>CAXXUK010000002.1:0-1304130 GCA_963665125.2 uncultured Desulfarculus sp. | reverse complement strand
CAAAACAAATCAGCCGGGGCTCGGTCACCAGACAGATCAGCCGCAATCACCTCGGGCTGAAAAGATGTGATTGCTTCGCTAAGCCGAGGCGACAGGTTTTCGCACCGCACTGCGTGCCCCCTGTCGGTCAGCTGGTAGGCGTGATAATCGCGAAACCAACCGTAGTTGGCAATCAAGAGAATCCTGGCCATGGGTCCTCAATTCCTTGTAGGTGTGAAGGGGACCAAACAAGACTCTCGAACCGTCGAACTGGTTGCCCAGTGAAAGATCACTTCTCAATGGCCGGTGGGCTTGCCTTGGCGAGGTTGGCCGAAACTTGGCCATTGGGAGGCAAGTGGGAGCAAGCGGTGCCCGCTGTATCTTTATTAAATTATCCCCTAAAATCCCGAAAACACACAGATGAGACATCATTGAAATAATGACTAGTTCAAGTCACCATTATTGAATATCGGACAGGACGGCGCTCAAGCTGATCTTTTTTCCTAATATACCAATCTTGCGGCGTATATTGTGCCGATAGGTTGCAACCGTGTCTCCTGAGACTTTCAATACCTCGGCGATTTCCTTGGTTGCCAAACCCTCGCGAATCATCATAGCTACCTGGGTCTCTCTAGGCGTGAGCCCGAATTTGGGTGAGTTCAGCCTCTGGGCAAAAGATGAGGTGATCTGTCTCAGTTGGGAGATCAACAGCTTCACCACTTTTTGCTGGTTCTGGTCAAGCCCCGATTCCAACAGCCCCTGCAGGCGAGGCACAAGGAGACGGTGGGTTTGCTGGGTAATGGCGTTTTCCAATTCTCCCTTGTCTTCTTCGCCTCGGCGCATCAGAACCCGCAAGGCGGTGTTGGCCTCTTCCAATTCCACGGTCTTGAATTCCAGTTCGGTCTTCTGCTCACGCAACTCCGCAGCGTCCTTTTTGCGCTTTTCCAGTCCTTCCTCTAAGTCCCGGTTGGCCTGGGACAGCTCCAAGGTTCTCTTGCGCACCTCGGTTTCCATGGTGTCGCGCGACTTGCGCAAGGCCCACTCGGCCTTCTTGCGTTTGGTGATGTCACGTCCCATTACCCAGACGCCAGTAACTTTGCCAAACTCAAAGTCCGGCTCTACAATGAAATAAACAATCAAGTAGTCGCCGGCGCTCGATAAAATTCTTGTTTCCTCGGCTATTTTTCCTTTCCCAGCCAGGGCTGTCTTTATCAGCTTCTTGGCCATGCCCAGATCCTCGGGGTGAAGCAAGTCCCAAAAACTGCGCCCCAGCCAATCATCCCTGTTAAAACCGGTGATTTTTTCAAAGGCCTGGTTTAGAGAACCAATAGCCCCATCGGGCGAAAGGGTGAAGACCCCATCCGGCATGGTCTCTACTAGGCGGCGGTAACGCTCTTCGCTCTGGCTTAGTTGGTATTCAGTTCGCTTGCGCTCGGTCACATCGACAATGGCCATTCGGAATTGCAAGGGAAGATTGTCATTAACCGGTTGTGGCGCGCTTTCTACCTGGGCGTGGAATCGGGAGCCGTCTTTCCGGATCATTTCGATGGTGAGGGTCTGCCTGACGCCTTCCCCGGCATCTGCCCTGAGATGTTTCAGCAGGGTTTGCTGGCCATCGCTATCCAAAAAGACATAGAGGCTTTGCCCCACCAGGTTTCCGCGCGGCAGGCCCAGCATGTAGGCTATGGTCAGGTTGGCTTGGAGGATTCTTCCCTTGGGGTCGGTGCTGAGGTAGCCCACTGGAGCCTGGTCATAAAGATCGAAATACTGGTCCCGCGACTCCTCAAGTTCCTCCCGGGCGCGTCGCAGTTCTTCGTTCTGGATCTCCAGCTCTACCTGATGGATTCGTAGCTCCTGAAGGATGGCGGGAAAGTTTTCCGGCCGCAGTTCGGAGTTGTCCGGAGGGCTTTCCTGCAAGCGCTCCCCGGCCGTCCGACGCAATCGTTGTGGTTCGGTTTGTTCCCGAGTGGGCTTTTTCATCATTGACTCTGCACCATTTCTCTCTTTTGCCGCCTGCCGATATTATCATTATGCCTGAAGGCCGCCGCCATGGTCATCGGTGCAAACCGGATATTGCGCTGGGCTCGGGAGTTTCGAATGTAGGGGAGGTGAGGCAAGCTACAGGTCGGGCGGCCATCTTAGAGTGCAAGTAGTGCTAAGTGCCGCACACTGGCGGGGACCAGATCCCGGAGGCAGCGAGTCCGAACGCTCATGAATCTTGCCCTTGCCTTTCCTCCTGCCATTTTGCCCCCGTATGCCAAGGTGGGCCGATAGCCGACAAGCGTATATTGCCCTTGCGGTCTCTTAATAAATAGAGGTAATACACATGTCATTCATTGTCTTTGGGCATTCCCAGCCGCTTTATTGCCGCTTGTATGCCCTCCGGCGAAACGCGCCGGAGAGCTAAGAATATTGAAATTAGAAGTATAGGAGGATTTGCTAGTCTTTCATCAATACCAGCTTGATATTGGCCAGCAACTCGGCCTTGCTGAAAGGTTTGGCTACGTAGCCAGCGGCGCCCTCGGCCAAAGCACCTCTGACTTGATCTTCAGCGGCATATCCGCTGGCGACCAGAACCTTGGCCCGGGGGTTGATACCCATGATGGCTTTAAGGGCCTTTACTCCGCCCATGCCAGGCATGCCCAAGTCCATGATGACCAGATCCAGCTGATGACCTCTCGTTAGGTATAGTTCCAGGGCATCTTCCCCGCTCTGTGCTGTGAATACTTTATGGCCCGCCCCTTCCAAAATACGGATTCCGAGATCCCGCAGGGCCTCTTCATCATCCACCAGTAGGATGAACTGGCTGTCCAAAGTAGCCTCTTGGATTGGCTCGACCTGGAGAGCCGAGGCTGGAGCGAGATTCGGTGCCGCCGGAAAGTAGATGTCGAAGCTGGTTCCCTCGCCCGGTTTGCTTTGGCAGAATATGTGGCCTCCGTGAGACTTGACGATGCCGTGGACAATGGACAACCCCAAACCCGTGCCCTTGCCAACCTCTTTGGTGGTGAAGAAGGGATCGTAGATGTGCTCCAAGCTGGATTCGTCCATGCCCAGACCGGTGTCAGACACCTTCAAAAGCACGTACTGGCCGGGCAGTATCTCCAGGTGTTGGCGGCAAAAGCCCTCATCAAGAAATACGTTGCTGGTTTCAATGGAAAGCCGGCCGCCCTCGGGCATGGTGTCTTTGGCGTTGGTGGCCAAGTTCATCAAAATCTGCTCCATCTGACCGGCGTCGCCATTGATGGACGCCAGGTCAGGAGCCAGATTGCTTTGGATGGTGATATGTTTGGGCATGATCCGCAGTAGCATTTTGGCTATTTGGTCCACCGCTTGATTTATGCATATTGGCTTGGAAGCCGAGGTTGATGTGCGGCTGAAGGTCATTATGCGGCGCACCAGATCCCTGGCCCGTACGGCTGAGCTGATTACACGCTCCATGTCTTGAGGATCGGACTTGCCGATCTGGGCTGCTTCAAGCGCCATCTCCGCGTAGCCCATTATGGCCGCCAAAATATTGTTGAATTCGTGAGCGATGCCCCCGGCCAGGATGCCGATGGCCTCCAATTTATGGGCCTGACGAAGCTGGACCTCCAACATTTTCTGCTTTGATTCGGCCTCTTTTTGTTTAGTGATGTCAAGCACCGCCAGTCGGACATGGCCTTCATCGGCCTTGCTTGCATCCGACTCGGACCATTCGGCGGGAGCGCCCTCGATGTGCAGGTGGCGCGCCGGCGCCCCCTGGTTGGCCATGGTCACCTGGCAACTCTGCCTGGTTTGGTTGGCCCGCACATGTTCCATGAACTGGTTGACCTCCCCCAGGCTTTCATGGGCAAGACAACTTGCGAAAGTCCGGCCACGGACGCGCGAACGGACTGTCCCCAAAAGGGCCGCGCCAGTCAGGTTGACCTCCAGGATCGTGCCCTGGTCGTCCAAGGAAAAGTACCCCGCGGGCGCGAACTCGTACAGGTCGGTGTAACGCTCCAGGCTGGCTTCCAAATCCAGCCGGGCCTGGCGCAGTTCTTCGTTTTGCAACTCCAGCTCGATCTGATGCACCTGCAGCTCATGGACCAGCCGCTGTGCGTTGTCATCCACAGAGGCGGGGGAGCACTGGGCCTTCTTTTCCTCCAACCGCGCTTCCGCCCGGCGGCGCAAGTTCGGCTGGTCCGGCCGTGGCCCTTTGTCCGATTTCATTGTCTGCCTCCCCGGTGGACGCCTTTGGGCGTCCGTTCAAGAATCCAGTTTCCCGCTTTTGGGAACTGGTTTCTTAGTGCTTTCCCCAGCCGTTCGTGTCTCCAGCTCTTCATAAGCCATGCGCAGCCTTGCCTCCAACTCCTTGGCCGCTGTAATGTCCGAGAAGGTCATGACCACTCCGTCGATCACGTTGTCCAGGGTGCGGTAGGGCATGATTTTGGCTTGAAACCACCTGCCATCGCCTGTATTCACCTGCTTTTCCCTTAAGACTAAAGTCCGGTTAACTTCCTTCACGTCAGAGGCCAGATCGGGGTAAGCCAGGCCAGAGGTGATGTCGCCCAGCGAACGGCCCACGTCGCCGGGAAGGAGATTGAACAGCTTTGTGGCCTGAGTGGTGAATCGACGCACGTTAAGATCATGATCCAGAAAGACGCAGGCCAGGTCTGTGCTGTTGAGCAGGTTCTTCATGTCATTGTTGGCTCTGGAAAACTCGTCCACCTTTGATTGCAGCTCGGCGTTGACTGTCTGCAGTTCCTCATTCAAGGACTGCATCTCCTCCTTGGAAGTGGTCAGCTCTTCATTGGTGGATTGCAGCTCCTCGTTGGTGGATTGCAGCTCCTCGTTGGTGGACCTGAGTTCCTCCTGGGATATTTGCATCTCCTCGCGGATGATCTGGACCTCTTCGTGGGATTGCGCCAACTCCCGCTCCAGTTCATCCACGCGGGCTTTGCCGGCAGACGTCCGGGGCCTGCGAACGGCGGATTTAGTCATGGGCGGAGTTGGGCTGTCGTTGAAGACCACCAGGAGCATGCCGCGCAAGGCCTGAGGCTGTTCCAAGGCCCTGACGGTGAGGTCCAAGCGTTGCTCGTCTCCCTCGGTCTGCACTCTCAGATCATTAATGGTTATGGATTCCTTCCGGCGGGCAGCCTGGTGGAAGGCCTGACTCAGACCTGAACGCAGGCCCTCGCGGGCCATGGCGAAAAGGTTCCAGTTGGCCTTGCCGGCCGCCGGCTCTAGGTATTTGCCTGTTCGCCCGTTGATAAAGAGGATATTGCCTTCCTTGTCCGCCAAAACTGCCGGAGGCGCGAAGTCCCGCAGTATCTGCTGCTCGGCCAGGGATTGCAGGTTAGGTGCGGGCTTGGACTCCATGACCTCAGCTTGGACGCCGGCAGGGGGTGCGGAAAAAGAGGAAGGGAAATCCAGAAGAGGGGCGAGCGCGGCCGACTCTTTACAGCGGTAAAGCCTCATCTTGGCTTCTACAGGTTCGAATAAGTCGGAAAACCCTCCGATGCTCTCAGAACTGCCCAGGAAAAGCACCCCGCCAGGGTTAAGGCTGTAGTTAAACAGGGGCAGGAGCTTCTTCTGCACCTCAGCGCCCAGGTAGATCAACAGATTGCGGCAGACCAGGACATCCAGTTTGGTGAAGGGCGGGTCCATGATCACGTTTTGCGGGGCAAAGGTAATCATTTCCCGGATTGCCTTGGCCACCCGGTAGCCAGTCTCCTCCTTGGTGAAAAAACGGTTCAAGCGTTCGTCCGAAACATCGGCCGCGATATTGGCGGGAAAGAAGCCCTGGCGGGCCTTGTCTATGGCATCGGGGTCCAGGTCGGTGGCGAATATTTGGAGTGTGAAATCTTTCTTGCCTTTGACTCCATCCACCGCCTCCCTGAAGGCCATGGCCAGAGAATAGGCCTCCTCGCCGGTGGAGCAGCCCGGTGTCCAGGCCCTCAATTGTGAACCAGCCGGGCGGTCTGACAATAGTCCCGGCAGGGCCTTGTCCTTGAGAATTTCCCATGCCGCCGGGTCGCGAAAAAAACTGGTCACCCCGATCAGAAGTTCTTTGAACAGCAGGTCCAACTCCTGGGGGTTCTCCTGAAGGAAACGGACATAGTGGTTGATCTTGGCGATCTGGTGTATGCCCATGCGCCGCTCAATGCGGCGGTAGAGGGTGGACTTCTTGTACTGGGAGAAATCGTGGCCGGTGTGGGCCCGCAGCAGAATGACCGCCTTCTCAAGGCCACCCTGGGCCCTGCTCTGGACAGTCGGCGCTTTCTTGGCCAACAGCGGAGCGTGACGGATGTACTCGATGAGCTTGCCGGCCAAATCCTCTGCCGGCGCCACGAAGTCGGCCAGTCCCGCCTCGATGGCGCTTTTCGGCATACCCTCGTACTTGGCCGTGGCCGGGTCCTGCACCAGCACCACCCCGGCGGCATCCTTTATGGCTTGCAGGCCCAGGACCCCATCGGAGCCCATGCCGGACAGGATACACCCCACGCTCTTTTCCCTCCTGTCCGCCGCCAAGGAACGGAAAAAGAAATCAATGGGCAGGCGCAGCCCACGGGGCGAGACGGGCGGAAAAAGGTGCAGGCTTCCGCGCAGGATGGACATGTCCTTATTGGGCGGAATCACGTAGACGCTATTAGGCTGCACCTTGGTGCGATCCTTGACCTGACTTACCTTCATCTTGGTGCCGCGCTGCAAGAGCTCGGCCATGATCCCCTGGCGGTTGGGGTCCAAGTGCTGCACGATAACAAAGGCCATGCCGCAGTCATCGGGCACCCCGCCCAGAAACTGCCCCAGGGCCTCCAGCCCTCCAGCCGAGGCCCCCACCCCAACTATGGGAAAGTCTTTTGCCGCAGTGTGAGCAGACTTCTTGGGTGTCGTCGATTCCTTGTGCGGTTTTCGCTGGTTGGCCGTAGGTGAAGAGCCTTTTCCCACGAAATCTCCCTTAACGTTAAGCCCTGCGGAACAATTCCGGACTGGCCAACTGCTCGGTAGACGATAAACCAGAAGCCGATGGGCCGGCAACGGAAAGGCTACTCAGGTCCAGGATTGATGGTGGCAAAGCCACCAGTATATTTCGAGTTTAGCCAATAGCCATTACCAGTTTAGCATTGCCCCGATGTTAGCCGCGGAAGGATTTGTTCGGTCCGGGGCCGCCGTGTAAAAATCCTTTACAAGATACCACACCTTGACTGGATTTGACCTTGGGCCGTCGATATCTACCCGGGTTGGTTCATGCCTCATGAGATTCATTCTTCTCAGTTCGCAAACACGCCATTTCTGTTCCCATCCGTACACGAAGCTTGTGTTTGACCGGCCCGTTTTCAAGCAGGATGTCTTCACCCAGGCTTAGCCTGCGGCCATCCATTTCCTGCCAAGCGACCCCGCGATTCACCCGCTCTCTATTGTCCAAGGTGATCTCATAGACTGCCTCGCCGCGACGCAAGCGAAGTGAAACCGTCTCCCAGTCAGAGGGCAGAACCGGGTCCACACGCAGACTATCGCCGCGAATCTTCAAGCCGAGCATCTCCTCTATCAAAATGCGGTACATCCACCCGGCGGAGCCGGTGTACCAGGTCCACCCGCCCCGCCCCACCCGTCCGGCCAGATTATATACATCCGCAGCGACTACATAAGGCTCCACCTTGTAGCGATCGGCATCCTCCGGTTCTCGGGCGTGTTCAATGGGATTTATCAACCGCAAGAGCGCGGCGGCCCCGTCACCGTCCCCGCGCCGTATCAGGCCCAGGGCCAGCCACAACGCCGCGTGGGTATACTGTCCACCGTTCTCCCGGACTCCGGGTGGGTAACCCTTGATGTAGCCGGGGTCCACAGCCGAGGAATCGAATGGAGGTGTGAACAGCAGCACCAGCTTTTCATCCACAAGAACCAAGTGGTCCCGCGCGGATTGCAGGGCTTGGCCCGCACGTTCTGGGTCGGCTCTCCCACAAATCGCGGCCCAGGATTGGGGAATGGAATCAATCCTCGCTTCCTCGCTTGCCGCCGAACCCACCGGGGTGCCGTCATCGCAATAGGCGCGCAGATACCAGGCCCCGTCCCAGGCCTGGGCTTCCACTGTCCCGGCGAGCGCGGCCGCGTCGGCGCGAAAACGCGCGGCGTCATCAGCCTGCCCAAACAGCTCCGAGCATTCGCTGAAGGAATTCAAGACCTCCACGATAAACCACGCCAGCCAGACGCTTTCTCCACGGCCGTCTTGACCGATGCGGTTCATGCCGTCGTTCCAGTCGCCGGAGCCCATGAGAGGCAGCCCATGAGGACCCTGGGTCATCCCCTTTTTAATGGCAAGCCGGCAGTGTTCATAAATCGAGGTGCTCTGGCTGCTCTGGTTGGGCGAAACGAAAATTTCATGCTCGCTGTCCTTCAGGAGGCCGGCATCGATGAAATTCACCTGCTCGTTGAGCAATTCCGTGTCGCCCGTGACCTTAACGTAGCGAGCCACGGCATATGGGAGCCAAAGAAGATCGTCGGAACAACGCGTCCGCACACCGACGCCTGTGTCCGGGTGCCACCAGTGCTGGACATCACCCTCCGGGAACTGCCGCCCGCAGGCCAGCAGGATATGCTCTCTGGCCAAATGCGGCATGCTGTACAGCAACGCCAGGACATCCTGGAGCTGGTCGCGGAATCCGAATGCGCCGCCAGATTGGTAGAAACCGGAGCGGCCCCATATCCGACAGCTCAAGTTCTGGTAGAGCAGCCAGCGATTGGCCAGCAGGTTCGTGGCCAGTTCTGGAGTGGTGACCTGCACCGTCTCCAAGGCATGATCCCACCATGTCCGAGTGCGCTCCAGGGCCCCATCCACCACGGCTTCTTCCCTATACCTCGCGATCAATCCCCGCGCCTGCTCGGTCGACGCGGCCTGGCCCAGCATGAAGGTCATTTCCCTGGTTTCGCCAGGCTCCAGCTCAAGCTTTACCTGGAGGGCCGCGCAAGGGTCCAGCTTGGCGCCGGTGCGGCTGGCAAGACAAACTCTGTGCAGCGCGGCGGGATCGGCCAGGCTCCCGTTGCGCCCCAAAAATTCCTGGCGGTCGGCCGAGATCGAATGCGCGGGGGGAGAGGTGGCGGCGAAGGACACGGCATCGCCGGCCACGGGGTGGTAGCGGTTGTGGGCGAAGATCGCCTGCGAGCGATTGTCCCGTTCGGTGAACACATGCATATGGGTGTCCTCGCGGTGCTCCCCCAGGGTCCACTCGACGTAGAAGGTCACGGCCAGGTGCCGATGTCGCGAACCATCGTTGCGCAAACGCAGGCGCTTCAAACAGAGGGGATCGCCGCCCGCGTCGTCCTGGGGCACGAAGACGACCATCTCCTGTTCGATGGCGTGGCTGTTGTGCTCGAAGACCGTGTATCCCGCCCCGTGGCGCGCGCGGTAGGCGTCCAGCTCGCGGATTGGCAGCGGAGTCGGCGACCAGAAGGCGCCGCTCTCCTCATCGCGAATATAGACCGCTTCTGAAGGGGCGTCGCACAAGGGGTCATTGCGCCAGGCGGTCAAACGGTTTTGCTGACTGTTGCCCGCCCAGGTGAAGCCCGAACCCGACTCGCTTATCAGGGTGCCGAAGGTGGAATTGGCTATGACGTTAACCCAGGGCGCCGGCGTGCAGGCGTTTGGCCCAAGATAAATCACGTACTCCTTGCCATCGCCGGAGAATCCCCCCAGGCCGTTGAAGTAGTCCAGATCCATGAAGGGCAGTGGCGCCGAGGGCTCTTCCTCCACCGCTCGTGTCTTCAAAAGTGGCGGGAACTCCCACACCGGATGCGGCATGGCGGCGAGTTGCGCGGCGAGTTGTCCACGCGCGCCCACCAGGACCACCCTCGCCGCCGCCAAGAACAGCGTAAAGTCTTCTTCCGGCATCTGGTCCGCATTGCGCAGGAAAATGCCGCCTGGCGCGTCGATGCCCGTATGAACGGCATAGCCCTGGACAAGGCGTTTAAGTTCTTCGGTCAAGGTCTGCTCGTAACTAACGGCCTCTTGATTGAGGATCACAAGGTCGACTTTAAGCCCTTGGAGCCGCCAGTAGGCATGTGCTTGCAGCATTTGTCGGACCACGCTCAGGTCCCGCGATTCACCTATGGTAATCAGGGCGATGGGCAGGTCGCCGGAAATCCCGTAGGTCCACAACCGGGATTGGCCCAGCCGGTTTATTTTGATTCGCTCCCCCGTCGCTCTGAGCTGCCAACCGGGATAGAGCATCGATCCTGCCAGCTGCTGAAACCTCCGGGCCTCGTCCGGCTGGATTCGTAGCCGGCGTATTCCCAATTGGGCCGTATCCCAGGCCAAATCTAGTTGGCGCTGGATGGCGTGCGCGTCGCCGTATTTCTCGACCAAGGCGCGCGCGCCATCTCTGGTTCCGGCCGCGCCCAACAGCAAATAAAACTCCCCGCGCCCGCCGGGCTCCAGATGCAGGGTCCGGCGGAGACTGAAGACGGGGTCCAACACCTGGCCGGAGGTGTTGGAAAGATTTTGATAAAGCGCGACGGGGCTGCCTGGGGTTCGGCCCCGGCCGATGAAGCGCCCACGGTCCGTTTCGAACTGAAGGCCTTGTTCCTCGGTGTCTTTGGCGACAAGCATATGCATCGCCCAGATCGTTGGTTCGTCGACATCCCGCCGCCGCCGGGTGGCCAGCAACGCGCCTTCCTGGCCGAGGGCCTCGGTCTCTATGAATAGCTTGTTGAACGCGGGATGTTGGCGATCGGCGGCGTGCTGAGCCAGGGCCAATTCAGCGTAGCTGGTGACCTCCAAGACACACGGGCGGTCCGTGCGGTTGATGAGAGTAATTCGGCGAATCTCCATGTCGTCTTCCGAGGCGACAATGATCTCGGTCTCGGTCTCTATGCCGGCATCCAGCCGCCGCATTTCCGCCCGGTCGTTGGCAAAGCCGACGAAGTACTTGTCTAAAGGCCCCCCCAGGGGATGATAGGTGTTGCTCCAGACCTGATTGGTCTTCAAATCCCTCAAATAGCAATAAACTCCCCAGCCGTCGCTAGTTCCGTCTGCGCGCCAACGAGTCAGATCGAAATCATTCCACCGGCTGTACCCGCCACCAGCATTGGTAACCATCAGGGAGTAACTTCCGTTGGATAGGAGTTGCACTTTGGGCGTGGGCGTGTGGGGCGTTACGAAAGTTGAGGTCGGGGGTGCGGACTCGCCGACGACGGCGCGCGCAGATGCCCCTTCCCGATGAGTTGACTTGTATACCGGCGGCGCCAGCGGAATTCGCTCGTACAGGAGAGGCTGAGTGGCCTTGACCCGGGGATCGGCATGGAATCGCCTCTGCATGGGCTGGCCATTGAGCCGGTTGTCCAATGCCAACAGCCCCATGGCCTGGTGGTGTGCCATGTAGGCTTGCACAATCACGCCCGGTTCCCCGGACCGACGTTCCGACCGGCTGTAATCAATCGCCTCCATAAAGCCGTAGGCCCCATGCAATCCGACCCGTTCCAGAGCCCGGAGGTTTGATAGCGCCGCCCTCGGATCGAGAGCTAGCGCCAAAAGCGTCGAATAGGGCGACACGACCAGTGAATCAGCCAAGCCGCGTTTGAGCCCCAGATCGGAGACCCCGAAGGCCTGGTACTGATAGGTCCCTTCCGCATCAAGCTCACTGAACGCAGCTTCGGAGACACCCCAGGGGACACCGAGGCGCTCGGCATACTCTTTTTGCACTGAGAGCGCTTGGCGGCAGGCATTATCGAGGAGCGAATAAGGGAAACTCCGTTGCAGCAAGAGCGGCAGCAGGTATTCGAACATAGTGCCGCTCCAACTGAGCAGCACGCGGTGCCCGCGCACCGAGCCGAAGGGCCGCGACATGGCCAGCCAATGATTATTGGGAACTTCGCCGCGTGCGATGGCCACGAAGCTGGCCAAACGCGCCTCGCTGGCCAAAAGGTCGTAGTAAGAGGAATCCAGCCGTTGTTCCCTCACGTTGTACCCGATGCTGAATAGGCGCCTTTGGGCATCATACAAAAAGCCCATCCCCATGCCTTCACCCAGCGCCCGCATTCCATGGATGGCCTCTTTTGCTTGAGCGAGCGTTTCCCCCGCCAGCCACTGGGCCTTGGCCATCTCGTCCTTGAGAGCTTTGATCCGATGACCTTGAGCTTGGTCGTTGGCAGTGGATTGGTGTTCCCAAAATGCGTTCAGCGAGACGCACTCCCCGGTGGCCAGCTCCCGTAAAGATGGCGTCTGGGCCAAGGCAAGCAGGAGCGCGGCATGAGTGTCCGGGCCTTCAAGGCCGGCAATCCCGGCGAACTCATGGTCCAACAATTCGACCCATGACAGATAGCGTTCCACGAGTGCGATCCAGGAAGCCACCTGCGCCTCGATCTGGCCTGCCCAATAAGTCGCTTCCTCCGGTGTGCTTTCATCCTGCCGGACTCGCGCGGCCAGTTGTTGGGCCGGCGCCATCGCGGAGCGCAGGCGCCGAATGATCTCGTCCATGCGCTTGGGCGGGTCGGAGAATGCACTGGCAAGTGTTTCAGTAAGGTCGGTACGTTGTTGGTTGTCATCTGCCGAGGCAAGCGCCTTGCGCAGTAGACGTAAAGCGTCATCGAGCCCCGACAGGCATCGCGGCCCAATGATCGGCGCCCCCAGGATTTCCGCCAGGCCCGTCTCCAGCGCCCAGAGGCTGGCCAGAAGATTGCCGCTGTCCACCGTGGAGACGTAGCGCGGTTCCAGGGGTTCCAAGGTTGATATGTCGTACCAGTTCAAAAGGTGGCCATTGTAGCGTTCCAGTGCCGTGACCGTGGCCAGGGTGTTGCGGGTCCGCTCGACCACGAGGTCTATGGTCAGAAAACCAAAATCATAGGCCGCTTCGATGCCGAGCAATCCCAACCCGATGTTGGTGGGGCTGGTGCGCAAGGCCAAGGCGGCTTTGGGCGAAACCTGGAAGTTGTCGGGCGGCAGCCAAGAGGTCTCGGGCCCCATGAATTCCGCGAAGTATCGCCAGGTTTGCCTGGCCACCTCCCTGAGCATGGCCGCGTCCTCGACCAGCATCTCCTTGCCGGCAGTTAGAGGTCTGGGGGTCTGATTCAACCACCACCCAGGCAAGGGGCACAGCATCCAGAGCACGAGGAATGGCGCAGCCGCCATAAGGCTCCCGGGGATGAATAAAACCACCGTCGCAGCCAGGCCCCCCCCCGCGAGGGCTAATAGCGACAATAGGGCTAGAAACGCCCGGCGCCTCTCCGCCGCTTTCACAGAGGGAACGATGGCGGAGGCCCATTGGAGAAGATGGCGGCCACTTACCATCCGCCGATGCCATACTTTAAAAATCGCGTCCAGCGATCTGACGGCCTGATAGGGTGTCAGCGCAATCTCAAACACCATGCGCGCGGCGTCGTGACCCAACTCGCGCCAGGACATAGGCCCCGGCCAGGGCCTGGTCGTCAACCAGGTGAGCAACCCGCCGAACAAGGGAAAGACGAATTGCGCCCCCACGGTCGCACCGGCCACAAGCCCCATAGTCGGAGAACTGAACCAGGAAGACACGAGGAAGGCAATCACCCCCCCGGGAACCAGGCTGCGACGCAGGTTGTCGAATATCTTCCAGCGATTGAAAACGCTCAGCGGGTTGCCGATTAGCTTTCCGTCCGGTCCGGGAATCTTGGGCAGGCACCAACGCGCGATCTGCCAATCACCGCGTATCCACCTGTGTTGTCGTCCGGAATAGGCGATGTAGTCGGCAGGGAAGTCGTCCAAAAGTTCTATATCGCTGGCCAGGCCTACCCGAACATGGGCACCCTCGATCAAATCGTGGCTCAGAATCAACTGTTCCGGCAGCTGGCCGTTCAATGCCCGATGAAAAACCCTTGGATCGTAGATACCCTTGCCCAAATAGGAGCCCTCGCCGGTAAGATCTTGATACACGTCCGAAACGGCCCTGGTGTAGGGGTCGATGCCGACCGGATCGGTAAACAGCCTTCGGAAGGGCGTGTCCATCCCGAAAAGCGGTGTAGTGGTCACCCGAGGCTGTATTATGGCGTAGGAGTCGGGGTTTTCTTCTTGACCCAAGTAAGGGCAGTTCAGCGGATGCGCTAGCGTTTCGACCAGGCGACGCGCCGTATCGCGCAAAAGCTGAGTGTCGCTGTCCAGGGTAATGACGAACCTTATATCCGTCAGCCGCTGGGCTTCACCGACGTGAACGATGGATTGTTCGCCGGGTTGCGTCTCACCGCTGATGAGTCGGTTGAGTTCTTCCAGTTTGCCGCGTTTCCGCTCCCAACCGATGTAAGACTGTTCGCACTCTGTCCACACGCGCTCACGATGGAACAGATAGAAGCGGTGCTCCCCGTGACGCTGGTTGAGAGCTTCTATTCCATTGATGGCGACCTGTAAAAGTTCATCGCCTTCTGTTTGGGCCGTGTCTGCATCCACATAATCGCTGAAGAGGGCAAAAATGAGATTGGGGTCCTGGTTGGCCAGATAGCGAATTTCGAGTTTTTCGAGCTCCCGCCGCAGACCGAGTTCATTCGCCAAGAGCATGGGGACCACGACCAACGTTCGGAATTGGTCTGGGATGCCCTCTTTGGCAAAGGACATCTTGGGAAGCAGACGTGGCGGCAGCAGGCGGGTGCAAAGGTAGTTGACCATTTGCACGGCGAGTTGACTGGTGACAGGCAGCGACAAGATCGCTACCAATAATAGCATCGGCGGGCCTGTCCCGAAGCCCGCGCCCAAAACAAAAATTAGACCCAGCAGCGACATCGTCAGGCCGCCGACGCCCCCCAGGTACAAGGGCGTGTGGTGTTGATAGACCCATTCGAGCACGCGGCGCCCCGGCGGTTCAGACACTTCCAAAGACTTGACCAACAAGGGACGGCCACGGCCTGTGAGGTAGTACCCTACATGGCTAAACGGCAGGGCGGCGCCATCTTCGGCGGCCTTGCGGGCCAACTCCACCGCCGCGTTAGCGACATCGGTTTCGTCCCTGCGTCCAGCGCGCGATATTTCTTCCACGGCGCCGCGATATCTGTCGCGCGTCTCAAAATCCATGCCGGAGTACACCGTGGCGGGGTCTTGGGCCAGTTTGCGTTCCACCCGGGAATGTTCGTCGAAGGCCTCGCGCCAATCAAGCAGGATCAGCATCCTAAGGCTGGTTACACAGTTGCCGATTGATACAGTCGCCGCCGATTGGGCCGCCTTGTCCGCGAGGACAATTTCCTCCACCTTGTCGGCCAACTTCTGTTCAAGCCAGCTGACTACGGGAACCAAGGCCGCCTCCTCGTCATGGAGGTGTCCGATGAATCGAGCCGCAAAATGCGGAGTGGGTTCAGGCTCCATCTGAGCCAGATCGGCCAAAAAAGTGAAAACCAGGGTCGACTCCAAGCGGGCCGCCACCAAAAGGCGATTCGCCCAAAAGTCTGCATTCTGCTGGTCTCGGAGGTCATGGCGAAGATCTTCAGCCAGCCTGCTCATACGGTCAATCAGGGCAATTTTCAGCATAAGAGGGAAGGCCCATAGTTCGCCGATTGTAAGCGAAGTGGATTCCTGGCAGGATTCCAGGAAATCCCCCACCGAATGGGGGTCCAGATATCCGTCCCTGCGCTCCACCAGTTCCAAGGCCAAGCGGTAGATTCGGGCCATTTGGGGATTGGCAGCTAGTATAGGGAGCGAACGGTAGAATTTCTTCGACAAGTTCAGCCTGACATCATCAATTTGGGCCTGCACAATGTGGGCATTATCCAGAATCCACTCCGCCGATTGGGAGATGCGCTGCTCCAGGCGGGAGGCCTCCGCCAATTCACGTCGGGTCTCGTCAATGACCAGTTCCGCCCGGCCTAATAGTCGCAAAAGGGGCTCCCCGCCGCCCAAGCCCGTCGCCACGGAAACATCTGGCCCTCGAAAATGTCGCGCGCGCCGATTGGACGTAACCGAGGATGCTGGTTCACTGTTTCTCCCACTTGTCGGAACAGATCGAACATGCCTTGTGTGAAAGGGGAATATTGCCGGGTCTGTGTCTACTTCTTGCCTCAGCGTATTGATAGCCCGCCCCACTGATAAGGGTGATACTTGTACAAGAACAACAGTTTCGCCGGCCACAACCCTTGATGAATATTTTTTTACAAGCTGTTTGCCAATACCCAGGCCCAATATATGAAACACGATCACTCCGAAAATTGAGCCAATAAAGGCACCCAAGACGAAGATGACGGGCCCGAACACTCCGGCGGAAAGTCCTTCATACCCAAGAGCAGCCAGCCCAACCAGTATTCCCCCCAAAAGCCCGAGTACTGCCCCCCACAACATGCCGTGCCATGTTGTGGCATTTTCGACTTCGACGTGGCCGTCTCGCGATTTGTGGATAGCGGCTGAGCGCCCTATATGCAGTTGGCGCAATCGCTTGCACGACTCGAGGGCATCGCGATGGTGGTTGAAAAAACCAAGCAAAACACACGGATGCCTATTCGATCTAAGATGCATTAATCAATTTCCCTCATCGGTGAATACCACCGAAATAAAGCATTAACGCTATCAGATATATTCTGGATAAGTGGTAGCCATTTTTACTAGACCTTCTATTTGTTGCCATGCTTCTCCCGGGCGGCCGCAGAGGCGGCTGAGCGGTTTTAGCCTTTGACCCTTTAAGCGCTCCGATAACGGCATTTTTTGTAACCCTGCCGATCGCCGACAGTGTGCTTCCTTGTAGGTGGATCAGTTCGGCACTGGTTAAACGAATTTTCCCATGCCCACGAACGCCAAAATAAAAAACAGCAGGCTAAAGGCTACTGTGACCAACCAAGCCACGCCGCTGGTGGGCAGCAACTAGCGCGGCCATAGGGAAATTGCTCCACCGAAGATCAATGTCCCCCCAATGGGTATGATGGCGAACCATATCATCCAATTTATAAGGACCGAAGGACCGTTAACATCCATGATGATCACCTTTATCTTCAGGCCTTATTGGAGGCACCCCGAACACACAACGCCCATATATACGGTGAAAATGTCCCTCCACAGGGGATCTGCCAGATCAAAATTGGGCGTTCGCGTACGACTGAAAGCCTGCATATGCTTTACGGTTCAGCCGAAGATTATTCCTGTATGAGAAATTGCCCGCCAGGCTGACCAGTGGTTTGCGGCGTCGCCATATGCTGTCCCAAAATCTGCCCAGAATGCGCCGCATGGAATAAAAGTCCCAATCACAGGCGATCATCTCTTGGATAATGCCCTCCAGAGACAAATTCTTATACCGGGCCACCGGGAAGGTCAGCGTGAAATATTTCCAGTCTCCTGGGAACTTATCGAGGGCGATGCGGTTCTCCGATTTCATCTGGTCCCAAAGGCGAGTGCCAGGCAAGGGTGTCAGAAACAGGGCGTTGAGATTGTCCACGCCGTAACGCCTGGCTGTCTCGGCTATAAGCTTGCCCACGCCCGGTTCGTCTGTGTCCAGTCCGATGATAAAGGAACCTGCGACAAGTATGCCGTGCCTTTGGATGCGCCGCACCGAGGCAGGGAAATCCCTATCCTTCTGAAGGTTGAATTTCTTGCCTATTTCCCGGAGACCCTCGGGCGTGGGAGATTCAAAGCCGATGAAGACTCCGATGCAACCGGCTTTGGCTGCAAGTTTCAGGAGTTCATCGTCATCGGCGAAGTTAATGCTGGCCTGGGCAAACCACTGCTTTCCCAATTTCGCCTGTGCCATGGCACGAAACAGGTCCTTGGCGCGGGCGACGTGCTCCCGGCGGGTGCCGACGAGATTGTCGTCCACCACCAGCACATGCTTTTCTCGAATCAGCTGAAATTCCTGAACCACATCCGCTATGGGTCTTTGCCTATAATGTGCCCCGTTAAAGGCTGTCACGCTACAAAAGCTGCAGTTCAAGGGACAGCCGCGCGTGGTCTGAATGGCCCCGCAGGCATATCCTCCATTGAGCAAATCGTGCCGGGCCACCGGCACGTCCTTTATATCGGCGAGCCCTCCATCATACCGGTGTTGCAGCCTGCCGTTCTGGGCGTCCTCTAGAACCTCCGGCCAGATGTCCTCCGCTTCCCCTGTAACTACCGCATCCACGCGCTCCATTGCCTCCTCTCGGCACATGGTTGCGTGAATGCCGCCCATGACCACGGGTACGCCCAGCCTCCGGAAATGAGCCGCCACCTCGTAGGCGCGGTTCGCCTGGGAGGTGAAGGCGGTTATCCCCACCAAGTCCGGCCGGGGAAGACCCGCATAGTCCGGCGCGCCGAGGTTCTCGTCTATGATCTGTATTTCCCAGCCCGACGGGGTCAGGCCGGCCAGAACCATTAGGCTGAGCGGCTTCCACACTCGGTAGCGGTTCCAACGGCTCTCTTTAACATTGACGATGCTTACGAGCGGGTTGGATGGGTTTATCAAATAAAGTCGCATTCTGTCCTTTCATTCCTGGC
Source organism: uncultured Desulfarculus sp. (assembly GCA_963665125.2). Taxonomy (GTDB): domain Bacteria; phylum Desulfobacterota; class Desulfarculia; order Desulfarculales; family Desulfarculaceae; genus Desulfarculus. The sequence goes on along the minus strand of CAXXUK010000002.1, from coordinate 1,285,796 downwards.
TAGGCATTTCACTTTTCTTTTTCCTCAATCCGGCCAAAGCAGTGGGCCATCGCTATCGGCGAGGTCCACCTGCTCACATTGCCTGCCTGCTTAACTTGCCAGTTCTTCCTTGGCCTTTTGGTAGGCCTGCTTAAGATTCTGCAACGCCTCATCCAACTCGACCTTGGCCTTTTCCCATGCCTTGCCGCTGGAGGATTCCATGGCCTTCAGCTTCTCCTGCACCACCGCCTGTTGCTTCTGAAGGTCAGCCAAGACCTCTTTGGCCTTGTCTTGGCCAGCTGCGGCCTGCTCCTTGGCCTTGCCCATGAGCTCGGACGTATCCTTCTCGAGTTCCTGGTATTGGGCCTTGGCCTTGGCCATCAACTCCTCTTGCTTTTGCTTGGTATAGGCAACCGCCGTGTCCACTGCTTCCTTGGACTCCTTCTTCACTTGCTCGGCAGTGACCTTCTTGTCCCCATTGTCCCCGCACCCCGCCAAGGCCAAGGCCCCCAGGGCGATGAGAGTGATTAAAGCCGCTAATGTCCTTTTCATGCATCAACCTCCCCTTTTTCGATTGACCCGATGGTTTGAAACCTGATTCGGCGTGATCCAACGTCTACTCCAGCCAACCCCAAAGGCTGGCCGGTGAATGACACCTACGCTCTATTTCCCTACAACCTTCTCGATCTCTCCGGTCTTTTCCTGTATTTTGCCGGCCCTGGTTTCTTCCTTGCCTTTGCCTTCCAGCTCAGCATTCAGACCGGCTTTTCCTGCAAGCTCCTTGACCTTGCCCATATTTTTGTGAAACTTGCCTTGCGCTTGGTTTTTGGTGCTGCTTTTCATGAGGTTCTCCATAAAAAAGTTAGATCGATTTTAAAACGGTCTTGGCGCTATCCGGTTTGACGGCATGTTATTCTGCGCCCTGCGACGGAACAGCAGCCAGCCGAAAAGCGTCATGAGAAAAAGCACCGGGAAAGCCAATAACAAGGTTTGCGCGATGTCTGGCACAGCCGTGGAAATGTTGGTGAAAGCGAAAACGGCTGCCACCAAAGTTATTATCAGAAACCCAAAGGTCAATTTGAGCATTTACTTCTCCTGGGATATTGATTTGCTCCTGCCCGGGCCGGGAGGTGCCTAGCATTTTCCTCAGACTGGGTGGCAACCGTTGCCTTCCCTAGCTTATCTATTTACGTGGCGGCGGCTTTATCACATCCTCCGCACCTTTGATTGAAGTTATAAGGGCACTCCTTACGGCCTGTGACGCATCCGCCCCGATTGCGTCGCCGGCTTCAATGGCGCCGGTGACGGCTTCATTGGTGGCCGCGTTGACATCGGTGCCCGCCTTGGCTCCCGCCTCGATAGCAACATTGGTTGCCGCAACAGCGGTCTTGCCCACGTCCGCCCCAACCTCCGAGCTGGCTTTCACTACTCCAAAGACCGTGCTTTTTATGGTCACGTATATGTCTCCACCAAATTCGGTTGTGGCCTCGACGGCACCTGACACAATCTCTCCGACTCTTTCTTCAATGGCCACCGTAAAATCACCCGCTCCCGCGATAGTGTCCTTCACCACATCAGCAGTCGTATCCACGATAACTTGGGCAATTTCGCCTGACCCTTTAAGGGCTCCAATAACGGCATTTCTGGTGACTCTGCTGACCGCCGACAGGGTGCTTTCTGTGTTTTCCACCATATCGAATCTCCACTTTCCTCTGTCGCCGGGATAAAGATTGAGTATGTACGTCTTACTTAAGTCTCCTTTTGATCCTCTCGACTGGGCAAGGCTCCGATTAATGTTTGCTTAAATCATCAGGCTCATTTCCCCGCACCAGATGTCTTCCCATCCGATGGTTTCCAGATCCAGATCATCCAGACGAATGGGCTGCCGGGTATTACGGTGCGTACAATACTCACAGGTGAAGTCCGGCCATTGGGCGTACGCTGCGCGATCCAAACAGAACGAATAATGAGGGCAGTCCAGGTTGCGGCCACCCTCGTCATTGACCGGGCGGTGACTCTTGGATTCATGACCAGCCATTATGCTCATGGCAACCTCCATCCCAGGCCTTGCCTGAGCAATTTTCTTTGGGTATGCTGTGACCTAAGAGAAATATCAGCCCTCCATCAAACCCAGCTCGTTGGCAACTCCCTTGGGAGCCGCCCCGCCTTCATTGCTCAAAACGGTTTCCATGATTTTGTTCAGTTCCTCCCACACGGGACTCCTCATCGCATACTTTCCAGATTGGGAGAGGAAAGAACACTCCCCAGCTTACGGCGTCTGGACTGTAGATCACGGCCAGGCTTGCTTCCGGTACGACTGCGACGGTTTGCCAAAGCAAATCAGCCGGCGGACGTTCACCAGACAGGTCGGCCACAATCACCTCGGGCTGGAAAGAAGTTGTCTTTTCCGTTAGCTGAGGCGTGAAGCCGGTGCTCCTTACCAAATGCTCCCCGTCGCTGAGCTGGTAGGCGTGGTAGCTGCGGGCCCAACCGTAGTTGGCAATCAAGAGAATCCTGGCCATGGGTCCTCAATTCCTTGTAGGTGTGAAGGGGACCAAACAAGACTCTCGAACCGTCGAACTGGTTGCCCAGTGAAAGATCACTTCTCAATGGCCGGTGGGCTTGCCTTGGCGAGGTTGGCCGAAACTTGGCCATTGGGAGGCAAGTGGGAGCAAGCGGTGCCCGCTGTATCTTTATTAAATTATCCCCTAAAATCCCGAAAACACACAGATGAGACATCATTGAAATAATGACTAGTTCAAGTCACCATTATTGAATATCGGACAGGACGGCGCTCAAGCTGATCTTTTTTCCTAATATACCAATCTTGCGGCGTATATTGTGCCGATAGGTTGCAACCGTGTCTCCTGAGACTTTCAATACCTCGGCGATTTCCTTGGTTGCCAAACCCTCGCGAATCATCATAGCTACCTGGGTCTCTCTAGGCGTGAGCCCGAATTTGGGTGAGTTCAGCCTCTGGGCAAAAGATGAGGTGATCTGTCTCAGTTGGGAGATCAACAGCTTCACCACTTTTTGCTGGTTCTGGTCAAGCCCCGATTCCAACAGCCCCTGCAGGCGAGGCACAAGGAGACGGTGGGTTTGCTGGGTAATGGCGTTTTCCAATTCTCCCTTGTCTTCTTCGCCTCGGCGCATCAGAACCCGCAAGGCGGTGTTGGCCTCTTCCAATTCCACGGTCTTGAATTCCAGTTCGGTCTTCTGCTCACGCAACTCCGCAGCGTCCTTTTTGCGCTTTTCCAGTCCTTCCTCTAAGTCCCGGTTGGCCTGGGACAGCTCCAAGGTTCTCTTGCGCACCTCGGTTTCCATGGTGTCGCGCGACTTGCGCAAGGCCCACTCGGCCTTCTTGCGTTTGGTGATGTCACGTCCCATTACCCAGACGCCAGTAACTTTGCCAAACTCAAAGTCCGGCTCTACAATGAAATAAACAATCAAGTAGTCGCCGGCGCTCGATAAAATTCTTGTTTCCTCGGCTATTTTTCCTTTCCCAGCCAGGGCTGTCTTTATCAGCTTCTTGGCCATGCCCAGATCCTCGGGGTGAAGCAAGTCCCAAAAACTGCGCCCCAGCCAATCATCCCTGTTAAAACCGGTGATTTTTTCAAAGGCCTGGTTTAGAGAACCAATAGCCCCATCGGGCGAAAGGGTGAAGACCCCATCCGGCATGGTCTCTACTAGGCGGCGGTAACGCTCTTCGCTCTGGCTTAGTTGGTATTCAGTTCGCTTGCGCTCGGTCACATCGACAATGGCCATTCGGAATTGCAAGGGAAGATTGTCATTAACCGGTTGTGGCGCGCTTTCTACCTGGGCGTGGAATCGGGAGCCGTCTTTCCGGATCATTTCGATGGTGAGGGTCTGCCTGACGCCTTCCCCGGCATCTGCCCTGAGATGTTTCAGCAGGGTTTGCTGGCCATCGCTATCCAAAAAGACATAGAGGCTTTGCCCCACCAGGTTTCCGCGCGGCAGGCCCAGCATGTAGGCTATGGTCAGGTTGGCTTGGAGGATTCTTCCCTTGGGGTCGGTGCTGAGGTAGCCCACTGGAGCCTGGTCATAAAGATCGAAATACTGGTCCCGCGACTCCTCAAGTTCCTCCCGGGCGCGTCGCAGTTCTTCGTTCTGGATCTCCAGCTCTACCTGATGGATTCGTAGCTCCTGAAGGATGGCGGGAAAGTTTTCCGGCCGCAGTTCGGAGTTGTCCGGAGGGCTTTCCTGCAAGCGCTCCCCGGCCGTCCGACGCAATCGTTGTGGTTCGGTTTGTTCCCGAGTGGGCTTTTTCATCATTGACTCTGCACCATTTCTCTCTTTTGCCGCCTGCCGATATTATCATTATGCCTGAAGGCCGCCGCCATGGTCATCGGTGCAAACCGGATATTGCGCTGGGCTCGGGAGTTTCGAATGTAGGGGAGGTGAGGCAAGCTACAGGTCGGGCGGCCATCTTAGAGTGCAAGTAGTGCTAAGCAAGCTTAAATTAGCCTTCACCGCCCACGTTCCCGGCCCCCATCACCCCGCTCGCGTCTGGCTTTCTCCAACTCATCTTTGCGTTCTCGCAACCGCTCCTGGCGGTCTTTTTCGGCCTGCCACTGACGGCGTCGAGCGTCCAGATCATCGGCCAGGCCCAGAGTCTTGAGACGATAGCGTTTGCCAGTGTTGATGTCCATCACGGCCGGGGAATATCCCCGCTGATAATAGGCCAATCCCAGGTTGGTCAGCAAGCGCTTTAGCTCGTCCGCGTCGCGGGCGGCGGCCACGCATTCGTGCACCTGGGCGCGCACCTGCTCCTTGCGCGATAGCTTGCCCTGCTCGCGCAGGCGGCGGCTCATCTGCGCCTCGCGGTCCTGGCGGCGTTTGGCCTCGCGCAGGTGGTCCTGGCGCAGGCCGTCCGGCTCGGGTTCACGCTCCTGGTCAAAGACAATGGAATGCACCAGCTCCGGGTAGCGCTGACGCTGATAATCTTCCATCTCGCGCTGCACCTGGCGGAAGCGCTGCCGCGTCAGGCGAAGCTGCCTGTCAGACTCGATCTTGTTGCCCGAAATGCAGATGTGCAGATGCGGCCGGTCCTGGTCCTCCAAATCGCGGTGGATCGCCGCCACGGCCAGGCCCTCCTCGGCGCGCATGGCCATGTACACCCGGCCGATATCCTCCAAAAGCTCGTCGCTGACCAGATGCCCGTCCTTGGGATGCGGGCTGATCACCTCGTGATAAAGCACCACGCCGTTGGCCCGCCGCCTCCGGTATGCCGCGTTCTGCTCGAACTCAGCCGTGATGGCCGCCGGATCGCTCTCAGGGCTGAGCATGTTGTGCTTGATCAGCGACTGCTCCGGCCGTTTTTCCCGCGCGCCCGGCTTGAGCATGTAATTGATGAGCCGCCCGAAATTGGCCGAGCCCGCCTTGGTGCTCATGCTCTTGATGATCATGGCCCGCCTGCCTCGGGCGGCCGCCGGATAAAGTCCTTGACCTCACGCTCCAGCTCATGCACGCGGGCCTCGGCCTCGCGCCAGTCAAAGGGCTTTTTGCCGAGCCAGCCGCGTTTTTTCTGCACGGTGTTGGTGAAGCGGGCCACCTGGTTGAGGCTGGTGGCGATGTTCCTGAGCAGCGTGGTGAGGGCCTCCAGGCGCTGGCGAATGTCGGCGGGCACCATGTAGCGGCGCTGGCGATAGGCCCGTTCAGCCGCGCGCAGATACTCCCCCGGCTTCAGGCCTGCTGCTTTGGCGGCGCGCTTGACCTCGGCGAACTCGGCCGGATCGCTGTAGCTTGTCCAGACGCGCATGCGCCTGGCCTCGTAGGCCGCCTTGCTGGCCGCGATCCGGTCTTGAGTGGTTTGGTCTTCGTTGTTCATGCCGAGGTCTCTTTTAGGGGTTGCAAACGCCGCCGGGGCTGGGATTCCAAAGGGGCGTCAGCACCCTTTGGCAAGATGCGTTGAGGCCACTTCGGTGCCGAAACGCAATCTTGCTCTCACCACCGCGCGGCCGGTTTTCGCCATTACGACCATGGTAATAAACACCCGTCCCAAAGGCAAGACCAACCCACGTGCCGGTGATGAACTAAAGCTTAAATCCCCACCTGATTTCCGCCCCCGGAGCGGCCCCGCCATCAGCGCCCTGCCGAAAAGAAGATTAAATTTTCCTCGGGCGCTGGCGGAAAACGGCCCTGCCGGATCGGGGCCGGGGTGGTGATTTAGCGGTGAAGAAAAAACTAGCCGTAGAGCTGGGTGTGGGTGCCGAGGGCGACGAATACCAGGATGTCTTCGCCGATAGTGAAAAGGCAGCGCAGATCGCCACCCACATTTATGGAGTACCGGCCGCATCCCTTGGGTTGCAGTTCGTGCAGGCGCAGCGATGGATGGTCCGGATTTTGAAGGAAAAGCGCAATGGATTCGTCCACGCGCTGCCGCTGCTTGGCGTTGAGCTTGAGGTAGGCTTTTTTAAAGGATTTTCTGCGAGTGACTTGCATCATTACTCAGTGTCTGGATTCTTCAAGTCAGCGAGAAAATCCTCCACGCTATCAAAGGAACGAGAAAGGCCAATCCCGGCCTCGGCCTCCTCAAACGCCTTGAGAGTTTCGGCGTTGAGCTTTTCCGGGACAGCCCGCACGGGGATCATCTCCAGGCCGCGCTCGGTGCGCACGAACTTCACCTGCTTGCCCTCGGAGATGATATCCCGAAACTCCTTGGGAATGGTGACGATGTTCTTCTTCCTGATCATGGCCAGGGTCATGTCCAGGCTCCTCCCTGAATCAAAGATGTGACGCTTCATGGTGTTGGGTTAAAAATGGACGATTTTCCTCTTTTCATCCTTTATTCTAGCAAATGAATAAATCATGTCAAATTTACCCACCTTTTGAATAAATCATTCAAAAAAGCCCGGATTTCCGCTCCGGGCGGGCGGCGGGGATCAGAGCCCCAGCTTCTCCTTGAGCGCCGACAAGCGGCACTCCGGGAAGTAGAGATCGCGCTCGATGGGCAGGCCCAGCGGCCCCCGGACGCTCTCCATCTCGTCGAGATTGAAGTAGCCCCATTCTTTCTCGAAGCCCATCACGTAGCCGAAGAAATTTTGCGTTTCGGAATCGTACTCCGTGGCGAACCAGGTCCAGTTGGAATCCGGTGTGAAGAATTTGCAGATTACCAGCGGATCGGGATCTTCTTCCTGGCGGCCGATTTGGGCAAACCTCTGCAAAAGCGCCTGGGTCAAGAGCTTCATCAATGCCTCCTCTTGATTTTGTTTGGGTTTCGGTTTGGACAAGGGGAGGCATAATACCCGATGGGCATTTCCCGTCAAGGCGCTTTATATGCTGAATTTATTAAGAATTTATTAAAAGCCCGCCCCGAGATAGGACGGGCCTTACCGTGCAATGATCAGTCGTTTTCCTGAAGCCTTAAATACATCAGGTTGATGGCACCGACTTCATCGAAATCGATCAGACGGTGCTCTGACAGGTAACCGGCAAACTCGAAGAACTTTTCCCTGGCCTTGTCTTCTCCATCCAGAGCGGCGATGAAAAACAAATTGAGTTTCTGTTTGGCTTCGCTGGTGGTGATTTCCTCGGGATCGAGAGCGTAATCTTTTTCGGTGAGCATTGTGGCTGGTTAATAATATTTAAATCACGTATCAGGCCTCGCGGGCCAACCGGCGGATGATGGTTTTGGCTTCTTCTTTCAGGGAATGCAGATCGGCAAGGTTCTTGGGATCGCGCAGGTCTTCGGCGGCCTCACGTTGCCTGTTCCAGGCAAGCCAGCCGCATGCCGCCTCCCGCGCAAAATCGTGAGGTTCGTACTTTTCAAGTTCTTCCTCGGTCTCTGCCTCAAAGCACCATGTTTTTTCATCGTCACGCAAATACTTTTGCAGGCTGCTGAAAGAATCGAACAAGCGCCAAACGCCACCAGGCCTGTGAAAGGCGAACATAAATTTGCCATTCACCTTTTTGGTGGCGATGGTGGGGAACAAACGGTCTTTGAGCGCATCGGGAAGCGAGGTCAGGATTTTGGAAATCATTTTGAGTTGTAAAGTGTAAATATTATAGCACATTGCCGGGATTTGACCCTCCCGGCCGGGGTGGGTGGTCTTATCCGCGCTTCGCCTCTTTCATCTGCGCGTATTGCGGGGAGCCGCGCCATGCCCTCAGCAACTCTGCGTTGTCTGTAAAGGCGTGCCTGGAGGCGTCTCCGATCCACTGCGCGCGGCCGCCCTTCTTGCGATAGACCACGATCTTGGTGGGGAAGTCGCGCACCCCAAGGTGCTCGAAGGCGTTGCGAGGAAGCTCCACCACGGCCACGGTGTCGAAGCGCTCCCGCACATAGGCGGCCAGCTTGTTCCAGTCAGCCTTGAGGTAGCGCGAGGGCCTATTGAAATGCGGGGCGACCATGGCCAGCAGGCCGCCGGATTTGAGCGACTCAAAGCACCTTTCCAGGTAAAGCGCTTGGGAGATGACTTTGCCGTTGGTGTTGGCCAAGGGATGACCGGGCGCACTCAGCTCCAGATTGTACGGCGGATTGCCCACGATGTAGTCGCAGGGCTCCAGGGGCTTCATGCGGCGCATGTCGGCCCACTGGATGGCCGCCTTTGGAAAGAGCCTGAGGGCGACCCTGGCCGCCGCAGCGTCCACCTCCACACCCTGCACCCGACAGCCGTCCAGGTAGTTGAAGAACGAGCCCTTGCCGCAGCAGATGTCGGCCACTGTGGAGCCGGGCTCGATCTCGAGCATCTCCACCACGGCCCGGCAGAGGGGCAGCGGCGTGAAGAACTGGCCCTTTTCCAGGCGCTGCTTGGCGCGGGAGTATGCGCCAAAGCTCTTGAAATCGGCGCGCTTGATGGAGTGCAGGCCGCCGTTTCCGGTGAAGCGCTCCAGCATTGCCTTGCGGCTGTACATGCTGTTTGCGCGGCGGTTCCAGTCGCGGCGGTCTTTGCGATTCAGGCGTAATTCCTGGGCCGGGTATACCTCGCGGACTTGATAAGTGTAGTTCATTTTATAGGGAAAGAATATTTAAGAAAGCCCGGATTGCCGCTCCGGGCGGGCGGTAGATTCTAAACTCGACCGAAACCCAGGAAGCGCCGGAACTCAGACCACATGCTATCCGGCTTTGGTTCCGGCTTCGGCGGCAAAAGTCTCTCTTTCTCCTCCACCAGAAGGCTCCTTTGGAAGGCGGCCCAAACCTCGTCCACGGTGGCCTTGTAGACCTTGCGAAAGCGTGGATACAGCGTCTTGAATGAGGATTCGGTCATTTCGGACAATCCGTTTTCGCGTAGCACCTCTTTGGACAGCCTGCGGAAGTCAAGCAGCTTGAGGGCTTCAAAATCAACCTTGCAGCCCATGACAATGTCGGGTTTTTCGTTTTCCACACCGATCATCGCCGCATGGGTTTTACGCTTCATGTGCCGCACCAAATCCTTGATCATTACTCCCGGCTTGCCGCCCACGATCATCTTCGGCACGGCCCCTGAGCCGCGCTTGAATCGGTCATCGAAATCAATGCAACTGAGGTTGCCTGCACTGTCGCTGTATACGCTAAGAGAATAATAATCACTCCACTCTTCGCGGCTCCCAAGATTTGCTAGCAATTCGCGTTCGGTGATCTCGTAGTCGCATTTAACCTCTGTAGGATAGCTGTTGCCATCAATGATATCGTGAGCATCGATGACTAAAATGCCGCGACCGGTTTCGGGGCATTGTTTCAAATCCAATATTTGAGATTCTGTGTGTAAATATACTTTCATTTTGATGAGTTAAGAATATTTGCTAAAATGGTTTTGTCTGGGATCAGGCGGGCCTTGTGCTCGCCTTTTCCGTTGGTGGGTCTTTGTTCTTCATGTTGATTGGTAAAAGGTTTAAAAGCCCAGAAGCACCTCGTGCTTCTGGGTGTAATCCCCCTACGCCAGGTGGATTGGCGGCTGTCACAGCCCGCAAAGCGCGGCTTGACAGAGACCGGCTTTTTGGATCAGGGAGAGCGCAGCGGTTCCCCCAAAAAGCCGAAGCGGTCGCCAATCCTTACCTGGTAAGATGTGGGGACCCATTACTCCATCGAAGGAAACAAAAAGGGACGCAGCGCGGCCCAAATAAATTTGCCCCATCAATTCACCTTGACAGTTTTTCCGCATCCGCTTTAATGAATACCGGTTACCTTTATTCGTGCGTCAATCTCCGGATAACATCGACACAGGGCGGGCTTCCCGCTTGCTTCCGATGTTATCCGTCGCGAAGGTAACCCAGGCGGGTTGCCCGCTTTGTGTACGTCTATTTTTAATCCATTAAAATGGAAAAAAACCTGGAGGCCGGTGGCTTCATCTTCCGTGTCGAGATCGAGCGCGACTTGCAAAAGCCGTTCGTGAACGTCCAGATCAGCGACACCGACCAATTGATGACCCTGACCTTTGCGGCCGATCCCGAGACGCTCACCGAGTTCGCCAAGATGCTTAAAAACGCCGCCAGCGAGTGCGCGTCCTGAATCCAAGGAAAAGGGGGGCGATTGAGCGTCAAACTTGTGAAATGTTTCCCAAGAATCTCACCGCCAGGGCACTATAGGCGTTTGAACACTATTCGAAAGGCTTTGTGTAATAATCACAATCTGCTACACTACTCGTGTGTTCAATTATTAGGATTGTCAATGGAAACGCCACAGTATCAAAGCAGCCCCGAACGCCAGCTAAACCTGGAGAGTATAAAGTCCAGGATTGAACCGATTCTGCGTCGTCATGGGGTGGTGCGCGCTTCCATTTTCGGTTCCATGGCCAGAGGCGAAGCGCGACCGGGCAGCGATCTGGATATTCTCATCGACTTTGGCCCGAACCGCAAATCCATGTTTGACCTTCAGGATCTTGAAGATGAACTCAGCACCGAGTTGGGTTGCAAGATTGATCTGGGCTTTTTCGAGAGTCTCAAGCCGCGAATCCGCGAGCAGGTTCTCAGCCAACAAGTTCCGGTCCTATGAGCCGTAACCAGCTATTATATATAGATGATATCCTCGAAAGCATCTCTGCCATTGAGAGCCATTTGCAGGGTATGACCGAGGCGCAGTTTGCTGAGTCGGTAATGGCTCAGGATGCTGTGATTCGACGTTTTTTGGTAATTGGAGAAGCAGCCGCAAGGCTTTCCGACGAGTTCAAGGAAGAACGTTCAGAGGTTGCTTGGCACAAGATCATCGGCATGCGCAACCGCCTTGTTCATGACTACTTGAGGATAACCATGGCGGTGCTTTGGGAAACGGCCATAAAAGACTTGCCCGAGCTTAAAAAGGGTCTGCAAAAAATCCTTGAATCATCAAGTTAAATGAACTACCCCGCAGCAAGCTACGGGGAATTTTACATCCCTCCAAGGGATTAAAGACACTTCGAACCCCCTATTTTCCAAGCGCTTTTCCGAAAAACTTCGGATTCACTGCTAGATCTTCAGCACCCTGGCCCAAAAATCCATCCCGCGCTCTTCCCTGCCCTCGGCCTCGGGTATCTGCCGGGCGAGCACGTCCCGGACCTTAACCGGGCTCATGTCCTCCAGCAGGACATTCTTCACCTTGGTAAAATGGCCCTGTTTAATCTCGAACTGGAGCGCGTTCATTTGCGGGCTTGACGGGTGATAGATGATCCAGAAATGGCGGATTTGAGAATATTGCCAGAACTCTTCATCGATGTGGATGGCGAAGTCGGTGATGACGATCTCCTGGGTCTCGGGTTTTTCGTGGGACAGCAGATAATAGGTGGCCGCAAGCATGGCGAAGGCCAGCGCCGCGCTCCAGGCATCGTAAATCAAGGCAAAGATGATGGCCGCCATGACCAGGGTGCCGGCCACGACCCACCAAGTTTTGCCCCTGTGATGCTCGGCCCACTGGGCCGCTTCCCAGGCCAGCAGCACCTCCTCCTGGGCATGAATCAAGTTTTGGGTCTGTGTCATATAGTTTAAGTTAATTTTAGGTCTTGGGCATGGTCAGGCCGATCACCAGGCCGATGCAGATGACGAAGATCAGGACAAAGACCAGCATTGGCGCACGCACGGCCAGGGTCAGGGCCTTGGCCGCGTCCAGGGCCATGCGGCCGGTGCCTTTTACGGCCTCCATTCCCAGGGTCAGGGGCGCTTTCAGAGCCATTGATCCGGCTTGGCCAAGAGCGTGAGAGATTGTGGATTGCTGTGTCTGCCGGTCGCGGTCGGACTGGCGGCCGGGGAGCACAAGGCCCGCCTTTTCGCTGCGGCCCCGCCATTGCCACTGCTCCCGGTTGCTCAGGCCCTGGGGGGCGCTCACCCCGGCCTGTCGCGCCCGCCTGTCCGTCTGGGCCTCCAGCCGGGAAACGAATGAAGGGGGAAACGGGTCCGAGGATTCTGGCTTTGTCTGGGGCGTCCGGGCTGCCCCTGACGGCTTTGCTTTATGCGGGGTGGCGCTGAAGGTCGGCAAGGGCTTCTGCAACTCCTCGGGAGCGACCCTGGGGTCGCTGGCCTGGTGCTTGGCTTCGGTCTTTTTAGGCTGTTTGGGCTTGGGCATTGCTTTGGCTTAGATGGATAGCTTTTCCAGGAACTTGGCCAGCTGCTTTTGCAGGGTGGTGATTTCGCGGTCCAGGCGGTCGATGGTGCGGGTGTCTGCCGCGTCTGCCGCCGCGCGGTCGGCCTCCTTATGCTCGATCTCATCCTTGAGGTCCTGGAAGGCCTGCTGCACGGTTACATCCTGCCCAGCGATGAAGGCCTCCACAAAGGATTTCATATTTGTCAGGGAGTCATCGGGAATCTCGAAGTACGCGGCCTGCTGCCTGTCGTTGAAATTGTTGTAGATGGTGCTGGAGAAGTTGCCCTTGTAGACCTTTCGGCCTTGCTCCAGCTCGTTTTTGAGGAAATTCATCAGCTCGGGGAACGACGGATTCTTGGCCAGGTTCATGGTGATTTTCGAGAGGTTGTACGCGGCGTCGCCCTCGGCAAAGCCGTGGAAGCCGGTGTCGGTGATGCGGGCGTTGATGAAAAACGGCGACTTGGAGCGCATGATCCCGGCCATGTCCTTGAAGGATTTTTCAAACTCCGGCCGGACCTTCTTGTCCAGGCCCTTTATGGCCTTGTCATGCGCACTGTTGATGATCTTCTGGAAGCGCCTGGCCTCGTCAAAGGACATGAACTCGGCCTTCTGGATCAGCGCGGAGATGAACGTCTCGCGGGCCACCTGGGACAGGCGGTCGCTCTTCTTGATGGACTCTAGCCCGCTCATCAGCTCGCCGGTGGTGCCGTGCTCCAGCACGTCAGCGTATTTGCTCTTGACCGCATCCTTGTGCTTTGCATCCACCTCGCGATTCAACGCGCCTTCGATAGAGTCGTCAGCGCCGGTCTTGCCCACGATGCCGCCCAAAGTGGGCGACTTGGTGTTGAGCCAGGTGATTGCCTTGGCCACGTTGTGGGCGATCTCGGTCGCTTCCTGATCCTTGGCCCACTCCCGGTTGCCTTTGGCCTGCATCAAAATCTTCTTGCCTGCCTCCAGGGCGCTGCCCGACTTGAGGTAAGCGCCCACGGTCTCCCCGGCAAAGTCGGAGGCAAAGCGAGTGGCTCCGCCCAGCCTGCCCTTGCGGGTCTCCTTGCCCGCCTCGTCGTGCTGGGCCAGTTCGGCCTTGCGGTTTTCCAGCAGACGAAGCTGGGTGTTGAAATCAAGCTCGCGGTCCTTGTCCACGCTGTCGCCCCTGGCCATGCGCTCTTTTACCTCCTTGATCCGCTCTTCCACGCTCTCCTGCTCCGAGCGGAACGCTCTCAGATTGCCGCGCTTGCGGAAGGTGCTCTGGCTCAGATTGTCGTAGTGGCGCACATCGCTGTTAAGGTGATCCGCTTTGGCCTCCATCTCCAAGGCCTGCTGCATGTGGCTTTGGCGCTCCGAGTCCGTGGCGGCCGCTCCGGCCATACGGCGGTGATCGGCAGCATTGGTTATCAGGTCCATGGCCTTGCTGCGGGTGTTCACGGCCAAACGGCCAAAATGCTTGCGCTCCTTGCGGCGTTCCAGGCCTGCTTTGCCAGCCTTCCAGGCGCTCCGAATCGAATAGACGGGTGCAGCGCCGACGGCTCCTGTGGCCCGTCCCACCTGGCGACTCAGGAACTTGCCGCCCCGCTCGGCGAAATCCAGAATCCGGCCGGTGAGGCTATTGTCCAGGGCCTTGCGCACGGCGACCCACAGCCCCATGGTCACCAGGACATACATCAGCAGACCCTCGAAGCGCACGCTGGCGTTGACCTGCTCATAGTTGGCCTCCTGGAAAAACGGCAGATACTTGAGCACCTCCTCGAACACGGCGGCCAGGCCGTTCTGGTTCAGCTCGGTGGTGCTGCTGACCTCGGTGACCATGCCTTCCAGCGAGCCGAAGACAAAGGCCTTCTGGACCATGAAAACCATGCCCAGAATGAAGGTGATCTTGATGGGAATCAGCAACAGGGTGATGAACGATTTCCACCAATAGCGCCAGATCTGGTCCTGGCCGGGCACCATCAGGCCAAGGTAAGCCAGAGGCGAAACGGCCAGCAGCAACCAAATCATCACCGTGGCCATGACCAGGGCGGCGGTGATGGCGAACAGCGGCAGAATCATCATGAACATGAATATTCCGCAGAGGATGATCTGTACGGTGAGGGTGAATTGATCTCGGACCGAATCCGGATTCACTTGCAGAAAGCGGGAGAACTCCACGAACTGAAAGTCGGTGACGTCTTTGAAGTCGAACAGCCCGCCGATGATGTCGGTGACCAGGCGGGCGTTGTCCATCACAAATATGGCGATGACATAAGAGAGGTTCACCGCAACAAGGGCCAGCAGCGCCCTTGGCAAGGCCGTTTTGATGGAATATGTGTTCGGCTTGAAGCCGAAGAGGATAGCCAACACCAGAAAAATGAACACGACCACGGCGCAGATATTGACGAAGTCGCGCATCTTCTGCCAGATGGTTTTAACCTCCGGTGGCACGTCGAACATCTTGTCGTAAAAATAGGTGTAGCCCATGTTCAGTAGTTTGATGGTCACGTATTCCACGTAGGCCACCGAGGACAGGAAACCATTGAGGGCCGGGCCGATGACGTTGTTGAAGCTCGTCTTGAGGATCGGCCCGATGATGATGCTCTTGCCGGTTGTCGCCACGGCGGTGGCATCGGCGGCGAATATGCTAACCAACAGCCACACGGCCGGGGCCACCGCTTCGGCTTTTTGGATCGATACGGTCTGCTTGATGGGGCCACCTTGGCCTGGGCCGCTCATAAAGCAGGAATGAAAGGTCATTCCCAGCATCAGCACGGACGACAGGACGACCTTCCATTTGGGAATTTCGGATTTGGCTTTGATCATTTGAAGGAAAAAGAATTATTGAGAGCTGCCACCAGTCTCCTGCTGGGTGTTATCTGGTGGATCGCCGAAGAAGTCGGGGTTGATGGTTTGCAGGATCAGGCCCAGAACAATGAAAAGCGCAAGCGAGGCCAAGGCGTTGACGATCTTGTTTCGGCCGGATTTGACACGCTCGGGGTTGCCGCCCGAGGACGCCCATTCTAAGCCGCCCCAGACGATCATCAATGAAACCAGGGTGGTGATGATCACCTTGAGATAGTCATAGTAAAGAATGATGGATTTTTGCAGCAATTCGTTTGAGTTGCGGCGGTTGTAGACGATTTTGTCCGTTTCGCCCACCGGCACCATGAATTCGAAAATATCGATGCCCGTGGATTTGACCTGTTCCAGTTCGAAGGTGCTTTCGTTCAAGGCGGCTTGAGCGGCGCTGATGGCCACCGCAGCCTCCTTTTGCCGCCGCTCCAGGTCCTCTATTTCCTGCCCGATCATCTCGCCCAACCCCTCCAATTCCTCGGTCTCGACGCTGGTGAGGCCATCGCCGAAAACCGCCTTTTCCATCAAGGTGGCGGCGCGGTACATCGGGTGGCTGGGCGAATACAGCTCGCTTTCGGGGTTATGCCAGTAGTTTTGGATGTTGCGGCGCAGGGTCTGTTGATCGCTGGCGCTCAGGATACCCGTTTGCGAATTTTGTAGAGTGCCTGGAAGGATCTTTGATCTCTCGTCATGTTTGAGGACATCGTTGATCCAGTCCTGATTGACTTTCGCCTTTTCCTGCCGATATTCGATTTGATCCTCGGCCTGCATCTTGGTGACCAAGTCGGCCTTGCGCGCCTCGACCTCGTCGTACTGGGCTTCCAGGGCGTCGGCCGCCGTTTCCAGGCGCGAATCGTCAGCCAGCGCATGGCCGGGTACCAGTACGCAAACCAGGGCTGTGAGGATGAGGAATGCAATTTTGCGGGGAAGAGACACGGCTTTTAGGTTATTTTGTTAATATTATAGACTATTTAATATTTTGGAGCCAAAGAAAAGCCCCGGTGCTGAGACCGGGGCCAAGGTGGGTTTTGGACAGCCGCATTTTATCGGCCCAAAATGTTGTTTCTGATCTTATGGCGGTTGTAGTCCCGGCCAAGCAAGGAGGCCAATGCCCCTTCAGAGTGGTTTTGGGGAACGGCATTTCTAAGCTGGTAGCCAATTGGATTGTAGGCAGAGGACCTATGTTCCTGGTAGTACGGAACGTAAATGGCATACACAGCCCATAGAATGAAAAGCGCTGCAAGCGCGTATTGCCAGAAAGCCGACCCGCGCGAGGTCTTTTTCCCGATAAAGAACCACTCGAATGCGTTTTCAGACTTGAGCACTTCCTTGCCGTCTTCGTAAACGATTTCCATCTTCTTCCCTCCGTGTGTCTTTACGGCTGGCTGATACGTGATGTTTGTTTTTTTGGTTTGGCTTCAGAGTATTTAACATGCTGATATAGCGTGACAATTCAAGCAGATACAAATTGCCTTGTCAAATTTATTACCCACTCAAATAGCGGTATACAGCATCATATATCTATATATATCAAGTTTTGTCAAGGCAAAATCTACTTATTGCAGGGTTCTTTGGGTGCAAACAGAGTGCTAGAGGTGGGATGGAGGTGCCCACAATGAGCGATCTGCCCAAGGAAATTGGAAAGCGTCTAAGAGAAATCCGCAAGAGCAAAGGCCTGCGGCAAGAGGATATGGAGGCGTTTGGGCTGAATTACAAGTATTATCAGCGCATCGAAGGCGGGCACACCAACATCACCCTTGTCACCCTGGAAAAGATCGTCAGCGCTCTTGGTATGGAGTTGGCCGACCTTTTCATCTTGCCTATGAGCCAGTCCGACGAGGTAAATGAGTTGCTGGCCGATATCGACACTGTAATCAAGGAAAACGACCACGATAAGATCAGGAAACTTGGCTTGTTTGTCAGGGATATTCTCTGATCCAATACCCGTCAGACAACAAAACACCAAATCGGTCAAGCTGAAATTAAGTCAATGACTTGACGGGTTTCGCCCATCACCTATAATGTGTGCGGAATAACAATTCGCGAGTTTTATCTCCAGAACCCAACTAGTTGGGTGGGATAACGTAACGCCTATATGGCTCGCGTGTTATTCCACTAAAATCCCACTCAGCTAATTGGGTTTTAAACTACCCGAATGCCGAGGGGCGTAAGGGGAGCCGGGGCCACGCGGGAAGGTCACGGGCCGTAACTCGCCAGAGTTGCACTCCTAAAGTCAATCACTTCCAGGGGGCGGCCGCGTCAGAGCCGTCGATTGGCTAGCAATCCCGCCACCGCAAAATCGACGTCACCGCGCGCAAATCCGCTCATTAAAGTCATCCGAAACCACAATATAACGCCGAAAATGTCAAGTTTTGGCCGGTCTGGAGCATGACTGCGCCTCCTTAGCCAGTGCCTCCTTTTGAGGTCCCCTAAAAACAGCCAAAGCTTGGCCGCTGAGGGGCAGGGGAGCAAAACACCGCTTTAGCGGTGAAAGAAAAATACTAATCTCTTCATGAAGATAACACCCGACAAACTCACGGATATTCGAGACACCGTCAACGTCAGAGCCTTGGTCGAAGCCTTGGGCCTGCGTGTTGCCAGAGAGAAAAAGCCCAGCGGCGAGATTTGGCTGCATTCGCCCTTTAGCCGAGACAAGACTGCCAGCATGCACATCCAGCCTGATGGACGATGGTATTGCCATTCTACCCAGCAAGGTGGCGGTCCAATCGAGCTTTACAAGCTAGTACGCTGTTGCGACTGCTACACGGCAGGCCGCGAGATGCTGGAGCTGGGCCTCTGCAACGCGAGCACCGAGACGCCGAGACCACCGAGAAAGTATGAGCCCCACTTTGCTATCAAGGAACCTTTGTCCGAGCAGCCTTCCCTGCTGCCCTATCTCCAGCCGCACGAGGAATACGACCGGCGGGGCATTTCCGAGCGCACCAGGCGTGATCTAGGTTTTGGATACCTGCCCTCCTCGCACAGGGCCAAACTGTCGGGCCGTCATGTTTTTCAAATCAAGGACCAGGCTGGCCGGGTGGTTTCACACATCGGCCGAGCCGTGGACCAGCGCCAAGCCGAGTCCGAAGGCAAGTGGCGCGTGTACAGCGGCTTCAGCAAGTCCTGCTTTCTTTATGGGCACCATCTGTTGGACGAAACCAAGGTAAAAGCCGACGTGTCCAAGCATGGCCTGATCGTGGTGGAGGGGTGCTTTGATGCGGCCAAACTGCACGAGGCGGGCATACCCTCAGTGGCCACCTTCGGCGCGAATGTGAGCGAAGCACAGGCTCGAAAACTTGCCGGTCTGCACCGTACTCTGAGTCTGCCCAGGGTCGTCATCTGGTTCGACCGTGACGCGGCCGGATTCGAGGCCACTGAGAGAGCTGTGGCGGCCTTGAAACAGGCCGGAGTGCCTGCATATCCTTTTGACTGGCAGGCGGCCGCACAGGCCAACCTCATGCCACCCGAGGCAAACGATGCCTGCGACCATTCAGTCAGCGACCTCCTCCGCCTCCGCGACCGGGGCTTGATCTGAGCTACAGCACCCGAAATATTGACGTCCAAACCAATATTTGCTTTACTTTAGATGCCTTGGATACCCTGAATATCATAGGTGTCTAAGACATCTAACCTATCCAACAATGTTTCAATACACACTCAAGCAAATCGAAGGGGAAACCGGCCTCAAATACGACTACCTGCGGAAGGCCATGAAATACCTGGGCGAAGCCTTTATTGATCACGCCCAAAAGGCCCATGGCAAGGGCTGGCATTTTGATGGTCAAGGGGTCGAATTGTTTAAACAGATAGCCAGCCTGAAAGATGCCGGTCTTGACCTTCCCCAGATAAAAAACGAATTGGCCAGGCTTGGATACTTTCACATATCCGAGACGTCCAAGCTGTCCGATGAGGGACCTTTCGGGCCTGGTCCATCCAATAGCCCATCAGAGGCAAAGCCCCCTAAAACCGGGGAGGCCTTTGTTATCGATCTGTTATCAAAGGCTGAAGCTGCCAATGAAAAGATGGAAGAATTGCGCGATGAGCAGTTTAAAAAAGAAAAAAGGATATTGAAATATCAGAAGCGCCGTGAGCGCCTTCTTGCCCAGATGGAGCACATGGGCTTCTGGAGCTTGCTATTTAACCGGAAGAGTATTGTCTCCAAGCTACGCAAGATTGATGACGAGGAGACAAAACGGCTCCGCCCCATCCACATCTACGACAAAGAAGGGCTCGATCAGGCATTGGAAGAGCCTGGCAACTGGGTGGCAGACTAGCATTTCATGCGCTACACAATTGTTTCCAGCACAAGATATACCAAACATTTTTGGGTTGAATCAGGCAAGTCTTGGGCCTAGCTTTACGCCGTTACGGGGAATGTAATAAAATATTCAAATGATGTAGTCAGTAGGGCTTGGCGGCACTGGCTGAGGATGCCGAGCTTGTTCGCCTGGGGAGGAACTCGGCACTTTTACCTACCCGGAAATCCAGTATCGCAACCCAAAAGTGCAACGCGTTAGCCCAAATAAATCGAGTGGATCGGGACCTCCTATATCTTAAACAGCCTATCTGGTGGTTATTGTGACGTACAACCTTGCGCCGGAGAGACTAGAGGAGATACTGGGTGCCATCAGCGAAGGAGTCATTTACCAAGAGGCCGATGGCAAGATCAGGTTTTTCAACCAGACCGCACAACGTATTTTCGGAGTTGACGCGGAACAAGCTCTGGGCCGCACCTCCCTGGAGCCTGATTGGCATCTAATCCACGAAGACGGTTTACCCTGCCCCGGCCCTGAACACCCTTCCATGATCACCCTGCGCACCGGTCAGGCGCTTAGTGATCAGATACGTGGCATAGCCAAGCCCGACCGTCCCATCATCTGGCTGTCCATCAACACCATCCCCATATTCAGTCACGGCCAGGAACTGCCTGATGGAGTAGTCATCTCCTTTTTCGACATCATAGAGCGCAAGCGGGCCGAGGAGGACTTTAAAAGATTCTTTGACTTGACCCCCGACTTAGCTTGTATCGCCTCAATCAGCGGGTATTTCCTAAAACTCAATCCAGCTTGGCGGACAACCCTAGGCTTTAACGAGGAAGAGTTGCTGTCCGCTCCGCTGCTGGATTTCGTCCATCCTGACGACCGGGCGTCCACCATGGCAGAGGTGGAGCGCCAGTTGGGCGGCGGGGAAACGATCGACTTTGTCAACCGCTACCGCTGCAAGGATGGCTCTTATAAATGGCTGGAGTGGCGGGCCACACCGGCGGTGGACCAGACGCTTCTTTTCGCCTCTGCCCGCGACATCACCGAGCGCAAGCGGACCGAGGAACTCCGACAAGAAGGGTTCGACTTGCTCAATAATCTCGCCCGTCTTGTCCCCGGCGTTATTTACCAATACAGGCTATACCCTGACGGACGTTCGGCCTTTCCGTATTCTAGCCCCGGCATGTACGATATATATGAAGTGACACCGGAGGAAGTTCGTGAAGATGCCTCTGTTGTTTTCGGACGTATTCATCCTGAAGACCATGACCGGGTGGCCGAAGCCATTTTCGAGTCGGCGCGCACACTGAACACGTTTCAATGTGAGCTCAGGGTGATTCTACCCGAAAAAGGTCTTGGCTGGCGTTGGTCTCAAGCACATCCCGAACGAACGGAGGATGGCGGCACTCTTTGGCACGGGATCATCCTCGACATAACTGAACGCAAGCAAGCAGAGCAGGCCCTGCGCGAACAAGAGGAACGATTGCGGGCCATTTTCGACTCCTCTCAAGATATCATCTATCTCAAGGACGCCGATCTGCGTTACACCCATTGCAATGCCGCCATGGAACGACTATTTGGCATCGGCCTCAAGGAGATCATTGGCCATACCGACGCTGACTTTTTTCAGGAGGACGACGCCAAGGAAATCGCGGCGGTTGACCGGCGAGTGTTGGAGGGTCATGCCAGTCATAGCTCCTTCACACGCACGTTAGGCGGTGAAAAGCGCATCATTGACACCAGTAAAGCGCCGGTCTTTGACAGCGCTGGAAATGTAGTTGGGCTTTGCGGTGTGTCACGAGACATTACTGAAGAGGTCAACCTACGCGAGCAGATGCGTCAGGCCCAGAAGGTGGAAGCCATTGGGCGGCTGGCCGGTGGCGTGGCCCACGACCTGAACAACCTTCTTTCTCCAATTCTCGGATACGGGGAAATATTGTTGGACGACCTGCCCCCCGGAGACGCGCGCCGGGAAGATGTTCACCAGATTATGCGCGCCGGTATGCGTGCCCGGGATATAGTGCGCCAGCTTCTGGCTTTTTCCCGAAAGCAGGTTCTGGATTTCAAAGCGGTGGACATCAATACGGCCATCCGGGAATTTGAAAAATTATTACGGCGCACGATTCCGGAAGACATTCGCTTGGAGACCATCCTCACGCCGGATACTCTGCCAGTAATGGCCGACGTTGGTCAGATTGAACAAATCCTCATGAATTTGGCCGTCAACGCCGCCGACGCCATGCCGAATGGAGGAAGCCTGACTATTGAAACCACCTCAGTGGAGTTGGACGAAGCCTACGCTGCCACTCGGCCGGACGTGCAGCCAGGTACTTACACAATGATGGCTGTCAGCGACACGGGCTGCGGCATGGACGAGGAAACCAGCAATAAGATTTTCGAACCCTTTTTTTCCACCAAGGGGAAGCAAGGCACTGGTCTGGGATTGGCCACCGTTTTTGGCATCGCCAAACAGCACGGAGGCAACATCTGGTTGTACTCCGAACCAGGCAAGGGTACGACCTTTAAAATCTACCTGCCCATCGCGGAAAAGATGGTGTTGGAAGGCCAACCAAATAAGAAACAGTCCGCTGATCTGAAAGGCGACGAAACGATATTGCTCGTTGAGGACAATAAGCAGGTTCGTGAATTGGCCTACGCCATACTCAAACGCCAGGGATACACGGTTCTCATGGCCGTGAACGGCGACGAGGCCTTGAAATCACTCGCGGCGCACAACGGCCCGGTGCACTTGCTGCTCACCGATGTGGTCATGCCCGGCATGAACGGGCGGGTACTCTACGAAAAGGCATCTCAACTGCATCCTGAGATGAAGGCGCTCTACATGTCCGGCTACACCGACAATGTAATAGCCCACCGTGGTGTTTTGGACCAAGGTGTTCAGTTCATCCAGAAACCCTTTTCCGTGAAAAGCCTGGCGGCAAAGGTACGTGAGGTGTTGGAGCGCGATTAAAAAGGTCTAGGGACAACGCCATCCCGGATTATGATCCAGCCCAGTTTTGACGGACACACGAATAAGATGTGATGAGTGTGGTCCTCCCCCCAGTTTGGGATAATGGTCCAGGAAAGCAAAAGACCATAAACCGGAGGGAAGACCATGAGTTATGTTGGCATGGACGCATACAAGAAGACCACCACCTATTGCGCCATCGACGAAGAGGGCAAAGTGAATCGCCGTACTACAGTTCCCAGCGATGAAGCAGGCTGGCTCGGAGCAGTGCAAGATTGGCTTTCTGGTGATGTAGAAGTAGCCCTTGAGACTGAATGTATGACTTGGTGGGCGGTTGATGTTCTTCGTGAGGTCGGCATTGAGCCCGTTGTGGTTGATGCCCGCCTGTTCAAGATGATCGCGGACAGCAAAAAAAAAGAGTGACCGCCATGACGCCAGAGCGCTTGCCGAAGGTCTGAGTGGTGGTTTGGGACAACGGATCGCAGTAAGCGTTCCAGACTAAACGACCAGCTGCCATAGATTTGAGGCCAACCAGGCCCGGCTCAAGATTGGCCCCTGAAATGATCAGGGAGTTTCATTTTCAGGGCGAGGACGTCACGCGGGTCATGGAATGGCTGATCCGCTGGATCATCAAGGCAGCGTCACGGATCACCTACAGTGGCCGCTACTAGTGGGTGCATGTGGCGTCTTCATTCCCTCTTGCGCACCACTACCGGGCGGCGCTGGGCACTGGCTGATTTGCAGCTAGTGGGTAGTTGACCGGGAGATTTCTATTGGGATACTATGCACTAAAAATGGGGGATCGAGATATCCACCCAATTTTCGAAGCAACGGGGAGAAGGCAGAGCTGATTTGCTGCCTCGGGGCATTAAAAATGGATGCTCCTTTGGCCATAGAAGCGGCAGAGGACCGGATCAAACCTGATAAAAGAGGAAACACGGCTACTGCCACATAATTTTGGGTTAACACAGGCCGTCCCTCGTTACCGTGAAACTGGATAAGTGGAACAAGCTGATGCTCTGTAGAGTCAGGGAAGGAGTACATCATGCGTGGATCATGGATCAAGGGTGCGGCTTGCTTTGCCGCCGGTTTTGCTGCAGCCGCGTTGTTGGCCGGAATTCTGTTTTGGTCCCCTGAGGCCATGGCGGTTAACGCTTGCATGCGTAACGATTTGCGTGTCATAGGTTACCGAGGTGAGTGGGGAGATGAAAAGGTAAAATTGGTCTACGCCGTGCCTGACTGTATTTTTCAGGCCGGCTACCAAGTGGATAGCGTTTGGGTAAACGGTGGTACCCAAGTCAGGATGTTTATCAAGAAATAGAATGCGATTTACAACGCGACCACGTAATCAGTCGGCAATCTCGCGGGTCGCGTTTCAACTTGGCGGCAAGGACGCGGCATATCGCAGGTTAACACCAACATGCGCAAGGCAGGTGTGGACCAGACGGTGATCATGAAGCTCACAGGCCACAAAACTTTGGCCATGTTCAACCGTTACAACACGGTAGACCAGCAGGATGCCAAACAGGCCATGGAGCGAATCAACGACTTGTTGGCTGAACAAAAAAACGAGAAAAGTTCAGAACATATACAGATGGGATAAAAGTTAGGGACCCGAGATGAGCCCTAAATCATTGAAATCATTTAGGCCGAGGGATGTAGCTGAACCGCTTTAATTACAGTGCACCGTATACCAAATAAACCGCGTAGGCCATATAGCAGAACAGCAATGCACCACCTTCGTATCGGTTGATGCGTCCCGGTCTCCCACCAAAGCCGTATCCGATCAGGAACAGCGATAAAGTAAGCCCCAGCATAACCATTGCATCCCGGCTGAAGACCTCCGGCTCCACCCTCATAGGATGAATGGCACCGGCGATGCCAACCACAGCTAGCGTGTTGAACAGGTTTGAGCCCAGAACGTTACCCAAGGCAATATCGTGTTCTTGCTTGCGCGCGGCGATCACAGACGAAGCCAGTTCCGGCAATGAGGTGCCAAGGGCTACGATGGTCAGGCCGATGATCAGATCGCTAACGCCGAGTCCTTTGGCTATTTCCACCGCACCCCAGACCAGTACACGGGAACTACCGATGAGCAACAGCAGCCCCAGGGTGAGCCAAAAAAGTGACCGCCGCAGCGACATGCCGCGCTCAGCCAGTTTTTGGTTCACTTCTCCTCCCAGCGCGTCGGGCCTCTTTTTTAAGCCCTGCCAGATAGTCCAAGCCATGAGACCGACAAAAGAACCCAACAGAACCCAAGCATCCCACCGGGTTATCGCGCCGTCCCATAGCTGGTAAGCGGCTATGACCGTCACGCCGGTGAGAATCGGCAACTCTTTGCGCAACACCTGCGAATGCACGGCAATGGGGCTGATCAGAGCGGTCAACCCGAGAATCAAAGCTATATTGGTTATGTTGGAGCCGTATGCATTGCCTAACGCTATTCCTGGATTTCCCTGAGACGTGGCTAAGGCTGAGACGACCATTTCTGGTGCGGAGGTGCCAAAGCCGACGATGATCATTCCAATAAGCAGGGGCGGCACCCCAAAGTGGCGCGCAGCCGAGGCCGAGCCCTCCACGAAACGGTCGGCGCTCCAGACAAGTACGGCCAGCCCAGCCACAACCGCCAAAGCGGCGCTTACCATGACAACTCCTGGTAGTATTGAGTCCTAAGCCTGTTTAGGAAATTTCCTCCCACTGCTTTACTTTATCGCCAAAGAAATCATGAACCATTTGCCGGTCAAATTCGTGGAACTCCTCAAGCATCTGGTCCATTTCTTCCCTGCTGAAGTACTCCATCACCGGAAAGAAGAAGTGCTTATCTTCTTTTTCGATGTGTTTGGGATAGAAAGAAGATAATTCTCTCAGCAGGCGTGCCAGCAGCCCGGCATCACCGCCTTTGTTGGCAAAATCCTGATTGGCCTGGTGAAGCCTAGCAACCATGCTGCGGCCAAGCTTATGTTCTTCAATCAGCTCATTCATGATTGTGATCAATTCTGCGCTGAGGCCTTTATTGGCAAGTTCCTTGAAAAGCAGTTCCTCTTCTTTGCCGTGATGACAACGGTCGGCATATACGCGGAAGAATTCAACGGCATCATCAATGAAAACAGAATTTGGCTCTCCACCTTTTTCAATGTGTTCGGCTTGAGAGCCAATCATCGAAACCATGCGTTCGATCAGCCTATGCTCATGCATCAATGGTCCTATGGGCTGCATGCGACCTCCTTTCCAGCTTATGAAACGAGATTAAAGTTCGCGTCGTGTGGATATATAAATATTCAGTTAATAGTTAGATTGATTTATTGGCTTCCAGCAGTGAACGACTCTGGCAAGTCCACCAATAAATGAGTGCCACGGTTTTCATTTGAGGTGAACGAAATCTCTCCGCCGTGCGCCTTGGTCACTATCATGGCGTTATGCGTTCCCAAACCAAAGCCACCCGCTTTTCCAGAAGTTACATATGCATCAAAGAAGTGCGGCTGGATTTCAAGAGGAATGGCCCCCTCGTTATGAATATCTATTCTCCAGGCTGGGGCATGCTTCAACGACGTTCGGGAAAAACTTACGGTCACGTTCCCGTCGGCTGGGCTTGCCTCGACCGCATTTTTGATCAAATTGGTGAGCATGTTTTCCAGAAGGATCGGCTCACCATTGATTGTCAGCATATTGGTTTCTTTTGGAGCCTTGGCAATAGTGATCTTTACGCCCTTTGTAGCCGCTGCCCCTTCCAGCTGATCGATCACTTGTTTTACAGTCTCAAATAGCTCGACCGGCTTAGGCTTGAGCTCGTAAGTGCCTTCCTCCAATTGATAAAAGTCACGCGAACGGTCAAGCATCTCCAACATCTTTTTGCCCAGCGCGCTTATGGTTGATGCTGACTTGGTTTGTTTTGCATCCAAATTGTCAGCCACAGCCAAACGATTTGCCAGACCGACGATGCCCACCAAAGGTGAACGTAAATCGTGACGCATCATGTGAGTGACATCTTCTTTGAGTATTTCGACTCTCCTCCGGTCGCTTATGTCGCGGATAATCGATCCAAAGAAGACACCCGCTTCTCCTTCCCAACTGGATAGCGTCAATTCAATCGGGAAAATCGAGCCGTCGGCCTTGAGTGCCGAAAGTTCCACCTTCCGGCCAATTATGTGCGGCACCCTTGTTTCGAGATATCGTTCAACTCCCTTTCGATGTGCTTTTCGCAAATGCTCAGGGATGAGTACTTCAACATTTTCACCTATTATCTCAAGACCATAGCCGAACATCGTTTGACCGGCGTTGTTGATGGTCAGGATTTTTCCTTCAGCCGTGGAAGTAATGATCGCATCGGGACTAGTCTCGGTTACGCTTCGATAACGTTCTTCCCGTTCGCTCAGTTCATTGAGGAGCTTGTTGTCTAATGTTTCCTTTTCCATAATTTTGAAATGCCCCCATCATTACGAATAGCCGTTTGCTGTTTGACCTCAATCAATACCAGAACTCAGGATAGCGCCGCTGAGCGGCCAGATTGTTGACAACCAACGCAACGGCCAGCATTATCAGCACTCCCACGCCAACCGGAACCAGGATATACAACCAGCCCAGGGCCTGGATTTTCGGACCGCCGATTACGGCGATCAAGGCCGTGGCTCCACCGGGTGGATGTAGAGTCTTGGTCAGATGCATCAGAGCTATTGCCACCGAAACAGCGGCTGATGCGGCCAACCATGGTTCCACTCCCAACATTTTGGAGCAAGCAACACCAACTACCGCCGACAGCAAATGTCCTCCCAGTAAATTTCGTGGCTGCGCCAGCGGGCTGCGAATAGCACCATATATGAGCACCGCCGTTGCGCCGAAAGAACCGATAATCAAAACGAGATCAGTTCCGTCGAGCCAATGTTGATTGACCAAGGCCACGGCGGCGATGCCCAGGAACGACCCCAGCCAGGACCAAAGCACCTCGCGGGTGGAAACCCTGGGCGGGCTCGAGGCTCCGCCGCGCATTTTGTTCAAATAGCCGGTGAGATTCATCGGTCGTCGGCTCCGCACAATTCCGGTGATGATAACTTGAACAAACCCATGATGTCGGCACGAGTCACGATGCCCACAAGCCTTCCTGCGTCGTCAACCACCGGAGCCCGGTTGATGCCCTTCAGGCGCATGGTTTCAGTGGCTTGGGACAATGGCGTGTCAGGTTTCATGGTAACGGGAGGGGTGCTCATCACCTCGGCGGCGGTTTTTACCCGTAACGGAGCAGCAAGGCAAGGTCTCGAGGCCAGGCAGCTGGCCAGAACCTCCATGAAGTGGCCGCTTTTGCCACCCATGTTTGAGAGGAAATCGCTTTCGGCGATTACCCCCACCACTTTCCCATCATCCAAAACCGGTACGCCTGAGACCCCCTTTGACGCCATTGTCTCGGCCACTTCCAATAGAGTCTGGTCAGACCTTATACACACCACCTCGCTGGTCATCACTTTGGCAACCGTTACACTTCCGCTCAATCTGTCCAGCGCGTGATTATAGGCAAGCCTGAAAAGGCTGCTCAAATCCTCGGGAGTGACGTCGAGGTAGCCGGATAGCTCCCGCATGGCTTCGACAATGTCTTTTTCATCCAGCGGCAAGGGCTCGCCGTATTGATCTCGCTTCATTTACTCCTCGCGCCATTATTTCCACTAACAAGAGATGCCACCGGAACCAATTGGCATCAGGCGGCTTATTTTTGTTGTTAAAGTTGGTTCGCCAGTGACCGCCCATACTCGAAGCATTGCTGCCTGGCTTGCTCGTCCGGCTTCCAGTTAATCTTCAGGCCTTCATCCAGGATACTAAAGCCACTATCACTCAACCACTGGCTGATGATCTTCACGCTTTCGCCGCTCCAGCCGAAGGAGCCGAAAGCCGCCGCTTTCTTGTTCTTGAAGGACATCCCCTTGATCATTTCCAGCATACCGGCCATGGAATGAAGTATGCCCTTGTTGATGGTGGGAGAACCGGCCAGAAGAAGCTTGGACTTGAAAATTTCCGTGATGACTTCGTTCTTGTCGCGGCGGGCGGTATTGAGGAGCTTCACGGTCATTTCAGGCTTGGCGGACAGTACGCCCTCGGCCATGGCTTCGGCCATGAGCCTGGTGCTTTCCCACATGGTGTCATAGATGATCGTCGTTTGATTTTCCTGGTAATCCCCGGACCACTCGAGATATTTGTGGACTATCTGTAAGGGATCATCGCGCAAAATCACGCCGTGGCTGGGACAGATCATGTTTACGGGCAGTTTCAAGGCCAACACCTCGTTGATTTTCGCCTGAACCAGCTTGCTGAATGGTGTAAGGATGTTTGCGTAATATTTGATGCACTGCTCGTAAAGCTCACCCTGGTCCACCTGGTCGTTGAAAAGCTGTTCCGAGGCCAGATGGTGGCCAAAGGCGTCATTACTGAAAAGGATGTTGTCTCCGCTCAGATAGCAGAACATGCTGTCCGGCCAGTGCAGCATCGGCGCGGAAACAAAGGTCAGTTCCTTCGCGCCCAGGCTAAGCGTGTCACCGGTCTTGACGACATGAAAATTCCAGTCCTTGTGATACTGGCCTGTCAGGGATTTCACGCAATTGGCCGTGCAATATAGCGGCCTGTCCGGTATGCGTTCCATAAGGGCGGGCAATGCGCCGCTATGGTCAATCTCGGCGTGGTTGGCGATCACGAAATCTATCTCGTCCAGGTCAACCACCTTTTCCAGTTTGCTGATGAATTCCTGGTCATACGGTTTCCATACGGTATCAACGAGGGCGGTTTTTTATCTCGAATCAGATAGGAATTGTAGCTTGACCCTTTGTATGTGGAGTATTCCTCGCCGTGGAACTTAGTGAGTTCCCAGTCAACCTTGCCCACGTAAGTGACCGAATCAGTAATGCGCGTCATTATTTTCTCCTCCCTGGTTGGCCCACGCTCTCATTATTGAACTTGCCAGTCAAGCGTTATTTGCATTTAAGTACCTCTTTACCAAATAAAGACCAGCCTTACTCGCCTGTGAGGATGGGGCAGAACAGCAACAAGCATGATTAAGTCTCGGAAGTAATTTAAGGCTAGATTGGCGGAGCGATGGTCACCAGAACCCGCATCCTGCTGGAGGCTCTGATTCCATGGCCCTCGGCGATGTCGCAGATGAGAACATCGCCTTGGTTGGCCGGTATGGAATTGTCATCCGCCAAGTATTCTCCTTGGCCTTCCAGAACCAAGATGCTGACCTGCCCCTCGATGTCGTGAGAATGCACCGGCAGTTCCTGGCCGGGTTCGAAATTGAAATTGATGATTTTGAAGTAAGGCGAGTCGTGGACCAAGGTATTGGTCATCTTGTCCTTGCTGAAACCTCCTGCTTCCAGGATGGATACCTTCTTCATTTTGACCTCCAAATCCGGCACTCGAGTTTTGTATTGGTTTCAGTCTAACAAAAAAATGGGTAGGCCTGCTGCTGGGTTTGGGAGCGACCTTCATCTTTATCCTAGGTCGCTGATTGTGATTTGGTTCGCGGGGAGCACAGGCTCGGAGCACCGAGAGAGATGGTCGCCCGAGCTGTTGGCTCTACGTCACGGATGATGTTGGTCTCTGAGAAGGCGACTACAGTTTCGACTACAGTTTAGGTCCGGGCTAACCCGGATTAGGTGGCGTAAGTGGTTGATATTCGGTGGAACCCGCCCTTAATTATTTTCTTTCACGCCGGCGACACGGGTTCAAATCCCGTTGGGGACGCCAAATATATCAACGGGTTAGCTCTTTGCGGGCTGGCCCGTTTTTTATTCCCGCAATATGTTTGCCTGCGCCCGCCACGGCATCGGCCGCCCCAGCCCGTTCGGGATTATCACGCCTCGCCAAAAATCGCAAAGGCGATTTACTCCTTGACGGCGCATAAAATTGCATATACATATTTCAACAAGGAGACGCCATGGAATCGCCGGACGTGGATAAAATCTTACAGGAGATGACCGGCAACTGCGTTGTGGTTCGGCTCAAGGTATTGGACCGGGCCGTCAACGCCATCTACAACAAGGCGTTCGGCCCCCACGGCCTGAAAAGCACCCAGTTGCACATTATCGCCACGGTGGCGGAATTCGGGTCCATGGAAGTCAAACCGCTGTGCCACATCCTGAGCCTGGACTCATCCACGTTAAGCCGGGCCCTGGCCCGTATCGAAAACAAGGGCTACCTTAAAAGCGAACCCAGCGGCAAAGGGAAAAACCTCCTTATTTCCGTGACAGATGAAGGGCTGGACCTTGTGCGGCGGGTCTATCCCGATTGGCAAAAGGCCCAGGAGCAGGTCCGGGAGTTGTTGGGCTCCGATGCGCTCAAAGCCATCCTCAGCGAGGGCAACAAAATGTTGCGGGCCGGGGTGGCCAAGTTGTCTCCATAACGCCGGGTTATTTTTTTAGGCTGTAAATTGCATATGCAATTTATTTGTTTCACCGTTCATTTTCTTTGGGAAGGCTCATGACAAACAACTATGGCAGGCTGATAATCGACAATCTTGTGCAGGTCTATGCTAGCAAGAGCGACAGCATGGCCTCCGACCTGGTGGCCGGGCAACAAGACGACCGCTTTACCTTTGACGCGTTCGGCAAGCAATGCGTGGTCGAGCCTGGGCGCATCAGCCTGGACGGCCGGGAAGAAGCCTATGTGACCGGGCTGTTGATCTCCCATTATTGTCTCAGCGCCAACCCGGCCCAATGCGTGCTTCAGCCCCTGAAGGCTCTGAAGGAATTCCCCGAAAGCGCGCGCTATCTGGCCATTCAAACAACCCACACCGAGCGGCTGTTGGTACCCCACGTGCACAGAATAAAGGCGGCTGTTTCCAGAATCGTCGATGCCTTTAACGGTGAGATCTCGACGCATCAAACCGGCGGCGACTTTTCCTTTATCATCTACCCGCTGCCCAAAATCGCGCTATGCTATATTTTTTACGAAGCGGACGAAGAGTTCCGGGCATCGGTGAAATGCCTATATTCCAGCAATGCCGACAAATTCCTGCCCATGGACGGTCTGGTCGACCTTGGTGAATACACCTCCAAGGCCATTCTAGAGATGCTAGGCTGAGCTTGGCGGGCGAGGCGGGCCGAAGTTCGGCGGGTGTTGGCTCAATCGGGGAAATGATAATCCATGCGGGTGCCGTACCGCACTATGGTCACAGGCGTACCCGCGGTTATTTTGTGGGCGAACAATTTGTCCATGTCTTCATCCGACAGGGCCACGCAACCCAGGGTCCAGTTTTTACCGCCCGCCTTGCCCTTTTTACCCGTGCCGCAGCCGTGTATCTCGACCATCCCGCCGGGCCCGGCCGAATCCGGCAGCCGCCCATCGGCCTTCAGTTGGCTGACTTCCCTGCGGTCCGACGCCTTGGGATAGTCGATGAGCAGCGCCCGGCAAAAAGCACTCTGGCCCTTGTCCTTGACCATGTTGACGCTGTATCTGCCCTCCGGAGTACAGCCGTCGCCCTCGATCAGTTTGTCGTCAACAGGGTTGAATCCCAACTCTATATTGAACATATCCACCTGTTCGCCGTTTTTGTAGAGGGTCATTTCATAGGCCGCCTTGTCGATGATCAGGGCCGGGCCGCCGCTTCTTTTTGACTGGGCTATGGTATCGACGACCCATTGTCTGTATCTTTTCAAGGCCTGGGGGCTGTGGCGGTACTCGGTGGGCAGGCCCATGGCATTGGGCCCGGCAAGGGCCTGTTCCCGCTCCCGGTTGATTTTCTTCGTGGTCTCAGCCGGATTGAAATCACCGTATTTGATTTTCGTGGAAACCGTGCGGTAGATTGCAATGGCCGAAGCCGGGGCGTAGGTAATGAACGGCCTGGTGAATCCGCCCGGATGGGCCAAGCCCGGCGCCGCCAGGACCGCGACCATGGCCAACAGCGGAACGACTCGCTTATATTTCATGACTCTGCGCTCCATTGTCATCACTCAAAAATATAGACGCGCAACAGAGATTTTTCTTACAAGCGTTTTACTTCTTGGATAATTCTGCGTTGTCCGGGGCCTGTTTTTTATAGAGCCCCACAACCCACTTCACCTTGACCCGCACCTCGTCGTCGGCCTTTAGCAGGCCGCCCATGAAGGTAGGCGGCGTTATCTCGAAATCCGACATCTTGAGCCTGGTTTCGGTCGCAATCGTGAATTCCTGTTTAACCGGATGAATGACCGTAACCTGCAATTGGCTGGGCCGGTTGACGCCGTTGACGGTCAATGTACCCTGCACGTCGAAAACAAACTTGTCCGGAGGAGTGTGGGAAATGAATTTGGCGCTCTTGTAACCAAACTTGATAATGGGATTTTCCCGGCTGTTCAACTGCTTCCATATCTGCTCGTTCAGGCCGTCGCTGTCGCTTTGGATGGTGGCCACGGGAATCCAGAAATCCAGGGAGACCGGTTGGCCGTCTTCCAGGGGAAAGTCCTGGTCAGCGGCCAAAACCGCGGCACGGTGATATTCCCAGAAGACCAACAGGCCCTTGATGGTGTCGCCCGAGGCTTTCCAGTCATGAAGGGTGGAGCTGCCGGATATCTCCACCCTGCTTTTAAGGGGCACGCTGACGTATTCAAGGGGTTCATCGGCCCGGGCCACGCCTGAAGCCAACACGGCAAGCAAGGTCGCGGCAGCCCACAGTTGCCCGATATTGGCGGCACGCCCGGCAAACGAAACGGTATCAAACCAGCGCATATTCTTTATCCCCTGCGTCTAGAACCCAAACGAAGCCTCGGTAATGGCGCCGTAAAAGCTGGGCTCCTGCCAGGCGTCAACGCCACAGACCTTGCCGTCTTTTTCATCAAAGTCATAGAGCCCCTGGTACACAAACTCGACCTTGAGCAGAACCACGTCGAACAACCAGTATCCGCCGCCCAGGGCGAAGCGGTTGATGTAGCCGTCGGATGACGCGTCGTTGATGTCAATGGCCTTGGCTCCGCTATAGCGGCCCGCCATGTACAAGCGGTCGGTAAAGTTGTAGATGCCCTCGGCCGCGTAGTAATACCAGCCTTCCCTGGGGTTGCCCGGAGCGCTGCCGTTGGTGTCTTCGTCGGTCATCCAGCCGAAATAACCGTAGAGTTCCACGGGGCCGCCCCGCCAGGTCAGGTCCAACTGGGCCGCGCTGACCTGTTGCCCCGCTCCAGGCAAAAGCTGGCCCGGGGCGTCGCCGCCGCCAAAGACCCCGCCGTAGGGGCCGCCGCTGCGGTTGGTCACGAAAAGGTCGCCGGCCGTGCCGTTGTTTTCCGGCCAGCCCGGCCCGTCGCCGGAGTGGTCGGCATGATACAGCGACAGCGAAGTCCGCAGGCCCGGCAAGGGGTCTCCCCAGAACTTGGCGTGGCTGCTGTAGCCGCTGCCGTCGCCGAAATGCCCCTTGTAGGTGCCGCTGCCCATGCCCACCAGGGCCTTGAAGGGCCAGCCGTTGGCGATGATCTCTACGCCGATGTCGATGCCCCTGGGGTCGACCACATAGTTGCCGATGAGCGGGTTCTGCCAGGTCGAGCCCGCATTGGAACGCCGGTAATGGGCATCGCCGTAATCGACCTCGAAACCGCCCGCCCGGATGTCGAAGTTTTCAAAGAACCAGTCAAAGGCTTCAACGCCCTGAAGCTGTTGGGGCAACTTTTTAAACAGCAGGTAGCCCTGGCCGCCCTGCATGTAGTCCGGGTGGGCGCGGGTGGAGATATAAAAATCAAAATAAACGTCCATGACATCATCAAAAGTGGCCATGAACGACATATTGGCAAACGGCGTCTGGAAACCTGCCTGCAGGCTATCGGGCCTCGCGCCGTCGATATACACATCGTCCTGGG
This sequence comes from uncultured Desulfarculus sp., assembly GCA_963665125.2. Classification (GTDB taxonomy): domain Bacteria; phylum Desulfobacterota; class Desulfarculia; order Desulfarculales; family Desulfarculaceae; genus Desulfarculus. The sequence goes on along the minus strand of CAXXUK010000002.1, from coordinate 1,251,485 downwards.
TCAGATACTGCAAACGCCCGACCGCCGCGAAGCCCATGTAAAGCTGCATGTCCGACAGTTCGGCAACACGCACGCTCATGGGCGGCGGCACGGTGGGGTCGGCCATGCGCCGTTGTTTGGCCACTTCATAGCCTGGAATCAGGCTGTCGACGGCCTCCTTAAGCGATGACGGCTTTTCTGTTACGGCGGGCGGTGTGTCACCTTGTGACACTTGAACCGGCTCGGCTTCGGTGGTTGGCTCGGTTTTGCCGGCAACGCCCGTGGGGGATGACGCTTTGGCCTTTTCCAGGGCCTCCAGACGCTTGAGAACGTCCTGGAATTGCTTCTTCAACTCCTCGTATTCAGCCCGGGGAACATACTTCTCCGGGTCGGGAGCCTGCCCCGCCCTTGCCGGATGATTTACGCCAAGTAAAAGCATGGCCGAAAAGGCCACAAACAAAATCAACCTTTTCGCGCCCCTACCGCATCCCATCATTGTCTTTCCCATGGCCCGGCCGTTTGAGGTGTGTATTTTGGTTTGCCAATCAGACCAATAGCATATTTCATGGTGTTTTAGGTGCCGTCATGGCAAAGTGGTATGTAAATTGACCAATCACCTGGGCATATCTACGCGTTGTTGCAGACCGCCTGGCGTGGACAAAAAAAAGATGGAGTAGACACAAATGAAGACCAAAGCCAAGACCCTGGCTCTTGTGATAGCGGCGTTCGTGGCCGGCTGCGCCCTGACCGCCTCTGTGTTCATGACCCGGCCGGCCATGGCCGAAGACGACTGCCGCCAAGCCGACATGACTTTCAATTCCACCACCTCGACGCTGGGCGCCGCTGAGATGGCCATCAAGTACGAGTTGCCCCGGTGTTTGTTGGTGCGCGGCTACAAGATAGTTAACGCCACCGTGATTCCCGACAACTGGGTCGAAATCAATTACCGCAAAAATTACTAAGGCGGCGGATCTATATTTCAAATCCGCCGACCCGGTGGCCAGGCCACGCCTCGGATAGGCCCCCTGCCCCGGTCATGAAAAAGGCGCGGCGCGAATCAACCGCGCCACGCCATTTAACCGGTCCGACATCCGTTCAGCCCAGCAGGTCCTTGACCATGGCCTCGAAGGCGTCCTTGCCCGCCATGAGGCAGGGCTGGTAGCCGCCGCCGGGACCGCCCCAGGCCGATGCCAGGTACAGGCCCCCAAAAGGCGTGCGTGCGCCGATGCGGTTCATGAACGAGTTGTCCAGGGACTGCTCATAGCCGTAGATCGAGCCTGCCGGGTTTTGGGTGTAGCGGATGTTGGTCAGCGGCGTGGCCGCCTCCTTTACCTTGATCATCTGCTTCAGGCCGGGGCAGATCCGCTGGTCGGTCATCTCGATGAGCCTGTCGGCGATGCGCCACTTTTCCTTTTCATATTCGGCCTTGTCGCCCGCCCAGTAATCTTTTTCAAAGCGCTTCCAGGGCTCATAGCCGCTGAGCATGATCAGGGCCACGGTTGACGTGCCGGGCTGGGAATAGCCCTTGTAGGCGTTGTCATAGAACGTGGCCGTAACTCCGGCCTTGTCCGGATCGCAGGCCAGGCAGGCGTCATAGGCCTCTTTCTGGTCATAGCCCACACTGACAAAAACCTCGTAGTCCTTGATCTTTTCGGTGATGTCACCCTCCAGGCCCAGCCAGACCACAAAGCTCGACAGCGCCGGTTTGTAGGTGCTTAGCTTGGCCACGTAGTCGGCGACATCGCCATCGCCCAGGGACACGGCGCCTTTGGGCAGCATGTTCATCACCGCCGGGGTGCTGGCGTTGGAAATGACCACTTCAGCCGGGAGCACCTTGCCGTCGGCCAGCTTGACGCCCGAGACGGCGTTGTTTTTCATCAATATGTTCTGGACCTCGGTTTCCAGCAGGACCTCGCCGCCCGAGGCCTCGATTGCATCGGCCAGGGCGTTGCTCAGGTCCTGGGAGCGGCGTTTGGTGTAATAGCCCCCGAACTGGAAGTAGGCCGCAGTGGCGATGCAATAGTAAAAGGCGCTTAGCTTGTATGGCGGCAGGCCGTAATAGCCCCAAAACGTGGCCAGGGTGGAGCGGGCCTTGGTGTCTTTTACGTATTCATCGAGCAGATCGCCCAGGGTCATCTTGCGCACGGCCCACATGTGGCGGTGAGTCAAAGGGAAGGTGATGGTGTCCCACCAGGAATCCCGGTCAAAGGGCTTCATGGCGTCGGATAATACACCCATCATCTCGTCCCAGAAGCCCCGGATGCCCTCGGCCTCACCGGGGTATTGTTTGCAGATCATATTCAGAACGGCCTGGGGCTTTTTCTGGGGCCAGGTCATATCATAATCAGGGGTGATTATCCGGCAAAGCTCGGGCAACTCGGCCATGTGCACCTGATCCAGGACCCCGGCCGCCTCCAACACCTCGCGCATGGGCCCGCCCGCGGTGGAACTGGTGGCGTGCAGCGAAACTTCGAAGTTGAACCGGCCGCCGTCGCGGTCGAATGTGGTGGCGTATCCGCCGGGCCGGTCGTGGCGCTCCACCAAAGTAGTCGGAAAACCGTTTCGGGCGCAGATGGCCGCCGCGCTCAGCCCCCCCAGGCCTCCGCCGATGACCACCACCCTGGGCTTGTTCTTGATGTCCTTTGCCGTGAGGTCCCCGCCGCCCATGGAGCAACCGGCGCTCAAAAGGGCCGTGGCCGCCGCGGCGGTCTTGATGAACTCCCGCCGGGAAAAACCTTTTGCATCCTTTTTGGCCATTGTTATTCTCCTTTGCCGGTTCTGCGCTGTTCGGCCCTGGTGAAGAACCGGTAACCGGTGTCCTGTTTTATTTTTTGCAATTCCCGCCGCAGTTGGGGCAGCACGGCCTGTCCCTGGGCCGAATTGATGATATTGTGCATCTCTTTGGGGTCTTTTTGCAGGTCAAAAAGCTCGGCCGGTTTCAGGTCATCTTGATACTCGATGTATTTATAGCGGTCGGTGCGCACGGCGGTCATGCCGGGGATGGGTATGGGGAACACCGGGAAGTGTTCGTAGAGCCAACTGCGGCGGCCCGAAGCGTTTTCATCGGCCATCAGCGGCGCGGCGCTTTGGCCCTGCATGGCCACGGGAGAGGTCACGCCCGCCAGTTCCAGGATCGTCGGGGCCACGTCGATGTTCAGGACCATCTGTTTGGGACGCGCGCCTGGCTGGGCCGTCATCTTTGGGTAGCGGATCATCAACGGCACCCTGATTGATTCCTCGTAGGCCCAGCGCTTGTCGTACATGCCGTGCTCGCCCCAGAAATGGCCATTGTCACCGGCATAGATGATGATGGTGTCGTCCAGGACGCCCATCTGCTCCAGTTTGGCCAAGAGCCGCCCCACCTGCTCGTCCACCGAAACCACGGTCTCGCAGTAGTTGCGGTAGAGCCAATTCATGGGCAGAGGCGCACCCACGAAGATGTTGTTGTTGGTATAGGTGTTCCAGGTGTCCGACTCGGGCGGCAGCTTCAGGTCCACGCCGTCGTAGAGGTTGTCCAGGTGCTTGGGCGGACGAAAGCCGAAGTGTACGGCCTTGTGGGACAGATACAGGCAGAACGGATTGTCGCGTTTCTGGCCCACGAAATCGATGGCAAAGTCGGTCAAATCCTCGGTGATGTACTTGCCCGGCCGGGGGGTATCCACCCCGTCGATGACCAGGGGGCAGTCGAAATACACGCCCTGGCCGCCCTCCTTGGTGATGGTGACGAAGCGGTCCAGACCCCTTAGCTTGGGCAGGTTGTCTCCAGGCATGTGCCATTTGCCGATGAACGCCGTGTCGTAGCCCGCCTTTTTTAGGATCTCCAGGAAGGTGACGTTGCTGTTGTCCCAGGGCGTATGGTTGGTGGTTATGCCGTGGGTGTGGGCGTAGTTGCCGGTCAGAAAGCTGGCCCGGCTGGGGCTGCACAGCGAAGTCGTGACAAAGGAGTTTGAAAACAGCACGCCCTCGTTTGCTATGCGGTCCAGGTTGGGCGTCTTGATGAACGGATGGCCCATGCAGCTCATGGCGTCGTAGCGGTGGTCGTCGGTGAGGATGAAGATAATGTTGGGCTTTTTCTGGGCGGCAAAGGCCCGGCCCAGCCCGCCCAGGCTGCACATCCCGGCCAGAGATGCCGCGCCGATCATTTGCAGGGCCCTGCGGCGGCTGACGCAATTTTTATCTTGCCGGTGTTTGCTATTCATATCCATTTCTCCGCCGCGCATCACATGAAGAGCTTGGTGTAGAGGTCCATATAAACGAAGTAGTAGGCATGGCCGCCGTTGTAGAGCATGACGAACAGGCCCGCCGCGCCGATAAAGAGCACCGCCAGGCTGGACGGGGCCAGGACCCTGCCGCCCGTGCGGCGCTTGGCTATGGCCCGGCACCAAAGCTCGGAAATGCCCATGCACAACAGCGCCACCACTGAGGGTCCCAGGATGATGTTGTGCAGCAGCAGGAAGAAAAACTCGGGCCAGGAATAGATGCCCACGAAATACCACAGCACCTTTGCCGACCAGACAACCGGCGTGACCAGGCAGACCATCAGGCGCTCGCCAAACGTGGCGCCCTGGAAAAAGGCGATGGTGTTGGCGATCATGGCCCCCAGCCAGATGCTCAGGAACATCAGCATGGCCGTGGTGTTGGCCAGGGCCATATGCAGGGTCGGGTTTTCGGTTACGGACCGGGAAAAGTCATAGCCGTTCATGGAGACGACCATGATGCCCACGACCACGGCGACGGGCAGGATGATCCTGCGCAAAAAGCTCTGCTTTGGCATACGCCCCCTCTTGTTTCAAGGCAACCTCGTATGACCCGGCGGAGATGATGATAATGGTTGCAGCAATTACTTTAAGCAGCGGCGGCCCCAGCCGTGGGCCGCCGCTGCCAGGCAAAATCAGAACTCGGTCACGGCCTCCAGGGGCTGGGGCGGGTAAATGGGCCCCTGCTGGGGCGGCATGGAATTGTAGACCCAGTCGATATCCAATACGCCCAGCCGGGCCGGGCCCAGGCCCTTGTAGCCGCCGAACACGCCGCGCACCAGCACGTCTTCCATCTGCATGGTCAGGCCGAATACGGCTAAGTGTGCACCGGGTTGCAGGCCCTTGATTTCATCGCCATAGGCCATGGGTGAAAAAGCCAGGCGGCTGCTGGAGGCGGCCTGACACTGGATCAGCGGCACGATGGCCGGGTATCCGTCGGAGTCCACGAAGCCGAGGAATTTCAAGGCGTCGAGCTTGTTGAACAGGCCCTGTGCCCAGGGCTTGAGCACTTGCCTGGACTTATCGCCGCCACCCAGTCCTTTCAGGGCCTTGGTCAGGATCGACGCCGAGACTATGCCGCCCATGGGCAGGGATTCCCGGCCGAAGGTCTCCACCAAATCCATGTAGTGCACCGTGTGGATGCCGAAATAGGCGTTGTAGCGGAACATTGGCGTGTTGTTGTACAGCTCGTAGTCCTCGCCCTGGTGGGTGTCGCCCGTCCACAGGGCCTTGCCCCGCCACATCTTTTTGTCCATGGTCAAGACCAGCCAGCCGGCGCGCGGGTTGGAGCGCACGTTGCGCTTGCTGCAACCTTCGGTGAACTGGCCCCACATCAGTCGCTGGGGCGTCTTGGCCCGCATGGAGGTGATCAGGCTGATATGGGGCAGGCCGTTGGGGTCGATGGTGGCCAGCAGGCCGATCTTGGCCTCGGGCTCGAACTCCTTCGGGTCTTCCGGGGCCAGGGCGCTGAGTCTTTTTTTGGGAGCCATGATTCTTCCCCTCTTATCAGCTAAGCCGGACAGGCCGGGCTAACCAGGCGCAGGTGGTCCTTTGGCTTGTCTTTGGCAACAGTGTCTTGCGGTCTTCTGGTCGCGCCGCTCCAATGGACGATGGCCGGATCAACCCCGGAGTTGCGGGCGGCGTCGGCCAGGGCCTCCATCTCTTCCGCGCTGAGCAGTTCAAAACCCTTGCAATCCCAGACCAGGCCCAGGCGGGTGTATTTATCGGCGCAGAGGTTGTTGAAGGCGCAAAGTTCCCAGCGGTCCACCAGGCCTTGCAGGTTTTCGGCGATGAATTTGCCGATGCCCCTGATGTTTTGCTTGGAGGCCGTGGCCCGGGGGATTACCGGCGTGCGAATCCACAGCCTGGCCGGTTTGCCGATCGCGCGCATCTGCTGGGCCAGGGCTTGCAGGTTTTGCAGAATCGTAGCGTTGCCGCTGCCGGTGAACTCCTTGTGCTTGGCCGGATCGATCTCCTTGATGTCGAACATGACCATGTCGGCCTTGGCGGCCAGCGCCAGCAGATCGCCGGTCATGGCCTGGCCGCAGGTGTCCAGGGCCATGTGCAGGCCCATGTTCTTGCAGGCCTCCAGCAGGGCCCCGGTAAAGGCGCTCTGCATGCTGGGCTCGCCGCCGGAGATGGTGACGCCGCCGCCGGATTGCTCGAAATAGGCCCGGTCCTTGGCCAGTTCGGCGGCCAGCCCGGCTACGTCCCAGTCCAGGCCCATCAGCTCCAGGGCCGTGGAGGGGCATTCCTTGGCACAGGTTCCGCAGCCCTTGCACTCAGCCCGGTTGATGTGCAGGCCGTATTCATCCATGCTAAGCGCGCCTTCGGGGCATACCTCAAGGCAGGTGCGGCAGCCGATGCAGCGGGAGCCGATCCACTGCACCTGGGGCCTGGCCGATATGCTCTCCGGGTTGTGGCACCAGTGGCATTTGAGGCTGCACCCTTTTAGGAACACCGTGGTGCGGATGCCCGGGCCGTCCTCGGTGGACATGCGCATGATCTCCAGAACCGTGCCTTTCAGCCCGCCGTGGTTATGTGCGGTTGACTCGCTCATAAACTAAAAGCCCTCGTGGCTGACCCTGGCGATGACCTCGTCCTGAAGCTCCCGGCCAATGGTGGTGAAGTAGGCGTTGTACCCGGTGATGCGCACCAACAAATGGCGGTAATCACTGGGGTTTTTCTGGGCGTCCCGGAGCATCTCCGGGTCCAGCATGTTTATCTGCAAGGCCGTGCCGCCGTTTTCGGCGTATCCCCGCAAAAAGGCCTTGAACTTGGCCTTGTGCTCCGGGTCCCTGAGCATGGACGGGTTGAAGGTGATGGTGTGGCTGGCCCCGTTGGGCAGGTTGTTGAGGTAATCCTGCCAGTCGCCGCCGCCGGGGCTCTTGCCGCCCAGGGCCTTGCCCACCGAGTTGGCGTTGGAGGTTGGGCCGTTGATGTCGGCCCCGTTGCTTGGGCAGATGGCGTTGGACAGGAACTGGCCCTTGGCCCGTCCGTCCGGACTTGCGGGCAGGATATAGCCGTCGCCCACCCAGTAGTTCCACGAAAGCATGCCCGGCCGGAACTGACGGCCCGTGGATTTGGTCTTGTGCTTCCAGGTCTCGTTGGTCCACAAGTCCATCACCCGCAGGGCCATGGCGTCGGCCGCGTCGTCATCCCGGCCGTATTTCGGGGCTTTGTACTTGGCCTTGGCCTGGAGGACATCATGGCCGTCCCAGTTGTCCTTGAGAGCCTGGATCAGTTCGGCCATGGTGCAGGCCTTTTCGTCGAATACCATATATTTGATGGCCAACAGCGAGTCCACCGTGGTGGCGAAGGTCACCGCCTCCAGGGTGGTGAAGTTCAGCTCCGTACCGCCCTGGGTTATGTCCAGGCCCTTCCGGCCGCAGCCTTCCATGAGGCACGACAAATACGGCGTGGGGCTGAATTGGGCCCGCACCGATTCCGATGCCTCGTACAGCTCCACGCATTTTTTAATGATGAACTTGGTCTGGATCTCATAGGCGCTCCAGAAGCGCTCCCAGGAGCCGAACGCCGTGGCATCCCCGGTGTCCGGGCCGTCCTGCTTGATGGGATACTCGCCGCCCATGACCAGATCCTTGTACGGCAGCAGATCCCTGCCGCCGGTCAGGACCAATTCCACGGCCTTGAGCAGGTTGAGGTTGTTGTCCACCGTGCCCGAGCGGTCATTGCCGACCATGGTGTTTTCCATGCAACCCACGGGCGCGTAGTCGTGGACATTGCCGGGCTTGATCAGGTCCTGGCACCCGGCCATCTCGGCCTCCCGGAGCATGCCGGCCATGGAGCGCTCGTCAAAGTTGAGCAGAAACGGCGCGCCCTGGCTGGCGGCGACCATGTCCACCACCTTGTCCATCAGTTCGTCGGGGGTTTCCCGGTGTAAGCGCACGTTGGGCTTGGGCTCCAGGATGGGGGTCATCTCGTCGATGACCTCCAGGAAGACATGGGTCAGTTCGTTGGTCATGTCCCGGCCGCCGGGCCCCAGGCCGGACAGGGTGATGAGCTGGCCGTATCCGGCGGTGACGCCGTCGACGCCCACATTGACCATGGCGTCGTAGGCGTGGTTGGCGTGGACCCAGAAGCACTTTAGGATCTCCTTGCCAAATTCACGGTCCATGCCCTGATCGATAGATGCCCGCCAATAGGGCAGCAGGTATTGGTCTATACGGCCAAAGGACACGCCCGCGCCGGGGTAGTTTTCATCGCTGAGCACCAGCATATGGCTCAGCCACAGGGCTTGGACGGCCTCCCAGAAAGTCTCGGGCGGCTCCCAGGGCACCCGGCTGAGGTTGTCGGCCATCTGCACCAGTTCCCTGCTCCGCGGGGGCTGCTTTTCCCGCTCGGCAAGATCGCGGCAATGGGCGGCATACCGGGTGGCCAGATCACGGGGCAACGTCGCCGCGGTCATCATGGCCCGAACCTGGCCCCCCTTGGGGCCTTGCTTTTCGGCTTTGCTCATGGCGTCGTAGCTTTTGGCCAACTCGGCGTAAATGCCCTTCCAGCCCAAGGTCAGCGCCTTTTCATAGCCCGGAATGACGTGCCCGGCCGTGGCCCCGGCATTGCCGTAGCCGTGATCGTGAAACCACTTGACCTTGGCCCTGGCCCCGTCCTTGCCCTGCACCAGCTTGTCGCGCTCTTTGGCCTCTTTCTTGTTCCAACAGCGCGAGGCCATCACATTGAAGCGTCCGCCGGCCACCAGATCGCCGGGCAGCACCTCCACCGGTACGTATTTGACCATGACCTCTTTCATGAACCAGGCCCGGCGCTCGGGCAGGCTCATCTGCCAGAAATCTCCGGGCAGATCCACCCGGCGGGCGGCCTGTAAAAACGACGAGCGGAATGTTTGGAAAAAGGCATAGGTCTCCGGGACGATGTAGTAGTTCATTTCCTCGTACAAGACGTCCCAGGGTTCGCCGGTGGTCCAGGCGGTGTAGTCGTTGTTCCAGGACCGTTTGGAGCCTTCAAAGTAATAGTCGCGCAACCAGGCGATGCGCGGCGAAAGGCCCTTGGGTTTTTTGATCTCGTATTGAGGCTGAGCCGTTTGGGCAAGACTCATGACAGCACCCCACTTTGTTTGAGGATGATCTGTTCCAAGTGCTTGGCGCCGTGGTCCAAAAGCCGGATCATCACATCCACGGCGGATTTCTCATCTTGGGAATCTATGGCAGCCACCAGTTTTTGGTGAAACGGAACCATTTCGTCAAACAAGCCCTGTTGTCTGAAAAACCGGCGGGACAGGTTCGTGTAGACCTGCCGGAAGGAATTGATCAGCATGGGGTAGACCATGTTGCCGGTGGCCATGGCGACGCAGTGATGAAAATTGAAATCCAGATCCGTGAGGGCCTCGACGTCAAAGCGGTCGGCCGATTGCTCCAGGTCCAGCAGGCCGTACAACGCTCCCAGGTCTTTATCGTCACGGTTCAAGGAGGCCAGGCGGGCCAGCTCCACCTCGAAATGCTGCCTCATGTCCAACATGCCGCCCAGCAGGTTGGGTTCCAGTTCGCCGTCGGCATAACTGACCAGGGAGTTGAGCATTGCCAGGGAGCCGTCTTTGCGGAAATCGCAGACATAGGCGCCGTGTCTGGGTTTCATGTCCACCAGGCCCATGGTCTGAAGCTGAACCAGACCCTCGTGAACAACGGGGCGGCTGACGCCAAGCTGGAGCGCCAACTCCCTTTCCGACGGCAATCTTTGGCCGATCTCCAGTTTGCCCGAAAGGATCAGGTTTTCAAATTGGGCCACAAAAACATCTTTGAGGCTTTCGGTCCTTAGTGGTCTGAGCATGTCCTGCACAAGCGCTTCTCCCGGCTGGTGGTATTACCACCAGCCATGTTAGCCGTTGCAAGCTTAGCCCGTCAAGAAAAAACCAACTCTTATCTGGGGATTTACAAGGTTAGGGCCGAGGCTCCAATACGCTGCGTATCTTTTGCATCAAGTCGGCGATGGCGAATGGCTTCCTTATGTATCCGGCGGCGCCTTCATCGAGCAAGTCCTCGAAGGGCCCGTGCTGAGAATAGCCGCTGGCGATGAGTACCTTCAGATTTGGTAACATTTCATGCAGCTTACGCATACAGGCCAAACCGCCCATACCGGGCATTCCCAGGTCCATTATCACCAGGTCGATGACACCGCCGGCCTCGGAGGCTATCTCAAGGGCCCGCTCGCCCTTGTTGGCGGTTAAGGTCTTATAGCCGTACGCCTCGATCACCGACTTAAGGGTATTGAGGATCGGCTCTTCATCGTCAACAAGCAAAATCGTCTCAACACCGGCATAATCATTCGGGTTTTGCCGCTTTCTGTTTTGTCTTCCTGCGGCGTCGGCAGATTGGGTATAGACGGGAAGATAGACCTTGAACAGCGTACCTTTGTCCTTTGCGGAATCGCAGGTAATATATCCCTTATGCCCCTTGACTATGCCGAAAACCATCGACAAGCCCAGGCCCGTACCCTGGCCCAGGGGTTTGGTGGTAAAAAATGGATCATAAATATGGGCCATCTCCTGCTTATTCATTCCCAAGCCGTTGTCTTGGACGCTAAGTGCCACATAGCCGCCGGCCGGCACAAGCACGTTTCCTTCGAAAAAGTCCTCGGCAACAAGAATGTTTTCGGTGGCAATCTTCAAGATGCCGCCGTCGGGCATTGCGTCCCGGGCATTGGCGCCAAGGTTCAAAAGGACTTGACCCAACTGGTTGGAATCGCCGCGCACCAGTTCGGCGTCATCAGCCAAATCAAGCTTGATATCAATCATTTTAGGTATGGTTCGGGCCAACATGGCCACTGTCTGGCGCACTTCGTCATTGATGTCCACGGCCTGAAGTTCCGGCTCGACCTTGCGGCTGAAGGTCAACAATTGCTGGACCAGTTGGCTCGCCCTCTCCACGGCATCGGTGATCGAACGCAAATGGATCTTACCAACCGGTTCCATGCCCACGGAAAAGTCGAGCACCTCGGCGTAGCCCCTGATGGCCTGAAGGATATTGTTGAAATCGTGGGCAACTCCACCGGCCAAGGTTCCCACAGCCTCCATCTTTTGGGACTGCTGCAGCTGGACCTGTAGGCGGCGCAACTCCCGCCGTGAAACAATACGCTCTGTTACATCCCTGCCAACGGCGACAATGTATGGGTCCATGCCTCTGGACTCAACACGCACATTGCGGTATTCCAGGTGGTGCGTCCTGCCATCAAGACCCACCACCGTGAACACACCCTCGGATGATCCCTCAGCGTTGATCTTGGCCATATACTCGGAGAAAAACGCATCTTTGAAGGTCTCGGGTATAAACTCCGAAATAGCCCGGCCCAATATCTTCTCATACGGCACGCCAAAGGCCTTGGCGGCGGCGGGGTTGACGTCCAGCAATTTGCCGTCCAAGTCGTGGATACAGTACAAGTCATTGATGTTTTCAAATAAGGTTCTGTATCTGAACTCGGAATCGCGCAAGTCCTCCAGCGATTTTTTACTCTCGGTTATATCCAGCACCGCGCTACGCACTCCGACGACTTCATCTCCATTGATTATCGGAGCGCAATTGGCCAGACCGTAAAATTCGGAGCCGTCTTCACGGACGTATAGAATCTCGAACGAAGGCACTGGTTGCCGTGCTCGCATCAATTTCAAGCGGCTTTGCAGTTCCTGGTGAAAATCCGGATGAACAAGATCAGTGACTTTTATCTCGCGGAAAAGACGGTTTTCCTCATAGCCGAAGCTGTCGATGCCAAGCCGGTTAAGATAGGCAAGGGAAAGATCAAGGTTGCACTCGATAATAATAACCGGCAGAAGATCGGCGGTTTGCCGGAATCTTCTCTCGCTTTCCAAAAGCGCCTGTCCGGCATGCTTTCTCTCGGTGATGTCGTTGATGACCACCGGAATTATGGAGTTGTCGCCGTCTCCCCCCGTGCTGCTGAACGACACATCAAGGCAAAGCTCTTTGCCGTCGGATCTTTTGGTGAAGTACAATTCCATGGAGCCATCGACCGGCAGCCCCTTTGCGGCTTCCGTCAACTTCTGGCTGACGAGGCCGTGAACCTCTTCGGGAAGTAGTTCCAGCGGGCTTTTACCGATGATTTCCTCGCGGGCGAAGTTGATCATTTCCTGGGCGACATCATTGAGGTCGACAATGACGCCTTTTTTGATATCCATCTCAATGATGCCGACCGGGGCGTTTTTTATCAGCAGGCGGTAGCGTTCGTCGCTGTCCTGGAGGGCCTGCTCCGCCTTGACGCGTTCAGAGCAATCTTCAAACAGCACGATTCTCTTGCCGCTGCCCAGAGTGGCCACGCGGAAAACAACAGGTTTTTTCGTGCCGTCCTTGCAGACAACTCCAAGTATTTTTATCGGACCGCCGTGACCCTCGTCGCTGGCAATAATTCTGTCCCACACCTCGGCCACCCTGCGGCGGTAGGCCGGATCAGGATAAACCAACTCACGCCATTTTTGAATTGTGGGCACTTCTTCGAGCACATATCCAAAAATATCCGTGAACGTTCCATTGATATATTCAACCTCGTCGTTGGCCGACAGCAGGGCCACAGCCAGGGGAACTTTTTCGGTAAATACCCTTGATATCTCCTTTTCAGCCCACAATTCACCTTGGGCTTGGTCGTGCATGGCCCTTTCCCGGCGCAACTCTTCATTTGCCGACTGGAGTTGGCGGCTCTCCCGCTCCAGGTTTCTTTTGGTTTCTTCCTGTTTGGCGAGGGTGTTTAATAGGAAATTGTTCAAGGTGGAGATGGACACAACCGACAGAAAGCTCAACAAGATAAAGTTCATCGCCGTGATGATCAATCGGTTTTCAGCGCCGGCCGGCCCTATTTCCCAGGCAACAAGTCCACTCTGCACAAAAATGGCAAAAACGGCAAAAACAGCGGCGTCAACGGCTGTTGCAACAAGTCCCCAGCGCAATCCCAAAAGTAAGGCGCTGCCGATGGGAAAGACAAACAGCCAATAACCACCTCCGGAAAGCGGCCCCAATCGCCACAATACAACAATGCCGGTGAAAAGAAATACGGCCAAAGCGCCGGCGGCCTTGATCTTGAAACCCAAGCGCCGCCAAAACAAAAGGGCAAAACCACCCCATGCAACGACAAGGCAATCAAAGGCAAGTAACGGCCACTGTTTGACGTGATAGATATGGATTAACAGGGGAACGATTACAAAGGCGCCCGCCGCCATGCCGGCGATATATACAGTTTTTAGGATTTTTTCCCGCCACTGCAGCCATCTGTCTTGGCTGTCGGGCGGCAGTCGGTTATCCAGGAAACTGGTCATGATGTTTTATCCGGGATGCTCGGCACCGAGATTCGAGCGGCTGTTGTTAATCGGAATAATTGAAAAAATATTAATCGTTATTACAGATTCTAGCCATACATTTTCCCAGGGAATTATTAACAATACCCATTTTGTTCAGGCCAATGGTATATGAAATATTCCCATATCGTTTTCCGACAACCAGACCACTCCGCGAAGCTTGGCTGGAACGCCTAACCGCGCAGAATTATTGCCACCTATTGTTCATTTTCCTTAAATCGGACTGGATATGCCAGAGTTTTTAGATATCCGGATCATGCAATATGTCATGGGCGACGGGCCATTGACGGAGCCTTCCAACAATCTGTTGGAATCAAACAAAACCGTAAAATAAGTGACTGCGATACATTACCGAGGCAAAAACGCCGCCCGGGCTCAATACTCCCAGGCGGCGGTTCGTTTATCATAGTGCGGCCACGACAACACGGTAGCAGCGCAAACATCGCTCCGCCTCATGCCTGGCCTGGGCCGCGGTCAGACCGCCCTCCACTTCGGAAAAGTCTTTGACCCTGACCTCCGGCGCAGCCACCTGGGGATGGGCCTGGTGTTCATAGCCATGATACGGGAAGGTTTCGCCGGCGTCGAAAACGCCCGCCCGCCGCACAATGCGTTCCACCAATTCCTCGCCGCTTAGGGAACTGTGGCCCTGGGTCAGGTACTGGTCTATGAAATGGGCAGCCTTTTTCCCGGCTGCCAGGGCGGCGATAAGGGTATCCGGCCCGGTGGCGCAGTCTCCGCCGCCGAAAATGCCCATTCGCTTGGTCTGCAAGGTAACTTCGTCCACCAGCAGAGTGTTCCAACGTGAAACCGTGCCGTTGTCGGAGATAACCCGGTCCACCGTGGCGGCCTGGCCCACTGCCGGTATGACCGCATCGCAGGCAATGATAAAGTTGGAGCCGTCTATGGGTATCGGGCGGCGGCGGCCCGAAGGATCAGGCTCACCCAGTTCCATGCGCAGGCATTCCATGCCGGTAATCTTGTTGTTCTCGGCGATTATCCTGAGAGGAGCCACCAGAAACTGGAAATCAACGCCTTCTTCCTTGGCCTCTTTGATCTCCAGCGGATCGGCCGGCATCTCGGCCTCGGTGCGGCGGTAAATGATTTTTACATCTTCAAAACCCAGGCGGCGGATCGTGCGAACGCAGTCCATGGCCACGTTGCCGCCGCCCACGACCACGGCGCGTCTTCCCTCCAAAGGCCGTTTTCCCCTGGCAGCCTTGGCCAAAAACTCAATACCGGTCATGAAACCGTCATAACCATCGTCTTCGCCCTTGCAACGCATTTTGGCCGACACCGGCGCGCCGACACCGAGAAACACGGCCCGATAGCCCTGTTCAGCCAGTTTTTCCAGCTTGATATCCTTGCCGATATCAACGCCGTATTGGAATTCGGCGCCAAGCTCCCGGACTTTTTCAATCTCGTCGTCAAGGACATCCCTGGGCAGGCGGTAGTCTGGAATACCCCAGGCGGCCATGCCGCCGGCCTTTTCCTGGCGCTCGAAAATCGTTGTCTTGTAGCCAAGGGTGCCCAGGTAATAGGCTGCCGACAAACCAGCCGGACCGGCGCCAACCACGGCCACCTTGCCGTTTTTGGGAGGAACAGGCGTGGAGCCGCCTGATGTCTTTGACCGCTTTTCATTATCGGCCAGATAACGCTTGATCGCCTTGATAGCCAGCGGCTCATCCACCAGGCCCCTGCGGCAGTTGCTTTCACAGGGCCGCACGCAGACCCGCCCTATGGTGCCGGGCATTGGGCAATCGCGTCTAACTATCTCCAGGGCCAACGCAGGCTTGCCATCCCGCAACGCCTCGATATAACCCGGTATATCGACATTGGAAGGGCAGGCGGCCATACAGGGCGCCGTCAACGTCGAAGCATATTCCCCCCGGGGAACTTGTACGCCGGATCTAACCGTCTCTTCAAACACATTCCTGTAATTATCAAGCAAATCCAAAACCGGCTTGGCAAGGGTCTTGCCGATGTCGCAACGGGAAGTCTCGGAAACGAACTTCAGTATATCCGGCAGCTCCTCCAAATCCATTTCCCGGCCTTGGCCTTCACATATTCGCTCCATAACAGCTTTTACATGGGCCGAGCCCAAGCGGCACGGCGTGCACTTTCCGCAGGATTCCCCGGCGATGCGGGATGCATACTCCCTGGCCAAATCAACCGGATTGACAGCCTCATCCCATATGGCCACGCCTTTCCAGCCCGCCAGGGCCTTTATAGCCGTTTTGCCGAAAACATCTCTGGGAATGTCGAAGACCTCCGGATTGTCACCGGATGTTTCGCTCCACGTATCCACGCTAAAGGAAGCCACAATCGTCCTCACGTCGTATCTTGTTGAACTCGGTTTTTCAACAAGCCATTTGACTGAAAAACCGACCCCACCATTTACGTTCACAAGTTAACTTGGATACCATTGAGTCCCGGCCGGGGCAACCGTTTCAAAAGGCCCCAACCGCTAATGCTATTTTTGACATAGATAACATAAAAGCATCCCTCCTTGTGACAAAATGTCCAAAAGCTGCTTGACCATTATAGGTATATTTTAAATTGACATTGCCAAAAACCGTATATAAAGTACTGCAATTCACAACAGGCGGGCCGGGAGCCCTCCGAACGGCGCAGATTGCCCAAAAGAATTAAATACATAACATAGCTATCTTTTTTTAGTTTCACAACGGAAGTTGAAACAGCAACCGGTATGAAGACCGTCCCTCTGGGGCGGTTTTTTTATTCGGGGGGGAAAGGAGTGCGTAGCGCAAATAGCAACACGGCAGCGGAGCAACAAGGATAATAGGGAGAGCGGCAGTCCCTGGCACGGTAACTTCACCGCCCTCCCCGGCAACGGACGGCCATGGCCATCCATCGGAAGTATTATCCCACTGCTCCTTTCCATGAATCAAACACTTAAATTCGAATCTCAACGGAAGGGAGAATTCAATGAAACTCAAAACTGCCAAGGCGCTGTCCTTGGCCGTTGCGGTGGTGTTGTGCCTATGCGCCCCACCCGCCCAGGCCCAGGAGACGGCCGTCGAGGAAAACGCCAAGCAGAAAAGCATCGGAATGGACGCCGTTGTTGTCCGCGGCCAGGTGACCAGCGAGGACCTCCAGGCCACCAGCGCCACTGTGCTGGACAACAAGGAAATTTCAGACCGCGTCTACACCACGCCCCTGGACATCCTCAAGCTGGTCCCGGGCATTTCGATCCAGCAGTACCACCAGGGCGGCACCGCCGCGGCCTTCCAGATGCGCGGCTTCACCGGCTGTTCCCATGGATCGGACGCGGCCATCTATCTCGACGGCGTTCCGCTTAACGAGACCGACGGCTACGCCGACACCAACATCGTAATCCCCGAGGAAATCGAACGGGTCGAGGTCATCAAGGGCCCCGCCTCGGCGCTCTACGGCAACTATGCCAGCGCCGGCGTGGTGCACTTCATGACCATTAAAAGCGGTGATTTCACCAGGTTCAAGGCCCGCTACGGCAGCTTCAACACCCAGGAAGCGGTGTTTTCCATAGCCCGCTCGGATGAAAAGCTGGACCAAGTCTACACCGGCCAGCTCTATCACACCGACGGCTACCAGGACAACTCCGACTGGGACAAGCAAAACGCCTCGGGCCGCCTGACCTATCACTTCACCGACCAACTCGACGCCACCCTGGGCCTGCGTTTCTTTAACAGCACCTGGGACGCGCCGGGCTACATCCCCCAGCCGGTCTATGACACCCGCCCCGAATCGGCGGTGTCCGATGTCAACGGCGGCAAGAAAAAGCGCGTTGACGGCAGGGTGGACGTCAACTATGCCCTGAGCGAAAACAGCAAGATCCTGTTCTACGGCTGGGGCTATGACCAGGACTTCACCCGTTGGTACCAGAACTGGATTTCCTCCCGTCAGCAGGAAGGCTCCAACTACGGCAACGAGCGTTACATGCAGCGCAAGGTCTTCGGCACCGGCGCGTCATACAACTTCCTGGGCCAAATCCTGGGCCGGGACACCAGTCTCATTGTCGGCCTGGACTACATGCGCGAAGACGACAACCGCGAACGCTGGAACCTGGTGGTGGGCGACGGCCGCAACCGGGGCTCCAAGTACCAGGACTACAACATCACCCTCAACACACTGTCGGCCTACGGCGAGGTGGACTACCGGCTGTTCCAGCCGTTCAGGGTCATCCTGGGCGCCCGTTTCGATTCGTTCAGCGGCGAGATGGACGACAAGATGCCCAAAGAGAACTATGATCTCAGCGGACCCAACATCTTCAGCCCCAAGGCCAGAATGATCTTCACGGTGGTGAACGGCTGGGATGTCTTTGCCAACTATGGAAAAGGCTTCGCCCTGCCCTCGGACAAAAACCTGTTCGTGGATGACAACCTCAACCCGGCCATCCGCAACCAATACGAACTGGGCCTGCGGGCCAGGCCGGTGCCCTGGGCCGAGATCGTAATCACCGGCTGGTACCTCAATACCACCGACGACATCCAGGCCTCGCTGGACGATCCGGACCAACTGGAAAACGCCGGTGAAACCAAGCGTCAGGGCGTGGAAATGGCCGTCAACCTGTTCTGGGAAAACGGCTGGTACGCCCACGCCGACTACTCGTACGTCGACTCCGAGTATGAAAACTACATCAGCGGAGGCGTGCAGTATGCGGGCAAGGAACTCAGGGGCGTGCCCCATGACATCGCCAATGTCGAGGCCGGCTACCGGCCCGAGTTGGGTCTGGGCGGACGCCTCAGGCTGCGCTACGTCTCCAAAAGCTACATCGACTCGGCCAACACCATGGAAAACGACAGCAAGGTGGTGGTCAGCGGCCAGGTTTCCTACCGCTTCAACGAGCGTTACAGCCTGGAGTTGGACGTGGAGAACCTGTTTGACGAAAAGTACTCCGACTACTCCAGTTACACCAACGGTGAAATGACCTATGCGCCGGGCGATCCCCTCTCGGCATATCTCACTTTCAAGGTCGACTACTAAACAAGCAAAGGATTTATGAGATGAAAACCAATTTGCGTATATTAGCCCTGGCCGCCCTGTTTACGGCCGCGTTATTCGCCCCCCAGGCCGCTCAGGCCCACGACATGTGGATCACCGCCCCGACCTGCGCGCCCGGCCAGAATCTGATCATGGACATCGGTTACGGCCATGAATTTCCCAATGGAGAGCCCCTGGAGATGGACCTCATCGACCAGCCCCGGATCATCGGCCCCGCTTCGGTGATCAAGACCAAGCCAGCCGGTGAAATGAAGTTCGTCAGCGTCGAAAACCTGCCCAAGGGCACCTATGTCATCGCCGGCGGCCGCGTGCCCATGTGGTACACCAAGTCTCCCGAGGGCACGGTCAACAAGCCCAAGAATGAAGTGCCCGACGCCACAACTTGCGGCCGTTACGTCAAATTCGCCAAGGCAATCGTCAATGTCGGTGGCGCCGCCGGTGACGTAAGCAAGCCCGTGGGCGCGGCGTTGGAGATTGTGCCCCTGGTCAACCCGGCCAACCTCAAGGCCGGTGATGAGCTGCCGGTGCAGGTGCTGTTGGACGGCAAACCCATGGCCAAGGCCGAGGTGACGGCCACCTTTGCCGGTTTCACCAAAGACGGCAAGGCCATGGCCTTTTATCAAAGGACCGACAAGGACGGCAAGGTCAACGTCAAGCTGTGGCATGACGGCCTTTGGCTGGTGCGGACGTTCCAAAAGGAGCCGTTCAAGGACCTGTCCAAGTGCGACACCTTCGCCCAGACCGCGGTTCTTACCTTTGAGCTGAAGTAACTGGCAACCAAACGCCACGGCTCCGGTCCCGCTACCGGAGCCGTGGTTGCTATTGCCGGCGGCCATGATTCGCCGCCGGACGCGCATATCAGCGAAGCTGGTCATTGGCAAAGGACTAACGCATCATGAACAACCAACTATACAAATTAACGCTGTGGGCGGCCCTGATTGCCGCTTTAATCATTCCCCTGGGTTCGGCGTGGGCTCAAGACCAGCCCCAGGACAGTGAAGTGGTAATGAACATCGGCGAGATGGTGGTCACCGACAACAATGCCCGGTGGGACCTGCCTGGCAGCGTTGATGTCATCGGCACGGACGTTATCGACGATTACAACGCCGAAAAGGCCCTGGACCTTCTACGGCTGGTGCCCGGCGTCACCATCATGAACTACAACTTCGGCGGCGTGCCCAACGGCTTTACCATGCGCGGTTGGTACCTGCCCCACGGCAAGGGCGCCCTGGCCACGGTGGACGGCATACCCTTCAACAACTACATTGAAAACGGCGACGGCTCCATCGACATCAACCAGATCATCGTCGATGACATAGAACAGGTGGTCGCCGTAAAGGGCCCCATTGATAAACGATACGGCAACTGGGCCCGGGCCGGTTCCATTCACTTTACCACGCGCAAACGCGGCGATTTTTTAAAGGCCAAAATATCCGGGGGCGACTGCAACACCTACAAGGGATATGCCTCTTACGGTGGTGAACTGCTGGAGGGCAAATTCAACCAGATTTATTCCGGCGAGTATTACCACACCGACGGCTACCGCGACAACAGCGCCTACACCCGCAAGAACGCCTACGGCAAGTGGTTCTACCGCCCCGGCGAAAGTTCAGAGCTGGGCCTGGTGCTGCACACCTTCGACTCCCAATGGGGCTCGCCCGGCTATATCTCCAAGGCCGTGTGGGAATACGACCCCAAGGCCGACAACACCAAAAACGACGGCGGCCACAAGACCTTTAACGAGGCCCAGGTCCATTACAACTGGGACATTACCGCCGATCTGCCCCTGGAGGTCAAGGCCTGGATATCCCATGACGATTACAGCCGTTTCTGGACGGTGCCCATCGGAGCCCAGGCCCAGCAGGAATACCACTACGAACAGACGATCATGGGCACCCTGGCCAACCTGGGCTATGAAATGGACCTTGGCGCCGCGGGCGCCGCGCACCTGGACTTCGGCGGCGAGTTGCGCCACTACAAGACCATTGACGAGCGCTACAACACCACCTACCGCACCCGCACGGGCATGGTCCACGACGACGAATACGAGTTTGAAAACCTGGGATTCTACGCCAAGGCCAACTACAACCCCATTGAGTGTCTGCGCCTGTTCGGCGGCCTGCGCTACGACACCTTCAACGGCACCCTGGAACAGAAAATGGACGACGTGACCAGGGACCTGCACGACTACAACATCTGGACATGGTCAGCCGGCGCCATCTACACCTTCCTGGAAAACTACCGGCTCTACGCCAACTACGGCACCACCTTCCAGTTGCCGGTGGCCGACGCGGCCTATAATGAAGACGCGCCCGACGCCTCGATGCTGCGTTCATGGGAAGTCGGTTTCATGGCCAACCCCTGGACCTGGCTCAGCCTGCGCTATGCCTATTTCCAGAGCACCAACGAGGACGAGATCACCCAACTGCCCACCGGCTACTATGCCTATGAAGGCGAGACTTTCCGCCAGGGCCACGAGATCGAACTGCGCCTGACTCCGTTCGAGCGCTTTGAGTTCTTCACCGCCCTGACCTTGCAGGACGCCACCTATGAGGCCGGGACCAACAAGGACAAGGACATCCGCTTCATCCCGGACTATATCTTCACCGCCGGCGTGAAGTACACCTTCCCCACCGAGACCTCCATCAACGTGTGGTACCGCAAGGTGGGCGACTGGTACGTGACCCCGGCCAACGACTATTCGGCCGAGGGCTTCGACGTGGTTGACCTGCGCATCAGCCAGAAGCTTTGGAACAACTGGAAGCTGGCCTTTGACGTGAACAACCTGTTTGACGAGCAATACTCAGAGTTCGTTCTGCCTCTGGCCAACACAACATATTACGCGGGCAACGATGGAACAAGGTTCCTGGTCACGCTCAGCTATGAATATTGATTAGCGGTTTGACAAGGTACCTGGATGGACAAGCGGGGCTCCGGGGCAAGACGGCGGCTGTTCGGTTTGGTGCACGGGCCGTACCAATTACAGCTTCCGTTCTTGGTTTGAGGGTTTCCCCGGCGCCCCGCCGACCATCCGCGAAATGAAGCGGCGCCTGCGTCGCAGGAAAGAAAAAATGACTGAACACCAACACAAATCCAGAGTCCGTGGCCGGACGCCTCGCCTGATCATGGCGCTGCCGCTGACCACCATTGTGTTTTGCCTGGCCATATGGCCCACAGTCTGCCTGGCCCACGGCGTGCACATGAGCTGCCTGCCCGGCCGGGCCATGGTCTTGCAGGCTTATTACGACGGCGGGGATCCGATGTCTTTCGTCAAGATAAAGCTGACCGGGCCCGACGGCAAGACATACCAGGCGGGCAACGCCGACGCCAAAGGGTTCTTCGCCTTTGTGCCGGACAGGCAGGGCAAGTGGACCCTGGTGGCCAACGACGGCATGGGCCACCGGGCCGAATTGACCGTGGATGCCGGACCTGAATGCCAAACCGCCAAGCAGGCCGCCCAGTCCAGCGATCAGGGCGTGCCGACCTGGGCCAAGGCCGCATGGGGCCTCAGCGCCTTCATGTTCATCTTCGGCGTGTTTTCCTGGCTGGCCGCCCGGCGGCGTACGAAACAGGAGTGAGAGGCCAGCCCCTCACTCCTGATCCTCCAACCGCTGGCGGATCTCGCGGATCAGGGCCAGGCAGACATGGTTGGCGTCTCCGGCTATGGCCACGTCGGCCATCTGCATCATCATGGCGCCGGGGTTCTTGTTCACGGCCACCACGAACTTGGCGTCCTGGATGCCCGCCGTATGCTGAATGGCCCCGGACACGCCGAAAGAAAACAGCACGTCGGGCCGCACCTCCTTGCCGGTCTGGCCGATGAGCATCTCCTCGTCGGCCCAGCCCTCGTAAACAGCGGGGCGGGTGGCCCCCACCTCGCCGCCCAACAGCCGGGCCAACTCGGCCAGGTTGCGGAACTTCTGGCGGCTGCCCATGCCCCTGCCGCCGCAGATCACCACCTTGGCCTTGGCCAGGCCCTGCTCCTTGGACTCCACCCTGGTGCTGCTGATCAGGCGCACCCGCTCGGGCGGCAGATCGGCGGGCAGATCCACCCGCACGATTTCGCCCGTTCGATCGTAGTCGTGGGACAGTTCCTTGAACGCGCCGGGCCGAACCGTGGCCATCTGGGGCCGGGCCTTGGGGATGGCGATATCGGCCAGCAGGTTGCCGCCGAACGCCGGGGCGGTCTGAACAAACGCGCCGTCATCGTCCAGGCCGAGCCTGACGCAATCGGCGGTGAGGCCCGTGCCCAGGCGGCTGGCCACCCTGGCGGCCAGTTCCTTGCCGAATCCCGTGGCCCCCACCAAAATGATCTCCGGCCAGTGGCGCACGGCCAAATGCTGCAACAGCCGGGTGTAGGTCTGGATCAGATAGTTATCCAGGGACGGATGATCCGCCACATAGACCTTGTCCGCGCCGTGGGCGATGTATTCGCCCACCCACTCGTCCACATTGTGCCCGAAGACCGTCACCGCGGTCTCGGCGTCAATGGCCTGGGCCAGTTCCCTGGCCTTGGCGATGAGTTGCAGGGTGACCCGGTTCTGGAAATAATTGCGATAGTCGCCAAAGACCCAGATGGCCTTTTTTGGCTTTTGTTTGGCGCTCATTGGCCCACCCCAAGGTCTTTTTTGATCAAACCCGAGAGCAATTCGCCATGGCGCTCCAACAGTTCCAACACGCATTTCTTGGGCGCACCCTTGATCAGGCTGCCCTTCTGCTTTTGCTCCGGCGCGTAGACCCGCAGGGTGCGTCCGGCCGAACCGGCCCAGCCCACGTGATAAAGGTCGGCCCGGATATCCTCGGCGTTCATCACGATGAACTTGCCGCCGCTGAATGCATCCTCCAGCCCGGCCATGGGGATGTCCCTGGGCTGGTGGCCCGTGGTGGTCACGGTGACCAGGGCCGGAAGATCCATCTCCAGCTCTTCCAGGAAATTGTCGCAGATGCGCTTGGCTCGCAACACGCCACCGCTGACGGTCAAACCTTCCACGTTGATGGCCGATGGCAAGTCCAGTTCCTCGGCCAGATGGGGCCCCACCTGGCCGGTTTCCGAATCGGTGGTGTGGCTGCCCAACAGCAGCAGATCAAAGCCGGGGCACATGGCCCGCACGGCCAGCGAAAGCGTATAAGACGTTGCCGGGGTGTCGGCCCCGGCAAGGCGCCGGTCGCTTAAGAGCACCGCCCGGTCGGCGCCAAGGGCCATGGCCTGGCGCAAGATCTCCTCGGCCGAGGGCGGGCCCATGCTGATGGCCGTGATCTCGCCGCCGTGGATATCCTTGAGGCGCAGGGCGGCCTCCAGGGCGTGGCGGCAGGCCGGATTCATCATGCCCCGGGCCTGTTCGCGGCGCAGGCTGCCGGTCTTGGGGTTCCACGGCAGTTCACTCACCGCCGGGACCTGTTTCATGAAAACGACTAGCTTCATGTTTTATATCTTCTCCGCCGCTGCCTAGCTGGGGGCCGAAAGGATGGACCGGGCGATGACCATGCGCTGGACCTCGCTGGTGCCTTCGTAAATCTCGGTGACCTTGGCGTCGCGGTTGTAGCGCTCCACGTCGTATTCCTTGCTGTAGCCGCAGCCGCCGTGGATCTGCACGGCCAGGTTGCAGACCTCCCTGGCAGTGGCCGAGCACATCAGCTTGGCCTTGGCCGCCTCGGCGCTGAAGGGCGCTCCGCTGTCCTTGGCCGCGCAGGCCCGGTACAAGAGCATCCGCGAGGCGTCGATGCTGGTGGACATGTCGGCCAGATAGTTCTGGATGGTCTGGAAACCGGCCAGGGGCTGGCCGAATTGCCTGCGCTCCTTGGCGTATTTCACCGCCGCCTCAAAGGCCCCCTGGGCGATGCCCAGGGCCTGGGCCGCGATGCCCAGCCTGCCGGTGTCCAGGCTGGCCAGGCCGATCATCATGCCGTCACCCAGGCGGCCCAGGAGGTTTTCCTCGGGCACCAGGCAGTCCTCCATGAACAGAGACGAGACCGGGTTGCAGCGCATACCCGACAGGTCCTCAAGCTCGCCCACGCTGAAACCGGGGCGCTCTTTTTCCACCATCAAGACGCTGGCCCCTCGCCTGGGGTCGTCGGGGTCGGTCTTGCAGAACATCAAGGCCAGGCCGCAGACCCCGCCGTTGGTCACGAAGATCTTGGTGCCGTTGAGCAGATAGCCTTCCCCGGTCCTGGCGGCCATGGTCTCCACGCCACCGGCGTCGGAGCCCGCGTTGGCCTCGGTGAGGCAAAAGGCCCCTATGCGCCGCCCCGAGATCAGATCAGGAGCCAGGCGTTTTTTCTGTTCGTCGGTGCCGAAGCGCATCAGTGGATGCAGGGCCACGGAGTTGTGCACCGTCACGCAGAGGCCCACCCCGGCGCAGACCCGCGAAATCTCTTCGATGACAATGGCGTAGCTGATGGTGTCCAGCCCGGCCCCGTCCCAGTCCCGGGGGGCCTGAAGGCCGAAATAATTGAGCTTGGCCATCTTTTCGATGACCTCCACGGGAAAGCGGCTGTTGGCGTCGACCTCGGCGGCCACGGGCCTCAATTCGGCCTCGGCAAACTCCCGCACCGTGGAGCGCACCACCTTGTGCTTGACACAGGGCTCGAAATTCAAAAAACCACCTCCGTTAATTGCGAATAGGTTAATTTACCCATCCGGGTATTAAATGCAAGGACTTGGTCCTTTTATGGCTTTGACATTGGGGGCCGGGCGTGAAAAGCTGGCCCAGGCAACCCACAGCAGGAGGCTCTTAGCGAAAATGGCCGACCCGATACCAGACATAACGCCGGAAACGGCGGCGCAGTGCCTCGAGGCCCTGCCCAGGGCGGTATTGCTGGTCAATGGGACCGGGGCCGTGGTCCACGCCAACCCCGCCGCCGGGGCGCTAATCGAGCTCGATCCCGGAGCCGTGCGCGGCAGGCAGGTGCATGAAATCGTTCCGGGCTATCTGCCCCAAAAAAGGCTGCTGCACAGTTCCGATCTACCCGACGGCCGAACCGGCGAGGCCGTGATGCGCACCCGCTCCGGCCGGACAATCCACGTGGAGGTATCCCAAAGCGTAGTCGGCCAGGGCCCGAAACCACTGTTTTGCGTGGTCATGCACGACATCACGGCCCACCGACGCAAGCTGGACAACCTGGCCAAGGGCCACGAAAAAATGCTGGCCGTGGCCAACAACATGCCGATCTTGCTGGAGGTCTTTGACGAAGACAACTGCATGGTCTTCTGGAACAAGGAGTTCGAGAGGGTAACAGGCTACAGCCTGGCCCAGTACGGCGGCGACCCGAAAATGATGGAGCTGATCTATCCGGACCCCGATTATCGCCGCAACGTGGTCCTGGGCATCGGAGGCCGGGGCCATGATTTCCGCGACCGCGAGTTGGAGCTGGTCTGCCTGGACGGCACCGTGCGGACCATCGCCTGGTACAACGTCTCCAAGCAGTTTCCCATTCCCGGCTGGCATTCCTGGGCCATCGGCGTGGACGTAACCGAGCGCAACCAGGAAGAGCGCCTTTTTCAGGAAACCACCGAGCGTTTTGCCATGGCCTTTAACCATGCCGCTCTGGGCATGGCCGTAATCCACCCCGACGGCCGCTTTATGGAAGTAAACCCGTTTTTCACCCAAATGTCCGGCTACAGCGAACAGCAGTGCACCGCCATGCGCATCGGCGAAATGACCTTCCCGGAAGACATGGAGATCATCGACAAGCGGGTGAGCCAGGCCATTGCCGGGGACATGGATCATTTCTGGCTGGAGGTCAAGCTGATCCACCGGACCGGCGAGACGATCTGGGTCCATGTCAGCGCCTCGCTGGTGCGCTCCTCCGACGGCGCACCCCTGTATTTCGTGGCCCATTTCCAGGATCTCTCCGACCAGAAGCGCAACGAACAGCTCGTCCGCGAGGCGGGCACGGCCCTGCGCACCTTGGCCGCCCTGCGCGACCGGGAGATGTCCCAGATGGTTGGCGACATCGCTTCGGGCCTGCAAAGTCTGGTCCTGCCCTATCTGCAACGTCTGAAGCTCACGCCCCTGGACCGCCAGCAGAGCAATCTCGTCGACCTGGCCATGACCAACCTTGGCGAGATGTCCAGCCAGCACCTGCGCCAGGTGTCGACCCTGGCCGACCGGCTCACCCCCACCGAACTGGAGGTAGCCGAACTGGTGCGCCAGGGCAAGACCAGCCAGGAAATCGCCGATGTTCTGGGCGTATCCAAGCCCGCCATATCGTTTCACCGCAAAAATATCCGGTCAAAGCTGGGCATCGGCAATAAAAAGGTAAATTTGCGCTCACACTTACAGACGTTTGAATAGATTTAAGCCTCCCTTAAAACGCGTTTTCCCCGGAATTTTTATGATAGTATAGAACTATCATTATACCAGCATTTATTTATCACCAAACAGTGTTGCCCCGGACGGCCTAAAATCGCTAGGTTATTCCATTGTCAGCAGGAAAAACCCTCGCGGATCAATCAACAAAGCCCGGATCATTCAGAGGCAACAAAAAATGAAAAAACAGGCCAGGGCCGTGGTAATCGGCGGCGGCATCAATGGATGCAGCGTTCTGTACCATCTGACCAAGCTCGGCTGGTCGGATGTGGTGCTCGTGGAAAAGGGCGAACTCACCAGCGGCTCCACCTGGTTGGCCGCCGGAAACGTAGCCCAGTTCAACCTGGGCCGCACGGGCGCCAGGCTGCACAAATACAGCATTGAGCTATATAAAAACCTGGAAAAGGAAACCGGGCAGCACACCGGCTGGCACACCACCGGGGCCATCCGTTTGGCCACCAACAACGACCGCATGGACGAGTACCGTCACGTGTTGGCCAAGGACCGCCAGTTGGGCCTGGAGGTCGGGCTGGTCTCGCCCGCCGAAATGAAGCGACTGTTCCCCTATCTGGAGACCGGCGGCCTGGTGGGCGGCCTGTATCACCCCAACGACGGCCACACCGATCCGGCTGGCACCACCATGGCCCTGGCGGCCGGGGCCCGGCAAAACGGCGCGGAGATATACCGCAACAACCGGGTGCTGGACATCCAGCGGACGCCGAACGGCGAGTGGCTGGTCAAGGCCGAAAAAGGCGACATCACCTGCGAGGTGGTGGTCAACGCCGCGGGCCTCTGGGCCGACCGGGTCTGCGCCATGGTCGGGATATATCTGCCCATCATCGCCATGGAACACCACCATCTGCTGTTCGAGGACATCCCCGAGATAGCCGCCTTGGGCAAAAATGAAATCGTCTCGGTTCGCGATCCCGACGGCCCGTGGTATCTGCGGCGGGAGATGGGCAGCTTCCTGGTGGGGCCCTACGAGGCCGACTGCCGGGCCTGGCGGCCCCACGCCGTTCCTTGGGATTGGGGCCAGCAGGACCTGCCCACCGACATGGAGCGAATCAGCGAATACATCATGGCCCTCTGTGAGCGGATACCGATCCTGCAAACCGCGGGCATCAGGCATCTGCAGAACGGGCCCATCACCTATACGCCCGACAGCCAGCAGCTTCTGGGACCCATCTACGGGGTGCCCAATTTCTACTCCATGGCCGGCTGCAACTTCGGCATCACCCAGGCCGGCGGCGTAGGCATGTGCCTTGCCAACTGGATTGTCGACGGCGATCCGGGCATGGATCTGTCCACCCTGGACCCGCGCCGCTTCGGCCAATGGACCACCAAGAAGTACACCTTGGCCAAGGTCCACGAGGCCTACCGCCTGCAATACCAGCTCTCCTGTCCGGGCACCGAACGCCAAGCCGGCCGCCCCATGCGCACCAGCCCGGCCCATGACCTGCAAAAGGACCGCGGCGCGGTGTTCGGCAGCCGCTTCGGCTGGGAACGCCCCGGCTGGTTCGCCCCCCAGGGCGCGGACAAGCAGGAAAGATATTCCTTTCGCCAGGCCAACAGCTATTTCGACCACGTCGGGGCCGAATGCCGGGCCGTGCGGGACAACGTCGCCGTCTACGAACTGAGCAGCTTTGCCAAATACATGGTCAAGGGCTCCGGAGCCGCCGCTTTCATGGACCGGCTGATCTGCCGCGTTCCGCCCGACGTGGGCCGGGTCGGCTACAACCTGGCCCTGAGCGAAAAGGGCCTCATTGCCGAAGACATGACCATCGCCCGTCTGGCCGACGACGAGTTCTATGTTGTCACCGCCGCGGCCTCCGAACTGAACCTGTTGCAGCACATGGAGGATCTGGCCGGGTGGTTCGACGCGGTGCACATCGAAAACGTAACCGGCCAATACGGCGTGCTGGCCGTGGTGGGCCCCAACTCCCGGGCCGTGCTGCAAAAGCTCACCGATGCGTCCTTGGATAGCGGCAACTTCCCCTATCTGACCTGGCGACACATTCAGGCCGGTTCGGGCCGAGTTATGGCATTGCGCATCAACTTTGTGGGAGAATTGGGTTGGGAACTGCACCACCCCCTCTGCAACCAGCGCACGCTCTACCAAGAAATCATTGAAGCGGGTGAAGAATTCGACATCGCTGACTGCGGCCTGAGGGCCGTTTTGGAATCCCTGCGCCTGGAAAAGGGCTACCTCCTGGGAGCCGACATGTGCGGCGAGGAATCGCCCCTGGAGGCGGGCCTGGGTTGGCTGGTCAAACCGGACAAGGGCGATTTCATCGGCAGGGAGGCCGTCAAGGCCGAAATGGCCAAGGGCCCGGCCAAGCGCCTGGTGCAGCTGGAGGTGCAAACCGAAGACGCCGACGCCTACGGCGACGAGCCGGTCTACCAGGGCGATACAATCGTGGGCCGGGTGACCACCGGCGGCTATGGGCACCGCCTGGGTAAAAGCATCGCCATGGCCTTTATCAACAGCGAGTTGGCCCAGGAGGGGCGCGAACTGGAGGTGGAGATAATGGACCGCCGTTGCCCGGCCTTGGTGCATCTGCGGCCCATGTACGACCCGGATAACAGCAAACTCAAGGCCTAGCGGCCAACGCAAGGCCTTGAAAAAAATATATCCACGGCCGGGCGGCAACTCAACCGCCCGGCCGCGAACCACATTTTAACGGGAGGGACCCTATGCAGTTGGAGCAGTCGTTTATGCCGCTGATGATAGCCTTTGGCTGGCTATCGGCGATGTTGTTGATCGGTGTATTTCTTAGAGCAAAAGTCCCCCTGTTTCAGAAATTCCTCTTTCCGGCCTGCCTCATCGGCGGTTTGCTGGGATTTGTCCTGGTGAGCGTTGGCTGGGTCAACGTACCCAGCAATTTCTTCGCCTTGATGGCCTACCATCTGTTCAGCATCGGATTCGTGTCCATCGGTCTCACCGGCGGAGGCGGCGGCAAGGGCTCGGCCAAAACCATTATCAAGGGCTCGGTTTGGCTGGCCTTTGTCTGGACCGCTCTGTTGTGCATTCAGTCGGCCCTGGGCGCTGGCATCATCGCCGGCACCAACCAGATCGGCGACAAGCTCTATGAGGGTCTCGGATTCCTGATGGGCCACGGATTCGCCCAGGGGCCGGGCCAGACGCTTGGCATCGCCAGCGTCTGGGAAAGCGCCTTCAAGATACCCAACGCCATCACCATCGGCCTTACATTCGCCGCGGTGGGTTATTTCGTGGCCGCCCTGATCGGCGTGCCCCTGGCCAACTGGGGCGTGCGCAAGGGCTATGCGGCCAACGCACCCAAGGATCTGCCCCCGGACTTTGTAACCGGCATTCACGGCCCGGATGACAACGTCTCGGCCGGCACCTCCACCACCCACTCGGCCACCATCGACTCGGTGGCCTTCCACCTGGCCCTGCTCTTGGGCACCTATGCCCTGTCGTTCTACGTAACGGGCATCCTGCGGGATTGGCTGCTGCCGCCGGCCATGGCCAAGATCGCCTTTGGTTTTGTGTTCATGTGGGGCCTGATCACAGCCATGGTGGTGCGCCAGGTGATGAACCTGCTGGGCATCGGCCATCTCATCAACAATGACCTTCAGAGACGCCTGACGGGCAGCACCGTTGACTATCTGGTGGTGGCCACCATGATGGCCATCCAGATCGGCATCGTCTGGCAGTACATCGTGCCCATCAGCGCGGTTATCATCGGCGGTGTTATTGTAACGCTTTTTGTTGTCCTGTACTTCGGCCGCCGGGCGACGGAATTCGCCTTTGAGCGTTCCATGGCCCTGTTCGGTTATGTCACAGGCACCGGGGCCAGCGGCCTCTTGCTGCTGCGCATCGTGGACCCGGAATTCAAGACGCCGGTGGCCATGGAAGTGGGCCTGATGAACATCGTGGCCCTGTTCACCGCCACCCACATCGTCTTCATGAACGGCGCGGCGCCTCATCCCGAGACCATGGGAGTATGGGCCGTGGCCGGGGTGCAGCTGGTCACGGCGGCGGTCCTGATAGTCCTGTTGAAGGTCTTCCGCCTGTGGGGGCCCAAGCAGTTCTAGCAGGGTGTTACAATCAATAAACGGGCCGGGGCCAGATTCGGCTCCGGCCCTTGTTTTTAAGTTATACACAGGGAAGGCGACATGAGCGCTGCAGACATGATTTTCACCGGCGGACCGATCCTGACCATGAACCGGGCGATGCCAAGGGCCGAGGCTTTGGCCGTGACCAGCGGCAGGATAAGCGCCGTGGGGTCTTATGAGGAGGTCCGCGCCTTGGCGGGCACGGAGACCAAGGTTGTCGATCTGGGCGGCAAATGCCTGCTGCCCGGCCTGATCGAGCCCCACAGCCATCCCATAGTCAGCGCCCTGCTCTACGACTGGATCGACGTCAGCGGTTTCCAGGACATCAGCGGCGCGGCCATCATGGACAAGCTGCGCCAGGCAGCCGAACAGGCCGAACCTGGCAAGTGGATAGCCGCCTTCGGTTACGACCCCATCCTCACCAGGGATTTGAAGGCCCTCAACGCAGACATCCTGGACCAGATCAGCACCACCAACCCCGTTCTGGTCATGGTCCAGACCATGCACACCATATACGTTAACCACGCGGCCCTGGAGCGGGCGGGCATCACCGACGACACGCCCCAGCCCGAGTTGGGCACCTATGTCAAGGACGCCTCAGGCAGGCTTACCGGCATGGTCATTGAACAGGGCGCGGCCCTGCCGCTATTGGCCGCCCTGCTGGCCGACAACGCCTATGACGGGCCGAAGCTCATGCAGGCCCAGATCGGGCGCTACGCCAGGGCGGGCTATACCACCGTGGGC
The DNA here is from genome assembly GCA_963665125.2 of uncultured Desulfarculus sp. GTDB lineage: Bacteria > Desulfobacterota > Desulfarculia > Desulfarculales > Desulfarculaceae > Desulfarculus. The sequence goes on along the minus strand of CAXXUK010000002.1, from coordinate 1,219,788 downwards.
GTCATGGGCGATTTCCCGGTGTTCGACCGGGCTGTCTCAACATTCAAGGAGATCGTTGAAAGGAACGATTGCCCCATCCGGGCGGGCTACATGGACAAGGCCACGGACCTGGAGATCGGCTTCGTGGAAGACTTGGGCCAGGCCAGCGACCGTTTCCGCTACCTGGGCGTCAAGTTCTGGTATGACGGATCGCCTTACACCGGCAACATGCTGCTCGGCGAGCCGTTTCTGAACAGCCCTCTGATGCAGGACGGCCTGGGCATACCCGCTGACACCCGCGGCTATTCCATGATGCCCAAGGAGCGCATGGCCGCCCTGGTGCGCAAGTACCACGAGCAGGGCCACCAGATCGCCATCCACGGCCAGGGCGACAAGGCTGTCAGCGATATCATCGACATGTACCAACAGGCCCTGGAGGCCTCGCCAAGGGACGACCACCGCCACCGCATAGAGCACGGCGCGCTCTATCCCCTACACGAACTGGAGCGCTCGGCCAGGTTGGGCATCGCGCCGAGCTGGCACATCAACCACATCCACTATTACGGCGAGGCCCTGCGGGACGAGATCCTGGGCCAGGAGCGCACCGCGAACATGATGCCTTTCGGCGGCGCGGTGAAAGCGGGGCTGACCTGTTCGCTGCATAACGACACGCCCATGTATCCGCCCGAGCCGTTCAAACTGCTGCGCACCGCCGTCACCCGCCTGACCAGAAAAAACGCGCCCATCGGCCCGGAGCAGGCGGTGGACATGGACCAGGCTCTGCGGGCCATGACCATAGATGCGGCCTGGCAGATGTTCATGGAAGACATTGTGGGCAGCCTGGAGCCGGGCAAGCTGGCCGACCTGACGGTGCTCTCGGAAAATCCCCTGGACGTGCCGCCCGCCGACATCACCAGGGTGGAGGTTTTGGCGACTTACCGGGAGGGCGTGGAGTTCAGGATTCGCTGAGCAACTGAAAATGAATCAGCGGACGCCGGGGCCCTTTGCGGCCTCGGCGTTGTTTTTAAAGAGGCGGAGTTAAGAAACCTTGGCGGCGAAATCCTGGAGCAGTTGCTTGGCGGCCTGGTCGTCAAGATCGGCGCAGGCCTTTCCAAAGCGGTCCAGCCAGCGGTTCATTTGGCCGTTGTCCTGTTGGGGCTGGATCATGGCCTTGATCTTTTCATGGGCCGTGTTCTGGATGCCTTCGCCTTGCCAGTAGAGGGCCTCTTCCATTTTTTCGCCGGGCCTCAGGCCGGTGAAAACGATCTCGATGTCCTTGCCCGGCTCCAGGCCGGCTGCGGCGATGACCTTTTTGGCCACGTCGAGGATCCTTACCGGCTGGCCCATGTCCAGGAGGAATGTCTCGCCGCCTTGGCCCATATCAGCCGCGGACAGCACCAGGTGCACGGCCTCGGTGATGGCCATGAAAAAGCGGTTAACGTCGGGATGGGTCACGGTTACCGGCCCGCCGCCTTCCACCTGCCGGCGGAACAGCGGAACCACGCTGCCGTTGGAGTTGATCACGTTGCCGAAACGCACGGCCATGAACTTGCAGGAGCTGCCATTGATGCTGAAGATGACCTTTTCAGCGGCGAATTTGGTGAGCCCCATGACGCTGACGGGATTGACGGCCTTGTCCGTGGAAATGAACAGGAAGCTCCGGCAGCCGTTTTCAGATGCGGCCTTGGCCAGATTGTAGGTGCCCAGGACGTTGGTGCCCAGGGCCTCCACAGGTTCATCTTCCATCAGGGGCACGTGTTTGTACGCGGCGGCGTGGTAAACGGCGTCGGGCCGCCAATTGGCCATGATCTTGTCGACCTTGACCGTGTTGGTGATGTCGCAGACATGCATCTTGCGCTTTGAGTCGGGGTTTTTGCTTTCCAGTTCACGGTCCAGTTCGTACAGGCCGCTTTCGCTCTGGTCCAACATGATCAGCGTCTTGGGCCTGCGCCGCATGAGCTGGCGGCACAGTTCCGAGCCGATGGAGCCCGCCGCGCCGGAAACCAGCACAACCTTTCCGCTGAAATCGGGCGGTTCTTGGCCCGGATTGCGGCCAACGGCCAGGGCGCGGCCCATGATCTCCTGGGGTTTGAGTTCATGGGTCTGCTTGAACAACGGCAGGCTGTCGAGGATATCCTCGGTGGAGGGTAGCACCCGGCACTGGACTCCGCAGCGCTCACAGGCCTGGCGGATGTTCTTTATCTGTCGCGGCGTGCTGTGCTCAAGGGCCACCAGCAGCATCTGCACGTCGTTGTTCTCGAAAACCTTTTCCAGGTTGTCCATGCCGCCCAGGATGGGCAGGTTGACGACCCGGGAGCGCTGGTTGGCGCCCTCTTCGTCCACAAAACCGATCACCCGCAGGGCCAGGATGGGGTTGGAGCCGATCTCCCGTGCCATGCGCACGGCCATGCGGTTGACTCCGGCCACGACAACGTTCGACACGGCCCTTTTTTCCCAGGCCGTCTCGTGGATGTATTCGCGGTAGATGCGCGACATCATCCGCAGGCCCACCAGGAAGACGGAATAAAACAACAGGTCCATGATCAGGACGCTGCGGGGCAGGCCGCCCAGGCCGTGGCCGTTGATCATGAAAATGAGGCCGACGAATAATAATGATGAAACCAGGTTCGCCTTTAATATCAACAGGACATCGTCCATGGTGACGTAGCGCCAAAGCCCGGAGAACAGCTTCCAGTAATAAAGCGTCACCCCCCGGCAGATCACCAGCAGGCCGACGAACCGCCAGAATATCTTTTGCTGGTACAAGGGGATATCAAAGTCAAACCTGAGCAGATAGGCCAAATACAGCGAAAGCACCGCCGCGCAAAGCTGCAGGACAACGATAAGCGGCCTGCGCACGGCCAATAGGGGCCTGGCGAAATTGCTCTCCAGGAACTTGATGATGTTGCCGAATTTGCGGTTCACAATGGTTTCATTTCAGAGAGGTCGTTACGGCCTGTTGAGATAACCAAATAAACACTGTTCCGATATCTCCTTTTCCACCGGCAGCTTACCGGACAGCCAAGTGCTTTATCTTAATCCGTTTTAAGCTTTTTGTGAACACAAATACCGAAATAAGGCCAAGACGGATTATAAACATGAATTGCCGTGGCGACAAAAGACATCCGGGCGGCCTCGCGGGCGGCTATTACCGGCCATAGCACTTGTCAGGGGGCTGTTGTTATGACAGGATAGGCAGATAGCTATTTCAAAAGAAAAACCTGCGGCAGACGATTGATTTCCGTAATTTTGGCCGCTTACGCTATTATTAGGTCTTGCCGGGGCGCCGTGGACCATTCTGCCAAGATCGTCTGCGCATTTTAGCGGCCTCGCTTCACCAATGACGGAACACTGGTCAAGGAAAACATATGAAGAATATCCTAGTAACCGGAGCGGCTGGTTTCATCGGCAGCCACTGCGCCAGGGCGATCCTCAAGAGGGGGGACCGCGTCGTGGGATTGGACAATATCAACGATTATTACGATCCTTCCCTCAAGGAACTCAACCTGCGGCGCACCGCCGAGGAACACGGCGACGGCGGCAACTGGACGTTCTGCAAGGGAGACATCCGCGACGCCCAGCTTGTGGACCGGCTGTTCGAGGAAAACGGCTTTGACGGCGTAATCCATTTGGCGGCCATGGCCGGGGTCAGGGCCTCCATTGACCAGCCCCACCTTTATTGGAATGTCAACCTCACCGGCACGCTGAACCTGTTGGAAGCGGCCCGCAAGACCAAGGTGGGCGTTTTCGCGTTCGCCTCCACGTCATCGGTCTATGGCGACACCAAGGTGATGCCCTTTATCGAGACCGACATGTGCGACCATCCCCTGGCCCCCTACGCGGCCAGCAAACGGGCCACCGAGCTGTTGGCCTACAGCTATCATCACCTGCACGGCATGAACTGCAACGCCCTCCGCTATTTCACCGTGTATGGTCCGTGGGGCAGGCCGGACATGATGGCCCTCAAGGTCCTGGACAACATGCATTTCGGCCGCAAGGTCGTTCTATTCAACAACGGTCAGATGCACCGGGACTGGACCTATATTGACGATATCGTCCAGGGTTCAATCAAGGCCGTGGACACGCCTCTGGGCTTCGAGGCCTTCAACATCGGCCGGGGCGAGCCGATCCTGCTTGCTGATTTCATCGGCACGCTGGAAGAGTTGAGCGGCAAGAAGGCCCATCTGGACCCGGCCCCGATGATGAAGGCCGACGTGCCCTACACCTACGCCAACATCGACAAGGCCCGCAGCCTGCTGGGCTATGAGCCCACGGTTTCGGTGAACCAGGGCCTGGAAAATCTTTGGAATTGGTACCGGGATTTTATCATCGCCAGGGGCAAGCCCAGCGCCATGTAAAAAAAAGAGGCCGCCGATTCCGGCGGCCTTTTCGTTTCAGGCGGTTGATCTTGATGTCTGACTAAATGCGCACGCTGCCCAGGGTTCGCATTATCGCCGCCGGGATATCGGTCAGCGGCAGTTCCTTTTCCACACCTCCGGCCTCAAAGGCGGCCTTGGGCATGCCGTATACCACGCAGGTCTGCTCGTTTTGGCCGAACGTGGGGCTGCCGGCGTCGCGCATCAGTTTCAGGCCCTCGGCGCCGTCGGCGCCCATGCCCGTCAGAATCACGCCCACGGCGTTGCGGCCGGCGGATTTGGCCACCGACTTGAACAGCACGTCCACCGCGGGCCTTTGGTGGTGAACCATGGGCCCGGTCTTGACATTTACCAGATAGCGTGCGCCCGAACGCCGTAACAGCATGTGGAAGTTGCCCGGAGCGATAAGGCAGCGCCCGGGAAAGACGGAATCGCCGTCGGCGGCTTCCTTGACCTCGAACTGGCACAACCCGTTGAGCCGGTTGGCGAAGGCCGTGGTGAACTTCGGCGGCATGTGCTGGACGATGACAATGCCCGGCACGGTGGCCGGCAGCCTTGTCAACACCTCCTTGAGGGCTTCGGTTCCGCCGGTGGAGGCCCCGATTGCCAAAATCTTTTGGGTCAGGTCCATGTCCGTGGGCGCCAGGGTTGTACGCACTTGACCCGCGCTCTCGGCCGCCTGTGACGTTTGGCGCTGTTGGGGCCTGGCCTTGGCCGCCGCCCGGATCTTTTCGGCCAACTGCTCGGCCATCTCACCCACAGAGAAAGAGCCGCCGGGCTTGCAAAGGACTTCCACGGCGCCGGCTTCAATGGCTTCAAGGGCCAGGGCGCCGCCCTTTTGGGTCAACGACGAGATGATGATCACCGGCATGGGTTTATGCTGCATCAGCTTGCGTAGGAAAGTGATGCCGTCCATGCGCGGCATTTCAATGTCCAGGGTGATCACATCCGGTTCGAGCTTTACGATTTTATCGCGGGCGACATAGGGGTCCGTGGCCGTGCCGACGACTTCGATATCCGGCACATCGGAAAGGGACTTGCTGAGCACTTGGCGCACAACAGCCGAGTCGTCGACAATCAGTAGCTTTATTGGCCGCCCATTGATCAGGGCCATGATCCTCCTCTTTCACGCCAAAACGGCAACCGGCAGGCTTACTTGGTGAACATCTTCCATCCAGCGACAATGGGGGACCCTTCTATATCAAAAAGCATGTCCCACTCAGCCGCGCCCACAGCCTGGCCCACCGTACCCGAAGCCAGCACATTGGCATTGGGCAAACCCATTTTCCAGGCGCTTTCAGTATCGACCACGGTGAGCAAATTTCCGCTGACCATATTGATCATTTCCCGGAAGGCGTCAAGCACCTGCTCCGTGTCCACTTCATCCGGATCACAGGCAAAGATGTTCGCCGCCAGTTCCACGGCGATCCTTTTGGGTGTCCACACCCAGATACGGACCGTCTGTGCGTCGCGGTTGAAGTCGAGATAACCTTCAAACCAACCAGCGGCGCTCATTTGGTGGGCCGTCTCCGGCGGATCGGGATAAGATTCCGGCACCAGGAAAAAAGATGTGCTGAAGACCTCAGAAATCGAGTCCTTCAGGGCTGAGCTCCAATTCGTCTCCATCGGGTTCTCCAACAAATAAGCTAAGGATCTTACGCAGGCCTTCCGGCTGGAACGGTTTAAGCACATAGCCGCGCGCGCCAAAGGCAAGAGCCTGACGAAGCTTTTCCTTTCGTCCCTCAGTGGTCACCAGGATGAAACATTTGGGAACCATGCCTTCCTTTTGCAGGGCTTCCAACAGTTGCAACCCGTCCATCTCCGGCATATGCAAATCGCTCAGGACGACATCTACTTCATTGTTATGCAAAATATCCAACGCCTCGAGGCCATTGGCACCCTCCAGGCATGATTCCAGGGAAAACCCGGCAGCCTTAAGGGTTTTTTTAACCATGGCCCGCATGGCCGCCGAATCATCGACTATTAGTACGCGCAAAGCCATATCTGATAACTGTCCTTCCCCCCCTTATCACTCAATTAGCCATGGACAACAATTCGTCGGCCTGATCATTGATGTCCTTTATTTCCAAGGCGAGCTTGTCGATTTCCCGGGCCTTGACACCCGCCAGTTCGAACAGGCCGGCGCTCAGGGGCAAGGCCAACCCGTCCGCGCCGCCGCCCATGCCCATGGAAAGGGCCAATATGTTGGCCAAGGCCACCAAACCGGTCATTTGCTTGTGTTTGGACGATCTTTCCGGCATGTGATGAAACGCTATGGCCGTAACAATCGACTCTGGAAAATTCCAATGCCTGGCCACCACACCGCCCAACAGGGCGTGATCGACTCCGAGCACCTCGCGTTCGGCCTCCACGAAACTCTTGCCGCCCTGTTCCACGAGTTTTTCTATCGCTTCGTAGCGGCCACCGACATACTGGCTGAGTATCAACTTGCCCACATCGTGCAACAGGGCCGCCGTGAACAGAGTCGCCGTTTCACCGAACTTTATCATTGCGCCGATTTTGTTGGCCAATAGCGCCGTGGCCATGCAATGGCGCCACAGATCGCCCCTGGCCAGGCGGTAGCCATCTTGGTCGACTTGGTAAAACTTGACCACCTGGGCGCTGAGCACGATTTCCACAAGGTTGCGTGTTCCCAACAAAGCCAGCGCCTGATCCAAAGACGATATTTTTTGCCTCAGCCCGTAAAACGGCGAGTTTGCCATGCGCAACACATGAGCCGTGATTCCCGGATCCATCTTCACGGTATCAATAAGCCGTGAAAATTCAAAATCAGGATCTTGGACAAGGCCCAACACCTGTTGCACGATTGCCGGTATGGCCGGCAAATTTTCGGCTTTGGCCAGTATTTCCTTGACCAGACTCACAGCTTCCTCAAATTGCCGCCGTTGACTTTCATCCAAATCTCACCGGTGTCGACGCGCAGCCCAACAGTGCGATTGACGTTTCCGCCAACGTCTTCTTTATCCACAAGAACATTGTTGCGGTACAATATTTTTCTAACTGCCGCATAGTTGCGCTTACCAATGTTGAAGTGGCCCCCCTCGTCCAAGACTTGACTACCGCCGACCAACACCACTTTCATTCGCCCTTTTACAGCGCCCAAATCATAGGCGCTGCGGAACAGTCTTGGCAGGCCGGTGTCGGCAAATACGGCAGGCTGGGATGCCGCCCTCTGCGGGTTTAGAGTAGAGGTGGGCAACATAAGGTGCAACAACCCCCCCACGCCGGCCTTGGCATCATGTATGATCACGGCAATGCAGGATCCAAGGGAATATGTGACTATCTCGTCCCTCTTGTCCTTGGAGACCGCCAAGTCTCCAACGCCAACTGCGATTCTACCGGCCAAATCAAGACTCCTTACGGTAAATGGCAGGGCGGACAAAACGAAGCCGATGCTTAATGCCGGTCAGGCTCTCCGAATGCCCGACAAAAAGATATCCACCTTTGCACAAACAGTTGTAAAACTTCTCAACCAGGCGCTGTTGTGTAGGTTTGTCAAAATAAATCATCACGTTACGACAAAATATAACATGCAGGTTACCATCAAACCCAAAGGCGTCCATAAGGTTTATCTTGCGAAATTCAATCATGTCGCGCAGAGGAGCCTTTACCCGGACATGGCCGGCCCAACGATTCGAGCCCCTTTGAAAATACTTGGTCAAAATGCTGCGGGGAATTCCGGCCACGCGGTCTTGGGAGTAAACTCCCCGTTGGGCATGTTTGAGCACTTGGGTATCGATATCGGAGGCCCAAAAGGCCACTCCCCTGCGCGCCCAGTATTGCTGACCTTCCATGAGGGTGATAGCCAAGGTATACGGCTCTTCACCGGTCGAAGCGGCCGCGCACCACATGTTGAATTTTCCATTGGGACCGCAAAGTTTATCCAGACCGGGCAGCACATCGCTGGTCAAAAAATCGAAGTGCTGCGGTTCGCGGTAAAAATCGGTTTTGTTTGTGGTGATGCAATCAAGAAATCCGATAAGTTCTTCGCCGGAATTGTCTTTTTCCAGGCGGCTGATAAACTCGCCGACATTTCGGATGCCGGTCGTTCTCATCCGTTTGGCCAAGCGGGCCTTGAGCAGTTCCTTTTTACCGTCGCCAAGATTTATGCCGGAAAGGCTATAGACAAGCTGAGCCAGTTTTTTATATTGCGCGTCAGTGATGCTTATTCTTAGAGGCTCCACAACCGCAACTCCGCCTGAAGTTTCAGTTTGATTCTGGGAACGCGCCTGACGTCCAATGCCTGATTACACAAAGTCTAATAGCTGGCGCAGGATTACCAAAAAAATAAATTATTGACCTTCAAAAAATTATACCACCAGTTGCTGTTCGCATAACACCTTATCGATATCAAGTATTATTTTTACGTTGCCGCCAACCTTGGCGATACCCAAAATGTAGGAGATGTCAAGGTCCACGCCAAAAGACGGCGACGGCTCCAAATCATCCAACGCAACGTTTATTACTTCGCTGACACTGTCAACCAAAATACCCATCAAGGCCCAGGTGCCATCGGTGCCAAGGATCTCCATGACGATTATGCAGGTCCTTTCGTCATGCTCCCGGTAATCCAGGCCAAAGCGCAAACGCAAATCCACAATGGGAATAACTTTGCCCCTCAAATTAATCACGCCCAGCATGAAATCGGCGGTCTGGGGCACGGGAGTAATATCTATTAATCCAATGATTTCTTTCACCTTGAAAATCTGAACGGCATATTCCTCGTCGGCGAGCATAAAGGTAAGATACTTGCCGACCAGGTTAACCAGGTGATTTCTTCGTTCAGCCACCGCTTTGTTGTGTGCGTCCTTATTGGCTTGCACATTCATTCCAATTGCCCTCCGCGACTCATCCCTGATCCAGCCCTACCGGCCTTCGTGACTTTTAAAAAGGCCTTCCACATCCAGAATGAGGCTCACCTTGCCGTCGCCCATGATGGCTCCGCCGGCGGCGACCTTGACGTCCTTGAGGCTTTCGCCCAAGGTCTTGATAACCACTTCCTGCCTGCCGATCAACTGATCCACCAGAAGACAGCGCCTGTGGCCGTGATGTTCCACGACAACGACCAATCCTTCCCAGGGTTCGTGATGTTCGGGCTCAATGCAGACGATTTGGTGCAGTCTTACAAGGGGCAGGAGGCTGCCGCGAATCATGATCATTTCGCCCCGGCCCTGAACCGTGGTGTAATCTTCGCGGCTGGGGCGCAGGGACTCGATCACGCCAATGGTCGGCAGGATGAATCGTTCCGTTCCCAACTGGACGACCATACCGTCGATGATGGCCAAAGTCAACGGCAGGGCGATGGTGAATGTCGTGCCTTCGCCAAGGTTTGAAGTGATTTCAATGCGGCCGCGCAGTTCATCAATGGTGCGCTGCACCACGTCCATGCCCACGCCGCGGCCGGATATGTCGGTGACTTGCTCGGCCGTGGAAAATCCGGCTTTCATGATCAGGCTGAACACTTCCTGGTCGGTCATGTCCTGGTCTGATTCGATCAAACCGCGCTCAATGCCCTTTTTAACGATTTTTTCCCGGTGCAGCCCCCGGCCGTCGTCCTTGATTTCGATGCATACACTGCCGCCCTTGTGGTAGGCGCTGAGGGTCACCAGACCTTCTTCGGGTTTGCCTGCGGCAATCCTGTCCTCAGGTCCTTCGCAACCGTGGTCCACTGAGTTGCGCACCATGTGCATCAACGGATCATAAAACTTCTCGACCATATTGCGGTCGATCTCGGTGTCTTCGTTGACCAGTTCCAGACGGACCTTTTTCTTGGCCTTTTTGGCCGTATCGCGTACTACCCTGGACATTTTCTGGAATGTCTGGCGGATGGGCACCATGCGCATGCTCATGGTTGATTTTTGCAGGTCGCTGGTTATGCGTTTCAATTGGCCCAGATCGGTGCGCAGTTTGCGGTCGCCAATGGCCTGGACATTGGGATTGGCCTGAACCATGGACTGGGCAATGACCAATTCGCCGACCATATCAAGCAGGTTGTCGAGTTTGACCGTGTCTATCTTTACTTCCTGTGCCGCCGGGGCTCCCACGGCCTGAGCCATGACCTTTTGGGTGCGCAGACCTTCGGCAACCTGTTCCGGCTTGGCCTTGCCCTCGGAAACCAGGATTTCGCCGAGTTGCTTGGGCGGCTTTGAGGCCCTTTGAGCCTCCAGGGCCTTGTCCATGTCCTCGGCCGAGACCATGCGCTTGCCCACCAAGACCTCGCCCAGTTTCATGGGCTCAACCTCGGGCTCCTCAAATTCATCAGCCTCGTCGGGCCCGGTGGCCTGTTCGGGCGGTTCGGGCTCATCGTGCTCCTCGGACGCGGGAGCCTGTTCTCCGCTGAGCACGGCCTCGATCCTTGCCTCCAACTCAGCGGTGTCGAATGTTGCCCTGGGGCGCCGTTCGTTGGCGGCCGCTTGGGATTCCTCGATCATCTGATGCAAGACATCGACACCACTCAAAATGATATCAATGGAAATGCTGTCGATAATCAGCTCATGGGCCCTGGCTTTATCCAGGAGGTTTTCCAGCGAGTGGGCCAGGTGGTTGATGTCCTTGAGATTCAAGAAGCCGCTTACGCCCTTGATCGTGTGGAACGGCCGGAATACCGCATTTAGGGCCTCGGCGTCCTGGGGCGAATCTTCCAAAACCAGGGCGTTGACTTCAATGGACTCAAGATGTTCCAGGGCCTCAACCACAAACCCGGAAAGCAGCTCCATGTCCTCATCGCTGATGATTTCGGCCTCGGGCTCGGCGGCCGGTTCCAGGTCGGGCACTGCGTCATCGGGCAGTTCGCCCATTTCCATCCCGTCCTCGCCCTGGTCCGCTTCAGGCGCCGGAACATCTTCCCCGGCTCCTGCTTGGTCCGGCGTCTGCTCGATGGCGGCCAGAGCCCTGGCGGCCATGCCCGGATTGCTCAGCAACTTTTCCAACTCCGGCTGTCCGGCCTCTTCCCGCATCACATCCTGGGCCAGTTGAACACCCTGCCGGGTCAGTTCCAGACCTTGCTCCTGGTCATCGACTTCACCCAGAATCATGCCTTCCATATGGAACTTAAGCGCGTTTACCAGTTGAGTCAGAGTCGCAGGACCAGCCCCTTCGCAGACGATCAACAACCTCTCGAGATGTGACAACAACTCACCATAGGCCATCAAGTCTCCGGCCTCCAGGACCATTACCTCGGATGCCATTTCATCAAGGAGAGAGCCTATAACTTCGTCATGTGCGGCCATGCTGAGACACCTCCTCCGTGCAATAGGGCGGTTGCACAGGGAAACTAGAGCGTGAAAAACATATGATCACTGGATAAAATCGTCGCGGATAAAACTATCGACGCAGACGAAAACCCGTAAGAAATAGGTTACCACACCTTTTCTACGCTAGGCAAAAATAACTTTTATTCCGGCATGTTGAAATACCATAATAAACACCCCGGCCGTAGCCGGGGTGCTTTTGGTATAGCTTGCGCCTCATTGGGAAACGAGTGACAGGAACCCGATAGAGGCTTGGCCGATGGGAGTCACCCAATGAGCGGACTCGCAGGTGGACTTGTTCTAGTTGAGTGAATCCCGAACTTGAGAACTCATCTTGAATGCCATGCGCTTTTTGGACTCAATTTCAATCGGTTGCCGAGTTGCAGGATTGACTCCCTTGCGCGGTGCGGACTCCTTGAGGCTGAAAGTGCCCAATCCGGCCACTCGGAACGGATTGCCAGCCTTGACCTCGTCACGGCAAACTTCGACAAACGCTTCCAATGCATCCTTGGCAGCTCGTTTAGAAATATCGGCCTTGCTGGCGATCTTGTCGATCATGTCCGCCTTGGTCAGTGGTTTCCCAGCCATGCCTCCTCCTTAAAAAGGGTGTCTAAAGAATTAACAGATTTCAGGGTCTCGCCTCTGTATCGGGAGCTACCCTCGACCACCTTGCGCAGTGTTCAAGATTTTCATGTGTGCCCCACCCCGATGTGCCTTGCCCGTCATACACTATAGGGGAGCAGTTGGAACCGAACATGTGCGCGAGTCGAAATTGAGCATAGCACCACCGCATTCAACGAGTCAACCGCCCAAGAAGTAGATTTTTAAAAGACACATAGCCAAGTTCCCCACATTCCGCCACCCTAACGCCACATTCACAGTGGCGTCTTTAGCCGCAAAAATGGTCTATTTCTCCGTCCCTAATTATTTTACGTGTTATTTGCGTTAGTTGTGATATTTTCCTCTAAAAAGTGGTATATATTCCCACGCCTCAAATCACAGAAGTGAAACGTCAGGGACACTGCCTTTAGATTACAAAAATATCGAGTTTTTTTATTGACATGCGCCTCCCACAACATCTATAGTGGGATCCGGTGGTGGATTGTGGGTCAAAGTGGGTGAACGAGGAGAAAACACAACGTGTTTACCGGGTCGTCAACACATAGCTTGGACGTCAAAGGGCGCCTGGCCATCCCGGCCGGCTTCCGCGATGTATTAAAAGCCAAGCGCGACGACAAACTGGTCGTTACCACGTTGCCCAATTCCGACCATTATCTGGTCTGCTACCCGGTTGAGGACTGGCGCTCGCTGGCGGACAAAATCGCCAACCTGCCCGAGCTCAACGAAGACGTCCAGACCATCAAGCGGCGCTTTTTCGGAAACGCCACGGAATGCACCCTGGACAAACAAGGCCGCGTCCTCATCCCCCCGCGTCTGCGCCAAAAAGCCGCCCTGGACGGCAAGGCCGTGTTGGTCGGTGCGCAGAAATACTTCGAAATATGGAACGAAGAGCGTTGGGAGGAAGAGGAAAACCGCATTTCCGGCACCAACATAGGCGCCCGCATGGCGGAATTGGGGGTCTAGGATGACCCAGGCGCACCGGCCGGTGCTTCTGGCCGAGGCGTTATCGCTCATCGACCCGAGGTCAGGCGGAGTTTATGTGGACGGTACCCTGGGCGCGGGCGGCCACTCTGAAGCAATATTGGAGGCAAGTTCCCCGGACGGCCTCCTTCTGGGCCTGGATCGCGACCCCGGCGCTCTGGAACTAGCCCAACAAAGACTCAAGCGCTTCGGCCAGAGATTTATCGCGGCCGAAGCCACTTTCGATTGTATCGGCAGCCAGTTGGCGGCCATTGGCAAAAAAACGGCGGACGGCATTTTGCTGGACCTTGGAGTCAGCTCCATGCAGTTGGATCAAGCAGCCAGAGGCTTTTCCTTCATGAAAGAGGGCCCCCTGGATATGCGCATGGGCCATGGCCAGACCAGCGCGGCGGATCTGGTGGCCACACTCTCCACGGGGGAGTTGGCCGAGATTTTCCGGCGCCTGGGCGAGGAGCCCATGGCCGGCCGCTATGCCGAGGCCATCACATCCGCCAGGGTATCCGAGCCCATAACGACCACGGAACGGCTGGCCATGATAATCGAAAAAGCCACGCCGGCCGCTTGGCGCCGCACGGCCCGGACCCATCCGGCCACCAGGGTCTTCCAAGCCCTGCGCATCGCAGTCAACGACGAACTGGGCCAGCTGGACCGGTTCTTACAGCAGGTTCCGGCCTGGCTCTCGCCCGGAGGCGTCCTGGCCGTCATCAGCTACCATTCGCTGGAAGACCGCAGGGTCAAGGACACCCTGCGCCGCCTGGCCGATCCCTGCACCTGCCCGCCGGATCTGCCGGTATGTGTTTGCGGCAAAAAGCCCATCGTAAAAATCGGCCGTAAAAAGCCGGTAACGGCCTCGGAAGAGGAAGTCAGACAAAATCCCCGCGCCCGCTCGGCAAGGCTGAGAAGCGCCATTCGGACGGAGGAAGCGTTTTGACCGTTACATTACGACGCAACAATGTGCGCTCCGGCGCCGGCCTCAGATCAGGCATGCTGATTCCCGGCCTGGTGCTTTTGGCGCTTTTCACGGGTTCGGCACTTTTTTACGCCTATGCCACCGAAAGGTCGCTTCAGGCTTCGTACCGCATCAGCAAAGCGCTCGAATTGCAGCGCCAGTTGCGGGAGACAAGCCGCCGCCTTCAGGTGGAGATCAACAACCTGCGCTCGCCCCAGAGGCTGGAGCAGGCGGCTCTCCGGGAGGGCATGATCATTCCGGGACCTGACAGGACCAGAAGGGCTCAATGAGCAAGAAGGCCACAGATTTCACCCGCTGGCTGCGTGTCAGGGCAGTCATCATCGCCGTGACCTTTGGTCTGGTGTTCGCGGCTCTGTGCGCCCGCGCAGTGTGGCTGCAGGTTTTCGAACAGGAAAAACTCAGCTCCATAGCTGACGGTGAAATAAGTCTTTTAATCGAGGTGCCGCCACGCCGGGGCATCATCTTCGACCGCAACCACGAGGAGTTGGCCGTCAGTCTGGACACCGTCAGCGTCTATGCCCATCCCAAGGCCGTGAAAAACCCGGCTCAGGCCGCCGCCGCCCTGGCCAAGCCCCTCGGCGAAAGCCGCCGCGCGCTTCAGCGCATGCTGACCGACAAGCGCTCGTTCGTGTGGCTCAAGCGGCGTATCGACCCTGAAAAAGCCGAGCAGATCAACGAATTGAAAATCAAGGGCGTGGGCCTGATCCACGAACCCCGCCGCTTTTACCCCAACGGCGGCCTGGCCTGCCATGTACTGGGGTTTGCCGGTCTGGACGCCAAGGGCCTCGAGGGCCTCGAGCGCGGCCAGGACAAGCTGCTGCGCGGCGAAGGCCAGCGGCTGACCACCTACCGCGACGCCCTGGGCAGGCGCATCCAGATGACCGGCGAAGTGGAAACCAGCCTGACCGAAGGCAACCACATCATCCTGACCCTGGACAAGCACATCCAGTACGCCGCGGAAAAGGCCCTGGCCAACACGGTTGAAAAGTACAAGGCCAAGGCGGGCCAGGTCATCGTCATGTCGCCCCAGACCGGCGAGATCCTGGCCATGGCCTCGCTGCCGACATTCAACCCCAATGTATTCGGCAAATCAAAGCGCAACACCTACCGCAACCGCGCCGTGACCGATATGTACGAGCCGGGCTCCACCTTCAAGGTATTCGTGGCCGCGGCGGCCCTGGCCAGCCACAAGGTTAGCCTGGATCAGAAGTTCGACTGCGAACACGGGTCTTGGCGTTTGGGCGGCCGCACGATTCACGACACTCACGAATACGACGAACTGACCCTGGCCGAGATAGTCAAATACTCGTCCAACATCGGAGCGGCCAAGGTGGCCCAGGCCATGGGGCCCCAGGTCCTTTACAACGCCCTGACCATCTTCGGCTTCGGCAGCCGCACCGGCGTGGACCTGCCCGGCGAGGCAAGGGGCATCCTGCGGGCGCCCGAGAGCTGGCGGCCCGTGGAGATGGCCAACATCGCCTTTGGCCAGGGCGTCTCGGTCACGCCGCTGCAGCTGGTCCAGGCCGTGGCCGCGGTGGCCAACGGCGGCGTGATGATGCGGCCCCACATGGTCAAGGCAGTGTTGGATTCCCAGTCCAGGGTGGTTCGGGAAAACGAGCCCGAAGCGGTGCGCCGGGTCATGAGCGCCCGGGAGGCCCGGATTCTGGTGGATATGCTCCAGGCCGTCACGGCCGAGGGCGGCACCGGCACCCTGGCCAGGATCGGCTCCCTGCCCGTGGCCGGCAAGACCGGCACGGCCCAAAAGGTCGAACCGGGCAAGGGCTATTCCCACGATGAATATATGAGCAGCTTCATCGGCTTCGTGCCCGCCGACGACCCCAAGATCGTCACCCTGGTGCTCATCGACACGCCATACAGGCAGCACTACGGCGGCGTGGTGGCCGGTCCGGCCTTTGCCGAAATATCCCGCGTGGCCCTGCGCGAACTGGGCGTCCACGAATTCCAGAGCCCGGCCGTGCGGATGGCCGCCCGTGAAGCGGAAAATACCGCCACGTCGGCGCCGGCCAAAGCCGACTTCAGCCAGGCCAAGGCCTCGGCCGACCAGGGCCTGACGCCTGATCTCAAGGGTCTGACCCTGCGCCAGATAATGCGCCTTTCCGCCGACGGCGGCATCAAGATCAAGACTCAGGGCTGGGGCCGCGTGGTCTGGCAGCAGCCACTGCCCGGCGGCAAGCTGCCCGGCTCCGGCCTTTCGGTGAGGCTGTCCCCGGCCCATGGAGGCGCCTGATGAACACTGAGCGTCTTATCCGGATAATCGAACCAAAGCTCGTGTTGGGTGAACTGCCCAACTGCGAGATTACGGCCGTGACCTGCGACTCCCGTCAGGCCGGCCCCGGTGCGCTGTTCGCCGCCATCCGGGGAACGGCCACCGACGGACATAGATTCGTCGGTGCGGCGGCCCGGTCCGGTTCGCCTGTCTGCCTGGTCCAGGAGCCTGTTGACGCCGATGTCTGCCAGTTGGTGGTTGGCGACTCCCGCCGGGCTTTGGCCGGGCTGGCCGCCGAGTTTTACGGCAGGCCCAGCGAAAAGATGGTCATGGTAGGCCTTACGGGCACCAACGGCAAGACCACCGTTTGCCACATGGTCCGGGCGATTTTGGACCAGCGCTGGGCTACTGGAATGATGGGCACCGTGGAAATCAGCCATCCCGGAGGCCGCCGCCCGGCCGACATGACCACGCCCGACCCCGTCACCCTTCAGGAAGTTCTGGCCGAAATGCGCACCGCCGGTGCCGAGGCCGTGTCCATGGAGATCAGTTCCCACGCCCTGGATCAACACCGGGCCGACTTCTGCCACCTGGACGTGGGCGTGTTCACCAACCTCAGCCGTGACCATCTGGATTACCACGGCGACATGGAAGATTATTTCCGGGCCAAGCGCCTGCTGTTCAACAAGCTGTTGCCCGAGGCCCGCCAGGCGGGCAAAGACCCCAAGGCCGTAATCTGCGTTGATACGGACAGGGGCCGCGATCTGGCCGACGAGGCCAGGGGGCTTGGCCTGGCCACCATTACTTATGGAATCGAATCGGACGCCGACATTACGGCGGACCAAATAGAAATCAGCGTCCACGGAATCAAGCTTGAGGTGGTGCACGGCCAAGGCCGCATCCCTCTGCATTCGGCAATGGTCGGCCGCTTCAACCTGCAAAACCTGGTAGGCGCGGCGGCCGTGGGCCTGGCTCTGAACCTGGAACCGGATGAAATCAAGCAAGGCCTTGACGGCATGCCCGAAGTGCCCGGCCGCCTGGAGCGGGTAATGGGCCCGCGCGGCTGCCCGGCCGTTTTTGTTGATTACGCCCACACGCCGGACGCCGTGGCCGGGGCCTTGGAGGTCCTGCGTCCCCTGACGGCTGGACGTTTGATCTGCGTTTTCGGCGCGGGAGGCGACCGCGACAAGGGCAAGCGACCCCTGATGGGCCTGGCCAGCGGCGAAGCGGCCGACCTGAGCGTTTTGACCAGCGACAACCCGCGCACAGAGGACCCGCTGGATATCATCGCCATGGTCGAGGAGGGCCTGGCCCAGAGCGGCGCCCGCCGCACCGACAACCCCGTCGCCAACGGACCGGCCTATATCGTGGAACCGGACCGGGCAGGCGCCATCGCCATGGCCGTGGCATCCGCGGGCCCCGCGGACACCATACTCATAGCGGGCAAGGGCCACGAGGACTACCAGATCATCGGCCGGGAAAAACGGCACTTTGACGACCGCGAACAGGCGGCGGCGGCCCTGGCCGCGACAAGTGAACAGGAGACGGGCAGTGGCCTCGTTTAACATAGATTTCATAGCACGCGCCACGGGCGCCCAGGCCGCGGCCATCGCGGGCGACACGGTCTTGACCGGCGTCTGCCACGACACCCGCACCCTGAAACCGGGTCAACTTTTCGTGGCAATCAAGGGCGAAAACTTTGACGGCCATGATTTCGTGCAAAAAGCCCTGGACGCAGGTGCGGCCGCCGCCCTGGTCGGCCGGAATTTCCAGCTTTCCGGCGAGCCGCTGTTGGCCGTTGACGACACCATCGCCGCCCTGGGCAAACTGGCCCGGGCCTGGCGCGAGGAACTGGGCGTCAAGCTGGTGGCCATAACCGGCTCAAACGGAAAGACCACCACCAAGGACCTGACCGCAGCCGTCTTGGCCGAGGGCTTCAAGGTCCTGGCCACCAGGGGCAACTACAACAACCACATCGGCCTGCCCCTGACCCTGCTGGAACTGACCGAGGACCATCAGGCCTGCGTGGCCGAGATGGGCATGAACGCCCCCGGCGAGATTGCCTATCTGGCCGGAATAGCCAGACCCGACGTTGGCCTGATCACCAATGTAGGCCCGGCCCATATAGGCATGCTCGGCTCCATGGAGGCCATCGCCGCGGCCAAGACCGAGCTTTTCGAGGCCCTTGGCCCCGAGGCCGTGGCCGTGGTCAACCTCGACGATCCCCGCCTGGCTACCTGGGCGGGTAAGCTCTCCTGCCGGGTGACGACCTTCGGCATCAGCAACCAGGCCAACGTGATGGCCAGGGATGTCTCGGCCTTTGGCAGCCGCCAGGCCTTTACCATGGAGATCGGCCAGTACGCCCCCATGCGCGTGCGCCTGGCCGCGCCGGGCCGGCACAACGTATCCAACGCCTTGGGCGCTGCGGCCGTGGGCTTGGCCCTGGGCCTGGACGACGAACAGATCAAACGGGGCATCGAGGAGTTCGCCCCGCCCAAGGGCCGCCTGCAGAACATCTTCACCACCGGCGGGCCGCTTTTGATCGATGACACCTACAACGCCAATCCGGCCTCGGTGGCCGCCGGGCTCCAGGCACTGACCGTGCTCTCCAAGTGGGGCAAGGGCCACGGCCTGATCATGGGCGACATGGGCGAACTGGGGCCCGACGCGGCGGCCCTTCACCGGCAGGTGGGCGAGCTGGCCGTGGCCAACAACTGCAAATTCGTCCTGGCCCTGGGTCAAATGGCCGAGGAAGTGGCGGCCGGAGCCAGGGACGCCGGGCTGTCCAAGAAATACGCCAAGGCCTACGGCAATATCGACGGCCTGATCAAAGACTGCCGCAAGATTCTGGGAGACGGACTGACCGTCTTGATCAAGGGCTCCCGCGCCTCGCACATGGAGCTGGTCGTCAAACGGCTGACCGAGATCGATTGGGAGAAGGCCTGATGCTGTATCATCTGCTATATCCCCTGCGGGACGTTTTCGTTGGCTTCAACGTCTTCCGCTATATCACCTTCCGCACGATCTACGCGGCCGTCACGGCCCTGGTTATCGCCTTGGTCCTGGGCCCATGGCTTATCGCCAAGTTGCAGGAGCTGCAAATTGGCCAGCATATCCGCAAACTTGGCCCGGAAAGTCATCAAGCCAAGGCCGGCACCCCGACCATGGGCGGCGTCCTGATCCTATTGTCGGTGCTGGTTTCAGTCCTTCTATGGGCCGACCTTGGCAATTTTTATCTCTGGCTGGCCATGGGCGTAACCTACGGTTTCGGCGTCGTGGGCTTCAGCGACGACTGGTCCAAGAAGGTCAGCAAGAGCAACGAAGGCGGCCTGAGCGCCGGCAAGAAGTTCACAGCCCTGGCCGTGGTGTCCCTGGCCGCCGCTGTTTCGCTGTACCTGCACCCCGGCTACAGCACCCAGTTGTCGGTGCCGTTTTTGAAGTTCGTGGTGCCGGACCTGGGCTGGGGCTACGTGCTATTGGCCGTGTTCATCCTGGTGGGCACCTCCAACGCGGTCAACCTCACCGACGGGCTGGACGGCCTGGCCGCCGGACCAATTCTCATCGCCATGGGCACCTACCTGGTGCTCAGCTATCTGTCGGGCAACGCCAAGAGCGCAGAATACTTACAGATAACCTTCGTGCCGGGCGTGGGCGAGTTGACGGTGTTCTGCGGGGCCGTGGCCGGAGCCGTGCTGGGCTTTCTTTGGTACAACGCCTATCCGGCCCAGGTGTTCATGGGCGACACCGGATCTCTGGCCCTGGGCGGGGCTCTGGGCATAGTGGCCCTGGCCACCAAGCACGAAATCCTGCTAGCCCTGGTGGGCGGCCTGTTCGTGGTGGAGGCCCTCAGTGTGATCATGCAGGTGGGTTTCTTCAAGATGACCGGCGGCAAGCGCATCTTCCGCATGGCCCCGCTGCATCACCATTTTGAACTCAAGGGCTGGGCCGAGCCCAAGGTCATCGTGCGTTTTTGGATTATCGCGATCATCCTGGCCCTTTTGGCCCTTAGCACCCTGAAGTTGAGGTAGGCTGGTGGATCTGACGGGCAAAAAAGTTCTGATCGTGGGTTTGGGGGCCAGCGGCGTGGCCGCGGCCAGGCTCTGCCTGGCCCACGGCGCCCGGGTATTGGCCACGGACAAGAACCCTGATCCGCCCGCCGCCAGGGGCCTGGAAAGCCAGGGCGCGGTGATGCGCCTGGGCTGCCACAACATCTCCGACTTCCGGGGCGCCGACATGGTGGTGCTCAGCCCCGGCGTGGACCACCGTCTGCCCGAGGTGAGGGCCGCCGCCGAATCCGGTGCCGAAGTCATCGGCGAAATGGAACTGGCCTTCCGCTTCCTGCAAACGCCTTCGGTAATGATCACCGGCACCAACGGCAAGTCCACTGTGACCACGCTCATCGGCGAAATGCTCAAGGCCGCCGGCAACAAGGTCTTCCTGGGCGGCAACCTGGGCCGTCCCCTGGCCGAATACGTGCTCGGCGACCAGGACGCCGACTGGGCGGTGTTGGAAGTCAGCTCGTTCCAAACCGACACGGCCTCCACCCTTCGGCCCAAGGTCGGCGTGGTATTGAACATCACCGCCGACCACCTGGACCGCTACGCAAGCTTTGACGACTACGCCGCCAGCAAGTTCAGCATGCTGGCCAACCAGCGGGGCGGCGACGTGGCCGTGCTCTGCGCCGACGACCCCGAGGTGGCCCGCCGCAGCAGCCTGGCCCCGGCCAAGGTGACGCCCTATGGAGCAGATTACAAGCCAATACCAGGCGGCCGAATCAGCGGCGGCAGGCTGGTGCTCGACCTGTTGAACGGCGCCACGATCATCCTGGACCCGTCCCACAGCGCCCTGACCGGCCATTTCAATCTGCTCAACATGCTGGCCGCCGGGCTGGCCGTGGCCGCCTGCGGCGTTTCGGCCCATGCCATGCAGCGGGCCATAGATACAATGCAGCCCCTGGGCCACCGCCTGGCCCTGGTGACCGAGATCGACGGCGTGGCCTATTACGACGACAGCAAGGGCACCAACGTGGGGGCGGTCCAGGCCGCCATCGATGCCCTTGACCGCACCGCCGTCTTGCTCCTGGGCGGCCGGGACAAAGACGGCATCTTCGCCGAACTACAACCCCAGTTGCAAAAGGTGCGGGGCGTGGTCTGCTTTGGCGAGGCCGGTCCGTCCATAGCCAAACAAATCAACGGCATGGCCATCTGCCAGATCGCCGCTGATCTGCCCGGCGCGGTGACCATGGCCCGCAAAATGGCCTTGGCCGGCGACGCCATCGTGCTCTCGCCCGGCTGCGCCAGCTTCGACGCCTACACCGGCTACGCCGCCAGGGGCGACCATTTCCGCAAAATCGTCTTGGAGGGCGCCGATGGCTGAAGCAGCCGTTAAAACCGCTCCCAAGACCTGGAGCCTGCGTTTTTCCGATCCGTGGCTGATTCTGGCCGTATTGGCTCTGACGGCAATCGGCCTGGTCATGGTCTATTCGGCCAGCAGCAGTCTGGCCCTCAAACGGCACATGGACGCGGCTTATTTCTTCAAGCGTCAGCTTCTACATGTCGGCGTGGGCCTGGGCCTGATGATCTTCCTGGCCCGCATGGAATACGACCGGCTGCGGCGGTGGGCCTATCCCTTCCTGGGCCTGGTGTTCATCCTGTTGGTGGCCGTATTGATCCCCGGCCTGGGCCACAGGGCCGGCGGCGCTGCCCGCTGGCTGCGCCTGTTCGGTGTTTCGATCCAGCCCTCGGAGCTGGCCAAGCTGGCCCTGATGATGTACATGGCTTACTCGCTTTCGGCCCATCACGACAATATCCGGACCTTCAGCAGGGGTTTCCTGCCCCACCTGGGCATGTCCGTTGTCCTGGTGCTGCCCATCCTGGCCCAGCCGGACCTGGGCATGAGCCTGATGGTCTTCACCATCGGTTTGGTGATGATGTTCGTGGCGGGCGTGCGCATGCTCTATCTCGGCGGTTTGGTGGTCACGGCCATCCCGGTGGTTTACACTCTTATCGTGGCCTTCCCCTACCGGTTCCAGCGCCTGGCCGTCTTTCTGGACCCCTGGAAATACCGCTACGGCGCTGGCTTCCAGATCGTGCACAGCTTCCTGGCCTTCGGCTCGGGGGGCACCATGGGAGCCGGGCTGGGCGCATCCAAGCAAAAGCTGTTTTACCTGCCCGAGCCGCACACGGATTTCATCTTCAGCGTGCTGGGCGAGGAACTCGGCCTCTGGGGAGTGGCCCTGGTGCTGAGCCTGTTCCTGCTGCTGGTCTGGCGGGGCATCAAGACGGCCCTGGGCGCACGCGATCTCTTTGGCACATACCTGGCCATGGGGGCCACCCTGATAATCGGCCTACAGGCCTTTGTCAACGCCGGGGTTGTCATGGGAGCGCTGCCCACCACGGGCCTGACCCTGCCGTTCATCAGTTCGGGCGGCTCGTCAATGGTCACCAATTTCGTTTGCGTGGGTATCCTGCTTTCGGTGTCGGCGCACAGGGATCGAAAAGCATGAGCGCGGCGGTTCTCATAGCCGGTGGCGGCACCGGCGGGCACCTGTTCCCCGGCCTGGCCGTGGCTGGTGAGTTGCGCCGTCTGCGCCCGGATATTCCGGTGACTTTTGTCAGCGCGGGCAAGGCCCTGGAAAGCGATGTCCTGCGCCGGGCCGGACTGCCCCTGGAGCCACTGAAGGCCAGCGCGTTCCGCGGGCGCGGCGTGCTGGGCCGCCTCAAGGCCCTGGCCCAGGTGCCCCCGGCTGTTTGGCGGGCCATGGGCCTGATCAAGCGCCACAATCCCGGCCTGGTGCTGGCCGTGGGCGGATACGCCGCCTTGCCTCTGGGCCTGGCCGCCCGGATCAAGGGCGTGCCCCTGGCCGTGCAGGAACAAAACGCCTCGCCGGGCCTGACCAACCGCGTGCTCAGCCGCTTCGCCGACGTGGTGTTCACCTCGTTCCCCGGCGCGGAAAAGGAACTGCCCGCAGCCAAATGCGAACTCATGGGCAATCCGGTGCGCGCCGAGCTTCTGGAACAGGCCGCCGCCGTTGAGCGGCCCCAACCGGATGATGAATTCCGGGTGCTGATCCTGGGAGGCAGCCAGGGCGCCCAGAGCGTCAACAAGGGTGTCACCGCCGCGCTGGAGCTTTTGGGAGACTACAAAAACAAGCTGCGTTTCGTGCATCAGACCGGCGTCTCCGACGAACAGTGGGTGGCCGAGGCCTATGCAAAGGCCGGTTTCCAGGCCGAGGTAAAGGCCTTTTTCCAGGACGTGGGCAAGCTCTACGGCTGGGCCCACCTGATCATCTGCCGGGCCGGAGCCGGGACCCTCACTGAAGTAATGGCCACGGGCCGAGCCTGCGTGGCCGTGCCCTACCCCTATGCGGCCGGCGACCACCAGATGCTAAACGCCAAGGCCCTGAAGGCCCGGGACGCGGCCAGGCTCATCGACGACGCTGGCTTCGACGCCAAGGCGGCGTCCCAGTCCATCGAAGAGTTCATCGGCAACGCCGAGGCCCTGAAGGTCATCGAGCAAAACGCCCTGGCCCTGGCCAGGCCCCGGGCGGCCACGGCCATTGCCGCGCGCTGCCTTGAAATCATGAAGGAGGGAGCCGATGTATAACCGGCCCCAGAAAATACATTTCGTCGGCATCGGCGGCATCGGCATGAGTGGCATCGCCGAGGTGCTGATCAACCTGGGCCAGATCATCAGCGGTTCGGACCTGCGCGAAAGCGCCACCACCAGCCGCCTGGAAGAGCTGGGCGCCAGGGTCCACATCGGCCATCACCCGGAAAACGTACAGAACGCCGACGTGGTGGTGATCAGCAGCGCCGTTGGCGAAGACAACCCCGAAGTGCTGGCCGCACGGGAGCAGCAGATACCGGTGATCCCCAGGGCCGAGATGCTGGCCGAGCTGATGCGCCTGAAATACGGCGTGGCCATTGCCGGGGCCCACGGCAAGACCACCTGCACCAGCCTGGTGGCCACTCTGCTGGCTAGGGGCGGCCTGGACCCCACCGTGGTGGTGGGCGGCAAGCTGGCCGCCAAGGGCACCAACGCCGTTCTGGGCCGAGGCGAGTTCCTGGTGGCCGAGGCAGACGAAAGCGACGGCTCGTTCAACAGGCTCAGCCCGGTGGTGGTGGTGGTCACCAACGTCGATGCCGAGCACATGGATTTCTACGGCTCCGACGAGGTCCTGGACAACGCCTTTGTGGAGTTCATGAACAAGGTGCCCTTTTACGGCGCGGCCATCCTCTGCCTGGAAGACCGCCGCCTGGCCTCGCTGATCCCCAGGGTCAACAAGCGCACGGTCACCTACGGTCTCAGCGGCCAGGCCGACTTCGAAGCCAGGGACCTGCAATCAAAGGGCATGCAGACCACTTTCAGCCTGTACGTGGGCGGCAACAAACAAGGCAAGGTTTCCGTGCCCCTGCCGGGCAGGCACAACGTCTTGAACACCCTGGCCGCCCTGGCCGTGGCCAACGAGCTGGGCATGGACCTGAAGCTGGCCGTCAAGGCCTGCGCCGAGTTCGCCGGGGTGGGCCGCCGCATGGAACACCGCGGCCGCACCGCCTCGGGCGCCCTGGTTATGGACGACTACGCCCACCACCCCACGGAGATCAAGGCCACCCTGGAAGCCGCCCGCTCATGCTGGCCCGACAACCGCCTGGTGGTGTGTTTTCAACCCCACCGCTACAGCCGCACCAGGAACCTGTTCGAGGATTTCGCCACGGCCTTTTACGGGGCCGACGAACTGTTGGTGCTGGATATATACGCGGCCAGCGAAAAGAAGGATCCCGAGGTAAGCGCCGAAAAGCTGGTGGAGGCCATCAGGGCCCACGGACACCGGCGCGTGGAATATATCGGTTCAGCCGACGCGGCAAAGGACGCCCTGGGCAAGACATTGCAGGCCGACGACGTGTTCATCACCATGGGCGCGGGCGATGTCTGGAAGGTCGGTGACGCCCTGGCAACCGGGGGAGATGAATAAATGAAACAGGCTCTGGGCAGGGAGATAGCCGCGAAGTTGGGCCAAAGAGCCCTGTTCGACGAGCCCCTCAGCCGTCACACCACTTGGGGTGTGGGCGGTCCGGCCTGGTGCCTTTGCCGAGTCCATACGGCCCATGAATTGATCTGGCTTTTCGAGGTAACCGGCCGGGCCGGAGTGGCCTGCAAGGTGATCGGCCGAGGCTCGAACCTGCTGGCCGCCGACCAAGGCTTTAAAGGCGTTATCGCCGTGATGCGCGGCGATCTGGCCGGCATCAAAGTCGCGGGCTCAAGCATCACCTGCGGCGGCGGGGCCTCGCTGGCGCGAGCGGTAAGGCGCTGCGCCGAATACGGCCTCGGCGGCCTGGAATGGGCCGTGGGCATCCCCTGCACCGTGGGTGGGGCCGTGGCCGGCAACGCAGGGGCCTATGACATGGACATGGCCTCCGCCTGTCAGAGGGTTACCTTGTTGCTGCCGGGCGGCGAATCCAAGGATTTCGGCTGCTTCGAGTTGCCCTATGGCTATCGCTCCAGGCAGATGCCCGAGGGGGCGGTGGTCCTGGAGGTCAGGCTCCGACTGGAGCAGGAAACGCCGGGCCTGGTAATCGGACGCCGCAATGAATATTTGAGAAGACGCAAGGCGGCCCAGCCCCTTGCGGCCCGCACGGCCGGCAGCGTTTTCAAGAACCCCAAAGACGACTACGCCGGACGGCTCATCGAGGCGGCCGGTTTGAAAGGCCTAATGGAAGGCCGAGCCATGATCAGCCCCAAGCACGCCAATTTTATTGAGAACACCGGCGGCGCCACGGCCGAGCAGATCAAACGGCTGATGGGCAAGGCTTCGTCAAAGGTTCTCGACATGTTCGGCGTGAGCCTGGAGCCGGAAGTGGAGTGTATCGGTGGCTAAGCGCAAGGCACAACCCCGCCAGAAAACAGCGGCCCAGCCCAAACAGGGCCGCAGCGTGGGATCGCGCCTGCGTAACCAGCAGGTCAACCGTGGGCCCAAGAACCGTCAAAAGCGTCGTGAGGCCCTGACCGGCGCGGCGCGGGCCTTTGGCCGGATCATGGTCAAGGTCATGGTCATGGCCCTGACCGCCGGAGCCCTGCTGGGCGGCTGGAGCATTCTCAGCACCAGCCAGGCATTCGCCGTGCGCCAAACCAGGATAACGGGCCTGGAGCGTGTGTGCCGCCTGGACGTGCTCAGAGCCGCAGGCATCGGTATCGACAGCAACCTGCTGGTCATGCGCACCTCCCAGATTGAAAAGCGCATCGAGCGCCTGCCGTGGATCAAAAAGGCCGAAGTCAGCCGCAGCCTGCCCCGCACGGTGAACATCACTGTGGTCGAGCGCGAATGCCGGGTCCTGGCCATGGCCGGCGGGCGCATTTTCTGCCTGGACGCCCAGTTCAGGCCTTTTGCCCAGACCGGGCCCGATCCCAGCTTGGATATGCCCCTGATCACGGGCTTGACCGAGGCGGATCTGGTCCAGCCGGATCAGGAGATCGGCGGGTTGATGCGTGACGCGGCCAATCTGGTGGCCATAATGCCCCAGAACGGACTGCCGGGCCGCAAAAGGCTCAGCGAAATCCATCTGGACCGTGTATGGGGCATCAGCCTGGTTTTCGACGGGCTGGGCGCCACAGTACGCCTGGGCTTCAATGATTATGGCCGCAAGCTGCGCCAAATGGTTCCGGTGATCGCCGACCTGGAAGCCAGGGACGAAATTAACCGCACTACGCTGATCGATCTGGATTATGACAACCGGGCGGTTGTCCGTTTGGCGCGGGGGGATTGATGGGCCGCAAAGATGAAATAATCGTCGGTCTGGACATCGGCACCACCAAGATATGCGCGGTGGTGGGCATGGTGAGCGACGGCGTCGTGGAGATTCTAGGCACCGGCAGTCATCCCTCGGAGGGCCTGCGCAAGGGCGTGGTGGTCAATATCGAGACCACGGTGGAAAGCATCAAAAAGGCCGTTGCCGAGGCCGAGTTGATGAGCAGCTGCGAGATCACAAGCGTCATCACCGGTATCGCCGGAGGCCACATCAAGGGCTTCAGCAGCCACGGCGTCATCGCCATCCGCGGCCGCGAGGTGACCCAAAAAGACAAGGAACGGGTGGTCGACCAGGCCAGGGCCGTGGCCATTCCCACCGACCGCGAGGTGATCCACATCCTGCCCCAGGAATTCATCCTCGACGGCCAGAGCGGCATTCAGGATCCGGTGGGCATGAGCGGCGTGCGCCTGGAATCAAAGGTGCACATGGTCACCGGCGCGGTGGCCAGCGCCCACAACCTGATCAAGTGCTGCAACATGGCCGGCCTGGACGTGGCCGACATCGTCCTGCAGTCCCTGGCCAGTGCCGAGGCCGTGCTCACGCCAGAGGAAATGGGCCTGGGCGTGGCGCTTATCGACTTTGGCGGCGGTACAACCGATCTGGCCGTGTTCAGCAGCGACGCCATCAAGCACACCGCCGGGCTGGCCTTGGGCGGCATAAATCTGACCACCGACCTGGCCGTGGGCCTGCGCACGCCGATGTCCGACGCCGAAAACCTGAAAACCTCGTTCGGCTGCGCCCTGGTGGAGCGGGTCCCCGGCGAGGAGCAGATCAGCGTGCCCGGCGTGGGCGGTCGGCAACACCGGCGGGCCAACCGCAGAATCCTGGCCGAGATACTGGAGCCCAGGGTCGAAGAACTACTGACCCTGCTGCAGATGGAAATAGAAAGATCGGGCATGGCCGATCAGATCGCCGGCGGCGTGGTGTTGACCGGCGGCTCGGCCCAGTTGTCCGGCCTGGTGGAAATGACCGAGCAGATCTTCAACATGCCCGCCCGCATGGGCAGCCCCAAGGGCGTGGCCGGTCTGTCGGACGTGGTCAGCAACCCCAAGTATTCAACCGCCGTGGGCTTGGTGCTCTATGGTGCGAAAAACATCAATCAGGAAAAATTCCGCATCCGCGACACCAACATTTTCAACCGTGTCACGGGCCGCATGCGGAGATGGTTCAAGGATATAGTATAACCGCCTTACCCCGGGAGGTATTTAAAATGACAATGGAAATCGAAATGGTCGAAGGCCTGAACTCAGGTGCGAAGTTAAGAGTCGTCGGAATCGGCGGTGGCGGCGGCAACGCCCTCAACAACATGATCGAGGCCGGACTCAGCGGCGTGGAGTTCATCGTCGCCAACACCGATTTGCAAGCCCTGGAAAAAAGCCGTTCGCGGGTGCATCTGCAGATCGGCCGCAACCTGACCAGAGGTCTGGGCGCGGGAGCCGACCCGGAAGTGGGCCGCCAGGCCGCCCTGGAAGACCGCGACAAGATCCAGGACATGCTCTCGGGCAGCGACATGGTCTTTGTCACCGCGGGCCTTGGCGGCGGCACGGGCACCGGCGCGGCGCCAGTAGTGGCTGAAGTGGCCAAGGAGATGGGCGCGCTGACCGTGGCCATCGTCACCAAGCCGTTCGATTTCGAGGGTAAAAAGCGCATGCGCCAGGCCGATGAAGGCATCGAGGAACTCAAGAGAGTCGTCGACACCCTCATCGTGATACCCAACACCCGGCTCAGGAGCCTCGCGCCCAAGAACGCCCGCTTCGCCGACATGCTCAAAAAAGCCGACGAAGTGCTTTTATACGCCGTACGCGGCATCAGCGACCTGATCATGACCCCCGGCCTGATCAACCTCGACTTTGCCGACGTGCGAACCGTGATGAGTGAAATGGGCGTGGCCCTGATGGGCACCGGCGAGGCCAGCGGCGACGACCGCGCCGTGCAGGCGGCCAACCGGGCCATCAACAACCCGCTACTTGAGGACATAACCATCGACGGCGCCAGGGGCGTGCTGGTCAACATCACCGCATCCAGCGATATCACCATTGACGAGATCAGCGAGGCCAGCACCTTCATCCAGGAAGCGGCGCACGACGATGCGAACATTATTTGGGGAACGGTAATAGACGACACTCTGGGCGACCGGATGCGCGTGACCGTGATAGCCACGGGCATCGGCGAATCATGTTCGGCCCAGGGTGCGGAGCCCGTGCGTCTGAAGACCGCGGTAGGCGGCGGCATGGACCCCACCGAGATCGGTGAGTTCAATGTGCCGCGCTATGTGCGCTCCACAGCCAATCCCCAGCCTCAACCGACCTCCAGGATTGAACGAGGCAACCCGATGCGAGACTTGGCCGACCTGGATGTGCCCACCTTCCTGCGGCGTCAAGCCGACTAAGGGGCATATAGGCCAGAATCAACGTCCCGCCAATAGGACGTGGCATCAACCCTCCGTCGGACCGGATGCGACCGGGGAAATCGCATCCGGTCCGGCGCCCCCTCCTCACGAGCAAGGCAAACCGGCCTATCGTCATTATTTTGACGGCAGGCCGAACTACTTAGCGATGGTGCGTTATTTGGAAGGCTGACGGGGAAATACGGCCAGGGCTGCCGGCAGCACCTGCCGGGGCCACAACAGATCCGGCGTGGTGCTGGGACCTCCGTATTGCTCATATTGGAGGCGTCCGATTTTCAGATCGAGCTGGGACTCGCCGCCGCCGTCCATGAGCATGACCTCCCGGAGGCCAAGCCCCGCCCCCGCCAAAAACTCGGCATATTCCCAAAGGGTCATGGCCCCCTCGGTGACCATAACCAGTACGCGTCCGTTGCCGTCCATGCCCAGGGCGGTGCGGTGGGCGATCTTGGGCGACCGGCGCACCCGGATATGGCCGAAGCGGTCCACGAGCATTAGTGACTGGGCGGCCTGGCGGTAGGGATTGGCCTTGAGATCAAAGGCTGAATAGCGCAAGTCGATGATTCTGGCTGCGCTGAGTGACGGATCGGTTGGTTCGGCCAGAAACATCGCGTCCTGACGGCCGGCCAGGCGTCCGATGACCTTGCCGTCCTGGACCAATAGTCCGAGATATGAATGATCCTCGGCATATTGCCCGGCGTTGAACACGGCCAGGGCACCGGTGGCCTCCCGCCACTCTCCGGCCGTTTTTTCGTCATCGCCGTCTTGGGCCACCAGCACCTGAAAGCGGAATTGGTTGGAGTCTATCCGCAGCACGGCCACCCGTTCACTGCCCACCCTGGCCGCCGCCCCGGCTTCCAGAAAACACATTTCCATGCCCGGAGTCAGTGTCTGCCAGGCCGGTTTGACCTTGGCGGGGCTCCCGGCCCAGGCCAGGTGGGCGGCCAACAAACAAACCATCCCTGCGGCTAGGCCCATTTTTAGAGTGCGCGGAATCATGGAACTAATGTTAGCTCCTGAAAAAGCATCTGGCAACCTCAGGAGTCAATGACAAGGGCCGCCACAAAGGGCGGCCCGGGGAACTTGCATGGGGATGTGGTTACGCGGTGGCGTACATGACCTGGGGATGATAGCGCTCAAACTCGGCCATATCCAGGATGCCTTCGAACACCCTGCGGGCCTCGGCAAAGGAGCGGTCAAAAACCATATTGAAGAATGTCTTCGACTTGTCCCTTGCATCCGGGGCCAATCTTGCCCTCAGGCCTTCCTGGAGCCTCTGAAAATTGTCAGGAGTCCAAAGGGCGGAAGGATTGGACACCAATTCACTGGCGTAGACCATTTCCTCGAAGATCACCCTTGCCAACCCGCGCATATTTTGAATCTGTGCTTCCATCATCAGCTCCAGTTAATATCCTGACCGATTTGTATGCAACAAGCAGGCCATCAAGACACAATCAATGCTGCAAAGTTGATTCGGCTTTATTTTTCAGACGTTATGGGAAACGAAAAATTATGAAAGGAGATGCACTTTTTTTACGCGGAATTGTTTACAGGGATGATTGATTCGTTATTACAAGATGTTGGGCAAATTATTCCGGTTTGCGGATGTGCTCGGAGATGCGCACGACTGTGAAGCTGAATTTACACTTACCGTCAAAACAATGACAGCATTTTGACGCTTTCCTGGACTACCAACATACGCTTCCGCGGTATCGCCATATTTTTGACAATAATTGCTATTGGAAGGAATGGAGCCTATTTGACGGGCCGCCGGGTGTAAATGATCTTGATGCCATCCGCGATATCGGAGCTGTCAAAGCAGGCAGTGCATTGGCCGTCGGCCTGGCAGGCCGCCGGGTCCACCGGCTCCAAATGCACTTCAAAGCCCAGTTGGCGGTAGTTGTCAACGGCCTCGCTGAGCCTGGGCTCCGAGGCTGTGAACTGCCTTGCCCATCCCGCGCCGCGCAACTGCTTCTCACGCTCCGGTCCGCAGGCCATGGCCCTGTGCTCAGCCGCCCCGCTTGAGGCTAAGGTTGATAAAGGGAGAACGGTCAAAACCCAGGTTCTTGAAAAAGGCCAGCAGGTCGCCGCTGTCCCAACGCACCGCCGTGCAGACGTCGTCCACCCCGGCCTGTTCCAGGTGTTTGACCATGTGGTTGGCCAGGGCGTTGCCCACGCCGCCGCCCATGCGGTCGGGCCGCACGCCTATAACTTCGATCCATCCGGCGTATTCGGCGCCAAAACCGCCCGCCTTGACCTCGCCCAGAATAAAACCGATCACTCGGCCTTCTTCCTCGGCCACGAAAGCCGAACGCTGGCCGCTGCCAAGATGACCGTCAAGCATGATCTTCCAGGGTTCGCCGACATCACGGCGCTGGATTTGCCTCTGTATTTCAACGACCTGTTCAATGTCGTCATGGTTCATCGGGCGCAGTTTCACTGGAACCTTCCCGCGATAATCAATCGATCCTGATAATTTTAACGTTTTTGCCGATCCACTCCGGTGGCAGATATACGCGTCCCGAGTTTCCGCTTGGCTTGACGACCTTTTCGATCATCTCCTCGCCATAGACCTCGAATTTTGCCTTGGGTCGCGAGGATGCGGCCTCGGTTTCCTGTGTCGACTTATCGGGCATGGTGTTTCGTCCTGTTTCTCGCGGCATCTACCCCACCATGTTGCGGGTTTATTTGTTAGCATCGTACCACCGCGCTTGGCCATCATTATTTAACAGAAGATCAGCTTTTGCGCCGCTGCACCGGAAATTTGCCTGGCAAGACGATACGTTCCAGCTACATTTTAGCTATATTATGCACAACCGGTCAGCCGACTGCAACCGGGCGGGTTGCGGATACACTACTTGCCCACTATATTTGGCCGCAGTGGTTCTTGTTATTGGATTTACGCGCCATGCAGCTTGAGACAGCAGACACCCGCCAACTGAGGCCACACCCGGAGCACGACAATTTGTTCGAGCCCATGGACCGGTTCGAGTTCGGCAGGCTCAAGGAGCACATGTCCGCCGGCGGCCGCTTTCAGCCCCTATTGATCACGGACAACAATTTCATTATAGCCGGGGTGGAACATTGGCAGGCCGCCCGGGAACTGGGCTGGCTCGATATCAGCATCATCCGGGCCCCGCGCATGCGCCCCTCGGATATGCGGGCCTTGATGATCACTGAAAACATCCGCCACCTGGAGGTGCGCGAACACCACCTGTGGCGCGGCATGAACAATTTTTTTGATATGGAGCCCCTGCGCCCGCCGGGCGGCTGGTGAACCATCAAACGCCGTCCGGTCGGACGGTAGACCGCTTGAACTAGATCAGGCGGCAGGAATCAACCTGCATCACCATGCGGCGTCCGGCCTCGTCGGCCAGTAGTCCGCGAATTTCAACTCTATCGCCCAGGTGACGGTCCAGACCCGCGCCCCTGACCGGATAGCGGCAGTAAGGCGTTTCAATGATCATGCCATCTTCCCTGGCAGCTAATACGCCCTTAAGAGTGGCGCTTATCCTCACTTCTTGCCTTCGCATATTCATGACATCACCCATAAAAAATTTACTACACTCTTATGTCTTTCACAGGTGCTTGGCAGGCATGTTCTGTTTACCAGACGCTTGTGGCGGCCCTGGCGCGGAAATGCGAAGAAACTGTTTCAAATAACTTGTAAAATTTGATTAGCGCAGGGGTCGCTCGGCCACATGGGCCCAGGCTATGCCCTTGGTCAGGGGGTGGGATCGTGGGGCAACCAGACCGGCGGCGGTCATCTCCCCGCGAAAATCCTCGGGTATGGGGAATTCCATAATCGTCTCGGCCAGGTAGCGGTAGCTGGCCTCGTCGCCGGAGACCATTCCGCCGATACGCGGCAGCAGGTTGACCAGATACCGGCTGTATATGCGGCGAACCGTGCTGGAGCGCGGCGTGGTGAACTCAAGTATGTAGATCCGGCCGCCGGGCACCAAGACCCGGCGCATTTCGGCCATGGCCCCGACGCGGTCGGGGATGTTGCGGATGCCGAAGGCGCAGGTCACGGCGTCGAAATGCCGGTCCGGAAAAGGCAGGTTGGTGGCGTCACCGGCCAGCAGATACACCGATGCGCCGCTCTTGGCCACCTTGCGCCGGGCAGGCTCCAGCATGGCCGGGACCAGGTCGAGCCCGACAACCGTGGGGCGGTCGGGCCGGTCGGCCACGGCCAAGGCCAGGTCGCCGGTGCCGGTTGCCACGTCCAGCACCCTGCCGGTGGGCCCGTGGCGCAGGGCCCGGGCCACGAAACGCCGCCAGCGGATGTCTTCCCGCAGGCTCAGCACATGATTGAGCAGGTCGTACACCGGCGCAACCCGGCTGAAGATGCCTTTGACCTCGGCGATTTGGCTGGCCGGTTCGCGCATTATTCCACCACCAGTATCGATATATAGCGGCCTTCCAAGGTCCGGGACGCGTCGATCCGTTTTATTTCCTGGGCCAAACGCTCCAGCACGCCCCGGAGCAGTTCTCTGGCCAGGGCCGCCTTGCTCGGATCGGCTATGGTCTCCACCGAGGCCAGCAACTCCTGGTTCAGGGAACCGCCCAGGCCCTTTTGCAAGGCCCGCACCGTCTCGGTCAGCCGGGCCTCCGGTATGGGCTCCAAATCGGGCAGGCCGATGGTGCGGCCAGCCAGCCAGGTGCCGATGACCGAGGTCATCTTCAGGCCGCCGCTTTCTTCTGGCGGGGCCTCGGCGGCCAGACCGGCCATCTGGCGGTGATCTATGCCCATCATCTCCAGCAGCTCGCCCCAATACTCGGCCAGGCTCAGATAATGTTCGGCATGCTGCAAATCGGCCACACCCATAAACGCCCGGTACTCCCGGCCCTCGGGCATGGCCGGATCAAAGCAGCGTGGCCGGGGGAACATCAGCCCGGCCACCCAGCGGTCCTGGGGATCATCCAGGATTAACACACCGCCGGGGGCCTTGGAGAGCCAGCCGTCGGCGGCCAGGGACCAGGCCCGCCGGTTCAGTTCGCGGATGCCCGCCGCGCCCCGCCGGGCCATGGCCGCTATGCCCAACCGGGCCACGATCTCGGCGGCCCGTTTGACGTCGCCGGAGGCAAGCAGGCCCAGCCCGATATTGGCCAGGCCCAGACTTTCCCGGGCCGAGCGGGCCACCTCCTCGGGTTCGGCCGGATCGGCATCCAGGGCCACCACCCCGCAGTTGGCTACATAGGCCAGTTCGGCCCGCAGCCGGTCCAGGGCCGGGCCTTCCATCGAACCGGCCACCACGGGAAGGACCTCTTCCCTGGGCAGCAGGCCCAAGGATGCGTCCGAGCGGGGCGGCGCATCGCCCATGAAGTCCATTTCGTCCTTTGTGGGCAGATCTTGCCAGGCGTCCTCGCCGGCCGGGGCCTTGGCCCAGAGTTCGAAGGCCTCCTGCCGGGTGGGGAAGCCCAGATCGGTCATGCGGCCCGAACGCCACATGGCGGCGTCCTCGGCCATTTCGGCGGCCGATTCCCAGAGCATTGCCTCCAGGACCCGCTGATACAGATCGGGCAGTTCGTTTTTCAGCACCACCAAAACCTGCACGGCATGGTCGCGCATTTGGCCGTTGTGGAAATCAATGAAATACACGCCGTCCAGGGTGAACGACGGCAGGTCGTCCGGCGGTTCCTGCTCGTCCTGGCTGGCCAGCCATTTCACCACCCTCAGCCAGTGGGCCATGATCAGACTGAGCACCTCCACGTCGGTGGTGTCCAGCCAGCGTTTGACCCGCCGAGCGCCGCCGTCGATGATGATGGGCACCCAGGCCTCGTAGCGCGCCGGAGCCAGCTTTCCCTTGACCCAGCCGGTGAGATCCAGCAGATAGGTCAACTGGGCGTCGCTGCTCATGGAGA
Organism: uncultured Desulfarculus sp.; assembly: GCA_963665125.2. GTDB lineage: Bacteria > Desulfobacterota > Desulfarculia > Desulfarculales > Desulfarculaceae > Desulfarculus. The sequence continues at coordinate 1,184,289 of CAXXUK010000002.1, read as the reverse complement.
TCAGGCCACCTGCGTCGTCGCCGCCCAGATCCAGGACCGTGCCCGCGAATTCATCCACGGCCAGGGCCCGGACCAGTTGGGCCGAATCCTGGGCCAGGGAGATCAGCCGTTCGCGGTCGGCCCCCCTGGCCGCCAGGATGGCCCGCAATCTTTCCTCGCGGCTCATACCGTGCCACAGGGCCTCGGCCTGGCGGGCATCGCGTCGCTCAAGCTCCAGGAGCGAGCGGGGGTTGCTTATAATTTGCTGAATTTCGCTTTTGTCGGCCATTAATCATCTTTCCCGCCGCATACGCCGCAGCGGCGGCATGTCCGGGGCTCACAGGCCGGGGACTGTTTTTCTTCCTTGGCCCGCCGGGCCTCGGACCAAAGATAATCAGCTTGCATGCCGTGGTCAATAAAGGCCCACGGTAAAAGCTCTTCTTTGGGCCGTTGGCGGTTGGAATAAAAGTCGGGGTCGATGCCCGCGGCCTTGTAGGCCCGTTCGGGGTTGCCGTCGACGGCCAGGGCCAAAAGCAGGCCGGACAACCTGCGGTCGCCCCTGGAGATGACCGCCTGAAGCCGGGCGTATTTGGGCGTCTCGTGGTTGACCTTCACGTTGGCCGTGCCGGCCAGGCCCTTTTCGATGAGCTTGACGCGGCGCTTGATGTCGGCCAGGGGGGCCATGGCCTCCCATTGGAACGGCGTCCACGGCTTGGGCACGAAGGGGCTCACCCCCGCCGTAACCAGGCCCAGCTTGCCTTTTTCCCGCGACAGGCTCACGAACTGCTGCCGCACCTTTTTGGTCAGATCCACGATGGCCTGGGCGTCTTCGTCTGTCTCGCCGGGTAGGCCGATCATGAAATATAGCCGCAAATTGGGCACCCCGGCCCGGATCAGCTTTTCCACGGCCCGGAACATGTGGTCTTCGTCCAGGTGTTTGTTGATCACCCGGCGCAGCCTGGCGCTGCCCGCCTCGGGGGCCAGGGCCACGGTCTGGTGGCGGCTGGCGGCCAGGGCATCGGCCAGGTCGTCGCTAAGCATGTCGGCCCGCACGCTGCTCACCGATAGCCGTCCGCCGCAGTCGATGACGCTGCGGGCCAGGGAGTCCACGTCGGGCAGATCGCTGACCGCCGCCGAAACCAGCCCCACCCTGCCCCGGTCGGCACAGGCGTCTTTGGCCGCCGGGATGAAATCCGGCCCCGCGCCCAGCCGAGGCGGGCGGTAGACATGGCCCGCCGCGCAGAACCGGCAGGCGTGGGCGCAGCCCCGGCCCACCTCGATGAGCGCCATGTCGCCGAACTCCGGCCCCGGCGCGGTGACCACGCTGCGGGCGAATCCGCTTGCCGGTCCGAGATATTTGGGCGCTGGGATCAACGGCGGCGCGTCGCCCCTGGGCTCGAACGAGGCCAGGGTGCCGTCGGCGTTGTAGGCCACATCATATAACTCAGGGGCGTAATAGCCCCGCACGCCGCGGGCCAGGTGCTCTTGCAAGGCCGCGCGCTCCAGGTCCGGGCCGTTGATAAAGGCGTCCAGGAACGGTTCCAGCACCACCTCGGCCTCGCCCAGCAAAAAGGCGTCGGCTATATCGGCCAGGGGCTCGGGGTTGAGCATGGCCATGACCCCGCCGACCACCAGCATTGGTCCGCCGCGTCGGGCGGCCAGCGGCTCCAGCCCGGCCATTTTGAGCATGGCCACGAGGTTGGGCGCGTCGTTTTCAAAGGATATGGTGGCCAGGATCAGGTCGAACCAGTCCAGGGGCTTGCTGGTTTCCAGGCTCAACAGCGGCGATTTGGCCTTGGCGTAGATCGGGGCCAGGTTGCGGTCCGGCAGGAAAACCCGCTCGCACAGGGCGTCGGGGCGGTCGTTGACCAGGCGATACACGGTCTGCAGGCCCAGGTTGGCCAGGCCCACCTGGTAGGTGTTGGGATAGATCAGCGCCACCCGCAGCCGCCCGCCGGGGTCCTTGATCACCGTGCCCCGCTCTTTTTCCAGAACCTGGCGGTGGTATTGTTCAACAGCCCAATTCAAATACGCGCCCCGATATCAAAAAGATGAAAAGACAAGTCGTTGCATCAAATTACCACAGCAGGGCTTTTCCAGCTACGAGGCTATTGCCTGTACCGCCAAAGGGTGTATCGTAGATTATATAAACGCTAATCATTCTCAAGGATGGCCCATGAGCGACGAAACCAGAATGGAACTTTTACGGCGCGTCAGCCAGGCCGGCGAAAGCGCCAACGCCAAATCCGAAGCCATTGCCATGGGCCTGGACCGCCAACAGGCCGAAGGCCTGGCCGTGGGGTTGATGAACGATGGTCTATTGGAAATGGTGTCGCTTAGCGGCTCGGTGCGCCTCACCGAGGCGGGCAAGGGCCTCATCGCCGGGGCCGAGGCCGCCGCAACCGGCACCGACGACCTGCCAAAGCTTTTGGAGGCCATAGCCAAGGCGGGCGGACTGGGGCTGGGCCAGCGCGACGCCGGAGACCTGGCCGCCGACGTGGCCTGCCTCATGGCCCATTTGCAGCGCAGCCGCCCCTTGGACCCGGTGGTCCGCTCCTGTCTGGCCGCCATCTACGGCGCCCTGGACAAGGCCCCCGAGCCGGCAGCGGCCGGGCTGAGGGTGCGTATCAATGCCTTTCGTAAGGAATAAAAATGGGGCGGGCTTTCACACCCGCCCCGCGCCTATTTCTCCCACCTAGCAGCAGCCGCCCTCGCCGCAGCCGGAGCTGCAGTCACAGCCGCCGCCCATTGGGCGAACAGTACCTATGGTAAAGCCCTGACGTCCATCGACCTCGATGAAGTCCAGCGTGATTCCGCCGGTCATCAGGTCCAGGCCCTTGTCGACCACATAAACCTGGCCGTCGTATTCAAACTGCTCGTCGTTATCCTTGGGCTCATCTACCTTTATCGCCAGTTGCGGCCCGGAACAGCCTCCCATTCCCTGAAAGACCCTGATGGCCGAGGTCAGGTTATTCTGTTCCATGAAATTCTTTACCGCCTGGCGGGCGCTTTCGGTTACTTGCAGCATTTTGATCATCCTTTCCCAGGCGGTTTTCCGCCCATTTATTTCCTATTGTCATGATAGGCATTATTTCAGGCCACGCAACCCGGCAAAAAAATAAGCGGACCCCCAAGGGGGTCCGCCCATCAATATCGTATTTTATTCAACGAGCTAGCAGGAACAGCTTCCGCCGGTGCTGCAACTGTCGCCACTACAGCCTCCGCCGCCCAGGGGCTTCGCGGAACTGATGGCAAATCCTTTTTGCCAGCCGTTGTCAACAAAATCAACCTTTACATCTCCGCTGAGTTCCGACAATTCCTTGTCGATCAGATAGGTCAGGCCATCGAACTCGTAGCTGTCGTCGTTGTCCTTTGGTTCATCCAGAACCAAGCGCAAGGACGGGCCGCCTCAGCCGCCGGACTGGAGATATACTCTCAGCGCAGACTCGAGATTGCGTTCCTTCAGGAACTCTTTGATCGCCTCATTGGCGCTCGGAGTGACTTCCACCATGTTGCATCGCCTTTCTTTAAGCGCCCCGCCGGGCCGTGGGGAGCGTTATGCCAAATTATTACTAAAAAAATAGGGCATAATATCGGTTTGTGCAATGAATCAAGGAGTTTTTTATCAAAAAAACAGCATCCGCTCAACACCGGCAATGGTTGCGCATTACGGCCGCAAAGTATAACATCAGCGAATCTTCAACCCAACTTACCCACGTCTGCGCGGGCAAATGGAATCAAACCGGCATAACTCCTGGATAGATGCGCGTTTTATCTGCCAAGACTCCGACAAGTCCCGGCGTTTGGCCCGAACCATGCGCAAGGCGGGCGCGGCCCATGTGATGATCAGGCAAAGCGCCGTATGGACGATTTGGGCCGACACGCCCCAAAACCGTGATTTCGTTCAATCGGCGGCTGCGGAATATCAAATCGAACGCGTTGCATACATGTGCACAGCGGACCCGGTGCAAATCTGGACCAAGCCGGTGAGCAGCGAAATCGGGCCAGGCCTGTGCCTGGCCGCCGCGGGCAGCGGCATTGCCGCGGACTCGGACACCGTGATAATCGATCCGCTCACGGCCTTCGGCTCGGGCGAGCACCCCAGCACCTGGCTAAACCTGGCCCTACTTGCCGAATTTTTCACTGGCCAAGCGGGGCCGGTACCCGAGCCGGGTTCATGGGCCGCCGATATCGGAGCGGGCACAGGCGTGCTGGCCTTGGCCATGGCCCTCAAGGGCGGCCTGACGGTCCTGGCCGTGGACCCGGACCCGGCGGCCCGCCGGGCCTGCCAACGCAACCAGTCTCTCAATCCCCTGGCCGGTCCGCTGGTCCATTTCGCCCAGGGCACCCATGAATGCGTCAGCGGACGCTATGGGTTGGTGGCCGCCAACCTGCCCGGCCCGCTGCTCATGGCCCTTGGCAAAAATTTGGCCGAGATGACCGCTCCGGGCGGCTGCCTGGTAACCAGCGGCTTCCGCAACGAGGCGGAGCCCGAAATCATCGAGGCGTTTTCCCGCGCCGCTATGCGCCCTCGCCGTCAGGTCCGGCGTCTGGGCTGGAGCGGCATTATTTTCACAACGGTATAAATCCCAAAATCAGATTGTTGACTTGCGCCAAGCTGATTCCTTATCATTTCGTGGTCGGCCTGTTTACCAAGACACGGATGGAAAGGATTTTCATGAATATTTTCAAGCATTACATCGAATGGGCTATTCCAGAATCTTATAAGGATGACCCCGACTTGTACCGCCGCTCACGGCAGCTTGTCACCTTTTCCATCTTCGGACCGCTGTTTTTTATCTACAACATCGTCAAGTGGTTCAAGCTGGGCTATCCTCCCCTGGCCTGGTCCATGACGATAGCCGGTACGGTAGTAACCGTTATGCCGGTCATTTTGCGTCTGACCAAGTCTTTGCAGGTGATGGGCAACCTCATTTTCGTGGCCTTGGCCTGCCATTTTACCTATCTCCCATACGTCACCGGCGGAATCGACTCCTCGGCCCTCACCTGGAACCTGATCCTACCGGCATTCGTGGCCACCTTCCTGGGCATGCGCAGTTTCGCGGTGTGGTCAACCCTGATGGTTTTGGAGATGGCCGGTTTTGTGGTGATCAAAAAGCTGGGCATCCCCCTGCCCATGGTGCCGCTCACCGAGGCCCAACTTGCCACGGCCCAGACGGCGAACATCCTCGGCCCGTTGGCGGCCCTGATAACCACGATGTTTTTCAATATCCGAGGTTTCAAGTTTGCGTTCGCCATGCAGGGCGAGGCCCTGGAGGCCCAGAGCCGGGCCCGCAAGGAACAGGAGGAGTCGGCCCAAAAGCTCACGGCCCTGGCCGATAACCTGGAAAACATATTCGCCCAGGTGGGCCAAACCACCAACCGTTTGGCCACCGAAACCCTCAAGGACATGGCCTCCATGACCAGGCAAAACGCGGACAATGCAGAAAAGGCCGACGGCCTGATGAAGCAGTCGGGTGATATGGTTCAGAGGGCCAACGACTCCATGACCGAACTCAACGAGTCCATGGATGAAATCAGCAGGGCCAGCGATGAAACCGTAAAAATCATCAAGACCATCGACGAGATCGCTTTCCAAACCAACCTGCTGGCCCTCAACGCGGCGGTGGAGGCGGCCAGGGCCGGTGAGGCCGGGGTGGGTTTTGCCGTGGTTGCCGAGGAAGTGCGAAACCTGGCCATGCGCTCAACAGAAGCGGCCAAGAACACTTCCGGCCTCCTGGAAGGCACTGTCCGCAAGATCAAAGTTGGCGGCGAATTGGTGACCAGGGCCAACGAGGCCTTCGGCGAGGTCGCCAAAACCGTCTCCGACGTTGGCAGAATGCTCGATGAAATCGCCGTGGCCTCCAACCAGCAGGCCCATGGCATTGCCGACATCAACCAGGCCATTTCAGAGGTGGACCAGGTGGTTCAAGACAACACCACCAGACATTAAGCCCCATTGTAAGCCTCTGCCTAGGCGCCGTCAGCTTTTCATATACTGGCGGCGCCTCTATATTTCCCAAGCAAACATCGCAATCGACTATGTGCTGCCGGCAATACAAGAAGTGTCAAACAGAGTATTTATGACACCATTTTTTCTCGGAGAGTCGCATTCGTAGGGGTATTCACGTTGCCGCACTTTGCCTTCTATGCCTGGCTTTGCACCCCGTTATGCCAGCCACCGCCTGCCCGGATAGAATTGAATGTGAGCCTCACCCCTTGGCGGTACCGGGCAACTGTAGAGAAATCCGGCTTTCTAAGGCCTCCTCCATAAACTGATCCGGGGGCTTGTTCCACAGGGAGGAATAAGGCCTGAAACGATTACAATCCCAGCGCCATTGTTCGATCTTCTTGCGGGCATCGGCAACCGATAAAAAACAATGCACATTCAGGAACTCATTCAGGAAGCTTCCATTGAAGGACTCAATAAAGGCGTTATCCATGGGTTTTCCCGGCCTGGATAAATCAAAGGTTACACCGTTTTCATAGGCCCGCTTATCCAAAGCTTTGGAGATGAATTCCGGGCCGTTGTCCACCTGAATGCGTTCGGGCATGCGCCCGGCAAACAGCCGCAACGCATCCATGGTGGACACCACCTGCTCGGCCTTGATGGAATGATCCATATGGATTGCCGGGCTTTGCCAGCGAAAAATATCCACCACAGTTAAGGCCCGAATTCGGCGCCCGTTAAACAGATTGTCCGCCACAAAATCCATGGACCAAACCTGGTCGATCCTTGTAGCTTGCGGCTGCTTTTTACGATGAGCCGCAGACCTGCGCCTCTTGGGGCGCTTGCTTCTGAAATTCAGGCCTTCCTCGCAGTAGATACGGTAGACCCGTTTATGATTCACTGGCCAGCCCTCGCGGCGCAAGAGCACGTGGATGCGTTGATAGCCATATCTGATCCTGGTCTCGGCGATCTCCCTGATCCGCTTGCGCAATGCAAAATCATCGATCCTGATCGAACGATAGTAGTAGCTGGTACGGCTGAGCCCAAGCACCGCACATGCCCGGCGTACTCCCACCTGGTAGGCCTGACCCAACACATCCACCAACTTGCGCTTCTGGGCCGGCCTCAGAGCTTTTTTGACAGCACGTCCTGAAGCATCTGCTTGTCCAGGCTCAGGTCGGCCACCATGCGCTTAAGACGTCTGTTTTCCTCTTCCAATTGCTTCAAGCGCCGAACCTCGGCCACGCCCAAGCCGCCATACTTCTTCTTCCAATTGTAAAACGTGGCTTCGCTGATCCCCATCTTGCGGCAGACCTCGGCCACCCTGGTGCCAGTCTCGGCCTGGCGCAACGCAAACGCTATCTGCTCATCTGTAAACTTGGTCTTCTTCACGGCAAAATACCTCCATACATGCGTGTGTATTATGCCGCATTCCTCTAATTTACACTGGTACCATTTTCCAGGGAGAGGTCAACTTATGGATATTTACACTAAAGCTGAGTATAATTGTGGCGGTGTTGAAACGACTCTGGCCACAGAGTTATACAACTCCAGAAAACAAGGACGCATAATCCATACTGAATAGCAGGCTTTCCGCTGAGGTCCTGTTCACTAGAAAAAAATACCAGACAGTGGGCTCTCCGAAACCAGCCAATTGGTATAACCATTATTGTTGTCAGTAATTACTGGCGATCGGGTGGCAAGATTGCATGAGCTTTGATTTCGCGCATCAGGCAGTAAAAGCATCTTTAGATATGGACAGTGTTAGCAGCGGGGTACAGGGAAGCAAATGCTTGTTTGTCGCTTATCATCCCCCAGGTGCGTCAAGGCCGGCCAGCATAAATAATAGACGGCTGATGTGCGGTCTCAGGGACATTGGTTGGCATTTGGGTCTGCTTTCGACAATGGATCGCCCCGACCGCATGGACCTCCCTGATGGCATTGAGTATATGTTGATTAAAAAGCCAGGCCGGTTATCCAGGCCTGGCCAGACCTTCACCAAATCGGCCAGCGACAGTGGGAATTCATTCGTACGTTTTGCCGCCGCCGCCAGCCACAAATTGCCTTTGCCACTTCGCGCCTGGTGGCTGGCCTGGGCGGGCCAAGCTGCCCAATGGGCCAAGCGATTCAGCCCGAACATCATCTTAAGCAGGTCAAACCCGCCGGAATCGCATATGATGGCAGCAATTTTGGCCCGCATGCTACGGATTCCATGGGTGGCATATTTCGGCGACTATTGGGCTGATAATCATTTTTCCACGAAAACAGGCATTCTGTACCAGTTTGAAAAAACAATGGAACGCAAGGTGATGTCCGGGGCATCAGCCATCGTGTCCATCTCCGAGCCGATGGCCAGCCACTTGGGCCGGGTGCACAACAAACCGGCCAGCGTGGTAACAAACTGTTTTCCATTGGAGACCAATGAGACGCCCGTTCCGCTGGAAGGTGAGTGGATCGATCTAAAAATACCGTTGCGAATACTCTTTACCGGCAGGGTTTATCCTGATTTGCGTATGCCCGACATGCTCATGGACGCCATCGCGGAGTTGCGGCAACGGGGTGATGTTGTTGATGGGGAAGTCTTAGTGGAATTTTATTGCCCCAATCATGATTTTTTAGAAAAGTGGCTTGCGAACACCTACCCTGACTTAAGCGCAATGTATAAGGTGTTTCCGCCGGTTAGCCTCAACGAAAGCCTAAGACTACAAAAAGAGGCTGATATTTTATACGCAAGCATATGGTTCGGACCGGGGCATGAGGGCGTAACTTCGTCAAAATTTTTTGAATACCTGGCCGCTCGCCGCAAGGTGTGGGTATCTTTGGCCGGTCCCGGGGCGTTAACCAAAATCTGCAGGCGTACGGACGCCGCCGCTGATCTATATAATGTGGATGACTGCAAGCTTCATCTCATGCAGGCATTGGAGATGGCGAGAGACGGAAAGTCATATCTATATCCCCAGGATCGTTGGCAAAAGGTCCTGGAATATTCATGCGCCGGCCAAAGCCGGAAATTATCCATGATTTTAACCGAGTATATTTGACCTGCCCGCCAAAAACGGATCCATTTGTTGTTTATTAGGAATGGACCGAGGATTAGGGAGGCAGCAATGGGCATCGAAGCGCTTCATGGCGGAGCAGATCATCATCAAGCTTCGGGAAGCTGAGATTTTATTGGCCAATGGGCAGAATGTCGGGCAAGTAGCTCGCGCGCTTGGGATCACCGAGCATACCGATTATCGTTGGCACAAGGAATATGGAGGGTTGCAGGCCACCCAGGCCTGGTGGCTAAGGAACTTGAGAGAAACTGCTGCATCCCCACGAGTCCCTCGGCAACCTGACGCCATCAGAACACCTCGCTCAAAACGACCCGGAAATCTCTGCTTTTCAATAGCACTAAATAAAAGAAATTTACAGGTTCAAACCGCCAGGTACAACCAGCCCTCGCCGTTCCAAAGGTAGGTGATATCGCAGACCCACTTCTGATTTGGAGCGGTTGCGCTAACGTCCTGGGCCAACAAATTTGGAGCCACCGGCCTACCGTGGTCCGAATCAGTGGTGGCCTTGAACTTCCTGGCCACTTTTGCCACCAAGCCCTGCTTATTCATGCTTTTGGCCATGGTTTTGCGGTTGTATTTACGGCTCTGACCCTTAAGGTCGAAGATCAGCCCCACGGCTCCTCTACGGCCCCTGCGAATGTCAAAGGTCTCTTTCGCCAGTTGATCGAGTCTCTCACGCTCCATCTGCCTTTGACTGGGGTTTTGCAGCCTGCGCCGCCGGCCATAATACCCGCCACGTGACACGCCAAAGGCAAAACGCTGTGCCGTAATGCTGTATGTGCCTGCGTTTTGCTGCATGAACGCGTACTCCACTTCATGCTTTTCGCGAAGTACGCGCTTTCCTTTTTTAAGATTGCAATCTCCTCGGCCTGCTGGGCAAGCTGACGCTTCAGCATGGCGTTTTCGATTTCCAATTCCTTTTCGGTCTCACTGCGGCTGGCCTCATAGCGGGCCTTCTTGCGCCAAGCGTAAAGCTGGGACTAATGCAGACCAAGTTGCTTGGCCGCACCAACAGCGCCAACCTGCTCAGCCAAGCCCAGAGCTTCGTTCTTGAATTCCGGCGAATAGTGCCGCCTGGTGGGTTTCTTCCGGCTCTTCTGTGATGGCATCGAACACCTCCGTTAAGCAATTTACTCGCTTATTCCGGTGCTCGTCAAAACTGGGCTGGATCAGCTTGCCCATCGGTTCCTCCAATTGCTTCAAGACCAAATCCGCCTATCACAACTGCCCGATTTCCGGAGACAACCGCTGATACAATATATGATACATCACCTTTATAGCGGTGAAAATTGCTTGATGGTTGAAAATGGAGTATAGTGAATTTGAAATAGTCCAGCAATCCTTTTATTGAGGCTTCTCGTGGCAAGCCGGTAGGAGTCTCGACATGAAAGGGAAATGTGAGTTAAGTGAGTTGCTCACTAATTCCTGCAACAAGCTGAAGAAAATGCGCTCACATGTATGTTCAAAGCGATCCCGTAAAATGAAATGCATAGGATACTGAGGCATACACCATCAAAACCAATGTTGCCAGGTTGGGAAGATGCGTGTTGCCTACCTGCCCAATATCACTATTCATTCCCATTACTAGCAGTCTATAATCATTCGGTAATTTATCATGCTATACCGTCCCAAACCCGTTGATAAGGCTCTATATCCCATCGAAGGGGGAGACCTGCCCGTGTATTACGGCCTTCCCCAGGAAATTAAGTTCTGCAGCCGTTGTACATACTCCAACCAGAAACCGAATTCGGCACAGGAGTTCAAACATAGCAAGGGTACGCGAAAAGAGACCGTTATGTTTGATGATGAAGGCGTCTGTTTCGCCTGCCGGGTGGCTGAAAAAAAAGAGGCCGTAGATTGGGAGGAGAGGCGCCGTGAGCTTGCCGATCTGTGCGATCGTTACAGGAAAAATGATGGTTCATATGATGTAATCGTCCCAGGTTCAGGCGGCAAAGATAGTTTTTATACCTCATGGGTTTTAAAACACGAATTTAACATGAACCCGTTGACGATAACCTGGGCTCCTCATATTTATACAGATTGGGGTTGGCGAAATTTCGAAGCTTGGACAAACGCCGGCTTTGCGAACTATCTGTTTACACCCAACGGACGCGTTCACAGGCTAATGACCCGCCTTGCACTAGAAAAACTGCTTCACCCCTTCCAGCCATTCATGATGGGGCAGATGTATTTCCCCCCTCAAATGGCTGCCCAACTTGGCATACCGTTGGTGTTTTATGGGGAAAATCCCACGGAATATGGAAACGCTTCGAAAACGCGAAATGATGGTGAAAAAAATTGGGACTATATCAGCACTGCCGATCCATCGGAGATATACCTTGCCGGCACAACCATTGCCGAATTAAAGAGTGATTTCGGTCTTTCCGATGTGGACCTTCAGGCCTATATGCCGCCCAAGCCTGAATTGCTGAAGGCGAACCATATTGATATCCGTTACCTTGGGTACTACAAAAAATGGCACCCGCAGAAGTGCTATTATTATGCGGTGGATTATGGTGGGTTTCGAGCGGCTCCCGAGCGGAATGTGGGAACCTATTCTAAGTACAGTTCAATTGATGACAAGATTGATGACTATCATTACTATACTACGTTCATCAAGTTTGGTATAGGGCGCGCAACATATGATACGGCTCAAGAGATTCGAAATACCGACATCACCAGGGAGGAAGGGCAGGCCCTGGTGAGGCGATACGACGGTGAGTATCCTGAGCGTTTCAACGAGGAGTTTTTTCAGTACATTTCGATACCTAAGCATGAGTTTGAAATAGCTTCCCTTCAGTTCGAACAACCTGTTGTCGATTCTGAATACTTCCAGTTGCTAATCGATCAGTACCGCTCCCCTCACCTCTGGATGTGGACCGGATCTGAATGGAAATTGCGCAAGCAGTGTTTTTCAAGTTGAGACGCGCCCCATGGAGAATGATATTATGGAGTTCAAGCTAGGCGGATATACGGTTTCAAAAAAGGCTCCACCCATTTTTTTTGCTGAAGTAGGCAGCTATTTTAATGGCGATCCTCTCCTAGCGCGCAACCTCTTCGAAAAAATCGTCGCAGCAAGGGATGCCAACCCGGATGTGCCGGTTGTTCTCAAAACCGAGATTCTCGATGACCCTGAAATATGCCTGCCCAGCGATCAGACGGAAACGTACCAAAACAAAAAAGGTGAGATTAGGCAGGAGAACTACCGTGGCCTGATCGAACGCAAGGCTATGCCGCTAAAGGATTACGAGCCACTGTTCGCGTACTGTCGTGATGTTAACATCCCCACGGTCGTTTCTGTCTACGACTTCAAGGCGGCGGACTTTGCTGAATCCCAAGGGGCCGCCGCCTTGAAAATCGCATCATCGAATCTTGTTCATGTGCCGCTGATTCAGCACGTGGCGGCCAAGGGTTTGCCCATGGTTATTGACACAGGTCGGGCAACATTGCGGGAGGTGGCAAGAGCGGTTGAGGCCGCTCAAAGTCATGGGGCGTCGAAAATCATCGTTCAACACAGCCCGGACGGGCACCCGGCGTTGCCGGAAGCTCACAACCTGCGTATTCTGCAGACTTACGAAGACTGTTTCGGCCTTCCCACGGGCCTGTCCGACCATTACGTCGGGATAGAGATGCTTTATATGTCCATAGCTCTGGGCGCAACGGTCCTCGAAAAAGGGCTTTACTTTGACCCGGACGAACTCGATCAGGACATTTCGTACTCCATGCATATCGACGATCTTCCGGAAGTTTTACGAAAGACCATGGATTGTTGGCTGGCCCTGGGCAGTAAGCGCCGGAACCCTGCTCAGCGGATAAAGGGCATCCTGAGTTCATCGCAACGTCAGTGCCTGGTGGCGAAAAAAGACCTGACGCCAGGCATGGGCCTCTCCTTCGAAACGGTTCGTTTCGCGTGGCCCTGTTTGGGTATACCGGTCGAGCATTGGCCTATAGTCGCAAATTGGAATCTGAAAGAATCCGTACCCGCTGGCGACCCCATTCAATGGTACCATGTGGAAGCAAAAAAATAGGGAACCCGCCTGGGTTGCCATAACTGAGCTGCCCCATGCCGAATTCAAACCAGCCTTCGGCGCGGAGAAGCAGGCTCTTGAACGTTTTTTTTCACCAGATATCGTGGTGGATTTAGCGGAGCGCCTTTACCTGGGCGAACGATTTCTGGATATGTATAGGGTACGCGGATATGATGATTCAAACGGTTGGTTGGTCAAGTGGCTTCACCCGGAACGGTATCATGAATCCGCCAAATCTTATTGCTTGATCCAATGGCTCATCAAACAGGATATATTGACTCCCGAGCCAGCGTTTGAACCACGGCGAGTAGGGGCAGTGAAACATGTTTGGGACCAGGGCGTCCTGTGGGCGGTTCGCTATCATATCCACCGTTTCCTTCGTCCCGATCCCGAAGATTTATTCGCACTTGGTCGGCTTCTGGCCAAGTTCCACAACGCCTTGCAAAGGCACCCCGACCGTATTCATTGGAAGAAGGAAACCCAGCAACGAATTTTTTGTCTTTCCCGTGTGCGTACTGCGCTGGCCAATGGAGACTGGACATGTAAGGTCAAAAACCGGGATGTACGCGAAATCGCTGAAGACAGTACGCTTGACTTCGAAAGATTGGATTTGCCGCGACAACCCCTTCACGGTGACGCCAACCTTACCAATTTTCTGATGACAAACCGTGGTTTGATGGTCATCGATTTTGAAGATGTTCACCACAGTTTTCTTCCCTTGGAATTTGAACTGGCCTATGCTCTTGAACGTTTGGTCATGGTCCATCCACTACCGGATCAGGTTATGATTCAATTGGGCTCGGCCCTTCTGAGGGGCTATTTCAACTCCGCGACGACTACGCGCAGCATCAATTCCGAAGATTGGGTCCCAGTTATTAAGAGCTTAAACCTCCGTTCTCTCTGTGTACTGGCCCTGATTGAAAACCAGGGCGGCCATGTCCCACAGGGCGAATGGAACAAGTTTCACTACCTGTTCCGGCGTGCTGATATCCAGGCCGGAATCTGGAGGAGCCTGCGACTATGAAAGCCATTTTGACGGCACGTTCTGTCTGCGCGGCGCTGGGTATCCTTGAACTATGGAAATACGTGGCCGGCCTGGATCGGATTACGGTAACGGTACTATCCCAAGAGCCGGCATCCTCTATATTTAACGCTCATCATGTCCCACACCATCAGGTTGAGGCGCCCGTTATCCTTTCATCTGGCGATAGCAGCGATGCTGAAATACTTTTGGACGCCGTCGCAAGCCTGTTGGTCCGTTTTCAGCCGGATGTCATTCTCGTCGGGCTAAGCACCCCGGGGGAGGGGGGGGTCGATGAAGCCGCGCTCTACCACGCGAAATGCCCCACATTCATGTTGCAGGACTTCTGGGGGGATACTAATCTGTTCTTTGGACGGCATCCGGATTGTTATCTGGTGCAAGACGAGTACGCCACCAAGCGAACCAAAGAAAGACACAGCTGGTCCAGCGAAGTGGTAGGCTCTCCGCGCCATGCATGCTATGCCGAAATGAACTTCACCGCCATTCATCGTGAGATGCGCATTCGTTTAGGGTGCCCCCCTGACGACGTTCTACACGGCTTTTTCTGCCAGCCGCTCGATCACGTTGACGGTTACATCGACAGTATCGCCCATTGGGCCGAAGCAGTGCGGGCTACTGGGGAGCGGAAGGTGCTATATCGCCCTCACCCCTCCTCCGTACAGGAGCAGAGGGAACGGATATTGTCTTTACTGGCTGATTTTGACCTTGTAGTTTACCTTGATGATCAACTAAAAGTCGAGCAGATTATCGCGGCCTGTACAAGCGTTACCAGCACTCTGTCGAACTCAATGCTTGATGCGGTGTATGTAAACCGGTTTTCGCCGCGACTCATGGCATTACCGATATACATGGCCAGCCATCCCAACTTGATTGAGGCAATGAGCGTCTTCTACGATTTTGATCGCCTTCCTGCCGTAGAGCAGGGATTCGCATTGTGCGCAAAAAACAGCGAGCAGGCCGCTATGGCCCTGGCACAGGCTGCCGATCGAGTAAAACGCGACCGGTTTTGGCACAGTACTCAATCGCTGCCAAGCCCATTGGGAGCTCTGAAAAAAACGTGGGATATCCTACTACATCCCCATAATTGCCACCACGGCCCAATATGATGAAAAAAGGGAACGCTGTTAGTGTTACTGTTAGTGATCCCCAGAACTGCCGGGAAAATTAGTCAGCTTGCTATCGCCGACCGGTTATTGGAACGCGGCATTGAAATCGGCTTGTGGTTGAGTTTTCCCATTGACTCTCTAGATGACCAACGCAGGGCAGAATTAAACGAGAAGCCTTGTAAGATATATTCCGTGGATGATTTTATTGGTAGCGTTAGCGAGACTGAATCTGAGCATGACGCCCAGTTCAAGTCTGGGATAATCGAGTCCCTACCGCGGGGAAATGCTCGGACCTTTACGGCCAACTTCGATATTTTCCGAAAAAAAATGGGTGCCTGTCGATCAGCTATTCAATCCATCGCTCCCAAAGGAATTATTGTTTCCAGTGACGGCATCGCTGGAGATTTCATGTTGACCAGTGCTTCAAAAGAAGCTGGCATCCCTATACTATGCTGCCCATATGGTTATAGCGGCATGGAAGATTTGGAAACCGACCTAGCCAATAAAATTAAGACTGGGCGGAGTTTCCATATTGACGCGCCAGGCGGCGATATTATTAGAACGCAATACTCTCACTGGATAAAAAAGGGGCAAAACGAGGGCCATCTGATGTTCAGGCCTGAAATAATACTAGCCTGGGAAGGGGTGGGCGCCTCGGTCGCAAGGCCATGGAATGTCTATGGAAGCGAAGCGGATATATTCCTGGCGCCTTCCGAGCAGTACGCGGAGCATGTCGTACACGAAGGCTTCGCCGCCGACAGAGTGCGAGTGGCGGGCTCGGTTAATGGGGACGTCATCTGGCATGGGCTTAAAATGGATGACAACGTCAGGGCGGCTTTTCGGATTCCCCGGAAAATTAACGAAAATTCAACCAAAGTCCTTCTGGCCATGCCTCCAAGCTATCATCCCACAAGGGGAGAGTTCACGGAGTTCCCGGCTTCTTACTTAGAGCTTGTTAAAGGTCTGGTTCAATTTCGCGGAAGCGGTGTCGAACTGACGGTCAGCGTGCATCCATCAACCGCTCCTGATGATAAGGCGGTATTCAGTCAACTGAATATTCCGGTTATCTGGGGAAACGTCATTCCCAATATTCCCCGTCATGATATTCTTATATCTGATTTCTCTAGTGTTATCCGATGGGCTACAGCCTGCGGCAAGCCAGTAGTAAACTACGATTTTTATAATTTTAACCTGGCTGCGTATGAAGATCTGCCCGGAGTTCTTACAATGCGCAAGCACCAGGAATATGAAGACTTGATCAAGCGACTGGTGCAAGATGATCAGTTTTACCGGGAGACGGCTTCGGCCCAGATCGAGTTCGCCGAAAGATGGGGCGTCATCGACGGGAGGTTCATCGACCGTCTAATGCAGTATGTGGATGATATGGAGTAAGAACGCCGAAATCTCGTTAAGTTTCGGGCTCCCTGAAG
Organism: uncultured Desulfarculus sp.; assembly: GCA_963665125.2. GTDB lineage: Bacteria > Desulfobacterota > Desulfarculia > Desulfarculales > Desulfarculaceae > Desulfarculus. The sequence goes on along the minus strand of CAXXUK010000002.1, from coordinate 1,167,698 downwards.
GCGGGTGAAATTGGAAAGGCGACGGGCTGGCTAATCCATGCTTAGTCGAGCGAGAGGACTCCTAGGAAAAAGCACTCGGGCCAGTTCGAGGTCCCACGGCGAGTTGATGTCCACCGAAAGGTCGCTATCCACCAGAACCGCTCCGCATCTGCCCTGTAGCAACGAGGCGCTTTCCCGTCTAAGCGCGTCGATTTCGAACGCATATACTTCACCAGTGAGTTCGTAGGCTTCCGGCAGTTCTTGGCGAGTCACCCATGGATTGGCATCAGGGATATAGGTACTGATCGAACCATCAAGGAGTTTCCAGGCCTGAATAGGATGGGTCCGGGCCTTCCGGAAACTGGCGGCAGACGTATAACCGGATTCAAGTAAGGACAAGGCCTCTCGAAGTAGTTCGGGGCTGCGAAAAGCCGAGGGCGCTTCCAATAGAACCCAGTATTTGGCCGTCTCGCCCTCCTCTTTGAGCCTGCTACGCAGGTCCAGGAGCACCTGATGAACACCGACTGTATCCGACGCCAGATGTGCGGAGCGTGGATACACTTCGGCACCGTACCGTTTGGCTGTACAGGCCAAGGTCTCGTCTTCGGTCGATACAATCACGCGATCAATTTCCGGACGACAACACCTGGCCGTCTGAATGGCCCAGGCCATCAGGGGATGACCACCCAGGTCGCATTCGTTTTTTCGAGGGATTCCCTTGCTGCCGCCCCTAACCGGGATAACAGCTATAACTCGTTCCCCGATGATCATTTTGCTAATCCCAATTCATTCGTATTTGTTGCTTATATAGTTGAATCCGGCCACCTGCTCCGGTTGAAAGCGGCCATCGACCGGAGCAAAGCGTCCACTTAATCGGCGCGAAGCGACGCTGTTGTTTTGATTTACGCTTTTGTGGTCTCCCGAGTCAAGGTTGAATGTTTTCCTTATAGGTTCTCATCTGAGTTGTATTTTGTGGGCGCTATACACCAATCGATCCAGGATGGCGTCGGCCAGAGTAGGGTCGCATGTTATTTCATAGTAGTGTTCCAACGAGACCTGGGCGGCCGCCAGAAATGCCTTGAGCCCATGACGGTCTTCCAGGACGTTGGTCGCCAAAAATGTTAGGCGCCTAGCTGTCTATAAAGGGCCAACAAGCGAAGAGCATACTTGTTCCAGTTTTCGCTATCAACGAAACGCTTACAACAATTTTGGCGTTCGACTATCTCATTCGAGCTGATTTTTGTTACTTGATCGGCCAACTCTGCAGCCTTCCAGTCATCATCTAAAAGCCATCCGAAACCGTACGATGTAATCATTTTTTTCATTTCAGGGAACGGGCTTGCCAGCACAGGTACACCGGCTCCTGGATATTCCCACAGTTTGTTGGGCGTACAAAACCAATGATTGAGCCCGGTATTTTCGTAGGGTATCAGACCGATAGAAGCTCCTGCTGTCCACTGAGGGAGTTCCTTTAAGGGAGCTGCTGGAATCAAAACCAGTGGTGCATGTGGCAAGTTACTATTTACCCGTAATTTTTCAGCAGTTTGACTAAGCGATTCCCGCAAGCAGCCATTTCCCATCATTACCACCGCCCATTCCGGCGGCAGATGAGCGGAAGACTCTGCAACTTTTTCCAGCCCGCGATGGGGGGTCAGCCCGCCTTGTACAAGCAGTATCTTCACTTCCGGCGGCAAGCCAGCTGCGCGGTGAAGACGCCCGTCATACGCTATGGGTTCTTGCTGTGTCGTAGCGTTCATCACCACCACCGCCTTGGGAAGTGCTGGATAATGATGTCCATACCAAGCAGCCAAGGAAGAATTAATGGTCACGAATCCGTCGCAAAAGCCTGCAAAGGCCCTGTGGACCAAGCGAAACTTTCTGGCGTGGTTATCATTATTCCCCGCAGCATGCTCGTATATTTCGTGGGCGTCATATATTAAGCGGCAACGCAGAAGAGTTTTGGCAACCGCCCCTAAGGGAAGTGTGTATACGTCGTGACAATGTAAAATGTATGGTTTTACTTGGCAAATAGCCAACAACATGGCAAGCATGCCGCTCAATTTGCGCAAAGGGGCTGGAAGCCGTCGTAGCTTTTTATCTTGCATCGTCTGTGGCAAATAATCGCAACGAATGATTTTGACGCCCCCGTTAATGGTCTCTCGATAACAGTCATCTGGCTTTTCCCGGATGCACACAATAGTAACCGAATGCCCATCATTGGCGGCAGATTGTGCTTGTTTTAAGACCCGCGCGTCAGAGGAAACAGAATTCAATACTAGCGAACAAACAGAAGACAAAGATTCACTCCAGAATCTTGGGCCTTACAAAACGGCGGCTCCTCAAGGGATGAATCCAAATTATTGGACAATTTGGAGGCTTGATTAAGGATGATTTGGCCGGTCATCTTTAGGCCGTCTTTGGGGCGCCCCGGAAGTATGCCTGATCCGGGGTGCGGTTATCCAACGAGTAATGGCCCCGCAGGGTGTTATAAAAGTCGTTCCAGGCCCCCTGTGATCAAACCCATCAAAGACGGACAGACGACTAAGCGACAAATTTGTTTTCAAAGGCCAACGGGCTGATGTTGACATTGGAACTGTGCCTTCTGTTACGGTTGTAGTCAACCTCAATCTCCTCGAACACCGCCCAGCGTATATTATGGCGGGTGGCGAAGCACTCGCCGTGGATCTGTTACACCTTGAGTGAGAGGTGGCCCCCAATCGTTAGACAGTTTGGCGGCGTAGTTAAGGTGGATGGTATTTGTTGTTGTCATGCCGCCGCTTCGGTCAATCCCGTCGTGGGTCGGCCCCAGTATGCCTCGTCCGGCGTTTTGCCATCCAGGCTGGAGTGGGGTCGCCGTTGGTTATAGTAATCGATCCAGGAGCCGATTCCCTTCCTGGCCTCGCTTCCCGTCTCAAAGGCATGCAGATAGACACATTCATATTTGAGAGAGCGCCACAGGCGTTCGATCATGACATTGTCCATCCAGCGGCCTTTGCCATCCATGGAAATTTTGATCTCAGCATCCTTGAGCACCTGGGTAAAGCCAAAGCTTGTGAATTGGCTCCCCTGATCGGTATTGAAAATCAGGGGGTTGGGAAACCTTCGCAGGGCATCACTCAAGGCGGCCACGCAAAAATCAGCATCCAAGGTGTTGGACAGTCGCCAGCTCAGCACCTTGCGGCTGGCCCAGTCCATGATCGCCACCAGGTAGAGAAAACCACGCCTCATCGGGATATAAGTGATATCGGCGCACCAGATGTGGCCGGGTTCGCTTATCTCCACCCCGCGCAGTAAATAGGGGTAAACCTTGTGCCCCGGCTGGGGCTTGGATGTCCCGGGCTTCTGGTAGACGGGGCTAAGCCCCATCTTGCGCATCAGCCGCACCACCCGCTTCCTGCCCACGCGATGCCCCTCACGCCGGAGCCAGCGGACCATCTGACGAGAGCCGTACCAGGGCGTTTCCAGAAACTGCTCATCCATCTTGCGCATCAGCTCAATATTCAGCGGGTTTTCGCCCGTGGCTTCGTAATAAAACGATGAGCGGCTGATTCCCAGGAGCTCACATTGGCGGACAATGCTCAATCCCTTGGGCCTGCTTGCCTTCACCATCGCTTTCCTCCGATCAAAGCTCAGCGACCGGAGGCCTTGGCCAAAAAATCCCGTTCAATGGTCAACTGCCCAATCTTTGCATGAAGCTCTTTGATCTGGGATTCTCCGGCCTCTTGCTGCTTCGCACCCTTGCTGGAGAAAACTTCTGTCAAGCCTTCGGTGGCCTGGCGCTTCCACTGCGCAATCATATTGGGGTGGATGTCAAACCGTGCTGCCAGCTCGGAAAGAGTCTGCTCGCCCTTCAATGCCTCCAGCGCTACCGTGGCCTTGAATTCGGCCGAAAAGCGCCTGCGTTTGGTCTTGCTCATAGCTGGTGTCCCTCCATCGGACTCATCCATACCACCTTACACTATTGTCCGATTTTTGGGGTCCACCTCTGTGTATGAAAGAAGTTTCGGTCACGGCGTCGTCATAACAGTTTCCCTTGCCGCTAATGCTGCAAGTCAGCTCATGTTTGGCTTAAATGGTCTGATACTTTCTGGAGCATTACTAACCGCCTTGATCAAAATGAACAGAATGCCCTTAGGAATGGTCGCCATATGGCCATTTGCAAGGCGTCTCGGGCCAATTTAGTCTACCACAACTGTCCAATTCCGTGGACTACCGGTGTTGTTATATGCGCCATCACAGCAGTTGATGCAGTAATGCGATTATCTTTGCAGATGCGTCACCATCACCGTATTCATTAATAAGTGTCCGCTTCTTGCTCTCTATTGGATGTTTCCAAAGCTGATTCCAGCCACACTGAACTGTCTCAACCCATTCAGTTTCATTTCGCAGAGTGATACAGGGCTTTTTATGGAAATATGCCTCCTTTTGCAACCCACCGGAGTCTGTCATTACTTTTGATGCCCCCATAACAAGCCTTGTCATATCTAGATAACCCAATGGGGGGCAAGTCATAAGTCCCTCAAGATCAAGACCGAAACGAAGCACTGCTGCCTTTGTTCGTGGGTGAAGCGGCAGCACCACCATGTGAGCTTCTGCCTGCTTTTTTAGGTAACTAATCACTTCTTCAAGCGCTTCAAAAGAATCAGTATTCTCAGCCCTGTGCACGGTGGCAACGTCATAGTTGCCCTCTCTCACATTTAATTTTTGTAAAATTGATGACCGTTTCATGGCAATATCTCTCACCATTAGGACAGCATCGAACATAACATCGCCGACATTGTGTACTCCTTCTGTAACACCTTCCGCCGCCAAATTTTCCACTGAGGCAGAAGTAGGACATATCAATAAGGAGCTAAGGTGATCAGTCACCACCCTGTTAATTTCCTCAGGCATACGCCGGTTATACGAACGCAAACCTGACTCAACATGTGCTATTGGGATGTTTTGTTTAGCAGCGGCAAGTGCGCCAGCCAATGTAGAATTTGTATCGCCGTATACCATCAATATGTTTGGCTTTTCACGCTCAATGACACCTTCAATCGCCTCCAGCATCCTACCTGTCATCAAACCGTGGCCTCCACCTTGAATGCCTAGGTTGTATGCCGGCTGCGGAATCCGAAGTTCCGTAAAAAAGATTTCAGACATTTCCGTATCATAGTGTTGGCCAGTATGTACAATTAACTCCGTAATGTCACTTTGCATCGCGATAGCCTTACTTACCGGAGCTGCCTTGACAAACTGAGGTCTGGCGCCCAACACAGTTAACACCTTCCCAGACATTTTTCTCCCTTCCAACACCATAGCTCAGCGATCTAACCCATCAAAGACCGACATATGGTTAAGCGACAGTTGTGTTTCCAAAGGCCGGTGAGCTGATGTGCCCGTTGGCACTGTGACTCCTGTTACGGTTTCAATCAACCTCGATATACTCGAATACTGCCCTACGCATTTTCTGGCGGGTAGCGAAATCTTCATCGGGGATCGTTTCCACTGATCTTCCCCAATTTTTGTGGACACGTAGTTAAGCAGCCATATTGATCATCTCATATTGAGCCGGGTTCATGTACCCCAGAGCTGAGAGAGGTGGCCCCCAATCGTTAGACAGTTTGGCGGCGTAGTTAAGGTGGATGGTATTTGTTGTTGTCATGCCGCCGCTTCGGTCAATCCCGTCGTGGGTCGGCCCCAGTATGCCTCGTCCGGCGTTTTGCCATCCAGGCTGGAGTGGGGTCGCCGTTGGTTATAGTAATCGATCCAGGAGCCGATTCCCTTCCTGGCCTCGCTTCCCGTCTCAAAGGCATGCAGATAGACACATTCATATTTGAGAGAGCGCCACAGGCGTTCGATCATGACATTGTCCATCCAGCGGCCTTTGCCATCCATGGAAATTTTGATCTCAGCATCCTTGAGCACCTGGGTAAAACCAAAGCTTGGGAATTAGCTCCCCTGATCGGTATTGAAAATCAGGGGGTTGGGAAACCTTCGCAGGGCATCACTCAAGGCGGCCACGCAAAAATCAGCATCCAAGGTGTTGGACAGTCGCCAGCTCAGCACCTTGCGGCTGGCCCAGTCCATGATCGCCACCAGGTAGAGAAAACCACGCCTCATCGGGATATAAGTGATATCGGCGCACCAGATGTGGCCGGGTTCGCTTATCTCCACCCCGCGCAGTAAATAGGGGTAAACCTTGTGCCCCGGCTGGGGCTTGGATGTCCCGGGCTTCTGGTAGACGGGGCTAAGCCCCATCTTGCGCATCAGCCGCACCACCCGCTTCCTGCCCACGCGATGCCCCTCACGCCGGAGCCAGCGGACCATCTGACGAGAGCCGTACCAGGGCGTTTCCAGAAACTGCTCATCCATCTTGCGCATCAGCTCAATATTCAGCGGGTTTTCGCCCGTGGCTTCGTAATAAAACGATGAGCGGCTGATTCCCAGGAGCTCACATTGGCGGACAATGCTCAATCCCTTGGGCCTGCTTGCCTTCACCATCGCTTTCCTCCGATCAAAGCTCAGCGACCGGAGGCCTTGGCCAAAAAATCCCGTTCAATGGTCAACTGCCCAATCTTTGCATGAAGCTCTTTGATCTGGGATTCTCCGGCCTCTTGCTGCTTCGCACCCTTGCTGGAGAAAACTTCTGTCAGGCCTTCGGTGGCCTGGCGCTTCCACTGCGCAATCATATTGGGGTGGATGTCAAACCGTGCTGCCAGCTCGGAAAGAGTCTGCTCGCCCTTCAATGCCTCCAGCGCTACCGTGGCCTTGAATTCGGCCGAAAAGCGCCTGCGTTTGGTCTTGCTCATAGCTGGTGTCCCTCCATCGGACTCATCCATACCACCTTACACTATTGTCCGATTTTTGGGGTCCACCTCTCCCAGCGGTGGTCCGCAATTGCTGGTCAGTTTAGGTGATGTCGGTACACCACACATGGTTGGGCCGGCCGATAACCATACCTTTGAGCAGGTGGGGATAGACCGGACTGGCTGGATGGGGCTTGCTGGTCCTTGGCTTGGGTATATGGCGGCAATGCCCATCTTGCGCATTAAACGGCGCACCCTTTTCCTGCCCACGCTGGAGCCTTCCCCTCGTAGATGGCGGGACTGCCGAAAAAGGGCGTGCGCAGCCATTGCTCGTCCATCAGGCGCCTCAGCTTCAAATTCAGGGCTGCCTCGCCTTTGCCCCCGTAATAAAACGACGAGCGGCCGACACGGGCCGGGGAGCATTGGCGCGTGATGCTGAGCTTGCGGTGATTGGGCTCAATCATGTCCATCCTCCGGCCGTGACTCAGTGACCGAAGGCTTTGGCTAAAAAAGCCCTTTCAACCGTTAACTCCCCGATATTGGCGGAAAGCTCCCTTGATCCGGGCCTGATCCGAAGCCTCGTGAGCAGTATGGCCGCCACGGGAAAAGATGTCCTCCATGCCCTCAATGGCCTGCTTTTTCCATCTGGTGATCATATTGGGATTGAGTCTGTACTTTGTCACCAACTCGCCTATGGTCATGTCCCCCTGGATGGCCTCCAGGGCCACCTTGGAATTGAAGGAGGCGCTGTAGCTCTTACGCCTGCCCATCGATTCCTCCAATTGTTTCAAGACCAAATCAGCCTATCACAACTGCCCGATTCCCGGGGACCACCGCTCTTTCTCAAACCACAGCAAGATATGCCGGCTTCAAAACTTCACCGGTTCTTAAAAATTGAACGCTAAATCTGACAGCGTTCTGATCAGAGTTACCGCCGCAACCTTCCAGCCCCGTTTGACGATCAGCTTTTAGTTCAGTTGCCCAAAGGGGCGGCGTGAGACGTTTACTTCGCAGTGCCGCTAGGCCGCCTGGACTGAAAAGTGGCGATCAAGCTGCGGCCCTGCTTTGTTATCCCTCCCCGGCGCTGTAAGGAACGGCTGTCGCGGAAAGATGCCAGCACAACTGGCCATTTGATGTGCACGTTATAACCGCTTCTCATCCCCTATTCCGCTCAGATTACCCATGGTGACAATGGGGCCGCATTGCAACATAGCAGCTCTGCTTCCGGCCAATCGCTCAACTCCTGATTGATCATGGCACCAGTGTCTTGACTTTGGTTGTGAGGTGCTGCCAGCTGCCGTGATGTGTTACCAAAAGCGGTTTTATCCACAAGGGAGCTGCCGGATTGTCCAGGACTGTTTCCCAATGTTTCTCTTTGGGCCGCTGACTCTTTTTTATCTCAACACCAACCGAACGCAGCATTGCCTTCGCCATGCTTTTGCTCATGTATGTCGCTTTAAAGTGTGGTCCTGGTCTGCATCAACGCCCTGGCTCGGCGTGTCTTTTACTCTGGTACATACGCAGTGTTTTTTGAGCCAAACCCTCATGCAGATTTTCGGCAAGTGCACGGGCATAATGGCGATTACTTATTTTCTTGCGGAGAGCAATCATCTTGAATTGGCAGGTAGCTACAACTATAGGATATTTCCCCGCCTAGCGCAGCACGTCAACCACCCACCAAGTCATCCCACAGGTTTCCAGGGCAACCCGCATATCCTGATTTGACCAATGGCCTACCGTTTAAAAAGAATTGGCCGCAATGCTTTCAAACGGGCCTCGTTTGCACACATGGCCTTCTGCGTCGACTGCGTAAAATGTCGTAGTCTTTTTGTGAATGACTATGCAATATAACCTATGGGCTTTCCTCAGCTTAGTGGTTCGTTTTTTTCCCAGACCCTTGTCCTAAAACCGGGGAAAAGCCACACTCATCACATCGCTTAACCCTGTACTCGCCAAATTTTGTTGGATCATGACGGATCAGGCTATATTTCAAATAGCCCGGCATTGTCAGTTACTTTGTATGTTTTACCGCAACTAGAGCATTTATAACCTGTGGCGACCGCACCTTGGAGCTTTTCGCCGCATTGGCAGACGTAGCCCGTTAAGCGGGCCGGGTTACCGACCATGAGTGCATGATCAGGAACGTCATGCGTTACCACGGCTCCAGCACCGATAAAGCAATACGCACCCAAAGAATGGCCGCATACAACAGTAGCGTTGGCGCCGATGCTTGCCCCCTTTTTGACCAGCGTGGGGCGCACCTCATCCATCCGGCTTACTTCTGAACGAGGATTAAACACATTGGTAAACACCATTGAAGGACCGCAAAATACATGGTCTTCCAGGGTTACACCTTTATAAACCGAAACGTTGTTTTGAATTTTGCAACCATTGCCAACCGTAACTTCCGGGCCGATGACCACATTTTGACCTATGTTGCAATTTACGCCTATCACTGTCTTGGGCAGGATATGGGAAAAATGCCATATTTTGGTGCCGCGACCAATTTCAGAACCCTCATCGACCACAGCACTTGGATGCAGCATGTACTCAAAGGCCTTTTCCGGCTGAGGTGAAAGCTTGACCATTGCGCCATTGTTTTCCATGGACTGCTGGCAAGCCGCCAATACCTGTAAAACCTTCAGCCCTTCGCTGCCGTCGGTAATCGGATTAGTTTCCGTGGCCACGCAATCAAGGAAGTGGGCGCATTCTTCGCGCAACGGCTCAGTCTTGTCGTACTCAACTTTGATCGCCTCCTTCTTATCCGGCACCGGCATACCGTTTTTCCAGGTGATGGAATGGGGATAGAGAAGGAGCTTGTCCTCTGGCTCGGTGTCGTTGAACACGATCATTCCATGGTCGCCAACCAACACAAGTTTTTGCTCTTTGAAAGGATGCAGCCACGACACGAAAATATGAGCAGAAGCGCCGGACGGGAAAGTGAAAGTGCTAACCGTTACGTCGGCGATATTTTTATTGATAAAATGCGACCCCAAAGCGGTAACGCTTTCGGGGAACTGGCCGGTAAAAGACAATATTAGAGATATATCATGAGGTGCAAAGGACCACAGGATGTTCTCTTCCGTGCGAATTTTGCCCAAGTTTAACCGGTTGGAATAAATGTATTGCAGCTGGCCTAAAACACCGTCGTTGAGCATTTTCTTGAGTTTGATAACCACAGGATGGTAATGCAGTAAATGCCCCACCATGAGAACTAGTTTTTTCTCCCGGGCTAGTTTAACAAGCTCTTGGCCTTCGGCAGGGTCCAGACACAAGGGCTTTTCCACATATACATGCTTACCAGCCAAAAGGGCCTGGCGGACAACATCGTAGTGGGTTTCAGCGGGGGTGGAAACGCACAATGCATCAATACTTTGATCTGAAAGCACTTGATCAAGGGCGCCAACACCCTCTGCGTCGGGATATTGTTCCTTGAAAGACTTCAGCGTATCAGGGTTGCTTTCACAAATAGCCTTTAAAGCCCCCAAGGCATTGAAGTTCCTTATAAGGTTTTTTCCCCAGTAACCCGCACCGATAACCGCAACTTGAACGTTATTTGACATTGTATACCTGTATATTGATTTTGCCTGTAATCAGGCGTTATTGATATTCGGGCCGTATATTGCCTTGCCAGACATGGCGTTTCTGGTATCCACCACAAGCTGTGCGTGCTCAGCCAAAATACGGTAATCGACCCTGTCATGATCTGTGATGATTACCACAGCATCGCACTTGGATATTTCTTCGGGAGTAAGCTCCACTGAACTCATATCAAAGGCATAGTTTCTCGACGGCGGCAGGGTGGGTATGTGGGGGTCGTGGTAACAGATTTCCACACCCGATTTCTGGAATAATTCAATGATGCGAAGGGCTGGCGACTCCCTCATGTCGTCCACATTCTTTTTGTAGGCCACCCCAATCAACATGATCTTGGAACCATTAAGGCATTTTTTACACCCGTTCATCAACTCGGCGGTCTTCTGGACCACCCAGTAGGGCATGCCCGTGTTGATCTCGCCAGCCAATTCGATGAACCTGGTGGTAAAATCATACTCCTTGGCCTTCCAGCTCAAATAGTACGGATCAATGGGTATGCAATGCCCGCCCAATCCTGGCCCTGGAAAAAAGGGCATGAAGCCGAACGGTTTGGTGGCGCTGGCGTTTATCACCTCCCACACGTTGATCCCCATGCGGTCTGCCAGCATCTTTAACTCGTTGACCAAGGCGATGTTTACGCTACGGAAGATGTTTTCAAACAGCTTGGTCATTTCTGCTGTTTCGGGAGAGCTGACCAGAACCACCCTGTCCACGATTGAGCCGTAGAGGGCCTCGCCCACCTGGCGGCAGTCTTCGGATATACCGCCCACAACTTTAGGAATTTGACGTATGGAGAAATCCTTGTTGCCGGGGTCTTCCCTTTCGGGGCTGTAGATCAAAAAGAAATCATCACCGGGCGTCAGGCCGTTTTTGGTAAACCGGGTCAGAAGATGTTCCCTGGTAGTCCCCGGATAGGTTGTGGATTCCAGGCTTACCGCCTGACCGGCCCTCAAATATTGGGCAATGGTATCGGCCGTAGACTCCACATAGGACAAGTCCGGCTCCATTTTGTCGGTAAGGGGGGTGGGCACCGCTATTATCAGGGCGTCACATTGAGTCATGCGGCTAAAATCATCCGTAGCGCTGAAAAGGCCCTGGTTGATTCTTTCGGCAATAACAGAACTGGGTATATGCTCTATGTAGCTCTGGCCTGCATTGATAGATTCGATTTTTTTGGGGTCGATGTCCAGCCCCAAGGCGCTTATACCAACTTCTGCAAAACGCAGGGCAATGGGCAGGCCTACATAGCCCATACCGATAACCCCGACAAGAGCAGTCTTGTTTTTAATTTTTCCGATGATTTCTGATTTGTAATTCACGATAAAGCCCTAACTGTTATGCGGCGTTAAGTACTGCTTCGACTATTTTGTCCTGATCTGAATGGCTCAGATACGGATGCATTGGCAGACTCATCACCTTTTCCGATGCTGCCTCGGCTACGGGGAATGAACCTTTGCCCAGACCTAAGAACGAGAAGGCCGGCTGCAAGTGGAGTGGGATTGGATAATGCACTGCCGTGGGAATGTCCTGCTCTTTGAGGGCCTCCTGCACCGCAGCCCGGTTTTCAACCTCAATGGTGTATTGCGCATAAACATGGGTGGAACCATCTGGGATGACCGGGGTCTTCACCTTGCTGCCGAACAGCTCGGTGTAGCGGGCGCCGATTTCGCCTCGGGACTTGACCTCGTCCGGGAACACGGCCAGTTTTTCCAGCAGGATGGCCGCTTGCAAGGTGTCCATTCTGGCGTTTAGGCCAATTATGGGGTGATGATAGCGGCGGTCCTGGCCATGGGCACGAAGATGCCTCATTTTTTCGGCCAGACTCTGGTCATTGGTGAAACAAGCACCACCGTCGCCATAGCAGCCCAGCGGCTTGGCTGGGAAAAAGCTGGTGCAACCGATGGTGGATAGATTGCACGATTTCAGGTTCTTATAGGTAGAACCGAAGCTTTGGGCGCCATCCTCTATAACCGGCAGGCCAGCCGATTCTGCGATTTGGTTTATGGCGTCCATGTCCGCTGGCTGGCCATAGAGGCTAACCGGAATGATCGCCTTGGTTTGGGGGGTGATGGCTTTTTCCACCTCATCAGGGTCAATGTTGTAGGTGTCTGCTTGAATATCAACAAAAACCGGCTTGGCGCCTAAAATGGCAATCATTTCGCCGGTAGCGATAAACGTAAACGGAGTGGTAATTACTTCGTCGCCGGCCTTTACCCCAAGTGCCATCATGGCAAGCAGCAGCGCGTCTGTTCCACTTGAGCAGGTTATGGAGTGTTCCGATCCGGTGAAGGTGCAAAGGTTTTGCTCCAGTTGGCCAATTTGCGGCCCCATGATGAAACGGCCGCCCTCCAGTACCTCCTGAATCCTTGCATTAACTTTTTCGGCTATTTGCTCATATTGCTTTTTAAGATCGATAAACTGCACAGACAACCCCTATGATCAAAGTGTAATGTGACCTATCCATTTGGCTATTGTTGCTTCGGAGTAAGCACTACAGCGGTTTGAAAATGCGCACGAGACTTTTTAAATAGAAAAATCAAACACGCCCTTATGGTAGTTTTGACTATTTATATTATTACTTCTGGCGCATGTCCATCAAAAATGTTTGTATCTTTCTCTTAATTTTTAGTGTGCCGACCGGAAAACGGTACATGCAAAAGAGCGGTGTTCCGCAATTGCTGGACAGTTTCGCGGCTTGATTGGGGTGCGGTTATCCAACGAGGAAAGAGGTGGCCCCCAATCGTTAGACAATTTGGCGGCGTAGTTAAGGTGGATGGTATTTGTTGTTGTCATGCCGCCGCTTCGGTCAATCCCGTCGTGGGTCGGCCCCAGTATGCCTCGTCCGGCGTTTTGCCATCCAGGCTGGAGTGGGGTCGCCGTTGGTTATAGTAATCGATCCAGGAGCCGATTCCCTTCCTGGCCTCGCTTCCCGTCTCAAAGGCATGCAGATAGACACATTCATATTTGAGAGAGCGCCACAGGCGTTCGATCATGACATTGTCCATCCAGCGGCCTTTGCCATCCATGGAAATTTTGATATCAGCATCCTTGAGCACCTGGGTAAAGCCAAAGCTTGTGAATTGGCTCCCCTGATCGGTATTGAAAATCAGGGGGTTGGGAAACCTTCGCAGGGCATCACTCAAGGCGGCCACGCAAAAATCAGCATCCAAGGTGTTGGACAGTCGCCAGCTCAGCACCTTGCGGCTGGCCCAGTCCATGATCGCCACCAGGTAGAGAAAACCACGCCTCATCGGGATATAAGTGATATCGGCGCACCAGATGTGGCCGGGTTCGCTTATCTCCACCCCGCGCAGTAAATAGGGGTAAACCTTGTGTCCCGGCTGGGGCTTGGATGTCCCGGGCTTCTGGTAGACGGGGCTAAGCCCCATCTTGCGCATCAGCCGCACCACCCGCTTCCTGCCCACGCGATGCCCCTCACGCCGGAGCCAGCGGACCATCTGACGAGAGCCGTACCAGGGCGTTTCCAGAAACTGCTCATCCATCTTGCGCATCAGCTCAATATTCAGCGGGTTTTCGCCCGTGGCTTCGTAATAAAACGATGAGCGGCTGATTCCCAGGAGCTCACATTGGCGGACAATGCTCAATCCCTTGGGCCTGCTTGCCTTCACCATCGCTTTCCTCCGATCAAAGCTCAGCGACCGGAGGCCTTGGCCAAAAAATCCCGTTCAATGGTCAACTGCCCAATCTTTGCATGAAGCTCCTTGATCTGGGATTCTCCGGCCTCTTGCTGCTTCGCACCCTTGCTGGAGAAAACTTCTGTCAGGCCTTCGGTGGCCTGGCGCTTCCACTGCGCAATCATATTGGGGTGGATGTCAAACCGTGCTGCCAGCTCGGAAAGAGTCTGCTCGCCCTTCAATGCCTCCAGCGCTACCGTGGCCTTGAATTCGGCCGAAAAGCGCCTGCGTTTGGTCTTGCTCATAGCTGGTGTCCCTCCATCGGACTCATTCATACCACCTTACACTATTGTCCGATTTTTGGGGTCCACCTCTGAATGGCCCCGCCGGGTGTTGTAAAAATCGATCCAGGCTCCCAGCCCCTTTTTCAGGGTCTTGCCGTCCTCAAATTCATTGATATAGATGCATTCGTACTTGAGCGGCCACCATACCGCTCGATGAATACGTTATCCATCCAGGCATCCCGGCCATCCAGGGAAATCCTGACGCCATTGTCCTTTAGCAGGCCGGTGAAGGCCAAGGAAGTAAGTTGGCTCTTGGTCGCGGCGTTGAAGATGGCTGGCGAGCCGTACTCCGAAATTGCACCTTCCAGAGCGGCCACCCGGAAACCGGCCTCCAGGGTGTTTGACACCCGCCAGGACAGCACCCGGCGCGAGTGCCAATCCAGCACCGCCACCAGGTACATGAAGCCAGTGCTCATCGGAATGTGGGTAATGTCGGCACACCACACATGGTTGGACCGGCCGATAACCATACCTTTGAGCAGGTGGGGATGGACCGGGCTGGCTGGATGAGGCTTGCTGGTCCTTGGCTTGGGTATATGGCGGCAATGCCCATCTTGCGCATTAAACGGCGCACCCTTTTCCTGCCCACGCTGGAGCCTTCCCCTCGTAGATGGCGGGACTGCCGAAAAAGGGCGTGCGCAGCCATTGCTCGTCCATCAGGCGCCTCAGCTTCAAATTCAGGGCTGCCTCGCCTTTGCCCCCGTAATAAAACGACGAGCGGCCGACACGGGCCGGGGAGCATTGGCGCGTGATGCTGAGCTTGCGGTGATTGGGCTCAATCATGTCCATCCTCCGGCCGTGACTCAGTGACCGAAGGCTTTGGCTAAAAAAGCCCTTTCAACCGTTAACTCCCCGATATTGGCGGAAAGCTCCCTTGATCCGGGCCTGATCCGAAGCCTCGTGAGCAGTATGGCCGCCACGGGAAAAGATGTCCTCCATGCCCTCAATGGCCTGCTTTTTCCATCTGGTGATCATATTGGGATTGAGTCTGTACTTTGTCACCAACTCGCCTATGGTCATGTCCCCCTGGATGGCCTCCAGGGCCACCTTGGAATTGAAGGAGGCGCTGTAGCTCTTACGCCTGCCCATCGATTCCTCCAATTGTTTCAAGACCAAATCAGCCTATCACAACTGCCCGATTCCCGGGGACCACCGCTGACGTGCAACGGCATCTAATTAAGTAAAGATCGATTGAGGTAAAAAGTTTGACCGAAGGATTAACCAAACATATCTAGAGAATTTTTACCTAGCGATGTGTCCATCAAAATAGTAGTATGCACGGACGGCCACTCGCTGGAGATTATTGATCGACAACACTCTGCCTGGTTATGCGAAACCAGTTATTTTCAGCATATCTCCATAATTTGAGTAGTGCATTTCATGGTACTTTTAAATTATTTGGATGGTAGCTAAGTAATGTATTGAATACCTTATATTAAACCGATAATGAACGGAATGATCGCTGAAAGTCTTCTGTGCCAGAAAAGCACTTAAGCTTGATTAAAACACATTTCAACTTTTAATCCGAATGCTCTCCGAGGTCCTAAACATAATGATCCACAAAGATGTATTTAAACTTAAATTACTACATAACAATTTGAAAAGTGCGGTAATGATTGTGCCGAATCCGGTTTATGTGGACTACCGGGTTTTAAAAAGCGCCAGAAGTGTGAGTCGTTTTGGGCTGTATACCATCGTCTTCGGCGTATCCAAAACTTACGATTACATCATCGATGAACAGGATGAATTTACAATTGTTCTGGTGCCTAACCCCAACAAAGCGCAAGACTTATCCGGTAAACTGCCGATCCGTGAGTTTCTAATAAAGTTCCGGGAACTCGTCTGGGAATTCATTGAACCGCTAAAACCATCGATTATTCACACTCATGACATGAATACCATCGATATAGGTCACACGTTTTTGCACCGCCTCCAAAAAATCGGTTTTGAGACGAAATGGATCCACGACGCTCATGAATACGTCCGAGGCCTCGATGAACTTCCGGAAGAAATCCGAAACAATGCTCTAGGAAATGAACAGCGCTGCATCCATGATGCGCACCATCTCATTACCGTTTCGGGATCGCTCGCCGAAAAACTCCAGCACGACTATAGCCTGGAGAGGAAGCCCACCGTTGTTCTGAACGCTCCATATATCGAAGACTACCAGCCCGACTCTGACCTTTGCATACGCCATGCCGTGGGCCTTCCTGCGGGGGCGCCGCTGGCCGTCTACTCTGGCCAGGTCAAACCTGCCCGTAGTGTGCATACTCTGGTGGAAGCCATGCGATACATGCCCGACGTGCATGTGGTTCTGGTCACCAACACCAGTGGCGCCTACCTTGAGGAAATGTACCTTACGGCACGGAAAGACGGCACATCCGACCGCCTGCATACTGTGCCTTATGTTGCGCCCAATGAAGTGCCAACATTTCTTAAAAGCGCCACCGTTGGCGTTCACGGTCTGCCGCACTACGAAAATGCTGAAGTGGCTCTACCGAACAAACTATTTGAATACCTTCACGCCCGTCTTCCCGTTGTCGTGAGCGATACCCGGGAGATGGCCCGTTTCGTGCGACAGAAATCGGTGGGGGAGGTATTTACGGCTGGGGACTCCGAGGAATTGGCGGCAATGATACAGGAAGTCCTTGGCAATTATGATCATTACCGGCGTAATATTACCGCAGATAACGATAGCCTGTTAAAAGAGTATTCTTGGAACGCACAAGAGGAAAAACTTTCTCAATTGTATGAAGAGTTACTCGGTTTGGATCTCCCCACAATTAAGAAGGATAACGAGAATAAAGCAAATAACAGGGCGTTGCGTATATTCCATGGCTTAGCCGGAGCGGCTGGGCAGCCATGGTCTATCTCCCGGGGGCATCGGGAGATGAACCTCGCCGCGGACTGTTACCAGGTAGCCGGCAACACTTTTAATTATCCAGCGGACGTATCATTCAAAGTCGCATCGGCGATGGACAATAATTATTTCGAACTATTCAGAGCTGTAGCGCCATACTATGATGTCTTCCACTTCTATTTTCGTCCTTTTTTTCTGCTCCCTCCCGGATTGGCCTTTCCAACCGGATACGACCTGCTGGCTCTGCGTGCAGCCGGTAAAGTGGTAATCATGAACTTTCGAGGTTCTGAAGTTCGGCTACACAGCAAATTTAAGCAATTTTCGCCCTATAACTATGTGGATCAGAACCCTGACAACTTGGTGGCCAAATTTCCGGAAGCCACTCAGGAGCGCTTACTTGGCTTTTTTTCCGCCGTGGCCAATCGGATAGTCGTACCTGATCCGGAGCTGCAGTCATATGTCCCCGAGTCAGTTGTCGTTCCACGCTCTATTGATCTTCAAAACTGGACCTGGTCGGGGCCTGTCAACAAGACTAACCCCCTCATCGTTCACGCACCCAGCCGTAGGACAGTCAAAGGCACCCAGTACTTTCTTCAGGCGATTAACCGTTTGAAGGCTGAAAAGGTCCCATTTCGGTTTAAATTGATAGAGAATCTATCCAACGAAGAAGCACGAAAAATTTACCGCGAAGCGGATATCGTTCTCGATCAATTGCGCATAGGCTGGTATGGAGTCCTGGCAGTGGAGGGCATGGCGTTAGGCAAGGCCGTCGTTTGCTATATCAGGGAAGATCTCCAACATCACCTTGGCCAGCAACCGCCTCTGGCTGTTGCCACTCCAGACAACGTATACGAAGTATTGCGGGAGTTGGTCCTCAATTATCACGAACGGGCGGAACTCGGCCAGAGGGCGAGGGCCTACGTAGAGGACACCCATGACTCCCGTAAAGTCGCCAAGATGTTCCACGATGTCTATACCGATCCAGAAACTCAGAATCATACAGTGGATTTGGATAAGGCAATGGAACTGTTTCTACAGCAGAACAGGAAGATCGGTAAGATTTACACCGCCTTAAAGCTAAAGCCTAGATCATATTTTCAACAATTTCGCACGATCATGGGGCAACAAGGCATGAGTTCAGCTCTTAACAGGAGCATGAGGTTCGTGTACCGGAAAATTCAACGCAATCTTTAGTGAATGGGCGTTTCGTAAGCATCTTCACTAACACTATTTACGAACATGCTCATTATCCCGCTCACCCAACGTGTAAACCTTAACCAGCCAACTCCTGCGCTTGTCAGGTGCCAACGCTGGCTACAAGTCAACAAATCCGGCAATGAGGTTTGCCGGATTTGACAATAGTTTCGAAAGGGTGGTAAATTTCCCGCGATTCACCGAATCAGGAAAGGACCGCCCCGGTCGGCCTGAACTATGAAAGACTTTATTACCCACTCGCTTGGCCAGTAGCTAAGACATCAGAATTTTTGGTCGTGTGAGTTTGATCAACAAGGTAATTGGATGAAAGACTCTGGCAATAGGGCTTTTCTGGCGGAGTGGGCCTCCGGTGCTTGGCCTCTCATTAAATGGCTGATTGGGGACGTGCTCCTCTTTGATATCCGCGGGACGGTGAAAGTTCTGTTCTGGGATCTCGTCCAGTTAGGGCTCCAGGTCGTCGGCATGGCGGCCATTATCGTTTTTCTTCATAGCTTGCAGAGCGGCGAGCCGTTTCATAGGTTCGGTATTGTTTTCGAACTTCCACGTTCCGTATTCGGGCTTATGGTCGCCAGCGCAGGTGTAACGCTTATCCTGACTGCGTCTGGCGTTGCACAGTACCTATCGAGGCGTCTGACGTCAAAACTGGCCCGGCGGTACGAAGAATACACACTTGAATTGATACTGGAGAGGCTCAAGGAGCACGGCAATATCCTTGACCCGGAAGACCCGCTCCTTTTGGAGCCCAATTATGCTGTCGCCGCAGCGAGCCGGGCGCCGAACTATCTGGCGCGGACCCTGATCGAGGTCCTGACCGGCACCATGCCGATATTCAGCCTTGTTCCGGCAGTCATCGTCATGTTCTATCTGGAGCCTATATTCAGTCTGATCCTGGTGCTGTTCCTCGCGATTGTCTCTCCTGCGTATCTGTATGTGATTATGAGGGGCGTGAATAGTTCGGACGATATGCGCGAGCATGCAAAAGGCTATTCCGTCCAAAAGAGCAAGGCGTTTGAGTTCATCCGTGGAGCCCCCCGCGTACCAGATGAAAGCTGGGAACGCTTGAAGGACGAGACATTCGCCGGCTCCACCGCCGGATTTTTGGATGGGTACGAACTGAGACTGCGCATTGCTCATATGAGCCTACTCATCAGCGGGTTCGCCACGTCCGTCGCCATGTTCCTGCTGATCAATTATGTAGGGTATAAACTGATTATCTCCAACGGCCACTGGGCGCAGGTCTTCATCTATTTTATTCCCTTTAAGTTCTTCCTGGGTGGTGTGAGGACCCTATTCAAGAATTATATAAAAATCTATCTGTTCTACCCCTTCTTCCAACCGGTTTTCCGCTTGATCACCGGAAAAACCCCTTCCAGCGATAAAGGTATTTCACTAAAGGAGCAAAGTGAACTCCACGTATCTCCCAATGATCTAGTAGAGGGCCTCAACTCGTCCGTTACCGCCATTCCGCGTGGCCGGCTGGTTGTGTTGCTCACGGATCGGCCGCTGAACCGTTTTAATCTCCCGCTCATAATGCAAGCCGTGACCGGTGGTAATCAAACGGTGTCATCCAATTGGTCCGACGAGGTGTATCTGGCCCAGATTTCTGTCTCTTCCGGGAATCATGAACTTGAACAAGTCATCGGTCTACCGGACCAAACTAGCGGGGAATTTGATAGCGTACTGTCTCCGTATATCAATGAGAATCACATCAATGTACCCCAAATATACAAACTGGCTGGCACGGAAGGGTTTTTAAACAAATGGGCCAAGGCGGACGCCCAAACCAAGCTTCTTCTACTTTTTCTAGGCGCAGCACAGACCGACTGCCCGTGCATTCTAGTCGATGGCCCGGCCTTTTCCAGCCTGCCCGAGGAGTCCCGGGAAAATGCCCTCAGCTATCTGACCGATCGGTTTGTTTTCCTAGTTTTTAACGACCCAAGTAGAGTTCGCAGGAATCTGAAAGCCGAAACGTTACTGGTCACTATTGGTAATCGACTCCGTTACGCCATTGGATCAAAGGATATCCAAAGAACGATACCCTTGCTGACGAAGGAGTTCGCCAAATTGGAAGCGCGTAGGCGGGCCGCCGCCGAAGGTGGACCTGTGGATGATCTTGATGACGATTTTTTATTCGAACAGTAAAAACGGCGTTAATGTCCATAAAGGGAAGGTGCCCGTATATCCTTACGGTATGCTATGGTCGGAATCGCAGGGAATGATTCTACCCTCCAATTCGTCAGAATTTTAACAACTCCTAAAATAGGAGAGAGGCATCATGGCCGTTGACCTGCCCCGATACCGAAATTATCAACATTACATTCGAGAAGGATGGGCAAAGGAACCCAAGTTCACTTTTAGACGGATTGTTGAAACTCTGAAACTTAAAAATATGAAGAATGCCCGTTTGCTCGATATCGGTTGTGCCACCGGTGAGTTAATTTCCATTATGCAGAGCCAGTTTCCATCATGGAGCTTTCTAGGTATAGATATTTTCGATGATCTCATCAAACAAGCGAGGGAATACATTCCCGAACACGAATTTATGAGATCGGATTTTCTCGGCCTTGACGATCGTTTTTATGGAACCTTTGACTTCATTACCGGAGTGGGTGTCATAAGTCTGTTCGCCGGTGACGATCTCGATTTTTTCTGGGAAAAAGCGGCTCGATTATTGAAACCAGGGGGAACGATTCTGATTCTGGGACCGCTTAATGAGTTCGGAATCGACATGGATCTTAAACACCGAAAGTGGATGCACGGTCGCCGCGGGGAGTGGGAGCGCGGCTGGTCCATTCCCAGTCGCCAGAGCGTTGAACTGGCCATTTCTCAACACTTTGCAGCATGGTCTGTTTCTTCTTATGAACCGGGCCTTGACCTGGAACCGAATGAAGACCCGATCCGAACATGGACCGTTCAATATCAAAATAAGAATCGTCAGCTGACCAACGGATTGAAGTTGTTGGTCGATTATAGCCTGATAGAGGCGAAGACGGCCTTATAAAACGGTTATTTCGGTACATGCGACAAAAAATACGAGCCGTGGCCCCCGGAAATCGGACAGTTGTGATAGGCGGCTGAATTGGTCCTGAAGCAACGGGAAGCACAGTGCCAACGGCTACCTCAGCCCGCTGGCTTTTAAAAACTAAATTGTCGCGTAAACAAATGTCCGTTGTTCCTGGGTTAGAGCAGACAATGTGCTGACCCCAGAGAGAATCATGATACCGGTTGATTTTTTAAAGGACGGAAAGAGTTTCACTTGACTCTCGCGATTAGAGAACATCACCGATTTCTTTAGCGTCTTGCCATTGCCATATCCCCAAGATATAATCCAAACATAAGAATTTCGATGAACAGAACTTTTTGGATGAACCAGGATGCTGGCTATTGTCATGGTCTGTCGTTTCATAACCTTGATGGAGACCTAATCGTGTTACCGCGTATCATTGCGCGATTAGACGTCAAGGCACCGTATCTCGTAAAACCGGTTAATCTGGAAGGCGTCCGCAAGGTGGGCATTCCGGGAGACTTTGCTCGGGATTACTATGAACAGGGCATTGACGAAATAATTTACATGGATGTTGTCGCCTCCTTGTACGAATATAACAGCCTGACCGACCTGGTCCGAGAAACAGCCAGGAATGTCTTTGTACCTCTGACGGTCGGTGGAGGGCTTCGTTCCGTAAAGGATGTTGAATTCATGCTCCAATCCGGAGCGGATAAAGTCGCCGTCAACACTGCGGCCATACGGAACCCTGACCTTATCAATCAGGTTGTCAATGCGTTTGGGTCTCAATGCTTGGTGCTCAGTATCGAGGCCAAGCGTCGGCCGGGAGGACGTGGGTGGGAGGCCTATGTAGACTGCGGCCGCCAAAAGACTGGTTATGATGTTCTCGAATGGATTTCAGAAGGCGTTGATCGGGGAGCTGGGGAAATTCTGCTGACTTCGGTCGACCATGAAGGACTATGCCGAGGGTTTGATATCGAGTTGGGGCGTAAGACATCAGAAATCTGTTCAGTCCCCCTGATACTTAGCGGAGGCATGGGGGAAGGTCCACACATGGTGGATGCGTTTACAAAGGGCAAGGTCGACGCCATAGCCATGGCCCATGTTCTCCATTACAAAAAATTCACCGTGGGAGAGCTTCGAGAGATTCTAGAAGACCACGGCATTCCAACCCGACGGGTTTAAAACCTATGCCAGTAAAAGTAGTGCTCGTCGATTATGGAGTCGGCAACATTCTGAGTGTGCGTAGAGCCTTGACAGTGGCCGGAGGGGACGTAGTGCAAACCTCAAGCCGAAGCGAAATCGAACGGGCCGGACATCTGGTTCTGCCGGGGGTTGGGGCGTTTGGTCACTGCATCAACAGGCTACAGAGTTTAAACTTGGTTGATGCTATTATTGCGCATGCAAAATCCGGCCGCCCCATGCTGGGCATCTGCGTCGGCATGCAGTTGCTTATGGAGTATAGTGAAGAATTCGGGCGCCATGAGGGGTTTGGCTTGATCCCAGGGTCTGTGAACCCGATCCCGAATACAACAACGTCTGGGGAAAAACTCAAGATTCCACATATTGGATGGAACCGAATCATGTCGCCCGCACTGAGTGACGGCTGGGTTAAGACTCCATTTGAGGACACAGAACAGGGTGCGTATTTATATTTCGTCCACGCATTCTCAGCGGTTGTCACACACCGGGAGAACTTGTTGGCGACCACCAATTACCATGATATTCCATTAACAGCCGCCGTACGATCAGGTAGCACGTTCGGGACTCAGTTTCACCCGGAAAAGAGTGGCAGGGTCGGATTGAACATTCTCAGACGTTTTTTAATGCAGAGGCCGGTATGAGGAATTGTTGTCCTTGGTGATCCGCACGGAATGGGCTAGAAGGACGAACAATATCAACACATTTGGAACGATCCGGATTCCATCCTCAATTTGGACCGCAAACCTTTTGCTAGACAGTTGTTTGTCGCGATTCACCGCCGCCAATAGATCCCGGTACACTTCCGCACTGCTCGATTCACTTCACGGGGAAAACTCTTCATAAACACGGTAGTAGTGGCAGGCCTGCCGATGGCCGAAGGACGATCCAACAGGTGGTCGAGCCAAAGAAAGGCCTCATGTTCATCTATAGCGACAGGTATGGTGTCGTAGAGACGGACGATGGATGTCTGGTCCGCCCCGGGAGTAATGCTTAACACCGGCTTACCTGCTTGGTTCAAATCATGCAATATGGTTGAATGAACACTGACGGCCACGTCCGCGGGGATCGAACAGGCGGCGAGGTCGAGCCGATCAATGTCGACCAATCTCAGTCTCGACGCCACTTGTTGGGCGACGTTCTCCAGCCACTCCGTTTTCAAACCCGCACCGTCGCAGGGATGTGGACGGATCAGCAGTTTAACCTCAGGGCGCTGCGTTGCATATCGTAGTAAAATGTCACGGAACATCATCCGGTATTTCCGATTGAGGGGCTGCGTGCAAACTAG
Organism: uncultured Desulfarculus sp.; assembly: GCA_963665125.2. Lineage (GTDB taxonomy): Bacteria > Desulfobacterota > Desulfarculia > Desulfarculales > Desulfarculaceae > Desulfarculus. The sequence continues at coordinate 1,143,785 of CAXXUK010000002.1, read as the reverse complement.
AATTAGGCGATGGCCCATGGACCATTTGACAAGTTCTTTCGCGGCCTCATCGTCCGCGCCCCTCCGATGCCTTTTTCTTAGTTCATCCCAGGCATGGTTTCCCACTTCCCGTATCGTATTCGTGGGTCGGTAACCGAGGTCCGTAATGACCTGCCTGGTGTGCCGGTCCCAGACAAAAAAACGGTCGAATTCAACCCGGTCCAGGACCGGCAGGTCCGGAATCAGGCCATGTTGCACATTGATGACCGCGCATGAGCCATCCATCACCTCGGCCCTGACCATAGGTCTGACCAGGGCGCCCAAAGGCGACTTTTCAAAAGCGCCAATTATACAGACGGGGTTGTAGGCCCGAACGAAGCAACGGACCTGATAGGCACTCTTAATGACAACCATGAGAGCGCGTAGTAGGCGGTCGGCATGTATCTGTTGGATGGGTGAAAGGGACTCCAAGTGATCAACGCACGCATTCCAGCGTTGGAGGTTTTTCTGATACATCGGCTTGGGAATGGATTCGCTGGAGAGAGTTTCCAGATCAATGATGGGCTGGTTGGGGAACAGGGCGGCAATCTCCCGGTGAAAATTCTCGCGACTATTTTTGAGAACGACCTGATATCGATCCGGGGCGACATGGTTTCTATTCGGGATAAGAGACCAGAGCCGATTCAATTGGTTTTTTCTTAGGGAACGTTCAACGCCACTGATCAGCGGCAGCTCTTGCCGACCGCCCAGAAACAGAAGAATGGGACGTTCCCGAGGGTCCCATCTCCGGACCGGGTCTCTCTTGGCGGTTAGGAGCATTTTGTTGAATTTTTTGTGAAATTTACGGCGGTTGATTAAGGGACCGGCACCTGTTTCCACCCTCTGACCGGTGGGAGGGGCCTGCTGGGGCGATGGGGACCCGACGCCTCTGATGATTCGGGCCTGTTCCATGTAATAGCATCTTAAAAAAAACGCATTCTCCAGGTCGATGCCTTCAATCCAGTCCTCGAAAATATTTCGGCCCAAGGCATCCTTGATTGCGGCTATATCATCTTCCGCATTGAACCTGAGGTGCCGCGTCCAATGAACCGAAGGGGTTCCATCCGTCTCAATCATGAGGCCTCTTCAAATAACGTTTTTGGAGCTTAACTGGTCGCTTGTCGGAAACATCATCTCAATCCCAAAAGGGACGGCGTGAATCAACCAGGCTGTTTCCCGTTATGAAACGGAAACGAATCCAACCATGCATTAAGCCGACTGCCCAAGGTTTTGCCGTCCGTAAACTGAGGGTTCTCTTTAAGGTATGACCTGGAGAGTCCGCGCATGGACTCCAGAAAGCCGGGATTGTTTACCATGGCGTCCAACGTGTCCTTGATTTCTTGGCGCGATCTCGCCGCCTTTGCGAAGCCGATCTGCTCGAAATCGATCTCAAAGTGTTCACCATTTGGATGCAAAGTCAAGACTGGTTTCCCAAGAAGTGTACCCTCAATGCCAAGGTTGCTGTTATGAACGACGACGCAGTCGCACCGCTTCAATAGGGCCGATGTGGACTGAGATGGCTCGACAAACCTCATAACCGAACCGTTAGCGAAGTCACCACAGTAATCCCGGTACATCCACATATTGGCACTCGATTCACTAGGATGTGGCTTGACAAAAATAGCCAGCCCGGGGATTTCCGAAGCGCAGGCCCCTAATATTTCAGCGGTGTCGAATGTTACATTACCCATGCTATGCTGGGAAAAATAGGCCAGAACCAACAGGCCGGAAGGTATGCATAATGCGTTGTCTTCGTCTGCCGAAAACGTGGCAAGTTGGCGACAAGCCTGATCGTATCGCCATCCGCTTCCCTGTAATATGTGGTCCGCGTCGATTCCGTATTCCTTGGTGATTGCCAGTTTTTGTGAAGAGTCAACTACACTGTAGTAGTAATGTTTTGGCATGGAGTAATCTGGAAGGGTATAGTATCCTGGTGGCAAAAGTAGCGGCACGGCGGAGATGCACGGTTTTTCAAATTCGCTGGTTAGATCCAGTATTCCTTTGAATATCGGCATACGATGATGGCAGGCAATGGAGCGCTCCGGAGGCCTGCGTTCAAATACCTTTTGCAGGGCGAGCAAGCGGGGATAAACCTTTTTAAACCAATACAACAGGACGTTGTAGACCCTGGAAAACAGAGAAATGTTTTCTGAAAAGTAGCTAAAAGAACTGCTATTATTTTTAAAAGCGTCCAAGATGCTCATCGTCGCTAAAAATAATTTTTCTAGATCCAAATCAGCTTTAGGCATTTCTAATAGAACCATATTCGGATTTTGTTTGACTTCTTCCCAACGTTCTTTCCAAGGCAGGTCCTGTGAGTTTTGCCCGAACCACTTGGCTCCTACGTTGAGTGTGACCAACACCGGGTCTTTCTGGGCGAGATTATCGATAATATCGATGGCGTCATGGCCAAGAATATTTTTTGTTGAAGTAACCGCCAATGCGAGGCATTGGTAGGCTTGGCCTGTCAACTGTGCGGGAATTTTAAAGTCTGCTTCCAGGGCGTCGCAGTAACCGGCGATTGGTTCCATCCAGCGGGCGGTGTCCTTCATTTTCTCCCACCACAGTTTTTCCGCCGTTGTTGTACCGTATTTCTTTTTTTCTCTGGGATCTGAAATCCGCCTATAAACGTAATCGGCAATGTCGTCCGAATGGGTTACGATCTTCTGTATATCTTCCTTTCCAAGTACTTGGGTATGCATGTAATATATGGGAATATTTGATATAGATGATGCAAACAGGGACAATTCCTTGAAAAATGTTGCCTTCACATCCGACAGTAGAATGATATCGTAATCGTTTTCCGATAAGATTTTTTTCAGGCATTGACCGATTCGAAGCGGCAGAATCAAAAAGTCCTGGCAAATAAGATCGACGGTACTGCGCATCCATGGTCTGTACCGCTGTCCCATTATGTTTTGGATTTCTTTGCGGATGCAGTCCACCAAACCCGTCACGTGGTACAATCCTTCATGAACCGCTTTGTTTTCTTCGTCGGTATTAATCTGAAAAACATCCAACATAGATTTGACGGTGAAATTCTCAAGCGCCTCGTCAACGATCCCCTTACGGCCACCCATGGGGTTAAAATAGGCTGTCACCTCCGCCCCGCCGGTTAGGTATTCTATTCGTGTGTTGGGCAGTTCGCCGCTACACAATAAGAGTATTCGGCGTCCCTTCAATTCAGACGGCCAAAGTGTTTTTTCATTCTCCTGCTGGGTTTGGGCTGTAGAATGGTCCAGCGGATGCAAAACCAAATAGGACAATCGGTCATCAAGTAAATGCCTTATCTCGCCTTTGAATTGGTCAATGTATGTCAGGATCGGTTCCGCAGCACGGAACAGTGGCTTCCAATCCTTCATGGGGAGTAGTATTAATAGGCGCAGCATAGAGAAAGTAAGGTCGTCGGCACCCTCCAAGCTGTCAACTACTTTATAATCGGAGTCAGTTGAGCCAAATGGAGCATTGGGCCTGTAATACCATTCAAAATCAGTTTCCAATGCGATGGATATAGCAGGCAAACTGTGGTATTGGACAAGATTAATCGCGGCCTGAAAGAGGGGATGGCGATGATTGGAACACGCCAGCCATTGAGGTGGCCTGCTTGATATCAGGGTTTCCAGGGGATGAATCCTGGCGTACACGTACTCCAGCCATTTATGTACGATTGAGAGTAATGATTTGAGAGTGATTAGGTTCCAATCCGGCGAGGTCGCGATATTTACTTTTTCCCGTAAAGTGTTGATAGCCGAATAGACTATGAGTAAAGGCACGGACTGGTCAATGTCGATATCGAAGGAGTCGAGTACTATAGCATTCTCGTGCTCGCTTAATCGCTGAAAGCGCTCGGCCTCTTCCGTTTCCGTCGTTGCCGGCAATTTCATGAATAAATTAGAAAGAAGAACCGTCGGCGTTTTGGGCAGCAGATAGTGCTCAATGAAATCAAGTGCTTCATCTGCGATGAGGCCATGATGCCCTGAATTGTCCACCCTGTATAGCAGGTCTGGGGAAAAGGTGACATAATCATTTTCTGGGAATTCGGATACGAACATCTCACTTTTTAAGTGGTGTTCGTTGAGGTTCTCATTCAGCGGGATTGTCCATTCGGTAGAAGGGATTGCAGCTCCGCCCATTACCGTCTTTAAGATGTCCTTTCGAAGCCCGGTTTTTTTTAGTTTATTGTAAAAGAACGACCTATTTATCTGTTCAACCCGGTCTGTAAATTTGAGAGAGCTTAGTAAGGAATTGTAGTGTTTTTGGGAGTTGGCGATAGCATAAACGGGTGCATTGTAAAGCTGGCGGTTCAGGGCGTAAATATCATTTATATAATTACATTTGGTGTCGGCCACCAAAATGGCGTCGTACTGTTGAACGGTCAGCAGTTCACGCAGAGCATCGGAAGTCCTGATAATAGGATGGAGTGTGTCCCGGCATATGGTTTTAAACGATTCATCCATCCACGGCTTCCAGAATGTTCCCATCCCCGTCCTGATTTGATCCAAAAGGTGTTGCGATAGAACATCATTTTTGGCTAAGCAGCGTTGAACGGCTTGCTCCAACTCGGGGCCGCCGGCTGGGAAATAAGTAAAAGGCCTGATGACTTCCATATCGCCCGGCAGTTTGGCGATATGGCGTTTTCCTTTTGAAAAATATGGGTAAACCGATACGCGGCCCCGTTGCACATAAGGGGCAATCTGTTTGGAATCAAAGGGGCCGCAGCAGATAAAGAGTATCCGTGGCTTTTTATCCAGAAGATCTATAAGAAACGGTGGCCCGTTATCCGTGGTCACATTGGTGTAGTGGTCTAAGTTCCTCGGAAAGAGAAAAGAAAACAGCGGGATAAGCCGACGACGAAGCAGGTAGTGAAGTTTATCACAGTTGTGGGCTGCGCCACGGGCAAGGCAACTACGGAGTCTCCAGGACATGATTTTTGCAAAAAACAACTCACGAAAAATAAGAAGCAAGCCTCCCCGCAAATTTATAAGTAATCGCTCCCAAAACGTATTTTTCATTACCTTTTTCCGAGTCAACCCGCCCAGATGCACCGTTATGGATGGTTGTTGAGCAATGGTGGCTTTATCATGTGATTATTGGCGGTTTTCGCCCTGAGTTGTTTACACTTGGTGCTGGCGGCCCTTGATGCGGGCCGCCGGTCCCGTTAATATGGGCGGCCTCGAATCACCGAGTAAAACGCTTCGATATGGTGGCACTGTTCTTCCAGCCTCAGCAGATCGGTCTTTGGACCATCTAAAAAGGCCTTTACTTGCAAGTAGAATCCCGGTTTGAATTTTTCATCGAGAGAGTAGTCTATTTCAACCGGCTCCACAGCCACGGAGCCGATCTTTTGATACTGCAACTGCTCCATGGGACGAAAAATCAGCCGGTGTTTTTTCGTCAACACCTCCACACCCCAACGTCCCGGGGCGGCCCAGTCGGCATGATAAGAGAAGACCGCCCCGGATGTGGTTGTTCCTGAGCCGCTAAACGCAGATCCACATGGATGCCAATCCAGTTTTCCGGCGACCTGGGCACAGAGTGTCTCCGGCCATCCGCATAGAAAAAAGGCCATATCGATCACATGACTGGAGTTGGCCAGTAACCAGGCATCCAGCACTTCCGGCGGATAATTCAGGGTTACGATTTTGTGGGACCATTCGGTGAATTCGAAAAGCAGGGAGCGTACTCCGTCGTCCTCGGAGATGATGTCCAGGGCCTTTCTGGTTGCGGCATAGAAGCGTCGATTATATGCCAGATATACCTCGGCCTCGACAGCCTTGGCTTCTTCGGCCAGGGCCGTCATCTCATCCAAAGTCAACCCGCCCGGCTTTTCCAATAGAAGCCGCCGCACACCGGCCCTGATTAGCCGACGGGCTGCTTCATTGAGATTCTGAATGGGAACAGCGACAATCGCTTCGGCCGGAGGCGGTCCTTCCAAACTATCTAGCCAGGCTTCCAGGCCTCCGGTGATCACTGGAAGCCCTGTATGGGCGGTCAGGGCCTCCGCCGATTTTTTTCCTCTACCGATGACCATCACCGACCGCCCAAGGGCTTGAAGGACTTTGGCATATTCCAGGCCGATTGTTCCGGAACCCACAATCAATACTTGGCTCATTTCGTGTGACATCCTTAATTTGTCTGCTTTTGCTCAAGCGGTCCCTAGGTTACAGGGCAAATTGTCTCCTCGACACCAAATTTCTTCCGGTAGGTTCCCAGAAATGCATCCAAGAGGGAGAGATGCAGGTGTGCGGACTCTTCGAAACCTGTCAGATCGCACTGGCCGTTGATTAATATATCCTCCACGAACAGATGACTTAACTGGCTCTGGTAAGGCATGTCGAACGTATCAGTTGTCGGCGCCCACCCGTCTTTTTCCATCGCGATCTCGAACTTGGGGCCACCAAGGTGAATCTCATCAATGCGGCAGCAGAGGCGCGGTGTTGTAAGGCTCATTACATAAAACGGCTTGGCGCCTTTCCAGTTAACCAGTTGGATCATATCACCTCGAGGGGTCTCGCCCTGAAGCATGCCGACGATATCCACATAACCTTCCCGCTTACTGTTCACGATCTCCGCAGACGGCCCATGGTATCGGTAATCAATATCGGTCTGTCCAGTCAACATGGAAAACAGATCAACGAAATGAATACCATTGCTTCCTAGGTTCCATGCCGTACCGGCCACCTGGAAGGCGCAGACATCCGCAGGATCGATCATATCTCGTAATTGGCGGTAGAACGGCCATAAGCGCCGCGTACAGTTGGTCCAGGCCTTTACTTTCTCGCGGGCAAACAGACTTGAAACGGTTTCATAGTCTTCTAGGCGAGGAAACAGAAATTTTTCCAGGACCATCCGGCGGACGCCCATGGAGACAAGCTTCTCTACCAACTGGCGGCGCGGTTTTGAACTTGTGGCGATAATCGCCAGGTCGATGGCCTGGTCAAGCGCATCCAGGGAACGTACCGTGCGAACCGGATACTTGCCTTGTACTTGCGCATAACGTTCCAATGCCGTTTTGGTGGCCTGGTCTGATGGGTCGACCAGAATGATCTCGCAAGGCTGCGAAAGATGGGCCAAGGCTTGAAGATGACGGCTTCCCAGTTGCCCGGCTCCGACGATGCATATGGTCACTGTGGTCATGGATATTTTTTCCCAAAGCAAAAGAATGTCGCGATAATTGAAGCGATGGCCACCGTTTAATACTCTCCGCGGGCGATGGCGAGTTGGTGAGGCTGCCCCACGTCGAGCCAGTCGCTTTCAATCATATAAGTTCCGCAGGTTTTATTTTGTTTAATTCCCTCGGTGAACACCTCGGTGATCGGATAGTATGACTTAGGAATCGTAGCCACGGCGTCCGGGCTGAGGACATAAACGCCAGCGTTGACCATTTTCTCGAGGAGCGGTTTTTCCTCAAGCTCGACGATACGTCCCTTCTCACCCAATTCAACACAACCGAATGGAACCCGATGAAAGTAGGGGCGCAGCCCCATAGTGGCGTAATGCTCTTCCTGGACATGGTGTTCCAGCATGTTATGAATACTGGCCTGCATGATCAGATCGCCGTTCATGACCAGAATCGGCTGAGTGGGTTTTTCCGGTAGGAGCGACAAGGCGCCGCCGGTTCCCAGCGGTTCATCCTCGACTAGATACTCAATGCGGCATCCGTACCCCTTGCCGTCGCAAAAATGGCCCATGATGATTTCGGACAGATACTTGACCGAGATAAATACTCGCCTTATGCCCTGGCCGACCAGATGCAAGATCAGACGCTCCAAGATCGGCCGGCCGGCGACGTTGATCATCGGCTTGGGAAGGTTCTCCGTCATGGGGCGCAGGCGCGTCCCCTTGCCTCCGGCCATGATCACGGCCCAGTTGTCCTTGGGAGTGCCGCCCAATATGTCGCGTAACGTATGTATGCCGACCAGGACCCCGTCCTTGTCGATGACCGGCAACTGACGGATGAACTTGGCCTGCATAATGTCTAGAGCCTGGTCGCGATGCGTTTCGGGAGATACGGAGGTAAATTTTTGACTGTAGTGGGACGCGATCTTGGACTCAAGACCCTTGCCGGAAAGCAAAGCCCGCCGAATGTCGCCATCAGTGATAACGCCGATGACTCTACCGTTTTGATCATTGACCACGGCGATACCGAACTTACCACGTCCGATGGCTTGCCAGGCCTCGGCGATGGTATTCGTTTCGCATACGACGATCCCATCAAGTGGGATATGACTGTTCACGTTAATCCCCCATAACTTATGAAAGGCCAAAACCTACCAAGCGGAAAAACCGCCGTCAATAAGCAAATCCTGGCCGGTGATATAGGCAGATAGGTCCCCGGCAAGAAAGACTATCGCGCCCTTGAAATCATCCTCGACCGCCATACGCTTGAGCGGTGTTTTGGAAATATACCGTTTGGTAAAGGCGTCCGGTTGGCCGCGATTGATTCCTCCGGGACTGATGCTATTAACCCGGATTTCCGGCCCCAGCGTTGTCGCGCACCAGCGGGTGAACTGAATCAACCCTCCCTTGCTGGCGGCGTAGGCCGCCGGGTTGGCCATTTCCGTACCATCATATAGCGTCCAGTCCGGCCCCAAAACGCCATAAATGCTGGCCACGTTAATAATGCTGGCCCGGCCGGAGGCGATCAGCAGGTTGCGGCAGGCCTGGGTCAGTACAAAGGCCGCAGTCAGGTTGACGTCCATGGCCATGCGCCATGTTTCCGCGGACTGTTTTTCGAAGGAGGTGGCCCAACCATCAAGTCCGCTTGTTCCGACAAAGGCGGCGTTGTTGATCAGGATATCAAGGCGGCCGAAATGTTCTTCCACTTTCCGGGGAATGTCTCTGGTAGCGGTGTCGTCGGCAAGGTCGCACCCGATTCCCAGACAACGCACCTTACGGTGGCCGGCCAGTTCCTGCGCCAGGGACTCGGTCCGGTCCCCGTCAATATCGACCAGGACAATGTCCGATCCGACCTCGGCCAATGCGTCGGCCATGGCCAGACCCAGGTGACCGGTCCCTCCGGTGATCACGCTCACCCGACCGTCGAGCCGCAGAGAATCATAAATCATGAAGGCTGCCTCTCGGGTAACGATAGCATATCGATGATTTTTATCCTTTTACCACTCGAACGAGCCTCGATTCCAGCCATTATCGTTCCGAGCGAATCTAGCGTCGAGGATGGCTCAACGGCTGGGATTCCGGTCACCGCTTGCTCAATAAAGGCCGCCATTGTTCGCCGGAACGCGCTGAAATTGTCGTGCAGATCGACCGCGATGTGACCCTGCCTGCCCAAAGCATGCAGAACGAATGTTTTTCCCACCGCGCCCAGGCAGTCGCACTCGAACACGGCGCCTGAATCCAGACGGACCGTATAGCTCTCATACTGGTCGAAACGGCGAAAGGAAACGTCCAACGGCCGTCCAACGTTTAGAGAGAGCATGGCGTCCAACATATGGATGCCGTACTTTTCCCAACCGTTGAGCACCATCGCTCGCACCAACCGTGTCTCATCCCATTGCTCGATTCTGGCCTTGACATCATCCAGTTCACGGGCGAAACGAAAGCCGGATGTGCTCATCAAGCGGCCGGAACGAAGATATGGAACAAAGTAGGCCAGTTCCGCCGGATTAATGGTCAATGGTTTGTCCACGAAGACCGTCAGCCCGGCTTCAAGAAACGGTTGCGCCAGTTCCAGGTGGGAATCCACGTCGTCTCGGGCGATCACCACGCCATCGACTTGGCCGATCATATCGGCAACGTTATCCAGAACGTTCGGAATCCGACAGGCCGCAGCCAGGCGACGGGTCCCTTCTGGATCCTGGGACCAGGCATGCGTCACTTGAGCACGATCCAGGCCGATTCGTTCCCGGGGCTGCCGTTCAAGATAGTCGAGTATAACACCCCACTCCTCGCGGGGAAATGCATCACTATCATATCCATTGATAATGGCCGAGAATGAGAAGGGATGCCCGTTCTCGGAGCTGAAGCCGATCATGCCAAGCCGAAGGGCTACCATGCTGTCCACCCGCCATCAACACAGATGTTTTGGCCGGTCATGTAACTCGACGCATCCGTGCAGAGCAGGGCTGCGGCCCCTTTTATTTCATGGGGCAGGCCCACTCGGCCCATGGGGTTCTTCTGGTTCAGACGATCCCTGAAGACCGGAAATTCGTCGAGGACCTCGGGAAATGGAAAGGGGCCGGGACTGAGGCAATTGGCGCGGATCCCATGAGGGGCCAGGAAGCTGGCGAGATAGCGAGTCAACTGGATGACGCCGGCCTTGGCCGCTCCGTAACTGGGGGGGTTCACCTGCGGCACCCCTTCATAGAGCTTGAAATCAGGGGCCACATGTCCATACATGGACCCGATGGTCAGCACCACGCCTTTTGTACGTTTCAATGGTTCCAGGCCGGCCTTGACGAGCCGAAAGACACCGTTAAGGCATACTTCGATATCGTAATCCCAATCGTCATCCGTGATCGATTCCAAAGAGTTCTTTTTTCCCGACCATGCGCAGATCACCAGGATGTCGATTCGGCCCTTCCAGGCCTCTGTCGTCCGGACACAGTCCGCAATCGAAGCCCGGTCTGTCAAGTCCAAACAAGTTCCCATGCTTTCCGTTCCGGGGAAAGCCGCTTCGATTTCACGCCCGCAAACCTGACATTTCTCTGGGTCCCGGGAAGCGATCACAACGTCAGCCCCGAGTTCGGCAAGCGTTTCGGATATCTGGCGTCCCAGATATCCGGCCCCGCCAGCCACCAGCGCGACGCGACCTTCCAGGTTTTGCAATGTACTAAGCTTTTTCATGTGTCTTCCACCGACAATCATCAAGCGAGGTATTTTTCCTTCTTTCAAGAATATATTCAAGGCGATGGAAATCGTCAAGAACATCAATATCACCGCCAATTTCCGGCGTGATCACGGCCATGGCATCACCGACCATCAGGGACGGGCCGCCATCTTCTCGCAAAGCATCAACGCGGACGCCGTAGACCGCTCCGTTAAGATAGTACCCCGGTTCTTGATCCTGGCGGCGACGCCACGGATTGCTGTCGGGAATAAAAACCGAGGGGCGGCGGTCTTCGATCCGCCATATGCGTCCTGGTGGCGGATCAAGAATGGAAAAAGTGGCCACGGAGTCGAAGTTGCCGTCGATCATGGCGGTGACGCATTGGTCGATCAACTCAGGCGTTCGCTCGGGCGCGGTGGGTTCCAAGTGGACATAGTAATCAAAGGCGCGCCCTTGTTCATCAAGCGTATCCAGTACATGGAAGACAGCGTCGATGACCATGGCCTCATCGGTTGCCAACTCCGGCGGCCTCCGGATCACTTCGGCCCCATTTTGTTGGGCCACCGCAGCGATTTCATCATCATCGGTCGAAACCACCACCGCGCCGATTGTCTTGGCGGCCCTGGCGGCTTCGATGGTCCAGGCGATCAATGGCCTGCCCTGAAGAGGATACAGGTTCTTTCGAGGGACGCCCTTGCTGCCCCCCCTGGCTGGGATGATCGCCAGTACGGGCTTATACCCCGTCATTGTGAAGCTCCTTCCGGTCAATGGAACAATCGTAAAAGGTTTTCTTTAGGATATCGAGCAAGTCGGCTTGGGCTAGGATGTCCACGATCCTGGTCGAGGTGTCATCCTGGGCCAGGGGGTGAACCATTCCCTCCATCGAAGCCTTGAAATCAGGGCCGATGGCGTGCGTAATCGCCGAGATTATGGATTCGTCCTCGGCGGCGCAGTCGATCACGCTCGCGGCCCGCACCCGGCCTTTCTGCCGATCGCCGATGTTTACAGTCGGTATCTTGAAGACCGGGGTCTCAATCAGGCCGCTTGAACTATTGCCAATCACCGCCTCGGCCAGTCTCATGAACGAGGCGTACCGCTTTAGCCCGAGGGACGGGAAGGCAAAGCTCCGTTCGGGATTATCAGCGACGTAATCCTCAATGATGCGGTTTATGATCCTACCGTCCGTATCCGAGTTGGCATAAGTAAACAGAACGCCGAACTCTGGAAAATGGTCCAGGGCCCGGCATAGGGCCTCCATCTGTTGGCCAGCGGTGGCGTCCTCGAGAGTAACCGGGTGAAACGTAACCATAAACAGCCTCTGGGGAACATCCCGGCCTAGGAACTCGGCCAATTCATCCCGGCTCATCAAAGGTGTCTGGCGAAAATTCTCAACCCCAAGCGCGCCCACATTAAAGACCCTGTCAGGATGCTCACCAAGTTGAATCACCCTCTGACGATACTCCTCGCAACTGGTGAAATGCAGGTGACTCATCTTGGTGATGGAATGTCGCATGGGTTCATCGATAAGCCCTTGAGTGGCCTCGCCGCCATGCAGGTGAGCCACCGGGATGCGAGAGACCATGGCCGCCCCGGCCACGGTGAATGCCTCGAAGCGGTCGCCGAGGATTAGGAGAATGTCGGGGGCCAGACGGGCGAGGGCTTCGGAATAACCGATGAGCCCCAGACCCATGGATTTGCAGATACCTATGGGAGTGTCGGAACTCAATAGGACTTCAACCTTTTCGTCTACTTTTAGGCCGTCGTTTTCTATTTCCCGAATTGTCATGCCGAATTCTGGCGAAAGGTGCGTCCCGCTGGCCATGATTTGAAGATGCAAATCCGTTCGAGCCGATACTTCTTTCATCACTGGTTTTAAAAGCCCGTACTCGGCCCGAGTCCCGGTGAATATGCATATGGTGCGCATCAGCTTAATCCTTATATGAGCCCTTGATATATTGTCACAATATAAATCAAGGGCTCGAGAGGACCGTACTGAGCAAAAGCGCCGGGTGCAATGTTACCTGCGCGGGTCATTGTATTTCCTTCAACAGCATGAAAGCTTCGGCGTACCGGCAGCCAGCGGTGCAGCCTCTAAACGTGGCCTGGGCTCGGATATTCTCAGGGCAACGGGGAAACGGTCGTTTACCCATCTCACCCGCATACACCCCCATGATCCTGATTTTTTCTTCCAGAAACTCGTCAATGTTAACGAACACGTTAGGCACGAAGGCATTCATAGGGGAGGGTGGAGCGAACTCGGTTTCGCTGATGGTCTCCATCATCAGAACCCGCCTTACAGAGGGCAGGCGGAAGGTTTTCAGGGCCCCGTATGCAGTTTCGAAGGTAAGCCGGTGGTCGCTGTGAATGTCTCCAGAAAATGGCAGATACACCGTGTGCGGGTTGATACGAGACAAAACGTTCGAAAAGATTCCCATCATCTCACCCAAGGGGATGCGGTCCAATTCGGTTGTGGGTAGCCCGAGTTGCTCAACCCCGTCAAAACCGTAAGCAGCGGCCACTGCTTCAATCTCCCTTTTGCGGGCTTCTCTTTGCGGGGCCAACACGGTATTGGATTCTGGAATTGTGGTAACAACGAGCCAGAACACCTCTTTACCGGCCTGTTTATGTTTTAATACGGTTCCCCCGCAGCCAAGTGTCTCATCATCCGGGTGGGTTGCCACGACCAGAATGGGACCCGATTTGGATACACTCATAAATAATCCCCCACGCAAACCTCGTTGCCGAATTCATGCTCCAACAAAAGTACTGCTCCCTCTCCGCATTTCACCGTTATCCGGCTTCTTTCCACCGAAAGTACCAATCCCGGTTCCAGATTGAAGTTGGAATTCTCCACAGGCTCCGCCTTCCAAATTGAGATATTCCTACCCCGCCATTCTACGTGCGCACCGGGATAAGGCCGGGTTAGAGCTCGCACCAGGTTATAAACAGCATTTGCGGTCATGCGAAAATCAATTCGACCGTCTTCCCGCCCTCGTTTACGCCATGTGTTGGCTAGGGCATGGTCTTGTGGAATACGATCGACCTTGCCCACAGCAAGGAGCGGCAGAAATCCCTTAATCTGGTCCAGCGCGGTGCGCGTGATCTTTTCATACAACGTGGAGGCGTCATCGTTGAAAGAGATAGTGATCGGTACTTGGCTTAGTATATCTCCGCTGTCCGCGCCACGGTCTATGTAAAAAAACGTGGAGGCAGTCTCTTCAAGCCCCAGCGCCAAGGCCCATATTATAGGGTGACGGCCCCGATTTTGAGGAAGAGCGGCCGGATGAAACCCGATAACCCCTTCGGGGGACAACCTCAACATCTCGTCTGGAAGCAAATGAGACCAGCCGAAGCAGAAGATGACGTCTGGAGATAGAGACCCAAGCCAAACGACGCAATCCTGGTTGTCTGCGGCCCCCTTCCAGAAACGCACCGGGATACCATGAGTCAGGCAGATAGGTGTCAGGTCGACAAAATCCGAATTTATCGACGATGACTCCTTGGTAAGCACGCCTACAACATGGCCGCCCTCATGGATAACTTTTTCCAGGGCCGCCGCGCTGAAGTCTACGGCTCCGATGAAAGCGATTTTCATATCGCTCTCCATACTGCTGCTCCAATGGCCTCGTCCGGCTCGTAATCCCGATCAGACACATTCCCCAGGATATCATCCCATCGCATGGGGGATATCCCATCACCGGGTCGTTTGACCGTTAGGTTCTCCTCTGTAAAAAAATCTCCCCGGCGAATTCGCGTCGCGGCCACAATGCACTTTCGAACAATATCCCGGTTCTTGATTTCGCTGGGGCTCGGCTTTTTAACACCATCACCCATAGCTCGTTCTATGTTGCGCACAGCGCATATCATGCCGAAAAGCTCATCAGGTGTCAACGATGCCTTATGGTCAGGTCCAGGAAGTTCACGATCCAGGGTGAAGTGCTTCTCGATTACTTCCGCCCCCAAGGCAACGGCTGCGGTTGCCGCCTCGACGCCGATAGTATGATCGGAAAAACCGACCTTTACTCCAGGGAAAGCTGCGCCCATAGTGCGCATGGCCAAAAGGTTTACCTCCTCCATGGGTGCGGGGTATTCGGTGGTGCAATGGAGCAGGGTTACCGCGTCAGAAGGAGCACCAGCGTTAGCCAGGATATCCAAGGCCGCCTCAACTTCACCCAGAGTGGACATGCCCGTGGATAGGATAACCCGTCGCTCAGAACTTGCAGAAGATGCGTACGCTTTGCCGACACGGCGCAATAAGGGCAGGTTGGTAATCTCCCCTGAAGGAACCTTGAATACGTCCATACCCAGAGATGCCAGAAAATCCACGCTTGGAAGGTCAAAAGGCGTGGACATGAACCGGATGCCCCGCTGGCGGCACCGCTCCACTATTTGATAGTGGGTTTCCTTGGATAATTCCAAGCGGCGGATCATATCCACCTGAGACTCAGCCGCGTCTGTGGTCTTTTTCTGGTAGTCCGCCTTGGGCGCCTGGGCACTAACGATGCGTTCTGCCTTGAATGTCTGGAACTTCACCGCGTCGGCCCCGGCCTCGGCCGCCACGTCTATCAGGCGTAGTGCCAGAGGAATTTCTCCGTTATGGTTCACACCAGCCTCGGCGATGATCATGACATGTTCCGGTTTATGAATCATGGGGCACCATTCGTCCATCCTCCGGTCGTACGATCAGGCTGCCAGACCGCCCGAACCAGTCATCGGGGAGGGTCACCCCATGAACAACTGTGGCGTTGGAGCCAAGAAAACATCGCCGGCCGACCCGGACCCCACCGTTGACTATCGCCGCAGTAGAAATATGGGTGTGATCGCCGATCTCGGCGTCGTGTTCGATCAAGCATTTGGTATTCAGGATGCAGTTTGCTCCAACAGTTGCGCCGGCATTGACAATCACCTGGTGCATCACGATCGTACCCTCACCGACCATGGCGTGAGAGGAGACGTAGGCGTGGGGGGAGATGATCGCTGGTAGTTGGTAGCCCAGTTCCTTCAACCGGTCATAGAGCCTGACCCTTGGAGCGCAACTGTCAATCTGACCAATGGCGATAAAGGCGCTGTCGAACCGTTCTCGCAGGCGACTCAGGTCGTCGTCATCCCCCAGGATCGGTACGCCCCATACTTCTCTTCTTCCTTCGGGGTTGGCATCCACCACACCGGCGATATTAAATTCACCGGTCTGCTCAATAATGTCGATACAGCTGTGATAGTGGCCGCCGCCGCCAATGATGATTATTTCGCGTCCCGCCATGCTATGGATCCTATACGGGAAATCGAACACTGCTGGGGAGGTTGACGACCCTGGCTGCCAACCAGCGCGCCGTTTCCACGGAGCCTCGCCGGCAATGGCGATACATGCCCAGGTCACACATCAACTGCCAGATGGGGCGTGTGCTGATTGAGCGCTCATTGGTGTAGCGTAGAAATTCATCCCGTTTGGCAGCGTCGTGCCAAATGATGGCGTTTAGCCAATAATTACTCCGGCAGCCTTCAGGCTCTTCCACGAAATCAAGCGAATCGAAATCGGCGAAAAAAGACGCGTAGGCCTGAGCCAACATGCGCTTTTCATCCACCATCCGGTTCAACCGGCTCAATTGACTGACCGCCATGGCCGCATTAAGATTGGGCAAACGATAATTGTACCCCACCTCGTCGTGAATGTACTCCCAAGGATGCGGCGATTTGGCCGTTGTGGTCAGATGCTTGGCCCGGTCCGCCAGAGTCTCGTCATCGGTGACGATGGCACCACCGCCGCCGCAGGTGACGACTTTGTTTCCGTTGAAGCTGAATATGCCGGACTGCCCATACTTTCCGCATGCCTTTCCGTTACGGTATGAACCCAAGGCCTCGGCTGCATCCTCAACCAGGATCAGACCCCATTTTTGGCATATATCCGCGATTTCCTCCATACGGCAGGGATGGCCGAACGTGTGCATCGGGACGACCGCAGCAACCCGGCGGCCCGATACGAGGTCGCAGCAGTCACCGGTGTCTGTTCTTTCACAATTTTCGGAAAGAAATTCCTCAAGTGCCTCGGGAGACATGCCCAACGTGGACCGGTCCACATCCACAAAAACCGGCTCGGCCCCAAGATAAGCCGCAGCATTGGCCGTCGCCACAAAGGTAAGTGGTTGCATAATCACTTCGTCACCTTGGCGTACGCCGGCCAGTAAAAGGGCCATGTGTAAAGCGCTGGTGCCGTTGACGACTGCGATCGCCCGGCGGACCCCCACCTGCTCGGCTACAATCTTCTCAAAATCGTCCACATAACGGCCAACGCTGGAAACAAACGTGGAGTCGATGGCGTCAGCAACGTAGTCCTTGTCCATTTGAGTAATGGAAGGGGCATGAAGCGGTATGCCTTCCTTCATTCCATACCAATCACGGATGAAGTCGGCAATCCGATCAAACATTGTAAATATCCATCTTGTATTTTTTCAGATTACCTGGTGTGGTAAACCAGTCTATAGTTTGTTTCAAGCCTTCACGCAAGGTATGGGACGGTTCGTATCCAGTCAGTTCGCGAATTTTGGCATTTTCACACCATAACCGAAAAACTTCGGACTTCTCCGGCCGGAGCCGACATTCGTCCATGACGTATTCCACATCAGAGTTCATCAGCTCCCGAATGAGGTTCAACATGTCGCCGATGGATATCTCGCGGTTGGAGCCTATGTTGACCACTTCGCCCACGGCGTCGTCCGTTTCAGCCAGGGAGATAAGCCCCCGACAGGTATCCAAGACATAGTTGAAGTCCCTGGTCGGCCGGACGTCTCCCAGCTTGATCTGTTTGACGCCGGAGGCGATCTGGCCGATGATTGACGGGATAACCGCCCGGGCGCTCTGTCGGGGGCCATAGGTGTTGAACGGACGGGCCGTGACTACGGGCAGACCGAAAGCAAGGTGGTAGCTCATGGCCATACTGTCGGCCCCTATCTTACTCGCCGAGTACGGCGATTGAGGTTGCAACGGATGCTTTTCATCAATCGGGACGTACCTTGCCGTTCCATACACTTCGGATGTGGACGTATGAATAAGGCGGTGACAGCCGTGTTCCAACGCCGCCTGGCAGATATTCAAGGTGCCCCCGACATTGGTTTCCACGTAACTCGCCGGTGCGATATAGGAGTAAGGAATGGCGATCAACGCGGCCAGATGAAAGATGACATCCATGTCCTTGACCATTTCTTTGCAAAAGAATGGGTCGCGGATATCGCCCGAAACGACATCGACTTCATCAAGGCCTTCAATATCCGATAGCCATCCCCAGTCATTGAACGAATTATACTGAGTTAATGCTTTGACGCCTTTGCATCCCAGGGATACCAATGTTTCAGTCAGATGGGAACCGATAAAACCATCCGCTCCAGTGACAAGAATTCTTTTATTTTTTATATCCATCGAAATTTTCCATGACCTGGATTTAACGTTCAATGGCCAAAATATATACTAAAGGCCATTCCTTTCGGTCTCGCTACGACTGGCCTCGAAGCGGGCTTTCTTGCGCCAGGCATAGACCTGAGATTCGTGCAAGACAAGCTGCTTGGACGCGTCGGCCACACCCACCGACTCGACCAGGCCAGGCGCCTCGGACTTGAATTCCGGCGAATAACGCCACCTGGTGGATTTATTCTGTGGCTTCTATGATGTCATCGAACACCCCAACCTACTCGCTTAAGCATGTGTCCGTCAAAACAGGGCAGGATCAGTCCACTAAATATATCCCAGGGCGCTTAATTGATCGGCGACGTTGTCCGGCATGGCTTCGCTATCGCCGCCTGAGTTGGCTGACGAGCATTTATAGGCCTTCCAGGCCTGCAAGGCCGCGACGAAACGCGCTTTTTCGGGGTGTTCTTCGATAGCGCGGGATTCTTTGGGGTCAGCACTGATGTCGTAGAACAGAAAACCATGTCGGGGCGATTCTACGAGCTTGAACGAACGGTTTCGGGCAATGTAAAATTCTTCCTTCGGGTCCGGTGAGCCATCGGCCCACGGCCAGATCGTCATAGAGAAATTGATCCGTTCCGCATCCTCCGTATTAAGCGCCTCATCCAAGGCGCGGCAGAAAGGAGCCTCTCCGTCTTGAGGGGGGACCCCCGCCGCCTTGCGGATCGTCGGATACAGATCAACGATGTTCACCTCCGCACCACATCGACGGCCACCATCGAAAAGACCGGGGTAGCGTATCAATAATGGCACCCGGGTCATGATTTCACGGGTAAAGCAGATGGTGTCGTTGCGCGGAAATTCCCCCAGGACCTTGCCGTGATCAGAAAAAATGGCAAATAGGGTATTCTCCTCCAGCCCCTTGTTTTTCATAAAACGAACCAGTTTGGCCATCTCATCGTCAAAATTGCGCAGGCAGGCGTCACAGTATGCATGAACGTCCAGCATCATTTCCGGAGTATAATCTTCCTTCTTTCTTATATTACGATAGTTCGCGTAATTAATGGCCACGGTATTCCCGTGGAGTTTGGGTGAGCCGATGTCCCTGAGGTTTCGCCGGGTAGGAAAGTAAGGGCCATGCACGTCCATGTAATTGGCGAAGATGAAGAAAGGGCGGTCCGGGTCGACCACTCCGACCCGCTCAATCCAACGGGTGATGGTCTGGGTGCTGATGGAGGACATCCGGTGCCGGAAAGGGGCGTACTGAGAGGCCGTCCGAAAGGTATCCATGATCGGTTTGGCCGCGTTGGAAAGCCTGACCAGCCAGGGCGCCTCGTTCCGCTTCCATTGGCCTCGCAGCATAAGCGTTGATTCGAGATAGTATTCAAAACCGCGGTCCAGGCCCGAGAGCGCACCGACCCAAGGGTTGTTGGACAGGGCCATAGTTCGATACCCCTGGTCTCGTAGGGTCTCGGCCAATGTGTCAATGGATTCCGGCAGTCTCGGCATCTGTCGGCGACTCCCGCGAATCATCCCGTGAGCGTGGGCAGGAAGGCCGGTAAAGACGCTAGAGTGGGACGGTAAAGTCCAATTGGCCGGCGTAATGGCCTGTTCGAAATACGCACTCTGCTCCATCATTCGGTTCATTGCTGGAGTAAGAGGTTCACCGTAAGGCGAGGTCCCCACTTTATCCCAGCGCCAGCTGTCGTTCACGATCAAGATGATGTTTGGTCTGTTGCGCCCCATAAAATTCTCCCTCGGAACTCGGATCGTCAGGCACCGACCGGTACTATTGCGAATTCCACACGACCGTTGCTCCGACTGGTAATATACAACTGTCCGGATTCATGGATGTCTTGAATCGAACCATTGATCGGTTCCACTGCGGAGCCTCCCGGAATTCTGATCCAGACGCCCGGGGTCCAATCATCAATCGAGACCCGATACGACGAATGAGTACTACCCGCCCGTGGCAAAGTCAAGCGCCATTCAAATCCCACCAAGTCCCTCCATCCCTGGTTGACTTCATCAATGGACATTGAAACCACGTCATCTGAATGCTCGTGGTATTGTTCCAGAATCGCCTTCAGCGACGCCTTACCTTCGGCCGTCATGTATGAATGCGGGTGGAGCAGCAGAGTCAGCAGGCTTCTCTCCCTTACGCAAACTCGCTGAAACACTTTCGCGAAATCTTGAGGATTCGGATCATACATCAGAAAGGGAATCTCCAGCAAATCAAGCATCCGACCTTCCGCGTCCATCTTGAAGAAGGGGAGGTTAGCGCCGAACAGTGGTCCCTGTCGGTCGGCGTAGGCTCCTTGTGTCGAATCAGAAGCGATCCTGTTTTCGGCCAGCAGCCCGAAATGGTTGTCTACGTTGCGCCCCAGGCAGAGCCAGTGTGTTCGGTTGTGCCTAATTTCCTTGCCGCAGAGGGCTTCCACCCGTTGAATCTGTTGGGCAAGTGTTGCATCCTGGTTAATATGGATGCCTCGGCCGTCCACATGAACCGGAAAACGGCTCCAGTGTAGTGCCGGAGTCACTTCCAGATCGTGGAGAGCAGAGGCTCCCTCAGGAGTTAAAGGCGTGTCCGGCATCAAATACAGTGTCGGTTTGCATCCGGCTTCGGCCACCCTCCTTAAAAATGGTAGTGAAGCATCGCCCAGGTGGTCCTCATCATGGGTCATGATCAGCCCTGGTCGATTATCGAACGGCCTCAGGGTCGGAAGGGGGACGAACCGCTGTATCAGGGCGACCAGGTCCTCCTCATATTTATCCGCCCATGGCTCCGCATCGATACCGGGCTCGCATGCGGCCAGGTCGTAGGAATTGAAGACGCCGGGTTCGTACCAAGGCCGCTTGCGCTTCGGATTTTCAGGGCCGTGACGAAGCACTCGATGCACATGGCTTACGCCGTTTACGATCATTATCAGGCCCCTGTCAAGACGACCATGCCGGACCAGGCCTGGTTCGAGCAGGCCGGCGGCTCTGGCCGATGGGTCCAGGAGCGCACCGGGTCTGGATGTTTCATTGCAGACCCCGGAAAAAAATCGTTGCCAAGCCTCGCCGGGCGCACCTTCCAGGATCAATACTCCGCCTCGCTTCACCCAAGGGACCAGCGTCTGAAAAGCCGCCTCAATGCCTTCGGCTTCCGCATCAGCGTAGACGGTGATCGCCGTGCCCCTGAGATCGATATCTGCAACGGATTCTGGGCCGCGAACCCGTACAGCGCCCCAGAACCGTCCTAGAAAGCCACGCCAGTATTCTGAACAGACCTCGGTCGATAAATTATTATTATGGATCAGGACCGCCACGCCATTCACTGGATCCGGCCTTTCCTCAAGACGAACCGATGGGCGTTCACTGAACTGGGGCGGAGCCAGCACGCCGCGAAGACCTAGTCCCGCCATAACGAGCAGTAAAGCGAAAACTGGGTGTGCAAAGATCAAGGCCGGCACCCCCAAAAGGATCATCAAGCCCGAAACGAGGCTCAGATGTCGGCGTATATACGTGCCGTTGAGGGGGAGGTTCATGGAAACCGCCTGTTAGTTTGAGGGAGGTTCTCGAAAGGGATGATGCGTATTAATGCGATAAATGAGCGGCAGAAGCTTATGGGGCTTGGCAGTGTATTTCTTTATAAGTATTTCTTTCTGCCGCTGCGTCCATTGGGGCTTTAGCCACGATCCTAACGCATCAACGATCCACCCTCCAACGATGGTGCTCTCCAGGACGTTGTAATTAAAATGACGAAATGTGAAAATATCGGCTTGGTGAATAGTGACCGAGCCGGCGTCTCCAGGCATGGTTTCAATCCTGAATGCTTTCGGAAAATGGTCGAAAAATAGGCTGATCTTCCGGTGTCCGGGCTCTAGCCAGATCAACCGGCGTTCGGGTGATGCGCCCCCGGCCACGCCGTAAACAAACATTCCCTTTCCGGCCCCGGATTCCACTTCAAACGTGACGACGGTCCAGCGATACTTTCGATCGGGAAGTTTTATCGATGAGGCACCGGGATAAGGGTTCCTTATGGTCTCCAGCCTTTGCAAATCATATAATTCGGTTTGGAACTCGAAAGCGAATCGTTGCAGTATATCCGCGGAAACCGGCGTGTCCGAGACAAACCATATCCGCCGCCGTTCGCCCAGGGCTTCCTTTAAATAGTAGGGCCATTGGTATTTACCGCTTGAGTGGATCACTTTTCGGTAGTAGTAGTCGCGGCTAGGATTCGTCGTAAAAAGCAACTTGGGCGTCTTTGTTGACCGGTCCTCTGAAGGCCTGTCCGGAACCATGGTATTTTCGGGATCTGGTTTGGGGATGGAAACGATCTCGATGCTGAGCTTTCGGCCGTTCACATAAGCGCTGAACTGCTCACCAAGAGGATGCCGAATCAGGCATACGTCACCGTCTTTCACCGACTGGGCCCAGTTTTCCCGGGAAGAGGCGTAATTGGTAAACGTATTAATGTTAAAAGGCTTTTGACGGAGGCCTATATTCACCTCAACTAGAAGTACGAAAACAACGATAAGGCCGGCTATGGCGTACGTCATACGCCTCCACCGAACCCGTGAACTCAACCAGCCGACCAGGGTCTGCCCGGTCTGCCAGACTAAAACTATAACGACCGGCAGAAAATGAAGGACATAGGATATCCGCAACCGGTCGCGGCTATTGATGAAATAGATCGAACAGAGTGCAACGCACACCAAAAAGCCGATCAGCGTGTAACGCAGCTTGGGATAATCGTGAAACAGGTTGACCAATACGCAAAAGCAAAGGATTAGAAAGAGCACTCCCGGCGCCACAACCTGAAGCTGATCGTATTCGGTCAATATCGAAAAAAGTGATTTTAAGTATAGCCCGTTATGAATGTATTCCCAAGCCGACTGCCAGATGCTGTTGGAGATCAAAGATACATCTTTGAGAGGAAAATACTTGCGGAAAAGGATTGATTCCAGAACCCCGATCGCCATCACGGCTATCGTGGCCGCCCAGAGCCTGGGGTTTGCCAGAAACCTTAATCCCTTATATAAAACCCCCATGCAAAAAACAAAGGCCACGGCGATAAAGGCGCCTTCATAGATCAGGGCAAAAACAATCAAGGTGATAAAAAGAAATTTTGCGGCCTTTTTCAACACGGCCGGATCGTTCTCCAGGACCAAAGGGCGGCAGAAATAAAAGACCAGAAAGAACATGAACTGATTGACGGTATATGGTTTACAAATGATCTGATAGTACTCCGCCCATGAAAGCAGTAGCGTCACTGCGGCGCCGAGGGCGAAGATATCCCTGCCAAGATATAAAAACAATAGGACGGCCAGGGCGTAATAGAAGAAGGCAGACAAAGCTCGCAGCCACATGGAATTCCGTCCCACCAAGGACTCCCATCCGCTCAGGAGATAGACGAAAAGCGGGCTGCGGGGATACATCCACACTCTCTGGACGCCTTTCTCCCCGTAGTCGAAGGAATCAGTCTCGGCCGCCATCCAGGCAGGAGCGCCGTTTTCTTGGGTGATTTCTGAAATCTCAATAAGCGTCAGTTCTCTGCTATTCCTGAATGGCCTGCTATTTAGGAGGGAGAAAGTCCAAATGATGTCAAAGATAATGCAGCATATTAGAATAGTGAGAAGGGATCGCCGCCACCACTTGTTGGTTTTGAAAGGTGATGTTTCCTCTATCACTAAATTCTTCATAGGGGCTACAGTAGTTTGCTGTCTTTGTTTTCTACAAGATAGTTTTCAATGGCCAGATATCGTCCACCGGCTTCGCGGAATGAAACAAGGGCATCCTCGGGGGTCATTACGATCGGCTCTCCGTGAACGTTGAAGCTGGTATTTAGCAGACATCCCGTTCCGGTGGCGTCATGGACCCGTTTTAATATGCTCCAGTATCTTGGCTCTATCTGCTGATATACGATCTGCGGGCGAACGGTCTTATCGACATGGACAATATGGGCGATACTGTCATCGTCGGCGTAGTCATCCTTGACATTGCAACAAAGAATCATAAACGGCGCGAAATAATCGTCTTTCAGGTACCGCGAAGATGCATCATCAAGAATGGACGGGCAGAACGGCATGAACGATTCCCGGCCCAGCGATTGATTCAGTTTGGATTTCAGATCAGGCAGCGACGGCAGCGCCAGAATACTGCGATGCCCCAGAGCCCGGGGGCCGAACTCCATGCGGCCCTGAAAGCGCCAGACACATTGACCCTCTGCGATCAGGTCGGCGACCACTCCATCAATATCGTCGTGAAATTGAGCTTCGACGCCGGCCCGTTCAAGGGCAGCGGCCACCTCGGTATTGCTGTATTCCGGCCCGAAATAGACATGCTTGATGTTGGTGTCGGCCGGTAAGGTGCCAGACCGTTCCATCCAGCCATACACGGCGGCCAAAAGAGCCAATCCTCCGTCTCCGGCTGGTGGAAAGGCGAAAACATCCTCTACGCTCGGCAACTCGAGAATATGACGGTTCATTTTGATGTTCAAGGCTACACCACCGTTTAAAACGATGTTCCTGATGCCTGTTCGGCCAACCCAGTGATCGACGTAAGCAACCATCACCTTTTCGAGAAGCTCCTGCGCCGAAGCCGCGACATCTTCGGGGGGCGCATCTTTTACCATGCGCTTAAGCCGCCTAAACGTCAACCCGCCAAACAGGGTTCCGATTTGGTTGCGTATCGATCCGGAATCAGCATCGAAATATAGGTACCGGTTGAACATTTTGCACATGACTGGCTGGCCGTAAGCGGCCAGACCCGTGACTTTGCCCGCGCCCGTCTGGGGATTGAAGCCAAGTAGATATGTTATGATCCGGTAAAATTCACCGATGGAGTTCAAGGCGTTACAATAATTCAGCAGAGTGATCCGCCCGTTGCGGTACTCATAAACACATGTCGAAGCCCCATCTCCCTGCCCGTCCACCGTAACGGATAAGGCCTCGTCAAAGCCAGAAAGCGTCGCGGCATACGCGTGTAGTAAGTGATGATCAGCGAATTGAATGTCACAATCGATGCCAAATAGCCGGTTCAGTTTTCTTTTCAATAGATATCGGGCCACCGGCAGACCGGCCGCGATGCCTGGCATTTTGCGCAATGCACTTTGCAAAGTCAGATACGGCCGCATCAGAAGGCCGTCAGGGCTTTCGTAACCCTTTTTTTTGCCCTTTTCGCTTCTATAATTGAGCATCTTGTAAGCGCGGTTTGGGAGCAGCGGAGTATGGATTCCGGCCATAACAACCAAATCAATGTCTTTTCCGCTCAGGCCGCTTTCCTTTAAAGCGCATTTAATGGATAGCTCGGGAAAGCCGGCCCAGGATTTGATCCGATTGAGGCGCTCCTCCGTGACGGCCGAGGTGATCCGGCCGTCACAAATGACCGCCGCGCCGGCTTCATGCGTGTCTACGATGCCTAATATATTCACTTTGGCAACACCCTATTCATTAAAAAAGAAAGCGACAAGTCGCTTATTTTTTTATAATATAGGCACGGATTAGACCGTCACCTGAAATATATTTCCCCAAAGGTAAATTTACAAAAACATCATAGCTGTTGGGCCATTCATCCACGACATTTGCCCCCAGCTTGTTGACATATAATCGTATTTCCCGTGCCGAATATATCCAGACCACCGGCACATACATTCTATCGAGTATCCAGTTAGCCGCAAAGGGAGGAAAGAGCTTGCACACCACCTTATTGCCAACGGAAAAAGGTATAAAGCGTGGGGAATTGCGATTGTATATTTTTAATCGCTTCCGGATTGTAGTCTATTGCTGATATCTTTTTTATTCCATGCTCCGAGCAGATTCGTGAATTGAGCGCATGGACTCCACATCCGGCATCCAGCACCTCCAGATTCTCACGATTGCCAGGATAGGCCCTTTCCAACCATTCAGTAAAATCTTTCTTGCCTGGTGGGATTCCCTGTTTCTGCACACCTTTCTCCACAAGATTGTGCAGGGGAGTGTAGAAGGTTCCCGTTGAAATTTTCCCCTTGAACGACAAGTCCTTTGGCATCTATTACTCCCGAGCGGATGTATCCGTCATGACAATATCCCCGTGAACATAATTTCGCATTGTCTGCGCAGTCATTTCTAGTTGGTCAGCCGCCGTTAAATATGTCGAAAGTTGAGATATCGCGCAGCAATATGCGCACCATTCCGACACTTAAGAAATCAATAGCCGTTTTGTTGAATTGCTCGTTAGCTCCCGTAGCAAGCCGCAGCTAATGCGCTTGTATTGCGTACTCCTCCGGTTAAAAACCAGCCTTTTCTGTTGACGAATAAAGGCCACGGCTTACCAGACGTTAAAACCATTGAAATCATTATGGTAGATCTGAATAGTTTCTTCATTTGTGGACAGAAGCTACTTGCCTACCCTGGAGCATTCAGCCACTCCATCCTTGCCGAACCTTCATGCGAATTCATCCGGGGGCCAGACCAGCCAGGCAATGTAGCTGAATAATAATTCAACCAATCGTAAAACCACAAATAAAAACGAGTAACTTAAAGACACTTCCTGAGGTACTCCCATCTGGCCCAGTACAACCACGAACAGCACATCACGGGAACCGATGCCCATTATCGAAATCGGAAGTAATTGCAATATCGTCGCGGCCGTTACCAGAGCAGCCAGGATGAGCCATGTCAGATCCAGCCCAATGCACTGGGCCAACAGTATGGCTCTGACGTAAGTTGTGGACCAGACCAGTAATGAGCAGAGCAGTAGTACAAGGTAATCTCTGGCGTCAAGTTGCTGTATAGCTTGCAGCATCTCGACAATCCATGACATCAGTCTGGCTCGAAAGCCGGCGGTCTTCGATTTCTTTTCGATGCGAGTCAGCCATTCCCTCACGGGGAGAACCCTGATCGCCAGGAAGACGATGACGGAACAGGCAAGCGCCAGAGCCGTGGACGTAACCGCCGCCAGGTCGAAGGTGGTCTTTTCTTCGCCAACCAGAAATAAAAGCGCGGCCAGGCCCAGAACCAGCAAAGTGATCCCCTCGGTCAAGCGGTCGATCACTAATGTCGAGAGCAGACGGACCATGGAGGCGTCTTTTCGCAGGTAGGTCATCTTGACCGCCTCACCGATCTTGGCCGGTGATAGGGCGCTGATGTGATCCACCGCGATGGTGGCAATTAATAGACGCCGAAAGTCGGTTTTTATATCAAGAAACTCGTTAATGACTTTCCATTTAAGTGTTTTAATCATCCATACTGGCAGGGAAGCCCCAATGGCCAGCAGAAGGTACTCGTAATGCAATGATTGCATATAGAGCCAGACTTTATTGAAATCCAGCCGGGATATCAGGTAGATCGCTAAAAGCGGTCCCGTGCACCGCAACAGGATACGAGTCGTCCTGCGGTGTTTCAGGGGAGTGTTCTGACTTGTCACCACCTAATGACCCCTTTATGCTTTTCGGGCTACTACTTCCATGCAATCAATTGTTGGAATGGGGATCAGCCATGATAGGGGCGGATTTTTTTTCAGATGTAATAGGTCATAACCACTGATTTTTTTTAGAATATACCCCAAACTGTTATAGCGTATGGGGGTTCGGTTTATCGAAAGACACTCGAATCCATTTTGGGTGAGTGCTGTCCTTATAGATTGATCGGAATAATGAAACTGGCACAGACCAACTAATCCGCGCCACCGATTACCCCACAGGCGAGATGGCAGACTGCGAATATTCGTGGTTCCGATGATAAGGAGTCCAGAGGGATTCAGAATATCCCTTACACGTTGTAAAAGCAGGCCAGGGGGGGAGATCAGGTTGATAACCCACATCATGCTCACCGCATCGAAAGTTCGTCCGGCGATCCCGTGGGGCCATTGGATCTTTCCATTCAAACCCAACGAGGCATGATAAACCTCCAAGCCTTTTTCTTCCCGGGCCTGGAGTACGGCCTCCTCGAACGCGTCGATCCCGCTGACGCGCCATCCCGCCTCCCGGGCAGTTTCCATTAAAAGACCGGTGGCGCACCCGATATCCAGCAGACTTCCAGGCTCGGAACGGAAGCGACCCAGCAGGTCAATAATGCGTTTACTGCTGGCCCTACGGGCATCCACACTCTCTTGAATGTAAATACCAGTATTCCGTTCGATGATACGTTGCAGTTCGTCGGCGCTGGGTAAGGGATGGACATAATGAAAACCACAGGAATGGCATTGGTGGACGACATGCTCGAAAAACTCTGGTCCAGACTCACCTGGTATATCAAAAAGTTTTCGCCGGACCACCGAACTTTCCTCAGAGCCGCATAACGAACAAACAGGAATGTTTGACATATCAATAACCTCGCTTAGAGCTGTGCTCCACCACCTGAACGCAGGTTATAAGACGGTATTCGTTTGACATGCGCTCCAGCAGATAATGCCAGTCAGCCATTTTATCTTTCAACGCTCTTTTTGCCCCCGGCTTGCCGGCTAGGCGCGGATCGCCGATCTCTTCAGGGGCGACCAAGTCTATTCCATGCATCAGGAAATTGAAGTACCCCAGGCCAGCCCGCTTTGTTGAGGACAATATGCTGTCAAGGCTCTTGCGGCCGAACTTCATAAAAGATGTTCCCCAGAAAGGGACGCGCAGCATAGGGGAAACGGTCAAGGGTAGTTCAATGATCCGCTTTGCACCCAGTCTGCCTGGGGAGCCTCCCGGATGGTACGGGGTCAAAGGGGCCAACATCTGGGTCCAGGGGCTGCCCAGCGTTGGATGACGCCGATAGTTGTTGTTTTTCCAATGTAAAAATTGGAACAGAAAGCGGTGGAATGTCGGAAGTACGGATGAGTCGTACCGATACCCCCGCTCCTCAAGAACTTCCATAACCAAGGGGGTGATGTTCCAATCCGGCGCCCGAAACCCAACCGGTTTTTCACCGATCAGCCTTTCGATGGCCTCTTCCCCCCTTTTAATCTCCTCTTCCACCTGTTCGCGCGGGGCCCTAGTTAGGAACGGCAAGTGCTCGTAGCCGTGATTGGCAATCTCATGGCCTTTCCGGAATGCCTCCCTGGCCAAGTCCGCCGATTCGGGGGACCTATCCGTGTCCCGGCCGTTTATGAAGAATGTGGCCTTAATACCGTAGGTGTCGAATAGGTCCAGCAGGCGTGGCAGACCTCGTGTGTATACGATATCAAGGTCCACCCCCGGCAAGGGAGTAAAACCGCGTTGACGCAGCATAATAGGGAGCCCGTCCATGTCCACACTAACGGTGCCCACCCTCTCTGGGGGAGGGGCGAACTTGTTCGGCTCAATTGTCATCAGCGAAAATAAAGCCGAACACCTGCGACCCGGCCAGAGTCAACCGTTTAAAATCGTCCAGCGTTTTGATGCGAAGCAGCCACCGGGCTAAATATCCGGGTCGCATATAGAACGTTCGATAAGCGCGTTTGACGCCCTGTTCGATCTGCCGGGCAGTCATGTCGGCACCCAAGGAAGCGAGGTATCCGCTGTCCTTAGCGTCGAAACTGGCGTGCCTCGGATCGAGAACCTCGGGATGCTTTTCAGCCAAGGCGTCGAACTGAGGCGTGCCCGGGTAGGGGGTCATCACGCCGATGGAGATCGTGGTCGCACGCAGGCGTTTGAGCAGGGCGATGGTCTGTTCGAAGTCGGCCGCGGTCTCTCCGGGATGCCCGATCATGAAATGGGCGTGAGTATTGATGCCCATCCGCTCTAGCCAGCGGTACGTTTCCTCTGCTTTTTCCAGATTGATGCCTTTTCGGATGCGATCCAGAATAACCTGGCTCCCAGATTCGACACCGAACTTAATCGTGTGGCAGCCCGCCTTTTTCATTAGGGCCGCCATCTCCCTGTCAAGCATGCCCACCCGTGCGTTGGCGGTCCAGGTCAGGTCGATATTCTCATCAATCATGGCCCGACAGAGGGCCATGATCCGTTTTCTGCTGGCGGTGAAAGTTTCATCCCGAAAAAAGACCTCTTTGTATCCCTGCGCACGGACAGTCCTTAGTTCCTCCATGATGTTTTCGGTGGAACGATAACGAACCGTATTGCCGTAAAAATACGGGGACAGGCAGAAGGTGCACCTGGCCGGACAGCCCCGAGAGACCATCATTGTGGTCATTGGAAAACGGAGGGCCACCGGGTTAAAATAGTCTACCTTGTCGGGAAGCATGGACCGGTCGGCAAAGGGCAGCACATCCAGGTCATTAATGAGGGGATAGGGTTCATTGGTTATGACCCGGCCCTCTTCGTCACAAAATGAGATTCCTTTGGTAGAACGCCAGCTGGCGGACTCAAATCCCTGATCCCGCATGGCTCGCAACACATCCCTGATGATGAAATCGGGCTCCCGCTGAATGCAAATATCGTAGGCGTCCTCTTTCAGTACTAACTCAGGCAAAAAGGTAGGCCGCGGACCGAAGACGAGACTGACAAGATCTGGATTCCTCTCCTTCATCTCAGAAAGGCATGCGCTGTCCTCAATGATCGTATGGGAACTGGTCGTCGATACCACGGCATCGTAATCCCGGGACCGGGCCATTAGGCCATCATAGTCTAGGCCGCTCAGGCCGCCGTCCACGAGGGTGACATTGAACCCGTCTTCCTTCAACACGGTGGCCGTTAGAAGCAGTCCCAGCGGCGGTAGTTTGAGGCCGCCGACTCGTCGGCCCTTGCACCAGCAACCATAGATCACATCCCGCATCACATTGCGTTGGGTCTTACTCGGGGGATTCAGCACCAGTACATTCATTGCTGTCACCCCTTGACGATGCTCTTGGCAAAGGCGAGCGCGTTCCGGAATCCAGCCTTAAAGCCAGCTCGTTTGAGGTTGTAGTAAAAGCGACGGGGTTGAATGTAAAACTTGATCAGGCCCCATCGCTGGAGCCGGACTAAGTCATCGGCGGTCAGATCATTGACTTCAATCACCGGACGCCCGTACCGCTGATATTTAGAAAAGTCCTTGGTCAACAGTTTCATGCCACCGCGGCCCGATACGGCGCACTCCCACATCTCGGTCCCCGGATAGGGCGTGGCGATGTTGAGGTAGACCTGTTGGCATTCCTTCAGGCCGACCAGGAAATTAATAGTGTCCATGGCGGTCTTCTTAGTTTCGTACGGATGACCGATAATGGCAGAGCCCCTTCGTTCGACCCCCACTTCCGCCGCCATTTCGTAAGCCAGTCGCACCTGATCCAGAGTTGTTTTTTTACGGATGACCTTTAGTATTTCAGGGTTTCCGCTCTCGATGCCGAACGACATTCTTACCAGACCGGAATCCTTCATGGCCTTCATGGCCCCGCGAGTCACGGTCGACACATGACTCATTCCCTCCCAGGTGAACGACAGTCCCGAAGCCTTTACGGCGTCGCGGAACTCGACGACACGCTCCTCGCTCAGGCAGAAGTTCTCGTCCATGATGGCGATATGCCGGACGTTGTATGTTTCGACCAACTCGCCGATCTCTTCAATCACGTTCGGGATGGAACGGTACCGGATTTTACGGCCGGCGATGGTATGGGCGGAACAGAAGATGCAGCGAAAGGGGCAGCCGCGGGAAGAGAAAAAGTCAGTATACCTCACCAGGCCGACTCCCGGGACGGAACGGATGTAGAGATCCTGGGGAAGGCTGCTACGGTCCGGAAAGGGGATGGCGTCCAGATCGGAGATAAATTCAACCGGGTTGGAAAGAATCTCCTCTCCCCGGCGATAGATCAGGCCCGATACATCGGCGTAATCGCCTTCCCCCCCCAACACTTCGAGAAAGTGAGGCAGAGAGCGTTCGCATTCACCGACCATGGCGAAGTCGACCTCGGGACTGTCTTCCAGCACCGCTTCCCGGGCAATGGACGGATGAACGCCCCCCATGACAACCGGGATGTCGCTTCGCGACTTGACGCCCTTGGCTATGGACAGGGCATTGTGATAGATGGGCGTAGTCGAAGATATTCCCACCACGTCGGGCGCCATGCCCAGCAACTGGTCGACGCACATATTCACGTCCAGCATGTCGGTCTGGGCGTCCATAATGGTAACGTCGTGGCCCGCCTGCTTACAGGCGGCGGCCAGATAACACAGGCCCAAGGGGATTGTGACGCATCCCACCTTGGCAGCGCTGGCGAATCGACCATACGTCTCCAGCCATGGTGGGAAAACCAGAACTATTCGCATGCCGAAGTATCTTTCTCGTTTTGTTGGGCCCGGCATGGTTGATACGATAACACTGAGGCCGTATTGGTATTGTTACCGACAACCCTGAGAATAAAATCACTGATAAAACCGAAGCAGAACAGCATGATGCCGCTGAGGATCGCCCCCCAGGACGTGATGAAGAATGTAAACTTGGCTGGTGATGTGATCAACCCCAACACCCTTAACGGGTAATAGGACGCTCCGACGAGGAGCCCGATAAAAATGAGCATAATACCCATTCCACCGAAAAATACCATTGGCCGGTCCAGGAAGGTGAGTTCGAATTTGATGGAAATCAGATCCAGTATGCCTGAGACCACCCGTAAGGGATCGAAAAACTTGCTGCGCCCCCATTTCCTGGGGTACAGGTTGATCGGCACCTCGACGATCCGGTATCCCTTGTAACTGGCCACCGCCACGATGTAGCGGTGCATGCTGGAACGAAGGCAGAGTTCGTCGATCAGCGCGCGCCGGAAGACCTTGACACTATTCTGGTCAGTAACCTTGACGTTGAAGAACAACCTGCTGAAATGTGAATAAATTTTGGATATGAACCATTTCTTATATTCGCCGATTCGCTTTCCACAAACGATATCTACGTCATCGCGCTCGATCAGCGGGGCCACCAACACGGCCAAGTCTTCCGGCAGATACTGCAAATCCGCAGGGTAGAAGGCGAGGAACTCGTGCCTGGCGGCATGGAAGCCAGCGTTTAGTGCCGAGGTGAGGCCTTGATTGCGGCGAAATCGGATGATGCTGATGAAATCATGCGACTCGCGGCAGTGGTTCATCTTTTCATAGGTTCCATCGGTGCTGCCGTCATCAACGAATATGACTTCAAGGTCGATGTAAGAATGGTTCCGCTTCAGGGTGTCGAAACGTTCCACCAGTTCGATTATGTTACCTTCTTCGTTATGGGCCGGCACAACCACGGAGAGCCCCGCCTTTCCGGCGGCCGGTTCTTTACAGTCAGTCTTCGTATTTTTCAATTCAGTCGTGGCCATGGTATAACCTGTCGTCATGACAGAAAATCCAGGATGATTGGTGCAAAATCAATCACGTTTTTCACGGGCGTCGAGGTTCCGTTCATGTAACAGAAAGCGTTGTCCCTAGTATGCATGCCTGTCAGGGCGCTTCGGCCAAAGACATCATCATGCGTGACATTCGCCTTGAGGTCGAACCCTGGGTGGCTGATCAAGACCAGGTCGGGAGCAGCTTCGGTCCACGGACCGGAATACAACTCGTCCCGGGTATACACATTACGTATGACCGGTTCTCCTTCACAAGTAATACCCGCAAGCTCTTCCCGCAACTCCATCGTCAGGGCCTCGACTTCATCTGCGGCGACTTCCCCCAAGGGATAGCGCCCTTTGCGGTTAATATAGATGCGAGAAGGGTCCATGGCGAAAGCCCTGGAGCCCGGTCCAATGGACTGTATGGTTTGCGGGGATGGTTCGGAGTACGCTAGATAGCCGCGTTTTTGGAGGAAGGTGTTGAGGTAAACCTCCCTTTTGACGGCGGTAAAGCCATGGTCGGACAGCATGATGAAAAGGCTGTCTTTGTGACAATCCTCGGTGAACTTCCCGTGAACCCAGGCGATCAGATCATCCACCGCCCGATAATATTTCATGAAACGATCGTGAAATGGATGGCTCGTTTCTAGGGACGCGTCAAACTGGAAATGATGAAGGCGGTCCGTACCGGTGACCACCAGAATGAACAGTTCCCAGTCTTCTTCCGTCCATAGTTTCTCCGCCACTTGTCTGCGCTGCCTTAGGGTCTGATGCAGGGCCTGATCCAGGTAGTCCGGATCATTTCGTGCCTGGGCCAGGTTCATATCCACCTGATACCCTATCTGTTTCAGGAAGGGCAGCAAGCTGCGCGGGTGAACTGACATATCAATATTGGGAGAGACAAATCCGGATATCATAGCCCCGTTAAAGGGTTGAACAGGATAGGTAGCTGGGAGGTTGATGATCACGGAGCGTTTGTTACGGCCGGACAACGTCTGCCACAGGGTCGGGGCTTTGATGCTGGTGGAGTCCGGGAAGCAGAATTTGTAAGAGCCGGGTTCAAAATCGGTAAACCCGTAAATTCCGTGGGTTCCGGGATTGACTCCGGTGGCGAAGTTCGTCCAACTGACCGACGATATTTCCGGTGTGGAAGCTTCAATGGGATGAAACGCACCGTTACGGACCAATCGCCTGAAAAACGGCATGATATCCTGTTTTTCGTTGAGTCCGGTCAACAGTGAATAGGGAACTCCGTCGAGGCCAAGTACGACGACGCGTCTCTTTTTTTTACCGAAAAAAGAGGTCAAGGCCATGTTACATATATCCCAAGGACCGCAACTGCGCCATGATAGCTTCCTTGCCCTGGTCGCGCCCCTCCCGTTCGCTCGTGTTTTCCAGGTCCTGCTCCCATGCTGGTATATCCGAGACTGTCATGGTTCCGCTTTTGGTGCCCAACGAACGGTAGCCCCGCTTGTATAGCGAGCAGTAAGGAATACCCATCTCCCGGGTGGCTTGCCAGACCATTCTCTCTGTGAAATGAAGAATGGGGTGCACCCTGGTGTGCGCAGGTTCAGTGCGGTCGCTGAAATAGGTTTCGGCCTGCCGGGCGGTCTGTTCATCCCATCTCAACGCCGTAACGACAGCCTCGATGCCTTGCTCTTCGATGAAACTGTTGAGGACAACCGTTTTCATCAGGTGATTGCCGACAGACGACTCCGGATCAAAAGCAAAAACCGGCTCGGTATATCCAAGCTTGGCGATCTCGGCCCGGTTCCGTGAAGACAGCTCGGCGACCGTCACTTCAGCCAACATCCCTCCGGCTCGCGAGATTATGTCATCATTTTTACGAATCGAAACGTGAATCCCTGTTTTATCAACTACGCGATCGACGACATCGTAAATCTCGTCAAAAACGTCGCCTTCATCGATAAACAGAACCTTGGGCATGGGCAGGGAATTTTCACTGACCGTTAGCAGGTAGATCCAGAGAGCCAGCGTGCTATCCTTGCCTCCCGTCCAAGCCAGAGCGATTTTATCGGCGGGAAACCGGTCAAACAAATCTCTATAAACATCTTGGGATTTATACACATTGTCTCGAACAACGTCCGAAACCAAATCAGGCAACACGTAATCAAACATAGTAATCCCTCGTGGAAACGACTCGCAGATCATACAAATAAGGAAACTACCCGATCCATTCGCCGCACTGAGATCAAGGAAGGTTTTTTCACACAGAATTCAGACGTATGAGAATCTACGCCAATCTGCCCCGCAGAGACAGCAAAACGCTGATGATCCTTCCGGCTCCCGCAGGGGCCACCTAAACACAAATTATTTGGTCTCTATACGATGCGACCGGTCTTTGAGTCAACTTCTTTTCCTGGCAAGAATGAAAAATTGGCTATTCAGTCCGAGCGGTGGTCCGCAATTGCTGGACAGTTTAGCGGCTTGATTGGGGTGCGGTTATTCAACGAGGAATGGCCCCGCCGGGTGTTATAAAAGTCGATCCAGGCTCCCAGCCCCTTTCTCAGGGTCTTGCCGTCTTCAAATTCATTGATATAGATGCATTCGTACTTGAGCGGCCACCATAACCGCTCGATAAAAACATTGTCCATCCAGGCCCCCAGGCCCCCAGGCCCCCCGACGGCCATCCATGGAAATCCCAACGCCTTTGTCCCGGAGCAGGCCGGTAAAGACCAGGCTTTGCTGAACGGCCTGCGAAAAGCGGCGGACAGGTCCACCTCCGATCTGTGTAGGGAAAACGAATCCTTCAAGTATTTCCCCCGCTTCGTCGAAGGCCTGGTTTAGGGCCGCGCCTCTCCGGGCCGGCCGGTTCCTTCCACGACCACGACTGCGCTCAGATCGCGGTTGTCTTTTGACCATCTCTGTTTGGCCGGGTTGAGCTCATATTTGGCTTTGAAGTGCAGGACCACCGGCCCCCGGCCTTGGGGCAGGGGCAGTTCCACGGCGCGCCACTTGGCGTCATCGAGCTTCACCGTCACCCTTCGGCCACCGGAGACCCACAACACAAGCTTCTGGGGATTGTCGGCCACATACGGCAAAAACGTGGCCACCTCCAGATGCAGGTTTTCACTCCGGTGTGCGTCCGGCAGCACCCACACGCCGCGCCCGTGAACCCAACGCCCCACCCTGCCGCCTTCAAAGCGCTCTTCCAGATGGACCCCGGTCATGAATCCGGCCTTTGGCTGGCGGACGTAAATCTGGTACCCGCGCAGGACCAACAGCGAGGCTAGGATCAGGCCCAGGACGAGGACACCTCGCCTGGTTATATGGGGGCGCTTTTCAGGCGGCAAACAGGACAGGGCCATGGCCATGTATAGGGCCCACCACATGGCAAAGGGCCGGATGTGCAAAAACGTCTGCCAAAAACAGCTCGCCGTGACCAGGGCCAGCCCCATGAAGGCCACGCAGGCCTGTATTTCGCCTTTGCCCCGCCAGGCCAAACGGCAGCACCAAAAGCCGTTGCCCAAAATGAAAACAAAGGAGAATAGCCCCACCAGGCCCTGCTCGGCTAAAAGCTGCATCCACTGGCTGTGGGCATTGCCCAGGGCGTGCCAGTTTTCAGGGGACACATAATCCAGGGCCCAGGCATCCCACCAGGCATAGGAGCCCGTGCCCACGCCCAGCAGCCAGTCTTCCCGCCACAAGGCCCAGGCGAATTGCCAGGTCTTGGAATAAACGTTTTGCAGGGGATCGAAGGTGGTTATCTTGTGCCACAAGAATCCGCCGAGCAGGGTGATGTCCAACAGCAGCAGCAACGCGGGCGGCGTTACCAGGATGACGGCCTTGATCCAGGTTCTCTTCAGCGGCAAGACCATTACCAAAGCCGCCAGAAACGCCGCCAAGGCCAGAATATTGGCCTTTTGGCCGTTTAGGCCCAGGCACACCAGCACCAGGACCACGGCCGAGGCCCCAAGCGCCCTGGGCAATAAGTCCATCCTGCGGGGCCAATAGGCCAGAATCAACAGAGGCAGGCACCACACCAGCCATGTCCCGAAATAGGCCCGGTTATAGGCCAGGCCCGCTATTCCGGCCCGCAGATGCCCGACCAACGATACGCCCAGGTACGACGCCTTGTTGGAAAAATGAAACACCGCCAGCGCGGACAAACAGTACAGGATCACCAACACCGTAAATGCCTGGAGGGCCTGACGCTTGTGTCTGGCCGAGGCGTGGTCCAGACAGGCGGCCATCACCGGAACCATCAAGCACAACAAAACCAGATCAGCGAAAAAGGCCAGGCCGAACACGGGGTAGGTGTGGGACGGCAGCAGCAACTGCTCGATGGTGATGGCCAGGGGTTGGGTCTGGACAGCCCAGATGATTTCCCGGGCCATCAGCGGCAGGCTGATCAAGGCCGATAGCGGCAACAAAACCACGGGCCAGACCAGACGCCAGTTCGGCCCGGCGCCACGGCGATATAGGGATATGGTGGCCACGATCAGCCAAATCAGGGCCATGAGCGGAAGCAGAAAATACCAGGCGTGGTACGACTCGCCCAGGAAAAAGGCGAACGAACAAACCAGCAAAAAGAGGCCGGAAAAGGCGTTGAACCAGCTCAGCAGGGCAACTGCCGCCAGGCCCAGGACCGCCGCGGCCCACTGGGGCAAACCAATTGACGCAAGGCTCGAAACGGTTAACACCACCGCCAAACAAGCCCAAGGCCCGCCGAGTTCCATTTTTCCGGATTTTTCGGGAACGGGTTTACCTTTGGCCACTCGCCAGCCCCAGCAACTAGGCTTTGATCCGCTAAGCCATGTTGGCCCGGATCATCTCCAGAATTTTTTCAACAGCTTGATCGACGTCTTGGCGGTTGGTGTCCAAAACCAAGGTCGGATCCAACGGCTCGTCATAAGGGTCGGTTATGCCGGTGAAGTTTTTGATCTCTCCGGCCATGGCCCGGCGGTAGAGGTCTTTCTGGTCCCTGGCCGCCAGCACATCCACGGGGCACTTCAGAAATACTACATCCAGTTCATCCCCCAACATCTGCTTGATCCGTTCCTGGATATCCCTGTACGGCGCGATGACCGCCACCAGGCACCAAACGCCGTGGCCGCTCAACAATTTCGCCAGACGGGCCACCCGCATGGCATGCATGCTGCGGTCTTCAGCCGAAAAACCGAGTTCGGAACTCAACCATTCCCGCAGTTCATTGCCATCAAGCAGTTCAACTCTTTGGCCCTGCTCCTCAAGCCATTTACCGACGATACGCGATACCGTGGTCTTGCCCGCGTTGGGCATCCCGGTAAACCAGATGATTCTTGCTTTTTCTTTCATGCTCAGCGCTACGCATAACCCTATTGAATTGAGATCAGGTATTGGGTTGAAGCTATAAGTTCAACAACCACGGAATGTTTTGTTTTATCATCGCCGCCGCATGGGCGTCATCATTTCTTTTCTTTTTAATTTCCATGCGTAACAAAGCAAAACCAGCTCACGACCCAAGTCCGGCAAACCAAGTTGCCGTATCCTTCAGGCCCTGGTCCATGGTAAACGGCGGATTCCAGGCCAGTTGACGGCGCATCAGTCCGCTGTCCAGGACCAGCGAATCCAGCAGGCGGTCCACTTCGGCGCTCTTGCCCGTGGTCTTTGCCGTGGCCCTGAGCAGAACCCCCGGCACCGGCAACAACCGCACCCGGCGTCCCATGGCTCCGGCCACCCGGCGCAGAAGCTCGGCGGTCGACACGTCCTCGCCGTCGCTGACCAGGTACGTGCCGCCGGCGGCCGCCGGATGCTCAAGGCAGACCATAACCGCCGCGACCAGGTTGCCCACATAGACCATGCTGCGCTTGTTGTTCACGGCGCCCAGGGGTATGGGCAGGCCCTTGTTGACTAGGCGCATCAGGCGCAGGAAGTTGGCCCCAACCCTTGGCCCATAGACCAAAGGTGGACGCAGCACGCAATATTCCAGGCCGTGAGTATCGGCCAACCTCCGCAAGGCCTGCTCTGCCTCCCACTTGGAGACGGCGTAGTCGTCCATGGGATTGGGCGCATCGCTCTCCCGGAACGGCCGGTCCGGCGGCGTGGCTTCGCCGTGGACCTTGACGGTGCTCAGATAGACCATCCTCTTGACCCGCCCGGCCGCGGCCTTGGCCAGCCGTTCGGTGGCCCCCGTGTTGATTCGGGCATAGGCCTCATGGTCGATTTGGCCGGACGGCCGCATCTGGTGGACATGGGCGGCCAAATGAGCAACGTAGTCAACGCCCCGGACCATTTCGCCCCAGTCGGCGATGCGGCCAATACCCGGCACCTGCACCACCTCCAAGGCGTTTTCCGCGCCCGGTATTTTCAGGGACCTGCCGCGCACAACCGCCCTGACGCCGTAACCGGCGGCCAGCAGTTCATGGCACAGAGCCCGGCCCACGAAGCCCGCCGCGCCGGTTATCAGCACCTTGGCTTTCACAGCAGGCTCCCATATAGATCAAAGGTCTGTTGCACCACCATGTCCAGGGAATACTCTTCTTCGGCGATTTGCCGGGCCCGCCGCCCCATGGCCGCCCGCAGGTCCGGGTCATGGACCAGGCGTCCGATGGCACCGGCCAGGTCGGCGGCGTCCCTGGCCCGCACCAGCAGGCCGTTGTCATTGTGGCGCACCACCTCCCGGCAGCCGGTGACGTCGGTGGCCACCAGGGGCCGGGCGCAGGCCGCGGCCTCCAGCAGGACTTTGGGCAGGCCCTCCCGGTAGGAAGGCAGACATACGATGTGAGAGGCGGCCATGACCTCAGGCATATCCTGGCGCCAGCCCAGCCATTCCACGATTCCCTCGTCCTGCCAAGCGGCCACTTCATCCCTGGTCAGCGAGGCCGGATTGGCCGGGTCGACATCACCGGCCAGGACAAACCGGGCCTCCACGCCGCCGTCGCGCAGCATCCGGGCGGCCTCCACAAACTCGCAAACGCCCTTGTCCTTGAGCAAACGGGAAGCCAACAGCACCCTGGGCGGCCCCGGCGGTTCGGGATTTGCCGGGTAGCGCGTCAGATCCACGCCGGAGCCCCGGATCAAGACCGTATTATTACCGGCGATGCCCAGATCATTGTGCAGGAAGCCCAAATCCTCGGGATTTTGGACGATCACCCGGCTACGCTGACCCGAAAGCATCTGCTTCAGGGAGGCCCGAACCGGCGGCCTCAGGATCCGGGCCTGCAAATCCTGGGAGATGAACAGATAACCCATGCCCGCCAGGGCGTTGACCACCGCGGGCCCACCCGTGAGCTTGGCCGCCAGGGAACCGTAGAGCACCGGTTTCATAGCCACATGATGCACGATATCGGGCCGCACCCGGCGGTAGACGCCCACCAGTTGGCGGAAGATCTTGAGTTCATGGAGGATGTTCTTGCCG
The DNA here is from genome assembly GCA_963665125.2 of uncultured Desulfarculus sp. GTDB lineage: Bacteria > Desulfobacterota > Desulfarculia > Desulfarculales > Desulfarculaceae > Desulfarculus. The sequence continues at coordinate 1,103,067 of CAXXUK010000002.1, read as the reverse complement.
CCGCGCCTGAAGTCGATGGGTATGACCTTGATGCCCTTGGCGGCCAGTTCGTCACCGCAACCGGTAACCCGGCCCACGAAAAAGACCTCATAGCCCTGTTCAAGGGCCGCCAGGGCCAATGGCAGGCGGTGGGAGCGGAAATACCAGTCCTCGGATACAAAAAACAACAGTCTGGGCTGCCCGCTGCTGTTAGCTCTCCTGGTCATTTTCAGGCGCCCTTGCCTTGGGTGCGGGCGGCCCGGCGCTCCAGGGCGGTGACGGCCACGGCCGCTGCGCTGAGCAGAACCAGGCTGAAAACCAGGGCGGGAATCTCCCTATCCGGCAAATGATAGGCCGCCAGTGCTGTAAGCATCAATACGGCGTTGAGGACCAGTACGGCCGCATCCACCTGGCCGTGGCTAAGGCCTGAAATCACGGCACGCTGATAAAAATGGCTGCGGTGGGCCTTGTATATGGCTTCTTTGTTGAACAGGCGGCGCAGGATGGTCACCGTGGCGTCGAAAAAGAAAACCATCAGCATGATCAGCGAACAAGCGGCGGGCACCGCGCCGGTCATGGCTCCGATCAAGGCCATGGCGGCCAGTGCGAAGCCGAACGTATAGCTGCCCACGTCACCCATGAATATTTTGGCCGGGGGCCAGTTGACCAGCAAAAAGCCCAGGGCCGCCGCCGCCAGGGCCCAGCAGCAGCAGGCCAGGGCCGTCTGGCCGCTCCAGAAGAACATCAAGCCCATGGCCACACCACCGAACGCGGCCTCTTGGCCCGCGATACCGTCGATGCCGTCCATGAAGTTGAACAGATTGACAAACCAGACCACCCACAATATGCCGACAACCCAGCCGAAAATCCCCAGCGGCAGGATTGAGCCGCCGATTTTCAGTCTGTCGAGCCCTCCGCCCCAATACAGAACCGCCACCCCGGCGGCGATATGCAGGGCAAAACGGATTATGGCCGTCAGGCCGAAGCGGTCTTCCAGCCATCCGGCGGCAAGGCAGACAAAACCGCCGCTGATCAGGGCCAGGGCCCAGCGGGCCTCTAGCAGGCCGAGAAAATGGATCGCGCCCACGGCGGCCAGCCACGCCGCCGCGCCCGGCAGCCCGCCGCCCCTGGGCGTGGGAACGCTGTGGGAGCTTCTGCGGCCGGGTACGTCGATCATGCCGTTGATCATTGCATAACGCCGGATAAGCACGGCCCCGGCAAAGGATACCAGCGACACGGCGCCCAGCAGGCAAACAAGATTGAACCAATTCATTTCATTATGACCATGGGCAGGTTAAAACAAAGTGCTGGCGGCATATTACCGAAAGTCCGGCGGTTGTGAAACAACAACTTGGCCCCAACCGGCCCGGCTCCGGTCATGGGCCCAGAAACTCCTTGATGGACGCCACGACCCTGTGGGCGGTCTTGCCGTCCCACATTTCTATCACCGGCCGCGGCGGCCTCGGCCGGCCCAGCAGGTCCATTGCCAGGGCCTCAAGATCGGCCGGATCGCAGAGGCGGTTGGTGCCCTGGGTGATCGTGATGGGCCGCTCGGTGTTGGGGCGCAGGGTCAGGCAGGGGATGCCTAGATATGTCGTCTCTTCTTGGATGCCGCCGGAGTCGGTGATCACCAGATTGGCCCCCACCACTAGGGCCATGAAATCCACATAGCTTTGGGGCGCCAGCAGCAGCATGCCCGAGGTGCATGCCAAGTCGTCCCACAATCCGTGGTTTTCCAGTGACTTGCGGGTGCGCGGATGCACCGGGAAAACGCATCTGGTCCTGGCGGCGACGGCCCTGAGCGTATCGACAACGGCTGTCAGCGAATCAAGGGCGTCGACATTGGCCGGGCGATGCAGGGTGACGACCGTATAACCGCCTGTTTCCAGTCCCAGTTTGGCGGGTGTATCGCTTTTTTCGATGACCGGCAGCATCATCTCCAGGCTGTCGATCATGATATTGCCCACCCGGCGGATCTTTTCGGCGGACACGCCTTCGCGCAGGAGGTGCTCGTCGCCGTCTGGCGACGGCGTCCACAACAAATCGCAGACCGCGTCGGTGACCAGGCGGTTGATTTCCTCGGGCATGGTGCGGTCAAAGCTGCGCAGCCCGGCCTCCAGGTGGGCGCATTTCACGCCCATCTTAACGGCGGTCAGGGCGCAGGCCATGGTGGAGTTGACATCGCCGGGCAACACCACCAGATCCGGCCTTTGCCCGAGCAACAGATCCTCATAGGCGGTCATGACTCTGGCGGTCTGTACGGCGTGGCTGCCGCTGCCCACGCCCAGATGAATGTATTTATCCGGCAGGTTCAGGTCCTGAAAAAAGGTGTCCGACATGTTGAGGTCATAGTGCTGGCCCGTGTGGACTATCAGCGGCATGAACTCGGGATGTTCTCCAAGGGCGTGATAAAGCGGGGCGATTTTCATGAAATTTGGCCTGGCGGCGGCGACGAGATGAATCGTTTTCGGCATTTATAAAACCCTTTGGCTGGCGGGGTCCCCCGTGGCGTTAGCTCTCCATGGTTAAAATAAACTTTTTCCGCCAGGAATGAAAGTACCGGCATTGGCAGCGGGACGTCATGGAACGACCCGCCGGACGGCCGCCCCATGGAGGAATTTCAGGCGTCGGCCTCCCTGGCCGGGTTCGAGAGCATCCGCGTGACCCTGACGTAAAGCTCCCTGGCCTCCTTGAAGGCGGGGTTGATGCGCAATGCCTCTTCCAGCACATTGGCCGCGTCTGCCTTACGTCCGGCTTCCAGATAACACACGCCAAGGTTGTAGTGGATGTTTTCATCCCGGGGGTGAACCCGCAGGGCCTTGATATATTGGGTCACGGCCTCGTCATACTTGCCCTCGCGCCGCAGGATGATGCCCAGGGAGTTGAAGATATTGATGGTGTCGGACTTGTGGCTGCGAACCTCTTTGATGATGTCTTCCCGCTGGTCCTGACTGGCAAAGTCACCTTCGATGATTTCCAGGGCGCGCTCGAGGTGTTGTTTAGCCGCGTCATCATCGCCAAGGGCCTGGAAGCACTCACCCATCTTCTGAAAGGCCTTGGCGTGAAACCGGTCAATCTCGGTGGCCTTGCGGAAATAGGTGATGGCGTCTTCGAACTTTTCCATCATGGCGCTGATATAGCCCAGATTGTAGTAGACCTCGGCGTTTTCGTGGACCGAGACCACGGCGCTGAAGGCCTCCAGGGCCTGTTCATATTGGCCCTGCTCCATGAGGCTCAGACCTCTTTGGTAATGGCGCTCGGCCAAAACGGCCTTTTCGTCGGGCCTTGGGTTGAGCAGTTCCTTGACCTTTTCGGCAATGCGCATGGGAGTGATTGGCCGGCAGAGGATCTCGCTGACTCCGGCCTCACCGGCCTCGACCACCTGTTCCCTGGTGACCAGGTCGGCGACCAGCAAAAACGGAGTATAGGCGAACTCCTTGTCAGCCCGAACGATTTTCAGAAAAGTCAGGCCGTCCATCTCCTTGAGCTGTATCTGGGAAATGATGAAGTCCGCGCCTTTGCACTTCAGCGTGGCCCAGGCATCGGTGCCGCGAGGAGTGGAGTGAATGGTCTGGTGGCCCATCTCGTCGACCACCTCGCTCATTATGCGCCGCATGGGCAAATCACGCCCGGCAAGTAAAAATCCAAGCCTGCTATTCATCACCGTTGAATCTCCAAGACCACCAAGCGGACCAGCAATCCAACAACAACCCAATAAAACAATGCAACCAATGCCGTCACCTTTGGCAATGCTTTGATTTTGCCACAAAATGGAGCGTTTACAAAACCAGACTTCACAAAGAAAACCCTTATTTTTAATGTCATCACCTTTGATCCGCTCAAAGTCTCCTCTTAATTCCCCTAAAACCATCCCGGCACCCATCAATTAGCAAAGGCTTCGGACGTTGATAATTGCGGTCCGGGTAAAGTTTCCGGTGGACGGGCGCTCTGTAAAATCACCATAGTCTTCTCCCCAATCATGGCCCATATGGGCGATGTTTGCGGGCGTAGGGCGGCATACAGTGCCAATAAATTTATTGTGGGTGCCGAGAGATAAACGAAAGGCAAGTTGAAATGGTGTCGCCTCTGTTTGAACCAGCCAATATAGGCAACCTCCAACTAAGGAATCGTTTTGTCCGCTCGGCCACGGCCGAAGCAATGGCCACCGAAGACGGGCGGCCGACCCGGCAACTGCAAGACTTGTATCGTGCTTTGGCTGGTGGCCAAGTCGGGCTGATCATCACCTCCGGGGCCATGATCGAGCCGTGGCCAAACGCACCTGCTTCAATTGGCGTGCGTTCTCCGCTATCAATTTATGATGACAGCTTTATTGATGACTGGACACAGGTGATTGATGCCGTCCATGGGGCGGGAGCCAAGATAGCAATGCAGTTCGGCCACTTGGGCCGCCAAGACATTCCCTTGCTGCGCGGCTCTGATCCCTTGGCGCCGTCACCGGTGCCGATAAAGAGCACAGGCATTATTCCTCAAGAAATATCCGTGGCCCAGATTGCCGATGTGGTTGAAAAATTCGCTCTGGCGTGCCGGCGTATCCAGGTGGCCGGTTTTGATGCGGCCCAGTTCCACGGGGCCCATGGCAATATCATGACCAATTTCATGTCGCCATTTACCAACCGGCGTAACGACTCATATGGCGGCTGCCCCGAAAACCGGGCCAGATTATTGTTGGAGGTGGTACTAAGATCACGGGAGCTGGTGGGGCCGGATTACCCCATAATAATCAAGCTCAGCTTCAGCGATTTTGTGGACGGAGGCTTAACCCCTGAAGACGCCGTGACAATTGCGGCCATGCTCGCCGAGGCCGGTGTCAGCGCCATAGAGGTATCCGGCGGCACACTGTCGGAAACACCGGAGCGCATTTCAGAAAAAAATATCAAGAGTGAAGACCAGGAAGCCTATTTCCTGCCATTTGCCAAGGCGCTGAAAAGCCGAGTGAATATTCCAATCATCTTGGTTGGCGGTTTGCGTTCGCCGGGCCTGATGGAAAAAATCCTGAAGGAAGGCTCCGCCGATTTCTTTGCCTTGAGCAGACCACTTATTCGCGAGGCCGACTTGATAAAGCGCTGGAGTGGCGGCGACCGGCGGAAGGCAAAATGCGTTTCATGCAACCAGTGCTTCGCTAATTGGGTCTTTCATCCCATACGCTGCTTTATCGACCATCCCTTGGATCATGACCCAGTGTCAAAGCAATAGCCAGGGCCTCATCAGGCTCTTCGAAAAAACGGGGCCCGCCCCATGGACAGGCCCCTGGCTGAATGCCTGCGGCTTTTCGTCAGAAGCCGCTTGCTATGTCTATAGTCTATGCCTTAGCCAAGGCCGGGCCGTCGGCCTCGCCGAACAGCCGCGAGGTCAGCCGCACATACCATGCCGCGGACTGCACCTGGATCACGTAGGCGGCGGCCACCACCAAAGCGGCGTCGGCCCCTTGTTCGCCAAAGGCGTTGATGGATATGGCCAGGGCGATGGACAGGTTGCGCATGACCGTGCCGTAGACCATGGCTATGGCGTCGCCCCGGGGCAGCAGGGCCCGGCCCAACAGGGTGCTCACCAGGTAATTGAGCGCATAGATGACCACCAGGGGGATCATGATCAAAAGCAGCATTCCGGGATCGGCGGCAATGGACTTGGCCTTAAGGGCCAGGGCCACGAAGACTATCCCCAACACGCCCACCGTGGAGATGGTCGGAAAGCGGGGGGCGAGGCGCTTTTGGAAGTCCTCCGGGCCAAACCTCTTTTGCAAATACCGCTGGGTGCCGTAACCCAGGGCCATGGGCAAAAGGACTATCAGGGCGATCTGCTGGGCCACCTTGAGCAGGTCGATCTGAATCGTCGCGCCCATCAGGGCCTGCACGTAAAACGGCGTGGCCAACGAGCCGATGACCAGGCCGATCACCGTCATCTTCACCGCAGCGGCCATGTTGCCACCGGCGAACCCGGTCCAGGAAATGGTCATGCCGCTGGTGGGCACCAGACCGGCCAACAGCAGCCCCAGGGCCAGGTACGGTTGGCCGGGGAAAAAGAATTGGCCAGCGGCAAAACACAAAAACGGCACAAAGGCGAAGTTGATCAACTGGGTCAAGGCCTGGGCCTTGGAGTCGCCGCCTTCAAAGACCTTTCGCACCTTCAGGGTGACCATCATCGGATATACCATTAAAAAGGTGAAGGGGACGATCAGGTTGCGCAACCAGCCGGCGTCGGCGGATATGCCGAAGACAAAGCCCAGCAGCATAGTGACCGGAATGGCCGTGATCAGGTTTTTTGACAACTTTTGCAATATGTTCCACATAATCATCATCCTTTCACCCAGGACCAAAGCCGCGATCGTCTGGCAAGCTGTTGAAAAACAGCCTGCCAGGCGGGCCACGGACGGCCCGCCGATTTGCGCAGTTTTGCAAAAACAAGCGAATCGAGTTACTTGGCAAAACCACGCTTTTGCCAAGTAGCGGTTGAAAAAGTCCAGGACGGACTTTTTCAACACCTTTCTAGAATGTGAAGACCTTGTATTCAGGAGAGGTCATCATATCCACCAGAGCGGGCGCGCCGGCCATGTCCGCACCGCTGACCAACTCGTCGGGGCTGACCAGGCGCTTGTCCGCGCAAGCCTTACACACGTATATGGCGCCGCCGTGGGCGTTGAGTTGGTCGATCAGTTCCTTCATGTGCTCGCCCGTGGAGGAACGGATGCCTTCGGCCATGCCCAACTGGGCCCAATGGATGGCGTCGTCAATGAGAAACACTTCCACGTTGTGGCCCTTTTCCGCCGCCACCGCCGCAAACTGCATGGCCCTGGTGGCCGCGCCCGCCTTTTCAAAACCCTTGGAAATGACGAAGAGGAACTTCTGGTCCATGATTTCTCCCTTTGCTGGTCGCATTGCCGATTCCCGGCATTTTTAGTTTCAAGTGTCAGCCCGGCCTTGTTCCGACGCTGTTGGCATCCGGCTTTTCCGCCAGGGTTTGTTTTGTCCCATAGGCAAAGCAAACCAGAGGCCAAACGGACGTTCCGCCGCAGCATTGAGCTATCAATTTGTTTTAATTGCTTATTCAATCACGCTGCCGGCGATACGCCACCAGCAACACCCGTTAACATGAGTTGGTATATATTAACTCATGTTAAAATTTATCAACGCATGTTAACTCGCTGAACGGATTCGCCCCCGCCGGTAGAACAGTCTTTATTTGGGGGGTCATGCCTGACCTGCCGGGTGTTGTCTACGGCCGGATTCATTGACGGCAATCGCGATAGCGTGTTAACTAATATCGCTTTTGTACACTGACAATCACCTGAAACTTGCTTGAGAAACACACTTGCCATACGGCAGGGCCGGGCAACCGGCTCAGATAGGATGTCAGTGGACACCCGGGTTGAAGGTTAGCGCATGGACACAGGTTTATTCCTATTGGGTTGGTCTCCCGTGATTCTTCTGACGGTCCTGGCGGTATTTTTCCGCCGCTCGGCCCTGGAACTTTCCATCTACGGGTTTGTCTATTCCCTGCTCATGGCCATTGTCTTTTATGAAACCCCGCTCAGCGTGACCTTGCTCACATCCCTTGACGGCATATTGACCACCCTGCCGCTGCTGCTGGTCATCATCACCGGCATGCTGCTGTCGGCCCTGCTCATGGAAACGGGCTCGCTCACCCGTATTGTTTACTGGCTCGAGACGGGCACCGGCGACTCAATGGGCCGAGACATGCTCATCACCTTCGGCGTGGGCAACTTCATGGAGGGCTCGGGGGTCATCGCCGAGCCCGTGGTGGCGCCCATGCTCAGGGCGGCCGGGGTTTCGCCCACCGGCGCGGCCACCCTTTCCATTATCGGCTACGCCGGAATGATGACCCTGGAGCTGGCCGGAATCATCATCACGGTGCTGTCTCTGGTCACGGGGATGTCCATCCAGGAACTTGGCCCCAGCGCGGCCTGGCTGTCCATCCCGGCCACGGTGTTGATGGCGCTTTCGACTCTCCTGTTTTTACCCGCCGGCAACGGGCGCATGCGGGCGTTGGGCATGGCCCTGGTCATCGGCCTGGTCCTGGGTTTCACGGGCGTGGGCATCGTGGCGCTGGACGCCCTGCCCATCTCCGGCACCCTGGCCGGACTGGCGGTGATAGTGCTGATCATGTTGTTGGGTTCGGGCAAGCCCCGCCGTCAGGAGGGTATCCTGACCGACCTGGCTCCGTTCCTGTTTTTGATCCTGTGCCTGTTCTCGGTCAATTCCATTCCCTATTTGCGCGAACTGACCTTCAACAAGCTCAGCGTCAATATCCAGATCATTCCCGTGCACAGCGTCACCCTGCGCCCGCTGTTTTCGGCCTATCTATACATTTTGCTGGCATTGTTCATCTCGGCCGGATTGCAGCGGGTTTCGGCGGCCAGGCTCAAACACGTCTTTCGCGCGGGGATGATGAAAGGCTGGCGTTCCTTTGTGGCCGTGTGCTTTTTCGGAGCAATGGGCCAGATCATTTCCTACACCGGCTATGGACCGGGTTTCGTTGCCCTGGACAACGCGCACAACATCCCCTGGATCATCTCCCAGGGTTTGGTCCAGTACACGGGTTCGTTCTATCCGATATTCGTCCCCTTCCTGGGCTGGGTCGGCACCTTTCTCACCGGTTACGGCGTAGCCTCGCTGATGCTTTTCGGCAAATTGCAGGTGGAAGCCGCCGACATATTGAACACCTCCCCCGCCTGGCTGGCCGCGGCCCTGGCCGTGGGCACCTCCATCGGCTCTATATCATCGCCGTTCAAGATCGCCCTGGCCGCGCCCATGGTCGGCGCGGTGGGCAAGGAAGGTCAAATCCTGCGTCTGACCATACCCCTGGGAATCGCCATTTCATTTTTGGTGGGAATCGTTGTCTGGCTGTTCAAGTAGAACAGGTGAGGCTAAAACCGGGGGACGATCTCATTTCGCCACGACAGGGGCCAGGAAACAAAGCAGGCAAGGCGCCCGAGGGATTGGCTGTACTATCTCTCGTCTGGCGGCTGGCACGGCTCAAGCAAGGCCGAGTTTGATCAATTTGTCTTTTATGTCCTCGGAGTTGAAAGGCTTCATGACGTAATTATCGCAACCGGCCTGGATGCAGGTAACCACCGTGTCCTTGTCCTTGAGTGAGCTGACCATCAGGACACGCACCCGATGTCTTTCTTCGACACCCTTTTGGGCCTCCATCTCGCGTATAGCGAACAAGACCTCGTCGCCGTCCATCTCGGGCATTTTCACATCAAGGGTGATCAAATCAAGAGGCTGCCACTTGGCCCAGCACTCCATAAAGTATGTCAGGGCCTCTTTGCCGCTCTCCACGGCGTGACAATGGCCATACTGCTTCAATATTTTTTGCATCTTAGACCTGCTGACGACCTCGTCATCCACCACAAGACATCTCATATCTAGATCCTCTTCAAGAACGGAATTGTGTCAAATCACCGCCGATTGATTTTCCTTCGTCCGGCCCCGCCTTAAAATATTGTAGCCCAGGCAATGGACAACCATCCAAGCGCCCTGGCCTTTTCAACCAGCTATTGCGCCGTTGATTATCTCGCGTAATACTTCCAATTCTTGTTTGAATTGAGAAAGCTGATCTTCAGCATCGGTCAGATCGCCGCCTGAGCCGGTTTGTTCCAACGCGGCCGCCTTATGGGCCAGCTTATCGGCGGTTAGGTTTGCGGCTCCGCCCTTGATGCCATGAGCCAACCTGGCAAGGGCATCGCCATCCCCCTGGCCAATGGCCTTTTCCATGGCCCCGGCATCTCTATCGGCCTCTTCCAGGAAATTTGCCGCGATCTGTAGCATGAACTCCCTGTCGTCATCAAATTCCCGGGCCGCCCTATCCAGGTCAAACGCTAGTTCGCCGGCTTGGCCGGGTGCAATGACATCAACCGCGACAGCAGGCCGCTGTTGGTTTATTTCGCCACTCAGGCACCATTTATCCACAATGGCCAGCAGGTCAACACGGCGTAGCGGCTTGACCACATAATCATCCATGCCCGCATCCAGACACTTCTCGCGGTACCCGGCCAGGGCGTGAGCGGTCATGGCGATTATCGGGGTCCGCCTTTGCGTCTGCTGCTCGATCATCCTGATCGCATTGGTGGCCTGGTAGCCGTCCATCACCGGCATCTGCAGGTCCATGAGAACCAGGTCAAAATCTTTGTTTTTAACGGCCTCTACCGCCTCATTACCGTTGGCGGCCACGTCAACCCGATGGCCCTCCGAATTCAAATGGGAAAATGCCACCAACTGGTTGGTCTTGTAATCATCCACGACCAGGATGTTGAGTGCCTTACCGCCTGAGTGCGGGTCCGCTGCCAACATGTCTAAAAATAAAACAGCCGGCTTGCTTTGTCTGTCCGGGTTCAGCAGTTCCAGCACCTTTGCCACGAGATCGTCACGGCGCAACGGCTTTTCCAAAAATCCGTCCAGGTACTGCAAGCCCTGGTCGGCGATGAGCTTTTCGTCTCCAATCGAACTCAGACCCAAAATAAATGGGCATCCGGTATCTTCGTTTTCGGCTACTTTTTCCGCCAAGATCAACCCGGAAGTGCCGGGCATGCATATGTCGGTGATCAGCAGGTCGTATGGCTTGCCCTCTCTTTTCCGAATAGCCAACAGGTCCAAGGCATCTTCGGCCGTCGACACCTGATCCACCCGACAATGCAAAGCCTTTAAATAGGACGAAACAATAAAGGCGTTGGTGGAGTTGTCATCAACGACGAGCATTGAAAAACTGTTCAGATCGACCATGCATTTGTTGGAGGCCATAACCAACGCGGCTTTGGGCAGGGTCAGCTCAACCCAGAAGGTGCTGCCAACCCCCTCTTCGCTCTGCACCCCCAGTACGCCACCCATCAGCACGACCAGTTCCCTGGCGATGGTCGTGCCCAGTCCCGTGCCACCGTAGCGTCTGGTGGTTGAGTCGTCGGCTTGGGTAAAGCTTTCGAATATCAATGTTTGCTTATGTTCCGGAACGCCTACTCCCGTGTCCTGGATTTCAATGCGAACCTCCAATCGGTCGCCAAGGTCTTTCTGCAACAGGGCGGATACGACGATCTGCCCCTGCTCGGTGAATTTCAGGGCGTTGACGCATAGGTTCGTAACAACTTGGCGCAACCGGTTGGCATCGCCGATAAGCGGCGTTTCGATTTCCGGGCTAACATACGACGAAAACTCCAAACCTTTTTTGGCCGCACGGTAGGCGAAGGCCTTGCCCAGGTCTTCGACCATTTCCCTGAGGTCAAACGGCACCTGCTCCAGGGTCATCTTCCCGGCTTCGATCTTGGAAAAGTCCAAAATATCATTAACAAGCGCCAGCAGGTTTTCCGCCTCGGAGTTGATTACATTTAAAAAGCGCAGGTCATCGCCCTGCATTCCCTTTTCGAGCATCAATTCCACCATGCCGATGATGCCGTTGATTGGTGTGCGGATCTCATGGCTCATGTTGGCCAAGAATTGGCTCTTGGCCTGGCTGGCCAACTCGGCCTTTAGTTTTTCCCGCTGGAGCCTCTCGGCCTTTTTTGCCTCCGTAATATCTCTGGCCAGGCCCTTATAGCCTCTCGGCTCTCCGTTTTGTCCCCTCAGCAGCGTAATCGACGATTGCATATTCTTGACAATGCCTTCCCTGGTCACGAAAACCCAATCAAAGGCGTCGCTGCTCTGTCCTGTCTGCAACACTTTCTCAAAGGCCAGGTGGAGCTTGGGCAGTTCGTCTGGGACCACGAACTCGCTGACATTGTGGCCCATGATTTCCATGGGTTCGTAATCCAAGCCTGCGCTGAGGGAACGATTGAAAAAGGTCAGGTTGCCATCCAGGTCCAATTCGAAATAGGCGTCTTCCATTTCGTTGAGGATCATCCTGTATTTTTCTTCGCTCTTTTTCAGCGCCTCTTCGGCCTTGCGGCGGGCCGTCACATCGCGAGTAACACCAATCACCCCCAATATTTCATCGTCGGATCCCCGGTCGAAGGACATGCCCAGTTCCACATGGATGATCTGACCGTTTTTGTGCAACTGCTCCAATTGCAGATCAACCACGCGAAACTTTTCCGTACCGGGCTGTTGGTCCCTGGCCAGTTCGTTGATCAGGCGCCCCTCTAATTTTTGAAGAGATTCCGGCGTGTTGATCCGCGCCAAAGGCAATTCGACAAATTCTTCGGCCGTATAGCCGAAAACCCTCATTACGGAAGGGCTGGCATATGTAACCTTGTCCTTGGCAATGTCGTAATACCAGACAACGCCGGAGGTCCTCTCGGTGAGCAGACGGTATTTGGATTCGCTGTCCCGCAGCGCCCGCTCCGCCTCCTTTAAGGCCGATATATCGACGAAGCTTTCGATTATAAGTTTCCGACCGTCGCTTTCTAGATAGTTGGCACTCTTGAGGATATCGACCTCCGCGCCGTCCGCGCCCAACAACACCCGCTCGGAGTTGTCCAACTCCATGCCCAGGTCCGTGAGCGGGCATTGCCCGCGTTGCGCCTGACAGATAAATCCGTGGCACTCACGGCCGATGATTTCCTGTTCCGCCAAACCGATTACATCGGCGGCGGCATTGTTGACGTCGATAATGGTATGGGTTTGCGCGTCGATAACCACCAAACCAGTCTGCATGGTGTTGAGAATGGCGTCGAGATAGCGCTGGCTGTTTTTCTGTTTTTCTTCCGCGTGCAGACGCTGTTCCTCGACGCCAACAGCCTTGGCCACCGTGCTGAGGAACTCAAGATCACTTTCGATGATTTCGATGTTGTCGCTGAAAACCACGCACAAAGAGCCCAGAACCGTATCGCCAAGCTCAACGGGATACCCAACATAGGCCTTTATCGGGCCCCATGTTTTGATGAGCAAATCGCTGCCGCTGTAGGCATTGGAGTCGAGGTCGTTGATTATCAAGGGAGACGGTGGATCGGAATTGATGACCTCGCTGCAAGGGTGATCTTTGGCGTTGGCAATGGCCTTGAAGTCCGGCGGAGTATTCCAGCGGCAAACCGCATGGATGAAATCGCCTTCCTGGCGGTTGTAAACCGCCGCCGTTGCCCCAAGTTGCCGGCCCGCCAAAATGGTCAGGTTCTGTATGTTGGCAAGGGGGTCGTTGCCGAAATTGATAAAGACCGTATTGAGCGCGTGCATCCGTTGTTCGACGCGGCCGCGCTCACCGATCTCCTGCAGAAGAGCCTTGTTGGACTTTTGCAGGTCATGTTCCAGGGCTTGGGAGCGTCTCAGGCTGTCGCTGAGCCCCCTGATGACCAGGGCCAGAGGTATAATAATCATCAGGGTGAGAATACATAGGGTAAATGAAGTTGAGAGCCAGGCCTTCTCATATCCCATGGTGGCCATGCGCTGGTTCCATAGGGGAATCTTGCCCATGCCAAAGAAATAAAAACCCAACAGCATGACCAGGGAAAGGCCCAGGGCGGCCAAGCCGAAACGCACGCCCAGCAACAAACAGCTCAACAGGGAAAACAGAATCAGCCAGACGCGTCCACTGCCCGCCAGACCGGCCAAGTTGATATTGACCACGGCGGCGAGCAAAAAAATCGACAGGGCCAGGGCGGCCCGCAGCTTAAAGGAAATCCCCTTGACGAAGACCACCCAGACGGTGAACAGATAGATGATTACATAAGCCGCCACGGGCTCCCACAAACCGGCGCTCACGGCGGTTATCGCCGTGGGTATCAGGCTCAGAAAACCCAGGGGCAAAATAATCAGATATATGGCGAAAAAAACTTTATGGCGCCATGACCAGAGTTCAGCATCCCGGCCATGATCATACGGCGTACGTTTTGCGGCGAAGTCTCCCAGCCATTCCAGGACCTTAGCCAGCAATCGCATGGCACTCATTCTTGCTTCTCTGTTCTTGATCAACGCTGTGGGCCTTTAAGTGGGACAGAACACAAGCATATCCGAAAGCAATTTAAGGATATCAACTTTGCAATTCCAGAGCTAGCGTTCGTTATTTTTCTAGCGAGACGTTGCCTTCAATGCCGTTCTTTTATTGTAAAAGAGTTTGATGCTTATTAGCGAAGTATTAGCCCTTCCCCAAAATCATGGACAAAGGGCCACTGGAGCATCCCGGTTTTATGCGAATCAATAAACGACCGGATAGCATTACGGATGTACTTGAGAACATTACGGAAGCGCTGGATGCAGACAGCCCGGCGCCGCTCCTCGCGGCACTCAATTCCGAGGCATTAAGGATTGCCGGGCAGGCTGCTCAGGCCTGAACCTATTGGATCGATCCCGGTTATCTCTGCACCGACGTCTGGACTCCGGCCTCGGCAAAGATGTTCTGGAGTAGTTGGATATGCTCGTCCGCCGGAGGCAAAACGTCGGGCAGCAAATAGGTCCTCCCGATTTGCTGAAACTTGGTCTTGCCGCCCTCGTGGTAGGGCAGAAGCGATATTTTCTCGACTTTAAGGTCAGAGCACAATGCGGCGACTTGGCGCACATACTCCGGCGAGTCGTTGAATCCGGGGATCACGGGCATCCTGAACCAGGTCCGGACATGCCCCGCCGCGTAAGAGGCGTTGGCCAGGATTTTCTGGTTCCCGACTCCCGTGAATTGCCGATGTTTCTGATCATTGAGATGCTTGATATCAAAAAGGACCAGATCCACATTGTCCGCCAGCCGAGCAAAGACCTCGGCCGGGGCGTAACCGCTGGTGTCCAAGGCGACGTGGATGTCCTTGGCCCGCAGGGCCTCCACCAGCCCCAGCACGAACTCCGGCTGGACCAGGGGTTCGCCGCCGGAGATGGTGACCCCGCCGCCGGAGCGCTTGAAAAACGGCTCATCCTTGAGCAGCTCGGCCACCAGCTCTTCGGCGCCTATTGTTTTGCCGCAGCCCCCCAGCGACCCGTACAGGCAGACCTCGGCGCATTTCAGGCACTGGTTGCAAAGCTCCCAATCGATAATCCGCCGCTTGTTTTGGTCAAATGAAATAGCCCCGGTCGGGCAGACCTCCACGCATTTGCCGCAGGACACGCATTTCACGTCCCTGGTGATCAGAATGGGCCCAGGTTGTTGCGACTCCGGGTTGGCGCACCATTGGCAACGCAATGGGCAGCCCTTCATAAACACCGTGGTGCGGATGCCCGGCCCGTCATGGACGCAAAACCGCTGGATATTGAAGATGGAGCCTTGCCCGCCGCCTGTTTTGAAACCGGAACCCATCCGCATCCCCGGGACCTAAAACGCCTGTTCGGTTCTGGCGATAATGGAATCCTGCAAGCCCTTGCTAAGATCCACGAAGTAGGCGCTGTAGCCGGCCACCCGGACAATCAGGTCCGAGTATTCCTCGGGGTTCCGCTGGGCCTTGACCAGCGTCTGCCTGTCCACGATGTTGAACTGGATGTGGCTGATTTCCAGATCCCCCCAGGTCCTCAGATAATCCACGAACACCGGCTTCATGTCTCCCCGGACGTACTGGGGCAGAAACTTCTGATTCAGCAGGTGGTTGTAGGTGCGCGACGTGCTTATTTTGGAGGCTGATTTCAGCACGGCCGTGGGGCCGTTGGAGTCGCCGCCCTGGATGGGCGACAGGGTCGCGTCGGCAAACGGTTGGCCCAGGACCCGCCCGTCCGGCGTGGCCCCGCAGTCAAAGGCCAGGCCGTATGTTCCGGAAACACCGCTTCCGTCGCCCTTCCAGGGGAAGCCCCACTGGTCGGTGAACTCGGCCAGGACATCCGAGGTGCCGTGGTGGACCTTGACGGCGATGTCGTCGGCATAGTCGTCGTCATTGCCGAATTTCGGCGCGTTGACCGCCATTTGTCGCAGGTCCGCATAGCCTTCCCAGTTGTTTTCCAGGGCTTGCAGAAGCTCCGCCATGCTCACGGTTTTGTCGTCGAAAACCAGCTTTTTGATGGCCGTGATGCTGTCGGCCGCGTTGGTGACGCCCATGATGACCACGAAGCTCTCCAGCCGATGGGGGTCGGTCCACTTTCGGCAGTCCTGGGCCTTTTGGATGCCTTCGGTCATGATGCCGCTGTAAAACGGCCGGGGCAGGTATTTCCTGTAGAGTTCGCGGCAGGTGTTTTCGATTTTGGTGAATTTGTCGAAAAAGAAGCGGACCTGCTCGAAATAGGCGTTCAAGACGTCTTCCTCTGAAGTCCAGGTATTGGGGTCCGTGGTCCTGGCCCCGCGCTGTTCGCCGGTTTTGGGATCCACCCCCCGGTGAAGCGCCCACCACATGCATTTTGCCAGCGCAAGCCCGCCAGCGGCGCGGCGGGTCACGTTGGCCCCCGGCACCTCGATATATACGCAGCCGGAAACGCAATAGTCCCGGGCCCTATCCGGCGAAACACCCCATTTTTCCAGCATGGGTATCAGGGATTTGTCGTTAAAAATGGACGGGTAGCCTATGCCGGTGGCCAGGGTGTCCACGGAGCGGGCCAGCAGCTCGTCCGGCGTCTTGTCGTGATACCGCAGGACAATGGACGGCTCCAGGGATCGCATGGTTTCCGCGGTTTCCAGGACCAGATAGGTCATCTCGTTGGTCACGTCCCGGCCCTGTTCGTCCACACCGCCGATGGTGATGGCCTGCAGGGAGGCCACGCCGCCGTAGATGCCCGACAATGTAGGCGAATAGATCAAGCCGATTTCATGGATCTTGACCCACAGCAACTGAAGCAGTTCCAGGGCCTCTTTTCTGGTGATGGCGCCGGAGGCCAGGTCCGCCTCGTAATAAGGACCGAAAACCTTGTCAAAGCGTATGCCGATGCCAAGAGTCGAGTATTCGAGGTAGCGGATCAAATAGATGAAATAGAACGATTGAATTGCCTCTACCAAGGTGCGGGCCGGGTTTTCCGGAACCCACTCACAGGTCTCGGCGATTTCCAAAAGACGTTTTTTCCGGTCTTCGTCCGGCGTCTGTTGGGCCATCTCCCTGGCCAGGGCGGCGTAGCGGCGGGCGAAATTCAAAGCCGCGTTCATCACGATAATGACCGATTGCAGGAATTCCTTTTTATCGATGTATCCGAGGGGCACTGTCCGGTCCAGTTCGTCCAGCTTTTCCTCGGCCTCCTTGATGATGCCCCTTAATCCGCCTTGAAGGATTTTTTCATAGTCGGGCACGCCTTGTTCGGACCAGTGGCTCCATAGCATGGTCCCATCGTAATGCCAGTATTTGAGCACATCGCCGGTAAAGGCGCTCTGCTGGCGGTCGCTCATTGACTTGCCCTTCCAGTATTCAATGAGCTGGGCCATCTCCTGCCGGCCGGCGTCGTCCAGAAGGGTCTTGCCTTCTTCACCGCTGACCACGCGTTTAACCGAGCGCCAGTTCATGTCTATGCCGAAATAAAGGGCATCCGGGCTCTCGGCTTGGTTGCCGACGATACGCTCCCAGTCCAGGATGTATATCGGCATGTTGTTCAAGATGTGGTCCATGGCCTTGGCCCGGCGCATGACCATGGGCATGCCGTCGGTCATCTTGTAGCTTTCGGTGATGAGCCGGGACCTGGAGAGATCCATTTTCACCTCGGGACGGTACATGCCCCGGGAGGCGTCGTCCTTGGCCATGCCCTTTCGGACGTTGCGCACAGCCTTAACAACCAGCTTGCTTTTTATTTCTTCAGGATTAAAAGCCATCGTTATGCTCCCCCTACTGATCAACAGCGATCATTAGTGTCCAGACGGATGCCCCTGAGATAAACCTCGAAGGCGACTTCCAGGGTCGTCTCCAGGAACTGCTTTGAAGGGTCCGAGGTCTTTTTGGCCTCCTGCCAGCTGACCACGCCGGTAAAGGTGCTCCACAGCAGGTCGGCCAAGGCCATCGGATTGCACCGGCGGAAGACCCCGAGGTCCATGCCGTTCTCGATGATGGCGGCGAGCTTTTTGAGGATATGGCGGCCCGTGCTGTTCAATTCGTGCAGCAATGGCTTGGAGATGTCCTGCAACGAGCCTTGGAGCTGACCGTGGACCAGGGCCCGCAGACTTAAGGGCGATTGGCAGAAGACGTCCGACAGCAGGCTCCAGGCCTGGCGCATCATTTCTTCCACGCCCAGATCATCACGGGCTTTAATTTTTTCCAGCCCCAGGTCGCAAGCCTGGATGTATTTCAGGTTCAAGGAAGCGTAGATCTCTTCCTTGGTCTTGAAGTAGAAATAGATCGTTCCAATGCTCAGTTCAGCTTCCCTGGCGATGCGCTGGATGGTCGCATCCTGGTATCCCCATTTCAGGAAAACCTTTTCAGCGGCTGTCTGGATCTGTTCGGCCCTCATCCGCTTTTCACGGATGCGTCTTTCGCGGGTTCCCATGCCACACCCTTTACACGATCATACGATTTATGATCTTCAATCATTTTTCGAATCAGGTTCAATTTTTGAAAATAGTACTAGTTGGTCTGCTTTTTTGTCAAACCAAATTTTTGCGAATTACAAATTGAGCCTTTTGGTTGGAATAAAACCGGACACCGCGCACGGACGGAGCCCGTGTTCCGATCGACGTCCAGGCTTAAAGAGACGGGTCCGATGCATTTGAATCGCGGCAGAGCCTGCGTCGGGTGGAACTGGGGCATATGGCGCCGGGCAACGAGCGATTACCGTTGCCCGTTAAAACCCATCCTTACAGGCAAATGTTAGGTTTAAAATTGATCCTCCCCATGAATGGCCGACCGGCTACCCGGCGCCAACAGCATTTGCCCGGAACCGTTTCCCGCGCCCGCATGAAGATTATTGCGGCCGTTTTGCCCGACTTTGAACATGGCCATGGACGCCGCGATCTCCTCGGCTCCGGCCGCGTTGGCCTGGGTGATCTTGTCCATGGCGCTCATGGCCCGGCTGATCTGCATGATTCCCTGGGTTTGTTCATTGGTCGCCGCCGCGATCTCGCCGATGAGGTTCTTGACCTTGCCGACGCTTTCCACCACTCCGCTGAAGGCCTTGTCCGTCACGCCGACCAGGCCGGAACCTGTTTTGATATTGTTGATATTGTCCTCGATGAGTTCCGACGTATTGCGGGCCGCCTCTGCCGCCCTTATGGCCAGGTTGCGCACCTCGTCGGCCACCACGGCGAATCCCGCTCCGGCCTCACCGGCCCGGGCCGCCTCAACCGCCGCGTTCAGTGCCAGCAGGTTTGTCTGGAATGCTATTTCGTCAATGGTATTGATAATTTTCGCCATCTCTCCGCTGGCCGCGTCGATCTTTTCCATGGACCGTTTGAGCTGCGACATGGCCTGGTTGGCATCCTCCACTATTTTTCGGGCATCCCCTGTCAACTGGGCGGCTTGGTGGGCATTTTCCGTGTTTTGCCGGGCCATGGAGTTGAGCTGCTCCAGGGAAGCCGCGGTTTCTTCCAGGGAGGACGCCTGCTGTCCGGCCCCCCGGGCCAACCGTTGGGAGCTTGACACGTTGCTGCCGATCATTTCCGAAAGCCTGTCGACCATCTCGCCCATGGCCGAAAGCATGCGGCCCGTTTCATCCCTGCGGTCCGATTCAACCCTGATTGTCAAATCGCCCTTGGCCATGTTCTGCACTACGTGCAGTGCCTGGCGAACGGGCCGGGTAATCCCCCTGGTCAGACTCCAGGCAAAGCCTATGCTGATAAAAACCATGACCGCGCCCAGGCGCATGATGGTGTAATAAGCGCTGTCCTTGGCCTCCTTGGCGGCCTGCGCGTATTTGTTTGCCTCGTTCTTGGCCAGGATGACAAAGCTGTCCATGGCCAAACGCAGCCGCAAGGCATGGTCGGAGGCCTCGGCCTTGGCGGTCGTTTCCGCCTTGGCTGTCCGCCCCTGGCGCATCAATTCAATAATCCGCTCCCTGATCGGCCGCCAACCGGCGAACATCTGTTTTGCCTGGTCGAGCCTTTGCCTGTCCCCGGTGAAACGGGCCGCGATGGTGTCAAATTGCAGAAGCATCTCGGCCTCCATTGCGGCAATCTCCTTGACCGCCTTGTTCAACTCCGTTTCGTCCGGGGCCGCGATCACGGCGTCCATGTACCGGTCGATCATGATCATTTGGTTTTCAATGCCCAGCGCCGCCTCCATTACGGCATATGGCTGCTGGTAGATATTGATGGCCAGGTCGGAAACGCCGTACACCTTGGTAATGGCAATCAGACACATCAAGGCCGTCAAGACGATGACCAGGCCGAAGCCCAGGCCCAGCCTCAAACCGATTCGAAGGTTGGAAAAACGCATTATTTTCTTATCTCCACGAAAGGTTGCGGCACCAGACCCATCCGCGGTCTGGTTATCACGGGGCGCGGCCGATCCCAGGCGAGAGATGAAACGTCAAACTTAGAGCAGGTCAGCAACGAGGCGCCTAAACTTTATGCAAAATGGACGACTAGCCCTTTACAGCCTTGGAACGGAGGGCAGGCCGCGATCCAAGGTCAGGTACTTGCCGCTGTATTTATATTGTTCTTTTAGTTCGATGGACTGGGTTGGGCACATGGCCTGGCAGTCGCCACAAAAGATACAACCCCTATCGATATTGAACCGCGCCTTGCCGTCCGAGACGGACATGGCCCCCGCCGGGCAGGCCAACTCACACAGGCCGCAGCCGACGCACTTTTCCTGGATCACGGCAACAACACCGTGGGAGGTCTGCCGGATATCGCCATAGTCGGGGACGCTCCAACGTTCGAACAAACCGATCCTCTTCATTGTTGGGCTCCTTCCATGTCTAGTTGGCGCATCACGCCGTCCTCATGCCAGTCGATTACGTGGGTCTGCCTGGTCACCTGGCCGTCGGGGTTGCCCTTGGGGAATCCCACGGCCAGGCTGCTGGCGAACTTGTACGGATAGCCGATGCCCAGGCGTTTTTTCCACTTTTTTCCGTATTTCAGGGCCAGCTTGCTGAAACCGACCCAGCAGGTGCCAAGGCCCATGCTGTGGGCTGCCAGGGCCATGTTTTGCCCGGCAATGCCGCAATCGAGCATCGGGCAGCTGACCCCGCGGACATCCTCGAAGATAAGGATCACCGTGGACGCTCCATGATACAGGGCCAACTCCCTTTTACCGATCAGATCCATGGCGTCGAACGGCACCGGGTGCAGGTCGTTGGGCCGCAGGTTGACAAACAGGCTTGTCAAAGGCCGCAGCCACCTTTTTCCCGGGCGTCTATAGTCCAACAGGCTCATCAACAAACGGCAGCGCCGCACCACGCAGTCGGTGAGTTCGTCGATCATTTGCCGATCGCGCAGCACCACGAACTTCCATGGTTGGTAATTACCCGCGGAAGGAGCAAAGCGCCCGGCCTCCAAAATACGCCTGACCATAAACTCGGGCACCTGCTCCCTTTTGTAGCTGCGGCAGCTGCGCCGAGCCAGGATGACTTGTTCAGTGCTTGTATGCCGGAGACGGATTTCTTCCAGTCCTTGTTTGTTCATGCGGTTCGCTCCATCCGCGGGGTTGTTTATTTAGCAGGCTGTTCAAAAACAGTCTGCTAGGCGGGCCATGGACGGCCCGCCAATTTGCGCGGTTTTCATAAACAAGCAAATTGAGCTATCCGGCAAAACCGCGCTTTTGCCGGATAGCCGTTGAAAAAGGCCAGGACGGGCTTTTTCAACACCCTGTTAGTGAGCCTTTTGGAGAATGTGAATGGCCATGGCCGCTTCCTCGAAGCCGAGATTGCCCCCGCCGTTTTCAGCCATGGCTATGCGGCATCCCTGAACCTGACGCTTGCCGGCCTCGTGGCGAAGCTGGGTCACCAGTTCATAGACCTGGCCCAAACCCGACGCCCCGATGGGATGACCGCGGGACTCCAGGCCGCCCGACGGGTTCACCGGAATGCTGCCGTCAAGCCTTGTGGCCCCCAGCATGGCGAACTCGCCGCCCCTGCCCGGCTCGCAAAATCCCAAGGCCTCGCACTGGTGCAGTTCGCCAAAGGACGTGGCGTCATGAACCTCGGCCACATCGATGTCGGCCGGGCCCAAGGCCGCCATTTCATAGGCCTGTTTCGAGGCCCTGCAAGCGATGTCGTTGGCTTCGTCATCCATGGCCCGATCGCTGCCCGAGGCCAATACCGAGGCCAGGATCTTCACCGGCCGAGCGATTTTCACCTTTGTCAGGAACTGCGCCGAGCAGACCACGGCCGCCGCCCCGCCGTCCCCCACCGGCGCGCACATGGGCACGGTCAGGGGCCAACTGACGGGCCGGGCCGCCAGAATTTCCTCGGGGCTCATCTGTTTGCGGTATTGGGCGTTGGGGTTCAGCGAGCCGTTGAAGTGGTTCTTGCTGGCGATAAAAGCCAGTTGCTCATGGGTCGTGCCGTGGCGTTCCATGTGCCAGCGGCAACCGGCCGAATAGATGTCCATGAAGGCGCTGCGGTCCTGGCCCGCCGGGCCCTGGTCCTGGGGCGGCTTTATTTTCAGGCCGTCGAGCAAACTCTGCCAATCAGCCATCTGCCCGGCCATGCCTTCGACATCTATGCCCGACCAAAAGGCCCTGAAGACCTTGGCCTTGTCCTCGTGACACATTTTTTCGGCGCCAATGGCCAAGGCACACTCATACTGGCCGGAGGCCACGCCCCGCCAGGCCTCATGCAGGGCCGTGGAACCACCGGCGCAGGCGTTTTCCACGTTGGTGACGGGTATGCCGGATATGCCGCACGCCCGCAGGGCCACCTGCCCCCGAATGCTGTGCTGATGGGTGAAATAGCCCCAAGCCGTGTTGGAAAACCACGCCGCCTGCAAGTCCTGGCTTGTAATCCCCGCGTCATAAAGGGCTTGTTGCAGGGCCTGGGCGGCCAGGTCCTTTACGGACAGAGACAAGTGTTTGTCAAAGGGGGTCATGCCAACGCCGATAATGAATACATCGCGCATGTCCGCTCCCTTTACGACTCGTAGGTCTTTTCAAAGACCTGGCCCTTGTAGTGGCTGCGCTCCAGGCTGCCGGGTTCGGCCCAGATGATCAGGGGCTTGATCTTCAGCCGCCGGCTCATGGCCTCGGAGACCTCGGCGGCCAAATCATCCAGTTTTTCGGCCGGGACATCCGGTCCGTATTCCACCCGCAGCTTCAGGGGCGGTCTGACGCGCGGCGGCCTTTCGTCGAGGATGATGCGCATCTCGCCGGTCAGACGGGGCGTGAACTCGTTGATTACGCCCTTGATATGGCTGGGGTAGACCATGACGCCCTTGACCTTGAGCATGTCGTCGCTGCGTCCGATGACCTTGTAGCGGAAGCCGCTGCGGCCGCAGGGGCAGGGCTCGGTGAACACCTGATGGATGTCGCCCAGGCTCTGGCGCACGAAGACCATGCCCAGGCCCTCCAGCGAGGTGAACACCGCCTCGCCCACCGCGCCGTCTTCCAGGGGCAAGGGGGCCTTGGTGTCCGGGTCCACCAGCTCGTAATAGGCCAGGTCGTCGCCCAGCCAATGCATTCCCTGGTACTCGTCGTGGTCGCAGGAGCAGCCGAAGCCGGCCCCGGCGTCAAAGACCCTGGCCCCATAGGCCTGTTCCAGCTTCCGCTTGACCTCGGGGATGCCCGCGCCGGGCTCGCCGCCCAGGAAAAGCGTATGCAGGCCCAGTTCCGACACCGGCTTGCCCAGATACTTGGGCGACTGCTCGATCAGGTATTCGGCCAACGACGGCGTGCCCGCGTAGACGGTGCCTTGGAAGAGGCCCTGCATCAGCAGGATGCGCTCGCTCTTGGCCTCAGCGCCCACAGGCAGCATCATCGCGCCTATCTTCTGCATGCCGATCATCGAGGGCACCCCGGCGATGACCATGGACAGGGCAAAGCTGTAGAGCACCCTGTCGTGGGAACGGACTCCGGCCCGCCAGGCCCCACGGACCATGGCCTCGCCCCAGACATCGGTCAGGTCGAAGTTGGTCAGAGGATACGGCGTGGGTATGCCGGTGGTGCCGGTGGTGGTGCCCATGTAGTCGATGTCGTCGATGCCGGCCGGCACGATTTGATCAATGGCCTTTAGCAGGTCGCCGCCGCACTGGCCCACCAGTTCGATAAGCGATTGTTTGTTGAACAAGGGCACTGTTTCGCGGAACTGTTGGATGCTTTTCAGTTTTTCCGGCTCCAGGCCCGACTTTTCGATTATGGCCGCGTAAAAGGGCGCGTACGCCTTGAGCTTGGCCAGCATCCTGCGCAGCTTCTGCAGCTGGATTTCAGCCATCTGGGGCGTGTTGAAAAGGGGCTCGATCTGCATGTTCCAATAAGGCCGGTCGCCGCCTGATATTGTTTGCCTGGCCATGGTTACACCTCCCCGATGAAACTTTCCGCCGCGATGAGCCGCAGCATGTCGTTGGAGCCTTCATAGATGGTGTTGAGTTTTGCGTCGCGCAGCAGCTTCTCGAACGGGTAGTCGCGCATGTAGGAGTAGCCGCCCACCACGTCCATGGCGTCCAGGGCGTTTTGCACCGCAGCCTCGGAGGCATAGACCTTGGCCTGGGCGCTGAGGGCGATATCGCCGGGGGGGTTGTTGTCCATGGTCCACAGGGCATGCAGGCAGAACCACTTGGCGGTCATGAACCTGGTGCGCATCTCGGTGAGCCTGCGCTGAATGGATTGATGCTTGCAGATCAGGCCGCCGCCCTGGACGCGCTGCTTGGTGTAGTCAAGGGCAAGGTCAAAGGCCCGTTCGGCAATGCAGGCCGACAGATAGCCGACGATGGGGTCGCTGGCGGCCAGGACGTTGTTGAGGATCAGGGCCCCCTCGCCTTCCTGGCCGATCATGGCGTCGGCCGGGATTCTCACGTCCTCGTATATCAGCTCGGTCACGCTGGACACGCGGTGGCCCATTTTTTCCTCGTATTTGCCCACGCTGAATCCCGGCAGGTCGGCGTTGTGAACAAACCACGAGGTGCCGCCGTCCTGGCCCTTGTTCATGTCGGTGCGGGCCAGCAGGGTGAATATGGAGGCCTCGCCGCCGTTGGTGATAAAGCACTTACGGCCGTTGACCACCCAGTGATCGCCGTCGCGCACGGCCGTGGTCCGGGTGCCGTGCTTGGGGCTGTCGGCCTTGATGCTGTCCGAGCCGCTGCCGGGTTCGGTGCAGGCAAAGCCCCACAGCAGGCGGCCGGAGGTGTCCTCGCAGGTTTTGGTGAACCAGCGCTCCCACAGATCCGGGTCGCCGCCCACCAGCACGGGCAGATAGCCCAGCGCCGTGGCTCCGAAGACGTCGCAAAAGCCGGCGTCGTAATAGGACACCCGGCCCAGGATCAGTGACGCGGTGACCATATCCAGGCCCAGGCCGCCGTACAACTCGGGTATGGCCAGGGTTGTCAGACCCATTTCTATGCCCTTGGACACGGTTTCCCAGGGAAATGGGGCGTCATGGTCGGCGTCGACGAGCCGAGAAACTGGCTCTAACTCCTTGCGGCCAAAGCGATCCACAGTATCCAGGAACTCCTCCTGTGATCTGGTCAGAGAAAAATCGATCATCACAGGCCTCCTATTGCTCGTCGTGGTATTGGGTGGGCAGTTTGACCATGACGTCGGTCAGGGCCTTGGCCGGGCCGACCTGGCGGATCAGGTGGGTCATCTTGCCCTTGACCTTTAGCTTGCGGCCCATTACCGCCCGGAGCATGTCCTGCTCGCCCTTGGTGATCTGTTTCCATACGCTGTAGGGCGCGCTGAGGACAAAGGCCGCATCCTTGTCCCTTTCGTCGCCTAGCATCTCCCACTGGCGGATCGAGCCATGGTACGGATCGAAAAACATGACGAATTTTTCAGTGCAAACGCCCGCTTCGGGCTCGCTGATGCAGGTCATGCTGCCTTCATAGTCCTTGGCCGCCTTGGCGTAGTCGGTGTCCTGGTTGACGGCCTGGCAAAATGCGTCCAGCCATTGCTGGGTTCCAAATAAAACCATTACTGTTTCCTTTCGCTACGAAGCTCGAATGCCGCGCCGGTCCCGGCGGATTGTTGAAAAAGCCCTTCCTGTTGTTTTCCGGCCGCTGCCCGGCAAAGGTCCGGTTCTGCCGGGCAGCTTAGTTAGATTGCTCTTTCAAAACGTGCTGTTAGGTTTCCTCGGCAATGATCCGGCAGGCGATCTCCGCGGCTATGCCCGCCACCTCGGCGCAGTGGTCGCTCATGCCCGCCTCGACAGCGGCTGTCAGGTCGTCGGGATTGCGCAGGTCAAAGGAACGGCCCGCGATTTTTTTCTGAATATCGCCGCATCGAACCGCCCCAACCCTGTCCAGAAACTGGTCGTGGAGATCCTTGACAATGTCATAGGAATCCATGGCGGCCAGGGGGTCTTCGAACTGTTCTCTGGTGCGGCCGAAATAGTGGCCCAGAACCAACGCCCCTGCGGTGAGCGCGCCGCAGGTGCCGTTGGTGGTCAGGCCCATGCCGTCGGAAAGCCCGCTGGCGGCCTTGAACAGGCTGTCGTCTTCGAGGTTCAGGGCCTTGTAGATGCCGGCCAGGCAGGACTGGGCGCAGCCGGTGTTTTCCCGCTCGAAATCACGGGCAAACTCATACGCCTGTTGTGCCACCTCCTCGGGGTCGAGTTGGACTTCGTCCCGCTTGCCCCCGCGCTTGGCGTTGAAATCAAAAAGGCGCGGCGGCGAAAGCAACTTTTTGCCGTCCACCTCGCGCAGGGAATAGCCGTATTCCTTGAGCACCCGGTAGACCAGGACCTCCGGCCGTGACGGGAACGGCAGGGCCATCTTGAACTTGACGTAGCGGTTGTCGCTCTTGCGAAGTTCGGCCAGGATGTCCTCCATGGTGCACTCGCCCAGGCGGCGGTGAATGGTCAGCACTTCATCCCGCAGGTTCACATAGTAGTTTTCAAAGGCCCCGAAAAAACTGGCGCACTGGTCGGAACCGCGCATCACTCCCATAAGTTCGGTTTCATCCAGGGGCTCCATACCGGTAAAGGCGATTATCAGCTTGAATCCGTCTTCATTGCGGTGGGAGTCGGTGGCCAGCTCGATAAATCCTTCCTGGGACATGATACGGAAGGCCCGGGCGGCCTTGATCAACCGCTTCCAGTTGGTGTCGCCAAAGGCGGGGTTGATCTCTATGGTGACATCGCCGGAGAGGATCAGCTTGTTCAGCGGATCGTACAGGCACAGGTGGCCGGGCGAATGCGAGGCGTCGTGGATCACGAAAAAGCGGCCGACCTGCCACCCTTCCACCTCGACGCTGCCGTAGGTGCGCCTTTCACGGCTGTCCAAGGGCAGCACCTCTGCTATTTCCGCCAGGCTGCGGAAATTGCTGAAAAGTACGCGTTCGCAAAGACGCTTGATGGCCGCGTACACATTGGGCTCGGTTGGCTCGGCCTGGGCCTGCTTGATGGTCTGCCAGACGTCCTCGTACTGGCCGTACAGCTCAGAGTTCCGCGCCTGGGTCTCGAAACCGACAAGCAGATCCAGCCATTCGGCCGGGGCGCTGTAGAACTCGGCCAACCGTCTGAAGTCATTTAGCCAGTGGCCGATGGAGTCGATGACCGGCACTTCCGGCTCGGGCAGCAGAAAGCGCACTTCATCGTAACCGGCTTCCAGAACCACCGAGTTTTGCATGCAATGGTCCCAGTGCCCCTGGCTGTTCAACAGCACCAGGGTTTTGGCGCCTTGCTCCTTGTAGTAGGCCAGCTTGTCCAATATCTTGCGGCGGTAATAGGGATGCATGCCCGTGTCGAACAAAACCACGATATCGCCGTCGCGCAGGATGTAGAAATTGGAAGACGGCGCGGCCAGGAAAAAGTCCAAGCCCAGGTTGCCGTCAAATTGCCAGACATCCGGGGCGATCTCACGCTCTTGGGTGGCTTCCAGCATTCCGGCCAATTCCGGATAGCTGAACGGGGTCAAAAAGTCATTAACATCAGCCATGTTATTCCTCCGGTAAAGGTGTTTGCCCCCTTAGCCGCAAGAAACATGCACACCGGGCCAATTCAGATATTAATCTGTTTTTATTAATTAAATTAAAACAGAACCCATGTCTCGGATAAGACTTACGGCTCAATAGCGACGTTTTCTCGTCTCTATACAGACA
Organism: uncultured Desulfarculus sp.; assembly: GCA_963665125.2. Classification (GTDB taxonomy): domain Bacteria; phylum Desulfobacterota; class Desulfarculia; order Desulfarculales; family Desulfarculaceae; genus Desulfarculus. The sequence goes on along the minus strand of CAXXUK010000002.1, from coordinate 1,075,193 downwards.
CTGCCTTGACTTTTGCGGCTTGCCGGAAATAGGATAAAACCCATGGAGGTGCGGGCCATGAAGGACCAAGTTTTTGACCAGCAGCAGTGGGAATTTCTGGCGGTGTATGCCGCCATCAACCAGCCTGTCAGCGTGGGACTGGCGGGCAGCTTGGCCCCCCTGGCGCCGGGACCATTGTTTGATTTGATCCGCAGGGCCACGGCCTGCGGCCTGTTGAAGCAGGTCGGCGAAGACAGATTTCAACTGGGCGACAACCTCGGATCCGAGACAGCGGCAAGGCTGAAGCAGCTCTGTTCACCATCGCGGCTGCAAGCCCTGCTGGAAAAGCTTGAGCGACTTGATCTGAGCCATGAAATAAAGGCCGAAGGGCTGGCCCGCCTGCTGGCCGCCGCGGGGCGCAACCAACAAGCCGCGGCCATGTTCAACGACAAGGCCATGAAGGCCCTGCGCCTGGGCCAACTCGAGCAGGCCTGCGACTTGTACCGGCAAACCGTGGAAACCCTTTGGGAGCCCAACGGAGATCACCAGTCTGATTCGCTGTTTATCGATGCGGGCCAAAAGCTTGTCAGGTTGAGTTTCAGGCTCGGCCGAACCAACGCCGACCTGCCGGAATTGCTCGACAGGGCCAGGATGCGGGCCGAATCCCTGGGCGATCTGCGCTCGAAGGTAATGATCGGTCTGATGTATGGAGCCTTTTATTATCTTTCCGACCGCACCGCCGAAGCCGTCGAGACCCTGCGCAAAAACCTGGAACAGGCCCGTGATTTGGGCGATGACGACATGGCCGCACGCTCGGAAGAGTTTTTCGGCCTTTATTACTACCTGTGCGGCAGATACGAAAAGGCGGCATTGCACCTGCAAAAGGCGGTGGACCGCGCCGAGGCCCGGGGAGACCATTTCAGCGTATGGCCCTCAACGGCCTATCTTGCCTACAGCGCCTTGATGCTGGGCCAATATCACAAGGCCCTGGGCATTGTCGACGCCAACCGCCGTCGTGCGGAGATGCAAAACGAGCCGAACCTGGCCATGCACTTCCGGGCCCTGCTCGGGGTCCTTCTGGCCCTGATGGGCCGCCAAGCGGAAGCCGAAAAACACCTGCGGGCGGTGAATCAGGAAGCCGTGGTCCACGGGCAGTTGCTCGTGCCGCTCATCAGCACGGTGGGCCTGGCCTATCTTAAAGCCCGCCAAGGCCTTTTCCGCCAGGCCTACCAAATAATTCAAGACCGGGCGGACATACTCGACCCCGGAGGCATGATCATCAGGCAATATCCAGCGATGTTCCTGAAGTTGCTGCATATATTCCACAAAGAAGGCTTTTCGGACGTGGGGCCGTACATTTTCGAAAAAGAGATGGCAAAGTCACTGGAAAGTCAGAACGTCCATCTCAAAGGCGTGGCCTTGCACTTGCAGGCCACCGACGAACTGGCCGCCGGCGTTCAGCCGAATATAATCGAGGGAAAACTGCGCCAAAGCATGGATCTGCTCGCCCAGTCCGGCGATCCTGCCGAGTTGGCCATGACCCGCCTGACCTTGGCCCGCATAAGCCTGCGAAAAGGCGACGAACAACAAGCACGCGAATTCGCTTTGAAATCCTGGGAAGGCCTTTCCGGAGCCGGTATTGACGCCTTTCCCATGGACCTCCGCTTTCTGTTGGCCAAAACCACCTCTGAAACAGCCCTCGACCAGCCGTCGGATCAGTTGTTGGATCACTTTCTGGAAATTCTGGGCAACATGCTGCCGGACCAGGACGGAGTGGATCTGTATTCAAACCTGCTGGATTCATTGTGCCAGGTGTTCCGTGCTGAACGCGGAGCCCTGTTCCTGACATCCAAAGCTAAAAACAAGGCCCCGTTCATCAAGGCCCAGCGCAATTTATCCGCGGAATACGTCAACTCCCCGGAATTCAGGAGCAGCCTGAGTCTCGTCTACCAGACATTGCGGGAAGGCAAGCCCCGTATCGAAAACGCCGAAGAATCAGCCGTAAAAAGCATCTGCCTTCCCGTCACGAACGAGTCCGGCCCCGTGGCCGTGTTCTACTTTGACAACAATTATCTGCACGACAACCTCGGTTTCGTTTCCCTGTCCCTGCTGCACAGGCTGGCCCATCATGTAGGCAGGTGCATGAAAAAAATCGCCGAATACGAGCGCCGCAAGGAGTTGACCAACAAGATGACCGCCGCCGTGTGGTCTTCGGCGGTGGAGCCCGGACCTGTTGAAATCGTCGCTGAAAGCCCGGTTATGGATCATGTTCTGGCCATGGCCGACAAGGCCGCGCCCAGTGATTCCACGGTGCTGATTACCGGCGAAACAGGCGTGGGCAAGGAACTGTTGGCCCGGCGCCTGCACACCAACAGCCTGCGCAGCAGCGGCCCTTTTGTGGCGGTGGACCTTTCGGCCACACCGGAAAACCTCTTTGAAAGCCTGCTTTTCGGACATGAAAAAGGGGCCTTCACAGGTGCGGACGAACGGCGTATCGGCCGCATGGAAATGGCCGACGGCGGAACCCTGTTCATCGACGAATTGGGTGAAATCTCCCTGGCGGCCCAGGTCAAGCTGCTGCGGGTGCTCGAGGAAAAATGTTTTACCCGGGTCGGCGGCAACCAACCCATCAATTCGGATTTCAGGCTGGTGGCGGCCACCAACCGCAATCTGGAGCATGAAATTTCCGAAGGGAGATTCCGCCGGGACCTGTACTACCGGCTCAACGTGATACCGGTCAATATCCCGCCCTTGCGGGAACGCGGCGGCGACGTGATCATCCTGGCCAGGCACATGGCCCGCCGCTTTACCAATGCCTTCAATTGTGAGCCGGTGGTGTTTTCCGCCGAGGATGAAGAACGCATGCTGCGCTACACCTGGCCCGGCAATGTCAGGGAGCTGAAAAACGTGATCGAGCGGTCGGTGCTGTTGTCCCGGGGGGGCCAGATCCAGCTCAGCCTGCCCAGCGTTGTCATCGGGGGCTCGGAAAACCCCTTTGAGGACAGCCCAACCCTGGAGGAAATGCAGCGCCGCTACATCAGACATGTCTTGAACAAGACAGCGGGCCGAATCGGCGGCCCAGACGGCGCCGCGTCGATCTTGGGAATGAAGCGCACCAGCCTATATACGCGGATGAAAAAGCTGGGCATCCAGTCCGCCCGCTGAATCCGCCCGCACATTTACCAAGCACGCCAAGTCCTGACTCAATAACGACACGATTGGTCTGATTTGAGACCATGCCCCGGGCCATCGCCGCCAGCCAATTTTATATCCATTCGATTTATTTAACTTATTTACATTGTGCAATTGTGGCATGGCCGTTGCGTTTAACCGTGTCCGCTTAGGCAAACAGTGTTCAAGGTTTGGGGCTGGTCAGCCCAATCAACTGAGAGGGAGGGTAAAACCAAATGAAAAAATGTCTAGTGGCGCTTTTATTAACTCTTTGCTTGGGCTTACCGGCAAAGGCGGTTTGGGCGGCGGCCGCCGCGCCGGGCTCCAATTTCACCGTGATCTGCAGGATGTGGACGGACCTCGGCTATCAGTTCAAAGACGACACCCTGGCCACCAACCAATACGGTCTGACCATGGAAGGCAAACTTCGGGATTCATACACGACCAGTTTCGTCAACATCAACGGCAACAGCTACTTCGGGGCCAAGTGGACCAGCGGCGACCAAAACACCGGCGCCTATGTTGAGCTTAATCCCGTTTCCAAGGTGGGTGGCCAGGAAGCCGCCATGCTCCGCATGGCCTATGGCTGGTGGAAGAGCGGCGACTTGAAAATCGTGGCCGGTCACACGGACGGCGTTTTTGCGTCGCTGATCGCCGCGCCCATGGCCCGAGTGGGGGCGACCCAGGCGGCCAAGAGCCTGTTTATCCGTTGGGGCTATTTATACGCTGGCCGCTATCCCCAGGTAAGGGCCGAATACCTGACGAAAATCGGTTTGCTCAGCGCGGCTTTCGCCCAGGCCAATGCCGAAGACATCGCGGGACTGGAAGTATTGCAGGTGGGAGGTCAAACCATTGGCAGTTCGCAGTTGTATAACGACCTCCCCCGGCTGGACCTGGCCTGGGCTGTCAGGACCGAAAACATCCTCGCCATACCCGGTTTTTCCATTTCCCTGAGCCAGTACGACGGAGCGTCGACCGGCCGGGACGACAGCGTGGTCAACTGGGTGGCCAACATCCCCGTGGCGATTACCATCAACCAATTCGAGGTCAAGCTTCAGGCCTATTACGGAACCAATATCGACATCGAATGGGGGCAGCTCGGCACGGCCTCGTTCTTTGGCCAGCCCGCGGCAGTGCCCGTATGGGTCGGCGGCAAGGTGGAAAGCACCTACCAGGCCGGCGGCACGGTGCAGTTTGGCTACACGGTTGACAATTCCACCTATATGGTGGGCGCCGGCTATGTTTACTCCAGCAATGACAACTGGAAAAAGCTGGGCTACACCGAAGACAATTATTCGCGGTGGTCGGCCATGCTAGCCATGCAATACAGGATAAATAGATATTTCTCCATCTATCCGCAGATTTCTTATTTCGACTACGGCAAGTCCATGCGCGGCAAGATCACCGATCTGACCGGCAAACAATCATCGGAAGATTTTGGCGCAGAGTGGCTTATCGGCGCGGCCCTGATTTTCAACTTCTAACTGGCTGTTGAATAAGACCGGGACGGGCTTCTTCAACAACCCACGAAATTATCACCCCGGCTTGCCGTGCCGCTGCCCCCGGCCAACGGGGCCCGGCGTCGGTGCGGCAAGCTGAACCACTTCATCCCGAAAGCCGGGCAACGGCCATAGGCCTTCAAACCGCTTATTTACGAAACCGCGTATTCGCAAAATGGTGAGGGATCACCCTGGCGCGAACGGTTTTTGCAACACCCCGCCCCAACTCGGATGCCGCTCAATCCAGCATAAAGATGCCCTGGGGCGTGAACACGTAGAGCCGGCCGCGGAAATCAGCCAGGGACGCGCATTCGTCGTCGATCTCGGTTTCAGGCTTGAGATCCTGCCAAAACACGCCCTTGAAGCTGTGGCAAAGGGTTATACCCTCCGGTCCCCATGCCGCCAGCCAGATGCGGTTGTCACTGACCGCCGCCTTTAGCGCTCCATCCAGGGGCCGGCAGTGAATGTCTTTGGAGGTCAATTTCCAGTCTTTGCCATTGTGGCTGGACCAGGCCTGGGGTGAAAAATCATCGGACGAGTCGTAGAGGTTGCCGCCGATGACCCACAGCTTGCCGTCAAAGGCCACGGCGGCATGGTGGTCCCGCCGGCCGAATCCGGCCTTGTCGGTCACCAAATCCCAATTCTCGCCGTCAACGCTGCACCAGACATCGCTAAAGCCCTCCAACTCCTTGCCGCTGCCTCCCAAGACCCACAGCTTATCCTGGAACGCCACGGCGACGTGATCAGCCCTGGGCGCGAAGGGCGGAGTCTTGGCCTTGCGCCAGGTCTTGCCGTCCGGCGAGGACCATACATCGTTGGTAAAACCGTCCGGTCCTGAGCCGCCGATGACCCATATTCTGCCTTTGAAGGCCACTGCGGCGTGCCCGACCAGCTCCAACTCGGTGTCCGCGGAAGTTTCAGTCCATTGCCGCAGGTCCGGGGTGACCAGTACGCCTTGGCGTTCATCTCCGCCGACGACGAAAAGCCTGCCCCCCAGCACCACGGTTTCATAGGAAGTGGAAAGACCGATTTTTTCCAGTTCCTCTTCCGGGGTGACGAGTTTGATTTCGGAAAATGGTTTGCGCGGCGGCGCTTTTTCGGCGGCGCCAACGCTCAGCGGGGCGGCCAGGATGCAGACCGCCGCCAAGGCGGCTAAAATCGCTTTTACTAAATTGCCGCCCTTGTCATGGCGTTGGATTTTGGTCATGGTTCACCCGTGCGGAAGGTTTAGCGGCGCCCCTCCCGGTGAAGGGAGGGGGAAACCGCTTTTTGCTACTTTGAAGCGCCGCCGGTTGGGCGTGCTCAGCTCAGCATGATCCGGGCGATGGCTTTGCCGTCATTCATCTTGCCGATGGCCACGCTCAGGGTCTTGCCGTCTTTCTTGAACTGGATCTGGTAAGTGCCTCCCATGTTGGGGTAATCACCGGCGATCTTCCAGCCCTTGTCCACCAGGTCCTTTTTGTAAAAATTGTAAACGGCCTCCATGGAGTCGGGAGAGACCACCTCGGCGTAGGGCGGCTCCTCCATGGCATTGACCAGTTCGCTGTTGGGCGGCAGCACCAGTTCACCGTTGAAGCCAGCAGGCATCTCAACGGCGGCCATGGCCAACGACGCTCCGACCAGCAACGCCACACATGCCAATACCATCATCTGAATTTTACGCATCATTTCGTCCTGCCCTCCTAAAAGCATATTGTCAAACTTATATGACTGCCGAATTATCGGCTCAGTCCAGTCGTCAAATCCGCCAGGTTTTTTAAAACACCGCCCAGCGAATCCGTGGTCAGTTGTTCAGGATAGCACCGTAGCGAGATGGCGGTTTCGGTGACCGCCATGGTCGGCAAGGCCGGTGCTTGCAGCAGATTGGCCAACATCTCCTTTATCCGTTGGCTGGTGTTCATTTGCTCGATATTTTCCCTGTGGATCAACAGGGCCCTACCCGTGCCGTCCTTGCAGGTGAGCCGGAAGATAGCCTTGCTGCCGCTTGCGCCGCCGGGGTAGCCCGCCTCGACGACAAAATCCGCCGGGGCGGCGGCGGTGCGCTGGCTAAAAAGGGTGTAGCCGAAGTTGCCGGCCACGGCGGCCTTGTCCCGCACGGTGATGGGGCATTGGCCGACTTGGCCTGTCCACAGGCCGCCGGAGCCCCTGGCCTTGTGCTCGAAGCCGAGACCGGGCAACACGCCTTCCAGGACCGGCAACACGGTTCGGTGGGAACGGGCCTTGTTGATATAGAGCTTGGCCACGAAAAAGATCGTCACCAGACCCAACAGCATTATGATCAGGGTCAATACTATGACCAGGGTCATGCCGGACATGTCTATTGCGTCTCCCGGATCAGTAAACGGGCGGATTGTCTATTCAAGCTTCATGATCCCTTCGTAAATGAAAAAGAGCAGGTCGCCCCTAAACTCGACGATACTCTGGACCTCCTCATCGACCGTTGGATTCGGCGAAAACTCGGCCCAGTTCTTGCCGTCAACGCTGTGCCAAAGAAGCAAACCTTTTTTGTTCCAGGAAGACACCCACATCCGCCCGTCGAACACCGCTGCCTTGATCACGCCGTCATTGGGCCGGAAGCCCGCGTCGGCGGTGACGAGTTGCCAATTATCGCCGTCGACGCTGGACCATACCTGGGGCGAAAAATCGTCCGGCGCTGATTCCAGGTTGCCGCCGATGATCCACATTTTGCCGTCGAACACCAAACCCGCGTGGCGGTGCCTCCTGCCGAATGCCGCCCTGTCGGTCACCAGGCGCCAGCTTTCACCGTCGGAACTGCACCAAACATCGCTGAAATGATCCAGTTCCTTGCCGCTGCCGCCCAGGAGCCACATCTTGTCCTTGTAGACCACCAAAGCGTGGCCCGTGCGGGGCTCCAAAGGCAAATCGGATGGGCTTTGGGTCCAATGCCCGCCGTCGCCGGAGGACCATGCCCTGGTCAAGTAACCGTCGAGACCACCGCCGCCAACCACCCATATCTTGTTATTAAAGGCCACCACCGCATGACCGATGATATCAAGGTCATTCATCCGGCTGTCCTTGCGCCAGTGAACCAGGTCGGCGGTGGAGGAAATGCTTTCGTTTTCGTCGCCGCCGATGACATAAAGCCTGCCGCCAAGCACGACAGTGCAAACGGCGCTGCAAAAGCCGTAGGCCACCTCGTTATCAGGCTTTATGGCCATGATGAGCTTTTTGTATTTAGCGGCGGCTTTTTGGTGGTCGGCGGCCTCGGCAAACCCGGGCATCCACACCAGCAGCACGGCCAGGCACACCGCTGCCAGGGCCCTCGGGAAATGTGACTTTCTCAAGGCGATCATGAGGCCTGTGTTCCGGCGGGAACCAACCGACAAAAAACCGGCCCTACCACATGCCGAACCGGACTTGCCAGCCCGAGCCCAGGATGGTGTTCATCACCGGGTCCTTGATCTCCGAGGTGGTGAACTTGTAATCGTAAATCTTGCCCAGTTCGAAGCCCTCTTTGATGCCATAGGCGATGCCCCGCTCATAGCTAAGGTCAATGCCCCGGAAAAAGGATGCGGCCAGCTTAGCCGAACCGGTGTCCACGCCCCAACTGACCTTTTTGTGCACGTCTATCAGGGTGGCGGTTTTCTTGGCGTCGTTGAACTTGATGATCAGTTCGTAGACCTGATCCATCCCGGCCTTGGAAATAATGCCGTACCACTTGGCGTTGACATAATTCCAGGTGACGATGAGCTTTTTCTTCTTTTGCTTGACCATCACCGGCACGTCGTAGTTGTTGATGTCCATGATCTTTTCGCGGAGCTGGGCTTCGCTGACGGGTTCGCCCTCGCCGGGGTAGACGAAAACCTTCTTGGCCAGCCACTGCATGAACGGGACCATGCCGATGATTATTACGAACAGGTAGATTAATATTGCTATGGCTATGGCGCCTTGATTGCCCGGGAGCAGCTTTTCCAGGGTCAACATGGTCACCAGGATGATCGGCACCCAGGCCACCATGTAGCCCAAAAAACCGAGGACGTATTTTAAGGCTTTCATTGAACCCTCTTTCCATGCGGCGGGGAGCAGCCCACCAGCCTGCTACTGGCCGACCTGTCCCTTGTACCACTGGACGCTGGCTTTAATGGCCTCAACGGGATTGTCCTTGTTAAAGGGCGGCAGGTTGCCCACCACCGCAGCCATGGAACCGCCGAAGATATCATTGTATCTTTTCTTGTACTGGTTGTACCTGTTAACGGTCGGCTTCATTCCGTATTCATTGAGCGGGGCCTTGATCTTGGAGAACCAAGGCTCCCAATGGCTGCGGCTGGCGAAAAGCGCTTCCATGGCCTTCTCCGCTCCGGCCTGGTCAAAGGCGGCCTTGAGGCCTTCGGGGTTGTTGTTGACCAACACCTTTTTGTATTCTTCGCGCATGTGGCCGGTTGCCCGATAAATAGCCCTGGTGAGGTTGACCATAGCCCTGACCTGCGGCTCGAGGTCCTTGAGGCGGGCCTGGCTCAGGGGTCTTTGTTTGGCCTCGGAGGCAAGCCTGGCCAAGTAGAGGTAAGTCTTGGAGACCTGCTTGGCCATTTTGACGAGCTGCTCCCGCTTTTTCACCATGGAGACGTATTCCTGACTTAAGTCAAGGTAATCGTTGTGAATTTTCACGCCAACCTCGGCCATGCTCAAATACACCCCATAGGCCTTGTAAAAGTCCGCCCGCTCCTGGTCGAACGCCTGATTCATCTTTGCCTTGAGGGACGTATGCTCGGTTTTGCTGGCCAATACGGCTGCCTCATGAAAGGTGTCGAGGGCCTTGAGCACCTGGTCCTTGACCGAGCGGAAATCATTGACGCCGTCAACCGGTGAGACGATCTGGTTGGCCTTGACGATATTGACCATTTCGTCGACCATTTTTTGGCCCGCCGCGTCAGCCACCGTGAAATAAGACTGGCAATTGCCCGCCAATAGGGCGGTTTTATTCGGGGGCAGCGCATTGCACACCGTCATGCGGTCGGGAAATGAAACCATCGTGGCCTGGGCCGGGAGGGCCAAACCGGCCAGCAATAGCACGGTCATGCCTATCAGTCGCATATTGCGCATAATATTTAGCTCCGTATGTTGGTCGGTTTCTAGAGGGGATAGCCGCTGGCGATGTACCATCTGCCGCCATCGAAACGCCGCAGTACCACATCCTTGGGCATTGCCGACTGTTTTCCGTTTTCATCATAGGTACGGATTTCCACCTTCATTTCTTCCACCAACTGCTCAGTTCGCTCGGTTATGGTCTTTTTTTGTTCATCGCTGAGGAAAAAGTCTTCAGTGGAGCCTTCCTGCACTACCTGACCCTTGATGACCTGAATGGGCTTGGCCTTGACCGGCAGCACATACACATACCAGCGACTATAGCGCTCCAGGTTGTTTTCATAAAAGTATTGCAGGCGTTTGATGGCGGTGGGTGTCTTCCGCCGGGCGGGATCAATGCAATCGAGATATAGCGGCCAGTTTTTCTCTTTGATTGACGTGGCGAATATCTCCACCAATTTCATGGGCTCGACATCGTCAGGCACGCTTGCGACGGTGTACATGCTCTTTTTAATCTCGGCCAGCTCGACCTCGCCCTGGAATTCACCACCCAGTTCGTTTTCCGGTTTGGTAAAGGCCAACACCCGGTCCGGTGCATACAAAGCCACCGGCTCCACAAGCCAGCCGAATGCCGGAGGCTTGGCCTTTTCCTTGCTGGAGTCGGGGATCAGCATGACCACGTTGGAGATCTTGCCCAGCACCTGCCACGGGTTGGGGGTGTCCTGGGTAACCTGGCGGCGGTATCGCTTGATGGCCTCGTAGGCCCCCAACCAGGAACGATTGGAGAGGCTTATGTAGTAGAACCCCTTGGCGCCGCTGCCCATGTACAGATATTGCCCGCCCATGTCCCGGAACTCGTTGTCCGGAAAACGGATGTCGTCCAATAACACATAGGTGCCGATGACGCTGTCCGGGTCGCTGTTGGCCGGGTCCAGGCAGGGGAAGGCTTGCTCCTTGAAGGTGATGGCCGGGTCTTGGCGCATTTTGGCCAGCAGGTCCCGCCAGGCGTCCTGGGCAATTTTGTCCATCTTTTCCCGGAGTATCTTCTCCTGTTCCCGGTAGGCCAGCATGGCCGGGGTGATGGTGAAGTAGTCACCCTTGCTGGCCATCAACGCCTTGCGCGCCCTCTGGAAAAGCGCTTCGACCACCAGGTCGTCAGGGTATGTTTCCTTGAGCTTTTTGATGCGTTTGAGTGCTTCCTTGTCGTCAAAACGCAGGCTGAACGCCTTGCCGTTCATGCGTTTTACATGACCCTCAAATTTCCTCAGATACAGTTCAGCGCCTGATACTTCCGTTCTGCCCGGCCCATCGGCGGCAATGGCGGTTGCCACCGGGGCCAATAACGCGATGCACAAAATGCAAATGATGACAACGCGTAATTTAAGGCGAAACCCTACCTCAGCTGGAAGATGAACCATGGCGTCTTCCCTCTCAGTTTTGGTTAAATTGCTATTAATTTAAGCATGATATCAGACGGGGCAGTGCCGGATCACCGTTGCTTAAACGACTTCTATTTTATAAACACCGTTGATCATTATATTTTTGCCGTCAACGGTTATGTGCCAATTTACTGTTTGACGAAGTATTTTTATTTAATACTCTTTATTAAATAGCCAAATCCCTTTTGCAGGTAAAGCACTTTCTGCCATACGGTCGGAGCCCTTGTTCAAGTTGCCAGCTCCAAGTGCTTTGACGTAAAAAAAACAGCCACCTTACAACCGCCGTTTAAAAAAGTCTCACCTGCCCGTTTTCTGGCTGGTCTATTTTTTGGCGTTGGAGAAGGAGTCCACCTCCCCCACCTGCTCGTCCAAAACAACTGCCTCTGGCTTGAGATACCGCGAACAGCATCCGGACTAAAGACTAGCTTTTCCCTATAAATTCCCGAATGTTTATTGACCAGACATTTAGTTGCACGTACAACTAATATATCATGTTTACCTATGACCGAAAAAAATCACTGGGATACCTGACCGGGCTGGCCAGCCGTTTGCTTAGCAGCACCCTGGGCAAGCGGTTCCAAGAAGCCGGTATCGACATGACCGCCGAGCAATGGGGCGCCCTGCTGGTTTTGCTTGACGGCGACGGCATGACTCAGGGCCATGTCGGCGAACGGTTGTGCCTGGAAAAATCCAGTACAAGCCGCCTTGCCAACCGGTTGGAGCGCCATGGCTGGATCATGCGGACCAAGCTCAAGGGTGACAGCCGGAAAAAACTGCTCACTCCTACACCGAAGGCCCTGGAGGCTGTCCAGCGTTGCGCTGTCATCGCCAGGTCAGTATTGGAAGAGGCCCAACGCGGTATGAGCCAAGAAGAACGATTGTTGTGCCAGACATTATTAACCCGGTTGATAGGTAATTTGGGTGAATCCATCTACTAGGTTTACGAGTTTGCGCATTTGTTGTTCGCACTACTTCAAGGGGACAATATTATGGAAATATTTCGCATAGTCCGCAATTCGCGCCGGGGCTGCGGAGCCTGACCTGACAAGTGCGGCATGTGTCTCGTAAAAACCGCCTTACAAAAATACAGATTGCCAAATTTTTAATAAAGACCAAGGCAACCTACAAGAAAGGGAAAAGCCCATGGCAATGCAAGCGATACTAGACGACACCAAAAAGTTTTTGGAATACCTCGGATTGGACGAAGAGCCCTTTGGAGTTTACTACTCCGACACCAAGCCGGAAAACGCATTTGGGCCAAAGCCGGGCCCCGAGGCCTCCCGGGAGTTGGAAGAACAAGGCAAGGTTGACATGCAGGAGGTTTTCAAGAACTTTTCCTGCGTGATGGGCAACGTCTGGTTGGCGCGAAAAAAGCGCCGCGCGGCCTTTATATCCTCCCAGGAGTGGGGCTGCCTCGGAGGCGTGTATTATTGCTCCATGATGAAGCCCAACCTGCGCTTCATTGAGTATTACGTGAGCACGGGCATCCCGGGCAGTCCCGTCCATGGCGAGCGCTACATGCCCTCCCCCGAGTCCATGCAAAAATTCCTGGCCGAGGTCGATCCGCGCCCGGCTCCGGGCAAATACTGTCTATTCAAACCCCTGTCCCTGTTCGAGGATGGCGAAGAACCAGAATTTATCATCTTTTTCGCCAGGCCCGAGGTGCTCACCGGGTTGTTCACCCATACCGCCTTCACCACCGGCGATGTTAACGTAGTGGCCGTTCCCTTTGGCGCAGGCTGTACAAACATGATCGCCTGGCCGCTGTATTACCAGCAAAAGGGCCAGGAAAAAGCAGTATTGGGAGGTTTCGACCCCTCGGCAAGAAAGTTCATGAAAACAGATGAGTTGACGTTTACCGTGCCCCTGTCGCTATACAAAAAGATGTTGGCGGCCCTTCCGGAATCCATGTTTAACGTGGACGGCGCTTGGCACGAGGTGCGCAAAAAGGTCAACCGCAGCGCCAAGGCCTGGGGCGAAGTCGAATAAGCGCTAAAAAACATTACATTATAAGAACCAGGAGCCAAGCGTTATGCTTGGCTCTTTTTCTATTAATAACGGTGATTCAAGCCTGGTGGGGCATTGGTAGACGCGGTGCTGGGAAAAGGCAGCCTGGGAGTGAGGCTCAACGACCCTGCAATCTCTATTTGTCAATGGCGCTGAACGAGGGATGTTTACACGTTGCCATAATTTAGGGGGTAGGTTTCTGGCCGTTATTGTTTGAAAACAGCATGAGCATAGCAAAAATCCCAAATTTTAAGATATTGGCGTTTTATCGCCCAACACCCCGAACTAACAATATAAGCCATCTTATGCTACACTGCGCATCACCGCTTCGTACTCGGAGCAAGGGATTGCAACTACCGAAACCCGGCGCCGCTGAAAAATCTCATGAGCCAGGAGTGTTTTCATGGAACCAAGGCCCGAGCATCTGGGATCCACCACCATTATAGATTCCGACCATGAAGCAGTTCGAAAATTCGCCATTCAGCATGCCGGCAATTCCTCCAATCAAACGGATCAGGCGGTCAGCCTCTATTATGCGGTCCGTGACGGAATCAGATACAATCCCTACCAGTTCGACCTTACTGTCGAGGGCCTCAAGGCTTCCACCACATTGAAAGTCGGGGAATCCTGGTGCGTGCCCAAGGCCGCGCTCCTGGCGGCCTGCTGCCGGGTGTTGGGCATACCTACCCAGGTGGGATACGCTGACGTCCGCAACCACCTGTCGACCGAGCGCCTGCGGGAAAAAATGAAGACGGACATATTTCATTGGCACGGCTACACCAGCATCTACCTGAACAGAAAATGGGTCAAAGCCACACCAGCCTTCAACATTGAACTGTGCGAAAAGTTTCGTTTAAAGCCCCTCGAGTTTAACGGTCTGGAAGACTCCATCTTCCATTCTTGGGACCTCGACGGCCATCGTCACATGGAATACCTTCACTTCCGGGGAGACTACGACGACGTGCCCCTTGAGGAGATGCGGGAGAGCTTTACTGAAATACTCGGATCTCTTGAGTCTTCCCTGAAAGACGCAAATTTTCATCTGGACGTGGAGAAAGAAACCGGCGGCGACTAATAGAAGCGGCAACATCTCGGTCCGCGGGACCCGGCCACGCCAACCTGCTCAGCCAAGCCCAGGGCCTCGAGCTTGATTTCCGGCGAATAGTACCGCCTGGTGGATTCATTCTGGCTCTTCTGTGATGTAACAGAACAACTCCTTTAAACAATTTACTAGCGTATTCCAGTGGCCCATGGACTGGGCCGGATCAAGCAATGGGAGGCAGTGACAAGCCGGATCAATCTGCCGTCTAGGGATCAACCTCAATACTGATCTTATTGATATACTTGGCCAATATCACAGGAGTAACCGATGGGTTGTACAGGTTCGCGCCCATTGAAAATCAATTCGGGCGATGCTCGTTTTTATCAAGCACCTCCCTTACCGTCTCCAGCAATTCGTTCATCCTATATGGCTTGCCAACGAAGGCCGCCGCTCCGGCTAACAGGGGCTGCCGGTCTTGGCCGTCGGTGGTGTAACCGCTGGCGACGACCACTTTGGCCCGGGGGTTGATCACTAGTATTTCTTTCAGGCATTTGTGTCCGCCCATTCCAGGCATGCCCAGGTCGAGAACAACCAAGCCTATCCCCTTGATGTTAATGGCACGCCTGGAGGGATTCGAACCCCCGACCCACGGCTTAGAAGGCCGTTGCTCTATCCAACTGAGCTACAGGCGCGTGCCCGCTAATATTATATCCCAGACGCCGAATGTAAAGAGTGTTGTTGCCCCGCGCGCCTCAACCGCCTTGCATTGCGGCACTTGTGAAGCTTCTCTTGTCATTGGAACCTGGTTGGTATAGAAAAGCGTTGGAGGATCATGTAGTGCCTAACCCCGTACCCGGCCCCCATAACCTGTTGAATATCGACCTCGATACCATCGCGGAAAATCTCCAGACGGTTCGCGGATGTCTGCCCAAGGGCGTCAGGGTCGCCGGCGTGGTCAAATCTGATGCTTATGGTCACGGCATGGTCCCCGTTGCCCGAAAATTAAAAGAGGCCGGGGCCGAATTTCTGGCCGTGGCCCACGCCGAAGAGGGAGCCATACTGCGTAGGGAAGGCCTGGCCGGGCCCATTATCCTGCTGCTGGGCATGGTCGAGGACCAGGCCGCCAAGGCGGCCCGCCTGCGTCTGACCCCGGTTCTCCAAGATTTTGAACTGATCGAGGCCCTGTCAGGTGCCGCCAAGTCCCTGGGGCTCAAGGCCCAATGCCACATCAAACTGGACTCGGGCATGGGCCGTTTGGGGCTGTCCCCCGGCGACGTCATGCAGCTTCTCAGGCGCTCGTCCCGGCTGGACGGCGTGCAGATCCGAGGCATCGTCAGTCATCTGGCCACTGGCGGCGAGGCGGACAAGACCCACGCCGAAAAACAGGCCCGCGTGTTCAGCGATGTCATTGCCCAGGCCGCCAGGGAGGGCATCGAACTTCCCGACTCCAGCCTCAGCAACAGCGGCGGGGCCATCGCTCCTCCGCCGGGCATGCCCGGAGCGCCGTTTATCGCCAGGGTGGGCATCGCTCTTTACGGCGGACACCCAGACCAAGCCACGTCCGACATGGCCCCTATAAAGGGAGCCATGCGTTTTTCCAGTTCGCTATTGTTGGTCAAGCCCGTGGGCAAGGGCACTCCGGTGTCCTACGGCTGCACCTGGACAGCCCCGGAAAATACCTGGCTTGGCGTGGTGGCCGCAGGCTACGGCGACGGCTATCCCCGCTCGGCCTCCAACAAGGCCAGCATGCTGGTCCACGGCGGCAGGGCCCCGGTGGTGGGCCGGGTGTGCATGAACCTGACTGTTTTGGACCTGGGAAACTTCGAGCCCCTGCCCCGGCCCGGCGACGAGGTTGTGCTGTTGGGCCGCCAGGACAACGACGAAATTACGCCCGATGAACTGGCAACCTGGGCCGATACGATCCCCTACGAAATTCTCTGCCGATTGGGCGCGTCAAACAAGCAGCAGTACCAGCCCGCTTGACCGGCGGCCAAGGCCGGGGTAACTTCTTCGCTGTACTTTCCAAATGTAAGCCCGGCCCTTTTCACGGAGCAGATAAAAATGGCCCAAACCAAACCGCCCATTGGTTCCGAGACCAAAACCCTGTGCTCGGTCTGCGCCTGGCGGGCCGACTGCAAAAAAAAATATTCGTTTGAACAAGGCGGCTTTGCCAAATGCCCGGACTATGCCAGGGACATGACCATACCCGCCGAGAGTGAAAGCAGAAATGAAGGATAAGTTTCGCCAAGCCATTACCAAGGCCCTGGCCGCGGCCGGCCAGGCCGGCGACCTACCCGAGGTGGAATGCCCCGTATTCGCCATTGAATCGCCCAAGCAGGCCGATCACGGCGATTTGGCCATAAACCTGGCCATGATCCTGGCCAAGCCCTGCCGCATGAACCCCAGGGCCATAGCCGAGGTGCTGGTCAAGCACTTGGGCGACGCTGGCGGGCTTGTGGAAAAGGCCGAGATCGCCGGTCCCGGCTTCATCAACCTGTTTATCCGCCAAGGCGCCTGGCTGGCCCTGGTGCCCGAAATCGTGGCCGGGGCGGAAAACTATGGCCGGGGCCAGTGGGGCGGCGGCAAGAAGGCCCAGGTGGAGTTTGTCAGCGCCAACCCCACCGGCCCGCTGCACGTGGGCCACGGCCGGGGCGCGGCCCTGGGCGATGTCCTGGCCCGCCTGTTGAACGCCGCCGGCTACGCCGTGGAACGCGAATACTACATCAACGACGCGGGCAACCAGATGAACACCCTGGGCCGCTCGGTGCTGATCCGGGCCCGCCAGCTTCGCGGCTCGGATGAAGAATTTCCCCAAAAACATTACATGGGCCAGTACATCAGCGACCTGGCCGGCGAGTTCCTGGCCACCGACGAGGGCGCGGGTCTGCTGGACCTGCCCGAGGACGAGGCCGTGGCCCTGGCCGCCAAGTGGGCCGGGGGCAAGATATTGGGCGGCATCCGCGACGACCTGAATGTGTTCAGCGTGGGCATCGACAACTGGTTCAGCGAACGCTCTCTGTTTACAAAGGGCAAGGTCCAGGCCGCCCTTGATGAATTGCAGGCCAGGGGCATGCTCTTCGAGTCCGAGGGCGCGCTGTGGTTCCGCTCCACGGATTTCGGCGACGACAAGGACCGGGTGGTACGCCGCTCCAACGGCGAACTGACCTACTTTGCCTCAGACATTGCCTATCACCTGGACAAATTCCGCCGGGGTTTCGGCAAGGTCGTCGACGTCTGGGGCGCCGACCACCATGGTTACGTTCCCCGGCTCAAGGCCGCCGTGGAAGGTTTGGGCCGCAGCCCCGAGGACCTCACCGTGGTGCTGGTCCAGATGGTCAACCTTTTGCGGGGCGGCCAGCCCGTGGCCATGAGCACCAGGGCCGGCGAATTCGTGACCCTGCGGGAGGTCATCGATGAGGTCGGCCCGGACGCGGCGCGCTTCATTTTCCTGACCCGCCGCTCCGACGCCCAGCTCGATTTCGACCTGGAAGTTGCCAAGCAAAAGAGCATGGACAACCCGGTGTTCTACGTGCAGTATGCCCACACCAGGGTCGCCAGCGTGATGCGCAAGGCCAATGAGGCGGGCGTGGCCCCGCCGGACCCGGCCAAGGCCGATCTTTCGGTCCTTAGCCAGGGCGAAGTGGACATGATCAAACAGATGGCCCGCTACCCGGAAACGCTTCAGGGGGCGGCCGAGGCCCTGGAACCGCACCGCATAACCTACTTCCTGCGGGAGTTGGCCGGCATGTTCCACAGCTATTACAATGAAACCCATATCCTGGTGGACGACTTGGCCCTGAGCGCCGCCCGCCTCTGCGTGGCCATGGCCGTGGGCCAGGTCCTGCGCAACGGCCTGGGCCTGTTGGGAGTGTCCGCGCCGGAGTCGATGTAGCGAAGTCATATGGCCCCATCCAAAAGCCAGCGCCGCAAAGCATCCCAGCGCCCCCCCTTGCCCGGGTGGTCGCGCTGGCTGCTCTGCGCCGTATTGGTGGTATGGGCCTTTGTGCTGGGCATTTTGGTGGGCCAGGGCGTAATCGCCTCGCCGGAACAAATTCAGTGGTTTATGGAGACTACGGGTCTGGCCGACCTGACGGCCAAGGAGCAGATCGAACAGCCCCTTGTCTCGTCCCGATTGGATATGACCTCTTTCGAAAACCTACAAAACGGCAAGACGGCGCCGCCCCCGGCACCGTCGGCACAGCCTGACAAATCCTCCGCCGACTCCGGAAACGGATATTATGTCCAGGTGGCGTCGTTCAAGCTGAAGGACCAGGCCCAAGACCTGCAAAAAAAGCTCAGCGCGGCTGGCCACCCCGCTCAGACCGTGGAGACCAAGGTCGGAGGTCTGGGCACGCGCCACAGGGTCAGAGTGGGGCCTTACATCTCGAAATCACAAGCATTACAAGCAATGGAAACTTTCCGCACAAGATATAACCTTGTGGGATTAGTAATAAAATCAGACTAAATCACTTTTTAACAAACATTATCGTATGGTCAAATACCCCATTACTGATATAATTTTTGTTGGATAGGAATTATCTGTATAACCAACACTCCGCAACCGCGATTCTCATCAACATTGCGATTCGTTGCGGAAAGGGGTTGCATCATGAGGCTTTTCAATCGGAAAAAAAAGCCCCTTACGGCCGAAGAATTGATCAGCAGAGCCAAGGTCATCGAACCGCTGATGGAAAACCTGTGCACGCGCATCCTGCGCGACTACCGCACCACGCTTCTGGCCAATGAAATCACCTATATCGTACCCGCGGTGTGGGGAGCGTCTCCCAATACGCCTCTGACCAATGAGCAGATCAAAATCCATAAACTGGTCAAGGAAGTCGTCGACCAAGTGCTAAAGGTGATTGACCTCGAAAAAATTGAGGCTGACAAGGAATATGCGGTCGGTTATCTGGTGCGTGGGCTTATCATATCCAAAGTCGCCTACCAGGTTGAGGGCCTGCGTTATCATCTGATGGTTCTCAACAATGATGCAAACCAGGCCGGCAATACCGCTTCCTTGATGGACCTGGAAGCCGTGGGAAACGCATAACCCTGCGATGCGGCTTTGACCTGATCCCTTCTCCGGGATAATATGAGTAGATGCTGTCAGGCGGGTTGTGAGCGACAACCCGCCCGATGGCATATTATTCAGATATAATTCCATGCAGTTGTTCTCAAAGACCGCTGTTTGCGAAAAATTGTAAGCCATGACGAGGACCGCGACATGATCCGCAGGGCGCGTCAAAAAGACGTACAATTCATTCACCGCATTTTGGCCCAATATGGCCGCGAGGGCCAGTTGCTGGGCAGGCCCTTGACCGAGATCTATGACTTTTTGCGGGACTTCCTAATCGCCGAAGACTCTCAAGAAAACGCCGTGGGAGTTTGTGGACTGCACCTGTGCTGGGAAAACCTGGCCGAGATTCGTTCTCTGGCCGTTGAATCGGATCAGCAAGGCCGGGGCTGGGGCACGAAACTGGTGGAGGCCTGTTGTTCCGAGGCCTTGACGCTGGGGTTCAACAATGTGTTTACCCTGACCTACCGTCCCGGCTTTTTCGCATCGCTTGGTTTCATAGAGGTGGACAAGCAGACTCTGCCCAACAAAATCTGGGCCGACTGCATCAAGTGCGTCAAGTTCCCCGACTGTGATGAAACCGCGATGCTCCTGGAGATGTAGAGACCTATGGAAAAGCTCCGAGGGGAAGTGGATCGGGCTAGGATCGCCCTTGAGAAATCCGGCGCCGAGCAATGGGAAATAATGGCCTCAAAATCCAAGAGCGTCACCGTGGGAGTGCGCGAAGGTGAGGTTGACAAACACCAGGCGTCGGAAAGCCTGGGCCTGGCCATCAGGCTGGTCAAGGACCACCGGCCGGGCTTTTCATACATCTACGGCGCGGAAAACGAGCGTGACATCATCTCGGCCGTGGAGCAGGCCCTGGCCTCCAGCAGGGCGGCCGATCCCGAGCCAGCCCTAACCTTCCCAGAAACCGCTCCGCCGGAAATCCTCTTGGAAACCTACGACCCAGAGGTGGCCCGAGACAATGTGGCCAACATGATCCGCCGGGCCGAACGCCTGGCCTCGGCGGCCCTGAGCGCCGATAAGCGCGTGGTACATGTTCATCCGGCGGAGGTGTCTTCCCTGGTTTCCAGGGTTTTTTTATGCAACAGCCACGGCCTGGAGTTGTGCGACGCGGCCACCAGGGTCTCGGCCGGAGCGGCTGCGGTTGCCTCCTACGACGGCGAGCAGGAAATGGGCTGGGAAAGCCGCTCGGCCTGTTTTCTGGAGGACATTGACGAACGGGCCATCGGAATCGAAGCCGGACAAAAGGCCGCGGCCTATCTGGGGGCCAAGCCCGTACAGGACGGCCTGTATAACGTTGTCTTTACCCGTGACGTGGCAGCCGAGTTCCTCGACATTCTGGCCGACGGCCTAATGGGCGACAATGTGGCCAAGGGCCGCTCGCTTTTGGCGGGAAAGATCGGCCATAAGCTTGTCTCGCCGCTGGTAACCATCGTCGATGATGGCCTGATGCCCCGGGGACTTGGTTCGGCGCCCTTTGACGACGAAGGCACGGCCCAAAGCCGCACGGTTTTGTTTGAACAGGGCATTTTGCGGGGCTATGTCTATGACAGGCTCTGGGCCGGCCGCACCGGAACGCTAAGCACCGGCAACGCCGTCAGGCCCTCCCTCAAGGGCCCTCCCGGCGTGGGCTTCACCAACCTGCACATAGCGCCGGGCGGCGGAGACCAAAACTCCCTGGTTGAGCAGATGAGCAACGGACTCATCATCAGCTATATCCTGGGGGCCCATACGGCCGACCCGGTCACAGGCGAGTTCTCATTGGGCGCGTCCGGACATCTGGTGCAAAAAGGCCGAATCGTGCGGCCGGTGAAGTCCATCGCCATTGCCGGACAGATTTTGGATCTCTTCAATAAGGTCGAAGCCGTTGGCGCCGATCTGCGCATGTTTGGCCGTAGCGGCTCGCCCACCGTGCTGGTGAAGGACGTTTCTGTCAGCGGACCATAAACCGGCCATTTACCCATGGCGCTGATCTTAGTTGACTCGGCTATTATTTGTATGATATTGGACCCCAAGCCGGTCCTGTTTCCGGCATGCGGTCTTAACGATGCTGTCTTGCTGTAGGAGCACCGTGTTCAAAAAATTCACTGTATTGCTAATCCCCGAAGGTGCGCACAAAGTCAAACGGATCACCATGCCCCGTCTGGCTTTCCCGCTGTTGTTCGTGATTCTATTTTCGGCCGTCGGCATGGCTGGTTATTGGTTCCACCAATATCAATCGGTCTGTAAAAACCTGCCAAATATTCAAGCGCTCCAACGACAAACCGACCGCCAGGAAGCCCAGGTCGAGTCGTTTTACCGTGATCTGGGTCTGCTGAAAGACCAGATGACGCAGCTCAAGCAATTCAACAAGCGGCTGCGCATCCTGGCCAACCTGGAAAAACCTTCCAGCGACGATGAAGCATTCGGCGTGGGCGGCCCGGACACCGACAGCGCCGGATTGGGCCTGCAGGTCAGCTCCAGCACCCACGAGCGCCGCATACAGTACATGCGGCGAGACCTGGACCAACTGGTCACCGAAGCCGAGCTTCAGCGCGAAGTGCAAAGGGAACTGGCCAAGTTTCTCCAAGAACGGCGCTCGGTGCTGGCAGCGACTCCTTCGATCTGGCCCGTACACGGCTGGGTCACCAGCGGTTTCGGCTACCGGATTTCGCCCTTTACAGGCAAGAAGGCCTTCCATGCCGGCATTGACATTTCCTCCCGCATGAAAACCCCCGTCATAGCCCCGGCCGACGGCGTGGTCACCTTCCGGGGGGTCCAGGGCGGTTTCGGCAAGATGCTTGTCATCAATCACGGCCACGGCATCGTCACCCGCTATGCCCACCTGAACAAATACGACGTAAAGGTTGGGCAAAAGGTCAAGCGGGGGGATGTCATAGCCCTGCTCGGCAACAGCGGCCGCTCCACGGGTCCGCACCTGCACTATGAAGTTCTGTTGTCAGGCGTGCCCACCAATCCGCGCTATTACATCCTCGACTAAATTACCCCGGTTCACATCCGCTCCCGGCGCCGGCGCCGGGAGCTTTTTTTTTGGGGGGGGGCGTCGCGCCGTCCGCTGTTTCTTCCGCATTACGCAGCTGGGCCACCAACGGACGCCACCGGTCAACGACTCCAATGTGTTACTCAATCGAAACTTGCACTCAAGGCAATCCGGTCTTATCTTGGCATGATGGACGGCAACGCCAAAAAACCGGTCATTGTCAGAAACGCGCTCCCTGAAGATGCCGAAGAGATTTGCCGTGTCCATTTTCTGTCCGTTACTGGCCTGGCCGCAGACTGTTACACCCCGCGCCAGATTGAATTGTGGACTGGCGGCATGAAGCCGAAGGTCTTGTTGAAGCAACTGCCCGCCGAAGGAGCCGAATGCCTGGTGGCCCAATCCGGTGATTCGCTCCTTGGCTTCGGCATCATCCTCGGCAATGAGATCCGGGCGGTATATGTAAGGCCCGACGCGGCGGGTCACAGTGTCGGCCGCCAACTGGTCCAGGGCCTGGAGCAAATCGGCCGAGCCGGCGGTCATGACGGTTTTCTGCTCAATGCTTCGCTAAATGCCCAAGGTTTTTACGAGGCAATGGGTTACACTGTGCAGCGCAAGGATGCTTTTGCCTTAAACGATAACGAGTCCATGGCCTGCGTGGTCATGAGCAAACATACATAGCTGCCGGGCCCGGGCCCGGAGCCGATACAGACGAGTGACATGTTTGGCAAAATAGTAAAAGCAGTTTTCGGCACCAAAAACGACCGCGACCTCAAGAGCCTGTATCCCTTGGTCGAAAAAGTCAACTCCTTCGAGCCCAAGATGCAGGCCCTGAGCGATGAGCAACTGGCGGCCCTGACGCCGGAGTTCAAACAGCGCCTTGCCGACGGCCAGAGCCTCGACGACATCCTGCCCGAGGCCTTCGCGGCGGTGCGCGAGGCCGGAGTGCGCACCCTTGGCCAGAGGCACTACGACGTGCAGCTCATAGGCGGCATGGTCCTGCACCAGGGCAAGATCGCCGAAATGAAGACCGGTGAGGGCAAAACCCTGTCGGCCACCCTGCCGGTGTACCTCAACGCCGTGACCGGCCGGGGCGTACACGTGGTCACGGTCAACGACTATCTGGCCAAACGCGACGCCGAATGGATGGGCCAAATCTACCGTTTCATGGGCCTTACCGTGGGCTGCATCGTCCACGGTCTGGACGACGCCCAGCGCAAACAGCAGTACAACTGCGACGTCACCTACGGCACCAACAACGAATTCGGCTTCGACTACCTGCGCGACAACATGAAGTTCAGCCCGGAAGACCTGGTGCAGCGCGATTTCTATTACGCCATTGTCGACGAAGTTGACTCCATCCTCATCGACGAGGCCCGCACGCCGCTGATCATCAGCGGCCCCGGCGAAAAATCGAGCCAGCTCTATATCCAGATCGACCGTCTGATCCCCCGGCTCAAGCGCGAGGACGATTACACAGTCGACGAAAAGAGCCGCACCGCCGCCCTGACCGAAGACGGCGTGGCCCGCTGCGAGCAACTGCTCAAGGTCGACAACCTCTACGACCCCAAATACATAGACCTGTTGCACCACATCAACCAGGCCCTGAAGGCCCACACCCTGTTCAAGCGCGACGTGGACTACATCGTAAAAGACGGCGAGGTGGTCATCGTCGACGAATTCACCGGACGCCTTATGCCCGGCCGCCGCTTCAGCGAGGGCCTGCACCAAGCCCTGGAAGCCAAGGAAAACGTCAAGGTCGCCAGCGAGAACCAGACCCTGGCCACCATCACCTTCCAGAACTATTTCCGCATGTACGAAAAGCTGGCGGGCATGACCGGTACGGCCGACACCGAAGCCGCGGAATTCAGCAAGATCTATAATCTGGACGTCGTGGTCATCCCCACGCACAAGCCAATGGTCCGCAAGGACCACGGCGACCAGATCTACCGCACCGAGCGGGAAAAATTCGACGCGGTGGTCAACGAAATCAAGGAGCGCCACAAAAAGGGCCAGCCGATCCTGGTGGGCACCATCAGCATCGACAACAGCGAAAAGCTCTCCAAGCTGCTCAAACGCAGCGGCGTGCAGCACACGGTGCTCAACGCCAAACACCACGCCAAGGAGGCCGAAATCGTGTCCCAGGCCGGCCAGCCCGGCGCGGTGACCATTTCCACCAACATGGCCGGACGCGGCACCGACATCGTCCTGGGCCAGGGCGTGCCCGAGCTTGGCGGCCTGCACATCATCGGCACCGAGCGGCACGAATCCCGGCGCATCGACAACCAGCTCCGCGGACGTTCGGGCCGCCAGGGCGACAACGGATCCAGCCGTTTCTATGTTTCCCTGGAAGACGACCTGATGCGCCTGTTCGGCTCCGAGCGCATCAGCGGCATCATGGCCAAGCTGGGCATGGAAGAAGGCGAGCCCATCGAGCACGGCCTGATCACCAAGGCCATTGAAAACGCCCAGCGCAAGGTGGAAGGCCGCAACTTCGAAATCCGCGAAGGCCTCCTGAAATACGACGACGTGCTCAACAAACAGCGCGAAGTAATCTACGCCCAGCGCAAGCAGGCCCTCACCGGCGACGGCGTGCACGAGGCCATCCTGGACATGATCGAGGAAATGGCCCATGACATTGCCGAACGCAACGCCGGCGACAATGTGCCTCCGGACGCCCGGGACCCCCAATCCTTGACCAAGGAAATGGAATTTGTCTTCGGCTTCGGGCCTTCGCTGGACGGCGACCCCGCCAAATGGAACGCCGAGGAATTGGCCGGGTCGGTGATTGAGCAGGCCCAAAAGATATATGAAGCCAAATTCGCAGAATACGGCCCGGAAATAATGGGGCAGATCGAGCAATGGGCCCTGTTGGACACGGTGGACACCCACTGGAAAGAGCACCTGCTCAACATGGACCATCTCAAGGAGGGCATCGGCCTGCGGGGCTATGCCCAGAAAGACCCCCTGCGGGAATACCAGCGGGAGGGCTTCGAGATGTTCGCGGCCATGGCCCAGAACGTCCAGGCCGAGACCGTGGCCAAACTGATGCGCGTCCAGCTTACCAGCCCCGACGAACTGGAGGATCTGGCGCCCCAGGACGACGTGCCGCTTTCCTATTCCGGCGGCGACGGCTCCCCGGCCGAGCCGGTCAAACGCGCATCCCAAAAAGTGGGCCGCAACGACCCCTGTCCCTGCGGCAGCGGAAAAAAATACAAAAAGTGCTGCGGCCTGAAGGCATGATCATCAGGGCTCCCGGATAGGGAGCCCTTCACCGTTAAAATCATACAACAAACCAATAACAAAGATTCCGTACGTCTTCCGGATCGGGCGGTTGTTTCGCTTTTTATATGCCGTTGAGGCACGATCCGCCAAGCGGGCCAATGACTCCTCCATGACGGCCCGCCAATTTACGCGGTATTGTAAAGGCAAGCAAATTGAGCCGGTTGGCAAAACAATGTTTTACCAAACAGCGGTTACAAAAGGCCGGGGCGTCCTTTAGCAACAAGATTAGTGAAATAAATCCTTAGCAATTTCGGCAAGATTTACCCTTGACACCCAATGGGGCGATATTACTACAATCACCTACAAGGCAATTAAACATTAGGCCATGGCCCAAGGCCAAAGCGCCACATAGCACATAGCATCCGTCGATCAATCACAATTGGAGCGGGCAGAACAAATCAACCACGTTGTACAGCACTGTTGGGTTGCCGCAATCACGGTCTTACGGCAACCACTTGAATACCGGTAAAGGCTAATCCGTTTGCGCCGCGGCCGACACCCGGCGCAAACGGCGAGATTGTCCATATAAACCTTACTCAGGTTCAGGAGGGTGAGGCAGTGACTGTAAAACGATTCATGCTATTTGTGTTCGTTTTGGCTCTGATTGTTCCCACAATGGCCCTGGCCGGGGAAACAACCGGCGTTAGTGACAACGAGGTCGTCATCGGTATCAGCACACCGCTGTCCGGTCCGGCAGCGTTGTGGGGCTCAACCGCCATGGGCGCCAAGGCCTGGGCTGACTACATCAACGACAAGGGCGGCATCCACGGCCGGAAAATCAAGGTCGTCATCAAGGACGACGGCTACAACCCCACCAGGTCAATGGCCAACCTCCAGGAAATGAAGGACAACGTCTTCGCCATATGCGCTCTTTTGGGCACGGCCCCATGCAGCGCGTCCAAGGATTTCTTCCCGGACAACCAGATTCCCCTGGTCACCGCATATGGCAACGTGCGCATCTGGGCCGATCTGCCCAAGGACAAGCAGAAGTGGTACTACATCGTTTATCCGGACTATGAGGATGAAAACGAGTATTTGACCGTCTATGGCGTGGAAAACCTCGGCGCCAAAAAGATCGCCCACTTCTACCAGAACGACGACTTTGGCCACGGCGCGGCCCTGGGCATCCAAAAGGCCATCAAGGAACTGGGCGGCAAGGCCGAACTGGTGGCTTCGGTGCCATATGAGGTAACCGAACGGGCCATGGGCACCCACGCCCTGAAGCTCAAGGAATCCGGCGCCGACACGGTGATCATCACCGCATCGCCGACCCACTCGGCCCTGATCGTCAAGGCCATGGCCAAGGTCGGCTACGTGCCCAGGGTGATGACCAATTTCACCGTCGGCGACCCGATCATGTACAAGATCGCCGGCAAGAATTGGGATGGAACCTACATCTCGGCCGCCGGCCAGATGAGCATGCCCGGCGTGGATCCCGCCGCGGACAAGGTGGCGGAAATCCTGCTGCAATACGACCCCAAGCTCAAGGGCCGTGAATACCTGGCCGTTTTCGGCGCGGTGTCCATGATGCACCTGGCCAAGGGCCTGGAGCTGGCCGGCAAGGACCTGACCCGCAGCAGCCTGATGTCCGGGTTGGAGCAAATCAAGGACTGGAAGCCCGAAGGCATGGGCTCGCCTGTAACCTACAGCCCGGACAGGCACCACGGCCTCAACGCCGTGCGCATGAGCCAGGCAAAGGACGGCAAGATACAGCCGATCGCCGACTTCAAGGTTTTCGCACCGCGGTTCTAGGGAACGTTATATGTCGCTTCTCGAGATTCGCGGCCTTGGCATAAGCTTCGGCGGCATACAGGCTTTGGCGGGTATCGACATAAACGTCGAACCAGAAGAAATACTAACCATTATCGGCCCCAACGGTTCGGGCAAGACCACGCTGTTCAACTGCATCAGCGGCGTGTACAAACCCGACACCGGCGCTGTCAAATTCCAGGGGGAGAGCCTTTTGGGGCTCTCCCCCGACCGTGTTGCCCAGCGCGGCATCGCCCGCACCTTCCAGAACCTGCGCCTGTTCATGCACATGACGGTTCTGGACAACCTCATGCTGGGCCGCCACGTCAAATTTAAAAAAAGTTTCCTCGACGCGGTCCTGCGCCGCCGGGGCGAAGAGCTCAAACACCGCGAAATGGTGGAAGAGCTCATCGAATTCCTCAACCTCCAGGCCTACCGCCAGGCCCGCATCTCCGACTGCCCCTACGGCATTCAGAAGCGGGCAGAGGTGGGCCGGGCCCTGGCCCTGGAGCCCCGTCTGTTGATGCTCGACGAGCCCATCAGCGGGCTCACCGCCGAGGAAAAGCAGGAAACCGCCTACCTGATCAACGAGATCCGGGGGCGGTTTAAGCCGACGATCCTCCTGGTGGAGCACGACCTGCGCGTGGCCTCGTCCTTGGCCGACCGCATGGTGGCCATCGACTACGGCAGCAAATTGGCCGAAGGCACGCCCGAGGAAGTGCTCAGGAACCCTGAGGTGATCAAGTCCTACCTTGGAGAAGAATAAGCGCTTTGATGGCAGCGATGATTCCGGTATCGAGAGGCGAACCATGAACGACAAGGCAGCATCCAGTACGGTTTCCTCCGCCGCTGCGCTGTTGCGTGTGGCCAACGTGGAAACCCTGTATTTCGACAGAATCTACGCCCTGCACGGCCTGTCCATGGATGTGCGGCCGGGCCAGATTTTCGCCGTGTTGGGTCCCAACGGCGCGGGCAAGACGACCCTGCTGAAGACCATCGCCGGTCTTCTC
Organism: uncultured Desulfarculus sp.; assembly: GCA_963665125.2. Taxonomy (GTDB): domain Bacteria; phylum Desulfobacterota; class Desulfarculia; order Desulfarculales; family Desulfarculaceae; genus Desulfarculus. Next base: position 1,046,912 of record CAXXUK010000002.1, on the reverse strand, counting down.
AAGGACCAGCCCAAAAAAGGCATCATCGAGTTCGAGGGCAAGGCCATCCAGCGCCGGGCTCCTGAGCGCATCTCCGGCCTGGGCATCGTCTACGTGCCCGAGGACCGTGGCCTGTTCCGGGAACTGACCGTCAAGGAAAACCTGGACCTGGGCTGCTGGGGCCGCAAGGGCAAGGAGGTAAAGGACGATCTGGACTATGTCTATGAGCTGTTCCCCATCCTGGCCGAGCGTTCCAAGCAGCAGGCCGAGACCATGAGCGGCGGGCAGCAGCAGATGCTGGCCGTGGCAAGGGCCATGCTGCGGCGGCCCAAGCTGCTTATGCTCGACGAACCCTCCCTGGGCCTGGCCCCCCTGGTGGCCAAGGACGTCTACGGCGCCTTGGAAAAAATCTCCCAGCGCGGCACCACGATCCTGTTGGTGGAGCAAAACGCCAAGCTGGCCCTGGGCATCGCCGACTACGGCTACATCATGGAGGCCGGGCGCATCGTCCTGGAAGGCACATCGGAACAGCTCCAGGCCAACGAGGACGTGCAGGAGCTGTACCTGGGCATGGGCGGCGAGGACACCCCGGCCAAGGGCTGGAGGCTCTACAAAAAACGGAGGACCTGGTGATGAGTTGGGCGCCCGATCAGGCCAAGATCGTTCCGGAGCTTTTGTACGCCCAGGCCAAGCGCCAGGAAGGCCGCATCGCCCTGCGTTACAAGGACTGCGGCATTTGGAAGCATATTCTGTGGGAGCAGTACGCCGAGCAGGTGCGCCTGGCGGCCGCGGGGCTATTGGCCCTGGGCCTGCCGCCCGGCGGCAAGGTGTCCATCCTGGGCGACAACTGCCCGGAGTGGCTGATCTGCCATCTGGCGGCCATGAGCGCCGGAGGAGTGACCACCGGCATCTACCCCACGTCGTCGGCCGAGGAGATCACCTATGTGGTCAACCACTCCGAGTCCCACGTGCTTTTCGTGGAAAACGAGGAGCAGGTGGACAAGGTCATGGATGCCATGGACGACCTGGGGGCCAAGCACATCATTATTTGGGACCCCAAGGGCCTGTGGGGCTTCACCCACGAGCGGCTGATCTTCTACGACCAGTTCATGGAAAAGGCCCGTGAATATCTGAACAAAAATCCGGACGCCGTGGACCGGCGCATGGAGCGCATCAAACCCGACGACACGGCAATGATCATCTACACTTCGGGCACCACGGGCAGACCCAAGGGCGCCATGCTCAGCCACAACAACATCCTGGCCATCACCGACGCCTTCACCAGGGCCCTGCCCAGCAGCAACAAGGACGAGCTGCTGTCGTATCTGCCTTTGGCCCATATCTACGAAAACCTGATCAGCCTGTTCCAGTCCCTGTGGAGCGGCTGCACGGTCAACTTCGTGGAGAGCCTGGACACCCTTTCCCAAAACCTGCGGGAGGTTTCGCCCACGGTATTCGCCAGCGTACCCCGCATCTGGGAAAAATTCGTCTCGGCCGTTGAGATCAAGATGGCCGACTCGACGATCCTCAAGCGGCTGCTGTACCGGGTTGCCTTGAAAACAGGCCTCAAGTGGGTCAAGGCGGCCGACGGCTCCGGCCAAAAAACGCTGATTTCCCTGGCCTACTGGCCACTGTACTACCTGGTGCTGGCCCATTTGCGGCGGCAGTTGGGCTTCGAGCGCATCAGATACGCCGTGTGCGGCGCGGCCCCGGCCTCGCCGGAGCTGTTCGAGTGGTACAACGCCATCGGCGTGCGCCTGCGCGAAGGCTACGGCCAGACCGAAAGCACCGGCGTCATCGCCGTGCAGGACCTGGAAAAGCCGCGTCTGGGCTACGTGGGCCGGGCCATTGACGGCGTGGAGGTGGCACTGGCCGAAGACGGCGAAATCCTGGCCAGGGGCCCGGCCGTGTTCAAGGGCTATTACAAGGCCCCGGAACTGACCGCCGAGACTGTCGATGAAGACGGCTGGTTGCACACCGGCGACGTGGGCGCCATCGACGACGGCCATGTCAAGATCATGGACCGCAAGAAGGACATCATCATCACCGCCGGCGGCAAAAACATCACGCCCTCTTTCATCGAAAACAAGCTCAAGTTCAGCTTCTACATCCAGGACGCCATTGTCATCGGCGACTCGCGCAAGTTCCTTTCGGCGCTGATCCTCATCGACGAGGACAACGTGACCAAATACGCCCAGGACCATCGCATCCCGTTCACGACCTTCGCCGATCTGACCCAGAACGAGCAGATCAACGAACTGATCGGCCGGGAGATCAACGATGTGAACAAGAGCCTGGCCAGGGTCGAAACCATCAAGAAATTCCGGCTATTGCCCCGCCGCTTCTATGAAGAAGACGGCGATGTCACGCCGACGAAGAAAGTCAAGCGCCGCTCCCTGGAGAAGCGCTACTCGGATCTCATCGACGAAATGTACAAAGGGTAGAGCCTATGGACCTTGTTGAAAGCTATCGCGAAGAACTACAGCTTTTCCGCAAGACATGGACCAAGGTCGGGGTGCTGGCTTTCCTGGTCGCCGTGTTTTGCCTGCCGCTGTACGCGGCGGACCACATCGTCTATCTGGGCACCGTGGTGGCCATATACGCCATCGGCGTGGTGGGCCAAAACCTGCTCATCGGCTTCACCGGCCAAATCAGCTTTGGCCAGGCCGGTTTTCTGGCCATCGGCGCCTTCACCTTCGGCCACATGATGCATTGGGGCTTGCCCTGGCCTTTGTCTTTGATGGGGGCCGGGCTCATGGCCGGGCTCTTCGGCATCTTGGTGGGCTTCCCATCCCTGCGGCTCAAGGGGCCTTACCTGGCCATCGCCACCATGGGCTTCGGCATCGCCGTATACCAGATCTTCGTCAACGTGCCGGCCCTCAGCGGCGGCCGCATGGGCATGACCATCAGCAAGATCGAGCCCTGGTTCGGCCTTACCCAGGGCCAGACGTATTTCTACTTCAACCTGATCCTGGCCTGCATCTTCGTCCTTTTGACCTACAACCTGGTGGAATCATTCGTGGGCCGGGCCTTTATCGCCATCCGCGACAATGACATCGCCGCCGAAGTCCTGGGCGTGAACCAGACCCGCTACAAACTGCTGAGCTTTGCCATAAGCTCCTTTTACGTGGGCGTCCAGGGCGGCCTCTACGCCCTGCTGCTGGGCTATCTGGAGCCCAACATGTTCACCTTTGAAAAGACCATCGACTTTCTGGTGGCGGTGATCGTCGGCGGTCTGGGCATGGTCGAAGGCGGCGTATTCGGGGCGGCCTTCGTGATCCTGATCCCGCACTTTTTCAGCGAATACAAGGAACTGGTGCCGCTGATATTCGGCGTGACGATCATGATCGTGCTCATCTTCGAGCCGGGCGGCCTGGCCGGGCGCTGGCTGAAAATCAGGCTTTATTTCCGCAACTGGCCCTTCCGCTAATCAAGACGAGGTGACAGATGACCCAAACTCTGCAGTATCTCATCGCCGGACTGTCCCAGGGAGCGCTGTACGCCTTGGTCGCCTTGGGCGTTGTCTTGATCTACCGGGCCAACCGGGTGCTCAACTTTGCCCATGGCGACGTCACCACCGTCGGCGCCTTCGTGGCCTTTGCGCTCCTGGGCATGGAGCAGCCCTGGTGGATCGCCTTTGGCGGCGGCATCCTGGCAGGCGCGGCCGTATCGATGTGTTTCTACTTCGGCGTGCTGATCCCGGCCCAGCGCCGGGAGGCCACCCACCTGGGCCAGATCATCCTGACCCTGGGCCTAGGTCTGGTGTTGCAGGGCCTGGTCCTGCGCTTCGGCAGCACCGAGCCCCAGGACTTCCCCTTCCCCCTTTCGGACGTGGATGTGTTCGACTGGGGCGGCGTGTATGTCAGCCACCTGAGTCTGGGCGCACTGATCGTGGGCATTGTGGGCAGCGTGCTGTTTTATCTATTGGTCCAAAAAACCAAGCTGGGCCTGGCCATGCGGGCCACCTCGGAAAACCTGGCCGCGGCCCAGACCCTGGGCATACCCACCAGGCGGGTCCTGGGCCTGGCCTGGGGCCTGGCGGCGGCCCTGGGCGTCATCGCTGGTCTGTTCCTGGCCGCGACTTTGCTGCTGGACCCGTTCTACATGCTAGAGCCTTTCCTCAAAGGCTTTGCCGCGGCCATCCTGGGCGGCCTCAACAGCCTGCCCGGCGCAATCGCCGGCGGCCTGATCCTGGGCGTGGCCGAGGCCCTGGCCGGAGGGTTCATCTCCGTGGCCTTCAAGAACACCCTGGCCTTTATCATCATCATCGTGGTGCTGCTGTTCAGGCCCGAGGGCCTGTTGGGCACGGAGTTCAAGGAAAGGATTTAGCCCCTGTCGTTGCCCTGTTAGCCCAAGCCGTGCCATAATGCGTCCTTGATAATCCACGGGAGCTGGGCACATGGCGCAAAGGCGAAACACAATTCCGATTCATGGCAATGGCCATGGCTGTTGAGCTGGTCCAGTGGTGGCTGGCCCTTCAGGCCATGGCCATCGTTGTCTGGCCCCTGACCAGGGGGCTGATGGCCCGCCTGGACGGCGCAGGATGGGGCCTGTCCAAGGTCTGCGGCCTGGCCCTGGTGGGTCTGATCCACTGGCAGGCCTGCTACTACGGCCTGTGGTCCAATGACGCCACGGGCATATGGCTGGCCCTGGGCTTTGCTATGGTCATGTCGCTGGCGTGGACCCGTGGTTCGGCCGGACCGTGGAAATGGATCTTTGATCATTGGCGCTACGTCCTGACCGTGGAGCTGGTTTTTCTGGCGGCGTTTATCGGCTGGGCCTGGCTGCGCTCGGCCGCGCCCGGGCTGACCCACACCGAGCAGCCCATGGACATGATGATCCTGTCTTCCATCTGGGTCTCGCCGGGCGTGCCGCCCCAGGACGCCTGGCTGGCCGGATACGGGCTGAGCTACTACTACCTGGGCCACTGGCTCATGGCCGCCGCCGGACGGCTGGCCGCCGTGGGGCCCCTGACTGGCTACAACATCGGCCAGTGCGCCTGGTTCGCCCTGGCCGTCACCGGCTGTCTGTGCCAGGGCCGCGACCTGGCCCTGGCCTTGGGGCTCGGCCGCCTCCGGGCCTGGGCTGCGGGCGGCCTGACCACCCTGGCAGTCTGTTTCAGCGCCAACATCAAGGCCGCCCTGCTGGCCACGGGCATCATGAACAGCGACCCCTCCTGGTGGTTCAGCGCCACCAGGGTCATCATTGACAAGTTTCCCAACGGCCACAGCCTGGCCGTCATCGACGAATTTCCGTTCTTCAGCTTTTTCCTGGGCGACAACCACGCCCATGTCCTGGCCCTGCCCCTGAATCTGTTGATCATCGGCCTGGCCCTGTCGGTTGCCTTGGCCCCACGGCTGCAAAAGGGCGCATCGTTCATCCGGTCGATGACAACGACGCTGTCGCCGTTGCCCGGCGGCTTTATTTTGGTGCTGATCCTGGCCGCGCTGCCCCTGGCCACCAATGCCTGGGACTGCGCCGGGCTGTGGCCGCTGTTGGTCCTGGCCGTATTCATCGGCTCGGGCGGAAGCCTGGCCCGCCGGACGGTCCTGGCGGGCGTTTCGGCCCTTGCCCTGGTGCTGGCTGCCGTGGCGGCCTGCCTGCCCTATCTGGCCGCCAGCGAGAGCCCATTGGGCGGCGTGCTCTACAACCTGCTGACCCCCTCCAATCCGGTTGAGCTGTTGATGGCCGTGGGCCTGCCCCTGGCCGGGGCCCTGGCCCTGCTGATTGCCGCCTGGCCCGTGCTGCGGCCCGGCAAGAGCCTTCTCGCCTCCGGCGCGGCCCTGGCCCTGGGCATACCCGTGGCCGTGCTTCTGGGCGCTTCGGTGGGCCAGGGCTCCCTGGGCCTCTGGTGGAGGCAGCCCCTGTCGCTGATCATCATCGCGGCGCCCCTGGCCCTGGGCGCGGCCATGCTCCTGAAAAACCTGAACAGCGACGAGCCGCACCAGGGCTGGAGCTTCGCAGTGCTGCTGGCCGTGGTCGGCCTGGGCCTGATCATGGCCCCGGAGGTGGTTTTCCTAAAGGACGGCTTCAGTGCGCGGATGAATACGGCCTTCAAGTTCCACTACCTGGCCTGGCTGCTTTTGGCCCTTGGTGGCGGCGTGGGCGCTGCGGCCTGTAGCGGCCTTTGGGGCAAGCTGGCCTCCGGCCTTTGGGTGGCCCTGGTCTTGTTCGGTCTGTCCTACGGCGCGGTGTTGTCCTGGCCCCTGCTCAAGCCCGACCAGCCCCAGGCCCGCACCATGGATACGGTCAAGGCCATGGAGCGGTTCTCTATGAACCTGGCGACCGCCATTCGCTGGGTGGGCGACAACACCGAGCCCGGCCAAGTGATCATTCAGGCCAAGGGCCAGCCCTACAATTGGATGGACAACGCCGTCAGCAGCTTCACGGGCCGTCCCGCGCCCATGGGCTGGGAGGGCCACCAATGGCAATGGCGGGGCGGCAGGCTGGGCTCCAGGTTGGAAAACATCAACAAGGCCCTGGACACCATTTACAAAGGCGTCGGCAGCACGGAAATACTCCTGGCCGCGGCAGACCTGGGCGGCGACTTGGTTCTGGTGGGCCCCAAGGAACGCCGGACATACGGCCTGCCGCCGTACGGCCATACTCTTTCCCGGCTGGGTCATCTTGTCTATAAAAACGGCGGCTATGAAATCTACCGGCTGACCACCCCGGCGGAGGAATCCAAGTGAAGCAAGGCGCCAAGAAAACCGCCGAGGTCGTCCTCTGGGCAGTACTGCTGGCCGGGTCCCTGGTCATGCGCCTTTGGGATTTGGGTCTGCGGGCCATGAGCCACGATGAGAGCCTGCACGCCTATTTCAGCAACCACCTGGCCCTTTGGGGCATCCACAACCACGACCCCATGATGCACGGGCCGCTGTTGTTCCAGCTCAACGCCGGCATCTTCTGGCTGTTCGGGGCCGGCGACTTCAGCGCCCGGGTCATCTTCACCCTGGCCGGTACGGCCCTGGTGGCCGCGCCGCTGCTGTTCAGGCGGCATCTGGGCCGGATGGGAGCCCTGGCCGCGGGCCTGCTGCTGGCCTTCAGCCCCAGCCTGCTCTATTACAGCCGCTACATGCGCAATGACGTGCTCTTCGCCCTGTTGTGCCTGGTCTGGCTTTGGGCGCTGATGCGCTTCGTGGCCGTCAGGGGCCGCGGCTGGCTCTGGGGCATGGCCGTGGTCATGGCCCTGGCCTTTGCCTGCAAGGAAACCGTCTTCATCTTCGGCGCGTTCATCGGCGCGTATCTGATGGTCCTGGGCCTGTTGCGGGCCAGGCGCGGGGGCAAAAGCATCCGCCACAACAGCGCCTGTCAGGCGGCCTGGATCATGCTGGTGATGGCCCTGCCCTTTGCCTCGCCAATGGTGCACATGGTCCTGGGCTGGAATCCGGCGGATTTCGTCAGCCCTCAGGCCCAGCTGCACGGCAAGATCGTCATCGGAGCCATGGGCCTGGTTGCCGCGGCGCTGGCCTGGCTCTGGTTCGGCAAACACAAACTCTGGGGCGGGCGGCCAACCCAATTGGGCGTGCTGGATGTCCTGGCGGCGGCCTGTCTGATGTGGCTCATTGACATGTTGTTGTTCAGCAATTTCCTGCGCAACCTGCCCGGCGGCGTGATCAGCGGATTCGTGGGCAGCGCCGGATATTGGCTGGGCCAGCACGGCGTGGCCAGGGGCGGCCAGCCCTGGTTCTACTATTTGATGCTCACGGCCTTGTATGAGTTTTTGCCCCTTGTTCTGGGCGTCGGCGGCGGTGTGGCCCTGGTCAGGAGCCGCCGCAACTGGCCCGGGGAGTCAAAGGCCTTGGGCGGCGAACCGTGGCTGCCCCTGCTGGCGGCATTTTGGGCGGTCTACGCCATGGTGGCCTACAGCATCGCCGGGGAAAAAATGCCCTGGCTCATGGTGCACATCGGCCTGCCCCTGTGCCTGTTGGGCGGCTGGTGGCTGGACCGGGTGTGGGCATGGCTGGGCCGGGCCGGCGCAAACCCGGCAAAAAAAGTCTTGGCCTGGTGCGGCATCGCCCTTTTGGCGCTTGCCGCCGCCCATAGCCTGCGGGTGAGCCTGCGGGCCGTGTACTTCCAGCCCGAGCTGGCCCACGAGCTGTTGATCTATGCCCACGCCACGCCGTTCCTCAAGCCCGGACTGGAACAGGCCCTGGCCGTGGCCAAGGCCGACCCGGAAAATGGCGAGGTGATCTATGACCAGGAGTCGGCTTGGCCCATGGCCTGGTACTCCCGCCTGTTCCCCAAGGTTCGGCTGGACGCCCACGCCAATGACGATCAGAGAGTCAAGGCCGCCGCGCTTATCTACCACGCGCCCGACCAAAAAATGCAAGACCTGCTGGCGAAGACCCACGACAGCGAGATTGTGACCATAGTCTGGTGGCCGATCCAGGATTATCAATATCTAAGCTGGGATGACTTCAAGGCCAAGCTGGGCCAGGCCTCGTATTGGAGCATGCTGGGCGATTACTTTATCAGCCACGAGTTTCCGGGCCGGGACCTGAAAAAATGGCCCTACCGCAAGGATGTGACCATATTCGTCAGGCGACCCGCCGCAGCCGCAGGAGTTGATGGGCCGCCCGCAGGCACAGGCGAATCAAACGCCAGCCGATAAGCGTGGTCTTGCCGCCCTGGCGGTCCCGGTGGCTGATGGGCACCTCGGCGATGGCGAAGTTGCGGCGGGAGGCGATGAGGGCCAACGCCGCCGAAGGGATAAGGCAGCAGGGGCCTATGATGGGCCCGGCCACCACCCACAAACGCCGGGACACAAGTTTGAACGGCACGTTGGGGTCGGACAGGCGGGCCCCGAACAAGATTAGGCCCAGTTGGCGCAGACCCGCGCTGATCACCGCCCGGCCCTTGCCGTCGTCGCGGCCCTGGCGCACGCCCATGACAAGGTCGTTTTCATCGCGCACGTTCCACAGGTTCCAAAAATCGGCCGCGTCCTGCTGGCGGTCGGAGTCGATCAAAAATATCCACGGCGCGCTGCTCAGGGCCATGCCCGTAACCAGGGCCGGACCATGCCCGGCGTTGGTCTGGCTGATGACCTTGATTTCATTGTGTTTTTCGGACAAGGCGTAGAGGATGTCCCTGGTGCTGTCGGTGCTGCCGTCGTCCACGACGATCAGCCGAGAGCCGGGCAGCTTCAAGACGATGGACTCAAGAACCTCCATCACGGCAAGCTCGATGGCCTCTTCCTCGTTGTAGGCGGGCATGACCACGTCTACGGTTTCAGGAGTCTCCACTGCGCTATCCATAATTGCTCGCCCTTGTCGTCAAGAAATCTGTCCACTGCCTCACGCCCCATGATAACGGCGTGGTCCATATTGCCGACCTCATAGATCCAGCCGCCGAAACGACCCCGGCTGAGGATGTCCTGATACTCCAGCCAGCAGTGGATTTCGGCCAGGGCGTCTTCGCGCCCCAACGTAGGCACAGGATAGGCCATGGGCAGGTAGTGTGTAAAGCTGCTAACCGGCTGGGCATCCGGTTTCCTGAAGCCGATATCGGCCAGGGACTGGTGCAGCATCTTGACCAGGGCGTCGGGCCGCCAGGCCCGGCGCTTGCGCACCGGCACCTCGGCCAGCCAGGCGCTCTGGCGCGACGGGTCGCCGCCGGGCAGGTTGCCGGGGCTATGGGCGGCCATGTTGGTCAGCCTCTGAAAGGGCCAGCGCGTCTCGGGGAAATACATCCACGATCCAGCCACATCCGGCGTGGGTTGATCATAGCCCAGTCCCACCAGCCACATCTGGTTGTGGCGTAGCGCGGCCGCGGCCCGGAGTACATCCGCCGGAGGTTGCGGCTTGATGATCTCCACCAGCCTGTTCAGGGGAATGGTGGACACCAGGCGCTCAAAGCCCCAGGACCCGCCGCCCGCGCAGACAACCCGGCGTTTGTCCAGGTCCACTGTTTCAACGGCCTGGCCGTATTTGACATTTGAACCCAGATCGCCGGCAAGGTTCACGAACGGCGCGGCGCAACCGCCTTTTTCCGGGTAGTAGTAGGAATTGTTGGGGCCCCAGGATGCGGCGCCGTCCTTGGTCTCGGGCGGGGCCACCCTCTGACCCACCCATTGGCTGCCCATCTGTTTCAGGGGCGTTTGCCAGAGCTTGGCGTTGAAGGGGTGAAAAAACACCTCGGCCAGGGCCGCTCCGTAGACATCAACACTCCAGGATTCGAAGTTCTGGCCCGGTTTGCCGCCGGGCGCGGCCTGCAGGTCCTTGGCGCAGCGTTTGGCATCGGACTTCGGCAGCATGCCTAGATGATTCTGGAACGGAAAATCCACCCAGCGGTCCTTGTAATAGACAATTGCCCGGCGGTTCCTCAGGGCCATTGTCCCGCCCGTGGCCCGGTCCATCAATTGGCCGAATTCCGGGTAGTTGGAGAAGAACACATGACCGCCCAGGTCCCAGGTGAAACCATTGTCATCGGTGATCGAAGCACTCAGACCGGCGGCATTGTCCGCCGCTTCCAGAACGGCCCAGGAGCAGTCGCCCCTTTCGGCCAGACGCAGGCCCGCGCCCAGACCGGCCGGACCGCAGCCCAATACGAGGATATCAACGCTGCTCTTACCCAAAAGTCCTCCAATGCGGCGTCAGATCAAGCCATTGATGGTTATTACTACGGCGCGTCAGCAAGGGTCAAGCAGGACTTATGACGCGCCTGATATCATTGAATGTAGTAAAATGCCTGAACGCATTTTGCCTCCGGCAACGTGGCCCCTGTTGAAATAGCAACCCTAGACTGCATGGGGAAGAGCCAAATGAGCTTTTTGCCGAAACTTATAGAAGGCCCTCTCAAGTATTGCCCCGAACCGGCCCAAACCATGGTTGCCGGCTTCAAGGCCGCGGCCATCGCCTGCGGCCTGCGCGCCGACGGACGGGAAGACCTGACCCTGATCGTGGCCGACGAGCCCGCCGACGCTGCGGGCATGTTCACCACCAACCGCATGTTTGCCGCGCCGGTGGGCGTGGCCAGGGCCAACATCGCCGTGGGCAAGATCAAAGCCATCCTGGCCAACAGCGGCGGGGCCAACGCGGCCACCGGCCAGCCCGGCCTGGACGCCTGCCTGCGCACCTGCGCCGGAACGGCCAAGGTCCTGGGCTGCACCGCCGAACAGATCATCCCCTGCTCCACCGGCGTCATCGGCCAGGTTTTGGACGACGCAAAGGTCTGCGCCAAGCTCGAGGCCCTGAAAAGCGGCCTGCGCCCGGATGGCATCGAAGAAGCGGCCGGGGCCATCATGACCACCGACGCCTTCCGCAAGATGTCTTCTGCCCAGGCGGTGATCGACGGCAAGACCGTGACCGTTGTGGGCATGACCAAGGGCGCGGGCATGATCCGGCCGGACATGGCCACGACCCTGTGCTTCATCCTCACCGACGCCGACGCCTCGCCCGAGGCGCTCAAGCAGGTGCTGCGCTCGGCCCTGGACTACAGTTTCCACCGCATTACCGTCGACGGCGACATGTCCACCAATGACACGGCATTGCTGTTGGCCAGCGGCAAGGCGGACAACAAGCGCCTGGAGCCGGGCGCGGCGGGGATCGAGGCCCTGACCGAAGCCGTGACCAGAGTTGCCCAGGACCTGGCCCAGATGATGGTCTGCGACGGCGAAGGGGCCGGACGCATGGCCCTGTTCCACCTCAACGGCGCGGCGGACGTAAAAAGCGCCCGCAAGCTGGCCTTTGCCATCGGCAACTCGCCCCTGGTCAAGACGGCCATCGCCAGCCCGGACGCCTACTGGGGCCGCATGCTCTCGGCGGCAGGGGCCGAGGCCGCCAGGGAAGACCTGCCCTTTGACCCGGCCAAGGCCAAGGTATGGATCCAGGAGATCCAGGTGGCCGAAGGCGGCCTGCGCACCAGCGTCGAGGCCGAAAAGCGGGCCGGGGATGCCATGAAGGTGCCCAGGGTCAGCGTACGCATCGACCTTGGGCTTGGCGATGCGGAGTATTGGATCATGGCCAGCGACTTGGACCATGGCTATATCGAACTCAACGTGGCCTACCGCAGCTAGGCAACAGCCCATGTGGCGGACCTTTGACTGTCCGGGCCAAGGCAGGGTAAATTACATTCATGTTTGAGGTGCAAATAAACGGCCTGGATCTGATGGGCTTTTCGTCCCTGGCCGCCGAGCCTGGGCTGGCCCACGCGGTAACCACCCGCAACGGCGGGGCGAACCCGGACCGGCCGGATCATATGAACTTGGCCTTCGGCCACGGCGAACCGGACATGGTGCGGCGCAATCTGGATGAACTCCAACTTGCCCTGGGCCTGGACAGCCTGGTCTTCGCCAAACAGGTCCACGGCGTGGAGATAGCCGAAGCCGGACCCGGCGCAACCGGCCGGATAGCCGAGGCCGACGGTCTGGTCACCACAACGCCCGGCGTGGGCCTATTGATCAAGCAGGCCGACTGCCAGGCGGTCATCCTCTACGAGCCCGAGGCCGGGGTCCTGGCCAATCTGCATGTGGGATGGCGGGGCAACGTGCAAAACATGCCCGCCGTGGGCGTGGATATGCTGCGCCACAAATACAACGCCGACCCGGCCAAGATCAGGGCGGCCATATCGCCCAGCCTGGGGGCCTGCTGCGGCGAATTCGTCAACTGGCGAGATGAGCTGCCCGGCTGGTTCAGCCAATTCCGGGTCAACGACACCCACTTCGACCTGGTGGAGGCCACCAAGGCCCAGTTGACCAAATGCGGAATGCGCCCGGAAAACATCGAGGCCAGCGGCCTGTGCACCAAGTGCGACCACAGGTTTTTTTCATACCGCCGCGACGGCGTCACCGGCCGCTTCGGCACCATAGCCGCCCTGCGGCCAAATAAGGACCATTCGTGAACGACAAGGCGACCATTACCAGCCACCGCCAAGTGGAACAAGATATCTTCCTGATGGAGTTGGAGGCCCCCGAGGCCGCCGCCCAGGCCCGGCCCGGCCAGTTCATCATGCTCCGAGTCGCCGACGGGCTGGACCCGCTGCTGGCCCGGCCCTTTGGCGTGCACAATGCCCAGGGCGACAGGATCAGCATCCTGTACAAGGTCGTGGGCAAGGGCACCGGCCTGCTCAGGGGACTGGAGCCCGGCGGCAAACTGGGCATGTGGGGTCCCCTGGGCAATGGTTTTTCCCTGGAATTTAAAAAACCGGCATTGGTGGCCGGAGGCATGGGCATCGCCCCGCTTCACTTTCTGGCCCAACAACTGGCGGCCAGGGGCGTTTCCGCGCCGCTGATGTGCGGCCTGCCGGGCGCAATGGGCTTCACCGGGCTCATCGGCCTGATGGCCGACTGCCTTGGCCAGGCCACCTGCGCCATGAACTGGGCCACCGAAGACGGCAGCCACGGGGCCAAGGGCTTGGTGACGGAGTTGATGGACCCGGCCCTGGGCGATTGCGACGCCGTGTTGGCCTGCGGCCCGGCGCCCATGCTCAAAGCCGTGGCCGCTATATGCCTAGACAAAGGCATGCCCTGCCAGGTGAGCCTGGAGGCCAAGATGGCCTGCGGCGTGGGGGCATGCCTGGGCTGCGCCGTACCGGCCGAGGGCGGCGGCTACCTGCGTGTCTGCAAAGACGGACCGGTCTTCGACGCCCGGCGGATCGATTGGCAAAGGATGTAAAACCCACAGCAAACACTTATACGTGGAGCACGTGTGATGGATAATGATCTGGACCAGTACCTCAAGCCCGCGCCGGGCATCGAATGCGACAACCCGCGGATCATCAAGCTGGCCGCCGAGATAACCGCCGGGGCCGCCACGGACGATGAAAAGGCCAGGGCTTTGTTCGAGTGGGTCCGCGATCAGGTGGTCTACACCATGAACGCGCCGTTCTGGGACATGAAATTCTACCTTGCCTCGGCCATAATCGAACGGGGCGAGGGCTACTGCGTTCAAAAATCCTGTTTGCTGACCACCCTGGCCAGGGCCGCGGGCATCCCGGCCCGGATGTGCTTTGCCGATATCGAAAACATGACCATTGACCAGGAGGTGGTGGACATGATGGGCGGAACCCGCGTGTTCACCTATCACAGCTACACCGAGTGGTGGATCGACGGGGCCTGGCGCATGGCCACGCCGACCTTCGACAAGGCCCTTTGCGACCGCAAGGGCTATCCCGTGGTGGAATACGTCAGCGGCGAAAACCTGATGCTGCCCGACAAGACCCTGGACGGCAGCCCCTATATCAACTACAAGCTCAAACGCGGCCACCGCGACGAATTGCCCCTGGGTGAAATCCTGGATTCGTGGAACGAAAGCTACACCTTCGAGCACATTGATCTGTGGCGGCAACATTTGGCCGCCGAACTGGGAATAGACCAGTGAACCAACAAGTAGACATGACCGCCCATGTCGGCGGGCTGCGCCTGAAAAACCCGGTCATCGCCGCCAGCGGCACGTTCGGTTACGGCCCGGAATACACGCCTTACCTGGACCTGGCCGATATCGGAGGCCTGGTCACCAAGGGCATCAGCCTGAAACCCAGGGCGGGCAACGCCCCGCCGCGCCTGGCCGAGACGGCCTCGGGCATGCTCAACGCCATCGGCCTGGCCAACGTGGGCCTGGACGAGTTTTTGGCCCAAAAGTTGCCTTGGCTGGCCCGGCAGGACACGGCGGTCATCGTCAACCTGTACGGCGAGAGCCTGGATGAATTCGCCGAACTGGCCCGCAGGCTCGACGGCCAAAAGGGCATCGACGCCCTGGAGCTCAACGTCTCCTGCCCCAATGTCAAGGAAGGCGGCATGGCCTTCGGCACCAGCCCTGATGCGGTGGCGGGCGTGACCAAGGCCGTGCGCTCCCAGACGGGCCTGCCGCTGTGGGTAAAACTGACGCCCAACGTCACCGCCCCGGTGCCCATCGCCAAGGCGGCGATGGATGCCGGAGCAGACGCCCTTTCGATGATCAACACCCTTCTGGGCATGGCCATCGACGCCCGCACCCGCAGGCCCATGCTGGCCAACGTGGTGGGCGGCCTGTCCGGACCGGCCATCAAGCCCGTGGGCCTGCGCGTGGTCTGGCAGGTGGCCAAGGCCCTGCCCGGCGTGCCCATCGTGGGCCTGGGCGGCATCATCAGCGGCGAGGACGCAGCCGAATACATGCTGGCCGGGGCCAGCGCCGTGCAGGTGGGCACGGCCTCGTTTATCGACCCGGCGGCCTGCCGGATCATTGCCGACGAACTGAGGGACTTTTGCGCCGGACAAAACATCACGGCCGTGTCGGAGCTGGTGGGCGCACTGAAAACCTGAGCAGGGAGCGGGACCATGAAGGCAGATGAAGCGACCAGCAGGCAGGTGGGCGAGGTTTTAGAGAGAATGCTTACCGCATACGCCGCCAAGGACATTGAAGGCGTGATGGCGTGCTATCATCCATGGTCCGGCGTTTTGGCCATAGGTTCAAGCGGCGACGAAATCCGCCTGGGCCCGGGCGACCTGCGGGCCGGTTTTGCCGCCGATTTTGCCCAGCCCTTTGACCTGCGGCAGGAGCTGACCTGGCTGTCGGTGGCCGGTCACGACGATACGGCCTGGGCCGCCGCCGGATGCCGCAGTATAATTACCAGCGGAGAACTGGTCAGCACTGTCGACGCCAGGCTGACCGCGGTATTAATCAGGCAACATGATCAGTGGCTCATCGTCCAAAGCCACTTTTCCCTGCCCTCGATGGAGCCTTCCGTAAGGCCGGATATGCAGCCATGACCAACACCAAGACAACCCCGGCGATCAAGACCACAAGCGGCCCTGTGCAAGGCCTGGAGCACGACGGCATCCACGGCTTTGTGGGCCTGCCCTATGCCGCGCCGCCCGTTGGGCCAAACCGTTGGCGTCCGCCCCAGCCGCCCGAGGCCTGGAGCGCGGTGCGCCTTTGCGACAAACCCAGCCCCTCGGCGCCCCAGCCCGATTTCATGGGCAGCCCCGGCCCGGTGGATGAAGACTGCCTGGCCCTGAACATCTGGGCCCCGGCCGATGCGGCGGGCAAGCGCCTGCCGGTAATGGTCTGGCTCCACGGCGGCGGCTTTGTCATCGGTTCTGGCTCGATCCTGTTTTACGACGGCTCCAACATCGCCCGCAAAGGCGTGGTGGTGGTGTCCTTCAACTACCGCCTGGGTCCGCTGGGCTGGCTGGCCCACCCGGCTCTCTCGGCCGAGTCCGCTGACGACAGCTCGGGCAACTACGGCCTGATGGATCAGATCGCGGCCTTGCAGTGGGTCCGGGACAACATCGCCCATTTCGGCGGCGACCCGGACAACGTGACCCTGTTCGGCCAAAGCGCCGGGGCCATCAGCATCTGCCGCCTGATGTGCTCGCCCCCGGCCCAGGGACTGTTCCACAAGGTTATCTGCCAAAGCGGCGGTCCCACGGCCTTTCAGCGCTATCTGCGCAGGGATTGCGGCTGGCGCAGCGCGGCCGAGACCATGGGCAAAAAGCTGGAAAAGGTAATGGGAGACGGTCTGGAAGGCCTGCGCCGGATTCCGGCCATGGACCTGATCAAGCAGGCCATCGCCAAGATGCCCCTGGCCGACGGCGAGTTCGGCGGCATGATCTGGGGCCCGGTCATCGGCGGCGCGCACCAGCCCGAAGACCCCTGGGAGGTCATCCGCCGGGGCGGCCAGAGCCAGGTGCCGGTATTGGCCGGTTCCACCGCCGACGACATGACGGCCTTCGTGCGCTGGCTGCCGGTGAAAACCGTGAGCAAATACCACAAGGCCATCAAGCGCCAGGCCGGTGATCTGTCCCCGGCGCTGATTAAGCTGTTCCCCTGCAATTCCGACGAAGAGGTCTACACCAGCCTCACCGCCATCACCACGGTGCAGACCTTTGCCGCGCCGGTGCGGCTATTGGCCAACGCGGCCTCGGCCAACGGATCATGGCTCTACAACTTCAGCCATGTGCCCGGCCCCAAATACGTGGCGGCCATGTACCAGTGCACCGAGGAGCAGGCCGTCGCCATGGGCGCCTCCCACAGCCTGGACATCCCATACGTCTTCGGCACCCTGGGTTTCTTCCCCGGAATCACCCCGGAAGACCGCGAGTTGTCGGGAATAATGACGAGTTATTGGGTCAATTTCGCCAAGAACAGCGACCCAAACGGCGAAGGACTGCCCCATTGGCCCAGCCACGACCAGCAGACCGACCGCTACATGGATCTGAAGCCCAACCCCCAGGCCGGGCAGCACTACCAAAAAGAGGCCTGCGACATTGCCGAGGAGTTGTGGCTACGGGACCGCTGCCGGGTGGGCTAAGCGGCCCTAGCCGCCCCGCAGGATGCGCTCGTCGCCCACCCGCATGGTCACCTTGGACGTGTCAAAGTATTCCAACAGCGGAATCAGGTATTTGCGGGTAAGGCCGGTGAGTTCCTTGAACTCCTTGGCCCCGATGCGTTCATTGGCCCGCAGGTAATCCACAAGCTGGCCCTTGATCTTTTCCAAAACCGGCGCGTGATAATAGAGGTCCTGCTTGATCTTGACCAGCTGGCCGTCGTTGACCAGCACGCCCAGCATCTCGTTAACCTGGGCCTTGTCGCGGTTTTCCTGAAGCTCACGCAGGGTCGGCGGGGTCAATCCGCCGCTGGTGAAGGCGTCCATCAGGGTCTTGCGCATGGCCTCGTCGTCGGCGGCCAGGCGGACCTTGTGTCCCGGCAGGCGCACGATCTCTTTTTCGGTCACGGCCAGGTCTTCGGCCTCTAGCTTTTTCAGCAAAAAGCCGAACAGTTTTGGTTCGATGCCCCTGGACAGGCGGCCCCGCAGTTCCTCCCTGGGCATGCCAGGTTTGAGCGGGTTGGCCTGGTGATAGGCGCCCAGCAGCTCCACGGCCTCTTCCAATAGAGCCTGCTGCACCTCCACGGCCAGCATTTGGCCCGATTCCTTGTCAAAGCGCAATAGCTCCTGCTTGGTCAGCATGTCGGCCAGCAGCTTTTCCAAGTCTTTTTCAGACAGGCTGGTCAGGCGCACCAGATCGTTTTTGGTGATGCCCTGGTCCCCGGCCAGGCGGGCGTGCACGGCCACAAGGTCGCGGTCCACGCCGTTTTTCAGGGTCTCCAGGTCGGCCATGATCTCAGGCCGGTTGCGCTTGTGCCGCCAGGGGTGCGGGTGCAGGACCCTGCCGCCGGCAATGGTCTCCACCGGCGAATACGAGCGGATCACGAAGCGGTCCCTGGCCATGACGGCCACGGGCTCTTCCAGGCGCACCTGGCAAAGGGCCTCCTCACCCGGTCCCAGGGCGTCGCGGTCCAGAAAGTGAATGCGGCCGATGATCTCCACCGTGCCGGTGTGAAGGCGGATGGGAGCCCGGTGTTTGATGGGCCGGGGCATGTCGTCCAGGGTTTTCACCTCCACGTCCAGCCACATGCTGGGCCGCAGCACGCCGGGGTCGGAGAGCACGTCGCCCCGGCCGATCTCGTCCTTGTCCACGCCTTGCAGGTTGACGGCCGTGCGCTGGCCCCGCCGGGCCTCCTTGGTCTCCTGGCCGTGGACCTGCAGGCCCCGAACCTTGGCCCGGACGCTCCTGGGGTAGACCTCCAGTTCGTCGCCCACGGCCACCTTGCCGCCGATGGCCGTGCCGGTGACCACGGTGCCGAAGCCCTTCATGGTGAACACCCGGTCCACGGGCAAACGGAACGGCCCCCTGGCCGGGCGCTCCTCCAGATCTGCGGCCAGGCGGTCCAACTCGGCCAGCAAATCGTCGATGCCCTGGCCGGTGACGCCGGAGACGGGGATTATGGCCGCGTCTTCCAGGAACGTGCCCTGGACATATTCGTGCACGTCGTCGGTGACCAACTCCAGCCAATCCTCATCGACCATGTCGGCCTTGGTCAGGACCACCAGGCCGGTGGGCACGCCCAGGAGCTTGCAGATGTCCAGATGCTCCCTGGTCTGGGGCATCACCCCCTCGTCGGCGGCGATGACCAGGGCCACCATGTCGATGCCCGCCGCGCCGGCCACCATGTTCTTGACGAATTTTTCATGGCCCGGCACGTCGACAATGCCCAGGCGCTGGCCCGAGGGCAGGTCCAGAAAGGCGAAGCCCAGCTCGATGGTGATGCCGCGGGCCTTTTCTTCCTTGAGCCTGTCGGTGTCGGTGCCTGTCAGGGCCTTGACCAGGGTAGTCTTTCCGTGGTCGATGTGGCCCGCCGTGCCCAGGACAAGTTGCTTCATTGCGCGTCCTCTTTCGGATCAGCCGTATTAATCAAACGAATGGCTAAGACTATAAAGCCAGATGCCTCGCGTCAAGAAGCTAGCCTTGCCACTAGCAGTTTGTTGAAAAAGTCCGTCCAGGATTTTTTCAACCGCTACCTGGCAAAAGCATGGTCTTGCCAAGTAGCTCTATTTGCGCGTTTTTATAAAAACGCGCAAATAGGCGTGCCTTCCCTGGCCCGCCTATAAGGCTGTTTTTAAACAGCCTTATAGTGTCTTACACACTATAATAACCAATCATGACTGAAAGCCCACTACCCAAAGTAATGGCCCTGGACGTGGGCCGGGCCCGCATCGGGGTGGCCGTGACCGACGACGCCGGGACCACGGCACAGCCCCTGTGCGTGTTGGAGCGCCGCAACCGCGACGCCGACGTGGAGGCCATCGCCAAGCTGGCCGCCGAGCAGGGGGCGGGGCTTTTGGTGCTGGGCCTGCCCCTGCACAACGGGCAACGGGGTGAATCGGCCCAAAAAGCCATCAGCCTGGGCAAGCGGCTGCACCGCCGCCTGGGGCTGCCGGTGCAGTTCACCAACGAGGAAGACACAACCATCGAGGCCAACGAGTCCATGCTGGAGGCCGACCTGAGCCGCAAGCGACGGGCCGAGGTGGTGGACAAGATAGCCGCGGCCCTGATCCTGCGGCGCTGGCTGGACGGAATGCGCGAGGACATCATATGAAACGCTGGATCATCGCGGGCGCTATCGTTGGGCTGCTAATCGTATTGGCCGTGGCCGGCTGGTTCGGCGGCAAGGCCTACGTCTTGAACGCCAGGGCCGGGGCCGCCGGCAACGAGGCCGTGGTGAATATCCCCAGGGGCTCCAGCGTGCGCGCCGTGGCGGCCATCTTGAACCAGGCCGGTGTGCTGGACAAACCCATGATGCTGGTCGTCGCCGCCCGCCTGACCAACGAAGACGGCCACATCCACGCCGGCGAGTTCAAGCTCAGCGGCAGGCAGACCATCGCCGGGCTGCTCCAAGACCTGCGCTCGGGCAAGGTGCTGTTGCACACGGTGGTGCTGCCCGAGGGCCTGACCATGGCCGAGGCCATCGACCGTCTGGCCCAGGCCGGTGTCATCGACAAGGCCAAGGCCCTGGCCCTGTGCCGGGATGAATCTTTTGTCCGGTCCCTGGATCTACCCGGTCCCACCCTGGAGGGATACCTGTTCCCGGAGACGTATCACCTGGCCAAGGGCCTGGGAGAACGGCGGGTCCTGGGCGAGTTGGTCCAGCGTTTCAAGCAGGCCTGGCAAAAGGCATTGCAGACCGGCGGCGGCACGGGCCTGGACCTGCGCCAGACGGTAATCATGGCCAGCATCGTTGAAGCCGAGGCTCGCCTGGCCGGGGAAAGGCCCCTGGTCAGCGCGGTGTACCACAACCGCATCAAAAAAGGCATGCGCCTGGAGGCCGACCCCACGGTCATCTACGGCTTGGGCGGCCTGGACCGCCCCTTGAACCGCCGGGACCTGCACATCGACACGCCCTACAACACCTATATTCATTTCGGCCTGCCGCCGGGCCCCATCTGCAACCCCGGCCTGGCCAGCCTGGAGGCGGCCCTGAACCCGGCCCAAGTGGATTATTTATTCTTTGTGGCCAAAGGCGACGGCGGTCATAAATTCAGCAAAACCTACCGGGAGCAGATAAACGCTATCAATAAGTTCAGGAGACGCTGAATCCCCCTCAATCTTCACTTGTCACGCCACCCTTCTGTATGTATATTGCCTAGATACCGCAGGCCCACATTGTTATGACGGTAGGTGTGCCAGGTGAAAAAGCCATTGACACACGACCGGCTCCGTGCTAGAGCATCTTTTGAATGAGGCATCATTCAATAATTTGCCCAAAGCCTGTTGACGCCTACCGCTATGAGGTCTGAAAATCTTGAAGCATCAAAAACGAAGCTCTAGCGATAAACACCGAAGGATTATCGAAGCCGCGGTAAAAGTATTCGCTAAAAACGGCTTCTACAATTCCAAGGTAAGTGAGATAGCCCGGGAAGCCAACGTGGCTGACGGGACAATATACTTGTATTTCGAAAATAAAGATGACATTCTTATTTCTCTGTTCGAGGAGGAGCTCTCCAACGTCCTGGACGCCATATATGGAGAGCTGGCCAAGGAAACCGATCCGGTGAAAAAACTGGAGCGATTCGCCGAGGTGCACCTCAATCTGGTCAAGGATCACCAGGCCCTGTCCGAGATCATCCAGGTTGAAGTGCGGCAGTCCTCCAAGTTCATGAAGGAATACAAGAACGAAAAATTTTTGGAATACCTTAACATAATCAGTGCCATCATCCGCGAGGGCCAGCAAAAAGGCATCTTCCGGCAGGATATCGAGCCGGGGATTGCCAAACGGGCCTTTTTCGGGGCGCTGGACGAAATGAGCCGTTACTGGGTGCTTTCCGAAGTACGAAAGTACTCCATCGCCAAGGCTGTTCAGGATATAAGCAGCATATTCCTGCGCGGCATGATGGCAGCATAAATTTCGCCAGTCCAAATTGAGGGGAGCTTGAGGAGCTTGCCCGATACAAAGGAGGGGTTTTAAGTGAATATCGTTGTCTGCATCAAACAAGTTCCGGACACCGAGACGGCAATCAAAATCGCTGCCGATGGCAAATCCATCAGCACCGACGACATTAAGTGGGTAATGAACCCCTATGACGAGTTCGCCGTCGAGGAAGCCCTGCGCTTCCAAAAAGCCAACAAGGCCAAGGTTACCGTGGTCGGCGTAGGCCCCAAGCGGGTCACCGAGGCCCTGCGCACCGCCCTGGCCATGGGCGCCGATCAGGCAGTGCTGGTTCAGGATGACGGCCTTTACGGCGCCGATCCTATCGCCATCGCCAAGATCCTGGCCGCCGCCATCAAAGACATCGCGCCCGAAATCATCTTCCTTGGCCAGCGCGCCATCGACGACGACGCCGGCATCGTGGGTTCGGCCCTGGCCGAGTTCCTGGGCATGCCTCAGCTGTCCGTGGTGAACAAGCTGGACCTGGCCGATGACAAAGTCACCGTGCAGCGTCCGGTGGAAGGCCAGACCCTGGTCATCGAGTCCTCGCTGCCCGCGGTCATCACCTGCCAGAAGGGCCTCAACGAGCCGCGCTACGCTTCGCTGCCCGGCATCATGAAGGCCAAGAAGAAGCCTCTGGAGACCAAGAGCCTGGCCGACCTGGGTGTCGACGGCGCCGGCTTTGCCGAGATCGTCGCCATCACTCCGCCGCCCGAGCGCGCCGCCGGTATGAAGATCGAAGGCGAGGACGCCGGCCAGCTGGCCACCAACCTGGCCAAGGCCCTGCGCGAGCAAGCCAAGGTTATCTAGCAGGATTTAATCGACTTTTTTCTCTCGAAGGGAGAGTTTGAGATATGGCAGGTGTTTACGTAATCGCCGAACAACGGGACGGCGAGTTCCGAAAAGTCACCTTTGAAGCTGCCAGCGCCGCGAAAAAAGTGGCCGACGAGCTGGGCACCGATGTGACCGTAGTGGCCCTGGGCTCCGGCATGGCCGACGCTTGCGCCGCTTTGGGCAAATACGGCGTGGCCAAAGTTCTGTACGCTGACAACGAGGCCTTCGCCACCTATACCACCGATGCATACGCCAACGCCTTGGCCGGCATTCTGGCCGATGCCGACGTGGTCCTGATGGGCGCCTCCATGCAGGGTAAAGACCTGGCCGGTCGCCTGGCCGCCAAACTCGACACCAGCGTTGCCGTTGACTGCACCGCCCTGGCCGTCGATGGTGGCAAGCTCAAGGCTACCCGCCCGATCTATGCCGGTAAAGTTTTCGCCGACATCGTCATCAACGCCAGCCCGGCCATCGCCAGCCTGCGCCCCAACGTCTTTGACGTTGTCGAAGTCGGCGGCGAAGCTGCTGTCGAGACCATCAGCGCCGATCCCGGCGAGGTCAAGACCAAGGTTGTCGAGGCTCTGGTTGAAGAAGGCGGCAAGATCGACCTCACCGAGGCCAACGTCATCGTTTCCGGTGGCCGCGGCATGAAAGACGGCGAAAACTTCAAGATCCTGGAAGACCTGGCAGACCTGCTCGGCGCGGCTGTCGGCGCTTCCCGCTCCGCCGTGGACGCCGGTTGGCGTCATCATACCGACCAGGTTGGCCAGACCGGCAAGGTCGTCACCCCCAACCTGTACATCGCCTGCGGCATCAGCGGCGCCATCCAGCACCTGGCCGGCATGGGCTCGTCCAAGGTCATCGTTGCCATCAACAAAGACCCCGACGCCCCCATCCACGGCAAGGCCGACTACTGCGTGGTGGGCGACCTGTTCGACGTAGTCCCCGCTCTGACCGAAGAGGTCAAGAAGCTGGGTTAATTCGTCGATAGGACAAATTGCCTAATAAACCGGGCGGCGCTTGCAAAGGCGCCGCCCGGTTTTTTTTCGCATCGGCGGAGTTGCAAAAGCGGGATAGCCCGTTATTAAAAATAGCCGCTGAATCTGAATCCGGTTCGCTTCGAACCGCTGACGCAATATGCCGCGCTGTCGCACAGCGGCTGACTGCAATCGGGATTGATTTCGTTTTCCCCCTGGTTGGCACAGCCAAGACAACGGCCCGCTATGTTGTATCGAGTGCCGCTTACATCCACCCACCCCCGCAGCCGCAAAGGACATTTACCGGCGGGCACGCTGAATGTAACTGTTTGGTATTGGCCCAGTGGCCCCTTGGTCTCGCTGCCGCTGGGAGAATAGTCCAAGGTTATGTAGACATTGTACTCTACGATGTTCTTGATCTTTACCGTGCAGCCGTCGCATGACTCGGCATGAGCCGTTCCGGCAAGCCCCGACAAGACAATCGCCAAGAGTAAAAGACCGGCGGACAACAACACGCTTTTTACTTTCATCAGGATGCTCCCGTGTAAGGTAAAAAATGAAGCACATTACCGCGCATCGAATTCCTGGGGAGAAAGAGGCTCACGGACAGGTGCGGCATCCCCCCGGAATCGCCGTGCCGCATGGTTTTCTGGACAACTACAAAATTATTACAATTTTTAATCGCCTTGGGCGCAATAAACGGACGAAGCCGTGATTATTTTTTTCGGCTGCGGCGCACCGGATGCCCAATTCGCATTAGCGGGGCTTGGAACCCATGATGAAAACCTTGGTCATTGTGTCGAGGTAGGTTTCGTCGTCCAGGTGGGCGACCATCTCGGCGGGCAAACGGCGCAGCAGGCGGTTTTTGGCCGCGTGCCAGTGTTCGATGGCCGAGAACATGACCATCAGCAAAGCGGCGGGATCAATGTCGTCGCGCAGGGCTCCTTTTTTCTGCATCCCGCTCATGGCCTCGACCATGCGCTTGCACATATCGAACACATATTTTTGATGGGCGTCCTCTTCCGGATCGCCGCTTTCGATCTCCCGCACGGAGTTCGGGTTTTCCAAAAAGAACATGGTGAACCAGGCGCCCATGCGCACCAGCAGCGGATCTTCGCCGAGCATGTGGAAATATTCGGCCAGCCCCTTTTCCACGAAGTCACCACCGGCCAATGAGGCTTCCAGGTGCTTTATGCCGTACTTGCCCACCCGCACCAGGTGACGCCGCATGACCTCCAGGAACAGGCCTTCCTTTGATCCGAAATAGTGGTGAATCAGGCTCTGGGTCACCTTGCCTTTGGCGGCTATTTCGCTCATGGAGACGCCGGCGTACCCCTTGCGGCTGAAAAGTTTTTCAGCGGCGGCAAGGATTTTTTCACGGGTCGCGGCCGGGTCCCGCCTGCTCCTGTCCTTAGATTTGTCCGTGTTTGCTTGTTGTGTCATTTTGCCCAATCCAACAACAGTGCGCCTTTTTACCTGTTCAGTGTGGTTCTTTTTTGCCGCGCATGGCAAAAACGGCCGTTTTCCAAACACGGCCTTTTGGCCTGACGGCCGGGGCAGGCAATATGTTAAGCTATTGAAACTGTATATCCGATTGTGAAACTAATCAACCTCGGGAGCCGATATGTGGGATCAACACACATCCAAAGTCAACGCCGGTCTGATCCACTGCCGCAAACCATTTGACCCTCAACTGCCCAGCCTGCTGATGATTCACGGTTCGGGCGGTTACAAGGAACTGTTCCGCATGCAGGTTAACGGCCTGGAGGGCAGGGTCAACGCCGCGGCCATCGACCTGCCCGGCCACGGGGACACCCCGGGCCCTTCCATGGACCGCGTACCCGCCTACACCGCCTGGTTGGCCACGTTCCTGGAAGCCGGTCCCGTGCGGCCGGTGGTGTTGGGCCACTCCCTGGGCGGCGCCATCGCCCTGCAGATCGCCCTGGACCGCCCGGATTTGATCAGCGGCCTGATCTGCCTGGGCAGCGGAGCCCGCCTGCGCGTAATGCCGGAGATACTCAGCGGCATGAAAGAAGATTACGTGGCCCACACCAAAAACGGCCTGGCTTTTTCATATTCCGATAAAACCGACCGAAAGCTGGTCCAGCAGGGCATTGACAGGATGCTCCAGGTGCCGCCGGAGGTGCCCATCGGCGACTTCACGGCCTGCGACAATTTCGACGTGATTCCCCGGCTGGGTGAAATCAAGCTCCCCGCCCTGGCCTTGGTGGGCGCCGACGACCGCCTGACACCGCTGAAATACAGCCAATTCCTGGTGGACAAGCTGCCCGATTGCCAGTTGGCGATCGTAGAAGACGCCGGCCACATGGCCTCCGTGGAGCAGCCTGAGGCGGTCACCGAAGCCATTTCCCGGTTCATGGCCGGAATCAAACCGGCAGCAGTTTAATAACCAATTCCAGACACGGCGCGGCCTTGGTCTTGTCAGCGGCCAGGCGCCGCGCCTCACTCAATTCGAAAAACTCGCCACGGCTTATTTCCTCGGGATTGGGCCGTGGCTCTTTGTTTGTCACGGCCCTGTACACGGTCGTGAACTCCCCTTCGGTGCCTGGGCAGGCTTTGATCAGGCCTACAAAATCGATATCCAGTTCCAGGCCCAGTTCCTCGGCCAGTTCCCGCCTGGCGGCGCTCTGGTAGTCCTCTCCAGGGTCCACATGGCCGCTGGCCGAGGTGGTCCACTTGCCGGGATGGGTGTCTTTGTTCATGGAGCGTTTTTGCAGGTACAGGCGACCGCGTTGGTCGAACACCAGCACATGGGCCGCCCGGTGCAATAGGCCCTGGGCGTGGATGTCGCCCCGGCGGGCCGTTCCCACCACGTTGTCGTTTTCGTCGACGACTTCCAGAATTTCATCGACCAGGGATGGGACGCTCACAGGTTTTCCACCAGGCAAAGGCCGTCCCAGGCGCTCCCGAAAAAGCGGGACAAGAGCCTGGGGCACAACGTTGATCCGCCGCCAGTGCAGCTTGTGGTTGGCCATCTCGATGCGCAGGCCGTTGCCCTTGCCGTTGCCGCGGGCCGAAACCATTGTCTCCGGCTCGCCGACGGCCCTTTCCAGGTCGCGCAGCAGGGAAAGATAAACCCTGTACAGCCGCCAAACGCGTTTTCCCGCGTCCCCGCTGAATCTTGCGAGGTTTTGGTTGCGGCTGAAGGCCTGGGGCATACTTAGCAGGTCCAGGACCTCTGTCAGGGTTTTGGGGTCCAAGGCGATTCTCCAACGATGAATTGCATGTTTATAATTAAAATCTATCCGCATGAATGGCCAAGGTCAAGCCTCGGCCCTTGCCTGGGTATTTTGGGTGTGGCAATCTGTGATATCCTTTGCCTTGGTTGGCCAACGGCGGCGGCCGAATCCTTTGCGGTTCCCGCGCCGGGCCATTGCACAGGGAGCGCACCTTGGCCAATGCCAAAGTACATCTTGAACGCCGCGGCGCGGTGGCCCTGGTGACCTTGGACAACCCCCGGGATTTCAACGCCATGGACCAGGACATGGGTCCGCAATTTGTTGACGCCCTGGGGGCGGTGTCGGCCGATGGTTCCCTGCGCGTGGCGGTCATCACCGGCGCGGGCGGTGTTTTCTGCGCGGGCGGCAACCTCAAGCGGGCCTGGCGTCATTTGCAACAACACCCCCATGAAGGCGCCGGAGAAGTATTCTGGAGCTACACCGGCCATGTCCACCAGGCTGTTCACACCATGCTGAACATGCCCCAGGCCACCATCTGCGCGGTTGAGGGCGCGGCATCGGGCGCGGGCCTGGCCTGGGTCCTGTGCAGCGATCTGACCGTGTGCGCCAACGACGCCAAACTAGTGGCCGGTTTTTTGGGCGTGGGCCTGACACCCGCCGCAGGCGTAACCCATCTGTTGACCAAGGCGGTTGGCCTGCCCCTGGCCTCGGAGATGCTTCTGCTGAATCAAGGCATTCCCGCCCGGCGGGCCGCAGAACTTGGCCTGGTAAACCATTTGACCGAGCCCGGCCGGACCTTGGAACATGCTCTGGCCCTGGCCCATGAATTGGCCCAAAACTCCGGCCAAGCCCTGGTCGCCACCAAAAAA
Organism: uncultured Desulfarculus sp.; assembly: GCA_963665125.2. Lineage (GTDB taxonomy): Bacteria > Desulfobacterota > Desulfarculia > Desulfarculales > Desulfarculaceae > Desulfarculus. The sequence continues at coordinate 1,019,370 of CAXXUK010000002.1, read as the reverse complement.
TTGATGAACAAGGGCCGCGTCCGGGGGCTCTACAACCAGATGGCCAGAGAACGTAAAAGCACTGCCGCGGCGGCGGAAAACCCTGATTTCCGCCGCCTGATGCACTCATTTTTCGGCAACAAAAACCGCCCATAGGGAGAAACCGTATGGAATTCAAAGATGTGGTAACTGGCCGCTATTCATGCCGCAAGTACCTCGACAAACAGGTAAGCGCCGACACCATGAAAAAGATCATGGAGGTGGTCGCCCGCACCCCCAGCTGGGGCAACACACAACCCTGGAAGGTCTACGCCGTGGGCGGCGAGACGGCCGCCAAGCTGCGCCAGGAAAACGCCCAGGCCATCCAAAGCGGCTTGCCCGGCAATTCGGACGTGGAAATGCCCGGCAAGTTTGAAGGCGAGTTGAAGAACCGCTACGGCTCCCTGGGCCGGGCCCTGTTCGAAAAGATGGGCCTTGGCCGCGAGGACAAGGAAGGCCGCATGGCCCACTACATCAACAACTACAACGCATTCGGCGCGCCGTGCCTGGTGTTCGTCACCGTGCCCAAGGGCCAGACGGCCTACGTGATCCTGGACGGCGGAGCCATGGCCACGATGATCAGCCTGGCCGCCCACGAGTTGGGCCTGGCCACCTGCATCCAGGCCGCCCTGGCCACCTACCCGGATATTGTCCGCAAATACGTGGATATTCCCGCTGACGAAGACCTGCTCATCGGCATCGCCGTGGGCTATGCCGACCCGGATGCCCCGGCCAACAGCTTCCGCAGCGACAGGCTGAGCGTGGACGAGTTGCTTTCTACCAAGGATATGTAGCGGTAAGCGGGGCGGCTACAGGCTCAACCAGGGCCAGGGCCGCCCCGTGGTCGTGTCAGGTATTTCCAGGCCCAGCCAGGCGCACACGCTGGGGCAGACGTCCAACAGCCGGGCGTCTTCCACCACACCACCCGCGCCGGGCAAGGGGCCGTCCCCGGCCAATACGGCGATGAGCACGCCGTCGGGCGCATGGTTGGCGTCGTCCGGGCCAATGTCGTTTTCAAAGGTGAACAAGGGGCCGTCGCCGGGCCACACCGTGCCCACGGCCCGCCAAGCCAGATCGCCGGGATAGAGCATCAGCTCCGGGGGCGCGCCTTCCTGGGCCGCATAGGCCCGGCGGGGATCGATCACCCGGTTGCCCAGGGGGCTGCCGTCCGGTCCGGGCATGGCCTCCAGTTCAGCATGCAGGCTGGCCAGAAAATCGTTAAGATCCTCCAGCGGAATCACGCCTTGGGGCTCCCGTCCGGCCACGTTGCAGAAGATCCGGGCATAATATCCGCCGTCGGACCAGACCCTGGTCTTGGGCCAGTCGATCATCCCGGCGCTCAGGCGTTTCGGCTCGTCCGGCGGCTCCTTCAGCACAAGCAGGCCCCTATTGATCAGCCACTGGTTGATGCACAGTGCCCCTTCCATACGCCGGGCCCCGTGGTCGCTGACGATGAGCACCAGGGTCTCCGGCGGCAGCATTTCCAATAAAGCGCCGATCTCGCGGTCCAGGGCTGCGTAGTGTTCTTCGATGGCCTTGGCAAAGGGGCTGTTCGGCTCGTGCAGGCGGTGCTCCGGGTCCATATAGCGCCAAAAGGCGTGGTGCATGCGGTCCGGGCCCATCTCCACCATCATCATGAACTCGGGCCGGTACTGCCGCCACAGGCCCCTGGCCACGGCAAAGCGCCGTTTGACCATGGTCTCGACCAGTTCGGCCAATTGGGCCCTGTCAATGTTGCGGAAGCCCTCGGCGTCGGGGATGTACGGCCCGCCCCCCCAGCGCTCCAGCTTGGGCCCCAGGCTGCGGGGCTGCACCAGGCCATCTTTGCCCGGCGGCAGGGGAAAACCGGCCACCATGGCCCCGCGCAGGGGGGAGGCGGGCCAGGTCAGGGGCACGCCCAGGGCCACCGAGGTCATACCGGCGGCATGGGCCATTTCCCAAAGCCGGGGATGGCGGACATCGGCAGACGACGCCGTGGTTAGCGCCTCATAGCCGTATCCGCGGCGGTTGCGAAAACCGTACAGGCCCAGCTGGCCGGGGTCCATGCCGCTGGTCATGCAGGCCCAGGCGGGCACGGTGATGGGCGGGTCTACGCTGCGCAAGGGGCCATGGAGGCCCCGCTCGATCAGGGCGCCGATATTGGGCAGGCGCCCGATAAAACGCTCGAACAACAGCTCCGGCGCGGCGCAGTCCAGACCGATGATAACAACCGGCGAGCGCATTACGGCTTGGAGCCTTTTGCCGCCGCCTCCTTGAAGCGCTGGTACTGCTGTTTAAAGTATTGCCGCCGCTCGGGCTCTGGTCCGGACTCCAGGGCGGCCCAGGCCGCCGATTCGGCCCTGTCGGGCTGTCCGTTGACAAAGTAGGCCTCGGCCAGGGTGTCCCAGATATGGGCCTTGGGGCTGATCTTGACGGCCTCCTGGGCCAGGTCCAGGCCCTTGGCCGGATCGCGCAGGTCCTGATCCTCGGCCGTCACCAACAGCCAGGCCAGGCTGTTGAGGGCCTCGGGGTCGCCGGGGTTCATGGCCACGGACGAGCGCAGGTCGGCCAGGGCCCGACGCTCCTGGCCCATCTCATAGCGCAGCACGCCCAATTGCATGCGCAGGCGGGCGTTGTTGGGCATGGCGGCCGCCCGGTCCTCCAGCAGGCGCACCAGCAGGGCGCGATGCATGTTTTCCCCGGCCGGGCTGTAGTCGATGCCCAGGCCCAGGCCCACCAGGACCAGCACCACGGCCAGGTAGATGGCCAGGCCCCGGCGCAGCATCCGGCTGTGCTGGCGGATGTAGCCGCTGTCGCTCTCGGCCCGGCGCATGGCCTCCACCCGCTGGGCCACGGAGAAGTGGTGCCACGACGGTACGTCGCGGATATTGCCTGAGAGGTACGAGATGCGCTCCAGAGCGCCGATCAGGGGCTGGGCGCCACCGACTACCCGCACGGAAAAAAGATCGGCCTGGCGCTCGAAATGGCGCATGAAAAAGCCCATGCCGAAACGCAGGTACACCGCCAAAAAAATAACCATGGGCAGCGAGGTCAACAGGCCCAGGGCGCTGGCCTGGTCCGCCGGGGCGCTGAGGGCGGCGATGCCCCACTCGGTTCCCGAAAGCAGATACAACAGTCCGCCCAGGCCCAGGCTCAGGGGCCCGGACATGGCAAAAACGATGACAAAAAAGCCCATGAAAAACAGTAAATATAAAAACACGTGCCAGTGTTTGACGTGCCCGGCCTCGTGAGCCACCACGGCGGCCATCTGCTCTTCGGTCAGCGACTCGGCCAAGGCCTCGGTGATCAGCAGATAGCGCAACCGGGGCGCCAGGCCCAGCACCCCGGCGGTGAGCACCCTGCCCTCCAGGATGGGCCAGTCCACGATCTCGGCCACCCGCACGCCCACATGGTCCAACACGGTCTGGGCCACGTGTCTGGTCCGGCCGGACGGTATGGGCCGGCAATTCCACCAGCGCCGCACCAGGGGCGGAAACAACAGCGATATGAGCAACAGGAATACGGCCAGGAAAAACAGGTCGCCCAGGCTCGTCTCCAGCCAGGCGTCGGCCGAGGGCCACAGCGCGGCCAAGGCGTCGCGCAGGATAACGGCGATGAACCAGGGAAACACCACGGGGGCCACGAAGCGGGCCTGGCCCAAGACATATGGCCAGGCATCGATGCGCCGCAGGAAGACCCGCCGCTCCACCGGATGCATGGACCACCAGACCACCAGCAGGTTGGCAAGGTAGAGCAGGGCCGCGCAAAGCCCGGACAGGCTCTGCCAGCGGGTAACCGGAGGCCACTGCACCAGATGCGCCTTGAGGTCCAGGGGCATGACCATGGCCACGAAACAGACGATGGCCAGGCCGTGCAGCAGACCCTCCAGGCGTTTGGCCGAGCGGGCCGGATCGGCCTGGGGTCGGTCGGAAGCCACCCGGCCCAGAAAGGCCCGCACCATCACCCGGGCCAGAGCCCAGAACAGGATCAGCAGGGCCGCGCAGCCCATCAGCGAATCGGCCAGGCCGAGGGTGGGTTTGCCGGGCTGATAGGCCTCGAACAGGACCATGACCAGGATGAAGGCAATTATCTGGGCAAAAAACACGGCGTCCGCCTTTCGAGCCGGTGCATAAAAAAAACGGCCCAGGCTATGGTGCCCGGACCGTTTGGATTCAACTTATGGCGGAGAGGGAGGGATTCGAACCCTCGGTAGAGCTTGACACCCCACACTCGCTTAGCAGGCGAGCACCTTCGGCCTCTCGGTCACCTCTCCGCGGTATTTTCGGGGCACGCAACAGCCCCGTTTTTCGGGTCAAAAATTGGCGGAGGGAGTAGGATTCGAACCCACGGAACTTTCGTTCAACGGTTTTCAAGACCGCCGCCTTCGACCACTCGGCCATCCCTCCATAAAAAACCACCATTTGGAGGCAGGCCTCGCCACCTCCCGGCGGCTGTGCCTTATTTACCACCCACCGCCAAAGTGCGTCAATAGTTTGAGGCCAATAATTAAAGATAATAAACCATCCAGGCCAATAGTGCGGGCATTCATTCAACGGTCGCTTTTTTTGTAAATGAAAGCGCCGCCATAGTCGGGCGGCGCGATGCGATCGTCAAACAAACGCCTCATAGCGGTTGGTCCCGGTCAGACCTTGACCTCCTCTTTCTCCTTGGAGGCCGTGTCTTCTATCTCCTGCTGGGGCTGGGAGCCTTCCACCTTTTCTTCCTTTACGCCGCTGCGGAAGTTTTTGATGGCCTTACCCAGGTTGCCGCCCACCGAGGGCAGTTTGCCCGCGCCAAAGATAATCAGCACAATGACCAGGATAATCAACCATTCAAAATGTCCGATACCACCGCCGATCATTTATTATCCTCCCTCAATTGGAGCATTTTTTGCGGGCCGAAATACTACTGGCTGTATTCCTGCATCAATCTCAGAAATTCCCTGGAGTTGCGAAACTGCCCCAGGGCATCCATATGCGCCAGCCACGAACGCCACAAATGGGCCCACTGCTCGGTCTGCCAAAATGTATTATCGTCCTTGAGCCCCTCTTCGTGGCGTAAAAACGCCTGCGCCTCTTCACGGCAGCATTCACATAACGGATAGGGAACCTTGTTCAAAGGGGGCTCGGGGTATTCTATGGCCTGGCCACAAAACGCGCACTTGCGAGGACACATGCCACAGGACATGGCCGATGCCACTGCTTCCGCCTTGCGGCGGTTGCGGCCTTCCTGAATCCGGCGTTCCTTGCTTTGATTACGCCGGCTAAGGTCGATGACATCAGCCATGGCTCTCCCCTGTTTTCTTCACAATGGCTGATATTGTACCAGCCACCCGCCACCGGCGTCCATGCGCCAGATGGCCCGAGCCATTGCATTGCACTAGCAGGGTGTTATCAACAGCCTGCTGGGCGGGCCCAAAAGGATCCGCCAATTTGCGCGGTTTTATAAAAACCAGCAAATTGAGTTAGTTGGCAAAACCACGCCTTTGCCAACCAACCGTTGAGAAAGGCCAGGATGGGCTTTCTCAACAAACTGCTAGAAATTTACCGGTTTTTCACCTGCTTGGCAAGCAGCACGGATGGTTATTGCAGAGACACTTCCACGACCATATAGCCGTATTCACTGGAAAAAGGAATGGCCAAGACCGGGCCCCGGCAAAGATGGGCGATTTTATGGGCCGGACCATCGATTACCCTGGGAATACCGGCGCTCAGACTCAGGCCGTCCTCGCCCAGGCTGCGCCTGGCCGCGCCCGATATCATGTTGGTCAGTTCGCCAACCGCATCCCTGACCTCGGTTCCCACCTCGGTGACTTCATCACCCAGCATCCCCCGGATCACCGCCTGGATCAGGCTGAAATGAAAAGTTACGGACAAAGAGCCCTGGGCCTCTCCGTTGATTGCGATCAGACCGCTGATATCGCCTTCAGCCTCGCCCCTGTTTTTAATGTATGGCTTGCCCGGCTCCAGGCTGATTCCGGCCATGGTGCCCAGCACCTCCACTGCTCCCCGCAGAAAGGGATTGACATACCTGACGTCCATGGCAATCCGTCGACAAAGTGATTTGGATAAAATTAACCAGGAAGACGCGGAGATTCGGGAAAGGCTCCGGTCTGTCTTGGCAGTCCCGCCGCCCTGGCCCCCACGGGGCTTTAGGCCGGTGACTTTGCGCCCCCGCCTTTCGGCGGGTTTGCCCTTTCATACTGACCGGACACAATTTATCACATGTGCCTACTTGGGCACAAATAAGAAATTACGTAAGATATCAACACAATACCGAGGCCATCTGGGCAACGATTTCGGCGGCCGCCTCGGCAGGACTCGGCGCTTGGCGGATGGGCCGGCCAACCACGATGTGGCTGGCGCCTGATTGCACGGCAATGGCCGGAGTGACCACCCTTTTCTGGTCGTGGACATCGCCGCTGGCCAGACGGATGCCGGGGCAGACGATCAGGGCCTCCGGTCCCAACACGGCCCGCACATCGGCGGCCTCGCGGCCCGAGCAGACCACACCGGCGCATCCCGCGGCCAGGGCCAGCCTTGCCCTTCGTTTGACCAGTTGGGCGGGGTCTTGCAGCTCCGCAGGGTAGCCCATGGCAGCCAGGTCCTCAGAGCCCAGGCTGGTCAGCACGGTTATGCCCAACAGCTTGGTTGAACCCAGATCGACGCCCTCAAATATCGCGGCCTGGTCGCAATGGCAGGTCAGCAGGTCCACGCCAACGCCGCTGGCCGCCTTAGCCGCCGAGCGCATGGTGGCCGGAATGTCGTGGAGCTTGAGATCCAAAAATATCTGCCGGGCTCCGGCCTGGCGCACGGCCTCCACGACCTTTGGCCCCTGGGCCGTGAACAGTTCCAGGCCGATCTTGAACACGCCAACGTCGTCCTTGAGCATGCTCACCAACTCAACGGCCTTTTCCACGGTGTCCACATCAAGGGCGAAAATCAGGCGGTCCCTGGGTTCCATGATCAATTAGCCTCCAAAGCCAGCGCCTCGTATTCATAGGCGAGATTGGTCAGCCTGCCCTCGGAGGCAAAGCTGTAGATTTTATCTCCGGCCACTATGACGTGGTCCATCAGTTCCACGCCCACGCCCCGGCAGGCGTAATAGAGCTGCCGTGTTATGGCCTCGTCGTCGCGGCTGGGCCGTGCCTCGCCGCTGGGGTGGTTGTGGGCGCAGACGATTGCCGCGGCCCCGGCCGAAAGGGCGGCCGCGACGACCTCCCGGGGATACACCGCCGATGTGGTCAAGGTGCCGCTGAAAACGTCGTTTTCCTCGATCATCCGGCGGTGGGCGTCCAACAGCATCACCCGGAACACCTCCCGCCGCAGGGGCCGCATGGACATGTGCAAATGTTCGGCGGCCTGGCGGGCGTCGTATATCCTGTCTTCCCGCTTTAGCCGGTCTTCCAAATAGCGCCGGGCCACCGCCGGTATCAGCTTGAGGCCCAGGATATTTTTGGGCCCTATGCCTTTGATCTTGGCCAAAAGCGGCGCCTGGGCGTCCAATACGCCCGCCAGGCTGCCGAACTCGGCCAACAGGGCCCTGGCCCTCAGCTTGCAGTCCTGGCGCGGAGTGGCCAGGGTCAACAACAACTCAAGCACCTGGTCGTCGGTGAAGCTCTCCAGGCCGTGCTCCAGGAAGCGCTCCCGCAGGCGTTGGCGGTGCCCCGCGCCGGGATGGGCGTTTTCACTCATAGGCGCCACACCCCGGGCACGACTGCGCCGCAATTGGGGCATTTGCCGTTCTCGAGGCTGCTGCGGCCCACGTAATAGCCCTGCCGCCGGATCACGACGTCGTTACATTGCGGGCAGCGGGTGTCGCCGCTTTCGTGTCCCGGCACATTACCCGTGTACACATAACGCAGCCCGGCCTTGCGGCCGATGGCCAGGGCCCTGCCCAATGCTGCCACCGGTGTCGGGGCCGGACCGCCGTCGCTGTACTTGTACCGGGGCATGTAGGCGCTGATATGCCACGGCGTATCCACCGAAAGCTCATCGGCGATGAATCCGGCCAGACCGGCCAGCTCCGCCGGGTCGTCGTTGCGGCCCGGTATGAGCAGGGTCGTCACCTCCAGCCAGATTCCGGCCTCGTGCATGCGCTTTAACGTGTCCAGCACGGGTTGCAGCCGGGCCTTGCACTCGGTCTTGTAGAAATCGTCGTTAAAGGCCTTGAGGTCCACGTTGGCCGCGTGCAAAAGGCTCTTGCAGGCCTCCACGCAGTCGGCCGATTCATAGCCGTTGGTCACGAATACATTCTTGAGCCCGGCCTCCACGGCCAGCTTCATGCAGTCCCTGGCGTATTCGAAATATATCGTCGGTTCGGTGTAGGTGTAGGCGATCGACGCGCATCCCGACGCCACGGCCTCATCCACGATGTCCTTGGGCTGCACCAAGCCGCCGGCGCCGCCGCCCGGTATGGGCCCGCCGTCTTCGAGCTGCTGCTGGCTTATCTGCCAGTTCTGGCAAAAGGCGCAACGGAAGTTGCAGCCCACGGTGGCTATGGAAAACGAGCGGCTGCCGGGCAGGAAGTGGTACAGGGGCTTTTTCTCGATGGGGTCGGCGTTGGCGGCCACGGGACGGCCCCAGACCAGGCTGTAGAGCACGCCGCCCTTGTTTTCGCGGACCTGGCACAAACCCCGCTTTTCCGGGCCTATGACGCAGCCGTGGGCGCACAAACGGCAGCGGACCTTGTCGCCGTCCAGCTTGTCCCAAAGTTCAGCCTGTTTCATGGTTTTCCTCCGGAAAACACTTTCCCGGACGGCGCGCTCGCCGCCGCACCTCCCGTCACCAACGCTGTTTTATACTACGCATGCCTCAGGGTCAAACTAGGGCTTCAATGCTTCACCCGAGACGTGTATTATAAACCGGTCAAACAATACATCCACGGGGTCCGAGAGTGAAGCTATCATATCAGAAAATGCATGTGCTGTTGGTCGAGGGCAACAAGATGGCCCTGGACACCCTTGAATCTTACCTGGAGACCTTCAAATTCTACAGGATATGGACAGCGGTGGGCGTCGACGAGGCCATGCTCAAGCTCAAGGACAAGACCGTCAGCCTGATCATCACCGGCTGGAAGATGCAGCCCATAAGCGGCCTGCAACTGGTGGAGATGGTCCGCCGCCGCGATGACCTCAAAGAGGTTCCGGTTGTATTGATCGCCGAGCAACGCGACAAGCAGATGGAGACAACCGGGCTCAAGGCCGGGGCCAACGCCGTGTTGAACCACCCGCTGAATGCCAAAAAGCTACAGGACACCGTCACAGAACTGCTGGCCGACCAAATCGACGAGACCGAAGAGCGGTTCATGGAGCAGATGGACCTCGCCCGCAAGGCCGAGCGCAAAAAAGACCTGCCCGAAGCTGAGGAAGCCTACCGCGAGGCCCTGGGGCTAAAGGAAGACGAAACCGCCCTGATGGCCCTGGGCCGGGTTCTGCGCAAGCTGGGCAAGTCGGACGAGGCCATCAAGAGCTTTTTCGCGGTCCTGCGGGCCAATCCGGACCACCTGAAGGCATATCTCGAATTGGCCATGGTCTACCGCCAGCTAAGCGAGTTGGAAGACGCCCTCAAGGTGGTGAAGGCCGCCCTCAAGGCCGCCGACCGCATCAAGGAAGGCGGTTTCACCAAAGCCAGCCTGTTTTATTACATGGGCGAAATCGAACTCCAGCTCAAGAACCTGCAACAGGCCCTGGGCCACTTCCGGGACGCCACCGACCAGGTGCCCGACGACACCGGCATGGCCACCCAGGTCGGTGACGCCCTGGCCAAAGAGGGCCACTACGCCGAAAGCGAGGAGTTTTACCAAAAAGCCCTGGAAATGGACCCCAGCCTGGCCCATGTCTACAACCGCCTGGGCATAGCCCACCGCAAGCAGGGCAAGATGGACATGGCCCTGAACCTCTATAAAAAGGCCCTGGCCTTCCACCCCAAAGACGAAAACCTGATGTACAACATGGCCCGCTGCCATTGGGAGATGGGCGAAAAGCAGCTCGCTTCGGAGGTGTTGACCAACGCCCTGGAGATCAATCCGGAGTTCGATGAGGCGCGGATGCTGCTTAATGCCGTGTTGAAGCAAATCGGGGTTGAGGCAAATGGCGACGGGGCCGCAGTTGCGCCGCAGCCAGAGGCTTGAGTATGGTTGACCGGCATTAAGGGCGCGGCATCAACGGCAATGCCCATGCATCGACTCCGGCATGCTGTTACACGCCTGGGCGGTAGGAAACAAACCACAGGGGGGACAATGTCTGAAACCGAAGAAGCGCTGTACCGCAATCTATCAACAATTGCCGAATATGCGGATGGCATGACTTATAGGATCATGAAGCGCTTGCATGCCAAACCGGCCCTTAGCATCGATGGCCCAATTCCCAAAAAGAAATGTCTATCTTTTTTACGAAACTCCCTCGAGCGTTATCAAGATTTTACGCCCAAGCTTACCCAAGCCGTTAATTCCTTGAGCCAATGCGGTGATGTGGGTCAAATACTCGCCAGCATGGAGTTAATAGAGGACAACCTCATCGAAATGGCCGCCATTGCGGCGAATTTCCATGAATCTATCTTTCCGGAAAGCTACCGGGACTTGATGATTGTTGGCCGAGGCATCTTTGCCAAACCGGTCAATGATACGCTGTTTTTTTCCAGGGAATTAGACAGGCCATGGCCGACAAAACGACAACAGGAGGATATCCCGGCATATCACCGGCGGCTCTGGTTTTGGAAATCGAAGTTGATCAAGAGGTGGCCACGCTAGAGGCATGGATGGAGACTCAAATCAAAGTCAGGAATTTTAATACGTCTAGCCTTGGATGCGGCTTTTCTGTGGTGGCATTAATTGCGGGGTTTTTACTGGGGATCTTATCAAAATAAAGAAAAACGGATTGGCCGTTTCCAGCCAACCCGTTGTCTTCCCTTGGTGGAGCCATGGGGACTTGCGCCCCGTACTGGCCGACCGGCAAGCGGGCTTTCCCCTCCACGCCATGGCCTATTGCATAATACAGTGGTGTTTGGCATGATCTTCCCCAATTTTTGTGGACACGTAGTTAAGCAGCCATATTGATCATCTCATATTGAGCCGGGTTCATGTACCCCAGAGCTGAGTGTTTGCGGCTGCGGTTGTAGAAGACTTCGATGTACTCAAAGATGTCAGCCTTGGCCTGCGTCCTGCTCAAATAATCTTTATGCGCCACCAGTTCGGTTTTCAGGGAATGAAACCAGCTTTCCATGGGCGCGTTATCCCAGCAGTCGCCCTTGCGGCTCATGCTGCATATCATGCGGTGCGACTTCAGCTTTTTGCGGTAGGCCTTGCTGGCATATTGACGTCCTTGATCTGAATGATGGATCAGCCCAGGCCCAGGTTTCCGCCGGTCCACCGCCATGTTCAGCGCATCGAGCACCAGCTTTTTGGTCATGCGGCTTGACATGGACCAGCCCACGATCAGCTTGGAATAAAGATCCAGGACGGCCGCCAGGTACAGCCAGCCTTCACGAGTAGGAATGTAGGTTATATCAGCCAGCCATTTTTGATCAGGGCCGTCCGCTTCAAAGTCCCGCCCCAGGATATTGGGGGCCGCCAGGTGGCCGTGATTGGAATCCGTGGTGGCCTTGTACTTTTTCTTCTGCTTGGCAGCGATGCCGTTATCGCGCATTAATCGAGCCACCCGGTTCTCGCTCACATGGATTTCACGATCCTTGAGTTCCGCCTGTATCCGGGGGCTTCCGTACACGCCACGATTTTCTTTATGAATGGCCTTGATCTCGACAACGAGCCTCCGGTTCTCTCGCGCCCGGCTGCTTTCCGGCCGGTTCAGCCAAGCGTAGTACCCGCTGGCTGACACCTCCAAAATCCGGCACATACGCCTGATCTGGAATCCTTCACTCTGATCCCTGATGAACTGAAACTTCATTTTGGCATCCGCGAGAAGATGCCGATGGCTTTTTTTAATATGTCACGCTCCTGGCGTACAATGGCCAGTTCGCGTCTCAGATGGGCTAGCTCCTCATCTTGCGGCTTTAAATTGCCCTTGCCTGGGAAGGCCTGCTCAGGGTCTGCTTCGAGCTGCTTCTTCCAGCGGCCCAGCACGGTCTGGCTGATGCCAAGGTCCCTGGCCGCCTGGGAAATGCTCAAACCTCCCTCGGTGACCAAGGCCACGGCTTCGATCTTGAACTCCCGGCTATAACTCCTGCGTCTGTTGCCCATTCAACACCTCCAAGCAATTCATATCATGCTTTTCGAGGTGTCCACAATTTCAGGGGAACTTCAATTTGGTTTTCAAAGGCCAACTGCCGCTTCAGCCTGGCGTTTTCGATTTCCAGTTCCTTTTCGGTCTCACTGCGGCTGGCCTCATAGCGAGCCTTCTTGCGCCAAGCGTAAACCTGGGACTCATGCAGGCCAAGCTGCTTGGCCGCACCAGCAACGCCAACCTGCTCAGCCAAGCCCAGGGCTTCGGTCTTGAATTCCGGCGAATAGTGCCGCCTGGTGGATTTCTTCTGGCTCTTCTGTGATGTCATCGAACACCTCCGTTAAGCAATTTACTTGCTTAATCGTGTGTCCGTCAAAACAGGGTTGGATCAAGCAACTCCGGCATGAGGTGCTTATGAATGGCCAAAACCGTAGGGAGATGTCGGGGAAGGCCGATTGGTATGCTTTTGATAGCTTCTTATGGATTTGGCCCTGAGGCTGAGAAGCCCCTAGAGGTTACGACAATTTGTTGCCTAGGTGTCACCTGAAAGAAAAAACCGCTTAGGCCGATTCGACCTAGGCGGTTGAATTCTTTTTTGGTGGAGCTATGGGGACTTGAACCCCAGACCTCCTGACTGCCAGAAATCACACTCCGAGCTTCCTAACCTCCTCATATCTTAGGAAGTTGTTGATAATAAAGATAAATACAGAAGGTCAATTTTGGCGGATTTTAGCCGATTTTGGCATGTTTTGGAATAAATCCACACCCAAATCCACACCCAGGTAGCGCAGATATTTATTCGCGTATGATTCCCGGCCGGTCCTGTCTGTCACGCTGTGAATCATTGACAGCAGAAGCCTTCTAGGCATATGTAGGGGCTTAATCTTAGCCAATTCTCAGTCATATGTGCCAGGGCAGAACTATGATCAAGATCAATTCAATTAGCTGGGCAGCTTCATTATTTATACTCGCCAGTTTGTTGGCAATCATACCTTCTATCGGTTTTGGTGCTGGCTTGACCATAACGCCTGTCGATCCTGACACGCCAAAACCAAAGGTGCTATGGGAGAGGACCTTCATAACAGACAAAGTTGCCAAAGGTTATAAGATCGTGGCCACACCGGATGGCGGAGCAGTGGTCGTCATCCCCCAAAGGCCTGCAAACGGCAAAACAGTGGGGATTTGGGTAATCCGTTTGGATGCGAACGGAAAAACTGTTTGGGATAAGCTGCTGACCTCTAGCAGTAAGGTTGTCCGAATATTCATGCTAAAGCTGTTTGATGACAATTCAATCGCAATATCTTGCGACATTCAAGGGGAAATGGAAGGGGCGACCTACCCTTGGCTGATAAGGTTAAATTTGCAAGGCGACATCCTTTGGCAATATGTACATGTTGATCGTCAATGTCCTTCAAGCATAAGTTCTTTTTATGTTGACGGAAAAGGAATTATAACATTTGCAGGTATTAAAAGATGCTTTGTAGGTGAACCAAATAAGAGCCTGGGAATACCCTATCCCTGGTTTGGCAAGATGAATAGTAACGGCAATATATTATGGGACAGGGTAATAAAGAGCACAATACTACGAGGCGGTTTCCAGGCCATGGTGCCACTGGGTAATAATTTTGTTTGTAGCGGGGGAATCCTAACAAAAGGATATAAGATAAAGATAATTATTGTATCGTATTCAGATAATGGTAAACTCCTATGGTCCAATATGTTTGGAGCTACAGCAGCGTTATTTAACAATCATATGATCGTTAACAAACAGAAAAAAGTTGAATATATATTAAATGGTATAATTAAAGGGAAAAAATATAAAACCACAAGTAATGTGGAATATTTTATATTTTCTAGTGATGGTATTATTATAGATGAACGAAGATTAATATTGAAGGGGTGGGATGGGAATAAGGATGGGCCTGTTTTAATAGGAGGATCATGTTATAATTTTGATCATTTATTCCTGTTTGGCACTTTTGTTGACCTCAAAGCAAAATTAATTAAAAATATATTGCTAATACGCGGTAATAATACAAGTACGAATTATATTATAAATTCAAAGCCAGGCCTGATTGCAAAATCTATTTCAACACGAAATGGGACGGGCATCTTCATACTACGTAGTCGAGATAATGGAGACGCTAAGAGGGCTACTATAGTATCGGCCTTATTGATGAATACGGACTAGCCTCTAGCCTTAACTAGAGGCTGTCTAGTTATCATTGTAACAAAGCTTCAAATATTTTAATACGCAATTGCTTCTGTTCATCGTTTAGGTCGATTACATCTAATGCATCATCGAGCCATGATTTATTTCCATTCTCTTTTTCTACCAAGCTTATGAATAGTTTAGCCCTCTCAAGTGATGATGGATTGTTCGAGATTCCTTCTGCATTATTTGCCATGATCTGTGCAAGATAAGCGATGGCGATTTCTTCATCAAGTAGTGCCTTTGCACGTTCATTTTCCTGCCCTATAATGTCAAATGCTTCATCTAACGATAGTTCATCTTTGCTTACCTCAACAAGCAAGCCGACCTCATATGGTGGATCTATTAAACCAGCAAAAGATAAAACGCCTGGATTTTTCTTGCTAAATTCAATAAGAACACTGGTAAGCTCTTGGATTATTCCTGATACGATTTTATCGTTGCTCCATAATGCATCAAGATCCTTCTTCCCTTGTTTGTCGGCTCGATGATATGCCTTTACAATGGTTTTTCCGGATATCTGTGCTATGCCATAATCCATTGTACGCAAATCCGTTGTAATTCCCAACTCTTTTAAGGCGCGAGAGGCTGATCCTTTAGCTGTATCCGTAAAAACAAATTTAGCTTTTTTGCCTGCTTTTCGAAATATGTTCAGCGCCTTGGACACATAGCCAATTAAAAAGTCGAAAGCCCAACCAGAAGCATTGAATATAAACTGGCAGGTATGAAGAGCGATTGTGTCTTTTAATTCACTTTCTTTAGTGTAGTCATCGTATTGGTTAGCCAATACCATGGCCAAGTCAATGTAATTTAGCTTTCGTCGCGATGCCCATTCCTTAATCAACGCTTTCTGCTCGAAAACTTTATTTGTACTCTTAATTACACCGGGACTCATATTGATTGTATTGACTATCGTCTCCTCTACAGTTTTTCTAATGTTTTCATGTCGATTTTCATCAAGTATATTCAGATGGTTTTCAACACCACATCGTCTTGCAAGCTGTTTGTCAAGCTCCATGGCAATGCTGTATGTATCAAAACCTTTTTTCCCATAAAAATTGATGACAAGGCCACTATCTAACCAGTTGCCATCAAATACAAATTTAACCTCACCAGACTCCAGCATGTCTTGGTTTGTATTATATGTAATAGACTCAACCTTAATTGAGTGCAACAAATGGTCGATAGATTTAAGCCACAGATCAACAACATATCTTTCAATGCGTTCCTTTTGGTCGCTTGTAAATAAGCTGCCATCTGCTTTTACTCCGATGAAATCAGCGTAGGTTGTATATATTCTTTCTAAATACTTTGGCACATTAAAGCCGTAAGCATCAGCCTCTACAGAAATTTGTTTTTCCATACCTTTGATTCTACATACAAACCAGCGGCGTTCGTATTTACCACTTTCAATAGTTTTTTCAATTTCTTTTTCTTGCTGAATAAGTTTAACCATCAAAGATTTTAATTGCTCTTTCATCTCTCTTTCCATTGTAACTGATAGTTTATAGTTATCGTTATTTAGTGCATGAGATATAATTTCACCGTAAGCAATAGAATTATAATTATAAGGAATCTTCATTTCCTTTTGCCATGTTTGGTCACCATGCTTGACTTTGACAATAATTTCTTTGTTAAGCCATGAGCTTCCCTTAACGAATTCCACGAATTCTACTTGTTCGATAATATTATTAATTGCCCACTTGCGCGCATCTGTTCTCAATGATTGGATTTGTTCATCCGTAAAAACATCAAATCCTTCATCAAACTGATATGTTTCTCTTATACATTTTTCAAGCCGGCTCAAAAGTGGTTTCCGTAACACGTCACCTCTTTCAGAAATGGCAGATGATACATCTACCTTCATGCCCGTGTCCTTTAAGGTAAGAATGTATGGCAGATCTTTTGACAGCTTCCACTCGTACAAATGAGCTCTGTGCACCACAGAAAACAGATCTAATGGATTTGGTACTGACTGAACGAGCTGACCTAACGCTGCCTCCTTTAGAAACCTAATCAACTCTTCATCAGCGCCAAGACTATTTATATCTAGATAGGTTGTCCTCATTTGGTCAGCTATCTGCCGCTTGAGTATCTGCAACGCACGTACGTAATTAACTTTATAATCAATTGAAATTGGCAATCTCATTTGGATATGGAACTTCGATACGGGTGGTTCTAAAAAGACAGAATATTTGGAATATTTTTTGATAATATCGCCAAAGTCAAATTTATAGCTAATGTCAAACATTTGTCTTTCCTTGTAACAACAGTGTTATTTATGATTATCAAAAGGGGAAGCCGCTGCACACTAATTCTGAAAGGTTATATTTCTGCAATTTCCTATTGCCAATGCACGGCAGCTTCCCCATATATTAAGCCTATTCGCCTTCTGACTTTTCTTCCTCACCCCACTGGATGATCACGTGTTGACTATTACTTTCCCTAAGTCGTTGAGTTCGACCTTGGATGTCTGTTTTTCCATAAATGATTTTGCCGCTGGGTAGGATTGCCTTGTATGGATAGTTCCTGGCTGGGCTCCCCGTGTTTTCCAAGGTCAACGTTACTTGATCATCATAGATCGAAGCCTCACTAATGAGATTCTCGATCATTCCCTTAATTTCTTTAGTGCGGTCATCCCTTGAGATATTTTCATCATTCTTTGTGTTTTCATTGAAGCTATCCAAAGAATTCGCAAGGTTTTCAACAAAGTCGTCCGACACCTTGTCGATATCAATTATTGCGATTTCAGGGCTATCGATAATGACGTTTATTTTCAGGCAGATTTGAGAGGATGTATCCATTTCTCTTTTCCTTTCACGTGATATGGTCTGTCCGTCGCCTACTTGTGCACCAATTGCCAGCAAGCATGGCCTAGGTTTATCGGCTAGATTCGGCATATGACAGGAAGCTACTTCAACAAAATAGCTCCAGCGAAAATTTGACCACATCCCGCGCATCTGCTTTAATTTTCATGCCTGCTCAGCGCCTATTGATCACCTGTCGAACCGTCTGCCCACACCCAAAGCCAACTCCCGCGAATCCAAATCCGCACCAAACAACCGCTCGACAAGCCCTCATCAAGCCCGCTTATTAACCTTAACCAACCAAAATGGCATACCTATCAGTAGAAGAGATCGCAGAGGCAACCGGCCTGACAAGCACCTATATCGGGCGCTTGTTGAACAAACTGCCCGAGGTGTTCGGCCAATACCGGCGCAAGGGCCGCAACCAGCGCAACGAAGTCGCGTCCGAGGCCCTGGCCATATTCAAGTTCATAGCTACGCAAAAGGAGCTGAACCTGACCATCCCGGAGATCGGGGAGAAGATCGCCGCGTCGGGGTTTATCCAGCCTGTTGAGCAGGTTGATGAGCCCTTGTTGACCCCTTCGCCAGCGTCATCCATGGCTCATGAGCTTGCCGAGGAGCGGGAGCGATCCCGCGCGGCCGAGGAAACAGCGCATCGCGAGAAGATGGCCCACCTGGACACCAAACAGGAACTCCAGGAGATACGCCAACGCCTGAGCGCCTATGAAAACACCGTGCTGCTGCTCAGCGAAGGCAAAACCAAGGATTTTGACGAGTACCGCCAGCTTTCCGAAAGCGAAAAGGCCCGCCAGCGTGAGCGGGAGATCAAGGAGGAGGTGCTTTTCGAGGAGTACCGGCAGTCAGGCTGGCTCAGGCGCGGTAAAAAAGCCAAGAAGCTGGTTAAGCGACTCAAGGAGATGAGGGAGAAAGAGACCTCAGATCAAGCCCCGATCCCGGAAACGGCGGAGGTCGCTGACTGAAAGATCGCAGGCATCGTTTGCCTCGGGTGGCACGAGGCCCTCTTGTGCGGCCGCCCGCCAGTCAAAAGGATATGCGGGCACTCCGGCCTGTTTCAGGACCGCCACAGCCCTTTCAGTGGCCTCGAATCCGGCTGCGTCCCGGTCAAACCAGATGACGACCTTTGGCAGGTGCAGAGTTTGGTGCAGGTCGGCCAGCTTTCGAGACTGCGTTTCACTCAGATTCGCCCCGAATGTGGCCACCGAGGGTATGCCTGCCTCGTGCAGCTTGGCCGCGTCAAAGCACCCCTCCACCACGATCAGGCCGTGCTTGGCCATGTCGGCTTTTACCTTGGCTTTGTCCAGCAGATGGTGCCCATAAAGGAAGCAGGACTTGCTGAAGCCGCCGTAAACGCGCCATTTGCCTTCGGATTCCGCCTGGCGCTGATCCACGGCCCGGCCGATGTGCGAAACCACCCGGCCAGCCTGATCCTTGATCTGAAACACATGACGGCCCGACAGTTTGGCCTTGTTGGATGAGGGCAGGTAGCCGAAGCCCAATTTAAGCCGGGTGCGTTCGGAAATGCCCCTACGCTCATATTCCTCGTGCGGCTGTAGATAGGGCACCAAAGACGGCTGCTCGGGCAAAGGCTCCTTGGCTTCAATCCTTGGTTCATGCGTTCTCTGCGGCCTCGGCGTCTCGGTGCTTGCGTTGCAGAGGCCCAGCTCCAGCATCTCGCGGCCGGCCGTGTAGCAATCGCAGCCACGGACTTGCTGGTAAAGCTCGATTGACCCGCCGCCCTTGCCGCTGGAAAAGTCCTTCCAGCGTCCATCAGGCTGGATGTGCATGCTGGCGGTCTTGTCCGGGCTGAAGGGAGAATGCACCCAAATCTCACCACCGTTTTTATCTTTGGCAACACGCAGACCCAAGGCCTCGATCAAAGCCATGACGTTGACGGTGCTTCGAATAGCAGAAAGCTTTTTAGGTGTTATCTTCATAATAAGATTACTATTTTTTCTTTCACCGCTAACGCGGTGTTTTGCTCCCCTGCCCCTCAGCGGCCAAGTTTGGGCAGTTTTTCGGGAACCTCAAAAGAAGGCACTGGCTGAGAAGGCGCACTCATGCTCAAAACCGGTCAAAACTTGACATTTCGGTGTTTTGTTGCGGTTTCGGATGTTTTAATGAGCGAATTTGCGCGCGTGACCCGGTGTCGGTTTTGCGGTGGCGGAATTGCTAGCCAATCGACGGCTCTGACGCGGCCGCCCCCTGTAGATGATTAGCTTTAGGAGTGCAACTCTGGTGAGTTCTGGCCCGTGACCTTTCCGCGTGGCCCCGGCTCCCCTTACGCCCGCCAGCCACTTTGGGTAAAACAAAACCCAAGTAGCTGAGTGGGATGTAGTGGAATATTGACAAGACAGATTTTAAGACTTGCGTTATATCCCACCCAACTATTTGGGTTCTGGGGTGCCGCGATTTGCCTTAACAATATTCCACGCCCATTATAGGCGATGGGCTAAGCACGTCAAGATATTAACTAAATTTCAGCTTGACCGATTTGGTGTTTTGTTGTCTGAGGGGGATCGATCAAAGAATATCCCTGACAAACAGGCCGAGTTTTCTGATCTTCTCGGGATCGTTTTCCTTGATCACGGTGTCGATATCGGCCAGCAGTTCATTCACTTCGTCTGACCGGCTCATGGGCAGGATGAAAAGGTCGGCCAACTCCAGACCCAAAGCGCTGACGATCTTTTCCAAGGTGACCAGAGTGATGTTGGTATGCCCGCCTTCGATGCGCTGATAATATTTGTAATTCAGCCCAAACGCTTCCATATCCTCTTGCCGCAGACCCTTGCTTTTGCGGATTTCTCTCAGACGCTTTCCGATTTCCTTGGGCAGATCGCTCATTGTGGGCACCTCCACCCCACCTCTAGCACTCTGTTTGAGCCCAAAGAACCCTGCAATAAGTAGATTTCGCCTTGACAAATCTCTATAAAAATAGATAAATGAGGTTATAAACCGCCTTTTATGTAGTCGATAAATTTGACATTCCGGGGGACATCTGAAAAAATGACCACGCAACCTACTGAAATCAAAAATCAAAATAGAATTAAAATAGATGGCGAAAGGCGGTGTGGTATGAATCCGGCGACCTTACAGGCCCCGATGTATACCGGGGAGGAATCCAAGCTTTTTACTTTCCGATCCCCGCTTTGGGTCTGGGCGCTCGTAATCATCCTGGGCTCGTGGCTCGCGTACATGGTGTACATCCCGGCGCTCCAGGAAAGGGCGGCATATGACCGCAATCCCTTTGGTTACTGGCTCCGGTACAAAGAGAAGCCCAAGGTGATTCCCAGATACGAAACTGATCACCAAATGCGTATGAGGCTGGGTCTGGAAGGTCCCAATACCTCGGAGCGGTTCGCGAACACCATGCGACTCATGTTCGATCAGGACTATCACAGAAAGAAAATCCGCAGGAAGCTTCTGGGCGGCTGATCAAACACCGCCTGCAACACACCTTGGCCCCGGTCTTAGCACCGGGGCTTTTCTTTGGCTCTATTGGCCAAATAGGCTATAATATCAACAAAATAACCCTAAAATCCGTGTCTATCCCCCGAAAAATCACATTCCTCATCCTCGCAGCCCTGGCATGCGCACTCCTGCCCAGCTATGCGCTGGCAGATGATTCACGCCTGGAGACAACCGCCGACGCCCTGGAAGCCCAATACGACGAGGTTGAGGCGCGCAAAGCCGACTTGGTCACCAAAATGCAGGCTGAGGATCAAATACAAAAATTAAGGGAGAAAGCACTGATAAACCAGGGCTGGATTAGCGATGTTCTCAAGCACGACCAAACAACAAAGAGCCTTTTGAACAGCTTTTATGACCCAAGCAGCGCTTCTACAAGTGGTTTCTTGAGCGCCAGCGACCGGCAGACCTTGCAACGCAATATCCAAAACTACTGGCACAATCCCGATAGCGAGATTTACTCGGCCAGCCACCCGATGCACCGCGCGGCCACCTTGATGGAAAAGGCGGTCTTTGGCGATGGCCTGACCAGCGCCGAGGCCGAGGAATTGGCAGAGTTGGGCGAGGCAATCGAGCAGGAAAAAGAGGAGTTAAAGAAGAAGCACAAAGAAGCCATCGCCGCCACGGAAGCAGCTCAAGAAGCTCTGTATGACAGCACCGCCGAATTGGAGCAGATCAAATCCACGGGCATTGATATTTTTGAATTCCAGGTGCCGGTGGGCGGCCAGGACAAGATCGTCTACAACCGCCGCAACTCAAACGAACTCCTGCAAAAGACGATTATCCTTTACTACGGCTTCTTCAAGGTGATCATCACCACCCTGGTTTCGGTGATGATCGTCTGGGGCGGCATTGAGTGGGCGTCCTCGGGCGGCAATCCCGAGCGCATCAAGTCGGGTAGGAACAGGATCGTCAACGCCTTTGCCGCGCTGGCCCTTTTCATTGTCCTGGGCCTGATCCTGCAAACCATCAACCCCGAGTTCTTCGGCGAAGCAGGTGGCCCGGAGTCCACTGCCAGCACTCAATAATTTTTCCTTCAAATGCTCACAACCAAATCCGGAATCCCCAAATGGAAGCTGGTCCTGGCGTCCGCGCTGATGCTGGGCATGCTCTATCATTCCTGCTTCATGGGCGGGCCGGACCAAGGCGGGCTCATCGAGCAAACCGTTTCAATTCAAAAAGCCGAGGCGGCAATCCATTTGGGCTGGGTGCTTTTCTCGATATTCGCCAGTGATGTCGCAATCATGACAACAACCGGAAGCAGTCCCATACTCGGGCCTGTCTTCAAAACCACCTTTAACAGCGTCATCGGACCAGCCATGAACGGCTTCCTGTCCTCGGTGGCCTATGTGGAATACGTGGCCATCAAGTTGCTGGGCATGGGCTACACCTACTTTTACGACAAGATGTTCGACGTGCCGCCGGAGGTGGAAACCATCTGGGAAAAAATGCGCGACTTTGTCAACTTCTGCGCTGTCGCGGTGCTTATTCTGTTGGTGCTGGCCAACCTCATCGGCTTCCACCCGGACAACTATTCCCTCAAAAAAGCTCTGCCCCGCGTGATCGGGGCGCTGGTGGCGGTCAATCTGTCTTACACCATCGGCATCTTTGTCATGGACAATGTGATCCAGCCCAGTTTTGACGGACACCCGATTAAGCGAGTAAATTGCTTAACGGAGGTGTTCGATGCCATCACAGAAGAGCCAGAAGAAATCCACCAGGCGGCGCTATTCGCCGGAGTTCAAAATCGAAGCTCTGGGCTTGGCTGAGCAGGTTGGCGTTGCCGGTGCGGCCAAGCAGCTTGGCCTGCATGAGTCCCAGGTTTACGCTTGGCGCAAGAAGGCCCGCTATGAGGCCAGCCGCAGCGAGACCGAGAAGGAACTGGAGCTCGAAAACGCCAAGTTGAAGCGGCAGTTGGCCAAGAAGGAAGAGGAGTTGGCCATATTAAAAAAGGCCGCGGCGTACTTCGCGAAAAGCCTGAAGTGAAGTACGCGTTCATGCAGCAAAACGCAGGCACATACAGCGTCACGGCGCAATCCGAGGCCTTTGGCGTATCACGTGGCGGGTATTATGGCTGGCGGCGCAGGCTGCAAAATCCCAGTCAGAGGCAGATGGAGCGTGAGAGGCTCGATCACCTGGTGAAAGAAGCCTTTGAAGTTCGCAAGGGCCGTAGCGGAGCAGTTGGGCTGACTCTCGACCTTGATGAGCAAGGCCGTAAATACAACCGCAAAACAGTGGCCAAGAGCATGAATAGACAGGGCCTGGTGGCCAAAGCGGCCAGGAAGTTCAAGGCCACCACGGATTCGGATCACGGTATGCCGGTTGCTCCAAATCTGTTGGCCCAGGACTTTAACGCAACGGCTCCAAATCAGAAGTGGGTCTGTGATATCACTTACCTTTGGACCGGCGAGGGCTGGTTGTATCTGGCGGTGGTGCTCGACCTGTTTTCGCGCATGGTGGTTGGCTGGGCCATGGATAAGCGCATGAAAGCCGATTTAGTCTGTGACGCCTTGCAGATGGCCTTGTGGCGACGGCATATGTCCAAAGGTGTGTTGGTTCATTCGGATCGGGGCAGCCAGTATTGCTCTAGGAAATACCAGGCCCTTTTGACCAAGCATGAACTGGTTTGCAGCATGAGCGGCAGAGGCAACTGTTATGACAACGCCGTGGCCGAAAGCTTCTTCCATACCCTCAAGGTGGAACTGATCCACGGTGAGCACTTCGCCACCCGCCAAGGTATGCGCCGTGCCGTATTCGAGTATATCGAGGTTGACTACAACCGAAACAGGAGACACAGTGCCAACGGATACATCAGCCCGCTGGCCTTTGAAAATCAAATTGTCGCTTAAACAATTGTCCGTCGTTTGTGGGGTAGATCAATGCCCGTCTGGTCACCGACATCGTGGGCGGGCTGTTTGAATTCAAGGATGTCACGGACTTCCAGTTCGTGGAGTTTTCGCGCTTTCTGCAAGTGGACCCGGACTCGGTCAAGGACCAATTCACCCTCACCGTGCAGATCATCCTCTGCGGCGTGTTCATGTTCATGCTGATATTGCCGCTTTTCGCCATCACCGCCGCTCTGGTCATGGCCACGGTGATGATCTGGCTGCTTTTGGCTGTCTCGCCCCTGGCCTACCTGGGCCTGATGGTGCCCGGCCAGGACAAAATCTGGAGCTATTGGTGGAAATCCTTCATCACCCTGCTGCTGATCCCCATCAAGGTCACCTTTGTTTTGGGCATGGTGTTCATGGTCCAAAAGGCCTTTGTCTTCGGCTCGCTGGAAAGCATGGTCACCGAGGTCAGCACCACCACCGATCTGAGCCAGAACGGCCTGGCCGCCGTATTCGAGGAGGTGCTCAAGTATCTGCCGTTTTTTCAGGAGGCTAATTACCAGCAGGTCAACGCGGGCATACGTTTCGAGGGCCTGCTGATGTACATCCTGGTGACCATGGGCCTGTGGATCGCCGTGCGCACGGCTCTGGACAACAACCTCACCGGCCGGATTCTGGACTTTGCCGAGCGGGGCGGCAGGTTTCTGCGCCGCCAGGTGGGCCGGGCCACCGGAGCTGTCGGCTACGCGCCGTGGAACGCCTTCAAGGCCGCCAAGGCTGGTCTGGAGCGCCGCAAGGAGCGCAAACGCTTCAGCCGCCTGGCCGTGAACACCCGCGGCAAGGCCATGAACCTGATGACCAATGCGGCCAATCACAGGCGCATGGCCGGAGCGGCGGCCACGGATGCGGAGCGCCAGAGCCACATGCAGCTGGCCTTTGAGATGGAGGCCAAGGCCGATCACCTCGGCAGCGATGTGCGCCACTACGACAATCTGAGCCAGAGCACCTTTCGCAAGCGCGGTAATCTGAAGGCGTTCCGCTCGGAGCAGGGGATCGTTGACGAACGAA
Source organism: uncultured Desulfarculus sp. (assembly GCA_963665125.2). Taxonomy (GTDB): domain Bacteria; phylum Desulfobacterota; class Desulfarculia; order Desulfarculales; family Desulfarculaceae; genus Desulfarculus. Next base: position 994,791 of record CAXXUK010000002.1, on the reverse strand, counting down.
TCAAGCAGGTGAAAGAGCGCATGGCCAGAGGCGACACCGTGGACAAGGACCGCGAGCTTGATCTTAATACACAACTGCGCATCCTCGAAGCCCGCAAAGCCGAGCTGGCCCGGCACGACGAGGCGGGCAAGGAGACCCGCAAGGGCAAGCTGGGCGGAGCCACACGCTTTGCCTCCGACTTTGCCGGGGAGACCGTGGGGACCTATGTCAAGGGTGGTAGCAGTGTAGAGGCCGCCAAGAAGCTTTGGTCCCAGGTCAAGGGCAATCAGGATTGGGCCAAGGATCAGGAAGCAGCCGAGATGGCCCATAACGTGGCCAAGGCCATCACCTGGCTCAACGCCAAGTCTCCCACTCTGGGCGGCGTCGTGGGCCAGACCGGCGCGGACGATTCCATCGAAGGCGCGCTTAACCGCGAAGTGGACGCCAAATACAAGGATGCGGTCAAGAGCAAATACGCCGATGTGCTGGAGCACGGCACCACCGGCGAGCTGATGAGCGGCCTTGAGTCCATCAAGAAAAACGACCGCCTGTCCCAGGTGGCCCGCGAGGCCTTCATTTCCTCGCTGATCCAAAAGGCCGAATTCATGTCCTTTGACGAGGCCGGGCGCTTCCAGAAAATCATCAACAGCGCCCACCACAAGGCCATTGAAGGTCTGGACAAGAAGGTCAGGCCGGAGTTTGAAAAATCCTTCAAGGACATGGCCGGGATCATGCGCTCCAAGTCACCGTTCTTCATCAACGCCCGGATCACCGACACCGGCTTCCACGGCTTTGCCGAGGGCGACGCTGCGTACAACCTCTCGAAAATCACCATGAACCTGGCCAAAAATCCGTCGTTCCCAGAGCTGATGAATTTCCTCAAAAACGAGCTGGAGCAAGGCCGAAAGGTCTACAAGGGCAACTTCTCCAGCACCATCTACAATAACTTCAACGACCGCCAGCAGGCCGCCTACTTCGAAATACCCGATGACTCCCTGACAAATATGAAATCCTTTGTGGAGGCCTTTATCGCCGAGCAGGACGTAACCGTGCAGCAGGCCTTCCAGGACCTCAAGGATGAGATCGAGCAGAAAGAAACCGACAGGGCTGCCGCCGACGCGGCGGACACCCGCACCATCAACCGCCTGGACCGCGAAATCACCACCCTGCAAAAGCAGCTGGCCAAGTTCCTGGAAAAGCTATCCATCTAATCCAAAGAAATGCCCAAGACCAAGCAGGCTAAAAAGACCGAAGCCAAGCACCAGGCCAGCGACCCCAGGATCGCGCCTGATGATCTGAAAAAGCCCTTGCCGACCTTCAGCGCCACATCGAATCACCCAAAGCCGTCAGGGGCAGCCCGGACGCCCCAGGCAAGGCCTGAATCATCGGACCCGTTTCCTCCTTCATTTGCTTCCCGGCTGGAGGCCCAGACAAACAGGCGGGCGCAACAAGCCGGAGTGAGCGCCCCGCAAGGCTTGAGCAACCGGGAGCAGTGGCAATGGCGGGGCCGCAGCGAAAAAGCGGGCCTTATGCTCCCAAGCCGCAGCCGCGACCGCACCGAACAGAAGCGTGAGTCAGGCCTAAAGCACGCCATGGGGCAGGCCGGAGCAGTGGCCTTGAAAGCGCCTTTGACCTTGGGAAAGGAAGCAATTAAGGGTACGGGCCGCGTGGCCCTTGATGCGGCCAAGGCTCTGACCCTGGTCGCGCGTGCGCCAGTCATATTTTTTATTCTGGTATTCACCATTTGCATCGGCCTGATAATGGCCCTGAGCATGCCAAAAGCCTAAAATTAACTTAATTATATGACACAGACCCAAGACTTGATCAGCGCCCAGGAGGAGGTGCTGCTGGCCTGGGAAGCAGCCCAATGGGTCGAGCGCCCCAAGGGCCGCACCTGGTGGCTCGTGGCGGGCACCATAACGGTGACGGCAATCATCATCGCCATGATTTACGACGCTTGGAGTTCGGCGGTGGTCTTCGCCCTGGCGGCGGCCACCTACTACCAACTATCCCACGAAAAACCCGGCACCCAGGAGATCGTCATCACCGACTTTGGCATCCACATAGACGAACAATTTTGGCAGTATTCGCAGCTCCGCCACTTTTGGATCATTTATCACCGGGCAAACCCGGAGCTGAATACGCTCCAATTCGAGATCAGGGAAAACCGCTTCGCCAAGGTAAAGACAGTCCTGCTGGAGGGCATGAGCCCGGTGCAGGTCAGGGACGTGCTCGCCCGGCAGATACCCGAGGCCGAGGGCATGGAGGAGGGGGGAATGGATTTTTGGACCAGGGTGCTGAGACTTTAGAGGTAAATCCGGAGTTTTTCTGAAAAGCGCTTGTATAATAAATGGTTTGAGGTGGCTTCAACTAGTTTGATGACTCCAGGATTTTTTGCAGATTCTTTTTAAGCTCGGGCAAGTCTTTTATGGCCGTTTCCCAAAGAACCGCCAGGGTTATCCTCAGGTAGTCATGAACAAGGCGGTTGCGCATGCCGATGATCTTGTGCCAAGCAACCTCTGAATGTTTTTCCTTGAACTCGTCGGAAAGCCTTGCGGCTGCTTCTCCGATTACCAAAAAACGCCGAATCACAGCATCCTGAGCCATTACCGACTCAGTAAACTGCGCCTCGGTCATACCCTGTAAATGGCTCTCAATGGCTGAGATGCTTTCGAGGATATCATCGATATATAATAGCTGGTTACGGCTCATAGGACCGGAACTTGTTGACTGAGAACCTGCTCGCGGATTCGCGGCTTGAGACTCTCGAAAAAGCCCAGATCAATCTTGCAACCCAACTCGGTGCTGAGTTCATCTTCAAGATCCTGAAGGTCAAACATGGATTTACGGTTCGAGCCAAAGTCGATGAGAATACCCAGATCGCTGCCCGGTCGCGCTTCGCCTCTGGCCATGGAGCCGAAAATGGAAGCGCGCACCACCCCATGACGACGCAGAATCGGTTCAATCCTGGCCTTTATACTCTCCAGGTTTAGCTGGCGTTCGGGGCTGCTTTGATACTGTGGCGTTTCCATTGACAATCCTAATAATTAAACACACGAGTAGTGTAGCAGATTGTGATTATTACACAAAGCCTTTCGAATAGTGTTCAAACGCCTACAGTTGCCCTGGCGGCGAGTTCATTGGGAATCTTTTCACAAGTTTGGCGCAAATAGCACCCATTTCTGATGATTCCAATGCCGGATTAAATGCCGAGCCTTGAATTAGTGCACGACACTTGGCCCGGATGTCAATCTTAAGCTGCGGTTTCAAGATTGGCCGCGCAATCTCTGGCGGCGTTTTTGAGCATCCCGGCGAACTCGGTAAGCGTCTCCGGGTCGGCGGCGAAGGTCAGGGTCATCAACTGGTCGGTGTCGCTGATCTGGACGTTCACCAACGGCTTTTGCAAGTCCCGTTCGATCTCGACACGGAAGATGAGGCCACCCACTTCAAGAGGGTTTTCCATATTATTGGATAAAAATATAGACGTACACAAAGCGGGCAACCCGCCTGGGTTACCTTCTCGAGTGGATAACATCGGAAGCAAGCGGGAAGCCCGCCCTGTGTCGATAGTATCCACATTTTTTCCAGTAAAGGTAACCGGAGGTTATTAAAGCAGATGGGTGGTTTTTGTCAAGAGATTGTGATTTATTAAAAAGCTCTTACCTCTACATAGCTCTCACCTAAAATGTTTTTAAGGTGAAATCTTTGTAGAGACTTCAAGTTTTTTATAAATCAAGAAATTGAAAATATTTCATAATCTCATCAAGTTCAGAATTATTCCATTTATTATATACTTTCTTATGCTCTCGCCATTTCGCAGTAGTACAGATCGGGTGATTGACCCAATATTGTCACACAGGTCACAAACATTGAATTATCTTTTTCGATACGACCATCAAAACATGTGTTCACATATACATTGATCTTGTCACTAAGCATGACTACATCATATCCAACTAAGGCACACTCTAACTCGTTATCCCCATGCCATTTAAGCCACTCTTTTTTGTTTGTAACCAATTTTGGTTTATTGTCATCATCAAGGATATAATATTTAATAGGAATCATGTGGTAGAAAAATATATGAATTGAAGTAATTATAGGGAATGCCTGATGTATTAGCAAAGAAGTTAATCGTACAACAAGCATTGTCCAAACCAAAAGATCAATAATTCCCCTCTTCTTATCTACCACAACTTCATTCACAGACAAACGGCACCAAATATCTTGCCAGCTTAGACTCAGGTCTGCTCACGCAGGCAATTAGAAAGGCAAGGTATTTGGTGACTATTAAGGCGTCTATCGACGCAAACAATTTATAGACTCCACCATTGGCTTCCTTCGATGGAGTAATGGGTCCCCACATCTTACCAGGTAAGGATTGGCGACCGCTTCGGCTTTTTGGGGGAACCGCTGCGCTCTCCCTGATCCAAAAAGCCGGTCTCTGTCAAGCCGCGCTTCGCGGGCTGTGACAGCCGCCAATCCACCTGGCGTAGGGTAATCACACCCAGAAGCACGAGGTGCTTCTGGGTTTTTTAAATCTTTTACAGATCAACATGAAGAACAAAGACCCGCCAAAGGAAAAGGCGAGCGTAAGGCCCGCCTGATCCCAGACAAGACCATTTTAGCAAATATTCTTAACTCATCAAAATGAACGTATCTTTACATCATAAATCACAGATTTTAGATTTGAAGCTATGCCCCGAAACCGGTCGCGGCATACTAGTAATCGACGCCTACGATATCATTGATGGCAACAGCTATCCTACCGAGATGAAATGCGACTACGAAACCACCGAGCGCGAGTTGCTGGCGACTCTTGGAAGCCGTGAAGAGTGGATTAAATATTGTCTTCTTAGCGTATACCACGATAGCGAAAACAATCTATGCGGCATCAGTTTAGACGACAGAGCCAAGCGCGGCCCAGGGGCCGTGCCGAAGATGATCGTAGGCGGCAAACCGGGAGTGATGATCGAGGATTTGGTGCGGCACATGAGGCGTAAAACCCATGCGGCGATGATCGGTGTGGAAAGCGAAAATCCCGACATTGTCATGGGTTGTAAGGTTGATTTTGAAACCCTCAAGCTGCTTGACTTCCGCAGGCTGGCCAAAGAGGTGCTGCGCGAAAACGGATTGTCCGAAATGACCGAAGCAACATTCAAGACGCTGTATCCACGCTTTCGTAGAGTCTATAAGGCCACGGTGGACAAGGTTTGGGCCGCCTTCCAAAGGAGTCTTCTGGTGGAGGAGAAAGAGAGGCTTTTACCGCCGAAGCCTGAGCCAAAGCCGGATAGCATGTGGTCTGAGTTCCGGCGCTTCCTGGGTTTCGGTCGAGTTTAGAATCTACCGCCCGCCCGGAGCGGCAATCCGGGCTTTTTCGTATTATCTTTCCCTATAAAATGAATTCAAAAAATGAGCTCAGAAGACTCATGAAACCTTCATCGAAAATCTATATTGTTCAAAATCATGTTTCCAAATCAGGCATGACCCGAAGGCTGGCAATCTATGCCAAAGCCAGGGGCGAGCACCTATGTAATATCACCGATTTGGTTGGCGAGTTGCTTGGCTGGCATGTGAATGACAACGGTTTAAAGGTAGTCGGCTGTGGAATGGATATGCATTTTCATACCGCCTCCTGCCTGTCTCGCGCCTTGTTTGATAAGCGGCGTGTAAAAACCTTCAAAGGCAATGGCGGGTCATGTCTTGATTGGCAAACTCTCTAGTCGCACACCCCCGCCGGGAGGGTCAAATCCCGGCAATGTGCTATAATCATTACAGCTTTAACCATTCACAATGCTTACAGAAAAAGACTACAAGCTCGCTCCTGGCGAAATCACCACAAGCGAAGCCAAGCAGAAACTCAATTTATTTTTCATCGCTGCCCTGGATAGAGAAAACAAGGCCAGGGAAAAGTTCTTCGAGTTTGCCGGATACCTTTCAGAGCACCGCCTGATCGACGCCGATGAAGTCGGTGCCATCAACTTGATGTATTTACGGCTTCAGGAAAACGACTGATCGCTGCATCTCAAGGCCGCCCTAAATCCGGGTGCCTTTGGGATATATTCAATATTAATCACTTAAAATGCAAAAAATATACTTTGTACTCATAGACAAGGAAAACGCTGAAAGTTCTGAAAAGGCCAGAAAAATCGCCTACCACGAGCTTGTAGATAATGGCTTTGTGTATACTGATGCTTTTTTCACCGGTGGCCGGTGCGACCGTTTCAATATCGGTGGCGGATGGTCAGGCTTTTTCACAACCATAATGACCGGCAAAGACATGAGCAAACGAAAGGCTAAGAGTTTCCTCGGCTGCGATGATGACGCGCAAATATTGACAAAATCTTTATTGCGTAAGCTTAAGGCGTGGGACAAAAACAATGATATTCAATGGATGAAGCCGGTTTGCTATTTTGACTCAGATAATTATCTGGAACGTGAATTGTCAGAAATGACGGAAGAACATCTTGGCAGATGGATAGTGCTTGTTGGTTGCCACTTATAGCCGCATCGTAAGGCCCGTCCCGTCCTGGGGCGGGCTTTTACTATTTTCTTAATAATTTCAGCATATAAAGCGCCTTGACGGGAAATTCCCATCCGTTATCATGCCTTCCCCCCGAGAAAACTAAACCCAAACAAAATCAAGAGGAGGCATTGATGAAGCTCTTGACCCAGGCGCTTTTACAGAGGTTTGCCCAAACCGGCCGTCAGGAGGAAGACCCCGATCCGCTGGTGATCTGCAAGTTCTTCACGCCGGACGCCAACTGGACGTGGTTTGCCACGGAATACGACCCCGAGACGCGCAACTTCTTCGGCTATGTGATGGGATTGGAAAACGAATGGGGCTACTTCAATCTCGACGAGATGGAGAGCGTCCGTGGTCCGCTGGGCCTGCCCATCGAGCGCGATCTCTACTTCCCGGAGTGCCGATTCTCGGCGCTCAAGGAGAAACTGGGGCTCTGATCCTCACCGCCCGCCCGGAGCGGAAATCCGGGCTTTTTAAGGTGGTTGAGCGAAGTACGGTCGTCTTGACAGCATTTGTCCATTTGCTAGAATAAAGGAGGAAAAGAGGAAAATCGTCCATTTTTAACCCAACACCATGAAGCGTCACATCTTTGATTCAGGGAGGAGCCTGGACATGACCCTGGCCATGATCAGGAAGAAAAACATCGTCACCATTCCCAAGGAGTTTCGGGATATCATCTCCGAGGGCAAGCAGGTGAAGTTCGTGCGCACCGAGCGCGGCCTGGAGATGATCCCCGTGCGGGCCGTCCCGGAAAAGCTCAACGCCGAAACGCTCAAGGCGTTTGAGGAGGCCGAGGCCGGGATTGGCCTCTCCCGTTCCTTTGATAGCGTGGAGGAATTTCTCGCTGACTTGAAGAATCCAGACACTGAGTAATGATGCAAGTCACGCGCAGAAAATCCTTTAAAAAGGCCTACCTCAAGCTCAACGCAAGGCAGCGGCAGCGCGTGGACGAAGCCATTGCGCTTTTTCTGCAAAATCCGGATCATCCATCACTGCGCCTGCACGAACTGCAACCCAAGGGATGCGGCCGGTACTCGATAAACGTGGGCGGCGATCTGCGCTGCCTTTTCTTCATCGGTGAAGACAGCCTTGTGTTTGTCGCCCTCGGCACCCACGCCCAACTCTACGGCTAGTTTTTTCTTCACCGCTAAATCACCCACCGCACCTCGACCAGGCAGGGGCTTTTTCCGCCAGCGCCTGGGATGAAATTTAATTTTCTTTTGGGCAGGGCGCTGATAACGGGGCCGCTCCGGGGGCGGGAATCAGGTGGGGATTTAAGCTTTTGTTCATCACCGGCAGGTGGGTTGGTCTTGCCTTTGGGGCGGGTGTTTATTACCATGGCCGTAATGGCGAAAACGGGCCGCGCGGTGGTGAGAGCAAGATTGCGTTTCGGCACCGAAGTGGCCTCAACGCATCTTGCCAAAGGGCGCTCACGCCCCTTTGGAATCCCAGCCCCGGCGGCGTTTGCAACCCCCAAAAGAGACCTCGGCATGAACAACGAAGATCAAACCACTCAAGACCGGATCGCGGCCAGCAAGGCGGCCTACGAGGCCAGGCGCATGCGCGTCTGGACAAGCTACAGCGATCCGGCCGAGTTCGCCGAGGTCAAGCGCGCCGCCAAAGCAGCAGGCCTGAAGCCGGGTGAGTATCTGCGCGCGGCCGAACGGGCCTATCGCCAGCGCCGCTACATGGTGCCCGCAGACATCCGCCAGCGCCTGGAGGCCCTCACCACGCTGCTGCGGAACATCGCCACCAGCCTGAACCAGGTTGCCCGCTTCACCAACACCGTGCAGAAAAAGCGCGGCTGGCTCGGCAAAAAGCCCTTTGATTGGCGCGAGGCCGAGGCCCGCGTGCATGAGTTGGAGCGCGAGGTCAAGGATTTCATCCGGCGGCCGCCCGAGGCGGGTGGGCCATGATCATCAAGAGCATGAGCGCCAAGGCGGGTTCGGCCAATTTCGGGCGGCTCATCAATTACATGCTCAAGCCGGGCGCGCGGGAAAAACGGCCGGAGCAGTCGCTGATCAAGCACAACATGCTCAGCCCGGAGAGCGATCCGGCGGCCATCACGGCGGAGTTCGAGCAGAACGCGGCGTACCGGCGGCGGCGGGCCAACGGCGTGGTGCTCTACCACGAGGTGATCAGCCCGCACCCCAAGGACGGGCATCTGGTCAGCGACGAGCTTTTGGAGGACATCGGCCGGGTGTACATGGCCATGCGCGCCGAGGAGGGCCTGGCCGTGGCGGCGATCCACCGCGATTTGGAGGACCAGGACCGGCCGCATCTGCACATCTGCATTTCGGGCAACAAGATCGAGTCTGACAGGCAGCTTCGCCTGACGCGGCAGCGCTTCCGCCAGGTGCAGCGCGAGATGGAAGAGTACCAGCGCCAGCGCTACCCTGAGCTGGTGCATTCCATTGTCTTTGACCAGGAACTCGAGCCCGAGCCGGACGGCCTGCGCCAAGACCACCTGCGCGAAGCCAAACGCCGCCGGGACCGCGAGGCGCAGATGAGTCGCCGCCTGAGCGAGCAGGGCAAGCTATCGCGCAAGGAACAGGTGCGCACCCAGGTGGGGCAGTGCGTGGCCGCCGCCCGCGACGCGGACGAGCTAAAGCGCTTGCTGGCCAACCTGGGATTGGCCTATTATGAGCGGGGTAATTCCCCGGCCGTGATGGACATAAACACGGGTAAACGCTACCGTCTCAAGACCCTGGGCCTGGCCGATGATCTGGACGCACGCCGCCGTCAGTGGCAGGCCGAGAAAGACCGCGAAGAGCGAGTGAAGGAACGCAAGGCTGAGTTGGAGCGGGTCAGGCGTGAGCGGGGTGATGGGGGCCGGGAAAGAAACCGTTGAATATTAAATAGAATATAAGAAGGTAAGCGAGATCATGTCTGAAGATAGAAAAAGTTATGGTAGCGTTAGTTTAGTCCATCAAGGTGATCATAAGTTCTATTCCCTCACGTTGCCGAGCGAACTCCTAGCCCAAACGTGCTATGTGGTTAACAGAGATGAAGATCCTATCCGTGGCTTTCAAAGAGAACTTGACGAGAATAGAGCCAAGGAAATAGCAAAATATATTGATACTGGCTTGGGTACAATCCCAAGCTCAATTGTGTTGTCAGCACAGGAAGATGCTGATCTAAAATATTCTTCTAGCAATAAAAGCATTAGCTTTAATAATATCAATAAGGCTTTTTTAATTATCGACGGGCAACATCGTGTTTTTGGTTTTATGAAGGCCAAAAAAGCAATAAGAGTACCTGTTGTTATTTATGCTGGTCTTTCTAAGAGAGATGAAACGAGACTTTTTATTGACATAAACTCAAAACAGAAAGGGGTTCCTCCAGAGTTATTGCTAGATATTAAAAAACTTGCGGAATATGAATCGGATCAAGAAGAGTATTTGAGAGAGATATTTGATACATTTATGGTTGACCCTACTAGCTGCTTAATCGGTAGGCTTTCACCAGCTAAAAAAGCGAAAGGCAAACTGACCCGCAGCACATTTAATGCGGCTCTAAAACCATTAGTCAAAATATTTGGTGGAAAGAGTGAATACGAAATATTCACAATCATGAATAACTATTTCATCAGTTTTGATGAAGCTATTTTGCAGCCTCATGAGGTCAAAGATATGTTATTCAACGCCACAATGTTTAAGGCAATTTGTGGTTTTTTACCTGTAGTTGCAGCAAAAGTAAAAGACAAGTTCGGAGCCATTTATAATGTTGACAACTTTTACTATTTCCTTAGTATAATTGGTAATAATATTAAGAAGGTAAGCCTTATCCCAAGCGGTCCCGCATATAAACCAATAATATCAACATTTGAAGCCTGCCTTAAGGGAGACTTTGAATTATAATGAACGCAATAGAAAAAGTTCTTGTCCAGCAAACGCATTTAGACATATTTAACTGTGGTAAAGGTCCAAGCGTTGATATTAAAGGTTGGATTGCTAACCAAAATTACTTAGTTGGTAACGTCTGTTCGGCGAGTTCATTTTCTCTGAGAGCAGGTAGCGATAGGAGGCTCAAAAATGCGTTAGCGAATGATTGCAACCGAATGGCCATGGCGTCTGTGGAGTGTGTTTGCGGCATTAAAAAAGACTCTATTTTGAAAAAAAGCGGCGCATGGGGCATAATCAGATTATACTATGCGAGCTTTTTTGCTGCTCATTCAATTTTAAGGATGTTTGGTCGTTCTTGTACTTATATTGAGCAGGTTTATGCCAGCAAAATTAACGATATTATAAAACATTTAGGCGGTAGTACATGTTCCAATAAAATCGAAAAGGGATTTTACCTGATTGATATTGACAATGGTTACCATGATGTGGGCTTTAAGAAATTGAAAGATACTCACGGCGACACATGGAATTGTTTTCTAAGACTACTTGACAAGCTGATCGATGACTCAGAGAATGCAGCGGCTATTAGGCCTCATCGGGAAGAGGCCATTTTAATGTTGATGCAAATTAAAAAAGGTATTACCCACGCCAGCGGCAGGGGCAAGGGAAATTGGCTTTCAATTATTAGGAACTCTATTAACTACCAACATTCTCATGGTGTTTGGTATCCATATGAGAGAAAAACTACTGCTGTTCGCCGGATCAATAATATTCAATCAGATTGGATCAAGCCCATAGATCATACTGGGTTACATTTCGACAGTAGGAATGATATTGAACATTTCTTTGAGTTGTGTTTGCTGGTTATTAGACTGTTTAGGGAGCTTATCCTTGGCTGTATAAAGAAAATAAATTCGGATAAATCAATTTTTATGGCTGGCAGTTATCGGCTTTTGCAGACAATAAAAGCCGCATAATTTTCGATAATATTACAATGGCAAGATACCCGAAAACTTTTACTTAGAATCAAATAAATGATTCCACTAGTGGTACATACTTAAAACCTACTATTATTGCATTATCTGATATAATACAAATACATAAAGCTAGTTATGCATCCTATATTTCACCCCTGATCCATGCTCCAAGACAACAACCTGATTGCCTTGTCAAGCCGGGGCACTGGCCTTGCCCGGACCGGACACACCCGGCCGGAAAACCTCTGGCTGCACAACTTCATCAGCCCCAACACCAAGGCCGCATACCGGCAGGCCGTGCTCAGCTTTGCCCAATTCGCCGGGCTGACCGGGCCGGACGACCTACGGCGGGTGGATCGCGGTGCGGTGCTGGCATGGCGCGGGCACATGGAGGCCCAGGGACTTGCCCCTCGCACCATCCGCGCCCGGCTGGCCGCCCTTAGCTCCCTGTTCGGGGAGCTGTGCGAGGCTCAACTCATCGGCCTGAATCCCTGCCATGGCCTCAAGCGCCCCAGCGTCAATGACCGGCAGGTGGAGAGCGTGCTGCTGACCAAGGCCCAGGCCCGGCGGCTGCTGGCCGCGCCCGATCCCGGCACCCTGGCGGGCAAGCGCGACTTCGCCATTCTGGGCGTGCTGCTCTACACCGGGGCCAGGATAAACGAAGCAGCCGGGCTCAAGGTGCGCGACCTGTTCGAGGACGCGGGCTTCTGGGTGCTGCGCTACCGCATCAAGGGCGGCAAGACCATCCGCAATCCTTTGAGTAGCCAGCTCCTGTATTGGCTGCGGCAGTGGCTGGAGGCGGCCGGGCACGGCCTCGAGGACGAAAGCCCGCTGTTTCTGCCGGTGAAGCCGTTCGGGCCGAAACGGCATCTGCGGCGGTTGCAAATCCAGCGCATCTTCGATAAATACGCCCGTCTGGCCGAACTGCCCGCCAAGGCCACGCCGCACTCCTGCCGGGCAACATTCGCCAGCCACGCCCTGGACGCCGGGGTGCCCATCGAGCTGGTGCAAGAAGCCCTGGGCCACGCCAGCATCGCCACAACCCGCAAATACTGCAAGAAACCCACCGCCTACCAGGAGGCGGCCACCCTGCGTATTCATTATTAACTTATAACCATGTCCAGATTCTGGGATGAAGTCGACGCAACGGGCCGCTTCGAACTGCGGCAATCCGGCCGCCTTCTGGCCAGCGCCGCGCCTTCGAGCAGGGCGGCGGTTCGCACCCTGCGCCTGTGGGCCAGCAGGCAAGACGGCGCGCGTCTGCACTGGCGGCAATTCGGCAGGCTGCGTGTAGCATGGAAGCGGTGGCTATTGCGCTTTCGGGTGCCGGAGTATGAGGCAAAAAGATACTAACTACTATAGCGAGGGGATGGCGGGACAGACAAACTAGAAATTTATCCTTGGTTCTTTCCTCTTAGAATCAATTTTTATTAAGAAAACAGTCCCTTTGCCTAACAATGAATTGCAAGTGATAATATCCCCTGTTTGCTTCAATAATTTTTTGCAAATGTACAATCCCATACCGCTTCCGTCATCGTAGTGTGATTCTCTGCTTCTCATATGGCTATCCCAAATATATCGAGTAAAATCAGGCTCAATGCCATTACCATTATCTTCAACCGTAACCGACAATTCATCTACCACTGTTTGGCAATGGACCTTGACCTCGCCGCCATCTCTTCCTCTAAACCCATGTTTATATGCATTGTTGAGTAAATTATACATTATTCTCTGGAGGCGAATCGGATACCATTTAATGTATTCATCGCACAAATCAAAAGTAAGTTCTAAATCAATTTTCTTTTCACAGGTGGAAAGCCAAGAATCGATAATGCTATTAAAAAATTTCTTTATATATATTCGTTCTCTACGATCAGCGTTTCTCCAAACTTCATCTGCTGTGTCATTTATTAAAGAGCTTAAATAATAAGCATTTTTCTCAATTATTTTTGCAAGACCAATAATTTCGTCAGGTATGTGGCCAGACTCAGCGATGCTAATAAGTTTATCGGTGGCTCTACTGATTTCTCGTAGCGGAACACCTTTGTCGTGCCTTATTTGGGCAAAATGAATTCTAATGCGCTGGTATTCTGTGATTTCATGCCAGGCCTGAAGCTCTTTCATTTTTTCATTCATTATCGCCCTCGATATTGACCTTATTTACCCTGATGTTAGCAGTCCTTTTGGGCTTCAGGCAATGAAACTACAAAGAAAACGCAACTTTTACACACCAACCACCTCCCCAAATGAATCATCAAGAAACGCCAACGTCGCGTCAAACTCCCTGCTGAGCAGCTCCAGGACATCGTTGTTGTGGTGGCGGATTTCGTTGTTCTCCTTGAGCGCGGCCAGGGAAAACCACTGCCAGGTCACATCGCGCACGGTGAATCGCCGCTGCAATAGATGCTCGGGCGGGGCCTCGATCTTCACCGGACAATAGATGAAGTGATAGCGGGCAAACTGGCCGTATTTGGCGATCTTTTCCTTGTCCGCCGTTTCCTTTAGGGTGGAGCTTTTCAGCCGCTCATCGCCGGGATCATAAGCCAGGGTGATGCTGTCCTTCGGGATTTCCAAGCGTTCGGCCAAGAGCATGAGTAGCTTTGCCTCCACATCGCCGCCCGTGGGCGTGTTCACGTTTGGGAACAGCAGCATCTGCCAGTCCGAACTGAAGTAATTCAACAGCAGCGGCGCGCCGCCGCCAGTCCTGGCCTTGATGAAAAACACCACCTTGTGGACCTGCCGCACCGTGGAGGCGTCGCCGGTCCCGCGTCCGCCCACGTAAAGGCCCAACTTTGCCTGAAAATCGGCCAAGGGCAGGGACGGGTCGGTCAGGTGCCCCGCAGTAATCCCGCTTTCCCTGAAACAGCTTGCCGCAATTTCCGCCATGGCGAAAATGCTGCGTTTGACGTTTTTGCCCTGCAAGCGTTTCTTAAAGGTGTCGAACTCAATGGCCATACATTTTGAATAGTTATTGACTTCATGATACTCGCTGAGCTCTTTTGCCTCGCGCTGCATCTGTTCATAGGCGTTGAACTGTTCCAAGCCCTGTTTTTTGATCAGCGCGACCAGCTTATCAGCGAAAAGTTTCTCTTCATTGCTCATAACCACCCCCTAAACTCCCCCTGCCTCCCCTTAGGTTCCGCGCGCGAAAAATCATGCGGCTCTACTCTTGGCTCAACCCAAGCGGAGGTGAGAGTCGATGCGAAAAACAAACAGCCCCAAAAATAACCCACGGCCCGCCCAGGGGCAAGCCCGGAGGCCCTGCCGCCTGGCCCATCCCCCACGGCGTCTGCCGCCCCTTTCCCTGCACGCCCGCCGCCGCGCCAGGCAGCGTGACATTTCCCCTGAGGCCATCCGCGCCGCCTTCGATCACGGCACCCGTGCCATCAAAAGCAATGCCTATTATTTTCAGCTCCGGGACAAGGACGTGCTCCGCGTGGGTCTGCCGGAGCTGGCCCGCTGGATCGGCACCACGGTGGTGATCAGCCTGGACCGCCGCACCGTGGTCACTGTCTTCAACGTCCTGGCCGCCCACGCCGCCTGAAACGGAGGAACCCATGTTTTCACGCCGCAAAAAGCCCCGCGCCCTGCCTTTGGCCGGTGCAAACGCCAAACCCAGGCCCAAGGCTGCCCAGTGGAGCCTAGCCGAGCTGCCCGCAGGCCTGCTCACCGATTCGCTGAATCACTTCCGCCGGGCGCACAAGGACTCCCTGCGGGAAATCTACATCTCCAGCCAGGCGGCAGCGCCCCTTTGCCAGGCCAATGTGGACAGCGCCAAGGCGGTGATGCGCGCCCTGATCGAGCAAGCGGCCCATGGCTTTCAGGCCCAGGCCCAGAGCTTGGGCGACGAGGCGGCCGCACTGTTGGCGCAGATAGAGATGAGCCCGGAGCATATCGAGGCACTGCGGGTTGAACGAGAGGTAAAGCCCGAGCCCGCTCCCCGCTTGAGCGAGGGTGCTTCGGCCAAGACCCTGCCTGAAGCTCCGGCCAAGCGCAGGGGCAGGCCCCGGAAGCAACTGGCCCAGCCGCCCCAACCGGCCAGGCCCGGCGATGACCTGCGTTACGAGGAATCCACGCACCTTGAAACCGGCCGCAAAGCAGGAGGTGACCGATGAGCAAGCAGACCAAGACCGAATCCGGCCCCCAAAGCGGGCTGCACGGCGAACTGAAGCTGGCCGAGGCCAGGCTGCTGCCCGCCCGTTTAAGGGTGGTGGTGGCGGGCCTGATCCTGGCCGTCACCATTCCCTTGGAGTGGGCTTTCGGCTTTGATTTTTTCGCCGAGTTCGGCAGGGACACCCTGGGCGGGATCGGCGGCTTTGATCTGGCCATCGCGGCGCTAAAGGGCCTGATGCTCTTGAGCGCGGTGGTGATCCTCAAATACGCCTTGCAGTTTTTGGGCGCAAATGCCCGCAAGATGCTTTTCTGGACCGCCGGGGCGCTGACCGTGGCCATGCTGCTGGGCGTGGGCCTGGCCAGAAGCGACCTGATGCACCTGCGGCATCTGGAATTGAACGGCAGCGGCGGGATAGCCGCAGACGCAGAATTGGCCGCCCTGGGTTTGGAACCGCAGACGGCGCAGTCCGCTCAGAGCCTGGCTGGCACACCCACTGCGGCGGACCTGCAAAACGATCTGCTCAGCCACACCGCCTTTCTGGCCGTGGCCTACATCCTGATAAGCCTGGGCAGCGCCGTGTGCCTGGTGGAAATCCTGGAGCAGTGGCCAAATCTGAAGATGCTGGCCTTTGTGCGCGGCCGCCTGCAAATCCTGGAGCGCATCGCTGTCTTGCAGCGGGCCGCCGCCGAATCCGCCCTGGCCGCCGAGACCATCGCCAGCAACCGCCTGGTGCTGATGCGTGCCGCCCAGGACATGATCATCCGCGCCCATCTGGACGGCCTGTCCTATGTGCCCTGGTGGCGCAATGTCTTTGAAATGTATCACCTCTCCGACAGCGCAAAATTCAACAAAAAGCAGGTCTATGGCCTGCGCTGGATGCGCGCGGTGAACCTCGAAGCGGCGGAAAAGAAAGAGACCGCCTGCCTGGAGGCGCTCAAGGCTCTAAAGCTCGTCGAACCCGAACCCCAGCCCAAGGAGGCCGACCATGACTAAGAGAATGATATTCGCCATGCTGCTGACCCTGTGCCTGAGTGCGCCTGCGGCCGCCCAAGGCAAAACCGTGATCGTGCTGCTGGACCTCAGCGGCAGCACAGCCCACATCACCAGCGCCTCGTTCGCGGCCAAGGCCGGGGCATACGTGGCCCGCGAGGTGGCCGGTTTGCCCCTGGGCTCACGGGTCAGCCTCCGCACCTTTGGCCTGGCCGACGCCACGGTCAACGGCCTGGCCCTGGACTATACCCTGACCAAGCGCAGGGGCAGCAAACCCCGCGAGGTGGCCGCCAAGCTGGCCAGGATTCTGGCCGCCGTGCCCAAGCTGGCCGCCAGCGGCAAGCTCAAGGTCCAGGACCGGACCCAAATCATCCGCGCCCTGTATGACCTCTCAAGCCTGGTCAAAGGCCGCAACGCCCGGCTGATCATCCTTAGCGACATGCTCGAATACAGCCCGGACGCCAACTGCTACCGCCTGGCCGCTTACAACTCCGGCGGGTTGCCCGCGCCGCCCGCCGGGCTTTTGGCCAAGGCCCGAGTCGCTGCCATCGGTTGCGGTTATGGCCTCAAGACCGCCCCCCAGAGCCGCCGCTTGCAGGAGCTTTGGTCCCGCTGGTTTGAGCAGGCCGGTGCGGCCGAATTCGTGGCCATCCCCAGGCTGTAAGGAGGCGGAAATGGGCATGAAGCAGTTTATGCGCGGCATGGTCACCGGGGTCGCACCGGTAAAACAGGCCACCGAGGAGCAGCGCCAGAAGCTGCGCAAGGTGGGCATCAAGCCAGCCATGAGCCTTACTCAGGATCAGGCCGCCAAGCTGCTCAAGGATTACCACAGCGCCAAGCAGATGGAACTGAGCAACGAACTGCTGAGCTTGCGGGTGCGTGACGCCAAGCAGGCGCGCAAAGACAAAAAAGAACGCCGGGAGGATGCTCGAAATCGCACCGCCCAATTGGATCAAGACCGCAAGGAGCGTGAGGCCGGGCAGGAACTGGCCAAAAACAACGGACCGGAACTGGAGCGATGAATGAATATGAAAGATTTTCTGAGCAAGACGTATCGGGGATTCTGCCGCGTGGGTCTGTGGCTGCTGGCGCGGCGCAAGCTGGCCGTACCCGTGGGCCTGGGCCTTTTGATCTGGCTGGCCGTGCAGAGCGGTTGGTTCGCCCGGCTTACCAACACCGTGGCCGCCGGGGCCATCAGCGTGCTGGACAGCCTCATGGCCGCCCTGGTCAGCGTGGCCGGGCCGCTCATCGCCTTGTGGCTGATCTGGGCGGCTGTCAAGCGCATCTTCGGCGGCAAATTCTAAGCATTTGCTATAATTGGCGGGCCGTTAACCCGCCATATGATCCGCCGATTTTTCCACGAGCTACTAGGCCGCACAGACCCGGCCCAAAGGAGCACCATGGCCCGCGCCAGATTCATGAACAGGTGGGATGTCCCCCAAATCCTCAACAAAATAGAGGATGGGATGCGCTTTGCCCCCGGCCGTTTTCTGAATGTAGCTAACTCCTGCAAGAACGCGGTCATCGTGGGCACGGTGGGCTCGGGTAAATCCAGCACCCAGATAATCCCCAACCTGCTGGAGGTGGACGCCAACTTTGTGGTCACCGACTTGGCCGGAGAGCTGTTCATGAAGACCAGCGGGTGGCTGGAATCCCAAGGTTACACAGTCTACAAACTGGACTTCGAGAATCCGCAGAACTCGCACGGTTTCAATCCCCTGCTGCGCAACCGTGGCGATCATCACGCACTGCAACGCATGGCCGCCAGCATCGTCGATCACGCCTACCCCAAGGAACAGAGCTTCTGGACCTCTGACGCCAAGGCCCTGATCAATATTGTCTTCCGAGCCCTTGCCAACTACATGGTCGAAGAACTCAACGAAGAAGGCGGGGCGGTCGAGGTCCTAGCCAGAGACTATGTCAATTTCTCGAACGCCGAATACCTGTGCAATGGTGTAGGCCGCAAGATCATCGATGACTTCATCGCAGAACACCTGGACGACGACCAGCTTTTCGCCAAGTATCGGGCCATATGCAACTACGGCGACAACCAGCGCTCCGGTGTCACCGCGACAGCCTCGGCGGCATTGGCTCCGTTCAACGATCCGGCCACGGCCCGCATCACCTGCCATGACGATCTTGATCTGAGTAAATTCGACCTGGGCAAGGCCGTGCTCTACATCTGCGTGCCGGAAAACAAGCAGGCCTATTATTCGCTGATCATCAGCCTCATCGCCGAGGCCATATTCGACGCGCTCATGGCCCGGCCCGTGGAAGGCTCCGACGCCTACCAACGTCTGCGCTTCACCCTGCTGGCCCTGGATGAGTTTGGCCAGCTTTATTTGCCGACTTTCCCCACGGTCTGCACGACCCTGCGCAAGCGTAAATGCGGCATCATGATCGCTTTGCAGGACTTTGGCCAGCTAACCGACAAATACGGCCAGGCAGCCGCCCGGACCATGCTCTCGGGCGGGCTGGTCAGCAAGCTGATCCTGCCGGGCCTGGGCGTGGAGACCTGCGAAGCCGTCAGCCGCTCCCTGGGCCAAGCCACGGTGCAGGACCACAAGACAGGCCGGAGCGTCAGCGAGCCGCTGATGCACCCTGATGAAATCCGCATGCTCGAGCAAAACCAAGCAGTGCTGATCCACGGCAACAAATTACCGATCCAGCTTGAAAGCGTCCTGCCGTATTTTCAGGAAAACAAGCTCAAGAAACGCTCGGAGATGCCCCCGGCCGCCATTGAGGCCGAGGAGCATGAGCCGAAATTGCTGAAATTGGGGCCGTAGCTTGCCAAATTCCGCCCAGCCTGAAATACTGACCCCTGAGGAGGTTGCCGAGTTTCTCCATGTAAGCCTGAGCTGGGTTTACAAAAACAAGGAGTTGCTTGGCGCTAGGAAGCTCAGGGGTGTCCTGCTGTTCCCCAGCAAAAAGGATATCTATGAGCGCATATTCCCGCAAAGGCCGGGGGTGGAAGTACGACTTCACCCTGGCCGGACAAAGATACACAAGCAAGTGCTACAAAACCAAGGGCGAAGCCAGACAGGCCGAAGCCCGCAAGAGAGAGGAGCTGCAAAACCCACAGCCGGAGAGCCAGGCCCCGGAGAAGACCCAAACAGACATGGCCTTCTTGGAGCTGGTTAACAAGAGGCTGGATTTTGTCCAGACATACAACTCAAAGCGGCACTACCAGGATTATTGCTACTATGCCCGCCGCTGGACAAAGCGCTGGAAAGGGCTGACATGCGGCCAGATAACGCGCGACATGATCGAGGCGTTCATCCTGGTCCGGAAACGCCAGATCAGCCCCCAAAGCGTGAACTGTGAAATCCGCTACCTCAGGGCTACCTTCAACTGGGGTAAAAAGAGGGGCCTGGTAAAAACCAATCCCCTGGACGGAATCGAGTTTCTACCGGTGCACAAAAAGGAGAAATACGTCCCCCCGCTGGAGGATATCGTCAAGGTCATCAGCATGGCCGACTGCGAGGTCCAGGACTACCTATGGACCATAGTCGAAACAATGGGCCGGGTCGGCGAAATCAACCGCCTGACATGGGATGACGTGGATTTTGACCGCCGCACCGTGACGCTCTACACCAGGAAAAAGCGGGGCGGCCATCTGACGCCGCGCCGGGTGCCGATGACCAGGCGGTTGCATGCCATCCTGGACCGCCGTCACGCGCAGCGCGATCAGGACAAGCCCTGGGTGTTTTGGCACACATACAGGCAGCGGAGCACGGGAAAGACCGTCTCCGGGCCTTATCGCGACCGTAAGAGCATAATGCGCGCCCTGTGCGGCAAGGCCGAGGTCAAGTACTTCTGTTTTCATGCCCTGCGCCACGCGGGAGCCTCCATCATGGACAGCCACAATGTGCCCATGGGAGCCATCCAGCGAATTCTGGGTCATGAGAACCGCAAGACCACCGAGGTGTATCTGCACAGCATCGGCCAGACGGAGAGGGAGGCCATTGAAACATTTGAGCGGGTGCGGGAAATCCACACCCAAATCCACACCCAAACGTAAAAACGGATTAGCCGTTTCCAGCTAACCCGTTGATATCTTTGGTGGAGCTATGGGGACTTGAACCCCAGACCTCCTGACTGCCAGTCAGGCGCTCTCCCAGCTGAGCTATAGCCCCGTTGCGGAGAATTATCTATCAGAAGCAGCCTCCCTTGTCAACTTGCCAGAGGCATTATTTATTCACTTTGGCCAGGAAAGGTTGACCGGCTTCCTTCTGACATGTTACTACTTTTTCAATCTCTTAGCTTCCGAGTGGCGATGACCAAACGCAAAAAAGCCTTCGGCCAAGTAAAAATCCAGGACACACCCCTCGGGGATTACTTCGGCGGCGACCGGGGGCCCGGCAATTTCAACAACTTGGTCCAAGCTCTGGACTTCCTCCACATCAATTGCGGTCTTTTATCCCATTACGGGCCGGACTATCCTTTGGTGGAGTCCCGGGAGTTGGCGCCGCCTCTGGACAGCCCTCTGGTAGAACACGGCAATTTGCCCGCCTTCAGCATGGTGATCCTGGACAGGCCCATAAGCTATCAGGACGAAGGCTTTCAATTCGACATCATGCCGCCCGAGGGCAGGCCCATGGACCCAACCCTGGCCGCGGCAAACCGCCAGACCTTCCGCGACCGCCTGCCGCGAAATTTATTGGCGGACATGGAAAATATCGTCGGCCGCAAGGCCCTGACCCCCCTGGCCAACTACCCAGAGCTACTCAGGCTGCTGCTGCGCATGGACCGGGGCCATGTCATAGCCAGGGACACCGACGATGAATTCCGCCTAGCCGGCATATTCGCCTCCTTTCCCTCTGACCTCGACGGAGAGATCAAGCGCTTGGGCCAGGCCATTGGCAAATTCACACCGGGCGACAACGCCATGTATGCAGCCAATCGCCTGTTCGTCTACCGCTTTTTAATGGAACAGACAGCATTTCCCATCTGCGGCGAACGCCATACATCCGCAGCTCTTTTTGCCCGGCGCCTGCTCCGGCGCAAGGAACGCTTCGCCGTAAAGGTTCTGGGCCACAGCGACCGCACGCTGACCACGCTGACCAGCGAGGGGGCCGTGGGAAGACTTCCCCGTGTCGAAAAGGTAGCCTTGGTGCGCGCCACGGGCTGCGACTCGCAGCGTCTCGAGCATATGACCAAAGGCGGCTATTTCGTGGACGCCAAGCGTCAGGTGGTCATTCTGCGCGTCAAATATCAACAGCATGCTTATCACCGCGACAATGTCATGGAAGACCGCGCATGCTCGGTCCTGACCCAGGAGGTCGTACATCCCCAGACAGGCGAAATTCTGGAAGGCCTGGACATCCTGGGCCTGAGCCAGGACCGCCTGCTGCAACTCAATGATATTGTGCGCGGCGAACACCAGGGCGCCATTGTCTATTCCCAGCGCGAAATAATCGCCGCCACCATGGACGTGGACGACCGACTGCGCTTCCTGGCGGCATGGTTGCAAAAAAACCGTTTCCAGATTGCCGACTACAGCCCGGATCATTTCGAGCGCATCGTAAAGGTTGTCATCAGCTTTTTGGATGACCAGGACCTGGCCTCCTGCTTTGACAGACACCGCGAGTTGGTCCAGGAAATCCAGGGACTGTTGACCGAACTGCGCCTGGCCCACCGCATGCGCCTATTGGAGCGGCTGGTGCGTAACCGCGCCGACTATGAAGGGCGCAAACTGCAGCACTTGCAGATATTGATCATTCTGAACCACTTTCTAAGCGAGGAGGGAGAGCAATTGGCGGCCGACCACCCCAGGGTTATGCGCAAGCTGCTGCGCATTTGTCAGAGCTACCTCGACGATCCATATCTCAAACGCCGCGCCCTGAGTTATGAAGCTAAAACAAACTATGACATGCAAATGAAGAGCGAATATGAAAAACTGACCCTGGTGGTGCAATGGTGTAAAGCCATGGTGAGTCATTGACGCACGGTGTTGGTGGTACTAAACTAAGTTATCTTTACATGTTTTTTTGATAGGCATACCAGATGACCGCTAATAGTGGCGAACAATCCGACATTCAAGGTTTTCCGACACTTATTGACAATTTCGGCAGAAAATTAAATTACCTGCGAATTTCACTCACTGACCGGTGCAACCTGCGTTGTGTATACTGCATGCCTCCGGAAGGCGTGCCCAAAATACCGCACGAAGAAATCCTGCGCCTTGAGGAAATTGCCAGGGTTGCCCGGATAGCCGTATCCATGGGCGTGGAGAAAATCCGCCTGACCGGCGGCGAACCACTACTCAGGCGCAACATTAATTACCTGCTGGAACTGTTTGGAAAGCTCGACCCCAGGCCGGACATACGCCTGACCACAAACGGCATGATTTTGGCGCGCCGCCTGGATGACCTTATAGCCGGCGGCGTTTCCACCATCAACTTGAGCCTGGATACGCTCAGACCAGAGCGCTTTGCCGCCATAGCCGGTTTGCCGCCGGAGCATGGCCCGGCCGCGCTCAAGGAGATCATACACGGCCTGGACATGGCCCTGCAACGGCCCGAATTGCAGGTTAAGCTCAACGTGGTGCCCATGGCCGGGCTCAATGAAGACGAGTTGGAGGAATTCGCCGCCCTGGCTCACCAAAAGCCTTTGGCCGTACGCTTTATCGAATACATGCCCGTGGGCCGCCAAACAGCCTACCGGCCGGATCGTTTTGTATCTTCCGACGATGTCCTGCGCCGTCTGAAGCGCATCGCTTCCTTGCAGCCCCTTACCAACAATTCAGCCGACGGTCCGGCCAGGCGCTACAAGCCCGAAGGCTGGGCCGGAGAGATAGGCGTGATCAGCGCCATCAGCAGTCATTTCTGTGATCAATGCAACCGCCTGCGCCTGACTTCCGACGGCTACCTGGTGCCTTGCCTGTTCAATGACCGCCGCGTCGCCCTGGCCCCTATTCTGCGTTCCGACGCATCTGACGATCAACTTGCCGAGGCCATCGCCTCGGCGGCCCAAAACAAGCCCAGGCGCCACGGCTACACCAAGCCGGACAGGCAAGCGCCAAGCGGCTGCCAAATGTCCCGTCTGGGGGGCTGAACATAAACTTCCCCCAACCGGTCCCATTGCGATATACTTTTGCCGAAATACTCAACAGGAGAGCCTCATGGTTTTGGGCATCATCGCCAAAATCGCCGAGGAAAGAATAAAACAGGCCACGGAACGCGGCGAAATGGACAACTTGCCCGGCAAGGGCAAACCCATGATCATTGAAGACGATTCACGTGTTCCCGATGACCTGCGCATGGCTTTCAAGGTGCTGAAAAACGCCGGTTTCACGCCGCCGGAAATTGAAGCACGCGCCGAACTGGTCCAGGTTGAGGACCTATTGGCCAATGCCACCGATGAAAAAACACGCTACAAGGCCCTCAAACGCCTCAATTACCTGACCATGAAGTTGGGTGAACTGCGGCCAGGCTCATCCGTACTGGATGAACACAGCTATGCCGAACGCATAGTGGACCGGTTGAGTAAAAGGAAATCAGGCGACAAATAAGGGGAGAATCGATGGCTCAGCCGTTCGACCATGTTCCGGTGGCCATGGAGAGCCTTAACCCTGATTCCACGGGCAGGGATGTACTTTTCATTCACGGTGCCTGGCACGGCGCATGGTGCTGGGAGGCTTTGGCCGCATCCACGGCCAAAGCGGGCTGGCGGGCGCACCTGCTGGATTTGCCCGGACACGGCTCCCAGGCCTGGCCTTTGCCGGCCATGACCACAACGGCCCATTACGCTGCTTATGCAACAAGGGCCGTTGCCTCTTTGAAAAATCCCGTAATCATCGGTCATTCAATGGGGGGCTGGATCGTCCAGAAGCTGCTGGAGGCTGTGGATCTGCCCGCGGTTCTCTTGGCGCCGCTGCCCGGATCAGGTCTGCCTATTTCACGTCTTGCCAAGATGGGTCTTCAATACCCGGCTGCTCTGTTCAAACCCATGATCGGCATGGCCGTGGCCACCAGCACGCCCAAGATGGCCCGCCAGCTCTTTTGGCCGGGCATGCCCGAAGAGCGCCTGCCTGATTACCTCCAGGCCCTGGTCCCCGAACCGGCCATGGTCATCCTGTCCATGGGGCTTGGCCTTTGCCGGGCCAACCCGCCCCTGGGCCGTTCGCCGCGCCTGCTGGTGGCCGCTGAGCATGACTATTTCATGCCCCCCGCGGCCATGTCCAAACTGGCCAACAAACTGGGCGCGGACTATATCTATCTGCCGGGCAAGCCCCACAACTTCTGGTTGGACGACAAAAACGGCGAAACCTTCAATATCGTATTGAATTTCCTGGAAAATCTACCCACGCCATAGCCAAACAGCAAAAGACCGGCCTGCGTGACCATCACGCGGGCCGGTCCTTCATTTGTGTCTTGGCGAAAGGGCCGCTATTTGTCCGAAGCGGAGACCAGTTCCACAATGGCCATGGGAGCGGCATCGCCCCGGCGGATGCGGGAGGGAACCACGCGAACATAACCGCCGCTACGATTCTGGAAGCGTTGGTTGGCTTCGGCAAAGAGCTTGCCGCAGACCTGGTGGCTGCGGATGAATGACTCCGCCTGCCGCCTGGCGTGCAGGTCGCCGCGCTTGGCCAGGGTAATCATCTTGTCGGCGGCGCGCTTGAGTTCCTTTGCCTTGGTCTGGGTGGTCTCGACCCGCTCGTGCTCAAACAGCGAGGTCACCAGATTGCGCATCATGGCCTTTCGGTGGGCCGTATCGCGCGACAGTCTCGTGCTTAGCCTGCGGTGTCTCATTTTTCCTTTTCCCTATTCTCAAGGTCCTCCCGGAGCGGGAAGCTGTCGAGCTTCATGCCCAGAGAAAGGCCCATGTCAGTTAGCATTTCCTTGATCTCGTTGAGCGACTTGCGGCCGAAATTCTTTGTTTTGAGCATCTCGGCCTCGCTACGCTGCACCAACTCGCCGATGTACTTGATGTCGGCGTTCTTGAGGCAGTTGGCGCTACGCACACTCAACTCAAGCTCATCGACCGTACGGAACAGGTTCTCGTTGAGCTTGGGTTCTTCCCGTTCTTCCTCGACGACCGGTTCAGGCTCCTCGGGGAAGTTGATGAATATCTGCAACTGCTCCTTGAGAATCTTGGCCGAATAGGCCACCGCGTCCTCGGGCCGTACTGAGCCGTTGGTGTGTACTTCAAGGGTCAGTTTGTCGTAGTCGGTGATCTGCCCCACGCGTGCCTGGGTGACCACATAACTAACTTTTACTATTGGCGAAAACGCCGCATCAATGGCAATCATTCCGATGGGGTCGTCTTCACTTTTATTGCGCTCGGCGGCCACATAGCCCTTGCCGGTGCATACCGTCAACTCGGCCTGGAGCTTGCCTTCGGGGCTGAGCGTGGCGATATGGTGCTCCGGATTGAGGATCTCCACATCGGGCGGCACTTTGATGTCGCCGGCCTTTACCACACTCTCGCCAGCCGCGCTGATGGTCAGCGTAGTAGGCTCGAAGCCAAGGTATCGCAGCCGCACACCCTTCAGGTTGAGGATGATGTCTGTTACATCCTCAAGCACTCCGGGTATGGTCGAGAACTCGTGAAGCACCCCATCCATGCGCACGTTGGTTATGGCCGAACCCTGCAACGACGAGATCAGAATACGTCTCAAGGCGTTGCCGATTGTGTGGCCAAAACCCCGCTCCAGGGGCTCGCAGGAAAATTTGCCATAGCTTCCGCTCTGGCTCTGTTCGTCCACTTCGAGCCGCAAGGGCTTGATCAGCTCTCTCCAGTTCCTCTCCATGAGCTCCTCCGTAGAGTCGGGTTAAGAGGTGCTAGCGGGAGTAGAGCTCCACGATGAGCTGCTCCTGCATGGGCACTGTCAGCTCCTCGCGGGTGGGCAGGGCTTTCACCGTTCCGCTGAACTCCTTGGCCTCCACTTCCAGCCAACTGGGGATGGTGCGCCGGGCGACAGTTTCCATAGCCTCTTTGATTTGGCCGATTTCGCGGCTCTTGGGGGCGACAGCCACCACATCACCAGCTTTAACCAGAGCCGAAGGAATATTTACCTTGTGCCCGTTGATGGTGAAGTGGCCATGCCGAACCCATAGTCTGGCTTGATTGCGGCTGTTTGCAAATCCAAGGCGATAGACAACGTTGTCCAGCCGGCGCTCCAGAAGCTGAAGCAAATTGTGGCCGGTCACTCCGCGCATGGCAGAGGCGCGATGGTATGTCAGGCGGAATTGCTTTTCCGCCAGGCCGTACATGCGCTTGACCTTCTGCTTTTCGCGAAGCTGAATACCATAATCGCTGGGCTTCATGCGACGGTTTTGGCCGTGCTGACCCGGCGGATATGTCCTGCGTTCAACGGCGCATTTGTCGCCAAAGCAACGGTCGCCCTTGAGGTAAAGTTTCTGCATTTCCCGGCGGCATAGCCGGCAAACGGAACCTCTGTACCTTGCCAAGATAGTTCCTCCGTATAATCGAGGCCCTGTGGGGCCTAAACTCGACGCCGTTTAGGCGGACGGCAGCCATTGTGCGGGACAGGAGTAACGTCGCGAATGACCGAGACGTTTAGACCCGCGTTGCTGATGGCGCGCAGGGCGGCTTCGCGGCCGGCACCCGGGCCCTTCACATTGACCTCAACCGTGCGCATACCATTATCAATTGCCTTTTTGGCCGCATCTTCAGCTGCCAACTGGGCGGCAAAGGGAGTGGACTTACGGGAGCCCTTGAAACCCTGCGCACCGCCAGAGGCCCAGGAAATCGTGTTTCCCTGGACATCGCAAATGGTGATGATGGTGTTGTTGAACGTAGACTGGATGTGAACTACGCCCGTGGGAACGTTTTTACGTTCCTTGCGCTTACGAACGGTCTTCTTCTGCGCTTTGGCCATTTACTTCTTCCTCTTACCAACCACGGCCCGGCGCGGTCCCTTGCGGGTGCGGGCGTTGGTCCGCGTGCGCTGACCGTTTACCGGCAGACCACGACGGTGACGAAGCCCGCGGTATGAACCCAGGTCCATCAACCGTTTGATATTCATCGATACTTCACGGCGCAGGTCACCCTCCACCGTGTAGCTGTCGTCAATGACCTGACGAATGCGGTTAACCTCTTCGGAGGAGAGCGCATCGCTCTTGGTGTCCGGGTTAACGCCGGCAATGTCCAGGATCTTCTGGGACGTGCTCAGTCCGATGCCGTAAATATAGGTTAGCGCCACTTCAATACGCTTATTGCGGGGCAAATCTATGCCTGCGATACGTGCCACGCGCTACCTCCTTAACCCTGACGCTGGTTATGACGAGGGTTTTTCTTGCAGACGATACGGACAACGCCGTTGCGCCTGATGATCTTGCAGTCTTTGCAGATCTTTTTCACTGATGCTCGCACTTTCATGAGCCTTACCTTTTTCCAATAATCGCGCGCCTAAGTGGAACACGCAAAAGGCCGAAATTGGCCCTCTTCGCCTGTAGTGACTCTTGGCCCCTTAAGGCAAACTCAGAATCCGGGGACCGTTATCGGTAATGGCCACCGTATGCTCGAAGTGGGCAGAAAGTTTACCGTCCACTGTCACTGCCGTCCAGCCGTCGGATAGAATTTTTACTTCCACACCGCCAGCATTCACCATTGGCTCTATGGCCAAGACCATTCCGGCCTTGAGTTGCAGCCCCTTGCCCTTTTTCCCGAAGTTGGGCACCTGGGGATCTTCGTGCAAGGCCCTGCCTATTCCATGGCCGACGAATTGTCTTACCACGCTGAAGCCCGCGTCCTCCGCCGTCTTTTGAACGGCCGCGGATATATCGCCCAACCGGTTGCCCGGCCGGGCCTGCTCGATTCCCGCGTCAAGAGACTTCTTGGTGGCATCCATGAGCCTTTTGGCCTCAGTGCTGACTTCTCCTATGGCCACAGTCGTGGCGCTGTCGCCATAGAAACCGTCTTTTACAACGCCGAAGTCCATTGACAGGATGTCCCCATCTTTCAGGGGCCTGTCACCGGGGAAGCCATGCACCACCTGCTCGTTGACCGAGCAGCACAACGAAAAGGGGTATCCATGGTATCCCTTGAAAGCGGGCCGGCAACCCGCGTTTTGGCACATATCCTCGGCCATCTTATCCAGTTCGGCCGTGGTAACACCCGGTTTGGCTTCTTTACTGACCGCTTGCAGCACACGGCCCACAATCTTGTTGGCCTCGCGCATCAGTTCTATTTCTTCCGGGCTTTTTAGTATAATCACGAGCTGCCGGCTCTTTCTCAACCTAGCCCAGAACGGCCTTGACGCGGCTAAAAATATCGTCGATGGAACCAACACCATCGATGGGCCGCAGCAGGGTCTTGGCCTGATAGTAGTCGATCAGAGGCTTGGTGGAGTCCTCGTAGACCGTCAGGCGATTGGACACGGTCGCCTCATTGTCATCGTCGCGCTGGTACAGCTCGCCGCCGCACTTGTCGCATTTACCCTCTACTTTGGGCGGATCAAACATTACGTGGAAGCCCGCGCCGCAGTCCTTGCAGGTGCGGCGGCCGGTCAAACGACCCAACAGTTCGCTGCTGGGCACTTCGATGCTAACCACGTGGTCGATCTTGCGGCCCATATCCTCGAGAACCTTGTCCAGAGCCTCGGCCTGGGGAACGGTCCGGGGGAAGCCGTCGAGCATGAAGCCTTTTTCGCAGTCAGGCTGGCCCATACGGTCCTTGGCCAGGCCGATGACGATTTCGTCGGTGACCAGCTTGCCGGCATCCATGAATTTCTTGGCTTCGATGCCCAACTCGGTCTGGTTCTTTACAGCCTCACGAAGCATATCGCCAGTGGAAATTTGCGGAATTCCGTAAGCATCAATCAGTTTTTTAGCCTGAGTGCCTTTACCGGCGCCTGGAGGGCCCAACAGTATCAGATTCATGTCCCGCTCCCTGAAAAATTGCATCTATATTTACTGGCCCCCGAAATCTGGAGCCTCTCTTCTATCTGCCTTTTATCACGCCTTTTTTCATAAGGCTGTCGTAGTGCCTGCTCATGAGATGGCTTTCTATCTGGCCCATGGTGTCCAAGGCCACGCCCACGACGATCAGCAGCGCCGTGCCACCGAAGTAGAACGGCACGTTGAACTGGGTGATCAGAACCGTGGGCAACACGCACACCGCCGAGACGTATACGGCACCGCCCAGAGTCAACCTGGTCAAAACCCTGTCGATATAGTCAGCCGTGCGTTTGCCTGGGCGTATGCCCGGAACAAATCCACCGTACTTCTTCATGTTGTCGGCCACGTCGGTGGGGTTGAACTGCACCGCCGTGTAGAAGTAGCAGAAGAAAACGATCATGGCGATGTAAACGAGGTTGTAGACCCAGCCGCCCGGCGTCATGTAGGCCGCCATCTGCTTCACCCAGGGCACGTCGATGAACTGGGCGATGGTCGACGGGAACATGATGATGCTGCTGGCGAAGATCGGCGGGATAACGCCCGCGGTGTTGACCTTCAACGGCAGGTGCGTTGTCTGGCCGCCGTACATGCGACGCCCAACGACACGCTTGGCATACTGCACCGGAATGCGCCTTTGGCCCTGCTCCACGAAGCAGATCGCCGCGATAACCACCACCATCATGACCAGCAGCAACACCAGCATGAAAACGCTGACCTCGCCGACCCGCACCATGCGGATGGTGTCGAAGATGGCTGATGGCAGGCGCGCCACGATACCGGCAAAAATGATCAGGCTGATACCGTTGCCGATGCCGCGTTCTGTGATCTGTTCACCCAGCCACATGATAAAGGCGGTGCCCGCGGTCAGGGTGATCATGGTCATCAACCGGAAGGCCCATCCTCCGTCGGGGACGACAAGGCCGCCGGCCGGTGATTGCATGTTCTCCAAGCCCACCGCGATGGCGTAGCCCTGGATCAGCGATAGCAGCACCGTGCCGTAGCGGGAGTACTGAGTGATCTTCTTGCGCCCCTCCTGGCCTTCCTTTTTAAGCTCGGCCAGGCGCGGGCTCACCACCGTCAGCAACTCCATGATGATGCTGGCGCTGATGTAGGGCATGATGCCCAGAGCGAAGATACTCATGCGCTCCAAGGCCCCGCCGCTGAACATGTTGACCAAGCCCAGCAACGGAAGATTGGTGTGTTGGAAAAAGGCGGCCAATGCCGCGCCATCGACGCCGGGTGTGGGAATGGCGCAGCCAATCCGGTACACAGCCAACATCATCAACGTAAACAGGACCCGCTTGCGCAGCTCCGGAACCTTGCCAATGTTTCCGACGCCTTCGATGGCCACTTAACTCAACTCCACCGTTCCACCAGCAGCTTCAACCTTCGCCTTGGCACTTTCGCTGACCCTGTCCACCTGGACGGTCAGAGCCCGATCCACTTCGCCTTGGCCCAACAGCTTTATCACGTCGAACTGGCCCTTGATCAGGCCGGCCTCGGCCAGAGCCTGGGCGTCGACTACGCTGCCCGCATCGAAGCGGTTTAGGTCGCGCAAGTTGATTTCGGCAATCTTCTTGCGGAAAATATTCTTGAATCCGCGCTTGGGCAGGCGGCGATGCAAAGGCATCTGGCCACCCTCGAAGCCGGGACGCACACCACCGCCGCTGCGGCTGTTCTGGCCCTTATGGCCCTTGCCCGAGGTCTTGCCCCAGCCCGAGCCCTTGCCGCGACCGATGCGCTTTCTGTTCTTTTTAGAGCCGGCAGCCGGCTTAAGTTCATTCAGCTTCATCGCTGATTACTCCGAATCAGGCAGCACCTTAACAAGATGCTCCACTTTTTTGACCATGCCACGGATGGCCGGAGTGTCTTCCAATGTCACAACTTTTTGCAGCTTGTTCAGGCCCATGCCCCGCAGCGTATCTTTCTGGCGCTGCGTATGGCCGATGCCGCTTTTAACAAGCTTGACGCGGATGGTACCCGCCATGATGCACCTCCAGCGCTTTTGGCCTAAAAATCAGGTTCCAACTTGTTTACGTCGATTCCACGAACCTTGGCCACCTGATCGGCGTTTTTAAGGCTGCGCAGGCCTTCCAATGTGGCCTTGATGACGTTGTGGGGGTTGTTGGTACCCAGTGTCTTTGTCAGGATGTCGGTGACACCCGCGGCCTCAAGCACGGCGCGCACAGCGCCGCCGGCGATCACGCCCGTACCGGGGCGGGCCGGCCGCAACACCACACGACCGGCACCGTAACGTCCGGTGATGGGATGCGGAATCGTGCCACCGCTGATGGGCACGGGTTTCATATCGCGCTTGGCCTTTTCAACGCCCTTGCGAATGGCCTCGGGCACTTCGTTGGCTTTGCCCAGGCCGAAACCCACGCTGCCCTCACCGTCGCCCACAACGACCACAGCCGAGAAGGAGAAACGCCGGCCGCCCTTGACGACCTTGGCGACGCGGTTGATATGAACAACCTTGTCGATAAGTTGCGATTCTTCTTCGAAAGTTTCTTTCTTTTTCCTTCTGTTATCCAGCAAGGCTTCAATCCTTCCTATACCGGTGAGGCTAAGGCCGTCCGGCTAGAACTCCAAACCGCCTTCGCGGGCTCCGTCGGCCAATGCCTTGATCCGGCCATGATACAAAAAGCCGTTGCGATCGAACACCACTTTGGTAACGCCTGCCGCCTTGGCGGCTTCAGCTATAGCCAGACCTACTTTTTTGGCGGTAGCCACATTGCCCTTGTGTCCGGGCTCTTGGGCTGTTGCGCCCGCCATGCTGCTGGCCGAGGCCAGAGTCTGGCCCTTGTCGTCGTCGATGACCTGGCAGTATATGTTGTTCAGCGAACGGAACACACACAGGCGCGGTTGATCAGCGGTGCCGCGAATCTTGCGGCGCACCCTGGTTTTGCGCTTCTGCCGGGCCACTGCCCTGGGATTGGTCTTGCCCATTTCCTCTTACCTTTTATCACATCCCGGGTTAATACCCGAGTGGATTACTTCACGCCGGCCTTACCGACCTTGCGGCGGATGACCTCATCGGAATACTTGATGCCCTTGCCCTTGTAAGGCTCGGGGGGCCTGTAGCGGCGAATGGTGGCCGCAGTCTGGCCCAGCAGTTCCTTATCGTGGCTGGTCAGGGTGATGATCGTGTTTTTATCCACGGCACCGCTAACGCCGTTGGGCAGCTCAAACTCAACCGGATGGCTGAAGCCCAGGGTGAGCTTCAAGGTGTTGCCGGCCAGTTCGGCACGGTAACCCACGCCGTTGATCTCCAGCACCTTGGTGTAGCCCTTGCTGACGCCTTCAACCATGTTGTTGATAAGCGAGCGGCTCAGGCCCCACAGGGCTATGGCGTTTTTGGACTCCTCACGGGGTTTGACCCGGAGTTCACCCTCGTCTTGGATGATTTCCACCAAGGGATGGATCTCGCGGCTAAGCGAGCCCTTGGCACCCTTTATTTCAACGTTCTGCCCCTGGATCTTCACCTCGACGCCCGAGGGAATCGCCACCGGCAGTTTACCAATACGACTCATGACAGTTTCTCCCGCACCCCTACCAGATTTCGCACAGGATTTCGCCGCCGATGCCTTCCTTGCGGGCAAATTGGTCGGTAACCACGCCCTTGTTGGTCGAAAGGATGGCGACGCCCAGGCCCGAGCGAATCTTGGGCACTTCACCGTGAGGCACGTATACCCGACGGCTGGGCTTACTGATGCGCTTGATACCTTCGATAACGCTGCGGTTGCCGTGGTATCTCAGCTTGATCTTCAGCCTGTCCTGCGGTTTGTCCTCTATAACCTCGAAGTCGGCGATATAGCCCTCTTCCTTCATGGTTTTGGCGATGGCGGCCTTGATCTTCGAACTAGGCAGTTCCACTTCAGTCAGCCGGGCTCCCGCGGCATTGCGAATGCGGGTGAGCATGTCGGCGATTGGATCATGCATAGACATTGCTCGTCTCCCTACCAGCTGCTTTTGATTACGCCGGGAATCTCACCGCGCAGCGACATATTACGGAAGCAGACGCGGCAGATGCCGAATTTTCTAATGTAGGCCCTCGACCGCCCGCAGATGGGGCAGCGGTTGCGATAGCGCACCTGGAACTTAGGATCGCGCAATTGCCTTTCCATTTGAGCCTTTCTGGCCACTGAATCCTCCTAAATACTAACCTTAGGCTTTAAAGGGCATGCCTAAAAGCCTAAGCAATGCGCGCCCTTCCTCGTCGGTCTGGGCCGTGGTTACTATCGTGATATTCATTCCCTTGACCTTGTCGATCTTGTCGTACTCAATCTCGGGAAAAATAATGTGTTCTTTAATACCCAGGGTGTAGTTGCCGCGGCCGTCAAAGGCCTTGGGGCTGACACCCCTGAAGTCGCGCACGCGGGGCAGGGCGACGTTCATCAATTTATCAAGGAAAAACCACATCTTTTCGGCGCGTAACGTCACCGATGTTCCGATGGGCATGCCCTCCCTGAGCTTAAACGAAGCGATGGACCGGCGCGCACGGTTGATCATCGCCTTTTGACCGGAAATGAGCGTAAGCTCGTCGGCGGCGTTTTCCAGCACTTTGATGTTCTGGATAGCCTCGCCCACACCGATGTTAAGGACGGCCTTAACCGGCTTGGGCACCTGCATTATATTGCCGTAGGAGAATTGCTCTATCAGCTGCGGCACGCAGTCCTGCAAATACTTCTCCCGCATCCGCGGCTCAACCTTTTCTTGAGGCTGAGCCGGTGCCGGCTCATTTTCTTTATTTTTCTTTTTGTCAGCCATCTCTCACCGCTTTGAAGCCGCCATGTGCCCGGCTCGTCCAACGGGTTAATAAAATACGCGTTTAAGCGTCCACCAGTTCGCCGCACTTTTTGCAGAAGCGGCTGATCTTGCCGTCGTCGAGGACCTTGCGGCCCAGGCGCGAAGCCTCACCGCACTTGTCGCAGACGAGCTTCAAGTTGCTGATGTGGATCGGCATCTCTTTTTCGACGATGCCGCCCTGGCCGGCCTGGTTGGGCCGGGTGTGGCGCTTGACCACGTTCACTTTTTCCACGACGGCCCGGTTTTTTTCGGGCAGGACCCTGAGCACCTTGCCGATTTTGCCGCGGTCGCGGCCGGCGGTGACAATGACCTTGTCGTCTTTTTTGATGTGCAGCTTAATACTCATGACTACACCTACAAGACTTCGGGCGCCAGCGAGACGATCTTCATGTAACGCTTTGCCCTCAGTTCGCGAGCCACCGGGCCGAAGATACGGGTGCCGATGGGCTCACCCGCCGTATTAATCAGCACGGCGGAATTATCGTCGAATTTGATTGCGGAGCCGTCGGGGCGGTGCACTTCCTTGGCGGTGCGCACCACCACGGCCTTCATGACGTCGCCCTTTTTCACCTTGGAGTTGGGCAGGGCCTCTTTCACCGAGACCACGATGACATCCCCAAGGCTGGCGTAACGCCTCTTGGAGCCGCCCAGCACCTTGATGCAATAGAGCTTCTTGGCGCCGGAATTGTCGGCAGACTGCAAATTTGTTTCAGGCTGGATCATGGCGTCTACTCCTCGGGGCCCTTAGGCGACCCGCTCCAGCACCTTGCTGATGCGCCAGCGCTTGTGCCTGCTCATTGGGCGGCACTGCCTGATGAGCACGGTATCGCCCACATGGCAGTCATTGGCCTCGTCGTGGACCATGTAATTGGCCCGGCGCCGCACGTATTTTTTGTAAATAGTGTGTTTGACCAGGCGCTCCACCCGGACAACCACCGTCTTATCCATTTTGTCACTCACCACGACACCGGTGAGAGCTTTGGTATTCCCGCGTTCACTATTTGCCATGGAAGCACCTTAGCCTTTTCGTACCCTTTACTGACCGGCCAATTCGATTTCCCGCATGACCGTCAGAACGCGGGCGATATCTTTTTTGGTCTGCCCCAGTTTGTTGGGGTTGTCCAGCTGGCCCGTGGCGTTTTGGAACTTCAGATTGAAAAGCTCCTGGCGCAGGTCATCCAGCTTGTTGTTGAGTTCTTCTACCGAAAGACCTCTGAGTTCAGTAGCGTTCATGACCTCAGCCCCTTTCGACAATACGCGTCTTGAACGGCAGTTTTTGGCTTGCCAGACGCAGAGCCTCTTTGGCCGTATCCTTGGCCACGCCGTCGATCTCGTAGATCATCCGGCCGGGTCTGACCACGGCCACCCAACCTTCGGGAGAGCCTTTACCCTTGCCCATACGTGTCTCAGCGGGCTTTTTGGTATAGGGCTTGTCCGGGAAAACCCGGATGAAGACCTTACCGCCGCGCTTGATGTGGCGCGTAATGGCGATACGGGCGGCCTCGATCTGCTGGTTGGTCATCCAGCCCGAGCCCACGGCCTGCAAGCCGAACTGCCCGAAGGATACCCGGTTGCCGCTCTGGCATTTGCCGCGCATCCGGCCCTTCATCACCTTACGGTGTCTTACTCTTTTTGGCGCGAGCATTTATCTATGCCTTTCCAAGCGGGCCCTAGGAGGCCTGCGCCTGAGTCTTGTCCTTCTCTTCGATAACCTCGCCCTTGAAGATCCACACCTTGATACCAATGATTCCGTAGGTGGTGCGGGCTTCGGCAAAGCCATAGTCGATATCGGCGCGCAGCGTGTGCAGAGGCACGCGGCCTTCGCGGTACCACTCGCGGCGGGCCATTTCAGCGCCGCCCAACCGGCCGGCGCACTGGATACGAATGCCCTGGGCGCCAAGTCTCATGGCCGAAGTCACGGCACGTTTCATGGCCCTGCGGAAGGCGATGCGCCTGATAAGCTGGCTGGCCACGCCTTCGGCAACCAACTGGGCGTCCACTTCGGGCTTGCGCACTTCGTGGATATCCAGCATGACCTCACGCTTGATCAGCTTTTCCAGGTCTTTTTTGATGATCTCGATCTCGGCGCCTTTTTTGCCGATGACGATTCCAGGCCTGGCCGCGTGGATACGGATCTTTGCCTTGTTGGCCGCGCGCTCGATCTCAATCTTGGGAACACCGGCGTTGAAGAGCTTTTTCTTCAAGTATTTGCGGATTTTGTAATCCTCAAACACCAACGCCGAGTAATCGCGCTTGCTGGCAAACCACCGGGAATCCCAGGTGCGGATCACTCCCAGCCTGAAACCTATCGGGTGTACTTTCTGTCCCATCCAGGTCTCCTTAACGCTCGGCCACAACCACGGTGATGTGGCTGGTCCGTTTTCTGATAATAAAAGCTCTGCCCATGGCCCGGGGGCGCCACCGCTTCAGGGTCGGTCCGCCATCGACGAAAGCAGCCTTCACGTACAGTTTGTCGACGTTGACGTTGCTTTCGTTTGTGGCATTGGCCACCGCGCTGGCGATAACCTTAGACACCAGGCCCGCGGCCTTTTTCGGCGTGAACTTCAGCTTGTTCAGAGCTTCTTCTACGCGCATACCCCTAACTGCGTCAGCTACCAGACGGGCTTTACGGGGCGAGATGCGCACAAATTTAGCTTTTGCTGTGGCTTCCATAATGCCCTCTACCTCTTCTTGCCCTTCTTGTCGGCGGCATGGCCGTAGTAGGTGCGCGTCGGCGAGAATTCGCCCAGCTTGTGTCCGACCATGTTCTCGGTCACAAACACCGGGACAAATTTTTTGCCGTTATGCACCGCAAAAGTCAATCCTACGAACTCGGGCATAATCGTCGAACGCCTGCTCCAAGTCTTGATGACCTTGCGGCTACCGGTATCGATGGCCTGACCGACTTTTTGGGACAGGTGACCATCGACGAAAGGTCCTTTTTTCAAACTACGCGGCATGTGCAGTCTCCCCTACTTGGTGCGCCGGCGGACGATGAATTTGTCCGAAGGCTTCTTCTTGCGGGTGCGGAAGCCCTTGGCGGGCATACCCCACGGGCTGCAGGGGTGACGGCCACCACTGCTCTTGCCTTCGCCACCACCCATCGGGTGGTCGACAGGGTTCATTGCCACACCACGGACCCGAGGCCGCTTGCCCAGCCAGCGAGTACGACCGGCCTTACCCAGGCTGACGTTCTCGTACTGTTCGTTGCCCACCTGGCCTACTGTGGCCCGGCACTTGCGGTGCACTTTACGCATTTCGCCCGAAGGCAGCTTCAGAATGGCGTATTCGCCTTCCTTGGCCATGAGCTGCGCGTATGTACCGGCGCTACGCACCATTTGGGCGCCGCCGCCGATTTTGAGCTCGACGTTGTGCAAAAGCGTACCCAAAGGCATCGACTCCAAAGGCATGGCGTTGCCAGGCCGGATGTCAGCCTTGAAATCGCTTACGATCACATCGTCAACCTTGAGGCCCTTGGGGGCCAGGATGTATCGCTTCTCGCCGTCCTGATAGTGCAGCAGGGCGATGTTGGCCGAACGGTTGGGATCGTATTCGATGCCTGCGACCTTGGCGGGAATGCCGTACTTCTCCCGCTTGAAGTCGATTCGGCGGTACTGGCGCTTGTGTCCTCCACCGCGATGACGGGCGGTGACACGGCCGTAGTTGTTTCGCCCACCGGTTTTTTTCATGGGCTCCAGAAGGCTTTTTTCAGGCTCGTGCTTGGTTACTTCTTCGCGCACGAGTTGCGTCTGGAACCTTCTACCCGGTGAGGTTGGTTTATATTTTT
Organism: uncultured Desulfarculus sp.; assembly: GCA_963665125.2. Lineage (GTDB taxonomy): Bacteria > Desulfobacterota > Desulfarculia > Desulfarculales > Desulfarculaceae > Desulfarculus. The sequence continues at coordinate 956,895 of CAXXUK010000002.1, read as the reverse complement.
TGATAGCCATGAGCTTCTGTCTCTCCAGCTAGCCGTTGCCGCAATTGGCCAAAGGTTTACGCGCCCTCGAAGAATTCCACGTTATGGCCGGGAGCCAAAGTAACGTAGGCCTTCTTCTTGTCGCTGCGTTTACCCATGATGCGGCCCATCCGCTTGGTCTTGCCCTTGATTGATACCGTGCGGACTTTCAGCACCTCGACATCAAACAATTCTTCAACCGCCTTGCGGATTTCAACCTTGTTGGCTCTGCGATCAACCTCGAAGAGTAATTGGTTGTCTTCCTCTTTGGCAAAGGTGCCTTTCTCGGTGATCAGAGGCCTGCGAATAACATCGTTTTGGTTTTTCACGACAAGGCCTCCTCAATCCGCCCGACCGCGGGCTCCAGGAGCATCAAACGGTCATAGCGCAGAATGTCGTAAACATTGAGGCCCTCGGCACGAAGCACCTTAACCTTTGGCACGTTGCGAGCGCTCTTCTCAAGAACTTCGTCCATGTCTGGAACGATCACCAAGACATTGTCGGTGTCAAAACGATTGAGCACTTCCACAAAGGCCTTGGTCTTGATCTCGTCCAGGCCGAAGCCCTTGATGACGTCCAGCTTCTCCTCGGCCAGTTTGTCCGAAAGAGCGCTGCAGAGTGCGGCCTTACGGACTTTCTTGGGCACGTTGTAGCCATAATCCCGCGGCTTGGGACCATGGACGACGCCTCCACCCCGCCACAAGGGGCTGTTGCGGGAACCGACCCTTGCCCGGCCCGTGCCCTTTTGACGCCACGGCTTGCGGCCGCCGCCACGAACTTCGGCCCGGGTCTTGGCGCTGGCCGTACCGGCCCTGCGTTTGGCGAGCTGCCAAACAACCACTTCATGCAGAAGGTGGGGCTTGACCTCGGCGCCGAATACTTCTTCGGACAAGTCGATCTCGCCGACCTTCTTTTTCATTTCATCGTATATATCGACCTTGGGCATTTTCTCACCAGTCGGGCTTAGCCCGCCTTCTCAATCAGAATGATGCCGCCGTTGGGGCCGGGAACCGCGCCCTTGACCACAACCAGGTTTTGCTCGGGACGAACGTCCACGACCTTGAGGTTGCGCACCTGGGTGCGATCCACGCCATAGCGGCCGGGCATACGTTTGCCCTTCAAGACCCTCGCCGGGTCGGCACTCTGACCGATCGAGCCGGGTTTGTCATGGGTCGTGCAACCGTGGGTGGCCCGACCGCCGCCAAAGCCGTGACGCTTGACCACGCCCGAGAAACCGCGTCCTTTGGTCTTACCGGTGATATGCACCGTTTCGCCCATTTGGAACATCTCGGCGGTGATGGTCTGGCCCAGTTCGAACTCGTCGGTGTCGTCCACGCGGAATTCTTTCAGCGTGGCTTTGTTTTCGGCACCGGCCGCGGCGAAATGGCCCTTCATCGGCTTGGTTGTGTTCGTTTCTTTTTTAGTGCCAAAACCGAGCTGCAAGGCGCTGTAAGCGTCTTTTTCTTCGGTCTTGATCTGCACCACCTGGCAAGGTCCGACCTCGAGCACCGTTACCGGCACAGCCCGGCCTTCTTCCAGGAACAAGCGGGTCATGCCCACTTTTTTACCAATAAGTCCCTTTAACATGACGGTCACCCCACTGACTACAGCTTGATCTCGACGTCAACACCCGCGCTCAGGTCGAGCTTCATCAGGGCGTCCACGGTCTGCTGCGTCGGCTCCAGAATATCCAGCAGCCTCTTGTGGGTGCGGACCTCGAACTGTTCGCGGCTCTTTTTGTCGATATGCGGCGAACGCAATACCGTGTATTTATTGATGCGAGTGGGCAGGGGAATCGGCCCCGCTACTTTCGCACCAGTGCGCCGCGCGGTCTCCACGATCTCGGCTGCACTTTGGTCCAACAGCCTATGATCATAGGCTTTGAGCCGGATGCGAATCTTCTGGTTTTGGATCATGGGATATCTCCCGCACAATCATCATAAGACCCGCCTTTTCGGCGGGAACGTCTACTCAATAATTTCGCTGATCACGCCGGCGCCGACAGTGCGGCCGCCTTCGCGAATGGCGAAACGAAGCTCTTTTTCCATTGCGATTGGGGTGATCAAGGTGCCGATTACCGACACGTTGTCACCGGGCATCACCATTTCAACGCCTTCGGGCAGTTCAACCACGCCGGTCACGTCGGTGGTCCGGAAGTAGAACTGGGGACGATAGCCGTTGAAGAACGGAGTGTGGCGGCCACCCTCCTCCTTGCTCAGCACGTACACCTCGGCCTTGAACTTGGTGTGAGGCGTAATGCTCTTGGGCTTGGCCACAACCTGACCGCGCTCGACTTCGTCGCGCTTGGTGCCGCGAAGCAGAACGCCGATGTTGTCGCCGGCCTGGCCGGTGTCGAGGATCTTGCGGAACATCTCGACGCCCGTGCACACCGTCTTGATCGTCGGGCGGATGCCCACGATCTCGATTTCCTCGCCCACGTTGATCACACCGCGCTCCACACGACCGGTGACAACCGTGCCGCGGCCGCTGATGCTGAACACGTCTTCGATGGGCATCAGGAACGGCTGGTCCACGTCGCGCTCGGGCTCGGGCACGAACGCGTCAACCGCGGCCATCAGGTCGAGAACCGGCTGGCAGGCTTCGCAACCGTCTTTGCCGCAACCGCAGTTCAGGGCGTTGAGGGCGCTGCCCTTGACGATCGGTGTGTCGTCACCGGGGAACTCGTACTTGTCCAGAAGCTCCCGAAGCTCCATGTCCACCAGCTCGATGAGCTCTTCGTCATCGACCATGTCGACCTTGTTCAGGAAGACCACCACGGCGGGCACGCCGACCTGGCGGGCCAGCAGAATGTGCTCACGGGTCTGGGGCATCGGGCCGTCGTCGGCGCCAACCACCAGAATCGCGCCGTCCATCTGGGCCGCGCCGGTGATCATGTTCTTGATGTAGTCGGCGTGACCCGGGCAGTCCACGTGGGCGTAGTGACGGTTGGCCGTCTCGTACTCGACGTGGGCCGTCGCGATGGTGATGCCGCGCTCGCGCTCTTCAGGGGCCTTGTCAATCTCGTCGAAGGCGACGAACTTGGCGCCGCCGCGAGAGGCGAGGCACCTGGTAATCGCTGCCGTCAGAGTGGTCTTGCCATGGTCGATGTGACCGATGGTGCCCACGTTTACGTGCGGCTTAGTTCGTGCAAATTTTTCCTTGGCCATGACTTATTGTTCCTCCTCTAGGCAGCCATGCCGCGGGAGTCGCCTCGGCGCTGCCGCTGCACTCGCTCGATGACCTCTTCGGCCAGGCCCGCGGGAACTGGTTCGTAGTGGGAAAATTCCATACTAAATGTGGCGCGGCCCTGAGTAGCCGAACGTAGATCCCCGGCATAGCCGAACATCGCCGCCAGCGGAACATGCGTTTTGACGATTTGCGTGCCGGATGTAGACTCGATGTCGCGGATCTTTCCGCGGCGCACTCCGAGGTCACCCATCACGTCACCCATGTATTCTTCGGGCGTAACCACTTCCACTGCCATCACCGGCTCCAACAGGCCCAGGCCCGCCTTTTTGGCGGCATCCTTGAAGGCAATGGAAGCGGCAATGAAAAACGCACGGTCCGAGGAGTCGACCTCGTGGTACGATCCGTCCACTAGGCTGATTTCCACGTCTTCCACCGGGAATCCGGCCAGCACGCCTTTTTGGGCTGCGTCGCGGATACCGGCTTCAACCGAGCGAATATATTCCTTGGGTATGACACCGCCAACAATATTGTTGTTGAAGACGACACCACTACCGGCCTCGCCAGGTATCATTTCTATTTTGACATGACCGTACTGGCCGCGGCCGCCGGACTGCTTGGCGTACTTGGTGTCGCTCTCTGCCTTGTCCTGGATCGCCTCGCGGTAGGAAACCTGGGGCTCGCCCACCGTGGCCTCGACCTTGAACTCGCGCATGATCCTGTCTACGATGATCTCAAGGTGAAGTTCACCCATGCCGCGAATGATGGTCTGATTGGTCTCTTCGTTACGCTCGACCCTGAATGACGGATCTTCAGCGGCGATTCGTCCCAGGGCCTGTCCCAGCTTTTCGGCCATGGGTTTGGAGTCGGGCTCGATTGCCACGCCGACCACTGGTTCGGGAACATGCAGCGACTCGAGCTGAATCGACTGGTTCTTGGCGCACAAGGTGTCGCCTGTGGTGGTCAGCTTCAGGCCAACGGCGGCCACGATGCCCCCGGCCTTGATTTCCTTGACTTCCTCGCGCTCATTGGCGTGCATCCGTAGCAGGCGGCCAACACGCTCGTTCTTGCCCTTGCTGGAATTGAATACGGTATCGCCGCTTTTAAGAACGCCGGAATAAACGCGCAGGAAGGTCAGGTGCCCCACATATGGGTCGGACCAAAGTTTGAAGGCCAGGGCTGCAAAAGGCGCATCTTCATCGGCCGGGCAAGTGATTGTTTCGCCATTGCCGTCCACGCCCTTGGCCTGAACAGCTTCCTGAGGCGACGGAAGGTAATCAACTACCGCGTCCAGCAGCTCTTGCACACCCTTGTTCTTGAAGGCCGATCCCACCAGCACCGGTATGAGCTTCATCTCCAGGACGCCCTTGCGCAGAGCGGCCTTGATGTCGGCGACCTCTGGCTCGGCGCCTTCGAGGTAGCTTTCCATCATCTCGTCATCGAATTCGCAGGCGGTCTCAATGACGGAAACGCGGGCTTCTTCGGCTTGGTCGGCCATCTCGGCGGGAATATCTTCGTAGCTCAATTCCATGCCGTAGGCGTCGGTGCCGAAACGGACCATACGGTTGTCAATCAGATCGATAACGCCGCAGAATTCGTCTTCGTTTCCCACAGGAAGCTGAAGCAGCAGCGGATTGGCGCCCAAGCGCGCCTGGATCTGCTCAACACAACGGCGGTAGTCGGCGCCTATACGGTCCATCTTGTTGATGAAGGCAATACGCGGCACGCCGTAGCGGTCGGCCTGGCGCCAAACCGTTTCGGACTGGGGCTGTACGCCGCCAACCGCGCAAAAGACCGCCACAACACCATCGAGCACGCGCAGACTGCGTTCCACTTCCATGGTAAAGTCGACGTGGCCCGGCGTGTCAATAATATTGATGCGGTGGTCTTTCCAGAAACAGGTGGTGGCAGCGCTGGTGATGGTGATGCCGCGTTCCTGCTCCTGCTCCATCCAGTCCATGGTAGCGGCGCCGTCATGCACCTCACCCATACGATGGGACACGCCGGTGTAGAACAAGATCCGTTCCGTAGTGGTGGTCTTGCCCGCATCGATGTGCGCCATCAGGCCTATGTTGCGGTGCGCGCTGTTTTTAGCTGCCGTTGCCATGGTTCGTCTTAACCTTAATTAAACCAACCCTACCAGCGGTAATGGGCGAAGGCCTTGTTGGCCTCGGCCATGCGGTGGGTGTCTTCTTTTTTCTTTACCGAGGACCCGCGACCGGCGGCGGCGTCCATGAACTCATTGGCCAGTTTGTTGGCCATGGTCTTTTCACCACGGGAGCGGGAGAAGTTGATCAGCCAGCGCATGGCCAGGGACTGGCGGCGCTCGGGCCGGATCTCAACCGGAACCTGATAGGTGGAACCACCGACACGGCGGCTCTTGACCTCGATCTGGGGCCGGACGTTGTCCAGGGCCTTGCCGAAAACCTTCAGCGGGTCTTCGCCAGTGCGCTCGCGGATAATGTCCATGGCGCCGTACATGATGTTTTCAGCCGTGGACTTCTTGCCATCAAGCATGATCTTGTTGATGAACTTAGCCACTTCACGGCTGTGGTACTTTGCATCAGGTATCGCTACCCGTTTGGGTACTTCGCGTCTTCTAGGCATCGCCTTCTTCCGTAAATGATCTTACGCTACGCACAGTAAAGCCCCAGCTCTCATCAGCAGCAGGGGCCTCGCCACGGCCAGGCCACTATAGGCCCGACCGCCAAGCAAACAAGTTACTTGGGGCGTTTGGTCCCATATTTCGAACGGGCCTGGCGGCGGTTTTCCACACCAACGGCATCCAAGGTGCCGCGAATGATGTGGTAGCGCACGCCGGGAAGGTCCTTGACACGGCCGCCGCGAATCAACACCACCGAGTGCTCCTGCAAGTTGTGACCTTCACCAGGAATGTAGCTGGTCACTTCGATGCCATTGGTCAAACGAACCCTGGCCACCTTGCGCAAAGCCGAGTTGGGCTTTTTAGGGGTGGTGGTATAAACGCGGATGCAAACGCCTCGTTTTTGAGGGGAATTTTGCAGGGCCGGTGTATTGCTTTTCTTGTGCTGACGTTTCCGTCCAATGCGCACTAATTGATTAATGGTGGGCAACTATCGCCTCCTAGGGTTGCCGTTCCTTTACGCCGGGGTCAAAAATCATTAAAAAAACAACCCACGGCCTGCCATTATCCGATTTTGAAGGGCCGCTCGCCGAGGGGCCCTCTCAACGGCAAAAAACACGAAACTTCCCTCTTGTCCTCTCTGAGGACAACAATCAGAGGAAGCACTGCCGTTGGAAATGCTATTCCTACCGCTAAGACCTCACCCTGTCAAGGGCTTTATGTAATTATTGTAGCAATTACAAGGTCTGGCGGTTCAACCGCTTTTTAGCTGTAGGGCCCGGAAAAGATACAGGCCAGGACTGCTTTCGTCCACTTGTTTTATTGTTCCGCCCAAAAAAGAACCAGCCCCGGCGGCCACATCGGACCGCCGGGGCATGATATTGTGTTTTACCCGCCAGAGGCTACCAGATACGGTGTCTAGTCGCCGATGGCCTCGATGATATCATCGGGGTCCGGCTCCCTATAGCGGTTTACAGGCTCGTGATGCGGAATGGCCATGTCGCGGTAGCGGCCCATACCCGTTCCGGCCGGGATCAAACGTCCCATGATCACGTTTTCCTTGAGGCCCCGCAGTTCATCGACCTTGCCGGCTATGGCCGCCTCGGTCAGTACCTTGGTGGTCTCCTGGAAGGAAGCCGCGCTGATGAACGAGTCGGTGCTCAGGCTGGCCTTGGTGATGCCCAACAGCATCGGCTCGGCCACGGCCGGGCGTCCGCCTCTTTCCAGAACCTTGTTGTTCTCTTCCTCGAAGCGCCACTTTTCGACCTGCTCGCCGATGAGGTAGCGGCTGTCGCCGGATTCGAGGATGCGCACGCGCCGGAGCATCTGGCGCACGATGACCTCTATGTGCTTGTCGTTGATCTTGACGCCCTGGAGTCGGTAGACCTCCTGAACCTCGTCGACCAGGTAGCGGGCCAATTCCTTGATGTCGCGGCTGGCCAACAGGTCGTGGGGGTTGATGGCGCCGTCCATCAGCGGTTCGCCTGCCCGGACATAGTCGCCCTCGTGCACGGTGACGTGCTTGCCCTTGGGGATCAGGTATTCGCGGCTGTCGCCGATATCCGGGGCCACGACGACCTTGCGCTTGCCCTTGGTCTGCTTGCCAAAGGTGACCGTACCTTCGATCTCGGAGATAACGGCGCATTCCTTGGGCCTGCGGACCTCGAACAGTTCGGCGACCCGGGGCAGACCGCCGGTGATGTCCTTGGTCTTGGTGGTTTCACGGGGGATACGGGCCAGAACGTTGCCGGCCTTGACCTCGTCACCCTCGTTGACCATGATGATGGCGCCAACGGGAAGCTGGTAGCGGGCTTCGCCCCTGCCGGTGGGCAGCTTGGCCGTGCGGTTGGAGTCCAGTTCCTTGATGGAGATGCGGGGCCGCAACTCGGCGGACTTGGACTCCACGGTGACCTTGCTGGAACGGCCGGTGACGGCGTCGAGACGCTCGGTCATGGTCACGCCCTGGACAATGTCGCCGAACTTGATCACGCCGTCGACGTCTGTGAGAATCGGCGAGGTGAACGGGTCCCACTGGGCGATGATGTCGCCGGTATCCACGCTGCCGCCCTCATGCACGCTGAGCCTGGCGCCGTAGGGCACCTTGTGCCGCTCACGCTCGCGGCCGCCCTCGCCCATCACGGCGATCTCGCCGTTGCGGTTCATGACGATGAGGTCGGTCTCCTCGAAGGGCACCACGTTGAGGTTGAGGAACTTGAGCATACCGGGGTAGCGAATCTCGATGCGCGACTGCTCGGAACCCGAGGCCGCGGCGCCACCGATGTGGAAGGTGCGCATGGTCAACTGGGTGCCGGGCTCGCCGATGCTCTGGGCAGCGATGATGCCGATGGCCTCGCCAACGTCAACCGGCTTGGAGTGGGCCAGGTCGCGGCCGTAACACTTGGCGCATACGCCCCGGCGTTCCTCGCAGGTGATGACGCTGCGGATATCCACCTGCTCGACGCCTGCTTCCTCCAGCTTGATAACGCCTTCTTCGTCGATCTCCTCATTGGCCTTGATCAGCACTTCGCCGGTGATGGGGTCGACAATGTCGCGAAGGGCCGTGCGGCCCAGGACGCGCTCGCCAACGTGCTGGATGATCTCGCCGCCTTCGCGCAGGGCCTCAACGACGATGCCGTCGATGGTGCCGCAGTCGATCTTGGTGACGATGGCGTCCTGGCTGACGTCCACCAGGCGGCGGGTAAGGTAGCCGGAGTTGGCCGTTTTCAGGGCCGTGTCGGCCAGACCCTTACGGGCGCCGTGGGTGGAAATGAAGTACTGCAACACCGTGAGGCCTTCGCGGAAGTTGGCCGTAATCGGGGTTTCGATGATCTCGCCCGAGGGCTTGGCCATCAGACCGCGCATGCCGGCCAGCTGCTTCATCTGGTCCTTGGAACCACGGGCGCCGGAGTCGGCCATCATGAAGATTGGGTTGAAGCTGTCGACCACGACCTCTTCGCCCTCGGCGTTGACCAGCTTGTCGGTGCCGATCTCCTCCATCATCTGGCCGGCGACGTCTTCAGTTGCCTTGGCCCAGATGTCGACGGCCTTGTTGTACTTCTCGCCGTCGGTGATGATGCCGTCCTTGTACTGGCGCTCGATGGTCTGGACCTCGGCCATGGCGTCGCTGATGATCTTCTCTTTGGTGCTGGGGATGGTCATGTCGGCCACGCCTATGCTCAGGCCGCTCATGGTTGCGTAACGGTACCCCAGGTCCTTGATGCGGTCGGACAAGATGACCGTGGCCTTGGTGCCGGCGGTGCGGTAGCAGTTGGCCACCAGCTTCTTGAGGTTTTTCTTGTCCATGACCTTGTTGATCTCGGCAAAGGTCATTTCCTTGGGAACGATCTCGCCCAAGATCACCCGGCCCACCGTGGTCTTGACCCTTTGGCCGTCCATACGGACCTCGATGTTGGCGTGCAGTTCCACCTCGCCGGCGTCATAGGCCATACGCACTTCGTCGGGGTCGGAGAATATCTTGCCCTCGCCTTTTTCGCCCAAACGGTCGCGGGTCAGGAAGTACAGGCCCAGGACGATGTCCTGGTTGGGCGTGATGATTGGCTCGCCGTTGGCCGGGCTGAGGATGTTGTTGGTGCTCATCATCAGCACCCGGGCCTCGATCTGGGCCTCGATGCTCAGCGGCACGTGCACGGCCATCTGGTCGCCGTCAAAGTCGGCGTTATAGGCCTGGCACACCAGCGGGTGAAGCTGGATGGCCTTGCCTTCGACCAAAAGCGGCTCAAAGGCCTGGATGCCCAGGCGGTGCAGGGTCGGAGCGCGGTTCAAAAGAATCGGGTACTCGCGCACCACCTCGGATAGGGTGTCCCATACCTCGGGCGTCTCGCGCTCGACGAGCTTTTTGGCGCCCTTGATGGTGGTGACCAGGCCCTTCATCTCCAAGCGGTTGTAGATAAAGGGTTTGAACAGCTCCAGGGCCATCTTCTTGGGCAGGCCGCACTGGTGCAGGCGCAGGTCCGGGCCGATGACGATGACGCTACGGCCGGAGTAGTCCACGCGCTTGCCCAGCAGGTTCTGGCGGAAGCGGCCCTGCTTGCCCTTGAGCATATCCGAAAGCGATTTCAGCGGCCGCTTGTTGGGGCCGGTGATGGTTTTGCCCCGGCGGCCGTTGTCGAACAATACGTCGACGGCTTCCTGGAGCATGCGCTTTTCGTTGCGGATGATGATCTCCGGCGCGGAAAGCTCGTTGAGCCTGCGTAGGCGGTTGTTGCGGTTGATCACCCGGCGGTACAGGTCGTTCAAGTCGCTGGTGGCGAAACGCCCGCCGTCCAGGGGCACCAGGGGCCGCAGATCCGGCGGCAGCACCGGGATGATGTCCATGATCATCCACTCGGGCTCGTTGACGCTCTCCTTGAAGGCGTCGATGACCTTCAGGCGTTTGCCCAGTTTTTTGCGCTTGGCCTCGCTGGCCGTGGCATCCATCTCGGCCCGCAGTTCGTCCCAAAGCTGGGTCAGATCCAGCTTGGAGAGCATGTATTGCAGGGCCTCGGCGCCGATGCCGAAGGTGAAGTCCTCGTCAAACTCGTCCTGGAGCTGGTGCAGGCGCTCTTCGCTGACCAGCGTGCCCATGGGCAGACCGGTGCTGCCGGATTCAAGAATGATGAAGCTCTCGAAATACAGGACCTTTTCCAGTTCCTTCAGGGTCAGGTCCAGCAGGTTGCCCACCTTGGAGGGCAGCGACTTCATGAACCAGATGTGGGCCACCGGCGTGGCCAGTTCGATATGGCCCATGCGTTCGCGGCGCACCTTGGACTGGATAACCTCGACGCCGCACTTTTCGCAGACAACACCGCGGTGTTTCATGCGCTTATATTTGCCGCAGTTACACTCGTAGTCTTTGGTCGGACCAAAGATCTTGGCGCAAAACAAGCCGTCGCGCTCGGGCTTGAAGGTACGGTAGTTGATTGTCTCCGGCTTTTTGACCTCGCCAAAGGACCACGCCCTGATCTTCTCGGGGCTGGCCAGGGAAATCTGCACCGCGTCAAAAGACAGCGGGTCCTTGGGCTTCGCAAAATAGCTGTAGAGGTCTTCCAAGGGACATCTCCTTACTAAAAAGGCCAGCTATACAAAAATCCGTCGTACCCCTGGATTAATCCAGGGTGAACGGCGCTTGCTTGTTCTGCTCGACCAATTCGATATCAAGGCACAGGGCCTGAAGCTCCTTGATCAGGACGTTGAAGCTCTCGGGCAAACCAGCCTCGAGGTGGTTTTCGCCCTTGACGATCTTCTCGTACATCCTGGTGCGGCCGGCCACGTCGTCGCTCTTGACGGTCAAGAACTCCTGGAGCGAATACGCGGCGCCGTAAGCTTCCATGGCCCACACCTCCATCTCGCCCAAACGCTGGCCGCCGAATTGGGCCTTGCCGCCCAGGGGCTGCTGGGTAACCAGCGAGTAGGGGCCGATGCTCCTGGCGTGAATCTTGTCGTCGACCAGGTGGTGCAGCTTGAGCATGTACATGATGCCCACGGTGACCGGGTTCTGGAAATAGTCTCCGGTCTTGCCGTCGATGAGCTTGGCCTTGCCCACCGCGGGCAGCCCGGCCAATTCCAGCAAGCGGCTGATTTCATCTTCCGAAGCGCCGTCGAACACCGGGGTGGCGATGGGCACGCCGCCGGTGGCCAGCCATTGGGAATTGCGCAACATCTGGTCGTCGCCGCCATCAATGACCCTGGCGAACTCTTTTTCGGAGTAGATGTCGCCCAGCAGGTTTCGCAGGTTGTCGAAACCCTGCTGCAGGTCCTGGTCTTTTTGCTTGGCCAGGGCAATGGCGTCGACCATGCGGGCAACTTCGTTGCCCAGGCCGCGGCAGGCCCAGCCAAGGTGGGTTTCCAGCACCTGGCCGACGTTCATGCGGCTGGGCACACCCAGGGGGTTGAGGACGATGTCAACCGGGGTTCCGTCCGGGAAGTGGGGCATGTCTTCCACTGGCAGAATACGGCTTACAACACCCTTGTTGCCGTGGCGTCCGGCCATCTTGTCGCCAACCGATAGCTTGCGCTTCATGGCAACGTAGACCTTGACCATCTTGATGACGCCCGGAGGCAGCTCGTCGCCCTTGCGGAGCTTGGCGATCTTGTTTTCGAAACCGGAGCGGATCATGTCGATCTGTTCGGCGTAGCCGTCGACGATGCGCTCCAACTCATTTTGAGTTTCTTCCTCGACTCCGGCCAACTCGGCCCCGCGCAGTTGCTGGAGGGTCACCGCCCGCAGATCTTCGGGCGTGATGACCTTTTGGGCCTCGATGAGCACCCGGCCGACGCTGTCTTTGAGCGAGGCGGCCAGCTTTTTACCGGACAGGAAGGCCTCCAGGTCGTCCATGGCGTTGCGGTGGATGATCCGAATCTCGTCGGACTCGTCCTTGAGCAGGCTGGCGACTTCCTCGTCCTCGATGGCCTGGGCGCGTTCGTCTTTTTCAATGCCCTTGCGGCTGAAGACCTTGGCGTCGATGACGATGCCTTCCACGCCGGGCGGAACCCGCAGGGAGGTATCTTTGACGTCGCCGGCCTTTTCACCGAAAATGGCCCGCAGCAGTTTTTCCTCGGGGCTGAGCTGTGTCTCGCCCTTGGGCGTGATCTTGCCCACCAGGATGTCGCCGGCGCTGATCTCGGCGCCAACGCGCACGATGCCCGATTCGTCCAGGTCGGCCAAGGCCTCTTCCCCCACGTTGGGGATGTCCCGGGTGATTTCTTCCTTGCCCAGCTTGGTGTCCCGGGCCACGGTCTCGAACTCCTCGATGTGCACCGAGGTGAACACGTCGTCCTTGACGATGCGTTCGCTGATGAGAATGGAGTCCTCGTAGTTGTAGCCGCCCCAGCTCATGAAGGCCACCATGGCGTTCTGACCCAGGGCCAGGTCGCCGTGATCCACCGCCGCGCCGTCGGCCAGGACCTGGCCCTTGACCACGCGCTGGCCACGTTTGACGATGGTCTTCTGGCTGATGCAGGTGTTCTGGTTGCTGCGCTGGAACTTGATCAGCTTGTAGATCTTGACCTGGGAATGGGCCTGGGCCGTCAACGGCTCGTCGTAGCGCACCACGATGCGGCTGGCGTCGACGTCGTTGATCATGCCGTTGGCCTCGGCCACCACGCACACGCCCGAGTCGCGGGCAACGACTTCCTCGATGCCCGTGCCCACCAGGGGCGCCTCGGTGCGCAGGACGGGCACTGCCTGACGCTGCATGTTGGAGCCCATCAGCGCGCGGTTTGCGTCGTCGTTTTCCAGGAAGGGAATCAGCGAAGCGGCCACCGAGACCAGCTGGTTGGGCGAGACGTCCATGTAGCTGACTTCTTTGGGGCCGATGATGATGGCCTCGCCTTCCTTGCGGGCGGTGACGAAATCGCGGATGAACGCTCCGGTATCGTCGTCTATGGGCGCGTTGGCCTGGGCGATGGTGTGGTCGCCCTCTTCCAGGGCCGTCAGGAAGCGCACTTCCTTGTTGACCTTGCCTTCGCCGGCCGTGCGGTACGGCGTCTCGATAAAGCCGTAGTCATTGACCCGGGCATAGGTGCTCAGGCTGACGATGAGGCCAATGTTGGGACCTTCCGGCGTCTCGATGGGGCAGATGCGCCCGTAGTGGGTGTTGTGAACGTCGCGAACCTCGAAGCCGGCGCGTTCGCGGGTCAAACCGCCGGGGCCCAGGGCCGACAGGCGGCGCTTGTGGGTGACCTCGGAAAGCGGGTTTGTCTGATCCATGAACTGGCTGAGCTGGCTGGTGCCGAAGAACTCCTTGACCACCGCCGAAACCGGCTTGGAGTTGATCAAGTCGTGGGGCATCAGGGCCTCGATCTCCTGGAGGCTCATGCGCTCCTTGATGGCCCGCTCCATGCGCACCAGGCCGATGCGGTACTGGTTTTCCAGCAGCTCGCCCACGGCGCGCACACGCCTGTTGCCCAGATGGTCGATGTCGTCGGCCGGACCTTCGGCGTCCTTGAGATCCATCAATTGTTTGACGGCCTCAAGGATGTCTTCCTTGCGCAGGGTCCGCTCTTCCTCGGGAACATCCAGGCCCAGGCGCAGGTTGACCTTCAGGCGGCCCACCGCCGACAGGTCGTAGTGCTCGGCAGAGAAAAACAAATTATGGAAAAACGTCCGGGCCACCTCTAAGGTCGGCGGGTTGGACGGTCTTAGCTTGCGGTAGATATCTACGATGGCCTCGTCCTGGTCTTCGACCTTGTCCAACTCCAGAGTGTCCCTGAACGAACTGGAGCGGGTCTGGCCATCCATGAACAGCACCGGCACCTCCTCGATGCCCAAAGCTCTCATCTTGAGCATGACATCGTGGGTGATCGGCTGGTTCACCGGACAAAGCAGTTCGCCGGTGCCGGGATCAACGAAATCGTCGGCGGCATAGCGGCCCAGCAGGGTCTCCGGGTCAACCTCGATGCGGTCAATACCCAGTTCTTCCAAGCGCTTGAGAGCCCGGCGGGTCATTTTCTTGCCGGCCTTCACCAACGGCCTGTCTCCCTCGGGATCGGGCACCTCCATGCTGACCTCGCGGCCCATCATGATATCGGGCTCGATCAGCCGGAACATCTGCTCACCCTTGATGTAGAAGACATCGCGCTTGTACATCATGTCCAGCAGGTCCTTGGCGCTGTAGCCCAGGGCCTTCAGCAGCAGGGTGACCGGGAACTTGCGGCGCCGGTCGATGCGGACGTACAAAATGTCCTTGGGATCGAACTCGAGGTCGATCCATGAACCACGCAACGGAATAACCCTGGCGGAATACAGCAGCTTGCCGCTGGAGTGGGTCTTGCCGCGGTCGTGGTCGAAAAAGATGCCCGGGCTGCGGTGGAGCTGTGAAACCACCACGCGCTCGGTTCCGTTGACGATGAAGGTTCCGCGATCGGTCATCAGCGGCAGGGTTCCGAAATAGATCTCCTGCTCCTTGATGTCTCTGATCGTCTGGACCTCGGACTCCTTGTCAACGTCATAGACCACCAGGCGCACCGTCAGCTTTAGCGGCGCCTCGTAGGTCATGCCCCTGGCCAAGCACTCTTCTTCGTCGTACTTGACCTCGCCGAAATCATATGACACATACTCGAGAGAGGACGTGCCCGAGAAATCGCGGATCGGGAAAACGCTCCTGAAGACTGCATGTAGTCCAACATCCCTGCGCGCGGCATGAGGTGTTCCCATTTGCAGGAAACGCTCGTAGCTCTGCCTCTGCATGTCGATCAGATTTGGGATGTCGATAATTTTGGCGATCTTGCCGAAGTTCTTACGAACCCGCGTCCTTGTTTCGGTCGCCTGGCTCATGGACTCTCCTTGAGGAGGGCAACTCGGGAAGGCCCGTTCTCCAGCCTGTAATGGCTGGAGTCCCCGTCTGCACCCAACAACGGGCGCACGACGGCACCTGGCCGCCAGCCCCTGTTAGCGGCCCGGCTCCGCCGGGGGAGCTAATTGATTTTCTTTACTCCATCCGGTGCCGGGGCCAAAGGCCCCGACATTCGGAAGGAGTTTATTCTCGCACAAAATAAGCGTTTTAGCGCCTACTTCACGTTCACGACAGCGCCAGCTTCTTCGAGCTGGTTCTTGATGTCCTCGGCCTCTTCCTTGGACACGGCTTCCTTGACCGGCTTGGGAGCGCCGTCGACCAGTTCCTTGGCCTCTTTCAGGCCCAGACCGGTGATGGCGCGGACGACCTTGATCACGCCGATCTTCTTGTCGCCAGCGGATTCCAGGATGACGTCGAACTCGGTCTGCTCCTCGGCAGCGGCCTCGCCGGCGCCGGCGACGGGCATGGCGGCCATGGCCATGGGCGCGGCGGCGGAGACACCGAATACTTCTTCGAGTTCCTTGACGAGCTCTGACAGCTCGAGGACGCTCATAGTTTTAATAAATTCAATGACATCGTCTTTGGTGATATCGGCCATTTTACTGGTTCCTTTCTATTGGCGGGCCACTCATGGGCCCTGCCTCTTTCGCGCGATGATTTCGCTTTTACTAGGCGGCTTCTTTTTGTTCTTCGATAGCCTTGAGCACATTTACAAGGCCCCGGATAATCTGAGCCAAGACCGACACGGCATTGCGAGGCACGCCGTTCATGGCGCCCAGCAGCATTGCCAGCAGCTGCTCCTTGCCGGGCAGCTTGGCCAGGGCTTCGACCTGGTCCGCCCCAACAGGTTTGCCTTCAACGAGGCCGGATTTGATTACCAGCTTGTCGTTGGTCTTGGCAAAATCCTTGAGGGTCTTGGCCAGTTCCACCGGATCCTCGTAGCTGATGGCCACACCGTTGGGGCCGTCGAGCCCTTCGACCAGTGATTCAGCCTGAGTGCCCTGGGCCGCGAGCTTGATCAAGGTGTTCTTCAGGACTTTGTATTCCAGGTCTTTTTCTTT
This sequence comes from uncultured Desulfarculus sp., assembly GCA_963665125.2. GTDB lineage: Bacteria > Desulfobacterota > Desulfarculia > Desulfarculales > Desulfarculaceae > Desulfarculus. Next base: position 940,735 of record CAXXUK010000002.1, on the reverse strand, counting down.
GAGCTGAGCCCGCAGTTCGGTCATCTGCTCAACTTTGAGACCACGGAAGTCCGTCAGGAACACCGCCCGCGCGCGACCAAAGCGCTCTGCCATATCCTGGACCAGAGCTTCTTTTTCGCTACGCTTCACGTCCTCTCCTTACTTTTGACGCCTGGACCCGGCCTTTTCTCAAAGACCACTTTGCCTACGCCGCGATAAATCGCGCCGCCTGCCCTGTGTGTCTCGGCGGGCGCACCGTGAAGGTCCATTACGGCGTTTTACCGCCACCCGCTGTCTCTGATCCGGGCAGGCCCAGAACCACTTATATAAACAGCCCGTTTTTAAACGGGCTATCGCTCGAACCTGCTACTTGCTAATCATCATTGTCTTGACTTCGCCGGTGTCGATCTTGACGCCCGGGCCCATGGTCGAAGACAACGTAATACCCTTTACATAGGTGCCCTTGGCGGCTGCCGGTTTCATCTTTACCAGCTTTTCCACCAGAGCTTCGAGGTTTTCCTTGAGCTTTTCCACGCCAAAGCTGGTCTTGCCGATGGGGGCGTGGATAATGCCGGCCTTGTCAACGCGGAACTGGATCTTACCGGCCTTGATTTCCTTGATGGCCTTTTCCAGTTCAAAGGTGACCGTACCGGTCTTGGTGTTGGGCATCATGCCGCGCGGGCCCAGGACACGGCCCAGCTTGCCGACTAGGGCCATCATATCGGGGGTGGCCACGCAACGGTCAAACTCCAGCCAGCCGCCCTGTATCTTTTCGGCCAGTTCCTCGGCGCCCACGACATCGGCGCCGGCGTCCTTGGCTTCCTGCTCTTTTTCGCCCTTGGCAAATACCGCAACGCGGACGGTCTTGCCGGTGCCGTGAGGCAGAACTACGGTGCCGCGGACCATCTGGTCGGCGTGGCGGGGGTCGACGCCCAGGCGGACAGCGGCGTCCACCGATTCGTCGAAGGTAGCGTATTTGGCGCCCAGAACGGCACCCAGGCCACCCTCAAAGCTGTAGCGCTCATTGCGGTCAACTTTTTCACGGGCCGAGTAAAATTTCTTTCCATGCTTGGCCATGATAAGCCTCCATTATTTTTCGGAGCCCCGTGTACTTCCGGCCTGGCCAGGCCTCCACGGGCAAAACTCACTGTGATGCGAACTGGTTGCTAGACTACTTCCAGACCCATGGACCGCGCGGTGCCCGCGATGGTCTTCATGGCCGCATCCAGATCCTTGGTATTGAGGTCGGTCATCTTCAACTTGGCGATTTCTTCGACCTGAGCCTTGGTAACCTTGCCCACCTTTTCGGTGTTGGGGGTTCCGCTGCCCTTGGGCACCTTGGCCGCCTGGCGCAAAAGTACTGCCGCCGGCGGAGTCTTGGTGATGAAGCTGAAGCTGCGGTCGGCGTAGACGGAAATCACCACCGGGATGATCGTGTCACCCTGGCCCTGCGTACGGGCGTTAAACGCCTTGCAGAACTCCATGATGTTGGCGCCATGAGGGCTCAATGCCGGGCCCACGGGAGGGCTCGGGTTGGCCTTGCCTGCAGGGATATGCAGCTTGATATTGGCGACGACTTTTTTGGCCATTGTTGTTCTCCGATGTCGCCGAGGCTCTATAAGTCCCCGGCTCCGCGTCCGGTCCGGCCCTGTCGAGGGCCCCACTGTCGGCGCGATATTACGCCGCAGCCCGGCGCGTTATATCTTTGTTACTTGCACAAATTCCAGTTCGACTGGAGTCGCACGACCGAAGATGCTGATGAGAACCCTGAGTTTTCCCTTCTCCGGGTTTACCTCTTCCACCGTGCCGCTGAAATTATTGAATGGGCCGTCTATAACGCGCACTTCGTCGCCTTCATGGAAGCTGAACTTGGGCCGTGGGGCCTTGGTCCCTTCCTGCATCTGGCTGACCACGCGTTGGGCCTCTTCTTCGCTTATCGGCGTCGGATCAGTCTCCGTGCCGCCCACAAAACCGGTGACCTTGGCCGTATCCTTGACCAGGTGCCAGGTCTCGTCGTTCATTTCCATCTCGACCATGATATAGCCGGGATAGAACTTGCGCGACGTTTCCCGCCTCTGGCCCTTGACCATCTCCACCACCTTTTCCATGGGCACAAGCACCTGGCCGAAATACTCCTCCAGGCCGTGCGACTTGATTCTCTCTTGCAAGGAATCGCGCACCTTGTTTTCAAACCCTGAATAGGTGTGGACGATGTACCATTTTTTGGCCACTACGCACCGAAACCTTTCATTATCAACCGACGACGTAGCCCACTACGTGGGACAATATATAGTCGACCACGCCCAAGTAGGCTGAAACGATCGCCACCAGGATCAGGACCACGCTGGTGCTGGAGATGGTCTGCTTCTTGGAAGGCCAGACGACCTTCTTCAGCTCATTGCGCACCTCACGCAGAAACTGCACGGAATCTTCCCACCACTGGGCGGGACCACCCTTGCCGTTTTCCTTGGCAGCCGCCTTGGCCGACTTCTTGCCGCCGGCCTGCACGTTCTTGGCCTTGGCAGCCTGCTTTCCCTTGGCGGCAACCGGCGCCTTGCCTGCTGCCTTTTCGGGTTTTATCGCGGCCTTGGGCTTTTCGGCCCGGCTATTGTCTTTGCTCTTTTTATTGGCCATATCAGCGGCTGTCCACCTTGGCTATACGGGACCCGGCACAAAGACCAAAACCGCCCTATCCCCGCCATCAACTGGCGCGGTCAGACGATTTTGGCTCTTTAGCTCTTATACTCACTTTAGCCGTTTTGCCTCCCCCCGTTGGAAGCCACGGCCCCTCGTGTGAGAAAAGTTTTAAAATGGCAGGCCTGGAGGGACTCGAACCCCCAGCCTTCGGATTTGGAGTCCGGCGCTCTAGCCAATTGAGCCACAGGCCTGCATTTTAAACCTTACTTACCTTCGCGGTGCACCGTGTGTTGACCACAGAACCTGCAGTATTTCTTGAACTCCAGTTTGTCCGGAGTCCGGCGCTTGTTCTTGGTCGTGGTGTAGTTCTTGCGCTTACAGTCCTGGCACACCAGATGTATTATATCCCTGGGCATGGGATGCCCCTTCCTACTCTATAATTTCGCTGATCACGCCGGCGCCGACAGTGCGGCCGCCTTCGCGAATGGCGAAACGAAGCTCTTTTTCCATTGCGATTGGGGTGATCAAGGTGCCGATTACCGACACGTTGTCACCGGGCATCACCATTTCAACGCCTTCGGGCAGTTCAACCACGCCGGTCACGTCGGTGGTCCGGAAGTAGAACTGGGGACGATAGCCGTTGAAGAACGGAGTGTGGCGGCCACCCTCCTCCTTGCTCAGCACGTACACCTCGGCCTTGAACTTGGTGTGAGGCGTAATGCTCTTGGGCTTGGCCACAACCTGACCGCGCTCGACTTCGTCGCGCTTGGTGCCGCGAAGCAGAACGCCGATGTTGTCGCCGGCCTGGCCGGTGTCGAGGATCTTGCGGAACATCTCGACGCCCGTGCACACCGTCTTGATCGTCGGGCGGATGCCCACGATCTCGATTTCCTCGCCCACGTTGATCACACCGCGCTCCACACGACCGGTGACAACCGTGCCGCGGCCGCTGATGCTGAACACGTCTTCGATGGGCATCAGGAACGGCTGGTCCACGTCGCGCTCGGGCTCGGGCACGAACGCGTCAACCGCGGCCATCAGGTCGAGAACCGGCTGGCAGGCTTCGCAACCGTCTTTGCCGCAACCGCAGTTCAGGGCGTTGAGGGCGCTGCCCTTGACGATCGGTGTGTCGTCACCGGGGAACTCGTACTTGTCCAGAAGCTCCCGAAGCTCCATGTCCACCAGCTCGATGAGCTCTTCGTCATCGACCATGTCGACCTTGTTCAGGAAGACCACCACGGCGGGCACGCCGACCTGGCGGGCCAGCAGAATGTGCTCACGGGTCTGGGGCATCGGGCCGTCGTCGGCGCCAACCACCAGAATCGCGCCGTCCATCTGGGCCGCGCCGGTGATCATGTTCTTGATGTAGTCGGCGTGACCCGGGCAGTCCACGTGGGCGTAGTGACGGTTGGCCGTCTCGTACTCGACGTGGGCCGTCGCGATGGTGATGCCGCGCTCGCGCTCTTCAGGGGCCTTGTCAATCTCGTCGAAGGCGACGAACTTGGCGCCGCCGCGAGAGGCGAGGCACCTGGTAATCGCTGCCGTCAGAGTGGTCTTGCCATGGTCGATGTGACCGATGGTGCCCACGTTTACGTGCGGCTTAGTTCGTGCAAATTTTTCCTTGGCCATCTGGACACTCCTTGTGGCTTTACGGCGTTATTGATTCACCCCGGCCACTGACGAAAATGTCTCTATATCAATTCGTGGAGCCCGCGATCGGGATTGAACCGATGAACCTCATCCTTACCAAGGATGCGCTCTACCAACTGAGCTACGCGGGCTAAACCATACTTTTATATTTTTTCCGCGCAGCCGAACCCATTGACTCGATCAGTCCTGATTTTAGCTTCGCGGTGTCTATTCTGTGGTGGTGAGGGGAGGATTCGAACCTCCGAAGGCGTCGCCGGCAGATTTACAGTCTGCTCCCTTTGGCCACTCGGGAACCTCACCACTGATGTTTAAGCCTTATCAGGCCTCGGGGGCCTTGGGCGGCTTTTTTCCCTTTAATGTCGCCGGTGCCGGCGTCGCATCCAGCACCAGCGGTAAACCCTGGGGCTGGCGATGGGAGTCGAACCCGCGACCTGCTGATTACAAATCAGCTGCTCTACCAGTTGAGCTACGCCAGCAAGAATTCGGCCTCGTTATATACCCCACCCACGCCATATCGGCAATAGAAAAAAGGGCGCACTTCTGCTTCCCAGCTAATAATGGCTGGAACTCAGGAAATATGACATAAATGCGTGATTCCGGCAAGTGCAAATAATGGCTTAACCGCCTCCTTGCATCACCGGGCACCCGATATTATCTTCATTATCAGACAGCCGAAATATTATCGGCAAGATCAATATTTTGGGCCAAGAAGGCCCGGAAAGCGCCATGGAATGAAAAACATGCCCCAAAATCAGCATCCTGAACAAGGCGCGGGCGAACAAAAAAACAGTCAGATCACCGATTATGTGACCAAATTCGGAGTGGGAACCACCACGCCCAACATTCAACCCATGCCCGGCATCGATGATTCCGGTGATGACGGGATCTTCAGCCGCATCGGTTTCGACTTCAAACCTGATGATCTCGTATCCTACCTGGACCAATACATCGTGCGCCAGGACGAAGCCAAGGCGGTTTTGTCCACCAAGATTTGCACGCACTTCAACCGGGCAAAATATTTAAGCCGCATCCAGGGCGACGACCCCAGCGACGGCGTGGGCATGATTAAAAACAACGTCCTGATGATTGGCCCCACCGGCGTGGGCAAGACCTATATGATCAAGCTCATCGCCAGCAAACTGGGCGTGCCCTTTGTCAAGGCCGACGCCACCAAGTTCAGCGAAACCGGCTACGTGGGCGGCGACGTCGAAGACCTGATCCGCGACCTGGTCCACGAGGCCGAAGACGACATTGAACTGGCCCAGTTCGGCATAGTCTACATCGACGAGATCGACAAGATCGCCAGCAGCCAGGGTCTTATCGGTCCGGACGTCAGCCGTACAGGCGTGCAACGGGCCCTGTTGAAGCCCATGGAAGAGACGGATGTCGATCTCAAGGTGCCCCACGACCCCATCAGCCAGATCCAGGCCATCGAACAGTACCGCCGGACCGGCAAGGCCGAGCGCCGCACCGTCAACACCCGGCACATCCTGTTCATCATGAGCGGGGCCTTCGGCGACCTGGCCCAGGTGATCCGCCGCCGCCGCAACAAGGCCCAGCTGGGCTTTTCCAGCCAGATGAAGGCCCAGCTCGACGACCAGGACATCCTCCATGAGGTCTCCAGCGGCGACCTGGTTGAATACGGCTTCGAGACCGAGTTCGTGGGCCGCCTGCCGGTGACCGTTGTGCTGGACAAGCTCGGCGCCGATGATCTGCACGAAATCCTCCGGAACCCCAACAACCCGGTGATCATCAGCAAAAAGCGCGACTTCGCCTCCTACGGCATTGACCTGCGCTTTGAAGACGATGCCCTCAAGGCCATGGCCGCCGAGGCCGCCGAACTGGGCACCGGAGCCAGGGCCCTTGTCTCGGTGGTGGAGCGGGTCTGCCTGCCCTTTGAGCGGCACCTGCCCTCCACCGACATCAGACACCTGGTGATTACCCCGGAAGTCGTGGCCGAACCGCGAAAGCACCTCCAGCTTGTCCTGGCCGCACCCGAGGACCAGGACCAGCGCTACGATGCCGCCGGCATGGCCGAACGCCGCGAGCTGTTGATGATGATCGACAAGCGCCAGGCCATGTACGCCGACCGCCTCCCCAAGCCGCTGACCACCGCCCGCATGGCTCTGATCGCCGACGAGTTCTACCGGGTTGGCATGAGCATGGAGACGGCCTTCCGAAATGTGCTGGGCAGGCTGGAGCAGGTCCGCGACTTCGCCGTGGGCTTTGGCGAGAAGTATGGTATTACTATCTCGTTCAGCGAAGACGCCGAGGTGGCCATCCTGGCCGGAGCGGCTGCGGAAGGGATCGACCTGAGCACGTATCTGATGCGGCTCAGCGCGGTGCTGGAGCCGGGCCTGACCCTGGCCAGAGACCGCACGGGTATAATCCACTACAACCTGCCCAGCCAGGCCATTGTGGATACAGACGGTTACCTGCGGCAGTTGTTCAAAGAGCACTACGACAACACGTTGAACGAATAGAAATCTCAACTATATTTATATCAACGGGGGGCCCGCCCGGCCCCCCACGCATTTGTTGACCCTCCGGGCGGCTGAAAGGACTTTGAGCGCACATGATCGGCATCAGCAAACTCTACTGCGGCACGGTTGAACCTTCCGACGCCCTGCGCTACGGCCGCCATTCGGGCCAGCTGCCCAGCCACCTGCTGCAATTTTCCGAGGACAAAAAGCCCGTCGTGGTCTGGAACATGACTAAGGCCTGCAACCTCAAATGCGTGCACTGCTACGCCCACGCCAAGGTCACCCCGGCCGACAACGAACTGACCACCGCCGAAGGCAAGACGCTCATCGACGACCTGGCCCAATACGGATCGCCGGTGATGCTCTTTTCCGGCGGCGAGCCCCTGGAACGGCCCGACCTCACCGAGCTGGCCCGCTACGCCGTGGGTAAGGGCATGCGGGCGGTCATCAGCACCAACGGCACCCTGATCACCAAGGACAAGGCCAAGGAGCTAAAGGACGTGGGACTTAGCTACGTAGGCGTCAGCCTGGACGGCATGAAACAGGTCCACGACAAATTCCGGGGCGTTGACGGCGCATTCGAGATGGCCTTGGACGGCATCCGCAACAGCATGGAGGCCGGCCTCAAGGTGGGCCTGCGCTTCACCATCTTCAAGCACAACGCCGCCGAGGTGCCCCAAATATTCGACCTTTTGGAGCGCGAGGGCGTGCCCAGGGTCTGCTTCTATCACCTGGTCTACGCGGGCCGGGGCAGTAGCCTCATGGAAGAAGACCTGAGCCACGCCGACACCCGCAAGCTCCTGGACCTGATCATGGACCGCACCAAGGCGCTGTTCGACAAGGGCCAGGCTCCCGAGGTGCTCACCGTAGACAACCACGCCGACGGGCCGTATGTCTATTTGCGCATGTTGCGCGAAGACCCGGCGCGGGCAGAGGAAGTGCTCAAGCTGCTGCAATGGAACGAGGGCAACAGCTCGGGCCGGGGCATCGGCTGCGTGAGCTGGGACGGCAGCGTGCATCCGGACCAGTTCTGGCGGCACCTGACCATCGACAACGTGCGCAACCGGCCCTTCAGCGAGATATGGTCCGACACCGGCCACCCCATCCTGGGCAAGCTCAAGGACAAGCGGCCCCACCTCACCGGGCGCTGCGCGGACTGCCGCTGGCTTGATATCTGCGGCGGCAATTTCCGGGTGCGCTCCGAGGCGGCCACGGGCGACCTCTGGGCCCCGGATCCGGCCTGCTACCTCACCGACGAGGAGATAGCAAAGCCCTAGCCCCGCCCCATGGAAAAATCAAAGGCCCCGGTGGTTGACGCCGCCGGGGTTTTGTTTTGACCGCGCCTGGCAAATTGGCATAGAGTTGGATAATTCTGCGGCCCCTGGCGCCGCGCTGTTGGCAATGTTCACGGAGACTCGCGATGAAAACCACACGCGGATTATTGATTATCGCGGCCCTGCTCTTGGCCACGGCCCTGATGCCGCCCTCTCCGGCCGGAGCAAACTATGTATATTCGATAAGCGAAGGCCAGACCTATACACTCGACGACTTGGGGATCCCCACAGTGAATGTCACCCTGTCCGCCATCGGAGGCGACGCCATTCTCAGCGGCACGGTGGTGTTCGCCCCCTCAGGCGACGGCGCGATGTGGGCCAAGCCGATCCATGAGAACCTCCCCGCCGTCGGCATGCCAACCGTTAGGAGATATCATATGGACGGATTTAACGTCTCGAAAATCGTATTTAAATCTGAAAAGGGCTATATAAATATCGACTTCAGTTTCCATTATTAAGAGGAGTCTCGCGATGAAAACCACACGCGGAGTTTTGATGATCGCGGCCCTGCTCTTGGCCACGGCCCTGCTGATTCCCGGCCCGGCCAGAGCCGATGAATCCAAGCTCCTGGCCCAGGGCAATTCCTGGACCATCCATCCCAACGTCGGCACCGTGACGGTGACCATCAACACGGCCAGCACGTATGCCCAGCTCACCGGCTCGGCGACATTAAAACCCAAAAGCGGCGGCGCCGATGTAAACCAAGCCATATTGGTCAATACCATTTCCGGCAGGGAGGCCCGCAAGACAATCCGTCTTGACGGCTACATCATCACCAGCATCACCTTCAAGGCCAATGTCGGCGATATCCAGATCGACGCCGTATACAGCGGCGATGGCATGTAGGGCCGCGAGGTTCGGTTTCTGTTGATAGGAGACCCACCATGAGGTTAAGAAGCTCTTTGGGGGCGTTCGCGGTACTGTTGATGCTCACCGCCTTATTGCTCCCCGGCCCGGCCAACGCCGATGAAACCAAGCTCTTGGCCGAAGGCCAATCTTGGACCATCGAACCCAACGTGGGCACGGTGGATGTAACCCTGCTTGCCGTGTCGATGAAGGCCCGGATTACGGGCACGGTCTTCTTCAAGTCAACAACTGACGGCTCGGAAAAGACCGTGTCCCTGAACACCAGCTTCCGTCCGGTCATCAAGGTGGACAAGCATTATCACTACGACGGCTATGTTGTCTCGCGCATCGAGTTCACGACCCAACAGGGCCATGTTCAGATCAACGCCGTGTACGGCGAGTAAGGCATGCTGGGCCGCGCCGGTTCAGTTTCAGGCCTATGGAGAGCAAGCATGATGATGCGCAAAATGAGTTTACTGGCGCTGGCGGTGTTTTTTGTGCTGCGCGCCGTGCCGTGCGCGGCTTTTGGCGATAACACGGGCCTCTCGGCGCCGGATTCCTGGACCACCAAGCCCAACACGGGCACGGTGGAAATCATGTGCACCACCTTCCTGCCGCACCGGGCCATCCTCAAGTGCGTGGCGACCTACGAATCAACGGCAGACAAGCAAACGAGCACCGAGACGTTCACGTTTGACTTCCTGGAGGGCGAACACAAGACAACGACGTTCCACCGCGACGGATTCATAGTCACGGAGATAACCTTCGAGGCCATCAAGGGCAATTTTGTCATCGCCGTCAACGGCAAGGACTAGGCAAAGCGGCCGGCCGCGCCCTGGCGCGACCCGGCTTATAGTGGTATCAAGAAACCCCGGTGGTTGCCGCCACCGGGGTTTGTGTTTGGGGCTATTTAGGGGGAGGGACGGGGGCCTCGGCCGAAGACGGCCTCAATGCGGTTTTTAAGCCTTTCTTGAAGACTGCTCTTGTCTTCATCTTTCCAATAAATGCAAGGATAAGTGGAAATATCAAAGTGTATTCTGTCTTTTTCCTTATCGCCGGTTTCTTGACAGGTCAAGATGACCTGGGTACCCATCCCTTTTGCAAAACCTGTTTCATAATACACATTTGGTTTATGGTCGGTTAAGTCCGCAACAATAAATTTACTTTTTCTGATCTCGGCAATTATCTTGTCATCAAGTTTATCGTTGTGTTCACTAATTACCAAAAACTCGTATTTATAGCCCGCATCAGAGATCGCCGTTAGCACATAACTCTTCATTACGTCTATGATTTCATCACGGAAACTACAGGCAATAAAGACTTGATCACCAGAGCCACGGGTTTCATTTATTTCTTGAATCCGCTGCCAACCTTTGGGGGTTATTTGGACAAATGGTTCTAGGTTATATGGTGCCGAGTCATATTCCAGCTCTTCTTTTTCGAACACCCCACCGTTAATCATATTATTAGCAACGAGAATGTTGGTAACAAAAGCCAACTCGCCTTGGTGCAAAGCCCAGGCCCTTGCCTCATATTCAAAACGATCTTCAAGCCAAAAAAAAGAATGGCCTGCGTATTCCGATTTTGCTGCGAATGCCAATAACAGCTTATCGGCTTTCTCATCTATGGTTGGAACATGATAAATTTTATATTCAAGGCCTAAATTAGAAGTATTTTCTTTGTCAAAAAAGGATGAATCAATCATTTCTTGGGGCTTACGCTCTCTTACCCATGATGATAAGTTTGCTCTTCCCCTACATCCGTATGCTCCAAGTACCCCCTCCTCGCTTTCGAACATCGAATCCGCCGTGGATGTAATTTTGAATTTCCCACAACGAGGACAATCATAATTCGTTGAAGCTCCCTTTGATGGCAACTCAATAGCTGTATTGCCGCATATCGTACATTCGCGTTCTTTTTGGACGTTTTGAGCCATCTAGTCCCCCACGTCTACGAGTTAATATCTCTACTGAATATAATCGAACGCCGATGCCAAGCTCAACACTCCCATTGACACCCCACCCCTATCCAGCTATTACTTGTGCCAATAACCAGTTATACCAACCACGGAGGCCCGTGATGTCGTTTCCCATGGTGCGTATGCGCCGCACCCGGCGCAATGAGACCCTGCGGCGCTTGGTGGCCGAGACCACCCTCAGCGTCAATGACCTGATCTACCCCATGTTCACCTGCCCCGGCAAAGGCGTGCGCCAGCCGGTGGGCTCCATGCCGGGCATCGACCGCTTCAGCGTGGACATGCTGGTGGAAGAGTGCAAGGCCGTGCGCGACCTGGGCATCCCGGCGGTGATCCTCTTCGGCATCCCCGAGAAAAAAGACGCCATGGGCCGGGGCGCCTACGATAAAAACGGCATCGTGCCCCAGGCCCTGAAAGCATTGCGCAAGCAGGTGCCCGGCCTGGTGCTCATGGCCGACGTGTGCTTGTGCGAATACACCGATCACGGCCACTGCGGGCTCATCGACGGCAACACCGTGCACAACGACGCCACCCTGGAGCTGTTGGCCAAGGCCGCCGTGGCCTATGCCGAGGCCGGAGCCCACGTGGTCGCGCCCTCGGACATGATGGACGGACGGGTGGGCGAAATCCGCGACGCCCTGGACGAGGCCGAGTTGCCCGACACCATCATCATGAGCTACGCGGCCAAATATTGCAGCGCCTTCTACGGCCCTTTCCGCGAGGCGGCCGACAGCGCGCCCCAGTTCGGCGACCGCAAGACCTATCAGATGGACCCGGCCAACGTGCGCGAGGCCCTGCGCGAGGTGGCCCTGGACGTGGACGAGGGGGCGGACATCGTCATGGTCAAGCCGGCGCTACCCTATCTGGACATCATCGCCCACGTGCGCGACGAATTCGACCTGCCCGTGGCGGCATACAACGTCTCGGGCGAATACTCCATGGTCAAGGCCGCGGCGGCCAACGGCTGGATCGACCACGACCGGGTCATGATGGAGACGCTGTTGGGCATCAAGCGGGCCGGCGCGGACATGATCCTGACCTACCACGCCATGGAAGCGGCCAAGCTTCTAACAGCTCGTTGAAAAAGTCCGTCCTAGACTTTTTCAACGGCTACGTGGCAAAAGCGCGGTTTTTCCACGTAGCTCAATTTGCTTGTTTTTGCAAAACCGCGCAAATTGGCGGGCCGTCCATGGCCCGCATAGCAGGCTGTTGCACCAACATCCTGCTTGGAGGCAAATAATGAAACTGGCCCTGTGCGGACTGGCCTCCTCGGGCAAGTCGACGCTGTTCCAGGCCCTGAGCGGCCGCAAGATCACCCAGGCCAAGGCCCGCGACGAGGCCAGCCAGGCCCTGTTGCCCGTGCCCGACGAGCGCGTGGACAAGCTCTCGGCCATGTACAGCCCCAAGAAGACCACCTACGCCCAGATAACGTTCGTGGACCCGCCCCAGCCCCTGGCCAAGGCCGACGACCCCACCACCAAGCTGCCCGCCGATCTGCGCGGTGCCGACGCCCTGGTGGAGGTGGTGCGCAACTTTGACGGCGGCCTGGGCGCGCCCGACGCGGCTGCCGCCCATGAGGAATTCGCCCAGGAGATGCTCCTCAACGACCTGATCACCGTGGAGCGCCGTCTGGAGCGCATGGAGTCCGACAAGAAACGCGGCCGCAAGCAGGACGAGGAAGAAATGGCCCTGCTCACCGAGGCCAAGGCCCTCTTGGACGCGGAAAAGCCCCTGCGCGGCAACCCCGAGCTGGCCGGCCACGTCAAGCTCAAGGGCTTCGGCCTGTTGACGGCCAAGCCGCTGGTGGTGGTGGCCAACAACGAGGAAGATGACGCCGAGGCCCCGGACCTGGGCTGCGAGGTTGTGGTGATCCGGGCGGCCATCGAGGCCGATATTCTGGAGCTGGACGAAGACGAGGCCGCCGAGTTCATGAACGACCTGGGGCTCACCGACAGCGCCCTGGACCGGCTGATCCAGGCGGGCTACAAGGCCATGGACCTGATCTCGTTTTTCACCGTGGGCGAAGACGAAGTGCGGGCCTGGACGGTCAAACGCGGGGCTCTGGCTCCCCAGGCTGCGGGCGTCATCCACTCCGACCTGGAGCGGGGCTTTATCCGCGCTGAAATCATGAATTATGCCGACCTGTTGGAGCACGGATCCGAAGCGGCGCTGAAAAAGACGGGCCTGATGAAGCTGGCGGGCAAGGACCATGTCGTCTCCGACGGCGAAATCCTGCATGTGCGTTTCAGCGTGTGATCCGCAAAAAAGGATTACTTTTTGGCCCGTGGGGCTTGACAGAATGGCCCCTTACCCCTAAATAACGTTCGGACGGCGATGTAGCTCAGTAGGTCAGAGCATGCGGCTCATATCCGCAGTGTCCGGGGTTCAAATCCCTGCATCGCCACCATAAGCGATCTAAGCCGTTGAAACGGCTTGGTTAATATAAGCAAGCTCCACCTCTTGGACGTTTTTTCCAAAATGGTCGTCCAAACCGGAGGTCGGAGCTTGTCTCATTTAGGCCGCTCGCCCGCATATCTCACCCGCTACAACCAAGTCTGGTACTTCCGCATCGGCATCCCCGCTGATCTCCGCCCCGTCTACCAAAAAACCGAGTTGCGTATAAGCCTGGGAACTCCCTACTTGCGTGAAGCCCGTCCAGCGGCTAGAAAGCTTGCAGTCGAGACACAGTTGACCTTTGTACGGCTACGCAACGGAGAGCAAAGAGAGGTGGACCCCAAAAATCGGACAATAGTGTTAGGTGGTATGGATGAGTCCGATGGAGGTACACCAGCTATGAGCAAGACCAAACGCAGGCGCTTTTCGGCCGAATTCAAGGCCACGGTAGCGCTGGAGGCATTGAAGGGCGAGCAGACTCTTTCCGAGCTGGCAGCACGGTTTGACATCCACCCCAATATGATTGCGCAGTGGAAGCGCCAGGCCACCGAAGGCTTGACAGAAGTTTTCTCCAGCAAGGGTGCGAAGCAGCAAGAGGCCGGAGAATCCCAGATCAAAGAGCTTCATGCAAAGATTGGGCAGTTGACCATTGAACGGGATTTTTTGGCCAAGGCCTCCGGTCGCTGAGCTTTGATCGGAGGAAAGCGATGGTGAAGGCAAGCAGGCCCAAGGGATTGAGCATTGTCCGCCAATGTGAGCTCCTGGGAATCAGCCGCTCATCGTTTTATTACGAAGCCACGGGCGAAAACCCGCTGAATATTGAGCTGATGCGCAAGATGGATGAGCAGTTTCTGGAAACGCCCTGGTACGGCTCTCGTCAGATGGTCCGCTGGCTCCGGCGTGAGGGGCATCGCGTGGGCAGGAAGCGGGTGGTGCGGCTGATGCGCAAGATGGGGCTTAGCCCCGTCTACCAGAAGCCCGGGACATCCAAGCCCCAGCCGGGGCACAAGGTTTACCCCTATTTACTGCGCGGGGTGGAGATAAGCGAACCCGGCCACATCTGGTGCGCCGATATCACTTATATCCCGATGAGGCGTGGTTTTCTCTACCTGGTGGCGATCATGGACTGGGCCAGCCGCAAGGTGCTGAGCTGGCGACTGTCCAACACCTTGGATGCTGATTTTTGCGTGGCCGCCTTGAGTGATGCCCTGCGAAGGTTTCCCAACCCCCTGATTTTCAATACCGATCAGGGGAGCCAATTCACAAGCTTTGGTTTTACCCAGGTGCTCAAGGATGCTGAGATCAAAATTTCCATGGATGGCAAAGGCCGCTGGATGGACAATGTCATGATCGAACGCCTGTGGCGCTCTCTCAAATATGAATGTGTCTATCTGCATGCCTTTGAGACGGGAAGCGAGGCCAGGAAGGGAATCGGCTCCTGGATCGATTACTATAACCAACGGCGACCCCACTCCAGCCTGGATGGCAAAACGCCGGACGAGGCATACTGGGGCCGACCCACGACGGGATTGACCGAAGCGGCGGCATGACAACAACAAATACCATCCACCTTAACTACGCCGCCAAACTGTCTAACGATTGGGGGCCACCTCTCCTGTTCCTTTATTGCCTAATTATCCGAGATACTAAATTGGCCTATGGTGCCTACATACCAACTTATGTTACTATTCCCAAAGTAAGACACCCGGATAATTGAAATGAAATCACGGAATATCGTTGAGATAAGCCAAACAGAGAGCCTGGGATTCGCCCAAAATGAGTTGGTGAGGATTATTGCTGAATGGACCGAAGACCTAAACAGTCTGGATACAGCGATTCCCAACCTGACCTTGCATCGGTGGGAAGCCCCGACCGAGCCGACCAGCTATATACTCGAACAAAGCATTTGCCTTATCGCCCAGGGAACCAAGCGGGTGCTGCTCGGAGAAGATGAATACACATATGACCCCAATGGCTTCCTTCTAACCTCCCTGGGCTTGCCTCTGGTGGCGAATATCATCGAGGCCAGCGAGGAAAAGCCATATCTGGGTCTGACCCTAGCGCTGGATCAACGGGCAATTGCCCAGTTGATGATGGACAGCGATCTCCCCCTGCCCCGCACTGGTCAAACCCATCGAGGAATGGCCATCGGCGAGATTACCTTGCCGTTACTCAAGACTTTCCAACGGCTGCTCGACTTGTTAAGCCGGCCCGAAGACATACCGATCCTGGCACCGCTGATCCAAAAGGAAATCCTCTATTACCTGCTAGTCGGCGATCAGGGGCCCCGCTTGCGGCAGATCGTGGCAGCCGGCAGCCGCAGCCACCAGATCGCAAAGGCAATAGATTGGATGAGGGGCAACTTCACCCAAAAGCTTCGCATCGACGACCTGGCGGCTGACACGGGCATGAGCACCTCGACATTCCATCACCATTTCCGTGCCTTGACCGCCATGAGTCCCCTGCAGTTTCAGAAAAACCTGCGTCTGAACGAGGCCAGAAGCCTGATGCTCACCGAGCGCATGGACGCGGCCACGGCGGCCTTCGAGGTGGGCTATGAAAGCCCATCACAGTTCAACCGCGAGTACAGCCGCCGGTTCGGCGCACCTCCGCTACGCGACATCCAGAAACTGCGCCAAATGGGAACTTGGAACTGAGTGTTGGCAAAGATAGTTGACTGTCTTGATGATCTTTTGCCGAAAAAGCTGGCGCGTCTGGGTGGGCAGAGGTGCTCGGGCTGTGCGTACTTAGTACAAGATGACCTGTGTATCGAGGAAAGCTACCCGGTCGTGACGAATATCAATTGGTATGACACTATTATTTCAACACCATACCTACGATAAAAATAAGAATCATGTTATTAAATAGGCACTGAATTTACGTTGACACCGTGTGTAATATATTATAAATAGTGTCCGAATTAATAGGCAATTGGAGCATATGGCTGAGAACGGCTTTGATCTTACGGTTATTAGTAACCTGAGGAAAAAACGCGGCTTTACCGCTGAAGAGATGGCCCGTCAGGCCAATTTGACCCGGTCCACCGTGGCCAAGATAGAAAGCGGCAAGGCCAATCCGACCCTCGGCACCCTGGGCGCGATTTCCGGCGTGTTGGGCATGACTGCAACCGCCTTGCTGGCCATGGTTGAGAACAGCCAGGCCACTGTCTATGAAGCCCAGCCTTTTGCCATAAATGGAATGGAGGGCAGCCGTCTGGTGCTGCCGGGCGCGGAAATATTCCATCTGAAGGTGGAACCTGGAGCCGGGGCGTCTTTTGACCCCCAGATTCATGAAAATACGCAAGAAACAATGATGGTGCTTTCCGGAAGCTTGGAAATAGAAGTCGGCGGCCGGGCCTATGATTTGAGACACGGCCAGGCAATCTCCTTTCGGGCACTGCAAGAGCACTCGATCCGGTCGGCTGAGGGTTGCAGCCTGATCATAGTTCATCACAGCACGGCTTAAAGCCAAGACAGGCCCATACCGTTTTCGGCGGCGACCATGAAGGTCCGAGGCCCCATTGAAAGGGGTTCGGGCCTTTTTGTTTTCGAGGAGAGGGGAAATGCGTAAAGCTACATATCTGGTCATCATCGCAATATGCGCCGCCCTTGTGGCGTTGCCTGCATGGGCGGAAGAAGAACAACAGCAGCAACAAACCCAGAAAATGGAAGATGTCTGGGTGCAGGGCACGGGTGTCACCGACGACGCCCTGGGTGATTCGGTAATTTATCAAGAAGTCATCGAGCGGCCGACCATGTCCGGTTCGGTGATCGACTCCCTGCTGGGCCAGGCAGGCGTGCAGATCCTGGGCACGTCGCTGTTCGGCAACAAGGAGGCCGAGGTCCGGCTCAGGGGCTTCAACCAAACCCGGTTCCGGGTCATGGTCGACGGAATGCCCATCCAGCGGGACGGCTCATACGGCAACGGCCCGGTGGATTGGAGCACCATTTCACCGGAATGGGTTGAAAATATCGAGATCATGCGCGGCTCGGTGCCCGTGAAATATGGCAACACCCTGGGCGGCGTCATCAACATCATCACCAAAAAACCCACCGAAAAACCCGATGCCACGGTCCAGGCCACCTACGGCAGCTTTGACACCCTCAACGTCAACGCGGCCCATCGTATGAAGCTGGGCCCGGTTGGCTGGTCCATCTCGGCGGGGCACTACCAGTCCGATGGTTACCTGCGCAACAATTACGCCGACCGCAACAACATCTCCGGCCAGCTCACCTTTGACCTGCCCTGGCAGATGGAGGCCGGCGCGTCGATTTACTACAGCGACGGCAAGACCGGCATGCCCGTCTACAACCGCACCGATAGCCCCTACTACGACGGCGACAAGCCCGACGCCGACCAAAAGGAACTGGGCGGGCCGGGCGTCAGCGGGCGCCTGATCCGGGGCGTCCTCGGCTGGGGCAATGACACCGAAATGACCGACACCAACACGCTGTACACGGCCTTTGTCAAAAAGAAGTTCGAGGCCGGATCGTTTACGGTCAAAGGCATGTTGTGGAATCAGGAAACCAAGGAGACCTACTACAACAGCACTGACGGCGGCGGCAAGATCTACGAGCGCGACACCACGCCGGAAGACAACAACTGGCAGATAATGGCCGATTTCGACTACACCCTGGGCGACCATACCATTGAGATCGGCGGCGAGACCCGCACCTATGGCTGGGGCGACCAGACCGTGCCCTATATCGACCGCAGCCAGTTCAACGGCTCGATCAACTACTTCAGCTTTGTCAGCCAAGGTTTCGAGGGCCAGCCCGACTGCCTGCAATACAACGCCGTATACGCCCAGGACACCTGGCAGGCCCTGCAGAATCTGGAGATCGAATTCGGCCTGCGCGGAGAGTGGTTCGAGGCCAAGGAGATCGATCCGGCGGCCTTCGGATTCCCGGCCACGGCTCAGGCCACCAGCCTTTCTGAAAGCAGCGTGGACCCGCGCATGGCCATCCGCTACAACGCCTGGGAAGGCGCCGTCATCGGCCTGCGGGTGGGCATCGCCCATCGTTACCCCAACTCGCCGGAGTATTTCTGGTGGTACCTCAACAAGGGCAGCGGGTTCTTCAATACCTCCCTGGAGCCGGAAAAGGCCTTGCAGTATGAGCTGGGCATCGAACAGCGCATAGGCAACCGTGCCGTATTGGCGGCCAGGGCCTACTACTACAAGGTGGACAACTACCTGGCGTCCACCACGGTCTCCGGCGTCGGCACGGTGGTCTACAATATCGACCAAGTCGATATCAAGGGCGCCGAGTTTGAGGCCGCCGTCAAGCTGCCCTGGAACCTGCATCTCTGGGGCAACCTGACTTTGCAGGATGCCGAAAAGGAAGGCGATCCCTGGGACAGCGCCAACCAGTCCGAGGCCCAGTTGCCAAACTTCCCCGAGGTCATGGCCAACGTGGGCCTGGACTACCGCTTGCCGGAGAAGTTCAACATCGGCATTAACATGCACTTTGTGGGCAAACGCGATTACCTGAGCAACAAGACGCTGCATGAACTGGGCTCCTACGTGCTGCTCAACGCCTACGCCACCTACCGCCTGGCCGACACCGACTGGGGCAAGTGGGAACTGGTGGCCAGCGCCGAGAACCTTTTGGATCAGGATTACGAACTGGAAGCCGGCTACCCCATGCCCGGTTGCACGGTCATCGGCGGCATTCGTTACCTGTATTAGAGGAGTTGGTCCATGCAGGCCAAACCGTTCAAGAGAGAATTCGCCTTCCCAGGCTTGGTGGCGTTTTTGTCCACCCAGGATGAAAAGGGCGTACTCAACGTGGCCCCGTATTCCAACCTGATGGCCGTGCTGCGGCCTACGGACCTGGTCTGCGTGGCCTCCTGGCACAAGCGCGACACCCTGAAAAACATCCGGGCCAACGGGCAGTTCGTCATCAGCGTGCCCCCGGCCGCCATGGTCGACAAGGTGATACCAACGGCTCAGGCCCATCCGCCCGAGGTCAGCGAATTCGAGGTGGCCGGGCTGACACCCCGCGCCTCCAAGGTTGTGGCCCCGCCGGGGGTTGACGGCTGCATCGCCTGGCTGGAGTGTGAGTTGGTCAAACAGTACGTGGAGAAATCCCATGTGCTGATCCTGGGCCGGGTGGTGAACCTGGAGTTCGACGACGGATGCCTGGATGAAAACGGCGGCTTTGATCCGGAAAAGGCCCAGCCGCTGATGATGTTGCAAAACAACAAGGGCATGCGCTTCGTGACGCTCAAGGACCTTGGCGCCTTCGAACCGTACGGGGCCATGTTCTTTGACGGCAAGGACATCCTTGCCCCCCACTACGAGGATTAGCGATGTTTTTAAAACTGATGCGCATAGCCGCGTTGACCGCCCTGCTGGCGGCCGGGCTTTGCTTTGCCGCCCAGGCCGGGGCCTTGCCGGACGTGGTCCAAAGCGCCGTGGAGCAGGCCGGGGATAAGCTGGGCAAACTGGACAACCCGGAGTACGTGGCCTGCCTGACCAACGCCGGGTATGCCCAATACAACGGCCAGAGCACCCTGGCGGTCCTGGACATGTTGGCCGACCAAACGCCCATAAGCGTGGGCCGGGGCAACCTGCTGGTGCGGCCCGGCAAACCCGGCCAGCCCCTGTATTTCATGTTCATCAAAAAGTCGGGCCCGGAAAAACTGCTGGCGTCGTACGGGGTGGTGGAAAACGGCTCCGTCAAGATGCAGCCCGCCCTGAACATATTCATCGGCAAGGGCACTTCCTTTGAGCCTTTTATGAAGGCCTACGGCCACATGGCCTTCAACCTGGTCACCCTGGCCAACGGCTGGGCCATGGGCCTGCCCGAAGATATCATGCGGGCGGCGCTTATTCACGGCCACCTCTGCTGCGGCGTGTTCACCGGGTATTTCACCACCCGTTTCATCGAAAAGAACATCCCACTGCAACCGGGCGAGCATTACGTGTACGTGGGCGCTCCGGCCTGGTGCCAGGACGACTACATCATCGACTACATGCGCCTGACTCCGGGCACCCACGGCTATGTGACCATGTCCTATCACTGGTCCAAGAATTGGCAGACCGCCGACAAAAATTACGACAAGCTCGGCGGGGTGGTGGTGCGCTACAACCCCAAGATCAAGAAGGGCCAGGCCTATGTGCTCAGCTTTGACTGGCGACACGACGATTTCCGCAAGTTCATGGGCATGCCGGATTTAAAGCTGGATTGGCGGGGCAAGCCGTGGCTGCACAACGCCTATGACCGGTTTTTCCTGAGCAGACTGGACAAGCCGGAAGACTTCGTGAGCATCTACAAACAAGGCGAAATCAACGGCAACGAAGAACTGACTGAGATAATAGGGTTGGGGGCCAATCCCCTGGCAAAACTGCTGGGGCCGCAGGTACAAGCAGAGTAGATTGACAGGCTAATTGCCTGAAAAATAGATGTTTTTTTGATCATGCCCCTTTGCCCGGCAGGGCGAAGGGGCATGATCAAATACCGGAGGCTCGGGGTGTTGACCGAAAAATAGACCAGGGCCGCGGCCGGCGGTCCTTGACACGGTCTGTTTATTTGGTTATGAGTTTTCAATTATCCGGGCAGAAGCTCAACCCTCAAGCAGAAGCAGCAAGTTGAATTTGACATAATAGGCGCACGACGCCTGGCGGAACGCCGGTCAAGAAGGCCGACCTCATAGAAGAGGTGCGGCTTTTTTGCGTTTGTGCCAATAGGAAAGACACGAAAAATGAGTTGGAGAGGTAAGGGATTCGTAACAATCATTGCTACGCTGGTCATGTTGGCGCTGGCCAGCGGCGCGGCTTGGGCGGCCGTGGAGACGGACGCTCAAGATGTTAAAAACAAAACCATTATTGAGGATATGACGGTCACGTCCACCAAGACGGACGTGAATCCGGAACTTTCTCCGGTTGACGCCTACACCGTGGACCGCACCGACATCGACTACCAGCCCAATTATTTCATGAACAACTTCGGCGAGTTCATCCGCGATGTACCCGGCGTGCACGTGGCCCAGTACTACCCCTGGGGACCGCCGTGGGTGCATCTGCGCGGCACGGGCCATTTCCTTCAGCGTTCGGTGTATCTGGTCGACGGCATACCTTTGCATCAATTCCTGTCAGTGGCCGTCAACCCCAATGATATCCAACAGGTTGACGTGGTGCTGGGCCCGTCTTCGGCCCTGTACGGTGCCAGCGCGGCCGGCGGCGCGGTGAACATCATCACCCGTAGCGGCCAAGAGGGCATGGGCGCGGTGGGCTCCATCGCCTACGGCTCGCGCAACACTTTCAAGCCCCATGCCGCGGTAGGCGACAAGGTGGGCAACTTCAATTATTACCTCAGCTACAGCGGAGAATATTCCGACGGCTACCAGATGAAGCCCCTGGACGGCATGATCGACCTCTACAACCGGGGCGTCAAAAGCTATGTCAAGCAGGCTTCGCTGGAGGACAACGAGTTCCGCTACACCTACCTGGCCGGCAAAGCCGGATGGGAAGGCAGCAACGGCATGACCCTGACCGCCGCCATCAACTATCAGCAGCGCTATCTCTACGGCGGCCAGTCCAACTACATCATCAATGACAACGGCGATACGGTCGTCTCCAGCCTGCGCTTCACCTCGCCGCTGAGCGATTGGGGCAAGCTGACGGTGACCACCGGCTATCAGTACCAGTCCATTCCCAGCCAGGAGACCACCGGCCTGTCGCTGGTCAACGGCAGGGTGGTGCTCAACGACACCATCACCAGCACCACCGACTGGGACCGCCACCGGGTGCCCTTCGAGGTCCAGAGCGACTTCTACCTGGGCCAGAGCAACGTGCTGACCGCCGGCGTGTCCTTTGCCCAGGAAAAAGAAAAGAACTACATGTACGCGGGCACCACCAGCACCCAGACCTACAAGTACGAGCTGACTACCGACATGGCGGCGGTGTATTTGCAGGACCAGGCCTTTTTCCTGGATGACCGTCTGAGCCTGCTGGCCGGCGTGCGCTATGACTATTGGCGCTATCACGACATCTATGACTCCGGCTCCAGCGACAAGGAGCCCGACGCCGTCAAGAAAGACCATGTGACCTACCGCGGCGGCGTCAAGTACCGGGTTAACGATATGGTCGCCCTGCGGGCCAACGCCGGTACGGCCTATTGGCCCGGCAACCCCAAATGGTTCTTCCAGAACATGAACACCGGCTCCACCTGGCGCGAGGCCAACCCGGACCTGGACCCGGAAAAGACCTGGATGGTTGACCTGGGGACGGACGTCACCCTGAACAAGTGGCAGACCCTGTTCAAGGCCACGGTCTACTATGGCCGCATCCGCGACATCATGGCCTACACCTATGAAGACCACCCCACGGTGCCCAACACCACCCTGATCAAGACCCGCAACATCGGCGAGGCCGAGATCTACGGCCTGGAGTTGTCGCTGAACCAGCCCCTGAGCGAGCACTTCCTGTTCTTCGCGGCGGCCACCCTCAACCACTCCCGGATCGTCGAAGACCAGACCAATCCGGATAACGAGGGCAACCAGCTGCGCAACTCCCCGGACTATTGGGGCAGCGTGGGCCTGCGCTACAGCAACCCGGAGATCGTCAACGGCGAAATTCTGTTCCGCTACTCCGGCGACAGGTACTACACCGACAACAACGAAGATCTGCCGTATTACCACATGGAGGCGTACCAGACCGTGGACGCCAAGATCTGGCGCGACTGGAAGCTCAGCGACCATTGGACCCTGAACACCACGCTTTCGGCGGTGAACATCTTTGACCAGGAATACGCCACGGAAATCGTTTACGTGAACCCCGGCTTCTACGGCGAAGCCATGGTCGGCGTGCGCTACACCTGGTAAACGCCCGTGAAGTCACCTTGGGTACATAAAATCGTCCTGCTGCTTCTGGCGGCGGCGTTTGTCTTGCTACCCTGCCGGGTTCCGGCGGGTTCTCCGGCCATTGCCGGGGAACCCACCGCGGCCCGAAATCTGACCATCGGCGTAGGACGGGATTTTTATGACGGCCCGGACAGCAGGGCCTATCTACACGGCTCCACCAACACCTGGGAGGCGCTGACCTACCTGGGCCCCTCGCTGGAGGCCGTGCCCTGGCTGGCCAAGGGCTGGCGCTCATCGGACGGCTGCCGGGTGTGGACATTCACCCTGCGCCAGGGCGTCAAGTTCCACGACGGCACGCCCCTGACGGCCGATGACGTGGTGGCCAGCGTGCGGCGCATCGCCGAAAGCCCCAAATACGACGCCACGGCCAATTTCCGCCACTTGGCCAAGGTGGAGGCCGCCGGGAACGAAGTGATTTTTCACCTCAAACGGCCTGCCCCGGATTTCCCCAACCAGGTGGCCTACTACGCCAGCCCCATTTTCAAGGCCGAGTGCTTTGATGAACAGGGGCGCATCAAAAAATTCATCTCCACCGGGCCGTACAAGCCCGAAACCGTGCTGCCGGGCCGGGAGATCGTGCTGAGCCGGGTGGATGATCATTGGCTGGGCAAACCGCGCTTTGAAAAAGTGGTTTTTAAATTCATCCCGGACGCCCAGACCCGGTTGATGGCCTTGCAGGCTGGTGAAATACAGGCCGTGGCCGACGTTGGGGGCATTCTGCCCGAACAGGTGCCGGACCTGGAGGACTGGCCTGGCGTTGTCCTTAAAAAACAGGAAGTGGCCACCACCCACTACGCCCTGCTCAACTGCGCCAATGCGCCCCTGAACACGGCCGTGGCCCGGTGTTGGCTGGCAGCGGTCATCGATCCGCCAAAGCTGGTGCAGGCCCTGGTGCCCGATTCGGGGGTGGCGGCCAAGGACCCATACGCCCGCATAGCCCGGCGCTGGGCCTTTGGTCTGGTCCAGCCGGGACCCGGTGAAAAGCCCCCGGCAACGGGACGTGAACTGACCATTCTGCTGCACGGCGGCACCCTGCAACGCTGGCCCTATCTGGATATGGCCCAACTGATCCAGGAACGGCTGTCACGGCAGGGACTGGCCTCGCAAATCCGCATCGAAGAGCCGGGCAGCTACTACCAGTCCATCAGAGAAGGCCGCTTTGACATCGCCTTGCAGCCCAACACCCTGATGACCGGCGATCCCGACTTTTTTTACGCCTATTACCTGGCCCCCGAAGCGCCCGCCTCCAGCGGCTGGCAAAACATGGAGGCCTTCGCCCTCATTGAAAAAGGCCGCGTCGAAACCGATCCGGCAATGCGCCTGGAGGACTACCTTCGCTTGGAAGAGATATTCAGCAGCGAAATGCCGCTGATACCGCTTTATCACGAGATCAGCATCTATGCCCACCGGGACACGGTTCCGGGTTTTTACATGGATCACAACTTCCGGCCCGATCTTGGGGCCGCCCGGCTCTGGGAGAAAAAGTGAATCAACCGGCCAAGACCCGAAACTTGATCCCCGAACAGGGGCCCCACGACCCGCAATATTGGGAAGATGCCTGGAACCAGGGCAACAAGGATTCATTCCTGAAGAACACTCAAGAGGTCAGCCCCGAGGCCTGGGATAATTTTTACGATGAGGTCAGCGGCATTTATCTGGAGATGTGGGGCCGCGACGGCGATTTGGGCCAACGGGTGGCCGATCATCTGCTGAGCCAGGAAATCATTTTTCCGGGCTCCCGCGTATTGGATATCGGCTGCGGGCCGGGCACCACGGCCATACCCCTGGCCCAAAGGGGCATGCGTGTTTTGGCCGTGGACAACTCGGCGGGTATGCTGGAGGCCCTGGCGGCCAACGCGGCCCAAGTCGGCGTCGCGGAGATTGAGGCCGTGCGCAGCGATTGGCGCGACATTCAGCCGGGCCATGGCTTTGACCTCGTTCTGGCCGGCTGCTTTCCGCCGGCCCTGACGCCGGATGGCTTACAGCGCATGGAGCGCTGGAGCGCGGGGCAATGCGCCCTGGTCCTGGGCGCCGGAGGCGACGGCCACCGGTTCCGCCGGGAGCTTTGGGAAGATATCCTGGACGAACCGTTCCCCAAGGGCGGCCACCATCTGTCCTGCGCCGTGAACTGGCTGCTTTCTACCGATAGACAACCCAGCCTGCGCCAATTACAATGGGATGAACTTTTTCAGGTTCCTTTTGAGCGGGTGGCCCGGTTTTACCGCAGCTATTTTGCCATCTTCGGGAAAAAGGGCCCCGAAATATCCAAACGGATCGAGACGATATTGCAACGCCATGTTGAAAACGGCCAGGTAACCAGCCGGAGCAGCCACGAACTGGCTATCGTATATTGGGCCGCCCCGGAAAAAGGCTGATGCCCGGCATAACCGGGAGCGGGCTGGCCGGCCGCCTGTTGGGCTACGCCTTCAGCCTGCTTGGCGTTTCGATAATCACCTTTTGCCTGAGCTGGATGGCCCCCGGAGATCCGGCCGAGATGCTGCTGCAACAGCGCCACCAGGCCCCGGACCCGGCTCAGGTGGCCGCCCTGCGCCACCAGATGGGGCTCGACGACCCCCTGTGGATGCAATATCTGAGTTGGCTCGGCCGCACCCTTAGCCTTGACCTGGGCACTTCCTACACCACCGGCCAGCCGGTGATCGATGAAATCACTCCCCGTTTTTGGGCCACCATGCAGTTGGCCGCGGCTTCATTTGTCTTTTTATTTTTTGCCTCCCTGGCGGCGGGGGTCATCGGCGCGGCCTTCCGGGAGCGCTTTCCCGACCGGTTGATCCGGGCCGGGACCATCCTGAGCATGTCTCTGCCCAACTATTGGCTGGGCCTGTTGTTGTTGTGGGTCTTCGCCCTGCATCTGCGGATTTTGCCGGTGATGGGCATGGGCGGCCCAGAGCATCTGGTGCTTCCGGCAATCACCATGGGCCTGGGCGTTGCCGCCATGCAGGGCCGGGTGCTGCGCTCGTCGATCATCGACATCCAGGGACGGGACTTCATCAGGTTCGCCAGGGGCAAGGGCCTGGGGCCCTGGCGAATCATGCGGCGGCATGTCCTGAAAAACGCCATGCTGCCGGTGATCACCATGTGGGGCCTGACTCTGGGTCACATGCTGGGCGGTTCGGTGATCGTCGAGACGGTCTTCGCCTGGCCCGGCCTGGGCCAGCTGGCCGCCCAGTCCATCCAGCAGCGCAACGTGCCTGTGTTGCAGGCCGTGGTCCTGCTGATGGCCCTGATCTTCATTACCGCCAACCTGCTGGTGGATCTGCTGCAAAGGCGTTTGGACCCGCGCATTGCCCGGGAAGACGCCCGGCGGAGCCTTGAATCATGAGTCGGGGCATGGGCAAATCGGCCAAGACCGGGGCCGCCATGCTGGCGCTGATGGCGCTATTGGCCATGCTGGGGCCGTTGATCTCGCCCCATGACCCCTTGCGGACGAATTTGAGCCACCGCCTGGAAGCCCCAAGCCTGGAGTATCCCCTGGGCACCGACCGGCTGGGCCGCTGCCAGGCCTCGCGCCTATTGGTCGGCGCACGCTATTCCCTGGGCGCGGCCATGGCCGCCTCGGCCCTGGCCCTGGTGGCCGGTGCCTGCCTGGGGCTGCTGGCGGGCATGTCCGGACCGCGCACCGAGTCCTTGACCATGCGGTTGGTGGACATGGCCCTGGCCTTTCCGGGGCTGATCCTGGCCCTGGTCATAACCGGCGTCATGGGCCCGTCGTTATGGAGCGTTTGCCTGGGCGCTGCGGCTGCGGGCTGGGCCTGGTGGGCCCGCTTTGTGCGGGGACTGACGGCCTCGGCCCGCAGCCGGGGCTTTGTCCGGGCCGGACGGGTGGTGGGCGTGCGCGGCCCGGCCCTGTTGCGGCGCTACATCCTGCCCCAGCTTACACCGCCGGTGCTGGTGGCCGCCTCTCTGAAGACGGGTTGGATGATCATCGCCATTTCGGGCCTGAGTTATCTGGGCCTGGGAGCCCAGCCGCCAACGCCGGAGTGGGGGGCCATGCTCCAAGAATCGCGGCTCTACATGACCAGGGCGCCGTGGCTTATGCTGGCCCCCGGCTTGGCCGTGAGCCTCACCGTGCTGGCCTGCAACATGTTGGCCGAGGGCCTGCGCGACGCCATGGATTTAACCCAGGATGCCGAGGTGCAGCCATGAACGGCGCGGCGGTGCATAACCTTGGCGTGGCCGGACCGGTAGGCATGCTGATCAGGGGCGTGAGCCTTGGGGTTGACGACGGCATGATCCTGGGCCTGGTGGGCTCTTCCGGCGCGGGCAAGACACTGGTCGCCTCGGCCTTGGCCGGGTTGACCCCGCCACCGGCCAAAACCGTGTCGGGCACGCTGCGGCTGGGCGCTCAATCCTTCAATTTGGCTGACGACCGTGGCATGGCCAAGGCGAGGGGCCAAGGCGTGTTCATGATCATGCAGAGCGCTGCCGCGGCTTTGGATCCGACCATGCGCATCCAGGGGCAACTCGGTGAGCTAATCGATTCGAAAAACCACAGTGAGCGCCGAGCCAAAGCGGCGGAACTTCTGGCCGGCGTCGGCCTGAAAACGCAAGTTCTGCGCGCCTATCCCAGCCAGCTCAGTGGCGGCATGCGCCAGCGGGTGCAGATCGCCATGGCCTTGGCCCTGCGGCCGCGCCTACTCATCGCCGACGAACCGACCACCGGCCTCGACGCCATCACCCAGGCGGCTATTCTCAAAGAACTGGCCGAACTGCCCCGGCGCACAGGTGGGTCGATGATTTTCATCGGCCATGATTTTAAGGTAGTGGCCGCGCTGGCTCAAAGAATCGCCGTGCTGGATGCCGGACGGGTAGTGGAGCACGGCCCCAGCCGAGAAGTTTTCCTGCGGCCTGCCCATCGGGTGACCCGGCGATTGTTGGAGGCGGCAATTGGCTGAGTCGCTGGTCCGGCTTGAGGGGGTGCGCAAGGCCTATGGCAAAGATGGCCCAAAGGTACTGCGCGGCGTGGATTTGGAGATAGCACCGGGGCAAGCCATGGGGCTCACCGGTCCCAGTGGGGTGGGCAAATCCACTTTGGCCAACCTGCTGCTGGGCCTGGAACGGCCTGAGGCAGGGCGCATCGTCATCAATGGCCGGAACACCGCCCGATTGGGCAAGACTGCCCGGCGGCAGCTGTTGCGTGAGATACAGATCATCTGGCAAGACCCCCGCACCATGCTTAACCCTTTCATGAGCGTGTCAGAACAAGTAGCCGAACCACTAGTGGCGTTCAATATATGCCCGCCGCGGCAGGCAGGCGACCGGGCTTTGCGCCTGCTGGCTGATGTGGGGTTGGATGCCGAATTGGGTGGTCACAGACCCGGCGAACTGAGTGGAGGGCAATGTCAGCGGGCGGCTATCGCCAGGGCCTTGGCCTTGGAGCCAAGGCTGCTTATTTGCGATGAGGCCATGGCCAGTCTGGATCCGGTGGGTAAAAAACAGATCTGCGGTCTGCTGGACAGCCTGCGCCGCGAGAGGGGCATCGCCTTGCTGGTGATTAGCCATGACCTAAGCGTGCTTGAAAAACTGTGCCCGACTACGGTAATCATGGTCGATGGCACGGTGGTTGCCCATGGTCCCTCAAAAGATCTTTTCACTAGCCCAGACCATGCATTTCTCCGCGAATTGGCTGCGGCGCAGCTAAGAGCGTTTTTTGTTTGATTGTGCAGCACATGAAAAACATTCGTGTTACAGGTGCTTAATTAGACAAGCTTACAATTGCTCTACGAATGTTCAAGGCACACGCCCCGAAGGAAACTCTTCGGCTACAAGTAACCCTCAGGCTAGCCTAGCTTCCTATCCTTACCTGCAATAAATGCATAATCATCGCGTTATGACAAAAATTGGCACATGATGTGACACTATCCGACTGTCCTGGATGCGAAATACAGTCTGTCTCTGCCAATATATGGCCAAAGTAATAGCTCTGTTCGCTGGATCGTCACATTATATGTGCCACTTTTATGTCACTATCACCAAGGCAATAGGGCTGTCATTAGGGCAGGTGGGTTTATGGTTGAAGAGGTGATGAGATGGTCAGCATCCACGAATCGACATATCAGGACATCATTGTGCGCAAGGTGCCTCTGGCTGTCCACATGCATCTGAAAAACCAAGCACGCCGCGCTGGGACTCAGCCTGAACGAATACATAATTAAGCTGCTAACGGACGGCTCGGATCATGACAACCATGATTATCTTGGCGAATAATTTGACCAGAGGCGGACGTTTGAAATAACCCCATTCGCTCCCCCCCGCCTCCCCCCAAAAACACTGGCCGTACACAAAGGTACAGCCATCCAGCTAATTGCTTGTTTTTATTTGGTACCGGAGGTGGGACTCGAACCCACAAGCCCTCAAGGAGCGGGGGATTTTGAGTCCCCTGCGTCTACCAATTCCGCCACTCCGGCTTAGCGCTACATTTATAGTGCGCTCGCAGCCGCCGGTCAAGGGCCTGTCTAAAAAAAGACAAATGAATAATGATTCATTTCGTGGCGTTCGATCAAACATTTTGCTAGAATGCCTTGGGTATTGATCGGTTCTGCTGATGATCGGAGCGGCGATGAGCCCCAGCCCCCCCCAAACCATATATGACGCGGCCAATATCGGGCAAATGCTTGAACAAATGGCCAAGTCCATCCAGGCTGACGGCCCTGCCGAAGAGATATGCCTGGTGGCCATCCGCCGGGGGGGCGAGGAAATCGCCACGCGTCTGACCCAAACGCTGGCCCGCAACACCGGCAAAACGCCGCTGTTGGGGGCCATCGACATCACACTATACCGCGACGACTGGACCATGCGGACCCAGCGCCCAGTAATAATGCGCACCGAGATACCCTTTGCCGTGGATAACCGCCACATAATCCTGGTGGACGACGTGCTTTTCACCGGGCGCACGGTGCGCGCGGCTCTGGATGAATTGATGGATTTCGGCAGGCCGCGCAGGGTCATGCTGGCGGCGCTGATAGACCGCGGCGGCAGGGAATTGCCGATCCAACCGGACTATATCGGCGCAAAAATTCAATGCACCGTGGGTGAAACTATCGATGTTTTATTGAGTGGCGATAACCCCCAGAAAGACAAGGTGATTCGCCTCAAGACCCCCTGATTTCTGGCATTCATAGTTAAATGCTGGTATACAATGGTGGTCTTGACATACATATTGCAGTGGTTTAAAAATGATGAACTTGTGAAGAGGTATACAAGCCACCCTCTGTCAAGTTCAACCTCTAATTGAAGCGGAAATCTTTTAAAAGGCCTTGAAATGCGAGGTTTTAAGTATGGCGGGAGCAAATAGAGTCACCGGTGCGGTGATGGTTGTCGGCGGAGGAATTGCCGGCATGCAGTCCGCGTTGGATCTTGCCAACAGCGGTTATTATGTTTACTTGGTTGAAAAATCATCGGCGATCGGCGGAGTCATGTCCCAGTTGGACAAGACCTTCCCGACCAACGACTGCGCAATGTGAATCATCTCACCCAAACTGGTCGAGGTCGGCCGGCACATCAACATTGAGCTTCTTACCCTTTCCGAAGTTCAAAAAATATCCGGCGTTAGCGGAGATTTCACCGTAAGCGTCGCCTCTCACCCCAGATACATCGACATCAACAAGTGCATCGCCTGCGGCGCCTGCTCGGACAAATGTCCCAAAAAGGTGGATAACGAGTACAACATGGGCCTGAACAAGCGCAAGGCCGCCCATGTGCAATATGCCCAGGCCGTCCCCCTGAAGTACGCCATTGACGAAGACAACTGCCTTTTCCTGCAAAAGGGAAAATGCAAAGCCTGCCAGAAATTCTGTCCGGCCGGCGCGGTTGATTTCGAGCAAAAGGAACAGATCCAGGAGGTCAAGGTCGGGTCGGTGATCATCGCCGCTGGCTTCAAGCCCTTTGATCCCTCGCCGTACATCCAGTACTGCTACAGCAGCTTTGACAACGTGGTCACCGCCCTGGAGTACGAACGCATCCTGGCAGCCAGCGGCCCCTGGATGGGCCATTTGGTGCGGCCCAGCGACGAACGCGAACCCAAGCGGGTGGCCTGGCTGCAATGCGTGGGCAGCCGCGACGTCAACACCTGCGACCATGCATATTGTTCTTCAGTGTGCTGCATGTACGCCATCAAGGCGGCGATCATCTCCAAGGAGCACAGTCACGACGACCTGGACTGCGACATCTTCTATATGGACATGCGCACCACGGGCAAGGACTTCGAGCGCTATCTGGAAAACGCCAAGGGCATGGGCATCCGCTTCATCCGCAGCCGCGTTCACTCCATCAGCGAACTGCCCGACAAGTCCCTGGCCATTGAGTACGTCACCGAAGACGGCCACATCCTCAGGGAAGAGTACGACATGGTCGTGCTCAGCCACGGTCTGGAAACCGCCCCCGAGGTCGTCGATCTTTGCCATGACCTGGGCATGGAGCTGACTGCCGGCAACTTTGTCAGCACCAGCGACTTCAGCCCGGTGGCAAGCAGCGTGCCCGGCATCTATGTCTGCGGCGCCCTGGCCGGTCCCAAGGACATCCCCACCTCGGTGATGGAGGCCTCGGCGGCGGCCTGCGCGGCCGCGGGCAACCTCTCCTCGGCCAGGGGCACCCTGGTCCGGGAAGTCGAAATTCCCCAACAGATCGACGTTAACGGCGAACCGCCCAGAGTGGGTGTTTTCGTCTGCTCCTGCGGCATCAACATCGCCGGCGTGGTCGATGTGCAGGCCGTTGCCGAATACGCCAAGACTTTGCCCGGCGTGGTTTACGTGGGCAACAACCTGTTCACCTGTTCCCAGGACACCCAGGACACCATGGCCGAGGTGATCAAGGAGCAGGGCCTGACCAGGGTCGTGGTCGCCGCGTGTACGCCGCGCACCCACGAGCCCTTGTTCCAGGAGACCCTCCAGGCCGCCGGCCTGAACAAGTACCTGTTCGAGATGGCCAACATCCGCAACCAGGACTCCTGGGTCCACTCCGACGATCCCGCGGCGGCCACCCAAAAGGCCAAGGACGCCGTGCGCATGGCCGTGGCCAAGGCCAGCCTGTTGCAGCCCCTGGAGGAAGTCGTCCTTGGCGTCAATTCCAAGGCCATGGTCGTCGGCGGCGGCATCTCGGGCATGAACGCCGCCCTGGAATTGGCCAAGCAGGGGTATGAGACCCACCTCGTCGAGCGCGACAACCAGTTGGGCGGCAACGCCCGCATGCTGCGGACCACGGCCAAGGGCGAGGACATCGGCCAGCACCTGCAAAAGCTGGCCCAAAAGGTCCAGGACAACCCCCTGGTCCACGTGCACCTGGGCGCGATGATCAAGCAGGTCGACGGTTTCGTGGGCAACTTCAAGACCACGCTTACCGACTCCGACGAAACCATTGAACACGGCATCGTGGTGTTGGCCATCGGCGCGGGCGAATACCGCCCCACTGAATACGAATACGGCAAGCACCCCAAGGTGATGACCCACCTGGAGATGGACGCGGCCATCATGAGCGGCGACGTGGACCCGGCGTCCACCAGCTCCGTGGTGTTCATCAACTGCGTCGGCTCTCGCGAGCCCGAGCGTCCCTACTGTTCCAAGGTCTGCTGCACCCATTCGGTGGAAAGCGCCCTGCTGTTCAAGGAAAAGAACCCCGATTGCAACGTCACCGTGATCTACCGCGACATGCGCACCTTCGGTGAACGGGAATACCTCTACAAGGAGGCCCGTGAAAAAGGCGTGTTGTTCGTGCGCTACGACGTAGACAACAAGCCGGTGGTGGAGCAGGCGGGCGACGGCCTCAAGGTAACCGTGACCGACCACATCCTGGGCATTCCGGTGGAAATCGACGCCGACATTCTCTGCCTGGCTTCGGCCATCGTCAGCCATAAGCAAAACGATCTAGCCCAGATGTTCAAGGTGCCCATGGACGACGACGGCTGGTTCCTGGAGGCCCACCAGAAGCTGCGGCCGGTGGATTTCGCCACCGACGGCGTGTTCATGGCCGGCCTTTGCCACTATCCCAAGCCCGTTGAAGAGGCCGTGGCCCAGGCCCAGGCCTCGGTGGCCCGGGCCGTCACGGTGCTCAGCAGCACCCAGATGAAGCTTTCCGGCACTGTCGCCAACATAGAGCTGTCCAAGTGCGTGGGCTGCGGCGTGTGCTGGACCATATGTCCTTACCAAGCTATCGACCAAAACGAAGACGGCCTGGCCGTGGTGAACGAGGCCCTATGCAAGGGCTGCGGCACATGCGTTGCATCTTGCCGCTCGGGCGCGCCAAACCTGCGCGGTTTCACCAACCAGGACGTTATGGCTCAGATAATGGCTTTACTATAGATATGGATGGAAAAGACCAATGAGTGAACAGCAGTTCCAACCGCGCATCGCTGCGTTCCTGTGCAACTGGTGCAGCTACGGCGCCGCGGACCTGGCAGGTGTCAGCCGTCTGCAGTACCCGCCGAGCATTCAGGTTATCAGGATCCCATGCACGGGCCGCATGAGTCCCAAGTTCATCCTGCAGGCCTTCCGCCAGGGCGTGGACGGCGTGTGGGTCTCCGGCTGACATCCCGGCGACTGCCACTATATTGCTGGCAACATGTTCGCCCGGCGGCGGTTCGCCGTCATGAAAAACCTGCTGGAGTATGTTGGTATTGAGCCTGGTCGTCTGCATTTTTCGTGGATCTCGTCCGCCGAGGCCGAAAAATTCCAGAAGACGGTCATGGCAGTCACCGATGCCGTCAAGGCTCTGGGACCGGCCAACCAGATGATCAAACAGATTAGCCCCGAAGGCGCCGCGGAGCCCGACGACGAGCAAGAGGTGGCCTAATGCAACAGCGAACTGAAAAAATCCGCGAGATGGCCAAGCAGCTTTTGGCCGACGGCGCGGTGGACGTGGTGATCGGCTACCGCAAGGGCACCGTGGCCATGCGTGAGCAGCCGTTTGTCGCCCATACTCCCGAAGAGGCCGACGAACTGGTATGGACCGGCTTCTGCTGCAACAACCTGGCTAACTTGATGCCCCGCCGCGAAGACAAAGTGGGCGTGGTGGCCCAGGGTTGCGTCAGCCGCAACATCGTCGGCCTGATCCAGGAAAACCAGGTGGACCGCGACCGCGTCAAGGTCATCGGCGTGCCCTGCCTGGGCATGGTATCCAAGCGCAAGGTCGAAGCCGCGGTGGACTTTAAGCCCATCTTCGAGGCCATCGAGGACGGCGACAAGCTCATCGTCAAGGGCAAGGGTTTTGAGGAGACGTTGGAGCGCAAGCAGATGCTGCGGGACAACTGCTTCACCTGCCAGCACCGCAACCCGGTCATCGACGACGGCCTGGTCTGCGACAAGGTCGACGACGCGGCCGGCGGCGACATCGACAAGATGGCCGCCCCGTGGGAAGAGCTTGAGGCCGGCGAGCGCTGGGCCAAGTTCAACGACACCTTCAGCGACTGCATCCGCTGCTATGCCTGCCGCGACGCCTGCCCGCTGTGCTATTGCCACGTCTGCTTCGTGGACGAGGCCAAGCCCCAGTGGTGCGGCAAGACCCAGGACACCGCCGACGTGCAGACGTTCCACATCCTGCGGGCCTTCCACTGCGCGGGCCGCTGCACCGACTGCGGCGCCTGCGAATCGGCGTGTCCCATGGACATCAAGATGCGCCTGCTGACCTCCAAGATCGAGAAGGACGTCCGCGCGTTGTATAACTACACTCCCGGCATGGACATCAAGGCCACGCCGCCGATGAGCGTGTATCGTCCCGACGATCCACAGGAATTCATCAAGTAAGGGTGGGCGTGATGGCAAACAAGATATTAGCAAAAGACAAGCTGGACGATTTTATCGCCAAGCTGGGCCAGGGCGCCGAGGTGTTCGCTCCCAAGCAGGACGGGGCCAAGACGACGTGGCAGGCGGTATCGTCGGCCGACGACGTGGACTTTGACTTCGTCAACACCGACATGTCGCCCAAGGACTTTTTCTTTCCCCAGACCGAGTGCATGATGCACTTCAAGAACGACCCCGGCGCCGAAGACGGCATGATCTTCCAGGCCGAGGAGGTGATAGCCACCCCCAAGTCGATCTTGAACATGCGCCCCTGCGACGCCAAGGCGTTCCAGATTCTGGACATGATCTTTGTCCAGGACGAGATGACCGACGACCTGTACTGGCGGCTCAAGCGCGAGCAGAGCCTGATCTGCGGCCTGGCCTGCAACGAGCCCTGCCCCACCTGCTTCTGCAGTAGCGTCAACTGCGGTCCGCACCATGAGGTGGGCCAGGACCTGCAGTTGGTGGACCTGGGCGACAAGTTCCTGGTCAAGGTGCTCAGCGAAAAGGGCGAGGCCAAGGTCGACGACCTGCCTGACGCCGCGGACGCCGACGAGGCCAAGGCGGCCGAACTGAAGGCCTCCGCCGAGGCGGCCATGGTCTCCAAGGTCTCCACGGACAAGATCGCCGAAAAGGAGATCCTGGAGCTGTATGAAGACGCCATGTGGGACCGGGTGTACGAGGGCTGCCTCAACTGCGGCACCTGCACGTTCGTCTGCCCCACCTGCCACTGCTTCGACATCCAGGACGAGGTCCAGGGCGACTACGGCCGCCGGGTGCGCAACTGGGACTACTGCATGAGCTGGTTGTTCACCATGCACGGCACGGGCCACAACCCCCGTGGCACCAAGAAGAGCCGGGTGCGTCAGCGTTTCATGCATAAATTCAAGTACATTCCGGTCAAGCGTGACGGCGAGATCGGTTGTGTTGGCTGCGGCCGCTGCATCCAGATGTGTCCCGTGAACATCGACGTGCGCCAGGTCGTCGACCAGATGAACTCTTAAGGGGAGGGATAAGTCATGAGAAACACCTACGTCCCTTACCCGGTCCGCATCAAGGACGTGATCGTCGAGACCGAGGACAAGCAGCTGCGTTCCTTCTGGTTCGAGTTTTTGAACGAGGAAGACGCGGACGCTTTCAAATACATTCCGGGCCAGTTCGGCGAGCTTTCGATCCCCGGCTACGGCGAGATCCCCATCGGTATCGCCTCCAGCCCCACCGAGGGCAAGGACCTTTTGTTTACGGTCAACAAGGTCGGTAACGTCAGCTCCCGGCTGCACAACATGAAGCCCGGCGACATCATGGGCATCCGGGGCCCCTTGGGCAACAGCTATCCGCTCAAGGAAATGGAAGGCAAGAACGTGGTCATCGTGGCCGGCGGTTTCGCCGTCACGACCCTGCGCTCGACCATGAACTGGCTCTTGCACCCGGACAACCGGGACCGCTACGGCAAGATCACCTTCATCTACGGCGCGCGCACGCCGGGCATGCTCTTGTACGAGAACGAATGGCGCACCTGGATGGCCCGGGAAGACTGCGACATCCATGTGACCATCGACCGCGAGTGCGAGGGCTGGGACTGCCTGGTGGGCTTCGTGCCCACGGTTACCGGCGAGGTGGCCCCGCCGGCCGAGAACTCGGTGGCCCTGATATGCGGCCCGCCGATCATGATCAAGTTCACCCAGCCTGTCTTTGACAAGCTGGGCTGGCAGCCCGATCAGATCGTGATGAGCCTGGAAAACCGCATGAAGTGCGGCATCGGCATCTGCGGCCGCTGCAACGTGGGCCCCTACTACGTCTGCAAGGACGGACCGGTCTTCACCAAGAAGGAACTGGACAAGCTGCCGCCTGAGTATTAATAGGCCAGCCGCCAGAGATCAACAAGGGGAGGCCTGCGGGCTTCCCCTTTTTTGCGTCCCGAATCAACGGGCATCCAACTCTTTCATCTTGTCGCAAGAGGCCTTGCAAGTACTATTCTGCTGCGGATCGGGTAACAATTTATCGCAACCTTTGGTATAGCACTGACTGGCGGCGTCATTCCGGCTATGGCCATATTGAATCCGGCCCTGCAGGTAGTACTTGCATCCGCATTTTTCGTAATAGTTGCCCATCTTACTGCAGTACGTATTGTAAAGAACGTTATAGAAATTGTCGGCCTTGGCGGGCGCGGCCATGAAAAGCACGCCGGCAACACCGACCGCAACCGCCAGCACCATTGAGATGAGGAGCTTTTTTTGTAGCATCGTCGACATCATCAACCTCCTGAAAAAACAACATTCTGATCTGATCACATTAACGCATTTCCTGTGCATTGTTAACTCCTTTATCAGCAACATGAATTTACCAACGCTCCACTCCCGCAGGGCGCAAATCCATTCCCCCGTTAAACCCAATACAACATATCGTTATTTTCGATCATAAACCATAGATTGCGTGAAGCTTTTCGATTGCATGGCAATTTGGTATGAGATATCTTTAGCTAATTAAACCTATCAAAATAGTTGCATTTAGTAGGGGTTTTTCGCTACGGATGCTGCCTAAAGACTTAGTCCATCTCAGCAAATACCGCCCCGCGGGCGGAACGAGACTACGGGAGATGATAATGAGCCAAGAGCCTATTAAGCTGGGAAAGCACGAGAGCAAGCTCGCCGTTGACCCCAAATGGGCGGATGTGTGCCTGACTTGCGGCACCTGTGCAGGCGGCTGTCCGGTTACGGGCGTCGACGGCATGGACCCCCGCAAGGCCGTGCGCATGGCGGCCCTTGGGCTTGACGACGAGCTGATCAACAGCCGTTTCCCCTGGATCTGCACCCTTTGCGGCCGCTGCGAGCGCGCCTGCCCCATGGGTGTTGAAATCCTCGCCATGTTGCGCAAGGCCCGCAGCCTTCGCCCCCGGGACCTGGTGCCCGGCCCGATCCACAAGGGCACCATGATGTCCATGGACCGCGGCAACAACCTGGGCATCCCCAAAGACGACTTCCTGTTCCTTCTGGCCGATCTGAGCAAGGAAATGCAGGACGAGTGCTGTCCTGGATTCTACACCCCGGTGGACAAGGTCGGCGCCAGGGTAATCACCACCATCAACTCCAAAGAGCCCTTCGGCGAGCCCGACGACATGAAGTTCTGGTGGAAAATATACTACGCCGCCAAGGAAAACTGGACCGTCAGCAGCGAGAACTGGGAAGGCGTCACTTGGGGCCTTTTCGGCGGCGATGACGAGTCCATGAAAGAGCAGGCCCGCCGCGTTTTGGAAAACGCACGCAAGGTAAAGGCGGAAGTCCTGCTCCTACCCGAGTGAGGCCACGCATATTTTGGAACTAGGCTTAGTTTCACAAAGTGGTTCCCCGAGGCATTCGAAGAATTCAAGGTTATGAACGTCTTCGAATTGATGATGGAATACATCAAGGAAGGCCGGGTCAAGATCGACCGCAGCAAGTTCGCGGGCAAGCTGGCCACGGTTCACGATCCCTGCAACTACGGCCGCAAGTCGGAAAAGACCTTCGGCAAGGGCTATTACGAGGAGATTCGTTGGATCGTGGACCAGATCTGCGACACCTGGGTTGACACCTACCCCACCGCCGAGAACAACTTCTGCTGCGGCGCGGGCGGCGGCGCCTGGGCCATGCCCTACAGCGACGAACGCCTGTACTACGGGCGCAAAAAGGCCGAGCAGATCGCGGCCACCGGCGCGGAAATCTGCATCGCGCCCTGCCACAACTGCCGCGACCAGATCATGAAGGGCCTGACCAAGGAATTCGACCTGGATATCGAGACCTTCTATCTGTGGGAGCTTCTCTCCGAGGCCATTATCATTGAGCCCTGGAGCGAGGAAGAGATCGCTAAGGCAGAGGAGGAAGGCGCTGCCCAGTGGGAAGAGCTTGGCATCGAGCTTGAAGAAGAATGGGAGCCGCCCGAATAGGCCTCCAGTCGGCATTCGACTCATCGCCCGCGCCGCTCTTGATGACGGCGCGGGCTTTTTCATGCATATGCCTTTGCAAGGCCGCGCTTATCCAATATACTCAACCCCACCAAAGGGGAGACAGCCAATGGCCGAGATCAAATCCAGTATCGAAATAGCCATGGAGCGGGCCGCGGCCCTGGAAGGCCGGGCCTCGGACGAAGCCAAGGATGAAGGCGAAAAGCACGGCAAGGCGGCAGCCAGGCGTCTGTTGGACGATGATGTCGATGCCGCAGCCATGGCCGAGCTGATCCAGGCCAGGCCGGAAAATCAGCGCTCTTACGCCCTGAAGGCGGCGGTGGAGCTTCTCCTTGAGGCCCTTATGTCCGGTGACGACCGCACCCTGGACGGCCTGGAGGCCCTGCCCTTGTCAGCGGGCAAAGTCGAGGCCCTGGTGGAGGCGGCAAGGGGACGCTTTGAAGCGGCAGGCGAACTCTATACCAAGCTGGCCGGAGAGATGAGCCAGGATCTTGCCGCCATGGGCATTTCCGGCTCGGCCGTCAGCCCCAACCCCATCGCCAACCCTGAGCTCCAGGCCCGCATGAGGCAGGCCTTGTCCGGCCATATGGGCCGGATGCAAGAGGCTGCCGAGGCCCTGTTCGACACCCTGAAATAAGCCTAATCGAACACAATCAACGAGCATGCCCCAGGGTGTGCTCGTTTGTCTTTTTATTAGCCTCGCACAAGGATATCGCGTCATGAATGCCAACCAACATCCGCTTTTGGCCCAAACCGACGAACTGCAACGGAGGGCCAAGGCAATATTGGACAAACTCGGCCTGTTCAAACGCTGGTCGGCAATCGGCGAACCGCTCCTAGTGGGCTCGGTTCGCTTCGGCCTGCTTTGCTCGCCCAATATCGACCTGGAGATTTACTGCGACGCGCCGGACATCGACCGGGGTTTCGGGGTAATTTCAGACTTGGCCCAGGTGCCCGGCGTAAACCAGATCGTCTATCTCAACGCCATGGGCACCGCCGACCAGGGCCTGTATTGGCGCATCGACTACACCGATGAAACGGGCACGGTCTGGGACATCGACAACTGGCTGGTAGCCCATGACCACCCAGACGCCGGACTGGCCGATGGCCTGGCCAAGGCCATGCAGGAGCGGCTGACCGACGAAACCCGCCTGAAAATTCTGGAGATAAAAAAGTCCTTTGCCGGAGAGCAAAAGCCTAGGGGCGTCGACGTATACAAGGCCGTGCTGCAAGGCGGCGTTACCAATGCCAAACAGTTCCGCCAGTGGATTCAAGAGAACCCGCCCGCCGTCATTGAGCAGTGGCGGCCCTAGTCAAGCTCCGAAAACAAAACCCCGCCCAGGGCAGTGCCTCGGGCGGGGTTTTCGGTTTTGGCGATACGGATCAGAGCATGCCGAAATAGGCCTGCTTGATAAAATCGAAGTTGCGTTTGATGTTCTCGGCGCCCTTGATGATGGGGCCATGGCCGCTGAGCACCCACTCCAGGTCCAGCCCGGCCATGCGCATGATCGAATCTTTGAGGGCGGCCCCGTCGCCGCCGGGGAAGTCCACCCGGCCCACGCCCTGGGCGAAGATCAGGTCTCCGGCGATCAGGGCCTTGTACTTGGGCCAGTAGAGGCAGATATGGCCCGGCGAATGGCCCGGCGTGTGATAGACCTCCAGCGTCTCGTCACCCAGCTTGAGTTCGCCCTCGCTTAAAAACACATCGGGAACCACTTCGGGCATGTTCATGCCCATGGCCGCAGCCATGCGGCGTCCCTCGGTCTTCAGATATTCGTCTTCCGCCGGATGCATGGCCAGCTTCACGCCCTGCTTTTGCAGGGCCAAGGCCGCCTCGATGTGGTCGGGGTGGCAATGGGTGACGATGACCAGGCCGGGCTTTTCCTTGAGCCCGTCCTGGGCCATGCCCGTGCCCACGTGGCCGAACAACTGGGCGTGGCCCGGATCAATGAGCGTGGGCGGGGTCGCATTGATGAAATAGGCGTTGCAGTTGTTGAGCTGAGGCTGGGTCCAGGGAAAGGCATGCAGGCCCGGGGCTAGTTCCATGATATCTCCATCCCGACGGATATGGTTTACTTGCGGTTCCGAAAAGTCTGCCCATCGGACGGGCCCCTGTCAAGCGCGGCAGGCGATTTTCCTCTGCACCCTTTAAAAGCCCTGATAAAATGAATCACTTTATATGCATCAGGATTTATTTGCGGGGGTTGTCATGAAAAAAATCATCCTGGTCCTGGCGGCGGCTGTCATCGCGGTGGGCTTTGTCTTTGGCCTACAATGGTACGAGCAATACAAGATCGCCACGTTCATCGAGCAGCAGGGACCCACGGCGGCCAGGCAGACCATGGAGCGGTTCGGCTCCCTGTTTGGCCGCGATGCCCGGCTGGAGATGGGCAAGGTCTCGGCGGGCATGGATTCGGTGACCATCGAAAATCCGGTGCTGGTCTGCGACGGGGTCCAGGTGCAACGAATCACCGCCGCCAAGGCCGTACTCACCGCCGTGGAAATGCACGGAGATTTCAGCGCCATCATAAGGATGGACCTGGCCCTTTACGGGGTTAAGGCCATGGACGGCGACGGCATGACCACCATGAGGGCCGATGAACTGCGGGTCGGCGACCTGCGCCTGGAGGACAACGACCCATTCCCGGACGTGTTGGCCCAGAGCGTCACCTACAACAACCTTTACCGGAAACTGGATTACGGGACCCTGGAGACCAAGACCGGCTCTTCAGGCCCCTGCCGGCTGAGCCAGGCGAAATACCTTATCGTTGAGCAGGCGTCCATGGGCGACATCGCAATACACCAAGAGCGCCGAGGACGCGCCACGGTGGCGACAATTGCCAGGACCAGTTTTAAAAACCTGCACCAACCTTTGGGCGGCTTTGATTCAAGCTTCAAGGACTTGAAAAACATTAAACTGCTGCTCAGTGAGAGCCAGATCGACGACGTTACCATCGAACAGATGCATGTCGAAACGCCTGGCAACAAGGGATTGGATTACGTGGAGGTGGCCAAAACGGTGCTTTCGGCAACCTACAAAGACGAAACGGTCCGCTATCAGTTGACTTGCGGCGGGGTTGACATCAAGTTGCAGGATTCCGAAGAGACCAAGGCCTACGAGCAATTCCTTTCCGATCTGGGATACGGCCAAACGCTGGTTTACAACTTTTCGATCAACGCGGCGCTGGGTCTCGGCGACAACATACTGAGCCTAAAAGATTTGTCATTCTGGGCCGACGGCGTGGGTAAAATCTCCCTGGCCATGGTCTGGAACAAAGTGGACTATGAAACGATATTCAACGACAGCGACGACGAAGAATTTTTCGGCAAAGCCCTTCTTTCGGGCTTTGAGCTAACCTATACGGACAATTCACTGGTAAACAGCCTCAAACGCTATTATGCCAAAAGCAGCGGCACCAGCGTACTGGCCATCAATGCCCAACTTATGGCCCTGACCATGGCCGGCAAGGTTGCCATCGAAGACCCGGTTGAGCGCAAGCTGATGTTGGAACTGGCCCATTTCGGCCTCAATCCCGGCACGATCAGCTTCCGTTTCAAGCCCAAAGAGCCAATTCCATTTGAGGAACTGGGCGAAGAAGAAAGAACCAAGTCCGACCTCGAGGAAAAGCTGAAGCAGGGAGAAATCACCGTGACCTACACCCCGCCGCCGGGCGCGGAAAAAGAAAAGCCGTAATGCCGCGGACCACGATCAAGATAGGCACCACGGCCCACGCCCAGGCCGTGGACATCACCGCCCAGGTTCAAGCCTTTGTGGGCCAAAGCGGTGTGCAAGAGGGTTGGTGTACGGTATATGTGCCTCATACCACGGCCGGTGTGCTGGTCAACGAAGCGGCCGACCCAGACGTGATGCACGACGTTTTGAACACCCTGGACAAACTGATTCCCTGGCGGGACGGCTACCGCCACGCCGAGGGCAACAGCGCGGCCCACCTCAAAAGCGTGCTGGTGGGCTCATCGGCCCGCCTGCCCGTCAGCGGCGGCAGGCTGGATCTGGGCACCTGGCAGGGCGTGTTTTTCATGGAATTTGACGGCCCCCGCAACAGAAAGGCCCTGGTGGACGTCGTTTAATTTAGCAGTAACGGGAGAAAGCCCCTTGAGCGTCAATCTAAAAGATGCCCTGGATGAACTGGAGGAAATGCGCCACGCGGACTCGGACGAGGGTGTGGCCAACGCCCAGTTCAAAATCGGCGTGGGCTATTTGCAGCGCGGCAAGCTGGACAAGGCCGACGAGGCCCTGGACGAGGCCCACTATCTGTGCGGCAAGCTGGAGAACGACATCGGACGGGCCCACGTGGCCAAGAACCAGGCCCTTATAGCCGAACAGCGGGGCCAACTGGACGCCGCCCTGGAAAAAATCAACGAGGCCCTGGCGGTGTTCGAAGAGCAAAGCTCGGAAGATATAATCTTTGACGCCCGGGAAATGAAGGCCCGGATGCTGCACGAGGCCGGGCGAGGCCAGGAGTCGGCGGAATTGCTCTCGAGCATGATCGCCAGGGCGGACCAGGCTGGCGACGACGTCACGGTGCTGCTGCTACTGCAATATCTGGCCCCGGTGCTGCGCGGTCTGGGGCGCCTGGAGGAGGCACTGGTCAACTACCGCCGCTA
Organism: uncultured Desulfarculus sp.; assembly: GCA_963665125.2. Lineage (GTDB taxonomy): Bacteria > Desulfobacterota > Desulfarculia > Desulfarculales > Desulfarculaceae > Desulfarculus. Next base: position 897,221 of record CAXXUK010000002.1, on the reverse strand, counting down.
CGGTGCCTTGGCTCAAAAACTCAACGACCCCCAACGCATGGTCTTGGCTTATGTGGGCGTGGGCACCCTGGAGGAACAGCTCGGCAGGCCCCATATCGCCGTGGGAGCCCTTGAAGAAGCCGCCAAGCTGTTCGACACCCTGGGCATGCCCGAACAGGTGGCCCAGACCAGAACGGAAATCATGCGCCTGACCAATGGCGGTGGCGTTCCCGAAAAATAAGCTCACCCGCAAGGCCCAATAGACCTTTGCCCGGCGAAGCGCCAAGGAGAAAAAAGTGAAGCGGTTCTCAACGAAGACGGTCTTGCTCGCGGCCCTTGCCACTTTGGCGGTGCTCTCCGGCTGTGCCACTCCGACACTGGTTTCCGACAGCAACGACGCGGATCTTTTGGTCCGCCGGGCCGAATGGACCCTCGGGCAAATGGCCAAGGCCCCCGACGCCGGTACGGCCCGCTATCTCATCGGCCGGGCCAAGGCCGTGGCCCTGTTCCCCGGTTCCATAAAGGCCGGGTTCATTTTCGGCGGCAAAATGGGCATGGGCGTCTTGTGCGTGCGCCTGGCGGACGGCAAATGGAGCCCGCCGGTGTTTTTCAACATGGGCGGTGCCAACATCGGCCTTCAGGCCGGCGTGCAGTCGTCTGATGTAATGATGGTGGTGGTGAGCCAGACCGGCCTCGACGCATTTTTAAACAACAATCTGCGTATCGGGGTGGACGCCTCGGCGGCGGCCGGTCCGGTGGGCCGTCAGACCGAAGCCAGCCTGGCGGCCATGAACCTGTATGCCGACATATATTCTTATTCCCGTTCCCAGGGCCTGTTTGCCGGCGTTTCACTGCAAAGCGACGTACTGGGCTACGATGCCGACGCCACCAACTACTATTACGGCCGGGAAACAACCATGCACCAAGTGCTGAAAGGACAGATCACCGAAATACCGCAGTCGGCCCTTCGGCTGGCCAAAGCACTGGAAGACATCGGAGGCTAACAGGTGCCGCAGCCTCTTTCCCTGTGGGAGTCGTACCAGGATTTGACCAGCTTTCTCAATTCGGGTCGATCGGTCTTTAGGATTTCACCAATCTGTCCCTTGGTCAAAATCGCGGTGAAAAACGCAAATTTACACAGATATACAAGCGAGTCGACGGAAGGCTCGTCCGCCTTGCCCTCGGTCCATTGTTCCACGCCGTGAGCTTTGATAATAGCCTTTAGACGTTCGAAGTTTGGCCTGATGGTTGGATCACCGGTTTCTATCATTGTTTGGGCTCCCTAAGCTGTGGATGATATTTTACGTTCAAGTTCCGTTAGTCGCAAGGTTCGATGTTTTTTGGTTGACACCAAGTATGGTTGTTCCTATACTCACAACTATCATTAAAGCCGGGAAAATACGATTCCCTGCTGAAAAAACAGACAGTTAGCCCATTTTGAAACAGCCTTTCCCGAAATTATTTCAAGTTGCGGGGAGAGGAGTGGGTCAATTGATGGGTTGAACGCGTGGTTTGCGGGAGGCCGCTGGGTGGCTACCCCAAAGCAAGACTCGCAAAAAGTCAGCAACATTTACGGAGGATTAATTCAATGGCTATCAAGCATCCGACTCCGATGCTGGATGAGCTGGAGAAGGGGCCTTGGCCTAGCTTCGTTACCGACATCAAAAGGATGGCGGAAGCGGGCAAGGACGCTTGCGCGGACCTTCTCGGCCAGCTCGAGCTCTCCTACAAAGAGAAAGAGGGCCACTGGAAGCATGGCGGCATCGTGGGCGTTCTGGGCTATGGCGGCGGCGTTATCGGCCGTTATTCCGACGTTCCCGACCTGTTCCCCGGCGTCGAGCACTTCCACACCCTGCGTGTAAACCAGCCCGCTTCCAAGTTCTACAAGACCGAGCGCATTCGCGAGATCATGGACATCTGGAATCGCCGCGGCTCCGGCATGCTCAACATGCACGGCTCCACCGGCGACATGGTCCTTTTGGGCGCCTTTACCGAAGAGCTCGAGCCCATCTTCGCCGAACTGACCCAGAAGGACTGGGACCTCGGCGGCTCCGGTTCCGCTCTGCGCACCCCGGCCTGCTGCTTGGGCAAGGCTCGTTGCGAATGGTCCTGCCTCAACACTCAGGACATTTGCTACAACCTGACCCAGACATTCCAGGACGAAATGCACCGTCCGGCCTGGCCCTATAAGTTCAAATTCAAGATCAGCGGCTGCCCCAACGACTGCGTGGCCTCCATCGCCCGTTCCGACTGCTCCATCATCGGTACCTGGCGCGACAACATCCGCATCGACCAAGAAGCCGTTGCCGCCTATATCGGTGGCGAGATCCCGGCCCGCGGCGGCGCCATGGGCCCCGACGTCAAACTCGACGTCCAGGCTGACGTTGTCGACCTCTGCCCCACCGGCTGCATGGCCCTGGAAGGCAAAAAGCTGGTCATCAACGACAAGGAATGCACCCGCTGCATGCACTGCATCAACTTGATGCCGCGCGCTCTGCGGCCCGGTGTTGACAACGGCGCCACCATCCTCATCGGCGCCAAGGCCCCGATCCTCGAGGGCGCTCAGCTCAGTTCCGTCATTATCCCCTTCATCAAGATGGAAGACGATTACGAAGAGTTCAAGGAATTCGTCGAGAAGATGTGGGATTGGTGGGATGAAAACGGCAAGAACCGCGAGCGCATTGGTGAATTAATCCAGCGCCTCGGCCTGCAGTCCTTCATTGAGGCCGTCGAACTCGATCCCATCCCGCAGATGGTAAAGGAACCTCGGTCCAACCCGTATTTCTTCTACGCTGCTGACGAGGTCCCCGGCGGCTTTGATCGCGATATCGCCGACTATCGTAAAAAGCACGCCCGCTAATTTAAGCGAGCTGATGCCTTTCGGAACTTAAGGAGGTTCTACAAAATGGCAGATGTAGCCAACCGTATTACCGACATCGGACCGCCTAAATATGACGAGATGTGGCCCGATTACATCAAAGACAACTACGGCAAGTGGTTGTACCATGAGATTCTTGAACCCGGCGTGTTGATGCACAAATCCGAAACCGGGGCTGAACTTTATACCGTGCGTTGCGCCGGTACCCGTTTGATGACCACCTTGCAGCTGGAAGACTTCTGCAAGCTCGCCGACGAATTCTGCGATGGTGCCTTCCGGTTCACCACCCGCAACAACATCGAGTTCATGGTCACCGACAAAACCAAGCTTGAGGGTCTGAAGAAGGCCATCAACGCCAACGGCACCCTGCCTTATGGCGGCACCGGCCACTCCGTGACCAACATCGTCCATACCCAGGGTTGGGTCCACTGCCACACCCCGGCTATCGACGCCTCCGGTCCGGTCAAGGCCGTCATGGACGCCCTGTTCGACTACTATCAGTCGATGAAGCTGCCGGCCCAGGTCCGTATCGCCCTGGCCTGCTGCCTGAACATGTGCGGCGCCGTGCACTGCTCCGATATCGCTATCCTGGGCGTGCACCGCAAGCCTCCGGTGATCGAGCACTCGCACCTCGACAAGATGTGCGAAATCCCGACCACCATCGCCAGCTGCCCCACCGCAGCCATCAAGCCGGCCAAGGTCGACGACTTCAAGTCCGTCGCCGTTAACGCCGACCGCTGCATGTACTGCGGTAACTGCTACACCATGTGCCCGGCCATGCCTTTGGCCGACGCCGACGGTGACGGCATCGCCATTTGGGTAGGCGGCAAGGTCTCCAACAGCAAGTGCCCGCCGATGTTCTCCAAGCTGGCCATCCCCTACATTCCCAACGAGCCTCCTCGCTGGGACAGCACGGTCAAGGCCATCACCACCATCGTCGAAGCCTACGCCGCCGGCGCCAAGCGTTACGAGCGTATCGGCGAATGGATCCAGCGCATTGGTTGGGAGCGGTTCTTCGACATTACCGGCTTCGAGTTCACCAAGCGCCACATCGACGACTACCGCTTTGCCGCCACCACGTGGCGCAACACCACTCAGTTCAAGTGGTAGTAGCCGACTTAAGCTGATCTCTTTTTGAGATATGCTTAAAACCGCTGCCCGGGGCCTTAACCGGCTCCGGGTAGCGTCTTTTTTGAGGGATCACGGCAAAATGGCCCAAGCCAATCACCAACTGAACCTGCCGCGTTTGGTTGTGGCCGCGGTTCGCGGAGGGTCGGGCAAGACCACTCTGGCCTTGGGGTTGATCCAGGCTCTGCACGAGAGGGGCCTAAAGGTGGCTCCTTTTAAAAAAGGCCCGGATTACATAGACCCGTTTTGGCACTCCGAAGCCGCGGGGTCTCCCTGCCGCAACCTGGACCCATATATGATGGGCAGCGCCCAGGTTCAGAAATCGTTTTATCATCATAGCCAAGGCTTTGAATGCGCCGTTGTCGAGGGCAACCGCGGTCTGTATGACGGTAAAAACGCCCAGGGCACCTATTCCACCGCAGAGTTGGCCAAGCTTATCCAGGCCCCGGTTGTAATGGTGCTCAATTGCGCCATGGCTTCGCGCACCGTGGCGGCCATAGCCCTGGGTATGAGAAACTTCGACCCACAGTTGAATCTCGCCGGAGTGGTGCTCAACCCTGTTGGCACCGCACGCCAGGAAAAGGTCATCAGGGCCAGCATCGAGCAGTACACCGATATAAAGGTGCTGGGAGCCGTGCCTCGCCTGAGCTTGGAGATGCCAGAGCGCCATATGGGCCTGGTGCCACCCCAGGAACACCACAAAGTCACCAATGCCCTGACCAACGTAGCCCAACTGGTGTCCGCACATGTGGACATGGACAAGCTATGGGAGGTGATGTGCTCGGCGCCGCCCCTGGCCGCCCAGCCGCTGCCGGAGGGTCTTTTTCCTGAGCAGCCTCCGTCCTCCGGCGGTCCGCGCATAGGCGTCATTCGCGACGCCGCCTTTGGCTTCTATTACCCGGAGAACCTTGAAGCCCTGCAAAACCATGGTGGAGAGCTTGTTTTTTGTTCGGCCCTCACCGACGAGAAACTGCCGGACGTCGATGCCCTGTATATCGGCGGAGGCTTTCCCGAAACTCATGCCGGACAACTGGCCGCCAACCAGTCTTTCCGGCAAAGCGTCCGTGACGCCGCCGACAGGGGCATGCCCATATACGCCGAATGCGGTGGTTTGATGTTCCTGGGCCGCAGCCTCACCGTCGACGGCCAAAACCATCCCATGGCCGGTGTTTTCCCCGTCGACTTTGAGATGCAACCCAAGCCCCAGGGGCATGGCTATTCGCATTGCCGTGTGGTCGCCCCCAACCCATATCTGCCCGTGGGAACCGAGTTTCAGGCCCACGAATTCCATTACTCCCTGCCCCGTCCGTTGGCCGACAGCCGCCTTGATTTCGCCTATGAGGTCCTGCGGGGCCGGGGCATTCAAAACGGCATGGGCGGGCTGATATACAAACGGGTAATGGGCACGTATCATCATGTTCACGCCTTGGGTTTACCCCAGTGGGCGCCGGCCCTGGTAGCCGCCGCCGGGCAAGTAAATTCTTGACACCGGGACGGCCAGGCGATATGTTGTTGCACATTGAGAAAAATACCGCAAAGCGAAGGAGATAATAAAATGGCTGACTTGAAAGAGCTCGTCCTCGACGTCATGAACAAAAAGAAGAAGCGCATGATGATGAAGGACCTGTTAAAAGAAGTCCAGAAGCTTGATGATACCGTGGAGAAGAAACCTCTGAAGAAGGCTACCACCGAGATGATCACCGAGGGTACCCTGGTTTACTGGTCCAGCGGCTCCACCACTTATTTCGACCTGCCCGGCAATGAGCACGTCGCCGATGGTGAGCAGTAAGCCAACCGCGCCTAAGGCTAAGTAATTATCCTCCGCAGGGTGCGGCCGCACCTTAGCGGAGGTTTATTTTCGCCACGCCCAATAAAATTCCCGTTGGCGCATAAAGTCAAAATTCCACATCAGAGGACCCCATGGCCACAATCACCAACGTAAGCGGCATTCCCGATGACGATTTTCATCGTGAAGGGCTGATTGACCGGCTTCAACAATACTTGGAAGCCGAGCCTGGCGCCTGGCACATCCGTTACAATCTAGGCGTTGCCCTGGCCCACGACGACCGCCTCGACGAAGCCATCGAGCAATTTCAGATGGTGCTCAGGGATTCACCCAAGCATCTGGAGAGCATGCTCAACTTGGGAGGCATTTATCTTGCCAGAGGCGAAGCGGATCTTGCCCTGCGCACCTTTACCAGCGCCCTGACCGCCTGGGATATTCCGGCCGTCCGGGCCAATTTGGCCGTGGCCTACATGCAAAAGGACCGTTTGGACGAGGCCGAGCGCGAATTGCGCCGGGCCCTGTCCGAAAACCCGCAGATGCCCGACGCCCTGACCAACCTGTCCACGTTGATGATTCGCAAGGGCGACTTTGAAGAGGCCGAAGCGGCCGCCGGCCAGGCGTTGGATATCAATGACCAGTTCGCCATGGCCCACAACAACCGCGCCGTGGCTCTGTTGGAGCTGGGCCACACAGACGCGGCGGCAAAATCCGCGTTGCGGGCCAAGGAGCTTGGTTATCCGGTGCATCCGGAACTGCTTGAAAAACTAGGCGTATCATAGCCCGGCAATATGCTTTTCCGAGCCATCCAAGCCCTTATCGCAACAATATTTCAAAAAGTGCGAAAAGGCACTTGACCAAACGCCATCAGCCCGTTAATGAGAGATATGCCCTGCGGCTTCACCGTAAAACGAGCTTAAACTTTAGCTTGACAAAATTGCTGCTGCGGCTATTTTGCTATAGTCACTAACCCACCGGACCTGGACGGCAGGCCCGGTAGCACCTAAGGGAAAACATCGGGCCCAGCCCGGTTTTAACTCTGGTTCAAAGGAGGAACAGATGGGTTTCCAGGTTGTTGTCGACGCTGACAAATGCATTGGCGATGAAGAATGCGTGGAAGTCTGCCCCGTGGACGTCTACGAAATGCAGGATGGCAAGGCCGTTCCCGTGAACGAGGAAGAGTGCCTGGGCTGCGAAAGCTGCATAGAAGTCTGTGAGCAGGACGCCATTACGGTTACCGAAGTCTAAGCTCCAGCAAGATTGCACAGAAGGCCTCGATCGCTTAACGCGTTCGGGGCTTTTTGTATTTGCCTTTGCAACATGACAAAATTAAAGGCCGGCCCAAACGGACCGGCCTTTTGACGCGCTATAAGCTATTGAAACTACTTCTTGGCGTGGCAGTCCTTGCAAGCGGTGGGGGCGTCCTTGCTGCCCTGGGCCTTGTTGTAGGCCTTATGGCAGTCCTTGCAGTTGTCGTGGAACGCCTTCTCAAGCTTGGGAGTCTTGCCTTCCTTCTTTTCCTTGTGGCAATCTTCGCACTTCTTGACCGGCTCGCCTTCCTTCCAGGTGTGGTGGCACTGGGCGCACTTAACCTTGTAGGTCTCGCTGTGCTCCTTGTGGCTGAACTCCACGGGGCCCTGCTTATACTTGGTATAGACCGAGCTGTGAATCTCAACGGTGTCAGGAGCGTCGGCCGCCGGCGCTGCCGCACTGGCCTGTTGCACCATGGCCGTGGAGAAAATCATGGCCACCGCCACAAAAGCGACGACTGTGATGGTAGCGATCAGACCCTTTTTCATATCTCTTTTCCCTCCCCGCCCAAGGGCGGCTAAATAGCGAAATACTTCACGATCGATAGCCGCATTTATAATGCAGCATGGGGCACGTTGTCAAGGTCAATCCCGCATGGTTTTTATTCACAAAATCATTTGTTTCCGCAGCCTTTACCGAGCTTTTCCCGGTCCTTGGCCTCTTCCCAGAGATTGTCCAACTGCTCCATGTCAAGCTGGGACAAGTCCGTTTCGGCGCAATCGGCCATGGTCTCCATGCATTCAAAGCGGCTCTGAAAGCGGGAGCAGGCCCGGCGCAGGGCCGATTCAGAGTCCAGTTTGCGGTGCCGTGCCCATTGGGCCAGGGCAAACAGCAGGTCGCCCAATTCACGTTCAGCCTCGGCATGGTCTCTGGCGGCCTCAAGTTCGTTCACCTCTTCGCAAATCTTTTGCATCACCCCGGCGGCGTCGGGCCAATCAAAACCCACATTGGCGGCCTTTTTACCCAGCCGCTGAGCCCTGGTCAGAGCCGCGGTGGATTTGGGCACGCTCCGCAAGAGCCCAACCCGGCCGCCGCGTTCGTCTCTTTTTATTTCACCCCAGCGTTTGAGCACCTCATCGGCCGTTTCGGCCTTGGCGTCGCCAAACACGTGGGGGTGCCGCCGGATCATCTTGGCCTCTACGGCCTCTATTACTTCAGACGCATCAAAACGATTTTTGTCTACAGCGATCTGGGCCTGAAACACCACCTGAAACAACAGGTCTCCCAGTTCCTCCCTGGCTTCGTCCCAGTCCCTGGCCTCCAGGGCGTCCACGGCCTCGTAGGCCTCTTCCAAAATATACGGCGTGGAACTGGCCACGGTCTGTTCCCGGTCCCAGGGACAGCCGTCGGGGGCCCGCAGGCGGGCGGCCAATTGCGTCAAGCGGGCGAAGGCCTCTCCGGCCCGCCTCGCGCGATCATCGGTATTTGTCAATTTATTGTTCCTTGCGAGGGCTTTCCGCGGGCTGAGGCTCATCATTGGTCCAGCCGCTGCGTTTTTGCAGATCACGGATGAGATCGTCGGGCACCAGGCTGATGATGACGGCGCCAGACTGAATTACATACGGGGCGACATAGGACGACTGCAACTGCACCGGCGGTTTGAAGGGCATCAGCAGCAGAAGCAGGTTCAGCAGGACATAGGCCAGCAAAACGCCTTTGGCCAGGCCCAGGCCGCCGCCCAGCAAGCGGTTGATTGGTGAAAGCTTGGCCTTGACCAAAAGCTTGGAGATCATTACGCCCAGCCACACGGACAAGCCAAAGACCACCAGCAAAATCGAGGCAAAGGCGGCCGCGTCAACCCAGTCGGCATTGAGATGCAAGTTTACGCGGGCCAGATCGGCCACCGGTTTGTAAAAGGCCATGCTTAAAAACAATGCGGCGACGATGCCGACGAGGCCCATGACTTCCTTGACCAGGCCTTGGACAAATCCCTTGACCACGAAAAAAGTCAACAGAGCCACTATGGCGATATCCAGTATGTTAGGCATAGCATCCATAATCAATTTCCCTATCACGGCGGCTTGACCAATGTCAAGCTCCAGACATGTGAATTCATCATTATATTGCAGTTATTCCGTATCTTTATACACCCACAACAACTCCAAGTATGCAGTCCGCCGTTGCCCGCCTTTGGGGCGTGTGGTAAAAAAGGCATAATGGACACATTTTTTGCAGAGTTTCAATTGGACGGCACCGCCGAAACCGATATACATGACGTAACCGGCCGGGTCGGCCGCGCCGTCGCCGACAGCGGCATGCGCCAGGGTGTGGCCGTCGTGTTTACGCCCGGCTCCACGGCGGCTGTAACGGCCATTGAATACGAATCAGGCGTCTTACAGGACCTGCGCGATGCGCTGCAAAAACTGGCCCCCACCGAAGGGCATTACGCCCACAACGCCCGCTGGGGCGACGGCAACGGCTACAGCCACGTGCGTTCGGCACTGCTGGGGCCGTCTATGACCATACCCATCCATGACGGAAGGCTTACCCTGGGCACCTGGCAGCAGATCGTGGTCTGCGATTTCGACAATCGCCCCAGACAGCGCCGCGTCATCGTCCAACTGCTGGGATCCCTCGGCTAACAAGCGCGATAACCATGGCGGAATTCAAACTGACATTTGAAGACCATGATGCAGTCCGCACCCTGTTGGGCAGCCGCGACGTGCATCTGCGGCTTTTGGCGGATTCGCTGAAGGTCAATGCCCGCAGCCGCGGCGGCGTGGTCACCATAAGCGGCCCGGACCACGACGCCCTTTTGGCCCGGCAGGTCCTGGAACAACTATATGAGCTTGTCCTGCAGGGCTACCCGATCTACGAGATGGACATAGATTTTGCCATCCGCATCCTCTCGGGCGATTCCACCGTCAAGCTCAAGGACATCTTCCTGGACCAGGTCTTCATCCACGGCAAAAACCGCCTGATCACGCCCAAGAGCCTGACCCAAAAGGCCTATCTGGAGGCCATCCGCAGCTTTGATATCGTCTTCGGCATCGGTCCGGCCGGTACGGGCAAAACCTACCTGGCCATGGCCATGGCCGTGGAAAACCTGAGCAAAGGCTTGGTCGACCGCATCGTCTTGTGCCGTCCAGCCGTGGAAGCCGGCGAAAAGCTTGGATTTTTGCCGGGAGACCTGGCTGAAAAAGTCAATCCTTATCTACGTCCCCTATACGATGCTCTCCATGATATGATGGATTTTGATAAAGCCGGCAGATTAATGGGCAAGGGAGTGATTGAGGTGGCGCCCCTGGCGTTCATGCGGGGCCGCACGCTCAATTCGTCGTTCGTGATCCTGGATGAAGCTCAAAACGCCACCAGCGAACAGATGAAGATGTTCCTTACGCGGCTGGGCTTCGACTCCAAGGCGGTCATAACCGGCGACGTCACCCAAGTGGACCTGCCTTCGGGCACGGAATCCGGTCTTGTCCAGGCCCGGCGCTTGCTCAAAGACATAAAAGACATTTCCTTCATAGACTTCCGCAAGCGCGATGTGGTGCGCCACAGGCTGGTGCGTGACATAATCAAGGCTTATGAAGACGCCGAGGCCCGGGAGTAGAGTTCCATGGCCGATGAATCATCGAAAAAGCTGCGTCCTGTTCAGGACGCTAAATCCACCAAGAAAAAGCTCTGGCAAGAGCATATAAAGCGCCTTGCCGAATCGACCCGCCTGGCTCTGATCGATGTCTGGCAGCGGATCTTTTTAATGGAGGTGGTGCCCAAGTTCCGGGATGCTTTCCAAAGCCCCGGCGGCTGGCGCATGGCCGTTCCGGGCCTGCCGGCCGCAGCCGTGGCCGTTGCCCTGGCCGTTGATCTTTTGGTCAACGCCGCCACCGGAGTAATAATCGGATCGGTCATGCTGGCCCTATTGTCCCTGCGGCTGATCTATGCCTTGTGGTTCCGCCGGCTGCCGGTTTTCGACAACCGGCTCAGCGGCCAGCAGCTTCTATTCCTGATTTGCCTGAGCATCCTGTTGGCCGGGCTCAGCAGGGGCTTCGACCTGATCGCCCTGGCCATGTCCGGCAACGGGGCCATGGCCCTTTCGGCCGTGGGCTTTGCCGTGCCCCTGGCTACAGGCCCCATGCTCGTCAGCCTGTTCATGGGCCGCCAGGCGGGCATGCTCTATGCCCTGGCCACGGCCCTGCTGGCTTGCCTGATCTGGCCCAATTCCGTGGCCTTGTTCGTTTTTTATCTGCTCAGCGGCGTGGTGGCCGCCCACTATGTGCGCAGCGGCCGCACCCGCCTTTCGCTTATTGGCGCGGGGGCCTGGTCGGCCCTTATCGGCGTGCTTACCATCGTGGCCCTGGCCCTGTTCCAGGGCTGGCTGGCCAGTTCAATGTTCATGGCCGCCACGGGCGCCGCGGTCATCGGCCTGCTGCTGTCGGGCATGCTGGCCGCCGGACTGGCCCCCCTGGCCGAAAACTCCTTCGGCTTCATCAGCGCGCCACACCTGATGGAACTGGCCAGCATGGACCACCCCCTGCTTCAGGAGCTTATGCTCCAGGCTCCGGGCACCTATCACCACAGCCTGGTCATCAGTTCCATGGTCGAAGCCGCGGCCAAGGCCATAGGCGCCGACTCGCTGCTGGCCAAGGTCGCCGCCCTTTACCACGACCTGGGCAAGGTCAAAAAATGCGACTACTTCATCGAAAACCAGTCCATCGGCCCAAACAAGCATGAAAAGCTGGCCCCGTCCATGAGCGCGTTGATACTGGCCAGCCACGTCAAGGAAGGCGTCGAAGCCGCCCGCAAACACCGCCTGGGCCAGCCCATAGTGGACATCATCGCCCAGCACCACGGCACGCGGCTCATCCACTTCTTCTACAACAAGGCCCAGGAGGCCGCCCGGGAGGCCGGGCGCGACGAACCAGACGCCGAGGCCTTCCGCTACCCCGGCCCCAGGCCCCAGACCAGGGAAGCGGGCCTGATCATGCTGGCCGACACCGTTGAGGCGGCCAGCCGCACCCTGGAAAACCCCACACCGGCCCGGTTGCAGGGCGTTGTGCAGTCCCAGATCAACAAGGTTTTTGCCGAAGGCCAGCTCGACGAATGCGAACTGACCCTCAAGGACCTGCACAAAATTGCTAAAATATTCAACAAGAGCCTTACGGGCATATTCCACCACCGGGTGGACTACCCCAAGACCGAAAACGGGAGCGCCAAGCAAAGTGGAACTGGTGATAGACAATCGTCAAGAAGCGGTGCCGATCGACCTTCCGAAGCTGGAAGCCAGGATCAAAAGGATCTCAAACGCCTTGGAATTGGCTGATCAGACCGAGCTTTCGCTTGTTATTTGCGATGATCCCCAGATCACCGAGCTCAACGGGCAATATCTGGGGAAACCCCGCCCGACCAACGTGATCTCCTTCCCCATGCAGGAGGGCGAAGACGCCGAGTTCACTCCGCATCTGTTGGGAGACATTGTCGTGAGCATCGACACCGCCCACAGGGAAGCGGCGGAAAACGATTTGGACCCGAACGAACATTTAGTGCGCCTGATTATCCACGGCCTGTTGCACCTGCTGGGGTATGATCATATACATGATGAGCAGGAAGCACGGCGCATGGAAGAGCTCACCGAAAAACTGCTTGAACAAAGCGCCGCCTGACAATTCATACATCGCACCAACACCGGATGCCCGTTAACGCCGGAGAAGGACGCCATGGCTTTATTATCAGTTAACGTTGACCACATCGCCACCCTGCGCCAGGCCAGGGGCATCGACGAGCCCGATCCGGTCTGGGCCGCCGTCCTGGCCGAAAAGGCCGGTGCCGACGGCATCATAGTGCATCTGCGCGAAGACCGCCGCCATATCCAGGACCGCGATCTGAAAGTCTTGCGCCAGGTGGTGAAAGGCAAGCTGAACATGGAGATGGCCGCCACCGAGGAAATGGTGGGCATAGCCATCGGCGAAATGCCCGAGATCTGCACCCTGGTGCCGGAAAAACGCCAGGAACTGACCACCGAGGGCGGCCTGGACGTCAAAGGCAACCAGGACCGAATCAAGGACGTCATCTCCCAGCTCAACGACGCGGGCATCGAGGTCAGTTTATTCATCGACCCCCACCCCGAGCAGGTCAAGGCTTCCCACATGGCCGGAGCCCAGGTGGTGGAGTTGCATACCGGCACCTACGCCAACGCCACTGACGAGGTCTCTCGCAAGAGGCATCTGGACGAACTTGAAGACGCGGCCCGCCTGGCCACCAGGGTCGGCATGACCGTGGCCGCCGGGCACGGCCTGAACCTGCGCAACGTGCGGCCCCTGTTGAAGGTGCCCGAGATCGTCGAGTACTCCATCGGCCACAGCATCGTGGCCAGGGCCGTGTTCGTGGGCTTTGAGCAGGCCGTTACGGAAATGCTCGAGCTGGTGCGCACCAGCGCCACGGCCAGGGTCGCCGAACCGCCCCGGAGACGGCTGTAGAGATGATCATCGGCCTGGGCCTGGACATGGCCAATATTCCGCGCTTCAAGCGGACCCTGGAGCGCTTGGGAGAGCGCTTTCTGAGGCGCATCTGCACCGAGGCTGAGATAGCCGAAATAATGGGCCGGCCCAGACCAGCCGCCGCCCTGGCCATGCGCTGGGCGGCCAAGGAGGCCTTCAGCAAGGCCACCGGAACAGGCATGAAAGGCATGGCCTTTGTCGAAATCGAGGTAGTTCACCAGCCCACGGGCAAGCCGGGTCTGGCCCTGCATGGCCGCGCCGCCCAATGGTCCAAGCGCATGGGCAACCCCAGCGCCTACCTTAGCCTCACCGACGACGGCGAATACGCCGCGGCGGTGGTTGTATTGGAGAAACCATGATTTTGCTGACAGCCGACCAGATGCGCCGGGCCGACCAGCGGACCATTGACGAAGTCGGCCTGCCCGGCATCGTGCTCATGGAAAACGCCGCCAGGGGCGCCACCAGGGTCATCCTGGACGAGATCGGCGACGTGGAAGGCCTGCTGGTTGCCGCTTTTTGCGGCCGGGGCAACAACGGAGGCGACGGCTTTGCCGTGCTGCGCATGCTGGCCCAGATGGGCGCGGTGTGCACGGCCTATGTCTTTGCCAAAAAAGATGTCATCGCCGGCGACGCGGCCACCAACCTGCGGGTTGCCGAGGCCTGCGGCGTGGAGATAGTTGAGGTCGAAGACGACAAGGCCTTTGACGACCTCGAAGCCGAGATGGCCTCCTATGACTTTTATATTGACGCCCTGCTGGGCACCGGCCTCAACAGTGAAGTGAAGGGCAGTTACGCCCGGGCCATCGAGTTGATGAACGAACTGGCCGCCCCGCTGTTGGCCATCGACATCCCCAGCGGGCTAAACGCCGATACGGGCCGCCCCATGGGCGTGGCCGTGCAGGCCGACTGGACCGCAACCTTTGGCGCGGCCAAGCAGGGTCTGCTGTTGGATTACGAAGATCACTGCGGCGAGATCAGCGTCATCGACATATCCATCCCGCCCCACGTGCTCGACGAACTTGACGTGGGCTGTCTGATGTTGGACGCCGAAGCCGTGGCGGCCATGCTGCCGCCGCGCCTGCCCTGGGGCCACAAGGGCAGCTACGGCCACCTGCTGGTGGTGGGCGGTTCCACCGGATACAGCGGCGCGCCGTGCATGGCGGCCATGGCCGGGCTGCGCTCCGGTGCCGGGCTGGTCACCGCCGCCCTGCCCGCCGGCCTGAACCTGGTGGCCGAAACCAAGCTCACGGCCTGCATGACCCAGCCCCTTGCCGAGACCAAATCCGGAGCCCTGGACGTCTCGGCCCTGGATACCGTGCGTCAATTGATGCTCAGCCGCCAGGCCCTGGCCCTTGGTCCGGGCATGGGCCTGGCCGAGGAAACCGTGGAGTTGGTGCAGGGCCTGTGCGACACCATCGACGCGCCCATGGTGGTCGACGCCGACGGCCTCAACGCCATTGCCGGCACGGACACCAGATTCGCCTCGGACCAGGTGGTGCTCACGCCCCATCCGGGCGAGGCGGCCCGTCTGCTGGACGTCACCACGGCCGACATCCAGAAAGACCGTCTGGCCGCGGCAAGGGCCATCGCGGGGAAATACAACTGCGTCTGCCTGCTCAAGGGAGCCCGCAGCGTCATCACCGGACCGGACGGCCTGGCCTGGATCAACGCCACGGGCAGTCCGCTTTTGAGCAGCGGCGGCAGCGGCGACGTGCTCACCGGCCTGGTGGGCGGCCTGCTGGCCCAGGGAGCAGGAGCCCTGGAGGCGGCCCTGTGCGCGGCCTTTGTCCATGGTCTGGCGGCCCAGCTGGCCGAAGAGGAGTTCGGTGTCAGGGGCCTGGCCGCCGACGAGCTCAACGACGCCATACCGGCGGCCTTCGCCGCGCTGGAAACCGACGCGGAAGAAGACGAGGAACATGTTCACGAATGACCGTGACATAATGGGGAAGACCCTTGCTCAAAGGGCGCTTATCTGGTAAACCCCACTAACTAAAACCACGGCAACACCCAATGGAAACGCACCGTCTGAGCCTTGACCTGCCCGACGAGGCGGCAACGGAAAAATTGGGCCGCGCTCTGGGCGATCTTCTGAAACCCGGTGGCGTGGTCCTGTTGTATGGCGGCCTCGGAGCCGGAAAAACAACGCTGGCCAGGGGGTTGGCCAGGGGCCTGGGAGTCGGCGAAGACTACGCCATCACCAGCCCCACCTTCACCCTGCTCAACGTCTATCCGGGCCGGATCGCCTTTTATCACGCCGACCTGTACCGGCTCGACGCCGACAGCGCCCTTGACCTGGGCCTGCTGGACGAAGCGGCGGACGGGGTGTTGGCCGTGGAATGGGCCGAGATCATGGAAGGCCATTGGCCCCCGGATGCGCTTACCGTGCGCCTGGGCGGCAACGAGACCCTATCCCGGCAAGCCGAGATAACCGGTCCGGCTGAGCTGATAGACCAGCTGCAACGGGCCGCAATATAATGACAGTGGGAAGCTAACATGGCGACAATCGTTCAAAAATACGGCGGGACCTCGGTGGGCAGCATCGAGAAGATTAAAAACGTGGCCCGCAAGGTCAAGGCCCGTGCCGAACAGGGCAACAAGATGGTTGTGGTGCTGTCGGCCATGGCCGGCATGACCGACAAGCTCATCGCCCTGGCCCACGAGGCCAGCTCCCGGCCCGACGCCCGGGAAATGGACGTTCTGCTGGCCACCGGCGAGCAGCAGTCCGTGGCGCTGTTCTGCATGGCCGCCAGCGACATGGGCATGACCGCTCACTCGCTGCTGGGCTTCCAGGCCGCCATCCTCACCGACAATGTCTTTGGCAAGGCCCGCATCAAGGATGTGGAGGCCGCCCGCATCAAAGAGCTTCTGGACGAAGGCTCGGTGGTGGTCGTGGCCGGTTTCCAGGGCCTCGACTGGGACACCGGCGACGTGACGACCCTGGGCCGGGGCGGCAGCGACACCACGGCCGTGGCCCTGGCCGCGGCGCTCAAAGCCGACGTCTGTGAGATCTACACCGATGTCGACGGCGTTTACACCACCGACCCCAACATCGTGCCGGCGGCCCGCAAACTAAACCAGATCTCCTACGACGAGATGCTGGAGATGGCCTCCCTCGGGGCCAAGGTCCTTGAAATCCGTTCCGTGGCCTTTGCAAAACAATTCGGCGTGAATATCCACGTCCGTTCCACTTTCAGCGACCAGGAGGGCACCATGGTGGTTCCCGAAGACCAGATCACCGAAAAACTCGTAGTCAGCGGCATAGCCTACAACAAGAACGAAGCCCGCATCACCATCAAGGGCGTGCCCGACCAGCCCGGCGTGGCCAGCAAGGTGTTCGTGCCCATCGGCAAAGCCAACATCGTCGTCGACGTGATCATCCAGAACACCAGCGCCGACGGCAAGACCGACATCTCCTTCACCGTGCCCAAGACCGACTATGAAAACGCCTTGGAAGTGGTGGGACGGATCGTCGAGCATATCGGCGCCGAGCAGGTCATCGGCGACCCGGACATCGCCAAGGTCTCCATCATCGGCACGGGCATGCGCAACCACGCCGGCGTGGCCACCAAGATGTTCCAGGCCCTGGCCAAGGAAAACATCAACATCGAGACCATCAACACCAGCGAGATCAAGATCTCCTGCGTGATCAAGGAAAAGTACACCGAGCTGGCCGTGCGCGCCCTGCATGACGCATTCGAGCTGGCCGAAGATGAACAGGCCAAAGCAGAAGACTTGGGCTAGGGCCATGTCCGGAGAAGGCGGCAAACGGCAGGTCGAGGTCTACGACACCACTCTGCGCGACGGCACGCAGGCGGCGGGGTTTGTCCTCTCGGTGGAGGACAAGCTCAAGGTGGCCCAGCGCCTGGACAAACTGGGCGTGCATTATATCGAAGGCGGCTGGCCCGGCAGCAACCCCAGGGACAAACAGTTTTTCGCCCAGGCGGAGAATTTGAACCTGGGGCACGCCAAGCTGGCGGCTTTCGGCAGCACCCACCATCCCAACCGGCGGCCCGACAACGACACCAACCTTGCCGAACTCATCGCCGCCCGCACCGATGTGGTGACCATGGTCGGCAAGACCTGGGACCGTCACGTCACCGTGCAGTTGGAGACGCCTCTGGACAACAACCTGGAGATGATCCGGGGTTCGGTGGCCTATCTTACCCAGCGCCATATTGACGTCTTCTTCGACGCCGAGCACTTCTTCGACGGCCTGAAGTACAACCGCGACTACACCATGGCCTGTCTGCAGGCCGCGGCCGACGGCGGAGCCAAGTGCCTGGTGCTTTGCGACACCAACGGCGGCTCCCTGCCCCGGCAGGTGGCCGAGGCCACCGCTGCGGTGTGCGCGCGGTTCCCCAAAATCACCGTGGGCATCCACACCCACAACGACGCCGAACTGGCCGTGGCCACCACCCTGGCCGCCGTGGAGGCCGGAGCGGGTCACGTCCAGGGCACCATCAACGGCGTGGGCGAGCGCTGCGGCAACGCCAACCTCTGCTCCATCGTCGCGGCCCTTGAGTTGAAGATGGGCATGAAGGCCCTGCCCGCAGGCAAGCTGCCGCTACTCACCGATACGGCCCGCTACGTGCTGGAGCTGGCCAACCAACAGCCCCGGCCGTTTGCCCCGTACGTGGGCAGGGCGGCGTTTGGCCACAAGGGCGGTCTGCACATCAGCGCCGTGGAAAAAGATCCCATCCTCTACGAGCACGAGTCGCCCGAAGCCGTGGGCAACGACCGCCGCTATCTGATCAGCGACCTGGCGGGCAAGGCCGCAGTGCTGCGCAAGGTCCGCGACTGGGGCCTGGACATAGCCGACGACGACCCCAGACTCGGGGCCATTCTCCAGGAGCTCAAGGCCCTGGAAAACCTGGGCTATGTCTACGAGGCCGCCGAGGCCAGCTTCGAGCTGATGGTCAACCGCATGCTGGGCAAGGAGCCCAACTACTTCCAGCTCATGAACTTCCGGGTGATCGGCAACAAGGAGGTGAACCAGTTCACCGACTGCAAGGACCCCGGTCCGGTCAGCGAGGCCACGGTCATGGTCCTGGTCGACGGCAGGGTGCGCCATACAGCCGCCGTGGGCAATGGCCCGGTAAACGCCCTGGACCGCGCCTTGCGCAAGGCCCTGTTGGGCTTTTATCCCCAGTTGTCCGAGATGTTCCTGGTGGACTACAAGGTCCGGGTGCTCTCCAGCGCCGACGGCACCGCCGCCAGCGTGCGGGTGCTCATCGAATCCAGCGACGGACGCATGCGTTGGGGCACGGTGGGCGTGAGTTTCGACGTGCTGGAGGCAAGCTGGCAGGCCCTGTCCGATTCCATCCGCTACAAGCTTTGGAAAGACGAAACCGGCTAAGCCCAACTTCACTTGTCAACTATGGATTTTCATTGGGTAATGTTTATTTGCCCTCCAGGCCGTGTCAGTGTTACAAATAGTTGACAGCTATTTCTCATGGCCAAACTCTGGAGGAGGGGGCAATGACTGAAAATAAAGTAGGCATAACCGTAACCAACCACATCCTGATGCAGCAGCAGCGCCACGGCGAGGCCTCGGGCGTGTTCACCAGGCTGATGAACGAACTGATCTTCGCGGCCAAGATAATCTCCGCAGAGGTCAACAAGGCCGGTCTGGCCGGCATTCTGGGCTCGGCCGGCCACATCAACGTGCAGGGCGAACAGGTCAAAAAGCTCGATGAATACGCCCACGATCTGCTCATAGAGCGTCTGTGCCGCAGCGGCCACTGCAGCGTGCTGGGCTCCGAGGAAGACGCCGACCCCATCGAGATCCCCCGGGGCTATGAGAAGGGCAACTATGTGCTGATGTTCGACCCCCTGGACGGCAGCTCCAACATCGACGCCAACGTGTCCATAGGCACCATCTTCAGCATCCTGCGCAAGGCGTCGCCGGGCACCGACTATCAGATGAGCGACCTGCTGCAACCGGGCTACAAACAAGTGGCAGCCGGCTATTTTTTGTACGGCTCGTCGACCATGATGGTCTACACCACAGGCAACGGCGTCAGCGCCTTTACCCTGGATAGCTCGGTGGGCGAATTTCTGCTCAGCCATCCGGACATCAAGATCCCCGAACGCGGCAATATCTTCAGCGCCAACATGGGCTACTGGGATTATTGGAGCGACAACCTGAGAAACTACTTCCGCTACCTGCGCAAGAAGACCGATACCAAGCCGGTGTATTCCTGCCGCTATATCGGCTCCATGGTCGCCGATTTCCACCGCACGCTTCTGTACGGCGGAGTGTTCCTCTACCCCAAAGACAGCAAAGACCCCAAGAAACCAAACGGCAAACTCCGCCTGCTCTACGAATGCAACCCCCTGGCCATGGTGGCCGAACAGGCGGGCGGCGCGGCCAGCACGGGCGAAGGCCGGGTTATGGAAGTCCAGCCCGAAGAACTGCACCAGCGCGTGCCCATCGTCATCGGCAGCAAGCTGGACGTCCAGGATGTGGAACAGTTCCTGAGTGGCCAACGCTCCGAATAACATAGACGCGGGACGTCTGGTCCTGGGCATAGAGTCATCATGCGATGAAACGGCGGCGGCTGTTGTCGAAAACGGCCGCCGCATACTTTCCAGCGTGGTGGCCAGCCAGGTCAAGGACCATGCGCCGTTCGGCGGGGTTGTGCCCGAACTGGCCAGCCGCCGCCATCTGGAGGCCGTCACGCCGGTGATCAGGACCGCCCTGGCCGAGGCCGGTTTGACCTTGGCCGATATCAGCGGCATTGCCGTTACCCAGGGGCCGGGGCTCATCGGATCGCTGTTGGTGGGGCTGTCGGCGGCCAAGGCCCTGGCCTGGGCCAGGCGCCTGCCCGTCTGCGGAGTCAGCCACCTGGAGGGCCATATCGCCGCCCTGAACCTGATGGACGACCCGCCAAAGCCGCCCTTTACGGCCCTGTTGGTCAGCGGCGGCCATACCAGCATCTACCTGGTACGCGACCACGGCGACATGGAGGAGTTGGGTCAAACCGTCGACGACGCGGCGGGCGAGGCCTTTGACAAGGTGGCCAAGCTCTACGGCCTGGGCTATCCCGGCGGAGTGGTCATCGACAGGCTGGCCGCCAAAGGCGACCCCGAGGCCATCACCCTGCCCCGTCCCAGGATGCACGACGGCACCTTGGATTTCAGCTTTTCCGGCCTGAAAAGCGCGGTTGTGCGCTTCCGGGAGCAACACAAGGGCGAAAACTACCGCATCGAAGATCTCTGCGCCGGCTTCCAGGAGGCCGTGGTGGAGGTATTGGCCAAAAAGACCATTGAAGCGGCCAAGGAGCGGGGCATCAAGGCCCTGGCCCTGGCCGGAGGCGTTGCCTCCAACCAGCGGTTGCGCACGGTCATGAAGCGTTTGGCCGAAGACAGGGGCATGCGCCTGACCGCACCGCCATTTGAACTGTGCACCGACAACGCGGCCATGATCGCCGCCGCCGGATGCCTGCGCCTGCGCTCCGGCAAAATCATGGCCATCGACGCCGACGCCGTCAGCCGCTTGCCCCGGGGCGGTCGTTTGCCGGAAACCGCCTGAGTGAATATATGCATCCCCGCCAATTAATGAACATGCACCAGTTGCACGCATCCAAGGCCAGGGGCCAGAACTTCCTGACCCAGCCGGCCACGTCACAGGCCGTTGTCGATTCGGCGGGCATTCAACCCGGCGACACGGTGCTGGAGATAGGCCCCGGGCTTGGCGCCCTGACCATGGCCGCCGCCGGCCTGGCCGCGAAGGTCATCGCCCTGGAGGTAGACAGGGGCGTGTTCGAGGTATTGGGCCGGATCCTGGCCGAAAAAGGCATCACCAACGTCGAACCCCGCCTGCAGGACGTTCTCAAGGTCGACTGGCGGGAATTGGCCGCCAAGGCCGGATCGCCCCTGGTCATCCTGAGCAACCTGCCGTACAACATCACTTCGCCGCTGCTGTTCAATCTCATGAAGGCACCTTCGTGCTGGCGTTCGGCCACCATGATGATCCAGCGGGAGGTTGCCGACAGGCTGGTGGCCAAACCAGGCGGCAAACAGTGGGGCCGCCTGAGTGTGATGGTCCAGACGTATTGCAATGTCAGGCAGGGCATGGTCATCGGCCGCAAGCAGTTTTTCCCCGAACCCAAAGTTGAAAGCCAGGTGGTGCATCTCAATTTGCGGGAAAGCCCAATGGTCCCGATAGCCGAACAGGCCCCCCAATGGTTCGGCGAAGTGGTCAAGGCCGCCTTCAGCCAGCGCCGCAAGACCGTGGCCAACTCCCTGGCCGCTGGCCTGGGCCGGGAACGAACCGCCATTGCCGAGGCCCTGGAGGCCGCCGGCATCAACCCCGGCATGAGGGCCGAGCAAATGGATATAAACCAGTTGGGCGTCATCGCCGAAGCCCTGGACGTTCCCGCCGCCTGATACGTATTGCTCGCCCCTCACTTCCAAATCCGCATGAAACACCAGTGTTTTCCTCATTCTGGATATGCATGGTTTCTGTCGTATGTTAGACTTTTAGTATTTTCTAGCAGTTCATATTGGTACAACATGCAAATCGGTTTGAGTGGGAATTGGCGCTAGCATCTTTTCAAAAATTTCCCCACTTATGGCGGCGCCTGGAAAGACGTCACCTACCGGAATATGCCTGGCAGGCCGACAGGTTGACCTTTTGGCGCGAGCGCATTCTTCTCACTTTGCTGCTGCTGTCGGTATATTTCGCGCCTCTGGCCCTTGTCCCTTCGGTGGCTCTGGCTCTTGTCGAGGGCCGCTGGGCGGTCGCCGCCATCGACGCATTGGCCTACGGCGTCGCCTTGGCCGTGTTTTTCAATCAAAACCGCTCTCTGGCTGTCAGGGCCTGGGTGGTATGCCTATTGGTGTTCGCCCTGGGCGCGGGCCTTATGTTCATGCTTGGGCCCCATGGCGCCGGATACATGTGGCTTTTCGCATCGTCGGTGCTGGCCGCCGGCCTCATCGGCCTGGGTGCCGGTGCCTGGATGCTGCTGTTTGCTTTCCTGGTGTTCGCCCTGGTGGCCGTGGGATTGGCCGCCGACCTGCTGCCCTGGGCCGGATGCCAGCCTAATCCGCTTCAGCAGTGGCTGGTGATGGGCGCCAACTTCATGCTCCTCAATTCCTTCATCACCATCATCACAGCCCGGATGCTCGAAGGCCTCAAGGAAGCCCTTGAAAGCGAACAGGCCGTAAGCGCCGACTTGCGCATAAGCGAGGCCCGTTTCCGCAGTCTGGGGGAAAATGCCCCGGATGTCATTTTCACGATTAACGCCCAGGGCCGGTTCACCTATGTCAACCCCACGGTGGACACCGCCCTGGGTTACTCGCCCCCGCTGTTGATAGGCACCCGCCTGGCTGAAATCGGCAGCCCCGAACATTCCCAGGATATCGAAAAGGCCATGGAAGACGTGTTTGTCTCTGGCCGCACCGTCCAGGGAATGGAGGTGGTCCTTCTGGACAGCCGTGGCAAGGAAGTTCATTTTATATTGAGCGCGGCCCCCCGTTTAAACCAAAACAACCAAGTCGAAGGCATGGTGGGCCTGCTCAAGGACATAACCGAGATGCGTCTATTGGAGGCGCAACTGCACCAAGCCCAGAAAATGGAGGCCGTCGGCACCCTGGCCGGCGGCATAGCCCACGACTTCAACAACCTCTTGGCGGCCATCACCGGTTATGCCGAAATCGCTCATTTCAACATCGAGGACGGCATCGCGCCGTCACGAGAGCTGGACCAAATACTTGACATCAGCGACAAGGGCAAGGAACTGGTCCGAGGCATCCTGACCTTCAGCCGCAAAGTCGATCCCATATTAAAGCCCATTGACTTCAATCACCAAGTGAGCCTAGCCGTCGACATGCTCCGCAGGATCATCCCCAGGATGATCACTATTGAGCTGGACTTGGCCGAAGGACTGCCCCTGGTGCTGATGGATGCCAGCCAACTAAGCCAGGTGCTGATGAATCTGGGCAGCAACGCCCGGGACGCCATGCCCGACGGAGGTATGTTGACCATCACCACCCGGCAGGTTGAACTGAACGAAGAACAGTGCCGCCCTCACGAAGGCTGCAAACCGGGCGTCTATCTGCACCTGTCGGTATCCGACACCGGCCAAGGCATGGATCAGGAAACCTTGGAGCACATATTCGATCCCTTTTTCACCCAAAAGGAGATCGGCAAGGGCACCGGCTTGGGCCTGGCCATGGTCTTTGGCATCGTCAAGAACCATGGCGGCCACGTCACCTGCCAAAGCAGCCCCGGCCGGGGAACCCGCTTCGACCTGTATTGGCCCTATCATCCGGGCCAAACCCAGCCGGATCTTAATCCAGCCCAGGAAGAAAGACTATCCAAGCCGTTGGACGGCCCCCACACCGTGCTGGTGGTCGACGACGAAGCTGCCCTGCGCGAAACGGCCAGTGGAATCCTGGGCAAATGCGGACTCGAAACCATACAGGCCGAAAACGGCGAACAGGCATTGGCCTTGTACCTTGCAAACCCGGAAAAAATTGATCTGGTCCTGTTGGACATAAACATGCCCGGCATGGGCGGCGTTCGCTGCCTTGATGAGCTGTTGGCCTTTGACAGCCGGCTCAAGGTCGTAATAGTCAGCGGCTACGCCCCAAACCAACCGGAGAGCCGGCCCCGAGACGCCGCCGCCGCCTACATTGCCAAGCCGTATCGAGCCGATGAGCTTACGAAAACCGTCCTGGGCGTACTAAACAATGCGAAATTGTGAATCTCTGGAAACGATTCGGTGAATAAAAACTGGACAACGTTCAGTTGCTGCGCTATCTTTTGCACCAACGAAACCCCAAAGCCAGTCGTTTGATGGTCCATGAACCACGGGCAGACAGTAAAGGCCCAAGTTTCGTTTTGTTTGGTTTATCAATAATTACCGCTTGGATTGCCAAGGGCGACCGGGACGGGTGGACATGTCAAAAGACCCCATTGTAATCCGCACTCCAGCCGAGATGCAGGCCCACAGCCTGGCCCAACGGGCCAAGGGACTAAAAGTCGGTTTCGTACCGACCATGGGCGCCCTGCACCAGGGTCATCTGTCACTGATTGAATATGTCCGAGAGGTCTGCGACGAAGTCGTGGTCAGCATCTTCGTCAATCCGCTGCAATTCGAGCGGCCCGACGACCTCAACTCCTACCCGCGCACTTTTGACACGGACAAGGCCCTTTGCGCCGAGCGCGGGGTTTCGGTCATCTACTTCCCCACCGCCGAAGCTATGTACCCTCAGGGCTACTGCACCAAGGTCATCGTGGACGGCCCCAACAACCTGCTGTGCGGCAAGGTCCGCACCGGCCATTTCGACGGTGTGACCACCGTGGTGCTCAAGCTGTTCAACGCCGTAAAGCCCAATACCGCGGCCTTTGGCGAAAAAGATTTTCAGCAGCTTACCCTGATCAAGCGCATGGTCTTGGACATGAATCTCGACGTAGAGGTGGTGGGCAGACCCACCGTGCGGGAAACCGACGGACTGGCCATGAGTTCGCGAAACGTCCACCTCAGCACCGACGAACGCCAACGGGCCCTGGCCCTTTGGCGGGGCCAGCAAAAGGCAAGGGCCTTGGCCGAAGCCGGGGAGACCGACTGCGCCAGATTGATTGAAGCCGCGAGGGATGAGATCGCCAAGGTCGACCCCACGCGCATCGAATATATTGAGATAGTGGACTCCACCAATCTTGAGAGCCTGGCCACGCTGGACCGTCCGGCGCGCATGGCCCTCGCCGTATGGATGGGGAGTACCCGATTGATCGACAACACACCCATGAACTAGAGGGAATTGTCATGCATCGTTGGATGATGAAGTCCAAAATTCACCGCGCCACGGTAACCCAGGCTGACCTGCACTACGAAGGCAGCGTCACCGTGGATCAGGAGTTATTGGACGCAGCAGAGATTGTCCCCCACGAAATGGTCCAGATCTACAACATCAACACCGGCGACCGTTTCGAGACTTACGTTATCCCCGGCGAACCCGGCAGTCGCGTTATCTGCCTCAACGGAGCCGCGGCCCGCATGGCCCAGCCCGGCGACCTGGTGATCATGGTCACCACGGCCTGGCTCAACGAGGAAGAAGTGGCCAAACACGAGCCCAAGGTGGTTTTGGTGGGCGAGGGCAACGAGATCAAAAGGGTCTACAGCGACAAGAAACTGGCCCTGCGCCGGGTGATTTAACCAGCCGCCGGCCCTGTGCGCCGCCATTGGTGTCGGACTCGGCTGTACGATCTTCGCAACTCCGCTAAACCCTTGAGTTATTGTGCGGCATTTTGTTCGCTGTGCATTGCGGTACAAGTGCGCCTGCGTCTTGACAATACCGGCCTTTAGTGGTTCAATCCCTATGCTCAAGCATCTTGTCGAAAAAGTCCGCCGTGGACTTTTTCGATCGTTATTTGGGGAAAGTGCGATATTGACAACTAGCTATTTTTGCTTGATTTTTTGGTATCGTGCAATTGACGGGCCGTACACGGCCCATCTGGCAGGCTGTCTGGAAGCAACATGCCAGAGTAACTTATAAGGAGAGCTGAACCATGAGTTCAAATTACCTTTTCACCAGCGAATCCGTCACAGAAGGCCATCCGGACAAGGTAGCAGACCAGATCAGCGACGCCATTCTCGACGCCATGCTCACCGACGATCCCAACAGCCGCGTGGCCTGCGAAACTCTGGTCACCACGGGTATGGCCATTGTGGCCGGTGAAGTCACCACGTTGACTTATGTGGACATCCCCTCAATCGTCCGCGAAACCATCAAGGAGATTGGCTACTCCAACTCCTCAATGGGCTTTGACTGGGAAACCTGCGCGGTGATGACCAGCCTGGACAAGCAGTCGCCCGACATCGCCATGGGCGTGGACGAAGACACCGCCATGTTCGGCGAGCAAGGCGCCGGCGACCAGGGCCTTATGTTCGGTTATGCCTGCGACGAAACCCCCGAGCTGATGCCCGCGCCCATTCACTATGCCCACAACCTGGCCAGACGTTTGGCCAAGGTGCGGAAAAACGGATCTTTGGGTTTTCTGCGCCCCGACGGCAAAACCCAGGTGACCGTTGAGTATGAAAACGACCAGCCCAAGCGCGTCGACACCATTGTCGTGGCGGCCCAGCACAGCCCCGACATCAAGCAGGAACGTCTGCGCGAGGCCATTATCGAAGACGTCATCCGCAAGATCATTCCCGCTGAAATGATCGACGGCGACACCAAGATGTTCATCAACACCACCGGCCGTTTCGTGGTCGGCGGCCCCCACGGCGACTGCGGCCTGACCGGCCGCAAGATCATCGTTGACACCTACGGCGGCCAGGGCAGCCACGGTGGCGGTTGTTTCTCGGGCAAGGACCCCTCCAAGGTAGACCGCTCGGGCAGCTACTTCGCCCGCTATGTCGCCAAAAACGTGGTCGCCGCCGGACTGGCCCGCAAGTGCGAGGTCCAGGTGGCCTATGCCATCGGCGTGCCCCAGCCGGTTTCCGTGCTGGTCAACACCTACGGAACCGAGGCAGTGGACAACAATAAAATCGTTGAAGCCGTGCGCAGGGTCTTTGACTTCCGCCCGGCCATGATGATCCAAAAGCTTGAGCTCAAGCAGCCCATGTACAAGCGTACGGCTGCCTATGGCCACTTTGGCCGCGAGGAAGACAAGGGCTTTACCTGGGAGCGCCGGGACATGGCCGACGCCCTCAAGGACGCCGTCAAGTAAGCCATAACGCATAAAACGCGACAAAGCGGCAGGGCTGATGGCCTTGCCGCTTTTTTTACGCCCCACGTCTAAAACAAAAGCGGCGGTGCCATCAGCGCACCGCCGCTTGTAATTTCTTGGAATCGCTGATTAGTAGCGATAATGATCCGGCTTGAACGGGCCATCGACGGACACACCGATATAGTCGGCCTGCTTCTGGTTGAGCTTGGTCAGCCTGGCGCCCAGCTTGCCCAAGTGCAGCATTGCCACTTCCTCGTCCAGCTTCTTGGACAGGGTGTACACGCCGATCTCGTGGTCGCTCTGCCACAGATCCATCTGGGCCAGGGTCTGGTTGGTGAAGCTGTTGCTCATCACAAAGCTGGGATGGCCCGTGGCACAGCCCAGGTTGACCAAGCGGCCCTCGGCCAGCATGTAGATGCAGTGGCCGTCCGCGAAGAGATATTTGTCCACCTGGGGCTTGATGTTGATCTTCTGCACGCCGGGCCAGGCGTTGAGGGCATCGACCTGAATCTCGTTGTCAAAGTGGCCGATGTTGCAGACGATGGCCTGGTCCTTCATCTTGGACATGTGCTCGGCGGTGATGATATCACAGTTGCCGGTGGTGGTCACATAGATGTCGGCCAGGGGCAAGGCGTCTTCCATGGTCACGACCTTGTAGCCGGCCATGTAGGCCTGCAGGGCGCAGATGGGGTCGATCTCCGAAACCATGACCCGGGCCTTGTGACCGCTGAGGGCGTCGGCGCAGCCCTTGCCAACGTCGCCGTAGCCGCAGACCATGGCCACCTTGCCGGCCACCATCACGTCGGTGGCCCGCTTGATGCCGTCCACCAGGGATTCGCGGCAGCCGTAGATGTTGTCAAACTTGCTCTTGGTTACCGAGTCGTTGACATTGATGGCCGGGACCAGCAGCTTGCCGTCGGTGGCCATATGATACAGACGATGCACGCCGGTGGTGGTCTCTTCGCTTACGCCTTTCCAATCCTTGACGACTTTGTGCCAATGCTGGGGGTCTTGAGCGTAGATATCCTTGAGCAACTGCATTACGCATTTGAGCTCTTTGTCGTCGGTGGGCTCGTCCAACAGGGCCGGGTCTTCCTCACAGAAATAACCCTTGTGGATAATTAGGGTGGCGTCGCCGCCGTCATCGACCACAAGGTTTGGGCCGCTGCCGTCGGGCCAGGTCAGGGCCTGCTTGGTGCACCACCAATATTCCTCCAGAGTTTCGCCTTTCCAGGCGAACACCGGGACGCCCGAGGCGGCTATGGCCGCGGCGGCGTGATCCTGGGTGGAAAAGATGTTGCACGACGCCCAGCGCACGTCGGCGCCCAGCTCCACCAAAGTCTCGATGAGCACGGCGGTCTGGATGGTCATATGCAGACTGCCGCTGATGCGCGCGCCCTTGAGCGGCTTCAACGGGCCGTACTTCTCCCGGGTGGCCATCAGGCCGGGCATTTCCTTTTCAGCTATTTCAATCTCTTTGCGGCCAAACTCGGCCAAGGAGATATCAGCCACTTTATAGGGTAGGGCTGCGTCTTGTTTCAATGCGGCCTCGGCGTTCATTTTTTCTCCTTATTTCGGTAATCAGCAAGAGGTAATTCTATATGAACCGGGCACGCATTTCAAACCTTGGATTAAACCAAATCCGGCCAACAACCCGCAAACCGGCCCACAAAGCGCTCTACCCGCCCTACTTCTCCTGCTTCACTCCCAGCGCCTTCATAAGCTCCTTGAATTGCAGAATATACTTCGCCTCTATCTCCATAAGTCTATCGGGCTCCGCGCTGGCTGTCAGTTTTTGTAGCTGCTGGATAGCCGCCTGTAGTTCAGCCGCCGCCTCGAAATTGTCCGTGGCCGCCTGTTGCACCGCCATTTGCAGAGCAGGCATGGACACTATTTCCTGCACCACCTTGATCCTTACCGCAGCCTGGTTGTAAATTTCCACGGCGTTTTTACTCTTGTCATCGGCCAGCTTGACCAGGGCCGTGGCGTGTTCCACAACCGTCTTGGAGCGAAACCAGGCCATTACCGTGAAGGCGCACATGGCCAAAGCCGCGCAGAGGGCGACAATCGACACCAGCATCAAGGTCGTGGGGCTCATGGGGCGTGTCCTTTCGTGAAAACAATTGGCGGGACATATAGTTACAATTGTAAGGAATTGCCGTGCCGGGAGCAAGGACGGGTTGACCTATGTTGATGCAAGTAGATGCTGGTATTCGATACCACACCCAGGGAGGATTATTTTAGCCAATTTCGGCCAGTTTTACCCACTTTCAAAATCCGCCTTGACCAGTCTAACTTGACAGTGTATATGAGATTTTCAGCATTTCGCCGGCGTAGCTCAGGGGTAGAGCAGCTGATTCGTAATCAGCAGGTCGTTGGTTCAATTCCTACCGCCGGCTCCATTGGATATCCGAGGGCCTGGACGCCGTTGTCCAGGCCCCTTGTCGCCATTAGGGCTTTGCGGGAGGATCGTAGCAGCCGTATCCGTTGGGTCCCCGGCCAAATAGCTTGCCGCCGCGGCAAACGCAGAACAGACCAAAGCCAGTGTGCGCATTGACAAGCTGCGAATTGCCCGGGCACGAATGGCACATGATCTTTTCGCTGATCTCGGCCAGGGTTTCATTGTCATTACACTTGAGGCAGCGACCTTGTCCGTAATATGGGTGGTATTTGTAATTATCCTTGCACCTGATGCAGTGCTTATGCCCATACAAATCTATAAGTTGCTGATTTTCGTTGCACTTGTTGCCTGATCCGGGTTTTTTGAACTCAGGCTGATAACCATCCGGCACTCGCATGTGGGGATGCATCTTTTCTCTCAGGCAAATGATATCGCCCTTTGCGGTGGTCACCACACGATAGTCGCCGGGGCATTTGGCGCAATGCTTTACCTTGGCCTTACCAACCATGGTAAAGCCGGACAAGCACTTTTGGTCCGCGCCCAGCGGAAGTATTCCCGGCTTTTTAACGTCATACTTGATTTCCTGGGCGTAAGCCCCGGAGCCATAGGCCAACAGCGCCGCAAACGCCAGAACGGTAAAAATTAAAAGACCCAGTCTTTTCATTTCCGGCCTCCCCAAAAATGGCGACAAATGATTTTCCGTTTAAACCACGCTGCCTTGACGTAGTTGACGTAATCACTTCTCAGGATATTACATAAAAAGAGTGTGGAATTGGATATTTTAAAAGGCCGGCTATCTGCACTGCGGACTCCTTGGCGTCATCAGCCAGGTCGCAACGCGGGATAAATTCGCCGCCACGCCGAGGATATTGATAAAAAAGCGGGGGAGTTGGGATTTGGCGGCGGTCTTGGAGCAGTGAGCCCAGGCCTTGCGGGCGGCCTCCTGGCTTTTTCTTTAAGTATGTGGTAAAAAGTTAACTCTACCTAACGGCTCAGTCCACCTGGTTTAAATGGCTCAAAATTTAGCAGGGCCTTCCGATCCGGCATGATTGATTATGTCGAGCAATAGCCTTGGACTGCGCATAAATCCGTTGGCACCAGCCCCACAAGGAGACCGCATGTACTCAGACATAACCATCAACGCCCCTGACGCCCCCGCCGCCCTAGGCCCCTATGCCCAGGCCCGTTGGGCCGGCGACCTGCTTTTCATATCCGGCCAGCTTGGCTTGTTGCCCGAAACCGGAGAAATGGCCTCCGACGACGCATCCGGCCAGGCCAAACAAGCCATGGCCAATATCGAAGCCATCGTCAGGGCTGCGGGGTTGGATTTGCAAAGCCTGGCCAAGGCCACCATCTATCTGACCGACATGAACGATTTTGCCACGGTCAATGACATATACGCCGCCAAGTTCGAAGGCATGGACAACCTCCCGGCCAGGGCCTGTATCCAGGTTGCGGCCCTGCCCAGGGGCGGTAAGGTGGAAATTGAGGCCGTTTGCCACAGAGGATAGCGCTACCCTGACGCAAGCCAAGCCACGTTGAGGAACAGCTAATGAAGATGAAATCCTTTACCTACCTGATCGCAGCCATGCTGTTGGTTGCCTTTTTCGCATCCTCTGCCTGGGCCAAAACCACCTGCCTGGTCCTTACGCCAACCAAGGGCCCGGAGATCAGGGTTTCCCTGAACACGCTGGAAGGCAACCTGTCGGGCACGGTGACAGTTTACCCGGTGGGTAAAAAGCCCAAACGCATCTTCAAAGTCACCGGCTACGGCAACACCATGAGCAAGGGCGAACGGGGCACCTACCTTGTCAAGGGCTCGGGCACCTTGGGACAGGCCAGCATGGACCTGCAAATGGATGTCTCGGGCACCCGCCACGCTACGGAAATCCTATTGGACCACGTCAGCTTCAAAATCGGCATCACCGACTTCAGTTCGGAGCCCATGTTCGAAAACTACACCGGCGCCGATTCCATCAAATACTGTAAATAACGGTACTGCGCCAAATATAAAGGCCGCACCGGAAAACCGGTGCGGCCTGTTTTGTTGATCAATGCGGCGGTTGGTTATCCGGCCTTGCGGATGGGATCGCCCATCTCCACCAGGGTGCCGATGACCGAGGGATCGGCCAGGGTGCTGGTGTCGCCGAAATCGCTTTCGCCGGCGGCCATCTTGCGCAGAATGCGGCGCATGATCTTGCCCGAGCGGGTCTTGGGCAGGGCCGGAGCCCAGTGGATCACGTCCGGAGCGGCGATGGGGCCGATCTCCTTGCGCACATGCTGCACCAGTTCCTTTTTCAACTCGTCGCTGTATTCCTCGCCCACCTTGAGCGTGACAAAGGTGTAGATGCCCTGTCCCTTGATCTCATGGGGGAAGCCCACCACTGCGGCCTCGGCCACGGCCGGATGGCTGACCAGGGCCGATTCAACCTCGGCGGTGCCCATGCGGTGGCCGCTGACGTTGATGACGTCGTCCACGCGGCCGGTGATCCACCAGTAGCCGTCTTCATCCCTGCGGGCGCCGTCGCCGCTGAAGTAGTAGCCGTCAAAGTCGCTGAAGTAGACCTGTTCAAAGCGCTCATGGTTGCCGTAGGTGGTGCGCAGCTGGCTGGGCCACGGGGCCTTGATGGCCAGGCGTCCGCTGACGCCGTTGCCATGGACCTCCTTGCCTTCGTCGTCCAGCAGCACCGGCACCACACCGAAGAACGGCAGGGTAGCGCTTCCCGGCTTGGTCGGCGTGCAACCGGGCAGCGGTGTGATCAGGATGCCGCCGGTTTCGGTCTGCCACCAGGTATCGACGATGGGACAGCGGCCCTCGCCCACGACCTCGTGGTACCAACGCCAGGCCTCGGGGTTGATGGGCTCACCCACCGTGCCCAGAAGGCGCAGGCTTTTACGGCTGTGCTTGGTCACCAGGGCATCGCCCATGCGCATTACCGCCCGGATGGCCGTGGGCGCGGTGTAGAAGATGTTGACGTTCCACTTGTCAACGACCTCCCAGAAACGCCCGGCGTCGGGGTAGGTGGGCACGCCTTCGAACATCAGGCTGCGGGCTCCGTTCAACAGCGGCCCGTAGAGGATGTAGCTGTGGCCGGTGATCCAGCCGATGTCGGCCGTGCACCAGTACACGTCACCGTCGTGATAGTCGAAAATGTATTTGTGGGTAATGGCGGTATAGATCATATAGCCGCCGTTGGTGTGCAAAACGCCCTTGGGCTTGCCGGTGGATCCGCTGGTGTAGAGAATGAACAGCGGGTCCTCGCTGTCGAGCCACTCCGGCTCGCAGCCCACCGGCGCGTCGGCCATCAGTTCGTGCCACCACTGGTCGCGGCCGGCCTTCATGGGGCAATCAATGCCCTTGCCCGGCCCGACGCGCTCGACCACCACCACATTGGGCACATTGTGGCCT
Organism: uncultured Desulfarculus sp.; assembly: GCA_963665125.2. Classification (GTDB taxonomy): domain Bacteria; phylum Desulfobacterota; class Desulfarculia; order Desulfarculales; family Desulfarculaceae; genus Desulfarculus. The sequence goes on along the minus strand of CAXXUK010000002.1, from coordinate 864,211 downwards.
TCCCTTGCCGAACCCTCTACGGCGTCGTCGGCGATCTGCTTGAGGGTCACGGCCTTGCCGCCGCGGAAGGTGCCGTCGCTGGTGATCAGCAGGTCGCACTGGCTGTCGACAATGCGGTCCTTGAGGGACTCGGCCGAGAAGCCGCCGAAGACCACGCTATGGATGGCCCCGATGCGGGCGCAGGCCAGCATGGCTATGGAAAGCTCCAGGACCATGGGCAGGTAGATCGTTACACGGTCGCCTTTTTTGATGCCAAAGCCCTTGAGCACGTTGGCGAACTTGGTCACCTCCTCGTAGAGCTGGCTGTAGGTCAGGGTCTTGTCCTCGCCTGGCTCGTTGCCTTCCCACATCAGGGCCGGCTGGTCGGCTCGCGTGGTCAGGTGACGGTCCACGCAGTTGTAGCAGATATTGGTCTTGGCTCCGATGAACCATTTGATGTCAATGGGGCCCTTGGAGCGGTGATAGTTGTAGCTCATCACCTTGGTCCAGGGCTTTTGCCAGTAGAACTCCTTGGCCACGCCCGCCCAGAATTCCTCGGGCGAGTTGATGGATTGCTCGTAGAGCTTGCGGTATTCGTCAAGGCTGCCGATCCAGGCCTTTTGGGTCGTTTCTTGGGGCGGATAGTACAGTCCGTTCTGTTCGGTGATTTTCGGGCTCATCCCCACTCCTTTCATCTATGCTTATCAGCTATCAAATAACCGTTTGGTTCAATCCGTTCAATTAGGCGCCGCCGCCGGGAGCGCCGGTGGGCTGGGCGATGCGCACTTCCGGGGTTTCCTTGGCCGGGCTGCCGACCACAGCCGTGAGTCCGGCGCCGACCAGCAGCAGGATGGCCGCCATGATGTAGGCCGCGCTGAAGGTGCCGGTCTGGGCCACGATCATCTGGGAGACCCTGGGCAGGATGAAGCCGCCCACGCCCCAGGCCGTGAACAGCAGGCCGTAGTTCATGCCGAAGTTCTTGAGGCCGAAGAAGTCCTTGCAGGCCGAGGGGAACAGCGACAGGTTGGTGCCGTAGTTGAAGCCGATCAGCGTGGCCGCTGTGACGATCAACACCGCGCTGGAGCCGCTGATATAGAGCAGGCTGAACATGATCACGGCCTGGAAGGTGAGCATGATGGCCATGGTCTGGGTGCGGCCCAGCTTGTCGGAGACCATGCCCGCGGCGATGCGGCCGCCGGCGTTGCCCACGGCCATCAGGGCCACCACGACCCAGGCCATCTCGCCCAGGCTGGCCTTGGCCATGCCCGCCACGTTGCCGATGATCATCAGTCCGGCGCCGGAGCCAACCATATAGATAAACCACAGCACCCAGAAGCTGCGGGTGCGCAGCATGGTCTTGTATTCGACGTCCACCATGGGCTTGGCCGCCGGGGACTTGGCGCCGTTGGTGGCTGTTTCAGCCGGCTTGAAGCCCTCGGGCGGGTTGACCAAAAACTGGGACAACAGGCAGACCACCACCAGGAAGGCCCCGCCGAAGATCATCATGGAACTGCTCAGGCCGAATTGGCCGATGAGGAACTTGGCCAGCGGCGCGATGTACACCGAGGCCAGACCGAAACCGGCAACCACCAAACCGGCGATCATGCCCGTCTTGGAGGCAGGGAACCACTTGATGGCCGGAGGCGTGGCCGAGGCATAGCCGAAGCCCAGGCCCAGGCCGGTGAGCACGCCGAAACCCAGCACCCAAACCAGCAGCGAAGTGCTGAAAGATGCCAACAGCAGACCCAGGCCGGTCAGGATACCGCCGATGGTCGCCGTGGTCTTGGGTCCCAGCTTATCCTGCATGCGCCCTGCCGGAATCATGGCAAAGGCAAAAACGATACAGCAGACCGCGTATGGGTCGTTGAGCGACGCAAGGTCCCAGGTAAAGACCCCGTCGCCCCTGGTAATGGATTCCTTGATGGCCAGCTTGAAGACGCTCCAGGTGTATAAAATACCCAAGGCCAGGTTGATGCCCAACCCGGCTGAGGTGACCTGCCATCCCTTGTTCTTGATCTGGCTCATAACCCCATCCTCTCCTGGTTTAATTGCCGGAAATGTTTCTTTGTCCATTACTATGAGCAGCAACCGTGCCAGAACGGTGTGATAGGGAATATCGTTTTTATTACAATGCGTTACACGTTACAGTAAAGACGAAGCATTGTATAAAAAGACGCAAAAAACCGGAAAAATAGAAAATCTTCTATTTTTCCGGCATGGCGTTTTGAATTTCTTCTATTTGCCCCTACTGACCCAGGAGCTTCTTTTTGCGGTAGCGAAAGGTGTGATAGTTGAGGCCCAGCAGTTCGGCGGCCTTGGTGTCGTTGCCGCCGCCGAGTTGGGAGGCCAGTTCGATATAGCGCCGCTCCACGTCCTCCAAAACCGAGGCCAGGTCCAGGCCATCGGGCCCCAGGGCGGGCAGGCCGTCGAGGCCGCCGGAGCCGCTTTTTACGGCCAGCCCCATATCGGCGGGTTCCAGCAGGGGCCCGTCGCCGCTGATCACCCCCCGTTCGATAAGCCCCCGCAATTCGCGCACATTGCCCGGCCACTTGCGGGACGTGAGCAGGGCGGCCGCCCGGGGGCTGATGCCGGTGAATCTTTTTAAATACTTGTCGGCAAGCTCCACCAGAAAATGGCTGGCTATGGGCAGGATGTCCTCGGGCCGCTTCTCCAGGGACGGCACGTCCACCCGCACCACGGCCAGGCGGTAAAACAGGTCCTGGCGAAACTCGCCGGAGTCGATCATGGCCTCCAGGTCGCGGTTGGTGGCCGAAACGACCCTGGTCTTGACCTTGATGGGTTTGGTGCCGCCCACCTTGAAGAACTCGCCCGAATCCAGGAAACGCAGCAGCTTGGCCTGGGCCTCGAGCCCCAGGTCGCCCACCTCGTCCAAGAACAAGGTGCCGTGGTCGGCCCCCTCGACAAGGCCCCGTTTGCCGCCGCTCTTGGCCCCGCTGAAGGCCCCGGATTCATAGCCAAACAACTCGCTCTCAATGAGTTCCCTGGGGATGGCCGCGCAGTTGACCGTGACCAGGTTGCCCCGGAAATTCGGGCTCTTGAAATGGATCGCCCCGGCGATCAGCTCCTTGCCCGTGCCGGTCTCGCCCCGAATCAGCACCGGCGCGTCGCCGGCGGCCGCCACCTTGCCCACGAAGTCCATCACCGTCTGGATCTGCTTGGACTCGCCGATAAAACAGGGCAGGTTTTCCTCGAGATAGCGCTGGTGCAACAGCCGGACCTGCTTGCGCAGGCGCACCGACTCCAAGGCATTGGCGATGTTGTTTTTCAGCGAATCCATGTGCAGGGGCTTGACCACATAATCATAAGCCCCGCGCTTCATGGCCTTGACCACGGTGTCGACGTCCTCGTAGGCCGTGATCATGATGAACAGAGTCTCCGGGCAGATGGCGCGCATCTCGGCCAGGGCGTCGACGCCGCTCATGCCCGGCAGGCCCACGTCCAACAGCACCAGGTCCGGGGCATGTTCTTTGGCCGCGGCAATGGCGTCCTCTGCCGTGGCAAAGGCCTTGACGTCATACTGGCCCAGGTTCATCAGGGCGGCGTCGCGGATGAATTCTTCGTCGTCCACCACAAATAGCGAAAATGAGATCATCTATGCTCTCCAACTATCCGTGGCTATCATAGCCCCAATAAGTCACGGCGGGAAGTCTCACGGTGAACAGGGCTCCGCCCCAGCGGCTTTCATCGTGGGCCAGCGAACCGCCCAAATCGCTGATGATCCGGCGGCTGAGGCTCAGGCCGATGCCCGAGCCCTGGCCGGTGCCCGTAAAGAACGGATCAAAGATGCGGTCGCGGATCTCCGGCGGCACGCCGGGCCCGGAATCCGAGACCTGCACCACGATCCTGTCAGCGCTCAGGCCTGTCTCGATACGCAGTCTCTTGGGTCCGTCCCATTCGCGCATGGCCTGCATGGCGTTGGTCACCAAGTTCAAGAAAACCTGTTCCAACAGCTGTTGGTCGGCGTAGATCAGGGGCAGCCTTTCGGAAAATTCCGTCTCCAGGGTCATGCCTTCCTTGCGCAGGGTGACCGAAGAAAGCTCCAGCACGTTTTCCAGAGCCCGGTTGAGCTGCATCCAGGCCAGGCTGGGCTTGGTGGGGCGCGAGAAATCCAGCACCCGCTTGACCACCGCCTCGATGCGCCCGCTGGCGGCCCGGATCTTTTCGATAACCGATGCGGCATTTTCATCCGCCGCCACCGGGCTTTCCTTGAGAGCGCTGAGGTACATGTTCACGCCGGACAACGGGTTGCGGATCTCGTGGGCGATACCGGCGGCCACCCGGCCCAGGCTGGCCATCTTGTCCTGGACCTTGACCATGTACTCCAGTTCCCTGGCCCGGCCGATGTCGAGCATGGTCACCAGAAATCCCGGTCCGCCGCGGTAGTTGATGCCCGTGGCCCGGCACAACACCCAGCGCATTTCCATGGAGTTGTAGACCTTGCCCCAGGGATAGAAGCGCAGCTCGTTTTCCCAGATCCGACCGTTTTGCAGTTGCGGCTGGTCGTCCAGTTCGTAAAGTTTTTGCAAGTCGCCGGGCGGAGTGTTCACCAATTCGTCAAAGTAGAAGTCGTCGCGCTCCACGCCGAACAGACGCTTCTGCTCGGGATTGGAATAGACCACCCTGCCGTCCTTGAGGATCATGATGCCCACGGGCAGGTATTCCACCAGGGTGCGGAAACGCAGTTCGCTTTCGTCCAGCTTGTGGCTGATTTCTATGAGCTTGGTAATGTCCTCGTGGGTGCACAACACGCCCATGACCCGACCTTCTTCGTCGCGCAGGGGTATGCGGTTGGACTCCACCCAGCGCCGGGCGCTGCCCGGGCCCTCCCTGGGGGCGACGATCTGCATCTGGCTTAGGCCCGAGTCCATCACCTCCTGCTCCTTGATCAACTCGCGGCCCTCGGCCTCTATGACCCCCGGCGCCTCCACACGCTGTTTGCCCACAACTTCCTCGGGGTCGCTCAGGCCGGCCAATTGGGCGAACTTCATGTTGCAGCCCTGGAACACGCCGTCGGTGTCGCGCCAATAAATGTATTGGGGGATGGAGTCCATCACCAGCCTGAGCATTTTGCGCGAGCGTTCCAACTGGCGTTCGGCCAGCAGCCGGCGGCGCTCGGTCCGGAAATTGTGCTGGGCGATGTACAGAAACATCAAAATGATCACGCCCATGGTGCCCAGGGCCGCCAGGGTGAAATGGCGCACCATCTTGTCCATCTCGGCGTCCACATCATCAAGGTATATGCCCGTGCCCACGATCCAGCCCCAGGGCTTGAACTCCTTGATGAACGACAGCTTGGGCACGATCTTGTGGGGGTCGTCCTTCCACTGCCACATGTAGTCCACGAAGCCCTCGCCATTTTGCCGGGCCACTTTCACGAACTCGCTGAACAGATGCTTGCCGTTGGGATCGGCGAAATCTGAGATGTCCTTGCCTTCCAGATCGGTGCGGTAGGGGTGCATGATCATGCGCGGGTGCATGTCGTTGATCCAGAAATAGTCTTTCATTTCCCGGCCGTAGCGCTCCTGGCGCGTCTGGCGAATCGTCAGCTCCTGGGCTTGTTCCAGGCTAATCTCACCGCGCCGCCTGCGGGCCTCCAAAAAGGCCATGTTGTCCAGGTTGGTCTGGACCAGTTCGCGGATCATCTCCCGCTTGCGGGCCATGATGTTTTCCTTGAGGTCCGGCAGGATGATCATGAAGATGGCCAGCAGAAAGATGACAATGGCCAATACCGACGGCAGGATCAGGCGTAGGGCCGCGGCGGCCCAGAGGCGTTGGTTGAGTTGCCGTTCTTTTCGTCTGCTGTCGGCGGCCATACCAAGGCTCCATATGGGTGAGGTTGTGGCCAACAGGCCATGGACTTGATTGTAATACGTCGCGCCCCCCGGCGGCAAATGGGGCTTTGCCGCGCCAGGCGCATGGTATTGTCGGAAATCAACCTTTTCATTGACTGTTTTGCGGCCAACGATTTACCATGCACTGAAATAATCAGGTGATTATGTTCGCCTTCGCCTGTTGCCGGACTAACATGGTTGATTCAGGCCCAATTAACTAAAAAGCTGCCCCTTAACGCTTGTTCCACGCAATTTTCGATGGCAGCGGTCCCTGCCCGCCGCTCCTGCTTATCCGGAGAGAGAGCAGTCATGAACCGGAAACGTCAGTTCAAGCCGCACCACGGCTTTCTTAGACTCTTTTGCGCCCTGTTTTTCACCTTAATAATCTGTAATCCGGCAATCGCGGGCACAACCGTCACCAAAACATTTGACTTGGGCGATCCCTCAATTAGGTTCGTTTTCTACCTGGATTACACCGATTCCGGGAAATTAGAAAAAGTTCGTTTTATCATCAAGCCAAGCTACTACCCCAGCTCACCTGTATATAAATTGCCGAAACCTCCGGGGACCCGGCTACACTTGAACTGGCAGGTGGATGCCAAGCCAGATTGGCCCTGCGTCTCCTCTGGAAAAATGGCTACAGTCGCCGAAGGCGAAATGTACCTTCTCCGAGCCGGGGAAGGCCGTTTGTTGGTAGTTGGCCACCTTCGTGTCTTTTGTGAGCCCAAATTTTGCCCTGACCTCGCACACCGTTTCGAGGGCCTAATGGTTGAAGTTCCCCTAATCAATAGGTGAGTTTGGAAAAGAAACCAGCCGGGCTGGCTCACAGAAGTTGACGGCTGCTTGGTGGCTGCAAAGAAAAACCCCGCAGGCTTGCTGCGGGGTCGATGTTTTTACGGCAAGTTACGTCTCACTTTTTGCCCGCCTCGCGCTTGAGCCAGGCGGCCAACACACCGCCGCAGATTGCCGTGCATTCGGTGTCCAGGTAGTTCAGCACATCGGCCCGGAACAGGAGGCTGCACTGGGCCGGAAACATATCCTCGCTGTCGTTGAAAAGCATCAACATGGGCACCTTGGGCAGGGCGTGAAAGAGCCGCACGAAATCATAGCTGAGCCCCTCATCGGCCTCCACGCCGCACAGCTTGTCCGCCGCGCTGTTTAGTGCCTGCAACTCGCCGCCGAATGACCGCTCAATGGGTTTATGGGCCGTGTCGTCAAAGCCCTGCACATATGGCATGCAGTCCTTGAATTCCTTATATGCTTTCCAGGAGCCGTCGCCGGGTTCGGCTTCCGGGCCGATAATCAGATACTTGCACAAAATGACGCTGATGGCGTGCAAGGGCCGTTGGCCGTTTTCGTCGGTAATGCCGCCGGGCCCCACCCGAAATGGCTTGCCGAACATCTCGACAACAACCGCGTCGCCATCGGGCCGCACGCCGAGTTTGCCGGCCAACGAGGAAAGATCCAGGCGTCCCAGTTGCTGTAGGTAGTCGTTGTAGATCTCGTCCCAGACCTGTCCCTCGTTGGCCATGCCTCCCCCTTCTTATTTGTTGAATAACGCCAAAGCGATGCCGCCGTCATCCCGGCGCACGCCCCGCAGCAGTTCCATATGCCGCAGAGTGGCCACTTCGCGCTCAAGCTCCTTGCGGCTAAGCCCTGTTTCGGCCAACACGACTTCAGCGTTGACTTGGCCGTGTTTTTCAAGCAAATTCATGATCTTGTGCTGTGCCGGGTTGGCCGGGCCTTTTTCCGGCGCGTGTTTGGCCGTGTAAACAGCCCATGGGTCGCAGGTGCGGGTCGGGCTGAGGGCGTCCATGTAGCAGTCTTCGCACAAGGTTTCACCGGCGTATTCATACACCTCATCCGCTGCCACATTAGCCTGGCATCGTTTGCATTGCATGGCGTAGCCCTCCATGACCATGGTTCTTAATTAGATTGAGTAAATCACCTGGTTAAAAACAACGCATCGCCCATATGGGCGATACAAGGCGAAAGCGGTGAAGCCTGACTTTAGGCCAGCCCCATGCGTGCGGCCGTTGCGGCGGCCTGGGCCCGGTCGTTTACGCCCAGTTTGTTGAAGATGTTGATGACGTGGCTTTTCACCGTATGGTGGCTGATGGTCAGAAGCGCGGCTATCTCTTTGTTGGTCATGCCCTGGGCCACGCAACGCAGGACCTGTTCTTCCCGGGGGGTGAGCCCCGCGCCATCGGCCTCCGTTTCCCGGGGCTCGTTGGAGACCAACATCTCCCTGGCGCTGCGCTCGAGTTGCTCCACATAGCGCAGGTCGCGGCGTTGGTCCTTGCGCTGTTCGGTGACATCGATGCCGATCTTCACCACATAGAGCACCCTGCCCTCTTCGTCGCTGATGGGGTAGCTGTGCACTTCGCTCCAGCGTCCGCCGTGGCCCGCCAGGGAGGGCAGCCATTTGTCGGCCACGTGGGGACGGCCGGTCTTGAACACCGGCTCTATGGGACAATCCGGACAAGGGCCCCGGCGATCCATGAACACCTCGTAGCATAAGCGTCCCTCGGGCCTGCCCTTCAGGCGCACGAAACCGGTATCGTCGCCCACATTGGCCCAAATCACGAGATGATCCGCACTGATAATGCTAATAGGATCGGTGACGCTCTGGAGGATATTGGTCCAGAGGCCGTCTGAAATGAAATTATCCAGGGCAGCCCGGCTCATTTGCATGCTCCGTGTTGCATTGAGACTTGGCTAAATCTATCGCATAATCGCTCCCGGGCCAAGAATTTCAATCATTTCGTTTTAACAACCCAAAATTAAATAAAAATCGCCGGGGCCAACACGGACGGGGCAAGATATGACGAATTCTATAATTCTCCGCCTCGCAGACCGTCGCCGCCGCGGCCAAGGTCCACCCTTTGCCTGTCGACCTTGAATTGCGACATCTGGGCGCGCAACTGCTCGGCCACCGAGGCCTGTTCTTCGCTGGTCGAGGCCACCTCTTCTACCAACGCGGCATTTTGCTGGATTGTCTGGTCCATCTGGGTCACGGCCTTGTTGACCTCATCAATTCCCTGGGCCTGCTGCTGGCTGGCCGCCGAAATATCGACCACGGCGTCGGCGACAGCTCTCACATTGTCGATAATTTCGCCCAGGATCTTGCCGCTGTTGACAACCAGATCGCTGACGTGTTCCACCTTGCCAACGCTGTCGCCGATAAGGGTCTGGATCTCCCCGGCCGCCTTGGCGCTTCGACCGGCCAGATTGCGCACCTCGCCGGCCACCACCGCGAAGCCTCTCCCGGCATCGCCGGCCCTGGCCGCCTCTACCGCGGCGTTGAGGGCCAGCAAATTGGTCTGAAAGGCTATTTCGTTTACGATTGTAATGATTTCGGAGATTTTTCTGCTGCTCTTGCTTACTTCATCCATGGCGTCGACGGTGCGATTCAAAACATCTCCACCCCGGCGGGCCAACTCGGCGGCGAATGAGGCAAGTTTGTTGGCCTGGCTGGAACTGTTTGCCGTATTTTTTACGGAGCTTGTCATCTGTTCCAAGGCCGAGGCCGTCTGCTGTACGCCTGCTGCCTGCTGCTGGGTGCGGATGTTCAATTCCTGGTTGCCGTTGCTCATCTGGGACGCCGAACTCGCCACCTGCACCGAGGCCAACATGACATCATGAACCATTGAGGAAAGCTTGTCGCTCATGCCCTGCAGCGAGGCAAGCATCATTCCCAGTTCATCCTTGCGACTGATATCGTCTTCATCAAGTTGAATCGTGAAGTCACCGGACGCGACGGTGTTTATAGCCGTTGAGGCGTTTTGCAAGGGCTTGGTCATGGCCCTGGTCAAAAACGCGGCCCCCGAAATGCCCAATAATAAAGTCACAAGGGAAATGGTTATGACCTGTAGCTGAAGGCCCATTGCCGCCGATAAAATTGTCTGGTCGGTGGAAATATGACTGCGCGACTCTTTGCGGATTTTTTCTATGAGCTCCTGAACTTTTTCAAGGCTGGGCTGGGTTTGGGTGGCGTAAATCATCATCGCATCCTCAGCGGCCTTTTGCAATTGAGCTTCAGCGTCTATGGCCTGGTTCAGCAGTTGCTTTACCTTTTTTAAAGTTGGCAACGTCTCGTTCTGAAAAAGCAGCGCCGCTTTTTCCACTTGCCCGTCGCGAACCATTTGTTGAATCCGGGCCGCCGAAGCGTGAAGCCTGTTGTGCGGTTCCACCACGGCGTCCATCACCTCAACCAACTGCGGGAATGATTTCTTTTGCTCCGCCAAATAATCCGAAGCGAGAAAGACCCCCAAGGCGCATTCATCAGGGTCCATCTCCACATCCACGCGGAAATCGCTCCGGTTGACGCCGGCCAGGGCGCCTTGCTTTAAAAACAGCCCGTTGACGCGTGAACACAACGTATTGGTCCAAACCAAATGTTTGATCAGCAGATCCGACAACTGGATCAGAAGACCGGGATGCGGCTGGCGAAAGCGCTGTTTGATCAGCCTGGCCGAATCGTGAAGCGTGGTGTGGGGAGACTCGATGGCCGCCAACAGAGGTGCCAGAGTAGGTACCAACGTTTCCGCGTCTTTACGGCCCTGGCCATAGTACCACCTGCCGAAACCGCACTCCCGTGGGTTGATTTGCACATCGAGTTTTTTTACTCTGCTATCGGTAAGAAAGCTGTTGACCTTCGTCGCCCAGGCCAGATGGTCCACTTCTTTTTGGGCTAGGCTTCCGTCGAGCTTGTTACCGGCTATCACCTCCTGGGCATTGTCAACGATGCCACCGACGCCGGTGTAAACCAACAGCCCCGACACCGCCATCAGCAGCAAGACCAGCCCGAAGCCTCCGCCTATCTTCTTGCCTACCTTGAGATTATTAAGCCACACAACAGCCCCCACTTTTGCGCCGACTTAAACGAATATTCTACCCAATGTTATGATTATACATAACCCGATGTACGGAATAGGAATATTCATTTATTAAATTGTAGACTTTTATGAAGTAGCTCGAGATTCAGCTTACAATCTTGAGACGACATGCTTCGGAGCCGCGGTCCATAGTTCGCCGCGGCATTTGGCTATATCTTCGTCAGTGGGGTGGAAGGGGTAGTTGCGGATATCCGGGCCGGGCCGTTCATTGGCAAAGGGGCGGTTGCAGGCCGTCTCCAGGGTGGCGCCGGGGCAGCCCGAGGTCATGAAGCATTTTCCGTCCTTGATGACTTCTTCGAACACCTGCCGCGCCACGCCGAACCCGGTTATGCGCCCCTGTCCGTCGTAGTGGAAACCGCTTTCGGCGGCCAGGTCGTGGTCGATGAGCCAGCGGGCCACCTGTATGCGCCGGTATTGGCCAATGGGCGGCGGAGTGTGCCGGGCCAGTCTTGAGCCGCCCTCGGGGAAAAAGCTGAACAAGTGGGTGAAGCCGCCCATGTCCCTGGCCCGTTGCATGGCCTGGGCCAGTTCGGCTTCGGTCTCGCCCAGGCCGCAGATGAGGTGAACTCCCGCCCGGTCCGGCCCGAAAATGGCCAGGGCTTTTTCATAGACATCCCAGTAGCGCTCCCACTTGTGCGGCCCACGGGCCCGCTTGCCCCGCAGATCGTCGAAAATCTCCGGCGTTGCGCAGTCGATGGCAACACCAATGCGGTCCACCCCGGCGTCCTTGAAGTCTTGCAGGTCCTTTTCATCCATCAGCGTGGGGGTGATCAACGCCGACAGCGGCAGGTCGACCTCGGTGGTCAGGCGGCGGCTAAGAGCCAGGGCGTCGGCCACGGCCTCGGGGTGGGTGATCATGGACAGGCAAACCCGCTGCACGACGCCCTTGCCCTGTACGGCCTGGAGACGTTCGATGATCGTATCCGTGCCGTGGGTGGGCCATTCCACTCGGATGAATTTCTTTTCCGGATACAGGCCTGAACGCTCCCTGCTCAGCCCGCAAAAGGCGCAGTTGGCCTTGCAGCCGTCGTCATAGGTCAGCAGCAGATTGATGCAATGCAACCTGGCGTCGCGATAGAAAAAGCCCTGTTTTAGGCCCAGTTCCATGGCCGCGGCCAGGCTTATACGCAGGTTTTGGGGACCAATGCTATCCATCATATTTGCTCTCCCCAGACGCCGCCGGGCAGATCCAGCGGCGCGGTGCAGCAGATATGGCGCCAAACAGGCTCACGCCCCGATCTGGCGGCCAACTCAGCGGTCTCGGGCGCGGGCACGGCGATGTTGTCCACACCGGCCATCAAGGCCAATTCATCCAGCCGGGCGGCATGGGCTCCCCTGGGCCTGCCGCAGCCCAGATTGATCGTAATCTCCGGTTTTGCCAGCCGTGCCCCACAGATCAGCCTGGCCACGTCTTCGGGCGCGGGCGGGGTTGCCTGGGCCATGGCCGTGCCTTTCAGGGGCATCAACACCACGAAGACCAGGGTCTTCGCGCCGCTTTGCAGGGCAACCTCGACGGCCCGCTCCTCGCCGACGATCCGGCCGTGATTCAAGCCCGCCACGATGTGCGGGGCCACGTTTAACCCTGCTTCCACCAGGGCCGACAGGCTTTCGGCGGCAACAGCCGCGCCGGACAGGCCGTAGACATCCTTTGCCGTGGCGTCGTCGCCGATGACGTCGATCATGGCCAGGTCCACTCCGGCCTGGGCCAGCAAATTGGCCTGGGCCGCATCCACGAAACCGCTGTGCACGGCCACGAACAACCCGGTTTGGCGTTTGATCTCTGCCAGGGCGTCAGCGAATGCATCCCAGGGCAGGCGGCCGTCTTTGGCGCACCCGCCGCTGACCAGGATGCCGACATTGCCTTTGGCCTGGGCCTCTGTGGCCCTCTGCAACAGGCTTTCCGGCGTGGATGCGTCGGCCATGCCTTGCAGCAGGCCGCCCCGGCAGTGGGCGCATTGCAGAGAGCATTGCCCGCCGGTGATGCTCATGGCCGGGAAGCGGCCCCGCTTGCCTTCGTAAACCACCATGCCCGGCACGAACAGGCCCAGCTCCGGACCGCGTAATTCAGGCCGGGCCCGGCGGGCTAACTCCAGCAGGCGGCCCAGATCACTCATCAGCGGCGTCCCGCCGGGGCCACAGGGGCCAGTAGATCTTCACGGCCTCCATGAAATCATCCGGCCACATCGCCGTGGCTTGGGCCAGGGACTCCGCGCCCCGGTTCAGATACCCCCCGAAACGGCCCGTCAGCTCGGCCTCGTATTCACGGGCGGCGCCGGAATCGCCATTGGCCATGGCCGCGGCGGCCTCTCCGGCCAATCTGCCGCTGACCACGGCCTGGGGGATGCCCGCGCCGGTGGTGGGATGGGTCAGGCCTGCCGCGTCTCCGGCCAGCAGCAGCATGGTCCCGTCGCCGAGTTCATGCACGGCCGGGCGCATCCCCCCGCCGGGCAGCCAGCCGCCGCCCCGGCGCACCACGCCGTCGGCGACGAGGCCCTCGGCCCGCAGTTCGTCTTGCCATTGGCCCAGCATTTCGTTAAGGGAAACATGACCCAGCGCCCTGCCGCCAAGGCCGATGTTCACCGTCCCGCCCTTGGGGAAGCACCACTGGTAGCCCACCAGGTCGGGCCGGAAGGCCGCGATGGCCTTTTGCTCGCCAACCCCGGCGGTCATCTCGAGCTGCATGGCCGGCACGCCCGCCAGGCGGGGCAGCCCGGCGGCCCTGGCCGTGGGCGAAAGCGCTCCGTCGGCGGCCACCACCACGGCGGCCTCGATCTTGATGAACTTGTTGCGCCCCTGGATGATCAGCCGTCCTTTGTCGTCAAAGCCCTTGGCCCTGGCCCCGCAAACCATGGACACGCCCCACCACAAGACCCGGCTTGCCGTATGCCGCTCCCAGGCCGGACGGTCGATGACCCAGCCCTTGACCCCGGCCACGGCGCGCTGGTCCCCGGCCTGGCATTCCAGGCTGTCGGTGGCCGTTCGCCTGACTTCCTTGGGCAGGTCTATCTCGCCCACCAGCAGGGCCGGAACCCATTCGGCGCAGTGGCAACGGGCTCCGATCTCCGGCTTGGCCTCCACCAGGATCACCCAGGCCCCAGCCCTGGCGGCGGCCTCGGCGGCAGCCAGTCCGGCGGGCCCGCCGCCGACCACGGCCACATCCACTATCAGTTTGCGCGGCAAGCTCTTTACTCTCTGGTCAGGAATCGGACCACCCTGCTGAACAGGGCGGTCTCCATCTGGCTTTGTTTTTCAAAGGTCCCGGCATAGGCGTCGGTCTCCTTGCCCAGATCATAGCAGGTCAAGGAATTGAGCCCCACGATAACGCCCTTGACCCCGGCCTCGGCCATCTCGTGCTGATGCTTGGCCAAGAACGCCTGGCAACAGCTGCCCACGTAGGTCTCGCCCGGCGTCTTGCCTATGTCGGCGATCTCGGCCATCAGGTGCTCAAAGCTGGTGATGGTCACCGCCTTGATATCACATTTTTCGGCCAACTCATACATGTCGCCGATGTCGCACAGGCCGCATTGGTCGCAGCCGTCTTCGTGGCGCTGGGGGCACTGCAAATCCTTGGCGCAGTACGGCAGCAGCAGCCGGGCCGGTCGTTGCCAGCCTTGCATGTCCAGGTCCATGGAGATGGGATGCACCTCATTGAGGTCCTCTGCCTGGAAGCCCGGCCAGGGAGCCGCGCCCTTTGCGGCGGCCTGGATCACGCAGTCGACGAACTGTTCCCGGCTGATGCCAACGATCTCGTGGTCCAACGAATCCAGATAATCATCTAAAGTCTTGCGCAGGGCTACAGGCTTTAACGGCGCGCCCCGCAGTATGCCCTCCACGTCCATGATCAAACGCTGGGGACGGCAAAAGAAATCGCCGGTGATCAGGGCCTGGGATATTTTTTTGTGCTCCGGGTCGGTGAACAGGGCCGTGGTCATGCGTCCCGACTGGGCCCGCAGCACCTGGGAGGCCTCGCCGCTGAGCCTGCGGCGCTGAACCCACTGGTCTGATTCATAATACGGCAGTTCCTTGGCCAGGCGCTGTTGCTCGCGTTCGGTCAGGCCGCCGGGTGCCAGGCCATACCCCAACCCTATCTCATAGGCTTTGGCAAAGGCGGCCTTGATTTCGGTCATGTCCGGCACCCGGCCGATCTCGTCGGCCAAAAACGTCAGGCGCTGCAACAGGCTCTGGATCTCCCGGCGCTTGAGTTTTTCCACGGGCACCCGCAAAGCCCGCAGCATGGTCTCCATGCAGTTTTCTATGAGCAGCGTGCCCTGGAACATCCAGGCCTTGCCGTAGAAGACCATGCCCGTGCCCGAGACCTTGCGGCCGTGGATTTCGATGTCATTGCGGGGCCGGAAGGCCGCCGGGGCGCCCAGGCTGGTTATGGCTTGGGCGGCCAATCCGGCCAGGCGCTCAGTGATGGCCCCGAAATCCCGGCCCAGGCCGGGGCCGGAGGTGGGCCAGAAAAGTTCGAAGCCCAGCATGGACGGCTCAAACAGGATCGAACCGCCGCCGGTGATGCGCCTGTTGATGTCGATGCGGTTTTCCCGGCAATAGTCGGCGCGGATTTCCGTGCCCACGTCCTGATTGAAGCCCACCAGGGCCGCAGGAGGGTCAAAGCGCAGAAAACGCAAGGTCGGCGGGCTGGCTCCGGCTTCCACCTCTTCCAGGATGATGGAGTCCAGAGCCATGTTGGCGGCCCCGCTGATCAGCCCGGTATCCAAAAGGCGTACATGCATGGCCGCGCCCCTGTCTAGTCTTCCAGGCGGGCCAGCTCGGCCTCGATGAACTGCTTGAGCGGCTCGCCCCTGAGTAGGCCGGGCAGCTCACCGTTCAGGTCGGCCGGGGCAATGCGGCACAGCCAGTGGGCGTAGGGGTCGTCGTTGATCTGTTCGGGCGCGTCTTCCAGGGGCGTGTTCACCTCGGTGACCTTGCCCGATACGGGCGCGTAGATGCGGCCCACCCATTTGCCGCTTTCCACCGAGCCCAGGGGGCGGCCCTTTTCCACGGCCATTCCGGCCTGGGGCAGATCGATGTGGGTTATCTCCCCGGCCATGTGGGCGGTGTAGGCGTCGATGCCCATGGCCGCCGCGCCGTCATCCACCCGCAGCCAATAATGGTTTTCGTCGTAGAAAAGCTCATCCGGGAATTCCAGGCCTTGTATCTTCACCGTTGCCGTCTCCGTCTAGACTCTAGCAGGCTGTTGAAAAACAGCCTGCTAGGCGGGCCATGGACGGCCCGCCAATTTGCGCGGTTTTGCAAAAACAAGCAAATTTAGCTACTTGGCAAAACCACGCTTTTGCCAAGTAGCGGTTGAAAAAGTCTAGGACGGACTATTTCAACATCCTGCCAATAGCGTATCAGGCCACCGGCCCGAACATGTCGTTCAAGAACCCGGTAAGCACCACCTCGCGCAGAGCCGGGCTCATGGCGTTCAACAGGCCGTTGATCTCGGCCATGCGCTGGGGCAGGTTGGCCGGGTCCACCCCAGCCCCGGCCATCAGGGCCATGATATCATCGGGCTCGATCTTGGCCGGATCGAAATTGGCGAAACCGGCGCCCAGTTCGTCCCAATCCGGGCAACCCTTGGGTCGGGCGATCTCCACGCATTGGGCCAGGTCGGCCAGCATGGCCTCGCAGCGGTCCAGGCTCACCCCCGTGACGGTGAGGTGGATGTTTTCGCTGGAGCCGGGGTAGCGCAGCTGGGGCTGCACATACCAGCCCCGCAGCTTCATCTCGTCGATGACTTCGAAGACGTTGACCGTGTCCGAACTGAAGGCCACCAGGCAAAGCTCGGGCCTGCCCATGACCTCCAGGCCGTCGATGGCCTCCACCCCGGCAATAATCTTGCGGGTGGCCTCCAGGGTGCGGCGGGTGATCTCCAGATAGCCTTCCTGGCCGATGTGATTCAAGACGGCCCAGGCCGCGGCCATGGGCCCGCCGGACTTGCTGGACTGGATTGCGTTGTTGATGATGGTGTAGCCGGTCCAGTTGGCGCAGGCGAAGATCTGATAGCGCCGCAAGTCCTTGTTCTTGTACAAGACCACCGACGCGCCCTTGGGGCAATAGGCGTACTTGTGCCAGTCCATGGACATGCTGGTCACGCCGGGCACGCTGAAGTCGAATGGCGTTATGTCCACGCCCAGTTGCTTGTAATACGGCAGCATGAAGCCGCCGATGCAGCCGTCCACATGCAGCAGGATATTGTTTTTAAGAGCCAGCTGACCCAGTTCGGCGATGGGGTCTGTCACGCCGTGGGCATAGCTGACGGCCGAGCCCACCAGCAGGATGGTGTTTTCGGTGATGGCCGCCTCGGTTGCCGCGATGTCGGCCTTGAAGGTCAGCGGATCCACCGGCGCCAGGACGATCTCCACGCCCAAATATTTGCCCGCCTTGTGAAAGGCCGCGTGGGCCGTGGTGGGCAGAATCATCTCCGGCTTTTTGATGTGCGGTTTTTTGGCCCTGGCCCAGTCCCGAGCCGTCTTGACGGCCAGGATCAGGCTTTCGGTGCCGCCGCTGGTGAAGTTGCCCACCACCCGGGAATCGCCGCCCAGGTGGGAAGCGGCCATGGAGGCCAACTCGGTCTCCAGCCTAAGCAGGCTGGGGTACACCGTGGGGTCCAGGCCGTTTTGGGACAAATACATCACGTAGGCCTGCTTGCCCACCTCGTCCACATCGGCCAGGCCGTGGTCATAGACATAGGCCCAGGTGCCGCCACCCTTGGTGTCCAAGTCCTTGGCCCCAAAGGAAGCCAGCTCTGATAACACCTGGTCCTTGGATTTTCCTTTGTCGGGAATCCTGATCATCTACTACTCCCTTTGCTTTTTTTGACCGGAAACCAGAGGGTGCAGCAACCGGCGGCGCCTTCTTTATCTGCCGCCATTTTGTGGCTAATACACTACACATCCAAGCCAATCAAAACAACCACATTTTTCTTATTAGTTGAAAACATTAGACATTTCATATGGTTGACCGGTCAGTCAGTATACGTTACAATATCACATCCTTGCGGAGTTTTCAGCTCGCGCGGTTTGCGCCTGACAAGTCGAGGCCGCGGCCGTTAATATTATCAGCAGCCATCGTCAAGGCTGCCGCCAGCTCAAACAACACGGACTTGAAATCATGCCCTTTGGCTATAACGGCAAAATCCTGCATGTCGACCTCGGCACCGGCTCGTGGCGTGTGGACACGCCACCCGAAGACTGGTACCGCCGCTACATGGGCGGCTCCAACTTCGCCTCTTATTTTCTGCTGAACGAGGTGACGCCCGAAACCGACCCCCTGGGCCCGGACAACCCGCTGATCCTGGCCGGCAGCGTGGTAACCGGCGCGCCGCTTTCCGGCTACAGCCGCTACACCGCTGCGGCCCGCTCGCCGCTCACCGGGGCCTTCGGCGAATCAGAGGCCGGGGGCTACTGGGGCCCGGAGCTGAAATTCGCCGGGTTCGACGCCGTCGTCATCCGGGGCAGATCGCCCAGGCCCGTGTACCTGTGGATCAACGACGGCGACGTCGAGATCCGCGACGCCGCCGCCCATTGGGGCAAGGACAACTGGCAGGCCCAGGAGGGCATCAAGGCCGAGTTGGGCCGCAAAAAGGCCAAGGTCTTGTCCATCGGCCCGGCGGGCGAAAACCTGGTGCTGACGGCCAACATCATGAACAACCTGGAGCACGCCAACGGCCGTTGCGGCCTGGGCGCGGTGATGGGCTCCAAAAACCTCAAGGCCGTGGCCGTTGAGGGATCGGCCAAGCCGGAGTACGCCGATCCGGACAAGGTCAGGGAGATAGCCCGCTGGCACAACGCCCGGATCAAGGCGCATCCGCCCAACATCATCCTACGCAACCAGGGCACCTCATACCTGGTGAGGGCCCTCAACGACGCGGGCATGCTGCCCACCAAAAACTTCAAGCATGGCGTTTTCAGCGGGTTCGAGGGCATCACCTGGGACGCCTATGAAAAGATCTTCCACTCCAGCCACACCTGCTATGCCTGCACGGTGCGCTGCAAACGGCGGGTGGAGGCCGGCGGGCCCTATCCCCTGAATAAAAACTGGGGCGGCCCGGAGTTCGAGGCCATCGGTGCCATGGGCTCGTTGACCTGCGTAAACAACATCGCCGCCGTGGCCAGGGCCAACCAGCTCTGCAACCTTCTGGGCCTGGACGTCATCGCCGCCGGGTGCGCGGTGGCCTTTGCCATGGAATGCTTTGAAAACGCCGTCCTGACCAAGGCCGACTTCGATGGCCGGGACATGCACTTCGGCGATGCCGGGGGCATGCTCTGGCTCATTGAGCAGATCGCCCTCCGCCGGGGAATCGGCGACACCCTGGCCCTTGGCGTGAAAACGGCCGCCGAGATCATCGGAGGCGGGGCCGAGAAATACGCCTTCCACATCAAGGGCTCGGAACTGCCCCTGCACGACGGCCGGGGCAAAACGGGCATGGCCCTGGGCTACGCCGTCAGCAGCACCGGGGCCGACCACATCGAGACGCCCCATGACGTGGCCTTTGCCGGGGAAGGCATTGCCAAACTCCATCCCCTGGGCCTGCTGGAGCCTGTTGAGCCCACGGTCACCGACGCGGCCAAGACGCGTTTTTTCGTCACCGGCCAAAAGGCCTGGGGCATCAACAACGTGCTGGGCCTGTGCAACTTCGCCTCGGTGCCCATCGGAGCCATGACCTTTGAAAAGCTGGTTGAGGCAGTGCGGGCCATCACCGGCTGGGACACCAGCCTCTACGAAATCGCCCTGGCTTCGGAACGCTCAATGACCTTGAGCCGTATGTTCAACGTGCGCATGGGTTTTGACGCGGCGGACGACAGGCTGATCCGGCGCTGGCACCAGCCCATGCCCGAAGGCCCGCTAAAGGGCAAATGCATCACCGAGCAGGAGCTTGCCGAGGCCTTGGAGCTGTATTACGGCATGATGGGCTGGGACGAAAAAGGCCGCCCCACCAGGGCCAAGCTCATCGAACTGGGCCTGGATTGGCTGGCCGGCGAGGCGGCGCGATGAAAATCTCGGTGCGCCTGCAATCGATTCTGAGCAAAGGCCATTTCGACAGCGCCGACATCTTCGCGCCCAGGGGCTACACCACCGGCCAGCTCATCGACCTGCTGGGCATCGGCCGGGACCGCGTGGGCATCATCGTGGTCAACCGGGCCGACGCCACCTTTGAACAGGCCCTGGCCGAGGGCGACAATCTCACCTTGTACCCGCCTCTGGGCGGCGGATGAGGATCCGGCCTGGCCGGATGGCCTTGGCCTCCGTCCGTCGGGCCTTTCGGGAGGTCATTCCCCCTCCAAGCGCGCCAACAAACAGCGGCAGCCTTTCTAATTGCTCAAAATAATTTAACCATCAATAATAGTTGTTATTTTAATATTTTAGCACTAATGCAACCCGAAAAACAATAACTACCGCATATACCTATTTCTTGCCATAGTAACGATTCAGGGCTAACGTGGAACAATGTTCAGCACGAGCGAGGCGATAGGCGCTTTTACGGCGGGCTGGTTTTGATTAAACACTCCAACGTTTATATCGCCGGCCAGCCCCAGGTCATGCGGCAGGCCGCCGCCCCAAAGTGGGGAACGAAGATGCCCGGCCGCCAACAGATTATTTGCTCATGTGCCTATGCCTTGCTATAGTTAGGGACTTTACATGGCCTCCATGAATATGCTATGTAAGTTATTTTATTGTTTATTAACAGGCGCAGGACGCAATAATAGCCTAACACCCATTGGAACCTGACAATTGCTGATATCGGGCCTGCGTCGGCTATCATCCGCTGGGGACTTTTTACCGATGAGCGAACTAAAAAACACGCTGGAAAAAATGCGTCAGGAAGAACGGGAGGCGCGCCGCAACCTTATCCTGGACGCCGCCGTAAAACTCTTCTCCTCGATGCCCTTCAAACAGGTTGGCATGCGCGATATCGCCGCAGAAGCGGGCATGAGCGCCGCCTCGCTGTACCGTTATTTCGCCGATCGCGACGAACTGTTCGTCGAGGCCTTCATCAGGGAAAACAACGCCATTACCAAGGTCTTTGCCGATTACATGGAATCCACCGAAGGCAATGATCCGGTAAAGGCTGTCTGCAAGATACTTGTCCGTTATCTCATCGAAAACGAAGCCTTCTTCCAGATGATGACCCATTTCATGATCGACGGTCAGATCAACGACGAATCACTGACCAAGTTCAACGCTCTGGAGGTGGGCACCCTGAACATCATCGAAAGGGCCCTGAAAGAAGCCGGCGCCGACGGCAGCATCAGGCTCATGGCCCACGGCATGCTGGCCGCCCTGAACGGTATCGTCATCACCTACCGCAATTATCCGGGCCGCAGCAAGGAAGAAGCCAAAAACCATATGATGCGCCTGGCCGAACTGATCGCAACGGTTTTCGGCAAGTCCATCTAGCAGAATTGGACAAGCCGCCAAGACCAGCCCGGCGGCCTGGACCGCCAACCTCCGGGCCCTTATTTTCCTTGGGCCGGGTTGTCCCATATTTACGCCTTGTTACAGTCACCAACAAACACGCACGGCCATTGGTTGGCCGTAGCGCCCAATTGTGTTAGGCTGCAATATTGTTTGGCACATTTCATTGGAGCGCGGCAAATGAATCAACGGCAGACTTGGCAATACCGGTCGGTGTGGGTCGATCAAATGTGGACCGTCATGACCGATATCAGCACCAACGGCAACCAAAGCATTGAGCCTGTCGGGTTTGTGGAATACCTCAACATCCTGGGCGCCGAAGGCTGGGAGTTGGTAACGATCCTGCGGAGCGAAAAGGGTGCCAGGGCTTTCCTGAAACGGACCGACAATCAATAATATGCTTGTACATCAGGATGTTCATTCAATTGTCACCCTGACGTAACGACTTCATCTCACAACCGATGCACAATCAGCGTGGCGGTACTACAACAGTATCGCGTCAGCCAAGAAGACGCTTCACGAATACCCAATACGAGCACGGTTGTGTTGATGCCCAAAGCTACGAGCCATACCACCGGCAAGTTTATAGATTTCTCTCCCCTGCGGGTGACGGGCCACGGCCTTGCACTGCGCGGATCTTCGTTAAACCTGCAAAACGATATTCAATGCTGTCTGCAAAAAGCCGCGGATGAAAAAAAATCCCTGGGCCTGCTGCTGGCCTACATTCCGGGCTTCAAGCGATTTACCGGCATTTACGGTAAAGACGCTGCCCAACAGATAATGGGCAGTCTCGACTCCATTCTCCAAAGAACCGCCAACGGTCTTCTGCCAAATGAATCCATGATTCATTTCGGCGCATTGGCCGACAATGAATTTGTTTTTCTGGTCAACGGCCAAAATCCCAACAGGGCGGCCATAACCGATTGGGCCCTGCGGATGCGCATGGACGCCCGTTTTCAACTCAACCGGGAGGCCGTGCGCCTTACTGGCCAGCACCTTGACCTGGAAATCGGCTGCGCCATGCTGCCGCGTTACGAAGGCCAGGACATTGACGCCTGGTTCAACCAGGCCTTGAACCAGGCCCGCCTGGTGGCCGCCGATCTGTTGAACCAGGAGGGCTTGAGCCTGCTAACCGAATTCCGCAAGCTTATCGAAACGCCCAAGATCAACGCCGTATACCAGCCCATCGTGGATCTGGCTTCGGGCCAGCCCCTGGGCTGGGAGGCCCTGGCCAGGGGCCCCCAGGGCAGTTACTTCCAGTCTCCGATCATGATGTTCGACTTTGCCGAGGAGACGGGCTCGCTGTTCCATCTGGAGAAAACCTGCCGGGAGCAGGCCATCCGCCGCCTGGAAGGCCTGCAACCCCACCAAAAGCTGTTTGTCAACATCCACCCACAGACTCTGGCAGACCCCAATTTCCGGGCAGGTGAGACCAAAAGGCTTCTCAAAAAACACGGCCTGGAACCGGCCAACGTGGTCTTCGAGATCACCGAGCGCCACTCCATCCACGATTTCACGCTGTTTTATCGCACCCTGGAGCACTACCGCTCCCAGGGCTTCCAGGTGGCCATCGACGACGCGGGCACCGGCTACAGCGGCCTGTCGCGCATAGCCAACCTGCGGCCCGACTACATCAAGGCCGACATGTCCCTGGTGCGGGGAATCGACTCCAACCCGGTGCAGCGGGCCCTATTGGAGGCACTGGTGACCCTGGCCAACAAGATCGGCAGCGCCATCATCGCCGAAGGCATAGAGACCGAAACCGAGCTCTCCTGCCTCTGCTCCATGGGCGTGCACTACGGCCAGGGCTATTATCTGGCCCGCCCGGCCAGCCCCAAGCCCTATCCCGTGGACATTTCGGCTCACCGCACCCGCAAAAACGGCAGCGACCCCAACTGGAAATGCTCCATACCGGTGCGCGAACTGGCCGAGCCCGGACCCCAGGTGCACCCTGCGGCCAAGGTCCGCGACATCAAGACCCTGTTGGACAACAACCCTATCAGCAGCGTGGTGGTGGTCGACGACAACCGGCCCGTGGGCCTGGTCATGAGCCACGCCCTGGACCGCCAACTGGGCACCCAGTACGGCACGGCCCTTTATTTTGACCGCAGCGTTGATCTGGTCATGGACCAGTTCCCCCTCATCGTCGACGGCGGCCAGCCCGTGGAGGACGTGGCCAAGCTGGCCATGAGCCGCGACCGGTTCAAGATATACGACCACGTCATCGTCACCGAAAACGGCAAAGCTCACGGCCTGGTCAGCGTGCAGAAGATCCTCGACGCCCTGGCCAGGGTCCAGGTGGAAATGGCCAAGGGCGCCAGCCCGCTCACCGGCCTGCCCGGCGGATTGACCCTGGAGCGGGAAATAGAGCGCCACTGCGGCAAGGACGAGCCGGTGAGCTTCATCTATGTGGACCTGGACCATTTCAAGGTCTACAACGACACCTACGGCTTCAAGGCCGGCGACCGCATGATCAACCTGATGGCCCATATCCTGACCTGGGCCGTGAAGCGTCACGCCCCGGACTTCAATTTTGTGGGTCACGTAGGCGGCGACGATTTCGTGGTGATCTGCGCCCAGAACCGGGCCGAGCGCGTCTGCCAAGCCGTGGTGCGCTGTTTCAAGCGCCTGGTGCCGGATCTATACAACGAAAAGGACGCGGCGGCCGGTTATGTCATGGCCAAAGGCCGCGACGGCGTCATGGCCAGATACAACCTGGTCTCGGTCTCCCTGGGCATTGTCGACTGCGCGGGCAGGTGCGATCTCCAGCAGATCGGCCACCGGGCCGCCGAAATCAAATGCTACGCCAAAAGCATCAGCGGCAATTCATTCGTGCGCGACCGCCGCAGACCCCTAAGCCATGACGACCAACAAGAAGAGGAACTACAATGCCCGGCGGCATGAGCGCATACGAACTGCTGCTGTTGATGTCGCTGTCAACCGGCGCCTGGCTGGTGTTCATCTTTAAAAAAGCCTGCCAAATCAAACAAGAGGCCATAATCAAGGGCCGGGACGTAGGCGTGGGGATCGATCCGCGGGTGAGGTTTCTGGTCCGTCTGGCCGGGGCCTCGACCCTGGCCTTGTCCTGGTTCGCGGCTTCCCCGGCCTAAATACTAATCAGCGTCCAACATCCTGTTTTTACGCCAAATTGAAAAACCGCAACAAGCCGCCGCCGTTGTCACAATAATTTCTCACGGCATTAACACGTTCGTTACTCACCCCAAAGGCGCTCTTGATAATGTCACATTGGCGCAAGGCCCGGACCCGCACTCCGGCGGCCCAGGCCAGTTTTACAACAGTGTCTCTATAAAACAGCGGGTTAACCCGAACAGGAGATGTCCATGAGCGCCATTCCCCTTCGCGGATGGCTATACGGAGGCGGCAAGTCTCCGGCAAGGGTCCTGGCCGATATCGGCGTGGACTCATCCAGTCCCGAGCGTCTGGCCCAAACGCTGCCTTTTAGCGGCGGCGACGCCACCTGCGGCTGCGAAAACGAGTTGCAGGCGGTGGTCATCGGCTCGCGCCACGACGTGGACCTGCCCCAGACCATAGAAAATTCCAACTACTTCAAGAACATCATCAAGCGGCACAGCCGGGGTGAGTTGCCCAAGAAGGTGATCACCGAGCTTGAAAACTGGCTGGGCGACAACCCCGACGGCATCTGGGAAAACAGTTGGGTCCGCCTGCCCAGGGAAAACCTCTGTGCCCTGGCCCAGGCCTCGTTTGAGGCCGATCTTTCCGCGGACAAGGCCCATCCCGAGGTGGGCAAACGCTCCGACGCCCCGCAATTCATCCTGCACCGCCAGGGCCGGGAGTTTCTTCGGGTGCCGGTGAGCTATCTGCTCAAGCTGGCCCTGACCGACGTGGTCGGCAGCCAGGAGGGCCAGCCCGAATTGCTGCGCCGCATCGGCTTGCAATATTGCGACCACTACCTGTGCGACAACACCTCGCCAGAGCTGTTCAGCTTTTATGTCAGCGACCTGCACAAGGACAGTGGCATGGGCCGGGCCGCGGCCAGGGAAACGGCCCAGCGCTTTTTATTGACCCAGCTGTTGACCATGCACGCCGAGGGCAAGATGGGCCTGGCCCAATGCGGTCAACGGGTGCGGGCCTACTTCGCGCCCCACCCGCCGGTGCGCCAAAAGCTTCTCAACGAATCCATCACCGACGCCTTTTACCGCCAGCTTTTCATGAACCCCTGTCTGGCGGGCTGGGACAAGGGTGAACAAAAACACCAGTACATGCACCTGTGCCACAAGGTGCTCTCCAGGGCCCAGCTCAACGCCGTGGCCCGTCTGCGCGAGGCCGGAATCATCACCAACAACCTGGTGGTGCTGCCCAATGCATCCAACATCAGCCTGGCCAACAACGGCACCCACGTCACCCTGGGCAGCAAACGCCTCAGCGCGGCTCTGGCCGCCGGAGACAACCGTTTCAACCACAGCCACGAAAAATACCTGGGCGACCTGGTCACCAAGTTCATCGAGCACTTTCTGCCGCTGTTCGTGAGCACCTACAGCGCCGCGCCCTACCGGCTGGGTTTTCACGACTTCCACCCCGAGCGGGTGCTGAGCTTTTTGCCTTATGAATTGGATTACACCCATTTGCGGATGATCTGGCGGCGCTGGAAGAAAAAGGCTTCGCTCAAGTTGCGGCCGTTTGGCCTGCGCCTGACGCCCTTCGGGCCGCCGCTGCTGGACCGGGCCCTGGCCAAGGCCTTCGGCCTGCGGGGCGACATCCTGCCCGATTTCCGGCTCATCGATTACATGGCCGCGGTGATGAGCACCCACCAGAGCCCGGCCCTGGACGGCAGGCCCGGCAACCTGGACCGCCTCAAGCAGGACCTGGCCCAGCTAAGCGTGTTTGACCCCCGCATGCCTCCGTACATGCTCCACCGTCAGCGCGAATTCGCGGCCATGGGTTTTTCCGGCTTCGAGGGCAGGCACTACAGCCTATTCGAAAGCCTGGAAAACGACCTGGGCAATGCCGTGGACATGCAGTGCCTGCTTACGGCCCTGGCCTTCCACTTCATCGCCAAGGGCGCCCTGGATCACGCCCACATCCCCGACGACCCCCAGACCGAGAGCGAACGCCGCCAGATATTCTTTGGCGCGGCCATCGGCCTGCCCACCTTCTTCGTGAGGGCAGACACGGGCAACCTGCTGCTGCGGATGATCCTGGAAGACACCCGGGGCGTGCGGCCCAGCCGCCGCTATCCGGGCTATATCAGGGTCCGTCACTGGCAATACCGCGAGGCCCTGTTGAAGCTGATCCAGCGGGAAGGCGCGGCGCTAATCGAATCCATGGCCCTGGGCGAAACGATCCGGGACCTGCGCATGCGCCTGAAATATCCCCAGGACACGGCCTCCGGGCGTCTGGTCAAGGGCGTCATGGGTGGTTTCCGGGCCGACGATCCGCTGAAGGTCCCGCCCAGGGAGTTCAACGCCGCCGCTGAAAAATATTACCGCGACGAACTGCGCATCAAGCACGTCAACGAGGCCTTTGACCTGGTGGGCCGGGGCCTGGAAAAAGACGTTTTGACCAGGGCCTGCGCCGACCCGTTGGTGGCCCGGGCCTTGGACCATGCCCTGAGCGGCATATCCCCCCGGACGCTGTTGGAAAGCATGCGCGCCAAAACGCTGGCCCAGTCACTGACAAACGAGGACATCACCCGTCTGGTCAACCTGTTGTTGATCGCGGCGCATATCGACGCGGGCCGTCACCAGGACAAGGTGGTGCCCCACCCTTTTGACGAGGTAAACAATGCCCCCATCTCAGCACCAGTACATTGACCGGTCCACGGGCCGGGTGCGAGACGAACAACTCGTCGGCGACCGTTTCGTGGAGTGGCTCTATCATCCGGGCCGGGAAGACACCGGCGGCGTCTTTCGTTCGCTGACCAGCTCCAGGGCCTCTAGCCTGTTGGGCTACCTGAACTACGACACGGTGCTCGGCTCAAAGCTGAAATCCGGCCGCCGGATGCTGGAAAGCTGGGGCGCCGACCCGGCCGAATGTCTGGACGACCCCGACAGCCTGGGCACGGCCCGCAAGGTCTTCGAGCGCAAGATCCGCTATTGGGATTGCCGCCCCATGAGCGATGTTCCGGGCGCGGTGGTTTCGCCGTCCGACTCGCGCATGCTCATGGGCTCGCTGGACAATGAATCAATGTTGTTCCTCAAGGACAAATTCTTCGGGTACCAGGAATTGGTGGGCGGAACCAAGACCCGCTGGCTGCGGGCCTTCAGCCGCGGAGACTACGCCGTATTCCGCCTGACCCCGGATAAATACCACTACAACCACACCCCGGTGGCCGGACGGGTCATCGACTATTACGAGATCGACGGGGCCTACAATTCCTGCAACCCCACGGCGGTGGTCAGTCTGGTGACGCCCTACAGCAAAAACCGTCGGGTGGTGACGGTCATCGACACCGACACCAAGGGCGGCACCCGCTGCGGCCTGGTGGCCATGGTCGAGGTGGTGGCCCTGATGGTCGGCGGCATCGTCAGTTGCTACAGCGATGAAGGCTACGACGATCCCCGGCCCTGCGAACCGGGCATGATGCTGAGAAAAGGCAGGCCCAAGAGCCTGTTCCGGCCAGGCAGTTCCACGGTGGTGCTGTTGTTCCAGCCTGGCAGGGTCGATTTCGCCCCCGACATCGTGGAGGCCCAGCAGCGCAGCGACGTGTCCAGCCGCTTCAGCAGTGGATTCAACAGGCCCCTGGTGGAGACCGACGTCATGGTCCGCTCCACCATTGCCTCCGCCAAGGGCAATTGATCCTCATCAAGGAGACGTTTCTATAGTTATGGCAAATGTTTTTTTCGTGTTGGGACTCGGCCTCGCCTACGCCGTTTTAATAACCTGGGCCTGCCGCCACCTTCCCGGCGAACGCTGGCAGATCATGGCCAGCGTGCCCCTGTCCAAAACCGGCGGCGGCGTTTGGCACGGCCTAAACCTGACCTACTACGGCTTTTTCTCGGCCACGGCCTATGCCCTGGCCGCGGCCGTCCTGGTTATCATGCTGCGTTCGGTGGGCATCTCCATGCTGGCCATAGTCTGCTTTTCCCTGCCCCTGCTTTCGGTATGCGCCCCGGCCTCCCGGCTGGTGGCCCGCTGGGTGGAAAACAAACCCGCCACCTTCACCGTGGGCGGAGCATCGTTCGTGGGCCTGATCATCGCCCCCTGGCTGACCCTGGTGGTCAGGCGAGCCTTCCCCGGCGGCGACGGGCCCGGCCTGCAGGTGCTGCCCGTGCTGGCGGCCCTGGTGGCGGCCTACGCCATGGGCGAGGGTCTGGGCCGCCTTGCCTGCATCAGCTTCGGCTGCTGCTACGGCAAACCCATGGATCAGTGCCCGGGCTGGCTCCGGGCCGTTGTGGGCCACAAAGGCTTTATTTTCCGGGGACAGACCAAAAAGATCGCCTATGAAAACGGCTGGGAGGGCAGACCCGTTTTCCCGATCCAGGCCGTCACCTCGCTGATCCTGGTGACCTGCGGGCTGGCCTGCCTCTACCTGTTCCTGGCGGGCCGCTACGATGTGGCCGTGTGGGTGGGTGTCACCGTTACCGGGGGCTGGCGGGCTCTCTCCGAATTCCTGCGCTCGGACTACCGCGGCGGCGGCAGGCTCAGCGCCTACCAGTGGATGGCCCTGGCCTCGATCCCCTACGGCTGCGCCATGCCGTTCATCTTCCCAGCCGCGCCCCAGACATTGCCCAGCCTGGCCCTTGGCCTGGAGTCCATATGGAGCCCCGGCATGCTGCTTTGTCTCCAGGCCCTGTGGATCGGGGTGATGCTCTTCATGGGCCGCAGCAAGACCACTGCCTCGACCATCAGTTTTCATGTGGTCGAAAGCGAGATATAACCGGCTGCTATTTCATGTTCATTCGCCGCCCGTAGCGAAAACTGAATCCATCGGCATTGCCGCCGTCCGGGGGCGCGGGCGGCGGCGCTTTTTTCGCATTCGGCCAAACCGGCCAGCTTTCCCTGATTACGACAAGTCACTTGGCGCATAATAAATTTGCAAACAAGGGTCATATAGACGCTTGACAATTAGACTTTAGACTCTTTACTCTATTTCGTGATCTCAATATGGCCCACGCCGTCATTCCTTAACCGTTATACCGCGATGCCGTCTTTGGTGCTGTTCTTCCTGGTGGGCTGCGGAACTCAAGCACAGGGGCGGGATGCACGCCCGTCAACATTATGCGGGCATTGCTTATTGTTTTAACTATTAAAACATATAATTAGGAGACGATATGGCAAAGAAAAACATATCTAGGCGTGAGTTCCTGGACCGCTGTTCGACAGGGTCCAAAGTTGCGTTGGCAGTGGCCGCCAGTGCTTCGGTGGCAGGGGCGGGATCAATGTCCATGCTGCTGTCGGGTTGCGGCGGCCCGGCCGAAGACGTCAAGTATCAGGGCAAGGGCACAGCCACCTCGGCAACGCTGGAACACAACGCCACAATGGCCCAGCACCTGCCCCTGGCCGACCAACAGGACTTTGAGCAGGCCCGCAAGGGCCTTATCGCCACCATGGAACCGATGAAGATCAAGGGTCCCAGGGACACAACCGCCTGGGACATGGAGGCCTACAAGTTCATGCAGGGCCCGGCCCCGGCCACGGTGAACCCCAGCCTGTGGCGCCAAGGCCAGCTCAACAACATCCACGGCCTGTTCAAGGTCACCGACGGCGTCTACCAGCTGCGGGGCTTTGACCTGGCCAACATGAGCATCATCGAGGGCAAGACCGGCTGGATCATCATCGATCCGCTGACCACCAAGGAGACCGCGGCCGCGGCCCTGGCCTTTGCCCGCAAGCAACTGGGCGACAAACCCATCAGGGCCGTCATCTTCACCCACACCCACATCGACCACTTCGGTGGGGCCCTGGGGGTGCTCTCGGACCAAGACATCAAGGGCGGTAACATCAAGATCGTGGCCCCCAAGGGCTTTATGCACGAAGCAACCAGCGAAAACCTCATCGCCGGAACGGCCATGGGCCGCCGGGCCGTCTACCAGTTCGGCCGGACGCTGCAACCGAGCAACACCGGCCACGTGGGCAGCGGCCTGGGCAAGGTCCCCGCCCACGGCAGCTACGGCATCGCCCAGCCCAACACCATCGTGGACCACACGCCCCAGGAAATGGTCATCGACGGCGTCAAGTTCGTATTCCAATACACCCCGGAATCAGAGGCCCCAGCCGAGCTGACCTTTTACCTGCCCGAAAAGAAGACCTTTTGCGGGGCCGAAGTCGTCTCCCGCAACATGCACAACCTCTACACCCTGCGCGGGGCCAAGGTGCGCAACGCCCTGTTGTGGAGCAACTACATCGACCAGGCCCTGCAGTTGTTCGGCGACGCGGACATCTATTTCGGCTGCCATCACTGGCCCATCTGGGGCAACGCGAAGGTGGTGGAGTTCCTGAAAAAGCAACGCGACCTCTACAAATACATCCACGACCAGACCGTGCGCCTGGCCAACCTGGGTCTGACGCCCAGGGAAATCGCCGAGGAGATAAAGCTTCCGGAATCCCTGTCCAAATACTTCGCCAACCGGGGCTACTACGGCACCCTGAGCCACAACTCCAAGGCGGTGTACCAATTCTACTTCGGCTGGTATGACGGCAACCCGGCCAACCTCAACCCCCTGCCGCCGGTGGAGTCGGCCAAGCGCTACATGCAATACATGGGCGGCGCGGACGCGGTGTTGAAAAAGGCCCAGGAATCCTTCAACCAAGGCGACTACCGCTTCGTGGCCGAGGTCCTGAATCATGTTGTCTTCGCCGACCCGGACAACCAGCAGGCCAAGGAGATGTTGGCCAAGACCTATGAGCAGATGGCCTACCAGGCCGAATCCGGGGTGTGGCGCAACGAATACCTCACCGCCGCCCGGGAGCTGCGCCTAGGTCCTCCCGAGCGCGGAGTCAACATGCTCGACGCCATTGACCTGATCAAACAGACGCCCGTGGAGCGTTTCTTCGATTCCATGGCCGCACGCCTCAACGGACCCGACGCCGAGGGTAAGGATCTGACCATCAACGTCACCTTCACCGACCTCAACGAAAGCTATGTCCTGACCCTGGAAAACTCGGTGCTGCATCACCGCAGGGCCGCCCCGGACCCCAAGGCCAACGCCTCCATCAAGATCACCCACGGTCTGTTCGTGGACATGCTGGTGGGCAAGGTGGGCATCAAGGACATGGTCTTTTCCGACGAGTTGGAGACCGACGGCAGCAAAATGGATCTGATAGGCTTCCTGCGTTTGATCGAAAAGCCCGAGGGCAAATTCAACATCGTCACTCCGTAACATCAGGGCGGGGCCGGTTAACGGACCGCCCCGACCCTTCAAGCCGCTTCCCCCTCATCTTTCGCCGTGGCCCGGCCTGGGCCGCGGCGTTTTTTTATGGGCCGCCACGAGCGGTTCAACATGGCTAATTATCTTGCCAAAATACGCCTTAGCCAGTAGGATGGGCATTTCGGATGGGCAGGGTCGGCAAGTCCTGATTCAGCCCCGGACAAAGGCTTTAAGCCTGCCATAAAACAATGCTTCCAAAAAGCGCCGAACAGGCGCCTCGGGATAAATTAATGCCGAATCTGAAAATGGACACCAGCCGCGCGAGCAACTTCTCTGATTTCGCGGGCATCTTCCTCTTGGCCATGGGCATGCTTCTATACGAAGTGACCCTGACCCGCATTTTCTCTTTTGTCATCTGGTCCAACTACGCCTTCATGATCGTTTCCACGGCCCTGTTCGGCATGGGCCTGGCCGGGGTGTTCATGTCCCTGGCCGGCCAGCGGCGCTTCCACCTGGGCAGACAACATGTGCCGTTGCTTTCGCTGTTGTTCGCCCTGTTCATCGTGGCCAGCCTGGTGGTGATCATCAACGTGCCCCTGGTGGTGGGCGAGTTCAACAAGATCATCAACTGGTTCTATCTGCTGCTCATCTATGTCTCGCTGATCCTGCCGTTTTTCTTTGCCGGAATAGCCATCACCATCCTGCTCTCGGGCGAGGGCAAAAAAGTCCACCGCCTGTACTTCTACGACCTCGTGGGCGCGGCCATCGGTTCGCTGCTGTTGGTCTTCGTCATCGCCCCCCTGGGAGCTTCGGGATCGCTGATGCTCTCGGCCCTGATGGTGGCCATTTCAGCCATGGTGTTTTACCAGGGCGAATCCAAGGCTTGGCGCATTGTTTTGGCCGTATTCTGTTTGGGCTTTCTGGTGCTCACGCCCCTGGCCGAACAGCTTCTGCCGGTCAAGGCCCACCAGGCCAAACGCCGCTTCAAATCCGAGAGCGTGCGCACGGTCTATTCCAAGTGGTCCAGCCTCTCCCGAGTCGACGTAACCGAGCGAAAGATCGTCACCGGCAAGGTCGAGCCCGCCGACATATGGATCAACGGCGGTGAAAACGAATCCTTCCTGGCCCGCTACAACCGGACAAACCCCTATGCGCCGGAGTGGCGCGAGTCGCTGAACTTCCCGTATCTGTACATCTCCAAATATCCCTACAAGGACATCACCGGCGGCGGCGGCGCGCCCAAGGTGGCCATCATCGGCTCGTCAGGCGGCACGGAGGTTGCCTACGCCCTGAGCCACGGCGCTGTGGACATCGACGCCGTGGAGATGGACCCGGTGATCTGCGACCTGGTATCCGGGCCTTTCGCCTGGGTCAACGACAAGATGTTCGACCTTCCCGGCGTGAACCTGATCAACGACGAGGGCCGCTCCTACATCGTCAACTGCGACAAGACGTTCAACCTGATCCAGATGCGCAACAACTTCACGCCCATCGCCTTCGCCTCGGGCTCCATCAACCTGTCGGAGACCTACCTGCTTACGGTTGAGGCCATTCTGGACTACATGAACCACCTCAGCGACGACGGCATCCTGGCCATCAACCGCTGGGGCACGGCCCGGCTGTGCTCCCTGGTGCGGGCCGCCGCTGAAAAGACCGGCATCACCGACGTCTCCAAGCACGTGATCATCATCCACGGCGAAGGCTGGATGGTCAACGGCGTCTACTTCCGCAAGAAGCCCTACACCGCCGACGAGATCCGGGCGGCTGAAAAATGGTGCGAGCAGGACAAGCGATTCAGCGTGCTGTATTCGCCGGAAATGGAAAAGACCCACAACCTCTACGCAGCCATCCTAAGGTCCGAAGACCCGGCCGAGTTTTACCGCTACGCGGGATTCGACCTGAGGCCGCCCACGGACAACTGGCCCTTCTTCGACCATTTCTTCCAGGTGGGCCCGGCCCCCGATGTAAACGACCCCTTCGTGCCCGAAGACCTGCGCATGATCGGTTTGCTCCTGCAGTGGGAGCCGCCGGGCATCATCAAGCGGCTGATGGGCAACTGGACTGTGCCCAAGAGCGACGTGCCGCTATTCGCCATCACCCTTGAAATCATCCTGATCAGCTTCATCTTCGTTGTGCTGCCCATGTGGCTGCTGGGCGCCCGGGGCGACTCGCCGCTGCGCAAGGGCCCCCTGGTGGCCTATTTCTCCCTGCTGGGCATGGCCTTCATCATGATCGAGCTGTGCTACATCAAGCAGTACATCCTGTTCCTGGGCAACCCGGCAATCAGCATTTCGCTGGTAATCGCCGTGCTGTTGGTCTTTTCCAGCATCGGCAGCTTCCTGTCCGAGCGCTTCGGCGACAACCCGGTCAAGGCCCTGAAGTTCGTCTTCCCGGGCATCTTCGCGGTCAACGCGGCGCTGATATACATCATGCCCGTGGTGTTCGACGCCTTCCTTGGCAGCAATATCATGGTGCGCATATTGATGACCGTGTTGATGATGGCCCCCATCGGCACCCTGATGGGCATGCCCTTCCCCCTGGGCCTGCGCCTGGTGCACCGGGGCAGTTCCTCCATGGTCGGCTGGGCCTGGGGCGTCAACGGATTCATGACCGTGGTGGGCTCCATCCTCACGGTTTTCATCTCGCTTTACCTGGGCTTCCACGCCGTTTTGTGGACCGCCGGAGTGTTGTATCTGCTGGGCGTGTGGGTATCCGGCAGGCTGGGCCAAAAGGCCTAGTTCGAGCGGGGAGCCTTGGACGACCATGAACGGAATCAAGAACCAAACCAGCCGCCTGAGTGATTACGCCGGTATCTTTTTACTGGCCATGGGCCTGCTGTTGTATGAAGTGACCCTGACCAGGATCTTCTCCTTTGTCATCTGGTCCAACTACGCCTTCATGATCGTCTCCACGGCCTTGTTCGGCATGGGCCTGGCCGGCGTGTTCATGTCCCTGGCCGGTCAGCGGCGCTTTCACATGGGCCGGGACCAGGTGCCGCTGTTCTCGTTGCTGTTCGGCGTATTGGCCATCGTCAGCCTGGTGCTGATCATCGAGGTGCCCCTGGTCGTCGGCGAGTTCGGCAAGCTCAAAAACTGGCTCTACCTGGGCGTCATCTACCTTGCGCTCATCGCCCCGTTCTTCTGCGCGGGCGTCACCTTTACGATCCTGTTGTCCGGCGAGGGAAAACAGGTCCACCGGCTGTATTTCTTTGATCTGATCGGCGCGGCCCTGGGCTCGATCCTGCTGGTGCTGGTCATATCGCCCCTGGGCGCTTCCGGGGCCGTTTTGCTGGCGGCGTTTCTGGGCATCGCCGCCGCGGCGGTGTTCGCCCATCATGGCGGCAAGTGGCGCCTGGCCCTCATCGCGGCCACCATAATCTGCGCCGTGGCCACTCCCTTTGGCGAGCAGCTTCTGCCCATCAAGCCCCATCAGTCCAAGCGCTGGTTCCAGGCGGGCATGAACGCCACCATGTTCAGCGCCTGGAGTTCGCTCTCCAGGGTCGACGTCACCGGCAGGCTGGTCGACGGCAAGGTGGAGCCCTACGACATCTGGATCAACGGCGGCGAAAACGAATCCATGCTGGCCCGCTACAGCCGCACCGCCAAACAGGAGCCGGCCTGGGACTCCATCAACTTCCCGTACATCTACCTGAGCGCGGGCGGCCGTCAGCCCAAGGTGGCCATCATCGGCTCGTCCGGCGGCATCGAGGTCACCTACGCCCTGAGCCACGACGCCGGCCATGTCGACGCCATCGAAATGGACCCGGTGATCTGCGCCGTGGTCAAAGACCACTACAAGAGCATCAACGACGGCATGTTCAGCCTGCCCCAAGTCAATCTGGCCAACGACGAGGGCCGCAGCTACATAGTCA
This sequence comes from uncultured Desulfarculus sp., assembly GCA_963665125.2. Lineage (GTDB taxonomy): Bacteria > Desulfobacterota > Desulfarculia > Desulfarculales > Desulfarculaceae > Desulfarculus. The sequence goes on along the minus strand of CAXXUK010000002.1, from coordinate 828,897 downwards.
ACTCCAACAAGCGCTACGACCTGATCCAGATGCGCAACAACTTCACGCCCATCGCTTTCGCCTCGGGGGCCATCAACCTTTCCGAGACGTACCTGCTGACCGTTGAGGCGTTCGAAGACTATTTCGCCCATCTGACCGACGACGGCATCCTGGCCCTCAACCGCTGGGGCACGGCCCGTATGTGCACCATCATCCGGGCCCTGGGCAAGCGTCTGGGCATCAAGGACATCGACCGCCACGTTATGATCGTGGCCGGCGAGGCCTGGATGGTCAACGGCGTGTACCTGCGCAAGCGGCCCTACACCGACGAGGAAATCGCCGCTGCCTACCGGTGGGAAAAGGACCGTGGCTTCAAGGTGCTCTACGCCCCGGACATGGCCAAGGACGCCAACCTCTACGCCAAAATCCTCAAGTCCGACGACCCCAGGCAGTACTACCGGGCCGGGGGCTACGAGCTTAGCCCGCCCACGGACAACTGGCCGTTTTTCGACCATTTCCTGTATCTGGGTCGCCCGGTGGACGTTACCAGCGAAGATCTGCCCACCGACATGAAGAAAATGGGCCTGGTCCTGCGCTGGCTGCCCCACTCCCTGGTCCAGAAGGTCTTCGGCGGCGATCCGGGCATACCAAAGTCCGACCTGCCCATGGTGGCCATCACCGTGGAGATCGTGCTGATCAGCCTGCTGTTGATCGTGCTGCCCCTGGTGCTGTTGGGCCGCCGGGAGGCCTCGCCCCTGCGCAAGGCCCCGTTCCTGGCGTATTTCTCGATTTTGGGCGCGGCGTTCATCATGATCGAGCTGTGTTTCATCAAGCAGTTCATCCTGTTTTTGGGCAACCCGGCCTTCAGCATCTCCCTGGTCATCGCGGCGCTCTTGGTCTTCTCGGGCATCGGCAGCTTCATCAGCGAGCGTTTCGGCGAACGGCCCGTCAAGGCCCTGGGCGTGGTCTTTCCGCTGATCTTCGCCCTCAACGTGGCCATGGTCTTTCTGCTGCCGGTGGCGTTCGATCTGTTCCTGGGCAGTTCGCTGGCTGTGCGCATAATCGTTTCGGTGCTGGTCCTGGCCCCCATCGGCACGGTCATGGGCATGCCATTCCCCCTGGGCCTGCGCCTGGTGCATAATGCCAGCGCCACCATGGTGGGCTGGGCCTGGGGCGTCAACGGCTTCATGACCGTTGTCGGCTCCATCCTTACCGTGATAATTTCCCTTTACCTGGGGTTCCAGGCCGTGCTGTGGACGGCGGGCCTGCTTTACTTGTGCGGCCTCTGGGCGGCCAGAGGCATGAGCGCCCCGGTTAAGTAATTTGTGCGCCCCCGGTCTGCGGAGGGGCATGTGGAGACAGCGGCATGAAAATCCTGGTAACCGGAGGCACGGGATTCACCGGTGCGGCCCTGGTGGAACGGCTATTAAGCCTTGGCCATGAAGTGGTGGCCCTGGACAACAAGGAAGGGCTCAAGCCCCAGGGCCTGCGGGACCTGGGCGCCGAGGTGATCATCGGCTCGGTCACCGACGAGGCCGTGGTGCGCAAATGCATGGAGGGCGTGGAGGTGGTCCAACACCTGGCGGCGGCCTTCCGGGAGATGGACGTACCCCGCAGCTACTACGACGAGGTCAACGAAGGCGGCACCCGCCTAACGGCCAAGATCGCCCAGGAATACGGCGTGCGCAAGTTCATCTACTGCTCCACCTGCGGCGTACACGGCAACGTGGAAAACCCTCCCGGCGGCGAGGACGCGCCCATCAACGCGGCCGACTATTACCAGCAGACCAAGTACAACGGCGAGTTGGCCCTGCGTCCGTTCATGGACCAGGGCATGAAGATCACCATCCTGCGGCCCGCAGCCATCTACGGCCCCGGCGATCCGGAACGTTTCTGGATGATCTACAGCCGGGTCAAGAAGGGCACCTTCCCCATGTTCGGCTCGGGCAAGACCCTGTACCATCCGCTGTACATCGACAACCTGGTGGACGCCTTCCTGCTGGCCATGGACGAGGACAAGGGCCTGGGTCAGGCCTACCTCATCGCCGACGAGCACTATTACCCCATCGAGGAACTGGTCAAACGGGTGGCCAAGGCCATGGGCACTGATGTGAAGATCCCCCACTATCCGGTGCTGCCGGTGGTTGTCGCGGGCCATATCTGCGAAAAGATCTGCAAGCCCTTCGGCATCGCCCCGCCGATCTTTCCCCGCCGGGTGGACTGGTACCGCCAGAACCGGGCCTTTGACATCTCCAAGGCCAAACGCGATCTGGGCTACAAGCCCAAGGTGGGCATTGACGAAGGCCTGTACGCCACGTATCAATGGTATGTCAAGGAGGGCTACCTATAGGCCGCCCGGCCCAAATCATCCGACCTCTATGGCACGTCGGCGGCTTTTTGTCGCGGCGCGACACCATGCCCCGGGGGCCATTGCGGCTTTGGGTGGATATCACCAGCCGCTGCAATCTGCGCTGCACGGCCTGCCCCCAGCGCCTGCTGGACGAGGCCGACCGCCGGGACATGGACAACGCCCTGCTGACCTCTCTGGCAAGTCAAGCCAAGCATATCGGCTGTGAAATCAACCTCTTCCACCGTGGCGAACCGCTGTTGCACCCCGGCTTGCCGCTGTGGATCAAACGGTTCAAACAAAACGCCCGTCTGGTGCGCATCCACACCAACGCCACCCTGCTGGACCAAGACCGCGTTGCCGGGCTGCTGTGGGCTGCGCCCGATTTGCTGACCTGCTCCATCGACAGCCTGGATGCAGCCGAGTATGCCGCCTCCCGCAAAGGCGCGGACCTGGGCCGCACCCTGGCCGGGCTGGAACGCCTGCTGAGGGCCAGGCGCACCCTGGGCAAGGCCCGGCCGGTCGTCACCCTGCTGACCATGGGCGAGGCCCGGCCGGACGCCCGCCAACAGGCGGCCATCAACCGGCTCAAGGCCCTGGGCCTGGATAGGGCCGTCCACCGCAGGCCCCACAACTGGGGCGGCGACATGGGCCAAGCCCGGCAAGCCAAGCCCAACGTCTGCACCTTTCCCTGGTACGGACTGGCCGTTTTGTCAGGCGGCGTGGTGACGCCCTGCCCCCAGGATTTTTTCGGCAAGCTCGTTCTTGGCGACGCGGGCAAGCAAAGCCTGATGGAAATATGGAACGGCGATAAAGCCAAGGCCCTGCGCCGGGCCCATGCCACCGGCGATCTGAGCGGGTTCGAGCTGTGCCGGACCTGCGACCGCATCCGGCGGCCCACAATCCTGGGAGCGCCCGTGGAACATTTGAAAAATTTCGTTGCAGAGTCTATAGTTGGCAAGTTCGGATCATGAAATGCCAAGGCGCGGTCCCTGCCCGTGCCCGAGGGAATATAAATGAAGATTTTGGGAATCGCCCCCACGCCTTATTTCGCCGACAGGGGCTGCCACATGCGCATTCTCGGCGAGGTCCAGGCCCTGCAACGCCGGGGCCACGAAGTACTGCTGGTGACCTATCACCTCGGCCGGGACATCGAAGGCGTACCCACGGTGCGCATCAAAAACGTGCCCTGGTACAACAAGCTCGAGGCCGGACCGGCCCTGGGCAAGTTTTATCTGGATTGGCTGCTGCTGGTGGAAACGGTCAAGGCCATCAACCGCTTCCAGCCCGACGTGATCCACGGCCATTTGCATGAAGGAGCCATGATCGGTCTGGCCGCCCGGACCATCACCCGCAAGAAGCTCCCCGTTGTCTTTGACGTCCAGGGCAGCCTGACCATGGAGTTGGACTCCTACGGCTGGCTGGACAAGGTGCCCTTCGTGCGGCCCGGCTTCAAGCTGATGGAAAAGCTCATCACCCGGGCCTGCGAACAGTCGGTGGCCAGCAACGACGACGTGGGCATATTCCTGGAGCAAAACATGGGCCTGCCAGCCCAGCGGGTGCACACCATCATCGATGGCGTGCACATGGGCTTTTTCGACGGCCAGGCCGACCGCGACCTCAAGGCCGAACTGGGCCTCGACCCGGCCCGGCCCATTGTGCTCTACACCGGCGCGCTACTGAGCAGCAAGGGCACGGACAACTATTTCAACGCCATACCCCATGTCCTAAAAGAAGTACCTGACGCCCTGTTCCTGGTGGTGGGTTATCCGGTGGAGCACAGCCAGGCCCTGGTGAACAAGCTGGGCGTGGCCGACCACGTCAAGTTCATGGGCCGGGTGGACTATTTCGAGCTGCCCGACTACCTGCGCATCGGCGACGTGGCCGTGGACCCCAAGGAAGACGTGGCCGGCGAGGCCAGCGGCAAGATCATCAACTACATGGGCGGCGGGCTGCCCGTGGCCTGTTTCGACAACAAGAACAACCGCCGTTTCCTGGGCGACACCGGGGCCTTCGCGGCGGACAAGACGCCCCAGGGCCTGGCCGGGGCCATCCTGGAGCTTCTGAGGGACCCCGAAATCTGCAAGGCCAAGGGCGAGGCCGCCCGCAAGCGGGTGGAACAGGAGTTTTCCTGGGAGGCCGGAGGCCGCCGCTACGAAGACATCTTCAACGCCGGTCTGGCCCAGATGGGGGCGCGCTAGGTGGCCACGCCCATCGGACACGCCCTGGCCGCCATCGCCGCCGGCAGCCTGGCCACGGGACGCCACGACCTCATCGGCCCCAAGGCCGACCTGGTGCTGTTCGCGGCTCTGGGCATGGCGGCGGACCTGGACTTCATCCCCGGCCTGATAACGGGCGACATCGCCGCCTGGCACCACGGAGCCAGCCATTCCCTGGGCGCGGCAGTGCTCTGCGGCCTGGTCATGGCCGCCGTGGGCCGCAAGCGCGGCGGCGAGGGCTGGTGGTGGGGCTGGGCCGGATTCATGGTCTGGGCCAGCCATGTCTTGGTGGACTATCTGACTTTGGACACCCTGCCGCCCCACGGGGTGCCGCTGTTGTGGCCCCTGAGCGGTGAATATTTCCGTACGGACTACTGGGTGTTCTCCGACGTAAAGCGAGGGCTCAGCGCCCAGGTGTTTTGGCACGACCTCAAGGCCGCCATCTGGGAGGTGCTGGTTTTGGCGCCCCTGGCCGCCTGGGGTGCCTGGTTCCGTTTTCGCCGCGCGGCCATCGCCCGGCTTGATTGGGAGGCATGATCTTGGACCTATCTGTGGTCGTTCCGGTCTACAACGAGGCGGAAAACGTCGAGCCGCTGCATGAAGAGGTGCACGCCGTGCTGCAAGGCATGGGTCTGGATTATGAGATCATCTTTGTCGACGACGGCAGCAGCGACGAGACCTTCGGCATTCTCGAGCGCCTGGCCGCCGAGCAGCCACGCACCGTGCTGGTGCGTTTCCGGCGCAATTTCGGCCAGACCGCGGCCATGAGCGCGGGCTTCGATTACAGCCGGGGCGAGATCGTAGTGACCATGGACGGCGACCGCCAAAACGACCCCCACGACATACCCAAGCTCATCGCCAAGCTGGACGAGGGCTACGACATCGCCGCCGGGTGGCGCTATGACCGCCAGGACGCCTACATCAACCGCAAGCTGCCCTCCAAGCTGGCCAACGGCCTGATCAGCAAGATCACCGACGTGCATCTGCACGACTACGGCTGCACCCTCAAGGCCTTCCGCAAGGAGGTGGTGCAAAGCATCCGGCTCTACGGCGAAATGCACCGTTTCATCCCGGCCATCGCCTCGCTGATGGGCGTCAAGATCATCGAGGTGCCGGTGAACCACCGCCCCCGCACGGCCGGCAAGACCAAATACGGAATCGGCCGCACGCCCAGGGTGTTGTTGGACCTTATCGCCGTGAAGTTCCTGCTGTCGTATTCCACCAAGCCCATCCAGATCTTCGGCAAGTGGGGCTTGGTTTCCGGCGGTCTGGGCTTCCTGCTGGCCCTTTATTACACCATCCTCAAACTGTTTTTCGGTCAGCCCATGTGGGGCAAGCCCGGCCTGATCCTGGCCGTGCTGCTGATGCTGGTGGGCATCCAGATGATCTCCATGGGCCTGTTGGGCGAATTGCAGGTGCGCACCTATTACGAGACCCAGCAAAAGCCCATCTACACCGTGCTCAAGGTGGTAAACCGCAGCGAACCCGACGCTGACAAAGATTAAGTTTTGAAAGTCTGCCTGGACATACGCAGCGTCACCCCCCGCCGCACGGGAGTGGGCAACTACGTGCTGAGCCTGCTGGCGGCAATGGGCCGGGTGGCCCCGGAACAACAGATCAGTCTGCTGGCCCGTCTGGACAATATAAAGTGTCTGGACAGCCTGCCCGCTGGCGAGATGATCCACGCCGCGTTCGTGCAGGAGAGCCACCCCATGGGCGACGTGTGGGAACACCTGGTCCTGCCCCGGGCCCTGAACAAGCGGAATATCGACGTGTTCCACGGCCCGGCCATGCTGGTGCCCTACAAGGCCAAGGCCGCCACGGTGGTCACGGTGCACGACCTTGTGCCGTTCACCCTAGCAGAAACCATCCCCGGCAAATACGCGGCCTACATGCGCTGGCATCTGCAAAAGCTGGCCGCCGGCAAGGCCCGGTTCATCGCCCCCAGCCGGGCCACGGCCGAAGATTTGCGCGAAGTGCTGGGCCTGGGCCAGGACCGCGTCACGGTGATCCACGAGGCGGCCCGCGGCGAATTCCGGCCCATCGACGATGAAAACACCCTGCAATCGGCCCGCTACCGCTACGGCTTGGACGGGCCTTTTGTGATGTTTTTGGGCAATATCGAGCCCCGCAAAAACCTGGCCCGGCTGGTCCCGGCTTTTCTCAAGGCCGCCGACCAGGTCATGCCCCAATGCAAGCTGGTCATCACCGGCCAAAAGGCCTGGCTGGCCGACAAGCTGTTGGCCGATATAGGCTCCCTGGCCAAGGACAAGCGCCTGGTGTTCACCGGTTATCTGCCCGGCGAGGACCTGCCCGTGCTGTTGAACCTGGCCCTGGCCTTCGCCTTTCCGTCGCTGCACGAGGGCTTCGGCCTGCCCGCCCTGGAGGCCCTGGCCTGCGGCGCGCCGGTGTTGGCCGGAAACGCCGGGGCCCTGCCCGAGGTTGTGGGCGACGACGCCGTATTGGTGGACCCGCTCGACATCGACGATATCGCCGCCGGTTTGGCCCGCTTGATGGCCGACGAGGCTCTGCGTTATGATCTGGCCCAGGCCGGGCCCAAACACGCCGCCGCCTTTTCCTGGGATGAGGCGGCCCGCCAGACCCTGGCCGTATACCAACGGGCCGCCGAGGAGAACAAGTGAAGCTCTGTTTTGACATGCGCATCTATGAAGGCCACATGCACGGTATGGCCCGCTACGGCCTGGAGCTGCTGCGGGCCATGATGGATCTGCGCCAGGACTTGGCCGTGGCCGTGCTCGTGCGCAAACCCGAACACGCCGCGGCCTTTCCCAAGGACCCGCGCCTGGTATGCGTGGCGGCCAATTTTCCGCCCTACGGCATCGCCGGCCAACTCAAGCTGCCCACGGTGCTGAGGGCCATGGATATCGACATCTACCACTGCCCGTTCTACGGCGCGCCGGTGGTCTATGAAGGCGCCATGGCCGTGACCATCCACGACCTTATCCACTTGCGCTTTCCCGGAGACTACGGCCTCAAGCACAAGCTGTACTACAAGTACGTGGTCACCCCTGCGGCCCGCAAGGCCGGGGTCGTCTTCACGGTGAGCGAGCACTCCAGAAACGACATTGTGGAGTTGCTGGGTGTTTCCAGGGACAAGGTCGTGGTCACACCCAACGGTGTGGGCCCGCAGTTCAGGCCCATCCCTGAAGACCAGCGCGCGGCCGCCGCCCAAAAGGCCGGTCTGCCGACCCGGTTCATCCTGGGCGTGGGCAACCCCAAACCCCACAAGAATCTCGGCGCGTTGATCCAGGCCCACGGTCTGCTCAAGGACGCTCCGCCCCTGGTCTTGGCCGGAGTGACCAAGGGCCAGATGCGCGGGGCCAAACCCGGCCCGGATGTCCGGTTTGTCCCGGAAATCAACGACGAGTTCCTGGCGACTGCTTATGGCGCGGCCGACGCCGTATGCATCCCCTCGCTGTATGAAGGCTTCGGCCTGCCCGCCCTGGAGGCCCTGGCCTGCGGCGCGCCCCTGGTGAGCAGCAACGCCGCGTCCCTGCCCGAGGTGGTGGGCACCGCCGGCCTGATGTGCCCGCCCGAGCCCGAGGCCCTGGCCAACGAACTAAATCATGTATTGACCCAGCCGGAAACGGCCGCGCGCCTGCGCCAGGACGGCCCCAATCAGGCCGCCAAGTTCACCTGGCAAAAAGCGGCCCAGGCGACATTGCAGGCCTATAAAACCCATCTGAAGGCGGCCTGACCCATGGCCACCGCCGCCCGAATGCGGCCCGAACTAGCAGGCCTGCGGGTGGTGCTGGCCCATGACTGGCTTACGGGCATGCGCGGCGGCGAAAAGGTCCTGGAGAGTTTTTGCCGCCTGTTTCCCGACGCCCCGCTGCTGACGCTTTTGCATATCAAGGGCAGCGTTTCGAAGCTCATTGAGGACCGGCCCATCCGCACCTCGTTCGTGCAAAAGCTGCCCATGGCGGCCAAGCGCTACCGCCATTATCTGCCGCTGTTTCCCAGGGCCGCCGAGGGCCTGCGGGTGCCGGACTGCGATCTGCTGCTTAGCACCAGCCACTGCGTAATAAAGGGCCTGCGCGCTCCCGAAGGGGCAACGCACGTGTGTTACATGCACACTCCCATGCGCTATATATGGGATATGTACGACGCCTATTTCGGCAAGGACCAGGGCGGCCTGGCCTCAAAAGTAATGCCTCTTGTGCGGCCCCGGCTGCAACGCTGGGACGTGGCCACGGCCGGGCGGGTTCATCAATACATCGCCAACAGCGCCCACGTGGCCGGGCGCATCCGGCGCTGCTACAACCGCGATGCCCAGGTGATCCATCCGCCGGTGGAGGCCGGACGCTTCGTCCCCGGCGGGCCCCAAGGCGGCTACTACCTCGTGCTCAGCGCCTTGGCCCCGTATAAAAAAGTTGATCTGGCCGTAAAGGCCTGCACCAAGGCCAACCTGCCGCTGAAGGTGGCCGGCACGGGCCCCGAGGAACCGACGCTGCGGGCCATGGCCGGACCCACGGTGGAGTTTTTGGGCTGGCAGCCCGACGAGGCCCTGCCCGGCCTCTACGCCGGGGCCAAGGCTTTTTTATTCTGCGGCGAGGAAGACTTCGGCATCACGCCCCTGGAGGCCATGGCCAGCGGCACCCCGGTGATCGCCTATGCCAAGGGCGGGGCTCTGGAGACGGTGGTGGGCCGTGACGACGACCCCGACGGCAGGCCCCGGACCGGGCGTTTTTTCACGGAACAAACCGTGGAAGCGCTACTTGAGGCCATCATGCTTTTGAACGGCGACAAGCTTGACAAGCAGGCACTGACCGATCATGCTCTGTTGTTTGACGTCCCGGTCTTCGAGCGGCGCATCGCCGACTTCCTGGCCGGGCTGGTGGCCAAGGTCCGTTGATTCTTCAATGTCCTGGTGCTAACCTGACATCCAGGGGCCGTTGACTTTGGCGGCCCTGAGCACTGTCGCGGGAGGGTTACAGTGAGAATCCTGATCATCGGCGCTGGAGAGGTCGGCTATCATACGGCCATGCGCCTATCCCGGGAAAACCACCACGTGGTTCTCGTCGACCAGGACATCAACAAGATCAGAGCCGTCAACGAACAGATGGACGTCCAGACCCTGGTGGGCAAGGGATCGAGCCCCAGCGTGCTTAAAACCGCCGGAGTCAATGACGTCGACCTGGTGGTGGCCGTCACCGACTCCGACGAAGTGAACATGACGGCCTGCCGTTTCGCCGATCTCCTGGCCCCCAGCGTGACCAAGGTCGCCCGTATCCGCTCATCGGAATACCTTGCATTTTTCGAGGATAACGACGCCAAGGACTTCGGCGTGGACATGGTGATCAATCCCGAACGGGAGGTGGCCCGCCAGATCCTGCAATTCATCAGCGTCCCGGCCGCGTCTTCTGTGACCGACTTCGCCGAGGGCCGGGTCAAACTGCTGGGCCTTAAAATGCCGGTGACCAGCTCCATTCTCAAATCGCCCCTGAAAGAGGTCCGTGTTCCGGGACGGCCGCTGTTTCTGGTGGCGGCCATCGAGCGCGAGGGCACGGTGATCATCCCCCGGGGCGACGACCACATGCGGGCCGACGACACGGCCTACGTGGTGGCCAGGGAAGAGGACATCGACCAGGTCATTGAATATTTCGGCCTCAAAAGCGATCCGGTGCGCAAGCTTGTCGTGGTCGGCGGCGGAGCCATCGGCAGCCATGTGGCCGAACAGGCCATCCACCGGGATATCAAAACCAGGATCATCGAAAAGAGCGAAAAACGCTGTGAGCAGTTGGTGGACGTCCTCGAAGACGTTATCGTCCTCCACGGCAACGGCACCGACCTCACCCTCTTGAAGGAAGAAAACATCGGCGCCAGCGATGTCTTCGCCGCGGTCACCGATGACGAGGAAGACAACGTGCTCATCGCCCTGATGGGTAAAAAGATGGGCGCGCGGCGCACCGTGGCCAGGGTGGCCCACCTGGGCTACGTGCCCCTGGTCAGCTCCCTGGGCCTGGACATGGTGGTCAGCCCGCGCTTCGCCGCGGTGGGGGCCATCCTGCGCTATCTGCGTCGGGGCAAGGTCCTGGCCGTCAGTTCCATCCGCGACGAGGGTGCCGAGGTCATCGAGGTGGAGGCCCAGGACACCTCGGCCCTGGTGGGCAAGCCCCTGAGCAAGGTCAAGATTCCCGAGGGCGCCCTGGTGGCCGCCGTGGTGCGCCAGGGCGAGGTGGAGATACCCACCGGCGACACGGTTATCCAGCCCGGCGATCACCTGGTGATATTCCTGCTGACCAAGGTGCTGTCCAAGGTGGAAAAACTGCTCACCGTGAGCCTGGAATTTTTCTAAATTGAAAGTAGCATTCACCATAAGCATCCTCGGCCTGATCTGCCTTGGCCTGGGCCTGTGCATGCTGCTGCCCATGGGCGTGGCCCTGATCTACGGCGAACCGGGCTGGTTGGCCTTTTTGGGCGGCGCCTTTATCTCCGGCATCTTGGGCCTGGTACTCTACTGGTCTTTCAACGACAAGCGGCCCAAGGAACTCAACCACCGCGAGGGCATGGCCATCGTGGGCCTGGCCTGGCTGATTTCGGGCTTCATGGGCGGCGTGCCGCTATTGCTCTCGGGCGACTTTCTCACCCTTGCCGACGCGGTGTTCGAATCGGCCAGCGGCTTCACCACCACCGGGGCCAGCGTGCTGACCAATGTGGAAGGCGCCCAGAAGTGCGTATTGTTCTGGCGGGCCCTGACCCACTGGTTGGGCGGCATGGGCTTCATCGTCCTTGGCGTGGCCATCCTGCCGTTTTTGGGCGTGGGCGGCATGCAGCTCTACAAGGCCGAGGTCCCCTCGCCCACTCCGGACCGCCTGGCCCCGCGCATCGCCGACACGGCCAAGGTGCTGTGGAAGGTCTATGCCCTGTTGACCTTTGCCGAGGCCCTCTTGCTGCTCTTGGGCGGCATGGATGTCTTCGACTCGGTATGCCACGCCTTCGCCACCATGGCCACGGGCGGCTTTTCCACCAAAAACGCCAGCGTGGGCTTCTATACCAGCCCGTTTATCCAATGGGTCATCACCCTGTTCATGTTCCTGGCGGGTGTAAACTTCACCCTGCATTTCCAGATGTTCGCCCAGCGGGACTGGAAGGCCATGTTCCGAGACGACGAATGGCGCTTTTACGCCTACACGTTCGCCGCCTTTTCCCTGGTCATCGCGGCTTCGCTGTGGTTCTGGGGAGAAGAGCACATCGAGCAGAGCCTGCGCCTGGCCTTTTTCCAGGTGGCCACCATCATCACCACCACCGGCTTCGCCACGGCCGACTATGGCCTGTGGCCGCCTTTGGCCCTGTCTCTGCTCATGGTCCTGATGTTCGTGGGCGGTTCGGCGGGCAGCACCGGCGGCGGGCCCAAGGTCCTGCGGATCATGATCCTCATCAGGCAATCCCTGCGCGAGTTTTCCCGGCTGATCCACCCGCGCATGGTCAACCCGGTGAAGATCGGCGGCCGCATGGTGGACAAGCAGATCGTGGCGGCCATCTGGTCGTTCGTGGCCCTGTATCTGTTCTGCTTCGCCGCCACCGGCGTGGCCCTGGCGGCCATGGGCCTTGACGTGACCACCTCCTTCAGCGCCTCCATCGCCTGCCTGGGCAATATCGGCCCCGGCCTTGGCGATATCGTCGGGCCCACGGGAAACTACTCCAGCCTGCCCGAGGCGGCCAAGTGGCTCTTGTCGGTGGTGATGATCGTGGGCCGTTTGGAGATCTACACCGTGCTGGTCTTGGTCATCCCCGGCCTGTGGCGGGATTAGCCGATCATACCGTTCAAATCCAACGCCTCCAGCGCCGCATCCCGTAGCGCCTGGGCCGTAAGCTCGGGCAGCCGGGGCAGCGTGCCCAGATACGGCGCGCCGCTGAACTCGGCCACCAGGGCCGGGTTGGAATGGGCGGAGGCGTCGTCATTTTCACCGCCGCTGAAACAGAACCCGGTCACTCTCAGCCCGGCGCTCCGCACCGCCCGGATGGTCAACAGGGTGTGGTTGATGGTGCCCAGCCCGGCCCGGCCCACCACCAATACCGGCAGGCCAACCGCCGCCATCAGATCCAGCATCAGCCTGCCTTGGGCCAGGGGCGCCAGCACGCCGCCCGCCCCCTCGACAATGGTGAATTCCCGCGCCCGGCAAAAGGTTACGGTGTTGCACACCACGTCTTCATACGGCACCTCCACGCCTTCGGCCCTGGCCGCGGCCAGAGGCGCCAGAGGTGCTTGCAGGCAATAGGGGTTCAGCTCCCAGGCCGGTTCGTCCAGCCCGGCCATTTCCTTGACAAACAGCGCGTCGGGGTTCACCGGCCTGCCATCCACATCCACGGCCTCGGTGCCCACGGGTTTCAGGTAGCCGCAGGCCACGCCCCTGGCCCGCAGACCGACGATGATTGCCGCCGCCGCGATGGTCTTGCCCGCATCGGTGTCCGTGCCCGCGATGAACAGACCCCGTGGTTCGCTCATGCCCTGGCCTCCTTGACGGCCCGGCTGATGGCCCAGGCCGCGTGATGCATGTCCTCGCCGGTGTGGGCCGCGCTGACCGCCACCCTGATCCGGCTGGCCCCGTGGGGCACCGTGGGCGGCCGGATGGCCGGGGCCAAGACGCCGCGCTCCAGGATGCCCCGGGCCACGGCCAGGGACTCCTGGGCCCCGCCGATGATGATGGGGATAATCGGCCCGGCGTCGGAAACGCACCGCAGGCCTTCGGCGGCCAGCAACTCACGCAGCAATCCGCACAGCTCATGCAAATGAGCGCGCAGTTCGGGCTCGTCGTCCACCAGGCGAAAGCTCTCGGCGGCGGCGGCCACTTGGGCCGGGGGCGCGGCGGTGGTGAAGATGAACGAACGGGCCTTGTTGATGCATAGGTCGATGACCGGCTCCGATGCGGCCACGAAACCGCCCAGACCGCCCAGGGCCTTGCTCAGGGTGCCGACCTGGATGATGTCCCCGGCGGGCTCAAGGCCGAAGTGCTCCAGCGTTCCCCGGCCAGTGGCGCCCCAGACCCCCGTGGCGTGGGCGTCGTCGATGACCAGCAGCGCGCCGTACTTTCGGGCAACGGCCAACAGCTCCGGCAAGGGAGCCAGGTCGCCGTCCATGCTGAACACGCCGTCGGTGACAATGAGCTTGACCACCCCGTCCGGCCCTTGGGCCAGCAGATCATCGGCCATGGCCGCGTCGGCGTGATCGTAGACCTTGACCGCTGCCCGGCTCAGGCGGCAGGCGTCTATCAGGCTGGCGTGGTTCAGTTCGTCGCTGACGATGTAGTCGCCCCTGGTGGCCAACGAGCCGATGCAGCCCAGGTTGGCCATGTAACCGGTGCAAAAGAACAGGGCCGCCTCGGTCTTCTTGAAGGCCGCGATCTGCCCCTCCAACCCGGCGTGGCCCGTCTGGTGACCCGAGACCAGGCGGCTGGCCCCGCTACCAGAGCCGTAAGCCAATGAGGCGTCGGCGGCGGCCAATGCCAGGCGGGGGTGGCGGCTCAGGCCCAGGTAGTCGTTGCCGGCCATCAATAGCACGTTCCGGCCCTCCACCGTCACCCTGGGGCCGTTGGCAGGCCCCACGTCCCGCAGCCAGCGGTGCAGTCCGGCGGCCTTGTGGGCGTCCATGCGCCCGGCCAGGATATCCAGCGATGCGTTCATGGCTATTCCCCGGTGACCTGGATTATGGCGGCCTTGACCCCGGCCAACAAATGGTCGATCTCGGTCTCGCTGCTGGCCAGGGGCGGCATCAGGATGATCGTATCGCCCAGGGGCCGGATGATGATCTCGTGCTCCCGGGCGGCCATGATCACCCGGTGGCCCATGCGCTCCGCCGGGTCATACGGCGTATCGTCGGCCTTGTCGGCAACGATCTCGATCCCGGCCATCAGGCCCTGTTGCCGCACCTGGATCACGTGGGGCAACTCGGCAATTTCGGCAAGCCCGGCCTGGAGCTGGGCCGCCCGCCGGCGCACGTTGGCCAAAATGTCGGTTCGCTCCATGAGCGCGATGTTGGCCAGGGCCGCCGCGCAGGCGATGGGGTTGCCGGTGTAGGTGTGGCCGTGGAAAAAGTGCTTGAACTCGCCGAAGTCGCCCAGAAAGGCCTCGAAGACAGCCTCGGTGGTCATGGTGGCGGCCAGGGGCAGCACACCGCCGGTGAGGCCCTTGCCCAGGCACATCAGGTCCGGCTCGACGTCCTCCAGATCGCAGGCGAACATCTGGCCGGTGCGGCCGAAGCCCGTGGCCACCTCGTCGGCTATAACCAGCACCCCGGCCTCCTTGGTCATGTTGCAGACCTTGGCCAGGTATCCCCGGGGCTGCAAGTGCATGCCCGCCGCGCCCTGCATGCGGGGTTCGATAACCAGGGCGCAGACCTCGTCGGCGTGTTCGGCCAGGATGGCCTCCAAATCGGCTATGGACTGCCGGGCGCTGCCGGGCCTGCGAATCGTGGGCTGGGCGATCGTGTATTTGTCGAACAACAGGGGCCGGTAGACCTCGTGGAACAGGTCGATGCCGCCGATGCTCACCGCGCCGATGGT
Organism: uncultured Desulfarculus sp.; assembly: GCA_963665125.2. Classification (GTDB taxonomy): domain Bacteria; phylum Desulfobacterota; class Desulfarculia; order Desulfarculales; family Desulfarculaceae; genus Desulfarculus. The sequence goes on along the minus strand of CAXXUK010000002.1, from coordinate 813,829 downwards.
GTCGCCGTGGTAGGCCTCGGCCAGGGAGACAAAGGTGCGTTTTTGTTTGTGGCCCTTGAGCTGCCAATACTGATAGGCCATCTTCAGGGCGATCTCCACGGCCGTGGAGCCGCTCTCCGAATAAAAGGCCCTGGTCAGACCGTCCGGGGTGATCCGGGCCAGAACCTGGGCCAGTTCGGCGGCCTTGGGGTGGGTCAGGCCCAGCATGGTGGAGTGGTCCAGTTCATCCATCTGCTCTTTGATGGCCTGGTTGACAGCCTGAACGGCGTGGCCGTGCACGGTCACCCAAAGCGAGCTTACGCCGTCGAAATAGCGGCGGCCCTCGCTGTCAAAGAGCCAATTGCCCTGGCCCCTGGTGATGACCAGGGGCGGCTCATCGGGCCACGCCTTGTGCTGGGTGAACGGATGCCAAACATTGGCCAGGTCCTTGTGCAGGATTTCCGCGGTATTGCTCATTATATTTCAGTCCTGGTTCAGATTGCTTTGCTTCAGGTTCAGGGCCTCGATGACAACCAGATCTTTGGCCGTAAGCGGCCCGGAGGTGGTCAGGTAGTCGCCGGTCATGGTGGCGCCGGCCCCGGCCAGGTATTGCAGGGGCGAAAGCTCGCCCAGAATCTGGGCCCGGCCGCCGCAGGTGCGAATCCGGGATTTTGGGGCGAAAACCTTGAATACGCTGACGGCCGCCAGGGCCTCCAGGGCCGTCATGGGCCGCAAATGCCCCAGGCGGGTTCCGGCGATGGGGCTCAGAAAATTCAATGGAATGCTCTCGGGCTCCAGCCCGGCCAAGGCGGCCGCCAGCTCGGCCCGCTGCAAGGGCGTCTCGCCCATGCCCACGATGCCGCCGCAGCAGACCTCCAGGCCGGCCGCACGGGCCAAATGCACCGTCTCCACCCGCTGTTCAAAGCCGTGGCTGGTGCAGATGCGGGGAAAATAGCTGGGCCCGGCTTCCAGGTTGTGGTGATAGCGCCTCAGGCCAGCGTCGGCCAAGCGCCTGGCCTGGCCGGGTTTTAGCAGGCCCAGCGAGGCGCAGGGCGCGATCATGCCGTCGGCGCGGATGGCCTCTATGGCCCGGCAGATTTCGTCAAGGTCCGCGCCGGTGGGGCAGCCCCTGCCGCTGGTGACGATGCCGAAGCGTTGGGCCCCGTCGGACGCGGCCTGGCGGGCCCGGGCAGCGATATCGCCCGCTTTGAGCAGCGGATACGACCGGGCGTTGGTCTTGTGATGAGCGCTCTGGGCGCAAAAGGCGCAATCTTCGCTGCATTGGCCCGAGCGGGCGTTGGTGATGGCGCACAGTTCGACGCTATCGCCCTGGTGTTTTTGGCCCAGGCGGCAGGCGATTGCCATGAGTTGGGCCAATTCGGCCAGATCGCCCGGTTCCAGCCAGGCGGCGGCCTGCTCCAGGCTGGGCGCGGCCTTGTCGCTGCCGTTTGGGTCGGGTTGCAGTGCGAGGTCCATGGCAGGCTCCTATCGTCAACCGTTATTTTTTTAGGTTGACAATTTATCAGAACAACCATCTCGGCGCCAGACAACTTTTTCCCCGGAGAATCATGACAATCTCATGTCAATAACAGATATATAGGCATTTTCTTTACATCCGCCCAATTACCTGCGTATGATTCCTATAGATATCAACTCAAACCCAACAAAGGGAGACTGTCATGCCGGAAGAAAAACCGGTCGGTTGCGCGAGGCCCACTGGAGGTGTGGTCGGTGCGGAAAAAGCTCCTGAACAACAGGCCCCGGCCCAGCAGGCCCAGGCCGCTCCGGAGGTAAAGAAAATGGTGCAGGTCGGCAAAAAGGCCCCCGATTTCGAGGCCCCATGTTATTACGAAGGCAAATTCCAGTCCGTAAAGCTCAGCGAATACCTGGGCAAATGGGTTGTGCTGTGTTTCTACCCCGGTGATTTCACTTTTGTTTGAGCTACCGAGATATCGGCGGTCGCCGATAAATTCCCCGAGTTCCAGAAGCTGGGCGCACAGGTCCTTTCCGTAAGCGTCGATTCCGTATTTGTCCACAAAATGTGGGTGGACCACGAAATCTCCAAGATGGTCGACGGCCAGGTGCCCTTCCCAATGATCAGCGACGCGGGCGGCCACCTGGGTCAGGCCTATGGCTGCTATGACGCCGATGCCGGCGTTGACGTCCGGGGCCGCTTCCTCATCGACCCCGACGGTGTGATCCAGGGCTTTGAGGTGCTCACCCCGCCGGTGGGCCGCAACGTGGCCGAAACCCTGCGGCAGATCCAGGCCTTCCAGATCGTGCGCGAGAGCAAGGGCTCCCAGGCCACGCCAAGCGGGTGGAGGCCCGGCAAGGCCGTCCTCAAACCTGGTCCCGATCTGGTGGGCAATGTCTGGAAGGAATGGAAAGTCACCCAGGCCTTCGACTAACCCAATGCTTGGGTTCCCAAAGCGGGGGCAACACTCAGTGTACCGATAAACCACAGTGGCCCCGACCGAGACGGTTTTTCGCTTCGGTTGGGGCCAGTCGTTATTCCACTACGGCCGGGGACGTTTTTTGACAAATCAATAAATATCTAACGCAGCCCGTATTATTTGCCAGTTCTCCACGATCCTCTCGCTGGTTCGCAGTTCCACGAACAAGCTATTCCAGGCCGCGTTGTTGTAATCGGCGATTTTCTTGATATGTCTGTAAATGCCTGAGCTGCTGTATGCCGCGGTCAATTGTTGAACTGTCCGGTCCTGCCACAGCGGTTCCGGCGATGCGGAACCGGCCTGCAACTCAATGAGTTGGTTGACCCAGAATTTTGCGGACTCCATGGAGGAAATCAGGCCGCTGCCGCCGAATGTCTCCACAAAGCCCGCCGCATCACCTAGCAACACCACTCCCTTTGCAGGAATGACGTTCTCCCGGGGGCCGCCCATGGGCAGCATGGTGACTTCCATGATCTCGTTTACGGCACCTTTGAGCATATTGCTGATAACGGGGTGTTTCTTGATTACTTGCCCCAGGACTTCAAGCAACTCGCCGGGTCCGGGCATGGCGCAGCCCAGCTTGTCCGCGGCTCTGGCCTCGACCAAAAATCCCACCTCGCAGTTGGTCTTGTCCCTGGGGAAAAGAAAGGCTACGGCCGGCGGAAAATCCGGAGCAAAGTCCAGGCAACCGGCGGGAAGGAAGAAGAACTTAAACGCCGGGCTGTCAAAGGATGCCCTCTTGAATAGCGATTTGACGATGGGATAGTTTTGATATTTATAATCCACGCCCAGCTTCCGGCCAATGAAGCTGTCGTGCCCGTCACAGGCAAAAACCGCACCGGCCCTGGCCGAATGCCTGTCGCCCTTGGCATCCCGGAACACAACCCCGGCGACAACGCCGTTGTCATCTTTGGTCAAGTCAACGACTTCGGCTTCCATAACCACATCAACGTCCAGTGGTTCCAGTTGCCGCTCAAAGGCCCCCATGAAATCGCGCCATTCAAAGGTGAGGTTGGGCGTTTTGGTTTGCAGGGCGATCTTCTCGACCTTTTCCGGTTGAGGTGCGAAATATTCCACATGCGGCGTTGCCGCTATGGTGATGCCGTCCATAACCCCGGCGCCCAGAATTTCATCCAGGATCGGCCTGTGGCGCAGAGTCTCGCCGCGGGGATGAAGCTCCAGTGACTGCTTTTTGTCGATAAGCAGACAGCGGCGGCCTTGTCTTGCCGCGCAAATGGCCCCGGTGAGGCCGGCCGGACCGGCTCCGGCAAAGATGAAATCATAAGGCATTCGATATACCCCTGGTGCTATGCGGCCACATAGAAAACCGGACGCAAGGCCCATGACAATTCAAAGGCCTCCGTCCTGCTACTGGCAATGTTACTTGTCCTTCTAACGCTGCAACTCCTCCCGGTCGGCATAGAGATCCAAGGCCTGGGGATTGGCCAGGGCGTCCTTGTTCAAGACCGGCTGGCCGTGGATCACGTTGCGCACGGCCATTTCCACCTTCTTGCCGCTGATGGTGTAGGGGATGTCGTCCACGGCCACGATGCGGGCCGGCACGTGGCGCGGCGTGGTGTTGGCCCGGATGGTGGACTTGATCCTGGCGGTCATCTCGTCATCCAGGACCTTGCCCTCGGCCATTTTCACGAACAAGACGACCCGCTCGTCGCCCTGCCACTGCTGGCCCACCACCAGGCTGTCGGCGATCTCGCTCATGGCCTCCACTTGGCGGTAGATCTCGGCCGTGCCGATACGCACGCCGCCGGGGTTGAGGGTGGCGTCGGAACGGCCGTAGATGATCACGCCGCCCTGGGGCGTCATCTCGCAGAAATCGCCGTGGTGCCAGATATTGTCGAACCGCTCGAAATAGGCCGCCCGGTATTTGGCGCCGTCCTCGTCGTTCCAGAAATACACCGGCATGGAGGGGAAGGCCTTGACGCAGACCAGCTCTCCCTTTTGGCCCCACATGGCCTTGCCGTCAAAGCTCCAGGCCTGCACGGCCATGCCCAGTCCCGGGGCCTGCAACTGGCCCGCGTACACAGGGGCGATGGGGTTGCCGCCGGCAAAGCAGCTGATGATGTCGGTGCCGCCGCTGATGGAGCTGAGGCACAGTTCGCCCTTTATGGCCTCGTAGACCCACTCGAACTGCTCCGGAGCCAGGGGCGAACCCGTGGAGAGGATCGCCTTGAGGTCGCCGAGGTCAAACTGCTCGCCCGGACGCAGGCCGCTTTTTTCCAGGGCCGCCAGATAACGGGCCGAGGTGCCAAAGATCGTCACGCCCTGGTCCTGAGCCATCTTCCACAAGACCTCGGGGCCCGGATGGAACGGATTGCCGTCGTAGAGGACCAAGGTGGCCCCCACGGCCAGGGAACTGACCAGCCAATTCCACATCATCCAGCCGCAGGTGGTGAAATAGAAAATCTTGTCTTCCCGGCCCAGGTCGCAATGAAGGATCAGTTCCTTGAGGTGCTGGATCAGGGTGCCGCCCGCGCCGTGGACAATGCACTTGGGCACGCCCGTGGTGCCCGAGGAATACATGATGTACACCGGGTGATCAAAGGCCGTCTGTTCAAATTCCAGGGCCGGGGCGTCATCGGCCAGAAAATCATCCCACAAGACGCCGCCTGGCACGTTCGACACGTCGGGCGCTTCGGTGGTGTAGGGAATGACCACGATGCGTTCCAGGGAACCGATCTCCCGGCCCACGTGGGCGGCCCGCTCCAGGCAGTCGAAGACCTTGCCGCCGTAGAAATAGCCGTCGGCGCAGAACATCACCTTTGGCTGGATCTGGCCGAAGCGGTCCATCACGCCCTGGAAGCCGAAGTCCGGGCTGCAACTGGACCAGATGGCCCCGATGCTGGTGGCCGCCAACATGGCCGCTATGGTCTCGGGCATGTTGGGGATGAAACCAACCACCCGGTCGCCCTTTTGCACGCCAAGGGCCCGCAGAGAGGCGGCCAGACGCCGCACGGCAGTATTGAGCTGGGCATAGGTCAGGCTGCGGTTGTGGCCCACCTCGTTGCAAAAGACCAGGGCCGTCTTGTCGTCGTTGTAGCGCAGCAGGTTTTCGGCGAAGTTCAGTTCCGAACCGACGAACCACTTGGCTCCGGGCATCTTGTCGCCGCCCGTGAGCACCTGTTCGGCCGGTTTGGAGGCCTTGATTCCGCCAAAATCCCACACGGCCGACCAAAACTCGGCCCGGCTGTCGATGGACCATTGATAAAGGGCGGCGTAATCATGGAAATCGGTGCCCTGGCGGTCGTTGACGAAGCGGATGAAACGGGTCATATTGGCCCGCTCCACCCTTTGGGGCGCGGGTTTCCACAGCGGCTCAGGCATGGCAACATCCTCGTAATGGCTAATGGGCAAGCGGCCCCTTGAAGGGCCGCCGCCGGTTTGCTCCGCCTGGCGCTTGGTGATGACTCCGCAGGGAATCAGGCGGCTATTTTAAACAATGTCTGTCCGTCGCGTTCAATGCGCTCTATCTTGCCTTCGCACTCCAGCCAGCGCAGGTGCGACAGGGCCTCGGCCTGGGCAAACCATTGCTGGGCCAGGGGAAACTCCTGCCACGAATCGCACCGGATATCCCACGACATCTTGGAGGCCACCACATAGGCGTCGGACGCCCCGGCCTTGACGGCGGCGTAGGCCTCCTCGATGCGCCTTGCATGGTGGGCCTTGAGTTCATCTATGCGGGCCCGGTGGTCGTTCCACAGGCGGCGGTGGCCCGGGGCTACCAAATCAATATCCAGTTCATAGACCTTGTCCAGACTGGCCAGGTAGTCCTTGAGGGGATTGGTGTCGTCGCTCATGCACTGGATATTGGGCGTGATGTCGATGAGCAGATGGTCGCCGGCGATGAGCAGCTTGGCCTGGGGCTCATAGAGGCACAAATGGCCCGGCGTGTGGCCGGGGGTGTGCACGGCCCGGAAGGTGTAGCCGCCGTAGGAGATCTCGTCGCCGTCGGAGAGCATGGTCATGTCCGGTATGCGCGGCGAATGAAAATGCTTGCCCGGATGCTTTTCAATGGCCGGGCGCAGGATATCGGTTGGGAAGCCGTTTTGGCCGGAATATTCTATAACACTTTCCCAGCCGAGCCCCGAACCCAGGATGTCGGCATCTGGCTGGTTGAAGTAGACTATGGCGTCTTCCGGGGCGAAATCACCCACCAGGCCGAAATGGTCGGCATGGAGATGGGTGACGAAATAGTCGCACTCCTCGGGCCGCACGCCGATTTCGGCCAGACCGTTTTCCAGGGCCTGGCGGCATTCGTCGCGGTTGAGGCCCGTGTCGACGACCAAGTTGCGTTCCGGCGATTTAACCACATAAGAGTTGAGGTACTTCAGGGGACTCTCCGGCAGGGTCACCTTTATCCGGAAAATACCGGGCATGATTTCCTGAGACACGGTCGATGTTCCTTTCCGGGTCGAAGCGCAGTCTCCGCCCTTACATGGTAGCCACATTGTAGCTACTTTATCCCTGGAGTCAACATTCGTGTTGCCCAAGGGTTTAAAAACACCTTGACACTGCCCCCGCAAAAAGGTGCCATTGTCAATAAGCGTACATATACTATTATCATAATTCCGGCATTTTCGGACCGGCAAACCCGGTTATATTGATTAAGGGAGCTTCATGAAAAAATACATCATCATCGGTAACGGCGTGGCCGGAGCCACCGCTGCCGATAAAATTTTGGCCACCGATTCATCGGCCAAAGTCACCATCTTCAGCAATGAAGACGCCCCGTACTATTACCGCCCCCGGTTGCCCGAGTTCATCTCCGGCCAGACCGAGTTGGCCAAGTTCACCCTGCATGACGGCGAGTATTACGCATCCAAGGGCGTGGACCTGCGCATGGGCGTAAATATCGTCTCGGTGGACACGGAAAAACGCACGGTCCAGACCTCTGGCGGCGAGTTCTTCGGCTACGAAGAATTGCTGTTGGCCACCGGCGCCCACCCGTTCATTCCGCCGGTGCAGGGCTCGGACAAGGAAGGCGTAATGGCCCTGCGGACCATCGCCGACGCCCGTCAGATCGTTTCCTGGGCCAAACGCACCGATTCCGCCGTGCTCGTGGGCGGCGGTCTTTTGGGCCTGGAGGCAGGCGCGGCATTGGCCAAGCGCGGGCTCAAGGTGAGGGTGGTGGAGTTTTTCGACCGGCTGCTGCCCCGCCAGATGGACCCGGCCGGAGCAGCAAAGCTCCAGCAAATGCTCGAAGGAATGGGCTTTGAATTTTATCTGGGCAAAAAGGCCCAGCAGATCACCGGCGACGAGATGGCCGACGGTCTTAGTCTGGAAAGCGGCGAGCACCTGGCGGGCCAAATCATCCTGTTCTCGGCCGGAGTGCGGCCCAATCTGGAGCTGGCCCAACAGATGGGCCTGGAAATCGACAAGGCCGTCAAGGTCGACGACCGAATGCACACCAGCCTCGACGGCGTATGGGCCGCCGGCGACGTTGTCGAGCACCAGGGCGTCTTCTACGGCATCTGGCCCGCCTCCCAGGCCCAGGGCGCGGTGGCCGGACAAAACATGGCCGGCGGCGAGGCCGTCTATGCCGGAACGGTTATGAGCAACCAGCTCAAGGTCGTTGGCGTGGACCTGGTGGCCGGCGGCGACATCGACGCCGAGGGCAAATTGCAGGCCGCCGTGTACAACGGCGACGGCATCTACCGCAAGATCGTTATCGATGACGGCAAGATCGCCGGGTTTATCTTCTTCGGAACCACCGAAGGCGCGGCCAAGTGCCAAAAAGCCATGGAGCAGGATGTCGACGTCAGCGCCTTTGCCCAGCAAATGGCCAAAAGGAACTTCGATTTCGGCAAGCTGCTCGACTAAAGGGAGGAATGAACCAATGAAAAAAATGATCCTGTCCATGGCCGTTGCCTTGGCCTTTGCGCTCATGGCCCTGCCGGCCTTGGCCTCCGATAAAAACCTGAAGTCCGAAGTGCTGGCCGTATGGAACAAATACAACAAGTGCTATGAAACCGGCGATTTGCAAGGCATGATGTCCACATTATCGTCGGACCCCGTATCCATCGGCACGGGGCCGGGCGAATTCTGGGTGGGCCTGAAGGCCAACGAGGAATCACTGGGAAAAACCCTTGGCGACGTCAAGGGCGTGCGCATGGACTTCACCAAGGTCGAGGTGGGCGGCAAGGGAGACGTGGCCTGGATGGCCGCCGAGTGCTTCGCCCAGGTGGAGCTCAAGGACAAGGTCATTCGCACCCCGGCCCGTCTGAGCACGGTTTTTCTGCGGGAAAACGGACAATGGAAGATCCACCAGTGCCATCTTTCCGTGCCCACGGCAGATCTGCCCTATCATCCGGCCGGGAAATAGCGCGGGGTTCGTATTCCATAGCTGCTGAAGCTGTTTTGTTTAGGAGATATTGATAATGACCGACGAGCAGACCCAACCCGGCTATTGGTTCATTTTCAGCGGCCCCAAGATGCTGTTACGGGGCGGCGACAACATCGAGGCCCCGCTGCTGGCCGACCCGGCCGACATCGGCTTGGAGGTGCGCAACGTCCTGCCCCTGGGCCAATATCAAGGCCAACCGGCCTATGCCGCCCAGACCGCGGGGGACGCGCCCAAGCCCGAGGGCTATTTCTGGCGCATTCTGCTGGGTCTGGACATCAAGGCCGGACCCGAGCTTTTCTGGAAGGCCGGCGATGCCCTCTATGCCCTGCACTGGCACAAGCGCAGCCGCTTTTGCGGTGTCTGCGGCAGCCCGGCCGAGAGTGCGCCCGATGAAGAGCCCATGACCAAGCGCTGCACCAAGTGCGGGGCCCTGCGCTTCCCCCGGCTTTCCCCGGCGGTCATCGTGGCCATCGAGCACAACGGCCGGCTCCTGCTGGCCAACAACCGCCGCCACCCCCAGGGCTTCTACAGCGTCCTGGCCGGGTTCGTGGGCCCCAGCGAATCACTGGAAGACGCCGTGCGCAGGGAGATGAAGGAAGAGGTGGGCCTGGACGTCATTGACATCCGTTATTTCGGCAGCCAGCCCTGGCCCTTCCCCGACTCGCTGATGGTGGCCTTTCAGTGCCGGGCCGTGGACGACAAGATCACCGTGGACGGCGATGAGATCCAGGAGGCGGCCTGGTTCACCCCGGACAACATACCCCTGCGGCCGTTTGGCGTGTCAGTTGCCGCCCGGCTGGTGGAAGACTATATCGCCCGGCACACGGGCAAATAGGCGGATAGCGGATGTACGTCTGGCTGCGTTTCGGGCGATTGATGGCCACGGCCCCGTTCAAGAAAAAAGTGGGCCTGCTGGATGACACCGTGTGCAAATTTCGGGTCGGGCCCCAGGATATCGACCCGTACATGCACAGGAACAACGGCCGCTACCTGACGATCATGGACATCGGCCGCATGGAGCTGTTGGCCCGCAACGGCGTGTGGCAAGCCTGCCGCCAGGCAGGCTGCAAACCGATGATGGTGGCCAGCACCATGCGCTTCAAAAGGCCACTGTCCACCTTCCAGGGTTTTATCCAGCGCAGCCGGGTCATCGTCTGGGACGAGACCCGACTATACATCGACCAGACGTTCGAGCGGCAAGGCGCTTTGATGACCCGCTGCCTGGCCGCCATGGTGGTGCTGGATACGGCAAAGGGCCGCCGCGTTCCCATAGCCGGAATTGCCGCGGCCTTGGGTCACGACGGCCCCTCGCCTGAGTTGCCCCCCGAAGTGCTCTTCTGGGGCAAGTGGGTCAGCTCCGCCGGTCACATTGAGGCCTTTGCATGACGCTGCACGGGGGGCAGGACGCCCCCAGTGCAGCGGTCTTACATTGAATAGCGGGCCGCATTGATGCGCCGCAGACGCCGGTCGATGATCCGGGCCAGCTCCTCCATGCCGTCGCCGTCGCCCAAGACATTGCCGTGCACCTCCACATGCACGTTGAGCCCGCCGCCCGAAGCCGGGGCCCGGCCCGTATCGTTGATGCGCTTCAAAACAGGCAGGGTCTCGCTGTTTACCGCGGCGCGCTGGATGATGGCCTCGCCTCGCTGCAACACGGCGGGCAGCTCGTCGGGCAGCAGCCCCGAATGGAAGCGGGGCCACCCGGCTGATCCGGCCATGCCGCCGTCGTGATAGGTGAAGGCCAGGTCGCCCATTATGTTCGACGCGCCCGCAAACCCGCCGGAGCCGAAGACGTCTTCCAGGGACCGGCCCACGTCAAGCACCTCGCCGCTGAGTTCCGAGGCCGCCTCGGCCATGTCGCCGAAGCCGTCGGCCCAGCTTACGAATGTCGAACTCATCACCTCGGAGGTCACCTGGCCAAACTCCACGGCCTCGGCCCCGGCCTGGATCAGCAAGCCGCCTAAGCCCTCTGCCGCCTCGCCCGCGTTGCCGACGATGTCCCCCAGGTCGAAGAACTTGTCCGTTGCGACGGCGGCCTGGCCTGCCGCCGCCCCGCTTTCCGCGGCCAGCGCGGCCAGTTCGTTGCTGAGGCCCTGAGCGCCCTCTCCGGCCTGGCTGGTGGCGGCCAGCATGTTTTCCAGGCGTCCGGCCAGTTCCTCCGAGGCGGATGCATCCAGGCCCAGGGACCGGCCCAGGGCTTCGAGCATTTGGTCGAACTCGTCCACGCCCATGGTCCCGGCCTGGACCTGCTCCCACAGGGCGGCGGCCTGGCTGCCGAACGCATCGGCCTGTTCACCGGCCAGGCCCGTCTCCGCGGCGGCCCGCTCCATGGCCCCGGCCATGTCGATCATGGCGACGCGCAGGTCCCCGGCAGTCTCGGTGACCACGGCCGAGATCTGTTCATAGTTGTAGCCCGCCTCGATCATAAGCTGGTACTGCGTCTCGGTCAGGCCCAGCTCCAGAGCCAGGCTGCGGAACTGGTCGGCCTGGTCCTTGACGGCGAACAGGCCCATTTCGGCGGACTCGTTGTAGGCGGCCAAGGCGTCGGAGACCTGCCAGGCGATGGTCTGCACGTCGTACAGGGCCTGGGCGTAGGGCCCCATGGCCGCCACCTGAGCCTCGATCTCCTCGGTGGTTATGCCGCCGACGCTGGCTATGGAATTGCCCGCGCCATGGCGGGCTGTGGCCGTAAATGCCAAATTGGTCGGGTCATATTCGTTGTATGCGGCTGCCGACCAGTCTCCGGCGGCAGCGGCCCCGGCCTGGGTTGCCAGGGTTTCTGATTGGTAGGATACGGCCTGACGGGCCTCCTCGGGCGACATGTAGTTTTTATCGGCCATGCCAAAGGCGTCCATGATCGCCCCGGCAAAGATCGCGGTGGGGCCGGGCTCGCCCATGGCCATGGCGAACAGCTCGGCAGCGGCAAGAAGACCGGCAGTTGCCATGCCAAAGCCTATCGACGAAGCAGCTCCGGCTGCCTCTCCACCGCTCATGGCTGCCTCAAATGCCGCAATGGCGTCGGCCTCGGCGGCAGCCTGCAAAACCGGACCATTGGAAAGGATTTCAGCGGTTATGACGTCACCAGCCCCCAATGCCTCGGTAAACGCTGCCATTGCTTCCGCCTCGGCGGCAGCCTGAAAGGCCGGACCATTGCCCAATAGTTGAGCAGTGATAGTATCTGAGCCGCCCAGCGCAGTCTCGACAGCAGATACTACATCGGCTTCCGCAAAAAGTTGTAAGTTTTTGCCATTGGCTAATATTTCAGCCGTAAGGACATCCCCAGCGGTTGTCGCTGTTGATTCCGCACCCATGTAGGCCTTTAACGCCGCCCATGCTTTGTCAGCGCCTATGGCCGACCCCACAGTTGAAAGAAGGCTTTCGCCGGTGGCCGCTTCATAGGCCATGCCAGCGGCGGTACCAACGGCCGACACCGCATCACCCCCATTGCCACTACCTTTGTCGCTGAATATATTGCCAATGACATCGCCGATTCCGATCCAGTCCAGTACATCCTTCAGGACACCGGAGCCCCAATCTTTAAGAGGTTTAAGGATAAGACCGTCGAGATAGTTGGAAATAGGGTCAAGAATGGATTCCTGGAGGATATCGCCCAGGCCTTCCATGGCTTTTTCGCCCAGGGTCGACAGCAGGCCTTCCCAGGTCTTTTCCAGGTCGTCGCCCATTTTAGTCCAGGCGGTGTCCCAAATATTCTGGACTTTATCCATCTCTCCGCTAAAAATAGCCGAGAGCGTATCGCTGATGGCCTCGCCGCCGGTGTCCGTGACGGTTTGCTTGGCGCTGTCCCAGGAATCGCTGACGGCCTTTCCGGCGGCCGTGGCGTATTCGCCGATTTCGCGGGTTGTGGTTTCCTTGAGCTTTTGCTGAATGGTGTCAAACAGCTTGTCAAGCTCGGACTTTGTTTGTTTTTCATCGATTTCAACATTTGCCTTAATGGTCGCATTAACATTGAGATCGAGATTGTTTGTTGACTCCATATACACCTCCGAACCCTAAGCTACTTTGCGCCGGAGGTGTGGAACAGTGAAGCAGGTCATAAAAATAACCAGGGGGATGAAATGAAAAAAAAGCTAACGGTTGCTGCAGCGATATGTTGCGGTTTTATCCTTGCAATGGCTTTCGTCAACAATTCCAGCTCAAGCCAACAGTATTTTGATTCAATCGTGGCGAAAAAATTTGTTTTAATCGATGACAACAGAAAACCAAGAGGTGCTTTAGCTTTTACAGATGAAGGATACCCCATGGTGGCTTTACTGGATAAAAATGGTAAAGATTTAGTATTGCTGACCATTGATTTTAATGGCCCATCAATTAGACTAATGGATGGTTCTGGCCTGCCAAGGCTGTCATTATTTCTTCACGAATTTAGTGAACCAAGCATTCACCTTTCTGACAAGAACCATAAGAGTTTTATATCTTTGTCAGGATATGAAAACGAACCCGGCGGTCGTTTGATGTTTGTCGACGAAAACAAGGGTCACCGGGCGTCGATCGGCTATAAAAACGGCAAGGCCAGCCTGGCCATCAAGGGCGCTGATAAATACTCGGGTGCGTATCTCACGGCCTATGACCGCGACGGCATACATATTAACATTGCCGACAGCAATTTGCGCTCAAACCTGACCCTGCGCTCCACTGATAACGAGCTGGCCATGGTCATGGCGGCCCAAAAGCGCACCGGCCTGTTCTACCGGGCCGCCAGGGGCCGGCTGCCCAATCTGGCAATTATCAACAATGGTGAGCCCATCTGGAAGGCCCTGCCCGGCGCACCGGCCCCGGCCAGTGATCTACCGGATATCGTGGACCTGATTAAATAGCTGAAAATAGCCGAGAGCGTATCACTGATGGCCTCGCCGCCGGTGTCCGTGACGGTTTGCTTGGCGCTGTCCCAGGAATCGCTGACGGCCTTTCCGGCGGCCGTGGCGTATTCGCCGATTTCGCGGGTTGTGGTTTCCTTGAACTTTTGCTGAATGGTGTCAAACAGCTTGTCCAACTCGGATTGAGCTCCATCGCCATCGATGATTAGCTCTGCGTTAATTTTTGCGTTTACGTTTAGATCCAGAACGCTTGAATTGTCCATATACACCTCCAGGCTCTAATTTATTTTGAGACTGGGGTGCAGAACAGTGAGGCGGCTCAAAAAGGGGGTTCAGTTAATGTCTAAAGTGCTAAAATTTGGTATGGCCATATGCATAGGGCTCGTGGTTGCAATGCTGGCCGTCAAATCAAATTCAACTCAACAATATTACGATTCCATTATTGCAAAGCAGTTCATCCTTATAGACGATAATAAACAGGCAAGAGGCGGCATGGGCTTTACAAAAGAAGGCTGGCCTTTTGTTACATTAAAAGGCGAAGGGAAGGAAACAATTCGCTTAATTGTAAGCAAAGCAGGTCCTTCTTTGGAAATTGAAGACAAGAATGGAAAGCTTCGCACTGGAATAGTGGTTGTAAAAGGAGAAACACCGAGGATTTTTCTTTGGGATGCAAACCAAAAAAGCAGAGTGGTTTTGTCAGGAAGTAGTGAAGGCGGCGGCAACTTGATGTTTGTTGATGAAAATGGTGGGCATCGTGCGTCAATCGGCTATAAAAACGGCAAGGCCAGCCTGGCCATCAAGGGCGCTGATAAATATTCCGGCGCATACATAACCGCATACGATAACGACGGCGTGCAGGTGAATATCGCCGACAGCAATTTGCGCCCGAACCTGACCCTGCGCTCCAAGGATAACGAGCTGGCCATGGTCATGGCGGCCCAAAAACGCACCGGCCTGTTCTACCGGGCCGCCAGGGGCGATGTTCCCAATCTGGCCATTATCAAGGGCGGCGAGCCCATCTGGAAGGCCCTGCCCGGCGCACCGGCCCCGGCCAGTGATCTACCGGATATCGTGGACCTGATTAAATAGCTGAAAATAGCCGAGAGCGTATCGCTGATGGCCTCGCCGCCGGTGTCCGTGACGGTTTGCTTGGCGCTGTCCCAGGAATCGCTGATGGCCTTTCCGGCGGCCGTGGCGTATTCGCCGATTTCGCGGGTTGTGGTTTCCTTGAGCTTTTGCTGAATGGTGTCAAACAGCTTTTCAAGCTCGGTTTGAGCCTGGCTTTTGTCAATATGAAGCTCAGCCTCAAGAGTGGTATTAACATTAAGATTAATGCTTGTGTTACTTTCCATGCGCACCTCCAAGTTATGAGATACTCCTCTTCAGAGGTGCGGCAAACGGAAGTGGATCACAAAATAGGGGGACAAGTCCAGTGAAGCATAGCAAATACATTCTCATATTTATTTCCGGGTTCGCCATTGCACTTTTTCTTATTAACAATACTAGTTCAAGCCAGCAATATTATGATTCCATAGTAGCAAAGCAGTTTGTTTTGATTGATGACCATAAGAAACCAAGAGGCGCTCTTGGCTTTAGCAACGAAGGCTTTCCTATAGTCACATTGAAGGATACAAATGGGAATGATCTCATTTATATGGTTGTTGACAACAATGGCCCTGCGCTGAGACTGAGAGACAATAAAAATCGACCAAGAGCTTGGTTCACCGTCGATAACGGCAGCATGCCATCCATTTATCTACTTGATCAAAATCAAAAGAGCTATGTTGTACTGAAGGCTTTTGATGAACCTGGTGGCCGCTTGATGTTTGTTGACGAAAACAGGGGCCACCGGGCGTCAATCGGCTATAAAAACGGCAAGGCCAGCCTGGCCGTCAAAGGCGCTGATAAATATTCGGGCGCATACATAACCGCATACGATAACGACGGCGTACATATTAACATCGCCGACAGCAATTTGCGCTCAAACCTGACCCTGCGTTCCACTGATAACGAGCTGGCCATGGTCATGGCGGCCCAGAAGCGCACCGGCCTGTTCTACCGGGCCGCCAGGGGCGATGTTCCCAATCTGGCCATTATCAAGGGCGGCGAGCCCATCTGGAAGGCCTTGCCCGGCGCACCGGCCCCGGCCAGTGATCTACCGGATATCGTGGATCTGATAAAGTGAGCTAAAGCCTTAACCGGCTCCCAGAAGGTCTTGCTGGCGATTTTGCCGGGAATGGCCATGATTTTGTCTTGCAGATCGTCTATTGTTTTTGCGAATATCTGTTTGGACGTGTCTTCGATGTTGCTGAGGCTGTCGATCCAGCGGTCGGCGATCTTCTCCAGGTTGCCGTCGATCAAGTCGGAAAAGCTGTCTTTAAAGGCCTTTTCGCCGATGCTGGAAATCGAGTCTTTCCAGGCATCGTATTGAGCTTTAACCAGGTTTTCTGATTCTGTGTATGTGTCCTTGAGTACGGTTTTGGTGTTGGCGAGGATGTCATCATATAATTTACTTACATGACTCTCTATATCTTTGTAGATATTATTCAGCTCTGTCTTGCCTTCTTCGCCAATTTTTGGTTTTATTTCGACATCTAATTTGAAACTTGTGTTAAGAAACATAGTCATCTCCTTTCATATACATCCTACGGCAAATCCGGGGGAAATCTACTGATGCAATTCAACAAATATATTCAACAAAACCTCAGCTTGCCAACCCTATTGCTATTGCTTTTAATTTCAGCTTTTCTTGGAGCTGCAACAGCAATCTTATTAATTGGCACTAGTGCCCAAGCATCCCGAACCGTTTCAAGTGATTACACAGATCATTTAGCGGTGCAAACACTATCTATTGTTGACAAAAATAAAGAACCACGCGGGCACATATTTGTCGAAGAAAATGGTTTAATCGGTCTGGTATTTACTGATTCAACAGGTATGAAAAGATTATCAATACAAGCTGGTGAGGACTCATCAAGTTTCGAACTATTTAATCAAAATGGTGTAAACCGGTTTTATGCAGGAGTGAGCCGTTCAAGTTGTAACGGTATTTTTATTCGTGGTGAAGATGGCTCCATCATATCTGCTGCAACTCAAAAAGGATCATCTACGATGGTTGCCCTAACCGACCAAAATAATCGTGTTAGGCATTCCATGAATTTTGATGACAACAAAACAGCCTACATTATGACCGGGCCCTCGGGCGACGAAGCGAATATGATATTCATGGAAAAAGACGGCACCCGTGGCTTTTCCATGAGCAGACGCCGCAGCGGCGGACCAATCGCCGTGCTGGGCATGAACGGCGACAAACCCAGCCTGGTCATGCACGACGGCGACAAAAGCGGCCTGGCCGTGGGCTACTCGGCCAGCGGTGAGGCGGGCATGCTCATAAACCAGGACGGCAGGCCCATTTGGAAGGCGGGCAGCCGCAACATCCGCAGCACCGCGCCGAGCATCGTCGACCTGTTAAAATAGAACCCTGCTGGTTTAGTTGTGCTTTTGTTCCGGAAATGAGATCATCTGAATCTATTTTTTTCGGCAAAACGGAGCACAACAATGAGCAAAGACCCATTCGACGGCCCCCGCAGCCGCAGCGTCACCTGGGAAGATCCTTCCATAGCCGCCAGCGCCATGCAGAACATGAGCGGTCTGGAGTGGCTGGCCGCCCTCAAGGCGGGCGAGTTGCCCCGGCCGCCCATCGGCTGTCTGCTTGGTTACCAGCTTAAAGACTTTGGCCCCGGATGGGCCGTGTTTGAGATGCAGGACGGCCAGTGGCTCTATAACCCCATCGGCATGATCCACGGCGGGGCCCTGACCACCATGATGGACTCGGCCATGGGCTGCGCCGTGCATTCCACCCTGCCCAAAGGCGTGCGCTACAGCACCATCGAATTCAAGGTCAATTTCCTGATTCCGGTCAAGAGCGGCATGGGCGGCATCTTTGCCGAGGGCAAGTCCATCCACACCGGCAGCCGCATCGCCACGGCCGAGGCCCGCATCACGGACCAGGAGGGCAACCTCTACGCCCACGCGGTGACGACCTGCATGGTCTTCAGGCCAAAATGAAACACCCGGCCAAACCGGCCGGGCGCTGTGTATCCTTGATAAAAGCTCTTGCTAGAAACCCAGGGACTCCAGCAGATTGTTGACGGCCCCCTGGTCCAGTTCCTCCTTGCTGTCGCCCTCGCCTTTTTCCTCGGTGGCGCCAAGGCCGCCCAGTACGCGGTCCACCTCTTCCTGGGCCAGCTTTTCGCTTTCGTCCACGGTGATCTCGTTACGGCTTTCCTTGGCCTTGAGCTTGGAGCCGAAGCTGACGACCATGGCCAAAAGCTGAACCTGGAAGTCCGAGAGCAGGCGCACGATGCGGTAGATGGTCTGGCCCGAAAGATCCTGGAAGCTCAAAGATTCAATGATGGCGTTTACCGACGACCGAATCAACGACTCGGCATCGGTTAGCTGCTGCAGAAGGTCCGGGTCTATTATATTGCAGGAGTCATTGGCCTGTTTGAGGGCCGCGTCCAGCAGTTCCATGAGGTCGCCCTGCGGTTGGGGCGGCGCGGAAGCCTGGGCCGCTTGGCCGATGGCCTCAACCAGGGCCGCCATCTGCTCGATCATTTCCGGCGTCGGGCCGCCCGGTGCGGCTGCCGGTGCCGGGGCTGGTGCCGGTGCCGGAGCCGGCGCGGGGGCCGCATCCGCCGGCGCCTCACCGGGGATGGCCTCCAAAGGCAGGGTCTGCTCCAGGAATATCTGATCGCTGGTCTGGGCCATTTTCTTGAGCACGCCCTGGAATTTCTCATTGGCCGTGGTCTGGAACAGTGACTTGAGCACTTGTTTCAAGTCTATATTGAGAAAATTGTCCTCATCCGGTTGTTTGGGACATATCTCGTTCATAACGGCCTCGACCCTGGCCGGGTCGAACTGGTCCTGGGAGTCCCACATGGTCTTGATATGTTTTTTGACCGCCTCGTTGGTGCACAGCTCATAAACGGTCTGAAAAACAACGTCTATGGGAAACTGGAAGTACGGACCGGCTGGCGCGGCTGGTTCCGCCGCCGGGGCAGGTTCGGGAGCGGCCTCCGTGGCCGGGGGCTCGGCCGCCGCGGCCTGTTGCATTTGCTCCAACAGCGCGGCCGCCTGCTCCGAAAGCTGGGCCAGGGGCGAATCGGAAGCCTGGTTAAGGTAATCGCTGAACCCCTGTATCGCCTCGGTCAACTGGGCCACGGCCTGGCCGCCGTCGCCTTCCCGGCTTTCGGCCCCTGCGGCCTCCGCCACATCCCGGAGCGGCGCCAGTTGGTCCATAATTTTTTGGGAACGGTCCACGGCCTCCTGGATGGCTTCGCCCTCATCCATGATCCGCATGGTGGCCTGCTCGGTCATCTTGACCACGTCCTGCAACTCGCCCTTGGCAGCCTCCAGTTGCTGGCCCGTTGATGCCAGGTCCATGTCCTTGATATTGACCGAACCGACATCGCGGATGGACATGCTCAGACGCTTGGCCATGGCCCCGATCTCGCGGTACATGTCGTGGCTCAGGTCGCGGTAGTATTCGTTGTAGGCCTGTTGGTCCAGGGAAGGGTCGTAGGTGGCGCGGATCAGTCCCGCATCCTCGTCGCCTGTCCTGGACGTTCCGATGATCGGCGGCGGCCCATCCAGGTCTATGTCGTCCCAACCGTCGCCCGCATCGGCGGCCACGTCTCCGGCAATGGCCTTGGGCGTCGGCCCGGCGGGCAGGGCCGCGGCTCCGGCCATTCCAGCACCGCCGGCCACAACAACCCTGTAGATGGCCTCACTGGTACGGATGGTAAGTGCGCCTCCGCTGAGTTCAAGTGTAATTTCCGGAGGAGTTTTGGCGGCCATGGCAATCACCTTTCCTCATGGTTATCGTATGGCTTGCGGCCTTTGGGAACGCCAAGAAAACGGTCGCGCTCCGAGTAGATGCAGCCGCAATACTGCTGGCGGTACAGTCCCCTCTCCAGAGAGGCGCTGACGCCTTGCTGCCACTTGGGCCGCCAATCGCGGTAATGGAATTTTATCCCCCGCTCGGCGGCCACCTGGCGTCCTGTTTCCACAATCAAATCATGCTTCTGACGTACAGAGTACAGCAACGTGGTGCTGAATGCGTCGAATTTGCCTTTCTTGGCGACCTGGGCCGCCCTGGTCAGTCGCTGGTGGTAACACAAGCGGCAGCGCTGCCTTTCGCGGTAGGCCGCGCGGCGCAGCCAGGACTCCGGGTCATACTCGTCCTGGACAATCAGGCGCAGGCCCTCCTCGGCGGCCCACTGTTCCAGGGTTGCCTGGCGGCGCACATTTTCCGTATACGGCTGCACATTGGGATTGTAGGCCAGGCCCATGACCTCCACGCCGTCGGCCCGCAGATCCTCCAGGGGCATCATGGCGCAGGGCGCGCAGCATATATGCAGTAGTATTCGCAAGTCTCCTAATTTTCCCCGTCGGCCCGCTCCAGTTCCAGGGCCAGGACCAGCCCCATCACGGCCAGGCATTCCATATCCAGGAAATTGGGAGCTGTTATATCGTAAAACACTTTGGCCTCGGCCGGAAAGTCCTCATCCACGTCGTAAAAGGTCATCATCATCGGCAATTTGGGCAGGGCATCGAACACATAGCCCGCGTCGCAGCTTATGCCCATGCTCTCGGCCCGGCCGCCGATTGCCTCGCAGGCGGCCTTGAGGGCGTCGAGCCGGCCGCTGAAATACCTGACAATGCGGCCGTCAACGATCTCGGACAGGCTGCGGGCGAAATCCGCGCCGCCGGGTAGTTCTCGATAGGGCGCGGGCTTGCCGGCGGGCTCGCCACTGCCGCCGTGGGTCATATAATAAGACAAAACAATGCGCGGGATCATCTCGGCCTCGGAGCCGTCAGCCATGGTCACGCCGGTGGGACCCACCAGGTAATCCCTGCCGAACAGGGTCACCGGAACGCTGTGCCCGGCGGCCTGTATGCCCAGCCCGGCGGCGTTTTGGCCCAGATTGGCCCCGGCCAGCTTGGGAATCAGCTCCTGATACACCTTTTCGTAGTTGTCCGGTTTGTCTGAGATGAACATGCCTTAACCCGAATATCGCGTAAGCTTAGTTTTCAGTTTGGGGCGTCCGTTTGGCCAGCAGAGTGTCGCAGATTTCCCGCAGTGCGCCACCGCCGCCGGGGGCATCGGTGACCAGATGAGCCGCCGTTGCCACCCAGCGGGAGGCCTGGGCCGGGCAGGCGGCCACGCCCACCTGGAACATGCAGTCCATGTCGTCGAGATCCGCGCCCACATACAGCACTTCAAAGGGCTTTACGCCGCGCTTGTGGGCCAACAGCTGCAACAACTGGCTCTTGTCGTCCTGGTGGGTGGCCAATTCCACCCCGGTCAGCCTGCAATACTCGGCGGCGGCCTTGAGGCCGGTGTGGGCCAGAACCAATACGGAGACCCCGATGCCCGCCAGGCTCTTTAAACCCAGGACGTCGGACCTGCTGAAACGCAGGCTCTGGCCGCCGTCCGGACCCAGCAACACCGATCCGTCGGTGACCACGCCCTCCATCTCCAGCACCAGAAGGCGGATATCCGCCAGGCGGTCATCCAGGTCCCGCTCCTCCAGGGGAGGTCTCGGTTCTAGACCAGACAAAGGCGCCATTGCACCCTCCAGCTTTTAACTTTTTTTGCAACTAACCGATTATGCAATATAAACAATCCAGGTGCAAGCGGCCATCAGCACCGGGGGTCAAACATGGAGCAGCTTGGCCATCTCCATGCCCGCATCATGGGCCTCCTTGAGGTATTCGGGGTGTTCTTCCACATCGCCCTCAAAATCCAGGCCCCGGTACAGCAGGCTGCGCCACAGGGGCATGTCCAGGGTGTCCATGAAGTATTTGACCGTTAATAGAGCGCCGTCGAAAAGTTTTTTGCCCGTGGTAGCACCCACGGAGACAAACAGGCCCTTCTTGCTCTGGTCCAGCTTGCCAAACGGCTGTTTTTCCAGCCAGTATTTCTTTACCCACAACGACTGACAGCGGTCCATGAAGGCCTTGGTGTGGCCGCTGACCGTATAGAACATCATCGGCGAGGCCAGCATCAGGCCCTTGCAGGCGGTGAGTTTGTCGTAGAGTCCCTGGAAATCGTCCTTGATCACGCAGCGGCCGTCGGCCTTGCAGCCGTAAATCTCCAGGCAGGGCGAAATTTTCAGATCGCGCAGGTGAATTTCCTCAACATCGGCCCCGGCGGCCTTCGCACCTTCAACCGCGCGGTTGAGTAGCGTGGTAGTATTACCCTTGTGGCGGGGGCTGCCGTGGATGGCCAATATCTGCGCCATGGACGAACTCCGGTTAAAAGGTGGTATCAATGGGTTTGACAAATATTGTAACACAGCTTCGGCCACTTGCGGACCAAGGCTAGCCGCGTTAATCTGGAGCACGTCTATTTGCGGATTTGATGCATGAGCGAATCTATTTTTAAAAAAACCATACTGCGGGCCCTGCTCATTGTAGCGGCGGCCGCCCTGGCCGGACTGTTCTTCAACCTGCTGGCGCCCCAGGGCCTCGGCCTCCTGCCGCCCGAGGTGTCCCGGCCCCTGTGGAAACCGGTGAGCATGACCGACGCCGCCGATCTGCGGGAAAACGGGGCCATGTTCATCGACGCCAGGGATCCCGGCGACTACAAGCAGGCCCATATTCGGGGAGCGGTGAACCTAAACCGGGAGGAATGGGACAAGCTCTATCCCCTGCTGGAAGAGGTCTTGCGCGGGGCGCCGACCCTGGTGGTCTATGGCCGCAGCCGCAGCCGTCACCCGGCGGCCTGGGTTGCCCAGCGCCTGCGGGAGTTGGAATTTGCCGACGTACGCGTAATGCAGGCCACCTTTGAGCAGTGGCGGGAGGCCGGTCTGCCGGTGCGCGCCAAACGCCGGAGGAACAATTGAGCACCATCAAACAGCTTATCAGCATCGGCTGCCGCCTTTTTTTGGCCTGGCTGTTTATCTACGCCAGCTACGACAAGGTTTGGTACCCGGCCGGTTTCGCCGTTTCCGTGGGGCGCTACGAGGTGCTGCCCCTGCTGCTGGTCCAGCCCTTGAGCGTACTGCTGGCCTGGATGGAACTTCTGGTCGGCTTTTTGCTTCTGGCCGGAGTATGGACCAGGGCCGCGGCCCTATGCTCGGCCGGTCTTTTGGTCATGTTCACAGGTTTGATGCTCTATGCCTGGTTTATCGGCGCGGGCTATGACTGCGGCTGTTTCCCCGGCCAGGCCGGAGAACACGCAGCCGGGCTGGAGGCCGCGTTCCGCGATATAATAATGCT
This sequence comes from uncultured Desulfarculus sp., assembly GCA_963665125.2. Lineage (GTDB taxonomy): Bacteria > Desulfobacterota > Desulfarculia > Desulfarculales > Desulfarculaceae > Desulfarculus. The sequence continues at coordinate 790,913 of CAXXUK010000002.1, read as the reverse complement.
GCTGCCCGCCCTGTGGCTGACCTGGCTTCCCGGGCGCTGGCTGACTCTTAAACGTACAACCTAACGGAAAGGCCTTGGCATGAAGACGCTGATCGTGGGCATGGGTTTGATGGGCGTGGTTCACGGCTGGGCCTTGGCCGGGGGCGGCGTGGATGTCACCCACAAGCTGCGGCCGGGCCGGGCCGCCGAGGTTGACGACGGCATAGAGCTGGATCTGTTGGACACCCGGGGCGGCGAGGAAAAGACCTACACCGAATACTACCAGCCCAAGCTCACCGAAATCGTCACCCCGGAAGACGAGTACGAACTGGTGATGGTACCCACCCAGGGCCGCAACGCCGCCCAGGCCGTGGCAGATATCAAGGACTCCGTCCCCAAGGCCCAGTTTCTGATGTTCACGGCCAATTGGCAAGGAACCTCCGAGATGGACTCCCTGCTGAGCCGAGACCGCTATTTGTGGGGCTATTCGGCGTGCAGCGCCGGACGCCGGGAGCAGACCGTCGTGGCCAATGTGGCTCCGGTGGTTCGCCTGGGCGAATGGGAAGGGGCTGACAGCCCCCGGCTGGAGCGCATCATCGAAATTTTCGCCAGGGGCGGATTCGGCCCGGACCTCAAGCAGGACATGATCAAGTGGCTCTGGGAGCACCAGGCCATCAGCTCGGGCATGATCGGCACGGCCCTGTACGCCGGCGGCCTGGATGCCATGATCGCCGACAAGGAAACCATGGAGATGATGGTTCTGGCTGTGCGGGAAGGCCTGGGCGTGCTGGAAGCCAGGGGCGTGGACCCGCGCACCTACCCGGACAGCGGGCCGTTTCTGGACCAGCCTCTGGAAAACACCGTTGATTTTTATCAGCAATTCCTGGGCAACACCCTCTGGGGCCAGCGGGCCGTGCAGGCCGGGCACTTCCAGGCGGGGGCCTCGGACATGCTGGTGTTCTTCAACGAGGTTTACCAGACGGCCAAAGAACTGGGCGTGGACACGCCGGTGATGGACCGCATCAACGACAAGATCGGCGGCTAGGCTTGGACGGCCAAACCATTCAATACCGTCTGGGACTGCCCGAGGCCATGCGCCATCAGGCCGCCCTGCTCTATGATCAGGCGTTCATCCAAAAGTTTGGCCCCATGATCAAGGACCCGGCCAAGCGCGTTGAGTTGATAGCCGCCTCCATTGTGCCGCATTTGGCCGTTGTGGCCATCCAGGGCGGTCAATTGGTGGGCGTGGCCGGTTTTCACGACATGAAAACATGCTTCGCGGGCAATTGGCGTTTTAACGCCATGCGCCACAGCCTGGGTCTGGGCCGGGCCGTGCGGGCCATGGTTTTACTGAGCCTGTTCGATGAAAAGCCACGGAAAAATGAACTGCTGGTTGACGCCATTGCCGTGGACGCCGGATTCCGGGGATTTGGTGTTGGCGGCGGGTTGCTAAAGCGCCTTGACGAGTTGGCCCGCTCAAATGGCCTGTCGTCCGTCCGCCTGGAGGTGATCAAGGGCAATGACGGAGCCGAGAGGCTCTACCAGCGCCACGGCTTTCAAGTGACCGAGCGTAAAAGGGAGCCCATGCTGGGCGTGTTTTTCGATTTCCAGGGATATGCCACGATGGTCAAGAATCTGTAAGGGGAGCCATGTCTGAGGATCTGGACCATGAGATAATCTACCGCAATCTGCTGGAGCGGTTGCGGACCTTTCCAATCGCAGCCACGGCCGGGGAAATGGGGCTAAACTGCCGAGACACCGGCCAGGCGGAGATACCCATGCTGGGCAGCCTCTATCTGGTTGGCCAAAACGGCGTCAGCCACGTCGACGAAGCGCCCGTATCCACCATGCAAGGCCTGGTGTTGGCCGGCTATCTGATGCGCCGGGGCGCGGGCCGGCCCACCGGGAGCTATGTGCCCCTGGGTCACCTCACCGAGCGGGTTCCGGGCAAGATCAGCCACGCCGTGGTCAAGCTGGAAGCGCGCCTGACCCGGATTGCCGACAACAACCCGCAGGCCTTTGCCCTGGCCTTGGAAAGCATGGGCGCCCGGCCCGGCGGCGAGGTGGGCTCCGGCGGCCATAGCTGGCTTATCGAGCCGTTGCCCAAGCTGCCGGCCCAGGTGGTGTTCTACCCCGGCGACGATGAATTTCCGGCCACCTGCCGCCTACTCTATGATCCTGTTGCCATCAATTTTCTGGAATTCAATCACCTGTCCACCCTGACCACGGTTTTCGTGGACACGGTTGCCGCCCTGGCTATATCTCGCTGAGCACGGCCTTGGCCCAGATGGTTAAACCGGTATAGGAAATTTCATGGTCGATGAACCGGGCCGCGACATCATTTACCGCGATCTGCTGGAGCGCCTGCGCCGCTTTCCGGTGCGGGCCGCGGCATCGGACATGGGCCTGAGGCTCCGCGATAACGGCCAGGTGGAGATCCCAATGCTGGGGCGCCTCTATCTGCTGGAAAAAAGCGGCGTGACCCGCACCGACGGCAAGCCGGTTCACCCGGTGCATGGCTCGGTCTTGGCAGGATATATAATGTACCGCTGCATGGGAGAATCCGCCGGACGCTTCGTGCCCCTGGATCAACTCACCAAGCTTGTTCCAGCCCAGAGCAGCTATTCCGGCGCACGCCTGGAATCTCGTCTGGCCCGCTCCGCCGGCAAGGACCCCGGCGGCTTTGCCGCGGCCCTGGCCCGGATGGGCGCACGGCCAGGCGGCGAGACGGGCTCTGGCGGCCGGAGCTGGATCATCGAGCTGTTGCCCAAGCTGCCGGTGCAGGTGGTGCTGTATCCCGGCGACGCCGAGTTCCCGGCCACCTGCCGTCTGCTCTTCGACCTTACCGCCACCAATTTCCTGGAATTCGAGTACCTTGCCGTGCTGGCCACCGTATTCGTGGACACGGTGGGGGGCATAAACTAATTATGATGATCTCTGGTTATGTATATCTATTAGCTCCTCTGAAATGATCCACCTTCTCACTTCATTCAACTGGTCTCTGAAATCAATATAAACAGTTGGAATCTTTTTAGTATCTTTGGAAAAATAAACTTCTGCAAAATCAACTTGTTTGCAAAGTTGAGATTGGCATACTAATTCAACCGCTTTATTAATTAACCTTTCATAGGGGCGCGTTTCTTCTGTTATCAATATTGCATGTTGCTCTACGGGAGCAACAGAATATGGATATCTGTTTTTACTTGTAAATGGATCAGGCACTTCTGTGCGTTTAAAAGTATACGAATATCTTTCTGGTTCTACTAAATAATAATCAATATCTCTGTCTTTAAAGGTTTCCATTACGGATAGTCTGAGTTCACTTTCAGCTTTACAACCAAAATATATTGCCGTTATAGCTCGGAAATCATATTCAACTGAACCATGGGGCTCAGCAAGCAATCTCAATTCATCCTCGTGCTGCCATGATATTGATTTCACGCCTATTATTTTCTTCAACAACCAAATTATATTTTGGGGTTGCTCCATCACACATTTTAACAAATCAATTACCGGTACGAATTCTTGATAGTTAACATCTACTGAATACATTGTTTTTTGGCAGTGAAAAGTTAATAGCCACTCTAGGTCATACTCTATACAAATCCCCTTGTGAGAATCCGCATAGCACGCCCACATAATTTCGTCATCCCATCTTTTACTAGTTGAATAAACTCCATAATGCTTGATTTGACAAAGGAGCTTAGCAAACTGCTCTGACACATTAATTGCGGACTGACCTACACTTCCTTTATCACCAATCTCTAATAAAAAAGCGATTTCTTTTGAAAGGTCAAAAAAATCACCACGTTTATTAATCTTTGCTTCGGAGGGATCATTCAGAGAGGAAATTTTAGCGAACCAAGCTCTATTACCACCAATATCTTTTAGATATTCTTTCAAATATTGATGACTGCGGTACTTATAAACTTTCATTGTCTTTATAGCTTCTTCACATCTCGCTGAGTACGGCCTTGGCCCAATTGGTGAAACCCTTGCTGTAGGTGAAGATGCGTTCCGGGCCGGATTGCTGAAACCAGGGGAACACGGCGGTGATCTTGTCTTTTTGGGACGCGCTCTTGGTGCGGCCCACATAAAAGATCACCTTGTTGCGGGCGTCGGCGGCCGTTTCGGCGAACTGGCGCAGCAAAAAGCGCAGCAGCGAGTCTTCCACCGTAAAGCTGTAGCCCACGATGACCAGAATCTGGCATTCCTGCAACAGGCGCACGGCCTTGGTGAACAGGGCCCGGAAATACGGGTCATCGTAGTTCTGCTCCCGGCTGGGCGGCATGATGATGGGCGCGTGGGCGGCCACCTGCTCCAGGCTGCGGCGGCGGTATTCCAGGCAGTAGTTGCCCGTGTCGCCGCGCAGGATCTCGAACCCTCCGTTGATCTTCAGAAGCTGATCCACCATCCAATGGGCCTGCACGCCGGGGATGTCGCTGCGGCCCGAGACGCTGCCCGGCGTGAATCCCCGGTAGCTGTGGCGGTGATAGCTTTCCTGGGGCGGCAAAACGCCGTCGAGGATGGTTTCGATAATAAAATCATAGTTGGTGGTGATGAAATGATGCCGCACGCCCCTGGGCCAGGGGGCCGTGCAGTCCTCCAGGGAATCGATCAGGCGGAAGAAGTCCAGGATGGCGCTCTGGTTCCCCGAAGGCCTTTCCGGCAATGGCAGCTTGCCCAAATTCTCGTCCCAGTAGTCCAATGGCAGTGATTGCTCAAAGTTCAGATGGATCAGGGCCTTGATCTCGTTTTGGACCAGGTGCAGATTCTGGTCGTCAACATAGCGGCTGCGGATCTCCGGATACTTGAGCTGCATGTTGAGCTGATAGATAAGGTCCTTGAGCATGGCCGGGGTTATGCGCGGGGCGGCCTCGTAGCCGTGGGATTCCAGATAGGACATCAGCCGGGGCAGACGCCGGTCCACATCCAGTTGAGCCACGTCGATGGTGAACAACTCGCTGCTGCCCGGTGAGCGGCTATCCCAGGCCTTGGAAAAGCCCGAGCCCACGAAAAAGGCCGCATTGCACAGGCCCTTGCCGCAGGCCTGGTCCTTGAGCAAACGGACGAATTCGATGGGCGAGGCGTCGCTCATGGCCGCAACCATTTAACCTATGCGCTTGAAGGTGGCCCTGGCCGCCCGGCACACCGGGCATTCCTCGGGCGGTTCATCGTCGAACACGTATCCGCAGACCTCGCAGACATGGTAGGTCAGCTCACGGTCGTTGACCATGGCGTTCAGAGCTTCCTTGTAGAGCTGGGCGTGACGCCCCTCCACGTCCCTGGCCCGGACCAGGGCGTAGGCCACGTCCTCGCGCTTTTGGTCAAAGGCCTGTTTGATGATCGGCGGATAATAATCCTGTTTGGCGGCCATCTCGTTTTCAAAGGCCCTTTTCAGGTTTTCCTCGGTTGAACCAACGACCCCCTGCAAAAACACCAGGTATTCATCGGCATGAACCCGCTCGGCCTCGGCCACGGCCTCGAACAGCCTGGCGATGTCTTCATAGCCTTCGGCCCTGGCCTGGCGGGCGAAAGCCAGGTTGCGCACATGGGCCTTGGCCTCCCCGGCAAAGGCCTCCCGGAGCATCTTTTCAAGCTCGGCGGGCAACTCCTCCAGAAGGATGAAACGGTTGATGTCCGCCCCGCACTGGGGGCATTTTTCAGGCGGGTACTTGCCTTGGTGGATATAGCCGCAGACCGTGCATTTCCACTGTTTCATGCGCTTTTAGTCCTCCTGCCATTGGATACACCCGGCCGGGCAGACGGCAATGGCCTCCTGCACGGCGTCTTCGGGATATTGCTCCAGATCCCTGACTTCAATGTACCCTCCGGCAGGGTTAAGTTCAAACACTTCGGGGGCCACGGCCAGGCAGCCTTCGCACATGGTGCATTCGGCGATGTCCAAAACTGGTTTGCGCATAGTTGCTTCCCTGGGCTGAAATAGGAGGACCGGCCCCACATCGGAGCCGGTCCTTTATTGTCCTATAAAAACCGGTGACGTGCTACATGTCTTCCAGCACGCGCTTGGCCTCGGCTTTCCAGTCGGCCATTTCCGGCTCCAAACCAGCGGGAGGATCATTGGCGTTGATTACTTGGTTCAGCAGTTTCTCGGCGCGCTCATCCTCGCCCTCGTCGGCCAGGGTTTCGGCCAGGAATACGTGATTCAGGTAGTAGTTGGGGCCGATCTTGACGGCTTCCTCGAGGTATTCGATGGACTTGTCATTGTCGCCGCCGAACAGGCCGGGCAGCTTGAAGTACAAACGGCCCAGAACGCGCTGGGCGCCGCCGCCTTCAAATTTGGGGTCCTTGCTAATGACAAAGGCCATCTCTTCCTTGATGGGATCGACCAGGCTCAGGCTCTTGCTGATGCCCTTGGCCTTGCCGTACTGGCCGTAGACAACGCCCAGCCAGTAGTGGCCCATGGGATCGTCTGGTTTGATCTGCACGGCTTTTTTGGCCAAATTCACGGCCTTTTCAAAGGTGGCTTCCTTGGCGTCGTCGGGTCCCTTGTCGCCGACCCGGTAGAGGGCCTTGGCGGCCTTCCAGGCAGCGTCATAGTTGGTGGGCTCTTCGACCAAAATAGCTTCGTACAGATCGGCGGCTTCCTGGGTCTTGGCCTTGTCGGCCCTTTGGGCCCAGGCATCATCCGCCTGTTTCATCATGGCGGCGGTGTCGGCGGCCACTGCCGCCGCGCATAGACACATGGCGGCAAACAGCACGACGGTCAGCATGCTCAAACTCTTTTTCAACACTGTGGTCTCCTCCCTTGGTTTTAATTTAAATCCGGGGGCGCTTGAGGGCTGACGCGCCCGTGATCCTTCCGGTTTTCTAATTTACTTTGCCGGCAACTCCGAATACAAGACGCTTTGCAAGCGCTCAGGTGGTTTTTTCCTGTTCGGTAAAGGCCTTTACAAAGTTCTCGTATGACATGTGGCCTTCGGTCATTTCGCGCAGGCTGCTCTCCCGGCCGAACAGCCGTTCCACAATCAGCGGGGGCTCCAGGCCGTCGGCGGCCAAGGCGGCGATTTCAGCGGCCGTACGCTCCAGATAGGCAATGCAATGGTCCAGGGCCCCGGAGGCATCTGTGACGATATCGCCCAGGCCGGTGAACAGCACCTCTGGCTCCAGGGCCCGCAGGCGCTTTAATGATTCCAGGCCCTGGGCGAAATTTTCATCGGCCCGGGCGGTCTTTGGCTCCAGGACGAAATAAACGTCGCCGGTAAAGGCCCAGCGTTTGCGGGGCTCGAAGAAGATGACATGGTCGTGGCTGTGACCCGGCGCCGGGATGACTTGCAGGCTGTAGTTGGCCGTGGACACCGTATCGCCCAGGGGCCGCGGCCTGCTGGATTGGGGATGGCCCCAGACCAACTCCTGGTAGAATTTCAGGGGAAAGCCCTTTTCGATCAGTTCCAGGGAGCTTTCCGGAGCGAACAGTTCCACGCCCAGTTCATCGCGCAGCAGGGCGTTGGCTCCGATATGGTCCTCGTGGTGGTGGGTGATCACGGCCCGCTTGACGCCCCGGCCGTCCAGGGCCTTTAACAGCTCGGCCGCGCCGTGGGGGTGGCCGGTGTCGATGAGCAGGTCGTCGATCTGGTAGCAGGCGCACCAGTAAAGCACGTTGCCGTCGTGCTCGGTGCCCAGCAGATACTGGGTTACTTGTTCATACTGGCTGATTTTGATCATCCGCGAGCCTTGCGGCCGTTGTCGGCTTTGCATGCCGCCATGGCCTCTGCTAGAGTGAAGGCGGAGCCGCCGGAGCCTTTTGTGTTAACAATGTTCATAGTAAGCCATGAGGGCGATTCATGTTCAAGGCACTGATTGGTGGAATTTTTATTTTTTGCGTAGCGCTGATTCTGGCCGGGCCCGCTGCGGCCATGGTCGCGCCCGGCGGAGAACTGCCCGCGCTTAACCTGCCCGACACCGACGGCGGCAGTCACGACCTGAAAACGGATTTGGAAGGCAAGGTGGGCCTGATCATCTACTGGTCGGTGTCATGTCCCTATTGCCGCAAGTACACCCCCGGCCTGCTGGAATTGGCCCGGCGCTACGACGGCAACCCGTTCAAACTGATCATGATCAACTGCGACGGCCCGGCCATGGCCCCGGCCGCCAAGGCCTATGCCCATAAAAACGCTCTGCCCGGCCCGGTGATCCTCGACAGCGGACCAAACGACGCCGAACCCCTGGCCGAGGCCCTTGAGCTGGACGCCACGCCCACGGTGATCGTTGTGAACAGCCGGGGCAAGATCATCGGCATGCAGGAGCTGAGCATCGACATCCCGGCCGTGGAAAAGGCTATCCAGGAAGGTTTCTAATCCGGGCCTATTGATTCGCCAACTTCAGCCGTACATCAAACGTGATGGTTTGGCCAATTGAAACCATCACGCCATCGCGGATATAGATTTCAAAGCCGGGCAAGGTCGCCTTGAACTGGTAATAGCAGCCCGGCTTCACCCCCCTGAAAAGCGCAATGCCCGCGCTATTGGTTACGACCGTGCGGTTGAACGAGCTAGAGTTCAGGGTGCATTCCACGCCGGGCAATGGAGCGCCGTCAACGTCCGAGACGATATTGATCTTCACCGCGCCCGTAATCTCTTAGGCTTGGACAAAAGCGGCGCTTCCAACCATCAGCATCAGCGCCGTGACAAAAAGAAACGCTAGGAACCTTTTCATGCCCTTGCCTCCCCTGGAAGGTCTGATCAGTACATTTGAATTGAGTGTCTAAATATAGCCCAGGTCGGCCAGGCGCTGGCGAATAATTTTTTCCTGCTCGGGCGTATAGGCCGGACCTTCATCCGGGTTCGGGTCAACCCCGCCCTCCAGCAAACCGGCTTCCAACAGATAATTCAGAATGGCCGCCGTGCTTTGTCTGGGCGTCTGGCGGTCGGTGGGGCAAACGACTTCGGGGTCTTCCGGGGCCTCGTATGGATCGTCCACTCCGGTGACGCCCTTGGCCTCTCCGGCCAGGGCCCTGGCGTAGATGCCGCTTTGGTCGCGGTTGACCAGTTGCTCCAGGGGGCAGTCCAGATGAGCCTCGACATATTCGCCGATCATGCGCCGGGCCTCCAGACGGTCGGCGGCATACGGCGCGATCTGACAGACCACGCAGCAGACATTGTGTTTATTGAGCATCCGGGCCAACCGGGCCATGCGCAGGGTGACCAGGGAGCGTTCCTCGCGGCTGAAAACCACGCCCGGAAAGAAATCCCGGTGCAGCCTGCCGCAGTCCAGGACCTGCACTTCCAACCCGGCCGCCTCCAGGGCCTCGGCCAGCAGGACCGCCAGGGTGGTTTTGCCCGATGCGGGCGGGCCGGTGAGCCAGACCGTGAAGGCCCCGCTCATAACAGGGACCGGCCGTCCATGTTTTGGGGGGCGGCGATGTTCATCAGCTTTAAAACCGTGGGCGTCACGTCCAGGATGGAGAACCGTCCGTCCTCCAGGGGCGTCTGGCTGCCGCCGATGTACAGGAAGGCGTCGTCAAAGGTGTGCACCCCAGAAAGCTCTGGCGGGCCCACCACGCCAGGGCCGGTGAGGTTGGCCTTGAGGTCGTAGCCGTTCAGGGGTTCGATGATCAGATCCGGGGCCCGGCTGATGTGCGGGCCGCTGTAGATCTCCTCGCGCCGGAAGACCCGGCCCAGCACGGGCTGGCCGGTTTCGGGATGAGGCAAGCCGCTCAGGCGGTTGACAAGCTCCTCCCGCAGCTCTTCATAGGGCTTGCCGTTGGCGACGCGGCCCCGTTCTTCCCGGCCCTCCAGATTTATATAGATGCGGCCCGGCACCAGGCTGTAGGCCTTGCTCTCGGGGTGCATGTTGCGCAGTTCCTTGCGGCCCCGACTGAAGTGAAGATAGCCGTTTTCCTCCAGCCAGCGGTTGACGAACACCGTGCCCTTGGCCCTGGTGAAGCCGTGCTCGCTCAAAACCATCAAGCGGCAGCCGGGCGGCAGGTGTTGGGCCAGTTCGCCGATGTACGAATCCAGGCGGCGGTAAAAATCATCGAATCCGGCCGCTGCCGGTCCGCCGTCTTCCCACTGGCCCCAATAGAAATGGTTGACCCGGTCGCCGCCCATGATATGCAGATGGAAAAAGTCCCACGACTGCGAGAGCATGAGTTGAAACGCCGCGTTGAAGCGCCGTCCCATGGTTTCGCCCAGATCGGCCAGATAGGCCGTGGGGTCCTGGGCGGCCAGGGATGTATCGGCCTCGATGCGGTAATCAAGCTCAATCAGCCGGGGCGCCAGATCCATGGGATACACCGCGCTTGCCACGTCCGGGCTCAGAAAACCGCTGATCATGAATCCGTTGACCTGTTTGGGCGGATACGAAAGCGGCACGTTGATCACACCCACTTCCTTGCCCGTGCGTCCCATGAGGTCCCAGATGGCCGGTGCCTTCAAATCCCTGGCCGTGGGCACCCAGGTCTCAAAGGGGCTGGGCTGGCGGTCCACAAAGCCGAAAACGCCGTGTTTGCCGGGATTTACGCCGGTGGCGTAACAGGCCCAGGCCACACTGCTCACCGTGGGCAGGACCGAGTTCATCCGGCCGAAAGCTCCATCGTCGGTCAGCCCAACGAGATTGGGCATCAGGGCCTCGCCCCTTGGCTGGGTCAAAAACGAATGGGGCAGGCCGTCGATGCTCAAGACAAACAGCCGGTCCCTGGTTTTTTCCTTGCCGAAAAACTTACTTAATATGCCCACCTAAGCCCCTTTATCTCGTGCCTTTTTGTCTGACAAAGCCTAGCGTCCGCCGCCCCCCCAGTCAAGCCAAATGCGCCGAACGATTCGGCCTGGGATTTCTTGCAACTTGGCCCGCCCTTGGGCCAAGTTGCAGCGCCCCGGACGGAGTAAATCCGATCCGGGGCTTACGGCGCGTGGCTAGCGCGCCGCGCCGGGCTGGCCATCCATGGCCAGCAGTCCGTAGATCTGGGGTTTAATTGCTGCGAATAGCCAGACCCAACCGGCCCCAAATCTGCCATGTGGCACAACCCGCACGCCGAGTCATGGCGTAATCCTGCTTGAGACGGGTGTTCCCATCCGCCAACGCGCACTGAACATCTACAAGTTCCAGCATATCCCAGGACATCTCAGACCCAACTCGAGGCAACGTCATTTGGAGGGGGGAGAGGAGGTCTGGGGGGGGAGACGGGGACCACCTTTGTCGAAAGGGGCTCCCCGTCTCCCCCCCAGGGAAATATTGGCTTTCCAGGAAGCTTGAATCAGCGCGGAGCAGGAAAGGGCACCGAGGCCGTAAAAAGAAAACCTGCTCTCAAGTCGATGACGGATACCGTATGTCCGGGGCCACTGGTGTTTGTTGGGGCTCTGAGTGCTGCCCCCCTCTTTGGGAACCCGTGCATTGGGTTGGGCCGGGCTTGACTTGGCGCTCCCGTATGGTACAAACCTGTATTCTGCATAAGAATATTTGCGGCCCTGGGTTGGGGCCGTTTTAGCGGCATATTAGGAATGGAACCATGGACTACAAAAAAACCCTGAACCTGCCCAAGACCAGCTTCCCGATGAAGGCTGGTCTTCCCGAGCGTGAGCCCGAAATGCTGTCCCGCTGGGACGCCGAAGACCTCTACCACATGATTCGCCGGCAGAGCGAGGGCCGCGAAAAGTTCATTCTGCACGACGGTCCGCCATATGCCAACGGCCACATTCACACCGGCACGGCCTTTAACAAGATTCTCAAGGACTTCATCGTCAAGAGCCGCCAGATGGCCGGTTACGACGCGGTGTACGTGCCCGGTTGGGACTGCCACGGCCTGCCCATCGAATATCAGGTCACCAAAAACCTGGGCGACGAGGCCTGCAACAAAACCACCCTGGAGATCCGCCAGCGCTGCCGCAAGTATGCCGAGAAATTCATCGACATCCAGCGCGAGGAATTCATCCGCCTGGGCGTATTGGGCGACTGGCCCGATCCGTACCTGACCATGAAGTACGCCTACGAGGCCAAGATCGCCAAGGAGTTCTGCGACATATACGCTTCCGGGGCCGTGTACCGCTCCAAGAAGCCGGTGTACTGGTGCGCCGACTGCCGCACGGCCCTGGCCGAGGCCGAGGTGGAATACCACGACCACACCAGCCCCAGCATCTTCGTGGCCTTCAAACTGCTCACCGACATCAGCGGCAAATACCCCGAGCTGGCCGGCAAGGACGTCAGCCTGGTCATCTGGACCACCACGCCCTGGACCATCCCGGCCAACCTGGCCGTGGCCGCCAACCCGGAGTTGGACTACGTGGCCGTTGAGCAGGGCGGCAAGGTCTACATCCTGGCCGAACGCCTGGCCCCGCTGAACATGGACGCCTTCGGGCTGGAGGGCTGGGAAAAGCTCTGCTCCATCGACGCCGCCGACATCGAGGGCGTTAAGGCCAAGCATCCGCTGTACGACCGCGAATCGGTGGGCGTGCTTGCCGACTACGTGACCCTGGACGCGGGCACCGGCCTGGTGCACACCGCGCCGGGCCACGGCCGCGAGGACTATGAAACCGGCCTGCGTTACGGCCTGGACGCCTACGCGCCCATCGACGACGAAGGCCGCTTCCTGGAAGACGTGGAGTTCTTCGCGGGCATGCAGGTCTTCGAGGCCAACGCCAAGGTCGTCGAAAAGCTGCGCGAGGTCGGCGCCCTTTTGGCCACCGAGAAGATCACCCACAGCTATCCCTGCTGCTGGCGCTGCAAGCAGCCGGTGGTCTTTAGGGCCACGCCCCAGTGGTTCATCTCCATGGAGGAAAACGACCTGCGCAAGCGTTCGCTCAAGGCCATCACCGATGACGTGCGCTGGGTGCCGTCCTGGGGCCGCGAGCGCATCTACGGCATGATCGAAAACCGCCCGGACTGGTGCATCAGCCGCCAGCGCTCCTGGGGCGTGCCCATCACCGTGTTCCGCTGCGAATCCTGCGGCGAGTCGGTGCTGACCCCGCAGATGGCCGAGCAGGTGGTCAAGGCCTTCGAGGCCGAAGGCGCCGACGCCTGGTTCTCCAAAACGCCCGAGGAGTTGCTGGGCGCCCTGGCCGTATGCCCCATCTGCGGCAAAAAGCAACTGGCCAAGGAATCCGACATCCTCGACGTATGGTTCGACTCGGGTTGCTCCCAGGCGGCGGTGCTTGAAGAGCACCCGGACCTGACCTGGCCCGCCGACATGTATCTGGAGGGCTCGGACCAGCACCGCGGCTGGTTCCACAGCTCACTGCTGTTGGCCGAAGCCACCCGCCAGGCCGCGCCATACAAGCAGGTCTTGACCCACGGATTCGTGGTCGACGGCGAGGGGCGCAAGATGTCCAAGAGCATCGGCAACACCATCGCCCCGGAAAAAATAATCAAGCAGTACGGCGCCGAGATCCTGCGCCTGTGGGTGGCGGCCGAGGACTACACCGTCGACATCCGCCTGAGCCAGGACATCCTCAAGCAGCTTGCCGAGGCCTACCGCCGCATCCGCAACACCATGCGCTTTTTGCTGGGCAACCTTGATGACTTTGACAAGGCCAAGCACGCGGTGGATCCCAAGGCCATGGACGAAATGGACCGGCTGATGCTGCACCGCCTGCAAACGCTGATCAAAAAGGTGCGGTCCGGGTATGACGACTATGCCTTCCACACCTGTTTCCACGCCCTGCATAATTTCTGCGTGGTGGATCTGTCGGGCTTCTACCTGGACGTGCAAAAGGACTGTCTCTACACCAACGCCACCGACGACCCGGCCCGCCGGGCGGCCCAGACGGTCTTGTTCGAGGTTCTGATGACCATGACCACGCTGATGGCTCCGATCCTGTCGTTCACGGCCGAGGAGATCTGGGACTACATCCCCGGAGCCAAGGACATCGCCCCCAGCGTGCATATGGCCCCGCTGCCCAAGGCGGATGACAGCCTGTTGGACGCCGAACTGGCCGGGCACTGGGACAAGCTCATCGCCATTCGCGGCGAGGTGAACAGGGCCTTGGACATTGCCCGCAAGGACAAGGTCGTGGGCAACTCCCTGGAGGCCCATCTGCAACTGGCCGCCGAGGGAGACATAGCCGGCTTCATCCGGGACAACGCCGGCAAGCTCCAGGAAATCACCATGGTCAGCCAGTTCGAGGTGGCCGACAGCATTGACGACAAGGCCTTCGCCAGCGAGGAAATCAAGGGCCTGAAGGTCGGCATCAGCCCCAGCGGCCATGAAAAGTGCGCCCGCTGCTGGGCCAGGCTGGCCACCGTGGGCCAGAACAAGGACCTGCCGGACCTGTGTGAACGTTGCGCGTCGGTAGTGGAAAAGCTTGATCTGACAGGCGAGGAACAGTAGCCTGTGCTGAGGCGTATATCGACCCTGTTGATCATCGGTTTGGCCGTGGTCGGCCTGGATCAGCTGACCAAGGCCTTGATCGTAAGGTTCCTGCCCCAGGCCGGCGTGTCGATCATCGACGGCCTGTTACGGCTGATACTGGCCTACAACAAAGGCGCGGCCTTTGGTTTTTTGGCCTCCGTCAACGGCGGACGCTGGTTCCTGGTGGCCATCAGCCTGGCCGCCCTGGGTTTTTGCATCGTTTTGGCCTTGGGGCCCTGGGGCCGCCACAAGCTGGCCCTTTGGTCCCTTGCCCTGATCTGCGGCGGTGCGGTGGGCAACCTGGTCGACCGGCTGCGCCTGGGCATGGTCATCGACTTCGTGCAGGTCTATCACGGCCGGTGGCAATTCCCGGCGTTCAACCTGGCGGATTCGGCCATAACCGTGGGCGGGTTCCTATTGGCTTACATGCTGTTGCGCGGAAAACTCTGAACCTCCGGAGATCCCAATGCATCCCATTCTCCTGCAGATAGGCTCTTTCACTCTCTACAGCTATGGCGTGTTCGTGGCCCTGGGCACGGCCGCGTGCATGTTCTTCGGCCTGTACCTGGTCCATAAAGACGGCCTGGACCCGGACAAGTGCACCAATGTCGGCGTAATCACCATGCTCAGCGGCCTGCTGGGCACCCGCCTTGCCTTCTACATCATCGAGTGGGACAAGCTGCAATACCAGCCATGGTATGAGTTTTTCTTCCTGTGGCAGGGCGGCCTGGTTTTCTACGGCGGCATCGCCGTGGGCCTGCCCGTGGCCGTTATCATGATCCGCCATTACAAGCTGCCCACGCTCAGGCTTATGGACATCGCCGGAGTCATCGCGCCCCTGGGCCAAGCCATCGGCCGCATCGGCTGCTTCATGGCAGGATGCTGCTACGGCAAACCCTGGGAGGGCGGCATATGCGCGGTTACATTCACCAACCCCGGAAGCCTGGCCCCCAAAGACGTGCCCCTGCATCCGACCCAGCTCTATACATCGGCCGCGCTGATTCTGATCTTCATAATCACCTTGATAATACGCAAACGCCGCCGGTTTTACGGACAGGTGTTTTTCACCTACACAATGTTGCACGGCATCGCCCGGATGATCATCGAGCAGTTCCGCGACGATTTCCGGGGTGAGCCACTGTTCGGCGACGTCGCCCCCACGGCGGTGTTCGCCGGGTGCCTGGCCCTGGGCAGTGCGGTTGTTTTGTTTTTCCTGTGGCGCAGAAGCCTCAAGCAAGGGAGCCTGACATGACTTTTCCCGACGATCTTTTGTATCACGCCGAACACCTGTGGGTGCGCCGCCTGGACGATGCCGAAGTCACCGTGGGCATCAGCGACTTTGCCCAGGATCAATTGGGCAAGGTGGTCTATGTAGACCTGCCCGAAGAGGATGACGAGTTGGAGGCCGGTTCGGAGATGGGGGCCATCGAAAGCGCCAAGAGCGTCAGCGACCTTATCGCCCCGGTCAGCGGTTTGGTCCTGGAGGCCAACGCGGCCCTGGACGACGACCCCTCGGCGCTGAACAACGATCCCTACGGCGCGGGTTGGCTGGCCCGGATCAAGCTGGACGACCCGGCCCAATTGGACTCGCTGATGGACGCCGCCGCCTACAAGGCCGCCATCGGATAACCCCCGCGCCCGCCATCAAAAACAACATGCCGTCAGCCATTGCGTAAAAAGCCTTGGCTGACGGCATATTTCATTAGTTATTGCGCTAATCTTTGAGCCTTATTGTCCTGGTCACCCGGCCCCGTTGGGCCGTAACGCTGAGTGTGTCGTTGAAGCGGCAACGGGCCACCTGATTGCGCAGTTCGTCCAGGGTCGCCGTGGGTCGCCCGCAGACACCCAACAGCAGGTCGTCGGCCTGTAGGCCGATCTCGTCGCAGGGCGATCCGGCCCGCACCTGGTCCACCACCACCGCGCCTCCGGGCCGCACGCCATGGCGCCGGGCGTCGGCGTCGGTCATTTCCCGCAGGCTCAGGCCCAGCCGCTCCCAGGCAATGCGGCGGGCCATGCTCTCGGGGAATTCCTCGGGCCTCACCTCCAGCCGGTAGGTCTTGTAGCCGTCGGTGCATTCAAAGGCCAGGCTGCCGTCGGGCGGCGTCTGGTCCAGCATGTCCATCAGGTGCATGCGGTCCAACAGGGGCTGCCCGTCAACACTCAAGATCACCAGCCCGCGCTTGAGACCGGCGTCGGCGGCCGGGCTGTCGGGCAAAACGTCCTTGATCAAAACACCTGAGGCCGCGTGCAGGCCGAATGCCTGGGCCAGGTCCGGCGTCAGGTCCTGGGCCCCCACGCCGATCCACATGGGCCGGGGCGGCGCGCCCTTCAAAAGCGCCTGGACCACCCGCCGCACCCGCCCGGCGGGAACGGCGAAACCGATGCCCTGGGCCCGTTGGAAGATGGCCGTATTGATGCCAACCACCTTGCCGTCGGTGTCCACCAAGGGCCCGCCGGAATTGCCCGGATTGATGCTGGCGTCGGTCTGGATCAGGCCGGTCATCCACTCATCCGGGCCGATGGGCACCCTGCGGCCCAGGGCGCTGACCACGCCCGCGGTGACGGTGTGTTGCAGACCGAAGGGGTTGCGATGGCGATGACCGTCTCGCCGATCATCAGAGGCTCGCCCTGGGCTATCTCCACCTGGGGCAGGTTGTCGCTGGTGTCTATGCGCAGCAGCGCCAAATCGCTATGGGGATCGGCGCCCACCGGTTTGGCCGTGAACACCCGGCGATCGGCCAACTGGACCTTGATCTCCGAGGCCTCGTCCACCACATGATGATTGGTGATGATGAGCCCGCGTTTGCCGTCGATGATCACGCCGCTGCCCAGGGTGGTTTGCCGCCGGACCATGGGCCGGAACATGTCCTGGAAAAAGCGGTCCATCAGCGGGTCGCCGGTGGCAAACGAACGCTTGACAATGCCCGTGGTGGATATGTTTACCACGGCCGGGCCCACGTTTTTGACGGCCCTGACCACCGGGCTCTGCTGTTTCGCCAATGCCGGGGCCGCCGCCAGGCACAGGGCCAGGACGAAGGCCAGGGCGATGATGCCCCAATGCCTGATGTTCATCAAGTTAACTCCAGTCAATCTTGCCGCCGCCACCGGGCCGGTTTGACGTTGAAGACCCGGCGGAAGGTCCGGGCGGGGGAGGCGGAGACGGCGGGGCCACGTTCACCCTGCCCCGGCCGCCGCTGTAGCCCGAACCGCCGCCCATGGCCCGCAAGCGGCCGATGCGTTCTTCAATGGGTGGATGGGTCGAAAACAGATTGGCCATGCCCTTGGCGCTGAGCGGATTGACTATGAACAGGTGGGCGCTCTGGGGCTTTGCCGATTGCATGGGATGCGCTTGGTTGGCGCTTTGCAGCTTGGCCAGGGCGTCGGCCAGGGCGCCGGGGTCCTCGCTCATCTCGGCGCCTTCGCGGTCGGCCAGGTATTCCCGGCTGCGGCTGATGGCCATCTGGATCAGCATGGCCGCCAGGGGCGCGATGATCGACATCATAAGCAGGCCCAGGATGCCCGCGCCGCCCTCGTCGTCGTCGCGGGACCCGCCGAAAATCATGGCCCAGCGGGCCATGGAGGCCAGGACCATGATCGCCCCGGCGATGGTGGCGGCCACGGAGCTTACCAGGATGTCGCGGTCCTTGACGTGGCCCAGTTCATGGGACAAAACGCCCCGCAACTCCCGCTCGCTGAGAAGGTCGACGATGCCCTGGGTCACGGCCACCACGGCGTTGTCCGGGTTGCGGCCCGTGGCAAAGGCGTTGGGTGTGGAGTCGGGGATCACCGCGATGCGGGGCATGGGCAGGCCGGCCCGGCCGGTCAGGTCGCGGACTATGGCGAAAAGCCGCGGGGCCTGGTGTTCTTCCAGGGGTTGGGCCCGGTAGGCCTTCAGGACGATCTTGTCGGAATACCAGTATGAAAAGAAGTTCATGGCCGTTGCCAGGATCAGGGCGATGATCATGCCCATCCGGCCGCCGATGGCCCCGCCGATGGCGACAAGCACGCCGGTGAGCAGGCCCAGGAGCAATACGGTCTTGATACGGTTCATATGTTTCGGCTCTCCAGTAGCGCCCGGGGGCGCGGATTGTCTATTTGCGGGCAACGCCCTTGAAAAAGGTATAACAGAATACACCGTCATCTTCAGCAGTGCGGCGCAAATCCGCCGTGCCTTTGCGCCAAACGGCCTCATCAATAAGACCCGTGGCCAGTGACTGTTCCTGCACTCCCTCGACCATGGCGCAGATTGTTTTCAAGGTAAAACCGTCGGCCATGTGGGGCAAGCTGCCGTCGGCATAAATCGGCACCGGGCGCACGTTTATTTCACTGAAACCGGCCCCGGCCAACAGCGGATAGAGCCTGCGGCCGATGAGCGAGTCACCGCCCAGGGCGGCCTGGGAGTCTATCAGGCACTGCCACGCGGCCCTGGCCTCGGGCGTCTCGGGGTGAAAATAGCACGAGCCGTGGTCGCCCTCGATGACCGTAAGTGTGCCGCCCGGCTTGATCATCCGGCGCACGGCGGCCAGGGCCTTTTCCGGCTCGGCCAGATGTTCCAGCACGAAGCAGACAAAGGCGTGGTCAAAGCTGGCCTCGGCAAAGGGCAGGTCGAAGATGTCGCCCTGGATGAATTCAACGTTTCCATGGCCCAACTCCTTGATGCGTTTTTGGGCCAGGGCCAGCGACTCCGGCGAAATATCCACGCTGGTGATCCGGGCCTCCGGGCTGGAGTATGCTAGATACTGGGTCTGGGCCCCCACTCCGCAGCCAGCCTCCAGCACTTTTGACCCGGTGGGGAATATCACCCCTTCGTGAAGCATGGAGGCCAGGGTCTGGGCCTGGTCGGAAAGGCGCTCGGCCTCTGTTTGCGAATACCCGTGGACATAACCTGTTGCAGCCATGTATACACCCCAACTCTGACAGGATCTGCGAAAGCATCGGATGATGCGGGGGGCCTTTGGGAAAAACGCCCCAAACGATTTTGTATACAATTTAAGCACGATCAGGTTAAAGTCAAATCACGGGTGGCGCATTTGATTGACACCTTTTTTAGCCGGGATTAGACTTCGGTTATCATGCGTATTTTACTGACAAACGATGACGGCGTATTCGCGCCGGGAATCAGGGCCCTGCACAAGGCCCTCAGGGAAACCCACGATGTGTTCGTGGCCGCGCCGGAAACCGAGCAATCCGCCGTGGGCCATTCCATCACCTTGGCCGACCCCATCAAGGTCCGGCCCTTGAACGGGCCTTCGGACATGAACGGCTTTGCAGTGGCCGGCACGCCCGCCGACTGCGTCAAGCTTGCCCTCAGCGAATTGATGGATTTCACACCTGATCTGGTGGTAAGCGGCATCAACCAGGGAGCCAACGTGGGGGTCAACGTGCTGTACTCCGGCACGGTCAGCGCCGCCACCGAAGCCACCATCATGGGCCTGAGCTCCATGGCCTTTTCCATGTCCAGCCATAAAAGCCGCGATTTCGGCCACGCCGCCAAGGTGGCCGCCCGTCTAATCGAGCAGTACCCGGAGTTCGCCCCGCCGCCGGATGTCAGCCTGAACATCAACATACCCAACCTTACGGTGGACCAGATAAAGGGCGTGCGTTTCGTGCGCCAGTCCCGGGCCAGGCTGGGCGAGACATTCCTGCGCCGGGAAGACCCCTGGGGCCGGGCCTATTACTGGCAGGCCGGCGAATCCATGGGCATAGAGGGCGGCCCGGAGACGGATTATCCTTCTCTGTTAGATGGTTATGTGACCATCACTCCCCTACGCCACGACATGACCCACAATCAGGCCCTGGACGCGATGCTCAGCCGGGGTTGGTTGCCGAAGTTGCCGGAATAGAGTCCCAGGCCGACATTGTGAAAAATGCGCTGAATTGTGATTCAATGGGGCATTTTACCCCGCAAGGCGGGGCGAAACGCCGTTTTTTTTCCCAAAATGTGATTATGTGAACATAGTCCGCCTGCTGCGCCCTAAACCAACTCCTGACATATCTATAATATTTTCGGCATGTTATATATGAGACAGCAGATTACTTCAAATTTGGCACACCCATTGCTTTATATAATGGCAACTGAAACGCACTGCTGTTGCCGCAGGAACAAAGCACTGGAGTTTAAAATGCCTGTTTTCGAATATGTTTGCACCAACTGCGAAAATGTTGAAAAGCGCATCACCGGCATCGATGACCACACTGTAATCTGTGACCGTTGCGGCCAGGTTTCCCTGCGCAAGGCAGATGTTGAAAGCCTGTTGGCCTCTTACGCTCCCGCTGGTTGCAGCGAAGCAAAGCAAAACGGCTAGCAGTTATATCGCTCATTAATGGGGGACTTTGCCACAAACCGGCATTTACCTCCGGGTATTGAGCAGGCCCTGAAAAAGTTGAATCACACAAACGACCGTAGCGCGCTGAGCCGCGTCTACGGTCGTTTGCCCGATACCACATGCCAGCGACGGGGCCTTTGCTGCGGCCTTTTGCCCCCGGTCCAGCACATCGAATTACTGGTCTGGCTTTCCGAACTTATCGCCCTGCCCATAGATGAAGCAAGACACCAGGCCGTCCGCCTGGTGGAGCATTTCCTTTTCAACGCCGCCCAGCGTAGAGAGTGCCCCTGGCTGGAGCCGGGCCGTTGCAGCATCTATCCCCGCCGGTTTCTGGGCTGCCGGGCCTATGGCCTGTGGTCGCCGACGGCCTATGAACAGCGCAGGTCCGGTGCGGTTGATGCCGCACGCCAAACCGCCAAGGCCTGGGCCTCCATGGGCGTGAAACTACCCTCGGAGGTCCTTGCTCCGGGCCCTGAATACTGCCGCTGCGTGCGGCCGATTTACGACAGTCATGCCCCGAAGGACGGCGACCTGGACCGGCTTGAAGACGATCTGGCGGACATGGCAGACGGTCTGCCCGGTGAGGAGCTGTTCAGCCAATGGGGCGGCGATATATCCTATGCCGCGGCCTGGCTGGCTTTGGGGCCGCAAAAGGCCCTGAGTCTGAAGGTTGCGGCCACAAAGGCCTGTCTGGCCGGAGACATGAAGCGTGCCGACAGAATTACAGACGAGGCCTTGGAGCGGACGGGCGATTGGATCTCCAAACTTTTGCGTAGCTAGAAAATCGATTTCACCTATAATTAAATTATCACCCCAATGTCACAATAAAGCGTAAATACGGCCCAGGAAGAACCGAATTGGTACCGGATGGCATGAAGTCGTCAACTGTTCCGGACACAGTACAAAGCGATTTGCAACGGGTTCGCAAACCCCAGGTTTGGTATTACCGCAGCATTCCCCTGTACACCCAACACAAATCCGGCAAATTGGTTACACTGAAAAAGCGCGGAGTCACCCTGCCCGAGATGGGTTATACCGACGACAATCTTCCCAAAGACATCTTTGCCCTACGCGGGGACAAGCTCTCGGCAATCGGCGAGGTCCAGGGAGCCTTGAATCAGCAGCTCGTCCAGGCGGCCATTGCCGGCGATGCCGCCCTGGTTAAAACCGTCGTCGTGCAGGTGGTGGAGGAGACCTTCGCCGACCCCCGGGCGGGCAACCTCGACGGGCTCGCCGATACGGTAAAAACCCTTGTCTCGGCCTATGCCGACAATCGCAACTCCCTTATTCAACTGGCCCTGATGGCCGACATGGATTATTCCACGGCCATGCACTCGGTCAACGTGGCCGCTTTGGTCATCGCCTTTTGCCTGCACCAAAAGCACACCCAACAGGAAGTGGCCGAAATCGGGCTCGGGGGCCTGCTGCACGACTTGGGCAAGCTGTTCATAGACCAGAATATTCTCAAGGCCCAACGTAAACTGACCGACGAAGAGTTCCGCGAGATCCGCAAACATCCCCTGAAGGGCCTGGAGCACATCGACGAGGACCATTTTCCGCCCGCCGTGGCCGAGGCCATTGGCGAACACCATGAGAAGATAGACGGCAGCGGATATCCCTTTGGCATCACCGATGTATCTTATGTGGGCCAGGTTGTGGGCCTGGTGGACTGCTACGAGGCCCTGACCAGCGATGAACGGGTCTACCGCAAGCCCATGAGCCCCCTGGACACCCTCACACTGCTAAAGGGCGACATGCTGGCTGGCAAGTTTTCGCCGGAGCTTTTCGAACAATTCGCCTACAGCCTGATTTGAGCGGACGCGTCCTATTCCAGGCCGATCTTTTGGATGGTCATGAGAACCGGCTCTTTACCGGCTTGGTTTTTATAGACATAGCGCAGAGTCACATCAACCAATGATCCCACCCGGCGGCCTAGGAACAGGCCGGTGTAGTAATCGTGGGCCTCATAGGCTTCGCCGGTGGGGGCGCATACCGTGCGGGAGCCGGCGACCCTGGCCTTTGAATGGGCAATCCGGCTGTTGACCGCCCGGCGGTCAAATTCTTCTTCAGCGGTGTCCACCCCGGCCCGGAGTAAAAACACGTACGGCACTCCCTGGGCGTCGGTGGCGATAAGCTGAGCCACTGGCTCGCCCTGGGTCAGATCAGCCGCTTCATTGAGATGGCTGATTGCATGGATGCGGCTCAGGCCCGTAACCCATGCAGGAGCCGTCAAAACGACTTCCGGGTTGTCCGGCCCCAGGGTCAGCGGTTTTTCAAGAATGGCCACCCTGCTGGGCGGGCTGTAGGCCGCTGCGGGGGGTGCCTGAACGTACTTCAGGCCCAGGGGTATCAACGACGCCGCCACGGCGATTATGGTCAGGCCGATATCCAAGGGCCTGTGCCGCCTGGGCAGCCGGGCCACGTTTTCCCCGCCGATCAGGGGAAGGGAATATTCCGCCAACAGCGACAGGCAGGTGACCAGAAACGCGCCAAAGCCAAGCAGGCGAAGCCAGCCGGCCTCGCTGAACAACTGCTCCACGTTGGGCTGCCACCAGGCCACCTCCAGGCTTATGGCAAGGCCCGCGCCCCACCACAAGAGCATCAGCGCCCTGAGCAGCCAGTACACCGCGGCCTGCTCCTGGACCACAGGACCCCGCCGGTCACGTCCGGCCTTTATCCGCCAATTGGCCAACAAGGCCAGGACAAAGGCGGCAAGCGCCGCGATGCAGCAGCCAAGGGGCGTAAACCAGGTGACGGCCAGCGAAGGCATTACGCCCAGGGCCATGGCCAAAAAGACGATCCAGGCATTGCGGCGGTTGCGGTACACCGCCTGGACGATGATCAGGCTCGAACCACAGACCACGCCCCATGCAAGGGAGTTGGCCAATACCGCCAACAAGGCCATGTCCACCTGGGGCGGCCAGGCGGTGGTGAGGTCCGGCCGGACCCAGGGCACGGCCAGGACGCAGGCCAGCCAGGCCAGCACGCCACCGCCCAGGCCGATGAGCCAGGGCCTTTGGGGCTTGTTGATCAATAGAGTCCGCAGGCCGATGCTGACACCGGCCAGGCGCAGGGTCACTCCGGTCAAATAGATCCCGCCGGCCCAGAGCTTGTAATTGAATATATGCGAGCCCCAGGCGATGACGGCCACGAAGCAGGCCCCCAGAATAAACGAACCCCGGGCGCAAAGCTCGGGGCTGAAGGTGTCCATGTCGCTACGGCCGCGGGGGTAGGCCCCCAGGGGCCTCAGCAGCGACGGACCGGCCAGGGCCACCAGCCAGCCAGCGCTGAACCACCATTGCTCCTCGCCCAGGCGCTGGAGGCCGGTCCGGGGCCATAGCCAGCAGATCCCCCCGGCAATGACGGCGGCCAGGGCCGTTTCAAACAGCCAAAGCCCGTAATCCCTGGCGCGGCTACCTTCCATGGTCAAGCACCTCCCGGTATATAACCAGGGTCTGCCGGGCGGCCCGCTGCCAACTGAACTCGGCGGCGCGCCTGGCCCCCTTGGCCCGTAGTTCGGCGACCAATTCGGGCCGGGCCAGAACCTGCGCCATGGCTTGGGCCAGTTCGGCGGGCTTGCCAGGCGGCACCAGCAGGCCAGCGTCGGCCACCACCTCGGGCACGGCGGCGGCGGCGGCGGCGATGACCGGAGCCCCGCAGGCCATGGCCTCCAGGGGCGGCAGGCCGAAGCCCTCGTAGTGGCTGGGAAACAAAAAGGCCGTGCAGGCCGAGAACAGGCCCGGCAGGTGTTCGTCGGGCACATAGCCTAGTTGGCGCACCCTGTTTTCTAGGCCCAGGCGCTTTATGTGCTCCATGAAGGCCGGATATTGCTTGTCGCCGCTGATCTTGCCGGCGATGACCAGATCGGCGTTGCCGCCCCCGCGAGTCACCTGGGCCAGGGCCTCCAGCAGGCCGGGCATGTCCTTGCGCTGGTCGATGCCGCCCAGATAAAAGAAAAACGGCTTGGCCGGGTCCAGACCGTGGGCGGCCAGGATTTCGGCGATCCGGACAGGGTCCGTCACCGGGGCAAGGTCCGGGTCGGCGGCCTCGTGGACCACGCTGATGCGCGCCGGGTCGATTCCGTAAAGCTCGACAATATCGTCCTTGGTGCACTGGCTAACGGCGATGAGCCGGGACGCCCGGCTGAAGCAGCGGGTCTCCACCCAGCGTTCCAGCCGGAAACGGTACATGCTCACGTCCTGGGCGTAGACCTCGGGCATGCGCTGGCCGATGAGGTCGTGCACGGTGATCACCGTGGGCCAAAGGGGCCACAAGGGCGCGTCGAGGTGCGAAAGGAAGTGCACGATGCGGCCCTGGCGCCAGGCCGTCCGAAGCGGCCGGCGCACCAGCCAGTAATGACTGGCCAGGCGCTTGCCGTAGGGCAGCCACTGGGGCATGTACCCCGCCCTGAGCCGCTTGACCCGCGCGTCGATCTCCGGCTCGTCCAGGTTGCCCTGCACGAGTATCTCCAGTCCCTCCGGTCCGATTATCTCCTGCATGGCCGAGATCAGGTTTTTGGCGTAGCGGCCGATGCCCCGCTCCTTGTGGGCCTTGAAGCCGGGCTGCATGCCCCGGGCGTCCATGACATGGGGGCCGCTTCTCATTGGGCCGCCTCCAGCTTGACGCCCAGGCGCTGCACCAGAATCTGGCGCAGTTCCTCGGCCACGCGATGGGGCCGGAAGCGCTCCAGCCGGTCTTGGGCCGCGTTTCTCAGATCCGCCTCCAGCTTGGCGTCCGTGAGTACTTCGGCCACGGTCTCCGCCGTGCGCAGGGGGTCCTTGTGCTCCAACAGCACCCCGCCGTGGGCCAGGGTTCCCGGCACTCCGGCGGCCGAGTGGGCCACGATGGGCAGGCCGAAGTGCATGGACTCCACCAGGGGCACGCAGAAGCCCTCATGCTCGCTCTGGCACAGGTACAGGTCCGAGACCCGGTAATAGCCCATCAGGGCCTGGAAGCTGACATGCCCGGAGAAATGTACGTCGGGCACCTGCAACTCGCTGGTCATCCGGCGCAGGGCCCAGGAATAGGGCTTGGCCCCGCCGTCGGCGCCCACGATGAGCAGGCGGGTGCCCGGCAGCAGCTTGGCCAGCCAGTATTGCACCTTGATCAAATCCTCGATGCATTTGTTGGGCACGATGCGGCCCACATGCAGCACATTGCGGCGTTTGTCCTCGAAGCGGTCCATGATCAGGCTGTCCGGCGGCGTATTCAAGACATCCAGGTCCAGTAGGATCGGCGAGACCTCGGTCATGGGGCAGCCCGCCTCGTCCAGTTCCACGCAGTTGTATGGGCTTACGCCCAGGCCCAGTTCCATGGCCGGGGCAATGCGCTCCAGCTGGCGGCGGCCCAGGCGGCAGCGTGCCGCCGACTCCGGGTTGAGCTTGTCCAGGAAATGGGCCGGGGTGATGTTGTGATAGCGCAGCACCTTGCGGCCGGGGAAATTGAGCAACTCGTCGGCAAGCTCGTGACCGATGGAAAAGTGGAAGATCAAAACGTCGTCGGACTTGGCCTCGGCGATGTATTCGTCAATGGGCCGGGAATAACCGGCCACCCGCTGGTGCACGTTGATGGCGAAGATGTCGCTCTGGGCCCCCCAGGAGCGCAGGGCCTTGCGGATGGCCAGCACGTCCGAGCCGATGGCGTCGCCAAAGGAAAAGTCCGGCAGCATCTGGTGGACCTTGGGCCCGCCCTGGTTGACGATGACCTTGCGCTCCAGGGGCCCGCGCCATTTGACGGGCTCGGGCACGGGCTCGGCGCAGAGCCGCTCCAGCAGGCCGATGTAGCGCTCGGTGACCTCGGGCCAGGAGAAGTTGTTGATCACGTAGCGTTTGCCCGCCGCGGCCATCTCGGCCCGCAGGGCGTCGTCGCCCAACAGCAGGCCCAGGCATTCGGCAAAGTGGGGGTAGTCCCGGAAATGCAGGCCCCCTCCGCTGAATTCCACGTGGTCCCGGGTCACGGCGCAGTCGCCGTGGACCATCACCGGCGTATCGGCCAGCCAGGCCTCCATGATCACGATGGAGAAGCTCTCCATGATCGAAGGCTGTACCAGCACATCGGCGGCGGCGTAGGCGTCGTATTTGTCCTGGATCGGCACGAAGCCCAAGTCCAGGCAGTATTTCTCGCCGCCCGGCGGGATTGGCGCGTCCAGGTTGCCGATCATCACCAGCTTGAGGTTGTCGTCGCCGGTCTCCTGGCAGTAACGCATGAAATAGTGGATCAACAGCGGCACGTTCTTGCCCGCGTCCTTGCGCCCGGCGTAGAGCACAAACCGGTCGATGCCGTATTTTCCCTTGAAGCGCGCCCCGTCGGCCCGCCAGTCCATCTCGATGCCCTCGCCCAGGACCAGCGGTTCGGTCAGGTTCAGGTCATAGAGCCCGGCGGCCAGGTTCTTCTCGGCAGGCACATGGAAAACCACGGCCCTGGCCGACTCGAAGGCCCGGCGCACGCTGGCCGTGCGGGCGTAGCCCTCGTCATGCAGGCAGGGAATGATCACGCTCTTGGACGGGTGGATCAACGGACCCCACACCGAGGTGGTGAAGAGGTAGGGGATGAAAAAGAACGGCCCCTCCTCGGGGTGGGCGGCCATATAGCTGAACAGCTCGGGGCTGTTGATCATGTTCTCGAAGAATTTGCGCTCTTCGTGGCGGGTCAGGAAATGGGCGGCCATGACCCGCTGGTTGAGCTTGTTGAAGGCGTCGGCGTCCCGGGGCGCGGTGGGAAAGCGCCGCACCCGCACGCCGTCCTCGACGCTTTCGCCCGGCGGCAGGGTGTCGTGGTCCCAGTCCGAGCCCAGCCCGGCCAGGCAGGTGGTCAACACGCTCACGTCCACCCCGGCCTGGGCCAGGTTCTGGGCCGTGCGCCGGGCCTCGGCCTCGGCTCCGCCGGGGATGCCCTTGCCGTACCACGGCGTTACGAAAGTGGCCCGCAGGCCTTTTGGCGCTTTGGGGCCCATGGCTTACTTGCGCCCCACCACGGCGTAGTCCTGATAGGAATACAAAAGCTGGTTCAGCCGCTGCATGTTGCGGTTGAACGAGGCCTCCAGGCTGGCCCCGTCGGCATGGTCGTCCACCAGCTCCAGTTTGTGGTCCGGCGGCATATCCGACAGGTGCAGCACCTCCACCTCGTCCAGGCCCAGCCTGCGCCACAGGAAGCGGGCGGCCTCGGGGTGAATGGGCTTATTGTGGGTCAGGTCCAGATAGAACGCGCTGCTGAAGGTGCTCAGGCACTGGGGGTTCACCGTCTCGGCGATGAGCCAGCCGCCCTGGGCCAGCTTGGCCGAGCAAAGGCCCAACAGCTCCATGAGCTGATCCAGGCTCAGGTGCTCGATGACCTGGGCCATGAGGATGCCGCCAAGGCTGCCGTCGGCCACGGAGCGCAGGTATTCGATGGCGTCGGTGGCGTCGGCGTCCAGGCCCTGTTTTTTGGCCTGGGCCACGCTCTGGGCGTTGAGGTCCACGCCCTTGGCCGCCAGCCCGACCTCCCCCGCCGCGGCCAGGAATTCGCCCCGCCCGCAGCCGATGTCCAGCAGCGGTTTATCGGCCGTGACGCTTTGTTTAAAAAACGGCAGATAGACCTTTTGGCGGGCCTTGATCTCCTCGGGCGTACCCCGGTGGATGTCTTCGAAGTCCAGATAGGCTTGGTCCCTGGCGGCCTCCCGCACGGCGCCCAGTTGTTCGGCCGCGTCGGCGGGCAACCGGCCTTTTTCGGCCAGGGCCGCGGCCATACGCTCCAACTGGGCCAACAGGGGCTCGATCTGCTCCCGGCCGCCGAAGGCCTGGCGCTCCAGGGCTCCCAGCCGGGCCTCGGCCTCGCGTACGTTGCGCAGGCCCGCGGTAAGGTCGCGGCACAGGTCTTCCAAAAGCTCGATGCGCTGTTCGGCCTGGGGCAGGCGCATGCGCATGTCGATATGCTGGGGGATGATCACGCCGGTCAGGCGGATCAAGGCGGCGTTATATTTGACCTGGGTGGCCAGCCAGACATTGAGAAAAAACTTGCTGGCCTTGTAGATGATTTTTTTGACCGTGACGATGGCCTTGCCCGCCGGGCCGCCGCGGTGGGTCTCCACGCCCCAGTCCGTTGGGTTGACCAGTTCGATGAGCGTCTTTTGCCACAGGTTCAGCTCGGCGGCGGAACCGGCCTCGGCCGACTGCTGAAAGCTGGCCACGGCCTGCTCCACCTTGCGCACCTCGGCCGGATCATAGAGCCCGGCTGCCTTTTTTTCCTGCACGGCCGCGTCCACTTGGGCCAGCAGCTTTTTCACGTCAGGGGCATTACTGTTTTGATCGTCGCTCATTTGCTCTCTTCCAGAGGTCTGAGGCTCCAGGTATGGGGCGGTCGGAACACGCCTTCGTCGTTGGTCTTGCTGCGCATGGCGAACGAGGCGGCCTGGCGGATATAATCGATGTCGCGGCCATCCTTGTCGTGGATGGCGATATCCAGGAAATAGGTGCCCTGCACCAGATCCAGGCGCTGGGCCGTGAAACGCAGGGTGCCTTGGGACGGCGGATTCGTGTAAACCTGGCGGTCGATCTTGGTGTTGCTGCCGTAGCACAGAGTTGACTGGGCGTTGAAGATGCCCACCCCGCAGACGATGTCCGGCAGGGGCTGTTTGGCTTGGTAGTCAAGCTCGATGCTGAACTCGTCGCCGCTGTGGAACACGGCCCGTTCCTTGCCCTCGACGTCCAGGATGCGCCAGGCGGTGATCT
This sequence comes from uncultured Desulfarculus sp., assembly GCA_963665125.2. Classification (GTDB taxonomy): domain Bacteria; phylum Desulfobacterota; class Desulfarculia; order Desulfarculales; family Desulfarculaceae; genus Desulfarculus. The sequence continues at coordinate 761,601 of CAXXUK010000002.1, read as the reverse complement.
CGGCGTCGCCGTCGCCCCAGCGCTCCTGGTCCAGAACCATGGACGGCATGTGGGCCTGGGCCCGGCGGATGGAGTCTTCCTCCTGGGCCACCTTCTGGCGGTAGGCGTCGATGACCTGCAAGGCCGGGCCCTGGGCCGCCACCTGGCCGCCGTCGAGCCAGATCACCTCGTCGGCGTATTTCTTGACCGCCTCCAGGTCGTGGGTCACCAGGACGATGGTCTTGCCCCGGCGGCGGAACTGGTTGATCTTGTCTTCGCACTTGTTGGCGAAGGCCTCGTCGCCCACGGCCAAGACCTCGTCGACCAGAAGCACGTCAGGGTCCACGTTGACGGCCACGGAAAAGCCCAGGCGCACGTACATACCCGAGGAATAGGTGCGCACCGGCGCGTCGATGTATTCGCCCAGGCCGCTGTAGGCGGCGATGTCGTCAAAGCGCTCGGTGATTTCTTTTTTGCTCAGACCCAGGATGGCGCCGTTGAGAAAGACATTCTCCCGGCCGGAAAACTCGGGATGGAAGCCCGCGCCCAGTTCGATGAGGCTGGCCACCCGGCCGTTGACCTTAACCAGGCCCTCGTCTGCCTTGTAGATACCGGCCAGGATCTTTAAAAGCGTGGACTTGCCCGAGCCGTTCTGGCCGATCACCGCCAGGGTCCGGCCCGGAGCGACGCTGAGGCCGATGCCGCCCAACACCGTGATGAAGTCCTTTTTCTGCCGGGGCCTGAAAGGATTTAACATCAGCGACTTCCACGTGGTGTAGTTCTGCTGAAGCATCTCGCGCCGAAAGCGTTTGACGAGGCCCTGGACCTCTATGGCCTGTTGTTGGCTCATGTATTCCGCTCGTTGAATAACAGTCTATCGCGCCTCTTGGGCGGCCTGGGCAAAGATACCCTCAAACCACCCGAAAAGTCAAAACATCTAGTCTGCACAATTGGTTGTCAATAGGCGTTGGGGTCGGAAAAAACCTTGCCCGCCGTGGCCAGCATGATGCGCACGTCAAACCACAGGGACCAGTTTTCAATGTAGTACAGGTCGTGCTCGATGCGCCGCTCCAGGGAGGTGTTGCCCCGCCAGCCGTTGATCTGGGCCCAGCCGGTTATGCCGGCCTTGGTGTGGTGCCGGAGCATATAGCCCGGGATGTTCTTGCGGAATTCCTGGATCAGTTCCGGCCGCTCGGGCCGGGGCCCCACCAGTGACATCTCGCCCCGCAGGACATTGAAAAACTGTGGCGTCTCGTCCAGGGAATACTTGCGGATAAAGGCGCCGAAGCGGGTGGGCCTGGCGTCGTCCTCGCAGGCCCAGACCGGGCCGCATTCCTCCTCGGCGTCCACGGGCATGGAGCGGAACTTGAGCATGTTGAAGGTGCGGCCGTCCATGCCCATGCGCACCTGGCGGTAGAGAACCGGGCCGGGGCTGCTGAGCTTGACGCCCATGGCCGTCATCAGCATCACGGGGGCGAAAAACAGGATCCCGAAAAGGGAGCCGAAGATGTCCACCACGCGTTTGGCCACCCGGTTCCAGCCCTCCAGGGGGCTGCCGGACAGACCGATGATGGGCATGCCCTCGAACTCCTCCACCGAGCCCCGCAGCTTCATGAAGCGGTACAGGTCGGGCACTATCTTGATGTCGACGATCTCGTCGTCGACCTGTTCCAGTATTTCGTGGATTCGCTGGTGGGCCTCCAGGGGCAGGGCGATGATGATCACCTGGGGATGCATGTCGTTGATGATGGTCTTGAGACTGCCGTAGCCGCCGATGACCGGCAGGCCGTCTACCATGCCGCCCAGCATGTCCTCCCGGCGGCTTAAAAAGCCCATCAGGCGCATGCCCAATTCGGGATGCTTGCGGATATTGGCCGCGACCTGGCGGCCCAATTCCTCGGCGCCGATAATCAGCACGCCCTCTCCAACCCGCTCGCTGTATATCTTTTTAAGAACCAGGTGGACCAGCGGCCGGGCAACCAGCAGCGACACGACTACCAGCAAATAAAACTGGGCGAAGACCAGGCGGCTGAAGTCATAAGGCCGCAGGAAATAAGTCAGGGTAATGGCGAAGATAACGCCGGTGGTGGTGCCGCGCAGGGCCGGCCACCACATCTGGCTGACGGTGGCCCAGGGCCGCCGGTACAGGCCCGAGGCGGGCAAGGCCACGGCGAAAACGGCCAGGACCAAAAACAACAGCGTCAGATACAGGGTCAGTTCGGGAATGCCCTTGGTGACGGGAACCAACGGAATGTAAAACCGCCAGAAATATGCGGCTATCCAGCAGACGGCGACAATGCCGAGGTCTGTCAGAAACAGTATGGATCGGAAAAACCGGAGCCGCTTTTCAAACATTTACCAGCCTGCTCTGCAGCGATAGCGTTGACTTGCCCGGTCCGTTAGGGACGCTGGCAGAATTATATTGAATTAAGCGGTGATGTGCAAAGGCTGAAGTCCGGAATCGTGCCGGTCTGCGGCCCCTGTTTAGGAGCCGCGAACCTTTTCGCCCGCCTCTTGCTTCTTTTTGCACTCGATGCACAGGGTCGTGACGGGACGGGCCTCCAGGCGTTCGAAGCTGATATCTTCGCCGCATGACTCGCAGATACCGTATTCGCCGTCCTCTATTCGCTGAATGGCTTCCTCGATCTTGTTCATGAGCTTGCGCTCACGGTCGCGAATGCGCAAAAGGAAGTTGCGGTCGGATTCCAAGGCGGCCCGGTCGGTGGGGTCCGGCAGATTGACTTTATCGTCAGTCATGCCCGAAACCGTGCTTTCGGCTTCACGCCTCAGTTCGCCGAGGCGCTCCTCGAGCAGGTCCTTGAAATACTGAAGTTGCTTTTCATCCATCCGGCCACCTCACTATATGGGTGCAGGCGAAATATAGGCAGGCACTTTAACATGCCACAGCTGTTGTGTAAAGAAGATCGGGCCTTTATTTGCGCATCCAGTGGCCGCTTTTGCCGCCCGATTTTTCCTCCAGGCGGATCTGGGAGATGCAGGCGCCCTTGTCCACGCCCTTGACCATGTCGTACAGGGCCAGGGCGGCCACCGACGCGGCGGTCATGGCCTCCATCTCCACACCGGTCTGTGCGGTGGTGGATGCCGTTGCCTCGATAACGGCCGAGTCTTCGCCCAGCTCAATATCAATTGTAACTGATGTGATGGGCAAAGGGTGGCAAAGCGGTATCAATTCCGGCGTGCGCTTGGCGGCCATGATTCCCGCCACCCTGGCCACGGCCAGAGCGTCGCCCTTGGGCAGGCCGCCGGAAGTCAACAATTCCAGGGTTTGGGGCAACAGATCGATTTTGGCCACGGCCCGGGCCACCCGCCTGGTGTGCTCCTTGCCGCCGACATCCACCATATGGGCCCGGCCTCGTTCATCCAAATGGCTCAGACTCATGCAACCCCTTTCGAAGCGACCGGTCAGTGCAGTCCGAAGAGTCTGCGCTTTTTACGGCCGTTTCCCTCCTCGTCCTCGGTTTCCGGCACCTCGGCGGCCTTTTTATCGCCCAAGGCCGCGGCCTCTTCCAGAAGCTCTTTCTGGCGTTTGCTCAGCTTGGTGGGTGTCAACACCTTCAACTGCACGACCATATCGCCACGGCGGCCGTCGCGCAGGCTGGGCAGGCCCATGTTCTTCAAACGCAGGTAGTCGCCGGTCTGGGCGCCGGCGGGGATCTTCAGTTCCTGGGGCCCGTCGATGAGTGTGTCGACCATGACCGTGCGGCCCAGGGCGGCTTGGAACATCGATATCTCTAGTTGGCGGTAGAGGGTCTGGCCGTCGCGCTCGAAAACCTTGTGCGGAGTGATGTGCACCTGCACGAAAAGGTCGCCGGCTTCGCCACCCAGGAGGCCGCCCTCCCCTTCGCCGCGCATGCGCAAGCGCTGGCCGTGGTCAATGCCCGGCGGCACTTTGACCGAGAGTTTTTTCTCCTGGTAGGCCAGGCCCCGACCGCCGCATTGGGGGCAGGGATCATCGACTATGGAGCCGGTTCCCCGGCATTCGGGGCAGGTGGTGGCCACCCGGAAAAAGCCCTGGGAGCGCATCACCTGGCCGTGCCCGCCGCATGTGGGGCAGGTGCGCGGCGGGCTGCCGTCGGCCGAACCAGCGCCGCCGCAGGCCTCGCAACTCACTTCGCGCCCGGCGGTGAATTCGGCGTCCTTGCCCAATGCGGCCTCTTCCAGGGTCAATTCCAGATCGTAGCGCAGGTCATGGCCCCTTTGTGGCCCGCCACGCCTGCGGCCTTGTCCGCCGAAACCAAAGAAATTCTCGAAAATGTCGCCAAATGCGCTGAATATGTCTTCAACGCCGCCATGAAAACCGTTAAAGCCCGAACGTTTGAGCCCGTCATGGCCGTAGGTGTCGTACAATTGGCGTTTTTCCGGATCGCTGAGCACCTCGTAGGCCTCGGCGCAGGCCTTGAATTTATCCTCGGCCTCGGGATTGTCGGGATTGCGGTCCGGATGGAATTTCATGGCCATTTTGCGGTAAGCGGTCTTGATCTCGTCGCCTGACGCCTCCCGCGTTACCTGCAAGGTTTCGTAGTAGCATTCTTTCATTGCTGGAATCCCGGCCAATCATGGGGGCGCCGCTTGGGCGCCCGCTTCAAAACCTCGGGTTATTCGCCGTCGTCTTCTTCATCATCAGCAAAAGATACGCTGTCGTTGCGTTGGGCGGCCGCTATGCTGGCCTGGGCCAGACGCGCGCGCTCCATGGCTTCTGCCCTGGCGCGGCTTTCTTCCGCTTCCTGCTTGCTGATGGGGAAAATGTCGCCTGAGGCGATCTCGCGCAGGGCCTGGACGACTTCCTTGTTCTTGCTTTCGACCATCGGCTCCGCGCCGTCGCGGAGTTGCCGGACACGCTGGCTGGTCATGTGAACCAGGGCGAAACGGTTGGGAACGCGTTCCAGACAGTCTTCAATGGTAACTCGTGCCATTTGGCTTCCTCTTGACGCACTTTCGCGCCTTGTGGTTAGCGGAAACGTTGAAGAAGATAATCACCGCCCCGGCCATGTGCAACCAACGAGCGGAATTTTAGTTTTCAATTATAGCAAGCTGCACTGGGGCGAACACATTTTATTACCAGTCGCGTCGGGGAATGTAAAGGCCGGCCTCCTCCATTGGCAACAACAAGGCGGCCACCCGGAAGGCGGCCGCCCTTAAACGGAGTTTCACACTAATTTTCGGACAATGCCCCAGCTACTTGGTGAACTCCTTTGGCACATTCCAATGGTCGGCTTCGTTTTGCATGGCGTCGTAGTAAGGCCTCTGGTCAGCGTTTGCAACACCCTTGGCGCCGCTTTGGATATCGGCTTTGTGCTCCACAGGCACGTTCCACTGGTCGGATACAACGGCGGAGGTGGTCTCGCCCACGGGCTGCGCGGCATCAATCTGACCATTGTAAGGCGAAGCGGAAACTTTCAGGGGATAACCGGCCAAGGCGGTGGTGCTCATCAAAGCCAGGACGGCGATTGCCAGGATAGCGGTAAGGGTATTTTTCATTATCTGGTCCTCCTGTCCATGTTCTGGAATTGAATCATCTCACTGGGGTGTGTCCCGCCAAAGTGCAGTTAGTGTGCCATCCGAACGATATTGATTGATTAACCAATCACAACCGCAAGTTGACCAGTTCTCGCCCCGGCAAGCCCCGGGATAGGCAATTCCATTCTGGAGTAATAATCCACGATAAAGTCCATTTTGGACGACAGGCCTCGCCTTACCGCAAAAACATCAAGCCAAGCGCCCCAGATCGCCGCTTTCATAAAAAACGGCCGCCCTTTCGAGCGGCCGCCTGAGAGAAAGGAGGCCCACCACAACCAAGACAGCGTCCGGCCTTGGCCTGAGTTACCTTGGCATGTGCCATGGTTTCGCATGGTTATTTACTTGGCGCAGCATGCTTGACCGCCGGCGGAGTCAATGGCGCCCGGCGCGGATCAATCGGTTTATCAACGCTAGAGGCATGCTCCACTTGCCAGTGGTCATGGCCAAAGAAGCGTCCCCCCAGTCCTTTACGCAATCAGGGTCTTGCCTTGCCTGCCGTTGCGATGGGTTGCCGTGATTCATTGCAGCCGGCGTGCCAGGCATGCTGGTTTTTTCATCGGCCTGATATCAGCGCGAATTGCGGCCGGCCACGAGGAATGGCATCCCAGCCACGAGATTCCATTTTGGAATACCCGGTCCCGGTTGCGTCCGTTTTGGAGCTTCCGTTGAGTTTGCCCGAAAAAAACGTGGCCGGACAACGACCCGGCTAATCCCCCTGTTTGAGACGGCGCCAGAGGGTGTTGGCGCCAATGCCCAGGATGCGGGCCGCCTGGCTGCGGTTGCCACCGGTGGACTCCAGGACGAGCTTGGTGTAGCGCCGGATCAATTCGTCCTGGGTGGGCATGTCCTCGACAAGCCTGCTGCCGCCGGGATCTCCTCCCCGGCCTATGTCGGCAGGAAGGTGCTCGGGCCGGATGGCGTCGGTGCCGGCCAGGATCATGGCATATTCAACGGCGTTTTCCAGTTCCCGGACATTGCCCGGCCAGGGGTGGGCTTCCATGAGCCGCACGGCCGCCGGATAGAAACCGGCATGCCCTGAGTTGAGCTTATCCAGAAAATGGCGGGCCAGGGGCAGAATGTCCGGCTTGCGCTGGCGCAGGGGCGGAATAAGAATGGGAAACACGGCCAGGCGGTAATAGAGGTCTTCCCTCAGCTTGCCCTCGCTGACCATGTCCTTTAGCTCACGGTTGCTGGCGGCGATGATCCGAGCCTCCACCGGGATGTCGCTGACGCCGCCCACCGGCCGAATCTCCCGCTCCTGCAGGGCCCGCAAGAGCTTGGCCTGGAGTTCCAGGGGCAACTCGCCCACTTCGTCCAAAAAAACCGTGCCCTTGCCCGCCTCCTGAAACAGCCCGCGTTTGTTGCTGTCGGCCCCGGTGAAGGCTCCCTTGACGTGGCCGAACAGCTCCGACTCCAATAATGTCGGAGGCAGGGCCGCGCAGTTGATGGCCATGAAGCGGTGCGCTTGGCGGCCGGATTCGTTGTGGATGAACCTGGCGATGACCTCCTTGCCCACGCCGCTTTCGCCCTGGATCAGTACGGTGCTCATGGTGGGGGCCACCTTGCGGGCAAGTTCCAGGGTCTGGGACATGGCCTTGCTGCGGTGGATGATGCCATGGGCGTCCTCGGCGCTTATGTGTCCGCCGGGTTTGCGCAGACGCTCGATTTCGGCCTGTTGTTCGGCCAGGGCCCTGTGGGCCTGCTCCAGCTTCATGCCCAGCTTTTGCACGCCCACGTCGAGCTTGTCCAGCCGGAAGCGGCTGCGGATTTCATCGGGGTCAAGACCCCAGTTTTCAATGGGGCGCCCTTCAAAGGTGCAATATTCATTGCCCTGGGCCAGGCAGGTCTGTTCCTGAACCCAGACCTCGCGCCCGAAAATCACGCTGGACAGGCCGCTGAGCAGGCCCGAAAGCATGGAGCACACCGGCTCATGGGCCACCTCGCCGTCTTCCAGGTATAACAGGGCCTCCATGGACTGGAGCCACCTGCCTGTGAAATGGAACTGGGCCTTGGCCTCATCCCAGTGAAAATCCTCTATTTCGGCAATGGCCAAACCGGCGTTGGTGCACATCAGGCAGCCGGCGCCGAACAGATCCCTGGTTGACTCCCATTCGAACATCTCGGCCAGGGACATGCCCAAAGCGATGCCGTTTTCATAGCCAAAGCCCGCGAACATGGCATGGACCGTCTCTTCGGGGATTGATTTGACCAGCTCTCGCTCGTAGCTGCCCAGGCTGCCCATGCCCAGTATGATCAAACGCGATCCGTTGAAAATGGGGAAGCCCGAGGCCGGGTCCTTTTCCAACAGCCTTGTCACATCCATATCTTCAGCGCGCATAGCCACTCCCGGAGACGGTTCGGGTCACTGTTCATCGGGCGCTTTATTGTATCACAACTGTATTCGGGAGCCGCGTTCACCAGGGCTTTACAAGCGAGCAATCCTTGCGGCAGGTCGATGTGTTTATCAGGCAGGGCAGGGCCTCGATCTCGGCTTTCCAGACCTCGCGCACGGCCCTGTGCCCCTGGGAATAGCCGGGGCCTTCCGGGATATAATCGGCTCGGAAAAGCCACAAGACACTTTGGCACGCCTCCTCCTGCTTCAGAGAAGGGCATTTTTCATTCAGCAGCTTTTCATACCTGGCCTTGTTTTGGGCCAGATTGACTCCGGCCCTGGAGCAAACTCCTTCGCACACCAAAAGGTCATTGCCGGTCAAAGACCGGCAATGCGTTTTACATTCCTCTGTCAGCAAACGGGCGGACCACTGGCATCCCTGGTCTTCAGCGGCCAAGGGGCCGGCCAAGGACAATACTGAAGCCGATGCCAAAAGAATTACGGCCCAAATCGCGACCCGTGGCAATTGACAGCTTCCTTTCAATGGGCCAGGCGACGGTTATCCCGATATGCCAATCAGGACCTTACCTGGGCTTGGCCACCTGCAGGTTGTCCAGCATCATGTCCAGGGCCTGCTGGGCCGCGTTGCGGCTCTGCTGCGGACAAGTGATCTGCAACAATACGTTGGGACCGGGGATGAGCAAATAGTGCATGTCCACCGCCTGGTTCATGGCCTGGTTTTGCATCTCCGCCAGGATATACCTGCACTGCATATTCTGGTAATTGATTTGTCTGTCCTGGACGATCCGTCCGCCCTGCTGCTGAATCATTGCGGGCATGCCCTGGACATGGGATTGGAAGACTTGCTGATTCAGCGTGGCGCTAACAAGCACCTGCAGGCCTGAAGTGGGAACAGTGAGCATATAGGTGGAAGTAACCGGCTGGGCGCCCTGGGGCAGACCGATACGGAACTGGGCGAAGGCATCGGTAAGCTGGAGGCCAGGCTGCGTGTTCTGCTGTTGATTCGGCGGCTGCTGATTGGGCGGCTGCTGATTGGGCACCTGTTGATTGGGCACCTGTTGGTTGGGGACCTGTTGATTAGGGTTTTGAGCGGGCGGCTGTTGGCTATACGGTCCGTATGGAGATTGCGGCATGCCCGGAGGCTGTTGGTAGCCGCCGTAAGGATTGGTTTGCTGGGCCTGGGCGGTTCCCATCAGGGTGATCAACGCCGCGCACAGGCAGATCAAAGCCAATTTCTTCATGAAACAATTGAAGGTCATTTCGCCGCTCCGTTATGCGTTTGTCTTATCTCATGCCATAGTAGCATATTGTCTTGTCAATGGCCGAGTTGCAGTGTTCAAATTGATTGACGACGCCAAAAGAGTGTAACTTACTGTGTCATATGTTCATCGTTAATTAAAGCTGTGTTAATCTCAAAGCAAATAAAACCAGCATCTGGAGAAAAAAAATGGCCGGCAAGCTGAGTAAAAACGGGCTCGCGGTTTATTGCTTATCCATTTTTATTTTATTCACGGCATGTTATCCGCAGATGGCAACCGCCGACGAGCAACGCACGGTATGGCCCCTGTTTTATTTCGACACGCCCCAAGGACCGGCCGGCGGCTCGGAAAAAATGACGATCCGCATGGAAAAATCCCAAAGTGGGGAGTTGCGGGTCGGCTTCTTCGAATCCCAGTTTTTCGGGGCCGGGCCCCAGTGGCGGGCCTCGGGCTGGATGGCCACGGTCGTCTCGGCGTTGATCTCCGGCCAAGACCCTTCGGACTGGCGGTTGTCGTTTGACATAGCCGGAGACATGGACGGTCCCTCCGCCGGCGGCCTGATGACCAGCGCCGTGCTGGCCCTGCTGAAAAAAAGCCCCATCCGCTCGGATGTGACCATGACCGGCACCATCAACCCCGACGGCTCCATCGGACCGGTGGGCGGCGTTTATTACAAGCTCCAGGGTGCTAAGAACGTCGGCAAGACCAAGGTCCTGGTTCCGGCCGGTTCGCTCAAGGAAAAGCTAAAGAACGGCAAGGAGGTCGATCTAATGGAGAGGGGCCGCCAAATCGGCGTGGAGGTGGTCCCCGTATCAGACGTCTTCGAGGCCTACAAGCACTTGACCGGCAGGCCCTTGACCCGCCTGCGTGACGACGGCCGGGAGTTCCGCTTGCCCACCCGCACCAGGGAGGCCCTGGAGCACTCGTACAAGCGCTGGAGCCAGAAGTTCAAGCAGGCCGCCAGCCAGATGGAGGCCACCAGCCGGGAAGTGCCCAAGCAGTTTCATCCCCAGTTGGAAAACCTGTGGAAACTGGCCCACAGGGACTATGAGCGGGCCCGGCAGGCCCTGGGCAGAGGGGCCCTGTGCGCGGCGGTGCAGCTGATGTACAACGCCGCCTCGGAAGCCGATACCGGAGCCTATCTGAGCCACTTGTACATCGGTTACCGCCGGGGCGGTCTCCAGGGCATGGTCAAGGTCTTTGACCGTTACATCATCACCCAGGACCAACTCAACAAGCTGCGGGAAAAGCTGACCAGCCAGCGGGTCGTCTCGGTTACGGACATGATCACCCTGGCCGAGGCCTTTTCCTATTACAACGCCGCCGTGGGCGTACATGTAAACACAAGCATGGTTTTGGGCGAACTGGACAAGCTCAAGGACGAAAACAAGATCGTCCAGGCCCTTTCCCAGGCCACGGTGGGCGAGGCCATCGCCCGCAACCTTACCCACTTCATCGACGACCTTTTGTACATGGGCCTGCGTTTTCCGGGACCCAGCCTGCCGGATCAACACAAAATCGCCGACTGGGCCGTTGCCATGCACCTGGCCGCAGGCGGCAACCTGGGCTACATCCGCAAGGCCATCATCGATCCGGCCGCCGAAGAGTTGCGCATGCTGCCCCAGGATCTCATGGCCAAGGCCATGGGCAACGACAGCCATTTTCTGATGGCCCGCATGACCTTTGCCGCCTCCACGGCCCTGGCCAACGACTTCAAGAAAGACTTCTACAAGGGAGTGGCCATTTTGGGCGGTTCGGTGGCCTCTTTTGCCCATTCCTCGATGGTGGTGGCCAAGTACTACAGCCTGGGCGCCAAGACGGACAAAACCGGCACCATTGTCCAGTTGGAGGACGAAGCCGGATTGGAGCCCATGCTCAAATCGGCCCGGCGGCAACTGCGCCAGGTCATCCTGGAGGCGCAGGCCCAGGGTTATACGCCGGTCATCCCCATCTTCCATCTGCGCACGGCCAATTACCTGACCAGGCCCAATATGAGCCTCAACGACCGCATGCTGGGAATGGGTGAATGCTGGACCGGTTCGACCTTCGGCAGATTGATGATCGCCCTGGGCCCCCAAGGCGGGGGCCAACAGGAAGAAGGCGGCAACTAACCGCCAGGACGAGCGCCTCCGGTCTCCGCCGGAGGCGCGCCAGGCTCACGTCAAGGCCCAAGCTTCAGCGCCACAACAAACTAAAAGCCCGGCTTTCGGCCGGGCAAATAATTTATCTTGCTTGTTATCCGCCGGGCTAGCTGCGGCCCTCCAAGCCCTCCACCGAACTGAGGCTGACATCGCCATGGCGGATGACGCGGCTGCGGCCCGGCCCGGTGCCCAGCCTCAGCGCGCCGTCGGGCTCGAAGCCGATCACCGTGCCGTCCACCTTGCGGCCGCTGTCGTCCACCTCCACCCGCCTGCCCATGAGCAGGCTGCGCTGCTGGTATTCGTCGCGCAGGCTGTCCAGCCTACCCGCCTCCAGCTCGGCGTACAGACCGTCGGCCTGCCTGAGAATGGCGGCCAAAAGCGGCGCGCGGTCCCACTGTTTGCCCGTGGCGGCCGTGATCGAGGCGGCCGGCTTTTCCAGCCTAGCCAGGTCAGCGGCGCTCCAGTTTACGTTCACGCCCGCGCCCACCACCACGTGGTCGAGCATCTCGCCCCGGCTGGTGAATTCGGTGAGCACGCCCACCAGCTTGCGGCCGTCCAGAAAAACATCATTAGGCCATTTGACCATGGGCCGCACCCCGCAGTGTTGCTCCACGGCCCGGCAGATGGCCAGGCTGATAATATTATTGAGCACGAAGACCTTGTCCAGGCTCAGCCTGGGCCGCAATAGCAGCGAAAACATCAGGCTGGAGCCTTTGGGCGCGCTCCAGGCCCGGTCCAGGCGGCCCCGCCCGGCGGTCTGGAATTCGGCGGTGACGCAGGTGCCGTGCACGGCTCCGGCCTCGGCCCGGCGTCGGGCCTCCAGGTTGGTGGAATCGGTCTCGGCCAGATAGACAAGGGGGCTGCCCAGGCAACCCAGCGGAAGACGGGCCTCCACCCTGGCGGCGTTGAGGCCTTGGGGCTCGGAGACCAGGCTGTAGCCTGCCCGGGAGCGGGCCTCGATGACAAAGCCCTGGTCCCGCAACGCGGCCACTGCCTTGCCCACGGCGGCCCGGCTGCAACCCAGCAGACCGCCCATTTCCTCGCCCGAGCGGGGGGCCTCTGCCTCCAGCAACAGGCGCAGGACGTTTGCCGCAGGGTTGCTCACGGCCCAACCTCGGTCAGGACCTCCAGCACGGCCTTGTTCCAGCCCTTGGGGCCGGGATATTGTTCCTTGATCAGCCCCGGCATATCCACCGGGGCGTGGGTGCCGTCATGGCGGGCCACCAGCACGGCCCTGTCCACGGCCTTGAGCATGGTGGCGTCGTTGAGGGCGTCTCCCAGGGCCATGGTCTTCAGGGCGGGGTCATTGTCGGCGTACCATTGGCTGATCATCTTCACCGCCGCGCCCTTGTCGCCGCCGCCAAGCACGTGAAAAAACCGGCCGCCCCGGGTGATCAGCAACCCCTGGGCCGCTCCGGCCATGGCAAAGTCATGTGCCTGTTCGTCCGGCCGGGGCAAGACCACCGGCTCGTTGAATTCACGCAGCTTGGCCAGGGCGGCCTTGTCTTCGCCGAGGCCGGTGAGCCCGGCGATTTCGGCGGCGCTCATATCGCCGAAACCCCTGGCCCCGAAGCGCGGCCCGAACACGGCCAAACGGCCACGCACGTTGGCTATGCCCATGCCCAGGGCCAACCCCCGCCAGCCGCCGCCCGCGTCATACCACTTGGCTCCGGCAGCCCGGTAATAACCCGTGGGGGCGAATATGCCGCCGCCGTTTTCCACCACCAGGGGCCCGTCCAGGCCCAGTTCGGTATGAAGCCGGGTCATCTCGGCCCTGGTCTTGGAGCTGCACAAGACAAGGGGCACCCCGGCGGCCTTTAGGGCGTCCAGGGCCGGAGCCGCCGCCTTCCATGAATAATCATCATGGTCCAGCAGGGTTCCGTCCAGGTCCGTGAAGACGATAAGGCCCATCATCAGCCTTTCTTTTTACGCTCCGGATGCAGGTAGTCGCGCATCAGGCGCACCGCGCAGAACTTGCCGCACATTGTGCAGACCTCGTCCTCCTGGGGCACCGAGTTTTCGCGCATGGCCCTGGCCGTTTTGGGGTCCAGGCACAGGCTCATCATGGTGTCCCAGTCCATGGCCGCCCGGGCCACGGCCATCTTGCGGTCGCGCTCCACGCTCTGGGGCCGTCCCTTGGCCACGTCGGCGGCGTGGGCGGCGATACGCGTGGTGATCACACCTTCATATACATCATTGGGGCCTGGCAATGCCAGGTGTTCAGTGGGCGTGACATAGCAAAGGAAGTCGGCTCCGCTGGTGGCGGCCAGGGCCCCGCCGATGGCGCAGGCCACATGGTCCCAGCCGGCGGCCACGTCGGTGACCAGGGGGCCCAGCACGTAGAACGGCGCGTTGTGGCACAGCCGCTTCTGGATCTGCATGTTGGTGACGACCTGGTTCAGGGGCACGTGCCCCGGCCCCTCGATCATCACCTGGACCCCGGCGTCCCAGGCCCGCTGGGTCAGTTCGCCCAGGGTCACCAGTTCGCTGATCTGGGCCCGGTCCGTGGCGTCGGCCAGGCAGCCGGGCCGCATTCCGTCGCCCAGCGATAGCGTGACATCGTGCTTGCGGCAGATCTCCAGCAGGCGGTCGTATTCGGCGTAGAGCGGGTTTTCCTTTTCGTTTTTCAATATCCAGCAGGCCAGGAAGGCCCCGCCACGGCTGACCACGTCGGTGATGCGGCCCTCGAAGCGCATGCGCTCCAGTGCGTGCATGTTCACCCCGCAGTGCACGGTCATGAAGTCCACGCCTTCTTCAGCCTGCTGCTCGATGACCCTGAACAGATCGTCGGCGGTCAGATCCACCACGCCCTTGTCCTGGGCGGTAATCTCCACGGCGGCCTGGTAGATGGGCACCGTGCCCACCGGCACCGGGCAGTTGGCCAAAACCTGCTTGCGCATGGCCACAAGGTCGCCGCCGGTGCTCAGATCCATCACCGCGTCGGCCCCGGCCTCCAGGGCGGCGTCGAGCTTGGCCTTTTCCTCGGCTGCGTCGGCGCGGTCCGGGCTGGTGCCGATGTTGGCGTTGACCTTGACGGAAAGCCCCTCGCCCACGCCCCTGGGTTGCAGCACGGTATGGGCCGGGTTGGCCGGAATGGCGATGGTGCCTCCCGCAACCCGCTCACGGATTATCTCGACGTCCAGGCCTTCGTAGGCGGCCACGGCCTCCATGGCCTCGGTGATCTGGCCCTTGCGGGCCGCGGTCATCTGGGTTTCGATCATTTTTCAGCTTTCCTCTCCAGCCGCTTTGAGGGCGGCCGCCAGGCGCTCGGGAGCAATTTTTGAGATATCGTTATCGCCATCCAGGATGGCAAGTGTTTCTTTGGTCAAGGCGTCCAGGGTCAGCCGGGCTTCCAGGTCGGCCACGGCCACCACCGGGCCGTGGCCTTTGCCCAGGGGCTCGGAGCCGCTGATGCCCCTGCGGATCAGTTGACGGGCACGTTCTACGGCCTCGGCCAGGCTCAGCCCCTGGGCCATGAGCGTGGCCAGGGACGAGGCCAGGGTGCAGCCCGTGCCGTGGGTGTGGATTGTGTCGATGCGCGGGGCGCTGAAAAAATGCGCCTCAATGCCGTCAAAGAGCAAGTCGCCGGGGTCGCCCTCCAGATGGCCGCCCTTGACCAGGGCCGCCGCCGCGCCCAGGCCCACCAGCTCCCGGGCCGCCTCTTCCATGGCCGCCCTGTCGCGGATCGGCCGGCCCAGCAGTTCCTCGGCCTCGTCGAGATTGGGCGTGACCAGAGCCGCCAAAGGCAGCAGACGGCCGCGCACGGCCTCCACCGCCTCGGAGGCCAGCAGCCTGTCGCCGCCCTTGGCCACCATCACCGGGTCCACCACCACCGGCGCGTCCACATCGGCCAGCAGATCGGCCACCAGGTTCACCAACTCGGCCGAGTGCAGCATGCCGGTCTTTACCGCGTCCACGCCGATGTCGCCGGTCACGGCCCTGAACTGGGCCTCCACGAAATCCAGGGGCACGGCGTGGATGCCTTGTACGCCGGTGCTGTTCTGGGCCGTCAGGGCGGTGATGGCCGTCATGGCGTGGCCGCCCAAGACGGTCACGGCCTTGATGTCGGCCTGGATTCCCGCTCCGCCGCCGCTGTCGCTGCCGGCTATGATCAGCACCCGCACCCTGGGCATCGGCCCTCCCCAAAATAAAAAATGGAACCGCCCGGGCGGCCCCATAACAAAATGACTTGGCAATGTCGTTGCATGGCGGCCGTTCCCTACGCCGGTATTACCCGGATCAGGTTCTAGGGGTCGCGCCGCGCTAATAGGCGCTCTCAGTCCATGCCGGACACCCCCCGGCTTTTGCCAAAGTTAACAACCACCCTCTAATGCGTCAATAATGTAATTAAAATTACTTGCAGGCTTTCTTGACCTGAGGCCCGCTGAAAATTATAGTGAGCTGACGAAGTCTGTTCACGGCCATTATGCGGGCCCGCGGCATACGGCTGCATAAACAATTGCTCAGGGAGCTTGCGTGCTTACTCGCCCATTTGAAATCATCGGCAGAAAAACCATGAGTAGCCTGAGCGAAGCCGGTGAAATAATTCTGCTTTTGTTCCAGGCCCTGCTCTGGCTCATCCGCCCCCCTTGGCGGCCCCGGCTGCTTTTCAAGCAAATGGAGTTCGTGGGCAACAAAAGCATCAACGTCGTGGTGCTCACCGGCGCCTTTACCGGCGGCGTGTTCGCCCTGCAGAGCTATCACGGTTTTTCGCTTTTCGGCGCCGAGAGCCTGGTGGGCTCCACCGTGGCCCTGGCCCTCACCCGTGAGCTGGGCCCGGTGTTGACCTCGCTTATGGTCACGGGCCGGGCCGGCAGCGCCATGGCCGCCGAGTTGGGCACCATGCGGGTGACCGAGCAGATCGACGCCATGTACGTCATGGCCGTCAACCCGATCCAGTATCTGATCCTGCCCAGGGTCATCGCCGCCGTAATCATGCTGCCGATCCTAACCGTGGTGGCGGATTTCGTGGGCATTGTGGGCAGCTACATCGTCGGCGTGGGCATCCTGGGCATCGACGAAGGAATCTTCACGGCCAAGATCCTCGAGTATCTGGAATTCAACGATATCGGCATGGGTCTGATCAAGGCCGGGGTCTTCGGGTTGATCCTGTCCATCGTCGGCTGTTACAAGGGCTTTTACACTTACGGCGGCGCCGAGGGCGTGGGCCGCGCAACTACCCAAGCCGTGGTCATGGCCAGCGTGATGATCCTGGCCGCCGACTACGTGCTTACGGCGATAATGTTCTGAGGTATGCGGTGACGGCTAGCCAACCCATAATCCAGCTTAAGGATATAAACAAAAGCTTCCGCACCCAGCATGTGCTGCGGGGGGTGAACCTGGATGTGCCCAAGGGCTGCACCACCGTGATCATCGGGCGCTCGGGCGGCGGCAAGAGCGTCATCCTCAAGCATATGATCGGCCTGATAAAGCCCGACAGCGGCCAGGTCATCGTGGCCGGAGACGACATCAGCCAAATGGACGACCGCCAATTGAACAAGGCCCGGCGGCGCTTTGGCATGCTGTTCCAGGACGCGGCCCTTTTCGACTCCATGAACGTGTTTGAAAACGTGGCCTTTCCCCTGCGGGAACACACCAAGCTCTCCCGGGCGGAGATCGCCGACATCGTGGCCGAAAAGCTGGCCCAGGTGGGCCTGCCCGGCGTGGAAAAAAAGATCCCCTCGGAGCTCAGCGGCGGCATGCGCAAGCGGGTGGGCCTGGCCCGGGCCATCGCCCTGGAGCCGGAGATCATCCTCTACGACGAGCCCACCACCGGCCTGGACCCGCTGATGACCGACGCCATAAACCGGCTCATCGCCGACACCCAAGAGCGCCTGGGCATCACCTCGGTGGTCATCAGCCATGACATCGAGGGGGCATTTAAAATAGCGCACAAGATCAGCATGCTTTATGAAGGTAAGATAATCGCCGGTGGCACTCCGGACGAGATCCGCAATTGCGACGATCCCGTTGTGCAGCAGTTCCTGACCGGCAGGGCCGAAGGCCCCATACATGTGTTGTAATTGGCCTTGGGGACTATTACTGTGCTTTAATAGTCTCTAGGCTTTTTGGGAGGCAAAACCTCTTATGTCCACTGAAGTAAAAGTCGGCATCTTTGTTGTGGTGGCCGTCGCCCTGCTCGGCTACATGACCATACGGCTGGGCAGCTTCCAGTTTGGCGAGCCGCCCGGTTACCAGATATGGTCTATCTTCGACTCCGCCGCGGGCCTGCGCAAGGACGCCCCTGTGGAAATGGCCGGCATCCAGATCGGCCGGGTGGAGAGCATCAGCCTCTTTGAAGGCCGGGCCAAGATCAGCATGCGCATCCGAGAGGACGTCCCCCTTCCCGCCAACGTGGCGGCCTACATCCGCACCCGCGGCGTCCTGGGCGACAAATACATGAGCATCGAGGGAGGCTCTCCCGGCGCGCCGCTGTTGCAAGACGGCCAGCGCCTGGTGGTGGCCAAGGTGCCCACGGACCTGGACCAGGTCATGTCGAGCATCGGCCAGGTGGCCGACGACATCAAATCCATCACCGCCTCGCTCAAGGTCAGCCTGGCCTCGCCGGAGAGCCAGCAAAACATCAAGGAGGCCCTGGCCAACATCAACGATATCTCGGCCTCGCTCAAGGTCGTGGTGGCCGACAACCAGCAGCGCCTGGACCAGATCATCGCCAATCTGGACCGCTTCACCGGCGATTTGAGTTCGATAAGCTCCGAAAACAAGGACGCCCTGACCAAGACCATCCAGAACTTCGCCACCGCCAGCGACAAGATGGAACAAACCATGGTCAGCCTCAATTCCGTGCTGGCCAAAATCGACCAGGGCAAGGGTTCCATAGGTCAACTGGTCAACAACGACCAGACTATCAAGGAGCTTAACGAGGCCATTTCCTCACTTAACGAGGTGTCCCAGAAGATCAATGAAGGCAAGGGCACCATCGGCCGTCTGGTCAACGACGACACCACCATCGACAAGATCGACGAAGCTCTGACCGGAATCAACGACTACATCGGCAGGGCCGACGCCTGGCACCTGATGGTGGACTACCGCGGTGAATACATGTTCCAGCAGGAGGCCCTTCGCAGCGAGCTCAACGTCATCTTCCAGCCCAGGGTGGACAAGTTCTACCTGGTGGGCTTTGTCGACAACCCCGTGGGCAAACGCCGCGAGACCATTACCCATACCAAAACCAACATAGACGGTGTTGAAAGCACCAGGACCGTACGCCAGATCACCATTGACAAGGACGACATGACCTTCAACGCCCAGATCGGCAAAAGATTTTACGATCTGATCGTCAGGGCGGGCCTGTTCGAGTCAAAAGGCGGCTTCGGCGTCGATTACCTGCTGTTCGAAGACGACCTCCGAGTCAGCGCCGAGTTGTATGACTTCCGCACGGATGAAAAACCGCACCTCAAGCTGCGGGCCGACTACAAGTTCCTGAAGTATTTCTACGTCACCGCCGGTTATGACGATGTGTTCAACGACTACGGACAGGGCACGGCCTTCCTGGGCGGCGGTTTCTTCTTCAGCGACGATGACCTCAAGTTCCTTTTAACAAGCGCGCCCATGCCATAGGCACCTCACCGGGTCTCCCGATCACGGAGCCCCAAAAACTCTATTTGCGCTTCGGCCGCCAAGGGCCGGGGCATTTCGCAGGAGTGCGTTGTAATGCAATTCAATCTCCTGAAAAAGCTCTCCGCCAGGGCCGCCCTGCCGCCGGGCACCCTCACTCCACCTCCTGACGACCAGCTGGAAACCTCCATAGACATGGCGGTCTACGACAAAGACGATTTTATTTTGCAGGAAAACATCCCGGCCGCCAACCTGAGCGCCCCCCTCAAAGACGGACGGCGCCTGTGGATTCGCATGACGGGCCTCGCTTCACTGGATGCGATCAAAAAAGCCGGCGAAATATTCAGTCTGCACCAGTTGCTGCTGGAAGACGTAACAAACACGGCCCACCGGCCCAAAACCGAGGAATTTGACGATTACCTGTTCATGGTGATCCGGTTGCTGGATTTCGATGAAAAAAGCATAAGGATCAACACCAACCACGTCAGCATCGTCATGGGAACGGACTGGCTGATCACCTTTGAGGAGCGACCCAGCAGGCAACTGGACGGGGTCATGGACCGGCTGCGGCAGGGCCGGGGCCGCCTGCCGACCCATGGTATCGATTACCTGACCTACGCCGTGCTGGATTCCATTGTGGACAGCTACTTCATCACCATGGCCGACCTTATCGCGGTCGCCGAGCCCATCGAGCAACAAGTGCTCCGCAATCCTGCCGGTGTGTCGCCCAACACCCTCTACGAAATCAAAAACCAGGCCGGCCGCCTGCACAGGCTGTTATGGCCCCTGCGGGAAGTGACCGCTCATCTGGAACGCGACGAAAGCGGCCTGTTCAGTCCGGCCGTGGAACCGTTCCTGCGCGATCTTTACGACCACACCACCCAGGTCGTCGAGTTGGCCGACTCCATACGCGAGCAGGTCTCCGGGTTGGTGGAACTGCACCTGAGCGTCATGGGCTACCGCACCAACGAAGTAATGCGCGTGCTCACGGTAATCGCCTCGATATTCATACCGCTGACATTCATCGCCGGTCTTTACGGCATGAATTTCAAATACATGCCCGAACTTGACCTGCCCTACGCCTATCCGGTGGCCCTTGCGGCCATGGGCGGAGTGGCGCTGGGGCTGTTGATCTTTTTCAAAAAGAAAAAGTGGTTATAGGACAGTTCGCGTATGAATCTTAATTTCATCAACTGGTCCAATCTGCTGAATTTCGGCACCACCGAAGGCGCGGTCTTTCTTGCCATAATCGTCGCCATAGCCACGGCCATAGTAAACAAGGCGTTGACCAAGCTGATTGAGGAAGAACCCAAATGGGCCAAGGGCCACCTCAAGCGCCGCTTAGACGAAACCATGGTGCGCTATCTGGTGCACATGAAAACCCTGCTGCTGATCCTGGTGGCGGTTTTCATATACATTAGCCTCATCCCGCAGTTGCGCACCCTGGTGACAACCCTGATCGCCGGCGCGGGTATCACGGCGCTGGTGATCGGCTTCGCGGCCAAACCCACATTGGCCAATTTCGTATCGGGAATCGCCATCGCCTTTTACCGACCTTTCAGAATCGGCGACAAGCTGATGCTCGACGAACAGTATTGCACGGTGGAGGACATAACCCTGCGCCACACCATCGTAATGACATGGCAAAACAAACGGCTGATCATCCCCAACGAGCAAATCGACCAGATGACCATTACCAACCTGACCATCATCGATCCGAGAATTCTATGCACGGTTGAGATGGGAGTCAGTTACGATACAGATATAGACTTGGCCAAAAAGCTGATGATGGACGAGGCCATGAAATGCCCCCACCGCATGCCCGAATCCCAGGAACCCTGGGTCAAGGTTGTGGATTGGGCCGAGTCTTCCATTGTGCTGCGCCTCTATATCTGGACCAGCGACATGGACGGCTCATGGGCGGCCAAATACTGGCTTTTGGAAAGCGTCAAGAAACGCTTTGACGCCACGGGCGTGGAAATACCGTTTCCGTACCGCACCGTGGTCTACAAAAACGACCTGCCCCCGGCCCCCAGGCTTGCCGGCGCGGTCGCGGATCATGCAACGCCATTTGATAAACCTAACCCAAAGGAGTCATGATGGCTTATCAAACCGCTCTGAGAGGCTACACGGCCAAGCGCATCGAGGAAATCGGCTCGGCGGACATCCTCATGGGCATCCCCTGTTTTAACAATCAGGACACCATTGTCCACGTGGTCCAAAGCCTGACCCACGGTCTGGCCGAGCATTACGGCGACAAACGCAGCGTTATCCTTATCGCCGACGGCGGCTCCACGGACGACACCAGGGAAGCGGCCCGGGAATTCGAGATCAAGCCATGGCAGGAAAAGATAGTCAGCATCTACAGGGGTCCCGGAGGCAAGGGCACCGCCCTGCGGTCAATCTTTGAGGCGGCCGTGCGGCTCAAGGTAATCGCTTGCGGCATGGTCGACTCGGACTTGCGCTCCATCACCGGCGACTGGGTCAAGTACTTGCTGGACCCGGTGCTGGAAAAGGGCTACCAGTTCGTGGCCCCGGTGTACCTGCGCCACAAATACGACGGCACCATCACCAACAACATCGTCTACAACATGACCCGGGCCCTGTACGGCAAGCGGGTGCGCCAGCCCATCGGCGGCGACTTCGCCATCACCGCCGACCTGGCCAAGTTTTATTGCGAGCAGGATGTCTGGGGTTCCGAGGTCGCCCGTTACGGCATCGATATCTGGATGACCACCAGCGCCATCACCCATGGCTTCAAGGTCTGCCAGTCCAACCTGGGCGTGAAGATCCACGACGCCAAGGACCCCTCGGTGCATCTGGCTCCCATGTTCCGCCAGGTGGTGTGGACCCTGTTCTCTCTTATGGAGCGCTACGAAGAACATTGGAAAACCATTTCCGGCAGCGAAGCCGTGGAAACCTTTGACTTCGGTTCCATGGGCGAGCCCGAGCCGGTCAATGTCAACCTCGACAACCTGCTGGAAAATTTCCGCACCGGCTACCAGCAGTTCGGCCCGCTGTGGCAAAGCATCCTGCCCGATTCCACCTACAAGGCCGTGGCCAAGGCGGCCCAGGCCCCATTGGAAGAATTTTCCCTGCCCACCGAGGTGTGGATCGAAATAATGTATGAACTGGCCGCCACGTATCACGCGTGGGAAGCCAACCGCATGCGTCTGGTGGAGTTGTGCACGCCGCTGTACTTCGCCAGGGTGGCCTCTTTCGTCAAGGAGAGCCTGAACATGTCGTCACAGGAAGCCGAGGAGTTGGTGGAGCAACAGGCCCGTCTGTTCGAGGAGCGCAAGGATTTGCTGATCGAGGCCTGGAACAGGCCCCCCGCCAATCCCCAGTAACCATAGTAACCATTGAGCGGTTTGTTTATAAATACGTCCGGAGGAAAAAAATGAGTGAAGGTCCGATAGTCGCTGCGACTGATTTTTCTTCCGCCGCCAGGCGGGGAGTGGCCGAGGCCATGCGCCTGGCCGTCCAACGGGGTCTTCCCCTGATCGTGGTCCATGTCATTCCGCCGCTGGTGGCGCCCACGCCGCTGTTGGACGAGGTGCAACTGGGCCAGCTATCAGTGGATCTGCACAGGGATATGCTCCAGGCCGCCCAGCGGGAGATGGAAATCCTGAGCCAGGACAATGCCGCGCCGGACAAGATCGAAACCAAGATCCTTGACGGCGATCCCAGCCGGGAGCTGTTGGGCCTGTGCCAGGCGCGCAACGCCTCGCTATTGGTCCTGGGCTCTCACGGCGCCGGAGCCCTCAATGAGTTGATGTTCGGCTCGGTGGCCCGGCGCATGGTCCGCCGGGCGCCCTGCTCGGTGTTGATTGTCCGCCCCGAGGAAAAGTAATTATTCAATCTGGAAAGCTGATGCACAAGCTCCTGGACAAGATCAACGGCTTATTTGAGCGAAAACAAGACTTTTGCCTGGCCTATCTCACGGCCAAACGGGGCACCGCCCCCCGCGACCCCGGCGCGGCGATGATCATCGCCGATGGTCTGGCCACGGGGGGCAGCATCGGCGGCGGTTCGCTGGAGCACCAGGTCTGCCAGGCGGCTCCGGGGGCCTTGCAAGACAGCTCGCCGATTTTGCTGTCGTTTAGGGTCCAATCCGGCCTGGCCGAACCCGTGGACTCCGGCGGTGACGTTGACGTCCTGATCGATCCAATCATGGCCGCCGACGCCGGGGCCAAGGCCGTGTTCGAGGCGGCCGCCGAAACCCTGAACCGGGGCGGCCAGTGCCACCTGTTGACCCTGACATCCGGGCCGGGGCATCTGCTGCTGGGCCCTGAAGGCGTCATGGCCGGAGTCCCGCCCGAGGGCTTTGCTCCGGCCGGCTGGCAGCCTCCAGCCAAGCCGGAGATGGCCTCACTTGGCCAAGATATGTTCTTCAGCCTGCCCCTGAGCCCGGCCCCGGCGGTGTTTATCCTGGGTTCGGGCCATGTGGCCGCGGCCCTGGCTCCGCTTATGGCCACTCTGGACTTCCGGGTGGTGGTGGGCGACGACCTGCCCCAGGCGGCAAACTCACCGGCGGCAAAGGCTGCCGACGCCTTTTTGCTGCGGCCCTTTGACCAGCCCTTCGGCCCGGAAGGCCCCGGAATCAATGACTATGTAGTGTGTATGGCCCGTACCCACCAATTGGACCGGCAAAGCCTGACCCAGGTCCTGGGACGAGGGGCCGTCTATGTGGGCATGATCGGCTCGTCCAGAAAAAAACAAGAAGTATATGAAGGGCTTGCGCAGGACGGCTTTGACGATCATACTCTGGAGATGGTTCATTGTCCCATCGGGCTGTCCATCGGGGCCCGCACGCCCCAGGAAATAGCCGTGAGCATTGCCGCGGAAATTATCGCAGCCCGGGCTCAGTCGGAAGGCCGCAAGCTGTAGCAAGCCTTCCGGCGGGGCCAACAGAGGGCGAAAAGGGCCGGAACAGGCCTCAATTAATTAGGAGATGCCATGAAACGGGCAAAACTGGCGCTGATATTTATCACAATGCTGGCCATGGCCGGTTGCGCCATGGGCGCCAAGGAAAATCTGGCCAAAGTCAAGACAGGTATGACACCGGACCAGGTCCAGCAACAGCTTGGGCCTCCCGAAGCCGTGAAGATGGTCCAATTCCCCAAGCAAAACGGTAAGTTCGTAGTCTGGCAATACGAAATGGTGGCCGATACGCCAAACTGCCCCAGCAAGCTTTTGGGCCGCAGCATCGCCGGCCTGGTGACCCTGGGCATGAGCGAAATCGCCTTCTCGCACGCCGAGGCCGAGCCCCACTGGGTCTATTTCGAAGATGGCAAACTGACCTACGCTTCCAGGGCCGTGGACTGCGCGAAATACGACTGCAAGGTCTGGAATGTTGAGATAAAACAGGTTAGTTCGGCAGATTGATTGTATGCTGTTGCCGCCCGCCCGTGGGAAATGTACAATATTTCGCTATGAATGACGATCACATAGAACAACAAGACAACGCGGACCAAGGCGGTTCGGATCTGGCCCAGGGAACACCCTACGTCGATTTCGATCTGCCCGAGCCCTTACTTAGGGGTCTGCATGATACGGGCTACTTCCGTTGTACGCCCATTCAAGATCAAACCATCCCCATAGCCCTGCAGGGCAAGGACGTTGCCGGAGAAGCCCAGACGGGCACGGGAAAAACCGCCGCCTTCCTGGTGCCGGTATTCGCTCACATGCTCAGGGATGACCAGCGCAAGCCCCATGAGCCGGGAGCCTTGATTATCGCGCCCACCCGTGAGCTTGCCCTTCAGATATATGACGACGCCATGCTCATCGGCAGGCACACCGGCCTTGACATGGCCGCGATATACGGCGGCGTGGATTACCAGAAACAGGCCCGCACCCTGCGCGAGGGAGTTGACGTCGTGGTGGCCACTCCGGGCCGCGCCATCGACTACATCAAGCAGAAATTCCTGGACCTGCGCCATATCCGGCACCTGGTCATCGACGAGGCCGACCGCCTGTTCGACATGGGATTCATCGCCGATCTGCGCTGGATCATGCGCCGTCTGCCGTCCTATGACCAGCGCCAGTCCATGCTGTTTTCAGCCACCTTGGGCTACCGGGTCATCGAGCTGACCTACGAGTTCATGAACATGCCGGAAAAGGTCTCGGTGACACCGGACCAGCGCACCGTTGAAAAGGTCGAGCAGGAGATGTATCACTGCTCGGCCCACGAAAAGATCAACCTGCTGCTGGGCATCCTCCAAAAAGAGGACTGGCACAGGGTGATGATCTTTACCAACACCAAGCGCGCCGTGGACATCATCACTCACAAGCTACAGGGCCATGGCCTGCCCGCCGAGGGCATCAGCGGCGACCTGACCCAACGCAAGCGCCAGAGCCTGGTCAAACAGTTCAAGGATGGCGAACTCAAGATTCTGGTGGCCACCAACGTGGCCGCCCGCGGATTGCATGTCGATGACGTCAGCCACGTGATCAATTTCGACATCCCGGCCGACCCTGAAGACTACGTTCACCGCGTGGGCCGCACGGCCCGGGCCGGAGCCGTGGGCAAGGCCATCACCCTTTGCTGCGACAAGTACGCCACCCACCTGCCCTATGTTGAGGAATACCTGGGCGAAAAAATCCCGGTGAGTTGGGCCGATGACGACATGTTCCTCCCAGACCACACGGGCATGCCGCCCCGCAGGCCAAGGTCAGGCGGTCCGTCCAGGCCGGGCGGTGGCGGTAGTGGCGGTGGCGGTGGCAGGGGCCGCGGTGGCCGCAAACCGGCCGTTAAACGCAGCGGCGACAGCGCCAAAAGCGGCGATGACAAGCCCCAAAAGCGCCACAGCAGACGCCGCAAACCTCGCCAGGGAGAACAAAGCGGACCAAAGCAGGGAGGCAAAAGCGATTAGCCCTTGTAAAAGGCCGATCTTTTGTTATAATCCCCAATCGCAAATGAACGCGCCCGTAGCTCAGCTGGATAGAGCGCCGGACTACGAATCCGTAGGCCGCCTGTTCGAATCAGGCCGGGCGCACCAATAAAATCAGGAGGTTACGTCACCAGGCGTAACCTCCTTTTTGCTTGATTTTGTAACTTTTTGTCACTCGTTTTGTCACGCCGACAGGCGTTGAGTCAAAAAGCACAAAAAAAGAGCCAGACACACGCCTGGCTCTTCATATCTTAAACGCCCTCGTCCTTTTCATCGCTGTTCAGGTCCGGGATCATGCTTGCCGCACGCTCCTGGGCACCAGAAACAATATGGCTGTAGTTATCTAGCGTGGTGCTTAGTTTTCTGTGGCCAAGTTGGTACTGCACGGCCACGGGGTCAGCTCCCGCAGCCAGCATCTCCGTGGCGGCCACATGACGCAGATCATATAGACGGATGGGCTTGTTCTTGTAGCCTGCCTTTTCCTTGGCACTGCGCCAGGCTGTTTTCAGGCTGTCGATCTGCCGACCATTATAATGGACCACCCAAGGGATATTGGCGGCCTTGTCCTGCTCATATCTAAGTTTCGCTCTTTCCATGAAGGCCTTTGGCGGTACCACGCGTTTTAAACCGGCATTTTTACCCTGCACGATCTCGACATAGCCAGAACTCCATTTGAAACCATCCCACTTCAGCCGTAGTAGTTCGACCTTGCCTGGCCGTAGAGCCAGATTAAGGCTGACATCCATTGCCCATTTTAGATGAGGGGCAGCACATTTCATGATCGCCCTGAAGTCCTCGACTGTAGCGGATACCACAAATGTTTCCTCTTTGAGCTTGGATGCGCCTTGCCACGGATTTCTGTGGATCAATTCCTGTTCCAGGCCCCAATTCAAAATGGCAGTGATGTAGGCGTGCGCCCGGTTGATGGTTGAGGCCTTTGTGCCATTCATTTTCAACCGCATTGCTTCCAGGTCCCTACGGCTCAATTTGTCGCACGGCTTTTCAAGGAAACTGGCGCATGCATCGGTCAGGTACCTGACTATATCTGACTGCGTTTGTGGATGAAGCCTGCCTGACATGGATACGAAGTATCGATCGGCCAACTCTGCCAAAGTCGGAATTTGGTTTTCTGCCTTGGCAAGGATTTGTTTAATTTCAATTTCAAATTCCCTGGCCTGCGACTCACCATCTTTTCCAAAGTATTTCCGGATCCACTTATCGTTTTGTTTGTATTTGACGAACCAATAGCCGTCCTTTCGTTTGTGCACTGACATTTTTACACTTCCAATACAACCCAGGCCTAAGACCAGCGCTGTTTTAGGTCCACGCCGGTTATGGCAGATTTTCTGGGTTTCAAGGCAGGTAGGATCGCCTCTATCGCGTCTGCATAGAATCTTATTGCATCAATATGTTCACGAAGTTCGGCGATCTGTTCCTTTGATATGGGGGATTCGAAGATAATTGGGATTTTTGGCTTTTGCTTTTCGATTTTACTGTTTCTCTTCATTGGACACTCTCCTGTTTGAGAGTTTGTCCTCCTTTGAGAGAAACGGCCTAAATCCGTGACCGTAGCTTGCTGTTCCATTCCCATCAGCTTGGCAGAGCCAATACTTCACCGCCGATGGTCTGCAAGCGGTGAACTGATTCAGCGGGCAGAGACTGGTACTGAGCGGCCTTGGTGTAGGCATTGGCGATCTGCCACATGGTGCTGCCCGGTTCGAAGGCCCATCCCCATTCAACGGCCTGCTGCTCCATTTCAGACAGCATGAATCGCCGGTTGATCGACTCCATGGTCTTGCCCGGTTCCTCGACTGGGGTTTCCATGGATATCCTGATGCGGCTGCTCTGAATACTGGCTTCACCACGCACCGATGAAATCGTTTCGGGCAGGCATTCCAAGGCCCTCTGGGAGATATGACGGTATGACGATGAGGTTTGGCTCCGGGTGACCATGCCATTGGTGCAGACCAGGCGCAGGAAGAATGCCTCGATCTTCAGCGATGCCAGACCAACTTCGCTGTTGGAGATGGATATCCCCGGCGACAGTTCATCGCCAAGAATCTTGACGCTTTTCGGGTCAGGGATGTTCAGGCTCATGAACTGGCTGTCCAGGCTGACATGCACCGTGGTGTCTTCGCCGTAGCCAAGCTGTATCAGCGCATCGAGGACATGGTGATTATCTATGGGCTTGTAGCGCGGGGTGAAGATGGCCCTGACATTGTTGCCGTCAAACCTGAAGAACAACTCATCCTGGGGCTCATCTTGAAGCCAGTGGGCCAACTGCTGGGCCTGTAAATCCTCAGGGCATCGCCTGAGATAGTTGAACGGGATGCCAAGGCGGTTGGATATGGAGCGTTGGGCTATTTGCTCCAGAGGGTGAGGCTGATCGCCGATGCGGACGGCATTCAGACTTTCAAATTTGAGGTCCTTCACCGGCACATGACGATCATGACGGTAATGACGATGCTTCTCGTGTACCTCGTGTGACAAGGCACCAAGGGTGGTGGACAAAGGCATAACAGTCTCCTTGCTTTGTCTCGGGTTTGGACTTTGTGGAGTTGGGAGCGGAAGGACAGCGAGCTATCGACGGAGCAATCTGAGGGCGATTGCCGCCAACATTCTCATGGTCTTACCTGTGGTCTCAATGATGATGGGGAACGTGGATTTGACCGTGGCCTTGGCGATCTGAATGCCACCTTCCCGAATGAGGCCTTTGACGGCTTTTGGGGTCATGCTGGCAGAATTTTCCTGTGGGTTTTGGTTTTCCATGGCTTTCTCCTGAAATTTAAGGGGTTAATAGCTTTCAGGATTTAATATATATAGTTAGATTAGGTGGTTGGTTGAGTAGGTTCGTTGGATGATGGTCGGCCAGAAATGGAAAATATATTACAGGAGACCGTTGCACGGCGTCAGCTCCGAGAGTGCACTTTAATTGGTTGCAATAATTGGTTAAAATGTCCTTAACCATCGTGAATGGAGGGCATCTTTGGCCAATCGGTTCGAGACAAGGCGGGGCGGTTTCGCGGACATGGCCGTGGCCAGCCGCAAACAGCCCAAAACCTTTCTGGATGATGTAAACCGCATCGTCGATTGGAAGCCCATCGAGGGCTTTCTGAAGAAAAAGCTTCGGCGCCACAAGGACGCGGTGGGCAATCCGGCTTATCCGCCTCTGGGCATGTTCAAGATTTTGCTGCTGCAACGCTGGCATGACCTGAGCGACCACAAGGCAGCCGAGGCCATGGCCGACCGAATTTCCTTTTGCCGTTTCGCCGGTTTTTCGTTGGATCACGAGTCGCCCGACGCCTCCACCATCTGCCGCTTTCGAAACCACCTGCAAGAGCGCGGCCTGCTGGACAAGCTGTTTAATATGATAAATCAGCAGCTTGAAGCGCA
Organism: uncultured Desulfarculus sp.; assembly: GCA_963665125.2. Classification (GTDB taxonomy): domain Bacteria; phylum Desulfobacterota; class Desulfarculia; order Desulfarculales; family Desulfarculaceae; genus Desulfarculus. The sequence goes on along the minus strand of CAXXUK010000002.1, from coordinate 732,467 downwards.
GGGTATTTTGGTGCGCACCGGCTCCAGCGTGGATGCCACCTTGATTCCATCCGCCCGCCAGCCCCGCAAAAAGCAGGAAGTGATCCTCGATGAACTCGACGACCAAAACGACGATGATGACGACGACCGCCCCACCGGCTACAGCGTGGAAACCACCTATTCCGATGACACGGACGCCAAATGGACCAAGAAAGGCAAGAAGTACTGCTATGGCTACAAGGGACACATTGCCGTCGATGGGGAGCACGGGTTTATTCTGGCTGGCCACGCCACACCGGCCAACCGACCGGATTGCAAGGAATTCATGGCCGTGGTCGACAACGCCAAGCTGAAGAAGGATGCTCCGGTCCTGGCCGACAAAGGCTACAGCAGCGCGGATAATCGAAGCCACCTGGAAGAGGCCGGTTACTTTGACTTGATCATGTACAAGGCGGCTCGCGGTCGACCGCTGAGTGATGCAGAACTCAGAGTGAACAAGGCAATCTCACGGGTGCGCTGCTCGGTGGAGAGGGCATTCGGCAGCATGAAGAAGCACTACGGCCTGGCGCGGGCCAGATATTTGGGCCTGGCCAAGATGAACATGCAACTGATGCTATCGGCCATGGCCTTCAACCTGAAAAAGGCCGCGATACTGGCCGGCAGGTGATCAAAGACACCGGGGGGCAGGATGGGCAGCCAGGTAAAAGCTAGAAAAAACCCAACGAAGCCCGGCCCAACTGCCTACTACACCGAAAAAATCATCTGAAAAGGAAAGTATGTCAGGACTCGGCTTTACGCAATGGTCTCAGTTTGTCCAAGATGCTGCGACCATGCAAGTGGTCGCAAATAGGGCAGAGGGTAAAGGCATCCGGATTCTCGTGGCAGAGAGAAACTCGTTGAAGCAGCAGGAAAAATACAGACAGCCGTGGTCCCTTTTGGCCTGCTGGCACTTCTAGGTAGTTGCTAAGGTAAAGCAAAAGAATTTTGAAACTGCCAGGGTTTGAGTGGCACGGTAGCCAACGCTGCTCTTTGAGAAGGCGTGAATAAATGTTGTTGCAGGTGTTACAGGTGTTATCTAACTGAAATGAAATAGTAAACGCTGTAACATCTTTGGGGGATCATGACGTTACGGGTGTTACAAAGAGACTCCTAGGTCGCGTGGAGCCTGGCAGTGCTATGGCTGAAAACAATGATGAAAAGGTGTCTTTCGCTCAGCCTGGGGGAAACCGATACGCGATTCCTCGTTGTACGAGTTGTCGGTTGAGACTGTCTATGTATCTGTTGAGCCTATCATCTGAGTCTCTTTGTATTGGAAAATATGTGAAATGCGAAATGAGCACATCAAAGCGATCGGATAGTTCTCGGTCTGAATTTCTGTCAAACAAACCAGAATCAATTTCATTCATGAAAAGCGTATACGCATCTTCCTGTAGAGCCCTGACCCTGTGAGCCGGTAGCTTGGGGTTGGTCAAAATATCATTCGTCCACCTGAATTTGTTGCCAGACATTTGGGCCACAAGTTCAGTGGCTCTATACCTGGTGATCCTACAGACCTTAAGCAAGTTGTAATGATAACGCATACCTGATACGCGTATATCTTGCCAGCTTGCTTCATCGTCATGCATATGTAGGTGACTGCGAATAGTTGATATCTTATAGTAATTGCCCTTTTTGTCCGGGAAAAGAGGGAAGCCTTCTTGGGTTGTGTCGTATTCAGCGCACAGTTGGTCAACATGATATTGAAAACAGCTCTGCACACTGGCTAGACTCGCTACTGCATTTTCCGGGATCCCAATGGCTTGTCTGCGGACTACCGAAAACAGATCGACAATGCCGGGATTGTTAAGACCAGCGAAATCGGCAAATTTCAAACTGAGCAATTCGTCGCGGGTCAACATCAAATAAAAGGCCAGCGTTACAGCCTTGGCCAGAATTTTTGTGTTGGGGACGCGTTCTTCCGACTCAATTTTTCCGGCAAGTGCCAGAATCTCTTCCTCAGAAAAAATTTTCCGCGTCCTACACATGTGCAACTCTCAATGAGCCGATTGCTCAAAATAACAGTCTTTGAGCACATCCTTGTTCGGGGTAGACGGCGGCTACAACCCCATGGATGGTTTATGGCGACCTTTAATAAGGGTACCAATATGTCCGGCAAGCTGAAAGACTTTTTGAACCAATCGTGCAGTCACAGGCTTAAAAATGATTCACGACAAACACGAAAGCAAATCACGCGCACATGAGCATCCGCATTGCCGTATTGCCAGCGAGGCACGTGCATCAATGTTTTGAACCGATCGTGCAGCCGCAGGCTCGAAAATAATTCATGACAAACGGTAAAGCAAATCACGTTCAAATGAGCGCCCGTGTTGCTATACCTCTGACGAGGCACATGGGCTATATTTTTTGAACTAATCATGCAGAAAGATGCTCGAAAAAAATTCATGACAAATAAGAAAACGCCCGCATTCTCAAACGGCAGTCTACACGGTATCGGATATGACTTGTCGACTACAGTACTGGCTGCTGAGTGCGGTAATCACGAGTACTTTTCCCCGGGGACTCAAAAAGGAGGGTTGGTCCCCTGAGCGTTTAACCCTTAACAACCTCCGAGAAGTGAGGTCGACAAAACAACAGGTGAAAAATGGAAAAAGACAATTGCGCCGTAAAGCGCGGAAAGGGTGAAGCCCCGAATGAACTGATCACGAGAAATACTGATATTAAAGATGAAATTAAAGCTATGGCGGAGTTTGAGGCCGAACTCGAAGAAATCGGCCTCTGCCCCGTGGGTATTACCCCTGATGGGACGATGTGTCGGTGTCCGGTGCAAAGCAAGACCGGTGGCAAGGATGGCGCTTATGTCGCATTTGATAATGGAACCTTCTATGGTGGTTGGGGACTAAATTGGGTTACCGGTAAAGAAATAAAATGGTGCTCAAAAGACCCCGCCAAGATGACTGCTCCGGAGAAAGATAACTACCGTGAATATAAGGAAAAAGCTAAGCAGCAGCAAGAAGAAGAGTGCCGGGCAGGACAGGAAAAAGCAGCAAAGTTCGCTGAAGATCTGCTGAATAAGTCTGCGTGCTGTACTGATGAACACCCGTATCTGGTTAAAAAGGGCATAAAAAGCCGAGATGATCTGCGGGTTGACGAGAATAATGTCCTGTTGGTGCCGGTGTATGGCGAAGACGGCTTCGTGCAGAGCATCCACCGAATTTCTGGTGAAGGGGAGAAGCGCAACCTGCCGGGTGGAAAGATGAAGAACGGGTACTACCCGTTCGTGGAGGGCAGTGACGGTACCGTAATAGTATGTGAAGGCTTTGCAACTGCGGCATCGCTGAACATGGCGACCGGATATACCGTATTTGCTGCATTGTCGCTGAGCAACCTAATAAATATCGCCCGAATTGTGCGGAGCAGGTTTCCCGCCCGCCAGCTGATTATTTGCGGCGATGATGACTATAACACCGATGGCAACCCTGGAAAAACGGGAGCCACCGCGGTAGCTGCCAAATATGGCGCAATGCTTGCGATACCCGAATTTAGCGATGAAAACTGCGGCACGGACTTCAACGATCTCCATGCGTTGGAGGGGCTTGAAGTTGTGCGTGCTCAGGTTGCAGCAGCAATTTCAGTGCCTGCCCCAGCCAATGAGCAGGGCATCCAAGACGAAGATAACGACCTGTATGTATGTGAAGATGATGGCGTGTACAAGCGTATAGGTGGCAAGGGCAAAGATGGTGCTGGTGGCTCTGAACTTCAGCGCATTTGTTCGCCTCTAACCGTTGATGCGAAAACCAGAAATACCTCCAGTGAGGGATGGGGACGCCAACTCACTCTTTTAAACCATGATGGTGTAGAAAAAACGATAGCCATCCCAATGGTGCAGTTGAACCTGAAGGGTAAAGACGCATTGGGAACCTTGATTGATCTTGGCCTAGAAATTGAGCCGGATGCGCATGAGAACGAAGTCCTCCACTACATCCTATCGCGGAATAATTTACCGCTGCATCGATGCGTGGAGCGGTTCGGATGGTGTGGTTCCAATTTCGTTTTGGGTGGCGATGTCTTTGGACCACCACAAGCCGAGCAAATAATATTCCAGGCGGATTACCAGCCGGATCATGCATTTATTGCTTCCGGGACGCTACCCGAGTGGCAAGAAGAGGTCGGTAAACTGTGCAAGGGCAACTCCCGGTTGATTCTTGCTGCCGCATCGGCCTTCGCTGCCCCGTTTTTAAGCCTTACTCAGATGGAGTCATTTGGAGTGCACCTTAGAGGACGGTCCTCTATCGGCAAAACAGTCGCCTTGAACGTCGCAGGCTCTGTTTGGGGCGGCGATGATCGTAACGGTTATTGTCGTTCTTGGCGTGCAACCGATAATGGATTGGAAGGCGTAGCGCTGATTCATAATGATTCTTTGTTGTGCTTGGATGAACTTGGCCAAGTCGATGGCATGATAGCTGGCAAAATAGCTTATATGCTTGCCAATGGTGTTGGTAAAACGAGGGCAAATCAGACGGGCATGGCGCGTTCGGCGGCAAAGTGGACGACTCTGTTTTTCAGCTCTGGCGAATTGGCACTTGCTGAAAAGATGCACGAAGCTGGCCTACGGATTAAAGCCGGCCAGGAATTACGCTTGATTGATATCCCTGCTGATGCCGGTGCTGGTCTGGGTTTGTTTGAGGATTTGCACGGGTTCGCTGATGGGGCCAGGTTTGCCGACCACTTGGCCGCATCTAGCAGAAAATATTATGGTATACCGATCAGGGCATTCATTGCAGTAATTACTACACGTGAAGATATGTTTGCTCCCTGGATAAAAAAGGCCCGAGACCATTTTGTGCGCAAGCATTGTCCTGCTGGTGCTGACGGTCAAGTTTTCAGGGTAGCGAAGAAGTTTGGCGTTCTGTACGCTGCCGGGTCTTTGGCGGCTACCGCAAAAATCTGGCCTATTTCTCCACAAGAAATCGAAGTTGGTCTTGCTAAGGTCTTTGACGCATGGCTTGCTGAACGCGGCGGTCATGGAGCGTATGAAATTGATCGAGGTGTTGAGCAGGTTCGGGACTTTTTGCTGCAGTATGGCAATGGCAGGTTCGAACCCAGAGATGGTACAGGGCAAAAGGCTCGTGATAGAGCTGGCTTTTATGAAGAAGTTGATGGCGGAATCCGCTATTTTGTGTACCCACGTGTATTTACACACGAAATGTGCAAAGGGTTTGATTCAAAAATGATCGCGAGCGAATTGGTTCGGCTCGGAAATTTGCCAACTGACAGCGAGGGTAATCCGACCAAGTCTGTAAGAATTAATGCCCTTGGTACTTCGAAAAGGATGTATGTCTTTGATCCAGATTTTTTGGGTGATATCGCTGAAAACGACGATGCGGAAAATGATGATTCAGAAGAAGTCGAACATGCGACATGGGATTTATGATCAGAGTTCTGATGTTCTATTTAGAAATGCCAATTCTTAGTTTGGCTAACGATGTATGTCTGTAATATGTGACATATCAGTAAGTTGATGAGGAGTACCGTCGACGACGGTACTCCTCTTTTTCGTCTAAGGGCATATACACCGGTGCGGTGACCTTGGGCACCGGCGCCTATTGGCTCAAGACCAGGTACTAACCTAAACCGTTACATGCTCGACGATATCACCCTGTGCGGCATCGTAGCCCTTGGCCTTCCGGATCAACCACCAAAGGTGGTGGCACTGGAGCCTAACCGCATACGCTTCATAAAGCCTGGTTAGTGTTTTTGGGGCAAACTTACCTTGACAATAAACGTGGCCTGGTTGACAATGCTGGTCAAAATAAATTCCAATAGGGGCGGATATGCTTGACAAAGAATCAGTTGAACAGCAGGCTTTGGCCCTGATCGCCCAGGATGGTAGTAACGTAGCCCCCCGTCTGGCGGTCGAATTAGGCATTTCCCGCCAAGCTGTCAACGCTCATCTGCGACGGCTTGTTGATAAGAAGCTTGTAACAGCCACGGGTAGCACTCGCGCTCGGGTTTACAGCTTAGCCATCCTATGGGAGGAGACACGAGACTACCACTTGGAGGGGTTGAGTGAGGATCTGGTTTGGCGAGAGAGTTTTGCGCCGAAGCTGGCCGATCTGCCCTTCAGCGTGCGCGATATCTGGCATTACGGTGTTACGGAAATGGTCAACAACGCCATTGACCATTCTGAAGGCAGCCAACTGAAAATACTGGTGCAGGGTAATGCCCATCACGCTTGCGCCCAAATCAAGGATGACGGCGTGGGCATTTTCCACAAGATTCAGTTGGCGCTGGGCCTGTACGATCCACGCGAGTCAATCCTTGAACTGGCAAAGGGAAAATTCACCACCGACCCAGCCCGACACTCAGGGGAGGGTATTTTCTTCGCGTCCAAGCTTTTTGATGAATTCGCCATTATGTCGGGCGGGTTGCATTTTCAACATGATCACGGCCAAGCCGATATATTGAAGGATGGCAGTGATGATGTATCAGGCACCGTGGTGCGGTTGCAGTTGGCCAACCAGAGCCAAAGGATTATGCAGGAGGTGTTTGACCGCTTCGCTGCCCCCGAAGAGTATAGTTTTGCCGAAACTGTGGTTCCCGTGCACTTGGCCCAATACGAAGGCGAGAAGCTGGTGTCGCGCTCCCAGGCCAAACGGTTATACCAACGTTTCGAACGATTTAAGCGCGTGGTGTTGGACTTCACAGACGTCGCCGAGATCGGGCAGGCCTTTGCCGACGAGTTGTTCCGCGTTTTTGCCAAGTCCCACCCGGAGGTGGATTTGCAATACGTGAATCTGACAGATGCCGTTGAACGCATGATCAAGCGGGCCCTGTCTGTTGATGCCTGACGTGCTTCGTCGGCTTAAAACAGGAAGGGTGGTGGGCCTTGCTGATCATAATATTGGTGCATTTTTGATACTCGTGGTGAGTGTCAAAGGGTAGGGTAAGTGCTTGAAATAACTTGATAGGGCATTGCGCTCCGGAGCCAAAGGCCGTGGGTTCGAATCCCGCACCGCCCACCAATGATTTCAAAGGGTTACGTCATATGGCGTAACCCTTTTTGCTTTAAAATGATATTTTTTGATACTCGTTTGATACTCGGCAGCAAATTTCACAAAAGTCCAGTACAAGAGACCCCACTGATGGATGACACTGGGGACTTAAGTCATATGAGCAACACACTTTTCATTTTCAGAAAATTGATATACAGGTTGGGTTGCCTGTTGCTACGAGAATATGGTTGACAGAAAACGGAGTTTTAGTTATGCATGTGCAGTTAATCTCGGTGTGAAACCGAACTAAACCTAACGAATCAAAAAACCAATAGCTGGTCATGAAGGCCTATCGGTGGAAACGCCACCGGTAGGCCTATTTTTATGGGGGAGACAGGAGCGGCGGCCCAACCAAGAAGCTTGTCCTAATTATCTATTATATTTAATGAAGTGACGTTTGCAGCAATGCAATCGGCGCAATACGCAACAAGCGGACCCCGGTCGGCGAAAACACGCGGGCCCGCTTGTCAGGGATCACTATTACCATAGGCGTGGTCCCCGTACTGATAGTAGCACGGCGGACCCTGGAAGGAAACAGCAGTGAGGATGTGCAAAAACACCCTTGGGGCTTCGCTGGCGATACTACTATGCGCTGTGGCCCTTATCTTGGTACCGACAGTGGGCGGCGCGATGGCCGACACCACCCAGAGCCAAATAACAACAACTGACCAACCCGCCACCGCTGAACAGGCGGACTCCGGAGATAAAGCCAAGGCGGCGGTTCGCCAACCCGAAATGGTGGTGACCGCGACCCGCACCCCGGAAAAGCTTTCCGACACCCAATCGTTTGTCACCGTTATCGGACTTGAGCAGATAGAGGCATCACCCGCCACATCGGTGGATGATCTCCTGCGCACCCAGGCCGGTATTGATTTCTGGGGCAGCGATATCGCCTACGGCGGCTTCAGGTCGGTTACGCTGCGAGGCATGGGCGGCTCCAACGACCAGGGCCGAACCCTCATCCTGGTGGACGGCCTGCCGATAAACGACACATGGGACGGTAATATCGGCTGGAGCCAGATCGCCAAGGAAGACGTCGAGCGTATCGAGATTGTCCGCGGACCGGCTTCGGCATTATACGGCGGCAACGCCATGGGCGGCGTCATCAACATCATCACCAAATCGCCGGTTAACAAACCGGTTGGTCTTACGGCCAAGGCCGGCTACGGCTCCCTGGAACGCTGGATCGGCTACGGCAACATCTCCGGCCGGGTTCTCAACGACAAGCTGGGCTACTACTTCAGCGGTAAAAAAGACAAAAACACAGGCTACAAAGCTGTTGCCGATTATGACGGACCATACGAGAGCAACACCGACCGCGACATCTACAACCTGATGGGCAAGCTCTATTATTATATTGACGACCTCAGCAGCATCAACGTAACGGCGGCCTTTTACCACGAAGAGCGTAACCGCGGGTTCATCTACTCCAACACCAATCCCCGGAAAACCGGGAAGGTCAACGCCACCTACCGCCGCGACAACCCGGATGGCCTAAGCATTCTCGCATCGGTTTTTTATCAGAAAGACTACCAGACCACGGAATTCGACAACTCAACAGCCAGGGGCAGGACGCCCGCCCACTCCCTTTATACGGGTTTCGAAGACTATGACAAGCCGTTCTGGGGCATGATTTTCCAGCCTAGTTATGCCTTGGCCGATTGGAACACGCTTACCGCTGGCGTTGAATTCAAGCATAGCGAGTTGGAGCACCACCGCACTTCGTTCAGTTCCTCCGGCGACACGTACCAGAACACCATGGGCAAGCAGGAATATTTCGGCCTCTACATGCAGGACGTTTCGACCCTGTTGGGCGACAAGTTGATCATCAACGTGGGCGCCCGCATGGACTGGTGGAAAAACTTCGACGGCGCGGTCAACGAGACCGATCCCGACGACCCCCTGGACAAGACCTACCCCACCAAGGACTGGGATTCATTCAACCCCAAGCTGGGCGTGGCCTATCACGCCATACCCGGCTTGAAACTCCGCGGCGCTGTGGGCACCGGATACCGGGCCCCCACACCGGCCCGCATGTATACCAACCTCAGGCGAGGCAACAGAATAATCGAGGGCAACCCGGATCTCGATCCCGAGCAGGTCTTTTCCTATGAATTGGGCGCTGATTACCAGCTCTGTCAGTGGGTCACTTTGCATATCACCGGCTATATCTCCGATGTCAAGGATATGATCTCTTCGCGTACCGTCATCGCCGATCAGCTGCAAATCTATGACAACATCGGCGAGGTTTCGATCAAGGGTGTTGAACTCCAGGCGGAGTTCAGCTTCCACGAGTATTGGACCGGCTTTGCCAACTACACCTACAACAAGTCCGAGATCGACAAGGACGAGGAAACGCCCTCCAACGTGGGCAATGTTCTGGAGGTCTCGCCTGAAAACAAATTCAACATCGGTCTGACGTTCGACAGGCCGGAGTGGTTCACCGCTACCGTCCAGGGCCGCTTTGTCGGAAAAATGTACAACGACAATGAAAACACCGAAGAGTTGGATTCCTACTGGACCATGGACGCCAAGGTTTCCCGCAAGTTCTTCGACATGCTCACCGTGGACCTGAGCGCCGAAAACATCTTTGACGTGCACTACGACTGGCAGTGCTATACCACGGTCTACGAAGCGCCCGGCGCTTTATACATGGTTTCGCTGACCTACGAATACTAATCCGCGCCTCGCGTGCCGGCGTACTCCCGCCGGCGCGCGGGTTTATCAGGAGAGTCCGTTGCCATGGACAAAATGAACGAATTTAGCGCGATACTCGACAAGGCCCGTCAAACCGCCATCGAAAAAGACGAGGCGCTGTTCCTCCTGGAAAACGCCCAAACGCCCGAGGCGGTGGCCCTTTTGTTCGCCGCGGCCAGCCATGTGCGCCGTAATGAAGCCGGAGACATCTTCCGCTTCGACGGGTTCATGGGCGGAAATACCAAATGCACCATGGACCCGCCCTGTCTCTATTGCCGCCGGGCCATCCCGGGCCACGACATGGAGCCCTGGTCATTGGAACCCTCCAAGTTGAGCACGGTTTTGGCGGCGTTCAAGGAAACCGGCACCTCCACCGTTGAGATCGGCGGCGGAACCAATCCCGACGACTGCGGCCAAGTTGGCGTCAACCTGCTGGAGCAGATCAACAACGCCGGCTTGAAGGCCTGGGTCAATTACGGCCCCGCCCTGAACAGGGACGACATCATGGCCATGAAGGAACTGGGGGTCGACGGCATCACGAGCTCTTTTGAGACGGTCAATGCCGAAGTGTTCAAAGCCGTCAAGCCGGGCGACGATTTGGGAAAAAGGCAGGCCCTGGCCCATTTGATCAGCGACTGCGGCGTCAACCTGTTCAGCACCATGCTCATCGGCATCGGCGAAAGCCCTAAAGATCGGATCGATCACCTGTTCTACCTGAAAGGCATCCCCAATTTTTACAAGCTTTCGGTGAGTTGGCTCAAGGTGCACCCCGGCGGTCCCCTGGATGGCCAAATGAGCGGCCCGTCGCCCATGGAACCGGCCAAGGTGGTGGCCGTGGCCCGGCTTATCTTCCGGGACATCGGCATCGGCATGTCCGGGGCTCAACATGTCCAATTGTCGATCCTGGCCGGAGCCAACCGCATGGTCCACGGCGGGGCTTCGTTCCATAAAAAGGGCGGTTACCAAATAGGCGCCCAAGGATTCAGAAGCTTCGAGAGTCGCGAGGTGGTGGAAGGTTTTGTCATGGACAACCTGTTGCCCATCACGGCCCAATGGGCTGTTGAGGCCGGCATGGATGTCGAGCCGGGCATACGCCAGGCCAACTTGAAGGCTGCCTGATCGGGGGGGGCGGTATTCCAATGAAAAAGTATGTACTAGCCATTGCCCTGGCAATTCTGGGGCTCATCTTGGGCCTGTCCGGGCTGCAAGCCGTCGCCGCGGCAGCGGACCAGACCATGACCGTCACCGACTCGGTGGGCCGTGAAGTGACGTTTTCCTATCCTGTCCAACGGATCATAGTCACCGATGACACCATCGCCGACGCCGTTCGGCTCTTCGGCAAACAGGGTCTGGTGGTTGGCGTTGAGGGTAGCATTAGGCACAGGGGCTATTTCCCGGAAATGGCCAAACAACCCAATACCGGCAACCAGTGGCAGGGCCTGAACTGGGAAAAAATCGTCGCCCTCAAGCCCGACGTTATTCTCATGCCCCATCACCCGGCGGTCACCCCAAGGGTCACCGCCAAGGCCAAAACCTTGAACATCCCCGTGCTGGCCTTGCGCTGGCATTACCCTGATTCAATGAGCCAGGCCGTGAAAATTATGGGCCAGGTCTTTGGCGAACCTGAGCGGGCCGAGCAGTTCCTCAAGTGGCGTAGCGAGTGCCTGGGCATAATTGAACAGCGCATAAAAGACATACCGCCTGAACAACGGATAACCGTATATGCCGAGGTGGATGTGTCCGGGCCCATCGGCCGGGCGGCCGGCAAGGGCATGCCCAGCGACGAGACAATGCGCCTGGCGGGCCTGAAAAATATCTGCCAGTTTTCCGACAGCAAAATGGTCAGCGCCGAGTGGGTGATGGCTCGCAATCCGGACATGGTCGTCATGAATGATTATGGCGGCAGGGCGGAGATCACCGGCTACCTGACAAAAGATAATACGAAGCTCGACGAGTACCTGCGGGAAGCCAAAAGCCGCGAAAAATTCAAGAGCACCGACGCGGTGAAGAACGGCCGGTTCTACGTCATGAACTCGAAGATGCGCGGCAGCATGCACATGGTCGGGGCCCTGTATTTGGCCAAGGCGGCCTATCCCCAACTCTTTGCCGATATTGATCCAAAACAATACCACCGGGAATATTTCGAACGCTGGCTGGGCCTGCCCTACCAGGGGAGCTGGTTTTATCCGGTGCCCGCCGGCAAGTGATAGGAGTTGCCTAGATGCATTACGAGCAATTACTTGAACAAGCCCTGGACCGGGCCATCACGCCCGAAGAGGCCATCTACTTGTTTGAGGAAACCACGGGCATGGGGCGGTTCATCGAGCTGCTCAAATGCGCCGGCGAAGTCCGCGACAAACTCATGGGAAACGTATTCAAACTGTGGTGTCACGTCCCGTCCATGACCACGGGCTGCATAACCAAACCGCCTTGCCGGTATTGCGCAGTGGCGCCTGCGGCCCTTAAAAAAGACGCCCCGCCTGTCGCCAAACCAGAGCAATTGGCGGCCATGGCCAAGATGGCTGAGCAGGTGGGCTTCGAAGGCGTGCAGCCCGGCGGCGGTTGCACCGGCCTTATGGGCGCTGATGCCTATGAGGACGCCAAGGTCATCAAAGACGCCACCAACCTGAAGGTCTATGCCAACTACGGCTATGATATGAGCGAAGAAAACATCATCAAGCTCAAGGACATAGGCATCGACCGCATCGGAGCCCAACTGGAATTCGTTCACGCCGAGATGTTCTACAAGATCAAGCCCGGCGACAACCTGGAAGGACGCAAGGAGGTCTTGGGCCTGCTTGAAAAGCACAACGTGGGGCTGGACAGCGGCCTGATGATCGGAGCAGGAGAGTCATTCCAGGACCGGGTGGACGGAATGTTTTACCTCAAGGGATTCAAGAACCTGGTTCGCACTTCCATCTGCGGTTTCATGCCCATGCCCGGCACGCCAATGCAGAAACAGATGCCCGCGACTTCCATGGATATTGCCATAACCCTGGCCATCATGAGGCTGGTCCTTCGGGATGTGGATATTGAGGGCACATTCGGACGCGACGACCAACTGCAACTTTGGATAGCGGCCGGAACAAACATGCGGCTGATCCATGGCTCGTTCCGCCGCGCCAGTAATAATGGGCATGGCCGCAGGCCGTTCTTCAAGGCTGAGACAACGCCCGTGGCCGAAGACTATGAATACGTGGACGTGTTGCCGTTTTATGTGCGGATGATCGAAGAGGCGGGCATGACAGCCAACCTGAAGCCTCTGGCCGGCTAAATGGGAAATGGCCAGACGATAAGCTCTGCCGAGATCAGCGTTGCAGGGAAAAAAGCCGAACTCCTGGGTAATTACAGGCGGCATACATCCCGTAAGCACCACTTTATCCTGGCCTTGCTGGCGGCCCTGGCCGCGGCCGTCATGTTTTCACTGGGCCAAGGCTCGGTGCCGCTGGATTATCAGACCATTGCCATGGTCCTGTGCAACAAGCTCTTCGGCACCGACTACGCATGCGGCGACATAGCCGTGACCGTGATTTGGGAATTACGCCTGCCGAGGATATGCATGGGCATAGTGGTCGGCGCCGGTTTATCCCTGGCAGGCGTAACCATGCAGGTGATTCTGCGCAACCCTCTGGCCTCGCCATACACTCTGGGCATGGCTTCAGCGGCCGGATTCGGCGCGGCGCTTTCCCTGGTGGCCGGTGTGGGCCTGGGCAGCGGCAGCGAAATCTGGACTATCACCAACGCCTTTGTCTTTTCGTTGTTGTCATCGCTGATGGTGGTCGGCCTGTCCCGTCTGCGCCAGGTGTCGTCGGGCACTTTAATTTTGGCGGGCATCGCCATGATGTTCTTGTTTTCGGCGTTGACCTCATTGCTGCAATACATCGGCTCCAATGAGGAAATCGCGGCGGTTGTCTTTTGGCTCATGGGCAATTTGTCCCGCGCCTCCTGGCCCAAAACAGCTATCACGGCAGTGGCTGTATTGGGTATTATGCCCGTGCTGCTCAGGTATTCATGGGACTTCAACGCCCTGGCCTCGGGAGATGAAACAGCCAGAAGCTTTGGGGTCAACATCGGGCGGGTGCGCTTTATTTCGCTGGCCCTCTCATCCCTGGTGGTGGCGGCTTCCATATGCTTTGTCGGCACCATCGCCTTTGTCGGGCTGGTGGCCCCGCATATCGCCCGCATGATCATCGGCGGGGACCACAGGTTCCTGTTGCCTGCCGCCAGCCTGTTGGGCGCGCTGCTGTTGCTCACGGCCGACACAGCCGCCCGGACCATCCTGTCGCCGGTAGTGCTGCCCGTAGGAATACTGACCTCGTTCCTCGGGGTGCCCTTGTTTGTCTATTTGCTGGTAAAAAGGCGGAGGGATTACTGGTGATATTCGAAGTCAAAAACCTGGACTTCCGCTTTGGGCGCAACCAGATATTAAAAGATATTAGTTTTCAAGTGCCTGAGGGGTCCGTTGTGTCCCTGGTGGGACCCAACGGTTCGGGCAAGACAACCTTGCTACGCTGCATCATCGGTGCGCTACACTCCCCAAATGGGCAGATTCTGGTAGATGACCAACCGGTAAAAGACATCCAACCCCGCGATGTGTCCAAGCTGATCGGTTATGTGCCGCAAGCCGAAGGCAACGGCTTTCCTTTCACGGTTTTTAACGCCGTATTGCTGGGGCGAAAACCGTACATCAGTTGGAATCCAAGTCAGCGCGACCTTGACATGGTTTCCGAAACTCTCGTCACGTTGGGTCTGGAACAGTTCGCTCTGCGCGAAATGAATGAACTCAGCGGGGGCGAAAAGCAAAAGGTGTACATAGCCAGAGCCATTGCCAATGAACCGCAGTTGTTGGTACTGGATGAGCCCACCTCAAGCCTGGATCTGAGGCATCAGGTGGAAGTGCTTGATTTGATAGGCGAGCTGTCTGAAAAGAAACAAATCTCCGTAATCATGGCCATGCACGATCTCAACCTTGCCACCATGTACTCCGACCGCTTGGTGATGCTCAAGAACGGCCAGGTTATGGGGGATGGCCCTCCATCTGAGCTGTTGACGGTGGACAAAATAAAATCACTTTACGGCGTTGACGTATCAGTCTCCCATGAAAACGGAATGCTGCATGTTTTCCTTAATCATGCACGAAAAGGCGAAAGCCAGCGCCAAGTGCCATAGTGGCTGTATTGGCCCCAAAAGAGGCTCCGCAATTGGAAGCCTCTTGAATCGGGTGAATTAGCAATCTTCAGGTTCGCCATCAGGGGTGGGCATGAGCTTTGCGGCCTTTTGCTGGGCACCTTTCATAACACCACTGTAAACATCCAGGGTGGTGCTCAAACGGCGATGACCTAGCTGGTGCTGTACGGCAGCTGGATCGGCGCCATTAGCCAGCATCTCTGTTGCAGCCACATGGCGTAGGTCATACATGCGGATGGAACTGTCACCGTAGCCAGCCCGTTCTTTTGCGCTGCCCCAGGCTCTTTTTTAGGCTTCTAATCTGTCTGCCCCTAAAGTGGACCACCCAGGGGATGTTTGCGGCCTTGTCCTGTTCGTATCTGGCCTTAGCTTTTTTCATGAATGACTCGGGTGGATAGACGGTTTTGCGTCCGGCTCCTTTGCCTTGGATGATCTCTACACAGCCACGTTGCCACTTGAAGCTGGACCATTTCAACTGCAAGAGTTCTACTTCTCCTGGTCTCAGAGCCAGGCATAGGCTTACCTCAAAGGCCCATTTCAGGTGTGGAGCGGCATGAGCCATAATCGCCCTGAAGTCATCAATGGTCGCCGTGACGATGTGATCCTCTTCCTTGAGCTTGGGTGCTCCATGCCACGGGTTTCGTGTATGATCCAGCCCAGTTTTGACGGACACCCGATTAAGCGAGTAAATTGCTTAACGGAGGTGTTCGATGCCATCACAGAAGAGCCAGAAGAAATCCACCAGGCGGCGCTATTCGCCGGAGTTCAAAATCGAAGCTCTGGGCTTGGCTGAGCAGGTTGGCGTTGCCGGTGCGGCCAAGCAGCTTGGCCTGCATGAGTCCCAGGTTTACGCTTGGCGCAAGAAGGCCCGCTATGAGGCCAGCCGCAGCGAGACCGAGAAGGAACTGGAGCTCGAAAACGCCAAGTTGAAGCGGCAGTTGGCCAAGAAGGAAGAGGAGTTGGCCATATTAAAAAAGGCCGCGGCGTACTTCGCGAAAAGCCTGAAGTGAAGTACGCGTTCATGCAGCAAAACGCAGGCACATACAGCGTCACGGCGCAATCCGAGGCCTTTGGCGTATCACGTGGCGGGTATTATGGCTGGCGGCGCAGGCTGCAAAATCCCAGTCAGAGGCAGATGGAGCGTGAGAGGCTCGATCACCTGGTGAAAGAAGCCTTTGAAGTTCGCAAGGGCCGTAGCGGAGCAGTTGGGCTGACTCTCGACCTTGATGAGCAAGGCCGTAAATACAACCGCAAAACAGTGGCCAAGAGCATGAATAGACAGGGCCTGGTGGCCAAAGCGGCCAGGAAGTTCAAGGCCACCACGGATTCGGATCACGGTATGCCGGTTGCTCCAAATCTGTTGGCCCAGGACTTTAACGCAACGGCTCCAAATCAGAAGTGGGTCTGTGATATCACTTACCTTTGGACCGGCGAGGGCTGGTTGTATCTGGCGGTGGTGCTCGACCTGTTTTCGCGCATGGTGGTTGGCTGGGCCATGGATAAGCGCATGAAAGCCGATTTAGTCTGTGACGCCTTGCAGATGGCCTTGTGGCGACGGCATATGTCCAAAGGTGTGTTGGTTCATTCGGATCGGGGCAGCCAGTATTGCTCTAGGAAATACCAGGCCCTTTTGACCAAGCATGAACTGGTTTGCAGCATGAGCGGCAGAGGCAACTGTTATGACAACGCCGTGGCCGAAAGCTTCTTCCATACCCTCAAGGTGGAACTGATCCACGGTGAGCACTTCGCCACCCGCCAAGGTATGCGCCGTGCCGTATTCGAGTATATCGAGGTTGACTACAACCGAAACAGGAGACACAGTGCCAACGGATACATCAGCCCGCTGGCCTTTGAAAATCAAATTGTCGCTTAAACAATTGTCCGTCGTTTGTGGGGTAGATCATACATCTGCACCAGCCCGTAGGCTGCGTGAGAATGCGACCAAATCCGGTAGTATTGTCGACGCTACTGCCGGCCGTCAAACTCGCAGTATTGTCGTCATGCAATCTCACCTGGTCGTTAGTTCGCTTCAGCCAGATACCATTAGGTCCAGACTAGATGGGGCTGATACGCAGGCAAAATCCAAACTGATGTAATAATGTGTGCCTATTCCAAGGTCATCTTGCGCTGAATTTTTATTAATTCCTCGAGGCTTTGATATATGTCACTCCGCTGAGCAACCTTGAGGACTAAAACCAGGAGCTGATCGTCTTCTATAGGGTAGACTATCCGGAAATCGCCTTGACGAATCCGCCAGAAGGGATATCCCGATAGCTTTTTCGAATGTGTTGGGTGGGGAGCATTGGCCAAGCCATCAATGACCTGCATGATGTCCCAAACCTCTGGGCGGCCAGCTTTTTTAGTTTCCGCCTGGCCAGAGGGCTGATTCGAATCTGATAGGACATGACCGGCTACAGCCCTACCTCTGCTTTTACTTTGTTCCAGTCGGAAAAACCTTTGTTTTTGCCTTCCTGTAAAGCGGCAAGGGCATCACGGCCATCAATAATGTCCTCAATGGCCTCAAGCAATTCCAAATCATCCAGAGACACAAGAGCCGCGCCCCTGTGTCCTTTACGCGTAATTCGTATACGTTCCTTGCCGTAAGTAACGCGATTCATGAGGTCGGCGATTTCTTTTTTTGCTTGGGATACACCCACTTCAGTCATGCGACACCCTTATGGTATAAAATGATCTACTTGACCAACATGGCTAAATGATACCATGTCAGTGACGCTAATGCCTGAATAAAAGTCTTAGAGGGAGCCTTGATGTATTTGAACGAAAAGCCTCGATCCTCAATTTGGGCTATGCTAATCAACTCCTGAACATGGTTGGTGTTGTGAAGGAGCCCGTTTGAAACTCACCCTGACATTTGAGCGCGGAACCTTATCCCTGACAGGCCTCGGGCAATCAGAAATGCCACCTGGCCTGGCAAGTGATTTATGGCAATGGGATGCAAGATCATTTTCGTGGCGTTGCGATGCCTTTTACTACACCAGTGTAATTGAGCAGATCGCCTGGGCAGGTCTAGACATTACTGACACTGTGCCTCGCTGGAGGGACGTGCGCTGGGGCCGGATAGAGCTTCCCGTGTTGAGACGTGAGCAGGAAGAGGCCGTGGATGCATGGATGGCCGCCAGAGCGGGGTCGGTGATCATGCCCACCGGTACTGGCAAGACCGAGGTGGCGCTGGCCATCATGAGGCAAACCGCTGTTTCCACACTGATAGTGGCCCCTGTGCGCGACCTCATGTACCAGTGGCATCAACGCATCCTGCGCGGCCTCAACTACGACCCCGGCATCATCGGCGACAATACTTATAATCTAAAGCCGGTCTCGGTCACTACCTATGACAGCGCCTACATCCATATGGATAAATTGGGTGACAATTTCGGCATGATTGTCTTTGACGAGTGTCACCACCTGCCTGGTCGTCTGAGACGCGATGCCGCCGTGATGTGCGCGGCTCCCATGCGCCTGGGCTTAACCGCCACCCCTCAACGCTCGGACGGCAAACACGCTGACTTGGAATGGCTCATCGGACCCAAGGCGTATGAAATGCCTTTGGCCAAGGCCAAGGGGCGCACTCTTGCCGAGTATGAGATCGTCAGGATACCGGTGCACCTCAGCCCAGAAGAGCGGGCCAAGTATGATTCGCTTTCCAGTCAGGTGCGCGGTTTCATGTATGAGCGGCGCAAGGATCAAACCGATTATTCCTGGGAGGATCTGTGTGCGGAAACCTGTAAAGACCCGGCTGCGCGCAGGGCTCAAAAGGCATACTTCGCCAAGCAAGCTATAGAAGATCGGGCCGAAGAAAAGTTGCGCGTGCTGGAGGATGTCTTTCGTTTGCACTCAGGCAGCCGCGTCATCGTGTTCACGGGGTCCAACGCCATGGCCCGTGACGTGAGCCTCAGGTTCCTAATTCCCTGCCTGCTCAACCACTCAAGGAAGCAGGAGCGAAGGGACATTTTGGAAGGCTTTGCCCAGGGCGACTATCCCGCCATCGTGGCCAACCAAGTTTTGGATGAAGGTGTGGATGTGCCCAAGGCCAAGGTGGCGGTGGTGTTGGGTGGCAAGTCCTCCGGCCGTCAGGCCATCCAACGCTTGGGGCGGGTGCTGCGCAGATCCGGAGCGGAAAAGGCTGTCTTGTACGAGGTGGTGTCCGAGGAAACCAAGGAGGAAATGCGCTCCCGGCGGCGCAGGAGAAACGATGCTTACCAGGGAACACGGCATCGCCGAATATAGGGACGGCCGCATCATACCCGATAGGCTGACCATAGGGCGGCATGGTCATTATTTGGATCATGCCCAGGCCATGCTTGAGGTGTACCGGCACGGACGGGGGAAGACCCGCCGGGAACTGCATCGCCAGGTGGCAGCCATCTTCGCCGAGGAAGACGATTGCCCAACCCGCCGCATCAGGGCTTTTTGCAAGCTGTTGGATGATGTAAGCACCTATGCCGGAGATCCCAAAGGAAATGCAGCCAGATTGCGTAGAAAGGTCTTCCGTCTGGCGGCGCCGAGCCATCCCCTGGTGCATGAAGCGGACCGGCTTTTTGATCACACGGAACAGGAAACCAAGCAGCGGATAGCGGATGAGCTGGGGATCACTTGGGCCGAGATAGAGGACAACCTGTTCGCTGATGTGATGGAGTTTCATCGACTGGACGATTTCAGCGGGTATCCGGATGCCGCTGCCTTGCTCTCCCGCTACAACGTGGCCCAGGTCCAGGTGGCCCTCTACTTGGCTACCGAGATGGTGATCTGGGCCGAGCAGGATTTCAAGACCATCCTTCGTCATGCCAAGCTGGCCGGACTCCTTCACCGAATACGGCAGATCAAGCCCGGTTTTTATGAAATCCAATTGGATGGACCGGCCTCGGTGCTCCGCCGGACCAGGCGATACGGCGTGTTCATGGCCAGGTTGATACCCAAGCTCCTCGCTTGCCAGGGTTGGCGCATGAAAGCCCGCGTGCAGACGCCGCGCCGGGGCTTTGAGGTGTCTCTTGAGTTGTCACCTGCGGACGGCCTCCGGAGCCATCTCTCGTCACCGGATGAGTTTGACTCGGGCGTGGAGGAGGCCTTTGCCCACAAATGGGGCGAACAACCACGAGAAGGCTGGCGCCTGATCAGCGAAGGCGAAGTGCTTCATAAGGGCCAGAAGGTTTTTGTGCCGGATTTTGTTTTTGATCATGAAGACGGCCGCCGAGTGATCATGGAGGTGGTCGGATTTTGGACCGAAGAGTACCTCCGGGAAAAGGTGCAAACCTTGAGGGAATTCCGCGAGCACAACATACTGCTGGCGGTGGGGGAAGCCGGGGCCAAGCGCATCAGCGGCCTGCCGGAAGAGACTGTTTTTTATAAAAGCGCCCTGCTCATCAAGGACGTGTTGGCCAGGTTGTGTGAGGCTGAGCCGGAGGATGCCCGATAGAATGGGTTTTGTTGAACTTCGATAAACGCGCGATCATATGCAAAATATTACACATAGGTGGTTGACAGCGTCTCAGAATAGCCAGGCTGGATTGCAAGGAGACACCCTTGCCATACAGGGTAACTTTGCCGACTCTTTATTACATCGGTTTGAAAAATGGTATATTCATACCAATGGAGATG
Source organism: uncultured Desulfarculus sp. (assembly GCA_963665125.2). Lineage (GTDB taxonomy): Bacteria > Desulfobacterota > Desulfarculia > Desulfarculales > Desulfarculaceae > Desulfarculus. The sequence goes on along the minus strand of CAXXUK010000002.1, from coordinate 711,939 downwards.
GAGATTAATGAAACGCAGTCAAGCAATCGCCACATTGCGTCGTCATATGGGCGAATTGAAAAAATATGGAGTTAGCAGGCTTTCCCTTTTCGGGTCAACCGTCAGGGGTGATGCGAGGCGTGACAGCGATGTCGATTTACTTGTTGAGTTCAACCGCACGGTCGGCTTGTTTGAATTCTTCAGCCTGCAACACCGGTTAGAGGAGATACTTGGTGTGGACAAGGTAGACCTTGTTCAGGTCGGAGCGCTGCATCCTGAGTTAAAGGACGACATTCTTGCCGAGGCTCAACATGTCGCCTAGAAAATGGCGTCACAGAGTCATCGACATCAATGATTCAATAAAAAAAATAGAATCATATATATCCGGAATGAGCTTTGACGACTTTGCTCAAGACCCCAAGACAATTGATGCAGTTATCCGGAACTTGATAATAATTGGCGAAGCAGCTGGCCGCATACCTGAAGAGATCAAGGAAGCCAACCAAGCAATTCCTTGGCGGTTAATGGCAGACATGCGGAATTTTGCGGTCCATGAGTACTGGGGGGTTGAAATGAGCACCGTTTGGGAAACGATCGTCAACGACTTGCCGCCTCTTGCTCCATTGCTGGAAAAAATCCTTCACGCTGACCAACAAAAATAAAGCCTGAAAAGCCTGCATGAGCCAGCCCTCATAAAACATATCGGCAAATCGTATTTATCCCTAATTCTATCAAATCTGCTTTAATGGACACTGCCCAAGCAAGCTCATTGATTAGCAGGATTGCTAAATGACTCCGCAGGCGGGCCGTGCTGTATGGCATGGAGCCAAGATTTAGGATTGTGCGGCTTCCCCGGCTCTTTAACCATCGATGTCATAAATGTGGTACATTCACAAATTGGGAGATAGATACAAATTATTTCCTGGTGACCGCTTTATCCGTTTCTGGAGGCAATCATGCCGCTAGCTGAACACCTACTGAAAAACAGAGACAAAATTCTGGCAATTGCCAAACAGCACGGCGTAACCAGCGTAAAGGTGTTTGGTTCCGCCGCAAGAGGCCAAGTTGACAAAAGCAGCGACTTGGACCTGTTGGTTGAGGTTGGCGAAATCAAGAGCCCTTGGTTTCCAGGGGGACTTATCGCTGATTTGGAGGACATGCTCGGCCGCCGGGTTGACATTGCCGAGCCAGACACGATTCACAGGTCCATTCGAGACCAAGTCCTGAGTGAAGCGGTGCCGCTTTGAAGAATGCCCAGCTTCATTCAGTCCGCTTCGAAAAAGACACACTATACAAATTTGGCTGGGACTTTGGCTGGGACTTTTTGTCAAGACATTGCCAAAATCGGAAAAAGTAAGCAAAAACCAGAAAACAAATAAGATAATTAAAACAACAACTTCCTGTTAATTGAGGAGGTTAGGAAGTCAGGAGGACCATTCTACGAATCCGTAGGCCGCCTGTTCGAATCAGGCCGGGCGCACCAATAAAATCAGGAGGTTACGTCACCAGGCGTAACCTCCTTTTTGTTTCTATGTGTGGATTTATGTGTGGATTTTTTCCGGAATCCCCACACTCCACCCCGCCGACAGCCTTTTCAAACACCCGCATTGCCGCTTTTTCCTGCTCTCCGTTGGAGTGCAGATATATCTCGGTGGTGGTGCGATTCTCGTGTCCCAGAATGCGCTGGATCACCCCAATAGGCACTCCTTCGCGGTCCATCAGCGAGGCACCGGCGTGACGCAGGGCGTGAAACCCGAAATGGCGCACCCCGGCCTTTTTACAAAGGCCGCTCATAAGATTATGCCTGCTCTGGAATGGGCCTTTCACCCAGCGTCCTGCCTTTCTGCTCCAGTAGCAATGCCAGAACACCCACTGGAGACCATTTTCTCTATGCTGAAAGCGGCGTGCGAAGATCGCGTGCAGCCTTTCGGTCAACGGCACCACTCTAGGCGTCAGGTGCCCGCCCTTTTTCTTGCGGGTATAGAGCACCACCGTACGGGTTTGCCAGTCGATATCATCCCAACGCAGGGCGTTGATCTCGCTGACGCGGGCCATGGTGTCGCGGATGGCTTGCAGGTAGTCCCGCGTGTCATCATTGGCCACGGCCATGACCTTTTCGATGTCTTCCAGGGGTGGCACATACTTGATGCGCTTCTCCACCGGCAGGAACTCCAGCTCCCGCGTGGGGTCTTCGGCCACCAGGTGCTTCTTGATGCCGAAGCGGAAGGTGGCCCGCAGATAGCGGATTTCCTTGTTGGCCGTAAAGGCCGACACCTTGTTGCGCTGCAAGACAAACGCCTCAATCATGTCGGGCGTGATTCGACTGCATTGCAGTTTGCCCCAGCGTCGGACCCAACGACGGGCGGCGTAAACGTATTCGTTATAATGCCGCTCCGAGTTATAGGCCTTCACGTGATCCAGCCGTCTATTGACCAGCTCCAAGAAGACCGTGTCGGTCGGGGTCTGCTCCAGTTGGAGCGGATTTTTCAACTCCTCTCTTTTTAGTGCTTCGGCCTGCCTGGCCTCGGCCTTGGTTTTGTAGTTTTTGCTCGTGAATCTCTGCCCGGCCAGGGTGAAGTCGTACCTCCATCCCTGACCCTGCGAATAAATGCTCATAAAGGTCCTCCCTATTCGGGAATCGCAGGACCCCTTTGAGCTTCCTACCGCCGACTTCCTTCCAGTTCTTGTACAGCCACGAAAGGCTGACTTTCAGGAATTCGGCTGCCTCCTCAGGGGTCAGTATTTCAGGCTGGGCAGAATTTGGCAAGCTACGGCCCCAACTTCAGCAATTTCGGCTCGTGCTCCTCGGCCTTGATCGTGGCCGGGGACATCTCCGAGCGTTTCTTGAGCTTGTTTTCCTGAAAATACGGCAGGACGTTTTCAAGCTGGATCGGCAGTTTGTTGCCGTGGATGAGCACTGCCTGGTTTTGTTCAAGCATCCTGATTTCATCGGGGTGCATCAGCGGCTCGCTTACGCTCCGGCCTGTCTTCTTGTCGTTGACCGTGGCTTGGCCCAGGGAGCGGCTGACGGCCTCACAGGTCTCCACGCCCAGGCCCGGCAGGACAAGCTTGCTGACCAGGCCGCCCGAAAGCATGGTCCGGGCGGCTGCCTGGCCGTATTTGTCGGTGAGCTGGCCAAAGTCCTGCAAAGCGATCATGATGCCGCATTTGCGCTTGCGCAGGGTCGTGCATACCGTGGGGAAGGTCGGCAGATATAGTTGGCCGAATTCGTCCAGCGCCAGCAAGGTGAAACGGAGCCTTTTGTAAGCGTCGGAGCCTTCCACGGGCCGAGCCATGAGCGCGTCGAATATGGCCTCGGCGGTGAGGCTAATAATCAGCGAGTAATAAGCCTGCTTGTTTTCCGGCACGCAGATGTAGAGCACGGCCTTGCCCTGGTCGAATTTGCCCAAATCAAGATCGTCGTGGCAAGTGATGCGGGCCGTGGCCGGATCATTGAACGGAGCCAGCGCGGCCGACGCTGTCGCCGTGACACCACTGCGCTGATTATCGCCGTAGTTGCAGATGGCCCGATACTTGGCGAAAAGCTGGTCGTCGTCCAGGTGTTCTGCGATGAAGTCATCGATGATCTTGCGGCCCACGCCATTGCACAGGTATTCGGCGTTTGAAAAATTGACATAGTCTCTGGCAATGACCTCGACCACCTCGCCCTCTTCGTTGAGTTCTTCGACCATGTAGTTGGTAAGGGCACGGAAGACAATATTGATCAGGGCCTTGGCGTCCGAGGTCCAAAAGCTCTGCTCCTTGGGGTATGCGTGGTCCACGATGCTGGCGGCCATGCGTTGCAGGGCGTTATGATCGCCACGGTTGCGCAGCAGGGGGTTGAAACCGTGCGAGTTCTGCGGATTCTCGAAGTCCAGCTTGTAGACGGTGTAGCCTTGGGATTCCAGCCACCCGCTGGTCTTCATGAACAGCTCTCCGGCCAGGTCGGTGACCACGAAGTTGGCGTCCACCTCCAGCAGGTTGGGGATGATCTGGGTGCTGGATTTTCCCGAGCCCACCGTGCCCACGATGACTGCGTTCTTGCACGAGTTGGCCACGTTCAGAAAACGGCCGGGGGCGAAGCGCATGCCACCCTCAATCTTATTGAGGATTTGGGGAATATCCCATTTGCTCATGAATCTGGCGCGGGCCATGCTGCTCCTCTTGGCCGGGTCGTTTCGGCCTAGTAGCTCGTGGAAAAATCGGCGGATCATTGGGCGGGTTAATGGCCCGCCAATTATAGCAAATCCTTATAATTTTCCGCCGAAGATGCGTTTGACAGCCGCCCAGATCAGCCACAAGGCGATGAGCGGCCCGGCCACGCTGACCAAGGCGGCCATGAGGCTGTCCAGCACGCTGATGGCTCCAGCGGCCACGGTGTTGGTAAGCCGGGCAAACCAACCGGTCTGCACGGCCAGCCAGATCAGCAGGCCAAGCCCCACGGGTGCGGCCAGCTTGCGGTGGGCCAGCAGCCACAGGCCCACGCGGTAGAGTCCTCGATACATCTTGCTCATAAAATCTGTCATGCTCATCGCTCCAGTTCCGGTCCGTTGTTTCTGGCCAGTTCTTGTTTGGCCTCCCGCTCCTTGCGGTCTTGGTCCAGCTTGGCAATACGTTCCTCGCGCAGGCGTTCCTTATGCTCTTTGTCGCGCAAATCCAATTTCAGGATTTCGGTGGCCAACTCGGCCTGCTTGGCCTTGTGGTGGCTCTGAATCAGCTCGTTGGCATCCTTGATCTTCAGGCCCATGGCCGGTTTGATGCCGATTTTGCGCAGCTTTTCGCGCTGCTCCTCGGTAGCCTGCTCTGTTTTCTTGACGCCGCTGGCCAGGCGGCGCATGAAGTTCTTCATTCCCATGTCCGTCTCCTTACAGCATGGGGATGGCCACGAACTCAGCCGCACCGGCCTGTTCAAACCAGCGGGACCATAGCTCCTGCAAACGAAGGCTCTCATGAGTTGTTTTGAGGCCATAGCCACAACCGATGGCGGAGACTCGGGCACCGGCCAAGAGCCCGGCGGGCGGTGTGGGTAATTGGCCGGAGTTGTAAGCGGCCAAGCGGTAGCCATTGGCGTCGGGGCTGTATTCCAGCATGTCGCTGATGATGATCAGCCGGGAGTTTCGATTCTTGACCAAGTTTGAAAGGTCATGCAAGGCACGGATAACTTGGCTCTGTTTCTGCACCTTGAGTTTGCCGCTGACGGCCAACTTGGGGACGGCAGCTAAAACTTTGGCCAGCTTTAAAGCCACCTCGCGGGGCTTCTGACCACGTCGTTGGGTCAGGGTGTAATCAAGGGCTAGGCTGTTGACCGTGGCGTCGGCCAAGCCAAAGGTTCTCAAGCTCACCTTGGAGCCCAAGGGCAAGTGGGATACTTCGTGGGCCACGTATGCCCCGGTCTTGGCAGCGAAAGAGGTACTGGTGATTTGGGCGGCGCTGCTGCTGAGATCGAGCAATACAACCACGGTTTTGCATTGGGCGGCCACGGGCTCGGCCAGGCACAGGGTCATCAGCAGGACAAGTATTGTTTTCTTAGTCATGGTCGGCCTCCGTGGGCTGGGGTTCGGGTTCGACGAGCTTCAGGGCCTTGATCGCCTCCAGGCAGGCGACTTCTTTTTTCTCCGCTGCTTCGATGTTTACAGCACGTATCCAGTGCAGCCCGTAGATCTGCTTTTTGTTGAACTTGGCGCTATCGGTGATGTGGTATAGCTCAAAGATATTGCGCCACCAGGGTACGTGGGACAGGCCGTCGAGATGAGCACGGATGATCATGTCCTGTGCCGCCCGCATAAGGACCAGACGGTTGCGTTCGATGGTCTCGGCGGCCAAGGCAGCCTCGGCGGCGGCACGCTGCAAGACAGCGATGCGATCCAGTGTTTGCAGGCGGCTGCGCACAAAGGCCAGCATCTTCAGGCTGGGCCATTGCTCGAGGATTTCCACCAGGCACGCAGCGCTGCCCAGACTGATGAGGATGTAGGCCACGGCCAGAAAAGCGGTGTGGCTGAGCAGATCCTTTTGCAAGTCTGCTGAAGTGAGCGTGTCAGCTTGGCCCTGAGTGGACTCCGTCGCCTGCGTCTCCAGACCCAGTGCGGCCAATTCGGCGTCAACTGCGACCTCACCACTGCCGTTTAACTCCAAATGCCGTATGTGCATCAGGTCGTTTCTGGCCATTCCAACGCCCAGCAGCATAGCCACGGTGAGAGCCCCGGCGGTCCAGAAGAGAATTTTGCGGGCATTGGCGCTCAGGGCTTGAAAGGCATACTTGAGGGCCACCACCGCGCTCAGCAGCATAAACCCTTTGAACGCCGCGATAGTCAGAGCAAAACCGCCGATTTCTCCCAAGGCATCTCGGCCGAACTCGGCGAAAAAATCAAATCCGAATGCCCACTCCAGGGGGATGGTTACTGCCAGGATCAGGCATGCTACCAACACCCGTAGGCGGGCGGGTAAAAGCCTGGCCTCGACCAACTTCAATTTGCCATGCAACCCGTTTTGAGGGATAGATTCAATCCTTGTCTGCTTGCTCATCGGGTACCTCCTGACTTCTTGCGACCGATCTCAATAGGTGCAGATTCGTCGTAGCGCAGGTCATCATCGGGCTTGCCTGTTTTGGGCGGCTGGGCAAGTTGCTTCCGGGGCCTGCCCCGTCGTTTGGCCGGAGCACTCTGAGATTCAGGCATGGTTTTTGCCGAAGCACCCTCGCTCAAACTGGGCGAGTTCTCGGGCCTGACTTCGCGTTCGACCCGCAGGGCCTCCACTTGCTCCGGAGTCAGCTCCACCTGGGTCAGCAAGGCGGCCGCCTCGTCGCCCAAGCGCTGGGCCTGGGCATGATAGCCGTAAGCCGCCTGCTCGATCAGGGAGCGCATCACGGCCTTGGCGCTTTCCACATTGGCCTGGCAAAGGGGAGCTGCCGCTTGGCTGGAGATGTAGATTTCTCGAAAGGAGTCCTTGTGCGCCCGGCGAAAGTGATTCAGTGAATCGGTGAGCAGACCATCGGGCAACTCGGAATTGCTCGAATGAAATACTTTTTTCTTTAGCCGGGAGGTTTTGTTTGCAATGGTTAAAAACCGAAATTTATTGGGATTAAACAACATTTACAACTCCTGTCCAGGCATCAAGGGCACTGGAATTTGAGCCCTGTGTCCTTTTGGTCAAGTTGAGCAAAGGTAGTTGTATAAAGTGCTGGTCTGGATGTTTAAGTCTGGTGAGAGGCGATCTGAGCAGAGGAATCCTCTTGACGGTCAAATGCCTTGACCGAAACAAAGCATTCATCTATGCTTGAGGCGCTACTAGGGTGCGCAATCCTTGTAGTCTCAAGCTGGCCTCTTGCCAGTGAAGCCCTGTTCTACGTGCGAGATAGAACAGGGCTTACCTTTTTAGGCTAATGTTCATACAAGCCTCCTAATGCTTTAAATAAATATTTTATAGACTTTAATGTATAACTGAAATGAAGCAAGTAAATTTTTAATAAGCACATTTTGTATGGACATTTTGTCGTGTATTAACGGGATGTTACAAAGATGCTATTTTGTTTCTTTTAGTAGTTATTTGTAGCTAGTGTGGCGTTTTACTATTCCCAAGATGCTCTGGATATGGTGCGAAGGCGCAAAACTAGAATAGAAGATGTGCATTTTGTGTATAGGATGAAATACTGGATGAAAGTTTGGGTTCTATAACGGTAACTAACGCGATGGCGCAAACTTTTAACCTAGGCATTAAGCGATCTTAATATTTTGTTTGGTTATGTTTTGAATAGTTAAAAGATTCGATATATTGAATAGTTATCATGAGTTGGTCTGGCCTGCTAATTACTTTTTTGGGCTGAATTATTGTATGCTTAGTCTCACCATAACCAAGAATTGGCAGGCGCTCTCTGAAAGTAAATAAATATATTTAACGTTAATAGGCGGCAAAAAAGATGCATCAGTTAAATTCAAAACTTGGGGTGGGTGATGTGTCCTCGTCATTAATTGCGTTGACAGTTCGGCCTTCCGGCAGATGGTTTAGGTTACTACGCTGCGTCCTCGATTTCTATCCCTTCATGGACATGCTTTTGATACAGTTCCAGGCCGTCGGTAAAGGTCTGAAAAGGAGTGCGCCCCTGGCAATAGCGGCCCTGATGGGTCCGTTCGGTGTTGTAGTAGGTCATGAAAGCGTCCAGGTCGGCCTGGATTTCATCCAGCGTGCGGTACAGCTTTTTCCGGAAGGCCACCTCATAGAATTCATTTTGGATGGTCTGGTGGAGCCGCTCCACCGCTCCGTTGGTCTGGGGGTGGCGCACCTTGGTTCTGGTGTGCTCGATGTCGTTGAGGTGCAGAAATAGCTCGTAGGGGTGGCTGTCCTGACGCCCGCACAGCTCCGGGCCATTGTCGGTTAGCACCCGATGCACCCTGATGCCGTGGTGGTCGTAAAAAGGCAGCACCCTGTCGTTGAGCAGGTCGGCTGCGGTCAGGGCCGTCTTTTCCCGGTAGACCTTGGCAAAGCCATGGCTGCCGTGAGTGTCGATGGCCGTTTGCTGGTAGATGCGGCCTATGCCCTTGATAATGCCCACATAGCAGGTGTCCTGGGCCACCAGAAAGCCTGGATGGGGGCTTTCCACCTCACCGTGGGCTTCTTTTTCCTGCTTGGCGTTCTCCAGGGCCTGGACCTGGGATTCGGTAAGCACCTCGGTGTTTTCCGCCGCCCATTTTTCCAGACGCTTGAGTCGCTGTGCCTTGAGCGTCAGATCGTGCCGTAGCCAGATGCTGCGAATGCCTCCGGCGCTGACCTGGATACCGATTTTCTTCAGTTCGTTGGCCACCCTGGTCTGGCCGTGAGTGGGAAACTGTAAAGAATAATCCAGCACTTTCTGCTCTATCGCAGGTGCCACACGGTTGCCTATCCTGGGCACCCGGCGGCTTTTCTCCAAGAGCCCTTCCAGCCCTTCCTCATCGATAGCTTGCTTGATGTCGTAATAGTGCTGGCGGCTGATGCCCAGCTTGCGGCAGGCCTCGGAGATGTTTCCCAGAGCCTGGCCCAACTCCAGGATATTGAGCTTGCGGTTGATGATATACTGCGATTGAGTCATGGTCCTTCCTTTCAATTAAGATGTTTCTTTTGGCTTGAACCATCTTAACCGGAAGGCCATGGCTCCTTCAGCTAGGACCTTGACCTGTCAACGCTTTTCTCGACCTGGACACCTCATATCCCTTCACCCTAAACCTCAGTAGCCATCGCTTCCATGCCACACGCAGCCTGTTGAATTGCCGCCAGTGCAGGCGCGCGCCGTCTTGTCTGCTGGCCCACAGGCGCAGGGTGCGTACGGCCGCCCTGCTCGAGGGCTGGGCGCTGGCCAGCACACGGCCGGATTGCCGCAGTTCGAAGCGGCCGGTTGCGTCGACTTCATCCCAGAATCTGGACATAGTTTTAAGTTAATAATGAATACGTAGGGTAGCCGCTTCTTGGTAGGCGGTGGGTTTCTTGCAGTACTTGCGGGTGGTGGCGATGCTGGCGTGGCCCAGGGCCTCCTGCACCAGTTCGATGGGCACCCCGGCGTCCAAGGCGTGGCTGGCAAAGGTTGCCCGACAGGAGTGGGGCGTGGCCTTGGCGGGCAGTTCGGCCAGGCGGGCGTATTTGTCGAAGATGCGCTGAATTTGCAGCCGCCGCAGGTGCCGCCTCGGCCCGAACGGCTTCACCGGCAGAAACAGCGGGCTGTCGTCCTCGAGGCCGTGTCCTGCCGCCTCCAGCCACTGCCGCAGCCAATACAGGAGCTGGCTACTCAAAGGATTGCGGATGGTCTTGCCGCCCTTGATGCGGTAGCGCAGCACCCAGAAACCAGCGTCCTCGAACAGGTCGCAGACCTTGAGCCCGGCTGCTTCGCTGATTCTGGCCCCGGTGTAGAGCAGCACACACAGGATGGCCAGGTCGCGCTTGCCCGCCAGGGTGCCGGGGTCGGGCGCGGCCAGCAGCCGCCGGGCCTGGGCCTTGGTCAGCAGCACGCTCTCCACCTGGCGGTCGTTGACGCTGGGGCGCTTGAGACCATGGCAGGGATTCAAGCCGATGAGTTGGGCCTCGCACAGATCTCCGAACAGCGAGCTAAGGGCGGCCAGCCGGGCGCGGATGGTGCGCGGCGCAAAGCCTATCGCCTCCATGTACCCGCGCCAGGCCAGCACCATGCCGCGATCCACCCGCCTCAGGTCGTCCGGCCCGCTCAGCCCGACGAATTGAACAAAGCTAAGCACGGCCTGCCGGTAAGCGGCCTTGGTGTTGGGGCTGATGAAGTTGTGCAGCCAGAGGTTTTCCGGACGCGCCGCCTCGGGCCGGGCAAGGCCCGCGCCTTGGCTTGACACGGCAATCAGATTGTTGTCTTGGAGCATGAATCAGGGGTGAATTATGAGATGCATAACCAGCTTTATGTTTCGTGATATTAAGTATTTATATTGTAGCTGATGAAGACTAAAGAGTCTAGGTTTGGTGAGGGCAACTTGTAGCCGACAAGGGTAACTAGAGATTGAATGCAACGCGCAATACAGCATTAATAAGTTTCAATCCACGCCCTCGCACGGAGGGCGACATTGCCGGTTGGTACATGCGAGAGGCTAGCTATATCGTTTCAATCCACGCCCTCGCACGGAGGGCGACATTGCCGGTTGGTACATGCGAGAGGCTAGCTATATCGTTTCAATCCACGCCCTCGCACGGAGGGCGACAGGGCGTCCGACTCATAATCGATGCCCGCGAAACGGTTTCAATCCACGCCCTCGCACGGAGGGCGACCGGTTCCCCGTTACTGTTGCAGGGCACTAAGTGGTTTCAATCCACGCCCTCGCACGGAGGGCGACCATGGCCCGTGATTCTTCCACGCAGTCGTTATTGTTTCAATCCACGCCCTCGCACGGAGGGCGACGGCCTCGATCATGGGGGTGATGACGTCCTCGATGTTTCAATCCACGCCCTCGCACGGAGGGCGACCCGCGGCCGCGTCGTATTCCGGGCTGGTGTATATCATGTTTCAATCCACGCCCTCGCACGGAGGGCGACATGCTTATGGGCAATAATTGCGCCGCTGACGAAGTTTCAATCCACGCCCTCGCACGGAGGGCGACATTGCCGGTTGGTACATGCGAGAGGCTAGCTATATCGTTTCAATCCACGCCCTCGCACGGAGGGCGACTAGACGAAACGTGGGACTTGTTGCGCGACGAAGCGGTTTCAATCCACGCCCTCGCACGGAGGGCGACAATGGCGGGTGCCAAAACCAAACAAGGGGGTGTTGTTTCAATCCACGCCCTCGCACGGAGGGCGACTTTGGTGGAACGGCAAAACCCGCGCAATCAGCCATGTTTCAATCCACGCCCTCGCACGGAGGGCGACCCCGAGTACGCCATGGCCCTGAATCCCGGCGAGGTTTCAATCCACGCCCTCGCACGGAGGGCGACTCTCAGCGCGATCGAGGCCATCAGCTTGGATTTGGTTTCAATCCACGCCCTCGCACGGAGGGCGACGTCTGGCCAAAGCGGCTACGTCTGACGACAAGGTGTTTCAATCCACGCCCTCGCACGGAGGGCGACGGTCGTTTTTCGACAATATTGAGTTGTCATTTGTTTCAATCCACGCCCTCGCACGGAGGGCGACATGTTTCCTTGCCGTCTTTGGCGGTTTGGCCCTTGTTTCAATCCACGCCCTCGCACGGAGGGCGACTGAACATCCCCACCAATCTTGTCATAGCGGAGAATGTTTCAATCCACGCCCTCGCACGGAGGGCGACCGGACATCAAGGACCGGGCGTATTGGATGGCCAACGTTTCAATCCACGCCCTCGCACGGAGGGCGACCGAATTTGGTCTGCACCGCCTGGGCCTGCACCTTGTTTCAATCCACGCCCTCGCACGGAGGGCGACTTCATGCCTTCGACAAATGCGAAATCTTCGGAAAGTTTCAATCCACGCCCTCGCACGGAGGGCGACATCCAACATTGACGAGAGCCTGGGCCAGGTGCTCTGGTTTCAATCCACGCCCTCGCACGGAGGGCGACCTGCACGACAGCGCACGGCGAATGCGACGAGCCCAGTTTCAATCCACGCCCTCGCACGGAGGGCGACCATGGATGGGGCCCGGCCGCCAGAGGGTGAGCGGTTTCAATCCACGCCCTCGCACGGAGGGCGACATGTTCTCCAGGCGCTTGCAGCCGTTGGCGTACTTGTTTCAATCCACGCCCTCGCACGGAGGGCGACGCCCCGCTGGGCCAGCCGCATAACCCTGGAAGTGTTTCAATCCACGCCCTCGCACGGAGGGCGACGGGATAAATGGCGCTCTCATACCATGCCGAAATAGTTTCAATCCACGCCCTCGCACGGAGGGCGACATGCTCCCTTTCCACCCACCACCACACGGGAGTTGTTTCAATCCACGCCCTCGCACGGAGGGCGACCCCGCATGGGGCGGCCCCAGCTGTTGGGGTCCGCAGTTTCAATCCACGCCCTCGCACGGAGGGCGACCCAGAAGCACAATTGAATTGCCGAAATGGCTTTTGGTTTCAATCCACGCCCTCGCACGGAGGGCGACTGGCCCAAGCCGCGGGCCTTGACGGCGTGGACTGGTTTCAATCCACGCCCTCGCACGGAGGGCGACCAAAGCTGGCAGCATGTCGGCTTTTTAGGAGAACAGTTTCAATCCACGCCCTCGCACGGAGGGCGACATCTATTCCTGGAGATGCTGGCCTCCATGGGCCTGTTTCAATCCACGCCCTCGCACGGAGGGCGACCCCAGAACTCGGCCAAGATTTACACGGCCGAGCTGTTTCAATCCACGCCCTCGCACGGAGGGCGACATTCAAGGCCCCAGACGCATCCACCCCAGACCTGTTTCAATCCACGCCCTCGCACGGAGGGCGACAAAACCAGGGCTTCAGCTTCCCGCCGGGGCTCTGGTTTCAATCCACGCCCTCGCACGGAGGGCGACAGGGCATGGCGGTTTAGTGTATCGGCCTTGGTGGGATGTTTCAATCCACGCCCTCGCACGGAGGGCGACGTGGACCCTGGGCTGTATATCCCAACAGACAGTGTTTCAATCCACGCCCTCGCACGGAGGGCGACCGGCGTTGATTTTAGCCTAATTACACCAAGCGAAGTTTCAATCCACGCCCTCGCACGGAGGGCGACTCGCCGAAAAAGCATTGGAGAGTGCCTCCAAAGAGTTTCAATCCACGCCCTCGCACGGAGGGCGACACGCTCCATTGAGATCAGAGACCTGATGCCCTACGTTTCAATCCACGCCCTCGCACGGAGGGCGACCGCTCGAATCGTCCGCGAAGATATTGGGTGCGTAGAAGTTTCAATCCACGCCCTCGCACGGAGGGCGACTTCAAGGGGCGCGGTTCAGCCTCGTTAATCGAAGTTTCAATCCACGCCCTCGCACGGAGGGCGACTGGCCCGGCTTTGCCCAGATGAGGCGTTGGTATGGTTTCAATCCACGCCCTCGCACGGAGGGCGACGCCGCAAGGCGGTTAAATTCCGTCTCCACCGGTCTGTTTCAATCCACGCCCTCGCACGGAGGGCGACTTTTATGCCCGGTGGATGCGCGGAGGCTGATGAATGTTTCAATCCACGCCCTCGCACGGAGGGCGACAACGACTCAATATCAAAGAAGTCTGCCATTTATAGTTTCAATCCACGCCCTCGCACGGAGGGCGACTTTTCTTCTTCGACAACGTGGGCCACATAACAGTGTTTCAATCCACGCCCTCGCACGGAGGGCGACCCCGGTATGGGTCAAGGCATTGCCCGGCGGTGGGTTTCAATCCACGCCCTCGCACGGAGGGCGACTCGCCGCATTACGGAGCGCTTAATTACACAACGAAGTTTCAATCCACGCCCTCGCACGGAGGGCGACGTTGCTGATTTTCTGCTTCTGGTAGGCGTTGACAAAGTTTCAATCCACGCCCTCGCACGGAGGGCGACATCCTTGGCCCGATACCGCTTGCATGGCGCGATATGTTTCAATCCACGCCCTCGCACGGAGGGCGACGATTTGTCAACGTTGACCCATATTGGCCGAATGCAGTTTCAATCCACGCCCTCGCACGGAGGGCGACGCGGCGTCGAGGGCTTTACCGGAGTTATGTCGGTTTCAATCCACGCCCTCGCACGGAGGGCGACGCCGCCGAGACTTGCCATATCATATTTGTCAGTGGTTTCAATCCACGCCCTCGCACGGAGGGCGACCCAGACGTATCGGTACTGGCGCGTTTCAATAGATGTTTCAATCCACGCCCTCGCACGGAGGGCGACCCAGGCACATGGCGCGGAGATACGGGCCGGGGAGGTTTCAATCCACGCCCTCGCACGGAGGGCGACGCGGGCGAGGGCGGTGAAGCCCCAGTTGTTGATGTTTCAATCCACGCCCTCGCACGGAGGGCGACCTTTTGCGATTCGTTCCCGGCACATGTCCGGAGTGTTTCAATCCACGCCCTCGCACGGAGGGCGACTATTCTTGGTGCTGGCGTGGCTGGGTACTATGCTGTTTCAATCCACGCCCTCGCACGGAGGGCGACACTGAATTACAGTCCAAGCCGTATTGGGATCTGCGGTTTCAATCCACGCCCTCGCACGGAGGGCGACGTCTTGTTTCCCTACCGAGCGGGATATTACGACGAGTTTCAATCCACGCCCTCGCACGGAGGGCGACGACATTACGATGCCGCCATATACATCTGGTATTCAGGTTTCAATCCACGCCCTCGCACGGAGGGCGACTGGCGCTCATCGTGGCAGACGTGTCGCTAAACGTGTTTCAATCCACGCCCTCGCACGGAGGGCGACGTTTTGAAGGGAAGAACGTCGGACGACAGTAAATGTTTCAATCCACGCCCTCGCACGGAGGGCGACATTATCAAAGACTACATGTCCGCGAAATTGTTTGTTTCAATCCACGCCCTCGCACGGAGGGCGACGGCAGACAGTGCTGGTTTTGGTGCCCGGCGGCAAGTTTCAATCCACGCCCTCGCACGGAGGGCGACCGAGGTGGAGCCGAAATTATTGACCGACTTGGGTTAGTTTCAATCCACGCCCTCGCACGGAGGGCGACATTGGGTTTTGATCTTGGACGCCGACGAGGAGTTAGTTTCAATCCACGCCCTCGCACGGAGGGCGACCTGGCCGCATATAACGAAGCATCTCAACTAGGTATGTTTCAATCCACGCCCTCGCACGGAGGGCGACCCAGTATTCCGAGGCTCGAAAGGTAGAAAACATGTTTCAATCCACGCCCTCGCACGGAGGGCGACTCGTTATCCGATGTCCCCGAAGCGGTTTTCGGGGAGTTTCAATCCACGCCCTCGCACGGAGGGCGACATTGCGCCTTCCGCTCCCTGCTAATGTATAAAAGTTTCAATCCACGCCCTCGCACGGAGGGCGACCAGCCCACAGCCGTGCTCGTGTTTTGATGAAAAGTTTCAATCCACGCCCTCGCACGGAGGGCGACTTGGCTGGCGTTGGTCCCGGCGACGAGGTTATATCGTTTCAATCCACGCCCTCGCACGGAGGGCGACTTAAGCACATGACTACCGTTGATGGTGGGGCATTGTTTCAATCCACGCCCTCGCACGGAGGGCGACATTGCCCGAACCACCGTACAAACAGTTACATCTAGTTTCAATCCACGCCCTCGCACGGAGGGCGACAACTCTTCGCAGACGGCAACGGTTCTATCGATTGGTTTCAATCCACGCCCTCGCACGGAGGGCGACTATCAAAATTGGTACCGGCGCGGGGTCTAAATGCGTTTCAATCCACGCCCTCGCACGGAGGGCGACCACAATCGGGAAGCAAAACCCGTTGTCCCGGATAGTTTCAATCCACGCCCTCGCACGGAGGGCGACTAAACGGTGTGCCGGTCATGATGGCCCTGTATTTTGTTTCAATCCACGCCCTCGCACGGAGGGCGACACGATGACGGCAAAGAGGTTGCCGTTGACGTGCCAGTTTCAATCCACGCCCTCGCACGGAGGGCGACATCGCCGTGTGGCCGAAATGTGCGGCGTTGAAGAAGTTTCAATCCACGCCCTCGCACGGAGGGCGACTCAGACCAGTCCGCATTGAACTCTTCCAAAGAAAGTTTCAATCCACGCCCTCGCACGGAGGGCGACACAGCTTCAAGTATGAAGAGCGCAAACATGCTGAAGTTTCAATCCACGCCCTCGCACGGAGGGCGACTCGACAAGGGACCGTATAAGATCTGCGTCTAAATCGTTTCAATCCACGCCCTCGCACGGAGGGCGACCTGCGACAAACATTCAGACGTTTACCACGGCCTGTTTCAATCCACGCCCTCGCACGGAGGGCGACCCACACTGGAGTTTGTGCGCGGCCAAGCAAGCGTGTTTCAATCCACGCCCTCGCACGGAGGGCGACCCGGGCCATGGCACGACGACGAAACCGTAACCATGTTTCAATCCACGCCCTCGCACGGAGGGCGACATGGCGTTGACTTTAGCCTAATTACACCGAGCGAAGTTTCAATCCACGCCCTCGCACGGAGGGCGACCTTCTGATGCTGTTCGAGGCTGGTGGAAAGACATTGTTTCAATCCACGCCCTCGCACGGAGGGCGACCTGGCGCGACTCGTTTGGCCACATATCGCAATATTTGTTTCAATCCACGCCCTCGCACGGAGGGCGACGAGAAGTGATGAGCAATCATACGAAAACTGGTTTGTTTCAATCCACGCCCTCGCACGGAGGGCGACAGACGGGCACCATATCCACACTGTTTTGTGTTTGTTTCAATCCACGCCCTCGCACGGAGGGCGACTTTTGTAGTCTTCGTTTACGGCTAATCGCATAGTGTTTCAATCCACGCCCTCGCACGGAGGGCGACTACCTGTTTTTGATGCCGGGGTTCACCACGGGATAGTTTCAATCCACGCCCTCGCACGGAGGGCGACATTACTTGAGAAAAAGTTTGGAGGACAGTGATGGTTTCAATCCACGCCCTCGCACGGAGGGCGACAAGAATATCCACGCCACCTTTCGCGCAGCGGAGTTGTTTCAATCCACGCCCTCGCACGGAGGGCGACTAAACGTGCCCCAATGCGGTGCTGCGCAAAATGAGTTTCAATCCACGCCCTCGCACGGAGGGCGACCAAACACGGCTGGCGATTTGCGGATTGCAATGACGGTTTCAATCCACGCCCTCGCACGGAGGGCGACATCCCCTCTGCAAGGGAAACAACGCCGGTGCTGGTTTCAATCCACGCCCTCGCACGGAGGGCGACAGTGGGGTTCCGTGACTTATACCCCCTCGGCCACCAGTTTCAATCCACGCCCTCGCACGGAGGGCGACTCAACCTCTGTATAGCCAGCATCTATGACGCGATGTTTCAATCCACGCCCTCGCACGGAGGGCGACGCGGAACCTTGCTCCTTTAAAAAGCGCGTCTTTCCGTGTTTCAATCCACGCCCTCGCACGGAGGGCGACATCTATATAATGTTTTGTCTGGCGGTAAGACACAGTTTCAATCCACGCCCTCGCACGGAGGGCGACCAAGGCCCGAAGTATTTACGCCAGCGATATTGCAGTTTCAATCCACGCCCTCGCACGGAGGGCGACTACAATATTCCGCGCGCATTTCGGCATCGTCCCGTTTCAATCCACGCCCTCGCACGGAGGGCGACGTGGTGATGCGCATTAGGCTATCGCCACCGTATCGTTTCAATCCACGCCCTCGCACGGAGGGCGACGGCCTTGGCCTTGGGGCTGCGATCGCCGAACGGGCTGTTTCAATCCACGCCCTCGCACGGAGGGCGACGCGATGTCAACCAAGCTAATTCTCCAGTTTTGACGTTTCAATCCACGCCCTCGCACGGAGGGCGACGCGCTGGTTCCGCTGTTGAGGCAAAGGGCATTAGTTTCAATCCACGCCCTCGCACGGAGGGCGACGACTATTGGAGATTCATAGGAACTCGAAATTATGTTTCAATCCACGCCCTCGCACGGAGGGCGACTGCGGATTATGCAAATCCGCAAAAAAACTTAATATATTGTCCCGTTTGCGCGAAACTGTGGGCCAGAGCCTCACCTAGAGTGCCTTTTCCCGTTCATGAGCGCTAATTAGCCTGTAATTGCATGACCTTGGCCACAGCGCGAAGCTTCCGGAGAATCGTCGTGTGCTTGATGTTCGCGCGGCCACACTACACCACCAATAGACCCTCTGGATCGTATCCCGGCTTGGCCCCGATATGCTCAAGGCGGCGCTTATAGTTTTTACCCAAGAAGTAAAAACGCAACGAGTCTTGCTCAAGGTTGGCAGCAGCCTTCAGGCGTGAGCGCATCGCCACCCACTGGGCTGGGTCCAATAAGCATTCGAACACAGAGTTCTGCACCCGCTGGCCAAAGTTCTCACAAATTTTGGCCACGTTGCGCAGACGACGACGGCCTTCGGCGCTTTGAGTGTTGACGTCATAGGTCACCAGCACCATCATGGCTCGGTTCCTTTGGTCTTATTTCCAGAAATAAGGTACATACCCATCAATATCTCCCCTCAAATGCCGGGCCAACAGCATGGCTTGGGCATGAGGCAATAGGCCCAAGGCGAATTTTTCCTCTAAAAAAGCATGAGTTATAACTTCCTGCTTTCGTTTGTGATAGGCGTCCAACACGTTCTTCCTGGTGTCATCATCCATACTTACCGCGCCGCTTTCGGTGGTGCGAAAACCGGCTGACTTTACTTGCTTCCTATTGACCAGGCTCAAAGCAACCCGATCCGCCAGAATGGGCCGGAGTTCTTCCATCAGATCCAAGGCAAGACTGGGCCGACCAGGTCGATCGGAGTGCAGAAAACCCACATAAGGATCCAACCCGACTCCTTCCAGGGCGGACGCCGCGTCATGGGCCAACAGGACATAGAGGAACGACAATAATGCGTTCATATTGTCTAGTGGCGGCCTTCGGTTGCGGGTTTTAAAGAAAAAGGTTTCTTTGTTGCTGCTGATGAGGTGATCAAAGACCTGAAAGTAGTATCGTGCCGCTTCCCCTTCAAGACCACGCACTGTTTCCAAATTGATATGGTCGTTGAGCCGTTGTCCTATACTCGCCAATTGATTTGCAGCAAGACGTAACTCAGTCACTCCGGATTCGTTTGGCCGATCCCTGGCTGCGCGCATGAGCACCTGACGGCAATTTACGATTTTGCCCGCCACGAACAGCTTGGCCAGGGTCGCGCGTTCCAGGCCAGAATCAGCCAGCCGGTATTGTTGTCTTCGCAGCAAGACATTGCCGCTGACCGGCCCCGCCACTCTAGCTAAAAACCTCCCCCGCTCGCTGAGGAAACTCAGTCCAACCCCACTACGGCCGCAAAGGCCCATGAGGGCGGGCGAGGCCCCCACATGGCCAAAGCAAACGATGCCGGCTAAATTGTGTATAGGCACTCGCAAACGTGGTTTGCCCTCTACAAGAACCGTGACAGTTTCGCCTTCCTTGGCAAGATAGCTGCCTTGAGTCGTTACGAACAAGGTGTTAGCCAGCTTCTTCATGGGTATTCTCCCTTGTCCAAATTTCCCAACGCCCATGCTACATAACGCCGAGCGCTTTTTTGCCGCGCCAGAGTTCTTGGTTGACAAAGGTCGTACATGGAGCAGCCCCGGCACTTCTTGTTGTATTCAGCTGTTGGTGTAGCACCGTCTTTGATCATGGCGTGCATCCTCTGGGCCAATTGTGCGGTTCGTTTTCGCAAGGCTTGGTCTATCAATACTTCCTGGCGGCGACGCGTCTGAGCATGGAAGATGTATCCCAAAATTACGGTTGCCCCTGTCATTTCTTCAAGGCACATGGCTTGGGCGGCCAACTGCACGTGATAGCAGTCATCGGGCTGGGGCCGGCCTCTTTTATGCTCCACAGGCACCGGCCGCCATTGGCCATCTCTGCCGTGAAGTGAACAGCCATCTTCATGCCCCTTTTGCAGGGCATGAAATTCCACCACGTCACTTACGCCGACCAAGCCCAGAGCCAGACTGCGTAAACGCAAGGCGCGGGCCTCCACCACGCGGCCTCGGTGCGTTGCGCCTTCATCATGCACTTTATTGTGCAGATCACTGCCCTGGGCGGTGGCTTGATTGTCGACCCATAAACCCTCGGCGTGTACTAATGCCCAGCGCCTTGGGCAAAATACCATGTGGGCCAAGCCAGAGACGGGTAGCAGCTCATTTTCAGCATAGAGGCTATCGTCTTGCTTACTAAACGACACTGAAGTTATCAATCTCGACCAAGCTGGGCTCAATAAATGCCGGACCGCCGCCCTCGCCATTGGTTAGCAGCCAACACTCTACACCAGCGGGTAGGGCGCTTGCTTTGAAGGTCACTTGGTAGTCGCTAAATCGGCGGGCGGCCTTGGCTGGGTCCTTGCGCTGAACGTTTACCAGGTCAAATAGCTTGTGTGCAGGGGCGCAGCCCAAAATGGCCTGCCGAGCGCGTTGCTGGACGTCGGTGTCTGTGCCGACGTGCTTGAAAACCACAATTGGTTCCTGCACGGTCATCACGCCTTTGGAGGTGGAGCGATCGTGCTCATACATCTTGAGCAGAGCCTCCCAAAGCAGGCTCAGGTCGTCCTGGCTGAAGCCAGTGCCGCCCGTGCCGTTATCCGCAGATACCTGGGCCAAATGCGCGCTGATGAAGCCCTTGCCCATGTACAGGCCATAGGGAATGATGGACTTGCGGCCCATGGTGCGCAGTTCGTCTTCAGGAGTTTCCGCCTCCTGGGCGGCGTAATCAGCGCTCGAACCGCCCTTGATCTCTGTGGCCTTGGCCATGCGGGTCAGGGTCATGTCCAGAGGCAGCACAGGGTCCACGCTGCGCGACCAAGCGATTTGCACCGGTCCCCGCACTTGCCCGGCGTTGGCCCCGGTGGACATAACCGCACCAAAGGCGCGCACATCATAAAAGTTTTGGCACATCCAGTTGCGCGCCTGGGCTACCTTGTCCTTATTGGCCTTTTTGCCTTTCTCGGGCAGGCCGCCGGTCTGCTCATGGGCCAGGCTGATGGGCCGGTTGAGGTTGGTGGCCTGCTGAACAAAAATGGCGTTGGGGCTCTGATTGTCCATGGCAATCTGCACATAGTTGCGCAGACGCCGCTTGATGGCCACATCGCTGACCAGACCGTGCATATCCTGAGGGTCTATGCGCGGGGCGTTGTCCGCGTCCGGGTCACCATTGGGGTTGCCGTTTTCGCAATCAAACAGAAACATGAACTCATAACGGTTGGAAATATATTCAGTCATCTGCTCTACTCCGATCTTCGGAAATAGTCTGGGGCGATTCTTGGTTTTGGTCTTTGCGCCAGGCAAGCTGGTGATAATAGCCCAAGGCGAACAGGCTCTGGCCGTTCATATCCAACGAGGCGGGAAAATTGTCCGCGATTGCGTTCATCACCGAAGCGATCTGGCCTTTGAAATAGCCTGCCAGCCTGCCGGATTCTTTCTTTTGCATCTTGTCCAGGTGGTGATTGCTCAGGCTGATCAAACGCGCAAAGGCCAGCCTTGGATTGGCGGCGGTTGCGCTGTAAAAGCGGGTGACGACGCCGGCCTTTACCTGACCTTGGGCCAAGTTTTGCACTGTTTCCAGAATCGCCATAAGCCGACCACAATGGTAGGCAGGGTCTGGATGGTTTTCGTTTAGGGCGTAATGCAAGGTCTGTCCTCCTTGACCATTAAGACGGTTTTGCCGTATGTGATAGGCCTTTATCAAGGCCATGCGGCTGTACAGGAGCGCCGGAGAGGCTATTTTGCCCTGTTCGTTTCTGTACTCGCCAGAAACCATGGCCCTGTTATGGGCTATTACCAGCCGGTCCATGGCGCTACGGGGAATGGGACGCCTTCTGTTCAGGGCGGCTTTCCACATATGCGCGGCTTCCCATTTCACAGGCTTTACCCAGTCGCTATATTGCTGTTTGGGTTTTTTTGGCTTCATGCCGCAGGTGATAAGCGAATTGATCCTGGGCGGTTTTATCTTGCCCCCGCCAAAGAGGTCCGCTAGTTCCAATCCGTCAAACCAGGCGTCAATGCTGGCGGCCAACTCTTCGAAGCCGCCCTCCATCCAGTCTCGGAGCATTACCCGGCCAGCCATGCCCGAAAGGGTCATGGCATAATAACGGTTACTGCCCAAGTCGGGCCTTTCCCCTTTACGGATGGCCTGGAGAAGCCTTTTAGCCTGCTTGTGAGCGTCCAGGGCCATGCTCTCCTCATTGGCGCCAAACAGCGGACCCAACAAATCATCCTCGGGACTGGGCAGGCGCTCCTTGAACCAGTAGACCACCTTGGCTCCGGCCAGGTTGCGGCTGTTTTCCCGTAGCAACATGTTTAAGGCTTCGCTGTATTCGACGGCCGATTGGGGCGAGAAAGCAGCATTGGCTGATGCGCTGAGCCCGTAGGACTGAAAAGCGTCCTTGTCAAAACTCACAAGTGCATCGCCGCTTGGTTGACCGCCTGTTCCTGCCAGTCCGGCTATCTTGTAGTGAGAGGTCAGCGGCAGTACTGGTTCACCGGTAAGCAGATCGGGCTGCAGGTCTTTACCCAACTTCAGAGGGCAGTTCTCTTGCCACCATGAGTTCCACCAATCATGCCACTCCCCGGATTCCAGGACAAAGACTCCATCCACCTGGAAGCTTGCGGTTTCCGTGGGTTTTGCCCCAGTTTCGGTCAACACGGCGTTAATGGTTTCCAGGGTGGCTGGATCGTCCAGTATTGCGGCAAGGCCCTTCAGGCTGGGAACCTCCGCAGCGGCCAGGCGCAACAGGTCCTTGAAGAACTCATGTTTGGCCTTGGCCGCCTCCCCCGCCTTGGCCTGGCCCAGCAGCGTAACCACCGCCAAGCTGTCTGCCAGGAAATGGCGGCAGTTCTTGGGCCCGCTGGTCATTTGACTTTGGGTAAGGTTGGGGGCCTTGGTGAACTGTAGTCCTGAATTACGGTTTCCTTGCTGCTGTCCCAAAGGGGCAACGGACAAAAAATCTCCGTTGGAACCGCATATTATGGCCCAGTGCACCAGCTTGACTTTATAGCCCGGCTCAGGCTTGAGACCGCTCTGGCGGCCATATTCCACAAGTCTGTCAAGCATGGACCGCTCCTTGGGTCACTTTTATCACCTCGGGGCTGTCATACGGCGGCACCTGCAATACTCCGCCCCGCACCCGAGCCTGAAACAAGCTAATACATGGTTTGGAAAAGGCGTTTCCCGGCCGGGCGAGATCAAAGACATCGTAGAGCATGTAGCCCAAGTCCTGGTCAAAAGGAAACGGCTCGGCCTCCTCCCCTACATCCAATAGTTCGAAATAGGCGGGAAACTCGCGGCAACCAAGGTAAGGCTGCCATACGCATTTTCCGCTCCCGGCCCGGCGGCGGAACTGGGCCTCCAAGCCTTGCTGCCGTTTTTCCATGCCAGGCCAAGGCAGTATCTCGGCGTGAAGCACATAGGCAACATCCCTGAGGGCAATTGTCTGTCGCTGAGTGCGGCCCTTCATGTCAGTGCCCAGTATGCTTTTGTCACCGTCAGCCAGAATGGGTTCGGGCTGGGCGGTGTCTTTAATCCAGCGCCCTACGTCTCTAATGCTAATTTTTTCCTTTACTTCATTGCGGCGCAGGGGAATGAAAGATGGCATTTTGAGCACCTCGATCCGCTTAATTTGCCATCGGAATTCCTTGGGTTTGCAATAGATGGCATCATAGATGCCTCTGGCAGCCGAAGGGGTGATAAGTGGGTAAGAGTACCGTTCTGCCTTGGTTTCAGGGCGGGTAAAGCATGCCAAGTCTCCCCATACCCTGAGGGCTTGGTTCTTGGGTCGCATGCAACCTCCTTTTGTGTTGGATGGACATAAATTTATTGAAGAGTTTTTGTGGCGCAGGGCAGGATTAAAAAAGAGCGACAGCCTCCAGAATCAGGCCTCGCTCACTAATCTTGGTTGAAAATTGATACTGTGCACGTCTCCCCCCACACGCAGTCACATTTCCTGATATCACATAAATTATGCGATAAGCAAGTTGCCCACCTTGTTCACATCCAGCCCCATCAGCGGGTCGTAGGCTTCGGGTGATCGGCAGATAAACCAGTCATCGGACATGACGCCTGATCCTTGGCCCAAAAGGGGGATGGGCTCCATGAAATCGGGCAGTGGGTCATGGCCTACTGGCCGGAAGATACTGACGCTGTGTTGTCTGGCCAAGTTGATCCACTCTCTGCTGAGGCCATCGTGACGCGCCAAATCGGCCAACTCCGCAAAAGCCTCGCCGTCATAGGGCACCAGCACGTTCACGGTGTCATTGTTAATAAGTTGGTAGAGGCGGGCCACCTCTGGAAAATCAAGTGTCTTGATTGTTTTTTCCAACTCGTTATCATTTTTGGCGTCACCTCTAAGGCCATATAACAGCGAGTAAAATTCACGGAACACTTCGGGATTGTCGATGTCCATGGCAGCCGTGCCCCTGGCTCGCAAGACAACAGATACTGTGTCTGCGGCCTGCTTGTAAGCGATATCCGGATAAAGCCTTTGGCCCGTAAACGCATCGCCTTTGTCAAGGTTGAAAACCCGCATACTGCCCATGCTCAAGTTGCCGCCCCGGTTGCAGCGTCCAGCCGCCTGGGCAATTGCGGTCAATGGTCCCCAAGCACGCCACACAACAGGAAAATCAAGGTCGACACCAGCTTCCACGCATTGGGTGCTGATCAACCGCACCGGTGGTTCGGCAGGATCGGCCAGCAACTCCCTCACACGCTTTAAAATTTGGGTCCGATGAGCCGGACACATACTGGTGGATAGATGATAAAGGCCTTCACTGCCAAAGTTGCGGCATTCGGCCAAAACAGCGCCAGCATGGCGCTTTAGGTTGAATATGCTCAGACTGCGTTGGTTGCTCTTCTGGCTCAGCCTTTCAGCAATCTCCAGTATTGTGAGTCTCTCATTCGGCTCAGGCCACCGTACTTGGACACGCCTGATGCGTTCGAATAAGTCAGGTGGTGCTATTTCCTTGGGGTCCCACTCCACCCCACCAAGAGTAACAATTTTTTTGTTTAGCTCTGTAAAGGCCGGCTGGGTGGCCGTGGAAAATACCACCGTGGAGCCAAAACGGGTGCAAAGCCGGTTAAGTGTGGCCAGGGTGGCGGCAGCCAGGTGGTTCGGCAGGGTCTGAACTTCATCGAAAAGAATAACGCTGGAGGCCAACCGGTGCAGTTTGCGGCAAGCCCCAGGCCGGTTTGAAAACATGGAATGCAGCATCTGGACGCTGGTCGTAACCACAATGGGTGCATCCCAGTTTTGGGTTAATTCCTGCCTGCGGTGCTGGGCTTCATCCCGATCATCATAATCAGCCGTGTAGCTAAGTCCCGCTAGGCTGTGGTGTTCTAAAATGTAGTGCTCGGGGTTAACGTCTGGCGACAATTGAGACGCAAATACCTGGCGAAGCACTTCGACTGTTTGATCAATGATGGACAAATAGGGGATCACCAGCACCACACGCCTCAAGCCGTGGTCAGCGGCATGCTTCAGGGCGAAGGCCAGCATAGACAATGTTTTACCCGCACCAGTGGGTGCCGAGAGAGTGAAGGTCCCAGTTTGCCGTTCGGCGCTATGAAGGCAAGCGGCAAACAGATCACTACGCAATTGGTTGACCTCTTGCGCTGAGTTAGAATGCTGCGCCAATTGATCAATATGCCGAAGCAATATGTCCAAAGCCCATTGCGCGTCGAGCTCCGGGCCAGGCTCGCGCAAGCGCTTCATTCCGTCTGCACCGCGCTTAAAATGAGCTTCGGTGTCGAGAAAGTCAGCGTCAACCAGGGCCGAAAACAGCATGCGGCAATCCAGCATGTCTGTCGCCGGTGATTTGGTGAATTGGTTGGTGATTTCTCCAACAAAGGTTTCAGCCTGCGGCAAATCAACACCGTCTGCTTCCAGGCCCGCTAGAAGCACCTCGAGATCAGACTCCGACAGGGTGCGGCCATCGCGTCTTGGTTTGGCAGGGTTGGTGTTAGCCAAAGTGCTTCGGTCGGGCAGGCCTAGGTGGTGTCCCGCAATGGCCAGACTAGCTCCTATGGCTCTTTGCGGGTATTTGCTCAGTGCAGCCCAGGCTCCTATGCTCCAATGGTCTATATGGTGGGTAAGACCTTGTAGCCGTTGCTGGAAAAGTTCCGTAAGCTTTCCGAGATCGTGCAGTAGGCCTGCTAGCCGTGCCTCGTTTTCAGCGCCAAAAGCCCTTGTAAATCCGGCGGCCAACGTTGCAACACTTCTTAAGTGTTCTTCAAGCCGATGCCATCTACCATAGCCGTCACCGCTGTGAGCATGGAATTCTGGCAAGTTCCCCCCTAGACAAATTTGTTGCTAACGTTTAGCAAAGGGATTGTGATGTACGTTAGTGTATTACTTTAGAGCTATGGCGCTCAAGTGGTTATAAGTAAGCGACCAACGATCAGCGCTGAAAAGACGGTCCCACTGTGGCTGGGGAAAGTTGAACACTTATGAAATACAAAGGCAGCTATGTTTTTTGCCACGAACCAAAGCAAATGGAGAATTATAAAGCGCAGTATCCGCTTTCACCATGGAAAGCATGTACAAGTATCACTTTAAGTTGATTCTTGTGAATTCAACCTATGCTAAGCAAGCTTAAATCAGCCTTCACCGCCCACGTTCCCGGCCCCCATCACCCCGCTCACGCCTGACCCGCTCCAACTCAGCCTTGCGTTCCTTCACTCGCTCTTCGCGGTCTTTCTCGGCCTGCCACTGACGGCGGCGAGCGTCCAGGTCATCGGCCAGGCCCAGGGTCTTGAGACGGTAGCGTTTACCCGTGTTTATGTCCATCACGGCCGGGGAATTACCCCGCTCATAATAGGCCAATCCCAGGTTGGCCAGCAAGCGCTTTAGCTCGTCCGCGTCGCGGGCGGCGGCCACGCACTGCCCCACCTGGGCGCGCACCTGCTCCTTGCGCGACAGCTTGCCCTGCTCGCGCAGGCGGCGGCCCATCTGCACCTCTCGGTTTTGGCGGCGCTTGGCCTCGCGCAGGTGATCCCGGCGCAGGCCGTCCAACTCGGGTTCGCGCTCCTGGTCAAAGACAATGGAATGCACCAGCTCCGGGTAGTGCTGTCGCTGGTACTCTTCCATCTCACGCTGCACCTGGCGGAATCGCTGCCGCGTCAGGCGAAGCTGCCTGTCGGATTCGATCTTGTTGCCCGAGATGCAGATGTGCAGATGCGGCCGGTCCTGGTCCTCAAGGTCGCGGTGGATCGCCGCCACGGCCAGGCCCTCCTCGGCGCGCATGGCCATGTACACCCGGCCGATGTCCTCCAAAAGCTCGTCGCTGACCAGATGCCCATCCTTGGGGTGTGGGCTGATCACCTCGTGATAGAGCACCACGCCGTTGGCCCGCCGCCGCCGATACGACGCGTTCTGCTCGAACTCCGCCGTGATGGCTGCCGGGTCGCTCTCCGGACTGAGCATGTTGTGTTTGATCAGCGACTGCTCCGGCCGTTTTTCCCGCGCGCCCGGCTTGAGCATGTAATTGATGAGCCGCCCGAAATTGGCCGAGCCCGCCTTGGCGCTCATGCTCTTGATGATCATGGCCCTTCCTCGGGCGGCTGCCGGATGAAGTCCTTGACCTCGCGCTCCAGTTCATGCACGCGGGCCTCGGCCTCGCGCCAGTCAAATGGCTTTTTGCCCAGCCAGCCGCGTTTCTTTTGTAGCGTGTTGGTGAAGCGGGCCACCTGGTTCAGGCTGGTGGCGATGTTCCGCAGCAGCGTGGTTAGGGCCTCCAGGCGCTGACGAATGTCAGCGGGCACCATGTAGCGGCGCTGGCGATATGCCCGTTCAGCCGCGCGCAGATACTCCCCCGGCTTAAGGCCTGCGGCTTTGGCGGCGCGCTTGACCTCGGCGAACTCGGCCGGATCGCTGTAGCTTGTCCAGACGCGCATGCGCCTGGCCTCGTAGGCCGCCTTGCTGGCCGCGATCCGGTCTTGAGTGGTTTGGTCTTCGTTGTTCATGCCGAGGTCTCTTTTAGGGGTTGCAAACGCCGCCGGGGTTGGGATTCCAAAGGGGCGTGAGCGCCCTTTGGCAAGATGCGTTGAGGCCACTTCGGTGCCGAAACGCAATCTTGCTCTCACCACCGCGCGGCCGGTTTTCGCCATTACGACCATGGTAATAAACACCTGCCCTAAAGGCAAGACCAACCCACGTACAGGTGCTGAACTAAAGCTTAAATCCCCACCTGATTTCCGCCCCCGGTGCGGCCCCGTTATCAGCGCCCCGCCCAAAAGAAAATTAAATTTCACCCCTGGCGCTGGCGGAAAATGCTCCTGCTTGGTCGGGGCCGGAGTGGTGCTTTAACGATGAAGAAAAAACTAGCCGTAGAGCTGGGCGTGGGTGCCGAGGGCGACGAATACCAGGCTGTCTTCGCCGATGAAGAAAAGGCAGCGCAGATCGCCACCCACGTTTATCGAATACCGGCCGCATCCCTTGGGTTGCAGTTCGTGCAGGCGCAGTGATGGATGATCCGGATTTTGAAGGAAAAGCGCAATGGATTCGTCCACGCGCTGCCGCTGCCTGTCGTTGAGCTTGAGGTAGGCTTTTTTAAAGGATTTTCTGCGAGTGACTTGCATCATTACTCAGTGTCTGGATTCTTCAAGTCAGCGAGAAAATCCTCCACGCTATCAAAGGAACGAGAAAGGCCAATCCCGGCCTCGGCCTCCTCAAACGCCTTGAGGGTCTCGGCGTTGAGCTTTTCCGGGATGGCCCGCACGGGGATCATCTCCAGGCCGCGCTCGGTGCGCACGAACTTCACCTGCTTGCCCTCGGAGATAATATCCCGGAACTCCTTGGGAATGGTGACGATGTTTTTTTTCCTGATCATGGCCAGGGTCATGTCCAGGCTCCTCCCTGAATCAAAGATGTGACGCTTCATGGTGTAGGGTTAAAAATGGACGATTTTCCTCTTTTCCTCCTTTATTCTAGCAAATGGATAAATCATGTCAAATTTACCCACCTTTTGAATAAATCATTCAAAAAGCCCGGATTTCCGCTCCGGGCGGGCGGCGGGGCTTAGAGGCCCAGTCTCTCCTAGAGTGTGCTGAAGCGGCGCTCCGGGAAGTACAGATCGCGCTCAATGGGCAGGCCCAGCGGCCCCCGGACGCTCTCCATCTCGTCGAGATTGAAGTAGCCCCATTCCTTCTCGAAGCCGATCACATAGCCAAAGAAATTGCGCGTTTCGGAATCGTACTCCGTGGCGAACCATGTCCAGTTGGAATCCGGCGTAAAGAATTTGCAGATTACCAGCGGATCGGGATCTTCCTCCTGGCGGCCGATTTGGGCAAACCTCTGCAAAAGCGCCTGGGTCAAGAGCTTCATCAATGCCTCCTCTTGATTTTGTTTGGGTTTCGGTTTGGACAAGGGGAGGCATAATACCCGATGGGCATTTCCCGTCAAGGCGCTTTATATGCTGAATTTATTATGAATTTATTAAAAGCCCGCCCCGAGACAGGACGGGCCTAGCGAAACGGTAATTGTTGGGCTTCTTTATACAGCGACTGCGTCCAGATATTTGACCGCCAGGCGCAGACGTGTTGCGAGGGCGTTATGGGCTCCGGAACAATCCTTATTTTCAAGGTTCATGTATCCCATAATTGCCGATACCGGTTCTTCTTCGAAATCGGTGTCGAGCCTCACTTCGTAGTGCACCTCTTTAAAACGAGTAAGGTTGTCAAAATTAAAGCAACCCCATGAAAATGATTTGGGGAAGAGTGTTAAGCCCCAGAAGAAATTATGAATTGATTGATGAAACTCTATCCCAAACCAATTGTAGCGACCATAGTGCGAATAATAGCGGCAGATCACGAGCGGATCGAGGAGATGCGTTTGGGGGCCGACTTCCTTAAAGCGCCGCCACAACGCCGGGGGCATGAGGTCTCTTTCTTCTACTTTCAGATCAGCCGGGAGCCTATCAATCATTTTAATCCTCCTGTAACTCTAGGAGTATCCTACCAGCTTCAAAGGCCTCCGTTCCATCCAAAAGCTGGTTTTCGGATAGATATTCTATAAATTCAAAGGCCTTTTCGCGGGCGCGCGTGTCTTGATTGTTCCTGGCCGCCAAATAGAATTCATTGAGCATAACGCGAGCCTTGCTTTCGGAGATTTCCTCGGGATCGAGATGGTAGTCTTTTTCGGTGAGCATTGTGGCTGGTTAATAATATTTAAATCACGTATCAGGCCTCGCGGGCCAACCGGCGGATGATGGTCTTGGCTTCTTCTTTCAGGGAATGCAGATCGGCAAGGTTCTTGGGATCGCGCAGGTCTTCGGCGGCCTCACGTTGCCTGTTCCAGGCAAGCCAGCCGCATGCCGCCTCCCGCGCAAAATCGTGAGGTTCGTATCTTTCGAGTTCTTCCTCGGTCTCCGCCTCAAAGCACCATGTTTTTTCATCGTCACGCAAATACTTTTGCAGGCTGCTGAAAGAATCGAACAAGCGCCAAACGCCACCAGGCCTGTGAAAGGCGAACATGAGTTTGCCATTCACCTTTTTGGTGGCGATGGTGGGGAACAAACGGTCTTTGAGCGCATCGGGAAGCGAGGTCAGGAATTTGGTAATCATTTTGAGTTGTAAAGTGTAAATATTATAGCACATTGCCGGGATTTGACCCTCCCGGCCGGGGTGGGCGGTCTTATCCGCGCTTCGCCTCTTTCATCTGCGCGTATTGCGGGGAGCCGCGCCATGCCTTCAGCAACCCTGCGTTGTCTGTAAAGGCGTGCCTGAAGGCGTCTCCGCTCCACTGCGCGCCGCCGCCCTTCTTGCGGTAGACCACGATCTTGGTGGGGAAGTCGCGCACCCCGAGGTGCTCGAAGGCGTCGCGAGGAAGCTCCACCACGGCTATCGTGTCAAAGCGCTCTCGGACATAGGCGGCCAGCTTGTTCCAGTCAGCCTTGAGGTAGCGTGAGGGCCGCTTGAAATGCGGGGCGACCATGGCCAGCAGGCCGCCGGGTTTGAGCGATTCAAAGCACTTTTCCAGGTACAGCGCCTGGGAGATGACCTTGCCGTGGGCGTTGGCCAGAGGGTGGCCTGGAGCACTCAGTTCCAGGTTGTACGGCGGATTGCCCACGATGTAGTCGCAGGGTTCCAGGGGCTTCATGCGGCGCATGTCGGCCCACTGGATGGCCGCTTTTGGGAAGAGCCTGCGGGCGACCCTGGCCGCCGTGGCGTCCACCTCAACGCCCTGCGTCCGGCAGCCGTCCAGGTAGTTGAAAAACGATCCCTTGCCGCAGCAGATGTCGGCCACTGTGGAGCCGGGCTCGATCTCGAGCATCTCCACCACGGCCCGGCACAGGGGCAACGGCGTGAAGAACTGGCCCTTTTCCAGGCGCTGCTTGGCGCGGGAATACGCGCCAAAGCTCTTGAAATCGGTGCGTTTGATGGAGTGCAGGCCGCCGTTGCCGGTGAAACGCTCCAGCATGGCCTTGCGGCTGTACATGCTGTTTGCGCGGCGGTTCCAGTCGCGGCGGTCTTTGCGATTCAGGCGCAATTCCTGGGCCGGGTATACCTCGCGGACTTGATAAGTGTTGTTCATTTTATAGGGAAATAAGATTTAAAAAGCCCGGATTGCCGCTCCGGGCAGGCGGTAGATTCTAAACTCGACCGAAACCCAGGAAGCGCCGGAACTCAGACCACATGCTATCCGGCTTTGGCTCCGGCTTCGGCGGTAAAAGCCTCTCTTTCTCCTCCACCAGAAGGCTCCTCTGGAAGGCGGCCCAAACCTCGTCCACGGTGGTCTTGTAGACCTTGTGAAAGCGTGGATACAGCGTCTTGAATGAGGATTCGGTCATTTCGGACAATCCGTTTTCGCGCAGCACCTCTTTGGACAGCCTGCGGAAGTCAAGCAGCTTGAGGGCTTCAAAATCAACCTTGCAGCCCATGACAATGTCGGGTTTTTCGTTTTCCACACCGATCATCGCCGCATGGGTTTTACGCTTCATGTGCCGCACCAAATCCTTGATCATCACTCCCGGCTTGCCGCCCACGATCATCTTCGGCACGGCCCCTGAGCCGCGCTTGAATCGGTCATCGAAATCGATGCAACTGAGGTTGCCTGCACTGTCGCTATATACGCTAAGAGAATAATAATCACTCCACTCTTCGCGGCTCCCAAGATTTGCTAGCAATTCGCGTTCGGTGATCTCGTAGTCGCATTTAACCTCTGTAGGATAGCTGTTGCCATCAATGATATCGTGAGCATCGATGACTAAAATGCCGCGACCGGTTTCGGGGCATTGCTTCAAATCCAATATTTGAGATTCTGGGTGTAAATATACTTTCATTTTGATGAGTTAAGAATATTTGCTAAAATGGTTTTGTCTGGGATCAGGCGGGCCTTGTGCTCGCCTTTTCCGTTGGCGGGTCTTTGTTCTTCATGTTGATCAGTAAAAGATTTAAAAAGCCCAGAAGCACCTCGTGCTTCTGGGTGTAATCCCCCTACGCCAGGTGGATTGGCGGCTGTCACAGCCCGCGAAGCGCGGCTTGACAGAGCGGAGTTTTTTATCGCGATGCAAAGCAGCGCGCCAAAAAAACTCTGAGTCCGCCAAATCCTTACCTGGTAAGATGTGGGGACCCATTACTCCATCGTAGGAAACAAAAAGGGACGCGAAGCGGCCCAAATAAATTTGCCCCATCATTTCACCTTGACAGTTTTTCCGCATCCGCTTTAATGGATACCGGTTACCTTTATTCATGAGTCAATCTCCGGATAACATCGACACAGGGCGGGCTTCCCGCTTGCTTCCGATGTTATCCGTCGCGAAGGTAACCCAGGCGGGTTGCCCGCTTTGTGTACGTCTATTTTTAATCCATCAAAATGGAAAGAAACCTAGAGGCCGAAGGCTTAATCTTCCGCATCAAGACCGAGCGTTATCTGGAAGAACCCTTCGTGCGCGTTGAGATCAGCGACACCGACCAATTGATGACCCTGACTTTCGCGGCCGATCCCGAGACGCTCACCGAGTTTGCCGGGATGCTCAAAACCGCCGCAAGCGAGTGCGCGGCCTCTTCTGAAACCACAGCTTAAGATTGACATCCGGCCCAAGTGTAATACACTTGTAATACAACGTAATGTAGGAGGCGAAAATGCCCACAAACGCTCTGGTCCAGGCGCGTATCGACAAGGACATAAAAAACGAAGCCGCTGCGGTGCTCAAGGCCATGGGCCTGACCGTATCAGACGCCGTGCGCATGATGCTGGTGCGCGTGGCCCTGGAGCACGCACTGCCGTTCAGCCCCCTGGTGCCAAATGCCGAAACCATCGAAGCCATGAAGGAGGCCCGCCAGGGCAATCTCGATTCGTTCGACAGTGTTGATGATCTGATGGCGGATTTGAATGCGGACGATTGAGCGCACCAGCAGATTCAAAGCCGACTACAAAAGAGAGAAAATGGGCAAGCACCGCAGCACGCTGGATGCTGATTTTCGCCTTGTGATCGGTGCGTTGGCTACTGACCAGCCCTTGCCCGATTCCTGCCGCGACCACGCCATGACCGGGGACCGGAAAGACCATCGGGACTGCCACATCAAACCCGACCTGGTGCTGATCTACCGGCTGCCCGATGACTCGCGGCTCCAGTTGGTGCGCCTGGGCTCCCATTCAAAGCTCGGCATTTAATCCGGCATTGGAATCATCAGAACTGGGTGGTATTTGCGCCAATCTTGTGAAATGTTTCCCAATAATCTCGCCGCCAGGGCACTATAGGTGTTTGAACACTATTCGAAAGGCTTTGTGTAATAATCACAATCTGCTACACTACTCGTGTGTTCAATTATTAGGATTGTCAATGGAAACTCAACAGTATCAAAGCAGCCCCGAACGCCAGCTAAACCTGGAGAGTATAAAGTCCAGGATTGAACCGATTCTGCGTCGTCATGGGGTGGTGCGCGCTTCCATTTTCGGTTCCATGGCCAGAGGCGAAGCGCGACCGGGCAGCGATCTGGATATTCTCATCGACTTTGGCCCGAACCGCAAATCCATGTTTGACCTTCAGGATCTTGAAGATGAACTCAGCACCGAGTTGGGTTGCAAGATTGATCTGGGCTTTTTCGAGAGTCTCAAGCCGCGAATCCGCGAGCAGGTTCTCAGTCAACAAGTTCCGGTCCTATGAGCCGTAACCAGCTATTATATATAGATGATATCCTCGAAAGCATCTCTGCCATTGAGAGCCATTTGCAGGGTATGACCGAGGCGCAGTTTTCTGAAAGGAAAAACATTCAGAGGTTGCTTGGCACAAGATCATCGGCATGCGCAACCGCCTTGTTCATGACTACCTGAGGATAACCCTGGCGGTGCTTTGGGAAACGGCCATAAAAGACTTACCCGAGCTTAAAAAGAGTCTGCAAAAAATCCTGGAGTCATCAAACTAGTTAAAGCCACCTCGACCCCCTTATTATCCAAGCGCTTTTCTGAAAAACTCCGGATTCACCGCTAAATCTTCAGCACCCTGGTCCAAAAATCCATTCCGCGCTCTTCCCTGCCCTCAGCCTCGGGTATCTGCCGGGCGAGCACGTCCCTGACCTTCACCGGGCTCATGCCCTCCAGCAGGACATTCTTCACCTTGGTGAAACGGCCCTGTTTGATCTCGAATTGGAGCGCGTTCATTCCCGAGTTTGACGGGTGATAGATGATCCAGAAATGGCGGATTTGGGAGTACTGCCAGAACTCTTCATCGATGTGGATGGCGAAGTCGGTGATGACGATCTCCTGGGTCTCGGGTTTTTCGTGGGACAGCAGATAATAGGTGGCCGCAAGCAGGGCGAAGGCCAGCGCCGCGCTCCAGGCGTCGTAAATCAAGGCGAAGATGATGGCCGCCATCACCAGTGTGCCGGCCACGGTCCACCAGGTTTTGCCCCTGTGATGCTCGGCCCATTGGGCCGCTTCCCATGTCAGCAGCACCTCCTCCTGGGCACGATTCAAGTCTTGGGTCTGTGTCATATAGATTAAGTTAATTTTAGGCTTTGGGCATGGTCAGGCCAATCACCAGGCCGATGCAGATAACGAAGATCAGGACGAAGACCAGCACTGGCGCGCGCACCACCAGGGCCAGGGCCTTGGCCGCGTCCAGGGCCATGCGGCCGGTGCCTTTGACAGCCTCCATTCCCAGGGTCAGGGGCGCTTTCAAGGCCATTGCTCCGGCTTGGCCAAGAGCGTGAGAGATTGTGGATTGCCGCGCCTGCCGGTCGCGGCCGGGGAGCGCAAGGCCCGCCTTTTCGCTGCGGCCCCGCCACTGCCACTGCTCCCGGTTGCTCAGGCCCTGGGGCGCGCTCACCCCGGCCTGCCGCGCCCGCCGGTCCGTCTGGGCCTCCAGCCGGGAAGCGAATGAAGGAGGAAACGGGTCCGAGGATTCAGGCCGCGCCTGGGGCGTCCGGGTTGTTTCTGACAGCTTTTGGGTATGCGGGGTGGCGCTAAAGGTCGGCAAGGGCTTCTGCAACTCCTCAGGAGCGACCCTGGGGTCGCTGGCCTGGTGCTTGGCCTCGGTCTTTTTGGGGCGCTTGGGATTGGGCATTGCTTTGGATTAAATGGATAGCTTCTCCAGGAACTTGGCCAGCTGCTTTTGCAGGGTGGTGATTTCGCGGTCCAGGCGGTTGATGGTGCGGGTGTCTGCCGCGTCGGCGGCCGCGCGGTCCGCTTCCTTCTGCTCTATCTCGTCCTTGAGGTCCTGAAAGGCCTGCTGCACGGTTACGTCCTGCTCGGCGATAAAGGCATCCACAAAAGATTTCATATTGGTCAGGGAATCGTCGGGAATCTCGAAGTACGCGGCCTGCTGCCTGTCGTTGAAATTGTTGTAGATGGTGCTGGAGAAGTTGCCCTTGTAGACCTTTCGGCCTTGCTCCAGCTCGTTTTTGAGGAAATTCATCAGCTCGGGGAACGACGGGTTCTTGGCCAGGTTCATGGTAATTTTCGAGAGGTTGTACGCGGCGTCGCCCTCGGCAAAGCCGTGAAAGCCGGTGTCGGTGATCCGGGCGTTGATGAAGAACGGCGACTTGGAGCGCATGATCCCGGCCATGTCCTTGAAGGATTTTTCAAACTCCGGCCGGACCTTCTTGTCCAGGCCCTTTATGGCCTTGTCATGCGCACTGTTGATGATCTTCTGGAAGCGCCTGGCCTCGTCAAAGGACATGAACTCGGCCTTCTGGATCAGCGCGGAGATGAACGTCTCGCGGGCCACCTGGGACAGGCGGTCGCTCTTCTTGATGGACTCCAGCCCGCTCATCAGCTCGCCGGTGGTGCCGTGCTCCAACACATCGGCGTATTTGCCCTTGACCGCATCCTTGTGCTTTGCATCCACCTCGCGATTCAACGCGCCTTCGATGGAGTCGTCAGCGCCGGTCTTGCCCACGATGCCGCCCAGAGTAGGCGATTTGGTGTTGAGCCAGGTGATTGCCTTGGCCACGTTGTGGGCGATCTCGGTCGCTTCCTGATCCCTGGCCCACTCCCGGTTGCCTTTGGCCTGCATCAAAATCTTCTTGCCTGCCTCCAGGGCGCTGCCCGACTTGAGGTAAGCGCCCACGGTCTCCCCGGCAAAGTCGGAGGCAAAGCGAGTGGCTCCGCCCAGCCTGCCCTTGCGGGTCTCCTTGCCCGCCTCGTCGTGCTGGGCCAGTTCGGCCTTGCGGTTTTCCAGCAAACGAAGCTGGGTGTTGAAATCAAGCTCGCGGTCCTTGTCCACGCTGTCGCCCCTGGCCATGCGCTCCTTCACCTCCTTGATCCGCTCTTCCACGCTCTCCTGTTCCGAGCGAAAGGCCTTCAGATTGCCGCGCTTGCGGAAGGTGCTCTGGCTCAGATTGTCGTAGTGGCGCACATCGCTGTTTAGGTGATCGGCTTTGGCCTCCATCTCGAATGCTTGCTGAATGTGGCTTTGGCGATCCGCATCCGTGGCGGCGGTCCCCGCCATACGGCGGTGTTCGGCCGCATTGGTCATCAGGTCCATGGCCTTGCTGCGGGTGTTTAAGGCCAGACGGCCGAAATGCTTGCGCTCCTTGCGGCGCTCCAAGCCTGCCTTGGCCGTCTTAAAGGCGCTCCACGGCGCGTAGCCGACTGCTCCTGTGGCCCTTCCCACCTGGCGGCTCAGGAACTTACCGCCCCGCTCGGCGAAATCCAGAATCCGGCCGGTGAGGCTATTGTCCAGGGCCTTGCGCACGGCGACCCACAGCCCCATGGTCACCAGGACATACATCAGCAGACCCTCGAAGCGCACGCTGGCGTTGACCTGCTCATAGTTGGCCTCCTGGAAAAACGGCAGATACTTGAGCACCTCCTCGAACACGGCGGCCAGGCCATTCTGGTTCAGCTCGGTGGTGCTGCTTACCTCGGTGACCATGCCTTCCAGCGAGCCGAAGACAAAGGCCTTCTGGACCATGAAAACCATGCCCAGAATGAAGGTGATCTTGATGGGAATCAGCAACAGGGTGATGAACGATTTCCACCAATAGCGCCAGATCTGGTCCTGGCCGGGCACCATCAGGCCAAGGTAAGCCAGAGGCGAAACGGCCAGCAGCAACCAGATCATCACCGTGGCCATAACCAGGGCGGCGGTGATGGCGAACAGCGGCAGGATCATCATGAACATGAATATTCCGCAGAGGATGATCTGCACGGTGAGGGTGAATTGATCTCGGACCGAATCCGGATTCACTTGCAGAAAGCGGGAAAACTCCACGAACTGAAAGTCGGTGACATCCTTGAAGTCGAACAGCCCGCCGATGATATCGGTGACCAAGCGGGCGTTGTCCATCACGAATATGGCGATGACATAGGAGAGGTTCACCGCAACAAGGGCCAGCAGCGCCCTCGGCAAAGCCTTTTTGATGGAATATGTGTTAGGCCTGATGCCAAAAAGATTGGCCAGCACCAGAACCATAAACACGACCACGGCGCAGATATTGACGAAGTCGCGCATCTTCTGCCAGATGGTTTTAACCTCCGGTGGCACGTCAAACATCTTGTCGTAAAAATAGGTGTAGCCCATGTTCAGTAGTTTGATGGTCACGTATTCCACGTAGGCCACCGAGGACAGGAAACCATTGAGGGCCGGGCCGATGACGTTGTTGAAGCTCGTCTTGAGGATCGGCCCGATGATGATGCTCTTACCGGTTGTCGCCACGGCGGTGGCATCGGCGGCGAATATGCTAACCAGCAGCCATACGGCCGGGGCCACGGCTTCGGCTTTTTGGATCGATATGGTCTGTTCGATGGGTCCGCCCTGGCCGGGGCCGCTCATGAAGCAGGAATGAAAGGTCATGCCCAGCATCAGCACGGACGACAGGACGACCTTCCATTTGGGAATTTCGGATTTGGCTTTGATCATTTGAAGGAAAAAGAATTATTGAGAGCTGCCACCAGTCTCCTGCTGGGTGTTATCTGGTGGATCGCCGAAGAAGTCGGGGTTGATGGTTTGCAGGATCAGGCCCAGAACAATGAAAAGCGCAAGCGAGGCCAAGGCGTTGACGATCTTGTTTCGGCCGGATTTGACACGCTCGGGGTTGCCGCCCGAGGACGCCCATTCTAAGCCGCCCCAGACGATCATCAATGAAACCAGGGTGGTGATGATCACCTTGAGATAGTCATAGTAAAGAATGATGGTTTTTTGCAGCAGTTCGTTTGAGTTGCGGCGGTTGTAGACGATTTTGTCAGTTCCGCCCACCGGCACCATGAATTCGAAAATATCGATGCCCGTGGATTTGATCTGTTCCAGTTCGAAGGTGCTTTCGTTCAAGGCGGCTTGAGCGGCGCTGATGGCCACCGCAGCCTCCTTTTGCCGCCGCTCCAGGTCCTCTATTTCCTGCCCGATCATCTCGCCCAACCCCTCCAATTCCTCGGCCTCGGCGCTGGTAAGGCCCTCGCCGAAAACCGCCTTTTCCATCAAGGTGGCGGCGCGGTACATCGGGTGGCTGGGCGAATACAGCTCGCTTTCGGGGTTATGCCAGTAGTTTTGGATGTTGCGGCGCAGGGTCTGTTGATCGCTGGCGCTCAGGATACCCGTTTGCGAATTTTGTAGAGTGCCTGGAAGGATCTTTGATCTCTCGTCATGTTTGAGGACATCGTTGATCCAGTCCTGATTGACTTTCGCCTTTTCCTGCCGATATTCGATTTGATCCTCGGCCTGCATCTTGGTGACCAAGTCGGCCTTGCGCGCCTCGACCTCGTCGTACTGGGCTTCCAGGGCGTCGGCCGCCGTTTCCAGGCGCGAATCGTCAGCCAGCGCATGGCCGGGTACCAGTACGCAAACCAGGGCTGTGAGGATGAGGAATGCAATTTTGCGGGGAAGAGACACGGCTTTTAGGTTATTTTGTTAATATTATAGACTATTTAATATTTTGGAGCCAAAGAAAAGCCCCGGTGCTGAGACCGGGGCCAAGGTGGGTTTTGGACAGCCGCATTTTATCGGCCCAAAATGTTGTTTCTGATCTTATGGCGGTTGTAATCCCGGCCAAGCAAGGAGGCCAATGCCCCTTCAGAGTGGTTTTGGGGAACGGCATTTCTAAGCTGGTAGCCGATTGGATTGTAGGCAGAGGACCTATGTTCCTGGTAGTACGGAACGTAAATGGCATACACAGCCCATAGAATGAAAAGCGCTGCAAGCGCGTATTGCCAGAAAGCCGACCCGCGCGAGGTCTTTTTCCCGATAAAGAACCACTCGAATGCGTTTTCAGGCTTGAGCACTTCCTTGCCGTCTTCGTAAACGATTTCCATCTTCTTCCCTCCGTGTGTCTTTACGGCTGGCTGATACGTGATGTTTGTTTTATTGGTTTGGTTTCAGAGTATTTAACCTGCTGATATCGCGTGTCAATTCAAGCAGATACAAATTGTCTTGTCAAATTTAAGCACCTTATAAGTTCCTGCATACGCTTCATATAGCCACCTATAGCTTATCATGTCAAGCCGAAATAGCCATTTTAAGATGGCTTCATGGCGTCGAAAGGGGGTGTTAAAGATGGTAGCGAGGTGAGCGCATGGCACAACTGGCCGAAATGATCGGGAAAAGAATCAAGGAAATCAGGAAGCACAAAGGGCTCCGCCAGGAAGACATGGAGTCCTTGGGCCTCAGCTACAAGTATTTCCAAAGGATCGAGCAGGGCCGGGCCAATGTGACCCTGGCCACCCTGGAAAAGGTCGCCGAAGCCCTGCAAATATCCGCAGGCGAACTCCTTTCCCTACCCTTTACCGACGATGCCGAGGCCAATGAGTTGGCGTCTTCGGTCGGCCGGATCATCGGCAAAGATGACACCGCGAAAATCCGCAAGCTGAACACGTTTATCCGCGATATTCTCTGATTCAATACCCGTCAGACAACAAAACACCAAATCGGTCAAGCCGAAATTAAGTCAATGACTTGACGCTGTTAGCCCATCGCCTATAATGTGTGCGGAATAACAATTTGCGAGTTTTATCTCCAGAACCCAACTAGTTGGGTGGGATAACGTAACGCCTATATGGCTCGCGTGTTATTCCACTAAAATCCCACTCAGCTAATTGGGTTTTAAACTACCCGAGTGCCGAGGGACGTAAGGGGAGCCGGGGCCACGCGGAAAGGTCACGGGCCAAAACTCACCAGAGTTGCACTCCTAAAGCCAATCATCTACAGGGGGCGGCCGCGTCAGAGCCGTCGATTGGCTAGCAATCCCGCCACCGCAAAATCGACGTCACCGCGCGCAAATTCGCTCATTAAAGCCATCCGAAACCACAACAAAACGCCGAAAATGTCAAGTTTTGACCGGTCTGGAGCATGAGTGCGCCTTCTTGGCCAGTGCCTCCTTTTGAGGTCCCTTAAAAACGACCAAAACTTGGCCGCTGAGGGGCAGGGGAGCAAAACACCGCCTTAGCGGTGAAAGAAAAAATACTAATCTCTTCATGAAGATAACACCTGAAAAACTCACTGATATTCGAAAAAACGTCAACGTCTTGGCTTTGGTCGAAGCCTTGGGCCTGCGTGTTGCCAGAGAGAAATCTAGCGGCGAGATTTGGCTGCATTCGCCCTTCAGCCCGGACAATACCGCCAGCATGCACATCCAGCTTGACGGGCGCTGGTATTGCCATTCTACCCAGCAAGGTGGCGGTCCAATCGAGCTTTACAAGCTAATCCGTGGCCGCGATTGTTACGCGGCAGGCCGCGAAATGCTGGAGCTGGGCCTCTGCAAAGCGAGCATCGAGACGCCGAATCCTCCGATAACGCATAAGTCCAGCATTGAAGCCAAAGAGCCTTTGCCCGAGCAGCCGTCTTTGGTGCCTTACCTTGAGCCGCACGAGGAATACGCCCGTCGAGGCTTGTCAGACCGCACAAGGCTGGAGCTTGGTTTTGGCTACCTGCCCCCATCGCACAAGGCCAAGCTGGCGGGCCGTCACGTTTTCCAGATCAAGGACCAGGCTGGCCGGGTGGTTTCGCATATCGGCCGCGCCGTGGATCAACGCCAGGCCGAATCCGAGGGCAAGTGGCGCGTGTACGGTGGCTTCAGCAAGTCCTGCTTTCTTTATGGGCACCATCTGTTGGA
Organism: uncultured Desulfarculus sp.; assembly: GCA_963665125.2. Lineage (GTDB taxonomy): Bacteria > Desulfobacterota > Desulfarculia > Desulfarculales > Desulfarculaceae > Desulfarculus. The sequence goes on along the minus strand of CAXXUK010000002.1, from coordinate 670,465 downwards.
CGAAGCCGAGGTCAAGGCCGCCGTGTCTAAGCACGGCCTGATCCTGGTTGAGGGCTGCTTTGACGCGGCCAAGTTGCACGAGGCGGGCATACCCTCGGTGGCCACCTTCGGCGCGAATCTGAGCCAAGCACAGGCCCGAAAACTGGTCGACCGGCACCAAACTCTGAACCTGCCAAGGGTCGTCATCTGGTTTGACCGGGACGCAGCCGGATTCGAGGCCACTGAAAGGGCTGTGGCGGTCCTGAAACAGGCCGGAGTGCCTGCCCATCCTTTTGACTGGCAAAAAGCCGCACAAGATAGCCTCGTGCCACCCGAGGCAAACGACGCCTGTGATCTTTCAGTCAGCGACCTCCGCCGTCTCCGCGACCGGGGCTTGATCTGAGGCCTCCCGCTCCCTCATCTCTTTGAGTCGCTTGACCAGCGTTTTTGCTTTCTTACCGCGCCTGAGCCAGCCGGACTGCTGGTATTCCTCGAAAAGCACCTCCTCCTTGATCTCGCGCTCACGCTGGCGGGCCTTTTCGCTTTCGGAAAGCTGCCGGTATTCGTCAAAATCCCTGGTTTTGCCTTCGCTGAGCAAAAGCACGGTGTTTTCATAGGCGCTCAAGCGTTGGCGCATCTCCTGTAGTTCCTGCTTGGTGTCCAGGTGGGCCATTTTCTCGCGATGCGCTGTTTCCTCGGCCGCGCGGGAGCGTTCCCGCTCCCCGGCAAGCTCATGAGCCATGGACGGCGCTGGCAAAGGGCTCAACAAGGGCTCGTCAACCTGTTCGACAGGCTGGGCAAACCCCGACACGGCGATCTTCTCCCTGATTTCCGGGATGGTCAGATTCAGCTCCTTTTGCGTGGTTATGAACTTGAATATCGCCAGGGCCTCAGACGCGACTTCGTTGCGCTGATTACGGCCCTTGCGCCGGTATTGGCCGAACACCTCGGGCAGTTGATTCAATAACCGCCCGATAAAGTTGCTTGTCAGGCCGGTTGCCTCGGCGATCTCTTCTGCGGATAGATATGCCATTTGGGTTGGTTAAGGTTAATAAGCGGACTTGTTCAGGGCTTGCCGAGCGGTTGTTTGACGCGGGTATAGATTAGCGTGAATTGGCTTTGGATGCGGGCTGACGGCTCGACAATGGCTCAATAAGCGCTGGGCAGGCATGAAAATTAAAGCAGATGCGCGGGATGTGGTCAAAAAAACTAATTAGTTGTCGATGATGCATCTTGTTTGGCACACGTTGAAATTACGGTTACTACCTAGGTTGACATTTGCAGAGCCTCCCTGAAGTCAGGCAAAAGCTCGAAATTTGCCTGGCGATTAGTACATGCGATCAAATCAACCGTTGACCTTGGGACTATCCATGAACTAGTTTTAAATATTGATTGGGACTGATGGTCAAGTGGTAACCGAGACATGCACCTCAACTTATTTGCCTCGAAGTCAATCATCATGCCTACTGATAATCCAGTAAGCGGGCGTATGTGCCACTATGACTTAACATGTGGAATGGTCACAGATTTGGTTAGTAATATTGAACGCAGCTGAGTGAAGTATTACGCATAAATTAAAATGTCATGAAATTATTAGATGATTTTGTTTAATAAGGAGTCAATCATATGAAAGTAGGGGCTCTTCGGGAATATTTAAGCAAACTTGATCAGGAGATGGATGTGCTATGCTATAGCGAAGACGAAAGATTTATCGTTAAAAATCAAGGTTTTGTTTTGCTCGATATTTTGGCTGTAAACACGGCCAATGGGGAGCGGCTTCGCCTTGAAGATGGAACGCCATATTTAAAGTTTAGACAAGGACCAAAATCAGCTGTAATGGTGACGCTGGAAGTAACCTCGGACTTTTAAGCAAGCCCGATGTAGAGGTTGAGCAATGGACTTCATTGCAATTGACGTAGAAACAGCTAATGCCGATATGGCATCTATTTGCCAAATCGGCTTGGTAAAATACGAAAATAGCGTCTTGTCAGATGAATGGAAAATCTATGTTGATCCAGAGGATTATTTCGATATCACCAATGTATCTCTCCACGGGATTGACGAGTCTGTTGTCAAGGGTGCCCCAAATTTTTCAGAGTTAGCCAATACGCTACGATCATATCTCGAAAGTGCAGTGGTTGTTTGCCACACGCATTTTGACCGCATTTCGATTAAACAGGCATCTCAACGTTATAGTCTCAATGAAATAAACTGTATTTGGCTTGATTCGGCGTGTGTAGCACGCAGAACATGGAAGGAGTGTGCCCGGAAAGGGTATGGGTTATATGATTTATGCCAACTTATTGGATATGACTTTAAACATCACGATGCCTTGGAGGATGCAAAAGCAGCAGCGCATATACTCCTCAGCGCAAGCAACAAGAGCGGTCTAGATATAGATGGTTGGCTTAAAAGAGTACGCCAACCAATTGACCCCGCAGCCAGCAGATCAGGTTCTTCTGAAAAGCGTAAAGGTAATTTGGAAGGAGCCTTTTATGGCGAGGTTATTGTTTTCACTGGCTCCCTCGAAATACCGCGCCATGAAGCAGCTGATATCGCAGCCTCCATTGGTTTTCAAGTAGCACCCCGTGTAACAAAGAAAACCTCATTTCTTGTAGTCGGTGACCAAGATATTAAGAAACTTGCAGGTCATGAGAAAAGCGCTAAACACAGAGAGGCGGAAAAACTTATTAGGAGCGGCATCCCTATGCGGATTTTAAAAGAAAGTGATTTCAAGGAGCTAATTGTTTTGTCGAATGATCTTATCTGACAAAGCATATTCACCCGATACAAAAAGCCGCACAACTGATTAGCAAAGTTAGGTAAATACGGATCGTACTATGACAGTCGAAAATGAGTGCGATAGCTCACCGATTCTTTGTTCTGACTGCTTCACAGATGAGGGGTTGAGGATAGATGCGACCAATCGAGGCCTTGAGTTGCAAGGTGTCTGCCCAAATTGCGGCAGTCCCAAAGGACGGAAGCTAACGAAAGAGCTTGTTAAGGGGCTTGCATGGCGCTTCTTCGTTAGAGGTACCACCACCTGGCACCAATATGGTGCAGCACCAATGATTCAAATCAACGAGAATAGCTATGGAAAGAGCAATATATGGCCATCTCCCTGGCTCAAAAATGACATCAAACTAATTGAAGAAGCTACTAAGTTTGGATTCTTCCACTATGGTCCGCGTCTTTGGATGCTAGGCGAAGTAGAACCGCTCAAAGCCTTACAAAAATCCAAGACACGACCGCAGATCATCGACCGTATCCTGAAGGAGTATCCAGAAAGAACGCTTGATAAAAATGCGACGTTCTATCGCCTCCGAGTCAGTCCGCAGCGCCCTGATGACCCACAGGAGTATGATAGCCCACCCATCGCTCTTGCTGGCAAGGGACGTTTGGATTCAACCGGCTTCCCCGTCATGTATGGATCACAGGAAATTGATGTATGCATCCACGAATGCCGTGCCGCTATGGAAGATGACATATATGTTGCCACGTTTACTGCACATCGAGATTTGCGCCTTTTAGATTTGACACATGTTCTGGAGGAAGACTGCACAGAATTCGATAGTCTGGATATGGCTATTCATATGCTCTTTCTTGCAAGGTCTCACTCATACGAAATTAGTCGAGCGATTGCATTAGCAGCGAGAGATGCTGCCTTTGATGGCGTAATCTATCCATCATTCTTCAGCTTGATTCGCACAGGAGGTCATCCGTTCGAGACTTCCTATGGTCTTTCCTTGCGCCGATATCATCCTGAGCGGGAAAAATATGCAAAGAGATTCACGATCGAAAACTTCGCTTTATTCGGACGCCCGTTGGAAGTTGGGTTAGTGGGTATCAAATGTATCAATCGGCTCGTGCTCACTCATGTTGGTTACAACGGTCATTTCGGGCCAGTCACGTGTTGAATTATCGCGTGATACTTCCACGCAATCTCATGTGTGGATTTATGTGAGAGTTTCTCGCAAAATCTGGCCAAAATCAGCAAAAACCTGTCAAATTGTGTCAGTATCTTCCTTTAGTCATTACAGCTAGTTGCTGTAATTTGAGGAGGTTAGGAAGCTCAAAAAGGCTTGTCTACGAATCCGTAGGCCGCCTGTTCGAATCAGGCCGGGCGCACCAAATAAAACAAGGGGTTAGGCCGAAAGGCCTAACCCCTTTGTCTTTGATTTTGTCACTTTTTGAGACCGTTGCACGGCGTCAGCTCCGAGAGTGCACTTTAATTGGTTGCAATAATTGGTTAAAATGTCCTTAACCATCGTGAATGGAGGGCATCTTTGGCCAATCGGTTCGAGACAAGGCGGGGCGGTTTCGCGGACATGGCCGTGGCCAGCCGCAAACAGCCCAAAACCTTTCTGGATGATGTAAACCGCATCGTCGATTGGAAGCCCATCGAGGGCTTTCTGAAGAAAAAGCTTCGGCGCCACAAGGACGCGGTGGGCAATCCGGCTTATCCGCCTCTGGGCATGTTCAAGATTTTGCTGCTGCAACGCTGGCATGACCTGAGCGACCACAAGGCAGCCGAAGCCATGGCCGACCGGATTTCCTTTTGCCGTTTCGCCGGTTTTTCGTTGGATCACGAGTCGCCCGACGCCTCCACCATCTGCCGCTTTCGAAACCACCTGCAAGAGCGCGGCCTGCTGGACAAGCTGTTTAATATGATAAATAAGCAGCTTGAAGCGCAGGGTATTTTGGTGCGCACCGGCTCCAGCGTGGATGCCACCTTGATTCCATCCGCCCGCCAGCCCCGCAAAAAGCAGGAAGTGATCTTCGATGAACTCGACGACCAAAACGACGATGATGACGACGACCGCCCCACCGGCTACAGCGTGGAAACCACCTATTCCGATGACACGGACGCCAAATGGACCAAGAAAGGCAAGAAGTACTGCTATGGCTACAAGGGACACATTGCCGTCGATGGGGAGCACGGGTTTATTCTGGCTGGCCACGCCACACCGGCCAACCGCCCGGATTGCAAGGAATTCATGGCCGTGGTCGACAACGCCAAGCTGAAGAAGGATGCTCCGGTCCTGGCCGACAAAGGCTACAGCAGCGCGGATAATCGAAGCCACCTGGAAGAGGCCGGTTACTTTGACTTGATCATGTACAAGGCGGCTCGCGGTCGACCGCTGAGTGATGCAGAACTCAGAGTGAACAAGGCCATCTCACGGGTGCGCTGCTCGGTGGAGAGGGCATTCGGCAGCATGAAGAAGCACTACGGCCTGGCGCGGGCCAGATATTTGGGCCTGGCCAAGATGAACATGCAACTGATGCTATCGGCCATGGCCTTCAACCTGAAAAAGGCCGCGATACTGGCCGGCAGGTGATCAAAGACACCGGGGGGCAGGATGGGCAGCCAGGTAAAAGCTAGAAAAAACCCAACGAAGCCCGGCCCAACTGCCTACTACACCGAAAAAATCATCTGAAAAGGAAAGTATGTCAGGACTCGGCTTTACGCAATGGTCTCTTTTTGTCACTCGCGTTGTCACGCCGGCTAGCGCTGAGCTTAAAAACACAAAAAGAGCCAGGCATCACGCTTGGCTCTTCATATGAACATCAAATTGTCGCTTAACGAAACGTATATTGTGCGTGGGTCACGCGATAGGTCCGACACAATAAAGAACGCCCAGACCAGGTGCGCCTCTGGGCGTTCTTTTTGATGTGCCTACTCAGGGCTTGAAAATCAAACCACAGGCATTGCTTTCGCCGGTCACGGCACCCTGGGAATCCAGGGCCCGCACCCGCCAGACATAGGCCGTACCCGGTTTGAAGTATTTTTTCAACAGTACCGCGGGCAGGTTGTAGGCGGGCTGTTTTACTTGTGCACTGAAGAACGGCTGGTCATCTTTTTGTTTCAGGAAATCAACTATATATAGCTCGGCGCTTTTGACTGCTCCCCAGGAAAACGCCACCGCGGCATAGGGCCTGTGGGATCCGCAAGGCGGCTGAATTTTGGCAATGGGCACCACTTCGGCGGCCTTGGCCGTTTCCACGTAATAGATAGCCACCGGCAAGTCGATATCCATGGACGGGCTGGTGATGACCAGCCGCACCCGATGGGTGCCTTGGCTGAAGGTGGGCAGGGCCGGAACCTGGGGCGATTGCAGCTCAATGCTGCGCTTGCCGTAGATCAGGTTCATGTTTTCATGGGCGATTACTCGGCCGTCGACCTCCCAGTAGGCCATCAACTGGCCGCTGCCTTCATAGGTGATCGCCGCGGTGGCCCGCAAACCGGTGGCAAAGCGCTTTACTGTGATTTCCGGACGCCTGTTGTCAAAGAACAAACGCAATTTACGCACCCGCAGGGACCCCAAGGCCTTTTGCAAGGTATTGAGGCTGACGGTGGTCGTAACCACATTGGCGCCGTTGTAGCTGAAACCGCGGCGGTATTGCAGGTCGTTGGCCCCCACGTCGGCGGCCTGTTGCACCACCGAGGCGGGCACAGTGACAGTCTCGGCCACCGAGCCCGAACCGCCGCTCAAGTTTACACTCAGGGCCCGGTTGACGGTGCCGAGGATCCGCCCCCCGGCCACAAAGCTGGCCGAAGCTGAGGTCAGAGTCATTGGCGTGTTTGCCGTGCTGCGCAGATTGTGACGCATGTTTACGACCGTAGCCGTGTCAGGCCGCACCTGGGCAGATGCCGGGCTGGCCGAACCGCTGAACTGCACGTTTGGAGCAGCATCAACGGACAGGCTGTACATGCGCTTGACGGCCAGGGCAGTGCCGCCGCAGGCGTCGATCGCCCGGACGCCGAAACTGAAATTGCCCGAGGCCGTGGGTGTGCCGCTAATCACTCCGCCGCTACCGAGGCTCAGACCCTGCGGCAGGCTGCCGGTGAAGACTTGATAGGTTACCTGCTGTCCGCCGCTGGTGACGCTCAGGCGCTGGGAATAGGCCACGCCTTGCCGGGCGCTTGACAGCCGTGAACTGCCGCTGAAGGCCAATTTGGGGCAAACGTTCGCCGTTGTTGCCGCCGTGGTCGGCGGGTTCAACAGGGCCACGCAGGAAGCCGTGGAATCGCCCCTGGCCCGTACGGTATAGGTGCCAGTGGCTCCAAAGGTGTGCCCAAGAGTCTTGGTGCAGCTTGTGGTGTTGCAGGAGGTCAAAAACTGCCATCCCGTACCGTCGCCAAAATTCACCTGGTTTGCGCACGCCAATGGAGCCGTGGTGTATGTAGCCCGTACAGTGGCCGTAATCGCCGAGCCCACTCTGACTCGGCTGGGATTGACGTTAAGAGTGAGGGCTTGAGCCACTGCGGCCCAGGCCATGACCATTGCCGCCGCCAATACCAAAAGTAGGCTGATTTTTTTCATGCCTCAACCCCCTTAAAAACTGAACGGCGCATCGGCCGAAAGAACCACCAGGGCGATGAATTCCTCTTCCGAGTCGTCCAGGGCCAGGTCTCTGTTGTTATTGTACTGGGCCCTCAGGGCCACTGTGGGCCGTAAATGCCCGCCCAGCAATTGGCCAAAGGTGCGGCTGATCTCCGCATTTGCCCCGATGGTCTCAAAGTCGCTGCTGTCATCGGACGCCTTTGTCTTGTTGTAAGACCCGGCCAGTTGCCAGTTCAGGTCCCAGTCAGGCAATTGACCCAGGATATCCACATTGAAGGTGAAAGTGTCCGTTGTAATGGAAGACGCGGTAAGCTCCATTTGAGACCACGAAAAAGACGGGGAGATGCTCAAAGTTTCATAGAGCAGCGCCGGGCTGAGGGTAAAGGTCATGGTTCGGCTGTCGTTTGAGTCGGTCTGGCCGTCGTCCAGGTTGGAATATTCGGCCTGGAGGCCCAGATTGAGGATGTCGCCCAGGAAGGAAGCCGTACCCAGTACCGTGTGCTGCCTGGTTTCCTGCGCCTGAACCCAGGAAGGCTCGTCACTGGTGTCCAAGGTGGCCAGTTGATAGCTCAAGGTCAGAGGCCAGCGCTCCAGGCCGTTGTAGGAATAATTAAGTCCCGCGTCGATGCTGTTGGTTTTGGCCTCGTCCGCGTCAGCTTCCACGTTGTCCTGGTACTGGCCGAAGTTAGCGGCCAGCGAATGGTTGGTCCAGTCGCCCCTGCCGCCTATATTGTAACCTTGGCGGTCGTTTTCAAAGCTGTCGTTGGCAGCCACCGTATAGTCTGGTCCGATGTATTCATAGCCGGCGTTGTACGTGTAGGCGCCGGTCTGGCCCTCCAAGGCCACCCGCCAAGCCTTGTCATCGGCGTCATTGCTGTTGTTTTCGTACTCAACCGTGCTGAAGTTCAACTCGGCCTCGGCTGTGAGCACTTCACCCCAAGGGCCGGCCCAGAGCCGCGCGCCCCAGACATCGCCTTTGCCCGGGGCTTCGTCGGTACACTCGCCGAACGAATCGCCTTGTTGGCCACCGGTAATATAGTGCACTCCGGCCTTGAATTTTTCGGGCACTATATCCATGGACACCCGACCGCCCATCAGGTGATCGCTGGTGTCGCCGTCCAGGCCCATGCCGCCGTAAAAACCCCAATACTCGTTGCTGTTGATCATGAACAGCGTGGCGCTGGCTCCGCCCGCGTTGGCCTGGAACAAGCCGCCCCGGCGGGCCAGATTGTCCACTGTCAAACGGCCCAAGTCCACGATGACGTCGCCCATACTGGCATCCAGCGACACGCCGTTTTGGTCATAAGCCGCCCGCAGCAGATAGTCGGCGATGTTGATCCCCTTTTTCTCGGGTTCCGTAAAGGCCTTGCTTTGGTCCTGGTAGCGGAGGTTGGAATCAAAGCTGATATCCCAGTCGCCCCGCTTGACGCGCATGTGGTTTTCCAGGTTGGCCTCTATTTTTGAATCAGGCCAGTCATCGGCATTGTTGCGAACAAACGCGCCTTCCCACACTGCCGACAGGTTGCCACTAACATAGGCCTCGTCATAGTCTTCGTAATGTTTGGAGCGGAAGGTAAAGCTGCGCTCAGTTTGATTGCCTTGGCTGTCGGTGGACAACAAGGTCAAAACGTGCTCACCAGAAGGCAGAATTTCGAAAAGCGGAACCTGCAACTTGCCGCCGCTACGCTCAACCAAGCCGGTAATATCCTTATCATCCAAAAGAATTATAAGACCATTGACCGCCTCCGTACCGGGCAGGTTGATCTCCAGGATCGGTTTTTTTTCAATGATCATTGAACCGGGAGCCGGACAGACAAGTTCGACAACCGGGTTTGGGTCGAGGTCAGCGGCATATACCGGACCGGACCATAGCAGGCCCAGCAACAGGCAGCATGCCAGCGCGGCCAGCCGGGGCGGTTTGCCCGCGGCTCGCTTGAGCAAATTCATCAATGCCTCCAAATCACACTAGCGCCAAGGGTGAATTCCGGCGGGGAAAATTTTTCATCCGAATGTAAAGGTAAAAGCAGGTCATTTGCAAGAAACTTTCACAATTAATGTTGACGCTTGACCAACATGCAAGTGGCCCCGGTTGCAATTAATTCGTGTTTTTGTAATTATGTGTAGACTTTTTTGCCTGCCCGGGCGTCTTCACAGAAAAATCCGGTTCAATCAGGGGCCGACTCACCTTAACCATGAAAACCCAAGGGGCGGATACGTGCCAAAATTTACAACTGTTGTCTTATTACTGCTGGCCATAGCCAGCCTATTTTTCTTCAACCAGGCCGCCGTCCAAGCAAAATCCAATACCGAAATTGACGCCGACTTGTGTATTGATCGTATCTGGCTGGATGCGTCGGGCTACATCAACGTCGCCTTGCGCAACTGCGGCAAAGAGAAGATTGCGCCCTCCAAGCTGTTCAAGGCCAAGCTGCTGATTGACGTCAACAAAAGCAACCAAGCAATTTTACTGCATAAAATAGACCCCAAGGGCCGGTTGGCCAATCCAGGCGGCAAGCTGACCTACCGCGTACCCGAAAAAATCAAAAACCGGGTCAAAGTCACGGCTACAATTTATGTGGCCAAAGGTCTGTTTGACGAGTCCAACACCAAAAACAACATCCGAACCGCAACCCTAAGCCCCCCTCTCAGCACACCCAGCCCAGCCGCCCAAGCCAAACCAACGGTCCAGGCCGTGAAACCGCCGGCGGCCAAGCCAACGCCCCAAATATCCCGGTTGCGTATCACGGGTTTATCCCTGACGAACAATTATGTGGTGGTGGAGATCAGGCACCTGGACAAAACCAAAATCGACCCGGCCAGTCTCGGCAAGGCCCGGCTGATGGTGATATACCAGGGAAAATCCAATGTTTACCCCCTGAGCAGGGTTGATCCCGGGGCCCGAAGGCTTAACGGAGCCAAAAGAGAGGTCAGTTACCGCACGGGGGTTGCACTTGCCAAGCGCGGCGTGGTCTTAGCGTCAATTCAAGGTCTTGGCGCCCAGCCAACTTACCAGGCAACCCTGGCTCCTGTCATCATAAAACCGGCGGTCAAGCCCACTGCGGAACTCCATGCCGTAGCCAAGCCCACCACCCAGGTCAAGCCGACCCCGGCCCCGGCGGTGGTGCGGATCAAGGACATAACCCTGGTCGGCGGCACGGTGCGGGTGACCTTGGAACGCTTGGGCGCGGTTAAGGTATCAACCAAGGCCCTTTCCCAGGCCAGGCTTACCGTTTTTGCCGACGGCAAACAACACAACTATAACCTGCACAAGGCCGATCCGGCGGGCAGCAAGCTCAACAGCTCCCAAAAGAAAGTGGTCTTCAACACGGGCATCGAACTGGAGAAAACCGCCTCCATCAGGGCCCAGCTCAGCGGAATCGGAGCTACCAGCGTTAAAACCGCCCAATTGATGGTAAAGCCCACGCCCAAACCGGTCGTCCAGCCGGCGACGTCCATTCCCACCAAGCCAACCGTCCAGGTCAAGCCCACTCCGGTTCCGGCGGTGGTGCGGATCAAGGACATAACCCTGGTCGGCGGCACGGTGCGGGTGACCTTGGAACGCTTGGGCGCGGTTAAGGTATCAACCAAGGCCCTTTCCCAGGCCAGGCTTACCGTTTTTGCCGACGGCAAACAACACAACTATAACCTGCACAAGGCCGATCCGGCGGGCAGCAAGCTCAACAGCTCCCAAAAGAAAGTGGTCTTCAACACGGGCATCGAACTGGAGAAAACCGCCTCCATCAGGGCCCAGCTCAGCGGAATCGGAGCTACCAGCGTTAAAACCGCCCAATTGATGGTAAAGCCCACGCCCAAACCGGTCCTCCAGCCGGCGACGTCCATTCCCACCAAGCCAACCGTCCAGGTCAAGCCCACTCCGGTTCCGGCGGTGGTGCGGGTCAAGGACATAGCCCTGGTCGACCGCACAGTGCGGGTGACCCTTGAACGCTGGAGCGCAGCCGAGGTCCCTGCCTCGGCCCTGTCCCGGGCCAGGCTCACGGTAATCGCCGATGGCGAGAGCCACAGCTTTGATCTTGGCAAAGTGGACCCAAAGGGCCGCCGGCTCAACAGTTCCCAAAAGAAAGTGGTTTTCAACACGGGCATCGAACTGGAGAAAACCGCCTCCATCAGGGCCCAACTCAGCGGCATCGGAGCAACCAGCGCTAAAACCGCCCAATTGATGGTAAAGCCCACGCCCAAGCCGGTTGTCAAACCGACCGCGGCCGCGGAAACAACCCAGGCCAAGATCACTATTTGGCCCCAAAGCATCGCCATTACGCAGGGCAAAGACACCCAGGTGAACTTACGGGGAGCCCAAACCGCCAGGGTGGCCAAAGTACACATCCTGCATGGCGGCAAGGCCGTCGAGGGTCTGAGCGCCTCTTTGGCCGAGGACAAGCTCCAGATCGACAGCAACTCGCAAAAGCTCCCTTCCGGTCAGTACGAGTTGGTCTTGCTCGATAAGGCCAACAATGAAATCCAGCGGCTGCCCCTGGGCCTGTCGTTCAGCCAGTCCGCCCCGGTCAGGCTCGGGGGCGGCGTATCCGCCGACCGCGTCATCAGCGGGCAGATGACCGCCGGGTGGAATCAGCAGGAACTCGCGGACAACTGGGTCCGGGATATGTACCAAGCCGGCCTGTTGCAGGTCAGCATCAGCCCCAATGCCGGCCAATTCAGCATTCGTAGTGACAATTATCTTAGATGGTGTCAGCTGCCCCCGGGCAGATACACCATTACCGTCACGGCCCCATCGATGTGGTCCATATCCGGGGGCCAGCAAACCATTTTGGCGGAAGAACAATACTCGCACTTGTCCAGCATCACGGTGACACCCCGCTACCGGATTCACGGCACGGTAAACGACTGCGAGGACCCCGCCCAAGGCGTCAGCCAGGTCCGGGTGCAGCGCCTGAATTCCGCCGGAATTGGCGGCGCGGTCCGCGCTGTTTCGGTGGACCAAAGCGGCAATTATTCGGTCATCGTCGATGCCGGGCGATACAAGGTCAAGCCATTGGTGCCCCAGAACTCGGGCCTGCCCCAACCCGTGGAACGCATTGTCACGGTTCCTTACGGCTCCAGGCAGGAACTGCAAGTAGACTTCGACCTGTCACGGGACCTGCAGACCAGGGCAACGCCGACTCCGGATAGTCGCCCCATGGACTCCCGGCCCATCGTTGGCGTGGTGCGGCTAGCCGACGGCTCGGGCGCCGACGACGTGACCATCGAAATTCGGGGTATCGATCACCCCAACTTGAGGACCGATGAAAACGGCGAGTTCCAGACCCAGGGAATCCGGCAGAATGTATATGTCACAATACGCCCCAGAAAAGACGGCTGGGATTTCTCGCCGAGGCGGGCCGTCGCCAGCGCTTCCGACGGCCACATCGTGGAGATTGAGGCCACGCCAACCCATTTGGCCCGTTTCGTTATAAACGGCACGATCCAGGCCGACGGCAGGCCCCTGGCCGGGGTCACCGTCCACTGCGGCGACCAGACCACCACCACGGCCCAGTCCGGGGTCTTCGCCTTCCGCGATCTGCCCCAGGGGCAATACGTGGTGCGCCCGGAATTGGAAGGCTACTCCTTTGAGCCGGCGGCGCTTAATATCACAATAAACGACCGCAACATGCTGAACCATTATTTTGTGGCCAGCCGCATCGCCCCCACGGGCAACTCGTTTATTGCCGGAAACCTTTGGTCCGTTACGTACAGCGGGGGCTTGGGCCACGAGGGCTTGGGTGACAAGCAGGTGAAGCTGTTTTACTGCACCGGAGGCAATGACCCCAATTGCAGCGCCAGGGTTGTGGTGCCCGGCCACCTGGCGGCCGTCACCGAAGATGACGGCCATTTCGTGTTCCAGGGCCTGGGCCAAGGGCGCTATGTGCTGGTGCCGCAGTCGGTGCACACCGCTTTCCAGCCCGCGGAGCGCATCGTCAACCTCAGCGGCCAATCCGTCAGCGGCGTGGACTTCGTACGCGCCTCCGGAGACTACAACGCCCAGTCCATCAACGGCAGGTTCAGCACCCTCGACGACAGCCCCATACCGGATGGAATAACGCTGCGGGTGGAAAGCTGCGACCACGTCCAAGATCCCACCTGCCAGCGAACCAACGCCCAGGTCAGAATAAACCCGGACGGCAGCTTCATTATCTGGGACGTACCGCCGGGCGTCGTCAAGCTGGTGCCCATGGGAGCCGATCTCACCTTTGAACCGGCCTCAATGCTGATGACCAACAGAGCCGACAGTACCAACTTCGGCGGCCGCTATATCGTGCGGCGGGACGTGGGCCATAGCAGCGTGGGCAACCTGACCATCCGATTAGGCCGGAGCCGGGACATGGAGGACCGCCCACAGGTTGTGTGGCAGGTGGAATACCTGGGCCAAAGCGATATGACCGAATACGCCCGCCAGCGGCCCCAGGACTACCAGGCCCAGAGCCAACGCCAGGTGGCTTCAGACCCCGTCACCGGCGTATCGCATCTAAATCAAGTATCAACGGGCACTTACAAGATCTACCCCTCAAGCATCCACCCCCGGGGAGAGTGCGAAATCTCGCCGGAAGTCACTTACATCTTCGTGTCGCCGGGCGAGAATACGATGCGGGCCAGTGTTATACCGGTGCATTAATGCCGTTGACCGCCGTCAAAGTGGCGTGCCTATCCGCATGCCACTTTGACGGCGGTCACAAAAAACAGCACACCGGGGCTTTGTCAAGATCGCCTTTAAAGGGTAAGCCATGACAAAGCCCCGGGTGTTCGGCGTCCAGTTAATTGCCGAGCCGCCGTCCGGGCTGGGCGGATTGCTTGTTCTCTATCCGAAAAAAGAACCACTTGCCCCCAGTCCGCCTGAAGCGAACTCTTGATGATCATTTTATTGGTGGCAATAATGGAATCCTCTGCATGATGGGTTCATTGCCTCCCTAAAGAAATGGGCTGTAGCGGCTAGGTAAAACCATCGGCTACGGCCCAAGTCGCTTCATGGGACCAAAATGACTGGAGGAAAGGCAAGGGTAAGGTCCATGTGCGTTCTAACCCTGTAATTTAGGGACATGGCCTCCTATAGTGTGGGACACTTAGCATAACTTGAAGCCACGTGAATTGCCGAGGACTGAACCTTGCAGATCATCGGCGGAAGCGTCGCTAATCGTCAGGACCTGTGCCGGGCAGTGTTCGGGCATTTTTGATGCGCCCTACAACCACAACAGAATGCACAGTGCCAACGACTACATCAGACTGTTGGCCTTTGAAAACGAAATTGTCGCTTAACAAACTGTCTGTCGGTGATGGGTCAGACCAGTGACAAGCGCACCCCAAACGGAGGCCAACCATGTGGCCGGTTTTACGCAAATTGTTGGGGATATTGCCAATCATGGCCTCCCTGTGGTGCCTGTGCTACCCCGCCCCCGGCGTCTGGCAAGTCTGTCAGGTGGACCTGGGACGCAAGTATGCCGAAAAAATGGCCTACTTCCACCAGGGTCAAGCCCGAACGGCCGGGTTGGCCGAGTTCGTCAGGAAGGAAACCCAAACCACCGGACACAAGGTGCAGGGCCCGGCCTGGGAGGAACTTTTCCAGAAAGCGGGGGAAAAAGCCTCCGGCGCCGGCGGCCGCCGTAACTATATGTATTTGCCGGCGGGCACGCCACCTTTGAGCGACCTGGAGGATTCCGACTATCCCCTCTACACCTTGGGACTGCCGGGCAAGTACCCGGTGTTTCTATGGGCCGGCTTCATTGGCACCGACAGCGCATCCAACATGACCGGCGTTTCCTGGGGCATGACCAGGCCATACGCCCACCTGGCGCCCTGGCTGGCCGGGGTCGGGGTGCTGCTCTATCTGGTGCTGCCCTGGCGGCGACGCCGGGAGCACGAGGCGTCCTACATTCGCTGGCGCTCGGTGATCGGGCCGGATTTCACCGGATTGCTCTTGGCCGGGGCCTTCATGGTCATGCCATTGCTGATAACGCCCCAGATCACACCCCACCCCCGCCCTCTGAGCTTCAGCCAGGGCGACGCCTGGTTCAGCCTGATCTTCTGGTTCATAGCCGCCATCGGCGCGTCCTGCTTTGTCATTTCGGCCTGGTACGAGGGTCTGCGTTTTGTCATCGCACCCGACGGTATAACCAAGGTGAGCCTGAGGGGATCCAATCGCTTTCTTTACAGCGAAATGACCCTGGTGAAACCAGCAAGCTGGACTCCGCCAAGGTGGTTCAAGATTGTCGCCTGGCTGACCATCCTGCTCAACCCGCGCCTGGCGGGACCAATCGTCCTCGGCGCGCAAGCCTTCAATTACGGGCTCGAGATTCCCTGCCGGGACGGCCGGATCCTGAAGGTGTGGGCCGACAAATTGGTGGGCTACGACGAGATTTGCGACGCCTTGGGACGCGCCGGTGTGCCCTTCGAGGAGGAGGTTCCCCCTGAACCCACGGCGAAACCAGGGACCGCGAAATAATCCGGGAGGCAACAGCTCAACACGTGAATACATACGATGATAAACCTATGGCGGCAAGGCCGGACACCGGCACGGGCGATCTCGTCAGGGCGGCCATCGTTGGGTCGCTAGCGGCGCTGCTGCTGGGTTTGGGCATGGGCTGGCTGCGCTATTGGATGGGCTTTTTCGTGCTGGCCCAAGGCGCGGTCTGCGGCCTGCTGATCGCCTGGCTGGTCAGACGCATCAACCGGGCCGGGGTTTCTCCGGAAAACGCGGTCTGCTTGAAAATGGCCTTTCTGTGGTTCCTGATCTTTCAGACGGGGCTTGCGGTGGGCTTTGGCCTCGCCCAGCCATGGTTCGCGCCCCTGGGTTTCCTGTCCCAGGTATTGTCGGGCAATGGCGTTGAATTCGCGTTTGGCATCATGTCCTCCGGCGGTGTGCAAAAAGGATTCGGCATGGGGGCCGGCGGGTTCATGTGGGTCGTTTTCAGCCTTGTGGACTGGGCCATCATGTACTTTTTCCTGGCGCGGTTGCCCTGGGGCGCCGGCTCCGATCCAGGGGAGCAGGCGACATCCGAGCCGCCTACGAATGATGCCTCCGACCAGGGCCCCAAACCCAGCAAATGGATGAACGTGGTCGGTGTCATGGTGGCTCTGGTCCTGGGGCTGGGCATACTGGTTGATTTCTACACGGTGGACCCGGCGCTGGACCTGAAGGTGGCCCAAGCCGCCCTCCGGGCCGGAGACTGCCACCAGGCCCTCCGCCTGGCCCGCCGGGCCGCGTATTTCGGCGGCGGCAGCCCTGATGAAGTCCCCATGGCCATGACGGTGGCCGCCCAGGCCGCCTGGCGGTTGGCCAAGCCGGACTGGGCCATGGACAAGTTGAACGAGGCTTTGGCAAAAGATTCCGGTTTCGGCCCCGCCCTCCTCTTCCGTGGCGAAATCCTGGTTTCCCAAGGTGACGCGGACCAGGCCCTAACGGACCTGGATCACTATATAGAGTCGGCTGCCGCGCCGCACAAAGCCCCCATGCCGGCGCTCTCCCAGGCGTATGAGCAGCTGGCGGCCAGCCGCAAAGGGCCCGGTCTGGACCAACTGGCCCAGAGGATTCCCGAAGCCGACAAGGACCTGGCCCTGGCCCTGGCCCTACGGGGGCAAGCCCTCCTGGCCAAGGGAGAGTTTGGTCCGGCCAGGGAGAACCTGCAGGCCGCCTTGGCCTTGAACATCAAGGACCCCGATTACCATTACCAATTGAGCCTGGTCCTCGAAAAGCAAGGTCTCATGGCCGCGGCCCACAAGGAATGCTGGGCGGCCCTGTGGTTTGCCAAGAGGCTGGAAAAGTGGGCGTTCGAAGCCGACATCTATTACAAGCGGGATTGGGTGGAACGGCTGTTTACCCTGGAGCAGAAGGCCAAGGATCGAGGAGAGAGCCCGGGCGGGCGTGATGAGAAGCGAGGGGTCGCGCCCGAGGCCGATCGGCTCTTGAAGTTTGGCCAACCCGGCACTGGGGAGCAATAGATTTCATTGCACGGCCTGATAATGACTAAAGCCGCCCCGGTCTGAATGTGTAGGCATTCAGTGCGTGTTGGCGTATGGAAGTGTTTGTTTCCCGCAGAATCAAGCCATGCACCGTAAGCCCCGGATCGGACTTGGTCCGTCCGGGGCGCTGTTTATCGGACTATGGTGCAGGTGTCAGCTCTGATTGCGGGCCAACAGCGCCGCGCCCAAAGCCCCCACGATCTGGGGCTCGTCGCTGATGAGCATGGGCGCGCCAAGGCGTTCCTCGAACAGGGCGGCAACGCCCCGGTTCTTGGCCACGCCGCCGCTCATGACCACCTTGCCCGGTTCGCCCAGACCCTTGACCATGTTCCAGACGCGGTTGACGATGGCCTTGTGGATGCCCTTGATGATCTGCTCGGTGGGATGGTTTTGGGCCACCAGGCTGACGACCTCGCTCTCGGCGAACACCGTGCAGACGCTGCTGATCTTCACCGGTTCGCCCTGGGCCTTCAAAGACAGCGGCCCCATGTCCGAAAGCTTCACCTGGAGCTTGCCGGCCATGACCTCCAGAAAGCGGCCCGTGCCCGCGGCGCACTTGTCGTTCATCACGAAATCGATGACCTTGCCGCCGGGCCCCAGGCGGATGACCTTGGAGTCCTGGCCGCCGATATCGATTACGGTCTGGGCGCCGGGGAACAGGTGGTGCGCCCCCGCGCCGTGGCAGGTGATCTCGGTTATCTTTTTGTCCGCGCCGGGCACGCTGATGCGGCCGTAGCCGGTGGCCACCACCTTGGCGATGTCCCGTCGTTTGATCCCGGCCTGTTCCAGGGCGCTTTCCAGGGCCTTTTCAGCGGCCTGGGTGGAGTTGGCCCCGGTTTCGATTACCGTATAGGAGATTATTTCGGCGTTGTCATCGATGATCACGACGTCGGTGCTAAGAGAACCGACGTCTACCCCCGCGAAGTATGCCATTTATGCGGCCTCCCTGCCGTCGTCTTCCAGTGCTT
Organism: uncultured Desulfarculus sp.; assembly: GCA_963665125.2. Lineage (GTDB taxonomy): Bacteria > Desulfobacterota > Desulfarculia > Desulfarculales > Desulfarculaceae > Desulfarculus. The sequence continues at coordinate 652,209 of CAXXUK010000002.1, read as the reverse complement.
CAAAGAACGCCTCCAGCCTGGTGCGCACCTGTTCATCGCTCCAGACCCGCTCGTCGGCGATATCGGCCTCGATGACCACCGACGGCACGTCGAAGCGCTCCAGGACCAGGCGCTTGAGGTCGTACTGGCCCACGGAGTAGGGCTTGCACGAGCGGGCCGAATGGATCACCAGGCCGTCGACGTCCCAATCTTCAATGGACTGCTGCATGGTGTGCAGGCGGTGGTTGAGATTGCAGTTGAGAATGGTGCGGCTATAGGTCTGGGCGATGCCCTTGAAGGGATCGGCGTTGGACATATGGTCCTGGGTGGAGCTCCAGGAACTGGTGTAGGTGGCCACCACGAAGTTCATGTCGTGCTCGGCAAAGAGCTTGGACAGGTCGTTGAGTTTGAACCACACGGCGATGTTGTCCCACATCAGCCGCTTGCGCTCGTTGGCCAGGGCCCCCACGCCGTCCTTGACCCGTTGTTGCAATTCCTCGATCAGAATTTCGTAGTAGTTTTTGGCCACAGGCAGGCCCCGCAGGCTGACCACGGGCAGCATCTGGGTGAAGGCGTCGAAGATGGTCATGGGCGATGGCTTGGTCTTCATGGTGTCGAGGACCTCGCCCCAGAGCATGGACGTGGCGTGGCTCATCTCGCAAATGCGCACGAACTCGTTGTAGTTGAATTTGCGGCCCGAGAATTTCTCCAACTCCTCCACCGACTCGTGCAGTTGGGCCACGATGTAGTCTTCGTCGGCCTGGGTCATCTCGGTGAAGTTGAACGGCGTGTCCAGCTGGATCAGCGGTATTTGCAGGTAGTGGGCGATTGCCTTGTACCAATAGCCCACCGTGGCGCAGATATTGGTTGTGCAAAACAGGATGTCCGGCTTGGGCAACAGGCCCACCGGCGTCTTGCCGCTGAACAGGTGCCCCAGATCGACTCGGGCGTAGGAACAAAGCTCCGAGGCGTAGCCGCGTTCCTCGGCCACCTGGCAGATCTCGGCCCCGCGCTTGGCCGCGCCGCACAGGGCGGAGTGGTTTTCCGGATAAACGGTGTAGAAACCGAAAGCCCGCAGCAGTTCCACCGGCGCTCCGGAAGTAACCCAGGCGACGGGCATGGCCCCCTTGGCAAAGCGCGACATGAAATAATGTCTGGCGATGATCCGTTGCAACACGGCGCTGGCCTCAAGGCGCGGACCCAGTTTGGGGTTGGGCTTGGATGGGCCCTTTTTCTTTTTGGCCGCCCCGCCGAACTTCATCAACAAATCGGCGCCGATATCCTTCATGAACCAGTATTCGATCTTCTTGGCCAGTGACACGTTCGCCCTCCTAACCGAGCATCTCGATGAATGCTTCTATGCGTGTGGCCAGCTGGCCGGAAAATCCCTGGTTTATTTCGGTGTCCACCACCAGAATGGGCACGCCCCGTTTTTTTAGGGCCTCTTCCAGCTGGGGAATATCAAAAAGCTCGGTCTCGCAGAACTTGACCATGTTGAAGATGATGCCCTTGGCGCCGCTGCGCTCGCTGATGACCTGCAAATAGTCCAGGCGTTCATCGGTGGGCGAGTTCTTGGTGCTGCAAGGCGGCAGACCGAAATAGGCCTTGGTCATCTGCATCAGCGGGTCGTCGTCGTGGACCGGCGGGGCGATCATCCGGCGGCTGCAGGCCAAAAGATCGTCGTTGCCGATGCGCACGTCCATTTCATCCAGGGTCTGGAGAATTTCCGGCGGATTGGGCAATACGCCGCTGAGCACCACGGCCGGTCCGCTCGGACCCTGGCCCCCCGCCCCGAGCATGAAGTCCTCAAGCACGGGGATGAAATCTTCCGGCAACAGATACTCGCCCAGGCGGATGGTCTTGTAAAACTCGACAGCCGAGCAGGCCAGACGGTTCTGGGCCCGGAGCATGTAGATCTGGCGGAGCAGCTCGGCCACCTTGGCCCCCTGGGCCACGGCCGTTTTCAGCTTTTCGGCGTCCATTGGCCCGAACTGGGGCTCCAGCTCCTTGGCCAGGCGTTTGAGCTGGTTGTAGTAATAATCCCGGGAAGACTGCCGGTAGGGCGCCTTGGGGTGAAAAAAGAAGTAGCAGGGCTTGTTCAGGTCAATGTAGTCGTTGACCACCGTGGCCAGGTTCTGCACCGAATCGCAGGTGTGGGGAAAAAGAAACGCCTCCATTTCCTCCGCGCCGCCATTTAGTATCAGTTCCAGCCCGCTTTGGACGATGGAGCAGACATAAGGCTGCAAATGCGCTCCAGCCGTGGAGATATCCAGCGGCGGATCCCAGATTTCAACAGGCAGTATGCCCAGGGCCCAAAGGATCTCTTTGGGATACTGGGCCGGAAAAACACCCACCGGGCGCAGCCCGGCCTGCTTTTTCTCGGTAATGTACGCCCCCCGCGACGCAGTTTTTTCAGCCATGTTCGATTCCCCATTCCCGACGACGTTTTTTTCTGCTATGGAGCTTGTAGTTTAGGTTCCCGAAATGCCGGTGTCAAGCCGGATGCCGAACGATGGCTCGGAAAAAATGCGGAGTGCTGACAATGGTTTGCAATAGCCGAACAACTTCATCATCGAAATACCTTATGTCTGTGTTTATTGTCGTGCTGGTTCTGTTGTCCCTGCCGGCCTGGGCCGACGACGAGTTGCCCTCGTGGCAGGGCATGGTCAAACGGCAGTTGACCGATTACATCCACTCCGCGTCCACCCCGGGCGACAAAGGTTTCATACCTCCGTCCCGGAGGGTGGCCGTGTTCGACGTTGACGGCACCTTGATCAGCGAAAAGCCGATGTTCACGGCCATGGAAATCAGCAAGGCCCGGCTGGCCGAGATATGCCCCAAGCCGGACAGGCCGGCCGAGTTGGCCAAGTTGTGCCGGGCCGCCGAAACCAATGACAGGGAGTTTTTGCTCAAGGACATCGACTTCAGCCTCAGCGCGCCGTTCGCCGGAATGAGCTTCGGGGCCTATGAGCAGTTCTGCGCCGAGTTTTTCGCCGACCAAACCAACAAGGCCAAAAGCCTGCCCTACCGCCGGATGATCTACAAGCCCATGCTTGAACTCATCGAACTTCTGAAACAAAACGGCTTCCAGGTCTGGCTGTGCTCGGGTTCGCCGCAATTCATGCTGCGGGCCATCGGGCCAAAGTATCTGGGCGTTCCGGCCGAACGATGCATCGGCACCCGTTATGAAACCGTGCCAGTCAAGGACGACCAGAAGCTCAGGTTTGTCCGGGGCGGCGCGGTCAAAAGCCTCAACCTTAAACTTACCAAGGCGGAAAACCTATTGCAGGTGCTGGGCGGCCCGCCGGTATTGGTCTTTGGCAACAGCTCGGGCGACCTGGCCATGATGCGTTTCGCCGGGTCGTCGCCTTTTCCGGCCCTACGCCTGATGTTGGTGCACGATGACCCCAGGGAATTTGTTTACGGTCATCCGAGCACCAACCAACAAGCCTGGAAAATGGGCGCGATACTGGTCAGCATGAAAAACAGTTTTAAAACCGTGTTCCTGGAGCAATAGTTGCTTCTGTTCGACCAGAGACAACTGCCCCGGCCCGAATATTTGGGCCATGACGGCGTGCGGCTGGCCTTTCGCCTGGCCGGGGACTCGGGCCCGCCGCTGTTGCTGATCCACGGCAACAGCTGCGACAGCGCTTTTTTCACGCATCAGATCAAGGCGCTGGCCGGCAATCACCAGGTGCTTGCCGTGGACCTGCGGGGTCACGGCCTCAGCGACAAACCCCGCCAGAAATACACATTTGCCGGATTTGCCGACGACTGCGCCGCGATCTGCTCCGGACTCGGCTGGGAGCAGATACTTATCGTCGGCCATAGCATGGGCGGGGCCGTGTCCATGGAGCTGGCCGATCGGCATCCGGGTTTGGTCAAGGCCATGGTAGCCCTGGACAGCACTCTTTTCATCCATCGCCCCAAGTTGGAACCGCTACTGGAGCCGCTGATCGACCAAATGGAGGGGCCCGGCTACCTGGAGGCGTTCAGGGGCTTTTTCGAGTCGCTGTTCACGCCCCGGGCCGACCCGGCTTTAAAGGAGCAAATCTGGCGGCGCATGGCCCAGACACCGCAACACGTCATGACCGCGCTGCTGGAGGAAATGCTCAACTGGCAGGACGGAGCCACCAGGCGCTACAAACAGCCGCTTTTGTACGTGGCCGGTTCACGCTGGCGCACCGACCGCGACGAACTCAAGGCCGCCTGCCATCAAACCAAGTTCCAACGCCTTGAATACTGCGGCCATTTCATGACCCTGGAAGAGCCGGAACACATCAACGGCCTTGTCGCCGCCTTCAGCGAAACCATTCACTAACGAAACAAACCGCACACGCCACGGTGCCCCTATCATAATAAACTGAATTTATTATATTTTTTTATTGCCCATATATATGCTAGGCATTTAGCATAATACTTAGAAACAAACAAATCGCCAAATGCGGGCAGGCAGTTTGCGGGGGGACGCAACTGCGCGGCGGCAATCCGCCGAATGATCGGTTTTCATGAGGAGGCTGTCATGAAAAAGCATCCGATCACCATCGTCATTTTGGCGCTGACGCTTGGGATTTGGATCGTAGCCTGTCAAAGCGGCGGCGGCAGCGGGTCCTACGAGCCGCCGCCATCGGCGCCAAGCGATACTCCAAGCGGTACGCCAAGCGGTACGCCAAGCGACACCCCCACACCCCTGCCCACCCCCGAATCCGGCGTCGGAGGATTCCTCACAGGCCAGTGGACGGGCACCTGGACCAGCAATTCCGGCGGTGGCAGCGGGCCTATCAGCGCCCATATCCTGCAAAACGGCACGTCAATCGATGGCACGGCCACGATCACGGTCAATGGGACGCCGATCACGGGCACACTGGATGGGCGAACCTGCAATTCAACCGGTCCGGGCACCATAGACGTTGGCTTTGCCCAAAGCGATGGCGGCAGCTACAGTTCGCAATTCCACGGGGCATATACGCAAAACAGCATTAACGGCACATACACCGACTCCAACGGCGATACGGGCACGTTCACCCTGACCAGGGCGCAATAAGGCCGCGAAACAAAACCCAAGGCCGCTCCCCGGACCAATACGGACTGGGGGCGGTTATTATTCATTTTTCCAGATATTGCTGGCCGGATCAGCCAAATCGCCGCCTTCGCCGGGATAGGTCACCCTGTCTTGGGGTTTGGTGGGTTCGGCTGGCTCGGGCCAATGCCCGGATTGCGGCTCCGGCCCTTCCAGGGCAGCGGAGGCCGGCCGGCCGCCGACCAGGGCCGGGCTCCGGTGCAGGTCGATTCCCGGCTTGGGCCAGCTGAATTCAATGGCAATGCCGTTGGGGTCGAAGGAATACAGCGACTCGATAAAGCCCAGGTCCATCACCTCGGACACCCAGAATCCGGCGGCATCCAGCCGGTCCTTGAGGTCCCAAAGCTCGTCACGCCGTTGAACGCCGATGGAGACATGGTCAAAGGCCACGGGCCCCTTGGCCGGGAAGCCGTGGTCTTTTTCCGGTATGGGCTTGGCCCCGGGCCAGTGAAAAAACCCGATCATGTCCGCGCCGGCCTCGAAGAAATAGATCTGAAAATCCTTTTGGCCTATGCCGGCGACCATGCGCATGCCCAGCAGGTCGCGCCAGAAACGTATCGTGGCTTCAATGTCGCCGGTGACCATGGCCATGTGGTTTATTCCGGTGTAAGCGGGCATGTCATTCCCCTGGAAGAGTACGTTTTTTCCACCATAAGATAATCCGCGCCATATTAAATGATATCATGCGCTTGTAACCGGACAGCCGAGAGCAGTCAATCTAAGTAGTACAGCCTGCGCACCATACTAAATATTAGGAGACGAACCCATGGCTTCCCATATGATTTTCAGATTGTTCTTCACCGCCGCCCTGGCGGCTGTTTTGTCCCTGGCTTGCGCGGGACCGACCCGGGCCTGCACCGGAGTCGAGGTGAAAACCACCGATGGAACGGTGATCTTCGCCCGGACCATGGAGGTTGGTCTTGAGCTCAAATCCAACCTTTTGTTTTTCCCAAGGGGGCAAAAATTCGCCTCTGATTTGGGGAATGGGTTAACGGGCAAGGCCTGGCAAAACAAATACGCCATCATGGGCATGAACCTGATGGGCACCAAACACCTCCTGGAGGGCCTGAACGAAAAGGGCCTGTATGTGGGCGGATTCTTTTTCCCCGGCTTTGCCAAGTACATGCCCCTGGAAGCCGCCAAGGCGGACCAAAGTCTGAATCCGGTTGACCTGGGCGACTGGCTGCTGGGCAATTTTCCGGATGTCGGCCAGGTGAAACCAGGCCATGACGGGCATACGGGTGGTCGACGCGCCTTTTGAGCCTTTTGGCAAGGGCTATGTCATGCCCATGCACTGCATCGTGGTTGACAACACCGGCGCGGCAATCGTGATCGAATACACCCAAGGCAAGCTGAATATCTTCGACAATCCGGTGGGCGTGACCACCAATGCGCCGACCTTTGACTGGCACATTATCAACCTGCGCAACTACGTAAACCTGTCGGCGGTCAATGTGCCGGATCTGGACATGCGCAAGCTCAAGCTCAGCGCCACCGGCCAGGGCTCGGGCTTGCTGGGCCTGCCCGGCGACTTCACCCCTCCCTCGCGGTTTGTCCGCGCCGTGGCCCTGGCCCAAAACGCCCTCCCGGTGAAAACCGCTGCCCAGGGCGTCAATCTGGCCTGGCACATCATCAACAACATCGATATCCCCATCGGCGCGTCCAGGGCTGTATCGTCCGGCGGCGAGACCGCATACGACCTCACCCAGTGGACCACCGTAAACGATCTGACAAACCTGCGGATTTACTTCCGAACTTATAACAACCTGACGATCAAAAAGGTGGAGTTCAAGGCCATGGACCCCGAGGGAAAGCGGGTGCTTACCATACCGGTTACCGGAGTAGATTCCGGCTTTCCCGACGTGAGCGCAACGGCCAAATAGGCACCACCCGCCAAGAGGCAATTGGAACTACGGGCCCGGCCACGGATAATTGACTCCGTGGTTAAGCCCGCGCCCCTGTTTTTGCTCCGCCGGTTGGGGCCTCAAATGCCGATTGTACTTGACAGAACATGTAAAAAATGGTCTATGCCGTAGATGTCGGCTAAGATGTGGGAGAGGAGCGTTTGTTTCGACGCTAACTAATTATTAGCCGATTGGTGTGCGCCGAAAGTGTGGGCGCGCCGATCTTGACGGGTCGGCAAACTATGTGATATCTAAACGTTTCGGCGTATTAACCGGATAAAAAACTAAACTCGCGACCCAGCCGCGGCATGTTCGAAATATTAACTAAATATTTCGAACGGTTCGGTTTGCCGTGGCTGTCGACTGCGTAAGGAACATCTTTTTAAGCATGGCACTCAAGGAACTACTGGCCAAAAAAAAGAGCGCTATCGTCAAGCGCTGGATGGAAAGCATCGTAGAAACATACCCCGCTGAAACGGCCCAGTTTTTAAAAAGTAAAAAGGACCGCTTCGCTAACCCGGTGGGTGCTACCATCAACATCGAAACAGAACGCCTTTTCGACTTGATCCTCACGGGAGTCGAGCCGACCAAGGCGTCGGAATTTTTGGATAACATCATCCGCATCCGGGCCATTCAGGACTTCACCCCGTCCGAGGCTCTCGCATTCGTTTTCGCCCTCAAGCATGCAATCCGCTTGGAGCTTTCGGGCGAACTGAAAAAGGGCGCCCTTGCCGACGAATTGTGGGAGATGGACAAGGAGATAGACCGTTTGGCTCTGATCTCCTTCGAAATTTACATGACCGTGCGCGAGGACATCTACAAGCTCAAGGCCAAGGAACTGCAATCCAACGCCTTCATGCTGTTTCGCCGCGCGGGAATGCTGGTGGAGCAGGAGGGGCCGGATGAGGATGACGGCGAAAGTGAAAGTTAACAGGAAGCGAGGTAGCAGTTTATGAACGTCATCATCTCTTTACTAGCGGTTATCGTTCTGGGCGTAATCGCTTATGTGGGAGTTGAGGGGGCTGGCCTCCGCGTTTTGTTCGGGGTGATCGTACCCTACGCCGCGGTTCTGACCTTCTTTATCGGGATGGTCTACCGCGTCGTGGATTGGGCCAAATCGCCTGTGCCCTTCCGCATCCCCACTACCGCGGGCCAGGAAAAATCGCTGCCGTGGATCAAGCCCCAAGCCATCGAGAACCCCTCGACTGGCGGCATGGCCTTTATCCGCATGGCGATTGAAGTGCTGTTGTTCCGGAGCCTTTTCCGGAATATGAAACTGGATTTCCGGGAAGGGCCCAAGATCCGTTACAGCTCCGAGAAATTTCTCTGGCTGTTCGCGATCCTGTTCCACTACAGCTTCCTGGTGACCCTGCTCAGGCATGCGCGTTTCTTCACCGACCCCATCCCCGGCTGGATCCAGCTTTTGGAAAAAGCCGACAGCATTTTCAAGGTCGAGGTCATGACCCCGTTCATCGAGATCGGCCTGCCGGCTCTGCTGCTTTCGGGTCTGGTGCTCGGCGGCATGGCCACGCTGCTGTTGATCCGCCGCCTGTGGATTCCCCAGGTGCGCTACATCAGCCTGCCGGCCGACTATTTCCCGCTGTTTCTGATAATCGGCATCGCCCTGACCGGCATATTGCAGCGCTACCTCATCCGTGTGGATGTCGTCACCATCAAGGAACTCACCATGGGCCTGGCCACGCTGAGCCCGACGGTTCCCGATGGCATCAGCGGCATGTTCTACGTGCACCTGTTCTTGGTCAGCGTCCTGTTTGCCTACTTCCCGTTCAGCAAGCTGGTGCACATGGGCGGCGTGTTCCTGAGCCCCACCCGCAACCTGGCCAACAACAGCCGTTCCGTGCGTCATATCAACCCCTGGATGACCGAGCCTGTCAAGTATCACACCTACGAGGCCTATGAGGACGAGTTCCGTGAGCTGATGGTCGAGGCCGGTCTGCCGGTGGACAAGCCGCTGGAGCCCCAGGAAGAGCCTGCTGACGACCAGGGGGAAAAGGAATAAACCATGGCAAAAAAATTAAGCGCAGATGTACTGGGCCAGATTAGCCACAAGCCGCCCAAACAGCCCTGGATGGACACCAAGCCGGAGTTCCGCGAGGGCACCTATCTCTACGCGGTCAAGCCTGAATCTTTGGAATACGTCCACGCGCCCAACCCTCGTGAGTGGAGCCCCACCGACAGCGACTGGAAATTGCCCGCCGACTGGCAGGGCATCATAAAAACCGGCATCAAGGACCGCCTGGACCGGTTCCGCAGCTTCAAGCTGTTCATGGACATCTGTGTGCGTTGCGGCGCCTGCGCCGACAAGTGCCACTTTTTCATCGGTTCCGGCGACCCCAAAAACATGCCGGTGCTGCGGGCCGAGTTGCTCCGTAGCGTCTACCGCCAGGACTTCACCGCCCTGGGCAAAGTCCTCAAGAAGATGGCCGGCGGCCGCGAACTTACCGAAGACGTACTCAAAGAGTGGTTCTACTACTTCTTTCAGTGCTCGGAATGCCGCCGTTGCAGCCTGTTCTGCCCCTACGGCATCGACACGGCCGAGATCACCATCATCGCCCGTGAGCTGTTGAACCTGGTGGGTTGCCAGATCGACTGGATCGGCACCCCGGTGGCCAACTGCAGCCGCACCGGCAACCACCTGGGCCTGCAGCCGCACACCTACAAGGAAAATGCCGAATATCTCCTGGACGACATCGAGGAATACGTCGGCGTGCGCATTGATCCGCCGTTCAACAAAAAGGGCGCCGAGATCCTGTTCGTCACCCCTTCGGGCGACATCTTCGCCGAGCCGGGCATCTTCACCTTCATGGGTTACCTGATGCTTTTCGAGCACATCGGCCTTGATTACACCTGGAGCACATACGCCTCCGAGGGCGGCAACTTCGGCTTCTTCACCAGCCACGAAACCATGCGCAAGCTCAACCGAAAAATGTACGCGGAAGCCGAGCGCTTGGGCGTCAAGTACATCATCGGCGGCGAGTGCGGCCACATGTGGCGCGTCATCAACCAGTACATGGATACGATGAACGGCCCGGCCGACTTCCTGGAGAAGCCCGTTAGTCCTATCACGGGCACGGCCTTTGAAAACGCCAACTCCACCAAGATGGTCCACATCACCGAGTTCACGGCGGACTTGATCAAGCACGACAAGCTCAAGCTCGATCCCAGCCGCAACGACCATATCAAGGTGACCTATCACGACTCGTGCAACCCGGCCCGTGGCATGGGCATGTTCGAGGAGCCACGTTACGTTATCAACAACGTCTGCAACAACTTCTACGAAATGCCCCCCCAGACCATCCGCGAGCAGACCTTCTGCTGCGGCAGCGGTTCGGGCCTCAACGCCGGCGAGTATCTTGAAATGCGCCTGCGCGGCGGCCTGCCCAGGGCCAACGCCGTGCGGCAGGTCCACGAAGAGCACGGCGTCAACATGCTCAGCTGCGTTTGCGCCATCGACCGCGCCGTGTTCCCGGCCCTGATGGACTTCTGGGTGCCTGGCGTGGATGTCTGCGGCGTTACCGAGCTTGTGGCCAACGCTCTGATCATGGAAGGCGAAGGCGACCGCGAGTACAACCTCCGCGGCGAGGAAATTCCCGGCCGCGAGGCCGATGATGCCGGAGAGGAGGGCTAGTCATGTACGACAGCAAACCGGTCATCACCGGAATCGTAATATTCCTGGTGATCTTCACATACCCGCTATGGTCCAACGTCGGCAGCGCCTCCACGCCGCCCAAGCCGGACGCCAAGCCGGCCTTGGAGTACGCCAAAAAGGCGAACCTGCCGGAGACCTGCGTAATGGGCAAGGACTACATGCGCACCTCGCACATGGTGCTCTTGGACAACTGGCGCGACCATGTAGTCCGCCAGCAGGACCGCATCTTTGTCGTTGAAGACGAAAACGGCAAAACCGTGGCCCAGTACAAAATCAGCCTGACCAGCGAATGCATGAAGTGCCATAGCAACAAAAAGACATTCTGTGACAGCTGCCATAACTACATGGCCATTAGCCCCTACTGCTGGGACTGCCACCTCGAACCCAAGGAGGTGAAGTGATGACCTGGGATAGAAGGAAATTCCTCAAGGTCACGGGCATCGGCGCAGCCGTCGGTCTGAGCGCCGGGTGGCAGTTGCTCAAACCCGGGGCGCTAGAGGCCGCCGAGCTGGAAACCAAATATGTCAAGAACCCGTCGGGTATTCCGCTTAGCGCGGGCGGCCGCTGGGGCATGGCCATCGATATCACCAAGCTCGATGACAAATCCTGTAGCGCGGCTGTCGAGGCCTGCACCAAGCAGCACAACGTGCCGCAGTATCTCGACGAAGACGGCCGGCCAATCAAGCAGGAGATCAAGTGGATCTGGGAGACTGAGTTCGGTCATGCCTTCACCGAGAAGGAAAACCAGTACATTCCCGGCGACGTGATGCACTCCAAGGTCTTGGCCCTTTGCAACCACTGCGTGAATCCGCCGTGCGTGCGCGTATGTCCCACCCAGGCCACCTTCCAGCGTGCCGACGGTATCGTGATGATGGACATGCACCGCTGCATCGGCTGCCGTTTCTGCATGGCCGCGTGCCCCTATGGCTCCCGTTCGTTCAACTTCAAGGACCCGCGGGCCGCCTACTTCAACCAGAAGGACCCCGAAACCGGCAAGCCGCGCCTGGACGAAGTCACTTCCGAATACCCCACCCGCACCAAGGGCGTGGTCGAGAAGTGCAACTTCTGCGCCGAGCTGTTGGCCATCGGCCAGATGCCCGCTTGCGTGCAGGCCGCACCCGGGGTGCTGTTCTTCGGCGATATGGCCGACGCCGGCTCCGATGTCCGCAGGGCATTGAGCGATCGCTACAGCATTAGGCGTAAACCCAGCCTGGGCACCGAGCCCCAGGTGTTCTACCTGATTTAGGGGAAGTCATGCTTGATCTAGCATTAAAAGGAAACAAGCAGTACTGGGGTTGGGTCCTGGCCCTGCTGGTGGTCATAGGCATCGGCTTCGGCGCCTATGTGATTCAGGCCATGCAAGGTCTGACCATCACCGGCCTTAGCCGCGACGTGTCCTGGGGCTTCTACATCGCCCAGCTTACCTTCCTGGTCGGTGTGGCCGCCTCGGCAGTCATGCTGGTTCTGCCCTATTACCTGCATAACTACAAGACCTTCGGACGCATCACCATTTTGGGTGAGTTCCTGGCCATCGGCGCCGTGACGATGTGTCTTCTGTTCGTCATCGTCGACATGGGCAAGCCCGAACGCCTTATGAACGTCATTGTGCATCCCACGCCCAATTCGGTTCTGTTCTGGGACATGGTGGTGCTCAATGTCTACCTGTTCCTCAACCTGATTATCGGTTGGACCACCCTGGAGGCCGAGCGCAAGGGCGTGCCGTCTCCCAAGTGGGTCAAACCCCTGATCTATCTCTCGATTCCCTGGGCTGTCTCGATCCACACGGTTACGGCCTTCCTGTATGCCGGCCTGCCCGGCCGCGGCTTCTGGCTGACGGCCATCATGGCTCCGCGATTCCTGGTTTCGGCCTTCGCGGCCGGCCCCGCAGTGCTGATCCTGCTGGGCATGATCGTTCGCCGCGTGTCTTCGTTCGACCCCGGCAAGGAAGCCCTGCAAACCCTGGCCAAGATCGTGACCTACTGCATCATCCTGCACCTGTTCTTCTTCGCGCTGGAATGCTTCACGGTCTTCTACAGCCAGATCCCCAGCCACATGGCTCACATCCAGTACCTGTACTTCGGTTACCACGGATACGACAGCATGGTGCCGATTATGTGGACGGCCTTGTTCGCCGGTCTCAGCGCCATCGTTCTGCTGATCGTGCCCAAGTGGCGCCAGAACGAAAAAATCCTGCCCGTTGCCTGCGTGTTGGTGTTCATCTGCACCTACATTGACAAAGGCATGGGCATGATGGCCGGCGGCTTCGTACCCAACCCGCTGCACGAAGTTACCGAGTATATGCCTACTGGTCTGGAACTGCTGGTCAGCGCCGGCGTCTACGCCATCGGCTTCCTGATCGTCACGGTGCTCTACAAGGTGGCCCTGTCGGTCAAGGCCGAGCACGGCGGTCTGCACGACCATTAAGCCTTACGCCGCCTTGCGGTAATTCAAAGGCCCTCCCCGCTGGGGGAGGGCCTTTCCGTTTACAGGCAAATGGGTCCGTTGCTTACCACGGCTGCCAAAGCATCAGGCCGGTCTCCTCGTCCGGGCCCCTTTGCAGCGGAATCTCGGTGATGTATTCAGTTATGGCGAATTCGCAGGCGAATATCTCGCAGCCTTCGGCCAAATGGCCTCCCAGAGCGCGGCCCTGTTCATCGGCAATGGTAATGTGGCAGTGGACCATGGGCTCGCCGCCCAAGATCGACACATTGCCCACCAGGGCTAAAATCTCGCTGGGCTCGTTGAATTCAAGATACTCGTATTTACGGGTTGTTTGGTCATAGTAGCCGTAGCGGGCCTTTTTCAGGGCGCCGATGGCCTTGACCTCGCCGTGGAATATATTTTTTTCCCGGCATATTGTTGTCAACTCGGCAAGCAGGTCTGCCCCGTGAGTGAGCCTGCCGGTGTAAACCTTGCCGCTACGCATGACCGTATACATGGATATCGCCTCCCGTGAAGACCAATTGGGTCAATTGACCGCCTTTTTGATCACTTTAGCAAAATCAGGCCAGGGCGGCTACCAGGTTGGAGACTTGTAATTCCGAAAGGGATATCGGCGAAACGTCGCCTTGACGGATGGCCATGGCAAGCTGGGCGGCGTTGTAGACCGGCTGGCAGACCATGGTGGCGAAACGGCCGATCTCCTGAGGCATATGGGCGTCGCTGCCGCCGGTCAGGGGCAGGTCAAAGGCCTGGGCCAGGCCCAAAGCTTCGCTGTTTTCCTGGGGCGTGCAGCGGCCGTTTAGCACCTCCACGGCATGTATAAGACCGCTGCCCAACAGCGCCGGATCAAGAGAGCGTCCGGCCCGGCAGGGGTGGGCGGCCACGCTGGCCCCGCCCATGTCGTGGACCAGTTGCAGAATGTCCAGGGCCTTCATGCCGTCGATGGGCGGCTTGTCCAGACCGAAAAGCAGAAGATCTCCCTGGCTGGTGGAATACTCCATGCCGACCAGGAATGAGAACCCGCCGGGCAATACCGACAGCAGATCAGGTCCGGCCATGACCTGGTGATCGGTCAGGCAAAGACCGTCCAGGCCCGTGCCGCCAATCTCGCGGCCGATGCGGTTCACGGACATTTTGCTGCACGGAGACAGGTTGCTATGTACATGGAGGTCTAAAAGCATGTTACAAATATGGTCACGAACCGCTGACAGCGCAAATACGTAATATGGATATCAGGCGATTAGAGCCATAGCGAATTCCTATGGCTGTCAATCTACATGACCGGAGACGGCAAATGCTTGAACAGGGACAAAAACTGCCCGAGCTGAATCTGGCGGACCAGGACGGCAAGACCCGAAGCCGGGCCGACCTCGCCGGCCCCAAGGGCCTGGTGATTTTCGTATATTCCCGAGACAACACCAGCGGCTGCACCACCGAGGCCTCGGAGTTCCAGGCCCTACTGGCCAAGTTCAGCGCCGCCGGGTATGGCCTGGCGGGCATTTCCAAGGACAAGGCCGAGAGCCACGCCAAGTTCGCGGCCAAGCTGGGCCTGGGCTATCCGCTATTGGCCGACGTTGAGACCACCACCTTGCAGGCCCTGGGAGCCTGGGTGGAAAAGAAATCAAAGGGCAAAGTGAGCATGGGCGCCCAGCGCAGCACATTCGTTGCCGGGCCGGATGGCGTGCTGACCAAGGTATATCCCAAGGTCAAGGCGGCAGGTCACGCCCAAATTGTTCTGGACGATTTGGCGGGCTAAGGCAGCGGCCCGGCCCTGTCCGCGTCTAGGTACTTGCGGTCGATGACCCGCAGATCCTCGGTGAGGCGGTAGACCAGGGGGTTGCCGGTGGGCACCTCCAGCCGGGGGATTTGGGCGTCGCTGATCTTATCCAGGTGTTTGATCACGGCCCGCAGGCTGTTGCCGTGAGCGGCCACGATCACGTTTTTCCCGGCCTTGAGCCTTGGCTCGATGACTTCGTGCCAAAAAGGCATGGCCCGGGCCAGGGTGTCTTTGAGCGATTCGCTGCCCGGCAGCAGGGCCTTGTCCACAGAGGCATAGCGTTTGTCATAGCGCGGGTGACGGGGGTCCAGGTCGTCCAGGGGCGGCGGGGGCGTGTCAAAAGACCTGCGCCAGATGCGCACCTGATCTTCGCCGTGTTTCTGGGCGGTCTCGGCCTTGTTCAGTCCCTGCAGGGCCCCGTAATGCCGCTCGTTGAGCCGCCAGTTGGCCACCTGGGGAATCCACTCCAGGTCCATCTGCTCCATGATCAGCCACAGGGTGCGCACCGCCCTCTTGAGCACCGAGGTATAGGCCAGGTCAAACCCATTGCCGGCCTTGGCCAGCAGCTTCCCGGCCTGGCGAGCCTCGTGTTCACCCTGGCTGGTCAGGTCCACATCGGTCCAGCCGGTGAAGCGGTTTTCCAGGTTCCATTGGCTCTGGCCATGACGCACCAGAATTAACTCGGGCATTCGAACCCTCCGTAAAAGGTGGCCTCTTAAAGATTAATCATGCCACAGATCACGGATCGCGCAAAACGCTTGTTATGGCTCAGACGGGCCGTTTGACCCACCAGGCGGCGATGATCCCGTCGACAACCACTTGGGTGGGGTGGAAGACGATTGCCGCCATCAGCGAAAGCGGGTATTGGTCGGCCAGGGCCAGGGTCCACACGGCAACGGCGAGGGGCAGGGTTTTTTCCGAGCAGACAATGGCCAGAGACCGTGCCGAACGCGGGGGCAGGCCCATGGGCCGTCTGGCCACGGCGTAACCCATGACCAACAGCAGCAGATGGGCGAACAGGGCGGCCGCCAGCAGCAGCAAAAACACCTCGGGCTCCATGGCCAAAAGGGCCTCGTTGTTGGACGCCACCGACATGTAGACCAGGGTGGCGATGCCCACCACGGGTACGTACTTGAGCACTCCGGCCAGGGAAACCACGCCGCCCGGCCAGGCCCGGCCCAGGCCGTGGCCCACCAGAGCCGGGACCAAAACCAAGGCCACCAGCTTGAACAGCAGGCCCATGGCGTCGATCTGCACCGACTGGCCCAGGAGCCAACCCAAGTTCAGCGGGATGGTCAGCACCGCGATCAGGTTGAGCCCCACGGCCAAGATGATGGCCGCGGCCCAGTCGCCGCCCGCCCTTTCGGCCAACACGGCCCCGGATACCAGGGTCGGAGCCATGGAGCACATCAGGATCAGGCCGATGCCTTCTTCGGTGCCCAGGGGCAGCAGGTGAGCCCCGGCCAGACCGGCCAGGGGCCCCAGCACCTGGGACAGGATCAGGCCCCAGATCACCAGCCGCACCAGTTCGCGTCCGCCGGGGGCCTCGTTGGGTTTGAAGGCCATGCCCTGGCAAAAAAAGATCAGGCCGATGAACAACGGTCCGGCCTGCAATTTTTTCAGCAGCAGGCCGGGGTCGGGCATCAAGCAGCCCAGTAGCAGTCCGAGGACGATGCCAAATACGAGGATGTTGTCTTTTATCAGGTTGAGCACCGCGCCCATTATTTAACTCCGCACCAATCGGCAGCGAGATAGTAATAGATTTCCGCGGCCTGTTCGATGAGCCCGGCGTCGCACCATTCGTCCACCTGGTGGGCCTGTTCGGGCTGGCCAGGTCCGATGATCAGCGCCGGGGCGGCCAGCAGGGGGCACAAGACCGAGGCATCGGTGACGTACGGCGCGCCAGCCGATTGGGCCTGGCGGCCGGTGAGGCCGGAGACCATCTCCAAAGCGGTTGCCATCCATGGCTCAGCGGCATCGCACCACACCGGCGGCAGATAATTGGTGTTGCCTATCACAGCCTGGGGCGCGGCCCGGCCCAGCCGCTCCAGGACGTCGTCTGGGTCCATGCCCGGCACCAGTCGCACGTCGCACTCCAGGCGGCAAAGGTCTGGTACTATATTGGGCGCTTGGCCGCCCTTTATGACCCCCATGTTCAATGTCGGGCCACCCAGCACGGGATGATCTTCGTCAAACTCGAACCCGTCGAGGCTGATCACAGCTTTTGCCGCCTTGATAATGGCGCTGTCGCCCAGCTGGGGCATGGAGCCGTGGGCCGCCTTGCCGTGGAACTCGGCATGGAACCACAGGCCGCCCTTGTGACCCAACAGCGGCCGGTTGGCCGTGGGCTCGCCCACCACCATGGCCCCAATTTCCGGTAGCACGGAAGCGGCGGCCAGGGCCTTGGCCCCGTTGAGGCCGTGCTCTTCCCCGGCGGTGAGCACCAGGATCAGCCCGGCCTTGGGCCTGGGTCCGGCGGCCAGGCGCATCGCGGCCGCCAGCATTGCCGCCACGCCGGATTTCATGTCGCTGGAACCCCGGCCCAGTAGGCGTCCGTCCCGGATTTCGCCCGAGTACGGATCAAAAGACCACTTGGCCTGGCCCAGGGCCACTGTGTCCAAATGGCCGCTGAGGCAGAACATGGCCCCGCTTTGGCTGCCCTCCAACACGGCCACCAGGTTTGGCCGCCCAGGCGCCAGGTCGATCATTTTCACGTCAAAGCCGGCCATCTCCAACAAACCCGCGCAAAAAGCGGCGCAGGCGGCCTCGCCGTGTTCCGGGCCGATGCTGGGCAGGTGCACCAATTGGCGGGCCATGTCTTGGGGCGCGGGAAATTTCTGGCTCATAGAATCCGTCCGCTGAGTACGTGTTGTAAACTCCGGGTAATTGTAAGCCAAGCTCGGCCGTTGGCAAATACAATCGGCGCAAGTGGACAATCCGACCGGCTCCAGGTAAAAGTTTGGGCATGAAACACAACCCGCGCCTAGACACGCAGGAAAGGCGGATCCTGGCCCTGACCGGATTCGGCCATTTTTTATGCCACCTGAACATGCTGGTCTTTCCGGCCTTGGCCGTGCCCCTGGCCGCCCGGATGAACACAAGCCTGTCCGAGGTTCTGGTCTTGTCCCAGGCCATGTATCTGCTGTTCGGCATAACGGCCCTGCCTTGGGGCCTGCTGGCCGACCGCATCGGGGCGCGGCTGCCCCTGGGGCTTATGTTCATCGGCTGCGGGGCCAGCGCCCTGGGCGCGGCCTACTGGATAGACAGCCCCCTGGGCCTGGCCGTGCATCTGGCCGGTCTGGGCCTGTTCGCCGGGATCTACCACCCCGTGGGCCTGGGGCTCATCGGCCTGCGGGTGCGGGCCGTATCCCTGGCCATGGGCTACAACGGCATGGCCGGAAATCTGGGCCTTGTGGCCGCGCCGCTGTTGACCGGCTTCGCCGTGTGGGCCTCGGGCCCCGGCGCGGCGTTTGCCGCCCTTGGCCTGACCAACCTGGCCGGTCTGGCCCTGATGTTCCTTACGCCCGTACCCGCCGCCAAGGTCAAGGGGCCCAACGCCGGGCCGGGCAAGGGCTCCAAGGCCCTGGGCGCGTTCGCCCTGCTGCTGGCGGCCATGATGCTCGGCGGCATCGTCTACCGGGGCGCTACGGTGGGCCTGCCCGCCCTGTTGGAGCTGCGCAGCCCGGCCATAACCAGCGCCGTGGCCGATTGGTGGTCCGGCGGCTCGGCCAACTTCACGGCCAATGCCGTGGCCTCGCTGGTCTATATCCTGGGCTTTGCCGGCCAATACATGGGCGGCCGGGCCGGCGAGCGCTTCAACCTGCCCCTTACCTATGCCGTTTTCCACTGCATCGCCGCCGTCGCCGCCCTGACCATGGGCTGGCTGGCCGATGCGCCCCTGGCCCTGACGGCCGGGCTGTATTTCGTGTTTCTGCTGGGCAGCCAGCCCCTGGAAAACACCCTGGTCACCCGCCTGAGCCCCCAGTCGTGGCGCAACAGCGCCTTTGGCCTGAAGTTCGTGCTGACCTTCGGCGTGGGCTCGGTTGCCGTGGCCCTGGCCGGGGCAGCCGACTCGGCCTGGGGCGTTTGGGCCATATTCCCGGTGCTGGCCCCGCTGAGCTTGGCGGTGGTTGTATTGGCGCTGGTGTTGAAAAAGAGGCTTGCGCGGGTATCCTAAAGCCGCTTTTTGGTCCCAAATCGCGGGCAACACTCAGAGCCCCAATAGGCACCCGTGGCCCCGACCATGCACCCAATAACGGCAACACCGTGCTCTACAGATAGGCTGGCCATGGACGGCCAGCCCGGCGCGGCGCGTTAGCCACGCGCCGTAAGGCCCGGATCGGACTTACTCCGGCCGGGGCGCTGCACCTTGGCCCAAGGACGGGCCGAGGTGCAAGAAAATAGGAAAAGGGCCCGGCGCTGTGGCCGGACCCCGGGGTGGGGGAGGGAACCTTGGGGCGGCTAGTTGGGGATGACCGGAGTGCCGTGACCCAAGGTGGGGTTGCTGATATCGATGCCGGGGTTGGGAGCTATTTCACCCTGATTCAGGGCATCGCTGCCCAGTTCCGGCAGATTGGTGTTGGGCTCCAGGTGATCGGGCGCCAGAGCCACGATATCGTCGTCAGTGCTGCCGCTGGGCGGAAAGGGGTCCACCAGGGGGCCGGGGACGGGCGGCACGGGCGGACCGACGGGGTTTACCCAATCAGGATGAACCGGACGGTGGGGCCAGTTGGGCCTGCGGGGCGGCGTGGGCACGATGGCCACGGGCGGGACCGGGTGGGTGCAGGGCCGGACGCAAGGCCTGACACAGGGGTTGGCGCAAGGGTTGGCGTAAACCGGCCGGTTGATGTGCAGCACTGTCAGATTGCAGCGGTGGCGGGGCCGGATGGGCCGCAGAAAAACCTGCACCGGGCGCTGATTGGCAAACCGGTGGATAACTCTCACCACGATATTGCCGGGGTGGCAAACTCCGGCCGGGCAGTTGGGCCTTACCACCAGCACGCAGGGGCCGGGCAGGTTCGTCATGCGGGGGGCGGTCACTTCCAGAATTACAGGGTTGGCAGGATTGCCGCAGCGGGTGTGGATCACATTCTGGCCGCGGTGCAAGAGCTTTGCCGCCTGGGCCGCCTGGGCTCCCATGGCCCCGACAAGACAAAAAGCCAAAGCCGCCATAAACACTATGCGCATCTTCTTCCTAAGCATTGCTGCCCTCCAAGGTTAAAGCTTGTGCTCAAAGTATTGGCAGCCGGCCGGCATGCATTCGTTGATTTTTCAGACGCGCCTGGACCTCCAATGGTCCACAACAAGGTCAAAAAACCCGGGCCACCCTGAACGACAGAGCGGCCCGATCTTTAATTGTTTATTAATTATTAGCTAGTTAGTTTATGTTTTCCGGTAGAATGCGATAGCAGGCGATGTTGCGCCAATGACGCATGGGGCTCCAGCCGTCGGCGTTGCGGGTGCGGCGAAAGCGCTCCAGGTAGACCCGCTCCAGGCCGTCCTTGCCCTTGGCGGCAAAGGCCACATCCACGTATCCGGCGTAGGCCGTGCGCCAAGCGTCGTCTTCCCACCAGCCTTCCCAGGCCTCGGCCCAGGCCTGGCTGGGCACCTTGACCAACACAATCTCTTCGTCGGAAAAGCGCTTCTTGTATAATTCGGAGGCCTCGTTAACAAGGGCCTGTTTGTCGGCGCCTTTGTAGTTGTCGCCGGGCATGCGGTTTTGGGGCACCTGCTCGCCATAGAGCTTTTTCAGGCGCTCCAGAGAGTTTTTCATCTTTTCCCTGAGCTCCGGCAGGTCCGGGTTCTGGGCGTCTATCATGGCCAGGGTGTCGATGGCTTCCCGGGCGATTTCCAGATTTTCCCCGATGACCATAACGTCATTGGTTTCACCGGCACGAATCATTTTGATCAGGGCCTCGTAGGCCACATCCCTGGCCACCCGGGTCCTGGCGTGCCACCGGGCCAGGGCCGAACCATAGGTGATGTCGAACATGGCCCTGAACACGGGCGAGAACTGCCGCAACAGGTCTTTGTTGGTCAGGAAATAATCCGGCGATGGGGCATCGGCGCAGAGCTTGTAACCCAAACCAATGGCCTCCTTCTCCAGGACCATGACCGTGGTCACCCTTTTCCAATATTCCCATCGGTCCTCAGGCGGCGGGCTCAGGTTGAACTCTCCGGCAAGCTCCAGCAGCCTCTGCTTGTCCTGGGCGACCTGCCGGGTCCAGGCCTGCATCCTGGCCTCGTCCTGTTTGGGGCCGGCCCCGGGCCAGGCCTTGTCGCAGGCAGCCATAAAGGCGTTGACCGCCCTCCGCCGGTTGTCAAAGGGCATGGACTCCTCGGCCACTTCGCCCACCAGCCCGGTGGCGGCCAGCAGCCAATACCTGGCCTTGTCCGTTTCCCCCTTGGCCATGGTTTCATTGGCCCGTCTGATGGACCCCTCAATGTAATTAATCTTTTCCGGCGTACTAAGGGAGACCTGGGCAAAGGCCGGGCCGGCGGCCAGGCATGCCAAGACCAAGACCGGAAGCATGCCGCTCAACCATCCGTGACAGCATCTGGAGCGCATCTTCTCTCCTCAGCAATGAGTTACCCTGCCGGGTTGGAAAATTGCCACCAGCCGGGGCGGCCAACCATTGTAGACAATCAGGCACATTATGCCTCAGGCTGAACAAATTGATGCCTATTTTTGTTAAATTGTTACCAGGATACCGATGGCGGGAATTAAATCAAAAAAATGTAGACCAACAAGGCCGGTGGTTCGTCTTAACAGTCAGAAGCCGCCCGTATAGCGGCTCGTGATGTCAACCTAAACCGGAATGCGATGACCTCCAGTGGGTGCTGATGCCAACATTACGCAAGAGCTGAATCTGGTCGCGGCATTGGCCCGAAAGGCCCGCAAAGGTGACGCAAAGGCCTTTGATAAGCTGGTGGACATATTCTGGGGAGATATTTACCGCATGGTTTGCTACCGCACAGGCTCAACAATGGATGCCGAAGACATCTCCCAGGAGGTGTTCGTCAAGGCATTCTCCGCTATCGGCGGCCTGGGCGAGGCGGCCAGCTTCAAGAGCTGGCTCTACAGCATCGCCATGAACCTGGTGCGGGATCATTACCGCAGGCGGGGTGTGCGTTCGATCATGAGTCCCCTGGGCGAGGCCGAGGCCAACACGCCCGAGCCCGACTCGCCCGCCGGAGATGATCGCGCCGTGGACGGCGTGTTCAAGGGCCAGTTCTGGACCAAGGTCAACGATTTTTGCGCCGGTTTGGCCCAGGGCGAACGCGAGGCCTTCACCATGCGCTTTATAGACGGGCTGAGCATACGCGAAACCGCCCAGGCCCTTGACCGCAGCGAAAGCGCGGTGAAGACCCAACTTTACCGGGCCGTGGCCAAGTTCAAGGGCGACAAGCAATTATTGCAAGTATTAAGAGGTGAAGCATGAGCAACACCACACACCTTACCGAAGACCAGCTGATCCAGGCAGTGGTGGACGGCCCCGAGGCCGCCGCGGAGATCCGGCTGCACCTGCGAGGCTGCCAGGAATGCCGGAACAAGGTCCAGGCCCTGGAAGCCGAGCTTGGCGGCCTGGCCGAAATGGCCGCCGACACCATCGAGGTGCCGCCCCGGCCGGCATCCTTTGCCGCAGAGCCCTCCCGTCCGGCCCGCAGCCGGACAATGTGGAGCACGGTGATCGCCGGCAGCCTGGCCGCGGCCGCCGCCCTGGTCCTGGCCCTGTTGCCCACGGACCAGCCGCCCCAGGCCCCGGCCCAGGCGGTCGTGGAAATCGCGGCGCTTGAAGAGGTGACCATAAACGATGATCTTTTCTGGGAGCCCGAAGAGGCCTTCAGCAACTTTGACGAATATATAATGGCCGACGACGACACCTTGAGCGACCAGGATTTTCTGGACTTCGTCGCGCCGGATCTCGATGAAACAACTTCACAATGTCAGGCTGGGAGGACGCCATGTTAGGCAGAAAGTGGATATCGATATTGGCTGCATGGGTGGCCGTGGTCCTTATGGCCTGCCCGGCTCTGGCCGGTCAAAACGGCGGACCCAGGGGCAAGTGGTGGCGAGCGCCCCAGATCGCCGGGCAGCTGCACCTGAGCCAATCTGAAATTCAGCAGCTCGACCAGCTTCATTTTCAGATGCA
Organism: uncultured Desulfarculus sp.; assembly: GCA_963665125.2. Taxonomy (GTDB): domain Bacteria; phylum Desulfobacterota; class Desulfarculia; order Desulfarculales; family Desulfarculaceae; genus Desulfarculus. Next base: position 629,204 of record CAXXUK010000002.1, on the reverse strand, counting down.
GCAGCGGGTTATCCGCCACCGCAACGAAATAGAGCAGGCCAAGCTGACCCTGGACAAGCTGATGAACAGCAGGCCTCTCAACGAGCAGGCCGTGGACAAGCAATATGCCAGGCTCGGCCGGGCCCAGACTGCCATTGCCCAGGAAAAGTCCCAGTTCCTGGTCCAGGTGCGCAAGATATTGGGCCGCGACAGGTTCCAGCAGTTGCGGACTATATTCGACCGCTCACGGCGCCGCTACTAACGGCGGTGACGAAAAAAGGAGGACTCTCATGAAGAGGATAGTGTTCATTACCCTGGCCGCGCTGACCGCCCTGGCGGCATTGGCTCCGGCCCAGGCCGAGGCCCGGCACCACCGCCCCCCCGTCGTGGTATTCGCTCCACCCGCCGTGGTTGTGCCCCTGCCCGGTTATTTTGCCCCGCCGGCTCCCAGGCCCGTTCCGGTTCCGGTGTATGTGCGCCCGGCGCCCATGCCATACCGCCCGGTGTACAGGCCCTATGCCCCGGCCCCGCGCCCCTGGTATTGTGACCGCCATTGCTGGAACCGCCCGCACTGGCGCTGGTAATAACATCAAAGGAGGAAGAAGCAGATGTGGACCAGGATAACCGCTGCGATGCTGCTGATCAGCATGATGGCCCTGGCCGGATGCGTGGTGGCGCCCAAGAAGCACGGACCCGGTGTTGTGGTGAGGCCCCCGGCCGTTGTGGTGAGACCCTTCGTCCCGGTGGTGATCGCACCCTAACAGGAGAACGAAGTCCAACTTGAGACACCCAACCTACCTAATCACGGCAACCTTGCCGAGGCCATAAAAGGCCGGACTCACCTCGGACGCAGCGGCGGACCGGGGCGGAGTCTTTTGATCCCCCAGACCCGACTCCCCACAGACAATCTAGACTTGCGGCCCCAAAAATTGCTACCCTGCCTTAGCCCCATTCTCCGGCCACCTCAACCCGCACCACCGACCAGTTTGCCGGTTTGCCCTGTTGATTGCGGAGGTAAAAAATGAGCAAAATCGCCCGTATCGAACTGTATCACGTCAAGGTGCCCACCCCGGCGCCGTTTTACCCCAGTTGGATTCCCGGCCTGCCCCAGACGGCCAACCACTTCACCCTGTTAAAACTAATCGACGACGACGGCGTGGAGGGCTACAGCGCCGGAATCTGCATGGGCAAGGAACGGGAGGGCCTGGGCGAACTGCTGGGGCCCTACATGCTGGGCGAGGCGGTTGACGTGGCCCTGATCCAGCAGCGCCTGCGGGAGGTGGCCTACCTGGGCTGGCGCAACTGGTGGATCGAACCGGCCATCTGGGACATCCTGGGCAAAAAGGCGGGCAAGCCGGTGTGCGAGATGCTCGGCGGCGCGCCTCGGCCCATCAAGCTCTACGCCTCCACCGGCGAGGTCAAGGACCCGGCCCGGCGAATCGAGGAGGCCGAGGCCCGCTATGACGAGGGCTTCCGGGCCATCAAGCTGCGGGTCCACGCCTTTGACGAGCGCCAGGACATCGAGCAGGTGGTCCAGACGGCCAAGGCCGTGGGCCACAAGATGAAGATCGGAGTGGACGCCAACCAGGCCTGGCGGGTCACGGTCATCGGCGACGCGCCAAAATGGGATCTGGACCGGGCCAAGCGCTTTGCCGACGCCTGCGCCGACGCGGGCGTGGCGTGGCTGGAGGAGCCCCTGGCCATGGACGACTACGACGAACTGACGGCCCTGTGCACCTACAGCAAGGTGCCCATCTCCGGCGGCGAACTGCACACCAGCGCCCTGCCCGAACTGAAGATGATGATCCAACGCCGCTGTTATGACGTTTTCCAGCCCGACGCCATGTTCACCGGCGGCATTGCCCAGACCATGGAGGTGATCAAGCTGTGCCGGGAGCACGGGCTCAAATACTCGCCCCACACCTGGACCAACGGGTTCGGATTCGCCGTGAACCTGCAACTCATGGCCGCCAGCGGGTTCGCCGATGAAAAGGAACTGGAATACCCCTACAACCCGCCCGGTTGGACCATCGAGGCCCGGGACGGCGTGCTGGCCCAGCCCTTCACCCATAACGGCGGCATACTGGACGTGCCGACCCTGCCCGGCCTGGGCATTGAGATCGACCCGGCGGCCCTGCGCAAATACGGCAAGCGCTTCTTTGTCATGGACCGCAAACGCCTGATCTGGTATTCGCTGCGCACCAGGGGCGTCAAGGTCAGCAGGGAGATCGACAAGGTCAAACGGGAAAAGGCCAAGGCGGCCGCGTCGGGGGGAGAAGAGGCCTGAAAATGCTCAAGGTGTTGCAATGGGTTGCAGCGCCTTAACTATCATGCTTGGTCGCCGGCACGGGGCCGCCGCCCGGTTGTACGATCACTCGCTGTACTTTTTAACGGTGCACTTTTCCCGCACCGAGCCGTCGGCGTGCTTGCTGGTGGTGGTGAACCTGTCGCCGTCCTGAGTCACGGAGACCCAACCATGGTCGTCTACCTTGACCTTGCACTCGTCTGCGCACCAGAAGTCGGGATTTTTCAATTGGCCTATGTTGATGTACACCGTGCCGCCCTTGCCGGGTCGGCATTTGTTATCGCCTTTTGAGATGTACCAGGTGCTGTCGCAAAATATGCCGCAGTCCAGTTCAGCGTGAACCGTGTGCTGAGTATGGTTGTAGACGCACGACGCCACCACCGGCAGTGCGGTCAAGCACAAGCAGGCTGCCGACAAGGCTGCAAAAACACTTGCTTTTACTAATCGAGACATGTCATGTCCTCCTTATGCGGGGAAGATAGTCTCTGGGTGGTTCCGCGCGTTGAAGCGTAACGAAGCGACCTTGGCTCCTGCCGGTATGCGTTTAAGCGGCGCATTGTTCCACAGGCGGCGGCGGTGCCCCACGCACGATTTTTCGTAAGCCCATTAAGTATAGTGTCCCACCCTGATATTTCCGGTCAAGCTCGTATTTCGGCGCGCCATGCCGGCGCTCTTGATTGTTATGCCGCAAGCGCATGCGCGGATCATTCGGGCCATTGGAAGGTGCTGCTAGGCCGCCTGGCCCCGGCCCCTGGCCAGGGAGAAGAACAGCCCCAGCACGCTCAGGCCGCAGAACAGGGCGAATGCCGTCTGCATGGCCCGCAAAAACTCGGGGAACGAATGGGCCGTGATCTCGGCCCGGCCCATGAACAGCGATATGAGCATGGTCGCCACGGCCATGGAGACCACCGCGCCGCTGAGCCGCAGGGTGCCCACGGCTGCCGAGGCCTCGCTGAAGTGGTCCTGGCTCACCGAGCCCATGATGGCGCTCATGTTGGGCGTGGTGAACAGGCCGTAGCCCAGTCCCAGGCCGATCTGGCAGGCGATGATCAGGTTCAGGCTGCTGTTTTGATCTAATATGGCCAAAAAGCCCAGGCCGACGGCGATGAGGGCCATGCCAGCCGATGCCGGGATGCCCGCGCCGATGCGGTCGGATAGCCGCCCGGACAGCGGGGCGACGATGACCTGGATGGCCGGTTGAATGGCCAGCACCAGCCCGGCGGCCTGGGGCGAAAGTCCCTTGCCGAATTGCAGGTACAGGCTCAGCAAAAAGATGATCGAGATGGTGGCCGCGTAATTGATGAAGTGGGCCAGGCTGGCGAATGTAAACAGCCGGTTGTGGCTGAACAGTCGCACCTCGAAAACCGGGTCAACGGCGTCCAGCTCCTGAAAGACAAACCACATCAGCCCCACGGCGGCCAGGCCCACGCAGACCCAGCCCCGAACGCCCGGCAGCTCCGGCCCGCCGTAGATGCCCAGGGCCAGCGACGCGCTGAACAGCACGCTGCCCAGGATGTCAAAGGGCCCCTTGGGCTCCACGGTCCACTCGGCCTTGATTTTGGTGGCGGCCAGCCACATGCAAAACAGGCTGGGCAAGGCGCTGGCCCAAAAAATCGAGCGCCAGCCCCAGGCCTCCACCAGCAGGCCACCCAAAAACGGCCCGGCAGTGAGGCCGGTGTAGACCGCGGCGGTGATGAAGCCGATTGCCCGGCCCCGCTCCGACGGCTCGTGAACCGACACGACCATGGGCACGCCAGATACGGTGATCATGGCCGCGCCCACGCCGCTCAAAAGCCGCGAGGCCATCAGCACCGCAAGGGACCAGGCCAGCGCCGATCCGACCAGGGATACGGCGATGGCCGCCAGGCCCCAGAAAAAGGTGCGGCGGCGACCGTAAATGTCGCAGAGCTTGGCCAGGGGAACCATCAGCGCACCGTAGGACAGCATGTAGATCATGCTGATCCAGCCCAGCTCAAAGGCGCCCGCCGCAAACTCGTGTTGGATCTGGGGCAGGCCCACGTTTACCGCCGAGATCATGAACGGGCCGATGAACGACGTAAGACAGGCCGCCCACAACACCGCCCTTTTGGAGACGTTTTGATTCCCGGCGATCAAAGCAATACCCGCATTCCTTTCTTGTCGACAAGCGCACAAATTATAACAGCCACCAAGGGCATGGGCGCGCCCGGCATCAAACCTTTGCATGCAGAGACGTCAATTTTTACAGAGGGAAATTAACAAGCCGATGGGCAAATGGCAAAAAAGCGCCCCACAGAGCGGCTAGGGCTCTGTGGGGCGGCATTGTCTAGAAGTTGACGAAATCTCCATCATCATCTTCAGAAGGGGGAGCGCTTATTACAGTGGATTTGGGTAAAGCCAAATTGGGCTTGGTCGCTTTTTTTGCTGGTTGGCTGTGTTGCGTCTTGGTCTCCAGGTACTCCTGTGAACCGTTGGCGCCCCTATAGCCGACAAGGGCTGTCAGATCGTCAACAAAGACCCGAACGCTGGCGGCCTGGCCGCTGAGTTCCTCGCTGGCCGATGCCGACTGTTCGGCATTTGCGGCGTTTAGCTGGGTCACCTTGTCCATCTCGGCCAGCGCCATATTCACCTGGCGTATGCCTTCAGCCTGCTCGGTGGACGCCGCGGCGATCTCACCGACCAACTCACCAACTTTGACCGTCGACTCGGCAACCTCAAGGAAGGTCTCGTTGGTTTTGTTGACCAGTTCGCTGCCATGCTTGGTCTTTTCAATGGTGCCTTCGATAAGGCTGGCGGTCCCCTTGGCCGCCTCGGCCGCCCGCATGGCCAGGTTGCGGACCTCGTCGGCCACCACGGCGAATCCTGCTCCCGCTTCGCCGGCCCTGGCCGCCTCGACCGCCGCGTTAAGGGCCAACAAGTTGGTCTGGAAGGATATTTCGTCGATGGTCTTGATGATCTTGCCGGTTTCCTCGCTGGCCTTGGCAATATCGTCAATGGATTTGATCAGTTCGGCCATGGCTTCGTTGGCCTGGGTGACCACCTGCTTGGCCTGCTGTGAAAGGATATTTGCTTCCCCGGCATTTTCGGCGTTTTTGCTGGTCATGGAGCCCATCTCCTCCATGGAGCTGCTGGTCTCTTCCAGCGACGCGGCCTGCTCGGACGAGCCCTCGGCCAGGGATTGACTGGCGCCGGCCAACTGGCTCGAGGCGGCGGCAACCTGTTGGGCGCCTTCGTTGAGCCCCGCGATGACCCTCTGGATGGGCCTGGTGATGCTGCGGGCGATAATCCAGCTCAAGAAAATGCCAAAAACCATGGCCGCGGCGGAAAGGATCAGGATAACGATCTTGGCCTGCTCGTTGCTGGCCTGGAGCTTGGGCCCCAGGGCGTCCTGCTCGGCCTTTATCGAAAGTTTGACGTCTTCGACCAGTTTGGCGACCTTTGGTCCGATGACATCCAGGCTCTTGGTGATGATTTCATCGCGCTGCCAGATGGTTTTGGTCAGGCCGACAAATGCCTCGAGGTAGGCGTCGTCGCGGGCATTGAGTTCGGCAACCATCTTTTGCCGTTCCGGGTTTTCGATCCGGGTCGTGAGTTCCTCAAGTTCCTTGGAAAAGTCGGAGAATTCCTTGTTCACCCGTTCCGCCGATTTCTTGCTGTTGTCATCGAGGAACTTGACCACGTAAAGCCGGGCCAGCAACAGCGAGCGCAGGGCCTTGCCGGCGTAAAAAGCGGCTTCGGCATCCTGGTCGCCATAGGCTGATTCCATGATCTTGGTCAAGAGCCGCTCCATTTCCGGCCCCTTGACATTGAGGGTGTTGATTACCAAGTCATTGCGGTGGTTCTGAAGCTTTACGACCTCTCCGAAGGCCTTTTCATAATCTTTGACCTGGGAATCAACCTGCTGGATCATGGCCGCCCGCTGGGGGTTTTTGATTTGCCCCCTGGCCTCATCCAGGAATTGCTGCATCTTTTTTACATATTCCGCATATTCTTGTTTGTCTTTTTCGCTGGCGGTGATGATGAAGTCCTTGACGTTCATCCGGACCATGAGCATGTTGGCCTGCAACCGCCCGGCGAGGTTGGTGTCCCGGGCAAGTCCGCGATACTCCTTGAAGCCCAGTTCAGCACTGCCGAATTCAACCCAAGCTATCGAACCGACTGTTATTAAAAGGACTAACAGCAGCCCAAAGCCGGAGTAAAGTTTCTGGTTTAATTTCATGTTGCCAAAGGACATAACTTTCTCCTTAGCTGGCTCTTCAAAGTTGCGAAAAAGCCATAACCCTGCGAGGTGCTACTAACCGAAAAAAGCCTTTTTAAATATACTGCATTAGCCAATATTGAATTTTCCACCCGAAATATCCAATAGTTATTTGTTATAATTATTATTACTGTATTTATCCAACCATAACTCACTGATTTATAGGCGTTATTACCCATCATAATTTTAAGGATCTATGATTGAATATTTATGAACTTCTCAGGAGACCACAGGCAAGACGCAACTGACTAGTCTGTTTGTATTGGTTTTTGGCCGTTACTGAACAACACCACTGTTTGCCGGGAATGCATAACCAACCCGCCGGCGGGCGACCATATCTCGGCCCGGCACTGGCCATAGCCCCCGGCGGCGCTTTCGGCCGTTGCCCGGTAGGCCCACCAGCCATCCAGCGGTTGGGCCGAATCGAATCCGGAGAAATCAAGGCCCCAGGTCAGTGAACTGAATATGGCCGGCCCCTTGATCATGCTCAACAGCGGCGTGGGCCAGACATCGGCCAGGGCCACCCACCATTCCTCGCCGGGCGTGGGAACCGTCTCGGCAAATCGGAACCAGCCCCCGATCTCGTTGGAGTCCGCGCCGGAAAGAGGCGGTGCGCCCAAGGCCCAGCGCACATCGAAGTGCTGCATGAATCTAGGCATGACGCCATGAATGTATGGAACGCTTTCGAGGCCTTCCGGGCCGGGCAGATCAGGCCTGCGCAGGTCGGCCAGGTTTATTTCCGAGGGGCGCTCCAGGCCGTAGCTGCCCAATGCAACGCAACGGGTCTTGCCTTCCTGAACCAGGCGGGCTTCCAGGTTGGCCACCGACGATCCGTTGCGCAGGACCTCCGCGCTCAGGTTGACCTGCCCCGGAGCAACCGGACCGGCAAACGACACCAGCAAGGAGCGCAGGGGATAATCTGGCCCCACGGCCAGGCGCATGGCCCTTGCCGCCAGAGCCGCGGCCATGCCGCCGTAAACGGCCCTGCCTTGGGCCCAGTCTTCGGTTATCTCGGCCGTCCAGCCGTTTGCTGAACGTTTGACGTTTTCAAGTATTTGCTCAAAGCTGCTCATGGAAGGTGGAGGCCTCCGCCGTGGGCTTGTGAAAGAATACGGGCGATTCAACCATTCACAAGCATACCAGCATAGCCGCCGAAGGCACAGCCCGCAATGGCCATGGGCCGGCGCGGGAAGCCGTCCCAGTAATGGCATCTCCGTGTTGTTCCCAGCCGCTTAGGCCTCCCGGAAGGCGGAACCTCCAGCCACCTCCTCAAAGGGCCTGCGCCGCACCCGGTGGGGCAGAACAAGCTCAAGGGCCCGGTTCACGTCAACCTCATCCACGCTTGTGCGGCCCTGCCAGGCGGCCAGCGCCTTGGCCGTCTTCAGGGTTATGATGTCGCCTCGGTGGCCGTCTGTGCCCACCTGCAAACAGGCCTGGGCGATCTGCATCATGACGGCGCGGTCGGCCTCCACCCTGGGCCAAAGTGCCCTGGCCTGGCGGATTTTTTCCGTGAGTTCTGCCGATTGGACTTCATGAAGCCGGGCAAAGGCCTCGGGGTCCTGTTCAAATGCCAGACGCCGTTCCATGATCTCCACCCGTTCGTCGGCGCTGCGCAGGCCCTCCACCAGCACACACAGGCCGAAACGGTCCAGAAGCTGGGGCCGCAACTCGCCCTCCTCGGGGTTCATGGTGCCCACCAGGGTGAAGCGGGCCGGGTGGCTGAAGGACACGCCCTCGCGCTCCACGGTGTTGACGCCCATGGCCGCGCTGTCCAAAAGCACATCCACCACGTGGTCTTCCAACAGGTTGACCTCGTCCACATAGAGGATGGCCCGGTGGGCCTGGGCCAGGATGCCCGGCTCGAAGTGCTTTTCGCCCTCTTTGAGCGCCCGCTCAAGGTCTATGGCCCCCACAACCCTGTCCTCGGTGGCGCCAACGGGCAGTTCCACCACTTTCACCGGCCTGGCCAGGCTCTTTGGGTTGCCGCCCTGGGCCTGCTTGAAGCCGCAGACGGCCACTGTGCAGGCCAGACAAAGCTCGCCGCCGCTCTCGCCGGGGTCCAGGTTGAACGGGCAGCCCTCCACCACCTCGATGTCTGGCAGGATTTCGGCCAAGGCCCTGGCCGCGGTGGATTTGCCGGTGCCCTTTTCACCCCTGATCAATACGCCCGAAAGGCCTGGATTGATCACGTTGAGGATCAGCGATAGTTTCATGTCCTGCTGGCCGACCATGGCCGCGAATGGATATGTGGTTTTCATGATTGATTTCATTCCTTCCTGGCGATGCCCACCAGGTCCTCTGCCTTGAGGTCGTCTATCTTGAAATATTCGCCGCCCAGGGCCGCGGCCAGGCGGGCGGCCAGGTCCAGGCGTACGACGCTCTGGGCCTCGGTGTCCACCACCACGAAACGCACCCGCTCGTCCAGGCCCATCTTGGCGGCGATGCCCAGGGCCTCCTCGTGAGGCGGCGCATCCGGGCCAAGCCCGGCGTTGGCCCGGCCGTCGGTGAGGATCAACACGATGGGCCTGCTGTCCGGATCCTTGCGAAGGTTACGGCGCAACTGTTCGGAGGCCTCCACCAGCCCGGCGGTCAGGGGCGTGCGGCCGCCCACGGGCAGTTCGGCCAGTAGCTTGGCCGCCAGTTCGATGGAGCTGGTGGGTGGCAAATTCAACACTGCCTCCCGGCCCCGGAAGGTGACCAGGGCCACCTTGTCCCGCTTTTGGTAGGCGTCCATCAGCAGCGAAAGCACGGCCCCCTTGGTGGCGCTCATGCGGGCCTGAGCCCCCATGGAGCCCGAGGCGTCCACCAAAAACAGCAGGAAATTGCCCACCCGCTTTTCGCGTACCTTCAGGCGCAGGTCCTGGGGTTTTACGCACACGGCCATGCCGGTATGGCCCTGCCGCCGCAATTGATAGGGCGCGGCGGCCCGCAGGGTGGCGTCCAAGGCCAAATCCTGGGGCTGGCCGTGCAGGGAGCTTTTGACGTAGCGCCCCAGCTTCTGGGCAGTGCGGGTGGCCGAGCGGCGGCCCGAGCCCCGGCGCAGCTTGCGGTCCTTGGGCTGGCGGATGGTCTTTACCTTGAAGGTCTGGCCCACCTCGTGGATCTCCTCGGCCGGGTCCTCGCCCATGTCGTGCTCCGGCCCTTGATCCGGCGGCTCGGGCGGAGGTGGGTCAAAGCCTTCTTCCGGCCCGCTGTCGTCCTGTTGGTCATTGTCCTGCCCGGGCGGCGGCTCAACCTGGTCTTGTTCGTCATGCTCGTCTTTTGGGCTTTCCGGCTCCTCGGGCGGCTCCGGAGGTTTCGGCGGCTCGGGCGGCGGGGGCGGCGAGGCGTCGCGGCTGCGGTGGCGCAGGGCCAGGGGCGCCACGGCGGCGATGTCTTCCTGGGTCACCTCCCGGCGGCCATGCAAGGCGGCCAAGGCACGGGCCGCCCGCTGGATAACCAGGTCGGCGCGGTGTCCGGCCACGTTGTTTTCGATGCACAGAGCCGTGATGAAGCTGCGCAGCCCACCGGACAGACCAACCGTCGGCAAGAGCAGGCGCGCCCGTTCCACTTCCGCGGCCTCGTCCAGGTTTTCCCGCTCATACAACAAGCAAAAGGCCTCGGGATCCCGGTCAAAGCTCTCTCGCAGGGCCATCAGCTCCACCCGCAGCTCGGGGTCCTGCTCTCCGCCAACCTCCACGCACAGGCCGAAGCGGTCCAAGAGCTGGGGCCGCAGTTCGCCTTCCTCGGGGTTCATGGTGCCCACCAGCACAAAAGCGGCAGGGTGGCTGAACGACACCCCCTCGCGCTCCAGACAGTTGCGGCCGCTTGCCGCCGCGTCCAGGATCACGTCCACCAGGTGGTCGTCGAGCAGGTTCACCTCGTCCACATACAGAAAACCGCGATTGGCCTTGGCCAAGAGGCCGGGCATGAACCGGCGGCGTCCGCTTCTGACGGCCTTGCCGAAATCCAGCCCTCCCAACACCATATCCTCGGTGGCGTTGAGCGGCAGGTCCACCACGGGCACCCGCCTGGTCCCGGCCTCCAGGCTCTCGCCCTTTGCCAGGCGGCCCAGGCATCGATCGCACATGTGGCGGCGGTCAGCCGGATCGCATCCGAACCCACACCCCGCGGCCACATCCAGTTCAGGCAAAATAGCCGCCAGTCCGCGCACGGCCGTGGACTTGGCCGTGCCCTTTTCGCCGCGCACCAAAACGCCGCCCACTCCCGGGTCCACGGCGTTGAGTTTCAGGGCCAGCTTCATCTCCCGTTGGCCCACCAGGGCGCCGAAGGGGAATATCCGGCCGCGCACCGGGGCCGTAACATGTGGACTTTGGGCGGTTTTCAGGGCCTTGGCCATGGGCAGACGCTTTCTGTTGATCCAAATAAAAAACTCCTTCCAAATACATGGAAGGAGTCACGCTATCGCCCGCAAATCAGACGCAAACTCGGTCTTTGACCTTCACTGCACCCGAGGAGGCCAAAGTATGATCGGCTGGCAGGTCTTCTGGCTTCCGGATCGGCCTACTTGCCGCGCCTTCCCGCGCCATCGCGCAGTGGCCGGCGTCTCATCGGACGCCTGCGGTTTTCGTCCCCGGTTACAGCGGCGGGCCCGCGCCGGTCTTTCACCGGCTTCCCTTTTAAGCCCAAATGGGCACCAACGCTAGTTGTTTATCAGCCGTGATTTTGAATGTCAAGGGCCGCGGCCCCTGGGCGCCGCAGTTTACCCTCGCGCCTGCCAGTATCCGCCTAATCTATGACCGTACCGCCCTGGGGTACCATGCGGAAATCGAAGCTGCTGCCCTGGCAATTGCCCTCAACGGTGAGGATCTTGGGCATGTTCTCGGGAAATTCGGCCTTCAGTTTCTTGTCGTTGGCCTCGCAGCTGCGGTCATAGCGGCCATAGCTGACATAAATCTTTTTACAGGTGCTGATGGAGTTATAGGTGTAGGTCTTGGTCCAGCTCTTGCCGACGTCGACGTGGTTCATCGTGTTGTCCGAGGGGCAGCCGGTGTTCTGGTCCCAGGGGTTGTTGTTGTAGCACTTGTAGTAGAAAACGATCTTGTTGTTGCAGTTGTTGACGATCTTGATGAAGTTGTTGGCGGCCAGGGCGGCAGAGGCAAAGGCCAAGCCGACCAGGAGAATCAACAGAATCTGCAAGGCCCAGCGGGTTGCTTTCATGGAGGCTCCTCCTTTGACTTGATGTTGCGGCGGCGCAACCAAACTGAAAGGGTTGCCGCGGCACCGGGCAAGCCTTATATCAACTGCATCCAAGCATGGAACAACCGTTGACGTCTACATTTTTTGTTGGCTAGTATAATAAATGTAGAAAGAACATACCGAGGGGAGCGAACAATCAGCAGCGACAATTAACATCGTTTAGACAAAGGTTCACCGGTTGCAAGAAAAGTTCACCACCAAAGAGCACCACTCCCATGCCAATGACCCATCCGATGGTCTTAGCAACCGGGAAACGTTTCTTCGGTCATTTTTTGACAACACCACCGACTGCATTTTATCGGTGGATACCAATCGTGTAGTCAGAGACTGCAACACCGCCTTTCTGGACACCTTCGGCTATACCAGGGACGAAGTCCTCAACCGCCCCATCGAATTCATCCATCCGTCATACGAATCATTAGTCATTTTCGGTGAAATAGCATATGCCGAGATCAAGCGCTCCGGCGCCTGGCGGGGGCAATGGGTCTTCCTCAAAAAGGACGCATCGGCCATAGTCGTGGACTTGGCTCTCACGGCTGTTTACGGTGGGGAAAATCAAGTCCTGGGGTATGTTGCCGTTATGCGGGAAACCCCGGAGGGCAAGCAAGCCGTGGATGCTTTCCCGGAATGGGAGCTTCCCTACCTGTCAACTTTTGACGCCATTCCCGATGCCGTTGCCGTCACCAACGTCAAAGATGGCCGGTACAGGTTCGTTAACGATGGATTCTGCTCCAGAACCGGATACTCGCGGGAAGAAGTGATCGGCAAGACAGCGTACGAGTTGAATATTTATTCCAATCCCGATGACCGGTTCCTCTTGCTCGAAGCCCTCCAGAAGACCGGCAGGGTTGTCAACCTTGAAATTCAGTTTCGTAGAAGAGACGGTTCCTTTTCGGATTCCTATTTTTCCGCCAAATTCATGGACCTGGACGGGGAGCAATGCATCATATCCATTACCAAGGATGTGACGGAATTCAAAAAACTCGAAAAGGAAAAGGCCAAGCTTGAGGCCCAGCTCAACCACATGCACAAAATGGAGGCCCTGGGCACCCTTGCCGGCGGCATAGCCCATGATTTCAATAACATACTGACGGTCATCACGGGCTATTCGGAAATGGCCCTAAAAAACGCCGAAAATGGCCGGACCTCGACTGAGGAGATAAAGCCGATAGTCAGAGCGGCGGACCGCGGCAAGAAGCTCATAGAGCAAATTCTGGCTTTTAGCCGCAAGGCCTCGTTTGCCCCCAAGCCACTGGATATCGCCCGCATTATTGCTGAAACGTCGCAGATAATCCAGCGCACCATACCCAAAATGGTTTCCGTTGAGACCCGTTCGGCCGATGTCCCCCTTATTACCAAGGCCGACGCCTTCCAGATAGAGCAGGTCCTGTTGAACCTGGCCGGCAACGCAAAAGATGCAATGCCCGATGGCGGCAGGTTCTTGATCCAATGCGACAGGATCGCCTTGGACGATGATCACAACCACGAATGCATCAGCGCCTTGCCTGGGGAATACATCCAGCTGATCGTTTCCGATACCGGCAGCGGCATGAGCCGGGAAACCATCGAGCATGTATTCGACCCCTTCTACACGACCAAGGAAATCGGCTCGGGAACCGGGCTCGGTCTGGCCTCGGTTTATGGCGTAATCAAAGGCCATGGCGGTCACATTTCATGCAGCAGCGAGATCGGAGCGGGAACTAGATTCACTATCCTGCTTCCGGCCGCCGGCAGTGAAGACATACCAGCCGAGCCAGCTGCTGGTATTGCCAAAACCCCTGATCTGGGCAATGAAACCATCCTCGTTGTTGATGATGAACTTGAATTGTTGGATCTATGCACTGCATTGTTGGAGTCTTGTGGCTATAAAGTGAAGACCGCGGCCAGCGGCGAAGGGGCCGTCAAGGAATACGGGCCCGGTGTCGACTTGGTGATAATGGACCTGAATATGCCCGGCATCGGCGGCTTAAAAGCCATGCAGCAGATCCACGCCCTTGATCCAAAGGCCAAGGTGATGATCGCCAGCGGCTACACCCCCACGGGCAGCGTGCAGGAAACCTTTAGAAAGGGCGCCGCCGGTTACATCACCAAGCCCTTCAGCATGGACGAGTTATTAAGTCTTGTCCGGGAAGTCCTTGATAGCCAGGCCTGAAAAAGGCAGACCCGCCAAACTGACCTGCCCATCCAAAGCGTAATCACATTTCGAGGCGTTATCGGTAGTATCCACCTGGCCCGCGCCCTTGGTTCTCCCGTGTGTCCGGGCAGGCGGGAGAACCCCCTCAAGCCACGGCCAAAGCGCGGCGGCGTGTTTGTTCGCGGCATGAACCGGCTGCGAATTGTTGCACGTTTCAGGGGTTTTTAGTTTATTCTGGGTGCAGCGGGGCCCCGGCCAGCAAACTGCGCGGCATCACCATCCCGACAGGCCCCCGGCACCAATCATTCCAAGGAGATTATTGCCATGAATTTGCGTAGAGTTGCTTTGGCCATCTGCCTTTTGTCGACCGCCTTGTGCGGCGTGGCGTTCGCCGAAGATCAGCCCGAGAGCGCCAACTACAACGATTGCCTGACCCTGTGCAATATGGATACAAGCAAGATCACCATCAACAACCCGTATCCAGGTCTCAACGTACCGCTGAGCGGGGCCAGGTACGCCTATTACAGCGGCACGGTCCATCCAGCCCTCAGCCGTCTGGGGTATCGCAAGACCGCCTGCGGGGAGGGCGGCTGCACTTATGTCTCTTCAAGTCCCGTGGATTGCTCCAAGGCCATGCAGGACGCGGGCCGGTGCAATTTCCCCAACAACAACGGCGTGCTCAAGTCCGGTGCTCCTGCTTGCAATATCAATTGGATTTATTAGGGAGTTGGGGGTGGTTGGCGCTTAATTGGTGGCGGCGTGCTGACTCAAATAGTGAAGATATCTAAACACGTCCAGGGGGGCACATAGTGATAAATGCGATAACCATTGCAGATACAGCTACATTTGGCTGCGAAAAAATTGAGCTAAAAGGGCTTTCAAAAATTAACTATATTTTCGGCGCGAACGGCTCAGGCAAGACAACCATCTCCAGGGTAATAGCATCTATAAAACGCTACCCATCATGCAGTATAGATTGGCTCAATAATCGAAAATTGCAAACTCTTGTATATAATAAAGATTTCGTCTCTGACAACTTTGCCCAATCCGATACTCTCAATGGTATATTTACTCTTGGGGAAGGCAGCATTGAATTATTAGAACGGATTGCAACTGCAAAAGAGGAGTTGTCAAAAATAATAATTCAAATTGACAAGTTAAACAAAACTTTAAATGGCGGTGGCGATGATGATGGAAAGATTGGTCAACTGAAGAAACTTGAAAAAGAATTTGGCAAAAAATGTTGGCATCAAAAACAAAAATACGATGGACATTTTTTAGAAGCCTTTAAAGGCTTTAGAGACAGTATTGAAAAGTTTAAATCAAAGGTCTTAGAAGAGTACGAAAACAATACAGCAGATTTTGTTGGATTTGATGAAATTCTACAGAAGATGCAAACAGTATTTGGGAAGAAACCAACACATATAACTAAAATAAATGAGATTGATTTTTCAGGAATAATATCTCACGAAAAAAATTCTATTTTAGATAAATGCGTTGTAGGCAAAAAAGATGTTGATATAGCAGAAATGATTGAGAGGCTCAATAATAGCGACTGGGTTAAGGAAGGTAAAATATATTTTGAGAAAAACAATGGAATATGCCCATTTTGCCAACAAACAACCACTGAGTTGTTCAGAAAGAGTCTCACAGAGTATTTTGACGAATCATATGATATAAATATTCAATTGGTAAGATCGCTTGGCGATGCATATAAATTTGAATCTGAGCGAATATCAGAAAATATCGATTCCATTCCCAATGATTTAGAGTCGTTTTTAGACTCTGATTTACTAGATCATTTAAGGGCCAAGATATTAACGATTGTTAATGAAAACCATAGAAGAATTAATGATAAACTTCAGGAGCCTAGCAAAAAAACAATGCTAGAGCCAGTATCAGAAGCATGTGATGAACTACGTGAATTAATAGCCAAAACTAATGCATCTATAGATTCGCACAATCAGATGGTTGACAATCTATCCGAAGAAAAGAAAAAGGTTACGGCTCAAGTCTGGAAATATATCATAGCCAATGAATTAACACAGGATGTTGAGGAGTTCATAAGAAATCGCAACGACATACAAAAGGCAATAACGTCCATAAAGGACAAGATACAATCCGAAAGCATTGTTCGAACAAACAAACAAAATGAAATTGATAATTTGGAGAAGCAGACAACGAGTATTGAGCCAACAATTTCGGAAATCAATGCGTTATTAATTGGTTTCGGATTCGATGGTTTTTCCCTGAAACCAACCAATGATGGCACACGTTATCAGCTCATTAGGCCGAATGGAGAGCATGCAATTGAAACATTAAGCGAAGGAGAAAAAACTTTTATCACCTTCCTTTACTTTTTCCATCTATTAAAAGGTAGCAACAGAGAGAGCGGCGTTACGCTAGACCGTATTGTTGTCTTTGATGATCCGATATCAAGCCTTGACAGTGATGTATTGTTTATAGTAAGTAGCCTCATACGTCAAATAATAAACGAGGTGAAAACTAATAATGGTTACATCAAACAAGTATTTATAATGACCCACAATGTATATTTCCACAAGGAAGTCACGTTTAATAAAATCAGACAAAGAGAGGCGGCAAATGTAGAAACTTTTTGGATTGTTAAAAAATGTAACTGTTTGTCTAATGTATTTAGATATGCTTGCAATCCAATAAGCACATCTTATCAACTGTTATGGCAGGAGCTCGTTCGACCATCCGGGTCTTGCCTATCTATTCAAAATAACATGCGTCGCATTTTGGAAAACTATTTTAAAATTTTGGGCGGCGTTGACTCTGACCAAATCTGTAACTTATTTGATGGCACCGAAAAACAGATATGTAATTCTTTGTTTTCCTGGATGAACGATGGGTCGCACTCTGCCTTTGATGATCATCTAATCGCTACAGATAACTCTACTGTTAACAAATATCGGGAAATATTTAAAAACATTTTTTACAAGTCAAATCATAAAGAACACTATGAAATGATGGTGCGTGAGGCATCGAAAGAAAGTCTTTCTCCTCGCAATTGAAAAATAGTTATTTTTTATTATCCGCCGCTTCTACTCCTTATCCTTCAATAAATCCGCCAGGCCCGCGAAGGCCTTGTACGTAGTCGATGGCTTGTCCGCCTTGGGCCGGGGCGCGGGCTCGGCGCCGTAGAGTTCGGCCTCGGTGTAGCGGGAGTGCTCGTTGTCGTGGCAATAGATGCACAACAGCTCC
Organism: uncultured Desulfarculus sp.; assembly: GCA_963665125.2. Classification (GTDB taxonomy): domain Bacteria; phylum Desulfobacterota; class Desulfarculia; order Desulfarculales; family Desulfarculaceae; genus Desulfarculus. Next base: position 612,122 of record CAXXUK010000002.1, on the reverse strand, counting down.
CAGTTGCTGCCGTCCAGCGGGTTGTTGTCGTGGTTGTGGTCCTTGTGGTGCACGGTCAACTCGCTCAGGCGCTTGCCGCTGAACTCGCGGCCGCACCGGGCGCAGACCCAGGGAAACATCTTTAGCGCCCGCTCCCGGTAGGATTGCTTGCGCTCGTCCATGCGGCGGCGATCCTCGGCAAGGATCTCGTTCCTGGTGCTACCTTCGTTGCCGCTCTCGGTCATCGATTCCTCTCCACTGGGGTGTTGGTTCCAAAAAACAAAGCTGTTCAGCAGATTTTACTTCATCTTCCGGGGAGTATTGGAGTGGTTTTTTTGCTGTCGGGACGGGAATCGGGCAAAGAAAAAGGGCCGGCCCAGGATAAATCGTGTGTCCGCAAAAACTAGGCTGGACCATTTTGCCTAATGGAAGAAATCGCGGCCCGTTGGATTCATCAGAAGTCGAGGGAGATGCCCAACTGCCATACCCGTGGCGAGGCGGGGTATCCATCGCCAGAGAGGTAATCCTCATCCAGCAGGTTGTCCACTTTGCCATAGATTCGAAAGCCCTTGAACAAGTACTCGGCTCGCACATCCATGGTGTAATAGCTGGGGGCGGTCTCGGTGTTGTCGGCCTTTGTGTAGGCCTGGGAATTGTAGGTGAGCTTGACGCCGAATTGGATATTGGCCGAAGGGATCACCTGCAGGTCCAGGCGGGCGCTGTGCCGGGGTTTGCCGGGCAGCCAAAGCCCGGTGGATTTATCTTTGGCGTCCAGGTAGCCATAGCTGGCCTGGGAACGCAGCCAAGGCCAGGGCCGATAGGTGAAGGCCAAGTCCAGGCCCTCCAGGAGCGCCTCGCCCACGTTCTCATAGCGCCCGATGCCTTCGTCGCCGCGCACGTAGGTTATGCGGTCCTTGACCTTGTCGTGGAAGATGGTCACCTCGACCTGCAACTGCTTCACGGGTTGGTAGGAGGCACCAAGGGTGTAGTTGGTGCTTTTCTCAAGGCTCAGGTCCGGATTGGGGTCGGTGGTGCTGCTGTGGTCGTAGCGCTGCAGGAAGCTGGGCGCGTTGTTCGACATGACCACGCCGCCGTGCAAGGAAAGCGAGCCCAAGTCCAGGGTCAGGTCCGCCTCCGCGTTGAGCACCGATTCGAACTCGGAGTAGATATTCTCCCGCAGGCCCAGGTTCATGGACACAGGAAGGGTCTGCAGGGCGATCTTCTTGCTGGCGAATAAGCCGTAGGCTTGCTCGTCCACCGCATCCAACTCGTTGCCGCGTGCCCGGCTGCCCTGGAGAGACGCCCCCCACGCCACCGGACCCAGGATTCCTAGGGCGGCAGAACCTTTGAACTCCTGGCGCAGGGTCAAGCTCTCCAAGTTGGTATACATATTGGTTTCGGGGTTGCTGAAGTCCTTCTCGAAGTTGGTGACGTAGGTTCCGCTGGTCACCCCGTGCCACTTGCCGGCCAGGGTGGCGCCCAGGTCGCGCTGGCGTTCGCGGGCCTCCGGATGGGGAAAGGCGGGCAGTCCCGGTAGACCGCGCTCTGTTTGGGAAAGATTCATGGCCAGGGAGATGTCGTCGGCCAGGCCGCGCGCCTTTTCCTCTTGCCACGGGGCCGGGGCCAGGGACGACTTGAGGCCGAAACGCCAGATGGTTTTGTCGTTGTTGAGCCGAAAGCCGTCGCTGTGGTAGTAGCCGGCGTCGGCGCGCAAGCCCCATATCTCGCCAACGCTTCCGAACTGAAGTTGGTGGTCCTGGATGCCGTTGCCGCCGAAGCAGACCTGGGCATAGCCCTGATCACGTTCCAGGCGCTTGGTGGATATGGTGATGACGCCGCCGCTGCTGTCGTCGCCGTGCGCCACCGATCCGCTGCCCTTGAGGATCACCACCTCGGCCACCGAGGGCAGGAAGACAAGGTTCCAACGGATGGTGCTGGAGGCGGTCAGGGCGTTTTTCAGCGATAGCCCATCCAGCAATACGCGCACGTTGCTGGAACCCCGGATGGTCACCGTGCTGGAATCGGCCTGGACCCCGGGTACCAGGTTCAACAGGTCCTGGATGGTCTGCACGTTGAGCCGGGCGATGTCTTTGTCGGTGATGACCACCTTGTCCGGCGGTAGGTCCGTGGCCGGTGCCCGGCCGGCCGGGAGCAGAACCACGGCCAACAGCAGTATCAGGGCCGTGACGCGCCGGGTGCCCCTGCGTCCCCGCCCCCGGCGGAGGTTGAGTGCCGGCATCTCTGAATTGAAAATATTTGTCACCCCGCTTCCCCTGGGCTACCATGACAGACCAACGGAAAACGAATATATTACAGTCCTTAACGGCAGGCAAGCCCATGTCCGTTCCTGTATCGACCGTCCGCCCGGGATACGGCCCGCAAACCGTCGACCTCGCACCCGACGCCCCGGTGGTGCTGGTGCACCCCCCGGCCCTGAGCAAGCGCTACCTGCCCACCAAGGTTTTGCCATACGGCATGGCCGTGCTCTACGCCTATCTGAAGGACCGGGGCGTCCCGGTGAGCCAGCATGATCTACTCGCGGTCTATCTGCACGGCGCGCCGGACGACCCAAACTACCACAGCCGCGAGCACGGGTTCAGTCAGGAGGAATATCTGGACCTCCTGCACGGACGGGCGAGCAGCGGAAGGCTGGAGGATTTCGCGGCCAAATATGCCGACCGACTGCCGGGCGGGGCGGCGATCTACGCCTTTTCGATCATGGCTTATCCCCAGTACTGGGCCAGCCTGCTTCTGGCCCGGTGCATCAAGCGCAGAGAGCCGGGGGCGCTGATCATATTCGGAGGGCCCTACGTCACCATCAAGCCGATCACCGAGCTGGCGGCCTTTGGTTGCGCCGACCTTTGGATAAGGGGCAACGGCGAGGAGCCCCTGGCCACCCTGCACCGGATGATCTCGGACCGGGGAAGCGTGACGCCTGCCGAGGTGCCGGGCGCCTGCTTCCTTAGCGCCGGACACCTCCGCGAGAGCCCGCCCGCCCGCTTGCCCGCACCAGAAGAATATGCCCCGGATTTCGATGGGCTGGACCTGGATGACTACCGCATGCGCCATCCGGTCACGGGCCGAGACGCGCTGTTTCTGCCCTATCGGATTACCAAGGGCTGCGCATCGCGCTGCAGTTTCTGCACCGGCCGCCTGGTGGATGACTTCGAGCGCAAGCCGCTGGAAAAGATTCTCGCCGAGCTCGATGGCCTGGCCCGCGCTTACCGCAGCCGGGATTTCGTGTTCTGCGACGCCAGCATCAACGCCGACCCGGATCAGCTCTCGCGCCTGTGCGGCCGTTTGCCCGATGTAATGCCGGGCATGAGCTGGTACGCCTATGCCCGGGTGCAGGGATTCAGCCACCGGCTCCTGGCCCTGGCCCGTAGTTCGGGCTGCTTCAGCCTCTTCTGGGGCGTGGAGGCCATGCACCAGCCCACCGTGCGCCTGCTGGGCAAGGGCTTTCCGGTGGAGCGGGTGCCCGGCCTGCTGGCCGAGTGCCGCGATCTGGGCATCAAGAGCCATCTGCACCTGATGTACCATACCCCCCACGAGGGTCCCGAGGACGCCCGGGCCCTGCGTTCCTTGTTGGAATCCCTGCTGGACGCGCCTGATGTGGAACTCGCCCTGCACCGTTTTCTGCTTGAGCCCGGCTCCAGCATGGCCCGCCGGCCGGGCGACTACGGCCTACGCGACCTTTCCTCGTCGCCCAAGCCCCTGTTCGAGCGGCCCCGCCTGTCGTTCGGCGAGGCCGACGGCCCTGGCCCCGAAGGCATAGCACAGCGCGAGGAGATGATCGAGACCCTGCTGGCGCCATTATTGGAGCGGCTCAGGGAACGGGAGGCCGGAGATAGAACGATCGCGCCGCGCCTTTGAGCCGAATGCCGGGAGACGAGGGTGGCTATTCGGACCGCAACGCCGGGATCGCGGGTAGCGGGGACGGGTTCTCGCCGCCGCGGTCCAGAAAGCGGGCGGCCACGGGCCGGAGACCCCGGTCCAACTCCAGGCATAGAGGATTGGCAGGAGGCAGGATCCAGGGCGGTAGGTCTTGGCCACCCGTTTCGTAAAGTAGTCTGGCCAGGCCCCACAGACTGCCCGAGTGGGCCACCACCCAGACGCAGTCCCGCCCAGACAGGGACGGCAGAAGTTGTTCCCGCCAGAATGGGCGCAGCCGTTCCAGCAAGTCGAGTTGAGACTCCCCCGAAGGCAGCAGCGCGGGGTCCTGGTCATGGTAGCGGGGATCGTGGCGGGGATGCCTGGGGTCCTCCGGCTCCAACAGGGGCGGCCTGGCCGAAGGATCGGCGCGCCACGCGGCCAGCCGCTCATCGGCCACCTCCGGCTTGGATCGGCCCTGCCATTGCCCGCAGTGGAGTTCGTTCAAGCGCCAGGAGAAGCACGCCGGAATGCGGCCAGCGTCGCAGACGTCAAGGGCCTGGTCAAGGGTCTGGCAGGCCCGGACAAGCCGGGAGCAAAACACTGCCTCGGGGTTGGCGCCCGCGGCTGCGAGCAGACGGCCGGCGGCCCGGGCCTGAGCGCACCCAACGGGCGAGAGGGGCGGGTCGCCCCAGCCGATAAAACGCCGTTGGCGATTCCAGACGCTCTCGCCGTGGCGAATGAGCCAAAGACGCGGCAAGCGTCTACCCGCCCAGGCCGGGACCGGACCGGCCGCTCCACCATTGTTCGAGGTCGCGCACCATGCGGCCGCCGATGGCGAAGCGGTCCAGGACCGGCGGATCGGGATCGCGTGGCGCGGCCAGCAGGCGACGCAGGGTTTTACGCGCCCCGTCGGCCAGCACCTTCTGCTCGCGGACGGCGGCTTGGTGCTCACCAGCCAGGTAGCGGACCCGGCGCTCCTGCTCCAGCCCACCGTGCTCCTCGCAGATGAACAGGGCCCGCACCCCGCTGAGCAGAACCTCGTTGAAGGTATTGTAGCCCGCCCGGCAGACCACCAGATCCGCCGCGTTGATCAGCTCTACCAGATACGGAGCGAACCCCAAGACGGCGGCGCCCATCTCCCCGGCGCACCTTCGCAGGGATTGCTTTTCCCGCAGGTCCAGGTAGGGGTCCAGCACCACGGCCAGCTGATGCCCGGCGGCCGGGCCATTCTCGGCCAGGGCTTGGCCCAAGGCCCGGGCCATGCGGCTCACCTGCCCGAAGCGGCCCAGGGAGAGCAAGATCAGGGGGGCGTCGGTAAGGCCCCACTTGCGTTTGGCGGCCGAGGCCGAGGGCAGTTCGGCCCGGGTTCTGAAGCCGATTTTGCCCAGAAAGGCGGTGCGCCCGGCCAGGCCGGAGCCCGGCTGCCACAAGGGACCGTCGGCCTCGGCGATGTGCCGGTCCTCCAGTACATAAATGAGGTCGTACAGTTCGCCCAGGTCGATGGAGCCGGAAAGATGCGGCGGATTCTGCCTGGGCAGGCATAATTCCGGCGAGGAGCGCATGATCCCCCGCGAGATGTGGACCAGGGCGAAGTCCTCGGGTCCGCCACGGCGCATCCGCTTCCGCAGCAGCAGGGGGACCAGTTCGTTCATCAGGCCGGCCATGTTGTGCTCGACCAGCACCGCCTCCGGCGCGAAACAATCAAAGGCATCCTGAATCAGCTTGGTTCTGAGGTCGAAGAGGCAATCCAGGGAAAGGGATTTCAGGTGGCGCGGACTCAGACTAGGACCGGCCTGCTCAATGTTCAGGCGCGCGCCTGGCAGCTTGAGCACCTCGACCCCCTCCTCTAGGAAGGCCTGGGGGATGGAGCTGCCCGACACGGCCAAAAAGTCCCATCGCGGGGCCCAGGGCCGCATGCCTCCGAGAACCGCCAGGCTGCGGAAGACATGACCCAGGCCCACGGCGTTGTGGGTATAGAGCATCACCCGGCGCGGCGCGGCCGAGATGGGGGCGGGCGTGCCCAGCGTGGAGTTCATTGCAAAGCGCCTCGCCGATGCACCCTCGCGGATGCGAGAACCAAACGGGCTTGCCGCCGCCCCGCATCCGGAGTGTGATGAGGTAACCACAGGAACCTAAAACATTATTGTCACCTAAACGAAGGCCATGTTAGCATCTGGATTCAATGTAAGCAATCTCCTATCTCATCCCGGGACCGCAGACGGATTGCCTTGATGAACAAGTTCCTCTTGAACAAATTGAATGTCTTCGAGAACGAAAGACGCTCCTTGTTGGGGCTGTGCGTTCTGTTCTGCTCGGTGTTCTTTTTCATGGCCCTGTTCCGCAACTATGTGGACACCACTTTTCTGAAACGCTACGGGGTCCAGCAAATTCCCCTGATGCTAGGCATCAACAGCGTGGCCACGTTTGCAGTGCTCGGCCTATTCAACCGCATTTCATCGCGCCTCGGTGACGCCCGCCTCCTGGCTGGTGTTTTTCTGTTTTACGCAATCGCCACCTCATTTCTTTATTGGGGCGTGCACGCGGGGATCGACCTGTCGTATCCGCTTCTGTTCCAGCTTTTGTATTTACAGGATTCACTGCTGCTGGTCTACCTCTGGAACATCGCCTGCGACGTCTTCGATTCCCGCCAGGGCAAGCGGCTGTTCCCACTTATAACGGCGGCCCAGGTCCTGGGCGTGGTCGGCGGCAATTTCGCCACCGACGGCCTGGCCTGGCTCCTGGGCCGTGATCAAATTTTAGCGGTTTATGCCGGTTCGTGCCTGATTCTAGGCCTGGCCATGCTGGCGCGCCGCTCGGGGCCCGCCCAGCGTGACGTCGGATCGGCGGGGACCGCCCGGCGGCGGCGCCTGGTCGAGGTTCCGGCCCTGATGAAGAAATACCCCATCGTGCGCTATCTGGTGATATTGGGCCTGCTCCCCAACATCCTGCTGCCCATATTCCTCTACCAGTTCAACGTAATAGTGGATCAGGGCTTCACCAGCGAGCACGGCCTTTTGTCCTTCTTCAGCATCTTCCGGGGAAGCATGACCTTGGTGGTATTCCTGCTGCTGTTGGCCATGGGCCGCGTATACACCCGCATCGGGGTAGTGAACGCCTCGCTGGCCTTGCCGCTGGACCTGGGGGTTCTGTTCACGGCCCTGACTGCCTCCTTCAGCCTGTACACCGCCGTGATCGGCCAGTTCATAACCCGTCTGGTGCAACAAGCGGTGGCCGGACCGGTCAACAAGGTTCTGTTCAATCTGGTGCCCCGGGAGGTGGCCAACTGGGCCCGGGTCTTTGTGCGGGGCACGGTGGTCAAGGCGGGAATGCTGCTGGGTTCGTGCGCCATGCTGGCCCTCAAACCGGTGCTTTCCCCGCGCCAGCTTGCGCCCCTGGCGGCGCTGCTGGCCTTTTACTGGATATACGAGACCCTGGCCTTCCGGCGGCAGTTCCGCCTGGCCCTCAAGCAAGTCATCACCCACGACGCGGTGGACTTTGACCGCATAGATTCACTCAGGCTGCAAAACCAGTACGGCCTCGATCCCGCCCCGGCCCCGGACGAGGGCGGGGATGACCAAGCACGGGAGAGAGCCCGGCCGCGCCCGGAGGCGTCCCTTGCCGCCGACGATGCGCTGGAGATGATGAGGGACCCCGACCCCATGGTGCGGGTCCAGGCCGTGGCCTCCATGGCCATGCGGCGCGACATGCGAGCCGTGCATCCCCTGGTGGCGCTCTTGCGGGATCAGGACATGGTGCACAAGTTGGCGGTGGACGCCCTGGTGCAATATGGCGAGGCGGTGCGTCCTTTCCTGGAGGCCTCGCTGGACGATCCGCATCTCAGGCAGCGTCAGGGCATTCTGGAGGTGGTCAGGCTGGGCGGCATGAAAGACTTCGACACCGGACCCATGATCATGGAAGAACTAAGCCTCATCTACAACCGGACCGGGGCCATGCAGCGGCTTTCCCCGGGGCGCGGGCTGAGCGGCCCGGCCCTGCTGCGTTCTCATCTGGAAGCCTGCAACCGCGAGGGCCTGGGCCTCATCTTCCACGCCTTGTGGGTCAGACACAAGGACATGCGCCTCATGCAATCCGCCCTGGCCTCACTGGACGCCTCGGCGGCGGTGGAGCTGTTGGAGGTAACCGTGGAACGCCCCCTGGCCCGGCTTCTGATACCCCTGCTGGAGAAGATGCCTCCGACCAAGCTCATCGCCCTGGGGCGCAAATCCCTGCCCTTGCCGGCTTCGGGTGGCCTGGAGAGCGTCCTGATGCACTTGGCCCACAGCCGGGATCGCATGATCCGCCTACTGTCCGCCTTCACCATGGGTGAGCTTGGGCCCGGCCCAGGGTTTCTGCCCGCCGCCGGGATGCTCTTGGAGGACGAGGACGGCAGGGTGCGCGAGGCCGCGCGCTACGCCTATAACCGATGTCTGGGCCTGGAGGCTGATATGCCCGAGTTCGTGGAGCGGATAAAACAGATGGATGGCTTTGCCCTGTTCCTGAGTTTGGGGATAAGGGAAATTGAGGCCCTGGTCTCCCTGGCCCGGCCCGCCGTTTACCTGCCTGGCGAGGTGGTGGTGCAGCAAGGACGCGAGGAAACGGCACTGGTGCTGGTGCTCTCCGGGACGCTGCTCCGGGAGGCCGGCGAGGCCATGGGCGGAACGGACCAGCCCGAAACCATAGGGCCGGGCGGCTGGCTGGGCGATCTGGGCCTGTTTACCCAAGCCGGAGCCGAAGCCACCTGGCGTGCCCGGGACAAGGTGGAGACACTGCTCATCCCCTTCGGCCAGCTGAGCGAGGTAATGAATATCTACCCGGGTATCGGCCTGACCTTCTGCCGCAATTTCGCGGCAAGGTTGCAGGGGCGGGATGCCACCGTGGCCATCTATGACCCGCCGGAGCAGACCGGCCAGTGGTGAGGGTGGGGCTCGTCTTCCATCACGATCCACGGCTAAGGCCGCCAGGCATAGACGTGGAGCGGCTGACCTACCTGGCCGCCGGGTTGGCTGATGGGGGCGCCGAGGTAGATATCCTGGCCCCCATCGCCGCACCAGCCAGGCTGCCCGGACCGTACGGGCAACCCCTGTCCCTGCGGCCCCTGAGCGCAATTCGGGAGGGCCGCTACCAAATCCTGAAGACCTGTTATCATCCCGGCATTGATCTGGTCGAGGGCTTCGACGGCCCGCTGGTGTGTCGGCTGGTGCGGGTGGTGGACCGGCAAGTGCCCGCCCGTGACGAACCCCGCCGGGAGCGGCTCTTGGAATGGCAGCGCAAGATTCACCGGCGAGCCACGGCCCTGGCCTTCAACAACCCCCAGAACCAGGAACGCTGGCAGCGCAACCATGGCCCGGGTAGGCCCTCGGTGCTCACCCCCACCGGCTGTCCGGAGGACATCCCCCCTCGCGGCCCCGACCCGTACGGCCGCGACCTGCCCGCCGTCCTTTTCCTGGGCAGTCTGGCCGGCGGGCGCATGGTGGATATGCTCAACCGGGCTGCAGAGGCACTGAGCGGCCTGGCGGAGGTGCACCTGGTCGGTCTGAACAAGAGCCGCCTCTACGGTGAGCCGGTGCCGCTTTCCAGCCGGGTGATCGATCACGGCACCCGGACCGGACCCGCCCTGTGGGATTTCATGGCTTGGGCCGCTTTCGGAATTTCCCTGGCTGCCGGGCCGGACGAATTCGACAACGACAGCTCCAAGGTCGTCTACTACCTGCGGGCCGGGCTGCCGGTGCTGTGCGAGGAGCCGGTCCTGCAGCGGGGTATGGTGGCCGAGATGGGCATGGGCCACAGCTTCGCCCATGGCGATGTGGACGGCATGCTTGCCAGGTCCCACGCCCTGCTGGCCGAGGGCGTTGCTGATCGCGGGCAGGCCATGGCGCGCATGGCCCGCGAGCATTCATGGAAGCGTCGGGCCGAGACATACCTGCAACTGTTCAACAGCCTGGTGCCCTAGGAGCCAATCGTGACCATGACCTCCCGCCGAGTGCTCCTGATCGAGCCGCCGTTCTACCGCCTTTTCGACGAGCACTATTCCCTCTGCCGCTACCCCCTGTCCCTTGCCTACCTGGCGGCGTCGGTCGCCGCGCATACCGATTGGCAGGTGCGGTGTTACAACTCCGATTTCGCGGGAGTGGGGCTTCCCTTTTCGGTGCGGCACCTCTCCGGCGCCGGTCACCGGCGCTATCTTGCCTGCCTAGCCGATCCGGGGGCCTCCATCTGGCGTGAGGTGGAGGGAGTGCTGCGCGAACAGGCCCCGGCGGTGGTGGGGATTTCGCTCAAGTCGGCCACCCTAGCTGCGGGCCGGATGCTGGCGCGCATCGCCAAGCGCCTGAACCCCGATTGCCTGGTGTTGGCGGGCGGGCCACATCCCACCGCGGCACCGCAGCAGGTTCTGGCTGGAGACGATTTCGATCTCTGCGTGGTGGGCGAAGGGGAACACACCCTGGTGGAGTTGCTGCGCCGCCTGCAAAAAGGCGAGGATGTCAGCGGGGTGCCGGGGGTGGCGGCCAAGGGCCGCCCGATCACACCACGACAGCTGGCGGCCGACCTGGACGAGCTGCCCCGTCCCGGGGACTGGGCCCGGACGGTGCTGCTGGACCATGAGCGCTACCCGGCCAAGGCCCTAGGCCATCTTATGGCCACCCGCGGCTGCCCGCAGCGGTGCACTTACTGCGGTTCGCACAACATATGGGGCCGTCGGCCGCGCTATCGCTCACCCGGCCACGTGGTGTCGGAGTTGTTGGCCATGCAGGCGGCCGTTACCGAAAGGGTGCACTTCGACGACGACACATTCGGTATCGAGCCGGGCTATCTGCGCGGGCTCTGCCGAGCCATCGCCGATAGTTGCCCCGGCCTTGGCTGGAGTTGCGAAACCCACGTCCGCCTGATCACCGAACCCAACCTGGAAAGCATGCAGCGGGCCGGTTGCCAAACCATTCAGCTCGGCATCGAGTCGGGCAGCGAGCGCATCCTGCGGTCGGTGCGTAAGGGTTTTGGAGTCGCCGACGCCAGGGAGGCCTGCCGCATGGTCAAGCGGCGCGGGATGCGCCTGGAGGTCTTCATCATGGCGGGTTTCCCCCAGGAAACCGAGGAGACCCTGCGCGAGACAAAAGCCCTGGTGCAGGAGCTGGAGTGCGACAAGGTAATTTTCAGCCTCTTCACCCCCCACCCGGGCACTGCGGATCACCGGATCTGTCTGGAGCGGGGCCTGCTGCCGCCGGGTTACGACTTCAGCCTGCACCACCACCAGAGCCCGGGGAACTATTTCTCGCCGGGCGTCGCCCCGGCGCTATTCCGCGAGTTGGTCGACGAGTTGGAGCAGTTGGTGCAGACGCAGCGGGATCAGACGCAGTCCGGTTCATAGTCAGCGTTCACGGCCCGCAGCATGATGGACCAGCCGAGCTGGTTGAATGGTGCAGCCCGCCCCAGGAGGTGGTCGACGCGGCTCAGCGGGTCCACCCGCCAGAACCTGCGGCCGGACCAGGACGGCGCCGGTAACTTGTAGGGCAGCAGGTATGCCCCGCGCCAGGCCTCGCAGCGCAGGCCAGCCGATCCCAGCAGCCGGCGCAGGGAGCGTGGACTGTAAAAGCGAAGATGGGTAGGATCCCAGCCCTGCCAGGCCAGGTCACGCCGGAGCAGGCGATGGTAGCCGCCCTCCAGGAGAAAATTGAGGGACCAGGCGTTCTGGGTGGAGAGGACCAGGCGGCCGCCCGGGGCCAGCAGCCGCCGGACGCGGGCCAGGAAACCCCGATCATCAGCCAGGTGCTCCAGGATGTCCTTGGCCAACACCACGTCGAAGCGGCCGAACTCCTCCGGCTCGGGCAGATTATCGCGGCGTAGAAAACGCGGCCGGGGGTACGCCCCCCGTTGCTTGGCCAGCAGCTCGGCCGCAGCCAGGGCGCCCTGTTCAGCGTCCAGGGCCAACACCTCCGCCGCCCCCCCAATGCTCGCCTCGACCGACCACAGCCCTCCGCCGCAGCCGAAGTCCAGCACCCGCCTGCCGTTCAGGTTGCCCAGCAGTTCGCGGATGAAACGGTTCTTCACACGGCTGTAGGCCTTGGACTGCTGATCCAGATAACGCGCCAGGGCCGCCTCGGCTTCGTCGCCGCGCAACCAGTGGTCGGAGGGATAGCGTAAGCGCGCGTCCGCCATCTCAGAAATCCAGGAGTTCCCGGTATAGAGAAAGCCAGGCCTCGCGCTCGCGCTCGGGCGAGAAGCGTTGCATGGCCTCCCGCGCGTTGGCGCCCATGTCGGCGGCGGCCCTGGGAGCGTCCATCAGCCGGGCCAAAGCCCGGGCCAGGGCTTGGCTGTCGGCCATGGGCACCAGCAGCCCCGACACCCCATCCTCGACCAGTTCCGGACAGGCCCCCACCCTGGTGGCCACGCAGGGCAGGCCGCAGGCCATGGCCTCCATGAGGATGTTGGGGCAGCCCTCGGAGAGAGATGGCAGGGCAAAGGCATCCAGCCCGCGCAGCCACGCCATGACCCCGGCGTGATCACCGGGCTTGATCAGGCGCAGGGCCCGGCCGATCCCCGTCTCGCGCACCCAGTGGTCGAGCTGCTCGCGCTGGCCACGCTTGAATCCCCCCAGCAGTTCCAGCTCCACCGGCCTTTGGCCGGCCAGACCGGCCACGGCCGCCAGCAGGTAGGGCAGGCCCTTACTGTACTTGAAGAAGCCCGCGCAGCCCACCCTGAAGGCGCCGCCGCCCGTGGTTTGGGGGGCCCAGGCCTCGGACACCGGCGCCACCGAGTTGTGGATCACCCGCACCTTGTCGCCCATCGGGATCAGAGCATCGGCCGCGGCGGCCATCTCGCGGCTGAGCGCCACTACCCGGTCCGCGCCGCCCAGAGCGGCGGTCAGAGCCCCCAGCTTGGCCGGGCTGAAGACAAAGCGGTTGAAATCATCCCCGACCATGGCGGCCACGCAGGCGGCCCCGCAGCGCCCTGCCAGCAGGCCGGTCACGTAGCCCACCGGGAAGAGAAAAAAGGAACTGAGCAGGCTGAAACCCATTTCTTGGTGCAGCCGAGCCAGCGACTCATACATCATTCGCAGGGTGAGGGTGTGGCCGCAGTCCCAGCGTTGGCGCCGGGCGGGGTCGGCGGGCTCTGCGCCCACCTCGATTCGGTGCACCAAGATGCCGTCATCCTCACGGGTGGAACGGTTGCGGTCCAGCAGCGGCGGCGGGCCGTCCTTTACCACCAGATGGGCGATGTGGGTCTCCAGACCGGCCGAAGCCGCCGCGCGGGCGACCCGGGCCACGGTGCGGGCCAGGCCGCCCCGGTTTTCGGGCGGAAACTCCGGTGTCGTCAGGCAGACTCTATGGCGTGGAGCTACTGGCATGGCCTAATCATTCCATGGCATTATGTAGCGGGTACACTCTCCGGCCGTCGACTTTGGTCGATGTGCCGTCAGGGCAGAGGACTACCCGCTGGTCAATCGAAAAAGAGAGAATCATCATGGCCCTTTCAGACGTTCATCCCGCGCATTGCTTTGAGAGCTGGCAGGTCTGGCCCGGCTCCTACGACAACCCGGCGGCCGGACCGCGCTACCCCCGGCCTCTGCCCCCTGATCTGACGCTGGACCGGTCCACCCCCCTGGCCTCCATGGGTTCGTGCTTCGCCCGGGAGATAAAGACCATCCTGATGGAGCGGGGCTACAACTACATCCAGGAGGAGGCCGACCACCCCGCCGCCAAGCATGCCAGCGCCGCCTGGGAGCGGGTGTACAACACCTTCGGCATGCGCCAGATCTTCGAGTACACCTTTGACGACTGGTCGCCGTCCCCGCGCTGGTGGCCCGTGCCTCAAAGCGGGCAGGTGCAGGATCCGTACCGCCGTATCATACTCTACGACAGCCTCGAGCGGGCGGAACAAGATTTCGCCCGCCACCGGCTCTGTTCGCGGGGCGCCCTGACCCGGGCCCGGGTTCTGATCCTTACCCTGGGCCTCACCGAGATATGGCAGGACCGCCTTGGCCAAGTGATCTGCCTGCCCGGCGGGCCCTACGTCAACCTGGGCGGCGACATGAGCGGCTATCGCTTCCGGGTAAGCCGCTACCAGGAGAACCTGGACAACCTGGAACGCATTCACGAGTTGATGGCCGCCCACAACCCGGCTTGTCACTTGGTGGTCACCGTCTCGCCGGTACACCTCTGGGCCACCTTCCGCCGGGATACGGACGTCATCAGCGCCAGTTGCAACTCCAAGTCCACCCTGCGGGCGGTGGCTGATGAGTTCTGCGCCCGCCACCACAATGCGCACTACTTCCCGGCCTACGAGATGGCCACCATCTACCTTGCCTCCGTCCATGGCCGACCCATCTTCGCCGATGGCCGAGAGAACTTTCACGTCAGCCGCGCCACGGTGGAGTACATCATGGATCAATTCATGGCCCACTACTGCGGCGGCGGGGCCGGGGCTGCGGGACCGGCGTAAGGTTGGACCGGTGGGCCGGAATGCGCCTCAGCCGTCGAGCTTGCGGTGCAAAACCGCGCCGCCTGGCCGATGCCGCACGAGGCTCACCGCTCCCTGGCGCAGGCAGCCGGGGGCCAGACGGCCAAGACGGGGCGCGCCCAGGTCCAGCTCGTCCACGGCGCCGTCGGCCAGGGGAACGGCCAGGCGCACGGCACCGGGTTCGCGGCCCTCGTGCAGGTCGAGGCCACCAACCTGGACGGATACCGGCCGCAGCAGCCAGACCAGGGTAAGGGGCAACTCGGCCTGCAGGTCCAGGACCAATCTGGCTGCGGGCACGTCCTTACCGGCCACCGCCACCCAGCCCTCGGCCAGGCCCAGGCCGTGTTCGGGCGTCATGAGGTCAATACGGCCCGCATTTCCCTCGTGGTTGCCCCGGCTGGCGCCGCGCCCGCCGGGCTCCAGACGCACAGGCCCGGGGGCCATCTGCCAGTTGACCCGGATGCGGCGCGCGCCTCGACCGCTGAAGTGATCTCGGACCACGAAGTACTCCGCCATGACACTGACCACGCTACGGAAGATCAGGCAGGACGCGGCCGGGTCTGACCAGGGACCCCAGGCCACGGCGGTGGCGGTCTCCAGCCCTCCCAGCCCGGCGCGAACCAGATCGCCATGGGCCCAGACGATCCGCTCCGGCCAGGGCCGCCGGTCGGCGCTACGCTCCCAGCCATCCACCCAGGGCATGCTGTGGGCCTGAGCCGAACGATAGAACTCGCTGCGCCGGTCCGGATCATAGGAGGAGACCCCCGGGTCAACCACAAACGCCCTGCCCGCCAGGCAAACATCCAAGGACAGGGTGTCGTCGTGCGCATGGGCGGCTCCGGCCGGACCGGCCCGCAACACCAGGCGGTTGCCGTGGGCGGTATCAGGGCAAGAACCCAGGACGCAGACCCCGCCGCGCGGGAAAATAATGCCGTTGCCGGGCGGAAGTCCCTGTGCCTGAAACTCGCGGTCGGCCAGGGCCAGCAGGGCGTCGTAATCGCCGTCAATGCCCCAGGAGTCGTTCAGCGCGGGCCAGGTCCCATCCGGACGCCGTAGGGCGCGCAGGTAATCCAGGCCCAGCCCCAAAGTCTTTTCCAACTCCGGCGGAAAGGCCCCGCCCCTGGCCAGTATTGCCCGCCGCACAGCCAGCAGGGCCTCCAAACAAATGGCCTGGTAAAGTGGTGAAAGTTCGAAATGCACCCCATCGTCCCAAAATTGACGTCCCGCCTCGTAGGCCAGCCGCTCCAGCCCGGTTTGCGCCCAGAGTTCGGCCTCCTTGAAAGCCGGAAGCTCCAAGCCTGCCAGAGCCAGAGCGGCAGCTTCCACCATGGCCCAGTTGGTGGCGTGGCCACGATGGTCCATCAGGTGGCGGGCATGCTCCCACACCGAACTCAGCATGATGCTTTCAAACTTGGGTATCGGCTTCATCACAGCCATGACTGTGAGCCATTCCCTGAGCCGCCAAGCTGCTGAAAGGGTCTCCCAAGCCGGACCGGCCCCGCCGCCGGAAGCCAGGGGCACCGGATTGTTTTTTATCCAATCGGTTATCACCAAGGCCACGGTCCGGGCCAGTGCCGGGCGCCGCGTACGCGCAAACTCCCGGACCAGGGGCCGCAGGAAGTGCTGACGGTGCAACAGGTGCAGCCATTGGTGTGGATGGTCCGGCAAGCCGTTCCACTGGGGCGGGCAGCCTGTCCGGCGGCCCATTATCATTCCGTCGAGCAGGAGTTCCGGCCGCTCCAAAGGCGTGGGCAAGGGTGGTTCGATCCAGGGGCCGTTACAGGCAGCCATCGTGACATGGCGGCGGTTTTGTTCGCCCCGGTCGGCCGGGCCAATGGCGGAGGGCCGCCGAAGCACCCGGGCCAAGCCGGACTCCCGCAGGCGGGGTCCAAGCGGTAGACGACGTTTCAAGCAATGCACCCCCTCCACCGCCAAGGTCAACTCTCCAATGAAGTCACTGCCCTTGGGCAGGGCAAACGAAACCTCCAGCGCCGAAGCCAACGCCCAATCGCCGGGCTGGCCCTCCTTGCCCATCGCTTCCAGGGGGAAAAGCACTTGCCGCTCGGCCCCCGCAGCCAATGGCTCCAGGGCGCCGGAGAAGAACGAGCCCCCTTCCGCTCCGTCACAATGTATGGCGATACCGGTCAGGCAGGGCACCGGCGAATGGTTGGCCAAGTCCATGCAGATAGCGTCGGCTCCGGACAAGGCAGCATCGGATAGCCTCAGATTCAAGACCAATGGGGCCGGGCCTTGAACCTGGCCTAAGGAGATGGAGGCAGAGCCAACCCCGGACGGAGGGCCTGTCACGCCGTGAACTGGCCGGCGCCACACCAACCTGTCGTCTTGAAACTCGGAGTTGGGAAAACCAGGCTTGTCCATCCGCCCCGCCTTATTGAGCCCTATACCGAAACAGGCCGTTCCACGGATTTTTGCAACAGTGCCATGGGCTACTGGGCTGGCTTCGTAGCGGGCCTTCTTACGCCAAGCATAAAGTTGGGGCTCATGCAGCCCAAGCTGCTTGGCCGCGCCAGCCACCCCGACTTTCTCGGCCAGGCCAAGTGCCTCGGCTTAAAATTTCGGCGAGTAGTGCCGCCCGGTGGATTTCTTCTGGCTCTTCTGTGATGGCATCGAACACCTCCGTTAAGCAATTTACTCGATTATTCCGGTGTCCGTCAAAACTGGGCAGGATCACACTACGGCAAGCCGTTCAAATGGCGCAAGACCTTCTTGAAGCAGCTATGCAAGAAGGCCGAAGTGTCAGAGTTCGGTTTCCATGGCATCCGCCAACTGACCGCGACGATTCTTTACCAGAAAGGGCACCCCGTTGCGGTTCTCCAACTGGTTTTGCGGCACAAAAACGCGGCCACCACCTCACGCTATCTACACAGCCCGGGGGGAGGAGGTCAGGCCCGCCCTGGTGGAGAGCCTGGGCTGGAAAAAGCGGACGTGTTCCGGCCGCCTTCAGAGGTAGTGGCTGTAGTCAAAGAAAAAGGGCCGACCCAGGATAAAAGGTCGGCCCTAAACTTGGCAGTCCCAACGGGACTCGAACCCGTGTCCCCGGCGTGAGAGGCCGGTATCCTAGACCGCTAGACGATGGGACCACGCGAATCTGGCTTTATGTATGGCTGGCGGACTAGGACTCGAACCTAGATTAACGGGGCCAGAACCCGTCGTCCTGCCATTAGACGATCCGCCAACACAGCCACATTTTTTATAGGATGATCGGCGATCCGTCAAGAGGCTTTACCCCCTTGGCGCCCGGATTTTCAGGCGGCAAAGTCCTTTGCCCGCTCCAGGCGATTCAATACGGCCTCCGATCCCAATATGGCCATGACCTCGAAAATGCCCGGGCTGGCCGTGCGGCCGGTGAGGGCCACGCGTACGGGCTGGGCGATCTGGCCCATTTTCACGCCCATATCCTCGGCCAGTTTGTGGAACGCCGCGTCCATGGCCCCGGTGTCCTCGGCGCCGATCTCGCGCACCAGAGCGGCCACCGCGTCCAGGGCCTGGGCCGCGCCCTCTTTTTGCAGCACCTTGCTCACGGCCTTGGGGTCCATCTCCGGATCGGCCACCAGATAGGGCTCGGCCCATTCGGCCAGCATGATCAGGTTTTCGGTGCGGGCCACCAACTCGGGCAGGGCCTTTTCCAGCACGGCCGCGTCGTAGTCGGTGATGCCGCGCTTGGCCAAAAACGGCGGCAATAGCTCCATGAGCCGCTTGGGCTCGGCGCTCTGGATATATTTATGGTTCAGGGCGTTGAGCTTGGCGATGTCGAACACCGCGGCGCTGCGGCCCACGGCATCCAGGTCGAAAAGCTCGATAAGCTCGTCGCGGCTGAACACCTCCTGGTCGCCGTGGGACCAGCCCAGGCGGGCCAAAGCGTTGAGCATGGACTCGGGCATGTAGCCCATGTCCTCGTACTCGATGACCGCGGCCGCGCCGTGGCGCTTGCTGAGCTTTTTCTTGTCCGGCCCCAGGATCATCGGGATGTGGGCGTACAGCGGCGGTTCCATGCCCAGGGCCCGGATGAGCTGGATCTGGCGCGGCGTGTTGGACACATGGTCGTCGCCCCGGATAACGTGGGTGATGGCCATGTCGATATCGTCGACGATCACGGCCAGGTGATATGTCGGCGTGCCGTCGCTCCGCTGGATCACCAGGTCGTCCAGTTCCTTGTTGTCAAAGCTGATTGGTCCCTTGACCAGGTCGTTGAAGGCCGTGACGCCTTCGCAGGGGCCGCGAAAACGCACCACCGCGCCGTCCGCCGGGCCCAGGCCCTTTTCGCGGCATGTGCCGTCGTACATGGGCTTGCCGCCGGAGGCCATGGCCGCGTCGCGCTTGGCCTGCACCTCTTCGGGTGAACAGTGGCACCAGTAGGCCGTGCCGTTTGCGAGCATCTGCTGCACGACTTCCTTATAGCGGTCCATGCGCTTGGTCTGGTAGAAAGGCCCTTCATCAAAATCCAGGCCCAGCCAGGTCATGGCCGAAATAATCGACTCCACGTATTCCTGCTTGGAGCGCTTCTGGTCGGTGTCTTCCAGGCGCATGACCATCTGCCCGCCGTGGTGCCGGGCGAATAGCCAGTTGAACAGGGCCGTGCGCGCCCCGCCGATGTGCAGCGCGCCGGTGGGCGACGGAGGGAAGCGGGTGCGGACCTTGGGCGTGTTGTCGTTGGTTTGGCTCATCATTGCACCATTTTATTTCATCATTAGATAACTGCGGCACGAAATCCCGCACCGCCTGATACATACCCTATTAATCCCCCACCCGCAATGTTTGCCCAATGTTTGGGCTCCCAAATCGCGGGCAGCGCTCAGAGCCTCAAAAAACACCTGTGGCCCCGGCTGTTCACTTCGCAATAGCAACACCTTTGCTTTACGAATCGGCTGGCCAGGACGGCCAGCCCGGCGCAGCGCGAAGCCATGCGCCGTAAACCCCGGATCGCATTTATTCCGTCCGGGGCGCCGCACCTTGGCCCAAGGACGGGCCGATAAACAAGAAATAGCAGTCGACGAGCTTTTGATATTTATAAAGCGGAGAATCACCTCCGGCCGCCGAAGGCGCACAATGCTTGTCCCTACCAAGACGGGAGCATGGGCCAGAGGCCCGACAATCACCGGAGTCCCGGCTTAGCCGCGCACCACAACATCCACGGGTCCAGGGCAAAAGGGGTTCGATCTTACGGCCATAAAGTATAAATACGGATAGTTGGCGGCAAGATACTGAACATAACCCAGCCAGTGTTCGGTCAACAGGGTGTATACGCGGCTGAAATCCATCGCCAGATGGGCCAAGTCGGATTGGGGCAAGTCATTGAGATCCGGACGGTGGGTCAACTCATCGCGCAAATGAAACACTGCCAGCAATACGGCGCTGAATTTTTCATTTTCCAGCATGAAGGGATTTTCCAAAAGGCGTAAGAGCAGCTCGCTGTTTGCCCTGAGCATTTGCCGCGCCTTGGGCAAATCAATCTTGGACATATCAACCTTGAAATCATGACCCAACAGGGAGCGGCGCAGGGTTCTGAATTCATCCTTGCCCCACTTTCCGTCAACACCAACGAACTTTTCCAACTGCCCTGGGTTCACATCCGAGGCGGCGCACAACCGCAGCAACTCGTTGCCCAGTTCACTGAAGAATATACTCGTCACCATATGGGTCTTGCCCGAACGGATGTCTTGCTCTCTGCGGCTCAACAGCATCTCGGTTACGTTGGCCACCACACCCATGAAGGCGCCCACACCGGCGAGGATCATGACCACCGCCAAAAACCGGCCCATGGCGGTATGCGGTGAGATATCGCCATAACCCACGGTTGTCAGCGTTACTATGCTGAAATATAGCGCTTCACCAAGGCCAAGGCCTTCGGTATACATCAAGCCCAACACACCGATGGCCATAACTCCAATGGTAATGGCGAGAAAAATTCGCAGCCTGAATCTCATGTCATCCATTTGGCCAAGCCTTTTCCATGTCCGGGACCATGCCGCCGCAACCCAGACCAATTCTTACAGTGTTAAGCATAGCCGGATGATTTGTTTCAAACCATGAATCGATGGAAAAAATGGTGCCGTCGGCAAGCGATTGACAGCCCATTTCGGCCATAATAAACTGTAATTATCCAATATGGCCTGCCGATGACGGCGGGTCAGCCACTCCACGGAAGGTTTATTTTACCTGCCGCCATGCGTGGCAACATACGCGGGAAACTGCTTATATGTCTCTGGTGATTCATACGGCCCCACCGCCCACCGACAGCCCCGGCAATGTCGTCACCCCGGCCAAGCTGTATCTGACTTTGGTCAAGGTGGCCGCGGGCACTCCCCTGGCAACGCCGAAACAGACCACCGGTCTGGACGACGTGCTGGAACTGACCACCAAGGCGATCATATCCCAACGCGTCTGAGCCCACCCGGCAAGGCAGGGCCAAGCCAAAGGCGGGCCAAACTTCCTCAAACAACCTGTAATAAAAGCATTTTAGTAGGCAAAGGGCTCTTTCTGATTGAAGACAAAACAGAAAGGCACCTCGGGCGTGGCGATGGCCTCCACGCGGTCGGCGGCGAACACCCAGTCGCTGCTGGCCACGCTCATGAACACGCCCTTGGTCTGCACCAGGCCCGTGCCTTCGATGGGGGTCGGGGTCTTTTGCAGCTTGCCCCAGAGCTTGACCCATTGGCCGTCGGCCGGAACCGGCCCGGTTGTCCGGACCACGAACCCCATGGCCACGGCATCGGCCAGGCAACAGAATACGCTGGTGCGCAGGGCCACGAACCGCCCCGGTCCCAGTCCGGGCGCCTGCCGGGCCACGGCACGCCAAACATAGTGTTGACCAATGTCGGCCGGGTTGCCCTTTTCGGCCAGGGTGAACAGCTCCATGGCGTTGATCTTGATGTACTCACGGCCTTGCCATTCCAGGCGGGACGGATCCGTTTTGCTGGTGGGGGCGGGATTTCCGGCGCCCACCGGCCCCAGCAGGGCGGCGTGGTCCACCACGGCGATCATGGTGACCATCACGGTCAACAGGCAAATGCGCCCCCACACTCCCCGGCGAGTGCCCATGACCAGGGCCAGGACGCCCAAGCCGGTGAGGATTGCCCCTGCCGTGATCGTCAGCCAACTGAACTTGGGGTTCATCAAGACCCAATAGTCTTCGCTCAGGCCGAACCAGAGCATGGCCCCGCCCAGGGCCGTCAGGGCCAGTCCCTCGGTCAGGGCGGCGATCCTTTGCATCAAGCTACCAGCCAAGACCCACCCCCAGGGCGATGCACATCATGGCCACCATCAATATGGGTACGATTATCAGCACCAGGGTGACCCGCGGATGGAAGGTCGCCTGGAACATGGCGATGAGTTTAAGGTCCACCATGGGCCCGATGGCCAGAAAGGCAAGCTGGGCCGTCGCCGGGAAGGTGGTCAGCGAGGCGGCCACGAATGCGTCGGCCTCCGAGCACACCGAAAGGCCGATGGCCAGGGCCATCATGGCCAAGACCGCCGCCACGGGATTGCCGCTAAAGGCTTGCAGCACACTCGAAGGCATGAAGGCCTTCACTGCGGCAGCGGCCAGGCAGCCCAGGATCAGGTATTTGCTCATGGACATGAATTCATCGGCCGTATGGCTGACCAGGGCCAACAGCTTGGCCCTGGGGCTGGAGGCGATCAACGGCCCGTTGTCATGGCCGCAGGAACACGAGGTGCCGTCTTGGATTTGCACCAGGCTCGCTCCGTGGTCGTGGCCGCAGGAGCACGCCGCCGGGCTCGAGACGGCGCCGGGTTTTAAAATAGCCGCTCCGGGCAGGCGGCCCAGACTGTAGCCCACCACCACCGCTGGCAGCGCCACCAGGATCACCCGCCACACCACAATGGGCCAGTCGCCCCGGAAGGCCACCCAGGTACTAAGAAGCACCACCGGGTTGATCACCGGCGCGGCCAGCATGTAGGTGATGGCCGTGTGCGGCGGCACGCCCTTGGCCAACAACCGCCTGGTGATGGGCACCACGCCGCATTCGCAGGTGGGCAGCACCAGCCCGGCGAAAAGGCCCACGGCCACGCCCCGGACCCGCCCGCCGCCCAAAACCCGGCCCAGGGCGTCCGGCGGGGCGAAGACCTCGAAGGCCGCCGCCACTACCGAGCCCAGCAGCAAAAAGGGCGCCGCCTCCAGAAAGATCGCCGAGGCGATGGAGGCGAATACCTGCATTTCAGCCCAAAAGGAAGACAAGGGCCTCTCCAAATGCCGTTAGCGGGCCGCGCCTGCTATCTGTCCGGCCATGTCCCGCAAGTTTTTTATGTAGTCCGGGGCCAGGGGGTCCAGGGGCACCACGGCTCCGCCAATGGCCTGGGCAATGGCCTGGGCGCTCTTTTGGGGGAACTGGGGCTGGACGAATATCACCTTGACCCCGCGCTGTTTGGCATCGTGTACCAAAAGGGCCAAACGCCTGGGGCCGGGCGACTTGCCCATGCTCTCGATGGGCACCTGCTTGAGGCCGTATTCATCCAAAAGATAGCCGAAGGCCGGATGAAATACAAAGACTTCCCTGCCCCTTAGCGGATCCAACACCCGGCCGATCTCCTTGTCCAGGGCGCCAAGGCGCTCTTGCAGGCCCTTGAGGTTGGCCTTGTACTCTTGCGCCCCGGCCGGATCGGCTTGGATCAGGGCCTCGGCCATTTCTCCGGCGATCAGCGAGGCGATCCTGGGGCTCATCCAGATATGCGGGTCCAACTCGCCATGGCCGTGACCGTCTTCTTGGTCTTGGTGTTGCTGACCGGGCTTGTCCATATGCCGCATATGCACACCCTTGCGCACGTCAACGATCATAATGCCGGCGTTGCCGGCCTTTATCTTGGGCACCAGATGGGCCTCAAAGGGCATGCCTATGGTGAAATAGATTTTGGCCTTGGCCAGATCGGACATCTGCCGGGCCGTGGGCTCAAAGGTATGGGGAGACTGGCCCGGCGCGACCAGGGTGTGCACATCCACCCTGTCGCCGCCTACCTGTGAAGCGAAATAGGCTTCCGGCACGATGCTCACCGCCACGGCGAGTCTATCGGCTTTTGCCGCTCCGGCAAAGGCGAAGGTTGACGCAAACAACACAAAAAGGGCAAACAACTTTTTCATGAGACACCCCCATGGACAGTGATTTAGACACAACTTAATATGTTGTTCCTTTCTGACCGTGTTGTCAAAAAAAAATCCCGCGGCCGGAAGCTGGACCAGCCACGGGAGCCCTACAGGGCAAGGGAGAGGGTCGGAAGAAGCTATGTCATGCGGCCTCGTCGGGTGGAACCAGCGAAGCGCCGATTTTGCAATTTCGGCAATAGGTCAGATTCATTTTAAAGGCCAGCAGTTGCGGTGAGTCGCCGGAAAGCTTGCTGTAGCGTTTGGAATGCGCGCAGGCGAAACGTTTGGCGCAGGATGAAGCGCTCAAACGCAGGTTACCCGGTTGGTATGGACAATCGATCATTTTTTCACCGTGCAGGGCCAGCCATTTTTCAGAGTTTTGAGTATGCATTGCTTTTCCTTTTGCTGGTGACGGCCACAGAAGTTCACCCAAAAGGCATGGACGAAGACTAGCGCAAAATCAACTAACAGCCATCACAGCAGGATGAAGATTGCTTTACAGCTATGTGACGAGCAATCAGGGCAGGCTCTTACAGGATAAATGATTCCCCCAGGCCTTTACAAGGCCCAGGGGATTTTCAGACTGGAGGGTCATCAAAGGCGCCGGGCTAAAAGTCGGTGAAATCACCCTCGTCGTCAAAGGGGATCACGTCCTCGGGTTTGGGTTCGGTCTTGCTTTTCTGCTCGATACGCCTGGAGGCGGGAACGCCCTTGGCCGGCCGGACCGCCGGCAGCCTGGCCGGGGCGGCGCTCACCGGTCGCGCGGATTGACGGGAACCGGCAACCCAATCATCCATGTCCGCATGGCCATTGCCATTGCCGTGCACCTTGCCGCCCAAACCGGCTATCACCGTTCTGACCATGTTGTCCATCCGGCCGCAGAGCACATCCATATCGGATGCTGCGGCGGCGGATTCCTGGGCATTGGCAGCCGCGGTCTGGGTGGCCTTGTCCATCTGGGTGACCGCGCCGTTTATCTGGTCGATGCCCTGGGACTGCTCCCGGGAGGCCATGGCTATTTCCGAAATAAGTTCAGCCACCTTGACGGAGTTACCCGCGACTTCCTCGAACACCTCGCCGGTGGTGTTAACCAGCTTGACGCCGTCGCCGACCTTGCTCACCGTGCCCTCTATAAGCGCGGCCGTGTTCTTGGCCGCCTCGGCGGCCCGCATGGCCAGGGCCCGGACCTCGTCGGCCACCACGGCGAAACCGGCTCCGGCCTCTCCCGCCCTGGCCGCCTCCACCGCGGCATTGAGGGCCAACAGGTTGGTCTGAAAAGCGATCTCGTCAATGGTCTTGATGATTTTAGAGGTCTCTTCACTGGCCGTGGCGATGTCCTTCATCGAGCCGTTGAGTTGATCCATGGACTGCACTGCCCGCTCCATTGTCGTGCGGGTCTCGGACATTAGGGTATCGGCTTGGGCCGCGTTGTCGGCGTTGTTGCGGGTCATGGAGGCCATTTCCTCCAAGGAGGACGACGACTGCTCCAGGGAAGCCGCCTGGGACGACGATCCCTCGGCCAGCTGGCTCGATGCCCGGGAAATGACCTTTACGGCCTCGTTGAGCCTTTCGGAGGCCACGCCCATGTTGTTGGCGTCTTTCAGCATCGGCATCACCAATGCCCGGTGGGCCCAATATACGCAGGCCAATATGATCAAGCCGCCGATGCCGAGGATCAGCACTGTCATGCCGATATTGCCGATCCCAAACTTGCCCCAAAGGTATGAGTTGGCGTAGGTGATCACTAATCCCGGAGACAGGCGCAGAACCACTCTGTAGCCCAGGGTGTTTTTAAAGGCAATCCAGCCCAGGCCCAGCACGATTACCGCAATTACAACCAAAGAGCCCAGCGCGATCAAGTATTCAATGAGCATGTGTTTCCCCTTTTAATGGCGTGTGGCTGTTGTGGCGCTTGTTTTTCCCCAAGATCAGCGGGTTGTCCCCACCCCTCGGCAGTTCATCAGCAAGATGAATGATCCGGTCCATAATAATGGCAAAACCGGCTCGATCCTTTCAAGCCCTGCTTGCCATGCCATTGCTACAAAAATGTAACAATGGCGAAATCATATTGATGTTTTAATAGGTTAACAATTATCCATTTGGAGTTGGCGTTCCATGGGTTTAACAGACGGATAATCGGAAAAACACCATGCCGACCATTGCGATACTCAATCAAAAAGGCGGGGTGGGCAAAACCACCTGCACCGTAAATATCGCCGCCGGCCTCCGGGAGATGGGCAAACGAATTCTACTCGTCGACCTTGACGCCCAGGCCCACCTGACCACCGCCCTGGGACTGTATATGCAGGACGGTCAAACTACATCCCATGAACTGCTGCTGGGCCGGGCCGGACTCAACCAGGCCATGAGCCGGGCCCATGACATGGATGTGATTGCCGGGTCGCTACGCCTGGCCGCCGGCGAGGTTGAATTGGGCGGCATGCCCCAAAAGGAATTCCGCCTGCGTCAGGCCCTCGGCAATGCCGACGGCTATGACTACATCCTGCTGGACTGCCCGCCAAACCTGGGCATCCTGTCCATCAACGCCTTGACGGCCTCCGACCGGGTGATAATCCCCTTGCAGGCCGAGTACTTGGCCCTGCAAAGCCTGAGCAAGCTTCTGGAGACCGTCAGCGCCGTAAAAAAACGCTTCAACCCCGGCCTGGATATAGGCGGCATCGTCATCAACCGCTTTGACGGCCGCAAGCGCCTGAGCCAGGAAGTGGCCTCAAAGCTGGGAGACTATTTCGGTGACATGGTTTTCAGCACCCGCGTCAGGGACAACGTGGCCCTGGCCGAGGCCCCCAGTTTTGGCAAGGATATCTTCTCCTACCGCAAAAGGAGCATCGGGGCCCAGGACTTCGGCGGCCTTTGCCGGGAGATAGACGGGAGGATGGGCTCATGACCAAAGACAAACGTTTGGGATCCGATCCACTGACTTGGCTCAAGGACGGGGAAGACGGTCAGCCCGCCGCCGACCAGCCCCAAAACGGCCAAGCTGATGATGTGTTGGATTTTCTGGGCCAGAGCGAGCCCCGCTGGAGCCGGGCCGAGGTCCTGGAAAACCTGCCCGCGCCGGTGTGCGTGGCCTCGCTGCTGGGTGAAATGCTCTGGGCCAATCCGGCCTTTTTCGAACTCAGCGGCCTGGATCAGACCGGTTTGGCGAAGAAAAACTGGCGAGATATCTTCGGCAGCGCCAGCGACCAGAACCTGGGCCGCCGCAAGGTGAAGACTTCGCAAAACAAGACCTACCCCAGCACCTTGATCACCCCCGCCGGAGACAGCCTGGACATCGTCATAAACCGCTTTTTCGGCAAGGCCGCCGGGCTCGATGAAGGCTACTTTTTCGCGACCCTGGAACTTCCGGCCCCGCCGCCGCCCGAGCCCGAAGTGGTCGAGCGCATCGTGGAGATCGTCAAAGAGGCCGAGCCGGTGATAATCGAGCGCATCGTCGAGGTTGAAAAGGAGCCCCAACCAGCGCCGCACCAGGCTTCCGCTCCGGCCAGGGCCTGGGCCCTGGAAGGGCTAACGGCCCGGCTGGCCGCCGAGTTGCTGGCCGGTCCGGCCGGTACGCCGGTGCCCCAGGGCAAAAAGGAAAGGCTGGCCGCCGGAGCAAAGGACGAGTTCCTGGGCCTATTGGAGGCCGAGGCCGATCTGCTCGGCAGCGACCGTTTGGACTCCGCCGGTCTGTGCAGGCTGCTGGCCGGGGCCGTTCCGGCCACCCTGCCCGAAGCAGAGGTGGAGCTGGAAATCGACACGGACGGTCTGAGTATCGGCAGGGCCCTGGCCGCGGCCTGGGCCTTGATCTGCCTGGGCTGGTCGTCGGACCCGGCCAAGGACGCCGAAAAGGCCAAAAAGAAAGAAAAGAAAAACAAGAAAAAGGACCACGACGCGGACGAGCACGCGGTCGAAGAAACGCCTGACGAGCAGGCCGAGGAGCCCCGGCTCGCTCCCTTGCAACTGAGCATCGGCACCCAGCCCGACGGCGGCTGCCAACTCCGCATTTGGGGCGGTGGACTGCCCGATAAACTCAAGCTAGGCAAGGCCGGCCCCATGGACCTGCTGGCCGCATCACTTGCCTCCGCGGGCGGGGGCCTGCTTGGCGTGCGCGGCGATAACAACGAGTTTCTGGCGATATTCTAGACTTTGCAATACCCGGGAACCCAAGGGGCGGCCCGGGCTTGGGGAGATTAAAAACCGATGAGCAAGAAAATAAAGATCGACGGACTGATGGAGCTGAACAAGGCCTGCGGCTATCTGGAGGACCTGTTGGCCTCCCTCAAGCAGGGCAAGCTGCACATTGCCGTGGGTGCCGACGCCATAACCCTGGTGCCCGACGGTATTGTTGATTTCGAGATGGAGGTATCCCAGAAAAAGGAAAAGGAAAAACTGTCCATCGAATTTTCCTGGAAAAAGGACGAAACCATTATCAGCGGCGAAGATCTGAAAATCGGCGAGGAATAAAACCTCAGCCTGCCAACAGGGCGATGATGACCGATCCGGTGGTCACTTTCTTGAGGATCAACCGGTAGGTCCGGCCTGCCGCCTTTATCTTGGCCTCGCCGCCCGGCTCCAGCACGGCCACGCCCCGGCGGCCCTCGGCGTCTTGCAGACGCAATCTGGCCCTTGGCGGATAGTCGGCGATGGCTTCCAGGGTGACGATGAGATCGCCGCCCAAGAGCAGGGCCGCCTCACCCCGCCGCAAGACCCGGCCCTTTATGTCCTCGAACTCCTGGCCCGCGTCTGGGGTCGGCTTGGCCTTGGTGGCTGTCATGGCCTGGCGCAACTGGTCCATTTCAGTCAGCAGCCTGGCGTTTATGGCCTTTTGATTGGCCGCCTCGCGGTTGAAGCGGTCGGCGTCGGCCTTGGCCTGCTCCAGTCTTTGGCCGCAACTTACGCTGCCGTACCAGTAGCCCAGGCCCAAAAGGGCCGCACCCGCCGCCACGGCCAACACCATTGCCACTATTTGCCGCCAGTCTCTCAAACAAACCTCCGGACAACTATTGCCGCCTATTCAACACTAGGCCGCCCGGCCCCGCCGTCAACGGCCCGGCCTGCCCCACACCCGCTCCAAGCCCCTCAGCGACGCCCAGAAATGGGCCTCGGTGTGCGGCTCCAGGGTGAGTACCGGCAGACGGGGCAATTCGGCCAGCTTGGCGGCGATGAAGCTCCAATCCACTATGCCGCTGCCCGGCGGATGGTGCAGGTCGTCGCTGCCGTCGTTGTCGTGCAGATGCATCTCCCAGATATCCGGGGCAAAGGCATGCCACCATTGGGCCAGGGGCGTGCGGGAAAAGCTCACCGCATGACCCGTATCCAGGCAGAAACCGATGGCCAGGCCCGAGGCCTTGGCCAAGGCCCGGCGGCAACCCACCAGGGGCGCGGTAAAAAGCTCCAGGGTGTTTTCCAGGCACAAACGACAGCCGCCCGCGTCAAGGGTTTGGGCGATGGGGGTAAGTGCGGCGGCGAAAAGCCCGGCAAATGCCTCCAAGTCACGGTGCATGACCTCGGAATAGCCCAGATGGCCCACGGCCTGCACGGCGCCGAACTCCACGGCCAACTCGGCGGCCGCGCCCAGGCGCTTGGCGGCCACGGCGGCCACCAGGGGATCGGTCGAGGCCGGAACCAGATCGATGAACGGCAGATGGGCCGTGATCCTCCGGCCACTGATCAGGGCCTTGGCCTGGGCGATCTCGTCCGGGCCAAAGGAGTCCAGGGCCTCGGCGTCGAATCCGATTTCCAAATTGACCGTGCTGCCCTCGACCAGGCCGCGGTAAGTCCCCAGCAGATCCCGCAGGGGCATGTTCACCTGCACATGCTCCAGCCAGGGCAGATCCGGGCCATTTTCCAATTTGTCTTGGACGGCATCGATTACGTCCCGCACCGAACCTTCCCAGGCAATGACCGGGCACGGCAGCGCGTCGCCGCCTACATCATCCAAACCATCGAGCATAATCACCGCGGAGGGCCGCAGGCCGTCCGGGCATGTCGCCAGGGCCAAGGACAAATCCGGCTCCGGGCCAAGGTCCAGATCCGGCGGAGGATCGCCCGGAGGGCCCAGGAACAGGCAGCGGGCCTTTTTTTCCAAGGCCAGGCGAAGTTCCCCGGCCCGGTTTCTGCTTTCCGTTGAGCCGTACAGCCAAATCACCATTGAATCGTCCATGAGCAACCCTTTCGCGCCGACAAATTGATGCTTATCAATCTTTACCCGCGTTGCCGGCTAAAAACAAACAACAAACTTGTTTCCCGGTGGGGCGGAAGCCCATGGCCCAGTGGACCGCCGGAGCGCTTGATGGTAAAAATCAAGCCGGGAGGTGGCCGATATGCCGCGCATTGAAATCCAAATAAGTGACAAGGTCCATGAGCAGTGGCGGGAATTTTCCCAGACCATGCAGGCCAGCAGCCTGATCGAGTCGGGCCTGCTGGGCGATTGGATGGTGCAGGGTTTTCTGAACAACCTGCATACCTACCTCAAAGAGGGCGGCCCGGTGGCCCAGGAGACCAAAACCCGGCGCAAGGACCGTCTGGACAACGAGGCCCGGCGCAAGCTGCTCAAGCAGCAAAAGCGGGTACTGCCCATGTTCAATGAAAACGACCGCATAACCATCCCGGAAATCAGCAGGGTGCTGGGTCTGGACCAGGAGCAGGGCGAGGCCCTGGTGCGGCAATGGATCGCCGAGGAATTTCTGACCCCCTCAAGTCCGCGCGACGGCGAGGAGGCGTTCACCCTCAGCGAAGACTGGCACAAGCGCAACCTTTCGGCCAACCGGCCTTCGCTCAACGCCCACCGTTCGGTTTACCGGCCCGCGGCGGCCATTGAAGAAAAGTGACGGTCTACTCCCAGGCGGCCTATTGCCGCTGCGGCAAGCAGATATGGATCGAATATCTGCACGGCGCGTCTGGGTGGC
Organism: uncultured Desulfarculus sp.; assembly: GCA_963665125.2. Taxonomy (GTDB): domain Bacteria; phylum Desulfobacterota; class Desulfarculia; order Desulfarculales; family Desulfarculaceae; genus Desulfarculus. The sequence goes on along the minus strand of CAXXUK010000002.1, from coordinate 581,798 downwards.
ACTGCCGCTTTTTTGATGACGAGCATAAAGAGTGCGTCAATTGCCCGGATTGCGGCCGCAAGCTCAACGAAGAAGAGCTGGAATCCGTTTGATACCAGCACCCTGGCCCATTCCGTCCAGCCCATCCTGAAAAAACATGGTGATGTTGCCGAGCGCTGGGCCGTGTGCTTTAGGCGCCCAAACTCCGCGCCATCTCGCGGCCCAGGCGGACTGCCCGGGCCAGGACGTCGGGTTGGTTTTTAACGGCTCCCCGATCAAAGACTTCATGGGCTTCCAGCGAATAAGCCACGTCATAACCCAGGGCCGTCAGCGGCAGGCGCATGGCTTCCATGGTCAGGCCCATGCCCTCGGCGGCGGTCTGTTCGCATACGCCGATGATGGCGGCCCGGCGGCCCTGACCGGCAAGGCGGCTGGACCAGCCTCTGGGGCGCTCGTCGGTGAAGTCATAGTAACAATACAGGCGGTCGATAAAGGCCTTGAGCAGGGCGGTGACGTTGTAGTTGTGCACGGGCGTGGCCAGGACCAGACCTTGGGCTTTTTCGATTTCCGGATAGATGTCCTGCATGCCGTCCAACAGGCGGGTGCATTTTTTATGGCGGCGGCATTTTTCGCAGCCAAGGCAGGGGTGCACGGTTATCTCGTTGAGGTAAAAAATCCTGGTTTCCGCGCCCGCCTGGGCCGCGCCGTCCAGAAAGGCCTCCAGCAAAACGGCCGAGTTGCCGTTTTTGCGCGGGCTGCCGCCTATTCCCAAAATAGCAGCCATACACTCTCGCCAAATCTATTTTAATTACAGCCATTTGACGATATATCGCCAAACCCTAGCATTTTTATTGCTATGTCTTCCGTCGGGGGCATAGAATAAAAAATGAAGCCAGTTCATGACCAATTGTTTTTTGGGAGCAATGGAGCGGATGATGCCCCGGCGGGCATCATCGGAGGCTAAAAACCCCAACCGGATTGTACGGCAGGGGCCCCACCGGGAAAAGGCTCGGTGGAGCCTCTGCTGTTTTCAAGACTAGTCAATGGAAACCAGCTCGAGATCAAACACCAGCACTTTGCCGGCCAGGGGGTGGTTGGCGTCGACCTCGGCATATTCTTCGGTCATAGCCGTCACCACCAGGGGAATCACCTGGTCCTCCACCTGGGCCTGAAGCTGCATGCCCACCTGGACGCCCTCTGGCATGCGGTCGATGGGCACCTGCTGGACCATATCTTCGTTGCGCGGACCGTAACCTTGTTCGGGCTGGATGGTCACGCTCTTTTTGTCGCCCAACTTCATGCCCACCACAGCATTGCTCACGCCGGGGATCAGTTCCGGTCCTCCGGCGCTGAAGGCCAGCGGTTCGCGGCCGTCGGAGCTGTCAAAGACTTCGCCGTCCTCGAACTTACCGGTGTAATGAACCTGCACCTTGTCGCCGGCTTTTACTTCACTCATGGAATCTTCCTTTCGGATTGGTATGGAACGCCCCGAGAGGCGGCAATGTCCGGCAACAGTAGCACAAATTGGCCAAAAATCAAAAAAAGGCGACGAATTGAGGCGCTTGTGGACTGCCGTGGCAAAGTTGGGCTAAGCTGAATATTGGTGATGAGACAGCACCCTGGAGAGCGAAATGCCCAAATATCTGGCGGCCGCGCTTTTGGCCGCGGCCCTGATTCTCACTTCCGCTTGCCAACCTGACGACGATGGAACAATGCAAGGCTATATCGAGGGCCAGTTCACCTTCGTTGCCGCTCCGGTGGGCGGCAGGGTAGAGTCTTTGCATGTGCGGCGGGGCCAAAGGGTGCAGCAGGGTGCCGAGTTGTTCAGCCTGGAGCCCCAGCCCGAGGCCGACGCGGTGCGAGAGGCCGCCGCCGGCGCGGCCCAGGCCGAGGCCACCCTGGCCAATATGAAAAAGGGCTCCCGGCCCACGGAGATCCAGGCCATCGAGGCCCAGCTATCCCAGGCCATGAGCAAACTGAAGCTCAGCGAAACGCAATATCTAAGGCGCAAGAAGCTCTACAGGGAAAAAGCCATTCCGGAAAGCGAATACGACCAGTACCACACAGCGTATCTGGCCGACAAGGCCGCCGTGAAAAACATAGAGGCCCAACTGGCCACGGCCCGGCTGGGGGCCAGGGAAGACGAAATTCAGGCCGCCACCGACGCTCTGGGGGCTGCCCGGGAAAAGCTCAAGCAGGCCCAATGGAGGGCCTCTCAAAAGACCCAGTATGCCGCCGCCGAATCGCTGGTCTTTGACACGCTCTACACCATAGGCGAATACGCTCCGGCCGGTTCGCCGGTGGTGCAGCTGTTGGCGCCGGGCGATGTCAAGCTGCGTTTTTTCGTGCCCGAGACCATGGCCGGGGCCCTCAAGTTGGGGCAAAAGGTCGCTTTTGGCTGCGATGGCTGCCCGAAAGGCCAGACCGCGGCCATCAGCTATATCTCGCCCCAGGTGGAGTACACTCCGCCGGTGATCTACAGCGTAAACAACAGGCACAAGCTGATGTTCATGGTGGAGGCCACGCCGGAGATGGAACTGGCCAAGACGCTTCATCCAGGCCAGCCCATTGACGTGCGCATCGAAGGCGGAGACGCCGCCGGTGCCCAATAGCCAGCTAATCATCAACGTCAACGGGGTGACCAAGCGCTTCGGCCCAAAAACCGTGGTCAATGGCCTGGACCTGCAAGTGCGCCAGGGCGAGATCTACGGCTTTTTGGGACCCAACGGCAGCGGCAAAACAACCTTCTTACGCATGCTTTGCGGCCTGCTGGTGCCCGATGAAGGCAGCGGCACCTGCCTGGGCCACGACATCATCACCGAGAGCCATTTGATAAAGCCCCAAGTGGGCTACATGGCCCAGCATTTCAGCCTTTACACCGACCTGACTGTTTCGGAAAACCTGGACTTCGTGGCCTCGCTCTACGGCATGAACAACGTGGCCCAGGCCCGTAACGGCGTGCTGGAGCGCCTGGAGCTGGAGCCCTACCGCGACCAGTTGGCCGGCACCCTGTCCGGCGGCTGGAAACAGCGCCTGGCCCTGGGTTGCTGTCTGATCCACAGCCCAAAGCTGTTGCTGTTGGACGAACCCACCGCCGGCGTGGACCCCAAGGCCCGCCGGGAGTTCTGGGACCATGTCCACCGCCTTACCGGCGAGGGCATAACCGCCCTGATCACCACCCATTACATGGACGAGGCCGAACGCTGCAACCGCCTGGGCTATATAGCCTACGGCGATCTGCTGGCCAAAGGCACGGTGGACGAGGTCATCGCCGACGAGAGTTTGACCACCTGGTCGGTCAGCGGCGACGACCTGTACGAGTTGGGCCGCCAGTTGGAAGGACTGCCCGGCGTGGACCAGGTGGCGCCCTTTGGCAACACCCTGCACGTCAGCGGCCGGGACGCGGCGGCCCTGAGAAAAAGCATCGGGCCTTTCATGAGCGGCGATCTGCAATGGCGGGAGGTGGAGACCAGCCTGGAGGAGGTATTCATCGACCTGATGCAGCGCTCGGGGGCCAAGCCGTGAAGAAATACTCTTTTTCCTTCCGCCGCCTTTGGGCCATGATCCGCAAGGAATTCGTGCAGATGCGCAGGGACCGCATCACCTTCGCCATGATGATCATGATCCCCCTGATGCAGCTCATCCTCTTCGGCTACGCCATCAACTCCGACCCCCGTCATCTGCCCACGGCGGTAATCAACGCCGACAAGGGCCATTTTTCCCGGACTCTGCTGGAGGCCATGAAAAACAGCACATACTTTGATTTCGTGGCCGAATACGACAAGGAAGAACAAGGACAACGGGCCCTGGCCCTGGGCGACGTGCAGTTCGTAGTCAACATACCGGTGGATTTCTCCCGGCGCCTGGCCAGGGGTCAGCGGCCCACGGTGCTCATCGAGGCCGACGCCACAGACCCGGCGGCCGTGGGCAACGCCCTGAGTTCCCTGACCCAGCTTTCCTCGGACGCATTAAAACGGGACCTGACCGGACCACTGACCAACCTGCTCCAGAGCCAAAGCCCCATCCAGGTGGTGATCCACAAGGCCTACAACCCCGAGGGCGAGACCCAGTACAACATCGTGCCCGGCCTGATGGGCGTGGTGCTGTCGATGACCCTGGTGATCATCACCGGCCTGGCCATGACCAGGGAGCGCGAACGGGGCACCATGGAAAATCTGCTGACCACGCCGGTGCGGCCCCTGGAGGTGATCCTGGGCAAACTGGTGCCATACATTCTTGTAGGTTACGTGCAGATCTCGCTGATCATGCTGGCGGCCAAGCTGCTGTTCCAGGTGCCGTTTCTGGGCAACCTATGGCTGTTGTATATTTCCTCGATCATTTTCATCGCCGCCAACCTGGCCGTGGGGCTCACTTTTTCGACCATCGCCCAGAATCAGCTCCAGGCCGTGCAGATGGCCTTTTTCTTCTTTCTCCCGTCGATCCTGCTGTCGGGCTTCATGTTTCCCTTCCGGGGCATGCCGGTATGGGCCCAGTATATCGGCCAAGCCCTGCCCCTGACCCACTACCTGCGCCTGATCCGGGGCATCCTGCTCAAGGGAAATGGCTTTGCCGAGGCCCTGCCCCACATCTGGCCCATCGCGCTGTTCATGGTGGTGGCGGTTTTCGTGGCCGTAAAGCGCTACCGCCAGACCTTGGATTAATCCATCCGACCAAGGTTCATATGCTATTGCGCCGTAGCGGCGAATCTGGCAGATTGAGTCGGTCGTATAAGTTCTCTTGTAACCCGTGAGTACCTAGCATTGACCACATCCATCCGTGAAAATGCCAACCTCCGGCCGACAGGCCTGGGTTTTGCGACAATTCTGGCGCTGGTGCTGTTTTTTGCCGCTGTCCAGCCAGGCTCGGCCAATGCCGCGGCCCTGTTGCTGGAACCCGAGGGCCGTCAATACGACATAGCCTCGGCGGCCCGGATACTTGAAGACCCGTCGAGCGAACTGACCATCGCCCAGGTATCCGCGCCGGACATGGCGGCCAGGTTCAGAGCCAATAATTCACCCAGGATATCATTAACGCCCAACAGCTGTATTTGGATCCGTTTTTCTCTCCGGGGCTGTCTCAGCGACCACACCACCATCATGCGCTGGCTTTTAAATGTCCAAGCCACCTCATTGTTACACCTGGACATCTATATCCCAGAGGCCGGAACCCCCGGCGGCTATGAAACCATCGCCAGCGGTATCAACGGCCAAGCCGACAAAATGCCGTACGGTTTGCGCACATTCGTTTTTAGCCTTTGGCCCGCGCCGGGCCAAACCACCACCTATTACATTCGCGTTCATGACCAAGCGCCCCAGATTTTCCGCCTGAGCTTGTTGTCTCCCGTGGCCCTGGCCGAATCCACCACTTTAGCTTCCATGTTTTTCGGCGTGATCTACGGAACCTTGCTGGCATTGGGGATATATAATTTCTTTCTCTTCATTTCACTGCGCGAAAACGTCTACCTGCTTTATGTCTGCTACATTTTGTCCTTTGTCATCAATCTGGTCCTGGAAAACGGGCATGCCGCCGCGCTGGGTATTCAAATACTATTGCCGCGCTTCACTTGGATTTCATTGGGCAGCGTGATTTTCTTTAGTGCCTGGTTTATTCGCGTCTTTCTCAATACCAAAGGCAACAATCCGCTCATTCACAAGCTGCTTTACGCAACCCAGGCATTGGGTGCTCTACTGTCGTTTGCCGGCACTTTCGGCCAATATGAAGTGGCCGCCCGTCTCAGCGAAATCGGCGGTTTGTTCGGCCCCATTCTGGCGGTCGTCGCCGGTCTATTTGCCTGGGGCCGAGGCTATTCCCCGGCCAAATACTTAACCCTGGCTTACCTCGTATTTCTTATGGGGGTGGTCCCCTACATCCTATGGCTGATGGGCCTTTTACCACCTGAATTTCCCGGCGACGTTGTTTTTTGTCTGGCGCCTGCCTTGGAAGCCATGCTTCTTTCCCTGGCTTTGGCCGACCGCATCAGATCGTTGGAAAGCGAAAACAGGGCCTTGGACCGCAGCCGCCGCAACTATCAACAGGCCAGCATGACCGACCAGCTTACCGGCCTGCCAAATAGGCGCCTTTTTGACCAGCGGTTCAGCAACGGCCTCACCCATGCCGACAACGCCAACCAGCCGCTTTCGCTCTTGGTCTTGGACCTGGACGAATTTAAAAAGGTCAACGACACCTATGGCCACAGTGAAGGCGACAAGGCCCTGAGGCTGCTGGCGGAGATCATGCAAGGTTGCGCCAGGGCCGATGACACGCCCTGCCGTTTCGGCGGCGAGGAATTTCTGCTGCTGTTGCCGGACGCCGACGCAGACCAGGCCACCCAGGTGGCCCAGCGCATCCGCGGCAAACTGGAGCAAAGCTCCTTCGAGACCCTGGCCGGACAAAAGGTGAATATCACCGTATCCATCGGCGTGGCCCAGGCGAGGCCCCACGAAAGCATGCAGGACCTTTTTGCCCGGGCCGACGAAGCCCTGTACGCGGCCAAACAAAACGGCAAGAATCAGGTCCGCGTTTCCGACTAGGCAAAACATTGTTTGCTTTTGCATTGGTCCGCGATAAGCTTTTGCATCTGTCCCACGGCTAGCCCACGGCCAAACAAGCGGAGGTTCGTCTTGCATTCCACCTCGCCTTCCCAATACGGGCCCGTAGGCTACCGCTGGGTTGTCTTTGGCATCCTGGCCCTCGGCTACATGCTGGTGTTCTTCCATCGCATGTGCCCCGCCGTGGTGGCCCTGGACCTGATGAATGACTTGGAGGCCAGCCCCACCCTGATGGGCGTTTTGGCCTCGGCCTATTTTTATCCATACGCCCTGATGCAGATCCCCGCCGGGCTGCTGTCGGATTCATGGGGCCCCCGCAAGAGCGTATCCTTGTTCTTCTTACTGGCCGGAGTGGCCTCGCTGCTGTTCGGCGCGGCCTGGTCGGCCGCATCGGCCGTGGCGGCCAGGGTCCTGGTGGGCCTGGGCGTGGCCCTGGTCTTCGTGCCCACCACCAAGATCCTCACCCGCTGGTTTCCCTATTCCCAATTCGCCATGATGACCGGCGTGCTGCTGTCCATGGGCGGGCTGGGGGCCTATGCCTCATCCCAGCCTCTGGCCTGGCTCACCGGCCTGGTGGGCTGGCGGGTCAGCTTCTGGATCATCGGCGGGGTGAGCCTTGCCGTGGCCGTCATGATCTGGATCTTCGTGCGGGACGACCCGTCGGACAAGGGCTATCCGCCGCCTGAACAAAGGTTTGAAACAAGTGTCGAAGAAGAAAAAATCAGCCTCTTCGCCGGCCTGAAGTTCGTGCTGTCCGAGGCCCAGTTTTACCCCCTAGCCGGCTGGTTCTTTTTCACCGGCGTAATCTTTTTCGGCCTGCTGGGCCTGTGGGCCGGACCTTACATGATGCACGTGCACAGCATGTCCAAATCCGAAGCGGGCGGGGTTTTATCCCTGGTGGCCTTGGGCATGATCATTGGCAGCCCCCTGTTGGCCTGGCTGTCCGACCGCCTGCACTCGCGCAAATGGGTCATTGTGGGTACGGTGGCGCTATTGATCGCGGCGCTGGTCATGCCCGCATTTGATCCGGCGGGCGTGCCTCTCTGGGGGCTCTATCTGGGCTGCCTGGTAATCACCGTGAGCTGCGCCTCGTCCTCGGCCCTGGGTTTCGCGGCGTCCAAGGAGCTGTTCCCCAACCAGATCGCCGGTACTGCGGTGGGTCTGGTAAACATCTTTCCGTTCCTGGGCGGCGCGGTCAGTCAGCCGATCTTGGGCCTTGTCCTGGAGCAGTGCACCGGCGATTCATGCCCCATTTACAGCAGCGACGCCTATGCCAAGATATTCCAACTCTGCCTGGGCGCCGCGGTGGTGGCCCTGGGGTTTGCTTTTTTCCTGAAAGAAACTTACAAAGATTCCGCCCGGTAATCCGGCAGCCGTTACCACTGAAATTCATGGGAGGGAATTTCTATTGACAGACGTCCGCGAAAAATATAAGTTAGTTTTGCTAACTAACCTATGGAAACGCAGATGAGCAAAGCCGAACAACTGATGGAAGCCCTGCAAGGTGTATCAGAAAAGCTGCATGAGCTGAAGGCCAAGCAAATAGAGCAAAGCGATTTCCAGAATCTGTCAATGGCCAACTTCAGATATATCGAGGTCATTCACAAACTGGGTGAGCCTACTTTCAATGAACTGGCCAAGAGGTTGGAGTTGAGCAAACCCACCGTTACGGTCATGGTTGCCAAACTGATCGAAATGGGCCTTGTCAGCAAAAGCAAATCCCAAGACGACAGAAGGAGCTACCAACTGAGCCTTACCCAAAAAGGCACCGGCGTAATTGATCAATACAACATCATGCACAAAGTATTTGCCGAACAAATAGTATCCCGATTGAAAGACGGTGAGTTGGAAACTCTTGTTTCTTTACTGAAAAAAATCTAAAAAATTTTATCAATATAGTTAGTTAGTAAAACTACTAATGGGGAAACAAATGAAAAACACGGTCATGATCACGGGATGCTCTTCCGGAATAGGCAAGGAAACAGCCATTTATTTCCATGACAGGGGCTGGAATGTTGCTGCCACAATGAGGCATCCTGAAAAAGAACAGGTATTGCCAAGTTACACGAACATGCGTTGCATCCAACTTGACGTAACCGATGCCGCCAGCATAAAAAATGCCATTGATCAGGCTTATGGCGTTTTCAACAAGGTCGATGTGTTGGTCAATTGCGCGGGATATACGCTCGTGGGGCCTTTCGAGGCCGCCACCGCCGCCCAGATTCAAGCGTTGTTCGACGTAAATGTCTTTGGCGTAATGAATGTCACCCGGGAGATACTCCCCTATTTCCGCAAAGCGGGCAGGGGGACCATCATCAACATCTCGTCTCTGGGCGGCCGTGTTGGCGTGCCGCTGAGCAGCTTTTACGCTTCGGCAAAGTGGTCCCTGGAAGGTTACAGCGAGTCTGTCAGGTTTGAGTTGAATTCGTTGGGAATAAAAGTAAAGATAGTGGAGCCGGGAGCAATTGATACAAACTTTGCCGCCAACGCGATTCTGGTCAGAAAAAGCGATGTTCCATCCTATGAGCGAACGCTTGACGGCAGGTTGGCCAAATACGAGGCGCGGCGCAACCTCTTGAGCGACCCGGTCGTTGTGGCAAAAGTAATTTATAAAGCAGCCACGGACAACAACACCAAGCTCCGCTACCTGGCGGGCAGAGACGCCAAACTGTTCTGGGCCCTGAAGAGCATCTTGCCCTTTGGGATGTTTTCCGCTTTGCTGAAAAAAATATCCAGCTAGCATACACGATACGGTTTTCATCGATCACCCGAGCAAAGGTTTATTGATTCATGACAAAATGCCTGAAAGTCCTAACGCTCGCCGCCTTGAGCCTGGTTATTGCCAACTCGGCCGCCGCAGCCGATTCGGCCTTTTTCCGTCTGCTCAGCCCGCGGTTCGGCAATATGGAAACCGAGGCTTCGTACACCGGCAGGTTCTGGAGCGAGGAAAAGGTTCAGGACAGCGACTATGACTTTGCCATGCAAAAGCATGACTTGGCCTTTCAGACCCCGGTTTGGCAAGACCAACGCAACGAATTGGCCCTGGGCCTCAGCGCCGATGTGCGGCTGGTGGACAGCGAACTGATCCTGCCCGAGGTCAACCGCAAATTCCCCGACGAGCTGTGGGACCTCAACATCGGCGTCAGCTACCGCCGCAAGATCAACCAGCAGTGGGTCGGCGGAGTGCGCGCGGCCATCGGCTCGCCGTCGGACAAGCCTTTCAATTCCGGCGACGAGATAGCCTACAACGGCGCGGCATTCGCCCGTTACGACATCAACAAAAACCACGGCATGTATTTCTTCCTTTTTTACTCCAGCATCACCGACTTCCTGCCGGGCATCCCCTTTCCCGGCGTGGGCTGGCTATACACCAATGACGACAAAAGCCTGAGCATGATGCTCGGCGCGCCCTTGTTTTTCATCAGTTGGCGGCCGGTTGAACCGCTGACCCTGAAGGTCATCTACTTTCCGCTGCGCAACGTCTACGCCGAGGCCTCCTGGAAATTCAACAACCAGTGGAGTATATTCGCCAGCTACGCCTGGACCTATCAGGACTACTTTCTCTCCGACCGCCCAAGGGAGGAAAACCGGCTGTTTTACTATGAAATGCGCGGCATGGGCGGGGTTGAGTTCGTGGCCACGGACAACATCGTGCTGCAACTATCGGCCGGCTACGTGTTTGAGCGGATGATGTTCCAGGGCGAAAACTACGGCGACGACGACCAGGGCCGAATCGATATCGACCCCGGCTGGATGGCGCAGCTAAAGGTCAGCTTTCATTTTTAAAACCAATTCTTGTTTCTCGGCCCGTCCCTGGGCCGAAGTGCAGCGCCCCGGACGGAATAAATCCGATCCGGGGCTTGCGGCGCATGGCTTCGCGCTGCGCCGGGTCGGCCCTGCTGTTTTCTTGCACCTCGGCCCGTCCCTGGGCCGAAGTGCAGCGCCCCGGACGGAATAAATCCGATCCGGGGCTTGCGGCGCATGGCTTCGCGCTGCGCCGGGTCGGCCGTCCATGGCCGACATCCTTTATCGCACAATGTCGTAAATATAAAGCTTTTGGTCGGGGCCATTGGCGTTTATTAGGGCGATGGGTGCTGCCCGCGATTTGGAAACGAAAACCCCGGCCGGTCTCCAACGTGTTTTGGGAGTCCGGCCGGAGCCATTTGCGTTTATTGGGGCGTTGAGTGCTGCCCGCGATATGGGAACCCAGGCCCCCCCCCCCCCCCCCCCCCCCCCCCCCCCCCCCCCCCCCCCCCCCCCCCCCCCCCACCCCCCCCCCCCCCCCCCCCCCCCCCCCCCCCCCCCCCCCCCCCCCCCCCCCCCCCCCCCCCCCCCCCCCCCCCCCCCCCCCCCCCCCCCCCCCCCCCCCCCCCCCCCCCCCCCCCCCCCCCCCCCCCCCCCCCCACCCCCCCCCCCCCCCCCCCCCCCCCCCCCCCCCCCCCCCACCCCCCCCCCCCCCCCCCCCCCCCCCCCCCCCCCCCCCCCCCCCCCCCCCCCCCCCCCCCCCCCCCCCCCACCCCCCCCCCCCCCCCCCCCCCCCCCCCCCCCCCCACCCCCCCCCCCCCCCCCCCCCCCCCCCCCCCCCCCCCCCCCCCCCCCCCCCCCCCCCCCCCCCCCCCCCCCCCCCCCCCCCCCCCACCCCCCCCCCCCCCCCCCCCCCCCCCCCCCCCCCCCCCCCCCCCCCCCCCCCCCCCCCCCCCCCCCCCCCCCCCCCCCCCCCCCCCCCCCCCCCCCCCCCCCCCCCCCCCCCCCCCCACCCCCCCCCCCCCCCCCCCCCCCCCCCCCCCCCCCCCCCCCCCCCCCCCCCCCCCCCCCCCCCCCCCCCCCCCCCCCCCCCCCCCCCCACCCCCCCCCCCCCCCCCCCCCCCCACCCCCCCCCCCCCCCCCCCCCCCCCCCCCCCCCCCCCCCCCCCCCCCACCCCCCCCCCCCCCCCCACCCCCCCCCCCCCCCCCCCCCCCCCCCCCCCCCCCCCCCCCCCCCCCCCCCCCCCCCCCCCCCCCCCCCCCCCCCCCCCCCCCCCCCCCCCCCCCCCCCCCCCCCCCCCCCCCCCACCCCCCCCCCCCCCCCCCCCCCCCCCCCCCCCCCCCCCCCCCCCCCCCCCCCCCCCCCCCCCCCCCCCCCCCCCCCCCCCCCCCCCCCCCCCCCCCCCCCCCCCCCTGGGCTAGTTGTCTTTGAGGATTTTTTCGTCGTACTCGATTTCCATGTAGAGTTTATGCTTGGCTTCCTCTTGGGCCAGGGCCGTAAAGGCGTCCTTGAGCCGTTGATCATCGGTGACTTGGGCCAGATCCATATAGAGCTTGAACGCGGCTTTTTCCCTTTTCATGGCCAGGGTCAGTGCTTCGGCGTAATTGAGCTTTTGCGAGTCGGCGACATCCACATCGATCAGATAGTCGGACAATTTCAGGTCGGTTACCTTGCCCTCGACCGGTTTGAGTTCGCCGCCCGCCTTGACCTGTTCCAGCTTGGTGATATGGCTCAGTTCCTGGTCCGCAAAGCCGCGAAACACCTCGGCCATCCATGGTTTACTCATCCCAGCGGCCATCTTGCTGTAGAAACGGGCGGCTTCCTTCTCTTTTTCGATAGCAAAATCCAGAATTTCGTCAACCGAGCCAAATGTACTCATGTTCGCCCTCCTTGAGTTACCTGCACGGCCTGAAAAAGGCCTGAATGCCTACCAATGATATCCAGTTTAGCACAGTTTCAGACGCCTGGAAGGGCTTTGGGCGCAGAAGGCGCATCAAGCATCTTGGCGAACTGCACGTCAGCGGCCAGCACTCCGGCCATTGTTCCGTCCGCCCCAACCAGGGGCGTGGAGACGGTGAAGCAAAAATCACCGGTGGCCGAGGAGCGGTAGATATCCGAGACATAACTGCGGCCCGTCTCGGCCACGCCGCGGTACCAGGGCCGCTGGGACCAGTTGCGGCCGTATGCCGAGGCGTCAACGTTCATTGGCGCGATGTTGCCGGTGGTCTGCCGCCCGGCCGCGTTGGTGATGTAAAGCAGCTCGAACATCTCGCCCCGGCCCACGGCCCGGCGCATCGCGCTTTCCTGGCGGCCGCGGCTCATGCTGCTGATTTCCGGATCGGCCGCCAGGGACTCCACTATGGCCAGGGCACGGCGATGGGCGTCCAGGCGGAATACGCCAACAGAGGTCAACAGGTTGTCGGCATGGTCTTTCGCCTTTTCGCCGAGGCCCCGGATATGGGCCACCGCGTCAGCCTGCTGGCTGGCCGATGCCGCGATTTCCTCGATATCGGCCGATACGGCCTCCACATCGTCATCCTGCCGAAGGGCCGAGGATGAGATATCCCTTAGCAGCCCATGCAATCCGCCCGCGTCGTTTTCACCGCCCACGGCCGCCACCAGTTGTTCGACGCCCACACCGATTGACGACAGGAAGTCCTCCACCTTGTTGGCCGCTTCCATGGACTGGTCGGCCAGGCTCTGGACTTCGCCGGCCACAACGGCGAAACCGGCGCCGTGTTCCCCGGCTCTGGCGGCTTCCACGGCCGCGTTGATGGACAACAGCCGGGTCTGGCTGGCCACCTTGCGGATGAGATTCATGGCCTGGCCGATGGACCTGGTCGTTTCCTGCAATTCCACGGTGGCCTGGGCCACCTGCCCGGCGAAATCAACGGCCCTGGCCGTGCTCTGGGCGATAACGGAAGTCTGCTGGGAGATTTCAGCCACGGCCTGGGCGATATGGCTGGCTTTTTCGGCCTGGACGCGGGCGCCCTGGTCGAGTTCCACGGCCAGACGGGCCAATTCCGGCGCGGCCTGGGACATGGCCACCGAGCGCCCGGCGATTGAGGTTATTATTCCCTGTAGGCGTTCCTGCAGGGCATTGAACAACCCGGCCGCCAGTTTCAATGCGCCGAAACGCGGTATATTCGCCCTGGCTGACAGATCCCATGTTCCGCTGGCCGCGCGGTGTACGGGCTCGAGCACATCCCGCGCCCTGCCGATGGTGCTAGGCATTGGGCCATCTCCTTGCTGAAAAGTTTGCCTGCTAAACATCTGTAGCAAGAGGGATGCCAGATACCCACTTGGAATTACGGTACAAAAACAACCCGTTAGAATAGGCTTTCCATTTCGATCCTAAACAACTGACATTTTTGTACGAAGACGTAATATGCTCCTACAAATTTGTATGAACGCCTTAGGAGCGCCTGAGCCAGGCCACGGAGGCCGAAACAAGGTATACAACCCCGGCCAGGACTATGATCACCGCGCCGGTGGGCAGGTCCGGCCCGTAGCTGAGATACAGACCTCCACTGGTCAGCGCCATCGATAGCAGCACGGCCCAGACCATGACCCCGCTTAGGCGGCGGCAGAAGACCGAAGCGCTGCCCGCCGGAAGGGTCAGCAGGGCGATGACCATGATGATGCCCACCACCGTGGACAACAGCACCACGGTCATAGCCGTCAGGCACAGCAGCAACATGTAGTAGAAGTCCGTGCGCAGGCCGCGCAGGCGGGCGAACTCCTCGTCAAAACACACGGCCAGAAGTCGGTTGTAAAACAATAGCACCGTAACAGCGATTATCAGGTCCAACCCGGCCATGAGCCACAGGTCGCCGGGGGTTACCATCAGGATATTGCCGAACAGATAGCCCATCAGGTCGGTGTCATAGCCCGGAGTCCGGGCGATGAACAAAATGCCCACGGCCATGCCCACGGCCCACACCGCGCCGATAATGGTGTCTTCGCGCTGGCTGGCCTTGAGGCTGACCTGGCCGATGACAACCGCCGCCAAAAGGGCGGCCGCGGCGGCGCCCAGCAAGGGGTGGGCCCACTGCCAGCCCAGCACGGCCCGGGCGTAACCGGCCGCGCCCATGCCGCCAAGCACGCAGTGGGCAATGGCTCCGGCGATGTAGCTGATGCGCCGGGCCACCACGTAGGCGCCCATAATCCCGCAGGAAAAGCTGGCCAGCAGTCCGGCCCAGAGGGCGTTTTGCAAAAAGCCGTTATGGGCCAGGGCCGCCAGAAAGCCGCCTTGGGGGGCCGTCGCGCCCAGCCAGGCCCAAAACTCATTCATCAAAACACCCGCCCATCTTTTCGTGGTGATGATCGTGACGAACCATGGACACCGGCCCGCCGTAAACCCGGCTGATGACCTCGCCGGTGACCTCGCTGGTGGGATGAAAAAGCACATCCTTGTTCACGCAGGCCACATGCTGGATATAGGGCGAGACAAAGCCCAGGTCATGGGTGACCACCACTATGGTCATGGCCTGGTTGAGCTCAAGGAGCAGGTCGTAAAAATCGTGTTCCGAGCGCACATCGGCGTTGCTGGTGGGTTCGTCCAACAGCAGCAGCTTTGGTTCGCCCACCAGGGCCCTGGCCACCAGAACCCGCTGGCGCTGGCCGCCGCTGAGTTCGGCCAGGGGCCGGCGGATCAGATCGGCCAGCCCCACATGCCCCAGGGCCTTTGCCGCAACATCCTTGTCGGCCCGGCCCCAGAAACCCAGCCCCCTGCCCGGAGCCAGGCGGCCCATGAGCACCGCTTCGCCCACGGTCAGCGGAAAACCGGGGTCGAGGCTGGAATATTGGGGCATGTAACCGACCATGCTGCGGGCCTGGACCGGCGGCAGGCCAAAGATGCTGACCCTGCCCGTGGTGGGCGCCAACAGGCCGAGCATCAGTTTGAGCAATGTGGTCTTGCCGCCTCCGTTGGGCCCGACCACGGCCACGAAATCGCCGGGGCCGATATGCAGGTTCACATCGCGCAAAATGCCTTGGCCGCTGCGTTCGAAGCTCACATTTGTCAGCTCAATTACATCCACCATCACCACCCTGGTCTAGTTCATGCTCGCAAACAAACTGCACTCCGTGACACTGTGGACACCTGCGAATCTCGTGGGTGCTGATGAAGCTCTCCCAATGGGCCAACTGCCTGGGCGAAAGCACGCCCGTGCCCCGGCACAGGGGACAGGCCCCGCCCAGAGCCGCCATCAGAGCCTCGCGGATAAACTCCGACCGGTTGGGCAACCCCTCCAGGGCCGCCGCCAATGTCTCGTCGGCCTTGAAGCTGATCACTGTTTGCTTGTCGGCGGCCACAACATCCTCCAGATCATTTAATAAAAGTATACGGTAATACAAAATATTACCGCAAGTATGCATAATCAAAAGTATTGAAACATCGTCGCTGTTTGCTCCAGAATATTATTAATTGCGTTAAGCATATCCTCCACCGGCAATACCGACTGAAGGCCCCGGCAAAAAGAGGGCGCGAAATGAGCAAAAAAATTCTCGTCGTTGACGACGAAGTCCCCATATTGGAATTGATCGGGGAAGCGCTGACCCATGCCGGATATCAGGTCGTCACCACCGACAGCGCTGAAAACGCCCTGGAAATATTGGCCAAGGAAACCATACCGGTTATGTTTCTGGACTTGAACATGCCGGGCATGAACGGCCTTGATCTCTGCCGCCGCATCCGCGGAATTTCACCAATGGCCCAGATGTTCGCCTTCACCGGTTATGTCTCGCTTTTCGAGCTTGCAGACTGCCGGGAGGCGGGGTTCGACGACTATTTCACCAAACCGGTGGACCTGGCCACGCTGCTCAAGGCGGCAAAGGATGCCTTTGAAAGAATAGAGCGCTGGAAACGCTATTGATGGTTTCCTTGTAATTTTGTAATTATCGGCGCCCGCAGCCGGTAAGCCCCATCTGGCCGAACTTTTGGCGGATGGGGCTTTTTTATGGCCCGCTCTGCTTGACAGCCCTTTAATCCACTGGCATCAAACAATGAGGCTGTTGGAAAAGGCCTTGCCGGCCTTATTGGAAGCCTGCCAAAGAAACAAGTTCCAGCAAGGTGAGCCATGCCCCCGCAAAACCAAGGCCGATTTATCGATCTGCACACTCACACCACGGCCAGCGACGGCAGTATTACACCGGGCGAGCTGGTCAAGGCAGCCGCCAAAACCGGTCTGGCCGCAGTGGCCGTCACCGATCACGACACAACCGAGGGCCTGGACGAAGCCCTGGACGCCGGGGCCGCGCTGGACGTCGAGGTGGTGCCCGGCGTCGAGATCAGCATCAACGGCGGCCCCACGGGCTCGATGCACCTGGTAGGCCTGTATCTGGATCACCACCAGCCGCATTTCGAACAGACCATGACCAGGCTCCAGCAGGCCAGGGCCCAACGCAACCCGCGCATCGTGGGCAAGCTCAACGAACTGGGCTTTGCCGTGACCATGGAGCAAATCGCCTCCTATTCCGGCGGCGGCCAGATAGGCAGACCCCATTTCGCCCAGGCCCTCATCGACATCGGCGCGGTGTCCAACAGGCAGGAGGCCTTCAACCGCTTCCTGGGCAACGGCAAACCGGCTTATGTGGCCAAGGCGCGTCTGGACGCCCCCGAGGCCATAGCCCTGATCCGGGGGGCCGGAGGCGTACCGGTATTGGCCCACCCCGGCCTCTTGAAGGCCCACCCGGCAGCCCTGGAACGGCTCCTGGCCGAACTCAAGGGATGCGGCCTGGAAGGCGTGGAGGCCCTGTATTCCGAGCATGACGAGATCACCACCAAGCGCGTCGCCGACATGGCCGGCCGCCTGGGTCTGGTGGTCAGCGGCGGTTCGGACTTCCACGGAGCGCCCAAACCGGACATAATCCTTGGCTTCGGCCTGGGCACCCTGCGGGTTCCGGCCTCCCTGCTGACGGCCATCAAGCAGCGCCGCGACAAGATCCGCGCCACGGCGGAGGGCGGCAGGTGATATTGACGGTGCTGGGCTCGGGCTCCTGCGAGCTGCGCCGCGGCCGCTCGTCACCGGCCTACCATCTTCAGGCCGGCCCCCACGGCATACTGATTGACCTGGGCCAGGGCGCCCTGCGCGGCATGCTCCAGGCGGGCCACGATCCCGCCGATGTGGACGCCATCCTGCTCAGCCACCAGCACCCGGACCACCTGGCCGATATGGTTCCCTTTCTTTTCGCCCTGAACTACGCCCCGAATATGGCCGCCAAAACAGGCCTCCAATTGATCGCCCACCCCGATGTATTGAATGTCCTGCAAAAGATCGAGGACGTCTTCGGCCACTGGCTGACGCCAAGTCCGGAAGTGCTTCATGAGACCGCCGCCCGACACGGCGGTATCTACAGTGTCGGCGGCGTCACGATTCGCGCCGCTAAAGCCGCCCATTTGCCTGGCAGCCTGGCCTTTCGCCTGGAATACGGGGGCCGCAGCCTGGTTTACCTGGGCGACAGCCAAGCCACGCCGGAATTGGTCGAATTGTCCCGGGACGCCGACCTGCTCATCGCCAACTGCGCGGCCACGGACCAAGCCCCCAAGCCGGGCCACCTGGGCCCCACGGCCAGCGGCTCTCTGGCGGCCCGGGCCGGGGTCAAGGCCCTGCTGCTGAGCCACCTCTACAGCGTTGTCGATCCGGACGCCGCCGCAGAGGCCGCATCGGCGGTTTTCCGGGGGCCGGTGTGGGCCGCGGCGGACCTCATGCGCCTGGACCTGGGGTCCGGGACGCCGCGAGTCCTGGCCGCTGCCAATTAGATACCCATTTGGCCCGGTTTTCGGTATATTGGGGGCTATATTCAAGAGTTAATTGATACGGAAATATCTTTACCAGTGTCCTGATTGTTTGGAGGAAATATTGCTTGATAAGCCCATCGCCATCTTGATTGACGGCGGATACATGGACAAGGTTCTTTACGAGGCGGGCGGGGTAAAAGTTAATTTCAGCAAGCTGTCCAGAAGGATTGCCAAGGACAAGGAAATTTTACGGGCATATTATTATCATTGTCTGCCCCACCTTCCGCAGCGTCCGACGGTTGAAGAAGAGACTCACTACACCAACAAGGAACGGTTTTTCAACGCCCTGCAACGACTGGACGACTTCGAGGTCCGCCTGGGCCATCTTGCGGCCAGGGGGTGGGACAACGCCGGCAACCGTCTGCTGGAGCAAAAAGGCGTGGACGTGCAAATCGCCACCGACATCTGCAGACTGGCCTATACCGGCGCGGTTTCCCAGATATTGCTGATAACCGGTGACGGAGATCTGAAGCCCGCCGTGATTCTGGCCAAGGACCTGGGGCTCAAAGTATGCCTGTGGTATGGCGACAGCGCCTCCACCAGGGTTTCGGAAATGCTCTTTTACGCCTGCGACCAGCGGCGCAAACTCGACGTGGCCTTATTGGAGGAATGCATCCTGGGTCCGGTAAACTACTAGCGGAGATCAACAGATGGCGCCCGGAAAAGATGACGCTCACATGCTCGAGGCTGAAAACAAGAGACTGCGCACTCTTTTTCAGCTCTGCCACACCCTGGCCAGGCCCGAAATCGACTTGGCCGAACGCCTGCGCAACTGCGTCAAGGGGCTGGCCAAACTGTCCAAGGCTGAAAAATGCTCCCTGATGCTGGTGGAACAGGGCCGCCTGGAGGTCCGGGCCGCCACCAACAACGGCGTGGTGGGCATGAACATCCCCCTGGAGCAGATGGCCATCTCCACCGAAGTGGTCCGCAGCGGCGTGCCCGTGTATTTGAAGGACATCGCCGACAGCCCCTTTGCCCAGGTGGCCCGGGCCGCCGACGGCTCCAGCTACCGCACCGGCAGCGTCATCAGCCTGCCCCTGAAGGACGAGGGCGTCGTGGTGGGCGTCTTGAACCTTTCGGACAAGGTGGGCCAACCCCACTTTGACCAGGATGACCTGGAAATCGCCTCGGCCATGGCCGACCAGGTCGCGGCCCTGATCAATTTTTCGGCCCTGCACTCCCGCCTGGGCCAGGCCTACCAGGACTTGGGCGAGACCCAGCGCGCCAAGCAGGAACTCATGCACATGATCTTTCATGACATGAAGGCCCCCCTGACGGCCATCAAGGAGGCCCTTGGCCTTTTGAGCCGGGACCAGAACATGTCGCCCTCCCAAAAGGGCCGCTATCTTTCCCTGGCCGAGTTGGATGCCGAACTTTTGTGGCGGCGAATAACCAACCTCATGGACCTGAACCGCATGGAATCAGGCCAGATGCCCGTGAGGCCCCAGCCCCTGGCCCTGTGCGGCCTGGCCGAGGAAACCATAGCCAGGCTTTCCATAGTGGCCGAAGCCCACTCCGTGAAACTCAACATGGAGGCGGACACCGAGCCGGAGATCATGGCCGACGAAGACCTGGTGGAACGCATTCTGGCCAATATCCTGATCAACGCCATGAAGTTCTCCTCGCCCGACGCCGGCGGCGGCGGCACGGTGTCGGTCCGGCTGGGCGCCGACGACCGGTTCGCTGTTATCGAGGTGATGGACGATGGTCCGGGCGTGGACCCCGAACTGGGGGAAAACGCCTTTGAGCGCTACGCCCACGGCAGCCTCAAGGGCTCCAGCGGATTGGGGCTGTATTTCTGCCGCCGGGCCGCCTGGCTTTTGGGAGGTGAGGTAGTCTACCGCAACCAGCCCGGCGGAGGGGCCTGCTTTACCATCAGCCTGCCCTTGGAGGGAGCGGCCTAAGCCATGATCGGCCCCGGCATGGACCATACCGGCGGGGCCGCCGCCGACCCTGAAAGGCTCCGGCGCGAGGCCCGGCTCCTGCGCCAGGTCGCCTTCCGCCGCTGCAAGGCCCTGGTGGCCGACGACATGCCCATGATGCGCATGCTCCTAAGCCAAGCCCTGGGCGATACGGGTTTCGGCGAAGTCCTCCAGGCCGCCGATGGCGCGGCGGCGCTGAACCTGATCAAAAAGTACCGGCCCGGCCTGGCCCTCCTGGACTGGAACATGCCGGTGACCGATGGCTTGGTCGTACTGGAGCATATCCGGGCCGACGATGAAGCGCGGGACATGGTAGTGATCATGGTCACCGCCGAAAACACCGACACCAACGTTCTCCAGGCCGCCGCCCTGGGCCATGACGACTACCTGACCAAACCAATAAGCCCGGACAAGCTCACCCGCCGCCTGGAGTTGGTCCTGAGCCGCCGCCTGGCCAGGGCCAGGGCCCGCCGTTTGGAGGCCCTGGGCCTGGTGGACCGGGCCGCGGACGAATATCTCATGGCCCTGCGCAACCGGCCAAGCTCCCACTGGCCCTATTTCGCCCTTGGCGAGCTTTTGGCCCGGCACGGCCGCGTGGACCAGGCCAAACAGTGCTATCAACGCCTGCTCAAACGAGACCCCGGCGCCGTGGCCGGCCTGGTGGCCCTGGGCAAACTGGCCGAAAAAAACAACGAGACCGATACGGCCCGCCAGCTGTACCGCTGGGCCATGGAGGCAAGGCCCCAATACGCCGCCGCCGCCGAGGCCCTGGCCGATTCCCTGGAACGCCAGGGCCTCAACCGGGAGGCCTTGGATGTGTTGGCCCATGCGGCGCGGGCGGGCCAAGCTCCCGAGTCGGGGCTGTTGGCGCGGCTGGGCATGGGCCAGCTTGCCTTGGGCCGGTTGGACGAGGCCGAGGCCAACATCAGCGCGGCCGTGGGCATGGCCCCGGCCGAAGACCAGGGGCGCATGAGTCTGGCCCTGGGCAAGTGTCGTCTGGCCCAGAAGCGCCCGGCCGACGCCACGGCCCTGCTGCGTCGGGCCGCCGGCCGCAGCACCGACGACCAGACCAAGCTTGAGGCCCTGCTGCTGTTGATGGACACCCACATCAAACTGGGCAATCAGCGGCGGGCCGCCCGCCTGGTGGAAGAAATTTGCGATCCGGCGGCCTGGGCCGCGGGAGAGCCGCCCATGGCCCTGAACCAGATCTTGGCCAAGGCGGCCGCGGCCAATCTGGACGGCGGCGACCTGGCCTCAGCGGCCAAACTCATGGCCGTCAGCCTGGCCCTGGCCCCGGATGACCAAGAAAACGCCGCCGAGTTGGCCGACGCTTTTAAGCAGGCGAATCAAGGTGACCTGGCCCTGCGGGCCGGGGAAGCGGCAAAGGACCAGCGCATCGCCACGGTGGAGCACTACAGCCGCCGGGGTGTGGAGCTGGCCGCCCTGGGCAGGCACGACGAGGCCCTGGAGCAATACCGGCGGGGCTTGTGGATAGAGCCCCGCTCGGCCCGGCTGCATTTCAACATCGCCAAGCTGCATCTGCGGGCCGAAGACAAGGAAAACGCCGCCCAAAGCCTGGCCAGAGCCAGGGCCTTCGGCATTGAGCAGCAAGATTGGGAGTTGTTGGAACACCTGGCCCAGCTATACGTGGCCCTCGGCGACAAGGCCACGGCCCGCAAGGTGCTCTTGGACGTGGTGGAGCACGTGCCCGAACGCGACAGCACCCAGGACATGATCGACGAGCTTTAAGCGGACCTGGGCAAAACATGCCGCCCGGCAGGCAGTTCCTTCCAAGACCACTTCCGGACCAGTCCAATTAATTATATTTATAATTTAAGTATGTTATCTCATCATGCCACTCCGTAAAGACTTGGCACGTTATTTGATAAACAAATAGCCCAAGCACGAACCTCAACTCACGGAGAAGACATGAGCCGCAAAAACATCATCCTCATCGCCAGCGTTTGCGTGGTTCTGGCCGCATCACTCATCGGCGGCGGCAATCTGTTTATGTTCTTCAATCCCTTGGGCCTGCTCCTGGTGGTCGGCGGCACCCTGCTGGCCGCGGCCCTGGCCTTCCCCCGGGCCACCCTTTACGGAGCCTGGCAGCAGATCAAGGGCATCAATTCAGCCAAGGTGCGCTCCAACGACGACCTGGTGGAGCTGTTCTACAAGCTGGGCCGCATCCGGCGCTTCCGGGGCGTGCGTGACATGGAAGACGTGGCCAAAAAGATCTCGCACCAGTTCCTGCGCATGGCCGTAATCATGGTGGCCGATGAACGCAAGCCGTCCGACATCGCCCAGCGCCTGGAGCAGGAGATGGACTTTTTCCTGGCCCGCCGCGAATCCCAGCGGGCCGTGCTGGGCTTCATGGGCCGCCTGGCCCCGGCCTTCGGCCTGGCCGGCACCATGATCGGCCTGATCCGCATGCTGCACACCATCAGCGATCCCGACGCCGTGGCCGCGGGCATGAGCGTGGCCCTGCTGACCACCTTCTACGGCCTGATGCTGGCCAACCTGGTTGTGCTGCCCGTCGAACGCAAGATCCGCGAACACAACCGGGCCGAAGCCGTGGAAATGGCGCTGATCATCGAAGGCGCCGTGGCCCTGGCCACCGAGGACAACGCCTCGGCCGTGGCCTCCCGGCTCAGTTCCTTCAAGTACGCCGAAGACTTCCAGCCCGTGTTCAAGCCCCTTGATCTGCGCGGGGCCTGGCAGAGCGTGCGCAACCTGGCCCAGGGCCTGAAGAGAGTCTCCAATGAGCGCTAGCAACGTCGCCCTGGATCTAATGCCCCTGGCCGCTCCGCCCGAAAGCGGCGGCAGACCGGCTCTGGACCGGAACAGCGGCCGGGCCCGCTCCGGCTCCGGCTCCGAGGAACCGGTTGTCCGGCGTCAGCGCCGCAGGCCTTTGACCCGGTTCGCCGTGTCCGAGGAAAGCCCCAGCTTTTATCTGTCCCTGTCCGACCTTATGAGCCTGCTTCTGGTCTTCTTCGTGCTTATTTTTTCGCTGACCGACCGGGGCCAGCCCACCGAGGCGCCGGCCCAAACCGAATCAATGATCAGCCAGGCCCAGGCGGCCGCCCCGATGAGCCTGCCCTCCCTGGGCGACGACCTGCTCACCAGCCGCACCTCCGGACCTGACGACCATACCCGAGCCGTGGCGGCTCTGGCCGGCGGCGGACAGGGCGACCCGGGACTGCGGGCCGAAGAAAAGCCCAAGCCCAAGGAGGAAGGCCCGCGCATGGACCGGGCCCTGCTCAGTCTGGTGTCTTCCTCGGCCACGGGTACGCCCAGCGCCGTCGTGCCCGACGAACTGAGCCTTGAGGAGCTTTTGGACCAGGTCAAGGCGGCGGCCTCCAGCGGCGTGCCCGGCGAGGAGAACTACGGCGGCATGCAGATCGCCAAGACGCCGGACAGGCTGATCATCCGCCTGCCCGAACACATCAGCTTCGACCTGGGCAAGGCCCGGATCAAGCCGTCCATGGCCGACACCCTGGCCCGTTTGGCTCCGGTGATTCTGCGTAACGGCAAGTGCCGCATCATCGTCACCGGTCACACCGACGACCTGCCCATCAGCACGCCGCAGTTCGCCAGCAACTGGGAACTCAGCGCCGCCAGGGCCGCGGCCGTGGCCAGGGCCCTGACCAGCCAGGGCGTTCCGGCCCGGCACATGCACATCCAGGGCATGGCCGACCAGGCTCCCCTGGCCCCCAACAGCGACGAGGCCAACCGCCAGCGCAATCGCCGGGTGGAGATCGAACTCAGATCCATCGGCTAAACCGGCAAGCACAAATTAATCGAGGCCGCCCCGTTTTGGAGCGGCCTTTTCTTTATTGGTCCATTGTTTCTATCTGCGGCGGCCCAGCAGCAGCAACAGGCCGGTGAGGAAAAACGGGCCGCTGATCATCAGGAAGCTGGTCGGATGTCGGTGGGTGTGAAAAAACAGCGTGGCCGCCACCCCGGCGGCCAGAAACAGCCAACCGCCCAGAACGCGCCTGCGCCAACCGATGACAACCAAAAGCAGCACGACGAAACAGGGGAGCAGGTGGATCAACAGGCCCGGGCCAAACGGCGCATCCAGAGCCATCAGGCCCAGAAACGCGGCCAGGGCCAAACCAACCAGCCGGGCGGCCCAGATCAGCATGACGCCGCCCAACAAACGCCCCTAGTAGATCGTACCCCGCATGGGCACGGTGAAGACGAATTTGCCGGTGTTGATCTTCAGTTCGCTGCGGAACGGACCTTTCTCAAGATTTTCCGGCCGGGGGGTGATCACCAACAGCATCACCTCGTTCTTTTTCTCCCAGTGCCGCTGGATCTTGAATTTTTCCTCGTCATAGGTCAGCTCCGGATCGACCAGGGTCTCGGCGCAGGCCTTGGCCACCTCCACCGAGCGGGCCACGCCCTTGAGCTTGTCCTTGGTCACCGAGCCGAAGAATACTATCTCGGGCCTTATGCTCACCGCGCCCTTGATATCGGCCACCAGCCACAGGCTCACATCGGGCGAACCGGGCACCTGAAGGAAGATCTGGCCCGCGTAGCGCGCCGGGCGGTCGGTCTTGGCCTTGATGTGCAGGTAATAGGCCTCGCCGCCGTCCAGGCGCTCAAGCTGAACCGTGCAATAGTCGCTGAGCGGATTTTTCACGCCGGTGACCAGCACGGGCCCGCCCTTGGGGCTGGTCAGCTTGACCTGGGCGTTGATGTCCTGGCCCAGGCAGCCGTAGAGTTCCACGCGGCGGCCGCCCTCGACCTTTACCGCGCTCATGGTCTCGCCCAGCATGACCAGGGTGACAAAGGGATTGTCAGGGTCGTTGGTGGCCACGGTGGCCGTCTTGCGGAAATGGCCGACAATGCCGTCGGTGTCCAGGTGAAGAGACACGTTGCCGCTTTCGCCGGGTTTGGTCACTTCGGTGAACTTGGCCACGGTGCAACCGCATGAGGGGCTTACCTCGTCGATGATCAAATTGAGGTCGCCCTTGTTCTTGAAGTCGAACTTTGCGGTGAGTTGGTCACCTTCCTCGACATCCTCGAAAACGACCTCTGTTTTGCTGAAATCAATCCTGGGCGAGGCCAAGACAACTGTGGCCGACGCCAGCAAAGCGCAAAGAGCCAAAATAAAAATACGCATGGGCCTGGACATGAGCTACTCCATGGGGCATTTATTATGTGCCGCGACTTGATAGTCCGGAAGCATAGCACAGCCGGGTTGCCACACAAAGAGGCAACTTGCCCTGAAAGGACAGACATGGTTGTTCAACGCAGGCAGCAGCAACGCAAGCATACGAGGGTATATCTCTGGAGACACCCCGAGGTAAGAGGTTTCGCCGACGGCAGGGTCTATGGCGATATGGACGTGGCCCTTACTCCTAAGGGACACCGCCAGGTCAAACTGGTGGCCGACCGCATGGCCGAGGCCAACTTGTCCGGCCTGTATTGCTCGGACCTCAGCCGCGCCCTGCAAACCGCCGAGGCCGTGGGCCGGGCCCAGCGTCCCCGCCTGAGGCCCACACCCATGCCCGAACTTCGGGAGTTGGCCCTGGGCATCTGGGAAGGGATGACCTTCAAAGAGATCATGGACAAGTATCCCAATGAGTTGAAGCAGCGCTACGAGGATCTGGAGAATTTCAAGATCACCGACGGTGAATCACTGGCCGAGATGACCGCCAGGGTGGTCCCGGCCTTCCAGGAAATCGTTTCCAACCACCGCGGCAAGGAAGTTTGCATTGTCAGCCATTCCGGAGTCAACCGCATCCTGCTGACCCAGATGATGGGCGCTCCCCTGGACCGGATCTTCAGAATCGACCAGGATTTCGCCTGCGTGAACGTTGTGGATATATTCGGCGACGGCACCCCGCTGATCCGGCGTATCAACGACCTTATGGAAATGCCGCCCTGGGAGGACTAGCGGAAAAGACATTACGAGCGATTTAAGCAAGCAGCGCATTAAGAAGGCCCGAATCAGTGCGTCTAGGCAGACAAGAGGCGGCCAACATAACCTTTCGGCGGCGGGGCTAAACAACTTTGATCAACATGAGGCGGCGGATATTATATGACTTAACATCCTCAACGCCCCGACAACACCGTGGTAATCTTCTAAGCCGGTTTCATACTCGCGTTGTCTCTTGATTTGCTCAGGTCCCGCAACTCCCAACGGGCCGGTTCAAAAGGAGAGAGTCATGAAACGATTGACCGGAGCCATTTGCGCGGCGCTTTTCACCTGCATCGTACTGGTGCAAGCCGGGCCTGCCCATTCCGACACTTTGGCCGAACTACAAAGCAAGAAAAAATACGCCAAGCTTCAATACACCACCTGGGTGGACAGGCACCGCCAGATCCTGCGCAAGGTGGAGTGGTCCATGAATCAACGGGACCGCTACAAGCGGGGCAGCAAACTATGGATCGACAACAACAACGAAGTCAACCGCCTGGTGCCCAAGCTCAACCACTGCCGGGATGCCGCCGACTATTGGGCCAAGCAATACAGTCAAATCAAATCCGCAATTGGCAAGGCTCAAAACGGGAACAAACCATCGGGCCAAGGATATTGGAACTCGTGGGACAATCCGGGCGCCAGCACGGGCGGCAGCGGCAATACAACCGGCACCGGGATTTCAGGCAACTCGGGCAAAGGGTTGCTGATGGGAGAGGAAGTGGATGACTGAGATATTTACAAACAGCACAGGCCGAAGGGCATTTGCAGCGTTTCTGGTGGCGTTGGCCTTGTGTCTGTCACTGACCGGGCAAAGGGCCATGGCCACCCCGCCGGTCATGCCCAGGTTCAACAACCTTTTTGACTTCAACGTAAAAGTCATCAAAGACAGCAATGGCAAGGGGCCGTTCGAAGTTCAGGTCAATCTCACGCCGCTGGTGGATATCGAAAACGTTACGATCCACTTTGAGTGGAACGACACCATAGAGCTCGCGGAGATCCCGGAGTCATTCCAAGGCGCGTTATTGACAGGCCGTGAGCTCAAATGGCTGATAAAGGGCCAGGTCAACGGCCCGGTCGAGTTGGATGAAGGCATATGGGCCCGACCCGTGGTCCGCGCCCATATCAAGTTTCCCTATCCATACAAGGCCGTCAATGACCTGATCGAAACCGATATCCAACGGAGCCGTGACCTGTGGGGGCAGGTCTTTACGGAGGACATGTTCAAAAGCTATTTGAAGGGTTGCAAAGGCCAGGAAATGCATGAGGTAAAGATGTTTGAGCCTTGAGCCCAATGCTTGGGCTCCCATATCGCGGGCAGCACTCAGAGCCACAATAAACACCCGTGGCCCCGACCGGGCGCGTCTCAATCTAGCATTAGAGTAGCGTCTATAGGATTTCGGCCATGGATGGCCGACCCGGCGTAGCGCGAAGCCATGCGCCGTGAGCTTCGGGTCGGACTTGCTCCGCCCGAAGCGCTGTTCCTCGGGCCAAGGACGGGCCGAGGAACAAGAGAAAACAAACGTCGAGCTTTGGCATTATCAAAAGCGAAGAGGCCCCTCTGGCCGCCGGAGGCCCAGGGCCTGGGCACCCAAATCACGGGGCGCAATGCTTGCGCTCCCAGATCGCGGGTAATACTCAGTTCCTTAATAAACGCCTGTGGCCCCGACCGGGCACCCCGTAATGGCAATACCCAGCTTTACGGACTGCTGGCCATGAATGGCCAGCCCGGCGCAGCGCGAAGCCATGCGCCGTAAGCCCCGGATCGGACTTGCTCCGGCCGGGGCGCCGCACCTTGGCCCAAGGACGGGCCGAGGTGCAAGGAATTATTAATCAAGCCCCGTGGGTTTGGGCGATCTTTTCAAACATGGTCAGCATGCCCACTCCCAGGGTGTATATGGCGCTGATGGGCAGATTATAGCTGGCCGTGGAATCGAAAAACAGGTTCAGGTCGGAATCCATGCCGTCGTCGGGCTTCCAATAGCAGATGAGCATGGGCAACTTGGGCAGGGGATGGACGACCACGGCGATGTCCGAATCAAAGCTGCCCGGCGCGGGCTCGGCCTCGAAGATGTCGATCATGTACTCGAACAGGCCGGTGTAGTTGTCCACCACTGTTTTAAAGGGCTTTTCGCAACGCTGGTTGAACAGCTTGGCCCAATCCACGCCGTCGGGCAAATCGCGCATGGGCACCCACTGGTTTTTTATCTCCCTGCCCTGACATTCGATGACATAGCTGAGCAGGGGCACGGTAAGCCACATGTTGACGTGGCAATTTGAGGCCAACGAGCCGTCGTTGGCCACATGAAACGGCTTACCCAACATACTTACGGTTATTTTTTTCCCGTCATATTCTCCTTCGACTACTTTGGCCCGTTGGGCCAGGTCGAGCCCGGAAAAGGCCTTGCGCATTCGTTGGAGCGCCTTTTCCGAGTCTTCTTCAAGGGTGGAGCGTTTCTCGGCGGCAACCGAATTCTGGGCCAGGATCTCCGGGGCGATATAGGGGCATGCGTTCAGCGATTTCTGCCCCTGGACCACGGCAACGGCGAAAGTCAGGCAGGTGGGCAGCCCGCAGTCGCGGCAATTGGTCTTGGGCAATATCTTCAAGACGTCCATGTTGGTGCTAAGTTGGGCCATCACGCTTTCCTCCATATCCATGGCGTTGATACCAATCAGGATAACAGCGTGATGACGGGCCGCAATCACCCATATGGGCGGTCAAAATAAAAAAACAGCCCCCGTGCAGGGCGCGGAGGCTGTTGGTGTTGCGGTTCAATATCAGGCCGCGGTCTGCTCCTTGGCCGCTCCCTTGGCCGCGTCCTTGGCGGCCTGTTCGGCCAGGATGCGCTGGGTTTCGGCGATTTCATCGGCCGTGACGCCCAGGCGCAGACGCTCCATGCCCGCCATCACGTCGCGGAAACGCACGCCCTCGGCCGCGCTGATCCACTCCAGTTGCAGGCGCTCCTGGCGGATGCCCATCTTTTCCATCTTCTTCCACATGCGCTTGATGCGCTTGTCGGTCCAGTGGTTGGCGTCGATGTAGTGGCAGTCGCCAAAGTGGCAGCCCGAGACCAGCACCACCGCCGCGCCTCCGGCAAAGGCCCGCCAGATGAATTTTTCGGACACGCGGCCCGAGCACATGGTGCGGATAAGGCGGGTGTTGGCCGGATATTGCAGGCGCGAAACGCCGGCATAGTCGGCCCCGGCATAGGAGCACCAGTTGCAGGCGAACACGGTGATCACACCGGCCGGGTCTTCCTCGAGAACCGCATCGACCTGAGACTCGATCTGCCGGTCGGTGAAGTGGTGCATGAGGATGGCGTCGGACGGGCATTCGGCGGCGCAGGTGCCGCAGCCCGCGCAGGCCGCCTCGTTGACGTGGGCCGGCTTGCCCGCCTTTTTGTCGACTTCGATGGCGTTGTAGGGGCAGACCCTGGCGCAGATGCCGCAGATGGTGCAGGCGTCGGCGTTGACCTCGGCGGTCACCGCCTCGACCTTGAGTTTGCCCGGCGTCATCAGGCGCATGGCCCTGGCCGCGGCGGCCGATGCCTGGGTCACCGATTCCTTGATGTCCTTGGGCCCCTCGGCGCAGCCCGCGAAGAAGATGCCCTTGGTGGCAGAATCCACCGGCTGGAGCTTGGGATGGGCCTCCAGATAGAAGCCGTCCGAGCATTTTTGCAGGGCCAGCATTTCCTGGACGATATTCATCTGCTCGGGCGGATGCACGCCCGTGGCTAGCACGACCATCTCGGCCCGGTGTTTTTCCAGCTCGTTGGTTGCCGTGTTCTCCACGGTGAGGATCAGGTCCTTGGTCTCGGGGTCTTCCTTGATGTCGCCGGGAATGCCGCGGACATACTGCACACCCTCGCCCCGGCTGCGGCGGAACAGGTCCTCGAAGCCCTTGCCGAACGCCCGGATGTCGATATAGAAGACCTTGAGGTCGATCTCCGGGTAGTGTTCCTTGAGTTGCAAGGTGTTCTTGATGGTGTTCATGCAGCAGATGTTGGAGCAATAGGGGTTGCCCCGCTTCTGGGAACGCGAGCCAACGCACTGGATAAAGGCCACCGACTTGGGCGTCTGGCGGTCGGTCAAGCGCACGACATGGCCCTTTGTGGGCCCGCCGGAGTTGATCAGCCGCTCCAGTTCGATGCTGGTCAGCACGTTCTGGTGGCGGGTGTAGCCGTATTCGTCCAATATCGTGGGGTCGTAGATCTCCATGCCCGTGGCCACCACGATGGTGCCCACCTTGACCTGGATCTCCTCGTCGCTCATGTTGAAGTCGATGCAGCCCTTTTCGCAACGCTCCGAGCACTTGCCGCACTTGATGGGGTCGTGGCCCAGGCAGTTGTCCATGTCCACCACAAAGGCCGAAGGCACGGCCTGGGGGAAGGGCTGGTAAATGGCCCGGCGGGAGCTTAACCCCTCGTTGAATTCATCGGGCACGACAACAGGGCAGACCTCCACGCAGTCGCCGCAGGCTGTGCAATCACCCTCGACAACAAAGCGGGCCTTTTTCAGGATGCGTGCCTCAAAGTTGCCCACATATCCGGTGACCGATTTAATTTCGCTGTTGGTCAGCAACGTTATGTTTGGATGCCGACCGGCATCCGCCATCTTCGGGCCCAAAATTCATATGGAGCAGTCCATGGTCGGATAGGTCTTATCCAACCTGGCCATCATACCTCCTATACTGGGCTCTTTTTCGACAAGAGTCACTTTGTAACCAGCGTCGGCCAGGTCCAGGGCGGCCTGCACACCGGCGACGCCGCCGCCGATGACCAACGTGGATTGTTCCATGGGCACTTCGATCTCTTGGCGCACGGCCAGGCCCCTAACCCGGGCCACGGCTGAGCGGACGAGGTCTTTGGCCTTTGACGTGGCGCCTTCGGGGTCGTCGGAGTGGACCCACGAGCACTGCTCGCGCAGGTTGGCCATCTCCATTAGATACGGGTTGAGGCCCGCGTCGGCCACGCACTGGCGGAAGGTGGGCTCGTGCAGGCGGGGTGAACAAGAAGCCACCACCACCCGGTTGAGGCCATGCTGGACGATGTCGTCCTTGATGACCTGCTGGCCCGGCTCGGAGCAGCAGTAGCCGTCGTGCCGGGCGATTACCACGCCCTCCAGGCCCGAGGCATACTCGGCCACCGCCGGGCAGTCGACCACTCCGGCGATATTGAGCCCGCAATGGCAGACGTAAACGCCCACCCTGGGTTCAACGTTCTGTTTTATTTCAGACATTTACCAATATCCTCTCGGCTGAAAACCGTATAGTCCTTTATACCCCAAGGCATTAGTCGCGGCGGGGTTTTTCATCCTGGGCCCACTCGATTTGTTCGGCCAGGATATTGACCACCCCCCGAAGCTCCATGGCCAGGCTGGGGCCCTTCACCGGGTCGCGCATGGCGCAGGTGGTATGAATCTGGCACTTGGGGCAGGCCGTGACCAGGGTCTTGGCCCCGGTATCCCGAGCCTGTTTCAGTCGCTCCACCTGGATGCGCTTGGAATAGGCGTCGCAGTTGATGAACGAGTTGTTGCCGCAGCACATGGCGCTGTGGCGGTTGCTTTCCATCTCGGCCAGTTCCAGGCCGGGGATCATCTTCAGCAGGTTGCGGGGCCCCTCGTAGCGCCCAGCCATGCGGCCCAGGCGGCAGGGGTCCTGGTAGGTCACCTTGCGATCCAGGGGCTTGAACGACACCCCGCCCTTTTGCACCTCGCGCTCCACCAGGTCCAATAAATACGTCACCTTGAGGTCGAACCCCTTGATGACCTCGGGCATGAACACGCCGAGGGCCTGGAAGCACTCCGGGCAATGGGTGACGACTTCCTCAACGCCGTGGTCCTTGAACTGCTGGTAGTTCAGACGGCACAGATCCTCGAAGTTTTTGTGGTCGCCGCTCCACAACAGATCATGGCCGCAGCAGCGCTCGTTTTCCAGGAGCACCGGTTCGATGTCCAGAAAATTCAGGAGACGCACGCTGTCTTGGGCCATGCTCACAGTGTCGACGTGGTTCCGACTGAAAAACACGTCAAAGTACGGCGCGCAGCCGCTGAAAAAGGCGATCTTGCCGTCCTTGGCCGTCTTGAGTTCAGGCTCCACCCACTCCAGGCGGTTTTGCTCCAGGTCCGGCGCGGTCATCAGGCGCATCCAGGAATGCAGGGCCCCGTCGTGGGCCCGGTAGCCCATCAGGCCCATATGATCGGCCAGAATGCCGCGCATATCCAGGATGAAGCGCACGAACTCCACACCAGAGGGGCAGCGTTCCTCGCACAGGCCGCAGGTCAGACATTCCCACACCGAGTTTTGGATGTAGAGCGAGTCCTCGGGCTCGGAGATGAGCTTGTGGGCCAACAGCCGGGGCGAATACTCCTTGCCTGAGACAAAGCGGGGGCACGACGAACTGCACTTGCCGCATTCCAGGCACATGTACAGGGAGCGGTCCTTGACGATCTTTTTGATTTCCGGGCTGTCGAGCTTCACGATGCTACGGCCTCCTGATGGGGTTTGGCCGGGTTGGGCCCCATGGCCTCGATCTTCTCGGCAAAATCCCAAAGGGTCTGGACCAGTTCCTCCTTTTGATCAGCCTGGAAGGTTTTCTCCACCAGGCGCTCCTGGCCGATACCCAGAAAATGCAACAGCTTACGCACCCTTTGCACGTTGGTGTGGCCCACCTCCGGGCCGGGCCCGTAGCGGCAGTCCGAGTCTTCGCACTCCAGCAGGATCACGCCGTCGGCCCCGTATTCAAAGGCCCGCAGGATCAGGGCTTGATTGATGCGGCCGATGCACATCACCCGCATCAGACTGAAGTTGGGCGGCAGTTTCATGCCCGCCTGTCCGGCGGCGTTATAGCAGCAATAGGGGCTCCAGTTGCAGGCTATGCCCAATATATTCACCTGTGACATCTCAGGCCTCTTTACTGAGCCGGTTGCTCAGGATCTCCTTGAGCAGGCGGTTGGAAAAATACGGTATGTCCATGGCCGTCACCGGGCAGCGCCCGACACAGCCGCCGCAACCCACGCAGTTGTGGCGGTGGACCTCCGATGTATAGCTGCCGTCTTCGTTTTCCCGCAGGCTCACCGCCTCAAAGGGGCAGATCTCCACGCAGTTGCCGCAGCCCCGGCAGCGGTCCGGGTCCACCACCGGGCTGAGTTGGTGGTCCTGCAGATAGGCCCTGGCCGCCGTGGTGGCCACTTCCCCGGCCAGGGCCGCTCCGGCCCGGTCGGCGCCGATACGGCGCAACGTCACCGGCATAACCCGGTAAATTCCCGTCTGGGGTGAATTGAAGAAGGCGAAATCATAGCGGTAGAACTTCTTCAGGCCTGTTTCACCGGCATACAGAGACAGGGGCAAGACGCTTTCATCGGTCAGGCAGACTACATCGGCCTTCCAGGTGCGGGCCTTGCCGTCCACCTTGGCCTTGATGCTGAAGTCGCCCATACAGCCGCTGATGCCCAGGATTTCGGCCTGGTCCACCGTGGCGATATTGCCGTCCAGGGGTTCGATTGCCCGGTCGGCCACCGATAGCGGCACGGGCCTGCCCGGCAGGGTGGCCTTGTGCACCAGCCGCACGCTGAGGCCTTGCAGGGCCAGGTTGCGGGCCGCGCTGAGGCCCACAGTGGAGCCGCCCAAGATCAGCACCCGCTTGCCCATTTCCGTGACGCCCTGGCGCAGAGGACCAAGGTATTGGCTGCGGATAAAGGCCGCGCGCAGCAGATGGCGGGCCCGGCTGATGATTTCATCCGGCGTATAGTTCTGGGCCTCCAGGTGATCGCGCAGGTTGATCATCTCGAAACGGCTGCGGTCCAGGCCCAGGCGCTCAAACAGGTGCAGCCTGGCCCTGGTTCGCTGGTCGTTGCAGCTTATGCACTGGAACTCCAGGGGGCAGCACACGCACGAAGCCATGATCACCCGGTTGAGTTTGTGCTCGGCCACGGCGGCGGCTATTTGGTCGGCCCCCCGGGGGTTGCACAGGCTGAAGACCTGGCCCGAATGGACAATGCCCGGCACCGAGGCGGCCATGGCCTGAATCTGGTCCAGGGTTTCGGCCGGGGCCATGGTGCCGTTGCAGGCGCAGACGAAAAAGCCCAAGCGCATGGGACCATCGTCCATCATCGGGGCATGTTTCTTTTTGAGCCGGGCCGCCACCCGCAGCTTGGCCGCGTCGGCCATGGCCAGGCCCGCGGCGGCGCTGCCGGTCATCAGGATATCCATCAGGTCGGCCGAATAATCAGCCGGATCCACCCGGAAAACCTTGTGGCCGTCGGGCTGACCGGTCCAGGGCACGTCCCGGCCCTCGGCCCAGATTATGGCCGGGGCCTCGACATTAATCCGTTTGCCCTGACGGGCGTGGTCAATGGCCCCCACATCGGCGCAGGCCGTCTCGCAGGCCAGGCATTCGCAACACGAACCGCATTGCAGACAGCGGGAGGCCTCGGCCTGGGCCTGGGACACCGTATAGCCGAGATCCACCATTTCGAAGTCCCGCCGCCGGGCCTTGGCCTGGCGCTGGGCCATGGGCAGGCGCTGCTGTTGGGGCAGGTCTTCGGAGATGGGCAGATGCTCGCCCACGCCGTGTTCAGCATTCGGCAAAGGCCAGGGCTCGGCGTCGCCGGTAAGATCGGCGGCGATGCTGGCCGCCGCGGCCCGGCCTCCGGCCATGGCCTGAACCACGGTGGAGGGCCCGGTGACCACGTCGCCCGCGCCGTAAACCCTGGGATCGCTGGTGCGTTTGGCCTCGTCCACGGCTAGTTTGCCGCCCGGCCCCTGCTCCACGCAGGAACTCAGGCCGCACTGGTCCAGGTCGGGCCGCTGGCTGATGGCCACGATTATGGTGTCGGCCTCAATGGCCTGTATTTCGTCGGAATCGTATTCAATGCGGGCCGGTTGGCCCGGATCAAACTGCCAGTGGGCCGCCCGGACCCGCAGTTCGGCAACATTACCCCGGCCGCCGATCTCCACCGGAGCCAGGCCCAACCGGAAAGCAACGCCCTCTTCCTTGGCCTCGCGGATTTCCTGCAGGGCCGCCGGCAGCGTATCCTCGGTTTCAATGGCCACCACGGTGACTTCCGTGGCGCCCAGGCGTAGGGCCGTGCGGGCCGCGTCCATGGCCGAGTTGCCGCCGCCGATGACCACCGTGCGCGGGCCCACCGCGCCGGAGCCCTCAAGGTTGACCTGGGACAGGAAGTCCAGGCAGTGGCGAACGCCGTCCAGGTCTTCGCCGGGGATATTCAGGCGTAGGTCCTGGTGGGTTCCCGTGGCCAGCAATATGGCATCAAAGCCTTGATCCAATAGGGTGTTGGTGTCTGTAATTGACACGCCGGTCTTGAGCTGCACGCCGCTTTCGGCAAGGGCCCGGATCTCGGCGTCAATGACCTTTCGCGGCAGACGGAAGGCGTTGATGCCCCGGCGGAGCATGCCCCCGGCCTGTTCCATG
Source organism: uncultured Desulfarculus sp. (assembly GCA_963665125.2). GTDB lineage: Bacteria > Desulfobacterota > Desulfarculia > Desulfarculales > Desulfarculaceae > Desulfarculus. The sequence goes on along the minus strand of CAXXUK010000002.1, from coordinate 546,443 downwards.
GCCTCGAAGATGGTCACGCCGAAGCCGCGCTGGTTCAGGAAGTGGGCCGCGCTGAGGCCCGCAGGGCCGGAACCGACAACGGCGACCTTGCGGCCGTTGGACTTTACCGTTGGCTCGGGCAGGGCTGCCGGAGCGCTATCGGCCTCGTGGTCATATAAAAAGCGTTTGATGTCGCGGATGGCCAGGGGCTGGTCAAGCTCGGCCCTGCGGCAGGCGTCTTCGCAGGGATGGCTGCAAATATAGCCGCACACGCCGGGCAAGGGATTGTCCCTCCGGATGATGGCCAGGGCCTCTTCATAGCGCCCGGCCGCGGTCATGGCCAGGTAGGCCTGGGCGTTGACGCCCAGGGGGCAGGCTTGGCGGCAGGGGCTGGTTGGCCGTTTGTCCATGATCAGGGCCCGGCTGGGGCAAAAGGCCGGACTGCGGCTCAGGGGCGGATGGTCGCCGCCGGTCAGCGGGCAGACCTCCAGACAGCGGCTGCAACCGGTGCATAGGTCATAGTCCACATACACCGGGTCTTGTTTGACCACTGCCTTATAGCCCGAGCCGTTCTGCTCCACGGCCTCCACCCTGGCCTGGGTCAGCGGCGTCACCAGTGGATGCCGGGTGACCCGCAGATACAGGGGCCGGAACTGGAAGTTGAGGTCCCCGGGCCACTGTTCAAAGGGCTCCACGCCTTCGGGCAACTCCAGAAAATGCTTGCCCCGGGCGGCCCAAACCACCGGTATGCCGGCATGGGCCAGGTCTTCGGCGGCCTTGAGCGCGCCATAGCCCGAACCCACCACCAGCACCGCCTTGGCGGCGTCTTTTTTGGCGGGCGAACTCACGGCTGCTCCTGCTTGGCCCGGCTCTTGAGGATGGCCTGGCCGTACTCCCGGCCCCGTTCAAAGGCCTGGTTGTTCTTGTCCCTGGTCTGGGGCGGCACCGAACCCAGCATGGCCTCGCGCAGGGATTCGACCTCCACGATATCGCTGACCGCCGAGACGAATCCCAGCATGACGATGTTGGCCATCATCTTGTTGCCCAGTTCCTCGGCGAAACGGGTTGCCGGGATGTGATAGGCCTTCCAGCTCGGATCGTGTTCCACGGTCTCCACCAGGTCGGTGTCCCACAACAGGGTCCCGCCCTGGATCAGCAGGCCGTGGTTTTTGATGTAGCCCTCCTGGCTCATGCAGATGATGAGCTGGGGGTTCTCGGCATAGGGGAACGGTATCTGCTCTTCGGAGACGATGACCTGGCTAGAGCAGGAGCCGCCCCTGGCCTCGGGGCCGTAGGACTGGGTCATGGTGGCGTGTCTGCCGTCGCCGATGGTGGCGGCCTTGCCCAGGATGTTGCCCGTGAGAATGATGCCCTGGCCGCCGAAACCGGTGATGATGACTTCCTTTTGCACGTTATCGCTCATATCGTCATCCCGCCTTGCGCTTTGCGGCCTGCCCGGACATGCTGTCCCACTGTTCGATCTCGCCGCGTTTCATCTCCTCGTAATTCTCCAGCCAAACGGGCCGCTGGATATCCAGGAACTTGCCCACAACCACGTCGCCGTGGAAATCCACCGGCGCCTCGCCCGGGGCGATGTGGTTTTTGACCACCGAGCGCTCGTAAAAGAGTTTGAGCAGGTCCAGGGGCTTGCGGATCTTGTTGCGCCGCCCGAATGCCGTGGGGCACGGGGCGATGACCTCCACGAAGCTGAAGCCCTTTTTCTGCACGGCCTCGCTGAGGGTTTGGGTCAGGCGTCGGATGTGCAGGGCCGTCCAGCGGGCCACGTATGTGGCGCCGCAGGCCGCGGCCAGGGCGCAGAAGTTGAACGGCTCATCCGGGTTGCCCATCACCGATGTGGTGGTCTTGGCCCCGTGGGGTGTGGACGGGGCGGCCTGGCCGCCGGTCATGCCGTAGTTGAAGTTGTTGACGCATACCACGGTGAGGTCCATGTTGCGCCGGGCGGCGTGGATGAAGTGGTTGCCGCCGATGGCCAGCAGGTCGCCGTCGCCCGAGGCCACGATGACCTTGCCCTCCGGGCGCGATAGCTTCAGGCCCGTGGCGAAGGGTATGGCCCGGCCGTGGGTGGTGTGGAACGAATCCAGCTTGATGTAGCCGGCCATGCGGCCCGTGCAGCCGATGCCCGAAACCATGGCGATGTCGTCGTGGGCAATGCCCGATTTATTGATGGCGGCCATCAGCGAGCCGAAGACGATGCCGATACCGCAGCCCGAGCACCAGATATGGGGGATGCGCTCGGTGCGGATAAGGTCGTCCTGGGGATGATCCGGAATCATTGCCGCCTGTGCTTTGGCGCTCATTTGGTTTCCTCCAAAAGGGCCTCGATTTCGCTGCGGATGCGGCCCGGCGTGATGATGGCGCCGCCCGGATGGGGCACCAGGCGCACCAGGCAGTTGCCCTTGGCCAGGCGTTCGATCTCAAGGACCACCTGGCCCATGTTGATCTCGGGCATGACCAAGGCTTTCACCTTGGTGGCCAGATCGCGGATGAACTCCTCGGGGAAGGGCCAGACCACGTTTAGCTTGACCATGCCCACCTTCAGGCCATCGTTACGGGCCTTGGCCACCGCGCCGTGGGCGCTGCGGGCGCTGATACCGTAGGCCACCACTACGATCTCGGCGTCGTCGAGCCACATGGTCTCGTAATCCAGGATGCGGTCCAGGTTGTTTCTGACCTTGGCGGTGATGCGCTCGATCATCTGGATCTGGGCCGAGGGGTCCATAACCGGGTAGCCCCGCTCATCGTGGGTCAGGCCGGTGACGTGCACCTTGTAACCGTCGCCCCAGGTGGCCATGGGAGCCACGCCGTCCGGGCCGGGCTTGAAGGGCAAATGCGTTTCGAACGAATCGGTGGGTTTGGGCCGTTCCATGGTCTGGATCTGGCCCTCCTCGGGGATGACCACCCGCTCGTTCATGTGGCCCACCACCTCATCGGCCATGATCAACACCGGCAGCCGGAACTGCTCGGCCAGGTTGAAGGCCTTGATGGTGAAGTCGAACATCTCCTGGGGCGATGACGGCGCCAGGGCGATGATCTCATACGGTCCGTGGGAGCCCCAGCGGGCCTGCATCATGTCGCCCTGGCCCACCAGGGTGGGCAGGCCGGTGCTTGGTCCCGCCCGCTGCACGTTGCAGATTACGCAGGGCGTCTCGGTGCACAGGCCCAGGCCGATGTTTTCCATCATCAGCGAAAAGCCGGGGCCCGAGGTGCTGGTCATGGCCTTGGCCCCGCCCCAGCTGGCGCCCAGGATCGCCGCCATGGAGGCGATTTCGTCTTCCATCTGTATATAAATGCCGTCGACCTGGGGCAGACGCCTGCTCATGCACTCGGCCACCTCGGTGGCCGGGGTGATGGGATAGCCCGCGAAAAACCGGCAGCCGGCCGCCAGGGCCCCTTCGCTGCAGGCCTCGTCGCCGTTCATGAAATGGGTTCCGGTCAGTACCGCTTTACCCGCCACGTCCTTACTCCGTATCCAGCGGGGCATGCCCCCGCCATTTGCCGATCCGCCTAGGCCGTCTCGCCCATCTCGCTGGTAAATATGGCGAATTCGGGGCAGATAACTTCGCAAAAATGACAGTTCACACACAACTCGGGGTCTATGACCTCGGGATAGTGGTAGCCTTTGCGGTTGAATTTCTTGCTCATGGCCAGGGCGCCGCGGGAGCAGTAGGAAATGCAGAACTCGCAGCCCTTGCAACGCTCATCGATGACCGTGACCCTGCCTTTGGCCACCTTGATGTCCTGGGTGTCCAGAGGCTGACGCCAATACTTCATCAGCGACTCCTTCATAATTCCGGCAGACTGTTTTCCGACAGCCTGGCAGGCGGTCCAAGGTTGATCCGCCGGTTCGCGCGGTTTTGTGAAAACAAGCAAACCGAGCTGGCTGGCAAAACCACGCATTTACCAACCAACGGTTGTAAAAAGTCCGGACCGGGCTTTTTCAACAATCGGCCATTCAAGTACGCCGGCAACTCAGCCGGTTGATCCTTGTATGGTGTTGGATTTGATCCAAGCCGGTGCTGTCAATTCATAGGCAGCCGAGATCAAACGGTGTTTGCCGCGTTTGTATCAACAGTGACCGTGTTTCGCCCGGCCCCGCCGAATCCGCACGGGCACCAACGCCGATGCAGCCCGGCATAACTCATTGAATCAGACTATTTAACCAAACGACTTTCAGCAAGTCAAACGCGGTGAGCCGTAAATATCAGGCGGTTGGCGGCGATCATGGATGATTGGTCAGTCAAAACAAGCTGTTATTTTTTGCAATGCCGACAGACAATTATCCTTGTGAAGGCGGGATAAATTCCCACCCGGCCCCAGCGAATTGACGCCCGGCGGGCCGGGTGGAGGAAAAGGCTTGTTTATTTACGCAGGTCGTAGATGCCCTTGACCAGGGGCACCAAGGCCGCGAACTCGCCGTTGAGGCTCTGGGCGCCGTCGCACAAAGCCTTGTCCGGCTGGTGGTGCACCTCGATCATCAAGCCGTCGGCCCCGGTGGCCACGCCCGCCAGGCCCAGGTCGCCCACCAACTCGCGCACGCCGGTTCCGTGGCTGGGGTCGACGATGACCGGCAAATGGTAGTTGTGCTTGAGGTAGGCCACGTTGTTGAGGTTGAGCACGTTGCGGTAGATCTTGTCCACGGTCTTGTCGCCGCGCTCGCAGAGGATGATCTGCGGGTTGCCGTCATAGAGCCGCAGGGCCGCGCCCAGGAACTCGTTCATGGCCACGTGGTCGCCGCGCTTTAAAAGCACCGGCTTGGGTTTTTTCACCTCGCTCAGGGCGTCCAACAGGGTGTAGTTGAGGCAGTTGCGCGCGCCCACCTGCCAGATGTCGATTTCGTATTTTTCGAACAGGGGGATGTCACGGGCGTCCATGATCTCGCTGATCACCGGCAGGCCGTATTGATCCCTGGCCTCGGCCAGCAGTTGCAGGCCTTCCTCGCCCAGGCCCTGGAAGCTGCGGTGGATGGTCCGGGGTTTGAACGCTCCGCCGCGCAGCACGTTCGCTCCGGCCTTGGCGATGATCTCGGCCGTCTCGAAGAGCTGCTGTTTGCTCTCCACGGCGCAGGGACCGGCCATGATGGTCAGCTCCGCTCCGACGCGGTGGCCGTTGATCAGCTCGATAACGGTGTTTTCGGGATGGAACTGCCTGGAGAGTTCCTTGAACGGGTCGGAAATGCGGTGGACTTCATAGACAAAGCTCAGGGCCTGATACTTATCCAGATTCAACTTGCTGGCGTCACCCTTAACGCCCACCAGGGTATAGGTATCGCCGGAGAAGATGTCCAGGCGATCGCGGGGTACGCCGTCTTTTTCCAGGTGGGCCACGAGTTCTTCGAGGCCGGGTTTTCCTGCGCTGGCTTTGAGTTGAATTATCATTTTTCCGCTCTTTTCCTTTAAATGGTTTCGCTTTTTTTATAGTCCGAGCAAATAAAAAACCCACCGTCCATTCAGACGGTGGGCTGTGTTCGCTTGAGCTGGGGTTTGATCTAGATCATCGACACCCCGTTTGAGCACACCGTCCGGGTGGAGGTGGTAAAGTAATAATAATAATAGCGGGCCCAGGCATTGCCGCTGTCGGCCATGACCTGATTGCGGCTAAGTTGTGCGGCCCTTGTTGCCATTATTATCCCACGCCTTGACAGGTGTAAACTTGGGGAAAGCTTAAACCCAAAATTCCGGCCGCGCAACCCCTTTCACCAAATCGCCACAATCGTCAACAACGGGTAAAAACAATCACCCACTAAAGGTTAACAATAACAACGTTATTAATTACAGCCGTTTATGTTATAACAACAAGACTCCGGCAACGGAAAAGAGAAAATTCAAGTAGAAATTTTTTTGTATACTGTATGTAATTTTTTCAGCATTGATGCCCAAAATCATGCCTGATCATGGGGGAGGACAGCCATGACGGATTTCGCGGGTGGAGCCATCCAGGCCTATGCCGGGCCCATTGAGCTTGGCGCCCCGGACAACCTGGAGTCAGTGATAGTCGGATTTATCGCCCAGGCCCGCAACAGCCTGGACATCGCCGTCCAGGAATTGGACAACAAGACCATCGCCCAGGCCATCCTCGACGCCCGGCTTAGGGGCGTGCGGGTGCGCATGTTCATGGAGCAGGACTATCTCAAGGCCGAAAACCACCCCGAACTGCCCGACGGCGCAACTGAACAGCAAAAACTCGATGCCCAATGGCAGGAGCAGCCCTCATACGCAACGGGCGTCAACCGGGAGATACTGGCCGCCCTGCTGCGCTGCGGCGTCGACGTAAAGGCCGACCTCAACCCCAAGATCTTTCATCAAAAATTCATGGTCCGTGATTACGCCACCGGATCTCCGGGCACCACGGCCGTACTCACCGGCTCCACCAACTTCACCTTCACGGGCACCCACGCCAACCTGAACCACGTGGTTGTCTTTCACGACAAGCGCATCGCCAAGATCTACAACCAGGAATTTGTCGAGCTTGGCGAGGGGACCTTCGGCCAGATGCAGCAGCGCCGCCGAAGACGCACCGATACGGTAAATATCAACGGCGTGCCGGTGCGCATCCGTTTCGCCCCGGACGACGAGCCCGAAATCGAGGTGGTCAAGCAGATGCTCAAATGCGGCGCCGAGCTTGAGTTTGCCATCTTCACCTTTTCCGACTCCTCGGGCATCGACGACGCCATGGTCATGCTCAAGCGGGCCGGTGTGGCCATTCGCGGGGCCATGGACCCGGCCCAGGGGCGCCAGGACTGGGCGGCGGCCCACTGGATGCACGACCAGGGCGTTGAAGTGTATTTTCCCGACCCGGCCCAATTGCCCGGCCTGGGCAAGCTGCACCACAAGCTCATGGTCATCGACCGGGATATCGTGGTGGGCGGCAGCATGAACTACACCGAACCGGCCAACGAGGCCAACGACGAAAATATCTTCGTGCTGGGCAGCCCCTATGACCTGCCTGACGACAAGGGCGGGCCGGTGGATCACGCCGAGTGCAACCGCCTGGCCGATTATTTCAGGGATGAGATCAGGCGCATCATCCAGCACAGCCAGCCATATTAACGGATCGCGCATTTGATAAGTGTAGCTATTTTGCTACATGTCAACCAATTCCGGACTCATGCCGTATTTGGCCAGCTTCTTGTAGAGCAGGGTGCGGTGGATGCCCAGCATCCGGGCCGCCCGGGCCTTGTTGCCCTTTGCCGCGCCCAGGGCCTCGGCCAGGGCCTGTTTTTCGGCCTCGTCCATCCGCTGCCTCAGGTTTAGCCCTCCGCCGGTCGCGGGCCTCGGCTTGTTATTGTGCAGATACAACGGCAGGTCCCCGGCGCCGATGCGGTTGCCGGTCACGGTGGAGACAGCCCGTTCCAGCACGTTGAAAAGCTCGCGGCCGTTGCCCGGCCAGGGATGAGCCAAAAGCAGCCGCCGGGCGCTGTCGTCCAGATAGTAGTCAGCCCCCGAATCCCGGCCCAGGTCCGCCAGAAAGCTCAGGGCCAGGTCCATGATGTCTTCGGGGCGCTCCCGCAAGGGCGGGATATGCAAGGGAATCACGTTGAGACGGTAGTACAGATCCTGGCGGAACAGGCCCTGGTCGATGAGCAGCTCCAGGTCACGGTTGGTGGCGGCGATGAGCCGGAAGTCGGCCTTGGTCACCCTGGTGCCGCCGAGACGCTCGATCTCTTTTTCCTCCAACACCCGCAGCAGCTTGGGCTGCATTTCCAGGGGCATCTCGCCGATCTCGTCCAGAAATATCGTCCCGCCGTGGGCCAGTTCGAACTTGCCCGGCTTACCCTGGGCCCTGGCCCCGGTGAAGGCGCCCTTGGCATAGCCGAACAGCTCGGACTCAAACAGGTCCTTTGGGATGGCCGCGCAGTTGAGGCGCACGAACGGCTTCATGCGCCGGGGCGAGCTTTGATGGATGCCCTGGGCGAACAGCTCCTTGCCCGTGCCCGATTCGCCGCTGATCAACACCGGCATCAGGCCCTGGGCCACCCGGCGGGCCTCGGCCTTTAGCCGGTCCATGGCCGGGCTGGAGCCCTTGAGGCTGTCCAGGGTGTAGCGGGTGGAGCGCAGGGAGCTGAGTTCCTGCTCATAGAGCCGCACCTTGGATTCCAGCAGGGACAGGCGCTGGACCAGGCGGCCCAGGTCGCGCACGTCCGTGAAGGTCACCTGGCCGAACACGCCGATGACCTCGCCGTCTTTGACGATGGGGATGCGCTGGACCACCATGTCCTGGCCCTTGATGCGCTGGGTCACGTTGATCTCGGCCTTGCCCATACGGGCCACGATATGCAGACGCGTGTTCTCCACCACCTCTGTGATGTGTTTGCCAATCTGCTCCCGGGGGTCCACGCCGATGAACAGGCCGTAGGGCTCGTTGAAATGGGTGACGATGCCGTTGGCGTCGACAACGCATGCGCCGTTGTAGATGTGGTTGAAGATCAGCTCGTTGTGCTCCAGCTGCTCCTGCAAAGCGGCGACTTGCCGTTGCAGGGCCAGGACCAGGCTTTGCTCGCCCATCGTCTCTCCACGTGTATCCATAAGACTACATGTCTCCACATTGATACATATGCTATACTGCCCCAGGCCGCGCAGTCAAAGAAAAACACCAGCAACGCATCCGCGCCAACCTGTGCGAACCTGTTGAATATATGAATAAATTTTCCCAGACACCGGTCAACCGGTAATGGGCCGGAGCCAGCCGCTGCCGTGGCACGTCTCTTGCCTATATGCCATGCCGGCCGCTGTCCTTTTTGGTTTTCGGCTTTGCCGGCGGCTGTGACGGGCCATGACGCCCGGCCAGGCCTTTTCCAGCGGCAAGGAGGGATGAGATGCTCCATAAAAAACCCCTTGTAGGCCAAACCCACCCCATGCTTTCGGGCCTGACTCCCCAGAGCGCGCCCAAGGGCAAGGTCGTCACCGCCGAGGAGGCCGTGCGCCTTATCAGCGACGGCGACACCGTGGCCACGGGCGGCTTCGTGGGCATCGGCATTCCCGAGCAGGTGATCATCGCCCTGGAGGAGCGCTACCTAAAGGAAGGCCGCCCCAGGGACCTGACCCTGGTCTACGCCGCGGGCCAGGGCGACGGCGGCGACCGCGGGCTCAACCACCTGGGCAGCGAGGGGCTGGTCTCCAGGGTGGTGGGAGGTCACTGGGGCCTGGTGCCCAAGCTGCAAAAATTGGCCGTGGACAACAAGATTCAGGCCTACAACCTGCCCCAGGGCGTGATCACCCACATGTACCGCGACATCGCCGCGGGCAAGCCCCGGACCATCACCCACGTTGGCCTGGGCACCTTCGTGGACCCGCGCAAGGGCGGCGGCAAGATCAACGCGGCCACGACCCAGGACCTGGTGGAGCTTATCGAATTCGACGGCCGGGAATACCTGGCCTACAAGACCTTTCCCATCAACGTGGCCATCCTGCGGGGCACCACCGCCGACCTGGACGGCAACATCACCATGGAGCGCGAGGCCCTGTACCTGGAATCGCTGGCCATCGCCACGGCGGCCCGCAACTCCGGGGGCATCGTCATCGTCCAGGTGGAGCGCATCGCCGACCGCCACACCCTCAGCTCACGTCAGGTGCGCATCCCCGGCGTGATGGTCGACTGCGTGGTGCAGTCCCAGCCGGAAAACCACTGGCAGACCTTCGCCTCGGTCCACAACCCGTCCTTTAGCGGCGAGATCCGCGAACCGCTGACGGCCATCCAGCCCATGGACATGAGCCCGCGCAAGGTCATCGCCCGGCGGGCCGCCTTTGAGCTGCAAAGCGGTGATGTGGTCAACCTGGGCATCGGCATGCCCGAGGGCATCGCCAACGTGGCCAACGAGGAACACGTGCTGGACTTCCTGACCCTCACCGCCGAGCCCGGCGTCATCGGCGGAGTGCCGGCCGGAGGGCTCAATTTCGGGGCGGCCTCCAACACCGACGCCCTCATAGACCAGCCCGCCCAGTTCGACTTTTACGACGGCGGCGGCCTGGACATCGCCTTTTTGGGCCTGGCCCAGGCCGATGAACTGGGCGACCTCAACGTGAGCCGCTTCGGCCCCAGGTTGGCCGGGGCGGGCGGTTTCATCAACATCAGCCAAAACGCCAAAAAGGTCGTCTTCGTGGGCACCTTCACCGCTGGCGGGCTCCAGGTGGAGATCATCGGCGGCGGGCTGAACATCGTGAGGGAGGGAAGCTCCAAAAAATTCGTCAAACGGGTGGAACAGGTCACCTTCAGCGGCGACCTGGCAGCCGAATCGGGCCGCCCGATCCTCTACATAACCGAGCGCTGCGTGTTCCGCCTCACCGGCCGGGGCATGGAACTGACCGAAATCGCGCCGGGCGTCGACCTGCAACGCGACATCCTGGACCAGATGGATTTCGCGCCGGTCATGAACGGCCAACCCAGGCTGATGGACCCGCGCATTTTCCGGGACCAGCCCATGGGCCTGGGCCGGGACATGCTGGCCCTGCCCCTGGAAAAGCGGCTGGTCTACGACCCGGACCAGAACATTTTCTTCGTCAATTTCAAGGGCTTTTCAGTGCACTCCCTCCAGGTCATCGAAGACATCCGGGACCAGGTGGACAAAAACCTTTCCGGCCTGGGCCACAAGGTCTACGCCATCGTGGACTACGACGACTTCAGCATCGTGCCGGAACTGGTGGACGCCTACTCGGACATGGTCCGCCAGGTGGTGGACGCCTACTACAGCGGCGTGACCCGCTACACCACCAGCGCCTTCCTGCGGGTCAAGCTGGGCGACGCCCTGGCCAAGCGCAAGCTCAAGCCGGAGTTTTTCGACAGCCGGGACAAGGCCGCGGCCGCGTTGAAGAATAACGATTCTGATGAAAATTCAGGCGATTAATAAAGAAAGGTGAAACAAACATGCTGCAAATCAAGGATTCCGTTGCGGTTATAACCGGTGGCGCCGGGGGCATCGGCCTGGCCCTGGCCCGCTATTGGGTGGGCGGCGGCGGCAAGGTCGTGTTGGCCGACGTGGACCAGGGCGCCCTGCAAAGAGCTCTGGACGAATTCGGCCCGGACAAGGCGGCTGTCTTGGCCTGCAACGTGACCAGCGAGGACGACAACGCCGCCCTGGCCGAACTGGCCCTTGAAAAATTCGGGGCCATCAACCTGGTGGCGCCATTTGCCGGGATCATCCGCGACGGCCTGCTCTTGGCCACCGACCGCGAGACGGGCAAGGTCAAGAAAAAGATGGCCCTGGCCGACTTTGAAAAGGTCGTGGACATCAACCTCACCGGCGTGTTCCTGACCATCCGGGAGTGCGCCCAGCGCATGGTCGACAACGATTGTTCGGGCCTGATCTGCCTGATCTCCTCCACCGGCTCGCTGGGCACTGCCGGGCAGATCAACTATGCCTCCACCAAGGCGGCCATGTCGGTGATGCCCAAGGTGATCACCGCCGAATTCCTGCGCAAGGGGCTCTCGGGCCGCATCCGCTGCGTGGCCGTTGCTCCGGGTTACGTTGGCACGGAAATGGTCAAGGGCATGAATCAGGCCGCCCTGGACAAGATTTTGGGCGAGGTGCCCATCGGCAGGCTCATCGAGCCCGAGGAGGTGGCCTCCCTGGTGGGCGAGTTGTACCGCAACGAGGCCCTGGCCGGAGAGGTCTTCTTCATCCACGGCGGTCTGCGCCTGGGCTCCAGGGGCTGACGCCAAGCCGTTATGGCCCTGTCCGTCCCCGCGCTCCGGGAGGCTGGACAGGGCCGGAACCGCCCTGGCGGCCCCGCCGTCCGCCGGTCATTTCCTCTATGTTCGTGGAGCAGCCTTTGGTTTTGCCCGCCGGGTCAAAGTAGGCTATAGTGCTAGGTCATGGCGACCATGGGCGCGATAACCATAATATTTTCAAACACGTCTATTGAGCTGGCCGGGCAATGATCAAGCAAAACGCCACTGCGTCGGTTGATAACCGAACCAGTCAAATTCCCAGGTTTTATCCGGCCGTTATCGCCGGTATTTACTGCGTGGCAGTCTTATTGCGCGTGTTCCGCTATTTGTCCGCCGGGTTGTCCGCTGAAAACTGCCTCATCGGCAGCACGGCCGAGGAATTCCTGCGGGGCAATTTCCCGCTGTTCCTGCTGGGCAAAAACCACATGGGCACCTATGACGCCCTGCTCAGCGCCCCGCTGATCTACCTGTTCGGCCCCTCCTCGTATATTCTCAATCTCTGGCCCCCGCTGTTTTCCATGGGGGTCATGATTATCATGCACCGGGTGTTGAAGCGTTTTGCCGGGCCCTGGGGCGTGGCGGTGGGTCTAATGTCCATGGCCGTCCCGCCTGCCTTTTGGATGTTTTACTGCGGCTATGCCCAAACCCATTACTCCCTTGGCGTGCTCCTTAGCGCGGTGTTGATTCTGTTGACCGTGGAGTTGTGGGACCGGCCCCGATGGACAGCTGGCAGGGCCTTCGGCTGGGGCCTGGCGGCCGGGGCGATGCTCTACACCCACCCGCAGACCATCGGAGTGTTTCTGGCCTGCACCCTGTTATTGCTTTTTGGCGCCTGGAAACGAATCAGGCCGCTGAACCTGTCCGCCTTTTTCTTCGGCGGGGTCGTGGGCGGGCTGCCGCTGGCCTACTACCTGCTCACGGCCCACAGCTCCTACGGCCAACAGGTGAACGTATACGGTTGGCATTACTTTCCGCCCCATGTTCAGGGCCTTTTTTCCAACGCCCTGCCCATCATCCTGGGTTTCAGCACTCCCGCAGTCGGCGGTACCGTCACCCCTGACTCGTTGATGTTCATTGTCTACCTTGTGATGCTGGCGATTTTGGCGGCGGGCCTCACCGGCCTGATTGTCAAGGGAGTCAAGGGCAACCCAGGCTCCTCATTATTGTTTCCCTTAATATTTGCCGCCTATTTCGCCATTTTGGTTTTCAGCATCTACGGCGACGCCCTGTCCTCGTTCAACCAGGCATACCTGTTGTCGTTGTATCTGGTGCTGCCCGTTTGCCTTAGCCTGGCGATGACCTGGATGATCAGGCATGCCAGGCCGGCGGCGATGCTGCTTCCGGTATTGATCATCTTCATAAGCGTGACCGGCTATTGCAGCTACTCACATCTCGGCAGGCCATTTTTCGGCTCACCGGCCAGACAATACAACTTGGACGCCATGCACAGAGGCCAGGCCCAAGTGCTGCGCCAAACCGGAATCAAAACGATGTATGCCCAAGACAGCTGGCGGCTGGGTTATTACACCAACGGCGATCCGCTTGTAGTGCATAACTGGAAGGCCCGTAAACCCATGGACGGCCACATGGTCGACGCCAGCCCGGACCCTCTCTACTACGGTGTCAACCTGGAAGAATCGGCCCGGTTACTGGGCCTGCCCTACAACAATGGCGTGGTGGCCAGCCGCAAATCATATTGGGGCTTTGGCCAGCCCGACAAGGGCGGTTTGTTGCAGCGTGAGTCCTGGCGGGCTTCGGCCACCGACGGAGCCGACCTGGGCTGTTTCCTCAGCGACGGCGACCTGTCCACCGGTTTTTCAACGGTAAAGGCGGCCCGGGCGGGTCAGGGTTTTGTCCTGGATCTGGGGCAAGAGCAAACCCTGAGCGGCATTGCCCTGATCCCCATGGAGCACGAGCAGGTCCCCGCAGGCCTGAAGATAGAGGCCTCCACCGACGGAAAGACGTATTCCGTCTTGCGCCAGGCAGCCAATTACTGGGGCCCGTTCTACATGTCCGGGCCGCACGCCTTCATGCGCACCGTGCACATCAGGGTGGAGAGTTACTGGCCCGCCAAGCCTGTCAGGTATCTGCGCGTCACCCACGCCGGAAAGTCCGAATTGCCCTGGACGGTGCAGGAGGTCCTGGCCTGGGAGCCGCAAAAGACACGACAGGCCGTTCCGTCATGGCCCGACAGCGGCCAACAGCTCGTGCGGACCGTGGAGGCCCTCAAACCGGCGCGGATATATGCCGACGCCTGGCCCGCCGCCCTGCTGCGAATCGAGCTCGATTACCAGCCGTGGATAACCGTGACCCAGGCCATTGACAACACCGGCGCGATGGTGGTCCCCAAGGGCGAGTGGCCCGTTGTCGAACCCGGTCCGGGCAACGCCGTGGTGGCCGACGCCGCCGAGGCCCCGATCACCGAGCAGGCCCTGGAGCGTTGGGGCGTCGGCTTCAAAAAGCACAAGGCCGGGCGCTATATCATCTTCGAACTTTCGGGCCGAAACACGGGCATACCGATAAAACCGGCGGCCGTAAGCGCAGCCGTTGATTCGGCCAACGCCGCGGCCCTGGCCGAAGACGGCAAACAGGTAGTCTGGTCCAGCCAGAAACCTCAAAATCAGGGCGCGTCCCTGGATATCGACCTGGGCACGGTGCAGCCCGTGGAATGGCTGGAACTGCACAACCCGAACTATTACAATGATTTTCCCAGGGGGTTGGCCGCCTGGGCCTCTGACGACGGCCAAAACTGGCAGAAGATACAGATCCGACTGGCCGGTCCATTGGTCTTCAGCGGCCAGATTCCGCTGGCCCGCTCCGGCCCGCTCAATGTGTACCGGCTGGGCAACGGCTTGGAAGCCCGCTATATTAGGCTTGCCCTGGATACCTCCGAGGCCAAGTGGTGGTGGTCGGTGGAGCGCCTGGTCCTGCGCGGACCGGCGGGGCAATAGCCGGTGCAGGCTAAATAACCCAAGTGCTCGTTTTTAAGAGGTGCCCGATATGAAGCTAATTATCCAGATCCCCTGTTACAATGAAGAGGACAATATCGCGAGCACCCTGGCCTGTCTGCCCCGGAGGCTTCCTGGCGTGGACGCCATTGAATGGCTCATCGTCGATGACGGCTCCACAGACGGCACAGTGGCCGCCGCCAGGGCCGCCGGTGTGGATCACGTGGTCACCGTCAAGCCCAACAAAGGCCTGGCCAACGCCTTCATGTCAGGGCTGGAGGCCAGCCTGCGGGCCGGGGCCGACATCATCGTCAACACCGACGCCGACAACCAGTACAACGCCGACGACATCCCCAAGCTGATCCAGCCGATCCTCGACGGCCAGGCCGACTTCATCATCGGCGCCAGGCCCATCAAGGAAACAATGGAATTTTCGGCCATCAAGCGCTTGCTTCAAGGTCTGGGCAGTTTGGTCGTGCGCAAGGCCAGCGGAACGGACATCCCAGACGCGCCCAGCGGGTTCCGGGCCATGAACCGCAAAACGGCCCTGAGCCTCAACGTATTCGACGACTACACCTACACCTTGGAAACGATCATCCAGGCCGGGTCTGAAAACCTGATCATCAAGTGGGTGCCCATCCGCACCAATCCGTCCACGCGTGAATCCCGCCTGGTTAAAAGCATCCCCAGCTATCTAAAGCGCTCCATGTCCACCATCGTCCGCTCGCTGGTCTTTTACAGGCCGCTGTATTTCTTTTCCATATTGGGCGCGGTGCCCTTTGCCGGGTCGCTGCTGCTGGCCTTCCGCTGGCTGGTGTTGTATTGGGAAGGCAGCACCAGGGCTCATGTGCCCAGCCTGGTGGTCATGGCCGTACTGATGTTCATCGCCTTTCAGTGCTGGTTCGCCGGTCTGGTGCTCAATTCCTTCAGCACCCAGCGCAAGATGCTGGCCGAGGTGCAGCGCAGCCAGCGCAGGCTCGAATTTGACGAAAAGGCCGATTAGTCCGTATCCGCCCCCGGCGTCTTTTGCATGTACCCGCCAAAAAACGGCCACCCGGCCAGGGCCGGCATGATGTAGCGCATGGTGCACAGAATGCCCAGGGCCGCGCCGGTGGCCGGGCCGAAGTACGCCGCATAGAAATAGATAAGCGCCGCGTCCCTGGTGCCTATCCCGGCGAACGACAGGGGCAGCAGCCCGGCGAAGATGGCCAGGGCGCTGAGACTGAAGCTGATGACCAGGGGCACCTGGGCGTTCAGGGCCAGGATGAAGATCCATATCTGGAACAAATGCATCAGCCACAAACCCAGGGAGGTCAGGCCGACCTTGAAACTGGCCCCCGGCGAGCGGCTGATCTGCTGCTGCATGTCGCTCCACGAGGCCTCCGTCTTGGCCACGAAGCCCCGCAGTTTGCCCCAGGGGATCAGCTTGGCCAGCCAAAAGGCCAAAGCCGCGATGCGCCTGCTGACCAGCAGCAGCACTCCGGCCAGCCACAGGCAGCCGGCCGCCGCGCCCAGGCCCTGGATAAGGGCGTCATCGCTTTGCAGGACCAACAGCCCCACTAGGCACCATGTGAGCAGCGACAGCACGTCGCAGAGTTTTTCGAACATCACCACGCTCAGGGCCGCCGGTCCCTCCATGTGGCCCTTGTTGCGCATGAAATAGGCCTTGGACAGATCCCCCATCTTGGAGGGCAGCACCAGGTTCAGGGTGCTGGCCGCCAGGACCAGCTTCAAGGCCTCGCACAGGCCGATGCCCGCCTGCCGGGGCACCAACATCAAAAAGCGCCAAGCCGTCACTATTGTGATGGGAACGACCAGGGCCAAGCCGCCGACGAGCAGCCAGACATTACACCCTGCCACCACACTGCGGAAATTGCCCATATCGATGAGGCTGTAGATGGCCGCCAGGATGGCGATGCTTATGCCGATGGTGATCAGGCGTTTGAGGCTCATGCTAGAAACTTCTCTCGACAATCAGGCTTTGACCGTTTTGGGGCTTGGGACGGCCGGGGATGACCTGTAGCCAGTCCTGGAGCTGACCCCGTTGATAGGTCCGGCTCATGGCGATGTAGATTGAGGTCTGATCCGGGCCCAGGGCCACCTGCTCCACCTTGGACCAGTCCGGGCAGTTGAGTTCGTCGATCACCAGCCATGCGCCGCCCTCGAAACGCAGGGTGCGTTTGAAGCTGTACGGCGAGTCCTGTTTGCCCACGATGAGCATGCGTTGCAGGACCTTGCGCACCAGGTCAGGGGCCAGGCCGCCCACGGTGATCATGCCCGAGCGCAGGATCAGCAGCTTGATGGTGGTCATCAGTCCCTGCTTGGCCCAGCCAAGGCTGCCGCTGATGGTGACGCCGTCGTCTTGAAAGTCGAGTTTGTATTCATCAAAAAGATGGCCCACGGCGTTGCGGGTCTTTTTGCCCTGCTTTTCGATGACCGAAAACTGGGTGTCGCTGGCCACCAGTTGGCCGTCCTTGAACAGCTTGAACACGCCGCCCTTGTTCAGGCCCGCATACAGTTCATAGCCTTCCCGGCGTTCGATGAGCAGCTTGGCGTTGGGGTACCACATCCGGCCTTGGAGGCGCGGGGCCGGTTCGGGGCGTTGCTCGACCCAGTCCCGCCAGGCCAGCAGGTAGTTGACTACATGATGGCTCAGGACGTGATCGTCGCTGAAGCAGGCGCCCAGGCCCTTTTGCAGGGCCGCGCCATGGGCGCTGTTCATGTCCAGGGCGCCCATGTGCCACTGCCCGGCCAACTCGAAACCATGGGGGAAGTAATTGTAGGTGTTGCGGCTGCAATACTCGCCGCCAAAGCTGCCGTCGGGGTGCATGAAGTTGAGGGTGAAATCTATGGCCCGGCTCAGGGGCTCCCTGATGCCCAGGTCGGACCGAAGCAGATCCAGTTCGGCCAGAAGCGAAATTGTCAGGGTCTGATAGCCGGGGTCGCAGCCGTCGTATTCAGGGAACCAGCCTTCAGGGTCCTGCCAGGATAAAAGCTGCCCCACCCTGCGCTTGATGGCCGTTTCAAAGCGGTTGGTGCCCAAAAGTGCCGAGGCCTTGAGCAGGCCCAGGGCCACCAGGGCCTGGTGGTTGGACAGACGCCCCGATTCTTCCCTGTCGGCCAGCCAATCGGCCCGCTGTTCGATGAACCGCAGCAGATCGGGGTCCTTGATGTCCAACAGCTCCATGCTTTCCACAAAGGCCAACAGGGTGAACGACGCCGCGCCCAGGGCCTTTTCAAAGGGGAAGTAGTCGTCGCAGGAGCCGTCGGCATGGGCGCTGCGGGCCGCGAAACGGATGCCCGCCTCCACCCATTGTTTGACGGCGGGCTGTTGGTAATACTCGTTGCCCGGCATATCCAGGGCGTAACACAGGGCCAGGGGATAGACGCATTCCTGGCTCATGCCGCTGGGAAAGTCGATGATCTTGTAGTGCCAGTGGCTGCGGTCAAAGCAGCCGTAGGTGGGGCTGTGCCGGTTGCGGTCCATCAGGGTGAGGATCTTGGGGATGTCGGCCAGGGCCTTTTCGGCGAATATGTCTCTGACGCTTTGACTCATGGGCGGCGCATTTCCCTTGTTTTAGGCAAAGATCAAACCAGGGCCTTTTCACGAGCCTTGGCGCGCAAGTGGATAGACGATCTTATATAACGGGATGCCGCGGAATTACAAGCGCTTGCCGTCAAAGTCCAGGACGGTCTTTGGCGGCAATTAATGAGTCGCGCAGGCGATGCACGGGTCAAAGGCCCGCACCACCCGGCCCACAGCGTTTTCCAGCTCCAGGTCGATGCTTCCGCCGTTGATGTGGCGTTGGCCCTCGATCCGCAGGGCCCGCTCCATGGCCCTGACGTTGTGCACCGTGGGAATGACGAACTCGGCCTCGGCTATCACGCCGTCCTTGATGTCGTAATAGTGGATCAGCGGCCCCCTGGGGGCCTCCACCACGCCATAGCCTTGGCCGTCGCGGACATCGTAGGCCACCTGGGTCTCGCCGCCGGTGGGCAGCCATGCCAGGACCTCCAGGGCCCGTTCCAGACTGTAGACCAGCTCGACGCCCCGGGCCAGATCGTAGAGATAGATGCCGTAGGCCGGCCTGCCGTAGGCCAGGCGGAAATCCTCCAAGTGCTTGTCGGCGAGGGGCGTGCCCATTTTTTCGGCCAGATTGATCCGGGCCAGGCTGTTGGCCTGGATCACCTGCCCCTGAAAGCTGGTGCGCCCGGCATAGCTGTAGTCGGTTTCCTCGTGGGTGAGGTACGATCGGAAATCCCAGGCCGGAAATTCGGCGGCTATGCGGCCGTCCAGGCCCATGACCCGCAGGTCGCCGCCGCTGTAGTCGGGTAGAGTGTCTTCCACGGCCGCCAGGAAGCAGGCCGGCTGGTCATCGCCCCAGGCCCCCACGCGTTTGCGAAGTTCCTCGGATTTTTGGAAATAATATTCGAGCAACTCGCAGGCCAGGGGCAGGGCCTTGAGTATCTCCTGACGCACCTCGGCGATGGTTTCGTCGTCCATTCCGCTGGTCACCCCGCCCACCACGGCCTTGACAGGATGGACGAACTGCCCGCCAGCGGCCTTGATCAAATCCGTGCCCGCCTTGCGGACCTCCAGGGCGCGGCGGGTGATCAGCCCCGCCTTGTGGGCCTCGTCAGCCCCGGCGGCGTCCTGGAACAGGCTGTCGGTGCCCAGGCGGTCGGGCATGGTGAACAGAAACAGGCTGGTGGCCTGGTTCTGGATCATCTGGCCCAACAGCAGCAGCTCACGGATCATTTCGGCCAGGGGCGGCGGCTTGACGCCAAAGGCATCCTCCAGGGCCTTGACGGCGGCAACGTGGTGAGCCGTGGAGCAGACCCCGCAGATCCGCGGCACGATGACCACCATCTCCTCGGCCGGCACGCCGCGCACAAAATGCTGAAAGCCCCGGAATTCCGTGGCCTGGAAGTGAGCCGAAGCCACCTTGCCGTTGTGGACCTCAATGACTACCTGGGCGTGGCCCTCGATGCGGCTCAGGGGGAAGGTCAGGGTGGCCATGCTACACCATCTTTTCCTTGGGCCGGGCGGCCCCATCTTCGGCGTAATCGGAAAATTGGAACAGGAACAGAGACATCTGGGCCGAGCGCAGGCCCGCGTCGATTTCTTCATCCGGTATGTCGGTCAGGGCGTGGAACACCTTTTTGATGCTTTCAAACCAGGATGCAGAGTCCTTGCCGATAAAGCCGTCGGCCGGCCCCCGGCAACCCACGCAAGGGAAGCCGGCCTTGGGGCAGATTGCCCCGCAGCCGCTGCGCGTGGATGAGCCGATGCACAAAAACCCGGCCTTGACCAGGCACAGGTCCGAATCCACCTCGCCCTGGCGGAATCCGGCCAGTTTGCTGGGCCGCACTTCCTTTTTCTTTTTGCGGCCGCATTCCAGGCACAGCACCTTGTTGTTGGGCGGATACTCCTCGCCGGAGATCACCCGCATGAACAACTCCGGCGTGGGCGGGCAGCCGGGTAGATAGCGGTCGACGTTTACAAAGGCGTCCACCGGGCGGCATTCGGGCAGCAGGTGCGGCACCTTGTAGGGCCTGTGCTCTTCCAGGAAAAGCTTGCGCAGTTCCTTGCGGTCGCCTAGGGAGGCCACACCGCCGGATATGGCGCAAGTTCCCACGGCCACCACTTCCGGAGCGCTCTTGACGGCCCGGCGCAGGTTGTACAGGTCTTGCTCGGTGCGCACCCCGCCGCTGATCAGTAGAACATCCACCTCGGGAACGTCGTGGCTGGAGATGACCAGGGGCATGTATTCCAGCTTGTAGCGGTTTATCCAGGCCTCGGAGTCCAGCAGGCTGACTTCGCACCCGGCGCAGCCCGACAACTGCAATACGGCGAATTTTCTCATAGACGTAAAGCGCGTTTCTCCCGCCCGGCGCGGGAAGGATAGATTAAGGACACCCTTTGCGGTTCCGTTGTGGCATCTCCCATGCCGCCATTATAAGCTAAACAAGCTGACCTATTCCAGGCATCCACATTATCGGGCGGCCCTTGTTAAAATAGAAAACCCACTTTGCTTAAATCGGTTTTTTAAATGAAAATTATAGCTTTATTAAATAAAATTATTGATTTGGGGTATTAGGGAGAATATTCTCTACTCATTTTGTTGATTCCATGATCGTCTGTCTATTCGTTCCAACTAGGCTAAAAGGCGAACAAACTCCTGCCAGGGGGCAACAGTGGTCACTACAATCCGCCATCAACACGGCAAACTGACATCAATTTTCATTATCAGCATGTATCTGGCGATTTGCCTGGCCTGTAGTGTGCCGGCAATGGCCGCGGTGGGCACCAACCCGGCTTCGGGCAATCCACTGGATTACAGCGGCGCGGGCAACTGGTCCGGCAGCGGCAATCCGGACCAACTCACCAACGATGCCGGGGCCACGGTAAGCGGCACTGTATACGGCAACCCCAACACGGCGGCAACAGGCTATAACGGCGGCGGCAACACAATCGACAACGCCGGTACAGTGGACGAAACCATCTACGGCAGTTACAACGAACGCGACAACTCCAGCGGCGGCGACAACACAATCAATAACCAGTCCGGAGCCATGGTTATTAGTTATATCTACGGTAGTGATAACCAAGGCGAAGGCTCAAGCGGCGGCGAAAACGCCATCAACAACCACGGCACAGTGGCAACCGACCTTTTCGGCAGCTTCAACTCCGGCAACGGCACCACCGGCGGCGAAAACGCCATCAACAACAACGGCACGGTTGGTGGGGACCTCTACGGCAGCCATAACGCTGGCAACGGCAGCAGCGGCGGCGAAAACACCATCAACAACTCCGGAACGGTCACTGAGGACACCTATGGCAGCTACAACATTGGCGACGGCAGCAGCGGCGGTGGCAACAACATCAACAACCTAGCCGGGGGCACGGTTGCCAGATATCTCTACGGCAGTAGTAACGAAGCCTCAGACACCAGCGGCGGCGAGAACACCATCAACAACAACGGCGCGGTGGGGTATAGCATTTTCGGAAGCTTCAACTACAGAAGCGGCAACAGCGGCGGCGAGAACACCATCAACAACTCCGGAACGGTGAACAGGGACATCTACGGCAGCTACAACGAGGGCCAGGCATCCAGCGGCGGCGGCAACACCATCAACAACTCCGGAACGGTGGACAGGGACATCTACGGCAGCCTCAACGAGGGCGACAACGCAGTAGGCGGCGGCAACACCATCAACAACTCCGGAACGGTGGGCGACGAAATCATCGGAAGTTTCAACTATGACCCATATTCCAGCGGCAGCGGCAACACCATTACCAACTCCGGCACGGTGAATAATTCGATAATCGGCAGTGACAACCGGAGCACGAACACCAGCGGCGGCGGCAATACCATCGATAACCGCAATACCGCCGGACTCCTCTACGGCTCGAAAAACTCAGGCAACAACGCTTCCGGTGGCGAAAACACCATTACCAACACCGGACAGGCCGGTGAGGTTGTGGGCAGCGCGAATACCGGCGACCATGCCTCGGGAGACTCCAACACCATTATCAATGCAGGCACTGTTACCAACGCACTTTGCGGTAGTGGCAACAGCGGGACATATAGCTCCGGCGGCGGCAACACCATCACAAACTCCGGCGCGGTGGGCGGTACCCTTTACGCAAGCCTGAACAGCGGAGACAATTCCAGCGGCGGCGGCAACACCATCACAAACTCCGGCACGGTGGGCGGCACCCTTTACGCAAGCCTGAACAGCGGGGACAATTCCAGCGGCGGCGCCAACACCATCACAAACTCCGGCACGGTGGGCGGCCTGGGCATCTTCGGCAGCTTTAATATGGCCGATGACAGCAGCGGCGGCTCCAACACCATCAACAACAGCGGGTCCCAAAACGTCATCATTTTCGGCAGCGAAAACTTCGGCGACAACACCACCGGCGGCTCCAACACCATCAACAACACCGGCGCGGCCCAAGGCATAGTGGCCAGCGACAACCTGGGCGACGGGTCCAGCGGCAGCGGCAATACAATAACCAACACCGGCAGCGTGGTCACCGATGTCTACGGAAGCTGGAGCTCCGGGGACAACGCCACCGGCGGCGGCAATACGATCAACAACTCCGGAACGGTGGGCGACAGCATCCTGGGCAGCTACAACGATGGCGCCGCCGCCAGCGGCGGGTCCAACACCATCACCAACTCCGGCTCAACCGGATACATAGACGGCACCTGGAACGTAGGCGGCTCATCCAGCGGCGGCAGCAACACAATCGGCAACAGCGGCGCGGTGGCCCACGACATTTTCGGCACCTGCAATGACGGCGCGGGCTCCAGCGGCGGCGGCAACCGCATCGACAACAGCGGCGCGGTGACCCAGTGCATCTACGGCACGTACAACTTTGGGGCATCCACCAGCGGAGGGTCCAACACCATCCACAATTCCGGCAGGGTGGCCGGCAGCATCTACGGCACCTACAACGAGGGCTCCGGCTCAAGCGGCGGCGGCAACTACATCAACAACTCCGGGACGGTGTCCGGCGGCATCTACGGCACCTACAACGAAGGCTCCGGCTCCAGCGCCAGCGGCAACACAATCATCAACTCGGGAAGGGTTGGCGGCGGCATCTACTCGGGCAGCGGCGACGACACGGTCCGTGTTCAAGGCAACTCCAGCGTCGGCGACGTGGTGGACGGCCAAGCGGGCAACGACTCTTTGTATTACGGCGTCTCGGGCGTCATGAGCTCCGCCGACTTTTCGACAAAATACCTAAACTTCGAAAACCTTGGTTTATACGTGGACGGCAAAACAACGCTCACCGGCACCTGGGTTTTCAACCTCGGATCGACCGTGACCAGCACCGGCACTCTTGTCCTGAACAGCAGCCTTGACAGCACCACCTTGAAAAACGCCGGTACGGCCACTTTCAACGGCGATGCCAGCTTCAGCGGCGCGGCGACCAACACGGGCACGCTCAAGGCCTCGGGCAACTTCAGCGCGGCCAGCCTGGACAACTCGGGCAATGCCAGTTTTGGCGGCGCAACCAATATAAGCGGTGTAGTGGTTAACACGGGGAGCCTTGGCATCAGCGGTTCCCTAAGCGCGTCCAGCATCAGTAACAGCGGAAGCGTGGCGATCAGCGGCGCGGCCTCGACAGGCCCGGTTGCCAACAGTGGCAATTTAAACGTGAGCGGTTCCTTGAATGCAGGGACATTCACCAACAGCGGCAGCGCCATCATCAGCGGCACGGCCAGCGTCGGCGGCGCAGCCAGCAACTCGGGCAGCCTCATTGTAAACGGCATACTCAGCGTCGCCAGCTTGAACAACAGCGGCACCATGAGCGGCTCCGGCAGCGTCCACGGCAACATATCGAACACCGGCGGCGTCCTGGCCCCGGGCAACTCCATCGGCACGATGACCATCGTCGGCAGCTACACCCACGGAGCCAACTCCGTGTATCAGTGCGAGATATCAACCGACGGATCATGCGACCTGCTCCACGCCACCAGCATCATCATCCAGGGCGGAACCGTTTCGCTGGACATGCCCAAGGAACTGTATACTTCAGACACGGCCTGGGTCATCCTCAGCGCCGACCAGACCATAACCGGGCAATTCGATACCGCGGCCGGCACCCTGGCCGAGTCGGCCGTCTTGAGCCTGGGCCTGCAATACTCAGCCAATGAAGTTGCGGTGGTTCTGGCCCGCAAGTCCTACAGCGATTTCGGAGTCAACGCCAACCAGCGCGGCGTGGGCCGGGCCATGGACGCCATCGTGCCCCTGGCCCAAGCCAATGAAGACGCCATGGCCGCTCTTTTCTACGTCATGGACTGGCAATACGACGCCGATCAGATCCGGGATGTCCTGGCGGCCTGCAACCCCGAGATGTACGACGGCCTGAGCTGGGCCGCCCTGCAAAACACACGGCTTTTCGACGGCATAATGCAAGACCGGGCCGACTGGGGACGGACGGCGGCGAAGCTGGGCGCCAACCTGGGCACCAAGGGCGGGCCCGTGCAGCTGGCCGCCGAGGAAACCGGCAAGGGCATCGCCGCGGAGCCTCTGCAAAGAGACTGGTCTTTGTGGGCCAGGGCCCTGGGAAGCTGGAACCGCCGAAGCGGCAATGCCGAAAACCTGGGCTACGATGCATCCGGCGGCGGGGCCGTGTTGGGGGCCGACGGCCCGGTGCTGCCCTGGCTGCGGCTGGGCATGGCCTTTGCCGCGGGCAATACCGATGTTCATTTCAGCCGGACCGGAGACGACTGCACCCAGAAATCAATGCAGGGCGGGCTCTACGCCATGGCCGACCTGGGCGCTTTTTACCTAGACGCCTCGCTGAGTTATTCAGGCTTTGACAATGACAGCGACCGCGGCGTGTCCTTCAGCGACGCCGGCGCCACGGCCAGGGCCTCGTTCGACGCCAGCGCCTGGTCGGGCCGCTTGGGCGGCGGTTGGGACTATCAATGCGGCCGCTGGATCATGGGACCGCGCCTGGATGTCGGCTATGTGAGCCTGTCCGAGGACGGGT
Source organism: uncultured Desulfarculus sp. (assembly GCA_963665125.2). GTDB lineage: Bacteria > Desulfobacterota > Desulfarculia > Desulfarculales > Desulfarculaceae > Desulfarculus. The sequence continues at coordinate 521,318 of CAXXUK010000002.1, read as the reverse complement.
TCAGGGAATCCGGCGCGGATTTCCTGAACCTGGACATCAAGGACCGCGATGCCGACTATTGGTCATCCGCACTGGGATTCCGGGCGGCGGCCCGCTTTGACCTGGACGCCTGGGCCTTGCTGCCCCGCCTGGATCTGAGTTGGCGGCATTTGTTCAGCGACGACGCCAGGGGCATAGAGGCCTCGTTCCGGGATTATCCGGGCCAGGGATTCACGGTGTACGGCATGGAGCCGGCGCAGGACGCCTTGCAGATGCAGGCTGGCGTGCGGGCGGTTATCACCGACCGCGCCAACGCCTTTTTGCAATACGGCCTGCTCCTGGGCGACGACATGACCTCCCAGGATGTGTCCCTGGGCTTCAACTGGATGTTCTAAAACCAATTTAGGCCAATACACCAATTTCTTAATATGTTATTGTTATTCTTCTGAAACTCAATCCAAAGGTGGATTAATATGAGTGGAGAGGCTAACCAATCTTTTTGGAATATTAATTTTGAAACCATAATATTGTTGATCGTTGCAATTATTGCTCTCTTTCAGGAAAGGCTAAGAATATGGTGAAACAAAACAAGTATATCTCTAGATTTGTATTCTGAAGTTGGTTACCTTACTATTTTTGGCACTTAAAAGTAACTAATAAAAATGAATTAAAACCCGCAAATAATGTACGAATTATACTCTCTGATTATTATAAAAAAAACAGCGACGGCTCATTTAAAAAAGGCAATCTAACTGGTTCATATCAGTTACTGTGGACCCCTAGTGAAGAGCATAATGTCGATCCTTTTCCGAGAGTAAGGAAGCCAAGACTAGTTGACTTTGGGCATATCGATATAATTAATAAAAAGTTTACACCAGGATTGAGATGGACATCGATTAGTTTTGATGGTTTTGTAAATCCAGGAGAAACTGTTATTTATGCCGTCGATATTGATTCGGATAACTATACCTCAAAAAAACCATATTTTTTTGAGGTATCATGGGATGGTGAGTGGTGCCATCAACCATCTGAAATGGCTAAGCATGTCAAAATTTTCAAGTGCAACGAACCGACCACTTCCAATCCATAATCACTTAGATATTATCGCTATTATTATTGTTTAGATCCTTGGCTTTTCTTTCTGAATAATTGCTGTTTTTTTGCAAAGTGTGAAAGCCAAAAGGCTGACAATTTCACAACGCTATCAAGTCTCCTTGCGCAGGCGATCCAGGTCCTTGGCCGCGCCCAGGACCACCATGCGGTCATTGCCGGTAAGGACGTAGTCGGGGCTGATGACCACCCTGGTGCGCTGGCTGCCCTTTTCGCGCAGGGCGATGACGTTGACATTGTAATTCTTGCGCAGGTCGAGGCCCATCAGGGTCTTGCCGACCATGGACTTGGGGGTTTCCATCTCCACCACGTGGTATTCGCCGCCGATGGGCAAAAACTCCATCAGGTCCGGGTTGTCCAGGGTCCCGGCCAGGCGGTGGGCCGCGTCGCGCTCCGGAAAGACCACTCGGTCGGCTCCCACGGCCAAAAGCACTTTTTCGTGTTCGGTGCTGATGGCCTTGGCCATGATCTGGGGCACGGCCATTTCCTTGAGGTGCAGGGTGATCAACACGCTGGCGCCGATGCTGTCGCCCACCGATATCACGGCCGCTCCGGCCATGCTCACGCCCAGTTCTTCCAGCACGCCGCGGTTGGTGGCGTCGGCCACCACGGCCTGTTGGGCGATGCCCTGGACCTTGGCCACGGCCGCAGGGTTGGAATCGACCACGGAAATGTCGTGACCAAGTTCAAAAAGCTGCTCGGTCAGGGCCCGGCCAAAGTTACCAAGGCCTATGACTGCGACTTCCATTGGTTTGCCTCCGCGTTTAGCCCAGGACTATCTGCTCCTCGGCCAATTGATATCCCGTGGCCCTGGTGCGTGAGGCCAGGGCGTAGATCAAGGTCAGCGGCCCCAGACGGCCGATGAACATCAACAAGATTATAACCACCTTGCCCCCGTCCGACAGCACGGGAGTGGCGCCCAGGCTCAGGCCCACCGTGGCCAGGGCGCTGACCACCTCGAAACCCAATACCAGGAAATCGCCCCGATGATGGCCGGTTAGAGGGTCCAGGGTTCCGATGCTGGTCATCAAGACAGTGGCCACCACCACCGCGCCCAGGCTGATCAGCACCAGGGCCAGGGCCTGGGAGACCTGGTTTTCGGATATGGTGCGGTAGGAGGCCTCGGTGGTGGGGCGGCCCCTCATCCGCGAATAGGCCATGGCCCAAATGGTGGCGAATACCGTGGTCTTGACTCCGCCGCCGGTCGATCCGGGGCTTGCTCCGATGAACATCAGCAGCATCAGGATCAAAATCGATGAATTGCTCAGCAGATTCAAATCAATGGTGTTGAAACCGGCCGTGCGGGCGGTCACCGAGCAAAAGATGAATTGCCAGGGGTGGCGGTCGAAATCCGGGCCGATGTCGGTGGCCAGTTCCAATACGGCTATGGCCACCGTGCCCAGGACGATAAGCACCAACGATGTGCGCAGAGCCATCTTGGCGCTGAGGCTCATTCTGGGATGGCGTACATTGCGCCTGAAAATGCGCTGCTGCAACTCCCTGAGCACCAAAAAGCCGATGCCGCCCAAAAAGATCAGGCCCATGACGGTCAGGTTGACCAGGGGGTCGTGGGCATATCCCATCAAACTGTCGCTGAACAAAGCGAAACCGGCGTTGCAAAAGGCGCTGATGGCGTGAAACAGGGCGAACCCGGCGGCCTTGAGCGGCGGGAACTGCTGACTGAAACGCCAGTACAACAGCGCCGCCCCCACCAGTTCCAAGGTGGCGGTGTAGAGGACGATATTGCGGATCATCAGGCCCAGTTCGCTGACCGGAATGGGGCCCAAGGCGCTGCGCAGGGCCAGGCGGCTGCGCATGCCCGGCTGACGACCGGCCAGATACAACAGGGCGATGGAATAGGTCATGATGCCCATGCCGCCCAGTTGAATCAACAGGGCTATAACGATCTGGCCAACGGGCGACCACACCGTGGCCGTGTCTACGGTGATCAGCCCGGTGACGCACACCGCGCTGACGGAGGTAAACAGGCAGTCGAGGAGTTTTACCGGTTCGGCGGCGTGACAAAAAGGCATGGCCAACACGGCCGCGCCCAGGAAAATAAGCCCGGCAAAGGAGCCCACCAGCAGGCGAAACGGTCCGCCCCATGTATTTACGCTGGAATGCGCCATTTTTTCACCGCAATCCGTTCGAACATGTATCAAACGTGGAGGATTCTAATGCACTCGGGCTGCTTCGTCAAAGGTTATGCCCGCCAGCAATATTTCATTTTGCAATATAACCATTTCATATTGCATTTCACAACAGCGCCGCCAAGTAGTGCCTCCGTCTAACATGCTGTTATAGTTTAACAACCATTTGGCCCACATTGGTACGATCCTTGAATCTTGATAGACGACCCTAACTAAATGGAGTGTAGTCATTTGAATACGGACAACAAACCAGTCTGTGTGCTGGCCATGAAAAACCCCGATGAACTGGCTGCCGGATTGGCCCAAAAGGGTTTACTGGCCATAACCGCGGCCACGGGCGAGGAGGCCCTGGAACGGGTCCGGGAAGTCGCCCCGGTCCTGTTGGTCTGCGGACAGAACCTGCCGGACATGACCGGCCTGGAGCTGGCGGGCCGCCTTGTCTGGGTCAACGCCCTGGTGGGGTGCGCCGTGGTCAGCGATTTGAGCGACGAAGACTTTCACGAGGCCTCGGAGGGTTTGGGCCTGCTGGCCAAGCTGCCGCCCAATCCCGGCCAAAACGAAGCCCAGGTACTTTTTGACGCGCTGGTTGCCGTGGGCGCGCTTACAGCGTAATTCACCCGAAAAGCAAAAGTGAGGTAGCAGGTGGAAAAAATTCTCATAGTTGGATGCAAAAAGGCAATGGACGACGTCTGCATCGGTTGCAGCCGCTGTCTGGTGGGCTTCAACCGCCGTGAGGGCGATTTCGCGGCCTATGCCGACAGCGACGCCCAGGTCATGGGCCTGTTGAACTGCGGCGACTGCCCCGGCGCCACCATTGTCACCCGCCTGGCCCAGGTAAAGCTGTGGAACGCGCCCATGGAGGAAAAGCCGACCAAGGTGCACATCGCCCCGTGCATCACCGACCACTGCCCCCATGCCGAAACCATCATCAAAAAGATCAAGGCCAAATGCGGCGTGGATGTCGTGGAGGGCACTCACCCCTACAAACCCGACAATATTTTCGCCTAGGCCCGTCAACGCACACCCCGCCCGGAGCGGCTTTTTTTCCAGCGGCCGATCCTTTAGGCCGTTCCGGGCTTTCCCAATCCCCCATAACTTGTTACATAAAGAAGCCATGTTGCGCGTATTGCACATGGCCGACCGTCTCTCGGCGTACGGCGGGGCCGACCGCCACATGCTGGGCATCCTGGAACTGTCCCAGGGCCGGGCCGAGACACGGCTCGTATTTGGCCGGGACGACAGGTCCGTGCCCCTTTCCGAACGGCGGCGCATCGGCCCCATGGCCCGCTGCAAGGGCCTGGACCGCAGCGGACTGGCCCCAAGGGGCGGCCGGGGTGCTCTCCGGCGCCTGGCCGCGGCGATCAACGACTTCGAGCCCGAGGTGATCCACATCCACAACGTGGTGGACCCGGCCCTGACGGCCGCAGCGGCCCGTCTGGCGCCGTGCGTGGCCATTGTCCAGGACCATCGGCCCTTTTGTCCCGGCCGGGGCATGATCACCCCAAGCGGCCAACCCTGCCGCAGGCCTCTGGGCTCCCACTGCGCGGCCTGCTTTGACGATATGGATTATTTCCAGGCCCTGGCCGCCGTGACCAGGCGGCGGCTGAAGTCTCTCGGGCTGATGCGCAGGGTGCTGGTCCTCTCCCAATACATGGCCGCGATGCTTACAAAGGCCGGGCTGAGGCCGAGCCGCCTGCGGGTGCTGCCGCCGTTTGTTCACCGCATCACGGAAAAGCCCACCGGCGACCCCGGCGGCTATCACCTGCTGGCCTGCCGCCTGGTGCGCCATAAGGGCGTGGCCGTGGCCCTGGACGCGGCCGGGATGATGCGCGGCGGCCCGCCTCTGTGGGTGGCCGGCAGCGGACCGATGCAGGATGAAATCGTCAAACGGGCCCGGAACTCCGGGGGGCGCATCGTTTTCAAGGGCTGGCAGGACCGCCGGGGCATGAGCGCTATGTTGGCCGGTGCCCGCAGCCTGTGGCTGCCCAGCCTGTGGGCCGAGCCCTTCGGCATCGTCGGGCTGGAGGCCCTGCACCTGGGCATACCGGCCATAGCCTCGGATGTAGGCGGCGTGGGCGACTGGCTGGATCACGGCCAAAGCGGCTATATCGTGCCGCCCGGCGATGCCGCGGCCCTGGCCGACGCCGCAGCGCGCCTGGATGACGGCTCCAAGGCCCAAAAAATGGGCGCGAACGGTTTGCGTTTCGTCCGCGCCCGCTTTGATCCGGCTGATCTGATGGACCGTCTGTTCAGGCTCTACGAGGCGGCAAAGGCCGCGCCCAGGGTGATTGCCTGATCCTTGTCCACGATGGCGCCTTCCGCCCGGCCCAACCAGGGCCTGTACAGGCCGAAACCGCCCAGGATATTCACCACGTTAAAGCCGTTTTGGACCATGATGCGGTAGGCCAGATAGCCCCGCAGGCCGATGGCGCAGTACACCAGGTAGCGCTTGGACTTGTCCAGAATGGGCAGCCGCGAGCGCAGCTGGGGCAGAGGGATGTGCATGGAGCCCTTGATGGTGCCCGTTTCTTCCACTTCGTCGTCAAAGCGCACGTCGATGAGCACATCGTTCTCCGGGTCCATGTCCTCGATGGCCAGGGGCGTAACGGCTTTCATGTCGCCGCGCAGCATGTTGGCCGCCACCATGCCCGCCACGTTGATTGGGTCCCGGGCCGAGCCGAACGGCGGTGCATAGGCCAGGTCCAGCTCTTCCAGGTCGAATACGCTCAGCCCGGCCTTGGCCGCCGTGGCCAGCACGTCGATGCGCCTTTCCGCGCCCGGACCGCCAATGATCTGGCCGCCCAGGACCCTGCCGCTGCCCGGAGCGAAGATGAGCTTGACGGCCATCATCTCCGAGCCCGGGTAGTAGCTGGCGTGGTTGGGCGAATGGCTGTAGACGACCATATGGGGCACGTTGTTGGCCTCCAGGAATTTCTGGGACGGCCCGGTGCTGGCGATGACCTGGCCGAACAGGCCCACCACGGAAGTGCCCAGGGCCCCGCGGTACACGGTGGAGCGGCCCATGGCGTTGTCGGCGGCGATGCGGCCCTGGCGGTTGGCCGGACCGGCCAGCGCCATGGCCACGGGCAGACCGGTGACATAGTCCCAGATCTGCACGGCGTCGCCCACGGCGAAAATGTCCGGATCGTTGGTGCGCAGGCTGTTGTCCACCAGGAAGTGGCCCCTGGGGCCAATGTCCAGGCCAGCCTGTTTGGCCAACTCGTTTTCCGGGCGCACGCCGATTGACAAAAGGGCCAGGTCGCATTCGATCTTGTCGCCGGCCTCGGTGTTGACCAGCAGGCCCTCTCCGGCCTGTTCAAAACCGGTGATCCTGGTCTTCAGGCGCAGGTCGACGCCTTTGAGCTCCAGGTTGGCGTGGACCAAGGTGGCCATTTCATAGTCAATGGGAGGCATGACCTGGTCCATGGCCTCGACAAGGGTAATCCGCACGCCGCGCTCGGCCAGGTTTTCGGCCATCTCCAGGCCTATGAAGCCGCCGCCGACCACCACGGCCTTTTTGACCTTGCCCGAATCCACCAGGGCCTTGATCGTATCCGAATCCGGGATGGAACGCAGGCTCAGCACGCCGGGCAGATCCACGCCGGGCAGGGGAGGCTTTACCGGTTCGGCGCCGGGAGAGAGAATCAGCTTGTCATAACTTTCGGTGATCTCCTGGCCGGTCATCAGGTGCTTGACGGTCACGGTCTTGGCCTGGCGGTCGATGGCCACGGCTTCGCTCATCACCTTGACGTCGACGTTGTATTTACCCTTGAACATCTCCGGGGTGCTGACCAAAAGGGCGTCGCGCTCCTGGATCACCTCGCCTATGTAATAGGGCAGACCGCAGTTGGCGAACGAAACATACTGGCCCCGCTCGTAAATTACTATTTCAGCGCTCTCGTCCAAACGACGGGCCCTGGCCGCTGCCGTAGCCCCTCCGGCTACTCCACCGATGATTACCAATTTCATTGTGCAACTCCATGGTTGAACGCGCCGCGTATGGCGGCGGATTCTCATTGTGAATTTAATCTCAGCACTGGCCTAAAGGTCTATCCCAATTAGGGGCTCCTGGCAAGATGTCCCTGCGATTATCAGGCTTTTGTCGCATACATAAAAAATATTGACACAAACATCGGCTTATGTAAACTTATAAACGCTTTTAGTTTTTTTGTCTATTTCAGGGAGGACCAAAGTGACCAAATGGGAAATCAAGGTGCTTTATCTGGGCAAGATCACGGCCAAACTGTCGTTGATCTGGCCCAACGGCATGCCACCGCTGCAAACCGACCCAGAGCTCAGCGCGCCGTACCTGGGTTTTTTATTGCAAAGCCAGGGCCGCAACATCCTGGTCGACTCGGGTATTTCGGAAAACTTCATCATCGACGGCATGGCCTGGGGCCTGTTGCCCGCCGAGGGCGGCAGTTCGTTCATCAAGTCGGCCCTGGAAAAGGAAGGCCTGGGGCCCAAAGACATCGACACGGTGATCTACACCCACCTGCACAACGACCACGCGGCCAACTGCAAACTTTTTGAAAACGCCAAGCTTGTCTTTCAAAAAGACGAATGGCTCAATCTGCTTTCGCCCCTGCCCGTGCAGAACATCCGCATGGACTATGACCCCGGCGTGGTGGAAGAAATCAAGGCCATGCCCCGGCTGGCCATTGACGGCGACTATGAGATAGCCGACGGCATAAAACTCTACAAAACGCCGGGCCACTCCCTGGGCAGCCAGTCGGTGGCCGTCAACACGGCCGGCGGCGTCAGGGTCCTGGTTGGCGATTTATCTCTTTTCAACTTCATGATGTTCCCCGGCCTGACGGAAATGATGGACATGCACGGCAAAACCCACGCCATACCTCCGGCGCCGGAGGTATTCGGTCCGGCCGTGCCGCATTCCATTATTTACGACTACTACGCCTTCTACGACAGCGTTCAGAAGGTCAAGGCCATCGCGGAAAAAGACGAGCCCGGTTTCATCATTCCCGGCCATGAGCCGTCATTGCTGGTCACCGGCATCAAGTAATTAGGAGTGAAAAAATGATCCTGCGTAAAAGAGACGATGTGCAAAAGATCGATGTGGGCAAGCCTTTCGGCCTGCCAAACGACATGATGATCATCCAGTGGATATTCAGCAATGAAGTGGGCGACGAACGTTATCACCACAAACACGCCGTGCGCCGCTATACTCTGCAACCCGGCCTGCCTCTGGAGATGATCCCCTTTCACAACCACACATACGTGCAATCCCCGCTAATCATCAGCGGGCGCATGGTCTTTGAAAACGGCGACGGCGAAAAGGTCGAGGCCGGACCCGGCGATTGCGTGGTGTTTTACGAAGACGAGCAGCACCGCGGTACCGTGCTGGGCGATGAGCCAGTGGAACTGATCTGCATCATTGACTGCCCCGGCCAAGGCGCCGACTGCGTGCCCGAGGCTCCCAAATTCCAAAGTTGCGGATAAAGCCCCTTACGGGTGGGGGCGCGCTGATCTGCCGCCCCTGCCCGCTTCTACCGCCTATACATTACCCAGCTTAAAGTGTAATATCTGCCCAAGTTCGTACATGATTACACTGCAAGGGGACTGGCCGGCCATGGACCAACGGCAGAATAAAGTACTTGAAGCGGCGAGATCTCTTTTTGACCGTTTCGGTGTCAAAAAGACAACCATGGACGAAGTGGCCAAGGCCGCGGCCATCAGTAAAAAGACCTTGTACGAGTTTTTCCGCAGCAAGGAAGAACTGTTCGTCGCCGTATTCATCGACGAGGCTTTCAAGGCCCGCAAGTCCATACTGGAACAGGTCGGGCATGTCCAGGATCCGGTGGAGAGGCTCAAGGCCATAGTCCCGGCGGCGGTGGGCTACTTCAGCCGGGAACCGTTCATGGTCAAGATATTGCGCGACGAAGATAACCTATACCTGCCGTTTCTGGCCGAACCCTTCCGTTTGCAGGTGGAAGAAGGCATTTTGGACTTACTGGGCGAAGTCTTGGAAGAGGGCATGCAAACGGGTAAATTCCGTACAATGAAGGTGCGCACCGCCGCCTATTTCGTTTTCAAACTGTTCCAAGCAGTTACGTATTTTCGTAGCGGATCCATCGCTGGTGATGAAGAGGACATGCGTGAATTGTTGACGTTCGTCCTAGCCGCCATTGAAGTGTAACCGGCAAATTTACGTCAAGATTCCCACCTATAGCGTTTCATATCAGAATGTTCTTAATTCCATCTTCATTTGGGCATATAATGTTCGGACTTTGAATTTGGGTTGCTTTTCCCCGGCGACGTTTGGAATCAATACACAATGCTCGCATCCGGCAACAATAAAAGTCAAACCGGCAAGCCGCGCACCGAGCAGTTGGTCATATTGGTCCTGATCATGGGCTGGTCGCTGTTGTCCTGCGGTCTGGCAGGCGAGGCGATCTGGCGCACCAACCAACGGTTCGACCAACGCAACGAGGCCGAGATCAGCGCGTTCCTGGCGCGCGACTACACCCTGCGCCGGTGGATATTGGAAAATGGCGGGATCTACGTCGCCGAAAGCGACAAGGTTCCGGAAAATCCCTATTTGAGCCATGTGACTGAATCTGCGGTCACCACCACAAAGGGCAAACGCCTGGTCTTGGTCAACGGCGCCTACGCCATGCGCCTGCTGGCCGAAGCGAATAAAGACAACAACCCGGAGCGTATTTACGTCCACGCCACAAGCATGAAACCTTTCAGGCCCGCGTCGGCGCCGGACCAATGGGAACGCGCCGCCCTGCAAAAAATGCAGGCGCAACCAATGGACAAGGTCACCGGCCGGGAAATCAGGGACGGCAAAATCACGCTCCGCTCCATGGTGCCGCTGTATGCCAAAGAGTATTGCCTGAAGTGCCACGGCTCAATAGGCTACAAGGTCGGCGATCTTATCGGAGGCCTGAGCATCAGCATGCCTCTGGACAAAAAGCTCGCCAACAAGCAACAGGAAATAAACCGATCCCTGGCCCAGTTCGGCTTGGTCTGGCTGGCGGGTCTGGTAGCCCTGTTGGTGGCCCGCCGGGAATTGTACAAGCGCAGCCGGGCCCGGGACGTTGCCGAGATGGGCCTGAAAAAGGCCTTTGACGAGATGGAGCAGCGGGTCTTGGAGCGCACGGCGGAGCTGACCGAAACGGCCCAAAAGCTTCAGGCAATGGCCCTGACCGACAGCCTGACCGGCCTGCACAACCGGCGCTATTTCCTGGAACTGCTCCAGGCCGAATGCAAGCGCAGCGCCCGGCACGGCAATCCCCTGTCCCTGCTGATGATCGATCTGGACCATTTCAAATCGATCAACGACGAGTTCGGCCACCCCACGGGCGACAAGGCTCTCAAGTCCTTTTCCCAAACCCTTCGCCAAGTTGTCCGGGCGGAAGACTTGGCCGGACGTCTGGGCGGCGAGGAGTTCGGGGTGATCCTGCCGGAAACGGGTCTGGACCAGGCCCTGGTCCTGGCCGAACGCATCCGCACGGCGGTGGCCGCGTTGCGCCTGTCCGGGCAGGCCTCCCGGGCCAGGATCACCGTCAGCATCGGCGCGGCCCAGATGACCCGCCGCACCGAAACCGCGGAATACCTGCTCAAACGGGCCGACGAAATGCTCTATCTGGCCAAGAACAAAGGCCGCAACAGGACCGAACCAGCTCCCGGCCGACTCTCATAAAAAACGGCGGGCCCCCGAGGGAACCCGCCGCGTCATTTCAGGCTATCCGGCGCTTATTTGCGCTTGTCGATCTCCTCGTCGCGCAGCACGCGGCGCAGTATCTTGCCGACCACCGATGTGGGCAGTTCATCGCGGAACTCGATCTCCCTGGGCCTCTTGTAACCGGCCAGGTGCTCGGCGCAGAAGTCCTTGAGCTCCTGTTCCGTGGCCTCGACGCCTTCCTTGAGCTGCACGAAGGCCTTGACCGCCTCGCCGCTACGCGGATCGGGCACGCCCACCACGGCGGCCTGGGCCACCTTGGGATGCAGGTACAGGACTTCCTCGATCTCCTTGGGATAGGCGTTGAAGCCGCCCACCAGGATCAGGTCCTTTTTGCGGTCGGTGATGACGATGAAGCCGTCTTCATCAATATGGCCGATGTCGCCGGTGAGGAAGTAACGGTTGCCTTCAATCTCCCTGAACACCTCGTCATTGGCGTCGGGACGTTTCCAGTAGCCGCGCATTATCTGGGGACCGCAGCCGGAAATCTCGCCGTCTTCGCCATTGGGCAGTTCCTTGAGGCCGGTGTCCAGGTCCACGATCTTGATGTCGGTGCCCGGCAGGGGCATGCCCACCGAACCGATCTTGCGCTTGTCGGCAAAGGTCGGGTTGGTGGTCAACACCGGCGTTGTCTCAGTCAGGCCGTAGCCCTCGAAGATCACCGAACCGGAGATCTTTTCAAACTGGCGCACCACTTCGGCCGGCAGGGGAGCCGCGCCGGAACAACAGGCGATAAACTTGGAAAGATCGAAGTCATTGATCTTGGGATGGTTGACAAAGGCCGTGTAAATCGTGGGCACGGCCACGGTGATGGTCACGCCGTACTTTTCGCAGGACTTGAGAACCTCGGTGAAAGGCGGATCGCCGGCCTTGGGATCAGGAATGCAAACCAGGCGGTTGGCGCTATACACCGAACCGATCATGCAGGTGGTGATGCCGAAGCTGTGGTACCAGGGCAAGACGCCCAAATAGGTGTGTACGCCGCCCCGCTCCATTTTGGCCGGTTTTTCGCCGGGCCGGTTGGGCAGGCGGATCCACTGGTCCAGAGCCATTACGTTGTAGACGAAGTTGGTGTGCTTGAGTTCGGCGCCCTTGGGCACGCCGGTGGTGCCGCCGGTGTAAAGGATAACGGCAAGGTCGTTTTCGACATCAATGTCCACTTTCGGCGCCTGGGCCGGGTACTGGGCCATGATGTCTTCGTACCTGACGTGCTTGGGGTCGACATTGTCGGCCTTGGGGAGTTTGCCCAGCAGACCGCCCAGAATAGCCTTTATTTTAGGCAGGTGGGTCTTGACGTTGCAGACGATGACCGTCTCGACGTTGGTGCCCTTGATGGCCTCGCAGGTTGTCTTGTAGAACTCCGGGTGATCCATGCAGAAAACCGCCTTGGCGTCGGAGTCCTTGAGTTGGAAATTGAGCTCTTCGATGGTGTAGAGCGGGTTGCAGGTAACGCACGCCGCGCCCGCTTTTGAAGCGCCGAAAAAGGCTTCGGGATAATGCGGAATGTTGGGCAGGAACATGGCCACGCGGTCTTCGTGCTTGATGCCCTTGGCCGCCAGGAAGTTGGCGATCTTGTCGGCCGATTCCTTGACCTGCTTGTAGGTGCGCATGCCACCCTGGAAAATGGTGTACACGGCATCGGGATAGTTTTTGGCCGCGTCATCTAAAAGTGAAAAAACGGGCCGTTTGTAATTGCCCTCGAACTCAAAGGGAACTCCTTCGGGCCACCTTGATGATTTGTGCCACGGTTTGTCCGACATATCCAAAAACCTCCCACTACATCGGTTGCTGTTGATTACCGCCGAAAATAACAAATACGCCGCCGGGCCAAACACTATCCTCCCGGCTGCGGATCGAATGGCCGCCTCCGAAAAAACACTGCCACTGGCCGACAGTAGCGCGGTGCGTTTTTTGGCTGGACCATGTTAACAAAAAGGGGGGAGGCAAAGGCTACCGTTTTTTTGAACACTGTGTGTTTTTTTGCCGCGACTTTGGCAGCGATTGGCCGTAGTTCTACGGGACCGGCCAGCGCCTGGCCGGTCCCGCGCATATTAGTCGAGCTTAAGATCGCCCAGGGCGGCGGCAAAGGGGTTGTTGAAGGGTTTATCCTGTTTCTTGTCCTTGTCCTTCTGCGATGCCTCGGGTTGGGCGGCCTTGGGCCTGCCCTTTCCCTTGCCCTTGGTTTTCCTGTCGCTCCGCGGCGGCCTGCGGTCACCCCCGGCATGGTCCTGGGGTTTGGAGCCGGGCCGGCGGCGGGGCGCTCCAGGCGCCGGACGCATTGACAACGAGATGCGCCTGCGCTCCACATCCACCTCCATCACAGTGACGATGACCTGCTGCTGCACCTTCACCGCCTGGCGGGGGTCGCTGATGAAATCGTCGCTCAGTTCGCTGATGTGCACCAGGCCGTCCTGATGCACGCCAACGTCCACGAACGCGCCGAAATTGGTGACGTTGGTGACGATGCCCGGCAGCTTCATGCCCGGCTCGAGGTCTTCGAGTTTTTCCACGCCTTCGGCAAAGGCAAAGGCCTCGAAGCCCTCCCTGGGGTCGCGGCCCGGCTTTTCCAACTCGGCAATGATGTCCTGGAGGGTCGGCAGGCCCACCTCATCGTTGGCGTAGCGGCCCAGTTCGATTTTGCGGCGCAGCTCGGCCTGTTTGATCAGGTCCGCCACCGTGCAGTCCAAATCCCCGGCCATGGCCTCGACAATGGGATAGGACTCGGGGTGCACCGCGCTGGAGTCCAGAGGGTTTTCACTGTCTCTGACCCGCAGAAAACCCGCTGCCTGTTCAAAGGCCTTGGGCCCCAGGCGGGGCACGTCCAGGATGGCCTGACGCGAGGCGAAGGGCCCGTTTTGAGCCCGGTGTTCAACAATGCCCTGGGCCAATGACGGCCCCAGGCCCGAGACATAGCTCAGCAGTTGGGCGCTGGCCGTGTTGAGTTCCACGCCCACGGCGTTGACGCAGCTTATTACCACGTCCTCCAGGCCTTCCTTGAGTGACTTTTGATCCACATCGTGCTGGTACTGGCCCACGCCGATGCTCTTGGGGTCGATCTTGACCAGTTCGGCCAGGGGGTCCATCAACCGGCGGCCGATGGATATGGCCCCGCGCACGCTGACATCCAGGTCGGGGAATTCCTGACGGGCCAGCTTGGAGGCCGAATACACGCTGGCCCCCGATTCATTGACCAGCACCACCGGGATGCCTCCGGGCAGATCAACGCCCCGGAAAAGGCTCTCGGTTTCCCGGCTGGCCGTGCCGTTGCCGATGGCGATGGCCTCGATGCCGTGCTCCGCGATGAGCTTTTGCACCTTGTCCAGAGCATCGGCCCGTTGCTTGTCGGTCATGATATTGATAACATCGTTGGCCAGGATATTGCCCTGCTGGTCAAGGCAGACGACCTTGCAGCCGGTGCGGAAGCCCGGGTCGATGGCCAGCACGGCCTTTTGGCCCAGGGGCGGCGACATCATCAGGGTGCGCACGTTTTCGGCGAACACCTTGATGGCCTCCTCGTCGGCCCGCTTCTTGGAGCTCAGACGCACCTCGGTCTCCATGCTGGGGCCCAAAAGCCGCTTGTAGCTGTCGCTCACGGCCAGGCTCACCTGCTCGGAGCACGGTCCCTGGCCGGTGACAAAGCGGCCGCTCAAAAGGGCCATGGCGTCTTCCTCGGGCGGGGAGATGCGCAGGCTGAGCATCTCTTCCTTTTCGCCCCGGCGCACGGCCAACACCCGGTGGCTGGGGGCCTGGGCCAAGGGCTCGGACCATTCGAAATAGTCCCGGAACTTCTGGCCGGCCTCTTCCTTGCCGGTCATCACCTTGGACTGGATAACGCCCTTGACCTCGTACAGATCGCGCATGGAAGCGCGGGCGTCCTGGTCCTCGTTGATTATCTCGGCGATGATATCCCGTGCTCCGGCCAGGGCGGCCTCCACTTCGGGCACCTCTTTTTCGGCGTCCACGAACGCCGCGGCCTGGGCCAGGGGGTCAGTGCCGTCATCCTGGGCCAGGATCATCAGGGCCAGGGGCTCCAGGCCCCGCTCCTTGGCAATGGTGGCCCTGGTGCGGCGCTTGGGCCGGAAAGGCAGATAAACGTCCTCCAGCACGGCCATGGTCTCGGCGGCGTTGACTTTCTGTTCCAACTCCGGGGTCAGCAACTCACGTTCCGTGAGGCTCTTGATAATCGCCGCCCGGCGGCTGTCCAGTTCGGCCAGCTGGGACAGTCTGTCCCGTACGGCGCGGATCTGTTCTTCGTCCAGCGAGCCGGTGCGTTCCTTGCGGTAACGGGCGATGAAGGGTACGGTCGCGCCTTCATCCAGCAGGGCGGAGGTCGCTTCAACCTGTTGCAGGGCCAGGCCCAGTTCCCCGGCGACCTTGGCGGCGTTGGTTTTACTCATGGGTGCCTACCGAAATAATTAACAACACACATATTTTCAATAATGCGGCCCAGTTGTCCCCAAAGGCAATACCCAGCCGCAGCCACCCATTTACCAGCATCGACCAGTCGTGGCAAGAAAAATAGGCCCAGGGTCTGGACGCCCGCGCCGTAATACATAGAAGGTCTACCGGAATATGCCACGGGGTTTGCCCGGACCGAGGACTTGGGCGCCGGGCAAACCAAAGGCGACCTACCCCTCCGCCGCCGCCATCTGCCGCACCAAATCCAGGGGCATTGAGGTCTTTTCCGCCACCTGCTCCAGGCTCATGCCCTGGTCCAGGAACCGCCGCACCACCAGGGGCAGAGGCTCGGCCAGCTCAATCATATGGCCATCCGGATCCCGGAAGCGGGCCACCCGCTGACCCCAGGGCTGCTCCACCACGGGGTGGACCTGGGGCGCACCGGCTCGTTCCACCGCCCGGCACGCCAGGTCAATGTCTTGGCATTCAAAGTATAGTTCAAAGTTGTCCCGGCCTTGGGGGCCGCCCCCAGCCGGAGCCCGGCCGAAAACCACCTCGGCGGCGTGTTTGGCCTCCCACAGCGAAAAACCGCCCTCATAGGCCACATGGGGTCCGTTGTCCATCAACACCTTTTGGCCCAGCACTTTTTCATAAAACTGCCTGGACGCATCCATGTCGGCCACGAACACGGCCACGCCTTCATACTTGACCATCATAATCCCCTCCACTTTTTCAGGGGATCATATGACAACATTTGTTTAGTGTAAATAAAAATCGACAATCAGCAGCAGACGGCCTTGTCGCCGCGCAGGGCCGTGGCGATGATGGCCGCAGCGCAGCCCACCCCGGCGTCAACGTCAATGGCCCCGGCCGGGCAGTTCATGGCGCAGGCCCCGCATTCCATGCAGGCGTCCTTTTCGTATATCGCCGCCTTGCCGTCATCCAGGATGAATACCTCGTGGGGGCAGACCTCCAGGCACATGCCGCAGCCCACGCACTTTACCGGGAAAAGCTCAAGGGTGGTAACAGCCTTCAGATATGTCATTTTCATGGATCTCATCTCCCGGCCACCAGCAAGGCCGTTACGAGCAAAGCGACTCCGGCAAGGGCGGCGACGGCCTGCATGGGCACGCATATACGCATCTCCCGCTTCACCCCTGACAGCGAGGTATATGTCGACGCGCCGGTGAAATTCATCAGGGCAAACGAAGCCGCGGCGGTGGACATCAATATGCCGCCCGCCATAAAGGCCCACGAAGCGTCCGGCAATAGGAGCGCGGCGCAGACAACGGACGCCAACAGGCCCAGAGCAGCGCCCTTGGACGCGAACATCCGCCCCGGCAGCCAGGTCAATAGGGCCGGGCCCAGCACCGTCGCCGCCGTGACACCCAGCAGCAAAATAAGGATCGGACGCCAGGCCGTTGCGGACAGGGCGGCCCAGAACCCGCCGGGCGCAACGGCCGCCAGAAGCAACGCCAGCAACAGGCCCACGGGCAGCATCAGCTTCATGGCCGGGACAAACTCCATGGGCGCCAGGACAAGGCGCTCGGCCAGGCCAAAGTCCTTGCGGCGCATATCAATCGTGGCCTT
This sequence comes from uncultured Desulfarculus sp., assembly GCA_963665125.2. Classification (GTDB taxonomy): domain Bacteria; phylum Desulfobacterota; class Desulfarculia; order Desulfarculales; family Desulfarculaceae; genus Desulfarculus. The sequence continues at coordinate 504,383 of CAXXUK010000002.1, read as the reverse complement.
TTGGCCGTTGGACAGATACCAGGGCAGGTCCGCCGCCCGGATGGGGCCGTACTTGACCGTAAAACCCGTGGCCCGCTTGACCAGATGGGCCGCCACGCCCGGCGCACCGAGCTGGGGCACTATCAACGCGCGGTGCTCCACGACCCGGTCCAGGTTGCCGGCCCTGATGGCCGCCACCAGGGTGTCGGTGCCGAAGGTACGCTTTCCGGCGGCGCACCAAACATTGATGCCGTTGGTATCCAGCACCAGAATCCAGGCGCTGATGCCGCCCAGTTCCCGGCGCAGGTGATCAAAGCTGAGCTTGTAGTTGGCCGAGACCAGCACGGGCGAGCCTTTGTCCGGCTGACCAACGCAATACAGCCCCGGCGTAACCGCGTAGTTCATCCGCCGGATGCCCACCCGCACGCCCAAACCGCCTATACGGTCTTTGGCGGTCCAAGCAGTGGCCACCCGGGGGACATCCCCGGCGGGCGTCTCCACCCGGCCGACAACGAAACTTTGCTTGAATTTGTCTTCAACCACCCGGGCTGTTGTCTTGGGGCCTCAACAGACCTGTTGGTTCTGGCCGCCGGGGCCGCAGGCCTCCGATTCCATCATGGGGAAGTCAAGGTTTTGCATGGCGCTTTCCTGGTCAGGGTCCGTGGATACATTAACTGAGACCATTGCGTAAAGCCGAGTCCTGACATACTTTCCTTTTCAGATGATTTTTTCGGTGTAGTAGGCAGTTGGGCCGGGCTTCGTTGGGTTTTTTCTAGCTTTTACCTGGCTGCCCATCCTGCCCCCCGGTGTCTTTGATCACCTGCCGGCCAGTATCGCGGCCTTTTTCAGGTTGAAGGCCATGGCCGATAGCATCAGTTGCATGTTCATCTTGGCCAGGCCCAAATATCTGGCCCGCGCCAGGCCGTAGTGCTTCTTCATGCTGCCGAATGCCCTCTCCACCGAGCAGCGCACCCGTGAGATTGCCTTGTTCACTCTGAGTTCTGCATCACTCAGCGGTCGACCGCGAGCCGCCTTGTACATGATCAAGTCAAAGTAACCGGCCTCTTCCAGGTGGCTTCGATTATCCGCGCTGCTGTAGCCTTTGTCGGCCAGGACCGGAGCATCCTTCTTCAGCTTGGCGTTGTCGACCACGGCCATGAATTCCTTGCAATCCGGTCGGTTGGCCGGTGTGGCGTGGCCAGCCAGAATAAACCCGTGCTCCCCATCGACGGCAATGTGTCCCTTGTAGCCATAGCAGTACTTCTTGCCTTTCTTGGTCCATTTGGCGTCCGTGTCATCGGAATAGGTGGTTTCCACGCTGTAGCCGGTGGGGCGGTCGTCGTCATCATCGTCGTTTTGGTCGTCGAGTTCATCGAGGATCACTTCCTGCTTTTTGCGGGGCTGGCGGGCGGATGGAATCAAGGTGGCATCCACGCTGGAGCCGGTGCGCACCAAAATACCCTGCGCTTCAAGCTGCTGATTTATCATATTAAACAGCTTGTCCAGCAGGCCGCGCTCTTGCAGGTGGTTTCGAAAGCGGCAGATGGTGGAGGCGTCGGGCGACTCGTGATCCAACGAAAAACCGGCGAAACGGCAAAAGGAAATTCGGTCGGCCATGGCCTCGGCTGCCTTGTGGTCGCTCAGGTCATGCCAGCGTTGCAGCAGCAAAATCTTGAACATGCCCAGAGGCGGATAAGCCGGATTGCCCACCGCGTCCTTGTGGCGCCGAAGCTTTTTCTTCAGAAAGCCCTCGATGGGCTTCCAATCGACGATGCGGTTTACATCATCCAGAAAGGTTTTGGGCTGTTTGCGGCTGGCCACGGCCATGTCCGCGAAACCGCCCCGCCTTGTCTCGAACCGATTGGCCAAAGATGCCCTCCATTCACGATGGTTAAGGACATTTTAACCAATTATTGCAACCAATTAAAGTGCACTCTCGGAGCTGACGCCGTGCAACGGTCTCTAACTGTATGCACTGGCACCGGTATTGTCTAGTGTTCGACTATGAATAAGCCACGGGGCAGGGGCACTTCATTTTTCCAACTCCGCGATGGGTCAAGTCTCCCGGAAAAGGCGTTTTCCCCTGGGGGAAGTGGGGACCCCCTTTCGACAAAGGTGGTCCCCGGCTCTACGATTTTTTGCACCTCGGCCCGTCCCTGGCCCGAGGTGCAGCGTCCCGGACGGAGCAAGTCCGATCCGGGGCTCGCGGATTGCCTTGCGGCAATCCGGTCTGGCCGTCCTGGCCAGCCTAGCAGTCCCCCTCTCCCCCCTCCAAATGACGTTGCCTCAAGTTGGGTCTGAGGTTCCCTGGGATATGCTGGAGTTTGTAGGTATTCCGTGCGTGTTGGCGGATGGAATCGCCCGCCTCAGGCAGGATTACGCTATTACTCGGCGTGTGGGGCGTATTCTGTGGAAGGTTTGGGGCCGGTTGGGTGGGACAGCAACGCCGGTAAATAGGCACACCGCCCGGCGCGATCGGCCATGACACCCGCTCCGGGCACCGCCCTCACGCCGTTATCGAAACCCAGCCAAGGAGCAGCGGCCAAAAGCAGTGCGGTCCACAACTGGGCAGGGAAGATATAACTTAACAGGCATTTCCGCTCGCGGGGCCGGTCACATTCCAGCAGGGCCAGATATATTTTTGCGAGCCGGCGGCCAGAGGGGCCTCTTCCAAAACAATATTCGCGCGCTCAGAGTTTCTCGGTTTTATCTCTAGACAGAAACTCTTGTACTCTGACCTTAGCGTTTAAAAATGTCAAAGAGGAGTAGGCCGTCCCTACCGCTGCAATTATAATAGCAAGTTCCATGCTTTCGACATTCTGAGAGCTGCACGCAGCTAGTGAAATCAGAGAAATGGCCGCGAACAGTGCTTGGTATACGAGGCCTGACATGCAGGTTCTCCTTAGAGCCCAAAGATCTTGCCAATTATGCAGGATTTTTTTATCCTCGTGATCTGGTGATAAGATACCAATCACGAAATAGGCAGATACGGGGATAATCGCTAGAGGAACATATGCTATTTTGCTTAAGATATCAGATGATATTTTGATTGAAACGATATCCCTCATAAAAATAGTTATTTCTTGATTAAATACAAAGAATATGAGAGGAAACATTAATAATACTAATACCTCAGGAAGCGGAAACAAAATACCAATCCAGTAAAATATTTTATTAGTCTTCATGCCTCATTCCGCTCTTTTTTGATATTTTTTCAAATACATAAGCGGACCGAGATGCCAATTCACTTGGCACAGGGTCTTTATCAAACGGAAAGCTTTCTTGGTTTTCTCTCGTCCTGATTGTTCTAATTGAATTTCCATCATATCCCTTGATTGTTCCATGACCGTAACCATCAGCTGCCATCAACAATGCAGCATCGGCAATATCCGGGGGAATGTCTGGTTCATAAAGTTTATTTGCAATGATGCGCAATAACAGATCAGCTATTTTTGATTTGATTCCTTCTATGCCTCTTCCCTTTTCACTAATATTCACTTCGCGTGCGTTTCTCTCCATAATATAATCGTTTAAATTCTTCCAAAGTCGACCAAATGATGGATTTGGTGGTCTAACTGTTGCATTTATTGATTGGATGGAATCTAGTCCGATAATCTTCTGCACAAATGTTCTATAATCGATAATTGGCTCAATAGTAAAATCAACAAAAAAATTTCCAAAGGTTTCTTTGATTATTTGCTGAAACCTACTTCTAAACGTCTCATTAAGTATCCCGTCCCAAACGTGCAGATACGCAATCCCTGCATAGTCGGGAAGATAAACAAACGGGCTACTTGCTCGTAGTAAATTAGTAGCTGAATACTCTTCTTGGTTTTTTTCTTCTTCATTAACTATTTTAATGGGGCCCTCTAGATAATATTTAGACAAAAAACCAAAAACATATGGCCCTTCATCAACTTCCCCTTCTTCAATATTTGTTATAGACCACTTGAATAAACCATGCGTTATTTCTGTTGAGTTTATGATAGCTTTTAGTAAATTTTTATTATCTAAACGTCCACCCTTATTAATTCGACCTACGTAGTACGTTCCCTTACTCATTGAACATCCTCGCACATATATGCACACTGAAAACCTGTATATTTTCTTTGCTTAGCTTGACTCTTAAACGTCGTTATTGGGGATTTATTTTCAAAGATGTGGTTTTTATAAACCCGCACGTGACCGAGCGAAACGTGGCTCATGCCGTCATACCCCCATAGGCATTAACTGATACTACAACCAGCTAACAATATCGGTCAAACAAAATCACCACGTTTTAGTAGATGATTAAAGTTCCTACCCCTCCAAATACTCCCCCAACCTCTTCCTCAACCCCGGCAAAACCTTGTCCCCCTCGGGCGTTCCGTAGAGATTATTCATCTCCTTGGGGTCGTTTTGCAGATCAAACAACCACGGCCCCCGCCCCCGCTCAAATTCGACGTACTTGTAGCGGTTGGTGCGCACGCCCTTGTAGCTGGGCGTGTTCTCCGGGAAATAGCGCCAAAACTCCATCAAGAAATCATCACGCCCCTTGGCCTTGGCGTCGGCGAGCAGCGGCACCAGGCTTTGACCGTCCACATGGCCCGGCATGGCCGCCCCGGCCAACTCCAAAAACGTCGGGGCTATGTCGATATTCAGGGCCATTTGCCCCCTTACCGCGCCGGGGTCCTTGATCAGCCAGGGGGCCCGGATGATCAATGGCAGCCTGGCCGATTCCTCATAAGGCTCGCGTATGCCGTGGCAATCGTGGGTGCCCCACTGCATGCCGTTGTCGCCCATGTAGATGACCATGGTGTTTTCGGCCAAGCCCATTTCGTCGAGTTTATCCAAAAGGCGCACGATGTCGCGGTCCATGGCCGTGAGCGTCTCGCAGTACTTGCGGTATTGGTCGTAATACGAGCCCATCATCACGCCCTGGAACACATTGCCCTTGGTCTTGCCGTACCAATACGGATCCACGTTATCGGGCAGGACTTCCTTGACGTCGGCATGGTCGTATCTTCCCTTTATGTCCTCTGGTGCCTGGAACGGAGGATGGCCGGGGCGGTGGGACAGATAGATGCAAAACGGCTTGCGCTGCTCACCTGGCTGGGCCTGGTTCTTTTGTATGAACTCAATGGCGTAGTCGGTGACCTCGGTGGTGATGTACGGCGCCCGGGAGGCTACCTGCCTGCCGTTTTTGATCATCGGGCAGTCAAAGTACGAACCCTGTCCCTCGCGGTGGGTGTAGGAGACGAACAGGTCCAGATACGGCATCTTGGGCAGGCCGTGGCCGGGCATGTGCCATTTGCCGATAAACGCCGTGGCGTAGCCCGCCTTGCTCAAATTCTCCAAAAAGGTGGGCATCTGGCCGGTCCATGGTGTGTGGTTGTTTTTCACGCCGTGGTTGTGGGCATAGGCCCCGGTGAGGATGCTGGCCCTGCTGGGGCTGCACAGGCTGGTGGTGTTGAAGGTGTTTTCAAAGCGCACGCCCTCCTTGGACAGGCGGTCCATGCCCGGCGTATCAATAAACGGATGGCCGGCGCAGCCCATGGCATCGGCATTGTGGTTGTCGCCCAGGATAAAGATGATGTTGGGCCTCTGGGTGGGCGCGGCGTGGGCCGGACGCAACGCACCGGGCCAGTTCAAGCCGACATACCCGGCGGCGGCCGCCGAACCGATCAGACGCAGGGCCTGGCGGCGATTGGTCTTGTCGCGGCTGGCCATGGTTACACCCCCGATCCGAAGAGTGCGCGGTAGCCCCCCAGAAACAGCACGTAGATGTTTTCCCCCTTACCCCAGGCATACAGCGAGACGGCAACGGCCAGGCTGACGACCACCACGGCCATGGCCGCCCCGGGGCCGCCGTCCGGGCCCAGACCCCGGCGGCGCAGAAGAGGCCGGATGATCAGGGAGGCCAGGCCCATCTCCACGAACATGAACGACACCAGCCAGATATTCAGGGGGTTGAGATAGTAGTACAGGCATTCGGCCAGGGGATGGGACTCGGATATGCGCCAAACCTCCTTGGTCATCCAGGCCAGCGGGGTGACGAAACACGCCGCCACGGCCAGGCCCAGAGCAGCGCCCTTCAGGCGGCTGGAGGCAAAGACATAGACGGAGCCCAGGGCAATGGAAATGAAATAGGTGGTGCCGAAAAAAGCGGCCATGATCTGGTGCAGGGAAGGGTTGGTTACCTGCCGCGAACCGAAATAGCCGAAATACGATGCGGCCGTGATCAAAAAGACCAGGGATACAGGCCGCGCCACTTGCCGCCAAGCGCTTTGTTTGGGCATATGCCGCTCCCAAGGGCAAAGGGAGACAGATTTTTCGCAGGGTTGAAAATCCTGGTGCTTCTAGGAAATATTAGGCAATGGCCTTGACGCCGGTCAAGGGGGAGGTTGAAGTGCGGGCGACGGCCTTCAGGGCTGCCCACACCCTTTTGGCGAAGGCCGCCGCCCTTATTAATGTGCCCGAGGCGCTAGAAGATCACCTTGAGCTGCGTATAGACAAAGTCCTGGTTGTCATACTGGCCGAACAGCGTATCGGCGTCACCGTTGTAGATGATCACGCCCAGGGAGACCTCGGACCAGTTGTTGATCTTGTACGCGCCGTCAAACCTGTTGCGGTAGGTGTGGTGCGTAAAGTCGGCCACGCCGCGGTAGTAGAACACGAACAGCGAGTCCATGATCGAATACTGAAAATACAGCGTGGCGCCGTGGGTCACCTGGTCGTCGGCGAACACGTCGTCATAGTCGGTGATGTACTGGCCAACATACTGGATGTTCATGAACAGATTGCGGATGAACAGATTGTTTTTGTCCAGGCCCACCACGTATTGCAGGCTGCGGCTGTCGGCGATGCCGTTGGGGTATTGGACCAGCAAAGTGTAGTCGTGTTGCCAGTCCACCATTTCGTGATCGCCGTTCGCCATGTAGGCCACCTCGCCGCGCAGCACGAAATCGCCCACGGCCCGCTCGAAGTCCGCGCCGTACATGGTCAGGCGGTAGTATTCCGGTGACACTTCGGTGGGGATGGGTATGCCGTAGACCGGGTGGCGCATCAGCGAGGTTATCTCATAGGTGGGCAGGTTGCTGTAGCCCTGGTAGGCGTACAGCCCGATGTCAAAGCGGGCCACCGAAAGCTTCAGGCGGCCGCCCACCGAGGCCATGTCCGAGAAATTATCCGGAACCATGGCCGAACCCTCGGCCACTCCCGCGTCGTGCAGTTTACGCAGGGCATAGGGCTCGAAATAATCACCGAGATCCGGGGTCCATGACTTTTGGAAATACGGCGACCAGAAGACTTCCAGGGTCACGTGCTGGTTCAGGGCCAGGTCGGCGAACAGGCCTAGCACGCCGGTCTTGCGCTCGTTCTTCAGGTAATAGATGTTGGAGGTCATGTCCTCGGGGCAGACGATGTCCAGGGGGCGCACCTCGTCGCCCTTGCCCCAGTAGACGATCTTCTTGCCGGCGATCATGTCCAGGTATTCGAACCAGGATGATTTCACCCGGTAGCGGGCGTACATCTCGCGCACGTCGGCGCGAAAGTCCGGATCGGCCTCCAGGTTCTGGTAGTCGAACTTCACCCGGCCCAGCACTTTGAGGTTGTTGGCCTCTTTTTCGGCCAGCAGATCCAGGCGGTTGGTGGTCTTCCACTCCGGGTCATCGTCGTACTTGTACCAAAGGTTGGCCCGCAGCTCGCCCTCGTACTGGATTCCCCACAGCTTTTCCTCCTTGGCCATGGTCAGGCCCGGAGTGTCGGAGGTTTCCTGCTCCAGCAGGCCGCTGAGGTCGTCGTCGGCCGCTTCTTCTGCCGCCAGGGCCGCCCAAGGCCCCAGCACCAGCCCCAGACACCACACCAATAACAGCGACTTGACAATATTGTTGATTTTCATAACCCTACCGCTCCCAAGCGCGCCAAAGGCATCGTTTCGCGCGCGCCATGGACGGCGCACCCAAATTGCGCCGTCTCGGACCAGCTATTTGTGTTGATTGGCGAAAAGTCGCTTTCGCCAACCGTCTATTGGAAAAGTCCAGGACGGACTTTTCCAATATTGACTAGAAGGTCTCGTTCCACTTGTTGCCCATCTTGTTCTTGTCGAACTCAACGCCGCTGAGGCCAACGTCCGTCTTGGCCTCCTTGATAATCAGCAGGGTGGTGTGATCCCGGATAAAGTCCTTGACCACGGTCTTGAACGGCACATAGATATCGCCGACCTTCCGGATGTCACCGGCGACCATGACCTTTTGGAGCTTGTTGTCCTTGTTGTAGACCTTGATCTGCCTGGGGACCAACGTCTCAATATCGATCCAGGCAACGTATCTGGGGTAACGGGCGTCGGGGTCCTTGGCCTGGGCCACCACCTTGTAAACCTGGCTGCCCTCAACTTTGGTGTCGTTGTGCCGCAGATAGGTATAGTCCTCGACCTTGCGGCCGCCCAACTCCTCGTTGGTCAGGTCGGTGTCTTCAAAGTCGCTCTGGCGGTCGGCTGTGGCGATCTGCCTGGGCCGGCCCATGGACGGTATGTACAGATACTGCTCGTTGTCCACGTCCTTGTGCTCGATGGTCAGGAAGGTGACGCCACGCTTCAGGGAATCCATGAACCGCATCAAGGCGCGGTCGACGTTGCCGTATGTCTTGCGCTTGATGATCACCTTGCGGGTGTCGGTGACGTCGTTACCTGACTTGAGGGTCATCACGGCATAGGTGATCAGATCCTCCTTGGGGCGGTTGGCGTCGTCCAGAACATCGGCGATGAGGCGCCCGTCCTTGGCCGCATTGGCCTTGTCATAGTCCGGGATATCGGCGGCCCAGGCCGGCGCCGCGGCCAGGCATGCCAGACTAACTAATGCGATTATCAACTTTTTCATGCCGCAACTCCTTGATCAGGCTTTGATTGTTTGTTTTTCGGCGAATTCTTTTTCCGGTCGGCTATGGTCAACAGCGCGGGAATCAGCGTCAGCGAGCCGAACGCCGTCAGGGCCATGGTGAAGGCCATCAGGATTCCCACGTTGAAAAGCGGGACGAACGAGGAAAAGAGCATCACCAGGAAACCGCCGCCCACAGCCACCGCGTTGATGACAATGGCCTGGCCCGAGCCCTGGGCCGTTTCCAGGGCGGCCTCGTGGTGGACGAGCCCCCTGGCCCGGCAATCGCGGTAACGGTTGAGGTAGTGAATGGAGTAGTCCACGCCGATGCCCACGGCCACGCAGGCGGTTATGGCCGTGGCCGCGTCCAGGGCTATTCCCGCATAACCCATCAACCCGAAGTCCACGATAATGGTGATGCTCAGGGGCAAAATGGCCAGCAGGCCGTAACCCAGCGAGCGCATGGTCAGCGAAACCAGCACCAATACGATGATCAGCGACAGGACCACCGACCACATCTGGCCCGAGATCAGCATGTCGCTGGCCTCATGGTAGAGCTTGCCGATGCCCGTGGTGCTGAAGGTGATGCCCTTTTCCCGCAGGGGCGCACCCAGCGGTCCGTTCAGCTGCTGATCGATGTATTTGCAGATGCGGGAACTCACCGTGCTGGCCGATGTTTTTACCTGGATATTGAGCACAGCCGTCTTCTTGCCGGCGTCCACGAAGGACTTGCGCTGGTTTTGGGGAAATTTGTCCACGTAAAAGGCGTATTGCCCCATCAGCGCCTGCTTGGTCTGTTCGCCCTCCAAGTCCTGGATTTTGGGCAACCGGTAATAGGCCGGGTCATTGTAATGGAAGGCCTGGTTCATTTTCTTGATCAGGTCCACGGAACTGCTGACCTTGCCCACCTCGGGGTTGTCGGCCGGAATCTTCCGGGCCAGTTCCTCCATGACCTCCAACAGCACCGGGTCCAAGGCGCCTTTTTCCTCGCTGGTGCTGAAGACCGTGCGCAGGCCCACCGTACCGGCGAATCTGGCATTGATGAAGCTGTCGGCCTGGCGGATCTCGGAGTCGGGCCGGAAGAAGCTCATGTTGTTGAGCTCGGTGTAGAGTTTGGTCAGGCCCAGGCCGGAAATGATCAGGGCGATGGTGAATCCCACCACCACCAGCCAGGCCCGCTTCATGGTCAGTTCGCTGAAACGGGTAAAGAAGCCGCCCACGCCGCGCTCGTTTTCATCGGCCGGGGCTTGCGTGGTTCTGCCGGCGCCGAACTTTATCAACAGGGCCGTAACCATATACATCGAGATGAGCAGGGCGAAACCGACTCCCACGGCCACGGCTATGCCGAAATCCCTCAGGCCCACGATGGAGTTGGCGGCCAGGGAGGCGAATCCGGCCACGGTGGTCAACCCGGCCATTACCACGCCCTTGCCGGTGACGTCGATGGTGGACTTCACAGCCTCATGGGCCGAATGCCCGTGGCTGCGGAAAAAACGGAAGTTGTGGATAAAGTGGATGCCGTAGGCCGAGCCCACCGCCACCAGCAGCACGGGCAAGGCCGTGACCACGATGGAGATGGGCAGACCGGCATAGCCCATGAAGCCAAGGCACCAGACAATGGACAACAGCACGGTGGCCAGGGGATAGACCACCCCGGCGATGCTGCGCAGGGAGATGAACAAGAATACGGCCACCACCACCACGACAATGGGCAACAGCTTGCGGATGTCGGTGGTCATCCGGGCCGAAACCTCATCGGAGACCACGGTGGCCCCGGCCTGATATACCCGGTAGGGAGTATTGCTGAAATACTTGTCCAACAGACCCCGAACCATGTCCAATAGAGGCGCCCGGCTATTTTTGGTGATATTGGGAACAGTGCGGACCATCATCAGGGTGGCGTGATCGTCGGGAGAACGCAGGGCTCCGTCAAAAAAGTTCCAGGCCTTGAGCCGCAGCTCCAACTCGTACAGTTGGCGGCTGTCTGGTTCGGTTTTCTCGTCCAGGCTGATCATGTCGCCGACCCGGATCTGTTTGGGGGCCTGACGAATGGCCTGGATCAATTCCTTGGCCCGCTCCTTGTTCAAGGCGTCCTTGAAGACCCGGCAGGTTTGCAGGGGCACGCCGGCCCATAAAAGGCCCTTCTCATCATTCAAGAACCGGTCGAGATCCTCCGGGCTGTTCACGCCCCGCTCCAGGGCTATCTCCAACAGGGTTTTGGTCCCCTGATCCGTGGGCAGACCCCAGCCCTTAAGCAAAGCCATGGGCCCGTCGAGGCTCTTGAACTGGGGCCAGGCGGAATCGGTCTGGGTTATGCTGAGGATCTGGTCCACCCAGCGGCTTTTTTCCTTGTGCCGCTCGTCGGTCGTCTTGTTGGCCGTTTCAAGCAGCTTTTGCAACTGAGCGGGGTTGTCCTTGGCCGCCTTGGCCAGGACTTGGCCGGTGGACAGGGCAGTTCCTCGGGGTCGTCCACCTTTAAAAACTTGGGCATGAAGTCGGCCATGTTGTCGGCGGCTTCCTGGGGATCGGCCACCATTTCGCCGAATTCATCGGGTGAAAAAGTCGGGTCGGAGATCAGGCTTTGCAGCCAGGCCGCCAGCAAAACGGACTGTTTTTCGTCCAGGGGCGCGTCGGCCCGCAGTTCCCGGGCCAACAAGCGGATGTTGAGGCTCAGGACCTCCTGGCTGAACGCTTCGATCTTTTTCAAAAAGTCCGCCCTATACAAACCTTCGGGCGCGTTAAAGGCCAATACCATGCCGATGGAGTCGCCGTATCTTTCCTCGGCATCGCGAAAGGCGATCTTTTCCAGGTTTTCGTCGGCCATCATGTTTTGCAGGTCGTTTTCAATGGTCAGAAAACTCATGCCGTATACGGCCGCTGCGGTGATGACGGCCATCAACAAAAGCACCAGCCAAAGCCTTTTGGCCACCGGCATGACCATTTTATGGAGCGAGAAAGCCGAACCCTTGTCTTTTGACGCCTGTTTGCCCATGACACTCACTTGTTTTGCTGGTTGTTGAATGCGATTTTCGTTTCCGGCAGTAGGCCAAAAAGGATAAACCGGGCCAGGTTGGAAGCCAGCCTGGGGATTTCCACACCACCTTCGATGACCATGAAATAAAACGAGCTTCTCTCGAACAAGCTGACCAGAAAGACCGCCGAATCATCAATGCGTTCGCAACTGATCAGGCCCCTGGCGGCAGCTTCCTTCATGCGCGCCCGGATGATTTCAATGAAATAGGAATAGGTTTCCGAATACAGTTCGGCGAAAACGCCGCCGTGGCCAAAGCCCTCGCGCCACATGATCTCGGCCGCGCCTATGTTTTCGTGATGCATGGCCAGGGCTTTTTCCAGAAACATTGAAAGGCTGTGGAGCATCTCTTCGGCGGTTTCGCCGGCAAAAACAACGTCCACGTCTTCCAAGGCCTTGTTGAAATTATCCTTCAGCGAGGAAATGATCCGCCGCAGGATGTCTTCCTTGGATTTGAAATAGAGATAAAAGGTGCCCTGGGACACGCCGGCCTGGGACACGATGTCCGACACCCTGGCCTTGGCGTATCCGACTTCGCGGAACACCTTGATTGCGGCCTCTATAAGGGAGGCCTCGGTAGCCTCCTTTTTTTGTTTTTTGACTGACATGTCAGTCAGTGTAGTGCCGATTATCCGCACTGTCAACAGAGTTGTTAAAATTTAACGCCAGCGGCAGACAAAGCGTAAAACACTGACGTTACTGGCATTAATCGATACCTTTATTATTATTTTATTATGCCTTGTGCCTTGAGGGAATCTTTCAAGCGGTGGATATAATCAGGCGGGAAAGACCAGACCGGCATGTCCTGCTGCCGGACCAGACCCCGTTCTGCGGGCGGCAGGTCGTACATCAGCGAAAGCAGGATGTCGCTGCTGGCCCAGGGGCTGTTGCGGAAATAGCTGTGGCCGTTGCCCGAGGTGGACCCTTCGGCCTTGGTCACGTTTATGACATTGAGCCTGGGGGTTTCCCGAAGAAACCTTTCGCCTTGGGGGCTGCTCAGCGACGCGGAAATCTGGCCCAGACGTTCACGCCGGAATATGTGGCTGGAAAAGTCCAGGGCCGTATCTTTGCTGGATGCGTAAATAGTAATTGATCGGGCCATATCCAACAGGCCGTCGGCCAGGGCCGCCGCAAAGGCGGCACGCCCCACATCGCTGCCGATGAGGATGACCTGGCCGATGCGCAAATCGATCGCCCCGGGGTTGCCCTGGTTCACCAGGGCCAGTTGCGATAGTGCCTGCAACACCACCCTTGTCCCGGCGCTGTAGCCGATGACGTTTATTTGCCGGGCGTTTGTTCTTTCCGCTAAATACCGCAAAAAGACGCGCAGGTTGCGCGAGGAAACGGCCGTGGTCTCAAGGTCGGAGACATAGGCCAGGACCTCGGGCGTGGCCGGCCATGAGAAGGCCAGGAACACGCCGTCATAACCCATGAAATGCCACAGCTCCCCCACCACCAGCACCGGATTTTCAAATACGGTCCTGTAGCCGTGAACGTAGACATTGATATCCTTGTCTTTGGAAATGGCCAATTTACCGTTGATTTTATTGGCGAATTCAGCCGCCGCATCGCCCGGTTTCTCCGGTTTGAGTTCGTAGGGCGTGAACACCGTGAAGGTGCTGTCCAGGGGCCCGTATTCGTCGATCTTGCTTATGCGCAGGGAATAGTTTTCCGTACGGTTTTTCAAGATCGTGCCCTTGCTGGCGTCCCACCAGGTGAATTTGCCTTGGCCGATCTCCACCTCGGCCAGGCCCAGGCGCAGAATGTAGCCCTCCTTGTTGCCGTAAAAATCCTCGCTGGTTGCAGCGGGCAACCTGTCGGTGGCGTAGAGGATGCCTTGGTACGGAGCGCGTTTATCCCGGGTAATCCCGGCGAAGGGGTCGATCAATCCGGCCGCGAAGACCTCGGGCGCGGGCATCATGTTGATGCTGTAAGGCTTGCCGGACGCGCATCCGGCCAGGCCCAGGCAGACCAGAGCCGCCAAAAGCAGCCGTGGAACCGCGGCTCGCATGCGGCCAAGATTGTTCATCGACAAGCTCATATCCCTCCGTCGTTGCTTTGCGGCAATGATGCATCTTATCACACGAATTCCGCCTCTTTATTTAGCCATTCACTTTTTGCCCGGTGTATTGTGTAGCCAACAACCGCAGATCCGCAGGGGGAGTGCAAATCATGTCCGAACTCAACCGCAGAGCCTTTATCAAAAGCGGCCTGGGATTGGCCGCCGGCGTCGGCCTGGCCCCGGCATTGGCCAGAACCGCACGGGCCCAAACAGCCCCGGCCGCCGAGCCCCTACCCGCCGGACCGGGCCTGGCCAAGCAGGACAAGGTTCTGGAGGCCGCGACCCTACGGCGCCTGGACAAGCTGCAAGAGGACATGCTCCAGGAACTGGCCCATGACGACGAGGCCGACAGCCTGCGCACCCAGTTGATGCATCTGTCCATGGAAGAGCCGTGGATCGACGTCACCGAGTGGTATCTCAACACCCTGGCCACCGAGCGCTGGGCCCAGATCCTCTTCTGGCCGCTGATTCCCTTCACCGAATGGATGTGCGAGCCTTTCCTGCTGCTGACCAGCGTCGACGGCGAAGAAACCGAAGAAAAAAACCGGGCCGCCAAGGTATACCAGTTCATCAAGCAGATGAAGGCCAAGGGCTTCGGCGTTTCCATAGACAATGTCGGCGACGCGGCGCTGTCTGATGAAGGCGCGCGGCAGTACTACGGTTTTTACCGGGAGCTTATCCAACAATCCAATGAGATGGGAGACCTGGAGCAAATCTGGGTGTCCATCAAACTATCGGCCCTGGTCTATGATCTGGGCGCGGCCCTGGGCAGCGGCCAGGCGGCCCGTCAAAAACGCGATGAAATCGTCGACCGGCTGGGCGGCCTGATCAAGGCTGCGGCCGAGCCACCGGCCAAGCATGTCCACGTGCGCATCGACATGGAGGAATACGTCTACAAGAACCTGACCATCGCCATGTTCAAAAAGGCCGTGGAACAAAACCTGGACCAATACCGCAACGGCGACGGTTCCTATCGCATGGGCCTGGTGATCCAGGCCTATCTGCGCGACTCGGCCAATGACCTGGAAGACCTGGGCCGCTGGGCCAGGTCCTTGGGCATCCAGGCTCCCATCAGGCTGGTCAAGGGCGCCTACGAGCAATACGAAAAAGACCTGGCCCAAAAGCAAGGCCGCAAGAGCCCGGTGTGGAGCTACAAGTCGTCCACGGACGCAAACTACGAGGCCCTTTGCGAATACATGCTCATCGAAAAAGACGCCTTTGACCCGGCCTTCGCCACCCACAACATGCGCACCCAGGCCCACGCCATGGCCGCCGCCGAGATGCTGGGCCGCCCCAAACCCCAGATCCAGATGCTCTACGGCATGGGCGACCCCATCAAAAAGGCCGTGCTGGACAACGGCTACGCCATGCGGGTGTATGTGCCCACGGGTTCCCTGCTGCGGGGCGTGCAGTACGCCGGGCGGCGCTTCCGGGAACTGGCCGACGGCGACAATGCCCTGGCCCGGACCATGCGCGGCGATTTCACCTGCCTGGACGGCGGGGCTCCGGCCTTTGTGGGAGCCCAGGACATTGCCGACGGCCGGGTGACCATGGACCTGCTGGCCAAGGCCAAGGGCTGATCCCCCATCCCTAAAAGAAACCGCCCGCTCCGTTTACCGGGGCGGGCGGCCGTTACTCATTGATTAGCAGACTTATTTCAAGGCCTCGTGATAGGCCTGGAGGCTCTTGACGCTGTCTCCTTCGGGGCTGTGCTTGATGGCGGCGATGCCCTTGGCCGCAGCCAGGGCCGCGGCGCTGGTGGTGATGTAGGGCAGCTTGTAGCGGATGGCCGCCTTGCGGATATACGAGTCATCGTGCTTGCTCAGCTTGCCCGAAGGCGTGTTTACCACAAGCTGGATCTCGCCGTTTTTGATATTGTCGGTGATGTTGGGCCGGCCCTCGTGCTCCTTGAGCACCTTTTCGGCGGCAATGCCGTTATCCGTCAGATAGGCGTGGGTGCCGCCGGTGGCCCTGATTCCGAAGCCCATTTCCTGGAAAATTCTGGCCACCTCCAAGGCCGCGGCCTTTTCACTGTCCACCACGGTGATCAACACATTGCCCTTGATCGGCAGTTCCTGCTTGGCCGCCCGCTGGCTCTTGAAAAAGGCCAGGCCGGGGTCGTCGGCCATGCCCAGGACCTCGCCGGTGGAGCGCATCTCCGGGCCCAGCACCGGGTCCACCTCTGGGAACATGTTGAAGGGGAACACCGATTCCTTGACCCCATAGTGGGGCACTTCGCCGCGCTTGAGGTTCAACTCGGACAGCTTTTTACCCAACAGGACCTGGGTGGCCAGCCGGGCCATGGGGATGTTGCAGACCTTGCTGACCAGGGGCACCGTGCGGCTGGCCCTGGGGTTGGCCTCCAGCACATAGACCTTGTCGTCGGCAATGGCGTACTGGATGTTCATCAGACCCCGCACGTTCAGGGCGATGGCGATCTTGCGTGTGTATTCCTCGATGGTGTCCAGATGCTTTTGGGGAATGGACACCGGCGGGATCACGCAGGCCGAGTCGCCGGAATGCACGCCCGCCTGCTCGATGTGCTCCATCACCGCGGGCACGAAGGCGTCCTTGCCGTCGGCAATGGCGTCGGCCTCGGCCTCGATGGCGTTTTCCAGGAACCGGTCGATGAGGATGGGCCGCTCGGGCGACATATCCACGGCCGCGGCCACGTACTCCAGGAGCATCTGCTCGTCGTGAACGATCTCCATGCCCCGGCCGCCCAGGACATACGAGGGCCGCACGATGAGCGGATAGCCGATCTCCGCGGCGATGGCCAGGGCCTCGTCCGTGTTGGAGGCCATGCCCGACTCGGGCTCGGGGATGCCCAGTTCTTCCATGATCTTGCGGAAGCGGTCGCGGTCTTCGGCCAGGTCGATGGTCTCGGGCGAGGTGCCCAGGATCGGCACGCCCGCCGCCTCCAGCTCCGCCGCGATGTTCAGCGGAGTCTGGCCGCCGAACTGGCAGATCACGCCCTCGGGCTTTTCCTTTTCATAGATGCTCAGCACGTCCTCGACGGTCAGCGGTTCGAAGTAGAGCTTGTTGGAGGTGTCGTAGTCGGTGCTCACCGTCTCGGGGTTGCAGTTGACCATGATCGACTCGATGCCCGCGTCGCGCAGGGCGAATGCCGCGTGTACGCAGCAGTAGTCGAACTCGATGCCCTGGCCGATGCGGTTGGGGCCGCCGCCCAGGACCATGACCTTGCGGGCCGGGCTGACGTCCACCGTGTCCGGGGCGTTGTAGGTGCTGAAATAATAGGCTGCGTTTTCCACGCCCGATACCGGCACGGCCTCCCAGGCCTCGGCCAGGCCCAGCTCCAGGCGCTTGGCCCGCACGGCCTGCTCGCTGACGGTCTTGCCGCCCCGGCTGAGGATCTGGGCCAGATAGCGGTCGGCAAAGCCGTCCTTCTTGGCCTGGATCAGCAGATCGTCGGGCGGAAGCTGACCCGTGTACTGCAAGAGTTGTTCTTCCAGGTCCACCAGTTCCTTCATCTGGTTCAGGAACCAGGGCTTGATGTGGGTCAGGGCGTAGAGGGCGTCCACATCTGCGCCCTTGCGCAGGGCCTCGTAAAGCAGCCACTGGCGCTGGCTGCTGGGCTCCTTGAGCCTTTCCAGCAGCTCGTCCAGGGATTTGTCGTTGAAATCGGCGGCAAAACCCAGGCCGTAGCGCCCGTTTTCAAGGGAGCGTATGGCCTTGAGAAATGCTTCCTTGTAATTCTTGCCGATGCTCATGACCTCGCCCACGGCCCGCATCTGGGTGCCCAGCTTGTCCTCGACGCCCTTGAATTTCTCAAAGGCCCAGCGGGAGAACTTGACCACCACGTAGTCGCCCGAGGGGGTGTATTTTTCCAGGGTGCCGTCGCGCCAATAGGGGATTTCGTCCAGGGTCAGGCCAGCGGCTAATAGCGACGAGACCAGGGCGATGGGGAAACCCGTGGCCTTGGAGGCCAGGGCCGAGGAGCGCGAGGTGCGCGGGTTGATCTCGATGACCACAACCCTGCCCGTCTTGGGGTCATGGGCGAACTGCACGTTGGTGCCGCCGATGACCTCGATGGCCTCGACAATGTCATAGGAATATTGTTGCAGGCGCTGCTGCAACTCAAGCGAGATGGTCAGCATGGGGGCCGTGCAATATGAATCGCCGGTGTGTACGCCCATGGCGTCGACGTTTTCGATGAAGCACACGGTGATCATCTGGTTCTTGGCGTCGCGCACGACCTCCAGTTCCAGTTCCTCCCAGCCCAGCACGGATTCCTCGATGAGGCACTGGCCCACCAGGCTGGCGGCCAGGCCGCGCTCCACCACCACCCGCAGTTCGTCGGTGTTGTAGACCAGGCCGCCGCCCGTGCCGCCCATGGTGTAGGCCGGGCGCACGACCACCGGATAGCCCAGCCCGGCGGCGTACTTTTCCGCTTCTTCAACGCTGTAGGCGATCTCGCTCTTGGCCATCCCTATACCCAGGCGGTCCATGGTGGCCTTGAAGGCCAGGCGGTCTTCGCCGCGCTCGATTGCGTCGGTGTTGACGCCGATGATCTTCACGCCGTACTTGTCCAGCACCCCGGCCTTGGCCAGTTCGGCCGAAAGATTCAGGCCGGACTGGCCGCCCAGGTTGGGTAACAGCCCGTCGGGCCGCTCCTTTTCGATGATCTTGGTCAGGGTTTCGATGGTCAGCGGTTCTATATAGGTATAGTCGGCCATGCCCGGGTCGGTCATGATTGTGGCCGGGTTGGAGTTGACCAAAACTATCTCATAGCCCAATTGCCGCAGCGCCTTGCAGGCCTGGGTGCCGGAATAGTCGAACTCGCAGGCCTGGCCGATGACGATGGGGCCCGAGCCGATGATAAGGACTTTGTTGACGTCTTTGAGTTTTGGCATTTGCGGTGATCCTCCCGAGACAATTATTGCGTACTACGGCGCTGCCGCTTTTTTTACGGCTGGTCATGGGCTTGCATTGAGCCCCGGTGGCTGGGCGTAGACGGATTTGAGCGTTGGAATGAGCGCGGCCAACCAAGCCAGCCCTATTCAATTAGTTTTAAATCTTAATACCAACTAATGTCAGCACATAAAGATTAAGTAGAGATTATAGCGAAATATTAAACCCTGGGAAGTCTTTATCACCCGATATGGCGCGGCGGACGTCCAAAGCCACGGCTCATGCCCCAAAAAACAAGGCGCCGCATCCTCTTGCATCGACCAAGCCGCGCGCCGTAATGGCTGGTCAGGCGCGCTCATTGTGGTAAATGGCCAGGTTATTGCCTTTCGATTATATTTTTAGCCTATTTTTCTTAGTGCCATTTGTTTTTTATGGTATATTCTGTCGTCAGATTTTTAGCATCGGCCGCATTCTTAATAAACATTGTTTAAATGGGCACGTCATCATAGTGTCCAAATATACAAGTCAATCAATAGTCCGTCCCGGTTTTCACCAGCAGGACGAAGACTTAACCCTTTGTTTTTGTGAGGAATAAATATGGCAGCAAGAGAAGTTGTAATCGTAGACGGCGCTCGCACGGCTTTCGGCCGCATGGGCGGCACCCTTCGGGATATGTTTGCCTCCCAGCTCGGCGCCGTCGCCGCCAAGGGCTTGATCGAGAAAACCGGCATCCTGGAAAAAGCCAAGGTCGACACCCTGATGTGTGGCGCGGCTGCCCACTGCTCCGTCGCCATGAACCCGGCCCGCTGGGTGGCCCTGGCCTCCGGCCTGGGTTACGAGACCACCGCCAGCTACGTTGAAATGCAGTGCGGTTCGGCCATCGACAGCATCAACCACACCGCGTGGAAGATCATGGCAGGTGAAGCTGAAATCGCCATCGCCGGCGGCATGGAAGCCTACAGCCAGATGTTCGCCAAATTCTCCATGGCCACCGCGCCCTACAAGCTGATTCCGCCGCTACCCATCCAAGGCCAGCTGTCACCGGTCAAGGACGAGAACATCGGCATGGGTCTGACCGCCGAGAACCTGGCCGAGATGTACAACGTCACCCGCGAAGAAGCCGACGTATTTGCCTACAACAGCCAGGCCCGGGCCAAGTTCGCCATGGAAAACGGCTACTTCAAGGACGAGATCGTCCCCGTGGTCTTCCCGGCCACCCGCAAGTCCCCCGAGAAGGTCTTCGACACGGACGAGCATCCCCGCCCCGAGACCACCCTCGAGGGTCTGACCAAACTGAAAGCGGTCTTCAAAGAGGGCGGCACGGTCACCGCCGGCAACGCCTCGGGCCGTAACGACGGCGGCGCGTTCGTCTTGATGATGACCGCCGAAAAGGCCAAGGAACTGGGTTATAAGCCCTACGCCAAGTGGATCTGCGGCGCCGACCACGGCGTGGACCCCAGGATCATGGGTATCGCCCCGGGTTACTCCATGCCCAAGGCCATCAAGCGCGCCGGCCTGAAGCTCGCCGACATGGACGTAATGGAGTGCAACGAAGCCTTCGCCACCCAGAACGTGGCCGTTATCCGCGAGATCGAAAAGCAGACCGGCGAAAAGGTGGACATGGAAAAATGGAACCCGCTGGGCGGCGCCATCGCCTTTGGCCATCCCAACGGCGCTTCCGGCTCCCGTGTGTGCATCTTCACCATGAAGCAGCTTGAGCGCACCGGCGGCCGTTACGGCGTTTTCGGCTCCTGCTGCGGCGGCGGCCTGGGCGTGTCCACGGTCATCGAGAACCTGCGCCGATAGTTAAAGCTTCGGTTCTATAAAATCAACGCCGGTCGGAGGCCCCGCGCTTCCTACCGGCGTTTTCATTTTATAAAGCAGACCGCCTTAGCCTTAGAACGTGATGACCTTGTCCGCCTCCTTGGACAATTCGTAAAGGTCGTCCATCCAAGCTATGGGGCAGGTGGCTGAGCCCTCCAGACCGTGGGCTTTCATGCAGACGCCTCAGACGTAAAAGTCGCCCTCGAACTGATTGATTTGCCCCATGATGTCGAACATCTCACTTCCGCTGCTCTCAAAGGTCACGCCCTTGCCCAGCATGAACACACTGATCTCGTCGCCTTTTTTTACGCCGACGTTGGCCAGGCGCATGGCGTTGTAGATCGTCTCGCCTTCTGCCGTTGAAATGATAAACAAAATCTTCATAGCCCTGCCTCCATGTCTTGGTCAGCCCTGGCTGACCAGTTGAAACAGTTCCACTTTATTTGAAACCTCAAGTTTGCGGTAGATGCTTTCGATGTGGCTGCGCACCGTGGACGGAGCCAGATTCAGTTCGGTTGCAATCTCCTTGTAGGTCAGCCCCGCGGCGTAGGATTCGGCTATCTGCTCTTCCCGGGGCGTCAGCATGGTCATGCTGCCCCTTGGCCAGGCCTGCACCAGGATCAGATCGTCGAGTATGGCCGATTCCACAACCACCTCGCTGCCCCGAAATTGGCCGCCGGTTTTGGCCGCCCGAACCAGGTCCAGCACCGCGGGCAGGGCCGGTCCGCTCCAGTCCGGCCACTGGTCCTTTACCAGGGAAATGAATTTCGGTTCGGCGTAACGCAGCCAGCCCGCACCATCGCAGATGGCCGCCGCGCTGCCCGACGCATCGCAGTATTTCACTTTTAAGTACTGTATTTGGCCCTGGCGCCAAAGCCCGACCATCAGCGGGAAAACGAGCTGTTTGAGACGCCTTTCCGCCTCGCTGAACCGTTTATCCGGCTGGCTGCGATACAGGCTCATTATCTCCAGAAGGCCGGTATCGGGGTCCTTAATCGTGGTGGAAATGGCGTTTTCGATTTTATATACGGCGCTGTGATTTCGATAAACCTCGAGGTTTTGGCGCTCGTCGCTGGCATAGTAATCATACATGTCAAACGTTACGCCCGGATTTTCGAGCATGCCAGCCAGCAGCCGATCCTGGTGCTTGATATGCTCCCATGTCCGCATCAAGCTGTCGGGCAAGTTGTACAGATAAAAGTTATGCACGCGCAATCCATCAGTGTGGCCGCTGGCCCAAAGGGCCATGTCAAATGGGATAAGTCCGCGCAGGCGCTTCATCAATCGGTCCTTGAGCGCCTTGTCCGGGTCGGTGAAGCTCTCCCTGATAATTTCTTCGAGGAATCTTTGCAGCTGCCGGTCTTCTGTCATGTCACACTCCATAACGATAAGCTCAATGATCAAGCTTGACTGATATTTGCTAAGCATAGGGCATCTGCCGGATAGCAAGCCAGTGACAAATATGGTTTTAATGCATTGAAAGAGTTAAGCATCGTCCGCGTTGGCCGCATGGTTTACAATGCGTTGGCCTGTAGTGGCTTTACCTATGGACACATTGATAAACCGTTGTCAAAACAAATGCTTGCGCATAATCTCAGCGCATAACGATCATCTATGGTCATTTAGGAATAGCGTTTTGTTTGTTAATTGTGTTTTAATTGCGGGCCGCCCCGATCAGACCACTTCGGAGTACTAAAAATGAAGAGAAACATTTTCGTAATCAGCGCCTTGATAGTTGTGCTGGCTTGCTTTGGAATCGCCGCTTGTCACTCAGGCGGCGGTAGTGGGGTAGACCAACTTCCCATACCAACCTCCACATCAACTGCGACCTACACGCCTGCACCCACGTTAACACCGACGTCCACCCCGGTGCCCACCGATGCTCCGACAACGGATGCCCAGCAGGAATGTTTCAAGAATATCGGCGGAACCTGGACTTTCGCCACAGGCAGTGCCACGGGAACCTTAACCCTGGATTCCAACGGCAAGGTCACAGGCATCACCCAGACCAACAGCGGTGACATGACTCTGACCACGACCACGGGCAATGCCAATGCCGAGTTGATAGATGGCACTGTGTATATCAAGTACACGGTCATTTACGCTGGCAAGACATACAAGTATTTGATTACAGCCAAATTCGTCGATGATAAGTGCAACGTCATGAGCGGCACCAAAGACCACGGTGGCGACCCTGAAAGCATTGCCATGCAAAAGTAGTAGGGCCGTAAAGCCCCCGCATCGGCTGCAACCGTGATGCGGGCATCTAGTTTCACAAGCGCGTTACAACCAATCGGAGAACAAACATGAACCGAAATGCGTTAATGATAATCACGGTCATGGTCTTTTGCGCGGGCTTCATCGCCTGCCATTCCGGCGGCGGCGAAGGCACCACCGCCGACTATCTTACGGACCCCACGGAGACGGCAGCGCCCACGGCAACGGCAACCGCAGCCCCGACGGTTTCACCTACTGAAGCCCACAACAACGAATGCCTGAACAGCATTGCTGGAACATGGAATTACTCCACCCCCACGGCCACCGGCACCATGACCTTTGACAGCAGCGGCGCCATGACCGGCATCACCATCAGTTCATGTCCGTCGACAACGCTGAGCGGCAGTATGGCCGCCGCGGTTGAAAATGGAGTCGTCACCATCACCTATTTTATCGAATGCGATGGACAAAGATATGCCTATGTCATGTTGGTCAACTACGCAACGGGCACCTGCTCCAAAATGAGCGGCACCAAGGGGCATCACGGCGCTCAAGATGAAACCATCACTCTAACCAGGCAATAAACTGTCTGAAAAGCATGGGCGCGGGCCGGAGCAATCCGGTCCGCGCCTCTTTTTGAGGCCTTGGCTTAACCCTGGTTGATGAGCTGAAACAGCTCAACCTTGTTGGACACGCCCAGCTTTTTGTAGATGTTTTCCAGGTGGCGGCGCACTGTGGACGGCGAGACAAAAAGCTTCTCGGCAATGCGCTTGTACGACAGACCAGAGGCAAAGGCCTCGGCTATCTCTTCCTCCCGGGCCGAAAGCAGGATCAGCGGGCCCCTGGGCCGGGCCTGAAGCAGGTGCAAGTCATCAAGCATTTTCGAGGTCACGATCAATTCGCCGGTCCTTAACGGAGCGCCGCTTCCGGCGGTCAACCACGTTGCCATTTCATGGGGCAGGGCCGGGGCGGTCCAGCCAGGCCATTGTTTTTTCAACAACCCGATGAACTCCCCGTCAGCGTTGCGGATCCAGCCCGCCTTGTCGCAAATGGCCGAGGCCTGGCCGTAGTCGCCGCCGGATACGCTCTTGAGGTAGTGAATCTGGTTTTGGTGCCAAATCTGAATCATGAAGGGAAACAAAAACTGCTTGGTCCGGCGGTCATCGTCAGTATATATATTTTCCCGCTCCCGGCGATAAAGGCTTATCGCGTCCAAAAGGCCGGTTTTGGGGTCGATGAGGCCCGTTGAAAGCACCGCTTCTATACCGAAAAACTTGGAATGATCCTTATATGCCGGAGACTCCTGGCGTTCCTGCGGTGTATATAGCTCACAAGCCTTCACTGTAACGCCGGGCTCTTCCAATACAGCGGCCAGGACCCGGTCTTCATATTTAATATTTTCCCAGGAATCCATCAGGTTGTCTGGCAAGTTGTACAGATATGTATTGTGGACCGTCAGATTCTCGGCATGACCACTGACCCATACGGCCATATCAAATGTAATTAGGTCCTGAAAGCGGTCTATTATCACTTTTTTCAATTGATCAGCGGGCACATTGTATCCCGCATTAATAATATCTTTTAAAAAATCAGATACTTTTTGATTCATCATCATAACCGCAGCCTTTGACCGCATAAATCAGACCATTGAACAGCAATAGCAAATTTTGGGGCATTTGCCCAATAGTTCCGGGTCGGCAGGTGTGTTTAAATCAGGCGTAAAAACAGTTTACACAATGGTTCAGCGAGGTGGCCCGATGCGTAGGATGGTCTTGATTTTTTTAACGGTATTAATATTAGGCGTAGGCCTGGCCTGCGACAGCAGCAGTTGTTCAGACGGCGACGGCGGCGGCGGCTCCAAGAAAGCCACTTGTCCATATGATATGACGGCGGTGTGGAATGCGGATCGGACTTCTTATTACTGCGCCTTCAAGTGCCCTTCAGGTTATACTTTACAACAAGCCCCATACGATGGCGATGCCTCGGAATGCGTAAAAAACTGTTCGGGCTATGATCTCCCTATTTATAATTATAAAAAAGACCGGTGGGAGTGCCCAGGCGGCACGCCGACCGCAACACCCACGGCAACGCCGACAGCTTGGCCCACGGCAGAGCCCACTTCAACCCCACTACCCGAACCAACGAACACACCGATCCCGTCCCCAACGGCCGAGCCCAGCACCAACTGTCTTTTAGGCACCTGGAACGGTACGACTAAAAGCAACGTTGCTGGCTTTGGCGATTCTCAGGTTTCGATGACCATCGCCAATATCACAGCTGCCTTTGCCATAGCGGGCGTTATCCAGCAGATAAGCTCGGGCTATTCATGGAAATACAACGCAACCGGCTCGGTGGGTTCCAACACACCGCCAACTTCGTTCAAATTCGGCAACTCGTCCGAATCGACATTTACCGGCACAGCCAGCAGCTGCAACAAGATAAGCGGCACATACACCGATGCCCACGGCGACAACGGGACGTTCACGGTAACCAAATAATTTGGTTGAAAACAATCCCGCCAGTGCCCGGAATCGGAAAGGAGGCTAAGTTGAAACGGAACACCCTGATGATCTGCATTTTATCAATCCTGGTGGTTTGTCTGGGTTTGGCGGCCTGCCATTCCGGCGGCGGCAGCGGCGAAACCATCGCTGATATGTATCTCGACCCCACGCCGACGGCAACACCCGAGCCAACCAAAACCGCGGCGCCCACGTCCACCCCCACTGTCACCTCCGCTCCCACTGCCACGCCAACGCCCTATCCCACACCCACTCCGGCGCCGACAGCAACACCCACTCCCTCGGGCGACACGATCACCCAGACCTGTTTCATGCAGATAGGCGGGACATGGATGTACAGCACCGACAGCGATTCGGGCACCTTAACCCTCAACTCCAAGGGCCAGGTAACCGCAATTACCATGAGCACCTGTCCGGGAGCCACCGTCAGCAATCCCGTCACAAAGGTCGAAGGCAGTCTGGTATATATTTCGTATGCCGTAAAATGCACGGGAACCACCCGTTATCACGACATAATCGTAAGTTATGTAAACGGCAAATGCGACATGCTCAGCGGCGACAGAGGCGGCGATATTCCTTCCGAAAGCATTATCATGAAAAAGCAATAACCTAATATTTTGACACGGCGTTCCCGCACCGGCCCGCTGGTGCGGGAGCTTTTTTGCTGCACGCGGCGATGGGGGTTCATTTCGGCCTGGACGCCGCCAACCCGCAAAGGCATACTGGTCCAGTCGTTTTCCGGCCAACAAAACCACCTGACCAAGGATGCCGTAGATGATTAACATAACCTTGTTTCCGGGCCGCTATGTACAGGGCAAGGGCGCGTTGTCCCGCCTTGGCGACGAGTGCGCCCGGCTGGGCCGCAAGGCCTTTCTGATCGCTTCGCCCCACCCAAAAGAGCATCTGCTGCCGGCCCTTCTGCCCGACATGCAACAGCGCTGCCCGGTGGTGGTCGAGACATTCGGCCGGGAATGTTGTGATGATGAAATCCAGCGGCTTTTCGGCCTGTTCGGCAAGTCCGGCTGTGATTTGGTCCTGGGCCTGGGCGGAGGCAAGACCCTTGACGCGGCCAAGGCCGTGGCTCATCTGGCCCAGGTTCCGGCCATCACTGCGCCGACCATCGCCTCCACCGACGCGCCGTGCAGTTCGGTTTGCGTGGTCTACAGCCCCGAGGGCGTCTTCGCCCGGGCCGACCTGCTGCCCCGCAATCCCGACGCGGTGGTTGTAGACACCCAGGTCGTGGCCCAGGCCCCGGCCCGTTTTCTGGTGTCGGGCATGGGCGATGCCTTGGCCACCTGGTTTGAGGCCGAATCCTGCAAGATCAAACAGGCCCCCAATATCGCCGGCGTGACCGGCTCCATGACCGCCTATGCCCTGGCCGGTCTTTGCTGGGACACCCTCCAGGACTATGGCTTGGCCGCCCTGGCCTCCTGCCGGGCGGGCGCGGTGACTCCGGCCTTGGAGCATATAGTCGAAGCCAACACCCTGCTCAGCGGCCTGGGCTTCGAGAGCGCCGGTCTGGCCGCGGCCCATTCCATCCACAACGGCCTGACCGCCCTGGCCGGCACCCACAATTTCTATCACGGCGAAAAGGTGGCCTTCGGCGTGCTGGCGTCGTTGTTTTTGACCGACAAATACCCCTCGGTCATGGACCAGGTCTACGGCTTCTGCGAATCAGTGGGTCTGCCCACCACCCTGGCCGACCTGGGCATTGCCGACGCCACGGAGCAGGACCTGCTCAAGGTGGCCGAAAAGGCCTGTGCGCCCGGCGAGAGCATGCACAACGAGCCCTTTGAGCATACTCCGGCCGTGGTTGCCGACATGATCAAGGCCGCCGACGCCTGGGGCCGGGAGCGCAAACAGGCCTACTAGCCGGCCTCCCCCCTAAATTACCGAATAAAAAAGCCCGGCTGCGGATCAACCACCGCGGCCGGGCCTTATTGCCTATGTCAAACGCAGCCTATTTATTGCACCGGGGCAGATCTGTGGGCAAGGGCTGGGTGCATTCGGCGGCCGGAATCGTCACGACGTTGACCGGAGCGGCAGCCTTCTCGTAAAAGTCGTTGGGCCAGCTCAGTTCGGAGGCGTTCATGTCAATGATGGCCTGGTGGTCGCAGGGACGCATCTTGTACTTGTTGCCGAAGATCTCGACTTCATCACCTTCCCATGCGGCGATAATCTTGTCAGGATCAATGGAATTAGCTTTTTCCACGACCTTGAACAGCCAGTAAGTGCTGATGGTGGTCTGGGCCAGAATGCTGCCGGGCCACTTGAACATGGTGCTGTTGTAAAGCGGGGCCTTCCAGTTTTTCCAGGCCTCGTGCCACTTGTTCATGAACTCCACGTTCCCGGGCTTGTTTAAAAGGGTCATATAGGAATGGATGGGAACCAAACCCCTGCCATGGGGCGGCTTGATGGTCTGCAGGGGAATCGGGCTGTCGATGAAGGGCCCGGCCATGGGCAGGTTGATGCCAAGCTGGTCGGCCTGCTTGATCAGGTTATCGCTGTCCGGGTTGAAATCACCGGTGATGATGACCTCGGCGCCGCTTCCCTTGATCTTGGTCAGGTACGGGGCATAATCCTTGGCAAACAGCGGATGGTAGTCTTCTCCGACAAACTCGGCATCCGGACGGAGGGCCAGAAGCGCGTCCTTGAAGTTTTTCGCAAAGAGGTGGCCATAGGTGTAATCCTGGCAAAGAATATAGAATTTCTTTTCCGGACGCTTGGCGTAGAACCCGGCCAAACCTCTGGCAAACATGGAGTTGGTGGCGCAGGTGCGGAAAGTGTACTTGTTCCAGTTTTTGCCCTGCATCAAGGAGTCCGAAAGCGCGGCCACGGTCATGTAAATCTTCTTGTACTTGGCCGCCACCTGCTGGCCGATCAAGCAGATGTGCGAGCCTGGGGCGCCGATGATGAAATCAACATCGTCTTCCAGGCACAGCTTTTCCATGGCTCTTTTGGCCACCGCGGGCTTCATTTGGTTGTCGCCCTTGATCAAGATGATCTTCTTTTTCTTGCCGTCGACCGTCACGCCGCCCTGGCTGTTGATATCGTGCACGGCCAGGCCGATAGTCAGCCAGTAAATATGGCCGTTAATAGCTCCCGGACCCGTGAAGGGGAAAAAAAGCCCGACTTTGATTACATCGTCGGAATCCGGCGGGAACTTTTGGTTGTGAGGATCAAAGGTGGTCAGGTCGCTCTTAAAGGGCTCAAAGGCCTGCGCCTTGTTCACGCCGCATACGGCAATAGCCACAAACATAGCGCAAATCATTGTAATCACGATTATTTTTGATTTATTTCCCGGCATTTTAACTCCATTTCCTTTGTTGTCTACACACCGTGGATGATCGGTCCGTAAAAACACCGTTCATGATCGTTGCAGAAGATAACAAAAACACCGCACAATGTTAACAATAAAAAACACCGTGATTTTATTTTTTTGCAATTTTATAAATTCATATACTTATTTTGCCCGCTTGTTCCAATGTGTATTTTTATTATTAGCAATACCTTGTTGTTGAATTTTATTTTTTTGGCGATATTTATAGGTCAATATTGCACAATAGCTAAAAGCCAAAGCCGCTTGGCCTACGAGTCCCGGGACCGCAGGCAGGCGCCTTGGCCGGGCCGGCGACGGCCGCTCACCCAACGCCCCCTTGGAAAAAACCGCGCACAAAAAAGGCCCGGCCGCGGATCAACCACCGCGGCCGGGCCATTTCGCCTATTTCAAGCGCAACTTATTTATTGCACTGGGGCAGATCCGTGGGCAGGGGCTGGGTGCACTCGGCGGCCGGAATAGTGACGACGTTCACCGGGGTCGCGGCCTTGTCATAGAAATTGTTGGGCCAGCTCATCTCCGAGGCGTTCATGTCAAAGATGGCCTGGTGGTCGCAGGCGCGCATCTTGTACTTGTTGCCGAAGAGCTCGATCTCATCGCCTTCCCAGGCGGCGATGATCTTGTCGGCGTCAAGGGAGTCGGCCTTTTCAATGACCTTGAACAGCCAGTAGGCGCCGATCATGGACTGGGGCAGGATGCCCAGAGGCCATTTGAACAGGGGGCCGTTGTACAGCGGGGCCTGCCAGTTTTTCCAGCACTCATGCCACTTGTTCATCAACTCGACGTTGCCCGGCTTGTTGAAGATGGTCATGTAGGACTGGGCGGCCACAAAGCCCTTGCCGTGAGGCGGCTTGATGGTCTGAAGCGGAATCGGGTTGGCCGTGAACGGCCCGGCGATGGGCAGGCCGATGCCCAGCTGGTCCGACTGTTTGGTCAGGTTGTCCAGGTCCGGGGTGAAGTCGGCGGAAATGATCACCTGGGCATCCGTACCCTTGATCTTGGTCAGGTACGGGGCGAAGTCCTTGGCAAACAGGGGATGGTAGTCTTCACCAACGATCTCGGCGTCAGGACGCGTGACTTTGAGCGCGTTTTTGAAGTTCGTCGCGAAATTGTGGCCATAGGTATAGTCCTGGCACAATATGTAGAATTTTTTCTCGGGGCGGGTGGCATAAAACTTGGCTAGGGCCGTGGCCAGCATGCTGTTGGTGGCGCAGGTGCGGAAAGTGTACTTGTTCCAGTTTTTGCCCTGCATCAGCGAGTCCGCCAGGGAGGCCACGGTCAGGTAAATCTTGCCGTACTTGGCCGCCACCTGCTGGCCGACCAGGTTCAGGTGCGTGCCGGTGGTGCCGATGATCAGGTCGACCTTGTCTTCCAGGCACAGCTTTTCCATGGCCCGCTTGGCCACGGTGGGCTTCATCTGATGGTCGCCCTTGATCAAAACGATCTTTTTCTTCTTGCCGCCTATCATCAAACCGCCCTGGCTGTTGATGTCGTGCACGGCCAGGCCGATGGTCAGCCAGTAGATCTGGCCGTTGACGGCCGCGGGGCCGGTAAAGGGCCAGAAAATGCCGACCTTGATCACATCGTCGGACAGCGGGGGAAATTGTTGGTTGTGGGGATCAAAGCTGGTCAGGTCACCCTTGAACGGCTCAAAGGCCTCGGCCTTGTTCACACCGCACAAAGCTACCGTTAGCAACATTGCGCAAATTACTGAGAAAACGATGAATTTTGATTTATTCCCCGGCACTTTAACTCCATTTCTTTTGTTGGCTACACACCGTTGAAAATCGGTCCGTATAAACACCGTTTATGATTGTCGCAGAACATAACAAAAACGATGCCTAAAGTTAATAAAAATAACACCGGTATTTTATTTTATTGCGAAATTATGTACTGCTATATTTTTTTTTGGCGGTTAGTTCCATAAGCGTTTCTCATTATGGCGATACTACGTCGATACGGTTTAATATTTTGACGATATCTATAGTAACGGATTACAAGATCGCAAGGACCAAACCCGGCCACAAAAAAGGCCCGGCCGCGATTCAACCATCGCGGCCGGGCCTTTTTACCTATATTAACCGGGTCTTATTTATTGCACTGGGGCAGGTCCTTGGGCAAAGGCTGGCTGCATTTGTCAGCCGGAATGACGACGACGTTCACCATGGCCGCGGCCTTCTCAAAGAAAACGTTGGGCCAATCCGCTGAAGAGCCGCTCATTTCAAAGATGGCCTGGTGGTCACAGGCGCGCATCTTGTATTTGTTGTCGAAGAGTTCGATTTCATCGCCTTCCCAGGCGGCGATGATCTTGTCGGCATCAAGGGAGTCGGCCTTTTCCACGACCTTGAACAGCCAATAGGCGCCGATCATGGACTGGGGCAGGATGCCTATGGGCCACTTGAACAGGGGGCCATTGTAAAGCGGGGCCTTCCAGGTTTTCCACGCCGCATTCCACTTGGTCATCAGTTCCATGTTACCGGGTTTGGTGTAGTTGGTCGCGTAGGAGACGGTGCTCACCATGCCCCTGCCATGTGGCGGCTTGATGCTCTCAAATGGTATCGGGTTCATGGTGAACGGACCGGCTATAGGCAGGTTCACGCCCAACTGATCCGCTTGTTTGGTGAGGTTGTCCAGATCCGGAGTATAGTCGCCGGACATGATGACCTCGGCGCCGGAGGCTTTGATTTTTGTCAGATACGGAGCGAAGTCCTTGACAAACAGCGGATGGTAGTCCTCGCCGACGATCTCGGCGTCGGGGCGCGTGATCTTGAGGGCTTCTTTAAAGTTTTTAGCCAGGTTGTGGCCATAGGTATAGTCCTGGCACAAAATGTAGAACTTTTTCTCGGGGCGGGTGGCATAGTACTGAGCCAGTGCCTTGGCCAGCATGCTGTTGGTCACGCAGGTGCGGAAGGTGTATTTGTTCCAGTTATTACCCTGCATCAGCGAGTCCGCTAGCGAGGCCACGTTCAGGTAAATCTTGCCGTATTTGGCCGCCACCTGCTGGCCGACCAGGTTCAGGTGCGTGCCGGTGGTGCCGATGATCAGGTCGACTTTGTCCTCCAGGCACAGCTTTTCCATGGCCCGCTTGGCCACCGTGGGCTTCATCTGATGGTCGCCCTTGATCAAAACGATCTTTTTCTTCTTGCCGCCGATCATCAAGCCGCCCTGGCTGTTGATGTCGTATACGGCCATGCCGATGGTCAACCAGTAGATCTGGCCGTTGATGGCGGCCGGTCCGGTAAAGGGCCAGAAAATACCGACCTTGATCACGTCATCGGACAGCGGCGGAAACTGTTGGTTGTGCGGGTCAAATTTGGTCAGGTCGCTCTTAAACGGCTCAAAGGCCTCGGCCTTGTTGGCTCCGCAGACGGCAATAGCCATAAGCAGGACGCAGACCACTGAGAAGACGAAAAGTTTCAATTTATTCCCCGGCATTTTTGCTCCATTTTTTTGTTGGTTACACACCGTTGGCGATTTTCCCCGTAAACGCTGTTTACGAATATTGATGATCATAGCAAAAGCAATGAACGAAATTCATCATAAAATAATACTGCTATTGCAATTTTTTCTGATTTTCTTTACTTGCATATCTATTTTTATTGCTTTTTATAAGTAATTATATTGAATGCCGCTCTTTAACATTCGTTCATTTTATTTTATTAGCAAAAATAATAGTCGCATAACATGCCTAGATTACTTGTTAGGACATTAAGCTTTGTTGTCTCCTCAGAAGAATGGCCACGGTCCGCCTACACCTAGCGCACCGGTGTTCCACCGGCAGTATCAGTCCGATGGCTTATCATTATTATATTAATTAAATAAGATAATTAACGAGACTTATCCGGGACGGTCCGCAGGCGCTCAACCGTGGCGTAATCCTATTGGTTCGATCCGGATGTACATTGTGCTATGTATAGATAATGAACAATGGAAAGCGACCGAGGCTCCACACCATTAAGGGATAAGCATTAAACGCCAGATCGTCACGGCACTGGCCGTTGTGGTGTTACTGTGTGGTCCGGCAATGAGCCAAACAGATCTGGACCCAAACTGATCCAGCCCATCAACAACGGACAGTTGGTTAAGCGACAATTTGGTTTTCAAAGGCCAGCGGGCTGATGTAGCCATTGGCACTGTGCCTCCTGTTACGGTTGTAGTCAACCTCGATATACTCGAATACGGCCCGGCGTAAGTCCTGTCGAGTGGCGAAGCTTTCGCCATGAACCAACTCCACCTTGAGGGTATGGAAGAAGCTTTCGGCCACGGCGTTGTCATAACAGTTGCCCTTACCGCTCATGCTGCAAACCAGTTCACGTTTGGCCAAGAGGGCCTGGTATTTCCGGGAGCAGTACTGGCGCCACGATCCGAATGGACCATCACACCTTTGGGCATATGCCGCCGCCACAAGGCCATCTGCAATGCGTCACAGACCAGGTCTTCTTTCATACGCTTATCCATGGCCCAGCCCACCACCATGCGCGAAAACAGGTCGAGCACCACTGCCAGATACAACCAGCCCTCGCCGGTCCAAAGGTAGGTGATGTCGCAGACCCACTTCTGATTTGGAGCGGTTGCGCTAAAGTCCTGGGCCAACAGATTTGGAGCCACCGGCCTACCGTGATCCGAATCCGTGGTGGCCTTGAACTTCCTGCCCGCTTTAGCTACAAGGCCCTGCCTATTCATGCTTTTGGCCACTGTTTTGCGGTTGTATTTGCAGCCCTGCTCATCAAGATCGAGAGTCAGCCCAACTGCTCCGCTACGGCCCTTGCGAACTTCAAAGGCTTCTTTCACCAGGTGATCGAGCCTCTCACGCTCCACCTGCCTTTGGCTGGGATTTTGCAACCTGCGCCGCCAGCCATAATACCCGCCACGCGATACGCCAAAGGCCTCGGATTGCGCCGTGATGCTGTATGTGCCTGCGTTTTGCTGCATGAACGCGTACTTCACTTCAGGCTTTTCGCGAAGTACGCGCTTGCCTTTTTTAAGATTTCAATCTCCTCGGCCTGCTTGGCAAGCTGCCGCTTCAGCCGGGCGTTTTCCACCGCCAGTTCCTTCTCGGTCTCACTGCGGCTTGCCTCATATCGGGCTTTCTTGCGCCAAGCATAAACCTGGGACTCATGCAGGCCAAGCTGCTTGGCAGCACCAGTCACGCCCACTTGCTCGGCCAAGCCCAGCGCCTCAATCTTGAATTCCGGCGAATAGCGCCGCCTGGTGGATTTTTTCTGGCTCTTCTGTGATGGCATAGAACACCTCCGTTAAGCAATTTACTCGCTTAAACGCGTGTCCGTCAAAACTGGGCTGGATCAGTCGGGCCAGGGCCGTCAGCAGCTGCGCCTGCTGGAAAAGCGGATCATGGACCAGACGGCGGCCATCAAGAACGCGCCCCATGCCAAGGGCTATCTGAAGTTCAACGCCACCGCCCAGGAAAAGGCGGCCTACAATACCTGGGACCGCAGGCACACCAACAAGATCGTCCGGGAAATGAAACAGGATCTGGCCCGCCAGGGTTTCGACACCAACGAACTTAGTTTCAAACCCATCCGCAACGCGGGCAACACATCGCCGGGCATGGACCTGGACCTGGCCATGAACTCCGCCACGGGCAACGTGGTCCGTTGGCGCAATCCCAAGACCGGCCAAGTTGAGTGCCTGGACCTGTACACGGCCAACGCCATGGTCCAGGACCGTTTCAATGTGGTCTACGCCCGCAACTCCGGCGGACGCAGGGCCGTTGACGCCTGTCAGAACGTAACCACCAGCAAGCACCTGGAGGCCTATCCCGACACCAACTGGCTGCACGTGCAGCGGATGCACCAGGCCGGCATGGACCCGCGCAGCCGCCTGGACCCCAGATACGCCGAGGACGCCGGCCGGGTGACCCTGGTCAAGGCCCATGAGATGCGCCGCCATGGCGGGGCGTTCACCGACAACCAAAATTGGGAGATCCATCGGGGCACCAGCAAGGACATCAAGAGCAAGGTCCTGCCCCTGTTGGAGCACCGGATCAACAGCGCCAAAACGCCGCAGCAGCGGGCCGAGTTGCAACAAAAACACGACTTTTACAACAAGTTGTCCAAGGCCATGGACCAGGCCAACCACGACCCCGTGGCCGCTGAGCGGGAGGTGCGGAAACTAACCAGTATGGACACGGTGGATACGGTGGACATGGTTTCATCGTCCATCTAGGCGTTGGGCAAATGGCACTAGCCTGTCTGGTCAGGGCTTGAAAATTCAATTCCATATCCGTAGCTGTGGCCGGGCAACGCGCCTTCTTTTTGCCGGTCCAACACACGGCCCAATGGCAACAGACCATGTGACTCGCAGCATATGTAATATTCCTACCTATATTATGCTTTTAATTGAACACTACCATCAATGCTGTGCTATGTTGGCCCCAATGCCTGCCTACCCACAATGAAACGTTGAGGAGACAGCCCATGTATCACTGTTCGCCGTTCCTGCCCAAATCAACTCTGGGCATATTCATGTTGATCATCGCCGCCCTTTGCGTTCCCGCCGCGCATGCAGGTTTTCTTGATGATGTCAAAAGCGCAGTGAACACCGCAAATCAAGTAAAAAGCAGCGTTGACACGGCCAGCAAGCACCTGACCTCCGCTGACGACGACGCACTGCCTGGTGGCGTTAGCAGCCGCTTGAAAAGCGCCAACAAAGAGTTGGACAAAGCAGAGAAGGCCCTAAGCAAGGGTGTGGGCACCCCTCAGGACCGGGCCAAACGGGCACAGAGCTATCTCAAGCGGGCCAATTCGTACCGCCAAGAGATTGACAAACGCTATGCGGGTAAATTCTCGCCCAAAAACCCGGAAGTAGTGGCAACGGACCGGAGGCTGGCCCAGGTTGACCAGCAAATCCAAGAAGCTCTCGCGGGACAAACC
Organism: uncultured Desulfarculus sp.; assembly: GCA_963665125.2. GTDB lineage: Bacteria > Desulfobacterota > Desulfarculia > Desulfarculales > Desulfarculaceae > Desulfarculus. The sequence continues at coordinate 468,797 of CAXXUK010000002.1, read as the reverse complement.
GCGGCGACTCCTGAATTGCAAGCATCCCCGCCGTCTGATAGCGGCCAAGCCGCATTGCCCAGCGGGGCCAAGTACCGCTTGGACAAGTTGGACAAGGAGCTGGCAAACGTCGACCAAGTGCTGGCCAAAAATCTCTCCGCCGACTGGCGGGCAAAGCAGGCGGCCATGCATCTGGAATATGCCCAGGGATACTTGGACCAGATAGCATCCGGCTATCCCCAGGCCATGGGCCATGCCGAGGTGGTGCAGGCCAGGCAAAACCTGGAGCAGGCCAAGCAAAAGGTGCAGGCCCTTGAGCAACAGGTGGCCGGCGATCAGACCCGGAAGGACGCGGCCGCGGCCGGCGCCAAGGATGCCGAGGCCCTGAACGGACAGTGGGTGGAAAAACTCAAGCCCTTTACGGAATCCTACAGCGGCAAGCTCCTGGCCACCTATGCCACCGACGACGCCAACCTCTGGGCGGGGTGGGAAGCCATCCACGCCGAGTTAGCCCCGCTCTGGCGGCAATATCAGCAAACCGATTTCAGCGGCGGCAAGTCCATGGAGCTACAGAGCCTGGAAAAGCAACTGAGCCGCTACCTGGCCAATTACGACAGCAACCACGCGATCTACGCCAAGAACAGGGCCGAGGCCCAGGCCGACATGGGCGGCTTCGTCTTCGCCAAGGAGCCCATCGACCCGGCCGGCCCCGGCGGGCAGACCACCAGCTTCCAGGCCGGGGACCACATCTACGCCCTGGCGCGGCTGACCAAGCCCTTGAGCGAAATATACGGCGATAAAAACAAGGCCGCGGTCCGCATTGACGTGAAGATTGACGGCAAGAACATCCACGCCCAGTTCGTGGAGATCAAAAACCCCCAGTATCTGGAACGCAAATACCTGGTCTTCGAGATCGCGCCCAAGCAGATAACCGCCTATTCCGACCCCGACATTGTTTACGGCAAGACCACGGCCACCCTGCGTCAGGGCCCCATGGAGATGCTCGACAAGCTGGGCAAGCTGGCGCCCGGCAAGCACACCGTTGATTTCGTCATTGCCTACTACGGCAAGACCTATGCCCAGGGCGGCTTCGATATTCAAGGTTCGGACTTCGCGGCATACCAGGACATGGCCGAGCAGGCATCCCAGGCAGCGGCCGACTCGGTGGTCCTTCCTCCGGCGCGCATGACCAACAAGGGCCTGGAGGCCCAGATGCGCAAGTTGGCCGAGGACGCCGGCTGGCCGGAGATCTACCGGCTCAACATCATTGACAAGGACTGGTGGATCGACCGGGTCAGGGGCGGCAACAGCGCGGTAAAGTCGCGCCATATGGCCGCTGCCGTAATGGCCAAAGACGGCCAGGGCTATTACTACAAGGTCTGCACCTTCCATCAGCCCAGGCTCATCACCGGTGGCTGGGGGGCCATGGAACTGAGCCGCACCGGCGACCGCGTGCCGGTGCAGGAAGACAACAAGGACAAATAGTCGCATGGTTCTCCGGCCGCCCTGTTTGGGGCGGTTGGAGAACCCTCAAAGCAGCTTTCAGCGGTTCAGGGCGTATTCCATGAAGGTGACGTCAAAGGGCAGGTGATCGAAATGCCTGGTGTCTTTTTCAATGAAACCCAGGTCCCGGTACCATGACTTCAACTCGTCCTGGGCGGCGATGATGCCAATGCCGATGCACCCGGCGTCCATTTCTCCGGCCCGGTCAAAGACATGCTCCACCAGCCCGCGGCCCAGACCCCTGCGCCGAAAGGCGGGCAAGACGGCCAGGCGCTCCAAATAGCACATGCCTTCACGGACCGTTTCCAGGCCGACGCAACCAACGGAGGCGCCGTCGATCTCCAGCAGATAATAAACAGTTCCCCTTTGCCGGTCATTGACGATCCACTCATCGGTGCAGTTGGAAGGATGTTTGGGGCAGTTTTCGGGCGTCAAGCCGAAACGTTGGGCAACGCCCGCGAAGGCCCGCCTGATGATGCCCGCCAAAACCGGGGCCTCGCCTTCTCCGGCCCGGCGGATGTTGATTTCTTTCCGCCCCATCCTTTGCTTCCTTTCTCCACGACCCTTAAAACAATCGGAAAGATCAACCTTGTCCCCGTCGCGCTGTCTTGGCGCCGCCGGATCAACAAAAACCTATAACATGTAGTTATTTTAGGCATGCCAAGGCGTTCTTGTTGTCTTGGGGAACACACTTGGATGATACTAAATTATATTGCGGCGATTAATAATTCCGCTGGAATAAATTATGCAGATTCTTGACGTAAGAACCCTGAGCTTCGTCACCGGAACCACGGCCCTGGCCATGTTCATCTGTATGCTGCACGTGGCCCTGCGGCGAAGGACATACCCCGGTTTCGGATACTGGTGTGCGGCGTTCATCGCCAATTTCGTGGGCTTGGTGGCCATAAGCGCGCGCAGTTGGGCACCCGAAGCCTTGTCGATTCTCGCGGTCAACGGATTCCTTATTTTGGCTGCGATTTTTCTTTGCCGGGGCCTGGCCATATTCAGCGGAGCGCGGACCTATATCTGGTTCGACATTGCCGCGGTGGTCAGCCTGCTCTCTCTGCAATCCTATTTCACGTTCCAGCAATACAATGTTCATATCCGTACCGGCTTTTTAGGGCTTTGGCTTTCGGTATTTTACCTGAGGGCCACATTGCTGGCCCACAGACCCGTGGCCAAGGTGCTGGGCCACTGCAATTGCCTGCTGGCCGGGTCTTTTCTGGGAATCTGTCTGCTGTCGGTCTGCGGCGGCGTCACCGCGTTGTTCTGGAAAACAAACTTGAGCAACCTGATGAACGCCGGCGCGCCATATGCGGTATCCATCATTGCCTATATCGCGCTCAACACCATCATCATGGCCGGGCTGATAAGCATCAATTCCACGCGCCTTGAAAACGACCTGATCTCCGCGAAACAGGAGATAGTCGATCTCAAGGGCTTTCTGCCAATCTGCGCCAACTGCAAAAAAATACGTGATGACCAGGGCTATTGGCAGCAGGTGGAAAGGTATCTGGCCGAGCATACCGGAGCGGAAATGACCCACAGCATCTGCCCGGATTGCCTTCAAAAACTCTACCCCGATTTGATGGACGACGCTGTCACGTAACGGCCCGCTGCTTTTTACTTGGCCGCGGTTTTTCTTTTTTCAGGGCGATGACGACAAGGGCGATGCCCACCGCCAACAGAATCGGTTTATCCCAAGTCAACCCGGCCTCCCGCTCCAGGACGTGTATCCTGGGCCAGGCAGGGAAATAATAGACCGTGGCCGGGCCCTTGGCGATGCCCGCGCTGTAGGAACTGCCCACCACCGTGGTTCCGCCTTCGACCCTTTCCCCATTGGGAAGCTTGAAATAGAACCCGACCCCATAATCATAGCGGTTGCGAACGGCTTCGTTGCGCTCGCCACGACAGCGGCGGATATCGGTAATATGGGCCGTGGCCTTGGCGCCGAAAAAACCCAGCATTGGCGCCACGACGGCATAGGAGGCCAGGATCAACCCCATGAACAATAAAAACGCCTTGATCGCATATTTCTTCATTTCGGCCACTCTTGAAAAATACAAAGCAGATTGAACTTGCTTTGCCCGTATGACAAGTGCAATCACCCTGGCCGTGGCCTTTTTATCGTGCCGTCCCGCAAAGCGAAACCATGCAAGATGTTCGTTCGGCGGCGTCCATGTGCTATGCTCTATTGCTTGGGAGAGGCCCCTCCAAAACCCCGGAGCCAGCCAAGGCCCGGCCGTTGCCGAGGCAGCCCCCACCGCCTCGCGGCATTGAATCGAACCATCTCCAAGAGAGCGACCCCATGATCAAGATAATGCTCCATCCCGAGGTGTTGCGTAGACTGGCCGTCCTGGTCGGCCTGCTCATGGCCGTCTGGTTTTATTTATGGCCTGCGGAATACGTCTATAGTGTGAGCTTGGTTGATTTCCGGGCCGCCCAGCAAAAAGAGCGCTGGAAGGATGATCGCAACATGCCCCTGGACCAATACATGGCCAAAAAGGTCGAGGGGCGTCTGAAGCAGGTCTCCGGCCCCCAATGGCAGGAGTTGCTGAAGGCCATGCTCCGGGCCCAGAACGGCCCCCTGCCGGAGATGCTCCAGGACCGCCTATACACCATTGGCAGGGGTTACGCCAAATATTACTATTTCGGCCCGGACGATGAGCCCATGGCCTCGGTTGGCATGCCCAGAGACGGCTACACCTACCTGACCATGACCATGGACGGCAGGCGTTATTTCATGGGTCTGAGCTCCCAGCTGTACCGCTGGGCCAGCAACGCCCCCTCGTGGCTGCTCTATCCCACCCGCGGCTATGCCTGGGTGCCGCTGTTGCTGGGGTTGTTGGGCTATTTGTTCATACCCCGCCGCAAACACCCCGAGGGCGCCTACACCTATGGCCGTTTCAGTTCCCAAATCGGGCCCGACATCCTGGGCCTCTTGTTCGCCGGAGTGTTTTTCGGCCTGCCGCTGTTGATTATCCCCGACAATTCCGACATCTGGAGCGTTTTCAATTTTGACGGCGGCTGGACCGTGCTGACCCTGATTTTTTGGGGGCCCATGGCCGCCTGCGGGGTGGCCCTGCTGGGCGTTGCCGCCAGGTATGCCTCGATATGGCTCCAGGTGGGGGCCAAGGACTTTACCAGGGCCAGCCTGAGAGGCGTGGAACACTTCAAATATTCCGATATCGCAAAGGCCCAGCCCTACGAACGCCATGCACCCCGCTGGCTGGTCTGGGGTCTGATGTTCTTCGGGGCGGGCAACCCCACAGCCATGGGCCAGGCCCTGCTCATCCAGGGCAATATTGAAGTCGGCTGGGAGCTGCACCTCCGGGACGGCCGCAAGGTAAGGATCATGATCAACTCCCTGGAAGGGGCCGAAAAGCTGCCCAAGGCCTGGGCCAAGGCCGGGGTGCGGGTCGAGATGGAGCCGGGCAAGAAGTAGGCCCGGACAGGGCCCGCGTTAGAGGCCGCCCTTCAGATCGGCGATGAGTTGTTGAATCTGCTTTATCCGGCGTACGAACACCTCGACCACGGTCGGGTCGAATTGCCGCCCGGCATTGGCGGTTATTTCGGCGGCGGCTTGCCGGAAACCCAATTTTTCGCGGTAGGGGCGGTCCTGCAACATTGCCGACAAGGTGTCGGCCACAGCTATGATCCGTGAGCCCAGGGGAATCCTGTCGCCGCCAAGGCCGCGGGGATATCCCTTGCCGTCCCAGCGTTCGTGGTGATGATAGACCATCTCCACCACCCCGCTGGCCGCCAGAAAATTAACGGGCCGAATAATATCGGCGCCCATTTTGGGATGCCGCCGGATCAACTCCCACTCGTCATCCGTCAATTTGCCCGGTTTCTGAAGCACGGCGTCGGGGATGCCGATTTTACCGATATCATGCAAATGCCCGGCTATATGGATATGGTCGGCCATGCACGGGGGCAGGCCCAAACCCAAAGCCAAGGTATGAGCCACCACGGCGACTTCCTCGGAGTGTTGCCGGGTAAAATGGTCCTTGGCGTCAATGGCATTTCCCAGCGACTCGGCAAACTGGTGAATATCCGAAGATACGGCTTCAATCGTATAATTACAGTCGTTGTTTTTCCCTACCGCGGCACTGTGCACACTGGCCATTTCCGCTCCTTGGCTGCCATCAGGTAATGTTATTTATTATTAACCTTTTAATGTATTATTAGTTCCGGCTAATCATATTAGATAAAAAGAATATTGCAACAACAAAATCGTGTTCAGGGGGTTGCGCCGCCCAAAGGCCTCAATTATGCGCTTTATCCGAGCGGGAATGCGGGACCGCCACGGCAGGGATTGATCTTGGCTACAGGGACCAAATGGGTATTCTCCATTTGGAGGGCTATGCCTATTCAGGCAATAGCCACAGGCCCTGCGGAAAAAACAGCAACCGGCGCTACGCATCCATGGAGGCGCAAACCACCCGGTTTCGTCCCGTGTTTTTAGCCTGATACATGGCCTTATCGGCAGCCTGAACTATTTCGTGCACGGAGAGGCCTTTTCCTGCGGAACTAGCGCACCCGATGCTGACCGTTATTTCGATGCGCCCCTCAACGCCTGGAATCCAGATGGCGGTTTCCTCAATCCCCTTGCGGATGCGCTCGGCCAACAGCGCCGCCTTGTCCATATCCGTTTCCGGCAGCAACACCAGAAATTCTTCTCCGCCAAAGCGGCCGAAAACATCATTGCTGCGGATCATTTTACCGGTTTGCTGGGCAAATGAATTCAACACAACATCACCGGCATCATGGCCGTATTGGTCGTTGACTTTCTTGAAATGGTCGATGTCCAGAAGAAGCACGGAGAACCCCGGCGATGCTGTGGCCTGGTAGTCATTGTGAATTTGGTCCAGCTTTACATCAAGGGCACGCCTGTTCAGTATTCCGGTGAGGGTGTCATACAAAGATATTGCCACCATCTTCTTCCGGGCCCGGGTCAGCCATACGCTGCCGCCTATGCCTGTCAAAAGGCCCAAGATTATTGCCGAAATTGTGATAATCAGGCCTTTATACCGCAGTTTTTCAACCTGGGCATGGTGTTCATGGGCCTCTTGTTGCAACTGACCGACGACCTCCTCCAGTTGTTGTGAAATCAAAAACAGGCTATGGTCAAACCGCTCCATGGCATCGCCCTTTTCGGCCGGTACGCAGTTGGTCTTGGCCCCCTCAAACAACCTGTCCCCCATTGAGGCCGACTCTTGCCACTGTTTTCGCAACTGGACAACGGTAGTTTTTTTTGGCCCCGCATAATGGGTTTTCAGCGCAATGGCAAAGGCGGCGTCAACCTGGCTTTTAGACTCTTCCCAGTATTGCTTTTCCAGGTCATTACCATGAATCAGATAGTCATTGGGTGGCATTCCCGCATTCAATAGGGCCACCTGCAAATTACGCAGCGGTTCTATTTCCCCCAGTGATTTTTGTACTATTTTTTCCATTGTCGTAAAAACCGGATGGTAGGAGGTAACAAAGACAAATAACAATAACGATACAATGGGTAGCAATGTCGCGGCGGTAATGAAGAAATATTTGTTTCTTTGGCCGTGTTTTAAAATCTCATTCATCCGTTGTCTCTTGCTCTGGGGAGGCTTCATACATCACCCGCTTGTCTGTTGGGCGCCCTGCCAATTAAGCAGGACCAGAACGCGACACCATACACCCTGACAACCACCTCACCTCATATCCGTATATCCGGTGGAATTCTCAATGATGTTCGCTGATATCTTAATTATAAGGAGATGTTGCGGCCCATCGGCTTTTTTTTCAAATAGCAAGGCCACACCCGTTCCAAAAACCGGCGGCAAACGACCCGGGCGCCTGGCAGCTTTGAATTTTTTCTCGTGTTATCGAGGAAGCCCCTTTTCCAAGCCTTCACAATCGCTTAATAATAGTTCATGATTAATTGACCGCTTCTTCGGCGCACCTAAAGCATTCAAACTGGAGAAAATGGAGATGGGGGATCTTTGGTTGGGTTTGGATTTGGCTTCGGTCAGCCTGGATTCGGTTGTTCTCGACCGGGACGGCAGGGTGTTGTGGAGCCAGTACACCCGCATAATGGGCCGTCCGTTGGAAACGGCCCGTGATGTCCTTGGCCAAATATTCCAAAAATATCCAGCTCAAGATATTGCCGCCTGCTGCGTTACCGGCAGCGGAGCCGACAGCCTGGCCCCACTGCTCAACGCCGGACGCACCAACGAAATCATGGCTCTGGCCACCGGCGTGGGCATGCTCCACCCGGAGGCGCGGGCCGTGATCGACATGGGCGGCGAGGACGCCAAGCTGATCCTGGTTTCGCCCGACGGCCAGGGCGGACTGTATATCGACGATTTCGCCATGAACACCATGTGCGCCGCGGGCACGGGTTCTTTTCTGGACCAGCAGTGCCACCGCCTGGGCTACGGCATAGAACAATTCAGCGCCGAGGCCCTGAAAAGCCAGAATCCGCCCAGGCTGGCCGGGCGCTGCTCGGTGTTCGCCAAGACCGACATGATCCATCTGCAACAGGAGGCCACGCCGGTTCATGACATCATGGCCGGTCTGTGTTTTGCCGTGGCCCGCAACCTCAAATCCAACATCGCCAAGGGCAAGCGGATCATCCCGCCGGTGTGCTTCACCGGGGGCGTGGCGGCCAATCTCGGCGTGCGCCGGGCCCTGGCCGAGGTACTGGAACTGGACCAGGAGCAGTTGATCGTCCCGGAGATGCACGGCTGCGTGGGGGCTCTGGGCGCGGCCCTGGAGGCCCGGTCCAAGGGCGAGCGCCGGTCCATGGCCGGTCTGGAGGAACTGGAACGCCAGGTTGGCCGGGGGGCCCAAAAGGCCAGACGCCTCAAGCCGCTGACCCAGAGCCGCCAAGCGCCCAAATCCGAACAGCGCATACCGGACCAGGGCCCGCTGCGGGGCTATCTGGGGGTGGACGTGGGTTCCATATCCACCAACGTCGTGGTCATCGACGAAGACGTCAATGTGCTCAGCAGGCAATACCTGATGACTGCGGGCCGCCCCCTGGACGCCGTCAAGCAGGGTCTGGCCGCCGTGGGCCGGGAGATCGGCGGCAGGGTGGAGATCCTGGGCGTCTGCACCACGGGCAGCGGCCGTTTCCTCACGGCCGACTTCATCGGCGGCGACCTGGTCAAAAACGAAATAACCGCCCAGGCCACGGCGGCGGCGGCCATCGACCCCAAGGTGGACACCATCTTCGAGATCGGCGGCCAGGACTCCAAGTTCATCTCCCTATCCAACGGGGCCATCGTCGATTTCAACATGAACAAGGTCTGCGCGGCGGGCACGGGCTCCTTCCTGGAGGAGCAGGCCGAAAAGCTGGGCATCAAGATCAAGGACGAATTCGGCCAGCGGGCCCTGGACGCACCAGCTCCGGTGGCCATGGGCGAACGATGCACCGTGTTCATGGAGTCGGACCTGGTGGCCCACCAGGCCGCCGGGGTGGGCCTGGACGACCTGGTGGCCGGGCTGTCCTACGCCATTGTGCACAACTATCTCAACAAGGTCGTCGAAGACCGGACCGTCGGCAAAAACATCTTCTATCAGGGAGCCACGGCCGCCAACAAGGGCATCGTGGCCGCCTTCGAGGCCGTGCTGGGCCGCAAGATAACCGTGCCCGAATATCACGACGTCACCGGGGCCATCGGCGCGGCCATCCTGGCCATGCGCGAACGCACCTGGGAAAAAAGCAGATTCAAGGGCTTCGACGTATCCGAGACCGGCTACGACATAAGCATCTTCGAGTGCAACGGCTGCCCCAACACCTGCTCCATCCGCAAGGTCAAGGTCCAGGGTGAAAAACAACCCCTGTTCTATGGCTCGCGTTGCGAAAAATACGATGTGGACCGGCGCAGCGACCTGGGCAAGGACATGCCCGACCTGTTCGCCGAGCGGGAAGATCGCCTGCTTTCCTATGTCCAGCCCGTGGACCCCAAAAAGCAAAAAGGCGCCGTGGCCATCCCCAGGGCCATGTTCTTCCGGGAGTTTCTGCCCTTTTTCAGCACGTTCTGCCAAGATTTGGGCCTGGAGGTGCAGCTGAGCGGACCGTCCAACAAGCGGCTGATCCACGCTGGCGTGGAGGTGGTGGTCAACGAGCCCTGCTTCCCCATCAAGGTCGCCTACGGCCACCTGCGGGAACTGATGGAAAACGGGGCCAAGAACATCCTGTTGCCGGCCATCATCTCCCTGGAATCGCCGGGCCATGAACTGGGCCACGGCCAGGTCTGCCCCTATGCCCAGACCCTGTGCTACACCGCCCCGGCCGGGCTTGATTTCGCGGGCAATGGCGTCAACATCATCACCGCGCCCATTCATTTCGGCTTTGGCCAAAAAGAGTTGCTCAAAAGCCTCAAACCGTTGGTAAAGCGCATGGGCCTGGGCGGCGGCAACGTGCGGCGGGCCATGGAGGCCGGGCTGGCGGCCCAAAACGACTTCCGGGACTGGATGCTGGCCCGTGGCAGGGAGGCCCTGAGCCGGATCGGGCCCGAGGACAAGGCCATGGTGGTGGTCAGCCGCCCCTACAACGGTTATGACCCCGGCCTGAACCTGGGGTTGCCCCAAAAGATGCGCCAATTGGGCATATGGGCCCTGCCCATGGACGCCCTGGAGCTGGACGCCCTGATGCCCCAGCCGGACCTGGCCGAGATGTATTGGCGCTACGGCCAGAAAATCCTGGCCGCCGCGAACATCTGCCGCCGGGACCCGCGCCTGTACCCGGTGTACATCACCAACTTCGGCTGCGGGCCGGACAGCTTCATCGGCCACTTCTTCCGCCAAACCATGGGCGGCAAACCCTATCTGGAGATCGAGATAGACGAGCATTCCGCCGATGTGGGGGCCATCACCCGGCTGGAGGCATTTATCGATTCGCTGTCCAACGTCGCGGCGCCCCAAACCGAGCCCCGCAAAATTGCCCGCCGCAACATGTCCATCCAAAACAAAAAGCTCTACATCCCGGCCATGGACGATCACGTCCATGCCGCCGTGGCCACATTCCGGGCCTTCGGCGTGGAGGCCCAGGACATGCCCGAAAGCGACGAGCGCACCCTGGAGTTGGGCCGCCGCTATACTTCGGGCCGGGAATGCTACCCCTGCGCCCTGACCACCGGCGACATGCTCAAGGTCCTGATGGACAACGGCCACGAGGCGGACAAGGCGGCCTTCTTCATGCCCTCTGGCACGGGGCCCTGCCGGTTCGGGCAATACCACCGCTTCCAACGCCTGGTCCTGGATGACTTGGGCTATGGCGACGTGCCCATCTTCGCCCCGGACCAGTCCGAGGTGCTCTACGAGGAAATGGGAGCGCAATACGGCGGGGGCTTCAACCGTCTGGCCTGGCAAGGCACGGTGGCGGTGGATCTGCTCAAAAAGGCCCTGTATGAAAAGAGGCCCTATGAGGCCAAACCCGGCGCGGCCGACGAAGTCTATCAGCGGCAATTGTCCCGCATATGTGATGTGATCGAACAGCGGGGCGATCTGAGCACGGCCATGCAGGAAGCCAGGGAGGATTTCCAGGGTCTGGCCCTCAACGGCAGCGGGCCCAAGCCCGTGGTCGGCGTGGTGGGCGAGATTTACACCAGGGTCAACCGTTTCGCCAATGACCACGTGGTGCGGTCCATCGAGGCCCTGGGTGGCCAGGCCTGGCTGCCCACCATCGGCGAATGGGTCCTCTACACCAACTATTGCAGCATGTGGCGGGCCCGCCGCCTGGGCAAACGCAAGGAGCAATTGAGCACCTTTATCGAGCACTTGTTCCAGCACAAGGATGTTCACGATCTGTCCAGACCGTGGAAGGGGCTGATCAACAATCTCAAGGAGCCGACAATGGGCCGGATTTTCGGCCTTGCCCGGCCCTATCTGCACCCCAGCTACGAAGGCGAGGCGATCCTGTCCATTGGCAAGAGCAGCCAGATGTACCGGGACGGAGCCAGCGGCGTGGTCAACGTGATCCCCTTCAACTGCATGCCCGGCAACATCTGCACGGCCCTGATGAAGCGCCTGCGGGAAGACAACGGCAACGTGCCCGTACTGACCCTGTCCATGGACGGCCAGCAGCTGGCCAGCGACCACATGCGCCTGGAGGCCTTCATGCACCAGGTGCGGCATTTCCAGGAGTCCAGGCGCGTGAGGTAAAGGTAAGAATTTGACAATACGCCCAAGTTGGCAATAAATTAACCCCGATAACAACCGGCCGGTACCGGCGCAACCCCCAACGGACAGGCGCAACAACATGTCGCTTGAGTTTCTTTTGCTTTTTTCGGCAACCGTATTTTTGGCCTCGATTATTCCGGGTCCGAGCATGCTTTTGGCCTTGACCCATGGAATGAACTACGGCGCAAAGAGGACGACCGCCTCGGCATTGGGCAATGTGAGCGTGACCCTGGTCCAGGCGTCCGTTTCAATCGCCGGTCTTGGCGCCGTTTTACTGGCGTCGGAAACGGTTTTTCTGCTCATCAAGTGGTCCGGGGCGATTTACCTGGTCTACATGGGAATAAGCATTTTTTTGGCCCGGGATTTCGCCATGCCCGCCGGAGATGCGGCTCTCCGCGATACCCAAGGACAGTATAAAAAGCTGTTTATGCAGTCGGCGGTTGTGACTGCGGGCAACCCCAAGGCCATTATTTTTTTCACGGCCATATTCCCCCAGTTCATAGACACCGGTTCGATTCAATTCTGGCAGGCGGCCTATCTGTTGGGCATTTGCGGCATAATCGCCTTTATCTGTTTCATGATCTACGCCATTGGCGGCCAGAAGATTTCCGCCTTGTTTTCAAGGGCGGAATTCACCAAATATGCCCAAAGGGCCATCGGAGGCACGTTTATCGGAGCGGGCCTCGGACTCGCCGCAAGCGACTCCTGAAACGAACCCGAACCGCTACAGAAAAGCGCCGGACCCTTGCAAATGGGCACCGGCGCTTTTTATTGTTCAACCATTTACTTGATGGTGGCGGAAATCCACTCGAACAGGTCTTCCTGATACGACTGCATGGCCCCCATCTGGCAGTGCTCGTGGCCGCCGTCCCGGCGGTTGTAGATCAGGGTTTCCACGCTGCGGGCGTTGGTCAGGGCGTCCTTGAACTTTTGCACCTGCTCCACCGGGAAGAAGTGGTCTTCATCGCCGGCCACGATAAGCACGTCGCAGGTGATGTCCTTGGAAACATCCCGCAGGTTGTATTGATCAAAAATTTTCAGCATGTCCGAGGCGCTCCGGGCGCCCATGGTCCATTTGGCGTTGTTGACGCCCCAACGCACACCGGGGGTCATTTTACCCTTTATGCTGACCAGAAAATCCACCACTCCGCTCATGCCCGTGTCGGCCAGCCAGCGCAGCGCCGCCGGTATCTGCATCAGTGCCGCTTCCTGAAAATCGTAGCACACATCAAAGGCCACCACCCCGTTGATGCGCTTTTCATAAGCCGCCGCCCTGGGAGCCAGATAACCGCCCAGGCTCATGCCCACCAGGACGATCTTCTGGTCCGTGGGGTGCTGCTTGAGGAATTCATCCAGCACGGCGGTGGTGGGCTTTTCCCACTCCGGGGTGAATTGCAGGCCCTGTTTGCGGATCACCGAACTCTGGCCCGGCCCCTCATAGGTCAGGCAGTCGTAGCCCCGCTCCAGGCAGGCCGCGGCAATGGTGAAATACATCTCCTCCAGGGTGGAGTCATAGCCGCCGCAGGCCATGACCAGCGATTTATCCTTGGCCTTTGGCCCGGCGCTGTAGTAGACCGCTTTGAGCTTGTATTCGCCGTAGGGAATCTCGATGATCTCGTAGGGCACGCCCAGGGCGTCCAGGCCTTGATAGAACGCCCGGCTGGAATTGTCATAGGCCGGGACCTTGCGGGGGTCCTTGGGGTCCATGAAAAATTCGGCGGTGCGAAAGTAATTATGGGCCCGCAACAGGGCCCGGCCCTTGGAAAAGGAATCCTTATAACCATGGGCCTTTTGCTCCAGGCGCTTGGCCGTGCGCTCCCACTCTTGGAACCAAGCCTCGTCGTCGCCCTGGGGTATCCGAGAAATGGTCACCAGCACCTCATTGGCGTCGGCTCCGCCAAAGGGGATATGGTTCAGGGCCCGCAAGGCCTGATAGTGATAGGCCTGGTCGTCGTAAAGCCGCAACACGCCATTGTCCGCCGGGCTCAGCAAAATCCAGCCGGCAACCACGGCCAGTAAAACAAGACAAATAATCAGCGTTTTTTTCATGATTCGCCTCCCGGCGCAGGTTTCAAATTACCTATTCAGATATTTGTCGATGTGTTGTTCCAGCAAGCTCAACAGTTTGTCCATTTCATCGACGCCCTTGACGCCCATTTTGGCCAGTTGGTCCGTGACGTCCGAATCCATTTCCCGGTGAAAGGCCTCGTGGCCGTCAAAGGCCCTTTGGCCCTTTGGGGTCAGCTCCATGAGCTTTTCCTTGCCGAATTCGGGGTTGCGCCTGCGGGTCAGGTATTCCCGCTTTTCCAGCTTGGCCAGGACCTGGCTCACGGCTCCCTTGGTGACGGCAAAGTGCTCCACCAGATCGTTTGCCGTGCGGCACCAGCCCTTACCGATGGCCTCGATGGCGTGGATCTCCTGGGGCCCCAGGATGTCGCCAGTGCCGAAATCAGCGCCCTTTTTATCCAGGGCCTTGAACTTGTTGACCACCCTGGTCAGATGGGCGTTCAGCTGTCCGATGTGTTGGTGCAGATCATTCATAGCTAAACGGTATAGCACCTAAACTGTTTAGTCAAGCAAATTCTTCTCTCTCGTTTTCAACTGATTATTGCGGCGGATGCCGCGCGTTCGGCTTTAGGACCGGCCGGCCTTGGCCGCAAAAAAAGCGGGCGCGGATATGTGATACCCGCGCCCGCCAAAAGTATACGTCTTTAGGTGCTAGTCGGATTCCTTGACCATGGTGCAGCTGTAGCGCGTGTAGGCGCTGCCGTCGCCGTTGTAATGAAGGTCGGCGATGCCCGTGCCGGACTGCTTGTCCGCGGATGAGTTCAAGGCGAATTTCATTAGGTATGTCGGCTGATTACAGAAGCCATAAACCCTAATGAACATGTTGTAGCCATATGTGCCGCTGTTGTCCACATAGTTCATTACGTTGTAGTGGGTCGTACCACATTCATTAACCGTAACGTTTACAGCCGTACCCGCGCTGTTGAAAGTCATGGTGCCAGTAAAGGCACCCGCAGCGTAAGTCCACGTGCCGGCAAAGTCGGTCATGGTGAACGTCGGGTCCACGGTGGCTGTCGCGGTAGGTGTCGGGGTTGGCGTCGAGCCGCCACCACCGCCACCGCCGCCACATGAGGCGGCCGCTATAGCGAATAAAATAACCAGAAGGCAAATCCAAAGGTAAGACAGTCTTTTCATGTTCATTGCAGTAAATCCAGAGCCAGGGCAACCCTGCGTGGTGCTTAACAATCAAGCCCCCAAAGCCTCTTGAGCGCCAAACCAGAGGCGGGGGCTCCTCAACCCAACGTGATAATTTAGTCGATTTTTAAGAGGCATGCAAAGCGTAAATTGCTTTTTAGGTGATAATTTTGAGAAACCGGCCGTAATAAGCGGAAACATGTTAAAGACCATAAAATACTATATATTCATATAGTTGACGACATGCCATTTTTTTTAGACAACAATGGGGCGTCTCGAGCCTAACAAAAAACCCGGTCAGCGCCAAATATAGCCAATAGGCGGCGCGGACCGCCCCGCGACCCTATTGTTTTTGGGCAGCCTGGCGAAAAGCCGCCGCCGTGCCGGGCAAAAGCAGGGCCAGGGTGGCCAGGGAAAACAGGCTGACAATGGCCGCCATGGGCAACACGCCGCCAAAGGCCGCCGGCCCCTGGCTGAACATGGAGGCCGCCAATACGGCGTTGTAGATCCCGCAGAGCCAGCGGGCCCAGCTTTTTTGGGTGAAAACCAGCATGCAGCACAGCCCGGCCATGGTCAGTTGAACCATGGACAAGGCGCCGCTGACCAGGGCCTGGCAAATCAGGAAACTCAGCCAGGCCAGGGGCAGCAGAATCATGCCGGCCTTGGCCTCGAGGGGCATCTCGGCGAATGCGACCTTACTTGTGCGGTGCATAGCGTTCCTTCACAAACTTGGCGAAACCGGCGGCCGCTTCGGGCTTCAGGGCCTGGCCGCCGTTGTTGAACAGTCCGGGCAACTCGTCGCTACTTACGATGGCGATGCCGTCGAAATCGCGGATCTTGCTTTGATCTTTCCGGGGCGTGACCAACACCGGCTGGGGCATATAGTCCACCTCGAACCACTTTTTCAACACGATATTGACCAGATGGCAAATCCGCCAGGTGTTTCCGGTGAGCGTCTCCAGGGGTTTGTCTCCGGCGAATAGGGTGTTGTTGTCCACCCGCAGGTCATCTTCGCTGGCGACCTTGCCGATGATCCGGATGCCGCCCTCGGAGACGACCATGTGCTCCACGCCGAACAGCTCGAAAATGATGTCGTTGAACACGAAATGAGTGTCATCCAGGGCGGCCAGGTTGTCCACCACTGCCTTGTCCCTGGCCAGGGAGCGCCGGTAGGCCTGGGGTTTGAACACCCGCTGCAATGATTTCGGGTTCATCCGGGCATAGGCGAACAGCAGAAGCAGCATCAGAGCCCCGCCCACCGAACCGGCCGTGGCCAACTCGGTTGCCAGGTCTCCCGATGCGTCGAACATCATGCTGATGACCACCGCCGGGACAGCCAACAGGATGCCCAGGGTGATCAGATCCTGCTTCAGCGGCTTTTGCTCCGGATATCCAAAAACATATGCCATTTGCTTTTTCCTCCGGGCCCGGCCTCCCCCGCCGAATTGCGGGGGAGGCTTTTACCCGTAGCAGTAGGGGTGTAGGGGTACACTCAATCAATATCTAGCTGGCGGCCTTGACTCCATTGGCCTGGGCCTCGGCCACCTCCTGGGCGATCTTCTCGGGCGAGTTGCCGGGGAAGACCGGTTCTTCGGCCATGTAGGCGTCTTCCTTCTTGCCGCCCAGGTAGACCAGCAGGCACAGCAGGATCGCCGCGCCCAGGCCCCAGGCCGCGCCGCGGGTGGCCAGAATGGCGCCGGAGATGCCGGCGATACCCAGATCGTTGAACGACCTTGCCTTGAGGATGCCCACGCGCACGCTGACATAGCCCTGGATGAGCATGGTCGAGGCCAGGCCCACGCCCAGGATCGGCTTGACCGAGGCCGTGATGGGGGCCAGGAAGTAGCCGGTCCAGGTGCCGAAGCGGAAGGAAGCAGCGCCGCCGTAGATGGAGTCCATGGCCTTGGGGCCGTGCTTGTAGCGTTCGCAGATGACCACCTGCATGGCCGCCCACAGCGGACCGCACATGGAGATGTCCGGGCCGACGATGCTCATGATGGTGTTACGGGCGCCGAAGATCAGGTGCGAACGGTTGGGGTCATAGTTGATCTTTTCATCGGGACGGTATTTCTGGGCGTCCTCGATGAGGGCCTGGGTCTGAATGATGTCGCCGAAGACCACGATGTAGGCGCTGATGACCATGGGTATGGCGGTCAGGAACATTTCCAGCGGCGGCACCGGGATGGCCCCGAACATGGTGAACTGGCTGAACAGGCCCGCGAAGTCGGGGCTGGTGAAGATGCTGCCCTCATAGGTGGGCCAGGCAAGTTCGCCGGTCAGCGGGCCCACGAAGATGGCCAGGGCCAAGGCGGGCATCATGCCCAGGTTGGACAGGTAGTACAGAAACTTGTTCTTGTGGCGGATCTTTTTGAAATGGTGGCTGAAAAGCAGGTAGAAAGCCAGGCCCATGCAGATGACGACGGTCCAGGGGAAGTTGTCGAAGCTCTTGAGCCCCTTGCCCGGCTTGAACACCAGCATGATGGCCGCGAAACCCGCACCCAGCAGAATGCCCGATTGCACGGCATTGGGAATCAGCTTGATGACTTTGCGGGCCAGACCCGTCGCACCGATGAGGATGCAGAACAGGCCGAACATCAGCTCAAAAGAAATCAACGCCTGCATCCGCTCCACGCCGGGGGCGAAGCCCTCCACATAGGCGATCAATAACGGAATTGCCGGTGTGACCCATCCCGGAACCACCGGGTCGCCAAAGGTCGTGTGGGCCAGATACAAGGTGCCGTTGAGAATAACGATGGCCAGGGCCACCTCGAACGACATGCCCAGCTTGCCGGTCAATACCGGAATGATGGCCAGGCAGACCGTGCACATCAACAGACCCTGCAGGTAGTCTGCAAACTCAAAGCGGTAGTGCACGAAAGGAAGCCGTAGGGTCAGCGGACCCATGCGGAAGCCCGGTTGTACACCGCCGTATTCACGTTTAAGGCTCATCCCAATATCCCTCCTAGTCATAACTGTGGTTGTTGACTATCTTTTCGCCTACGCACCAGTTCAGGCCGCCGGCTCCACGGCGTCGGCGAGTTGTTTCAAATAAGCTCCGTCATGCTCATGGGGCCAGTAGGCCGCCCTCTTGTTTTCGGGCATTGGTCTGAGCAGGGGGTTGTCCTTGAGATAAACGTTTTCGTATTCACGGCGCAGCTCTCCGCGGAAGTCCGGATGGGCTATGGCGATCAGGGCCTTGGCCCGCTCGGACACGCTCTTGCCGCGCAGGTCGGCCACGCCGTGTTCGGTGACGATGTAGTGAACGTCGGCGCGCAGGGTGGTTACCGAGGCGCCCTCGTCGATATGGGCGGCGATGCGCGAGATCTTGCCTCTGGCCGCCGTGGAGCGGAAGGCCAGGATGGAGCGCCCGCCATTGGACCAGCAGGCCCCGCGTACGAAATCGACCTGGCCGCCGGTGCCGCTGTATTGCTTGTAGCCGATGCTGTCGGAGACCACCTGGCCGGTGAAGTCAACCTGCAAAGCCGAGTTGACCGAGACCAGGTTGTCGTTTTGAGCCACCACCCGCGGGTCGTTGGTGTAGTCAACGCTGAACATCTCCACCAGCGGGTTGTTGTGCACGAAGTTGTAGAGCTTTTCGGTGCCCATGAAGAACGTGGCCACCATTTTGCCCTTGTGCAGGTTCTTGCGCTCGCAGGTGATGTTGCCAGCCTCCACCAGGTCCACGACGCCGTCGCTGAACATCTCGGTATGGATGCCCAGGTCCTTTTTGTCGCCCAGGAAACCCAGGATGGAGTCGGGCACCGCGCCGATGCCCAACTGGAGGCAGTCGCCGTCGCGAATCAGTTCGGCGCAGTAGCCGCCGATGGCCTCGTCAATGGGGGTGATCTTGGCCTTGGGCAGGGTCACCGGCCTGGCGTCGGTCTCGACGATGCAGTCGATGTCCTTGACATGGATGAACGAGTCGCCCAGGGTCCGGGGCATGTGCGGGGTGACTTCGGCGATGACCAGACGGCTGGATTCGGCGGCGGGCTTGGTGTAGTCCACCGAGATGCCGAACGAGCAGTAGCCGTGCTCATCGGGCGGCGAAACCATGCACAGGGTCACGTCCACCGGCAGGATGCCCTGGGTGAACAGCCGCGGAATCTGGCTGAAGTGACAGGGTGTGAAGATGCCCCAGCCGTTGTTCACGGCCTGGCGGGAGGTGGCCCCGGCGAACAGCGAATTATGGATGAAGTGGGGGCTGTTTTCGGGCAAACAGTACTCGGACGAGCCCATGGAGACCATGTGCACCAGTTCCACGCCCAGGTACTGCTGCTTGTTTTCCACCATGGCCTTCAACAGTGTCTCCGGCGATCCACAGGCGTGGCCCACCACGACCCTGTCGCCCGAGCTGATTCGGCTCACGGCGTCAGCCGCGCTCATCTTCTTGCTGTTGTAGGTTTTTTGCCAATCCATCAGTCGGTTCCTTTGGCAGCTTGTGTAAGTTCTTGGATGATTGATTCCAACTCTTGCTCACGGAAGATCATGTGTATTTTCTTGCCTTGGAAAGGCTCCAGATCCACGCAAGCGCTTTCGCAACCGGCGATCACCAACAGATGCTCAGCTTCGGGATTGTCGTAAGAGACCCACTCCACCGTGGCGCCCAGGCGCTGCTTGATTGTTTCGGCCAGCTCCACCCGGTCGAAGCGGGCGGAGCAGCCTCCACAATATTTCAGGCCTAAAACCACCCAGGCCCTACTTTTCCTCGATGCCGCAAAGTTGCTTGGCGACCTTCTTCTTCTGGTCCATGTTCACCTGGCGCGAAATCATGATTCGCTGGGCCTGGGGCGAACCGGCTCCGTGCATGGATTCGGTCAGATAGCCCACGGCCGCGGTGCCCATGGTTATGTTTTCAATCAGCCGCAGCATGCGCATGCGGTGTTCGGTGGGCACGGACTCGTTGCCCTTGTAGTACTTCTCCAGCCAATGGCCCACCTCGGGCGAACGGAAGTCGTCCTCCGAAGGCAGGGTGACCATCAGGCCGCCGGCGATATCCTGGGCCAGGCGGGCGATCTCATAGGGGAAGCGGGTCACGTTCTGCTTGCAGACATTGGCCAACAACGTATTGACCAGATAGGTGCCGCTGGGCTCCTTGTGGCCCTCGCAGGCGCAGGCAACCGATCCGCAGAACAGGGTCTCGTTGAGATGGTTCATCTCGATGATCTTGTCTTTGACGTGGCTGGCCTTGGCCGCGCCGTTGTACTCGGCGATGTTCTGGGTGGCGCCGATGAGCACGTCGCCAACGCCGGCCTTGCAGGCGTAGCTTTGGCGGTGGTAGGAGGCGAAATTCTCCACCAGACGTCCGGCAAATTCGTATTCCTTGTACATGAACACGCGGTCCCAGGGCACGAACACGTTGTCGAACACCACCAGGGACTCGTGGCCGCCGTAGAGGCTGTTGCCCCGGTCGATGGTGCCGCTCTCGAGCTTGCGGGTGTCGCAGGACTGGCGGCCCATGATGTAGGTGATGCCCTCGGCGTCGGCGGGCAGGGCGAAGCTCACGGCATAGTCGGCGTCTTCGGCGCGCATGGAGATGGTGGGCATGATGATGATCTCGTGGGAGTTCACCGCGCCGGTCTGGTGGGCCTTGGCCCCGCGGACCACGATGCCGTCGGCCTTTTCCTCGACAATGTGCAGGAACATGTCCGGGTCGGGCTGCTGGTGGGGCGCCAGGGCGCGGTCGCCCTTGGGGTCGGTCATGGCGCCGTCGCAGGTGTAGTCGTTTTCCTGGACAAACTCCAGATATTTCAGGAAGCGCTTTTCGTATTCCGTGCCGTGCTTTTTATCGATGTCGTGAGTCACGATGGACAGGGCGTTCATGGCGTCCATGCCCACGCAACGCTGGAAGCAGCAGCCGGTCAGCGAGCCCAGCAGGCGGCCCATCTTGGTTTTTTTGACCAGGTCGTCGGTGCTCTGATGAATGTGGGTGAAGCGGTTGATCTTCTTGCCGGTCAGATGGGAGTTGGCCGTCATCAAGTCTTCGTATTCAGGCTTGTGGGCCAACTCGTAGGTTAGTTTGACCGCGTTCATCGAAGGCCTGATGA
The DNA here is from genome assembly GCA_963665125.2 of uncultured Desulfarculus sp. GTDB lineage: Bacteria > Desulfobacterota > Desulfarculia > Desulfarculales > Desulfarculaceae > Desulfarculus. The sequence continues at coordinate 447,903 of CAXXUK010000002.1, read as the reverse complement.
TGGGATCGTCCACCACGTTTTCGACCTTTTTGCCGAACATGTAGACGTTCAAGTTGAGTTTGCGCAGGCTTTGTTCGTATTGTTCACCGGTCATCATTGGCATCTTGAATTCTCCCCTGAGATTGTTACGGGCGCACTGCTACGGGCGTCACGTTTAAATGTTCCGGAGCCGGTTTGGGCATCAGGCCCTGCGTGGGCCCGCCCGCATATAGAGCAACAAAAGTGCCAAAATGCGCGCGCCCAAGGCCCAAGGCAGATTTCGGCCCCGAAACATACTGTTAACATGTCGTTTTATATAATCAATTATGAATCAACGCAGCAACCGGGCAAGGTGATGTTTCCCTTTTTGACCCGGCTGATCCAAAACGCGTTGACTATAAATTCGGGAATTCACGATGCATTATTGCATCGATTTCTATGGCGGAACAAGGTTTACCACGCGGCCGGGCCTACGCTTTCCGAGATTTGATGCATGATCGCATCGATGCAAAAAAGCATCAATCTCCCAGGGGCACCCTTCCGTTTGCCAGGCCCAAACGCTGCATCTTGCGCACTATTGTCGACTGGTTCACCCCCAGGGCCTTGGCCGCCTTGTGGGTGGAGCCGTGCTTTTCCAGGGCCTCGGCGATTATCCGCCGTTCAACCTTGTCCAGGGTCGCCCGCAAGGATCCGTCCACCAGCTCGGAGGCCGGCACGTCCTTGGCGGCCCTCATACGCTGGGGCAAATCGTCGATGGTGATCACGTCGCCCTGGCAGGTGACCACCAGCCTCTCAATGGTGTTGACCAACTCGCGCACATTGCCCGGCCAGTTGTAGCCGTACAATTTATCCAGGACCTGGGGGTCGATTTGCTTGCTGAAGCCGTATTGCCGGTTGAAGCGCTCCAGGAAGTGGTAAACCAGGTTGGGGATGGCTTCCTTGCGCTCCCGCAGGGGCGGGATGACCACCGGCACGACATTGAGACGGAAGAAAAGGTCCTGGCGGTACTGGCCCTGGGCCACCATCTGCTTGAGATCGCGGTTGGTGGCGGCGATGATCCGCACGTCCACGGGCACGGCCACGCTGCTGCCCACCCGGATCACTTCCTTGGCTTGCAAGACCCGCAACAGCTTGGCCTGCAAGGAAAGAGGCATCTCGCCGATCTCGTCCAAAAAGATAGTGCCGCCCTTGGCCGATTCGAATATGCCCACCCTGCCCTGTTTGCTGGCCCCGGTAAACGCCGCCGGCGCGTAGCCGAACAGCTCGGACTCCAGAAGCTGCTCCGGTATGGCCGCGCAGCTTATCTTGATAAGGGGATTGTCCCGGCGCTGGCTGTTGGCATGCACCAGATCGGCGAAGATCTCCTTGCCCACGCCGGACTCGCCCTGCACCAGGATGGTGGTGTCCACCTGGGCCAGGCGCATGGCCAACTCAAAGGTTTCCTTCATTTTTTTTGATTGGATAATGGCCTGGTTGGATTCGCTGGCCGATTTGCGCAGCTGTTTGAGTTCGCTTTCATATTTGCTGCGCAGCTGCTCTTCCTGCACGAGCTGGCTTTGCAGGTTGTAGAGTTCGGTGACGTCGCGCACGCTGGTGACCACCAGGGTCACCTCCCCGTCGTCGCCGACAATGGGCGTGCCGGTGACCATGAGCTTCTTGCCGGTTTTTACAGTCTGCACAAGGGATTCGGGGCGTCTGCTTTCCAGGACCCGCAAGGTGACCGACTCGTTGAAAAAGCCCTCGGCCACCAGATCGGCCATGGTGCGGCCCAGCACGTCCTGGCGGCGGATGCCGGTGATGCGCTCATAGGCCTTGTTGACCCGGATGGTGAGGCCCTTGCCGTCCGCCACGTAGATGCCGTCGAATGACGACTCGATGATGGCGTCGAGTTCCACGGAAAGGCGCTTGGTCTGCTCCAGTTCGTCGGCGATTGCCGCCAGCTCTGAAATGTCCTGCAACACGGCCACCGCGCCCACGACCCTGACGTTATCCATGATCGGCGTCCGGTTGGACATGTACACCGTGCCGCCAATGTCGATTTTTTGCACCGACTCGGTCTTGCCGGTCTGGATGATCTGGCGCAGCCGGGAATAGTGGACAAAATCCTCCACCCGCTGACCCAGCAGTTCGTCCAGGCTGTTGCCTATGATGTTGGTCATGGCCCGGTTGCAGAAAATGATGCGGCCCTCATGGTCCACGGCGACTATGGGATTGTAGATGAAGTCAAGGATGCCGTGGAGCATCTTGGCGCTGTCGGCCAAGGTTTTGCTTGGGCCTATATCCAGGGCCGGAAGGTTTGGCTGGCCGGATGAAGACATACTGAGTCCTGGTTCTGGTCTTGGTCGCCTTGTCTTTTGATGCGCCATTGCATCACATGGCTATATTATCAGGTACAAACGAACAAGACCAGCCCCCCCGCCGGCCAGCCTGGTTTGTGGCGGTATTGGTCAGGCAAAACGCTTTCAGGCTGAAGTGGGGGCCAGCCCTCGCAGGATTGCACCAACCATCAGGTCCAGAACCTTTTGGGAGTTTTTTTGCGTGGTGCCGACCTTGTCGGTGGTCAGGATCGGTACGCCGTGGGCTTGCTCATCGGTTTGCAGTTGGCCGTCCACAAGCAGCGTGGCCAAGCCGTGCATGCCAGCCCAGAGGATGCTGGTCAGGGCCAGGGGGTTGCCCTGTTGGATGGTGCCTTGCTCCTGGCATTGCAGAACCGTGTGCACAAACGAAGCCATGGATTTGTCCACCACGGCCCTCAGGGCATCCGTGCGGGCGTGCCCCGCCAGTTCGGAGCCGAACATCAGGCGGAACAGGTTGGGATAATCCATGGCAAAAGCCACATAGCCCCGGCCCAGGGTCTCCAGGCTGGCCAACCCGTCGTCGGCCGCTTGGTCCATGATGTTTTGGTATCTTTCGCCGATAATGATGAAACCTTCTTCGGCCACCGCGCAAAGCAAATCGATCTTGTTTTCAAAATGGCGGTAGGCGGCGGTACGAGACACCCCGGTGGCCTGGCCCAGGGCGCGCATGGTCACGGCTTCAATGCCCTCTTTTTCGACAACCTTGAGCGCCTCTTGAATAAGCGCTTTGCGCAGATCACCGTGATGATATGATTTTTTTGACTCGTCCATACCTGCTCCCACGGTATATGTTACAAGCAAAGTAGACAAAGCCAACTTCTCATCGACTTACCTTTCGGCGATAAAATGTAACATAACATCAAGAGGCAAGTTCGGCGTTTTTAGGCAGGCTGAAAATTCCGTGTTCTATTTCACCTAATTCTTGACTGACCGCAGCAGATAACCCAAGGCATCATCGGCGAACATGGTCACGCTGAATCCTGTCTGCTCCATCATCGCCCGAATGGCCGGGAAATCGGGCATCAGGTCTTTTTCAACCACGGTCCCGGCCTTGCGGTGGGTGTCGTTGATGGTGGCCCAGTCAATGAAATGAACGATCACCAGCAGGCCGCCGGGCTCCAACAGGCTGGCCATCAGCTCCAGGGCCCTGTGTTGGTCGTCGAAATGAGGGAAGACCTGGTGGCAGATGATACGCTGGAACGACCCCGGACCGGCGTCCAGGTCCTCCATGGCCAGGTTGTGGGCCCGGGCATGGGGCAAGTTTTCAATACGCCGGGCGCAGGCCTCGGCCATGCCCCGGCTGATATCCAGGGCCACGACCCTGCCCGTGGGGCCGGTCCACTCGGCCAAGTGGCTGGTCAGCCGCCCGGTGCCGCAGCCGGGCTCCAGGACATGCATGCCCGGCTTTATGTCCGCGGCCGCCCGCAGGCGCTCCAGCTTGGGCGCTTCGTCGGCGCCGTATTCCTCGGCCGCCCATTGGGCTTTCACCTGATTGTCAAAGAACTCGGCCTTTTGCTGGTTCATTTGCTCTGCTCCGGCATCTTGATGAATGATGGATTTTGTCCCAAGGGGCCGTAGACTTCCAGCATTTGTCCGGCCAAGGGCTTGCCCACCAGGTGCTGGTATATCTCGTCGGCCTTGGCCGTCAAATCCACATCGGCGAATTGCTGAGAATATACCGTCTTGCCGATGGCGTAGGCGTCCACCAGGGTGGTGCCCAGGTTGGTGGTGTACCAGTTGAAGGGATGCAGAGTGTAGACCCTGCCGTTTTTAAAGGCCGCCAGGGACTGATAATACTCAGGGCGCTTGTCATAGTCGCCCTCCAGCATGACCAGCCCGGCGGTGTCCACGAAGATGATCTCCGGGTTCAGGCTCATCAGCTTTTCCTGGGATACAAAGCAGTGAGATCCCTTGCCCAGACCCTTGGCCGCGTTGTCGATGCCCAGCCAGGTGAAGGGCACGTAACCGGCGTCGGAGCTGTCTATGCCGTGGGAGCCTTTGAAGCCGATGCCGCCCACATAGGCCTGGGCCGGTTTGGCTATATCCGCCGTGCGGCGCTTCATGTCGGCCAGGCAGGAGTTGACGTACTCGATGACTTCGTCGGCCCTTTTTTCCTTACCCAGGGCCTTGCCGGCTATACGCAGGCTCTGGAACAGGACGTCCGGATCAAACGAGGCGAATGGTCCGTAATCCAACAGCACTACCTTGGCGCCGCTGAGGGCTTCGAGTTGCTCGGCTTTTTGCGGGTGCAGATAGGTGGCAAAGATCACCTGGGGCCGGACATTCAACAGGGCTTCCACATCAGGCAGGCCGCCTATGGCCGGGACGCCGCCGGGGCCCACGACAGGCAGTTTGCCGATCTCGGGGTGGGCCATGTAATAGGGCCGTGATCCGGGGTAACGGGCCTCAAGGGCCTCCACGCCCACTACCTTGTCCTGGGCCTGCAAATAGACGATGAGCCGTAGACAGCCCGGACCCAGGCAGACGATGCGTTCCACGGGCTGGGTTATGGCCACTTTTCTTCCGGCGCTGTCGGTGAGCGTAATGGTATCAGCGGCACAAACAGAGCCAGCCAGCAGCAACACGGCCGACAAGGCAATAAGGCATATCAACTTGCCAGAATATTTCATTTTATTCTCCAATGGCCTGAACGGGCACGATGACCGGTCCGCTGTCGGATTGCAGGATCTGCACGTCAACGCCGTAGACGTCCCGGATGATTTCCGGGCTCAGTTCGCCCGGCCCGGCCAAGGTGTGCACCTTGCCGTTTTTCATGAGCAACAGCCGGTCCATGTGCCGCAGCGCCAGGTTCAGGTCATGCAGGCACACCACCGCGCACAGGCCGTCTTTTTTCACCGTGGCCGTGAGCTGGTCCATCAGTTCAAGCTGGTTGCGCAGATCCAGGTTGCTGGTGGGCTCGTCCAGCAGCAACACCTCGGGCTCCTGGGCCAGGGCCCTGGCGATGACCACTTTCTGGGCCTCGCCGCCGCTGAGCCTGTCCACCAGGCGGTGGGCAAAACCCTCTATGTTCATGCGCTTCATGACGCTGTCTACGACCTGCTCGTCGCCCGCAGTGGGGCCCCATTTCATGTGCGGTTTGCGGCCCAGCATGACCATCTCCCGCACGGTCAGTTCGCACTGGGCCCGTTCCTGGGGCACATAGCCCATGCGCCGGGCCAGGGCCGCGCCGCTGAGCCCGGCTAGGCTTTGACCATCTATGAACACCGTGGCCCTCTTGGGCCTCAGCACCCTGTTCAGGCAGCGCAGCATGGTCGACTTGCCGGCGCCGTTGACGCCCAGAATGGCCATGGTCTGGCCGCGCTCCAGCTCAAAGTCAATGCCTTGCAGCACGGGCTTGCCGTTGTAGCTGAAATGCAGGTCTTCCACCTTGAGCATCAGCGCTCCTGTTTTTTCATGAGCAGATACAAAAACAGCGGCGCGCCCATGAACGAGGTAATTACGCCCACCGGCAGCGAACCCGAACCAAGGACCATCCGGCCCACCGTATCAGCGGCCAATAAAAGCAGCGCTCCGGTGAGGCAGGAAAACGGAATCAGCAGGCTGTGGTTGCCGCCGGTGATGATCCGGCTGATGTGCGGGGCCAACAGGCCCAAAAAGCCGATGACGCCGTGAAAGGCCGTGGCCATGGCGATGACCAGGGTCGTGATCACCATCCCCACCAGGCGCATGCGTTCGACATTTACGCCCAGGCTGCCTGCTGTGTCCTCCCCGGCCAACAAGGCGTTGAGGCTCCAGCGCCTGGCCGTGAAATAGGCCGTGGCCCCCAGAACCGGTATCAACAGCAGGCCTATTTCGTACCACGACGATCGGGCCACGTCGCCGAACGTCCAGAACAAGACTGCGGCTATCTCGGTCTCGGTGGCGAAATACTGCACCAATACCGTACCCGAATAGCACAACGACGACAGGGCCACGCCCACCAGCACCACCGAACCGGGCGACATCTTCTTGATCTGGGCCAGGGCCAGGATCAACAGACTGGAGCCCATGGCCGTGGCGAAGGCCGCGGCGGTGATGACATAGGGCCCGCTGAGCATCAGCTGGCCCGGCGCGGCGGTATGCAGGGCACTGGCCCGCAGGGAGCCGGCGTCCAGGCAGACGATGGCCAGGGCCGCGCCCAGGGCCGCCGATTGGCTGAAGCCCAGGGTGAACGGCGAGGCAAGGGGGTTGCGCAGCAGGGTTTGCAGGGCCAAGCCGGAGAGCCCAAGGCCCCAGCCGGTGACGATGGCCGCCGCGATTCGCGGCAGGCGCACCTGCCACAACACGGCCTCCTGGGCCGCGCTGCCCCGGCCCAGCAACACGGAACTGATCTGAGCCAGGCTCATGTCATATGCGCCATAGGACGTGGCGTAAAAAGCCAGGCCAACCAGGGCCGCTGCCAAGATAAAAAGCATGGCTCCGGCCCCGATACCGGGGCCGGTCCGCAAATCAATTGCAGTGTCGGCGTTGAGCCGGGCCATGCGTCCCCCTTAGCTGAACATCTCGTCTAGCTGCTCCATCCATTCGGCGGCCTTGGCCTCTGGCCGGAGCATGTAATGACGGTTGTATGGTTTGATATCCAACACCGGGCTGCCGTCCACGGCCTCCAAGCCATGGACCTTGAGGACATTGCCCGAGTGCTCCAGGACCTCCACCACGGTTGTCAACAGCGGGTTGGGCCTGGCCGGGCTGCACGTGGCGAACACGCCGGTCAGGGGCATTTCCTCGACACCCGCTGGATGCACCTTGCGGGCCTTTCGGCCTTCCACGGGCAGCAGGTGGGGCCAGTAGATGACAACGGCATGGGAAAAGTCCGCTATCCCGTCCAACAACTCGGCATATTCCGCCTTGATGACAATTTCGCTGTCCTCGTCGTGTTCCCGGCGGGGCGGCGTATTGCCGCTATGCTTGATGCCGTCCTTGCCGCCTTTGAGCGATGGCGTCTTGAACGGGCTGTTTATATGGCCCACCGGAACGAGCCTTATATCTTCAGCCCCCAGCAAAACCGGTCCATTACCTTGCTGATCAGCCATGGTTTGACCTCCTGGAAGGCTGTTGGAAAAGGCCGAGCCGGCCTTCTCCAACAAGCGGTTAAAAGGCGAACTTCACGCCGCCGTAGACCAGGGTGCCCGGCAGGGGGTAGTCCAGCCGGACATAGCAGTCTTCGTCAAAGATGTTTTCCACGGCGGCCGAGAACGTCACATCCGTGCCGCCCATGTGCACCGTGTAGCTGGCCCGGATATTGTGCAACCAGTACGGGTCCAACTCATACATGGGCTCGTATTTCGGATTGGCCGCGGCCACCTGGGGCGGCACGCCCGGAGCGCCGCCGGCGAACCGGCTGCTGATGAACTGGGTCTGCCACTCGATCAACAAGTCGTCCAGCGGGCGGCTGCGCAGGGTCAGGTTGAGCACCTGGTCCGGCGCGTTGAACAGTTCATCCTTGCCGTAGATCTTCTGGATGATCTTGTCGTTTTCCACCTTGTTGCCCATCAGGGTGTAGATGGCCTCGATCTCCAGGTAGCGGTTGTAGGTGTAAACGCCTGTGAGTTCCACGCCGTAGATCTTCACGTTGTCAACGTTGTAGGTTGGCGGATACGACACGGGATAAACGTTGATGTAGTCGTCGATATCCTGATAGAACAGGTTCACCTGGATGGCGTGGTCCTTGCCCATGCGCCGCACGCCCAACTCATAGTCCCAGCCCTTGGCCGGCTTGAGCTGGCCGATCATCGACTGCCAGGAATCGATGTACTGCTGGGGAATCAGGCTCTTGGGCGCTCCGGCCGGTTGTTGAATCCCGTAATAGGCCCGCAGCACCGCACGGCCGGCGAAGCTGATCAACTCGTAGCTGCCGTACCAGCGGTAGAGGTCGCCCATGGTCGGGGCCTTGAACACATGACCCGCATAGGCGAAGGCCTGCCAATTGCTGGGCAGGTCGTAGGTCAGGCTGGCCCGGGGCGAGAAGCTGTCGTCGTCGATCTCGGTGTCGGTGTTGGGGTCGGCGCCTTCGGTGGTGAGCTTGTTCTTGAAATAGTCGTAGCGCACGCCGAGGGTGAAGTTGAGTTTTTCCAGCACCTGCCAGGAATCCTCAGCATAGATGCCGGCCAGGTCCTGCTGGAAGTGCAGTTTCTCGATGACCGGATCACCATAATAGGTCCATTCGGCCTTGGCGTCGCCATAGGTGTATTCGCCGCCGAACTTCAGCGAGTGTTTGCCGAAGGTATGGTGCAACTTGGCCGAGACCGAGGGCGTACGGTAGTCGATGGTGTAGTCGTATGTGTCGCCGCTGGCCCAGCTGTCCTTGCGGTAGTCGTCGTCGCGCTTCTGCTGGGTGTAGCTGGCCGTGGCGTCGAACCACGAACTGGTGTACGAGGCGATGGCGCTGTTGGTCTCCAGATGGTACTCGCTGCCGTCGGCCAAGTCATTCGCATCGCTCCACACTGTCCAGTTGACTCGGTCGTCCAGGGCGAAGCCCTCGTCCTTTTTGGAGGCGAAGCCGGTCAGTTGCAGGTTGCCCGCATCGGCCATGTCCACGCCCACCGATCCGCTGACGTTGTATTGATCGATGTCGTTGTTGTGCAGGTATTCGTCGCGGTGGCGGTAGGCGCCGCCAACGGCCCAGTTGAACTTGCCCACCGTGCCGCTGTTGGTGGCGTCGGCTTTGAAATCATTGAAGGTGCCGTAATTGACCGAAGCGGTGGATCTGATATCCTTGCCGCCTTTTTTGGTGATGATATTGATGGTGCCCACCAGGGTGTTGCCGTATTCCACTGAACCGGCGCCGCGGATGACCTCGATGCGCTCGATATTTTCCAGGGGAATGGTTTGCCAGCCGTAGGCCAGGGCATAGTACTTGCCCATCTGGCCGATGGGTGCGCCGTTGATCAAAATCCGCATGTCCTGGTCGGTCATGCCGCGGAAATACAACTGCTTGCCGTAGGTGGAGTCCTGAATGTAAATGGAGTTCGTCAGTTTGAGCAGGTCGGTCAGGCCGCTGACTTGGCCTGCCGGAACCTGATCGTCCGGGTTGATTACGCTGGCAACCGGTGAGGTCAAGGCGTCAGCCTCGCTGAGGGTGGCCTTTACATCCACCGGCGGCATTTGCTCATCGGCCATGGCCGCCGCCGCCCATAGCACGCAGATCAATGTGGCGAAAACTATCCGCCAGGTTCTTCTCCCAACCACAATCCCTCTCCCATGCCTAACAAAAGGCGTACGGGCGCACCACGCCCATGCGGGAGCCTTCTTGGCCTACTACTTTTGCTTATTTCGGTGCGATGATGATTTTGAAAAAATGGAAACAGCTTCATGCTGCTAATAATGGGTCTGTACCCCAGGAAAATCAGCCTGTCAAGCCCAACCGTTTTCTTAGTGATCTTGTATAGATTGGCCTCGGAACGCGGCTACACGCCCGTCGGGTAACGGCCTTACGCGTTTGTGCTTTTGTGGATCAAGGCTTGGGGGCCGTGTGGGCGGGTTGGGCCGTTTTCGCCATTTGACTGGCCCGGCCTGTAGATAGGCCCGGCGGAGCTGCTGATCCACCCACGGATCAGCGCCGCCGGGCCTTGGTCACACTATTATTTCTTTTTCTTGGCCGGGCTCATACCGGCCAGCTTGCGGGCTCCCGCCTTGGCGGCGTTGATGTTGTACTGGCTGACGATGGCGATCTGCTCCATAATCGGGGAGCCGCCGCCATGGTAGCTGCCATAGGTGATGGTGCCGTTGATGGTGCTGGCGGTGATGTCCTGGTAATAGAGCCAGAGCTTGATTTGGTCTTCGATGGACATCTTGGAACTGCGATTGACGTACTTTTGCATCAAGCCCTTGATCTCCGGGTTCTCCAACTCCTGCTCGTAGGGGAAGGTGGAAGGCATGCCGCCGGCGATGTCGCAGAGGATCTCCTGCTCGTGGAACACGGCCTCGCCGGTGAGGCAGCGGCCCACGTTGGCGTAGACCACCTCGGGAATGTAGGAGCCGGGGCCGAAGGGCACCTTGCCCAGGCCGGGGATGTTCAGCTCGGGGCTGCCCTTGGCCGAGGCGGTGAAGCCCGCGGCGTAACCCAGTTCGGTGACCTTGATGATCTCGGAGAGCTTGTGCCGCACATGGCTGGTCTTCTCGATGCCGTTGGCTTCGGCGGCCAGGGCGGCCATGCCCAGCAGGGTGTCGCCGATGGCCGGCTTGCAGCCCGAATAGCTGTGGCGGTGGAACAGGGCGAACAGAAGGGCCAGGATGCCGCCGTGCATGTATTCGCCGCAGAGGAACACGCGGTCCCAGGGCACGAACACGTCGTCGAAGATCACGTAGGAGTCGACCACGCCCCAGCTGAAGCCGCGCTGGTGGACCTGGCGGTTACGCATCAGGTGGGGGTGCAGCACCTGGCGCACGCCCTCGGCGTCGGCGGGGATGGCGAAGGCCACGGCATAGTCGCTCTCGTCCGGGCCCAGGCTGCGGGTGGGCACCACAAGGATCTCGTCGGCCACCGCGGCCATGGTGATGTGCACCTTGCAGCCGCGCACCACGATGCCGTCGCTTTTGCGTTCGACCACGTGCAGATAGCTGTCCGGGTCGGGCTGCTGGGACGGGCGCAGCATGCGCTCGCCTTTGACGTCGGTCTGGGCGCAGGAGCCCACCAGGTCGTTCTTCTGGAAGTATTCCAGCCATTTCAGGAAATTCTGGTAGTACTGGGTCTCGCCGTTGTTGGCCTTGTCGGCCTCGTATGATACGGCGTTGATGGCGTTGAGGGCGTCGACGCCCATGCAGCGGCCGATGCAGAAGCCCACCTTGCGGCAGAGCATGCGGGTCATGTCCTGTTTTTTATGCAGGTCGTCGGTGCTCTGGTGCACATGGCAGAAGCGGTTGATGGTCTCGCCGGTCAGGTGGGATTTCGCCGTGCACAGATCGGCCAGTTCCGGGTCCAGGGCGGCGTCGAAGGTTTTGCCGATCACGCTGATGGGCTGTTCCATATCCGCGATATCCCGGCCAACCTTTTCGCCCTTATAGTACAGATTGGGGCGAAGCTTTTTAAGACCCTCGATATATTGCTCTTTTGTACGCATAACCTTACCTCCGATTATCCGCCCGCGCTGCTTGGCCGCCTCACGGATTTAATATGGAAACCATTAATGATTTACTTTTCCGGCAGGCCGCGGCCTTGGCCGGCTCGTTTTTGTTTCGCTGCCGTACAGCAGCGCGCCGTCTGTTTTTTCAAGTCCCGGTGCGCCTACTCGGGGCGCTTAACCATGCTGCTCGGTATTGGACCTAATTATATGAGCCGTAACCTATTGAATCGAAGAATATTATAAAACGACTCTTGTTGTTTGTTGCCTTTTCACGTGATTGCTCAGATAAGTGTGGCGAATCTTATGTTGTTGTCAAGTGTTTTTTATACAGTCGTACAATTCTTGCAATAGCGCGTTTGTTGGCCCTATGCTATATAAAATGTTACCCACTGGCCTTCCTCCAGTGGCAATTGGAAGGCTCCCCAAATGGCCCATAAAAGGATCACAGCAAAAGCCAAAGACACCCGCCGTAACATCCTGACCGCGGCCAGAGTGGTCTTTTCCCGTTATGCCTACAACTCGGCCAGCATCCGCATGATCGCCGCCGAAGGAGGTTTCGGCCATCCCATCATCGGCTACTATTTTCCAACCAAGGCCGAGTTGTTCGAAGCCATCTCCGAGGAAATCTGCACCGATCTCGAACGATCGTGCCTGGAGTCTCTGAACGAAATACGGAGCATGAGCCCCGAGGACGGATTCAGATTGTTCATCAGGCGCGCCGTGGATCTGCGCCGCCAAAAACCGTGGATATTCAAGATCATCATGCTCAACATCGCCCAAAACCGTTATACGGTTTTGCCGGGTCAGGAATATCTTCTGAGGGCCGTGGACAACATGCGCCAGGCCTTTGTCGATCTGATGGGGGTCTCTGAACCGGTGGAGGAAGTGCGGCGCCTTACCGACAGCCTGAACGCCATGTTCTTGTATTACCTGGGCGCCGGCGAAAGCGCCTCCTGGCTCATGGGAATGCCCCAGAACAGCCCGGAATATTATGAATGGGTCCAAAACACCATTTACGCGTTGCTCATGCCCGTGGCCGGCAGGTTGCTGTATAAATCCGCCCCTCATTCGGCCGGGCAAACGGCCGGTTAACAGGTAAGCCGCTACCCTGCCGATCCCTTCTTTGGATCTGCCCCACGGTCTACCCCCCTAAAAAATCCCCTCCGGCAACGGCTGCCGCCCGCGATCCGGGGTATGCAGATCAAATCCGAAAAGCTAAAATAATAGTATTGATGATTCGGCGAAATCCCAGGCGCGTACCCCCTGGTCCGATTGGGTGTGGCAACCGTAAACCGGCAGCAACGTTATCGCCGCCCTAAACTGTTTTGTTGAACCAACAGCGCTTGCGCGGGGCGGCGGCATGATCTCCCAAAATTTTTAACGGAACGCACTATGCCCTTCAGTTCGAATAAAAAGTTAAGCAAGGCGATCCACGACCTGCCGGGTCTGCCGGACGCCCTGGCGGACCTTCTGGTAAGGCTGGCCGACGACAATTTTTCCATGCAGGACATCTCGGCCGTGGTGGCGCGTGATCCCGGCCTGACGGCCCAGGTGATCAAGAGATCGAACTCCGCTTATTTCGGATTTGTATGGAAGGCCAGTACCGCCGATGAAGCTGCTCCCCGTTTGGGCCGCTCCGGCCTCATGGAGCTTGTGCTCGGCGATCAGCTTGGCGCCGCATGCGCCCACATGGGGCCGGGGGGAAATTTACTGTGGCGTCACAGCATGGCCACGGCCCTGGTCTCCCGCAGGCTGGCCGAACGCCTGAAATACGAGGACCCGTCCCTGGCCTACACCGCCGGTCTGATGCATGACGCGGGCAAACTGGTTATAAATCAATCGTTCACGGCCGAGGCTGCGGAGATCCACCATCTGGTGCAAAAAATGCGTTGGGAGATAGCCGAATCGGAGAAACACGTTCTAGGGGTCGATCACACCGAGATGGGGCTGCTGGTCGCCAAAAAGTGGAACCTTTCCAAACAATTGTCCGAAATCATGACCTTGCACCACAGGTTGAACGCTGTCAAAAACAACCGGCGGCTTTTGATGATCGTCGCTCTGGCCAACGCCTTGGCCAAAAACTGCGGCGCCGCGTCATATACCGACCAATACCGCTGTGAATACACCCCGGACGTGTTGTTTTACCTGAACCTTTCCCAGGCCAATGTCGCCACTTTGGAAAAAGATGCCGCCAAAATTATCGCTGATTCGGACGATCTGTTACATTTATCGTAAAGCAATATGAAAATCAGCCACGGAGAATCCTCATGGGCAAACGTGATATCCACTGGAACGGACTGCAAAAGGACGGCAGAAACCGCTGGACCGTCAAACTCTTTGACGGCAGGGTCGAGACCGACGACGACATAAAATTGGTTACCGTCTGGGGCAGCATCGACCACAACGGCGACATTCTGGTGGAAAGCTTTGATTCCGGCGAATACAGCGAAGTCAACGAGATCCTGGGCCAATACAACAAGACGGTGACCGTCCGGGCCGCCGACCGCGACAAGCTGACGCTGCTGTTGTTGCGCGAGGTGCTGGCGGGCAACATCAAGGCCCCGGCGGTCTTTCAGGATTTCGCCGAGTCAAACGGCATCGAGGCGACCAAAATACTTACGGCATGATCCGCCGGAATCTCCCGCCCATCAACAACAGGCGAGGACAAACTCCTTACGCGTAGCATTTTGCAACATTTCGATCGTTGACTAAATACGGTTAATTCATTATGCTATCAGTCTTATTGTGAAATATTTTATCAGCCGCCTTGATTGCACGGCATTGCAAAATGGGTCAACGTCAGCCGATAAAAAGTTAAACAATAAAAATTCAATTGGAAATCAACACGATATACACAGCGTACACCGCTGAATGACTGCCGAATCCGCAAGGTGATAGGCTAAGCCATATTATGCGAACCGGGTTAAATACCAGCCTCCCCAACCAGTCCGTGATGGCTCGATGCATTGTCCTGCGCCATGACCATCATGCCGGTCCGGAGGTCCCTTTCGGCGGCGATCCGCCGGGAGGTCGCGCGTTATGACCCGATCCCAGGCCACCCGAACACCCCTATCCCTTTCCGGACAAGAGCTTGTCCCCAACCGTCCATTGCATCGCATGGGACGGTTCGAGGGCATTTCCCGTTTTTTCAAAAAAATAGCAACCCAACCCGCCGCCCGTGCCGTTCTACGCTTTTGGCATGGCCGGCCGGGAAAAAAGTCCCCGCGGTTTTCCGGTGGGGAATGGTCTTATATCGCCCAACAAGCGCGAATTTGCTGCATTCTTGAACAAGGACGGTAATGATGGAATTCCCCGGGCATTGACGCGATACAGCCGGTAACAAGGAATCAAACCGCCTCCCTCCGGATCGGGAGGGGCGAAAAGGCGGCACATATTAAATAATGTTCGGTCCGGCCGGTGATCAAAACCGGCCAGGCCGGCGCACCAAAGGGAAAAGCAGAGCGATGGTGGCGCGAATTCTTCCATTTCTAAGTTGGTTCAAAGGCTACAGTGCGGCCAAGTTCCGGGTCGATCTGGTGGCCGGTATTACAGTTGCCCTGGTGTTGATCCCGCAGTCCATGGCTTATGCCCAGTTGGCGGGTCTGCCGGCCTATTACGGCCTTTATGCAGCGTTTTTACCGCCGATGATCGCGGCTATGTTTGGCTCTTCCATGCAATTGGCCACGGGACCGGTGGCCATTGTCTCCCTGATGACCGCGGCATCACTGGAACCACTGGCCACGGCGGGCAGCGAGGCGTTCATCGCCTATGCGGTGCTGCTGGCCCTGGTGGTGGGCATCTTCCAGTTTTTGCTGGGCGTATTGCGGTTAGGCCTGGTGGTCAACTTCCTGAGCCATCCGGTGGTCAACGGCTTTACCAACGCCGCGGCCATCATCATCGCCAGCTCCCAGCTTTCCAAGCTGTTCGGCGTGTACGTGGACAAGGCCGATCACCACTATGAAACGATCATCCGGGTCTGTCAGGCGGCCATCGACTACACCCACTGGCCCACCCTGGCCATGGGCGCGGGCGCTTTCGCAATCATGATCATCCTCAAACGGATCAATCCCAAGATCCCCTACGTGTTGGTGGCTGTCGCCGTCACCACCTTGATCTCCTGGGCGGTGGGCTTCCAAAACGATGTCAAGGTCGGCCCGGACGCCTTTGCCGATCCGGTCATCGGCCAGCAGGTCAACGACTACAACACCTCCATCGCCGCCATCAGCTCCCTGGGTGAGCAGCGGGCCGATCTCAACAAGCAGATCGTCACCGAAACCGAAAAGCAAGGCGAACAATCCCTGGAAGTGCTGGACCTGCGCCAGAAGGCGGCAATGCTCACCGCGCGCATTGAAATGCAAAAGGGCATTGCCCACGAACTGCGCGATTTGCTGCGCAACCACAAATTCGACGGCCTCAAGCAGGCCGGCGACGGCCTGTTGTTCTATGAACAGGGCCAAGCCCCGTCCGGCTCCGAAACCGACGGCAACACCTGGCGCATCAAGGTCGGCCTGGGCGCCCTGGACACCACATCCATCAAGGTCATGGGCGGCGGTGCGGTGGTCGGCGACATTCCGCCCGGCCTGCCGACCATCAGTATGCCCAACGTAAACATCGGCGTCATGTTGCAGTTGGTGCCTTACGCCATCATCATCAGCCTTTTGGGCTTCATGGAGGCCATCAGCATCGCCAAGGCCATGGCCGCCAAAACCGGCCAACGCCTGGACCCCAACCAGGAGCTCATCGGCCAGGGTCTGGCCAACATGATCGGCTGCCTGGGCAAGAGCTATCCCGTATCGGGATCGTTCTCCAGGTCGGCGGTAAACTTGCAATCGGGCGCTATCACAGGTCTTAGCAGCGTGGTCACCAGCCTGATGGTCGTCATCGTGCTGTTGTTGTTCACCCCTCTTCTGTACCACCTGCCCCAGGCCGTGCTGGCCGCAGTCATCATGTTGGCCGTCGTGGGCCTGATCAACCTTAGCGGTTTTGTCCATGCCTGGAAGGCCCAGTGGTATGACGGAGCCATCAGCATCATCAGCTTCATCGCCACCCTGGTTTTCGCGCCGCACCTGGACAGGGGCATCATGATCGGCGTGGCCCTGAGCCTGATGGTCTTTTTATACAAGAGCATGCGCCCGACGGTGGCCAGCCTGTCCATGCACCAGGACTGCTCGTTACGCGACGCGGAACACTTCGGCCTGCGCGAGTGCGAACACATAGCTGTCGTGCGCTTTGACGGCCCGCTGTTTTTCGCCAATGCCAGCTTCCTGGAAGACCAGATCAACGACCGCATCATGAACATGCCCAAGTTGAGGCACATTCTGGTCGTGTCAAACGGCATAAACGACATAGACGCATCAGGCGAAGAAGCGTTATCCTTGATCGTGGATAGAGTCCGCAGCGCGGGGTTTGATATCAGTTTCTCCCACCTTAAGGAAAACGTTCTGGAGGCCATGGAACGTACACACCTTTTGGCCAAAATCGGCGAGGATCACATCTATCCCTTGGCTGCGACGGCGATTAGCGCTATTCATGAATCTGCACATGCGGGATCGGACGAAAAGGACTGTCCGCTGATAACGGTTTGCCCGCTGGAAAACGTGTTTGAACGGGAGGATAACGGACGATGAGCATGGTCAATATATTCAGCGGATCTTTTGTGGGCGGCCGGGACGTGGCCCAGGAGTTGGCCCGCGAAATGGGAACGCAACTGGCTACCGACGATGATCTGATAAGCAAAGCCGCCGCCGCCAGCGGAGCGGCAGAAGCGGCGCTGCGCAAGGCCATATACGGCAAGCCTTCGGTATTCAACATGTTTTCCAGGGAGCGGGAGATCGGCATAACCAGCCTCAAGCTGGCCATGCTCGAACTGACCATGGAAAACTCGGCCGTGTTCCTGGGTTACGGGTCACTGCTGGTTCCGCGCAACATCAGTCACGTGCTCCAGGTATGCCTGGCCGCCGATGCCTCGAAACGGGCCGAAAAGGCCGCGGCCACCCTGAACGTGAGCCCAAAGGAAGCCATGTCGCGCATCCACCGCGACGACGAAGCGGCATTCCGCTGGGCCGAATATGTCATGGATTGCGAGCCCTGGGATCCGTCCAAGTACGATATCCTGATTCCCATGGGCAAAACCGGCGTAGAAAAAGCGGTAAAACTTATCCTGGACCACGCGTCTTCCGGCACCCTGGCCTTCAACGAATCATCAATCCGGGCCGCCAAAGACGCGCTGCTGGCCGCCCAGGTGGAACAGGCCCTGGTCAAGGAAGGGCACACGCCCAAAGATCTGAGCGTGTCCGCCTCCAAGGGCAAGGTAAAAGTCCAAATCAACAAAAAAGTCATGCTCCTGGGCCGCCTGCAGGAAGAGTTGGCCAAGCTGGCCCAAAAGGTCGACGGCGTCAAGGACGTGGACGTTGAGGCCGGTCCGGGCTACTACCAGGCCGATGTCTACCGCCGGGCCGACTTCAAGCTGCCCAGCAAGGTTCTTTTGGTCGACGACGAGCGTGAATTCGTCCAGACGCTTTCCGAACGCCTGCTGCTGCGGGAAATCGGATCGGCCGTGGTCTACGACGGCGAGCAGGCACTCAAGCTGGTCTCCGAGGATGAGCCCGAGGTCATGGTCCTGGACCTGAAGATGCCCGGCATCGACGGCGTGGAGGTCCTCAAGCGGACCAAGCGCGACCACCCCGAGGTGGAGGTGATCATCCTCACCGGTCACGGCTCCGACCGCGACCGCCAGCAGTGCATGGAGTTGGGCGCGTTCGCCTATCTTGAGAAGCCGGTGGACATCGAAAAGCTGTCCCAGGTCATGCAAGAGGCCTACGACAAGATCAAAGCCCGACAGGAATAAAATGAGCTTTTGGCAAAAATTCCGCCCGGATTTTTGGCACAGGCAGGACGGACAAGTCGAACTGCTGGACTACAGGCGTTTGTGGAAAACCACATTCTGGGCGGCGGTCATCGCCTCCCTGACGCCGGTGTTTGTCCTGGCCGGGGTGAACTTTTTCCAATATGACCGCCAGTATGAATTGCAGCGCAACGAGATCATCATCCAGATGCAACGGGAGATGAGCACGGCCAAGCTGCAAGTCACCGACTTTTTGAATACGGCCCAGGCGGCGCTGACCTTTGTCAACTTGGACAACACCACCAATCAGCTCAGCGACGCCAAGCGGCTGTCGCTGATTTTCCGCCAATTGCGTTATTCATTCGGCGGCTTCGTGGACCTGGGCCTGATCAACTTTCTGGGCATCCAAAAGGCCTATGTGGGGCCATACAACCTTTCGGACGTGGACTACCGGGACCAGGAGTGGTACCAGGTGGCCCTGATCCGGGGCGCCTATGTCAGCGACGTGTTCATGGGCCACCGCAATTTCCCGCACATGGTTATCGCGGTGCGTCATGAAGAGGGCGGAGAGGGGCCAGCCGTGCTGCGGGCCACCATCGACACTGGCCGGCTCAATCAGATGGTCCGGGGCGAAAGCCCCCAGGATGTCTCGGAAATCTTCCTGGTCAACCAACAGGGCAAATTGCAGACGCCGTCGCGCCATTTCGGGGGGGTTCTGGCCCAGTTCGGCCTTCTTCCCGAGTCGCGCAAGGACTGGGAAGGGATCAGCGAGGTAATCAACGAGCAAGACGAACGCCTGTTCATGGGCATGGCCAATATCGAGGACACCCCCTTCACCTTGGTGGTGATCCACCGGCCCGGTGTGCTGCTGAAAAAATGGGGCGCCCTGGGCATCAACCTGGTCATCGTCGTCTCGGTGTCGGTGCTGATAATTCTCGGCGTGATCTGGTGGGGCTCAACAACCCTGGTCAGCCGCATCTACGTGGCCGACCTTCGCCGCGCCTCGGTGCTTCACGAAGTCGAATACACCAACAAGCTGGCATCCATCGGCCGCCTGGCCGCCGGCGTGGCCCATGAAATAAACAACCCGGTTGCAATCATCAATGAAAAGGTCGGCCTCATGGAAGACCTGCTCAAGCTGGGCGACGACTTCCCCCGCAAGGAAAAGTTCCTGCAGCAAATAGGCGTGATCCAGAAATCGGTGAAACGGGTCAGCGACATCACCCACAGGCTTTTGGGCTTTGCCCGGCATCTGCCGGTCAAACGCGAACAGATCCACCTCGACGGCCTGCTCAACGAAGTGTTGGGCTTCCTGGGCCGCGAGGCGGAATACCGCAATATAAAGATCAGCCTCAATATCGACCGGGACGTGCCTCCGGTCAACGGTGACCGGGGCCAGTTGCAGCAGGTGTTTTTGAACATCCTCAACAACGCCATGGCCGCCGTGCAAAAAGGCGGCAACATCGACATCAGCGCCAAGGTCAAAGGCGAACACCGGGTTGAAGTGGCCATTGCCGACGACGGAGTCGGCATTCCCGCCGCTGACCTGCTAAAAATATTTGAACCGTTTTTCTCCACCAAGGGCGAGCGGGGCACCGGTCTCGGGCTTTCGATCACCTACGGCATCGTCCAAAAAATGGGCGGCACCATAGAAGTCGAGAGCCTGGAACAAAAAGGCACCACATTCCACGTGTTTTTACCGGCCGACGTTGCCCCGCGCATGATCGAAAGTAAAAGCGAAGACGATTCAGGACCAGAGGAAAAATATCCAAACCCACTGGTGGAAGGTGATAGTTCGGTATGAGAATTCTTTTGATCGATGATGAAAAGGAACTGGTTACGACCCTGTCCGAGCGGCTTGATCTGCGGGACATAACCAATGATTGGGCCACAAGCGGCGAACAGGGTCTGCAACGGGTTCGCGAGCGCAATTACGACTGGGTTGTGATCGACCTCAAGATGCCGGGTTTGAGCGGTTTGGAAACCATTAAGGCCATCAAGCGGGAACAGCCTCTGGCCCGCATCATCCTATTGACCGGTCACAGCTCCGGAGACGAACTCAACGAAGCCATTCGCCTGGGCGCGGACAAATATCTGGTCAAGCCGGTGGACATCGACGTCCTGTTGGCCTATATGCAGGGCAACCCGTCATAAGGAAGGAGCCCCCAGCAGTGGATTGGAAAAGCGCCTACAAGGGGATGGCCGCGTTCAGCGGGGCGGTAACCGCCAGCGCCACCCACGAGATAAAAAACGAACTGGCCGTGATCAACGAGCAGAGCGGCCTGATCAAGGAGTTGTTGATGTTGGCGGCCCAGGGCCGCGAGGTCGATCCGTCGCGCCTGGAAAGCCTCATCAGCCGGGTCATCGTGCGCATCGGCCAGGCCGATGTCGTCATCAAACGGCTCAACACCTTTGCCCACAGCGGCGACCTGGACCGTGATCTGACCAACGTGGCCGACTCGGTGGCCCTGGTGGTTGAGTTTTACAAGCGCTTGGCTTCCATCAAGGGCTTGACCCTGGAGTTGGGCCAGATGCCCGAGGCCCTTGGCTTGGCCCATCCGCCCATGCTGTTTCAGCAGGCCGTGTGGGCCTGTCTGGCCGGAGCGGCCGAAGCCGCTGAAAAGGGCGGCGCCGTGGTCATCACGGCGGCCGCGGTAAACGGCCAAACCGAAATCAAATTCAGCGCGAACTACACCCAGACTCCCCAAGGGCCTTCCCAGGAGCTTCTGGAGGCTTTGGGTTGCCGCCTCACCGCAGACAGCGGTAACCTGATACTGTGCATGGCGGAATAATCAGAACATTTCCGTATAACGGATCAATTGCGAGGAGGGTGTCATGTCCGAGGCCAAAGTCCTTTTAGTGGATGACGAGATCGAGTTTTTGGAGTCCGCCAGCGAGCGCCTCGGCCTGCGTGGCTTCCAGGTGGACACCGCCGAGAACGGTCCGGCCGCTCTGGCCAAGATCGAAGAAAAAATATACGACGCCATAGTGTTGGATATGATGATGCCGGGCCAGGACGGACTGGAAACCCTCAAACAGGCCCTGGCCAAGAAACCCGACTTGCAGATAATCCTTTTGACCGGCCACGCCACTGTCGAAAAGGGCATCCAGGCTATGAAGGCGGGTGCCATGGATTTCCTGGAAAAGCCGGCCAATCTCGACACGCTGGCCGAAAAGATCAAGCAGGGCCAGGCCAAACGTATCCAGATCGAACAAGAAGACCGCCAGCAGGCCGTCAACGATATCATGAAGAGGTTCGGCTGGTAGCGGCGCGAAGCCATTCCAGTCTTTTCAGCGGGAGCGGCCGGACGGCCACTCCCGTTTTTCCTATATGTAATATCGGTTTTTTCTATCAATTCAGATTGTTGGACAAATATCACTTTTCGCTGTATGACATTTGTGTTATATGCCATAGCTGACATACGATTAGTTCCACTTACCTTTACGATATATCATGATTCGTTCGTATCGCCCCAAGAGCGGCCGGGAGACTGCAATGTCAAAACCCAAACTAACTCTTAACGGCAAGGAGGTATCCTTCGCGCCGGGCCAGACCATCCTACAGGTGGCCCAGGACAACGGCGTGAACATACCCACCCTGTGCTACCTCAAGGACTGCACGCCCACCGGGGCCTGCCGCATGTGCCTGGTCGAGCTTCAGGGCGCCAGGTCCCTGATGGCCTCGTGCACCGTGCCGGCCAACGACGGCATGGTCGTGCTCACCGACACCCCGAAAATTCACCACGCCCGCAAGCTCAACCTTGAGCTGCTTTTAGCCAGCGGCGACCACGACTGTCTGGTCTGCGAGGCCAACGGCGCCTGCAAGCTCCAGGCCCTGGCCTATGAGTACGGCGTGGAAAACGTGCGCTTCGAAGGCCGCACGACATCCTACGAGGTGGAAGATATAAACCCCCTGATCGTCCGCGACTTCGCCAAGTGCATCCTCTGCGGGCGCTGCGTTCAGGCCTGCAACGAGGTCCAGGTCAACCGGGCCATCGGCTACGGCTACCGCGGCGCGGCCAGCAAGATCGTCACCTCCGGAGACCGGCCCTACCACGAGAGCGACTGCGTGTTCTGCGGCCAGTGCGTGCAGGTCTGCCCCACCGGCGCCCTGACCGAGAAAAAGGCCAAGGGCAAAGGCCGCTCCTGGCAGTTCGAAAAGGTCCGCACGACCTGCCCCTACTGCGGCGTGGGCTGTCAGATGGAGCTCTACGTCAAGGACGGCAAGGTGGTCAAGGTCATGGCCGTCGAGGACGCCCAGCCCAACAGGGGCCGCCTCTGCGTCAAGGGCCGCTTCGGCTACGACTTCATCCACAGCGACGAACGCCTGACCACGCCGCTGATCAAGGAGAACGGCAAATTCCGCGAGGCCTCCTGGGACGAAGCCCTGGACCTTGTGGCGGGTAAATTCATGGAGATCAAAAAGGAGCACGGGCCCGACGCCATCGCCGGCGTAAGCTGCGCCCGCAGCATCAATGAAGACTCCTACAACATGCAAAAGCTCTTCCGCGCGGTGATCGGTACAAATAATATCGACCACTGCGCACGTACCTGACACGCTCCCACTGTCGCCGGTCTGGCGACTTCCTTCGGCTCGGGTGCGATGACCAACTCTTTTGCCGATTTCGACAAGGCCAAGATGTTCTTTGTCATCGGCTCCAACATGACCGAGGCCCATCCCGTGGCCTCCACCTTCGTTAAAAACGCCGTGAACAACGGCGCCAGGCTCATCGTGGTCGACCCCAGGGCCACGGCTCTTACCGAATTCGCCGAGACGCATCTGCCGCTCAAGGTCGGTTCTGACATCGCCCTGTTGAACGGCATCATGAACGTGCTGATCACCGAGGGCCTCTACGATGAAAAATACGTAAATTCCTGCACCGTGGGCTTTGAGGAACTCAAGGCCAAGGTCATGGAATATCCGCCCGAACGGGCCGCCGAGATCAGCGGCATTGACGCCGAGGCCATCCGCAAGGTGGCCCGGGATCTGGCTTCGGTCAAACCGGCCATGCTCATCTACACCCTGGGCATCACCGAGCACACCTGCGGCGTCAACAACGTCATGAGCTGCGCCAACCTGCAAATGCTCCTGGGCAACGTGGGCTTCGAGTGCGGCGGCGTTAACCCCCTCAGGGGCCAGAACAACGTCCAGGGCGCCTGCGACATGGGCGCGCTGCCCAATGTCTACCCCGGCTACCAGAAGGTCATTGACCCGGCGGCCAACAAGAAATTCGCCGAGTTCTGGGGCGTGGATTCCCTGCCCAACCAGAACGGCCTGATGATGCCGGCCATGATGGACGGCCTGGTCAGCGGAAAGGTCAAGGCCTTCTACGTGTTCGGCGAAAACCTGGCCAACACCGAGCCGGACATCCGCCACGTGGAGCACTGCCTGGAATCGGCCGAGTTCCTGGTCTGCAACGACATCTTCCCCACCGAGACGACCAAGTTCGCCGACGTGGTGCTCCCGGCCGCGGCCTGGAGCGAGGACGACGGCACGTTCACCAACTCCGAGCGCCGGGTCAACCGGGTGCGCAAGGCCGTGGACGCCCCGGGCGACGCCAAGCCCAACTGGTGGATCTTCAAGGAGATCGCCAGGCGCATGGGCCATGAGTGGAAATCAAACAGCGCCAAGGCCATCTGGGACAATGAACTTTCGGAACTGGCGCCGTCCATGGCGGGCATCAAATACCGCCGCATCGAAGGCGACGGTCTGCAATGGCCCGTGCCCGACCTCAAGCACAAGGGCACCCCTTGCCTGCACAAGGAAGGCAAGTTCACCTGCGGCCTGGGCAACCTGGTCCCCGTGGACTGGACCCCGCCCGCCGAGGTGCCCGACGAAAACTACCCCCTGGTGCTCAGCACGGGCAGGCGGCTCTACCATTACCACACCCGGACCCAGACCGGCCGCAGCGGCGGACTCAACGACCTGCTGGGCCAGGAAACCGCCGACATCTCGGCCGCCGACGCCGAGGCCCTGGGCATCGGCCAGGGCGAGATGGTCAAGCTCAGCTCCCGGCGCGGCAGCGTCACGGTCAAGGCCCGGATCACCCCCGAGGTGCCCCAGGGCATGGTCTGGATGGCCTTCCACTTCCGGGAGGGCTGCGCCAACTGGCTGACCAACCCGGTTTATGATCCGGTCTCCCAGACCGCTGAATACAAGGCCTGCGCCGTCAAGCTGGAACGCGCTTAACCTAGGTTAAATAAAACATATCATTCACCGGCCGGATCACCTCCGGCCGGTTTTTTTCGTCCTTTACGCTGGTTGAGAATCTATCCGTCAGACCACGCCCCAAATACACCTGACTCTTACAGAAGTATTTCAAATCATGGCTTTAAAGGACGCTGTTTTTGTGCTATATGTCCCGGATGACATATCGGTTAATATTATCGGTACCAATAGATTTTATAAATATCAATATTCTATATTAATCACGTCCGGAGATAGCGATGGCCAAGCCCAAGCTCACCATTAACGGACGCGAGCTTACTTTCCAACCGGGACAGACGATCTTGGAAGTGGCCCGCGAAAACGGCATAGAAATCCCCACGCTCTGCCATTTGCCCGGCTGCACGCCCACAGGGGCTTGCCGCATGTGCCTGGTGGAGGTAGCCGGTGCCAGATCCCTGATGGCCTCGTGCACCGTGCCCGCCAATAACGGCATGGAGGTCCAGACCGACACCGAAAAAGTGCACTACGCCCGCAAGCTCAACCTTGAGCTGCTATTGGCCAGCGGCGACCACGACTGCCTGGTCTGCGAGGCCAACGGCGCCTGCCAACTCCAGAAGCTGGCCTATGAATACCAGGTGGAGCGGGTGCGTTTCGAGGGCCGCACCACATCCTACGCTGTGGAAGACGACAACCCCCTGATCATCCGAGACTTTGCCAAGTGCATACTCTGCGGACGCTGCGTGCAGGCCTGCAACGAGGTCCAGGTCAACCGGGCCATCGGCTACGGCTACCGCGGCGCGGCCAGCAAGATCGTCACCGCCGGAGACCGGCCCTACCAAGACAGCGACTGCGTGTTCTGCGGCCAGTGCGTGCAGGTCTGCCCCACCGGGGCGCTCACCGAAAAAAAAGCCGTGCGCATGGGACGGCCCTGGCAAATGGAAAAGATCCGCACCACCTGCCCCTATTGCGGCGTGGGCTGCCAGCAGTTGCTCCACGTCAAGGACAACCGCATCGTCAAGGTCACGGCCGTGGAAGACGCCCAGCCCAACCGGGGCCGCCTGTGCGTCAAGGGCCGCTTCGGCTACGACTTCATCCACAGCGACGAGCGCCTGACCACGCCTCTGATCAAGGAGAAGGGCAAATTCCGCGAGGCCTCCTGGGACGAAGCCCTGGATCTGGTGGCAAACAAATTCCTGGAGATCAAAAAGCAGCACGGCCCCGACGCCCTGGCCGGCATCAGCTGCGCCCGCAGCATCAACGAAGACTCCTACAACATGCAGAAGCTCTTCAGGGCGGTGATCGGCACCAACAACATCGACCATTGCGCCCGCACCTGCCACGCCCCCACCGTGGCGGGCCTGGCCCAGTCTTTCGGCTCGGGCGCCATGACCAACTCTTTTGCCGATTTCGACAAGGCCAAGATGTTCTTTGTCATCGGCTCCAACATGACCGAAGCTCACCCCGTTGCCGCCACGTTCGTCAAGAACGCCATGAACAACGGAGCGCGGATGATCCTGGCCGACCCCCGGGCCACGGCCCTGGCCCAATACGCCGAGACGCACATGCAGATCAAGGTCGGCTCGGACGTGGCCTTGATCAACGGCCTGATGCACGTATTGATCACCGAGGACCTATACGACAAGAAGTACGTCGATTCCTGCACCGTGGGCTTTGAGGAGCTCAAGGCCAAGGTCATGGAATACCCGCCCGAACGGGCCGCCGAAATCAGCGGCATCGACGCCGATGTAATTCGCAAGGTGGCCCGGGACCTGGCCTCGGTCAAACCGGCCATGCTCATCTACACCCTGGGCATCACCGAGCACACCTGTGGCGTCAACAACGTCATGAGCACCGCCAATTTGCAGATGCTCCTGGGCAACGTGGGTTTCGAGTGCGGCGGCGTCAACCCTCTCCGCGGCCAGAACAACGTCCAGGGCGCCTGCGACATGGGCGCGCTGCCCAATATCTACCCCGGCTACCAGAAGGTCATCGACCCGGCCTCCAACAAGAAATTCGCCGAGGCCTGGGGCGTGGACTCCCTGCCCGATAAAAACGGCCTGATGATCCCGGCCATGATCGAAGGCCTGGCCGACGGCAATATCAAGGCCCTGTATATTTTCGGCGAAAACATCGCCAACACCGAGCCGGACATCCGCCACGTGGAGCACTGCCTGGAATCGGCCGAATTCCTGGTCTGCAACGACATCTTCCCCACCGAGACCACCCGCTTTGCCGATGTCGTCTTCCCGGCCGCGGCCTGGAGCGAAGACGACGGCACGTTCACCAACTCCGAGCGCCGGGTCAACAGGGTGCGCAAGGCCGTGGACCCGCCTGGAGACGCCAAACCCAACTGGTGGATCTTCAAGGAGATCGCCAGGCGCATGGGCCAGGATTGGAAGTCCAACAGCGGCAAGGCCATCTGGGATAACGAGGTTTCGGAACTCTCGCCGCCGTTCGCCGGCATCAAGTACCGCCGAATCGAGGGAGACGGCCTGCAATGGCCCGTGCCCGACCTCAAGCACAAGGGCACGCCTTGCCTGCATCTGGAGGGCAAGTTCACCTGCGGCCTAGGCAACCTGGTGGCCCTGGACTGGACCCCGCCCGCCGAGGTGCCCGACGCGGAATACCCGCTGGTACTCAGCACGGGCAGAAGGCTTTATCACTACCACACCCGGACCCAGACCGGCCGCTGCGGCGGACTCAACGATCTGTTGGGCGAAGAAACGGCCGACATCTCGGCCGCCGACGCCGAGGCCCTGGGCATTGGCCAAGGCGACAAGGTCAAGCTCAGTTCCCGGCGCGGCAGCGTAACGATCCGGGCCAGAATTACCCCCGAGGTGCCCCAGGGCCTGGTCTGGATGGCTTTCCATTTCCGGGAGGGCTGCGCCAACTGGCTGACCAACACGGCAATCGACCCGATATCCCACACCGCCGAGTTCAAGGCCTGCGCGGTGAAAATGGAAAAAGCGTTGTAGCGCAATACCACCAAATAATCGGCCCGCACGGAGCGCTCCGTGCGGGCCTTTTTAATGGCTGTCAAGCCAGATTAAAAGTCTTCGAAGTCTTCGCTTTGGTCTTGCTGAACCTTGGGCAGAAGGCGCGCCTTCGGCCTGGTAAGGGCTGCCTGCCGTGGAGCAGTGTTGACGGCGTTGCCATTTTTGGTGAAGCTGGTTTCAAAGGTGCTCATAACCTCGGTCAGTTCCCTGGCCTGGGCCGCGTTGCCCTGGGTGGCGGCGTCTATCTGGTGCAGAGCGCTGTTGGTCTCGGACACACCTTTGGCCTGCTCCTGGCTGGCCTCGGATATCTCGTTGACCAGATTGCTGGCCTTGGTTATGCGGGTTTGCAATTGGCCGAACATTGCACTGGCCTGGTCGACCATGGCGCCGCTCTGTTCGATGCGGCTGAGCGTATCGGATATCAGTTGGTTGGTGTTTCTGGCCGCCTCGGCCGATCGCAGGGCCAGGTTGCGCACCTCGCCGGCCACCACGGCAAATCCGGACCCGGCTTCACCCGCCCTTGCCGCCTCCACGGCCGCGTTGAGGGCCAGAAGGTTGGTCTGAAAGGCGATGCCGTCTATGGTGCCCATGATGTCGGCCACCTGGCGGCTGGCCCTATCCAGATCACCCATGGCCTCGTGCAACTTGCCGATGGTTTGACCGGCCTGCTCCACGCCGCCGCGCACCTCGGACATCATTTGACTGGCGGCTTTGGAGTTTTCGGCGTTTTCCTTGGTGTTGGCCGATATCTGCTCGATGGTTGCCGATATTTGCTCCACCGTGGCGGCCTGGCTGTCGGCCCCGTCTCCAACCGCTTCCGCCGCCTGCTGGGCATTGCCAACCACGCCGTTTAGCTTGTTGACGAATCCGTTCAACAGACCGGCCATCTCGCCGATTTCATCCTTGGAGAAAACCGGCATTTCCAGGGTCAGATCCACGTCGTATTTTTTGAGCATGCCCACGACCCGCCGTAGCGGACTGCGCACGAACCGGTTGACTGTTAAGGCCATACCCAGCACAAAGATGACCACCGTGGCCGAAACGGCGATTATGGTCAACAGCAACCAGCTCCCGCTGAAATCGTTAACAGCGCTGACTGTTTGAGCCTTGGCCGAGGCAATGGCCTGGCGGGAAAATTTCAACCCGTTGAAGCCGCATACATCGCCGGTTTTCCAGGTGGTGTGGCAACGGACGCAGTCCGGCTTGACCACAATGGGGTCGATGATCTCCACGACCTGCTCCGTGGTCTGATACAGCTGTTGCCCGCCGCCGTTAACCTTCCGGGCCACCTCCGCCACCAGGGTCTTGTTTATTTCCTGGGGGTCCGAACTGTATCGGACCTTGCCCTTGGCGTCATACAGGGAAAATGCCAACAAACCATTGATGTTGCGCTGAGCTTCAAGTATTCGCTCAAACTTGTCCATCTCGCCGCGTTCCAGCGAACCGGCCACCGAGCGCTCAACGCTGATGAAGACGTTTTCCACGCCCTGCTTTTCCCAATCCTGCAATACGCCCACCAGGGACTGGGACAGCTTGTCGATTTGGCCCAGGGCCCGGCGGTATTGCACGGCCTGGACAACGCTGACCGTAACCAGGACCACGGCCACAAGGTAAAGCACTAACTTGGTTGTAATTTTCAACTGTGCCCTCCTTGGGGGGCCTTGGCCTCGCCCTTGCGGTAAAATGGAAAGTCCTTGGCCTTGGCGAATTTATCCGAAGCGCATCCTATGCAGGGAGCTCCGGCCCTGATGCAGGTGTTCACGCCGCCGTTCCACTGGCGCAAGGTGCAGTCGGCATGGGTGATGGGCCCCAGGCAACCCAGCTTGAACAGGCAGCCGTCTTCGGAAAAGGTCTTGGCGAAGTTTTCCCGCTCGTAGTCGGAAAAGCGGGGGCACTGGTCATGTACCAGGCGCCCGAAAAAGGCCTTGGGCCGGCCCATGGCATCCAGTTCGGGCATGCCGAATTTGATCACGTGGACCAGGGTCCCCACCACCCAGTCCGGGTGCACCGGGCAGCCCGGCAGGCGGATAACCGGGGTAGTTATGCCCTGTTCCTTGAGGAAATCAGGCACCGAGACGCTGCCGGTGGGGTTGCCCTCGGCCGCCGGTATGCCGCCAAAGGCCGCGCAGGCCCCCACGGCGACGACGGCCTTGGCTGATTTGGCGGCGCGGGCAACCTGCTCGGTGATGGGTTCATGCCCGATAACGCAGGCCTTTGGCATGCCCTGGGGAATGGAGCCTTCCACGGCCAGAAAATAGCCTCCTTTGGCTATTCCGTCATTTATCAGATCCATGCACTGGTGACCGGTGGCCGCCGATAGGGTGCTGTGGAACCATAGGCTGATATAGCGGGTCAAAAGGTCCAAAGGATCGGGAGCCACACTATTCAACAGCGACACCGAACAGCCGGAGCAACTCTGACCCTGGAGCCAAAGCACCGGCGCTTCACCGGCGGCCATGCTCTCCAGGGCGCTGGCCGCCTTGGGGCCCATGGCCGCGCCGACGCCCAAAAGGGCCGCCATCTGCGCGCCGAGCTTAAGGAATTCTCTTCTGCTGAACAAACTCATGACAACTCCTCGACGCTGTTAATGTACGGCGCAGGCCAGGCAGGGATCGAAGGAACGCACCACCCTTGCCGCTTCCAGGGGATTGTCCAGGTCGGCTACGGGCGTGCCCACCAGGGCCTGTTCCACCGGACCGGGCGTCCCCTTGTCGTCCCTGGGCGAACAGTTCCAGGTGCTGGGCACCACGCATTGATACCCGCCGATGCGCCCGCCGCTGATATTGATCCAATGGCCCAGAGCGCCGCGGGGGGCCTCGGTGAGGCCCATGCCCTGGGCCTTGTCCGGGATCTGGAAGTCGCTGAAGGTGGCCATGCCCGGCCGCAGTTCATCCAGCCAGCCCGCGCAACGGTCGGCCACTATCTTGCATTCCAGGGCCCTGGCCGCGTGGCGTCCCATTACCGACACCAGGGCCTCGGGGCCGAGAGTCAGCTTGGCCAACAGGCCATCTATCATGGGTTTGACCACGGCATGGCCTTGGCCGTGGGCCACCAGCAGGCGGGCCAAGGGGCCCACCTCCATGGGCCGTCCGCCGTAGCGCGGGGCCTTGATCCAGGAATAGGCCCCGGCCTTGTCCGGCGCGGCATTTGTCTGGCCCTGGCCGGGCCTCAGACCCGAGGGCGAATCAAAGAGCGAATACCGGACGTCTTCGGTGATAAGTTCATGATCGAACGCCTTGACCGATCCGCCGGAAAAAATGCCCGATGGCAGCATCGGTTCGCCGTTGTCTTCGGGGAACACTCCGTAGGCCAAAAACTCGTTGCAGCCCCTGCCGATCTCGAAGTATCCCAGGTAGGCCTGGGCCACGGCCACGACATCGGGCAGATATACATTGTCGACAAACTGCTGCACATCCCGCAGCATGGCCCCATAGGCGGCTATGTTGTCCGCCGTTACGCGCTGGGTCACGCCGCCGGGCACCAGGGCCGTGGAATGGGGCACCTTGCCGCCGAACAACGCGGCCATCTGGTGGGCCTTGGCCCGGACGCCTAGAGCGTCGACATAGTGGCGCAGGCCGCCCAGGTTTAGATCGGTGTCGGCGATGTAGTCGCCTTTCAGGCGGGGCAAAAACGGCGCGGCCGGAAAGACCGATTTGCTGGCAGTCTGGCCGGCGATCCATTTTTTGATGTGCAACAACACCGGGTCCGAGCCGCCGTAGCCCAGTACGGCCGTGACGTCGATGAAGTCCAAGGCGCTGAGCTGGTAAAAATGGACCACGTGCGATTGGATGTAGTTGGCGCCCAGGATCAGGTTGCGCAGCAGGCGGCCTCCCTTGGGCGGCTCCACCCCGTAGGCCTGGTCCTGGGCCAGGATGGACGCCGTACCGTGGGATATGGGGCACACGCCGCAGATGCGCTGGGTTATCTGCTGGGCGTCCATGGGGCTGCGGCCTTTGAGAATGGTCTCAAAGCCTCGAAACATCTCGCCGGAACTGTGGGCGCTGGATACGCGGCCATCTTGCAGTTCCACCTTGACGGCGTAGTGCCCTTCCAGCCTGGTCACTGGATCAATTGATATTGTCTCTGTCATTGTGCGTACCTGGCGTTGATTCCAACCATGCACCTATCCTGTTGATACGGCGACGGTCTTTTCTGTTTTGATGGTTTGGCCGACTGATCCTACCGCTGATTATCTTCATGTTGTTGCTGCAAGAATGCCCAAAATGCGGGTATTCCGTAAGCCAACCAGGGAACAGTAGCCCAGAGGCTACATATTAACATTGCTGTTCACAGGTGTGGAAAAAAATATGGTGACAGTCTTGCGACGCAATAACTGCCGCTAATCTTTAATTGAAAGTATTTACCGAAACTAATCGCATAAAAAAATACGGCTCGACTGCCCAACATTGATGAGGCATTATCTGGGTTGGAAAAGAACGCCCGATAGATGGCCGTCATCCGGCCACGTTGATATTTTTTGCGGAGATTGTTATGAGCAAACGCAGGTTCCTGCCCGCAACCATATTCGCCCTTATCCTGATTTTCGCCTCCAGCGCCCTGGCGGGTGACCCGCTGAGCATTACCGGCCAGGTCGTTGACAATTTGGGCAATCCGCTGGGGGGACTTACGGTCAGCGACGAGTTCGCCGTTGCCCAAAGCGGGGCCGACGGCAAATTCAGCCTGAAGACCGAAAGCGGCCGCATAGTCTGGTTCGCTGCGCCCGATGGCTACGCCATGCCCGACAAATGGTGGATGACCGCCGGCGAGGCGGCCAAGGCGCCCCACCAAATAAAACTTGAACAATCCGAAATCAAACTGCCCGTGCGCATAGCCCTGATCGCCGACCCGCATCTGTTCGACTATGCCACCCTGCCCGATTACTACAAAATCGACGAGCAAGCGTCTGAGAAGCCCCTGCGCGCCTGGGAAGACATGGCCAGGAAGGTGAAATATTCCCATCCGCGCCTGACCATAATATTGGGCGATCTGTGCAACGAGGTGGATAAAGGCTCGGAAGAACGCGCCGAAAGCCAGATGAAGCTCGGCGCCCAAGCGGCGGCCCTGTTGCCCAAACCTTGGCGAGCCATTCCGGGCAATCACGACGTGCGCTACGATCAAGGGGAGGTGGATTACAGCCTTTGGCGCAAATACATGGGCCCCATGCGCCATATCTACAAGACCGCGGGCGTGGCATTCATCATGCTCGACAACGTGACCCTGGGCCAGCGCCCCGGCGGCAAGCCGAAAAACTGCGGCGGCATGAGCGAAAGCTCCCTGCAATGGCTGCAAGACATCCTGGCCACCCTGCCGCCGGAAATGCCGGTGATTCTGTGCACCCACTTCCCCCTGGCCTCGGCGGTCACCGGGGCCAACCCCCTGCATAAAAGCTCGCTGGTTGTGGCCGAGACGCCGCCGGGGTTCGCCCTACGGGATGTCGACCAAAACGCCGCCAAGGCGTTTGAGATGCTGATGGAACGCAATATCTGCGCCCTGGTTAGCGGCCACGAGCACGCCTTTCACCACGGCTGGCTCAACCCGGCCAAGGGGCCGCTGCAACTGGTTGCCGCCCCGGCCTTGTGCGGAGCCTGGTGGTCGGGCAATCGCCAATGGGGCCCCATGCAGTTCAACCAGGGCTGGCTGGAGGCGGAGATCATCAAGTCCGGCAAGGGCGTGGAGGTCAAGCCGTTCTTGCAGCCCCTCAACCCGCCGGTCAACGTGCGCGAGAATTAGTAACGGCAGATCAAGACAGCAATGGCCGATTGACCGGGGAACGCAACGGGATTGCACTGCCTCTTAGCGCGGGTCCGCCTCATAAATCCGGGGCAAGGCAATTTCACGCTGGTACGCGCTCATGTAAACGGAGATGATCATGCGCAACACGGCTCTCATCCTCGCCGCCGTGGTCCTTGCCGCGGCAATCACTTTCGCGCTGCTGCCGCAGGCCGTGGCAGGAGACTCGCCGCCATTGATTGAATTCTTGGCCAAGAAGGCCGGCGCGGGCCAGTCAGCCGCCACCCAAAACGCCTACAATTCCTACCTTTTAAACCGCTTTATCATCGGCAGATCCCCGGATGGCTCCCTGGAGTATTGCCAAAAGATTGCAATAGATGGTACGGCGTGGGTTCCGTTGAATATAACATGTGCGTAAATGCTTGCCAGTTCCTGAAAAGCCAGGAATAGCATCAGCGGCGGAAACCGCCTTTATCAGAAGCATCCATACTGCTGGCCGGGCAAAAGGCAAGCGCCTCCAAACCCGGCGGGCCGCCCGTCCGGCTCCGGGCGTCATCATCGTTAAGACAGTGAAAAGGCTATACTTTGTGACGGGCTGTGCTATACTGCTGCCGAGGAGGCTTCTATGCGGCGCTTGGCTTTATTCGCTCGATCAATTCTGCCATATCTATTCGTGGCCCTGCTGCCGCTGATCGGCTCCTGCGGTCAGGAATCCCTGAGCCCAGAGGCCGAGGGTTTCCGGCAAAACACGGTTAATCTGCTCAATAACCTTGTGGAGCAGGTCAAACCCTACATGGCCGAAGAGCAGGACAAACAAATAGGCGAAGTATTTGAAAAAGCCTTTGAGCAACCCGACCAGGAAGACAAGCCGTTGCGCATCGGCCTGGTGGCGTTCAACGCCAAGGGCCACGTGTTGGTCGGCCGCTATCCCAAGCCGAAAAAACCAGAACAGCTGGCGGCTCCGTCCCTGAACTACAATTACGCCAACTACAAGGGCATTTCCAAGGTCATCAACGACGGCCAGACAAGCCACCTGGTCCTGTACAGCATGAATTTCAAGATATTCGTTGTGTGCAAACCCGTAAAAGACGGCAAAAAAATCCTGGGAGCCGTCTGCATGGGCTGTTCGCCATTGATCAGCGGCTCTGAAATGCCGGTCAGCGAAAAAGAATTCAAGGACATGAGGTTTGATTAGCCAGTAGCCCGGACGCAGCAATTTGCCATGACAGTCAAAAAACGAAAAAGAAAATTGTCCGTTGAGACAAGCCGTGTCGGCGATTCGCAGCTGCGTATTGAGTTGTCGGGCCGGCTTGGCGTTGACCAGGTCGACAAGTGCGAAGCCGACCTGGAAACGGCCGTCGAGAGCGGCTTGCCTCCCTCGGTGCTGATCGACCTGTCCGGGCTGAATTACCTCGATACGTCGGGAGCCATGGTCTTGCAATTGTTCAAGGCAAACGCCCCGGCCAACGTCCAGGTTTCAATCCAGGGCGGAGACGCCCTCTTTGAGTCAATGCTCACACTGGTCGTCCCCGAGCAGGTCCTGGCCGAACCAATCAATAAAACCGACAGAAAACGCAATTTTGTGGAAGATTTGGGGCGCACGGCCAGGGCCGTGGGCCAGGACGTCGGCAACATCATCGGTTTCGTGGGACAAATTACCAAGGGGCTGTTTTTTTTACTTAGAAGGCCCGGCTCCTTGCGCCTGGGAGACGTCTTTTATTACACGCATGCGGTGGGGGTCGAGGGTCTGCCCATCGTTGCCCTTATCGGCTTGCTGCTGGGCATGATCATGGCTTTCATGTCCTCCTTGCAGCTCAAGAGCTTTGGCGCCGACATATACGTGGCCACCCTGGTCGCCGTGGCCATGGTCCGTGAGCTGGGCCCGATAATGACCTCCATCCTGGTGGCCGGCCGCTCGGGTTCGGCCTTTGCCGCCGAGATCGGCACCATGAAGGTTAACGAGGAAGTCGACGCCCTGGAGGTGATGGGCTACGATCCTACACTGTTCCTAGCCATACCAAAGGTCATCGCCGCGGTGTTGATGGTGCCCATCCTCAACCTGTTCGCCATCTCCGCGGCCATCATAGGGGGCATGTTCGTGGGCGTCGCCGGCCTGGACCTGACGCCGTACACCTATATCAACCAGACCATGGCCAGCTTTGACATCGGCGACCTGTTCACCAGCATGGCCAAGTCATCGTTGTTCGGACTGCTAATCGCCGTCATCGGCTGCCAAAAGGGCTTCGTGGTCGGCGGCGGCGCGGCCGGCGTGGGCAAGGCCACCACCGGCGCCGTGGTGGCCGCCTTGTTTTTGATCATAGTAACCGACTCGGTGTTCGCCATAATTCAGTATTATTTTTTGTGAGGACCGCCCGTGAACCAGGAGCTGAGCCTAACAATTCCCCGTCCGGGTGAACCGATCATCGAGGTGGAAAACCTTTCGGTGCAATTCGGCGCCCTGGAGGTGCTCAGGGACGTCAGCTTCCAGATAAAGCGCGGCGAGATCATCGTGGTGGTGGGCGGCAGCGGCTGCGGCAAGACCACCCTGCTGCGCCACATCATCGGCCTTCGCAAGCCTCAGGGCGGCAGCGTGCGCATAACCGGCCTTGATGTTCACAACTCCAGCGGCCGGCAGATGCGCGAGCTGCGGCGCAATGTGGGCATGCTTTTCCAGTCCGGGGCGCTTTTAGGGTCCATGACCCTGGCCGAGAACGTGATGTTGCCCATGGAGGACTACACCCGGCTGTCCCGGCGGGAAATGGGGCTGGTGGCCAACATGAAGCTTTCGCTGGTTGGTCTGTCCGGTTTCCAGAATCACCTGCCGGCCGAGATTTCCGGAGGCATGAAAAAACGCGCCGGCCTGGCCCGGGCCATGGCCCTGGACCCGCTGGTGCTTTTTTTCGACGAACCGTCGGCCGGTCTGGACCCCATCACCAGCGCCGAACTGGACGAACTTATCATCAAACTCAACAAGGCCTTGGGCACCACAATGGTCATTGTCAGTCACGAGTTGGCCTCGATTTTCAGCATTGCCCACCGGGTGATCATGCTGGACAAGTCGGTCAAGGGCATCATCGCCGAAGGCGATCCCCACTGGTTGAAGGACAATTCGCCCACCCCTCTGGTGCGCAACTTTTTTGGCCGCCACACCGGCGGCGATGCGGGAGAGTCTGCCCAATGAGCAGCAATGTTTCCAATGTCAGGCTGGGGCTTTTTGTCCTGGCCGCCATCGGCCTGATCGTGGTGACCATGGTCTGGATGGGGGCCAACAAATACATGAAGGGCGCCACCACCTATGTGTCGTTTTTTGATGAATCAGTCCAGGGCCTGCAAGTCGATTCCAAGGTCAAGTACCGGGGCGTCAACGTTGGCCGGGTCACCGACATCCGGGTGGCGCCGGATTTCAAGCTCATCGAGGTGGTGATGCAGGTCGGCTTCGAGGGCGATCTGTCCAATGAAATGGTGGCCCAGTTGCAGAGCGTGGGTATCACCGGCATCGTCTTCATTGAAATGAACCGCCAACAGCCCGGCGACAAGGCAAGCAGCCCCAGGGTGGATTTTGCCGCTGAATATCCGATCATCCCCTCCAAACCCTCGGAGATGCAAAAACTGATGAACGTCATCGACCGCATCACCAAGCAGCTCGACCGCATTGATTTCGAGGGCATGGGCGATGACGTCACCGAGACCCTGGCCGCGGTCCGCAATATCGTTGAAAACGCCTCCCTGCAAAAATCCTTTTCCAACCTGGAAAAGACCGCTTCCAACCTGGAAGCGATCACCAGCAGTTTCCTCATGGAATTCCAGACCGGTCGCATCAACTCGGCCCTTGATTCCATTGAGCATGGCTCCCAAAACTTCGACGCCCTGCTGGTCAAGGCCCGTAAGGCCCTGGACGAAATGAAGCTGCAAAGCACGGCCCGTCAGTTCCGCGAATTCGTGACGACCCTCAAGGACCAGACCCTTGAGATCGCTTTGCAGGTGCGCCGCACAATGTCCAACCTGCGGTCCAGTTCCGAGCGTCTCGACCGGCTGCTGATGCGCCTGGAACGCAATCCCTCGGACCTGATATTTAGCGATCCGCCCACCGGGCGCTGACCGGAGTGATGACAATGCAGTTAAACATGCCCCAAAAGTTCGCCGCCGCCCTGCTGATGTTGGCCTGTGTAGTGGCCACCGGTTGCATGAAGAGCCCCAATGTAACGGTGCATGAATTCATGCTGGAATACCAGCCCCCCGCGCCGCCGGAGGGCCCCAAGCTTAACGCCGGTTTGAACATGAACGACTTTACGGCCACGGCGGGCTATACCGATACGGCCATGGTCTACCGCTCCAAGGATTATGAAAGGGCCGAGTTCAATTACGCCCGCTGGCGGGTGCCCCCGGCTCAGATGGTCTACGATTACCTTGTGCGTGATTTCCGGGCCGCTGGTGTCTTCGATGTGATTTTGCCCGAAGACCAGGGGCCGGTGACCCGCTTCAGGCTCATGGGCAGCGTGGAACAGTTTTTGGCCAATGAAGTCGGCGGAAACAGCGCCCAGTTGGAGCTGTTGATAACCCTGATCGATACGGCCTACGCCCGGTTGCCCAAGCGCGTCGTGTACCAAAAGCGCTACAACTCCTCCAGCCCCATGGGCGGCGAAAAGGGGGGCAATATCGCGGCGGCCATGAGCGAGGCCATGCGCCAGATCAGCGGCCGGATAATATCCGACGCCTACAACGGCGCGGCCCGGCGGCTGGCCCAGGGTGAGCCCAAAGAGGAATAAAAAATTCCAGGCAAACAACGGCCTTTTGGCTTTCACGTAATTTGTCGGCGGCGCCGCCAAGCCATGGGCAGCGCCGCCGGCAGCCGTTTAAGCGCAGCTTCCCGCTAAAAAGGGCGCGAAGACGGAAAATTTTTATGCTTATCAAGGGCCGAACAGGCGACATATGGCCGGGCCTTTACCGCCTAATCCCTCACTGAACCCAAACTCAGTTTTGGGGCCTGAGCACCGGGTTATTCTCCGGCGTTTTGGCGGCGGGAGACCTCGGCGTGGTAGGCGCTGATCACATCCTCGTGATTCAAAAGGCCCAAGAGTTTCTGGCGGCCTTCTTCATAGGCGACCACGGGCATCTGGCTGTAGCCGCAGTCCAAAAAGGCGATCAGGGCGTCGTATAGGTTGGTGTCGGGGCTTAGGCTCACCGGCGGCGAGGCCAATTCAGCCACCACCACCAAATCGCGCAGGGAATCCTCGAACAAGACCTTTCGCACATTGGTCACCGGCAAAACGCCGGTAAGACGGCCGGCGTTGTCCAGCACCGGGAACAGCGACTGGTTGCAGCAGGATATGCAGTTCTGCAATTGGGCGAAGGTGTTATTAGCCTGCAGGGTGATCACGGGCTGGTCGGGCAGGAAGACGTCTTCCACCGTGAGGTCTTCCATGACGTTGACGGTCATCTCGCCCTCGTGGGCCGGAGACTGGAACTTGTTCCTGAGCTGCTTTTCGTAAATGCTGCTGCCCTTGTTGAACAGGATGGCGATGACGCTGACGATCATCAGCGGCGGCAGCAGGCTGTAGCTGGCGGCCATTTCCGTGACCATGATCAGCGCGCCCACGGGGGCCTTGGCCGCCCCGGCGAAAAACGCCGCCATGCCCACCAGCACATAGGCGCCGGGCTGGGTGACGATGTCGGGCATGAGCATCTGGCCCACGTGGCCCACCACGCCGCCGATCATGCCGCCGATGAAAAGCGTGGGGCCGAACAGGCCGCCCGAGCCACCGCTGCCGATGGTCAGGCTTGTGGTGGCCACCTTGAACACCGCGGCCAGGCACATCACCCCCAGGCCCAGTTGGCCGTAGACGGCCAGTTGCAAAAAGCCGTAGCCGCCGCCCATGGCCTGGGGAATGGCCAGGCCTATGAGGCCCACGCCCAGCCCGCCGATCACGGGCTTGAGGTAGCGGGGAATGGCCCACTTGCGGAACAGGTCGCGGGTGCCGAAATACGT
This sequence comes from uncultured Desulfarculus sp., assembly GCA_963665125.2. Classification (GTDB taxonomy): domain Bacteria; phylum Desulfobacterota; class Desulfarculia; order Desulfarculales; family Desulfarculaceae; genus Desulfarculus. Next base: position 408,780 of record CAXXUK010000002.1, on the reverse strand, counting down.
CCTTACGTAAAAAGTGCCGAACGGCGCACAGATCAGGCCCAGGACGGCGTAGACGGCCAGCTCCCTGGCGTCGCGGAAGGCAAAGGCCGGAGTGCCGAAGATGGGCTCGAACCCGAAAACAAAGGTGAACATGCTATATGAGATGACCGAGGCGATGATGCTGGGGATGATGGCGTCGGTCTCGAAGTCCTCGCTGTAGAGAACCTCGACGCTGGTGATTGCCGCGCCAAGAGGTGCCCGGAATATGGCCCCCAGGCCGGCGGCGCAGCCGGCCAGCATGTACATGCGCCGTTCGGACACGGACATTTTCGTGGCTTGGGCCAGCCAGGAGCCGAATCCCGCGCCGATCTGGGAGATGGGCCCTTCACGGCCCGCCGAGCCGCCGGTGGCAATGGTGATGACCGAGGCGATACCCTTGATGAAGGGCACCCTGGGCCGCACTATGCCTCCCAGGTTGTGAAAGGAGTCGATCATGGCGTTGGTGCCGTCGCCTTCGGTCTCCGGGGCGAATGTATAGACCAACAGGCCGGATACAAGCCCGCCCAAGGCAGGCATCAGCATCAGCAGCCAGGGACGGTAGGGCGTTGTCACGGCCAAATGGGCCAGGCGCTCTCCGTCAGGCGCGGGGAAGGTGCCCCCGGACAGATAACCCAGGAAAAACCAGCGGCCCCACTCCAGGCAGAAGAAAAAGGCCATTGCCCCCAGGCCCGTGACCACGCCGATGAAAACGGAGATCAGGATGCGCCTGGCCGCCTTGCGCCGGGCAAACTCCATCAGGCCGACGCCTGATTCCGCCTCATTGCTGGGTTTGTTTTTTTCCGGGCTGTTCAAGGGGGATACTCCCTGGATTCGACACTGATGAACCAGCGTGTGAACTTATACCTATCGGGTGGATATGTCAAGGCGGGGCTGCGATTGCCGCCCGATGTTCGCCAGAGCTTGCGCTGGGGGCCCGCCATGTGTCACCATCTTATTGCACATCATTGCAGGAGGCGTCGGCATCGCTATGCTGCAAGTTCAAATCATACGTGATGACAGATTCATGCGCCATAAGACAGGCATGCGCCATCCGGAGAGCCCAAACCGTCTCAGCGCGGTCTACCGCATGCTGGACTGGGACTTCACGGTGGAGTTTGCCGAAAAACACGCCCGTCCTGTCACCCTGGAACAATTGGAGCGGGTGCACACACCGGCCTATGTGCGCACCATCCTGGCCACGGCCCGCCAGCGCCTGACCCACCTGGCCCCGGACACCATCGCCTGCGCCGACACCTGTCTGGCCGCCTGGCTCGCCGCCGGGGGCTGCGTCGAGGCCGTGGAAGACCTCGTGACGGGAATATGCGAAGTCAGCATGGTCTTGTGCCGCCCGCCGGGGCACCACGCCCTCATCGACAGGGCCGGCGGCTTCTGCGTCTTCAACAACGTGGGCATAGCCGCCCGCCACGCCCGGCGTATGGGCCTCAGGCGGGTGCTGATCGTCGACTGGGACGTTCACCACGGCAATGCCTTGCAGAATTTGTTTTATGCCGACGATTCCGTCTTTTATGTCTCGTCGCACCTGGAAAACGCCTATCCATTCACCGGCCATATAGGCGAGACCGGGGTGGGCCCCGGCGCGGGCCACACCATCAACATGCCCATTGAGCCCCGCTTTGGCGACGGAGACATCATGAGCCTTTACCGCCAGGTGATCACACCGCTGGTGGAGGAGTTCGCCCCGGAAATGATCATCGTGGCCGCCGGGTTCGACGCCCACTACCAGGACCCCATCGGCGCCACCAGGCTCACAGACGCGGCCTACGGCGGCCTGACCCAGCTGTTGGCCACCCTGGGGCCCCACAACGGCATACCCCTGCTCCTGGTCCTGGAAGGCGGCTACGAGCCCGATGTCCTGGTCAAATGCATCCGCCAGGTCTTGAGCGCCTTTATCGACGACGGCCACGGCGGCCGAATTTGGTCGGTGAAAAGCGAAAGGGCCGACAGCCTGGTGGCCAGGCTGCGCAAGACCCATTTCGGCTACGGCCTGTGGACGGATTGAGTTTTAGCGGGATGGAATACGATCATGGTTATTGGATGACTTGAACGGATGGCTGATTTACTGGGTTGAATATCCGTAAACGTTGCGCGGACCCGGGGGGATACTCACCTGCGGCCCGCCGGAACACGCCCCCGAAGGGACCGTGTTTCACGGGGCTTTGACAAAGCGGCGCTATTGCCAAAGTCGGCGTTGCCGGGGGCAGGAGGCCCTGGGCAACGCGGAAGATATCACCGGCATGCAACCAAAGATCAGAGGCGACCGCATAAAGGCCAGACTGGCCGACTATGGCCGGACGGTAAACGAATTTACCTGGGATCAGGCCCACAGCCGTTTCAGTTGGTTCGAGACGGGCAAGCTCAACATCGTCCACGAGGCCGTGGACCGCTGGGCCCTTTCCGAAGAACACGCATTCCGCACGGCCCTGATCTGGGACCACGGCGGCATAATCGAGCGTTTCAGCTTTCGCGAGGCCTCCCGGCAAAGCTGCCGCTGGGCCAACCTCCTGGAGCACGCCGGTCTGCGGCGGGGCGGCCGGGTGCTGACGCTCCTGGAGCCCAATCCGGAGACCATCTGGGTCCAACTGGCCGCCGCCAGGCTGGGCGCGGTTTATTGCCACTTGCGCCCCGGCCTTTCCAATGCGGCGTACAAGGTCCTGCTGAACCGCCTGCAACCAGACGTGGTGGTCACCACGGCCCAGGCCCCGGCCGCTGTCTGGAAAAACCTGCCCCGCGACTGTTCCTCCGTGTATATCTCGGCCCCGGCCACCGGACGCACCGCCCGCCAGAGCCTGGCCGTTGACCTGTTGCCCCATATGGACAACCAGCGGGAACCGGTTTGGCTGGAACCCGGCGATACGATGCAACTGTCCCACGCCGAGAGCCCCGAAGGCCCGCCGCGCCTGGCCGCCACCAGCCACGAGGCCATGATCGGCCATTTGATGACCGCCGAGTGGGTTCTCAACCTGGGGCCGGATTCGGTTTTCTGGGCCGACAGCCACCCTTCGGGCGCGGTTTTCTTTACCTACGGCGTCTGGGGGGCCTTGCTCTGCGGGGCTTGCAGCCTGCTGGCCACCAGCGAAATTTCCCCCCAACGCCGCCGGGAGATCCTGCTCAGACACAACATCACAACCTGGTACACCGCGCCCCTGATGATCCGGGGCCTAATGGCCCAGGGCGACGATCCCGACGGTGCCAAGGACTTCTCCAGCCTGGAACACATTGCCACCGTGGGCCAGCGCCTGGACATGGAGCAGTTTTTCTGGGTGCGCAACAACTTTGGCCGGGCGCCCCACGAGACGTGGTGGACCGTGGAGACCGGCATGATCTGCGTGGCCAATCTGCCGGCCACCGACATCAAGCTGGGCTCCATCGGCAGGCCCGTGCCGGGCGTGGAGGCCAGGGTTCTGGACGGCCTTGGACGGCCCCAGCACCTTTTAACCGTGGGCGAGCTGTCGCTAAAGACCGGCTGGCCGTCCATGAGCCAAGGTTACCTTGGCGAAGACCAGCCGCCCAGGCTTCAACTCTACGACGGACGCTGGCTGCAAACCGGCGACATGGCCGTATACGACGAGGACGGTTATCTCTACCTCCAGGGCCGCCAGGACGATCTGATCCGGGGCCAGGGCCGCATGGTGGGGCCTTTTGAGATAGAACACGCCCTGGCCAACGACTCCAGGGTGGCCGAAGCCGCCGCCGTGGCCAGTCTGATGAGCGACGGCCAACCGGCCCTCAAGGCGTTCGTGGCCCTGCAACCCGGCGAAAACGGCGGCGACGCAACCCGCCGGGAACTGCTGGGCATGCTGGCCTTAAACGTCTCGCCCGACGGGCCTCTTTCCGGGCTGGAGATATTGGACCGGCTGCCCCGCAACAAGGAAGGCAAGCTCCTCAGGCGGGCCCTGCGGGCCCTGGACCTGGGCCTGCCCATCGGCGACGTGGCCGGCCTGCCCGGGCGTTAAACCACCGGATCGCCATCAGGCTGAACCTAATTCATTTGGTCATTCCCTTTTGAATGCCGAACCGATATCATGGGCAATCGTCTATCGTGAACCCAACAAGCGGCTTGGGAGGACATCTCGTGAGTTGGCAAGACAAATTCGCCGTGGTGGGTGTGGGTTATACGCCCCAGGGAAAGATACCGGACCGCACGTCCATGAGTTTTCACCTGGAAGCCTCGGCCAAGGCCATAGCCGACGCGGGCCTGAAAAAAGAAGATATCGACGGTCTCATCGCCTACCGCCATTTCCCGGCCTGCCCCGGCGAGCCGGACCCCACGCCCCAATTATTGGCCCAGGGCCTGGGCATCGAACCGGTCTTCATGGCCCAGGACGCCAACTGCTCCCGCAGCCAGCTGCACCAGGCCATGGGGGTATTGGAGGCGGGCATCTGCAAATACGTGGTCATCTCCTATGGCCACAGCGGCCTGTGGGGTGGCGGTTTCATGCAGCTTTTCGCCCAGGTGTCGGGCAATGAAACTGCCTTCGGGCTTTTCGGGGCCGTTGGCGGCTACGCCCTGGCCGCCACCAGGGGCATGCACGAGTTTTCCACGGGCCCGGAGACCTGGAAACACATCGCCATGGCCCAGCGCAAGTGGGCGCGCCTCAACCCGGCGGCCATAACCCACGGCAAGCCCCTGACCCAGGAGCAGTACTACGCCTCTCCCATGGTGGCCGAACCGCTGCGCACGTTGGACTGCTGCCAAATCAACGACGGAGGCCGGGCAATTGTGGTCACCACCGCCGAGCGGGCCAGGGACCTGAAACATCCGCCGGTGCTGATCATGGGCGTCGGCCAGCACAACCCTTCCAACGAGATCGCCCAGGCCAGGTACATGGCCGGGCCCAGCGGGGCCAAGAAGGCCGGCGAGGCGGCGTTTGCAATGGCCGGAGTAGGCCCCAAGGACATCGACTCCTGCCAGATCTACGACTGTTTCACCTACACCATTGAACTGACCATGCAGGACTATGGTTTCTTTGAATACGGCGGGGGTGAAGAGTGGTTCGGCTCTGGGATCACCGCGCCGGGCGGGGCCATGCCCCTCAACACCTCGGGCGGCCAGCTCTCCGAGGCCTATTTCATGGGCCTGACCCCCATCTCCGAGGCCGTTATGCAGCTGATGGGCCGCTGCGGCGACCGGCAACTCGGACCGGGCACCAACACCAAAGAGCCGGAGATCATCCTGGCCAGCGACAACGGCGCGATTCTGCAATCCCATTCATGCATCATCTTCAGGAGGGGCTGATCATGGCCATGCACAAGCCCATACCCACGCCGGACGCCGACAGCAGGCCTTTTTGGGAAGCATGCCGCCAGCACAAGCTGGTGTTTCAGAAATGCAACAACTGCGGCCACGTGCGCTGGCCCGCGGCTGTCATCTGCCCCCAGTGCCACTCCCAGGACTGCCATTGGATCGAATCAACGGGCATGGGAGCGGTCTACACCTTCACCGTATACCACCAGGCCTTTCACCCGGCATTCAAGGATGAGCTGCCCTATACGGTGGCTGTCGTTGAATTGGCCGAGGGGCCCATGCTATTGAGCAACATCGTGGACTGTGACAGGGCAGGCCTGCGCTGCGACATGCCGGTGGAGGTCGTCTGGGACGACGTGTCGCCGGATTGCAGTCTGCCCAAGTTCCGGCCCGCGGGCTAAAAGCCTAAACAAAAGATTCGTTTTGCTCAGCGTATTACGGCGGGGACCTAATCATGGCGATGAATGCATGATTTTAGTTCCACATTTTGGGCATTCATAATTAGCGTTTTCGAGCTTCACAAAGTCGGGAGGGATAGGACTCATTTGTCCTAGTCGAGAAAAGCGTTGACAGGTCAAGGTCCTAGCTGAAGGAGCCATGGCCTTCCGGTTAAGATGGTTCAAGCCAAAAGAAACATCTTAATTGAAAGGAAGGACCATGACTCAATCGCAGTATATCATCAACCGCAAGCTCAATATCCTGGAGTTGGGCCAGGCTCTGGGAAACATCTCCGAGGCCTGCCGCAAGCTGGGCATCAGCCGCCAGCACTATTACGACATCAAGCAAGCTATTGATGAAGAAGGGCTGGAAGGGCTCTTGGAGAAAAGCCGCCGGGTGCCCAGGATAGGCAACCGCGTGGCCCCCGAGATAGAGCAAAAAGTGCTGGATTATTCTTTACAGTTTCCCACCCATGGACAGACGAGGGTGGCCAACGAACTGAAGAAAATCGGCATCCAGGTCAGCGCGGGGGGCATACGCAGTATCTGGCAGCGGCACGATCTGGCGCTCAAGGCCCAGCGTCTCAAGCGTCTGGAGAAATGGGCGGCTGAAAACACCGAGGTGCTCACCGAATCCCAGGTCCAGGCCCTGGAGAACGCCAAGCAGGAAAAAGAGGCCCACGGCGAGGTGGAAAGCCCTCATCCAGGCTTTCTGGTGGCACAGGACACCTGCTATGTGGGCATTATCAAGGGCATAGGCCGCATCTACCAGCAAACGGCCATCGACACCCACGGCAGCCACGGCTTTGCAAAGGTCTACCGGGAAAAGACGACCTTGACTGCCGCCGACCTGCTCAACGACAGGGTGCTGCCTTTTTACGACCATCACGGCATCAGGGTGCACCGGGTGCTCACCGACAATGGCCCGGAGCTGTGTGGTCGTCAGGACAGCCACCCCTACGAGCTATTTCTGCACCTCAACGACATTGAGCACACCAGAACCAAGGTGCGCCATCCCCAGACCAACGGAGCGGTGGAGCGGCTCCACCAGACCATCCAAAATGAATTCTATGAGGTGGCCTTCCGGAAAAAGCTGTACCGCACGCTGGATGAAATCCAGGCCGACCTGGACGCCTTCATGACCTACTACAACACCGAACGGACCCATCAGGGCCGCTATTGCCAGGGGCGCACCCCTTTTCAGACCTTTACCGACGGCCTGGAGCTGTATCAAAAGCATGTCCATGAAGGGATAGAAATCGAGGACGCAGCGTAGTAACCTAAACCATCTGCCGGAAGGCCAAACTGTCAACGCAATTACTGACTAGGACAGCTCATTATAGTCGGGCAGTTAGGACACATTGGCTGTTGATGTGTTTTCTGCGAAGCCTTAAAGCTGCCGACTTTGGCGTTAGTCAAAGTTCCTTTCCATTTCTCCAGCGCACCAGAGATGTTCTGTTCAAACGCCCAAGTTTCATATGTCATGTTGGTCTCATACAGAAAAAAGCTACCAATAGCACCCCGATCAAAAATGCCTCTGCAAACACCCTGGTGGTGTATGACCAGCATTGGTAAACCTAACGCATAGGCTAGGCTTGCCTCAATGTGGTTCCACTCAGTCGCCAGTCTGAGGTCTTTTTCAATCCGCCTTGTTTTTAAATAGCCTTTCTGAACCAGTATCTGAGGATATCCTAAAACAATGATGCCTTGGCAGCTATGCAGAAGCTCAATAACTTCATCTAAAGGTGATCGTATAGGTTGATCGGAAACACCGATAGTCCTCGGCGTTAAATCGAGCAACTTTAGCGTCTGGTAAAAGCTTCTCAAGCCTGACTCAAATTCCGGATCAACGTTGGTTGGTCTACTAACAAATATGTCCATTTATCCCCCCTGCCATTACAATGAAACATCACTAATTAGTTGGCTTATAATAGCAGTGTGGTAAACACTCACACAATAAAAACGCCGCGCCCCGGATGGAGCGCGGCGCAGGTAATTTAGATCGGGTGTTAGCCCTCCAGATTGCCGAAACTCGGCGGCGCCGCGGTGGTGTAGGAGGCAGACAGAACAGAAGGCCGCCTACTGACGGTCCAGCTCCCAATAGCCGGTGTGACCATCAGAGGTTTTGTAGTAGCCCGACATAAAGCTATCACCGTCCAGTATGCCGTTCATTTCGAAGCCTTTTGGGCCGGTGATGTTTATTCCGCCCCCCTCATCGACGGTCCCAGAGAAAGATTCCTTGCCCACCGGCGATTCCTGGAAGTTACCGCTGAATCGGTCTTCTGTCTGTTGGCCTATGTAAGCTTTAAAATCGTTGCAGCCGCCGCCGTGTTCTTGATACATGCCTGACCATTTCCCGATCATATGGCCCCCTATGGTCGCCGTGCCGCTGCCGCCGCCGCTTTCACAGGCCATCGTAAGCAGACACGCCAGCAGAGCCAAGGGAATATACTTGATTGCGGCTTTCATTGTTGTCCTCCCCAAGGGCCGCCAATGGCGGCGGAATTATATATATTAAACCGGGCTATCCTAGCAGAGCGGCAACGCCCCCTCCAACAGAAAACGCCGCACCCCGGATGGAGCGCGGCGTTTTCAGTTTGAGGGCTGTGGCCTAGCCTTCCAAGTTGCCGAAGCGCGGCGGCGCGGCAATGGTGTAGACCGTGGTGCTGTTGGCAATGGCCGTGCGGATGTATTTGGGCGTTTGCAGCAGGCCCAACAGGGTCCGGCCGTCCATGAGCTTCAGTTCGCTATTGACCTTGTCGGCGATGATGTCGTCGGTCTTGGCCGGATCAGGCGTCAGGTCGATGGCCTCGGCCGAACACAGGGCGAATCCCCAGGCCCGCCCGTAGCTGGGCGTGGGCGCGCAGTACGACACCACGTCGCCGAACACGTCGGCCAGGGTGTTGCACAACCGGGCGTGCAGGGCCACTTCCACCGGCGAGACCGGCCCGGCCTGGGCCACCAGCTTGCCGCCGGGAGCCAGGGCCTTTTTGGCCATCTCGTAGAATTCCTTGGTGAACAGTTTGAACGACGGGCCTTCCTCCAGGGGGTCGGTCAGGTCGCTTATGATCACGTCCCAGGCCTCGGTGGTGTTTTCCAGATAGACCCAGGCGTCGTCAAAGACCAGTTCCAGGCGCGGATCGTCCCACGAACCCTGGTGCATGACCTCCATGTGCTCGCGGCAGGCCTGGACCACGTCGGGGTCGATGTCGACCATGACCACCCGCTCCACGCTGGACCAGCGCAGGGCCTCGCGGATGGTGGCCCCCTCGCCGCCACCCAGGATCAGCACTTTCTTGGGCCCGCCCTGCATGATCATGGCCGGTTGGACCAGGGCCTCGTGATAGATGAATTCATCGTGCTGGGAACTCTGCCACTTGCCGTCCAGGACCAGGGCGCGGCCGAACGACGGGCTTTCCACCACATACATTTCCTGATAAGGCGTCTTGGTGTGGGCTATCACCCGGCTTACGCCGTGATGATACACATCCCAGTCCGTTATTACTTCAGTCACCCACATGGCCGTCTCGGAAGCGCTCATGGGCATTTCTCCAGTTATTGTAGAATGTTAAATACCAGGCTTCAGAAAAGCGCCGTGTAAATTGAAGGCCCGGATGCGGGCCTGCGGTCCGTAGTATCGCAGCCAGGCGGCAAGCCCGCCACAAAAAGATTGTCCGGGGCGGCATATGCCATATGGCCTGGGCCCATCCCAGGTCTTCACGCATCAGTTCGGCTGGCTGGTTTCCTCGGTGTGTAGTTCGCGCAGGGCCTTTTCCAGAAATTCCAGGTGTTCCAGGGTGGTACGCCGGGCGGCCTGGGGGTCTGAGTCCTCCACGGACCTGGCAATGGCCACGATGTGGCCCAGTATGGCGTCGCCGATTTCCGGCTTGCCTGAAAGCCTCTGGCGGCTGTAGGGCACCAGATGGCGCAGGGTGCTACTGACCCAGCTCATCAGGTGGCTGTAGAGTGTGTTGTGGGTGGCATGGGCTAAAAAGGCGAAAAACCGGGCATAGGCCTTGCCGCCTTCGCTGCGCCGGATCAGGTCCTGTCCGCCGAGGTTGCGCACCGACTGCATGATCTCATCCAGGCGGGCCAAGTCGGCCGGGTTGCGCCGCCGAGCGGCCAGCGCCGCGGCCTCGGTGTCGACCACCTTGCGGATCTCCAGAAGCTCCCAGATTTTGGTGGGGTCCACGGCCACAAGCTCGTCGACAACGTTGCCGCCGCCTCCATCCACGGCGCTGGTGACATAGGTGCCTGAACGGGGCCGCACCTCCAACAGGCCCTTGACCTGCAAGACGCCCAAGGCTTCGCGCAGGGTCGGGCGGCTGACGCCCAAACGCTGGGCCAGGGCCGTCTCGCCGGGCAGCTTTTCTCCGGGCTTCAGCGTGCCGTCGGCGACAAGCCTGGAAAGGTAGTCGGCCACGCGCCTGCTCATGGTGGGCGTCTTTTCCAAAGGCCCTATGCTGTTAATCTGGTCAGACTTCATGGCCAAATTCATACCACAAAGCAATCCCAAGGGCCAAGACCAATAACAAGGCGGTTAATAACATGGACCTCGGGCCTGCTTGACTTTTTCGCAAAGCCAATGATAATCCACCTGGTATGACCAGATCACCAACCGATGGAGGCGGCATGCAAGCCACAAGAATAGAAAAACGGCCCGATGGTTGCGCTTTGTTGATAATGGACCAGCCGGGACGGCCGGTGAACGCCCTTGCCTCCGAACTGTTGGACGAACTCGCCGTGCGCCTGGGAGAGCTGGCGGCCGACAATTCCATTCGGGCCGTGGTCCTGGCTTCGGCCAAAAAGACCAGCTTCGTGGCCGGAGCCGACCTCAAGGCCCTGGCCCTGGCCGCCAGCCCGGCCGAGGCCACCGCTTCCCTGGCCGGCACCAGCCGCACCCTGGACATCATGATAGGTTTCGCCAAGCCCCTGGTGGCCGCGGTGCACGGCGCGGTCCTGGGCGGCGGCCTGGGCCTGGGCCTGTGTTGCGGCCGCATCGTGGCCGCCGACGCTCCGGGGTTGACCTTCGGCTTCCCGGCTGTGCGTCTGGGCTTCATTCCGGCGGGCGGTATTCCGGGCCGCCTGCTGGAGCGCGTGGGCCCGGCCGAGGCCATACCCCTTTTGGTCACCGCCGCCAACATCACCCCGGCCAAGGCCCTGGAAATCGGCCTTATCGACGCCCTGGTGGAGCCGGGCCGGCTATTGGACCGGGCCGCTTCCGACGCTTTGGCCATGGCCGACGGCAGCCTTGCACCGCCCGAGCCCCACACCGATGCCCTTGATCCGGGCATGCTCCAGGCCGTGCGCCAAAGCGTCATGGACTCCACCCGTGGCCTGCTGCCTGCGCCCCTTGCAGTGCTGGAGGGCCTGGAGGAGCGCATCAAACACGGCCCGGAAGCGGCGCGCCGGCGCGAGGACGAATTGTTCGGCGAGTTGGTGGCCAGCAGCCAGTCCCGCAACCTTGTCTGGCATTTCGTAGCCGCCAACGGCCTAAAAAAGACCAAACCCGGCGGCCATGCTCGGCTGATCAACCGCCTGGGCCTGGTGGGCGCAACCGGTCCGGCTCTGGGCCTGGCGCCCGCGGCCCTGGCCTTTTGCCCGGTGGCGGTTTGGGAGCCGGACAGCGGCGCGAAAAACAAACTCCAGGCCATGGTGGCGACCGTACTGGAAAAACTGCTCAAACGGGGCCGCATCACAAAAGACGAACACCGGGCCCGCCTGGACCGCCTGTTTATCGGCGACACACCCCAGGCCCTGGCGGGTTGCGACTTTATCCTCGATCTGGCCGGCGGCGATGTCATGGAGGCCCAAAAGACCCTGGCCAGGTTGGCCGATGTCACCGGGCCGGAAGCCGTGCTGGCCAGCACCGCCCCCACCCCGCCACTCAATGAGGCGGCCAAAGGCATAGCCAACCCGGAGAGGGTGGTGGGCCTGTGCTTGTTCGATCCGGTGCACCGATCGGCCGTGGCCGAGATCGTGCGGGGCGAATCCACCGCCGAATGGGCCGTGGACACCGCCGCCGCCCTGGCCGCGGCCCTGGGCAAGGGCATCATCATCTCCAACAGCGGTCCGGGCAGCATCAGCGGCAGGCTGCGTTCGGTTTATATGGCCGAGGCCGTGATGCTCATTCATGACGGAGCAGACGCCGGGCAAATCGACCAGGCCATGCTGGAAATGGGCTTTGCCCAAGGTCCCCTGGCCATGCGCGGCGATGCGCCACAAACCGCCACCAATGCTGGAATAAGCAAGGAGGAAATCCAACAGCGGATCACCTTGCTTTTGGCCAACAGCGCCGCGGCAATGCTCACGGCGGGCATGACCGGCTCGGCCCGGGATATCGAGCTGTTGGCCGCGCACGCCCTGGGCTATCCGGCCTTTGGCGGCGGCCCGCTGCATTTGTTGGAGGAGATGGGCCCACAAAAGGCCCTGGACACCCTGGAAGACTTGGCCCAAGACCACGGCAAGCGGTTCGCGCCGGACAGTGGAATACGGCGGTGGGCCGAAGGTGGACCGGCATTTTTCTAGCGGTGTTCACGGCCATAGCCCTTGGTGCATGAGATGTAAAGTTGCTATGATGAACAATTGGAGACCGACATTAAGCTTGGGGAAAAGTGGCGGAGGCCACGGCTAAAGCGACGGACAATCCATGACATCCGACCAGGCATCTGGCCTGACGGCGGGTGAGACAAGAGGAGGAATGAGCCGAGACGCACCGACTCAACTTGCCGAACTGGTCAAGGCCATGGAACATTCACCCGTTCCTTTCGCCGCCATTGGCCCTGAAGGCCGCATCACCTGCGGCAACGGTGCCTTTCGCGCCCTGACCGGCCTCAACAGTGATGACGAAATCATGGGCAAGAGTTGGAGCAAGCTGAGCCCGGCCCTCCAGCGCAGCGCCGAAAAAATGCTTCTGGCGCATTCGGCCACCACGTCAAATCCTGTTTCATACGAAAAAAGCATTATTCTGCCCAACGGCGCAACATTGCTGGTGTCGGCGACAGCTCACCCCATGGAAGACTCCGGCCATTGGTTCCTGCTTCACCGTTTGGAAAAACGCCAATACACTGATGCCGGAGCCGCCCACTTCGAGGCCCTGACCAGGGCCTTTGACGGCATGATTTATATCTGCGGGCCCGATTACCGCATCGAATACATGAATGAAATGCTGATCCGCAGGTTGGGGCGGGACGCCACGGGCGAAAAGTGCCATAAAGCACTGCATCAGTTGGACCAGCCCTGCGGCTGGTGCGTGAACGACCGGGTGTTTGCCGGGGAAACCATCCGCTGGGAAGTGAAAAACGAAATGGACGGCCGCTGGTATCAAATGAACGATACGCTGCTCAGGCGCCCCGACGGCAGCTTGGCCAAGCAGTCGCTGATCCGTGACATAACCCGCCAAAAGCTCATGGAGCAGGAACTCCGCCACACCTTGGAGAGCCAGAGGGTCTTGTTCGAAAGCCTGCCGGTGGGGGTCATCGCCGTTGACGAACATCTAAGCGTTACCCAGATGAACCCATGGGCCCAAGCCATCACCGGTCAAAGTCTGAACCGGGCCCTTGGACGGCGCTGTTCGGAAGTGCTTGGCTGCGGCGACGATCCGCTTTGCCCGCTGAAGCGCTCCATTACCGAGGCCAAGCCCGTGGGTCCCGAGGATTGGCAGGTCCAATCGGTCGAGGGAGGCAAAACCGACGTGCGTTTCCGGGCCGCGGCCATCTTCGACCAGCACGGCAAGCTGACCGGCGGCGTGGAGACGTTCCAGGATATCAGCGAAGTCAAGACCCTGGAGCGCAACCGGGCCAGGATCATTTCCATGTTGGCCCACGACATGAAGACGCCGCTGATCAGCATCCGCGGTTTCGCCGACATGCTCCTGCGCAAGGACGCGGACCTAAGCCCGGAAAACCGCAGCAAATACGTGAAGGTCATCGAAAAGGAATCCGCGCGCCTGGAAGGCTTTGTCCATCGTTTTCTGGAGATGAGCCGCCTGCAGGACGGCGCGGTGGAGATGGTCCCGAACAAGCTGGACCTTACAATGGAAATCAGGCAACTGGCGGCAAGTCTGCAACCGTTGTTTGACGCGGCCGGGGTGAAGCTTGATCTGAACTGCCCCGACAGTACGCCGCTGATAGCCGACCGCGAACTGCTGGGGCGGATCTTCGGCAACCTGCTGGACAACGCCCTCCAGCACTCGCCCAAGGGCACCACGGTCAGCCTATCCATCACGGCCACCGACCAGGAAACCCGAATCCAGGTGGCCGACCAGGGCTCGGGTATCGACCCCGACGAACTGGCCCTTATCTTCCAGCCGTTTTTCAGAGGCCGCGGCGGGAAAAACCGTCAGGGCTACGGCCTGGGCCTGGCCGCGGCCAAAGCCATAGCCAGCATGCACGGCGGCCGGCTGGTGGTGGACAGCGAGCCGGGCAAGGGCGCGGTATTCACCTTGAGCCTGCCGGTTAACGGCAAAAATCAATAATCGATCAGGATACCCCTGCGGGACAGTTCATCCAGAGCCATCTCGAGGACGGCGGGATCGTCATATTCCACGGTGTGCATGTGCACGCCGTCGGTAAGGGCCGACAGCAGCGGCGCCTCGCGCTTGTTCATCTGGGAGATGAAGCGGCCCACGTCCACCCTGGTCTTGAGCATCAGGTTGCCACGCATCTCGCCGTATACGGGATGTTCCACGATTACATCGATGACATGCAGGCCGTGGTCCACCATGACGCACAATTCCTCTTCGGTGCGGGATGCGTCGTGCCGTACGGCCACCACGGCCCTTTGGCCCTTTGGCACATCGGTGTTATTGAGGAGATAGCCCCGTGGCGTGGCCAGGACTTCATGGCCCTCGGCCCGGAGAATGGCCATGTCTTGAACGATGACTTGACGGCTGACACCAAGTTTTTCCGAGAGGTCGGCTCCTATGACCGGCTGCCGTGATCCGGCCAGGATTTCCAGAATTTGTTTGCGGCGTTCGTGCATCGGTGATTGAGCATAATTATGTAACTGCAAACATTCGCTCCAGCGCTTTTTGGGCCCATTGGGCCGTTTGTTGATCAACCTTGACCACGCCCTTCGGCTGTCCCTCCGCTATACCTTGCAGGGCGGTCAGTAACCCCCTTTCATTTATTTTAGCCATATCCGGGCATTGTGGCACGTTCGAATTAAGGCTGATTATTACTTTATCAGGATGATTGCCCGCAAGACGCTTGACAAGATTGATCTCGGTGCCAATGGCCCAGGCCGAGCCGGAAGGCGACTGTTCCACGAGCTTGATGATCTTTTCGGTGGAGCCGCTGTCATCGGCGGCTTCGACCACTTCCCTGGGGCATTCGGGGTGAACGACGACCTTGATGCCCGGATTGGAAACCCTGACCCGCTCCGCATCCATGACCGTAAAGCCCACATGGACCGGGCAAAAACCGTCCCAGACTATCACCCTGGCCTTGTTCATATCGCCCCGCAGCCGGTTCTCGGCCCGCACCCAGCGGGCGACCTCGTCGCCGGTGACGCCAAGGGCCGCCGCCGCGTTGCGGCCCAGGTGCATATCCGGGAAAAACAGCGCCCGGCCGCCCTGCTCCAGGGCCCAGGCCAGGACCTTTTCGGCGTTGGAGGAGGTACAGACCGCGCCGCCGTGCTCGCCGCAGAAGGCCTTGAGCTTGGCAGACGAATTGACATAGGTGATGGGTATGGTCTGTTTGCCGTTGTTTTTGACCAGGTGATTCCAGCACTGCAACACCTGGCCGATGGAGGCCATCTCGGCCATGAGGCAGCCTGCGCCGATATCGGGCGAAAGCACCTTCCGGTCCTCAGTGGTCAGGATATCGGCGGTCTCGGCCATGAAATGCACGCCCAGAAAAACGATATTCTCCGCCGTGGACTGGGCGGCCAGGCGGGACAGGGCCAGGGAATCGCCGGTGAGGTCGGCCCAGCGGATGGCCTCGCTGCTCATGTAATGGTGGCCCAGTATCAGCAGGTCGTCGCCAAGCTGTGACCGGAGTTCGGAAAGCCTGCGCCGGGTCTCGGCGTCAAAGGGGGCGTTTGCTTGGGTACCAGGATCGTTGACCACGGCTGCGTTGGTGCTCATCTAATTTCCCTCACCGGTCATTTGTTCTATGTCCAGGCTTAGATCCAAAGGCGGCGCGCTGTGGGTCAGCCAACCCATGGATATGTAATCGACCCCCGTGGCGGCCACCCTGGCGGCGTCGGCGGGGCTCAACCCGCCCGAGGCCTCCAGCACGGCACGGCCCGCCGTTTGCTTTACAGCCTGGGCCATCTGCTCCAGGGTCATGTTGTCGAGCATGATCACCTCGGCCCCGGCCTCCAGGGCCTGGGCCAGTTGATCCAGGGTGTCGACTTCCACCTCGATGCGGACCATGGGCCCTGCTCCGGCCTTGGCGGCGGCCACGGCCTCGGCCACGCCTCCGGCCACGGCGATGTGGTTGTCTTTGATCAACACCGCGTCGTCCAGGCCCTGGCGGTGGTTGACCCCGCCGCCGACGCGCACGGCGTATTTTTCCAAAAAGCGCAGGCCGGGAGTGGTCTTGCGGGTGTCGAGAATCTTGGCGCCGTAAGGTGCCGCAGCCTGAACCGCCGTCGCAGTGGCCGTGGCCACGCCGCTGGCCCGCTGCAACAGGTTCAGGGCCAGGCGCTCCCCGGCCAACAGCGACCGGGCCGGGCCCTTGACCCGGGCGAACACCTCGCCCGGCTGGAGAGCCTCGCCTTCGGCAAGTAATGGTTTGAATTCAACGGCCGGATCGACCTCGGCGAAGACGGCCTCGGCAGCCGGCAGCCCGGCCAATACGCCTTGGGCCTTGCTGACGAATTGGCCGGTGGCCATGGTCCCTGCGGGTATGACGGTACGGCTGGTAATGTCGCCCCGGCCGATGTCTTCCTCCAGAAAACAGCGCACGGCCCGGCGCAGAATCATCTTGTCCATCAACGGGCCTCCGCCGCCGGGGCGGCCGCCGGCGCGTCATCGCGGAAATGGGCGCCCATGCTTTCCCGGCGGGCCGTGGCGGCCCGGACGATGGCCGAGGCCGTTTGCAGCATGTTGAGCAGTGTGGTCTGGCCGGTGGCGGCCTGTTCCCGCATCTCCTTGATGATCCAGGCGGCCAGGCCCAGGCCCGTGTCGTTGCGCACCAGGCCCGCGTGCCGCCACATCACCCGGCGCAGTTCGGCTATGGCCGGGTCGCCGGCTTCGCCGGGCAAAGGCCACAGGTCCGCTGGTTCAACGCCCCTGGGCATCATGGCCGCCAACTGGTCCAGGCTCATCCAATGGCCGATGCCGTCCGGCGTGGGGGCCGGGCGGGTGGTGGCCGCCTTGCCCGCCCTGGGCCCGAAGACCAGCCCCTCCAGCAGGGAATTGCTGGCCAGGCGGTTGGCCCCGTGCACTCCGGTGCGGGCCGCCTCGCCGCAGACAAACAGGCCCGGCAGGCTGGTGCATCCGTGCAGGTCGCTGGCCACGCCGCCCATGGTGAAGTGGGCCGCCGGAGTTACGGGAACGGGCTCGGTGGCCGGATCAATGCCGTATTTCAGGCACAGGCCGTTGACCTGGGGAAAGCGCCGGGCAAACTCGCGGCCAAAGGCAGTGGCGTCCAGATATACCCTTTGGCCGCTGACGCGTATGGCGTATATTGCCCTGGCCACCACATCTCTGGGGGCCAGTTCGGCCATGGGGTGGATGGCGGGCATGAAGCGGTGGCCGCTCTGGTCCACCAACACCGCGCCGTGGCCGCGCACCGCCTCGGAGACCAGGGGCAGCGGGTCCACGCCCGGCGCGTCCAGGGCCGTGGGATGAAATTGCACGAACTCCATGTCGGCAAGGGCAGCCCCGGCGCGTTGGGCAAGGGCCAGGCTCTGGCCGTCGCAGAACGGCCCGCCGGTGGTGCGCGCGTAGAGTCTGCCGCAGCCGCCGCCGGCCAGGACCACCGCCCTGGCCATGAAGGCCTTGAGCGCGCCCGCCTCGTCACAGGCCACCAGACCCACGCAACGGCCCCTGCGGACCAGGAACTCCAAAACCCGCATGCCACCGAACACGTTGATGTTTTTTTGGTCCGGCAGTTGGGCCAGCAGGGTAAGCGCCACGGCCCGGCCCGTGCTGTCGCCGCCCGCCGGAATGACCCTGGCCCGGTTGTGGGCCCCCTCCCGGCTCACCCGGAACGACCCGTCGGGCCTGCGGTCGAACGGGCAGCCCAGAGCCGCCAGTTCCCCCACCCGCTCCGGCCCTTCCCTGACCAGCACATCCACGGCCCGCTCAACGCAGGCCCCGGCCCCGGCCACAAGAGTGTCGGCAAGGTGCTGCTCCGGGGTGTCGCCCGGCTCCACGGCGGCGGCGATGCCGCCCTGGGCCTGGTGGGTGTTGCTTTGTTCGGCCCGGCCACGGTGCAACAGGGCCACGTCGGTGCGCTTGGCCGCCTCCAGGGCCGCCGAAAGCCCGGCCACTCCCGCGCCGATAACGGCTACGCCGGTGTGAACCACTTCAATGGTTTGTTGGAAATATTTTTCGCCCATGTTCGGAAAAGTACCGGGCGCTCATTGTCTTGTCAATTGACTTTACATGTGTGCTGGTTTTTCAATGAGGCTCGGTCATTATCGGCCCGACCTCCCTGGCCAGGCGCGTGGCGGGAAACGACCGGAGATGGGCCGGATGGATGGCCCTGGCCCCGGCTTGAAGCAATTTTTGCCATGATTGCGGGATAATAGGCGTTTCTTCGGCAAAGGGCGGCAGGACATGGCGACCGGTGAACGGCGGATGGTAAACGCAGAGGTCGCCCACAAAGGCGTCGCCGTCCGGGGTGAGCACGCTAAGCGATCCGGAGGTGTGCCCCGGCGTATGGATCACCCTCGCCTCCAGGCCCCAGTCCGCGAGATCCGTATCGCCGTTGATTATCACCTCGGGCTCCACGGCCCGGAACCTGGGCCAGCGGGGTTGCAGAAGATGGGCCCGGCTCACCAGAAACCTGCTCCAGGCCCGGTTGCCCGGCGGGATGTCGGCCCGGCCCTGGGCCAGCCTTTGGACCTCGGCGGCATGCACGGCCACCGGACAGCCGCAAAGCTCCTTGATCGCGGCCAGGGAGCCAACATGATCAAAGTGGGTGTGGGTCAATACGATGAGGCGGATGTCGGCCGGGTTGATCCCCAGGCGGCCCAGCTTGCGGGCAAAGTTGTTCACCTGGCCCCGGTTGCCCGCGTCCACAAGCACCCAGCCGTTGTCGGCGGGTAACAGATAGCACACGCAGGTTCCCAGGCGCAGGCGCTGGAAAGCGGCGGGCATCAGTCCAGACCGGCCAGGGCCTGGCGGGCCTCGCCCAGGCCCGAGTCCAGCTCCAGGGCCTTGGTGAAGTGGCGGCGGGCCGCGTCGGCATCGCCGTGGATCAGGCGCAGCTTGCCGATGCGCAACTGGATATAGGCGTCATCGGGCTTGCCTTCGGCCAAGTCCTTGAGCAGGTCGGCCGTCTCGGCCGGGCGGCCCTGGGCCTCCAGGATGTCGGCGGCCAACAGGACATGCCTGGCCTGTTCCGGCTCCAGGGCCGCGGCCCGCTGGGCCAGGCTCAGGGCGATTTCCAGGTTGGCACCCCGCTCCAGATACAATCCGGCCAGACCGGCCAGACCGGCGGCCTCCCTGGGCTGGTGCTTCACGGCCAGGTTGAAGGCCTCCTCGGCCTCGGCCAAACGGCCCCGGGCCAGCAACACTTCGCCCAGATGGCGGTGGACCCCGTCCCGGCAATCCCCGGACTTGGCGGCCCGGCCCAAATAGTCGGAGGCCCCGGCGATATCGCCCCGGCCTTTGGCCAGCAGGCCAAGCTGCAACAGGCTGTCGCCGTGGTCCGGCTGCAACTCCAGGCTGCGCACCAGGCTGTCGGCGGCTTCCTGGTCCCGGCCCGCCGCGGCCAGGGCGCAGCCCATGTTGAAGTGGGCCATGAAATCATCCGGCGCGGCCTTGGCCGCCAGGTTGAAGTGTTTCATGGCCCGGTCCATCTGGCCCATCTGGGCATAGCACACGCCCAGGGAATTATGCACATTGGGTTCGGCGTCGTTCAACAGTAGGGCCTTTTCATATTCGGCCACGGCCTCGTTGATCAGGCCCTGGCCAAACAACACGTCACCGCTGATGTTGAGGCTCACCGCGTCAAAGGCCACCGCGTTGAAGGGCTCCAGGAATCCGGCATGGATCAGGGCCTTGGCCGCATTGTCCAGGACATGATCCGGCTGCCAGCCCGGACAGGGATGAGCCGCTGCCCCGGCCCGCACGGGCCGTTCGGTGCGCCCGGCCATGGTCTGCAACAGGCCCGCCGCCAGTTCGGCGGCCTCGTCCGCCGCCGCGCCGGGGATAAATACGGCCATGGTGTCCGGGCTGTGGCGTCCCAATATGGCCTGGGGCGGAAAGAGCTTGGCCGCCTCCGCCGCCAGGGAGCCCATCAGGGCCTCGGCTCCAACCCGACCACTGGTCTGGCGCAGGCCCTCCAGGCCTTCGATGCGCACCAGCACCCCGGCCATGGGCTCGTCCATGGCGCAGAGCTTGTCCAAAACCTGGGCCAGGGAAAGACGGGTGATCAGGCCGGTCTCCTCGTCCACGGCCGCCTCGAACCTCTGGGAGCCGACGGCCACCTCGCGCACCGGGCCATCCTGGGCCTCGGCCGCCTCGGCTCCGGCAGCAGGGTCCAACATCACCAAACCGTCGCCGGGTCTGGGCGGACGGGCCGGGTCGGCCACGGTTTGCACCAGGGCCGTTGATTCGTCCTCGGCTGTTTCCAGCACGACGACCTCGGCCACGCCCCTGCCGTCCTCGGCCGTGGCCTGGAAGCGCTGGCCCATGAGCACGCCGTCGGCCCGGCCGATGTTCAACAGCACCCGGCCCAGGGGCAGGGAGCGAACCACCCGGCCCAGGCCCCTGGCGATATCCGCATAGGCCGTGAGCTGGCCGGGACCGGTCCGGCGGGCCGCCGCCAAGGCCCGCAGAGCCCTGGCCTTGAGTACGGCCGCGGCGTCGGCGGCCAGTCCCCGGCAGTCCTCGGGCCCCATGAAGGCCGCGCCCATCAGCAGGTTGACCCGCCACAGCGAACCTTGGGGAGCTTGCAGGGTTATATCGGCCAGGCCCTTGAGCAGGGCGGCGGCGGTGCGGCGGGGATTGCCAGAACTGTCTTCCCAGCACACGGCCAAGGAGCCGCCCAGCCGGGCCAGGCAAAGGGCCTCGGGCATCTGGCGCTGCAATTGGGAAGCCACCAAGGCCATGGCCTGGTCGGCCAGGGCCCGTCCGTGGCGTTCCCGCAGGGCGTATAGCGTATCGATCTCCACCAGGGCCAGGCCCAGGCGGTGGACCGGGCCGGTCTCCATGGCCGGGCGGCCCCGGCGGGCCGCCGGTTGCAGGCGGCTAACGGCGGTGGTCAGGTTTTGATCCAGGACGGCTTCGTTGAACAGGCCGCTGACCGGGTCCACGTCGGCGGCCAGGCGCAGGCGCACGTTTTCCAGGGCCGTCTCCACCAGGGAGGCCAGAAACGGCCCCACCGCCGGGGTCAGGCTGTCGGCCTTTACATCGTGGACGGCCAGGATGGCCAGGCAGCGCCCGTTGCTGATAAGCGGAATCAGCAGCCGCCCTCCGGCCTCGTCGAACAGGGCCCGGCCCCGGGCCACGGCTCCCGCCAAGGGATCGGCGGCGTCCGCGCCTTCGGGCGGAGGCAGAATATCGACCCTGCCGCTTCCCAGGGCCCGCCGGAACGGCGGTTTGAGCGTTTCGGCGTAGCGTTCAAGGGTTGTTTGGTCCAATTGCGGTCCGGGCCGGAGGGGAGCAGCCAAAGTCTATTCTCCGATTCAACTGGCCAAAAAAGTCAGGGCCTCGGCAATCACCGAGCCGTCACCGGGCAACAGGGTGCGCACGTCCATCAGCAGGTGTCCGTCCTCCAGGCGGCAGATCACCGGCTTGCTCCAGCTTCGCAGGGCCGCTTCCAGGGCCGTGGGGCTGAGGCCGTCGATACTGATATCCAACAGCCGCGTGGCCGGTTCGGCCAAGGGCAACGCCCCGCCGCCCACCTTGCTGATGCCTCTTCGAGTGGTCACTTTAAGGCGTTCGAGCCCCATGCCGTTAAGCTGTCCGGCCAGCCGCGCGGCCCGGCCAGCCAAGGTCTTGTAGCCCAGCGAAAGCATGTGCAGGGTGGGTATCTGTTGGATGGCCTTTGCCGAGTCGCGGTAAAGCTCCAGGGTGGCCTCCAGGGCGGCCAGGGTCAATTTATCGATGCGCAGGGCCCGGTTCATGGCGTTTTTGCGCAGCCGCTCCACCAGGTCAGCCCGGCCCAGGATGATTCCGGCCTGGGGCCCGCCCAGCAGCTTGTCGCCGCTGAAAGTGACCAGATCGGCCCCCTGGTGCAGGGCCTCCTGGGCGGTGGGCTCCTTGGGCAGCCCGAATATGCTCAGATCCATGAAGCAGCCCGAGCCCAGGTCGTCCATCACCGGCAGGCCGTATTTTTTGCCCAATTCGGCCAGTTCGGGTATGGGCACCGCGGAGTGGAAACCGACCACGGCGAAGTTTGAGGTGTGGACCTTTAAAAGCATTGCCGTTTGATCGTTGATGGCGTTTTCATAGTCATGCAGGTGGGTCTTGTTGGTGGAGCCCACCTCGTGCAGGATGGCCCCGCTACGGGCCATGACCTCGGGGATGCGGAAGCTGCCGCCGATCTCCACCAATTGGCCCCGGCTGACGATGACCTCCCGGCCCTGGGCCAGGGTTTGCAGGGCCAAAAACACCGCGGCGGCGTTGTTGTTGACCACCAGGGCGGCCTCGGCGCCGGTGATTTCCTGGAGAATCTCGGCCACGTGGTCGTAGCGGCTGCCCCGGGCGCCCTTTTCCAGGTTGTATTCCAGGTTCGTGTACGTCCGGTTCAGATCGATCAGGCGTTTCAGCGCGGCCTCGGGCAGCAGCGAGCGGCCCAGATTGGTGTGCACCACCACGCCGGTGGCGTTTACCAGCGAGCGCAGACTGGGTTGGGCCAGTTGCCGGGCCAGTTCGGCGGCGCGCAGGGCCACGGCCTGGTCGGAAAGCCGGGCCAAGGGCAATTCCACCCCTTCCATAATGGCCTGGCGCAATTCATCTATTGCCTGGCGCACTGCCTTTAACACCAACTGCCGGGGCACGCAGGAGATCAACTCCAGCAGATCATCCCGGTTCATAAGCTGGTCCACCTTGGGCAGGCGGGCCAAAAGGCTCTGGTCAACCATTAACGCATCCTTTCCAGCGCCCGTGGCGGGCTAGCACACAATACCCCCAATTGTCAGGCCGGGGCAAGGCCCACGCTGCCCTGGTGCAGCCAATAAAAGGTCAATGCGGCCACTACCAGGCAATGGTCGATGGCGCCCGAGGACACCAGGCCCGGCAGGTCCGAGGCCGGTCGGGTTATCACCTCGATATTTTCGTCGTCGTCCAAACGCTGCCTGCCGTTGAGCCGGGCGTCGGGGGCCAGAAATGTATGGCATGTATTGGTGAAAAGCGCCGGATTGGGGCTCACCTTGCCGATGGGCACCAGGCCGGGCGAGGCATAGCCGGTCTCTTCCAACAGTTCCCTGGCTCCGGCCGCGATGGGCTCCTCGCCGGGGTCCACCAAACCTCCGGGGATCTCCAGGGTGTAATCGTCGACGCCGAAACGGTATTGGCGAATCAGCACAACCTGGCCGTCGGCGGTGATGGGCACGACATTGACCCAGTCCGGACTTTCCAGGGTCACAAAATTCTTTTCCCTGCCGTCTCCGCGTCTGAACAGGTCATATTTCACATTCAGCACAGGGTGGTCGAAAACGCTTTGGCCGGAAACCAAACTCCATTTATTGTCCGTATTCACGTTGTATCTCTCCAAAGGCTTGCACTACACCTTGGCAAATGGTTAAATCGAGAGGAGATGATAGTTTCTTTGAACCACCATCAGGTCATAAAAGCTTAATTATTTGGATGATACCGATGAACGTCGAATTGATTAACCCTTTTCTTACCGCCACCGTCAATGTCATCAAGACCATGGCTTTCACGGACGTCAAACCGGGCAAGCCGTTTGTCAAAAAGGACACCCAAGCCACTGGCGACGTATCGGCGGTAATCGGCATCACGGGTGAATCCGAAGGATCGCTCTCGGTTTCATTCACCGAATCATGCATCTGCAACATCGTCAGCAACATGTTCGGCGAATCCATCACCAGCGTCAATCATGAGGTCGAAGACGCCGTGGGCGAGATCACCAACATGATTTCCGGTGACGCGCGGCGCGAGCTGTCGGAAAAAAACATAATGCTCAAGGCCGCGATTCCGTCGGTGATCACCGGCAAGGGCCACACCATCAAACATATGACCAAAGGGCCGGTGATAGCCATACCCTTCAGCACAGACAGCGGCGACTTTGCGGTGGAGGTGTGTTTTTCCAGCTAGTCCCTAATTGCCGCTAAGCATCTGGATCAGACTAGTGATTCCGACTCGCTGGATAAATATAATTGCAAAGATCAGAATCATGGGGGCGACATCAAAGCCGCCGAAGTTGGTCGGGATGAATCTCCTGATCCGGGCATAAACAGGTTCCGTAACCTGGAAAAGGAATCTTACAATAGGATTATAAGGGTTTGGCTGCACCCAGGTGATCAATGCGGCCGCAACGACTATAAACATATAGATTGTAAGGATATAGTCTACGAACAAAAGCAGATTAACAATAAATTTCATTATCTGAGCCCCTGTATGGCATCCGGGTTTTTACTTCGCAATATAGTGGGGCTTGTTGGCGGCTCTGTCAAGAGGTGGTAGAGCCGAGTTAAGACTGCCGACGTGATCTTTACACGTAAGAAAAACGGCACTAAGACGCCGCCCGAACCGAAGCCCAAGCAGGATCCCCAAAAGGAGCTGCTCAAAGCGGCACTGCGCCCCGGCCGCGAGGTAAACATCGCCATGAGCACCGATCTGGTCAGCGACCTGATCGATGTGCGTTCCAGCATGCTCCACGACATCACCCCCAAGGGCCTGCTTATCCTGGCCCAGACCTCGCCGCCAGTCATGCAGCGGGTGGTGGGTCAAGGCATCGAACTCACCTTTCTCATCACCGACCCGGACAAACCGGGCCACCACCTTCGAGTCGGATATAAAACAAAATTATTGAAGATAATCGAAGACTATGACATGCAAGGCGGGTTCAGGGACAACATCCTGGTGGTCATGCAGCCCACCCGGCTGACCCCGACAACTTTGCGCCTTCATTACCGCGTGGAGCCCGCCTCGGAGGTGCCGTTGCAACTGCGTGTGTCCGGTGGAGGCACAGAGTTGCCCGTATTGGACCTGTCGGTGGGCGGAGCCAGAGTGACACATCCTTCAAATCTGCACCTGGAGCACGGCCAATCCATTGATATCGAGCTTGTGAGCAACGGCATGTTGCTGGAAATGAGATGCAAGGTCGTCCGCACCGACGAAAAAGCCGCCACAAAGCGGGGTCCGGTCGTCACGGCTCTGCACTTTGTGGACCTGGACGCCGAGATCAAGGGCCGCCTCAGCAACCTTGTAAATGAAATCGCCAGGTTGCAAAGAGCGAGGGACTCGGGGATTTAATCCCAAGCTCACTCCCGACCGTTTGTGCATTTGCCGGGAATCAGGCGATGATCACCAATATCAATAATAGGACTCGATAACTTTTTATTCCCGGCAATGCTGGCCGGTGATATATCATGCGTATGTAAAACAAGCGGCGCCGAACCGGAAATCCATACCTAACCCCAGGGCAACATACTGATTAAAAAGGTGTTTTTTGTCCGTTGTGTTTAAGTTCCGCCCTTGTTATACTGGCCGCAAGTTTCCGGCGACCACCAAACAACCTCCGTCCGGCGGCGTGGTTTGCCAAAACTACCGGAGGGACGAGCTAAACCGAGGGATTATATGAAGAGCAAACACATTGTCATGGCTCTTGTTCTGGCCCTGGCCATGGGCCTGGCCCTGGCGGCGGCGGCCCAGCAAAACACCGCTCCGGCGGTCAGCAACCCCAAGGTCTGCACCGACCAGAACCTATGCGCCGAAAATCTGCGTTATGGCCGCCAGGCCTTTGACCGCGGCCTTTACTCCGACGCGAAATCTTATTTTAAACTGGCCATAACGGCCGACCCCACCTCGGCCACGGCTTGGGCCTACTATGACCTTTGCGTGATGTACGACGTGGCCGACCAAGTCAAGAAGGCCGGCAAGGTCCAGGTGTCCGGCGCCCCAGCGCCCGGCTCCGGCGGCGAAGCCGTTTCCCAGGGTTCGGCGCCCTCCCCCCCGCCCCCGCCCAAACCGGCCGCCCCTAAAAAAGGCGGCGGTATTGTAATCGAAGACGAAGGCTGCTGACAAGGCAGCCATGGAGATAGCCTGCATCGGTTTGACCGGCGCAGACAAAAGGATATTAACGAAATCTAGGAAAGAAGGTGGAGAGATGAAAAAAGCTATCAGCCTCTTTGTTGCGATGATTTTTGTGCTGGGTGTTGCGGGCATGGCCTTTGCTGGCGACAATCCCCTGGTTGATAACGAAAAGGCTTTCTGGAAAGAGTTCACCTCGGTGATTCCGGCCGACAAGATCATCAACATCGACGATCTGCATGCCGAGTGGCTGAAGGTTCTGGCCGGCCAGAGCGACACCATTCTGCTGGACGTGCGCACCCACCCCGAGTTTGACGCATTCCACATCGAGGGCAGCAGCCACATCCACGCCGGTCATATGTACACCATTCCCAAGAAGATCAAAGACCCCAACCAGAAGATCATGGTCTTCTGCCGCACGGCTCACCGTGCCGCCTACGTCGTGGCCTTCCTGTACAAGTACGGCTACAAGAACGTCTACTATGTCAGTTCCATCAAACAGGACGGCAAGAAGATCAACGAGGGTGGCGTGGTCGGTTGGGCCCAAAAGGGCTTCCCCTTCGTGAACTACTTCTGCGGCGAGTTCAAGATTTCCCAGTACATGAAGCAGGGCTCCTGGTCCGAGCGCAACTGCGGCAAGTACATCCGCGAGTTCAGCGGTCAGCGCGGCGAAACCTGCGGCGGCAAGACCCTGAAGTAGCGTTAAAGCACATTTAGAGTCTATACTGGGGAACGGAAGCCAATGGTTTCCGTTCCCTTCTTTTTTATCGTATGGAGGCTGCCCATGCCCGGACCGGACAAGCTAAGGCAAAAGGCCCGCGCCATTATCGACGCGTCCCTTGACGCGGTAAATCCAGCCCTGGCCGTGGAGCGCGCGGTAAAAATCAACGGTTCCACACTTTTAGTGGCGGGCCGAAGCTTTGACCTGAACGGTTTCAAGCGCATCATCTGCGTGGGCGCGGGCAAGGCCGGCCAGCCCATGACCGCCGCCCTGGAGGGTCTCTTGGGCGGGCGTCTGGCCGCTGGCAAGGTGGTGGTCAAGGACGGCCACGGCGGACCAACCTCTGTTGTGGAGATCATGGAGGCCAGCCATCCGGTGCCCGATGAGCGGGGCGTGGCCGCCGGCAAGGCCATCGCCGAACTGCTCACCGCCAACGCCGGGCCCGATACGCTGGTTTTCTGCCTGCTATCCGGCGGCGGCAGCGCCCTGATGCCCTCCCCGGCCGAGGGGGTGAGCCTGGCCGACAAGCAACAGGTGACCAAGCTGCTGTTGGCCAGCGGAGCGGACATCGGCGAGATCAACGCCATCCGAAAGCACCTGAGCCAACTCAAGGGCGGCAACCTGGCCCGTCTGGCCGGGGAATCCACCCTGATCACCCTGATCATCAGCGACGTGGTGGGCGATCATCTTGACGTCATCGCCAGCGGCCCTACAGTGCCCGACACCAGCACCTGGCCCGATTGCAAACGGATCATGAACCGCTACGGCATCTGGGACAAGGCCCCGGAGGGCGTGCGCAAGCGTGTGCAGGCCGGCCTGGACGGCCGGATCCCGGATACGCCCAAGCCCGGCGAGGACGTGCTTGACCGGGCCGTCAATTTGATCATCGCCAGCAACCGCCAGGCCGTGGACGCGGCGGCCAGTGCTGCCGAGGCCCAGGGTCTGACGCCAATGGTGCTGAGCACCACCATCGAAGGCGAGACCAAGGACATCGCCCGGATGCACGTGGCCATAGCCCGGGAGGTTCTGGCCAGCGGGCAGCCCCTTGCCTCGCCGTGCTGCCTGCTCAGCGGCGGCGAAACCACGGTGCAATTGGGCGGCGCAGACGGCCTGGGCGGCCGAAATCAGGAATTCGCCCTGGCCGCGGCCCTTGATTTGGCTGGCCTGGATGGCGTGCTGGCCCTGTCCCTGGGCACCGACGGAACGGACGGCCCCACCGACGCGGCCGGGGCCTGGGCCGACGGTCAAACCGTTAAAAGGGCGGTCGCGGCGGGCATGAGCACCCTTGACTTTATGGCCAGACACGATGCATATCACTATTTCCAGGCCCTGGACGACCTGTTGATCACCGGGCCGACCCGCACCAATGTCATGGACGTGCGGGCCGTGCTGGTTGACCCTAGCTGAGGCGAGACGTGACCGACATCCTTTTGAAAGTGCGCGGCCTGACCACGGCCTTCCCCGGCAAGGCCGGCCCCCTGGCCGCCGTGGACCGCCTGGATCTGGATATAAAAAAGGGCGAAATCGTCGGCCTGGTGGGCGAAAGCGGTTGCGGCAAATCCATGGCCGCCCTTTCGATCATGGGCCTGGTGCCGCCGCCGGGCAGGATAACCGCCGGCAGCGTCCGTTTCGGGGGTGAGGAAATGGCCAAAGCCTCCGAAGAGCGGCTGCGGTCCTTTCGCGGGGCCCAGGCGGCCATGATCTTCCAGGAGCCCATGACCAGCCTCAATCCGGTGTTCACCGTGGGCCGCCAGATCGCCGAGGGCATCCGGACCCACCGAAAAACCGGCAAGGCCGAGGCCTGGCAACAGGCCGTGGAGGCCCTGGACCGTGTGGGCATCCCCGACGCGGCCCAACGGGCAAAAAGCTACCCCCACCAACTCAGCGGTGGCATGCGCCAGCGGGTGATGATCGCCATGGCTCTGGCCATGCAACCCCGGCTGCTGCTGGCAGATGAGCCCACAACGGCCCTTGACGTGACGATCCAGGCCCAGATTTTGGGCCTTATGACCAGGCTCCAGGCAGAGATCGGGGCCTCGGTGCTTTTGATCACCCACGACCTGGCCGTGGTGGCCCAGGCCGCCCAGCGGGTCGCGGTGATGTACCTGGGCCGCCTGGTGGAGCAGGCCACGGTGGAGCGGCTGTTCGCCGGTCCCCTGCATCCCTACACCCTCGGCCTGTTGGACTGCCTGCCCTCGCGCACGGCCGGGAAAAAGCGCCTGCCCACCATCGGCGGCATCGTGCCGCCCCTGGACGCCCTGCCACCGGGCTGCGCCTTTTCCGACCGCTGCCCCAAGGCCTTTGACCTGTGCCGCCGGAGCGAACCGGCCCTGGTGGAGGTCTCGCCGGGCCACGGTGTGCGCTGTTTCCTGCATCATGACAAGATTCGCCAGGACCGGAGGCGGGCGGCATGAACGGGCAAACCCTGTTGGATATGCAAGGCGTCAGCCGCACCTTTCGGGTCGCCAGCGGATTCATGGGCAGCGGCAGGCGCACCCTGCGGGCCGTCGATGACGTAAGCCTGGCCGTGCGAAAGGGCGAAATTCTGGGTCTGGTGGGCGAAAGCGGCTGCGGCAAATCGACCCTGGGCCGGGTGGCCGTGGGGCTATTGCCGCCCAGCGCCGGAAAGGTCAGCTTCGAAGGCGCGGACATGGCCGGCCTGGACAAGGCCCAGCGCCGGGAACTGAGCAATCGCCTGCAAATAGTGTTTCAAGACCCGGTGACCTCGCTTAACCCGCGCATGACCGTGGGGGCGGCCATTGCCGAGCCTTTGCGGGTGCACAAGGTCTGCTCAAACGGCGAGATCCCGGCCAGAGTGGCCGCCCTGCTGGAAGAGGTGGGCCTGCGGCCCGAGCACGCCTCGCGCTATCCCCACCAGTTCAGCGGCGGCCAGCGCCAGCGCATCGGCATCGCCAGGGCCCTGGCCCTGAGGCCCAGCCTGGTGGTGGCCGACGAGCCGGTCAGCGCCCTGGACGTGTCCATCCAGGCCCAAGTCCTCAACCTGCTTTTAGACCTCAAGGAGCGCCTGGGCCTGACCTATTTCTTCGTGGCCCACGACCTGGCCGTTGTGCGGCACATGTCCGACCGCATCGCGGTGATGTACCTGGGCGGCATAGTGGAGATCGCCCCGGCCGAGGTCTTCGAGGCCCCGCCCATGCACCCCTACACTGAGGCCCTGCTGGCCTCGGCCCCGGTGCCCGATCCCACCATGCGCAAGCAGGCCCCGCCCCTTACGGGCGACCTGCCCAGCCCGCTGAACCCGCCGCCGGGCTGCCGTTTCCACACCCGCTGCCCCGAGGCCGCCGATATCTGCCGCCGGGAGCGCCCCCTTTTGCGGGAAATCGAACCGGGCCACAGCTGTGCCTGTCATTTTCGTTAAACTCCGAAAGGACCTGATCCATGCGCAAAATCATTTTCATCCTCACATTATGCTCGGCACTGCTGGCCTGGCCCGTCCTGGCCGCCCAGATCATCAACATCGCCGTGGTCACCCGGCCGGGCATGGGCCAGTCGGTGGTGGCTGAAAAATTCGCCGAAAAAGTAAACAAGGGTAACAGCGGCTATCTTGTCAATGTCATTGATTCGGGCAAGGCCGGCGACGAGACCCGCATCCTCCAAAAGCTGCAACAGGGCATGTTGCAGATGGCGGTCATCACCGCCGGGCCATACGATCAGTTTGTTCCGGAGGTCGAGGCCCTGGAGTTTCCCTTCCTGTTCAGCAGCTATGAGCAGGTTGACAAGACCCTGGCCGGCAAGGCGGGTGAAGTCCTGCTGGACCGGCTGCAAAAGGCCGGGTTCAAGGGTCTGGCCTTTAGCGAAAACGGCTTCAGGCACCTGACCAACAACAAGCGGCCGGTGCACAACATAAACGACCTTCAGGGCCTAAAAATCCGCACCATGAACTCCAGGGCCCATGAGGCGCTGTGGAACGCTTTGGGAGCCGTTGCCAAACCCTACCCCTTCCCCATCAACGATGTCCTGGCCCAAGGCAAGGTCGACGGCCAGGAAAACCCCCTGTGGGTCGTCACCGCCTATGAACTCAACAAGCTACAGCGCTATTTGTCCATGACCGGCCATGTCTATTCGGCCCATATCGCCTCGGCCGACCTCAAGTGGTGGCTGGGCCTGCCAGAAAAAGACAGGGCCATGCTCCAGAAGGCCATGTTGGAAGCCGCGGCCGAACAGCGGGCGGCCAGCCGCACGGCCGAGCAGGGCATTCTGGAGCGGCTTTTCAAGCAGGGCATGGTCATGGACCTTACCCCGGACGTTGCCTCGTTCAAGGCCAAACTGGGCAACTATGCGGCCCGACCCATGTTCCAAAAGCCCGAGACGGCCAAAATGCTGAAGCTTTTATTCGCCGGAGAATGATTTCCATCGCCAAACTGGAAAAGCTGATGCCCTGCCCGGACCGGGGGGCATCAGCTTTTTTGCGCCTTTTCATCAGGCCGGCACGTCCGGGCTTCAAGCACAAGCACCTTACATAACTTCCAATTAAAACAAGGCCTTCACTGCTTTGTCACTGGACACGGCCGTTTGCGCCGTGCAACAGTGGTTATATCCTACAGAAGATATCCCATTTACAAGGGGGAACAAAAATGACTGGGACAACGGTATTCATGGCCCGCTTTCTGGGCCTGCTGATCGTCATCCTGGCCCTGGGCACCCTGGTCAACCGCCGGAACATGGCCAAGGTGCTCGAGGAAATGCTGAACAATCCGGCCATTTTACTCTTGGCCGGGTTGATTAGTCTGATCATCGGCCTATTGATCGTTTGCGGCCAAGAGACCTGGGCCTGGGATTGGACCCTGTTCGTGTATATCAGCGGCTGGCTCGTCACCATCAAGGGCGTAATGATCACCGTCTTCCCCGGCCTGTTCGAGAAAATCGGCAGGCCCTACACCCATTCTGAAGGTCTTTTCGCCCTCCAGGCCCTGGTCAGCCTGTGCTGGGGCGCGGCGTTGGTCATCGTATCTTTCCTTTACGCAACGCCACAGGGCTAAGGGTGAAGTTCGACTCCGGCATGATCATGAATCCTGCTGGCCTGTTGCGGGCCTTTGGGATATTCGCGGCCGTGCTGGCCGCTGGCGCGCTGATTAACCGCAGGCGCTACGCCAAAATGAACAACCCGGTGGGCCTGTTGATGATGGGCTCTTTGGCCCTGGTTTTCGGCCTTATCATCGTCTGCACCTGGAACAACTGGATCCTGGATTGGCCCACCCTGGTCTATGCCTGCGGCTGGCTGCTGGTCGTCAAAGGCCTGCTGATGATCCTGCTGCCGGGGATGTTCGCCAACACGGGCCAGCGCTACGGCGAGACCGGCTGGCGTTTCGCCATCAAGGCCGTAATAGCCCTGTGCTGGGGCGCGGCGTTGGTCATTGTGTCTTTCATGTACGGCGCGCCTTCAGGATAGAAAAGCCAAAGTTGATCACTAGGCGCAACTCCGTTGCGTCCGGCGTAAGCAGATACAGGCCGGGACGCCGCGATGGATTGACGGAAGAAGATGGATTGGATATTGTTCTATTAAAGTCAGGAGATTTGACCTGCCTTCCCTGCCGTAGACACCAGACGGCTGGTGCAACAGCTACTGCACGACTTGGATTTCATGTCTTATTTCAATGCAATCATCACCAATAATTCATACCGGCCGGCAGATTGTCGGCTTTTGATTATTCGACAATGACGGCAAAAAGTGGAGCCAACGATGAAAAGCCTGATCTTGTATGATTCCCTCGGTGGAAATACTGAAAAAGTAGCTCAGCAGATTTCCGATGCTTTAAAAGAATCTGACCATGAAGTTGTTTTAACCAAACTGAAATCCGAAATTGATCTCGATTTTTTCGATTACGATCTGGTGTTTACAGGATCTCCAGTTATTGACTGGCTGCCCACCAAACAAATGATGGAATTCATAAAAAAGACCCTTAAATCGTATGCCAGCCAAGGGAAAATAATCCCTTCATCGCCCATATTGCCAGGCAAATACGCTGTATGTTTTTGCACTTATGCCGGTCCACACATTGGAAAGAACGAAGCGGTTCCGATGACCATGTGGTTGCGTTCATTTTTTGAGCACATCGGGTTCGCGGTTCTGGACCGCTGGCATATAGTTGGTCAATTCAACAAGGAAACGGAAATGAATACCAAGGGCCGGCTGGGAGACATCATAGGGCGTCCCAACGAACAGGATTTGCGCGTTGTCAGCGACCGGACCAAGGGGATCATCAGGGCTTTATCTGGTTTAAAGTAGCATTATTATTATCGTGCGCATCAGCAGAACAGCCGCGCCTACAGGATGGAAAAGTCGTAGTTGAGCACCAGGCGGATCTCCGTGGCGTCGGCCGCCTGGGGGTGGCCCCATTGGTCCAGGAAGCCGCCGTGCAGGCGCAGCCACATACCCTGCAACGGGCCCTCCTTGAAGCGCCAGTCAATGGCGATATCCAACTCGGCCTCGTCGGGCGAGGCGTTTGATCCGTTGTCCGGTGTGTAGCCCCGGCCGTAACGGATCATGCCGCTTAGGCCCTCCAGCCCGGCCCGTGTGCAGTCGTAGGAGGCCCGCACCAGCCAGGCCCATTCCCCGGCCCGGTTGAAGTTTTCGATCATCATGGAGGTGTAGCCGGGATAGCCGCCCCAGGGATTGACCACGCCGCTGCTGTCGTCGACGCCGGTTACCGCCGCCGTGAAAACGGCCCCGTGGTAGCCCAGGGTAACGCCGCCGCCCCAGAAATACGTGTCGAACCCGCCGCCCAGCTCGTCGCCGACGCTGGTTTGGCGGGCATATTGGGCCGAGACGGACAGGTCGCTTTTTTCGGTCAGCTTCCAGCCGGTGGTGGCCTCGGCGTAGACGGCGTTCATATAGTCCCAGCCGTATTCGGTGACCAGGCCCAGGCTGACGTCCTTGAACGGCTCTACAAGCACCCCGGCCACGCTGACGCCCTTGTCGTGTCCCTTGATGCCTGCGGCCCCGGTCATGCTCTGGAAGCTGTTTCCATCCCTGGGCTTGATGGCCGTCACATGACCGGCCACGAACTTGAGTTTGTCCAGGGTCCGGGAATTGAGCATGTACGCCTCAAAGGTGTTGGGCACCATGCGGTTGTCCCGGCGGTTGATGAACGGCAGGTCCAGGTCCTGGCGGTACAGGGTCAATTCCGTACCGTCGACAATTCGCAGATCCAGGTTGGCCTGGCCCAGGACGGTGATGGCCTCCTGGCCGGGTGCCAAGAGCCGCGAGCCGTCCCGGTCGTCTGGCGCCCACAGGGGCTGGCTTGTGTACACCGCCGCTTCCACGCGGAGCCGGTCGGCGAACCAGCCCGATTGGTAATCGAGCCAGCCGCCCAGTGTCCAGGCCGACTTGTCGGGCTTGTTGTCCGTGCTCTGGTTGAAGTAATAGGTGCGCAGACGCAGTTTCAGGCTGCTGTTGCAGACAAACGGGGCCAGGGTCGATTTGGTCTGGTCAAAGATATCCATGTCGCAAAAAGACTCGGGCTCGGGCTCGAAGGCGTCAGGCAGGGGCGTCTGCTGGTCCAGGGCCGATCCGCCCGCGCCGTCTTCTTCCAGGATGTACTGGCTGGTGGCCGCGGCCACCTGGCCCGGCAGCCCAAAGACCGCCACGGCCAGGGCCAACCAAACCACCGCAATTGCATGTTTTAAACATCCCTGTGGCATCGTCCAGGTCCCTTTCCCCATCAATCCGTCGGCGGCCTATTATTGCCGTTCCCGATGTCAACGCGCAAGGACCGGGAAGGTTCAGTGCACATTTCAAACCGCCCTCTGAAACACGAAGTTCGGCAAACATCCCATTTATTGCAACGTTTTTGCCACATCCGTCTGGTTTAAATAGAGCCGGTAAATGCACTTTGGGCCGGTGGTCCGGCGAAGCTCTAAATGGTTACACGCCCGGGCCTGGTTTCGCCGGACTACCGTCCAACTCTCGGGAGGGCCCAGCCATGCGGCCAGCGGTTGGATATAAATCCTCGAATCAAACCCACGCGGTCTATCTGAAATTCATAAACCGCATGCGTGGTTCCGCCCTCATGCCGGCTGTTGGAGCCGGTTTTTCTTTGCCGATGAAAAGGAGCTGACGTGAAAATTGACATGCACCTCCACTCGAAGCACTCCAAGCGGCCCTCCCAGTGGGTATTGCAGAAGATCGGCTGCCCGGAGAGTTTCAGCCCGCCGGAGATGCTGCGCCGCCTAACCGCCCGCCTGGGCATGGACGGCTTCACCCTCACCGACCACAACACCATCGACGGCTGCTTGGAAATCGCCCACCTGCCCGGTGCGTTCATCAGCGAGGAAGTGACCACCTACTTCCCCGAGGATGGCTGCAAGCTCCATGTGCTGGTCTACAACATCAACGAAAAGATCCACGGCGACATCCAGCGCATCCGCCGCAATGTCTACGATCTGGTGGGCTATCTCAACGGCCGGGACATCCTCCACGGTATCGCCCACCCCCTGTATGCCGTCAACAACCTGCTTACCCTGGAGCACTTTGAAAAGATACTGCTGCTATTCAAGGTCTTCGAGCACAACGGCGCCCGCAACCACGGCCAAAACCAACTGTTGCAGGCCGTATTGGACTCCCTGGACAGAGAACTGATCGTCGAACTGGCCGACAAGCACAACATTGAGCCCACTCATTTGGAGCCCTGGAACAAAAGCATAATCGCCGGTTCGGACGACCACGGTTCCCTCAACGTCACCCGCATGCACACCGAAGCGCCCATGGCGGCCAGCCTGAGCCAGTTTTTCGAGGCCGTGCGCCAGGGCCAAACAGAGCCCCGGGGCGAAGGCTCCACACCGGAGACAATCGCCCACAACCTTTACGCCATCGCCTATCAGTATTACGCCAACCGCTTCCGCCTGGACCGCTACGCCGGCGGAGACCTGATGAAGCGCTTTCTGGACCGCATGCTGAGGCCCGGCGAAAGCAACACACCGGGCCTGGTGGAGCGGCTTATCGGCGTCTGGGGCCAGGCCAAGCGCCACTACCGCCGCCGCAATGAAAAGATCACCGACGTCATCCGCAGGGAAGGCGAACGCCTCATTTCCCAGAACGACGACCTGCGCGAGATCGTGCGGGGCAGGAAAATCCCCGGAGAAACTCCCGAGCAGCGCTGGTTCCGCTTTTCCGAGCGGGTCAGTTCCCAGGCCCTGAGCCACTTTGGCAAAAAAATCCTGGACCAGACCCGGCAAGGCAACATCTTCAAGATATTCAACAGCATCGGCGGGGCGGGTTCCCTTGCCCTGTTCATGGGCCCGTATTTTATCTCCTACGGCCTGTTCGGACGGGACAAGGCCATGAACCGGGCCTTGCGGGGCCGCTTCCTGGGCCAGACCGAGCCCGAGGAAATCAAGGTGGCCCACTTCACCGACACATTTTACGACGTCAACGGCGTTGCCCTTACCCTGCAACAACAGGCCCGGCACGCGGCCAAACAAGGCATGGAGCTGACCATGCTCACCTGCTCGCCCGACAAACCGGCCGGTGAGCAATGCGTCAAAAACTTTGATCCGGTCAGCATCTACGAGTTGCCCGAATATGAGCAGCAAAAGCTCTACATGCCGCCTTTTCTGACCATGCTCAACTATGTATTCGAGCAGGGCTTCACCCACATCCACTCGGCCACGCCGGGTTTCATGGGCCTGGCCGCCCTGGGCATCGCCCGCATCCTCCAACTGCCCATCAGCGGCACCTATCACACCCAGATACCCCAGTACGCCCACTACCTCACCGGCGACCAGACCATTGAGGAAATCACCTGGCGCTACACATTGTGGTACTACGACCAGATGAACCGGATCTATGTACCTTCCGAGGAAACGGGCCAGGAACTCATCGACAAGGGCATCGACCCGGCCAAGGTCATGCTCTACCCCAGGGGAGTCAACACCGAGCAATTCAACCCGGCCCGCCGCAACGGCTTTTACAAAGTCCGCTATGGCCTGGACGACCGCCTCAAGCTGTTGTATGTCGGTAGAATAAGCAAGGAAAAGGACCTGCCCGTCTTGGTGGAGGCCTTCAAGCGCATCACCAGGGACATGCCCCGCCTGCAACTTGTGGTGGTGGGCGACGGCCCCTACCTTGAGCAGATGCAGCGGGAACTTCGCGGCGTCCCGGCGGTGTTCACCGGTTACCTGCACGACGAAGATTTGGCCGAAGCCTATGCCTCGGCCGACGTATTCGTCTTCCCCAGCACCACCGACACTTTCGGCAATGTCATCCTGGAGGCCCAGGCCTCGGGTTTACCGGTCATCGTCTCCGATCAGGGCGGCCCCAGGGAAAATATCATCGACGGCCAAACCGGCCTGATCGTGCCCGGCGGCGACGCCATTGCCCTGGCCAGGGCCATGGCCGAACTCTGCGGCAACCACCAGCGCCGAAAGGCCATGGCCGCCACAGCCAGGGAATACTCCCAGAGCAGGTCCTTTGAAGCGGCCTTCATGCGTCAGTGGGACCTGTACTCATCGGAAAAAGCGGCGTAGCGGGACCCAGCCCCTTGTTCGAACGCGTCTACCGCTGGATGATGGAAGCCGCCGCGGGCCCCGGGGCCCTGTGGGTCCTGGCCGGGGCCTCCTTTGCCGAAAGCGCCTGCCTGCCCATACCCATCGAGGCCGTGTCCATCCCCCTGATGTTGGCCGACAGGCGGCGGGTCTGGCTGGTGGCCGCCGTGGCCACCGCGGCCAGCGTGCTCGGCGGCCTGGCGGGTTATTTCATCGGCATGTTTCTCTATGAGACAGTGGGCGCCTGGCTGGTGGGCCTCTACGGCTTTCAAAACCAGATGGCCTTTTTTCAGCAAAAGCTGGCCCAAAACGGCATCGCCTTCGTTGCCGTGGGCGGCCTTACGCCCATTCCCTACAAGGTCATCAGCATTGTCAGCGGCCTGGGCGCGGTGCCCCTGGGCCTGTTCATGGCCGTTTCCCTGGTCTCCAGGGCCCTGCGCTTTTTCGGAATCTCCACCCTGTTCTGGTGGTTCGGCCCCTCCGTCCGGCGCTTTATCGAAACCCATGGCCGTTTGGTGGGGTGGTCCATGTTTCTGATCATCATCGCCGGTTTCAGCGCCCTCTACATCTGGGCCTAACCTGATTTCTTGTTCCTCGGACCATCCCTGGCCCGAGGAACAGCGCCCCGGACGGAACAAGTCCGATCCGGGGCTTACGGCGCATGGCTTCGCTTCGCATCGCGCTGCGCCGGGCTGGCCGTCCTGGCCAGACTATCCGTACAGCCGCTGAGTTGCTATTTCGATGCGCTTCTGATGGGGCCACGGAGGTTTGAATGGGCGAAGCGCCGGTTTCAGCGTCCTCTACATCTGGGCCTAACGCAAGCGCAATGTTTGCGCTCCCAAAGCGGGGCCCAGGGCCTGGGCTCCCAAAGCTGGGGAGCACTCACTGCCCCAACAGACGCCAGTGGCCCCGACCGAGTGACGTTGCCTCGAATTGGGTCTGGGATTTCCTGGGATATGCCGGAATGTGTAGCTCTTCCATACGTGTTGGCGGGCGGAAACGATCGTTTCCCGTAAACCTACGCCATGACCCGGCATGCGGGCCGAACCAAAGTGTACGTATGGGGCCGTTTGGGTCGGGCAGCAAAGCGAGTTAAAAGGTACGCCGCTCGGCACGATCGGCCATTGATACACGGACGGGGCATCACCCCCACGCCGTTTTCGAAACGCAGCCAAGGAATTTGGCCAACAGCAGTTCGGTCCACGACTGGGCAGGGAAGGAATAGCTCCCGGGGCTTATCCGCTCGCGGGCCGGTTTCATACCTGCTGGACCAGATATATTTTTGCGAGCCGGGAGTCCAGAGGGGATGGCGAGCTTTTGATATTGCTCAAAAGCGAAGAATCCCCTCTGGCCGCCGGAGGCAAAAGGCTTTGCCCCCCAAGGCTCGGGCAGAACGCAGCACCCCAATAAACACCTGTGCCCCCGTTGGGAGCCACTTAAAAGAAACTCAATTGATTTTCGAACTTGCTCCGGCCGGTGCGCTTCACCATGGCCCAAGGATGGGCCGATGGCATCAAAACGGCAATGCCGCCATGCCTCCCTCAACTCACGATCATCCCCGCGTAGGCCACCACCTCCTTGTCATCACCGGTGACCTTGCCGCTATGGGTGTAATCCACCAACTCGGCCTTTTGCGCGCCCAACTCATTGGCCGCGGCCAAACCGATGGCCGTGGGCACCACCCCGCACATGGATATCCCCTGGCCCCGCACCGTCTGGTACAGGCCCATGGGGTCAAGCTCCAACACCCGCTCGATGGCCTGGCCGTCAAGCTCCTTGGCCTTGGCCGCCGATATATAATGGCTCATGTCCGTACTGGCCACGATGAGCACCGGCTCGCCAAGCTCCTTGACGGCCCCGGCAATGGCCCGGCCCACGGTGATACAGTCCTCGGCGCCGATGCCCATCAGGCAGATGGGAGTCAGCAACAACTCAGGCTGGCGGCGCTGCAGAAACGGCACGATTACTTCGAGTGAATGCTCGAATCTATGCGCCGTATCGTCTTCCTCGATATACGGTCCGTATTTTTGCAGCAGTTCGCCCAGCCGGGCGTCCAGATCCACCAGGCCCAGGGGCGTCTTCCATTGGCCACGGCTCATCAAGGCCACGGGCCGGCCCACACCCTGGTGATTGGGGCCCATGAGCAAAACCCGGCGGGGAACGTTGACCCGGCCCAGGACCTTGCCCGCCGTGGGCCCGGAAAAGACATAGCCCGCATGGGGGCACACGGCCAACAGGGCATCGACGGGCACCGTATCTACGGCCAGCATGGCGTCCACCTCGGCCTGCAACTGACCGGCTGTGCCGGGGTAAAACCGTCCGGCCACGGCTGGTTCACGTATCATTTCACCCCTCCGGAAAGTTTTTCATAAAATGATTTTCTTCTCTGGATTTAGGAATATCATAGCATGCAATTCAGGCAAAGCGGCTGCGCTTGGCGCTGATTATCCAGCGTTGTACAATACCTTTACACTTGGCAATACAGGAGGCGGCCATGACCCAGGCTCTGATCATCAGCGACATGCTCAACGACTTTGTCAAACCTGGCGGACCCCTCTACACGCCTGGAGCCGAAGAATTGATTCCGGCCATTCAGCGCGAGATGGATGCCGTGCGCCGGGAAGGCGGCGTGGTCATCTATGCCTGCGACGCCCACGACACCGACGATGGCGAGTTCGACTTTTTTCCGCCCCATGCCATAGCCGGAACGCCGGGAGCCGCCATTGTCGACGAATTGCAGCCCCAAACCGGCGATGTGATCATCCCCAAAAAGACCTTTGACATGTTCCACCGCACCGAGGCGGGCAAGATCCTGCGGGAGCGCAAGATCAAATCGGCCACGGTGGTGGGCGTGTGCACCCATATCTGCGTCATGGAGGCCGTGGGCGGCCTGTTCTACCGGGGCATCAAGGTCAGGGTGCCCCTGGACGCGGTGGCCGACTTTGACGACGAAGCCGCCCAGGCGGCCGTCAAACGCATGAAAAGTGTGTTCGGCGCGGACATCGAATAAAATACAGCACCACAAGCTTTGGTTTGCCCCGGCCATCACAGATGCTATGCTATTGCTATGTATAAACTTCGCCGGGCAGCCTCCATGGGCCCGGCATAACAAAATGCGAGGCCCAGATGAGTGACAAGGCGATCAAGCTCTATGCCCTGAGCACCTGTAGTCATTGCAAGAGCACCAAGAGTCTGCTCAATAAAAACGATGTCAAATACGACATTTACGAAGTGGACACCTGCCCGGCCGACCAGCGGGGCAAGTTGATCGATGAAGTGCGGCAATACAACCCGGCGTTATCGTTCCCAACCCTGGTCGTCGGTGACAAGGTCATCGTGGGCTTCCGCGAAAAAGAGATCAAGGAGGCACTGGGCCTATGACACCTGCCGAACTCCACGATATGCTCAAAAAGGTTCAGGAGCCCAAAGGCTATTTTTTCTCCGAGGACAACGAGCGGGTCATGGATCTCATGGCCGGACTGCTGGCCAACAAGGAGCGCTACGGCTATATGTGCTGCCCCTGCCGCCTGGGCTCGGGCGATAAAAAGGCCGACGCCGACATCATCTGCCCCTGCGCCTACCGCGAGGCCGATGTGGCCCAATACGGCAGTTGCTACTGCAACCTGTACGTAAACAAGGACTGGCTGGACGGCAAAATCGAGCGAGAGTATGTGCCCGAACGCCGCCCGCCCGAAAAAATGGTTTTTTAGCTGTCAATTGGGCCCCATTCCGGGGCCTTTACTTTTCATGCTATAGTGGACGATGTAGCAAAGCACCATCACCGGGGGAGGCCATGGACGAGTTATACGGTTATGATGACCCGCTGATCAGCAAACTGCGCAAGGTCATCCGCTTCGCGGTGCGCATCCTGGCGGTCATGATGACGTTCGTCATCCTCTGGGGCGTGGCCGATGTGGGCTGGGTGCTCTACAGACGCCTGACCACCGAGCCCTACGGCATCCTCAACATCAGCGACATCCTGGCCACCTTCGGCGCGTTCATGGCCGTGCTAATCGCCATCGAGATATTCATCAACATCTACCTGTATCTGCGCAGCGACGTGATTCATGTGAAGATAGTCATGGCCACGGCCCTGATGGCCATCGCCCGAAAGGTGATCATCCTGGATTTCAAGGAAACCGGCCCGCTTTACATCTTCGCCACGGCGGCGGTGGTGCTGGCCCTGAGCATCGGTTACTGGCTGATAATCCGCACCAAAGGCGGTGACGCCGATTGCGCGGAAAAAAATACCCTGGGCAAAGGCAACCTGATCAGCCAGCCGCCGGGTGAAGACCCAGCCTCGTAATTGCTTTATATTTCGGCAGCTTCCAGAATGCGGCGCCAGATTTCCTCGCGGCCCTGTCCGGTCTGGGCGCTGCACGGCACGGGCGTGGGGTCATAGAGCTTCAAGAGCGGGCGCAAAACCTTGAGGCGCTGGGCCTGCTGATTGTTGCTGAGTTTGTCGGCCTTGGTTACGGCAACTATGGTGGGTATGCCGATGCTTAGCAGCCAACCCATGAGCATCTGGTCTTCCTGGTTGGGCTCCCGGCGGATGTCCAGGATCACCACTACGGCTTTAAGCGTGGGCCGGTGCTCCAGATACGACTCGATCATGGCCTTCCAGCCCTTTTTCACCGACAGCGGCACCTTGGCAAAGCCGTAGCCCGGCAGGTCGGTGAAGCGCAACTCGCCGCCGTTGATGTCGAAAAAGTTGATCTGCTGGGTGCGGCCTGGCCGCTGGGAGACCTTGACCAGTTTCTTGCGCCGCAGCAGGCAGTTGATCAGCGAGCTCTTGCCCAC
The DNA here is from genome assembly GCA_963665125.2 of uncultured Desulfarculus sp. Lineage (GTDB taxonomy): Bacteria > Desulfobacterota > Desulfarculia > Desulfarculales > Desulfarculaceae > Desulfarculus. The sequence continues at coordinate 366,691 of CAXXUK010000002.1, read as the reverse complement.
GTTTGAACGCCCGGCAAAGGCGATCTCCGGCGGCCCCTCCTCAGGGTAGCCCTTGGCGTTAACCGCCGCCGTCAGAAACTCGGCGTCCTTGATGATGAAATCCATTAACAAGCCTCCGTGGGCCTAGCATAACACGGCCCGGCCCGCCTGACAGGCGCTAAGCGGCTGAATCGCTTTGTCGCGCCCTTAATTACAAAAGCGACCAACAAGATTCCGTTGACCCGGCACGAAACGGGCAGTATCCCGCGGCAGGCGTCAGAGTAAATCACTTTCGCACCACACCAAGAAGTAATGCCGACTATTTATATTTCTTGGTATAGTAATTATATACAGTCGATGTTTCTCTGGTTTGGTCGGATATTTCTTTTTGATGACGTGCTACCAGACTCCAAACTTGGACCGCTGCTTTGCCGGAGCCAGGGAAGTAAAACAGCGAGTATGGGAATAAACAACGCACATACGGGAGAGTGTCATGAAAATAAAAAAACAATTGGCGGCGTTTTAATTTTTGTGGCCGGAATGGCCGCGGCTTCAGCCCTGATCTATCTCCATGCCAATGTTCCGGAGGCCAGGGCTGACCAGTACTCCTGCATCCGCACGGACCTGGACGCCCAGGGCATGACCGGCAACATCCCGGACCCGGAGTTCACCATCACCTATGACGTTCCCTCGTGCTATGGATCCAACGGCTATCGCGTGCAGAGGGTCTATATGTACGGCGATCAAGTGGCAGTGCACTATGCGAAGGACTAAAACGTCTTCAAAAAAACGCAGGGCGGGGACAACCAGTATGGTTCCCGGCCGGCGGATGGGGAAGTCTCAATTAATACGGAGCTTGTCATGAAAAAAAAGACTGCCGCAGTATTTGCCATGGCCGCCATGGCCGCCATGGTCCTGCTGCTCGCCACACCCAAGGTCGCAACCGCAACGGATTCTTTTGTATACTTCCTGGCGGAAAGGGCCTGCTCGGACAAAGCTTATGCCAGTAAAAGCGGTTGTTATGCCTATTTACTGAATCGCATCCAATGCCAAAGCGAAGATACTGCCTTGACCAATTGCAAGGGCAAATGCGCTGGTTGGTATAGCCACGATATCGGGGACAAGACCCGTTGCGAATTGGGTTGCCAATTTTTAAGGGACAAGGACTAAGCGCGATCCATTGAAAAACTGAAAAGCCCGGATTGGGTCGACCAGGCCGGGCGTTTTTTGTGGTCATCAGCCCCGACGTCGCCCGGCGATCTCCGGCGGACCCAAACTGATCCACCAGAAACCCGGGGTTCTCACAATTTACTTTCCACAAAGCCGAATTGTATTATAGTCATCTCAAATGACGTAAGATTCACTGGTGAAAACGTTCAATCCATGATCCTGAGAGGGCGAAATGAAAATAAGAAAGTTTGTCAGCACTCTAATCATTTTCGTTTGCGGCATGGCCGCGGCCTCGGCCCTGATCTATCTCCATGCCGATGTTCCGGAGGCCAGGGCCGACGATTACTCTTGCATCCGCACGGACCTGGACGCCCAGGGCATGACCGGCAACATCCCGGACCCGGAATTCACCATCACCTATGACGTGCCCAGCTGTTACAGAAATAACGGCTACAGTGTGCAGCGGGTCTATATGTACGGCGATCAAGTGGCCGTGCACTATGCGCAGTTGAAGCAGTAGCATTATTCTCGCGAATACATTAATAAAAACCGGCGCCGATTATGCGCATTGTATTGTCCATTGTCGCATGTTTGGTCGTGGCGGCCGTTCTCCTGACTGCACCGGCGGCCTCATAAGCCGGGACCGCGTTTGGGCGGATCCCTTTATCGTATATCTGGTGAACAGCCCCTGTTCGGGCCAATCGGTTGCGGGCCAATCGGGCTGCTATAGCTATTTGGACGCGCGCCTTTAGGGCAATGGCGAAGAATCTGCCTTTTCCTATTGCAAGGGCAAATGCGCTGGTTGGTATAGCGACGATATCGGGGCCAAGACCCGTTGCGAATTGGGTTGCCAATTTTTAAGGGACAAGGACTAAGCGCGATCCATTGAAAAATTGAAAAGCCCGGCTTGGGTCAACCAGGCCGGGCGTTGTTTATGCTTTATTTGGCCGCCTAGCGATTGGGGTGGAACTTGTCCAGGTATTCCCGCAACCGGACCATGGCCCGCTGGATATTCTCCAGACTGTTGGCGTAGCTGAAGCGCAGATAGCCATAGGCCCCCGGCCCGAAATCCCGCCCCGGCGTCACGGCCACTCCGGCGTTTTCCAGAATATGGAAGGCCAGCTCATAGTCGTCCGGGTTCAGGTGGTCGCAGCGGGTGAGCACGTAGAACGCACCAAACGGCTCGTGGGGAATGGAAAAGCCCAGATCCCGCAGCCCGGCCACCATGGCCTTGCGCCGCTTGGCGTAGGTGTCCACCATCACCTTGATATCGTCGTCGGCCTTGGTCAGGGCGGCGATGCCCGCCCATTGGGCCACGCTGGGCGCGCAGATGGCGAAGTTCTGGTGCATCTTCTGCAGGGGCCGCACATAGTGCTCCGGTGCGATGAGGTAGCCCAGCCGCCAGCCGGTCATGGCGTGCAGCTTGCTGAAGCCGCCCAGGACAAAGGCGTTGTCGGTGAACTCCAGGATGCTGTGTTCTTTGCCCTCGTAGACCAGGCCGTGGTAGATCTCGTCGCTGACGATATAGGGCCCGCCCACATTGCCCGGAGCCAGCTCGGCGATGGCCTTCATGCGCTCGGCGCTCAAGAGCTGGCCCGTGGGGTTGGCCGGCGAGTTGATCACAATGGCCCGCGTCTTGTCGTTCATGGCCTTGGCGATGGCCTCGGGCCGGTATTGGAAGGCGTCTTCCTCGGCCACCTTCACCGGGGCCACCGTGCCGCCCACGAATTCGATGAAGTTGGAATAGCAGGCATAGCCCGGATCGCTGATGATCACCTCGTGGCCCGCGCCGTGCTCCACCAGGGCCGAAAACATCAGGAGCATGCCCGGGCTGGTGCCGCTGGTCACCATTATGCGGCCGGGGTCCACATTCACGCCGTAGCGCTTGTTGTAGTGCGCGGCAATGGCCTCGCGCAGCTCCAGCAGGCCCAGGGAGTGGGTATAGTGGGTGTGGCCGTCTTCCATGGCCTTGATGGCGGCCTGCTTTATCACCTGGGGCGTGTCGAAATCCGGCTCGCCCACCTCCAGGTGGATGATGTCGCGGCCCTGGGCCTGCAAGGCCTGGGCCCGCTCCAAAACGTCCATGACGATGAACGGCGGCACGTCCTTGGCGCGGCTGCTTATGCCCATACATCAACTCCCAAAAGGGCGCATCGGCCCATAAATTGACGGCGCGCCACGGAGATGGCGCGCCGAGATTTTTTGAAGCAAGCCCCGGCAAGGGCTTCCCCGTGGGTAATCAGATAACTTTGTTCAAGGAATACTCAATGATTCCCTCGGCGCCTCTTTCGATGAGCACGGGGATGAGATCGCGCACCTGCGATTCCTTGACAATGGTCTCCACGGCGAACCAGTCGCTGTTGTAAAGCGGGGCCACGGTGGGGGCATTGAGGCTGGGCAGGGCGTCGACCAAGTCCTGGCACTTGATCTTGGGCACGTTCATCTTCAGGCCCACCAGCTTTTCGGCCTCCAGGGCGGCCTTGAGGAGCATGGAGATCTGTTCGATCTTCCTTTTCTTTTCCTCGTTGACCCAGGCGTCGTGGTTGGCGATGAGCTGGGTGGTGGACTGCATCAGCTCATTGATGATCTTAAGGCCGTGGGCCTTGATGGTCGAGCCGGTCTCGGTGACCTCGACAATGGCGTCGGCCAGGCCGTTGACGACCTTGGCCTCGGTGGCGCCCCAGGAAAAATGCACGGTCACAGGAATATTGCGCTCGGCGAAATATTTTTCCGTGAAGTGGACCATCTCGGTGGCCACACGCTTACCGGCCAGATCGGCCTCGGTCTCGATGCCCGAGTCGGCGGCAACGGCCAGGACCCAGCGGGCCGGGCGGGAGGAAACCTTGGAGTAGATCAGCTCCTGGACATAATGCACGTCTGATTCGTTTTCCAGGATCCAGTCGCGGCCGGTGATGCCGGCGTCCAGGGTGCCGTTTTCAACATAGCGGCTCATTTCCTGGGCCCGGCACAGCGAGCAGACGATATCCGGGTCGTCGATCTCGGGGAAATAGCTGCGGCCGTTGACGTTGATCTTCCAGCCGGCCTTGGCGAACAGGCGCACCGTGGCGTCTTGCAGGCTTCCCTTGGGCACTCCCAGCTTCAGCGGCTCTTTCATTTGCCGTACACCTCCTCGGGGTCGAACACCGGCTCGCCCTCGGTTACCAATTCATCGCCCTGTACCCGGCGGTAAAAACAGGTGCGCATGCCGGTGTGACAGGCCGCGCCGCCGATCTGCTCGACCTTGTAGACTACCGTGTCATCATCGCAGTCAACATGGATGGACTTGATTATCTGGACGTTGCCGCTGGTGCCGCCCTTATGCCACAATTCCTGGCGGCTGCGGGACCAATAATGGGCCTCGCCGGTTTCCAGGGTCTTGTTCCAGGCTTCCTCGTTGATGTAGGCCAGCATTAAAACTTCGCCGCTGGCCGCGTCCTGGGCGATGGCCGGTATCAGGCCGCCCGTTTTCTCGAAATCAAGTTTGATCATTTCCTTGGTCCATGTGTTGTACATAACAATAGAAACATACCTTTTATCCCCGGCCCCGGTCCTTGTCAAGAACCTGGGTCAAGCTCACAGGCATATCAGCATAATACCGGCACCTCTAAAAGCAAACCCCGGCCCATATCAACCAAGAGACGATATCGCGACATTGGTGTTACGTTCAAATCGGCAAAACGGCGTCAGTCTTCCTGCGGGGCCCGTCAGGTCGTCCCCCATGGCTTTACCATAATTAATTTCATGTAATTACAATTTGTTACCGCATATCAGCCCCGTCAATCCGAAAGGAAAAAACTTATTTCTTTTCTTAATACCCTGTTTGCTACAGTATAATTTTAATAGAGAAAAAAGTTACGAACATACCGTACATTGGCGCCTATGGCATTTACACCCGACAGTGGATTGCCTTAGCCGACTGAGAGCACGCTCGATGAAAAAGGCATGGCAGACAGAGCCATCACCTGATGCCTCCAATACCGCGGCTCAGACGTTAAAGGCTGTATCGGTAGACAAAGACACATTTGAAAAAGCCATCCAGAACATGACCCCCGTGGCCAGCCGCATTATCGAACCGGAAAGAAAGCTTCCCGTGGACCTGTACCTGCCTTTCACCGGAAGAGACGCAACCGTGCGTTTGATCAAGGTGCTCAAGGAAGGCAGTGAGCCGAACTCCGAATATTTACAAAAAATGCGTAGCTTGGGCATGGATGAATTCTATGTCGAGCGCCAACGCCGCAAGCTGCTTTTACAATACGTCGCCGGCCGCACAATGCAGATACTGCAAAATCCCAGCCCCAGCGTGGAGGAAAAATGCGAGGCTGTCTACGATAACGCAATGCTGCTTATCCGCTCGGCTTTGGAAGACGACAACCTGCAAGACAACCTGCAAAAGGGCTTGGAATATTCCCGGACCTTCGCCACGGTGGTGCGGGACAACCCGGTGCTTATATACAGACTGCCGGAATTGCTGACTGTCGACTACGACCTGTACAACCACTCGGTCAACGTATGCGTGCTCTCCACGGCGTTTGGTGCGTACCTCAAACTTGAAGACGACGACGCGGTGGCCCTGTCGGCCGGGGCCCTATACCATGATATCGGCAAGAAGTATATCGACCCCAACATCCTTTCAAAGCCTTCGGGCCTTGATCCCATGGAATGGGCCGAGATCCGCACCCATCCCCAGCACAGTTTCCGCATTCTGGCCGAACAGCAGGTCCTGCCCGTGGAATCGCTGGAAATAGCGGCCCAGCACCACGAAAACCTTGACGGCAGCGGCTATCCTGACGGCCTGACCGACGGCGAGATATCTTTTCTGGCCACAATAGTGCGGATCATCGACGCATATGACGCCATCACCTCGGAGCGCTGTTACAAGCCAGCCCTCAAGCCTCTGGAGGCCGTGCAGATAATGATCAAGGATATGGGCCGCCTGCTGTCGATGGAACTGTTGCGCAAATTCCTGGAATTCATGTCAATGATATCCCAGGGCCGCAGCAAGCGGGGTTACAGCGGCGCCTGATGTCGCGTCAATCCAGTACGGTGCGCATCAACCGCAGCAGATTGTGCAGGCGGAAGGGCTTGTCGATATAGGCCTTGGCCCCATTCATTTTTCCGTCAAACTCCGAAGGCGAGCTGTAGCCGCTGGAAATAATGACCTTGGCCTCGGGGTCTATGCGCAGGATTTCCTCCAGGGCCCGGCGGCCGCCCATACCGGGCATTCCCAGGTCCATTATCACCAGGTCGATTGCCTCGCCCTGCTGTTGATACAGCTCCACGGCCTCTTCTCCGTTGGATGCGGTCATCACGCTGTAGCCTTTTTCCCGCAAGAGGTCATTGCTGACCTTCAGCAGCGGCATTTCATCATCGACAATCAGGATCGTCTCGCTGCCGCCCGGCGCTTGTCCCTGCGTTTCGGAATGGGACTCATATTGGGGCAACGCTTCGGCCGCGGCCGGAAGATATATCTGAAATTCAGTGCCCTTGCCCAGTTGGCTGTTGCAAACTATTTTGCCGCCATGGCCTTCCACGATGCCGTAAACGATGGACATGCCCAAACCCGTGCCCTTGCCCACGCCCTTTGTGGAAAAGAACGGATCGTATATCTTTTTCAGGGTCTCGGCGTCCATGCCCTGGCCGGTGTCTTTGACACAAATGAGCACATAATTGCCTGCCTTGAGTTCCTCGTTGCCGATTACACGGTCCCGTTCAAAAATAACATTGCCGGATGACATGGAGAGCGTGCCGCCTTCGGGCATTGCGTCGCGGGAGTTGGCGCCCAGATTCATCAGAACCTGCTCTATTTGGTTCGGGTCGGCCATCACCGGCCACAGATCGGCGCTCAAGTCCGTAGTTATTTCAATCATCTTGGGAATGGTGCGCTCGAGCATCCTAACCGCGCTCGTCACCTCGGCATTCAGGTCAACCGGCTTGAACTCCGGCTCAACCTTGCGGCTGAAGGTAAGCAGGCGCTTGACCAAATCCGAGGCCCTGCCAGCGGCGTGATCGATATCGGCGGCGTACTCTTCCACCTTTTCGGGCAATTGATCCATTCCCATAATAAGCTGGGTATAGCCGCTGATGGCCTGCAGGAGGTTGTTGAAGTCGTGGGCCACGCCTCCGGCCAGGGTGCCGATGGCCTCCATGCGCTGGGCCCTTTGCAATTGGGCGTGGAGGCGCATTTGTTCCTCCTCGGCCTTGCGCAGTTGAGTTATGTCCTGAGTTACGGACAACAGGCATTGGCGGCCAGCATATAAAAACTGGCGGACCGCCACCAGGCCCTCCACCCTGTTGCCGTATCTGTCCTTATAAACGACATTGGCCGAATTTATCTCGCCGTGTTCGTCTATCATCTTGGCCAGCCTTTTGTGATCCGCCGGCTCTGCGTATAGGTTCAACTCCAGGATCGTCTTGCCGATGGCCTCGCTTTGATCGTATCCGGTCAGTTCGCAAAAGAATTCATTAATTTCCAGGATGCGGCCCGAGTCGCGGTCGCTGATCATCACCGCGTTTGGAACGCTTTGTATAATGGCCCGGTAACGCTGCTCGCTGTTGCGCAAGGCCTCCTCGGCCCGCTTGCGTTCGGTGATATCCCGCACGATACCAACGGCGTACCACTGGTCGTGCATCTGCAGGGCCGAAACGGACAACTCCACCGGGAACTCGGTCCCGTCTTTATGCATGGCCGTCAGTTCCACCATGCGGCCCACGGCATTCCCTCTCCCCGAGTCGGCGAATTTGGTGAAGGCCTTACGATAATCGTCCATGTATCTATCGGGCGAAATGGTTTCATGCAGTTCCCGGCCCAACACCTCGGCGGCGCTGTAACCGAATATCTTGGCGGCGGCCTGATTCCAGAAAATAACGCAGCCAACGGGGTCGATCATGATTATGCCGTCCAGGGCGTTGGCGCTGATACTGCGGAACTTTTCCTCGCTCTGGCGCAGGGCCTCTTCGGCGCGCATGATATTGGTGATGTCGGTGATGTTGACGACCATGCCCACGGGAGTGCCGTCATCGCTGCGGTAGACGGCGGCGCTGATCATCACGTTGAGTATCGCGCCGTGCTTGGTCAGACGGCGGCTTTCAAAGGACTTCATGCCTCTGGGCCCCGTATACACTTCCTGGATGGCGTCCATGCTCCGTTTGGTCTCTTCCTTGGGCACGAAATCAATACGCCTTCCCAGAACCTCATCGGCCTGCCAACCGAACGCCCGCGTGAAAGCCGGATTTACATATGTGGCGTTACCTTTGTCGTCATAAAGAATCACCGGATCCGGCGACGACTCCAAAACCGCGCGGTACTTCTCCATCATCTCGCGCAGGCTTTCGGTGGCTTCTTGCGATTTGCGTTCCGCCCGGACCTCGCGGATGGTCAAATAACCAGAAAGCAGCGCGACCAAAAACAGAACCCCCAAACCGACAATGGTCAGGTTCTTGGTCATTGTGTGCATCTCTTGACGCACATCATCGGTATATATGCCGGTGCCGACCACCCAACCCCACGGCTTGAAGCCCTTTACATACGATATCTTGGGCTCGATGCGGGTTGGGTCGTCCATCCACTGCCAATGATAGGACACGAAACCGGCACCCCGTTCCCGGACAACGCGCACGAATTCGCTGAACATGCGCTTACCCAGAGGGTCGCGGAAATCGGTAAGATCACGGCCCACCAGATCCTTGCGGTAGGGGTGCATGATCACCACGGAATCCATGTCGTTGATCCAGAAGTAGTCCTTGCCGTGGTTTCCGTAGCGTAAAGCCTGGATGCGGTTGACGGCCCTTTTCTGGGCCTCGGCCAAAGTCAACGTTCCCGCCTTGACTTGACGGTCATATGTGGCCAAAATGTTCCAGACCGTATTGGCCAATTCACGGGTCATTTCCCGCTTTTTGTCCATTATGTGTTGTTCGGTGGTCGGAAGGATAAAACCAAAGACGGTGACGCCAAAAAGGATCACGCAAAGCAGTGCTGGAAGAATTGCGCCCAGAAATCTTTTCATCGGACCTCACAAGTTCACACCCCCAATATTATTTTTAACATGGGGCGCACCTACTTGAGAATACCTGACGAGTTGATATTATAAATTTAAAAAAAATGGAGCCGGCTTGCGCCGGCTCCATCCCGCTGCCCCGCGGGAGGTGAACTCGGGGCGGGGGCCCACATCCCCGCCCCGCACCTTTCAGTTTTTCTTCAAAAGACCCAAAAGAGCCTTTTCCACCGGCGCTGGCTAATAGTCCTCGCGCTCGATGATCATTGCCACGCCCTGGCCGCCGCCGCAGCAGGCGTTGGCGCAGCCCCAGCGGGCGCCCTTTTCGTTCAAAATACGGGCCAGGGTGCCCACCAAACGGTTGCCCGTGGCGCCCAGCGGATGGCCGATGGCCAGGCCGCCGCCCTTGATGTTGATCTTGTCCAGGTCAATGCCCAGCTTCTTGGCGCAGTTGAGCACAACGATGGCGAAGGCCTCGTTGATTTCCCAGTAATCGATGTCCTCGGCCTTCATATCCAGATGGGCCAGGGCCTTTTCCGTGGCCGGGACCGGGCCGTGGCCCATGATCGTCGGGTCCACTCCGGCAAAGCCGAGGGAGCGGATGGTGGCCAGGGGCTTGAGGCCCAGAGCCTTGGCCTTTTCCTTGCTCATGAGCATCATGCTGGTGGCCGCGGCGTTGAGCGGAGAGCTGACGCCGGCGGTGATGACGCCCTTTTTGGTGAAAGCCGGGCGCAGGCCCTGAAGCTCTTCCAGGGTGGTTTCGCCGCGAACGGCCTGGTCCACCTTGACGCTCATGGTGCTGCCGTCGGCCTGTTCGGCGTCCACGGGCAGAATCTCGCCGTCAAAGAAGCCTTCCGCCTGGGCCTTGGCGGCCAGCTGGTGGCTGCGCACGGCCCAGTTGTTCATGTCATCAACGCTGATGTCTTCGTTCATGCCGAAGAGCTTTTCAGCGGTCAGGCCCATATTGAAGGCCGTCATCATGTCCCAGTGGCTGTATTTGGGATCGAGATACAGGGCCATGTTGGGGGCGATGACGCCGCGCTCCATGGTGGGGCCGCCCATGGGGATGCGTGTCATGTGCTCCATGCCGCCGATCATGACGGTGTCTGCAAATCCCTGGGCGATTTCCATGAAGCCGATCTGGATGCCGGCCATGGCGCTGCCGCACTGCTGGTCGACGAACTTGGCGGCAATGGTGTTGGGCAGGTCGGCCAGAATGATGGGGGTGCGGCCGCCATAGGACCACTGTTCGCTAACGCCCATGGCCGAACCAACCAGGAAATCGTCGATTTCCTTGGGGTCGATGCCGACCTGTTCCACCAGCTTGGGCAGCACTTTGCTCAGCAGCTCATCGGCCCGCAATTTGTGGAACCAGTCCCGGGCCGGGTCAGTGGGGCGTGAACGGGATTGGGCGGTGCGCAGATAACCGACTATGACAACATCTCTCATTTTGCAACCTCCTGCAAAACAGTTTTATTTTGCAACTAATTCGTCCGCCTAGGCCCGGGCCTGCCCGGGGGCGTGACTATTTTTTATCTTTTTCAGCAGTTGACGGCGGTTCCAGGGATATCCGGAGATTCCAACCGCCGATGTTTTCCTGGCGCTGAATGCCGCCAATGATCATGTCCGTCAACGGATCGACATAATCCATGAATTCGCGGCCCGCCTTGTGCAACAGCTCCCTGCTGACCATGTGCTCTATGGCCCCCAGCAGGGCGTGCCGCACCAAATGGGGATCGGTATCGGCCCGAAACTCGCCCGAGGCGATGCCTTCTTCGACGACCTCAAGGATCAATTGGGTTGCCCGGCGGTATACGCCGTATGATTCCGTTTCCAAATAGCCTCTGTGCGTCTTGAGAATCATCAAGGCCACCGAGGAGTATTCAGGGTGGTTTTTGTAGAACCACAGATAATGGTAGATGATGGAGCGCAACTTGTTGGCCGCCCCGCGAATGTAGCCCAAATGAAACTTGAGCAACTCCGAACTGCGCTGGGTTGTTTCCAAGGGAATGGAAAACAACAACTCTTCCTTGGTGGAAAAGTATTCGTAGATCGTCGCATCGGAAAGGCCCGCCTCCTTGGCCACCTCGGATACGGTGGCCTGGTGAAAGCCCTTTTCGGCGAAGACCTTTTCCGCCGCATTGAGGATCTGCTCCTTGCGCGCTTCGGTTCGTTTCTGCTGGGCCACACTACCTCCTCTTTATTGTCCAACCCCGATGGACGGGGTTTTGTTTGGGCCGCCGGTCCGGTCGATTAGCCAAACCGGCGGCGGAGCATTTTACTCCTTATAGAAGGTTTCGCCCTTTTCGGCCATGTCTTTGAGCAAAGCCGCCGGGGCAAACCGCGGGCCGTATTTGGCCTCCAGTTCCACCAGCTTGCCGTAGACGTTCTTGACTCCCCAGGAATCGGCATAGGCCAGGATGCCGCCGCGGTAGGGTGGGAAGCCCGTGCCGTAGATCATGGCCAGATCCATATCCGCCGGGCGGTCGCAAATGCCCTCTTCCATCATCAAGGCCGCCTCGTTGATGGCCAAAGCCAGCATGTGGTCGATGATCTCCTGCTCGGACGCTTCCTTGGGCGCTACATTGTTGTCCTTGAGATACTTGGCGACCACCTCGACAACCTTGGGGTTGGGAACGGGCTTGCCGGAGCTGTAGTCAAAATAGCCGGCCCCGGTCTTGCGGCCGTAGTCGCCCAACTCGTAGATGGCCTTGGTCAGCGGATGCACGGCGTAGCGCTCGCCCATCTCCCGCTCGAAGGTCTTGTTGACGTGGTAGTTGATGTCGATGCCGGTCAGGTCGGCCAGGGTGGCCGGGCCCATGGGCATGCCGAAGTTCATCATGGCCTTTTCGATGGCCTCGCCGCTGACGCCGTCGGCGCTCAGATACACCGCTCCGCCCATCAGGCCGCCCAACTGGCGCGAGACATAGAAGCCCGGCCCGTCGTTGACCACGACCGGAGTCTTCTTGATGCGCCGGCCAAAGCTCACGCTGGTGGCCAGGGTCTGGTCCGAGGTCTGCTTGGCGCAGATAATCTCCAACAGGGGCATGCGCTCGGCCGGGTTGAAGAAGTGCAGGCCGATCATCCGGCCGGGGTCCTTCAGGACGCTGGCCATTTCGGTGATGGGCAGGGCCGAGGTGTTGGTGCCGAAGATCACGTCGTCGCGGCAGGTCTTTTCCAGGGTCAGCCAGATGTCCTGCTTGATCTTCATGTCTTCCAGCACGGCCTCGATGATCAGGTCCACGTCGCCAAGGTCTTCGAGCTTGGTGGTGGTGGTCAGCTTTTCGGCGATGAGCTTGTCCAGATCGGCAGGCTTCATCTTCTTCTTTTTGACCATGTAGGCAAAGGTCTTCTTCACCGACTCGACGCCCTTGGCCAGGGCCGCTTCGTTGATGTCCCACAGCACGCAGTCAAAGCCGTTTGCCAACAGCAGATGCACGATGCCGCAGCCCATGACGCCGCCGCCCAGCTGAGCCACCTTTTGGGGCTTGGCCGGTTTGACGTCCTTGATCCGGGGCAGGCGGCCCGCCGAACGGGTATTAAGGAAGATGCCGATGAGGTATTTGGCCACCTTGGAGGTGACCAGGTCGGCGAAGCCGTTGGCCTCCACCCGCAGGTCGGCCTCAAAGTCGGTGCTCAGGCCCTTTTCCACGCACTCGATGATCTTCATCGGGGCGGGGTAGCCCTTGGATTTGGCTCCGACCATACCCTTGACGAAGTTGATGAAATGCTTCTTTTCATTGCTGCTGAGGATGCGCGTGTGGATGAAGCGCGTGGTGCGCGACTTTTGGTTGTAGATGCCCATCAGGAACATGCCGGCGGCCTTTTTGGCCTTGGCGATAAGTTTTTCCGGAGCGCATACCTCGTCAACCAGTCCGCGCTGCAGAGCCTTGACGGCCTTGATCGGCGCGCCGCTGGTCATCATTTCCACGGCCAACTGGAAGCCGACGATGCGGGCCAGGCGCTGCGTGCCGCCGCCGCCGGGCAACAGGCCCAGTTTGACCTCGGGCAGGCCGAGATTCACTCCGTTGGCGGCCACGCGGTAGTGGCAGCACATGGCCAGTTCCAGACCGCCGCCCAGGCAGTTGCCGTTGATGGCCGCGATAATGGGCTTGGGCGCCAGTTCCACGGCATTGTAGAACTCATGGCCTTGCATGACCAAACCGACTGTCTTGTCGCGGTCCGTCATTTTCTGCAATTGGGTGATATCAGCGCCGGCTACAAAATTCTGGCCCGTGCCCGTCAGCACGATGGCCTTGACCTGGTCGTCCTTGAAGGCCTCTTTAAGGGCCTCGGACAATTCCAGAATAAAGTAGTCCGAAAGCTGATTCACCGGCGGGTTGTTCATGGCCAAGATAGCGATTCCGTCGGCTATCTCCACCTGAACGGTTTTGAAGTCAGTCTTCATAGCCGTAACCTCCGCCATTTCCATAAGACTGGTTTTTGGGGTTGGAATGCGAAAAAGCCGGCCCGAAAGGGCTCCGGGGGGCCAGTTTTCTGCAGTTTTAATACAGTTACTCCAGGATCGCAGTTACTATAAGTCCGCCATAAGCGCACTGTCAACATGATATTGTAGTACCACTTGTAATCACAGTATCTTTTCAATACACAGCTCCAGCATTACGGCCATGCCTGTAGATGCGATAATCTTTAAGCGTCTTTTGTTTGATCGGGCTCCCGATAACGACAATAAAATGTCGGCCCACTAATCAGAGCTACGAATGGGGAATATCTTTCTGGACAAAACACAATGCCTGTGTGATAAGGATTTTCAATAAAGCGACATTGACGGCTGTGTTCAGTTTTTTGTCCGGCGTTTCATCGTCATCGGATTCTTAATATGCGTTCCCGCTTAATCAACTGGTTATCGAGTCTTTTTCTGTTGTTTTGTCTGGCGATTCCGGTATCGGCCCAACAGACCTCAAAAATTCAATACTCAGGCATGCACAGTTGCGGAGACACTTCAACATTCGTCAGCTTCGTCTATAATGCCCGGAATAGGACTGTGGAATCCTTTTCAATTCGCGATGTCTGCACCAACCGCCTTTCCAAAAAACTATTCAAGCTGAACGGCCCTTCAATAAAAGAAACCACGGTTGTCGGCAAGTGGAACGCCCCGGAACCTTTGTCCGTTGATGCCAAGGGCGAGATCAATTATTGGGATGAGATGGGCTACCGGATTTCCGGCCGTTTCGAAGGCGGACCGGTCCTAAGGGGAAGCGTCAAGGTTCCGGGCCGCACGGCGACAGGCGTGCTGGGCCGCCCCAAAACAAAGCTGATCGAATGCGGCAGGGGTCAATTCTACCTGCCTTGCTCCAAATGGCAGGCCGCTATCGAGGAATAGGGCAAGGCGAGCAACAAGCCGATCATATTCTCCAGCCCAAGCAATTCGCCCGGCCCAAAACCCTCGGCATCCGCGTTTTGGCCAAGACGCACCCACAGGATATCGAACTCCGACTCAACCGCCTCAAGCAATATCCGCTGCCGGGCCGAGGCCTCCGCCCGCCAACCATCCGGGCGGGTGGGCAACAGGCCGGGGTATTCCATTCCAAGGCGGCTCAGTTCATCCATTCGGCAGCACCAGACGTAGCTTAAAGACTGCTAAGTTGGGCAGGTAGTTCGCGGCTATCATCCCACCAATTACCAGCGGCTTTTTGACCGGAAAGATTAGGCGACGGGGAGCCGGGGAGAGGGATGATGTTCTTTTCTCCCCGTCGCCTGAAAGCCTATCTAAAAGTCCGAGAAGTCGCCTTCACCATCCTGATCAAAGGGAATCACCCGTTCGGGCGCCTGCGAAGCGGCCTTGGAGCCGTTGATATTTTTGGGCTTGTGGCTGAGCAGCAGGGGCTTCTTGCCGGTATCACGCCTGGCGCCTGCCTCGATCAGCCCATGGCCCTTGTTGTTGTCTTCGCCACCGGTGACCAGGGTGAGAAGATCTCCCACATAACCCTGCATGGTTTCGGCCTGGGCGCTCATCTCCTGGGCCGCGGCGGCTGATTGTTCGGCGTTGGCGGCGTTGTTCTGGGTCACCTGATCCATGTCCGTGGTGGCCTTGTTGATCTGGGTAATGCCCTGGGCCTGCTCCTGGCTGGCCGCGGCGATTTCACCGACCAACTCACCCACGCGTCCGGAGGCGGAGTGAACTTCCTCAAAGGCCTTGCTGGTGCGCTGAACGATATCGGCTCCCTGCTGAATCTTGTTCACCGAACTTTCGATCAGCGCGGAGGTGTTCTTCGCCGCTTCGGCGGCGCGCATGGCCAGGGAACGCACCTCGTCGGCCACCACGGCAAAGCCGGCACCGGCTTCGCCCGCCCTGGCCGCCTCAACCGCTGCGTTGAGGGCCAACAGGTTGGTCTGGAAGGCGATCTCGTCGATGGTCTTGATGATCTTGGACGTCTCTTCACTGGTTTGACGGATCTCTTCCATGGATTGGGTCAGCTCGACCATGGCCTGGTTTGCCCGGGCCACCAGGCTGTTGGCCTCCTGGGAAAGGCTGTTGGCCTGTTCGGCGTTGTCGGCGTTCTGACGGGTCATGGAAGCCATTTCCTCCAACGAGGAACTGGTCTCTTCCAAAGCCGCCGCCTGGGTCGCCGAGCCTTCGGCCAGGGACTGGCTGGAGCCGGCCACCTGGTTTGACGCCGCGGCCACTTGGCTGCTTCCCGCGGTGAGGCCCTCGATCACCCTGTTGAGCGGCCTGGTGATGGAGTTGCTGGTGAAGATGCCCAGCAACAGCGAGACTATAAAGCCCACGCCCATACCCACCAGAGTCAAAAGCTGCACGCTGGTTGAATTGCTGTCGGCCTCAGTCACCCGGTTGTGGGCGATTCCTTCCGTGGTGTCGATGGCTTTATCAATGGAGGCGATGGCCTTGGCGGTCAGGACGGAGGCCTTTTGCATGGTGGCATCCATCGATGCATAGATTTCCTGGGCCTTGGCCGCTTCCTTGCGCATGGCGCGGAACTCGTCAAAGGTGGAGTTGGCCGCCGGGACCATCTTGTCTTTGTAAATCACAGCCGCCGAATCGAGGTCGCCACTGGTCACCTTGTTGCGCACTTCGCCCACGGAAGCGTGGAAGGTCTTGTGATGGGCGTCGATGATGGCCAGGGCTTTTTTCAGTCCGGGGTTTTCAGTTTGGAAAGAGGCCATCCACTTGCCAAAGGCGCATTTGGTGGGATCATCGCCACCCTCAATAATCGTATTTTGACCGATCATGTTGCAGGTGCCGGCCATGAGCTTGTAATGATCGCCGCGGAAGCCTTCCAGCTTTTCCCTTAAACTCACGGGATCGAGAATATGGGAGGCCTCGAGCTTTTTGGCTTCTGCGAAAAACTTATCATTTTCCGTGGTGGCCAACTTGACTTCATCCTTGAAGGATCCCCAGGCAGCCTGCACCCTTTCGTCCACGTCAAGTTTTTCGAAATCGTCCATGGATTTTTTGTAATCGCCGCGGATTGTCTTTATATCCTCGTGCAATTTCTGGCGATCATCCATATTCAGACTCGTGAACATCATGGTGCGCTGGGTGGAATCGAACTGCTGCAAAAAAACCCGGATGCTGAGCAGATCCTGGATTGCCGGCAGGCAGGTGCCGCCAACCTTGGCGATGTTGTCGCCCAGGGTCCGGGAGCCGTTCCAGCCCACAAATCCCACGCCCAAAGTAAGCAGGGCCACGATCACGAAGCCGCCGATAAGTTTAATTTTCAGGCTCATCTTTTTCATCCTACCTCTCCTCGGTTTGAACTTTTCCAATACCTTGGCAAGTTGCTAATCTATCTGCATTCCTAGCGGCATTTGAGAAACCGTAAGGGGGCATTCAAACGGCCTCTTTACAAGCTGCTTATTTTTCAGCCTGATTTTTCAATCTGTCTGGATCGTACCGCTGCGGGTCCAGGCAGAAGGCCGGCGGCAATGCGTTGTTTTCCGACACCGGATTCATAGATGTGTTGCAACACCGCTTTTAAATCTGAAAAGTCACTATCCAAATAGGTGTAGAAGCTTGGGGAAAGCTTGTGCCCGTGTTTAACGGTGGAAATGGTCCTGTCCGGTAGGACCAACACGGTTTTAAGATCGTAGAGCAAGGAAGCAAGCTCGGACAAAGCGGCAAGTTCACTTGTGTTCGCGGCCAGCATTACTAAAATGGCCGGCCTTTTCAGGGGCCGTGACAGGCGATCTCGCAAAGATGATATTTTTCGGTATATCTCAATCTTGTCCCTCGGCGCGGCCTGTTCAACCACCGACCCGAGACGAACCCAATCCTCGTTAAAGACGGACGCATATAGCAACAACTGCATTTGACACCCCATTATTGGAATGCCCCACTAATTGGCAACTA
Organism: uncultured Desulfarculus sp.; assembly: GCA_963665125.2. GTDB lineage: Bacteria > Desulfobacterota > Desulfarculia > Desulfarculales > Desulfarculaceae > Desulfarculus. The sequence continues at coordinate 349,219 of CAXXUK010000002.1, read as the reverse complement.
ATGTGCCAACTGATCAACCAATCAAAATAATGATGAATTTCCATTTAATTTCCTTGTGTTACAAGTGCCAATCTTCACAGGCAAGTCAGTTGACACCACAGACTGATTGCCAATCCAATCCCGTTGTCCCGGACATCGGGACAAATTTTAACCGAATCGGACCGCTGTCCCGGACTTCGGGACCGTCAATCAGCTTCACACTTTTATGCAATGCGGGCATAATGAACCCGTGCCCGGATTACGCCCGTAAGATTCCGGGACAGGCTCTCGTCAACCCGCTCGGGACAAACTCAGCCTGAACAAGGGGGAGGCAGAAATGAAAAAAGCCGTCAAATGGATCGCTATCGGTTGCTTGGCTTTGGTTGTCGTGGTTCTGATGGCTCTGGCCGTCGTACCGCTATTGTTGCCCCTGGAAAGCATGGTGGCCCAGGCCATTGAAAAGCAGACCGGACGTCCCACCAAAATCGCATCCGTTTCGCTGAGCCTTCTGGGCGGGGCCGAAGTGGAGGTCAAGGGCCTGGAGGTGAGTGAACTCAAGCCCTACGGCGACAGGCCGCTGGTCAAACTCAACAGGCTCAGCGCCCAGTTTTCCCTGCTGCCCCTTTTGGACGGCACGGTGGCCTTGGGCATGGTGGAAATAGACGGGCTCGAATTGTCCGTTGTCAGTTCCGAGCAGGGCAAACTCAATATCCAGAACATGCCTGCCGGCCAAAAGCCCAAAAGCGGCGCTGAGCCGACAAAAACGCCGGATCTGCCGGATATGGAAACGGCCGAAGCGGCCAAGCCCCATTTCTTTTTAGGCCAGTTGGAGATGACCGGCTCCGTGGTGCATCTGCACAACCTGGCCAACGGGCAAAGCGCCCAATGGCCCATCACCCAGGCCGCCATGCGCACCAACGTGCAAGGGAAAACCGCCAGTATCGACATCAAACTCACGGCGCCCGGGCTCAACTTCATGGTCAAGACAGCCCAAGGACCCACCGACGAACCTACCAGGGTCGTCGCCGGGCTGGACCTGGATGAAGTGGGCAAACTGGCCGCCGTGGTTCTGCCCGGCCTGCAATGCCGGGGCAAGATCAAGCTGGGCCTGGACGTCCGCGGGACCGGTGAGCACCCGGAGGTGCGGGCCACGTTGGCCGTGGACAACCTCTATGTCCACCAGCCTCAAAGCGATATCGCTCCCCTGGACCTGCAAAACGCCCTTATCGAATTCGCGGCCACCGGCGACACCCCGGCCCAAACCGTCGAACTGCACAAATTATATATTTGGCTGCCTTCGGCAGGCTATGAACTCAATGCCGAGGGAGTCATGAGCCCCGGAAAAGCCCATGGCAGGTTGGAACAAAAGGCCAATCTGGCCAGAATGAGCCAGGCCTTTGCCGCCTTCATGCCCAAGGGGCTGGCGATGTCGGGCATGTCAAAACACGAGGTCATATTGGAGAGCGACAGCCAGAGCATAACCCTGCACGGCGGGGGCTCCATCACCGATCTGTCGCTGCTCATGCCCGGGGCGGCCAAGCCTTTCACCGAAAAAGCCCTGGACAACCGTTATACCCTCAAGTTTGACGGCAAAGGCAATGTGCTAATCGACGAACTGGCCATCTTGTCCCGAAATACCAAAATCTTTGTCAAAGGCAACGCCTCGTTCGACAAGATCATCAAGGCCCACCTGAACGTCACGGGGCCGGATTTGGACCTTGACCCGTTCTTGGCCCTGCTGACCGCCTCGGAAGACGGCCAACCCGCCAAGGCAAGGGAAAATTCCCGGCCGGGCCAGCCGGCCAAGGCCGGGGACAATGCCCAGCCAAACCCGCCCAAGGGATCCGTTGCAGCCGATGTTCGCAAAGCCTTGGAGCAGGTGGATCTCAGCCTGAATGTTGGCATCGGCAGGATTATCTACTCAGGGCTGATGCTGGAGAATTTCATGGCCAAGGCCAAGCTTGGCCAAGGCAAGGCGGACCTGGAGGAACTTTCGTGCGTGCTGTTCGAAGGAAGGCTGACAGCCAAGGCCGCCTTGGACGCCAGGAAGGCCGAGCCGGAAAGCGCGTTTGATTTTAGTATCAGCCATATGAAAGTTACACCGGAACGCTTCGCCCTTTTACAAAAAGCGACGCACATCTTCAGCATGCCCATTCGCATCGTCAAAGGCGAGTTTTATGTCAAGGCCAAAGGCAAGGCCCTGGGCCTGACTCCGGAGCAGATCAAACGCACCGCATCCGGCGAGGGGAAAATTGAGGTCACGGACGGCGTGGAAGTGGCCTTCGACGCCCTGGATCGAATGCAGGGCGGCCAATTCATCGCGCCGCTGGTGCGTCAAAACATACCCAAGTTCTACACGCGCCTGGATGGCGACTACACCATGTCCGGCGGCAAGCTTGACTACAACCTGAACCTGCTCGAAAGCCGCGAAAAAATAGATGTGCGGGTCAAGGGGTCGACCCTGTTGTCCAACGGCAACGTCGATGCAAGGCTGTTGCTCTCGGGCGAAGGCATAGGCCGGGACCTGAAGAGGTTCCTGGGGCAGGACGGCAGCTTTCCCATCGAGATAAAGGGCACCCTGGAGCGTCCCGTGGCCGTGTTGCGCGTCAGCGGCAACCTGCTCAAGGGGCTGTTCGGAAACTAACTCGGCATTAGCGGCGATACAGGCTATATTAAAAAGATCGCCCCCCCGGCCTGGACTCCCCAGTCCAGGCCAGAGGGGCTTGGTGTTGGCACACCCCGGTATCCGCGGCGGGCGGCAACCCCGGTCCGGGTCGGTCCCCTCCTTGTCAGCGCAGGCGGCTAACAGGTCTCGGACTTTTGGGTAGCCGAGCACTGCACCGCGGAGGGCCGGGGCGATTGAAGACGGCTAGCGTCTGTCGGTGTTGATACCGTTGTTTTCTTTTGCCATCGTGATTTCAGCAAGGCATTGGGCAATTTCCTTGTCCCGGCGTTTTTCGTCCCGGAGGGACAAGGACACCGCCACAAGCATCCCCGCTACGGAAAGGGCCAGATATGCGACTTCCATTGGAGTTTCCTTCCTTGGAATTAGGTTGACCAGTGTCATCTTATCTTTCGGAATTTTGGGCGGACAGCATTAGATAAAAATGGCCGTCTGGGCCATTTTTCTGGACCGATCGGTGATTTCAGGATGTTGCGTTGTTTCAGGCGGCGGCGGCGCGGTCGCGCCCCTGGTCCTTGGCCTGATACAGGGCCTTGTCGGCTGCGGCGACAAGACTCTGGGGAGCGTTGTCGATCCGGGGAATCAGCGTGGCCGCGCCCAGGCTTATGGTCAACTTGCCCATGTCCGATCCTTGGTGGGCGACGCCCATATTATGAACCGCCTTACTCATGCGGCGGCACAGGCTCATCGCGCCATCCTCTTGGGTGCCCGGCAGAATAACGGCAAACTCTTCACCGCCGTAGCGGGCCAACAGGTCGCCTTCACGGGAAAGGCAATCATCAAGGGCCTGGGCCACGGCCTTGAGGCAATCGTCCCCGGCCAAGTGGCCGTAGATGTCGTTGAACGCCTTGAAGTGGTCTATATCGGCCATGATTACGCTCAGGGGCTGTTTTTGCACCAATGCCCGGCTCCACTCCCGTTCCAGGGCCTGGTCAAAATTTCTGCGGTTGGCCACGCCGGTCAGGCCGTCGATCATGGCATAACGCTTCAGTTTGCGGTTTTGCCGGGCGATTGTTCTGCGTTGCAGGAAATCCCGCACCTCCCGCATATAAACAAATTGGGCGATGGCCATGGCGAACAGCGTCACAACCAAGGCGTTGATCATTATCTCGGAGGCCTCGGGCCGGCTCATGCCGTTGAGCGAAAACATGGCCAGGGTCGTGGCAACCAGGCAAAGGCCAAAGGTCAAGATGTTGGTCAGCGGAGTGGAAATCAAAAACACGGCCATCACCAGCACGCCAAACAGAAACAACGCCGCGGCATGCATCAGGGGCGAAAAATAGCCCACCCAGAAGCCCAGGAACAACGCAAGACCGGTCCTGAAGATAAAATCGCAAACCGCCTTTGTCCTGTCGGTGGCGTTCTTGCGGATCGCGGCGCTGGATATCACCAAATAAAATATGTTCAGGCAAAGCAAGAAAACGCGCATGGCCAGAAGCCTTGGCCGCCAATACGAGTAATTGGGGCCAAACCAGTGCTCGGGCGCCAGAAGGGCCAGGCCGGTCAGAAACAGCGCCGCGCAGACTCCCAACACCGCCACGTAGCGCTGCCTGCGGATGTTGGTGTTGAGGATTTTTCGCCGCAGATCGGCCTTGGCCTCTTCCGGTACATCCACCCGCAAGGACGATAATCCGCCGTTGTTGCGCCAAGCTGCCAAACCGGACCTCAATAGCTCAGTCTTCGATGATGGCCACCGGGCGGCACCAACCGCCGGAAGCCTTTTTTATCTTGATGGGGAAGCAGGCCACCTTGAAGCCGAAAGGCCTGGGTATGGCTTCAAGGTTGAACATCTTCTCCATGTGGCAATAGCCGCACTCGATACCGGCGAAGTGGGCCTCCCAGATCAGCGAGGCGTCGCCGGTCTTGGCAAAGTCCTGGGCCTGGAACGGCAGGGGCCGGTCCCAGCTCCAGGCGTCTATGCCCACCACCCGCACGCCACGTTCCAATAAATAGAGGGTGGACTGGCGGGTCATGCCGCAGCCGCTGACCAGGTATTCGGCCTTGCCCCAGTTGCGGGGGGCGCCGCTACGCACAAGGACGATATCCAGCGGTTTGAGATCATAACCGATGCGGGAAAGTTCGGCCTCGACATCATCGGCCGTGACGCCGTAGCCGTCGGGCCTGCCGCTGAAGTTTAGGACAACGCCGTTGCCGTAGCACCATTCCAGGGGCACTTCGTCGATGGTCAGGGACGGTTTGCCGCCGTCCATGGACGGGTGGTAATGAAACGGAGCGTCCAGGTGAGTGCCGCTGTGGCTGGTCAGCGTCAGGCTTTCCACGGCCCAGCCCAGGCCGCCGGGCAGATCCTGCTTTTTCAGGCCCGGAAAGAATTGTTCCATCTGCTCAGCGCCCATGGCATGATCAATATATCCCACCTGGGGTATCATCATTTCCGGGTCGCTGGGCAGTCCATGCTCTATTGCAACGGAAAGGTCGATAATAACACGGCCCATTGTTTCCTCCCGAGTACGGCGGACAATATCTCATATGTTTTAGCATATTCGTAAGCCCGGCAGCGCCTATTCCGGCACCGAACGGATTACGGGGAGGAAAAACTGGCCACGAATAGACATTTAATTGTAATATTGCACGACGTGCATAATCTGACGATCCGCAGTAAAAAGGCTATTAATCTATTAGGAACCGCACGCCACACCGACGCTCGCAGGACAATTAAGCCTTGAACCGAGCCAAAGACACAAACCCCGACACTACCGAACACACGGGTTATTGCCCGGTCAGCGGGTTGCCGGTCATCCAAAAGCCCCAATGGCGCGACGTCTATTGCAGCGAGGCGTTCTCGTGCAGTTACACGATAATCGGCGACTCCATCATCATGTACCAGGGCCACGGCTTTTCGGATTATGAAGCCGAGAAAAAGTCAGTTGATGTCGGGAACATTCTGATAAGCAAGTTTATATCCACGGAAAAACCCTTTGTGGTGCTGCAGGATTGGCGCGATTACCAGGGCTCGACATTCCAGGCCCGCAAGTATTTCATCGACGACATGGTCAAGCAGAAGAACCCGCTGGGCGTGGTCTTTTTCAATACGACCCAGATGCAACGAATGAGCATCCGCATGGGTCAGGCCATGGGCATCGTCAGTTTCAGCGCCTGGATCGAAAACGACTACCAAGCCGCCATATTGCGGGCCCAGGACTTGCTGCGGCCAAAGGCCCCGGGCCGCTCCGGTTCGACTCTCTCTGTCAACCCGGCCGATGGCGCGCCCGCCAACAGGACCGGCTGGCGCCAATGGCTAATCCGGCCGCTACAGGTCATCGGCAGGGCCGGCAGGCAACAAAAATACATCGAAGACCTCACCAAATTCCTGAAGGAAATCGACTGGCAGGCCCCCAGCGAGTCTTTCCATTGGGATATAGATCCGAACCATCCCTTCCTGCCGGTCTTTGACGCCATGATTATCAGCAAATCAAAGTTGGACAAGACCTTTGTCGAACGCGACAGGGTGGAACAGGCCCTGCGGGAAAGCGAGGCTAGGTACCGCGAACTGCTGGAAAACGCCAACAGCATGGTCATCCGCTGGACCGATGACGGCACCATAACCTTTTTCAATGAATTCGCCGAGCGCACCCTGGGCTATAAAAAACAAGAATTGCTTGGCCGCCCCTTGGCCGGAGCCATCATGGCTTCCGTGGCCCAGGGAGAGGCGGACATGTCGTCTCTGTTGGGAGACATCAGCCGCAACCCCGAGCAATACCGCTATTTGGTGCGGCGAACCTATTGCAAAGACGGCCAACCCATCTGGGTGGCCTGGAACATCAAGGCCATTGTTGATGAAGCAACGGGCCAGATGCAGGGCCTGGGCATCGGCAGCGATATTTCCCCGCGCATCGAGGCCGAGGAAGAGCTCAAAGGCTACCGCAGCCAGTTGGAAGAACTGGTGGAGGAACGCACCCGGAAACTGCGGGCCAGCGAGGAGCATTACCGCGAGATATACCGTAACGCGCCCATCGGCATTTTTCACTGCGACCTGGAAGGCGGCCTCACCGATTGCAACCAGGCCATGGCCCAGATGATGGGTTGCGCCTCGGCTGAAGGATTGATCGCATTTCTGGGTCAACCCGGCGGCCCCAACCAGAAGGAGTTATTGCTGGGACCCCATTACCAAAAAATTGCCCGCCTCAGCGGATGGCTTTCCTTTGAAACGCAATGCCAGACAGGCGCCGGCCGGGATATCACGGCAACGGTCACCATCCGCCGGGTAAGGGGCGAGGCCCTGATTGAGGGTTTTTTCCAGGACATCACCAAGCGAAAACAGGCCGAAAGCCTTCTCAGGGAGCAGGCCGTCACCGACGAGCTCACCGGCATCTTCAACCGGCGCAAACTGTTGCGGATCTTGAACGACGAATTCAAGCGCAGCAGCCGCTACGGCGCCCCGCTGTGCGTATGCATGATTGACCTGGACGATTTCAAGAGCGTCAACGACCGCTTTGGCCACAACATAGGCGATCAGACGCTCAAAGCCCTGGCCGAAGTGATGTGCAGCGGAGTGCGCGAGTCAGACTGCTGCGGCCGCTACGGCGGAGAGGAGTTCTGCCTGATCCTGCCCCACACCGGCTTGGCCGAAGCCGCCCAAACAGTTGAACGTATACGCTGTCAGGTGGAACAAACCTTGATCCAGTCCCCCGGCGGCCAGTCCTTCAGCATAACCATGAGCGCGGGCCTGTCCGAGTTTGACGAGCATTTCAAAAGCCCGGCCCATTTGCTCCAGGCGGCCGACCAGGCCCTGTACCAGGCCAAAGAGGAAGGCAAAAACCGCGTCCGCGTTTTCAGGCACGACTAGCCGTTTTCCGCCAGCAGGTCATCGAGAATCCCGGCGGCAATCTCTATTATCCGCAAGGCCTGCCCGCTTTGACGGGCCTTGGTCATCCAGGACTCGTCCCCGGCATGGGCGGCCAGGCACAGGTCCCGGCATTGGGTGGAGCCCGTTGCCTGCCGAAAGCGTTCGGCGCATTCCTGCACCAGCAGATATACGTTTTGCCTGCCGTACATATCGGCCGGACCGCTGACGCCCAAGCACAGGCCGATGACCAGATAGGCCGCGGTCAGCGCACCGCACGTATCGCCCATCAGACCCATGCCGCCTCCCAGGCCCGAGGCCAATTTGACGGCGGTTTGTTCGTCCAGCCCCATGGCCGGGCCGTGGGCCGCCAGCATGGCCTCGGCGCAGGACCGCCCGTTTTGGGCCAATTCCCGCACAAGGTCCGCCGCTGGTTTTGGAGTCCTAGTTTCAGTCATTGTCCGCATCCCGGATATTGGCTTCCAGCAGCTTCAGCAACTCCACGAGCTGATCCAGCTGGGCCTGGTTCATGCCCTCGAACCAGCGGGCCTTTTGCTCCAAGACGCCGGGCAGCAAATCGTCGACGAACTCCCGACCCGCATCGGTCAGATGGATATGGTGGCTGCGGCGGTCGCCGGGGTTGGGCCTTCGCCGGATCAACCCCCGGCGTTGCAGGCCGTCGAGCATCCGGGTGATGTTGGCGTGGTCCTTGAGCAGCGGATCGGCCAGGGAGACCTGGGTTGCGCCCAGGCTGGCCGCCAGCTTGACCAGAAGGCCCCATTGCTCGGGCGTCACGCCCGCGCCTTGGTCGACCAGGTATTGCGCGGCGCCCTGGCGAATCAGGCGGCCCAGGCGGTGGATCAGGTTGCTGGCCGACTGTTCCGGATCATAGGGGTAACGCATTGTTTTGGGGCTCATGACTGCCGCTCCGAAAGTGTTTGCCGCATATTTTATTGCCTAGGCTATTTTTGTCAAGGCATGTTTTATAATGAAGTGTTTTCAGCCCCACTCCGAATTTGTGTTAAATAGAATATGTATCCGGCTTGCTTCGATGATTCAGACATCGACTAATCAAGGAGAAGATGAAACATGATCAGATCAAGCGCCGCCCCCGGAAACAAATCAATAATTAAACACTTGCTGATTCTGGCCATTGCCGCGGCCTTGGCCCTGCCCAGCCTTGGCTGCGGTTATCTCATCGCCGGCGGAGCTGGCGCGGCGGGCGGCTATATCCTGCGGGACGAGGGCTACAAGGTCCAAAGCCCGGTCACCAAGGACGAAAAGGCCAAGAGCGACTCTGAATCCAAATCCCAATGAGTTTGTTTAAAAGCCTCCCGGCCTGTAGCAGCGGGCCATTTTGATCAAGGACGGAGATGATGCTCACCTGGTTTGACTGGCTGGCAATCGTGGTGATTCTGGGCGTGACCTTTGCCGGTGGCTGGCTGCCCCTGATGCAGCCCCAGCGGGCCCGGGACTCCAAGGGTTTCCCCGGCGGCCAGGCCTTTGCCGCGGGCGTGTTTCTGGCCCTGTGCATGTTGATCATGCTGCCCGGGGCTTTCGGCCTGCTGGGCAAGGCCTATCCCAACCTGAATTTCCCCCTGGCCTCGTGCATCGCCATCGTCATGTTCATCCTGCTCTTGCGGCTGGAGCACTGGGCCGTGCACGTGCAGGAGCGCGACCGGGACGCCAGCGGTCTTTCGTCGCCGCTGTTTCCCATCGTAATGACCACCATGATCGCCATCCCGTCGTTTTTCCTGGGCGCGGCCCTGGGCGTCAGCGAACAGCCCGCCGCCCTGATGATATTCCTGGCCATCATCATCCACAAGGGCACGGCGGCATTCGCCCTGGCCCTGAAGATGGCCCGCAGCACCATGACCCGCAAACAGAGTCTGCTGCTGTTCAGCTGCTTTGCCTGCTCCACGCCCCTGGGCATCCTGGTGGGCCGGGACGTGCATTCGTTTATCACCGGTCCGGCGGCCTGGCCGGTCAAGGGCGTGATCCTAGCCATGGCCGCGGGCACGTTTTTGTACATGGCCACATTGCATGACCTGCATAAATCGCCGCTCATCGCCGACTGCGGCAGCAGCCGGGGCTTCAAGCTGATGCTGGTGGGTTTTTTCATCACCGCCCTGGTGCGGGTGCTCATCGGCCAGGCCCATCATATGTAAGGCAAAGCAATGCCCACCAGCCAAGACATCCTCAACGACCTGCGCGGGATGGCCACCCCGGAGCATTTGGCCAAGATGGCCCATTTCGGCATCAACACCGGGCGCGCCCTAGGCGTTACGGTGAAAGACCTGCGGGCCTATGCCAAAGGCATGGCCAAGGACAACGTTCTGGCCGGTGAGCTCTGGCAAACCGGCGTGCACGAAGCCCGGCTCCTGGCCTGCCTTGTGGCCGAGCCCAAAAAGCTGGAGCGCGGCCTTATGGACGACTGGGCCACGGACATGGATTCGTGGGATATATGCGATATCTGCTGCATGAACCTGTTCCGCAGGCACCCCGAGGCCTATGAAATCGCGGTGGAGTGGTCGCGCAGGCCCGAAGAGTTCGTACGGCGGGCCGGTCTGGTGCTGATGACCACCCTTGCCGTGCACGACAAGAAAGCGCCGGACTATCACTTCATCCGGCTGCTGCCCCACATCACGGCCCAGGCCGCGGACGAGCGGGGCTATGTCAAAAAAGCCGTAAGCTGGGCCCTGCGTCAGATCGGCAAGCGCAACCTTGCCTTAAACGCGGCGGCCATCCACGCCGCCGAGGAGTTGAAGACTCTCGACAGCCCCAGCGCCCGCTGGATCGCCTCTGATGTTTTGCGGGAGTTGCGCTCGGAAAAGATCGCCCGCCGCTTGGCCCGGTAGGCGGGTCTTGGGCGGCTGTTCCAGCAAGTTGCGGCCAAGTTGCCCGCTCGGGCGGCGATTACCTACTTCGCGACACGGAATTAATTTGACGGCTGCTTTGGGTCAGCCTAAGCTGGAACATCGTCACAAGCCGCTAATAATAGGAGGATGCCATGTCGCTGTTGCAGCCAGTCCCAGTGGAAACCGCCACGGGCGAGGTAAAAGAAAACTACGATTTTTTCCTGGGCGCCTCCGGAATGGTGCCCCGGCCGTTCCAGATGTGGTCCCTCAGCCCCGGCCTCCAATCTATCCAAAAACATTTCATTCACTATTATTACAGTCAATCGGCCCTGAGCATGGGTCTGACGGCGTTCATCCGCATGCTAGTGTCCGAGGAGCTGGGCTTTGAGTATTGCATATCCTTCAACGCCGGCGTGCTCAAGAGCCTGGGCATTACCAGTGACGACCAAGTTGCCCATATCCTGGCCGACCCCACCAAGGCACCCCTGCCCAACAACGAGCGCGCGCTCCTTTTATTCGTGCTCAAGGCCTGCAAAACCCCGGAAAAAGTAAACGCCGGAGACATCGGCGACCTCAAAGCCATGGGCTGGTCCGAAAAAGACATCTTCGAGGCCCTTGTCCACGGCGCAGGCATGATCAGCCTGGGTACGATGTACAAAGCCTTGCAAATGGGTGATGGCGAAAGCTGCTAGCCCTTAGCCCCATGATTAAACCAGCGGTCCGCGCGGTGCTTTCGCAGGACCGCTGATTTTTTAGCCCCATTGGTTGCAAAACCATTATACGCATTCATAATTAGGGCAATGCCTAGGATAAAACTAGGCGCGCCAGACCCGGCGGAAAGGATACACCTATGAGTAAACGTAGCGGTTTTGCGCTCGTGGCCCTGTTGGCCATGGTCATGACCCTGGCGGCCTGCGGCGGCGGGGATGGCGGCGGCTCGGGCACCAGCGACGCCAGCTTTCAGACCGGCTGGATAGACTCCAACAGCGACGGCATCTATGATCCGTATCAGGACTCCGTGTTGTGGTCCCAGATGGCCGCGGCCACCTCGGGCAAGGGCAACGGAGGCACCGCGCCGGGTTGGATCGACGCGGACCAGGACGGCATCTGCGACTATGCCGGAGACGCCAACAAGTGGGGCGGCGTCAACTCCGGCGACTGGATCGACGACAACAACGACGGCATCTGCGACAACTACCCGGACCGCCCCCTGGACGGCACGGGCAAAGGCTGGAAGGGCGGCTGGAAGTAATCCGCCGACGGATTTGCCTGATCAGCGGCCGGAGCTATTGACGCCCCGGCCGCTTTTATTATGCCCGCTTTTCCAAAACCATGCAGAAGTGGCCGTATTCGTCGCCGTGATCATCGTACATCTTGATCTCGGCCTCGATGTTGTCGAACGCACGGCTGGGGCCAAACTCTTTCCGCGCCTTGGCCAGGGGGCCGGGCATCTGGCCGTAATAGGCCTGCCAATCCGACGGCGGCTGCACGAAAGCGCCCAGCACCCGCCAGCCGCAGTCCTCGGCCTGCTTTTGCCTAGTCTCGATGTTACTGATATCCGGGTATTCCGCGGCAAAAAACTCGACCGTCTCGGGTGAGGGCTTTTCGGTGAGCCAGGTCACCTCGCTGATGGCCATCCAGCGGCCCGCCGGCACCAGCCGCCGCCACTGCTCGAGGGCGGTTTCAACGCCCATCACGAACGCCGAGCCCTCGGCCCAGATAAGGTCGAATGATTCGTCGGCAAAAGGCAGTTCGGTCATGCTGGCGTTGACGGTATTGATCCGCCCGCCCAGGCCCTCGTTGGCCGCGTTTCGTTCCAGGGCGCCCAGGAAGGGTTGGTGGTTGTCCACCGCGGTTATTGCCGCCTTGGTCAGCTTGGCCAGCCTAAGGGCCGGGCCGCCCGCCCCGCAGCCGATATCAATTATTCTCGCCACGGACTCGGGATTTGGAATCATCTCAAAGGCGCGGCGGGTGGTTTCCGGGCTGCCCACTCCTTGGAACGGGACCTGTTCGTGAACCCAGAAAAAGTGCTTCATATATGTTTCATTGTCAGTCATGTCCTTGGACACCATTCTTATATATATTGATTCTTTTTCGCTGAAGCCCAGACGCCGCAGCATCTCGTCGTGGCCCATGGGGGCCAGGGCCTCGAATTGCCGGTGCCATTGCCGGAGTTCCTCGCCGCCGGGCGGGCCGTTTCGGCCTCCCGCCCTGGCCTGCAGGGCCGCCAACAGCAGCCTGGTCCGGGCCAGGTCGGCCATGCGCCGCTCCACCTCGGCCAGCCTCTCGTCCAGCATCTCCGTAGGCATCTCCCCGGCCAGGCAACGGGCGCATTCCTTGAGACTCAAGCCCGCCTTCTGCAACTGGCGCACCATGAACAGCCTGTCGATGTCTTCCCGGCTATATTGGCGGTAGCGGTTGGCTCGGCCTCTGTCGGGCCGCACCAGGCCGATGCGCTCGTAGTACAGCAATGTGCTGCGGGCCAAGCCCAGCAATTTGGCCGCCTGGGATACGGTGAACATGTTTTTCTCACTTCTTGATGATCATCAATGAACAAACCCTAAACTATGAACCTATAGACAGGTCAAGGGCCGCTGGCAACTTTTTCGTGACGCCTCCAAGGCCGCGCATGGCCGCTGGACTTCGCCTGCCCATAGTCTTATCCTGGTAAGCAGTAGTCTTTTCCCAGAATGGAGAATCCGCCATGCAAACGTTATCCAGTGATGATGCGCAGAACCTGAACATTGAACAGGTAATGGACCGCCTGGACACGGGCGCCCAGGGCCTTGGATCAGCCGAAGCGGCCAAGCGCCTGGAGCAGGTGGGCCCCAACGCCTTGGCCGAGAAAAAGCGTAACCCGGTTCTGGATTTTCTGAGGTATTTCTGGGGACCCATACCCTGGATGATCGAGGCCGCGGCAGTGCTTTCGGCCATTGTCCGGCACTGGGAAGACTTCATAGTCATCGTGATATTGCTGCTGTTCAACGCCTGCATCGGTTTCTGGCAGGAGAGCAAGGCCCAAAGCGCCCTGGAGGCCCTGAAAAACCAGCTGGCCCTCCAGGCCAGGGTCCTGCGGGACGGCCAATGGGGCGATATTCCGGCGGCGGATCTGGTGCCCGGCGATATTGTTTTGCTGCGCCTGGGCGACATCATCCCGGCCGACGCCAAGATAATCAGCGGTGAATACCTGAGCGTGGACCAGGCCGCCCTGACCGGCGAATCCCTGCCCGTATCCAAGAAAGTGGGCGACGCGGCCTATTCGGGCAGCGTGGCCAAACAGGGCGAGGTGCGGGCCGTGGTCACGGCCACCGGCGGCAATACCTTCTTCGGCCGCACCGCCGCCCTGGTGGAAAGCGCCGGAGCGCCCAGCCACTTCCAAAAGGCCGTGTTGACCATCGGCGACTATCTGATCTACCTGACCCTTGGCCTGGTGGCCATGTTGATCCTCTTCGGCCTGGAGCGGGGCCTGCCCTTCCTGGAGCTGGTGCAGTTCGCCCTGATCCTCACCGTGGCGGCCATCCCGGTGGCCATGCCCGCGGTGCTCAGCGTTACCATGGCCGTGGGCGCTTTGGCCCTTTCCAAGATGAAAGCCATTGTCAGCCGGTTGGAGGCCATCGAGGAAATGGCGGGCATGGACGTGCTGTGCTCGGACAAGACCGGCACCCTTACCCAGAACAAACTGACCCTGGGCGATGTGCAGGCCATGGCCGGGGCGGGCCGCGAAGAGCTGCTGTTGGCCGCGGCCTTGGCCAGCAAGGCCGAAAGCGCCGACGCCATTGACTCTGCCGTATTGGACGCCCTGGACGACATGGCCGTGCTGGACGGCTACATCCAGGATCAGTTCCTGCCCTTTGACCCGGTGGGCAAGCGCACCGAGGCCACCGTCAGCGGCCAGGGCAAGAGTTTCAAGGTCAGCAAGGGCGCGCCCCAGGCCATATTGGGCCTGTGCCCGGTTGACGAGGCCCTGGCTTCCGACGTCACGGCCAGGGTCGACGCCATGGCGGCCAAGGGCTACCGGCCCCTGGGCGTGGCCAGGGACGACGGCGAAGGCTGGCGCTTCCTGGGCCTGGTGCCGCTGTACGACCCGCCCCGGGAAGACGCGGCCGAGACCATTCAAAAGGCTAAGGAACATGGCATCGACGTCAAGATGGTCACCGGCGACCATGCGGCCATTGCCAAGGAAATCAGCCGCCGGCTTGGCCTGGGCACGGAGATCCAGCCTGCCGAGGCCATCTTCAGCGGCGACGCGGCCACCCAGACCCTGGACGACGCCACGGCCGAAAGGGTGGAAAAGGCCGACGGATTCGCCCAGGTTTTCCCGGAGCACAAGTACGGCATAGTCAAGGCCTTGCAGCAGCGGGGGCATATCTCGGCCATGACCGGCGATGGCGTCAACGACGCCCCTGCCTTGAAGCAGGCCGACGTGGGCGTGGCCGTAAGCGGGGCCACCGATGCGGCCAGGGCGGCGGCGGATTTGATCCTCACCGCGCCGGGCCTGTCGGTCATCGTCTCGGCCGTGGAGGAGGCACGGCGCATCTTCGAGCGCATGAACTCATACGCCATTTACCGCATCACCGAGACCATACGCATCATGTTCTTCGTGGTGGCGGCCATCCTTGTCTACAACTTCTACCCCGTCACGGCCATCATGATCATCCTGCTGGCGCTATTAAACGACGTGCCGATAATGACCATCGCCTCGGACAGCACGTATTTATCTCCGACTCCGGTGCAATGGGACATGCGGCGGGTGCTGACGGTGTCGAGCTGCCTGGGCCTCATCGGCGTGGTGGAGACCTTCCTGCTGCTGATCCTGGCCCGGACCTGGCTCGGCCTGGACCAGGCCCAGATCCAGTCATTCATCTTCCTCAAGCTGGCCGTGGCCGGACACCTGACCTTGTTCGTGGCCCGCTCCAGCAAGCCCATGCTGGCCCGGCCCTTCCCCTCGTCGGCCATGATCTGGTCGGCGGTGGCCACCAAGCTGTTGGCCACATTGGTGGTGGCCTACGGATTTTTCGTCACGCCCATATCTTGGAAGTACATCGGCCTGATTTGGGGCTACTGCATTATCTGGGTGTTTATCGAAGACTGGGCCAAGCTGGGCATCTACAAACATCTGAACCACAGCGCCGGCCGGCACAGCCGCTTTTTGGCCAAGGCCAAGCTCAAGCTGCACAAGGCTGGCTGATCTTCGGTGGGTGTGTTAAAGAAACCGGCGGGGGCGAAAGCCTCCGTCCTTGGGAGGGTCCGATGAAACGGCTTTTTGTTTGGGCGGCCATAATGCTGTGCCTGGCCGGCCCGGCGGCGGCAGCCCAAAAAACCGCGGAACTCGACACCGGCGATACCTTCACCTTGGAATTCGATCCCATGGTGAACGAGGTCAGCGTCACGGTCACCCGCCTGGGCACGGAGATGGCCGGGGGGCTGCTGCGTTTCTACCCTTGCAAAGCGCCGTTGATGAAAAAACGCATCTTCGTCAGGGACAAGCCGGTCACCGAAGCTCGGGCCATGAAACGCTGCCCCTTTGAAAAGATCGAGTTCAGGCTGGACAAGGGCCGGGCCAAGATCGAAGTCAACTATTAGCGGAATACAGAATTAAATGGCATCAGGCTCCAAAAAAGTAATCTACGCGGCCCTGGCCGGCAACCTGGCCATCGCCGTGACCAAATTCATCGCCGCGGGCCTCAGCGGCTCGTCGGCCATGCTTTCCGAGGGCATCCACTCCCTGGTCGATACGGGCAACCAGGCCCTTCTGCTGCACGGCATGCGCCGGGCCAAAAAACCGGCCGATCAAATGTTCCCCTTCGGCTACGGCAAGGAAGTCTATTTCTGGAGCTTCGTGGTGGCCCTGCTGATCTTCGCCCTGGGCGCGGGCATCAGCATTTACGAAGGCATCATCCACATCATCAAACCCTCGCCAATGGGCGACCTCACGCTCAACTACGTGGTTCTGGTGTTGGCCATGGTCTTCGAAGGCGCGGCCTGGATCTTCGCCCTCAAGGAATTCGGCAAGATCAAGGGCCAACGGGGCTATCTGGAGGCCGTGCACCGGGGCAAGGACCCCACGGTGTTCGTGGTGCTGTTCGAGGACAGCGCGGCCATGGCCGGTCTGCTGGTGGCCCTGGCCGGAACGGCCCTGTACCAGATCACCGGCAATCACGTCTTTGACGGCGCGGCGTCCATCGGCATCGGCCTGATCCTGGCGGCCACGGCGGTGTGGCTGGCCGTGGAGACCAAGGGCCTTTTGATCGGCGAACGGGCCGGGCGCGAAGATATCGCCCGGATAAGGGGCCTCTTGGCCGAGCGGCCGGAGATCAGCGGCATCGGCGAGGTCCTGACCATGCACATGGGGCCCAGCTATATCCTGGTGACCATCAGCCTGGATTTTGACGACACGCTCAGCGCCGCCCAGGTTGAGCGTACGGTCAGCGAGATCGACGCCGCCATCAAATCCGAACTCCCCTTGGTAAAAAAGGTCTTCATCGAGGCCGAGAGCATTACCCCAAAGGCCCCGGCGGCTCACTTGCCCCGGTAGACCACGGCGATTTCCCGGGGCGGCAGTTCGTCCAGGGGCCGGCAGCGCAGATCCAAGTCGGCCAGGTTCCCCCAGTGGAAGATCCGCACCCGCCTTTTGTAGCGCTGGTAATGATAGCGAAAGGCGCACCACGCCGATTTTGGCAGGGGCAGGCCCGGCGTTTCGAATTTGATGTTGGAGTGTCTGGGCAGGCCGTGAGCGGCAAGAACCCGTTCCGGCGTTTCGCCATGCGCAAGGGCCACGTAAATCATGTTGCCCCGGTCTGCCAGGGCGACGAGCTTGGCCATCTGGGCGGCGGCCTCGGGCGCGGTCAGGGGTATGTCCGGCCGCCAGTAAACGCCCTGCTTGTAGCCCCAGCGGCTGATGAACAACCGCTCCGCCGATAGATTGGCCCGGATCACAGCCTCGGAGCGCCGCCCCATGGTGCGTCCCTGGAGATGCAACACCAGGGAGTCTTCGGCCACGGCGCTGAAATAGCCCAAATCCTGGGCCTTGCGGCAGTAGTCGTGGTCGGCCCACAGCCCTTTGTCAAAAGCGGGGTCGAACGGGCCCAGGGTGCGGTACAGACTGCGGCGCATGACCAGGCAGAAGCCGCTGATATAGCTCGTGCGCGTGAAAATGCCGAAATTGCGGGAGGCTATCCGGGCGGCGAAACCATTCAAATCGGCATTCATTTCCCGGCGCAATTCGGCCTCGTTGCCGGCGGGCTGCATCAGCCCCAACGCGGGCTGGCGGTCGAAATGATAGAGCAGCCTGTCCAGCCAGCCCGGCGCGGCCAAGGTGTCGTTGTTCATCAGGCAGATAAACGGCGCCCTTGACAGCGCCAGGCCCGCGTTGGTGGCGCCGGTCCAGCCGCCCCGCGTCTGGCGGCGTACCAGCAGGGTCGGACCATAGATCCGGCGGGCGGCGATGTTTTCCAACCATTGGGCGGCATAGTTGTCCGAACAATCATCAACCAAAACCAGCCGGTACGCCGGACCCGTATTGGCCCTGATGTGCTCAAGGCATAGCCGGGTGTCGTCCACATTGTTGTAGATGGGGATAATTATGTCGCACTGAGCCCAATCGGCCGATTCCGGGACCGCTGACGGAATATCGGCGGGACTATCCCATTGCGGTTCCATTGCTGTTGCTTGTGGTGCTTTCACCTGATTTACCTTTGCTGCTAATGTTTCGCATTGTGTTTCGCCCGGCAAAGGCAACCAGTTACAAGCAAGCAGGCCACTACTAATTTTAATCTGTCATTTCAAATTGTTATATCCTAGATTATCATCCATGCCCTTTGAATCAGCCCCTATTCGCGGCCTATCTGACGGATGATCCGGCTACGATTTCATTAAACGAACCTTCTCTTGCACTTCCGCCATGCCGTAATATATCCTGCATTACTGAACACAATGATCCGACACCAGGCCCAGGGGGGTACGGTTGCCGCGCCCGCGATTTCGGTTTGAACCAGGGAGAAAAATATGAGCGTACAATCGGTAAACAGGGCCGTGGACATCCTGAGCCTTTTCACAGTGGAAAAAACCAGACTCGGCATTACCGAAATGGCCAACATGCTGGGCCTATCCAAGACCACGATCCACGGCCTGGTGCGCACCCTGGTGAGCCGCGGTTTCCTGCAACAGGACCCCGAAACCCGCAAATACATGTTGGGGTTACGAATTTACGAGTTGGGCTCGAACCTGGCCGCCAGCCTGAAGATAAATCAGGTAGGTTCGCCCGTGGTCCACGACCTGGCCGGGGAGGTGGGCCTCAGCGCCCGCTTGGCCTTGTGGGACCCTCCGGCCATGGTCTTGACCATGACCGCCCTGCCCGGCAGCTCTGGCAGCCAGATGCAGCAGATGGGCCCCAGGCTTCCCTGCCACTGCACGGCCATCGGCAAGGCCGTGCTGGCCGCCCTGGAGCCTGATGAATTGCACGACACTCTGGATCACACCGTCCTGGTCAAGATGACCAGCCATACCATTACCGACCGCCGGGAACTGCTGGACCAATTGGAGATGTTCCAGCGCCAGGGATATGCCGAAGACCGTGAAGAATTCATGCTGGGCGTGGGCTGTTACGCCGCAGCGGTGCGCGGGCCGGGTGGCGCTATCGTCGGCTCGATCAGCGTATCGGGCCTGCCTCAACAAGTATTCAAACGCAACCGGACCGATCTTGCCGGCAGGCTCATGGCGGCGGCCGATTCTGTCAGCCGAGCCATGGGGCACATTCCCTCGGGCTTCTAATGGCGCATTGATAACTTGGCTGCCATGGTGTTCCTGCAAGGCATGGGAAAATTGTTTTCTCGTGTCAATGGTGTCACAGAACGACAATATTCATATGTTGTCACGCCGGGCATAGCCATGCGCGGTAAAATTGATTATCCTGAAATAAAGGTGGCAGTTAACCAGACACATCTCGGATAGAATCTTTAATTGGACAACGCACTGGTACCGCTGATGAACGGATCAAATCCCGCTTATTTACTTAAGACGTTTGTCTGTTGCTTAATTGGCGCGGTCTGCCTGTTTTTTTGCCAACCAGCCTTGGCCAATAATGATGGTGCCAAGGCGGCAAAATGGCTGAAGGTTCGCGGTGACGACTCCTATCCGCCCTATGAATTCATAGACCAGCAAGGGGTGGCCCAAGGTTTCAACGTGGACATCATGCTGGCCGTGGCCAAGGCCATGGGAATACAGGTCGAAATAAGTTTGGGCCCCTGGACCCAGGTGCGAAGTCAACTGGAGCGGGGCGAGATCGACGCCTTAACTGGTATGTTCTACTCAAAGGAACGCGCGGATATCGTCGATTTCTCCAGGGCTTTTATCGTCGTCACCTACACCATCTTCGTCCGCAAGGGTTCATCCGTTACCAGCTTCCAAGGCCTGGCAAACAAAAGAGTCGTCGTCCAAAAAGGCGACATTGCCGACGACTACGTAACAAAAAACAAAATCGGGCAACAGGTTATCAGGGTGACAAACCCCAGCCAAGCCTTGAGTCTATTGGAAAATGACCGGTACGATTGCGCCATTCTGCCTCGTCTGCTGGGCAACTTCATCATCCGGGAGCAAAACCTCGAAAACATCGAAGCCGTGGGCAAACCGGTCCTGCCCCTGCGCTACTGTTTTGCCGTTAAAAAAGGCGATGTTCATTTGGTCTCCGTGCTCAACGAGGGCCTTAGCCTGATTCACGCCAATGGCCGCTATGATGAAATCTATAACAAGTGGTTTGGGGCGGGGGACAGATCCGACGTCTGGGGCAAAGCCCTGATCTTCGCGTCAATCGTTTTAGTGCCGCTGTTGTTGCTGCTGGGCCTGATCATAGGCTGGTCTTGGACCCTGCGCCGAAAGGTCGGCGAAAAAACACAGGCCCTGGTCAAGGAACTGACTCAAAGGCAACACGCCGAGCAGCAGTTGGCCAATCGTGAACAATACCACAAGGCGCTGATCGACAGCTCAATAGACAGCATCATCACCCTCGATGAGAACAGAATTATTTTGGAAAGCAACCCCGCGTTTCTCCAGCAATTCGGTTATACCTCCGATGAAATAGTTGGATCATCTACATTGATCGTTCACCCATCATGGGACCACTTCGAGCGCTTCGGCCGCGAGGTCTACCCAATCGTCCGGCGGCAGGGCTATTGGCGGGGAGAGTGGGACTACAAACACAAAAACGGTTCCGTTTTCCCCATGGAGTCATCCCTGAGCACCATCCAGGGGCCCGGCCACCAGACCCTGGGTTACGTGGCGGTGATGCGCGACATGTCCGAGCGCAACAAGGCCGAAGAGGAAAAACGCCAACTGGAGCTACAACTACGTCAGGCCCAAAAAATGGAGGCCATCGGCACCCTTGCAGGCGGAATTGCCCACGACTTCAACAATATTCTCGGCGCGGTCATGGGTTTTGCCGAATTGGCCATCTGGGACGCCAATGAAGGCAAGGCCAGCCCGGAAAACCTTCGCCGCCTGCTGGATTCAACCAAGCGGGCCAAGGAACTTGTCCGGCAGATCCTGACCTTCAGCCGCAAGGTTGAAACAGAGTTGGTGCCCACCTCCTTGGAAAATGTCGTCAACAACACCCTGAAGCTGCTGGAGCGCACCATACCCAAGATGATCAGCATCCAGAGCAGGTTTGCCCAGAATACTCCGCCGATCAAGGCGGACCCCAACATGATCGAACAAATCATCATGAATCTGGCCTCAAACGCCAGCGACGCAATGCCCAACGGCGGCGTGCTGAGCATCACCGGTCGAACCGTTGATCTGGATCAATTCCAGGCCGGGCAGATGAACATCCCGCCGGGACGCTATGTGAATCTCAGCTTCTCAGACACCGGCGAGGGTATGAACGAACTCACCCTTTCCAAGATATTCGATCCGTTTTTCACCACCAAGGAAGTAGGAAAGGGCACCGGTCTGGGCTTGCCCACGGTTTTCGGAGCGGTGAAAACCCACGGCGGGGCAATAACCTGCCAAAGCAGTCCGGGAGAGGGTGCGGTCTTTAACCTCTATTTCCCGGCGATGGATCAGCCCGGCGATGAGCCGCATGCGCCGAAAACCGCGCCAGAGGATTTACACGGCAATGGTGAACTGGTACTCATCATTGATGACGAACAGGATCTGCTGGATATCGGCAAAAGAATTCTCGACCGGCACGGTTACAAGACAATAACGGCTCCGGACGGTGAAAAGGGCCTGGAAATAATGCGCGACGAGGATCAAATAGCGCTGGTTTTGATGGATGTGGGGCTGCCGGACCTTGGCGGGCCGCAATTGCTGGAGTATATCCGCTTCATCAATCCGGAAGTGCCCGTGCTGGTTGTCAGCGGTTATGGCCAGGACGACCGCTTTGAACGCTCCCTTCGTCAAGGCACCCAGGGTTTCGTACACAAGCCCTTTGAAATGAACGTGTTATTGCAAAAAATCAAGCAAACCCTGCGCCCCGCCGCCGGAAGCTGAGTCCGGCGGCGGGGTGTCAATTATTTCTGCGGATTGTACTTGGCGGCCTGGGCCTTTTCCCAGGCGAGACACGGCCCCACGAAAATCAGGCTGAGCCACTGGTCGGGGTTTTGTTGGCCCAGCCGGTCCAATTGGCCCACCGTTGTGCGGATTACCCTCTGGCCGGGACGAAAACCGGCCTTGCAGACAACCGCAGCGGGCGTCTCGGGCTTGTAGTGCCTGGCCAAAATAGGCGCGACCCTGTCGATCTGCCTTTCAGCCATGAAGATGGCCATGGTGCCGTTTTTGGCGGCCGCCATCCGGACCAGGTCCTCATCTTCCAGCACGCTGCGGCCGTCGGTGAGCTCCACCATGGCGTTGCAGGTTATGTTGCGGCCAATGGCCGCAGCGCCCGCGCCAAAGGCCCCCATGCCGGCCACGAATTCAATTTCGCCGGGGCCCATGTGGCGCATCAGCCAGCGCCAGGCCCCATACACCGCCGGATCGCCCCAATCCAGGAACGCCACGCAGCGGCCCTGAGCCATTTCGGCCTTGATCTGCCCCACCGCCTTTTGGGCCGCCTCGCCACGGCCGCTCTTCATGGGATCGAACAGCACGGGCTTGCCGCCGAGATAGCGGCTGAAACGCTTCTGAATGTCGCCCGGCGCCACAAAGGCGTCGCATATGCCCAGGGCTGATACGGCCTCGGCGGTCAACAAGGACGGATCACCGCAGCCCATGCCGATGACATAGAATTTGCCGGGCCGTTTGTAGTCCACGACCTGTATCTCGGCCACGCTTTTGACCCAGCGGTCGGCCCAAAGATCGCCGGGCACGGCCATCATGAAACGGCCGCCGTGATCAATGGGTTTGCCCTCCAGGGTGTCGGCCAGGATGATCCTGGCTCCGGCGTCGCTGCCGAACAGCTCGCCGCTGGAAATCACGCTGCGGTAGCCGTCGCCCGAGCTTACCAGGATGCCCTTGGTGGGCGAAGGGTCTACCTCGGCGGCCAGCAGGATATCCTTTAGCGGCACCCCGCTCAAGCGGCGCAGGCCTTCCCAGCCCCGGCCTTCGCCGACGCACTTGAGGGTCATCTCAACCCTGTTCATGCTCTCCAGGCTTTTGAGGGTCTTGACGCTGCCGTCGGCCTTGGTGATTTTGACCTCCAGGCAATGGGGCGGATGATGCAGCCCCTTGAACGGCTTGGGAGGCAGGGTCATCACCTGGATGTCGCGCACGCCCTCCAGGCTGCGCACCCGGCTGAAATCCGAGGCCAGGGCCAGCTTGGGCAGCTTGACCTTGCGGGCCAGTTGCTTGAGGTGCTCCGGGTCGGCTTCGGCCGGTTTCTTGGGCATCACCGGAGTAACGCTTGCGGCCAGAACCGCGTCGCCGGGATTGCGGAAGACGATTTCACCATAACTGACCAGGGCCTGCTTGCCGTCGCGGGCCGTCACCAACAGGGCCAAGTCGACTTTCTTGGGAAACTCTCCGGCCGGTTTGCGCCAGCCCGCCAGCTTGAGGATGTTTTGCAGGGGCGGCCCCTGGCAGAAAAACGAACCCATGCTGCCGCCTTTGGCATCGGCCTCGTTGAGCTTGAGCTTGGCCTGGGTTAAAAGACCAAGATCGGCCATGTCCAATTGTATGGTCTGGCCCACCATACCGCCGACCGTCACCGGCTGGGGTCCGTCGGCGGCTGCCGGGCCGCCCACCATCAGGGCGACCGCCGCCGCCAACAACAAACAAGCTGGTTTAAACTTCATTATTCACTCCGTATCCATATCAAGCGGCATCTACTGTTTCAGCGCGTTGGGCCAGAACAACTGCTTGCCGTCCGCCTTGAAGTCGCCGATTACCTTTTGCCCCTGGGGCGAGACAAGATAGGCCTGAAACGCCTCGGCCTGTTTTACGGCCGTCTTGGGGCACTTGGCCGGGTTGACCACGATTATGCTGTAAAAATTCTTCAGTGAATCGTCGCCGGTGAACAGCACCGGCAGGTCCAAACGTCCCAGTGACTTGTATTTGGTGTAGGTGCCGATGTCGCTCATGGTATAGGCCTTCATGTTTTGGGCCATGGTCAGCACCCGTCCCATGCCCTGACCTGCTTCCAGGTATCCGGGCCACTTGGGCTCCTGGCCGGCGGCCTTCCACAGGGCCAGTTCCTTGACATTGGTGCCAGAGTTGTCGCCCCTGGAGAGGAATTTTTGGCCGGATTTTTTGATCAGGGCCAGGGCCTCGGGAGCGGATTTGGCCCCGTTTACGCCCGCCGGATCGTCGGCCGGGCCGATGATCACGAAATAGTTGTGCATCAGGGGCACGCGCTCGATGCCGTAGCCCTCGTCAACGAACTGTTTTTCCAGAGCCGGGGCGTGGACCATGACCACGTCCACATCGCAACGCCGGGCCAGGGCCAGGGCCTTGCCCGTGCCCACCGACAGCACGTCGACCTTAATTTTTTCGGCCTGTTCAAAGGGTGGCAGCAGCACGTCCAACAGGCCGGTGGCCTCTGTGCTTGTGGTGGTGGCCAGGCGCAGGCGGTCTGCCGCAGTGGCCGTTGCCGCCAGGCCCAAAATCATTACCGCAGCCATGATCATGCATAGTTTTCGCATCGTCATTACTCCTTTTTTCAGGGAGGCTCCGCGGGCCCCGGGGGCCTCTATGCCAAATTAGACACAATTGGCCGTCCGCACAACCTTGAATATGGATATGACCAAAATTGCATGTCTTTTGACCGGCGGAGGTTTTTTGGCTATGCTATTTGCTCTAGATATAAAACAAAGGACCGCCATGCAGACCGACCCCAAAACCCTCTTACGCGATGTAATGAGCACCGAGCGCACGTCTCTGGCCAACAAACGCACCTTCATGGCCGCCATCCGCACTGCCCTGGCCCTGGCCGCCACGGGCGCCGCGTTCATCAAATTTTTGGATGACGACTTTATCAAGGTGCTGGGCTGGCTGCTTATCGCCGGCGGCTTGCTGGTGCAGGTAATAGGCTCGATCAATTATTTCAGGGTACGCCAGGTGGTGCTGCACGCCCGGCACACCGTTGACCCCAACAACGAACTGCCCGATCACATCGAGTCGTCCAAAAAGCAACGCCGGGGCAAATAGCCCTTCTTCATCCCGGCGCCGCTTTCCCGAAGCACCTCCCAAGACCACGCCCGGACGCGTTGCTATACCCATGTCATGATCAACCGGCGCAAATCATGGAGGCATGGCCGTGGCGCAAAAGCATAAAAAGATAATTAAAGGATACAAATGGCACAGCGCGGGCGGGGCCAAGGCCTGTAAACAATGCGCCGCCTTGCACGTTCAGGAGTTTTATCATGATCCCAAGCCGGGCCAAAAGAGCGTGGATGAGATGCCCAAGCCGCCGCTGCATCCCAATTGCCGTTGCACGGTGATCGAGATAATCGATTTTGAGGATTTTGTGTGAGAGACGCCGCAACCAGAGGAAACGGTAAAGGCCCCATGCATCAAGCCGTATATGGAGGGTAAGGTCTTAGACTTGAGGCCTGGTGGATTAATCTTTAGAAGAAATCTGAAAAACCTGACGCCCATATATGGTAAATATTGCGGCGAAGCATGGACCGAAGGCAGGGATGCTAGCTACCCAAATGATAAGCCTATAAACGACAAAACGCCGGAGGATTCACTTGATGTTATCTGTCAGAAACATGACTATTGTTACGATCGTAGATCGGAAGTGTATTGCGACAAGACTTTACTAAACGATGTTGTCAGTATTGGGCTCGACCCCACTAAATGGCCGAAACAACCCAAAAGTCCGGAAGAAGCTGAATTAGCAAAA
The DNA here is from genome assembly GCA_963665125.2 of uncultured Desulfarculus sp. Lineage (GTDB taxonomy): Bacteria > Desulfobacterota > Desulfarculia > Desulfarculales > Desulfarculaceae > Desulfarculus. Next base: position 323,624 of record CAXXUK010000002.1, on the reverse strand, counting down.
ACATATGCAAAATTAATGTTACACATATTTAAAATTAAGGTATGGTGGGCCGAATTAGGTGATCTTGAACTTCCGAATCCTATTATTCCAGGATCATAAACAAATGACGACTATGATCTTAGGCATAGCAGCTTGGCTTATCGCATTGGCTACACTTGACATGTCCTGGTCGAGAAAAGCGTTGACAGGTCAAGGTCCTAGCTGAAGGAGCCATGGCCTTCCGGTTAAGATGGTTCAAGCCAAAAGAAGCATCTTAATTGAAAGGAAGGACCATGACTCAATCGCAGTATATCATCAACCGCAAGCTCAATATCCTGGAGTTGGGCCAAACTCTGGGAAACATCTCCGAGGCCTGTCGCAAACTGGGCATCAGCCGCCAGCACTATTACGACATCAAGCAAGCTATTGATGAGGAAGGTCTGGAAGGGCTCTTGGAGAAGAGTCGTCGCATGCCCAGGATCGGCAACCGTGTGGCCCTCGAGATAGAGCAAAAAGTGCTGGATTATTCTTTACAGTTTCCCACCCACGGACAGACGAGGGTGGCCAACGAACTGAAGAAAATCGGTATCCAGGTCAGCGCCGGAGGCATCCGCAGCATCTGGCAGCGGCACGACCTTACGCTAAAGGCCCAGCGCCTCAAGCGTCTGGAGAAATGGGCGGCGGAAAACACTGAGGTGCTCACCGAATCCCAGGTCCAGGCCCTGGAGAATGCCAAGCAGGAAAAAGAGGCCCACGGTGAGGTGGAAAGCCCGCATCCAGGCTTTCTGGTGGCCCAGGACACCTGCTATGTGGGCATTATCAAGGGCATAGGCCGCATCTACCAGCAAACGGCCATCGACACCCACGGCAGCCATGGTTTTGCCAAGGTTTATCGTGAAAAGACGGCCCTGACCGCCGCCGACCTGCTCAACGACAGGGTGCTGCCCTTTTACGACCACCACGGCATCAGGGTGTACCGGGTGCTCACCGACAATGGCCCGGAGCTGTGCGGTCGTCAGGACAGCCACCCCTACGAGCTATTTCTGCACCTCAACGACATCGAGCACACCAGAACCAAGGTGCGCCACCCCCAGACCAACGGAGCGGTGGAGCGGCTCCACCAGACCATCCAAAATGAATTCTATGAGGTGGCCTTCCGGAAAAAGCTGTACCCGCACGCTGGATGAAATCCAGGCCGACCTGGACGCTTTCATGACCTACTACAACACCGAACGGACCCATCAGGGCCGCTATTGCCAGGGGCGCACCCCTTTTCAGACCTTTACCGACGGCCTGGAACTGTATCAAAAGCATGTCCATGAAGGGATAGAAATCGAGGACGCAGCGTAGTAACCTAAACCATCTGCCGGAAGGCCAAACTGTCAACGCAATTAGTGACTAGGACACTTTATATTGTTAGGTCCTTTGGCCTGGTGCGTCTGCGTGCTCTCTGCTTTCAAATGTCGTCGAAATAAAAAGTATTCATTGTTGTGGGTATGGTTATCCGTTCCTTTGGCATTAAGTTATTGGATATTTATTATCTTTGTTGGGATAACCATGATCACAGGTTTTGCGCCATGAATATCAGTAAAACCATTATAAGTGACCTGCTGATCATAACCGCATGGCTGGTAGGGCTTCTCACCTTGATTACCTACCGGCTGACAAACATCCCATATTCATTGGACCTTTGCATATATTATTACCCATTGCTTTGGTTGGTCCTTTCCGTGGCGGCATTCATACTGCGCAATAAAGGACATATATCCTTTCCTTGGATTTTTATTTCAATGCCCTTGGCCTTTTCTTTTTGGTTGGTAACTATCTACTTCACCATTTCGATAATGCTTTTTGGGTACGCCCCATGATTTCGCTGAATCAATGACCATACTCTGCGGCATAGCAGCCTGGCTTATCGCATTGTTTGCCTTTGGCAATATGCGGTGGCTATGGATAAGCATCCCTCTTTGGTATGAACTGCTTGTCTGCCCAATGCTGTGGTGCGTATTCTTGATTCTGGCTTATAAGACCAGAAAAGAATAAAATTCTCCAATGTGGTGGATATGGCTATCAATGCCGCTTGTATTCTTTCACCTTGTCCTTTTTGTTGGAGCATTGTGTTTATTTATTAGTGAATAACCGATTTAGGGATACGGCGCCTTATTCAAATATAGTTCTTATAATTAAGCTTGGGGGGAAAAATGAATCAGCAACAAACAAAACTGCACGACCATTTCGTGGAATTGGTGCAGGCGGGCCTGGGCTATCAGCGCCTGCGGTTGACAAACATCTGGGAGCCGTCGCTTACGGCCAAGCTGGCCAACATGGCCCCCATATGCGGCAAGAAGCTCATGAACGCCCTGGGCGACGACCCGCGCATGCCCTGGAACAACGAACGCCATTACATGCTGATGCAGGTTGTCAGCAGCGAACTGCCGCCGGTGTTCGCCGTCCGGCTGGAAGACTTCTGCCGGACCATAAAGCAAATGGTTGAACAAGAATTTTACGACACTGCCGAGGCCCTGACCCTAAACGGCCTGCTCCGGGAAATGCCCGCCCTGGGCCTGAGCGAAGGCGAACGGGCCGCCGCGGTCGAAGACCTGGCCGGAACACGGGCCGTGCGCCATCTGGCGGGCAGACACTTCGTGGCCTTCCGGGGCGGGGTGGAATCCACTTCTTTGCAGACGTTTTCGGCAAACCATGCGACCTCAGTGCTCAAGGAGCGGATAAACAGGGCAACCCGCCTCTGGACCGGCCGCCTGAAGACCCTTGGCGTCACCGCCGTGCATTCGGCGGCCAACAACGTCAGGTTCGCGGTCCACGCCAAAGTTTGAGGCCTAATTGGCCTCCCGGCCAAAGGGTATGCCCAGCTTGCGCATGCGGGCCCTGAGGGTGCTGGGGTGCAGGCCCAACAGGGCCGCCGCGCCGTCTTCGCCCTGGACCTTGCCGCCGGTCTGGCCCATCACTTCTTTTATGTGCCGCCCGATGACCAGCTCCAGCGGCAGCGGCTTTTCGCCGGCCGGGGGCGCATCGGCGCGCGTCGCGTTCCGCGCTTCATTCTCCTGCCAGGCAAAATCGCTGAAGGTCAGCGGCTGGTCGGGGCCCTTGGCATAGGCTCGGATCATCTCCCGCTCCACTGCGTTTTCCAACTCCCGCACATTGCCCGGCCAATCATAGTTTTTCAGCTTTTCCAGGGCTCCCGGAGCCGGGACCAAAGTATGAGCCAGGTTCATCTGCCTGGTTTTCCGCTCGATGAAATGGGCCACAAGGGCCGGGATATCTGCCTTGCGCAGGCGCAGCGGCGGAATGGTGATGGGAAACACGTTCAGCCGGAACCACAGGTCCCCCCGGAAGCGGCCGTCTTTGACCATTTGCTCCAAGTTGCGATGGGTGGCGGCGATGATGCGCACGTTAACCTGGACCGGCTCGCTGCCGCCCACCCGCTCGATTTCCTTGGTCTGCAACACCCTCAAAAGCCGCACCTGGGCCGCAGGCGGCAACTCGGCCACTTCATCCAGAAAAATCGTGCCGCCGTTGGCCCGCTCGAAGCGGCCGCGCTTGCGGGCCAGAGCCCCGGTGAAGGCGCCTTTTTCATGGCCGAACAGCTCCGAGTCCATGATGGTTTCGGGAATGGCCCCGCAGTTGACCTTGACCAGCGGCCCTGATGAACGCGGCGAAGAATAATGGATGGCATTGGCCACAACCTCCTTGCCCACCCCGGTCTCGCCCAACAGCAGCACGCTGCTGTCCAGGGCCGAAACCTGGCGCACCATCTCCATCACCTCGCTGAGCCCGAAATTCTGGCCCACGATCTCGTCGCCCGAGATCTGGTGCAGCTCGCGCCTAAGAAACCGGTTGTCATCGTTAAGCATCTCCTGTAGGCGTACCACCTCGCGGTAGCGCAGGGCGTTGGACAGGGCGATGGCAAAAGGATCGTGCAACAGGGCCAGCATGTCCGCGTGTTTCTTGGTGAAGGCGTTTTCCCGGCCGGAATAGATCACCGCCACGCCCAGCTTTTCGCCCTTGATCACCAGGTGCAAGACCATATATGAGCCCATTGTCAGTCCGATGCCCTTTTGTATCTCCCTGGCCACCGGCGTGTCGTCGAGTCTGTTGGCCACGACCACCGTATCAACCTCTTCCAAATTGGCCAATTTGTCCTCGATAAAGTCGATGCTGCCGTCCGTCAAAGGCACCAGTTGGTCGGCCACCATGTTTTTCAAGATCCCGCCATGTAGGGCGATTATGCGGATACTGCGCAGTTCGGGCTCGTAGATATTGAGATCAATGCCTTCCAGGGGCATGTATGCCCGCAAGAATTCGTAACATTGTTTGGCAGCCTCGTTGATGTCCAGGCTGCTGCATATCCGCAGGGTGCCCTCATGAAAAAAATGATGCTCGTTAAACTTCACGTCAGCCTCCATGCCAAATATGACACTTCCCGAAGCATAATATCAAATATCATATCTTAAAATATCATATTTGACATGATCGGCAAGGCTAAATATATAACATGCTGAATTTGCATTAATTTTTATTGGCACAGTTTTCGCTAACTAGATTAACCGACATAAGGTTAGGCCAGCCCCCTGGTGAGTCTACGCTCACAGCCGGCCGTCCACTGCCTGCCCGGATGACCGGCAACAGCCGCATTGTGTGCCCTCACAAAACTCATCCGGGGTCTGACCCGGCCTTATGTAACGGCAAAGAAACCAGGAGCAACGAACCATGCAAAAGCTCACGGCAATTTCTAAGTTCATCAGCACCATCTGTTCAGTCATGGTCGGTGTTGGCGTCAGCCTGTTTTTCCTTCAGGATCTGTTGCCGCTTGGTCAACAGGTACCCGTTAACGCCTTCAGTCACTATGCCCTTTTGCTTTCCGACTGGACGGCTTCCATTGTCGCCGGGGTCTTGGCGGGCTGGCTGATCCGTTTTTGCCTCTGGGATTGCCTGGCGGGCTGGCTTGGAGCCTTGCTGGCCAAGACGGGACATGCCGGCGATTCACCGCGCCGGGCATCCACCAACAGGGCGGAACAGCCGCGATGATTTTGCTAGAAACGATAAGCGTTCGGCTGTTCGAGCCCCAAAAGGCGCACTTGGTCCGGTTGTTATTCTCGGAGGTAGAGCAGGGAGCGGCCGGTTGGGACGCACCGGAAAAGGCGTTTCTATTCCAAAGTTGCGACATACCCGGAGACTGGAACGTGCAGTTGGTTTGGAACGATGACAACCTCCCGAAGGCCAAAACATCTCTGGGTAGGCACTTGACTGAATACTTCCGCAACCTTGGCTTCGTTCACCATACGGTGTGGCAAACGTATTAGGCCAAGGTCTTTCGATTGTGGATACAAGAGGATAAAGTAAAGAAAATGAAGATTAAAATCAAGTTTGCATTCAAGCTGATCATGGCGATCTGCGGCATACTGGCAACCATTGGGCTGGCGTCCGGCTGCGGACCCAGCGACGCCAAGCAAAAGCCCGCCGAAGCCGTTCTACGACCCGTCAAGGCGATCCAATTAAGCAGCCCCGCCGCCAACCGCAAGCTGAACCTGCCCGGTGTGGCCAAAGCGGTGCGCGATACGAACCTGTCGTTCAGGGTGGGGGGGCCGCTGATCACCTTGCGCGTGGACACTGGAGCCTATGTTGAAAAGGGCCAGGTGGTGGCCGAGATCGACCCCCGAGACTTTCAGATCCGGGTAAACACAAGCAAGGCAAAGCTCAACTCATCCTCGGCCCAGTTGGCCGAAGCCAAGCTGCAATACGACCGCTACGCCAAGCTGATCAAGACAAAGGCCGTGGCCCAAGCCGAATACGACCGGGTCAAGGCCTCCTTTGAAGTAGCCTCGGCCCAGCACCAAAGCGACGCCAAGGCCCTCGAAGACGCCAAAAACGCCTTGGCCGACACGGTGCTCAAGGCCCCGTTTTCCGGCGTGATCGACGAAAGGTTCGTCGACAACCACGAAAAGGTGCAGCAGGGCCAGCCCATCGTTTCCCTGGTGGACATCACCGCCATGGAGGTCAACCTGGCCCTGTCCGAAGACCTCATGCCCCTGACCAATGATTTCGCCTCTTTCAACTGTGTATTCGACGCCCTGCCGGGGCGCAGCTTCAAGGCCGCGCTCAAGGAAGTGGGGCAGAAGGCCAACGCGGCCAGCCGCACCTATCCGCTTATTCTCAGCCTGGACAAAAGCGCCGTTTCCCTGGTCAGGCCGGGCATGTCGGCGGAGGTAACGGTGGGCCTTAGCGATTCCGATGACTCGGGAAGCTATGTGGTGCCTCTTACGGCCCTGGCCAACAAAAAGGCCCAGGAGACCATTGTCTGGGTCGTTGACGAAAACAGCGGGAGGCTCAGCCAAGTGCCGGTCAAGCTTATGGGCCTGCGGGACGCCGGCGCGGAAATCAAGGGCTCCCTCACCGACGGCCAGTGGATCGTAACCGCCGGAGTTGGCAGCCTGCGCCCGGATATGGTGGTCCGTTTGTTGGACAAGGCCGCCAAAACCAATATCGGCGTGGAAATGTAGCGGCAGGTTGGCAAAATGAACATCGTAGACTTTTCCCTGCGCAACAAGACCACCATTATGTTCATGATGGTCTGCCTCATTGCCGGAGGCTTCTGGGCCTATTCCAAAATGGGCAAGCTGGAGGACCCCACCTTCACCATCAAGACGGCCATGGTCATCACCAGCTATCCCGGAGCATCGGCCCACGAGGTGGATCAGCAGGTGACCAGGGTGGTGGAGCGGGCCGTTCAGACCGCCGACGAGGTGGAAAAAATCCGGTCCCTGTCCACCGCAGGGCTGTCCATCATCTGGGTGGACATGTATGAGTACAACTTCTCAGACAAGATCCAGCAGCTTTGGGATATCCTGCGGCGCAGGGTCAGCCAGGCCCAGGCCGACCTGCCGCCCGGTGCGGGACCATCCATCGTGCGCGACGACTACGGCGATGTATTCGGCATCTTCCTGGCCCTCACCGGCGACGGCTTCAGCCAGGCCGAATTAAAAAACTACGCCGACTATCTCAAACGCGAACTCGTGCTGGTGCCCGACGTCAAGCGCATCAACCTCTACGGCGTGCGCACCGAGACCATCAACATCGATATTTCACGGGCCAAATGCGCCGGCATGGGCATCGCCCCCGCAGCCATTGTCCAGGCCCTCCAGGCCCAGAACATAATGCTTTGGTCCGGGGCCGTGGAGAGCGGCAACCTGCGCATCCGCATAGCCGAGCACGGCTCCTTTGACACGGCCAGGGAGATAGGCAAGCTCATCGTTTCCCGGCCCGGCGGCCGCCAGGTGCGCCTGGAGGAACTGGCCAAGGTGAGCCGGGGCTACTACGAGCCACCCGAGCCGATGATGCGCTTCAACGGCAAACCGGCCATCGGCCTGGCCATCGCCGCCGCCAACGGGGCCAATGTCGTAACAATGGGCGAGGCCGTGCAAAAGCGCATTGATGCAATAATGCAGCGTCTGCCCATCGGCCTGGAGATCGATGGCGTATATTACCAATCGGAATTCGTCAAGGGAGCCATTGCCGACTTTTTGATCAACCTCGGCGAGTCGGTGGGAATCGTCCTGGCCGTGCTGCTCCTCTCCATGGGCCTGCGCAGCGGCCTGGTCATCAGCGCCAACCTGATCCTGTCGATCATGGCCACGCTGATCGTCATGCTCACTTTTGGCATTGACCTGCAAAAGATCTCCCTGGCCGCCCTGATCCTTGTCATGGGCATGATCGTCGACAACGCCATTGTGGTGGCCGACGGGGCCCTGGTGCGCCTGAAAAAGGGCGAGCCCCGGGAGCAGGCCATATCCCTGCCCGCCAAGCAGACGTCTCTGCCGCTGTTGGGCGCCACGGTCATCGCGGCCCTGGCCTTCATGCCCATCTATCTGGCCCCCACCAACACCGGCGAATTCTGCGCGAGCATGTTTCAGGTGGTGGCCATCGCCCTGATGGCCAGCTGGGTCCTATCCATGAGCCAGACACCGGTATTCAGCCATTACATGCTCAAGGTCAAGGGCGGCGGCGCGGACAAGGACCCCTTTGACGGCAGGTTCTACCGCCTGTACAAGGGCATGTTGCTGGCCACCCTGCGCCATCGTCTGTTGACCCTGTTGGTGATGACCGTCATGCTGGCCGCGGGCGTGGCCGGGTTCCAGTTCGTCAACAAGAACTTCTTCGCCGACTCGGACAAGGCCCAGTTCTTCATCGACTACCTCCTGCCCGAGGGCAGCCGCATCCAGGCCACCGACGCCGACCTGCGCAAGGTCGAAAAATATCTGGCCACCCTGCCCCAGATCAAGAACTACGCCACCACCATCGGCACCAGCCCGGCGCGGTTCGCCGCCAGCATCACCCCCGAACCGGACAACACGGCCTTTGGTCAGATCGTGGTCAATGTCCACGACTTCCGGGATATCGACGGGCTGATCGCCAATCTGGAACAGTGGTTCGGCGAAAACCTGCCCCAGGGCGAGGCCCACCTGACCAAGTACATCTCCGGGCCCAAGGCCGACTACCGGGTGGAGGCCCGTTTCAGCGGCCCGGACCCGGCCGTGCTGCGGGATCTGGCCGACAAGGCCAAGGACATCATGCGCCAGAGCGGCATGGCCAAAAGCATCACCGACGACTGGAAAAACAGGGTGCTGGTCTATAATGCCGACTATTCCCAGCAGCGGGGCCGCATCGCCGGGGTCGAGCGCCAGGACCTGTCCAACGCCCTGCAAGGCCTCACCGACGGCATTGTCGTGACCCAGTTCCGGGAATACGACGAGCTGATCCCGGTGAAGGTCCATATGAAGGACACCGGGCCCGAGGGACTGCGCACCTCTCCGGTGTGGGGCCAGGGCCAAAGCGCCACCACCGTGGGCCAGGTCACGGCCGCCGAATCACTGAGCTGGGAAGACCCCATCGTGCGGCGCTACAACCGCAGGCGGGTGATCCGGGCCCAGTGCGACCCCCTGGCGGGCCTGACCTCGGGCGCGCTGCTGAACAAGATCCAGGCCCAGGTCGAGGCCATCCCCCTGCCCCAGGGCTACACCCTGGAATGGGAGGGCGAAAAGGAGTTGAGCGACCGGGGCAACGCGGGCGTCAACACCTATTTGCCCCTGTCCCTGTTCCTGATGCTGTTGATCCTGGTGATGCTCTTCAACGCCATACGCCAGCCCCTGATCATCATCCTGACCATACCCCTGGCCACCGTGGGCATGAGTGCCGGGCTGCTCATCACCAACCAGCCCTTCGGCTTCTTGGCCATCCTGGGGGCCTACAGCCTCATCGGCATGATGATCAAAAACGCGGTGGTCTTGCTGGATCAGATCGACCTGGAGATCAAGGAGGGCAAGGCGCCTTTGCAGGCGGTCATCGATTCGTCCATCAGCCGCATGCGGCCGGTGATCATGGCCTCGGGCACCACCATCCTGGGCATGATCCCCCTGGCAACCGAGCCGATGTTCAGCTCCATGGCCGTGACGATCATGTTCGGCCTGGCCTTTGCCACGGTGCTGACGCTCATCGTGGTGCCCGTATTCTATACGCTGTTCTTCCGCATAAAGACAAACCCGGCCTAAGCGCCGCTTTTGTGTTCTCTCCCTCACGGGCGGCTTGGCAATATGCCGGGCCGCCCGGTTTTTTGCACAATCTGCTTTTGTTTTCTGACTATCAGCCCCATAATGCGGACTAGCTGTCCTACCTATTGATATTATTTTTTTGGGGTGTGGGTCGGCATATCGGCGGCTCCTGCCGGAAAGGAACACGACATGAAACTGGTTGTTGCCGGTATCATTATCATTGTTCTCGGCTTTGTCTGGCTGTTCAGCATGCCCGCCCTGGGCTACGATTCACCGCTGTTTTTCCGCTGGAGCGATTTCAAGGCCATCCTGGGCATATTCGTTATCGGCGGCGCGGCGGTATTGGGCCTGGGCGTGACGCAGATCAAGAAAAAGAAAAAGCAGCAGGCCGAATAAGCCCGCCGCCCATACAAGCGACTGCAACAGCCGCACCCTGGCAACCCGGCCGGGGCGCGGCTTGTTTTATCTAGCGGCGCATCTTGTTGCGGGTGGCGAAGCCGAATAGACCTGCTTGGACCAAGACCAAAACTTGGTAGCCCTTCAAACCCAGATAATGCCAGTAGCCCAAAGCCTTTGTTGGCTCCATATCTGTTTGCGGAATGCACAACTTCGGATCGCTGAACGCGCTGGCCAGGTAGGAGGCCCAGCCCCAATCAGGCGGCAGGAGGCTGGCCAGCCAGGGTATTAAAAGGAGAATTGCCAGGCACACTGCCGCTCTTAAAGGCGCTTCACCGTATCCACTGGCCCATTTGTAGGCCGTGAGTCCGAAATAGAACCATAAATTATTTTTCTTGGCCGCCCGGCGCTGCATTTCCTTTTCGGCGTAGTGCCAATCCGAGGCCAGCGGTTCGTCGCGGGCATCGGCGGCAATCTTCTTAAGGCGGCGGAATACGTCGGCAAGGCGTCCGGGTGATGGAGCGGGATATCCCTCCCTAAAAGGTTCCGGGCTAAGGATGTTGCCAATCAGAAATTGGCCATCATATTTCGACGGGGTTTGGAACCCAACAGGAGCGATACGAGAGTCATAAATCACACTTCGTCCATCGTATTTAGGCCACTTGCAGTCGATAAAGCGCATTTTTTCCAAGGGAGCATTAAGCAAGGAAAGGCGGAATAAATTTGCCTGATCAAATTCGATCATATCACCCGTAGAACACTGGTCAAATGTACCAGATTGAAACACAGTTTTGAAAAATTTAGTTATTTTGGCAAAATATACTTTTCCAAAAGTAACAGCTTCGAAGGTTACTTCGTTGAAAACGGTATTCTGTTCAAATACTGTTTTATAGAAATCTATATTAGCACCACCGATATTGTTAAAAATCGCATCTCCACAGAAATGTACATCGATAAAACCTACACCACCATTGAATAATACTTCCCTAAATTCAACATCGTTACCAAATAAAGATTTAAAAAAGCTACCATATCCACGGAATTCAGTACTGCGAAATGTTGCAAGTCCTTTGAACTCTGATTCGAATATAACGTAGTGTTCAAAAACAGTATTTACGAAGCTTGCTTCTGCCTCAAACAGTGTATCCACAAAGTCAACTCCAGGCAGTATTCCTCCGTACCTAAGAAAACAATGTATCTTTTCGAAATGTGCTGAGTGAAAACTAACTTCTCCATAGAACACAGTTTTTTTGAAGTTTGCTCTGCCTATAAATTTCGACCCTTCAAAATATGTTTTTCCATTAAAAATCGCATTCTCGAATTCAACATCATCATTGAATTTGATCTTAGAAAACCTTGCGTCACCATTAAATATTGTTTTATAAAAACGCATTTTATATGGGACGAAATTTTTAGGAATAAAAAACAAATATATATTTATCTCTCCTGGAAATATAGAACCGCTAAAATCGATAAATCGCTCACTGTTTTCACATTCTTTTATCCTCTTAAAAACCTCTTCATTAAACGCCTTAACATCCTGCTTCTCCGGCGCTTCGGCAGGAGCATGAAAAATACAATACTCCTTACCTTCATACTCAAAGGTCTCGTACCCGTCGCACCAATGACCAAACTCTTCGGCTTTACAACAAGGCATGCTCCCCCCCTGCAAGGAAAAATGATATGCAGGCCCTACAATCGCCCAAAAACCACCACCCAAGCAAGGTCTATCCGCGGACTCCGGTCGGCCAATCGTTGCACAATTTCACTTTGTGGTTGACCCGCTTTCGCCCGGCCCAGTAAAACAGCATGGACCCCAGCCGAAAATAATCCGCCTGTCCCGGCGGCCCAAGGAGGATCATCGTGGCCGTACATGTTGTTCATCATCCCCTGGTCCAGCACAAGCTGGGCATCCTGCGCAAGGAAAACCTGAGCACGGCCAGTTTCCGCCAGCTTGCCACGGAAATCTCTCGCCTGCTCACCTACGAAGCCACCAAGGACCTGACCACCGAGCTGAAGGTGATCAAGGGCTGGGCCGGGCCGGTGGAGGTCGAGGAGATCAAGGGCAAGAAAATCACCGTGGTGCCCATCCTTCGGGCGGGCATCGGCCTCTTGGACGGCGTTTTGGACATGGTGCCCGGCGCCAAGGTCAGCGTGGTGGGCTTTTTCCGCAACGAACTGACCCTGGAGCCCGTGCAGTATTACGTGAAGCTGGCCAACCAGCTCGAAGAGCGCATGGCCATCATCCTGGACCCCATGCTGGCCACGGGCGGCACCCTGGTGGCCACCGTCGATCTATTAAAAAAGGCCGGCTGCAACACCATTCGGGGTATTTTCCTGGTGGCCGCGCCCGAGGGCATCGCCAAGCTGAAGGCCGCCCACCCGGACGTGGACATATACACCGCCTCGGTGGATGATCGCCTCAATGAAAACGGCTACATCCTGCCCGGCCTGGGCGATGCGGGCGACAAGATTTTTGGGACTAAATAATAGATACTGTTTCGCTTGGGGCTCCTGCCCCCTTTGAAACTTCGGCTTGGCGCCAATAAATAGCAAAGGAGCCGCGTATGAGTGATCTCCAGACCCCGGAATACAAATTCTCGCCCAAGGGGGCGTTGTTGGGCGCGCAGATGCTTTTCGTGGCCTTTGGCGCGCTGGTGCTGGTGCCTCTGCTCACGGGCCTGGACCCCAACGTGGCTCTGTTGACGGCCGGTCTGGGCACCCTGGTATTTCAGATCATCACCAGGGGCAAGGTGCCCATCTTCCTGGCCAGTTCCTTCGCTTTTATCGCGCCCATTGCCTACGGCACCCAGACATGGGGCCTGCCCGCCACGCTTTGCGGCCTGGCCGCCGCCGGTCTGGTCTATGTGGTGCTGAGCTTCGTGGTGCGCCTGGGCGGCACCCAGATCCTGCACCGCATCCTGCCGCCGGTGGTCACCGGCCCGGTGATCATGGTCATCGGCCTGATCCTGGCGCCCATCGCCGTGAACATGGCCCTGGGCAAGACCGGCGACGCCTCCGCCGTCTTGTATCCGCAATCCCAGGCCCTCATCGCCTCCATGTCGGCCCTGGCCGTGACGGTGTTCGTCTCGCTTTTGGGCAGGGGCTGGCTCAAGCTGGTGCCCATCCTCTGCGGCATCGCCGTGGGCTACGGCGTCAGCCTGCTGATGGGCATAGTAGACTACGGCAACCTGGCCAAGGCGGCCTGGTTCGCCTGGCCCAATTTCGTGGCCCCGGAATGGAACCTGTCGGCCATCCTCTACATCGTGCCCATAGCCATCGCCCCGGCCATCGAGCACTTCGGCGATGTGCTGGCCATCAGCGGCATCACCGGTAAAAACTATGTCGAAGACCCGGGCATCAAAAACACCATGCTCGGCGACGGCCTGGCCACCACCTTGGCGGCGTTTCTGGGCGGTCCGCCCAACACGACATACTCCGAGGTGACCGGCGCGGTGGCCCTGACCAAGGCCTTCAACCCGGCGGTGATGACCTGGGCGGCCATCGTGGCCATCGCCCTGGGCTTCGTGGGCAAGCTGGGCGCGTTTTTGCAAACCATCCCGGCGCCGGTCATGGGCGGCATCATGCTACTCTTGTTTGGCGCGATCATGGTGGTGGGCATCAACATCCTGGTCCTGGCGGGCCATGACCTGATGCACCCGCGCAACCTGACCATCGTGGCGCTTATCGTCATTTTCGGCGTGGGCGGCATGGCCCTGCCCATCGGCCAATTCAAGCTGGGCGGCATAGGCCTGGCCGGCATCCTGGGCGTGATCCTGAATTTGGTCCTACCAGGCCGGGCCGGAGCCGATGCGATCAAGCACGGCGAAGAAGAAGAGGCCCTGGCCGAGCGCGTACTCATGGACTGAGCCGCATGACAGCGAGAAGGCAAGCCATTGCGTATAATTAAAGTATTTACTGCAATATCTACATTGATTCTGGGTTTGGCCCTATGCTCCGGCGGTCATGCCGCCGCGGACGGCCTGAAGGCCGTCACCATGGGCACCGGCGGCCCCGCCGGGGTCTACTATGCCCTGGGCCAGACCATTGCCCGGCGCCTCAACCCGAAGCTGGCCAAACAGGGCTATGAAATCAAGGCCATATCCACGGCTGGTTCGGCGGAAAATGTCCAAAACATTCAGGCCGGGCAATTCGGCCTGGGCCTGGTGCAGTCCGATGTGGCCTGCCGGGCCTGGGACGGCACGGGCCAATGGAAGAACGCGGGTCCCCAAAACAATATTCGTTCCATTGCCGGACTGCAATCCGAGGCCGTCAGCCTGGTCTGCGCCGCGGCCAGCTCCATACACTCGGTTGCCGACCTCAAGGACAAGCGGGTGGGCATCGGCGCGCGGGGCTCGGGCATACGCCAAAACGCCTTGGACGTGCTGGGCATTTATGGGGTAAAGGTCACGGACCTTGCCTTGGCCGATGAATCCCTTTTGCACACCGCAGCCGATAAGCTGATGAAGGGTAAGCTTGATGCGTTTTTCATCACCATCGGACATCCCTGCGAATTGATCCACCGAGTCAGCTTTGACCGGGTCCCCATCCGTTTTATCAGCCTGAAAACCGCCGACGCCCAAAAAGCGGGTCTGCCTTATTACGCGGATGCCGATTTCGCGCCGATGTATTATCCCAAGGTGGAATTCCCCAAAGACTTTTTACCGACCATGGGCGTGCGGGCCGTTCTGATGGCCAACAAGGACCTGCCCGAACCGGTGGCCCAGGCCGTCATTGGCCTGATATACGGCGATTGGCGGAACCTGGGCAAGCTCAATGCCGCCCTTTCCGGCCTGAACCCGCAAAAGATGAAGCAACCCCTATGCGCTCCCCTGCTGCCTGCGGTTCGGAAATATTTAAAGGCCGGGGGCCGATAATCAAGACTACGCCAGATGCAGGACCTTTACGGCCCGGCGCTTTTTCACACATATAACATTTGTGCCTCATTGACTTTTTTCAGTGCTCACCGCATTATGAATAAGCCAGCCCATCTAGTCTATCGGAATAATTACCAATATTTTAAGGGGAAGTGGACCATGATATCCCGTCGCCGTATACGAGCCACTTTATTTCTAATCGCAGCTTGCCTGTTGCTTTCTTTTTCCGCCGCAACCACGCCGGTGGGCTGGGCCGGTGGATCAAAAACATTGCTTATGGGCACGGGCAGCGAAAACGGCGTGTACTACAACCTGGGCCAGGCCTTGGCCGAAAAGCTGAACAAGGACTTGGCAGGCAAGGGATACTTCATAAAAGTGGTCAGCACCAAAGGCTCGGCGGAAAACCTGCAAGGCCTCAGGGACGGCAAGTTCGCTTTGGCTCTGGTTCAAAGCGACATCGCCTGCAAGGCCTACAAAGGCACGGGGCAATGGTGCAGCGCGGGGGGCTGCAAGAATTTGTCTTCCATTGCCTCTCTGATGGGCGAATCCGTAAACCTGATCTGCTCGGTGGAATCCAAAATCCAAACCCCAAAAGACCTCAAGGGAAAGAGGGTGGCTATCGGTTGCAAGGGATCAGGCACCAGGGGCAACGCCATCGATGTAGTAAAAATGTACGGGCTTTCCCTCAAGGACTTGACCGTTGTCGAGTGTCCATCGCCGGACGATGTGGCTGAAAAGTTTGTGAGAGGTGAAGTAGATGCGTTTTTCATGACCATTGCCCACCCCAATTTGCTGTTATACCGGATCAGCAATACAGTGCCCATGTGCTTCATAGGTTTAAAGCGCGCAGTTGCCGTTAAAGCGGGGCTGCCCTATTACATCGAAGTCATGGTTCCGTCCAAACACTATAAAAACGCCAAATTCCCCAAAGACTTTCTACCTACCCTCGGCGTGCGGGCCGTGTTGGTGGCCAACAACACCCTGCCCGACAGCGTGGCGGCGGCAATCGGCGAGGAATTGTACGGCAATTGGGTCATGCTGCCGGATCTGCATTTTGCCATGTACGGTATAAACCCCAATATAATGCAGACAACGCTGTGCGCCCCCATCCACCCGCAGGTCAAAAAAGTCATCAAGCAAAAAGGCCTTTAGCAGGCGGATCGCACACCACAAAAAAGTCCGGGATTTCCCGGACTTTTTTAATGTCCGGACTCCCACAAATCTTTTAACGTTCCAAAGTTGCAACCCGACAATAAAGTTAGACAATATTCACCAACGGGCTTAAAGTGATAATAAGAGCAAGCGCGGAAACTCTTTGATGGAGCCCCAATGAACCCATTGTCCCGTCTTTGGCGTTCCACCCGGGCCAGACTGATCACCAGCTTCCTGGCCGTGGCCCTGCTGGTGGGCCTGGTTTCGCTGTTCACCGGGGGGCAACTACTATACAAATCAGTCTTGTCCGAAGCATCCAACCGGGTGCGCCTTGATCTGAACGCCGCCAAGGAAATCTATGACGAGCGCACCGCCTCGATCCTGTTGGCCCTGGAAATCACAGGCCTGGAAGACGACTTTCGGCGTTTGCTCGAAGGTGCGGACCGCGAAGTTTTTATAGCCTGGCTGCGGATCGTGGCCCAGAAGGCCGGACTGGACTTCTTGGGCGTGGCCGACAACCAGGGCCGTGTACTGGCCCGCATCGGCCCCGGCCCCCCGGGCAAGTCCATGGCCGGCAACCAATTGCTGGCAATGGCCATAAAGCAAAATAAGCCCATGGCGGGGACCATCCTCATGGACCAGTCAAGTCTGGCCGCCGAGGACCCGGCTCTGGCCAGGCGCGCTTTGATCAAGGAAGTTCAAACCCCCATGGCCGGGGCGGCCAAGTCCTTGCCCGGCGGCACCGGCCTGGTCCTGGCGGCGGCCTCGCCGCTGATCGACAACCAGGGCAGGCATTTGGTGATATACGGCGGCGTGCTTGTCAACCGCGACTACTCCATTGTCGACACCGTTGGCCGAACGGTCTTTCGCAACGAAGTTTTCAAGGACCGCAACATTGGTTCGGCCACTATTTTCCTGGACGATACGCGCATCTCCACCACTGTGTTGGACGCCAAGGGCCAAAGGGCAATCGGCACCAGGGCCTCCCAGGCGGTAAGCGAGGCGGTTCTGGACCGGGGCCAAAAATGGTCTGACCGGGCCTTTGTTGTCAATGCCTGGTACATAACCGCTTACGAGCCCATCGTGGACATCGGAGGCCAAAGGGTGGGCATGCTCTATGTCGGCGTCTTGGAGGACAAATACACCTCCCTGTGGTGGCAGACGGCTTTCGTCTTCACCATCACCACCCTGGCCTGCATGGCCTGCGCCGTGCTCATGGGAGCCTACCTGGCCGGGCGGATCATCAAGCCTGTCAACCAGCTCATCAGCGCCAGCCGCCATGTATCCAAGGGCGATTTTTCGCCGGATATCGGCCCCATGGCCCGCAGCGACCTAGGCGTGCTGCAAAGCAGCTTCCAGGAGATGCTTCTGGCTCTGCGCGATCGGGAAAAGGCCCAGCAGGAGGAAAGCGAAAAGCGCCTGCTGCAAAGCGAAAAGCAGGCCATAGTGGGCAGGCTGGCCGCGGGCGTGGCCCATGAGATCAACAACCCGCTCACCGGCGTGTTGACCTTCACCCACCTGTTGCTGCGCCGGGATGACCTGGCCCCAGAGGTGCGCGGCGATCTGGAGACCATCGCCAGCCAGACCGAGCGGGTGCGCAAGATCGTCAAGGGCCTGTTGGATTTTTCGCGCCAGACCAAGCTGGAGGCCCAGCCCACGGACTTCAACCCATTCGTGGCCTCAACAGTGAAGCTTTTGCATAATCAGGCCATGCTCAAGGGCATCGAGCTTTCATTCGACCCCAGGGAGGAATTCCCGGTAATGAACCTGGACCACAGCCAGATGCAGGGCGTGCTGGTCAACATGATCATCAACGCCCTGGACGCAACCGAGCCCGGCGGCAAGGTCACCGTTGTCACCCGGCCCGGCGACCCGGGCCTGCACGACGGCCGCAAGGGCGTGGTCATCGACGTGGTCGACACCGGCCATGGCATTGCCCCGGAAAACATAGACAAGCTGTTCGACCCATTTTTCACCACCAAGGAGGTGGGCAAGGGTACGGGGCTTGGCCTGGCCGTCAGCCAGGGCGTGGTGGCCCGCCATGGCGGTACCATCAAGGTCAAAAGCACATCCAGCAAGGGAAGCACCTTCACAATTTGGCTGCCCGAGGACATCCGTTCCGAAGGCTATGACTGGTAGGCGCGGCGGAGTTTGGCGCGATGAAGATATTGGTTGTTGACGACGATATGGTTGTGCGGATCAGTTGCAGCCGGATTCTGGAGGCCGAGGGCCACGAGGTGGTGGCCCTGGAAAAGGCCTCCCAGGCCCTGGAACTATTGGCCGGCGGCGGCTTTGACCTGCTGTTGGCCGACGTGATGATGCCCGATATCGACGGCTTTGAGTTGATGAAGCGGGCCAGGCAAGACAAGCCGGACCTGCCGGTCATATTGATGACGGGCTATCTTACGCCCCAGGTCAATCAACGCGGCCAGCAGGCCGGAGCCGCCAACATCATCGCCAAACCGTTCACCCCCGAAGAACTTGTGCGGGGAGTAAATAGAGTGATCGGCTAGCCGCGCCGCCCCGAAACCGACCGGCCCTGGATAGCGGGCGGCGCTCACCGCCCGGAAAGGAAACCGCAATGAAGCCCACAATGCTTGTAATCGACGATGACCCGGCTGTTCTCGGTTCCTGCGAACGTATCTTCAGCGCCGAGAACTGGGAAGTGACCGCCACCAACGACCCGGCCTCGGGCCTGGAGCTGGCCTCGGAAGGCCGTTACGAAGTTATTCTGGTGGACTGGAAGATGCCCGGCCTGGACGGCATGGACGTCCTGCGGGAATTGCAGACCAGGGCCCCTGACGCCACGGTGGTGATGTTCAGCGGATACCCCTCCGTGGAACGGGCCACCGAGGCCATGAAGCGCGGGGCCATGGATTACGTGCCCAAGCCGTTCAGGCCCGACGAGATAATCACCGTGGTCAACCGGGCCATGCGCCGCAAGGTGGACCAGCAAAAGAAGGCCCTGGACGATATCACCAGGACCATCGGAACGTTTCCCGTGCCCGGCTCCGACGACAAGGCGCCCCAGACCATTGCCGAGACCCTAGCCCACAAGGTGGGCATCAGCAAGGTGTCGAGCCCCTGGAAGACCATCTTCCTGCTGGGCATCCTAGCCGGGGCCTATATCGGTTTCGGCGGCATGCTGGCCTCCAGCGTCAATTTCGACATGGCCGCCCACATGGGCGCGGGCTTCACCAAGTTCATGACCGGCGCGGTGTTCAGCCTGGGCCTGATGCTGGTGGTCATCGCCGGGGCCGAGCTGTTCACCGGTAACAACCTCATGGTCTCCACCGTCTTGGAAGGCCGAACCACCTGGAACGCGGTGCTCGTCCGCTGGGTGCTGGTGTACGCGGCCAATTTCATCGGCAGCATCCTCATCGTGCTGTTGTTCTATTATTCCGGCTTGTGGAAGACCGGCGGCGGCGCTTTGGGCGCGGCGGCCGTCAAGACGGCCTACGCCAAGGTCTCGCTGAGCTGGACCGAGGCCTTTGTCCGGGCCATCGGCTGCAACTGGCTGGTCTGCCTGGCCGTGTGGATGGCTTTGGCGGCCCGCCAGACCGTGGGCAAGATCTTCGCCATCTTCTTCCCGATCATGGGTTTCGTGGCCATCGGCTTTGAGCACTGCGTGGCCAACATGTATTTCATCCCCGGGGGCATCATCCTGCATAACTGGGCCGGAATCGCCGCGCCCAGCGGATTCGACCCGGAGTCGCTTAGCTGGGCGAGCTTTATCTGGCGCAACCTGATCCCGGTTACCATCGGCAACATCATCGGCGGCACGGTGTTCGTGGGCTTCAGCTACTGGAGCGTGTATCTGCGCAAGCTGCCCCAACAGGAGAAGGCCTAAAAAGCATAAGTTTGACCAACTGACGTTCACTGGGCTACTATGCCCGATAGTCCGTCTTTTTCACTGGCGCGCCCCGTGCGGATCAGAAGGTCCGCGTGCGGGGCAACAACTTCGGGTTTTACAGGAGGTTCCCTTGGCTATCCTGCCCAGGACGGCCGCAGCGGCTGCTTTGGTTGTCCTGCTTTTTTTGGTTTGCGGCTCGGCCATGGCCCTGGACAAGGTCTCGGTCCAGTTGATGTGGGTCAACCAGGCCCAGTTCGCCGGCGTATACATGGCCCAGGACCAGGGCATTTATGGAAAATACGGCCTGGAGGTCGACATCCGCAAAGGCGGTCCGACAGTTGTGCCCCTGGACCTGCTGGCCCAGGGCAAGTGCGACTTTGCCATAGCCTGGCTATCGGAGGCCATTGTCAAAAAGGAAAAAGGCGTCAAGCTTTTGCACCTTGCCCAACTCGTCCAGAAATCGGCCGTGCTGCTGGTGGCCCTGAAAAAATCCGGCGTCAAGGAGCTCAAGGACCTGCGGCTCAAGAGGGTGGGCATGTGGGGCGGCCTGTTGTCCCTGTCGCCAAAGGCCATGCTGCGCAGCGAGGCCGTGGCCGTGGACGTGGCGCCCCAGGGCTCGACAATGGTCCTATTGACTTCCGGCGCCGTGGCCGCAGCCTCGGCCATGCGCTACAACGAACTTCATGTGCTCTACCAGATGGGCGTCGATTTCGACCAGATGCAGATCTTCGACCTGGCCGACTACGGCACCAATTTCCCTGAAGACGGCATATACACCATGCAAAAAACCTGGGATAAAAACCCCGACATGTGTCGCCGCTTCGTTGCCGCCACCCTGGAGGGCTGGGGACTGGCCTTTGAGCAGCCCGAAAAGGCCCTGGAAGGCGTGATGAAAAGGGTGGAGGCGGATCAATCATCCACCAACCGGGCCCACCAAAAATGGATGTTGGACACCATGCGCGGTTTAATCATGCCCCGCCGGGATACAACCATGGGCATGCTCAACCCGGAAGACTTCAACCAAACCAACAACGGCCTCTCCCGCCAAGGGCTCATTGATATGCCTGTCGTGTGGCAAGGCTTCAGTGTTCCGGCCTGGAGAAAGCAACAATGAAACCGCGCAAATTAAAACTCCGGGCCCGTTTCGTGTTGTTCGTGGCCGCCGGCGTGTTGGCCGTGGGCGCGGCCACCGGCGTTGTATCGTTTTATGAAGCCCGCAAGGCCCTGCTGGAGACGCGGCGCTCGGAGTTGTGCGAACTGGCCCGCCTGCAGGCCACGAAAATCGCCCTGCGCATGGCCCAGATGGCCGATCGCCCCCTGATCGCCTCGGCGGCCCTGGAGGTGATGCCCCAGCCCACGGAAAAGAAAATAGACGACCTGATCATTTCGGTGATGAACTACTCGCCCCAGGTCTTCGGCATGGCCGTGGCCTTCGAGCCCTATGCCTTCAAACCGAACCGGCGCCTTTTCGGGCCATACTATTTCAGGGGCACTCTCGGCCTGGAAAAGACAAACCTGGACGATCCCTCCTACAATTACCCCATCTGGGATTGGTATCAGGTCCCGGCCCTGCTTCAGCGGCCGATATGGAGCGAACCATACTATGACGAGGGCGGCGGCAACGTGCTGATGTGCACCTTTAGCGCGCCCATGCTCCGGGACCAGCGACTCTGGGGCATCATGACCGCCGATATATCCCTGGAGAGCCTCAAACGCAAGGTGGCGGGTCTGCAGGTAGGCAAATCAGGCTGGGCCTTCATGATCAGCCAAACCGGCAAGTTCATCGCCGCGCCCAAGGACGACCTGGTGATGCGCCAGTCCATCTTTTCCCTGGCCGAAGAACGCGGGTCCGAGGAACTGCGCAGGATCGGGCAAAAAATGGTGGCCGGCGAAAGCGCGGTGATCCGAACCGAAAGCCTTGAAAACTCCCAAATGGTTTGGCTGGCCTATGCGCCGGTGGAGGGCGTGGGCTGGAGCGTTGGCGTTGTGCTGGACGAAGCCGAAGTGATGGCCCCGGCCTGGGGCCTGGCCAAGCGCCAGGCCGTCACCCTGACCATGGGCCTGTTGGGTATTGTCTTGGTGGTTTGGCTGCTGGTCATGGGCCTGACCAAGCCCCTGCGCGACCTTTCGGCCGCCGCGGCCCGCCTGGCCGCAGGCGATCTGGACACAACGGTCACGGGCGTTCGGCCCGGCGACGAGATAGGCGACCTGGCCGAGAGCTTCAACACCATGGTGGCCGACCTCAAGCGCCATGTGGCCCAGTTGACCGAGACCACCGCTGCCAAGGAACGCATCCAGAGCGAACTGGACATGGCCTCCAATATCCAGCAGTCCATCCTGCCCCGGACCTATCCCGCCTTCCCCGAGCGGCCCGAAATGGACATCTTTGCCAAGACCATTCCGGCCAGGGAGGTCGGCGGCGACTTCTATGATTTCTTCATGCTCGATAAGGACCGGGTGGGCGTGGTGGTGGCCGACGTCTCGGGCAAGGGCGTGCCAGCGGCCCTGTTCATGACCGTGGCCCGCACCCTGATTAAAAACGCCGCGGCCCACAGCCCCTATCCGGACGAAGTGCTGACCGAGGTCAACAGCCAGATTATGCCCGAGAATGAAATGTGCATGTTCGTCACGGTGTTTTACGGCATATACAACCTGGCCACGGGCGAGTTGGTCTATTGCTGCGCAGGCCACCCGGCGCCCTTTGTCCGCCGGACCGACGGCGCGGTGGAGCCCCTGGAGCAGACCGACGGCATGGCCGTGGGCATCTTTGACGAACTGGGCCTGACCCGGGC
This sequence comes from uncultured Desulfarculus sp., assembly GCA_963665125.2. GTDB lineage: Bacteria > Desulfobacterota > Desulfarculia > Desulfarculales > Desulfarculaceae > Desulfarculus. The sequence continues at coordinate 301,012 of CAXXUK010000002.1, read as the reverse complement.
CGAAACCGTGCTGCAAAAGGATGAAATCCTGCTGGCCTTCACCGATGGCCTGGACGAGGGCATCAACCCGGCCGAAGAGATGTTCGGCATGGAGCGCATCGTCCGGTGGCTGGACCAGGCCGAGGAGGGCGGCGCGCCGGACATGATCAACGACCTGGTGGACGCCCACCGCCGCTTCACGGGAGAGGCCGAGCAGTTCGACGACCTGACCCTGCTGATGCTCAGACGACAAAGCTAGGCCGGCATCAAAAACGGCAAAGCAGGACGGGCCGCTGGGGTCCATCCGGCTTTTTTGTGGCTCTTGGTTGGTTAGATCAAACCACGGATCTTGGCCATGTGGGCCATCTGTTCGGCCGAGGTCTTGGGCGGCTCGACGAACTTATCGGCGGGCTTGGCCTCAAGAGTGATGGCCTCGGTGGGGCAGGTGGTCACGCACAGGCCGCAGCCGATGCAACGCTCCGGCTTGATCTGGGCCACGTCGTCATCATTGATGAAAATGGCGTCCATCTGGCAGCGGTCCAGGCACGTCTCGCAACCGGTACAGTCGTCGGCAGCCACCACCGCGAAGTGGTTGGTGTAAACGATCTCGCCGGGATTGGGCAGCTTTCTGAGTGTGCGCAGCACACCGCAGCAGTCACCGCAGCAATTGCACATGCCCGCCGGATTCTGGGCCGTGCCCGGCTGGGTGACCAGACCTGCTTCCTGGGCCTTCTTTAGAAGCTCGATGCCCTCTTCCACCGTAATTTTGCGGCCCATGTCGTGATCCAGGTAATACTGGCCCATGGAGCCGAACATGAAGCAGACATCCAGGGGCTTGCCGCAGCCCTGGTCTATGCTGTTCTTCTGCTTGCGGCAGACACAGTCGGTAATGACGATCTGTTTGGCCTGCCGCAAGAGGGCCACCGCATCGTCAAAGGCGGCCACGCTGTGTTGCACGGGCACGGCCTGTTGCACCGGAATGGGCCGCAGAAACGCAGGGGTGCTGGTGGACATGGCCTTTTCAAAGGCCGCCTCGTTGAAATACCTCTCCATCAGCTCGCCCAGTTCCCGGCTCATCCGGTGGACCTGAAACTCGAACAGGCCATGGATAAAGGGGATGGCGCCGTAACGCTTGATGTCGCCACTGGCCAGCCTGAACAGCAGACCGGCGGCGGCCATGCGTTCCAACTGCTCAGCCAGTTCGTCAACCGGCTTGCCGACCCTGGGGGCGATCTCCTCGGGAGTCTCCACCTTGTGGCTTAGCTGAAGAAACAGTTCGGCATCTTCTTCTGTAAAAAGATATTTGAGGATTTCGATCTCGACGCCGGACTCCGTTGCCGGGAAGCCCACGGAATAGGTGTCGAGCCTTTGCTGAAGCTGTTTATATACATCGTTGTTGGTCATTTGATCCTCCTGCATGGTTTCCACCGAAGAGATCGTCTGCTTCTACAGACCGTTCGGTATTTTCTTGACCGCTAGTCCAAGGCCGCATGCCTGGGGCTGCCTTGGTTGTTCGCTTTGGTCAAATTTAGATGCTTATATCCTGGATTAGTCGGTCCACTTGGTCCAGGGCGCTCAGGAAAAACGCGTCGTCGCCGGTGGCCTTGGCCATGATGCCCCCACCCTCGATGAGCGAAATGATCACTTGGGCAAAATCACCGGGCTCCACGCCGCCGTCAAACTCTCCGCCGGCTTGGCCCCGGCTGACGATATGCGTCAGAGTGCCCCGCCAGGTTTTTATCATCTGGGCGGCCTTTTGGCGCAGTTCCGGCAGCATCTCCTCGGCCTCGGCTGCGGTGTTCACCAGGGGACAACCGCCGTTGTCCTTTACCCGGTCATACAGCCTGCGGTAAACCGCCGGTATGGCTTGGAGTTTGCCTTTGTAGGTCTTCTGGGCCTTGACGTCTTTGACAATGTTGTCGGCGATCAACGACGAATTGTATTTGAAGCAGGCCAGGGCCACCTCGTCCTTGTTGGCGAAGTTGCCGTAGATTCCGCCCTTGGTCAATCCGGTGGCCTTGGTCAGGTCGGCAATGGAGGTTGCCGCGTAGCCCTTTTTATTGAAAATGGGCGCCACGGCCTCAATGATGAACTGCCGGGTGCGTCCGGCCCTGTTTTCCTTCTGGTCCTGCTTCATGGCAAAATAGTATACCGATCGTCCGTTCGCGGTCAAGCGGTTGACTCATATAAAACAGCGCGGCCCCAAACGGGACCGCGCCGAAATATCAATCGCGGTGTTTAGTCGGCCTTGGCTTCCAGTCCCAGAGCTTTTGCCGAAGCCGCCGGATCCATACCCGTAAGGGCCATGATCTTCACCGGCTTGGGCGGGTTGAGCCTGACTGTCAACGTTCCGGGATTGTTGAGGAAAGACTCAACGGCCTTGGCCATCTGGGTTATTTCGGGGCTGTTCATCTGCTTGGCCTGGGCCAGCATGGGCTTGACCTGGTTCTCGACGAACTGCTCATAGGTCATGCCGGCCTGCTTGGCCTGCATTTCCAGGGTCTTCTTGACCAGGCCCTTGTCCTCGTACTTGAGGCCGAATCCGTCAATCATGGCCGTGTTCTGGCTGGCTTCAAGAGACTTGTCCGGATCGGTCAGGTCGATCTTGATGCCGGAGAGCTTGGCGGTCACGTTGAGATCGCCCAGGTCCTGGCCGTTGATGGTCAGTTCCTTGAGCTCGGCGGTCTCTTCCTTGAGTTTGGCCTCGTAGTCCAGGGCCAGGCTCAAGCGCAGTTCCTTGAGGCCGAACATTTCCAGCTTTGCCCTGTCCTCGGGATCCATGGCTTGGCTGTCGACGAACACGTCTTTGATCTTGAGCACCTGACCGATGGTCTCCGCGGAATTGAGGGACTCCGCCTCGACGCCGGCCACCGAGGCCATCTTCTTGTTGTTGTTATAGATATCCAGGCCTTCGATGGTGGTCACGCCCATGCCCCAAGTCTGGGGCTCGTCCAGGTCCATTTGGGGGATGCCCGCCAAATTCATCGCGGCCAGGGTGAATCCGTCGCCCTCTTCCATGAAGCGCATGCTCTTGATTTCGCCCTTGCCCAGTTTGATGATGTTTTCCTTGCCGTCAAAATAAGCGCCCTCGATGTAGGCGCTTTCCAGGCCGCCCTCACTGCGGGAATCCTTGATATCCGCACCATTGATGGAGCCCTTGTTAAGGACGAACAATTGCTTCTTGTCGCTGAATTCAAACCCTTCGATCTCGGCCCCGGCCAATTTGACATCGGTGCTGTCGGGGTTGCCGGTAATTCCCTTGATCATGCCCTTGGCCACCTTGATATGGTCGCCTTCATTGATCTCAACACCGCTGAAATCGGCAGCCTCCAGGGCCATGGATTCGTCGCCCCTAGTCATTTTCAAATTGCGGGCGCTCAGACCACCCAAGGTGACCTTTTGTCCGCTAAACAGGGTGTGGAATTTGTCGACCTTGATACTTTCGCCGCTCATGCCGCCAGCGCCGCTGATTTCCTTGAGCTCGGCGGTGAGTCCCCAGCCGTCGGTGTCATAGACCAGAGCCGACAGCAGGGCCGTCTTGGCCACGATTTTTTTGTCGGGATTCTTTTCGGAGGCCAACGCCAGTTCATGAAGCAATAGGCCTTCGCCCGTGCTTTCGGAATCCTTGTACGACAGCACCACCGGCTCGCCCAATTCCTCGGTCAGAGACCTTTCGATCTCGGGCTTGGCCTTGGTATCCAGAAGTATTTTGATCTTATGCGCGTCAGGGGCCAGCATGAAGTAGGCTCCAAAGCCCACAGCCACGACCACCACCGCCACAAGCACTATCCAAAGTTTTTTCATTGCAATCCCCTGTTATTAATTGTTTGCAGACCCGGGCCACAACTTCCCAGGTTTTGTTTTTTTGTTCAATGAATCCAAGTTAGCAGACAATTTGCGGAGGTGTAAAGAAAAGCCGGTCCGCAGACGCCTAAATAATGGCTACAAAATATTACCCAGTAGCCACGGGTCTGAGCCCTGGTCCGTTTCCGGTCCAATTCCGGAGTACTCGGCCGCCCGTGATGCACGAAACCGCCCCGCATGATTGTAGCCACGGTTCATGGTCCTTCATGACGAGTCTGGGACGTTTGATCTTACAGGATATCGTAAAGCTTTTTTATTGCACCTCGGCCCGTCCTTGGGCCAAGGTGCAGCGCCCCGGACGGAGCAAGTCCGATCCGGGGCTTTCGGCGCGTGGCTAGCGCGCTGCGCCGGGCTGGCCCTACGATTTCTTGCACCTCGGCCCGTCCTTGGGCCAAGGTGCAGCGCCCCGGACGGAGCAAGTCCGATCCGGGGCTTTCGGCGCATGGCTAGCGCGCTGCGCCGGGCTGGCCCTACGATTTCTTGCACCTCGGCCCGTCCTTGGGCCAAGGTGCAGCGCCCCGGACGGAGCAAGTCCGATCCGGGGCTTTCGGCGCATGGCTAGCGCGCTGCGCCGGGCTGGCCGTCCATGGCCAGCCTTTTCGTTGAACAACGATGTTGCTGATGTAGAGTGCGCAACCCAACCGGCCACATGCCTGTCATCTGGCACGGCCTTTCGCGCCGGTAGCGTAACGCAGGCCTGCGACAACCGGTCTCATGCATTCTCCAACACGCACGACTTCACTATTGCTACTGGTTTTTCCCAGGGAACCTCAGGCTCGCCTTGAGGCAACGTCATTTGGAGGGGGGAGACGGGGACCACCTTTGTCGAAAGGGGGTCCCCACTTCCCCCAGGGGGAAAATCAGCTTTCCGGGAAGCTTGCGTCGGCATAACGATAGATAGGGCACCGCGTCAGGAATAAACCTGGCGCTAAGCAAAAAGGCCTGTCCGGGGCCCCTACCGCTTATCCGTGCTTTGAGTGTTGCCCAGGCCCTGGGCCTAGCCGAAAAGCATGCGTGTGAGCCAATCCTGGCTGAACTCCATGAGGGCTTCGTCGGTCTTGAGGGCTTTTTTGAGGGCCTTTTTGTCGATGCCGTATTGTTTGGCAAAGGCGGGCTGGCGCACCTGGCTGCGAAACACGTCCAGGTTGTACAGCGCGGCAATAAAGGCGTGGGTCTGGGCCGGGTTGAGGCTAACGGCCCCCACCCGGCGGGGGTGCATCAACAGGCGCAGCAGGCGGTTGTTGGCCTTTTGATAGGGACCTAGGCCCTGGTCGGCGCTCCAGCGGGCGCTGTCCATGGGGTTGGCCTGTTCCAGGCCCTGGCAGCCCGGCGCGTCCTGGATGATGAAGATTTCGCTGGCCGGTTTGCCGCCCCTGGGCGGGGCCACGGCCCGGGCAAGGGGATAGATGCGGCAGCAGGCGGGCCGGTGCTCGTATACCGTGCAGCCGCCGCCATGGCCCACGAAGGGGCATGAGCCGTCGTCCCTGAGCTTCAGGCGCAGGGCGGGCCAGCCCGAACGGGGGTCGGTTTCCAATTCGACAAACTCGGCCAATATGGCGTCCGAGGGCTTTTTCAGGCCCCGCCGCAGACGCAGCATGTCATAGGGCCACAGCGGCAGGCGTTTATTGCGGCAACACATACCAAAGCATTCCAGGCCGGGGCGGCACTGAAAATTGAAGCTTTGGCCGGGTTCCAGGGCCACTCCGCCCAGGTCCTCCAGCGTCTCGATCATGGGCCCTCCCAGCGGGCGAAGATGTCGTGGCCGATGCCCAGGGCGTCCAGGGCCTTGCCCACGCTTTGGTTGATGATGTCGTCGATGGTCTGGGGCCGGTGATAAAAGGCCGGAACCGGCGGCAGGATGATGGCGCCGTAACGGTCGCAGCGGGCCATCAATTCCAAATGGCCGCCGTGCAGGGGCGTCTCCCGGACCATCAGCACCAGGGGCCGCCGTTCCTTGAGGTGCACGTCAGCGGCCCTGGTCAACAGGTTGTCGCCGTAGGAGTTGGCCACGGCCGACAGCGTCTTGATGCTGCAAGGGGCGATTACCATGCCCCTGGTGATGAACGAACCGCTGGCCAGGGGCGCGGCGATATCGCCGGCGTCATAGGCCGTGTCGGCCAGGGCCGCCACGTCGGTTGGCGTGAGGTCCGTTTCCAGCTCGATGGTGCGGACGGCGGCCCGGCTGATCACGCAGGCCGAGGGTATGCCCAGGCCCTTGAGGGCCCGGAGCAGGCCGATGCCGTAGGCCGCGCCGCTGGCGCCGGAGATGCCCACCACCACGGGGGCGTTATTTGGTGTGCTTGCGCTCATGACTTTTTCATACTGCATCCGAGCGTTTTTGTAAATCCGCGCCTTGAGGGCGGCTTGCCAGGGGCGGCATTGCTGTGGTAATAGTTTGCAGGATTCTGCACAAAGTTTTGTATAGATATATTTCAGTTTGGTGACGGCATGGAAACGCACCTTATAAATGAAGTGTCGCGGCGGGTCGATCTTTCGCAAAAGCGCATCCGCGAATATGAAAAAGAGGGTTTTATCAAACCCATGCGCGACGCCAAGACCAACAACCGTCTGTACAGCGAGTTCGACATCGCCCAGATCAGGCGGATCAACATCCTGATCCACGACCGGGGGTTCACCCTGGCCTGCCTGCGCAACCTTCTATTGCTGGCGCCGTGCTGGAACGTGTTCGGCTGCCTGGAAAAAGAGCTTTGCGCGGCCTTTGACGACCCACACACACCTTGTTATCAGGTCCGGGAGTGCAGGCCCACCCGCTGTCTGGGGCCGTGCGAACGCTGCGCCATCTGGCTGAACAAGGACCATGAGGCGGTGGCGGTTCTGGAGCGGGAGGACCGCGTTGAACCAGGGGACGCCCGGCAATGACCACCCCCCCTTTGGGCGTGGTGGCCGCCGGCGGGCCTGGCAGCCGAATCGGCGGCGGCAAGCCCCAGCGGACCATAGCCGGACGCCGCCTCATCGACATCGCCGTGGACAAGCTGGCCGCCGTCTGCCCCAAGGTGATGATAGTTACCGTGGATGTGGCCGGTATGGCCGACGTGCCGGTGGATATCGTGGCCGACCGCTGGCCCGGCCAGGGCCCCCTCAATGCCCTGGCCACGGCCTTTCTGGACAGCGACGCCGAATCGGTGCTGCTTTTGGCCGTGGATCTGCCCCTGATGAGCATGGAGATGCTTCGTTTTTTGGCCAAGGGCCACGAAACAAAATGGGCCATCGTGCCCATCACGCCCGGCGGCCTGGAGCCCCTATGCGCCTGGTACAGCCGCCAGTGTCTGGCCCCGGCCATGGGCCTGCTGGAAAAGGGTGAACGCCGCATCCGGAGGGTGCTCAGTGAAAAAAGGACTCTGTTTCTCGGTCTGGACCAGGTGGCCGCCCTGGACCCCGGCGGCTGCGCTTTTCTGAACGTAAACCTTCCCGAAGACTTGCAAAGGGCCAGCGAGATCGCGGCCCGGCGTGGGCTGTTTGACACACCAGCCACCTGAAAATGTGGTTTGTCCAACACATGTGAAAAACCTTAAAACACCACTATATTTATATAGATTAGCAAGAGCGGCCCATTGTGGCGCGTCTTATTGAATACAGCAGTAAAACGCCCAATATGGAATACTTCTTGCATAGTTAGCGGCCAAATTGTCCGCCCCACTTGAACTTGGGCGATAGCTGAGACTCAAAAAGGTGGTTAAATGACCATATATCAGCGGACCCTCAGCCGTCCCGTAGCTTGCACCGGCATAGGACTTCACTCCGGACGCCGTATTAATTTGAGCCTGCGCCCCGCCGAACCCGACACCGGCGTGGTCTTCAAGCGCACCGACATGCCCGACGCCCCCCTGATCCCCGGCGACGTCAATGCCGTGGTGGCCACCGAGATGTGCACCACCGTCGGTATCGACGGCGTGTGCGTGGCCACGGTGGAGCACCTGATGAGCGCCCTGCACGGCGTTGGCGTGGACAACGTATTGGTCGAGGTCGACGCGCCGGAGATTCCGGTGATGGACGGCTCCTCGGCTCCTTTCGTGTTTTTGCTGAAAAACGCCGGCCTAAAAAGCCAGGACAAACCGCGCAAGTACTTTGCCGTAAAACGCGAAGTCACCGTAAGCGACGGCGACAAGTTCCTCAAGGTTTCCCCGGCCAAAAACTTCAGCGTGGACTACACCATCGAGTTCGACCATCCGGCCATCCGCAAGCAATCCATGACCTATAAGCACTTCAACGGCTCCTACGACCGCGAATTGAGCCGGGCCCGCACCTTCGGCTTTTTGAGCGACATCCGCAGGCTCCAGGAGGCCAACCTGGCCCTGGGCGGCTCGCTGGACAACGCCGTGGTGGTGGACCAGTTCCGGGTGCTCAACGACGACGGCCTGCGTTTTGAAGACGAATTCGTGCGCCACAAGGTCCTGGACTTCATGGGCGACATGGCCCTGGTGGGACGGCCCATCATCGGCTCGTTCGTGGCCCACAAGTCCGGCCACGGGCTCAACAACAAGCTGTTCCGCAAGTTCCTGGCCGATCCCCAGGCCTGGCAGCTTGTCACCGCCGAACCGGAGCAGATGCCCGAGCCCCAACCGGCGGTGATTCCCATGCCCAGCCATGCGGTGGCCTAGAGCCTAGCCAAAATCGAATTGCATATTCAGGGCCTCCGGCGCCAACGCCGGGGGCCTTTTTTATTGGGTGCGGTGCATAGCGCCTCTGGCTGGTCCACAGGCTGGACAGGCGCACGGATTGAAAACTAAGCCCGACCGGCCGCTGTCTCGGCGGTCCTGCATCAATTGCTACAATTTTGTAGCCCGGCCTACGATAAGGTCGGGCAGCAGGCGGAAGGCCCAGCCGGGCATGAGCTTCCAGTTCCAGTACAGCATTTTGGCCCTGAATCCGGGGATGGTCAAAAAACGTCCTTTGGATGCGCCCTTGAGCATTGCCTCCGCCGCCCGCTTGGGGCTGATGCGCCCGGCGAATTTTTTCAGGATTCTCGCCGGCGGCGGCAGGGTCTTGGCCTCTTCCTTTAAAAACGGCGTATCCACCTCGGGCGGGCAGAACAGGCTCACGCCCACCCCCCGCAGGCGCAGTTCGCTGCGCAGGCAGTCGGCGAAACCGGCCACGGCGTATTTGGAGGTGCAGTAGGCCGTGTAACTGTACATGGGAATAAAACTGACCAGCGAGCCCACCATGATGATCGTGCCCTGTTTTTGCTGTAAATGGGGCAACAGGGCCTTGACGGCCCACCGTGTTCCGTAGAGGTTGGTGCGGATCACGTCGTCGAAAAGCGCATCGCTGATTTGCTCGAAACGGTCCGCCGCGCCCATGCCCGCGGCGGTGATCAACACGTCCGGCGGGCCGAAGGATTCCACCGCCCGCTGCATGCCATCATGGACGCTCACCGGGTCGGCGACGTCCATGACGTCCGCATAAAAGACCTGGCCCGTGGCCGTGGCCTTGGCCTTCAGGCCGGACACGGCTTCTTGCAGCGCCTCATAGCGCCTGGCGAATACCGCCACTGAAGCGCCTCGACGGGATAAGGCCTCGGCGGCGGCCAGGCCGATGCCGCTGGAGCCGCCGGTGATATAGACTCGTTTGCCTGCGTAGGCTTTCATCACATAGACTTCCTTGGCCGGTGGTTTTTAGGCGTTTCAATTTTTTTATCATACAAAACACTATGTTTTTTTGAAAATTAGCTCACATGATTGTGTCGGTTGTTTTCGCATGGCCCGTTTACCTATAAAGTTATGAACTTTAACGGCGCTGATTTTGGGATTTTGGTTCATGCCCCTGTTAATCAAAAAACCTCGATTGGGCTTGGCGCTCTACCTGCTGATGTTGGCGGCTTCATTGGCCGTTCCGGCTTTATTGGCCGCGGAACAGACAAGGCCCATCCAGCCGCTACGGCCCCTGCAACAGGCCGACCGCTTACAAGTAAACACCGGGGGCGGACCGGCCCTGGTGGTGCAGGCCACCCAGGATGAGGGCGAGGCCCAGCTTCGTCAATTGGCCGAGACATCGGGCCTGGAGGAAGGCTGGGCCTATATCCCGTCGGAAACCCTGTGGATCGAGATCGCCAGCGGCGAAAAGGTCAACGGACGCAAGACCTATCATGTGCTCGACGACACGGTGTATTTGCTGCTGAAAAAATACGACGACATCGTGCTCTATCACATTCACCCCCGCAGCACCTTCCGCAGCGACATTGACGGCCCGTTCAAGCAGTTGCAGTGGACCGTTGGCGAGGCCCTGCCGTCCTACAGCGACATGGCGGTGATGATCAACCTCTCCGGCTTTTTTCACAATTTTCACCCCGACGGCAAAATCGACTGGCGCATAGTCAGCCGCCACGGAGTGACCCGCTACGGCATGACGCCCGAGGCCATAGCCGCCAAGGACACGATTGAACTGAAAAAGTTCAGTTACCGGCCCCTGGACCAAGACGACGACGCGGAATGGCTGCAACAGACCGGGGCCATTTACGACCCCATGGGCAGCGGAAAAGCCGTGCAAAAGGTGATAAGCAAATGCGCCAACCGCCTGAGCGGCCCCCAGGTGTGGGTCGCCTTCTCGCCTCTTATTGACTTCACAACGGCGAGTCAGAGAAAATAATCATAATAGACAATAGTTTCGGCGATTTATTATTGAGGTGGTGATATTGAGGGTTTTAATAGCGGATGACAGCAAAACAGCCCGCCACAATTTGCGGAATCATCTGGAATCCTGGGGCTTTGAAATCGCGGAAGCCGCTGACGGCGATACTGCCTGGGAAATCCTCAATGAGCCGGACTCGCCGCGCATCGCCATTATCGACTGGCTGATGCCCGGCCTCGACGGGTTGGAGTTATGCCGCCGCCTGCATGCGCGGGATCGAGGACCGAGGGTCTATACCATCCTGCTCACCAGCAAACGCGAAGAACAGGACCTGATCGAAGCCCTGGACGCCGGGGCCCACAGTTTTTTATCCAAGCCGGTTTCGCCCGCCGCTTTGCTGTCCTACATCCGCGTGGGCCAGCGCCTGGCAAAAACCGACATGAATCTTGAAGAGTCCGAACGCATACTGCGCCTGATCATTGAAACCGTCTCCGAAGGGATCATGCTTTTCAGCGAGGACTTCAACCTCTTGGACGCCAACTCGCCGGCCTTGAAAATGTTTGGGCTGAAGCGCATGGAATACAAGGCCTTTGGTTTTTGCCCCCTGTATGATCAGGCCAAAAGGGACCACAGCCCTGAAATGCTGCGCAAGATAATAGGCGGTTTCGATTATAAGGCTGTTTGGAACCGCTCAGCCTCGGTTACTGGCGTGCCCGAAATCCTGGATGTCTATTTCAAAGGTCTGACCATCGAAGACCGGCGATTTTTGCTGGCCGTGTTTCGCGACATCACCCTGCAGAAACGGGAAGAGCAACAGCGCATGCGGGCCGAGAGGCTCAATGCCGCCATAGAAACAGCCGGCGCGGCCTGTCATGAGCTCAATCAGCCCTTGCAAGCCGTGTTGACCGGACTTGAGGTCGGGATGCTGCAAACCGAGGACGGCTCGGACGTCAACGTTCGCCTAAGGGCCATACGCAGCGCCTGTATGCGCATGGCCGAAATCACCCACAAGCTGCAAGGCATAACCGAATATCAAACCAAGCAGTACATAGGCGATAAAAACATCCTGGATATCGACCGCTCCTCCGGCTAGGTTTGCATCCTTTCGGCCATGCTTTGGGCCCTGTCGCCCAGCATGTTCACAAAGCTGGCGTATTCATTGTCATACCACGAGTGGATCACCGCCTCGGACACCGGGGCCCGGACCTTTTGGCCACCCATCTTTTCCGCCAGTTCCGGATTGGCCGCGCAAAGCATTGACATGTCCACGGCCGCGTTGGTGGGCGCGGCATAGGTCTCCGATCCCTCGATGATGGCCGCGGCCCTGGGCTGGCCCACGATATCACTGCTGACGTTCTGCCGCTCACTGTACAACAGGTAGCCGTTGGGGTCGTCGCTGGCCGCCCGGCGGTAGATCTCGTTGAGGCGCTCGGCCGTTATTTCATTGCCGTTGTGGTCGTCCAACAGGGCCATGACCAGGATGATCAATGAGCCGGTGAGGGTGGGCACCCGCACGCTTTCAGCCAAAAAGGCGATGTTGTTGATCTCGGGCATGACCAGGCCCAGAGCCTTGGCCGCGCCGGTTGAGGTGATGATGATATTGTTGATGGCCGCCCGGTTCTTGCGCAGATCGCTGGCCCCGGCCGAGGGCATGCGGTCCAGAATGGGCTGGGTGGGCGTCACCGCGTGGATGGTGGTCATCAGGGCCGTGAGGATGCGGTCGGAGCCCAGGCTGTCCAACAGCGGCTTGATGGTGTGGGCCAGGCAGGTGGTGGTGCACGAGGCGTTGGATACTACGGTGTGCCTGGCCGGGTCGTAGGCCTTGTCGTTAATGCCCATCACCGTGGTGATGGCGTAATCGGGCATGGCCTTTGCCTTGTCCTTGATCTTGAACGGCGCGGTGACCAGGACCTTTTCCGCTCCGCCCTCCAGGTGGCCCAGGCACGAGCCGCCCGCCGAGTCGGCTGGTTTGGTGGGGTCCAGGAATTTGCCAGTGGCGTCGACAACCAGCCGCACGCCGTTTTCCTTCCAGGCTATCTGGGCCGGATTGCGCGACTCGAACAAAAACCTCACCAATACACCGTTGATGACCATGCTGCGCTGGGCCGGGTTTACCTGGCCGATGACCGGCCCGGCGTGGTGGCCGTGTAAAAACGAGCGCAGCGGCCCGTAGGTGGAGTCGTGGGCCGCGTAGTCGGCCAAATCCTCGAACGACTTGCCGACCTCCCTGCCGATATTGACGATGATTTCCGAGAAATACTTGCGCGCCACATGATGCCACAGAGTCAGCTTGCCCACGCGCCCGAAGCCGTTGATTCCCAGCTTGAGTTGGGAAGAGGTTCCTTGCCCGCCAGTCATGGCCTCCATCCTTTGCAATTGTGGTGTTTGCCGCCCCCGCTAATTACTACTTTAGCATAATGAATACTATGAAATGAAAGGGCCTGGTCTGCTGGCATTTCCCCCGGGGCGACTTATCTTGAGGTATATGTGGCTGCCCGCCGATCACCGGCAGCCGGGGAGATTGAAATATGAGTGCCAATGTTCATGTTGTGTGCCCCAAATGCGGCGCCAAAAATAGAGTCCCCGCCCAGCGTCTGAGCGACGGCCCGGTCTGCGGCAAGTGTAAAAGCAGGGTGTTCGAGGCCAAGCCGGCCGAGCTTGGCGGAGAATTGTTCGCCAAACAGGTGGCGGGCAGCGATATCCCCGTGTTGGTGGATTTCTGGGCCCCTTGGTGCGGGCCGTGCAAGATGATGGCTCCGGCCTTCGCGGAGGCTGCCCGGTCCATGCACCCCAGGGTGCGCCTGGCCAAAGTCAACACCGAGCAGGAGCAGGCCCTGGCCGCCCGTTTCGGCATCCAGTCCATTCCGACCATGGTCCTGTTCAAGGGGGGCCGGGAGGTTGACCGGGTGTCCGGGGCCATGAGCGCCCAGCAGATCGCCCAATGGCTGCAGGGCAAGGCCTAGCCGTGACGGCATGAAACGCGGCGGTTTGGCATTGTCGCCAGGCCGCCGCCTTATTCCCGGTCCCTGTGCCTGCGCAGCAGACCTATATCAACGACTTTGGTCCGGCGGATTCGTTTTTTGATCAAAAACGAAAGGGAATCCCGGGTGGTGCGGTACAGGGCCATCTCTTCCCGGTCCAGAGGCGCGCCCTGTCCGGCCCTGTCCTGTCCGCCGCGCCCGCGGGTCCCCCGCCAGATCACCACGGCCCAGACCAGGGCCGAGACGCTCAGCCCAAGCCACAACCAGAGCCAGCTTGCCGGATCAACGGACCTCTCCTGCATCAGCGGGGCCAGGGCCAACAACTGCCCGTTGGTGACGTGCACGCACCCGCTGCAGGAAAAAACCAGGACGCATGTCAGGCAGGCGGCATGGCCCCCCGCTATGCGCTTTTTGATCATAAAGGCCATTATTAATCTTGACGATTAACCGTTACGGATATAATGTAGCGGCCATGTTGTGTTGCAACAGCGCATTCACTAGCCATTTTGCATTTAACAAGGGGGGACAACAATGGCAAATCATCTGGAACATCAACAAAAACTGGTGCCCGTATGGATGAGGGAGGTCAACCGCGACCAACTGCCCGAGGTGTACCAGGAGATAGCCGACGTCATCGGCGTGGACCAGACCATGCAATTGGCCCAGGTCTTCAGCGGCTCCAGCGTGTATTTTCCCAAACTGGACAGATCCCTGTTGGAGGTGCGCAACGCCGCAATCCGCAGGGACTTCGACGGGGCCAACATCAAGCTGCTTGCCCGCCGCTGGGGCCTCAGCGCACGGCATGTGCGCCATATAGTAAATCCGCCCCGTCCCAGGGGTAATTAGCGCTTTTCAACACGGCACGATCATCCCATCTTTGGCGCGGGCTCTTACGGCTCGCGCTTTTTATTAGCCCTTCCCAGGCCGTCTTTGGGTGAAACACCTCCCGGCGTCCCTTCGGTGAATCAGGTTTTCGAACCGCCTTGGCAGACCGCCCCCAGCAGCGGCGGTAGCTTAGCCCCCATCAAGCGGGCGGCATGACGCCGCCCCACGGGGGGAAGCCATGAGAACTCTTTTCAACACACGCACATTCTGGGTCGGAGCGGCGGCCATTGCCTTGGGGACGACCTTGTACCTGGCCGGGGTCTGCCGGGCCGGGGCGGCCGGGGGCCTGGGCCTGGCCGGGCTGTTGGTGGTGCAGCTGGCCGCCGGAGTGGCCGGGGCTAGGGGGGCGCTCCGTTGAGCGACGAAGCAGGGGTGCGCCTGGCCGTGGAAAGCCTGCGGGGCCAAATGCGGCGGCTGGACACGGTGGTCCGGATGAGCGCCGCCGAGCAAAGGCGCATCAACACCGAGCTGGGCGAAAAGATCAACGCCCAGGCCGACCGGGCCGAGACCCTGGGCAACCGCCTGGACCGCCTGGACAACCGCCTGGCCACCTACACCGGCGGCATGCTGGCCATCTGGCTGCTGATGCAGCTGGCAACAAAATTCTTTTAGGGGTGACACATGGACAAGACATCGAGGCTCATCGCCAAGGGGCTCATCGAGGAAAAACGCGAGCGCCTGGGCCAGATCGAAATCAAGATCGACCGCCTGACCAAGGACATCAACTACTACCTCTACAACCTCGACGGCATCGAGAGCATGCGGGTGGACCACGCCCAGCAGGCCATGGAGGAGCTTGTGGCCGCGGTGCGCGAGTTCAAGGCCCTTACCGCCGAACTCAAGGAGATGAGAGCCTGATGGCCCGGCGCGCTTCGGATATGGAACGCCAGCGATTGGCCCGGCGAATGTATCTGGCCGGGGCCGACGTGCAGGCGATCGCCGCCGAATTCGGGGTAAAGCCGGCCACGGTGGAACGCTGGATGGCCTTGGGCGGCTGGCTGCAACGCCGCCAGGCCCGCTACAGCGACCCGCGCGGCGCGGCCCAGACCCTGCGGGAGCTTTTGGGCCACCGCGTCGAGGCCATGGTGGCCGCCGGGACCCTGGACAAGGAACAGGCCGACGAACTGGCCAAGATCGGCGGGGTCATCGCCAAGCTGGAGGGCGCGGGATTCGACCCCAGGGCCGCCGCAGTGGAGGTGACCGAACGCCTGGCCACCTTCGCCCTGGCCTGGGAGGCCGACGAGGCCCGCAAGGCCTGGCTGGCCGATCTGCTGGACGCCTTTTTCCTGCATTTGCAGGGCGAGGCTTGAGACCATGGCCGCTCAGAGCATCACCAGTTCGGGCTTCAAGCGCCGGGCCGCCGAGATCGTCAGCCGCCTGCGCTACGAGGTGGGGGCTTTCGGTTCGGACGCCCCGCCGCGCACACAGCGCCTGGACCTGACCCGGCAGGACCCGTTCTACTTCTGCAAGACGTATCTGCCCCACTATTTCAGCGACGATTTCGCGCCGTTCCACCACGAGCTTATCGAGTTGATCACGCCCAGGGACACGGCCGTGCGGCCCGTTGCCGTGGCCGCGCCAAGGGGATTCGCCAAGACCACGGTGGTCAGCTTCGGCTATGTGCTGCACCAGGTGCTCTTCGGCCTGCGGCGCTTCGTGGTGCTGGGTTCGGACACCGCCGACCTGGCCGAGGATCTCACCGGCTACATCCGCCTGGAGCTGAGCCACAACCAGCGCCTGGCCGAGGACTTCGGCCAGCTAACGGAGGTAAAGGGCGCGGCGGGGGACTTCATCACCGGCCCGGACGTGCGCCTGTTGGCCAGGGGCTCTGGCCAGCGCCTGCGGGGCCTCAAGCACGGCCGCCACCGCCCGGACCTGGTGATTCTCGACGACCTGGAAAACGACAAGAACGTGCGCAACCCGCGCCTGGTCAAGGACACCCTGGCCTGGATCACCGAGGCGGTGTACCCGGCCATCGACCCTGCGGGCAGCCTGCTGATCATCGGCACGGTGCTGGCCCAGCGCTCGGCCCTGGCCACCATGCTGCATTCCACCGAAGAGCCCTGGCGGCGCTTCACCCGGCGGCTGTACAAGGCCATTGGCGACGACGGCCAGAGCCTGTGGCCCTCCCGCCATTCGGTGGCCGACCTGTTGCGCCAGAAAAAGCTCATGGGCAGCCGTGCCTTTAACAAAGAAAAGCAGAACGACCCCCGGGACGACGATGGCATGTTCCAGGAGCAGTGGATCCGGCCCTACGGCCAGGCCGAGCTGGCCGGGAAAAACCTGGCCGTGGCCGCATTCCTGGACCCCAGCCTGGCCAGCGGCGAAACCGGCGACTACAAGGCCCTGATCACCGTGGGCCTGGACCAGGCCGAGCAGGTCTTCTATGTGCTCGACGCCTTTATCCGGCGTTGCAGCCTGGACCAGCTCTGCCGGGCCGTGCTGGCCCGCCACCAGCGCCACGGGTTCACCGTCTTCGGCGTGGAGGACAACGTGTTCCAGCGCCTGCTGCTGGACGAATTCAGCCGGGCCGCCGCCGAGGCCCAGGTGACCCTGCCCATCCGGGGCGTGACCCACCGCCTGGCCAAGGAGACCCGCCTGGCCGGGGTCAGCCCCCTGGTGGAGCGGGGCGTGGTGCGCTTTTTACCCCAACACTCGGACCAGTCGCTGCTCATAGAGCAGTTGCTGCACTTTCCGTCTCCCAATATTCACGATGACGGTCCCGACGCCCTGGAAGGCGCCATCAGCCTGCTGCGGTCGGCCGGGCCCAATGTTTGGTGAGGTAAACATGAAACGATTTTTCCGCAAAAAGACAAAGCCGCCCCAGACCCGCGCCCTGGACCTGCCCGCCGCGCCCATGGCCCCGCCGCCTTTCCTGGGCGGATCGGCCCTGACCAGCCGTTCCCGGCAGTTGGCGGCCTATCAGGGCTGGGTCTACGCCGCCGTGTCGGCAATCGCCGGGCGGGTGGCCGGGGTGCCCCTGCGCCTGAACGCTGTAAGCAACGGGGAAAAGGCCGAGGTGGCCCAGCATCCCCTGCTGACGCTGTTGGCCCGGCCCAACCCGATCATGAGCGGCAGGCAGTTCCGCTTCACGGTGATGAGCCAGCTGGACCTGGCGGGCATGGCCTTTGTCCTGGTGGCGGGTGACCGCCTGGGCCGGCCCGGCCAACTCTGGCCCCTGAACCCGGCGGATCTCATCGAGATCACCAGCGGCGGCAGCACGGGCCAGGCCATCACCGGTTTCGTGTTCCAGGGTCCCGGCGGCGCCCGCCAGCGCTTCAGCCCGGAGGAGATCCTCTATTTCCGCCACCCCAGCCCGTCCAGCCTGATCTACGGCTCCAGCCCCATCGAGGCCATGGCCCACGCCTATGACATCGACACGGCGGTGAGGGTCTACCAGCGCAACTTCTTCCGCAACTCGGCCCGACCCGAGGTGGTGCTGAGCACCGACCAGCGGCTCACCGAGCAGGAGGCCAGGCGCATCCTCACCCGCTGGAACCAGAAACACCAGGGCCTGGCCCACGTGTTCGAACCCACGGTGCTGGACGCGGGCCTGAGCGTCAAGCCCCTGAACTTCTCGGCCAAGGACTTCGAGTTCATGGCCTTGGCCGGCTGGACCCAGGACAACATCCTGGCGGCCTACGGCGTGCCCGCGGGCAAGCTGGGCCTGGTCAAGGACGTCAACCGGGCCAATGCCCAGGGCATTGACATCACCTTCAACTCCGAGTGCATCAAGCCCCGCCTGGACCTTATCGAAGACGTGTTCAACGCCTTTTTGGCCCCGCGCTTCGGCAACGGCCTGGTCCTGGCCCACGACAACCCGGTGCCCACGGACCGGGAGCAGGGCCACAAGGAGGCCATGGACATGCTGGACCGGGGCGTCATCACCATCAACGAGCTGCGGGCCAAGCAGGGCAAGGCCCCGCTGCCCTGGGGCGACGAGCCCTATGTTCCGCCGATGGCCCAGGCCCAAACTCAGACCGGCGAACAGGCCCTGTGGCGTGGTTGGGCCGCCGAGCGGGTCAAGGCCTCCTGGCCCCGGCTGGAGGCCCGCTTCAACGGCTGGAGCGCGGCCAAAGTCCGGGCGGAGTTGGAAAAGCAGCCCGAACTGCTGGACGAGTTGTGCCCGCCTGGCGGCGGAAGGCAAGAGGCTGAACTCAAGGTCTGCCTTGCCCAGGGGCTGGCCCTGGGCAAAACATTGGAGCAAACACTCAAAAGCTTGGCCTAGGCGGCCAAGTCAGGGGGGATCAAGATGAAACTCATACAAAAAATCCTGGAATGCGATCTCAGCGGCATCGACGAACAGGCCCGCACCTTTTGGGCCGTGGCCAGCACCGAGGGCGTGGACCGCCAGGGCGACCGCATCGACGCCCAGGGCTGGTACTTCAGCAACTACCTGGGCAACCCGGTAATCGCCTGGGCCCACGACTACAACCAGCCGCCCGTGGCCAAATGCCTGCGCCTGGCCACCGACCACGGCAGGCTCCTGTTCCAGGCCCAGTTTCCCACGGCCGAGGAATACCCGTTCGCCGACACCATCTGGAAGCTCTACAAGGGTGGCTACATGCACGCCTTTTCCGTGGGTTTTTCGCCCATCGACAGCCGCGTGGAGACCCGCGTGGCCGACGGCCGCACCGTCACCGGCAACCATTACCTCAAGCAGGAGCTGTTCGAGATTTCCTGCGTGACCCTTCCCGCCAACCCCGACGCCCTGGTTTCCCTGGGCCTGAACCGCAAACCCCAACCCGACGTTGCGGCCGCCAAAGCAATGAGCCCGGTGCTGGACCGGCTGGTGTGCGCCAGCCTGGCCCGCCGCCTGGCCCGCTAACCAAAAATTAATGAAACAGAGGAACGAGCAAATGAACGAAAAACAGATCATCAGCATGATGGAACAGGCCTCGGGCCTGGAGATGGACGAAACCAAGCTGGCCGCCCTGGTGGACCAGCGGGTGCAAAAGGCCCTGTCCGTGGTGGACTCCAAGAGCGTCAACCTTGGCCAGAATCCCTTTGGCTCCGGCCTGGGCATGAGCAACTTCCTGGGCGACGTCCGCCGTCTGGGCATGGGCCAGGCCCCGCGCCACCTGAGCGCCGACGAACTGGTGCGCACCGCGGCCCCGGCCAGCCTGGCCAAGGACCTGCGCGAGGGCCTGTCCTCGGCGGGCGGCTACCTGGCCCCGGCCGAGCAGGGCGGCGAGGTGCTTGACCTGGTCAACAACTACAGCGCCGTCAAGGGCCTGTGCCGCGAGGTGCCCATGCGCTCCCGGCAGATCACCTTCCCCACCATCAGCGGCGGCCTGAGCGCCTATTGGGTGCCCGAGGCCTCCGACACCGAGGGCCTGGTGCCCGACGGCGCCCACCAGACCAGCGGCGAGGTCGTCGGCTCCGACGCCGCCTTTGGCCAGCTGGCCATCACCAGCCACATGCTGGCCGTCAAGGTGGTGGTCTCCAACCAGCTTTTGGACGACTCCGACCCGGCCGTGGACCAGGTTTTGGCCGCGCTGTTCGCCGAGACCATCGCGGGCGCCTTTGACACCGCCTGCCTTCGCGGCGCGGGCACGGCCACCGATCCCGTCAGCGGCCTGGCCACCCTGATCAGCACCAACGCCCTGAGCGCCAGCGAGACCTTCAGCTTCGACGACGTGGCCGACCTGATCTTCGCCGTCTACCAGAACGCGCCACATGCGGCCGAAGTGCCGGTCATCGGCCACGCCAAGGCCGAAAAGGTGCTGATGAAAATCAAGGACACCGGCGGCGACTACATCTACCGCCAGCCGGGCCAGCCCAGGGCCGAGGCCGACAACCGTCCCCGAGTCTGGGGCGAGCCGTTCGTGCGCGACCCCAACGTGCTGACCAACCTGGGCAGCGGCACCGACGAGACCAGGCTCTTTGCCGGCGATTTCGCGGGCAGCGCCTTTGTGGGCGTGCGCCAGGGGCTCACCGTCAAGACCAACCCCTGGGCCGAGCCGTACTTCAGCTACAACCAGACCTGCTTCCTGGCCGAGGTGCGCATGGGCTTTGCCGTGAGCAACGAAAAGCGTTTCGCCATGCTCAGCGGCGTGCCCACTGCCTAGCGCGGTGTCAGGGGCCCGCCCCGGCGGGCTCCTGATTTGAAGCTAACACTTTAATAAACCCGGAGGACGGACATGGCCCTTTCCGGCGACGCCCTGGCCAGCCTTGAGCAGGTCAAGGCCTATCTGGACAAGACAAGCACCGATGACGACGCCCTGCTGGAGGGCCTCATCGAGGCGGTCAGCGCCCAGTTCAACACCTTCACCGGCCGCAAGCTGCGGGCCAGGGCCTATGGCCATGACCCGGCCGGCGACGACTATTCACCCGACAACACGATCCTGGACGGTTCGGGCCATGCCGAGCTGCTGCTGCCCCAATACCCCATTGTCAGCCTGAGCGGCCTGGAGATCGGCGGCGCGGCCCATCCGACGGACGCGGTGCATATCGACCGCCAGGCCGGGGTGCTCCGCCTGGCCTCGGGTGTGTTCACCAGGGGCCTGGCCAACGTCAAGCTTGCCTACACGGCTGGCTTCGAAGTTATCCCTGCCGATTTGGCCCAGGCCGCCGTGGAGCAGAGCGTGGTGCGCTATCAGCAGTCCTACGCGGGCCAAGGCCGCCTGGGTCTGGCCGCCCGCACGGTGGCCGACGGCACGGTGAGTTTCCGGGACGGCGAGCTGCTGCCCCAGGTGCGCGCCGTGCTGGAGCGCTACGTGAACCGGAGCCTGTTGTGAGCTGGCCCGCGGACCTGCGCCAGGCCCTGGCCCACGCCGCCGAAAAGGCCATGAGCGACGTGCTGCAAGAGGCCGTGCGCCTGGCCCGGCGGGCCCTGGGCCCCGGCGGCGGCGGCCCGCGCAGCCAAAGCGGGGCCCTGAGCCGCTCGCTGAGCTACCGCGTTACCCGCAACGGCGACACCATCACCGGCAGCCTTGAGACAGATTCGCCGTATGCCTGGGTCCATGAAAAAGGCGCGGTGATCCAGGCCAAAAAGGCCGAGTACCTGCGCTTTCGGGTGGGTGGCCGCTGGGCCAACAAGAAGCGGGTTGAGATCCCGGCCCGGCCGTTCATGCGGCCCAGCCTGGAAAAGGCCCTGGAGCAGCTTCCCGAACGCCTGCAAGCCCGCCTGGCCGAGGAGTTCCGATGACAAGAGCAACCATAATCAGCGACCTGATGACCTGCCTGACCACCATGGCCCCGGAATACGGGCCCTACGTGGCCGCGGCCAGGGTGGAGCGGGGCATCAGGCTGGCCAGCGAGATGCCGGAGCGTCCGGCCCTGGCCCTGTTCAACGAACGCGTGGAAACCAAGGACCTTGCCGCCGACCAGGCCGAGCGGGTGCTGATCATGCACCTGTGGGGCGCGGCCGACGCACCCGAGGGCACTTACGGCGAACTGGACCAGCTTGCCGCCTCGTGCGTGGGGGCCCTGGCCGACCCGGCTTTGAACCCCCACTGGAGCCGCACATCCTGCGGGGCCATCGAGGTCTACGAGGGCGGCGCCTCCGACCCCATCGGCATGTTCGACATGGAACTGCGCGTCACCTATGAATCAGCCAGCAATACACTTTGAGCAATTACTTTAATATTGGAGAAGAGCAATGAGTACCGGTAGAGAAATCAAGGCCGCCTTCAAGAAGGCCGACACCTGGGGCACGGCCGTGGCCTGCGCCCAGAGCGACATGATCCTGATCACCAGCGAAAGCGTCAGCCGCAGCCGCGAACAGCTCCTGGACGACTCGGCGGGCCACGCCTTCCAGAGCAATTCGGACCAGGGCTTCATCACCTGCTCCGGCGACATCAGCGCCTATCTGCGCTACACCGGCCTGGAAACCCTCTTGGCCATGGTCATGGGCGCGGCGGGCACGCCCACCGACAACCTGGACGGCACCTACACCCACTCCCTGGCCATGGCCGACCACATTGACGGCCTGTTCGGCACCCTGGCCTTGTACAAGGGCTTTTCGGTGCACGAGTTCGCTGGGGCCAAGGTCACGGGCTTTTCCCTGTCGGGCCAGGCGGGCCAGCCCCTGAGCCTGGGCCTGAACCTCTTGTGCGACGACCGGGTCATCAACACCACCAGCGGCGCCAACACCACCACGGTCATGGCCGCCCTGGACAGCCCCTCCCCGGCGGGCCGGGTGCTGTTCCGCCACGGCTCCTTCCGCATCAACGACCAGAGCGGCGCGGCCCTGGATTCGGCCAATGAGATCCAGCCCAGCGGCTTCACCTTGAGCGTCAGCCGCAACCTGTCCGGCGATCATCTGGCCGGCGGCGGCGACACCATCAGCGAACCCACGGCCACGGGCTTCCCGACCCTGTCGCTGAGCCTGGACTTCCCGGTGTACACCAGCGACGTGTTCCTCAGCGACCTGGGCTCCGACACCCGCAAGAAAATGTCCATGATCTTCACCAGCGGAGACAATGTCATCACCCTGAGCATGCCCCACCTGGCCCTGACCAACGCCGAGGCCAGTATCAACGGCGCGGGCAAGATCACCCAGCCGGTGTCGGCGGCCTTGCTGGCCGCCTCCAGCGCGCCCACGGGCATGGACGGCATCACCGCCCCGCTGCATATCGCCATCACCAACACCCTGAGCACCGATCCCCTGGCCTAGGGGGGAGGCCGGGTTCGGCCGTGCGCCCCGGCGGGTTTAACGCCTGCCGGGGCGTTTCTCGTGGCCGTTGACCTTGCAAGTAAAAACAACTACCATGGCTAGGCATATCATTTCGAATAAAGGGGGTTGCTTATGCGCGTTGTCGAGCGGTTGATGCTGTTGGCGGTGGTCTGTTGCCTGATCGTGCTGGGGGTCGGGGCTGCCCTGGCCGGAGACCTCAAGAGCGAGGTTGCGTCCTGCTACCCGGCTGCCCCGGCGGGTTATCAAGCCGAGGAAGAGGTGTCTTTCGACATTGATCCGGGCGACGACCTGTTGGAGTATCTGCAAGAAAACAGCGAGGTCCGCCGGGAATATACCGGCGCGCAGACAATCGGCATCAACATCTTGGGCAACGGCCTCCAGGCGTTTATCAACGCGGCCAACGGCATGTTGCCCGGCTGCGACGCCATTAAAGTGGCCGGTAGGAAGGCATCGGTGTTTTACGATAGCGCCCTGGTGGTTATCGTCGACAACAAGGCGGTGGTGGAGATCACATTTGACAACGGCTGGCCCGATTCAAAGGCCGTCGTACTGTCCCTGGCCGAGAAGTTCGACTATGACAAGCTGGCGTCCCTGCTGAAATAAATCTAATTCGCCCCGGCCCGCGGAAGGCCGGGGCGGCAACTCAGTCATGATCTTCGGCAAAGCGGTGGTGAACCATACGGATCTCGTCGTAGACCTCGAAAAAGGCCTTCACCACCGTCGGGTCGAACTGGGCACCTGATTCTTCCCGGATAATTGACAGGACCTTGTTCTCGGTAAAGGCCGGTTTGTAGACCCTGGCCGAGATCAGGGCGTCGTAGACGTCGGCCACGGCGGTTATGCGGGCCGGGAGAGGCGTCTGGTCGCCCACCAGGCCCTTGCCGGGCACGGCGGCCGGGTCCCGGGGATCGGGCACGTCGCCGGGATAGCCCTTGCCGTCCCAGCGTTCGTGATGGCGCAGGGCTATGGTCTGGGCCATGTGGTCCAGTTCGCTGGCTTCTTCTTTGAAAAGCTGGGCTCCGGCCAGGGTGTGTAGTTTGATAACCGCGAATTCCTCGTCGGTAAGCTTGCCAGGCTTTTTGAGGATAGTATCGCTGATGGCCACCTTGCCCACGTCATGGAGCATGGCCGCCACCCTCACCAGGTCGGTATCGCGGCGCACGGTGTCCGGGTCCTTGCCCATGGCCCGGGCCATGTGCTCAAAGATCACCGCGGCCACGCCGCCAACCCGGTTGACGTGAGGTCCCGTCTCTTTCGGGTCCCGCAGTTCGGCCATGCGCATGGTCCGCAGGATCAGCTCCCTGGTGATCAGGGCCCGTTCCAGAACAATGGCCCCGTTGGCAGCGCAGTAGTTGGCCAGCATCACGTCGCGGTCCTCGAAAGTCTTCACCTTTTCGTTTTCACCCCTGGCGTTGATCAATTGCAGCACGCCAACCATCTTGCCCCGGCTGGTCTCCATGGGCGTGACCAGCATGGAGCGCGTGCGGTAGCCGGTTTTCTGGTCAAAGGTCCGGTTAAAGCCGTACGGCGCGCTTTCAGGTATCTGGTAGACGTCGTCAATGATCAGCGGCATGCCGGTGACTGCGGTGTAGCCGGCCAGGCTGCTTTTGTTCAAGGGCATGAGCTGGTCCACGTATGAGCCCTTGCCTCCGGTGTCCAGGACATCGTTTTGCACGTAGACAAAACGCAGGTTGTCTCCCTCGACCAGAAAGATGGAACCGGCTTCGGCCCTGGCCAGACGGCGGGCCTGGGTAAGGATGTTGCTCAGCAGGAAATCCACGTCATTGGTGGAAATCATGTGCTCGGTGAGAGTCAGGAGGTCCTGCAATAATCCCGGATTATCCAGGTGCTGCATTTTATCCTCCGTAATAGACGGCGCTAAATTTCAAGTTGCATGCCTTCGCGCGCCGCGTCAATTCTTAATGACGAGCCGGCCTCAAGCCTGGCTTGCTCAACGATTTTTTCCACCTCCGCGTCGCTGCGCCGGGGGTCATGGTGGGTCAGCACCAGGTGTTCGGCTCCGGCCCGTTTGGCCAAATCCACCACCATGCGCCAGTCCGAATGTCCGAAGCCGCGGTGGGCCTCCATTTCCTCGGGTAAATATTGGGCGTCGTGGATGATGATTTTGGCCCCGTCGCAAAAGGCCAGGGTGTGCTCCATTCCCAGTTCGGAGCTTTGGTCCAGTTCATGGTCCGTGATGAACATCATTGCCCCGCCTGGGGCCTCGAAGCGCAGGCCTATGGCCCCCTGGGGGTGATTCAGCGGCGCGGTGCGCACGGCTACGGAGCCCAGGCGCATTTCGGGCGCGCTTAGTGTCTCGTCCTGGACCAGCGAGGCTGGCAGATCCCGGTATTGCACGGGAAAGCGGCCCATGCCGTCGCTGGAGCCGAAAAGCGAAGTCAGCCCCATCAGCCCGCCGGGCCATCCGCCCAGGCGCAGGTGCCAGCCGGGCATGTAGATGGGGGCGAAAAACGGAAAGCCGATGGTGTGGTCCCAATGCACATGGGTCATCAGCAACACCGCTTCTCCCTGGGGGCTGCGGGCCAATTCCTCGCCCAGCAGGCGCAGACCCGTACCGGCGTCGATGATCACCGGAGGCTGGCCGTCGATGTCCAACTCCACGCAGGTCGTATTGCCGCCGTAGATCAGCGTGTCGGGCCCGGGCGTCGGTATCGAGCCCCTGGTGCCGTGAAATTTGAGGCGCAAGCTCTTCCTCCGGAACTTGTATGCTGCCAATGTGACTATCAAAGTTGAGGAGCGTGGCTTCTATTAAATAGAATTGGCGGCCTTGATGCAACCATATGCTGCCGGTAAAAAAGCCTTATGCACATTTGACCGGGCCGTGGTATTCTCGCGCCGACACCTGCGGACGAAGGGTTTATGCTGGAAATCGATCATATACGGCAACTTGGCAAGCACCGGGCCCTGGTTTGGGCCCTGACCACCCGCGAACTCAAGGGGCGCTACCGCGGCTCGGTTCTGGGCTTTTTGTGGACATTTCTGAATCCGCTATTGCTGCTTTTGGTCTATTCCCTGGTGTTCAGCGTGTATTTTCGGGTGGAGATGGAACACTATTCGGTCTACATGTTCACCGGCCTGTTGCCCTGGATCTTCTTTTCCCAATCCATGCTGGACGGCGCCGGGTCGGTTGTGGACGCCGGCAGCCTGGTGACCAAGGTAACCTTTCCCATGCAGGTGCTGCCGGCCAACCGGGTCTTGGTCAACTTTGTCAACTTTCTGTTGAGTCTGCCCATCCTGGTGGTCTTCATGGTCATCAGCGGCAAGCAGCTCAGCTGGCATTTCGCCTTGTTCCCGGTTGTGGCCCTGGTCCATTTGCTGTTCACCTTTGCCCTGGCCCTGATCCTGACGACAATGTGCGTGTTTTTGCGCGACACCCGCCACATCATGGGCAACCTGTTGACGTTGTGGTTCTTTTTGACCCCTATCCTTTATCCGCTCAGCAGCGTGCCTCCGCGCTTCCACTGGGCGGTCATGGCCAACCCCGCGGCCATATTCACCATGGCCTATGACGACGTGTGTTTCTACGGCCGCATGCCCCGCTGGGACTATCTGGGGATAATGGTGTTGGCCAGCCTTGTGCTATTGGTTATCGGCATCCGCCTTTTCGAAGCCTATAAGGAATATTTCGCCGAAAAGATCTAGCAGGGTGTTGAAAAAGTCCATCCAGGACTTTTTCAACCGCAACTTTGCAAAAGCGTGGTTTTGCAGAGTTGCTTAATTTGCTTGTCTTTGAAAACCGCGCGAATTGGCGGGCCGGAACGGGGTCCCCGGCAAAGCGAAGCTTTATTGGGGTGAATCCATGGCCCGCCTAGTGGGCTGTTTTTCAACAGCGCACTAGCAGTCTTCTTGTGAAAAAGGTAGATATTCGGGTCCACCGGCCCATGGGGCCGTGGATGGATGCGGACGAGCGTGATTTTTTTGTTTTCGTTAAGGGTTGGGTGAATATCGGACAGCCCGGTTGATAAATGGGGCAATTGCGAATCAGACTTTGCGGGTTAATATGTTGAAATATATGTAACATCATAAAATTAAAGTGATTTTTTGACAAACAAGTTAACGGCTCTGTGTGCATACTTTGTTGAAAACCTTGTAGAAATTGTTGAAAACCGGTGGAAAACCATTTTGTGTGGTGGAAAACCGGTGGAAAAACCGTGGAAACGGCAGACCTTTTCCACAACATTCCGTGGCTGGTTTTTAGCAGTAATTGAAAACAGGTATTATTTATAGAAGTTCTTGGTCTATTCGGAACTATGTCCGAAAAACGGCCATATGTTCCATTACGTACTTGGAAAAGCCTCTCAATAAAGGCCTGAAACCCTATTATATATAAAAGATTAGCGACATATTAGGCTTTTGTTTCGGCTGGCCCAGCAGTGTGACTACTGATTAATAATGGTTTTTAAATCAATATGATATGCACCGGAAACGCTTTTGCGAACTTGCTTTGGTGTCAATAGCCGAAACATGTGGCAATTATGTTTCATGGAAAATGAAGGCATAACTGCATTTCTGAAAAACGACGATAATATGCAAATTATGTTGAAATTAGATGAAAATAAAAGAAACGCCTTGTGGACCAACATAAGCACATCTGTGAAAAACCAGGGAACCATAAACATCAAGGCAGGTTAGCCGAGAATCTTGAAAACGGCATTATAAGGCCGCAGTGCGTGTGTCATGTAAAAATAGAGTAGTGAAACCAATTAGATGTAAATGTAGTAGCGCCGGGGAACTGATCGGGCCATATCTGGCATAGCCGGAATTGACCATTTGGGGGCCTTCCATGTAAATTTTGGATCATTCAAGCCTGCGCCTCGGTAAGCCAAAAATACGACCATGATTTGCAACAGAGGCCCTTTCGCCTTTGGGAGAGATATTGTTGTCCTTCGCCAAGTGGAACATATTGCGTGAACAGCTTTGTCAGAGCATTGATCCCGAAGAGTTCAAGCTCTGGGTGGAGCCCATGCGCCCCGTCGACGAGGAGAAAGGCGGGCTGACGTTGAGTTGTCCCAACGCATTCCACCGCACCTGGGTGCGAGATCATTATCTACCCCGGCTCCGCCAGCTAGCCCGGCAGATTGACCCGGACCTGAGAGTGAGCCTCGATGTCGCGCGAAACCTTCCCCGGCAGATGGAGTTGCCAAAGATCGCCTCTGGCGCGCCCCAACTCAACGCCCGGTTCCGTTTTGAAAATTTTGTCGCCGGCGGCGGCAACGAATACGCTTGCGCCGCGGCCAGAGCCCTGGCTCAGGGCCGCAACCTGTTCGCCAGCTCCCTGTACCTGGTGTCGCCAACCGGCCTTGGTAAAAGCCACCTGACCCAGGCCGTGGGCCACCACGTATTGGGTGACGACAAGGGCCTGCGGGTCACTTATTTGACAGCCGAAGACTTTGCCAACCAGATGATCAGCGCCTTGCGCAAAAAATCCATGGACCGCTTCAAGGACCGCTTCCGCCGTTGTTGCGACGTGCTGTTGATGGAAGACGTGCCTTTCCTGGCCGGAAAGGACAAGACCCAGGAAGAGCTGGTGTTCACCCTCGACGCCCTGGTCAACGCGGGCAAGAGGGTCATCTTCACCGGCCACACCGCTCCATCCCAGATAAAGGGCTTGGGCGGGCGTTTGCTGTCCCGGCTCGATTCGAGCATCACCGTGCCCATCGAGCCGCCGGACCACTCCACCAGGGTCAAGATCCTCCAGCGTGAGGCCCGAGCCCTGGGCGTGGTGGCCCCCCTGGAGCCCCTGGAATATTTGGCCGAGACCATCACCACCGACATCCGGCGCCTGTTGTCGGCCCTCAGCGGCATGCTGGCCAAGAGTTCGCTGACCTCCAGACCAATGGACATCAAGCTGGCGGCCGAGGTGGCGGGGCAGATTTCCTGCGAGTTGCGCCGCCTGAGCCCGGAACGAATTCTGGCCGAGGTGGCCAAGGCCTATGGCCTGAACCAGGAAACCCTGACCGGCAAGTCGCGCAAAAAGATCCACACCAGGCCCCGCAACGTGGCCATGTATCTGTGCCGCCGCCATACGGACGCCTCTTTCAAGACCATTGGCGGCGTTTTCAACCGGGATCACGCCACTGTGATGTATGGCGTGGACAAGATCGACCGCGAAAAGAACCAGGAAACCAAACTGGATCAAGAGATCCGCTTCATCGAACAGCGCATGGGTTTGGCCTAGCAAGCCCTTGTCCGGAAAATTGACGAGCCCCCCTGGCCTTTGCCGGCCAAGGGGCTCAGTAGTTTTTGCCTACTTGCATCTCGGCCCATCCCCGGCCCGAGGCGCCGCGCCCGGCCTCCCGATATGGGTGCGCAAGCATTGCGCTGAATTGTTTTGCGCGTTGATTGGGGCCTGTGGTAGACATCAGGTTCAAACATTGACTTTGGAGTGACTATGAAAAAAGTGATCATGGTTCTGGTGGCGCTTAGCCTGACGGCCGGGTGGGCCTTGGCCGCGGATAAACCCCAGTTCAAGACTCTGGAAGACAAAATCAGCTATATTATCGGACACCAGTTCGGCTCGGATATGAAGACCGAGGGCATCGACATCGCTCCGGACAAGTTCCTGATCGGCATGAAGGCCGGCCTGGCCGGCGAAAAGGCCGTGATGAGCGAAAAGGAAATGGCCGACGCCATGAACGAGCTGCGGACCAAGCTCATGGCCGAGCACGAAGCCAAAATGAAGACCCAAGTGGCCGAGAATAAGAAAAAGGGCGACGCTTTCCGGGCCGAATACGCCAAGAAGGACGGCGTCAAGACCATGCCCGACGGCGTGATGTACCGCGAACTCCAGGCCGGCAAGGGCGACAAACCCGGCCCCACGGACGTTGTGAAGGTCAATTACACCGGCAAGCTGGTCGACGGCACTGTGTTTGATTCCTCCGAGGGCCGCGGCGGCCCGGCTGCCCTGCCCCTTGACAGGGTGATTCCCGGCTGGAGCAAGGCCCTGCAGCAGATGCCCAAGGGTTCCAAGTGGGAGATCATTCTGCCTCCGGAATTGGCCTATGGCGATCGCCAGGCCGGTCCCCTAATCGGCCCCGGCTCCACCCTGGTCTTCGAGGTCGAGTTGGTGGACTTCCAGCCCGCCGCCAAGCCCCAGGAGCCCAAGGCCAAGTAGACGCCCGAAGAAATTTCATACGCCAGAGGCCGCGCCATTAGGCGCGGCCTCTGTTTTTCGCGGGTGTGGCCGCGAATATTCCGAAGTACGGAATTCAGGCAACACGAAACCCGAAACCCTTGAAACACGGGGCAAAGGCTCCGGTGGTTTGGGCTCGGGTCAGGTGTTTGAATGTGCAGGGGCGGCGGAGCCGCCCGCTACCGCTTATTTGCGGCGCTGGTGACGGGTGCGCCTCAGCAGTTTGCGGTGCTTGTGCTTGCGAATCTTCTTGCGGCGCTTTTTAATTACGCTACCCATGTAACAACCCTCGGTCTTGACCGCGGCCGGTGAAGACCGCATTCAAGTGTTTATCATTATGTGCCGAATAGTTCAGAGATGGCATTTATACCCGACATTGCGCCAAACGGCAAGGGTAAATGCCGCTATTCAGGGCTTGTCCTGCTGCTTGTTTACATCGACCCAGGAATCATCCGGGGCCGGGGCATCCAGGGCGGGCAGATCGCTACGCCTGGTGGAGCCCTTCTGCTTGGGCAGAATGCGCATGATCACCGCGGCGGGCGGCAACTGGCGGTGCTTGGCGTCGGCGGCGTAATAGGCGTCCACCGCGGCGGCCACCTCGTTCAGGTCCATGCCCGACAATTGGGGCAGGACCTCGGCGCTGGCTTTGGGCGCCAGGTGGGTGTAAGCCAAGGCGTCGACCATGCCCCGGATGTAGGCCAGCTTCAACAACATGTTGCCGCCGTCATCCTGGGAAGCCCCCCAGGCGTCGGAGGGCAGCAGGCGTAGTTGGGCCGCTTCCTTGGGCTGATCGATGACAAAAGGCTTCAAGGCGGCGAAAGTTAGGCCCGCAAGCAGCAAAACAGCCGCCCCGGCCAGAGTTATGCATGTTAACATGTTGACAATACGGGATTTATTTGCAATCATTCTTAAAGCCCCTCCTTGTTAACCCACATGGGGCATGGTCAAAGGCGGATCGATATTGCATGAGCCCAAAGACAGCATAGCCGAATTGACCGCTTTGGTCGAGAGTCTGGCCGGGCAATGGCTTGCCTGCGGGGCTCCCGAAACAAGCGGGGGCAACCCGGAAATAATGGGCAGGCCTTTGGCGGCCTGGCTTGCCGAGCTGTGGCCTGGCACCGCCGCCCTGTCAGGCATGACCGTGGGCGAAGAACAGGCGGCCCTGATCCTTTCGGCGGCATCCGGGAACAGGCGCGCCGTGGAGGCCGATGCCGAAAAGATGGCCTCGGGCCTGCAAAAGGCCGCCTCCCGCCTGCAGCAGATCCGCCAGTCTCACGAAAAATCCCTTGAGGTCTTCGGCCGGGTGCTGGCCCGGGCTGAAAGCGAAGTGGCCCAGCGCCAGGCGGAGTTGGACAATATCCGATCCCAGGCCCGGCAATGGCGGCGCACGGCTGTCAGTCTGGACCAGTGGATGAAAAGCCTGGAGCCTGCCGGACGCAACAGCTTCCGGGACGGCAGCGGCAAATTGGCCGGTTTGCAGCAGGTGCGCCAGGCCGACGCCCGGCGGCAACGTGCCGAACAGATGCGCAAGGTCCTGGAGGAAAAGGCCCACTTGCAGGGTCTGGAACTCAAGGAAGCCCAGAAACACCGCGCCGAGGCCTCGGCCAACATGGACAAGGCCATGGCGGCCGAACGCGACGCCGCCAGATCAGAGGAACTGGCCCAGGCCAGGCTCAGCAATGTCTCATCCCGCCTGGAGATCACCCGCAGCGCCCTAAACGACGCCAGGCAAAGGCAGAAACAGGCCGATGACCTGCTTCTGACCTGCCGCAAGGTCAGCCAACTGGCCGGCGGGCTGCTGGAGAGCGCGGCGGGCCAGCTTGACCAGCCTCCGGCCGGTCGCTTGAAACAGGTCCGGGCCGATCTGGACAGGGCCGGAGACCTTGACCTGCGGCGTCAGCGCCTGGAGCGGCTGCTGATCATCCTGGATGGCCGCCTGGCCCGTTTGGGCCGCCGGGGCGGCGAGGTTTTAAAGACCCTGCGCAAGGTCAACCGGCAGATAGAATCCCTGGAACTGCAACTGCCGTCCCTGGTGGCCGCCCTCAGCGGGCCCCAGGCCGAGGACGCACACAGGCGCGGTGAATGCGCCGCCGAGCTATCGGTGCTTCTGGCCATGCTCAAGGATGTGCGGCCCCAGGCCGGGCAGACCCAGGCCGAGGTGGACAAGCTGCGCCAGGGCATGGAAGACGGCCTGAACAGGGCCAGGCATCTGCTGGAATCATGGCGTGAGGCCGTCAAGGACGGGCGGGACGCCGTCAACCAGGCCGCGTCCGGCATCAGCGGCCTACGGCAGGATTGCGACGCCCTGGACGCCTATGCGGCCCAATTGGTGGGACTTTGCCGCCCCGTGGTGGCGGCCCTGGGCGGTATGCGTCATTTGGACCTGGCTCCGGCTCTGGGCCGGGTGGTGGAAAAGGCCGCCAATGCCAAGGTCCGGGCCGCCGACGACCGCCTGGCCGCGGACCAGATTGAGGCCGCCTTGAGTTTGATTCCTTTCGTGGCCCTGAACAAACCGCCCATGACCATCAAGGCCCACAACGTTAGCCTGCGCAAGATGAGCGGCCGCAACGTCCACCTGGAGCGTCTGGCCGGATTGCGCCAGGCCTCCACGCGTTGGCGGCGGCTGGCCGAGGGCGGGCTGAACCAGGCCATAAACATGCCCCTGGAAAAGGTGGCCCTGGACCTCAGCGGCAGCCTGCGGCTGATGGCCCTGGACCGCCAAGGCCTGGCCGTCAGGCTGGATCAAAAAAACGCCGAGACCGGCGAACTGCGCCGTGACCTGAGACGGGCCAACGAACGCATCGACCGGGCCCAGCGTAATGTTGGCCGCCTGCTGATGTTGGCCAGGGCCCAGCGCGAAAAGCTGCTGCGCACCGAAGATCAATTGCAGGACGCCCTGGTCTATCAGGACCGGGCCGGTGATCTGGGCCGCCGTCTGGAAGACGCCCTGGGCCAAATCGACGACCTTTCGGCACGCCTGTTGAACAGCCGCCATATGGCCTCGGTGCTGCGGGGCAAGATGCTCGAGCGCCACAAGCAGCTGGGCCGGGTCCGTGGTGAAAAGGCCCAGGCCGAGTTCGAGCTTTCCCGGCTACAGGACCGCGAAGTGGAGTTGGCCAGCCTGCGCAGCGCCCTGGAGCGCTCCAAGGCCCGCCATGAAGTGGCTCACGAAAGGGCTGAAAAGGTGGCGGCCGAGCGAGACGCGGCCCTGGAACGCCTGGCGGCCATGGAGCGGACTGGCGCCGCATCCGTGCGGCCCAATGAACAGATTGTCGGTCTTCAGGCCGAGTTGGACGCGGCCAGGCAAGAGGCCGCCGGATGGGCCAGGCTGGCCGGGGACATGTCCGTGGCCCTGGCCGTGGGCCGGCGGCGCGGCGACGACCTGGAGCGGCAGGTCCTGGAACTGGCTGATCAGGCCAACACCCTGCGCAACAATCTGACCCAGTTGAGCATGCTGGTCACCCTTAGCGCCTCGCTGCCCGAGGGCGGTCTGGAGCCTGCCCAGGCCCGGCGCCTGTTCGAGCGCCTGCAACAGGCCCGGCGCCGTCTGGGCAAGGCCGGCAAGAGCGCCCTGGGCCAGCTTATGCTGGTGGGCGGCCTGGCCACCGGACTGGTGCTGTTTTCCGTATCCAATCCCAGCAAGGCCACCTTGCGCGGCCCAGAGGGGCTGACCCCGGCGTCGGTGGAACTGGTGCACGGCGGGCCCGACGGCGATGCCGAAACCCGGTCCGAGGAAGTCGCGGCCAAGCCCGAGCCCACGGTCAAGGCCGAGGCTCCGGCCACCACCGCCAGCGGCCCCAGGCCTCTGCCCCTTTACGCGCCCCAGGCCGAAATGACCCCTGCTGAGCGCTCCCGCCTGCGCAAGGCCTCCCGCCGGGCCGGGCTGACTCCCAGGGCCCTGCTGCTGTCGGCCCGGTCGGCCTTCCCCGATCGTGACACCGTGGAAGAAGCCGAACTGGAGCCGGTGGTCAACGCCAGCAAGATTATCTCCGGCCGGCACCCGCTGATCTTCCAGGAAATGGCCAGTCAAGGCCTACCCCGCTCTGCGGTGGAACTGGCCACGCTTGCCCCTTCGCCCGAGCGGGGACGCAGCCTGTTCATGGACCGCCTCTACCGCGAATACCGGGACCTTGGCCTGAGTCCGGACCGGGCCATCAAGGCATTGACGGCCAACGCCAGCAGCCTGGGCATCCTGAAAAAGCAGTGGCAGCCGCCCCAGTGGTTCAAGGGCCAGGTCAAGCCCCTGCCCGAGTTGGAGGCCATGGGCCTGCACCAGTTCGTGGACCAGATGTCGCCGTATATCGCCACCCGCTGCCAGCAGTTCATGAAACAGCGCAAGATGCCCATCTCCGGCGACCTGAAGCTCTACGCCCGCAACCTGGCCTTTGACATCTACTGCGCGGCCCACATGTATCAGGTGCCCGTGACGTTCATGCTGGCCATCGGCCATCAGGAGACCTATTACGCCAACATACTGGGCGACAACGATCTCTCGGCCAGCCCGTTCCAGATCTATCATCCCACCAAGCTGCGCATAATCGACGAGATGGCCGCCGACGGCCTGGTGCCGCCGCCAAAGAGCATCGACCTTCAGGAAAACCTGACCATGGCCACCATGATGGCCGCCTATCACCTGCGCACTTTGATGCAGCAGTCCTACACCCCGGCCTCGGGCAGCAGCCCGTCGACCATTGACACCGACAAGGTCATGAAGTCCTATAACGGTTCCGGCAAATACGCCGCCATGGTCGCCAGCCGCCAAAAACAGATCGCCAAGTTCCTGGACGATATCCTCTAGGGCCCAGGGCCTAGGCGCCTCTGCCCCGCGCCAAAGGACATTGCCTCAAGCTAAGTCTTTGATTCCCTGGGATATGCCCATGGTTGAAGACAGGCCTGTTAGAGGTGGCCCCCAATCGTTAGACAGTTTGGCGGCGGAATAGGTGAAGGAATAGCCCGATTTGACCGTACGCATATAATAATTGGCAAAGATCCGGCCGCTATGAAACCGACAGGATATTGTTTGGCCGAAAAAGTGCTTGCTCTCTTTGTCAGTCTTTTCACGTTTTGCCTCACTGGCATTCTTGATGAAAAAGTGCAAGAGTTAAGAGAGATAATTCAAAGTTACTATGAAGGTACGTGAAATAATAGGCATCCTGACTGGTACAAAACGTATCTGTCCTAGTCGTTAATTGCGTTAACAGTCTGGCCTTCCGGCAGATGGCTTGGGATGATCTGCCCCCTTAAGTACTTCGTAATTATCTCGACCCTACCACAAAAAACTTAGCGTCTGATCTTCCCCCATTTTTGTGGACACGTAGTTAAGCAGCCATGTTGATCATCTCATATTGAGCCGGGTTCATGTACCCCAGAGCTGAGTGTTTGCGGCTGCGGTTGTAGAAGACTTCGATGTACTCAAAGATGTCAGCCTTGGCCTGCGTCCTGCTCAGATAATCTTTATGCGCCACCAGTTCGGTTTTCAGGGAATGAAACCAGCTTTCCATGGGCGCGTTATCCCAGCAGTCGCCCTTGCGGCTCATGCTGCATATCATGCGGTGCGACTTCAGCTTTTTGCGGTAGGCCTTGCTGGCATATTGACGTCCTTGATCTGAATGATGGATCAGCCCAGGCCCAGGTTTCCGCCGGTCCACCGCCATGTTCAGCGCATCGAGCACCAGCTTTTTGGTCATGCGGCTTGACATGGACCAGCCCACGATCAGCTTGGAATAAAGATCCAGGACGGCCGCCAGGTACAGCCAGCCTTCACGAGTAGGAATGTAGGTTATATCAGCCAGCCATTTTTGATCAGGGCCGTCCGCTTCAAAGTCCCGCCCCAGGATATTGGGGGCCGCCAGGTGGCCGTGATTGGAATCCGTGGTGGCCTTGTACTTTTTCTTCTGCTTGGCAGCGATGCCGTTATCGCGCATTAATCGAACCACCCGGTTCTCGCTCACATGGATTTCACGATCCTTGAGTTCCGCCTGTATCCGGGGGCTTCCGTACACGCCACGATTTTCTTTATGAATGGCCTTGATCTCGACAACGAGCCTCCGGTTCTCTCGCGCCCGGCTGCTTTCCGGCCGGTTCAGCCAAGCGTAGTACCCGCTGGCTGACACCTCCAAAATCCGGCACATACGCCTGATCTGGAATCCTTCACTCTGATCCCTGATGAACTGAAACTTCATTTTGGCATCCGCGAGAAGATGCCGATGGCTTTTTTTAATATGTCACGCTCCTGGCGTACAATGGCCAGTTCGCGTCTCAGATGGGCTAGCTCCTCATCTTGC
Source organism: uncultured Desulfarculus sp. (assembly GCA_963665125.2). Classification (GTDB taxonomy): domain Bacteria; phylum Desulfobacterota; class Desulfarculia; order Desulfarculales; family Desulfarculaceae; genus Desulfarculus. The sequence continues at coordinate 264,640 of CAXXUK010000002.1, read as the reverse complement.
GGCTTTAAATTGCCCTTGCCTGGGAAGGCCTGCTCAGGGCCTGCTTCGAACTGCTTTTTCCAGCGGCCCAGCACGGTCTGGCTGATGCCAAGGTCCCTGGCCGCCTGGGAAATGCTCAAACTTCCCTCGGTGACCAAGCCCACGGCTTCAATCTTGAACTCCCGGCTATAACTCCTGCGTCTGTTGCCCATTCAACACCTCCAAGCAATTCATATCATGCTTTTCGAGGTGTCCACAATTTCAGGGGAACTTCATAATCATCGCGTTATGACAAAAATTGGCACATGATGTGACACTATCCGACTGTCCTGGATGCGAAATACAGTCTGTCTCTGCCAATATATGGCCAAAGTAATAGCTCTGTTCGCTGGATCGTCACATTATATGTGCCACCTTTATGTCACTATCACCAAGGCAATAGGGCTGTCATTAGGGCAGGTGGGTTTATGGTTGAAGAGGTGATGAGATGGTCAGCATCCACGAATCGACATATCAGGACATCATTGTGCGCAAGGTGCCTCTGGCTGTCCACATGCATCTGAAAAACCAAGCACGCCGCGCTGGGACTCAGCCTGAACGAATACATAATTAAGCTGCTAACGGACGGCTCGGATCATGACAACCATGATTATCTTGGCGAATAATTTGACCAGAGGCGGACGTTTGAAATAACCCCATTCGCTCCCCCCCGCCTCCCCCCAAAAACACTGGCCGTACACAAAGGTACAGCCATCCAGCTAATTGCTTGTTTTTATTTGGTACCGGAGGTGGGACTCGAACCCACAAGCCCTCAAGGAGCGGGGGATTTTGAGTCTCATCCTTTGAGCTTCCCAACCTCCTCATATTACGGCAACTTGCCGTAATAACTAAAGGAAGCTACTGGCAAGGTTTGGCACGGTTTTACCTATTTTTGCCAGGTTTCGAAAAAAATCCACACCCAAATCCACACCCCAAAATCCCTGATTCGCCCGCGCCGCTTTCACGATTTTTTCTTCTGCCACAATACCACCCACTCAATTTATGCTATACATATAACGTCATCATCTGATCTTTGGGGGGCCTCATGCGCAAATTATTTTTCAGCAAAACATGCACCACTATCATCGTGCTTCTCCTGGCTCTACTGGCCCAGGTTGCCTGGCCCATTCCGAGCCATGCCTACCAAAAGCTCGGGTTGCCCACATTCCCTGTGCTTGGGCAACCCAAGAATCTCCCGGCCTTGGAAAAATTGCAGATAATCATGGAGTATGTGCGCAAAGAGGAGATAGAAGCCAAGCGCAAGGCCGGTGAGCCGGTGCATTTCGGGTCCATAGAGGTGACCAGTGAGCCCGAGGGGGCCGGGGTGCTGGTGAGCAGTTACGTCCCCCTGGGCAAGACGCCCTTCAAGAAAGATGAAATTCTTACTGGCTTGCAGCGGGTCACGGTGCGCAAGGAAGGCTATTACGGGCAGGTGCGCATGGTGGAGGTCACCAACGGCGGCTTGGCCAAGGAGCACTTCAAGCTGGAGCCCATTCCCTACGCCCGGCTCACTATTGAGGGGACCGCATTCAACATGAAGGCAAGGGTCATCGGCGTGGCCCAGGATTACACTCCCGGCATGAAACTGGAACCCGGCGAATATCTGCTCGAACTGACCTACCCCTTCAACACAAAGCACCGGTTCTGCGTGGTGGCCCGGCCCGATCAAAACATCAAACTGGAGGTGGACCTCAGAGCCGAACGCGGCGGCATTGAGCTCGAGCCGGTACAGGACGGCGTCACAGTCTACCTGGACGGCCAGGAGGTCTTTGGCGACAAGCTGGACCTCAAGGACTTGATCCCAGGACCACACAAGCTCCAGGTATGGAAGAGCCTCTACAAACCCTTCACCAAAACCGTGGTGGTGCAGCCGGGCAAGGTGCATACCGTGTTCATGGACCTGGAGCCAGCCGAGCACTTCACCAATAAATTGGGCATGACCTTCGTAAAGATTCCGGCGGGCAAATTCATGATGGGCTTCCGTGACAGCCCGGAAGAAGAGGCCTTAAAAAACGAGCCAAACCCAGAAAGAGCGCAGCATGCCAAAGATACAGCCTTTATTTGGTACAAGAAGGAATATCCACGGCATTTGGTTGAGATCAGTAAGCCATTTTTCATGCAAACCACGGAAGTCACCTTGCATCAATATAAAAGGCTTATGAGAACCATCCCCAAATTACAGGGGAAACCATACACAAGACCGGTTCAACTCCGCATGGCCCAGGTAGAAGAGTTTTTAAAGCGGTTAAATAAGGCCTCAGAGGGCAAAGTGCGCTACCGTCTGCCCACCGAGGCCGAATGGGAGTATGCCTGCCGAGCCGGCACGACCGGGCCTTTTTATACAGGCGAAACCATCAGCCCGAACCAAGCTCATTACTCTCATCAAAAAACCCCGTATGGCAATGGGCAAAAAGGTGAAAAATACGGTGATAGGCGGGGGCCGTATGAAGTGGCCCGATTTTCACCCAATCCCTGGGGGTTATATGACATGCACGGTAATGTAGATGAGGTTTGCTCCGACTGGTTGGATTACTTTTTCCCCACTTATTCGCCTGTAGTTGATCCGTTTAACCCCGGCAGGGGCGATGGCGTTTATGTCTTAAGAGGCGGAGACTGGGAAACGAGTACAGACCGCCTCCCATCAGCAAAGAGATCCATGTATTCTCCAAAAGAGGAACACGGCCTAAGACTGGTGGCGGAGAGGCTTGCGCCTCCCCGCTGATCCGCCTACGTGAAAATTTTAGTGAATCTTTCCCATTGGTAAACGGTGCTCCTGTTCAGAGACTGCTTCTGCTGGGTCAATCTTTCATCGATGTACCGTGCATTGGTCTGCAAGCGCTGATCAATTGTCCTAGTCGAGAAAAGCGTTGAAGTTCCCCTGAAATTGTGGACACCTCGAAAAGCATGATATGAATTGCTTGGAGGTGTTGAATGGGCAACAGACGCAGGAGTTATAGCCGGGAGTTCAAGATCGAAGCCGTGGCCTTGGTCACCGAGGGAGGTTTGAGCATTTCCCAGGCGGCCAGGGACCTTGGCATCAGCCAGACCGTGCTGGGCCGCTGGAAGAAGCAGCTCGAAGCAGACCCTGAGCAGGCCTTCCCAGGCAAGGGCAATTTAAAGCCGCAAGATGAGGAGCTAGCCCATCTGAGACGCGAACTGGCCATTGTACGCCAGGAGCGTGACATATTAAAAAAAGCCATCGGCATCTTCTCGCGGATGCCAAAATGAAGTTTCAGTTCATCAGGGATCAGAGTGAAGGATTCCAGATCAGGCGTATGTGCCGGATTTTGGAGGTGTCAGCCAGCGGGTACTACGCTTGGCTGAACCGGCCGGAAAGCAGCCGGGCGCGAGAGAACCGGAGGCTCGTTGTCGAGATCAAGGCCATTCATAAAGAAAATCGTGGCGTGTACGGAAGCCCCCGGATACAGGCGGAACTCAAGGATCGTGAAATCCATGTGAGCGAGAACCGGGTGGCTCGATTAATGCGCGATAACGGCATCGCTGCCAAGCAGAAGAAAAAGTACAAGGCCACCACGGATTCCAATCACGGCCACCTGGCGGCCCCCAATATCCTGGGGCGGGACTTTGAAGCGGACGGCCCTGATCAAAAATGGCTGGCTGATATAACCTACATTCCTACTCGTGAAGGCTGGCTGTACCTGGCGGCCGTCCTGGATCTTTATTCCAAGCTGATCGTGGGCTGGTCCATGTCAAGCCGCATGACCAAAAAGCTGGTGCTCGATGCGCTGAACATGGCGGTGGACCGGCGGAAACCTGGGCCTGGGCTGATCCATCATTCAGATCAAGGACGTCAATATGCCAGCAAGGCCTACCGCAAAAAGCTGAAGTCGCACCGCATGATATGCAGCATGAGCCGCAAGGGCGACTGCTGGGATAACGCGCCCATGGAAAGCTGGTTTCATTCCCTGAAAACCGAACTGAGGATGCTGCGCAATATCAAGAGGCTGACATGGTTCGATTTTGGCCGGAAAATCGTCAGGAGAGGCGGTTTATTTGGTATTTACTCGGGCATTTACCTCCAAATGGGGCCATTGGCGGCGGCCCCATAAACCACCCCGGTCCCCATTAGCACCCTCAAACCATCATCCGGGCGGCCTTTTTGAGGTTGTAGGCCATGGCGTCTATGAGCAACTGCAGGCCCAGTTTTGCCGCGCCCAGGTAACGGGCCCTGGCCAAGCGGTAGTCTTTCTTGAGTGTCCCGAAGGCCCGCTCCACCGATCCCCGGCAGCCGCTGATGGCCCGGTTGACCATTCTTTCAGCCTTGGTTAACGGTCTGCTTTTCACCGCCTTGTACATGATAAGATCAAACAGCCCGGCGTCCTTAAGCGCGCTACGATTGGCGGCGCTGCTGTAGCCCTTGTCCGCCGCAACGGGCGAGCCCCGCTCAAGCTCGCACTGGTTGACCACCGCCATCATTTCCTTGCAATCAGCCCGGTTGGCCGGGGTGGCGTGGCCGGCCATGATGAAGCCGTGCTCCCCATCCACGGCCATATGTACCTTGTAGCCGTACCAGGCCCGGTTGCCCTTCCTGGTCCAGGCCGCATCCACATCACCGGAATAACTGGTCTTTACTTCATAACCACCGCTTTCCGGCTCGTCATCTTCCTGGCGGTCCACTGGAATCACTTCCTGTTTTTTGCGGGGCCGCCGGGCACTCTCTACGATGCTGGCGTCGACGATGATGCCGGCCTTAATCTCCAAGCCTCCGGCCGCGATCTGGTTGTTGATCATGTCCAGCAGGGGCTTTGCCAGATCCTTTTCATGCAGTTGGTTGCGGAAACGGCAGATGGTGGAGTTGTCGGGCACCTCGTTGTCCAGAGAAAACCCGCAAAAGTGGCTGAAGGAAATGCGGTCTTCGAGGTTTTCCGAAAGCTCACGGTCCGACAGGCCATACCACGATTGCAATAGCAGGGCCTTGAACATGCTCAGGGCGGGATAGCTGGGATTGCCCACGGCGTCGGGCTTGCGGCGCAATTTTTTCTTGAGCAGCATTTCGATGGGCCGCCAGTCGACCAACTCGTCGATTTTTTCAGGTGTGGTCTTGTTTCTTTTGCGCCGCACCGCCGCCATATCGGCGAAACCGCCTTTTTTGTCGAATCGATTGGCCATCAATGCCTCCAAACTGGGTGTTTGGAAAATTTTAGCTAATAATCCCAACATGATAAAGTTGATAATTAGGTAATTTGCCGTGAAGCACTCTCGAACTGGTGGCGCATAAAGATTATCTGAGCAGGACGCAGGCCAAGGCTGACATCTTTGAGTACATCGAAGTCTTCTACAACCGCAGCCGCAAACACTCAGCTCTGGGGTACATGAACCCGGCTCAATATGAGATGATCAATATGGCTGCTTAACTACGTGTCCACAAAAATTGGGGAAGATCACATTTACTTTTACAAACTATCTTTTCGATTGGCTTTTTCACGGTATTCTCTTGTCGTCATCCCTGTCCACTTTTTAAAAGCCGCTCTGAAGTTCGTGACTTCTGAAAATCCAATTCGGTAGGCTATCTGTTCTATTGTAAGGGCGGTGCTTTTCATGTAGGTTTTTGCGAAATCGGCCCGTGTCTCGTCAAGAACCTTTTGGAAAGTCGTACCCTGCTCCTTCAATTTCCGCCGCAGAGTCCTATCGCTGGTGCCGATTTGTCTGGCGATATCCTCCAGTCTCCTGTCCCTGAATGAAGAAGATGTCACGATTGTCCGGATGGATTCAATAAGTTCATCCCGCCTTCCCAATTTAACCGCCAATTCCTCGCACCGCTGCCTGCAAACCTCAGCCATCTGGGCATGGCTCATTGATATGCGAAGTTCAAGCAGTTCTTCGGCAAAGGAAAGAGAATCGATGGCGCGATCGTAATAAACCGGACATTCGAACATTTCCCGGTACAGACGGCTGTATCTTGGTTCCGGATAGGAGAGATGAATTTCCTTCAAAGGAAGTTTTATGCCGGCAAGGAAACAGGCTGAACTGTACCAAGTGGAAAGCATTTCCTCAACGGCATATTTCCAAAGGGGCGGTTCTTTATACGGGTATGGCGGCAGGATTTCCCAGATTCGAACATCGCCTTCAGATTTTCGGATAATGTCTACCAGGCTTCCTGACACGTTCCAATACTGAATGGCAACATCCGCAGCATCCCTGAGGTTATGGCTGCATATGATAGCGTACCCCCAAAAACCCAATCCCGTTAAATTCTGTTCCCTGCCTATTCTGAGCCCAAGGGCCTCATCGGCGCTGTAGGTCAACCCGTTCTTTACGATTTTCAAGTAATTGTCAGGGGTGATAACGGAATCGGAGTTATGCAACCATTTTGGGCTCAGGCGGGTGCCTACCAGTATCTTTTTTAGCGGGATTCCCCTTCTCTCCAGAGTTTTCACCATCCACTGTGCGGCAACGGCCGAGATAAGTTTTTCCGATGAATGATTTTGGCCGGATATCATATCTTTTGTCCTGTCCCCATCTATCCATTTCACTATTGATATATGATAATCAGCACAGTCGTTTCCAGCTAAATATCCTTTGATCCAATATTAAACTTGGAGGGCAGGGTGACAACAGTGACCATTGAGCAAGCAGCAGGTTCCGAAAAACTTGAGAGTTTGAAGCCTGGTCGCAAGATTACAGCCATCGACCGCCTTGTCGGATATCCCAAAATGGCATCGGGCATTTCCCGGTATGTTTTAGGGAAAGCGCTCGGAAATGCGCAATTGCTACTGTTGGGTTTTCTTAACTTTATTGCTGCCAAATACAACTACCAGGCCGAACTTCAAAAAGAGCTGATGGGAACCCAGGACTGGATCAATGCCGATGTTGCTTTTAAATCAATGGACGGCAAAGTGACGGTTAGCATCCTGATTAAAGATGGAACGATGATAATCCAGGATTCGATATCGAGCACTGTCGATGCAACATTCTGTTTTCAAACGGCCAATTGCATATTGAAGTACCTCAGCGCCAGCAAAAACAAAGCCAATGCCATGATGTTGGAAGGTAGGATGTGGATTGATGGCAATATGACCCTAGGCTATTACTTCTTTTACCTGCTGAATGTGGTTCTTTTAAAGGATGAGTTAAAATCTCAGCGGCAGGCAATTGCTGAGAATCGTAGTCTTGCCTGGAAAGCAGCGAAAGGGGTGTCAACCTGTGGAAGAGCTGAAAAGAAGAAACGGCATTCGCAACGATTGAAAGCAGAGAAAAGAGATCTCGACGTCAAATGGTTGAAGGATCCCTATCTTCAGAAATATGGTCTTGAGGATTTTCCACGGGTCGAAGCATTTCGTGAGGAGTTGTTTAACACCAAAACAGAGCTAACGGCTGAGTACGGAAAGCTGTTGACCGATTTTTTTATTGAGATGGGATATGAAACAAAAAAATCAGGCGAGGAATGGGAGCCCAATCTGCGTAGAGCAGAAAGTTTCCATTACCTGATGTCTAACCGACAGGCTCTGATTCGAAAAAACGATTTGCTGGCTGGAACCTATACCCCGAATCCGGTTTCCGGGACCGTAACCCACCCTCATACTGCAGGCCATTTGATGTGGTCCGAGCTGAAAACCATAGATAAACGGGAACTAAGACCTCTCGAGATAAGCGAGGAAACTGCGCGTGTCATGCATCACCACGTCTTTCCGTTCTGGGCTGACCGAAATTTACTGCAATGGTGGAAAAAGGATTTCGACAACTCATTACCAGCACAGATCCAGGACCGCTGGTTTGCAATCTTCTTCTGGAAATTCGTGTCTCAAAGCGAAATCAGTCCGGGATATGACAAGTTTGTCCTCAAGGGCCTGAAAGGGATGGAAGCGGAGATTGATGCTGAACTCAGAAACGACCCCAATGCCGAGAAGGAGAAGACAAACACCCTTAACGCCATGAAGATCGGTCTGGATGCCGCGAGGGCCTATGCCCGCAACCTGGCGCAGCAGGCTCGAAAAGAAGCGGCAATCGAATCGGATCCAAAACGCAGAGTTGAACTGGAAGAGATCGCAGAGAGGCTTGAGCATGTCCCTGAAAATCCGGCTCGAACTTTGATTGAGGCCGTTCAAACCCTCTGGATTATGCATATTTGCCTGGGACTGGAAAACATGGACGACGGGCCCATGCTGGGGAGGCTCGATCAAATACTGCAGCCGTTCTTTGAAGCCGATATCGAGCAGTTGAAAACGGAAAGCGAGAGGGAAGCCTATATAAAAGATGTTATCGAGATTATGGGATGCCTGTTTTTCAGGCTGGCCAGCCACTCGATAGCATCTCCGGAAATCGGAGAATGGCAAAACTCAGGGGCTCCACCGAACACGACCATTACAGTAGGTGGTGTTAAGGAGGACGGAACCGACGCCGTGAATGATATGTCCTATATCATCCTCAAAGTAATCGAAATGCTGGCCTTGCAGGACCCGAACTGTCACGCTCGTTATAAAATCGGTGTCAACAGCCGTGTTTTTTTGAAGAGGGTATGCGAAGTGAACTACACAACCGGTGCAACACCATGTATCCACAGTGATGACGCCATGATCACCGCCTTGAGTGCTAACGAAAACTGGTCGTTGGAGGATATCCGCGGCTGGACTCCGACCGGGTGTGTTGAGCCTTCCCTCCCGGGAAAGCACTGCAGTGCAACGTCCTCACTGGAGGTCAACCTGATGGTGCCGTTTGAGATGGCTATGAATAACGGCTTTCATCCGTTGGTGAACTGGCACCTTGGCCCAGAAACGGGGCGGATCGACAGAGGCGGTTTTCAATCCTTCGAGGCTTTCTGGGCTGCCTTTGATGAACAGAGCCGGTTCATCATCGAGCAATCCGTTGTTGGCAATAACGAGTTGGGGATCATCCACCAGAAACACATGCCGGCGCCTTTGTTGTCGGCTTCGATCGAGGGTTGTATTAAAACCGGCAGGGGTATGACCCGAGGCGGTGCGAAGTACAATTCGACCGGTGTTGCACTTATAGGGCTGGCAGACGTAGTAGATTCTATGATGGCCATCAAGACTTTGGTGTTTGATAAAAAGATCGTGGCGTTCTCGGAGTTGAAACAGGCAATCGATAGCAATTATGAAGGATTTGAAAAGATTCATGCATTGGTGAAAAACAAGGTTCCTCGCTTCGGTTCCGGAGATTCTGAGGCGGTGGCCATGGCAAATCGGGTCACAAAATTATACAACGATTATTACAGGAATCACAGGAACTACCGAGGTGGCCATTATGCAACAGGATGGTGGACAATGAACAATCATTCGGTTTACGGCAGGGTTTCCAGTGCCTCACCTTCCGGCAGGCTAAAGGGAGAACCTTTTACGCCGGGTTTAACACCTCATTCGAGTGCATCGAACAATATTCTGGATAATCTGCTGGATGTGGCCCAATTGGATCCCACAACGCTGGACAATAATATCGCTTTTAACGTGCGGGTCGTCCCCTCGGCGAAAGACACATATGAGCAGACTATCGACCGGATGACAGATTACGTCCAGACGTACTTCGAAAAAGGGGGTATGCAGATCCAGTATAATGTGGTCGATACGGACACCCTGAAGGACGCCATGGCCAATCCGGAGTACTACGCGGATCTCCTTGTCAGAATTTCGGGTTACTGCGGCTACTTTGTCCAGTTGCAGCGCGATCTTCAGTTGGAGTTGATCCGTCGTAGTGAGTTTGGACTATAGACCGGTGAAACTTCCGCTCATCATCGATATCAAAGGGCACAGCCTGGACGACGGGCCCGGGATTCGGTCCGTTGTTTTTATCAAGGGCTGCCCTCTGCGCTGTAGCTGGTGTCAGAACCCAGAGAGTCAAAGGACCGCAGCAGAATTGTCCTGGGATAGGGAGAAATGCATTGGATGCGGCACCTGTGTGGAAACCTGCCCGAAACAAGCCATATCCGGGGAAAATCCGTTTTTTATCGACCGGACGGTCTGTTCCCTTTGCTTCGCCTGCGTGGATGCCTGTCCTACCGATGCCTTGAGACAGGTGGGAAAGGCAATGACCGTAAGTGAAATCGTGGCGGAGGTGTTGCGCTACAAATCATTTTTTGACACCTCGGGAGGCGGCGTCACCCTTTCCGGCGGAGAGCCGACTATGTTCATGGAATTTGCCGCCGCGCTCCTGAGGCGATTCAAGGAAGAGGGGCTACATACTTTGCTGGAAACCAGCGGCCAGTTTGACAGGGACAACTTTGAGCATTTGATCTTTCCATGGATCGATACCATCTACATGGACATCAAAATTGTGGATAGAAAAAAACATCAAGACCACTGTGGGATTCCCAACGATTTGATACTGGAAAATTTTGCATGGCTCTGTCGGCGAGCAGCCTCCGGAAAAGTTGCTTTTCTGCCACGAACACCATTGATACCGGGGGTTACGGACAGCGATGCCCAAATTGCGGAACTCCTCGGTCTTTACACCAAACACGAGGTTCAAAAAGCTTCCCTGCTGGGAAACAATCCAATCTGGATCGATAAATGTGACCAACTCGGCATCCCTGCCAAGCCAGGCACTTCATCTAAACTTAGAGACTTTTACAGCCAGAAAAACTATGAAGCAATTCAGTCGCTATTCAATAAAAATGGAATAACAATCGTTTCTTCCTGAAGGACAGGACCGCAAATCGGATCATATGAGGTATGTGGTATCTGGCAGTATTGACCTCCCCCCGGAAAACGGCACCGGGCAAATGTAGAGAAATCCGGCTTTCTGAGGCCTCCTCCATAAACTGATCCGGGGGCTTGTTCCCCAGGGAGGAATGAGGCCTGAAATGATTATAATCCAAGCGCCATTGTTCGATCTTCTTACGGGCATCGTCAAGCGATAAAAACCAATGCACGTTAAGACATTCATCCCGGAAGCTTCCGTTGAAGGACTCTATGAATGCGTTATCCGTGGGCTTTCCCGGCCTGGAGAAATCCAAGGTGACACCGTTTTCATAGGCCCACTTGTCCAAAGCCTTGGAGATGAATTCTGACCCGTTGTCCACCTGAATGCGTTCGGGCATGCGCCCGGCAAACAGCCGCAAGGCTTCCATGGTGGACACCACCTGCTCGGCCTTTATGGAATGATCCACATGGATTGCCGGGCTTTGCCGGCTAAAATTATCCACTACAGTTAAGGCACGAATCCGGCGCCCGTTAAACAGATTGTCCGCCACAAAATCCATGGACCAAATATGGTCGATTCTTGTAGCTTGCGGCTGCTTTGAACGATGAGCCGCAGACCGGCGGCGTTTCGGCCGCTTGCTTCTGAGATTCAGACCTTCCTCGCAATAGATACGGTAGACCCGTTTATGATTCACTGGCCAGCCCTCACGGCGCAAAAGAGAGGTGGCCCCCAATCGTTAGACAGTTTGGCGGCGTAGTTAAGGTGGATGGTATTTGTTGTTGTCATGCCGCCGCTTCGGTCAATCCCGTCGTGGGTCGGCCCCAGTATGCCTCGTCCGGCGTTTTGCCATCCAGGCTGGAGTGGGGTCGCCGTTGGTTATAGTAATCGATCCAGGAGCCGATTCCCTTCCTGGCCTCGCTTCCCGTCTCAAAGGCATGCAGATAGACACATTCATATTTGAGAGAGCGCCACAGGCGTTCGATCATGACATTGTCCATCCAGCGGCCTTTGCCATCCATGGAAATTTTGATCTCAGCATCCTTGAGCACCTGGGTAAAACCAAAGCTTGTGAATTGGCTCCCCTGATCGGTATTGAAAATCAGGGGGTTGGGAAACCTTCGCAGGGCATCACTCAAGGCGGCCACGCAAAAATCAGCATCCAAGGTGTTGGACAGTCGCCAGCTCAGCACCTTGCGGCTGGCCCAGTCCATGATCGCCACCAGGTAGAGAAAACCACGCCTCATCGGGATATAAGTGATATCGGCGCACCAGATGTGGCCGGGTTCGCTTATCTCCACCCCGCGCAGTAAATAGGGGTAAACCTTGTGCCCCGGCTGGGGCTTGGATGTCCCGGGCTTCTGGTAGACGGGGCTAAGCCCCATCTTGCGCATCAGCCGCACCACCCGCTTCCTGCCCACGCGATGCCCCTCACGCCGGAGCCAGCGGACCATCTGACGAGAGCCGTACCAGGGCGTTTCCAGAAACTGCTCATCCATCTTGCGCATCAGCTCAATATTCAGCGGGTTTTCGCCCGTGGCTTCGTAATAAAACGATGAGCGGCTGATTCCCAGGAGCTCACATTGGCGGACAATGCTCAATCCCTTGGGCCTGCTTGCCTTCACCATCGCTTTCCTCCGATCAAAGCTCAGCGACCGGAGGCCTTGGCCAAAAAATCCCGTTCAATGGTCAACTGCCCAATCTTTGCATGAAGCTCTTTGATCTGGGATTCTCCGGCCTCTTGCTGCTTCGCACCCTTGCTGGAGAAAACTTCTGTCAGGCCTTCGGTGGCCTGGCGCTTCCACTGCGCAATCATATTGGGGTGGATGTCAAACCGTGCTGCCAGCTCGGAAAGAGTCTGCTCGCCCTTCAATGCCTCCAGCGCTACCGTGGCCTTGAATTCGGCCGAAAAGCGCCTGCGTTTGGTCTTGCTCATAGCTGGTGTCCCTCCATCGGACTCATCCATACCACCTTACACTATTGTCCGATTTATGGGGTCCACCTCTAAATTCGACTCAATGCGATTCACTTTGTCATTCTTTCTGAAGCTATATTCGTGGTGTCCGATCGCAAACATCCTGCCTATTGCAATGCTTGAGCCTGTGTTGACGACTTCAAAGGCTGGTCAGTTCACGGACAAACACCGTGACCAATACGGCCAGCGTCTCGAAATCCAGGATTTTGGTGGCATTTTTGTCAAACAGTAAAGCCGCCCGGGCCGGGAACTCCTCGTCACTGTCGTAAAAAATGAGCTGGATTCGGATATGGGGCAGCAGTTCGAAAACCAGGCTGATCGAACCTAGCCCGCCCTCGCCTGCCAGACTCCCGCCCAGAGATTCCGCCACTCGCAGCAAATCTGAACTTCGCCCTTGGAAGCGTCTGTTGATTGGCAGTTCCAAGGCGCTGCCTGAATAACCTCCTTGGCCAAACAAGGGCCCGGCCAACGCGGCGAAGGTTACGAACTCGCCGGACGGACGGCTGCTGCTTCCGGCCAACAAATAGCGAATCAAGCCGCTGCCCGTGACATTGGGGAAGCTGTGGCCGTCGGCCCGCTTTATCCCCTCATTGGACAGCAGGTAGTTCGGCCCCAGGAATGGAATTTCCACTTCGCCGGCAGTATTGCGCGCCAGTCCCAGCGCTTCGGCGGAGGCGGAGACGTCCGCCTGCCGCAACTCAAGAAGCAGGTCCGAGTAAATCCTCTGGTAGCCGTCTCCGGAGATATTATTCACTCAATGATCCTGGCAGTTATAAGGCGTACATGGTTATACGATTTCATTTAGCCTCGTCCCTGGCCATCAAATCACCACGGTTAATAGCGGCGGCCTATGTTCCACACCGAGGTTTACCTCTCGTTGAAGCCCCGACAGGCCTTGAGGCCGCCTCTTTCCAAGCTTTTGCCATTTGGAAAAAGGCAGCCTTCGACACAAAAACGAACCTTATTCCGGATGCTCCACCACGCAGTAGATGCCCTTGCCTTGCATACCTGGCTTGAAACACAGGTTGTCTGATTTGCATTTGGCCGGAGACAGGTCGCCGCTTTGCCAGCGGTTTACCAGCGCTGGTTCGCGAATAAAGGGACGGCTCAAGGAAACCATGTCAGCCACGCCGCTCTTCACCAGCTCTTCCGCCACCTGGGGCGAGCGCATGCCTCCCACCAGGATCAGCGGCAGGTCCGTGGCCTTGCGGAAGGCCTCGGCTTCGGCGCGGAAATACGCCTCTTTTTCCGGGCTGCTAATACCCGAGCGCGACGGCGACAGCTTACCACCGGTGATCAAGCCACCGCTCAATTCGACAGCGTCCAGACCGGCGGCGGCCATGGCGCGGCCCGCCTCGATGGCATCTCCCAGTTCCAGGCCGCCCGGCACGAAGTCCCGGCTGTTGAGCTTGGCCAACAAGGGATAGTCATCGCCAACGGCGGCGCGGATGGCCTGGCATGTCTCCACATGCACCCGGCAACGGCCTTGGATGTCTCCGCCGTACTTGTCGGTGCGGCGGTTGAAAAACGGCGACAGGAACTGGTTCAGGAGATAACCGTGGGCCGAATGAAGCTGCACCCCGTCAAAGCCGGCCTGGCGGGCCCTTACAGCCGCCTTGGCAAAAGCATCAGGCAGCGCGGCGACATAGGCGGTGTCCATCTCCTGACGCGGCTTGTCGCCCAGCTCGGTAAAATCAGACACGGCCATGGGCGGCCGGGACATGGCGAAGCACCCGGCATGGGCGATCTGCATGACTATCTTGCCGCCGGCCGCGTGCACGGCGTCGGCCATGCGCCGCAGGCCCGGGACCAAATCGTCTTTATAAACGCCGAGTTGCCAGGGACCGGCCTGGCCTTCGGGCAGCACATAGGCATGGCTGGTGATGATCAACCCCACGCCGCCCTCGGCAAGGTCCACCATGGTTTGGATCAGTTTGTCGGTGACGGCGCCGTCATCGGCGGCCATACCCTCCCAGGTGGCCGACCGCGCAAAACGATTGCTCAAGCTCAGCCCGGCGATGTTGGTTTGTTCAAATAGCACGCTCATGTTTTCCTCTCTTTTGGACAACTCCGGTTTTAAAGCCCGCTACTGCACCTGCTTGAGGCGATCGGCCCTGCCGGCCACTTCGGCGTGGGCCCGGAGTTGCAACCGTTCCATGTAGGCTTCCATCATGTTGGCCGGAACGGAGCGGATCTGGTCCTCGGGCTTGCGCTCCAGGCTGATGGCTTCCGTGGGGCAGGTGGTGACGCACAAGCCGCAACCGATGCAGCGGTCCGGATTCACGACGGCCACGCTGTCGTCGACCACGGTCAGGGCCTCCATTTGACAGCGGTCCAGGCAGGTCTCGCAGCCGACGCACTCGTCCTGGTTCACCTTGGCCAAAAAGGCCGACGAGGCCACGCTGGCCGGTCTGGGATGAAGCTTGAGGGCCGCCAGGGACTCGCAGCAATCACCGCAACAGCAGCACATGGCCACGATCTTCTGGGCGTTGCTGGGTTGGATCACCAGGCCTGCCTCCTCGGCAAGCTGTAAGACCACCAAGGCTTCATCCCCGTCGATGGCCCGGCCCAGGCCATTGCGTTCGTAATAGTCGGCGCCCCAGCCGAAGCTCAGACACGTTTCCAGAGGCTTGTCGCAACCCCCTCCCATCATCTTGTGTTCCTTGCGGCAGATGCACGGCGAGACCACGATCTTTTTCTGGCCCTTGATCAATTCCCGCGCCTGCTCATAGGCCAATACCTCGGCCTTGGCGTCGATGCTCTTTTCCACCGGGATGGTGCGCAGTTGGGGCGGCATGTGCATCATTGTCGTCTGCAACTGCGGCATGTATTCCCTTACCATGTCGTTGAACTCGGGGGTGAGCCGGTTGAGCTGGTATTCCCAGATGCCGATGACAAAAGCCGCGGCCATGTACAACGGTTCTTTCTCCGGGGGCTTAAGGCTGAAAACCAGGCCCTTTGCCGACATTTCATCCAGCATTTCGGTCACTTGAGCGGCGTCCATGTTCGCCCTTTCGGCAACTGCCTCGGCGGTCGCGGGCATTGGCTGGAGGTGCACCGCCAGATCGGCTTGTTCCGGAGTGAAGAGGTACTTCAAGATTCGCAGCTCCACGCCGGATTCGGTGGAGGGAAAGCCCTCGGGCAGGCTGTCGAGGTGCTTGGCCAGTGCTTGAAAA
Source organism: uncultured Desulfarculus sp. (assembly GCA_963665125.2). Taxonomy (GTDB): domain Bacteria; phylum Desulfobacterota; class Desulfarculia; order Desulfarculales; family Desulfarculaceae; genus Desulfarculus. The sequence goes on along the minus strand of CAXXUK010000002.1, from coordinate 248,860 downwards.
ACCATTTCTTCTGACATGTTAAAATTCCTTCATTGCAATTAGTTACTAAGTTTTGGCCTGTTTGGGGGTCACCACGCTTGCGCGGCTTTCCATTGGGATTGCTTTGTCGTTGAGAACAACGCTCCTTTGTTTATACGAGGGACTGTTCGGTATTATTTGTTGTTAAAAAAATTACTCCGTTTTGGCCGCCAGAATCACCGCCTCGATCTGGTCCAGGGCATGGAATAAAAAGCTTTCGCGACCGGTGGTCTTGGCCATGATGCTGCCCCCCTCGACCAGGCTGATGACCGTCTCGGCCAACTTCTCCGAGTCGGCGTCGGAACGGATTTCGCCTTTGGTCTTGCCCCGTTCGACCAACATAATTAAGGCGTCGCGCCAGGTGTCGATGGCCTCCATCACAAGCAGGTGCAGATCGTGGTGGGTGTCATCGGCATCCACCGCGGTATTGGCCACCGGACAGCCGCCCATGCCGGCCATCTCGGCAAAAGCCTTCCGGTAGCCTCTAGGGTAGGCCAACAGCTTTCCCAAATTGGTTTTTTCAGCAGCAACCTCACGCTGGATGTATGTGCGAATCCGGTCAAAGTTGTATTCAAACGAGGCCAGGGCAAGTTCATCTTTGTTCTTGAAATTGCAGTAGATGCCACCCTTGGTCAGGCCAGTGGCCTGGGTGATGTCGCTGAGGGATGTACCGGAATAGCCCCGTTTATTGAATACGGGGGCCACGGTCTCCAGAATGTGGCGTTTGGTCCTTTGGGCCTTACTATTTTGGTTGCTGTTCATGCCCTAAAATATACCGATCGGTATTTTTTAGGGCAACTAAAAAAATCCCCTCCGCCCATAAAAGTTGTTTTGCCTGGAAAATTAAGCAGTAAGGAAGGCGGAAGCGGGATACGGCCGTTGCCGGGATAGGGCGTACGGCAGCCTTTGCCCGGCCACCGGCGTATTGCGGTGGGCGACGTTTGAAAGGCGCCCTTATCGGCCATGGATGAAAACTCTATCCTTTGTGGGATAGTATTGTAACATGCAGTCTCGGTCTGTTTACTTTGGCCGGGGGGCGAACATGCGAGGAACCATGCTGCAACGCTTTGATATCAACCGCCGCAAGTTTCTGTGGCTTGCCGGTCTGGGCACAGCCCATATGGCCGTGGCCGGACTGACGGGCAGGGCGGCGGCGTCATCGGCGGCCGATGCCCCGGACCAGGCCATGATTACCATGGGCCGTTCCGTGGCCCAGGCCTTGGCCGATGCCGCTCTCCGGTTGGCCACGGCAGTGCCCGCCACGGGCGTGGCCAAGCTCTTCGACCAATATTTGGAGCTGTCCAAAAGGAACGCGCCCTACAGTTTCAACGAGGAGGTGGCCTACAGCCTGGCCCACGGCGCGGCCCTGACCGGCCACCGGGCCGCCACGGTGATCAAGGGCCACGGCCTGGCCAAGGCCGCCAACAGCGTGGTGGATTCGCTGACCGCCGGGGTGTCGGCCGGATGCGTGGCCGTGGTCACCTATGACCCCAAGGGCCGCCATTCCGACAGCATCATGGATCTGGAGGCGTTTTTAAAGGGAACCGGCATTCCCTTTGTCATGGTTAACCCCCGCGATGCCTACTACCAGGTCCTGGCCTGCTTTGCCTGGTCCGAGAGGCTGGGCCTGCCCGTTGCCGCCTTTGTCAACACCGATCAACTTGATGAGCCCTCGCCGCCCAGCCGCGCGCCCGTCAACCAGGTGCCGGGCAAGTGGAGCCGCGACCCCCAGCGCCAGGTTTTGTGCCCGCCGTTGGCCGAATATCAATACAAGGTGTTGCAGGCCAGGTTGCAGGAGCATGATCCAGACATCGTGCCCCGGCCCACGCCCCTGGAAATCCCCACCAGCCTGCCGCCCAAATGGCAGGGCGAGGCGCGGACCTATTCGCCCCTGTTCGAGGCCTTCAAGGCCATTCGTCCGCACGCCGCTTTTGTGTCCGGCGACACGGGCATCGGCTCCTTGTTCGCCTTTGAGCCCTTCGGCTGCGTGGACGCCTGCACCTATTACGGCGGCAGCCTGCCCTTGGCATTGGGCGCGCTGCTGGCCGGTATGGGCAGCGCCTGGGCCGTGACCGGCGATTACGCCTTTATCGCCGCCGGGCATTTGGGCATGGTGGAGGCCTCGGCCCGCAAGGCCCGGCTCAAGGTCTTAATCCTCGATAACGGCAAGGCCCTGACCACCGGCGGCCAGCCAATCCCTGCCGGTTTGTTGGACCAGTTACTCTTCGGCTGGCGGGACCGCCTACATGATATCCAGGATCCCGCCGACGTCGAAGCCGCCAGGGCGGTGTTGACCAAGGCCGCGGAAGCGCCGGGACTGCGGATCGTCAGGGCCGTCTATCCCCGCCGCTGATGGGCGAAAAGACCTGGGCAGCTCTCCATGGCCTGGGGACGGCGCTCAGGGTATTGGTGGAAGCAAACAATATCAAGGCCGTCAATAGACTTGCTTCAGATCGATAAGCTGCTCTCTCAGCCAGCAGTGGGACGGATCGTTGTTAAAACGATCATGCCACATCATATTGACGTCGAACTCTTCCTTGAACACCGGACAAGGAAACGTGGCCAGGGGTAGTATTTTTGTTACAACCGCGGCGGCCCTTTGGGGCACCGTGACAATCAAATCAGAGTTTATCAGCAGCCAAGGCGCGACCATGTAGTGGGGTACGCTGACGGCTATATCCCTTTCCTGGCCTTTTTTACTCAGTACGGTGTTTTCAATGGTGTAACTCTTGTCTTCCATCAGTTTGACTCCAACATGTTTCGCGCCCAGGAAATCCGCCACGCTTGGTTCGCGTTGGGCCAGCGGGTGCCCTTTTCTGGCCATGCTGACCATCATATCGCTGAACAGATGGCAATGGTTGATCCCAAGCCTGTCCGGCGTGTGGCTTAAAATAACCAAGTCCAAATCCCGTTTTTCCAGCCTGTCGAAAATATCCGAGACTCGATGGTCCCTTTCCATCCGCTTGACTTCCAGCGTTACATTGGGGGCCTGCTTTTCGATGCGTTCGACCAGCTTTGGCAGGACCACGAACTCGCAATAATCCGTGGTCAGAATCACATATTTTTTTTCAGATTCCGCGGGAACAAATTCATTCTTCGATTCGAGGATCAAGCCGACACGTGTAAGGATTTCCTGGATGTCCGGCAAAAGGGCAAGCGCCTTCGGAGTCGGGACCATCCGGATGCCGGTTCGGACCAGTACGGAATCTTGAAACACATCCCGGAGCCTGTTCAAGGCGTTGCTCATGGCCGATTGGCTTAGGCCGACCTGTTGGGCGGCACGGGTGATGTTTTGTTCCCTGACCAGTGCCTCGAAAAGCACGAGTAGGTTCAAGTCTATATTTCTTAGGTTCATTTTAACGCGCCAACTGAAAGTAGCGTCATTGTGGGATTATATATTCATGATGTGAATGCTTAGTATTATATATATTCATTTCATTTATAGTTATTCCCCCTGATATTGTCAAATCAGTCTTCGGCGAAGCGAATCAGCAAATCCGAAATATATTAAGGGGAGCGAAATGGCTACATTTACGGGAACCGCTGTAAAGGCGGACAGAATCACCGAACTCGGCATGAGTCCCGGCCAACTGGAAAAATTGAAAGACGTGATTCTACGGGACGTTGAGCGGGGCCGTTACGATGGCGCGGTCATGGCAATCGCGCGGCACGGCGAGGTCGTATTTAACGAGGCCGCGGGCCTGGCCAACCTGGAAAGCAAACGTCCTGCTTCAACCGATGACTTGTTTTTCATCATGTCGATCACAAAACAGTTCACGGCCGTGCGCACGCTGATGGATGTCGAAGCGGGCAAGTATTCTCTGACCACGCCTGTCAGCGAAATTATTCCCGAGTTTGGCATCAAGGGCAAACAGCGGGTGAGCGTCGTACAGATGCTCAGCCATACAAGCGGACTCAATACGGAGATGCCTTTGGGTCTGCCCCCGGAAAACCTGACAAATATCCAAGCCGTAACAGCAGCGGTGTGCAATGAACGGCTGCACTACATGCCTGGGACCATAGTGTCCTACAATGCCCTGGTGGCGCATTCGGTCCTGGCCGCGATCACCACCCGCCTGGACGAGTCCAAGCGCGACTACCGCCAGATCCTCAAACAAGACTTGTTCGATCCGCTGGGTATGACCGACACGGCCCTCGGCCTGCCCGAGGCTCTCAAACACAGGATCGTGCCGCTTGTGGTCCGTGATCAGACACCGGGCATGTTCGAACCCGCATTGCTGGAGTCGGTTAACTTCCTGTTGACTGAAACCGCCGAGTTGCCGGCCGGCGGGGCGGTGTCCACGGCCATGGATATTTTGCGTTTTGGCGAGATGCTGCGCAACAAGGGGGAACTCAACGGCAAGAGGGTGCTTTCCCCGGAGTCGGTGGCCATTGCAACCGCCAACCACACCGGTGATCTGCCCAACCATTTGATGGACTACATGCGGGAAATGTATGGCTGGTCCGGTTTCCCGGCCAACATGGGGCTGTCGTTCTTCCTGCGCGGCGAAGGCTATTTCCCGACATTCTTGGGCCAGTACACCTCGCCGGGGACCTTCGGTGGAATGGGAGCCGGATCAACCGCCTTCTGGGTGGACCCGGAACGCGAATTGACCTATGTGTTCATGTCGGCAGGGCTGATGGAAGAGGGTGCGAGCATCCTGCGTCATCAGCGGCTTTCGGATATGGCCGTGGCAGCGGTAACGGGTTGATATAGCCTAAATAAAACCTACGCTCCGTTGTCAGGCAGCGCTCAACGGCCTGGTGACGGCGCGTTGTGTCTGGTGGGCGGCCTGGAAGAGCATTGTCCGGGCCACGGTGTGCAGATTTACCCTGAACATGGCGGCCGCGGCCTCAAGCCGCATGTCCAGTTTGGCCTCGTTGCCCGGCTTGGCCAGGCGCAGTTGGGCGGCCACGGCCTTGCTGAATGCCGAGCAGTGCCGGGCCACGTAAGAATCCAGTTCCTTGCCGCCGGCCAGGTCGTCCACTATTTCAGCTTCGATGGGGTGTAGCGACTCCAGTGTGGGCACTGGCGCGGCCAGCCCGCCGATGGTCAGGGACTCGGCCGTGCTTCGGGCCAAACTCCTTACGCCGTCCTGGATGACCTGCTTGGCCTGTTCGGTCCGGCCGGCCACGATACTGGCCCAGGCCCGATTCAGCGGCTGTTGCAATCCGGCGTAGCTCGCGGCATCGGGCTTGGCCTCGGTATAGCGCTTAATCATCAGCCGCGCCACGGCCAAACACTGGTTGGCCGTGGCGTCCATGATCGCGATGACCTCGGGCTCCCACACATTTTTCAGGCGCTTGCGCTGGGCCTCGTGACCCTGGGCCAGGAGGTCTTTCAGATATGTTTTGGCTTCTTTTTGCAACTGGTTCATTTGGGTAATCCTGTCAGCTTGGGCGGGGTCGCGCATTGGGTAAAGTCCAGCGGGAATTTATGGATCTTGCCCGTGGTGCGGTCGTAGATGCAGGGCCTCAGTTCGTTGTCGGAAGCCAGGCCCGGCCCCGTCCATGTGTTAAAAAGGACCTTTGTGCCGTCGGCGTTAACGGCCTCGGGCAGGGCCATGCTGCCGGGAGACTTGACCCTGATGGTTTTCATGGTCCGCAAGTCGGTCAAAAACAACATGTCGTCGATATAGTCGCCCTGATAGTCCCTTTTCCCGAATGGTCGCCAGGCAAAGGCCAGCCAGTTGCCATCCATGGAAACCCACGGCTCATCGAACTCCAGGTAGGCCACTTCTTTTTTGCCGTAAGGCATATCACGCACTGAAAAAACAGTGCCGTCCGGGTGGTGATAGTGTTCTATATCAAGGGTCTGCTTTCGCCTGGGCAGCGGCACCTTGACCACTGGAGCCAGATCGGGTTCTATGGGCCACATCTTCTGAGGATCCCTCATGCTCATCTTCCAGAACAAATGGCCCAGGTCCAGTAACGAACCATAGCCAGTGTCTTTAGTGTCGATGAATAGATATTGCCAATCGGACATTGGGGCCATATAGCCTATGTGATACTTCATTTTGATTTCAGCGGCCGTGACAGTCTCTTCGGTAGCCATGTCCACATAACAGATGCTGTTGTGTCTCAGATATTCCCTGTCATTGGGCCTTTTTTGCTGCCGCATAAAGTAGAGCCGTTTGCCGTCCGGGGTGAAATGCGGAAAATCGTCCTGGTACTGGCCCGTGGTCAGCCGCCGCAAATTTCCTCCGTCTTTGTCCATTATGAATATGTTGCGGGGCTCATCACCGGTATCAATGACAAAGGCAACCTTTTCGCCGTCAGGGGTAAAGGCGGCCCTGACGCGCCAGAACTCGCCAGGATCAACGAAATACTGCCTTTTGACCTTGCCTTTGGAGTCCATCAAATAGAGACCGCAGCGAATCCCCACCTTGTTAGCGTTTAGCCGGAACAAAATATCGTCGCCTTTGGGCGAAAAAGTAACTGAGTCGATATTCCAGCCTGGCGGCCTCGGCTGTGGAGGCACATCAATTTGTGGGCCCAGGCAGGCCGAACAGCCCAGCCAAAGCAGCGCGGCCATGAATACCAACTTGATGTTTCTACATTTGGGCATAATTTCCCCCCTACTGCGAATCAGCGTCCTTCGCCGGGATCGCCTCGCAGATCATCGGAATCCAGGGTCATGTTGTCAAGCTTGACCTCAAAGAACAGTTTGGCGAATTTGCGATAGCGCTCGGCATATTCATACTGGGCCTCGTTTTTCCAGCCCACCTTGCGGTCCCATTTTTCGCCGGGGTCATTACGCGGGTCTTCGGTCAGGGCCTCCATATCTTTGACCAGTTGCCTGTCGGCGGCCAGCTCAGCGTCCGACCTTTTGCCGGACTCGATCATTTCGTCCAGCCAATTGACGTCGCCGGGTAAATTTTCAGCGGTGGCCTTTTCATATGCATCGCGGGCTTCATTCAAGGGGCTGCCCCTAAAGGCATTGTTTGCAGCAGGGCTCATGATAGCAAACAAGCTACAGGGGATTAATGTTGTTCTAGGAGGCATGGCCAGAGGAAGGGAGAAGCTATTATGCGGGATTAGGCCGTCAAGCCTAATCCCTTGTGTTTTAACCGCGAAGAATGGATATCTTAAAACTATTCGGCTTAGTTATAGGCCAAACGCACTTTTTCATCGTCCAGGGTCGGCGCTGTAAATTCATCCCATTCGGGTGCATCCCAGGTCCCAAGTTTTTTGTGTGCTTCAACATATTTTTGAGGAATTGGGTGGGTTCCGATTACCACTTCCAGCCCATATTTTCCCTCGATGAATTTTTTGAAATAAGCAATATGCGGACAAGGGGGATACCCTACGACAAGCCCGGTGGCAAAGTGAATGACCTGGGCTCCGTTTTTGAGCATTTCCTCTGGGGCGTATTCTATGTTCCCCCCCGGGCACCCTCCGCACGAGGTATATCCCACGATTTCCAGTTGGTCCTCCTTGTTGTAAATTTTAAAGGCGCCTTCTCTGTCCCGCATTGACCTAAAGCATTTCCCCCCGGCACACCCACGGTAGCGATCACAAATGACTATTCCGATTTTGGTATTATTTCCCATTTTTTCCTCTTGCTTAGTGGTGGCCCCAACTTGTTGGATAGCTTGGCGGCTCGACTAAGGATGATCGGGCAGGCAATTACTAGCCTCCCTTTTAAGAATGCTAGAAGCATACTTCAGGGGCGGGGCCGATTGAAAGGCAATTAATGCTGGATCAGGGGGCGGGGCAGTGAGGCGCTTCGGGAATCGGCGGCCGGATTAATACGACAGCCTGACCTGCAAAAAGAACCAGGTGGCATTCCCGGAAGGGCCGGTGTTTTGGATGAATTCGCCGGGGAAAAAGCGGCACAGTCCGGAGCGCCATTCGATGTGCTTGGTCTGGTTCCAGCGCACGAAAAAATCAAGCTCTTGCCCCAGGTCCGTGCCGGATCGGCCGGTTTCGTCGCGGCGCATGACCGAGCCGTTGCGGTAATACCAGGCGTCGCTGGCTTGGGCCAGGCTGAAGTGGTGCCAGTCCAGGCCCATGTGGAAACCCTTGAGCGGCTCCAGGCGCAGGCCCAGTTGGTAGTCCTGCAAATTCGACCAGCAGAACAGGTTCATCAGGCCGTAGTAGCGGTCCACCGCGCCGAAGACCTGCTGGAAGGTGTTGTCTTGGCCGTCGTGGGGGTCTTCGTCGCCCGAGGCATAGGACACCGCCGCCTCCACGCCGGGCCGCAAAGGCATGGCCCAGGTGTAGTCCACGGTGACGTTGCCGCCCCAGGCCTCCAGCCGGTCGCCGCCAATATCACCGCCTTGCACGGCCAGGGTGCCCCGCCACTTCAGGCCGCCGCGCTTGCCGTGGACATAAAAGCCGATGGTGTTCACGTCAAGGTCGCCGGTGCCTGTTTCGCCCTTAAAAACGCCGTCCAGGTCGTACTTGCGCACGTAGAACAGGTCCAGGCCATATGGCCCCTCCGGGTTGATCTGGGCGTATAGCGCGCCCAAGTCATAGTCGTAGTGTTCGCTGTCAAAGGCCGACTTGTTGTAATAGACCCGCTGGCCCCAGAACCCGTCGATCTTGTATATGCCGCTGTCCCACATGGCCTTGCCGATGTCCCAGGTGTAGGACCCCACGTTGCCCCAATTGCTTTCGCTGAATATCCGCGAATCGCCGTAGACCAGGGTCTGACGGCCCAGACGCAGGCCCAGGGGCGAGCCGCCAAGGCCCAGCCACTGGAAATAGGCCTGGCGCAGGTCCAGCAGGTTCTGGTACGGGCTTTTGGACGAGGGGTCGTCCTCCATCATGGATAACCAAAAGCGCGAGTCCTGGAGCTGCACGAATACCGACGGCCCCCATTTCGTGTCCAGAGATGTGTTGAACCTGATCCGGCTGAGCAGCACATCGTCGTGGGCCTTGGGGTCGTAGCGATTGATGGTGTAGCCGTCCAGGGATTCATAGCGCAGCCGCACCTCCAGGCCCATGCCCAGGGTCAAGGCGTCGTTGCTCCAGACTTCGCTGGTCCTGTTCCAGTTTTTGGGCTCGGCATTGGTCTGGGCGGGCCCCCAAAAAACAAATGCGGCGGCAAGCAAAATCAGGCTGAACCGGCGCGGGGCCCTTGCGGAGTTGTACACGGCGATAAGGCTCAAACAGTGACGAACGGTGAGACGATAAAGTAGACGCCCAACAGGGCGATGCCCACTCCGGCCACCCGGCGGAACCACATGCTGCCCTTTTGAAAGGAGCCGTTTTCCAGAACCTTGCCCACCAGGGCCGTGGAACTGCCCGCCAGGGCGATGGGCAGGGAATGACCGATGCCGAACAATATGATGAACAACAGACCCGTGGCGATCTGCTTCTGCACGGTGATGATGGCCAGGATCGGGGCGATGAACCCGAAGGTGCACGAGCCGGACAATACGCCGTAGGCCAGGCCCAGGACAAAGGCCCCGGGCAGGCCCTTGACCTTGAGATTGTTCATCAGGCCGCCGGACATGGACAGGGCGCTGACGCCGATCATGTCCAGGGCCACCCACAACAGCAGCACGCCGACCAGGATGGTCCAGTACGGGCCGATATCGCCAAGCATGACGCCCATCATCGAACAGATCACCCCCACAAGGGCGATGGTGATGAACAGCCCGCCGGTGAAGATGAACGAATAAAGCGCGGCTTGGCGCGGGTTCACGGCTTTTTCCTGGCCGGCCACGTAAGTCACTATCAACGGTATAGAGGCCAGATGGCAGGGGCTGAGCATCACGCTGATTACGCCCCAAACAAAGCAGCCTGCGGCGGCCACCCAGCTGCCCGAGGTGATCCAGGTGTTTATGGTGATCAGCAGCTGGTCCAAGGTCTACTTCACGCCCATTCTGGCAAGCTGGTCCACGATGGTCTGCTTGTCCATGAATCCTTCGTGGCGCAGTATTTCCTCGCCTTTTTCATTAAAGAAAACCTGGGTCGGGATGACCCTGATGCCGAAGACCTTGGCCACCTCCTGGTCCTGCCAGACGTCCAGGAACACAATGGCCGCCTTGTTTTCATATTCCCTTTTCAGCTGGTTGAGGATGGGGGTCATCATCCTGCATGGCAGGCACTTGTGGGAGCCCAGGTCGATCAGGGTCACCTTGCCGGGCACGATATATTTTTCCTGGTCGTTGGCGATGCTGTTGCCGCCAAGGGCCAACACCAGAGTCAGGGACAGAAGACAAATAACTAATTTGAAGCGTTTCATCATTTTCCTCGATGCGGGGTTAGTCTTGGCATGTCACGTGGCAGACGCTTGTTGGTGTCTGCTTGGCAAAGGGGAAATACTTTTGCTTGAAGCGCAGGGCCACGCCCACTAGGGCGATAAGCACCGGCACCTCCACCAGGGGGCCGATAACCGCGGCAAAGGCCTGGCCCGAGTCGATGCCGAACACGGCCACGGCCACGGCGATGGCCAGCTCGAAGTTGTTGCTGGCCGCTGTGAAGGAAAGCGTTGTGGCCTGCTCATAGGTGGCCTTGGCCTTTATGGATAGGAAAAAGCTTACCAGAAACATGACCAGGAAATAGATGGTAAGAGGAATGGCCACCCGGATCACGTCCAGGGGCAGTTCGACGATATAGTCGCCCTTGAGGGAAAACATCACCAGAATGGTGAACAGCAGGGCGACAAGGGTCATGGGGCTGATACGGGGGATGAATACGTTTTCATACCAGCCCCTGCCCTTTAGCTTCAGGCCCACCACCCGGCTGATGATCCCGGCGATGAAGGGAATGCCCAGGTAGATGAACACGCTCTCGGCGATCTGGCCGATGGAGATGTCCACCACCACGCCTTCCAGGCCAAGCCACTCCGGCAGCATGGTGATGAAGAACCAGGCGTAGACCGAAAAGAACAGCACCTGGAAAATGCTGTTGAAGGCCACCAGCCCGGCGCAGTACTCGGTGTCGCCCCTGGCCAGGTCGTTCCAGACGATGACCATGGCGATGCAGCGGGCTAGGCCGATGAGGATCAGGCCCACCATGTACTCGTGATGGCCACTCAAGAAGGCAATGGCCAGCAGGAACATCAGCACCGGGCCGATGAGCCAGTTTTGCACAAGCGAAAGCAGCAAAACCTTGCCGTTGCGGAAGACCTGGCCCAACTGCTCGTATTTGACCTTGGCCAGCGGCGGATACATCATCAGGATCAGGCCGATGGCGATGGGGATGTTGGTGGTGCCGACCGAGAAGTAGTTGATGACGTTCTTGACGCCGGGATACAGATAGCCCAGGCCCACGCCCACGAACATGGCCAGGAATATCCACAGGGTCAGAAAGCGGTCCAGAAAAGACAGTCTTTTGGGGGCTGCTTGGTTCATGTTCATCCCGCCGCCGGTTAATCTTCCAATGATCCGGGCAACGCCTCGACCATGGCTTTTATTTCGTCGCGCACCCGGCGGTAATGGGCAAGGGCCTGTTCTTCATCGTCCGCGCCCCGGGCCAGTCTGGGCGGGTCGTCAAAGCCCCGGTGCACCCGCCGCACATTGCCCGGAAAGAACGGGCAGGCCTCGTTGGCGTTGTCGCACAGGGTCACCACCCAGTCCCAATCCCCGCCGATAAACTGCTCCACGTCCTTGCTGCCCTGGCCGGAAATGTCCACCCCGGCCTCGGCCATGACCATGACGGCCCGCGGTTCCACGCCCTTGGGGGCCACTCCGGCGCTGACGGCTTCGAATTCATCGCCGCGCAAATGGTTGGTCCAGCCCTCGGCCATTTGGCTGCGGCAGGAGTTGCCCGTGCAAAGGTAGAGAATCTTTATTTTTTGCATTGGTTTTGCTTCCTGCAGAGTTCCTCGCGGTCGGTTTGCAATACATTTGTCAGGCGCCGGGCGTCGTGCTGGATCTGTCTGGTGCCGGGGAGCCATCTGGCGGCCCAGTCCAACAACTCACGCACCCCCGGCGCAGCTTGGCCGTCAGCCAGTCGAAAGTAGACCCAGCGGCCTTCTTTCCAGCTTTCCACCAACCGGGCCTGACGCAGGATGGACATGTGCTTGGATACTGTTGAGGGGGCTAGGCCCAACAGTTCGGTGATCTGGCAGGCACACAAGTCGCTATCCCGCAGGGCCATGATAACCCGTAGCCGGTTTTCTTCGGCCAACGCCTTGATCATGTCTGTAATGTCCTGCATTTTTTCTCATTTTTATATTTCGCCAATGAACGAAATAAATACCATATTAAAACGGTAGGTGTCAATGTGGCCTACCGCTATAGTGGGCGTTAATTCAGTTCTTCAGACAACGCCTGCATCGTGTTCTTGATCCGGTCACGGATGAGGCGAACAGCCGCCAATTTTTCTTCGCTGGTGCCGGTCAGCTGCGCCGAGTCGTCGAAAGGCAGGTGCAGCCGTTTAGTGATACCTGGGAAGATCGGGCATTCCTGCTCCCTGGCGGTCTCGCAAACGGTAATGACATATTTGTACAGGCGGCCCTGTTGGTACAGGTCAAACACGCTCTGGGTTTTTTTCCGGCTGAGGTCGATGCCTTCTTCTTTCATTACCTCAACAACCAGGGGATTGATTTCCGTGGGCTCCAGGCCCGCACTTTCAATCTCGAAACGCTCGCCGGTCATCTGGCGCAAATAGGCCTCGGCCATTTGGCTGCGGGCGCTGTTATGAGTGCACACAAAAAGTACTCTGTCCATGCATTGGCCTCACTACTCAAGCATCAATAATTTTTGAAAGTCACCGAGTAGTTATTTTCAGACCAACGCACGGGAAGCGTGTTAAGTGTATGCCGCAATTAGGTTACAATTACGCTTCCCCGAAAAAACCGGCCAGATAGCTGTCAAGCTTTCGCGCCGCCTCATCGGTCAACTCCGGACAGGCCGCGGCCCCTCTGCCTCCCTCGGCCGCCTGGGCCGCGAAGACCATGCAGGTGGGCTGACCACATTTTTTGCAGTTGGTCTTGGGCAGCAGCTTGAGAACCTCCAAGACGCTGGGCCGGGGCGCGGATTCAAAGCTTGGCTGAATCGCCTCCCTGCGCTCCCAAATATCGTTGATCTCGCTTTTGAGCCATTCCAGGATCTTGTCGGCGTCCGATGCGTCTTTCAGGGCGTTGACGGCGATCATCCGGGGATGCACGGTGATTATCTTGCCCTGGGAACGGAAGGTCACGCTACGGGGCTCGTCGATGTATTCGAAGCCGCCCAACTCGGCGTTGAGATAGGGCAGGCACTCGCCCACGTCCTGGTCCAGGTGGGCATGGCAGTGGACCGATTCAAAGTTGTGGTTGCAGTCAGCCCGGAAAATTTCCTTACGATAGCTTTGCAGGAGCATTTGAGCCTCCAAATCAGTCGGCGGTTCAGACGATGGCCTTGCGCGCGGCTTCCTTGACCTTGGCCAGGTCTTCCGGCTTAAGGTCGAAGTCCTTGTTCTTTTCGATGCCCAGATCGGTCAGCACGATATGCCCCCGCAGGTCCACACCGGCCTCTTTGAAGATGGCCTTGGCGCAGCCTATCTGGCAGCCGTCCATGACCACCATTTTGGGGACGTCGACGGCCGACTGCACGAAGCCGGAGAGATTGCCGCCGATGCCGGCCAGACAGAACATGGTGCCAACGCCCTCGCGGGTCAGTTCAATGGCCGCCTGGTTGCTCAGCTGGCCTACATTGGAACCGCCTGAGCAGGCCAGGATCATCACTTGGTTGGTTTTGCAGGCGCATTCTTTGGACATCGGCCCCCTCCTTTATTTTGATAACGGATCACATTCGGCGTGCTTGTGTGCAATTTGGCCAAAAAGCCAAAAACAAATCAAAGAAAATTATTTTATCAACAAGATCTGTTGCTGGATGTTTGCTTCGATTACCGACTCAACGCAATTGAAAAAATTCAGGACGCAGGGCGTGGCTATCTGATAAAAGACCTGATTGCCCCGCCGATGGTCGTGGACCAGTCCGACGTTCCTAAGTGATGATAAGTGCTTGGAAACTGTGGAAACATCAGAGCCCACGGCCTTGGTCAGCTCGGCCACGCACTTTTCGCCCGTGGCCAATTCCTCCAATATCAGCAGGCGGCTGGGATGGCCCAGGGCCTTGAGAATCCGGGCCCGGGCTTCGAGCCTGTTTTGTCTGGCCTGATCCAATGGGACCTCCATGATTGTATTTGGCATTTTTGCCAAATAGTAGAGACCTGTCAACCTTATTTAAAGGCCAGGGTGCAGGGCCCCCGCCGGTTGAGCACCGGCCCGTCGGATACGCTGAACCCCGCGGCGCGCAAGTTGTCCCGCACATGCCGGGCACAGCTGTAGGTGGCCAGCACGCCGCCGGGGACCAGCAACTCATGCACATTGCCGAAGAAGCCGGCGGTCCACATTTCCGGGTTTTTACGTAGCGAGAACGGATCGTGATAAGCCATGTCAAAGGGACCGTCCTGGCTGGTGACGGTCTCGGTGGCGTCGCCCAAAACCAGGCGCAGATTAATGTTGCCCTGTTGCAACATCCCGCCGGGGGCGGCGGCCAAGGCCTTGATCAGGCCGTAGTTGGGCAAGCCGGGATCAAGGCCCGCGATGGCTTGCAGGGCGGCCGGGTCTTTTTCCAGACCCACGATGTCCAACAGGGCTTGGGGCGCGGCCCGGCTCACGGCGTCAATGGCCGCGCAGGCGTTGTAGCCCAGGCCGAAGCCTATGTCCAATATACGCAACAGTCCGTTTTGACGTGCCGTTTCGGCCACCCGGCAGGGCTCGGCGTATTTGCCTGCGGCCTCGGTCACGGCTCCCCTGGTGCAGTGGTAGGCCTCGTCGTATTTTTCGTTGTGCAATGTCGGCGAGCCGTCGCCGGTGATGATGATCCGCATCAATGCACCTCCGTGGCCTCTGGGCGGCGGAGCAGGTGTCCCGCCTCCAGTAATTTATAGCACTGTCGCGGCGAAAAAACAGAGACATGGCCGGCTGTTTGTAAACCATTGGCGAAAATGGTTGACGTTTACCGGCTGGACGCTATGCTTTGCCATTGACTGCGTTTCAGGCGGGGATGCCCGCCCGGCGCGGCGGTTTTTTCCCGGAGTTCGGCGCAATGCAGCAAAACGAATCATTGACCAGCCTCAACCGCATGGTCTGGACGTCGCTTTTGGCGGCCCTGACGGCCGTGGGGGCCTATCTGCAACTGCCCCTTGGCCCTATCCCCTTTTCCCTGCAACCGTTTTTCGTGATGATGGCCGGGCTGATCATGGGCCCGGTGGGCGGGGCCATTGTCCTGTGCCTGTATGTCGGCGCGGGGTTGGCGGGCCTGCCGGTGTTCGTGGGCGGCAAGTCGGGCTTTGCCCATTTGCTGGGACCCACCGGCGGTTTCCTGATCGGTTTCATCGCCCAGGCGGCTATCACCGGCATGGCCACCCGCAAGCTGGAGGCGCGTCTGCCCTGGCTCAGGGACGTCCTGTGGGGCCTGTTCGGCATTGTGGTGATGTACGCCATAGGCGTGGCCCGGCTGAAGATGGTCCTTGACGTGGATTGGCTCAAGGCCCTGACCGTGGGCTTTTTGCCCTTCGCGCCGGGAGATCTGGTCAAGCTGGCCGCCGCCGTGGCCGTGTACCGGTTCATGCAGGACAAACGGCTGCTGCCCAAATGATCAACGTCGAACACGTCAGCTTTGCCTATCCGGGCCAGGAACAGGCCCTGGATGATGTCAGCTTAGAACTGGCCCAGGGCCGGACTCTGGGCCTGGTGGGGGCCAACGGCAGCGGCAAATCCACGCTGTTGGCCCTGTTGGCCGGGCTGTACGAACCCACCGGCGGCAGCCTCAGCGTGGACGGCTGCAAGTCGCCGGGCAAACTCAAGCGGATCAGGCGCCGGGCCGGTCTGGTCATGCAGGACGCCGATTTGCAGATCATCGGCTCCACGGTGCGCGAGGACCTCAGCCTGGGCGCGGAAACAAACGGCAAGGGCCTGCCGCCTGAGCTGGAGGAACTGGCCCGGGAATACGGCCTGGCCGATCTGCTGGACCGGGCGGTGCACGAGTTGTCCTGGGGCCAGAAAAAGCGCCTGTGTCTGGCCGCCACTCTTTACCACAACCCGGCGGTGCTGCTGTTGGACGAGCCCTTTGCCGGGCTGGATTATCCGGGCATCAAACAGATGCGCCAGACCCTGGCCGACAACCGAGAGGGCGGCCTGACCCAGATCGTCACGGCCCACGACCTGGAGCCCCTGGCCGATCTGGTGGACACCTGGGTGGTGCTGCGCCACGGGCGTCTGGCCCTGGCCGGGCCCAGCAGCGAAATTTTCGACCGTATAGCCGACTTCGACGTCAGACCACCCTGCTCTTGGCAGGCCGGTTTGGGCGTCCAGACCTGGAAGTGAGCTTGAGTCATGGCCCAAGCCGCTACTCATAGCGCTGGCATCACCTCCGCCCTGGCCGGGGTTCTGGAAGACGCGGACCCCAGGATCAAGGTCCTGGCGGCCATGGTCTTCGGCCTGCTGGCTTTGCGGGCCTCGGTGAGCGGGTTGTTGCTGTTCGGATTGCTGCAAGGGCTTGTTTTGGCCGCGGTGACCCTGCGCAACCCTGTCAACCGTTCCATGGCCAAGGCCTATATTTTATTCGTGGTGGTCTGGATGCTCGTCAAATTCGGCCTGGATCTCTGGACCGGCTTTGGCTGGCAGGAGGCGGCCCTGGTCTCTGCCGAACTGGGCCTGCGCCTGGCCGTGCTCCTGATTATCGGCCTGTGCCTGGCCCTGGCCACCTCGCCGCGCTCGCTGGGTATGGCCCTGGCCTCGCTGCTGCGGCCCGTTCTGCGCGGCAGGGCCTGGCAGACAGCTCTGTCCATGGCTCTGTTCGTGCATTTTCTGCCCCAGGTCTGGCAGAGCATCAAGACCGTTCAGACCTCCTTCGCCATCCGGGGCTTGAAGCTGCCGTGGCGGCGCAGGGTCATCCTGATGACCCAGTCTCTTCTGCGCTACTGGAGCCAAAAGGCCTGGCGCCAGACCCTGGCCCTGGCCACCCGGAACTTGGACGGGCCCGGCGCCTGGGACGTCCGGCTGGGCTTTGACCGCCGCCAGTGGCTGGCCGGTGTTTTAGTCGTTGGTCTGGGGTCGGCGATACTGCTGGTTTAGTAAATGCCCCACTCAGGCATACCATATGAACATCACTTCGATATTTGCTCAGCACCGCCTGGGATGCTATTTTAAGTAGCGAGAAGACTTTGTTGAACCTGAACCAAGCGGGGGATGCATGGCCAGGATTCTGGTTGTCGACGATGAACCGGGCATTTGCCGCCTTTTGGAATCGGAATTCGCTGAACTGGGCCACGAAAGCGTTTCGGTTGGGACTGTTTCCGACGCCTTGAAACAATCCGGCAGCCGGGAATTTGACGTGGTTTTTCTGGACGTGCGCCTTCCCGACGGCAACGGCCTGGAGGCCCTGCCCGTACTCAAGGAAGGGCCGGGAAACCCCGAAGTCATTATCATGACCGGATACGGCGACCCGGACGGAGCGGAACTGGCCGTTAAAAACGGGGCCTGGGATTACCTGGAAAAACCTCCTTCCATGGATCAGTTCAGCCTGGCCTTGCACCGGTCCCTGGAATACCGCCACCAAAAGCAGAACAGTCAGGGTCTGCGTGCCTTGGACCGGGCGGGCGTCATCGGTGATAGCAGGGCCATCAAGCAATGCCTGAACCTGGCCGCCCAGGCCGCATCCACTGACGCCAACGTGCTGATCACCGGCGAGACGGGCACCGGCAAGGAACTTTTCGCCAAGGTGCTGCACGGCAACAGCGCCAGGGCCAATGCGCCCTTCGTGGTTGTAGACTGCGCCAGCCTGCCGGAAAACCTGGTGGAGAGCGTATTGTTCGGCCATGAAAAGGGAGCCTTCACCGGGGCGGACAAGGCCCGTCCTGGCCTGCTGCAACAGGCCGACCACGGCACTCTTTTTCTGGACGAGGTTGGCGAGCTACCCCTGTTCATGCAGAAAAAGCTGCTGCGTGCCCTTCAGGAGCACAGCTTCCGTCCGGTCGGCGGGGCCTCGGAAAAGCACAGCGACTTCAGATTGCTGGCCGCCACCAACCGCGATTTACAGTACATGGTTGACGAAGGCCAATTCCGCGACGACTTGCTGTTTCGCTTGAAGACGTTTGTCATCAAACTGCCGCCGCTGCGCGACAGGCTCGACGATATAGAAGACCTGGCTGTCCATTTCATCAACAGGCTCTGCAATAAATATCAAATCCCATTGAAAGGTTTTTCGCCGGATTTCTTTGATCTGCTGCGGACCTATGACTGGCCGGGCAATGTCAGGGAACTGTTCAACACCCTGGAGATGGTCTTGTCCCGCTGCATCACGGAGCCGGTTTTGTTTGGCCAGCACCTGCCGGTTGAACTTCGGGCCAAGGGCATTCGCTCGACGATAGGCCAAGGCGGCGGCGGGCAGTCCCCAGTGGCGACCCATGCCGGACACAATGCCTTCGACGAGGTGTTGGAACAGGCGGGACGGTTGCCCAATTTCAAGGATTTTCGGGACAACTGCGTGGATGTGCTGGAGCGTCAATATCTGGAGAGGCTGTTGCTGGAGACAGGCAGCGACCGCAACGAGGCCATGCGCGTATCAGGTCTGGCCAAGACCCGTTTGTACGGGTTGCTGAAGAAACACGATCTCGCCTTCTTGAAGTAGCCGCCTATAGCCCCCGGGCCGGCTGTTTTCCTTTTGCGGAAAATCTAAAAAATCCATGATTTGCGAACTGATGGTTCCGCAAATAACGGAATTTAGGCTGTTCAACGATGCCGAACCGATAAACTAATCATGAAAATACTAATTAATTCAAGGTAATACCAATATGGTGCTCTTGGCACGTCCTTTGTATTAACAATCCCCACTTAAAAAGCTTTTGCAAAACATGCAAGGTGGGTGCAATGAGACTTCTTTTCTACTGCAACCAGGAAAACGAAAACGGCCAATGTAAAATCACGGCAAAGGTCCTCAAGGACGGTTTGCCCGGTTGGCGCGTTATGGTGCATGAAGATCTTGATTTATTTTTTAAAACCCTGCGGTCTCCCCTGGGCTCACCCGCTCCGATCATAATCCTATGCCTACAGTCCCAAGACGAAACAGACATTGTCTTGCATCATCGTGACCTTTTGAAGGGATTGGAATTGATACTGATCCTTCCGGAGGAACCGGGAAAGGTCGGTGCAAAGACTTGGTTGTTGGAGCCTAGAATCAGCTTCTATGGTCTGCCAACCGGATATTCCCTGTGTGCGATCCTTCAAAAAATGGCCCAGCGCATGGCTTCACGGCCGCAATTGGGCTCGGTGGATGGTTGGCACGCACCGATATTCGACGGCGGATCCGGATTGATCAACGAGGAGTGGTAGATGAGCCTTTCACTGGGAAAAAAGATGTCAATCGGCGGTATCTCGCTGGTGCTGATCCCGCTATTGATTGTTGGCGTATATGCTTATTATTCCGCGTCGACTGCAATGATGGATTCGGCCATGCAGTCGGTGTTCGATAACGCAAAAAGGATCAGCGAGACCCTTGATCACATCATGAAAGGCGAGACCAAGCTTTTAATGGAAGCGGCCGCCTCCCCCACCACGGTCCGCGAAACCGGCATCCTGGGGCATGAGCAGGGCGAAGTAAGGCAAAACGCCGCAACGGTCCTTTCCGCGGAACTGGATGCCGTAAGAGCGTCGGTGGGCGAAAATTACGAGACCATCTTCATTGCCGATCCCAACGGCAAGGTCATTGCCGACGGCAACAACGGCGCATACAAAGACATCAATGTCTCCAACAGGGATTATTTTCAAAAGGCCATAGGGGGAGAAATCTCCAATGACAACATGGTGATTTCCAAAAAAACCGGAAAGCCCATCGCCATGATTGCCGTGCCCATCAAGGCCGCCGACGGAAAAGTCACGGCGGTTTTGGCGGCCGGCCTGGATACGGCCTTTTTCAATGCCTTCACCTCAATAAAAATCGGCAAGACCGGCTACCCTGTTGTCACCAGCAACGCCGGCCTGACCCTGGCGCATCCCAAGGCTGATCTGGTCATGAAGCTCGATATGAGCAAGACCGAAGGAATGGGACCATTGGTCAGCAAGATTGTCAGTGGTTCCGACGGGGTCGTTGAATATCACTTCGGTGGAGTAGACAAGTTCGCCGGCGTGGTTCATGTGCCGGGAATCAATTGGAGCGTGCTGATCGCCCTGACGGCAGATGAGTTTTTGGAGCCGGTGCACAACATCACCAAAGGCATAATCATCATCAGCGCCGTGGCTGTGCTGGCCGCGATGCTGGCGACTATCCTGTTCTCCCGCGGTGTCAGCCGGCCAATCACCATGGTTATGCAGGAGCTCGACAGCGGCGCCGACAACGTGGCCGCGGCCGCCGGGCAGGTCAATAGCGCCAGCCAGGAACTGGCCGAGGGATCATCGCAACAGGCGGCGGCAATCGAGGAATCCAGCGCCTCGCTGGAGGAACTGGCCGCCATGGCCAGGCAGAACGCCGGGAACGCCCAACAGGTCAATGAACTCATGACGGGTATCGTGGCGTCCAATTTCAAGAGAATCGAGGACCATGCAAACGAGATGGCCGTGGTCATGCGCGAAACCGTTGCCGCCGGTGATGAGACGGTAAAGGTCATCAAGACGATCGACGAGATCGCATTCCAGACAAACCTGCTGGCTCTCAACGCGGCGGTGGAAGCGGCCAGGGCCGGTGATGCGGGATTGGGCTTTGCCGTGGTGGCCGAGGAAGTTCGCAACCTGGCCATGCGCGCCGCTGAAGCGGCCAAGACCACCGAAGAACTGATCCTCAATGCCAACAAGAAAACGCAGATCACCTCCGGCCAGCTAAACCAGGTGATCGAGGCCCTGACCGAAAACAAGAAGTACGCCGCGCAGGTCGGCGAACTGATGGCCCAAATAAGCAGCGCCACCCAGCAACAGGCCCAGGGTGTCGACCAGATAAGTCAGGCCACCTCGGAGATGGACAAGGTCACCCAGACTGTGGCGGCAAGCGCCGAAGAAGCCGCCGCGGCGGCGGAAGAATTGTCGGCCCAGGCCCTGCAAAGCCGTGAATCCGTGACCTTGCTGGCCGGCATAATCGGCGGAGCGTCCGCCAAAGCATCTGAACAAGGGATGGAATTTATTAACGGAAACAAACGCGCAAAACTGGCGCTTCCCAGTGGTTTGGATGCGTAATTCCATGTGAGAAATGCCCGGACAATTCAGCTCGATCATCATCCAAGGGCATAGCTCGACCGGAGAGGGGGCCTCCCCCCACCCCTCTCCGGTTTGTTTTTTTATGCTAGAATAGCCGGTGACGTCATGCCGCATTTGTCAGCCCTTTAAAAGGCGTTTGCTTTGGCCAAAAATCAAAGTTTCCCATATCCACGAGCCAGTTGGCTGATAGTGTTTTGCACGGTGGTGGTGCTGGGCCTTTCAACGGCCTGGTTTTTACGAGTTAGTAAAACCATAGTTGAAGATGACGAAAATAGAGTAAGGGGACAACTCCAAGAATTTGTCCATATTGCCTTGGCGGCTATAAAACCCCAGATAATCAAATATAAAAACGGAGAAATCACCCGAAACCAGGCTATTAAGGATATCGAGGGGTTGTTGGGTCCTGTGCGGTTTGATTGCCCCCAGGGTGATAATTACGTTTTTATCGGCTCCCAAGAGGGAGAAATCGTTGTTCATCCCTATTTGTCTGACCCGGATCGGCTGAGCAAATACAAGCCGATGCTTACCAGCACAATGCTCAAATTCGCGGAATTTGTAAAAGAGCGACCACAAGGCGGATTCATTACTTATCCGTTTCCCGGACAGCAAGGCGATTCGGGCCTGAAAATGGCCTTTATTTATCCCGTGCCTGAATTGAAGATTTTCGTTGGCTCGGCCTCTTGGGATAAAAATATCCGGAGAATGGAAGGCGGGTTCGTCATCCAGACCGTGTTCGTCGCCGTTGTGTTGATGGTCCTGGTCGTCTTGCCGTCTTTGATCGCCCTGCGGGAGTTGGAAAAGCGCAACAGGGCCTTGGCCGAAGAGGTGGAAAGCCGCGCCGCAGCCGAAGAAGCGCTGCGCCAAAGTGAAGAACAATACAGAATGGCCATGGCCAGTTCAAGTGACGGCCTCATGGATTGGGACGTGCTCGGCGGGGAAGCGTTTTTCAGCCCCAGATTGTTTGCCCTGCTGGGTATGGAACGTCAAAACTCGATCATGGATTTCGACTCTCTCACCGCGCTGATGCACCCGGATGATTTTGGGGACTTCGCCCTTGTTCGTAATGCTTTCCGAACCGGCGCGATAAAATTTCACGAAGGGACCTACCGCCTCAGGCATCAAGATGGTGATTGGCGTTGGTTCCATACTACGGCCCGCGTGTTCGCCACGGATGAAAACGGCCAAAGCGTGCGAGTGGTTGGCGCCTTTTCGGATATCACCGACAAGAAAAAGAACGAATTTGAGCGCCAGCGTCTGGCCACCCAGTTGCGCCAGAACCAAAAAATGGAGGCCGTGGGCACCCTGGCCGGGGGGATCGCCCACGAATTCAACAACCTGTTGACCGTTATCCTCGGGTTTACCCAGGTTTCCCTGCGCAAGGTCAAGCAGGGCGGTGTGCCGGAAAAGGAACTGGGCGAGGTTATTGACGCTTCAACAAGGGCCCGTGACCTGGTCAAGCAGCTCCTGATGTTCAGCCGCCAAAAATCCACGGATAAGACAGAGCTTGATTTGCGCCCCCTGGTCAAGGAGTCGGTTCGCTTCATGCGCTCATCTCTGCCCAGTTCCCTGGAAATGGAGTTTTATATTTCCCCGGAACCTATGCTTGTCCATGCCAACAGCAGCGGTATCCATCAAATACTCGTCAACCTGA
Organism: uncultured Desulfarculus sp.; assembly: GCA_963665125.2. GTDB lineage: Bacteria > Desulfobacterota > Desulfarculia > Desulfarculales > Desulfarculaceae > Desulfarculus. The sequence goes on along the minus strand of CAXXUK010000002.1, from coordinate 226,058 downwards.
TCAACAACGCGGCTCAGGCCATGCCCGGCGGCGGCAAGTTGACCGTGAGCTTGGACGCTACCACCGATCCCGCCTTTTGCGAGGCGGTCTCCGACGGCGGCAACGGCTGCGCCAGATTGTTGGTCGAGGACGAGGGCGAAGGAATGGCCAACGATATTGCCGATCGGATTTTCGACCCGTTTTTCACCACTCGTGGTGTGGGCGGCGGCTCCGGTTTGGGCCTGTCGGTGGTCGACGGCATAGTACGTGAACATGGCGGAGTGGTTTGGGGCCGCAACAAGCACGACGGCAAGGGCGCGATGTTCGAGGTGATTCTTCCCCTGACCCAGCCGTCCGAACCAGCCAGGGAGATCCCGCCCGAACCGGTGGTCACCGGCCATGGCAATTTGATTCTGGTGGAGGACGATCCGGAGGTGCTGGAAGTGGGACGGGCCATGCTCGAGGGCCTGGGCTACAACGTTTCGACCTTTACCGGCGCGGAAAAAGCCATGGATGCCTTTCAACGCGATCCGGCCCGCTTCGATGTTCTGATCACCGATTTCATGATGCCGGTCGTGAGCGGCTTGGAACTGATGAACCAGGTCCACTTTATCAAGCCGGAAATGCCCACCCTGATAATCTCCGGAGGAGGAGATGCGGCCCTGATTAAAGAGGCCATGGAACAGGGAGCCGTCAAGGTGCTTATCAAACCGTTTTCCATGAGCGAGCTTTCCATGGCCGTTTTCGAGGTGTTGGGCGGCGAAGAGCAACCAAATGCCGAGGAGGGAGACTGATCAACCCTGGCGTTTTGCCCAACGGTCGGCCCAGCCGCGCAGTGGCTCAAACAAATTCCAGAGGTCTTGGCCCATTTCCGTCAGGCAATATCCGTCGTTGGTTTTTTGGACGATGTCCACTTCCCGCAATTCCTTCAACCGCATGTTGAGCATGGTCGGTGAGACCTGATCGCATGTTTCCTGCAGGGCCCGGAACCTCATGGGCCCGTCTTTCAATTCAAAAATGACCCTTAGCGCCCAGCGGCGTCCCAGCAGGTCCAACAGCGCCATTATCGGGCGGCCTGACTTGGAGCCGCGTACGGGGGCTCCCGGTTTTGGCGTGGTGGTGGGCATTTTTCTCCTTGTGCTACATAAAAAGTAGCAGTAGTCTGTTACAATAAATGTAGCGCCAGGATACAGCAGAGAGACCAAAGGCGCAAACAAATTTTCCGGCGGCAACGCCATGGGATTAAGGATGGAACATGTCGGATATATTAAATTTTATTGAAGTCGGATGCATTGTTACCGAGGAAGGATCTGCCAATGCCGCCGATTTGGCCTGGAACCCGCACCCCCGGTTTTCCGGGGTGCATTTACGCAACGTCATCACGGGTTCAAACACCAATGGCGAATTTTCGGTGCATTTGGTCAGAATCGGGCCGGGCATGGAGATAGGCGAGCATTTCCACCAGGACCAGACCGAGTTTCATTTTGTCCTGGCCGGGGATGGCAAGTGCGTGCTCGGTGAACGGACCCTGGTCTACCGGCCCGGCAACATGGCTGTCATGCCGCCCAATGCGCCGCACAGGGTTGCCGCCGGCGCCGGCGGTCTTGTGCTCCAGGCGGTTTTCTCCCCCGCCCTGGCATGACCAACCGCGGCTCATAATGCCGGGGCTGGGCTCGTCTGAACGTCCGGCCCCGGCATTGCCGGAGCATCCGATGATTCATCAACTGAAAAGATTGATCAAACAAGTGTGATCTGGCACTATTACCTATCGAAATTGTCGGTTGCTTCCGAAATTCGCTGGGGCTCCTGCCACCCTCGCCCTAACGTTTGGAACTTGTTGAGCGTATGCGTCATTTCTTATCGACCGTCGCCATATGCACCTGCTTGGTCATGGCGCTGTGGATGGGCTTTGCCATGGGACAACAGCCCCAGCGCCGGGTCACGGTGGTGGGTGATATCGCTTATGCTCCTTTTGAGTTTCGCGACGACAACGGCAATGTGTCCGGCATATCCGTCGATCTCTGGAAACTATGGGGTAAAAAGACCGGCGTGGAGGTCGAGTACCGCCTTTATGATTGGAACAAGGCCATTGAAATGGTCCGCCAAGGCAAGGCGGATGTCATAGGCGGTATTTTTCTGCGCGATGACCCTGCCTTGGGATTTAGCCAGCCCTATTTCAAGCTCAATATCAGCATCATATCCTCCAAAACAATAAACCGGATAAACGACCTGCAAGGGCTGAATGGTTTTCAGGTCGGCGTTGTCCGCGGCGATTTCATGGAAAATCACCTGAAACAGGCCGTGCCGGACATCCCCCTTGTGTTGGCTCCCAATTACGATGCCTTGATCAAGATGGCCCTCGGCGGCAAGGTGAAGGTCTTTGTTTGCGATGAGCCGGTGGCCAAATTCATACTGGCCAAATACGGCGCCCTGGAGCAATTTCAATTTTCCGACAAGCCGGTGCTCGCCGAAATGCTGCGGGCCGGTGTCCGGGCCCAAGACAAGCAATTGCTGGAACTGATCAACCAGGGCTTTTCCCTTATTACCAATGATGAAAAGATGGAGGTTGTGCTGCGCTGGACCGGGCGAAGGGCTGTTTCGTCGTACCAATGGAAACTGCTTGCCGCGGTTTTCCTGGTTTGCCTGGTCTTGGTGGCCGCCGTGATCGCCTGGAACTGGCTGCTGCGGCGCAATGTTGCCAAAGCCACCACCGTATTGCGGAACAAACAGGAAGAGTTCGAAGCCATTTTCAAGGCCATGCCGGATATGTTTTTTCTTGTCGATAAGCACGGGCGATACCTGGAATTTCACGGTGGTTCGGAGTCGAGGCCCCTTGTGCCTCCGGAGGAGTTTCTGGGTAATAACATTGAACAGATAATGCCCGAGGAAGTGGCCGAACGCATAAAGGTGGCCCTCGAACTGGCCGGTAAACGCCGGGAAGTGGTCAACCTGGAATATGAGTTGGAGGAGGAGGACAGGCGGCGCAATTACGAAGTGCGCATAGCGCCGCTGGGCGAGGACCGTTTCGTAGCCCTGGCCAGGGACATCACCGAGCGAAAGAGTTCCGAACAGGAACAGGCCATGGCCGCCAAGGTCATCGAAAACGCGATTGAAGGCATAGTCGTGGCAGACGCCGGCGGCATCGTGCTGATGGCCAACCCCGCCTGCACGGCCATAACCGGCTATGACACCAATGAACTGGTGGGCAGGCAACTGGATGTGCTGCGGTCGGAATCAGACTCGCTGGAATTGCAGGAAAAGGTTTTGTTGGGCCTGGCGGAAAACGGCCAATGGAGCGGTGAGTACTGGAACCGCCGTAAAAACGGCGAGGCCTATCCCGAGTGGCTGACCCTGACGATCATCAGGGATTACCAGGACCGTATCGTCTATTACCTGGCGATTTTCTATGATATCACGGAGATAAAACGATCCCAGGAACGGTTTGAATACCAGGCCTATCATGACGCCCTCACCGGCCTGCCCAATCGCGCACTGCTGCAAGACCGCCTGGCCCATGCGATCCAGCACGCCCGGCGCAACGACTTGAAGGTGGGCGTCGTATTCATAGACCTGGACAACTTCAAGACGATCAACGACACCTTTGGCCATGACGCCGGCGACGTCGTGCTCAAGCGGACCGCGGCTCGGTTGCAAGGTTGCCTCAGGGAGCAGGACACCGTGGCCCGGCTGGGCGGCGACGAATTTGTGATGGTCCTTGAGGCGGTGGAATCGGAGGCGGCGGCGGTTCGCGTGTGCCGCAGGGTTCTGGAAAGCCTGGCCTTGGCCATGGACCTGCACGGGCAAACCGTCAGAGTCCGGGCCAGCATGGGCATCGCTTTGTATCCAAATGACGGGGGGGATGTCCCGAGCCTGATGAAAAACGCCGACCTGGCCATGTACCGGGCCAAGGAAAAAGGCAAAAACAATTACCAGCTGTTTACTCCGTCGCTCCAGGAAGCCATGCAGAGGCGGATATTGCTGGAAGGCGAACTGCGCCAGGCCTTGGAAAAAAACCAATTCCAGATCCATTATCAGCCTCAGTTTGACATCAGCGGCAACCGGATCGTGGGCGTGGAAGCCTTGTTGCGCTGGATTCATCCCCAAAGAGGTTGTCTCGGATCCGATGCTTTTGTTGATTTGGCCGAGGAAACCGGCTTGATCATCCCCATCGGGAATTGGGCCTTGACCCAGGCCTGCAGCCAGGCGAGGCGATGGATGGCCATGGATCCGGATTTGGTATTGTCGGTAAGATTGTCCACCATTCAGTTGTGCGACAAAAACGTTGTCCGGTTTGTTCAAGAATCTCTGAGCATTTCCGGGCTGCCGCCGGCTAACCTCGAACTAGAGTTTGCCGAGGCCCCTGTTTTTACCGAACACACCGAAGTTGTAGCGGCCTTGCGCGAGTTTGCCGATTTGGGCGTGCGGCTGTCGTTGGATAATTTCGGTTCCGGAGCCTGTTCCATTGAAAACCTCAGGGCGCTGCCCTTGGACCAGATCAAGTTCGCCCCTGAATTCACGGCAGGCGTTACCGAATTCCCCCAGGGTGAAGCCATTGTCCGCGGCATTATTGCCCTGGGCCACACCATGGGCCTGATCGTAGTTGCAAAAGGGGTTGAGACCAATGAACAACTCGCGGTCTTGCGCAAGATGATGTGCGACCAGGTTCAGGGCAACATGTTGGGGCGTCCCGTGCTGGCTTCGGAATTGGAGGAGATGCTGGGCAGGCTTGATTGACAGGCCCGTTGCAGGCCTATAGACTTTCATCTCCTCTAGGCGCGTCCTCCGGCAGGGACGCGTCATATTCTTTTACGGGTTACGGGTGCTCTCATGTGGAAAAGGTGGTCTATCACGGGCGGTTATAGGGAGGTGCTGCGCATCGGCCTGCCCCTGGTGGTATCCATGGCCGCCACCACCCTGATGCAATTCACCGACCGCATTTTCCTGGGCAACTACTCCGTGGAGGCAATTGCCGCGTCCTTGCCCGCAGGCATAACCAGCTTTTTGTTTATCTCGTTCTTCATGGGCGTGGCCTCCTACACCAATGTATTCATAGCCCAGTACGTCGGCTCCGGAGCCCACGACCGCGTGGGCGCGGCCCTGTGGCAGGGCATCTGGTTCAGTGTTTTCGCCGGGGCGGTGCTGGCGTCGCTGTTTTTCTTGGCCGAACCCCTGTTCATCCTGGGCGGCCACCCCGAGAGCATCTACTGGCTTGAAGTGGCCTATTTCCGAATTCTTACCATCGGCGCCGGATTCGCGGTGATGGCCGTGACCCTGGGCTGCTTTTTTTCCGGCAGGGGCATAACCCGGCCGGTGATGATCGTCAATTTCCTGGGCGCGGCCTTGAACATCCCCCTGGACTACTGCCTGATCTACGGGGCGGGGCCGTTTCCGGAGATGGGCATAGTGGGGGCCGGAATAGCCACCGTGACCGCCCAGGTCTTTACGACGTGCCTGTTCGTCTTGTTGGTCTTTAACAGACAGCACAACAAACGCTTCGCCGTATTGGCCAGGATCGGCCTGGAACGAGAATTGTTCGGCCGGTTGATGCGCTTTGGCCTGCCCGGCGGGGTCCAGTTCTTCCTGGAGATATTCGCCTTCACCTTCTTTATTTTCATGATCGGCAGGCTGGGCACCATCGAACTGGCGGCAACCAATATCGTTTTTTCCATAGACTCCCTGGCCTTTTTGCCCATGATCGGATTTTCGGTGGGGCTTAGCACCATGGTCGGCCAGGCCATCGGCCGGGGCAGGCCCGAAGACGCCGTGACTGCCACAAGCTCCACCCTGCATATCACCCTGGCCTACATGGCCGTAGTGATGACCGCGTTTCAGGTGTTTCCCCGGGAGTTGATCGCCTGGTTCCAGGCAGGCGCCCAGGACCCGGTGGTCAAGGCCCAGGTCATGGATCTCGGCGTGATTTTGCTACGGCTGGTGGCGGTGTATTGTCTTTTCGACGGCCTGGGCATCATCTACGCCGGAGCCCTAAAGGGCGCCGGAGATTCCCGCTACGTCATGATGGTCATCGCCGCGGCATCGTTCACGGTGATGTTGGTGCCGGTGTATCTGCTGGTGGAGGTTGCCCACGCCGGGGTGTACGTGGTCTGGCCGATGATCACGGTCTATATCTGGATTCTGGGCACCTTGCTTTGGCTGCGGTACCGCGGCGGCAAATGGAAGAGCATGCGGGTCATCGAAAGCATCGGGCCCAAGCCCGGCAACTGATCGCGTTTTCCGTGTGCGACCTTGCGGAACCACAAGGCCGCACCGGGGCCTCAGTCGTCGCTAACCTTGCGCCAGCCGGCGAAAAGCAAACCGAACATGCAGATGATCAAAAGGGCGTAGGCCGCGAAGAACAGCTCGTTGAAAGGGCTTTTGACCACCGCGAAGACCCCGCCCGGCTGCTCCTTGGGGTCGTCCTCGTCGATATACATGCCGGTCAAGGACACCGTTATCTGGCCTTCGTTTAGCGGCTGCAACAAGAGCGCCTTGCCGTATATTATCTTTTGACCGTCTTTGAACATGGAGACAACTGCGCCGTTTTCGTAGCGGTTGAAGGCCTCCCTGGTCAGTACGCGTTTGGACTTTTTGTGCTCCAGCTTTAACAGCTCCGGGTCGTCGAGATAGACGACCTTTTCAACCCGCAATTCATAGCCCTGTTCCAGGGGCATTACTCCGCCGTCGGTGAGCTTGATCATGTCGTACTTGAAGCCGACCACGAAGCTGGAGGCATGGCCCAATAGAATCACGGCGAAAAGCACGTGGGAGGCCAGCAGCAGGACCCGCCGCGTTCCGCCGCCGTTTTGGATCCAGGGCCACAGGCGGTCGACGGTGCAGGCGGCCAGGTTGACGAACAGCACGGCCGCGCACAGGCACAGCAGGATGAACCAGACAGCCACCGTGGGGTGGGCGGTGAGGGCGTCGAGGAGCCAGTCGATGATCAGCTGATCGTTCATGGAGCGCATCACCGGCCGGAAAGCCGGGGTGAAGCCCATGATCCAGCCCCAGAACAGGCAGATGATCATGCCCGCCAGGGACGCCAGGGTTACGTATAGTGAGGCGATTTTCTTGATCATGCGTGCAACACCTGATGGACTATGGTCAGCGTGAACAGGATGAGCCCGGGCAGACCTCCCAGAAGGGCCTTGAGCACCGGCTTGGCCGCCAGACGCGGCGGCAGGTGAAAGGCCGGCATCATCAGCAGGAACATCAGCGTGGCCATTAGGAAGTTGTTGGTCCAACGCCAGTATTCGCCCAGCCAGAGCAGGCACCATAAGGAGCCGCAGAATTCGCCGCCCAAAAAGCAGGTCATGCCCAGCAGCAGAAAGTTGCGGCCGTTTTGCATCAAAAGGGCGCGCTCGCCGTTTTGCTTCAGTTTGGTCAGGGTAGCCAGATAAAAAAGCGACGCCGACATCAATATGCCCACCGCCACCAGGCGAAGCTGGAAGAACAGGATCGGCAGCGGGTGGTCATACATGTAGAAATCCACGTCCAGCTCGGCCGGGAAGGTGAGCAACAGAAGAAGAATGGCCGAAATGAGGCCTTCGGACCAGCCGCCCGGCAGAGGCGCCGGGCCCCGGCCGGTGAACCAGCCAACCAGGCCGATGACAACGGCGAGGTAGATCATGGACTCGAAGGGGCCGTACATTGGTGGTCGCCAGGCCAGCCAGCAGACGGAGCCGATGCCCGAAAGCAGGGCCAACAGGCCGATGCTCCCCAGTATCCGGCAAAACCGGGCCTGACGCATTAGGCCGAGCACCGTGGCCGGCAGGTAGGCGGCCAGGGCGGCCACGGGGAACCATACCAGCATCTGTTCGTTCAACATCGCTATTTCCCGCTCAAGATCAAGAGGTTAAGTAGCTTTTCGTATGCGTGTTCATCAGAGGCGTTTACAACATGCGCCTCATGCAAACTCCATTTGGCCAGGGCCGTTTCCACCAGGAAATCCCGGATGATCAACACGACCACCGGCCTGTCCAGGGCCAACAGCGGCGGCATCAGCGGGGCCCAGCCCTGGTCGGCCACCTCCAGCTTGCCCACTTCGTCCAAAAACACCACGTCGCAGGCGGCGCAGCGCTCGGGGTCCAGGGCAAGGCGTCCGGCAAGGAGGCCGTCTTCAAAGAAATCAAACGGTACCGGGTATCGGGCGGCCCCGGCGGGCTGTTTGCGGGCCAGGGGCGTCACCGAGCCATTGGCCAAATCCACCATGTCAAAGCCGTAGCGGTCGTCGCCGTTCCAAAGGCTGCGGGCCACCATGCCGCCCAAGGCCAGGCCCCGGCGGCGCAGCTCATCCACCACCCGGGCGGCCAGGGTCGATTTGCCGCTCATGATGGGCCCGGTGATGATGACGACTGCGCGGCTCATGAGCGGTCTCCCGGCGGCCGAGGCATGAAAAAGCCACCGCCGTTGAATTCGATCTTGCGTACGTCGGCCTCGTATAAACGGCCAACCATCTCGGCGGTCATGGTCTCGGCTGCCGGGCCGTGGGCCAGGACTTTGCCCCCCGAAAGCATGACCACCTGATCGGCCCAGGCCAGGGCCAGGTTCGGGTCGTGCATTGCCGCCACGACCCTGGTGCCACGCTTTTCGCACAGGGCCTTGATCCTGCCCAACAGGATGTGCTGGTTATTGAAGTCCAGATGGTTGGTGGGCTCGTCCAGCAGCAGGTTCTCCCGGCTTTGCAACAGACCACGGGCCAGCAGGGCGATTTGACGTTCGCCGCCGGAAATGCGGTTGAAATTGCGCTTGGCCAGGTGCCCGGCGTCCAATTCCTCCAGGGCCCGCAGGGCCAGCTCATAGTCGGCCGGGCCGGGCCGCTGGTTCAGGCGCATGAACGGTGTGCGGCCCATGACCACCACATCCAGGACCGTGAAGGGAAATATCCTGGCGTGCTCCTGGAGCACCAGGGCCATGCGTTGGGCAATGCTGCTGCGGGACGAGCCGCGCAGGTCCCGGCCCGCAAGTTTGATATGGCCCATGGCGGGCCGTAGCAGACCGGCCATGAGGTGCAGAAGGGTGGATTTGCCCGAGCCGTTGCGGCCCAGCAGGGCGCAAAAGGTGCCCGGCGAGACCTGAAAGGAAACATCTTCCAGGACCTTGTGGCCTTCATAGGCGAAGCTGATATGTTCCACAGTCAAACTCATAGCCAGCCCGAGCCCCGGTTGCGGTACAGCAGATAGGCGAACAGCGGCGCGCCGGCCATGGCCGTGATCACCGACAGCGGCAGTTCCGCCGAAGTCAGGGAGCGGGCCAGGTCGTCGGCCAACAAGAGGAACAACGCGCCAAAGACGATGGACACCGGAATCATCCGTTCGTGGTTGGGTCCGGCCAGAGTCCGGGCGATGTGGGGGATGACCAGGCCGATCCAGGCGATCTGGCCGCAGGTGCTGACGATGAGGCCGACGATCAGCGAACTGATGGCAATGAACAGCAGCCGCAAAAGGCCCGGATTCTGGCCCAGGCTCTTGGCCTGGTTGTCGCCCAACGACAGCACGTTGAGCCTGAAGCGCAGGGAGTGAACCACGAAAAGCCCCGCGAATATGATCGGCGCTGCTGTTTGTAGATCGTCCCAGGTGACCCGGCTCAGGGAGCCCATGGTCCAAAAGACGATGGCCGGAAGCTGGTTGAACGGATCGGATACATATTTGACCATCATCAACACGGCGTTGAATATGGCCGTCACCACCAGGCCGGCCAACACCAGCACCAGCATGGGCCGCACGGCCACCAGTCTGGCGATGCCCATGGCCATGCCCACGGCAATCAGGCCGCCCGTAAAGGCGAAGACCTGCACCAGGGCCATGTTGCTGCCGGGCAACACAAGGCCCACGGCCGCGCCAACGGTGCATCCGGCGCTGACGCCCAGGATATCCGGCGAAACCAGGGGATTGCGGAACATGGCCTGATAAGATGCCCCGGCGATGGACAGCCCGGCCCCGGCCAAAAGGGCCATCAGGCAGCGCGGCAGCCGCACCATCAGCAGGACCATTGCTTTGGCCTCCAGGAACTCGGGCATGGGGCCGCCGCCCAGCCAAGTAGTTGCTATGGTCCACATTTCGCCGCCGTTAATGGGCAGGCGCCCGGCGAAAAGAGACAGCACAAACGCCAATACCAGCAGCAGCCATCCGTTGAAGGTATTGACAAAGATGTTTTTCACCGGCGCGGGTCCTTGCGTAGCGGGCCCAGATCACCGCCCAGTTGGCTGAAAGTCTTGCCGAAGAGTTCGTGATGAAATTCTTCAGTGAGTTCGATCATGTCAACGCCGGACATGGCCGCGGGGTGCAGCCGCCAGGCCAACCAGGCCACGCCAAGGGCCGCCAATGGCGACGGGTAGTCCCAGGGGGCGAGGTTGGACGGGAAATCAAAAATATTGTCATTGTTGATTGCGGGCACGTGGGCGTATTGCGGGCCGGAGAGCATCTTTGGCACATAGTCCGGGCAATACCGGCTGATCATGATGAAGTCAGGCAGCCAGGCCACAAGCTGCTCCGGCGATATGGGGCGGAAGTGCCCAGTCAAACCGGCGCTGACATTGCGTCCGCCCGCCAGCTCTATCATCTTGGACTGGAGCATGTCGCCGCTGACCGTCTGGAAGGTGCCCAGGGGCGAGGCGTAGTAGACAGCAGGCCGTTTGGCCGGACTGCCCACCTTGGCCTTGACCGTCTCCACGGTCTTGTTCATGACGCCCACGGCGCGCTGGGCCGCCTCCGGGTGGCCGGCGGCTTGGGCGATGACCTCCAAGGAACGCCGGATATCGTCGAAACTCTCAGGTTTGATGATCACGCAGGCGATGCCAAGCCGCTCCAGGCGCTGGGCAACGGCGGCGCCGTCCAACTGCGAAAACAGGATAACCAGATCGGGCCTGAGCGCGACAATTGTTTCGAAATTCAGACCGGCTCCCCGGTCGCCCACCGTGGGCACCTTGGCGATCTGCGGGTATACGGCGACCTGGAGCGAGTCCGTGCGCGAGGCCCTATCGACGCCCACCAGACGGTCGGCCAGGCCCAGGCTGATTACGCACAATGTCGCCGGTTTGAATGTGGTGACTATGCGTTTGGCGTCCCGCTTGGTCTGGAACGTGCGCCCGGCCATGTCGGTGACTTCGGCGGCGTAAAGGCTCGAAGAAATCAATACAAACGTCAAAAAGGCAATGAAAATAATGCAAAGCCGCAAGCGGGACATAGGCTCACCCGTGAAGTGCAAGGGGCCGCTTGCGCGGCCCCTGAGATTATCGCGGAACCTGCAATGGGGCAGGCCCACCGGACTTCTTGGCTTGTATGACCAACAAGTTTGAGCAGCCCGAAAAAACCACGCTTTTGCCGGACTACGGTTGGGAAAGGCCATGACGGCCTTTCCCAACTGGATTTTAATAGCTTGCCGTGGCGCCAAACCAGAAGTTGAAGCCCGGACCGGGATATTCTACTTCTGATTCATAGTCGTTGTCGAATATGTTGTTGGCGGCCACATAGGCCTCGAAATATTCGCAGAACTTCTTGCTGATGCGGGCATTCAGCAGGAAGTAGCCGCTGTTTTTGATTTCCTCGTCGTCGGGATACGTCGGCGTGGGCAGCTGATCGTACATCTCGCCCATGAACAGGGCCGTCAGCTGAATGTTGGTTTCGATGACCGGAATCATGTAGCCCACAGAGGCGTCGACTTTGTGCTCGGGCACCATGCGAACATGGTCGGTGACAGCGCCGTCGCTCTTGTCCTCGGACTTGGTGTAGGTGTAGTACAGGCTCAGCTTCAGTCGTTCGGTGGGATTGCTGGTAAAGCCGATCTCCGCGCCGTAGATATGGATCTTGCCGTAGTTGCGGTACATGCTGTCAATGTAGGGTCCGTCCTTGCTGATCCAGTCGGTGATGTCGTAGTAGAAGCCGCTGAGTTCGATGTCAAGGATCGGGCCGAAGCTTTGGACCACGCCGGCGGTGTAGTTGATGGACTTTTCAGCCTCCAGTTCCCGGTTGCCGGACTTGCTGGAGTACAACTGGTTCAGTTGCGGGAAGCGGGTCTTGCGGGCGATGGAGCCGAAGATACGGGTTTGTTCCAGGGCCTGCCAGGTTACGCCGATCATGGGGTTCCATTCGCTCATCACGCCCGGGGTGTCCAGGTCTTCCTGATTGATCAGGTCGCCGTTTGAGTCGGTATTGTTTTCCTGGGCCTTGTCCACGTTGAACCAGTCGTAGGAAACGCCGCCCACCACCGAGACGCCGGCCAGGGGCTTCCACTCGAGCTCGCCGGCGCCGCTGCCGGTGTAGGAGAAGGCCTCGGCCATGGGCAGGTAGTCAGCGTCCTTGCTCTTGTGGGAGTCGCCCTTGTAGTGCAGCGAGAAACGGGACGCAAACTGCTCGCAGGGGTCCATCTCCAGCCACAGGGCGCCGCCCAGGGTGTAATCCTCATAGGTGCTGGTGGCAAAGGGGTTGCTGTAGGTCAGGTCCTCATAGGATTCGTATTCGTCTTTGTGCTGGTGATAGAACAGCTTGCCTTTGAGTGAGACCCAGTCGTTGAAGCTGTGCCTGCCGCTGAAGTCGCCGCCGAGCTCGTTGTACTTGCCGTAGCGGGCCATATCGGAAAAGCCGTCGCGGCCGGTGAAGACGCGCAGGTAATCAGTGCTGGGGGGCATGCCGCGATCGGACTGGATCACGTGCAGGTTGACGAACACGTCCGTGGCGTCCGAGGGCTGATAGCCCAGGCGGGCCCACAAGGAGTCGACGGTGGTCGATGCGTTGACGCGGGTGCCGTCGGGCTGGATCACCGTGTTGGTTTTGCTTTTGCCGACCTGGATCACGCCCTCGCGGACTCTGTAGTCATTGGAAAGATTCCAGGTCCTCTGCTCGCGGTGGACGTAATTCAACCAGTAGTTGAATTTGTCGACCTGCTGGCCGGCGCTGAGGCTGGCCTTGTACAGGTCGCCGCTGCCCGCCTCGGCGTTGAACGACAGGGCCAGTTTTTCGGTGCCCTGCTTGGTGACGACGTTGATAACCGCCACCTGGGCTCCGGCGCCGTAGAGCACCGAGGGGGCGCCCTTGGTGATTACGATTTCCGAAACGATGTCGGTGGGGATCTGGTCCAGGTTCAGCGAGCCGTAATAGGTCTCATAGAACGGCACGCCGTCGATGAGGACCAGGATGTGGCTTTGATCAAAACCGTGGATCATGACGTCGGGCTGGTTTTTCTTGCCCGTGGTGACAACCACGCCCGGAGCGTAACTCAAGGCCTGGGCAACCGTCTGGGAGTTGGTGGCCTTGATCTGTTCTTCTGTAATGATGTTGGTTACGGATGTTTCCTCTGTGACGTTTTTGCCGGCGGTTACGTTAAGGACGCCGAGATCGTAAACGTCTTTGGCGGCATTGGCCGAAAGCGGCATGCATAACACCGCCGCAAGGCACAGCGCCTGTGCTAGCCTCTTGACTTTCATGTTTAACTCCAGCTTCTTTAGTCCCTAATCTCTCACCTTGCGGGCCCCGGGCGGGTGGGAAATACGCAAGCCCTTTTACATATGCTTGACCGAGCATATGTCATAATTGAAATAGACCAAGCGCAGGACGATGTCAAACATTTTTACTAGTGGGTGACAAAAGAGTTGCGATACGTTAATTCATTTTTAAATTAGCCGGTTATCCACGGGATGGGAAGGGCCTGTGCCCCACCCGTAAAGCGGGGTTTTCTTGGCGGCGGGATGTGGATATTTTAGGCCAAACGCCCCGGATGGGCTGGGGCGTTTGGCCTGAATGCAAAAGGTTTAGACGATGCCCAGCTTGATCAGCGTCTCCGGCTTGGGGATGCCGTTGCGGTTGTAGCCCCGCAGTTTGTAATAGCTGTCGAGCATCTTGTTCAGCGGCACGGGCCTGCCCTTGGGGTCGCAGGGGCGGCCTTCTCGCAGCATGCGCGGCGGCAGGGTGTCTTGGGTGCGGCTGACGCCCTCCCTGGTGTTCATGTAGCGCTCCAGGGTGTGAATGCGGTCTCCAGCCTTGAAGAAGTTCCACAGGGAGATGTCCTGGCCGGTGATGGATGACCAAAAGCCCCGGTACAGGCTCATGTCCACCAGGGGCATGGCCGCCTCGGGGGCAAGCTGCATGTTTGCCCACAACACAAACGTCGGGTTTATCTTTACCACCGGCGACTCGAACAGATAGGCGTACATGGTGAACTGGCAGGTCTGCAAAGAGTTGATGCAGGCCGTGAGGCTCTCGAAGAAGCGCACCCATTTGGCCTTGGCCATGGTCCACTGGGGGCTGAGCATCTTGAAGAAGACCTCCTGGGCCGACAGGTAGGCCGACAAATGGCAGGCCCCGCGGTTGGCCACGGCGTAGTTGAGCCCCTGGCCGAAGGAGCCGCGCGGGTCGTAGGCCGCCATCTCCAAGCCCTTGACGTGCATGGCGTAGTAGGTGCCGCCGTATTTGCTTGAGAGCCAGCGGGACCCGTTGGCCATGTCGTCGCCGAATCCCCGGCGGTAGGCGATGTCTTCCAGGGCCTGGCTTATGCCATCGGTGGAGCCGAATTTCAGGTCCGTGTCGATGAGCCCGTTTTCCGTGGCCTCCATGACCCAGGCCAGGGTGCCGCCGGAGCTGATAGTGTCCAGGCCCAGGCGGCCGCAGATCTCGTTCCAGTCGCTGATGGCGTCGGTGTCGAATATGCCCAGGTTGGAGCCCAGCAGGCCCACGGTCTCGAACTCGGGGATGGGCCTGGTCTCGCCGCGGATGGTGCCCTTGTGGCCGCACATGATGGTGCAGGGCTTGCAGGTGTGGGGCGAGGTGTCGTATTTGGCGGCCATGGTCTGGCCGGAGATCAGATCAAAGTCCGGGTGCTTGCCGTCGCGGAAGTTGTTCACCGGCAGGATGCCGCCTTCCTGGTTCATCCGGGCGTTGGCCGCCGTGCCGTACTTGCGGTACACGTCGCCGGTCATATCGTTGGAATTGATGTACTTGGTGGCCCGTTTTTTGTGGCGCTCGAAGCTGTCGGAGTCCACGGGCCGGATCTTGTACGCGCCGCCCTTGGCCACGATGGCCTTGAGGTTCTTGGCGCCCATGACCGCGCCCATGCCGCCCCGGCCCAAAAAACGGTGGCCGCTGCGGATATTGGCGAAACGGACCAGGTTTTCCCCGGCCGGGCCGATGACCACCGAGGCCTGGCGCTTGGCGTCGAGCTTTTCGATGGCCGCGGTGGTCTCCATGCCCCATAGATCGGCGGCGTCGCGGAACTGCACCCCTTCTTCATCGAGGAAAAGATACGTCGGCTTGTCGGCCTTGCCCTTGATCACCAGGCCGTCCCAGCCTGCCGTCTTGAGCTGCATGCCGAACGGGCCGCCGCAGCTTGAACCGGCGAAGATGCCGGTGAGCGGCGATTTGGTCACCGCGAAGAAACGCCCCGAACACGGCGCTCCTGTGCCCATCAACACGCCGGGCATGAAGGCTATGTGGTTGTCGGGCCCCAGGGGGTCGGCCCCGGGCTCCTGGCGGTCGTACAGTAGTTTAAGGCCCA
This sequence comes from uncultured Desulfarculus sp., assembly GCA_963665125.2. Taxonomy (GTDB): domain Bacteria; phylum Desulfobacterota; class Desulfarculia; order Desulfarculales; family Desulfarculaceae; genus Desulfarculus. The sequence continues at coordinate 210,602 of CAXXUK010000002.1, read as the reverse complement.
AGCCTTTGGCTCCCAGGTAGCACAGGCGCTCCTGTTCGGCCACCTTGTACAACTCGGTGGTTTGGGTGGTCAGGTCAACGATCAGGACCTTGTTGTTGGTTCCGATTATCTCAGCCATTTCGACTCACATCCCTGGGGTTATTCGTAGGCCGCCTGCAACATGCGGGTGGCGTCGCCAAGGTCCATTTCCTCGGGGTTGAAGGCGTGGGCGCCGTCGTTTATGGCCGCCTGGGCGATTTCGTCCAGCTTTTCCCTGGGCACGCCGGCGTCCTTGAGGGTCTGGGGCAGCCCGCAGGCGTCGTAGAGGTCTTGCCTGAGCTTGCGAATCAGCTCAACGGCGCGGTAGGGACGCTGGGCCGCCGGGGTCTTGGCGTATTCGTCGGCCCCGCCCAGGGGCAGCAGCAACTCGCCGATGACGTCGCCAGTCTTGTCGATGTTGTATTCCATGCCAAAGGGCAAGAAGATGCTCATGGCCAGGCCGTGGGGCACGTGGCACACACCGCCCGCCGCGTGGCCCAGGCTGTGGACCATGCCGCACATGGAGTTGGAAAAGGCCGCCCCGGCCAGTAGCGCGGCGTTGGCCATGGCCATGCGGGCCTGCTCGTTTTTGGGGTCCTTGACCGCCGTGAGCAGGTTTTCGCTGATCAGTTTGATGGCGCCCATGGCGTGGGCGTCGGAGATGGGGTTTTTTTGCAGGCAGTAATAGGCCTCGCAGGCGTGGGTCAGGGCGTCCATGCCCGTGGCGGCGGTGATCTTGGCCGGCAGGGTCAGGGTCATCCTCGGGTCCAGCACGGCCACCCTGGGCAGCATCAGATAGCTGGTGAAGGCCATCTTGATGCCCTTTTTGCGGTCGGCTATCACGGCGGCGTAGGTCACCTCCGAGCCGGTGCCGCTGGTGGTGGGCACCACGATCAGCGGCGGGATGGGCTTGGTCAGGCGCTCGGCGCCCATGTAGAGCATCAGGTCTTCGGCGTTTTCGGCCAGGACAATGCCCGCGCCCTTGGCCGTGTCGATGGGCGATCCGCCGCCGACGGCGATGATGCAGTCGCACTCGTTTTCGCGGTACAGGGCGGCGATCTTGTTGCAGATGGCCACGTCCGAGTCGGGCGGTGTTTCGTCGAAGAGCGCGCCCATGGTCAGGCCCGAGCTGTCGAAGGCGCCCAGGACGATCTTCAATAGCCCCGCCTCGACTACGCCCTTGTCGGTGACCACGATGGGCCGCTTGACGCCCAGCTGTTCCAGTTCGTAGGGGATGTTCTCCAGGGCTTTTTTGCCGGAGACGACCTTTACCGGATTATGGAATTCATAATAGGAAGGAAGCATGCCTTGTCCTCCTGTTTATAACGGGCTAGCGGCCCAGGGGAATGCCGATGGTATAGATGTAGAGCCTGATCAACTGCTTTTTCAGGGGCATCGGCGGAAGCCTTTTTAATAAGTGTTTGTTGACCGGGCCGGGGAACAGGTGGCCCATCAACACATCCATGCAGCGGACAAAGCTCATGGCATAGCCCAAATCGCCGGCCACCGTGTAGCGGTGTTCGGCAAAGGCCCTGGTAGTGCCGATCTGGGCCGTGAACTGCATGAACGCCGCGTCGACGTTTTTGAAATTGATGATCAGAGTGGCGTCGTCGGGCTTGGCCCCGCGGTATTTGAGCCTGCCGCCGACCTTTTCCACGGTCATGCGCGGGCCGCCCGGCTTGATGTTCATCATCAGGCTGAAGCCGTTGGGCCATTTGGAGACTTCCCGGCGAATGTCCGGGTCCCTGTTCGCCGCCGCCGCCAGGCCCCGGCCAAGGACTACAAGGGTGATTTTGGCCACCAGTTCCTTGAACCATTTTTTGCCTGAGGGCACCGGGGGGTATTGGCTGTTCATATTCGCGCTCCCTGGTGTAGAGGCCATGAGGGCGCAACCGCGCCCCTTGATTGCGATTTGATTGATTGGATCAAAGATGGCAATTAAAGCGTAACTAGAGTTATTAGTATCATGAACGCTGTTAAATTATCAATAGCTGAACTGCGTTCAGACAACAAGACGGATATGTTAAAAATGGCATGGCGTAGAACCATGCCTCACACAAAAGAGATGCCAAATATAGACTAGCCCCAAATGGTCTTTTTTGCCGTTTCGCTGGCAATGTCCACGAGGATGCTGCGCAAACCTTCACCGACCGATGCACCCACTCGCCCTAATACCTCTTTAAAACGGATAGCAGCAACTTGTGTCCTTGGCGAGTCTGTGGCTAATTCGATTAAATCTGATCGAACTGTTTGTAACTCATCTTCTGAAAACTTTTTGCTCAGTTCTAATAACGCAATGGCAGATGCCAATTTTTCCTCTGTCCATGGGAACGGCTTTCCACAGTTATAGCAAAAGGAGGGTGGAGAATAGTCACTACCGAAACCAAATCCATCCTCATCTTCATAATATCCTCTGATACTTGTATTACAGTTTGGGCAAGTCGTTATTGTTGGCTTGCCACATTTTGAACAGTATGCCTCCTTAAATTGAGGATAGGTATCTGAAGAGGCGGTAATGGTATGACCATTGAGACAAATTTGTGCGACGCGGTAAGCCCCCATTTAACTTTTTCCTCCTCGGGATTTGGTTTAAACGTTTTGTTGTGGCGCGCATTATGATATTTCAGATAACAGTAGTGTATTACAGCCTATAGTTTGATTGGTAATTTTTTACCAGGAGTTATAGATCACTTTGGCGCCTTGGCCATGGCCCAGGGCAAGCCCCTGGCCTGTTACGCCAAGAAGGACTGATCCCCCGGCCCGGCATGGATCAATAGCTTCGTAACATTGGCCGGATTTTATGCTCAAGCCGCCAAAAAACGCCGCGCCGGGCGGGCAATGCCTTGATTACCCGTCCGGCGCGGCCGGTCTTTTTCGTGAGCCGTGATCGCTTGATCAACGGCCAGGACGCGTTCTACGCTTTCAACGTGGGCCCGAATCCCTCGTAGGATTCATCCAACTCGGGCATGTTGACGCTTTCGCTGATCAACGGCAGCTTGGAGTAGGTGGCGTCGGACTGCCAGCCGTCCATATGGGCGGCGCGGCGGGCGGCGGCCTCCATCTTGGACCAGTCGGCGCTGCCGTAGAGGAACATCTCCTGGGCGGCCATGGACCCTTCGCCGTGGATGGTGTCGACCTGCCAATGGTTGCCCGTGCAGTCCTTGATCAGCCGCAGGATGCGCAGCCGGTCCTCGGTGGGCACGCCGTCTTTTGCCGACAGATATTTTTCGATGAACGGATGCAGCTCCGTGTTCTTCCAGTCGCGGAAGGCGGGCACGGTGGTGGTCAGGCCACCGCCGATGTCGTGCATGTGCTGGCACATGGTGTGGAAGTTGCTGGCATAGGTGAACTTGGAGGCGTTGATGGCCACGCGGTTGGGCATCATCACGTCCATGCCGAATTCGGAGATGGGCTCCAGGCAGGCCTGCTTGGCCAGCATCTGCACGGTCTCGGTGATGTAGGCCATCCAGGCCAGTTTCTTGCGCACGTGGGGGATCTTGTTCACGCCGTTGTACTTGGCGATGAGGCTGGCCGCGCCGGTCATCACTTCGAGCTGGCGGGTCATCTTGCAGGTGCCAAACAGGCGGTGATAGCTGGCAAAGGCATAGACCAGACTTTGGGAGTGTTCCCATTCGCCGCACATGAAGACTCGGTCCCAGGGCACGAACACGTCGTCGAAGACGATCAGCGATTCCGAAGGTTGCAGATGGTCGGATGCGGGGTAATCGAATTCGCATTCATCGCCATAGAGCCGCACATTGGGCTCCACTCCTATGAGCTTGACGCCGGGGGTGTTGACGGGCACGGCAAAGGCCACGGCATAGTCCTTGTCGGCCTCGCCCATGGTGCGGCACGGCAGGCACAACAGCTCGTTGGCGCAGGGAGAGGCGCTGATGTGCACCTTGGCGCCGCGCACCACGATGCCGTCTTCCTTGCGGTCGACGATGCGCAGGTAATAGTCCTGGTGCTGCTTTTGCTGAGAGGGGTGCAGGCTGCGGTCGCCCTTGACGTCGGTGATGGCGCCGGTCAGCGCCAGGTCGTTTTTCTGGAGATAGCGCCGGTAGTTGTCCACCCGCTCGGTGTAGTTGGTGCCGATTTTTTTATCCATCACCTCGGCGGCCACGGCAAAGGAGGCCAGGGCGTCGGCGCCCATGCAGTGGACCAGCACGCCGCCGCCGGCCCGCATGCCCACCATGTAGCATTCCCTGCGGCGCAGCATGTCTTCGGACGTTTTTGGGGCGGTGAGCAGGAAGTTGATGTCCTCGCCGTCTTCGTCTTGTGTTACAAAGATATCCTTGTAATCCGGGTGGTTGGGCAGGACATAGTCCATGGCCGCCATGCGGACGATTGTGCTGACCGAAGGATGGGTCCGGACATCCTTGACCTTTTCACCCAGGCACCATACTTCCCGTCCGTCATCCAAACTTTCCAGATATTGCTCGACCGTTTTGATCATGCCGCCGGCTCCTTATTTATCTTGTAATAGGGCTATCTCTTTTTTAATACCGTGAGTGTAATGATATATATTTTTCAGCAAAAAACAATAATAAATAATGATAGTAAATACAATTAGATAAGAAGCTTAATGAAAACGAACGTTTGTATTATTACACTCCAGCTGTAATATTGAAATATGCAAGGAGGCTTTCCGCGTTGCATAGATCGAACGGGTTGGTTAAGGTTGCGGCCATATCCCTTATTGTATTTGATTTTTCACCTGGGGTTTTAGGTGGTATTTCAGCGGGAAGCCGATTTGTGCGGGAAGTGGGTTAAGGGCGGCGTTGAAAATTCCGCGCAACCCGCGCGGCACGGGTTTCAAGAGAGGTTTTGATGAGTGATAAAAACTGCGGCACTGGCACCAGTTCCGGTTCTGGCAAAAAAACCAGTCAGCGCCAGCAGCAGTCGTTTCAAAAAAAGCAGGCGGTGATTGTCAAAAAGGCCTCGAAACTGTTTATCAAAAAGGGATACGCCCAGACCAGCATGCGCGACATTTCCAAGGCCACGGGCATAAACCTTGGAAACCTCTATTACTATATCAACAGCAAGGAAGAAATTCTCTGCCTGGCCTTTAACACCTACCACGCCGCCATGAATGAGGCGCTGGAGCAAAAAGGCATCCTGGATATCGCCGATCCCGTTGAGCAGCTAAAGGCCGTTCTGCGCCAAGCCCTGGAAAACACCTACGACTTCAAGGACGACATCCTGATGATGTACCGTGAAACGAGGGTGTTGCCCCGCAAGATCATGAAAGCCACCCTGGAAAAGGAAGGCGAGGCCATAAAACTATTCGAGGACATCATCATCCGCGGCAACCAAAGCGGGGTTTTTAGGGTGCACGATCCTTTCTTCGCGGCCAACATGATCGTCCTGCAACTTTCTTTGTACTCTTTGCGGCGCTGGAATCTGGGGGATTACACCCGCGAGGAATATCTCGACCTGGCGGAAGAGACCATCCTGAAGTCCATCATTCCCGAGACCGTGTAATAGGCCTGTGCCCCCAATTCATTCGGTAGTTTCACGCAAGCCCAAACGCGGCCTGATTCCCGGCGTTAGCGGCTAAGACAATCGCTTTGACAAGTCCGTGGCCGAAAGATCCTTCCATAATTTCAAGAAGGCGTAGCGCAAACGGCTATATCAACCCTAGCCGTAATAGTCCCGGGCCTTGCGGCCAAAGGGAATGCCCAGCTTTTTCATGCGTGATTGCAAGGTGCGGGGATTTACGCCCAGGATACCGGCCGCGCCGCCCGGTCCTTCCACCTTGCCTTTTGTGGTCCGCAGAACAGCGGTGATGTGGGCCTTTATCACCGCATCCAGCTCCCGCGCCCCGGATACCTCTTCCGGGGCGGCGGCTTGGGGCGCCGGTCCGCTGATGTGCTCAAAGGTTATCGGCTTGCCCCTGTTGACGATTATCTCCCGCTCGATGACGTTTTCGAGCTCGCGCACGTTGCCGGGCCAGGCGTAGCTCATCAGCCGGTCCACGGCGCCGGGCTGGATGCGCGGTAGATCGGGCAGGGCCATGGCCCGGGCCTTTTTGGCCACGAAATGATAGGCCAGGGCCGGGATATCCTCGCGGCGGCGGCGCAAGGGGGGGATGGTGATGGGGAAAACGTTGAGCCGGAAGAAAAGATCCTGGCGCAACCGGCCATCGGCGGCCATCCGCTGGAGATCACGGTTGGTGGCGGCGATAACCCGGATATCCAGGCACAGGGTCTCGCCACCGCCCACGCGCTCCACGCGCTTGTCCTGAAGGACGCGCAGCAGCCGCACCTGGGCGTCGTTGCCCAGCTCGCCTACCTCGTCCAGGAAGATGGTGCCGCCGTCGGCCCGCTCGAAATAGCCCTTGCGGGTGGCCGTTGCTCCGGTGAAGGCGCCTTTTTGGTGGCCGAACAGCTCGCTTTCCAAAAGCCCCTGGGGGATGGATCCGCAGTTGACCTTGATGAAGGGGCCCTTGGCCCTGGGCGACGAGCGGTGGATCAACCCGGCCACCACTTCCTTGCCCACGCCGGTTTCGCCCAACAGCAGCACCGGCGAGTCGGTGGCGGCCACCTTTTCCACCATCTCCACCACGTCCCTGAGGCCGAACTCCGCGCCGATGATCTCGTCTTCCACCGAACGCATCAGCTCTTGGTTCAAAAAGGTGTCGCGGTCGTCCATCAGGGCCCGGACCCGGGAAAGCTGCCTGGACTGATGAAAGATCAGGGCCGTGGCGGCCAGGAGGTCGTGCAGCCCAAGCAGCAGTTTGCCGTGCTCGGGCGTGTAGAGGATGCCCCTGGTGTTGGTAACCGCCGCGAAGCCCAGGTATTGGCCGCCCATGATCAAGTCCATGGCGATGCTGGGGTCGTCCGGGGTGCCCAGATCCAGTCCCAACTGGCGGGCCATGTCATGGTTGGCCAAGCTGTCGAATATGGAAAAGGACGGCGTGCCCTTGCCCTCGGTGGTGATGGCCCGCATCTGATCCCTGGCCTGAGGTGAAAGGATGGTCTTTTTTGATATGGGCTCCGAACGTTGGGCCGTGGCGTCGACCACCGATTCGATGATCCCCAGGCCAGGGTCGAACAAATGCAGGCTCAGATAGTCGGCCGGGATGTGTTCATCCAGACAGGCCAGGCAATTCTGCCAGGCTTTTTCGATGCGCGGCTCGGCGAACAAGGCCTTGGCCACGCGGTGATAGATCAGGGGCAGGCTGGTCATGGGGCGCTCCCGTAAGGATGGATCTCCTGTATTTCATACTTTATGCGGCAATCTCTCATATAACATAGAAATTCTATTAAATTTAAGAGAAATCTTGTCGATTAGGCGTCACGACGGATTTCTGTTCGACCAACATGCTGAATTGACGGCGAAAAGCAGAACGCCTCCGGATGGCACGCCTTTGGCAATCAGAACCGGCATCGGGCGCCCCTGCCTGCCGGGGCCGCCGGGAAAGCAAGTGGAACCATGTGGATGGAAACAATAAGGGTCCGCGTCCCGGAAGCGGACGTGGAACACAAAGGCGCGGAATTTTGGGAGGCGCTCAGGCCCGCCCATATGCCGCCGGAACTGGACGGCTACGACGTCTACACCAACACCGCTCATCAGAACGAGGCGATGGTGGTGCTCAGATGGTCCGCGCCCCAGGCCGACGGCACGGGCAGCGACCTTGCCCGGAGCATGGCCCAGAGGCTCAAGGACCACGGCATGGTCAGCCGTTCAGCCTGGGTGAACAAAACAGCCCAAAGGGACGGACGGATAGAGGCGTAAAGCGTCCACGGCGGTTGGGGGGCCAAATCGCGTGCCGAACAATTTACAGCTAAAAGGAGGCATCCGTGATCAGGGTATTGATGGTATCGGCAATTGTCTGCGGCCTGCTGGCCGCGTTTTCGCCGGCAAATGCGGCGGATCAGGCCCAGGAGCCCAAGGTGTCGGTGAATCACGAATGGGGCAAACTCACCGAGGTGGTCATCGGCCGGGGCGACACCCTGCGCATGCCGGGCTATTCCAAGTACGTGGATTTTATCTACGACCCGCAATATCTGGAAAAAATGAAGCAAAACGGCGGCAAGGACGCCATGGATCTGGAGCCCGAACTCACCAAAAAGGTCATCGCCCAGATCGACAATCTGGCCGAAGTGCTGCAAAAGCGGGGCATCAAGGTCCACCGCCCGGCCCTTTTGGATCAGCCGCAGAGCCAATTCCTGGATTACGTGCAAAAGGGCCGCATGCAGCTCTACGCCCGTGACCCCATGTTGGTCATCGGCAACAATGTTTTCGAGACGGCGCTCAAGGTGCCCATGCGGGCCAAGGAGCGCTTCGGCCTACGCCCCATCCTGCGCGAGCTGGCTGAAAAACGCGGGGCCAAGTTCGTGGCCATGCCCATGCCCGATCCTTCTTTCCCGGATGACGGCATCTATATCGAGGGTGGCGACGTGCAACTCAACGGCTATGAGATCTACGTTGGCAACTCGGGCCGCGCCAGCACCAAGGCCGGTATCGCCTGGCTCCAGCAGCAGCTCGGGCCCAAGTACAAGGTCATCGAGGTGCCCCTGGATTCGGCCTGGGAACACCTGGACTGCGTGCTGGCACTGCTCAAGCCCGGCCTGGGCCTGATCTACCGCCCCGGCTTCAAGGGCGAGCTGCCCGCGGCCATCCGGGATTGGGACTATGTCGAGGTCACCCTTGACGAGGCCAAGAAGCTGGCCGCCAACGCCCTGGTATTGGACGAGACCACCTGCATCATCGACGCCCAGCACCAGCGAATCATCAAGGAACTACGCAAGCGGGGCCACAATGTCGTCGAGGTGCCCTACGACGCGGTGGCCACCTGGGGCGGCGCTTTCCGCTGCTCCCACCATCCGATAATCCGTCAGAGCGTACTCAAGTAAACAAATCGCGGCCGGGCTGATTGCCATAGTCAGCCCGGCCTGCAAGGAGGCCTATCATGAAAAAACCAACCTATGCATGTTCGGCCCTGCTGGCTATCGTCGCGCTGCTGTGCCTGGCCCCGTCTCCGGCCCTGGCCATCTTCGGCACGGCGGGGGACTGCTCTTTGGGTTGCCCACCAGGCAATAATTCCTGCTAAGATTGCTGCCTGAAGCTTTTCCCGGATTGCAAAAGGCCATGCACGGATGCTTATTACGCATGCCAAAGGAACTGCGGCCTTGGCCCCCAGATCCCGTGCCGCAACAATTGCGAAGTCCAGTTGAAGGCATGCAATCAGGATTGCACCAACATGAGGAAGGACATTTCCTGTCCGGGTTGGGTGGACCCCAACACCAAATGCCCGTACGACTGCCAGATGTGGAACCCGGCCAGCAGGACGTGCGTCGGCCCCCACATGAACGGGTGCGGTCATTAGGCTTGGATCAGTGGGGATTTGCGCTGTTCCCTTCATTCGATCATCCGCCGGATGGCGCTCAAGTTAACCTAGCGCGGTCGGGCTGTTTATAACCAATGGCCCGGTCGCGCCAGAGCAAATGCGCCCGGATAGCCTCACAGCCTACCTGCTCCGACAACTTGGGATTCCACAGCCATTCACTTTTGAGTGTCCCCAGATCACTCATAAAATTGGGCCAATTCCAAAGAACCGTTAATCTTTAGTCTTTGTGGGTGTATAAACCATATACGAGATATTAATCCGAGATAATGCACACAGAGACGCTTCATCGATCATGCCCAAGGAAAAAACCCAGACAATCATCATCGGCGCCGGCATAAGCGGCATCTACGCCGCATCTCTTTTGGCCCAAAAGGGAGAGGCTTTTATCCTGCTGGAAGCCCGGGACCGGATCGGCGGCAGGATCTTGAGTCCGGACCATCAGGGATATTTCATTGATCTCGGCCCGTCCTGGTATTGGCCGGCCATAAACCCCAGGGTAAAAAGGCTTGTCCGGCACCTGGGGCTCAATGGATACCCCCAGTACGACACCGGTTACGGGCGGTTCCAGGCCATGGATGGAAGGGTCGGAACCGTTTCCGGCTATCCCATGGAACCGGAAAGCTGGCGGATCAGCGGGGGCATGATCTCCCTGGTCGACGGCCTGCGCAAAAAGATCCCCCGGGACGCCATCCTGCTAAACCACCCGGTCTGCGAAATTGAACGGAAAACAGACCACACGGTGATAAGCGTCGGAACGCTGGGCCAAAAACCCCGCCGCCAATTCAAGGCCTCCAGGATACTGCTGGCCCTGCCGCCGAGGCTGGCGGCGGCCACTATCCTGTTCACCCCCGAACTGTCTCATCAACTGACCCAGGCCATGCTCAAGACCAGCACCTGGATGGCCGGTCAGGCAAAATTCTTTGCCCTGTACGACCGGTCCGACTGGCGAAAAGCCGGACTTTCGGGCCAGGCCTTCAGCGAGCACGGCCCGCTTGCGGAGATCCACGACGGCTCCAGCAATAGGGACGATCCTTTCGGACTGACGGGATTTATCGGGATTCCGGCGGCCCGGCGGCAAAACAAACAGATGGTGATCGATGCAACCCTCCGGCAGCTTCAACTGCTCTACGGGGAAGCGGCGGGCAGGCCCACGGCGGTTTTTTACCAGGACTGGGCCATGGAACGGTTCACTGCCACGGAATATGATCACAGGCCGGTCCACGAGCACCCGCTTTACCAGCCACCGGCGGGCAGGACTGGCATATGGGACGGGCTCGTTGTGTTTTTGGGAACAGAAACCTCGGACCAGTTCGGCGGCTACATCGAAGGCGCCCTGGCCAGCGCCGAGCGGGCCGTCCGGGCTGTAACCGGTGGATAGGCGCCTGGTATGGGAACGGTGATGCAGTAAGATGTGCGAGCTTTTATTGAATTTGTTCCGCCGCCCGCCGCTCGGCCTCCTGGGACAGGGCCTCCAGCCAGTTGCGGACCATGTTGCCGACTTTGCGGGTGGCGGCGAAGATATGCAGCGGCCCCAGCATCCAGCCGCTGAGCATCTCGTGGGCCTGGACCAGGGTGCCGCCGTTCATCTCCTGGAAGGAAAAAGTCTGCCAGCCGGTGATGCCCAGCCAGCGCCCGGTGATGACGACCTTGCTGCCCGGCACGGCCTGAACCACCTGGCCCCTGACGGTTACGGGCAGGCCCAGGGGCCGAAGCCCCAGGACGACGGCCCCGCCCACGTCCATTTGGCCGGTGCCTCCCATTTGGGCATGTTTTACACCGTGGTTCCAGCGAGGCCAATCAACGAAATCGGAAAAGACCTCCCAGACCAACTGCTTGGGCGCTTGAATGCGACGCACCGCCGTCAGGCTGACCTCGAAACTCACAGCAGCATCTCCTGGGCATTGCGGCGGTGCAGGGCCTCGGTGACCATTTCCCGGCCATCGCCGAGAAGCATATCCACCATTTCGCCGGGCTGGGCCTTGCCGTAGCCGGCCACGATTGCCGCGGCAAGTTCCAAATCCGGGCCGTTTTCCGGGCCGAAATACAAGGCCATGGGGCCGGGGATGGCCTTGGCCCGCATGGTAAGGGCGCCGGCGGCGCTCTGCTCCAGCAGGCCGTTTTCGGCCTGATTGCGGCCCACCACCAGCTTGGTACGATCCGACAAACGCAGATGCCGGCCCAACTTCAACAACTCAAGCCTGGCCGCCCCGGCCGAGGGATCATGGTCCCACAGATCCTTCAAGCGTTTGCTGAAACCTGGATCTGTAAGCAGGCAGCCACCGGCTGGTGAAGGATACTCGCTCAGCCCGAACTCCTGGGCCAACTCCATCTGGCGCTTGCGGCCCCGGCCGCTGATGTCCATGAGTTTGGAGCGGTCCACCATGCCGGATTCTTCCATGGGTGTGGGTTGCAGCAGCTTGGCCGAAAGGGGCCGCAGAATCGAACCGGCCCGGCCGCTGTCCTTGAGAACGGCGTTGAGAGCGCCCTTGTTCTGGCTCATGGGGCGCTGGCCCAGGACCTCGCCGGTGAACAGGAAATCCAGGCCCAGGCTGTCGGCCAGTTCCCCGGCCTTCTTCAGCATGAATGCATGGCAGTCCACGCAGGGATTCATGTTGGAGCCGTAGCCCCTGGGCGGGTCCTTGACCAGGGCCAGGTAATCAGCGCCCAATTCAATGGCGTGGTGCTTCAGACCCAGTTTCTCAGCGGAGGTTTTGGGCCCTGCCGCGTCGAAAAACGGCGAGGCAAAGGTGACGACCTGGACATCAACCCCGGCCCGTTGCAAGACCAAGGCTGCCAGCATGGAGTCCAGACCGCCGGAATACAGGCCCAGGGCTGAATGTTTTTTTTGTGCTGTATCCGCGTGTTGCGTCATCATCAAAGGCTCTTCACCGTTGGTGCGGGCATCATGGCCCTTATTATTTCTCCGGCCAGATCCACCGGAGTTCGCGCCTTTTCAATCACCGCCGAATCGGCGCTGCACACCGGGCCGGGCCAACCGTCCAGGCAAGCCCTGGGCGAATCCACCGTCAGGGCGTCTCCGGCCAGGCCCGCTTCCCGGAGCATGCCTCTGATCTCCCCGGCCAGCCAGCCGCTTTTGGGCAGCGGCCTGTGCATGAAAAACTCGGCCCCGGCCACCCCGGCCCGTTGCAGGGCTTCCACGGCCAGCCGCGCCGCCCGCAAGGTCAGACTACCAGGCCGGTGGTTGCGGCCCAGCCGGGCGATGTCCCGCACAGCCCCGTCGTCGGCCAGAAGGAGCAAATCGCCGCGCAGGGCCGTTTCCAGGGTGATTATGACGTTGTGGCCGTCCACGGCCGTGCGGGCGCCAGCCAATTGACCCAAACCGTGCAGTTTTTGTCTGCGTTTTCGGGCCTCTTCCGGGTTGAAAACCCCCCGGGCGATCATCTCCCGGGCTTCGCGGTCCAAGGCGTGGCGGTCGCCGGTCAGGTCCAGCACCTTTTGGCGCGGATAACCCCTTTGCAACAACCAGCGTGCGTCAATGGCTGCCTGGGCCAGGTTTTGCCCGGCATGCATGGCTTTCTCCCTTGCTCCCGCTGTGATTTTAGACCCCGTGGAGGTTTGGCACAACCGTTCATTTTGAGCTTTTCACAATTGTGCCAAATATTGACGATGGCAATTCAATTCTTCGCTGTTTTTTGTCATCGCGTATTGTTTTAGCCAAAGGAGCCCAAACAGGTGTTAAAATCGTTTCCATAACCCGAACATTCAATAGCTGCCCCCATTCACCGTCCTTTTCAACAGGAGCAGTATCGTGTTTGTAAAAAACTGCAAGCCGGCCCTGGTAATCGCTGTCGTTTTGGTCCTCACCATTGGCCTCGGCCTGTGCCAGGCGGCAGAAAAGCTATCCCCAAACGAACAAAAGGCCAAAGCAAAGGCCATCTTCACCAAGCTGAGCCAGACGCCCCAGGAAGATCTCGATGTATTTTATAAAGGATACCATGAGATTATCGAGCAGTGCCCGGACACCGAATATGCCGAGATCTCCTGCTGGCGGCTTTCCAACCTGCTGATTTTGGGCTATGAGCCGGCCCGCACCAAGGAAGCCGTCACCTTGTTGGAGCATTTCCTCAAAACATACCCAAATTCCCAGGGCGTGCCCCAGGTCAAGGAGCGGCTGGTGAGGCTTTACGAGGAAACCGGCCAGTACTGCAAGGCCGCCGACTTGTATGCCGAGGTGGTGCCGTCCATCCCCGTGCCGCCTTCGGACCAGGGCTTGGCCACTTGGGTGCTCTATGCCGATGCTCTCAAAGAGTGCGGCCGCAAGGATGAAGCAAAGCTTTGGTATGAGAAGGTGATCAAGCACGCCAAGGACCCGAATTCCTTTTCCGTGCAGGTGGCCAAGGATATGCTGAACGAACTGAAAAAGTAACGATTTCTTGCACCACGGGCCATCCATGGCCCCGTGGTGCAGCGCCCCGGCCGGAATGAATCCGTTCCGGGGCTTACGGCGCGTGGCTTCGCGCCGCGCCGGGCTGGCCCTGCTATTTTCTTGCACCTCGGCCCGTCCTTGGGTCCGAGGTGCAGCACCCCGGCCGGAATGAATCCGTTCCGGGGCTTACGGCGCGTGGCTTCGCGCCGCGCCGGGCCGCCCGTCCTGGGCGGCCTATCCGTAAAGCAGGGGATTGCTATTTAGAAATGCCCGGTCGGGGCCATTGGTGTTTGTTGGAATACTGAGTGCTGCCCGCGATATGGGAGCCCAAGCATTGGGCCGCCCCGGCCTAATCTTCCACAGGCTCGAAGAACAACGCGCCCAGCGGCGGCAGGGTCAAACTAAGATGATACGGCCTGCCGTGCACCTCGCCTTCATGGGCCGTGACCATCCCGCCGTTGCCCACATCCGATCCGCCGTAACACTTGGCGTCGCTGTTTAGCACCTCGCGCCATTGGCCGCCCTGGTCCACGCCCACCAGATAGCCACGGCGCACGATGGGCGTGAAGTTGAACACCGCGGCCACCTTGGCGCCCCGGCCGTCGTAGCGCATCAGGGCCAGGACGCTGTTGTCCCAGTCGTTGCAGTCGATCCAGCTGAAACCGGACGGGTCGCAGTCCAGGCGGTGCATGGCCGGGTTGCTCTTGTACAGGGCGTTGAGGTCGGCCACCCAGTCCTGGAGGCCCCGGTGCTCGGGAAACTCCAGCAACTGCCAATCCAGGCTCACCTCTGAATACCATTCGCTGCGTTGGCCGAACTCGCCGCCCATGAACAGCAGCTTCTTGCCCGGCTGGGCGTACTGATAGGCGTACAACAGCCGCAGGTTGGCGAACTGCCGCCACAAATCGCCGGGCATCTTGTCGATCATCGAGCGCTTGCCGTGAACCACCTCGTCGTGGCTCAAGGCCAGGACATAGTTTTCGCTATAGGCGTACAAGCCCCGGAATGTCAGTTTGTTGTGGTGATACCTGCGGTGGATGGGGTCCAGTCCGAAATACTTGAGCGTGTCGTGCATCCAGCCCATGTCCCACTTGTAGCCGAATCCCAGGCCGCCCAGATAGGTCGGCCGGCTGACCATGGGCCAGGCCGTGGACTCCTCGGCAATGGTCATCACGCCGGGGTAGTTGCCGTAGACATCGCTGTTGAGCCGCCTGAGCAGACTCACCGCGGCCAGGTTTTCATTGCCGCCGTATTCGTTGGGTATCCACTCGCCTTCCTCGCGGGAAAAGTTCAGATACAACAGCGAGGCCACCGCATCGACCCGCAAGCCGTCGCAGTGCATCACGTCCAGCCAGAAATTGGCGCTGGAGAGCAAAAACGAGCGCACCTCGTTGCGGCCGTAGTTGAAGATGGCGCTTTTCCAATCCGGGTGAAAGCCCTGGCGGGGGTCGGCATGCTCGTAGAGGTGGGTGCCGTCAAAAAACTTCAGGCCGTGCTCGTCCTCCGGGAAATGGCTGGGCACCCAATCCAGGATCACTCCGATGTCCGCCTGGTGCAGGATGTCGACCATGCGCATGAAGTCCTGGGGCGTGCCGAAACGGCTGGTGGGCGCGAAGAATCCGGTGCACTGGTAGCCCCAGGACAGGCCGTAGGGGTGCTCCATTACGGGCAACAGTTCCACATGAGTGTAACTCATTCTGGTGCAGTACTCGGCCAGCTGGCGGCCCAACTCCTCATAGCCCAGGGGCCGGGAGTCCTCGCCGCCGGTCCAGCGCCACGACCCGGCGTGGACCTCGTAGGCGCTCACCGGCTGCCTCAGATAGTCGGCTTGGGCCCGCTTGGCCATCCAATCGGCGTCGCCCCATTCATAGTCCAGATTACGGATGACGCTGGCGGTCTTGGGCGGCGTCTCGTGCATGAAGCCGATTGGGTCGGCCTTGTCGACCTTGTAGGCCATGTACTTTGATTCAATGTGATATTTATACGACTGACCCACCTTGGCGCCGGGAACGAAGGCCTCCCAGATGCCCGACTGGTCTTTTCTGACCATGGGCATGGAATGCTTTTGCCAGTCATTGAAATCGCCGAAAACAAAAACCATATGGGCGTTGGGGGCCCACACGCTGAAATGGCAGCCATCGTCGGTGACATGGGCGCCCATCTTTTCATAGATCTTGGTGTGGCTGCCCTCGTTGAACAGGTGCAGGTCATAGCTGCTGATCAGCGACCGCGATGCCTTTTTGCTCATTTGCTTCTCCATATGGGCGATTGTTCTTTTGATTATGGCAGGGACCAATGCGCCTGGCAAAAGGAAACAGCTTCTCGCTTTTTTGCATTTGTCCGACTTTTCGGGATTTTAAAGAACAGCGCCAAAGACCGGGCCTGCCGGAAACACGGGCGCAGTAAAACAGAGCCGTGGAAAAGCTGGCCCGATAAAAGTATGGCCCGCATTAATTCTGAGCCAAAAAAATCAGGTGATTAAGAACCACGGTCCACAAAAAAATGGCCCACCGGGGCAAAACAGAAAGCCCGGAATGGCCGCCCTGGTTTTATCTTGCCCCTATTCCGGTTATAATGCCCTGACCAAATTCTAGGAACTTGTATGAGTATAAACAGCCCTGGCGAACAAAAAGAACGGTCGGGCCGCCGGATCACCTGGATCGGCCTATTGGCCAACATACTGCTGACCGTGGTCAAGCTGATCGGCGGCTGGCTGGGCCGCAGCCAAGCACTGATAGCCGACGCGATCCATTCGCTGAGCGATCTGTTCAGCGATTTCATAGTGCTGTGGGGCCTGCGCATGCGGGGCAAGGCCCCGGACGCCAATCACCACTTCGGCCACGGCCGGGTGGAGACCATGGCCGCGGCCATCGTCGGACTGATCCTGGCCGGGGCATCGGCGGTGTTGTTTTACGACTCGTGGCTGGACATCACCGGTCCGCCCCAGCCCCAGCCCACGGCAATAGCACTTTTGGTGGCCCTGGTGAGCATTGTCGTCAAGGAAGTGCTTTACCGGATGACCATGAACATCGGCAAGCGCATCAAAAGCGCCTCGGTGCAGGCCAACGCCTGGCATCACCGCAGCGACGCCCTGTCCTCGGTTGCGGTCCTTCTCGGCGTGGCCGTCGCCATGGTCTGGCCCGGAGCCCATTGGGCCGACGGCGCGGCGACCATGGTCGTGGCGGCGATGATCCTCTGGGCCGGATTCATGACCGTGTGGAAGTCCATGCGCGAGCTTTCCGACGCCGCCCCGCCCCCGGAGGTCATCGGCTCCATCAAGCATTGCGTGCTCACCGTGCCCGGCGTAAAGAATTTTCACGACCTCAAGGTGCGTACCTCGGGCGGGTTGATCCAGGCCCAGATCCATGTGGCCGTGCCCAAGGACCTCACCGTTGCCGAGGGCCACGCCATCGCCAAGACGGTGGAACTGTGCCTGCTGCGCGATGTCGAGGGCCTGGACCAGGTCATCGTGCATATCGACCCGGTGTAAAAGAAAAAGCCCCCAACCCGGTATCGGGCGAGGGCTTTGTGGTTCAGATGATTGTGCCCGGCTAGACCTGGCAGGACTCCTCTACTTTTTTCGGCTCGTCAAAGCGGCATTCCAGAACCAGGGTGTCCTCCACCAGCTTGGTGTGCACCTCGTAGGGCAGCTTGTCGAACAGGCCGATCATTGCCTTGTTGTGGGGGAAGGTGTAGGCCTCCAGCCCGGCGATGCCGTGCTCCCTTGCCGCGTTGGCCAGTTTTTCCTGAATGATCTTCGAGATGCCCTTGCCCTGCCACTCCTTGCTCACGCTGTAGGCCACCTCGGCGATATTGGTGGCCGGGTTGAGGAAATAGCCGCCCACGGCGATTACCTTTTCAAAGCCCAGTTCGCCCACCGAGGCCACCATGGTCATGTCATGGATATAGTCCACCTGGTACATGCCCACCAGGTCTTCCCGCAGAAAGCTGGATTTTTCGGCCATGAAGCGCCGCACCACGTCGCGGTGGTCCAGGCTGTAGTAGTGCTCCTGGATGCTGCGCTCGTCGGTGGGCCGGGCCGGACGGAAGAACACCTCCTGGCCGTCGATGGTCCGTCTTTCCTCCAACTTGAGGGGGTATACGCTCTTGATGGTGTCGGCAAAGGTGCGCTCCGGAGCCAACAGGCCGATGTCCTTGGCCTTTTCATACAATTCGTCGCGGAAATCAGGATGGGCGATGCTGATAAGGGCGATGGCCCGCTCCTGAAGGGTCTTGCCGAACAGGTTGACCACGCCGAATTCGGTTACCACGTATTGCACGTCAGCCCTGGGCACCACGATGGGTATGGAGCCCAGGTCCGCGACAATGCGGCTGGACTTGCCGTCCAGGGTGGTCGAGGGCAGCATCAAAATGGACTTGCCGCCCGGCGAGTTCTGTGCTCCCCGGATGAAGTCCATGGTCCCGTTTACGCCGGAGTAGTGATTGTAGGGCAGGGCGTCGGCCGCCGCCTGGCCGGTCAGGTCCATACCCATGGCCACGTTGACTGAAACCATCTTGTTGTGGCGGGCGATGATGGCCGGATCGTTGACATAGTCCGAGGGATGGAAACCAACCGCCGGGTTGTCGTTTAAAAACTCGTACAGGCTTTTGCTGCCGATGGCCCCGCTGGCCACCATGCGGCCCTCGTTGAAGCCCTTTTTCTTGTTGTTGATCACGCCCATGGAAAACAGCTTCATTGTGCCGTCGGTGACGAACTGGGTATGCACGCCCAAATCGTTTTTAGTGGACACGCCCAGCAAAATGGCCTGGGGAGTGGCCCCAAGGCTCATTTGCAGGGTGGAGCCGTCGTCGATGAGCTTGGTCACGTGTTGGGCTATGAGGTTGGCCGATTCCAGATTTGGCGACCGTTCGATGCCGATGAGTTCTTCATCGTGCTCAACAATGATGTCAACGTCGTTGACATGGACAAAACTGTTGCCCAGGACCCGGGGCATGTTTTCATTGACCTGAACGATGACCATGTCGGCGGCCTGCACCGCGGCCATGGTAACGTCCACCGATACACCCAGGCTCATCCAGCCGAAATCGTCGGGCGGGCTGCATTGCACCAGGGCCACGTGGATGGGCAGTTGCCGGGTCTTGAACAGACGGGGCACGGCCGAGAGGTTGACGGGCGAGAAAAAGCGTTTGTGAGCCGCCAGGGTCTGGGTCTTGCCCGAGCCCAGATAGAAATAGCGCATGTTCATGCTATGATCGGATGTACGCATGGCGATGGGCGCCAGGGGTGAGCTCTCCAGGCTGAGGATGCGCACCACCTCCAGATCGGTGAAATGCTGGCTGCTTTTGGACAATTCCCGCACAAGGGCCTGGGGCTCTCCGGCGGCCGAACCGATAAAGACGCGCTGACCCGGCCGAATCCTGCTGATGGCCTGGGTCATGTTATACTTTTTACACTGATAATCATCCGGCCAATATGTATTCTTTGAACTACGCATGTCGCTCCTCGCACTGCCTCGGCTCTCGGGTGGACAAAATACCGTGGATTCCGCGGGTCTTTGCTAACTTATTATAAATAATAAAGCAAAGGACCAAAGAAAAAATGGATTAGCTTTGGTAGCGGTTGGGTTTGACATGGAGGCCAAGACCTGCAAGAATCCCTTGGAAGCTGAAAAAAGGAGAATTCCATGGAAGTAACGGCAACCCGCGATGGCGGCGCTCTCATCTGCAAACTCACCGGCCGCCTGGACGCCAGCAGCAGCCCGAAAGTTGACCAGGAAATGCAGAAACTCCTCGAGGCCGACGACAAGCTCCTGCTTTGCGACCTCAGCGAGTTGGAGTACATCAGCAGCGCGGGCCTTCGCGTAATGCTGATGCGGGCCAAGGAAATGGGCGCCCGGAAGGGCAAACTGGGCCTCTATGGTCTGCGCGCCGAAGTCAAGCAGGTGTTCGAGATTGCCGGCTTCGCCAAGATCATCCCCCTGTACGCCAACAAGGAAGAAGCCCTGGGCTGATAGGACTCCCCGGCGGACGGCGTAGACAGGGTTTGGCTCCGGCGGGGCGTTTAACCCTGGTGGCCTATTGGCCGTTGCCTTTGCCGGGCACCAGATCGGCTATCACAACCTCGGGAGGGGCCAGCAGCCTGACCGGCGGGCCCCAACTCCCCGATCCCCGGCTTACAAAGACCCTGCCGCCGCCCGGCAATTCGTATTCACCTTCTATCATTGGGAAAATCATCTTCACGATATAACGGAAGGGCCAGATCTGGCCCGCGTGGGTATGTCCGGCCAGCATCAGGTCAAAATACTCGCCACCGCCGTCGACCACTTTGGGCCTGTGTTTTAAAAAAAGCCTGGGCAGGCCGTTTTGCATTTTTTTCAGCACTGCCAACTCTTTTTCCGGGTCCAGGTGGTTGCGGAAATCCATGCCTCCGACGATCAGCTTGTCTCCGGCCACGGCCACTTCGTCGCGGAGCACCTTGAAACCGGTCCGTTGGTGGTAGTCCAGGGCCGCCCTGGCGTCCATATACGTTTCGTGGTTGCCGAATACGGCGTATTTACCCAGGGGAGGGTCGAGGTCCTTCAATGGTTTCAGGGCGTGGTCGGCGTCGGGCAAGACATTTTCCAGCAAATCGCCGGTGCTGACCACGACGTCCGGATTCTGGGAGGCCACCATGGCGCAGACATTGGCCAGCCGGGTCGAGTTCATGGTGTAGCCCAGGTGCTGGTCGGTGATCTGGGCGATGCGGATGCGCTCCGTGCCCGGCGGCAGGTCGACCTCGATTTCCACGAATGTCAGCCTGGGGTTGGCCGCCTCGATAAAGCCATAGGCAAATAGGGCCAGGGTCAGGCCCAGACCCACCAGGGTCATGGTCTTGGGCGAAAAAGGCAGGACCAGCCCGGCCAGCCACACCACCAGATAGACCAGCACTCCGATAAAGGCGAAACCCATCCACCAATAGCCCACCACGTCGAAAACCGCCGCTACGCCGATATGTCCGAAATATTCAACTATCCGCGAAATGGCCGGAGCCGCCACCATCAGCACCAGCCAGGCCATGAACAGCCAGCGCACCGGCTGGGCCTGGGGCAGGATGGGCCTTACAAAGCGGTATATTTCCAAGTTGATGAATCCGTAGACAAGCAGGTATACGCCTAAAAACGCCAGTCTTTGCCAAACCATCAGCCACTCCGGTCGGCCCGGCCAGCGGCCAGGCGCAAGGGGATAAGTTGCAAAAAGAACGGGAAGGTGTAGGCCGCGCTCAACAGCGCCGTCTCGGGCCCGAAAAATTCCCGGGAAAAGACCATGGCCAGGACGTTATTGCAAAAGGCCAGGCCAACCGCCCCGGTCAGGCCGTCGACGCGCCCGCCGCTGGCCTTGCCCATGACCAGGCCGAAACCGATGTAGGCGATGCTCAGGGCCGTGGCCAAACCAAGCACGACCAGAATATCCAGGGGGTTGCGGTGCAGGAAATCGTTGTACCCGGCGGCGATGGCCGCGTTGATGCAAAAAAACATGACCATGGTGATGGGCATGTGCCTGGCGGCGATGGCCCCCGCCGCCTTTGGCCCAAAGCGGCGCAACAGACCGGCCAGGATCAACGGCGTGAACACCACAAAGGCCAGGTTGGCAGCCATGTCGCCAAAGGCGATGTGCACTCTGTGGCCCTCCAGCCACTCGATGAGGGCCGGCAGGCTAAGAGGGGCCAACAGCGTGCTGGACACCACCAGGCGCAGGCTGGCGGCCATATCCGCGCCCAGCAACCCGGCGAAAAACGGCGAGGTCACCCCGGCGCTGATGCCGCTTAGGATCAGAGCGGGCAGGGACCACTCCGGGGCCAGGGCGCGGAACACCGCCCACACGGCCAGCGGCAACAGCAGAAGCTTGACCGTGGTCCATAGGCCCAGACGCAGGGCCAGTTTGCCGTTGATGGTCAACAGGGCGCCGTAGTCCAGCCGCAAAAAGGCCAGAAACAGCACCGTGATCATCATGTAGACCGTGTATGGTTCGCCGATCAGGCCCACGGCGGGCCAGAGCCATCCAAGGGCCAGCCCGGCGAAGGCCACGATCAAAAGGGCGTAGTCGGTGGGCCTCAAACAGGCGCCTCACTTGCCATAGGTGATGCCGCGGCCCAGGACGATGATCTTGCCGGTTTCGTCGCTTATCTCGACATCCCAGATGGCCAGCTTGCGTTTGAGGTCCCTGGCCCGCACCTCGGCGGTGAGCTTGGAGCCGGCCTTGCCGGCGCTCATGTAATTCATGTTGGATTCGATGAGCACATTGGGCCGTTCCAGGGTGTTGGAGGCCACGGCGAAGGCCTGGTCGGCCAGGGCGTAAAGCGCCGCGCCGTGGACCATGTCCATGGCGTTGAGGTGCCTGGCCTGGGGTACCAGGCTCACCTTGGCGTAGGCATGGCTCACTTCCTCGATCTCGATGCCCACGAACTGGGCCCAGGGGTCTTTGCCGACGACATTTTTTGCATATTCAAGGCGTTTTTCCAGCTCTAAACCCGACACAGAACGTCTCCGTTGACATGGGCCGCGTCCCCGCAGCCCGTTAAAATCATGGCGCTGATTAACTCGTTCTTTATCTTTTCGAAATATTTTTTCACGCCTTCGGCCAGGCCGCCCACCGCGGCCACGGACACCGGCCGGCCGATCATCACCGCGTTGGCCCCCAGGGCCAGCAGCTTCAGAACGTCCACCCCTGAGCGCACCCCGCCGTCGGCCAGGATCATCACATCGCCCTTGACGGCGGCGGCGATCTCCGGCAGCACCTGGGCCGCGCCGGGCGTATGGTCCAGGACCCGGCCGCCGTGGTTGGAGACCACGATCCCTGCGGCTCCGGCCTGGGCGCAGGCCTCGGCGTCTCCGGGGGTCATGATGCCCTTGATGATGAAGTCAAGGTCGCAGTCGATGATGATGTCGGCCAGTTTGGCCGGGGTCTTGGGCGATACGGGCTTGCCCATCTGGGCCAGGGTGATCAGCCCGGCCGAGTCGAGATCAATGCCCACCACCGTGGCTCCGGCCTTTTGCATGCGCGCCAGCTTGGCGAAAAGATCTTCGTCTTCCCAGGGTTTGATGAACGGAATGCCCCTGCCGCTCACGCTTTGCAGGGCCTTTTCCGCCGCGTCGATGATGAAATCCGGCGCGCCGTCGCCCGAGCAGCCCATGGCCCCGGCATCCAGGCTGCCCTGCATCACGGCCTGGATGTAGGCATCCTCGCTGACGCCGCCGCCCATGTTGAACTGGACCCCGCCGATGGGCGCGGCCAACACGGGCATGTCCAGATCAAAGCCCAGCAGCTTGATGGCGGTCTTGGGCGCGGTCACGTCGTGGACCACCCGCATGTTAAGGCCGTAGCGGGCCAGGGCCTCCATGTTGTTGCGAAATGACGCCCCGGTTCCCGCCGCGCCCATGCCGGGCACCGCGCTGGGGCAGGATCGGCCGTCGCAGACCGGACAGACCTTGCAATAGCCTTTCATCAACTCACGGGCGCTTTTACGGATTTGTTCCACGGTCGGCCTCCGTTAAAGGTGTGCGCTATGATTTTAGGCGTAATCGTTGATTTCGGCAAGCCAATGGGTTTGGCGGCAATAATGCGCGGCCCCGGAGCGATGTCCGGAGCCGCGTATTTTTCGGGGAGCGCGGCCTATCAGCCCAGGATGGCCTTCAGATCCTCATCCGGGGTGGTGATGGGCGCGATTTCAAAATTATCCACCAGAACCTGCAACACATTGGGGGTGATGAAGGCCGGCAGCGAGGGGCCCAGTCGGATGCCCTTGATGCCCAAGTGTAATAGGGTCAGCAGGATGGCGCAGGCCTTTTGCTCGTACCAGCTAAGGATCATCGACAGGGGCAGGTCGTTGACGCCGCAGTCAAAGGCGCCGGCCAGGGCCACGGCGATCTGGATGGCCGAGTAGGCGTCGTTGCACTGGCCCACGTCCAAAAGCCGCGGGATGCCGCCGATGTCACCGAGCTGCTTGTCAAAGAACCGGAACTTGCCGCAGGCCAGGGTCAGCACCACGCTGTCCTGGGGCACCTTTTCCACGAACTCGGTGTAGTAGTTGCGGCCGGGCTTGGCGCCGTCGCAACCGGCCACCAGGAAGAAATGCTTGATGGCTCCGGCCTTGACGCCCTCGATTACCTTGTCGGCCACGCCCAGGACCGCGTTGCGGGCGAATCCCACCATCACCGAACCATTGTCGGCGTCTTCGGCGAAACCGGGCAGGCTCAGGGCCTTTGCGATGACCGGGCCAAAGTCCTTCTTGCCGCCCCCGTCGGCGGTAATGTGGGGCATGCCGGGCCAGCCCACCAGGCCGGTGGTGAACATCTTTTCGCCCGAGTCGCCCTTTGGCCGCTGTATGCAGTTGGTGGTCATCAGGATAGCTCCGGGGAAGGCCGGGAACTCCTTGCCCTGGTTTTGCCAGGCCGTGCCGTAGTGGCCGTAAAAGTGCTCATACTTCTTCAGCTCCGGGTAGCCGTGGCAGGGCAGCATCTCGCCGTGGGTGTAGACGTAGATGCCCTTGCCCTTGCTTTGCTCCAAAAGCTGGGCCAGGTCTTCCAGGTCGTGGCCCGATACCAGGATGGCCTTGCCCGCCTTGTGGCCCAGGGGCACCGAGGTCGGCACCGGATGGCCGAAGGTGCCGGTGTTGGCCGCGTCCAACAGCTCCATGGCCTTCAGGTTGATCTCGCCCACGCGCAGAACCGCGGCCACCAGGCCGCCCACATCAAGGCTGTCGTCCTGGCTGGCGGCCAGGGACTCGTGGATGCCCGCATAGAGGCCGTCGTCTTCCTGGCCCAGGATTGCCGCATGGTCGGCATAGGCCGCCACGCCGCGCAGGCCGATGATTATCAGGTGCTTGAGGCTGCGGGCGTCGGCATTGCCGCCGTCCGGGGCGAATCCCCACTGGCCGCCCTGGGCCGCCAGGCCCTCGACGCCGTTGGCGGGCTCATAATTGGCCGCGCCGCCCTCGACGCTGACGCCGGCCTTGGCCGCCAGGGCCTTGCGCAGGCTAACCGCCTCGTTGATCAGGGGCACGAAACGCTCGGGGTCGAAATCCACGTTGGTCAGGGTGCTGAACAGCGCGGCGCAGACAAACCGGTCAACTTTGTTGTCCACAACGCCTTTGGTCCGGGCCGCGGCGGCCACCTGGCCCAGCCCGATTACCGCGTAGGTCAATACGTCCTGCAGGGCCGCAACCTGGGGGTTCTTGCCGCAGACGCCGCCCTTGGTGCAGCCTGTGCCCTGTGCCGTTTGCTCACATTGGTAACAGAACATTTCCATGTCGTAGCCTCCAAGCTTTTATGTTGCATTCTGGTACCAGAATACTATTAAATTTGGCTTTGTCAAGACTCTTGAGATGAAAAAAATGAGGGGCTGTAAAAAAGTATGAAAGCCTAGGGATGCGCAGGGCAATAAGAAACACCACCTCTTGGGGAGATGGCGGTCATCAGTAACGCTTGGTTTATCGGGATTACGCTTGACGGCTACTCACCTGATCGCAAGCCAATCGCCACAGTTCGGCGATTTCGCGGCAAGGGATGATTACTCCGTGGGCAGAGGTAGGTCATGCATCCGCAAAAAGGATAGCTTGTCCCAATAGCCTCTTTGAAAAACGATGAAACCATTTTCTATCTGGAAGAATCCGCACCCCCTTAGTCCCAGGGGATCTTTCCATTCAAGAATGGCCCATTGGCCGTCCTCAAAGATATTTTCCACAAGGCAAACCATCTCCGCCCTGGCGAACTCCGTCTTGAACATTTGCCTGATGGCTTCCCTGCCCCTTACCGGAGCCTCGGCCACCTGGTGATTGATCGCATCCTCGGCATACATTCCGCCAAGGGCGTCGGCATCGCCCCGTTTAAAGGCCTCAACCCCTTTATTCACCCCCTCCCGCGGCTTCATGATGTCTCCTGTTGTGGCGGCTTTGTACCCGCCTCGGCATTGGGCAATACCGCCGGGACTTCTCCGGTCAAATCGATAGTCTGGGTGGGGAAGGCAAATGGCACGCCCATTTCGCCAAAGACGAGCTGGATTTCATGCAGCACGTCGTTGCCGTAGAACAGCGAGGCGGCCCAGGATTCCAGATTGACCTGGAACCAGACCCGCACCTTTTTGGAATACGGCCCCAGGGCGGACAGGTAGATCCAGCAGCGCTCGGGGTTAAGTTCGGGCTTGGCCGAGATCAACTCCCGCAGGCGCCGCACGAGGGCTTGCACCTTGTCGGCAGGGGTGTCGTAGGGCACGTCCAGGTCCCACTTGTACATGAACTTGGTACGGCCCGCGAAGTTCTGCACCGCGCCGGTGATGAACGAGGCGTTGGGGATGCTCACCGTGGTCATGTCGGCGAACAGCTCCAGGGACGTGCGGAACAGGCCGATGGTTTTGACCGTTCCCGACCATTTGTCGAATACGATGAAATCGCCTGTGTCGAAGATGCCCGTGGAAAAGATATACAGCCGCCCAACAAGGTTGCTCAGGGGCTCCTTGACGGCCACGACCACGGCGATGCCGCCGATGCCCAGAGAGGCCCAGATGGCCATGAGGTTGACGCCCAGCATACTCAGCACGGTCATCACCGCCAGCACGCCGATGACCATGTTGATGATCTCCGAGGCCTGCTTGGCAACCCGGTCGGCCCTGGCCGGCTGATCCGGCGGCAAGGCCTGGGCCCTGGCCCTCAGACCCGCCAGGTAGATGCCCTTGAGGGCCTCCACCAGCACCTGGACAAAGCGCATGAACAGAAAGAAGCAGACCAGCGTGGCCGCCACCTTGAGGACGTTGGTGACCCAGAAATCGGCCCACTCGCTGAAGTCCAGGCGGTCCATGGCCACCCACAGGCCGCCGGCCACCAAGAGCAGGGTAAGGGGCGTGACGCAGCGCCGGATCAGCAGGTCGTCGATCTCGGTGGTTGTTTTGGCCGCCAGACCCAGCAGAGCCGACTTCAAGTAGCGGTCCACAAGCCAGGCCGCCAGGATGCAACCCGCGAAAACGCCAAGAGAGATCAGGTACTCTTGAACCGTATTGCCCCAGTAAACCTGTTGCAGCAGTTCCATTTTCTCCATCCGTTTGGCTATGATGTATGTACCCAGCATAACACGGATTGCAATCAAGTTAAGACCCAGGAGGCGACAAATGCATGAACTCATCGACCAGGCCATGGTCCAGTGCATAGAGCAAACCGGCAACACCTACCCCGGCTGGCCCGAGCGAATCCCGATCATGCAGGAGCACGGCCTGCCCTACGACACGCCCGCGCCCAACGTGATCGTCACCGGCTGCCAGATATTGGCGGCAATGCCCCGGGTGCTGGGCAAGCTGTCGCGGTTTCTGGCCAAGCGGGGCCTGGAGCACACCTTCCTTTCCAAGGAATACTGCTGCGGCAACAATCTCTACCGCCCGGCCATCAAGGCCAAGGACCAGGATGCCCTGGCCCAGTGCCAGGCCCTGTCCAAAACATATGTGCGCCGCAACCTGGATCAGGCCGCCGGGCTGGGGGCCAAGCGGTTGATCATCTTCTGTTCACCGTGCTATCCCATCTACAAGCACGCCGCGCCCGAGGCGGAGATCATCTTTTATCCCCAGGCCATAACCGAGGTCATGGGCGAACTGAGCTTCCATCAAACCATTGATTACTATCCCGGTTGCTATCGCCTGCACAAACGCTTTTCGCCGGTGCCCATGGACCTGAAAAGCACCCGCAACGTATTGGAAAATATTGAAGGTTTACAGGTTCACCAGATAGCCGCGCCCAAGTGCTGCTACAAGCCCGAAGGTCTGGCCCACATGATCGGCAGCATCCAAAACCAAATCATGGTCCATATCTGCACTGGTTGCTATTTCCAGGCCGTGAACAACCTGCCCGACGGCGATCCGACCAACGTCCTGATGCTGCCCGAGTTGGTAGCCATGGCCGCGGGCGAAGCATAGGTTCGACGCCAAAAGGCGGCATACCGGCTCTCGGCAATAATGGGTACCAATATTAATCTGTGATATATTGTCCACACTGGCATGCAAACGAATTTTGCCGTCTTGACAGTATGTTGTGAGCGGCTATATACTTCTGTAAACCAGATTCGGCACATTGACGCCGAATCGCCAACGCCGCCCCGAACGGCAGCCGGAGAATTGGATGGGAAAACGCTCCCGGCTGAATGCCCCTATCAGCCGCGCGACACAAACCATCAAGCAGTCGCCGCAGGACATTTACTGCGCCTTTCGCGCCGCAGCCTGTAAACACCCGAACAGACCAGCCCTGACCCATAAGGCCGTCAGCCTATCCTACAGCGAATTGATGCGGCGGGTGGAGCATCTGGCCGGGGTCTTGTCCAGGC
This sequence comes from uncultured Desulfarculus sp., assembly GCA_963665125.2. Taxonomy (GTDB): domain Bacteria; phylum Desulfobacterota; class Desulfarculia; order Desulfarculales; family Desulfarculaceae; genus Desulfarculus. Next base: position 182,548 of record CAXXUK010000002.1, on the reverse strand, counting down.
GGAGCGTGCACCGCGGCGACCGCATCGCCCTGCTGCTGCCCAACGGACCCCAGATGGTGGAGGCCTTTTTCAGCCTGTTGCGCCTGGGCGCGGCGGCGGTTCTGGCCCCGACCATTGAGTCGCCCCAGGAGATGTCGGCCTTTATTCAACAGGCGGAAATCAAGGGAATGATCATCTCCGAAGACCAGTCCAGGCACCTGGAAGGCCTACGCCACCGCCACAACCTTGAACCGGTGATCCTTGTCACCGCCATGGAAAACGCCGGTGCCGGGGCCAGGATGATCAACCCGCTGCTGCGAAAATTCGGCGGAGCGCAGCCTTTGCCCCGCAAGACCATGTTCAACTCAGGCGAACGTCTGAGAAAGATACTCAAGGAAAACGCCCCCGCCCCCCAACGGCAGATCGTCGACCCCACGGAAACGGTGGCGGTCTTATACGACGGTTCGCCTGAGGTGCAAAACCTGGTGATCATGGACCACACGGTGCTCCATGCCGGGCAGGAGGTCATGGCCGGTCTGGCCCAAGTCGAACCTCTCGATGTCGTCTTGAACGCGGCGCCGCTGCATACGGGCTTTGGCCTGACCACAGGGCTGCTGATGCCCCTGCTCAGCGGAGCCTGTCTGGCACTGCCGGATACGGCGCGGCCCAGGTCCGTGCTGGACGCCTGCCGCAAATCAATGGTCACGGTGTTGGCCGGCGGCGAAAAGATCCTGGCCGAAGCGGCGGCCCAGAGGTCGCCCAAGCGCCGGGCCGACAGACTGCGCATGGTTCTGGCGGCAGATGCGCCGCTGGGCAGCCATCCGACCGAGGAGTTGGCCAAGCTAAGCGGTGAAAAGCCCCGGGCCTGTCTGGGTCTGCGGCAGGCTGCCGGAGCCGTTGCCGGGTCCAAGGGCGACAGTAAATCATTCGCGCCGCTGCCGGGGGTGGAGCTTGAGCTTCGCCGGGGCAACCGCCTGTGGGCCAGGGGTGCCAATGTGGCCGGGGGCTGGGTGGACACCGGTCTTGAAGCGGAAATGGAAGACGGCGGCCGCTTCACCCTGGGGGTCGGCGGCCGCCGCGCTCAGGTAGCCTGACCTACCAGGAATAGCCGAACAACAGCATTGTCCGCTGGTCGTATTTTTCCTTGCCCGGTTGGGGGTTGTTGTCCCAGTTGTAGTCAAACTGCAACTTGGCGTTGAAACCCATGCCCAGAGGGAATTTCAGGCCCGTGTAGGTATTGAGGAAATACTGGTTCTGGTCGTCCATGCGCAATAGGCCCCAGTCCTGGTGGTAGACCTGCACGACCTTTTCCCATATCCAGTAGTCGAAGTCGATCTCCCAGCGCCAGGCGAACCAGTCTTGGGTGCCCCTAATGTCGCCGTCTTCGTACACATAGTTGGGGCCGACCTCGAACGACAGGTTGGTGCGGTCGGTGGCCAGGAACTGATAGCCAAGGCCGAGACCGGCGGCCGTGCGCAGGTTGATGTCCTTGAATTTATCCTGGCTGGCCTGGGCGTTGGCAAAGGCGTAGACCTTCTCGCTGATGAAACGGTTGTATTCCAGGCTGCCCAGGCTGTTTTCCTCGGTGGTATTGCTCTTGTCCTCGGTGTAGTGCGATTCGGCCTGGACAATGACCCTATGGACATCCCACTCAAAGGTCATGTTGGCCAGCAGGTCGTAGTTGTCCTTGTGGGTGTTGCCCCGCTTGGACCAGGCGCTGAGGTTGACCCCACCCTTGGTCTCCAGTTTGGACTTGTCCTTGGGGTTGATGGCCTCCACCTGGGCCAGCACGATGGTGGTCTTGCCATCGGCGCTTTGCACATCCACCTGGCCCATTGGGCATTCCCGGGCCGTGCCGCTGATCAGCCCTTCCGAGCATTGCACGGCTATGGGACCCTCGCTGACCAGACCGGCGACCTGATCCCACTTGATCTTCAGTTCACCGGCATAGTCGGTATTAATGATAAGGCTGCCGCCCTCCATTTTGACGATGGCGCCGCTGATACGGTCGCCGTTTTTCATCTTCACCTCGTCGGCGGCCGCCGGCTGGGCCATGATCAGCACCAGCGCCAGGGCCGCTATCCAACATTTCCTCATCGATCCTCTAACTCCTCGCCTTTTTACTCAACCGGCTAGCTTTATTTTTCTCCGGGAATGCCCTCGGGATAGTGATGATGCACGTCCCGCTGGGGATACGGAATGTTGATGCCTTCTTCGTCGAACCGCAGCTTGATGGCCTCGGCCAGATCCCACTTGGAGCTCCAGTAGTCGGCCTTGTTCACAAAGGGCCGCACGGCCAGGTTGACGCTGTTGTCGCCCAACTCCAGGACAAACACTTGCGGCTCGGGGTCTTTGAGGGCCTTGGGATAGGCGGCGATCACCTCGAAAACCGCGCTCTTGGCCTTGGCGATGTCGTCGCCGTAGCCGATGCCCACCACCAGGTCGCAGCGCATGACCTCCCTGGCCGAATAGTTGGTCAGGGTGTCGGTGGTCAGCTTGTTGTTGGGCATAATCACCGTGCGTCCGTCGGCCTGCTTGATCTTGGTGTGGATGATGTCGATTTTTTCCACCGTGCCGGTGACTCCGGCGCACTGGATCACATCCCCCAGGCCGAAAGGCTTGAAAATCAGCAAAAGTACGCCCGAGGCGATGGAGCTGACATTGCCTTGCAGGGCCATGCCCAAGGCGAATACGGCGCCACCCAAGACGGCGATGAGTGAGGCCGTCTGAAATCCAACCTGGTTCAGGGCGGCGATGAACACCACCGCATAGAGCGCGATCTTGATGACCTTGCCGCTGAACGACACCAGGGCCTCGTCCATCTTGGCCTTGGTCATGACCAGTTTGACGGATTTGGCGATGTACTTGGATACGAAAATACCGATGACAAGGATAACCAGGGCCGCAACCACCTTCAGACCATACAGGGCCAGCCATTCCTGGATACGCAAAAATATCTGGTCCAAGCCTTCCATCACGTTCTCCATTTGGTTATTGGTTGTTGTTCGTGAAAAAGAAAGCGCCGGGCAGACGGCGCGGGCATATAAATAGCCTTACACAACACCGCCTGTCAATCAACCGGTAATGAAAATCCGTCCCAGGGTCTGATCAGGCCTTTACGAAAAACCGCTGAAACTCCGGCGGCAGCGATGCAGGGTCCACCGCGGCGGCCTGTTCGCCAAGGTCAACCGAACTGTAGGTGTTCCAGTACAGCAGCGGCCCCTGTCCGGGATTGGCCCTGGCGTACGCCACCAGCGAAGCCAGGGTCTTGGCCGTGTAGGTGGGCTCCAGGCCGATGCCCTCGTAGTCCTCCAGCAGTCCCATGGCCTCCTCGCCCTGGGGAGTGGGAAAGCCGTAGCCGGGGCCCAGGCGGTCCATGTCCATGGGCACGTCGGCCAGGCCCATTTCGATGTTCGGCACCGCCGGGTCGGCCTTGCGTAAAAGGGCCAGGCTTTTGCGGGCCAGGCTCAGCGAGGTGCGCGGCGTGGTCACCGGCGGCGGCACCACGGCCACGCCCACGACTTGAATTGCCAGCCCGGCCAGGCGCAGGCCCAGGGCCAGGCCGGAGTGGGTGCCGGTGGTCCCCGCAGCCACGAATATTATCCTGGGCAAGGGCATGAGCCCCTGCTTGATCTGGTCGGCCAGCTCCAACCCGGCGCTGACATAGCCCACCGCTCCCAGGGGGCTGGAGCCGCCCGCCGGAATGTAGCAGGCCGTGGGGTTGATCAGCCGCTCCCAAAACCGGAAGCGCAACCAGGCCCGGTACATGTCCTTGCACAGGTTGAGCTTGGCCCCGTTGGCCTGGAACATCTTCAGGTTCTTGAGCACCGTGGGGGTGACCGGCTGGGGAAACAGCTCCAGGATGGTGCGCATGCCCTGGTTTCGGCCGTGCATCACCGTGGCCAGGCCGTGGTTGGTGCCGATGCCGCCCATGGTCACCAGGGTCTTCTGGCCCTTCTCCCTGGCCCGGCCCAGGATGAACTCCAGCTTGCGGGGCTTGTTGCCGCCATAAACCGTGGAGGTAAGGTCGTCGCGCTTGATCCAGATCTCGGTGTCCAGGACTCCGCTGAGCTTTTCCAAATGCTGGACCGGGGTTGGGCAGTCGATCAGGCTAATATGGGGCAACACGCCGTGCAGCTTGGGAAAGTGGTCGAATATCGCCGGAACGTTATTGCTCATGGCCTGTATCCCTCCCCAACGCGCCATTGCCAGGTCTTATGGATGCCGCTCGCCAGATCGTGTTCGGGCCGCCAACTCAGGCCGCGCTCGGCCTTGGAGCAGTCCAGCAGGCTGCGCCGCAGGTCGCCGGGCCGGGCCGGGCCGAATTCATGGCCGGGGTCCGAGTCCGCCGCCTTGGCCACCGCCTGCCACAGGCTCAGGGTGTCGGTGGGCCTGCCCGTGGCGATGTTGTAGGCGCCGGGTTTGCCATCCAGGGCCAGGGCATTGGCCGCCGCGCAGTCTCCGGCATAAACGTAATCCCGGATCATGCCGCCGGGGGTGTCGTCGTACCTGAATATCGAGGCCTTTTTGTTGGCCAGGATCTGATCCATGAATATGGCCACCACCCCGGCCTCGCCATGAGGAATCTGGCGGGGGCCGTAGACATTGCCGTAACGCAGGGCCACCACCTCGATGCCGTGGGCCAGGCTGTAATAGGCCAGATACTTCTCGCCCGTGATCTTGCTCACGGCATAGGGCGACAGGGGCTTGGTGGGGGTGTCTTCGGTGGCGGCAACCCGGGGCACCTCGCCGTAGATGGCTCCGCCCGAGCTGATGAACACCACCCGCCGCAGCCCGCTGTGGCGACCGGCCTCAACCAGGTTGATCAGGCCCAGGACGTTGGTCGCGGCGTCGGCAAGCGGATTCTGCACCGAAAACGGCACTGAAATCTGGGCCGCGTGGTGGTCGATGACCTCGAAGCGCTCCTTACGGACCAACTCGGCCGCCTGGGGCGAGCAGATGTCCATGACCTCCAGGCGGGCCTCCGGCGGTAGGTTGGCCCTTTTGCCCGAGGACAGGTCGTCGATGACCACGACCTCGTGGCCAAGGGTCAGAAACGCCCTGACCACATGGCTGCCTATGAATCCGGCCCCGCCGGTGACGAGTATCTTCAATTGACCTCTCCTTGCAGGCGTACAGGCTTTGAGCCGGATTGTAGCACACCAAACAGCGGGCGGTAAGGCGGCTTTGCTTTATCGAAACGCCTCCCAAGACCACGCCCCAATACGGCCATAGCATTGGCCCATGGAAAACGAACCCGCAAAAATCGTTTTGGTCGATCCCAACGAACGCTGGCCCCTGAGGCTGGGGGACTCGACACTTTATTACCGGCGCCTGAGCATCGGCGCGCTGGCCGCCCTGGAGCGGCAGCAAACTGTGCCCGCGCCCGGCGAATACCGCGGGCAGCCGCCCCGCATGGTCATCCCCCCCGCCGCCTTGGAGCGGGCCATCTGCGCCCATGTGCTGGTGGGTTGGGAAAACGTGACCGGCCCGGACGGAGGGCCGCTAGAGTACACCCCCGAGGCGGCGCGGATGCTTCCGGCGTCGGTGCGGGAAAAACTGGTGCGCGCGGCCAAGGAACCGCTGCCGCCAAAGGAGATTTGACATGGCAAAGGGAATTCAGATCATCGACCCGGAGGAACGCTTCAAGGTGAGCATCGACGGCGCCGTTTTCATGGTCCGCCGCATGGACACCGCCACCCTGATGGCCCTGGAGCGCCGCCACAAGGGCGCGTCCAAAGCCGCGCAAGGACAGACCATCAATGACGATATCCTGGATTACATCCTGCAGGACTGGCAAAACGTAGGCAGCCCGGTGGGCGGAGCCGACGTGCCCTGCACCAGGGAAAACAAGCTGGCCCTGCCCACCTCGGTCAAGCTCAAGCTATTGGCCTCGGCCCAGGGCGTCCGCGCCGACGACGCCTCGGCCTGACGGAACAATCCGACCCGAGCCGGGCCTCCCGGCTCAACCATCACCATTGCCGCTTTTTGAACCCTTGATATCGACTATCCTGGTATCCCCCAGGTAGTCCATGGTCTCGACGGTGGTCAGTTTTTCCATCTTGCGGATGATATCGGCCATGCGTTTGACTTCGCCGCTCATGGTAGCGATACGCCTGCCAGCTTGGGGGTTGGCTTGCTCTTCCTCCAGCAGCATTTCCAGTTGGGCGGTGATGACCTGCAACGGCTGGTTCAATTCATGGCAGGCCGCCCCGGCCATCTCCAGGGCCCCCTGGTTGTGGGCCTGGCGCTTCTGCTCGGTCTGACGGTGGTATTCATCGGTAAGGTCCAAACTGATGGTGATTACGCGGAACACCTCCCCGGAGACCACCATGGGATACAGGCTAACGCTGACCACCCTTGTAATTCCGGGCATTCCCGATTCCATGGGCGTGTATTTCCCATCGAACCTACCAAACCTCTTGGCTTCCACGACCTCTTGAAATATGGCGCTCAAGCCGTCTTTTTGTGTCTGGCGGTCTTTGAGGATGCTAAAGCGTCCCAACACCTCTGACAAATCATGTATCTCCCACATCTTCCGCCAGGCCTCGTTTGCCCTGGTCAGCGTGCCATCGGTGTCGTGAACGGTGATGGGTATGGGCGCTTCGTGCATGAACTCGACAAGAAATTGATTCCTTTGCTCCATGGCATCTTCGGCCGATAGCCGTTGCTGCATTTCCTGTTCCAGGGCGCTGATCCGGGCAAGTTGTTCCCTGCGTTCCGCTGTTTCGGCGGGCAACCATTTTTTGATCAGGATGAACACCACCACCAGCGCGGCCAGCACATTGATGAACTTTGGAATGAAAACATACTGGGGCCGGGTTAGAATCTCATGAACGGATGGCGGCAGCATGCCGACCATTGAGGTGGACCATAAACCAAAGTAGGCGCTTTCAAACAAGGTCCTGAATGCGTCTATTGAAAGGATTATCAGCAATACGACAAGGAAACGGCTTTTGCTTTCGCGGGAAAACAGCCGGCCCAAAAAAAAGACCAGAATTCCCGTCCACAGCAGAACGAGAATCCAATAGGACATTGGAGTAATGATATTAAATAGATCCAATGGGTTTACGATCCGACCGGATAAATATTAAAAGCAAATACGAAGGTTCGTTTGCATATTATGTCATCAACCCGCCGAGGCACCACATTAAAATCTAAATTTAGCCGCCTCTTGCGCTGACGGCCGCAAGCTGATAACTGGTGGAGCGAACAATTTCCGAAAACGGCAAGCAGGGCCGGAGAAATATCATGGGCATGATCAAACTTTGCGTGGCCGACAACCGCTTCGAAGCGGACGTCCTGGCCGGGGCCTTGGGCGATGCGGGCATCGAATACGTGCTGCGCTCCTATCAGGACACGGCCTATGATGGCCTGTTTGTCAGCCAAAAGGGCTTCGGGGCCATCTACGTGGAGCAGGCGGACCAACAAAAAGCCGAGGCCATTATCCGCGAGGTGAGCCAGGCCAACTCACTGGCCGCCCTGGCCCGCAGCATCGACCACACCCTGCTCAAACCGGAGGCCACCCTGGACGATCTGGGGAGGTTGTTGGACCAGTGCCTGGAAAACAACTTCGCCGCGGCCTGCGTCTGCCCCTGGATGGTGCCCCGAGCAGCCGAAGTCCTGAAAGGCTCTGAAGTGGCCGTGTGCACGGTGGTGGATTTCCCCCTGGGCATGTCCGACTACGGCGGTAAACTGGCCCAGGCCGTGGAGGCCGCCAAATGCGGAGCCGTTGAACTGGACGTGGTGCTCAACCGGGGCCTGGTCTTTTCCGGCGACCTAGGACGGGCCGTGGACGAGATAGCGGCCATTGTCCAGGCCGTGTCCCCGGCCGAGGTCAAGGTGATCATGGAGACCAGTGAACTGGGGCCCCGGCTCACCGCCGAGGTCGCCGCCGCTCTGGCCCCCAGCGGCGCGGCCTGGCTCAAGACCGGCTCCGGCCATTACGGCCCGGCCACGGTTGAAGACGTTCGAATCATGCGCCTGGCCGCTGCGGACCTGGGGATCAAGGCGGCGGGCGGCATCCGTGACCTGGACCAGGCCATGGCCCTGATCGAGGCCGGGGCGGGACGTCTGGGCACCAGCTCCGGCGCGCAAATCATCAAACAAGCCCGGGACAAATGGAACCTGGACGGCTGATATTCATCGGCCTGGACGGCGTTGGCCTGGACCTGGCCCAGAGCCTGGCCCTGCGGGGCGTGATGCCCAACCTGGCCGGGCTGATGGCGCGGGGCGCGGCTTGGCCCACCGCCTCGCCCCTGCCCGACGTTTCGCCGGTGTGCTGGACCACCATGTTCAGCGGCCAAGAGCCCGGCGAGCACGGCATCTACGGCTTTGCCCACCACCGGCCCGGGGCCTACGCCATGGCACCCACGGACTCGACCATGGTCCGGTCTCCGCGCCTGTGGGACCTGCTCTCGGCCCAGGGCCGCCGCTCGGCCATTCTGGGTCTGCCGCTTACCTTCCCGGCTTCGGACATCAACGGGGTGATGATCAGCGGGTTTGTCTGCCCGGATCTGGCCCAGGGCGTACATCCGCCGGGCCTGTTGGCCAGCCTGGAGGCCGCCGGATACCGGGCCGAGGCCGAGTTGGACCGGGGCCGCGATGACGTGGCCGGGCTTCTGGCCGACATATCCGCGGCCCTGGCCGTGCGGTTGCAATACTTCGAGCAAATACTCAAACAAGAGCCGTGGGATCTCTACGCGGCGGTTATCACCGACACCGACCGGGTCAACCATTTCGCCTGGCCGGCCCTGTGGGATGACGGCCACCCCCTGGCCCGGGCGGCCCTGGAGATATACCGACTGGCAGACGGTTTCATCGGCAGGGTTCTGGAGCACCGCGCCGCGGACATCGCGTCCGGCAAGGCCAGCCTGCTCATCGCCGCCGATCATTCATTCGGCCCCATCCGCTCGGAGGTCTATCTCAACCCCTGGCTGGTCTCCCAGGGCCTGTTGCAGATCCAGGGCGAACCGCCCAATGAAACCATTCTGCCCCGCACGGCGGCCATTGCCCTTGATCCGGGCCGCATCCACCTGCATTGGGCCGGGCGCTTCCCCGGCGGCTGGGTCCATCCCGGCCCAGAGGCCCAGGCCCTCTTGGAGCGCATCAGCGAGGGCCTCCTGGCCCTGCGCTTCCGCCGGGTGGAGCAGGGCTCCGACCGCATCAGCGTGGTCGAAGAGGCGCCCATAGCGGCGGTGCATCGCGGCAAAGACCTGTATCATGGCCCCCAGGCCGAAACCGCGCCGGATCTGGTGGCCGTGGCCGCGCCTGGCTACAGCCTGCGGGCGGGCCTGGACCGGCCAGGCGTATTCGGCGTCAGCCATCTCAGCGGCACCCACCGGCCCACGGGGGCCCTTGCCTGCGCCTGGCCCGCGCCGCCTGACAGGCCCAAAAGCGTGGCCGGCCTGGGCGGCCTCATGGCCGATATGTTGGGGCTGGACCGGGAATTTGCCCCAACGGCGCTTGTCGGGTTACACTGAACAAACAACGCCTTCAATGGCTTCAGCCAAAATCATCAGCAAAGGGGGCTCCAATGCTTGATCCGGCAAAGCCGACTCCTGTTCCGCTAAACGACTTTACCGCCTACATCGCCGGTTGCATGGCCATGGCCGGTGAGCGGTTGGCCGGCTACCCCACGGTGGGCGATGTGGCCGAGGCCGAAGATGATCTCAACCAATACCCGCGCCTGGACATCCTGGAGCAGCCCCGTAATATCGTGGTAATGGATGACAAAATCGTCACGCCCAATGACATCGCCTTGGCCAAGGACGCCCTGCTGCACGGCGAGGTGCTCCTGGAGCACACCTGCGCCGGCGAGGCCACCCGTCTGGGCATGGGCCCCAAATACATGATCAACCCCGCCAGGGACCTGACCTACGAGGTCCTGCAAAAGCTGGGCGTGGGCCGCCCGGCCGTCAAGCCGCTGTCCCTGCACGATATAAGCCTTGGCCGCCGCCACATGCTGCAACTGGCCTGGGACCTGAGCCTGCTGGCCCAGGAGGCGGGTCTGCCGCCGAGTACGGTCCTGCGCAAACAGTGGCTGTTGATCATCGCCGGAGAAAATTCGGCCGACGCGATTCTGGGCGATTTCCAGCAGGCCAATTTTTATGGCTTTGACCCGGAAAAAGTGCTGTTCATGATCCAACGGGGCTTCCACGGCATGATCAAAAACGGCGGCTGGGTCTATGACTCCGGCTCGGTCAAACGGCTGCACAACCACGGCCAGATGCTGATGCAGACCACCATGGACGGCCAGATATTCACTCTGACCGACGGCATACGCCAAAGCCTGAACTGGGACCAGTACCGCTCGCGCCTGTCCCTGTTCCGGGACAAGGTCTCGTTCAACATCGAGGACCTGGACTACCTGGGCCGCTCCCTGGATTTGCACGGCCTGGCCATGGCCCTGAAGCTGAGTCTCGAAGGCTATCGCATGATCATGGAGACAGTGCGGAACCACCCGGAAAATCCCCAAAAAGGCGGAAGCCTGTGCTGGGACCCGGAACTTGGCCGCAACGTGATGATAGAGTCGTTCCAGCTCAAAGGCGTGGCCAACCAGGACATCAAGTTCCTCAACAAGAATATCAACCACTACCCCTATCCCCTGGAGACGGCCAAGGCCGTGCGGGAAAAGGGCCTGTCAATGCCCATTGCCGTCAAGGACGGATATTTGTATTTCCAGCCGGTGCAGGGTGACGTAAACTTCCTGGTGCCCACGGCCTTTGTGCAGCGGGCCGAACCCCAGCCCATCAAGGCCTGGAAATCGGCGGCCAACACCGAGGTCGCGCTGAAGGCCATGCAGATGCAGGAACGCAGGCCGGGCTTTTTGGCCTGGGCCGAGGATATAACCGGATGCCCTCTGGGCAAGGCATGATCAAGGGGAGAAATCAATGTTCAAGCGTTTACTTTCAATAGCTATCGTCCTGTTGCTGGCCGGAACCGCGTCGGCCCAGACCCAAACCATTGCCAGCGAATCCGAGTGCCGCGTCTTGGCCGACAGGGCGGTGGCCATGATGGCCCAGGACAACTTCCCCGAGGTCATCACGGCCATCGGACCATACACGACCCTGCCTCAAGAGCGGCTGATCAAAATGGGCCAGCAGTTCGTCAATCAGCGGCAAACCCTTTTGCCGGTCCTGGGCAAACGCGTTGCCATGGAATTCATCCGCCAGGAAAAGATCGGCGACAGCATGCTGCGCTACTTATATTTGGAAAAATTCGAGAACAACGCTCTGGTCATCTGGTTTACTTTTTATCGGCCCGAATCCGGCTGGAAGATGATCGACCTGGGCTGGTTTGACAAGCCCCAGACTCTCTTCAAATGACACGGATTTTCCAGAACAGCATCGCACGGGGACGCTGAAGTTGCCCGACCCGGCCAAACAGGCCCTGCGGGTGGAGGTCGCCGTGGCCGCCCCCCTGTGGAAGGCCCTGACCTACCGCGTCCCTGCCGAATTGGCCCCCATGGTGCGGCCGCTGGCCCGGCTGGCCGTGCCCCTGCGGGGCCGGACGGCCCTGGGGTTCGCCTTGGGCCTGCCAGAGGCCGGTGACGTGGAGGGTCTGGCCTCCGTTCGGGATGTACTGGAACCCGCCGGAGAGCCCCAACTCCTGCCCCCGGAGATGCTGGGCTTCTATCACCGGGCCTCGGCCCACTACCAGACGCCTCCGGGCCAGGCCCTGGCCTGGTCCCTGCCCGCCGGGCTGGGCTCCATCAAGCCCTCGGGCGGAGCCACGGATCTGGGCCGGGCCTCCATGGAGATCGCCCACTATATCCCCGGCAACAACGGGCACCTGCCCAGGGTGGGCACCAAGACCGCGAATATCCTGGAGCGCCTGCGCCGGGAAGGCGAGGTTCCGCTGCCCGAACTGCGCCAACAGTTTAGCCAGGCCGCCACGCTGGTGCGCCGCCTGGAGAGCCAGGGCTGGGTCCGCATCAGCCACCGCACGGCCTTCAAGGACGTGCTGGGACGGCCGATCATGGCCGAACCCGAACCCGCTGAATTGAGCCCAGACCAGCAGGCCGCCATGGCGGCGATAATCCCGGCCCTTGACGAGCGCCGCTTCCAGGCGTTTTTGCTCTACGGCGTCACCGGATCGGGCAAGACCGAGGTGTACATGGCTGCGGCCAAGCGGGCTCTGGAGCAAGGCCTTTCAGCATTGATCCTAGTGCCTGAAATCGGCCTGGCCCTGCGTCTGCAAGGCCTGGTGGCCCGGCGCTTCGGGGCCGAGCGCGCGGCCGTACTGCACTCGGGCCTGAGCCCGGCGGCCCGGCGGGGCCAGTGGCGGGCCATCTCCAATGGCGGACCCATGGTAGTGGTGGGGGCCCGCTCGGCGGTGTTCGCGCCGCTACGCGACCTGGGCCTGATCTGCGTGGACGAGGAACAGGACGAGGCCTACAAGCAGGAAGACCGTTTCCGCTACCACGGCCGGGACCTGGCCCTGCTGCGGGGCCAGGAGCAGGGCTGCCCGGTGGTATTGGGCACGGCCACCCCGGCTGTAACGACACTTGAACGGGCCCGCTCCGGCGCGCTCAGGCTGTTGGAAATGCCCCGGCGTATCGGCGGCGCGGTGCTGCCCGATACGGAGGTGATCGACCTGCGCTCGGCGGGCAGACTCACCGGCGGCTTCCTGAGCCCGCGCCTGCACCAGGCCCTGCGCCAGGAGATCGGCCAGGGTCGCCAGGCCATCGTCTTTTTGAACCGGCGGGGGTTTGCCCCGGCTTTATTGTGCCCGTCCTGCGGCAAGACCGTGGGCTGCCCGGCGTGCAGCGTGTCTTTGACCCTGCACCGGGCGGCCAACCGCCTGACCTGCCACACCTGCGGCCACAACCGGCCCCTGCCCGACAAGTGCCCCCACTGCCGGGCCGACGGCGACCAGATGCGGCCCCTTGGCCTGGGCACCGAGGCCGTGGCCGACAAGCTGGCCGAGTTGGAGCCCCAGTGGCGCATCGCCCGTCTTGACCGTGACACGGCCTCCAGCCCGGCCAAGCTGCGCCAGGTACTCCGGGACGTGGCCGACCACAATGTCGACGTCATCGTGGGCACCCAGATGATCACCAAGGGCCACCATTTCCCGCGCATCAACCTGGTGGGCGTGCTTTTGGCCGACCAGGCCCTGAGCCTGCCGGATTTCCGGGCGGCGGAACGGGCCTACACCGTGCTGACCCAGGCCGCGGGCAGGGCGGGCAGGGGCAAAACCAAGGGCAGGGTCATCGTGCAGACCTACGACCCCTTGCACCACGCCATCCAGGCCGCAGCCACCCACCGGCCCGAGCTGTTTTATGAAATGGAAATCGCCGAGCGCAGGCTTTTGGGTTATCCGCCGTTCATGCGCCTGATGCTCCTGCGCCTGGAGGGCGCCGCGTTCCAGGCCGTGGAGCGTGCCGCCGCCGGGCTGGCCGAAAAACTGGCCGTGGAACTTCCGCGCATCTCGCCCGAGGCCCAGGTCCTGGGCCCGGCCCCGGCGCCCATGTCCAAAGCCCAGGGCCGCTTCCGCTGGCAGATCATCCTCAAGACGCCCACGGCCTCCCAGGGCTCGCGCTTGTTGCAGCTCGGCCTGCACCGCCTGGGCGGCATGCCGCCTGGCGTGCGGCTCATCGTCGACGTGGACCCGCTGAACCTGATATGATCGCTGAAATCACTTTTGGCCAGAGGCGCGCATGGACCCGACCAACGCTATCACACCCTGGGACGTAATTTCCTACGGCTTTGCCATAACCTGCTTCACCGCCGTGATCCTTTTCAGCTTCGGGGCCTGGGCCGCCGATGTCATCGGGGCCACCTTCCGCAAGGCCGCCACCGCCGCGGTGTTGGTGGCTGCGGTCCACGTTACCGCCGGGCTCATTGCCTGGGGCACTGCCTGGGCCTTTATCGACAAGTTGGGTCCCGGCGGAATGCAAAACGTGTCGCTGTTGATCTCCGCTGTTGAATCCGGCGCGAGGATTGTGCTCATACGGCATGTCTATGAGACCCAATGGAACAAGGCCGTGCTCCTGTGGCTGCTGCACGCGGGCTGCGCCGGGTTCATCACGGCAATGGTCAACCTGATTTTCTGATAAATGCCGCCCGGTTGGCGCTAAAATATTTTCAAGATAACCCTGGCCCCAAAAAACATTTGACAAGTACTGATATATCACGATAAATTAATGACTGTCCGGTCAGTCAAGCAAGATGGCGTTGTTTCCACCCCAAGGGTCCGGTCTAGACTAAATTGCCTGCGGTCGATGTGCGCGGCCATTGGGAGGAGGAACAACTAAATGCCGTGGCGAACGGATAAAAGGCGGCGGCCCTTGGGCGAACAATTGGCCGCCGCCGCTTACAAAGCGTGACAGACTATGCCCGAAGCATCTTTGTTAATAATGCTGCTCCCGCTGATCTTTTGCGCCTACACGGTGCAGACGATGATGGGGTTCGGTGGCGCGATCATCGCCCTGGCCATCGGGGCAAACTTCACCTCGGTGGATCTGATCGTCGGGTCCATGCTGCCGGTAAGTCTGCTCTTGTACGGCACCCTGATGATCCGGCACTACAAGCACCTGCGGGCCAAGACCCTCCTTGTGCAGGTGTTGCCCATGGTTTTCATGGGCTTTGGTCTGGGGCTCTTTTTGCTGCCGTATTTGAACCCCGGCGCCCTCAAGCTCGTCTTCGCCGTGCTGGTGGTGCTGTTCGCTGGCCGCGAGATGTTGCTGATGCTCCGTAGCGGCACGGAACAGGGCCGGGACATGGGCCGGGTGCAGGCCGCCATATGGCAGATCGTGGCCGGAGTGGTGCACGTGCTGTTCACCACCGGAGGCCCGCCGCTGGTGTATTCGCTTAGCCGCATGGGCCTGGACAAAGACGCCTTCAGGGTGAGCATGTGCGCCCTGTGGCTGCCCCTGAATTTAGTATTGACCGTGGCCTTTGTGATCAACGGCCGCATCAACCCAGAGACCCTGAAGATCACCGCCTGCCTTTTGCCGGTTTTGCCCGTGGGCGTTTTTGTTGGCGAGAGGTTGCATAAATTGGTCAGTGGGTATATCTTCAAGCTGCTCGTCTACGGGCTGCTTCTGGTCTCCGGTCTAATAATGGCTTTGAAGCAGACTTTGTAGGAGGAAAATATGCCAAAGATGACTCCTTCCGAGGCTTTGGTAGAGACCATGGTCGCCGAGGGCGTGCAAAACGTCTTCGGTATCGTGGGTAGCGCGTTCATGGACGCGCTTGATCTGTTCCCCGCGGCCGGTATCCGGTTCATCCCGGTAGCTCACGAACAAGCAGCGGCCCACGCGGCCGACGGCATGGCCCGCGTCACCGGCAAACCCCAGGCATGCATCGCCCAGAACGGCCCCGGCGCCGCAAACTTTGTTTCGGCCATCGTGGCGGCCTATTGGGCCCATTCGCCCGTGGTGGCCATCACCCCCGAAACCGGCACCATGGGCATCGGCACCGGCGGCTTCCAGGAGCTGGACCAGATGCCGATGTTCGAGGCCCAGACCGTCTACCAGGTGCGGGTCAACCAGGCCCAGCGCATGGCCGAGTTGAGCCGCCGGGCCTTCTACATGGCCAAAAACCTCAATGGTCCGACCCAGCTCAACATCCCCCGGGACCTGTTCTACGGCGTGTGCAACGACGAGATCTACGAGACCCCGACAATCAGCCGCGGCGTGGGCAGCCTGACCGACCTCAAGGCCGCCGCCAAGATGCTGGCCGAGGCCAAATACCCGGTGATCCTGGCCGGCGGCGGCGTGAGCCAGGCCGACGCCATGGAAGAGGTCAAGGCCCTGGCCGAGTACCTCACCGCGCCTGTGGTCAACAGCTACCTGCACAACGACACCTTCCCGGCCGACCACAAGCTGTCGCTGGGCCCCATCGGCTACTGCGGTTCCAAGGCAGCCATGCGCACCATCGCCAAGGCCGACGTGGTCCTGGCCCTGGGCAGCCGCTTGGGCCCCTTTGGCACCCTGCCCCAATATGACATCGCCTACTGGCCGGAAAACGCCAAGATCATCCAAGTGGACATGAACGTCGCGGTGCTGGGCCTGAGTAAGCGCGTGGACATCGCCTCCTGCGCCGACTGCAAGGAATACACCCCAGAGCTGCTCAAGGCTATCCAGGAGATCGCCCCCGGCCTGGCCGAAAACGCCGGGCGTCTGGAAGACGTGGCCAAGGAAAAGAAGATCTGGGCCGACGAGTTGGAAGAGTGGAGCACCAGCACCAACAAGCTGATGCAGCCCCGCCGCTTCCTGCGCGAGCTGTCCCTGGCCATGCCCACCGGCTCCATCGTGGCCACCGATATCGGCAACAACAGCTCCATGTGCAACGCCTACTTCCGCTTCAGCGGCGTGCGCCAGCACATCTCGGCCCTTAGCTGGGGCAACTGCGGCTTCGCCTACGGCGCGGCCATGGGCGCCAAAATCGCCAACCCCAAGGCCCCTGTCTTCGCCTTCCAGGGCGACGGCGCCTACGGCATCAGCGGCATCCAGGAAGTGATGACCGCCGTGCGCGAAGACATTCCCGTCATCGCCGTGGTGGCCAACAACTTCGAGTGGGGCGCCGAGAAGAAAAACCAGATCGACTACTACGACAACCGCTTTGTGGGCTCCAACCTGCGGGAAAACCCGGACTACGCGGCATTGGCCGAAGTCATGGGCGCCAAGGGTTACGTGGTCGAGGACTACAACGAAGTCCAGGACGTGATCAAGGACGCCGTGGCCTCGGGCCGTCCCTGCGTTATCAACGCCAAGATCCAGGGCGGCGAGGAAGTTCTGGCCGAGCCGTTTAGGCGCGACGCATTGAAGATGCCCGAGCGTCATCTTGACAAGTACGCTCATTTGCGCGCCAAATAAAAAAGGAACCCATCTTCCCCCCGAGCCCGCATCCGGTTAGTATTTCGCCGGATGCGGGTTTTTTCATTTAAAGGAGCATGATCCATGGACACTGCCGTCACCACCGCCATTGACCAGGAAAAATGCATCGGCTGCGGCCTGTGCGTGCAGACCTGCCCGGCCCGGACCCTGAGCATGAACGACGACAAGGCCGTGGTCAGCGGAGAGCGCTGCATCGCCTGCGGCCACTGCCTGGCCGTGTGCCCCTCGGACGCCGTATCGGTGACAGCCCTGGGCCAGGGGCCGGACGCGGGCCAGGTGCCCATGAACAGCTTCCGCTTTGACCGCTCCTATCTGAAACCGGGCGATTTCGACCCGGCCCAACTGGCCCGGCTGATGGCCTCGCGCCGTTCCTGCCGCGTTTTCGACGAAAACCAGCCCCTGAGCCGCGAAATCCTGGAAGACTTGGTCAGTTTCGCCCGCATGGCCCCCTCGGCCAGCAACAACCAGCTCTGGACCTTCACCCTGTTGGCCGACCGCAAGGCCGTGCTGGCGTTTCTGGAAGAGGTATGCGTGGCCTTTGAGGCCATCAACGCCTTTGCCGCCGACGAGGCGTTCGTCAACAGCCTGGACCCGGCAAGCAAACGCGATATGCAGTACTGGCGGGACAACTATCTGGAATCCATGGCCGTGCGCCTGGGCCAATGGCGCAATGAAGGCTGGGACCGCTTTTTCTATCACGCCCCGGCGGTGATGGTCATCGGCTACAAGGGCGAGGAAGGCATGCCCGCGGCCGACTGCAACCTGGCCGCCCAGAACGTGATGCTGGCCGCCCACGCTATGGGCCTGGGCTCGTGCTACATCGGCTTTGCCCTAAACGCCCTCAAACGCCACCCCGGCGCCAAACAGGTCATCAACATGCCCGACGGCGAGACGGCCCACGCCGTATTGGCCCTGGGCCGGTGCAAGGAAAAATTCCAGCGCCAGGCCGGACGCCTGCCCGCCGAGATCCGCTGGGCCTAAGGCATGCCTGGTGCTAGCGGAGGTCCCTGACCAGAGCGTCGAGCAAGTCGATGAACTGGCGCTCCTGCGTGCCGGTTGACTGGCAGGGCACCTTTTCCTGCCGGGTAATCATGCCGTAAATATTGCGGCCCGTGAACAGCCCCTCGTAAGTATAAGAAACCGCGACATTGGACGTGCCGGAGGCTGTTTGCTCAATGGTTACAATTATCCTGGAGTCGGCGGAGCCACCGAGTTTCGTACCGTTCCAATCTCCGCAATTGCAGAAATAGTCGTTAATGAGCACTTGCCTATCCATGGTCATGATTTCCCAGCCGTCAGGCCGTTTTTCCTCGCGGTAGACCTGATAGCCCGATGTTTCGATGGCCTTTAGAACTATGTCTTTTGCCTTAGCGGCAGGCAAGTTGGCATAAACGCCATGAGCCATGCTGAGGTGGGGATCGACCATTGGTCTGTTAACCGGCGCGAAGGCGCAGGCATTAAGGCTGAGCAAAGACAAAAGGATGATTAAGATAGAAGTGCGTCGCATGATACCCCCCCCAATATCATTGTCAATATTCGGTGAACTGTAATTAAACACCAAAGCCGGAGCAGACGCCCGAGCGCCGCAATCCGCTGGGCTTAAACAAGAGCGCCCCGCCCGCCGGATCACCCCAGGGGCGGGGCACCTGAATTTATTTTGCCTGCTGAGAAACCTTGCCGGCCGTGTTGCCGTTCTGCTGTTCCGGTTTGTTGGCCAGACGGGTCATGATCTCGATGAACTGCCGCTCCTTTTTACCCGTGGACTGACATTTCACGACCTCCTGCCGGGTGGTTGCGCCGTACAGATTGTGCCCGGTGAACTTGGTGATATAGAGCACCTTTACGCTCACCCTGGTCTTTTGCGCTGATACGGGCGCCAGATCTATGGCGACAATAGAAAGGACATCGCCTTGCACCTTTGAGCCGTTCCAGGTGCCGCAGCTGCAGTTGCCAACGCTGGGCAAAGCCTTGGGCGTGGTGGCGATTAAAAGGCTATCCGGTTTTTGGTTTTCGCCTTTTTTTTGGTAGCCCATGATGTCGTAGGTTTTTTCGGCCAGGGCCTTTGCCTGATCCATGGGCAGATCAAAATCGGCATGGGCCATGTTTTTTTCAAGGTCTACTTCGGGCTTGTTCACCGGCGCGAAGGCGCAGGCGCTTAGGCTGAACAAAATGCAAAAGAATAGAACTATAGACGTGCGTTTCATGATACCCCCCAATATCATTATCAATATTTGATGATCTACATATGTATATCAGAACCGGGCCCGGCCGGTCAAGTATAAGTTTCGGGGCCCGGCGGCGCGGCTACTTGTTGCGGGCAAACCACAACACGGCCAGGGCATAGGATTCGGCCCCGAACCCGGCGATGACGCCCTTGGCTGCGCCCGAGAGCATGGACACCCCGCGAATAATCAAACCCATCAAATACGGACATGGAATAATCGCGGGAGATGCTCTCTCCTCGAAATTATTCTATGTCCACCAGATCGGGGCAATTTCAGTGTGAAATGCCAACTAGTTAACCCTGGTATTTTGTCATTTTGAAATTGCATTAAAAAAACTATTTCATTAAAATGAGCATGCTCAAATAATGAGCATGCTCATTTTACATCATATTTGAAGGTAACAATGGATAGTAAAGAAACTGGAAGCCGGAGGCATATTCAAAGAGAGGAGACCCGGAGAATCATCCTTGAGAGCGCCCGGGAGCTTTTCAATGAGCTGGGTTTTGAAAAAGCTTCCACACGGGCCATCGCAAGGCGTGCCGGTGTGGGTGTCGGAACGGTCTTCAGTCATTTCCCGGATAAGTCATCACTACTCATTGCCGCATTATTGGATGATCTCGCTTCCACCCAGTCAAGCGCCACGAAAAGCATGCCCAAATACGCAAATGTGTGTGACAGATTTCTTCATCTTGCCCGGTTTTTCTACACTTATTATGCAAAACGCCCTGATCTGTCCCGTACATTATTAAAGGAACTCTGGTTTGTAAAAGGGGAATGGGGAGAGAAGTTAACCACGCAAGCTTATGAATTCGTTTTCCTGGTCCGCAATATGCTGGAACAGGCAAAAGAAAGAAAGGATATCCGGCCCGAAGCCGACACCTTACTGTGCGCTAGGGCCTTTTTCTCCCACTATTTGATTGTCCTTTATGAAGGATTAAACAGCCCTGAAGTTGATGTGAAAACCATGCTTGACACACTGAAAGGAATGCTAAATCAGATTTTGGCCGGCGTAGGGCAACCCAGATGACATCAAAGGAAAAACAATATGCAATTCAAGTATATATATTCGCTTCTAAAAACAATTAAAATACCAGGGCTCTTTTCAGTGGTTTCAGACTTAAAAGGGATCGGCAGATATCACTTCCTGCACGCTGCAATTGAATCCGGGCTTCTTGAGGCATTGCGAACTCCTTGCTCCAGGAACGACCTGATCGAAACACTGGAGGTTAAAAACCCCGACATATTGGATGCCTTGCTTAAAGTCGGCATTTCTCTTAAAGAATTGAACTATGAAAAGGGTCGCTATGGTATCAGAGGGAAAAGGTCTCTGGCCATGGTTGGTGCACACGGAGATACCCTGTCGGCAATAATTCAGGCCAATGTAACCTATTACAACAATTCATATCGTCATGCCGCAGCCCGGATGAAAGGCGCGGCCCTGGGTGATGACCTGGAATGGGCCGGCGATATTATTGCCAGATTCTCTAAACTCTCAGACCCCGTTATCAAAGCGTTTCTGTCGGACATCGTGCCCAAGGTCCCGGGAATCCGGGTCCTGGATATCGGATGCGGATCAGGACTTCTTTTAAAAAGCATTTCGCAAATCAACCCGGAGCTGTCAGGCTTAGGGATTGAAGCTGATGAATCCGCAGCCAGGCAGGCGATGCAGAATATGGAAAAATGGGAACTTCAGGAGAGGTTTGAGATTATTAAGGGGGATATCCGGAACCTGGCGGAAAATACACCACGTTTTGATCTGATCACCCTGGTTAACGTTGTTTACTATTTCCCGGTTGAACAGCGTCCCGAACTTTTTAAAACCCTGCGCTCCAGACTGACGGCGGGAGGCAGCCTTGTCATTGTCATGAATATGCAGGGAAAAGACTCTGATTTCGGGGCGGCCAACCTGAATATGGCCAATGCTTCCATGCAAGGGGTCACATTGCTGCCGGATCCGTTGAGACTCAAGGAGCAGCTTAGGGAAAGCGGATTTTCAACCGTCAGGGTTTCGGACCTGATGCCCGGCAGTTCGTTCGTGGGTATGCAGGCCATGCCGTGACGGTAATAATCTGATACATAGAACAAAATTAAATTATATATCAGGACCGGGCCCGGCGAGGCGGCTACTTGTTGCGGGCGAACCATAACACGGCCAGGGCGTAGGACTCGGCCCCGAACCCGGCGATGACGCCCTTGGCCGCCCCCGAGAGCATGGACACCCGGCGGAAGCTCTCCCTGGCGTGCGGGTTGGTCAGATGGACCTCCAACACCGGGATGCCGCAGGCCAATACCGCGTCGCGCACGGCCACCGAGGTGTGGGTGTAGGCCGCGGCGTTTAAGATCACGCCGTCAAGCTCGGCCCCGGCCCGCTGGATGGCGTCGACCATGCCGCCCTCGCTGTTGGTTTGCAGGCATTCAACCTCCATGCCGTGCTCCGAGGCCAGGGCGACCACCTCGTCTTCGATCTGGGGCAGGGTCTTGTTGCCGTACAGGCCCGGTTCGCGCTGGCCCAGCATGTTCAGGTTGGGGCCGTTCAACAAAAGCAGTTTCACTTCACACCTCCGCTAAGGGCGGTTTGCATCAGATAGGCGTCGGCCAACACCAACGCGGCCATGGCCTCGATGACAGGGGCGATGCGCGGGCAGATGCACGGGTCGTGGCGGCCCTTGATATTCATGGTCCGGGGCTGGCCGTCCAGGCCGATGGTCTGTTGTTCCCGGCTGATGGACGGCGTGGGTTTTATGGCCATGGTCATGATGATGTCCTGGCCAGTGGAGATGCCGCCCAGGGTGCCCCCGGCGTTGTTGCTCTGGAAACCGTCCGGCGTGATGGGGTCGTTGTTCTGGCTGCCGCGCAGCCTGGCCACGCCGAAACCCGCGCCGATCTCCACACCCTTGACGCTGCCGATGCCCATCATGGCCCCGGCCAGCAGGGCGTCCAGCTTGCCGAAGGCCGGATCGCCGAGGCCCGCCGGCGCGCCGCAGACCTCCAGGCGCACCATGCCGCCGATACTGTCTCCATCGGCCCTGGCCGCGTCGACCATTGCCGTCATCTCGTCGGCCCTGTCCGGGTCCGCGCAGCGCAGCACGTGCCCCTCGGCAAAATCCCAGTCGATACGCTCGGCCATGACCCCGCCCACGCAGACCGTGCAGGCCCGGAACGTCACGCCCAACGGGGCCATGACGGCCTTGGCGATGGCCCCGGCCGCCACCCGGCCCACGGTCTCGCGGCCCGAGGACCGCCCGCCGCCGGGCTGGGGCGCTATGCCGTATTTACGGTTGTAGGCGAAATCGGCGTGGCCCGGCCGGAACATGCTCAGCAGGTCGCCGTAGTCTTTGCTGCGGGCGTCGACGTTGCGCACCAGCATGGCCACCGGGCTGCCCAGGGTGCGGCCCCCGGCCACGCCCGAGAAGATCTCCACGGTGTCGGATTCCTTGCGCTGGGTCACGTATTGGCTGGTGCCGGGCTTGCGGCGGTCCAGGTCTTTTTGGACCAGTTCCTCGTCCAGGGCCAGGCCCGCCGGGACGCCGTCGACCACCACGCCCACGGCCTTGCCGTGGCTTTCGCCGAATGTGCTGATCCGCAGGATATTGCCGAATGTGCTGCCGAACATCAGGCCTCCTCCAGGCCTTCCAGGGCCCTGGCCAGTTCGTCCTCGGTTACGTCGTTTACGACCCTGGCGCGGCCCACGCCCTCAAGGAGAATGAAGATGATCTTGCCGCCGATATTCTTCTTGTCGTTCAGCATGATCGGCCAGGCCTCGTCCAAGCCCGGCAGGTTGACGGCCTTGCCCCGCAGCTTGGCGCAAACGGCCACGATCTCGTCGGCCAGTTCGGCGCTGATCAGGCCCCGGTTTTGGCTCAGGCGGGCCGCGGCCATCATGCCGATGGCCACCGAACGGCCGTGGCTCAGGCGGTAGTTGTGCCAGCCCTCCACGGCGTGGCCATAGGTGTGGCCCAGGTTGAGGATCATCCGCCGGCCCTTTTCGCGGAAGTCGTCGCTGACCACCTCGGCCTTGGTGGCCGCCGCCAGATGGGCGCAAGACGCCAGGCCGGGCAGGTCGCCGGCCAGCAGATCATTCATGTTGCCGCTGATCAGTTCGTAAAGTTCCGGGCAACCCAGCAGGCCGGTCTTGTAGGCCTCGGCCAGACCCTCGGCCCGCTGGCCCCTGGGCAGGGTCGACAGGGCCCACAGGTCCAGGATCACGGCTTTGGGTATGGTGAACATGCCCACCACGTTCTTGACCTGGGGCAGGTTCACCGCGGCCTTGCCGCCAACGCTTGCGTCCACGCAGCCCAGCAGGCTGGTGGAGACCAACAGAAAATCCATGCCCCGCTTGAAGGTGGCGGCCACGAAGGCCCCAAGGTCGGTGATCATGCCGCCGCCGATGGCCACCATCATATCGCCGCGCTCCATGCGGGCGGCGATGAGTTGGTCATAGACCTTGGTGGCTCCAGCCAAGGTCTTGGTGCGTTCGCCGGGCCGCAGGATGATCTCGGTCTCGGGCTGCAAAACCCGGCGGTAGCGATCCAGGTGCAGCCTGGCCACGTTTTCGTCGGTGAGTAGCGCCACCCGGCGGCCCCGGGCCAATTCAGCCAGTTTTTCCGGGGCCTGGAAAGTGGCCGTCACCGGGCAGTGTTTGTCATCGAGGCCCGCGTCGAACACCTGGTCCGGGATCAGGGCGCTCATCACCGCCGCCGCCACCTGAAGGGGATCCAACCCGCCGGTGTCCACGCGGATGTCGCAGTCGGCGTAGATGGGCTGTCGCTGGGTATAAAGCCCGGCCACGGCATCATCGTCCTGCCACTTGGGCCGGGCGTCCCGGCCCGCCGCGCCCACGCGCCGGCGGCAATCATTGAGCCCTGTCGCCAGAAAAACGATCTTTCCCCGGCCCCGCATCAGGGCCCGGTTGACCTCGCTTATGGGCGCGCCTCCGCCCGTGGCGGCCACGATGCCCCGGCGCTTGGCCAGACGGCCCAGCAGAGCTGTCTCTTCCCTGCGGAAGGCGGCCTCGCCCTGTTGGGTAAAGAAATCGGCGATGGGCATGCCCAGGATGGCCACCAGCTCGTCGTCCATGTCCACGAAGCGGCGGCCCATGGCCTGGGCCAGGATGAGACCCGCGCTGGATTTGCCCGCGCCCATGAATCCGGTCAGAAAGATATTTTCAGTGGTTTTCATAAATCAAGGGCCTCGAAAAAGTCGGCAGCCGGGGCGTCGATCCCGGTCCAAATCTCGAAAGAACGCCGGGCCTGATGCACCAGCATGGGCAGACCGTCGATGAAGGCGCAGTCCCTGGCCCGGGCCAGATCGCGCCAGAAATTTGCAGTGCGGCCGTAGTTTATGTCGCAGACCAGCCCGCCCCGGGGCAGGGCCAGCCCGGCCACCCTTCCGGCCAGTTCCGGGGCCTCATTCGGGGCCGACACCGCCGCGGCGTTGACCAGCAGATCGGCCCTTCCGGCCGCCTGCTCCATCTCGGCCCAGGGCACGGCCTTGCCGCCCAGTTCCACGGCCAGTTCCAGGGCCTGGTCGTCGCGCCTGGCGCAGAGGTAAAGATCGGCCCCCGCATCCACCAGAGCGACTATAAGGGCTCGGCTGGCCCCTCCGGCTCCCACCAGCAGGGCTGTTTTGCCCTTGGGATCAAAGCCGGCCCCGGCCAGGGCGTCGATGAATCCCCCGGCGTCGGTGTTGTCGCCCATCAGTCTGCCGTTATCGTTGATGATGGTGTTGACCGCGCCGATACGCCGGGCCAACTCCGACAGACCGTTGAGGTGGCCCATCACGGCCAGCTTGTGGGGCACGGTTACATTGGCCCCGCGCATGTCCAGCTGGGCGATGGCCCGCACGGTCTGCTCCACCTCCCGGGCCTCAACGGCCATGATGCCGTATTCACCGGCCAAGCCGTGCTTTTTCAGCACATGGTTGTGCATGCGCGGCGAAAGGGATTTCAGGGCACGCTGGTCGCCGATTAGGGCCAGTTTATAATATGGGCTGCTCATTAAAAAACCGCCTCACTTGATCAGGGCATCCAGATCGACCTCGAATCCGGGATGGCTGATGGCCATGCAGTAGGGGTCGTCCAAGGCGGCGTCGGCCCCGGCCAGGACCCCGGCGATCTTGATGGTCATGGCGATGCGGTGGTCGCCGAAGCTGTGCATCAGGCCCTCGGGCAAGCTCAGCGGTGTGGGACCGTTTACCACCAGGTCGTCGCCGTCTTCTCGCAGGTCCGCGCCCATGCGGCCAAGCTGGCTGACTATGGCCGCCAGGCGGTCGCTCTCCTTGACCCGCAGTTCGCCCACATCCCGGAAGATCGTCGTACCCTTGCATTGGGTGGCGGCCAGGGCCAGGATCGGCACCTCGTCCACCAGGCCGGCGATATCTTCGGCCGGCACATCCACGCCCCGCTTGTCCGGCGAATATTCCACGGTGATGTCGCCCCAGGGCTCGGGCTCGGAGCCTGCCAACGCCATGTCCAGGCGCGCGCCCATGCGCTCCAGGACCTTGACCCAGCCGATACGGCCGGGGTTCAAAAGCGTGCTTTTGGCCGTGACCCGGCTGCCGGGGATGATGGCCGCGCCGCAACAGAAAAACGCGGCCGCCGAGGCGTCGGCGGGCACCACGAATTCGCCGGGCAGATTCATCAGGCCCGGCTTGACCGTGGCGCTGAGATCGTCGAAATCAATATCCACGCCCCAGGCCTTGAACATGCGCTCGGTGTGGTCCCGGCTGGCCGCCGGAGAGATCACCGTGGTGGGGCCGCCCGCCTTGAGCCCGGCCAGCAGCAGGGCGCTTTTGAGTTGCGCCGAGGCCACGGGCAGCTCGAAGCGCCCCCCGGCCAGGTTGCCGCCGCTGATCTTCACAGGCGGGGTGCCGCCGTCGGCGCAGCTCACTTGGGCGCCCATTTGCCGCAAAGGACCGGCCACCCGCTCCATGGGCCGCTTGCGCAGGGATTCATCACCGTCCAGGGTCACGCCGCCGTCGATGCCGGCGCAGATGCCCATCAGCAGGCGCATGGTGGTGCCGCTGTTGCCGCAGTCGATATCCACCCCGGAGCGGAGTTTGCCCTCGGCTCCGGTTATGGTGATGATTCCATCGTCGCGGACCACTTCACCGCCCAGGGCCATCACGGCGTGCAGGGTGCTGGTGCAGTCGGCCGCCGGGGAATAGCCCCGCACGCGCACGGTGCCCCGGCCCAGCAGGGAGAAAAGGCCCATGCGGTGGGATATGGATTTGTCGCCTGGCGGCGTGATCTCTCCGCTTAGTTTCAAATTTCAACTCCGGGTATTGTCTTGTCCACCGCCGCGGCCACCCTGGCCAGTTTTTTCATCAACTGGTCAAAGGAACTCAGGTCCAGGGTCTGGCGGCCGTCGGAGAAAGCGTTGGGCGGATCGGGATGCACCTCGATCATCAGGCCGTCGGCCCCGGCGGCCACGGCGGCCATGGCCATGGCCGGCACCAGCTCTCGCTTGCCCGCAGCGTGGCTGGGGTCCACCACCACCGGCAGGTGCGAGGCCTGCTTGAGGATGGGCACGGCCTGGATGTCCAGGGTGTTGCGGGTGTCGGTCTCAAAGGTGCGGATGCCCCGCTCGCAGAACATGACCTGCTGGTTGCCCCTGGCCAGGATGTATTCGGCGCACAAGAGCAGTTCTTTTACAGTATTGCCCAAACCGCGCTTCAAAAGCACCGGTTTGTCCACCTCGCCCACGGCTTCCAAAAGCGTGAAGTTCTGCATGTTGCGGGCGCCGATCTGCAACACGTCGGCGTAGCGGGCCACCAGGTCCACCTCGTGGAAGCTCATGACCTCGGTGACCACGGGCAGGCCGGTGGCCTCCCTGGCCTCGGCCAGATACTTGAGTCCCTCTTCGCCCAGGCCCCGGAAGGAATACGGCGAGGTGCGCGGCTTGAAGGCCCCGCCCCGGATGGCCCCGGCCCCGCTGGCGCACACGCTGCGTGCCGTTTGCAGCAGATTCTCCCGGCTCTCCACGGCGCAGGGACCGGCGATGACCATTAGTTCGTCGCCGCCGATGGTCCGTCCGCCCATGCGGACAACCGATGTGGGCTGTTTGGGCCCGCGCCAGACCAGCTTCCAGTCGGTGTGGAAGTCGCTGACTTCCTCCACGCCGGGCATGTCCGATATTTCAAAACGAAGGTCGTCGGTTAGATGCTTGCTGACCTGCTCGACAACGCCCAGAACCACCTTGGGCCCCGGCGAGATGATCCGCACCTTCAGGCCGCGGCCCTCCATGGCCGCGATAACCGCGGCGACCTCGGCCTTGGGGCATCCTTCGCGCATGGATACGACCATGTGTCATTCTCCCATGGTTACGCTTGAAGCGATGATGATACAACGATTTGCCATGCCTTTAAAGGCTTTGATGACAAGACAGCTATTTCAGGCGGCCCGCCTGGCGACATAGGTCTCCACGAAATTGCGAAGCATCTGCAGGCCCTGGGGCGTGGCCACCGATTCCGGATGGAACTGCACACCCTCGATCATCAGGTTCGGGGCCCGCAGACCCATGACCTCGCCATCGGTGGTGAAGGCGCTGACCTCCAGGGGGTCGCCCACGGTGTCCTCGGGCACGATGAGGCTGTGGTAGCGGGTGGCCTCCAGGGGGTTGCGCAGGCCGTAGAACATGCCCTTGCCGTCGTGGAAAATCCGGTGGACCTTGCCGTGCACCGGCTGGATGGCCCGGCGCACCTGGCCGCCGAAGACCTGGCCGATGCACTGGTGGCCCAGGCAGATGCCCATGATCGGGATGGCCCCGGCGTAGTCATTGATGACCTGCATGCTGATCCCGGCGTCTTCCGGGCGGCCCGGACCGGGGCTGATGACGATGGCCTCGGGGTTCAGGCGGCCCGCCTCGTCGGAGCTTATGGCGTCGTTGCGCTCCACCCGCACCTGCTTGCCCAACATGCCCAGGGCTTGGGCCACGTTGTAGGTGAACGAGTCGTAGTTGTCGATTATAAGGATCATTATAGACCTCCCTTGGCGGCTGTTTCCAGGGCTGCCAGGGATTGCGCAGCCTTGTGGCATATTTCCTTGTATTCATAGGCCGGCTCGGAGTCGGCCACGATGCCCGCCCCCACCTGAACAGTTATCTTTTGGCCCAAAAACTGGATGATGCGGATGGCCAGGCAGGTGTCCATGTTGCGGCCGGGCCCGAAGAAGCCCACAGCCCCGCCGTAGGGTCCCCGGGGGGCCTGTTCCAGTTCATGGATGATCTCCATGGCCCGGACCTTGGGCGCACCGCTGACCGTGCCGGCCGGGAAGGAGGCCTTGAAGGCGTCCACCTCGTCGAGTTCGGGCCGCAGCACGCCCTGGACCTCGCTGACCATGTGCATCACGTGGCTGTAGCGCTCCACGATCATGTACGGGTCAACGTGCACCGTGCCGTATTGGCAGACGCGGCCCGCGTCGTTGCGGCCCAGGTCCACCAGCATCAGGTGCTCGGCCCGTTCCTTTTCCGAGGCCAGCATCTCTTCTTCCAGGGCCTTGTCCTTTTGCGGGTCGGCGCTGCGGCCCCTGGTACCGGCGATGGGTTTGAGCCGCATGATGCCGTGGTTGACCTTGACCATGGTCTCGGGCGAGGAGCCCACCAGCTGGAACCCGCCGAAGTTGAGGAAGAACATGTACGGCGAGGGGCTGTTGACCCGCAAATGGCGGTAGACGCTCAGGGGATTAACATCGCCGGTGCCAATAAAGCGGTCCGAGGGCACAACCTGGAAGATGTCGCCGTCGACGATGTATTTCTTGGAGCGGCGCACGAAGTCCTCGAAGCGCTCCTGGGGCGGCGGGGTCATCTCCAGCCTGGCCGGACCGGAGGCCGGCGGCAGGGGCCCGCGCAGGCCTTGGGCCGTTTCGTCCAGGGCCTTCCGGCAAACCTCGGCGTCTTCGCCGATGGCCACCAGGATCATGGCCCGGCGCAAATGATCGAAGATGACCAGACGGCTGGGCATGGCCAGATGGGCCGTGGGCAGTTCATCGCTCATGGCTCCGGGCAGCCTCTCGATGAGCATGGCCGTTTCCCAGCCCAGATAGCCCACCAGCGCCCCGACAAAGGGCAGGTCACGGTTGATTTCGACCTTCAGCTCCCGGCGTAGCCCCCGGATCTGGTCAAAAAAATCTTCGGCCGGATACACGGTGGTTTCATCGCCCTTGCGAACGGTGGTGCCGTCCGGCCCCAATTGCAGGTCGGCCAGGGGAGCCCAGGCCACCACCGAGTAGCGCCCCGATGTCTCGGACCACTCGCCGCTCTCCATCAAAAAAGAGGCTTTTTCGTTGTTGCATAGCTTCAGAAAAGCCGACACCGGCGTCTCGGTGTCTGCCAGCAGTTCCATGGTTTGTGCCGTTAGTGTTGCCATATTCTCGGGCTCCAAGTGTTTCGGCCAAAAAAAACCACCGCCTGGGGGAGGCGGTGGATAGCGTCTTGGTTTGCCGTTGCCGGTCAGGGGACCATCAAGTCGCCCCGCCGGACCACCGCCGGGCAGCCGCAAAAGCGCCACCAGCCGTGAAAAACGGCGGCCTGGAGGCTGTAATGGCTGTGACGGTGAACGATCATAAAAAACCTTTTTCAACTGGTGTTGGACTAACTTTGGCAGCAGGGAGCATTACTGTCAAGATTTTTTTGTATACCGTATGCAATTTGTATACTAGCCACAAATTTTTCACAGTTATTTGAGTTTTTTTCCAATGCCGTTATTACCCGCTCTGCTATACTTTGCCTATCGGTATTTTGATCAGATATGCCCCGCCGTTTCTACTCCGCGCGGTTCCTCGGTAGTGCGCCCAAAACGCCAAAGTGGAGCCAAGTGGTGTCACATCATAAAATATACAGCAATGAAGTATACTTAGAGAAAAGCGATGTTACGCTCGGTTACCTGGAAACCACCAGGCAAACCTCACTGGAAAACTACTGGATCGCCACCGAGCGCGAAGACGGCAAGATTCATGTCGTCCTGCTGGATATCAACAACGATCCAACCGCCCTTAGCGAGGTGGTGTCGCAAGATGAATTTCACAAGCGGTTCATGCACCAACCCGGTTATTGGCAACACGTAAAAAGTCCCAAGGAACGGCTGGTTGACATCATAATCGAGCAGGCGGACGCGCACTACGAGCGCCAGGAATACCTTAGCGCCGAATACGAATATAAAAAGGCCTTGCACTTGGACGAAGAGTCGGTCCGGGCCAATTTCGGCCTGGGTCTGACCTTTGTGGCCCAAGGTGAACATGGCAAGGCCCGCGATATTTTCTTCCGGCTGGCCAACATCGAAGCCATCTATCAGCCCAAACACAAGCACCTGTTCAACGAATTCGGCATCCAGCTGCGCAAATGCGGCCTTTACGAACAGGCTCTGGAACATTATTACCGGGCTTTGACCATAGCCAGCAGGGACGAAAACCTGTGGTTCAACATGGGCCGCGCCCTGCACGAGGAAGGCCGCCGCAGCGACCTGGCCAAAAAGGCCATGAAACGGGCCCTCAAGCTCAACGGCGACTTCAAGGAAGCCGAATGCTACATCGCCCATATTGAAAGCACCAGGAAGATCAAAAAGCAGGCCCCCCGCATGCGCGCGCCGCGGATTATCCTGGAGGTTGACATTTAGCGCGGTTTCCCGAAGAAAAGCTTCAGCGTTTTGTTCACCCCCCGGCCTGGATGATGCTACCATATGGGGTGAAACAAAACGTATACTTGGGAGCTTGGTTGATGAAGCGTTTGAAGACTGCCGCGGTTTTGGCGGCGATTTTGATATTGGCTCTGCTTGCGGCCTGCGCCACCACCGAAAAAAAAGAGCCGGAAGAAGATCACCTGCGCAATTACATTGCCAGCGGCACGATAGTCAACCTCAAGGGCGAGTCCATCAAGGTGGAAAGATTTGTTTACCTTGAGCCTTATTTGTCGTTCACCTATCAAGGCTCCCGCCACTCCACGCCCATTATCCTAATTAAAAGCCTGGCCGATATCGGCAACGGCTATTTGAACATGACCACCATCGACGGCCGCAGCTATAAAATCGTGGCCACCATGGGCTCCATTTCCCAAAGGGACGCGATCTACTTTCAAATCGTGAGTCTGGTGCGCCGACAACCGGAAACGCCCGCCCAAGCCGAGGCCGACAAGGAAAAAAAGAACATCGAATATGAACCGTCGCGAATCGACGGCGAAGCCACCAAGCAGATAGATTTCATCTGGACCAAAAAACCGTATAAAGAAACCAAACAAGACTAATAAGACAACGCCCATCCGGCGGCCCGCCTTGGCGGGATTATATTGCCTCACGATCAGGAGTAGGACCAATGAAACGCCTGCGCATGCTCATGTTGTTCACGGCGGCCATGGTATTGGCCTGTTTTCCGGTCCTGGCCGGCGGGAAATCCGCTCCGGGCGGTAAAATCGTCAACACCCAGGGGCAGACCATCGAAGTAGTCGAGTTTCTGGACCTGGTTTCAACCCTGCCTTTTATGCTCGAGCAAAGCGAACAAAGCGCGCCGCTTCACGACATCGCAAGCCTTACCGACCTGGGCGACGGCTATGTCGAGTTGAAAAACTTCAAGGGCGAAACATTCAAGGTGGTCGTGTTGATGGGCGCAGTTTCCCTGGGCGAGATGATCAAATACAAGACCATGGACCCGGTCAGCGGCAAAATCGGTACATCGAGCATCGACGGCGAATTCGTCCAGCAGATTGTGTTTGACTGGAAGAAATGACCCTCCTGCCCCGCAAATGCCTGTTGCTGATGTTGGACGGCGTGGCCGACCGCGCCTGGCCCGTTCTGGATCACCGCACGCCGTTGCAGGCGGCCCGCACCCCGGCCCTTGACCGCCTGGCGGCCGAGGGGGCCTGCGGCCTGTGGCACGCCTCCTCGCCGGGCCGGGCCCTGCCCAGCGAGATCGCCCATTTTCTGCTCATGGGCTACACCATGGACCAGTTTCCCGGCCGGGGCTGGCTGGAGGCCCAGGGGCAGGGCATCGATTGCGGACCTGGCGACGTGGCCCTGCTGGCCCGCTTGGCGGTCTGTTGCCGGGAAGGCGGCGGGCTGATCATCGGGCAGCGCAAGCCGGTGATGGACCCCGACGAGGAAGACGCCTTGCTGGCCTCGGTGGCCGAGTTTGAGTCGCCCCTTGGCCGGGCGGTGCTGCACCCCTCGGGCAAGGGCCAGGCCGTGCTGGTTCTGCACGGCGATTTCCGGCCCTGGATCAGCGACAGCGACCCTCTGGTCGACGGCCTGCCCGTGCTGGAGCCGGTGGTCTGGGCCGAACACCAGAGCGATTCCAAGGCGGCTGCGGCCAGGGACCTTCTGGTGCAATATCTGGCCTGGGCCCACCGGCGGCTGTCCGGCGGCCGGGTCAACGCCGTTATCACCCACCGGCCCGGCCAGCGCAGGGATCTGCCGCCGGTGGACGAACTTTGGGGCCTCAAGGTGGGCAGCGTCAGCTCCCACAGACTCTACCGGGGCATTTTCCAGGCCATGGGCGCAGAGACAAACATGCTGCCCCACCACGGCCCGGTGGGGGAGTTGGCCAAGGCCAAGCTGGAGGCGGCCCTGGAGATGCTCCAAACCTGCGATTTCGTTCATCTGCATTTCAAGGAGCCCGATGACGCGGCCCATGAAGGCGATCCGGCGGCCAAGGTCAAGGTTTTGGAAGAGCTCGACGCGGCCATCGGGCCCAGGCTGGAACGCCTGGCCAAAGACGGCGAGGTGCTGCTCTGTCTCACCGGCGACCACGCCACGCCCAGCGGCGGATCAATGATCCACGCGGGCCAGCCTTCGCCCCTGGTCCTGCACGGCATCGGCCAGTGGCGGGACAAAGTCAGCCGTTTCGACGAGGTTTCGTGCGCCGCTGGCAGCCTGAGCCTGCTGCGGGGCGGGGAATTGATGCAGACCCTTCTCTGCGGCCTGGACAGGGCCCGGCTGGCCGGTCTGCGCGACGGACCCGTTGAGGTGCCGTTTTTCCCCGGCCACGGCCAACCGCTTTTATTCAAGGACTAATCATGGACATCCAGACCGGCATATTTTTGAATAAGCCCGAACTAATCATCGGTTTTCCCAATGAAATGCTGCCCGACGAATTGGTCCAGAGCCTGGCTTTGGCCAAGGACGCGGCCATTGTCGAACTGGCCGGGCGCGACAGCGTGGCCGGGGCCGTGGCCGCCGTGCGCGCCGGGGGCATAGGCCAGGTGCTGCCCACCTATGCCTACACCGGCACCGAACACGGCCAATGGGCCGAGGTGCCCCGGGCCCTGGAAAGGCTCAAGGCGGCCCTGCCCGGACACGTCAAGGTTCATGGCCTGGTGGTGTTGGGTTCGCCGCTGTTTTGGCGGGCCTTCTGCGGCGCGCCGTTGACCGGCCTTTTCCAGGAGTTCGGTTTCAGCCCCATCTGCGTTGGCTGCCATCTGTATCTGCACGCCGTGCGCCTGCCCCTGGCCAGGCTGCTGGGCGGCGCGCCGATCATCAGCGGCGAGCGCCACAGCCACGACGGCCGCATCAAGATAAACCAGTTGCCCCGCTCCCTGGAGGCCTACCGCTCCCTGGCCGCGGATTTCGGCCTGAGCCTGCTGCATCCCCTGGCCGAGGTGGAAGACGGCCGGCAGGTGGCCCGCCTTGTGGGCGCACCATGGCCCGAGGGCGGCCAACAGCTGGGCTGCGTGCTTTCGGGCAACTATCAGGACATCCGCACGGGCGCAACGCCGCCGGAGCGACAGCTCGCCCGCTATTTGGAAACCTTCGCCCTGCCCCTGGTTCGGGAAATCATAGGCGGCTACATGGCCGGGAATGTTCCAGATCACCTGGCCCTGGCCCGGCGGATTGCCCTTGACTCATTTTAAGTCCTTGTTACCGTGGCCGCCCTGGCCTATGGTGGAATCATACGGAGGATCGCCATGGCCGACGACAACGATCAGGTGCCCGTTCAGATAACCCTGGACGAGTCAAGCCCCCTGTGGGACCGGCGCGATATCGCCGAAACCATCCTCACCCGGCTCAGCGATGGCCTGCTGGTCATCGACAAGCAGGGTCAGATAGTGTTGGCCAATCCGGCGTCCAGCAGGATCCTGGGCATCGGCATGGAACGGTTGGCCTCCCAGGGCTGGGCCGAGCTGTTTTTCAGCGAATCTCAGAACATGGACTTCAATCAAGTCATCATCACGGTGATCCAGCAGAATATCGAGTATCACAATATCCAGGTGCCCTATGTGCGGCCCGATGGCCTGGAACGCCAGCTGACCATCAGCGCTTCGGTGATGACCGATGTCGCCCAGTCCGGCAAACAGGAGATCCAGGCCGTACTGATCGTGCTCAACGACACCACCGACCTGGCCCATATGCACCAGCGGGAACGCGAACTGCTCAGCCGCAGCCACCGCCTGGCCAAGGAAAAGGCCGAGGGCCTGGATCGCCTGGCCCGGGCCGTGGCCCATGAAATACGCAATCCCATAACCAGCATCGGGGGACTGACCCGGCGGTTGATGTCCAACACCCCGGCCGACAGCAAGAGCGTTGGCTATCTGGAGCGCATCCTGGAGAGCACCCAGCGTCTGGAGACAATCGTCAAGGAGGTGCGGGATTACGCCGACCTGCCCGCGCCGCGGCTGCGGCCCCTGAACTTGGCCGACTGGTTCGAGAGGGAGGCCGACACGGTCAAGGCCGAGGCCACGGTGGCGGGCGTCAATTTCGTCAAACACGTTGAAACCGGCGATAACTTGGAGGTACGGGTCCGGGCTGACGCGGAGATGCTGGATTTCATCACCGAGGCCCTGGTCCGCAACGCCCTGGAGGCAATGAACGGCGATGGCCTGTTGCGTCTGGGTATGCGCTTGGAAGGCAAGGCCGCCGTGATAACCGTATGCGACAGCGGCAAGGGCATTGATCCGGCGGATATGCCGTATTTGTTTGATCCGTTTTTCAGCACCAAAGCCGATGCGGTGGGCATGAGTCTGGCCGTGGCCAAGCGCATGGCCCTGGAACAGCACGGCGACCTGACGGCCAAAAGCCAGGCCGGTCGGGGGGCCACATTTTCCCTGAGTCTGCCCCTGAGCGACGGTAATGATGCCGCGGACGGTTCGTCCCAGTTCCGTCCACCTTCGCTCAAATAATTCTATGGATTATTTTTCGCGCCAGGGCATGGGGAAGATCATCTTGGCCGTGGCCAAGTCGAAGGGGTAGATGATCTCCAGGCGCAATTGGCCGTCTTTGATCTGATATTGGCCGATCAGCCCCCGGCCAAGGCTGTTCTGGCCCGGTTCGTCTATTATCGATCCGAATCTGATGCCTTGCCAGGGGACAATGAGTTCCTTGCCCGGGATATTCAGTTCGCCTGCCGCCTTGTTGATGTCTTCGGGACGGGCCGAACCGGCCTTTTGCAACAGGTACCACCATGTCTGGATGCCGGTGAAGGCCCTGGCCGATGCGTCATCCATGTCGCGGCCCGTACGCTGCCTGAACATGAAGTTGACCTGGCGGGAGAGGGGAATCCGGTTGGCCAGGGTCACCGAAAACAGCGTGCGGGTGCAAACGCCCTCCACCTTTGAACCCAAGGCCCGAAAGCCATCGCTCAGAAATCCGGCGTTTTGGCCCCATATTATCCTAGGTTGCAGGCTGATCTGCTCCATGGCCTGGAACAGGTTCACCGCGTCGTTTTCATGGGCGGCAATAAGCACGCAGGCAGGTCTGATGGGCTTCATGCGGCGGGCGGTGGTGAGTTGATCCGGCATATCCCGCGTAAAGATCAGGCTTGCGCCGATGGAAAACCCCCTGCGCACCGCAATTAAACGGATGGTTCGGCTGTTGGCCTCGCCCCATTCGTTATCCCCGCAGGCGCTGGCCAACATCTGCATATCGACCCGCTTTTGCTTGGGCACACCCGGCGCCTTGCCGTCGACGACGTCGTTTAAAAAATCAAACAACTCTTCAACAAATGTGCCGTCATGGGGAGTGATGCGCCAAAACCACCTGCGGCCTTCATGGCTCAGATCATAGGCCGTGCTGCACGAGGTGATCATCGGAACACCCCGCCTTTCGCAGATGTCGGCCACGGCATCCGTCTGCTCGCAGACATAGCAGCCCATGATGCCGGTCACGCCTTCCCGCTCGATCAGCCGCGTGGCTTCCCTGGCCGCCTGGAAGGTGTTGTCGCCTGTGTCGGCCACGATCAGTTCAATATGCGCGCCCTTCATGGAGCCGATGCCCTTGTTTTTTGCCATGGGCATGTCCAACTCGGGCTGAAGGGTGTTGATGATATGGACCGCCAGCTCGGCGCCGGCCACCAGGTTTTTCCCCATGGGTGCCCTGGGGCCGCTCAGTGGATACAACACCCCGATTTTAATCACTTGTTCGGCTAAAGCTGGGCCGGTGACGGATATCACCGCGAATACGACAAGACAAAAAATATCAATGATGCGTCTAGGCAAGCAGCTCTCCCTTTATTACCTACTTACCCTGAATTTCGCCCACCTGAAACCTGGTGTCAAGGGGTTGCGCTTGGCTGAGCGCGTTAGTCAGGTTAAACTTGTCGGTCGGAGGCCTCTGATGCCAATCGATCTCAACTGCGACATGGGTGAAGGTTACGGCCGCTACGATTTTGGAACCGACCAGGATATGCTCAGGTTGGTGACCAGCGCCAACCTGGCCTGCGGCTTTCACGCCGGAGATCCGCTGGTGATGGAGCGGGCTCTGGCCCAATGCGCAAAATCCGGCGTATCCGTGGGCGCCCATCCGGGTTATCCGGATCTGGTGGGTTTCGGCCGCCGGGCCATGCAGGCCAGCTATGACCAGGTCCGTAGCGACGTGCTGTATCAGCTCGGCGCCTTGCAGGGTCTGGCCAGGGCCCAAGGTCTGGCTCTGGCCCATGTCAAGCCCCACGGCGCGCTGTACAACACCGCGGTCAAAGACCCCGGCACGGCCAAGGCCGTCATCGACGCCGTGGCCGCCTTTGATGATTCGCTTGTCTTGGTCGTTTTGGCCGGGCCGGCCGGCAGCGCTTTGCGCAAACAGGCCAAGGCGGCCGGATTGCGGGTGGCGGCCGAGTTTTTTGCCGACCGCACCTATCAGGCCGACGGCACCCTCACGCCCCGCAACCACCCCCGGGCCCTGATTCACGACCCCAAAGCCGCCGTTGACCAATGCCTGCAGCTGGTCACCGCGGGCACGGTGGCCAGCCTGGACGGAACCCAGGTGGAAATTGAGGCCCAGACCATCTGTCTGCACGGCGACAGCCCGGCGGCCCTGGAAACGGCCCACCTGCTGCGCTCGGCCCTGGAACAGGCCGGAGTGCTGGTTTCGCCCCTGGACCGCCTGGTATGACCGCGGTCCGGCCAATATGCAAAGCCCAGGGCGACGCCGCGGTGGTGGCCTATTTCAGCCACGCCATAGATGAGGCTTCCCATGCCAATACCACGGCCCTGGTCCGTCATTTGGAAAGCCACCCCCTGCCGGGCCAAGTCGACCTGACCCGCGCCTTTTCCTCGGTGCAGGTGCGGTTTGACCCCATGATCACCGACCACAAGCTGATTTCAGCGGGTATTGGCGCCGCCGCCTCGGCCATGGACATGGCCAATGAACAGCCCCGGCGCACGGTGGAGGTGCCGGTAAGCTACGGCGGAGACGAGGGTCCGGATCTGAGTTTCGTGGCCAGGCGTTGCGGCCTGAGTCAGTCCGAGGTAATTGCCCTGCACAGCCGGGGCGAATATTTTTGCCACTTTGTCGGCTTCACTCCCGGTTTTCCCTACCTGGGCGGCCTGGATCAATCCCTGGCCTGTCCCCGGCTGGATTCACCGCGTGTGTCCCTGCCCGCCGGCGCGGTGGGCATAGGCGGGGCCCAGACCGGCCTGTACCCCCTGGGCGGGCCGGGCGGCTGGCGCATAATCGGCCGCACGCCGCTTTTGGCCTATGCGCCATGGCGCGATCCGGTCTGCCTGATCAACGCCGGAGACCGGGTGCGCTTCATCAATTCCAAGGCCGAGGATTTCCCGGCGCCGCCCGTTCCGGCGAACCTCTGGGAAAGCGGTTCCACTCCCGTGCTGGAGGTGCTGCGACCGGGCGGGATGAGCCTGATCCAGGACACGGGCCGCCGGGGATCACAGCAAATGGGAGCCGCCGTCAGCGGCGCTCTGGATCAAACCGCCCTGGCCGTGGCCAACACACTGGTGGGCAACGATCCCGGCGCGGCGGCCCTGGAGATGACCCTGCTGGGTCCCAAACTCAGGGCCCTGCGCGATGTCGTGGTGGCCGTTTGCGGCTCGGACCTCGGCCCGCGCATCGACAATCTGCCGTCGGCCATGTGGTCGGCCCTTCTCCTGCGCCAGGGCCAGATGCTGCAGTTCGGCGGACCGCTGGGCGGAGCCCGGGCCATCCTGGCCGTTTCCGGCGGTCTGGCGGCCAAGCCATGGCTGGGCAGCCGTTCGGCGTTTCCCTCCGGACTTGTCGGCGCGCCCCTGGCCAAGGGCGAGGTCTTGCGGGCCCATGCACCAGGCAACCCCAACACCCAGGCCTTGCTGCCGCTTCAATTCCAGCCCGTGGTCCAATCGCCGCTGGTGCTTCGGGCCGTTCCCGGACCCAATGACGAGCTTTTCCAGCCCTCGGCCCTGCGCTCCCTGGCCTCCAGGACTTTCAAGGTGGGCATCAACTCGGACCGCCGGGGAGTGCGCCTGGAGGGGGAGATAATGGGGCTGACCTCCGCCTGCGCCAAGGTGATCAGCGAGCCGGTCACCCCCGGGGTCGTTCAGGTCCCTGCCAACGGTGAGCCGGTGGTGTTGATGCGAGAACAGACCGTGGGCGGCTATGCCAAGCTGGCCACGGTAATCGGCCCGGATCTGGACAAGCTGGCCAACGCCAAGCCCGGCGACGCGGTGCGTTTCCGTCTGATAAGCTCGGAACAGGCCGTCAAGGAAACCAGGGTCCATCATGACAAAATACGGAAAATGATCAAAGCATGCGAATAATGCCCCCCGGTGAAGTCATTCGCCTGAGCAAATCGGCCTCGCTGATCGCCGGCCAAAACAAGGGACGCTTTCCCCACTGCAACAGCATGGTCATCCAGGGCCGCGGCGTAACGGCCATCATCGACCCCTGTTGCGGCCCGAAGGTTATCAAACCCTGGGTCGACAAGGTGGACATCGTCTTGAACACCCACACCCACTCCGACCACGCCGGGGGCAACTGGAACTTTGAGGGCAAAAAAATCATGGTGCCCGAGTATTCCTTTGCCACGGCCGGAAGCATGGACAAGCTCAGCAGGCGCTATGTCAAGACCGACAGCCAGGTCAAGGGCTGGCTGCGCTCGGCCAGGGAAAGCGCGGGCATGCGCGACACCCAGCCCAGCGGCTTTTTCCAGCCCGACGAGGAACTGGACATCGGCGGCGTCAAGGTGGTCGCCCTGGATACGCCGGGCCACACCTATGACCACACCAGCTTTTATCTGCCCGACGAGGGCGTCGTATTCAGCGGAGATATCGACCTGACCACATTCGGCCCGTGGTACGCCAACCCCGAGTCGGACATCGGCCTGTTCCGGCGCTCGGTGCGGCGCATCGGGGAGTTCAAGCCCAAGGTCATGGCCCCGGCCCACCGGACGCCGGTGGTCGAAGGTATCGACGAGGCCCTGGTGGATTACCTGGCCATATTCCAGCGCCGAGAAGCGGGCCTGCTGACGCTGCTGGAAAAGCCCCACACTTGGCCCGAGATCATCGAGGCGGGGATCATCTACTCCCCGGAGCGGGTCAAGAGGTTCCGCTTGATTCACTATTTCGAGCGGCAGATGATGGGCAAGCACCTTGATGAGTTGTTGGCCGACAAGCGGGTGGTTTTCGAAGCGGGCAAATTCCGCACAGCCTGAGAAAGCGCGTTTCATGAAGCAGGGTGAGTTGATCCACATCGCCGGGCCGGTCTATTTGCTGGCCGCCCAAAACAAGGGCCGCTTTCCCTGGGCCCACTCCCTGGTCATCAAGAGCCGTGGCGAGACGGCCATCATCGACACCGGAGCGGGCATCGAGGTGCTGCGGCCCTGGGCCGACAAGGTGGACCTGGTTATAAACAGCCACACCCACCCGGACCATGTGCCGGGCAACTGGCTCTTCGAGGGCGTGGAGATACTGGTGCCGCGCCAGTCCTGGGACACGGCCGGAGTCAAGGCCAAGCTGGCCCCGCGCCTGGTGGACCAGGACGAAGCCAGGGCCGTGTGGATGGAGTTTGTGACCAGAGACCTGGACTTCCGGGACAGGCGGCCCGACGGCTGGTTTGAGCCGGGCCAGATCATCGAGGTGGGCGCGGCCCGGCTGGAGGCCATATACACGCCGGGCCACCTGGCCGACCACTACTGCTTCTGGCTGCCCGAGGAGGGCCTGCTGCTCAGCGGCGACATCGATTTCACGCCGTTCGGCCCGTGGTACGGCAACCCGGAGTGCCACATCGGCCAGTTCCGGGCCTCCCTGGCCAAGTGCCTGGAACTGAAGCCCAAGATCATGGCCAGTTGCCACTTCCCGCCGGTGGACCGCGATATCCCGGCCAAATTGGCGGCCTTCGAGGCGGTCATCGACCGGCGCAACGACAAGATAGCGGCCATGCTGGACCGGCCCAAGACCCTGGCCGAACTGGTGGATGAATCACCCATCTACGGAGGGTTCCCCTACATGGAGGCCCTGCTGCGCTTTTTCGAATACCAGATGGTGTCCAAACACCTGGATGAGTTGATCAAGCAGGGGCGGGTGAAACGGGATGGCGAGGCCTATGATCGAGCTTAATTTATAAACAAAAGGTTTTTAAAATGGTGATAATTTTTCCATACACTCATTAATGAGTGAGTCACGTTTCATCAATGATTGATTTACTGT
Source organism: uncultured Desulfarculus sp. (assembly GCA_963665125.2). GTDB lineage: Bacteria > Desulfobacterota > Desulfarculia > Desulfarculales > Desulfarculaceae > Desulfarculus. The sequence continues at coordinate 141,677 of CAXXUK010000002.1, read as the reverse complement.
ATTGTAATAATCATTTACATCTATTGGCAGTCGCAACTCTTCTCGAAATGCAACAAGTATAGGATGCAACAACTCACTCAATTTACGTCCAACATCCAAACTTTCCTTTGCTAATAAAAACTGTTTTTTATCGATTTCCAGTTGGTTTTTAGCTAACTCTTCGGTTAGCTTATTGCACTCGTTTACAATAAATATCGTCTCGTTAAGTCCGTTTGCTATTGACGTGGTTCCATCAGGTGTTGACTCATTGTGATGTTGTGTATTAAGCACCCGATCCTTCTGAACCTCAAGCCAAAAGTTAAATTGTTGTTTGAGATTTTCTTTCTTTATTATGTGTGGTTCAATTTCTTTTCGTAGCATTGCAACATTAATTTTTCCTTCCTGTTGATAGCAAAGAAATTCTTGGATAAGCCTAAATGTATCACGGTCAGCGATAATACACGCCTGACTCAAATCATCTAAATCATCAGTGTGCATTTTGTTAATTTCTGATGCAGGCAGTCCTGTATTAACAAAATCCATTACTCCATTACGAATCCTTCTTGCGGCTTTATATGCTTTCAAATAAATCTCCTTTTTTAAGTCCATCTCGCGATCTTGTATTGCAACTTCTCTCTCGTAGTCATGCTGCTTTTGCATGCGTTTAAACATCGCCCGATTGGTTAAATAAACACCACCCAGAGAAAATACAGCACCAATAACGACACCCCAAAAAGTGCCTGGTATCTCCCTGATCAAGGCCACCAGCGTACACAACGAGTCCACGACTCTTCCCCCTTAACTACCAAAACAGCGCATCAAAGAACCTAATCCTTCACTTCGAGCACAAAACCGCATACCACCTTATTACCTGCGGCTTTGTAGCCAATCTACTATTTCCAAGCGACGATGTCTATACGCACGTTGCCCTCAAACAATCCCCTAAAATCACCACACAAAACATTGTTTATTGACACGAGCGGCATTCTATCCTAAACTTCCAGTTAACGTTAACTAGAAGAATGTGAGCCTGCATGAGCCGAGACGACTCCTGGACCATCAGCGAACTGGCTGACCATCTGGATATCAGCGCCCGATCCATCCGTTTTTACGAGGAAAAAGGCCTGATCAGCCCCCAGCGCACGCCCGGCGGACACAGGGTGTACACCCGCCGGGACCGCGCCCGCATGCGCCTGATCCTGCGGGGCAAGCGCTTCGGCTACAGCCTGGACGAGATCGCAGAGATGATCGGTATGGCCGACGTGAACATGGACGAGGCGGACCAGATCCACAAGTCCTTGGAATACGGCGATAAAAAGCTGAGGGAGCTGGCCCAGCGCAAGGAGGAGATACTGGCCATGGAGGCGGACCTGGAGGCGGTGCGCAAGAAGATGCTGGCGCGCCTGAAACAGCTTGAAGGGACCGGGAAACAACAGGGGTGAGCTATGAACTTGGTGGAAATCATTGACCTCAATGCGGAAAAATTCGGCGACAAGGCCAACCTGCGCTACAACGGCCAGACCTACACTTTCGCCCAGGTGAAACAAAACGCCGACAAGGCCGCCGCGGCCTTGCAGGCCTGGGGCGTGCAAAAGGGCGATCTCGTGGCCATCATGAGCTTCAACACTCCGGCTTATGTGTTCGCCTTTTTCGGCGCTTTAAAAGCCGGAGCCGCCGTGGTGCCGGTGAATCACAAGCTGGCCGCGCCAGAGGTGGACTACATTCTGGAGCACAGCGGCGCGTCGGTGTTCTTGTTTGACGGCGCATTGGCCCAGGTGGCGGCCAAGGTGCAAAACAAGGCCCGCAAGGCCAGCATCGACACGCCGGCCGAGGGCTTCGAGAGCTTTGACGCGGCCTTGGACGGCGCCGGGGCCTACCGTCCGGTGGCCGTAGTCGCCGACGACCTGGCCGAGATCCTCTACACCAGCGGCACCACGGGCAAGCCCAAGGGCTGTCTGCACAGCCACAACAACGTGCTGATGGCGGGCCTCAACGCGGGCGGCCTGGGCATGAAGATGGACGACAGCGACATCCTTTTGATGGCCATGCCCATCTGGCACTCCTCGCCGCTGAACAACTGGTTCATGGCCGCCCAATATGTGGGGGCCACCACGGTGCTGCTGCGGGAATACCACCCGCTGTTCTTCTTGCAGGCCATCCAGGACGAGCATTGCACGGTCTATTTCGGCGCGCCCATCAGCTACATCATGCCCTTGCAGATGCTGCCCAACTTCGGCGATTTCGACCTCAGCTCCATGCGCTGCTTCATCTACGGCGGCGGGCCCATCAGCGGCGACGTGGCCAAGATGCTCATGGAAAAATACGGCTCCACCAATTTCTACCAGGTCTACGGCATGAGCGAGTCGGGCCCCACGGGCACCTTCCTGCCGCCGGAGATGCAGGTGGCCAAGGCCGGCAGCATCGGCAACAAGAGCCTGCCCGGCAGCCACATCAAGGTCATGGGCGAAGACGGCAATCCCGTCCAGCCCGGCCAGGCCGGAGAGATCTGGCTGCGCGGCGAGACCATGATGAGCGGCTACCTCAACGATGAAAACGCCACCAAGGCCGCATTCGACGGGCCCTGGTACAAGAGCGGCGACGTGGCCCGGGTCGATGAAGACGGCTACCTCTACATCGTTGACCGTAAAAAAGACATGATCGTCACCGGCGGCGAAAACGTATACTCAAAAGAGGTGGAAGACGCCATCAGCGCCCATAGCGGCGTGGCCGAGGCCGCGGTCATCGGCAGGGCCCACCCCGAGTGGGGCGAGACCGTCACCGCCGTGGTCGTCCCGGCCGCCGAGGGCGCGCCCACCGAAGATGAACTCAGGGCGTTTCTCACCGAGCGCCTGGCCAAATACAAGATTCCCCGCGAGATCGAATTCCGCCAGGAACTGCCGCATACGCCAACCGGCAAGATCCAGAAATACCTGCTTAGAGACTAGGCGGACCAAAGCGGGCCAAGGAGAAAAACAATGCACGACATGCTGGTAAAACCGGAGCAACAGCAGATCATCCAGGAGACGCGGGATTTCGTGAAGACCATCCCCCGCCAGATGATCCTGGACATGGACGCCGACAAGATCAAGTTTCCCACCGAGTTTTTGCGGGAAGCGGGCAAGCGCAACCTTTTGGGCTGCCGCTATCCCAAAAAATGGGGCGGCCGCGGTCTTGACTGGCCCACCACCTGCGCGGTGATGGAAGAGGTGGGCACCCTGGGCTACATCTTCGCCTGCACCTTCGGCGTGGGGGCCGAGCTAGTCTGCGACGCCATCGTCCTGCACGGCACGGACGAGCAAAAGGAAAAGTACGTCAAGCCGCTGTTGGCCGGCGACATGTTCGCCGCCGAGTGCCTCACCGAACCCAGGGGCGGCAGCGACTTTTTCGGCACCTCCACCACGGCCGAGGACAAGGGCGACCACTTCCTGGTCAACGGCCAGAAGCGCTTCATCGTGGGCGCCGAGGGGGCCGACTACTTCCTGGTCTACGCCAAGACCGACTTCAGCCCCGACGCCCACCCCCACAAGGCCCTGACCTGCCTGATCGTGGACCGGGGGCCGGGCGTGAACGTGGAATACCTCTACGGCCTGATGGGCTGCCGGGGCGGCGGCGCGGGCCGCATCGTGTTCAAGGACGTCAAGGTGCCCAAGGAAAATATCGTCGGCAAGCTCAACAATGCCTATGCCGTGTTCAACACCATGATGATCCCCGAGCGCCTGGGCACCGCGGCCATGACCATCGGCGCGGCCCGGCCTGCCGTGGAGATCGCCACGGGCTACTCCACCCGGCGCAAGGCCTTCGGCCAGCCCATCGCCCAGTTCCAGGGCGTGAGCTTCCAGCTCAGCGAAGCGGTGATGCTCATGGATGTCTGCCGCTCCATGGCCTTTACCACGGCCACGGCCGTGGGAAACCCGGACGTGCCCAGGGCCAGGGTGCGTAGGCTGGTCTCCGAGACCAAGAAATTCATCACCGAGTCGTGCCAAAAGGCCGCCCGCAACGCCATGCAGGTAATGGGCGGCATCGGCTACACCAATGTCTTCCCCATTGAGCGCATTGTGCGCGATCTGGGCCTGGCCTCCATCTGGACCGGCTCCAACGAGGTGATGAGCCTGATCATCGCCCATGAGTGGTACAAGGAGTATTTCGCCTCCAAGGCCGCCAGGGATCATGAGGATGACGCCGAGGAGAGCCGTGCTCCGGATGAGAAGATATATGAATAGCTAGATCGATTAGATCATATTGATATGAGCCGCCTCGGTGTTATGCCGGGGCGGTCTTTCGTTATTTGATCCAGCCCATCAACAACGGACAGTTGGTTAAGCGACAATTTGGTTTTCAAAGGCCAGCGGGCTGATGTAGCCATTGGCACTGTGCCTCCTGTTACGGTTGTAGTCAACCTCGATATACTCGAATACGGCCCGGCGTAAGTCCTGTCGAGTGGCGAAGCTTTCGCCATGAACCAACTCCACCTTGAGGGTATGGAAGAAGCTTTCGGCCACGGCGTTGTCATAACAGTTGCCCTTACCGCTCATGCTGCAAACCAGTTCACGTTTGGCCAAGAGGGCCTGGTATTTCCGGGAGCAGTACTGGCTGCCACGATCCGAATGGACCATCACACCTTTGGGCATATGCCGCCGCCACAAGGCCATCTGCAAGGCGTCACAGACCAGGTCGGCTTTCATACGCTTATCCATGGCCCAGCCCACCACCATGCGCGAAAACAGGTCGAGCACCACTGCCAGATACAACCAGCCCTCGCCGGTCCAAAGGTAGGTGATGTCGCAGACCCACTTCTGATTTGGAGCGGTTGCGCTAAAGTCCTGGGCCAACAGATTTGGAGCCACCGGCCTACCGTGATCCGAATCCGTGGTGGCCTTGAACTTCCTGCCCGCTTTAGCTACAAGGCCCTGCCTATTCATGCTTTTGGCCACTGTTTTGCGGTTGTATTTGCAGCCCTGCTCATCAAGATCGAGAGTCAGCCCAACTGCTCCGCTACGGCCCTTGCGAACTTCAAAGGCTTCTTTCACCAGGTGATCGAGCCTCTCACGCTCCACCTGCCTTTGGCTGGGATTTTGCAACCTGCGCCGCCAGCCATAATACCCGCCACGCGATACGCCAAAGGCCTCGGATTGCGCCGTGATGCTGTATGTGCCTGCGTTTTGCTGCATGAACGCGTACTTCACTTCAGGCTTTTCGCGAAGTACGCGCTTGCCTTTTTTAAGATTTCAATCTCCTCGGCCTGCTTGGCAAGCTGCCGCTTCAGCCGGGCGTTTTCCACCGCCAGTTCCTTCTCGGTCTCACTGCGGCTTGCCTCATATCGGGCTTTCTTGCGCCAAGCGTAAACCTGGGACTCATGCAGGCCAAGCTGCTTGGCAGCACCAGTCACGCCCACTTGCTCGGCCAAGCCCAGCGCCTCAATCTTGAATTCCGGCGAATAGCGCCGCCTGGTGGATTTTTTCTGGCTCTTCTGTGATGGCATAGAACACCTCCGTTAAGCAATTTACTCGCTTAAACGCGTGTCCGTCAAAACTGGGCTGGATCACTTGATAGAACAGGCCGTTTTTGAGGACAGCCACGACGTAGTTTTCGTCATGGTCCCCACCAGAAAGGTGTTGGAGGAACGGCGGTGGATCATCAATCCGCCACCTGGAATCAAGGTGATCAACCTGAAGCCCCGGCCCGCTCACCTTTGCGGCCAAAGCCTAGATGCCAAGTTTAGCGGCTTCGAGCAGCGAGGAATGGCCCTCTATGGCAAGACGATGATATGCAACCAAGTCTGCCAAAACCGGTCCACCTGCTTCTGGCATGATCAATACGGCAAGAAGGCCATGGAGGACGCGAGGGTTATCTACGGCACACAGGCCCATCTTGAGCGCGACCCCATGTTCTGCATCCGACTCCTGGGATGGACCGGTGCCCAGAAGCCCTTGGTGCTTCTGGATGAGGCTAGCTTCATCGCCAAGAGCCGCAAGGCGGTCGTCAAAAAGGATGACTTGGTCCGCTACCAGCGGGTTCTGGATGGGGTAGATGGCCAAGCGTAGCGACATATTACGTCGCCACCGGTACCTGGTGAACTTGCTTCTCCAGGCCCCGACCGCTGACCTTCGGGAGCCGGGCTGGGATTTCCCTCCCATGGAGCCCGGCCTGGCCCTGAAGGTCCAGCAAATAGGATACCGGTTATATGGCGACCAGTTCTACTTCCTGGCCCCCATGCTGGAGCAGTTCGGCAAGTCTGACCCGGCCTCCAGGGAACGAGCCAAGAGCGGCGATATCGTCTTTGCGGCCTCCCCGGTCAAGCTAGGCATGGACACCATCATCTTCAGCGCCACCACCCACCCGGAGTTTGCCAAGTACCGCCTGGGCGTTGATCTGGTCTCTCCCTTCGACGGATATGTTTTCCGCCACAAGGGCACGACCTGGGTCAACATCAACAGCCGGATCGGCATGGGGATGTACTTCCTAAAGAACTCAGAGCAAATCTTGGATTTGTTCGCTTGTCTGGTAGCCAGCCGCATGAGCGAAGGCAGGCGGTGCCTGCTGATCGCTAAAAAGCGATTCGCTGAGTTCTGCGCCGCCGCGATGCAGCGTCGTTTACGGGCCATGGGTCATAGCCGGTGCCGGGTGCTCTACGGGGACATTAATGATGTTGTTCTCCAAGACCCTGATGTGGTGCCGCTGATCCATTACGGCATCATCGGTGTCAACAGCTTCGAGGAGTTCGACTGCGCCTTCTGCCTGACCGGCTACTACGTCTATGAAGAGGTGGTGAACTCGATCCTGCAAGACGTGCTCGCCTCAGATATCGCGGTCCCCATCCGCATCAAGACCATGGGCAAGCCGCTTCGCCGCTGGGCCGGGGTTGTGGACCTCAAGCACCGCTTCACAAATGTTCACCAACTCGCTCCCCTGGCCTTGCGCCAGCAGGAGTTGGACACGGTGATACAGGCCGTGGGCAGGGTGCGTCCCTTCACCAAGCCCCGCGAGGTCGTCACCTTCCAGTGCGACGCTCACCCGGCCTTGCCCTATGACCATGAGTTCTTGGGGCTGGCCGAGGCCAGGGATTTCTACGGTCTTGCCACCAAGCGTGAGCGCGGCAAGGCCAAGACCGCACAGGCGGTGAGGAAGGCCCGTCAGCGCGGCCTGAAGCAACACGAGGCGGCCAAGGAGCTGGGCTTCAGCCTGAGGACGGTGCAAAGATACTGGAATTACTAACAAAAGCCGTCGCCAAGCCTTCTTTTTGCCCTTTAAGGGCTCGCGGCGGGTTTCCGAGGAGAAAGATCATGACTTCACACACCAAAGCCAGGAGCAAGGCTCCCCAAGTGACAGAACGCGGGCGGCTGCTCGGCGTGCAGGAAGCGGCCGATTATCTGGGCATATCCATATGGACCATGAGAGGACGCATATGGGCCGGTGATGTGCCTTTCATACGCTTCCCAGGCTGCCGCAAGCAGATGCTTGACGTGCGTGACCTTGAGAAGTTGATCCAGAACAACAAGATGATAACCGACTGATATAGGAGGTATTCGTTATGGCCCAGGATATCGACATCGCCACCTTCACCAAGAATCGCACCAGCGACATCAAGGTGAGGCTGATTGAGGAATATGGACACACCTACATCGACATCCGGCAATGGACCGTGGCAAGAGACGACTGCTTCCCCACGGCAAAGGGAGTTCGGTTCGATGCGGAGTATTTCCAAGGTCTACAAGACGCCGTGGATACCCTAGCGCGACACCTAAGGTGCACCAACGAGACGAGCAACACCGAACTCCGATAGCTCATAGACCAGGCCCGCGCCTCCCACATCATCAAGGGAGGCGCGGGCCACCATTCCCAACTAATGAAAATTATTAGCTTTTATGATAGCAAGTTATATTTTATAATAAAATATAAAGTGATTTCGATATGTTATCCATAGTAACCAATATGAAATATTAAAGTTGGACTGGGAAATGGGCACCAACCATAACCACGAAAAACGCAGGTAGCGAAGCCGTGTTTGATCAGATCAGCTTTGAGGGGTTGGCTGAAGTGTTCCTCGCGGATCAGGTTGCAGCCGAGCACTTGGAGCCATACTTCAACGGCATGCAACCGCTGGATATCTCATGCGAAGTTATACGCGGATATGTCCTCCACCGCTTCCGCCAAGGGGCTGGTGCTGACCATGTTAATGAGGAACTGTTGACCCTGAAGCGCATGTTTGAGAAGGCCATGGCCACAGTCCCGCCCATGGTCGTTCATGCGCCGCGTATCCCGCTGCCGGATGAGGTCGAGGCCATGCGTAGGGCGTGGCTTCGATCCGGCAAAGCCTGCGGCAACATGTAGCGGCCTACGCCAGGACAAGGAGCAGCCAATGCCACAAGAACCCAACGCCAAGGAGCTGCTGAAGCAGTTCGAGGCCATATGCCGCGAGCAACAGTATGAATTTGAGGCCAGTTACGCGGACGTCAGGCGGGCCCTGGACTTGTTTGATGGCAAGAACCCTGGACCCGCCCTGGTGGCCCTGACCTGCATCGGCATCGGAGTGCTGGTGGGCAAACCCTACGGCGGGAAGATCATAGAGAGCGGATTCGAGGCCGTCGGCATTAGGGAGCGGGGAGAATGATGGGCATTCCCATACCTGACCGGTTTTCGCTCCAAGGCTCTCAGGGCCTCTCAGAAGAGCGCATACTTCCCGGCCCCCGGTTGCCCGCGCTGAGTATGATCGCCGTTCCTGAGCGCTCTCCAGACGGCATGCGGGTGGCCGACGCGGTCGGGCGGCGGTTTCCCTGCGGCCCTCGAGAAAAGGAGAATCATGGCAAAGACAATCAGTAAATCATCCCTTGATGGTGGAGCCGGGGGACGACTGATCGGCGTGAAACAGGCAGCCGCCTATCTTGGCATATCCATCTGGACTATGCGTGAGCGTATATGGGCTGGTGATGTCCCGTTTGTACGTTTTCCCGGTTGTCGCAGGCAACTGCTGGATGTACGCGACCTGGAAAAGTTGATCCAGAACAACAAGATCAATTTCGACTACTAACGGAGAAATGCGTGGACGGATAAACGCGTTGAGGTGACGTCATGGGCTCCATCTACCAAAGAGGCAACATATACTGGATCAAATACTACCGCGACGGCAAGCCGTACAGGGAGTCATCCAAGAGCAACCGGGAGGCCGACGCCCGCAGGCTGCTCCATAAGCGGGAGGGGGAAATTGCCGAAGGCAAGCGGCCCGGCCTGTATTTCGACCGGGTGCGGTTTGATGAACTGGCCGAGGCGTTCCTCACTGACTACGTGATCAACCGGCGCAGGAGCCTGGACCGGGCCCAGTTGACCGTAAACGGCCACCTGGCACCGTTCTTCAGCGGCATGCGGGTGGCAAGCATCACAACCCCGGCCATAAATGACTACATCGTCCATCGGCTGAAGGAGGGAGCCGCCAACGCCACCGTCAACCGGGAGTTGTCCGCGCTGAAGCGCATGTTCACCCTGGCCATGCGGGCCACCCCGCCCAGGGTAAGCTTTATTCCCTACATCCCCATGCTGGCCGAGAACAACACCCGCAAGGGATTTTTCGAGCATGACGAGTTTGTGGCCCTGCGGGACGTCCTGCCGGACTATCTCAAGAACCTGGTGACCTTCGCCTACCTGACCGGCTGGCGACGGCGGGAAATCACCGACCTGACCTGGGAGCGGGTGGATTTGGAGCATGGCACCGTGCGCCTGGAAGCTGAGAACAGCAAAAATCAGGAGGCCCGCACCATCTACACCGACGGCGAAATCCTCTCCCTGCTGAAAGACCAGTTCCGGCGGCGTCAACTCGGCTGCCACTTTGTGTTCCACCGCCAGGGCAACCAGATCAAGTCTCTACAAAAGGCGTGGCGGACGGCCTGCCGCAAGACCGGCCTGGCGGGCAAGCTGTTCCACGACCTGCGCCGGACCGCGGTCCGCAACATGGTGAGGGCCGGGGTGCCTGAGCGGGTGGCCATGAGCATATCGGGGCACAAGACCAGGGCGGTGTTTGAGCGCTACAACATCGTGAGCCCCCAGGACCTCTTGGAAGCCGCCGCCAAGATCGACAGCTACCACCGCCGTAGCGGCGAGGCCGATCCGGCACACAACGGGCACAAAAACGGGCACACTTTATGATCCAGCGACCCACAGCGCAAAAAAGAAGGGCCAGGGCGAAGGCCCTAACCCCTTGTTATCACTTTGGCGGAAGTGCATGGGAATCGAACCCACCTGCCGCCTTACTCAGACGGCACACCGGATTTGAAGTCCGGGAGGCCCACCAGTGACCTTTCCACTTCCACGGCAAAATCTAGCGATATTGCTATGTTATGTTTTTAGCGTTTTTAATTAGATATTGACACACCCCCGTTTTGTGGGCTAAATGTGGGGTACATGTGGGGTACAGAATGTTTTATGAGCCACGGAGTTGCTTAAAATGGCCAAGTTGAAGAAGCATCCAACCAAGTTCCCAGGTGTCAGATTCTATGAGAGTGACAAGCGGCCCAAGTGCAATGGCAAGCCGGATCGTTACTTCTCCGTCAGGTACAGGCTGGACGGCAAGCTCAAGGAAGAAGGCTTAGGCTGGTTGTCTGAGGGGTGGACGGCGGACAAGGCAAACCAGGAGCGGGCCAAGCTGACAACTGCCAGGGCTACGGGTGAAGGCCCCAGGACGCTCGCCAAGAAGAAGCAAATCCAGCAGCAGAAGGAAGCGGAAGCCAGAGTAGAGGAAGAACGTCAGCAGCGGATCAGGATGACCTTTGGTGAAGCCTGGGAGGTCTACAAGCATCAAGCCAAGGCCAACAAGTCTGCGAGGTCGTTCAAGCGGGAAGACGCTCTATACCGTCTATGGATCAAGCCAGTGATAGGCAAGCTTCCTCTGGTTGACGTTAGGCCCCTACACCTTGAGAAAATCAAGCGCACCATGTTCAAGGAAGACAGATCGGCAGCTTCGGTTCGATATGCGTTTGCCGTGGTCAGGCAGGTCTTCAACCACTGCATCAAGAACAGCATGTTTGATGGAGACAACCCCACCGCTCAAGTGCAGTTCCCAAAGCAGGACAACAGACGGATCAGATTCCTGAGTACGGATGAAGCCAAGAACCTTTTGCAAGAGCTTGAAGCCAGAGAACAGCGTGTTTATCAGATGGCCCTATTGAGTCTGGATTGTGGGCTGAGGCGTGGCGAGATATTCAATCTGACCTGGGGTGATATCGACCTAAACAGGAAGACACTCACTTTGAGAGACACCAAGAACAACAGGAACAGGACAGCCTATTTGACCACCAGGACGGCGGACATGCTGTTTTCAATGGAATGGCAAGAGCCTAACGTTCCCGTGTTCCCAGGTACCCAAAGTGCCAAGATCAAGGCCATATCCAAGCGGTTCTTGGCTTCGGTCAAGTCGTTGGGTCTGAATGATGGTATTGATGATCCCAGGCAGAAGGTTGTTTTCCACACTCTGCGGCACACCTACGCCAGCAGACTCGTTGAGAATGGGGTCAGCCTTTACACGGTCAAGGAACTCATGGGCCACTGCACCATCACCATGACGGAACGCTATGCTCACCTTGCCGACAATACATTGAAGGGTACTGTTGATATCCTTGATCGGTTGAATGCCAGTGAAGGCAATGGACAGGTTGCTGTTGCTAAATAGGTAATAAAGAATCTGGCTATCCAATTGATTCTTGCCAGAGTATACCTTAATATGACGCTCATCTGGTGTTAGCTTCGTAGAGGTGAGTAACCCCTACGGGGGTATATCGCTATTCGATATAAGCTAATATGCTCTCAGATATGCGATAAAAATATTCCCGATTAGCCTATTTTATTCTATTACGCAGAGATATAATATGTATGACTAAAATCAACAGCATATGAAATTTATCAATAGATATTTTAACTACCACTAAGCCAAGGTTCGTACTAATGCCTGATGATCACGGAACTCATTTTGAAGGAGGATATGATTATTTTTACAGCACTTTGAAAGAAAGCGAATTTGCAAATGTATATTTATATAAAGAAATTGATTCACTAACAGGATATCTGTCAGATCCAAACAATAAATGTTTGAACTTCATCAAGGAAATAACATCAAAAAACAACAAACAGTTAATGGTAGCAAGGGCACTATCGAATTTAAACGAGGAAGAAGAAATTTTAGGAAAGCTACAGGATCATAGCCACAGAAAGCACCTAGTCCATTCGGTAAATGTTTTCTTGTTAGGCTTATGTTTATATGAGGATCACCCAAGCCTTGCTAGATTATTGAGCATTTATCCTGGAGAAAAAATAGTAAATGAGCAATCCATAAGCGAGGAGGACATTAAACGAAGATATGGCGTATTTGTTTTCCGTTGGCTTTACGCTTGTCTTTTTCATGATGCTGGTTATGGTTATGAACTTATTGCTAACACTACAGATGATAAAATTGTAGACATTTACCCCGTAGGTTCTGAAATCTTTAATGTTTTCTCTTTGCCTAGTTGTACCATTGATATGGATAAGTTATTAAAAGATAGGCAGAATCAGATTAGAGAGATTGTTTTTAGACATAAAAATATAAAAATACTTCCTCGTATTAAAAATAGTGACTATGATATTAATAGTGATCTGTATCCCTACTATTATGAATCAAGCAGCCGCAAAACGACTCACCGTGCTATAAATAAAACGACACTAATATTATTCATAGATTTTCTATTTTAATGGGTAGGACTATGTCTAAACCATGTGAAGGCAGAAACATATATAGAGATCTTTGTGAGACTTTAAGCGAATCATTTCAAATAGGCAAACCAAAATCTTTCGATCATGGCAAAATTGGATCATTCCTACTATTAAGTAAAATGTACCATATCTATAAGCAAGCTAGGGACCAAATTGATAAGGAATACGAATCAGTAAATTATCATCATTTATCAGGCATTTCTTGGCATAGAGCAAACTTATATTATGATTTAATGGATTCAGCATTAGCCATATACCTGCACAATACTTTACGTTTTCAACTAGCTGATTTGTGGGGAAATCGTAAATTCACTCCATATAATATTCCTCCATTATCTTACTTGCTGTTTGTTTGTGATAATCTCGTTGAGTGGGACAAACCTTCCGTTGATGACCAAACAACTTTAAAGCCTGATGATGTTGAAATAGAGTCAATAGCTGACGAGGAAACTATTGTTAAGTTCAAAAAACAAAAACCGCTGAAGAATAGTATTAAAGATGATTTTTTGCAGGTTATTGATGAACATTTTATTAGATTTAAAATAGTATCGTGACTACTTATTCCGCCATAAAATACACGGTTGTCCAACATCAAACCATTTTATAATGCCCTTGCTTTTCGATATAATCTCTCCCAAATTATGTATTTGTCTATCATGATTGTATCTAGGCTTGGGAACATGGGAACAGTGGTAACATATTAATACCTATGGGCATCCTAGTAATCAATGTGCTGTAACTATTGATTATATCTCTGAATGCTGACCAGATTTTAAAACTACCATAATTTTTTAGCACATTTGCAAACAAATATTGTAAAATCACCTATTATCGCTAGATTTTATCTAGCATATCTTAAGTTTATCTTATGCAAAGGGGGATTCAGTGCAAGCATTGTTTGTGCACATAAGTGATATCCATTTCAAAGACACAGCAGACCCTATTTTCAGCAAGCCAGAACAACTAGTGTCTTCCTTGACTGAGTCATTATTTAATAAACAGTTTTGCTTTTTTATTGTTACTGGTGACATTGCATCTACAGGTAGCGTTCATCAATATGAAACTGCAAGTATATTTTTTGAAACCATTAAAAAATGCTTCATTGATAAATTCCCAAATACACATTTGTTTTTGTTTTTTGTACCAGGTAATCACGATTGCGATTTTGAAAACAAATCCACAAATATGAGAAATACATTATTGCCAAATTGTTTAAAAAACCTAGATCTGCTCAATGACGATGTAACGTTAAAAGCGCTACTCTCACACCAGTCAAATTATGACCATTTTTCAAATAAATTTGTTGACCATAGCATTTGTACAATCAATAACGGGCTGCTGAAACAATTTAAAATATCAATTGACAAATTTACATTATTTATTAATTGTTATAATTCATCCTGGTGCTCCCAAAAACACGAAAAACAAGGGTCTATTGACTTCCCAAAGACTTTTATTGCCGACAAAGAGACTGATTCCAGCCTTACTATCAGCGCATTTCATCACCCTTATTCTTGGCTTAATCCAGATACTAAAAACGAATTGATCAGAGCCTTTGAAGACAACTCTGATATTATTCTTTCTGGTCATGAGCATGAGTTTATTGACAATGAAATACATAATCACACTACGAACAATATTACCAACTATTATCAAGGGTCATTGTTTTCCCAACCTAGCAATGATTTCTCTGAGTTTAATGTTTTTGAATATAATTTCGAATCAAACATGATAAGTCCGATCAGTATTAAATGGCATGACGGAATTTACAAATCCGCACCAACAGCAGAGCCATATTTTATTAACTCCGCAATTATTAATCATAAAACATTATCTTTAAGCGAAAGCTTTAATAATTATTTAAAGGACACTGGGGCGATCTTCTGCCATAAACGTAAGGACAACCTAAGTCTAGACGACATTTTTATGTATCCAAATTTTAAAATTTCTCGTTCAAATGATCTGGCAAACAATAGATTTAAAATTAACATCATTAAAGGTGGGTATATTTTTGATTTTGCCTGCCAGAAGCACAAAATAGCCATACTTGGATCTTCCAAATCAGGCAAATCAACATTAATAAAAAAATTATTCTTACAAATGTTTTATGCTAAGAAATACCCAATTGTCATCGAGGGCATACAACTTAAATCAACTAAAGATAAATCAATTATAAACATTATTAAGTCATCTGTTGAGCATCAATATGGCCCAGGCCAAACAGATTTATATTTACAGCTTGCAACAAATTCTAGAGTACTCATCATCGACGATTATCATCTTAGTAAGTTGAATTCAGATGCACGCTATAACGCACTAAAAAAGCTTGAGGATATATTCTCAATCATCATTATTTTAACTAGGCAAATAACCGAGGCCCTTCCTGTCAATGTAAAAAACTTTCAAAATTTTAGCTTAAAGGACTATATCATTTGTGAAATTTGTGAGATGGGCAATCTTCAAAAACATGAAATGATTGAGAACTGGTTAAAGTTAGGACAAAGTGAAACATTATCTGATGTCGATTTAAATAACCAAGCTCACTTCATGATGAATGACCTTAATTCAATAACAGGGAATGGCATTGTACCAAGTCATCCATTCTATATCATTACCATAATCCAAACCATCGAGATTAAACATAATATAGATAGACAATATGGCTCATTTGGATATTTTTATCAATTACTAATTAATGAAGCATTATTGAAATCAAAATATGAAATATCTCCCGATTTTAAAAATTCATTTCTAGAAGAAATTGCGATTTACATGTACACAAATAAAACATTTCAACTCGCTGAAACCGATTTAAAAGCGATTTACACCATATTTTCAAATAAATATGATATTGATACTGAATATGCTTTGCTTAAAAATGATCTTTATCAAAATGATTTTCTCGTAACAATTGATGATTTTATCACCATAAGATATCCTTATATTTTTTATTACTTTGTGGCAAGCTGGATGAACACAAACAATGATCATCCGGCGTATAGAGAACAAATTGACAATATGCTTATAAGCTTTATGGATCACATCAGCGATGAAGACCATAATAACATGTTAATGTTTTATTTCTATCTTACTAAAGACCACAATGCATTAGAGATCATCAAAGATTATATGGATCAATTGTTTTACGACATACCTATCTGTGATTTCGATGCGGATGTTAGCTTTTTAAATAGGCATGAACCTCGAATCACTAAAGTTGTTCTTAATGGCAATTGTGCCAAAGAACGCACAAAAAATCACTATAGACAGCTTGATGATAGCCCTGATCGTAATGGCAAGCTATTAAAACCATTCGATGATGAAAATAGATGCCTTCCAAGAGGTCAACAATATGATTCTAATCTGGCCAGTTCAACCATACATTTGGTAGGTCAAGTTCTTAGGAATTTTCCAGGATCTTTATACAGCGAAATGAAAACTTCATTAATTGATAAATGCTACAAACTAATGTTGCGATCCTTAAACTACATTCTTCTATCTTTTAAACATCAATATAAACAAATACAAGATATCGTTGGTACGTTAATCGGGCTTCCCGATAAAGAAATAACTCAAAATGAGTTTGACATAATTTACGACACTGCTACTCATTTTTTCCTTACGATGCTATGCGTTAATCATATTAAATGCTTATGCCGAGAGATAGGATCTGAGTACTTTTATCCAACCTATAAGAAGATTAAAGAAGCACATAATGACATCCCATATATGCTAATTGATCTAGGTATAAAATTAAAATATTCGCCTCAAGTTCCTATTAAGGATTTACAAGAATTACACAAAATGGTTCATAAAAATCCTATGACTGACAATGTGTTAAAATGGTTACTAGTTGATAAAATATACTTCTTTGACGTTCCTGTTTCCATACGGCAAAAGATATGTGATTTGCTAAAAATGAAAATTGAAGACCCCGTTGTCATTGAAGAAACAGTAAAAAAATCATTAGAATAATATTATAAAACAGATACATACCCAATACACGGTTCCATAGTTCCCGTATACCCAAGACCAAGACAGAGATATCCCATCCAAGGCTTCAGCCCGGTGTTTATCGTCATTGGTTTCTTGGGTAATGATTGAGAACTATGGAACCGTGGTGTTTTATTTGATAGCTAGGCTAAATCAGAAGTCGGATATGGCACTAATCGAGGAAATACCTTCCTCCGCATCCGCATTACTGGTGTCTTCGTATAAAATTTTGTCCAGTATGCATATACACCGAATTGGTGTGCCATAAATTCTAACTCTTTTATCTGCTCGGCCATCACCATCTAGTACTATTAGGTCGTTCTTCTTTAAGGTTTCAACGCATCTCTTATAAGAAAACCCCTTACACACTTCTGCTTTAAAGACATCCGGTAAAAACGCAAACACTGTTTGGTTTTCGTTAGGACCACGATCAAATGGCTTAATATAGCCAGCCAAATCTTTTATTGATGGGTCTGGCACCAGCGATGACTCAAAACGACTATTTTGGTATCGCTCTATAAAGTGGCGGATATGGCTTAGTATCTGATCGTCCTCGATGGCACCGCTTGTTCCACGATGCTCCAGCCAAGCTTCAAAGCAGGTGGCAACGCCTAGCAGGAACTCACCTTCTTCTTGGTCCAGCAGACCATATCTGATGGCCAGTTCACCGGCTGCGGCTGCAAGAGCGAAACGTTTCGCTACTCGTTTTACTTGGCCATCTGATTCTGATATCTCCAACAATTCGATGAACGAATCCATCTCATCTTCCAGCAAGGTCATCAATGATGCCTTGTCTGAGGACATATCCTCCGTCAGCTTTGCTAAATATGCTGCGGCCAAGGTGCCATGGTGATTACGGGCGGCTTCCTTTAAGTGGTCTGCTAGTTGCCCTGGACCTCTGAAATCATGCAAGGTGTCGAATATTCCATACCCTGTACCCACATCAGCAGGTACATCTGCGAGTCTAGCCATCTGGCCTGCACGCACTCTTTCACCAGCCTCAGCGATTTTGTCAGACAATGTGTCCTCGCCAGTACTGAGGAAGATCAAGCGCCAGTGTTTGACAGGATCAACAGTAATTGATTTGTTGGATCGTGTCTTCCCTTGGCCATTAGCCAGCATATAAGCCGTTTGGCCAACATCCTTGGCATTTCCCTGGCTGATTTCATCCAAGCATAGTGTTGCATCACAGTAGGCTTCAGCAATTGCTTCAATTCCGTTTTGTGTTGCATGCCAGGAATGGATATAGCCATTTGGCCCACCACCCCATACGCTACCACCGACAATTAATGCCGTGGTCTTGCCTATGGATGACCCTCCATGGAAATGGAAGCCACCGCTTTCTGGTATGTCCAGTAGGTGCAACAGAGGCGCGGCTAGGGATGCTCCGACAGCCAACAATAGGCGACTGTTGCCAGATAGGTATTTACCTACTTCGGCGTTCCAGTCTTTTAGTGTGCCTGTTTTGGCTATGTTGCTCTGGAACTCGGCCCCTTGTAGGACAACCCGCTCAATCAACTTCTTGCCGGTTCCATTGAATACGTCATAGGGCGTCACGAACACATTGTCGTGCCAACCGGGACGGTCAACACAAAGAGCGCGTACGTCAATATCCTCAAGTGCCAGGTAGTCAAGTAGGTCTTGTTTGGTTTTCGGTTTTTGGTTTGCCAGCCTTAGACCTCTATCAACCAACAATGCTACAAGTTCGGCACCGGTACCGGTAATCTTGCTATTTGGAATTATGAGCTCCTTCCAATTATTGTCTAAATCTTGAAGCTCAATTATGGCTCCCCACTTGGTACCATCGTTGTTTCTGGTGCGCGCTGTGATCTTAAGTGGTGAGCAAACCTTGGTTTGACTCGATCCTTCGACTTTGTACAAGCCGTCATCAAGGGATACATAGGGTGAACTACTTCGTTCCCCTTTGTCTTGATCCGGCTCGTGGTCATCGGGTTCTGGGGCATCTATAATTTCAGTTGGTTCATCTACTATCAATTCTTGTTTGTCCATCTCTGTTGTCATCGTTCTCCATTATCATAGTCGTCAACATATCTATCTGCTTTGATTGAATATTCATGATCAATCCTTACAATTAGTTAAACTATTTGTTACTTGTTACTGGTTTATTGGCTTGCAGGTATCTTGCTTTCCGGTTATCACCACATTCGATCACCTCCTTTGATTGCCTATCTGTTTAGGGTGATTTTGGGTTTCCTTTTTCATTTACAGCAACCTATTAAATACTGGCGCAATTTCAATGTGTTGTCCTCAGTCAACCGTTGATGTTTTCTTGTGTGCAATATGGCGATTACTTGTTCGCCGTAATGCCGTCTTGATTGGTTAATGGTTATCTGACCGCTTTTGGATGCCTCGTGGGTCCCGGTTCTCTAATCAGGTTCAAAGCAATCCACCTCCTTTAAACGCTCATGGGAACCTGGGTACGCCGGGTATTTGCTGGTTGGATTTGGATCATCACCGTTTTGCTTGATTCATTTAGTGCAACATATTGATGCGCTTACTGATGCATTTTGTGCCACTCAAGCTTGCCTCGGAATGATGGCCGCCTTATCCGAGAGCTCGTATCATGTTGAATCAACATGTCTATTCGGCCATGTCATCTGAAGTGTAATGCCGGGTTATTGGGGATTAGCAGTCCCCTGAGATCATCGGGATATAAAGGGATAACTGTCTGTTATTAGAATTTAATCGCCCAGTCTAGGCGTGATTTGTCATCTGTTGGGTTTTAGAGATAGGTTGCCGTCCACTGCATCGAACCTGAAGTCGGTGCAACGTTATGATCGGGTGTTTTGCTGACAGGCTAGTTTTGGATCAGGATCAACGATCTCGGCTCAGGATATGTAAGGGCTAGGGCGGCTTGTGTTCGTTCGCCTATGAAATCAAAACGGGGGTTAGGGCAGGGCGTAGATCGAATTGTGTAGGCATCCACGTTTAACAAGTGTGGGGTACATGTGGGGTACAGAACGAGGCCAAATCCAGCAACCTGCCCAAAACAAAAAAGGCTCACGACCAATCAGGCCGTAAACCATTGAAATCATTATGGCGGAAGTGCATGGGAATCGAACCCACCTACCGCCTTACTCAGACGGTACACCGGATTTGAAGTCCGGGAGGCCCACCAGTGACCTTTCCACTTCCACGGCAAAATCTAGCAGGAGTGCGCAGTTACGTCAACCTGCGCATAGGATCCGGCGGGCCAAAGCCAAGGCATCGTAGGCGCTGCCGATTTTGCCGTCCAGCTGGGCCTCCCGGATCAGGCCGAGGAGCCTGCCGACCTCCGGTCCGGGCTCGAGGCCCAGGGCAGCCATCAGTTGGCTGCCGTTTATCAGCGGCGGCGCGGCCAGGGCGGTGCTGATGGCTTCGTCGCGCATGCGGGCCACCTGTTTATACAGCTTTGCCAAACGCTCCTCGGCATCCTCCGGGCGCATGGGGCCGCAGCCGGCCACGGTATCGGCCATGGCCAGGGCAAACAGGCCCGGCAGGTCATCTCCCGTGGCCTGGACCAGCCTGCGCACGCCGCGCAAGGTCAACTGCCCCCGGGACTGGGCGCCCAGCAGGTGAAACGGTCGCATATGCCCACAGACCAATGCCGAGACATGTCCGCTGTCGGCCTTGGACAGGCCCAGTTCGCGGCAACGAAGGCCGGCCATTTGACCGCCTTGTACGTCATGCCGGTGAAAGCTGGCCCAGCCCGGCTCACGCTCCTGCATGGTGGGTGGCTTGCCGATGTCGTGGAGCAGGGCAGCGGTCATGAAACAGGCCCGTTGCCGTTCAGGTTCCAGCCAGTCGGCTATCTCCCGGCCCAGTGGGCCGAACAACTCATCCGGTATTTGCCGGATCTTAACTGCGGCCTCCAGACAGGCCAGGCAGTGTTCAAGCACATCCAGGTGATGATACGGGTTTTGGTCCATACCCCGGCCCGCTTCCAGTTCGGGCACAAGCAGGCCCAAGGCCCCGCATTGGTCCATTAGTAGAGCACCTTTGTCGGGCTCGGCCCCGGCCATCATGGCCAGCCATTCGTGGGCAATGCGCTCCGCGGCTATCCCGGCAAGGCCCGGCGCGGCCCTCTGGAGGCGCTCCGGCACCCCGTCGGCGGGCCTGAGTCCGTGAGTGGCGGCAAAGCGTACGGCCCGCAGCACCCTTAGCGGGTCCTGGCGCAGCACGCCCGGCCCGGCCGGACGCAGCAGGCCTAGGGCAAGATCCTCCCTGCCGCCGGTCGGGTCCAGCAGGTCAGGATGGCCATCAAGTAATTGCTTTAAGTCAACGGCAATGGCGTTTACGGTGAAATCCCTGGCTTTCAGGTCGCTGATGATATCCGGCCCGCGCAGACCGGCCACATCGACTACCCGTCCTTGAATGACTATGCGGCAGGTGTCGTGTTCCTGGTCCAGGGCGATGTGCCGGCCGCCCGCGCTGTGGGCAAAGGCCCGGCCCAACTCCATGGCCGAACCGTCGGCGGCCAGGTCAAGGTCCTGCCATTTGCGGCCCAGCAGGGCGTCGCGGAGAGTCCCGCCGCAGAGCCAGATGCATTGGCCCCTTTGATTGGCTGTTTGATGGATGCCCCGAAGCAGCGGGTCACGGGCCAAGGCCCGCAAACACGCCACGAGCTCCGGGTCAGGAGGTGCCGCCGACAATGACCAGTTCCTGGCCCACGGCAATCTTGTTGCCTGCGCCTATCTGCGGGTTCCAGCGCTGAATATCCTCGACCGTCACCGAATACTGCCGGGCTATACGGTAGAGCGTGTCGCCGGCCTTGACCCGGTAGATGAGACGCTTGGCTGGCGGTGGCGCGGTGGTCGCCCGGGCCGCGGCGACCGTTGGGCCCCGTTGGCCGGTAACGGAGTCGAGCCGGTTTTCCAGGGCGTTGAGGCGCTGGTACAGAGCCGTGTTTTCCGGCGAGTTGAGATTGTTGGCCAGGAGATTGGCCAGCGAATCCATGCGCCGTTCCAGGTCTTGTTGGCGCTGGACCAGTCCTCCGGCGCTGGAGGTGGTCACCTGGCGCTCCAGCTTGGTCAGGCGGTTTATGGTTTCGGCATCGGGCACGGGGGCCTGAACCCTGGTCAGGGAGCGGATCAGCCGGGCAACGTTGGCCTCAATGCGCGAGATGCGTTTTTCCATCTCGGCCTTGGCCTCGCTGTTGCGATCTTTTTCGCCGGTGTCCTCCTTGAGCCAGCCGACTTCGGTTTCCAGGCTTTCCACCCGCTGCACCAGTTCGGAATTGGGTTTGGGGCCCGGCGTTGCCGATGCCGCCACCTTGGCCAGGTTTGCCAACTCGGTCTCGATATTATTCAGCCGCACCACCAGCTTGGCGTCGGCGTTGGCCGGATTTTGTCTGATCTGCTTTTGCATGGCCTCCACACGGCCCAGCAGGTCCTTGACATCGTCTTTTTCGGCCTGGGCCAAAAAGGCAATGTTCTTTTCAATGGCCGAGAGCTTTTTATCGTTGTCCGCCAGGGCCTTCTTTTCGATGCCAGCCAATTGTTTTTCCAGATTGGCCAGGCGCTTGGTAAGGGAAGCGGCATCTCCGGCGGCAAGCTTGTCCCTGGTTTTAAGCTGCTTGTCCAATTCGGCCAGCTGTTTGCTGAAGTCCTTGCCGGCAACGGCTTTGTCCAGAGCATTCAGGCGGTTTTCCAGTTGGGCCAGCCGCTTGCCGTCTCCGGCCGTGGCCTTTGGCTCAGCCTTTTTCAGGGCAGCTATTTCTTTTTCCAGATCCTTGAAGCGCTCCAGAGCGGCATCGTCGCTGGACTGGGTCATGCGGTTGAGGTTCTTGATCCGGTCGTCCATCTTGGCCAGGATCTGGTTGGCCGTGTCGATGCGCTTTTGGTCCTGGGCGGCGGCGTCCCGAAGCTGACGCTCCAGGCGGCCAAGGCGGTCGGCAAGGGCCTTGTCGGATTCGGGATTATTGTTGACCAGGGTGTCGACGCGGTTTTCCAACTCGATAAGCTTGCGGGTGATCTTGGGATCGGAGACCGCGTTGTGTTGGGGTGCGCCCGGCGACAGACCCGGCAGCAGGGCGCCGGGGTCCTTACGCTGGGATATGCCCGCATCGTCCATGGCCTTGCGCATGGAGTCCAGGTCGGCCTCAAAGGCGTCCAGGCGGGCAAGGGCCTTTTCACTGGCGGCGATGGCCATGATGACCTTGCTTTTGGGCGCGGCCATCTGCTGCTGACCGGACTGAGAATTGCCGCTGAAAAAACCGGCCCACACAGAAAACAAATACAAAAGGCCAACCAGGATCAAACCGCCCAGCAGGCCTTCCAGCGGTGTCAACTTCAGGCGGCGGATCGCCCCGCCGGCCTTGTCCTGTTCCGCATTTTTATTACGTAAGCCCAGCAATGTTCTCTCCCGCGCTGTTCAAGTGAAAAACTAGCATAAACGCCAATTTTGTTCAAGATTTAGCCTCAACGCGCCAAGGCTTGACCCAAGTCCGCAAAACAGCGTATTGTGAAAAACCCGCTCCCAAATCAGGAGACCATTATGGACCAGTTCAAGACCATTATCGTCGAAGACCGTGGCCCGGTGCGGCTGCTTACCCTTAATCAGCCCGATATGTTCAACCCCCTGGACTTTGACAGCGGCCCGGAACTGGCCCGCGCCCTTGAGCTTGCCCAGCGTGAACCGGGTGTCCGGGCGGTGGTGATCACCGGCGCGGGCCGGGCCTATGCCGCGGGCGGCAACGTGCGCCTCATGGCCGATCTTATTAACAATGACGGCGACATAGAGCAGTTTTTTTCGGATCTGGCCTATATTTTGGCCAAGACGGTGATCACCCTGCGGCGTCTGCGCCTGCCCGTGGTCGCCGCTGTCAACGGCCCGGTGGCGGGCGGCGGGCTGGCCTGGGCCCTGGGCTGCGATCTTGTGGTGGCCTCGGAAAAGGCCCGGTTTGATCCGGCGTATATCCGCATAGCCGTTTCGCCCGATGGCGCCGCGTCTGCTTTCGTGCCAAGGCTCATCGGCCACAAACGGGCCAGCGAATTTTTCCTGCTGGGCAAGGCCGTCAGCGCCGCCCAGGCCCTGGAATGGGGCATGATCAACCGGGTGGCCCCGCCCGGGGAAGTCCTGGATACGGCAATGGCTTTGGCCAATGAACTGGCCAACGGCCCGGCCCAGGCCTTGGCCGCCACCAAGGATCTGTTGAACCAGGCGGTTTACGGCGACCTCGAGGGGCTGATGGAACAGGAGCGCCAATCCATCATGCGGCTGAGTTTACTGCCGGACTTTAGCGAGGGCATCAGGGCCTTTTTTGAAAAGCGCAAGCCCGAATTCAACAAAGGTTGAGTAAAATATTGACGGGCTGACACCAGCTACGCTATACTGGCGTTGATTTAGCACAACAAACGGGGGGACAAACATGCCTATAAGCCATCCAAAGGGCCCTTTGGCCCAAACCGCGTAATTTAATAAAAACATGGCCAGACGCACACGGGGGCTCCGCGCCCCCGTGCGCCGGCGTAATCTGATTATCAAACGGGGGATATCAGGACATGAGCGAGACGCTGCAAACGGCAACGGAGGCCAAAGTACAGGACGATTCAACCGAACAACCGGTAGAGGCCGCGTTGCCGGAAGCCCTGCCCATCGAGCAGGGCGGCCCATGGTGGCCAGACTTTTTCCGCACCTGGTGGCTGATCGTAAAAAGCCCCAGCAAGGCCTTTTCCGCTCCAATGCGGGGAAAAACAGCCCACACTTGGAAGTACCTGCTGAGTCTGTATGCTATTTTCTATGCCGCCGTATTTCTGGATAGTCTCATATCCCTCGTTTTCGGCCTGCTGTTCAGCTCGGAGATAACCGGCCCCGCCGCCATGCTGTTATCGGCTTCCCTGGGCGGGGGCTTTCTCATCACCTTCCTGGGCATCGTCTCCGTGGCTCTGGCCGCGGGCTTTTTGTTATCAGGCGTGCTCATCAACTTTCTCCTCGGGCTTTTTGGTTCGCCGGCTCCACTGCCTATAACCTTTCGGGCGCTGTCGTACGGCCTATCTCCTCTATTGTTATTTTTTCCGCTGTACTTAATCTCGCAGGTAATAAGGCCCATCGACGTTATCGTCCTGAATAGATTCTTTTTTTTCATGAATATGACCCTCCATGTCCTCTTCATGATTGCCATGGCTTATATCCCCGCAACCGCTTTGGCCCTCACCCATGGCTGCGGCAGGATAAAGGCCGTCATCGCGCTGCTTTGCCCGTTGCTTCTTATCGCCACGGCCCTTTTTTATTTCAAGTGGCCCGGCGCCTGAAAAAGCCGCTCCAAGGAAGAAACATTGCGTTGACCATCCACTCATTAATGAATAAAGGGGGAAAAGGACATGACCACCAAAAACAACAAAGGCGGCATAGACCTGCCGCAGGACGGCCCGGATTCACTACTGGAGGCTGAGCAGTTTTTCAAAGCGGGAAACAGCGGCGCGGACAAGCCGCGCGGCATGAACCTGCCGCCCAGGGATGAAACGCAAGCCGGACAACACCCCAAGCCAAGCATCTGGAAAACCGAGGGCGTGGAATATTTGCCCGTGGAGGACGCCTACAAGTGGTGGTCCGGCTATTTCCGCACCTGCGCGATGATCATCAAGAGCCCGTCAAAGGCCTTCGCCCTTCCCGCGCCAACCGATGGGGGGCATCCCTGGAAATTCATTCTGAGTACTAACTTGATCCTGATGGGTGTCCCGGTGATGGTTTGTCTGTTTGTCGTATTTTTTAGATTTCTTTACAAATACGGGCTGGTAGGGGCGCTAGAAGGAACTATTTTCCTCACAGCGACGTGGGGCATGCTCTTTGCCATCGCTCTTTTAGTGCCACTTGCCGGTCTGGCCATAGGCGGAGCGGGAACCCATCTATTCATCAAAATGGTTAATCGCCAGGCCAAGCCATTGCCTTTCACCTACAGGGCCATAGGCTACAGTATGGCCGCGGTATATCCGACCATACCTTTTTGGCTCATGGGCAGCCCACTGATCAATGAATACCGGGCCACAGGCAACACGGTGTTTTATATCGCCTTTAACGCCGTTAATTTTGGCGGGGCCCTCTATATTTTCTATGTCCAGGCCGTGGCCCTGGCCGCCGCCCACGGGTGCGGCAAGGCCAAAATCATTTTGGTGTGGGCCATAAGCACCGCCGTGGTTTCGGGTTTGGTGTACGCTTTTGGCCTTCAGGACCATATAATGACCAGGTTGCTTCTCTAATATCCAGGCGGGGACAAACTTATGAGCCACCTGACCGTCAAATTAAGCGGCATATTCCGAACCTATACGGTTTTGCTCCTGGTCATGGCCCTGGCCCTGGCCCTGTGCGCGGGCTGCGCGCCCAAGAGCGAGACGCTACGCCTGGCCGAGGCGGGCCAGGAGCGCGGCGATCATTTAGCAGCCGCCTACTACGCGGCCAAGGAACTGGAGGCCGCGCCCACCGACGACCGGGCCATGGGCATCCTGGCGGCCAATTACGGCCCGGCCCTGAATACGGGCAAACTGGACCTGGAGCAGGCCGCCACGGCCCTGGCCTCGGGCCAGAACATGTACCGCTGCCTTGAGTCTTTTGACGAGACCGCCGATAAAATGGAGCTGATCCTCTGGCAGGCCCGGCAACTGGGCCAGGGCGCGCCCGCCGGAATCGACATGCCCCTGTTGCGGCGGAATTTCCGCCGGGCCTTGGCACCGGTGCTGGGCCAATCGTTCGACAGGCAACTTGGCGCCGACGAACCGCAACTGGCCATGGACGACTTCCGCCTGGCCAGGGAAAAGCTCTGCGCCCACCCCGAAGGCCGCGAAGTTTGCAGCCGCATGTCCTCTGAGCTGCAAAAATACCTGCTGGCCCACCAACAAACCGACCTGCTGTTCAAGCTGGCCAAGGACGCCCCCCAGTACCTGACGCCCCAGACCAAGAAGGACCTGGCCAAGGCGGCGATGGCCAGCGCGGCCGGCGGGGACCGGTTCAAGGCCTTGGAGATCCACCAGGCCCTGGACAAGGCGGGCTACCGGCCCAGCAAGGCCAAGGCCCAGGATCTGCGCAAGGCCCTGATGCGTACGGTGGCCGTGGTCGCCGACGATCAATCCAAGGGCTTTACCGCCGCGCCCACCCAGGAAATGGCCAAGGAGGCGGCCAGGCAGATCTACAACAACGCCCAATTGGCCAAGGCCCTGGATGTCAGCATGCTGGTCAAGCCCGGCGAACTGGGCCTGGACAAGCTCACCGGGCCCGGCGGCAAGCTGGACAAGAGGTTTGAGGGGGCCACCCATTTATTGGTGATCCAGATCGTGGCCGCCCAGATCGACACCAGGGGCCCGGTGATGACCAAGCGCAAGGCCCAAAGCGGATGGATGGATACGGTCAAGGTGCCCACCAGCCTTGTGCCAAAGGACAAGGACGACAAAAAGGACAAGGACGACAGCAAATACACCAATATTCCAATCGATTACTTTGAATACGACCTGTACACCGAGAGCAAGACCGCCCGTATGGCCGCCTTTGCCCTGATGGTGGACCTGCGCACCCGTGACGCCAAGAAAATCAAGCTGGCGGCCAATGAAACGGCCCGGGCCTCTTGGGCCGACAACTTCATGGCCGTGCACGACTACGGCCGCAAGCTGCTGGACGAGCCGCCCCGCTCCATCCGGGACCAGATACCGCCCGCCACGGCCATGCCCACCGACGCCTTCATGACCGTCAATCTGGCCCGCCAGATCGGGGCCCAGGCCGCCGACGCCATGGCCCAATTCATGGGCCCGCCAAAGTAGCAGGACCATGACCAACATTAATCAGCGCTACGATGAAAGGCCGTGGGATTTTCCCTTTGACGATGACGGCGAGTTGCGCAAGTCCCCCCGCCGGGTGCTGCCCGGTTGGCTGCCCTGGGAGCGGCCCCATAAATGGCCGCGCGCCTTTTTCAGCACCGCATGGATGATCGTGGCCCACCCCGGCAGGGCCTTCAGCTACGAGGCCCAGGGCGGCTGGTGGCGTCCGTGGATTTTTCTGTGGCTGGTTTATTTCGCCGAGGTCGCCGTTTTCTGGCTCACCAAAAACGTGGCGTCATTTTCGGCCCAAGATGTTTCCGTGGTCAAGGCCGCTTTATTGGCAATCGGCACGTTGCTGTCATCGGGATTTGTTGCCCTGGCGCTTTTGCTGTTGCCGCTTGTTTTCGGCTTTGTGGCGCACGCCTTTATCCGGGCGATGGCGCCTTTGCCCGAGCCCATTCGGGCCACCTACCGGGCCTTGTGCTATAGCCAGGTGAGTGTGCTTTTCCTGATACCATTCGTGCTCCTGGCGATCACGGCCGCCATAATCGGGCATAATACCGATAGCCTGGCCGGGGCTGCCATGTTCATCTGGGTGGCCCAGTATCCTTTCCGGCTTTATGCCTATTACCTTGCGGCGGTAGCCCTTGATTCGGCCCATGACTGCGGAAAGTTTCACGCCCTGGCCGCCCTGTTCATGGCTTCGGTGTCTATCGGATTTTTACTTGGCTTTGGATTCTTTTTTTATTTTTCCATCCACTTTGATATCAAGAGGCTGTTTGGCGGCTAATACTAAGGATTTATCATGACCGACGCAGAACAAATTCCCGAGGTTCCGACCTACCAGCCAGTGCCCGACAGCCTGCGCCTGCCCTGGGAGCGGGAGCAGGGCTGGCTCATGGGCTTTTTCACGACTTGTTTCATGATCGTGTGCTACCCGAAGAAGGCCTACGCCCTACGCCCGGCCGGGGCCTTTTACAAGCCGTGGCTGTTCGTCTTCCTGGCGGGGCTGCCAGGCCTCTGCATCAGCACCTACTTCGACCCTGTGCTGTTCGAGCCGGAGGCGGCGGGCGCTTCGCCGGATACTCTTGCCCTGATCGCCGAGACGCTGTTTTTCAGCATCCTCAGCCTGGGGACCCTGGCCATTGTCGGTTACATCAACCACAGATTCCTGGCGCCCAAAGTCGCCGAGCCGGCCCCGCTTTGGGGCACCTACCGGGCCCTGGCCTACAGCAGCGCGGTGCGGCTGCTGGCCATTCCCCTGGATTATTTCAGCGGCGCGTCCATGGCCAATGATCCGGCCTCGCCGGAGACCGGCATGCTGGGCCTGCCCTCCATGATGCTTTGGATCTACGGCCTGTACCTGCAATGCGTAGGCCTGGCCGCCATCCATCATTGCGACGTGAAAACGGCCCTGATTTCGATCCTGAAAACGGCCTTGGTTCTGGTGCCGGTGATCATGGTCATCACCCTGGGCATCGCCAAATACACGGGCGCCTTTGATTAAACAGGACAGGCGGCAAGGATGAATACGCAACCACCGGACCAACCGGTGCCCGACAGCCAACGCCTGCCCTGGGAGCGGGAGCAAGGCTAGGCCGGTACTTTCTTCAGCACCAGCCTGATGATTATTTTCGCCCCGTCGCGGACTTTTGCCCTGCGGCCCGCCGGGGCCTATTACAAGCCGTGGCTTTACGCCTTTTTGGCCTCGCTGACCGGAGGCCTGGCGGGTCAGGCGGCGGACCTGGCCTTTGGCGGCAACTCCGGTTATGAAATACTGCTGGACAGGTTGCCCCTACAGGTTCTCTGGGCGGTCGTGGGTCTGGGCGGCTTGGCCCTTTATGCCTGGGTGGCCCATGTCTTACTGCGCTCCAATACCGCCCCGGCTCCCTATTGGGCCACGGCCAGGGTCCTGGCTTACACCGCTGCGGTACCTATGCTTTATGCACCCTTGGAAGGTGCGCTGGATGGCCTGACCAAGGGACAGGGATTTTCCCCCGATGTAACGGTCATGATCATTCCCTTTGCGGTCTGGGGAGTCTATCTGCAATGCCTAGCCCTTGACCTGATTCATGGCAAGGGCAAATGGCGCACCTTTTTCATCGTGCTGTTAATCGATCTAATCTTTGGCATCATCATTTCTTTGGCATCATCATTTTGTTCCAGAAGTTGCTTTTTGTGATGATCATAGCGGGCTTTGGCGTCTGGCCGTAAAAACCAGGACCGCCGTGCGGGCTCATCGGCCCCCCGGCGCACGCCCCGGTTTCGGCATGCTCTGCATTTTGGCGGCGTCACGCGCCGCGCATGTTAGCCCGCTCAACTGAAGCCGCCACCGCCGCCGCAACCGCCGCTGGTCAGGCCGGGGGACTGGAAGTTGGGCGAGCCGTTGCCCACGCTGAAGCCCGAGACCTGCTTGTCGACATCATCGGCCTTGCACTTGGGGCAACTGACCTTTTCGTCGCTGTTAAAGACCAGTTTTTCAAAGAATTGGCCGCACAGGCGGCACTTGTATTCATAGATAGGCATAGGTCTCTCCATAATTCATCGGCGTTACCAATAAATCTAAGGCCCATTGTGCCGTTGTCAAGTTGAGAATTGTTTTTAAATAGGGAGGCGAGTGGTGTGGGCAGGGTTCAGGCCGGACTCACGGGCCTGGCGGAAGCACTCCCGGCAGGCGTGCAGCTCGGGGCAGTCATTGGCCGGAACAAGCAGGATGGCCAGATCAAAGCCGGGCGGCAGGCCTTCGATGCCCTGGGGCGGCCGGGTCAGGATCAGCACCGCGGCGTTATTGATGTTTTCGGCGGTATTGTGGATCAGCACCGGCTCCTCGGTCTGGTCGGGCCCGCCGGACACGGCATGGGCCACGAAAGACCCCGGCTCGAATGTCCACAGCAGGGTGTCGATGCCGTGGGCCTCGGCGTCGTCTGCCGTACGAATCAATACCCTGCGGCCCTGTTCGTAATGCCAGGCCGCGATCCGGGCCACGGCCATGCCCGGCGCCACGCCGCATTCCTTCAGATTGACGAATTCCAGGTTCATGCCTCGGCCCTCCAGCCACCGATTGTAGCACATAATGACGGCCTTGCATCGTTGCGTGCTTGTTGCGGCAGCGCCGCTTTGCTACGATTATGCAGGGAGACAGCGATGATAAAGGTCCAGGTTGCAAAACTAGTGGAAGGCCAGGTCCTGGCCCAGGACGTCTCCAGGGACGACGGCGTGGTGCTGATGACCAAAGGCAGGCAGATCACCCCGGAGGTGATCAGCCTGCTGGAGCGCCTGCAGGTCGACTCCGTGGTGGTCGAAGGCGACGCCTTCGCCTCGGAAGAGGAGCGCCAGGCCTATGTGGATCAGGCCGAAAAGGCCCTGCGCATGCGTTTTTCCCGGGTGGAAAACGACCCCCTGCTCATGGCCATCCGGGAAATCCTGGCCGCCAAGCTCCGGAGCGGCTGTATCCTGGGCGGCCCCAAGGCCAACGGACCGGCCACCGACACTTCCGAAAAGCTGCTCAAACCAGGCGGCAAGAGGAGCTAGAGCCCAGTGGTAACCGACCGCGTCGCCGCCAAAAAAAAGGTGCAGCTGATCAAGAACCTGCCCACCCTGCCGGGCATGATCGACAAGATCAGCCGCGCCGTGGACTCCAAGCGATTTTCCGCCGCCGACATCGGCAAGCTCATCAGCAAGGACCAGGTGCTCACGGCCAAGGTGCTCAAGCTGGCCAACAGCGCTTTCTTCGGCTTTTCGCGCAAGGTCGGCTCCCTGACCCAGGCCCTGGTTCTGTTGGGTTTCGACGTGGTCAAGGGCCTGATTTTGACCTCCAGCGTATTCGACCTGATGAAGGGCCAGAGCGCCGAGCTTTGGCGGCATTCCATGGCCGTGGCCACGGTGAGCAACATCATCGCCACCGAGATCGGCATGGAAGAGGTGGAGGAAGTGGGCCTGGCCGGGCTGCTGCACGACCTGGGCAAGGTGGTCCTGCGGGTGCATATGATCGAAGACCGCCAGAGCATCGACGAACTGGTGGAGGTCGAGGAAATGCCTGTGCGCGACGCCGAACGCGAGGTCCTTGGCTTTGACCACACCCAGGTGGGCCAGTGGCTGGCCGAAAGCTGGAAGCTGCCCGAGCAGCTTCTGGAGCCCATCCGCTGGCACCACAAGCCCGAGGCCTCCCGCCAGGCCCCCAAGTACACCGCCGTGGTTCATTTCGCCGATATCCTGGTGCGGGCCTATGGCTGCGGCGACGGCGGCGACCCCTGGGTGCCGCCCCTGGACCGCCACGCCATGAAACTGCTGGCCCTTGACAGCGCCAAACTGCGCAACATCATCGACGTCATGTGCGACAAACTGGTGGAAGACCCCGGCGAATTCACGGTCTAACCGTCACACGGTCTTATTACCCGCCCGGCGGTGCGCCGCGCCTTGACGCGCCGCCGGACGGGTGGTTTAGTTATTTGGCGGGAGTAATGTCTTCGACGTCTTCCTGTTTTTTCTTGTCCAGGGGCAGGTGCTTGATCTCGCTGCCTGAAAAATCCAGCTTTTTCATGTCAACCATGCGCAAACGCCGGTTGTGCTGGGTATGGTAATAGAGCGCTTTTTGCGCGGTGTCCCAACCTGATGTCCAAAGGGTCGCGCTACGCATTCCCACCAGGTTGGAATGGGTTTCACTGGTGCCCTCGGCCGCGCCCAGCGGGACGTTGAAGTTGTCTAGGATACGGAAAAGTTCATATATTGCTTCATTGGAATCAGGCAGGGGACGGGCGGTCTGGGACCAGGCCACCACCCTGATGAAACGCGACGGCGGAGTGAAATCGCCGGGCAGGCCGATCATGCCGCTGCCGCCTCCCAAGGGCGCGAAGTTGAGATCCTCGATCTTTTTTCCGGGGATGGCCACCGGCGAGAGATTCACGTAGTTTCGCAGATTGGTCAGGTGCCAGTCAAAGGCGGGGGCATTGGTGATCACGCCCAGGGGGTTGTCGAATATCGTGAGTTTGCCGTCCAAGTATTCGATGACGATGGACTTGCCTGAGGGCTCCACCACCATCCAATGGGCCGAAACCGGCATGCCCAGGGCCGGTTCCACCACGCCCCCGACTCGCACCTTTGCCAGGCCGTTCCTGACCTCTTCCACGGTGGCGTACTGGGTCAGCAAGTAGGTCAGGACATCCTTGGCATCAATTGTTTCGGCGGCATCGGCCTTTACGTACGGCTGATATTTGGCATAACCCGGATGGTAGAAAAGACCTCCTGCCAGGCCGGCTTCGTTCATTCCATCGGTAAGTACGTCCTTGCCCAGCGCGTCCAGCCCTACCACCCCGAACTTCGCTTTCCATTTCTTGCCGTTGTTTCCGTCCGGAGTTAAGCCGGCGAATTTATAGCCTCTGGGAATGATGGCAACCCTGGTGTTGAGGTCAAAGGTACCCCATTCCATGGACCGTCCGTATACCGTGGTTCCATCCTTGGCGATCAACCTGAGTCCAGTGCATGCATCGACGTCCGAGGCAAGCGGGCTAAACAGTAGCAAAGCCAGTGACATGGCAACAAAAAACTTCCTGAACAGCATATAAGCAACTCCTTCCAACCAGGTTTGAAACTTGATTCGCCTTCGACCGATCAGGGTGTTTTTCAGCGGGAGATGCTTCCCCGGCTGCGCGGCGGGCGATAAGTCCGCAACTACCTGGCTCCTGTGAAAAAACCGCCATGGCCCTTGCTTGACACCCCCCAGGGGCGGACTTATATTATTTTCAACAGGAGTTCCGCTATAATCAAACGATTAAAGCGCGGAACGCATTAATTTTTTGGAGGTAAGGCCGCTTATTGCCGGCGGCTGACATATAACTATGGCCAAAGATTATTACACCACTCTCGGGGTGGCCAAGGGCTCTTCGGACGACGAGATCAAAAAGGCCTACCGCAAGCTGGCCATGCAGTACCACCCCGACCGCAACAAGGACAACCCCGAGGCCGAGGAAAAGTTCAAGGAGATCAGCGAGGCCTATTCGGTGTTGTCCGACGCGGAAAAGCGCAAGCAGTACGACACGTTCGGCAGCGCCGGTTTCAAGCAGCGCTATAGCCAGGACGACATCTACCGCGGCAGCGACATCAACGACATCCTGCGCGACATGGGCCTGGGCGGAGACTTCTTTTCCAAGATCTTCGGCGGCGGGCGCGGCGGCGGATTCCGGGCCTACAACATGGGCGGCTTCGGCCAGGGCGGCCCCGGCGCCGGTCCGGGCATGGGCGGCTTTGACTACGGCCAGGGCGGGGCCTACGGCGGCATGCAGGGCAAGGGCACCGACCTAGTCTACGAACTGCCCGTGAGCCTGGCCGAGGTCTTCCACGGCGCGGAGAAGATGGTTTCCTACCGCCGCAGCGGCAAGGTCGAACGGGTCAGCGTCAAGGTGCCTGCTGGCATCGCCACCGGTCAAAAGCTGCGCCTGAGCGGCAAGGGCGACAATGCCCCGGCCCCCGGCGGCCAGCCCGGCGACCTGTTCATCAAGGTCCGGGTGCTCGACGACGACCGCTTCAAGCGCGAGGGCGACGACCTCGAAACCACTGTAGAGGTGCCTTTCAGCAAGGCGGCCCTGGGCGGCACGGTGGATGTGGGCACCATCGACGGCAAGAACCTGGGCGTCAAGGTGCCCAAGGGAGCCCAGAACGGCTCGCGCATGCGCCTCAAGGGCAAGGGCCTTCCCCGTTTCAAGGGCTCGGGCCACGGCGATCTGTTCGTGCGCATCAATGTAACCGTGCCCAAAAAGGTGTCGTCCAAACAAAAAGAACTATTGGAGCAACTCGCCGAAGAAGGCCTGTAGGAGTTTATGAAACGCAATTTTCTAAAAATAGCGCCGCTGCTAATGGCGGCGCTTTTGTTTATCAGCTTCGGCGCGGCATTGGCCGCCGATTGGCCCAGGCCCAAGGGCCCGGTGGCCGACTACGCCGATCTTTTTTCAGCCCAGGGTGAAAAGGCCATAACCAACTGGAGCATGGAGCTTTGGCAAAAGACCGGGGCGTCCATTGTCGTGGCCACCGTGCCCACCCTGGGCGACCAGACCATCGAGGGTCTGGCCGTGGAACTATTTGAAAAATGGGGCATCGGTGAAAAGGGCAAGGATGAAGGCCTGCTGTTCCTGCTGGCCCTCAAGGAGCGCAAGGCCCGCATCGAGGTGGGCTACGGACTGGAAGGCATCATTCCCGACGCCGTGGCCCGGCGGATCTACGACCAGGCCATGCTGCCCTATCTCAAGCAAAACAAGTTTGACCTGGGCCTGGGCGCCGGAGTGGCCGCCGCGGCCCAGATCATCGCCAAGGACAAGGGCGTCAAGCTCACCGGCGTGCCCGATGTCAAGGTCAAGTCCGACGGCGGCGGCGCGGGCGTGGTCCTGCCGTTCATCCTGTTCATCATCATCTTCTTTATCGTCGCCGCCCTGCGGGGGCGCGGCGGACGCAGAGGCGGCGGCGGCTCCTTTTTAACGGGCATGTTCCTGGGCTCCATGATGGGCGGCGGCCACAGCTCCGGCGGCGGATTCAGTTCCTTTGGCGGCGGAGGCGGGTTTGGCGGCTTCGGCGGCGGCATGTCCGGCGGCGGCGGTTTTTCCGGCGACTTCTAGCGCAAGACTTGCGCTCCCATAGCGGGGGTTGAAGGCCATGCCCGGATAAACGGCAGTGGCCCCGGCCTGGCGCAATGTCCAACGGGCCGCCAGGCCAATGCTTGGCCTCCCAAGTCGGGGGCCGGACACTGTTCCCAATTGAAGGCCACTGGCCCCGGTCGGGCGGCATAAAAACGAATTTTCAGATTGTAGCTATATCAATAAAGGCGGAAATAGATGGCCAAGAAACCACCGGCAAAGCCCGAAGATATCTTCGATGAAATCCTGATGGACCTGACCAAGGCCCTGGGCACTGACCTGGTCAGCGTGTGCGTATTCGGCTCCGCCGCCCGGGGGGCCTACACCCAGGGCCGCAGCGACATCAACCTGCTTGTCGAGACGGCCAACGGCGCGCGGCGGGTGATCAGCCGCCTGAGCGGGTTTTTCGAGACCTGGGCCTCGGCGGGCGTGGCCCCGCCGGTGATCATGAGCTCCCAGTTCATCGCCTCCAGCAAGGATGTGTTTCCCATCGAGTTTCTGACCATGGCCGCCTCGCACAAATGCCTGCACGGCGAAGACCCCCTGGCGGATCTGAAAATCGAATCCGGGGACCTGCGCCTGCAACTGGAGCGGGAGGTCAAGGCCAAGCGCCTGGCCCTGGGCGGCAGGCTATTAACCAGCGGCGGCCGGGACAAGGCCCTGGCCCAGGTGGCCGCCGAGGCCGCCCCGGCCATGAAGGCCCTGTTGCAGGGCTGGCTCTACCTGACCGCTGGCTCCTTCCCCCTGGAACAGGGCGAGGTCATGGCCAAATGCGAAGAGGCTGGGCTGGCCGTGGACGCCCTGCGCAAGCTTTCCCTGGTCCGCGACGGATCGTTCAAGCCCAAGGGCGGCGAGATGGCCGGCCTCATCGAACAGGCCGAGGAGCAGCTGGCCGAGCTGGGCCGCCGGGTTGACAAAATGTAGCAGCTCACCGCCACCACCGGGGGGATTCATCAAGTGCAGAACGCCATCCGGACGCTACTGCTGATAGTTATTTTCGGTCCCGTGGCGGCGGGGATCGTCTTTTCCTTTTCGCTGTTTTACGCCAACGGCATCAATCCGTGGCAGGACCCGTTTCCCGATGTGGTTCTTGACGGCGGCTGTTTTCTGGCTAATGAATTCACCATCAACGAAACAGCCCACCGCCTGGAGCAAAAGACCGGGGCCCAACTGGCGGTGATCACAAAGATGTCCCTGCCCGCGGACCAGACCCTGGAACAATTCGCCGTGGAGCGCTTCGAGCAGCTGGGCCTGGGCCGCCGGGATCACGACGACGGCCTGCTGTTGGTGATCGTCCGCAATCCCCTGCAAATCCGTATCGAGGTGGGTTACGGCCTGGAACACATCATCACTGACGCCCTGGCCAACCGCATCATCACCCAGGCCATGCTTCCCGAATTCAAACGAAAGCTCAACGATCAGGCCATTCGCCAAGGAGTACTCTCCGCGGCCCTGGCCATCGCCAAAAGCAAGGGCGTCGACCTGAAACCACCCAAGCCGACCACGTTCGATTATGTTGTTGGGGCCCTGTTGGGCTTGCTGGTCGTGGTGCTGCTGGTGGTGTTCATGGTCAAGCTGTGGTTTTCCGACGGCATGGGCGGAAAAAATGACCCCGGAGGATGGCTGATTGCAGCCTTTCTGGTTTGGTTTTTCGTAGGTTACGGCGGTATTGCCGGATTGCTCGCCAAATTCAAAGGCTTCTCGGCTTTTGGCGGTGGTTTCGGGGCCTTCGGCGGCGGGGCCAGCGGCGGCGGCGGGGCTTCATTTCGCTAGCTTGCCGGTTATACCTGCGCCATATGCCAGCGCTGGTATAATATTTCGTTAACAAAAGCTTGCCTTGTCGAGCGGTTTTTTAGTTAAAATGAAAAATATCACAACCCGGCGACTATCCGGGGCGGAGCAGAGGGAGTGTCCATGAGCAAGGGAGCAAAGGTCGCTATCGGTATCGGCGTTATTGCCCTGATCGCGTTTTTGTGGCTGTTCGTCAGCCCCTACAACCAACTCAAGACCCTGCGGGAAAACGTAACCGAGGCCCAAGCCAACATCGAAACCGACCTGCAACGGCGCTATGACCTTATCCCCAACCTGGTGGAGACGGTCAAGGGCTATGCCGCCCACGAAAAGGAAACCCTGCAAGGCGTCATCGCCGCCCGCAACCAGTTCGGCAACGCAAAGGACCTGCAAGGCAAGCTCGATGCCGACGCTGCCATGCAAAGCGCCCTGGGCCGTTTGATGGTGGTGGTGGAGCGCTATCCCGACCTCAAGGCCAACCAGAACTTCCTGGATTTGCAAGCCCAGCTCGAGGGCACGGAAAACCGCATCACGGTGGCCCGCACCCGGTTCAACAGGGCTGTCAAGGATTACAACCTGGCCGTGGAAACCCTGCCAACCATGATCCTGGCCCGCTTGATGGGCTTCCAGCGCATGGAAATGTTCAGGGCCGACGCACCGGCCCAGCAGGCACCCAAGGTTAAGTTCTAAGGAAAGGAATCAGCCAGTGGCTCCGGTCGACGAAATAACCATGGTCGTGCGCATATTGTTTGCAGCCGGTCTGGGCATGCTCGTGGGCCTTGAACGGGAGCGGCACAGCAAGCCGCCGGTCTGCGCTCCTGCATGCTGGTGTGCATGGCCGGAGCCCTGGTGATGAGCCTTTCGTTATTCCTAGGTCAGATGTTTTCCGACGAGGCCGCCGATTCGGTGGTGCGCCTGGACCCGGCCCGGCTGCCCTCCTACGCCATGGCCGGCATGGGCTTCTTGGGCGCCGGGGCCATCATCCAGGGCCGCCGCTCGGCCTGGGGTGTTACCACCGGCGCGGCCATGTGGCTCCTTACAGGCGTGGGCCTTTCCGTGGGCGCCGGACTCTATATTCCAGCCATGGCCACGGTGGCCACGACCTTGGTGGCTCTGGCCGTATTTCCGATTTTGGCTGCCCTGGTCTCTCATGAGCAACAGGTGGTTTTGTCGCTGGAAGCCATGGACCATCAGGCTATCGAAGATGTTCGCAAGTTGCTGATTCAGTACCATGCCACCATTGCATTTGCCGGAAAAAGCTATTGCCACACCACCGATGTCATCAACTACAATTTCCGCCTGAAGATCGTTGCCGGACGCAGATGGAACAAGCTGCTTGACGAGGTGGAAAAAACCCCGGGCATCGCCTGCTACTCCTGGCAGGAAGCCGAAGTGCCCTAACAGGTTGCTATTAGCGGTTAAATGCACTAAAATCACCCATTCTCTACGGTTTTAATGCTGAATCACGCGGATTAGCGACCTTGGAATGGTCTATCCCTAAAATCATCGCCGGGTTCGTGGCCACCGGAGTATTGCTGCTGGTCTATGCCCAGCTTTTTGCCCTGCACCGCCGCAAAGCCCTGGCCTTATGGACCGCGGCCTGGTTTTGTTACGCGGTTCGCAACCTTCTGGTCATCGGACTGCCGTCGGATTTTTCCTCCGGCGACATGTTGGTCCGCGCCTTCAGCCTTTTGGCGGCGGCGGGGGCCTACCTGCTGCTGTGGGGCAGCCTGGTTTTTCTCGATAGCGCGGCCAAGGCCCCCCGCTGGCCGGTCATGGCCATGGCGGGCGGGTTTCTTTTCGCGCTGATCGCCCAGACCTTTGGTCTGCCGCACAAGATCATCATCGCCCCTGCCTGCATCGCCGTGGGTTTGACCTACGCCGCGGCCGGGCTGCGCCTATTGCAGGCCGGGCACCTGGAACCCTGGCCCAGGTTCGCCGCCGGAGCCGCCCTGGTCTTTTGGGGTCTGGTCCAACAGATCCTGGTCACGATCCTGATAACGCCCACCCCCGAGACAATGGCCTGGGGCCTGTTGTCCGGTACGGCCTGCGAGGTTTTTACGGCCATATTCCTGCTGGTGGCCTTTTACCAGCAAATGCACCACAACCTCCGCCGTTCCCAGGATGAACTGATCAGCCAGCAAGAACGGCTGGAGGCCGCCCTGGGCAATTTGCCCATTGCAGTTTACGCCTTTGACTGGCAGGGAAGGCCCGGTCTGTGGAACCGCGCCGCCGCAAAACTCACCGGGTATCGCGCCACCGAGTTCCGCGATATGGGACAAGCCATCAAACAAATGTTCGACCTCCAGGATCAGCGGGTGCTCGGCTTGGACGAGTCCAA
Organism: uncultured Desulfarculus sp.; assembly: GCA_963665125.2. GTDB lineage: Bacteria > Desulfobacterota > Desulfarculia > Desulfarculales > Desulfarculaceae > Desulfarculus. Next base: position 102,483 of record CAXXUK010000002.1, on the reverse strand, counting down.
CCTTTCCCGCGGAGTCCCGTTGACCTTGGCGCGAAAAAACGGCGAAACACGGCATATCATCCTGCATGCCATGGGTGCCACGGCACCTCTGGAGGGCTGGCCTGAATGGGGGGCGGTACAGGATGTAACCCGCCAGAAAATGGCCGAGAGGGAATTATACCGCCAACTTGACTTCAGCAATGCCGTGCTGGATTCGACAACCACCTTGACCATGGTGATTGACGCCCGTGGGCGAATCGTTTTCTTTAATAAGGCCTCGGAAAAGGCAACCGGACACTCCATGGAAAAGTTGGTAGGCCTGTACGCCTTGGATTGCCTCGTTCCTCCGGAAAGACGGCAGAGAGCAAAAAACTACATTTCAAGCCTCAACACCATGCAGTTTCCCAATGAGAGATTGAGCCAGTTGCTCACCAAGGACGGAGGCAGAATTTCAATCCAGTGGTCGGCCAATGCCATAAGGGACGATAGTGGAGGGGTCGAATTCGTAGTGGTGTCCGGCGTGGACGTAACCGAACAACTCAAGGCCGAGGCGGCTTTGCGGCGCAGCGAACAGTTCCACCGCGGTGTGCTGGAAAATATGCCCGGCGGAATGCTTATCTTTGACTACCCCCGCAAGGACATTGTCTATATCAATCCCGCGGCAAGCGGCCTGCTTGGTTTTTCCGGTCCCCAAGACCCGTCCCAGGGCAAACTCCAAGACTGGGCCTGCACCAAAATGGGCAAGCTGGCCCTGATCATAGAAGACCTTGAGCCGGGCCAGACCATAAGAACCCGTGATGTGGCCCTGCTTACCACTAGCGGCAGGCCCATGCACTGTGACGTGTCCGCTTCGGTGGTCGAGATCGAAGGCAGCCACAAGATCATCTGCTTCCTGCGGGATTCCAGCCGGCGTGACGCGGCCAGGGAGCGCATCCGTCAGGCCACGGCCAGCGTGACCCACAATTTCAACAACCTGCTCATGGCCATAACCGGCAACGCCCAGGCCCTTGAAGATCTGATGCAAAGTCGCCAGGCCAGCCGCCGCGAGATAAAGCTGTTGGGCAACGTGGCCAGGGCCGCCTCCAACGGCCAGGACATGGTCAAACGCCTGGAAGCGTTTTTGGTTTCGGGCGTCCAAGACAACACCGGGCGTGAAGTGTTGCCCCTGGCCGAGGTGGTGCATACGGCCTTGGATCTGGTGGAAGCAACCACCAAACATGAGCGGAGCCGGTTCATCGCGGCCGATTTGCCCGACAGCCTGTGGACCAACGGTCATCGCGGTGAATTGGTTGACGTGTTCCTGAACCTGCTCAGCAACGCCATTGAGGCTTCCGGTAAAAACGGCGAAATAGAGATCGCGGGCGTTGTCGAGCAAGGCATGGCCTGTATCAGGGTCGCCGACAACGGCCCCGGCATTGATCCCGAGAACCTGCCCCGGCTGTTCGAGCCGTTTTTCAGCACCAAGGGCGTGCGGGGCAAGGGACTGGGCCTGGCCAGCTGCAAGGGCGTCATCATGGCCCATGGCGGCTCCATCGAAGCCCAAAACCGCCAAGAGGGCGGAGCGGTTTTCACCGTTCGCCTACCCCTTGCCGAACCACGGCCCAGGCCCCAGGCCGAGGCAAGGCCCAGGGGCAACGGCAGACCCCGCACGGTGTTGTTGGTGGAGGACGAGGCCCTGGTGGCCATGGGCGCCGAAGCGGTGCTGACCCAGGCCGGGCACAACGTCCGCCACGCCGCCAACGTGGCCCAGGCCAGGCTGGCCTTGAAAAGACAATGGCCCGATGTGGTCATATGCGATCAGGGCCTGCCCGACGGTTCGGCCTGGGATGTGGCCAGGGCCATGAAAAACAACGGAGCCGACCAGCACAAACACACGCCGTTCGTGGTGGTGACCGGGTGGAGCCTCGACAGTGTGGGCATGGTGCCGCCGCCGGACATCCCCAAACCGGACATGATCATCCGTAAGCCCGTGGAACGCGGCGAGCTGCTAAGGGCGGTGGAAAAAGACTAGCCCGGCGCCGACTCCAATTTTGGATGAAGCCCCGCACCGGCTGGTTTGGCCGAGGCGTCAGGCGTTCAGGATCATGTCCGCGCCTTTTTCGGCGATCATCACCGTGGGGCCGTGGATATTGCTGCCGGTGATGGTGGGAAGGATCGCCGAATCGATCACCCGCAGGTTTTCCAGGCCATGCACCCGCAGCTCCGGGTCCACGACCGCCATTTCATCGACCCCCATCTTGCATGATCCGGCGGTATGGTAGACCGTTTCCACCTTTTCCAGGATAAAACGCCGGATGTCGTCGTCCGAGCGGACCGCGTCGCCGGGAACCTCCTCGCCGCCGCTAAATGGCGCCATGGCGGGCTGGGACAGCACATCCCGCACTATCTTCACCCCGTTGACCAGGGCATCCAACTCCATCTCGTTTTCAAAATAGTTCGGTTCGATAAAGGGCCGGTCAAAAGGGTCGGCCGATCTGAGCGAGACGCGCCCCCGGCTGGCCGGCCGCATGTGGCAGACGTGCAGGACAAAACCGAAGCGGGCCGGGGTGAAAAGGCCCTTGCCGTGGGGCTGCATGCGCACGGCCGCGAACTGAAGCTGCAAATCCGGTATGGGCTGCCCCGGATCGGATTTTACAAACCCGCCCGCATCGGTGGGGGTGAAGACAAAAGGCGGGTTTTTACTGATATACCGCGACAAAAATCGCAAGGTGTAGGGACCGGGCGAAGTGCAAAACGAGGTCCTGGATTTGTCCAGGCTGCGGACGATGACATCAGGGTGATCCTGGAGGTTTTCGCCAACGCCGGGCAGGTCATGCACCAGCGGTATGCCGTGGTGTTTCAATTCATCCCGGGGCCCTATGCCCGACAGCTTGAGTAGTTGCGGCGAATTGATCACCCCGGCGCTGAGCAGCACCTCTTTGTTGGCCGTCAGCGCCACCCGGTGCCGTCCGGGCTTGCCTTCGGCATATTCCACGCCGGTGGCCCGTTTGCCGTCAAAGGTGATCCGGGTGACATAGGTGTTGGTCAACACCGTCAGATTGGGGCGGGGCAGGGCCTGGTCCAGATGGGACACCGCGGCATGACAGCGTTTGCCCTCCGGCGTCTGGTTGACCTGAAACAGCCCGCAACCCTCCTGGATCTCGCCGTTCATATCCGTATTATGGGGGAAGCCCGCCTGCCGGCAGGCCTCCACAAAGGCGCGGCTGGCCGGGAAGTTGAAGGTGGTGTCCACCACGTCCATGCAGCCGTCGGCGTTGTGGAAGTCGTCGGCTCCCCGCTGCTGCCTTTCGGATTTTAAAAACCAGGGCAGCACGGACTCATAGTCCCAGCCCTTGTTTCCCAGCTCGGCCCAGTGATCATAGTCCCAGCGGTGTCCCCGGGTGTAGATCATGGCGTTCACCGAACTCGATCCGCCCAGGGTTTTTCCCCTGGGCCAGAAAAAACGGCGGTCACCTGTTTTGGGGCATGGTTGGGTTGAATACAGCCAGTTGTATTTCCGGCTGTTCATCAGGTAGAGCATGTTCAAGGGATTGCAGCTGCGAACCCAATAGGTGCGGTCCGTGGGCCCGGCCTCCAAAAGGCAGACCGAGTTGGCCGGATTTTCCGTCAGCCGGTTGGCCAACACGCAACCGGCGGACCCTCCGCCGATGACGATATAGTCGAACATATCCTCCCCCGTATTATGGCCTGCGGATAAGGCGGTGAGATGCAAGGTCCGGTTAGCTCGTGATGCGATTGGCGCCGGGTGAGGACCATATCGGTGAATCCCGTCAAAGGGGACGCACCCCATGCGGATTCATGGCAGTATAACCTGTTTGGACGGGCGGTTTACAGTCCGAAGAAGGCGTTCGACTCAGGCATGACAACCGGACAGGGTGGGCATGGTTCCGCCGGTTAAGGCTGGCAGACTTTGCAAGGGCGGTATCCGGCGGCCAAGGCCTGTTCTCTCGACGTAAAGACTATCGTATAGCTCTTGCAGGAATAATAGCGGCAACCGGGCCGGTGAAATACGTGCGACTTGACATTGCCATGATATTCGGTCGTGGCGACCGGTTCGACGGCCGGAGCGTTCCCGGCCAGAAGGACCGCAGCCAACATAACGGCCCCCAAGAGCGGCGTCATACGCTTGCGCAGTTTGACCATGACATCCTCCTTTTATGCGCTCAAGCCAAAATGGTTTAGGCGATGCGGCTTAGGCGGCAGCCCAGGCAGCCGATCCACGAGGCGGCGGTGTTGGTGGCCACGTCGTGCAGATCGCCGTAGCGCTGGGGATGCAGATACTGGATGATTTCGTCTCCGGCCCCCACTGCCGCGCAAAAGAACATTGCCGCGGCCAGGCGGGCCCAGCCGGAAAAGCGGTGACCCGCCGCCCGCCAGGCCAGTGCGCCCAACACGCCGAAAATCACCACATGGGTCGACTCGACGTGGTTGGCCTGGGCCCAGGCCAAAAGGCCCAGGGCCACGGCGCTGACCGTCAGCCAGGCCAGGGATGCCCCGCGTTTGGCGTGGGGCAGCCTGCGCAGCCTGGCCAGGGCCACGGCGGCGGCGGCCACGCCGGAGGCGGCCACCAGGGCGTAGGTGCGCATCCGGTTCTGGGGGCCCTCCAACAGGGGGCTGACCATGCGCCCGAAAAAGGTGCAACAGAGAATAAAGGCTAGCCACAGGCCCAGGAGCCCAAAGTCTCTGGTCCGGGCCGTGGCCACAGGCATGGGATTATTGTCCGGCCGCCCGGCGGAGCTTGGCGATGGCCGCGGCCACGCCGTCGGGATCGCCGTAGACCGCCGAACCGGCCACGAAGACCTCGGCGCCCGCGGCGGCCACCGGGGCGATGGTCTTGGGGCTGATGCCGCCGTCGACCTGGATCAGAATTTCCCTGCCGCTGCCCTGGATCATCTTCTTGAGGGCGGCCACTTTGCCGGTGATGGCCGGGATGTAGCTCTGGCCGCCGAAACCGGGGTTGACGCTCATCAACAGGACGTAATCCAGGTCGGGCAAGACGTTTTCCAGCATGCAAAGGGGCGTGTGCGGGTTCAGGACGGCCCCGGCTTTTTTGCCGAGCTGGCGGATGTAGCTGAGGGTGCGTTGCAGATGAACGCAGGCCTCCACATGCACGCTGATCCAATCGGCCCCGGCCTTGGCGAAATCTTCCAGGTAATTGTCCGGATTTTCGATCATCAGATGCACGTCAAAGGGCAAGTCGGTGACGCCCCTGATCGCCGCCACCACCGGCGGGCCGATGGTCAGGTTGGGCACGAAGTGGCCGTCCATGACGTCGACGTGAATCCAGTCGGCGCCGCCGTCGGCGGCCTGACGGACGCCGTCGCCCAAGGCGGCGAAATCGGCGCTGAGTATTGAGGGGGCCATCATGATCATCGGCTGCTCCATTGGTCAGGGGCGAAAAGCTTTGGCCTGTTGTTTACCACAGGGGCCGCTCAAATCAACATACAAAAACAGGAGGGCGGCCGCAGGCCGGACAAACCAAGCCGCAGAGGTTAAGACCGGCGCACCAGGCGGGCGGCGAAAAACGAATCAGCCTGCATGGAACGGGGGAAGCTGCGCCAGAATCCGTCGTCGTCCAGGCAGCCGAAGGTCTCGGCTCCCTGCCAATCCGGCTGGAGATCCTTTTGTCCGTCCAACAGCCGCCCCACCACGTCCTCGTTTTCGGTCTTGGTCACGGTGCAGGTGCAATACAATAGCGCGCCGCCGGAGGCCAGCATGCGGGCGGCGTGCCCCAACAAACGCAGTTGCAGTTCGGCCAGCCGCCTACTGTCGCCGGACGACCTGCGCCAGCGGGCGTCGGGCCTGCGGCCCAGGACCCCCAGCCCCGAGCAGGGCGCGTCCACCAAAATGGCGTCATAGGTCAGGCCTCTGGGGTCATAGTCCTGGCCGTCGGCCTCGGCGACGCGGACTATCTCGGCGCCCAACCGGGCCATGTTGTTTCGCAAAGCCCGGATGCGGCCCGGCGACTTGTCCACGGCCACCACCTCTCCCCGGTTTTGCATCAGCGCGGCCAGATGGCCGGTCTTGCCCCCGGCCCCGGCGCAGAGGTCAAGGACCTTCATGCCGGGCAGCACGCCCAACAGGCGGCTCAGGGCCTGGGCTCCGGCGTCCTGGGCCTGCCACAGGCCGTCATCAAAGCCGGGAAGCAGTTCCAGGGGCCCCCGGGAACCCTTGATGATCAAGCCGTCGGGCGCCAGGGGATGATCAAAAGCCGCGTCCACCGAGTCGGCCAGCAACTCTTTCAGTTCACCCCGGCTGGTGCGCAGGGTGTTGGCCCGCAGGGTCACCGGCTGTTGACTCTGGTTGGCCTCCAGCCATGGTTCCAACTTTTCCGGGCCCCACTGCGCAAGCAGATCATCGACAATCCATTGGGGATGGGAATAGGTTATGGCCAGTCGGGCGGCCGGCTCGTCTATATGGGGCAACTGGGCCGCCGCCGGCATTGCTCTGGACAGCGAACGCAATACGCCGTTGACCATGCCGGCCGCCCTGCCCGCTCCACAGGCCTTGGCCGCGTCCACGGCGGAATCAACCGCGGCATGGGCCGGGCTCTCCAGTATTACCAGGTCCGCCACGCCCATGCGCAAAGCGGACAGGACAGGCAGGTCCAGCTTGTCCATGGGCCGGTTGACAAAGGGTTTTATCAGGTAATCCAGGCGCAGGCGGTGACGCAGCACGGCATACACCAGATTGGCCGCCATGGACCTGTCCCTCTGCTGGGCCCCGGAGTGTTTGTCCAGGTGTAGCGAAAGCAGGTGCTCCAGATGCTTTGGAGTAAGATCCAGATCGATCAGTACTTTCAGGGCTAGGCGGCGGGGGTTCATCGGCCGTCCAGCCTATCGCCGGGCTTCAGCCGGGCGCCGCGCAGGAAATCGCCCGCGCTCATGCGTCGCTTGCCCGGCGCCTGGGCCTGGCCCACGGCCAAGGCCCCACTTCCGCAGGCAACGGCCAGCATGTCCGGCCCCGGCGCATCGATGAGCACTCCCGGCGCGGACCCGGCGGCGTCAGCCAGGACCATTGTGGGGCCGAACAGGCGCAACGGCCCGGCGGGCGTGTCCACGAACGCGGCGGGCCAGGGGTCCATGCCCCGCACGTGCCAATCGAGTTCCCTGGCCGGACGGCTGAAATCCACCAGGCCCTCGGCCTTGTTCAGGCGGCGGGCGTAGGTGCTCTGGGCGTTGTCCTGGGGCGTGCGCACCGCCGCGCCGTCGGCGATCATCTCCAGGGTGCGCACCAGGAGCCGGGCCCCGCTTTGGGCCAGTTTGTCGGCCAGGGTGCCCGCCGTATCAATGGGCTCGATGGCGGTCACCTCTTGGAGGATCACGTCGCCGGTGTCCAAACCCTGGTCCATGAACATGGTGCTGACGCCGGTGGCGTCCAGACCCTGCAAAACGGCCTGCTGAATGGGCGCGGCCCCCCGGAGTTGGGGCAGCAGGGAAAAATGCACGTTGATGCAGCCCATGGGGGCGATGGAAAGGATCTGCGGCGGCAGGATCTGGCCAAAGGCCAACACCACCATAGCGTCGGGGCCGATGGCGCCGATCTCGCCGGCCATGCCCGAAACATCGTCGGGCTGGGCCACGCTCAGGCCCAATTCATCGGCTGCGGCGGCCACATCGCCCCGGCGCAGCTTGCGGCCCCTGCCGGCCGGGCGGTCGGGCCGTGTGATCACCAGGGCGATCTCATGGCCCGCGGCGGCCGCGGCCCGCAGAGTCGGCACGGCTATATCCGGCGTGCCCATGAACACAAGCTTCAGGGGACGCATCAGTCCTCCGCCCGCTTGAGCTGTTTAAGGCGTTTTTTACGGTACAACGAACGCTTGAGGTTGCTGATGTGGTCGATAAACAATATGCCGTCCAAATGGTCGAGCTCGTGTTGCAGGCAAACGGCCGACAGACCCTGGGCCTCGATGACGATCTCGTTGCCTTCCAGGTCGAGGGCCTCCACGGTGACCTCGGAGGCCCGAACCACGTCGGCGGAATAATCCGGCACCGAAAGGCAGGCCTCGTCCCAAATGATTTGCCCGGCCTTGGAAGTGATCCTGGGGTTGATCAGCACCATGGGGTTGCCCCGCTCCTCTTCCGGAGCCGTGTCAACCACCACCAGCCGGATGCTTTTGCCCACTTGTGGCGCGGCCAAACCCACGCCGGGGGCGTCGTACATCGTATCTATCATGTCCTGGGCCAGGGTGCGGAGATCATCGTCGATCTGCCCGATATCGGCGCACTTTTTGGCCAGCACGGAATCAGGATATTTCAATATCGGCAAAATAGCCATCTGAACCTCGGTCGTAGCGATTATAACTATGACTGGGATTATAACCCCTTGGGGCCGGGGGTCAACCTTGCGCGGCTAAACGGTTGCTGGACGCGGGCAATAAAATCGTGGCCACCGCCCCGCCCTGAGGGCCGTTTTCCAGGTTGATCGTGCCGTCGTGGTCATTGATTATGCGCCGGGCCACGGCCAAGCCCAAGCCGGTTCCGCCTTTTTTGGTGGTGAAAAACGGCTTGAATATCTGGCTCAGGGCCTCGGGCGCGATGCCGGGCCCCTTATCACGGATCTGAACCTGAACGCCGCCGTCCGGGCCGGGGCCGACGTTGATTCCCAGCACCGGCTCGTCGCCGCCGGCCTGCATGGCGTTGACCAGCAGATTGCGCACCACCTGTCCCAGACGGTCCTTGTCGGCCAAAACCTTGGGCAGGCCTTCGGACTTGCTTACGCTCAGGTTGGCGCCGCTGTTGGTGATCTCCGGGGACAGGCCCTCCAGGACATCGTCGAGCACCTGGCCCATGTCGGTTTCATTCCAATTGTATTCCACGGGCCGCGAAAGGTCGTTGAGTTCGCCGAGCATGCGCTCCAGGCGGGCCACCTCGTCAACGATGATCTGCAGCTTGCGTTTGGCGTGTTCGGAAAGCTGGGTTTCCTTGGTCAACTGGCGGGCGAATCCGCCGATGGAGGTCAGGGGCTGGCGCACCTCGTGGCCAACCGTGGCCACCATCTGGCCCACCACGGCCAGAGTCTCGGCCCGCTTGATCTTTTCGGTCAGGCCCTGCTTTTCGCTCAGGTCGCGCATGATGGCCGTAAACAGGTATTGTCCGTCGACCTCGGCAACGCTGAAGGTCAGGTGCACCGGAAATTTGGTTCCGTCGCGGTGTTGGGCTTCCATTTGAAATGGATGGCCCATGGTGCGCTGGCGGCCGGTTTTGATGACGCGTTCGATATAGCCGTGATGGCTTTTGCGCAGGTCCACGGGAATCAGCGGGCCCATGTCGCGGCCCAGTAGTTCCTCCCTGGTATAGCCGAACATCTTTTCGGCTGCCCGGTTGATGAAAACCAGTTCCTGGTTTTCGTCAACCGTAATCACCGCATCTTCGGCTGTATCAACAATGCGCCGGAACTTTTCCAACTCCTGCACGGCTTCCCGAAGCTGGTCGATGCATTCGTCTATGCGTTGAGGCTCGTGATCCATCCGCACCCCCGCCCTGTGACAGCAGTTTATCTATCCTGGCATGAAAAAACCTGTGAAGCAAGATGCATACGGCCCGAAAAAGGTTCAGGGCCGGAAGGCCGGCCCTGAGCGGGGTGGGGAGAAGGCCCAAAGCCTTCTAAATGGGGATGCCGCCCCCCGGCTAGGTACCGCTCCGTTGCAGAGATCAGTCCCAGGCAAGACAGGGGGGCGCCGCGGGCGTAAGCCCAGGATTGAATGGTGCATTAACCCTCGATTGGGAACCTATCAAACCAGCTGTCGCCGTGTCAACCCCATTTTCTACATATTGTGGCATTTCACAAAAATGCCCACAAAATGTTGAATATGCGTAATTGTACCTATTCCGGCGCATCCCCGCGCAGCAGCCTTGTCGCCAGGTCAGAAAGTGCACTCTCCTGTCCCCACCAAAAATGATCCACACCTGGGCGCAATTTAAAAAACCCCCGTGCACCAAACTCGTTGACATAGGCCTGCAAGGCCCCCACGGCCGTAAACTCGTCCTGGGAACCGGCAATGATCCAACATGGCCCGTTTTGTTCCGGCCACTGTGACAAATTGCCCATCACCAAGGGCGGGGCCACCCACAGCGCCCGGTCGACCTCGGGGATTTGGGTGGCGGCCAGAGAGCCAACCAGGCTTCCAAAACTGTAGCCCAGCAGAGCCAGAGTGCACTTTTTTTGCTCTTGGAGCCACTGGGCCACGGCGGCGACATCCGAGGCTTCGGCATAACCTCCGCCGTGGGCTCCGGTGCTGGCGCCCACACCCCGGAAATTGAAGCGCAGGCAACTCCAGCCCGCCCGGGCCGCGCCGTCGCACATGGCCGCCACTACATTGTTGTCCATGGATCCGCCGTATTGGGGGTGCGGGTGCAGGACAATGGCCGCACCGGGGGCATCGGCCGCTTCCGAGTACATGCCCTCCAGGGTCACATCCTCGTCTACTTTTATCTCAACGCGTTTTTCGCTCATGGACGTTCCTTTTTTTGGCCAGGTCACTGACCCGGTATTGATGATCGGTATAAGGGATGAATTGCCGCGCGGCATGCCCGGGCCGCCAAAAGGGCCGAATCCGTGGCTTAGCCCGGCAAGCCCACGGATATTGTATTTCCCCTAAGGGATTCAAGCCGCGCCGGGCCGGGATGTCAACGGCTTTTTGGCTTGCCACGTGCCGGAATAGAAAAACCGGGCGCATGGATTCGCCCGGTGTGTTAATCAAATGTCTCTTGGGCCTATTGGGGCTCGAAACGTATCAAATAATTATATCCCAGATCCAGATAACCGGTCTGGACAAAGCCGCTGGGCTCAACCAGGTCCCGGCATTCCTCGGGCGACAGGCGCATGCGCTTGGGCGGGCCCCAGGGCTGGTCTTCTTTTTTACAGTTGATGATGCACAGTTTGCCGTGGGGTTTTAGAATCCGGTGGACCTCGTCAAACAGGCCCTTGCCGAATTTGGGCAGATCAACAATGTGCAGCATGGTGGCCATCAGGCAGGCGTCGGCAATGCCATCGGCCAGGGGCAGCGGCGCGGTGACGTCGCAGACATGGCCGCGGATATTGGCGATGTCGTTTTCCACGGCCTGCTCATCCATACGCTTGATCATATCCCGCCAGCGGTCCAGGGCGTGGACCAGGCCGCCGGGGCTGACCAGGCTGGCGGCATGCAGGGAATAATCACCCGGCCCGCAGCCGATATCCACGAGAGTGTCGCCCGGTTTCAGGCCTATCTCGGCGAAAACCGCATCTTCGTCGTGCATGTCGAAACTGCTGGGTCCGCCGTGTTTCTTGACCGGCCCGTGTTGATGTTCAGACGCTTCAGGACTTTCCATTACAGCCCTCTCTTATAGTTGTAATTCAGTTGTGAAATTAACGCCTGAAAATACAACTACACCTTGTAGGGCCTTTGCGCCACCAAACTTTTTATTTAGTACAACTAGAACATCTCACAGCGTTTTCAGATATTGCCCATAGGTATATTCGATGCCGTCCCGGAGCCTGGTCTTGGCTTGCCAGCCCAGGCTGGCCAGCAGGCTCACATCCAGCAGCTTTCGGGGCGTGCCGTCGGGTTTGGTGCTGTCCCAGACTATCTCTCCGCCATAACCCACCACCTGGGAAACCAGGGCGGCCAGATCGGCTATGGTTGTTTCCTTGCCCACGCCGATGTTGATAAGCGGCGGCCTGTCCTGGGATGAGATGAGTTCCTCAAACGGCCGAGAATCCAGGCCCAGCAAATGAACGCAGGCGTCGGCCAGGTCGTCGCTGAGGATGAACTCGCGGTATGGCGAGCCGGTGCCCCACAGGGTCACATCGGGAGCGCCGCTGGTCTTGGCGTCGTGAAAGCGCCTGATCAGGGCCGGCAGCACGTGGCCGGTCTCCAGGTTGTAGTTGTCGCCCTTGCCGTAGACGTTGGTGGGCATCACGCAGAGGTATTTGGTGCCGTATTGCCGGTTGAGGCCCCAGCAAAGCTCGATGCCCGAGATCTTGGCAACGGCATAGGGCCGGTTGGTTGGCTCCAGGGGCCCGGTGAGCAGATGCTCCTCTTTCATGGGCTGGGGGCACAGTTTGGGGTAGATGCACGACGAGCCCAGGAACAACAGCCGCTCCACGCCGGTCTGCCAGGCGGCCTGTATGATGTTGGTCTGGATCAACAGGTTTTGCAAAATAAAGTCGGCCGGATAGGTGGCGTTGGCCATGATCCCGCCCACCTTGGCCGCGGCGATGACCACGTAGCCGGGGCGCTCGTTTTCGAAAAAACGCCGCACGTCAGCCTGCTCGGAAAGCTCCAGCTCCGAGTGGCCGCGGGTGATCAGCTCATAGCGGTCTTCGGCGGCCAGCCTTCGATAAATGGCCGAACCCACCAATCCCCTGTGCCCGGCCACATATATCTTCGCGCCCTCTGGTAGAGGCATCACATTCTCCACATCCATCAAACAGATTCTTTACACCATTGGTGCTTTTCACGAGTTCCATGGGCTCGCCCGTAGGGTAAAAGTATTTTGGCTATTATCTCGGAAGACTCAAAGTGTTGACGCCTGTCGGTTTGTTGCTCTTAATTTTTAATTTCCTGCCAAAATACTTTTATGAAAAGCCTAGAAATAGTTGCCGTTTCTCATGCCGTCGCGGCCTAAAGCGGCCTCCTGGGCGGCCCGGCGCATGTCCTCGCGCATCATCTCCTCGACCATGTCCTCGAAGCTGATCTCCGGCTGCCAGCCCAAGACCTCTTTGGCCTTAGAGGCGTCGCCCAAGAGAGTTTCGACCTCCGTAGCCCGGAAATAGCGCGGGTCGATGCGCACAACGGTTTTTTCCCGGCCGGTTTTGGGGTCGGTGGTCAGGCCCACTTCATCCACGCCGTCACCCTGCCAGGTGATGGGCATACCCGCATGGGCGAAGGCTATCTCCACGAACCGGCGCACCGAATGCTGGCGGCCCGTGGCCAAGACAAAATCGTCGGGCTGGTCCTGCTGGAGCATCAGCCACATGCCGCGCACGAAATCCCGGGCATCGCCCCAGTCGCGCCGGGCCTCCAGATTGCCCAGGTACAGGCAATCCTCCAGGCCGCTGACGATGTGGGCCACGGCCCTGGTGATCTTGCGGGTGACGAACGTGGCGCCCCGGCTGGGCGATTCGTGGTTGAACAGGATGCCGTTGACCGCGTACATACCGTAGGCCTCGCGGTAGTTGACGGTGATCCAATAGGCGTAGAGCTTGGCCGCGCCGTACGGCGAACGCGGATGAAACGGCGTGGTCTCCTTTTGCGGCGTTTCAGCCACCTTGCCGAAAAGCTCGCTGGTCGACGCCTGGTAGTAGCGGGTGTGGTCGGTCAGACCGAGGATGCGGATCGTCTCCAGCATGCGCAGGGCGCCCAGGGCGTCGGAGTTGGCCGTGTATTCCGGCGTCTCAAAGCTGACCTGCACGTGGCTCTGGGCGGCCAGATTGTAGATCTCCTCGGGCCGCACCTCCTGGACGATGCGCAGCAGGTTGGTGCTGTCGGTCATGTCGCCATAGTGCAGGATCAACGACCGCTCGGGCGTGTGCGGGTCTTGGTACAAATGATCGATGCGGGCCGTGTTGAAGCAGCTTGAGCGGCGGATAACGCCGTGGACCTGGTAGCCCTTGCCCAAAAGAAACTCTGCCAGATAGGCCCCATCCTGCCCGGTGATACCGGTTATCAGCGCTTTTTTCTTGGCCAATGTCAAAGGCTCCCGCTTGGTTGGTTCGTTAAGTGCCGATGCGGCTGTTTTCCACAGTTTAACCCAGCCGTCCGCATTTAATTAATCAAAACCTGGCCGAGGCCTATGCTCCCGCACTGGGCCCCTGGCCTACATGTCCCCTGCCCAATACCAGTCGGCCGTCAGGGCCGTATAACTACACGGGGTGGGGCCACCACCTTTATTGAAAGGGAGTCCCCAACTCCGGTCTAAATCGGCTTTTCCGGTAAGCTAGCGTCGACACAGCGATCGATAGGGCACCGAGGCTGAAAAAGAAACCCCGCGCTAGTTGGCGGCGGCAAAGGAATTATATTTGACGGCGAACCGCTGCTGCTCCTTGAGCACCCGGCTCACATAATTCTGGGTCTCTTCGATGGGCGGCACTCCGCCGTGGCGGCTGACGGCGGTGGGCCCGGCGTTGTAGGCGGCCAGGGCCATCTTTAGATCGCCGTTGAAGCGTTGCTGCAGGCCGACGAAATATTTGATTCCGGCCCTGAGGTTGGCTATGGGGTCCAGGGCGTTGTGGGGGGCTTCCAGGCCCAGGTGCAGGGCGGTGGTGGGCGTAAGCTGCATCAGGCCCAGGGCTCCGGCCGGACTCACGGCCCAAGGCCGGAAGCGGCTTTCAACGGCCACCATGGCCATGACCAGGGCCGGATCAACCCCGGATTCCTGGCTCAAACGCCTGATAATGGGCCAGAGCATGCGCCTGCGCTGCTCCAGGGGCATATCCCAGTTGTCGCGTATCTGTTCAAGCTGGGCGGCCATTTTGGCTTCAGCGTCCAGTTTGCGCTCCGGCCGCCATTCCATCGAATCCGGAAGGGGTGAACCCAGGAGCAACCAAACGGCGAAGCCCGCGATATTAATAATAAAAAATACGCAGGCCACCTGCTTTATTCTGCGTAATATCGATAGCATCGTATTTATCCTGAGTCCAATTATGAAGCCATGCCCCCCCGTGTCAATACCACAAAAATCTACTGAAATTGTATACATCGGCTATGGTCAATAAGCCCGATACGTTAGGCCGTAAAAAAAATTGACATGCGGCCCGCCCCCCGGCTAGCCTTCGTTAATCATCGCCTTAACCGTGGAGCCAACAAATGGAACGACTGCAAAAAGTAAAAAGGGCCGTGGCCCATCTCGAGCAAATATTGCCCGCTGATTTCAGGCCCCAGGTGATTCTGACTCTGGGCACGGGGTTGTCGGGCCTGGCCGAACGCATCGAAGACGTGGCCATAGTGCCTTATCAAACCATTCCCGAGTTTCCCGTCTCCACGGTGGAAAGCCATGCCGGCGAGCTGATCTTCGGCTATTTGGGCGGCAAAAAGGTCGCCGCCCTGGCCGGGCGCTTTCATCTCTACGAGGGCTACACGCCATACGAGGTGAGCATGCCGGTGCGGGTGCTGGCCGGCCTGGGGGCGAACACGTTCGTGTGCAGCAACGCGGCGGGCGGCCTGGACATCACCTGGCAGGCCGGGCGGGTCATGCTGATCACCGATCACATCAACTTCTTCGGCCAAAACCCCCTGGTCGGGGCCAATATCGACAACTGGGGCGATCGTTTCCCGGAGATGGTCCAGGTCTACGATCCTCGGCTGATGGACATGGCCCGGCAGGTGGCCGCCGATCAGGGCATCGAGATGTACCAGGGCGTGTACGTTGGCCTGTTGGGCCCGTCCATGGAGACCCCGGCCGAGACGCGGATGCTGCGGTTTTTCGGGGCCGACGCGGTGGGCATGTCCACGGTGTTGGAGGTAATCGCCGCCAAGCACCACGGCCTGCGCATCCTGGCCTTTTCGGCCATCGCCAATATCAACGACCCGGACGACATGCAGCCGGCGCCCATTGATCTGGTCATTGAAAACGCCGGAAAGGCCGGTGTGGACATGGCCAAGCTCATGGAGGGCGTCATCGCCCGGATGTAAAAGGAGGCGGCCATGGCGGTTTGCGTGGAGAAAAACGGCCCGGTATTCACGGTGATCATCGACCGGCCCGAGGTGCGTAACGCCGTTGACGGCCCCACCGCGGCCCAGCTGGCCGATGCCTTCCGGGCCTTTGAGGCCGACGCCGAGGCGGCCTGCGCCGTGTTGTGCGGCCAGGGCGGCAACTTCTGCGCCGGGGCCGATCTCAAGGCCGTGGCCACCGACGGCGGATCCAGGGCCAACCGCCTGGACCATTCCGGCGACGGCCCAATGGGGCCTTCGCGGATGCTTTTAAGCAAGCCGGTGATAGCCGCGGTTTCGGGCTATGCCGTGGCCGGGGGCCTGGAGCTGGCCTGTTGGTGCGACATGCGGGTGGCCGACGAGACCGCCGTGTTCGGCGTGTTCTGCCGCCGCTTCGGAGTGCCGCTCATCGACGGCGGCACCATCCGCCTGCCCCGGCTTATCGGCATGGGCCGGGCAATGGACATGATCCTCACCGGCAGGCCGGTGGGGGCAGACGAGGCCCTGCAAATGGGCTTGGCCAATCGCGTCGTGCCGGCCGGAGAAGCCAGACGGGCCGCCGAGGAGTTGGCCGCATCCCTGGCCAATTTCCCCCAAACCTGTATGCGCTCGGACCGGCTCAGCGCCTATGAGCAGTGGGGCTTGCCTCTGCCCGAGGCCCTGGCCAACGAGTTCAGCCGGGGCATGGACGTTGTGGGCTCGGGCGAAACCGTCAGCGGGGCCACCCGCTTCAGCCGGGGCCAGGGCCGGGGCGGAAAATTTGATTGATTGCCTCGGTCGGGTCATAATTAGGCCGATTTACTTTTGCGCGCCGCGTGCGCCTGGAGCAACCATATGATTATCATCCAAAACGGCACCCTGCTGACCATGGACGACAGGATGACGATCCAGGAAAAAGGCGCCGTTGTCTGCGACGGCCCTGAGATCGTTTACGCCGGACCCCAGGAACAGGCACCGCCGGTTCCCCAGGCCGAGGTCATCGACGCCGGAGGCGGGTTGATCCTGCCGGGTCTGATCAACTGCCACACCCACGTGTCCATGACCCTTATGCGGGGCCTGGCCGACGACTTGCCCCTGAGCCAGTGGCTGGAAGAGCATATATTCCCCACCGAACAGAAACTCGACGGCGACGCCGTGTACTGGGGGGCCATGTTGGGCTGCCTGGAGATGATCAAAAGCGGCACCACCTGCTTCAGCGACATGTATCTGTTCGCCCCCGACGTTGCCCGGGCCATTGACGAATGCGGCCTGCGGGCCGTCATCGGCGAGGTGATCTACGACTTTCCCAGCCCAAGCTACGGCGAACTTGAAAACGGCTACAAGGCCACCAGGGAGCTTATCGCCCAATATGCCGACCACCCCCGCATCAGCGGCGCGGTGATGGCCCACGCCCTGTACACCTGCTCCGAGCCCCTGATGCGCACCGCCGTGCAGATACAGGCCGACACCGGCGCTGACCTGGTCATCCACCTGGCCGAGACGGCCTTCGAAACCCAGACCGTCATCGACAAATGGGGCAAGCGGCCCTATGAGGTCATGGAATACCTGGGCGCCGCCGGGCCGAAGCTGCTCATCGACCACGCCGTGGATCTGAGCGACGACGAAATAGCCAGGGCCGCCGGGGCCGGAGTGAGGGTGGCCCATTGCCCCGAATCCAACATGAAGCTGGGCAGCGGCATAATGCCCCTGCAAAAGATGCTCTCCGCCGGGCTCACCGTGGGCCTGGGCACCGACGGCTGCGCCAGCAACAACAACCTGGACATGCTGGGCGAGATGGACACATGCGCCAAGCTGAGCAAGGTGGCCACCCTGGACCCCACCGCCGCGCCGGCCAACGCGGTTTTGTCAATGGCCACCAGCCAGGGGGCCAAGGCCATGGGCCTGGGCGGCCAAACCGGCGTCCTGGCTCAGGGCATGCTGGCCGACGTCATCGTCGTCGACACCACCGCGGCCCATATGACGCCCATGTACAACCCGGTGAGCCAACTGGTCTACAGCGCCAGGGGCGGCGATGTGATCCACAGCGTGTGCCACGGCAAGGTGCTGATGAAAGACCGCAAGGCCGTGAATCTTGATGAGCAGCGCATCCTGGCCCGCTTCCGGGAATGCGCCGACAAGCTGACAGGGGGCAAACTGATTTGAGCCGCACCACCATCATCAGCGGCGGTCCGCTATTGTGCGACGCCGACACTTTATACAAAGACGGCCTGGTGGCCTTCCGGGACCAGGAAATCACCTATGCAGGCAGCGCCGCGGGCTTTGACGCACTCGAAGACGCCTCGGTCATCGACGTTGCGGGCGGTTTGATCATGCCCGGTCTGGTCAACACCCACTGCCACGGCCCCATGACCCTGTTCCGGGGCCTGGCCGACGACCTGCCCCTGGACAAGTGGCTCAACGAGCACATGTTTCCTGCCGAGGCCATGTGGGTCAATGAAGAAATGACCCAGCAGTGCACCCTGCTGGCCTGCGCCGAAATGCTCGGCGGCGGCGTTACCACGGTGTGCGACAGTTATTTCTGCATGAACGGCGCGGCCAAGGCCTATGACCGGTCGGGCATGCGCGCCGTTGTCTGCCACGGGGTGATAGACTTCCCGGCACCGGGCATCCCCGACCCGGCCAAAAAATTGGAAATAGTCGAGGACTTCGTCACCCGCTGGAAAGACCGCAGCCCACTGATCACCCCCGGCCTTTTCGCCCACAGCACCTACACCTGCTCGTCCTATACCCTGGGCGCGGTGTCCGGCCTGGCCATGTCCCTGGGCGTCCCCTGGCAGACCCATCTCTCCGAGACCTGGCACGAGGTCCATACCTGCAAGGAGCAAAACGGCTGCACTCCCCCGGAATACCTGTACAGACTGGGCCTGTTGAACACCCTCGACGTGGCAGTCCATTGTTCGGCCCTGGAAGAGTCCGACATCGAACTGCTGGCCAAGTCCAAGGTCCATGTAGCCTCATGCCCTGAATCAAACATGAAGCTGGCCTCGGGCCGGGCCAAAATCTCGGAACTGCTGAAAGCCCGGATCAAGGTCGGCCTGGGCACCGACGGCGCGGCCAGCAACAACGACCTGGACCTGTTCGGCGAAATGCGCCTGGCCTCGTTCATGGCCAAGGTGTTTCACAATGACCCTGCCAAACTGCCCGCCGCCGAGGTCTTTCACTGCGCCACCAACGGCGGCGCCGAGGTCCTGGGCCTGGAGCGGGTGTGCGGTTCTCTTGTGCCCGGCAAACAGGCCGATATTGTCGTGCTGCACAGCGACCGGCCCCACTTGCAGCCCCTGTACAACCCGGTGTCCCAGGCCGTATACGCGGCCAACGGGGGCGATGTGCGCCACGTTTTCGTGGCCGGGCGGCAGCTTGTGGACAACGGCGAACTGACCACCATCGATCTGGAGGCGGTCCGGGCAGCGGTCAACGATTTGGCCGCCAAAGTCCGCCCCGGGGCCTAGGCCCAAGGTTTGGGCACCCATATCGCGGGCAGCACTCAGAGCCACACTAAACACCAGCGGCCTCGACCGGCCGCCCCATAAAGGCAACACCGTGCTCTACAGGTAGGCTGGCATCCATGGCCATCCATGGCCAGCCCGGCGCAGCGCGAAGCCATGCGCCGTAAGCCCCTGATCGGACTTGCTCCGGCCGGGGCGTTGTACCTTGGCCCAAGGACGGGCCAAGGTACAAGAAATAGCCAACCCCTTTTCCACAAAAGGGTTTTCCCGCCCACCCCCAGGCCCCCGCCCCATCCCTAAAACAGGTTGCCTCGAGTTGGGTCTGAGATTCCCTGGGATATGCTTGCGCTTGTAGATAAGCATGTATGTGTTGGCGGGGCAGATCGGCCTATAGCAACGTGCCTTGAAAAATCGAACCGGACTTGTAACGCCGTGCCCGATGACAGGTTATGAGGCCGTTTGGGTAGCGCCGAACTAAGCGCAATCTATTAGCAATGGTGCTAGGGCACGATCGGCCACGGCGCCCGCTTCGGTCACTGGCCCCACGCCGTTTGCGAGACCCAGCCAAGGAGTTGCGCCGGGAGCAGTGCGGTCCACAACTGGGCAGGGAAATGATAATGCCACGGCATGATCTTCGCGAGGCCGGTCGCATTCAAGCAGGGCCAGATATATTTTTGCGAGCCGGGAGTCCAGAGGGGATGGCGAGCTTTTAATATTGCTCAAAAGCGAAGAACCCCTCTGGCCGCCGGAGGCAAAATGTCAGGGCATAATCACTTCTTTTTTCAGCTCTGTGCTGATTCAAACTTCCTGGAAGAGTAAAGCAGCAGCAAGACCCCGCAAGAGCTATTGCCACATATTAGTCAATAATATCTATGTGATATCTAATTTACTTAATCAATAAAATCAAATCATAGTCTATTGTATCATCAACTGAATATAGATATGTGATTACACTGCATTACTATATTTGTTCAAGCCAAGCCTACTATAATCGAGTTTGTGATGAACCAGGCTCACTCGGTGGTGATGGCCTTGGGCTTCTTCAGCTTATCCAGGTTCAGTGAAGGCACGATGGGCGGTTCGGTCTCGATGACCTGGACGTTCCAAGTCTCCAGGGTGATGCCCACTATGGTCTCCAGCGCGGCCAGGTTTTTCAGATAGGTGGCAATGGCCTGGTACTCGGAATCCCGTGCCGAGGTCAGGTCTCGCTGATAGGAAAGCACCTGGAAGTTGGTGGAGCGCCCCAGATCGAGGCGCATTTTTTCAATATCATATTTTTGATTGGCCAACTCGCGGCTGAGTTGGGCCAGGCGGATCTGGCGCATGCTGCGGTTGATGTCGTTGACCCCGTCGCGGACCTCCTGCAACAGGGTGCGCCGGGTCTGCTTGAAATCCAGCTTGGCCTTTTCCAGGCTGCGTTCGGCCTGGGTCACGTTGCGCTTGAGCCTGTCCCTGGGCAGGCCCAGGGGAATGCTCACCGATACCCCGGCCTGCCAGCCCTCGCCCAGGTTCAGGGAGTTGCGCATACTGTCTTCCAGGTTGTCGGCCGTGCCGGTCTTGCTGGTGCTCAGCGACAGGTCCACCTGATCCAGGGCGTTTGACTTGGCCAGCTCCAGACTCAGCTCGGCCTGTTTCAGGCTGATCTTGGTCTGGATCATGCCCGGATTTTTCTCAAGGGCGATCTTGGATAGCTGATCGTAGTCCACCTGCACCTGACGGTAGACAAAGCCCTCCATGGGCAGGATGGCCACGTCGTCGTCAAGGTCCAGCAGGTTGACCAGAGTGCGGTTGGCCTGCACCACGCTGAATTCCTGGTCCAGCACCGAGACCTGGTTGCGGGCCACCTCCTGCTCGGCCGAGACAAGATCCGCCTTGGCCTTTCGCCCGGCATTTATCAGCTGCTTGTTGCGGGCCAGCACCTCGCGGCTTTCCCGCAGGGAGCGCACGGCGCTGAGCCTGTTTTGCAGGGCCAGAAGCAGCTCCCAATACGCATTCTGGATGGCGGTGATCTGGCTCATCAGGTGGGAGCGCAACGATTCCTTGTCGGACGCGTCGGTGTAGCGGGCCGAGACCACCGATGCCGTACCAACGGTTATGCCCGCGCCCCTGAGCAGCGGCTGGGTCAGGCTGAAGCTCAGGCCCGTCGAATATCCGTCTTCATTGGTGTCGCGGTCCCATTGGTTGCTGGGCAGCCACTGGAAGCTCAACTCGCCGGCCGTGGGAAGCTGGTTGGTCACCCGCACGCCCGCGCCACGGTCGTCGGTGTTGTTGGAGGCGCTGTAGTTGTAGTGGCCCTCCAGATACACATTGGGCTCGAATATGCGCTCGGCCAGTTCCAGGTCCAGAATCTGGGTGGCCCTGTCCAACAGATATTTCTTGGTGCCGATGTTGCGGGTCATGCCGATGCGAACCGCATCCAGCAGCTTCAGCGGCACCTTGCGGCGGCCCGACGTGTTGCCGATCTCGCCAGGGGTCAGCTCCGGCTCCAGCAGTTCGCCCTGGGTCACCGGTTTGGGCGGCGGCGGATCGGTTATCTCCAGGATGGGCTTTTTTACGGGCTCGGGCGTGATGTCGGCGGTGTCCATGGCCGGGTCCTGCACATCCAGCGGCACCGGCGTCCCGGCGGCGGCGGCCGTGGGTTGGGCCTGGGGCGCGGGCTCCTGGGCGGCCAGGCAGGGCCAGGCCGACAGCAGCAGCGCCACGGCGTAGATTATGGCGAAAGTTCGTCTCATCATTCCGCCTTCAGGGCCACGATCACATCGAGGTGAGAGGCCTTGCGGGCCGGGTAATAGCCGAAAAACAGGCCCACGGCCATGGCCACGGCCAGGCACAGGCCCATGGCGTCCATGGGCACCACCGGGGTCCAGTCGTTGAATTCCGAAACAGCGAAACATGCCCCGACACCCAGGGCTATGCCGATTATGCCGCCCACCAGGGACAAGATAACGCTTTCCACCAGAAACTGCGAGGTTATGTCGGCGCGCTGGGCCCCCAGGGCCCGGCGGATGCCGATCTCCCGCCTGCGCTCGGTGACAGACACCAGCATCATATTCATGATGCCCACGCCGCCCACCACCAGGCTGATGGAGGCCACCGCCGCCAGCAGCAGCGTGTACAGGCGCATCTGCTTGGCCATCTGCTCCAAAAGCTGTTTGGGGCTGTCGATCTCCAACGCCGAGGTTCCCTGGTTCAGCTTGTTCCAAAGTTGGCTGATCTCGGCCGAAGCCGCGTCATGGTCCGACTCGGGCCACAGGCGCACGGTGACCCGCGAGGCCCCCTCGAAGCCGCCCATGCGGTCGGCCAGACCCAGGGGAATAAACGCGGCGCTGTCGACTTCCTCGGACCGGAAACCAAGCTCGGCCGGCCCCAGCACGCCCAACACCTGAAACGGCAGCCCCCGCAGGGTCACTTCGTCTATGGGCGGCCTGGCTCCCTCGCTGATCAGCCTCTGATAGGTCTTGTCGCCCAACACGCAAAAGGAGCGGTCGTCGTCAAAAGACGTCAGAAAGCGGCCGCTGGCCATATGCAGCTTGTTGATGCCAAGAAACACCGGCCGCACGCCCTTGATGGATGTGTCTACCTCGGCCTGTCCGGCCCTGATCTTGCCCCAGGTGGAGACCTCGGGCGATGTCTCGCGGATATTCCGGCTGAACCTGGCCAGTTGATCGAAATCATCCACGTTCAGACCCGACGAGCCCGTGCTTTCGGGCGTGTAGCCCTTGCGTACGGAAATGATGTCGGTGCCCATCTGGCGGAATTCGGACAAGGCCTTGGCCTTTACCGTCTCGCCCACGCTGAGCATGGCCATGACGCTGCCGATGCCGATGATGACCCCCAACAGGGCCAGAATGGTGCGCTGTTTGCTGGCCTTGAGGCTGCGCCAGGCCTCTCTTGCGTTGACGCTAAGCAGCATTGTCCACAGCCCCCGGCCCCTCGGCCTCCCGCAGCATCCCGTCGGCCATGCGCAGACGCCGTCCCGCTTCCTTGGAAAGCTGCACGTCGTGGGTGATCATCAAAAAAGCCAGGCCCTTTTCCCGGTTGAGGCCCTTGAACAGGTCCATGATGTCGCGGCCCACCTTGGTGTCCAGGGCGCCGGTGGGCTCGTCGGCCAAAAGGATCACGGGCTCGGCCACCAGGGCCCTGGCAATGGCCACCCGTTGCTGCTGGCCGCCGGAGAGCTGGGTCGGCGTGTGGTCGGCCCGGTCGGCCAGGCCCACCCTGTCCAGGTATTCCAGGGCCCGCTCCCGGCGGGCTGAGGCCGTCATGCCCCGGTACAACAGCGGCAGCTCGACGTTTTCGGCTGCGCTGAGGCGGGCCAGCAGATTGAAATTCTGGAAAATAAAACCGATCTTCTGGTTGCGCAGGCGGCTGATGGCCACGTCGTCCAGTTCGGTGACCGGCGTGCCGTCCAGTTCGTATTGGCCGCTGGTCGGCTTGTCCAACAGGCCGATGATGTTCAGAAGCGTTGATTTGCCGCAGCCCGACGAACCCAGCACGGATATGAAGTCGCCGCCAAGAACGTCCAGGTCCACGCCCCGCAGCACGGGCAGTTCCACGCCGCCCATCATGAACGAGCGGGTGATGCCCCTGAGCCTCAGCAAGGGGTGATCCGCGGCGTTTTCTTGTGCCAGGACTGCGCTCATGGGCCTGCTCAATAGTAAACTTCTTGGCCTGGTTCGACGCCCTTTTTGATCTGGACGAAATTGCGGTCGGACACCCCGGTTTCCACGGGCTGCCATTCGTACTTGCCGTCCTTGGACACCCTGACCGCCGGTTCGCCGCCGTGCTCGGCCACGGCCAACACGGGCAGACGCACCGCGTCGGAGACCTCGGTAACCACGATGCGCACCGAGGCGCTCATACCCAGACGCACATTCTCGGCCTCTTCGGGCGGCAGGTGCTTGAGTTCGATCAACACCGGAAACACCGGAACGCGGTTGCTGATCTCGGCCTGGGGCGCCACCGAACGCACCACGCCTTCAAAGGTCCGGGGCAGGGCGTGCCCGCTGATCAGGGCCTTTTGGCCCGTTTTGACCTTGCGCACGGCCACCTCGTCGACCATGGTCCGCACGCCCAGGGGCTGATCGGCGCCCAGCACCACCAGGGCCTGACCCTCGCTGACTTTTTCGCCCAGTTCGGGAATCCGCGACTGCTTGTCCTTTTCGCCCGTGGCCGGCAGCATCACCACGCCCGAGACCGGAGCCCGCACCACCGTGGCGTCCAGTTTGGCCTGCAACTCCTTCATTTCGGCTTCGGCGTTCATCAGCTTGAGTTCGGCCACCTTTACCCGGCCCTTGGAGGCCTTTTCCGTGGCCGTGAACAGCCGCTCCTCGGCGCTGGCCAGTTCGGCCATGGCGCGGCGGTAGTCATTATGCGAGTCGATAAGGTCGTTTTTGGGGATGATCCCGGCCTTGAACAGGCGCTCGTTTTCCTCGGCCCTGGCCTTTTTGCGTTCCGTATCCATACGGGCCAGTTCCAGGGCCCGCTGGGCCTGCTTGAATTCGGGGCGGTTTTTCCAGCTTTCAAGCTCGTTGAAGGTCTGTCGGTTCTCCAGAGCCGCGGCCTCGGCCTGGCGCACCTTGGGCAGCAGTTCGGCCGGGTCCAGCATGAACAGCACATCGCCCTTGTTGACGTGCAGGCCCAAGTCGGCCTTGCGCACCACCACCTTGCCGACGACCTCGCTGGTCACGGTCAGCAGATCAAGAGGCTCGATAAAGCCCCGGCAGGAGACGCTGACGATAATGTCGCCCCTGTCGGCCTTGACCCCGCGCATGGAGCCTGTTGTTTCGGAAAAGGCGGCGATTTCCTTCATCGGCTTGGGTCGTCCGTCCGACGAGGAGGTGGCGAAAAATTGATAATAGACCAGCAGGCCGATGAAGAACAGGACGCCCAAGGCGCCCGCGCCCAGCTTGATCCACAACACGCGTTTCTGGGCTTCTTCCAGGTTTTTATTGCGGCTTTCCAGGTCTTGGTAGGCATCCTTGAGTTCTTCGTGCTTGGCCGCCAGCTCGGCCTGCAGCTGATCCCGCTGATCGCGAAGCTGCTGGATGGCCGAAATGTCCTTGAAAACCAGGACCGCTCCCCGACGGCTGGCCTCGTCGCCGCCGTCGGCATCTTTCAAAAGCGATGTCGTCAGGGCCAGTTGCCGCTTATAGCCGTCTTCCCTGGTAAATGAAACTTCGGCGTAGGGGTTGTCCTGGGCCCCGCCCAGGTCCAGCAGGAGTTGGTTGAATTCGTCGTTTTCCGGCAGCATGAAAAATACTTCGGCATAGCTGGAGCCCACTGCAGACTCGGCCGCTATGCCCAGCACCTGGCAGGCAGACGGATTCATGGCCGTGATGGTGCCCTCGCGGTCGAGGGTGATCACGCCGTCGGTCATGGAGTCGAATATGGTGTTTGCCAGGGAAGTCTCTGCCAATTGAACCACCGATTTAGAAAACCGCTAATGCGCTCCTCAGCGTAAATAACATTTTACACAACTTTGGTCAACGATTGACTATTTTGGTCCACACTTCGGCCTGAAACAGCCACAATTAGACTTTCGATTCCACACTCGTTTATGTTAATTATGCTCGGATGTATTCATATCTTTTCGGCGGGCGAAAACAGACCCTGTTCAAGAAACAGTAATAGCGCATCGGAGAAATTTTCATGGACCTTCTGGACAACTTAATCCTGGGTTTATATCTGGCCGCCATCCTCACGGTAGGTCTTTGGGCGGGCCGCGGCGTGACCAAACTTGAGCATTTTTCCGTTGCCGGACGCAGCTTCAAATCATGGGTCGTTTTCGCCACATTGTCCGCCTCGTTCATCGGCGGCGGCTTCACCATGGGCAACGCTGAAAAGGTCTTCACCATCGGCGTGGTCAACATCCTGGCCCTATACGGTTTCAGCATCAAGGAAATCCTGGTGGCCCAGTTCATCGCCCCGCGCATGGAACGCTTCAGCGACACGATAAGCGTCGGCGGAATCATGGGCCAGGCCTACGGCAAATCAAGCCAGGTGGTCACCGGCGTGTTCGGCCTGCTGTTGTGCGCGGGCATCATGGGCGCCCAGGTGGGCGCCATGGGCTATGTCTTCAACCTGTTTCTGGGCATGGACAAGCTCATGGGCATCATGATCGGCTGCGGCATCGCCATCGCCTACTCCACCGTGGGCGGCATGCGGGCCGTTGTCTTCACCGACATCATGCAGTTCATCGTCTTGGGCATCGGCATACCCCTGGCCCTGTTCATGGGCCTGGACAAGGCCGGCGGCATCGATGCGGTGCTCAAGGCCGCCGGACCCGAGCGCATGGCCCCCCTGGGCGGCATGGGCCTTTTGGCCTTCGCCTCGCTGTTTCTGACGTTTCTGTTGGGCGAAACCCTGGTGCCGCCTTATGTCCAGCGCCTGATGATCGGCCGCACAGCCATGCACACCTCCCGGGGCACCCTGTGGAGCGGCCTGTTCTCCTTCCCGTTTTTCGCCATCAGCGGCGGCATCGGCCTGGTGGCCCTGACCCTGGCCCCGGATCTGAACCCCAACATGGCCCTGCCCTATGTTATTCAGCAGGCCCTGCCCGTGGGCCTCAAGGGCTTGGTGGTGGCCGGCATCATCTCGGTGGTCATGTCCTCGGCCGACTCTTTCCTCAACGGCGCTGCCGTGTGCCTTACCAGCGACGTGATCCTGCCGCTGCGCGGCACCCCGCTGTCCGAAAAGGCCCAGCTCAACTTGGCCAAGATGGCCAACCTGATCACCGGCCTTTTGGCCATTGTCTTTGCCGTGAGCATCGAAAGCATCCTGGGCATCCTGATGTACGCCTACAACTTCTGGGCCCCGGTGATTCTGCCGCCCCTGGCCCTGGCCTTCTTTGGTTTTCGGGCAAAGGCCGGTGTGTTTATCACCGCCGCGGTGGCGGGCATCGCCGGTACGCTGGTGTGGAATACGGTGTTGGATGCCCCGGCCGGAGTTGACGGCCTTATAGTGGGCGTGGCCTGCAACGCGGTGGTGTTTTTGATCGGCTGGAATTCCACCGGCGCCCAGCGGAACTAAAACAATTCCTTAACGGCCCGGATGCACGCGAAGCGCTTCGCGTGGGTCCGGGTCTTTTTTTATCGCCCGAGCAAGGAAGAAACGTTGACCCATAGGGTCTTGGCCGCCCCGCGCAGGCGTGTTTTGGTCCGCAGGCAATTGTGGATGTTTCGCTCCGGAGCCCCGCTGAGCAGCGAGGCGCAGAAACCCAGGGTGGACACGGAGCTGTAGACCAGCCATTGGCAGCGGCTGAGCATGTACAGGTCGAACAGAACCTCCTTGAGGGCCTGTTTGGTCTTGAAGCTGTGGTGTAGGCCCTTGCCCTCGTCGTCCATCAACTTTTCCAAGCTGACCAGGCGGCCGGGATATTTGGCGGCCATTTCGTCGGCGACCTTTTTGTTGTCCGTGGCCAGAAATATCGCCGCTTCCGGATTTTCGCGGGCCAACTCTCCGACCTTGGCGTCGAGCATTTCGTAGGGGGCCTTGTTGTCGGTGTAGCGGATATGCACGCCGATGGTGGGCCGGGCGAGCATGCGGCGGGCCAGGTCCTCGAACTCGGCGCGAATCTCCGGGTGCAGTTCCACATGCTCGGCCAACAGCCCTCGCAGGACTTGCCGCCGTGCGGCCTGGCTGAACCAGCCGTATCCCATCCGGCGGAAGACATTGGCGAAGTCGTCAAAGTAGGACCAGCGGACCAGTATCTTTTCCGGGCGGTCCAGGTCGCCCATGCGCACCGAATAGCGGTCGTAGACGGCCATCTCGTCGTCCCAGGAATCCGGGTCGAATTCGTCGATAAGCTCGGTGATGCTCTTGGCCAGGTTGCCCCGCCACAGTTCGGGAAAGACGTCGCCGCCGGCTATTTGGCCCGGCCCGGCCTGGGGGGCCTTCAAGACAAAGGCGTAGTCCCAGGCGTTTTCGCGGTCTTCGGCATAGGTGCCGTCGGCCCAGTCCACGTACATGGCCCGGCCGCTGAGACGGCAATACATCAGGGAGCCCAGCACGGCCAAAAGGCGGTTGCCCAAACCGGCCTTGCCCTTGGTGACGAGCACCCCGCCGCCCTGGCTCATGCCTCCGTTAATCTCTTTCAATGCCCAGGGCCTTGAGCTTTTTGTGCAGATGCGAGCGCTCCAGGCCAACGGCCTCGGCGGTTGCCGAGATGTTGCCCTCGAACTGCTTGAGCTTGCGCTCCAGGTAATATTTTTCAAATGCCGCCCGGGCGTCCTTGTAGTCGGCGTCCATCAGTTCGGCGGGAATGCCGCCGCCGTTGGCGGCCACCGCGCCGGCCGGCCGGGGCAGGTCGGCCGGGCCGATGACGTCCCCGGCGCTGAGGATCACCATGCGCTCCACCAGGTTTTTCAGCTCCCGGACATTGCCGGGCCAGGGCAGCCCCGTCAGCATTTCCAGGGCTTCGGGGCTGATGGTCTTGGGCTCGGTGTGGTTGCGGATGGCCGCCTCGCGCAGAAACACCTCGGCCAGGGCCGGGATGTCTTCTACTCGCTCCCGCAGGGGCGGCACATGGATGGGGATGACGTTGAGGCGGTAATAGAGGTCTTCCCGGAAACTGCCCGCGGCGATCTCGGCCTGCAAGTCCTTGTTGGTGGCGGCCAGAACCCGCACATCCACCTCGAAGGTCCGGGTGCCGCCGACGCGCTCGAAGCGCTGTTCCTGGAGGATGCGCAGGATCTTGGCCTGGGTCTTGAGGCTCATGTCGCCGATCTCGTCCAAAAACAGGGTGCCCCGGTGGGCCAGGTCGAACTTGCCCCGCTTGGCCGCCACGGCCCCGGTGAAGGCCCCCTTTTCGTGGCCGAACAGCTCGCTTTCAATGAGCTCTTCCGGGATGGCCGCGCAGTTGACGTCCACCATGGCCTGTGCGCCGCGCTGGCTCTGGCGGTGGATGGCGTGGGCCACCAGCTCCTTGCCCGTGCCGTTTTCGCCGGTGATGAGCACCCAGCTGTCGGTGGGGGCCACCTTTTCGATGGACTGTTTGACCCTGGTGATGGCCGGGCTGTCGCCGGTGATGGTGGCCGAGCCCGTCCTCTCCCGCAAAAGCTGGTTCTCGGCGGCCATGCGGGCGAACTGGATGGCGTTGCGGGCGGCCAGGATCAGTTTGTCCATGTCAAGGGGCTTTTCGATGAAGTCAAAGGCCCCCAGCCTGGTTGCCTTGACCGCCGTCTCGATGGTGGCGTGGCCGCTGATCATCACCACGGGCAAAGCGGGGTGGGTCTGTTTGATCCGTGCCAATACGTCCAGGCCGTCAATTCCCGGCATCCAGATATCCAAAAAGATCAGGTCGGGGGCGTCCTCGGCCACGCTGGCCAGAGCCGCCTCCCCGGTGTTTACGCTGCTGGTCTGATAGCCCTCGTCGCCCAGAATGCCCTCCAGGGACTGGCAAATGGCTATCTCGTCATCGACTATGAGCACATGGGAACTCATACGGCCTCCGGCCTGGCCGGCCGCATGCCGCGAACCGGTAATTCAATGATCATCCGCGTACCCTGGGGCTGATTGTCCTGGACCCGGATATACCCGCCGTGGTCCGCGGTGATGGTGCTGACAATGCTCAGACCCAGGCCGGTGCCGCCTTTTTTGGTGGAAAAATACGGTTCGAACAGATGGATCTTGTCCTGGGCCGATACGCCCTTGCCGGTGTCCTCAACCTCCAGGCGCACGTATTTGAGGATCTCGTCATAGCTAAGGCGCACCACCACCTGACCGGGGCCATCGACGCCCTCCATGGCCGCCACGGCGTTGTCCAACAGGTTGATCAGGGCCCGGGAAATCTGCTCCTTGTCCAGATCGAACACCGGTATCTCGCCTTCGCATTCCAGCTCGAAATTGATGTCCGCCCTGCCCGTGCGGAACAGGGCCAAAGCGTCTTCCACCAGCCGCTTTAAATCGGCAGGGGCGGGCTTGGCCGAGGGCAGACGGGCAAAGGTGCTGAATTCGTTGACCAGCCGCCGCAGTTCCTCCACCTGGTGGATGATGGTGTGGGTGCACTGATCGAAGACCTCGTCGTCGTCGCCGATGCGGCCCTGGTAGCGGCGCACCAGGCGCTGGGCCGAAAGCTTGATGGGCGTCAGGGGGTTTTTCACCTCATGGGCGATGCGCCGGGCCACCTCGCGCCAGGCGGCCATGCGCTGGGCCTTTTCCAGTTCGGTTAGGTCCTCGAAGACCACCACAACGCCCAGGTCCTGGCCCGCGTCGCCCTTGAGCTGGCCCATGTGGACCATCAGGGTGGTGGGGCCGCCGGGCGTATCCAGACGCACCTGCTGGTCCACCGCTGAGCGCGCGCCGGGCAACAGCCCCTGCATCAGGCGGTCCATCAGCTCACGGACCTGCCCGCCCATGATATCGCGCCAGTTGGAGCCCAACACGCCGTCGGCCTGGACATTCAACAGGCGCTCGGCCGACTGGTTGAAGGTGGTGATCACGCCGCCGGCGTCCATGGCGATAACACCGGCGGCAACGCTGCGCAACACGATCTCCATGTAGCGCCTGCGCCGGTCAAGCTCGCGGTTGGTGCGGCGCATTTCCTCCTGGGCTTCGTCCAGCCTGGCCTTGGATGTCTTCAGGTCAGCCGTCATCCGGTTGAAGGCGTTGACCAGCGTGCCGATCTCGTCGGGCCCTTCGGCGTCCACGAAAAAGTCGTAATCGCCCTCGGCCACGCGCTGGGTGCCCTTGGCGATCTTGCCCAGGGGCACGGTAATGGTGTTGGCCAGTTGGAAACCGAACCAGGTGGCGGCAAAGATGATCAACAGGGTGACGATGGACAGGGTAATGTACAGATTGGTGCGGATGGGGTTCTTGACGGCCTTGAGCTGGCGGTAGTCCTCCAGGCCCTTGCGCACCTCCTTGGTGCGGGCCAAAGCCCCCGGAGGCAACAGGCGGAACACGGCCACCGCACCGGTCACCTTGCCGCCCCGTTTAATGGGCTCCACGGCGGCGGCGAAGTCGCCGGTTGGCGCTGACTGCAAGTGGATCAGGCCCCTTTTTTCCTCCATGGCCCGCTTGACCAGATCCAGGGGAAAGGCCTGTACGTGGCTGATATGGGTGCCGCTCTGGGTGGCATAGGCCAATTCCTCCAACTCCGGCGAAAAGGCCCTCACCGCGGCCAGACCGTAAAGATCGCGCCGCTCCTCGAGCAAATCGGCCAGTTGCTGGGAAGGCTTGCTCATGCTGGCCTTGGTCCGTGGCAGTTCGCGGGAGATGATCTCGGCAAAGTGGGTGGCGTTGCTGGCCAGCTGCTGGTTGTAGCCCTCGGTGACCTCCATGGCCTCGAAAAGCGACTGCTCAACCTGGGCGCTGAACCAGTATTCCATGGATGTGCCCACGAACTGGAATGCCGCGAAAAACAACACCGCCGTTGGAGCCAGGGACAAAATGACAAAGGCCACCACAAGTTTGGTGCGCAGCCGGGCGCCCAGGACGCCCCGCCGCCGCTCCATCATCAGCTTGACCAGGTTGCGGAAAAATAAAAATATTACCAGCAGCAGCAGCAGAGCGTTGATATTGATCAGGGCGAAGATCAGCACCGACGAACCCATGGGCAACGGCGTGGATATCGTCACCACCTGGGTTTCGAGAAAAGTCAGACCGGCAACCAGCAGCAGCAGCACCACCATGATGATGCGCTCACGCTTTCGCCGGGCCAGTTCCTTTCTTCTCTGTTCGTTTTCCGCGGCGCTCAAGTCTTCTCCCGATCAAGACCGACACAGGGGAAGTCAAACCCCGTGCACCCTGATACATTGGTATGGGCGCAATGGCGAATCGCTAGAATCAAGGCTATGTTACGCTGGAGCGTCGCCTTTGGCAAGAGGCGGACGAACCACACCGCCAGACCCATGCCCGCAGTGGGTCATGGCCGGCGGAAATTTCGGCGGTTCGGCTTCCCAATCCTTTGCCGGCGTTTGCTTTTCTCGTGTTTTTTCAGTGGACCGCCGCGGCTTTGGTATGTTGGGTCGCGCCCGGTGCGGGCAATTCCTTTTGGGTGATAACCTTGGCCAGGGTTTTGGCGACTATGCCGTGGGCCCTTTCGCTGGGATGGCCGTCATAAGGGGTCACCCAGGTCCTCAGGCCCTGCAGGTCGTCTATGAGGTCAACGAACTCCACCCGGCTCTCCAGGGGCCAATAGAAACGCAGGTTGTCGACCCAAATATCGGCATTGCCGTAATTGAGCAGGCGGAATTCGGCGTCTTCGTATCTGTCGTCGGCGGTCTTGAAATCCAGTTCAAACTCCTGATAGCGGTTGGCCGTCTTGAAATCGCCGCCGTGGAGATCCCTGGCGGCCAGCACGGCCTTGCCCTTGTCGGCCACCACCTCGATGCGGGCCACGGCGTCTTTGGCGGCGCCGGCGGTCTTGAGCCGGAAAACAACCTTGAACTTGCCTTTGCTCAGAGGCACGTACGGCCCGAAGAGCAGAAAGCCCCTATTCTGCGGCCCCTTGGCGGCGAAACGCGCCACGCCGGTAGCGGAACCGGTGTCCTTGATTTCCGCCCCCACCATCCTTGGAAGGTATTTCGCCGGGATCTCGACAAACCCGGAATCCACCTCATGCTTGACCCTGTTTTCCAGGGGCAGCAGGCTGTAGTCCTGTTTGCTGACCCCGCCATAAGGCATGGCCGGATACATGACCACTATCACACGCTTGGCCAGGCTGGTCGCCTCGCCCAGGAATTCCCTGAAACACAAGCTGAATCTGGTCCAGTTGTCCGACCCCGGCGGATAGTCGTTGAGCAGATAATCCACAAAGGAACGGTGGCCCACGGAACGAAACTTTTTAACCAGGAAATACCACAGATATGAATGTTCCATCAGCCACTCGTGGCCCGGCATATCCTCCATCCAGATTTTCTCGGGCCAGGGCATGCCGTGCTTGCCGATGGTTATATCGTTGCAATACCACTGGTAAACGATGATATCGGGCTTATAGTCCGGTCCGTAGCGGCGAAGCTGCCTGAGATGATCGTCGACCTCCCGTCCGCATTGGCTGACAACGCTCAACTCATATTTCCCGCCGCTGTCTTTGAGGATGTTTTCCAACTGGTTGACGTAGATCATGTTGGCGTCCCTGATGCCCGCGCCATAGGTGATGGAGTCGCCCAGCAATAAAATACGGATGGCATCGGGTTGGTGGGGCGTTCGCCAGAAATGATAGCGCATGCCGGCGGCAGCCCCGGCCAGGGGAATGGTTTTATGGGTCCGCTCGCCATTGGGTGAAAAGTCGAAATCCGGCCCCAATAAAATGGCCTCGCGCAGAAAAATTTCACCCACCACGGCCGCCAGGACCACTCCGATAAACACCAGCAGCATGAACAGCGCAAATTTTTTAAAAATCTTCGGCCAGGAAAGATCAAGGCGCCTTTGCAGCAATAGCCGTGTCAGCAACAGCAGACTCAGGGCCAGGCCGATCCAGGCAAGGGCGGGGTGGACACCTTGAAAGAGGATCAACATTCCGGGCCACAAGGCCAGGCAGATTTGGTCCACGGTGCTGTCGGGGGCGGCGTTGCGGCGTTGGATTATTTTATACAGAAACCATTGGAAAACCGCGGCCAAAAGCAGCCCCATCGAAACGGCTAGGGCCAGCCGCAGCGCAAGGTCATCGTAATCGTGGTTGTCAGCCGCCCATAAGAGCTGACTGTGGACAGCCGCCGAACACAACAGCGCGCCAGCGCCGCAACGGCACAACAAACTTCTGATAGAATTGCCGGAAGAAGCCTGCTTGACCACTGCATCCCCCCAAGGATGAGGACCATTCATTGAAAGATGTTTGGTGGACTATAACTCCCGTTTGGGAAAAAAGTCAAGATGGGCCACCTATGGGCCGGAGTCCTCATCAACTTGACCTGACTGTAAAAAACCCGGATTATGCCCTAGGAGAAACCACTGCCGATGACCAGTTGCAAGGAGGCCGCTGATGGACAAGGCGCGGGCCGATTATCTGATGCGGGACTTTATCCAGGGGTTCACCGAATTCGTGGGCTACCTTCCCCTCAAGGCCGGTGACGGGGTGTTCGAATCCCGGCTGGAGTTGGAGCCCCGCCACATGCAGCAGGACGGCATCGCCCATGCCGGGGTCTGCGCCACCATGGCCGACCACACCGCCGGATACGCCGCATTCACCCTCCAGCCGCCCGACCGGCGTATCCTGACCATTGAATTCAAGATCAATTTCATGAAACCCGCCGCGGGGGTGGCCCTGGTCTGCCGCTCCAGAATCCTCAGCCCCGGCCGCACGATCCTGCCCGGCGAAAGTGAAATCTTCGCCGTGGCCGCCGACGGTGCGGAAAAGCTGGTGGCCAAGGCCATGGTCACCATGATCAGCGTACCGGCCGAACAGATTGCCAGATAAACCAGCCCACCGGGCGCAACCGCGCGGGCCCTGCCGATACGATTCGGCCAATCCACAAGCCTATGACCTTAATAATGCAGCGGCATGGACAGGAAAGCAGTTTAAGACCTGTTAACATGCTGATATGATGCGCCAATCAAAACGCCAACATGATGGTTCGCGTTGTCTTTTCACGGCGAAACCTCAAAGTGGTGTTTGGGGCCTGATTTCCATCGCTCGATCATATAGTTGTTTTCCTCGAAAAATCGGGAGGGCTTATCGTGAGACGCGGACTTGGGGTGATGATCTTGGTGTTTGCTAGCATCGTTTTTTTGGCCATGGCCGCGCAGGCCGGGGCCGAAAACAAATTCATGCCCAAGCCTTCCAAATGGGGCCCCGACGACCAGATCGGCAACGCCAACCACCTGACCCCCCAAAAGGTTTTGGAAGCGGCAAATCTTGTGAAAGAGGGCAGGGTTTTCGATCTGGGCAACGAATATTACAAAGGCTTTCCCGCCTATCCTCCCCGCGATGTTTTTGTCTGGCTTTTGGTCCACGGCCTGACGGTGGATCCTCCTCGCGGCTATGACAAAGCCACAGACATGGAGGAGTTCGTTTCCATGTCCACCGGCCTGTCCACCCAGCTGGACGGCTTCGCCCACGTGGGCCACGACCACGTCTTTTACAACGCCACTCCGCAAAAGGACATTGTGGACCCCTCGGGCGCCAAGAAGTTCGGCATGGAAACCGTGCCTCCGTTGGTAACCAGGGCCATACTGGTGGACTTGGTGGATTTTCTGGGACGCAACCTGGGTGACTCCGAGGAAATCAGCCTCGAGGACTTCAAGGCCTGTCTGGCCAAGCATGACCTGCAAATTCAACCCGGCGACGCCGTGTTGATCAACACCGGCTGGATGCGCTTGTTGGGCGCCAACGATAAAAAGTTCGCAGCCAGCAACCCCGGTATCGGCGAGGACATCGCCTGGTATCTGGTGGACAAAGGCGTTGTCGGCGTGGGCACGGACCAATGGAACACAGAGGTGTTCCCGCACCAGGGCTTCCCCAAAGACATCTATGGCGCGGGCTTTGTCCCGTGCCACGTGATCCTGTTGGGCAACGGCATCTATCAGTTCCAGAACCTAAGGCTGGCCGAGTTGGCCGAGGCCTGCAAAAAGGACGGCAAATACGCCTTCTTTTTCAACTTCACCCACCCCAAGATTCGGGGCACGGTGCAAGGTATCGGACAGCCCATCGCCATCAAGTAACCGACCGGCGAAAGCGAGGTCTTCGCCGTGGCCACCGACGGCGCAAAAAGGCTGGCGGCCAAAGCAAAAGTGTATTTCACGGGCTCCGTGGGCTCAGTTGAGAGGCTTCAAGGCCGCTGCCGTACAATTTGTGCCGCAAGGCCTTGATAACGAAGCAAATGAGCCCATGGGGGCCGCCCGAAGGGTGAAATTATTTTAGTTGATTTGCCCTATTAATTGACACGCCGTCCAACCGCTTGACCAACTATTAGACCCTATTAAAAACTAACTAAAATAATTTCATGAAATACTAATGGGCGGCGGCTATGTGCGGCTGGCTGAAGGCCGCCTTGATCATCGAGGCGGCCAAGGCGCGGGGATTGGTGTAGCGGACCTTGCCGTGCACGGCCAGGGCGGCCACGGCGTAGGTGCGGCCGGTCAGGGGGTCCCGGCCGTAACCGGCAAACCACTGATACAGCTCGCTGCGGTTCTGGCCCCGGATGGTGCCGGTCTTGCCGCCCAGTTCCAGGTGTTTTAGCACCCGGTCCCTGTTGTGGTTGCGAAAGGCCTTGCGGGCCGTGCCGCAGGTGATGGTGGCCTGCAACAGCTGGCGCATGTGCTGGCAGGTCTTGGGGCTGACCACCGGCGGGCCCAGGTGGGGCCGGCCGACATAGACGACCTTGCCGTCCTGGTCATGGGCCTGCTCCACCAGATAGGGCTGGGCCAGGCGGCCGCCATTGACAAAGGCGCCCACCAATAACGCCGCATGCAGGGGACTCAGGGACGTCGTGCGATTGAAGCCCGAGGCCATCTCGGCCAGGGCGTACTTGTCTTCGGGGTGCAAAAGTTCGCTCTGGCCCAGGGGCAACTCGAAGCTCAGTTCCTGCTCAAAGCCCAGTTGCAGGGCATAGCGGGTGAGCAGGTCTTCGCCCAGGCGCAAAGCCCCGATGCGGCCGAACACAGGGTTGTTGCTTTGGGCAAAACTGCGTGCCAGGCTGACCTGGGTCACCCAGCGGCGCAGCTTTTCCTTGAGTTGATAGCGGTACAGCGTGGTGTAGCGGCCGCAGTAGCGCATCTGGCTTTCGGGATGCAGGGGCGTCTCCTCCAGGGCTGCGGCGGCGGTAACCAGCTTGAACAGCGATGCCGCCGGCGCGGTGGAGTCCAGGGCCTGGTACGGGTCCAGACGCTGTCCCTTGGCCCCGGCCAAAACCAGCACCCGGCCGCTGTGGGCGTCGACCAAGGCAACCGCCGCCCGCAGGCTGCGCTGGCCCTTGAGCAGGTCTTCGGCCTTTTTTTGCAGTCCGGCGTCAACAGTGGAACGCACGTAGACCTTGCCCAGGGCCGGATGCTCCACCAGGGCCTTGCCCTGATGGACCAGTTCGCCAAGGTTGCCGTCCAAAAGCGGCGGCATCTGGCACTTTTCCAGGGCGCACGCGGGCATCTTGGCCGAAAAGCGGTTGGCCGACGTGTGGGGGGCGGGCAACAGGATCAGCAGGGCCAATATGGCGGCGATGGCCAGCAGAGCCTTGGCCAGTGAGCCTTTCAAGATCTACTCCGCCCGCTCGATGACGCTAAGCCCGCCCATATAGGGCATAAGGGCCTCGGGGATTTTCACCGAGCCGTCGGCCTGCTGGTAGTTCTCCAGGATGGCCACCAGGGTACGGCCCACGGCCAGACCCGAACCATTGAGGGTGTGGGCCAGGGTGGTTCCCTTCTGGCCTTTGTCCTTGAAGCGGATGCCGGCCCGGCGGGCCTGGAACGATTCAAAGTTGGAGCAGGAGCTGATCTCGCGGTAGCGGTCCTGACCCGGCACCCAGACCTCCAAGTCATAGGTCTTGGCCGCCGAAAAGCCCAGATCGCCGGTGCAAAGCACGATCTTGCGGTAGGGCAGGCCCAGGCGCTGGAGTATAACCTCGGCGTTGGCCGTGAGTTGCTCCAGGTGTTCGAAGCTGTCTTCGGGGCGCACGATGCGCACCAGCTCCACCTTGTCGAACTGGTGCTGGCGGATCAGCCCGCGCACGTCCTTGCCGTGGCTGCCGGCCTCGGCCCGGAAGCACGGGGTGTAGGCCGTGTAGAACAGGGGCAGCTTCTCGCCGTCGAGGATCTCGTCCATGTGCAGGTTGGTCACCGGCACCTCGGCGGTGGGGATCAGCCAATAGTCGGTGCCCTCCACCTTGAACAGGTCCTCGGCGAATTTGGGCAGCTGGCCCGTGCCGGTCATGGCCTGGGTGTTGACCATGAACGGCGGCAGAATTTCCTTATAGCCGTGCTCGGTGGTGTGGATGTCGAGCATGAAGCTGGTCAGGGCCCGCTCCAGCCTGGCTCCCGCGCCCTTCAAGACGGCGAAGCGGGCGCCGGTCATCCGGGCGGCCCGTTCAAAGTCGATGATGTCCAGGCCCGTGCCGATGTCCCAATGGTTCAGGGGCTCGAAGTCGAACCTCGGCGGATCGCCCCAGGTGAAGACCACCGGGTTGTCGTCTTCGCTGGCGCCCACGGGCACCGATTCGTGGGGGATGTTGGGGATGGTCATGGTCAGGGCCGAAAGCTCGGCCTCGACATCGGACAGGGCCGTTTCCAGCTCCTTGATCCGGCCGCCCACCTGTTTCATTTCGGCGAACAGCTCGGTGGGGTTTTCACCGGCCTTTTTCATCTGGGCGACCTGGCCGCTGACCTCGTTGCGCTTGGCCCGCAGGCCCTCCAGCTCGGGCAAAATCTCCCGGCGGCGGGTGTCCAATCGGCCATAGGCGTCCATATCCACCTTGGCGTTGCGGTTGGCGATGGAGGTCTGGACAAGTTCCAGGTTTTCACGAACGAATTTCAGATCCAGCACGGCCCGTCTCCTTGGGCATTTTTCGGCCATTTCCACAACATAGGCCGTTTTAAGGAGCCTAACACGCTCCATATTGTATGTCAATGAGGCAGAGCATCCCGCGCTACGGTAAAAGACGGAATATCGGCCTGCTTAATTACGAGAGCTTTACCAAATGAGGGCTGGCTTGTCCAGTGGCGGCGGGTCAGACCAGGGCCATATCCGGCGTCCAGACGGTGGTGCGGTTGCGGCCGTCGGCCTTGGAGCGGTACATGGCGATGTCCGCCCGGCGGATCACTTCGTCCAGGCTGGGGTCTTCCCCGGGCCCGAATACGGCCACGCCCAGACTGATGGTCACCGAAACGTTGCCGGCATTGGTTTCCACCACGGTGTCGGCCATTGCCAGACGCATCTTCTCGGCGACCTTCATGGCCTGGCCCAGGTCGGACCGGGGCAGCAATACGGCAAACTCCTCGCCGCCGATGCGGGCGCTGGTGTCGCTGGAGCGCGTGCCGGCCCGCATCACCTGGCCCAGAGCCCTGAGCACTTCGTCGCCGGTCTGGTGGCCGTAGGTGTCGTTGACGTTCTTGAAACGATCGGCGTCCAAGAGAATCACGGCCATGGGGTAGTTCAGATAGCGGGCGATGCGCAGTTCGTGCTCCAGCACGTTCATGAAGTGACGCCGGGTGTAGAGCCCCGTGAGGTCATCGATGCTGGCCAAGTGGGCCAAGCGCAGCGAATTGACGGCAATGCCCATCTGCTCGTCGGCAATGGCGGCAAGGTGTTGCTGTGTTCTTTGAAACGGCTGGGCGTCCTTGAAGCGGCCCAGGCCCCAGATGCCCGCCAATTCCCGGCGGGAGTAGATCCCCCGCAGCAAAAACGGACCCGTAAAAGACGGCAACGGCCGCCCCAAAAACTCCATGGCTTGATCCGGGTCCTTCAAAACAGCCTTGATGCCTTTTTCCACCATTTCGGAGCTGGCCAGATCCATTGTTTCCCAGCCCTTGATCTGCCTGCGTTCCAATTTATAGCGGCACAGCAGGCGCAGTTTTTTGGCTTCCTCATCCAGCAGATAGATAAAGCCGAAATCCGCTTCCACGGCCTTGGCCAGCACATTGAGCATGGACTGGGCCATTTCATCGGTTCCCTGGGGGCTGTTGAGGATGCCCAGCAGGTCGCGGACCACTGTCAGTTCCCGCACCTTGTCTTCCAACTCGGCGGCCTTGGAGTCCAGCTGACGGAAAAGCCAGTAATTGTTGATCATGGCTCCGATGAGGGCGGCGGCCGTCTCCAGCAAGGTGAGGTCGCTCTCGCTCATGATTTCGCCATGTTTTCCACCGTGATCGGCGGCAACCACGCCGAAAAAGTCGTTTGCCCCCGACACTGGCGCGAAAAGCGGGGCCAGGCCGATCTCGCCGCTGCCCAGCACTTCACGGACTTCGCTTGAAAAAAACTCGTTGTGCACGGGATTTATGGGCAGGGCCCGGGCCAGGGAAAACAACTGCAACTCCGGCGTTGCCTCGTCGAGCCGGGGCGGATCGGCCCTGAGCAAACCGGCCAATTGACTCTCGTCGCTTCCGGGCCAGGCCAGGGACCGCAACCGCAGCACATCCTGATCCACCGTATAGATCATCACCCTGGCAAAAGAAAGCCTTTGGCAGAGAAACCGGGCCACCGACAGAAAAAACTCATCTTCGGTGGCGAAATCGGTCATCCGGAAATTGCTCGCCAGGGTCAGCAGGGGAGCAAGCTTGTCCGATGACTCGGGCGGCATGAAACCCTGCCGCGCCTTGGATTGCTCGTTTTCTATCAACCTGGCGGCCAGGGGCAGGGCCGCTTCCAGCCCGCTGCCTATCCAGGCCGTCGGAAGCAGCAAATGCAGAAAACCATCTCTGATATTAATCACCTGGGCCCGTTCGTGCTTTTCGCTTTGCTCAAAGAGCACCACCGGGCCCGGGCTCAACAAATCGCCGATCTCCCGGCGTCCTTTTTCGTTCTGGGGAGGCACCAGCACAATACCTCCGCCGTTTTCCAAAAACTGTTGCAGGCCGTCCAGGCCCTCGGGCAATTTTTGAATAAAAAACCCGGCGGGACAAAACCCATTGAAAAGATGCGCGATAGTCTTTGGTTTGAAACCCCAGATGTGCAATATATTGGTATGCATCTATATAGCGGCTCCCTGGCGGCGCCTTTTGGGCCGGGCGGACAAACCTCCTTGCCCACGGCCAACGCATTTCATATGCTTAGGGAATGATAACACAAGTTTTTGTCATACGCGGAATCTGACATGGAAGATATTCTTGCAAATTTGCCGCCGTGGCTCATCAAGGCGGGCGCCTTGGTCCTGGGGCTGCTCATAGCCCTGGCCGCGCTGCCCCTTTTGTTGAAGCTCAGGCGCAAGACCATCGAAAGGCCGCCTCAAGATTGAGCAAAGCGGACCCCCAAGACAATCTCGGCGAACTCAGCCGGGAGGAGCTTCTGGTCCTGGCCAGAGACCAGCAGGCGGCGCTGGCCACCTACAAGGAGACCCTGGGCCGCATCTACCAGGAATTTGACGCCAAGATCGAAGAGCTGTCCCTGATCCGCTGGGTTTCCGACGTGCTGCGCCAGGCTGAAGACCTGCGGGCCTTGTCCCTGGGCCTGGTGGAGGTGGTCATCAGTGAGCTTCCCGCCGATTTCGTCTGCCTGATGCTTACCGACGCGGAAATGACCAGGCTCGAGCCCCTTGCGGCCTACGACAGGGCCAGCGAACAGCCCGAACTGGTGCTCGAACCCGGCGAGGACCAATGCTCCCCCCTGGGCAGCGGCATCCTCGGCGAAGCGGTCAGCGAGGGACGGATACTGCTCATCGAAAAATCCGCGGTGCGGTCGGCCAACCTGCCCAAAGGCATGCCCGAAGACATCGGCTCGCTGATGGCCCTGCCCTTGGTGGCCCGCCAGCAGATCCTGGGCGCCATGATCCTGATCAGCCACACGGCCGAATCATTCAGCGAAGAACACGCCAGGGCCTTGGCCATCCTGTGCGATCACGCCGCGGCCGCCCTGGCCAACTTCAGACTCATTGAGCAATTGGGCGACATCAACGAACGCCTGCTGGCCAGCGAACTGGAGGCCCACCAGGCCAGGGAATATCTGCAAAAGGTGTTGGACACGGCATCGGATCTGATCATCATCTCCGATGCGTCGGGGGCCATCACCTACGCCAACCAGGCGGCGGCC
Organism: uncultured Desulfarculus sp.; assembly: GCA_963665125.2. Taxonomy (GTDB): domain Bacteria; phylum Desulfobacterota; class Desulfarculia; order Desulfarculales; family Desulfarculaceae; genus Desulfarculus. The sequence goes on along the minus strand of CAXXUK010000002.1, from coordinate 60,815 downwards.
GATTTCGGCCTGGACCGTCAGGAGCTTATCGAGCGCCCCCTGGCCCCGTTGTTTGTGGAAAAGGCACGGGCCGCGGCCATCATGGCCATGGGCACCCCGGTCAGCGAGGAATTGGAGCTGCGCGCCCCGGACGGCCAGGCCTTCAGCGTATTGGTCAGCATTACGCCGCTGCCCGACACCGGCGAGCTGCTGGCCATCCTGCGCGACGTCACCCGGCGCAAAGCCCTTGAACGCCAGCTCCTCCATGCCGAAAAACTGGCCTCGGTGGGCATATTGGCTGCCGGAGTGGCCCACGAAATCGGCAACCCCCTGGCGGCCATCGGCGGCTATGCCCAGCTTCTGGACTCCGAGGACACCTCGCCGGAAGAACGGCGGGAATTCGCCCTGGCCATCGCCGAGCAAACCGACCGCATCAATCGCATCATCCGTGACCTGCTGGATTACTCAAGGCCCAGCCAATATCTGGGCCAACCAGTGGACGTCAATCAGGCCATCGATTCGGTGCTGAACATGTTTTTCACATCCAAGCGCCTGGAAAAGGACAACCTGGCCATCCACCGCGACCTGGCCAGGGACCTGCCCAAGGTGAACATGGACCGCGACCAGCTGCAACAGGTCATCCTCAACATGGTCATCAACGCCTCCCAGGCCATGAGCGGCGGCGGAAAGCTGAGCATCGGCACTCAAAATATCGACGGCTGGGTGCGCATCGACTTCGCCGATACCGGACCGGGCATTCCCGCGGACAAGCTCAAGCTGATCTTTGATCCGTTTTTCACCACCAAGCCGCCGGGCCAGGGAACCGGCCTGGGTCTTTCCATTTGTGATAGAATCGTCAGTGAAGCCGGAGGGAGAATAGAGGCTCAGAGCAAACCGGGCAAAGGCGCGACTTTCACCATCATGCTGCCGCCGGCCGTGTGGGAAGGCCAAAATGAACAGTCGCTTTAAACTGCTGATCTGGACGCTCGCGGCCACGCTGGTCATGGGCGGCCTAATATTGCTAATCCAGGGAATGCAAGGCCAATGAATCAACCAACCGAAACCAGTTTCGGGCCGGTGCGGTTTTTACCGGGCCCCAACAAGGGTAAATACCCCCACTGCCACTCCTTGTACATTGAAGGCTCCAAGATTCTTATCGACCCGGCCTCGGACCGCCAAAGGCTAAAGCGCCTCCGCGATGAAGAAGGCGTCAACCAAATTTGGCTGACCCATTGGCACGAGGATCATATAGCTCATCTTGACTTGTTCGAGGACCTGCCGATCCATATCCATGAATTGGATCAGGGACCCATAACCGACCTGGAGCTGTTTCTGGAAGGTTATCCCTATGGCGGCAAACCTGATATCCGCGAGTATTGGCGCAAGACCATGCTCGAACAGTTCCATTACAAGCCCCGGAAAATCGCCGGCCACCTCCACGACGGCCAAGTCATCGAACTGCCGGAGGTGACCGTGGAGGTCATTCACACGCCGGGCCACACACCGGGCCATTTGTCGTTCTTTTTCCGGGAGCCGGGCGTGCTGTTCATGGGCGACTACGACCTTACGCCCTTTGGGCCCTGGTACGGCGACGTTCTGTCGGATATCGACCAGACCATCGAATCCGTTGAAAAGCTGAGCAAGGTGCCGGCCAAGGTCTGGATGGCCTGCCACGAAACCGGTCTGTTCACCGAACAACCGGGTCAATTATGGGACGATTTTCTGGCCGTGGTCCAGCGGCGCGACCAGGGCCTGCGCCAACTGCTGGCCAGGCCGACCACGCTTCAACAGATCGTTGATGCCCGCTTTGTGTACGGGCGGCCCAGGGAGCCCAAGGAATTTTTCGACATGGGGGAACTGGCCATAATGGACAAACACCTCCAGCGGCTCATGGCCAAGGGGCTGGTTAAAGCCCAAAACGGCCACTTCAGGCTGGCATAAGGAGGACCGATGACCGGCCAGTATTCGATGCCAGCCCTGGAGAACCCGCAAATCAACATAGTTGGCGAGTTTAGCGATCCGGTATGGGAGCTAAGGTACCTTGAACACGCCTGGCCCGAAGCCAGAAGGCTGATCCGGGTTTGCGCGATTTTCGGCGCCTTGATATTTTTCCTGGCCGGTGTCGGCGATCTGATGGCCCTCGGCATGAGCACGGCCTTCATGGCCTGCCTGGCCGGACGCTTGCTAGCCCTTGCTAGCGCCGCCTATCCAGTGGTTATTACTAATCAAAAAGAATATAACCCAGCCATCAACACGGCTGTGTTGGTGTTTATTCTGGCCTTCGCCACGGCAATGTGCATCATAACCATCACCAAATTCCACACCATGGGCACTTTGCCCATAACCGCGGTGGTGATGGTGGTCGTCTTTTTGGTTGTGCCGCCGGTCAAGATAGTCCACTTGATTGTCGGCACCATTACCATTGCCGCCTCGTTCGTGATCTGCTTCGGCCTTTCCAATAGTGGAGCCACAGCCCACAACGTAACCATCATTTCCCTGCTGATGGTTTTGATAATCGGGCTATGCACAGTGGCCATATCCCGGCAAAACGCCCTGCGCAGGCGGGCCTTTATCAGCCTGGTCCATTCCGAGGAACTGGGCGAAAAATACAGGCAGGTGGTCGAAAACGCATCCGAAGGCATAATGGTCGCCCAAGACGGCTATCTGCGCTACGTCAATCCCTGGATGGTCGACAAACTCGGCTATACCATGGAGGAAATGACATCCCAGCCCTTTACCAACATGATCCACGCCGAAGACCGGCGATATGTCATTGAAACCCACCTGAACCGCATGGCCGGCAAACCCGTTCCCGCCAGGAGCCGATTCCGGGCCCTTACCAAAGGTGGCGCTGTTGTCTGGGTCGAGGTCAGTGGAGTAATGATCGAGTGGGAAAATCAGACAGCGGCCCTGAATTTTTTAAGCGACGTCAGCGAGCAGATCCTGGCCCAGGAGAAAGTACTGGCCCAGGAGCGCATCGACGCCGCCATCCAGACCGCCGGGGCGGCCTGCCATGAGCTGAACCAACCACTACAAAACGTGCTGATGCAGGCTGAGTTGACCATGATGTCCCTGGATGAAGAACACCCGCTGTTTCAGCGCCTGGACAGAATAATGAAGGCCGCCAACGAGATGACCGCGGTGACCCAGCGATTAAACCGCATCACCAGCTTTCACACCAAGGCCTATGTGGGCGGTTCGCAAATTTTGGATCTGGAACGCTCAGCCGCGGGCCCGGTCAAGGACGATGACCAGTGAGCGACGCCGCCGTCATCACCGGGGAACATTCCTTTGGTCCTGTGCGCTTCATTCCGGGCCCCAAAAAGGGCCGGGTGCCCTATTGCCATTCCACATACATTGAGGGCGCGGGGGTGCTCATCGATCCGGCAGGCGACCGGGAGCGATTCCGACGACTGCGCGACCAAGAAGGCGTGCGTCAGGTCTGGCTGAGCCACTGGCACGAAGATCATTTCATCGACCTGGATCTGTTTGAAGACGCCGAGTTGTGGATCTGCGGCCTCGACGCCCCGCCGCTGACGGACATGGAGATTTTCCTGGACTGGTACGACATGCGCGGGCCGCTCAGGGATTTCTGGCGCCAGGTCCTGATCGATTTTTTTCATTACAAGCCGCGCACGCCTGACCGGCTCATCGAGCCCGGCGAGATCATCGACGCCCACGGCGTGGAGGTCCACGCCCTACACACCCCGGGGCACACTCCGGGGCACCTGAGCTTCTGGTTCCCGGCCCAGGGCTTGCTGCACCTGGCCGACTACGACCTCACGCCGTTCGGGCCGTGGTACGCCGACGTGCATTCCGACATGGACCAGTGCCGTGATTCGGTGGAAATGCTGCGCCGCGTCCCTGCCAAGGTCTGGATTCCGGGTCATGAGTATGGGGCCATCGCCCAAGAGCCCGGCCCATTATGGGATGATTTTTTGGCCGTCATCGACCGGCGTCACCAGCGAATCCTGGACCTGTTCGAGGAAGGGCCCCGGAGCCTGGACCAGCTGGTGCGGGCCTGGATCGTCTACGGCAAGGCCCGTGAACCCCTGGACTATTACGTCTGGGCCGAAGGGGCCATGATCAAAAAGCACCTGGAGCAAATGACGGCCCAAGGCCAACTGCGCCGGGAGGGATCGCAATATGTCCGAATCTGAAAAGGCCCCCACCAGGGGCCGGGTGCTGGTTGTCGATGACGAGCAGCACGTCCGGCGGGTCCTGGAGGTGATGCTCACCCGTCAGGGCTTCCACGTGGATACGGCCCAGGGCGGCGGCGAGGCCCTGGAAAAATTCGCGGCCGACATCTACGACGTGGTCATCCTGGACCTGAAGATGCCCGACCTGGACGGTCTGACCGTCTTGCAGCGGCTCAAGGAAACCGAGCCCGACCAGACGGTGATCATGATCACGGCCTACGCCAGCGTGGAAACCGCTCTGACGGCCATGAAACAGGGGGCCTTCGACTACATCGGCAAGCCATTCAAGGAAGAGGAAATCCTGCTGGTCCTGGACAAGGCCATGGAGCGCCGCCGCATGCTGGCCGACAACCGCATGCTGCGCACCGAGGTGGCCCGGCGCTACGATTTCGGCAATATAATCGGCAACAGCCCGGCCATGCAGCGGGTATTCGAGATGATGAAAAAGGTCTCGGCCACCAACGCCACGGTGCTCATCAGCGGCGAAAGCGGCACGGGCAAGGAACTGGTGGCCAGGGCCATCCATTACAACTCTCCGAGGGGAAAACGGCCCTTCGTGGCCGTCAACTGCGCGGCAATTCCGGCCACGCTCATCGAAAGCGAGTTGTTCGGCGCGGTCAAGGGCGCCTACACCGGGGCCGACCGCTCCCGCCGGGGCCTGTTCGAAGAGGCCGACGGCTCCACCCTGTTTCTGGACGAGGTGGGCGAGCTGCCCCTGGAGGTCCAGGCCAAGCTCCTGCGTGCCCTGCAGGAGGGCGAGATCAAACGGGTGGGCGACACGGCCACCCGCAAGGTGGACATCCGCATCATCGCCGCCACCAACAAGGACTTGGACGCCGAAGCCCAGGAGGGCCGTTTCCGCGAGGACCTATTCTACCGCCTCAGCGTCATCCCCGTTCATCTGCCGCCCCTGCGGGAGCGGGCGGAAGACATAGCGCCCCTGGCCCGGCACTTCATGGCCAAGGCCGCCAAGCGCCACAACCTGCCCGGCCGCCAGCTCAGCCCGGCCGCCATCGAAGCCCTGGCCGCCGCGCCTTTGCGGGGCAATGTCCGGGAGCTGGAAAACCTGCTGGAACAGGCCATGGTCATGGCCGACGGCATTGTGCTCGACGTCTCCGACCTGCCCCTGGGGCATGCCTCCGTTGGAGGAATCAGGGTCAGCGTACCGCCTGATGAAGATGATCTTAAAAAAGTGCTAAAGCTCGTCGCCTTGGAAACCGAAAAGCAGATCATAGGCAGAGTATTGAGGGAAACCGAGGGCAACCGCACCCACACGGCGGAACGTTTGGGCATATCCCGCCGGGCCCTGATCACCAAGATTCAGGAACTCGGGCTCTAAGTTTCTTTTTCGCTGCCTGCACGCATGGGCCGCTTTTTTAGCGTAGCCCCTGCACCGGGAGCCGTGCGGACCGCTGGTCCGGGCTTCTGGTCCGGTGTGAAAGGAGACGCACCGGGTGTGAAGGCGATTACACACCTATGGCAAGGTGCTGAAATTATTTAATATCGCCACATGCCATGGCCAAGGATGGCCGCGAGCGGGTCCCGGAGACCGGTCGCGGCTATGTTCATTCGCGCAATCCCCTGCGCACTTCGCAGGGGCCACCGCATCCAGCCGCGCCAATATCTGTTTGAATTACAGATGGTTATCCATCAGGTCCATCTTGGCACCCGCTTTGCTAAACCCTTAAGTGCAAACCTAAAGGGGACGTTGCAATGGCACTGGCGCAAGAAATAATAGACTCCTACTCCGAATTGGACCTGAGACCAGGGGCATCCGAGTCCCAGGCCAAGGAGGCGTATCATCGCCTTGCCAAGGCCCTGCATCCGGATCTTCACCCCGGTTCCCTGGGTGTGATGATGGGCCGGGTCAATCGCGCCTACAAGAAGGTCATGGAGCATCTGGCCAGCCAGCAGAGGGCCGCGGAAATCAACTACCGTCCTTTTGATCTCGAAGAATTCATTGGCGCCGATTTCATCAACCGCCAGCGCCCGGCGGATAACAAGCAGCCCGCCCGGGAACCGGAATACGAAACATGCTCCGAGGCCAAGGCCCAACCGCAACCGTCTCCTGTCAAGCCGTTCATTACCCTGCGACGCTCCACTCCGCCTCAGGCCAGGCCAACCCAAGAGGTCCCCAGGCCCAAGGACCAGTGGCGGCTGATGGAACTGGGCAAGGATGAAAACGGCCTGGTCTACCGGGTGCTGGTCCAGGGCAGGCCCCGGAGCATGGACCTTCCCGTGCGCAACAGCCGCCGCTGCCCCCTTTGCTCCGGCACGGGCCGCTACACCGGCGGTGGTCACGCCACCCGCTGCCCCTCCTGCGGCGGCCGGGGTAGCTTCACCAGCTCCTCCATGGTCCATGTCGACCTGCCGCATCACTGGGTGCCCGGTGAACGGTTGCCCGTCAGCCTGGCCGGCGGACAACGGGCCGTTGTTGAGCTTATGGCCATTTCACCGGGCGGGGAGGCCTGATCATGACCGTAGACAACAGGCATACGGGCCGCAAGGTCTATTTCCTGGTGCCCGGCGACGGGCGGATGTCCCTGGAGCAGGTCTGGGACGACCGGCCCACGGCCCGAAACTCCGAGTCCCTGGGCCCCCTGGGCGAAGACATGCCCTCCCAGGAACCCGAGCTGCGCTCCGGCTACAGCCCCCGCAAGGGACGCGCCCGGGGCATGGCCACGCCCAGAGGCTTTTTCCTGGACCGCTACGTTTATTAGCCCCGCCTCGCCGACCCCAAATCCGCCCCCGCTCTTTATAATCCAGCTTTCCGGTGATATGCTTGGGCCTGCGCCTATTATGGCGTGGGAGGTCGTTTTGGGTTTTTATCCCGTATTGTTGGACATCACCGGGCAGCTCGTGTTGGTCATCGGCGGAGGCGCGGTTGCCGCCCGCAAAGTCGCCTCGCTGCTGGAGGCCGGGGCGAAGGTGCGTCTCGTGGCCCCGGAATTGTGCCCGGAGGCCCTGGAACTTGCCCAAAAATCAGCCGTGGAATATATTCAGAGGCCTTTTGAGCCGGACGACATCGGCAAGGCCCGGCTGGTTTTCTGCGCTACCGGCAATGACGAGGTGAACCGGCAGGCCGCTGCCCAAGCCCGCAAGCACGGGGCCTGGGTAAACGTGATCATGAATCCGGAAATTGGCGATTTCAACGTCCCGGCCCACATCCGCAGAGGTGATCTGCTTCTGGCCGTGGGCACCGGCGGGGCCAGCCCGGCCCTTAGCCGTCGCATCCGCCAGCAGCTGGAGCAGGATTTCGGCCCCGAATGGGCGCCCTACCTTCGGATTCTCAAGGCTGCCCGTGATGTTGTATTGACTAAAAGCGGACCCGACCCGCAAAACCGTGAGCTTTTCTACCGTCTGATCGACTCCGACTTGCTTCGGCTGGTCGACGAAGGCGATCAAAAAGGCGTCAACGCCCTGTTGGCTTCGGTGCTCGGCCCGGAGGCCAATCTTTCCTCCTTGGGCCTGGACCCGGAGGACCTGTGGATGCGTGCGGAGGAAACCAAATGACCAATGCCCTGCACTGGGCCACCTTTGGGGCCTACCTCAGCGGCACGGTGTGCTATCTGGCTTATGTGCTGTGGCAGAGAATGGGCCTGGCCCGCATGGGTTCGGCCCTGCTATGGCTTGGATTGGGCGTCCACACCGGCGCGTTGCTTATTGCCTGGCTTGAGTTGGGCGCTTTTCCTGCCCTGAGCCTGCGCCAGAGCCTGGACGTGCTGTCCTGGGCCGTCATGGCCGCCGCCCTGCTTGTAAATATCAAGCTGGAGGTGCGGATCATGGGCGCCATGGTCGGCCCCATCTGCACCCTGCTTCTGCTGGGCGCCACCTGGATGCCCGGCCCGGCCGCAATGCCCGGCCCGGCTCTGAAAAGTATATGGGTGCCCATCCACGTCGTTGGCTTGATGGGCGGCTACGGCCTGCTGGCCCTCACCTGCCTGGCGGGGCTGTTGTACCTGGCCCAGGAACGGTCCATTCGCGCCAAACAGTTGGGAGGCCTGTTCCAACGCCTGCCCTCACTGGGCCGCCTGGATTCATTCGGCCAATGGACCATGGCCTCCGGTTTCAGCCTGATCACCATCGGTCTTATCGCCGGAGCGGTGTATGCCCACCAGGTCATGGGATCGTTCCTGCGGGGCACGCCCAAGGAAGTCTTCGCCCTGGTCACCTGGGTGGCCTACGCGGCCCTGGTCCACACCCGCTTCGTGCAGGGTTGGCGGGGCAGACGTGGCGCGGTTTTGTCCGTGGCGGCCTTTGTGCTGGTGCTGTTCACCTTCCTTGGGGCCGGCCTGCTTTTCAACGATTACCATTCGTTCAGCGAATTGATTCACTTCACGGGGCAGAGCCGGTGAACCTCATCCTGGTCGGCATAAACCACAAGACCGCGCCGGTGGAGCTGCGCGAATGCCTGGCCGCCGGGGCCCAGGACATCGGCCCCATGCTCAAAAACGCCTTGGAACTGCCTGGTGTTAACGAGGTCATGCTGGTTTCCACCTGCAACAGGGTCGAGCTTCTGGCCGCCGCCGACAGCCCGGAGACCAACAGGCTGCTGCCCCAGGTCCTCACCGGCGGGCGCAAGTTTGACCCCACCGCCCTGGAAAGGTCTTTGTACATCCACCACGATGACGACGCCGTGCGCCACATGTTCCGCGTGGCCAGCAGCCTTGATTCCCTTGTGGTGGGCGAGCCCCAGATCCTGGGCCAGATCAAAGAGTCTTTCCGCCTGGCCACCCAGGCCGGGGCCTGCCGGGCGGTCCTGAACCGACTGCTGCACACCACCTTCCGGGTAGCCAAGCGGGTGCGCAGCGAGACCAATATCGGCGGGGCGGCGGTCAGCGTGCCCTATGCCGCTGTGCAGCTGGCCAAAAAGATCTTCGACCAGCTTGACGGCCTGCACGCCCTATTGATAGGCGCCGGCGAGATGGCCGAACTGGCAGCAGAACACCTGTTGGGCGGCGGCGCGGCCTCCATAACCGTGGCCAACCGCACCCTGGAGCGGGCCGTGGAACTGTCCAGGCGTTTCGGCGGCAAGGCCCGGACCATGGAAACTCTTGACGCCTGCCTTGCCGAGGCCGATATCGTCATCACCTCCACCGGAGCCACCGAACCGGTGGTGACCAAGGCCTTGGCCAAGACGGCGATGAAAAAACGCCGCCACAAGCCTATCTTTTTCATAGATATAGCCGTGCCCAGGGACGTGGACCCGGCCGTGGCCCAGATATCAAACTGCTTTGTCTATGATATCGACGACCTGACCCAGGTGGTGGAGCAGAACCGGGCCAACCGCACCGAAGAGGCCTCCCAGGCCGAGCTAATCGTGGCCGAAGAGGTGGTCAAGTTCCGCCAATGGCTCAAGGGGCTATCCGTTGCCCCGACCATCGCCTCGCTATCGACCAAGGCCGAAGCCATCCGCCAGGCCGAGATAGACTATACCCTACGCAGCGCCGGGCTAACCCCTGACCAGGCCCAGGCCGTGGACCGACTGACCAGGGCCCTGACCAAAAAGTTGCTGCACGATCCGATTCTCTTTTTAAAGGGCCAGGGTCATGCCTCGGCCGAGACCAGGCGCAATCAGATCGCCCTTATCAAGCGGGTCTTTGGTTTGAGCGAAGAAGACCAGGACAGCTGAATCACTGGGGCATCTTCACGGTCCAAATCTTGGCGTGCAACTTTAGGCGCACGTAAAACTTAAATCCGCTAATTCCCCATTTGTGTTGCATCTCCATTATCGGCGCGGGGTCATCCACCGGCGCGTATCCCTGGGCAGCTATGCTGTTGGTCCATGCCTGAACCTGGGCGTTGAGTTCGTCCTTGGCCCGACGGAAGGCCCTTGTCAAGCTGCTGCTTTTTTTGCTCACGCTGAAATTCTGCTCAAACACCGTCAGTTCGGCTCCGCTTGGTGCGCGAACGAACATGCTGTTGAAAAAATTATTCAGCTCTTGCTGGTACTGATTTACTTCCGTGTTGTACGTGTTCAGGTCATCGGGCGTGGGGGCCTCTTCAGCCAGAGCCGGCGTGCCAATCAACATCACCAGCATTGCCATGGCCAAATATACGATTTTTCTTTCAAACATGGGTCTTCTCCCAAGTTTTGTTAAAAGCCAACCAAACCTTATTACATATTAAAATTGTAGCGATTTAGCCATGGAAAATGCACTTATTTTTTAGGGCATTCCTTAATGGCAAAAAAAGCCCCGCCGCCTCTCAGCGGCAGGGCTTGTTTTTTATCTTTAGCGTGTCTACCGGCGCCAGAACCTGCGCAAGCCGAACCCCATGAAGGCGCTGCCCAAAAGGAGCATTGTGCCGGGTTCGGGTGTCTCTCCACTCGGAGGATCGGGCGTAGGCGGTCCGATATGATCCAGGCCGATCTTTTCAGGTGAAAGGTGGGCCAGAGTCATGGCCGCTCCGCCGAAGATGAAGTTGCCGTTTTCATCCGTTAGGGCGTCGCCGTCAATGAGAATCTCGTAGATCATCTGGTCAATATAACCGCTGACCGAACCGGGTGTCGGCGAATTGGTGGTATTGGTGTAGCCCACTACATTGTAGTTGTAATCCAGTGATGTCTTGGAAGCGAGCACCGATGAAGCGTCGCCCACAAGCATCTGGCCGTCACCCTGGCGTACCTTGTAGACATCGCTTGGATAAGGACTGCCGTTGGTCACGCCGGTGGAGTGATACTCAACGCTGCCGTCCTTCATTTCGTACTTGGCCAGGTTGTCCACAAGGGCATCGATGAGCACATCGCCGGTTGTGCTGGTGATGGTCAAGCCGATATGGTCGGAGCCCACGATTTGGTCAAACTTGCGGCCCTTGCCCGGCCAATAAAACGGGGCGGCCATGGAAGTGGAACCATAGCTCGTGTCGTTGATCTGTAAGGGCAGAACTATGGCAATTGCCAGATTGTTTGTCCCCGATTCAACGGCCGTATACATTGATCCGTAATATACTTCACCGTTGCTGGCATAGAACGGTAGCGAATATGATTGGGCATACCCTTCATTTGCGTCGTATTTGCCATCGATGACAATGGTGCTGGCCGCTGCGGGTGAAGCCGCCAATAAGACCGACACCAGCATCGCCATGAGGAATCTTGACGTTCTATTTGCTGCGTAGGCCATGGTGCAACCTCATTTCTTATGCCTATAAAATTGTGACATATGAATACGTCTTACTAATACGTATATTATAGGCACAGATGTGAAAACATCAAACTTTTCTCCTAATTTTTGGCGATTTTTTCTACTTCCAAAATTACATCCCAGGGAACAACTTGTTACTTAAGGCTATCTCGAAAGATTGCATAAACAAAAAGCGGAGCGCCGAACGGCACTCCGCTTTTAAAATAAATATTTTATATTACAGGACCGACTTCACCGCGGTAACGGCCTTCTCAAAGTCAAAACCCAAAGCCCCCATATTGACGACCATATGGTAATTATGGGGATCCGCCCAGTCACTGCCCAGGTAGTTCTTGATATAAGACTGGGAATAACCGTCCTGGCGTTCGCACTCCTTTACCGCCTGTTCAACCGGAATGCCCCGGTCCTTGTGCAGGCGCAGCCCCCGGTCCTCCAGCGGTGCGATTACGCGGATGTTGGTGACACCCGGCGTGCCCATCAGAATGAACTGGGCGCCCCAGCCGATGGTAATCAAATCTCCCTCGGAGGCCACATCGCTGATCAGCTTTTGCACTGCCTGGAAATACTGCTTGTCATCCAGTGCGGCATCGGGCTGCTGGCTCATACGGCGCACGGTGTGCAACAGATAATTGTCCACCATTCTGATCCAGCGGGTGTCCTTGCCCCTTTTCAGAAGCTCAACCTCGGCCTCGCTCATTCCCAAGCGGCGAGACAGCTCGGCCAAGACGCTCCGCCCCACTAGTCTGTAGTTGAGCTTCTTGGCCAAATCATGGGCCAACGTCACCCCGCCCGAAGCAAATTCCTTGCTAATGGTGATGACAGCCATGGCACTCCTTTCACGAGTTTTCATTCCGGTCCGTTCCGGGCCTGAATGACTCACCTTGTGCGGCCGCTAAGCAGCGCTCTTGGCCATCACCTGGCTGCTAAATTCGGAAACCAGCCTGCTGAGATCGTCCGAGTTTATCGCTGCCTGAACCATTTCAACCGCGTCGGTACCTGCCATTTCGACCAGTTCGGCGGTCATGTCTTTGCGGGCCTGCTCAAGGGCCATTTCGGACTGGCGCGTCGTTCTCTCAAGGATGACCTTTGCCTCGAACTCGGCCGAAGCCATGATATCCTCGCGGTCCTTGGCGGCCTGAGAGGCCACCGTTTCCTCGAACTTGCTCAACTCGTCCGTCAGGCCGGCAATACGGGACTCAATTTCCTTGAGATCCGCCTCGGCCTCGGCTTTGGCCTCTTCCATTTCCTGAATTTTCTCGGCCAGCGAATCACGCTGCCCGGCCAGGAAAGCCTTCATTGGTTGACGGCCAAACTTGACAATCAAACCGGCTAGGATGAGGAAGTTGAGCACCCGCCAGACCATGTCCCACGTCTTACGCCATTCGGGCAGTTCCTCGGCTGCCCAAGCCGGAACAGCCAGCAGTACAACCGCCAACACTACCGCCAGGCATATCCAATGGTATCTTTTCACGATACCTCCCTGCCCAAGACCAGACTAGCCATGGAACGGGCCACGGCTTCGGCTTCCGCCTTGATTTCCTCGCGGGCCTTGACCATTTCGGCCTCGACCTTATCGACGAACACGCGGTAGTCCTCGCGAGCCTTGTCCTGAGTCTCAGAAATCAACTTCGTTGCTTTTTCCTCGGTCTCCTCGCGCAGGGCGTGCAGCCGCTTGTGAATATCGGCCCGGCCCTTGTTGCGATTGTGGGTGTACTCGTCCTTGCGACCGGAAGCCTTTTCCGTGGCTGCCTTGGCCTCGGCCAATCCACCCTGGACCGCCTCGTTCCGCTTGGCGAGCATGCTCTTAAGCGGCCGGAACATTATCCGGTTGAGGATCGCGATCAGCACCAAGAGGTTGATGATCTGAACAATAATTGTTGCGTTTAGGCTAATCATGAGCCGCTACTGCCTCGGCCCCCGCTTAAACGACGAACAGCAGCAGGAGGGCCACGACCAAAGAGTAAATACCGGTGGACTCGGTAACCGCCTGACCGACCAGCATGGTACGGGTCAGCAGACCGGCTTCTTTCGGGTTACGGCCAATGGCTTCAATAGCCTTGCCCGCGGCAAAACCTTCACCTACTGCCGGCCCAATAGCGCCAATGCCCATGGCCAGACCAGCGCCCATCAGAGCGGTGGCACGAATCAGATCAGCACCTTCGATGGCCATTTCGTTGTCTCCTTGTCTGATTGACGGGCCATTCCATTACAACCCGCCGTGTTCACAAAGTTTGGTTTTAGTTAAACTACGTATAAGAGAACCAGAGCGACGATCAGCGAATAGATCGCCGTTGATTCCGTAACGGCCATACCGACCAGCATAATCCTGGTTAGCATGCCCGCGTTTTCCATTCCACGCGAGATTCTGGTGACGGTGCAAGCACCCACAAAGCCTTCGCCGATACCTGGGCCTATGGCTCCAAGGCCCATGCACAAGGACGCGGCCAAGGGTATCATCCACGACACTATGGTGTCGCTGGCCTGTACGGGCGTGACCAGCAGAATGAGCGACACCAAAAAGGCGTAGATGACAGTCGACTGGCTCACGGTCATGCCGATGAGCATGGCCGGGGTCATCGTTCTTTGGGTATCGGGCATACGGGCGATGCCTGCGGCCGCGTTGGCCGCGATCATGCCGTTGCCGATGCCCGGGCCAAAGGCGCCAAGGCCGACGGACACGGCCGCGCCAAGCAAAAACGCCCAGCCAGGCCAGGCCGGCAAGGAACTCCAGTCCATGTACAGCAACAGGAAAGACACCACCATGCCGAAGATGGCCGGGGTCTGGCTGACGGCAGAGCCGATAAGCATATTGGTGCGCAGGCCCGACGCCGCCATCGGCTGCCTGGCGATGCCCTGGGTGGCAGCTCCGGCCGGCATGCCCGAGCCGAGGCCCGAACCGATGGCCGAAAGGCCCATGCCCAGGCCGGCGCCCAAAATAGCGGCCCAGCTGGGCCACAGGTCCATTCCGGACGTATCGAAGAATATAAGGATAAAGGACACGACCATGCCGAAGATGGCCGGCGTCTGGCACATAGCCGAACCAATGAGCATGTTGGTGGCCAAGCCGCCCTGCACTTCGGGGTTGTCGGCAATGCCCTCGCAACACTCCGCCGCGGGCAGGCCAGAGCCAAAGCCCGAACCCATGGCCGCCAGGCCCATGGAAAGGGCCGCGCCCAGGTACGCGAATGCCTGAAGCAAATCAGCGCCGGTGGTATCGGCGAAGGCCAGCAACATGGCCACGACCAAGGCGAAGATGCCCGCCGACTCGGCAACGGCCTGGCCGATGAGCATGTTCTTCATGACCGGGGCGGCCATGCTGGGATTTTTGCTGATAGCCTGTCCGGCCTTACCGGCCGCGTAACCTTCACCGAGGGCGACGCTTAGTGCGCCGAAGCCCACGGCCAAGCCCGCGCCCAGATAAGCCGCGGCTCCAACCCAAATTTCGCTGCTATAGCTCATGTCACGGCACCTACTTGGTCTGGACCGAAATGTATACCAGGGTCAACATGGTGAACACGAAGGCCTGGATCGTACCGACGAATACGCCGAAAAATGCGTTCAGGAACGGCGGCAAAACTACCTGGTAGACCAGATGGCCGACCACCGAGATAATGATGGCGCCGCCCATGATGTTGCCGAACAGACGGAAGGAGATCGAAACCACCTTTGAAAGTTCGCCAATGATGTTGAGCGGGGCCATGAAGAACATCGGCTCGCAGTATTCCTTGAGATAGGCCTTTATGCCTTTGGTTTTGATGCCGGCGTAGTGGGCGCATACAAAGCCCAATAGACCGTAGGCCAAAGGCGTGTTCAGGTCTTTCGTGGGCTCGGACAACCCCGGAATGACGCCCAACATGTTGGACAACATCAAGAACATGAACAGCGTCATGATCATGGGGAAGTATCCCCGGTTGCCCTCATCCAAGGCATCGTTCACCAGTTCCTGGAACGCGTTGACCATCAGCTCGCCGACGGTCTGCCAGGGACCGGGCAGGATGCTCAGCTTGCGGGTCGATAAAAACCCGAACACGATCAGGAACGCCATGACGACCCATGACATGATGATCGTCTCGGAGTTCAATGTCACCTGGTATCCGGCGACATCCAATACCCACTGGGGTACGTGATTTAGATCTTCCACGCTCTAGTTACTCCCCGCAGTGTTGGCCTTCAATCCCTCAATGAAGCGATCTATAAAAATGGTAAGCTGAACGGCGAACAACCCTACCGCGCACGCCGCCGGAGCAAACCGCTGTGGCATTGCCAGGGCAACCCCAAAGGCCACCCCCATGAGCACAAGACGAAGTCCCAGTGAGAGTGCGCCCCATCCCTGACCCGAGCGTCCGCCGGTAAGCACTGCCCGCGGCAGCAACAAGCTCATGGCCAGAAAGTTGATCCCCGATGCCAGTCCACCCAAGCCCAGGCCTCTGGCCCAGGAAGGCTTGCCGCAAAACAGCAAAACCGCAGCAACGGCAAGGGTGTAAAACAGCGCATGCTTAATCACGGTTTTGGCAAACTCCATGGGAGTCGCCTCAATCATCGGCTGGTTTTCCATCCCCATCCTCGGAGCTGGGAGGTACCAACTCCATTATCTGCCGATATGCGGTGTAGGCTCCACCCGCTATGCCCAATAACAGAAAAACCGTTATGAACACACCTTTGGTACCCAGCCACCGGTCCAACCAGTAGCCGATAGCAAAGCAAAAGAGCACCGACCCTGCGAAGGTCAAACCGACCTGCATTGTTAGGGCCAAGTGATCCCACATTTCTTTGGGTGGCTTGCCAATCATGCCGTCCGCCATTGCAGCCCAAAAACTTCTAGGTTCTGGCGGGCTGACAGGTCTTTTTAGCTCTCTGTCTATTTGGTGTCAAGGATAAAGTTAAATTCAGCACAAATGGCTGCCTTTGTTCACAAGTGCATCTCCGGTTAATCTTGAGTACCGCTTAAACCATATGCTAGCATGGCGGATAATGCCTAGGGTTTGTTGGCTCTATCCGGCATTTAAGGGATTATAAAGACTACAAAAATTATCACACCGCGCCATTGCCCCGGCGCGGCGGAGGTATTGAAAAATGGCAGAAAAACGAGTTGCGAGAGTCACTGAAATCATCGCCGCATCTCCAATCAGCTTTGATGACGCCATCAAAGTTGGCTTTGAGCGGGCCGCCCGCACCCTGCGCGACATCACCGGCATGAAGGTCACCGAACAGCGAGTGGCCGTTTCAGACAACAACATCTTTGAATACCGCGTCAGGCTTGAAGTCATATTCCTGCTTGAATCCTAGGCTTACTATAAACGCCTCCGTCGGCCTGAACAGCCGGGCCAGCGGAGGCGGCATACCGGGCAGCGAATGACCAAGGCTCCATACGACGATCTGTTCATCTACGAAATAGCCGGTGACGCCCGCCAGGCCTGCCAAAGCGCGGGACCGGGTTTTCTCGGCCTTTGGTTGGAGGCCGACACCAGTTTCGTGTTTTTCGACCGTCCCTCGGACCAGGTGGTGACAACCATACTGGCCAAGGACGGCGAGTTGCGCCTTTTAAACCAGCACAATCTCACCTATGAGCAATGGCAGGGCGGCCAATCTCTGGAGCCGGTCATCGCCGGCGACCTGCATATCGCCCCGGCCTGGAGCGATTACCGGGCCCCACCGGGAGCCAAACACCTGCGCCTGGACCCGGGCCTGGTTTTCGGCTCGGGCCTGCACCCCACCACCCAACACTGCCTCGAACTGTTGGATCTGCGGTGCAAACAAGGCCCCTTGGGCCATGTGCTGGACCTGGGCTGCGGTACGGGCATCCTGGCCATGGCCGCCGCCGCCTGGGGCGCATCCGCCGTGGACGCGGTGGACCTGAACCCCCTTTGCGTGAGCACCACCGCCGACAACGCCGCTCTCAACAATCTCGACATCACCGCCCACGAAGGCCAGGCCCAGGATTTCATCCACCTGCCGGCCTCGGTGGTGCTGTCAAACCTGCATTGGCAGGTCCAGGAAAAAATCCTGGCCGACCCGGCCAAGCTCCAGGGCAAGTCAGACCTGATTCTCTCGGGCATCATGCGCAGTTTCGTGGGCCTGTTGGAAGACCGGCTCAAGGTGCTGGGCTACCGCGTAATCCAGCGCCGGGAGGCGGATTTCACCTGGTTCACCATCTGGGCGGTGCGTTGACGCACCATTTTCTATACTGGAAGAAACTACAGGTCATGCTAGCCTGATATTACGGAATAAATGCCCGTTAACCACTGATGGGATGTTGGCCATGACCCTACACCTGAAGTCGTTTTTCCTGGGTTGTTTGACCGCGCTTGCCTTGGGCGCGGGGCTGATGACCCTGGTTTCGTCCTCACCCGGGGCCGACAACTCCGAGGTGTGCTTCGCGCCGGATGTGGTCTCATGCGTATTCCGGGAGCCGCCCAATAAAAAAGACGAATCGGTCACCTATTACCACTACTCCCTGCACCGAATCCTGGCCGACAACGGCTGGCGCATCGCCAAGGTCAAACTGGCAAGCCCCAAGCTGATCTATATCGGCGTGGAAAAGGTCCCGGAAGCCTCTGAGTAGCAGCCCATTAAACAGTTAGATTGGTTAGCCACGGGCCGCCTATTGAAGTTCTCCGCTGACGGTGGGATTGATTACTTCCGCGCACCAGGAGACCATTCTCCTAACCACCATATTTTCAATAAGTTATGGAAACATTTTCACCTGATGATATCCCAACGTTTTCCATAAATGTGTCTATTCCATTGTCTTGTAAATTATGCTCTAATTACAAAAAGTTAATCTCCCGCCTTTGCGGGTCGACCCAAAAAATTCCAATCAGGCTCCGAGGATGATCATGATCCGAAGTCCGCGCGTTTTTTGTAAAAAATCGACTCTGTTATCTGTTGCATTATGCCTTGTTTTCACGCTGGCGGCTTTTTGCTTCTCGGCCTTGGCGGCGCCAAAGGCCAACGATCCCTCCAGCGTGATTTTCGTCCTGGACGCCTCGGGCTCCATGTGGGGCCAGATCGACGGCAAGGCCAAGATAACCATTGCCAAGGAAGTCATGGCCGATCTGATCGACAACATGCCCGCAGGTTTCGAGACGGGGCTCATCGTCTACGGCCACCGCCGCAAGGGCGACTGCGACGATATAGAGACGGTCATGCCCCTGGGGCCCCACAACCCATCGGCAATGAAGGTGAAAGTCGAGGCCATTCAACCCAAGGGCAAGACTCCCTTGAGCGCGGCTGTCAAGCAGGCGGCCCAAGCCCTGCGCTACACCGAAAGGCGGGCCACGGTGATCCTGGTCAGCGACGGACTGGAGACCTGCAACATTGATCCCTGCCAGCTGGCCGCCGAACTTGCCCGGACCGGTGTTGACTTTTCGGTGCATGTCGTCGGATTCGGCCTGTCCAAGGGCGACCAGGACCGCCTGCGCTGTCTAGCCGACCAGACCGGGGGCCTGTTCCTGGCCGCCGATGACGCCGCTTCACTACGCGACGCCCTGAACCAGACCGTGGAAAAGGCCAAGGAACCGCCAGCACCGGTTGTGGAAGACCCCGGCACCGCTGAAATCAGCGGACCGGCCCAGGCTCCCGTGGCCAGCTCCTTCGAGGTGTCGTGGAAGGGCCCCGACAGCCGCGGCGATGTTGTCTCCATCGTCCCCAAGGGATCAGAAGACAGCCGACACGGCAACTACGCCTATACCAAATTTGGCGACCCGGCCAAGCTGATCGCGCCCAGCCAAGAGGGTGCTTATGAACTGCGCTACATCCACGGCCACACCAGAAAAGTGTTGGCCAGGGCTGATATCCAGATAACCCCGGTGGAGGCCACGGTGCAAGCCCCGCAGTCGGCAGACGTGGCCACCGAGTTCGAGGTGACTTGGACCGGACCGGATTACAAGTCCGATTTCATCTCAATAGCCCGGCCAGACCAGGGTGGCGGCAGCTATGTCGGCTACACTTACACCGGCAAAGGCAATCCGCTGAAGCTCAGGGCTCCATCAGACCCCGGCACATACGAGGTCCGCTACATCCTGGGTCAGGGCTCCAAGATCCTGGCCAAGACCACCATCGAAATCAAGGCCGTCAGCGCCACGGTTCAGGCTCCGCAGTCGGCGGACGTGGCCTCGGAATTCGACGTAACCTGGACCGGTCCGGACAACAAGCACGACTCCATCTCAATAGCCCGGCCAGACCAGGGTGGCGGCAGCTATGTCGGCTACACCTACACCGGCAAAGGCAATCCGCTGAAGCTCAGGGCTCCATCAGACCCCGGCACATACGAGGTCCGCTACATCCTGGGTCAGGGCTCCAAGATCCTGGCCAAAACCACCATCGAAATCAAGGCCGTCAGCGCCACGGTACAGGCTCCGCAGTCGGCGGACGTGGCCTCGGAATTCGACGTAACCTGGACCGGTCCGGACAACAAGCACGACTCCATCTCAATAGCCCGGCCAGACCAGGGTGGCGGCAGCTATGTCGGCTACACCTACACCGGCAAAGGCAATCCGCTGAAGCTCAGGGCTCCATCAGACCCCGGCACATACGAGGTCCGCTACATCCTGGGTCAGGGCTCCAAGATCCTGGCCAAAACCACCATCGAAATCAAGGCCGTATCCGCGACCGTCCAGGCTCCGCAGTCGGCGGACGTGGCCTCGGAATTCGACGTAACCTGGACCGGTCCGGACAACAAGCACGACTCCATCTCAATAGCCCGGCCAGACCAGGGTGGCGGCAGCTATGTCGGCTACACTTACACCGGCAAAGGCAATCCGCTGAAGCTCAGGGCTCCATCAGACCCCGGCACATACGAGGTCCGCTACATCCTGGGTCAGGGCTCCAAGATCCTGGCCAAGACCACCATCGAAATCAAGGCCGTCAGCGCCACGGTTCAGGCTCCGCAGTCGGCGGACGTGGCCTCGGAATTCGACGTAACCTGGACCGGTCCGGACAACAAACACGACTCCATCTCAATAGCCCGGCCAGACCAGGGTGGCGGCAGCTATGTCGGCTACACCTACACCGGCAAAGGCAATCCGCTGAAGCTCAGGGCTCCATCAGACCCCGGCACATACGAGGTCCGCTACATCCTGGGTCAGGGCTCCAAGATCCTGGCCAAGACCACCATCGAAATCAAGGCCGTCAGCGCCACGGTTCAGGCTCCGCAGTCGGCGGACGTGGCCTCGGAATTCGACGTAACCTGGACCGGTCCGGACAACAAACACGACTCCATTTCAATAGCCCGGCCAGACCAGGGTGGCGGCAGCTATGTCGGCTACACCTACACCGGCAAAGGCAATCCGCTGAAGCTCAGGGCTCCATCAGACCCCGGCACATACGAGGTCCGCTACATCCTGGGTCAGGGCTCCAAGATCCTGGCCAAAACCACCATCGAAATCAAGGCCGTCAGTGCCACGGTAACACCTCCTGAATCAGCGGAGGCCGACAGCCAGTTCGAGGTGAGCTGGCAGGGGCCGGGCAACCGGGGCGACCTTATCACCATCGCCCGTCCCGATCAGAGCCAAGGGGCCTATGTGCACTACGCCAACACATCCAGGGGCAATCCGGTCAAGCTGCGGGCCCCGAAAAATCCGGGGCAATATGAAGTGCGCTATGTCCTGCGCCCCGGCAACAAGGTCCTGGATGCGAAGAAAATCGAAATCAAGGCCGCTTCACCGGCTGAATAACTAAAGTTTTGGAGACCATGATGAAAAAGACATTCGCAACAATCTTTGCCCTGGCCGTGGTTTGCCTGAGTGCGGCTCCGGCCCTGGCCGACTCTCTCGGCGAAAAGATCGCCCAGCGCCTTTGCCTCACCGGGGCCGAGTCTGTGGTCCTCAGCGACAGCGAGTCGGCCCAATACGACGCAACAGAGACGTTTGTCGGCCAATACCGAATCGAGAAAAACGGCGCGATAGTCACGGCCAAGTTCATTAAGACCACCAATTCAGCTGCCTGTGAAAAAAGCAGTTGCCATCCAGGAGGCGGCGATTGTCCGGCCTCGGCCTGGCCCATTGCCAAAGAAGGCAACATGCTCAAAAGGACCACATTCAGCGGCACCGAATAAAGCATACGCTTTGCCTGGCGGACAACACCAATTGCAAGGCGACGGGGTGGAATGTCTAGAAAAACGGCAATATTCTACAAACATTGACCTACGGCTATAACCGGGACTCTATCGGCCATGACCCAACGGGAGGCCACTTCACCTGTAACAGTGCGATAAAAGGAGCGCTGGATAATGAAACGGTATCTTACGTTGTTCGTGGTGTTGGCGGCGCTGGGCCTTGGGGCCACGGCAGCGGCCGCCAATGATTTTGGCGACATGATCGCCAGGACCCTGTGCCATACCCTAGCGGCATCCATCACCCTAAGCGATGCCGACTCGGCCCGATACGATGCGGCTTCGGTGATCACCGGCCAGTACATCACCATGGAGAGCACGAAGGTAATTACTGCCAGGTTCGGCAAACGAGACGGCTCGGCCTCTTGCGAAAGAAGCGTTTGCAAAGCCACCGAACTCAACTGCCCGGCAAAGTCCTGGGCCATCGAAAAAAACGGCAACGTGCTTAAAAATAAGAACTCTGCTCCTTGGGTCGAATAGGACGCGGCAGGCTGATCGAACGCCAAGCCGGACCATTTTTGAGAATGGCCCCGACAATGGCCGCCACCCAACGGGCGGCCATTTCATCGGTAATCATGAGAGCCAAGGAGCGCTGGATAATGAAACGGTTTCTCACGTTGTTAGCGATAGTTGTGGCGCTGGGCCTTTGGGCCACGGCGGCCGCCGCCGACGGGTTGGGCAATACAATCGCCAAGACCCTGTGCTTAACCCAGGCGTACTCCATGACCTTGAGCAAAGCGGATTCTGCCCAATACGACGCGGCTGCGGAGATCAGTGGCAAATGGACCACCATGGAGGGCTTGTTTGTAGTCATCGCCAAATTCAGCAAACGAGACGACACAGCCTCTTGTGAAAGAAGCGCTTGCCATGCCATGGGGGGATCCAACTGCTTGGAACGTTCCTGGCCCATCTTTAAGTGTGGCAACGAACTTAAAATGTTTAACATTAGTTCTCCGAAATAGGGCGCGACAAACGGATCAACCGCTAGTTTGACCCGGCGTCCAGCCGGTGGACAACAACAAATGCAAGCGGACAAAACGCACAATTTGCGTAAATTTGCGTTTTGTCCGCATCGGTGTATTGACAGTACCCAATGGTCATGTTAATGCACCAATAATCACTATTTGCTATCGGAGGATACAGCGATGATGCGCCCAGATGCATCTGCACAACGAAATTGGCCGGACCGAAAACAGGTCCAACAATCCACATCCCTGTCCGCTCCCTTCTCCGGCCTCCTATCCTCCGTACGAGTATCCCGCGTAGTAATTATTCTGCCTCTATAGAGGCCGAACCCAAAACAAACTCAGTTTTTAAAAATTTAATTATATAGAGCGAGATCGGCAAACCGGTGTTCCGGTATTGAGCTGTGTGTTTTCATTAGCGCCGGTCGGCTCGGAAGAGCACTAAAGATGCGTAGCGACAAGGTCAAACAAGGTGTTGCCCGCGCTCCCCAGCGCAGCCTGCTAAAGGCCATGGGCCTGGATGACGCGGCCATTGCAAAGCCGCTGATCGGCATTGCCAATTCCTTCAACGAGGTAGTTCCGGGTCATATCCACCTGGACAAGCTGGCCGCCGATGTCAAGCGCGGCATCCGCGATGCAGGCGGCACGCCCATGGAATTCAACACCATCGGCATCTGCGACGGCCTGGCCATGGGCCACGACGGCATGCACGCGTCTCTGCCCAGCCGGGAGATCGTGGCCGACAGCGTGGAGTTGATGGCCCGGGCCCACTGCTTTGACGGCATCGTGCTTTTGGCCAGCTGCGACAAGATCGTCCCCGGCATGCTCATGGCCGCCGCCCGCCTGGATATTCCGGCCATCATGGTCACCGGCGGGCCCATGGCCGCCGGACGCCACGAAGGCAACATGGTCGACCTGATCACGGTCTTCGAGGGCGTGGCCAAGGTGGCTTCGGGCCAGTGGACCGAGGCCCAGCTTTCCGACCTGGAGGCCTGCGCCTGCCCCGGCGCCGGATCATGCTCGGGCATGTTCACGGCCAACACCATGGCCTGCATAACCGAGGCCCTGGGCATGAGCCTGCCCGGCTGCGCCTGCGCCCTGGCCATAAGTGACGACAAGAAAAAAATCGCCTATCAGAGCGGCAAGGCCATCCTGGACGTGGTGGCCGCCGATCTGCGCCCTTCGGCCATCATGACCGCGGCGGCCTTTGAAAACGCCTGCCTGGTGGACCTGGCCCTGGGCGGCAGCACCAATACGGCCCTGCACCTGCCGGCAATCGCCCACGAGGCCAAGGTGAAATTCGGCCTGGCCGACTTTGACCGGCTTTCGCGGCAAACTCCGCACCTGGCCTCTATGAGCCCCGGCGGCCCCATGCGCCTGGAGCACCTGCACGTGGCCGGGGGCATCGGCGCGGTGATGAAGGCCCTGGAGCCGGTGATCAACACCTCCTGCAAGGCCGTGGGCGGCTATATCGCCGATTACCTTGCCGGTGAAATCTCCAACTTGGAGGCCGGCGGCATGCGCATCATCCACACCATGGACGAGCCGGTGCACGACCAGGGCGGCATCGCGGTGCTCATGGGCAACCTGGCTCCCCAGGGAGCGGTGGTTAAGCAGACCGCCGTGGCCCCGGAGATGATGCGCCACTCCGGCCCGGCCCATTGCTTCGACCGCGAGGAAGCGGCCATCGAGGCCTATAACGCCGGGGGTATCAAAGAGGGCGAAGTGGTCATTGTACGCTACGAGGGGCCTGCCGGAGGCCCCGGCATGCGCGAGATGCTGGCCCTGACGGCCCTTATTTCGGGTGGAGATCTGGACGGCAAGGTGGCCCTGATCACCGACGGCCGTTTCAGCGGCGGCAGCCGGGGCGCGGCCATCGGCCATGTCAGCCCCGAGGCGGCCCAGGGCGGCCTGATGGCCCTGATCCAAGACGGCGACATCATCAGCATCGACATCCCGGCCCGCAAGCTGGAGCTGGATGTCAGTGGCGAGGAATTGGAAAAGCGCCGCCGGAACTGGCAGCCGCCCAAACCCAAGTTTACCAGCGGGGCCCTGGCCCGTTACGCGGCCGGCGTCACCAGCGCCGCCAGCGGCGCGGTCATGCGCGACCCCTTTGAAAAGAGCGATAAATAAATGAGCACCTCAGCAGCCCAAACCGGAGCGAAACAAATGACCGGTACCCCATACACCGGCGCCGACGCGGTTGTCGACGCCCTGCGCGCCCAAGGCGTGGAACTGATCTTCGGTATGGTCGGCGGACAGATCATGCCCGTTTACGACGCCCTTTACCGTCACCGCTGCTTTGGCCACGTTTTGGTGGGCCATGAGCAGGGCGCGGCCCACATGGCCGAAGGCTATGCCCGGGCCACGGGCAAGCCCGGCGTGGTCATGACCACCAGCGGCCCCGGCGCGACGAACCTGGTCACCGGCCTGGCCGACGCCTTCATGGACTCGACGCCCCTGGTGGCCATCACCGGCCAGGTGGGCACCAGCCTGTTAGGCAACGACGCCTTCCAGGAAGCCGACATGCGCGGCATCACCATGCCCATCACCAAGCACAACTATCAGGTGCAGAGCGCCGACGAGCTGCCCGAGGTCTTTGCCGAGGCCTTTTACGTGGCCCTGAGCGGCAGGCCCGGCCCTGTGCTCATCGACCTGCCCCGGGACGTGGCCGTCAGCGAGTGCGAACGCCGTCAGGCCACGCCCCTGCCGCCCACCGGCTACAAGCCCCCCTTCAAGGGCCATCCCCTGCAGGTGGAGCGGGCCTTGCAGGTTATCCAAAAGGCCAAACGGCCCTGCATCCTGGCCGGCGGCGGCATTATCCACGCCAGCGGTCACAAGCATCTGCTGGAGTTCGCCGAGCTTTTAAACATCCCGGTGACCACCACCCTGATGGGCCTGGGGGCCTTCCCGGCGGGACACAGGCTCGACCTGGGCATGCCCGGCATGCACGGCACGGGATACGCCAACCTGTCGATCTACAACTCCGACGTGCTCATCGTCACCGGCTGCCGCCTGGACGACCGCGTCACCGGCAATGTGCAGCGCTTCGCGCCTTCGGCCAAGATCGTCCATATCGACATCGACGCTTCGGAGATGGGCAAAAACATGCACTGCGACGTGGGCGTGGTGGGCGACGCCGGACAGGTGCTCATGCAGATGCTGGCCGGGGCCCGGCAATGGGAGGAAAAGCCCGACACCGCGGCCTGGCTCAAACAGATCGACGGCTGGAAGGCCAAATACCCCATGGTCTATCCCCAGAGCGAAGGCATCATCGCTCCCCAGTGGGCCATCCAGGAAACGGCAAAGCTGCTCTCGTCCGACGACATCGTGGTCACCGGCGTTGGCCAGCACCAGATGATGGTGGCCCAGTATTACCCGTTCACCAAGCCCCGCACCCTGATCAGCAGCGGCGGCCTGGGCACCATGGGTTTCGGCCTGCCCGCGGCCATCGGGGCTCAGATGGGCGCCCAGGACAAGCATGTGGTCTGCTTTGACGGCGACGGCTCGTTTTTGATGAACATCCAGGAGTTGGCCACGGCAGTGCGCTACCGGGTGCCCCTGGTGGCAATCGTCCTCAACAACGCCTGGCTGGGCATGGTGGCCCAGTGGCAGCGGATGTTCTTTGACAAGCGCATGAGCCAGTCCGAAACGGCAGTGCCGCCCTATGACAAGGTCGCCGAGGCCTTCGGGGCCATGGGCCGCCGGGTGGAAAAGCCCTCCGAGTTTGTTCCGGCCCTGGAGTGGGCCCTGGCCGCGGCCAAGGACAACAAGCTGCCGGTGGTCTTGGATGTGATGATCGAGCGCGAAGCCGAGGTGCTGCCCATGGTGCCGCCGGGCGGAGCCAACGCCGAGTTCATCCCCTGCAAGAGCGGAGAGTGCAAATGAGCGAACAGTACTACCCGATCAGCGTTCTGGTGCGCAACGAGCCCGGTGTTTTGGCCAGGGTGGCCGGTCTGTTCGCCCGCCGGGGCTTCAACATCACCAGCCTGGCCGTGGGCGAGACCGAAGATCCCCAGGTCAGCCGCATCACCGTGGTGGTGGGCGGCGACCACCACACCGTGGATCAGGCGGCCAAGCAGCTCAGGCGGCTGGTCAGCGTGATCAAGGTCCGCGACCAGTCCCAGCAGCCCAGGGTGGAGCGCGGCCTGGCCCTGATCAAGGTTAAGGCCACGCCTGAGCAAAGGACCCAAATCCTGCAACTGGTGGATGTGTTCCGGGCCAACGTGGACCACGTGGACAACCGCTGCATGATTATCGAGGTGGCCGGGAACCGCAACAAGGTCGAGGCCATGATAGACAATTTGAAACCTTATGGCATTATGGAGGTGGCCCGCACCGGCCAGATCGTGCTGGCCAGGGACCGCTCCATTAAAGAAGGCATGGAAGGCGCTGGCAGCGCCTATGTGCCGGACCCGGACGAAGATCCCCAGGGAACTTACAATCTCTACCAGAATAATTGAGGAGAAAACGATAATGGCCGTCACGATTTATTATGAGAACGACTGCGACATGAGCCTTTTGAAAGGCAAAAAGATTTGCGTGCTTGGCTACGGCTCCCAGGGCCGGGCCCACTCCAACAACCTGCACGACTCGGGCCTGGACGTCACCGTGGCCCTGCGCGAAGGCTCCAAGACCTTTGACAAGGTCAAACAGGACGGTCTGAAGGCCGCGCCCATCAAGCAGGCCGTGGCCGAAGCCGACCTGATCATGTTCCTGCTGCCCGACCAGGTCCAGGCCGCGGTATACGCCGCCGACGTGGCCCCCAACATGAAAAAGGGCGCGGCCATCATGTTCGCCCACGGCTTCAACATCCACTACGGCCAGATTATCGCCCCCGAGGGCACCGACGTATTGATGGTGGCCCCCAAAGGCCCCGGCAAGCTGGTGCGCGACCTGTATGAGCGCGGCCAGGGCGTGCCCTGCCTCATCGCCATTGAAAAGGACGAGACTGGAAACGCCAAGGCCATGGGCCTGGCCTATGCCGCGGGCATCGGCGGCGCCCGGGCCGGCGTCATCGAGACCAGCTTCAAGGAAGAGACCGAGACCGACCTCTTCGGCGAGCAGGCTGTCTTGTGCGGCGGCCTCACCGCCCTGATGAAGTGCGGCTTCGAGACCCTGGTCGACGCCGGTTACGCCCCGGAGATGGCCTACTTCGAGTGCATCAACGAGATGAAGCTCATCGTGGATCTGATCTATGAAGGCGGCCTGACCAACATGCGACGCTTCATTTCCGACACGGCCAAGTACGGCGACATCACCCGCGGCCCGCGCGTGGTGGACGAATACACCCGCGAGGCCATGGAAGAGATCCTCTACGAGATCCAAAGCGGCGAGTTCGCCCGGGAATGGATCCTGGAGAACGTGGCCAACCGCCCGATGTTCAACGCCCTTTTGAAAGCCGACGAAGAGTCCGAACTGGAAGAAGTGGGCGCAAAGCTCCGTTCCATGATGAATTGGCTATAAGCATGCCTCTTGGGGCGGGCCTGCGCGCGGGCCTGCCCCGGCCTTAGCCCCCCGGCGTTATTTTCTTGAATACCGAGGGGCTTGGGGCTATTTTCGGATAACGCTTCAGCAAATCATCTGAATGAATACCGACCGCTGTGGCCGGGCCGGTAATTAGCGCGGCCAGCGGCGATTAATTTTGCCTTGCCCTTGGATTAGAGACTATGCCGACACTGATCGACAAGATATGGGATGCCCATGTGGTGATGCAGGAGCCGGGAAAGCCGGACCTGCTTTACGTGGACCGGCACCTGTGCCACGAAGTCACATCGCCCCAGGCCTATGAGGGCCTGCGCCTGGCCGGGCGCAAGGTGCGGCGGCCCGAGCTGACCTTCGGCGTGTGCGACCATGTGGTGCCCACCGACAACCGCGCCCGGCCCCTGGCCGACGACATCGCCGAGGCCCAGCTCAGCGCCCTGGAGCGCAACGCCGTTGATTTCGGCATCACCTATTTCGGCATGGACGACATCCGCCAGGGCGTTATCCATGCCGTAATGCCCGAGCAGGGCATCATCCTGCCCGGCAACACGGTGTTCTGCGGCGACAGCCACACGGCCACCCACGGCGCTTTCGGGGCCCTGGCCTTCGGCATCGGCACCAGCGAGGTGGAGCATATCCTGGCCACCCAGACCCTGCCCCAGGCCAAACCCAAGAGCATGGCCGTGCGCTTCGTGGGCGAACTTCCCGCCGGCCTTTACGCCAAGGACATGGTCCTGGCCTTTATCCGCAAGATCGGCGCGGGCGGCGGCACGGGCCATCTGGTGGAATACATGGGACCGGCAGTGCAGAGTCTGACCATGGAAGGCCGCATGACCCTGTGCAACATGAGCGTCGAATGCGGGGCCAAGGCCGGGCTCATCGCCCCGGACCAGGTGACATTCGATTATCTGAAGGGCAGGCCCTTCGCGCCCAAGGGCGCGGACTGGGACGCGGCCGTGGCCTATTGGAAGACCCTGTTCACCGACCCGGACGCCAAGTTCGACGCCGAGGTCACCGTGGATGTGGCGGCCCTCAAACCCCAGGTGACCTGGGGCATCAACCCCGGCCAGGTCGCCGACGTGGACGGAACGATCCCCGACCCGGCCGACATGGCCGACGCCGAGCGTCGCAAGGCCGCCGAAAAGGCCCTGGCCTACATGGGCCTGAAGGCCGGCCAGGCCGTGGCCGACATCCCGCTGAGCTACGTGTTCATCGGCTCGTGCACCAACGGCCGCATCGAAGACCTGCGGGCGGCGGCCTACACCGTCAAGGGCCGTAAAGTCGCCGACGGCGTCACGGCATTGGTGGTGCCCGGTTCGGGCCTGGTAAAAGAGCAGGCTGAAAAAGAAGGCCTGGACAAGATTTTCACGGAAGCGGGATTCCAGTGGCGCCTGGCCGGTTGCTCCATGTGCCTGGCCATGAACCCCGACGTGCTGCCCAGCGGCATGCACTGCGCCTCCACCAGCAACCGCAATTTCGAAGATCGGCAGGGCCGCGGCGGCCGCACGCATCTGTGCTCGCCGGCCACCGCGGCGGCGTCGGCCATAACCGGCAGGATCACCGACGCACGCGCTCTGTAAGACCGCGGGGGAAACTTTCTTAAAGGAAAGTTTCCCCCGCGCCCCCTTCAAAAAACTTTGCCGTTTGCGTTTTGCTTCCGGCAAACGTAACCGGGCAGGGAGGGGGGAATTGGGGAAACCGAGAATGACCCACACCGAAGCCATAGAGCTGGCCAGGGCGGCCATGGAGCAGGCCGTGCGCCAGGCGGCAGGCAGGCCCCTGGAGCTGGTGCATATCGACGTCGACTTTGCCGGTCCCCTGGGCGACGAAGCCAGAATAACGACCGACGTGCAAAAGGCCGGGCGGATCATGGCCTTTGCCGGGGCCGAGATCAGCTTCGGCGGCGTGCGGATCGTGCGGGCCAGCGCGGTTTTCAAGATAAACGGCTCCGATACGGAGAATTAGATATGGAAAAGTTCGAGACCTTCACAGGCAAAGCAGTGCCCCTGGACGTGCCCAACTGCGACACGGACCAGATCATGCCCAAGCAGTTTTTAAAGAGGGTGGAGCGCACCGGTTTTGACGAGTTCGCCTTCTGGAACTGGCGGCGTCAACCCGACGGCAGCGTCAACGAGAATTTCGTCCTGAGCAAGCCCCGCTACCAGGGCGCCCAGGTGCTTATCGCCGGGGAAAACTTCGGCTGCGGCTCCAGCCGGGAGCACGCGCCCTGGGCCCTGATCCAGTACGGCTTCAAGGTGATCATCGCCCCCAGCTTTGCCGACATCTTCACCAACAACGCCTTTAACAACGGCATCCTGCTGGTGAGCCTGGGCGCCGACCAGGTGGAGCAATGGATGCGCCGCACCGAGGCCAGCGAGGGCTACACCGTCACCGTTGACCTGGCGGCCCAGACCCTGACCGGCTCCGACGGCTACGCCTGCGGCTTCGAGGTGGACCCGTTCCGCAAAAAGCGCCTTTTGGAGGGCCTGGACAACATCGGCCTGACCCTGGTGCACTCAGACGCCATCACGGCCTATGAACAAAGCCACCCCAAGCCCTGGCAAGCGGCGGTGAGCCAATAACAACCAAACATTTGACTTGAAAGACCCTGACATGAGCGACATTTACGACATTGCCGTAATCGGCGGCGACGGCATCGGCCCGGAAGTGGTGGAGGCCGAGATCGCCGTTTTGGAGGCCACGGGCCTGAACTGGAACTTCAGCAGCTATGAGGCTGGCGACGACACCCTGGCGGCCACGGGCGTGGCCCTGCCACAGGCGACCCTGGACGGCGCCCTCAAGGCCCAGGCCGTGATCTTCGGAGCGGCCGGAGCCTGCGCCGCCGACGTCATCCTGCGCCTGCGGGCCGAGCTGGGCACCTTCGTCAACCTGCGGCCCTCGGTGGCCTACGAAGGCGTGGAGTGCATCCATCCCCAGACCGACATCATGATCGTCCGGGAAAACACCGAATGCCTCTATTGCGGCATCGAAGCCAAGATCGCCGACGGCGTCTACACCGGCACCAGGGTCATCACCACCCAGGCCAGCGAGCGCATCGCCCGCTACGCCATGGACTGGGCCGGCAAAAACGGAGGCCGGAAGGTCACCGCCGTGCACAAGGCCAATGTCCTGCGCCAGACAGACGGCCATTTCCTGGAGTGCTGCCGCAAGGCCGCAGCCGAATACCCCGAGGTGCCCTATGAAGAGGCCCTGGTGGATTCGGTGGCCATGCGCATGGCCATGCGCCCGGAAGAATTCCAGTGCATCGTAACCACCAACCTGTTCGGCGACATCCTCTCCGACCTGGCCGCGGGCCTCATCGGCGGCCTGGGCATGTGCCCCAGCGCCAACCTGGGCCCGGATCACGCCCTGTTCGAGCCGGTGCACGGCACGGCCCCGGACATCGCCGGCCAAGGCAAGGCCAACCCCTCGGCGGCCATCCTCTGCGGAGCCATGCTCCTGCGGCACCTGGATCACCAGGACTGGGCCGGGCGCATCGAGGAAGCGGTGCGCAAGTGTGTCTCCGGCGGCAAAGCCACCACGGACCTTGGCGGCAAACTCTCGACCATGGAAATGGCCCGGGCCGTCATCGACGCCTTGTAAGCACCCCAACGGAAAGCGCGGCAATGAAACTATTTCGCTCTACCCTGTGGGCCCTGATCGGCCTGATGATCCTGACCGGCGCCGCTTTTGGGGCCGACGACAGCAGGCTGTTCCAATATTCCACCATAGACGCCCTGTTGGAGGGCGTCTATGACGGCGATCTGACCCTTGGCGCGTTGGTGGAACACGGCGACCTGGGCCTGGGCACCTTCAACGGCCTGGACGGCGAGATGGTCGTCCTGGACGGCAAGGTCTATCAGGTGCGTTACAGCGGCAAGGTGGAGCTGATGCCCGCCGAGGCCAAGACGCCTTTCGCCCAGGTCGTCAACTTTTCCACCGATCTGCGGGTGCCCATCAAGGGGACGGTTGATTTCGACGGACTAAAGAAGGCCGTCGGGCAGGCTCTGGTCACGCCCAACCTGTTCTACGCCGTGCGCATCAGGGGCCAGTTCGACCATGTCAAGGCCCGCAGCGTGCCCCGGCAGAACAGGCCCTATCCAGTGCTGGCGGATGTGGTCAAAAAACAGGCCGTGTTCGAGTTCAACAACGTACAGGGCGATATCGTCGGCTTTATCAGCCCGTCCTATGTCAAGGGACTGGGCGCTCCGGGGTGGCATATTCACTTCCTGCGCTCCGACCGACAGGCCGGCGGCCACGTTCTGGATCTCAAGCTCAAGGACGTCACCGTGCAGGTCAATGTGATACCGGCCATGGATTTGAAGCTGCCCATCAGCGGTGATTTTCTCTATGTAGAGCTGGGCGACGACAAGAGCAAGGCCCTGAAAAAGGTCGAAGGCAAGTAGCCGCCCTAAAGCGCGAGGCGCTATTTTCGGGGCTGCCCCTCATACGGGCGGCCCTGTTTTTTGCCTTGTGTCCTGATCGTGGTCCGCCAGGGGATATCCCATTCCCAAAAATAAACACTGTTTTTAACACATTAATATTATTTGCCTATTGACGAAAGGGCCCGTTCAGGATAATATGAATGAGTGTTCATTCATGCAAAATCGCGAACGCCTTCCCCGGAAAACAGGCAAAGCACCAAATACAAACTATTTTAGTGTGAATCTAACCAAGTCCCAAACAACAGTCCCCTGAGGCTAACTAAAGCCGTGAACGCGGTAGCAGGCCATAAATAGAGATTCCCCGTTCTTCCCTTCGGCGGCTTGCTACTTTCAGGAGGGTCCGGAACCACCCAGCCGGACCCTCCTCTTTGCTCTCCAGCCGGGCTTTTTAGTTTATTTTCTAACCTTAATATGCCGGGCGTTTTAGCTCTCCAACGGCATCACAACCGTGAAACGGTGTTCATTTTTAGCTGATATATCTATTAAATGCCGTTTCGCCCCGAATACTAGCCCCAATAATCCCCCTTGATTTTTCTTGATTGAAGTATACTATATATACTAAATCGAATTAACCGAGGGGAAGGATGATTCATCATGTCTTATGCTGGGGAGTATAAGCGCAAGTTCGTAACCGCCGACCAAGCGGTGAAGGCGGTAAAGTCCGACTCGTGGGTGGCCTTCGGGCCCTTCAACGGCAAGCCCGTGGCCCTGGAAAAGGCCCTGGCCAAGCGTCACGCCGAGTTGCATAACGTCAATATCCTGGCCACCTGTACGGTGCCGCCCGTTCCCGATGTGCTCCGCCACCCGGAGACCTTCAACTACAACGACGGCCACTTCAGCAAGCTAACCCGCATGGCCCCGCTGCTGGGCTCGCCCGCCTATTACATGCCCGTTCTGTTTCACCTGGTGCCCAAGGTGGCCCGCGACATCTCCACCCGGCACTACCAGGTGGCCATGATCCGGGCATGCCCCATGGATGAATACGGCTATTTCAACCTGAGCATGGCCAGCGCCACGGGAAGCGGCGTTCTCGACACCGTGGACACAATCATCGTGGAGGAATGCTCGAACCTGCCGGTGTGCCTGGGCGGCATTCAGGAGTCGATCCACATCAGCCAAGTGGACTATGTCTGCGCCGGCGATCCCGATGACGGGCCCTTTATCGTGCCGCGCTCGGCCCCGTCGCCCGAAGACGAACGCATCGCCCAACACATCCTGGGCCACGTCCGCGACGAGGCGGTGATCCAGCTGGGCATCGGCGCCCTGCCCGACGCGGTGGGCAAGGTGTTGGCCCAAAGTGACCTCAAGGACCTGGGCGGCCATACCGAGATGTTCGTGCCCGCCTACATGGACCTCATCGAAAGCGGCCGCCTCACCGACGCCAAGAAGGAGTTCGACCGCTTCAAGCTGCCCTACACCTTTGCCTTCGGCGACCAGGCCACCTACGACTACATGCACAACAACCCGCGCCTGGCCTCCTATCCGGTGGATTACACCAACGACCCCAGGCGCTGCGCCAAGCTGAGCAAGTTCACCAGCATCTGCAACATCCTGGAGGTCGATCTCTACACCCAGGTCAGCGCCGAGAGCAGCGGCTCCCGCCAGATCTCGGGCAACGGCGGACTGTGGGACTTTGTCCTGGCGGCCCAGTGGAGCGACGGCGGCCAGAGCTTCATGTGCCTGCACAGCACTTACACCGACAAGGACGGCAGGCGCCGCAGCCGCATAGTGCCCCGTTTTGCCGACAACACCATCACCACCATCCCCCGCCAGATGGTGGACTACATCGTCACCGAGTACGGCGCGGCGCGCATGCCCGGCCTGACCGTATGGGAGCGGGCCGAGGCGGTTATCAACATCGCCCATCCCGATTTCCGCGACGACCTTATCGACCAGGCCGAAGACCTGGGCATCTGGCGCCGCAGCAATAAGCGCGTCGTCGCGGCCTGATATTTGCGGTTATAAAAAACAAACAAGCTTGTTTTCACGGGCTTGTTTGTTTTAATAACCATTTTGGTGGAACAACGTTCATCCAGCCCCAGACCAAATAGACCGAACGATCTATTACTTTATCTGTTATTTCAAACAGTTATAAACATTGTTTACCCGGTAATTGGTGTAGACTTTGTGAAATTCCGATTGTATACTTCGCGCACCTATATTGTGATTATAATAACAATC
The DNA here is from genome assembly GCA_963665125.2 of uncultured Desulfarculus sp. Lineage (GTDB taxonomy): Bacteria > Desulfobacterota > Desulfarculia > Desulfarculales > Desulfarculaceae > Desulfarculus. The sequence goes on along the minus strand of CAXXUK010000002.1, from coordinate 26,309 downwards.
TAATCCTTGAATTATGCCGAAGTGACAAGGGGAAGAACGTGTCTTACGAAGCAGAATACAAACAAAAACTGGTTAATCCGGAAAAAGCCGCCCAAGTGGTAAAAAGCGGCGACACCATCGCCTATGGCTTTTTCAACGGCAAGCCCATCGCCTTTGACAGGGCCCTGGCCGCCCGGCATGAAGAGCTTGAAGATGTTATCGTTTTCACCGCGGTCACGACGCCTCCGGTACCGGAAGTAACCCAAAAGCCGGATTCTTTCACATACGTCGATCTGCAATACAGCAAGTTGACCCGCATGCTCAAATTGGGACCGAACAATATTTTCTACTGTCCCACCATTTATCACATGGCTCCCAGCATATTCCATAAAGGCGTCGGCGTGTGTCCCAACATAACCGTCGCCCGGGTTTGCCCCATGGACAAAAAAGGCTGGTTCAACCTGGGTCCGCAGAACAGTGAAACCAGAGTCAAAATGGAAATCTCGGACACGGTTGTCGTCGAAATATGCGACAAACTGCCTGTCTGTCTAGGCGGCTCGGAAGAGGCCATCCACATTTCCGAAGTCGATTTCATTGTCGACGGCACGGGCGAGGACGGCGTATTCGACGCTCCGGAGGTGGAGCCCAGCGAGCAGGACAAAATGATCGCCGAACATATTTTGGCCCATATTGAAGACGAGTCGGTGATCCAGCTGGGCATCGGCGGCATGCCCGCCGCGGTGGGCAAGCTCATCGCCGAGAGCGATCTGAAAAACCTGGGCGGCCACACCGAAATGTTCGCGCCTTCATATGTGGACATGATCGAAAGCGGCCGCATGACCGGCGCGAAAAAGGAATTCGACCGCTTCAAGGTGGCCTACACCTTTGCCATAGGCAGCCAGCGCATGTACGACTACATGGACAACAACCCGGGCCTGTCTTCGTATAGCGTCAATTACACCAACGACCCGCGGACCATCGCCAAGCATAAAAAATTCATCTCCATATGCAATATCGTTCAGGCGGACCTGTTCACCCAGATCAACGCCGAGAGCAATGGATTCCACCAAATATCGGGCAACGGCGGCCTGTGGGACTTTGTGTTGGGGGCCCAGTGGTCCGAGGGCGGCAAGAGCTTCCTGTGCATGACCAGCACCAGAACCGACAGTAAAGGCAATATGTTCAGCCGCATCGTGCCCACCTTCAAACCGGGCTCCATCGCCACGGTTCCCAGGCAGATGGTCGACTTTATCGTCACCGAATACGGTGCGGTTCGCATGCCCGGCAAACCTGTGTGGATGCGCGCCGAGGAAATGATCAGCATAGCCCACCCCGACTTCCGCGACGACCTGATCAAGCAGGCCGAAGAGATGGGCATCTGGCGCCAGAGCAACAAACGCGCCTAGCCGGATCATTGTTGGCATTCCGGCCCTTCACCGGGCCGTCACGACGGGGCGCTCCCCAAGGGAGCGCCTCTGTTTTTTCGGCGGCCCGCTAAAATTCCAGATGCCGGGGCGTGCGGGGGAAGGGAATCACGTCGCGAATATTGGCCACCCCGGTGACCATCATCAAAAACCGCTCGAATCCCATGCCGAATCCGGCGTGGGGCGCACTGCCATAGCGCCGGGTGTCGAGATACCACCAATACTCTTCTTCGCCCAGGCCCATCACGGCCATGCGCTTTATGAGCACGTCCAGGCGCTCCTCGCGCTGGCTGCCGCCGATGAGTTCGCCCACCCTGGGCACCAGCAGGTCCATGGCCGCCACGGTGCGCCCGTCGTCGCTGAGGCGCATGTAAAACGGCTTTATGTCGGCGGGGTAGTCGTGGACGATCACCGGCCGCTTGAAGTGGTCCTCGCACAGATAACGCTCGTGCTCGGTCTGGAGGTCCGTGCCCCACTCCACGGGAAACTCCCACTGCCGCCCGGCGGCTTGCAGGATCTCCACGGCCTCGCCGTAGGCCAAGCGCACGAAATCCGCTTTCAGCAGGCCCTTTAGCTCGTCCAGCAGGCCCTTGTGTACGAAGCGATCGAACAGCTCCAGGTCCGCCGCGCAGTTTTCCAGGACGTGGCTTACCAGGGCCTTGGTGAACTCCTCGGCCAGGGCCATGTCGTCGCCTAGGTCGGCAAAGGCCATCTCAGGCTCGATCATCCAGAACTCGGCGGCGTGGCGGGGCGTGTTGGAATTTTCGGCCCGGAAGGTGGGCCCGAAGGTGTAGACATCGCCCAGGGCCATGGCGAACAGCTCGGCCTCCAGCTGGCCCGAGACGGTGAGCCCGGAAGACTTGCCGAAAAAATCGCCTTCCAGGTCCTTTTGGCCCGGCTCCAGGGTCGTCACCCGGAACATCTCGCCCGCGCCCTCGCAGTCGCTGCCGGTGATGATGGGCGTATGCAAATAGTGGAAGCCGCGCTGGCGGAAAAAGCTGTGCACCGCAAAGGAGGATTCGGCCCGGATGCGGAACACGGCGCCGAATTTGTTGGTCCGGGGCCGCAGATGGGCGATGCCCCGCAGAAACTCATCGCTGTGCCGCTTTTTCTGCAGGGGATAGGTCTCCGGGTCGGCCCCGCCGTAGAGGGTCAACTCCTCGGCCCGCAGCTCCCAGTCCTGGCCCTGGCCCGGCGAGGCCACCAGGGCTCCGCTTATCTCCACGGCCGCGCCGGTCTGCACGCCGTCGAGGTTTTCGGCGGCGGCCGTGCCCCCGTCGATGATCACTTGCAGGTTTTTCAGGCACGATCCGTCGTTGATCTCCAGGAATGTCAGGCCCTTGGAGTCGCGGCGGGTGCGCACCCAGCCCCGGATCATTGTCCGTTCCATGGGCCCGGCGGCGGCCAGGGCGGCCTTTACGCGGGTTCTGTCCATTTGCTGCCTCCTCCATTAGGCCCTATTCTAATGCGCTCGGGCGCGGCTTGCTACGGGCATTTAAACCCTGCTATGCTCAGAACATACCCGGTCCGGAGGCATGTCATGAAAAAAACCCTGTGGGTGCTGATAATCTTTTTGAGCGTCGCCGCCCTGATGGCCGCCTTTGGCCTCAGGCTGGATATGAACCCCTATGACCTGGAGATGGAATACGCCACTAAGTCCTCAGATTTCATCGATGTCCAGGGTCTGAGGGTCCACTACCGGGACCAGGGCCAGGGCTTCCCCGTGGTGCTGTTGCACGGCACGGCGGCCTCGCTGCATACCTGGGAAGGCTGGGTCAAGGTGCTCAGTCCCCACTTCCGGGTGATAAGCGTTGACCTGCCCGCCTACGGCCTCACCGGGCCCAACAGCGACAACGATTACAGCGTGGACGCCTATTGCCGCTTCGTGGACGCCTTTTTGGACAAGCTCGATATCAAGCAGTGCGACCTGGCCGGCAATTCCCTGGGCGGCCGCATCGCCTGGGGCTATACCTGGCGGTTCCCCCAGCGAGTCCGCAAGCTTGTTCTGGTGGACGCCGCCGGATTCCCCATGAAAAAGATGCCCAGAGCCCTCAAGCTTGCCCGCATACCCGTGGTCAAGGACATCGCCCGCTGGTTCACGCCCAGGGCGTTGGTGGAGCGCGGCATCAAAAGCGCCTACGGCGACCCCTCCAAGGTCAAACCCGAGGTGGTGGACCGCTACTACCGCCTGTTGCTGCGGGAAGGCAACCGCGAGGCCTTTGGCCACCGGGCCATGCTCAATTACTTGGACCAGACCGACAAGCTGAAGCTTATCAAACAGCCCACCCTGATCCTCTGGGGCGGCAAGGACACCTGGATAACCCCGGACAACGCCGAAAAATACGCCAAGGCCCTGCCCAATGCCGAGGTGATCATCTACCCGGAGGCGGGTCATGTGCCCATGGAAGAGATCCCCGAAAAAACAGCCCATGATGTACTCACCTTTTTACAGCGCTGACAAAGGTTTAGCCATCCGTTAAGGGTGGCCTGAATCGCGGTTCATTGTTATATTTAAGCGTTGCCGAAAACATCGTTTGATATCGAAAACATCATGCAGGCCGGGCCGGGCCGGTCCGTAATTATGCTATTGCCTGCCTGGCACACGGGAGATCTCGATGCAAAAAGAACACTTAGCGCTCGGCCTCAAAGAACGCATCGCCAAGTACGGCGACCGCAAGGCCCTTTGCTACAAGGACAAGGGCCAGTGGAAAGAAATAAGCTGGAATGAAATGGGCGAGCAGGCCGAAGCCGTAGCCAAGGCCCTGGTCCAGCTGGGCATAGCCGACAACGACATGGTGGGCCTTTTCTCGGCCAACATGCCCAAGTGGACCATCGCCGACCTGGGCATCCTCATGGCCCGCTGCACCAGCGTGCCCGTCCACGCCCCCAGCACCGTGGGCCAGGCCGAATACATCATCAACGACGCCAAGGTCAAGCTGCTGTTCGTGGGCGGCCAGGAACAATACGCCAAGGCCATGAAGTTCTTCGAGGACAACGAGAACCTCCAGACCATCGTCTGTTTCGACCCCGAGGTAAAGCTGGAAGACAATCCCAACATCATGCAATGGGACGACTTCATCAATATCGGCAGGCAGGCCGTCAACTATGGTGAAATCGAGGCCCGGCTGGACAGGGCCCAGACCGACGACCTGTGCACGTTGATCTACACCTCGGGCACCACCGGCGAACCCAAGGGCGTCATGCTGGATCACGCCAATTTCTGCTTCCAGTATCGCAGCCACATGGAACGCTTCCCCCAGTTCGACACCGACCGCTCCCTGTGCATCCTGCCGCTGTCGCACGTGTTCGAGCGGACCTGGACCTACAACGTGCTGATGCACGGCATGACCAACTATTACTGCGACGACCCCACCCAGGCCCTGGAGTATTTCCAGGAAGTAAAGCCCCACTTCGCCTGCATGGTGCCCCGGCTCTATGAAAAGATCTACGCCGGTGTGTTCAACCAGCTCGAAAGCGCCCCCCCGGCCAAGCGTAAGCTGTTCAACTGGGCCCTGGGCGTGGGCAAGGCCGCGGGCAAGCTGCGCAACGAGAACAAGCAGCTGCCCTACTTCCTCAAAGTAAAGCACAACCTGGCCGACAAGCTGGTGCTCTCCAAGATCCGCAACCTCACCGGCGGCGATATCCGGGTGTTCCCCTGCGCGGGCGCGCCCCTGGCCGCCGACATCGACGAGTTTTTCTGGAGCGTCGGCGTATACCTGTGCCTTGGCTTCGGCATGACCGAAACCACGGCCACCGTGACCTGCCACCCGCTGACGGGCAAGAAATTCGGCAACTGCGGCACCTTGATGCCCGAAACCGACATGAAGCTGGCCGACGACGGCGAACTGCTGGTGCGCGGGCCCCAGATCATGCGCGGCTACTACAACAAGCCCGAGGAAACGGCCAAGACCATTGTCGACGGCTGGCTGCTGACCGGCGACATCGCCACCATCGACGCCGACGGCCACATGAAGATCACCGACCGCAAGAAAGAGCTGATGAAGACCTCGGGCGGCAAGTACATCGCCCCGCAGCCCATTGAAAACCGCATCGGCGCGGATCACTACATCGAGCAGGTGATTATGGTCGCCGACCTGCGCAAGTTTGCCAGCGCCCTGATCGTGCCCAACTTCGAGGCCCTGGAGCAATACGCCAAGGACAAGGGCATCGCGTTCAATTCCCACGGCGACCTGGTCAAGAACCCCAAGATTCATGACTTTTACGCCGAACGCATCGAACGCCTGGTGGGCGATGTGGAAAAGCAGGAAAAGATCCGCAAGTTCACCCTGTTGGCCGAGGAGTTCACCATCGAGGACGGCGAAATCACCCCGACCCTCAAGCTCAAGCGCAAGGTCATCCTGGAAAAGCACGCCGATATCATCGACGCCATGTACCAAGACTAGCCTCCAGCGCTGTTTAAACCCTGGATACTCGGAAGCCTTCCGGCCCCAAAACCGGAAGGCTTCCTTATTTTTTTGGCCTCAATGGCCCGGAGCGCCAATTTAGAGCAAAAAACATGGCTTTGTTGCTTTCAACAGACGTTTATGCTTGATAATATCAATACTTCTTTTTGATCAAACGGAGCCGACACAAATGGCAAGCCGCCTGGAAATAGGCCTCCGGCCCCAGTTGCCCGATCCTCAGGGCAATGGATTGCGCCAGCGGGCCAAGAATTATTTCAAGATCGCCATCGAAGAGGCCAGGGTGCTGCGGGTCTTGACCTTTGACACCGCCCTGGATCAGGCCCAGCTGGACCTGGCCGCCTCCAAGATTTTCACCAACCCGGTCACCGAGCTGGGTTCCTTCGGCCCCCTGGCCGCCCAGGTGCTGCCCGGCTTTGACTGGGCCCTGTGGGTGGGTTTCAAGCCCGGCGTGCGCGACAACGAGGGCGCCACGGCCATCGAGGCCATGACCGACGCCCTGGGCCGCGAATTCGGCCCGGACGAGGCCGTCTATTCCAGCCGGTTATATCTGCTCAAGGCCCCGCGCCTGAACGCCGAGGGCGCCGAGGCCCTCTGCGCCGAGCTGCTGGCCAACCCCATCATCCAGCGCTGGCGCTTCATCCCGGCCGGCGAGTGGGACCAAAACGAGGGCATCGGCATCATCATCCCCAAGGTGGCACTGCACCACGAGCCGGTCATCGAGCGCATCGAGGTGCGCTCCGACGCCGAGCTGATGGAGCTGTCCGACCAGCGCAGCCTGTTCTTGAACGCCGCCGACATTCCGGTGATCCGGGCTTATTTCGACAACCCGGACGTGCGCAAAAAACGCGCTGAGATGGGCTTGGCCGGGCCCACGGACGTGGAGCTGGAATACGTCAGCCAGGCTAGAAGCGACCATTGCAACCACAACACATTCGGCGGGCGCTACAGCTACGTCGACCTGGCCACCGGCCAGAAGATGGAAATAAAAAATCTGTTCAAGGAATGCATCAAGGCCCCCACCGAGGAGTTGGCCTCCCAAAAGGACTGGGTGGTCAGCGTCTTGTGGGACAACGCCGGGGTGGCCAAGCTCGACGATGCATTCAACTACGCCGTCACCGGCGAGACCCACAACAGCCCCAGCAACATGGAGGCCTACGGCGGGTCCATCACCGGCATCGTCGGCGTGTACCGCGACCCCATGGGCACCGGCCTGGGCTCCAAGCTCTGCGCGGGCATGTGGGGCTTCTGCGTGGGCCCCAGGGACTATGACGGCGAACTCAAGCCCCTACTGCACCCCCGCCGCCTGCTGGACGGGCTCGTCGAGGGCGTGCGCGACGGCGGCAACAAGAGCGGAATCCCCACGGCCCTGGGCTCGCTGATTTTTGATCCGCGCTATTTGGGCAAATGCCTGGTATTCGTCTCGGCCGTGGGCGTGATGCCCGCCGATGTGGGCGGCAAGCCCAGCCATCTCAAGGAAACCCACGCCGGTGAGCTTGTGATCATGTGCGGCGGCCGGGTGGGCGCCGACGGCATCCACGGCGTCACGGCATCCAGCGCCGGATTCAGCGACTCCACCCCGGCCGGGCACGTGCAGATCGGCGACCCCTACACCCAGAAGAAGATGCACGACTTTTTGCTGGAGGCCCGGGACGAGGGCCTGATACGCTTCATCACCGACAACGGCGGCGGCGGCCTGTCCTCCAGCGTGGGCGAAAGCGCCCGCTCCAGCCGGGGCGCCGACGTGGACCTGGCCAAGGTGCCCCTGAAATATGACGGCCTGGACCCCTGGCAGATCTGGGTCAGCGAATCCCAGGAGCGCATGACCGTGGCCATCGCCCCCCAAGACGAGGCCCGGTTCATGGAGCTTTCGGCCAAGCACGGCGTGGAATCCACGGTCATCGGCCGCTACACCGACAGCGGCATGCTGCGGCTTAGCTATAACGACGAGACCTGCTGTTACGTGGACGTCGACTTCCTGGAAAGCGGTTTCCCCCAGTGGCAGTTCGAGGCCCAGTGGCTGCCCCCGGCCCTGCGCGGCCTGTGCGAGCCGGTGCTCTCCGAGCCCACCGACCACGCGGGCCTGCTCTTGGAGCTTTTGGACAGCCCCAACCTGTGCAGCCGGGAGTGGATCAACCGCCAGTTTGACCACGAGGTCCAAGGGGCCAGCGTGATCAAGCCCTTTGCCGGGGCGGGCCAGATCGTGCCCTCCGAGGCGGCGGTGTTGCAGCCGCTGTTGGAGCGGGGCGCGGGCCTGGCCATGACCCAGGTCTTTTTGATCGAATACGGCGACATCGACACCTACGCCATGGTGGCCGCCGAGATGGACGAAGGCCTGCGCCGGATCACGGCCGTGGGCGGCGACCCGGAGCAGATCGGCGGCATGGACAATTTCTGCTGGCCGTCGATCCAATACGACGCCAAGACCAACCCGGACGGCAAATACAAGGCCGCCCAGCTGGTGCGGGCCTGCTGGGCCCTGCGGGACGGCTGCCTGACCGCGGGCATCCCGCTGCTCTCGGGCAAGGACTCCATGTACGTCGACGGCATGATCCCCGATGAAAACGGCCTCCGGCGGCGCATCTCCGGCCCGCCGACGATGATGTTCACGGCCACCGCGCCGGTGCACGATCTGGCCGCCTGCCAAAGCCTGGAGCCCAAGGTGGCGGGCGATGAAATCTGGGTCCTGGGCCTGACCAAAGACGAACTGGGCGGCGGCGCCCTTTACAACCACCTGGGCTATGTGGGCCTGAACGCGCCCAAGACCGACCTGGGAGCCACTAAAAAACTTTGCCTGGCCGTGAGCCGGGCCCTGCAAAAGGGCCTGATGGCCTCGGTGTGCGTGGCGGGCCGGGGCGGCCTGGCCTACGGCTTGGCCCGCATGGCCATGGCCGGTGGCCTGGGCCTGAACGTGGACCTGGACGGCCTGGCCGCGGTCGACGGGCTTTCGGCCCTGCAAAAACTATACAGCGAATCCTGCGGCCGCTTCATCGTCACCGTCGACCCGGCCCGCTCTGCCGAGCTGCGGGCCCTGCTGGGCGATATACCGGCGGCCTGCATCGGCCTGGTCCAGGCGGGCGAGGATCTGGTGATCAACAGCGGCGGAAAGGAAATACTCCGCCTGGGAGCAAACCGCATGACCAAGTCATTCACGCGGCGTTTCGGGGGTCTGGTATGAGCGTGCGGGCACTGGTACTGACGGGCTTCGGCCTGAACTGCGACTTTGAAACGGCCCATGTGCTGCGCCTGGCCGGGGCCGAGGCCCAACGGGTGCATATCAGCGACCTCACCGGCGCGCCGGGCATCGCCCCCAGCCGGAGCCTGGACGATTACAATATCGTGGTCTTTGACGGCGGCTTCGCCTGGGGCGACGACCACGGCGCGGGAGTGATCCTCTCCACGCGCCTGAAAAACCACATGGGCGACCAGATGCAACGCTTCCTGGAGCGCGGCGGCCTGGTGCTGGGCATCTGCAACGGCTTCCAGGCCCTGGTCAACTTCGGCCTGCTGCCCATGCTGGGCGGCACCTGGAACCGCAAGGTGGCCCTGGCCGCCAACGACTGCGGCAATTTCCAGGACCGCTGGGTGGAGCTGTTGATCAACCCCGAGAGCCCCTGCGTGTTTACCAAGGGCTTGGAGCGCCTGGAGGTTCCCATCCGCCACGGCGAGGGCAAACTCGTCGCCGATGACGATACTTTGGCCGAGATTGAAGGCCTGGGCCTGGCGGCCGTGCGCTACGGCAACGGCAAGGGCAAGATTGCCGGGGGCAAGTGGCCCCACAACCCCAACGGCTCCATGAACGACATCGCCGGAATCTGCGACCCCACGGGCCGGGTTTTCGGTTTGATGCCCCACCCCGAGGCCTATTACCGCTTGAGCCAGCACCCCACCTGGACGGCCATCCGGGAGCGGGCCCGCCGTGAGGGCCGGGAGCTGGGGCCCCAGGACGAAGGTCCGGGCCTGAAGATCTTCCGCAATGCCGTTGCCGCCGCCAGGGAGGCCCTATGAGTGTGGCCATTGCCGAACTCAATCAGGGCGATCAAATAGCGGAAAGCTATCTGCTGATCAAGTCGCAGATCAACACCGCCCGCAACGGCAAGGCCTATGGCGCGCTGACTCTGGGCGACCGTAGCGGCCAAGTGGAGGCCAAGCTTTGGGACAACGCCGACGATCTGCTGAGGCCGTTGCAGGCAGGGCAGGTTGTGCGCGTCTCGGGCCGGGTGGATTCCTACCAGGGACGGGCCCAGCTTGTCTTGGACCATATCGCCGTCGATGATTCGGCAGCGCCAGGAGATTTTCTGCCGGCAAGCCCCAAGGACCCGGCCGAGCTGTGGAAACTCATCGACCAGGCCAGGGCCAAGGTCAAAAACAAGTTCCTTAAAAAGCTCCTCAAGGCCTTTTTTGACGATCCGGCCTTCCGGGAAGAGTTCGGCCAGGCGCCGGCGGCCAAGGCCGCGCACCACGCCTATGTCCACGGCCTGTTGGAGCATACCGCCAGCGTGGCCTCTCTGGCCTCGGCCATAGCCGGGCAATACCCAGATATGGACGCCGATCTGCTGATCACCGGAGCCCTTCTTCACGATATCGGCAAGACAAAAGAACTGACACTGGGCCCGCCCATGGACTTTACCGACGCGGGTCGCCTGGAGGGTCATATCGTCATCGGCGTGCGCATGCTCGATGAGCGCCTGGCCAAGATCAAGGACATGCCCCTGGCCGCCACGGAAATGCTGCGGCATTTGATCCTGAGCCACCACGGGGCTCTGGAGTTCGGCAGCCCGGTCAAACCCATGACCGCCGAGGCCTTCGCCCTGAACATGGTCGACGACCTGGACGCCAAGCTAGCCATGATCGGCCAGGCGGCCGGAGAGGTCGACGGCGAGGGAAACTGGAGCAAATTCCACCGGCTTCTGGAGCGGGTGGTCTATGCCGGACCTCCGGTGTGGGACCAGCCCGCCGCCAAAACCAGCCAACCCCAAGACGAGCCCCAGCCGGGCCCGCCGGGGTTGTTCGACTAGAGGGGTGCATCGATAAATGGCCGACGCCTGCCCAAAATTCCGCCCGCCGTTCGTCACCCTTGAGGGCGGCGAAGGCTCCGGCAAATCCACCCAGGCCAAGATGCTGGGCCGCAGGATCAGGGGCCTGGGCCTCAAGGTGATGATCACCAGGGAGCCCGGCGGCACCAGCTTGGGTCAACAGCTGCGGGCCATGGTCACCGCCGGGGACGACATGGACCCCGACACCGAGCTACTCATGTTCATGGCCGACCGCAGCCACCATGTGAAATCCAAGATAGCTCCGGCCCTGGAGCGCGGCGAGGTCGTCATCAGCGACCGCTTTGCCGACTCCAGCGAGGTCTACCAGGGCCGGGCCAGGGGGCTGGGCCTGGAAAAGGTCCGCCGTCTGAATCAGTGGGTCTGCAACGGTTTTTGGCCCGATTTGACCATTGTCCTGGACCTCGACCCGGCCAAGGGCCTCAGCCGGGCATCCCAGCGCCAAGAAGAACTGGGCCTGGGCCTTGACCGCATGGAGCGGGAAAAAAAGGAATTTCACCAGGCCCTGCGTAAGGGTTTCCTGGAGCAGGCCGAGGCCGAGCCGGGCCGCATCAAGGTGGTTGACGCATCTAAGGACCAGGACGTGGTGGCCGACGAGATATGGTCTTATGTCGAACCGCTGATCAAGGAATGGAAGTCCTGTGCGTCTTAAGGGGCTGTTGGGCCAGGAGCGGGCCAAGGCCCAGCTCGAGGCCGAAATCGCCGCCGGAAAGACGGCGCACGCCTACATGTTCGTGGGCCCCAGGGGCGTGGGCCGGGGCACCGCGGCCCAAAGCCTGTTCATGGCCCTCAACTGCAAGGGGGCCGATAGCGGGCCGGGCCTGTTCGGCAAATCATCATCCGCCGGTGACGAGCCTTGCGGCCAATGCGGCGACTGCCGCCGGGCCCTGGCCTGGCAGCATGAAGACCTCATGGTGGTGGAGCCGCCCAGCGACGCGGCCTCGGCCCAGATCAAGGTCGAGTCCGTGCGCGAGGTCATCCGCTCGCTGAACTTCGCGCCCTTGGGCGGAGGCTTCCGGATGGTGCTGATCCGCGAGGCCCAACAGATGAACCAGACCTCGGCCAACGCCTTGTTGAAGACTCTGGAAGAACCGCCGCCCAACAATATCATCGTGCTGACGGTTCAGGATCCCAAGGAACTGCTGCCGACCATAGCCAGCCGCTGCCGCAAGGTCGGTTTCTCGCCCCTGGGCGAAGACATCGTGGCCGAGGAATTAGAGCGCCGAGGCGTGGAGACCCAGGCCGCCCGCCTCAAGGCCGCCCTCAGCGGCGGCTCACTGGGCCGGGCCCTGGAGCTGGATCAGGACCAGATGCAAAACCGGCTGCGGTCCCTCAGCGATGTTTTGTCCCGCCGGGCCGACACCCTGGCCGACTGGTCCTTTGCCGAGGACATGGTGGGCTCGTTCCGGGGGCCCCAGCGTATCGACCGCCAGGCCTTGGCCGAGAGCCTCGATCTGTTGTGTCTGCTGTTTAGGGACAGGGCCGTTGCCGCCGCGGGCAAACCGGACATGATCTGGCTGCCAGGCCAAATACGGCCCATGCCGCCCGGCCGGGCCTCGGAGGCCTTTTCAAGGGTGCGCCGGGCCCAGGCCGAGATCCTGGGCAACGCCAGCCCGGAGTTGGCCCTGACCGTGCTTTTGGGAGACCTGCGCAATTTGGCGGCATAGTGTATGATTTTTCTTGTGCTATAATGTCCGCCACTTAGGCTAATACCGCCAAATGGCGGCTCTACTTAATCAAAATGCCCCATGGGCGGCCTCCAATGCCGCGCTGAAAGAGAAATATAGATGGGCAAGATCGTCGGTGTCCGCTTTCATCCGGGCGCCAAAATATATGACTTTGACTCCGGCAACTTCGTTTTATCGGTCGGTGACCGCGTTGTGGTTGAGACAGAGCTTGGGCTGGTTATGGGCGAGGTCGCCCGGGGGCCCAGGGTTTGGCCCGACCAACTCCAGCCCGAAGATCATCCGCCACTCAAGAAGGTCCACCGCCTGGCCGACGAACAGGACCTGGAGCAGTTGGCCCAAAATCGGGCCACCGAACGCGAGGGTCTGCTCTATTGCCGTGAGCGCATCGAGTCCTTGGGCCTGGCCATGAACCTGTGCAAGGTGGAGTGCCTGTTCGACCGCTCGAAAATCATCTTTTATTTCACGGCCGACAACAGACAGGACTTCCGCGAATTGGTGCGCGATCTGGTGGCCCGTTTCCGCACCAGGGTGGAGATGCGCCAGATCGGCGTGCGTCACGAAGCCAAGCTTCTGGGCGGCATCGGCTCGTGCGGGCGGGAGTTGTGCTGCGCCACGTTCCTGGGCGAGTTTGATCCGGTCAGCGTAAAAATGGCCAAGGAGCAGAACCTTTCGCTGAACCCCACCAAGATCAGCGGGCTCTGCGGCAGGCTTATGTGCTGCCTGACCTATGAATACGACACCTACCGCGAACTCAAGCAGGGCATGCCCAAGCTGGGCAAGAAGATCGTCCTGGCCGACGGCAGCGAGGGCAAGGTTGTGCGGCAGAGCGTTCTGGAGCGCAAGGTCACCCTGTATATGCAGGACGGAGAAGAACTGACCTTTTCTCCGGAAGAGCTGGCCCAGGAGATGGCCAGACCACAACGCAACATCCCCCCGGCCCCCAGCCAGGATTCCCAGGCGGAGCGGCCACCCCAAACAGAGGACACGCACCAGCCGGACGACGAGGATGAGCCCGACGATCTCGAAGATGCCGTCGAGCCGGATATGGATGATCTTGAGGACGGCGAGAAAGACTTGGATAAACAGGACAATGCCAGGGCCCGCCGCCCCAGGAAGGGCCGCAAGCGTCCCCCGGGTAAGCCCCAGGACAAAGACAGCGCCAAAACCAAGGACAAAAGCGATTCGCCCCAGGCCAAACAGGCCCAATCATCCGAACAGGGCGGTGGCAAAAAAACCAGCCGCGGCCGCCGTCGCCGCCGCGGACCCAAAAAACCGGACCAGGCAAAACAATGAACGACACGTTTTATATAACCACGCCAATTTATTACGTTAACGCAGAACCACATTTAGGCCACGCCTACACCACCATCGTTGCGGACGTGGCCTCGCGTTTTCACCGGCTTATGGGCCAGCAGGTGCGCTTTCAGACCGGCACCGACGAACACGGCGACAAAATCGTCGAGGCCGCCGCGAAAAACGGCGTGGAGCCCAAAGAGTATGTGGACCGCATCAGCGGCATGTTCCGTGACACCTGGCCGCACCTCAATATTTCCAACGACAACTTTATCCGCACCACCGACCCGAACCACATCAAGGTGGTCCAGGCCCTGCTGCAAAAGGTTTATGACAAGGGCGACATCTACTTCGCCAAGTACGGCGGAAACTACTGCGTGGCCTGTGAGCGCTTTTTGACCGACAAGGAGCTTGTGGACGGCAAATGTCCGGACCACGGCACCGAGCCCCAGTATATCGAGGAAGAAAACTACTTTTTCCGCATGAGCAACTACCAGGCCGCCCTGGTGGACCACATCAAGGCCAATCCTGATTTTATCCGGCCCGAGCGCTACAGGAACGAAATCCTGAGCATGCTCTCCGAGCCCCTGGACGACCTGTGCATCAGCCGCCCCAAGACCAGGTTGACCTGGGGCATCGAGATGCCCTTTGACGGCAAATTCGTCACTTATGTCTGGTTCGACGCCCTGATCAACTATATCAGCGGCCTGGGCTGGCCCGAAGGCGCCGACTATCAGACCTTCTGGCCCGGCCAGCACCTCATCGCCAAGGACATTTTAAAGCCCCATGCCGTGTTCTGGCCCACCATGCTCATGTCCATGGAGTTGCCGCTGTACCGGCACCTCAACGTCCACGGCTATTGGAACGTCGACGCCGCCAAGATGAGCAAGTCCCTGGGCAACGTGGTGCGGCCCCTGGAGTTGGCCGACGTCTACGGAGTGGACGCCTTCCGCTATTTCGTGATGCGCGAAATGGTATTCGGCCTGGATTCAAGCTTCAGCGAACTGGCCCTGGTGGATCGCTACAACGCCGACCTGGCCAACGACCTGGGCAACCTGTTCAGCCGTGTGTTGAACATGCTCGACAAGTACCACGGCGGAAACCTGCCCGAACCGGGCCCGGCCCAACAGGCCGACGGGGACCTGGCCGCTGTTAGCGCCGAGGCCAAACAAGCCTTGATCGACGATTTCCAGGGCTTTGCCTTCCACAAGGGCCTGGCCAAACTTTGGGAACTGATCAGCGCCTCGAACAAGTATGTCGTTGCCAATGAACCGTGGGTTCTGGCCAAGGACGAGGCCCAAGCCCCCCGGCTTGCCAGGGTAATGTACACCCTGGTCCAGGCCCTGGCCGATATCGCCGTGATGGTCTGGCCCGTCATGCCCGGCACGGCCCAGGCCATGGCCGACCACATGGGCCTGGGCGATGTGCAGGCCATCGGCCTTGAAAAGGCGGGGGCTCTGGGGCTCGTTCCGGCTGGGCGTCAAATCGGCACGCTGCCGGCCCTGTTCCCCAGGGTCGACACGGCCAGGGTCCAGGCCAAGGCCAAAAAGGCCGAGGAAAAGGCCGAGGAAAAGGCCCAGGCCAAACAAGAGCCCAAGCCCAAAAAACAGAAATCCAAGAAGCCCAGCGGCCCGGCCGAGCAGATCACCATCGATGAATTCGCGGCCATAGACCTGAAGGTGGGCCGCATCCTTGAGGCGGCCAAGGTCGAAGGCACCGATAAGCTCATGCGTCTGAGCGTCGATCTGGGCGAGGAGTCGCCTCGCTCCATTGTCGCCGGCATCGCCTTGGCTTATGATGCTTCGGAACTGCCCGGAAAAGAGGTGGTTGTCGTTGCCAATCTCAAACCGGCCAAACTTCGCGGCATCGAGAGTCACGGCATGTGTCTGGCCGCCACCGGCCCCGACGGCAAACTGAAACTTATCGATCCGGGCAAAGGCATGGCTCCGGGGAGTACGGTCCGGTAGCAACCAATAGAATTTTATATGATTTTGGTTGCTTCACGAATACCGTGTCAGTAACATTGATTGAATGTTAAAAAGACCAAGATGTTTCGGAACCTGCCCAAACATAAAATTTTACATATCGGAAGGATACGGGCGGTGCTATGTCATCCCAGTCCGATTTAGACGCTCTATTACAAGGAGACGCCGGCCTTACCAAACTTGAAATCGAATTGGGCGACCGCATGCTCCTCAAGCTTGATGCCATTGAGGGATTCCTCAAGACCGACTTGGTGGGCATGGTGGAC
Source organism: uncultured Desulfarculus sp. (assembly GCA_963665125.2). Taxonomy (GTDB): domain Bacteria; phylum Desulfobacterota; class Desulfarculia; order Desulfarculales; family Desulfarculaceae; genus Desulfarculus. The sequence continues at coordinate 10,199 of CAXXUK010000002.1, read as the reverse complement.
AATCAATACCTCATCGTCGATATGCCCAAGGGGGGGCCTGCCGTTAAAAATAAGTTTTTCGAGGGAAATATGGTGCTGGTGCGTTACCTGCACAACGGGGCCATATTCGCCTTTCAATCACACGTTCTGGGCATCGTAGACAAACCTGTAAGGCTTGTATTTTTATCTTTTCCGGCAATTGTTTCCCGCCAAGAATTACGGCGGGAGGAACGAGTTGAATGTTATCTCAATGCGGCCATTGATGTCGGCGGCAGCGTCCTCAATGGCGCAGTCCTTGATATAAGCCCTTCCGGTTGCCGTTTCGGGGCAAAAAATCCCGACAAACTCCGCCTGGAAAATGGCCAGCAAATCGACATAGGCATCAAAATGGGAGAGGGTGAAAAGGCTCGGCGCATCAAGGGCATAGTCCGCAGTTCCGACAACGGCGGAAAGATGCTTATGCTGGGCATTCAATTCATTGATCTAGAAGACGAAGTGCAGTTCAAGATCAATTCTCTGGTTGAGATGCTCACGGAATTTGCCGCCGCCAAAAAGAGTTCGTCGCACTTGGGCGGCTAATCTCCGCCACGTGGAATATTAAGCATCCCATGGAATCAATTGAACTGATACAATAATCATAGCAAAGTCAAAAAGTATCGCTTTGTGTTAACAACAACACCTGCCCGCCCCAAGGATTAAAACCCGGACCATAGGACTTTCTGGGGGGTCAGGAATGCCTGCAAATTCAGATCTTGAAGATATTCTCGTAAACAATCAAGCACTCACCACACTCGAAATCGATCTCGGGGACAACCTGCTTTTCAAGCTGGACACCGTCGACGGTTTTCTGAAAACCAGATTCATAGGTATGCTGGAAAACCAGTACCTTATCTCTACCATGCCTAAAGGCCACATCATGATTCGCGATAAGTTTTTCGAGGGCAATACCGTCTTGGTTCGGTACCTTCACAACGGATCGATATTCGCATTTCAGTCACAAATCGTTGGTGTTGTTGATCACCCTGATAAACTTTTTTTTCTGTCTTATCCTGCAATTATCTCCCGCCAGGAACTGCGCAGGGAACCGCGTGTGGATTGTCGTTTAAAAGCCGTTATTGATTCCGGCAGCGCAAGGCAAAATGGGGTGGTCATTGATATCAGCCGGTCCGGTTGCCGTTTCACACTTAAATCCCCGCTCAAAGTCAAACTGAACCAGCGCCAAAATGTCAACATGCGGATGAATCTTGATGATTCGCAAGACGCTGTCACCCTAACCGGCAATATTCGGTCCATGGAAAACAGTAACCAGTCGATGATCCTTGGAATTCAATTTTTGGAAATTGACAAGACTGGGCAGCGGCTTATCGATAACTATGTCAATGATCATAGTTACAAGACATAACGTTTGGCCGAACGGAACGCTATGCCATAAAAATAGATGCGGCTGCCCCCCAACAAGAGGGCAGCCATCTTTTTTTGGAACAAATCGCTAGAACAGTCCGGAAATCGAATTGATCAGCCCTTGGCGCAGGTAGGGTTCGGCCTCGGGGAAGGTCAGGTTGACCTGCCTGGCGCTGGAGGCAATTCGCGTGCGAAAACGCTTGCGGGTGGTGGATGACGCCGTCTTTTGCTTGACCACCGTACTTGTGCCCTGCTGCATGGTGGTATCGGTCTCCTGGCTGATACCCTGATTCGTTTGCTCGGCGATCTCCACGTCTGTTATAACCGCAAACCAATGAACCTTTACCGCCGAACCGCTGATAGCCTCTGCTGCTCCGGCAACCAATCCGCCAATCCCGGCACCGGCCCACTCTGCACCGCTGGGAGCGATTATGGCGCCGGCTATGGCACCGGCAGCCGCTCCGCCCCATCCGGCTGCTTCGGTCAATTCCAAGGCGCTCTTGTCGGTCTCTCCAACGCTGAGAACATTGGCCCGCAGCCAGTAATGAGCTTGGTTAGGATCGTTGACGACCTGGTAACCCTTGGCCGCCACGGCAGCGGCTATGTCGTTTTCGACGTTGAAACTGGGCTTGTCGGTTGTATTGCGTATCTGAATAAAAATCGATCTCTGACCAGGACCCACCGGATCAAGGAAGATCGTATCGGACATTTTGGTCTCAACCTTCAAGTCTTGATAGCGTACCGCGGTGGTGGTGGCCGCACATCCGCTTAGCAGGGCCAACATCACCAGCGCGGCAAGGAAGCCGGCAAGTTTACAACTATTTGTTTTCATTGAGCCCTCCACACCTCGAAAGATATCTATATGCACAGAATAACAGACGCGCCGCACAGCGGCAAGCTTACTATTTTGAGCAAATGATCATTATTTTGTTGCGCCGCCTCTCCGTTGTGCTTATTATTATGATCAAATGATCATAAAGGAGCCTTGATTGCCTAGACCGAGAAACAGAAGATTTGTTAGAAACCTGCCAACCGCCAACCGCTTCGGGCCTTATGACCAACGGCCTCCCGGTGAGGTTGAATTGACCGTGGAAGGCCTGGAAGCCTTGAGGTTGGTTGATGTTGAGGGATTGGACCAACAGGCGGCCGCAGACCTTATGGGTGTAAGCCGTCAGACATTCGGCAGGGTGCTTTCCCAGGCCCGTACCTCCGTATCAACCGCCATTTGCGGCGGACTATCCCTGGTGATCGGCGGCGGCGATTATGTTGTCTCACCCGAGCCACCGATGGGCACCCGCAGAGGCGGCCGAGGGATGGGCGGACAGGGTCGTGGTCATGGCCGGGGTGGTGGACAAGGCGGCAGGTTTCGCCAATAACTACAAGAAAGGAATTATGATATGCCTAGACTTAATGGAATGGGACCAAATGGACAAGGCCCGATGACGGGCCGAGGCGCTGGACGCTGCGGTGGTCGCAGGACAGTTGGCTTTGCCGACAATGCCCCTTTTGGAATGGGCGGTCGTCGGGGCCGGGGAATGGGACCTTGCGGGGCCGGACAGGCCAGAGGTCGTGGTTTCGGTGGCCAAGGTTTTTATGGTTACGACGCGCCGGCGGGAGCTGGTTTGCAGGCCGAGGCCGATGAGCTGCGCCGCAGGCTGGCCGAAGTGGAAGCTCGACTAGACCAAAGCAACCAGGAAAATGCGGACTAACAACCAATAACGCAATTTAAACGTTAAACCGGCACTCAAGGCTCTTGGATAGAAAAAAGGCCGATGGGACTTTGAAGCCCCACCGGCCTTTTTCACGTTCTATCTTTCGGCCTAGCGCCGCCCCCTCTCCAGGGTTGGGATTTAATCTCCCTTGGCGCTTAACCGATCCCCTACTTGAACCAGGAGTCGCTGTAGAGGATATGGCCCAACAGGGCCTGGGCACCCTTGACGAAGACCTGCTCGGTTTCGCCCTGGACTTCGCCAGCGTCCTTGATCTCGCCGTCCTGCACCTTGTGCACGATCTCGACCAATTCGGGGCGTTTACCCTTGGCAATGTCTACCAGCAGCGTGTCTTCGTAGTCGACGATGCTGCTGAACATACCGGCCCGCTCGAGCATGATCATGTAGATCGCGTTCAGGGGCTCGCGCCAGGGGGTTCCGTTGGAGCAGTTGCTCAGGCCGTTGGTGCTCTTGGCGCCGGGAACGATGGCCTCAAGCATTTCCATGAATCGCAGGTTGGCCATGAGCTGCTCTTGCTGGATGTTGACCGGAGTGATGATCGGGTCGACAAACAGCTTTTCGTTGGCCAAGCCGGCCTCGTTGGCGGCGTAGCAAAGCTCGACGCAGAGGCTGGCGCGTTCGTTTTCGTCGCGCGGCAGACCGTCAGGGCCCCACAGCAGGGCAACGATATCGGCCTGGTACTTGGCGCACATCGGCAGCATTACCGTATAGCGCTCGGGGCGGGCCATCACCGAGTTCACCAGGGGCACGGTGTCGCCTTTGTAGGCGGCCAGACCGGCCTCGATCGCCTCGATGTTGGAGGTGTCCAGGGCCAGCGGGAGGTCGATGACGACTTCCTGCACGGTCTGAACGACCCACTCCATCAGCTCGGGTCCGCCTTTGCGTGCCGGACCCAGGTTGATGTCGATCCAATCCATGCCGGCTTCTTTTTCTTCCTTGGCATAGCGTTGAATCGGCTCTGGATTGCGGTCCTTAAAGGCTTGGCCGATTTCTTTTTTAATAACGTTGAGGTTTTCGCCGATACACTTCATGGGTCACACCCTCGTCAATAGGATAATGAGATTAAATGCCTGTTACGGCTTCCACTCTTTCAGGAATTTGGCCAGGTGAGCGGCCTCACGCGGACCTACCTGAATATTCCAACCGGGGAGCTCCTCTTCCATGTCGCCGACGATGGCTGCAGCGTAACCCGGAATAATTATTGACTTATGCTTGACCTTCTCTTCGATGCCGATCTTCTTGATGAACATTCCCACATCGTCGCCGGAGAACTTGCCAGCGGCCCAAGCGGTAAGAACCGACAGACCCTCGGTGTCCTTGATCAGCAGCCATGACGGAACACGGGAAGACTCGATCTCGCCGCTGACAATGAAGTAGGTCAGCGAGAAGTTGGTCGTAACCAGGATCGGGCTTTCCTCGGTGGGGGCGTTGATCTCGTAGATGCCCGGAGTCATAGTCATGGGGCGCTGCGGGTCGGTGTAGATGTTGAGCCTTTCCAGCAGCAGCGGGAACACGCTCTCCTCGGTCAGGTCGTTCAGGACCATGATTCCGCCGTATTTGGCGACCATGGTAGCGCCGATGGCAACCTGCATCGCCGGATCATCGGTCATCTCACCGGGGAAGACGATGGTCGGGAAGCCGAGGGTGCGGTCCTGAGCCAACAGGGCGGCCCGGCGGATTGCGATCTGATCCTGATAGGCACCGGCCAAATCGCGAGCGCCGGAGTCGAGGACCAAGTCCTTGAGACCGGCTTCGGTCAACTCGGTGGCCAGCTCTTTGAGCTCATCGATATCCACGGCCTTTACGCCCAGGACCAAGCCGGTGTCGCCAGCGATGGCGCACATCTTGTCGGCGTTGGCGTTGGTTGCTCCGTAAAGGATCGGCTTCTTGTCAGCCAGAGCCTTGGCCACCGGGGCCATGACTGCGGGATCTTCGCAAGCCAGGACCAACGAAAGGTCGCTGTTGTCCACTACGGCCTTGGCGGCGGCCTCAAACTTGGCGGCATCGCCGCTTTCGCACTTGAGGAAAGCCACTTCCGGGCGCAGGTTTAGACCAACACGCTCCCATTGCATGCCGCCCCAGCTCTTGACCTTGGTGGCAATGTCGCCGTCGGTGTCGGAAAGGGCACCGGCGATGACAATGGGATTGAAGAAGGTTTTTTCATGACGGAACAGCACAGTCTCGCCGCCAACGGTGCGGGCGGTGTCGCCGGCTCCGAACTTGACGGGACGAATAGGCGGAGCGCTGGCCTCAGCCAATTGCTCCCTGGCCTCTTCGGAGACGTAGGGGCAAGCGTCCAACTCGGCCTTGCCGGCCGCCAGGTTCATGGCGAACGCAAGGCACGTGGGCACGCCGCACTCGGTGCAGTTCGTTTTGGGTAAAAGTTTAAAAATTTCAATGCCGGTCAGGGCCATTGTCCACTCCTTACATCAGAGCGCGCACAATTTGTTTGCGTTCATAGTATGGGGGCCCCTCGGGCCCGGGGCCCCCATGCGCGTCATCTAGCCAACGATGGGATCCATACCCAATGCGGGATGGCCAACCTTCTGGCACCACTCGAGGACGCCGGCCTCGTCGGTGGCGATGCTGTCGTCGCAAATCTTGTTGATGAAATCGGGGTCGCCGATTTCTTCACCACGACGCAACAGACCTTCCTTCAACTCTTCTTTGAGGATCTTGGGCATCCAAACCATTCTGGCAATACCGCCGTCACCGGATACGTATTTGCGCTGAATGACATTGTACTTGGAGTGGCCCACGAAGCCCGGGGAGCTCAAGCCGCCGCCCATGACGCCGGCCAGGGTGGTGAACTTCATACCGCAAGGCGTTTCGCCGGTGTAGTCGCGGTTGACGGTCATGATGCCGTTGCAGCTAGGCAGCAGGGCGGCGATGCACTCGCAGCAACCACAGGTGGTCATCGGCTCATGCACGATGCTGTAGAAGTTGTACTGGGCGATCTTGCCGCGGCTGGCCTTGGCGACGAAGTCGTTGCAGCCCTTCCACATGCCCAGCACCGGATCCAGACACTCGCCCTTTTGGATGGGCTGGTTGGGGCCGGTGGGGTTGATTTCGAAGGAAGCCTTGCAGTCCATCCAGTTGTAGGCGCCGCAGAGGCCGGTACGCTCGGGGCTGACCACGCAAACGTGGCTGGGAGCGAACGACTGGCACAGGGTGCAGCTGTAGAAGGTCTCTTCGCCTTCGTCGGTCATGTTTTCCACGCGGGAGTCACGGGCCTTGTACATGGCGCGTGCCTTTTCCGTGAATTCCTTGACGTCCTTTTCATTGGTATAGAGGGTGACCTCGACCTTGTCCAGGATGCTGCCGAATTCTTTGTGGAACATGTCATGGATGATCTGGCCGACGTGCTTGACCATGAAGCCCTTTTCCACGGCGGGGTCGCCGACGCGGATCCAGGCGATGTCGCGCTGGCCGATATGCATGACGCCCTGGGCGTAGTTGACCAGGTGGTGGATCTGGCGCTCAAGAATGGGCTCGAAGTCCGGCTGGAATTTGCGGCCGGCGACCTTGACGCTGATGCCCAGGTCGAGCTTGTCGCCCTTCTTGATCTGATCCATATCCTTGCCGACGACGGTGATCCTGTTGTCCTCAATCTCATCCATGTCGGCCATTTCCACCAACTCGGTGGCCTGCTTCTTGCCGCCGAATTCCGCGTACAGGTCATCCTTGCGCACACGCTCGCCCTCGAAGGCGGCGCCGTAGGCCAGGGGGATATCGACCTTGGTGACGATGGTCTTCAGGCCGCGAACCTCAACCGACTTCTGCACGAACTCGTCGTGGGGGATATTGCCGACGACGTGCTCGTACAGGCACACACCGGTGGGCAGGATCTCGGGAATGTCGGTGTCGGCGATGGTCGGGAAGCCCCAGTTGACGCAACCGGCGGCGTTGGCGGCCCACTCGGCGTTGACTTCACCAAAGGCGTTGACGAACGCGAACACGCGGTCTTTGTTGTACAGCAGGTTTTTCTTGTAGTCGCCGGGGCGGACGCCGCCGAAGGCCATGGCCGCACGGTTGGCGAAGCCCAGGGCGAACACGGCGGCGCTGATGTCGTAACCGAACGGCACCAGGCGGGTGTTCCAACCGACCTGAACGCCGGCCTCAATGAGCTGCTGGGTGAAGCTGGTGCCCTTGCGGTTACCAGCCATGAACACGTACAGGCTGCGGCGCTGGTAATCCTCGGCGATCGCCTTGGCGATCTCGACGGTCGGAGCGGCGCCGACGATGGCGGCGAAGCCCGGAGCGGAGCCGTCGACGAACTCGACACCGCGCTTACGCAGGATGGTGTCGTCGGCCGCGCCCAGCCAAATCTTGCCGTTTTCCGGGTCGCACTCTTCACCCAGGGTGTAGTAGTCCGGATCATCGACGTAGCGAATGGCTTCCAGCACTTCCTCGGCGAACAGGGCGGCCATGCCGGCGTCCAGCAGCGGTCCGAGGTAGGGCAGGTGGTTGAAGTTCTGCACGTGAGCGGGCAGAAGTTCGCGAGCGATCTTCAGAGCCTTGCCGGCACTGGCCAGGTCTTTGACCGGGATGCCAAGCAGGGAGTAAATGATCGGCAGGTAGTAAGCGGTGTTCGGGAACGCCAGCTCCTGCTTCTCACCGTATTTCTCAAGGGCTACCTGGTAAGCGCCCTCGACTCTGGTTACGATTTCGTATGCGCCTTGAATGGCCGCGAAAGCTACCAGTTTGGACATTTGTCAGTTTCCCCTTTCGTAGAGGTCTTTCCGTTAGGCCACATCCTCGATGTCGCGGCGGTCGGCCATATCCAGAAGCACGCGCTCCTTCTGCTTATCCAGACCCAGAGCAGCACGCTTCTTGTCGATGTGCGCGATCATCGCATGCGCATGCTCATACGGATCGACGATCATGTCCCACATACCGCCGTAGATGTCCTCAAGATCCTCGAAGAGGTGCTTTTGGAACCGAGGAGCGCCAAAGACCGGCAGGCCCACGCCGAAGACGGTGTAGACACCGGAGACCACGAAGTAGTGACCGATGCTGATGGCTTTCTCACTCATCCATTCGGGAGCGGAACCGGCCGCGGGCAAATCACTGATGTCTTTACCCAGGCCGCCGGCCTTGACCACTTCGGTGGCGGCCATCAGGATGCGGCTGTTGTCCACGCAGGAGCCCATGTGCAGCACCGGCGGGATACCGACGGTTTCGCAGACCTCGGCCAGGCCGGGACCGCAGAAGACCTTGGCCGACTCGGGAGAGAGCAGGCCGGCCTTGCCGCAAGCCATGGCGTTACAGCCGGTGGTCAGAACGATAACGTCGTTTTTGATCAGCTCTTTGACCACGGTCAGGTGGCCGCTGTTGTGCAGGGTACGGGCGTTGTTGCAACCGACCACGCCACCGATACCGCGGATGCGGCCATTGATGATGTTGTCGTTAAGCGGCCAGTAGCTGCCACGGAAGGTGCCGCCCAGGTGGTAGTTGATGGCTTCGTAGCTGAAGCCCACGACCATCTTTTCCTTCTCTTTGGGGATCATGGACTGACCCTTGCGGTTCGGGAAGTTAAGGATGGCTTCCTTGACGATCTTCTTGGCGTCTTCCAGTGCGGTGTGCTCATCAAACTCGATGTGAATCGTATGGCCGGAACCAATCATGGCCCGGGGGTTGGTGGTGATGAGCTTGGTATGGTAACAGTCGGCCACGTTGGCCACGTTTTCCATGATGCACTGAATGTCAACGACCATGGCGTCGGCCGCGCCGGTGACGATGGCCAGTTCCTGCTGCAGATAGTCGCCCGCGATGGGAATGCCGTGGCGGATGACCAGCTCGTTGGCGGTGCAGCACATGCCGGCCAGCTGGATGCCCTTGGCGCCCTTTTCCTCGGCCAGGGCCAACAGCTCGGGATCCTGGCTAGCGACGACGATCATCTCGGACAGCAGGGGCTCGTGGCCGTGCACGATGATGTTTACGTGGTCATCCTTAAGCACGCCCAAGTTGACCTCACCCTGGGTGGGGTACGGGGTGCCGAACAGGACGTCCTGCAGGTCGGTGGCGATCATGGAGCCGCCCCAACCGTCGCCGATGGCGGCGCGGGTGCACTGCTTGACGATGTTGCGGTAGTCCTGGTCCACGCCCATGTGGGTGCGGTGCATGATCTCGACGATCTCACGGTCGATGCCGCGAGGCACCACGTCCTGGTCCCGCCACAGCTGGTAGCGGGCAGCGGGAGCGCGCTTGGCCGTTAAGACCTCGCCGTTCTGCTGACCCCACTGGGCCAGAGACAGCTCGCCAACTTCAATAGCGATATCATAGACGTCGCGAGGCTCCTCGATCTCGTTGCCGTCTGCGTCCTTGACCACTACGGTGGTGGCCACGCCGAAGTCCGGGGCAATCTCGATGAGCTTCTGGATGTCTTTGAGGGTGTAGTCGTCGGTTTCCTTGCGGGCGGCCGCCAGGAAGACCTCCGCAACGCCTCGACCGTGGTCGCTGTGCGCGGCGGCGCCGCCGGCGACCATGCGGGCGAAGTTGCGCGCCGCAATGGTTTCGGGAGTCGCGCCGCAAAGGCCCTTACGGGTGTCCTCGCCCTCAATGCCCTTCTTGGGAAGCGGCAGGCGGCAGGGGCCCTGGGAGCAGATCTTGCAGCAAGTGCCCTGCTCACCAATGTTACAGGGCTTCATGGTCAGCGCACGGTCAAAAATGGTTTCTACGTTGTCCCTATGCGCCTTGGCCAGCATTTGGATGGTTGCTGGATCGACGCTGGAAGCCTTAGGGTCGGCCAGTTTGGGGGCCTTAGCTTCTACTGCTTTGGCCTTGGTTTCGTCCGACATTAGAGGTTCCTCCTCATGTTAAGGTTGGCTTTCGCCCCCTCTATTTCGTTTCAGCTTTTACCTCGATGGCCATTCATGGGGTCCATCGGCGCTTTCGCTCCGAGTGATTTACGCCTCTTGGGGCGCATCCTCCCTCAACTCCCCGGCTATCGAGTCCCGCCTTGGTGTAGCTGGCGGGGTGTTGCCCCTATGGGGCCGTTTTTAATACTTTTTCTTTTTACCCAACACGCCGTCGCCGCGCAGGCGCCAACGCTTGAGTTCATCAACAACAAAGGACGCGTCCGGACCA
>CAXXUK010000001.1:3570000-3720810 GCA_963665125.2 uncultured Desulfarculus sp. | reverse complement strand
ATTGCCTGTATTCCAGCCTGTTGAAGCAAAGAACTCTGTTTCTTCCTCCAATTCCGAAAGTGTCAACTGATTTCTGCCGGGAAATATCTGCTCCCACTGAGCCAGGATGTTGGCGCAATACCCCCTGTAATATTCCCGCCTTATTGGCGCTTCAGATATGCTGATTTTTTGGTTCTCTTCTTTAATGCATTTTGCCAAACCGAAATATGCGTCATTGGAATACATGCTGATTGTGGGCCCAATAATGCTTCTTTTTCGTTTTATTGGCGCTTCAGATATGCTGATTTTTTGGTTCTCTTCTTTAATGCATTTTGCCAAACCGAAATATGCGTCATTGGAATACATGCTGATTGGGGGCCTAATAATGCTTCTTTTCGTTTTAAACGAAAGTTATAGAGATAATTTTCCAAATCTTCTCTGCTGAAGCTTTTTTCTATAACTTTGGAAGCTCCGGCGAAAATTCTATACCATATTTCAGCACCATACCATTTCCTGCAAAGGTTCAGATGTAAAATCCACTGAGTAACAGGTTCACCGATGGATTTATCCTCCTTGTAAACTATAACACCCAGAGGAGTGAGGGAAGGCTTAATCACTTTTGCTTTCCTTTCCATTGTGATTAATCCCATACTCCCTGCATATTTTAGATGGGGATTCATTTTTCCCGAGCTCTTACCCATTGGAATCCCCGTCTTTTGTGCAATACCCTCAAGAGTGTCGGAGTTTCCTGATGCGGCATATTCGAGAATTCGTTTGATATATTCCCTCTCAGGAGCGAATGTCTCATGAAAACTGACAGATAGTCTTGTCTCTTCCCGTTTTTTCTCTGCCGGTTTTTTCTTTTTCGGTCTTGTCTTTTCCAGTCTTTTCTTTTCTGGTGAATCATTCATTATAATAAATTCCTCTTTTCGAAAGATGTAACGGAAATTTTTTGTATCATTTTTTTGATATTTCCATTATTGTCCACTCCCGGACCTACAGAAATACATTCGCCTTTTTGAAGGGCGGATAATTGATTTTCCCAATAATCTGAAGAATAGCCGGGGCTTAGCCTCTCCAGGAGTTTTCCATACTCTTTTATCTCTGATTCGGCAGGCTGGAAAAAGAGCTTATGAGAGGTCTGGAATAGCCGGTCTTTCTCTTCAGGCTTAAACTGACTGAGAATCTGTGTAGCCAGGATAGCAGAAATTCCAAATTTTCTGCCTTCCTGAAGTATGCCCGCTAAAGGCGCATCCTTATTATGACTTAGGTTTTGTATCTCATCCAGAACCAATGGTGTCGGGCTGTTCTTGCTTCCATAATTACGTGCATAGAAATAGAAATCCCACAGTATGAATTCGGTTATCATCCTGTAGAGTTCCCTGGGTAAGCCTGTAAGTTGAATGATGAAGTTGGAACTTGTTTTGTCGGAGTATATCTTTTTCCAGCTTTCAGGGTCTTCTTTTCCAAAGGGAGTAGTCTTTACAAAAGGTCCCAATTTATTGCTCAACCCTTGAGAAAGCTTATCGTCCTGTTCATCCAGTTTCTCCAGTAAATAGGAGAAAGAATAGTCTGAACCGAAAAGTTCCAGACCTTCTTCCATAATTTTTGATAATCTTCCGATTTGCTGTTCTCCCAAAATATACACAGAATCCAGCACACTTATCACCCTCATTGCAGTAATGTGCGGTTTTTCCGGTATTGACAGATTATTCACTTCATCAAGAACGATTGTCTGCTTTCTGAAGGGATTAATGGGCAATGGTGATTGGATGACAAAATGAGAATGAGGTTTGGCAACTTTTAGGAAGATATCTTCCAGTTGGTTGTGAGTAAACCCCTGGGTATAATCAACAATCACTGAGTTCTGCTTATGCTTTGCAAATTCAGCCAGTATGGTCTGGATGGCATAGGTTTTACCCGTCCCTGATTTTCCCAGTATAAGGAGGTGACGGTTGGTGAGCTGCCTGTGACCATATTCCCAATAGACCGGCTGTTGTTTGTTTGTGGTTCCCAGGAAAATTCTTGATGGGATTCCTTCAATGTAATCAGTGATTACCGGAGCTTCTCCCCCGGTAACAACAATCTCCGGCTCGTCTGACACAGAGGAGCCTTCTGAAATATAATCATTTTCTTTATCTTCGATATCTTCTGTTTCAGCGTCTGTTCCTTTTTCCGTTTCTGAAGTGTGTAATGAGGGGGAAATCTCCTCAGCCTCATCCAATTTTTCTTCATCTTCCAATTGGTAATCTGTGAAAGAATTATCGGACTCATCATCAGTAAAGTCTGAAATTTCCTCTGCTAATGCCTCTGATTCGCTGATTTTAGGTGGAAAACAAAGATTCTCTTCTGTGAAATCATACTTAAGTGAATCGAAATTTCCCTTACATATTTCTTTAGTGTTACTGTTTCCTAATTGAATGTGGGTAACATGAACCTGTTTATATTCGCCCCCAATGGGAATGCTTATCTTTTCTCTGTTAATATGATGACCTTCCGCATCAGTCCAGAATGTAACCAAAGCTCCCTTCCAGCAGATGGAATAATCCCCTTCGGTCATAGCCTCCAGAGCTTCATAAACTGTTTTGCTGTCTCCTGATACCTTTCCGTTAACTGCAATGATTCTTTCCAGTTGTGCCCACCAATATCTGGCGTCATAAAAGTCATCCCTGGTTTTGTTCTTTATGGCAGGCATAAAACGATTGACAAACAGTTTCAATCCGCTTTCAACTTGCGCTTTGGCTTTGGTGATATGTTCCTGGTTTGCCTGAGCCAGTTTGCACTCAAGGATGGTTGCTTCTACGTGGATTCTGTTTCCCTTAAGACTTGCTTTAATGTGGAGTAGGTCCGGTCTGTATGTTAATTCGGAGTTCTCGAACCAATGAAGAAATGAGTCCAGGACAATAATCTCATTACATAGACTCTTATCATTTTCTACCAGATATTTTCGGACTATTGAGTAAGCAATCAAATCTCTCAATTTTGGGTTATCAATTCCGGTGGCTCTGATGATGGACATTCCGGCGAGATTGACCGCCTGTTTTAAGACATTCCCGGAGATATAATTCAACTCTTCATCATCTGTCCACCCAAAAAGTTCTTTCAGCTTGTTCTTTAATCTTATTTTAACATCACTTAGAGATCTGAAATCCGATGAAACGGTATAGTTCAGCTCACCCTGAGCGCCTACACCGCTGGAATAACCGATGATTTCCCTTGTGTTTGAACCTGATGTTTCTTTTATAAGCCTCGAATCAATGGAAGAATCCATACAGACGACCCAGTTGGAAAGAGCATGAATGTTGTCAATGGTTTTTCTGCAATCTTCTTTGTATTCCGACTCTGCTATTACGATGAAATGGGAATTGTCGGAGCCGAATTCTTTTAATCGGGCAGTTATTTCAGAATGAATTGTGGGGATCTGAAACCGTCTGTTACTGACAACCCTTTCCCGTTTATATACTCCCGTGTTGCTATGTTTTTCAGGGAAGGGAAACTCCACCAGGGGGAACTTCAGATAATTTTCTGAACTGAGCGAATAGCAGAATTTATCTACAATTTCCAGTTTATTAACTTCGGTATCGTCCAGAAATCTTTCAGCAAAAACAATGTCATAATGACGCTTTTCTGAACCAAGCTTTTCTATTAGTTTTGCAATTTCACCGCTTCTATATTTTATTGAAATTCTGCAATTCTCATATTTTGATTCATCATTTTGCCATCTTTGCTTCCAAGCGTTGATCCATCTTTTAACCGATTGTATTCCCGTGTTTTCACTTAACAGTGTCAGTGAAAGATGATAAGGAGGGTCTTCTTCTTTTCTTTCTTTAAGAACCTCACTTAGAAATCCGTCAATTCCACAGATTACCGATTGGATTTTTTTTATATTTACGATTCCAACCTCAATTCCATCTTTACCATAAGGGTACAATTCCACATAGTCTTTCAGAAGCCGAAGATAGATATCCGATTCACCATCCTGAGAGAACATTTCCATATCGGTGATTTCTTCATATTCATCAGATTCTTTCAACAAAGATTGAGAAGCAAGAGAGGGTGAGTCTTTACCCGGTCTGCCGATACATTGTATATGCCCGTATGACAAAGTTCTTGAAGTGATTTTGCCGTTTCTGTCCGTAATCAATCCGGGAATTGAACTTCTGATCCCGCATCTTTTCACCAGATTTCCGAATTTCTTTTTACCGGATTTGATATTACCGGAAGAAATGGAAACTGAAATTAACTGGGCAAAAGAAGCCTTCAGGAAAGATTCCCTCGCCTGGATTATTTCAAGAATTGACGGATGAAGCAGGGAAGTAACACCCAGGGGGAGATACTTTTCATGGACATTAAAATCATCGGGTATGAACATATAGGCTTTATATAGAAGGGCAAGAATATCTTTTTGCATATCTTTTAAGTTATTGAGATTTGATTTTATATATTCAAAAAGCTCCCGATACCTATTTATAACATCACTCATATATCCGGAATTATTAATCATTGTATTGAAATAACCGGTTTTTAATATTGTATGGAATAGTTTTTTATACTCCAGATTCAGATTATGTATCCGACCTTTCAGGTCTTTATCGTCGGGAATAACTGCTTTGCTTCCGTTCTTTTTCAGCATATCCTTAATCCTGAAGCCGGAGTAACCCATGTTAAACAATCTGCCTGCCTCATCGCTGTCGTTGGCAAGAAAAAGCTCATTGAAAGTAGGAAGATGGAAACAGGGAAGATAAGTATGATTTTTCTGAGCATCCAGTTGTCGAAGCAGTTCGCCGGAATATCGGAAGAGGGTTAGCTCCTCAGAGCTGTCTTTAAGAAGCCACTTAAATTTATATGCCTTTAGCTTTTGCGAATTCCCATCATTCCCATCATTTTTGGCGAAAAAGCCCACTTCAAACTCAATCCGTGAAGTCCCGGTATTGGTTGGTTTGGTAGGTACATTATCCCAGTCACTATTAAATGATAATTTTATATCCCTCTCTACCGGGACATTATTATCATTATATCTCAAAGTAATATGAAGATTCTCAAATGTCTCATTAATACCACCTATGCAGCATTTCAGAAGCTCATCAGCCAATTCACAGTGATCTTTTTCATCTTCAGATTCGAGATTGTGTTTATAAGAATCTACTTTTATCCTTATATCTTCGACAGTTTCTCGCAAATCTTCATATCCTCTGTCTTGAGAGAATTGAAGCGAAGCTTCCCAGATGGAATCGAGAAAAGCTTTAAAAACATTGCCTTTTACCGTTCTTACGGTTTCCTTCTTAACAGAATTCTTTTTCCTGGTTGTCTTAAGTATATCATTAAGAAGCGGGAGTATATTGACCTGCAGCAGTTTTGCCTTTTCACCCTCATCTCCATTATTTATGAAGGAAGCCAGGGATTGGAAATAATCGTCTGTATCGGAATATAGAGCTTTTTTTGAAACTGAAGAAGGAAGAAAAAAAGTATTTTTGTTCTTATTAATGAAGGTCTCCAGTTTTTCCCGATCGCTTTTAACTTTACTTCTGTCCATATATCTCTGATAATTAATGAATTCAAATGCCGGTTTGATACTTTTAGCCAGTCTGTCAGGATATTTCGAAGAGATTATGGGGGGAATTCCCCAACGGGGAAGACTGCGATATAAATAATCAAGAACATCATCTGAATTCTCAAAAATCTTATTATGTTTATTCTCTTCGTAAGTATTGTTAAGAAATATGGAAAGATCATTTAAATCCCGAAGAACGGTTTTATATAACTCTTTAAAAAAGTTGTTGATTGAAGCTGATTTTTTATGGTAAATATGCAAGGAATCCAGAAATCGGTTAATCCAGCCGCTCAGATCCTTGTTCATTTCCCTTTGCCATATAGTTTCCTCATCAACAATATGAAAATCTTTAAGTCCCCCCTGGTCCGCCGATTTTTCTATGCCACAGAGAATTGTAAGCATAAGGTCATTATTTGCTGATATTTTCATATTCCGATAAAAAGTGAGTTTATTTTCCAAGTCAACCCAATGATTACCGGTAAATCTATCCAGAGTATTCTGATTATATTTGCCCTGCCAGGACTTCCATAATCCATGGGACACCTTATATATTGCCTGAACTTTTTTATTTGAGTTATTGTTGAAGATATATTTCTCAAGCAATTCAAAGGTTTCCAGAAGGACTTCAGGATGAAATGATGCCGTAAAAATTCTGATTTCCTTTCCCGAAGCAGAATCATCGATTCCTTCATCCAGATTGCTTTTTATATAGTTAAAGAGTGAATCGGCCAACAAATTTTTCATTTATTTCGCACCCTCCAGATTGTCTTCAATTTTATGAAAGGGATTTTTAACAATGGAAACTGCATCGGACAGTTGAATTAAAAATCCGCCTGCATTCAGTTTTTCCATTAACCACTCCGGTTCGCTCCAACCGGTTTTTTCCGGCGAATCAGGCATTGTCCACCCGGAGGCAATAGATAATTCATCGGGGGAAATTGCCATTCCATAGTGAAGAAATGCTCTCTCTATGAATCTGTTGAACCTCATTCTGCTATCCGGAGGGACAAGGGAAAGAACAAGGAATCTGATTATATTTTCATTGAGAACAAACCGGGCGCCGGGTCCCTTGCGGGGGATAGCTATCTCCAGGTCTTTGCTGAGCTTTCTGAATAGCAGATGCCCGCTTTCTGCAATCTTGTTTTTTATCTCCACACCGTATGTATTTGCCTGTTCAACTGCGGAAAATATCAACTTTTCTATCTGTTTGTAATTATATGCAGACAATTTTTTTATATTCTCTTCTTTATGTGAGACTGTCCAAACATAATTTCCGATGAATTTTTCGGTTTTTCGATTTCGATAAGCTTCAGAATTTCTCGCCGCCTGAAAGCATAGGGTTCTCAGAACCTGCATGCTGCAGAGGATTTCCAACAGTTCCACTTTTTGGATTATGTCAATCTCAGCTTTCAGAATATTTCTCATTTCCCATGCAAACAACAGAGATTCCGGCAATGTTTCTGCAGGAACCCAGCCGCATTTAGCCTGGGAATCTAAATAATCATTATCCTCCAAATCTTTTCCAATACAGTTTTCGATAAACTCAACAATTTTGCCTATAGACATTTTTAGCTCATTTAGCATTTCGTCTAATCCACTACAGATATCATTTTTTAGCTCCTGAACACTGATATTTTTTATGTGTGCGTATTCTGATGAATTTCTGAAATTAAGCATTGTAGAATCAAAATTATTAAATAGGTTCAGCAATTGGAGATAAAGCAGTTCTCCTCCCCTTGCCATAAAGTTATAGAGGTTCATTCTGAAGAATCCACTCCTGAAAAAATCTTTCCATTCAGAAATATTGCTCTTGATTGCTTTTGAATGCCCCCAGATTATTTCTCTAGCCAGCAAGCTTTCGGAAACAGGAAGAAAAACATGAGCAGGCCAGCCTCTATTTCCCGATACTCCCGAGAATCCGCTCAAAACTGCCTGGAGAGCTTTTACAGTTTTTTCTTTATCCTGTGGATTACCCAGAACTTTTCCTTCCGTCTGTTTCAAGCTATCTTCAAAGGTTTTGCGGTGAACCGGATGGCGCTTTTCCAACTGAGACATTGTGAAGAACGTAAAGAGTTTCAGAGGAAGCCTTGATGGCGGGAAGTAAGCAATCTCAATAAAATTAAACTTAGGCTGAATGGGGATATCATTCTTATATCCACGATTTTCTGACTTATTAAAGTGTTTTTCTGAGCTAAAAACCAAAAGGAATTCAGCCAGGTATTCCAGCACTGTCTGAGCACTTAAAAATCTTCTGCCAAAGACATTTATAGCAGGATTTTCTTCCCACTGCTGTCTTATAGCATCGGAATTTGGAAACCTTTCTACCGAAGTCCCCTGCATATTGGATATCATCACTACCTCCATATAACTCTAAGATTGTCCTGAGAATTAATCTCCAGTTCTCCCAGAATAATTCTCCCGTCCAACTGTGCTCCCATAATATTGATAATTCCGTCATTCTTTCTGAACATAAATTCCAGTTGACTCTTAAAACGGTCAATGGCATTTTTATTGGATGCATCCAACTGACTGCTCAATTCCCCCTGTGATTTCATATAGATATAATCCAACAACGGCAATGGGAGAATCAGTGTCTCAGCTCTTCTTCCTTTTAACGCAGTTATTTCTATCCGTTTATTTCTTTGATTAATGTCAAGTTCAAATAAATCAAAGGGAATTTTAGCTGTTACAATCTGGAAGTTTTGCGGGATATCATCAATCTCTCGCTTCAAAGTAATGTAAACATCATTAAGATTTGAATACTGTGAGACACAGAAACCTGTATATTCCTCGGTCAGGACTTTGAGAGCCAGATACTTCCATTGGACTAAACTAATATTATCTGTTTTTGTTTGACCGCTCAGCAGCTCCTGGCTTTTCCTGAGCATAGGGGACATCAGGAAGAAATCTGTGTATTCATTCCCTTCATTTGGAGAGTCTCCAAACCCAAAGAAGTATATAAACCTTCTCAGCCTCTGTCTCGCCCTACCGGATTCATTGGATTTATTGGAAGAGGCATACTTCAGAAGATAGATAAACAAATCATTGAGGTAATCCGGGGATTCGACAATACCCGGAGACTTGAAAGAATCTTCACTAAAAAGCTTTCTTTCCAGTTGAACAAAAGGTTTTGAACCCATTTGCAAAGGAGAGAGACATCTTACGACAAAGAGATTATCGGCTTGTCCTGCTGAACCGGGTACATCCCCAAAGATTGAATTGCTTAAGAGATAGTCGCTTCTGAATTTTTCCCTGTCGAAACTTGTAGCGTTTGCTGCCACATCACGGCAGTTCAAGCCCGCCGTCAGTGAGAAAGCAATATGAGCGGATAACTGCCTAGCAGTCAACCTTTTGCCATATCCGGTAATTCTGCGGTGTAACATAAGAATTCTATTTATTGCATCGGGAAATATTTTTAATGCATTGATATTGGTTAAAACGGGGCAAAAATTTTTATGTCTGCAATTACCACATTCTTTCCAGAAATTATGATCGATTATTTTATTCAGAATTCCTTCGGCGATAAATTCATTGTCGAAATTAGCTAGATTAACTACCAACACAGGCTTCTCAAAGTCTCTTATCCAATGCTTTTCATTGTTTATATGCTCTATTTCCGAACTGAGAGACTCAAGAATTTTGTTTTCCATATCATCTCTGTTTTTATTGTTATATGCCGCTATTTCAGAAAATGTCTCCAGAAATGGTCCAGTGTTGGAAACCAGGAGCCAGCTTCCTGAATTTTTCAACGCTCTTTCCAGTATTTTGTGTCTCTCGTCGGATGAGAGTTCACTCATATCTTTGAGAATTGTTATCTCCCGATTGTTGACAACAACTTTTTCTTCTTTTTCGGGAGCATTGGGTAGTCTGTTCTTCCTTGAAATACCCAGCAATTCCTTTAATATCTCCAGGGCTATGGTGGATTTTCCGTCCCCGGCATGTCCTGTAAGAACAATTACAGAATCATCAGAAAAGTCTTCCCCTTTAAGTATAGAAATTATCTTGTCATGTATATCATTATGACGCACACAGATTTTTCCAAATTCATCACTCACAGCCTGTGATTCCGCCAGGGCATTTTCATTATCGGGGGTTACATTATGCAAGCTGTTGAGATAATCCACGAAGTTAGGACCGGCATTTAAAATCCGTAAACATTCAGATCCCACTTTGTAGGAGGGGCTTTCCAGCCCCGATTTCCCAACTGAGGTTTCTTCCAAGTCTCCACCATAGTCCTCATCTTCAGTTTCTGCTATAAAGATTGGTTCCTGAATCGGTTTAACCGGCACTACAGGGTCAGTAATTATTTCTTCTTTAGCTTCAAATATCTCACTAAAAAATGTGAGCATTTCCGTTGCCGATTTAAACCGCTCATCGGCACAAAGGGATATTCCCCTGACAAACCATTCTTTAAGATTATCAGGGAGATTCTTGATATTGTCCAATGATTTGTCAAACGGATTATCCGATTTATAAGGATTCTCTCCTGTGAGCCATTCCAGAAGGGAGATCCCCGCTCCAAACAGATCCACCTGTGGAGAATAGATTTTTTCATCCCCGGCTATCAAATCCAGAGGTATATATCCCGGTGTTCCACAGTATTTCCCTCTCCCTGGAGGCGAAGCGACACCCAGATCAATTACTTTCAAAGCCAGTTTATCATTTATCAGTATATTTCTTGGATTAATATCATTGTGAATTATCACATCTTCATTTTCATCTTTGTCTTCATCTTCGTTAGAATCTTTGTGAAGTTCAGAAAGAGCTGTAAGAAGATGTTCGGTTACAGTTTTAAATGCATTTATATTGGGACGAACACCTTCATTAATCATATCAAAGAGCGTCTTACCCTGGAAATATTCCTGCTCAATATAAAACCTTTCATCTTCCCATTGTCCCTGACTTTTATGTCTTATAACATAAGGACTATCTATTTTCTGAAGCATATTCTTCTCATTGAGAAACATTTCCATAGGAGTATCAATGTTGAATAATTTCAGCATAACAGGATCTTCAGTATTCAATGCTTCATAAACCTGAGCTGTTGCCCCTTTTCCCAACAATCCCACAATTTCATAGGTATTATATGAAGTTCCGGTTTCCAAAACTCTGTTTTCATAGTTTATTCTCTTTTTCATAGTTTTTTTATCGGAGTTGTCTTCTTCCAATACTTTTATAAGAGTTTCTGCATCGGGGCGTTCTTTAATATTGGGGGACAAGCATTTTTTTATCAGCCTGATAATTACTTCCAGTCTCTCTTCATCTTTGCATTCTCTTATTTCCTGAGGGGTAATATTCAGATTGCAAACATGGTTACCAAGCATCTCGTTTGAAGATTTGAAAGGAGTATTTCCTTTAAGCAATTCATATAGTATTACCCCGAAACTGAAAATATCTGAAGCTGTATCCTCTTTCCCATTATATACCTCAGGAGCTTTATAAGGACTGGTAGCTTTTTTATCCTCATCGCTCATTACTGTAAACGAACTGTCTGCATTATATGACAGGTCAAAGTTCATTAACTGTGCCCTGTTTCCTGATATAAGAATATTCTCAGGTCTTAAATCCCGGTGAATAATTATATTTTCATTGTTGTGAATATGAGTCAAGGCTCTGGCAATATCCAGGGAAATTCTCAGTGCTTCTGAGAATTTCAGACCTTTTCGATGCTCTTTCTTTTCTCTCTTAAGAAAATCCCGAAGAGTCCCCGAATCTGACCATAGAGAAACTTCAATCAATATTTTCTTTTCATTGGGATAGTCCTGAACCGACAGAATATTGGGATGGGGTCCGATTTTTTTAAGTGTATTTATTCCCCTTAACTGTTTTTCTTTTTCAGAAGGGTCTTGGCTGATATTTCCATAAACCCTGAGTTTTCTGATGCTGTTATCATAAATTGATTCCGGACGGGCAAGAAACTCCGACCATAAAGAATTCACGGATCTTTCTTCTACAATGGTAAAGCCGGGAATCTGTTTACTGAATTGATGCTCTTCATTTAACTTTTTAAGCCAGTGATTAACAATGCCTGTACTATTGCTTACCTGCTGAGAGTCATTGTCTTTAATAAATCTTCTGATATATTTTGCGAAATTTGTGACACCATCAAAAGTAAATGCCTTATTTTCATGACAGTTGGTTGAAGCCATATCCGGTTCATCAGCCCCATGTATTTCCGCTTCTTCATTGGTCAACACCAGAATTGAGCGGACTATGGGCAGATGAATAGTCGGTTGCTTCTTCTTGAGATAGTTCATCAAATTTTTACATTT
The DNA here is from genome assembly GCA_963665125.2 of uncultured Desulfarculus sp. Lineage (GTDB taxonomy): Bacteria > Desulfobacterota > Desulfarculia > Desulfarculales > Desulfarculaceae > Desulfarculus. The sequence continues at coordinate 3,709,008 of CAXXUK010000001.1, read as the reverse complement.
ACTTATATTCAATTTGTGTGGACTGATTATTTCATCATATTCTCTCTGCCAGAAATCATTGTGTATCTCAATTCTGCCATACCAGTTTTTCAGTTCAATAATGAATATTCCACTGTTACAGACTAAAATTAAATCACATTCTAAAAATATATTTTTGTTGTCTGGAAACTCAAGATTTCCATAAAGAGAAATCTGACTACTGACATTCCTTAATAATTCCTCAATCTGATTTAAGGCATCCCGTTCATGCGGATACACACTGTTATCACCTAAACTCAAGTTAATAGCCTCCTGATTGTTTATAGTGAACAAATCCTGCACATCTGCTCATACCCGTCGTCTTCTACTGTCTCTTCAAAGATCTCCGACAGGCTTCTGCCCGGTTTGGATTTTTTTTGTGATTTCCTGTCTTTTGTTGAATTCAGCTACTATTTCGTCTTTGCGGGCGAGGATTTCCCAGAGGGTTTCGCCCTGGTTCCAGGTGTAGATTCTGCCGTCTTTGTGTTCCTGTTCATACTTTGCAGCTTTCTCAAAAAGGTCGGGGTGGTGTTCGTGTAAGCCTATCCATTCGATTTTACGCTGAAAAAAAGCAGAAGAAGCACCCCGAACGGGAGCGCCATTGATAATAGTCGGGAAGCCCTATGCCCTTGTCTTCCAGAAGTTTGAGAATATCTTCCTTCCCCATATTTCTCTCTTTGAAGGGATAGACCGGTTTTATATTGGGTTTTGAGGATATGTAGCCGTCCCGGTTTCGTCCGCTCTGATTCCGATGAAGCTGAATGTCTCGTCATCGCCGATGAATTTTTCCAGGGGTTTTATCTTGAGCTGCCGGGTGCACCACCGGGACTGGGAAGAAGGGAGGTATCCTCCATACATATCGAGCCAGAAATCAAAGTTTCTTTCGGGGTTGAGGTATGTGATTTTAATATTAAGCCTTGCTTTGATTTTTTCCAGATATGAGTATGTCTCATCCAGTTCTCTGCCCGTATCGCAGAAGAAATACTCCATTTCCGGGATATCTTTATGAAGAAGAATGGCGAGGGCGGTGGAATCCTTACCGCCTGAGAGACCTAAAATATGACGCATTTAGACCTTCCTGAATAAGATTCTTGATTTACAGTATTATAAGTTTCTTTAGTTAAGGAGAAGATTGGTAAATCCGGAGATTTTCAGGCTGATCAACCTTCCCCGTTGGCGCCCGGTCAGGGTGAAAATAGGGCAAAACCCGGTACTGCACACAGTCTTGTGGGCAGTTGGTCCCGATTATCCAATGTTGACTCGGTTCCATACCTGTCGCCGGGGGCAGGGGCCACCCGGCTACCTGAATTGCATGATTGTAACTTGCCGGGAATTGCCTGTGTTCTCTTTCCGAACACACATGTAACCATCCCGGCTTCCCTGGGAAGCCTGCAGCTCAGTCAGTCCGGTTCTTGCAGAAGAACCACTTACTCAGCCGGGGATTCACATTAAATACCAGTAGCTCAGGCATCTCTGCCTGAGCTGTGTAATATTTAAAATTCGATAATTGATGTCGGCTTACAGAAGCTAAGTCTCTCCGGGGCTTTTCGTGACTCTTCGGTCATTCCCATATTGCCGTAATCAAAAGGAAGGAATACCGATGGATGCAAAACACCGGGACAGACTTCTTTAATCGCCTGGATTATTGGAAGCGCTTGATTGAGAATGCTCTTGCAGATTTTATATTGAATATTTTAGGTCTTGAATGTGAGAAGGTTTTCTTACTTGAAATGAAGAAATATATACTATGAAAGATATGTTGGTAGAAAACAAACAAAATAATATTTATAGACGATAACTGGATCAAAGACAGAGCTGCAAACCCTGAAAGATACGGGGAAGAATTGGAAAAACAGAACAAGCTGTTCTCAGAAGATTATTCTGTCTTTAGAATTCTATCTCCGGATTATACAAAAGAAAACCTTGATTTTCATATTTCCGATCTTAATGTTGCCCAGAAAGACTTCATTAGAACAGTAAATACAACCAAATCTGAAGATGATTTTGAAGAAATTTTTGCTTCTGCTTTAGGATTCGATAACAGAGAATTTTTGAGTTTCCCAATATCCCATTAAATATAACGGAGAGAACATTATCTATATAGATTATGTTCTAAAAACTTCAATTGGTCTCATTGCAATCGAAATAAACGGGGAAACATTTCATAACCCGTGTTTCACAGGAATAAAGCCATATCTTAAACAAATACAGCGTCAAAATTATATTGTGAGTAAGGGATTCAAGGTTTTTAGATGGACAAGCAGGCAACTTGTTGAAAATAAGGATGAAATCATTCAATTTTTAAAAGATTATTTCTCAAATCTTACCTTTTTTAGACATGAGGAGTTAATCGAGAGAAACAAGGTATATTTTGTTGATAACTGGGAACATCAGGAGCAAGCGTTAAAGGCTTTAGAAGAAGCAAGGAATAATGGGGATAAAGCAGCATTATTGACACAGGCAACAGGTACAGGAAAAACAGTAATTGCAATTAAAGATGCTCAGAGAATTAATGGAAATACTTTATATGTAGCTCATACAAAAGAATTGATAGAACAAGCAAAAACTCGATTTCAGGAACATTGGGGTTCTGCCTGGAATGAAGGAAAAATTACATGTAGAACAATTCAGGGCATGTTCAATAACCTAAGGAATATTGAACCCGATTATTATAAATATGTAATTATCGATGAAGCTCATCATGGGGCTGCACGAACATATAGATTTTTAATATAGAATTATCTTGACCCTGATTTTCTCTTAGGTCTAACAGCTACACCTGAAAGATCAGACAGACAGGACCTTGAAGAAATATTTGGCAAAATCGCACATAGTCTTGACATTCAAAGAGCAATTAAGAAAGGAAAACTTGCACCTATAAGAGCAATTCGCATTAATACCAATATTGATTTCAGTAATATAAAAGTCAACAGGTATGATTACACAAAGAAAGATTTAGAAAAACGCCTGATAGTGGATCAAAGAGATGATATAATTTTAGAGACATATATAAAATATATAAAGGGAACAGGAAAGAAAACTGTTATTTTCTGTATTTCAGTAGATCATGCTAAAAGGTTAGCAAAACTGTTTAATAAAAACGGAATCAAATCGTCAGAAATTCACGGCTCAATGAATATAAAGGAGAGAGAAGATATTCTCAATCGCTATCATAATGGCGATGTAGATGTTTTAATGGCTTGCTCGCTATTGTCAGAAGGCTGGGATTCACCAAAGACATCTGTCTTATTTATGGCAAGACCAACAATGTCAAAAGTCCTTTATATGCAACAACTTGGAAGGGGTGTTCGAAAATCTGAAGGAAAGGATTATCTATTGGTAGTTGATTTTGTAGATAATTTTATGACAACGGATCCTTCCTGGAGTATTCATGCTGTATTTAACCTCAATCAATATCGAATTGGTGATTTTGTATGTTGTCCGGATTCGCTGATGAAACTAAAAATACAACCGGATTTCATTCAGAATCTTGATATTAATCTCTGGGTTTCATCATTGCAGGAAATTGACCCATTTACTTTTGAACAAAAAGTTGAAGATATGATTTCAATGCCAGAGTTATCACGAGAACTATGGGTAAGTGAAGAAACAGTTCGGATTCATATAAAAAACCGGAAAATAATACCTGATAAAGAATTCTCTTTTGGAAATAGAAATCTATATTTTTTTTACAAAAGTAGCATTGAATTAATCAGAAAACAATTAGATTTAAAACCAAGAGATATTACAACAATTAAAAACGATTTTTTTGAGTTTATTGGCAATAAGGACTATACTTACAGTTATAAAATGATTTTCATACTGTCTTTATTAAAGCATGTAAATTCAAAGGGGATTGCGAATATTGACGCATTTTTAAATTCATATATTTCGTTTTATTTATATCTTATGGATAAAAGACTTACTGTCGAATCTGAAAAGTCTCCATACAATAATAAAGAATTTCTGATTGATAAAAAAAGTGTTAAAAGACATGTCCTTAAATATCCTTATGAAAAATTCGAAAGAAAAAGATTTATTAACTATTGTAAGGATCTCTCTGAGGTTTCGTTTAACAATCATCTTTGGAAATCCTTAAATATTAACGATATAGAAAATATCAAAAGACAGATGAAAGAGGATTTAAAGGATTATTATAAAACAAGGCTTAATTATGATTTAGAAGCGAAAATATTCCAGTTTATAGATGAAGGATAGATTTATGCTCATAAACTATGACAAAATTGTAAGAGATTTGATTCCAGAAATAATAACTCATAAAGGCAAGAAATGCGAAAGTAAAATTCGTATCAGATGATGAAGCAATTAAATATCTTGCTAAGAAAATATATGAAGAGGGCAGATGAATTTAATCAGAGTGGTGAGGTTGAAGAACTCGCAGATTTAATCGAGGTTATAGAAAATATTGCAATAAAAAAGGGACATGATTTAGATTATGTTTTAAAAATCAAAGAATTAAAAAAGATTGAAAGAGGAGCGTTTGAGAGAAATATTATTCTAAAAAAAGTTTACAGACCAGATGCTTGATGACTCTTTAGTTTTTGACAACTGATCCCCCATACTCCCTCCTGAAATACCTCAGTGTTCCAGTTTTGTAACTGTGTCTCTGCGCCACAACAGGGCTTAAGGGATTGAAACGGGACATCAGTTGATGAAGGGGAAGCCTTGTGAGTTCGCTCTCCTTTGATACCGCTTCCTGTATGTCAAAATCGGACCCCTCCCACAGCCTTATTTCATCGAGGCTCTTCCACCATGTGGCTATGTTTTGTTCGAGAATCTGTTCTATTTGTACCTTCCTTATCCGGACTTCCTTTTCATCGGGGCTGTTATTGCAGAGGGCGGCGACGACCACATCCACCGAGGCTTTCAAAGGAGTTCCCCCGGAAAAGCACAGGTTCAGTATTCCCACGGTTTTCAGAACATTCTGCAGCTCCACCGGCAGGAACCTTTTACTCTGTATAGCCTCCTGAATCTCCGCCCATTTCTGCAGATTACCCGATATGGAGCCGGTCAACGCTACGGATTCCACAAAGTAATCATAGAGGTTATGAAGCTTCAATACTTCCGTTTTTCTCCCGTTCCAGGGAGTTCCTTCAAGAAAACGCCTGAAGCTGTATGGCTCCGATCCAGTGATGAAAGTGAACAGGGTTCTGTCGTTCTGGGCGAATTTATGGCATAGAATGGGGAGAACCAGCGTGGTCAGGGGATGAAGGGGATAAAGACCTTTCAGCTCTTGCCTGTTTATATGGGGAATTTTCAAAGAGTCATGAAGGTATTTCTCCCAACTTTCCGCCCATAATTCAACAGTTTTTCCGGTTTGAGCATCAACTTTCATCTTTATTGCACTGCTCATCAGGTTTATGACCTGACTGTCCTCTTCAGAAAAAGCAATATCCTCAAAACCTTCCGTGAATCTTTCCCCACTCATTCCGCTGGGATTCTGAAAGCCCCGATGTATAGTCGGAAAATGAACGGTGCATCAGACACAGGAGAAAAACAGCGGGAGAATCCTTGTGGGCCGGCATCTCAGCAATTTGCTGAAGGAGATATAAATCATTTATGGATCGGTTATAGACCGAGTATTCCAGGTTCTTGCCCAGTTCATCAAGAATAATGATAATGCCCTTCCCTGCGGTTTCCGCAAGTTTTTTCAGAAGATTGAGAACCTCTTCGTTTCCTGCTTTATATCCGGACAGAATTTTTCCGTAAATCTCTTTTATTTTCTTTATAACATCAATTCCAGACTTTTCAGCTTCCTCAGTCAAATCGCTGAGGCTTCTATGCAAAGCTTTTATAACGGTATTGCTTACCGGTTCCGAGGAAGCGGTGGCAACGGCTCTCAGAAGACCTTCTTCCGGTAAATATCTGACGAAATCCTCATAAACAAGACCCCGTGTCCCTTCATTATTTCTGAGAATGGAGAATGCCTTATCCCTTGCAGGGTTTCCGGAAGTTCCACAAAGAGATATAAGAAAATGGGCAAAAGCGGACTTGCCGGTTCCATAAACTCCGGTAACAGTCCAGGCACGGTTTGTATCGGGAATTGCACTGGAGTAGATAAACCGCTGAAGAACATCAATAGCGCGTGAAGTGGGAATATACCCCTCCAGGCTGCCGGGAATATCAAAATCTCTTTCAAGATTAATTGATCGTGCATATCTTCTGTTTATTTCAATTATTTCGTAGAGCAGTTTCATTATTCGAAATTTTTCCTTCCGCTGTTATCTTATAATGGATTTTCGCTATAAAAGAAATATGTTTATTCAACATCTAATGTGGGAGGGCCTCCAGCCCGCTTGTCCTGAGCATTAACCAAATTTATGGCTTTGCTGTTTTCCTGGTTTTGCCCTTTCACAGTCGGGAATTCCCCTTCCTCCTGTGATGGATTCAAATATACTGGTGGTGGAAATTGACAACCGGAATTTCTCAATATATGTATTCAGATCCCTTCCCGCAGGAGCTACGCGAAGTCGCTAGCCTCACGGAAATTTCGGGAATTGTCGCAATTGCAAATTGCTCCTGTGACAAGGGTCTGAATATTTACCTCTCAATTTCCTTTCCCATTCCTCTCCATTTCCTCTCTGTGCACTCAGTCCTCTGTGGTTTATTTCTTCCTGACTTTAAAATGCCTTCTGCGAAGGACAGCTAATGACTTTTTTTGTAATAACCTTCCAGAAGCTCATCCCTTATCTTTCCAGGCGATTCCGGGAAAGACAACTGGATTAATCCGGCAGAATCCGACAATGACAGCTTTTTTTCAGAAGCGCAGACATCTTCCAGAGCTGCTACGAGCTGCTGCTGTCTGATTCTTAATATCAGCCCCGGAGAGCCTTCGTTATAGAGAAGCCTGTTTGTGTCGATGGTCTTGGCATTGCCCGATGTCTCTGCCGCATAATCCAGGCAAACGGCAGTCAGAATAGAAGCCGGGAGGTTGTGTTTTTTCTCGAAATTGAAATAGAGATGATTTGAACCGACTGCTTCTTTAATCAGGCTCAAAGCCATGAAAGGTGAATTAATGGAATCCTCCACAGGTCCCTCGCTATGCTGTTTTTCCGTGTACATCCTTATGAGGCAGGATATGTCCTTTTTAAGGGAAGAGGTAACCGCCCTGGCTTCAGGGAGATGAACCGTTTTAAAATCCTCAAGCCCTATAAGGATATCCAACGAAGTAAATTCATTGTGCCTGAACAGGTTGAACACATAGAACCACGAAGGCGCCTGGCACGGAGGTTTAAGAAGGCTCCAGTGGAGAAGCCAGAGGGAAGCTGAATCCTCCAGATAAGGATCCCAGCCCTCATCGCTGAGGAGCTTGATTCCCAGAGCAGTGGGGACGATCTTTTTGCCCCTTCCCGACCCGTCATCTACTTCATCCAGCACCTTGAAGGCACTACACCAGTATCTGATGGCGCGAACCATATTCTTCCCGACCCCAAGAATCACGGGAGCATCATTTCTGCGGAAAAGATCGGGATGTTGAAGCGCCATATCGAATCCCTTCTTCAGCCATCCAAACCGGGGATGGAAAGTTTCATGGCGGGAGAAAAAGGGGAGAACCGTTGGAGAACTTGGTATCTTGCCGTTAAAAGTCCGTTTATCATTATAATCATTTGAGGGTATCGTATTGTTTAACATCGGGTTTCCTTGCAATAAATAGTTTGGAGCTTTTATCCACCCCAGTGGGGGAAGATTTACACAAAACGCAGATAAAACCGACAGATTGTACATCCCTGCCTGAGGCTGCATAGAACCGGTTCTGTCGGTTAACAATGGACATTATAGCAATATTACATTCTTTTCTGAAGAGATATTGATTAAACTTTGTGAAGTCAAATCCTGCATTCAGAAGTGTAAAAAACTCACATTGAAACAGTTTTTCATCATAGAATCCGCCACTCACAATGATTTTTTAAGGCACGGAAAACAAATCGAGCTGTTCAGCTATACTTTCTTCAAATGATGATTTCTCCTTAGTATTTTCCGTCTGAGTTATTTTTTCATTTTCTTTGGCCAAATCTTTGATGTTAGCATTCCTATGGGGTTTCCCAATAAGCATTGGTGAATCCGGGTTATGCTCTTCTGAGTTCTTTTTTGCTGCTTCTGAAGAACTGGTGGAATAACAATAGACACAACCGTTACCGCAAGTATCATTAATGCCGATGTCTTTGGAACTTATACATCCGCATAATTCTCTTTGATTTGTATCCTTCTGCATCTTTGCAATTTCATAAGGAAAAACCGATTCCAGTATTAAGCGGTTTAATAATTTAGTCCTGTTTTCGCTAAGATTTGTGACACCTCTGTTTATTAGTTCTTTTACTTCTCCGGTTACTTTTAAGAAAGCCTTTTCTTCATAAAGCTTTTCCTTATCTATTAACCTTTTTAATTCCTTTATAATAATCTTTTTGGTTTCTTGATTAATGTCAGAGTCTGGATTGCGACATTCTATTGTTCTTTTGCTTTTAAATTCTAAAAGCTCTTGTATTCCTTTTTCAGCATCATTCTCAGGCTTTTGTAATTTCAACAACAAACCTTTCCAGTCTAAAATACTCTTTATTCGTAAAGAGGATGGAGAAATACTCCAATCAAAATCAATCTTAAACAACTTATTGATTAGTGCATCGTCAATACATTTTCCCGGCTTTATTCCGTATGCTTTGAGAAAACTTCCTTCAGCGCAACTGAAAACATCTATCTCAGCTTCTTCTGCATATTTAACAATAGATGGAATAACCTCATCCAGTTGTACTTCAGACATAGGCGTAAGCTGAGCATTGATTCCAAATTTCTCCAGCTCCTTCATCCGTCTTTCCGTTTTTTGATAGATATCTACGATACTCAGGACGCATCTTTCCGTGGAATCCTTCAACCGGTCACAAATATATTTAAAACTTTCAATATGAAAATGGGCATCGGTTTTATTGGAAATGATTATGGGATCATATCTCCATATAACTTTTGCTTTGCCAATCTTATCACTAAGGTCTTTGAAGGTTTTGATTCTTTCTTCCAGAGAGGGAATCCCCGGTTCGATCTCCTTAGGGTAATTATTCAAGGTAAACTGGAAATAGTAATTCAATCCTTTATCATTAATTTCATCAAGATATGGCGAAAGGGGAGCGGCATTTTTCGTCCAGAATACAATGACTGATGTGTCATTTTTATTTAAAGGTACCTTAGAAACTTGCAAAGAATTGAATGGATTCGGGACGAGACAATATCCATCACGAATTCTGTTAATCAACCATTGGGAGTAACAAGCCGGAATATCCGTCCGACGACTGCAACTGACAACGATTTTAGCATTTTTGCCCATATAAATACTCCTTTTGATTGCAAAAAATTGTTTTAAACCTGATTTCTCAGATTTTATCTTTTCATTCGAAGAATCTGGTATCGAAAATTATCTGCCTTCATTACAGGAAACCTATTGAGTTTACTCACGCAATCAGTTTTACAGGTGTGACCATTTTTTTGGTTTATTGGACATAATGAAGACAGTTCCTTTGAATATTCAACTATGAACTGGGGATTACGAGCGCCCTCAAATATGTGTGCCCAATAAACCTGTTCGCCATAAAACGGGGAATTAATATCCACAGTATCATCAGAAGTGTATCCCTTGCTTCTGAAAACTTCAGCAACTCTCCTGAACCTGGATTTACAGGCATCCATATAATATTCATTTTCTCTTGGAGAAAGAACAGAAGCCAGAACCAGGTTCCTGTGTCTGTAATTATGTTGATTCATTCTTTTTACAAGAATATTGAAATCCCTTTCATCTATATCAATAACAGATTTTGAGAACATCAGGACGTTTTTATTCAAATGGGAAGATTCCAGTTCTGAAACATTTATATTAAAAGCCATATTTCTAATACCCTGGACTTTGACTTTGAATTCCCACTCGGCAATATCAATCCCAGTATAATCCACCACACCCTTTGGAGTCCTTGTATCAAACATAGCATAGTGAAGACCATCAAGGTCCAACAAACATCCTGCCCCTAAAGAGAGAACCGATGCTTCAGACCCCATAAGAAAATTTAGAATTTCCCTGTATATATAACGATATTCACATAGATATGCCACATAATACCTGATCATATAAAGATATTGAATATCCCTGTCATTATAATCAGGCATCTCTGCTGCTGAAAATTTGCATTCTTTTAGTTTACAGCATTTCCCAGCAGTATTTATATGATCTGCAATACGATTTTTTGCATACCCCAAGACTTTGTATAAATGATTAGTTAATACATCCATTTTCCCATTCCTCCTCTAATCCGATTTGTTCTCCGATAAATCAGGTAATCTTAATAATTTAATCAAATCGTTACAAAATGGGTGATTCCGGGACTTGCCTGCATCTCCCCAATCTTTATCATCAAATGCATCAAGCCTGTTTTGAGGGATGTCTTTGTCATCTTGAGTTTTCCTGATATGGTGGAAATTATTTCGCAGGGTGGGAAGCCGGAATCTCTACTGAATAAGCCTGTGGCGCTGTTGTAGTTTTCCGTGTCTTTCGTGTGATGGGGCACTTCGCCCACCAGGATTCCGGCATATACGGGATTATTTCTCAGGTGTCCGAAGCCTGTGTTTTTCAGTTTCTTATAGTCATCGCAAATCTCGACCTGTTTCCTGTTAATTTCCATCTCGGCGGCGAGTTCATAGATTTGCTCCCTGTTGCAATGAAGGCTTCCCACTATAACAATTTTCTGTTTCGGGCCCAGATTCCCTGCGATTTTTCTCATCATGGTCTTCATATTGGGATCATTCCCGTTAATATAAAGATCATCCAGCTCCCTTCTGCCTTTCTTCTGCATCAGCAGCCCCATCAGGTTGTTCTGAGTTTTCGTTCTTGCGGTCTTTCTCGCTGTTATTTTCATAGTTGACTCCCCTTTCGTTTTTCGTCTTCACTATGTTATAGGGAGGGGAGTTGGGGGATTTTGGAAAATCAGCGGATTAAGCACTTTATTATTTATCTGGCTATAAAGTCAGGTGCTGTGGGAGGGACATTACTGTACCGATTTAAATATCAATGTTGAAGAAATCGGGAGTCTAAAACTCATCCTACAGAAAGACTGCGTAAAAGAGATAATTTTTCATTTCTAAATCAGTAATTGTAAATCTGCTCTTTCACATCAATTCACCCGGAATATGGTAGAAGTGTTCTTCAGGACACGAAATAGGCATTAAATCTTTGAAATGTCTGAATACCTGGTTGTAACCTGAAGATTCCTCCAATAGAAGGTGATTAGCAGCCTATGTTTTTGATAAAGACAAAAGAACCAATCCGGAAATTGTGATTGGTTCTTTAGATAATGAATCGATTCCTTACCTTCTTTTATGATTCAAATGCAATCTTTGCATTCTGGGGGCACCACCAGTCGTGCCCGTATCCCTTTCCCCAATCCTGGGGCTCGATATATTGACAGCGAACCTTTACGGGAAGCTTTGAGCCATATACTCTGTCGATATTTAATGTGTCTTCACCGGCCACTCCCCAGAATACAAGGGTTTTCCGCTCTTTAGTGCAACAAACAAGCCTGACATTACCATTTCCCTGGCTTTGTTTGGGTCTTCCTTCCTCATACCCGGTAACGGTAAACGCACCTTCATAGACCTCTTCTGCCGATTCTAACCAGTTTCTCATAGCTTTTCTCCTTTCAAATTAACTCATCCACATGTATATAGGGAGCTGAGTTGGGATTTTTCAGGAAATTATCGAATAAATTCGTACAGTTCCCTGGCAAAATTTCTTACAGTAATGTTCTCGTCTCTTAATAACTTTATCAGATCCTGCAAGAACGGGTAGTGGTCACTGGAGAGACTTAATTTGGAGGCTATATATCGGGCAATCTCTTGTCTATGTTTTTCTATGAGCTCCAATGTTTCATTTTCAAGATTCCTAAATATTCTCTGAATCTCGGAGATAATCTCCAGTCTCGTTACACTCGACAATAATTTCAGCAAAGCATTTTTTATCTCTGCCTTATAGTTTTTTTCATCATCTTCCAGTTCTTCTTCACGGATTGACAAGCCCATCAAGATAGCTCTGACAGAATAGAAGACTTTAGGGATTGGCTTTATTGTTGAATAATCATCTTTGCTTTCATAGACGCCATATTTCTCGTTGAGTGGCTTTAACTCATTGTAAAACATCCTTCTGAATTTTTCAGTATTTTGTTTTGTTATTATTCTGAGTCTGATTTTTTGTTTAGTTTCTTCTATGTATTCATTAAGGGATTTCCGGTGTGTGAGATTCAAATCATTCAGGTCGGGAAGGTCATGTAAAATCCTTTCATTGTTAATCATATCCAGATATTCTTCGTTGCATACCTCGGCTAATATATCTAGTAATGATTTTTTTGCTTCAAATTTTACTTGATATAGTGTGAATAATTTAACTTCTTCTTTTGTATATTCACTGTATTCATGAAAAAAATTGCAATAATGTAGGTTTTCAAAATATTGTTCGCCAAATCTATTTCGAATATTTAAATATTCGTTCTCTTCTACATTTTCTTCCAATATATCTATTAATAGTGGTGCTATCTGTTCATTTTCAATTTTTACCAGAGTTCCTAAATGAATTAAAAATGTTGAATCAAGAGGATGTAGGTCCATTTGTTCATAGACATTACATTCATCTCCGGCTTTTAATCTTTCTATCAGAAATGGTCCAGGTTCTTTTATTCCCCATCCTACTATAGCCATTGCCAATTTTAGTTTCATATTTGATTGTAAGGTTCTGTACTTACTTATTGCAAAAGGAATTACTTGGTATATACCATTTTCAACCATTAGCTCAAAATCAAAGACCCCGCAATTTTGTCTATTAGAAGAAATGAAGCCATAATGCAAATCAGTTTCTTCCAACAAATGTAACCAGCATTCCTGAGCCATACTTAAATCAACTTTCATCAAATATTTAATAACTTCAGACGAAGGACTTTTGACTAACACTGAATATACTTTATGATTATTGTAATTAAAAAGTGAGGCAGTCAAGTGATGGTTATCTCCATCACACATAAATAGGCAAGTTCGCCTTGGTATAAAAGAAATCAATAAATGACAATTGAATTCAAGAACTTGTTCTTCTTTCGATTTGCCCTGCCCAATGCTCTTCATTTCTTGTTCTATCTTTGGAATATTGATTTCAGAGAATAGCCCCTTTTGATAAAAGTCCTCTCGTTTTAACAGGTTAGCTACACTATGCTTTAATTTATTTGTCTGGAAAGAAGTTAAATCTTCTTCAGGCAACCACAGTCTAATTATTTCTTTTGTATCTTCATCCAGAAGCCCGAATATGTATTTATAATTTTCCGTTGTAGGAAACTTGAGATTACGAATGAAATCCTGCCAATCAATCTCGAAAAAATAGAATTTCAATTGTTCACAAATGAATTTGTTTTCAAGATTGTATTTCAAGAGCTTTATTAAGGCGTTCATAGCAATTTCTGTTCCCATTTTGCCAAGAATTTGGTAATACTCAGGAGCAAGATTAAGGCTGTTTTCCAGGATATAATTGACGATTGAATCAGCTCTGATGCCTGCAAGCACATCCACATAGGCATTTTTAATTTTTCTAATCCCAATGCTTCTTTTGTAGTAATCAATAGAGTGAATTGTCTCAAACATCCTATTTATATGTCTGCTGAAAACCTCATAAACATCCGGAACCTGACGAAACTTTTCGTCCCATTCTATAAAGCATTTTCCTGCCAATATCTCTAAATAGTGGTTTTCATCAGCAACTTTATCGGAGTAAGCGATAATTGCATTAACCATCTCCAAAACATTAACAGAACTGCTTTTTGTGGCGACTTTTGTTTCATCTCCGCCGTTACCCTCATAAAACCCCGCCATCATAGTAATTATCTCTTCCCATCTGCTGTCTTCAAAGTGCTGCTTCAGTTCCTCCAGCCAGTCGGGTTTTCGGGCGATGTGGGAGGTTGTCAGGTATTCCAGGAAGGAGCGGTGGATGAAGAGATAGTTGTTGGATTGGTGGAAATCCGGTTTCGATAAGGTGCCTGATTGCTCCGCGTCTCCCAGTTTCCCGGCTGTACCGGATTTTACCAGGATTCCTGTTCTGATGAATTCGTCCAGGAGGTTTTCCGCCAGCATATCTTCTTTTCTCCAGGATTTGAACTTTGCGGGGAGGCGCAGACCGGAGGTTTTTTCCTGTTTGTGGGATTCCTGAATTTCCTCCGACGCTTCTTCTATGTATTGGAGGAGGCTCTCTTCATCCGCCTGGTCCTTTTCCCCTGTAAACATTTTATACGCTACCCGTTCCAGGACTCTCAGCATGAAGGTAATTTCCGTCCATCCCATTTCATCATAGGTCTTTTCGCTGCGCCAAAAGGTCATAATACCCAAAAGTGCTTTCTCAAACACATCTCTTCGCCTGCGAATGTTTTTCAGACTGCCTTCTTCACGGAATTTGCATAAAAAGGACAGAAAGAGGGGGATGCCGGACAGGTTGCGGACTGATGTGACATTCCGAAGTTCACCGTAAATCGCTTCAATGAAGGAATCATCAGGTTTATCAACAGCCTTTGTTTTTTCACTTCTTCCAAACCAGTTGCCGATGAATTCCCTGATTTGCTCATCGTCCAGCTTTTGTATCTCCATCTCTTCAAAGCGAAATTCCCTGCGGAAAGGCTGGAAACCAGTGTTCCTGGAAGTGATGACCACCGGGCAGCGGTCGTATTTCCGGCAGAACTCGTCAAGATGTTTTCGCAGCAGGGCAGTTTTATCGGAATCCACCTCATCCAGAGCGTCAAGCAGCAGGAAGAGGGTGTTGTTTCTCAGTTTTTCCCTGAGAAAATGTCCGAATTCAGCTTCATTGCCGCCTGAATAGTATTTATCAATTATACAGACGAGAAGGGCATTTTCGAAATCATTCCTGTCACTGAGGCTGGAAGCTATATCACCAAGCCTGAGAAATACAGGCAGGTCAATATCGTAAAGACTTCCACCCGATTCTTTCATGTCCCGTTTCAACCCATTGAGAAGCCTGGAGCCAAGATGCTTCAGAAGCCATGTTTTTCCATATCCGGGGTCCGCCAGAATTATGTTGCGATAGAAAATTTCATCATTCCAGCTAAATTTAAGGGGAGTCTTTCTGTGAGCATCACCTTGCGAATCCCCCTCCCTTTGCAGCATTATGAGGTTCACGGCGAGACTCTCAATATCGTAACCTTCGGGATAATAACGGGGCATCATCCTCAAATTGCCCTCCAGGTGACCGAGATAATTATCCACCATTTCCGTCAGCCCCGTTGCCGCCTGGTTTACTTCCTCAATACGGGCAGCGGGAATGAGCTGAATTTTCGGGTCAGCAAACTCACGTTTCACATTCTCATAGTTCTCGCAGCAAAGGACAAACTTTCTCATCTTAGCTTTAATAGCAGCATCAATCTTCTCAGGAATGTGGGAAACGGGGAGAAGCTTTCCTGTGTCGTCAATTCCTGCGCTGATGCAGCAGTCGGTGTCGATGGGGGCTTCGCTGAAAAGATTGAGCACACCGGCGGTAAAAGCTGCGCCGAAGGAGATATCTGTGATGTTTTTCAGGGGATAGCGTGGAGATTTATCAAGGATTTCATGAGAAATATTATAATTTGGGAATTTCTCTTTAAGCCCCGGTATCCCTGATGCGAAATCTTTAATATTTTTCAGACAGTTTTCCGCATCCATGTCGTATCTGAGAAAAGGCGACCTGACGGGGTGAGGATAGATTTCTCCCGTTCCTTCACCGTAAAGCTCCAGCCTGATAATGCCTGTTTTTCCCTCAAATTCGCGATAATAAGGGAAAGTAACTACCGATGAATTCTCCAACCGGGGAGCGGATCCCAGGAGCCAATTTAAAATATGGGAGCAGATGGCAATATAACGGGGTTTATGGAGAGAAGAAAAATATCGGAGGGAATCAGCGACAATGCTTTTCTCGCCATCATTCACGGGGATTTCAGGAGGAGCCTGTTGTTTTTTATCGGCAAGATGGGATTCTCCGCTGATTATATTGAGGGCGTCCCTGAATGCATCGTAAAACCTGACAATGTTATCCTGCTGAAAGGGAAACCTGAGATAAAGGGCGCTTTCGACAAGATTGAATATCACTCTTATCAGGGTCGAAGGGGGTTCGGAGATATAACGGCTTGAGATGAGGATGTTGTCAATCTTACCGGAAATTTCATCAAGCTTCCTCTCCCATTCTTTCAGTATAAAAACCGTTTCAGACATATCAAGGTTTTCCAGTGATTTCTCCACCAGGCTTCTGCAACCAAGAAGAATGGGGACACCATGAACTGAATTTCCATTGGTTCCATAACTGTAAGTATCATAAAGCCACCTTCCCAAATAAGGCTTAAATTCAGAATCAGGGACTTCTGCACTGTCCAGCATAATCTCGGCAACCTGTTTAAAATTCTTATCCACATAAGCCTGGTTCAATGCTTTTGTAAACACCTGAGCTTTTACCTGTGTCATATTATTTGCCTCCCGGTTTTTTATTTAAAATATACAATCACAAAAAAATCATTCACATCTATGGAATCGAGTCTGCCCATAATCTTTTCACCAAAAAGCTCTTTTCCCACAGGCTCCAGTTCTATCTCACCCGTAAAGGGGACTTTGCTTCCTGCCCTGTCAACGGTAAGAATTCTGTGGTTTTCTTTACTGATAACCTGGAACTCCACCGTGATTCTCTTCAGGGGATAATTCATCAGTGAGAAACGGATTATCAGGTTCCCGTCAGGCTCCATCTCCAGTGTGCAGCTCATATTGATGTTATCGGTCTCCAGCCTCCAGATTTCCGGATGGGTTTCACCGGCGGAAGCTGCCACCCTCTCTCCCTTGAAGGATATTTCCCTGACAATTCCCTCTCCCCGGAATGAACAAACCGATTCACCGGGGAGAAGTTTAAACTCTCCCGGAGGAAGGTTCTGGAAAAGAATATGCCTGCCCCGTTTCAGGGCTTCCTTGCGGGGAAACAGAACCGCCCCTGATTGAAGCTTTCCCCTAACCGCCATCTGAAAATCCGAAGGAATTTTAATTTCCCGGTCTTTTGTGAAAAGCGTAACTCCCACATCAAAGCCATCTCTCTCCGGTGTTGTCAGAACCTTGCATAAAATATCCACTTCCTTGCCAGATTTGAATACACATTGAACTACCTTCGCAATAAAGGGGTCTTCAATAAGCATTACGGAATCGAGAGACGCCTCCGCCACCTCGTCCGACTCATCTTCCAGATGTATTTTCAAATCCCCCAGGGCTTCCCTTATCTTCAACTCTCCCGCCAATTTTGCGGCAAACGCCCTGACTTCGGGTTCTTCGTCGTCAATGGCATTAAGGATAAATACAGCATCATCGGGAAGATATGAATTTCTCAGCATCTCCAGAGCCTCCAGCTTTTCTGCCTTACTGCCCTTTATGACGGAGCGAAGGCGGTTAATCTTCTCTTCCTTCGACATCCGTCCGCCTGCCGGGTGAGGCTCAATTTTGACCATTTCAGCGGGAGATGGTTGTATGGAAACGCTTATACTTTCCAGGGTTTGTTTTAAATCATCAAGAATCTCATTTTTCATTGGATAACCTCCATAGCTCTGATTTCTTCTCTCATATCAGGAGAGATGCCGCAGCAGTATTTCCCGGAATAAATCGGCAAGCTCTCCAATCTTCAGCTTTATTTCCGTTGAATTCCCGGTAGTATCAACTCCCCTGCCTTTTAATTCTATTTTACAGGTCAACAGGTTCTTTCGGATGTCCTTTATGGGTATGTCATATTTTTTCTCATCCCCCACAGTAAATGCCAGCATATTATTAAACCATTCCATATCAGACGGATTCCATTTACACTCAAGGATACTCTGAAAAAGCTCTGGATTAGAGAGCAAATTCCCTCCTGATAACCTGTATTCATAGAGGTTAATCGCCAGAATGAGGCTCCAGGGATGTTTCAGTATCATTTCTTTAATGAAGTTTCTAAACTTTTCAGAGTTTTCTATCTGGCAATATCCATCCTCATCGCTCCTTAAAAGATTCTCGTTTGCATCATCAGAAGAATTGACTTCCATTCTGCCGGTCTTCACAAAAGAACGGGATATTCTCTGTGGATGAGATGTTTTACAGTCTGTTATGGGACATTTCCCTTTCTGCCTGAGGTACATATTTTCACAGTCTTCATCCTTACATTTGTAAAACTCCATCTTCTCAAACTTACTTTCCAGAATAATCCTCTGTCTTTCAATTCTCTTCATTTTTGTTTCGTCGAATATGGTATTACATTCATCACATCTGGTTTTCCAATAATTGAAAAAATTTGATTTGATTCCACCGGGAGCAAGGCAGGAACACTCATTAGAAACTACAGGTCTTTGAGCAAATGCAAAATCTTCTTTAAGCTCTCTAAAAAGCATACTGTAAGGAAACGCTTTCTCCCTCCCTTTAAGCTTCACATCACCCCTGACGGCAATGAGGAGAAATTGCCATAGCTTCTTTTCCTCACGATGATCAAGCCAGTAAGACAGGTATGCTGCTGATAACAACGGTTGGAGCTGCAATCACATCCGCCTTTCAAAAGACTTAATGACAGCATATCTACATATTCATTCAAATTATCACAGATTTGCTGCTCATTCACCAGGTGGGAATAATAGCACAATGTAAATTTAATAATCTCTACCAGGAGAAAATGCAACCTTTCCATCAATTCTGCAGTCTCCTCATCATCCAGTCGATTCTCAATAATTTTTTCCCTGTAAGTGATCAACGCTTCTTCCAAACCTGACTCCAGAATAATTTCCTGATATTTGCCCTTAAAATCATCTGACAATTTCCAAAACCTTCTTTCCTGTTTCAGATAGTTATAAGACATTTCCGTAGCAATCTATTAAATTTCCTGCTTAGGCTCAGTAAACGGACAAACTCATTTTTCAGGAGTAACCATGCAGATTTTCTTTTTAGGTGAACTCGAAGAAGCTTTTCTATAGATGGCAGAATGATAAGATTCCCCGGTAAGCTCGGTATAACTGTTCAGCTTGTTTGGCTGCTTCGTTTTTCTGCCTCTATAGAGATATAGGGAACCGAGTTTGTTGTTTTTGGAAAATATAAGAAAGTTTGTTTAATTATTTCGGTTTTTACAGGAAGTTATTTCCAACCCCGATGTCCCATCATATAAGAAAAGGAATGTCCCCTCTATAGGAAAAAGTCTGAATAAGAATCTTTTCTTTTGAAAACCTGCTGGAAGCAGGCTCTACTTTTCATATATATATAAGGGAGTCCAGTCTTCAAAATTTCTTTTTGTAAAACAAGAATTAAATTTTTTCCTGGAAACTTTTGTATCAAAAGCACATCTCGTAATGACTCATACCAGCCCAACACTCTCCCCCAACCACTTGTTTATCATCTTTATTTCGCCGGAAAGTTGGTAGCAAGCCGTTCTAAATTCCTCCAACCATTGCAGCCATTTTATTTCGGGATATTGTTCATTGTCATTTCCCGATACAAAAACTGGAGAAGATCCTTTCCAGCAGGTCATCTACCGTAACTTTGCCTACAATTTCTCCCAGGGAGTCCAGAGCGGATTTCAGGTCTATGGTAATAAAATCATCCGGCATATTCTCCATAATGGAGTTACGGGCGTTATCCAGATGCCTGGCGGTTCTTTTCAGTGCGTCACGGTGTCTGGCGTTGGAGAGTATCACATCTGCAGCGGAACCGGCCTTACCACTGAAGACCATGTTTACTATTTTTTCTTCCAGCATCTCCAGGTTCTTCCGATCCTTCAAAGAAACCTCAGCAATTCTATCTGCCGGGAAATACCCCTCAATGAGTTTACGGGGATAATTTTTCCCCAGGTCAACCTTGTTCATGATGAGCAAACTCTTCTCAGGATCGGGAAAATTAAGAATTTCCATCAGGTTCTCTTCGTTGTCTTCTGAAGCATCCAACATAAAAAGGATTAGATCCGCTTCTTTCATTGATTCCCTGGTCTTCTCCATACCGATGGATTCCACCAGGTCATCACTTTTACGCAGTCCTGCGGTATCAATAAGAATTAACGGGACTCCCTTAAGATTGATGGTTTCCTCGATTCTGTCCCTGGTGGTTCCGGGGATATGAGTAACAATCGCCCTCTCCTCCCCCAGAAGGGTATTCATAAGGGTGGATTTGCCCACATTGGGAGGGCCTATGATACTGGCCCTGATTCCTTCACGATAAATCTTGCCCTTTTCGAAATTTTCCAGGATCCGCTTTATCTCTTCCTGAATCTTATCCACCTGCTCCAGTTTGAAGCCGGGATCCAGCGGAGCGATGTCATCCTCACAGAAGTCTATCCTTGCTTCCAGCTGAATGAGAAATTCTATAAGATCTTCCCGGAGTTGATTGATAAGGTGTGACAACTCCCCCTTCAGCTGCGAAAAAGCCACCCTTCGGGATTCATCCGTTCTTGCCCGGATCATATCCATTACTGCTTCAGCCTGGGCAAGATCTATTCTTCCCCCAAGGAATGCTCTCTTTGTAAACTCCCCCGGTTCTGCGATCCTTGCGCCACAGGAAATCACCAAATCCAGGACTTTCTTCAGTACTACAGGACCACCATGACAATTTATTTCGATTACATCCTGGGTTGTATATGAACGGGGAGCCTTCATAAAGGTAACTATAACTTCATCGATTCTGTCGCTGGTCTCAGGATCCACAATATACCCGTAATGGACTTTCCTGGGTGTAATTTCCACTGGAATATTTCCCGGTGATTTAAAAATTTCTCCCACAATCTCCAGGGATTTTTTCCCGCTAACGCGGATAATTCCGATTCCCCCTTCTCCTGGAGGGGTGGAAATAGCGGTTATTGTATCTTCCATCAGGAAATCCATTTGATTGTATTACTCCTGTATATTATATTGCATGTAAAATTTATAGATCCATAAAGGTATTCTTCATCCTGGTTTTCCGGGGAGAACCTTTATACTGCCTATCAAAGCAATTGCTTACTCCAATCCATTGATAAGCGGGTAAAAACCAGTAGAATATCTTCAATAATCCATAAGTTTCATTTCAGATTCCGGCTCATAAATTACTTTTTTATTATCCACTAATCATCTTTCAAAGTATAATGAATGAACATTCTGTAATGCCGTAACCTACACTCCGAAGATTCGAAGCCAGACTTTTCTTGTACGAGGTCCGTCAAATTCACAGAAATATATTTTCTGCCAGGTTCCCAGGGATATGGAACCGTTCTCAATGAGGAAGGTCTCTGAGGCTCCCATCAGTGATGCCTTGATATGGGCATCGGAATTTCCCTCGGAGTGTCTGTAGTCTTCATCCCGAGGCACCATTTTATCCAATTTCATCACTATATCCTGAACCACATCAGGATCAGCACCTTCATTTACAGTCACTCCGGCTGTGGTATGGGGAATGTAAATGGTACAGACCCCACTTTGAACTCCTGATTCTTTAAGCTTTTTATTTATTTCCTGTGTAATGTTGATTAATTCCGTTCTCTTTGATGATTTTACTGTAAATTCCATATTTTTGCCTCCACTGATTAATATCTCTGAGTTACATGTTGGATTAAATTAGTTAAATATCATTTTTTTCCTGTGATATGCAGCAGATATTCAATTTCAATATTACAGAAGTGCGGAATAGCAACAGGAATACAGGAAAAGCAGATCGACATGCAATAGAGATACCGCTGTTAACTATACCCCTACTCTGTCGGAATAAGAAATCCACTTTTAATCACAGGAAATATCATCAGCTAACAGATTATATCAATACATTTTTAGAAGGATTAAGGTCATGGATTGATAATAAAGATATGGCAGGATACAAAAAAGTTCTCCTCATAAAAACAGGAAAGAATTAAATACCAATTTTCAGCCTTTTACTTAATAATCACTTCTATTAATCCGAACAATAATTATGCACTTTATAAACCCCGGTAGGGAAACCGGCAATTTATTTTTCTCTGAGAACAGCTTTTTTCAGTAAGTCATATCCTGAATAGTATTGCCACGTTCCTTTGGATAACCCGGTAAGAGAAGAATAAAACTGAAGGCACTAACAGAAAATAGCTTATCTCAAAGGATTATTATTAAGGAGGATATCAGGTGAAACAAAATTCCAAAATCAAAGTAATGTTCACTGCAATTCTTTTACTGACTATGGTTTTGACCTTTTCAGTAATGATTGGCTGTAGCGGCGGTGGTGGTGACGGTGGCGGAGGCGGAGACATCGTCGACGGAAACGCCACAATTATGGGAACTGTGTATGATGACCAGGGTCTTCCCCTCTCAGGAGCAACAGTATCCTGGCAGCTGAGCAGCTATCTTGCAAACAAGCGGAGCGGCTCAACCACAACAAACACCAACGGTGAATTCACTCTCTATAATGTTTCCGCAGGCAACATTCTTCTGACAGCAGTAAAGGGAAGCCTTGCGTGTCAGCAGGAGCTTTATGTGGAATCAGAGAGCACTACAACGACCATCCTTGATGTGAATCCCACAGGACAGATATCGGGAACCGTTACGGATGCCAATAATGCACAGGCAATCAGCGGAGCAACAGTTCAACTGACAAAGAGCGATTCCACAACTGTAAACCAATCAACCGATTATTCAGGAAACTATACTTTTTCTTATGTTCCTGAAGGAACACACAGTCTTTCCGTAACCAAATCACTTTACTATACCTCGACCACATCAGTATCTGTGACTGCAGGCCAGACCGCTTATAAGAACTTCAGTCTTTATCCCACCAGTGGTCCCACACCAAGCCCCACAGTAACACCTACCCCAGTTTTCACCGGAAAAGTCCATGCCCTTATCATCGGTGTAAATGACTATCCCGGCGACTACAATGATCTTAACTATTGTGTGGCAGACGCTCAGGATGCAAGAAATGCATTCCAAAGCTCCAACATGTGGAGCGATGCGACCATTTATTACATTACCGACCAACAGGCAACCGAGAGCAATATTCTCAATACTATAAGCACCATCAAGAGCAATGCCGCTTCCGATGATCTGTTTGTAATGACTTTCAGCGGTCATGGTACGAATTCCGATGGAAGAGCGGCAATTTGTATGTGGAGTGATGACCTGACCGATTGGGGTTACATCAATGATCAGGAACTGGCAACAGCTATTCAGGGAATGCCCTGTACCACAGCCATCTTTATCGATTCCTGCTATAGTGGTGGAATCATTGGTAAGAACCTGACCAATGTCAAAAACGGAATAACAAAGACTGCCAGAGTCTATACAGGAGCACAAGGGTACAATCCCAGTTTCAAAGGCACATTCAACCCCAAATCAGCCAAAAATGTGGAAACTCTCCCCAACCTGGTTTGTGTAACAGCATCCAGCGGTTCTGAAGTTTCTTGGGAAATGAGTTCCATTGGGAACGGAGTATTCACCTATTATTATACTGAGGGTTTAGGATTCTCCTCCACAGCTGGTCCGGCCGACACCAACGGCAATGGCAGCGTCAGCGCCGAGGAACTGTATTATTACAGCTATCCTAAAGTTGGAGATATGACTGATGGTGATCAGAACCCACAGATGGTAGACAATTACAGCACATCATCAGAAGATGAATTGTCCGTAAAACAGTAAAATCTGAAAGATCATCCATAAAAATAAAGAAAGTGCCGGGAATATTTCGGCACTTTTTTTATTTTTTCGAATTCCGAATATCGGCAAAAATTTCGAAACCTTTCGTTTCCAATGGGATAACCTGTATAACTGTCTTTGGGAGAAGTTTATCCCGGGGTACTGCCTATATTCCTGTGGGCAGTCCTGACGGGACGCAATTCCTGCAAAAATTCCGCCGTCTGTCCTAGGGTTGTGGTTTATTCGCTTCTGCTCCATTGGATCCCAGGTTGATTTTCATTCCTTCCAGAATATTTTTAAATTTATTCGCTTCCTCTTCCAATCTGGCAATAGCTTCAGGGTATTCATTACCTTTGGCAGCTTGTTCCGAGAGTTTATGGCGGGACATAATGAGTATCAGTAATGCCGGAATAATGAACAATATTCCTGCCAATACGGCCACACCGTATTTCGACATTATCTGACTGTTTTTCATTAAATCGGGAATGATACTGTTAAGAACGTTAAAGTATACACCTGTTGCAACAAGAGCAACATTTACCGCCAGTACAATCACCAGCATCACCCAAACGGTGGTATTGGATTTCTTCAGATCCACAGTCCTGTTTTTGAGTCTGTCCAGGGAATCGGTAAACACCTGGTATATATTCTTCAGCACACGACGTTCAATTCGTTTGTCTTTCTGGTTATATAAAATTTCTTTCCCTGTTTTTCCTTTATAAGCATCATTGAGATATATAAGAGCCTTCTTTACCCTGTCATCAGTATCATAGTGATCAATCATCACCAGGGCACTGCCGTAATGTTCCAGCTGTTGTTCAGGAATCTTGTTCTTATTGAAAGCTTCCACTACATCATCCAGAGTCTTATAGTCTTTTTTGTTGAGCCATCTGAAAAAGTAGAATGCCCGAAGAAGTCCTTCTTCACCTGCCTTATATGCATGCTCAGGTTTCAGTGATTTCTTCTCACCAGACAATAACAGAAAAATATCTTCAATTTTTTCCATAAATAAAATCCACCTTTTATTGATGATTTCAATAATAAACTGAAGTGATAGAATGTATCGGAACAGCTATCCGGTTGGATTATAACAGGAAAAAATGGGGTAGTAAATAGTTTTTGCAGTCCAATCAGTTTACATCTACAAAGATGGGGGAAGTTATCAGCTGAAACCGATCTGAACTTAGACGGGATATTGTGAAGTACTTCCAGACTTTATAGAAAGACCAGTCGGTAGCATATTGCTCTTTGGAGTTATACTGTTTCATAACACGATAATAATCCACAACAATATAAAAACTCTTGATGTTTTTAAATGAATCGATATGTCTCTGGAAGACTCTGGAAGGTATGGGATTGGAGGGACCGTTTCCCGATATATCCTGATAAAATGAGTTAAAGGGAAAATAGCGGACGGATTTGTCATTATAATTTACTACCATAAGGGGTTTACCCAGAAAAATCTTGTCATTAAGATCCACGGCAACCCCCATGTTCAACTCAATTATTCCCGATTTGTCAGTTCTGATGGTATCGCCCATTAACGCCATAGTCTGCCCGGTGGAATCTACGACCTTCAGAAAAGCAAACATAGTATTCATGTTTGCCGTAAAAGTTCTTCGCTTTCTCAATCCATCGAGAATATTCAATATATATTTTCTCGAATCACTGGTAGATGTAGGTTCTTCTGACCATATACCCGTGAAATACGCAGCATCAGCATCAACCACATCACCAGTATTATTGAGAGAAGTAGCGGGAGCAACCTTCCAGCCTGCAGCCAGAGCTTCCTGATAGACAGTCAGATCAAAGCTGCTTGAGCCACCTTCGGTTGTGGCAGCAGTGGGCTTTACCTGAGCCAGGTTGAAAGCTTCAAGATAGGTCTCGTTATATTTCTGCGAGAAAAATTCCTTTACCCAGTCAGGCAGGGGATCAGTCCCCACAGGGTAACAGAACATTGCCGACATATATTTATTCTTACCGGCTTCAATATTAATCCATGAAGCAAGGTTGTCAAAGCTATAGCAAGGAAAACGGACCTTCTGTATTTTATTCACTTCTTCAAGTCTTTTTTCCAGATCCTTACGCAACTCCTCAAGGGTTTCTCCGCCAAGAACAACATCCAGGTTGTATTTCTCACTCCACTCGGTAATGTATTCTTCAACAGCTTTGGTAACCGGGGTCAGTTTGGATGCATCCTGATATCTGTATTCTCCGTTTTCAATGATATCCAGATAATCTTTTTCAGATTGATAGATACTTTGTCCCGCCACATCAACGACATTAGGATTTATATAGTCCAGGGGCAGGTATTGAGTAGGGACTTGAATTTCCGTTCCTCCCGGTGAATAGTAAGCCACCTGGTCAGCTCCCACCACTACAATATTGGCAAGTGAAGACAGAGTGAATGAGGGATCTCCTATCCAATTGAACCCTGAAAGAAGTGCTCCGTCATATTTTGCCCTGGCAAGTGCCAGACCCTTCATAAGACAGAATGTGCGGAGAGAAATATTGGTAGCGGTATCGGTCATTGCGATGAAATTCAGATTCCTTGCTTCACATTGTCCCAGAAGAATATCAAAATCTGTTCCCTGAGTTGTGGGATCCGGAGAACTCAGTTTTGAATGTACATTCAAATGCCCCTGCAAACATTGCAGTTTGACATTCAAACCGTTCTGATCGGTGGTTTGCCAAATGGGATGAGCAGGGGCAGTCTGGGAAAATGCCAGGGAAGAAAGCAGCACAGAAAATAAAATCGTTATTATGAAAATATGGATCGACTTGAACGGAAAGCCCTTCATAAAAAACAGCCCCCGATAATATGGATTATGATTAAGAATTTACGAATATAATTATAACACCTGAGGACTTCCGGGGCAAGGGGGAAAATGAAAGGTTATTCCCATCACCTTGTAAAAATGCTTTTACATCCATTGTTTTTAACGGATGCGATCACTTGCCGAACTATAACGACCGGTTTATTCTATTTTATCGGATATTTTTATTCTTCCGTCAAAGGCGGATCACGCTTAATAGAAACATTATCTTTAATATCCAGCACCATTTTGTAATTATGCTTTTTACACCATTCCCCGGCTGCATTCACCAATGTTGGATTATTGCTGTACAGGCAGTCCAGGGTCTTATTGATATCGCTGTTTTTATCCAGTTCTCTTACAATGATCGCATCAATTTCCGGAATTTCAACGGCAATCAACCGCTCGATGAATTCCATTACAAATTCAGGATCTCTTTCCAATGCAGACAACAAAATTTTCTTGTTCCTCTTGTAGTAATCCCTGGGAATGGAAGCAAAAGCAAGTTTCCTGATTTCCTTATCACTGTCTTTCAGTGCCCTCAATTTCAATGGAGTCGCCTTTTCACTCAGGTAATAGCTGACAGAGTCAACCACAGCCAGGCGCATTAAAGGGTTCTCATCATTGAAGGCTTCATTCAGGGGGTTCAGAGCCGATGGGTTCTGCCAGACCCCCAATGCATAAGCGGCGGATATTCGAACCTGAATTTCCCTGTCTTTCAGTTTCTCAACCATTATTTCTGTGGAATCGTTGTGAGGAAATAAAGAAAGGCATTCCACCGCTAGTTTTCGAATTCTCCAGTCTGTGTCGGCAAGAGCGGCATTCACATTGTGATAGCCGGGGAATTCGGTGGATGATCCTATCAACTCAATAATTTTCAACCGAAAGTTGACATCACCGTCATTAAATGCCTTTCCCAGAAGGTCTGTGATTTCAACCTCGGAGGAATTCGCCAATGCACTATAAGCCCTGTCCCGGACTTTCTCATTTTTATCCCTTAGTTTCTTAATCAAAGCCGGAGCTGCCGGTACTCCGACATTCTTCAGACTCATTGCAGCACTATCTGCAAAGCCATCATCTTCACAAGACATTAGTTTTAACAACGGCTCTACTGTCTCGGCTCCGCCGATTTCCCCCAGGGAAACTATGGCATTCCCCTTAACTTCCCTATCGGAATCATTCAAAGCGGCTACAAGCGGTTTCACAGCTTTGGGATCACGGATCTCTCCCAACCGGTAAGCGGCATATCTCCGAATTTTGGTATTCTCATCATTCAGACTTTTTAAATAATAATTTACAGGTTGCTCAGCATTATATAAAACAATCAGAGATTCCAGAGATTCTTTATACTGCCCTTTTGCCTGTTTATACTCCTTCTCAAGGATACCCAGTATTTCCTGACAACCCAAATCATCCTGATTCTCTCTGGATGTTCTCCCGAATCTCACCAAAACATCATAAGCTGTCTTTCGTCTTTTTTCAGCTCCGGTTTTAATTTCTTTGAGCAAAGCCTGGACAGCAGGTTTACCCAGATTGATAAGCCCTGTGGCAGCGATATTGCTGATTTCTTCCTCTTCACTGAACAAACAATCCATCATAAGATCCGTCAATCGTCTGTCTCTGAAACAAGCCAGCACTCCCAGGGTTTCCTTGCGTGTTTGTGGGTCTCCCTCCCTGAAGGCTTTCAACAGAGGCCCGACGGCTTCAGGGTCACCACTCATACCCAGTGCCCGTGCTGCTCCCCTGCGAATGAAAGGATTCTCATCCTGCAAAGCCTCCGCCAGATCTATTGTCGTCATCTTGCCCATATCTTTCAGGGATTCAACTGTAAGATCATACAACTCATCTTTCTCCGTTGACAGCAGAGAAATCAATACTTTGACCGTTTCAGGGGCGGGAATTTTACCCATCGATCTTATGGCAACCCTTTTTGCTATGAAGTCTGAGCCTTTTGACAGCTCAGTCAGAGAATTTAATGCCGGTTTACCGATCTCTCCCAGGGCGTTGGCGAATGCAGTTTCATATTCAATATAATCGAACCTGATCCACAATTCCTTTGAATGCTTCTTTAATCCGTTGATTATTGGCTTCACTGCCTCAGGGTCCTTTGTCAACCCCAGTGTCTTTACAACTATCAGCACAGTTTCCGGATCATTCCCCATCACTGCTGTACTCAATGCAGGAATTGCCGGTTTTCCGATTTTTCCCAGGGCAGTGACTGCACATTCCCGCACATCGGGATTCTTATAATTAAGAAGAGACACCAGGGGCGAAACTGCACGGGGATCTGCTATCAGCCCCAGGGCTTCGGCTGATCCTTTCTTTAAATTCAGGCTTTCTTCTTCGAGTTTGATTGTAGTTTGAACCAGTTCTTTTTTCCTTGTGATGGTACAGATGGTCTCCATTACAATGGATTTCGCATGAACATTATCAAACTGTAAAGCGAAAATCAAAGGTTCGACGGCAGGTTTGCCGATTTTCCGCAATGCGGCAATGGCTCTTTGTCGGCCAGTGGAGTCTGAAGACTTCAGCTGTTCAATGTTTTGATATATTAATCGTTTCTGCTGATAATTCCAGGATAAAAAGAACACAAGAATTACAAGAACGATAAACAGCAGGTCAAAAAGGAATTTTTTCCGTTTCATACAGGGATCCCCCCCATTCACTTACAACAATTATAACTAAATTGTAGTATTTTGTAAATGAAATATTCCAATTCAGGTGTCGGGAGATAATGTAAAAAAATCCAGTGAATTTATCCCTTTTAATTTACTTCCGGCTCTGAATCACAGGCAGGGATGCCCTCATTGGCATTCGGATAAGGGATGGCGGACCCATTCCGCCATGTTACCCGGAATAAACCGGGTTGTCCGGAGTCCCTGCCCCAGGCTGTAAGAAATATGGAGATCCGGTAGCGACGCTCTCCAGAGCGTCCATTTTATGCCTCATTTCGGAATCGGGAGTCCGTTCTGGAGAACGGACCTACCGGTTTTCGCTTTATTTTTCCTTAACCGAATACGAATGGGGATACCTGTGATTCAGAATCGGAAGTTAAATGAAGGAAATAAATTCACTGGATTATTCTACACTATCGTGTAAGGAACTATCCCAAAAAAGGCAAAAATAATTTTAACAAAATACCAAAATTTCTTAAACATATCCTATGCCGATCTCCTGAGATATTTTTCAACCTTAAAATTGACAGAAATCATAAAGCCATATATAATATCGCTAGAAGATGCACTATATTCGTGGCCTCTCAAGCAGACGAGGGGTCCTTTTTTTTGACTTTTTTCGGGATCTTCGAGAGATTTTAAATGACATTGTCAGGCATTTCCGACTATATGGTCTCCTCATTCCTATCAGATAACTCCATAATGAGAAAGTACCAGAACAGGTGAGAGGCTTGATTTGTACCGAGAAGTTCCGGGGGAAGGGGAAGAATATCAATACAGTTATCTATATCCCGTTGAAGATATCACAGACCGGAAGGCTCTATTTTTCAAGGAGTTACAGGAAAAAAAACAGAGGCAAAACCAGGTTGTCCTGATATTGAGAATAAGCATAATTCTCCCAAAAAATTATGGACATTTGACAGATATTTTATTATTATATATCCATGGATTTTAAAACAGGAACAATTGTCAATCATCGTTATGAAATTGTCCGTCACCTGGGTGAAGGAGCTACTTCCACAGTTTACCTTGTAAGGGACAAGAAAGATGTAGGGCTGGTATGGGCTTTAAAACAGCTCACCCACTCCCCCACCGATGACGAACGGGATTCCCTTTTCCGGGAAATTTCGTTCCTTTCTTCTCTTTCTCACGAAAATCTTGTTTATCTGGCTGACTATTTCGTAGAGGATGGATGGGATTTTCTGGTAATGGAAAGAGTGGAAGGCCCCACACTGGAAGATATCATCCAGAAAGCGGAAGAACCTGTGCCTGAGATCGAGATTGTGGAATATGGCATACAGATTTGCAGGGTTCTCTCTTATCTCCACAGACAGGATCCGCCCATTGTCTACCGTGATCTTAAACCGGCAAACATCATGATTACGGTTCCAGGTGAACTAAAACTCATCGATCTGGGCATCGCAAGGCATTTTAACCCCATGAAACCCAGAGATACCACACCGCTGGGCACTCCGGGATATTGTCCGCCGGAGCAGTATGGAAGAGGGCAAACCACTCCCCGATCGGATATCTACTCATTCGGAGCAACTCTTTTTCATGCTCTTACACTGGAGGAACCGACACAGTATCAGTTCAACTTCCCACCCATTTCCACTATCAACCCTTTCCTGTCGGACAATATTGAGCAGATTCTGACAAAATGCCTGCAGAATAACCCGGATGACAGATTTCATTCGATTGACATATTATATGATCATATAGTGGCACATAAAGCTTATCTGGATAAAACGCATAAAACTATGAAATACAGGATGGGAATGTTTTTCAGGAATTCCCGTCGAAGATTTAACAGGGCTGTAACAAACCTTCTAACGGGAAGACTCAACGAACCAATTTAGCAAATGGAGTTTGAATAATGAAGAAGCAAGTCGTTTTATTTCCGGCAATTGTAATTTTTCTTATAATGGCAGTACTACCGGCTATAGCAGATGAATTGAACCTTTATGATTTCTGGGGTAATCCCGTCGCATATATCAGCGCAGAAAGCGATTCGGCCATCTATGTCTGGGATGGCACTCCCCTGGCTTACCTGGTGAAAAACGGCAGATATCACAACATCTACGGCTTCAACGGAAAACACCTGGGTTGGTTTGAAGACGGTGTTATCTGGGATCATGGCGGAAACAAAGTGGGATTCATCAAGGGAGCACCTGATATCCATGTCTTCCCAAGAGCGGAAACGGAAAGAGGTCCTAAGCAGGAAAAACCTGATAAAGACCAAATCATGCCGGAGCCGGAAAAACCCGCCAAAAAATCCGATTGGTCAAAAATCACATTAACATCTATGCTTTATGAGGGCAAAAAATAAATGGTTCTTCATAACTTTTTATATGTGATATCATAAGTTATGGAGTTACTCCCTGAAACTTCCTGTTTCCGGTTTCTTAAATATCCTTCCGTCCCTGATCCGTAAACTCCAGAATGAAAAAAGGCCTGTCAACCTGCGAAATTTTCATTCAGGTCAGACACGCCTTATTCTTATATTCACTCTTATACTCCACTATCAGGCAAACAAAATTCCGGGATCAGGCCCTGCTAATCCTCCACCTTGAACTTTGTATCCTTTTCGTGATCATCTCCATTCAAGTCCTTATTTACATCTTCATCTATCTCATCATCCTGTTTTGGATAATCCTTGATTCCCTGGGCTTCCAGCTGGAACTGCAGATACTCGATGTTGGCAGGGTTCAGAATATACTCGGCGATATATTCATCCAGATCTTCTCCCACACGGGGCGGAAGTATTTCCAGATCAGGAGGACGAACAGATTGAGCCAGATCCGTCTTTCTTATCTGATATTCGTTTTCCGGCATACGGTGTATCTCTTCCAGCTTACTGTCGACTTCCCTTACCAGAATCTGTCGGACTCTGTCGTCTTCCCGACGGTCGATCCTCATTCTCCAGTCCAGTTCCACCAGAAAATCTCTCTTGGCTTCCTTATAAGCTTTACCTTTCAGTGTTCTCAGATGATCCAGGAGTGTCTCCAATTTTGCTATACTCCCCGATTGGCCGATTCTGTCGGGAGCTTTTACCGTGCTCCAGGGTATCACACAGGGCATATAATCAGAAATAATTCGTAACTGATTCTCATTCAGAATTTTGTGGGTATCCTTTATAAGCCTTTCCATTGTCCGGTATTGGTCATACTCATATTCATAAAGCGTTCCCAGTGAGAACCAGACCGACTCCTCAGTTTTCACATCAATGCCCTGGTCTCTCTTGAGTTTTTCCTTCAGCATATCCAGCATTTTGGCAGCTTTAATGCTGTCTTTCTTATAGCCTTCGTAGACTTCCTGTTCGACAAGTCTGGAATCGTAAAGGAGCGGCAGAAGATCCTTCATCTGCTGAGGGCTGAGGTTTAAACCTTTAAGCAGGTTCAGACTCTCCATGTCCCGCACTTTCCTCTGAATCTCTTCGGGAGTATAGACCTTTTGCTGGGCAAAAGCGGAAGAACTAATTAAAAACAATAAAAGAGTAATAACAAAAAGATACAGGTATTTCTTTCCCCAAACAATAGAATATTTCATTGACTACCCACCTCCGATTATTGATTTATCCAATATCAAATACGAATTTCTATTTTTGATGATAACATAGAAAGGGGCAAATAACAATATGGAGATTCAGGAACAATTGCTTACTCAAAACATGCCGGAGAACACCCATCACCTTTTTTTCCTGTTGAGTTAACCTGTGTCTCAATTCATATTACACAGATCCGGGACATTTCTTAAAGTATAGTTTATATATTTCCGGCAAAAAAGGACAAAATTTCAGCAGAGTCGAAAGAAAATGCTATGTTTCGTAAATTAGCATGGGAACTCACGTTAACATATTTTCTTATAATTATTTTCTCCATGGGTGTTCTGGGATCGTATCTCCTGGGTTATCTTGACGATTATTTTACAAGATACACAGGGAACGAACTCTTCACCCAGGCTTACACCATAGCTGAAGCCTGGCCCAGAACGCAGCAGCTGGAGACATTAACCCGAAAAGAGACATATTTCTATCGGGGTATTATAACGCGACTATCCAACCAGACAGGATCCCAGGTGGTGATTCTTAGCGAGAGGGGTTCTCCTGTATGGAACTGGCCCCAGAGCATCCCTTACGATCCCAACATCTACCTGAGAAGCGAAGTCAAATCAGCAATGAAGGGGAAACCTGCCGCAGGGGATATGGAAGACTATCTTTCCAGTGCATACCCCATCAAGGAAACATCCAGCGACGGTAAGGAGACCAGAGTGATCGGCGTTGTCTATGTTTCCCGATCAAAAACATATCTGCAGAGCATCATTTTGGAACTGAGAAACCGCTTCTTTACAGGGTTCCTAATTTCACTGGCGGTTTCACTGATTCTTGCCATAGTATTTTCCCACTACATCACAAAACCCATTACAGAGATAACAAGGGTTGCAGAAAACATGGCAAGAGGAGAACTGAATCAAAGAGCAGGAGTAACAGGCAGAAATGAAATCGGTGTTCTTGCGGAACGATTCAACATGATGGCTGAAAAACTTCAGGGAACCCTGGAAGCCCTCATGGATGAGAGAAACAAGCTCTCCGCTATAATTGACAACATGGCGGGAGGAGTGGTCGTGGTGGACATCTCAGGATCCATAATAATGATAAACAACACCGCTATGAAACTACTGGGACTCAGAGATTCGGAAATCCTCGGAAAAAATATTTCCAGAGTCATGCCGGGTCATTCCCTTCTTCACCTGCTGGAAGACTCGGAAAATCACAAGGAAGTCCATGGACAGCTGGAGGAATTCCCTGAAGAAAGAGCTGTGGATGCCCATATTACACCTCTGTTTTCAAAAACTTCCAGACCCATCGGAATGGTTATCATTCTGAACGATGTTACGGAATTCCGCAGACTGGATCAGATGAAAACAGAGTTTGTATCCAATGTCTCCCACGAATTAAGAACACCCCTGGCATCCATCAAAGGATTGGCGGAACTTCTCCTGGATGGAGCTTTAAAAGAAGACAGGGCGGAAGAATTTCTCGATTCCATCAACAAGGAAGTTGACCGCCTCACAAGATTGGTTAAAGATCTCCTGGACCTTTCCAAAATGGAATCGGGTATGGTTAAAATGGAAAAGCATCCGGTTAATATGGAATACCTGACCACTCAAGTCTTAAAGAGACTTACACCCCAGGCAAGAAAAAAACAGATTCTCATTATTGCCGACCTGAAATGTGATACTCCCGCTTATGCAAACATGGACAGAGTTCAGCAGGTGCTGATAAACCTCATCGATAATGCCATGCGTTACACCCCTGAAGGAGAAAAAATTATAGTCAGACTTATGAAAAAAGATAATTTCTGTCGTGTGGAAGTGGAAGACACAGGGCCGGGCATATCACCTGAAAATATGGAAAGAGTATTCGAACGTTTCTTCAGAGCTGACAGGGCAAGAGCCAGGCATGGCGGAGGTTTCGGTTTGGGTTTGGCAATTTGCCGTCAGATTATAGAAAATCTGAACGGAACCATAGGAGTCCACTCGGAGCCTCCCACAGGAACCACTTTTCATTTCACCCTTCCCCTGATACAGGGCTGATCTCATTAACTTTCAGCCTGCCTCTTGGATTAACTCCTCTTTCTTTGTCAGAGAAAAACCGTCTGAAGAGCAATTCTGTTAATTTCCCAGACTCTTCTTTACAATTTTAATTTTCTGAAACAACACAAAAAGCAGAATAGGCAAAGCAATGTAACGAACAATAAAGCCGGAATATTGTCCCATGATTATAGGTTTGAACAGTCCTGCTCTATAGAGGCTGAACCACGACAGAACCGCAAGAACCAGGAGAATCAGTAAAATTGTCACCTGTTTTCCAGTGATCTTGACTCCTTTTTTAAAGCGGCAGAAACTCTCGATCTTATTAAGCCAATTAACAAGGAGATCTCCAAACCGGCCGGGGTATTTAATTTCCCATCCAATAATCAATAACAGAGGAGAAAAGAGGATCAGGTATATCCAGGGGACAACCTGTTTTAGAAAATTTACGGCAGAAAGGGCGATATTACAGGAAACCAGCTGAAAAGTAACCATAATGTAACCGGGAAATCCCATCAGGTATTCCTTCTTTTGAAGGAGAAGTTTCAGTGAGAAAACAAACTGACTCACAATCATTGCCATAACAAAGAGAATCACCAGAATAAAAGCTTTTTTCACGAAAACAAGAAAATCACCATATGAATCGTTAAAATTGTTACAATGTTTTTTCAAATAATACGTTGAGGTTATAAATGCAAGAAAAAGGAAAACTGTTCCCCGTGCAAAAGGAACAGGGGGAATAGGGGCAAATGCCAGAGCCAGTGTGGAAAGAACAAGAATAGCAAGGATAAGCTTTCCAAAATTCTTCCCCATTTTTATCCCAAGAAACATTAGTAAGGGAACAAGACATAGATATAAACCTGCCATCAGAATCTGACCAAAGATGATATATTTTACAAAATATATATCCAGGTTAGGTTCCGGAGTTCCATAAAGGGAAAGGTGGAGCCAGTTGAGAAATTGTTGGGTTATGTAAAAGTCCACCATTTCCGAGTGATGCGCGGAGAAAGGTGAAATAAACAGGTATCGTGCGGATTTGTCTTTGAAATCACCCACCAGGATATCTTCTTCAGCAATTCTTCCATCGGTGAGGGATGCTATGGAACTTCTCAATTTTACAGGATCATTTAGATCATCATGTGCGCCCGTTGCCAGAAGCAGGTTTTTTGGCTGCAGAGTCAATTCACCACCAATATAAAATCCCACCGATGAACAAGCCTGTATGGCAGGGTCCTGTAGTGAAGCGTCAACGGCTGTGGTTCCTCCAAGGGAATGCCCCAGGGTTGCAGCTTTATTATGGTCAATCATGCCATAATTTTCCCGGACATATTTCATAGCAGATCTTAAAGTGTCCAGGTTTTTCCGCGGCTGCCACAGGGGAATGAAAACCGAACAGGCGGCATACCCCCTGCGACAAAGTTCCCCTGCTATATAATCCATACGATCATGAGGAGTTATTATTCCCGGACACAAATAAACAATAGGGTATTTTTTGCCCGATTCAGGAGTATCAGGAATATATACCTTTGCATATCCCATTTTACCGTCTTTGCAGACAAACTTTATTGGATACATCTTCATAGGGGCTCTGAAAACGATCCCACCGATGCACCCAACTAAAAGAATGATCGCCGAGAATAAAAGATAAAACCGGGGTTTCATTGAAATACTATTTCTCCTTATCCAGCTCCAATCCGGATTTCCATGCCTTACCGATGGGTTTACCCATACTGTAGTATGTGTTGTCGGGCATTGTGAGAATAAAAGGATTCATTTTCTTCACATCAGGTTTCCCGTCAGTAAGATATTTCTCTGAACTGAAACCCTGAACGATCTGCCCTACGAACAATTCGTTGGTTTCGTAAGCGACGGAGTCCACCAGAACACATTCCAGACACAGGGGGCATTCTTTAATCATGGGGGCTGTTTCCAGTTCACCGTAAAAAACTTCGAAAAGCTTTGATTTATCAACCTTTTTCCCTGATTTGATACCGCAGTAATCAGTTTTTAACAGAAGCTCTTCACCGGGAAGGTTAATACTGAATGTTTCATTTTCTTTTATGGCATGATGGGTAACATGGGTTCTGTTTATTGCCACAGCAATTAAGGGTGGATTGTTATTAACCCTTGATATCCAGGATACCGCCATAAAATTGGGAGAGCCGTTGAATAATGCTCCAACCAGAGTTACAGGCATGGGAAACGGGGAAACATTATTTCCTATACTGATTTTTTCCATTCTGTTACACCTCATATTATCGGGGAAATCCCCTCGATTTTAACTTTATTTCTATTCATCTTAAAGGAACCCTGTGAGTTTTGAGAAATTTTATTATGGTTACCTGAAAATACTTGCGAAATCTGGCATTTTTTTTAAAAATGATGTACAATACAAATATCTGATAACAGTACTTAAGCATTTTTAAGAGAAACGCCGTCAATATGTAATCCTGATATAAGAGTATGGAAAATAGAAATCAGACAAAAGGAAAGCCTGTCGCTATGCCCTGTCTGTAGAGAGAGTGGCGATGGAAGGCACTTTCAATTCCTTTCATCCGACATCCTATTTCCACTGGCGGTAAGTTCTAAGCATTGGCTGTAAAAGGTTCTTTAAAAGTTTATTCTAAGAATTTACAAACATATAGCCCATATAGCCGATGTCTGAGTTAAATCGAAGGATCTTTTAATTGATCCCCATACTTGTGAGATTCCCCGGCAAGCTCGGAATAAAAAATGCATAAGTCCTGTGATGAATTATCTGGAGAATGAGGATTTCTAATGGTTAAGCTGAAACATGTATTAAATACAATCATATTGTCCCTTTTTGTAATCGTAGCATTCATTGCGTCTTCCTGTTCACAGAAAACGGGAACAAAATCTGAGGATTACCTGAATTTCAAAAATGGAAATCAGTGGACATACATAGTGGAAACAAAGTCCAAAGACTCTGATGGTAAAGAAGTTGAAAAAACAAAGACCGATTCTCCCACCGAGTCAGCAAAACCTGAAAAGGAAAAGACTGATGGAGAAAACACTGAGAAGTCAACACCGAATGAAAAGGATTCCAAATCCGAGATTACCTTTAAAATTGCAGGAGTTCAGGATATCGGGGGAGTCAACTGTTTCATAAAAGAAACGGTTACAAACCAGGATCAGAACCCAAGAGAATACTATGAAGTAAACCCGGAGAAAGGCTTACTCCTTCACAGGCAGGATTTTTTCGTATTCAACCCCAAAGTTGGCAACTTGCAGATGACAGAAGCAAAACTCGATCCTCCACAGGTTATTATGGAGTTTCCCCTTACTCCCGGGAAAAGCTGGACAAGAAGCGCAGACATGGGGGGAATGACCCAGAGTGCTGTTTTTTTGGTGAGGGGTGAAGAAGAAGTTGAGACTCCGGCAGGAAAATTCACTGCTCTTAAAATCGAATCTCATGGAGGAAATTCAGCTCCCGAAGGTAATGCGGCAGGAGCTGAATTCAGTGCTCTCCAATGGTATGTAAAGGGGACCGGCATGGTTAAAGAAATCGTGGAACTGGAGAAATTGACTTCCACTACTGTTTTAAAGGAATTTAAACCCGGGTCCTGACACGGGGAGGATATCAAATGAAAAGAAAAATCCGATACTTTTTGACGGTGTTAATAATATTAACTGCAGCGTTTCTATTTAATAACATGGTCACTCTTTCTTATGCACAAAAGAAAATTAACATAGAACCGGGAATCAGGGGTTCAGATAAAAAATCTTCTTCCTCTCAGACAAATGGAAGATCAGAATATTTCCCGCTACAGCCCGGTAACTGGTGGATTTATGGAATGTCTGTCAAAGACCCCGATGCACCGGACATAACAATAAAAGTTACAGGTAAAGCAAAGATTGACGGTGTAAATTGCTTTATCTATGAGACTTCTGTGGGAAACAGAATCAACCGAAGAGACTACCTGGAAGTCCGGCCCGGTGACGGCATATATTCCAGGAAGAGAGAAATCTTCACCCCAATGGGGCCAAAAGAATTCTTTCCCCAACCTCCGGATCTGCTTCTGAAATTCCCATTAAAAAACGGATTATCCTGGGAATGGGAAGATAACTCTCTGAAAAAACTCAAAGGCTTCAATATTTTTGAGATAACCGGTAATGAAATTGTTAAGACTGAGGCAGGTGATTTCAACTGCTTCAGACTTGAAGTATATCAGGAAAACACAAGGGGAGACAAGTTAAAAACCATCCGTTGGTTTGCAAAGGGAGTGGGAATGGTCAAGGAAACAACAATAGTGGGCACTCCTCTCCATCCTATGGATTCAACGGCAGGAGCTACATTTATCCTGAAGAAATTCAAGGTGGGAAAACCTGAATCTGCAAAGTAAAATTTACTGGAGTTGAGAATTATGGAGAATCAAAACGAGTATATGTCGGAGAACGAAAAAAACAGGGCTGCATTGGAAGCTGACCTGAAGAATGCTCCAAAACCGAAGAGCAATTGCCTTATGTACAGCCTCATTGCCTTACTGGTAGCTTTCTTCTTTCTGGCGGGGACACTGATGATAGGAGGAACCCTTTTGGGCAAGCTCTTCAAAAGTAAGCCTGATAAGGCTGAAAAAGCCGGAAATATCACTTCAAACTTTCGTGAACTTGCTCCCTTTACCAGGATAGCGGTCGACGGAGCCGGCAATGTGGAAATTGAATGCGGCAAGGAGCAGAAAGTGGAAATATCGGCTGACAGCACCCTGATTTCTTCCATAGAG
This sequence comes from uncultured Desulfarculus sp., assembly GCA_963665125.2. Taxonomy (GTDB): domain Bacteria; phylum Desulfobacterota; class Desulfarculia; order Desulfarculales; family Desulfarculaceae; genus Desulfarculus. The sequence goes on along the minus strand of CAXXUK010000001.1, from coordinate 3,669,508 downwards.
ACGGAAGTCCAGGGCGATACGCTTCATATTACTTCTTTAGGCAATCCCTTCGATAAAAATAAAGCCGACATTAAAATCTCCCTGGAAAAACTCGATGAATTGAGTGCATCCGGGGCTGCAAATGTCAAGATAATAAATCTGAAGAATGAGAATGTTAAAATATCTCAGAGCGGAGCAGGCGAAGTTGATATCAAATCCGCCGGGTGCAAAGAACTGGACTTCGAATCCAGCGGAGCTTCCAATATCAAAGCCGAAGGAGAATGTGAAAAAGTAAAAGTAAATCTCTCAGGGACCGGTTCCATAGAGATGAAGGATTTAAAAACTGATGATGTGGACATTTCCATCAGTGGGGCAGGCAGTGCCCAGGTATATGCATCAAAAAATCTGAATGTGGAAATATCCGGCGCAGGCAGTGTCGATTATTACGGCAACCCTGAAAATGTAAAAAAGGAAATTTCCGGAACAGGTTCGATAGAGAAAAAATAATCTGAGGAAATCGACAGTTATTGTCGGATAAAGTTGGCTTCAGCACTAATGAAAAACTCAACACAAGACTAAACGAAGCAGGCACAAAAATTATCGGACAATCAGCTTTACCTCAGGGTAAATATGAATAAATTTATATATTAATATATACCAAAAAACACTTGAATTTTTCAAATTCAAGTGTTATAATGGTTACAAATGAAACCCGGAAGTTAACACTTCCCGGAATAAAAAAGTCGGTTGATCATTGAAATGATCAATTGTTCTCAAGCCAGATTAGCTCATAAATCTTGACAGAGATCTCAGAGAGCTTATCTGACATAAGCATAAGAGTTTCTGCCAACAACAGAAGCTCTTTGTTTTTTTTCATATTATCACCTCCTGCTATATTTATACCTGCTGTTGTAGAAATGGAAGATAAAGAATCATATTGGATTCTCCCGTGTGAAATTGTGAGCCTGGATTTTATTAATGTAAAAACGGACAGGAACGTCCTCCGTCAGGTTAAATCTGAATAAATGTAAGCGTATAATCAGTATTGTCATACAAAATCAATCTTATCAATTTCCCGGGGAATTCCGGTTAACCGGACAGTCAGAGTGATTAACTTATTATCGACAATTATTGAAGTATTACTACTTTTTGCCATAATTACAGTTATTGTAAAACATATTATTTGTGTTATCATTATAATACATAATACTTGAAAAATCAATACTGTGGATAAGTTATTTCAATATTTATTTAATATTACATTTATTCATGCAAGATTCTTGAATCAAGCTTCCGGAAATTTATCGTGTCAAATTTACTTCAGAAACAGTTACCGATAAAAATAAAAAAAGGCAGACTTCAATCTGCCGGTCATGGAATTCGGAAAAATATATTTTCCGAATTCCCCAATGTATTCATTCAGAATAAAATTCAGCATACTTATACTGCACTCTAATCCGCTTTATTCTGTGATATTTCACATCTACAGTCTCTTCTCCAGCTTCTTCCCCTTCTCCCTTATCTCATCAGAACCGGGAAGCTTCATCTCATCCAGCATTTCCGCAATATAATAATAAATATAGGGATTTTCAGGATCTTTATCTCTCAGGGTATACAAAACATCAACAGCATTCTGATACATTCCATTTTCTTTATACATATCAGCCATCAACAACATCGATGTTTTATCATCAGGATTCTTCTTTATAACTTCACTGTAGGCTTTCTCAGCTTCCTGAACTTTCTTTGCCTGATCTACCGGCAGGAGCGAGAAGGTTATCCGTGCCTGATCGGCATATACTCCGTCTTTTCCGTATTTTTCGATAAGTTCTTTATCAGGTTTCTGACGAACCACAAAGAAATAGCTCTTTCCATATTCCAGACGGAAGGGTGTATCTTTAGACTGTGAGTATTTGTATTTATAGTCTTTAACGGTTATGGGATATGGTTTCATTATTCTATTGGTCCCGACTTCAATTATGATTACCTCGTATTCTTTCACACCATCCCCGTTCCAGGTGAATTCGATATTATCCGTAGCAAAAAGAGCCTTGTCTTTGGGATAGGAAATCTTTACTTCCGGGTCCACTACATACATATAGACTACGCCGCTTATTTTCCTGGATACCAGAACAGTATTTTTAGGAAGGGGCAACTTGCCTCCCCTTGAGACTTTTTGGAGACTTCCCCTCTTTATTTCGACTTTACCGTATTTGAAAATTATATAAGAATAATCTCCTATCAAATATTCCTTTTTATCCCTATAATCGGCAAATTTCAGTGTGCTGCCTTTTCCTGTATAGATAATGGAGTTTTCATAAATGGGCTGCATAATATTGGCAGGACTGAGTATGTTATTTTGTTTGATTTTTGCCTTTCCATTGATCTCAAGAATCATTCCCATCGCTCTGTTTTCTGCAGAAGCAGGTTTAGCAGGAATTAATCCTATAACAATTATAATAAAAAAAATGATAGTTATTGATTTATTAAGTATTTGTCTCATTATATTCCTCCATAAATCTATTCACACCAATCATGTGGGGTTGTCTCCGGGTCATGGCACAATCCGGAAGCATAAGTATTCTATGATTTATCGGGCAGCCACCAGGAATTTGCTCCCACATAAGCTGAATAGTAGTAACTTTTCCATTACGGAAATCGATGACCGAAATAACCCGAAGTAAAAAATATCCGGTTATTCCAATTCTATTATACCTCTTTTCTGTGGGATAATTCCATAAAATATTGCAGATCCGTCCATAAAAAAGAGAGTGTTTATTCACATTTGTCCCTAAAACTTCCAACCAGGTCATCCGTATCCGGAAATGAATGTTGGAATCAATGTATTCTCCTCCTTCCACCTTGACAATCCCCCCACCTCCTGTGTTACAATGCTAAAAACATGACTTCAGGGAGGAGAAAATATGGCACTGCAATTATTGAACACATTGACAAGAGTGAAAGAAGAATTCAAACCTATGGTTGAGGGTAAAGTGGGTATGTATACCTGCGGCCCCACAGTCTATGATTTTGCGCATATAGGCAATTTCCGCACCTACGTCTTCGAGGATGTGCTGCGGCGTTACCTTAAATATAAAGGGTTTAAAGTCAAACAGGTTATGAACATTACCGATGTGGATGACAAGATTATCCGTTCCGTCCTGGGCAAGAACATTACCGCCGGGGAATATGCAAAGAAATACACTGACTCGTTTTTTGATGACCTGGAAACCCTCAACATCGAAAAGGCTGAGGTATATCCCAAAGCAACGGAACATGTCAAAGAAATGGTGAGCATCATCAAAAGACTCATGCAGAAAGGCTTCGCATACAGGGGAGAAGATGGCAGCATCTATTTTTCCATTGCCAAATTCCCTGATTACGGTAAACTCGCCCACATTAAAGTGGAGGATCTTATAAGCGGTTCCCGCGTAAAACATGATGAATATGACAAGGAGAACCTGTCGGATTTCGCCCTTTGGAAAGCCTGGGATGAGAATGACGGCGATGTCTTCTGGGAGACGGATTTAGGCAAGGGACGCCCCGGATGGCATATCGAGTGCTCCGCCATGAGCTCCAAATACCTGGGAAGCAGTTTCGATATTCATACCGGCGGAGTTGACAATATTTTCCCTCACCATGAAAATGAAATTGCCCAGTCGGAAGCAGCAAACGGTAAGAAATTCGTCAACTACTGGCTTCACAGCGAACACCTGCTTGTCGATGGCGGCAAGATGGCGAAATCGAAGGGCAACTTCTACACATTGAGAGATATTATCGGCAAAGGATACGATCCCATTGCTGTTCGTTATCTGTATGTAACCAGCGATTACCGGAAGAAACTGGATTTCACCTTCGAAGCCCTGGATAACTCCTGGAAAGCCGTCAACCGCATCTATGATTTCCTGAAAAGGGCAAAGGAAATGGCAGGGGAAGAATCCACCGGTAAAATCGATGAATTAATAGCGAAAGCAAAAGAAGGCTTCATCGAAGGAATGGATGATGATCTGAATGCTCCAAAAGCTATCGCAGAGATTTTCACCTTCATTTCAGAAGTAAATAAAATCATCGACGAAGGAAAGCTTTCAAAAGAAGATTCCAAAAAGGTTCTGGAATTTATAATGGATCTGGATCAAATCCTTGGGATCAGGATGGATCGTGCCTTTGTTGAAAAAGAGTTGGAAGCGGAAATCCAGAATCTGATTGATGAGCGGATCAAAGCAAGAAAAGAGAAGAACTATGCCCGCTCTGATGAGATAAGGGATCAGTTGGTTGCAAGGGGAATAATCCTCATGGACACTCCCCAGGGAACCAAATGGAAAGTAGAAATTTAAAACCGGAAATTATGGTTTTGCCTGAAGAAAATCCTTCAGAAAATAATTCATTGCATAAATATCGCTATAAGAAAACCTCATTTTGGGGTTTTCTTCTTTTTTTCTGAGAATGTCTTCCAGGTATTCATTTCTTATACCGGTTACTTCGTATACTGCATCCTGCTGTGAGATATAGCCCAGAAATACCGATTCCCTCATATTTCTGAGATAATGAAGCACTTCTTCCGATGCGCCGCCGTATTTTTCCATTTGAATTATAAAGAAATTGGCAAGACCCGCAGGGATGAGATATGAATCGGGAACATCATCACGAGTGTAATCATAAATGGCAGGCTGCTTCCAGGGGTCAAATTTTGTCTTTCCGAAAAGTCCCTTATTTTCCAGAAATATTTGAGTAGTGGGAACCACTATACGGACTTCCTTTCCTACCGAAATTTTCAACTTCCAGACGGCAACCGTATGATTATTTGTGGGCCAGAAAAGACCTACTCCTCCGACTCCCTGCTTTTTGCACAGGAATGCATACAGGGCTGAAATTTCATCACATTCAGCTATGGCTGTGACTTTCCGGTTAAAATCCTTAGCATTTTGCTTTTTCCACTGTGCCCAGATATTATCCGAGTTGGGTTCCCGGTTGGTTATATTCCACTGAATATGCCATAATCCGCAATCTCTTGAAGCTTCAAATAAAACTTTCGCCCTCACAAAATCGAGATATGATTTTTCTGAAACAGGGAGGTTATTTTTTACGGTAAATTCCCGATATTCTTCTTTGAGAATGGGAGAGCCTGAGATTCTCTTTATCTGCCTGCTTATTTCATCATTAAATCCGCCAAAACTGACATAATCCTTTTCTGTGAAGGGTGTAGTAATTGCCGGGAGAACAGGGATTTTGTTTCTCGAAGAGGATTCAAGCTTGACGGTTTTTGTAACGGAAACATTTTTTAACAGATTATTACCTTCGATAGTCTTTCCGGGTTCAAATTCTTTCCCTGAATAGAAAAAGGAAATCAGAATTAAAGTCGCTGTAAAAATTGCTCCAATGGTTATTACTCTGTTTTTTTTGGACATTGAAGTCCTTCCTAAAAGACTGTCGGTAAGAATGCCGGGTTGTTAGCTTCTTTATTCAGTTTCTGAAGATTTTGCTACGGGAAGAGTTACTGTAAAAGTGCTTCCCTCACCCTCTACACTTTCCACGGTGATATCCCCTCCCTGAAGCTCCATCAACCGTTTGCTGATAGCAAGACCCAGTCCAACACTTCCCACACCGGTATTATCTTCAGTCCTGTCATTAGCGAAGAAAGAGAAGAGATGCTCCCTGGCTTCCGGTGAAATTCCCCTTCCTTTATCTTCGACAGAAACCATAACCTTTTCTTCGTTTCGTTTAATCAGGACCTTTATTCTTGAGCCTTTTTTGCTGTATTTAATAGCATTATTCAAAATGTTCCAGAAAACCCCCGTTGCCCTGTGAGAGTCCATTAATACCGGCGGAAGTTTGTTTTCGATAATAATATCTATCTCCACTTCCCTGGCTTTTGCCTGGGGAGAATTGAGCATAACCGCTTCACGAACCACACTTTCTATTGAATAGGGATTCAATTCCAGGGTAAGTTTGCCCATATCCAGGGCGGTGAAATCCAGTATGTCGCGGCAGATGGAATTGATGAACCTTGACTGGTTTATAATGTTATTAAAATAGGTATCAAAATCATCCCGGGAAAGACTTGTATAATTATCTTTAATGATATGCAGATAGCCTTCGATTATTGAAATAGGAGTTCTCAGGTCATGAGCCACTCTTCCCAGAAGAAGTCGTTTGAACTCCGATGCCTTTTCCAGCTCTTTATATGCCTTTTTCAGCTGTTTTCTCAGGATAATATCCCTTATTCCCGCTCCTACCCTGGCTTTGAGTTCTTTGTGATCAAAGGGTTTGGTTATATAATCATTTGCTCCCAGTTCAAACCCCCTGACTTTTTGATCGGTGAAACGTAACGAAGTAATGATAATTATTTGACTCTCCTTCATCGAGGGCATCTTACGGACGCGCTCAATCAAATCAAAGCCGTCCATAACAGGCATCATAATGTCAGTTATAAGCATGTCGATATGAATGGAGTTAATAATTTCCAGAGCTTCCTGCCCGTTAAAAGCGGTGTGGAGCTTGAAATCCCCAATTCCCTGGAGGATTATCGATGCCAATTGCAGCGCCAGTTCATCATCTTCCACCAGCAGAACATTTACTGTTTCTTTTTCATCTGAATCTTTCAATGACAGCCCCCTCAGGTTGATTTTTTATCACTACGGTATCAAAATCAACTATCATTCCGAAAGGTGTTTCACCGGGGAAAAATAAAACTTACTCACCGTCAGCTTTTTCCCCTTGCCTGTAATATTCTAATTTGTTAATTTTTACCCGATTCCTGCAAGTTTATTCCCGGAAATATTGACTTCTTTTTTTGCTGCTGTCGGAAATGTCCATTCAATCACTCATCTTGTCATTCTTCTAATCTCCATTCTGCTTACCACCCAATGCCATAGCTCTCCCGAATATTTCCACTGTCCGTTTTCCCTTATAAGATAAAAAGTCCCCATTACTTTTGCTTCTTTCCCTGCATAAACAACCCCTTTTGGGACTGTTGCCCTGGTACCGGCACTAACTGAAATAACTGTTCCATCCGGAGCATTGTCGGGGAAATCTCTGCTGCTTATGCTGATTCCTTTTGGCCAGAGAGATTTCCAGTATCCTGAAGCGGGATTAAAATTCTTATCGGGAACAGTGGATATTCTTCTTTTACTTACACATTGTCTCAAAAGATTGGAGTTCCCCGTTTCACAGGCTTTTACAAAGTTTTTGACAACCTGTTGCGGAGGCAAATCGATATGGGGCTGCTTTTTCTGAGATTCAACAACTTTGCCCCCTGCTCCCATGGATATAAGATATTTCCCCGTCTGACTGTGTGGTGGAACCTGATAGAATTCCATAGGGGTCTGGTTCATTTTGTTTTTTGCGTTAACATTTGCTCCATGAGACACCAGATATTTAATCCGATCCAGATGCCTGTCATTACCACGGACTGCATAATGAAGAGGTGTGTTTCCCATTGCATCCCCTTTGTTTACATTTGCTCCCTTTGATACCAGAAGAATTATTATGTCATCCTTATGTGCCCGCTTTATCTCTTTTATAAGGGGAGTTTCGCCTCTTGAATCGGCAGAGTTGACATCAGCACCACGGGATAACAGACGGTTTATATTTTCTTCCCTGGTTCCTCCGCTCACTGCCAATAACAGTGGAGTCTCACCGTTTTTATTTCTGCTGTTGATCCTGGCTCCCCGTGAAATGAGGATGTCAATAATTGTCAAGTCTCTTCCTGTAGCTGCAGAATGCAAAGGTGAATTTCCATTATTATCGGTTACATTCACTTTCGCCCCCTTAGAAATCAGGTAATTCACAATATCTGCATGACCATGTGAAGCTGCAAAGAATATGGGGGTTCTTCCCACAACATTTTTCCTGTTCACCAGTGAAGGGTTACTCTCTATATGCTTTTTCACCAGTGCAAGATTTCCATCCATAGCCGCCGAGTAAACATCATCCCTCACAGCAAACGCAATTCCAAAAGATAATAACAGAATTATCACCACAAATACCCCTAAAAACAATCTTCTCATTTTTAACATCCTCTTCAAAATATAATATGCGGCTGTATAAAAAGTAAGCAGTTCAGGCATCTTGCCTGAGTTTGCCACCGTATGCAGTATGAATATTGTATTTCACGATCATATACCTCATGATTAAAAATCTGCGCTACCTTTTTGGACAGTCCCATGAAGACTGAAAGGATTGCATCGGATATCTATTGAATTTTCTCATAATTCAGGCACATCTATGGAAAATGTTCTTAAACAGAATAATAATTCCTTCACAAAGAAACATACTGCCTGTTAGTTACTTCAAACCTTTGTTATTAAACATTTCGTCGGTAAATTCACCGGCAAACTGCAGGGGAGAGTCAAATGACAGATTCCATAAACAGCGAAAAGTTTAAAGAAACCATAAGAAATGCCAGGAAACGCAGATTCAAAAAAGTAAATATCAATGGGGAGACGGTTCAGATACCATGTCCCTTCCCTTCTCCCGGAGACTGGCGGGACAAATGGATCTATTTTCTTATGATTGATAGGTTCAATAATCCGGAGAAACCTCCCCGGCATCTGCCCTGGGACGGCCCCCACAACAGTTTTCAGGGAGGAAGCTTCAACGGGATAAGGGAAAAGCTGGACTACCTGAAAGACCTGGGAGTAGGTGCAATTTGGATGACCCCGGTTCTGAAGAACTGCATATATAACCCCAACACATATCACGGTTATGGAATACAGGATTTCTTATCGGTGGATCCGCGATTCGGCTCGGATCAGGACAACCCTGAAATAGCAGAAAAAGAGCTTCTGCAGCTTATCGACGAAGCTCATGCCCGTGGAATCTATATAATTTTCGATATTGTCCTCAACCATACCGGCAATGTTTTTCAATACAAAGACTTCAAATATAATGCTCCCTGGAGAGACTTCGACCTGGAACCCTACGAAATTAACTGGAGGGATGATTTTGGAGTCCCCAGACCGGAATGGACAGAAGCGCCTGTGGACTGCCATCCCGACGCAGCCATCCGGCCCCGTGAATTAAGACGGAATACTTTTTTCCGCAGGAGGGGGGTTGCACTCCCAGGCCACGAAGAAGAAGGAGATTTCAGCTCTCTCAAGGAGATGAACCTGGATTACACAGAAATCTCTTACGAAAGGGGACATCATCACCCGGTTCAGGAGATTATCATCAAAATTTATCAGTATGTTATTGCAAAATTCGATATTGACGGATTCAGAATAGATACATTGAAACACGTACCCCATGATTTCGCCAGAATCTTTGGAAATGCCATGAGGGAATTCGCACAAAGCACAGGAAAGAAAAACTTTTTTACCTTTGGTGAAGTCTGGGACAGCGAGGAAAAAATTGCCGGTTATATCGGTAAATATGCCGAGGATGCCGAGCAGCTCATCGGTGTTGATGCCGCTCTGGATTTCCCCCTCATGTACAGCCTGACCAGGTCGGTTAAGGGAGAAACTGCACCTTCAGATGTAATATGGACTTTCAAACACCGTAAAAATGTTCAGAAAAACCATCTCAGTTCCCACGGAGAAGCAAGCCGATTTTTCGTTACTTTCCTGGATAATCACGACAATCAGACCATATATTATAAAAACAATGAGAAAATTAAACATTATCACAGGTTCAACTGCAAAAATTCCGAAAAGAAATGTGAAGACAAACTGGCAATGGCAGTGGGATGCCTATTCACACTCCAGGGAATCCCATGCATATATTACGGAACAGAGCAGGGACTGAACGGTGAAGGGGATAACAACGACACCTACATAAGGGAGGCCCTTTGGGGGAAGCCCAATGCATTTGATATGGAGACCCCATATTATAAGGAAATCAAAAACATGGCGGAGATCCGGGCTTCACATGCTGCATTGCGCTATGGAAGACAGTATTTCAGACAGATCTCCGGTAACAGTTACGATTTTGGCATTTCCACCAATGTCGGAGGTATACTGGCTTTCTCCAGGATACTCAATGACACGGAGATTGTCATCGCTGCCAATATGAACCCCTATTACGGATGGGAAGGCTTCGTAATTGTGGAATATTCCGTCAACATCCCCGGGACGCAAATGAAACTACTATACAGCAATAAAGGAAATGAAGCTTCACTCCCCGGAGAAATTCAGGAGAGAAAAGAAGGAGAATCCAATATTTACAACCATGTCATAGATTATTCCACTGCCGGTTACCCATGGAGAACATACATAACAAAAGGCCCTACCAGGTTTATGAAGGTGAACCTGAATCCCCTGGAAATTCAGATTTTGGGAAGATTGGACTATTGATACCCCCATTTCATCGGTAGTGCCCACAGTCTTGTGGGCAGCAATAAAACCTCAAAACAGCTTAATAATCTTTCAGAAAGACATACAGAGATATCCAGGAAAACCTGTCACCATTAATGTAGCATTTAATATTATGTGATCTCCTTGACTGCAGAATCTTCAGGAAATTTACTTTCTCACTGCCTTCCTTATTTTCGCAGGCTACCTCAACATTCCTCAGATCATACTTCCAGGCTTTCATCTCTCCCGCTTTGACCAATCCGTTGCCCTGATATTCTCCTTCAGGGGATTTTGAACAACCGAGATATCCTCCGCATCCGTCTATTTCCAGCCTGATCGCGGGCGGCCCTTTGTCAGCTTTGCCGTTGCAGCGGGCTGTAACAATGACATATCCATTTTTAACATAGAAGGAAGGGTTCTTAAGTTGAACCGGTTTTATGGACAGGTAAGGATTCTGAAATTTCCTGTCGAAGATATCAATCTTCTGATGGTTGGGTTTGACAACTTTTTGGGGTTCACTCACAGTAGTGTATGAATTTTTTTTTGAACTTTTTTTGGACATTGATGTGGGAATGCTTGTAATTCTGGAACCGCCCGAACTGGGCGCACAGGGTCTTCAGCCCGCTTCCGCCGGAAAGGGCAGTATGATAGAGGCAAGCATTACTGTCAATAGCAGGAGCAAATAGATTCTATTACATTCCCATTTCATAGTAACCCCCCCCTGTAAAATTTTATCTGCCTGAATTCAGTTATTGAATTTTTTTATATTGGCTTATACATCAGCAAACAATTTTTTGTTCAGTATTTATTATAACATATATAAAACTAAAAATCCACACATAAATAAAAAAAACAAAATTACATGCTATATATTTACCGGTTGCCTGTAAAATTAAACAGCTTGCAACTGGACAGATAATCACACTCATGAACGAACCTATGCAAAGAATTCTGCATCTCAGGCAACTTTTCATCTGATCCGTATAAATTTCTCCAATTTCCATGATGACACTCAATGGTAACCAGCATTTTTTCCACCATATCTAAAACTTCAGAAGAATATTTTCCGGTATTTTTCTCGATGCAAGATTCCACATAGGCGCGCACCAACAAGGGATGCCTTCCGTCCGTATATTCTGCATTCGCCCTGGGATTGCCATACTTCACCATATCATGAAATATAAGGGAAGCTATTATAATATCCTGATTCTCCGAACTAAATTTACTATACAAAGCTCCCGGAACCATACGATGAACGGCTATCCATACAGCAGCCTTCGTATGATTAACCAAACCACCCCGGACATTGCTGGAATCTGGATGGTATTTACCCGTCGATGAAGCCGGTTTGACGAAAAAATAATCCGGGAAATATTCGCATAAATCGGTACAAAACGCTCGAAATCCCTGATTTACTATTAATTTCAGTTCTTTCGAAAAAACACCTGATCTCTTCATTAAACTAAACTCCTTTCAAAAAGCAGATCCTTACCCATCAAAATTTACTCTTTGTGCCTTCTGTGTCTCTGTGATAAATCTCCCATTCCCACTTCTCACCTCTCACTCCCCATCTTACAAATCCTCACTTCCCCTCCCACCTGTTCATGTGGTACCAGGGTATAGCGGGTTCCCACCAGTTCTCTTATAGGCAGGGGCTGCAATATGAGAACCTTATGCTCCGGCGCTTCCCAGTATTCACGGAATTCACCAACCCACGGGTATTCTTCCGGCGGATGAAGCATACCCACGAGCTTCTCCCACTCATCATCGGGATATTGTGTGGTTTCGCCCGCTATTACATCTATATATCCCCTCTCCACCTTCTTCACCTGGCTTTGAATGATGAGAAGCCTGCCGTCATCTCCCGGAGTTAATTTACTATTAGGAACCATGTAATGAAATGTGTGCTTTGTCTTTCCCAGTTCAAGAAGGAACCTTTCCCCCTCCACTGCATTTATCTTTTCGAAGGCTTCAGGAGGTATATTTACGGCGACTGACATCGAGGTAATCGTCAGAATTTCACCGGAGATTATTTCGTCATTTACCGACCATTTTTCCAGCAGGGATAAATCCATAATCGGGATATCCGGAGGTGATGTAACAGTGATTTTGACAGGCGTTCCCTCTCTGGGAATTCCCTTTATGAAATTATACTGGTCTTTTCCCACAAGGTGGGAGAACAGCAGTTTTTCCTTCCCGTCTCTGTCGTTATAGATTCTCACTTTCGAGATGCGCTCAATCTTCTTCCGGGCGTCAGTGCCGTAAAACATCTCGTAATCTATCCGGTCGAGGCGGCTCAGGAAAACCATATTCATCTTCACATTTTCATATTCCACCAGTATTCCCGCTCCCAGCCTGAGACCCATCTTCAGTTCAGCACTCCTGTCCAGGTTGATGCAGGGGTCATTAATATTGTGGCATTTCACAAACTGCCCGTTGAAAACACCATCATCTATAGTATATTGCCCCACCCATGATAGGTCGAATTTCTTCTTTTTGGCGGATTTCTTCTTAACCTTGTAAGGAAGCCAGGCATTCTTCGTCGAGGGGAAATCGGAGGGATCCGCAGGGGTGAGGACGATAAACTGCAGGGGGCCCCGGTAGTTGCCGCTCTCATTGGAGGGAAGCAGGGAGAGGTCAATATGATGGATATGAACAATATATTCTCCCGGAGGCACTTCCACCACAGCACCTTCCTCCGGCGGTTCGCCTTCAAAGTCGGGGTCGAGCCTGAAACTGTTGGCACATTCCACGGCAAGCTTTCCCGATGGAATTCTCAGATATGCCGTCAATGGGGGATGGACACAGATTTCCTCCATCTCCTCCTTTGTAAGGGGAAGACCCGTTTTCACCACTATGCTGAGAGAATCATCCTGCATCAGCTCGTAGGCGACAATTGTGCCCGACTGGGAGACCCTCCTGAACCGGGTGCCCTTGTGGGATTCCAGCAGGGTGGGTAAGTCCTTGTAGTAAGCCAGTTTATCCAGGAGGGAATCGTCGTAAAGGTAAACGATAAGCCCCTCGTTGTAGGTTTTTATGTGATGGGTTATGCCGGTTTCAGGGTTATCTGTTTTCATGGGTAATCACCTTCCCTTTTTTTCATCTATTTCCTCTCATTACCCGCCTCTTCCTCTTGCTCACCCCTGGCGCCTGCCTTTATCAGCATATCAATAATTTCCTTATTCCCCATCCTTTTTGCATAATCCAGCGGGAGACTCCGGACTTTGCCCCTTTCGGGGTTAACTTCGGCCCCTTTATCAATAAGCAATTGAACAGCATCTTTGTTGTTCGAGGCAATGGCGTAATGTATGGGAGCGAGATAATTATCCAAATCCACGGGGTTCAAATCCGCCCCATGCCGGATGAGGAGTTTCATAATAGGGACATTGCCCTTTTGAGAGGCAAAATGAAGGGGGTGAATTCCAGGGATTTGCTCTTTACATTGGGATCAGCACCATTTTTAAGAAGAAATTCCACCATTGCATAATTGTTGAATTTAGCACCAATATGAATAAGAGATTCGTGAAAAATGATAAATCTGGAAAACAGATAAAGAGCAAATGGAAATATGATAACAAAGATAAGAAATGCAATTGTGACTCCAATTACACGCAGCTTCCTTTGCAGGGGGCCGGGTGTTTCCTTGAAGCCTGGTGTTTCCTTGAAGCCGGATGTTTCGTTTTCCATTTATATCACCCCCAATAGCAGAACGAAGGTAGATACTATTCTGAACCGGTGAGAGAATCTCATAGCCACGACGATATTTACAGAGGTTGTTTTTCCTCTTTGGTCTCTGTGAATCTGTGCCTCTGCGGTGAATTTCTCCCCCCTGTTGAGATTTGGCATCCATTAAACCGTGAATCGGGGCTGGAGGCATCTCCTGCATTGGTTGCGGCACAATATAGTTCCTGTATTTTTTCTCTCCGTACCCTCTGTGCCTCTGCGGTGAATTTCTCTCCGCCCTGTTGAGATTTGGCATCTATTAAACCGTGAATCGGGGCTGGAGGCATCTCCTGCATTGGTTGCGGCACGATATAGTTCCTGTATTTTTTCTCTCCGTGCCCTCTGTGCCTCTGCGGTGAATTTCTCTCCCCTTGTTGAGATTTGGCATCCATTTAAACCGGGAATCGGGACAGGAGGCATCTCATGCATTGGTTGCAGCACAATATAGTTCCTGTATTTTTTCTCTCCGTGCCCTCTGTGCCTCTGCGGTAAAATATTCCCCTTTCCCTTTTCGCCTTTCCTCTTTCCTCTTTCCTCTTTCCTCTTTCCTCTTTCCTCTTTCCCCTTTACTCTTTACTCTTTTCCCGCTTACCCCGTATCCCCCAGAGCAGTTCTTCCCACGGGTCAGGGGTTTCTTTCCGGAAGTCCACCGGTTTTAGGTTTTTCAGGATTTCCGGAATCTCAGGATCGCCTTCCGTTTCAGATAAGATTACGGGGATTACCGGTTTACCTTTATCCGCAAATTTCCGGAGAAGTTCTTCCGTCTCAGCTTTTTCATCCCCCGGAATGGTCTCATTTCCCACCGTAACCGTAAGGGTTTTTACCAGGGGCAAAACAAGCTCCATCTCATCCATCCTGCATCTTCCCGGCGGGATATGACACTCGCCCGTCCAGGCTTTTATTCCCTTTTCTTCGAGTTTCACGGCGATTTCATTCAGGAATTTGCTTTCCCCGGAATAATTGCAGAGGAGGACATCAAATTTTATCCCCGCCGTTTCCACAATATCACTGAAGGAAATGTCCCTGACAATGCCCTTTTCCTTACTTTCCTGCAGTACAAGGTCCTTTTTCATTTCATACAACTGTATCCCGTAATGCTTTTCCTCCTCTTCCAGTTCTTTCATCCGTCCTGAAAAGAACTTTATCTTATCAGCAAAATAGTCTGATTTATCCTTATCCCAATTATCACCGATAAAGGATTCCATCGCAGCTTCCACATGAGCCTTCTTCTCCTTCGTTTCATCCAACAGCTTCTCCAGCTCCGCCATCTCCCGGTTTATGCCCTGAGACTTCATTAAGGGACCGAACATCCTTGAAGATGTTTCTTCAATGAGGTCGATGGCTTTTTCCGGGAGAATACCCTCTTTAATGTATCTCTCCGCAAGCCTGACGGAAAGAAGAAGGGTTTCATCATCAATCATAGCATGGTAATGCTGTTCCAGAACAGGGCGGAAGCTCTTCAGAATCTCCATAGTTTCATTCAGGTTTGCTTCCTTCATTTCTATGGGGAAAAAGCAGCGGTCGAGAACGGGGTCATGGCGGATGTGGTTTATGTAATTGTGGGAACCGGTGGAACAGATGCATTGAATATTGCCGCAGGAGAGCATGGATTTCATAACCAGGGGCAGGTAGATGGCGGAATTTACACCACAGGGTCCGAAGATGTGATAAATGTCGGGGATGAAGAGAAGAATTCCCCCGGAAATCTTCAAATCATTCAGTATCCTCCGCATCTGTTCTTCCAATAAATCCCTGGAAGGATTGGAAACGAGCATTTCCTCCATATCCAGCGAAAGGAACCTTTTATTCTTCAGGAAATCAGGCACATCGCCGGAGACGATCCTCTGCGCAAGCCCCTTCACCACAGCCCGCACCGATGTTTGAGACGGGCTTATCAGCAGGGGGTTGTTCCGGGAATAACGGGAGAGAATCTGTATGATTCTGTCGATTTCATACTGCCTGCCGGTTACGGGGTCCCAGCCGCCTGAAGCTGCTTTTTTGGTGAGGTTGACACAGTAGGTTTCCAGTGGGTGGATTTTAACAGGTAAATCTTCATACTTACCGGCTGCTTTTGAATCCTTTTCCGTCAATGATTCCATCATTGCATCCACTTTTACCAAAGGTGGAGATTTCATCTCCATTTTCTGTCCATTACTGTTATAATACTGCTTTTTCTCATCAACAAAGATGGGCTTGGTATTTTTCTCCACAATATCCTGGATATCATATATATCAAGTAATTTTCTTTCGGTATCACTGAGAATTTTCCCGGCAATACTCTCACCTCCACCCTCGGCAATCAACCCCAGGAGAAGGTGCTCTGTTCCCAGATGTTCAGCCGGGAAATTATTAAATTCTTCAACGGCAAGTTTCAGGACTTCTCTTGATTTATTCGAAAAGACAATGTTCTCTTTCATTATCCCGCCCTGGTGGCGAAGATGTTCTGCAGATTTCGGGACAAGATGGTCTATAACAAAGCCCCTTTCCACAAGGATAATGGATGCTCTACAATCGGGAACTTCTGCAATTCCAACCAGCAAATCTTCCATCTCAATAAAACCGCTTCCCCTGTTGTGAGCTTCCTCACGGGCAATATTTATAACTTTATGTAAGTTCTCGGAAAAAACAGACTTTGAGACTTCATCCAACACCATTTCCTGATTTTCATCATCATCCCGTTTTCTTCCCATAAACATTGAGGTTTTATCCTGCATCCCTCTGTCATGAGTCTCTGTTCCTTCGTTACGATTAAGCAACAGCATTTCAGCTTTTTCCCTGGCTTTGTCAAGGGTTAATCCTCCGTTTGAAAGAACATAAGCGGCAATCCCTTCTTCCAGTCTTAATATAGCAAGGAGAATATGCTCTGTTCCCAGATAGTGGAAGCCCAGAAGCCGTGCTTCCTCAAATGCCAACTCCAGGCAACGTTTAGCTCCGCGGGAAAAGTTATTCTGTTTTTGTGGGGGTCTCTCTTCCACGGGAATCAGTTTGTCCAGTTCGGCCCTTATCTCTCGGGGATCCGCTCCCAGGTTTCTTATGATTTTGACAGCATTGGATTCAGGCAACCTCAGAATTCCCATAAGAATATGCTCCACAAAAATCTCGCCGCTCCCCAGGCGGTTTGCCTCTTCATTGGCGATTACCATTGTTTTCCGGGCATTTTCGCTAAACGGTTCCCACATATTATTACCCCTTTAAATATTCATCCCTGAACTTCCTCGTTATTTCTCCCAACCTTTCATCCAGGAATTCAAAGACTTTCTTTTCCACAAATTCAGGAATACCTCCATAATATGCCTGGGCTATGCCTCCTGTTATGCAGGCAAGGGTATCACTGTCACCTCCCAATGAAATGGCGATTCTGATGGCATCCTCATAATCGGTGGAATCAATGAATGATCGTATTGCCTGGGGAACTGTCCCCTGACATGAGACATCAAAACGGTATGTTTTTCTTATTTCATCTGTATGTATTCCCAGATTATACTGGAAAGTATCTTCAATGTATTTCCTGATTTCATCTTTAGATTCTTTCTCTCTGGAAAGAAATATGGCGGAGGCAACAGCTTGTGCTCCCTTTAAAGCCTCTGGATGGTTGTGGGTGATTTCCGTGAATTCCACTGCTTTTTGGCGAACCGTCCGCAAATCATTATAAGCAAATCCAACAGGGCTTATCCTCATAGCCGCCCCATTTCCCCAACTATTATAAGGCTCGGAGTTACTGCTTTTTGCCCATCTTTGAAAACTATAACCGTATCCTGCATAAGGATACAGGCGGTAGAATTTCTTCAGGTTCAATACATAAGGAACACCGGTAAGGATAGATTCCGCTAACGCCACAGTATGAACCGTATCATCCGTGAACTGGCATTTTTCTGAGAACAGAGGGAATTCCTTTGTTTTAATTAAGCCCTGTTCATATATGGAGCCTGCAATATCACCGGCTATTGCCCCAATCATACCCAACCTCCTATTGTTTCAATGTCATTAATACTGTATGAATTCTGAAGAACTGCCATTTATCCCTTGAAAATGTAAAAAAAAAGCTTTATTATATATAAAGATATTACCATGAACAGTAATTTATGAAAATTCTTTTAATCTCTCCCAACCATAACCGGATTGTACTTCCGGAATACATGAAAGCCATTCAGCAAGGCGTCGGACATCTGCCGCCACTGGGTCTGCTTTCTATAGCCGGATATATCAGAGCGCATAGCAATTACGAAGTGAAAGTTGTCGATGCTTTACTTGATAAACTGTCCTTGCAGGAATTGGGCGAAATAATCAAGAACTTTAATCCCGATGTTGTGGGGATTCATGCCATCAGCTATTCTCTCCCGGATGTTCTGGACACTTCCCGGATGGCCAGTTCGATCAATCCTGAGGTTAAAATAGTGGTGGGGGGTCCCCACACTTCTATTTTCCCTGAAGAAACTATGGCTTTCCCTGAATTTAACTATATGGTTATAGGAGAAGGGGAAGTGCCATTTTTTAATCTTCTGAAATATCTGGAAACGAAAGACGAATCGCTCCTGCCCATCGAAGGAGTAATGGGAAGAGAACCGAAGCTTACCAGAATATCAAAGCCTTATATTCATGAGAATCTGGATTCTCTGCCCTATCCCGACAGGAAACTGACCCCCTGGAAACGTTATGCATCAGTAGTGAGCAAACAATCATGCTCCACCACCATAATGGGAAGTCGGGGATGTCCGTACCATTGCACTTTCTGCTATACAGCAGGAGGGAAAAGTTATCGCCCCAGAAGTGTCCCCCACCTGATGGGGGAAATCAGGGAATGTATAGACTTAGGAATCCGTGAATTTTTCTTTTTTGATGAAACTTTTACCATAGATAGGCATAGGGTTATCGATTTCTGCCGGAATGTTATTGACGAAGGCATTGAAATATTCTGGGATGTTAGATGCAGGGTGGATCTTGTTGATCCGGAGATGTTGAGCTGGATGAAAAAAGCCGGATGCCGGAGGATCCAGTTCGGAGTTGAATCGGGGAATAACAGAGTGCTCCTTCACTTGAAGAAAGGCTTCACACCTGATCAGGCTGAAAAAGCAATAAAATGGACAAAAGAAGCCGGTATTTCCACCTATGCCGATTTCATGATAGGCAACCCCGGAGAAACTCTGAAAGAAATTGAAGAAACCATAAAATTTGCAGGCAGATTGAACCCGGATTTCGTTCATTATTCCATAACCATGCCGCTGCCCAAAACAAAGCTTTACGAAGAAGCGCTGGAAAAGGGTATATTGGAGAAGGATTATTGGAAGGAATTTGCGAAAAACCCCACTGAAGATTTCAAAGTTCCTTACTGGGAAGAAAATTTTACCGCCGATGAACTGGAAAACCTCTTAAAAAAAGCCTATCATTCGTTTTATCTGCGTCCCGGTTATATGTTGAAATCTCTCAGGCAACTGGGATCTCTGGATGAACTGAAGAGAAAAGCCCAGGCCGGTTTGAATCTATTCAAGTTGAAATAATGAGTTCTGTTCCAATCTCCTGCATGAAGGGCATTCCTGCCCCGATTAAGAAATATTAGATTTGAAGCGGAAAATCGGGACTGGAAAGCCCCTCCTGCAAGATAGCATGAGATCTTTGTTCCGATGATGATCAAATAAAGGAGGAAAGATTCCGTTGGAGTCTTTTTTAGTTAATACATACTATTTATTTATGATAATCCTGCTGGCAGGTTTTGTTGTGTCGGTTCTGATGTCTTTTCTGGAGAACAGAAAATTGTTTTCCTTCATCTCTGAAGGAACATATTATAAGCTTGCCACCATAATAATAATTGGTGTATTTGCACGTTATGCATTTGTTAAATTTTTCCCGAATGTGTTCAATGATGAATTTCTTTACCTGGCAACCGCTCAAAACCTGGTTAAAACAGGACAGGCTTTTCCCTACATAGAACGGAGCTTTCCCGCCATACCCTGGGGCGAGGCAAAATTTCTGCCCCCCTACCCCCAACTCTGGCCGGTTCTTCTATCTTTTGTGTTCAGGTTCATCAGCCAGAACTATTATCAGGCAGCAGCAAATGTTTCCATTGTTCTTTCCATTTTCATCCCCATACCGGCATTCTTCGCCGGATACTTCTTCTTCGAAGAACCCGCAGCAGGAGATAAATTCAAAGGAACCGGTGAAACCTGTGGATTATGGAGTGCTTTTTTCTGGTCTGTTCTGCCGGTGGCAATCAAACTGACAGGCTGCGCATCTGCAGAAATCTGCTCCGCGTTCTTTATCGCCACATTTCTTGCGCTTTTGTTTTTCTATTTCCGTTATCCAACCCCCAAGACATTTCTTGCAATGATTCTGAGTCTCAGCCTGGTGATCAACTGCAGACCTGAAAATATGTTATATCTTCTGCTTCCTTTGCCACTGTTTTTCCATGGTAAATTCAGACTCCTGAAAGACCCGAAAAACGCCACCGCCCTGATACTTCTGGTGTATGTCATCCTGGTACTTATAATTATGACTTCAGGAGCCGGTGACCCAGACAGAAACTTTGTATTTCAGATAGAAAAAAGAGAAGGCTTTGCAACCAATCAGGAAAATTTCCTCGCAAACCTGAAAAACAATTTCCTTTTCTTATTGGGGCATAATATGGTGAACCCTATTATTTACACAATTCTTGGAATAACAGGATTCCTGTTTCTAATCCTCAGGAAAGATGACAGATTCAGGGGATACTTACTTCTGGGCTGGTTCGCACTGTTTTATTTCATCTTTGCACCTTTTCCTTTTGGAGATTTCTCCAACAGCAACAGCAGTGATGCCTATAGGTTTTCACTGCATCTCTATTTCCCGTTAATCTTTGCCATGTCTTACGGATGCCATTGCATCTGGGATATGGTGAGAAAAACAAAATTTGAGAAACTCTCGGTAGGAGTTACTTTTATTCTTTTGCTGGGAACTCTGGGATCAATTTATTTCAGCATCCCATTCCTGCAAATAACCCACCCGGATGGTTTCGATTTTGATGCCCTTAGAAGTCTGAATCAGAGACTACCTATGAAAGACGAAAATGTTCTGATGATAGCGGAAAGGCCAGATACCGTGCTTCTTACCCGCTATGCATCAGGTATTCCCACAGTTCTCATTCAAAACGAAGAAGACATAAAGACACTGAAACCCGGAAAAATGCAGATGTTCTATTACTGTACCGATACACCGTCGGAAATGATTCTAAGGAATTTTGATGTGGATATTTATGTGAGACACCGGATAGGAAATAAAGAATTCTCAGTTTTCAAGCTGACAAAGCTGTAATATTATTGGACAGGAAGCCCTACCGGCATTCGGTTAAGGCTAAAACGGGACAAAATCAGGTTCCAGCGACATTCCTGTTGCTGGAAAAGACGAAGTATTATTTTTTCTCCATTTAGTATGACAACAGGGGGGGTAAAGGCCACCCCATTCGTGTTCGGTTTAGGCGAAAATGGGAAGTGATTCGGTACAAGCGACATTCCTGTCGCTTGAAAAGGCAAAGCCTTTTGTTTTTCCTTGAATGGCTTATATTATCGCCTGGGGCAGGGACCCAGGCTACCCGGCTTTACAATTAGAACATGGGAGTATTTAGCCGAATTCTCTTATCCGAACACGAATGAAGGCCACCCGGCTACCATGGTTGCTATATTGCAACATACTGGAATTTAATCAAACTTTTTTATCCGAATGCGAATGGAGGCGTCCTGACTTGATAAATCACAGTTCCTATACAGAGAATCGTTTCTTCAGTTCATCCCATTTTTGTTTCACCTTTGCCCTGGTCTCATCAGGAGTACCGGTATTTTCCACTATCACATCCGCTAATTTTCTCTTCTCATTAATATCTATCTGAGAACCCGTTTTCTTCAATGCCTCTTCTCTCTCTATTCCATCCCGACTCATAAGACGCTCTATCTGCTGTTCCTTTTCACACCAAATCAGCCAGGATTCATCATAAGGAATTGGCTCCTTTGACTCGAAAAGC
This sequence comes from uncultured Desulfarculus sp., assembly GCA_963665125.2. GTDB lineage: Bacteria > Desulfobacterota > Desulfarculia > Desulfarculales > Desulfarculaceae > Desulfarculus. The sequence continues at coordinate 3,647,533 of CAXXUK010000001.1, read as the reverse complement.
AACGGGATATCGATAAAAACTATCTTCCCTTTACAACAGCTAACTTGGTGGAACATTACACGACGGATTTCCGGATGAATGATGCAATTAAGTTTTTCCCGATCCTTTTCCGATGAAAAAATTATACTGCCAAGACTCTTCCTGTTTAATGTACCATCAGGATTAACAACACTTTCCCCCCAGGTTTCCATGATTTTTTTCAGTATGGGTGATCCCGGGGAAACCACTTCTCTTGCGATTTTATCAGTATCTACCAATTCAGCTCCCAGATCCATAAGAGCTTGGGAAACCAAAGATTTTCCGGTAGCTATACCTCCGGTCAATGCTATTATATATTTATCTTTTAAGTATTTATTTTTATTTCTCATAATGAATAAGGCCGCATATCAGCGGCCAACCTGTCAAAAAATATTTACCTTCAGATTCCTTTAGTCCCGGTTTTTCCGGGACTAAAGGGGCAGAGGTTATAAAGGAGAACTTTAGATACTTTTATCCTGATTTTCCTTTAATTTTGCTTTAAGAATATCTCCAATGGTGGCTCCTGAAGGTTGTGAAGTGGAATAACGAGCCTTTTCTTCCGGCTCCACTTCTGATCTGCCGTCTACCTGTCTCAGAGAAAGAAGGATTCTGCGGGCATCCACCTTGATTTCAAGAACCCTTACACTTATTTCCTGGTTCTCGGATACCAACTCATTGGGTTTCACCAGTTTTCCATCAGATAACTCATGGAAGGGGATTACTCCCTCGACTCCATCTTTAATCTCAACAAAAACATATTTCTTGGCGATTTTTGTAACCGTTCCCTTGATTATATCTCCAGGTTTCATTTCTTCTTCTATCAATGACCAGGGATCGGGCATTGCCTGACGCAATGAGAGGGAAATTCTTTCTCTCTTCTTATCAACTTTAAGAATCATTACATCTACTTCCTGATTAACCTTAACTACCTCGGAAGGATGTTTGATCCGTTTCCAGGCAAGTTCGGAAATATGAACCAGGCCATCAACTCCGCCCAGGTTTACAAATGCTCCAAAATTTGTTATTCTCGCCACTTTACCGGATATTATCTGACCCTCATAAAGGCTTCCCAGCGTATCTTCCTTCATGCGGACTCTCTCGTCTTCCAGAACCTTTTTCCGTGAGAGGACAACTTTTCTCCGGGCTTTGTCCAGTTCGATTACCCTTAAACGAAGAGCTTCACCAACAAAATCGGACAGATCCTTTACCGGTCTCACATCAACCTGCGAAGCGGGAATGAAGCCTCGAAGTCCCATATCCACCAGCAAGCCGCCCTTGACACTCTCAACCACTGTAGCTGTGACAATTGAGCCTTCTTCGTGAGCTTTGGTGATATTTCTCCAAGCTGTTTCCAGATCTGCTCTCTTTTTAGAAAGTATCAACTCACCTTCCAAATCATTTTCAACCTTAAGAACTACAACGGGGATTTCTTCTCCCAATTTCAGAATTTCGTCGGGATGGAGAATTCGTTTGTGAGTAAGTTGATTGATGGGAATGAAGCCTTCCTGCTTGTACCCAATATCGACATAAACACCGGTTTCATCAAGCTTAACAACTTTTCCGGTCAAATAACTGCCTCTTTTAATGGATATGAAACTCTTTTCATAATCCTCATAATCAGCCATAGTAGTCTTCTTATCATTTTCTTCCTGTCGAATCTCTTGTTGCTCGTCCATGTAATACTCCTTTCAAATGCCTGTAGTTATAGTTAAGTTTATTATTGCCAATCGTCACCACCTTTGGTATAAAGGTTGTAATATTGTTTAAACTTTGTTCCTTAATTCCAGAAAGTTGGTTCCCTGGGAAATTTTTACATCCAATGGAACTTCTAATTTGATAGTATTTTCCAAAACCCTCTTGATTTCAAGACTGTATTTTTCCAGTCTTCTCTTCTTGGTCTCAAAGAGAATCTCATTCTCAATCTGCAGGAGAATATGAATATCTCTGTGATTGCGGACTATTCCCTCGAAGATATCCACCAGTGATTTTTTTATTACATCGGCAGCTCCTGCAAGAATGGGAGTGCTGATTGCGATTTTCTCAGACATGGAACGCATGTTTTTATTCTGACTGTTAATGTTGGGAATGTATCTTTTTCTGCCCAGAAGAGAAAGAATAAATTCATCTTTCCTGGCAGATTCCATAATTCTGTCGGAATACTTCCGGACTCCCGGGAATTGCACAAAGAATTCATTAAGAAGGTCTTTTGCTTCATTCCTCTTGATACTCAGAGTTTGAGACAGACCGTGAGCAGACACACCATTGATGACATTCCATAAGACCTCATTTGTATCATGCTTCATCTTCTCAGTAACTTCGCCTTCTGCCGGTTTGAAAAGAAGGTTGGCAATCTCTGTCAGAGCATCCTTTTTATCCATAAATATCTGTGTCAGTGTCTCATCACCCGCAAGATGCGCCAACAGTCGGAATTCCAGATCACGAAACTCGGCTTTCAGGAATGATCTCTCAGCATCCGACGGAATGAGAATCCCTGAAAGAAAGTCAGGAGCATTTTGAAAACCCGGTGAGCTGGTTGTAATGCGTCCCAAAGGATTTGTATTCTGGTGAAAACTGACATGAATTTTATCGCTGATGGGATCCAGTTGGTTAAGGATTGCATCAGCATAAGTGGACTTCAACTTGGAAATTTCTCTGTATTTCAGAATCTTCTCCACAATTGGGTGATCCACATCAATCTTGTCCAGAATCTCAGCGCCGGTCCTGTATCCCGTGTTGGTCTTCTTTCCTCCGGGAAGGTTAAGTTCTTCAAACAATACTTTCCCCAGCTGTCTGGAAGAATTAATATTGAAAGAATGTCCTGCTATCTCGAATATCTCAAGAGCTACCGCTTCAATTTCCCTTTCCAGCTTTCTGGTTTCCATCTTAAGAATGTTTTTGTCAATCTTGATTCCTCTGCCCTCCATGGCGGCGAGAACCGTTACCAGCGGCATTTCAATTTCATTAAAGGTATTTAGCATATCCTCTTCTTCCAGCTTTTTAAGCAGTTCCGGTCCCATCTTGTTAACCCGGACAGCTCTTCCTGCTGTGAAAAGGGTAAGATCCTGAAGAGGAACCTCGATTATTTTCATCTTTTTACGAGATTTCTTCTGGTTCATTATATCTTCCAGAGTTTTAGGCTGGAAATTGGTATAGCGGGACAGGATAGTCTCCAACTTTTTAGGAGGAGTATCCGGTTCCAAAAGATATGCAGCTATGGCAACGTCAATGAAACCCTTTCCCGTGAAGTATTCACCTCTTTTAATAAATGGAATACCGCTTTTCAGATCATAAACGAACTTTTGAACTGCAACATTATCAGTCAAGGGTTTCAGTTCATGAAAGATTCTGTCTTTGGAAAAAGTGGAGATTCCAAATGTAGAAGAGATATTAAGGTGTTCGGGCAACATAAAGGGGAAATAAAAACCGTTTGTCTTACCCTGAGCAATGGCAAGACCTATGAGTTGCTCTTCTTCCGCCATCCAGATCATTGAATATGCTTTACCGGACTTGAGCTTTTCCACCATTGACACCAGGTCTTCATCCTTACCCACTATGAGAACGGTAATCTCCTGAATTTCTTCCAACTCTTCCTCAGTGAATCCCAGTTTCGTAAGCATATATTTGAATTCCATTTTTATGAAAAGACGTTTCAAGTCATCTCTTTCAGGCTCTTTGAGCTTCAAATCTTCCCAGGTAAAGTTCAAATCCAGATCTTTATTTAGAGAAGCCAATTTCTTGGAAAGGAATGCCTGATCTCTGTTTTCAATTATCTGTTTCTTCCAACGACTGGGGATGTCATCAGGCTTTTCATACATGGTTTCAATTCTGTCAAACTGGTTGAGAAGTTTTGAAGCACTTGCCTCGCCTATTCCGGGTATACCGGGAATATGATCCGAGGAATCACCGGCAAGGGCTTTATAATCTACCAGTTGAGGCGGATTTATTCCATAACGTTTGCGAACCATCTCATGATCATATACAACCAGATCACTTATACCTCTTCTTGTAGTGACAACTCGTGTGTTAGGAGAAACCAGTTGAAGCATATCAAGATCCCCACTATAGATCTTGGTAAATAATCCCGCTTTCTCCGCATTTTCAGTAAGAGTGGCTATACAATCGTCGGCTTCATATCCTTCTTTCCAGAACATGGAAATTTTCAGGGTATTTACTACCTCTTCAATAAATGGAAACTGCTTCTGAAGTTCTTCAGGCATCTTCTGACGATGCGCTTTGTATTCATCAAACTGCTCAATTCGTTTCGTCGGCTTTGACTTATCAAACGCCACAGCCAAATAATCCGGTTTCTCTTCCTCCATTATCTGATAGAGCATATTCGTAAAACCATAAACAGCATTCATAGGCTCACCCCGTGAAGTCTTCAGAGGTGGTAAAGCATAAAAGGCACGGTATGCCAATCCATTTCCGTCAATAATTATAAACTTCTTCACATTTTCATCAGTTTCTTGCATAGCCTTTCTCCCTATCTCAGATTAAAAATATCTGAAGATGCAATTATATAAACATTAAAAGTCAGGTTTCTCCCTCTTACCGCCTTTTGCCCGTAAATGAGAAAAACCTTGCTTCTCAGGAAAATTCGCTTATCTCAGAATTTCGATTTTACCGCTAAAATCCCTTCTAATATTTCTATCATGTGAATTCATAAGTGTGTTCCCTTTATAAAAAAGTATCAACCCACCTCTCTGATGGATAACTGTATAAGGAACAGTGAACTTGTCCTTTATCCGTTCGAAATTTTTCTGATGCATCACTACAAATAAACCGTTTTCCCGTTCAAGTCCTTTGATAAGAGCTTCTTCGGAATGATAAAAAATTACCGGCTGATTTGTATAATATATTATAGAAAACTGTCTTCCGAAATTACCACGCATTGCAATTTTATCATGGGGCTTTTGCATCTTCAGAATGATGCTTGCCATCTCCGGCTCGGGCTTCAAACTCTGAACCAGAGGTATATATGATATAAGAACCATATATGATACAGTAGCCATGGCAACTATGCTGTAAAAGGCATATTGTTTCTTTTTAAAAGTGAGAATCAGAGTGATGATCCCTCCCGTTATCAACGGTAAAGTCAGAAGCAAAAGGTTTCCACCGTATTTCTGATAGTACTCGGGATAGATCTTCATAGCCACCATAATAAATGCACCTATGACCACAATAGTGCTCAGTGAAAATGCAATAAGTGAGATAGTGGAGGATTTTTTAAATTTCCCTTCGGAGAATATGGAGTCCATCGCCCAACCCAACACAATATTCAGAGCCGGGTAAAGGAAAAGAATGTAATTGGGTCTCTTTGTCCCTGCGAAAGTAAACAGAAGGAAAGTAAAAGTTATCCAGGTGAGAAGAAACCTGGCACGATAATCGGAGAAATTCTTTGCCAGGAAATAGAAGGAAAGGGGGATGAATGCCGACCAGGGAAGTGCTCCCGCCAGGAAAACCGGTATGTAATAATACCATGGTCCGTCCTGATTCATAACAGGAGCATAAATTCTCTTAAGAAAGAAATATCCAAATGTGGTTTCCATGAAAGGCTGTCCATATATATCACTCATCAACCAATACCAGGGAACAGAAATAAGCAGAAACAGGGGAATTCCCCAGGAGAGAATCACTGGCTTGATTTCTTCCCATTTTTTAGTAATTACAATATAAATAAAGACATAAATGGCAGGCAGAATGAAACCCACAGGCCCTTTAGTGATAACAGCCAGTCCGGAAAAAATCCAGAAAAATGCATATAATATGCTTTTCTTCTCTTTTACCGCTAAAAGAAAAGCATAAACGGAAGCAATGATAAAAAAGAGAAAGGGCATATCAAGAATTGCCATACGGGACTGAACCCACAGTTGAATGTTGGCGGCGGTAATCAATCCTGCATAGAAGCCAGTCCTGGAATTGATGAGTAATTTGCCCATAAAAAACACAAGAAGAATAAGCAGCAATCCAAAAAAAGCCGAAGTGAACCGGGCGGAAAATTCCGTCCAACCCATCAGTTTAGCTGATAAAACTGTCAACCAGAAATACATGGGGGGATGGCAGAACCAGGAGGAATAATTCCATTGTGTTGACACATAGTCTCCCGTATTTGCCATTTCCCTTGCGATCTCAGAATACAGAGCTTCATCGGTGTCCCAAAGGGTCATTGCTCCCAACTGGAAAAAGTAAATAAAGCCTCCCAATAACAGCAGGATGGCGATATATATCAAATCTTTCCTGGATAAACCAGCTGCCTTCTTTTTTTCCGGAGTTTTATTCTCTTCATCCCTGCCTGTCAGATCATCGGGAGAAGAATCAGTTCTGGTACCAGTCTCAGTTATTATGCTCATTTATGTAAAACGAAAATGCCTCTCGATTTTGTAGTATCTGTTTTTATTTATATTGGTTCGCTTAAACTCTTTTTTGGAGGTGAAATGCAAATTCTTCCTGATTTCAGGGATTTCACCTTTCTTCAGGTTCCATAAAATTCCTTTAATTGGAAGATTGCAGAGATAGTCTCTCTACTGCACATTACAAAGAAAATTACACAGAGAATTTGAAAGCAGACATTTTCTATCCCTGATACTTTATAATCTCCACTTCTTCTGTTGTAATGAGTCCATCCTTAATGACTTCATCAAGAAAAGGCATGATTTTTTCCAGGTTTTCACCGGTATCAACCATTTCAATAACTATTGGGAGATCCTCCGAAAGCCGGAGAATTTTCGCCGTATGAAGGTGACTATGAGCACCGAATCCCATAATTCCTCTTAATACCGTCGCACCGGCAAGCTTCAACTCTCTGGCTTTGAATACAATCAGCTCATACAGGGGTTTCCCTTTGTGTTTATCGTTCTCTCCTATAAAAATTCTTAAAAGTGATGCCTTTCCCTTTAGCTTCATTTCAAACCCCCCATTTACTTTTTCAGAAAAAGATATGGCAGATTAAATCCCAGGTATACAGCCAACATACCCAATAGGTTGGAACCAAAAATATTAAACAAAGCCGGCTTCATTTCACCATCTCGGAACAAGTTCAATGTCTCCAGGGCAAAAGTGGAAAAAGTTGTAAATGCTCCCAGAACACCGGTCATAAAGAGCATTCTCATTTCAGGAGTCAGACTGGATTTTTCGAAGATATGCCAGATAATGCCTATCAGAAAAGCCCCGCTGACATTCACCACCAAGGTTCCCCATGGAAAATCAGGCCTGGTATAATTGGAAAGCAAACCACAGACAAGATACCGCAACATCGCACCTGCAGCGCCTCCAACAGCAATATAAATATAATTAGACATAAAATTCTCCGGAGACATGTTTTAATAAAGAACATTTCAATTCTACAATCAATTCCCCTTTCCCTTGTTTCTTCTCTGTTGCCCTCTGCCGCAGCTCCCTGAACGCCATGAAAAATACTTTTTGCCTTTGAAATGAGAACATCGGAAACCATATTATTTTTTGAAATGCAGAGACTGAAAAGCTGTCATCCTGGACGAAGTCGAAGGATCTCTTCGCTGAACCGCATACTTGTGAAGTTCTCCGCCAAGATCCAAAGAACAAATGCGTAAGTCCTGATGAACTGATTAAAGAGTCAATATTTCTCAAAGTCAAAGGAAACTTGCACTTTTGGGCAAATTTTACTCTGTTATGAAAATATATATCATCAGACATGGCGAAACAATCTATAACCGTAATGGAATAATTCAGGGGCATAAAGATGTTCCCCTTTCTGAAGAAGGGATCCGGCAGGCTCAGAAAGCTTCAGTTTTTTATGCAGATGAAATTGAGAAGAACCGACTGAATGTCATAGCTGTTTATTCCAGCGATCTTGTAAGGGCAAGCCGAACAGCGGAAGAATTCACTAACCGCCTTAAACAAAAAGGGATAAATATTCCCATTTATTATAAAAAAGAACTTAGAGAAATATACCTGGGAGAGTGGGAAGGCAAATCTTACAGTCAACTGGATGAAGAGACAATGATAAATGGAATATCCCTTTTCAGGATATGGATGAAAGAGCCTTTTAAGACTGTTGTTCCAGGAATGGAATCCATGATGGAATTTTTCAGAAGGGCAGTGTCGGTAGTTTCTGAGATCGCTTCATATCACATAAGTCAAAACTCATCGGATAGAGATGCGGTTGTTATCTTCACTCACGGGGGTATCGTGAGAATGATTCAGAATCATGCAATGGGAAGGGAACCCGGAAATTTTATATGGGCAGGAACACCAAACCTTGCCGGAATTGTCCTGGATATGAAGAATAAAATATTTAACCGGGATTGCTTTACCATGGAAAATCTGAATGGTTGGGAGACAGTTGTGCCGGGATCGATCTGATAATATTCCAAACCTTTAAGGAGTATTGATGATAACCGTAGGATCTGCTTCCCCTTATGTGTCCGGTTAATGCAAAATCATGGCAAAATCCGGTCCAAGCGGCAATGGGTAGGTCCGTTCTCCGGAACGGACTCACAATGTTCCGACAAGATCTTTGGCGGACGCTCTGTGGAGACCGTCACTACCATACTTAACCAAACACAAATAGCTGAATTCAGAGCGCGAAAATTGAGCTGTCCTGATCCCTACTCCAGGAATATCACATCATGAGTAAAACACCTGCCCAAAAAGAATTGTATATTAACAATGAACAAATTAAAGAGAAATTCATTTCTTATAACGTAAATACCAGAATAAGGTTATAAAATTAAAAATGAGGTTTAACACAATGTCCAATGCTCTCAAAGAAAAAGAATTCGAAACTGTTAGAAACAACATCAAAGGGATCAAAAACCGTATAATGGTCCTTTCCGGTAAAGGAGGGGTAGGCAAGAGCACCATCGCTTTTTCTCTCGCCGCATATCTCGCCAACAAAGGCATGAAGACAGGTCTGCTGGATGTGGATATTCATGGTCCCAGTATCCCCGGCTTCATTGACAGTAATCAAACAAAAATGGATGTTCTGAACCACAGGCTCATTCCTATGGAACCATACCCCAATCTCAAAGTAGTTTCCATCGGTTATCTGCTTGATTCCAAAAGTGATGCCGTAATATGGCGGGGACCATTGAAATATAATATGATAAAGTCATTCCTCTCCGATGTGGAATGGGGAGAACTGGATTATCTCATCATCGACTCACCTCCCGGAACCGGCGACGAGTCTCTGACAGTATGCCAGATGATAGGGGAAGGAACAGGAGCCGTTATGGTGACTACACCTCAACAGTTGTCTGTTAGCGATGTCCGCAGAGCCGTCTCCTTCTGCCGTCAGCTTTCGACACCCATCATAGGTGTGGTGGAAAACATGAGCGGCTTAATCTGCCCCAAATGCGGAGAAAAAATAAACCTGTTCAAGTCCGGTGGCGGAGAAGAACTGGCCAAAGAAATGGAAGTTCCCTTCCTGGGGGCATTGCCTATAAAACCTGAGATCGTGGAAGCTGCTGATGAGAAGAGACTTTTTAATCATAAATTTACGGACCCCGATATAGTAAGTTTCTTTGAAAAAGTGGAAAAGTTTTTTCCTGATGAATAATATCAAGAAAAAAAACTCCATCATTCAGTGTCATAAAAAATCAATAACCGGGCATCTGACATGGATGTCCGGTTATTGTAAAAATCGGGGGAAACCCGTAATGAAGTGAAACCCGGTACAGCCGACAGTCTTGTCGGTTGAAAAGGCGAAGCCTTTTGTTTCCCTCGAATTGCGCATATTATCATCTATAGAAAAATAATATTTTTGAACTTATTGACTTATGTTACTTGATGAGTGAATAAAGTATAGGAGAATTTTTGCGTAAAAATTTAAAATCTACCGAGAACTCATAGTCAAAAGGGATCTTAGTAATTTTTCCGACTTTAATATTTAACAAAGGGGATTGTTATTATGGATTCAATGGGAAAAATGTCATCAGGTATTGAGGTTCTATCCCGTATTACCACACCACCTTTAAAAAACATTAAAACCATTAAACCTGCACCCTCGGTACAAGAGGAAAATACTCATAGCGATAAAGTAGATCTCCCCGGAGATTCTCTTCATACACCCGAGCTTAACCTGAAAGATATAAAAGAAAGAGCAATCATTCAACATGCGACATCTGCAGAAAAGGCCGCAGCTGTTCAGTCTTCACAGGCTCTGTCGATATCGGGACACGTCAGCGGAAGAGTGGGCAACAGCCATGTTAGTCTCAGCATGAATAAAAGTGGAGATGAAGTAAATGTTAACGGCTGGGTGGGAACAGGCTCCGTCGGTATAAACGAATGGCAAAACGGCAATAGTTCTTCTATTACCGGTTATGTGAATGCTCCTTCCGGAGGCTATCAGAATGTGAATCTGCACTCCTTTGGAACGGAAGGAAGCAGAAGCATCAACGGCTGGCTGGGAAGAGATAATGTTTTTCTCAATGAAAGCGGTTTTGCAGGGGGTAATAAGCATATCTCCGGCAGAGTGGGCGATAGAAATGTGGACATAAATGTTGATGACAACAATGGTATGATCAGCATAAACGGCTGGATTCATGATATGAGCACACATCAGACTGAAAATGTCTGGATATCAGGAAGCCAGAATCCACCGGAACCTCCCATGAGCTACCTGGGTCTTTTACCTGCAATTGTTGTTGGAGGCGAGGATAAGGGGAATATCAGGAATTAGAGGTGAGAGGTGGGATATGAGAATATCGAAAACCACATTGAGTCAGATGGAAGCAGGAGGGTTGTCATCCTGAGCCTGTCGAAGGATCTCTCCCCCACTTTTTCGACAGCCTCAAACGGTAAGTAAAAAGAGAAAAGAAACACCGCAATAAAAGAGGCTCCTGATAACCTCAGCTAATTTTTAGTTAAATACTATCGATAATTTTCCTTATGTTATCATCAACTTTTTGATCGACTAAACCGATTATCTGTTCTCGTTTTTCCGGGGATGAAGGGATTGAGGACTCGATATTTTTCAGAAGGAAACCCTGGCTTCTTTTTCCGGATTTATGAATATTTATTGGGTTTGTAATCCTTACGGAACCGGCACTACCACCCGTTCCAATTCCCGAAAACTGCTCTCTTTTCATAGTCTCCCCTCCTTATCAATATTTATACAACAGAGAATCAGATTGTGCAAGTTTATCCTTATTGGATTGAAGGCCGGTTTCAATAAGACTGGAGGCATATTCCGCCGGTGATGACTCAACTTCTCCAAAAGCATCAGTTGCGGAACTGTGAATATTTATAACACCTATTGCATATTCATTATCACGGGATGGCACTATTGTTTATCTTTAAAAAACATTGAATGGCTCGCTTTACTTCGGATGTTGAAGAGTCGATTAATTTTTCGCCATGGAAGCCGCAGATATTGATATCCTGCAAAACTTCCGCCAATTCATCCAGATCATTGGAAGGTGCAATCAATCCGATAAATAATAACAACTATTTCTCTGAATTATCTTTTTGCCAGCACAAACATTCCCAGGGACTTAGCGGCATCGAAGACCCCATCAGGATCCGGAGTGAAATCTCCTTTGTCACCGAACAAAGAAAATGAAGTAAATCCCGCTTCTACACACATTCTTTTCATTTCGGGAAATGTATATGCCCTGAGAGTCTGAAGGGGCAGTTCTTTTCTTATACCTTCTTCTGCGTTGATAAAAAGCTGCCTGTCCTCTACCCTGCCCTCCAGAGGGTTGAAGCTGTATTTCCTTATAACTTCGCCGGTTTCATCTCCCCAGTGCCGCGTATGGGGGTGAGTTGACCACCAGTAGGGGTTGAACAGGGAGAAGAATGCCTTTCCTCCCGGTTTCAGAGCTTCATAAGTCTTATTAATTATTTTCTGATTTTCTTCATCATCAAAGATTCCAAAGGATACATCCATAAACATAATCAGGTCAAATTCATTCCTGAACCCGATTTCCCTCATATCTGATATTATAAAAGAGCAAGTCCCGGAAAATTCATCCTTATCGGAATTCGATACAACAGTGTTTTTATATTCTTCCTCAGACAGCGAAATCAGTTTTTCCGATATATCCAACCCTGTAACATTATGCCCCCGCCTTGCAAGTTCAATGGAATGTCTTCCTCTTCCACACCCGACATCCAGAATAACCGAGTTTCTTTTCAGATCAAGGATTCTCTGAAGGGAATCGATTTCATGAGCGGTAATTTCTTTCATAAGTTCATGGGGATACCAGAGGTTTTCATGGGTATATATAAAATCGTAGATTTCATTCCACCAATACATAAGAGAATATCCTTTCAGACAGGATCCTGATTCTTATCCAAAACCAGATATTTTAGTCAAATAACTTTAATTGGGGTATCCATAAAGATCAAGTAAGTAGGGCGGGCATCCACATTGGCATTCGGTTAAGGCTAAATCGAGGCAAAACCCGGTACAAGCGGCATGTTATGTTAAAGTCAATACTTCCCAAGATTTTTTTTCAGTTGATTTTCAGATTATGATTTTCCGGGGGGGGCAGGGGGGTGTCCCCCCGGCGCCCGGAGTCTGAGATTTCCTTGAATCTATCTCATTTGAGCGTCCTTCCCGGAAAATTCCGGCTCTGGATTTCTCCTTACTGAACCGCCCTGCCGGAAATTTTTCCCCCAGTGGGAAGCTCCCGGTAGATTTTGGCATGCTCGGTTTGTCAGAGGGCTCCCGCCAGTCGCCTAATCATGGAACCAGATGCTTGATTTTCTAAAAACCAAGTTATACTGCCGGTTTTAGGAAAGTTTTCACCTGAAACGACAGCCAACCGGGTATTGCTTAGGGGAATTACGAATAATATTTTCGCTATTCCTGAAAAATTGCATACACCTAACATGACCACGGTTTTTCGATGCTCAGAAAGCACGCCGGCCCTTGCGGGAAGCGGGTGGAAGCGATTTTACATCCATCTTTGCTTCTGCATAAAATTTTCCGGCGGTCAATCCGTCATCGAAAACCGGAGCGGGCGTCCCCGCATCGAACCTGTTATCCGGCCTTACGGTCAAGTATGCTGCATGCGAAGTCGGGGACAGATTAAACAATACTTCCTGGGAGCGTCAGATGAGCCTAAACGGCTTCACTGCGCCGTATGCCGCTTTGATTTTTCTCTGCCCCGACAAAACACTTTGAATCGATACGGGCATTTGCTATCGCCTCATAAGCCGGGTCAAACATCTCGCTCTTGCGAACAAGCGCGAAACATATTTTTAAAATTTTTCGCATCAGGGGCACAATAGCTTTTCGGTGAGAAAAAAACCGATTCCGCAATTTCGTGTATTTCCCATAAAAGGGTGAATTCTTGCGGGTATGCGACAGGCACGCCATATAAAGGTTCTTCCTCAAGAGACCCTTGCCACGCCGGCTGATGTGGCAATTGCCCCGCCTGGAGCCGGAGGACCGGTTGAAAAGATTGAGCCCCGCTTTCTTCAAAACCTGGGCGGCGCTGTCATAATCGCTTAAATCGCCCAGAAATGCTATGATTGTAGCTGCGGTCATCATTCCGATGCCTCTTACACTGCGAAGAATCTTGTAAGATGGGATGTTGGGCAAAGTTTTGCGAAGAATCCCGACAAACTGCTTTTTCGCTCCGGCCGCCACCTCATATATTTTCAAGACTGTTGACAGTCCAAGGTTGGCGGCCTCTCCCTCTACGGGTGCTCCGATGCTCTCGGCGGCATCATTGCAGAGTAGCCGGACTTTCTCCACGGAGAACTTTTTATCGGGCACTTCGGAGAGAGCTTTCAAAACTTCGTCAGGTCCTGCATCGGCAAGGGTTTCCGGTGTTGGAAATTTCTCAAGAAGCACCATCATCGTGGCGGAAGCTATGTCAGGCATAAATTTCAGAACCTCCGGGAAATGTGCCGCAATATAGCTTTCAAGAAGATTTGTCAGCATAACAAGTATTTTATTCAAATCTTCAATATGGATAACACATCTTTTAACAATCTCTCTGAAGTGATCCTCCGGTGACCGGGTCAACACAGCCCCCATTCTCAAATGCCTGGCAATCAACAGGGCATCCTTGCTGTCGCTCTTCAAAGGTGAATTGTCCTCTGCATCCTTGAACCGGCTCACACTCAAAGGTGAAACCAGACAAACCTCAAAGCCGGCTTTCTTCAAAAAATGCTCCAATGGCCTCCAGTAGTTACCCGTAGGCTCCATCCCAATTACTATCCCGGCAGCACCGTATTTTTGCCTCCACAATTCAATACGATCCAGGAAAGCATTGAAACCTTTTCTGTCATTGGTGAACCGGAAAGCTTCACTCCCTTCTTCGCAATTGCTTCCATAAGCCCTGGCAAAATGAATTTTTTTCGCAATGTCCACTCCCACAAACAAAGTGTTTGCAGGAAATTGTCTACTAACCTTTAATACCTTTTTAGACATGGTCGTCGCCTCCTTTTTGTTGTTATCTCAAAACTACCATTTAAGGAAGCACGACCTGTCTTTTTCTCAAGAAGAGAAAAATCCCAAAAAAATTTCCGAACAGATACAACATAGCATACTTCCTGCCGCTTGAAAAGGCGAAGCCTTTTGTTTCCCCGGTTAGTTTGTATGATCGCCAGTGGCAGAGGCCACCCGCTACCCAGTCGTTTGTGTTATAACATGGTGGAAATAGGATCAATTCTCTTATCCGAATGTGAATGCGGGCTTCCAGCTTGCCGTCAAAAACAATTGATAGCTTGAGCTTCCTGAATACCCCAGATAACTTTATATTCGGAACTACCCACATTCACACAGGAAAAATAGGGAAGCTGTCACCAGTTTTTTAAAGAGTGAAAACCTTCGGGTTATCTCTTATTTTTAGCGCATTTCTCGTGTCTACTATGAGTTTGGACTCTTCCAGTATTTTATCATAATCATAAGCGGAATGATCCGTTGCTATTACCACACAGTCATAATCACCCAGGTTCTGGAGGGAAACCGATTCTGAGAAGCTTCCATTGGTGGGAACCCGGTGAATCAAGGGATCGTTATAATGAACATCCGCCCCCCTGGAATGAAGTATTTCGAATATCTTAAGAGATGAGGATTCCCTATAGTCTGCAATATCCTTTTTGTAAGCAACTCCAAGAATGAGAACCTTTGCTCCGTTTATACATTTCTTAACGGTGGAAAGGGCATCAATGATCATCTGGGTGATTTCATAAGGCATACGGGTGTTAATTTCTCCGGCAAGCTCGATAAACTTGGTGTTGAAATCATACTCCCTGGCTTTCCAGGTAAGATAGAAGGGATCTATGGGGATGCAATGTCCACCCATTCCCGGACCGGGGTAGAAGGGAAGGAAGCCATAGGGTTTGGTCTTTGCCAGTTTTATTACTTCCCAGATATCAATATCAATTTTGTTGCACAGAAGTGCCAACTCATTGACCAGAGCAATGTTCACGGCACGAAAAATATTTTCATAAAGCTTTTCCATCTCAGCAACTCTTCTCTTTTCCGGAATGCTGTAGTGCTTGGCCAGACGGGCAGCATGATAGGTGCAGATTTCCTTGATGTCCTCTGGGCGCTCGCGCAGCGGAGGAAGCTTGAGGGTGAAGGAACGCAGCCGGAAAAGCAGATCCTTGCGGAAATGGCCGGATTCGGTCATGGAATCTAGATCGCGGTTTGTCGCGGCCACCAACCTGAAATCACTGCGCAGGTCCCTGGCTGAACCAACGGGCCGATATACACGTTCCTGCAAGACCCGAAGCAGCTTTGCCTGCATCATGGGACGGAGTTCGCCGATCTCGTCCAGGAAAAGCGTACCGCCGTCGGCCTGGGCAAACATCCCGTCGCGGCGGGTGTGGGCGCCGGTAAAGGCTCCTTTTTCGTGACCGAATAATACGCTTTCGGCCAATGTCTCGGGCAGCGATGCGCAGTCAACAGCCATAAACGAGGCATTGCTGCGCCGGCTGTTGTTGTGGATGGCCCGGGCGAACAATTCCTTGCCCGTACCGGTTTCACCGACAATCAGAACGCTGGCGTCAACCTGGGACGCCTCGAAAACCTGGTTGAGGCAGGAGTTTATCTTGGGGCTGGAACCGATAAGGCCGTCTCGTTTGAGACTGGATTGCGGACCTTGGCGGGCACGGCGTTCGCGGTGTTCCAGGACGCGCATCAATAATAGCGTTACCTGTTTGAGCTTGAACGGCTTTTCGATGTAGTCCCATGCGCCGCTGTTTATGGCCAGGGCCGCGCCGTCGGGTTCGCCGTAACCGGTGATGATGATCACTTCCGGCTTTCCGGCTGATTCCTTCAGGTCTCCTATGATGTCCAGCCCGCTGCCGTCGGGCAGGCGAACGTCGAGAAAAACAACGTCATACATTTCAACGGCGGCCAGGCCCAGGGCGTCCATACCGGTGGTGGCGCGATGGGTTACGTAGCCCATCTCTTCAAAATGACTGAACAGCAAGTGTCCAATGACGGGATCGTCATCGATTACAAGAATTCGCGGCATAGACCTATTTGGATCGTTTGACACCTAAGCTGGCCATTCATGAAGAGGCGCTGGCAATGATGTGGCTGGCAAACATTGGTAGAGTTGTTAGTAAAAATTATTCTCCCGAACTATGTCCAAAGATTGGTCCGTTGGCAATAAAAATCGAAGTTGTACACAAAAAAGCGCCCGGCAGACCTTTGTCCTGTCGGGCGCTTCCGGTTTTTGTGAACTTATAATTAAATGTCCAACTCCCGGACCTCCAGGGCGTTTTCAATGATGAATTCCTTGCGGGGTTCCACCTGGTCGCCCATAAGGGTTGAGAACATGGTGTCGGCCGCGACGAAGTCTTCAATGTTCACCTTCAGCAGGGTGCGGCGCTCGGGGTCCATGGTGGTGTCCCAAAGCTGCTCCGGGTTCATTTCACCCAAGCCTTTGTAGCGCTGCAATTGCAAACCCTTGCCGCCGTCTTCCAATAAACGGTCCAGCAGGGCCGAAGCGCTGGGCACTTCGATCTTGGAGCCGTTTTTGGAAATGGTGTAGGGCCCCTGGTCGCCGCCGGAGAGCTGCTGGTGCAAGCCATGCAGCCGCATGTAATCGGCGCTGGATACCAGATCCCAATTGATGGGCGAACACTTGGACGCGTCGCCTTCTATCTTGGCGTAAATCTCGTAACGGCTATGTTCCTCGTCTTCGAATATGCTTTCGATGGTCAGTCCGCTGTTGGCAAGGGCGTCCGAGAGTTCTTCGATGCGTTCGCGGTCGGTGAAGACGCTCTTGGAGCGCACCGAAAGCCTCAGCAGGGCCTGAAGGGCCGGGGTAAGGTAGCCCCTGCGGTGCAGGCGTTCGAGGGACTCCAAATATGACCCCAACGTTTGCATGAAGGAAACCAGGCGGGCGCCGCTGTAGACCAGGCCTGTGGCGGTTATCTCCACCGTGGTCTCGGAGCATGCCCGTTCCAAGAGGATCGATCGGAGTGTTTGTTCGTCTTTGATATACTGTTCTTTTTTTCCTTCGGCAATGCGGTACAAAGGAGGCTGGGCGATATAGAGATGTCCGGCCTCGAGCAGTTCGGGCATCTGGCGGAAAAAGAAGGTCAAAATCAGGGTGCGGATGTGGCTGCCGTCAACGTCGGCGTCGGTCATGATGACGATCTTGTGATAACGGAGCTTGTCGATGGTGAAGTCTTCTTCACCGATACCCGTGCCCAGAGCCGTGATCATGGTGCGGATTTCCTGGTTTTCCAGCATCTTGTGGAAACGGGCCCTTTCGACGTTGAGGATCTTGCCTCGCAGCGGCAGGATGGCCTGGAAGGCCCGGTCACGTGCCTGCTTGGCACTGCCTCCGGCGCTGTCGCCCTCAACCAGGAAAAGCTCGCACTCGGCCGGGTCGTTGCGCTGGCAGTCGGCCAGTTTGCCCGGCAGGCTGTGTTCGCTTAGTACGCCCTTGCGCCGCACCAGGTCCCTGGCCTTGCGGGCCGCGTCCCTGGCCCTGGCAGCCTCGGTGACCTTTTCCACGACGCGCTTGGCCACGGAGGGGTTTTCCTCGAAATAGGTGGAAAGCTGGTCGTTGACGATCTGCTCAACCAGGCCCTTGACCTCCGAGTTGCCCAGCTTCATCTTGGTCTGGCCCTCGAATTGGGGCTGGGGTATGCGCACGCTGATCACGGCGTAGAGGCCTTCCCTGGTGTCGTCGCCGCTGGGCGTGGACTTGATCTTGGGGAAGTTGCGGGCGATGTAGTTGTTGACCGTACGGGTAAGCGCGGCCTTGAAACCAGTGAGATGGGTGCCGCCTTCACGGGTGTTGATGTTGTTGGCGAAGCTGAACAGGCGTTCCTGGTAGGTGTCGGCGTACTGGATCGATATCTCCACCTGTACTTTGCCCTTTTCACCGGAGAGATATATGGGCTTGGGGTGCAGCGGAGAGGAGTTGCGCGAAAGGTATTCGACGAATTCGTTGATGCCGCCCTTGTAGTAGAAGGTTTTTTCCTTGTCGTCGCGCTCGTCGATGAGGATGATGTTCAGCCCGCGGGTCAGGAAGGCCAACTCGCGCATGCGGACGGAAAGCACCTCATAGTTGTATTCGGTGGTGTCGAAAATCTTGGGATCGGCCTTGAAGGTGACGATGGTGCCCCGGCGCTTGGTCTTGCCGATGACCTCCAGTTCGCTGACCGGATTGCCGCCAACGTAGCGCTGATGGTAGACCTTGCCGTCACGGCTGATCTCCACCTCAAGCCACTCGCTGAGGGCGTTGACCACGCTGACGCCGACGCCGTGCAGGCCGCCGGCCACCTGATAGGCCTTGTCGTCGAATTTGCCGCCCGCGTGGAGCTTGGTCATGACCAC
Source organism: uncultured Desulfarculus sp. (assembly GCA_963665125.2). GTDB lineage: Bacteria > Desulfobacterota > Desulfarculia > Desulfarculales > Desulfarculaceae > Desulfarculus. The sequence continues at coordinate 3,628,770 of CAXXUK010000001.1, read as the reverse complement.
CTGCACGGCGCTCATGCCCTCGTTGGCGTGAAAATCGACGGGGATGCCGCGGCCGTCGTCGCTGACCGACACTGAATTATCGGCGTGGATGACGACCTTGATGCTTTCGCAATAGCCGGCCATGGCCTCGTCGACACTGTTGTCGACCACTTCATAGACCAAGTGGTGCAGTCCATCGATACCCGTGGATCCGATGTACATGGCAGGACGCTTGCGAACCGCCTCCAGGCCTTCGAGAACCTTGATTTTATCGGCGGTATAGTTGCTTTGGTCTATTGTCATTAAGGAGATCCTCCAGGATATGGTCAACAACCGATTTATTATGACCTAAACACCAGAAATAGCAAGTTATTTCTTTTATTAAGCAAGATTTAGAGAGCTTGGGACTATAGGTGCAGTTCAGCCGGAATAATAGCAAGGCGTAAAAAACGGTTATTAAATTAGAACTAGACTGATATTATTAACTAATTTAAGATATATACGAAAAACCAATTAAACCGTATTTGACTGAAAAAACATTGAAAATAAAAATAGGCGGATTTTAAGCGGCTGCGGAACCAAGGGTGGCCGCAAAAAGAGTAAGCTAATTACACAAACGTGAGCGCATGACCTGGCTGGTTTTTGGAATTATGTATGACGAGTATCGAGAAGATCATAAAAAGAAAAACCAGAAAGAAATAGTATCGATCAAATTGCGGCATGGTTGACGGGGTGGCCTAAAGCAAATTCCGACAACCGGCACGTTGAATGTCGGTGCACGAAAGGATGGTTTCAAGCCCTAATAAAAGTCGGGGGTTGATATGGCGGCCAAATAAATACAAAAGAAGATTACGCAAAAACGCACAGGGATGCCGAGTCGTTTATTGGTGGTCCAAGTTAAGAAGTGAGGACTAAAAACAAGAAACGGTTTTAAAATAATAAACATAATTATTCCAAGTCTAGACAAAATAGTCAAATAAAAACGAAGTAGTACGAATAAAAAATATTAAGCTGTTGGATAATGTCGAAAAACATAAGTGGAAAAACACATAATGTTAGGTAATAGTTGGTATTAAAAAGTTGAATGAGTAGTAGGTAGGAAATGTAGTTGTAAATAACAATCACGAAAACACCAATGGGTTGCACGAAAGTGCAAGGGGGGTGTGATGGAACAGGTTGTTAGGGACAGCGGTATGGGCTATGAAGCTTCGGGTGAGGGGCCCCGAAGCAATGACGCCCAAGAAGTCGTGGAAATGATCATTGCGTTGGGGCGCAGGGCTGAGAGGTTACTCTTCCGAATGGCAGCCGAGGCCGACCTAAGCACACCGTCTTTCAACGTGCTGAGGCTGGCCGAGCAAAAAGGCGAAAAAGGCCTTACCGTAAGCGAGGCGGCCGCTCAGGTTGGGATAAGACCTCAGGCCCTGAGTGGGGCAGTGGGAGAAATGGTCAAAAGAGGCCTGCTCTCCCGTGACGTGATGGAACAAGACCGCAGGGCCAGGGTCCTGCGGATCACCAATGACGGAAAAAAACGGTTGGAGATGGCCGAGGATTTCCGCAATGAAGTCGTGCAGCAGGTAATCGACAAGGTGCCCCAGCCTGCTGTTGCCCGGCTCATTCTGCGAAAATTGGAAGAAGCCATCAGTAAAGCAACCAGGTAGCAATACCTAAATCCGTCCAAGCAAGACCGGCCCAGCCCATAGCGGCGGGGCTGGTCTTTTCTTTTCTCCAAGCGCAAACAAGGGCCTAATACGTTGATTTTAGGCCCTTATAATGATAAAATCCGCAAAGTCGCTTCCCGGCAAGGGACCCTATCTGGCTCTCGATTTAACTGCCGCTGGAATAAATCTCCTGGAGATAAAAAATAAATGCAGAACAAGGACGCGCGTAAAGAAGACGTCCGCATAGAAGAGGAAATCAGGCGCTCGTATCTGGATTATGCCATGAGCGTCATCGTTGGGCGCGCCCTGCCGGACGTGCGGGATGGCCTAAAGCCCGTACACCGCCGCATTCTCTTCGCCATGCGCGAGCTGAAAAACGACTACAACAAGGCCTACAAAAAATCGGCCCGCGTAGTCGGTGATGTTATCGGTAAATACCACCCTCACGGCGACGCGGCGGTGTATGACGCCTTGGTGCGCATGGCCCAGGACTTTGCCATGCGCTACACCCTGGTCGACGGCCAGGGCAACTTCGGCTCCGTGGACGGCGACTCAGCCGCGGCCATGCGTTACACCGAAGTGCGCATGGCAAAGCTGGCCTCCGAATTTTTGGCGGACATAGAGAAGCAAACCGTTGATTTTGTAGATAACTATGACGGATCGCTCCAGGAACCGGCGGTTTTGCCCACAAGGGTTCCTTCTCTTCTGATAAACGGCTCCAGCGGAATCGCCGTGGGCATGGCCACCAATATCCCGCCCCACAACCTGGGCGAGGTCTGCCGGGGTGTCGTTGCCTTGATCGACGACCCCGCCATCAGCACGCGAAACCTGCAGAAGATCATCCCCGGCCCGGATTTCCCCACCAGGGGATTCATCCACGGCGTTGAAGGTATAGATAGCGCCTACCGCGAGGGCCGGGGCACGGTTAAGATCAGGGCCCGGGCAAATATCGAGGTTCATCCGCGCACCAAGAAAAATTCGATCATCGTCACGGAACTACCCTACCAGGTCAACAAGGCCAAGATGCTGGAAAAGGTGGCCGAGTTGGTCAAGGACAAGAGGATCGAGGGCATTACCGACATCCGCGATGAATCCGACCGGGACGGAATGCGCGTGGTCTTCGAACTGCGGCGGGACACCGTGCCCCAGGTCGTGCTTAACCAGCTTTTCAAGTTCACCCAGATGCAGGCAAGCTTTGGCATGAACATGCTGGCCATCGACAAAGGCCGGCCCAAGCTGATGGGCATCAAGGAAATCCTGGAGCTGTTCATCGAACACCGCCGGGAGGTTGTCCTACGGCGCACGGCCTTTGATCTGGCCAAGGCCGAGGCCAGGGCCCATATCCTCGAAGGCCTGAAGATCGCCCTGGACAACCTGGACGAGGTTATCGAGCTTATCCGTCACAGCCCCAACCCGGCCGAGGCCAAGGCCGGGCTCATGGACCGTTTCCAGCTTAGTGACAAACAGGCCCAGGCTATTCTGGACATGCGCCTGCAACGGTTGACCGGCCTGGAGCGCGACAAGATCCTTGAAGAATACCGCGAGGTGATCAAGGAGATCGCCCGGCTCAAGGCCATCCTGGCTTCCGATAAGGAAGTTTTACGGATCATCAGGGAAGAGACCCTGGAAATCGCCGAGCAATACGGCGATGCACGGCGCACGGAAATCGTCGGCCAGGTAACGGATATCGACATCGAAGACATGATCGCCGAAGAGGAGATGGTGGTGACGATGAGCCACACCGGCTACATCAAGCGCACCCCCACCAGCCTCTACCGGGCCCAGCGCCGTGGCGGCAAGGGCAGCCGGGGCATGGCCACCAAGGATGAAGACTTCGTGGAGGCCATGTTCCTGGCCTCGACCCATTCATACCTGCTCATATTCACCGACATGGGCCGCCTGTACTGGCTCAAGGTCCACGAGATACCCCAGGCCGGCAGGGCATCAAAGGGCAAGGCCATCGTCAACCTGGTCCAGCTCATGCCCGACGAGAACGTTTCCACGGTTCTGGCCGTGCGCGAGTTCACCGAAAACCGCCAGGTAATCATGGCCACCCAGAACGGCACGGTGAAAAAGACAGACCTCATGGCATTCAGCAGGCCCAGGGTGGGAGGCATCATAGCCATCAACCTGGCCGAGGGCGACAGCCTGGTGGCCACCCGCATCACCGACGGCGACATGGAAGTCTTCCTGGCCACAAGGCAGGGACAGGCGATCCGCTTCCATGAATCACAGGTGCGTTCCATGGGCCGCAATGCCGGAGGCGTCAAGGGTATTGAACTCACCGACGGCGACCTTCTGGTGGCAATGGAGGCCGTGGCCGGAGCCCAGACCCTGCTCACGATCACCGAAAACGGCTTTGGCAAGCGTACGCGCATTGATGAATATCCCCTGCGCAACCGCGCGGGCAAGGGCGTGATCACAATCAAAACCACCATGCGCAACGGACCGGTTGTGGGAGCCCTGGTCGTCGACACCGACGACGAGGTAATGCTCATCACCGACGGCGGCCAGTTGATCCGCATGCCCGTGGCCGGAATAAGCGTGATCGGCCGCAACACCCAGGGCGTCAAGCTCATCGACCTGCACAAGGGCGAACAGCTGGTCTCGGTGGGGCGTCTGGCCGAAAGGACAGACGAAGAGGAAAACGGGGAACAGCCCGAACTTCCGCTGGCGGGAACGGTTCCGGAGGAAGCAGATGAGTAACCTGGACCTCAAGGCAACGGTCATCGGGGCCGGTGCATGGGGTACGGCCCTGGCCCAGCAGCTTGCCTGGGCCGGGCACAAGGTGCGCATCTGGGCCTATGAGTCAGAGGTGGCCCAGCAGATAAACGAGGACCGCGAAAACAAGTTCTATCTGGAGGGCATCCGACTGGAGGATGGGATCGAGGCCACCAGCGACCTCGCCGCAGCCCTGGACGGCGCCAGGCTGGTGGTCTGGGTGACCCCGAGCCATGTCTACCGCCAGGTTTTAACCCAAGCTGAACCATACTTCACGAGCAACATGGTCTTCGTAAGCTGCTCCAAGGGCATCGAAGACGGCACTGGCTTCACCATGTGCGAGGTTGCCTCTGATGTACTGCCCAAGCAGTTTCACCGCAGGCTGTTGTGCCTCAGCGGCCCGAGCTTCGCCAGGGAACTGGCCCAGGCGGTGCCCACGGCCGTCACCGTTGCCGGTCTGGACCATGAGCTGGCCAAGTTCGTGCAGCACGCCTTCGCCACCCGGCTGTTCAGGGTATACACCAGCCCGGACGTCACCGGCGTGGAGATCGGCGGGGCCGTGAAAAACCCCATCGCCATCGCCTCGGGCATGGTCGCGGGTCTGGAGCTGGGCTTCAACAGCCAGGCAGCGCTGATCACCAGGGGCCTGGCCGAGATGACCCGCCTGGCCATGGCCAAAGGAGGCCAGTTGGCGACCCTTTCCGGCCTGGCCGGCTTGGGCGACCTGGTGCTCACCTGCACCGGCCACCTGAGCCGCAACCGCACCTTTGGTCAAAGGCTGGCCAAGGGTGAGACGGCGGCACAGATCCAGGCCTCAACGCGTACAATCGCCGAGGGCGTGCGCAACACCCTGACCATTTCCGACCTGGCCAGGCGCAGCGGCGTGGAGATGCCCATCGTCGAGGCCGTGCGCCGGGTCATCTATGAAGGACTATCTCCGGCGGACGCCCTTATCGAGCTTATGAGCAGGGAACTCAAGCAAGAGCATTACTAATCTCCTAGAATCCACACCTCTGACAAATGCAGATGCCGGCGTCGGGCTCATCGGCGGATGATTTTATGAGAGAATAAGATCAACCGATAAATCATAACGGACGTTCGGTTTGGGCTGGACATATCTCATCGTTATGGTCATCATTAGGTGTTTGCTATGGAGGATTTAATCCGCCTATTAATAATACAGCCAAAATAAGGGAACTATTATGGGTTTACTTATCGTAAACGAGGACAAGTGCAAGCAGGATGGCTTTTGTGTGCAGGACTGCCCCTTTGGCATCATCGCCATGCCCGAAGACGGCTATCCCCAAGTTATCGATGGAGCCGAGGGGCTGTGCATCAGATGCGGCCACTGCGTGGCGGCTTGCCCCTTTGGCGCCCTGAGCCACCAAGATATCGCCCTGGAAAACAGCCTGCCTATCAAAAAGGAACTGAAGATCAACGCCGAACAGGCCGAGCAGTTTATGCGCTCCCGGCGCTCCATCCGCCAGTACGACCCCCAACCGGTTGATAAAGCCGATCTGGAAAGGCTCATCGGCTTGGCGCGTTTCGCCCAGACCGGACACAATTCCCAAACAGTGGCCTGGAAGGTCTACACCAATCCCGATGATGTTCGGCAGATAGCCGGAATGGTGGTGGACTGGATGCGCATGCTGGTGGATAAAGGCGAGCCAATAGCGCAGATCATGAACATGCCGGTGGTCATAGACTATTTCGACCAGGGAATTGACCTGGTCTTCCGTAGCGCGCCGCACATGGCCCTGACCCACGCACATGAAAACGACCGGTTCGCCGATCATTCCTGCGACATCGCCGCCACCTACGTGGAGCTTTACGCCCCGGCCATGGGCCTTGGCACCTGTTGGGCCGGTTTCTTTGAGCGGGCTGCCAAGACCTGGCCGCCATTGCAGGAACATTTGGCGCTTCCCCAGGGGCATGTGTTGAAAAACGCCATGATGATCGGCAAGCCCAAGGTTAAATACTTCCGTTGCCCAGACCGTAAGCCCTTGAAGGTGACATGGGTTTGATATACTTTCAGGCAATATGTATGATAAACCCGGCTGGGGCAACCCGGCCGGGTTTTTCTATGGCTGGTCGATTTGGCTTGGTTCGGCGGGCTTGGGGCCGTGCTTGGCCAGCTCCAGGGCCTCATCCTTGGTGATGCGCTTGGCTTTGGACGAGATATCGTCAAGGTCCTGGGTGTTCTTGATCCTGACCATGCCGCCGTTGGGGCGGATGAGGTTGACGCGGCCTTTGCTGTCCATGAAATAGGCCACGCCGGCAAGATCCAGGTATTCCTCATCGAACATGGTCTTTTTGCCCTTGCGGTTGCGCAGCACATTGCGGAAGCGCTTGCGGGCCATTTCGTCCTGCAGAGGGCCCTTGGTAAGGCGGGTGAAACCCTGGCCAAAGGCCTGCTGGGCCACACCGATGACGAAAAAGGCGTTGGGGTCCACGGTGGTCATTAGGCGCTTTAGCTCCTGGATCTCCGAACGGCGCACCGTGCAATAGATCATATGTTTGGCTTGGCCCGAATATCCGCCCGTGGCGTTCCAAAGGGTGACGCCCCGGCCCATTTCCTCCATCAGCGCACGGCTGACGTCGTAGGGGTTTTCAGTTATGATCATCGCGGTGCGCACATAACTGATGCCCTCCAGAACTACATCCGAGGTGATGCCGGAGATCAACAGCACAAGGATCGACAGCAAGGCGACTTCCCAGTTGAAGACGAGGCCTGCGCCTAGGATCACCGAAAAGTCGGTGTACATGAAACACTGGCTGATGGGAAAGCCGGTCTTCTTGTTGACGATGCGGGCGATGATGGTGGTGCCGCCAAAGGTGCCGCCGGCCCGGTATATGATGCCCGTGCCCACTCCGGCCAGCACGCCGCCATAGATGGCGTTCAACAGCGTATCGTCGCTGACCGGAAAGCGCTCCATCATGGCCGGCAGGTGGGCCACGAAAAAGTCGGTGGTGAAAGAAAAGACGACAACAGCCCACATGGTCGAGAGCAAAAACCGCAGCCGGTCCAGCTGGAAATAGCCGAGGATCAACAGGGGGATATTGGCCAGCAGGAAAAAGGTGCCCAGGGGGAAGCCGGTGTAGTGCTTGACGATGATGGCCACGCCAGAGACGCCGCCCGTGGAAAGGTTGAACGGAGCCTGAAACAGGGCATAGCTCAGCGCCCAGATTACGCAGCCCGCGGTGATGATGACCTGATCCATGGTAAAGCCGAGGGCGTTCTGATAATTGATGGCTTTTAGGCGTTCCTTGAGCATTTTTACTGCGAATATAATCCTGTTAATATTTAAACTGATGCTGATTTTTATACATAAGGGCGCAAACGCGCAAGGGTAAGCCGGAATTAAGGAAAAAAGATGACCAACGGCCTGCATAAAATAGACGATCACCGCTGGGTGTTGCCCAAAAGCGGGCAGATGCGCACCGACGGGCTGATCTATTCCGATGAGGAGCTTATAAGGGCTGTGGCCGCCGACGGCACTGTGGAGCAGGTCCGGGGTATGGCCGCCCTGCCCGGCATCGTGGGCAACGCCATGGCCATGCCCGACGCCCACCAGGGCTATGGTTTTCCCATCGGCGGCGTGGCGGCCTTTGATCCGGCCAATGGCGTGGTCAGCCCGGGTGGCGTGGGTTATGACATAAACTGCGGGGTGCGGCTGTTGCGCAGCAAACTCCGGGCCGATGATCTGACCAGCGAAGATTACAAGCGCCTTGCCGACGCCCTGGAGGCGGCCATTCCGGCAGGGGTGGGCACTGGGGGCAACCTCCGGCTCAGCCGCCAGGAAATGAACCGGGTAATGGAACGGGGCGCGGCGTGGGCCGTTGATCAGGGCATGGGCGGCCGAACAGACCTTGAGTTCTGCGAGGCCGGCGGCGCACTGCACGGCGCCTTGGCCGATGTGCTGAGCAACCGGGCCCAGGACCGGGGCGCGGGCCAGTTGGGCAGCCTGGGCGCTGGCAACCATTTCGTGGAGCTGGGCCGGGTCGATGAAATCATGGACCCGATTGCCGCGGAGGCCTTCGGACTATTCGAGGGACAGCTCGTGCTTTGGATTCATACCGGGTCAAGGGGCCTGGGCCACCAGGTCTGCGGCGATTTCCTCAAGAAGCTGGCCAAGGACAAGGACGCGATAATACCAAAGGACTCACAGCTAATCGCAGCGCCGCCGGATTCCCCAATAGGCTCCGAATACCTGGGGGCCATGGCCGCGGCGGCGAACTTCGCCTTTGCCAACCGCCAGATCCTGGCCCATGGGGCGGTGGAGACCATTATGCGAGTGTTGGAGGCGGGCCCGGCGGCCCTGGGTCTGGGCCTGGTTTATGACGTGGCCCACAACATAGCCAAGCTGGAGCGGCACATGGTCGGCGGCAAGGAGCGCCTGGTATGGGTTCACCGCAAGGGCGCCACCAGGGCTTTGGGGCCGGGGCACCCGGAGGTTCCGGACCGCTACCGTTCCGTCGGCCAGCCGGTTTTGGTGCCGGGGGACATGGGCCGGGCCAGTTATGTGCTAAAAGGGTCGGAAAAGGCAGAGGCCCTGACCTTTGCCAGCAGCGCCCATGGCGCGGGACGCAGGCTCAGCCGCAACAAGGCCAAGTACACGGCAAAGGGCAGAATTATCGATCAGGAGCTTGCCCGCCGGCAGATCATTGTCCGGGCGGCAAGCCGGGCCACCTTGGCCGAGGAAATGCCCGAGGCCTACAAGGACGTCAGCCAGGTTGCCAGGGTTATGCAGGGCGCGGGCATTGCTCCCATGGTGGCCAGAACCCGTCCCCTGGTCGTCATCAAAGGATGACCCTTTGGTCAAAAGATAAAAACTAGGATTATGAGCCGCTGGAATTGGAAAGTTCCCCATGTTTTTTGGCCTAAAACAGCTAAAGCGTACTACACTGAAAATACAGAATAAAAATACGCGAGCCGAAAGCGCGCATTGCTAACATATTGATAATACAGGATAAATAGACCGGGTTCGGAAGGGAAGGGCAAGAATAAAAATGACCTATGGGTCAAAAGCTATTGGGCGGTGACAACCCGGTTGCGGCCCTGACGCTTGGCCTCCAAAAGGGCCTGGTCGGACCGCTCGAACAAGGTCTCCGGGGTGTCGGAGGCATTGGCTCCGGCCAAACCAATGGACAGGGTAAGGCGGATCTCGCCCTTGCCGCCATAGGTGAAGCGGATCTTTTCGGCGGCCTGGCGCACCCGCTCGGCAATGGCCTGAGCCGTGGGCAGGTCTATTTCGGTCATCAGGATGACAAACTCGTCACCGGCGTAACGGAAGAGAGTGTCTTCCCTGCGAAGGGCGGAGCTGGCGTATTTGGCGATGGCCTCAAGAGCCCTGTCGCCGGCCTTGTGGCCGTAGTTGTCGTTGATGCCCTTGAAGAAATCGATGTCAAAAACAATGAGGTAGAGCTTTGACTTGTCGCTTTTTTTCAACTCGACGGCAAGCCTCTGGGAAAAGGCGCGCTTGTTCCAGATCTTTGTAAGTGGATCGGTCAAAGCTTCCCTGGATAGCTTTTCGGTGAGCTTTTCAAAGGATGACATGTGGCGTTTGGTCTCGTCCAGGGCCTCGCGTACCTGGTCCATCTCGCTCATGATAGCCTGTTGACGGCTCACCTCCAGGGCCCGGCGGGTCTTTATCTGGTCACGAAGGGTGCGGATGTGCGAAAGCGCCCGGTACTTAAGGGTCTCCATATCCGGCGCGCCGTTGATGTCTTCCAATAGTGCGGCAAGGGTGCTGGTCATCTGCTCGGCATGGCCCTTGCCGTCGGAAGAAAGATCATTGGTGGCCTTTGTAAAGCTTTCGATGAGCTCGGTTTCGGTGCGCAAAACCTCGGCAACGATATCTTTGAGGGCCTGCTCGGCCGATTGCAGACGGCTGTTGAGGGCGATGCGGAAGTCATCCAACAGGTCGGCCAGAACGGCCATGGCCGGGCGAACGGCGCCGGTGGCCACAAAGGCTCCGATCTGGTCTATGGCCTTGTCCAGCATGGGATCAAAGGTTTCATCACCAAGACGAAGACCATGAAGCAGGGCCAGGGAAACATGGCGGGAAGCCTTGGCCTGGGCCGTCTCTTTTGCCTTGTCGGAAGCGCCGGGTCCGTAGTCGGTGGGCTCGGCCACAATCGCAGATTTAAGGCTCTCCAAGGACTCTTCAAAGGCCTCGTAGTCCATTTTTCTTGAAGAAGCACTTTTGCGGAAAGAATCAAAGGCTTTGCCGACGGCCGGAGTCTGCTCCTTGGGAACCATGCCCGACAGTACAACAAGGGCTTCACGAAGAGTTGTTACGCCTTGTTCGTGGCGGTGTTCGATGTCGTCAAGTTCCTTGGTGAGTAGGCGTACGCGCTCACGGAGCTTTGAAACGTCAGATGATTTTCGGCCAATATCGACCATCTGGAAGTCCTTCCATTGGCAACTAAAGATCTTAAATACTATAGCTATAAAAGGAGGGATGGCAACAGGACTTTGGGAATAAGGGGGAGAGAGAACCCCTCCCCCTTTATCGTATTGAAAATGACTACTCGACCTCGACCAGCATGGACATGCCCATGCCGCCGCCAACGCAAAGAGTGGCCAGGCCAAGAGTGTTGCCGCGGCGCTTCATCTCGCCGATGAGGCTGATCACGATGCGGGCGCCGGTGCAGCCCACCGGGTGGCCCAGGCCGATGCCAGAACCGTTGACGTTGGTGATGTCGCGGTTGAGGCCCAGGCCCTGTTCGCAGGCAAGGTACTGGGAGGCGAAGGCCTCGTTGAGTTCGATGAGTTCGATATCTTTGAGCTCAACGCCGGTTTTCTTCAGAAGCTTTTGGGTGGAGGGTACCGGGCCGTAACCCATGATCTCCGGCGGACAGCCCGCGGCGGCGTGGGCAACGATCTTGGCGATGGGCTTTAGGCCAAGCTCGGTGGCTTTTTCACGGCTCATCAGGATGGTCACGGCGGCGCCGTCGTTAAGGCCGGAGGCATTGCCGGCGGTTACGCTGCCGTCTTTGGCGAAAACGGGCTTGAGTCTGGTCAGGGAGTCCATGGTCATGCCGGGGCGGAAGTGCTCGTCGGTGTCGATGACCTTGGGGTCTCCCTTGCGCTGGGGAATGACAACGGGAACGATCTCGTCCTTGAATTTGCCGGCCTTGGTGGCGGCTTCGGCGTTGTTGTGGCTGCGCAGGGCCACGACATCCTGCTCTTCGCGGGGGATGCTGTATTTGCGGGCCAGATTTTCAGCGGTCTGGCCCATGATGTAGCCTGGAGGATCAAGAAGAGTGGAGCCGGAATGAAGCATTTCCCAAAGGGAGTCAACCATCTTGGCATGCTGCAGGCGGGCGCCCCAGCGGGCCTTGGGAAGCGTGTAAGGGGCGTTGGACATTGATTCCATGCCGCCGGCGATCATGATATCGGCCTCGCCCATGCGAATGTAAACGTCGGACTGAGCCATGGCCTGCATGGCGCTGGAGCACTGGCGCTGGATGGTGACGGCCGGGACTTCGACCGGAATGCCGACTTTCAAGGCCATGGTGCGGGCGGTGTTGGCCTCATCGGGGCACTGGCAGCAGTCACCCATGATCACGTCGTCAATGGTGGACTGGTCGATACCGGTGTCATCAAGCAATTTTTTGGTAACGATAGCGCCAAGTTCGTGGGCGCGGACGCCGGCAAGGGAACCGCCGAAATCGCCGATGGCGGTGCGGCCCATGGCCACGATTACGGTGTCACGATTGTTTTTCACAGAGGGCCTCCATACTTCTTAATGAATGGTTGGTCGTTCAATTAGGTTCAAAAGAATATGATTAATCGGAGCCGCAGTCAAGATTCTGGTAAGGCCAGTCTATTTGAAAAAAAAGGAATATGTGTTCAAGGAAATGGGGATAAAGGCTAAATACAAGCAAAGAAAAGGATAATATGTTGAAAAAACAGAATAAAACAACGGTCGCTTAATACAAGTAATGCTCCGACAAATAAGCCGTTTTTGTGGTCATGCTTCTATTCAAAATAGGCGCCTGAACAGACTAAATGGAATTGAAGATATTGTAGAAGGCGTTTAGCGTCGGATAAGAGCATTGATCCCGGCATGGCAAAGCCATGCCGGGATCTTCATGGAAAAACTATTTGCTAGAATTCGGCGCTGACCCTAACACCCCAAATTTTGGTGTCATTGTCGGGCTCCTCAACCGGAGTCATGAATTGGCCATAATAATACAAGTTGTCCGTATCGGACTTTTTAATATCCCAGTATTGGAAGAACGGCTCCAAGTTGATGGCAACCATTCCGAAATCATAGGTAAAGCTTGCCGAGATGAATACGCCGTAACCTTGGGTTTGCTTCATCTCAACATTATTGAGGCCGGGATTTACATCAGATAGGGCGCTTTTGTTTTTACCCTGCCAAAAGATGTCATATTCGGCCTGAAGGGCGAAGGAAAACGCCGATCCGGAGTTGTAGGTGTACAGCAGGCCGATGGGCGAATAGTAATACCAGGTCTCACGCTTATAGGAGGATGCGGAATCCTGGTCATCCTTCCAATAACGCGTGGCGATACCAAGATAAGGCGTAATTGACTGGTTGCCGCTGATAAAATCCCAGCCAAATAGGCCGCGGATATTGAAGATTACATTATTTCCGCTGGAAGTTACAGGCGTACCGCCCCAAGTTTGGCCATCGTAGTCAATATTACCGGCGCTATAGTCGCCATCGATCTTGATCATCATGCAGCCGGGATGAAAGGTGAGTCCGGCATAGATGCCGTTGAGGTAGCCCTTCTCGTTCATTACGCTTTCGTTGTAATCCATATGGGACAACTGGTAGCCGATCTTGCCGGAAAACAATGGAAAGAATGCTTGATTCTGTACCTCATCTGATGCTTGGGCCGTTGAAAAAGACAAGAGCAGAGAAAGAGAAAATAAAGATATAAAGACGCTTTTTTTGAAATATGAACGTACTTGTGACATGTTTCCCCCATATTCAGGTTTTGAAAAAGGTATATAAGCTTAGGGACTTTAATCAACTATACTCTTGAGTATTTAAAGTCAAACCCAAAATCACGAAAGATTGTTTTTAGAAAAAATGGGCCGGAATTGTCGCCAAGATTTGATTGGCTGGCAATCCGGCCCTGAACTTGGCACAACCGCTTAGAATTCGGCAAAAACCCGAATACCCCAGATCTTGGACGTGTTTTCAGGCTCGTAGGCATTGCCATAAGACTGCCCGTTGTATACGTAGGGGGCGCTGTCGGATTTGTCGATATCCCAGTACTGGAAATACGGTTCCACGCCAAGGCCCCAACAACCGAAGCTGTAGGTGAAATTGGCCGAGATGTAAAAGCCGAAACCACCGTGCTGGTCATAGCTCATGTCCGTATAATGAGGGTCCGCCTGTCCGATGTTGTAATCGATTTGGCCCAGCAGGAAAAAGTCATATTCCAGCTTCAGCGAAGCGGTCCAGGGGCCGCAGCCCTTGTACATAAACTGCGCGCCAACAGGAGCATAGTATTGTTGGAAGGTATACGGGTACGAGAAGCCTCCATCGGCAGGCGTCTCCCAGTGATGCATGGCCAGACCGGCATACGGGGTGACGGCAATATTGCCGAAGATGAAGTCGTAGCCGAAGACAGCCTTCAGGTCATACATCCTGTCGGTGGTGCTGGCATCTGAATACCCGGGGCTCTCCCAAGAGGTGTTGCCCCAAAAGTAGCTGAACTCGGCTGCGAGGTACACGTCATTGAGGTGGAAGTCGGCTCCAACCATGAAACCGTTGAACCAACCCTTCTGGGTGTCCTGGTCGAATTGATACTCCAGGTGCTTGACATCGTATCCGATTTTGCCTTTGAACGTTTCGAAGTAAGGCCCTTGTTGGTCCTCGGTCTGCTGTGCCGAGACGCCAAAAGCCGTAAACAGCACCAAGGCCAAGGCAAGGGAAAAGACCTTGCCAGTTGATTTAACTGCCCTAAACATGCTCATTTAATCCCCTCTCCTTTTTGATAATGCGCATCTATGAAGATGCGGCCCACAACAACCCTTGGAAGCAGGCAATTAAAAGCATAAGTAAATAATTACGTAAAGAAATAAATCATCGTAGAACCAATAGATTGAGCTGTTCCCGTTGAATTAGGACATTAAGTTATTGGGGGATTTTGACAGAACGGATTTGGGAGGTGGAGAAGTATTGGAGAATCCCTGCAAGAAGGTAATCTGCACGTATCTGATGAGAAAAAAAGGCCGGATCAGTTTGGTTTTATGCTCCAAAGCAATCCGGCCATGAATATTGCGCTATTGATTAAAATTCGGCAAAGAAACGAAGTCCCCAGATACGGGACTTGTTCTCGGGCTCGGACATATAGCCAACCAGAGTGCCATTGTATGAATAGAGTTCGCTATCGGATTCGTCGATGTCCCAGTACTGGAAATACGGCTCAATGCCAAGGCTCCAGGAAACAAAGCTGTATGTGAAATTGGCCGAGATATAAAATCCGAATCCACCGTGCTGGTCATAGGTCATGTCAGTATACAAAGGATCGGCCTGGGAAACCTTACAGTCTATGCGTCCGAGCAGGAAAAAGTCATACTCGAGCTTGAGTGCGGCGGTCCAGGATTCGCTGCCCTTGTACGTAATCTGGGCGCCCAAAGGGGCATAATACTGTTGGAATGAATAGGGATACGAAAAGCCGCCTTCGACAGTGGTCTCCCAAAAATGCATGGCCAGACCGGCGTAGGGGGTGACGGCCATGTTGCCGAAGATGAAGTCGTAGCCGAATACGGCCTTGAGGTCATACATCTTGTCGGTGGTGGTGTCGGTTGAATAACCAGGGCTATCCCAGTCTGTGTTGCCCCAGAAATAGCTGAAGTTAGCGGCCAGGTATACGTCGTTGAGATGGAAGTCGGCCCCAACCATGAAACCGTTGAACCAACCTTTCTGGGTGTCCTGATCGAATTCATACTCCAGGTGCCTGACATCGTATCCTATTTTGCCTTTGAACGTATCAAAGTAAAGCGCTTGCTGATACTGGGGCTGAGTATCCGCAAAGGCAAACGAGGCGGGTAGGGCCAGCGCCAAACAAAGACACAACACTACGAAAAACTTCTTCATTTTGACCACCCCTTCAATTAACGAAAAAATATAGGATTATTCGATCAGTGATCAGATCAATTAAATCAACGATGTTACAAGGTCAAGAAAAATAGAGGGTCAAATAGAAACTGCACCATGGCGAAGCACAAGAGGAGGATCTTCCCTAATGTCCGCCAAAGTGCTGGGAAGGCCGCCGGGACATGGTCCGGCGTCAAGGATCAAATCAACGGAATCGATGACCCGCTGATCAAGATTTTCAATGGAAGTAGGGGCTGGTTCTCCGGAAAGGTTGGCGCTGGTGGCGGTTATGGCCCGGCCAATAGATCCGGCAAGGGCTGAAGAAATGGTATTGGGGCTGTGGCGAACGGCGATGCCGCCACGGTGGACCAATTCGCCGGGCAATCCCCAGCGTGCGGGGAAAACAAGACTAAGAGGTCCTGGCCAATGCCGATCCATCAATTGTCTGGCATGAGCTGGAACATCGGATACAAGGGCATCGAGTTGAGAGGCATCAGAGATTATTAAGGGAAAAGGCTTGTCCTTAGGGCGTTCCTTGAGCCTGGCAAGCCTGGTAAGGGCATTGTAATTGCCCGAATCAACGGCAATACCGTAGAAAGTCTCGGTGGGAATGACCAACAGACCACCGCCAAGCAAAGAAAACACCGCCCTCTCCATGAGGGCGGCATCTGGGCTTTGGGGATCAATCTTGAGAATAAGACCCTTGGGCATGGTCAACTACCTATAATTCAAGCTTCTTTTCGGCCGCGGCTATATCCTCGGCCATTTTAACCCTATCATCGAGCAACTTTTCGTATACGGCCGGGTCGCTGGTGCCTATGATCTGGGCGGCAAGCACGGCGGCGTTCTTGGCCCCGCCGGCGCCGATAGCCACGGTGGCAACGGGTATGCCCGGAGGCATCTGTACGGTTGAGAGCAGAGCGTCAAGTCCGTCGAGCTGGGACGAACCGATGGGAACGCCGATTATTGGCAAAACCGTATGGGCGGCCATGGCTCCGGCCAGGTGGGCGGCCCAACCAGCCCCGGCGATGATCACCTTCATCCCCCGGCTTGCGGCGGTCTTGGAAAAATCGGCAGCCAGCTCCGGCGTACGGTGGGCGCTGAGCACACGCACTTCGTTGGATATGCCGAATTCATTGAGCTGCTTTACCGCGGATTTCATGACCTCCCAGTCATTTGGCGAGCCCATGACGATGCCGACCAGTGGTCCCTGTTTTTCCCTGGCCAAGGCGCGGTGGCCGATATCCCGGCGCATGTACATGTCTTTCCAGGAAATTTCAGCGCAGGCGGCATAGGCTTTTTCGATGGCCTGGCGTACCGTATCGCCGATGGCCGTAACGCCCAGGACCCTGCCGCCGGTGTTGACGATCTTACCGTCCTTGAGACTGGTTCCGGCGTGGAAGACATAGACGCCTTCATGGGCGTTGGCCTTGTCGATACCGTTGATCTCGAAGCCCTTTTCATAGGAACCAGGATAGCCGCCCGATGCAAGCACAACGCACACGGTGGGCTTTTCGGACCACTTGACCTCGACTTGGCCAAGATTGCCCTTGGCCATGCCCAATAGAATATCGGCCAAATCGCTTTCCAGGCGCATCAACAGAGGTTGGCATTCCGGGTCGCCGAATCGCACGTTGAACTCGAGGACATTTGGAACGCCTTCTTTGCTGATCATCAAACCGGCATAGAGAATGCCCTTGAACGGGTTTCCGTCGGCCTTCATGGTCTCAAGGACAGGCTTGATAACCTGGTCCATGGCCTTTTGGGCCATCTCCGGCGTAACCACCGGAGCCGGGGAATAGGCGCCCATGCCGCCGGTGTTGGGTCCGGTGTCACCCTCGCCCACGGCTTTATGGTCCTGGCTGGAGGGCATTGCCACGATGGCCTCGCCGTCGGTGAAGACCAGGAAACTGGCCTCTTCGCCCTGAAGCCACTCCTCTATTACTATCTTGTCTCCTGCGGCCCCAAAGGCACGGTCTTCCATTATCTGTTTGCAGGCGTCGGCGGCCTGTCCGGCGGTCTCGCACATCAATACGCCCTTGCCGGCGGCTAGGCCGTCGGCCTTGACAACGATAGGCCGGTCAAGGCTGAGGCAATAATCACGGGCCTGGGCGGCGTCGGTGAAGACCTTGTAGGCCGCCGTGGGCACCCCGGCCCGGGCCATGATGTCCTTGCTGAAAGACTTTGAGCCTTCGAGCTGCGCACCGGCGGCGCTGGGCCCGGCAACCAAAAGACCGGAGGCCTCGAATTCGTCGGTTATACCCGCCACAAGAGGAGCCTCAGGACCAACAACAGTCAATGTTATGTCATTTTTCAGCGCAAAGTCCTTCAAAGCCGGAATATCATCGGAGCTGATATCCACCAATTCGGCTTGACCGGCCATGCCGGGGTTGCCGGGGGCGCAGTACAGGGCATCTACCTTTGGGCTCTGGGAAAGCTTCCAGACCAGGGCGTGCTCACGGCCGCCGCTGCCAACAACCAGGACCTTCATGAATTCATCTCCATATAAATAATGAAGCGGGAAAGGAAAACTAGCCCGCCTGCTTTTCCATATAATCCGCGATGGCGCCGTCATACTTGTTGGTCAGGCGATAGGCCTTGGCAGCAAGGGACCTTCGTGTATTGGCGGAGACAGTACCGCCGGTAGCCTTCATTTCTTCAAGAATCCTGCCGTAATCTGACGGATCGGTAACCACTACCACATCGTTATGATTCTTGGCCGAAGCCCTGATAAGGCAGGGGCCGCCGATGTCGATGTTCTCAATAGCGTCTTCAAAAGTGCAGCCTTGTTTGGCGATCGTGGCCTCAAAGGCATAGAGATTGACGCATACGAGGTCAATGGTGGCTATATGGTGCTCTGATAGCTGGGCCCGATGGCTTTCAAGATCGCGGCGGGCAAGGATGCCGCCATGAACCCTTGGATGCAGGGTCTTCACGCGGCCGTCGAGCATCTCCGGAAAGCCGGTGATCTTGCTGACGTCGGTGACCTCAAGTCCGCCCTCTCGCAGGGCCTTGGCCGTACCGCCGGTGGAGATAAGCGAAACGCCCAATCCTGAAAGACCTTTGGCAAATTCAACCACGCCGCTTTTATCGGTAACGCTGATCAACGCGCGCATTATCTTGCGTTCCATGGACATCCTCCCTCGGAATTATGTTGACCATTTTTAGCATGGCAGGGCCAGGCTAACAAGGGGCGAGAACAAGTCTTCAACCGCGGCTTGACCTGGGAACTACCCTGGCTTATGCTTACCCATTCTAAACCCAGGCAGAATGGCGGGAAATATGGTTCCGTTGATTGGTTTTTGCGGGGCGTCAGGAAGCGGAAAAACAACCCTCGCTGAAAAAATAATATTTGAACTGCGTAAGCGCGGGTACCAAGTAGGAGCCATAAAACACCACGGTCACAATGGTTCAATAGCCCTTCCTGAAGATTTCACTAAAAAAGACACATCAAGGTTTCAAGCGGCAGGTTCATGTAGGACGATTCTGTCCCACCAGGATGGGATTATGATGTCCGTGGGTGATGACGCATTGAACTGGCAGCCGGACGAGATTGCCTCACGCCTGATGTACGATATGGATATTGTCATAGTGGAAGGGTTTAAAAGAGCAAACATCGATAAAATCGAAGTTGTTGGGCCAGGGGAAGGTCCAATTTTGCCTGCGGGAGGTAAGATACTTGCTCTTGCCCGCAGGGGAGGATCCGGGAAAGAAGGGGCCTTGCGGGTTCTGGATGCGGACAATACGCTGGAAATCGCCGATTTTATATTGGCCATCGCCATGAGGCAACAAGAAGATCAAGAATTCGGTGTCAAAGTTAAAATTAACGCGAGAAAACTGCCGGTTAACGGATTCAGCCAACGGATTATCGAAAACACGATAAGAGGGCTTTTGGCCGGATTCAAGGGCGGAGACATGCCCGGCAGTATCGAGGTTTTGATTGAGCCAAAAAACACTGAAAAATAACGGGCGATTCGCGTCATTACCTACAGTGGATCAAGCCATTGCCCTATGGGACAAATACGGCATGCTCGATAACATACGCCAACATTCCCAAGTAGTAAGGGAGGTGGCAGTAAAGATATATTCATGGCTCGATGAAAAAGGAACCTTTCTGAACAGGCAGGCAATTGAAACCGGTGCCATCCTGCACGACATAGCAAAGACAATATGTCTAGGCACTGATATGCGACACGACATAGAAGGTGCTAAAATAATTGAAGAAGAAGGTTTCATGGACCTGGCGGAAATAGTTCGGATGCATGTGCGTTTGCCAAAAGATCACAAGCTTGACGAAATAATGGTCGTCAACTATGCGGACAAGCGGGTTAGGCACGATGAAGTGGTAAACATCGAACAAAGGTTCGAATACATTGCGGAACGTTACGGAAAAGGAATACCCGAATACCTTGAGCGCATAGAAATAGGACGACAAATTGCCTACAGGACCGAAGATAAAATATTTGAATCGTTAAAGCCCCGGCACACACCTAATGAGATTACCAAACTTTGGAAGGAAGGGCTGCTGTGACAGGAGGGAGACTTAGGGTCGCGGTTATCATGGGTGGAGATTCCGCGGAAAGGGACGTTTCGCTGAAAAGCGGCTCGGCCGTCATTAACGCATTGGACCCCAAGAAATATCATGCTGTTGATTATGAGCCTCCCGCGGACATCGTGCGGCTGGTCGACGACGCGGACAGCATTGATGTGGCTTTGATAATGCTGCACGGCAGGGGCGGTGAAGACGGATCAATGCAGGGTCTGCTGGATATAGTAAAGGTTCCGTATCAGTGCTCCGGTATACTGGGATGCGCTCTGGCCATGAACAAGATCATGTCCAAGGACAGGTTTCGTCAGGCCGGACTGCCGGTGGCTCCGGATTTTTATATCAACAAACAAACTGAAAACGCGGCGGAAAAGGCAATCGAAAAAATCGGCCTGCCTCTGGTGGTCAAGCCAAGCCTGGAGGGATCCAGCTTTGGCGTAAGCATATGTCTTAAGGATGAAGACGTTCAAGCAGCAATTGACGTTGCTTTGTCCATGGATAACGAAATAATTGTCGAAAAGTTCATTAAAGGCCGCGAAATAACATGCAGCGTTATAGGTGACCCAATACCGGAGCCATTGCCCCTGATTGAAATACTACCCGGTGAGGGGCACGTTTTTTTTGATTATATTGCCAAATACACACCGGGCGCGACCAATGAGGTTTGCCCAGCCGGTCTGGACCAAGGAACCACGGCTCTGATTCAAGAGCTGGCGGTAAAGGCTCACATGGCCTTGGGACTGAGAAGGTACTCAAGGATAGACTTCATGCTGGGCGAAGACGGTCCGGTAATCCTGGAGGCAAATACAATTCCAGGAATGACCGAAACCAGCCTTTTACCCTTGGCGGCAAAGCACGCGGGTATGGATTTCCCCGCGCTGTTGGACAGGCTGATAGAGTTGGCGTTGAAATAACCCTTATTAAGCGTTTAACATTTAAAAATGTATAAAATTTGGAGGGTTGAAATGACCGAGAGAATAGCGGCTGCAATTATATGCATATGTTTGATTACACTCCCATTAGCTGGTTGCTTTCAAATGGGCGAAACAACGGGTAAGGCCGTGAAGTCCGTTGAGCAGGCGCCGGATGATTTCCAGAAGGGCTATGAAAAAGGTAAAAACTAAATAGCAGGCGGTTCGCAGGCCGGGGCAATGCCAAGGCTAGTCAACCATGCTGAAAAAGATACAAGCGCGCGGCGGGCAATGGCCTTGCCGCGTTCTTTTTTGGGAAGCTTCTTTCCGCCAAGCGGCGGCAACAATCCGAAATTGATGTTGCTTGGCTGAAAATGCTTGGTCTCCGTATTGGAAAGATGGGTCATCAAGCCGCCATGGGCCGTATCGGCCGGTGGAGCGGAGGGGTCTTGTCCCCTGATTATACGCAGAGCGTTAACGGCGCAGAGTAGGCCAGAAGCGGAAGACTCGACATAGCCCTCAACGCCGGAAAGCTGACCAGCGATAAATACGCCGGGAAGATTATTAAGCCTGCTGAAAGGATCAAGGACCCGTGGAGCATCAACAAATGTATTGCGGTGAATGGAGCCAAGACGGGCAAACTCAGCATTGCGAAGGGCCGGAATCAATCGAAAAACATGCTGTTGGGCCTTATAGGTCAATTTGGTCTGGAAACCTACCATATTCAATATTGAGCCGTCGCTGTTTTCCTTTCGCAGTTGGACAACGGCATGGGCGCGTTTGCCGGTTATGGGGTCTTCAAGGCCAACGGGCTTTAGGGGACCGAAGAGCAAGGTCTTTTCACCACGGGAGGCCATGACTTCTATTGGCAGGCACCCCTCAAAAAACTGCGGCTTTTCAAAATCACGCAAAGGCACGTTTTCCGAAGAAGTGAGAGCGGCGTAAAAGGATTCCCACTCCTCTTGGGTCATGGGACAGTTGAGGTAGTCGCCGACGCCTGGCTCGCCATAACGGTCACCCCAAAAGGCGTTGTTCATATCAACGCTGTCAAGGGTGACAATGGGAGCTATGGCATCATAAAAGTGCAGATGATTCTGTCCTGCGATACGCATTAGATCTGCTGCAAGTTCATCGGTGGTCAAAGGACCGCTGGCCAAAATAACGAGTTCGTCCTCGGGCACGGAGGTAATTTCCTGGCACGAACGTTCTATAAAGGGATGAGCGGACACCCAGGAATCAAGTGTGGCGGCGAATTGGCGTCTGTCAACGGCAAGGGCCTTGCCGGCGTCAACTGCTGTCTGGCGAGCGGCACGCATTATGGATGAACCCAAGAGGGACATTTCCGCCTTCAATAGACCGACAGCGCTGGCAGGGTCATCAGAGCGTAGGGAGTTGGAGCAGACAAGCTCTCCCAAATGCTCATCTTCGTGGGCAGGACTCATTCGGGAAGGTTTCATGTCCAACAAATGAACGGATACACCCGCGTCGGCAAGATAAAGAGCGGCCTCGCAACCGGCAAGACCGCCGCCTATGATCATAATATTTTTCATGGGCCGATAGTACCACAACTGCAGATTTCAAACCACTGAACCGAAAATATACAAAACGGGAAAATGAACGATAACGTTGGAATTAATTATCACGGTTAAATAAAAAAAAGACCCACAATACCCCAAATATGCCACATTCAACATTGTCGCTTCGGATGATTAAAAAAAATTGGTTTTTATGTATATCTTCGGTCAATTTAATTAAAAATTGTGATAAATGATGAGATGCAACCTAAAAGGAGAACTAATCAATTTTGGTTTCATCTTTGGATAAAATCAACAAGCTTGCCGTGGAATTTCGACAGGTATTATCGGGTAACGGCGGTACAGCACACCAGGCAAGGGGCCTTCTTCATATAGTCGGCTCGTATATGGGAGCATTCGGTGGGTCCGTCACCATGTGGCAAGTGGGTGGCGTTTTGGCCCTTAACACAACATGGGGCATGGATAAAACTCTTGCCAGGAAAATACGAAGGGTTGTGGCCTCTCCACCAACCTGCCCGGGCGAACCATTGGTCAGAATGGGGACAAACTATCTCAAAGCCGGAGACACTGCCAAGTCGGGATGGCTCGCCCTGGACAACTTTCTGGAAGAGACCGCCAAAGAATGTAATCTTGCTGCAATACATCTGCCCTGGGCCCAAGGCAGCGGTTTGTGCCTGCTGATGTTCGATGAGAAAATTGAATGGAATCAATCAGAAATTCAGGCCTTATCCAACATGATGACCTTGGCCCTATCATGCGCGGTCCATAAAAACCTAGCCATACAACACAGCGACGACTACAGGCGCATTTTCCGAAATTCAAAGGACATGATTTATCTTTCCAGCCGGGATGGAAAATGGCTTGAGGTCAATCCGGCCGGTGTGGAAATGCTGGGATACGACAGTGAAGACGAACTCCTTGCAGTACCGGATATCGGCAAGGACGCCTACATGCGACCAGAAGACCGCCTTATTTTCATGGAGGAAATTGAAAGCAAGGGCTTTGTCCAAGACTATTACGTCACCTTCAAGAAAAAAGACGGCACACCCATAGATGTATCCATTACGAGCCAGGTACGGTATTCCAATGGAAAAATTGTAGGCTACGAAGGAATTATCAAGGATATCACCAGGCGAAAAAGGGCGGAAGCATCGGCCGCCCAGCAGCAACAAATGCTTGAGACAATATTGGAGGTGATGCCGGTTGCGGTCTTTGTGTTGGATAAAGATCATACTGTCAAATACTGGAACAACGCTTGCGAAGAACTAACCGGCTGGACAAAAGCGGACATTATCGAGACAAACCAGGTTTGGAAGGTATTCCATCGTCCACAGGGCGTATCACTTGCAGATACGATTCTTGATCAAGACCACGACAAGATGAACAGGGTCTACGGCAAGGAAAAACTGCGGCCTTCGGAAGTTGCCGAAGACGCCTGGGAGGCTGAAGCCCACTTCGGCAATTTGGGTGGCCGCGAGAGGGATCTTTTCTTCACGGCTGCCGCGTTAAAAGACAGATATGGCAACATCATCGGAGCGGTAGAGGCAATTGTTGATGCCAGCAGGACAAAGAACCTCGAAAGAAAGCTTGCTCAAAGTGAAGCCTTGTACCGCACATTGGTGGAAAGCAACAGGGAGGGGATAGCCCTTCACGATCAAAATACATTTATCTTCGCCAATACGGCCTTCATGGACATGTTCGGCCTGGTTACGGTTACGGATAAAAAAATAGACTTCCTGGAGATGCTGGATTCGGAATGCCACAAGGACTACCTCGATTGGCTAAACGACGTATTCGACGAAGTTGATGAACAAAAAGTATTTGAGGGACAAGGACTTCGCGATGGCAGGCCTTTTGATTTGGAGGTGACCGCCGGACTTACCAGCTATGATTCAAAGCCGGCGATACTATTCAATGTAAGGGACGTCACATTCAGGAAGACAATTGAAGAGCAGCTTATCCGCTCAGAACGATTGGCGGCCACCGGTAAGCTTGCCTTCGACGTGGCCCATGAGGTCAACAACCCCTTGGGCGGCATCCTCACCTATGCCCATTTGTTGGCAGAGGATGTCGGCGAAAGCAATGAGCTGTATCCAACGGTAGACAAGATAATCAAGCTGACCAACCGCTGCAAGATCATAGTCCGGGGTTTGTTGGATTTCGCCAGGAGGGATGATCCCGCCTCGGAAGCAATGGATATTAACCGCGTTCTGCGGGAGATGCTAAACCTAATGGCCGGTCACATGATCCTGCGCAATGTGGAAATCACCCTGGAGTTTGACCAGGGGTTGCCCTACTTCTACGGACACCGCTCTAAGCTGGAGCAGGTTTTTTTGAACATGCTGGTTAACGCCGCGGAAGCCATGGAAGGAAAAGGGCGGATTTTCATTCAGACAAAAGCCAATGCTGACGGCACCATTTCCGTATGCTTCGAAGACACCGGCCCTGGAATGGACGAGCATATTTCACGAAGGGTATTCGAGCCGTTCTTTACCACAAAGGATAGGGGAAGGGGAACAGGACTTGGCTTATCGATCAGCCACGGCATCATCAAGCAGCACGGCGGAAATATTACTGTAAAATCGGCAAAGGGCGTGGGCACGAAATTCACCATCACCCTGCCAAAGCAAAAAGACAAAGTCGTATTCTAGATATCACTGTTTCACGTGAAACGTAGCCTGCGAAGGCTGCATTTTTTATTGGCAACAACGGACGGCGATGATGCGGGTCTTTTTGGTCTCCGGAAGTTTATATTCATGGACCTCGAATCCGGCATCGAGGCAAGTGTTTCGGTCTTCGATGGAACGGGGAAGAATAATCCGGCCAACACCGGCCAAGTAGGGCGTAGCCAATTCAACACAGGAAGAGAGGTCGCTGACTGCCCTGAGGGTGACATTGTCGAAGAAAACTCCTTCCAGGCAGCCTTCTCCGGCGCGGCCCAGGACAGGCTCGGTGTTTCCATCCATAGAAAGTTCGCGTACCGCATGCTTTTGGAAGCTGACTTTTTTGGCGCGGCCCTCAATCATGGTAATACGGTAACCGGGAAGGGCAAGGGCAAGGACCAACCCTGGAAAACCGGCGCCGCTGCCAATGTCAACTATAGTGTGCCCGCATAGATGGGGAACAAGGGCAAGCCCGTCCAGTACAAGGTCGATATAAGCCGTCCGCAGATCCCGGTGGCCGACAAGGCGTATGCGTTTGTTCCAGCGCATGACCTCCTGAACCAGAAAATCAGCCCTTAAAAAAAATTCATCATCAAGGTCCAATCCTGAAAGTGCACGTGCCGGTTTCATAAGATCTTGAGGAAAAGGCATATTCAAATGGCACTCCTGGGATAATTAATGCGAAATTGTGGGTCCATGCGAGGGCACCAAATGTTTCACGTGAAACCTTTTGTTAAAAAAGTGCATGGAAGAAGCCATTATTTGCCAACGCAGAATTTATTGAAAACGGCGTCTATAATCTCGTCCGGCGCGCCCTGGCCGTCCACTTCGCCCAGGGCGGCGAGGGCGGAATGCAGGTCCAGGCTGATCAGTTCGACCTGAGGTTCCGGGGTGTGGAGGGCGTCGGCGGCGATGCGGCAAAATTCCAGGCAGCGGGATAAGGCCTCACGTTGCCGGGCGTTGACAACAATATCGTTGGGGCCGGGTTCGGATGCGCCGTGAGTGATGGCTCGGCCTGCCGATGCGGAAAGCTGGTCCATTCCTTGGCTGAATTTGGCGCTTATTTCCAGGAAAGCCAAATCTTGGCCAAGGTCTTGGGCGGGCCAAGCGCGGGCAAGATCGTTTTTATTGATGACGACGATCCGGTTCATGCCTTGGGTCTCGGCCAAAATCTGTAGGTCTTCTTCCAGAAGATCGGTGGAACCATCCAGGATAACCAGGGCAAGATCTGCCTGTTGCAGGACATCCCTGGCGGCGTCCTGGCCCATGCCGTCAAGATCGTCTCGAATGTTTCCCAGGCCCGCGGTGTCGCTCAGTCGGCAGGCAATTCCGCCAAGGATGACAACTTCGTCGACCCTGTCCCGGGTGGTGCCGGGGGTGTCGCTGACAATGGTGCGCTTGCGGCCCAATAGGGCGTTGAATAGGCTGGATTTGCCCACATTGGGACGCCCACAGATGACAACGCTGGCCCCCTCACGATAAGCCGAACGGGCCAGGCTATTGGTGATCAACTCGTCAAGGGGATTAATGGTATTGTCGCACAGGATATGGGCCTGTTCGGCGCCGGCCAGCTCGGAGACGTCCTCAGGAAAATCAATGGCCGCCTCAATGGAAGCGGCAACATCAACAAGGGTCTGACGGATGCCGTGGAGCGGACCGGCCAGGCCGCCTTCAAGAATAGCCAGGGCCGTGCGGGCCTCGGAATCGGAGCGGGCCGCTACCAACGAGGCCACTGCTTCGGCCCGGCTAAGGTCGATGCGCCCGCCGATCATGCCCCGCAGGGTAAACTCACCGGGACCGGCGGTCCGGCATCCCTGGGCCAGAGCCAGTTGAATAATTCTGGAAACAACGGCCGGGCCGCCGTGGCATTGCAACTCAACCGCGTCTTCGGCGCTGTACGAATTGGGACCTTTGAAAAAGGCGCATAATACTTCATCGACGATTTCGCCGCTGCCGGGATTGATGGCATGACCATAAATCAGGCGCCTTATCTGTTTCCAAGGAGCAGCGCCGCCCTTGGGCCTGAAAATGGTGCGGCCTACATGCCATGCGTCCGGGCCGGAAATGCGCACCACCGCGATACCGCCCGGACCGGGCGGGGTTGCCTGGGCCACGATGGTGTCCTGGGCGGCCATGAGCCGCGATGTGAAGTCGCCACTGTGCAATGGTGTTGCCTTTCGTTGAGCCAATTATAAGCCAAAGCTTAAAAAGGTTCAGCGCCGTAAACGGGAAAAGGCCCTCCGGTATTGGAGAGCCTTTGTTGTTTTGCTTGAAAGCAGTCTACCGCCTTGGGCTGATGACGACCTTCTTGAGTTCGCCCCTGCCCCGGCTGACGGTGCTGATGCCATGCTCCCGGCGTAGTGTCATGTGAACCACCCGACGCTCTTGGCTGCAGATGGGACCCAGGGAGACCGGGCGTCCCGTGTCGCGGGCCTTGTCGGCCAGTCGAAGGGCCAGGTCTTCCAAGGACTGCATGCGGCGCTTGCGGTAGCCGCCTGCGTCGACGTGAATGCGAACAGGCCTGCCGTGCTTGTGACTGACGATGCGGGTGCACAGGTATTGCAGGGCGTCTAGGGTCTGGCCCCTGCGGCCGATGAGCACTCCCGCTTCCTGGCCGTCGATATCGAGCATAATGCCTTGGTCGGAATTTTCGGCCCGGACCCTGGCGGAGTCGTCCAGGGGAAGAACAAGCTTAACTAAAACTTCTCTGGCGTCGTTGACGACTTCCTGGTCCTCGATTACCGGCCCGGAGCGGCCCTCGTCATCATCCTCATTGTCGTCGTAATCTACTTCGTCGTCAGGCCCGTTGTCATAACCGGACTCGGCCTGTTGGACAGGCTCAGCCGCCGGAGCAGGTGGAGCAACGGGCTTTTTGGGTTTGGGAGCCTCGCCGCCGGTGAAGTCCGCCATCAGGCTGGCCAGGTGATCTTCCTGGCTGTCTTGCGTAGGACGAACCTTGACGACCGCGCCCTTTTTCTTAAACAGGCCGAAAAGGCCTCCGCCACCGGCCTGTAATACTTCGACATCCAGGCGGTCTAAGGGAAGGCCAAAGTGTTGTTGGGCCTTCAGTAGGGCTTCTTCTGTTGTTTTACCAGTAAATTCAACTGCTTCCATTATATCAATCCTTGCGCCGGTTCACCAGATACTGCTGTCCGATACCGAGGAGGTTCTGCACGAACCAGTACAAGACCAGGCCGGACGGGAAGTTGATGAACATGATGGTGAAGATGATCGGCATCAACATCATCATTTTTTGCTGAGTCGGGTCGCCGGTGGACGGTGTCATTTTTTGAGTCAGGAACATCGACGCGCCCATGAGCAAGGTCAGCACGGGAATGCCGGCGCCCACGAAAGGTATGTCAAAACCAATGGGCAGACGGTCGGGCGCGGCAAGGTCGTTGATCCACAGCATGAAAGGCGCGTGGCGCAATTCGATGGACGAGCCGAGAACTTTATAGAAGGCGATGAAGATGGGAATCTGCACGACCATCGGCAGGCAGCCGCCCAAGGGGTTGACCTTGTACGTCTTATATAGCTGCATGATCTGCTGATTCTGTTCCTGCTTGTCGTCCTTGTATTTCTCGCGGATCTTCTTCATCTGGGGCTGAAGTTTCTGCATCCGCTTCATGGACTGGTAGCTTTTGTTCTGCAAGGGCCAGAAAATGAGCTTGATCAGGATCGTGATGATGATGATGGCGACACCGTAGTTCTTGACATAGCCGTAGAAGAACTTCAGGCCGGCCAGCATGGGCTTGGCGAAAAAGTCGAACCAGCCGAAGTCCACGGCCATGGCCAGGTTGTGGCCCAGCGGTTCGAGGACGCTCAGTTCCTTGGGTCCGTAATAGACCAGGTAATTAAGGTCCATGGTCTGGCCGGCGTCAAGGGCCAGATGAGGGCTGACCAAGGTGGCGGTCATGACTTTTTCGTCGCAGGAGCCGCGAAACGAATCCTTGCCCACGGCGCTCTGAGGCCAGGGACCGGGAGCCACCGCGCCCATGAAATAGGGAATGCTCATGCTGATGAAGTCGAGGTTGCCGGTGACAACGGGTTTGTCTTCCAGGTCGCCGTGATCCTTTTCAACCAGGCCGCCCTGGGCAACCATCTGGGACCCGGTGAAAGCGTAGAAGTTGATGTCCTTCTTGCTGACATACTCGGCCAGGGTCAATTCAGGCACCAAATCGTATTTGTTGCCTGTTGGGTTGGCGATGGTGACCTTGAGGTTAAAGGCGTAGGAGTCGGGATCGAACGTATAGGTCTTGGTGACGTTGATTCCAGATACATTGCGGGTGAAGGAAAGCGTCTGACCGTTTTGAGTAACGGTCATGTCCTTGCCGTCGGTGGTAAATGACCTAACCGCCAGGTACGGGTCTATTTGGGCAAAGGCCAGGCCAAGGGAGTATGGCTCCCGGGGCTCGAGTTCCAAAAGGACCATGTTGCCGCCCTGTTGGTTGACCTCTTCATAGAATTTCTTTAGCACGACCTTGCGCAGGGTGCCGCCCCGGGTGGAAAACACGGCCTTGTATAGAGGAGTGTCAACGACGACATCCTGGGGAGGCTGGTTGTCCGGAGTGACAGCCTGGGCTGGCGTCTGTCCATTGCCCGCGGCCGGCGGCGGCGGTGCGGCAGTGTTGGTCTGGTTGACCTGTGTTACCGCGGCAGTAGGTTGCGGCTGCGGTTTAGGTTTTTCGGGCATGATGAACGTGGACCAGCCCCAAAGCAGGCCGACGCTCAATACAAGGGCAATTAAGACTCGTTTACCGTCGGATTCCATGGAATTTCACCTTTGCCGCCAAGGCGTGTACAGCCTTAGGCTGGGTCGTAACCGCCGGGATGAAATGGATGACATTTGAGTATCCGGATCATGGCCTTGAGGGTTCCCTTGAAAAAGCCGTATTTGGCAAGGGCGTCCAAGGCGTAGTTGGAGCATGTGGGGTAGAAACGGCATTGGCCGCCCAGAATAGGGCTGAGGGTGAATTGGTACAGCCTCACCAGCAGCCATACGATTCCGGCGGCTGGATTCATGCCCTTGGGCGGCAGCCAGGTTCTGCCGTTGAAGTCATTTCCGAATAGGCGTTCTCCAGCATCCGCCGCACTTGAACCAGGCTCTGAGTATCCGCACCCGGTTTGGCAATGATGCTGATGTCCATGCTTGTTGGTCGCTGGTCGCAATTGAGGCGAAAGGCCTCCCGGACCAAACGTTTGATCCGGTTGCGCCCCACGGCTCCGGCGACTTTGCGGCTGACAGTGACGCCCATGCGGGTCAGCGGCAGCCCGTTGGGCCGCCAGACCACTATAAAAAAAGCGTACTTCACCCGACGGCAGCCCCGCCTCATGGAGAGGTATTGGCTCCGCGAGCGAAGGCGCGCGCTTTTGGGAAATGACTGCCCCCGTATGCTCATTCGGGGTAATCAGGCTCACACGGAGAGCCTTTTCCTGCCTCTGGAACGACGGCGAGCTAGTACGGCCTTGCCGCCACGGGTAAGGCTGCGCGCCCTGAAACCGTGAGTGCGTTTACGCTTCAGATTGCTGGGTTGGAAAGTGCGCTTCATTTTAAAATCTCGCTTTCGTGCGCTAGTGCCGGAAAGGGGGGCTCTTTCCAGCGCGATTGCAACAATTAGGGCGAAAAATTAGCCCAGCCCCCAGGGCAGATCCTGAATTCGGCCTGAGTTGCTATTCCCAGCCTGCATCGGATGGCCCGGCAAAGGCACAATTTAACCATATGCCTTTGGTGGTGTCAATGTGAATGAGGGTTACAGAGCTATTGGCTCCGAGGGGTCTTTATACCGTAAACCCGCCAAATTGCAACTTTTTGGTTGCTGGAAAGCCTTGGTTCTGTTACTTTGTGCAGCGAGTTGTGTAGCTTATGCGGACAGTATTCAAAGCCCGTTTTTTTGCGGACATTCTAAGGAGCTGCAATGCTGCTTGATCCCATTCTTGGAGTCTTCAGCAACGATATGGCCATAGACTTGGGCACGGCCAACACCCTTGTTTACGTCAAGGGCAAGGGCATAGTGCTCAGCGAACCCAGCGTTGTCGCCGTACGCCAGGATGCCAGGGGCGGCAACCGCGTTCTAGCCGTGGGTAAGGAAGCCAAAATGATGCTTGGCCGCACGCCCGGCAACATCACCGCCATCCGGCCCATGAAGGACGGCGTAATCGCCGACTTCGAGGTCACCGAGGCCATGCTCCGCCATTTTATCCGCAAAGTGCACAACCGCCGCAATTTGGTGCGGCCGAGGATCATCATCAGCGTGCCCAGCGGAATCACTCAAGTGGAAAAGCGCGCAGTGCGTGAAAGCGCCGAAAGCGCCGGCGCCCGCGAGGTTTATCTCATCGAGGAACCCATGGCCGCGGCCATCGGCGCCGGCCTGCCCATCCAGGAACCCACCAGCAACATGGTGGTGGACATCGGCGGCGGCACAACTGAAGTAGCCGTGATCAGCCTGACCGGCGTGGTCTATTCCAAGAGCGTCCGCGTGGGCGGCGACAAGATGGACGAAGCCATCCTTCAGCACATCAAGCGCAAGCACAATCTGCTCATCGGCGAACGCACCGCCGAGATGATCAAGACCACCATCGGCCACGCCTTCCCCAACGGCCAGGTCGATCCGGAGCTTATGCCGGTTACGACCATCGAGATCAAGGGTCGCGACCTTATAACAGGCATACCCAAGACTCTGACCATTGAGTCCGCGGAAATCCGCTCTTCCATCAACGAGCAGATCGAGGCAATCGTCGAGACGGTCAAGATCGCCTTGGAGCAGACGCCTCCGGAACTAGCCGCCGACATCGTCGACAACGGGATCGTTCTCACCGGCGGCGGCGGCATGTTGAAGGGTCTCAACGTGCTGTTGAGCCAGGAAACGGGATTACCCATCCAGACAACCGAAGATCCGCTGTCCACCGTGGTGCTTGGTTCGGGCATGTGCCTGGACAATCTGGACCTGCTGCGGGAGGTCATGATCCGCTAAAGCGGCGGCCGCCGCGGGGTGGCCGACTCTATCGAGAAGACCAGTGGGCTTTCTGCGCCGCAATCGTTTTTCCGTAATTCTCATCCTTCTGGTGCTTATTGCACTGGGCTACTTTTCATACAACGCGGGCCGACCCGGTTCGGGGCCCGGCGCCGGACGCTATATGATCGAGGCGCTTGGGCCGGTTCAGGGTGTCATCACCTCGGTTGGTGATTTCTTTGAATCCCTTTGGGGGCGCTATTTCAACCTGGTTCAGGCGGCCAAGGAAAACGAGAAACTGGCTCTGATGGTGGAGCAGATGCGCCAGGAATTGGCTCAGTTTGATGAGCTTAAGCAGGAAAACGAACGCCTGCGGGCGTTGCTCAGCCTTGAACAACGGCATGAATTTCCAGTGGTGGCCGCCCAGGTGCTAGGAGGCGACCCCACGGGATATTTCAAGACGGTGCTGATCAGCCGGGGCCAACACGGCGGAGTGGAGCCGTTGATGCCGGTGGTCAATGCCGCCGGTGTGGTGGGCCGGGTCATCTGGGCCAGCCCCAACTACGCAAAGGTTCTTTTACTCACCGATAAAAACTCCGGAGTCGACGTGCTGGTCCAGCGCACAAGGGCCAGGGGTATCGTCACGGGCGCGGACCAGGGCATGCTGCTGATGAAATACATCCTGCACACCGCCGATGTTCGGCCCGGCGATAAACTGGTGACAAGCGGCGCTGCCGGAGTATACCCAAAGGGTTTGCTGGTGGGTTACGTTACAAAGGCCGAACAAAAGGGCAAGGGCGTCTTTTTGGATGTGATGGCCCGGCCTGCCGTGGATTTCAATCGCCTGGAGGATGTGTTGGTCATTCTGGACAGGCGCGAGCTGCCGGAGTAGGTCTTGGCAATGGAAACGGGCAACGGCACCGCTTCCGGAGGGCGCACTTGGGCGGCCGCCGCCGGATTGGCGGTGGAGGACGGCACCACCGCCACCAAGGGCATGGTTCAATGGCCCCGTTTCATGGCCACCTTGCTGTTGGGTTTTCTACTGGTGGCGCTTTCGTGCACCCTGTTCAACTGGTGGTCGGCCGGTCCCCTGCAGTTGCAACCCCTGATAGTGGTGGTGATTTCCGCCGGTTTCCATATTCCGTTGATTCCGGGCGCCATCCTTACATTCTTTTTAGCCTATATATATGATCTTTCATCAGGGGGGCCCATGGGGCTCCAGATGACTTCGTACGTCGTTGTCTTTTGCCTGTGCAAACTGGCCGAACGAAAACTGGAGATAAATTCCTGGCCGTTTCAGATGGCCGCCGTTTGCCTGCTGTCGCTGGTGCGCCAGGCACTGGTGATGCTGGGAATGGTATTGGTTCAGGGCATGGAGGATCCGCAGCTGGACAACTTATGGGCCATACCGGGACATGCGATACTGGTGGCCTTGACCGCACCGATTTTCTTTGGCCTGCTCGATTGGCTGATTAAGCTGATAAGCCGGTTGTCACCCACGGCCCGCCGGAAGCGAGACTGATGTTACCGATCAACGGTAAGAAAAAATCGCGCAGGAGGATTACCCGCAACCGTGGCATGGACCCCGGCGAGTTGCCCCAGGTTCGCCACGCCCTGGCGGCGGCGGTTGTGGTGGTCAGCCTGGCTTTCGTGGTGCTTATCGGACGGCTTTGGTATCTGCAGGTTCTCCATGGCGAGGAATATCGCACCAAAAGCGAAAACAACCGGGTGCGCCTGGAGGATGAGCCGCCAAGCCGGGGGTTGATCTATGACTGCCAGGGGCGGTTGCTGGCCGACAACCGTCCGGCTTTTACCCTCGCCGTAATCCCCGAAGACGTCAAGGATTGGGGTTTGATCATCCGCCGCTTGGGCGAATTGGTGGGCATAACCGAGCAACAGATTGAGCATGCCCGCAAGGCCGCCGGCGGAGCGGCGCCTTTCAAGCCGGTGCGTCTGGCCAGTCACCTCACCCGGGACCAGTTGGCAGTGCTGGAGACGTTTCGATACGAACTGCCGGGCGTGGTGGTGCTGGTTGAATACCGACGGGCCTATCTGGCGGCCAAGGAAACCGCTCATGTAATCGGCTATTTGGGCGAAATTAACCGAACGGAAATGGAAAAGGCGCCCAAGGGTAGATACCGCTTGGGCGATTATATCGGGCGTTCGGGGCTAGAAAAAAGCCGTGAAAGGGTTTTGCAGGGTAAAAGGGGAGCCCGTCAGATCGAGGTGGACGCGGTAGGCCGTGAACTCAACCTGATCAGCGCGGTGCCCGCGGTGCCGGGATACGACCTGATCCTTAGCATTGACTTGAATTTGCAAAAAGCCGCCGCGGAGGCCATGGGCGAAGAGGTTGGCGCGGTGGTAGCGCTAAACCCGAAAAACGGGCAAGTGTATTGCCTGTATTCCTCGCCGAGCTTTGACCAGAATTCATTCATTAAAGGAATGAGCAGTGAAGAATGGAAAAAGCTGGTCAATCACCCCCGCCATCCCCTGAAGGATAGGGCTATAAGCGGGCTCTACCCGCCGGGTTCTACTTATAAAATTGTTACATCGGCCGCCGGGTTGGCCGAGGGAGTGGTCAATACCGAGACCACGCATTTCTGCAAAGGCGAAATGAGTCTTGGCCGCCGGACCTATAAATGTTGGATCTGGAAGCGCGGTGGCCATGGTTCGGTGAATCTGCACAAGGCGCTGCGTGAAAGCTGCGATGTTTATTACTACAGGGTCGGCAAGGCGTTAGGGGTGGAGCGGCTGGCCAAATGGGCCCGAAAATTCGGATTGGGACGCACAACCGGAATTCCTCTGAGCCATGAAGCGGCCGGACTGGTGCCGGACAGCCAATGGAAGGAACGGCGATTCAAGGAGCCTTGGCAGGAGGGCGAGACGCTTTCGGTGGCCATAGGCCAGGGCTTTAACCTGGTTACTCCTCTGCAATTGGCCCGTATGGTGTCGGTTATCGCCAATGGCGGAAAGCTGGTGACGCCAACGCTGGTCCAGGCCGTTGTAAAGCCAGAAGGCGGCGAGCCGGTGTCAGAGCCGCCGGGGTTGATAAGCCCCGTGGATATCAAGCCGGCCCACTTGAAAAATATACATGACGGGCTGGTGGCGGTCGTCAACGAACCCCACGGTACAGGGTGGCGCTGCCGGTTGCCGGGGATAAAGGCAGCAGGAAAGACAGGAACGGCCCAGGTTGTGGCCTTGAAAGTGGAAAAGGCCTATGGCGATGAGATTCCGTGGAAATACCGGGATCACGCCTTGTTCGTGGCCTATGCCCCAGCCGAGGACCCGACTATAGCCGTAGCCGTGGTGGTGGAACACGGCGGGCATGGCGGAGCGGCGGCGGCGCCGGTGGCCAAACAGATTCTGGAGGCATACTTCAAGGAGCATCCGGTGCAACCCCAGGAGGGTGAAAAAAAGGAGGGCGGCGATGCTTGATCGGCGAATGGCCGCCAATATCGATTGGATCAGTTTGGTCTTGATCGTGATCCTGGGAGCCATCGGCGTTGTCAATCTGTATTCAGCGGCAAGTTCATTTCAAACGGCCGGATCGGCCGTTTACCTCAAACAGCTTTATTGGATGCTGCTGGGGTTCGGCGTAATGTTGCTGGTGGCCATCATCGGCTATCAGCGCCTGTGCAGCCTGTCCCTGGTTTTTTATGCCGTGGTTGTCATATTGCTGGTTGCCGTGTTGATTTGGGGAAAAGTCATCGGCGGGTCCCAACGCTGGTTGTTGATCGGGCCGCTGCGCCTTCAGCCGTCGGAGTTGGCCCGCCTGGCGGTGGTGCTGGTTCTGGCCCAGTATTTTCAGCGTAGGGATTTCGGCCAGCCGTACACCCTGCGCAGGTTGATCGTTCCGGCGATGATCGCCATGGTGCCGGCCGTATTGATCCTCAAACAGCCCGACCTGGGCACCAGTTTGATGATCCTGGCCGTGGCCGGAAGCGTGATTTTGATAAACGGCATTCGCCTGAGTTCCCTGGCCATTGCATCGGGCACCCTGCTTGCGGTGTTGCCTTTGGCGTGGAGTTTTTTAAAGGATTACCAAAAGCGCCGCATATTCAGCTTTCTGGATCCTGAATCAGATCCCCTGGGCGCGGCATATCATCTTATCCAGTCCAAGATCGCGGTGGGCTCCGGCGGGTTCTGGGGCAAGGGCTTCATGGCCGGAACCCAGACCCAGCTGCACTTTCTGCCGGAACAGCATACGGACTTCGCCTTCAGCGTGCTCAACGAGGAATGGGGTTTTATCGGAGGAGTTGTGGTTTTGGGCCTTTTGGCAGCCCTCGTTTACCGGGGCATAGTACAAGCCACCAGGACCAAGGACAGGGCCGGGCTTCTTTGTGTAATTGGCGGCACGGCTATGATTTTTTGGCCGACCTTTATTAATGTGGGCATGGTCCTGGGCCTGGCTCCGGTTGTGGGAATACCGTTGCCTTTTGTCTCCTATGGCGGATCGAACATGCTTACTGTCATGGCGGCCCTGGGGCTTATACAGAGTGTAAGCATGCGAAGATATGTATTTCATTAGGGTCTGAAAGAGTGTGTGAATAACTAATCACTAATTTGGTTTACTTTTTGATTGGGTCATGCAACGATTGATTTCCGGTGGATGTTGTCACCGGTAGAATTTCAATAATATGAAAAAACTTGCCGTAGGCTCTTCGGTCGGGATTCTTGTCCGAAAAGCATGCCTGCGCGGGTGTTTAATTGGGGCCCATGAAGGAGGAACTTGGTGAAACGTCGGCGAAATTCTGGAAATGGTCAGGTAGCTGTGTTCTTGGGAGGCGAAAGCTCCATTGAAGGTCAGCTGGTGTTCCGGGGCCAGGCCAGGCTGGATGGCAAGTTTTCCGGTGAGATAAAGGGCGAGGGCGTATTGATTGTAGGCCACAACGCCATCGTCGAGGCTCACATCGAGGCAACCGCCGTTGAGATAAGTGGTTCAGTTGTCGGCGATATCGTGGCCGCCGAGCGCATTGAATTGCGCGCTCCCGGCCGCCTTGTGGGCAATATAACCGCGCCTTTGGTGGTGATGGATGAAGGCGTGGTCTTTGAAGGCAATTGCCGCATGGCCGGTGAAAACGGTGAAAACGGGCTTATGCCCAAGGTGCGGCTGCTATCATCGGAAGGAAAAACCACTAGTTAACAATCCGATATAACAGGAAATAGTACCTAAACCCCTTTAATGAAAAAAACTTTTGACAGCGGTTGTGAAATATTGTAGAAAGTCCAAGCTTGTCTAAGTGGGAACAAGCACGGGTCTCTATGGTGCGGACCGCTGTTTCCGCATGACTGAATTTCTGTATACCATATTTGTTTTAAGTATATTCGGGGAAGAGCCAGGGGCCTGCGGCTTCTGTAACCTCTGGAGGGGAAAACCCTATGATTAGCATCATGCCGGATGTTTCGGTCTTCATCCAGATCATCAACTTCATTGTGCTGGTTGTGGCGCTGAACTATCTCCTTTTCAAGCCGATCCGGGGCATCATCGCTCAGCGGTCCCAAAAAATGGCCGCCTTGAACAGCGAAATCGAAACCGATTCCGATTCCGCGAAGTCCAAGGGTGAGCAGATGGACCGAGAACTGGCCGAGGCCCGCAAGCAGGGCCAGGGCGCCAAGGAGGGGTTCAAGGCAGAGGGCCACACTCAGGAACGCCAGATCATTGAAGAGGCGACCAAAGAGATGGAAA
Source organism: uncultured Desulfarculus sp. (assembly GCA_963665125.2). Taxonomy (GTDB): domain Bacteria; phylum Desulfobacterota; class Desulfarculia; order Desulfarculales; family Desulfarculaceae; genus Desulfarculus. Next base: position 3,591,034 of record CAXXUK010000001.1, on the reverse strand, counting down.
AGGCCGTGGCCGATGTGCGCGAGCAGATTTCCGATGAAATCGGCAAGGCCCGCGATGAACTCAAGACTCAGGTCCAGCAATTCGGCCAGGACCTGGCACAGAAAATCCTAGGAAGGAGCATCCAGTGATTAGCTGCAGCGGCAAAATGCGCATTGCAGTGCTGCTGGGTGCGGCGCTGTTGGTTCTGTTCTCCGCTTTCAGCGTATATGCGACCGAAACCGGTGCGCATGCTGGAGCCACGGAAAAAGTCCAAGTCGAAGCTCATGTTGGCGACAAGGATATCGAAGCCCATGGCGGGCACGGCGTCACGGCCGGCCAAATCAGGGACTTCGTCCTCCGCTGCATCAACTTCGGTATCCTGGTAGTGTTGCTTGTGGTTTTGCTTCGCAAGCCCATCGGCAATGCCATGCGTGCCCGCAGTGAGGGTATTGCAAATGAACTGGACGAACTGAATCAGCGCCGCGAGGAAGCGGCAAAGGAACTGGCGGAGATGGAACGCCGCCTGTCCGACGCCGCTCAGGAACAAGAGGCCATCCTGGCCGAGTTCCGCGCCCAGGGCGAACGTGAGCGCGAGCGCATTATCGATGGCGCCAAGGCCATGAGCGAGCGCATCAAACAGCAGGCCCAGTTCACGATTGAGCAGGAAACCAACCAGGCCAAAGCCTCATTGCGCCGGGAGATCGCCGATCTCAGCGCCTCGGTGGCCGAGGATCTTCTCAAGCAGAAGATGACCGCCGATGATCAGGCGCGCCTGGTGAGTGAATATCTGACCAAGGTGGAACAGGAGGTACAGTGACCAGCTACATCGTAGCCAAACGGTATGCCAAAGCCTTGCTCGAGATCGGCAAGGAGGACGGCAACACCGAGCAATACGGCAAAGAACTTGGCGATTTCGCCGAGATGTTGGCCGGCGCTCCGGAGTTGGAGTCTGCCCTGAGCAATCCGGGATTCGACTTTGACAGCCGTAAGAAACTCCTCAATGCCATTTTGGGTAAATTGGGCCTCAGCCCAATGGTCGCAAACTTCTTCCGCCTGCTGATGGACCGCGGCCGCATTGAAGCGACCAAGGACATCTCGCAAATGTACGGTCTGTTGGTCGACGAGGTCAATGGCATCACCAGGGCGGAAGTTCGCACTGCGGCGGCCCTGAATGAACAAGAGGTTGAAAGCCTGACCAACGCGCTCAAGGGCGTCGCGGGTCGGGAAGTACAATTGGAAGTAACCGAGGATCCCAGTTTGATCGGTGGTGTCGTGGCCAAGATTGGCGACTTGGTCTTGGACGGCAGTGTCAGATCGCAACTGGAGAACTTGAAAGAATCTTTGAGAAGGGGTGATTACGCCTGATGCAGATCAAAGCTGAAGAAATCAGTCAGGTCATCCGAGAGCAGATTAAGGACTACGACAAAAAGGTCGAAGTCTCTGAGACAGGCACTGTTCTCTCAGTGGGTGACGGAATCGCCCGTATTCACGGTGTGGAAAAGGCCATGGCCGGTGAGTTGCTCGAGTTCCCCGGTGGGGTTCTCGGCATGGTCCTCAACCTTGAAGAGGATAACGTCGGTGTGGCCATCATGGGCGAAACAGAGCACATCAAAGAAGGCGACACGGTCAAACGTACCGACCGCATCGCCGAAGTTCCGGTTGGCGAAGCCGTCATCGGTCGCGTAATCGACCCCGTCGGCAACCCTCTGGACGGCAAGGGCCCCATCGAGGGTGCGGAATACCGCCGCATCGAGATGGTCGCTCCTGGTGTTGTGCAGCGCAAGAGCGTCCATGAGCCGATGTATACGGGTCTCAAAGCCGTTGACGCCATGACTCCGGTTGGCCGCGGCCAGCGCGAGTTGGTCATCGGTGACCGCCAGATCGGCAAAACGGCCGTTTTGGTCGACTCGATCATCAACCAGAAGGGCCTGGACGTCTACTGCATCTACGTTGCGGTCGGCCAGAAGAAATCCACCGTGGCCCAGGTTATCGACACCCTGACCCGTCACGGTGCCATGGAATACACCTGCGTGGTCTCGGCTTGCGCCTCCGACCCCGCAACCCTGCAGTACATCGCGCCCTACTCGGGCTGTGCTGTCGGCGAGTACTTCCGTGACAGCGCCCGTCACGCCCTGATCTGCTACGACGACCTTAGCAAGCAGGCCGTGGCCTACCGCCAGATTTCGCTGTTGCTCCGCCGTCCCCCGGGACGCGAGGCCTACCCCGGCGACATCTTCTACAACCACAGCCGTTTGCTCGAACGCGCCGCCAAGCTCAGTGACGATCTGGGCGCCGGTTCCCTGACCGCCCTGCCGGTCATCGAAACCCAGGCCGGCGACGTTTCGGCCTACATTCCGACCAACGTGATTTCGATCACCGACGGTCAGATCTATCTCGAGCCCAGCCTGTTCTTCTCTGGTGTGCGTCCGGCCATTAACGTCGGTCTGAGCGTCAGCCGCGTCGGTGGCGCCGCCCAGTGCAAGGCCATGAAGCAGGTTGCCGGTACCATGCGTCTGGACCTGGCCCAGTTCCGTGAATTGGAAGCCTTCGCCCAGTTCGGCTCGGACCTGGATAAATCGACCCAGGCCCAGCTCAACCGTGGTATGCGCATGGTCGAGATTCTGAAGCAGCCCCAGTATCAGCCGCTTTCCATGGCCAAGCAGGTTACCATCCTGTTCGCCGGCACTCGCGGTTTCATCGACAAGTACCCCGTCGACAAGGTCAGCGAGTACGAGAAGCAGCTGTATGACTTCATCGAGAGCAAGCATTCCTACATCTTCACCGAGCTCGATGAAAAACAGGCAATTGACAGTGATCTGGAAGGCAAGATGAAGGCGGCGCTCAGCGAGTTTGACGGCGTCTTCTCTGCCCAGTTGTAAAGCCTATGCCGTCACTACGCGACATACAAAACAAGATCTCCGCGGTCAAGAAGACTAGGCAGATCACCAAGGCCATGAACATGGTGGCCACGGCCAAACTGCGCCAGGTGCAGACCAAGACCGAGCAGTTCCGGCCCTACGCCACCAAGTTCCGCGAGGTCTTGGGAAGCCTGTCGCAGGGAATCGACCCCGATATCCATCCGCTTCTGGCAGTGCCGGAAACGGTGGAGACGGTGGGTCTGATCGCCCTGTCGGCAGATCGCGGACTGTGCGGTTCATTTAACGTCGGGCTCATTGATAAATCTTATAAGTTTATCAAGCAGCAACAGGAAAAAGGCCGCGAGGTCAAGATCAACGCCATCGGGCGAAGGATCTCCGACTTCTGCCGCAAACGCGGCATCGAGACCGAGCAGTCCCTGACCGGCGCCATGAACGTGATCGACTTCGACCTGGCCGTGCAGGTGGGCAACTACGCGTTGGACCCGTTCCTGTCCGGTGAAGTCCAGGAAGTCTACATCGTGTTCTCGTCGTTCCAGGGTATGGGCCGGCAGACGCCCGAGATCATGAAACTGTTGCCCATTGAGCCCGAGGCGCCCGAAGACGCCGGTGAAAACGACGAAAAGGAAACTTCCGTCGAATACCTCACCGAGCCTTCGGCCGAGGAAATCCTGGTGGAGTTACTGCCGCGGTACCTCAACGTGATGGTCTACCGTGCGCTGTTGGAAACGGCTACCAGCGAGCATTCAGCCCGCATGGCGGCCATGGACAACGCCACCAAGAACTGTAAGGAACTGGTTGATCAGCTGACCCTGGCCTTCAACAAGGCCCGCCAGGCTGCCATCACCACCGAACTGATGGATATCATCGGCGGCGCAGAGGCTCTTAAATCGAGCTAATAATATTCCGCTTCTATATGGAGGCTTGTTCGTTATGAACGTTGGCAAAATAACACAGGTCATCGGGCCGGTAATCGACGTGGAGTTCGCCGAAGGCGGCCTTCCCGAGATCCTCTCAGCCCTGCTGATCACCAACCCCGCCATCAATGATCAGGAAGACAACTTGGTCGTCGAGGTGGCCCAGCACCTTGGTGACAACGTCGTGCGCACCATCGCTATGGATATTACGGAGGGTCTGCGACGCGGACTGCCGGTCAAAAACACCGGTAAGCCCATCCAGATGCCCGTCGGCGACGCAACCTTGGGCCGCGTGCTCAACGTCGTTGGCCGCCCCGTGGATGGTCTGGGTCCCATTGAATCTAATGAGTACATGCCGATTCACCGTGCCGCTCCGTCCCTGGTTGACCAGGACACGTCGGTTACGGTTTTGGAAACCGGCGTCAAGGTTATCGACTTGCTGGTACCCTTCCCCCGCGGCGGCAAAATGGGCATGTTCGGCGGCGCCGGTGTCGGCAAGACCGTTATCATGATGGAGATGATTCACAACATCGCCATGCAGCACGGTGGTATCTCCGTGTTCGCCGGCGTGGGCGAGCGCACCCGTGAGGGCAACGACCTCTACCACGAGATGAAGGACTCCGGCGTTATCGGCAAGTGCGCCCTGATCTACGGCCAGATGACCGAGCCTCCGGGTGCCCGCGCCCGCGTGGCCATCTCGGCTCTTACCGCCGCCGAGTACTACCGCGACGTGCAGGGCCAGGACGTGCTCCTGTTTGTTGACAACATCTTCCGTTTCACCCAGGCCGGTTCCGAGGTTTCCGCCCTTCTGGGCCGCATGCCTTCGGCGGTCGGTTATCAGCCGACCCTGGGCACCGACCTTGGCGAGCTGCAGGAACGCATCACCTCCACCACCAAGGGTTCGATCACCTCGGTGCAGTGCGTGTACGTCCCCGCGGACGACCTCACCGACCCCGCCCCGGCAACGACTTTTGCGCACCTCGACGGCACCGTCGTCTTGAGCCGCCAAATTTCCGAGCTGGGCATTTACCCCGCAGTGGACCCGCTGGACAGCTCCAGCCGTATTCTCGACCCCAACTATCTGGGTGAAGAGCATTACAGAGTGGCCCGCCAGGTGCAGATTACCCTGCAGAAGTACAAAGACCTGCAGGACATCATCGCCATCCTGGGTATGGACGAACTGAGCGACGAGGACAAGCTGACCGTGCACCGTGCACGCCGTGTCCAGCGTTTCCTGTCCCAGCCGTTCCACGTGGCCGAGGTCTTCACTGGTACGCCGGGCGCCTACGTCAAGCTGGAAGAGACCGTCCGTTGCTTCAAGGAGATCCTTGAAGGCAAGGCCGACGATCTGCCGGAGCAGGCGTTCAACCTGGTTGGAACCCTGGAAGACGCCCGCGCCAAGGCCGAATCCATGGCTGCTGAATAGCAAGACCGGAGTGACCAATGGCCAATAAAATAATGCTGGAAGTCGTTACGCCAGACAAGATGCTCCTGAGCAAGGAAGTAGACGTGGTCGTGGCGACAGGCGTGGATGGCGAGTTCGGTGTGCTTCATGGTCACGTGCCGTTCTTGGCGACCCTGGACATCGGCGAACTGCGCTACCGCGACGGCAATAACGAAGAATATGCGGCCATTGCTGGTGGTTTCGCCGAGGTCACAGGCACCAAGGTCACGGTTTTGGCCGAGGCTGCCGAATTGGCCCGTGAAATCGACGTGGACCGCGCCACGCGGGCCCGCGAACGCGCCGAACAGCGTATGGGCAAGATTAAACAGGCCGACATGGAATATGTCCGTGTTGAGACCGCCCTCAAGAGGGCCATGCTGCGCATGCGTGTTGTCGGCCGCCTTGGGTCGCAGTAGATCGGCCGCATAAGCGATATCAGCGCCGGGTGGTTTTCTCCGCCCGGCGCTTCTTTTCTTATTGATCAATATCCGCTGTAGTAAATGACTAAAAATCGATCATTAATTCAAAAAGCCCTGGCTTGGCTGTTTGGCCTGACCTGCATCGGCCTGGTTGTCAATCTGATCATGGCCGTATATTCACGGGAACTGCCGCTTTCGGCCATCACCTATTGCCACCCGTACGCCATAGACGTGGGCCTGGCCGTTTTTTATTTGATTCTGTCTTTTCTTATTTTCCTGGCCGTGCTCTTCGCCCACAGGCTTTTCACCAAGGGAGGAATCCTCAAGATCTTGATGGTCTGCATATCGGTGGTCGCGGCACTGGTATTGTTCGAGTTGGCCTTGATCCCCTTCAACCTGGTATTCAACGCTGGACACACTTTTGAGTTCAATTTCAAGCAGGCCATGATTCAGGCCGCACAGAACCCCCAGCAAAAGGACGAATGGAATTCCAAGGTGCAGTGGTGGGCGATGGACGAGGAATTGTCCTACAAGCCCTTGATGGGTCCAAGCTACCCCTATTCCCAATACGGGGCCCTGCACAACGGTTATGCCTTTGAAAAACCGCAGGGCGCAACCAGGGTTGTATTCCTGGGCGATTCCATAGCGGCCCTGGGCTTTTTGACCCGCAATGTCGAAAGCCGGATGAAAAAACCGGATTACGAATACTGGACCCTGGGGGTGTACGGATATTCAACAAACCAGGAGATAGGTTATTTCAAGCGGTACGGCCTGCCCTTGAAGCCCGACATCGTTATTCTGGAATTTTGCCTGAACGACTGGGACGGAACGCCGGTTATCCTCAAGCAACAGGACGGCTACACGGTCATCGCCAACACCTATCTGGGCCAGGAACATTTCAACTACTGGCTGTTCAAGCATTCCACCCTTTACCGGGTGTATCTGTCTTTGAAGGCCTCTTTCACCGACCGGGCCGGTTTGACGGACGACGTGGCCAATAACCTGAAAAAGCTGGCCGATATGGGGCGGGAGCACGGTTATGCCTTCAGAGTGGTGGTCTACCCTGAGTTGGACAAAAAAGAGAAGTGGCCCGAAAAGATAGCCCGCCAGCACTCCGACATCGTGGAGATACTGCAAAAGCTGGGAATCGAATACTATGATGCCGCGCCGATGCTGGAACAGGAGCTTGCTAACAAACCCCGTGATTGGTCACGCTTTGAAAAGAATGATCATTTTCACCCGTCAAAGGAATTCAGCGCGATGATCGCCGACCGGATCATTGAAAAAGGCTTCCTGGTCAAGTAACAAAAATCTCAATTGAAAAACCTTCTTAAGGAGCGGTTACGGTGTTATCCTTGGCCGCATGTGGTGTTGTATACAGCAGAAGGAACGATAATTGATGACCCAAGGGGCAACTAACGAAAAACAGCTTGCCGTATTGATTCTGGCCGCGGGCAAGGGCACCCGCATGAAATCGGATCTGCCCAAAGTCCTGCACGATCTGGCGGGACGTCCGCTGTTGGCCCATGTCCTTGATTTGGCCAAGGGGCTCAATGCGGTGCGGACCGTGGCCGTGGTTGGTCACGGCGCCGATCTGGTAAAAGAAAAATTCAGGAATGAGCCCGAAATTGATTTTGCCTTGCAAGTGCCCCAACTGGGAACAGGCCATGCGGTGATGGCCGCCCGGGAAAACCTGGCCGGATTCCAAGGTGACGTGCTGGTTCTCTATGGCGATGTGCCGGGCCTGCGCCTGGAGACCTGCCGCGATTTGTTGGCGGAGCATCATCGCCGAAACAATGCCATGACCGTGCTGGGAATGGAGTTCGATGAGCCGGGCGCCTATGGCCGGTTGATAACCCTGGGCGATGGAGACCTGGAGGCCATTGTCGAGGCCCGAGACGCAACGCCCGAACAATTGCGGGTGCGCCTGGTAAACTCGGGGATATACGCATTCCAGGCCGAGCCGCTTTTAGGCAACCTGGACAAGCTGGGAACGCAGAACGATCAAAAAGAGTATTACCTGACGGACATGGCCGGGATATTCAGGGGCATGGGACTGAAGGTCGGCTATATGGTCTGCCCTGATCCGCAGGAAGTGGCCGGGATCAACTCCAAGGAAGAGTTGGCGGAGTATGAGCGGCGTTTGAGCGCCGCGGGAGCATAGAATATGTGCGGCATTATCGGCTATATCGGGCCAATGGACCCGGTGGATGTGATTATGGACGGCCTGAGCCGCCTGGAATACCGGGGATACGATTCGGCCGGCCTGGCCGTAATTAATGAGGGTGATTTCATGGTGCGGCGGGCCGAAGGCAAGCTTGCCGGCCTGCGTAAAAAATTGCGGGAAGAGCCCGTAGACGGCACATTGGGCATGGGCCACACCCGTTGGGCCACCCACGGCAAGCCCAGCGAACAAAACGCCCACCCTCATCTGGCCGGCGACGTGGCCGTGGTCCACAACGGCATCATTGAAAATTACCTCGAACTCAAGCGGGAGTTGTTGGCCAAGGGCCACAAGTTCAGCTCCGAGACCGACACCGAGATAGCGGCCCATCTAATCGAGTATGAGCTGCAAAACGGAGCCGGGGACCTTCCCGACGCCGTGCGCCTGGCATTGAATCAGATTCGCGGGTCTTTCGCCCTGGTTATCCTGGACCGCCGGGAAACGGGCATGATGATCGGCGCGCGCAAGGATTCGCCCCTGATCCTTGGCCTGGGCGAGGAAGGCGAATTTTTCCTGGCCTCGGATGTGCCGGCGTTTCTGGCTCACACCAATAGGGTGGTGTTTCTCAATGACGGAGACATGGTGGTGGTTCGGGACGGCGGCTACGCCATCACGGACTTGCACGGAAATGCGGTGGAGCATGAGGTCTCGACCATAAGCTGGTCCCCGGCCATGGCCGAAAAGGCCGGCTACCGCCATTTCATGCAAAAAGAGATCTTCGAGCAGCCCAGGGCCCTGACCGACACCCTCACCGGCAGGATCAAGCCCGGTTCGCCGGATGTGTTCCTGGCCGATATCGGCCTGGGCGCCGAGCAGATAAAAAACGCCAAGCGCATGGTTTTGTTGGCCTGCGGCACCAGCTGGCACGCGGCCCTGGTGGCCAAGTTCATCTTCGAGAACCTGGTGCGCATGCCCACCGAGGTGGACCTGGGCTCGGAGTTCCGTTACCGGGACCCGCTGGTGGGACCCGGTGATATAGTGGTGGCCATCAGCCAGTCCGGCGAGACGGCCGACACTCTGGCCGCGGTGCGCGAGGCCACGGGCAAGGGCGCCCTGGGCCTGAGCATCTGCAACGTGGTGGGCTCGACCCTGACCCGCGAAACCAGCGGTGTGATCTACACCCACGCCGGGCCGGAAATCGGCGTGGCCTCCACCAAGGCCTTCACCACCCAGCTTATGGCCCTGTACACCCTGGCCCTGTATATGGGACGCCTGAGGGGCGTGGTGGATGAGGCCAAAGCCCTGGCCCTGGTGGAGCAGCTGGTGCAGCTACCGGGACTGGTCCAGGGGGCGCTGGAGCACGAAAAAGAGGTCATCGCCGTGGCCGAGTGCTATTGCGGGGCCCAGGACTTCCTGTTCCTTGGCCGGGGCGTGTGCTATCCCATCGCCCTGGAGGGAGCGCTTAAACTCAAGGAAATCAGCTATATCCATGCAGAAGGCTACCCGGCCGGCGAGATGAAGCACGGACCAATCGCCCTGATCGACGACGCCATGCCGGTGGTGGTGTTGGCCAACCAGACCGATGTGCTGGAAAAGGTGCTCTCCAACATGGAAGAGGTGCGGGCCAGGGGAGGCAGGCTCATCGCCGTGACCGAGGAAGACAATTCCTTGGCCCAGGCTTTGGCCGACGACGTGATCTTCGTGCCCCATACGCCGCCCATGCTGGCCCCGGTGACCATGGTCACCCCGCTTCAGCTATTGGCCTACCACGTGGCCGTCCTCCGCGGCACGGATGTGGACCAGCCGCGCAACCTGGCCAAAAGCGTGACCGTGGAATAAAAGCCGGATCAAAGAAGGCGCTAATAATTTGAGTAGCGATGCCGCTTCATGTAAAGCGGCTTGTTGAATTTGCTGAGCTCGACCTCAATCCCCGGCCAGGATGGCCAGCGGCGCTGCTTTTGGGTGACAGCTCCTGTTGTCCGTGCGGCGCATGGATTAGTTTACAGCCTGTCTACTCGGCCCCGGACAGGATGTCCGGGCCGGACATTGCGCGTAGCAAATGTCCGTTGCGAGGGACCGGCTCTGTCGGCACGAGCAAGCGCCTCGCAGGGCAGAAGCCCGCAGAGGCAAGCGATAGTAAAGTGGAAAAAATGATTGTTAAACGATCCACGGTGGACCCTATCGATTTTGATGGATTACAGATTATGGACTATACATCCAAAATGGATGTTGGGTCCTCATTTGCCGTCATTACCGTACCACCAGGGGCCGCGCATGCAGAGTCTTGGTCAAAGCGCTCCGATAAATATTATTATGTAGTGGCCGGAAAAGTTGAGTTCACTCTTGATGGAGAGCAATATGTTCTATCAACGGGGGACTTCTGTGTTGTGTTACGGGGACAGCATTTTTCTTATCTGAACCGGGAGTCGAAAGAGGCACGGGTTTGCCTCGTGCATACACCATCATTCGACCTCAAATCGGAAATGTTCATTGATAGCTCGGATGGGTGAACGGCGGAACAACCACCTCCACCTGACCGGTGTTCCGGCCTGGCCTAATAATTCACGATAGCCAGCGCCCGTTGGGAGCGATCGGCTTTGCCGTAGCGAGCTATCGCCTCGCAGGTCAGGTGTCCGGAGGAACAAAGTGAAAATCAGACCGTATTCCGATCAGTGCGATAGAAACCGGGTCGTTTTGTTGTGGAATGAATGCGGACTGACGCGGCCCTGGAACGATCCGGCAAAGGATATAGACAGAAAGCTTGCCGACTCACCATCCCAATTCCTGGTCATGGAAAACGAAAAACAGGAAATAATCGGTTCGGCGATGTTCGGATATGACGGACACAGGGGCAACATCTACTATCTTGCCGTTCACCCCGATTGCCGGTCCAAGGGCGCCGGGTCGAGGCTGATGAAACAAGCCGAGGAACAATTGCTCAATATTGGGTGCCCAAAGATCAACGTGATGATCAGGACAACCAATCTTCCAGTTATTGCCTTCTATGAGTCTTTGAAATATGAACCAAGTGAGGTTCAGGTAATGGGAAAAAGGCTGATAGGGGATTGACAGGTAGAATGGCCTTGGGTGAACAAACGATGTCACATAGTGCGATTACCCTATAGCCACTTGTCAATAATCTGGATAAAATAACGTAAACTCTACAAAACTATTGACCGGTAACAGCCGTTGCCATAAATTGTAAGCTAGGAACGAGGCACTAGAACCAATGGAAGTTGCCGTATTTTTACGCCTTGAAGAAAAAGTCGAGGCACTGCTGAATCGGCTCGCATCACTGAAGGAAGAGAACTCGGAGCTGATAAAACTCATCGAGGAACACGACGATGAGGTGGCTGAGCTGAAGCAAAAAGTCACCTCCATGGAGGCCGAAAGAGAGCAGGTGCGGCAGAGAATAGAAAAACTGGTAGCCAAACTGGAACAGGTGTAGCGGCGGTCTATAGGATGGCCGGCGTCAAGGTTGAAATATTAGGCAAAGAGTATTTGCTGCGATCGGACAGGGGAGAGGCCCAGGTCCGGCGCGCTGCTGGTTACTTGGATGACCGGTTGAACGAGGTTTTATCCCAGACGACAACATCCTCGACGCTATCAGCAACTGTTCTGGCTGCCCTGAACGTCACCAGCGAGCTTCTCGTTTTGAAGGATGAAAAAGAGAGCTTGTTGAGGGAGATTGAGGTCAGAGCGCAGCGGCTCCTGCAAAAGATCGAGCAGGCCGTAGAATAGGTTAATCCCTGCTCTGTGCGTGGCTAGGCGAGCAACATTTTTGAGCCAACACTTTTTTAATGGGCCGAATGCCCCTGAGATACGGAGGCGGCGCCTTTAAGGGATGCCCGAACCGGACTCACGCCCGGCCCACCTGTACAGACAGGTTCAAAACTATCTCGCCACACGGCAGAAGCGGGGACATTTTGGAGCCCTAAACCGGCTCCCATTATGCGGGGATAGGCAAAAGACCAAGGCCTTTCTTCGTCTGAAGCACCCGGCCCGGCCGGCGCCGATGATAACAATCAGGGCATCGACGTCGGCCTTGGCCGAAACGCGGATTATGAGTTGCAGTCCGTGTTTACGGCACCCGGCACTTGGTAGACATATTACAATACGATAATCTGCCGGCAAGACGACAGACCCGCAGGAAATAACCTATACGAATGGCGTGTAAGGTGGCCAACTGGCTGCAAAAGCGCCTACAAACCAGCGCAAGGCCTTAACCTCCTTGGAAATATCAAGGAGGCCAAATGGGCGAAATTATCTTTGTGTTCGGCGTGTTCATCGCTTTGTTCGGCGGTGCGGCAGCCGGATACATTTTCCGCAAAAAACAGGCGGCGGCCAGGCTTCAGTCCGTCACGGACATGAGCCAGAAAATTGTTGATGATGCCCGCCGCGAAGCAGACACCCTGAAAAAAGAGGCCTTGATTCAGGCCAAGGACCAGCTCATCCAAATGAAGCTGGAGTTTGAAAGCGAGAGCAAGGAACGGCGCAGCGAATTCGCGGGCTTGGAAAAGCGCCTGAACCAGCGCGAAGAATTGTTGGACAAACGCGCCGAGACCATGGAAGTCCGGGAAAAGGATCTGAGCCGCCGGGAGACATCCGTAGGCGACAAGGAAAAACACCTGGATAGCAAAAAACGGGAAATGGACGAGCTGTTCGACAAGCAAAAGGAGATCTTGGAAAAGGTCGCCGGACTGACCCAGGAGGAGGCCAAGACTCAGCTCGAGGAAGCCATATTGTCCGAAGCCCGCCACGAGGCGGCCAAGACCGTGCGCCGCATCGAAACCGAGGCCAAGGAAACGGCGGCCAAGAAGTCCCAGGAAATCCTGGCCCTGGCCTGCAAGCGTTATGCGGGCGACTATGCCGTGGAAAAGACGGTCAGCGTCGTCAACCTGCCCAACGACGAGATGAAGGGCCGTATCATCGGCCGGGAGGGCCGCAACATCCGGGCCATCGAGGCCGCCTGCGGCATAGACCTGATTATCGACGACACGCCCGAGGCGGTGATCATCAGCGGGTTCAACCCCATGCGCCGGGAGATCGCCCGGCTGAGCCTGGAGCGGCTTATCTCCGATGGGCGGATCCATCCGGCCCGCATCGAGGAGATCGTCAAGAAGGTCACCGTCGAGGTGGAAGCCAGCATCAAGGAGGCCGGAGAGCAGGCCACCTTTGACGTGGGCGTGCACGGCATTCATCCGGAGTTGGTCAAGCTTCTGGGCCGTCTGCGTTACCGTTCCTCCTACAGCCAAAACGTGTTGCAACATTCGGTTGAGGTGGCCTTCCTTTCGGGGATCATGGCCTCGGAGCTGGGCATCAATCCCAAGCAGGCCCGCCGGGCCGGGTTGTTGCACGATATCGGCAAGGCCGTGGACCACGAGATCGAAGGCCCCCATGCCGTTATCGGCCAGGACCTGGCCAAGCGCTTCAATGAGAAGCCGCACATCGTCCACGCCATCGGCGCGCACCACGAGGACGTGCCACCGGAGTCGGTGCTCGATGTGCTGGTGCAGGCCGCCGACGCCCTTAGCGGGGCCCGGCCCGGAGCCCGCCGCGAGATGCTCGAGAGCTATGTCAAGCGGCTGGAAGATCTGGAAGCAATCGCCAATGCCCACAACGGCGTGGCCAACTCCTACGCCATCCAGGCCGGACGCGAGGTGCGCATCGTCCTGGAGGCCGAAAACACCTCCGACGACGACGCGGTGATGATCTCCAGGGACGTGGCCCGCCAGATCGAGGACGACTTGATGTATCCCGGCCAGATCAAGGTCACGGTGATCCGCGAGACCAGGGCCGTGGACTACGCCAAGTAAAAGCAAGCGACATAAAAAAACAGCGGGCGGCTCACTTCTGGGCCGCCCGCTTTGTTTTATAGAGAATGTCGCCGGATTACAGCTGAGAGGCCTGGCAATGGATGGAGTAACGGCCCCTGGCGTTTGGTTTGATGCCCGGTATGGTGGCCGACAACCGCCCTTCAATGTACAGATACCCACTGATGGGCACGTGATTCAGGTCGTTGCGAAGCTGAATTTCGCTTGGGTGGCTGCTGACCCCGAAGTAGCTGAGCGTATAGCCCGTGGGCTGTTTGGGGGTTTTAAAATAATTGAATAGCTGACCGGGAAGAGCCTTTGCCTTCTTTGACTCGTTGCCGGCCGGATCACCGGCGGTGATGGACATTTCCGGTTGCTTGCCTTCGCATCGGAAATTAACCAGCAGCTTGCCGTTGTCCCATTGGGTGCTGAGCAGGGTCCAAACCTTTTGATCTGCCGGGGACTCGCATTTGGCGGATGTGGACCAGCCGGCAACGCTCAGGCAGACCAGAAACGCACAGGTCCAGACCAGATAGGGGTTGAATTTTTTATTAGCGCCAACCGCGCTTGATCCAGCGGAAAAACAACGTGACATGATATGAACTCTCCTTGCCCAGTACACCGGTCCGTTTCGGCCTATTGATTTGGTATGAGAAGTAAATTTATACCGGGGGCGGCCAAAACGCTTGCGGAAAGACCAACGTGGCGTAGGCGTATTGATTTTGACCGCCTTAACACAATGTTAAAGCTTGTAGAGCGGTGGTTTCAATGAGCAGTTGCATCTGGTTGTTTCACCCATCGGCTTGTGACCCCGACCATTGGCCGGTATGATATTGGGAATTGATTAAACGGAAAGACCGCATATGCTACGAGTGCTGCACATAGGCGACGTTTTTGGCCAGCCAGGACGGCGCACGCTCCAGGAACTGCTGCCCGGCGTGAAGGCCGAGTACAAGCCGGATCTGATAGTCGCCAACGGTGAAAACGCGGCGGGAGGCATCGGCCTGACTCCGGAAACAGCCGGAGAACTTTTCCTGGCCGGGGTGGAGGTCATCACCACGGGCAACCACGTCTGGCGGCACCGCGACGTAAACCGCCTGCTGCAAGACGAGCCCCACGTGCTGCGGCCCCAGAATTACCCGCCAGGCGCGCCGGGCCGGGGCTGGGTGGTGGTGAGCGTGGCCGGGGGCATCCCCGTGGGCGTGGCCAATCTGGAGGGCCGGGTGTTCATGAGCAACCTGGACGACCCCTTCCGCGCGGCCGATGAACTGCTGGAAGGCCCACTCAAGGGCGCGGCGGCGGTGATTATCGATTTTCATGCCGAGGCCACCAGCGAAAAGGCGGCCCTGGCCTGGCACCTGGACGGCCGGGTGTCCGCTGTTTTGGGCACCCACACCCATGTGCCCACGGCCGACGAGCGCATCCTGCCCGGCGGTACGGCCTTTCAGAGCGATATCGGCATGACCGGCCCCCATGACACGGTCATCGGCGTTGCCCCGGAGATCGCCATGCAACGCTTTACCACGGCCCGGCCCTTCCGCTTCCAGGTGGGCCAGGGCAACGAGCGGCTCCAGGCCACCATCGTCGACATTGACGAGCAGTCCGGCTTGGCCGTGGCCATCCGGCGCATCGATATCCCTCTGGCTGAATAAAACCGCGCTTCAAGCCTTAATCATTTCATGGTAGAATCCCGGCGTTTAACCAAAATCTGTTCTATTTCAAATGAGTGGACAAGAAAATGAACCTCTTTGACACCTATGCCTCGCGGGGTTATCTGGAGCAATGCACCGACGAAGCCCAGCTCCGCGAGTTGTTTGATAAGGAGCGCGTCAGCGCCTACATCGGATTCGACCCCACGGCCACCAGCCTGCACGTGGGCTCATTGGTGCCCATCCTCAGCCTGGTGCATCTGCAAAAGGCCGGGCACAGGCCCCTGGTTTTGGTGGGCGGCGGCACGGGCATGATCGGCGACCCCTCGGGAAAGACCGAGATGCGTCAGCTTTTGACCATGGACGATGTGCGCGGCAACGCCAAGGCCCTGAAAAAGCAGCTCAGCCGTTTTCTGGACTTCGGCCCGGACGGCGCAATTATGCTCAATAACGCCGACTGGCTGATGGATCTGAACTACATCGAGTTCTTGCGCGACGTGGGCCGCCACTTCAGCGTCAACCGGATGATGCAGCAGGAGTCGGTGAAGATGCGTCTGAACCAGGACAGCGGCCTGTCGTTCATCGAGTTCAACTACATGATTCTTCAGGCCTATGACTTCATGTATCTGGCCGGAAAAATGGACTGCAAGCTCCAGATGGGCGGCAACGACCAGTGGGGCAACATCGTCATGGGCGTGGACCTGACCCGGCGCATGCACTCCAAGCCGGTTCACGGTCTGACCTTCCCCCTGCTGACCACGGCATCCGGACAGAAGATGGGCAAGACCCATGCCGGGGCCGTGTGGCTGGATTCCGAGCGCACCAGTGTTTACGATTTTTACCAGTATTGGGTGAACACCCACGACGACGACGTGGAGCGCTTCCTCAAGCTGTTTACCTTCCTGCCCCTGGAGCAAATCGCCGAACTGGCCAAGCTGGAGGGCGCGGCCATCAACGAGGCCAAGCGGGTTTTGGCATTCGAGGTGACCAAGGTCGTCCATGGCGAGGCGGCGGCCCAGGAGGCCGAAAAGGCGGCCCAGGCGGCCTTTGGCGGCGCGGGCGACTCCGAGGGCGTACCGGCCACGGAAATCGACAGGGCGCGGCTTACCGAGGGCGTGGCGGCCTTTCAGATCTTCGCCGAGGTGGGTCTGTGCAAGTCCAGCTCCGAGGCCCGCAGGCTGATCCAGCAGGGTGGCGCCTATGTGGGCGAAGAGAAGATCGCAGCCTTTGACCAGCTTGTCACCCTGGCCCAGGCCGGCGACGACGGCGCCATTTGGCTCCGCGCCGGCAAGAAGAAGCATCACAGGTTGGTGGCTAAGTAGAAGCCAATACCAGATTCAAGCCAAACAGGGGCCGGGCGCATGCGATTAGGCAAGCGTCCGGCCTTTTTCAATAAAAGGCGCAAGAAAATAGCCCCGATGCGTGGACCGCCATATCGCGGGAAGCGCTCAACGCCGTAATACCCCCACGTGGCCCCGGCCTGGCACCTCCATAATGGCAACATCATGCGTTTCAGATAGGCTGGCCAGGACGGCCAGCCCGGCGCGGCGCGAAGCCACGCGCCGTGAGCGCCGGATCGGACTTGCTCCGTCCGAGGCGCTGCACCTTGGCCCAAGGACGGGCCAAGGTGCAAGAAAATAGCATGGCCGACCCGGCTTGCCGCGACAGCCGCAAGCCCCGGATCGAACTTGCTCCGTTCGGGGCGCTGTTTTTCGGACCAGGGACGGGCCGGGGTGCAAGAGATCGTTTGCCTCCGGCGGCCAGAGGGGCCTCTTCGCTTTTGATAATGCCAAAGCTCGCCGGCCCCTCTGGACTCCCCGCTCGCAAAAGGCATATCTGGCCCAGCAGGATTGTAACCGGCCCTGCGAGCGGAAATGCTTGTGGAGCTATGTCTTCCCCGCCCAGTTGTGGACCGCACTGTTTTTGCCAAATTCCTTGGCTGCATTTCGGAAACGGCGCGGAGAAAGAGCCCAAAGCGGGCGCCGTGGCCGATCGCGCCGAGCGGTGTGTGTTTAATCCACGTTGGTGCTCTACACAACCGGCCTCATACCTTTCATCGGGCACGGCATTACAGTCCGGTTCGTCTTTACAAGCCATGTTGCTATAGGCCGATCCGGCTCCGCCAACATATACAGGCTTATCTATAAGCGTAAGCATATCCCAGGGAACCTCAGACTCAACTAGAGGCAACGTCATTTGGAGGGGGGGAGGCGGGGTCTGGGGGGAGCCGGGGACCACCTTTGTCGAAAGGGGGTCCCATTTCCCCCAGGGGACAATTAGCTTCGCCAGAAGCCCAAAGAGCCAAAATTTATGAACGAGTACTAGGCCCGTTATACCAGCCCCGCCCTAAAACGAATATGTAACAATAACATGCCTCTAAACCCTACCCACGGAACGACAAAAGCAGTATTATGGACAGGTTGCAAATCAGGCCGCTTGGGGATGGGCACGGCCTTTGAACACTGAATCCGTAAGAGGGCTTCATGATCTTCAACCGCATAATGTCCTGGGCGCTCATCGGCTACATGGCCGTCACTTGCATGATCTTCTATTTTGTAGCTTTGGTCATATGGCTGGTGACCCGGCCTTTTGACCGCCGCCTGAAGGCCCTGCACCTGTTCACATGTTTTTGGGGCTATATGTATGTCTGGCTGGTGCCCCTGTGGCATGTGGCCAAGATCGGCCGGCAGAAGATCGACCCCAAGACAACCTATGTGGTGGTCTCCAACCATCAATCACAGTTGGACATCCTGGTGGCCTTCGGCCTGTTCTTCCACTACAAGTGGGTGTCAAAGATCGAGATATTCAAGCTGCCGTTCATCGGTTGGAACATGATCCTCAACGACTACATCAAGCTGGTGCGCGGCGACAAGGACAGCGTGCGCCAAATGCTTGACCACTGCCGACGCAGCCTGGGCCAGGGCAACTCGGTGTGGATCTTCCCCGAGGGCAGCCGCTCCAAGGACGGCAACCTGCGGGACTTCAAGCCCGGCGCGTTTATCCTGGCAAAGGAACTGAACCTGCCCATTTTGCCCATAGCCGTCAGCGGCACCTGCCACGCCCTGCCCAAAAAGAGCATGGTCATGCGCGGGCATAGGGACATCACCATCGAGGTGCTGGACGAGATCCCGCCATCGGCCTTCGCTGAGCTTAGCGTGGAACAAACCGCGGCCATGGTTCGCCGGGTCATCGGCGAACACGTGCGCGAGCACAACGGCGAATAGGCTAAAAACACCTGCAAACATGTTATGATGCCAAAGGCGGCTGACGAGCCGCGAGGCACAGCTATTTCTATTTGGGGGGATTAATGTCCAAGAAGCGAGTGAGTAAGCCTTTAGGCCTGACCCGGCCTAACCTTACAGAAATAGACAGCGTTTGGTATGACCTGTCCCGCGAGGGCCAACCGGCTTGGCCTGGCGGCCCAAAGACAACTCCGCCGCATAAAGATTGGACAGAGAATGAAAAGTGGGCTTGGAGGCAAATCCATAAAAACGGTAATGCGGATTTTAATTCGTTATATAAGCACGATCCGCAATTGCCAACAGACCAAGAATGGTCAGATGATACGAAAAACGATAGAGCCATTAGGCCAAGATTTTTGGAAATGATATTAAGCAGTGAGCCATGGAAAACAGCCTTGCCATACAGCGGTTTTAGCCTTTGTGGTGCTTACTTCTTGGAAACATTGGATTTACGGAGGATTTCTATAACTAGTAGATTGACTCTACGGTACAACATATTTGAGATGGGAGTGATTCTAAAAGAAGCCGATAGTGACCATACCATTGATATGGACTTTTCAAATATTAAGGGCATTGCGAATTTTGAAAACCTCCGCACAAAGAAATCATTATTTTTAAGAAACACTGTGTTTAATGGTCTTGATTTAAAAAACGCCAAAATTGGAGGTTTGCTAAGTTTGGAAAATGCTAGAAGCAATGCATCAATTTTAATGTTGGGCATTGATGTTGGCGGGTTGCTTAACATGGACGAAATAGAATCAAAATTTAAGCTTGACATGTCGGGCGGCCATTTCCGTGGGCAAGTTCTAATGAGAAATGCCACATTTTTTAATGTGGTGGAGATGAAGAGTATTCGTGCTGATGGAAACGTTTATCTAGATGGCAGCCAGATGAAGTGGAATTTTTACATTAACGACTCCATTGTGGACGGAGATTGCTATTTAAACGACGCTACCGTCTCAACTGGCCTGGAGGCGGAGGACCTGACGATAAACGGAGACCTGTGGCTCAAAGGGTGTTGCTTGCTGAAAATGCCGGAAAATTACGCATTGGAGTATCCGGGAGAAAGTGAAGATGACGAAGAAGAGCCATATGAGGGGCTGTTTTTTGGGTGGTCGAACATACAAGGATCGGCAATTCTGTGTGATTCACAGCTTAACAGTTTAGTATCCTTTGAGAATGCTAGTATTCGCAAGACGTTAAAACTGGATATGGAAGAACCTCAATGGGGAGAATCAGGGTCGCTTGTGCTAAGGGGGGCCAATATTGGCACAATCTGTGACACGATAAGCGCCTGGCCGCATGTGGAGGGCTCGGTGGATTTTGAGGGCCTGACATACGGATATTTTGGAGGTGGTGAAGAGGGAGAGGAAAACCAGCTTACGAAGAGGAGGGGTGAATGGTTTGTTAAATTGTTAAGCCTTCAAAGAAATGACTCCCCGCAGCCATATCGTCAGTGTTACAGAATGCTTAGAGCGGTAGGCCACACAAGAAAGGCTAACGTGGTCAAGCGTGCACTATATGAGCAGAGGCGAAAAAGCTGGAAGCAGGAAAAGGTTGATAAAGAAATACGCAAGGATAGGGCAAAGGCGATAAGTTGGAGGAATCCTTTCAGAAAAGCATTAACGAGGTTTGAAATAAAAGGATATTTGCGCTATGCCTGGCGGACTGCATTAAAGTGGACAATAAACTACGGCGTCGGGGCGGGCTACTTAAGGTCATTACTCTGTGGTGGTTTGCTGGCGACAATAGGTTGGCTGGTAATTCTTCTGGTGCACTATGGCGTAATGGAGGGGATAGAACTACCGAAACTCAATAAGCATAGCCTCGCTTGGTGGGCGGCTTTTAGCTTGGATCAAACGATCCCTGTTCTTGAACTGGCCAAAGGTCACACAGACATAATTAAAGACATCCACGGCATTCCACGAGCTTGGTTCATGTTTCAGAAGTTTGGCAGTTGGTTTCTGGCATTGGTGGTCGTCGCCGGGCTCACAGGATTGGTTGGCCGTAAGGAAGAATAGCGGCCCTCGGAGGCCCGGTCCGGGGCTTCGGCGCCGGGGCATGGGCAGTGTATACTGAGTACACCGGAAAAAATGGGCCAAGGCCTGTAAACACCCAAAAAAGACAAATTGGATTTTGAGCGGCGTTCATCACAAGGGCGCGATGTTTGGCGGGTGGCGCATACAACATGTAGTGGTACACAAGTGCACTAAATACAACATGTAGAATGTTGCGGAATTGTCAAAAAAAAGCGTTTTCCGTGTTGACGGCAAAAGAAGTTCTGTTATTATTCCCCTCGTTGCCGCACGGAAGCCAACGAGCCAAGCGCGGCACGGCTTGAGACAAAGGTGCAAAAACCCCAAAAACAAGCCCTTGACGAAGCAGACACAGCGTGGTAGATTGAATATCGCGCTTCTGCACAAATGATCTCTGAAAACTGAATAGCGGGTGAAATGGACGTCAATTCGGGTCGAGTCAATTTCCCGGTTAAAGCTGCGAAAGCAGTGACGATATTAACTGGAGAGTTTGAT
>CAXXUK010000001.1:0-3567500 GCA_963665125.2 uncultured Desulfarculus sp. | reverse complement strand
GTTTCTACCTCCTGATGGGCACCCGAGTACGGCGGGACACGTGGAACCCCGTCGGAATCTGCCAGGACCATCTGGCAAGGCTAAATACGCGCCGACGACCGATAGTGAACCAGTACCGTGAGGGAAAGGTGAAAAGCACCCCGGTGAGGGGAGTGAAATAGTACCTGAAACCGTCTGCCTACAAGCTGTGGGAGGGATGTTATGACTTCGGTCATACGCCTGACCGCGTGCCTTTTGCATAATGAGTCAGCGAGTTACTTTCTGTGGCAAGGTTAAGCCGATAGGTGTAGCCGTAGCGAAAGCGAGTCTTAACTGGGCGTTTAGTCGCAGGGAGTAGACCCGAAGCCGGGTGATCTATCCATGGCCAGGTTGAAGTCTCGGTAACACGAGATGGAGGACCGAACCATTGTAGGTTGAAAACTGCTTGGATGAGCTGTGGATAGGAGTGAAAGGCTAATCAAACTCGGTGATAGCTGGTTCTCCCCGAAATATATTTAGGTATAGCCTCGGGAAATTAAGTGACGGGGGTAGAGCACTGAATGAGCTAGGGCGCCTAACAGTGTACCAACCTCAATCAAACTCCGAATACCGTCAACTTTTATCCCGGGAGTCAGCCGGTGGGAGATAACTTCCATTGACAAGAGGGAAACAACCCAGATCGCCAGCTAAGGCCCCCAAATGTATGCTAAGTGGGAAACGAGGTGGGGTTGCGCAGACAACCAGGAGGTTGGCTTAGAAGCAGCCATCCTTTAAAGAAAGCGTAATAGCTCACTGGTCCAGTGACCCCGCGCGGAAAATGTACCGGGGCTTAAGCATACTGCCGAAGCTGCGAGATGTGTAAACATCGGTAGGGGAGCATTGAGTAAGGGTGTGAAGCCAGATCGTAAGGACTGGTGGACCTATCTCAAGAGCGTATGCTGACATAAGTAGCGAAAAAGAAGGTGAGAAACCTTCTCGCCGGAAGCCTAAGGTTTCCTGAGTAAAGTTAATCTGCTCAGGGTTAGCCGGTCCCTAAGCCGAGGCCGAAAGGCGTAGGCGATGGAAAACAGGTTAATATTCCTGTGCCACCAATGTCGCGTTATTACCGACGGGGGGACGCAGAAGGGTAGACGATCCACCTGCTGGAATAGGTGGTTTAAGCTTGTAGGCCGAGGAGATAGGCAAATCCGTCTCCTCTTAAGGCTGAGAAGCGATGACGAGCGCCTAGCGCATAAAGTCGTTGAGCCCATGCTGCCAAGAAAATCCTCTAGGGAGTTGCATTGGTGACCGTACCGTAAACCGACACAGGTAGGCAGGGTGAGTAACCCGAGGCGCTTGAGAGAACTCTGGCTAAGGAACTCGGCAAAATGACACCGTAACCTAGGGAGAAGGTGTGCCCTGTTTGGTGATGGAATTTACTTCCTAAGCTGAACGGGGTCGCAGAGAAATGGGGGTAGCGACTGTTTACTAAAAACACAGGACTCTGCTAAGTCGCAAGACGACGTATAGGGTCTGACGCCTGCCCGGTGCCGGAAGGTTAAGGGGAGAGGTCATCTTGTTTACAGGAGAAGCCTTGAACCGAAGCCCCGGTAAACGGCGGCCGTAACTATAACGGTCCTAAGGTAGCGAAATTCCTTGTCGGGTAAGTTCCGACCTGCACGAATGGCGTAACGACTTCCCCACTGTCTCAGCCAGGGACTCAGCGAAATTGTAGTGGCGGTGATGATGCCGTCTACCCGCAGCTAGACGGAAAGACCCCGTGGACCTTTACTACAGCTTGACATTGGTTTTTGGGCTAGTATGTGTAGGATAGGTGGGAGACTATGAAGCTGGGACGCTAGTCTCGGTGGAGTCATCCTTGAAATACCACCCTTGCTATCTTAGGAATCTAACCTTGGCCCGTTATCCGGGTCGGGGACAGTGTCTGGTGGGTAGTTTGACTGGGGCGGTCGCCTCCTAAATAGTAACGGAGGCGCGCGAAGGTTCCCTCAGGCTGATTGGAAACCAGCCGAAGAGTGTAAAGGCATAAGGGAGCTTGACTGCGAGACCGACGGGTCGAGCAGGTACGAAAGTAGGTCTTAGTGATCCGGTGGTTCTGGATGGAAAGGCCATCGCTCAACGGATAAAAGGTACCCCGGGGATAACAGGCTTATCTCCCCCAAGAGTTCACATCGACGGGGAGGTTTGGCACCTCGATGTCGGCTCATCGCATCCTGGGGCTGGAGCCGGTCCCAAGGGTTTGGCTGTTCGCCAATTAAAGCGGTACGTGAGCTGGGTTTAGAACGTCGTGAGACAGTTCGGTCCCTATCTGCTGTGGGCGTAGGAGATTTGAGGAGAGCTGCTCCTAGTACGAGAGGACCGGAGTGGACGAACCTCTGGTGTGCCAGTTGTCGCGCCAGCGGCATAGCTGGGTAGCTATGTTCGGAAGGGATAACCGCTGAAAGCATCTAAGCGGGAAGCCCCCTCCAAGATAAGATCTCCCTCTTCTTCGGAAGCTGAAGGGCCCTTGAAGACTACAAGGTTGATAGGCCGGAGGTGTAAGTGCAGTAATGTATTTAGCTGACCGGTACTAATCGCCCGTGAGGCTTGGTCACTTTAACATCTTTAAAGATGACAACAGACTCGGCCGAAGCGTTGAACAAAATGTGTTTCCTACTCTATTGTGTTGCCAGATGGCAGCCCTGAAAATTGAATAAAGTTTCCGGTGGCGATAGCGTGGAGGCCACACCCGTTCCCATCCCGAACACGGAAGTTAAGCTCCACAGCGCCGATGGTACTGCAAGGCATCCTTTGTGGGAGAGTAGGTCGTCGCCGGATCATTTTTTAAGCCCCCGACTCAGCAATGAGCCGGGGGCTACTTTTTTGGGGAGGCGCTGTATTGCTGGGCTATGCGTTTTGAACGTGCTCGTCGCGCAACACACGCCTGAGTATCTTGCCCACGGCGCTCTTGGGCAGGGTGTCGCGTAGTTCGATCTGGCGGGGCACCTTGAACGTCGCCAGATGCTCCTTGCAATGGGATATCAAATCCTCCACGACAAGGCCCTCTTTGGCATCGGGCTTTAAGGCCACATAGGCCTTTATCGTCTCGCCGCGGTATTCGTCTGGAATGCCGATGACAGCCACCTCGGCCACGGACGGATGCTTGTACAAGACCTCCTCAATCTCCACTGGCGCCACGTTGTAACCCGAGGCGACGATCAAGTCCTTGATACGGTCGACAAAATGAACAAAGTCGTCATCATCGATAAATCCACGATCACCCGTGCGGAACCAGCCATCTTGCATAAAAGCCTCGGCGGTGGCTTCGGGCTTGTTCAGATATCCCTTGGCAACTTGCAGGCCTCGGTACAAAATTTCGCCCTGCTCACCACGCTTGACCACATTGCCACCCTCGTCGCAGATCTTGGTCTCGCTATACACCGGCACGCCGATGGCTTCGGTTTTTTCCTTGATGCCCGGGATGCTGATAATGCCGCCGCTGTTGGTTTCGGTCATGCCCCAGCCGTTGACCAGACGGGCTCCGGTGATTTTCTCCCATTGCTGTTGCAGGGCCACGGGGACCGGCGCGCCGCAGCCGATAGTGACCCTTATGCTGCTAAGGTCGCTGCGCTTGACCAGCTCCTGATCCGCCAAAAGGGCTATGAACAGAGTTGGCGGGGCAAAAATCACATTGACCTTGTGCAGCCCTATGATCCGGAAACAATCAGCCACATCGAACATGGGGATGGGGATGAGAGTGCCGCCCTGGTAAAACACCGGCAAAGTATGAAGGAAATACCCGGCCGTGTGGAACATGGGCATGATCGAAAAATTAATTTCATGATCACCCCAGGTCCTGAAGGCGTGAGTGTGGGTCAAGGAATTGTAGACCATGTTGAAATGGGTCTCGATGACGCCCTTGCTGCGGCCTGTTGTACCGGCGGTGTATAAAAGAAGGGCCACGTCGTTCTTGGGGTCGCACTTGTAGGCTTCTTCCAGAGGCGTTTGAGCCTCCAGTGTATCAAAGAAGTCAAGAGCCCCTTCAACCGGCATCTTGGGTATGTCCCAAAGGAATTTGATTGCCGGGTATGGCTCGTAACCGTCAATGGCCCAATCCTTAATGTTGGTCACCAAAAGCTTGCGCACCTGGCCACTTTTGACCAATGGCAAGACTTTGTCGGCCAACAGATCCAGAGACAAGACTACCTTGGCCTTGTTGTCGGTGAGTTGGTATTCCACCTCGTCGGCCTGGTACATCACATTGAGCGGCGAATGGGTCGCACCAATCTTGACCGCTGCGTAAAAGGCAATTACGTGTTGCAGCGAATTGGGCAGCATGGCCGCGCATACGTCGCCTTTGCCGATTCCGTGGCTGGCCAGAAAAGCGGCATACCGGCTGATCATGTCGTCTAGTTGGCGATAAGTCACCGGCTTGTCGAGGAATATAACCGCCACATCGTCGGGTACCCGCTCGACGGTCTGCTTGAAAAGATCATATATACTGACCATCGGCGGAGAAGGAAGTTCCTCCATATACCAACTTGGATGACTGATGACATAGGCGTCATCTGGGGAGTAGGTTTTGCCCTCATCAAGCCACCCCTTGGGATAGCCGATACGCTGGTAGCAATTCATCAGGGCCTCGTCGAAAAAGGCCTGACCTGACTGTAATCTCGGTTTCATGATATCGGCCATGTCCATACTCCACATTGAAAAAATAGGGCGAACCGCGGCGCCAAAGCCGCAAAAAAGCAGCCCCGGGAGTGTGGTCAAAGATGCGGCTACAGAAAGAGCATAAATGAAAACAGGGGGCGTTTGTCAAGATGGTATAGCCTATAACGTAGCTAGAAAATAGCTAAAACGGAACATTGTTCAGGTCTAATAGGTGTTGGGACCAGTTTTCAAACTGATGACGGCGGGCCCGCAGGTCTGCTGGATTCTCAAAACCGGCGGCAACCAGTCCGTCTTCACAGGGCCGGACCTCGCCGTAATCCAGTTCCACTAGAAACACCAAACCCAGGTGGGTCTGGCCAACCTGGTTGGACTCGTCATTTACCAGGCCCAACAGACGGGTGCTGTAGGGTCCGTCTATGTGAACCTCTTCGTGAAGTTCCCGCAGCATTGCCCGGCGGTAAAAGGGCCGAGAGCCATCAACGTCTTGTTGGTTGATATGGCCGCCAATGCCCAGGCTCCAGCTCCAGGCCAGGCGGTCGTCTCCGCTGCCCCGCAAATGGCGCAATATCTGTCCTTCACGCCGGATTATCACAAAGGGAATAATTTGTTTGTAGCGGGGGTTACCTTCAACCTGACCGCGAGACATGAAACAAAGCTTCGGTTCAACAGCTTTCATGAAACCGTCGATGTCTTGGGTGAAGCCGCTTTCCGGAACATGGCGCTTGGCCAGTTTGCTTGGGAAAACCAGAACCTGCTCTTCCATGACAAGACGTCCAATCCGTCCGAAGATCAGCCCTCTTCTTCATCGGCTGGCCAAAGGGCGTTGATTAACGGGATGTAGGCAAACCGTCGACCTCTCTTTTGGCCGGTGACTTCGACCAAAAGACCCATCTCCTCGAGTTTGGAGGCCAGAAGCCCGGCCGTGCGCTGGGTCACGTCAAGCTCTTTGGCCACGGTGGGCAAGTCAATGACACAGTGGCCCACCAGCAGATCCAACAGGCGCAGGGGGTGGCGCGGAGCCCGGACCCAGGTGCGCACCAGGCCCTGGTTCTCCTCCTGGAGCATATGCACGGCCAGGGCCAGATCGGCGGCTTGGGCCGCGCTTAGTTCGGCGGCATTGAGAAACACGGCCAGCCATGGCCGCCAGGCCCCATGAGATCTAACCTCTGATAAAAGCCCGCCCAGTCCGCCGGGGAATTTGACAGCGGCCAGGGGAAGAGCCGGGCCCAAATTCAAGAAACCGGCCGGGGGCAGGCCAAGGTGGCGGGCCAGGCCGCAAAGCAGAACCCTACCGGCCAGGGAGCGGCGTTTGTGCTCAGGACCCTCTTTTTCCCAGGTGGCCAGGGCCAGCCCGGCGGCGGCCAGGGGCGGCAGTCCGGCGGCGGCAAGCTTGCCCGCCTGGGCCCAAATGGCCGAGCCGGGCGGAGAGTTCTGCAACTGCCAGTCGTCGCGTTGGTTGCTGCGGCTCAGTTGGGGCGCGTCGATTCCCGTGAGAATGCCGCCAACTGCCTGGGGCGTGAGGGCCGGTTTAGTCTTGCCGTACATTTGGCCCATGGCCAATACAAATCCAACGCCGATGCGCAGTGGTTTGCCGGGCCGCGAAGGCGCGGGTTCGGTGCCAAGGGACAACAGCTCAACCGGCTCCAGATCCAGTCCGCGCATCTGGGCCTCGTTTACAGCAGCGTATGCCGTAAGCGGACCAGCGGCAAAATCATTCCACAAGGGCCATATCCGATGCAGCATCTGCAACTGGCCCATCTGCCGCTCGGCCGCGCTAAGCGCCGCGGCTACCTGCGGTTCCATGGTAAAGCGTTCTATTATGCTTGATTTGGCCGCTGACATAACGCCTCCGAAAATTCACTTTACTGCGTTATGTATAACAAACATTGGGCGAGAATAAAGCACAATTGTGGATAAAAGCGACAGTGGTTAAAAAATTACAGCTTCAAGGTCGTAATCATGGCTAGCTGTGATGCGGCATTGAACAATTTCACCGGCCGTCGCTTTGCCGTCGGTGATAAAGGTTTCGCCGTCGGCTTCCGGTGCCTGGGATGCCAAACGGCCCCATCGCACATATTCATGTTCGCGGTGTTGGCCCAGGAACAATAGCGGCATGGTCTGTCCCACCTTGGCCGCCAGCCTGCGCCGGGAAACTTCGCGCTGGGTCTGCATGATGATGGCAGCCCGCTCCCGGGCAATCTCCGGATCGGGGGCTTCCAGCCGGGCCGAACGGGCCCCGGCCTCCGGGCAAAAGGCGAAGGCTCCAAGATGATCGAATTCCAGTTCCTCGACTGCCTTGACCAGCAGGTCAAAATCGGCTTGGCCTTCGCCAGGGTGGCCCACCAGCAAGGTGGTGCGCAGGGTGGCCGCCGGATTGGCCTGCCTGATCCGGCTTATCAGCTCCCGCAACTGGGCTCCTACTCGCCCGCGGCCCATGGCGCGGAGCACCGGGTCGGCCAGATGCTGCAAGGGAATATCAAAATACGGCATAACGCCCGGCGTACCGGCGATAACCTCGATAAGCCGCTGGTCGAGCATGTCAGGGTGCAGATACAAAGGCCGCACCCACTGGATTCCCGGCACACCGGCCACCAAGGGCAGCAGCTCGGCCAGATCCGGCCCTTCGGCAAGGTCCTGGCCATAGGAGGCAAGGTCCTGGGCCACCAGGTTGAGCTCTTTTACGCCGTTTTCGGCTAGAATTCGCGCCTCGGCCAGGATATCGGTCGCCGTGCGGGAGCGCAGCGGCCCCCTGATGGCCGGAATGGTGCAAAAGGCGCAGCGGTGGGCGCAGCCGTCGGCAATGCGCAGATAGGCCCAGCCCGGGCCCGTGGTGACGGCTCTGGGGTGGGCCGCGCCGAAGATATCCCTGGCCGGGGCAATGGCCAGCTTATCGCCGGGCGGATGGTTCAACAGATGGGCCATGTCGGCCAGACGACCGGGCGCCACGAACAGATCGACCTCGGTCAGGCTGCGGACCAGCTTTTTGCCGTAGCGACCCACCAGGCAGCCCACCACGGCCAGTTTTTGCCCCTCCAGCCTAGTGTCGGCCAGCTCCAAAATGGCATCAATGGCCTCTTCCACAGCGGGCTGGATAAAGCCGCAGGTGTTGACTATGAGCCAATCGGCCTGCTCGGTGGCGGGCGAGGCCTGCCAGCCGGCGGCCAACAGCATCCCGGCGATGTGTTCGCCCTCCACTAGGTTTTTGGCGCAGCCTAGATTTAAGAGATGAAATATTGCCATTAACGGCTCAAATCAGATCAGGGTGACCAGGAAAAAGCCCAGGCGGGTCAACAAAACGCCCACCACCACTGCGGTGAGCACATGCCAGCCGAAGAAGCCGGGCGTATCCCTGGGAAAAAGCTCCAATATGCGCAGGATGCCGATCTCGATGGGTATGGCCAGCACGTAACCGGCAAGGATGGGGCCCAGCAGAAAAAACAGCGCCCCCTGGCCCGAAAAGAGGGCCATACCGTTGGCCAGAAACAAATAGAGCCCGTATCCCAGCCAGATGATTACCTGCACCAGTTCGAACATGACCAGCTCCCCGCTGTAAAGGCGCGGATGATTTTACTACTTTCGCCCCAGCCTGCCCAGGCCCAGATCCAGGCCCTTTTCGCCCTTGATCAGGCCGAATCGCTTGCGCAGCACGACCTTATCGGGTTCCAGGAGGACCAGCTCGGTGCCCATGGGCTCCTCTTCGTCCGGGATCAGGCGCTCCTGGTCTGACGGCTCCGGCGGTGTGTCTCCGTCGGCCACGTATTGGCCCAGTTCGGCGGTCAAGGCCTCAACGGCGTGTAATTGGGCCTGTTCCCTGTCCGAACCATAGGCCCGCGCCCCAGGGAGGTTGGGAAAGATCACCTCGAAGCCGCCCTCGGCCGCGGGTATGAAAACTGCCGGGTAAAGCTTCAGGCCTTCAATGGCCCGCAAAAGGTTTTGCCTGTCCTGCTTTGCTTTGGTCATTGTCCGCCTCGTTAAAGGTCCTGGTTAGTCAATACCTTGGTGTGTTGGCCGTATTAATAGGCACAAAAACACCAAAAGTATATTTATTGTATCATTCACGGTACCAGCGCGTGCCTTGGGGCGTATCGTCGAGGCTTATGCCCATGCCGCCGAGCTGATCGCGAATGGCGTCGGCCGCGGCAAAGTCGCCGTTGGCTCTGGCTTCATCGCGGCGGCGCACCAACTCATCAATGGCCGGATCGATATCCCCGCCGTTAAAGTCGATAACCGCCAACACTTTGTCAATGCGCTTCATGAAATTCAGCGTCTTTTCGATCTGGTCGGCGGTGAGTCCGCCGTCGCTGGCGATGCGATTGATATCTTTGATGAAACCAAAAACGAAGCCCATGGCCTTGGGCATGTTCAGATCCTGGTCCATGGCCTCCTGGAAGCCGTAGCGGGCCTCGTATATCTTCTGGTCAACGTCGGCCTTGGCCTCGGCCTGGGGCGTAAGAAAGCGCATCCTGGCCACGAAATCATTGAGGCGGCGCACAGTGCGCTCGGCCAGGTCCAGGTTTTCCGAATTGAAGCGCAGGGCCCGGCGGTAATGCTGGCCCAGCAGCCAGTAGCGCACGGCCTGGGCCGAATAGCCCTTGTCCAGCAGGGCCCGCAGGGTGACGTCGTTGCCCATGGCCCGGTTGGCCTTTTTGCCGTCGATCATCACAACGTCCGAGTGCAGCCACATGTTGGCCAGGGGCTTGCCGTAAAGGCTCTCGGCTATGGCGATCTCGTTGTCGCCATGGGGGAAGATCAGGTCCGTGCTGGCCAGGTGCATATCAAAAGGCTGGCCAAGGTGGATGCTCGACATGCACGAGCATTCCACATGCCAGCCGGGGCGGCAGTTGCCCCAGGGGGTCTGCCAGTAGATGCCGGCCTTGAGTTCGGCCAGACTGGCCCTTTTGAACAAGGTGAAATCGCTGGGATTTTCTTTTTCATAATAGTCGTAGTCAACGGTCTTGCCGCTTTGGATGGCGTTTAGATCAACGCTGCTGAGCTTGCCGTATTCAGGATAGCGGCTGATGTTGAAATAAACGCTGCGCAGTTTTTCATAGGCCACGTCCTTGGCCAACAGCTTGCGGGTCTCCTCGACCATGTCCATGACGTGGGTGCTGGCCTTGGGGTATTCCGTGGCTGGAAGTATATTTATCTTGGCCATGTCCACGTGGAAGGCCTGCTCCCACTTGGCGGCGAACCTGTCGAGCTTCTCACCTTCGGCCAGGCACTGGTTAACCGTGCGGTCGTCGATATCGGCGATGTTGACCACAAGCTTGACGTCAAAGCCGCGAAGCTCCAGATAGCGGCGCACCAGGTCGGCGAAAACCATGCGGCGGCACAGGCCCAGATCCGGCGGGCCGTCCAGGCTGGGGCCGCAGGCATACATGCCCACATGTCCGGGCCGCACGGGCCGTAGTTCGTCGATCTGCCGGGTAAGGGTGTTGAAAAACTTAAGCGGTTCGGGAACCTTTTCCGATACAAAAAGGGATGTGGACAGATAGCGCTCGCCGCCGTCGGGCACGATGGCCACCACCAGGCCGTCTCCGAGCTTTTCGGCCTGTTTGATGGCTTCGGCCACGGCGGCCCCGGAGCTCATGCCCACGAAAATGCCCTCTTCCCTGGCCAGGCGGCGGGCCGTGGCATAGGCCTCGTCGTCGTCGATGTTGACGATTTCGTCTGGCAGCCGGGGGTCGAAGATGCCGGGCGCCAGGGATTCCTTCATATTCTTGAGGCCCTGGATCTTGTGACCCTGATAGGGCTCCACGGCAATCAGCTTGATCTCCGGGCTCAATTCGTGCAGACGCTGGGCCAGTCCCATGGCCGTGCCCGAGGTGCCCAGGGTGGCAACCACCACCCGGACTTGGCCAGCGGTGGCGTCGAAGATCTCGTCAGCCGTGCCGCGCTCCGAATGGGCCTTGGGATTGTCAGGGTTGTTAAACTGATCGACTAAAAAGTATTTTTCCGGCTCATCACGGGCCATCCTGTAGGCTTCTTCGATGGCGCCATCGGTGGCCATGTGGGCCGGGGTGAGCAGGATGTCGGCGCCATAGGCCCGCAGAATCTTGCGGCGCTCTTCGCTGGCCGACTCGCTCATGGTAAAAAGCATCTTGTAGCCTTTTACCGCGCAGACCATGGCCAGGCCTATGCCCGTGTTGCCGCTGGTGGCCTCAAGGACTATCTTGCCCGGTTTGAGTTCACCGCTGGCTTCGGCCGCTTCGATCATGCGCAGGGCGGCCCGGTCCTTGATGGACCCGCCGGGATTCATGAATTCAATCTTGGCATAGATCGGCGCGCCGCCCTTGGGCGCCAGCCGGTTTAAACGCACCAGTGGGGTTTCGCCGACAAGTTCCAGAATGTCATCGACCATTCGAAGGGTCATTTTTTAAATACATCCAACAAGGTTGTACGCCCGGGTGCTAAAAGATACTGCCAAGTCAACAGGTTGTAAAGCAGCTCATTTTTTGAGGGCGGCCCTCCGCTTCAGTTCCTGCAATACCATCTCAAGCTGCTCCAACTGGGTTTCATCCAGTTTGCCCTTGGCTTCCTCAATGGCCTTTTGCTGGCTTTGGGCGGCCTTGCCGAAATCGCCCATGGTGGCCTGGACCCTGGCAATGAGCAAATAGGACATGGTCTTGCTGCGGCTGTTGGCCGCCGCCTTGGCCGCCCGCTGGGCAAGATCAAGGGCTTGTTTCTGGTCCACGAACTGGTCTTCCGGGCAGCTCAGGCGCAGGCGGCTCAGGGCCAGCAGTGAGCTGACGTTCTCCGCGTTTATCTCTATGGCCTTTTCATAGGCCTTGATGGCCGGTTCAAACTGCCAACTGCGCTCATACATGGCCCCACGGCAAAACAAGTAGACATCTTCATTGTCCTTGTCGTCACGCATGGCCCGGTCGAGGATGGCGGCGGCAACTTCGTCCATGTCCACCTGGAACAGGGAATTGATCAGCGTGACCATGGCCTGGGCCCGGTCCTGTTGTTCAACGTTGTTGTTTTGCAGGGCCACGTAGGCCTTTTCGGCGCCCGATGAGTAGCGCCCGGAGCGGATGTCATCAAGCCCGTTTTTAAATTCCTCTTGCCATCCGGCAAGGGCCGGAATAACACAGAATAATGAGATGACAATAGCGAGAACCGAAGATTTAACCAATCGTCGCATGGCCTCTCCTTGGAGACGTTAGCTTACTGTTCATCGGGTTGCCCCAGCTCGGCCAGGCGTCCAGCCAAACCGCGAAGACGGCTGCCGATCAAAGGATTAGGATCAAGGACATTGCCGGCCCCCCAGCGGGCCATGGCCAGCACAAGGCCTTCGGGCTCCAAATCTATCATGGCCGCGCCCTCCGGGCTGCCCAGCAAAAAGCAGAATACGCCGCGCCCTCCGGGACCCTCCGGCGCATCCTCCACCAGGGCCCGCCGCTGGCTGGGTCTCTGGCTCAGGGGCATGACCACGTCCGGCTGGTCCGGATCAGGGGCCAGGGCCAGTAAATCGATTACATCATCCTGGCTCAGGCCGTCAATGATGGCCAGGGCCAACGGGTCTTTGAGTCTGGTTACCAGATAGAGCCGCAGGGTTTCAGCCCGGCCGAGGCTCTCCATCTGGGCCACAAGGGCCGAAGGCAGCACGCTAAGGTCCGACGGCCGAAACAAACTGCGCCAAGCAAGGGCCAGCTCCGCTATTTTAGCCAAATCGACCAACGGGTCAAAATCAACGGACCGGGTCAATTTGGGCTTCATGGGCTTGCTTGTCCTTTGTGCTTGTGCTATTGGCGCCCCATATGGCTACACAGTGAACACAAATATCATATCTAGGGTTGAACAAGTATCACAATCTGTGTGTTACCCTGATTTCACACGTCCAACCCGGAGCCTCGGTCGATATATACTTTATCACCATGGCCGGTTTTAAAGGCCTCTCGCCCAAAATTAAATTGCCATCGGTTACAGATTAACAAAAACAGAGCCTTGCGGTCCTAATTATCCTTGTTCGGCTGCTTTTCTGGCAAGTCGTTCCTTGCGGTCTTCGCGCCATTTCAGGGTGCGCTCCTGCAAACGGCAGGCCCCGCAAACCTCGGCTGTTGTGGGCGTGCCGCATTTGGCGCATAGCCGGGCCTCGGCGGGCGGCGGCGGCGGGCCGTCCTTGCCCCGCAGAAATTGCAGATAAAAATTATGCTTGGTGCCGGGCATGTCCTGCTCGAGCTGGTTCATCGCTTTTTGATAAAAATGCAGGGTCGCGCCCTTGGAGCCCTTGCACTTGCCCTGGGCCACGGGAAGCTCATGCACCGTGGCATAGGCCCGGATCTCCTTGCCCTCCAGGCGGCATAGTGGTTTGACCTTGCGGGCGAATCCGCTTTCCCCCGCCTCCAGCACCGGCCACATGGAGTCCAGGTAATGGTCGTGCTGATGAAGGATGTTGCCCAAGAGGCGGCCGGTTTCGTCATCAAGATGATGGCCGGTGGCCACGGTGTCAAAACCAAGCTCCAGGCACATGCGGTTCATGAAGTGGCGTTTCATGGTGCCGCAGACGCTGCAAAACTGGCGGCGGCTGGCCCAGACAATCTCCTGCATGGTCAGTCCTCCGGTAAGCTCGCCCAGAGTGGCCACATGCAGGGGTCTGCCCAGCGTTTCGGCCATGATCCGGCAACTCTCCAGCGAGGCCTCGGAAAAATCGCCCATCTCCAGGGCAAGATGAAAGCCTTCGGTGTCGTAGCCCATGTTGTCCAGAACCTTCCAAAGGGCCAGGGAGTCCTTGCCTCCACTGATGGCCACCAGGACACGTTGCTCGGGCTGGAGCATGTGGAATTCCTTGATGGCCTTGGCCACTTGGCGCTGGAAAAAAAGGTCCATGCATTCGTCGCAGAACCGCACATTGTGGGCCGGAAACCGGAAGCGGGCCGGTTGGCGGCAGCGGGAACATTTCATGCCGGGATCGGTCATAAAGCCATTCCTGAAAAAATACAGTGGTGATTTTTACATGATCTGCGGTATCAATTTATATTCTATATAGCCCACACTGGCCGGAGAGGCCAGGGCTCCCCATAAATCAGAGGCGACAGGTCTGGAATTTTAATGGCTGAACATCGAAATAGGGTATTTGTTTTTATACTGATTATGCTTTTCGTCTGCTCTGCGGCCATGGCCGCCGATGATTGGCAGGCCAAGCTTAAAAACGGCAACTTGGTTGACAAGGGCTGGCTGGACCGAGCCAAGGAAGACCACGGCAACTGGGTCCGCAGCAATGGATCAATGGGCGTGCGCCTGAACATGGAAAACGCCCTGGCCAAGGGCGCGGACTTTGCCGGAGCCGATCTGGCCGGCGCGGTGCTGGCCGGCGCCCTGCTCTCCGGGGCGAATTTCAGCGACGCCACCATGAAAAAGGCCCATCTCGATTATGCGGATTGCGAAAAGGCCGACTTTCACGGCGCGGACCTGGAGGAGGCCCAGATCTGGGGCTGCCGCCTGGTGAACGCCAACCTTAACAAGGCAAATCTGCGGGCCGCGGTGCTCACCGAGGCGAACATGTACGGAGCCGACCTGCGTGGCGCGGACCTGCGCGGCGCATCCCTGGTAACGGCCAACCTAAAGGCGGCCAAGCTGGAGGGCGCCAAGCTGGGCGGTGCCGACCTGGACGGCGTTGACCTGGCCCACATGGATCTGCGCTGTTTGAGTCTGCCAAAGGGCCAGTTGCGCTGGGCCGAGATGGAGCAGAGCGACCTGCGGGGGGTTGACC
Source organism: uncultured Desulfarculus sp. (assembly GCA_963665125.2). Lineage (GTDB taxonomy): Bacteria > Desulfobacterota > Desulfarculia > Desulfarculales > Desulfarculaceae > Desulfarculus. The sequence continues at coordinate 3,553,153 of CAXXUK010000001.1, read as the reverse complement.
TGGCCGGAGCCTGCCTGGCCGACGCCAAACTGGGCGGGGCTGATTTGAGGGGCGCGGACTTGCGCGGAGCCGATCTGCGGGGCGCCGATCTCAACGGGGCCAACCTGGAGGGCGCGAATATGGAAGGGGCCCTGTTGGACTAGGTTATTCATGAAATTGTTTTGTGGCGATGGATCTTAAGTGTTGACCCGCCAGCTTGTGCAAGCTGAAAGAAAAAAGACAATCCACAAAACAATTTCACCCTACGGGCGAGCCCATGGGCCCATTGGCTTCGTTGTCGAGGGTTTGCGGTACAGCGTTCGTACAGCTGCGCTCTCCATCGCCTCGCCACTGAACCCATGGAACTCGTGAATAACTACCTTTTATGATTTGCCGTTGTCTGGAAACCGGGCGGCGGCGTTTTATTTGGCAAAAAAAGACGCGGCCCCTGTTAAAGGGCCGCGCCGAACTCCACTCTTGCGGGCGGAGGAGGGGTACTACTGGGTCGGACCTACGTGGTCCTCCAGGATGGAGCGCCACTGCGGGTGACGCAGTCGCTGCAAGGCCTTCTTCTCGATCTGGCGCACGCGCTCACGGGACAGGCCGAACACCTGGCCGACTTCTTCCAGGGTGTGCTCGTCTTCATCACCCAGGCCGAAACGCATAGCCAGGATGCGCTGCTCACGGGCGTCCAAGGATTCCAGGGCCGTCTCCAGGTGAATGTGCATTTCGCCTTCGCCGACCTTCTCGAAGGGATCCTCGGCGTCCTTGTTCTCGATGAAATCGCCCAGCTCGTCGCCGTCTTCACCCACCGGGGTTTCCAGCGAGGTGCTGTCCAGGGTCAGGTTGACGATCTCCTTGACCTTATCCTCGCTGATGCCCACCTTGTCGGCCACTTCCCTGGGCAGCGGCTCACGGCCCAGCTCTTTCAAGAGGCCGTAGTACACGCGGAAGTACTTGGACCGCAACTCCAGCAAGTGGATGGGGATGCGGATTGTCCGGGCCTGGTCGTAGATGGCGCGGCTGATGGTCTGGCGGATCCACCACGAAGCAAAAGTGCTGAAGCGGTAGCCCGTGCGGTAGTCGTAACGGTTCACCGCCTTCATCAGGCCGATGTTGCCTTCCTGAATCAGGTCGGCGAACGACAGGCCGCGGAAGGTGTACTTCTTGGCGATGCTCACGGCAAGGCGCAGGTTGGCCTCGACCATCTCGCTGACGGCGGCCTCTACCTCGCGGCTGGCCCGGCGAATATCGCTGATCAGGTCTTTTACGTCGACCTTTTTCTCGCCCATGCGGCGGCAGCAGCGGCTCACCTGCTCCTTGGCCTCGGCCATGACGTCTTCCACCGAAAGCGGGCTCTTGTGCGAGTCGGCCAGCCAGTCGGTGATGCGCCTGCAGGTATCCTCGGCCTCCTGGAAGCGCCCGATGATCTCCAGGCTCTTGTTCAGGATTTCGTTGCGGCCGTCAAAGATGGTCTTGCCCAACTCGAGCTCGCGCTCGGGGGTGAGCAACTCACGGCCTTCCACTTCCTTGAAATAGGTCACCGGCGTATCGAGACCCGGATCCGCGTATCTTTCTTTTGTGCTGGCAGCCATTGCCATTTCCCTTTCCCGAACGTCCCGGCCTTATTGCGGTCCGGGCTTCTTCAGGGTTCCGGTCACTGCGGGGTGCTTATATTTTTGGCACTTAACTCGGCCCTTGATTTAGGCCCCGCGTGACATCAAATCATGCTGTAGTTTTTTTGGTCTTCATTACTAAGAAGACGACTCATATTCAATTTTATGACCAGCGGCTTGCAAAAAGCGGCAAACAACGTAATTGCCAACCCTAACCCGTAAAGCGGGCCTTGGCATTTGAGGCTGCCTGGCTTTAAGCTAAGTCGCGCTTATGCGCTGTGCAAGCTCAGGCTAATATTTCGCGGTACCCTCGAACGCCAAGCCGGCTTTGGCATTGCTGTTAGCATGATGCCGGCCTGTGGTGGTGTGAACTCCCGCGGTTTAGAGCCCGGAGGGCCGTCCTTGCGGAAGCTGGCAGAGCCGCCGTGCCGGCGTAGCGGGCCGTGGCCTGGGGTGACGCACAGACATCGTGCGTAAGCCAAGCCCGCCTGCGCCTGGGAGAAGGGCCTGCGAATTTCATCGCGCCCTTTCCGGCAGAGGCCGCCCAGCCACGATGTTTTATCGGTTGGCCGAGCGTATGTGCTTCTGGTATAGTTCATCACAGCGGGTGCCAATTTGTATTCATTCCGTGAGGGCAACTATTGCCCTTCGCCACATCGTACATCCCCCAAGTTAAGATATTCCCCACCACTTTGTCAATATATATTTACAAAAAAAGTTTCAACTATTTAAATCTTTGGTAACAGCATGAAATAATTATTAAATTTAGCGGGCCTGTGGACGCTTTCGCGGCCTGGGCCTGGCATTTGTTTTTTGGATGCCTATGTTTGATACATGGATGGCGGCCAACAGTGGCCACCATGTTGCTCGATGCCAGGGGAGGCAATAAATTAAGGATTGGCCTGGCCCTGGTTTTTATGGGTTGAGTAGAACCTTATGGTGGCGCCCGCCGGCCCATGGGGGCTTCTCAACCTGATTATGCAATAAGGAGAAAGGATGTATTACTTATACCTGGTGGTGGCCGTGGCCTTTGAGGTGGCCGGCACCAGTGCTTTGAAGCTTTCCCAAGGTATGACCAGGCCTATTCCCGTGGTTGTGGTGGTTCTTGGCTTTGGAATCAGTTTTTATTTATTCAGCCTGGTTCTCCAGTACCTGCCGGTTGGCGTGGTCTACGCCATTTGGTCGGGCCTTGGCATCGTGCTTGTCGATCTGGTCGGCGTGCTTTTTTTCCGGCAGCGCCTGGACTGGCACGCAATCGTCGGCATGGTTCTGATCCTGACCGGTGTGGTCATGATGAGCCTGTTTTCAAACGACGCCCACAGTTAGCCCCTGTCCCTGCCGTTCTGCTGAAAAATAAATCATTCCGGCCCGGCCGCCGTAGGGCGGCGAGGGTTCGGAATGGCATGAGCTCTCTGCTATGATGACGGCCAAAGCGTTATCAAGAGCAAGGAGCGGTGATGCATTATCTATATCTGGCATTGGCTATCGTTTCGGAGGTAATCGGCACCAGCGCCATGAATATGTCCCAGGGTATGACCAAGCCGCTGCCCGTGGCCGTAATGATTTTAGGCTATGGGACTAGCTTTTATCTGCTGAGCCTGGTGTTGCAACACATGTCGGTGGGCGTGGTCTACGCCATGTGGTCAGGCTTGGGCATAGTGCTCATCGCCTTGGTGGGGGTGGTGTTATTCAAGCAGTCCTTGGACCTGGCGGCGGTGGTGGGAATATTGCTGATAGTTGCGGGCGTTGTGACCATGAGCCTTTTTTCCGATTCGGTGCGGCACTAGCCCCAAGGCTGTCCCGGTACGGCCTTGGGCCTTTCGGTTCATGGGATTGGTGTGGGGCTTCTATATAGTAATAGATGCGCCGCCGGAGCAGGTAGGTTCAGCCGTTTGATATGGGCCCTAATACCGGCGGCCTATTGGTCTTTCTTGACGTTACGGGCCAGCCAGTTGATCTGGCGGGCCACGCCCCTCCAGGCCCTGATTTCCTTGCTGGTGATTCCGGCACGCTCCAGCGGAGCCTTCAGAGTACGCATGAAATGATCAGGGTTGTCGGCTGGAACATGGCCTATATTTACGAAAGCTTCTTTCAAGTGCTCAAGTAAGTCATATAATTCGCCTAGTTGCGCCGGGCGAGGTGGTTGGCGTTCACCCAGGCCCGCGCCGTCCTGGGCGGCTAGGCGCAGCTCGTAGGCCAAGACGATTATGGACTGGGCCAGGTTCAAACTCGAGGCATCGCTGGTGGGGATGCACACCGAAAGGCGGCAGCGGTCCACCTGGGCCACGGTGAGGCCCCGGTCTTCTGGTCCGAAAACCAGGCCCACCGGACCGACTTCGGCCATGGACAGCATCTCCGGGGCGGCCTGGCGCGGCGGGACGAGCTGGCCGCGCTTTTCACCCTGCCTGGCCGTGGTGGCCACCGCATGGTTGCAGTCGGCCAGGGCCTGCTCCAGGGTTTCGTGGACGCTCATGGCCTCCAAGACCGGTTCGCCCTTGGCCGTGGACAGGGCCCGCATGGATTTCCAGACCAGATCAACCGGGTCGACCAGCCTGAGTTGGCCAAGTCCCATGTTGGCCACCGCCCGGGCTGCCGCGCCGATGTTTTCCGGTACCCTGGGCCGGACCAAAATCACGTTTATTTTTTTGAGCAGATCCAGCAAAAAATAAATACCCCCACGCTGCTCCGGGAAAACTTATTGATGTCTTTTTAAGCGGCAAGGATAGTCCAAGGCGGTTCATCGGGCAAGGCCGTGGCAACCGGAAATTTCAGGCGAAAACGGTGAAAATCCGCCATGACGCCATTATGATACTTTTCAGCATTGATACCAAATGATGTGGGGCTAACAAGTTTTGATCAAACTGGAATTGATTCTCAAACAGGTGCCTGAAACTTTGCCGCAATAAGAGCAAAAAAACGCCCTGGGGAAAATTTTCCGGCGGTACTCGATCCCGCTTTTTAGTCCATTATTTGCGGCCAAGCGAAAAAAAACCGCATAATGTGCCTATTTTAAGTTAAATAAACATGGAAATGAAAATAATGAGGCTATTGCTTTTTGGTGGTTCTTCATCGTTGCTTTATATGGCTGCTAAAAGAAAAAATGTGGATTGGTCCGGCAGATAAAACAAAAATTTTTGACCCAAAGGGCGTCTTGACATAGACGCGGCCATGAGGTACACGGTATACAATTTGATAGACTTTTACTTCTAAAAATGTGAATATGGTTCACCAATGTGAACAGGGCCGGAATTGGCCGCCTGGGCAAACGAGCGTTTGCCTGGCGGGTTATTTTTTGGTAAACCCAAGGGTCGGCGATCCGCCGGCTGAGTTATATGGAAACATTAATTTTAAGGAAGTAAGCCATGCAACAGGTCAAGTCCCTTCTGGCAGAAAAGGACATGCCGACGAAGTGGTACAACATCCAGGCGGACATGCCCAACCCCCTGGCTCCACCCTATAGCCCCCAGACCATGCAGCCGGTTACCCCGGAAGAGATGGGTGCGATTTTCCCCGGCGCCCTAATCGAGCAGGAAATGAGCGACAAGCGTTGGTGGGAAATCCCCGATGACGTCTTGCAGGTTCTGGCCATGTGGCGGCCCACCCCCATGGTGAGGGCCCGCCGACTGGAAAAGGCCCTGGACACCCCGGCTAAGATCTATTTCAAGAATGAATCGGTCAGCCCGGCGGGCAGCCACAAGCCCAACACCGCCGTGGCCCAGGCCTTTTACAACAAGCAGGCCGGCATCAAGCGCATCTCCACCGAGACCGGCGCGGGCCAGTGGGGCAGCGCCATGAGCCTGTGCTGCAACTACTTTGGCTTGGAATGCACCGTTTACATGGTGCGGGTCAGCTTTGACCAGAAGCCTTACCGCAAGTCCATGATCCAGACCTGGGGCGCCGAGGTCTTCCCCAGCCCCACCGACCGCACCCAGGCGGGCCGCGCCGTGCTTGCCAAGGACCCGGACAGCCCGGGCAGCCTGGGCTTGGCCATCAGCGAGGCCGTCGAAGACGCGGCCACCCGCGACGACACCAACTACGCCCTGGGTTCGGTGTTGAACCATGTCTGCATGCACCAAACCGTAATCGGCGAGGAATCCATCCGCCAGATGAACGCCATCGGTGAAAAGCCCGACGTGGTCATCGGCTGCATCGGCGGCGGCTCCAACTTCGCGGGCATCGCCTTCCCCTGGGTCCGCGAAAAGATGGAAGGCCTTGATGTTGACATTCTGGCCATCGAACCGGCCAGCTGCCCCACGGTAACCAAGGGCGTTTTCGCCTATGACTACGGCGATATGGCCCATATGGCCCCCATTGTCCAGATGCACACTTTGGGTCATGCCTTCATACCTCCGGGCATCCACGCCGGCGGCCTGCGCTATCACGGCATGGCCCCCACAGTCAGCCGCATGGTCGAAGACGGCTATATCCGGGCAAGGGCCATCACTCAGCTCGAGTGCTTCGAGTCCGGCGTGCTGTTCGCCCGCACCGAAGGCATCATCCCTGCTCCGGAGAGCACCCACGCCATCCGCGGCGCGGTGGAAGAAGCCCTCAAGGCCAAGGAAGAAGGCAAGGAAAAGACCATCCTGTTCAACCTGTCGGGCCATGGCCACTTCGATATGAGCGCCTACGACGCTTATCTCGGCGGCCAGCTGCACAACTACAAGTATCCCAAGGAAATGGTCGATGAGGCGCTGAGCGCTTTGCCCAAGATCGCATAAACTGCGTTACTATTAGTTAACGACGTTTACGGTTATAAGAAAACAATACGGGGAGGGCCCGCTTAGGGCTCCTCCCCTATCAATTCCCCCCAACCAGAGCTGTTTGGGCGGCCAGTCGGTATAATTACTACCCTATTTCAAGTGTATTTCCAACTACGTTATGGGTATAGGGGTATATTGTCAAGTGTAAAGCCTGTTCATCTGTTATATCAGCTTAACATTTCCAGGAAGGCCTCGACCCTGGTCTGGAGCTGGCCCGCGTCCTCGGGGCTGTAGTCGGTTTCCAGGCGCATGACCGGCATTCCCGTTTGTTTGATATCCTGTTCCACCCCAATGGCTTCCATCTGATAGGGCTGGCAGAACTGTAAGCCGTACTGAATGACACCCTGGGCGTTGTATTCGTCGGCCATCTGCTTGATGTGCTCCAGTCGGTCCGGGTTGGGGGTGAACACGGCGCAGTCGATTTTGAAATAACGGTCGACAATGGCGTCAACCAGGCCTTCAACGCTGTCGGCGCTGTCGTCAACCAGGTTGCGCATTCCCCTCTCGCCCACGCAGGATTCCTCACCCACGATAACCGCTCCGGCCTGTTCGATGATATGGGGAACCTTCCAGTTGGGCACGGCCATGGGGCAGCCTGCCAGCAGAACCCTGGGGGCATCGGCCTTCACCGCGCCGACGCCGTCGGCAATGCGCTTTTCCAACTCATCGCAGACGCTGTTGACGTTTTCGGTAAAGCGGATGGGATCATCGTAGAACTGGACCTGGTTCATCAACAGGGCGTCCAGGCCGGAGATGGGAGCGGGGCTGGCCTTGCGCAGTTTGTACATGCGGTGCAGGCCGCTGCGCTTGTCGTTGACGATCTTGATGCCTTTTTTCAGGCTGTCGACGTCGAGCTTGTTGCCGGTGAGTTCTTCAACGGCCTTCATGAAGCGCAGGTATTCGGCCTTGAGAAGCTGGCGGCCCTGGTCGCTTTTAACCTGCGGGATATCCATGACATAGAGGTTGGGCACCATGTTGTTCATGGTCTCGTAGGACTTCTTTTTACCGTCGCAGGTGTTTTCGCCCACGATCATGTCCGAAGCCTCAAGGAAGGGGCAGACCTTGCCCAGCTTGAAACCGAAGGCGCTCTTGATCAGGGCGCAGGTGTTGCGGGGCAGGATCTTGTCCACCTCTTCGGGGGCGAAATCAGCACCCGTGCACAGGCCCACCAGGGTGGCATCGGCCGCCCGGACGATCTCCTCGGGGACAAACACGCAAAAGCTGCCGATGACCTTGTGGCCCTGGGCCTGGCCGTCCACGAGTTCCTTGACCCGCAGGCCGTGAACTTCGCTCATGACAAAGTTGAAGTAGTCCATGCTTTGAGGGCGGTTTGCCTGGCTCAGAAAGACGTCCTGGTAACCCTGGCCCAGGACCTGCAAAAGCTGGTCGTGACCTGCCAGATCCAGACCGAGTTTGGACCACATATCATCATATTGCGTTGCCATTATTTTCTCCTGTAAGGTTTAGGTAGTGGACTTCGTCAAGTGAATTGTATGGGTAAAGCCTAGGAATTAAAAATAGTTAAGGCCGATGCCCAATGACTTGTAATATAGTCAAAGGGCATGGTGAATGATTTAACAATGCAAGGTGGGATCATGAAGAGTTTGATCGGAAAAGTGGTTATTGTGGCTTTGATGTCGTTGATCTGCGCCGCTCCGGCAGGGGCCCAGCAAGGCCTTGACCGCCCCCTGTTGACGCACGACCAAAAGCACGCCTTGGATGAAATGGAAAAAATCAACAAGGAGTTGGACGAAAATCCCGACGGATGGCTTGATAAACGCCGCCAGGATTCAGAGCGGCAGCGCCAGGAGATGATCCTCGAGGCCGCCAGACAAAACGCCGAAAGACAGGAAAAGAGCGACCTCTTTTTGAATATCAGGGGCGGGCTGCTGATCCTGGTCGTTGTTGGATTTTTCTTTTCCTTGTATAAAACCATCAAACGTAAGCGCGAACAAAAGGCCCAGCAGGGCGAAAAGTAGAAACAGGTATTAATAAAAACTGAATGCTCAAGCGTAGTTTCATTCACATCTCCGGAGTGGGAGCAAAGCGTGAACTGTCCATCTGGCGGGCAGGGGTGGAATCGTGGGAGGATTTCATCCAAAAGGGCAAGACCCTGCTGCCCAGGGCAGTCTACAATCTGGGCCTGCCCATGGTGAAGCGCTCTCTGGAGGCTCTTGCCGCTCCGGGGGGGCTGGACGAACTGGCCGGGATGTTGCCCCCGGCCGAGCACTGGCGTTTCTGGCCCCAGTATGACCGCGTGGCCTACCTGGACATCGAGACCGGCGGCGATCCGGCCGAATGGGGCGGCATAACCATGGTCGGCATCTATGACGGTGAAACGGTTCAGCAATATGTGGCGGAAGACAACCTCCACGAACTGGACCAGGCCATGCGCGGCTGTGACATAGTCTGCACCTTTGCCGGCTCCACCTTTGACATCCCGGTCTTGAAAAGCGTCTTTGGCAATCTTTACGTGCCGCCGGTGCACATCGATCTGCGCTGGGTCCTCAAGAGGGTGGGCTACAGCGGCGGCCTCAAGCGTATCGAAAAGACCCTGGGCATCCAGCGGCCGGACGAGGTGGACGGCCTGTCGGGCCTGGACGCCGTGCGTCTGTGGGCGGCGTATCAGGCCGGGGATGAAACGGCCCTGGCGACCCTCAAGCAATACAACGCCTGGGACGTCCTGAGCCTCAAACCCCTTCTGGAACTAGCCGTAAACCAGCTAAAAGAGAGAATATTGGGGCGTTTGAGCTAGCCTGTCCATGTTCTGTGGTGGTATGTAATAATTCGAAAGACTGCTGCATGGTCTCCAGGACCAAGGGGAGAGGATTGAGCCTGGACAAAGAGCAAAACAGCGCCGAGCCCGAGCAGGATCAGCAAGACCAGCCGTCGGAGAGCATCCCCCTGATAGATGGTGAAGACGGCGGCGAGGTGATCCGGGTGATCATGGCCGGGGAGGACCCCATGATCAACGCCCGGGACAGGCTGACCCGTCATCTGGGCATGACCCTGGGCGCATCCATGGTGGCCACGGGCATCTATACTGCCTACACCTGGGGCTCGGCCTGGCTGTGGTATTTCCTGCTCCTTGTCTGGGGCGCGCTGGCCCTGCATTTGCTGGTTTATTGGGCCCGGAGAATCAAGGCCGGACCGCCGCCGCCCGCCTACCAGATCAGCATGGAGCCCGGTGATCAGACCCCGCCGCCGCCGGAAGAGCCGCCTCTGGATCAGGCTGAAGAACTTGACGGCATTCCGGAGCAGCCCACGGACCGGGCCGGACGGAAAATCGAGCCCCCCCGCCACAAGATAACCGTATTCCAGCCCAAGGACTAAGGTTGATGGCCGGATTCAGCGAGTACTCATTTCAGCGGCGGCGCATGGTCAGCGAGCAGATCGCGGCCAGGGGCATCCATGACCAAAAGCTGCTGGCTGTGTTCACCGAAATTCCCAGGCATTTGTTCATACCCGAAGGCTTGTGGAACCAGGCCTATGAAGATCATCCGGTGTCCATAGGCGAAGGCCAGACCATCAGCCAGCCCTATATCGTGGCCCTGATGACCGACGCCCTGGGCCTGACCGGCAAGGAAAAGGTCCTGGAGATCGGCACCGGTTCCGGTTACCAGACGGCCATCCTGGCCAAGCGCGCCGACTGGGTATACAGCATCGAGCGTATCTACTCCTTGTCGCGCATGGCCACCGCGGCCCTGGAAAAATGCCGAATATTCAACTGCAACCTCATTGTCGGCGACGGCACCATGGGCCACCCCGACGAAGCGCCATATGACGCCATAATCGTCACCGCGGGTGGGCCGGAGATTCCCAGGCCCCTGGCGGCCCAGCTCGCCGAGGGCGGCAGGCTGGTGATTCCGGTGGGCGACCGCTTTCACCAGAGCCTGATGCGGGTGACCAGGCGGGGCGATGAATTTATTACCGAAGATCTTGGCGGCTGCCGTTTCGTGGACCTCATCGGCAGGCATGGCTGGAAACGATAAATCCCGGGGGTAGAAACGATGCTTAGACTCATTAGCGTGATAGGGGCGGGCCAGGCCAGCAAAGAGGAATATGAAAACGCCCGCAAGGTGGGCAGCTTGTTGGCCCAGCGGGGCTTCGGCATTGTCTGCGGCGGCCTGGGCGGGGTTATGGAAGGGGCCTGCAAGGGCGCCGACGAGGCCGGAGGCGTGGCCCTGGCCATCCTGCCCGGCTCGGACATGGCCGAGGCCAACCAGTTCGCCACCATAGTCATCCCCAGCGGCATGGGCCAGGCCCGAAACGCCCTGGTGGTGGCCGCGGGCGAGGGGGCCATTGCCGTGGGCGGCGGTCCGGGCACCCTCAGCGAGATCGGCCTGGCCCTGAAATCCCGCAAGCCCGTGGTCAGCCTGGGGTCCTGGGAAGTGGCCGGCCTGGCCGAGACCGCCACGCCCGAAGAGGCCGTGGACTGCCTCATGGATCGGCTGCACGGCCAGGTTTGTTGAGGTGATATGGAGTGCGAAAGTAAAACCCCGGAGGCATGACATCCTCCGGGGTTTAGCGTTTTAGCAATATCGCCTTACTTCTTGCTGAAGACGATCTTGCCGCCTTCATTATCGGCGATGATGGTGTCGCCGTCGATGAACTCGCCTGCCAGCAGATCCTTGGCCAGCTCGTCCTGCACATTGGTCTGGATGGCCCGCTTCAGGGGCCGGGCCCCGTACACTGGGTCATAGCCCAGGTTGGCCAGCAGGTCCCGGGCTCCCTGGGTCAATTCCAGGCGCAGGCCCCGGGAGGCCAGCAGCTTGTCCAACTTGCCCATCTGGATGTCCACGATGTGGGCTATGTGCTCCTTGGTCAGGCTGTGGAAAATCACCACATTGTCCACGCGGTTCAAGAACTCCGGCTTGAACGCGCTTCGCAGGGCGTCCATGACCAGGTTTTCCATGTCCCCACGCTGGTCGGGCCTGCTCATATCCTGGATGAACTGGCTGCCGATGTTGGAGGTCATGATGATGATGGCGTTGGTGAAGTCCACCGTGCGGCCCTGGCCGTCGGTGAGCCTGCCGTCATCCAGGACCTGCAACAGGGCGTTGAACACGTCAGGGTGGGCCTTTTCGATCTCGTCGAAGAGGATCACGCTGTAGGGCCTGCGGCGCACCGATTCGGTTAGATAGCCGCCCTCCTCATAGCCCACATAGCCCGGAGGCGCTCCGATGAGCCGGGCCACGGAGTGCTTTTCCATAAACTCGCTCATGTCCAGGCGGATCATGGCCTGCTCGTCATCGAACATGAACTTGGCCAACGAGCGGGCCAGTTCGGTCTTGCCCACGCCGGTGGGGCCCATGAAGATGAACGAGCCTATGGGCCGGTTGGGGTCCTGCAAGCCGCTGCGGGCCCGGCGTACGGCGTTGCTCACCGCCTCGATGGCTTCTTTCTGCCCCACCACGCTCATGGACAGGCGCTCTTCCATGTGCAACAGCTTATCGCGCTCGCCCTCCATGAGCTTGGCCACGGGAACGCCGGTCCAGCGGGACACCACCTCGGCGACGTCCTCGGAGCTGACCTCCTCCTTGACCAGGGCCGAGCCCTCGGCCTGCATCTGGTCCATGGCCTCCTGGCGCTCGGCCAGATCCTTTTCCATGGCCGGAATAGTGGAGTACTTCAATTCCGAGGCCTTGGAAAAGTCGCCGCCGCGCTCGGCCTGCTCCATCTCGATGCGCAGTTGGTCCAGTTTTTCCTTGGCCCCGCGCATGCCCTCGATGACCGACTTTTGGCTTTCCCACTCGGACCGCAATTCGTTCTTGCTGGTTTCAAGCTCCTTCATTTCTTCCTGAAGCTTGGCCAGGCGCTTTTTGCTGTCGGGGTCGGATTCCTTTTTAAGGGCCTCGATCTCCAGGGTCATCTGGAGGATGCGCCGTTCAATCTGGTCCAGTTCCTCGGGCAGGCTGTCGATGTCGATGCGCAGCTTGGAGCCGGCCTCGTCGATTAGGTCGATGGCCTTGTCCGGAAGAAAGCGGTCGGTGATGTAGCGGTCGCTGAGGCTGGCCGCGGCCACTAGGGCCGAGTCCTTGATCCGCACGCCGTGGTGCACCTCATACTTTTCCTTGAGCCCGCGCAGGATGGCGATGGTGTCTTCCACAGTAGGCTCTTCCACCAGTACGGGCGCGAAGCGTCGCTCCAGAGCGGCGTCCTTCTCGATGTTCTGGCGGTATTCCTTGATAGTGGTGGCGCCCACACAGCGAAGTTCGCCCCTGGCCAGGGGCGGCTTGAGCATGTTGCCCGCGTCCATGGCCCCTTCGGCCTTGCCCGCGCCGACCAGGGTATGCATCTCGTCGATAAACAAGATAATTTCGCCGGCCGCGTCTGTGACCTCCTTGAGCACGGCCTTGAGCCGGTCCTCGAATTCGCCGCGGTACTTGGCTCCGGCGATGAGCGAGCCCATGTCCAGGCTGACCACCCGCTTATCCTTGAGGCCTTCGGGCACGTCCCCGGCCACGATGCGCTGGGCCAGTCCTTCGACGATTGCCGTCTTGCCCACGCCGGGCTCGCCGATGAGCACCGGGTTGTTCTTGGTGCGGCGGCTGAGGATCTGGATGACCCGGCGAATTTCCTCGTCCCGGCCGATGACCGGGTCCAGCTTGCCCTTGCGGGCGCTTTCGGTCAGATCCGTGGCGTATTGCTGAAGGGCCTGGTACTTGTCCTCGGGGTTCTGGTCGGTTACGCGCTGACCGCCACGAATTTCCTTCAATACCGACAAGATAGCCTCGGCGGTAACGCCGGAGGAACGCAGGGCGTCGCCGGCAGGGCCCTTGTCTTGGGCAAGAGCGATGAGCACATGCTCCACCGAGACATAATCGTCATGCATGTTTTCGGCGGTGTCTTCGGCGAGCTGCAATACGTCCCGGCTGGTCTGGGATAGATAGGCCTGGCTACCGCCGGAAACCTTGGGCAGCTTCTTGAGGGCCTTTTCGACTTCAGCGGCCAGGGCGGCTTCGGAAGCGCCGACCCTGCCCAGGATCGGCTTGGCAACTTCCTGGCTGACCTGTAGCGTGGCGGCCAGGATGTGCGCCGGCTCGGTCTGGGGGTTGCCGGCTTTGTCGGCCAGGGTCACGGCCTGTTGAATGATCTCCTGGCTCTTGAGCGTAAATTTGTCGAGTCTCATATCTTTTCACCTCTCAGGCGTATTTAGTCGATTACTTACAAAAATGTAAGCACTCGACAGCGAGGCGCAATTAAATTAAAAAGAAAACCTTGAACAGAGTTGGTTGATGTAGACAATATCAACATTTACTGTAGATATTGGCATGCCGGGCAAACAATAGTTCGGAAGCAAAAAGAAAAAGGGAGAAGTATGATGAAAAGGTTAATGCTCGTGGCAGTTGCGCTGTTGGCGCTTGCAGTGGCCGCACCGGCCGTTGCAGCCGGACCCAACTACGTAACCCTGCGCGGCGGCATGGGCTGGGCCGCGGACGTGGACCGCACCGTGGGGCCCTGGAAAAACGAACTCAGCTACAAGGACTACTGGGAGTTGGACGTTGCCTATGGCCGCCATATCTGCGACTACTTCCGCCTTGAGGGCGAGATGGGCTACGCCAAGATCAAGATAGACGACGTGACCGGCCAGAACCCCGCCGTGAACGGTTCCGGCGAGGACCAACACTGGAAATTCATGGTCAACGCCATTGTGGACTGGAAAAACTCCACGCCGTTCACTCCCTACGTAGGCGCGGGCATCGGCATGGCCTACGTGCATCAGGATCTGGACTGGACCACTCCCAGCGGACGGCGGATCTCGGCCGACGACAAGACCTGGGACTTTGCCTATCAGTTCCTGGCCGGCGCTTCCTGGGCCATCAATGCCGACTGGGCGCTGGATCTGATGTACCGCTACTACAGCGTCAACGACCGCACCCACGACCTGCAGAACAGCAATTACGATACTTCGGACGTGGACCCGCACCACATCCACACCATACTGTTTGGCGTGCGTTTTAATTTCTAACGGGTTCGAAGCCGATATAAAGCAAAAGCGGCGGCGCGTGGTGATACATGCGCCGCCGCTTTTGTCATTGCCATATGTGCTAAGGGTGGGACCAGCCGGGGCAGTCCATAAGATATATGGGTTGGTTGTCGCACCTATCAAGGCACTCGTGTATTAGCCGGTAACAGTTTTCGTTGCATACCACGTTTGAGGGGTTGCTGCCGCAGGCTTGAAGGCAGGCGGCTGCCTTGCCATCGCATAGTCTACGGCAATCCCCTTTCTTTTTAGAGCAGCACCGGCTGCAAGAGTTGTCCCCCTGCGGGCAGCCTCGATAGCAATCATTATAGTTGCCATAGCTTTCAGCGTAGGCCCCAGAGGCGACAAAAATAAAAATCAGGGCTAAAAGCAATGGCGCAATTCGCAGTGATTTCATGATATAGCTCCTTAAAGTGGTACAGCCTATCACTATATGTGTTTGTTGAGCAAGTGTTTGTTATGAAAAGTGTTTTCCTATAACGATGCGAAAATTGATAGAGGAGTGGCCTTGGTCCGGCCATTTGCGCGGCGCATCCCGGGCGATTAACTCCGCCGCCTATTCGATAAAGCCCTTGGTCCGGGCACTGTTCTGGTCCATGAAACGGGCCATGCCGGTCTTCATGCGGCTGAGGCCGATTTCTTGATAAAAGCCTTCCTTGCCCACCGCCGCGTAGAGGATCACGTTGCAGTGGGACACCCGCTCCAGGATCGCCTTAACGATCATGGCACCGATGCCTTGGCCCTGATATTCGGGCCACACCGCGCAGTCGTAGACGGCGGCCTGATAGGCGTCGTCGGAAATGGCCCGGCCAAAGCCCACCAACCGCCCGCCGTCATAGGCGAATACCGTGGTGTGGCTGTTTTCGAAGGCCTTTTTGTGCACTTCCGGGGCGTGATGGGCCATGCCCACCGTCTTCAGCGTATCGGCAACGATGGAAAAGTCAACGCCATCGCAGTTGTATCTCAGTGTAATTTCCACGTTAAAACCCGGTTCATGCGTGCGATAAAAGTGAAAACAGCAAAGGCCGCTGGTGATGTTTATTGCACGGTAAACCCGATACCATGCGCAGGCGACCAGACTCGATCCTTCACCCTGAAGACAGCCCGGCCTGAATCATGACCAATCCAGAGGTGCCACATGTGAGGATATTGGTCATTTGGTGGAATGTATAGGCATTTGTCGATTTTGAATCCGGAACAAAAGCTTTGGTCCAACCCCTTTTGTTTTTGAAAGGAAAATCCCATTCCCTGGGCCGGGGACCAGGTTCGGTCCTTAACCCTGGACACCCTCCGGCCCGAATCGTGGCCAAATGTAAGGTGATACATGTGCGTGTATTGATCATTGGGTGGGATGTAGAGGCATTGAGTGATCTTGAGTCCGGAACAATCAGCCTTTGAATCGGCCGATGCCGTGAGGGGCGCAAGCAAGAAAAAAACACCAATAAACTAAAAGTTGTAATAAAAGCCTTCACTGCGGCGCTCCTGTGGGGTCCATGGGTATGCCTTTGACTATATATCTTCAATATTATACCCAAAGGAAAAGTCATATGGTTGGCCAAGGTCGGGCGGCTATTGAGATATGGGGCGTCAGATAAAGGTAAGGCCCTTGCCCGGCCCGGCCCATTTGCGCAGTAGCACATACACCGCGCCTTCGCCGCCGTCGCGGACCAGGGCCGTGCAAAAAGCCAGGACAAACTTGCGCATGCGTTTGCGGCTGAGCCAGGTGGGGATCTGGGGCCGGATGACCGGAGCGCCGCCCGGGGAGCTGAGCCCCTTGCCGTGGACGATGAGCACGTGGCGCATGCCTCTGGTCACGCAGCGGACCACGAATTCGTGGACCTCGTTTTCGGCCTGTTGAAGGTCCAGGCCGTGCAGGTCCAAATGATCCTGTACGGGAAACAGGCCCCGCCGCATGCTGTCCATGAGGTCGTCGGCAACGCCGGGCAGGCGGCCCTGCAAATAGCTGCGGCTATATTTCATGTCAAAATCAGCCGCCCCGGAGACCAGGTCGGCAAGATGGGCCATGACCTCCAGGTCGTCGTCGGGCGGCAGATAGATGGTCGGAGGGTTGCCGGGCACCAGGCTCACATGCCGGGACTCCTGATCGCCTAGCCGGGCGACTCCGGCCATGGCCTTGGTGAAAGACGCCGCTTCGGAAGCGTCGTCGGGCAGGTCTTCGGCCGCTTTCGGGGCGGGTTCGATGGCCTCTTGTTGACGCATTTCAGCCTGCTTAAGCGTCTTACGCAATTCGGCGAACGGGGCGTTGAAGGCCTTGGGTTTGACGCCTTGAGCTTTGTTCGCACTTTTCCCCTGTTTCTTTTTCTTGGCCATGGATTCTATCTTACCGCATCGTGCCCTTCGGGCAAGTTCGGAGTCGTGGCATGGTTATAATAAAATAGACAATAAAGTGTATAAAATATGGCAAACAACTCGGTAGCCAACCTGTACAAAATCTTTTTTAGGCGGGGCTTGACTGCTGCCCTCGACAAGTCCGGCATGCTGCATTAGCATATCAGCACACATTTTCCGATAATTTCAGACCAAGGAGAGCTGCCCATGGCCCGGGTGGACGACTATAAAATGAGTTTTGATATCGCCGCTGAAAAGCTGACTGACCAGGATTTCGCGGATCTGGCCCAGCGAGCCGGAGCCGAGAGCGTGGATGGCGGCGCGGCCCTGACCATGAAATACTACGGCCGCCCGGTCAAGGTGACCAAGGACCCCATGACCGTGGAGCACCTCGACGACGGGCCGGAGATCCCCCTGGCCGAGCAGGCCCTGATCCTGCACTACCTGGCCAATGCCGACGGCGCCCTGCCCTCCGGCGAGTGGATCACCTACCGCGAGGTGGAAAGCGGCGAGTTTTACTGGAGCGCCTTTGTCAAACGGGCCAAGGCCCCGCTGTTGAAACTTTGCGGTGAAAATGCAAAGCTGCTTACGGAACTGGCCCCGGAGGTGGGCGGCGAAGGCCCCGGCGACAGCGGAGACGCCTCGGCGGTGATCCGGGCATTTCCCAATGTTCCGATCATGCTCATTGTCTACGAAGGCGACGATGAATTCCCGGCCGATGGCAATGTGCTTTTCGACAGAACCATCGAACATTATTTCAACACCGAGGACATCGCCTGGGCCGCCGGAATGCCCATTTACAAGATGATGGCCATATATTACAGCCGCCAATGACGTGCACACCCGGTGATCAGTGCTTATAGTTTATTCAGTAATGATTACCAGATGGAGATGCGCTAATGAGCCATGGTGAACATGAACATTCCTGCGGCTGCGGCTGCGGTGGCCACGGACGGATCGGCCCGGCAACCAGGGACTGGAAAACCGCCCCGGATAACGAGATGGTCTGCTATTGTCACGGCCTGACCAAGGCCGATATCGTGGCGGCCATCCAACAAGGCGCGTTCACCCTGCCCCTGGTCAAAACCATGACCGGAGCCGGGCGCGACGGTGATTGCAAGGCCAAGCACCCCAAAGGCGTCTCCTGTGACGTTGACATTGACCACTTGCTGGCCATATATGCCACGCCGCCCATGGGTTACACCCCAAGCGGCTGCGGATGCTAGGAAGGATATAAAATCATGAAGATTGCAGTAAGCGGCAAGGGAGGCGTGGGCAAGACCACATTCTCGGCAATGCTCAGCAGGGCCTTTGCCGAGCGGGGACATGAAGTCCTTGCAGTGGACGCCGACCCGGACGCCAATCTGGGCCAGGCCCTGGGCTTCCCGGATTATAAAAACCTGGTGCCGGTCAGCGACATGAAGGCGCTGATCGATGAAAGAACCGAAAGTAAAGGCAACAACTTCGGTACTTTCTTCAAGCTGAATCCAACCGTGCATGACTTGCCGGAAAAATTGTCGATGGAGCATGACGGCGTGCGCCTGATGGTCATGGGCACCGTGCAAAAGGGCGGCGGCGGCTGCATCTGCCCTGCCTCGACCATGCTAAAGGTGTTGATGGCCCACATGGTGCTCAACACCAAGCAGGTGCTGATCCTGGACATGGAGGCCGGCCTGGAGCATTTGGGCCGGGGCACCAGCCGGGGCGTGGATTTCCTGGTGGTTGTGGTCGAACCCGGCCGCCGCAGCGTGGACACGGCCCACACCATCAAGAAGCTGGCCGCCGATCTGGGCGTGCAAAACATCCTCATCGTGGGCAGCAAGACCCGTAGCGAGACCGACCGGGAATACCTGAAGAAGTCCCTGCCCGAGTTCGAGTTCCTGGGCTTCATTGATTATGATCCCAAGATCATCGAGGCGGACATGGAGAACAAGTGCCCGGCCCTGGTGGCCGACCAGGCCAAGGCCCAGGTAGGGGCCATGGCCGATGAGCTGCTAAGGCGCGCGGGCAACTAAACCAGCCTGACGGGGTCCTCCACCACGGAGGGCCCTTTGCTATTTTCTTGTTCCTTCGCCCGTACTTGGGCAAAGGAACAACGCCCCGGACGGAGCAAGTCCGGATCCGGGGCTTACGGCGCGTAGCTATCGCGCCGCGCCGGGCTGGCTCGGCTATTTTCTTGTTCCTTCGCCCGTCCTTGGGCAAAGGAACAACGCCCCGGACGGAGCAAGTCCGATCCGGGGCTCACGGCGCATGGCTTCGCGCTGCGCCGGGCTGGCCGTCCATGGCCAGCCTATCTGTAAAGTAGTGGTGTTGCTGGTGCGCATGGTCCTAGCCAACCGGCCCCACATCAACCGTCAGGCACGACCCACACGCCGATTTCATAGCGTAATCCTGCCTGAGACGATCGCTTCCACACGCCAACGCGCACTGAATAGCTACACATTCCTGCATATCCCAGAGAACCTCAGACTCAACTCGAGGCAACGTCATTTGGAGGGGGGAGGCGGGGTCTGGGGGGAGCCGGGGACCACCTTTGTCGAAAGGGGGTCCCCACTTCCCCCAGGTAAAAATGGTCTTTCCAGGAAGCATGAATCGGCGCGGAGTTGCAAAAATGAAGTGCTTTTGCCCCGACATTGTGCCTCCGGCGGCCAGAGGGGATTCTTCGCTTTTGAGCAATATCAAAAGTTCGCCGGTGCCTATCTCCTGTTCCTCGGCCCGTCCCTGGCCCGAGGAGCAACGCCCCGAACGAAGTAAATTCGATTCAGGGCTTACGGCGCGTGGCTTCGCGCCGCGCCGGGTCGGCTCGGCTATTTTCTTGTTCCTTCGCCCGTCCTTGGGCAAAGGAACAACGCCCCGGACGGAGCAAGTCCGATCCGGGGCTCACGGCGCATGGCTTCGCGCTGCGCCGGGCTGGCCGTCGGCCAGCCTATCTGTAAAGTAGTGGTGTTGCTGGTGCGCATGGTCCTAGCCAACCGGCCCCACATCAACCGTCAGGCACGACCCACACGCCGATTTCATAGCGTAATCCTGCCTGAGATGGGTGCGTTCATTCGCCAACGCGCACTGAATATCTACACATTCCGGCAGATCCCAGAGAACCTCAGACTCAACTCGAAGCAACGTCATTTGGAGGGGGGAGGCGGGGTCTGGGGGGAGCCGGGGACCACCTTTGTCGAAAGGGGGGCCCCACTTCCCCCAGGTAAAAATAGCTTTTCCAGGAGGCCCGTTACGGCACTATACCCAAACAAGTTCACTGCCGATAATGCGAGCCGGTTTCACCTTGTGTTAATGACGTAATAACAGCATGTTAAATAGATTTCCTCAAGTATTAAGTGAATCCATTGCTTGCGGCCTTTTCCAAGTATAAAAGCCAAATAAAATCAACTGATAATATAAGTTCCCTCAAGGTGAAAACTGGCCAGACCCCTTGAATCATTTGTCTTGACAGGCCCACAGCACAGACTTACGATCAAAAACAATGTTTTAATTTATACCCGTATTGTAAGCGCGGATGGTAAAACGTGTTCACAGATAAAAACGCCGTGCAACGCCCAGAGATACCACAAAAAATAAAAGACCGGCTTTACCCCATAGTCCTGGACTTTTTCGCCCAGAACGACTTCCACCAGGTAAACATCCGCGGCATCAGCAAGGCGTCGGGCATGAGCACCGGCACCATCTACAAGTATTTCCATTCAAAAGAAGAAATGATCCTGGACATCCTTGAGGAAAAGATCGATGAACTCAAGGCCTTGACGGTCATGCACGACCAAGGCCTGGAGAGCACCCGGGAGCGTTTTCGCAAGGCCTTTTGGGTCTCCATGGATTACTACGACCGTAACCCCGGCCTGGCCATCACCTTTTTCATCACCGTGCCCACCCGCACCTGGATGCAGCGCGAGTCCTACGCCCGCTATGACGTCCACGAAATGCTCCAGCGCATCTCCAACGACGGCCGTCAAAAGGGAGAGCTGGACCCGGACATCGAGGACGCCCAGATAACCGGCCTTTTTTTCATGCACATGCAGCGGGAGGTTTCCATCTGGTACTACCGGGGCCGGAAATGGAAGCTTGTCGACACTATGGACTTCTTTTTCCCTCTGTTCTGGAAAGCGGTTTCCCTCCCGGTTCCTGAAAAAATATTCCTTTAATTCCATCGGGTTGATTGTCGGTTAGGTCATTGCGACCAACGCGGGCGGGATTTTGTGTTGACATTAATTGAAACAATGTTTTACAAATGATAATCAAAGAAAACATTGTTTCATTTTTAATCAGGGGTGTATCGATGTCGGCCAATCTCTCTTACCAAAAATACGACCAGACCTGGGGGGCCAAACCCGTTCGGGAGACCGAGAAAATTCCGGTGTATGAATTCCTGCGCAGGACCGCCGCCGCCGCTCCGGCAAAGGAAGCCCTGATCTTCCTGCACCATGTCACCAGTTACGCGGACCTTGATCTATACAGCGACCGGGTGGCCGCCTATCTGGCCTCTTTGGGTTTGAAAAAGGGGGACCGGGTGGCCACCATGCTGCCCAACTGCACCCAGCACGTCATCGCCATCTACGGCATCCTCAAGGCGGGCTGCACCATGGTGCCGTTCAACGCCATGCTCAAGGACCAGGAGGTGAACTACATCTGCAAGCAGTCCGGGGCCAAGGCCATCTTCTGCCTGGACCTGCTGGCGCCCATGGTCATGCCCATTGCCAAGGAGCTGGGCATGCTCAAGGTCGTGTCCATCCACGCCACGGACTTCAGCGAGCCAACGGCCAAGATTCCGCCGCTATTGTCCCTGCCCAAGCAGGAGACCGAAGGCGCGGTGGATTTCATGGAGATAATCAACGCGGATCAGGGGCCGGTTCCCCAGCCGGAAATAGACGCGGAAAACGATCTGGCCTGCCTGCTCTACACCTCGGGCACCACCGGTTTCCCCAAGGGCGCCATGATCACCCACTGCAACTACAACTTCTCGGCCGGTCTGGTGGTGGACGGCCTGACCGTCACGGACAAGGACAGGCTCTACCTGCTGTTCCCCCTGTTCCACGTGGGCGGCCAGGCCCTGATCCTGATGCCCGCGATCATGGCCGGGGCCACCTGCGCGCCCATTCCCATGTTTGACCCCGAAGACATGCTGGACACGATCCAACGCTTCAAACTGACCTTCGGCTTTGCCCCACCCACGGCCTATATCGGCCTGTTGAACCACCCGAAATTCGGCGAATACGACCTGTCGAGCCTCAGCCGCACCCTGGCCAGCGGCGCGCCGGTGCCCCCGGCCCTGCAGGACCAGTGGCGGGAAAAGGTCGGCACCTACCTCTACGCCGGTTACGGCTGCACCGAATCAACGGCCTGCGGGCCGGGCGCGGTGGAGCTGGTCAACAAAAACAAGCCCGGCTGCGGAACCCTGGGCGTGTGCACCGGCGAACTGAAGATCGTCGACATGGAGGGCAACATCGTGCCCCGGGGCCAGCAGGGCGAATTCGTGCTGCGCGGCGAGGGCATCGTCAAGGGCTATTGGCAAAACCCCGAGGAGACGGCCAAGCTCTTTACAAATGACGGCTGGTGGTACACCGGCGACGCCGGATACATGGACGAAGACGGCTTCTTGTTCTTTGTGGAGCGGATCAAGGACCTCATCGTGGCCTCGGGCTACAACATCGCCCCGGCCGAAGTGGAAAATTATCTCTACCAGCATCCGGCCGTGCTGGAGGCCGCGGTTGTGGGCGTGCCCGACGATTATCGCGGCGAGACGGTAAAGGCCTTTATCGTGCCCAAGCCCGACGCCCAGGTCTCCGAACAGGAGATCCTGGCCTTTTGCAAGCAAAAGATGGCCGCCTACAAGGCCCCCAAGCTGGTTGAGTTCATCGGCGAACTGCCCAAGAACCAGACCGGCAAGTTGCTGCGGCGGGTGCTGCGCGAACGTGACGCGGAGGTAGCCAAGTAGTGGGACGCATAATCGACGCCCTTTGCTACATGCCCACGCCCGAGGTCATGGTGGACATGGTGGCCTCGCTGCCGCCCCAGATGGCCGTGTACCTGCGCGATGTCTTCGGGCCCAGGGTGGCGCCGCTATTGGGCATCAGCGCCGATGAGCTGTACCAAATGAAAACCACCCTTGACCAGGACGCCTTGCGCGGCAGGCTGGCCCCCCTGGTCAAGCACATAACCATGAAACCCGCCGCGTTCATCGAGCAGATGGACGAGATGGACGTGGAAAAGGCGGTCATCTTCAACCTGGACGAGCAAACCGCCGGCGGCATCAAGGGGCTGCCCAACGACTACCACGCCGAGTTGGTGGCGGCCTATCCGGAGCGCCTGGTGGGCTTCGCGGGCATAGACCCCCTCAAGGGCATGGACGCGGTGCGCGAGATCCGCCGCTGCTATGACATGGGCCTGCGGGGTGTGGCCGTGCGGCCGTTCATCGTGGGCATGCCGCCCACCCACGCCAAGATGTACCCCATCTACAGCACCTGCGTGGAGCTGGGCATACCCATCTGGTTTCATCTGTCCATCAACTACTCCACCAACAACATGGAGGTGGAAAGGCCCACCTACCTGGATATCGTGGCCCAGGATTTCCCGGAGCTGAAGATAATCGCCGGGCACGGCGGCTGGCCCTGGGTGGCCGAGATGTGCGCCGTGGCCTGGCGCAACCCCAACGTTTACCTGGATATCGCATCGTATCTGCCCAAGTATCTGGCCATGCCCGGCAGCGGCTGGGAGCCCCTGCTGAATCTGGGCAACTCGGTGATCCAGGACAAGGTTCTTTTTGGTTCGACCTGGCTCTTCATGGGCCAGAGCATCAAGCAGCTTGCCGATGGAGTGCGCCAACTGCCCTTGAAGGAAAGCGTCAAGGAGAAGTGGCTCTACGGCAACGCCGCCCGCCTGCTTGGCGAGGTATAGGCCGCCATGGCAACAACCAGCCCCAACCGCCGGGGCAATGACGGGAGAGTGAAAATGCGAGGACCGTTCAGCAAGATAATCGAAAAACACGCCCAGGAGATACCGGATCAGCCGGCCTATATATTCTTTGACCAGCCCACCACGTGGGCCCAGTTCAACGAGCAGATCGACCGCGTTGTTGGCTCGCTGATGGCCCTGGGCCTGAAAAAGGGCGACAAGATAGCCACCCTGCTGCCCCAGTCCCCGGCCTTTTCCACCATGTACATGGCCGCGGCCAAGCTGGGCCTGGTGGTCATCCCCCTTGACCCGCGCTTCAAGGCCGGCGAGATGAACGACCTCTGCCAGCGCACCTCGCCGCGCATTCTGGTTGGCCTGGCCTTCCCCGAAGAGATCAAGGCCGAGGTGCAAGGCCTTTTGAAGCTGTACAAATTCGAAGCGGTTTATTCCTATTTCGGCCAACTGGAAGGGGCCAAGCCCTACGAGGCGCTGTTGGAGGCCGAGCCGGCCCAGGTGCCCGCGGACCAACAGCCTTCGGGCGACGATCCGCTCATCGTCATCTTCACCAGCGGCACCACCGGCAGGCCCAAGGGCGCGGTGATCAGCCATGCCAACTCCTGGGGCATGGCCAGGGACACCTGCGAGGTGTGGGATATCACCCGCCAGGACACGGTGCTGTGCAACATGCCCACCAGCCATGTGGCGGGCACCCACGACATCCTGGCCGCTCAGTTTTACGGCGGAGCCACGGGTATCGTCACCCCCAAGTTCGACCCCCAGGAGACCCTGGAGCTGATCCAGAAGTACAACATCACCTACACCGGCGGCGTGCCCACCATGTACCGCCTGATCCTCAAGAACGCCGATTCTTCCAAGGTGGACCTCTCCAGTGTGCGCTGCATCGTCGTCTCCGGCGAGCCCTCCACCCCGGAATTGATCCGCCAGATCAACGCGGCCTTCCCCAAGGCCAAGATCGTGGCCTCATGGGGCATGAGCGAGACCACGGGCTTCTTCACCTTCACCACCCTGGAAGACACGGACGAAACGGTGGAGCAGACCGAGGGCAAGCCCGCACCGGGTCTGGAGATGAAGATCATGGGGCCCGGCGGGGAAGAGCTTCCCATGGGCGGCGTGGGCGAAATGTGGGTCAGGGGCCACAGTGTGATCAAGGGCTACATGGACCCCGAGGACGACAAGAGCACCTTCGTGGACGGCTGGCTGCGCACCGGCGACCTGGGCTCGCTGGACGAGCGAGGCTATCTGCATTTCGTGGGCCGCATCAAGGAGATGTACATCAGCGGAGGCTACAACGTCTATCCCCTGGAGATAGAGTCTTTCCTCAACCGCTACCCCGGCGTGAACACCTCGGCCGTGGTGGAGATTCCCGATCCGGTTTGGGGCGAAGTGGGCGTGGCCTTTGTCATTCCCGAACCGGGCAAGCAGCTGACTATTGAAGAGCTTGATGAATACTGCAAGAAAGGCCTGTCCGGCTACAAGCGGCCCCGCAAAATCATCATCGAGGAAGACGTGCCCCGTTCGCTTATCGGCAAAATCGCCAAAAAGGAACTGCGCCAGGTCATGACAAAATTCCTGGATTAGGCCGGTCATTCATGAAATTATCAGCAATGATCAAATGCCGGAGATAATGAAGGAAAGGCCCAAAAAGTATGCCAAACGCCAAGCGATTCAAATTTTCCAGATCCCGCGCCACCACCGTGGAGCCCCTGGAAGACGGCAGCCTGCGCAATGTCTGCCGCCTCAACGACACTTTCTGCGAAATGCGCGTGGAGGTGATAGTCAAACTGCCTGATATGGAGATAACCAAGGTCGGCGGCAGCATAGAACGCTGTTTCGATCCCGTGGAATACATTGCCCTGGAGCGGCTGCCCCAATTGGCCGGAGTCCGGGTGGGGCCGGGCATGACCAAGATCTTCAAGGGCCTGGCCGGAGAAGACGTGGCCGACAGCCAGCTATTGTTCATGGTCGAGGAGGCCTGCCACGGCGTGATTCTTTCCGGCACCAAGGAGATGTCGGCCATGGCCCCCACCGAGGACGACCTGCCGCACGAGCTTTTCCAGGACATGGCCAAGGCAAACACCCGGCTTATCGGCCGCTGCGCCGCCTATGACGCCGACTCGCCCATGGTCCGGGGCGTCTTGGACAACAACTAGGGAGATGCCCCATGCTTAAATTCATGCGCAACAAAGTAATGAGCGTCGACCGCAGCGCCCCCAACAGACTGTCGGCCTTCGGCACCCTGGATGACGACCTGTACGGCCTGGACATGGAGGTGGTCTTCAGTCAGGACGAACTGGAGATTTTGTCCATCAGCGGCCAGTGGCACCGCTGGACCACGCCCGAATGCCCCAGGGCCCTGGACAAGTTGCAGCCCGCCGTGGGCATGCGCCTGGCGCCCGGTTTCCGGGCCGACGTGGCCAAGGTCATCGGCCGGGGGGCCTGCCGCCACTTCGCCAACCTGCTGATCGAGATGGCCCATGCGGCCAAGAACGCCAAGATGGCCATCGAATATCAGGAGGCCAAGGAACAGGACCCCGACCTGAGCCTGGAGAGCTTTATCAAAAACTGGCAGCCGGGCGTTTCCGCTCCCGCCGCGACGGCCAAGGCCCAAGCCGCCTCCGCCGCCACGCCGGTCAGTCATCCGCCCCTGGCCGATGCCCCCAGGCCCACCGGGGGCATGGTCATCGACATGCACGTGCATACCTCCCCGGCCTCGCCCTGCGCCGGAGCGGCAATCGAAGACCTCATCGCCGAGGCCAAGCGTATCGGCCTGAGCGGCCTGGTCATCACGGATCACAATCACGTCTGGAGCGCCGAGGATATCGAGCGCCTGGGTCGGGAGCACGATTTCCTGGTCCTGCGTGGCAACGAGGTCATCACCGACCAGGGCGATGTATTGGTCTACGGCCTGGAAAAGGACATCAAAGGCGTGACCAAACTGGCCGACCTGCGGGCCCAAGTGGAGGCCGCCGGCGGCTTCATGGCCATGGCCCACCCCTTCCGGGGCTTTTTGATCACCGGCGTGGAGCAGATGGGCCTGAGCGTGGAGCAGGCGGCCGAGCGGGAGATGTTCAAGCACGTCGACGCCATAGAGGTCTTAAACGGCAAGGTCACTCCCGACGAGAACGGCTTTTCCGGCCGGGTCGCCGAGGCCCTGGGCCTGCCGGGCCTGGGCGGCAGCGACTGCCATGAAATGGGAACGATTGGCTGTTATGCCACTGAATTTACAGTAGATATAAAAAGCGAGGCCGACCTGGTGCAAGCCCTGCGACAAGGAAACTACCACCCAGTGCGGTTCCGGGATTAGGAGTTCGTTAAATGCAAGCCACAAGAAACTGGGAGCCCGTTATCAGACGCATGGAACTGTTGATGCGGCTGAAATCATTCCCGGTTGCCTTCAAGATGCTTGAAGACAAGGCCCAGTTGGATGAAATTCCGTTCATGCGCCGGGCTGATCACCAAAAAACCCTGTGCCAGCTTATCACCCTGGTCAGGGGGGCGGACTGGACAGTGGGCGCCGAGTTGGGTGATTTCCTGGGGCCGGTGTGCCCATCGATCATAGGTCTTTCGGATTCGCCGCCTGAATTCAAGGACGGCACATTCCGTTCCATTGTCTGGACAAGGACCAAGGAAGACGGCAAGAGGTACGAAGAATCCATCCCCCGGCTGCCCTTGGGCAAGTACGAGGCGGTGGCCCTGGCCCCCCTGGTCTACAATCCCTTTGAACCGGATATCGTGCTGATATACGCCAATCCGGCTCAGATGATGCTTTTAATCAACGCCTTGCAGTTTGAAGACTACGAGGTCATGCAGTTCTTCTGCGTGGGCGAGTCGTCGTGTTCCGACGCCATAGGCCGCTGCTACAACACCGGCAAACCGGCCCTGACCATCCCCTGTTACGGCGAGCGGCGTTACGGCCACGCCCAGGACGACGAGTTGGTCATGGCCCTGCCCGTGGGCTACATGGACAAGGCCCTGCGCGGCCTGGAGACCCTGTACCGCCGGGGCATCCGCTACCCCATAAGCTTCTCCGGGGCCGAGCAGGACCTGACCAGCACCTTCCCCGGCGCCTACGGCGGCCTAGACCAGATCCGGGCCGTGCGCGGCGAAGACAACCGCCTGCTGGTGGGCGTCACCGGCACCATCGCCTGCGGCAAGACCACCGTCACCAACATGCTCATCGAAAAGGGCGCCTACCAGATCGATTTCGACGCCATTAGCCATGAGGTCGTCGAACCGGGCAAACCGGCCTATGAGCAGATCGTCGAGTTCTTTGGCAAGCAGGTCTTGCAGGACGACAAGACCCTGGATCGGCAAAAGCTGTCCGACATCGTGTTCCGGGACATGGTCAAGCGCAAGAAGCTCGAGAGCTTCATTCACCCGCAGATCGCCCTGGAGTTCATCGCCCAGTTGGAGGCCATCACCAAGGCCGACCCCAACGCCATAGTGCTCATAGTGGTGCCGCTGATGATCGAGCTGAACATGCAGCACATGTTCCACAAGCTCCTGGTGGTCTATATCAGCCAGGAAGAGCTGACCAGGCGGTTGATGAAACGCGACAGCATCGGCGAGGAAGAAGCCAAGCGCATAATCGCCAGTCAATTGCCAATTGATGAAAAGGTGGGCTACGGCGACTTTGTCATCGATAACGGCGGCAGCCTGGAGCAGACCCAAAAGAAGGTCGACGAGTTGTGGGAAGAGCTGGTCCGCCTGCAAAAGGAACAGACCAAGTAGGAGCCATACGCTTTTGATTAAAAACGCCGGTGACGGGTTGGCGGCCCGTCACCGGCGTTTTTTCGGGGCTAGCATCTTTGGTCGTTTTTGATCCAATCCAGGAAGGCCCGCACGCATTTTGGGCAGAGCTGGGTCCCGCTGCTGTCTTGGATGACCCCAACGGCCTTGGCCTTGTCCATGCCCTTGCGGTAGGGCCTGTCGCTGATCAGGGCATGGAACGTGTCGGCCACGGCCATCACCCTGGCCTCCAAGGGGATGTCTTCCCCGGACAGGCCGTCGGGGTAGCCCTTGCCGTCAAAGCGCTCATGGTGATGCCTGACCATGTCCAACAGCGGCTCCAGGGGCGGGGCTTGACTCATTATTCGGTAGCCCACCATGGGATGCGATTTGATGATGTCGCATTCGTCCCCGTCCAGGCGGCAAGGCTTGTGCAAAACATTGTCTGGAATGCCGATTTTGCCGATGTCATGCAGTTTGCCGCCCATTTCCAGGTCGCGTAGTTTTTTGTCGGAAAGGCCCAGCCTGGCCCCGATCTGCACGGAAATGCCGGCCACGGCGTCGGAATGGCCCCTGGTGTATTCGTCACGGGCCTCCAGGGCTCCGGCCAGGCTGGCGATGCTGGCCAACATGGATTCGCGCTCGGCCTTGAGCCGTTGGCGATCCAATAATAGAAGCTGGTGCTGGTGCTCAAGCATGCGTTCGGCGGTAATCAGCAATTGTTCGATATTGAACGGCTTGACAATGTAGGAGCTTACGCCCAGGGTGAACATTTCGCGCATGACCTTTTTATCCTGGTGGCCGCTCATGATAACGATGGGCAGCGAGGCCAACTCCTGTCTGGCCCGGATGGCCCTGGTCAGCTCCATGCCGTCCATTACGGGCATTTCAATATCGGTGATCACCAGATTGGGCCGGTCCTTGTCGATGAGCTCGATGGCTTCCTTGCCGTTGACAGCCAATTCGACCCTATAGCCCGCGCCGCAGAGGCCTTCCACCAGGATGGCCTGGATGGTCCGGTTATCCTCGGCCAGCAAAATCATCTGGTGATTGCTGAAAAACCGTTTGCCCACAAGCAGGCCCTTGATGGTTTCCACCAGTTGCTGGCGCACCTTTGTTTTGGCCACATAGGCGTCGGCTCCGGCCATGAAGCCTTTTTCCACATCCTCGGAATCGGAAAGGTGGCTCAGGATCACGACCGGAATTTCTTTTTTACAGGGAGTTCTCTTAAATTGGCGGCAGAGGGTCAGGCCGTCCATCTCCGGCATTTCGACATCGCAGACCACCACATCGTAGGCGCCCGCAATGGCCATATCCAGGCCGATTTTTCCGTTGGCCGCCACGTCGACAATGAAATCGCCAAGGATTTCCTTGACCGTATGCCGGATGAGGGCGCTGTCGTCGATCACCAAAGCCCTTGGGGTTGTTTGCATGGCACTTCACCCCCAAACTGCATTTGTGGCGCTCTTGGCGCACTAATGCCGCATTTTCCCAAGGTAAAAGACGCGAGCCGGGAACAGGGGTTTTCATGTGGTGGGAAAGTCAGGGGTGCAAAAGGCACCCGGCAACTAAGTAAATTGTCGCAAGCGGAAAGACCTAGTGCAAGGATATATTTTTATCCCTGCAATTTGGCGGTATTACGGAGGCAAAATCCTGGCCGGTTGTTGCCCGAGGGCGAAGAATGCGCGAAGGGAGGACGCCATGCCGGAGTGGCGTCCCTTCGGGGATCAATTCCTGGGTGTTTGACCCGACGGCGCGGAGCCAACGCCAACGCCTGCCAGCGGGGCATGGGCATCCAGGCAAGTGCTCAACTGGGCTCTGACGCTGAAAACCTCGGTCCAGTTGTTGTCCCCGTCGATCACCCTGAGATGGTCCGGATAGATTTCGATCCGCCAGTTGTTGACGGCAGGATTGGGACTGACGTCAACCCTTTTGAGATAACAACAAGAATCAACCGATTCGGTGGGCCCGGCCTTTTATATAGTGATTGTCCCGGACAAATAAGTGGCGCAGCGTCCTCCGATCAACACTCTGTCTCCCCTGTCCTCGCAGAAAAGCTCGCCGCCGCGTTGGCTCAATTGGCGGGCTTGCAGGTTGTTTTTACCCAACCGCTCGGCCCAATACGGAATGAGAGTGCAATGCGCCGATCCGGTCACCGGATCCTCGGGAATCCCCGCGCCGGGCGCGAAGAATCGTGAAACAAAGTCAACTTCTTTTCCCGGCGCGGTCACGATCAGGGCGAATGCGTCCAGCCCGGCAACGGCGTCGAGATCGGGCTCAATGGTTCTCACCGCGTCCTCGTCGTCGAGCACGGCCATCAGGTCCCTGGAGCGGGCCACCTGAGTTGGTGACAATCCGAGAATGGCGTCAAGCCCTTGGGGCGGGGCGCAAATCTCCGGCTTGCGGGACGGGAAATCCAGGTACAACAGATTGTCCTTGCGCTGAACATATAGATCGCCGCTCTGGCTCCTGAACAAAATGCGGTCTTCTTTGCCGCCCTTAAAGTCAAAGATGACATGACCGCAGGCAAGCGTGGCGTGGCCGCACAAATCGATTTCAACCGTTGGCGTGAACCAGCGAAGGTCATATGCACCGTCCGCCTGGACCAGGAAGGCGGTCTCAGGCAGGTTGTTTTCCGCGGCTATGGACTGGAGCACATTGTCCGGCAACCAGGAATTGAGCAAACAGACTCCGGCCGGGTTGCCGGAAAAGACCTGGGACGTAAAAGCGTCGACTTGATAAAAGGGGATCTTCATTGTCTTCACCTTGGAATCGGATCCAATTTGCGTGGCGGCGACCGTGTTTTTCACATTAGCCCATATCGGGGGAAAATTTAAAGATCAAGGCGTCTCCAACAGGTAGGCCGCGTCTTCCTCGGGCAGGCGGGGATTGATGCTCATGCCCGAGCCGATCTCGAAGCCCGCCCTGGTGGTCAGACGGGGCCGGATGCGCAGATACCAGTGCAGGGCCGGTTCGTGACGCCGGAAACGGGGCGGGGTGTTGATGATGTAGTTGTAGCTGGGGTTATTGAGCCTGCGGCTCAAGAGGGCCAGGACCCGGCGCAGGATATCGGCCAGGGCGGCCCGCTGCCCGGGGTCGGCTGCGCCGAAGTCGGGCTGGTGGCCCTTGGGCACGATCCACAGTTCAAAGGGTGTTTCCGCCGCATAGGGCACAAAGCAGGCGTAATGGTCGTTTACGTGAACAAGCCGTGAACCGTCCCGCAGTTCCTGCTCCAAAAGCGCGCACATCAGGCATTTGCCCATGTGGTCGAAATATTCCAAGGATTCGAGGTTGGTGTAGCGCACCTGGCGGGGCACCACCGGCGTGACGATTGCCTGGGAATGAGGATGGAGCAGCGAGGTGCCCGCCTTGGGGCCGTGGTTGCGGAAGATCACCACGTACATGCCGTCGTGCTTGCGGTTGTAGGAGTGGTAGCGCTGATAATACGTCTCGATGACCGCCAAGACCTCTTCCTGGCTCATCAGGGCGATATCAGTGTTGTGCAGGGGCGACTCGATGATCACCTCGTGTCGGCCGTGGCCGTCCAGCCAAAGGTATAGGCCGTCGCTGCGGCGGGTGGGGTCGTTGCCGGGCCGCAGGGCCGGGAATTTGTTGGGGATGACCCTGGTGGCCCAGCCATGGGGGCCGTCGCCCGGCAATTCGAACACCACCTCGCCCAGGATGTGTTCATTGCCCGGGCAAAAGGGGCAGGCCGCGCTGTGGTCCGGGATTTGGGCGGCGCTGTCCGCGCCCTGGTTGAAGTCATGGGGCCGCTGGCCACGGGCTTTGGAATAGATCACCCACTGGCCGGTCAGGGGGTTGTGGCGGATTTGGCTGTCCACAGTCGGTCTCCGTCGGATTATGCCGCTTTGATGATACTCTGGAGGCCTCCCTTTGGCTGGGCCGGGCGGGGTGTCTTTTCCGGGGGAAACCTGGTTTAAACCATAATAGCATGATCAGCGCCGGGCGGAAGCCGTCCGGGAAAAAACCAGGTTCGGGCATGGATGCCGGGGTTGGGCGGCAAAAGAAAAGGCTAAGCGGTATTAAAAATTCGGCGGCCCTCCGGGGCCGCCGTGGGCGTATTACGAAAACGTAATACGCATTACGATTTTGAAATAAACTGTCGGCGGATGATTATGGGCTTACGTCTCCTTGATTTCTCAACGATGGTCCGCCCAGGCTGAACACCTGCGCCGCATTGGTCATCCGGTCGCAGATGGATTCCGCCACCCGTACGTCGCCGATGAACTCCGGCCATTGGCCAATCTCCAGTTGCGAGGCCACCAAGGTGGATTTCCGGCCGTGGCGGCTTTCGATGATCTCCAGCAGGTCCAGGCGCTGGCTGCGGCTGAGACTGCCCCAGCCCCAGTCGTCGATTATCAGCAGATCCAGGTTTAAAAGCTCTTCCATGGCTGCCTTGAACCCGCCGGTGACCCTGGCTTCGGCCAAGGCCCGCAGCATCTGGGGCAGACGGTAGTAGGCCGTGCCGTGGCCCAACTCAACGGCCCGGCGGCCGATGGCGTTGCAAAGATAGGTCTTGCCCGTGCCGGTCGGTCCGCAGATAAGCATATCCTGACCATCGTCGATCCAGGCGCAACATCCGACCTGTTCCATGACCGTTTGCGACAGGCCCCGCTGTGGGCCGTAATAGACAGCATCCAAGTCGGCATAGGATTGCAGACCGGCTTTTTTCAGCTTGTTATGCTGCCTTTTTCTGGCGCGTTGATCGATCTCCCTTTCCAGTAGATAGGCCAGCCGCTGCTCAAAGCTCATGCCCTCCAGGGCGGGGTCCTGGCTTTGTTGCTTCAGTTCCTCGACCATGCCCAAAAGGCGCAGGCTGCGCAGGGCCTGAAGCAGTTCCTCGTCTGGCGGATCTTTTTCGGACGGGTCCTGGCTGACCGGGGGCTGGGCTATTTCGGCCGGGGCCGGGCGGGCCGTCTTGCCCGATCTATCGGGCTTGACTATGCGGATGCAGCCAAAGGCCTCTTCCATCAGTGTCATTTTGGGTTCAGGCGCCGACATCGGTATACCGCTCCACTATGTGGTTGATCAGGCGCTCGCGCACCGCGGGCGTCAGGTCGTCGAGCATTTCCATGCCGTCAATGGCCTGGAGCACCCGGTCCCTGGTCATGGGGCCGCCCACCGCCGCCCTGGCCAGGCGGTCGCGCAGGGCATGGCGGATGCGCCCGGCCGCGCCGGATATGGCTTTGACCTCGGCGGGCGGTTTGGCTTGGGCCGTCTGATCCGGCGGCGCTCCGGCCAGGCGCATGCGCAAGGCGTGGCGCCGGGCGCCAAGGGAGGCCACGGCGGCCGGAGCGGGTTCGGACACGGGCCCGGCAAAGGATTCGACGGCCGGTTCTTCGGCCATTGATTCCCACACGGGCTCCCGGACGGGCTCGGCGGCAGGCTCCATATCCGGCGCGCCGGCGGCCATGACGGCAGGTTCGGCGGCCGGCGCGGGCATCTCGGCGGCAATGGCCGCTGCCGCTGAAACGACATTGGCGGAGGTGGGCATGACCACTTCCCGGGTTTCGCCAAAGCAGTCGGCAATGACTTTCTGGGTGAGTTGCCGGTAGCCCTTGGCGCCGGGGCTCTTGGGGTCCGATTCATAGATGGTTTGGCCAAAGGCCGTGATTTCCGACAGCTTGGCCGAATACTTGATGGGCGGGGTCAGCCGATCGCCGTAAAGCTCCTCGAGCTGTTTCATGATCTGGCGCGATTTCTTGACCCGGCCGTCCACAAAGGTGGGCGCCACCCAACGAAGGCGTAGCGACGGTTTGTACTTGCGCACAATATCCAGGCGCTCTTCAAAGCGGCTCAGACCCTTTAGGGCCATGGGCTCCATGGATACCGGGGACAGCACGTCCTCGCAGCAATACAAGGCATTGACCAGCAGGGTGTCCCAGCCCGGAGCGGTGTCCATGACCATGACGTCGAACTGGCCTTCATAGCGGTCGATGGTCTCGGCCAGCACGGCCTCGGGGGCCATTTCCCGCCTTGCGATCTCCATCTTCACCGCGGCCAGCTTGACGCCTCCGGCCAGCAGCCAAAGATTGGGCCGCGCCTGGCAAACGGCGTCCTGGGGGTCGGCCCAACCGGCTATGACCTCGGCCAAGCCGTTTTCCGGCTCCACGCCGAGCATATCCGAGCATTGGGCCTGCACGTCGGTGTCGACCAACAAAACCTTATATCCGGCCAAGGCCAATCCATGGGCTAAATGGACCGATGTTTCGCTCTTGGCCACGCCGCCTTTGAGCAGGCTGACCACGATTTTTTTCATTTTACGGCTTTCGCCAGCTGGATCAGCCAACGCCTCCTCCATCGCAAGAGTTTGTTGCACGCAAATATCTGGATGTGAATACTTGGCAACAATGCAACCATGGTGCCAACGGGGAGTTTTTTGTTAATTCGCGGCATATTGAGTAAATTATCAATAAAAACAAATATTAATGTGCATGGCGCGGTGCTGGGAAGGAATAAGCGTAAAATTGCCGTCAGCAGTATGTATTTCGATTTTGTAATTTGTTTATAAACAAAAGATTGTTGAACAGCGGTAATGAGTCTCAAACCGGCTCCCGGCATCTTGCGAGTTTGTTTGGTTTTCGCTAGGATTTGCACAAAGCCACAAACTGGGATGAAACGTCTTTTATCGTTTAATAAGCCACCTGCCAGGGGAGATGGATCACCTGTTGGCGTAAGGATCGAAAGTGCGGCGGGTTCATCTCACGGCTTTCTCAATTATGCGGCACAGGCTTTCAGCATTGCTTTGGATCATAAACAACTGCCCGGCACATGGCGCCGCTCATTACGCCGCCGCAGTCAACCAACATTCGGCGCCAAACGTCGAACAACGTGATTAAGACCCGCACCATTGATGCCGCGTTTTTGGGGCGGCGGACAGCAGGGAGGTTTGCTTTGCAATTCGACACCAGCAGAACAGCGGAGTACGAAAAAGCTTATAACGAATTCCGCTGGGATATCCCCGAGAAATTCAACTTCGGTTTCGACGTGGTGGACAAGTGGGCCGCCGATAGAACCAAACTGGCTCTGCTTTCGCTGGATGAAAGCGGAGACCACGCCGACTTCATGTCTTTCTATCAGCTCAGCACCGAGTCCAACCGATTCGCCAACGCGCTGGTCAAAATGGGCCTGAAAAAAGGCGACAGGGTGCTGATCATCCTGCACAGCGTGCCCCAGTGGTATGTGGCCATGATCGCCATGTTCAAGCTCGGCGTTGTGCCCATGCCCGGCACGGTTCTGCTTACGGGCAAGGATATCAAATACCGGGTCAACCGCGCCGAGGCCTCTGCGGTGATAACCGACATGGACCACGTGCGGCGGGTCGAGGACGTTGAGCGCGAGTGCCCCACCCTTAAGACCAAGATCGTCATCGACGGCAAGGTCCCCGGCTGGTTCGACTTTGACAAGGAGATGGCCGAAGGCTCGGAGGTTTTGGAGCGGGGGGCCCTGGGCGAGATGCTCAGCAGCGATCCCTTCCTGCTCTACTTTACCAGCGGCACCACCGGCCAGCCCAAGATGGTCCTGCACGGCAATGCCTATCCCCTGGGACACGCGGTCACGGCCCGTTACGTGCAGACTTTGCAGCCCACGGACCTGCACTGGACCATCAGCGAAACCGGCTGGGCCAAGGCCGCCTGGGGCAAGCTGTTCGGCCAGATGATCGTCGGCGCGGCTATCCTCCAGCGCAAGAGCGTCAGCGGGTTCAGCCCGGAAAACACCCTCAAGGTCCTGGAAAAATACGGCGTGACCACCTTCTGCGCCCCGCCCACGGTCTACCGCATGCTGATCCAGCACGACCTGCTGGGGTACAGGTTCAAGCTGCGCCACTGCCTGAGCGCCGGAGAGCCCATGAACCCGGAGGTGATCAAGGCCTGGAAAGACGGAACCGGCCTGGATATCTACGACTTCTACGGCCAGACCGAGACCGTGGCCCTGATCTCCAACTATCCTCACATGCCCCTGAAATACGGCAGCGTGGGCAAACCAACCCCGGGCCACGACATGCGCGTCATCGATAATGGCGGCAATGAGCTGCCTCCGGGCGAGGAGGGCCACATCGCCATGTTCATCGGCGAGGGCAAGCGGCCGCCGGGGTTGATGAAGGAATACTGGAAAGACGACGAGGCCATGGCCGCTTCCTTCAAGGGCGATTATTATCTCACCGGCGACCGGGCCTTTAGGGACGAGGAAGGCTATTTCTGGTTCGTGGGCCGCGATGACGACATCATCAAGAGCAGCGGCTACCGCATCGGACCCTTTGAGGTGGAGTCGGCCCTGCTGGAGCATGAGGCCGTGGCCGAATGCGCCGTGGTGGGCGCGCCCGACCCGGAAGGCATCCGCGGGGTGTTGGTCAAGGCCTTCGTGGTGCTGGTCAAAGGCTATGAGCCCTCGGATGAGCTGACCAAGCAGATCCAGGACCATGTGAAGCGGACCACCGCTCCGTACAAATATCCGCGCCTCATCGAATACCGCACGGAACTGCCCAAGACCATCAGCGGCAAGATCCTGCGGCGGGAACTGCGCACCGCCAAGTAGATTCCCAAAAAGCCAAAAAACCAGCAGTGTGCCGTTTCGGTTTGCTGCTGGTTTTTTATTTATGCGTATTCGCTAAAAAATAGTGGGCAATATACCAATAGGCTTTGTTGCAAAAAAGTCATGTACGCGTCTTGTAAAATTATCTAATAGTATTCATTATTACAACAAGCCAATCCTGGCTACCGCAAACACCTACAGCTTATTGTTTTAAGATGTTTGCCTCCGCTCCTCAACATGGAATTGACAAAAGGGAGACTTGCGTGAGGAACTTGAGCTTGAAGCTGAAGCTCTATCTGGGCTTCGGTATCGTTGTGGTGCTGCTGGCGCTGGTGTCGTTCAATTCGTTTTATTCCGTTTCCAGTCTTTTCAACAGCAGTGATAAAAGCGTCCAGGCTGGTGAGTTGGAGTCCTTTCTGCTGGAAAAGGAAATCGACCACTACAAGTGGATAGCCACGGTGGAGACGTTTTTCCTGGAAAACAAGGCCACCTTGGATGTGCAGATCGATCCGCACAAGTGCGGCTTGGGCAAATTCCTCTATGGTCCCGAGGCCCAAAAAATGGCGGCGTCCGATCCCCGCCTGGCAACGCTTCTGGAGGATATTAAACAGCCCCATCAGCAGCTTCACGAATCGGCGCAGACCATTGGCAAGCTTTGGAAACAAAAGCACGGCGAGCTGGAGATGGACCTGGCAAAGCGCTTGGATGACCATCGTATCTGGTCCGAAAAGCTGGCCAGGGCCGTCATCGGCAATCAGCCGGCCGATGTGGAACTGAACCCGGAAAAGTGCGCCCTGGGCAAGTGGCTGACGGGCGAACAGGCCAAGCAGTTGTCGGATTCGTGGAAAGAGTTCGGCGACATTATTACAAAGTTAAAGGCCGCCCATGCCGGATTGCACGAGTCGGCCGAGGGTTTCAACCAAACCACGGACCCGCAAGTTCGCAAAGAGATATATGTCGGCAAAGTTATTCCGGCGCTCAATGAGGTTGTCGCCCTGTTGAACCAGGCCCGGAAGCTGGAAGAGTCCCTGGACCATGCCCAGCACGAAGCCCTGGAGGTTTTTTACCAGAACACCATGCCGGCAATGGATGCCACCCAGGCGAAACTCAGAGGGATCCTGGCTGTTTTGACGCAGCAGCACGACGCGGCCATGCAAGAGTTGGATGCCACCGGTAAGACATCCCAACTGGTGGCGGCTATCGTTGGTTCCATTGGAATGACGATAGGCATATTGTTGGCCTTCTTCATCACCCGCTCCATTGTCCGGCCCATCAACCATGTCGTCGAGAGCCTGAACCTGGGCGCCGACCAGGTGGGCGCGGCCTCGGAGGAAGTTTCCTCATCCAGCAACAGCCTGGCCGAGGGATCGTCCCAGCAGGCGGCATCGTTGGAGGAAACCTCGGCATCGCTGGAGGAGATCAACTCCATGATCCAGCAAAACGCCGACAACGCCCGTCAGGCCGACAACCTCATGGTCGAGGTCAGCGGCGTGGTGGACAAGACCACCGACTCCATGACCGCCCTCAAGCGGGCCATGGACAAGATCACCGTCACATCCGACGAGACGGCCAAGATCATCCGGACCATCGATGAAATAGCCTTCCAGACCAACCTGTTGGCGCTCAATGCCGCAGTGGAGGCGGCCAGGGCCGGCGAGGCCGGGTCAGGCTTTGCCGTGGTGGCCGGTGAAGTGCGCTCCCTGGCCATGCGAGCGGCCGAGGCCGCCAAAAACACCCAGGGCCTCATCGAAGGCAATATCGAAAACATCCGGGAGGGCTCCCGGCTGGCCCAGTCCACGGATGAAGACTTTCAGCAGGTCCGCCAAACATCGAAAAAGGTCGGTGAACTGGTTGGCGAGATAGCCGCGGCCTCCAGCGAACAGGCCCAGGGCATCATCCAGATTTCCACCGCGACCTCAGAGATGGACAGGGTGACCCAGGCCGTTGCCGCCAGCGCGGAACAGGCCGCGGCGGCCAGCGAGCAGCTCAACGCCCAATCCAAGAGCATGAAGGGCGTGGTCGGCGACTTGGTTGCTCTTGTCAGGGGTGGCAACTAGCTGAATCATCAAACAAATAGTGTGCAGACGAGCGGGCCTGTCCGGGCCCGCTCGTTTTTTTATCCGGCCCTTGCAAAGCAGGCCATGTTCGGCATTTTCAAATTAGCAATAAACGTCAAGCTTTCAGTGGCGCGGTTTTGTATGCTGGGTTCCAGGTCGCGGCCATCAACAACCGGATAGGCGAATGAAAAGCGAGACTATAGAGGATCATCAAAAGCGCATGGCCAGGGTGCAGCTTTACATGCAAAACAACATGAACCGCAAGCTGCCCCTTGAGGAACTGGCCAATGTGGCCTGCCTCTCTCTCCACCACTTCCTGCGGGTGTTCAAACAGGTTGTGGGAGAAACGCCGGGAGAGCATCACCGGCGAATCCGCCTGGAGTGGGCGGCGCACAAACTGCGTTTCAGCCACATGAGCGTTACCGACATCGCCCTGGAACTGGGTTATGACAATCTGGAATCGTTCATACGGGGGTTCAGGTCCCGCTTTGATCAGCCGCCTACGGGATTTCGCAGCCAGGCCCGGCCGGCAGGGCAAGGCAACAACAAGGACTGTATGTCCGGTTTCGGAGAATTGAAAATGGATGCCCAGATTAAAAAATTCGAACCAATCAGGGTGGCCTATGTGCGTCATGTTGGACCTTATGAACAGTGCGGCGCGGCTTGGGAAAAACTTTGCGCCTGGGCCGCGCCCCAGGGCCTGCTGGCCGGACAGCCGCTTATGTTGGGCCTGTCCCATGACGATCCTTCGCTGACCGCGCCCAATCAGATTCGCTATGACGCCTGCATCGCGGTGGAACAAAACATGCACGGCCAGGCGGATGTGAATATTCAGGAGATCAGCGGAGGCGATTATGCCGTGGCCCTGCACAAGGGCCCATTTGAACGAATGTCAGCCACCTACGCCGAGTTGCAGGGCGTTTGGCTGCCCCCGACAGGCCGGGAAAAGGCCATGCAACCCAGCATGGAGATATACCTCAACGACCCGGAAACAACTCCGCCCGAGGAATTGCTGGTGGAGATACGCATTGCGTTAAAGTAACTAAATTAAAGATATGACTGAAGCCCGGATGCCGCGAATTTTTCGGCATCCGGGTTTTTATTTTGATGATGGATAGGCCGGGCCTGCGGGCTTACTTTTTCTTTTGGGCTCTTCTTCGGCCATCCAGCCCTTGCGCTTATGGGTATTGGGGTTGAAATCCGGACACGGCGGCAGGGTTGTCGGGGCTACAATGCGGATGGCTTTGCCGCAATCGGCGCATATAAATCTGCCGGCCGGCGTTTCGATTCCATAATGCAGAAATATGAGATCCATGCTTCCCCTGAAAAACCTTTGGCCGCCGGTAGCAATAAGGCCCGCAACGCACAAAGGCATTGGCGGTCTTGTCCGCTTCAACGACAATTCAAACTAAAATAATACACTAATTGATTCGCGCAAGTTGAAGCAGGGACGCCCAAGCGTCAGCGTTTCTTGCGCCCCTTATGGTTTTGGGGACGATGGTTGGAAGTTTGGCTGGTTTTGCCCGGCGGTGAAAATAACAGATCGTGCTGTTTCTTTCGCTGGGGGACGTCCTTGGCCACACTGATTGACCGGCCGTGTTCATCCACTTGGGCATGGAACATGGCCGTGGCCACGGTGCCCGGCGTGGGCACGAAGCATTGCACCTGGCGGGGTTGCCAGCCCCGGCGGCGCAGCCATTGGCCCAGCTCGATCATGTCGCGGTCCAGGCAGCCGGGAAAGGCGCTGAGCAGATATGGCACCACGTATTGCTCCTTGCCCGCCCGGATGGATATGGCGTTGAAGGTTTCAAGAAAACGCTCGAACACTTCAAGGCGGGGCTTGCGCATCAATTGCAGCACCGGCGCGCTGATGTGTTCCGGGGCGATCTTGAGCTGGCCGCCCACATAGCGGCTGATAAGGGCTTCAAGGTATTCCGGCGACTCCATGCCCAGGTCGAACCGCACGCCGCTGGCCACCCGCAGGTGCTTGACGCCGTCGGTGGCGGCCACCCGGTCCAGCAGACCGGCAATGGCCTGCTGGTCCACTTCAAAGTGTTTGCAGCGCCGGGGCGTAAGGCAGCTGGCGCGCTTGCATGAGGCCTTGTGGCCCGTGCAAACGGCGCCCCACATATTGGCGCTGGGGCCGCCGACATCGCTAATCGATCCCCGCCAGTCCGGCCCCCTGGTCAGGTGCTCGGCCTCGGCGATGATGGATTCGGCCGACCGCGAGCGCACCACCCGGCCCTGGTGCAGGGCCAGGGAACAGAAGCTGCACCCGCCGCCGCAGCCCCGGTGGCTGGTGATGGAGTCGATGACCGTCTCCAGGCCGGGAACCGGCTGGGTGTAGGAAGGGTGCTGACCGCGGGCAAAGGGCAGGCCGTAGAGTTGGTCCATCTCGGCGGTGGAAAGCGGCTCGGCGGGCGGAGCCATCAAAACGGCCCGGTTGCCGGTGGGCTGCACGGCCCAGGCCTTGGCCTGGTGCACATGGCGCTCCATGATCAGGGTGGCCTGCATCAGCTTGGCCGGATCGGAGCTTATCTCCTCGAAAGACGGCAACTCCTCGACCTCGGCAAAGGCCGGGGTGCTGTCCGGCTGACCCATTACGGCGACGCCCCGGATGCCCCAAAGCGCCTTGGCTGGCGTCTCGTTGCCGCTGCTTTCCAGACTGCGGGCGATCTCCAGGATGGCCCGCTCGCCCATGCCGTAGACCAGGGCGTCGGCCTTGGAATCGGGCAGGATCGAGCGCCGCAGCTTATTGCTCCAGAAATCATAATGGGCGGCCCGGCGCAGCGAGGCCTCTATGCCGCCGATGACCACGGGCAGGCCCCGGAAGGCCTGGCGCACCAGATTGGTGTAGACGATGATGGCCCGGTCCGGCCGTCGGCCCATCACGCCGCCCGGAGTGTAGGCGTCCTCGCTACGGCGCTTCTTGAAGGCCGTGTAATGGGCCAGCATGGAATCGAGGGCCCCGGCCGTGACCCCGGCGAACAGACGGGGACGGCCCATGTGCATGATGCTCGAGATGTCGTGCCAGTCGGGCTGGGCCGCTATGCCCACGCGATAACCGTGGGCCACCAGCCAGCGACCGATCAGGGCCGCGCCAAAGGTGGGATGATCCACATAGGCGTCGCCCGAGACGATGAGCACGTCAATGCCGTCCCAACCCAATGCGTCCAGCTCCTTTTTACTCATGGGCAAAAATGGAGGCTGGGTGATCAATGGTGCCTTTTCCCGGTTGACTGGCGCATTCATGGCGAATTGTTAGCCCGGCTAAAGAGTTTAATCGAATTATACTGTTGTGAAATTGTGAAACCAAGGCCCATAATAATAATAGGAGATAGTGGCGACGCAGGCGAAAGGAGCGTTTCATGGAACAACGTCAAAACACATTGGAAACAAAGAACAAGGGGCGGTGGCGTAAGTATCTGGAACGCATGGCCAAGGTAAACGAACAGGAGTTCGGCAACCGGCGGCCACGCTGCCACAATTTGAACCTGTCTTAAAGCAAATAATTTAAAACACGCCGCGCCGGGAAGCTCCCTCCCGGCGCGGCTTTTTTTATGCTAACTGATGTCGGCCTTTATTTTCTCGAATTCTTCCTTGGTGATTTCGCCTTTGGCGTAACGGGTTTTCAGCACGGTCAATGGATCTTCGGACCTGTTCGCCGGGCCGCTTTGGCCGCCGCCTTGGGGGTTGGCGCGGAACAGCCAACGTACTCCGCCCACCAGCGCGACGATTACCAAGCCCCAAAAAATCCACATGAAGATCATGCCGAACCAGCCGCCGCCTCCCATCATATCGCCCGTCCCCCAGGGGCAGCTAAAGCCCCCCCGGCCCTGCTGGGCCAGCGCGGGCAAGGCCCAGGCCATGGTCGAAATAACCGTCAGCGCGGCTGTTGATGTCAGTTTTTTCAAGGTCATGACAACCTCCTCGGGTTGAAAGAATGGTTCTTTCAATCCGCTTTTTCTTTCCCATTATTCAACTATACACCCAAAGCCGGATATGTATTGCCGACATATGGCCGAGGTTGACGGATCCTTTACCGCCCGGTCGGGTGCGCCCCAGGGTTCCCTTGCGTGTTTTGGTTGATGTACACTCCGGAAGAATGATGGAGGCAAACATGGACTACAAGCAAATGACCGCGCCGTGCGGATTGGACTGCTTCAACTGCCAGCTGTATCTGGCCGACAAGGACGACAAGGCCAAGGCGGCCTTGGACAAGCTGGCCCAACTCACGGGCGTGGCCCCCGAGGATTTGCAATGCCGGGGCTGCCGGGCCCACCTGGGCAAGATACCCGTATTCAAGATCTACTCCCTGGGCGATGACTATGTTTGCGGCGTCTGGCGCTGCATCACGGAAAAGGGCCACGACTTCTGCCATGAATGCGGCGATTTTCCGTGCGAACTGTTGCACCCATACGCCGACCGGGCCGACAGGCTGCCCCACAACACCAAGGTTTATAACCTGTGTCAGATCAAAAAGATGGGCCTGGAGCAATGGGCAAAGGGGCCCGGCGCCGAGGCCAGGCGGATCTATTTCCAGAACAAGTGGACCTTGGGTTGATACCTTTCTGGTCCGGCTTTCACTAGCACCGCCGATCCTCATCGCCCGGATGGGGGATGCGCGGTTGGTTCATACGTGGTTCATTGGCGGCAAATCGAGAAAAGGAGGCCGCCATGGATTACAGACAGATGACCGCGCCGTGCGGGCTGGACTGCTTCAACTGCATGTTCTACCTGGCCGATAAGGACGACCAGGCCAGACAAACCGTCGAGATGTATCATGAACTCATGGGCCTGGCCGTCGAGGACATGCATTGCAACGGCTGCCGGGCCCATCAGGGCAAAATACCCACCTTCAAATATTCCTTTGGCCCGGACTATGTCTGCGGCGCGTGGCGCTGCGTCAGCGAAAACGGCCATGACTTCTGCTATGAATGCGACACTTTTCCCTGTGATCTATTGCATCCCTTTGCCGACCGGGCCGCCCAGTTGCCCCACAATCTGAAGGTGTTCAACCTTTGCCAGATCCAAAGGATGGGCTTGGAGAAGTGGGCCGTTGAACAGGCCGCCCGGAACAGGCGGACCTATTTCAACAAGTGGTGGACTCTGGGTTGATTCTCCTCCGGTTTTGACCACGCGGACCTCTCATGGGATAATTTAATTGCCGAGGGTTCAATTTGGTAAGCGGAGGTTCGCGTGGTCAATAATCCGGATAACAGCGGCAGTTTTCAAAACCGAGGCAAGATAGACCCGGCGCCGCCGGACCCGCAAATGCTTAGCCGGGCCGTGGAG
Organism: uncultured Desulfarculus sp.; assembly: GCA_963665125.2. Taxonomy (GTDB): domain Bacteria; phylum Desulfobacterota; class Desulfarculia; order Desulfarculales; family Desulfarculaceae; genus Desulfarculus. Next base: position 3,508,911 of record CAXXUK010000001.1, on the reverse strand, counting down.
CTGGCCCGCGCCAACATGCTGGCCGGAACGGGCGGTCCCTTTGGGGCCATCGTCGTCAAGGACGGCCAGATCATCGCCCAGGCGGGCAATGAGGTGCACAGCGCCAACGACCCCACGGCCCATGCCGAGGTGGTGGCCATCCGCCGGGCCTGCAAGGCCCTGAACACCTATAACCTACAAGGATGCGTGGTCTACGCCAGTTGCGAGCCCTGCCCCATGTGCCTGGCCGCGGCCTATTGGGCCCATGTGGACGCCATCTACTATGCGGCGGACCGGGAAGACGCGGCAAGGGCCGGGTTTGACGATGAATACCTATTCAGGCAGGCGGCCCTAAAGCCTGGGCAACGGGATCTGCACATGCGGCAAATCACCGCGGTCAGCCCCTTGGCTCGGGAAGTCTTTGACCAGTGGGTGGCCCTGGAAGACAAGATCGGCTATTAGGCCTGGCGCCTCAGGGCGTGGCGTTGCCCAGCGGGGCCAGACTCAGTTTGGCCTGGGCCGGATAACGCATCAGCTTGGGGATTTGCAGGTGCCCCTTTTCGTCGTTGGCCTGGCGCTGGGTGCGGTCCTTGGCAAACTCGAAGGCCCGCACCAGGCTGCCGTGTTCGTTGCGCAGGCCCTGCACCAGAAAATGGGTGAAGATGCTGGCGCCCAGCTCCCTGGACTCCCAGGCCTTTTGGCGGCTTTGGCACGACGCGGCAATGACCGTGACCTGGCCCTGGGGGCCTTTTTCAATGGTCGTTCCCTTTAATGCGTCTTTTTCCGGCCCGTAGATGGCCTCGCCCCGCAGGTCGCAGACCCAATCGAGTCCCTCGGCCACCTGGGCGCTGTGGCACAAGTCGGCTATGATGATGCGCTGCCCGGCGGGCAGACGCTCCAAAAGGCATTTCACAAAACTGGAGGTCAGGGTGGTGATCCGTTTGAGGATGGGGCCGTCGGAGCCCAGGCCCACGGATTTGGAGTCATACAGGGCCACGCCCATGTTGCCCGTTTCGTCGGTGAAAAATCCATGGCTGGATATGTAGATCAGCACCATGTCATCGGGAGTGGTGTTTTGAATCAGCGAGTCGCTGAGCGCCACTAGGTTGTCCATGGTGGCCTGGCTGTCCAGCAGCACCCGGATGTCCTGGGGTCGGAAGCCGCCGCCGCTGGGGTCCAGCAGCCAATCCTTGACCATTTCAACGTCGTGGTGGGTGTATTGCAGGTCGCTGATGGCCAGGTCGGCGAAGTGCCTGATGCCCACCAGCAGGGCCAGGCGGCGTCCGGCGGCCGTGGCCTGTTGGGGAGATGCCGCGCCCAAAAGCAGCAACAGACAGGCCAGCAACAACGACGATATGATACGGCGCGGGCCGGGTGTTCGGGGAGCGCTCAAGGATGCCTCGTATGCGAATCGGTTCAGTTGTGACTTTGTTCTACGTTGATGTTAGCTTTTCGGGGAACCGCTAGTCAATGGCCCGATGCTAGAGGCTGGGCGCATCGATCCAACCGGTGATCATCACCGCCGCGGCCACGGTGGTCACCCACTTGCCGTCCTTGGGGCCCACGGCGGTCTGGGTGATGTTGGAGGTCTTGATGATCTTGCCGGACATCTTGAAGACCTGGCGTTTTTCATCGTAGCTCTGGTTCACGTCGAACTCTATGCCCAGGGTGCTGGCCAGCATCTCGGCGGCCAGGTCTTCGGCATAGTCGCCGGCGGCCTGGGCTTTCTGGCCACGGCCCTTGTGTTCGGAAAGATAGCCGTGGTGGCTGCGGTCGGCCGGGACGGCCAGGCCGATGGACGAAGATATCAGGCGGTGGGGTTCGTTGGTGTCGTTGCGGGCCAGCACGCAATAGAGGATTTGTCCCGGCACCAGCATTTCCTGGCCCTTTTTTCGGGAAATCAGGGTGGCGTGTGGCGGAAAAATGCTGGAAACTTCCACGATATTCTGGGCGGCGATGCCCGCATCGCGCAGGGCGGCCTCAAAGCTGGCCAGTTTTTCCTGGTGAACGCCCTTGCCCTTGGTCAGGTATATGTATTTTGGCACCAACATGGCGTAGGATTGTGCCTCCTATCTGTTTTTTGGTCAATAGCGAGCGGCCAAAAAAAACTGTTTGCGAAACGTTTTTATCCTGCCTGGGGTTAAGTATATAATGCCATGTAAGCAACATGGTATTCCTATCGTCGGCGAAAGGACGGGCCAATGGCCGAAACCGGACCGATTACACCGTTTTCCGAGCTTCCCATTCCGCCGGAGGACCAGGCCAGGGCGGCCATCATTCCCGTGCCCCTGGAAGCCACCGTCAGTTACGGCAGCGGCACGGCCCTGGGCCCGGCGGCGATAATCTGCGCCAGCAACCAATTGGAGCTCTACGACATCCCCCTTGACGAAGAACCCATGCGCCGGGGCGTGGTCACCAGGTCGGTGGTGGACTGCCGCGGCAGCCTGGAACGGGCCCTGGAGCGCATCCAGGCCGCGGTGACCTATGAGCTGGACGGCGGCAGGCTGCCCATCGTCTTGGGCGGCGAGCACACCGTCACCGTGGGAGCCCTGCGGGCCATGGTCAAACACAGGGGGGGGCCTGATTTCACGGTATTGTGTCTGGACGCCCACCTGGATCTGCGCGATCAATACCATGGCAGCAAGTATTCCCATGCCTGCGCCATGCGCCGGGCCCTGGATCTGGGCCTGGAGGTTCGCCATATAGGCAGCCGCAGTTGCTCTCTGGAGGAGATGGAGCTGGTGCGCAGCCGGGGCCTGAAGCCCGTTTGGGCCCGCATCGTGCACAACGATCCGGACTGGCTGGCCAAGGCCCTGGACGGCCTGGAGGGGCCGGTGTATCTGAGCCTGGATGTCGACGGCTTTGACTCGGGCATCATGCCCGCCACGGGCACGCCCGAGCCCGGCGGCCTGAGCTGGGAACAGGTCACCGCCTGGCTGGAGGCCGTCTGCGCCCGCTGTCCGGTGGTGGGTTTTGATGTGGTGGAACTGGCGCCGATCCTGGGCATGAGCGCCTGGGATTTTACCGCGGCCAAACTGACCCACCGGGCCCTGGGCCTGGCCCTACGCGGTCCGCTGTAGACAGGAGCACCAATGGCCCAAGACCAGCGCGGCAAGAAACAGCCCATCATCAAAGGCCTGGCCGAAGGCGCCAAGGAAGAAGCGCGGTTGCGGTTTTTGGCTGAAACCACCGGCGATGTGCTCTACCAGCTCCGCTATGATGAGATGGTCTATGACTATTTCAGCCCGGGCATCGTCCGGCTCACAGGCTATACGCTCCAGGAAATCAACGAGATGTCCTTCTCCATGCTGGTGGTGGAAGTTGATTCGCCCGATGGTTCCGGCGTTGACCTGAAAGAGATCCGCCGCAAACGCAAGGAGGGCCGCACCGGCGAGGTGCAGCTGGACTACCTGATAAAGTGCAAGGACGGCACCTACAAGTGGGTCAATGACCATAGTTTTCCTTATTACGGCCAAAACGGCAAGGTCATCGGCTCGGTGGGCATTTTGCGCGATATCACCAGGCGCAAGGAACTGGAGCTGGAGCGCCAGCGCCTGGTCACGGAGTTGAAAGAGGCCCTGGCCCAGGTCAAGAGCTTGCAGGGTCTGTTGCCCATCTGCGCCAATTGCAAGAAGGTGCGCAACGACGAGGGCTATTGGCAGCAGATCGAATACTATCTGGCCGAGCATTCAGACGCCGAGTTCAGCCACGGCCTGTGCCCGGAGTGCATTGAAAAGCTCTATCCCGAGTTGGCCGAGATTCGAAAGAACAACCGTCAAGGCGGCGATGATGATTAGACGGAATTTCGATTAACCAGGACATCATCACTTCATCTTGTCCTCGAAATGTTTCTACGGGCACTGGGAGTTAAACCAATGCGAAAAATCCTGGTGGTATATGACTCCGGCTACGGGGCCACGGCCTCCGCCGCCCAGGTCATAGCCGAGGCGCTGGCCGCAAACGGCCCCGAGGTCGATATCGGTCCTGCCGGACGGCAGGAGCTTGCCGGATATGATGCGGTGGCTGTGGGCAGCCCCATTCGCCTGGGCCGCTGCACGCCAAGGATAAAGCGGTTCCTTAAAGACAACCAAGCCAGGCTCGCCGTCAGCCAAACCGCTTTTTTCTTTACCTGCATGAGCGCCACCGCCGGTGAGGCGGACCAGGACCAAACGCTGTATGTCGATCCCCGGTTCGACGCTCCCGACAGGCCGCGCCCCCGCCTAAGGGCCATGGAACGCAACCACACGGCAAGGTATTATTTGGATCATTTCCGCAAGTTGATACCCGGAATCCGGCCGGTCGCCGTTGCTTTTTTCAAGGGCCGCTTGAGCACCGCCGAGCTTAAGCCGTTGCATTGGCTGATCATGCGGGTGGCCATGTTTTCCTTGCCCGAGATAGGCGATGGCGATTATTTGAGCCCCGAACAAATCCGCTCATGGGCGGCCGGTCTTTTCTGATCACGCCAATCCGGAAGCGGTAAAAAAGCAGGGATATTGTTGCATCTCCCCGTATTTGTTCGGCTTGTTGATGATGTAGTACCGCTGGTAATCCATTACCCCAAAACCGCTGTCATTCAGATAGGCGCGCACTTCCTGCTCGGCAAAGCCGAAATGCTCCACATCCATGCCGTCGGGATGAAAAGTGCCGTCCTCTTTTTCCAGATCGCCGATGCACAAATGGCCGCCGGTCTTTAACAGTGGTTTGATGTTGGCTAAAAAACCGGGGATGTCGGCTATGTGGTGCAGGACGTTGTTCGTATAAATCAGATCAAAACAACCCGGTTCCAGCGGCGCATTTTCGATTCCGCAATTGATTACCCGCATGTTGGTTATGTTTTGGGCTTCGATTTTTTCCTTTAATATCTCCAGCATGCCCACGGACGTGTCCATCATGATCATGGACCTGTAGTTCTTGTATAGATGCATCCCGATCAACCCCGAGCCGCAGCCATAATCCATAACGTCGATTTCCGGTGACGGGGGCATGTGTTTGGTTATGGCCAAAGAAAAGTTAAGGGCCATTTCCCTGATAACGGGGTTTTGGTCCATGGCTTTGGCCTTGTGGTCAAATTGGTTTTGCTTGGTGGTCATTGCTTGATCAATTCAATTGGTAGTGATTAAAGATGAGGCGTATCCGCTGCTAAATATAGCGGCAATCAAGCTCGATGGTCAATTGGGAGTCTGCCGGCGGGCTTGGCAAACGCCTTGATCAGCCGGTCTTTTGGCTTTCGTCTTCGTCGTCGTCCAGGTCCCGTTCCGGTCCCACGGATTCCAGGTCAAGGATATTGCCTAGGCCGATATAATCCTTGACCTTGTATGAGGTGATGCGGTTGAGGCGGTGTGTGATGTCGGCCATGCGCCTCACCTGCTGGCGCATCTTTTCCATGCGCGGCAACAGGGGATCGTCCCGGTCCATCTGGGTCATCATCAGGTCGGTCATGAGAACAACGGCCTGCAGCGGCTGGTTCATTTCATGGCAGGTGGCTCCGGCCGTCTCAATGGCGGCCTGCAATTTGGCGCGTAAAAGGGCGTCGTCCTGGGCCATCCGCTGCTGGGTCACGTCTATGACGAAATTGAGCCAGGAATCTCTTCCATCCCACACAATTGGTACGCCGTTTAATTCCAGCCAAACCTCTTTGCCGTATTTGTTGAACACCCGGCAGGTGAATTTGTGATGAGGGCCCCCGGGCCTGATTTCGCGCCGTTGTTGTTGTGCCTTGATGGCTACTTCCAGGTCATCGGCATGTACGAATTGGAGATAGTCCATGCCATGTATTTCTTCAGGGCCGTAACCCAGCAATTCACAGGCCTTTGGGTTGGCGAAACGGAATTTGCCTTGCCCGGTGACGAGCAGGCCCTCGCTGGCGTTTTCCACCACCAGCCGGTATTTCTCCTCGGATTGGGCCAGGTCTTCCTGCACCTGCTTGAATTTGCTGATGTCCACCACCAGGCCCAGAAACCTTATGACCTTTTCCCCTGAATTGACGGGCGAAATATAGGCCAACATGGGGAAGGTTGTGCCGTCTTTGCGCAGGGCGGTGTATTCGCTGGCGAAATCGGTTCCACCTGTGGTGCGTTCAAAACTGGCCGCGACCCTCGGCCTGTCTTCGGGTATCACCATGTTCAGGCAGCTTAGCCCGTTTTCCAGGTCGGCTTCGTTGTAGCCGAATGTAGCCAACCCAGATTTGTCCGTAAATGTGATGTTGGTTTCCAGGTCGGCTTCAAACAAAATGCCGGGAAGAAGGTCCACCAGCTTGTTATAGGCATGGTCCTTCCTGGTGGACCGATTTTTAATATGCGAGGCGCCGCTCATAATCGCCGCATTTTTCTTAAATAGAGAAGTATCAAACCAAAATCGTGTAGGGTGTGCATATTCTAGGAAGGAAATAAAATATTCTACACATATTTTTCACAACAATCCAAGTACTTTCGCAAGTATATGCGCCAAACATCCAACAAATGCTGGTAAATGGTTTTTGTAATGATGATCCGTCCTTGCTTTGTAAACTTGGTTGACATAAATTAACCAGGACACATAAATCACATATTGCCAAGAGTTGCCCGATGGTGCTAAATCTGCTTTCTCGGATGTGAGTTAATATTAAAGCCAATGATGGATTTTCGGGTGACGGCATGAGGGAAAAGGGAACGTACTTGGTGGAGGGCGGTGTGTCGGCAAATGATTTTGCCCACGAATTGGCCATGCTGTGCCCTGATGCGATTATCGGGGTGGACCTGAAGGGCGTCATTAATTTTTTTAATCCCGCGGCGGAAAGGCTTACCGGCTATACGGCCCAAGAGGCGCTGGGAAGGCTGTCCATCACCGAAATATACGGTTCCATGGAAAGGGCCAGGGAAATTAATAAGGCCCTGATGGGCAACGACCACGGAGGACCGGGACGTTTGGAGGGCTATGAGACCGAGGGCCGCAACCGCGAAGGCCGATGGGCGCCGGTACGTTTGTCAGCGGTGGCCATAGTCAAGGGCGGCAAGGTCATCGGTAGTGTCGGATTTTTCCATGATATGACCCGCCGCAAACAGCTGGAAGACGAACTCCGCCGGCTTTCCATTACCGATTCGCTAACCGGCCTGTATAACCGCCGTCACTTTCACAGCACCTTGTCCGACGAGGTGTCCCGCGCCACGCGTTACGGCCGCCCTCTTAGTTTGATCTGCTTGGATCTGGACAATTTCAAACCTTTCAACGACAACTTCGGCCACCAGGTCGGAGACTCCATCTTGAGCCTGGTTGCCGATTGCTCCAAAAAGATGCTCCGGGAACAGGACACCGCATTCCGGGTGGGCGGAGACGAGTTTTGCCTTCTGTTGGTGGAAACCGATCTGGAAAGCGCCCTGGTGGCGGCCGACCGGTTCCGCTACTCCTTCAATGAGCAATGGCCCATTGCCATGAGTTTTCTGGAAAAGCAAATGCCACCTGTTTTCATGAGTCTGGGTGTTGCGCAGTTGCAGCCGGAAGAAAAACCCGATAGCTTTCTGATGCGGGCCGATTTGGCCATGTATGAGGCCAAAAAGGCGGGCGGCAACCATTGCGTGGCCGCCAGGGGCAGCATCGACCGGGCGGCAGCCAGTTAGCCGCCGGTTTTACTCAGACGCGTCAACGGGTGAAGACCATGAAATTTATTATCCTCGGACTGGCCGCCATCCTGGCCGGCACGGGTTATGTGTCCCTATGCCATCTGTATCCCCAGCCCGAGGCCTGGTGGTGGCTGGATTTCGTCCATTCCCGCTACATACTGTTCGGCTGCCTTATAGCCGGTTGGCTGTTGGTCCGCACCGGTTTGCGCCGCAAACCCAGAGCCTGATCAGCGGCCGGTTTGTCGGCGTATTTTATAGCGACCATTTTAAAGGCCTGGTCGGTGCATAAAAAGGCATCAACCACGGCCGGATCAAAATGCGTTCCCCTGCCTTCGATGATTATGTCCAGGGCCATGTCATGGCTCATGGCCTTTTTGTATACCCTTGCGCTGACCAGGGCGTCATAGACGTCGGCCAGGGCCATTATCCTGCCGGGCAAGGGGATCATTTCCTTTTTCAGGCCCTTGGGATAGCCTTTGCCGTCCCATCTTTCGTGGTGGCAAAGGGCGATTTCCGCCGCCATTTTCAGAAAGTCGCTGGCTCCTCCCAGCCGTTCATTGGCCCGCATCAGGGAATTGTAGCCCAGGGTGGTGTGATCCTTGATGGTTTCGAATTCTTCAGGAGTGAGTTTGCCGGGCTTGAGCAGGATTGCGTCGGGTATGCCGACTTTACCGATGTCGTGCAGGGCGGAAGTCTTGAACAGGAGCTCTACTTTTTCTTTGGACAATTGCCTTTGATAGCCGGGGACCTGGCGCAATTCCTCGGCCAAGATCCGTACGTAATTTTGGGTGCGGATAATGTGGTCGCCGGTTTCCTTGTCGCGCGTTTCGGCCAATGACGCCAGGGCCAGCAACGTGGAGTCCTGGTTGAGAACCAGCGAGTGCATTGCCTCCCGGCGCTCATAGACCACAACATGAATCAGCATGGTGGTGGCGTTCATAACCAGGGAGTAGGCCTGCACCAGCAATACATTCTGTGGAAAAGGCTGGCCGGAAAAAGGCCCGCGGTCGGCCAAGGTGCCCCAGACGGCCATTGCCGTGGACAAGAAAATCAAGTTCAACAGGCCTCGATGGCCCAGACGGAAGGCGGCCCAAACCTGGATGGGCGTGAAGATGAAAACCAGGGGATACTTGCTGAGCACGACGGAGAAGGTATGGCCATAGAGGACCCAGCCGGTGAAGGTCACCAGCACCAGCAATAAAAGCATTTCCGGCACGTTGTTTGAAAAGCGCTTGAGCATGCCGTAGTGCCACCAGGCCAGGACCGCAGGGGCCACCACTATTACGCTGGTAAGGTTTGAAAGCAGCCAGATCCAAAAGACCTGGGGTGCCTCGTTAAAGGGCAGATCAGACAGCAGGGTCAGACTGGTGACTCCCGCCCAGGCGGAAAACAGGGCCGCGGACAAGGCTCCCAGGAAAAGAAAGGCTACCACATGCTGGGTGCGGTCGAAAATCTTATCTTTACCGGTAAAGCGGAACAGGATTGTGTTGCCGATCAAGATGCCCAGCATATCTGCTGTGGCAAGGGCCGCAGAGGCCGGGAGCGGGCTGTAGCCTAACCCGGCGATCATGCTTCCCAGCCAAATGGCCGGAAGGGTTTTCCATCCATAAATACGGTATACGGCAAAGCCAAATCCGGTGGCGATCCAGATTGTGCTGATACCGTATGCGTATTCGGCCAGAGCGTGGCTAAGCCAGGATAGCAGCCAATACACGACACCAACGGTGGACAATTTCAAGATGATAGTCATAGAGTGTCTCAGTGTGGTGGTGCTTTTGTGTTGTTTGTTAAAAAATGTTACACCCGTTTAATCGAGTTGCAAAATAAAAAAGCCATCCCCAAGAGGAGATAGCTTTTTGGGCGGTCGAGGCCGGCTAGTTTTATTTTGATGAGGCGAGGCGGAGTTTTGACTTTGCGGCATTGGCGGCTATTCGGGAATTGCCGTCCTTGCAGGCCGTGCATAGGGCGGGCATGGCGCGCCCATCGCCGATCATGCCCAAGGAGCAGGCCGCGGCGCAACGGACATTGCAGCAATATCTCTGGTCCAGCATTATCTCGCTGAGCACCACAACTGCTTCATTATCCTGGATTTTGCCCAAGGCCTTGGCGGCCAGGCGCACCACGTCGGCGTCTTGATCGGCCAGCATGGCCCGGAGTTGTTCGGCATAGGCCGGGCTTTTCACCTCGCCCAGGGCATAGCAGGCCCAGGCCCGGATGTTGGCGTCGCGGTGATTGAGCCAGGAGGACAGCAAGTCGGCCGTCACGGCCTGGTTCGGCCCTGCTCCCTTTCCGTATACATCGGAAAACTTCGTTGCGGCTTTACGCTGGATATGGTTGGGCACAACCGTTTGGTCGGCGGCCATGGCGGCAGCGGCGTACAGCACCAGGCATGTGCCCAGCAAGGTGATGATCATTTTTTTCATGAAGGCCCCCTTATGTTTCAACCGGAGTTGTGTGTATTTTAACTAATGGATAATACGCAAATAATTTAATTGTGCAATAATAAACAAGCTTCAAAGGCGCGACTTTTTCGGTTCCGGGTCCGGCAGGGGACGGTTTTTCGCTTGTCAGAATGATTGGTTATTCATTGTCCTGCCCGTGGAAAGAACACAAATAAAAAAAGCCGGACCAAAATGCTTATGGCCTTCGGCGTGTGCTGCAAACCGAAAGCGGATGGTTCATACTATAGGCATTAATAGGGGTTTGGGGGTGGCCGGATGCAACACGCTTTTTGGTTGGCGCTGGTGGCCGCGGCGGCCCTGGTCTGGCCGGTGTGGGCCGGAGAACAGGACTGGCAGGCCCTTCGCCGGGAGATGGTCCGCCGGCAGATAGCCGGGAGGGGCGTCCGCGACGCCAAGGTCCTCGCGGCCATGGGTCAGGTGGCCCGGCATATGTTTGTACCATCTGATTTACAGTCCGTGGCCTATGAAGACTACCCTTTGCCCATCGGACATGACCAGACCATCAGCCAGCCCTACATCGTGGCCTATATGACCGAGGCCCTGGGTCTCAGCGGCGGGGAGACCGTGCTGGAGATCGGCACTGGTTCGGGCTATCAGGCAGCGGTCCTGGGCCATATCGCCGGGCAGGTCTATACCATCGAGATCGTGCCCGAGCTGGCCCGCCAGGCCGCCGAGACGCTCAAGGGCCTGGGTTACGCCAACGTGCATGTGCGCCACGGCGACGGCTGGCAGGGCTGGCCCGAGGCCGGGCCCTTCGACGCCGTCATCGTCACCGCCGGGGGCACGCGAATTCCGCCCAAACTGCGCGAGCAGCTCAAGCCCGGCGGCAGGCTGATCATGCCCGTGGGCCTCTCCTCGGGGTATCAGGAACTGGTCTTGGCCACCAAGCAGCACGACGGCACGCTGAAGAAAGATTATCTGTTGCCAGTGAGGTTCGTTCCGCTTACGGGCGGGGAGTAGCGTTCGGGGCCACAGCCGATTATCGGGGTGCCGGGTTCTGCCCGCTATTTGGTTGCCCTGACATTTTGCCTCCGGCGGCCAGAGGGGATTCTTCGCTTTTGAGCAATATCAAAAGCTCGCCATCCCCTCTGGACTCCCGGCTCGAAAAAAATATATCTGGCCCAGCAGGTATGAAACCGGCCCTGCGAACAGAATTGCCAAAGGCGCTATCCCTTCCCTGCCCAGTTGTGGACCGCACTGCTGTCGGCCGTTGCTCCTTGGCTGGGTCTCGAAAACGGCGTGGGGGCAGTGCCCTAAGCGCGTGCCGTGGCCGATCGCGCCGAGCGGAGTATGTTTCACCCACGCTGATGCCCGGCTCAACCGGCACCACACCATCCATTAGGCACCGCCTGCACGCCGACTCGTGTTGTAAGCTAGCCCGAGACGAGCAATTCCTCACGCCAACACGCACTGAATATCTAGAAATTTCAGCATAGCCCAGGGAATCTCAGACCCAACTCGAGGCAACGTCATTTGGAGGGGGGAGGCGGGGTCTGGGGGGAGACGGGGACCACATTTGTCGAAAGGGGGTCCCCACTTCCCCCGGGGAAATATCAGCGTTTCCAAATGGTTGGAGTAGGTGAAGTGCCCAAACGAGCACTAGCTTGGAATTAAACAATATGCCTCTGGCCCAAGGACGGGCCAATGTGCAAGCTATAGATAAATTTCCCGGAACATGCGCCAGGAATTATCCACGTTCTTGACCAGCCTGCGGAACTGGTTGGACTGGCCGAACTCGCAGGTGCGGCAGATAAAGTCATCGCTTTTGCCGTAGGCCCCGCCCCACAGATAGTCCATTGTCTTTTCGGCCCTGGCCGAGTTCCAAACATCGACAATGGACGATTGGCTCACATCGCCCAGGATCACCTTGCGGCCCATGTCTTCGCAGCACAGCACTGCCTTGCCGTCCCAAGAGATGATCATGTCCCGCAGGGGCAGGCCCTTTTTGCAGCCCCGCAGCCATTTGCCGGGATATTTAAAGGTTGAGCGGCGCAGATCCTCCACCAGGCCGGTGCGGGCGTTGGGCGCGTGGAACCCGTAGCGCAGGCCCATGCCGTGGTCCTCCCAAAAGCGGCTGACCTTTTTGGCCTCTCCCCTGGGCCACTTGTGGGCATAGGCCCGGATTTGCAAATTCAGCGGCAGGCCGGCCATGTGCAGGACATTGGCCAGGCTCTTATCATAGTCCAGGCCCATGATGCCCTCGTAGACCTCTTTGGTGATGCCGTGGAAGCTGACATACACCGGGCCCTTGTAGCCGCTTTCCAGCAGCAGTTCGGCCCGTTGGGGCGTCAGCAGGCTGCCGTTGGTCTGGATGATCATCTCCAGGCCGCTTTCCATGACATAGTTGATCTTCTGCTGGACGTTTTTGTCCATGAACATCTCGCCCATGTTGCAGAAGATCACGTGCCCGCGCACGTCTTCGTGTTGGCGGTTGAGCTCGGCGAATTCGTCGATGATCCGCCGGAACAAGGCCTCGTCCATGTAGCCCATGGACAGTTGGTCCTTGATGTTGGGATAGGGGCAGATGCGGCACTTGGCGTTGCAAAATGAATGTATGTCTATGGTCAGGTTCTGCGGATATGGTCTGCGCAGGGCCCGCCAGTCGAGAAACTTCGGCGGCATGGTCAATCCAGAGTGATTAACAATTAGCGGTAATGAGGCAGATGCAACGTTGTATTACGGTTTATGATTATCCCACCCATGCCTAGTTGGCAATAGGCTATCTTATGTAAACTGCTCAATCCATCTCCGGAAGCGCGTGAATGCGGCCCATGGGCGCGACATCATATCCGCCCAAAGCTTCAACCGCTTGCTTGAACCTGTCCGTGGCCAGGACCGCCAGAAGGACCCGGATGCGGTGGTCGTCCATCAGGGCCTCGGGGATGCACAGGTCGTAGCGTTCTTCCATCAGCGGCACGAAGTCCAGGTTCAACGCCCTGGCCGCCGACATCACGCCCAGGCCCACGTCGGCCCCGCCGGAGAGCACATGCACGGCCACGCCCATGTGGGTGTATTCCTCGTTGTCATAGCCAGCAATGCCGGCCGGGTCGATGCCCAGACGGCGCAGGTGATAATCCAAAAGAACGCGGGTGCCGCTGCCGCCCTGACGGTTGACCATGACCACGCCGTCCCGGGCCAGGTCGCCGAAATCGCGGATGCCCTTGGGGTTGCCCGGCTTGACGATGAGCCCCTGGCTGCGCAGGGCCAGGGTCACCAGGCGCACGGGCGTACCGGGCAGGTATTTTTTTATGTAGCCGATGTTGTAATCGCCGGTGTCTTCGTCCAACAGATGGGTGCCGCCCAGGTGGCAGCGCCCTTCGCGGATGGCCATGAGCCCGGCCAACGAGCCCACGTGGGACGACGACACGCCGATGCGGCTGTCCATGGCCTTGATGTGGTCGGCCAGGATGTCCAGGGTCACGTCGTGGCTGCCCACGATGACCAGGGTGCGCTCCACGGCCTCGGCGGGTTTCAACAGTTCGGCGATTACGGGCTCGCCCTGGGGCGCGCCGTCGCTGTTGGCCGGAATGCGGATCACCCCGTCGGCCCTGGTCAGGCTGGTGATGGCTCCGGCCCCGCGTTTGAGCGGCGTGGCCACGATATTCGGCCCGACCCGGCCCAGATGCACGCGGATGAATTCCTCCTGGCCCAGGCGCGAGGCCAAAGGCCGGGCCGGCACGGCCTGGACCGTCTCGGGCTCGGAGGGGGCCTGGCCCTGCATCAGGCTAAGGGCCGGGATGACGAACTGCTCCAGGCAGACCCAGGCGCTCACCGGATAGCCGGGGCTGCCGATGACCGGTTTGCCCCGGACGCGGCCCAGGATGGTTGGCTTGCCGGGCATGGCCTGGATGCCGTGGACCAGGACCTCGCCCAGTTTCTTGATCACATGCACCGTGTAGTCCTTGGTGCCCGCCGAAGCCCCGGCGTTGAGGATTACCATGTGGGCGTCGGATTCCACGGCCTGGGTGACGGCGTCCTTGATCAGCTCGTATTCGTCCGGGCGGCGTTCGGTCACGCTTGCCTGGGCGCCGGCCTGGCTGACCATGCCGGAGATGAACAGGCTGTTGGTCTCGATGATGCTGCCCGGCCGGGGCTGGGTATTTTCCGCGTCGCGCCAGTCGATCAACTCGCTGCCGGTGGGGATCACCGTCACTCTGGGTCTTTGCAACACCTCCAAGCGGAACACCCCGGCCTGCATTAGGGCGGCCACGTCGGCCGGGCGCATGACGTGGTGATGAGGTAAAAGCATCTCTTGGGAGACAATGTCTTCACCCACCTTGCGCACATGCTGCCAGGGAAATGCGGCTTGGCGGATCTCGATGGCTTGGCCTTCGGGCGGCAGGTGAACCTGTTCCACCATGATCACCGCGTCGGCGCCGGGGGGCAGGGGATTGCCGGTGTTAACCGGCCGGGCTTGATCCCCGAGGCCCAGCAGCCGGGGCCTCTCGTCGCTGGCGCCGTAGGTGTCCGAGGCCTTGACCGCGTAGCCGTCCATGGCCGCGCAGTGATAGGCCGGGCTGGAGAAATCGGCGAACACAGGCCCGGCGGTGAACCGACCCAGGGAGTCGGCAGTGGGCACCTGCTCGGTTCCGGCCAGGGCAACCCAGTCGAAGGCCTGCAAGAAAATTTCCCGGGCCTGGGCCACGGGCTTCATGTTCAGGTAGACGTTGCGTTTCATGACGTTATCAGCCTCACGGGAACAAGAGCATTTCCACGGTCTCGCCCTGGTACAGGCCCTCGCTGTCGGCCGGGATGCGCACCAGGCCCTGGCCCTGGATCAGGGTGGTGATCAGTCCGCTCTTGCCGAATACCGGCTCGATCAGGCCTGTGCCGTTGTTGCTGGTGAGCCTGGCCCGGATATAGTCCTCGCGGCCCGGCGTGGAGGGGATGTTGCGGGCCAGCTGGGCGCTCAGGCGGCCGAAGCGGCGGAAGGCCAGGGGCGCTCTGCCAAGCATGGCCTCGATCAGGGGCTCCACCAGGACGTAAAAGGCCACCATGCAGGAGGCCACCTGGCCCGGCAGACCCAGCAGGTGCTTTTGCCCGGCCCGTACCCAGATAAATGGTTTGCCGGGGCTGACGGCCACGCCGTGCACCAGTAGTTCGGCTTGGGGAAAAGATTGAAACACCTCTGAGGTGAGGTCCCGGGTGCCCACCGACGAGCCGCCCGAAAGGAGCACCACGTCGCAGGTATCCAGGGCCCGGCCCACCACCTCTTGCAGGGCCGCGCGGTCGTCCGGGGCAAGGCCCATGACCAAAGGCTCCGCCCCGGCCTGGCGCACAAGCTGGTCCAGGGTGTAGGTGTTCACGTCGCGAACCTGGCCGGGGGCGGGGGCGCCGCTGATGGGCACCACTTCGTCGCCGGTGCTGACAATGGCCACCTTGGGCCGCCGCACCACAGCGGCCTGTTCAAGGCCCAGGGCGGCCATCAGGCCGATGTCCTGGGCCCGCAGCTCGTGCCCGGCCCGCAGCAGAATCTGGCCCCGGGCCGCGTCGTCGGTGGGGCCCAGGATATTGTCGCCGGGGGCCACGCTCTTGGCCGCCTCCACGGTCGTGTCTCCGGCCATGCGGGTGTGCTCCACCATCAGCACGGCGTCGGCCCCGGCGGGCAGCATGCCGCCGGTGAATATCTTTGCGCAGCGGCCCGGTTGGACGTTAAAGTCCGGCTCCCGGCCCATGACCACCTCGCCGCACAGCTCAAGGTACGCCGGAGCGGTCTCCGAGCAGCCGAATGTGTCCCTGGCCCGCACGGCGAATCCGTCCATGGTCGAGCGGCTGAAACCGGGCAGGTCGTGGGGCGCGGCGAGGTCCCCGGCCAGGGTGCGCCCGGCCGCCGTGGTGATGGCCGTGTGTTCGGCGCTTAAAACCGCTGTCTCACCGGCCAGGGCCTGCACGCGGGCCACGCTTTGCACATTGAAAAAGGGCTTCATGTTTCTTCCGCGCTGTGAACTTGTGTCAACCTATGAGCCAATAGTATATCATTACTGACATAGGCGGCATTAACCAATGAAACTAACGGAGTGCGTGGTTGGAGTTCATCTGGCAGGGCTTTGTCAAGGGGTTGGGGCTGATCGCCGGACTGGACCCGGAGATATACGGCATAGCCGGGCTGTCGCTTGGCGTGTCGCTTTCGGCCACGCTCATCGCCGCCATGCTTGGCGCCCCCCTGGGTATGTACATCGGCCTGCGCCGTTTCCGGGGCCGCCGGGCGCTGATAGTTGTCTTCAACACCCTGCTGGCCCTGCCTACGGTGGTGGTTGGGCTGTTGGTCTACAGTTTTCTCTCGGCCCAGGGGCCCCTGGGCTTTCTGGACATGCTCTATACTCCGGGGGCCATGGTCGCCGCCCAGGCCATCCTGGCCTTTCCGATCATCACGGCCCTGACCATATCGGCTGTGCGCACCCTGGATCGCCGGGTTGAACCAGCCGCCCTGACCCTGGGCGCGACCAGGCGGCAGGCCGCCTGGGCCGTGGTGGGCGAGGCCCGCATGGCCATCATCGCCGCCCTGGCCGCCGGGTTCGGCCGGGTGCTCACTGAAGTAGGCGCTGCGGTCATGGTCGGCGGCAATATCCGCCATTACACCCGCACCTTTACCACCTCCATCGTCCTGGAGACCTCCAAGGGCGACTTTGCCCAGGGCATGGCCTTGGGCATTATCCTGCTCATCGCCGCCCTGGGCGTCAACCTGTTGGCCAACTGGCCCCGCTGGAACTGGAAGTAGACATGGCCGATGCTCCCTTGTTCAGACTTCATGGTGTGAGTAAAAGCTTTAAGGGGCGGGTGGTGCTTGATTTGCCCGAGTTATACATAGACTCCGGCGGCATCAGCGTCATTCGCGGTCCCAACGGCGCGGGCAAGAGCGTTCTGCTGAATATATTGGCGATGTTGCTGGAACCGGACCGCGGCGGGGTCTTTTTTCGCGGCCGGGAGTTGCAGCCCGGCAACGGCACCGCGCTGCGCAAGAGCGTAACCCTTGTGGCCCAGGACCCGTACATGTTCCACGGTACGGTGGAGCGCAACGTGGCCATGGGCCTGGCCTGGCGCGGCATGGGCCGGGCCCGGCGCAGGAACGAGGCCATGCGGGCCCTGGAGATGGTCGGGCTGGCCGGTTCGGCCGGTTTGCGGGCCCAGAGGCTTTCCGGCGGCGAGCGCCAGCGCACCGCCCTGGCCAGGGCCATTGCCGCGAAACCCGAGGTGCTGCTGTTGGACGAGCCGTTTGCCGCCCTGGATGAAAAGGGCGCCGAGCTGTGCGAGGATTTGGTGGGTCAACTGGCCCTGGGCGGCACCAGCATCGTTATGGTCCTGCATTCGGCGGACCAGACATCGCGCCTGGCCCGCACCGTGATCACCATGGAGCGCGGCAGGGTGGTCTGATTGCTACTCCGAAAGGGTCGTATCCAGATATTGTTCAATCATCATAAGCAGTTCGCTGAACAACAGTATCTGCCCCGGCGAAACCATATGCAAATAGCGCTCAAATGATTCCTCGTAGAATAGCCGGTGGCGTTCCTGCACATTTAGGCCCTTGCTGGAAAGAACCAGGTGGATTTTCTTGCCGTCATGCGGGTCGGCCTGTTTGTCAACATAACCGCGTTTTTCCAGGGACCCGACAACCTGCGAAGCCGCGCCCTTGGTCACGCCCATGGATGCCGCTAGTTCCGTCACCGTTATTCCCGGATTCAGGCCGATGTTGTCTATTGTATAGATTTCGCGCACTTGCAGATCATCATTCAAGTCAAAGCCCCTGCTGGACCGCTCCAGGGCTCTGACCTTGTTGGCTACTCTGCCGAAACGGTGAATCGCTTCAAGGGCGATTTCTTTTTTGTCTATTTCCATCTGTTTCCCCGAAACGGTGTAAATTAATAATTAAAAAATACGTATGTTACCATAATAACAAACTAAATTGACGTTTCATGCAGACTCTTGGCAACTAATCGTCCGGTATTGACGAACATTTTGTTTAGTTGCGGTTCATAATGCCAAGGCAAGACCATATATGGCAATTTATTTTATTAACTAAAATTGAAGCACATAAGAACCCGAATGCTCAAGGACTTATGACAGCGAGTAAACACCGTTGACACCGGGTGCGCAATGGCTCAATCTGGAATTGAGGGATGGACAAACCTCAACGGGAAAAAGGAGGTGTGTCATGAAGGCGGGCATTATCTTTACTGGAACGGGTCCCATACTGATCCTGACATCCTACGATTCCTTCAACGATCCAAAGTTCGTGCAAAAGCTTCAGGCCAAGGGCATCATGAAGTATATTGCCTATGAACTTGACATCGACGAGGTTCGTAGGAAGTACGGTGCAAAGTATGATTCCATCATGAATGACGTCATGCAGGAAGAGGATCTGCGCGTACTGGACTACAACGGCCACAACGTATTCTACAACTTTTCGTTTGCCGAATTGGGCGCCCCTGTCGTGGCCGGCTGATTTGCACAGCTTTGATACCGCTCCCGCCCCGGGCGGCGAGCGGTATCATGAGAAGATTGTGCGCTGGGCGGGGGAACGCCCCTTTTTTATGCCCTAATTACCCTGCAGAGCAGTGTTTTTCAAATTATTCCCGAGATAATCGCAAACCAGGACCGGGCATGCCGCGCGCCGGGCGGATGATGCCGGATTGACGATCAGCAGTCTTGTCGCGCAATCATTTTGCACGCAACAAGAGGGCATGCATTATGGGGATGGTCGCGTAGGCCATTGAGCTCCACTCCGGCGAAAAAAAAGTGGCCACAATTCCGATCAGGGCAGCCAAGGGGAGCATTATGCTCAGCTTTTCATTTCGGCGCAGTTCTTCCGGAGTCACGTTTTTATGCAGCATCAAAGCGTCCCTGCGCACAAAAACGCCTTCGATGAAATAGAAGAACCCCACCAAAAACAGATTGCCGTGAAAAATGAACTTGGCAGTGGCCACGTCTGGAAAATCTCCTGCCAGGTCGGTGGTGAAGGGCACCAGGCAGACGAACATCAGGGCGAACAGGTTCAGCCAGATATAACGGTGTTTGGTGCGGGCCACGTGGCGGGCCTGGTGCACCTGGGACACCCAGATGGAGCCCAGAATATAAAAGCTCAGGAAATAGTTGAAAAAAACATGGCTTTTTTTTATCAAGGCCGCCCAAAGATCGGAGGATGAGACCGGGCCGATAAACTGGGGCGTATCAATGTTGAGCACCAGGATGGTCATGGCGATGGCCAGTATTCCGTCTATGAGATTGTTGAGCCGCTGCATGCTCAAGGGGTGGTCTGGGCCACGGCGAATCATTCAAGCGCTCCAGTGTGGATGATATTCCATCAATAGCAGGATCGGCGGCCCTTGATCAACAACTGCTAAAAGGTCTGATTATTTTCTTTGGCGATCCTTTTTTGTCCCGTTGATGCAACCGGTTGCGCCTTTGCCGCGAATACCCAGATGACTTGACCATCTCCCGCAAAAGGCGCGCCATGAGGTTCAGGGACTCCATCAATTCATATTCCGTACGCACGGGTGTGAAGCCCTTACTGCGGCGGATGTTGGGCCAAAGCCCGCCGCCCGTTGAGCTGCTGAGCCTGCATGTGCCCAAGGCCGCGGGCACCAGCTTCCGTGGCGTGCTCCAAGCCGTCTATGGTGAAAATGCCGTATGGTCCGACTATGGCCAGTATGTGGAGGACCCGGAACTGTTGTTTCGAAAAGACCCGGATTTGGCCCGGCGCATCGCCCTGGATAGGCTCCACGGCCTGGACGGCCGGGTGCGGGTGATCCACGGCCACTTCCCCCTGGGCAAATACGGCCTGCTGCCGCCGGGCGTAAAGCGCATCACCTGGCTGCGGCATCCCCTGGCCCGCCTGGCCAGCCACTATTATTTCTGGCTGACCACCGACCGCCACGGCAATCCGGTGCATGACCAGCTCCTGGACCAAAACCTCAGCCTGATCCAATTCGCCCGTTTGCCGGCCATGCGCGACTTCATGCTGGGCAACCTGTTCCAGGGCGCGGATTTGGTTGATTTGGACTTTATCGGCATGCAGGAATACTACGACGAAGACCTGGCCGATTTGGCCCTGCTGATGGGCTGGGGCGGCTATCCCGCCGTGCGCCGCAACACCGGCCGCCTAAGCGGCTATGACCAGCGCCTGGCCCAACTGGCCGAAGACGGTGAGTTGATCGCCGAACTGGTGGACCTGAACCGGGGCGACATGGAGCTCTACCGCCGGGTGGCCGGGGCAAAAGGCCGCCAGGCGCCCGATAATCCCTGGCTGACCGCCCCGGAGCGGCGCTAACCGTCCGGGGCGGCGTGGTGTTACCGACGGTTGCGGTGCAATATGACGATTGAGAACACGCCGAATAAGGGCATGTACACGCCGATAAGCAACAGATTCATCGAGAAAAGATGGCCCAGCGAATACATGCCGTTGAAGGCGTCGTACATGAAATCCAAAAGCCCCAGGAATATGGCCGCGCCCGAGACCGCCATGAGCACTGTCGCGGCCCAGGCGTTGGAGGTGTCGCGCCACAGCTTCAAGCCGCCGATGATCATAGCCGCGGCCATGATCATGTCCGGCACGGTGAAAGCAGTCTCCCAGGCATAATAGCCCTCGAAATTCTTGATCATGGGGGCCAGCAATTCCTTAGGAAAGATCATTTCCGTATAAAACCCGACCCAGAAAATGATCGTCTGCGCTGCGGTGAAGATATGCAGCGCGGCCACCAACTTGAGTTTGTTTTGCGTGGTCATGGGATTTCCTCCTAAGCCGCTCCGGCGGTCTGCACCCGGAGCCTTTGGGGCACGACATCCCGCCGGAACACGTCTTCCAGGTCTTCGGCCCGGCGGATGATTTCAGCCTGGCCGCCGCTGACCATCACCGTGGCCGGGCGTGGCATGGCGTTGAAATTGCTCATGGACACTTCCTGGTACGAGCCGGTGTCGAGCATGGCCAGGATGTCGCCCACCTCGGCCCTGGGGATCATCACCAGGGGAATGATCCGGTCGCCGTAGCAGCTTCGGCCGTTGATGTCGGCCTTTTCGATCTTGGGCGCGTCGGTCTTGTTGGCGAAGACATAGTCCCACAAATGGTGTTCGTAGATGCCGCCGGTAAACCAGAACTCCGTGCTGTCGGTGACGACCTGGTTGTAGCGGATGGGGCTGGTGATGCGCTTGATGGCCTGGACCGTGGTCAGGTGCACGCCGCAGTCGCCATGCAGGCAGCGGCCCGGCTCCAGTTGAAGCATGACGCCCTCGGGGTCGATGCCGTGGCGCCGCAGCTCGGCGGTGAGGGTGCCGGTGCAGGCCTGGCCGTATTGTTCGATGGTGGGGGCCTTTTTCTGGTTGGGCTTCATCACCGTGGCACCCAGGAGCTTGTCCAGGATGCGGTAGCGCATGTCGTCGCCAAAGAGCTTGAACAGCTTGGATATGCCGTGCAGGGCCAGAAATTGCAGAGGCGTATCATAGTGCACGGCTGCGGCGAAGGGGTCGCGGTAGACGGCGAATCCGCCGCCGATGTCGATCTCCTTGGGCCGGTAGCCGCCCAAAAGGTCGCAGACCTTGGCGATCTCGGCGGCATAGGCCCGCATCTGTTCTTGCCAATATTGGGTGGAGCGGTGGTGTCTGCCGTGGTGCTCATGAAAGCCCATCAGCTCCACGTTGTCCATGGCCATTATCCGGGGAGCGACCTCCCTGATCATCTCGAAGCTAAGGCCGCCCTTGTAGGCTATGGCCGCCAGGTCGGTGGGGATGAGCCCCTCGGCCGAGAAATCCGAGTGCTTGATAAATCCGCTCAGGGCCGGTTTGAGCCGCAGGCGCACATGGGCCGTCATGTTAAGCTCGGCCACGGCGGCCTGGATCATGTCGACTTCTTCAATGCTGTCTATGGTGACGCGCACGCCCTCCTTGACGCAGCGCAGGATGTGGTCCCGGCGCTTGGGCACGCCGTTTACGGAGATGTATTGCGGGTCAAACCCGGCTCGCAGGCAGACGTCCAGTTCGCCCGGCGAATAGATGTCGGCCCCGCAGCCTTCGTCCACGATGACCCGCTGCACGGCCTCGATCCAGTTGGCCTTGGCGGCGGGCATGACTTTGACGTTGCCGCCCGGCCACCCCTGGCCGAAGGCCTGTTGAAAGCGGCGGATGTTGCGCCTGAGCTGGTCCTCGGAATAGGCGAACAGCGGCGAGCCGAACTTTTCGATCAGCTCCACCGTGTCGCACTGCTCGATGAACAACCGCCCCCGGCTGGTGCTAAGGCAGTCGTCGATTTTTGTGACATTTGACATTGCCGACCCTCCCCATCCCTTGTTTTATGTATTTGTCTTTTGGGCTAAATATTTATCCCGCCCCCTGGTGGCCATGCGCTCCAGGCGCGGCAGAATCCTTGGCAGCAGCCAGGGACACATCCCGCCCAACTTGGACCAGACGCCTTCGTCCCTCGGCACACAGTTTTCCATGCGGCGTTTGGAGGTGTTGCGCCAGATGGCCCTGGCCACTGCTTCGGATGTTAATGGTTTTTGCAGGAAGTTGAGCACCGAGCCGCCTTCTTTGGCCTCGCGGAGAAGCATGGGAGTGTCCACCGCCGTGGGGCAGACCACGCCGACATGCACGCCAAGGGGCTTCAGGGCAAGATGCAGCGACAACATCAGGCCCCGCAGGGCGGCCTTGGAGGCGGTGTAACCGCTGCTTTCGGGCAAGGGCAACAGGGCTGCCAGAGAAGCCACCGATACGATTGAGCCCCGGCCCACCTGGATCATGGGCCGGGCAAAGTAGTGGGTGCACATGGCCGCCGCCCAGTAGTTGAGCTTCAGTTCCGCCTTGAGGTTGTCCAGAGGCGTATCGGCCCAGGGGGTGGTCAAGACGGTTCCGGCATTGTTGACCAGCAGGTCAACCCGGCCTGTTTTTGACATGACCCAATCGGTCAACACCGAAACCTGGGCCTCGTTGGTGATATCGGCCCCGCTGGTCAGATGCTCCGGCCCCAGCTCGGCGGCGGCCCGCTCCAGACCCGCCTGGTGGATATCCACCAGCACCAGGCGGAAGCCTTTTTCCGCCAGGAGCCGGGCCGTGGCCAGGCCGATGCCCCCGGCGCCTCCGGTGATAACGGCCACTGGTTTGTTTTGATCCGTCCGGACCATGTTCCTTCTCCGATTGAAATCAAGAGCGAGCGGTCACTCTTGATTTTGGCGACACCGCACCGGAGCGCCCAATGGCGGCCCGCCGCGCAATGCCTCTATGCTTGTCCGGGCTCCGGGCCCAGCAGCTTCTTCAACGATTCCACCACCAGGCCGGCCTTTTCGGCCATGCTAAGGCCTTGCCGCCCCCCGGCCAGATATTGGCTGAAACGCCGGTCGTAGTGTTCGGATACGGCGGAATAGGCCAAAAACATCAGATGGTTGTCCAGGGTGTACACGGCGGGGCCGGTCTGCAGGCCGGGCCTGAGTTGGCCTTCGGACTTGGCCTGTTCCACCAGGTCCCGGAAAAACTGCACCGACTGGCCTTCGAAACGGTCCGAGATCTCGGCGGCGAATTCGGCCATGTGCGGCGAGCCCAGGTCCATGTAGATCATGAAATAATCGCGGTATTCGGCGATAAAAGGCTCGACCTGGGCCATGATTCGTTCCATGCGTTGCCAAAAGGGTATTTGCCCTTGGCTCATTTCCTGGCTGCGCTGGCGCAGAAGCTCCAAGGTTTGGCCCAGCAGGGTTGAGAACAGGCCGCTCTTGCTGCCAAAGTATTTGTACAGCGCGCCGTTGCTGATGCCTGCGGCCTGGCAGATTTCGGCGATCCCGGCCTGGAAATAACCCTTTTGGGCGAAAACAGCAGCAGCCGCGTCCAAAATGGCCTGGCGGCGCTCGTAGGGCAGTTTTTCAAAGGTCTTGGTCATGGTGATTTTTCCCGCCGGATCAAGAGAGTGAGCGATTACTCTCTATATCCCGGCGGCGAGACCCAAGTCAATAAAAAAGCGCGCCCCGATCATGGGGCGCGCCTCGATTCGATGAGATTATGTCTCGTTAGCCCTTGCCCAGGCTGGAGTAGATCACGTCGGGCAGCCAGGTGGCGATGCCCGGGAAGGCGATCATGATCAACAGGCCCACCACCAGGGCCACCAGGAAGGGCAAAGCCCCCTTGAAGATGGTCTCGAGCTTGATGCTGCGGTCTATGCCGCTGACCACATAGACGTTTAGGCCCACCGGCGGGGTGATCACCCCCATCTGGGTCAGCAGCACGATGACGATGCCGAACCAGATTTTGCCGAAGCCCAGGTCGTCGATGATGGGCAGGAAGATCGGCACCGTGAGCATGACCAGGGCCAGGGCGTCGATGATGCAGCCGCCGACTAGGTAGACCATGCCGATGACGATGACAACGGCCCAGGCCGGCCATTGCAGAGACGCCACGGCGTCGGCCAGCATGAACGGGATGCGGGTGATGGCCAGGAAGTGGCCGAAGACCACGGCGCCGGCCACCAGCATCATGGTCATGCAACTGGTCCACAGGGTGTCGGTGATGGCCTTGTTGAAGCGCTCCCAGGTGATCTGGCCCCTGGCCAAAGCCACGATGAACATCAGCACCGCGCCCACGCCGCCGGCCTCGGTGGCCGTGAACCAGCCCCGAACCAGGCCGCCCAGGACGATGACGAAGACGATGATCACTTCACCGACATCCCGCAGGGCCGCGAACTTTTCGCTCCAGGTGAAGCTTTCGCCGGCGGGACAGGCCCTGGGCCGCAGCTTGCAGACCAGCCAGATCGCGCCGATGAACAGCGCGGTTATCAGCAGGGCGGGCATGACCCCGGCCACGAACAGGCGTCCGATGGATTCCTCGGTGAGCACGCCGTAGACGATCAGCACCACGCTTGGCGGCATGAGCATGCCCAAACCGCCGCCGCTGGCAACCGCTCCCGCGGCCAGGGCGGGCGAATAATCGTAGCGTTTCATCTCGGGCAGGCCAACAGTGGCCATGGTCGCCGCCGTGGCGCTGCTGGAGCCGCACACCGCGCCGAAACCGGTGCAGGCCATGATCGTGGCCATGGCCAGGCCGCCGGGCACGGCGCCGGTGAAGCGGTGGGCCACCTTGTACAGACGTCTGCTGACCCCTCCCTGAAGGGCGAACTGGCCCATCAGGGTGAACAGGGGAATGACCACCAGGCCGTAGTTCTGGAAGGTGTTGGCCATGTCCATGGCCAACACCTGCAAACCGGCATCGGGCGAGGCCATCCAGCTGAAGCCGATCCAACCCACCAGGGCCATGGCATAGGCCACGGGCATGCCGGTGAGAAAGACGCCCAGCATCAGAAAGATGCCGACAACTCCTACTATTTGTGGACTCATTTTTTCACCGCCCTGGCAATGGCCGAAACCATCTGGTTCAGCAGAACCAGGCAAAGCGCGGCGAATGAAAAGCAAATGGCCCGGACAACCAGATCGGTTGGAATGCCCAGGTTCATGGATTTTTCATGGACCAGAGACAGACGTTCGGCATAGATCCAACCCTGCCAGGCGATAACTGCGCACAGCACCAGCGAGGCGGCGTCGGTGATGACCTCAATAACGGCCGCAACCTTGGGCGGAAGTTTGCGGGTCAATAGTTCCACACCCACCTGGCCCCGGCGAACCTGGGTCATGGGCAGGCTGAAGGCCAGGACCAATGCTCCGAGATAGGTAACGATCTCCACCACGCCGGTGATGGGCTTGTTGATATCCCGCAGAAATGCGTCCAGGCAGGTCAGCAGCATCATGATGATCAGGGCCACGCCTGCGGCGATCTTGAACAAGTTGCTGACTTGGGCTGTGACCCTGTCCAGCATGACGGGCTCCTTTCTACTTGGCCGCCTCGGCTACGGCTTTTTTGGCCGTTTCGACGATATGTTTACCGTCCAGGCCCTTTTCACTGACGGACTGGATGTATTCGTCAAACACCGGCTGTACGGCATTGACCCACTTGACGGCTTCTTCCGGGCTCAGGGTGATGTCCTGGCGGCCGGGCAGGCTCATGAAGAACTTCAGGCCTTCCTCGTCGGCTTCGTCCCAGGCCTTGGCCGTCTTGAGGGCCCATTCCTGGTTGATCTCGGTGATGGCCTTTTTGGCCGGTTCGGACAGCGAATTCCACTTGTCCTTGTTCATCACCACGAAGAATGCCGTGGTGAAAGCCACGGGGAAGCAGCAGATGCGGTACTTAGTGACCTCGCCCAGCTTCCAGCCCTTGTTGGACTCGGTGGGGTAGGCCGCGCCGTCGACGGTGCCGCGGCTCAGGGCCTGGTACACGTCGGGCATGGGAACGGTCACCGCCGAGGCGCCCAGGGCCTTGATCAGGCGGGCCGAGGTGCCCTGGCCCCTGATTTTCATGCCCTGGAGCTCTTCCAGGGTCTTGACCGGCTTTTCAGTGGTGAAGATCAGCCCCGGGCCGTGGGCGTGCAGGTACATGACCTCGACGTTGTCCAGCTCTTTGGGCTTTAGGGCGTTGTAGACTTCGTTGACGACCTTGGTGGCCATGATGCCGTTTTTATAACCAAAGGGAAGGTCCACAACGGCCATCACCGGGAAGCGGCCGCCGGTGTAGGCAAAGCAGCCCATGGCCAGGTCGGACAGGCCGATGGTCACGCCGTCGTAGGCTTGTTTGGCCTTGGTCAGGGTCTGGCCGGGATAATACTGCACCTTTACTTCGCCGCCCGTGCGTTTTTCCACTTCATCGCACCAAGCCTGGGCCAGTTTGCTCTGGGTGTGGGTGGGCGGAAAGAAGTTGCTGTAGGTCAGAGTGGTGGCCGCCTGGGCCAATGACGCCATTGTCATCAGCGCAAAGGCCGCGGCGACTATCAAGGCGATGCGTTTGGACATGTCAACTCTCCGGTTATTACGAATGTCATGTTTTCCAGCCCCAGGAAAACGTCACGACAAGGCGCAATCCTGGCTGGATTTTTTGTTTGTTGGGATATTTAGGGGTTATGTTTGGGTAAAAGTAATATCAGCCGCGCAACGGCTGATAGTAGTAGTCGTAATAATAGCGGCCGGATGCGCTATGTGAGGGGCGAGTGTTCATAGTGTCTTTCTTGGCTTTTATGGCAAAGACAATTCCATACAGCAGATGGACGTTAGCACATTTGTGCCCATCTGAACAACAAATTCTTTTACTGATACTGAATTTGCGGGACATAAAGTGGGGTTGCCAGCCGGAGACAGTAAATTCAGGCCA
Organism: uncultured Desulfarculus sp.; assembly: GCA_963665125.2. GTDB lineage: Bacteria > Desulfobacterota > Desulfarculia > Desulfarculales > Desulfarculaceae > Desulfarculus. The sequence goes on along the minus strand of CAXXUK010000001.1, from coordinate 3,481,718 downwards.
ATAATTAGACAAGGCTAAAATTAGTTGAAAGTGCAAATTTATGCTGTATATTGGTTTTAAAACAGCCGGTTGATATCCGGTTGTGGTTCACGTGACGGCTGGACGGGTCTTTATTTGGATTGTTTTGACAATCATCGAAAATATTGGACAATCAGGCATTAATGTCCGTCGCGGACCGTGTGAATCAATAGTGTAGTTTATTGACAATAGTAATGCAAAAGCGGCAGTAATCCGATTGGCCAGGAAGGCCAAGTCCGTTGTCAGCCGTAATACGGAGCATAATGTAGATGAACGCCAAGGGAAACGGCACGCTCAGAAGCCTCAACCCGGGCCAGAAGGCCGTGATCACCAAGGTAACCGCCAAGGGTGAGCTTGGCCGGCGCATGAGGGACATGGGTCTGGTGCCCGGCGTCGGTCTGCAGGTGATGGGCCGGGCTCCGCTCAAGGATCCGGTGGAAATCAAGCTGCGAGGCTACAACCTGAGCCTGCGCAACAATGAAGCCGACCATATTTTCGTGGCCCCGGAAGGCTAACCATGGCTAACGGCAAGATCACAGTCGCGCTGGCCGGCAACCCCAACGCTGGTAAAACCTCGTTGTTCAACGCCCTGACCGGGGCGCGGCAGCATGTGGGCAACTACCCCGGCATCACCGTGGAAAAAAAATGGGGCCAGACCAAGGCCGCCGGCCAGGTCATCGACGTGGTGGACCTGCCGGGCACATACAGCCTCAGCGCCTATTCCCTAGAGGAAGTGGTGGCCCGCAATTTTGTCATCGACGAAAAGCCCGATGTGGTGGTCGACGTGGTGGACGCCTCCAACCTGGAGCGCAATCTGTATCTGGCCGTGCAGTTCATGGAATTGGGCGTGCCGGTGGTCATCGCCTTGAATATGATGGATGTGGCCAAGGCCAGGGGCCTGGATCTCAACGTGGACAGGCTTTCCGATCTGTTGGGCGTGCCGGTGGTGCCCACCGTGGCCCGTGAGGGCAAGGGCATCGAACAGTTGATGGCCGCGGCGGCGAAAAAGGCCGCCGAGAAAAAAGAATGGACCCCCCTGGAAATATCCTATGGCCCGGACGTGGACGAAGCCATCAGCAGCATGGCCGGCTGCATCCGGGCCCATGGCGCGGGCCGCGAAAGGGAAGACTCCCGCTGGCTGGCCATCAAGCTCCTGGAAAGCGACGCCGAGGTGAAAAAAACCGTCGACTGCGTGCCTGGCCTCAGTGAGCGCATCAGCCCCCTGGTCGCCTCGGTGACCAAACACATCAACAAGACCCTTGACGACGACCCCGAGGGCGTCATCGCCGACTACCGCTACGGCTACATCGGCAGCATCTACCGCCAGGTGGTCACCGAGCCCCGCGTCGCCAGGCTGGAGCTCAGCGACAAGATCGACAAGGTGCTATTAAACAGGCTTTTCGGCCCCCTGGTGCTGCTGGCCGTGTTGTACGTGGTTTATCAGTTTGTCTTCTGGGCCAGCGAGGCACCTGTGGAGTGGTTCGAGGCGGCCTTCGGCTGGCTGGGCGGCGTTGTCGAGGCCAACCTGCCCGAGGGCATCCTGCGCTCGATGATCGTCAGCGGCGTCATCGACGGCGTGGGCGGAGTCATGGGCTTCGTGCCCCTGATCATGTTCATGTTTTTGGCCATCGCCTTTATGGAAGACTCTGGCTATCTGGCCAGAGCGGCGTTTTTGCTGGACCGGGTGCTGCGGACCTTCGGCCTGCACGGCAACAGCGTGGTGCCGCTGATCATCGGCGGCGGCATAAGCGGCGGCTGCGCCGTTCCCGGCGTGATGGCCACCCGCACCCTGGCCGACCCCAAGGCCCGCATGGCCACCATCCTCACCGTGCCCCTGATGAACTGCGGGGCAAAGCTGCCGGTGTACGCCGTGCTCACGGCGGCGTTTTTCGCGGCCCAAAAGGCCCAAATGCTCTTTATGCTGACCATGATTTCCTGGGCCATTGCCCTGATGGCGGCCCGGATAATCCGCTGGACGGTATTAAAAGGCGAGACCTCGCCCTTTGTCATGGAGCTGCCGCCATACCGCATGCCGACCATGAAGGGCCTGGCCATCCACACCTGGGAGCGCACCTGGCAGTACATCAAAAAGGCCGGAACCGTGATCCTGGGCATCAGCATCATCATGTGGGCCCTGATGACCTATCCCGGCCTCAGCACCGAACAGCAGGCCCTGTGGCAATCAAAAATCGACGCTGCCCAGACCACCGAGCAGAGGGCCGACCTGCAAAAGCGGATGGCCGAGGCCGGTCTTCAGGCGTCCGTGGCCGGTTACATGGGCCGGGGCCTGGAGCATATCACCGCTCCCCTGGGGTTTGACTGGCGGGTCAATGTGGCTCTGGTGGGCGGATTCGCGGCCAAGGAGGTCATCGTCTCCACCATGGGCACGGCCTACAGCCTGGGCGAAGTGGATGAAGAAGACCCGGCCAGCCTGAGCCAGCGTTTGGCCGCCGAGCCCGGCTGGAACAAGCTCATGGCCTTTGCCATGATGATATTCGTGATGGTTTACGCGCCGTGCCTGGTTACCGTGGCGGTAATCCGCAAGGAAACCAAGTCCTGGAAATGGGCCGCTTTCGCCATGGTCTACACCACCGTGCTGGCCTATATCCTGGCGCTTGCGGTGTATCAGGGCGGCGCCGCTCTGGGACTGGGGGTGTAACTATGTGGCAGACGATTGTCGTCCTGGCCGTGGTGGCCGTTGCCGTAGTATTCGTCGCCAGGCGTCTGTGGAGGGAAAGCCGCGAGGGCTCCTGCAAATGTTGCGACACCTGCCAGGGGCCGCCGCCCGGCATTGATCCGGAGCAGCAAGCCCAAATCTGCCAGGGCTGCGACCGCAGCGAGTGTAAATTCGAGAGTAAGGACTCGTAAAAAAACATATGCGGGCCTGATGCCTGTTTGGAGGTGTTGATGCTGTTTTTCCTATATCGGCGCTGCAACCAGACAACAGGACAATTAAACCAAAGGTCCGAGCCGGAAAAAACGGCGAAAGACCAACCTGAAAAAGACAACCCGCCCAGCAAGTAACCACAGGCGGAGGCGACCGACCTTAGCCATCAGCGTCCGACCCTGCGTCCCCTTCCGATCCCTGAACTCCTGTCCGCCAATGGCATGAAATTCGGCCTTTTTTTCACCCACGTTGTACAAGTATACTTGTCAGTGTTATCGTTTAATTATCACCAGGAAACAGGAGCAGCTATTGCGGGTGCGCGCGGCCATATCCTTTGCGTCTATTTTGCTATGTGGTTTGGCGCTGCTGTTTGCCCTGACTGCCTGTGAACCGGCCCGGCCGTTGCGTATAGGTTTCATTGATAATCTGGTTGGGGGCGCCAGTTCGGTGGGAACAAGCGCAAGGGATGCCGTTACCCTGGCAGTGGAGGAGCAAAACGCCAGCGGTGGAATCCATGAACGCCGGATTGAATTGTTATCAAGAAATGTTGGCGACACAGGTGACACAATACCATCGGTCAGCAAAGAATTAATTGACCTGGGGGTTGTTGCTGTTCTGGGCCTATCTACCAGCAATATTGCCATCAAGGCGGTTGACGTGTTCAACACGCATCAGGTGGTAATGATTTCTGCAACTGTGGCTACGCCGTCCTTAACAGGTTCTGACGACTATTTTTTTAGGGTTCGCAACGATATAAGGCCCACGGCGGGCAAGTTGGGCGCTTATGCGTACAACCAAGCTGGAGTTAAGACTGTAAGCGCAATTCTGGATTACTCAAACGAGGAGTACTCCAGTAACTGGTTCAAATATTTCCAAATAAATTTTGAAGCTAGTGGTGGTGAAACGTTTACGGTTTTGCCGTTCCCCCATCGAAAGCCATATTCTTATAAATCACTAGCGGAAAAATTATTGAAAAGGAGAGCAGATGGCATAGTTGTCGTGGCCTCACCTTTGGATACGGCGCTTATTTGCCAACACTTGCGGCTAAAAGGATTCAAAGGCAAAATATTCATTAGCGGTTGGGCTTTGAATCCCAACTTGGTTGTCCACGGTGGATCCGCCATCGAGGGCATTATCAGCGTACAACCCTTTAATCCGTCGTCGACAAGTAAACCATGGCTGGAGTTCAAAAAAAAATACACGAAACGTTTTAACCATACGCCGGCAAGCGAGGCCATGTCTGCGTACAATGCAGCAAAATTGCTATTCGCTGCGTTGGATGTGTCTTTGAACGAAGGTATTCCCCTTAAACAGGCCATTTTAAAAACCGGAAGTATAAATGGTTTACAAGGAGTTGTAAAAATCGACAAATACGGCGATGGATTTAGTGAGGACTGGATATTGTTTTTTAATGACGGCCGGTGGGTTTCAATGAAGTAAGTAGTGCCTTGATTCGAAAAAGGGCATATTGTCGTAACGGCAAGTATTGATGCCGGTCAATCGTCGGTTCTCATATAGTATCGATGAAAACTATAAGGAGTGGCAGTTGAAGGAACGGTTGATACTTTTTGTAAGATCGTCCCTGATACTCGTTTTGGCGCTGCTGTTTGTTTTGGCAGCCTGTGAACCGGCCCGGCCGCTGCGTGTCGGTTTCGTGGCCAATCTCAACGGCCCCTCGGGCGAGTTGGGAGTCCAAGCCAGGGACGCCACGCTCCTGGCTTTTGAACAGCAAAACGCGAAAGGGGGCGTTGACGGCCGGCCTCTGGAGCTGTTGGTGAAACACTGCCCGCGCAATCCGGACGCCACCCTGGCTGTCAGCCGTGAAGTGCTCGATGCCGGCGTTGTCGCGGTTTTGGGGTTCACCACCAGCGACATGGCAACCGCAGCGGTGGGCCTGTACAACGAGCGCAAGGTCGTGCTGATAAGCCCCACCGCCTCCACCACCGACCTCACCGGAATTGATGACTATTTCTTTCGTGTACGCATAGACTCAGGACAGACCGGCGCCCGTTTGGGCGCCTTCGCCTACAACAAAGTCCGAGTCGCCAATATCGCCGCGGCGGTGGACAGTTCAAACTTGCGCTACACCGATAGCTGGTACCGCGCTTTCAGTGAGGCCTATCAAAAAGCGGGCGGAAGAATTTCAGATGTTGTAAAGGTCGACGTTGCCAACCTGCACAATTACGTTCAAATCACCGAAGATTTGTTGGCCGGCAATCCCCAAGGCGTGGTGCTGTCGGCAGGGGCCATGGACGCGGCTCTGATCTGCCAGCAATTGCGCAAGCGGGGATTTAAGGGGCCGTTGTTCCTCAGCGGCTGGTCTCTGGACCCGGGTCTGCTGGTTCACGGAGGCGCTTCGGTGGAGGGAGCGTTCGCGGCCCAGCCCTTTGACCCCCAGCACGATGGCGGCCGTTGGAAGGAATTCAAGGCCGACTTTTTGAAACGGTTTGGCTACGAACCCGGTTTTGCGGCCATGCACGCCCATGATGCGGCCCAGCTCCTGTTCGCCGCGTTGCAAAAGTCGCTGGACGAAAAGATTCCGCTCAAGACGGCAATCATTGAAACCGGCACCATAGACGGGCTCCAAAGCAAAGTCACCATTGACCAATATGGCGATGCGATGCACGATATCATAATAGAGACTGTTAAAAACGGACGGTTGATCAAGGTCGAGTAACCAAAGCCGTTTGCAACTCGTTAGAGTTGCGGGCATAACGGCGGCTTGGCATTTCGGGGGGGAAGATCAAGACGGATTCAGCAAAAGGTTTGCAATAAGATGTCTTCCCGCGACCTACGTTTTCGTTTTCGGCTCAGCCACATATTGACTTTGTTCATCGTGTTGGTCGGCGTCCTGCCGTTGTCGCTGGTGGGTATTTTGGGACACACGACCATCGAAACGATGAGCGAGGACATTTCGCTGCGAAACTATACCCTTGCCCAGACCTTGGCGACAACGGTGGACGGACTGCTGCTTCGCTCCAGGGATATCATGCTGGAGACAAGAAGCCATCTGATGGAGCGCGGGTTCATCGAAGATGACGAAATCAATGGTTATCTGGCTTCCCGCATTAACCATCACCCCGAATTCTTCAACATGATCATGGTGCTGGACAAATCGGGCAAAGTCATCCATCTGGCGCCGTACTTCGCTGACCTGTTGGGGCTGGATTGGTCCAAGCACGCCGCGGTGAAAACCGGCGATGAGGTGCTGCCCCTGTGGTCGGATACATTTATTTCGCCCCGAACCGGCAAACCGACTCTGACCATGAGCTTGCCTTTGAGTAGCGGCACGCTGATCGGTTACATAAATTTGTCAAGACTTTCGGAAGTCGCCGCGGCCGTGCAGCTTGGAAAGGGCGGTTACAGTGCCATCATCGACGACAGGGGCGCCGCCGTGGCTCACACCGACCCCCGGGTGGTGGATGAGCGGCGCAACCTGAAATCCCTGCCCATAGCCTCCTGGGCCTTGAACGGCAACAAGGGATTATTCACCTTTAAAGACGATGGCCGGGAAATGCTGGGCAGCGTGGCCCTGGTGCAGTTGACCGGATGGCCCGTTATCGTGGCGCAGCCCATGGAAGAGGCATTTGCCTCGGTGCGCAAAATGAGCAATTTAACCTGGGCCGGCATGCTTATCATCGTGTTGCTGGCGTTTCTGGTCGGCCTATGGAGCTTGTGGATCGTCCAACGGCCCATATCCTGGCTGGTCGTCAATTCGGCGCGCCTGGCCGAAGGAAATCAGGAGCTTGCTCCTCCAGTAGCTATATTTAAGGAATTTCAAGATCTTAGTTCGACATTCCAGATCATGGCCGAAGCGGTGCGCAACCGCGAGGCGGCCCTCGTCAGCAGCGAACAACACCTGCGGGCTATTTTGGACAGCTCGGCGGATACGGTTTTGTCGTTGGATAAGGACCGCTACATAACCGACTGCAACAAGGCGTTTGTCGATGAGTTCGGCTATGAGCGGGAAGAGGTGCTCGGGCGGTCCACCGAACTGATCCACACCTCCAGGGAAAAGTTTCTGGCCCTTGGTGAATTGACCCTGCACAAGCTCTCGGAAAAAAGCTCGTGGCGGGGCGAATGGAATTTCAAGCGCAAGGACGGGACAACCGTTCCCATGGAAGTGGTCATATCCAAGCTGGAAGCCACGGATGGCGCCATCAACGGTTTGGTGATCCTGATGCGCGACATCAGCCAGCGTCTGCGGGATGAGGCTGAACGGTCCCAACTCGAGGTGCAATTGCGTCATTCCCAGAAGATGGAGGCCATCGGCACCCTGGCCGGGGGCATTGCCCACGATTTCAATAATATTCTTCAGGTATTACATGGCAGCGTACAGTTGTTGTGGTCGTCAAAGGACATCAAGGAGGCCGAGCGCGTTCGCCTTGACCTGATGGATTCCGCCCTTGAGCGGGCCACGGGATTGGTGGGCCAACTGCTTACCTTCAGCCGCAAAATGGAAGGCGACATGGGGCCCCTCGACCTTAATTTCGAGGTCAAGCAGGTTGCGGCGCTATTGGAGCGCACAATACCGAAGATGGTTGAAATAAAATTGGAATTGACTCGGGAGATCTGGTTTGTCAAAGGCAATCCTATTCAGATGGAGCAGATCCTTTTGAATCTGGCCGCCAATTCAAGAGACGCGATGCCCGATGGAGGCAGGATCACCATTTCCACCGAAAACCTGAAAATGGATCAGGAGTCAATCGCGGCGAACAATCTTGATCTCGCGCCGGGCCGCTATGCGGTGCTGCGGGTGGCCGACACCGGCAAGGGCATGGGCAGGGAGGTCATCCAGCATGTCTTTGAGCCGTTTTTTACCACCAAAGGCATTGGCGGCGGAACCGGACTTGGACTGGCCACCGTATACGGAATAGTCAGATCCCACGGCGGGGCCATTCAATGCCAAAGCGAGCCGGGCGAGGGAACCGTTTTCTCGGTGTATATTCCGGCGACAAGCCACGGCGAGGTTAGAAAGAAAAAAATAAGGCACGATCCTGCAAAACTAACCGGCGGAAGCGAAACGATCTTGCTGGTTGACGATGAATACGCCGTCGCCGATGTTGCGGCGGCCGCGTTGACGGAAGTCGGCTACCGGGTAATGCATGCCTCCAGCGGCGAGACCGCCTTGGAAATGCACATTGAACATGCCGGAAAAATCGATTTGGTTTTATTGGATCTGGGCATGCCGGGCATCGGCGGTCGCCGCACGCTGGAGATACTCAAACAACGCCAGCCGGATCTGCCGGTGATAATCGCCAGCGGCTATTCGGCCATGGAGGAAGCCGACAAGGTCAAGGTGCTGGGGGCCGAGGCCTATATCCAGAAACCATTCCGCCTTGCCAGCATGCTGGAGCTGGTAAGAAAGGTTTTGGACAAGAAATAACATTTGGTCAAACGCGGTACGCGACGCCCCTGACGTCCGCGGGGAACATGGTGCTACAATAAAGGAAAGCAACACCTCCGCATTGGAGCAACGATGGATGTCAAAAAGCGGGCCGAGGAACTCCTTCGCTCCAAGATACCTAAACTGAATGTTATTCGCGACACCAGCCAATGGATGAATATCGACCGCGGCGATGTGCTGGAATTCCAAGACCGGCTGTTTGTAATAAGGGGCCACATGTTCGAGGGCCGCTTCGGGCTTGATGATGAACCAAAGCCATGGGTCAAGACGGGTGTTGACCTGTTTGACGGTTCAGAAAAGGTCATCAAGCTGGTTTTTTTCGAAGAGTTCGATCTGTCCTTGGGGGGGGTGCGCATCAGGCGTTTTCGCAGCCCCATGAAAGAATCGCGCATACTCGATATCGTCCACGGCAACCCGTTTTTCATGCAAGGCGAGACCCTATACGACAAGGCCCAGAATGCAGTTCGGGTTATCGAGCGCATTCGCGGCAAACCATTTGTATTGGATCTGGAGGATATGGGCTTGAGCCACCAGCAATACATGAACCGCCGCCTTCCGGCTTTGCTGAGCAAGCTGACCACCAGCATCGAGGCCATTGGCTTTTTACACGACAGGGGTGAGCGTCATGGCGATATCAGGCGCGATCATCTTTTCGTGGAAAGGGAAACCGGCTTCTGGCGCTGGATCGACTTTGATTACAATTACGAGGCGATGATCAGCCCGTACGGCCTGGATCTTTTCGGCTTGGGCAACGTGGTTTGTTATGTGATCGGCGCGGGCATACCAACAACCCATTCCCTTAAGCAATCCAATCCCGAAGCCCTGAGCCGGATTGGGCCGGAGGACATGTCGCTGGTCCTGCCGCACCGGATTTTTAATCTTCGCAAGGTGTATCCTTATTTACCCGACGAACTCAACCGCGTGTTGATGCACTTCGCGGCGGCCACGCCGGTGTTCTACGAGCATGTCGATGAACTGCTCGCCGAACTGCGCCCGGCGATGGACAAGTTGCCGCCGCCCGAGGAGGTAGCCGCATGACTCAAGGTCCAACCGTCTTAATTTGGAACAGGATTCTTTTGGGTATAGACAACACTATCAAGAGCCTGTCGGCGGTTAACTTCGTGGCCGCCGTGCTGGGCGGGTCCAGCAACTGCCAGATCAAGATAGTCTCGGTGCATCAGCCGCCCAGCCGTGACAATTTCCCCGACCAGGGCTCCCGCACCAAGGAGGATCTGCGCCGCAGGGAGGAGATGACCGAAGTCCTGTCCCAGGCCAGAGACCTGTTGAAGGATGCCGGAATCCCCGGCGACAATATTTCCTATGAGCTGATCGAATCCTCGGGGGTGTCGGTGGGCGAGTCGCTGATTGAATATCAGAAGCGTTACGGTTTCGGCACGGTGGTGGTGGGCCGCCGGGGTCTTTCAAAGGCCGAGGAGTTTTTGTACGGGTCCGTATCCGCCCAGGTTGTTCACCAGGCCAGGGACTGCGCGGTGTGGGTCGTGAGTTAAATTTGAATCGGGCTCCGCGCAATGGCCGGAGCCTGATTTATTTTCATTTCCGTTAATAGCCGGTCTACGGAGGCGTCTCCCAAACCCGAGGGCCTTGCGGCGCCGACGAAAATCGGCCTCTTGTTTGCTTTTGCTTTTCCTGCCGTTTTCTTCCGCCTTAATCTTAAACAATCAAATGGTCTAATTGTTTAAGGTCGAGACAATATCCGCCTGCCCTTGGTCAATGTATGCATTGGCAAAACTGAGTAATTAAAGGAGTTGTTGTAAACGCGCTTGTGATATTCTAAAAACTTAGCTGAAAGACCTGGGTACCGTCTGCACCTAAATGCCTTGTTTGGAAACCAAAGGTCTGTAATGGATTTGACTGCCCCAAGAATGGTTGCCGGTTTGGCGGCCATGTTGATTCTGTTTGTAGTTCACCTGCACCTATGGGCCATGCACCGTCAAAGGCATCTGGCCATGTGGACCATCGGCTGGGGTTTGGCCCTGTTGCGGTACTGTCTGTTGATCCTGTTGCCCCCTTCCTTTGGCGATTCGTATTCAGCTGTAATCGCTGCCTATACAGTCACCTTTGCCCTGAGCTTGATCTTTATCGTTGCCGGCTGTTACTCCCTGGCGGGGAAAAAATATCCCGTTTGGACCATTGCCGTTATGGCCCTGGCTTTCGGCTGGGTGGCCACGGCGAATCAGTTGCACCTGGGTTTCATGGTCGGTTCAATGCCGGCATATTTGTCCTTGGCCTATATCTGCTTTTGCGGAGGCTCGGTGTTGATCGGCGCCGAAGGCCTGGACCGCATCTCCCGGGTAAGCTCGGGAATGGCCATAATATTTGCCGGGGTGTTGCTGGCCACGGCAGGGCCGCTTTACATGGACGAGATCTGGTTTGCCCAATGGGGCTGGCTGGCCACCGGCGTTATTGCCTCCTGGATCGGCATCAGCCTGCTCGTTCTTTATTTTCAGACCCAGCGGCAGGAGTTGGAGTCCGCCCAGCAGGTGTTGACGGCCCGGGAGAGGATATACCGGCTTTCGGCCAACACCATGGCCGAGGGCCTGTTGGTGGTCGATGCCTCCTTGACGGTGATCTTCGTCAACAGCCAGTTCCGGAGGATATTGGGGCTAAGCGCCGGTCAACTGGATGTGGGCAGCGACTTGCGGCGGGCCTTGGCCGGGCTGAAATCAGAACCCCTGGTTAGGATTTTTCTGAGCGCCGCCGATAAGGACGCCGCCAATCTTCAGCCTTTGGAAATAGACAGCTTTGTCAGGCCGAAAGGGGACGAGGTGAGCCTTCGCATCTCTCCGGCCAGGCTCAGGGATCAAGACGGCTCGTTTGAAGGCACTGTTTTTTTACTGACCGATAATACCGAAAGCAGGGCCTCGGCCAGGGAACTCAGTGAAAACCGCCAGCTTTTGCACAGCATTTTCAGCAGCATGGATGAAGCCGTGGTCTCGCTGACCGCTGATTTCAAACATGTCCTGTTTTCCAACCATGCAGCGGACGAAATCCTGGGTCTGTCCGAGATGATAAACACGACGGGCGACTTTAATTTGTTGGAGCTTGTTCATCCGGAGGACCGCCGGTTCGTTGAGAAGGGGATTGATGAGTTGTGCCAGTCGGGCAGCGCCCAATGGGAGCATCGCGTGGTGTCCCGGGACGGGTCGCAGCGCATGGTGCGCAGCCGGGCCAGGTATTCTCCCGCCTTGGGCCGGTCCCCGGCGCGAATCGATATACTGGTCAGCGATATCACCGGCATTCGCCGGGCGGAAAAGGAAATCGCCGAGCGGCGTTGGTATTTTCAGGCCCTATATGAAAATTCCATGGACCCCATCGTTATCTTGGACCGCGATAGAGTAATCCTGGACGCCAACCCGGCCGCCCAAAAGATGTTCGGCTCCGAGGCCAAGGACCTAATCGGCCAATCCACCTTGATTGCCCACCTGGATGAGGACATGTTCGTTGGTTTTGCCGAAGACGCCCATTCCCAGGTCGCCTCAAAGGGTTTTTGGCGCGGTGAATGGCCCCTGCGCGATAAAAAAAACAACCTAGTCGCAATGGAGATATCCATCTCCACCTTGAAATGGGGGGGCGACGGCTTGCCCGATGTGATGATGGCCATCATGCGCGACATTACCCAGCGCACAAGGTATGAACAGCGCCTGCAGGACGCGTTGGCCGAAAAGGAAATTCTGCTCAGGGAAATTCATCATCGGGTCAAGAACAACATGCAGGTTATCCAGAGTCTGCTCTGGATGCAGGCCAGTAAACTCAGCGATCCTGGCGTGGAAAAGATCCTGCAGGAAGTCGAAAGACGCATCTCCGCCATGAGCCTGGTGCATGAGACGCTGTACCAGACGGACAATATCGCCGTGTTGGACATGGAACAATATATTCGGCGTTTGTGCGGAGGCCTCAAGCAGGCCTTTGACAGCACCGCCAGCAATGTGCGGTGGAATATAGCCGCCGATTCGATTCAACTGGACCTGGACAAGGCCATGTCGTTTGGCCTGGTGCTCAATGAACTGCTGACAAATTCCTTGAAGCATGCCTTTAACGGCGTCGGGGGCACCATTGTCATCAACGCCAGGGATATCGGCGGAAGCCTGGCCGAGGTTTCGGTTGCCGACAACGGCAAGGGGATCAGCGATTTCGCCGAACAGCAAAGCAATACCCTGGGACTGACCCTGGTGCGTGGCCTGGTGGAAAGGCAACTGCAGGGACAATTGCAGATAAACCGGGGCCAGGGTACGGAATTTGTAATTCGTTTTTCCACCATTGATTGAACCGCCGGCTGAAGGTTTTCCGGCAACGCGAGGGTCTGTAAGTGCCCAAAGATTCTGTTCTCATAATCGAAGACGACATCCTGGTCGGCGGCCATTTGCGCATGAGCCTGGAGGGGCTGGGCTGCCGGGTCGTCTGCGTAACGGGCGACTATACCCAGGCCCTGGAGGCCGCGGCGGCGTCCCGGCCCGATTTGGCCCTGGTAAACATCAACGTCGGGGGGATCGGCGCGGGAATTACCCCGGCCGGTCGTCTGCGGCGGGAGTTCGGGGTTGGTTTGGTTTTGCTGCTGTCCCAGGTTGATGACGATTTGATTAGGCAGGTTGCCGCTCTGGAGCCCCTGGGCCTGTTGATGAAGCCTTTCCAGCACAATGAAATGATAGCAACCGTAAGGGCGGCTATGGCCAAGGCCGGGGCCGAAGCCCGGGCTGCCGCCCATGAACGGCGACAGGCCGCTGTTTTGGACGCGATTTCCGATGGTTATTGGGACTACGACGTTAAAGGCAACAAGTTTGTGCTCAGCCACAAGTGGGTTGCCAGGACCGGTTGGGACCCTTCCCTGGTCCAGTGCGAAGCCGATGGGTTCAGGTCGCTGGTCCACCCGGACGACCTCGACACTCTGTTGGAGGTTCGCCGGAAGCTTGATGAAGGCTGCGCCGATGTGGACGTAACCGTACGTTTCAAGCACGCCGACGGATCGTGGCATTGCTACAGCGGCCGGGGCCAGGCGGTTGAATTCGATGCCTCGGGAACCGCCGCCAGGGCCGTGGGCATGGTTCAGGACATAACCGAAGATCTCAGCAACAAGAACATTGTCGAGCATGCCTTGGCCGATCCGAAGCGAGCCGGGGAAAGGCAATACGAGCAGATAGTCAACGGCATCGGCCAGGGTGTCCTGATCATCCAGGACGGCAGGATATGCTTTGGCAATCCGGCGGCCGCCGAGATGACCGGCAAGTCGGCCGAGGACCTTGCCGGCAACGGGTTTTTGGATGTGGTTTCCCCACAAGACCGGCATTTGGCCGCGGAGCTTCAAGCCGCCGCGGACAAGGCTGATTGCCGCGAGTTTCGCCTGGCCGGTCCGGTTTTGGATGAGATGTGGGTGCGGTGCCGGATGGCGGAGTCCCAATGGAACGGCCGACCGGCAATCCTGGCCTGTTTGACCGATATAACCGATACCGTCCGGGCCCGGACCGCCCTGGAACGTTTCACTGAAACCCTGCAGACGCTTATCGACGCCAGCCCGTTGGCCGTTGTGGTGCTCGATGATCAGGGCCGGGTCATACACTGGGGCGGAGCAGCCGAAAAAATGTTTTGCTGGTCCGCGCAAGAAATTATGGGATGCCCATCTCCCTTGATCCAGGATGAGGGTGCATCGGAGATCGGCCGGTTTGTCCAGCGGGTCAAGCAGGGCAGCCATGAAGAGGCCGGTTTGCAATTGGAAACGGTCCGGACGCGCAAGGACGGCGGGGAAATCAATGTGAACCTGTACATGGTGCCCATTGTCCACCGCGACGGCTGCGCACGGGGCATGCTCTGTCTTTACGAGGACATCACCCAACGAAAGCACCAGCAGCAACGCATGTCGCTGATGGAGGCTCGGCTGGCTAAAATGCGGCGCCTGGAGGCCATTTCAGCCATGGCCGGCGGAGTGGCTCACGAATTCAACAATATTTTAGCGGCCATAACCGGATACAACGAGTTGGCCCTGGAAGACATCGACGGCGGCGATGAGCAAAGCGGCAGACAATATCTGAAACGCAGCATTATCGCGGCAGCCAGGGGGCGCGAGCTTGTACGGCGGCTGGCTCCGTTCAGCAGGCATGCCAAGGGCGAACGCGCCCCGGTTGACATGGCGGTGGTGTTGCCCGATATGGTCAGGCAGATCAGATCCGTGCTTCCCCAAGAAATCGAGTTGGACATGAAAATTGGCCATGAACAGGCCGTCGTCCCGGTGGACTCGGTCCAATTGCAACGAGTTTTTCTCAATTTGTGCCAAAACTCCACTGATGCCTTGGCCGGTGAACCGGGCATCATAAACGTTTCGACATCGCTGGTGGATATCAGCGGCAGGGAATTGGTGGAAATGCCCGGTCTGGACGCCGGACGCTATTTTAGGCTTTGCTTCAGCGACAATGGGCCGGGCATGGATGATGAATCGGTCCAGCGGGCCTTTGAGCCATTTTTCCGGTCCCGGAACAATACCGCGAAAACCGGTCTCGGGTTGGCCGAGGTCCACGGCATCATCACCGGCCACCAGGGGTGGGTGGAAATCACCAGTGACCGGCAAACCGGCACGGACGTGGTGATTTTGCTGCCCCTGGCCCAGGGCGAGCCCGTCGCGGCGTCTACGGTCAAGGCCGATGCCGCCGCCGACGTGGCCCGGATATTGTTCGTGGACGATGAAGAGTCGCTGGTGGAGGTTTTCAAAAGGACCCTTGGGCGCATGGGCCACAGCGTCAAGGCCTTCAGCGACTCCAGGTTGGCCCTGGAGGCCTTCAAATCAGAACCGGAGTCTTTTGACCTGGTCATCACCGACCACACGATGCCCCACATCACGGGCCTGGAGCTGGCCCGGTTTGTCCGGGAGACCAGGGCCGACGTGCCGGTGATCATCTGCACCGGCTACAGCGAACAGCTTACACCGGAAACCAAGGCAACCGCCGGAGTGGAGCAGGTGCTCCTGAAACCCGTGGACCGCCGGACAATCGCCCAGGCCATAGACCGGGCCCTGTCAAGCGGCGGCTCCGAAGTTCTTATTTGATTGCGCTCTTCATCTCGTTGAACCATTCGGACGATGGTTTCTGGAAAAGAAGTACCAAGGCGACCGCTTGGCCGATGTTAATTATCAGACCCACCATTGCCGAACCGGGAGCCACTTCCAGCCTCTGCACCAATGCGGGAATGTAAATTAGCATATAGACCACGAAAAGCACCAACAAGGTGATTCTGGCCCAATTGTGTCCTTTGCCGGTCATGTAAATTAAAAAACAGCTGAAGCCGTAGATTAGCACCATGAACACGGTGAAAAATATGGCGGCGGTCGATGATTCAACCGGGGGTTGTCCACTGTCCGTGCGAACATTGGACAATATCTCCGGCATAACCACCACCGTCATAAGAACTCCGAGAACGACTACGGCGTATAACAATTTAATCGCTATGCTGACCTTCTGCGGCCTGGCCCGATTAGGAGCTTCCATCTTGTCCCCCGCTTCTTAAAATAGAATGTTTGTTACGTAATTTAAGATATTTAAGTGGTATATATAATACCACTAAATGATTATCCGCAATATTAGTCAAGAAAAATCTATGAGATTAAGGTGTTTTCTTTGCCGCCGGCGAATAAATGGAAGGATGGATAGTGTGTTTAGCCGGTAATCTCAGTGAAGTATCTCCAACGGTCAACCAGTTGGCATCAAACCTCTCCACATCTGAAGCGAGGCGCCGCGCCCGGCAGGTCTTCACATTGGTATTGTCGGCGTCCATGGTCGGGGGGCGATCAATCGGCCTGACCGGCCGCCGGCGTTAGGGGGGCAACGGCAAACACGGCGATGTGGTGGAGCGCTGGGCCGGGGCTCTTTTGGATATGATGGTCAAGCGCGCAGCCATTAAAATAGTGTAAAGTATCCAAAGATAACGCGTTAGTGCGTTGCCAGTCTGGGTTTTGGCTGTGGCGCGCCCAAGTCAACATGCTTGGCCGGAGTCTTTTCCATGACCATACGATCACGCATCTTTGTAGGGCTTGGTATCATCCTGCTTTGTCTGGTGATCGGAATACTGTGGTTTGTTGACCGCAAAATGTACGGCTTGGCTATGGAGGAGGCCGAAGCCAAGGCAAAGATCATCCTGGACCAAAACCTGGCCATCCACACTTATTTTTCCCACAAACTCAAACCAAACGTCTTCGAAGCCCTCAAGGGCAAGATGGATGACGCCTATTTCGATCCTGTCTGGATGTCGTCGACCCATGCCGTGCGGAACATTAACCAATACAGACAGAAATTGGATGGCTCGAATTACTATTACAAGGAATGCGCCGTCAACGCCCGCAGCCCGCAAAACGAGGCGGATGTCCTGGAGGCCGCATTTATCTCCAGGCTCAACAAGGATAAGGATCTCAGCGTTGAATCGCACGTCCGCACGCTAGACGGGGTGGAGTACCTCCAGGTCCTGCGGCGCGGCGAAACCATGGAGGGCCCATGCCTGCGCTGTCACAGCACGCCGGCGGCGGCCCCGGCGGACATGGTCAAGGTGTTCGGGCCCGAGCGCAGCTTTGGCCGGTCGGAAGGCGATGTCGTTTCAGCGATTTCCATCAGGGTGCCCCTTGCGGTTCCCCTGGCCGCCGCCCAGCGCATGGCGGTCTCGCTGTCGGTTGCCGTGCTCGGCCTGATCGCCCTGTTGGGGCTCTTGTTTGTCTATTTCAGCAGGATTCTGTTCACCATACCGCTGAACAAGATGCGCAGGCAGACAAAAATGATCGCTTCGGACGCCGCGCATCTGGGCGATCAATTGCCCTTGGATTTCCCCGGCGAATGGAATGACCTGGCCACGGACTTTAATGTCATGTCGGCCGAATTAAAGGATATGTATGACGGCTTGGAACGCCGTGTCCAGGAAAGAACCGCTGAACTGCGACAGGCCCTGGCCGATGTAAAACACCTCAGCGGCCTGTTGCCCATCTGCGCCAGCTGTAAAAAAGTGCGCGACGACAAGGGCTATTGGCAGCAGATCGAATCGTATATATCAGCCCATTCGGATGCTGATTTTTCCCACAGCATATGTCCGGACTGCATGGAAAAGCTCTATCCGAAACTGTTTAAAGGCAACAAATAGCCCGCTTAATTTTCCGGGCCGAGAATGGCCCGGGCCTCTTCCTCACTGCCCAACAGGATGGCCACCCATTTTGTGTCTTCGCGGCCCTGCAGGACTATCTTCAGAGTCATGGTCAGCGGCACCGACAAAACCATGCCCACCGGACCCAGGACCCAGCCCCAGAAAACCAAGGAGAGAAACACCACCAAAGTGGACAGGCCCATGCGTTGTCCCATGAGCTTGGGCTCGATGAAGTTGCCCACCACGCCGTTGATGAGTACGTAGCCCAGGGTGGTGACCAGGGCGGCGCTGCCGCCGATCTGGATAAAGGCCAGCACCACGGCGGGCACCGCGGCGATGATGGAGCCGATGTTGGGCACGAAATTGAACAAAAAGGCCAACAGGCCCCACAGCACCGGATAGTCCACGCCCTGGAGGGACAGCCACACGGCCACGGCCACGCCGGTGAGCAGGCTGACCAGGGTCTTTAGGGCTGTATAGCGCTCCAGGCTCTGGGCTATGGCGCCCATGTTGGGCAGGCTGTCTTCCCGGCCGGCAAAGGCGGCCCTCAGCTTGGTGGGGAACCCGGCGGCCTCGGCCAGCATGAAGATGACCGTCAGCAGGATGAAAACCGCGCTGGTCAAGACAGAGCCCAGGCCGGCCACCAGGCCGCCGACCATGCGCATGGCCTTGGCGGCGTCGAAATAGCTGGACACGGTCTTGAAGTCTATTTTCAAGCCGAACCCGCCCAGCCAGGCCACCAGGCCCGCCAACCGCTCCTGAAGCTGCTGCTGGTAAAAGGGCAGGTTGTCCGTGAACTGGTTCACCGAGTTGCCCACGAAAAACAAAAGCCCCGTGGCCACCACGATTATGCCCAGCAGCACGATGAGCAGGGCCAGGCCGCTGGGCACGCCGCGGGATTGGAGCTTGTGCAGGGGCGGGCTACAGATGACGGCCAGAAAAAGGGCCATCAACAACGGCACCACCAGGGTCGAGGCCGCCTTGAGCCCGGCGACCACCACGATCAGGGCGGCCAGGGACATCAGCAACCCGCCATTGGCGCTTCGGTTTTCAGTCATCCTTGGTTTCTCCCGGCAAAATTTGGCGATTAGGCCCATTATGCACCAAGACGGGTCCTTTGCAGAAGCCGGGAGGCCCGCGCCGTTAAAAAATGCTTAGAAAATAGCCGCGATCGTGCTACTGATAAAACCATAGTGATAAGTTGTACAATAGAGTGAACAATGGTCTTGGTTGACCTGGCCGGATATTGACTTTATATTTCTGCCAGCAGTTGCGAAGCCAAGTTTCAAATACTGCCGTTTCCGGCGACCCAACCTGTATTCCGGTAGGAGCAAAAAGATGAATCAGACCGCATACGGACGTGTATCGGCCGACTCTCAGGCGCTCGTGGTTAGCGCTTTCATGCGCCGCGTCTACAACTGGATGAGCATGGGCCTGGCCCTCAGCGGCCTAATTGCCTGGTATCTGGTCACTACTCCGTCAGCCATGGATGCGTTCTTCAACTACCAGACCGGATTCACCTGGCCGTATTATATCGCCATCTTCGCCGAACTGGGCCTGGTAATCGCCATAAGCGCCGGCATACGCAAATTCAGCGTAACCACGGCCGCGACGATGTTCATCATCTATTCGGCGCTCAACGGAGTCACCCTGAGCCCGGTGATTTCAATCTACACCGCCGCTTCGGTGGCCAAGGCCTTTTTCATCACCGCCGGCATGTTCGCCATCACCAGCGTCTGGGCTTCCACCACCAAAAAAGACCTGTCGGGCATGGGCCAGTTTTTGTTCATGGGGCTCATCGGCCTGCTGGTGGCCATGGTTGTCAACTGGTTCTTCCGTTCGCCCATGGTAGACTGGGTCATCAGCGTCATCGGCGTGGGCATTTTCGTGGGGCTTACGGCCTTTGACACCCAGAAGCTCAGGGCCCTGGTCCTGGAGGCGGCCAATGAGACCACCGTCTCCAAGATGGCGGTTCTCGGCGCTTTGACCCTGTATCTGGACTTCATCAACATGTTCCTGTTCATGTTGCGCCTTTTCGGCGACAGGCGATAGACGTTTTGACTGTAAATCAGTGGTAATCCGCACTTGGGTCCGGTGATTGCCGGGTCCTGCTCTGCTTGACACAGCACGAGGCGGTATCTATACTTGCCTGTTTAACGGCAAAAATTGAAATCTTTATCGTATCTCCAAGGAGTCTCTTATGATCGAGGTTCGCTTTCATGGCCGGGGCGGTCAGGGAGCTGTTACTTCGGCGGAATTAATGGCCCAAGCGGCCATCGCCGAGGGTAAATACGCTCAGGCCTTCCCCAGCTTTGGCCCCGAACGCCGCGGCGCTCCTCTGCAGGCTTTTTTGCGCATCTCCGATGAGCCCATCCGCCTGCGGGAAAAAATCTACGAGCCCGATGTGGTCATCGTGCTGGATCCCAGCCTTCTGGCCATCGGCGGCGTCAACGCCGGCCTAAAAGCAAACGGCACCCTAATCGTCAACAGCTCCAAAGACATTTCCTCCGTGCGCGGCGAATGCCAGTTCCAGGGCCGCACGGCCGTGGTCGACGCCTCCAAGATCGCCGAGGAAGAGCTTGGCGTGCCCATTACCAACACCACCATGCTGGGCGCCCTGATGAAGGCCGCCAAACTGGTGGAACACGAGTCCATCAAAAAGCCCCTGGAAGAGCGCTTTGGCCGCATCGCCGCCAAGAACCTCAATGCGCTTGAGAGGGCTTTCAAAGAAACCGTAATCGAGGAGTAATGATCATGGCCGACGAAGGTATGGTCTCCTGGAAGAGCCTGGCCCTGGGTTGCGCCATGACCGAGCCGGGCAGCTCCCGCCGGTTCAACACCGGCGACTGGCGCAGCCGCCGCCGCCCGGTTACCGACCGGGAAAAGTGCATCAAGTGCGGTCTGTGCTACATCCTGTGCCCGGACATGGCTTTCAGCCCGGACGCCGAGGCCGAGGGCTACTACAACTGGGACAGCTATTATTGCAAGGGTTGCGGCATCTGCGTCAAGGAATGCCCCAAGGATGCTATTTCCTGGCAGGAAGAAAAAGAGGAGGACAAGTATGGCCCAGCGTGTGGGGCTTGAGTGCTCGCTGGCCGTCAGCGAGGCCGTCAAGCTAGCAAACGCCGATGTGGTCGCGGCCTACCCTATTACGCCGCAGACCCATATCGTCGAACATCTGTCCGAGCTGGTCGCCAGCGGTGAGTTGGATGCCGAATTCGTGCCCGTCGAAAGCGAGCACAGCGCCATGAGCGCCTGTGTGGGCTCCTCGGCCGCCGGCGCCCGCACCTTTACCAGCTCCAGCAGCCAGGGCCTGGCCCTGATGCACGAAATTCTGTTTATCGCCAGCGCGCTGCGCCTGCCCATCGTCATGGTCGTGGCCAACCGCGCCCTCAGCGGGCCTATCAGCATCTGGAACGATCACAGCGATATCATGTCCGAGAAAGACATCGGCTGGGTGCAGTTCTTCGCCGAAAACGGCCAGGAGGTCATGGACCTGACCCTGACCGCCTTCAAGATCGCCGAAGACCACCGCGTGACCCTGCCGGTCATCGTCAACATGGACGGATTCATCCTGACCCACGTCATCGAGCCCATCGAGTTTCCCGAGCAGGCCGATGTCGACGCCTATCTGCCCAAGTATGTTCCGGCCCACAAGCTGGACCCGGCCAAGCCGGTGAGCATGGGCATGGTCGGCGTTCCCGAGGTCTACACCGAGGCCCGCAAGGCCTGCCTGGTGGCCCTGGAAGAATCCCTGCCCGTGGTCCGCGAGCATTGGAACGACTACGCCGCCAAATTCGGCCGCCAGTACAACCTGGTGGAGACCTACAAGACCGAAGACGCCGAGAGCCTGTTCGTGACCATGGGTTCGCTCAGCGAGACCTGCATGACCACGGTGGACGAAATGCGCGCCGCCGGTCAGAAGGTCGGCTTGGTGCACATCCGTCTGTGGCGTCCCTTCCCGGTTGACGATTTCCTGGCCGCCATCGGCGAGGCCAAGCCCATCTGCGTGATGGACCGCGCCCTGAGCCCCGGCTGCCATGCCGGTCCGGTGGCCACCGAACTCAGCTCGCTGCTGTTCGCCAACGGCAAAAGGCACTACATGGCCAACTTTATCGCCGGCCTGGGCGGCCGCGATGTTACCCGCGGCGACTTCAAGATGATGATGGAAAAGACCTTGAAGGCCGCTGAAGCCGGGGCTCCCATGCCCTGCGAGATGGTGGGGGTGAAGGAATGAGCACGATAGCTGCCGACGCCATCAAAAACGTTGAAAAGATTACGCCCAAGAACATGCCCTTGGTCGAGCCCTTCAGCAAGGGCCACCGCGCCTGTCAGGGCTGCGGCGAAGTCTTGGCCCTGCGTCAGGTGATGAAGGCCGTGGGCAAGCAGGTCATCGCCTGCTCGGCCACCGGCTGCATGGAGATCATCTCCTCGCCGTATCCCCAGACCGCCTGGGAAGTTCCGTGGATTCACGTGGCCTTTGAAAACGTCGCGGCCGTGGCCAGCGGCGTGGAGGCCGGCCGCAAGGCCCTGATCCGCAAGGGCGTTATCAAAGACGACGACACCAAGATCATGGCCTTTGCCGGTGACGGCGCCACCGCCGATATCGGCATGCAGGCCCTGTCCGGCGCCATGGAGCGCGGCCACAACTTCGTCTATGTCTGCTTGGACAACGAAGCATACATGAACACCGGCATCCAGCGCTCCAGCTCCACGCCCTACGGCGCCATGACCACCACCAGCCCTCCGGGCAAAATGAGCAAGGGTCAGGCCACCTGGAAGAAAAACATGGCCATGATCGCCGCGGCCCACGAGATTCCTTACGTGGCCACCGCCAGTCCGGCCTTCCATCTGGACTTGATGAACAAGGCCCGCAAGGCCGCCGCAGTGCCCGGCCCGGCATATTTGCACATTTACAGCCCATGCCCCACCGGCTGGCGCTGCGGACCGGACACGGCCATCGAGGTCTCCAGGCTGGTCGTGCAAACCAAGGTGTTTCCGCTGTTCGAGGTCATCGACGGACGCTTCGTCCTGACCCGCGACATCAAGAAACCCAAGCCGGTTGAGGAATATCTCAAGAGCCAGCGTCGCTTCGCCCACTTGAAGGAAGAAGATATCCAATTTATTCAAAAAAGAGTGGACGAAGAGTGGGATCGCCTGCTAAATTTATGCAAGGCGACCAATCCTGATGCCGAGTGATCAACGGCTCTTGGTGGCCGTTTAACCTGCCCCCCAACCCTGTGCGCCGTCAATGATAGCCATGTTGCTTCGGAGGCGGCGTACAGGGGTTTTTTATGCCCTGAATATGCCGTAAGAACGACGTTCGCCTCACCATCTGTTGCCAATAGGCAACAGGCCGCCCGCGCCTTTTCTAGCCCTCTGCCCAAAAAAATGACGCCCAGGCGACATCACCGGAACGTCTTTTCGAATAACCTCTCATCGTTTCTAAACAATCCTTGACTCCCAACCGCTTGTTGAGCTAAATTGGCTTCCGGCCACGACGCCATCCCGGACAGATCCGTTCGGGATGGCGTTTTTTATTTTCCATCCTGACAAGGCGCTATCCGGGTTGTTCGGGGAGGACGGCCCGCCAAGGGGGGAACAAAATGACTAATCAAATCAAAATAATCGCATTGGTAATTTGCATCGCGGCATTGATTGCCGCCTGCGGCGGCGGTGGCGGTGGCGGATCATCCGCGCCCGAACCGTTCTCGATTATCGGCACCTGGGGAATGGACACAACTAACGGTGCCGCTTGCCATAATTGTATTATTCTACAGTTCAATGCCGATGGCACCGGTTACGTCCAAAACTATATCCAAGGGATCAAACTCTCAGGCACATGGAGTTTTGACGGTACGACCCTGGTTATGTGCAGAGACGGTATGGGCTGCACCTCCGAACGTGTTTTCATAAATAGCAATAACAGCATAACCATCGGCGTCAACGTGTACTCTCGGCGCTGACCCGCGGCTTCGGAAAAAGTCAGCGGTCATCGCCCAATTATCCGGGTAATAGTTTGTCCTGCCGGGGGCGAGGGCGGCCGATTTCCTTAAGCGGCTTCCCTTTCCCCCGGCCCCCCACCGGCACGGGCCTTCGGGCCTGGCCAGTGTAATCATTTTCCTTCGTTGACCACCTTCCTGAAAACGCTTATGGTGAGGCAGGCTAATCATTGGAGGCGTTTTATGTGGGATGCCCTGTTCTGGGCCTACCTGGTCAATGCAACCCTGCTCATCGTCCACGAGATCGACTCGGCCTATTGGAAGGAATGGGAGCTGTTCCGCCTGCCCGGCGGCATTGGCTTTTTCCTGGTTTTGCACGTGCCTTTGGTGGGGCTGATCCTGTGGGGATTGGCCGAACTGATGCTTCAGAGCATGGCGGGCCTGATCATGTCCCTGGTCTTGGTGGCGGGGGGGCTCTTCGCCTTTTGCGCCCATATGATCTTCATCAAGCTGGGCTGGGAGCAATTCAAGACCCCGGCTTCGATTATTCTATTGATTGCGACCCTGCTGGCCTCTTTGGCCCAACTGGCCCTGCTGGCCTATGGCTGGCTTACCCCGGTGGCCTGAGGCTGCCCGAAAAGGAGCTTTAACAATGCAAAAACGTTTCGCCGTGGTGTTGATTTTGGCCCTGGGCCTTTTGGCGGCCAGCGGCGCAAGCCAGCCGGCCAAGGCCCTGACCGCCTGCGACTTCATCGACCAGGCCACGGCCCAGCAGATCCTGGGCCTGCCGGTCAAGGCCCAGCCCAAGACCAACGGCCCCAACCCCATCGGGCAGACCACCTGCTTTTACGAGCCCACCGACGACTCGCTGATGCGTTTCGTGCAGATTTCGTTTACCTTCCCGCCCGAAAAAATGCGGGCCCACATGAGCGCCGACAAGCTCTATGACAACTCTCGCCAGATGGTCGACAGCGCCGAGGACATCTCCGGCATCGGGGACAAGGCGTTCTGGGGCGGCACGGGCATGAAGATGGGCGCCGGGCTTACCGTGCTCAAGGGCCAGTACATGTTCAACGTGATGATCGCCGTGGGCGACGAGGCCAAGAGCAAGGCTCTTTCAATGGACCTGGCCAAAAAGATCGCGGCCAAGCTGGAATAAGGCGCGCCGGCTCAGGGGGTCTCCTGCATGATCAAGCTCCACGCTGTTGAAAACGAAGTCGAATTGTCGTTTCTAATCAGCCTGCTGGAAGAGGCTTCCATAGGTTATTGGGTGGACAACGATCATTTCAGCACCGTCTTTATGGGCTCTATGATTACACCCGTCAGCTCCAAGACCATTTACGTGGCCGAGGAAGATTTGCAACGGGCCGGGGAGATCATTGGCGACTATCTCGGGAAAACCGCCCCGGCCCAAGACGCGCCGGGCCACAACTACTCATGGGCAGATAAGCTCCGCATGGTCGTGGAGTTCATAATCTCCGGCCGTTTTGTCCGGGGCCGCCGCTGGAAGCGTAAACAGGATCGCGGCCACAGGACGGGCTAGCGGAAGGCAAACCATAAACAACCCCGCGGTCCGTAAGGCCGCGGGGCTTTTTCCCCGCTGTTGGCCAGACTGTCAGAACGCGAAATTAAGGCCCAGGTCGATCACCCAGATCTGGCTGCCGTCCACATCCAGGGTCTGCTGGGTGCCGGCGGCGTGGTTGTCGTGCTCGCGGTCGTTGCAGCCGAAATAGCGGCCCCGCAGTTCCAGGCCCCAGTTCCTGCTGAAGCTCCACAGCAC
Organism: uncultured Desulfarculus sp.; assembly: GCA_963665125.2. GTDB lineage: Bacteria > Desulfobacterota > Desulfarculia > Desulfarculales > Desulfarculaceae > Desulfarculus. Next base: position 3,456,564 of record CAXXUK010000001.1, on the reverse strand, counting down.
ACCTACAAATGCCTGATAGGCGAACACCGTGTCGTTGCTGTCGCGGGTGATCTGGTTGCCCGTGGCGGGCCAGACGAACTTGTTTTCCATGGTGGCCCTGGTCAGGCCCAGGCCGAAGCCCAAGTACGGGGTAAAGGCCGAGTCGTTGCGCCAGTCGGCCTTGAGGTTGATCATGCCATAAAAGTGTTCATCCTTGCCGTCGTCGTTGATGGATGTGCCGCGGTTTTTCAGCTTCATCTGGTCGGCCTTCATCTCCATCCAGCCGATCTCGATTTCCGCGCTGAGCCATTCCACCAGGCGGCGGCCATAGGCAATGCTGACGTTGTAGCCGTTGTCAAAAGACGCCTCGGATCCGCTGCCGCCCGAGGCCTGGATATCCATATTGGTGGGCATGGCGTAACCGCCGCGCAGGGCGAAGTAGTTCATGGTGTCCGCCGCCTGGGCCGCCGGTATCGCCGGGCACAACCCCAATACAAAGGCCAGGGCCAACGTTATCAGATGTTTATGTTTCATCTTCCTTCTCCCTGTTCTCCCCGACCGTGGCCGCGATAACGGCGGCACCGCCGTTCAGGGGCCACGGGGTGATTGATGTATTAATAAATTCAAGCTCCTTACTTAAAAGGCTAGCATATCGGTGGTCATATATGGGGAAAACCGGAATGGTTTGAAATAAATCAAACGGTTGACCCGGACCCTTGCCAAGCGGTAAGGGCCCGGATGGCTGGATCACCGGTCAAAGCCGAACAAGGCGCTCTGACTCATGATGACTATGCGCCCGGCTCTTTGGGCCGAGGCATAGATGCCGCGAATCCGGTGCTGCTTGCGTCTGTGGGCCCTTGCATGTTCTTCTGACCAGAAGAAAACGCTCTGGCGTCAGAACGCGTCAATGATACTGTCGTCTTCCAGGCTGGGCACGTCGACATGAGGCACGAAGATCACCGGCTCGGCCCCGTCAGCAGCCTCGTATTCCAGATCAGAACCTACAGTTATGCGCATGGGCCTGCCGGTATGGGCGCAGGAGGTTTCTATGGTCACCGTCAGGTCGCGTTGTCTGAGGCGCCCTTGCACGAAGGGCGTGGCAAAAGCGTCCACCGCTCAGGCGGCGTATATTTCTTCGCCGCTATCAAAGGTGAGCCTGTGGGGCGTGGGCTCCACGGTGACGGGATAGGCCCAGATGACGTTGCCCGCGCCGTCGCGGTACAAAAAAGTCATGTGGTTTTGCAGATCGTCCATGATCCGCACAACTTCATCCAGGGCAATGCCCAGCCCATCGGCCACGAACTCCGGCGGCATGGGCCGGGCCAGGCCGGGCAGTTCGCGCACCACGAAATGATGTACGGCACGGTGTCTGGGCGTGATGAAGCTGGTGGCGCTCTCGAACTTTTTCTGGCGGACGCGGGCCTGCTTTTGCCAGACCCCTTCCGGCAGGCTGATGGCCAGCCGCCAGATACCCAATAGCAGTAAGTTATCCATGATCTCCTCCTCTGTATTTAGATGCTAAACACTCATTGGAAAAAAATTTCTACTTGGCCAGTTCGGCCAGGAACCGCTCCATCTGATCCAGGAACCCCGCCACCGCCTGGCGGTCTTGGGTCGGCATTTGGCCCATGTAATCCGCGAAAAGGGCGGTGCGCCGGGCCTGCTGATTTTCAAAGGCCGCGATGGCCTCCTGGCCTAGGTGCGTGAATGATGCGGTGAGTTCATTTTTTTGCTGGGGGTCTTTGCTTTTTTGGAGGACACCCTTTTTTCCCAGGCGGGTTAAGGTCTGGGAAACCGCACCCTTGGTTATTCCAAGCTGCCGGGCCATCTGGGTGGCGTTGATCCGCTTTTCGGCCTGGATCAATTGCATCAGGTGAATCTCCGAGGGGTGCAACTTGACGCCGCCATGTTGGAAAATTATCCGCTTTTCCAAAAATATCAGCTTGTTGATGACTCGTTGCAGCGCCCCGGCCAGATTGTCGTTACTTGTGCTCATGGCCAGTATTTAGCATCTAAACTCTAGCTGGTCAACTTGTTTTGGAAATGGAAAAATATATTTTGCTTTTCTCTTGACGCGGAATGATCATTCCGCTATCTTGAAAATGAACGATCATTCCGCAGGAGGTGACGCAAATTGGTGGATAAGCGCGAAGCAATCATGACGGCAGCAATGGAACTTTTTGCCGAACGGGGCTTTTACGGGACCCCGGTGCCGCTTATCGCCGAGAAGGCCCAGGTGGGCTCGGGCACAATCTACCGCTATTTCAAGGACAAGGAGGCTCTGGTCAACGAGCTTTACCGCCACCTGAAGCAAGAGATGTTCAGTTGTGTGGGAGAAGACCTCGGCGAGGAAGTACCCCTGCGATCCATTTGTAAGAGTTCGTTTACAAACTGGGTCAACTACGCCATAACGAACCAGCATGCTTATAAATTTTTGGAGTCGCACCACCACCAGCCCTATTTGGACGCCGAAAGCCAGGCCCTGAGCGAGGGATTCCGCAACCAGTTCGCCGCGATCTTGGCCACTGGTCAGGAGCAACAGATACTCAAGGATGACGTTCCACCCGAGGCATTGGTGGCTTTTGTCAGCGGCATAGTTCACGAGGCGGTCAAAGCCCATTGGGTTGGTTATTTGGAACTGACTCCCGAGATTATCGACAAGATAGAAGAGATGGCCTGGCAAGCCATCCGCAACTAATTTTTTTAAGGAAAAACGGAATGAAAGTTCATTCTGCAAGCTGCTTACAAAGATGTCTCGGTAAAACTGCTCAACCCTCCGGTGGTTCCGGGCGCCCGCAAACAATAATTTGGCTGGGGTGCGCCAATGATTTACCAGGGGCCCGAGCCGCCCGGGGGAAGAGCACATATATTTTTTCATTGATTGCGGAATGAATAATCATTCTGCGACCGAGGAATTGGCATGGGCAAAGAGAGCATAACCGTGGATGCCTTCAAGAAACTGCTTAGAAACGCCACCGGATATGGCATTGCCCTGCCTTTGGGCCTGGCGGTCAAGGCAACGGCCGTTTTCACCGGCCGTGAAAGGGCTGTAAAGCTCTGGGGGCCGGCGGCTGCCGTGGTCGTCAAGAAGCTCGCCCAATGGACGCTCATCCCCAAAGCAAAGGGTCCGGATGATTTCGACCGCTTCACGCAGCAAATGCGCCGCAATATCAGCCGGCTGGGCCTACTTTACGACATAGAGGTCATTCGCCACGACAGCAATGTGCTGGCCCTGCAATACGCGAATTGTCCCCATGCCCAGGCCTTTATCCGCATGGGCCTGCCGGAAATGGGCCTTCATTGTTGCCACAGCGACTGGCTCATTGCCGAGGAAAACAAGAACAACTGGGATTTCAGCCGGGACTGCCAAATAGGCGGCGGTGATGAACTCTGCAACCATACATATATATGCAAAACCGGCCAATCAGCCGTGCTCAACAAGGATAACAACCATGCAGCACAATAGAATCATCGCAACCATTTGCTACGGCCTCTTGGCCGCGGGCGCGGCCATGACCGGCGGCCAGCTGATGAAGCTGAGCAAGTACGCCACCTCGCCGTATTTTGAACTGGGCACCAACTGGCAGACCCTGGCCCCCAGCGTGCAGGAAATGATCGGCTGCATCGTCGGAACAAGGGGCCTCGGCCTTTTCATCATCGGCCTGCTGATGGCCGCCACCCTGCTTGGCCCGTTCCGCGAGGGCAGACCCTGGTCCCGCTGGGCCCTGCCCCTGCTGTCGCTGACCGGTATGATCCTATTAACCGAAGTGATTTCCGGCCTGGAACTCATGCCCGGCAATACGGCGCCCCTTGCGCCGCTTGTGCCGGCCGCCTGCATAGCCCTTGCCGGGTGTTTGTTTTCCTATCTGGACAGGTCTTTCGGGGAGATGGACCCCGTCGAATCATGGCCTGCCATAACACCTGCACATGAACGGAGATGAAGCTATGAAAAAGGCGAAGATGATTTCAATGATCTGCTATGGTCTGGTGGCTCTGGGCTCCATGGTCATCGGGGTGCGTTATCTGCTGGCCGATCAAATCATGAGCTACCACCTACAGGCCCTGGGCACCAGTTGGGAGGCCATGGCCGCCGGTCCGCGAATCATGACCCTGAGCTTCATGAAGGCGGGGGGCTTGGGCTTTTTCATCACCGGCCTGGCCGTGGCCATCCTGCTGGCAATGCCGTTCCGCCGGGGCGAGGCCTGGTCCCGCTGGGCTCTGGGGGCCATCACAATTGTCGATTCGGCGGTAATGACCGCACTGATCTATAACATTCAGGCAAACACCGCGGCCAATCCGCCCTTGATGCCAACGGCGCTGACTCTGCTTGTCTCGCTGGCCGCCTTTGCCGTTTCGTTCGGAGTCCGACCAAGCCCGGAGGGTTAATTATGGCCAGGCTGTTTGAAAACGCCGATATCGGCGGCATCGAGCTTAAAAACCGTCTGATCCATTCGGCTACCCATGAAGGCATGGCCGCCCCGGGCGGCGAGATCACCCCGGAACTGATCAAACGTTACCGCAACCTGGCCAAGGGCGGCGTGGGCCTGATCATTCCCGGCTATATGTACATATCCGGCCAGGGCAAGGCCTTCGAGGGCCAGGCCGGCGTGCACCATGACGGTCTTTTGCCCGGCTTGATTAAGCTTGTCGACGAGGTGCACCGTCACGGCGCGAAGATCGTGTTCCAGATCGCCCACGGCGGCAGGCAAAGCCCCCGCAAGATCACCGGCCAGCCGCCCATGGCACCCAGCAGCTTTGGCCGCGATCCGGCCAGCATGGACAAGCCCAAGGCAGCCACCGACCAGGATATCGCCCGGATCATCGACGATTTCGCGCAGGCGGCCCGGCGGGCCCAGCGGGCCGGGGCCGACGGCGTGCAACTGCACTGCGCCCACGGCTATCTGCTCAACAGCTTCTTGTCGCCGTTTTTCAATGTGCGCAAGGACCAGTGGGGCGGCTGCCCGGAAAACATGTTCCGCATTGTCCGGGAGGTCATTTCGGCGATCCGGCGGGAAACCGGCGGCGGCCTGCCGGTTTTGGTCAAGCTCAACGCCAACGACTTTACGCCTAAGCAAGGCATCACCCCGGAATTGGCCGCCCAATACGCCGTGTGGCTGGAGGAACTGGACGTGGCCGCCGCGGAGATCAGCAGCGGCACCTATTATTCGTTCCACACCACCAGGGGCGAGGTGCCCATCAATGATTTGGCCAAGGCTCTGCCCCTGTGGAAACGGCCCATCGCCAGGCTGGTTTTCAAGGGCCAATTGGAGCCCTGCAAATTCCGGCCGCTGTACAATCTCCAGGCCGCCGAAGTCATCAAACCAAGGCTGAGCAACATGCCCCTGATCCTGGTGGGCGGCGTGCGGACCCTGGCCGAAATGGAAGACATCCTGGCCCGCGGCAAGGCGGACTTCATTTCCCTGTCCCGGCCCCTGATCCGCGAGCCTTTTCTGCCCCAGCGGCTGATGGAAGGCAAGGCCACCGAGGCCCAGTGCACGTCTTGCAACATGTGCCTGGCCGGAATGTTCAACAATCTGCCCCTGCGCTGTTACGCCGACGGCCTGCCAAAGTGATGGGATAAAGACATGTCGACCAAAAAAACGAGACGCACTTTTTTGAAGTTGGGAGCCATGGGAGCGGCGGCCTTGGCCGTGCCCGCCGGGTGCGCCGGATGCAACGGCTACGGGACGCGCAACCACGCGCCGGTCGCCCCCAAGGAGCCCAAGACGGCCCTGGTGACCTGGTACAGCCAGACGGGCAACACCCAGCGCATGGGCAGGCTCATCGCCGCACGTTGGCAAATGGCCGGGTTGACTGTGCACTCCGCCGAGATGCGGGAGCTGGACCCCTCGGTTGCAGATCAATACGACATAATCGCCGTGGGTTCGCCGGTCAACCATTACCAGGCCCCCCAGTGGGCGCTCGATTGGCTGGCGGGCCTGCCGCAGTTGAATGGAACGCCGGTGGCGGCCTTCGTGACCCACGGCATCCCGGCCAGCAACCAGCACAATACCGCCTGCCAGCTTCTGGACGCCTGCGCCGGGCGAGGCGGCGTGCCGGTGGGCTTGGCCTGTTTCGGAAACCTGGGCACCTATCCCGCCTTTTGGGCCCATTATCCGGATAAGCAAAGCCAGGGCCTGGGCCAGCCAAACCAGCAGACCTATGACAGGGCCCGCAAGTACGCCGCCGATATCCTGGCCAGCGTGCGCCAGGGCAAGGCCTTTGAGTACAGCCATGAGCTCGGCTTCGGCGATGTGAAGAAAAATTTGGCTCCCATCTGGTTCAGCAAGCTGATCACCGATGAGCACTATATTGACAAGGACAAATGCATCGGCTGCGGGGCCTGCGCCCATGCCTGCCCGGTGGGGGCCATCGGCCCGGACAAGGCAGAGGTGGACAAGGGCAAATGCGTCGATTGCATGGGGTGCCTCAACAACTGCCCCACCGGCGCGGTGCGCATCGTCTATTGGGGCGAGCCGCTGACCGGCTACAGACAATACCTGGCCGACAACAATATCGTCATCCCCGAGCCAGAGGAACTGCGGGGTTGAAATAAAAAGCCCCGCCGAAGCGGGGCCTTGTTCATATGTGGGGATCAGGCCTTGATGGCGGTTATGGCCATCTCAACGGCCTGCGGATCGTAGGGGTCGCCGGCCACGTTGGCGTAGGCGCCGCTGATCTTCAGACCGGCGGCCGCGAACTCGGTGGCCAGACTTTCGGGCGTGTAGCACTGCAACCAGTTGTAGATCTCCCTGGTGCGGCCTTGTTCGATGACCGTATGCTTGCCCAGGTAAATGCCTTCCAGTTCGTATTTGAAGGTATTTTCAAAGGCGTAATACGGTTCGGCTGACCAGAAGCCGTCGGACTCTGAGTATTCCACGCTCATGCCTTCATTGACCGGGGCCAGGAAATTGCGTGTGAACACGTCCAGGAGCACCGACCCGCCGGGGGCCAGCAGATCACCGAACTTGCCCAGCATTACGGCCCGGCTTGCCGGTTCAAGGGCGCAAAAATCGCAGAAGATCATGGTGATCAGATCAAAGCGCCGGTCCGAGGCGAACTCAAGGTAGTTCAGGCACTCATATTTGATGTCCAGGCCGTCTTTGACAGCCGCGTCCTTGGCGTAGGCGATTGAGCGCGGCGAGAAATCCACGCCGGTGACCGTTGCCCCGGCCTTGGAGAAGCGGCTGGTGTACAGGCCCGGACCGCAGCCGAAGTCGCACACCGCTGCGCCGCTTTTCAGGTCAAAGCGGTCGGCGATCCAACGGGCCGAGCGGTCGATGAAATCATGCCTCCGGGAGGACATGTCCACATCGGCGTTTAGATGATACTCGAGCATCCGGGCCGAGACGTACTCATCGGTCCACAGATCGGCGGTGGTGGTAAACTCGTACGGCGCGGGACGCCGGTTGATCCTATTCAGTTTTTCAAACATTTTTTCTCGCTTGTCCCCCGGCCGGAATCAAGGGGCAGGGGTGTGATGCATTGATAAGGGTCAGAGTTTGTTGAAAGCGTGCATCACGAGTTTCTCCTCTCCTGTCTGGCGGGGCGCTAGGCTCCGGTGCATGGATCAAACCGCTACACTCTAACGGAATATCCAGGGTATGCAAGGGCAAGGGCTAGGTGTTGTTAGCAAGGACGTTGTTCACACTTAGCTAATCTTGAGATCGGCGGTTGATATTTCAAAGCCGTATGCGGCCTTTGGTTATTGTAGTAATTAAGCCAAGGGATCAAATGATCGGCCCGCTCCGCTGATGACTCATAGGCTTGTCCATAAGCCCATTCCTTAATACTGGTTTGGATGAAGCGCTCGGCCTTGCCGTTGGTGCGCGGCGTATAGGGCCTGGTCTTCTTGGGCCGGGCACCAAGGTGGTTGCAAGCCATTCTGAAAAGATGGGACCTATAGCAACTGCCGTTATCGGTGAGTACGCGGTCCACCTTTACGCCATGGCGTTTAAACCAGCCCACGGCACGGAAGAGGAAACAGGTGGCGGTAACGGCCTTCTCGTCGGGCAAAAGCTCGCTGTAGGCCAGACGGCTGTTGTCATCGACGCATACATGCAAGTACTCCCAGCCCGCGCCCCGTTGACGCTGGGAGCGATCACCGGTGATGCGGTGCCCCACGCCGTCTATCCTTCCCAACTTCTTGATATCAAGGTGAATCATGTCGCCAGGGCTGTCGTGTTCGTAGCGCATGACCGACGGCTTGGGTTCCAACCGGCTCAGCTTGTTAAGCCCCAAGCGCCTCAGTTCCAACGTAACGCTGGATATGGGCAGGGAAAGGGAAATGGCTATCTCCACGGAGCTTTTCCGCATGCGGCGCATGGCCGCTATGGTGGCGACCCGCTCCACGGGCATGCGCCCAGGGCTTGTACGAGGCCGTGAACCGGCGTTGTGTAGGGCTGTGGCACCGCCCTGTCGGTGCCGGGTCAGCCACTTATAGACTGTCTGACGGCTGACCCCAAACTGCCTGGCCACCTCGGACACCTTTTCCCCTTCCTGACGAATTCTTTTAACGATCAGCTCTCGACTAAAAACCGTGGTTCGGGCATTCTTGTGGTAGTTGTTCACACGCTGCTCCTTGGATGAGGCTAGTCTTGGTAAAACCAGTCTCTAACAAGATCGGTGTGTGAACAACGTCTTTAGCATCTACAGCTAGGTCGGCAACGGTCATCGTCCGGATTGAAATAATTAAGCCATTCCGGATTTGGCCCATTTCTTTGCCCGGTTCCACATCTGACGCCACCCTACCCGCACATCTCCACCGGTTGGATAAATGAAGGGAAGCCCGGCTCGTGAAATAAATTTTAAAGTAAGGATTGTCTAAAAAAGTATTGACAATATAATTTTTTCAAATAAGTTTTTCAGCAGGTCACTTAAAATTTACATGATGTGAAATTTCCCAGTCACAAGGGCATGTTGATTATGTAGGTCCACAATTGTTTGATAAAATTAGAATAATTGATCTAGGGCCTGGGCGAAAAATTGGTTTGACACACTTATAGATGAATTGTATACAAAATGAATTCCAGTGTTCATCAAAATGTAACAAACTTTGGCAATTATTATTATGCCCCATGTGAAACCTTTTTGAGTAATTGCACGAATCAATAAATAGTGGGATTGGGTTGGCGGAACGGCAATATACACAGGCGCCTTGAAGTACCGCTTTAGCGAGGTAGGACACCATGAAACTCTCTCTCAGCAACAAAATCCTTGTTCCAACCGTATTACTGCTGGGCCTCTGCATGGGGGCCTCCACCATCACCGGCTACTTTCGATCAAAACAGGCCTTGCAGGATTGCATCACCGGCAGCATCCAAGGCGATGCCGCTGATACGGCCAAGCAAATAGGGCTGTGGCGGGACAATAATTCCAAAAACGTCCAAATCTGGGCCTCCAGCCCTACCCTGGCCAATCCCCTGGTCCAGGCTGAGGACAAAAGCGTCGCGGAAAAGGTTAGCAACCGTTTGGCCGAGATCGCCAAAATATGCCCCGAGCTCGATACGCTTGGATTGGTTGACGGCAACGGCTTGATCGTCGCCTCTTCGGACAAAGCAAGCGTCGGAATAGTCAACCTGGGCGAAAGGAATTATTTCCGTAAGAGCATGGGCGGGCAATCCGCCACATCACGGGTACTCATGAGCAAGGTTTCGGGCCAGCCGGTGGTGGTCTTTTCCGCTCCCGTCATTCACCAGGGCCGGGTTGTGGGCATCATGGCGGCATCCGTCAAAATGCAGGGCGTGAACACCGACTTCATCGATCCCCAAAACAACGGCGATGCGGGCTACGCCTACCTGACCAACGGTGACGGCCTAATCCTGGCCCACCCCAACCGTGACAATGTCCTGAAATTGAACCTCAGCGAATATGATTTCGGCCGGGATATTCTGAGCCAAAAAAAAGGCGTGTTGGCCTATACCTGGAAAGAAGTAGACAAGATCGCGGCGTTCAATCAGGTTCCCGGCTGCGACTGGGTCGTTACCATGACCGCAAACGAGGAGCAGCTCTTCGCGCCGGCGGTGGCCATACGCAACTTCAATATCAGTTTGGGTGCCGTGGCGATTCTCATCGGCGCGTTGGTGGCCTGGATCGTGGCCAAATCGGTCAGCGGGCCCATCCTGCACGTCGTCAGCGAGATATCCCTGGGCTCCAACAGCGTGGCCGCAGCCTCGGAGCAGGTATCGGCCTCCAGCCAAAACCTGGCCGAGGGATCTTCGGAGCAGGCCTCGGCCCTGGAGGAAACGGCCGCGTCACTTGAGCAGATGGCGGCCATGTCCAAGTCCACCGCCGACAACATCAGACAGGCCAATAGCTTGACCGATGAGGCTAGATCCGTGGTCGCCCAGGCCGGTGAGTCCCTGGCCACCCTGACCAAGTCCATCGAGGAAATTTCTCACGCCAGCGAGATGACCGGCAAGATCGTCAAGGATATCGATGCAATCGCTTTCCAGACCAACCTGTTGGCCCTTAACGCCGCGGTGGAGGCTGCCAGGGCCGGTGAAGCCGGGGCAGGTTTCGCGGTTGTGGCCGACGAGGTACGCTCCCTGGCAATGAGGGCCGCCGAGGCCGCCAAGAACACCTCGACGCTGATTCAAGACACCATCAGCAAGGTGCAGGGATGCAACCAGCTGGTGGAAAGCACCAATGCGGTATTCGAGGTTGTCGGAGAAAACTCGGAGAAAATGGCTGACCTGATTGGAGAGATCCGGGCGGCCAGCGACGAAAACTCCTTGGGCCTGGGCCAGCTCAACAACGCCACCGCGGAAATGGACAAAGTGACCCAGCGCAATGCGGCGGACTCGGAGGAAACCGCGGCGTCAGCCGAGGAACTGCAAAACCAGGCCGTGGAAATGAAGCAGGCGGTCGTCCAATTGACCGCCATCGTCAAGGGCGCTTCGGCAAACGGCAATTCCAACGGCTCCGGTCCGGCGTGGACCAAACCCGCCGCCGGGATCAGCTCGCGGGCCGTTGCCGCCCTGCCCGGCCACTCCCGCCACTAAGACCAACCGGGCCTGGAGCGGTGAAACGCCGCTTCAGGCCCAGGACATGCCCTGTAATAGGGCCAATACGTTTTGGCCCAGCACGGCATGATTGTAACCGCCCTCCAAGATTGCAAAACAACCACCGCTGTTGGCCCTGGCCGCCTGAACCGCCATCCGGCCCATGGCCTCATAGTCTTCGGTGGTCAACAATCCGCCCCAGTCGTCGCGGTGATTGTCGAAGCCGGCCGAGATGCCGATTATCGAAGCCGGGTTGGCCTTGAGTTGCTGCTCCACTTCCAGCAAATAGCTTCGCCGGTCCGGGGCGTCGGGGTTGAAGATGCGCACCCAGTTGCGTCCTTCCAGGATGTTGACGTTGCCGTCGCCAAAGTGAAGATCAAAATCCAACACAAAGGCCGTTTTGATAAGCCCCCTGTTTTTCAGGGACAAAAGGGCAACGGCCATGTTGTTGTAATAGCAAAATCCCCAGCAGGAATCGGCTGATGCGTGGTGGCCCGGCGGACGGATCACGGCCATGCACGGCTCGGTCAGGCCTGTTTCGGCGGCCTGTATGGCTCCGCCGGCCGCCAGGGAGGCTATGTAATGTAGGCCCCGGCGTTTGACTTCGCCGATATGCCGGGCGCTGTGGGCGGCCAACAGGTCTTCGTCTGGGGCTGGCTTGGCTTCAATTAATTGTACATGTGGTTGAATTTGATCAATAATGGACTCTATACGCCCTGGCTCGGCTGCCGGATCTCCGGTGTAAACCTGATAAAAGTCTTCATGAAATACAACCTTCATCACCCCCTCCACCATTTAGTTCCCGGTTAATTAAATAATGGCTCAGTCACTGAAGCATTGCAACGACGGCAAGCCAGTGTGTAATGTACGGTATGCTACTTTAATCATTGTTTCGGATTGGCCAGATTAACAACCGGCAAACAAGCATTTAAACAGAAACGGCAATGCCTGCTAAATCTTCTCAGAATCTCAGCGACGACAGTAACAGGAAGCTGAAGGAGCTTAACGAGCAACTAAGGCTTCGCGTGGAGGAGTTGGAGGCCCGGCTTACCCGCCACGGAAAAGCCGATGCCGGTCAAAAGGCCGACGAAGATTCCTACCGGAAGATTGTTGAAAACACCCTCAGCGGCATCTGCATAATCCAAGACAACCAGATATGTTTTGCCAATCCCGCCTTGTCCCGAATAATGGGGTATTCCGAGGAAGAACTATCATCCCGGCCATTTATTGAATTCGCCCACCCGCAGTACCGCGATTTGATCATGGGGCGGCACTTGTCGCGTCTGGATGGCCACACCGGCGACAACAATTATCCTGCAAAGTTCATTTCCGCCAACGGCGACCACATCTGGCTGATTACCCAGGCCAGTATCATCACCTGGCGGGGCCGCCCGGCGGTGATGAGTTTTATCCAGGACATCACCGAGCAAAAAAAGGCCCAGGAAGAACTGGAGCGGGGCGCCAACCGGCTCAGCCTCATCGTGGACAATATCCCCACGCCGGTGTTTGTCATCGACAAACAACACAGAATTACCCACTGGAACAATGCCTGCCAGGCCCTGACCGGGGTCAATGAAGAGGACGTGATCCGCACCCAGCGGCACTCGGAAATTTTCTACGGCCGCAAAAGGCCGCTCTTGGCCGATATTATTGTTGATGGCGCGGATGAAAAGGATATCGAAAAGCTGTATGGCGCGGATTATGAGATGTCCCGTCTCATTCCCGGCGCTATCGGAGCTGAACGGTATTTTTCTCATCTGGGCGAAAAAGGCGTTTGGCTGACATTTTTGGCTGCGCCGCTGCGGGATGCCGACGGCAACACCATAGGGGCAATCGAGACGCTGTTTGACACCACTGAACGCAAGGACGCCGAACAGGCTGTCCGCGAAAGTGAATCGCGTTATCTGACGCTCTTTAAAAACATCTCCGACGCCATATTCCTTTTGCGGGGTGAAAATGTGATCGATTACAACCCCGCGGGCTCCGAGATGTTCCAGTTGCCCGAGCAGACAATACAGCGTATAAGCTCCTGGCAATTATACCCGCAGACCCAGCCCGATGGACGTGACTCAAAGACCATTACCAAAGAACTGACAAAAAAGGCCTTGGCCGGCAAAAGCCAGACCTTTGAATGGGTTCTGCGCCGATTGGACGGCAAGGAATTTCCGGCCGAGGTCAACCTGACCAGGATGCCGGGCCTCAATGAAACGCTGTTGTTGGCCCTGATTCGCGACATCAGCGAGCGCAAGATGGCCGAAACGGAAAAACGCGCCCTGGAACAACAGTTGCGGCACTCGCAAAAGATGGAGTCCCTGGGCACCCTGGCCGGAGGCATTGCCCACGATTTCAACAACATCCTCGGCGCGGTCATGGGTTACGGCGAATTGGCCCTGGACAGGGTGGCCGAAGGCCGGCAAAACACAGAGGAGATCGGCCAAGTCCTGCATGCCGCCGAGCGGGCCAAAAAGCTTGTGCGCCAGATCCTCACATTCGGCCGTAAGATGACCAGCGAGAGGGTGCCGCTGGATTTCAATTATGAAATCAATCGCGGCGCGGAGCTGCTGCGCAACCTGATCCCCAAGATGATCGACTTGAAGGTGGACCTGGACAATCAGCAAATAGTCATTTTCGCTGATTCCAGCCAATTGGAACAGGTCCTGGTCAACCTTGGCGTCAATGCCGCCGACGCCATGCCCGAAGGCGGCATCCTGACCATAGAAACAAGGCTGATCCATGTGGACCAGGACTATTGCCATGGACGGCCGGATCTCCAGCCCGGCAAGTATGTCTTGATGATCGTCAGTGACACCGGCCAGGGCATGCCCGAAGAAGTGCAAACCCTGGCATTTGATCCGTTTTTTACCACCAAGGAAATCGGCAAGGGCACCGGTCTGGGGTTGTCGACGGTCTACGGCATAGTCAAGGGCCACGGCGGCCGGGTTTCCTGCACCAGCAAACTGGGCCAGGGCTCTGAATTCAAGGTCTATTTTCCGGCCGTGGACATGGCGGTGGGCCAAATCGAGGAAGCGGTAAGGGAATATCCTCTCGGCTCCGAACTGGCCGTGGACCGGGAGACGGTCCTGGTGGTTGATGATGAACCGGCCCTGCGCAACATCGCCCGGGGCGCCCTGGAGCGCGAAGGCTATCATGTCTTTACGGCTGCTTCGGGCGAGGAGGCCCTGATCCTTTACGAGGACGTGGGCCATGATATCGATTTGGTGGTGTTGGACGTGGGCATGCCGGGCATGGGCGGGACCCAGTGTCTGGATAAGCTGCGGGAAATTGACCCTGGTGTGTTGGTGTTGGTGGTCAGCGGCTATAGTCCCGAGGGTCCCCTGCTGTCGATCATGGAGCGCAAGCCGGCGGGGTACCTGGCCAAACCTTTCCGGGCCAGCCAGCTTTTGGCCAGCGTGCGCAACCTGCTGGACAATTCATGAATCCGTGAAACCGGCACTTTGCATGTTTGAATGAAACGGCCGCCCCGGCATCCCGGAGCGGCCGCTTTGCATTAAATGCCCCTGGTCTTACTGCTGGCCCGCCTCGAACAAGGTCCAGGGCCGGCTGGGCCGGTCAAAGAGATAGCCGTCAAGGTATTCCCACTGGATGTGCTCGGCCAGGAACTTCTTGGCGTCAAAGGGCATGCCCGAGCTGTTGCCCCAGCGGAACCAGGCCTTCCACTGGCCGGCCAATTCGCTGTCGGTGCACTTGCCGTCCACGGCGCCCCGGGGCCTGTAGGGCTTGGGTCGGCTGGGGTCGCTCATAAATGCCCGGTCGTCCAGTTCATAGTGGCCATCCACGGTGCGTGAACTGGGGTTTTCCTTTTTCAGGTACACGTCATAGTGGTCGGCCAGCACTTTTTTGGCGATCTCCACGTCGATCTTGCCGTTGTACTGGCGCATGAGCTGGGTAAGCCGCACCTGGCGGGCTCCCTGGTGCCTCCGGATGTCGCAGTAGCCGGTGTTGGAGCACTCCAGGTTGCGGATGCGCGGGTCCAGTGGCGCATTGAAGCCGATGAACCAGCCGTCCTTTTTCTTTTCCACGTTGTAGTATTCCAGGCCCAGCTCAAGCCGCATGATCTCGCCGGTCTTGCGGTTGCCCACCAGCCAGGAGTTGGCATAGCCGCCGTTGTTCTTTTTTTTCATCAGCTCCACGAACTGGTCCAGGTCCTTGGCGTATTGCATGGCCTTGCGGACGCGGAAAAACTCGGGGTCCTCGTTGGGGTCGTAAAGGGAAAAGCCGCCTATGGTGGTCTCCAGACCCATCAACTCGCCGCCGGTGATGAAAAAGTCGGCGCCGGAGTGGATGAAGCCCGGTTGGGTCTGCATGAAAATACGGAAGCCCTTGCCCGGCACGATGTCCAGAACCATGTTGGCGAACTGGCCCCACTCGAAGTTGTCGAAGCTGTTGTGGGCCATGACGATCTTGCCGCCTTTGGTGGCGTTGCCCGTGGCCATGAAGGCGCTGCAATGGCCGGTGGGCGCTTCCACGCTGGGCAGATAGCGGTATTTGTCCATGGCGTTGGGCCACCAATAGTCGGTGAGTTCCTCATAGCCGTTCCAGGCCAGGATCTCCTGCCAGGTCACCTTCACCCCGGCCTTGGTCGCTCCGGCGGCGATGCCTTTGATTTCGTCCAGGAATTCGTCGTCGACGCGGCTGGCCCACAGCTTGACCGCCGCGCCCACGAAAAACTCCCACTTCTTTCCGGTCTGTTGGTAGGTCAGATACTCCAGGCTTCGTAGGGCCTTTTTGATCTCAGGCGCGGCCAGATAGCCATGCTGCAAACCGCGTTCATGGGGTTCACCCTCGATGTGGATATAGACCCAGCCGTTCTTGTCGAAACGCCAGCCCTTGCCGTATTTAGTCAGTTTTTCAGCGGCCGAGGCGCCAAAGGCCAAGGCCAGAAACAGCGCCGCGGTCAGCGCGGCGGCAATAAATATTTTTCGCATGACCATCACCCCTTTTTTTATTGTTGCATACAGGCTAACACGCCAGGCACACGGGCAAAAAGAAGTTTGCTTTGGCGCGGCTAACCAGCCACCGCCGGATAACGGCCATTTTGGCAGGGCTTCTTTCTGGTGAAATCCCACGCAAAAAGGTGGGATAATAACTCATATCAACCAAAGGAAATAGCGACCGTAAACAAGGCGATTGCCTGTTCCTGGCGAACCGGCGTAATTCAGTTCATGGGGTCATCCCGACTCTGCATTATTGCCCCCCATAAAAAAGGAGGATTAATATGAACAAGCTCCTCAAATGGGGTCTGAGCCTGGTTTTGGCCTTGGCTTTTTGCGCGGTCGGCAGCCAGGCCCTGGCCGAGAGGTTCGGCCTAGGCGAAGGAAACACCAACGGAGGCTGGTGCGATCAGCAAGGCTACATCGGCCAGAGTGTGCACATCAAGATCCGCAACACCCGCAAGAAATGCTGGAAGCGCATGAGCCATTTGCGCATCGAGGGCCGGGACGCCAACAAGAATCCGGTGCCCGGTGTTGTGTTCGACCAGATGATCGGCCACTGCGACCCCAACAACAACCAGGCCTGGCAGGCCGAATGGACCACTCCGGCGAACCCCAATGTCTACTACTACTTTTTCAAGAGCAACAAGGGCGTGCTGTGGATCGACATCAACAACTCCCATGGATGCTGGAGTCCATAGCTGCCGCGAGGCGTAAAAAAACCGACGGACCCCGCAAGGCCCATCGGCATTGTCCGTTCGATTGGCGGTTAAGCCGTGATCAGGCTTCGGGCCAGAGCTTGGCCGCCTGCTCCACCAGCTTGTATTTCTGGATCTTGCCGCTGGCGGTCATGGGGTAGGCGTCGACGATCTGGATGTATTTGGGAATCTTGTAACGGCTGATCTGGCCCCGGCACAGGTCGCGCACGTCCTCGGGGTTCAGGTCGGCGTTTTCCTCCAGCATGACGAAGGCCCCGACCTGCTCGCCGTATTTCTTGCTGGGTACGCCCACCACCTGCACATCCATGATGCCGGGCATGTGGCGCACGAATTCCTCGATCTCCAGGGGATAGATGTTTTCGCCGCCCCGGATGATCATGTCCTTGTGGCGGCCGGTGATGGCCAGATAGCCGTGCTCGTCCAACACGCCCAGGTCGCCGCTGTAGAGCCAGCCGTCTTCGCTGATGGCCTCGGCCGTGGCCTGGGGCATGTTGTAGTAGCCCTTCATCACGCTGTAGCCCCGGCAGCAGACCTCGCCGATGGTTCCAGCGGGCAGTTCCTTTTTGGTCTCCGGATCGACGATCTTCACCTCGATACCCGGCATGGCCTTGCCCACGGTCTCTGTGCGGCGCTGCACATTGTCGTCGGGCAGGGTCTGGGTCATCACCGGCGAGTTCTCGGTGAGCCCGTAACAGATCGTCACCTCGGTCATGTTCATCAGGTCCATGACCTCGCGCATGGTCTTGATGGGGCAGGGGCTGCCGGCCATTATGCCGGTGCGCAGGCTGGAGAAATCGAATTTATTGAACAGCTTGTGGGTCAACACGGCGATGAACATGGTGGGCACGCCGTACAGGCCCGTGCAGTGCTCGCTTTCCACCGCGGCCATGACCTGCACCGGGTCGAACTCCTCCAGGATGACCATGCACGAACCATGGTTGACGCAGGCCATGACGCCCAGCACGCAGCCGAAGCAGTGGAACAGCGGCACGGGAAGGCACACCCGGTCGTCCGGGCCCAGGAGCTGATGCTTGCCGATCCAGTAGCCGTTGGTGCCGATGCTCTTGTGGGTCAGCATGACGCCCTTGGGGAAGCCCGTGGTGCCAGAGGTGTACTGCATGTTCACCACCATGTCCGGCTCCTGGGCGGCCTCGATGCGGGCCAGCTCCTCGTCAGAAGTCATGCGGCTCATGGCCATGATCTCCGGCACGGAGAACATGCCGCGGTGCTTTTCCTGGTCCAGGAACATCACCCGCTTGAGGTGGGGGTAGTTCTCGGTGTGCAGATGAGCCCGCTCCTGGGTGCGCAGTTCGGGGATCAGTTCGTAGATCGTGGCCAGGAAGTCATTGTCCCGGAAGCGGTCGGCCACCACCAGGTTTTCGGTCTCCGACTGCTTGAGCAGATAATCCAGCTCGGCCCGCTGGTAATGGGTATTGACCGTCAGCAGGATGGCCCCGATCTTGGCCGTGGCGAATTGCAAGGCCACCCAGTAGGGCACGTTGGAGGCCCACACGGCCACCTTTTCTCCGGGCTTGACGCCGATGGCCAACAGGCCCTTGGCCAGTTCGTTCACCGTGTCGCGAAACTCGCTCCAGGTGAGCCTGTAATTGCGGTCCACATAGACCACCGCCGGGTTGTCCGGGTATTTGGCCACGGTGTCTTCGAGGATCTGGCCCAGGGTTTTATCGATAATAACCGTATCGCTCATGGGCCTACTCCGGCAAATACAACACCGCGTAAATGGCGGCCTTTTCGTCGCCCACCGCGGCCACGTGGTGAGGCACCACCGAGTTGTAATACATGCTGTCGCCCACGTTCAGGGTGTAGGTCTGCTGGCCGTAGACCAGCTCCACCAGGCCCTGGGTGACGACGATGAACTCTTCGCCCTCGTGGGAGCTGAGCTTGTCCGGTTGGGGTGCGCCGGGCAGCAGTTCGACAAAGAACGGCTCCATGTGGCGGTCGGTCTTGCCCCGCCCCAGGCTGTAAAAGACGTTTTCCGCTCCGGCCTGGCCGCCCCGGTGGGTCACAAGCTGTTCCTGGCGCTGATCAAGGCGCACAATCAGCGGATCGCTGGTGACCTGGTCGTCCAGGAAGGTGCCCAGGCGCACGCCCAGGGTGCGGGATATCTTGATCAGCGGGCCCAGCGACGGGTATAGATCCTGTTCTTCAACGGCCTGCAGGAACTGCTGGTCCAGGCCGGTGCGCTCGGCCATCTGCTCCAGGCTTATGCCGTTTTTTTCGCGGTATGACTTTATCCGCTCTCCGAGTTTATTGCTGCTCATCTTGTCTACCCTCGCTAAGCCATTTAATGGAATACGGGCCTGGATTCAGGTCCGGGCGTTATATTTACACATATCCTCGCGAATTGAAAAGATGGTGCCGTGATATCTATCAGATATGGTTGCAATTCAGCTGTATTGCAGCGGTAGTGTGATTGCATTGCGCCGGACTTTGGGAAATTGGACGGCGTTTTTCTTTTATTATGAGGCCCCGGCGGGTATGGTGGGGCATTGAAGATGCATTCATCTTGGCTTGGAGGGCCGCATGACTGGGATGACCAGGTTTTTGGGGTTAATGGTCGCATCTTTGCTGCTGTTGGCCGCACCCGCCATGAGTATGCCGCCGGGGCCGCTGGACAGCGCCGCCAAAATCATGAGCCAGCCCCGCTATTCCCATGCCGTATGGGGCTACTATGTGGCCGACCTGAAAACCGGCCAAAGCATTGCCGCCCTGAATCCGGACCAGTGGTTCGTGCCCGGCTCCACCACCAAGCTTTTTTCCTGCGCTGCGGCCATGGAGCTGTTTGGTCCTGATTTTCGCTTTAAAACTCCGGTATTTGCCATCGGCCCTGTTAGTGGCGGGGTGCTCAAGGGCGATCTGATCCTGGTGGCCTCGGGCGATCTGAACATGGGCGGGCGCGTGGGCCCGGACGGCAAGCTGGATTATCCCCACCCCGACCACACGGTGGGCGATACTTTCGCCTTTACCCTGCACAAGGGCAATCCCCTGGCCGGGCTCGAGGACTTGGCCGGGCAGGTCAAAGCCCTGGGCATCGACCGGATTGAAGGGGATGTGATCATAGACGACCGGCTTTTTACGGTCACCCTGTCTCCGGACGAGGACTACTGGCTCAGTCCGATGATGATCAACGACAATTTCGTGGACATTACTCTGACGCCGGGCGCGCCCGGCAGCCTGCCCAAGCTGGAGTGGCGGCCCGTTACGGCGGCAATAAAGGTGACCAATCAGGTCGAGACGGGGCCGAGAGACTCCCAGCCGGAAGTGGAGGCCGTGTGGGCCCCGTTCAACGAAATCGTGGTCAAGGGCACGATCCCGGCGGACGGCAAACCTTATAACGTGGCCTGTCAGACCGACCAGCCCGGCCTGTTTGCCAGGGCCCTGTTAATCGAGGCACTGCGGCGGGCCGGGGTCACGACGTCCGCCGATCCGTCCGCGGAAAACCCAACCCGGCGTCTGCCCCGGCCGGACCAGTACAAGACCATGTCCAGGGTGGCGCTGTATACCTCGCCTCCGCTGACAGGCAATATAGAAATGATCCTCAAGATCAGCCACAACCTGCACGCCATGACCCTGCCCATGCTCATGGCCGCCCATACCGGCGGCGAAAACTATGATCAAGCCATGGCCGCCGAGGCCGGGATACTGACCAAACTCGGTTTCGACACGGCCGCGGTCAGCCTGTTCGACGGAGCCGGCGGGCCCATGGGCAACCTGATCAGCCCCAAGGCGGCGGTGGCCCTGGTGAGGGCGTCGGCCAAACGGCCCTGGTTCGGTCAGTTCCGCAAGTGCCTGCCCATTCTCGGCGTGGACGGCACCCTGGCCAATGCCGTACCGCCGGGCAGTCCGGCCAGGGGCAAGGCCCAGGCCAAGACCGGCACCATCCTGGTCTCCGACCCGGCCAATGAGCGGATAATCCTTTTGGCCAAGGGCCTGGCCGGGACCATGACCACCAGAAGCGGCAGGGAAGTGGCCTTTGCCGTTTATGTAAACAGCGCGCCCCTGGACAGCATCAATGAAATGAACGTCGTGGGCAGAGACCTGGGCGCTGTGGCCCAGGCCATTTACGAGGCGTATTAGCGGATTTTTTACAACAACCGGCTTTGTTTCAGCCCCGGCCACAAAACACCGGCGCGAAGACTTTGGCGGGACCGAGGAACAGCCTCCCGTGTTCAGAGATTTGATATATCCCAAAGAGGACGCCCAAAGAAAACCCTATTTGTGGGTTTCGGTGATCACCGTGACCGGTATTTCCATCGGGTTGTCATTGCTGATCACCTTGATCGTCGAGTTGTGCACTCCCAACCCGAAATTTGTCCAGGCCTTCACGGTGGCCACCTTGGTGCCGTTGCTGGTGGCCCCCCCTTTGACCTATTGGCACTCCCACCTCTTGTACCAATTAAAGGAATCCAAGAGAAAAATCGAAGAGCTCAGCCGCACCGACGAGTTGACCAGTCTTTATAACCGCCGTTATTTTTTCGAGCTGGCCGAAGGGCACTTGGAACTGGCAAAAAGGCACGAGACCGACTTGTCGGTGGCTATCATGGATCTGGACCATTTCAAACGGGTCAACGATCGCTTTGGCCACCAGACGGGAGACGCCGTTCTTAAAAAGGTCGCCGAAGTGGTTAATGGCCTTATCCGCGCCAGCGATGTGTTGGCCAGATACGGCGGCGAGGAATTCGTTTTGCTGATGCCCCAAACCGGCGTATCCGGCGCGCTGAAATTGACGGAGCGAATTCGCCGGGAACTGGCCAAGGAGGCATCGAACGGCCAAGTAAACCTGCCTCTGGTGACCATTAGTATCGGCGTCTCCTCCAGTGGTCGCTTCGGCTATGACATGGAAACCCTCTTGCTAAAGGCGGACACGGCCCTTTATCAAGCCAAGGACCAAGGACGCGACCGTTGCGTTTTGGCTCAAGAGTAAGGTGGGGTCAACAGCGGGCTGTTGAAAGACAATGCCAACGCGGCGGGGCGCCGAATGCCCCGCCGCTGTTTTACTACATATCCAATACCGTCAGGGGCAGGGGTGTCTTGCAGAGGTTTTCGCCGCCGGTTGCCGTGACCCGCACCGGCGTCTCCAGGCGCATGCCGCCCACGCCGGGCACGTTGATGACCATGGCCGCCACCTCCACGATATCCTCCACCAGGACAATGTCCCGGAAATCGTCGTTGTCGAGGATGGCCGGGTGCCATTCATGGCCCACCACGCCCAGGCCGTGACCGAAGCCGGGCAGGGCATAGGCCCGGTAGCCGCTGCGGTCCAACTCGGCGAACACGGCCTGGCATACGCCGCCGATGGTTTGGCCGGCCTTGAGGTTCTCGATGAGCACTTCGCAGGCCGCCAGATAGGCGTCGGCCAGCTTTTGCTGCTCGGCCGATGGTTTGCCCAGGACATAGTTGTGCGACAGGTCCGAGTAATATTGCTTGTAGGTGGGGTGCATGTCCACCAGCAGGCTTTCGTTGCGCTGGACGATCTTGTCCGTGGGCGGGGTGCAGCCGCCCAGGGCGTACCAGGTGCGGAAGCCCGAGGCGATCTCGCTGGAGCCGGTCACCGGCCAGTGGAACTCCGAGCCCCGGCGGCGCATTTCCATCTCGCCGATGCCCGCGATCTCCAGTTCGTTGATGCCGATGTAGAGCTCTTCCTTGACCCGCTCCTGGGCCGCGTCGGCTATGGCCGCGGCCTGGCGCATCAGTTTGACTTCCGCCGGCTCCTTGACCAGGGTGATGTCGTCGATGAGCTCCAGGCAGTTGACGAACTTGGCCTGGGGCAGGTTTTCCTTGAGGAATTCGTATTCCGTGGCGAACAGGAACCCGGCGATCATCCGGGGCGAGTGGCCCATTTCCAGGCCGATGACGCCCTTGTCCAGGCCCATCTGCTTGATCTGGGCCACGGTGAACTCCCAAAGCTCCAGACCCGGCAGGGGTGCGCAGCCGTTGATGTTTTCCAGCCAGGATTCATCCTTGATCCGCTCGGCGTCCATCAACAGGGTGTTGAGGCCGATGAAGCCGTCGCGGGTGATGGGCATGACGCTGCGCCACGGCACGAAGGCCCCGGCCAGGTAGTTGGTGGTCTTGCCGCGAGTGCCCAGGAAAAGGTCCAGACCGTGCTTGGCCATGCCTTCCTGCACCTTTTTCAGGCGTCCCGGATAATTGATGTGGATGTCCATTTAATCCTCCCTTGATTGTCCCCAGGCGGGCCGCCCCCGCAGGCGGTCCGCCAAACCCCGCAGGCGCTCAGCGCGAGAGCAAACCGTGCAGGAGCAAATCCAGGCCGTCGTCAAACAGGTCCGAAGCGGCCTGGCCTTCGGTTTTCACATAGGTCTTGATGATAAACATTACGTAGATGGAATAGAGGAACTCCGCCGTGGTCGGCACGTTCACCCGCCTAAATACACCCTGGGCCATGCCCTGGTTGATGATGGCGCTGATCAGGCCGATGGAGGCGTTGTCGATGTCCGGGAAGCGGACCTTGCGCGGGCTCAGGGGGAAAATGTCCGGATCGTTGATCATGATGGCGCGCAGGTGCTGGTCCTGGGCCAGGTATTCATAGCCTCGGCGGCACATGACCTTGAATTTTTCCAGCACGTCGTCCTGGGCCTCCACGGCCGCCAGGACCTTGGCCTGCCAGCGGCGGATGCCGAACTCCACGGTGCGTTCATACAGGTCGCGCTTGTCTCGTACATAGCGGTAGATGGTGCCCACGGCCAGATCCAGGCCGTCGGACACGTCCTCCATGCGGGCCCGGCGAAAGCCGTAACGGGCGAACACCTCCAGGGCGCATTCGTAAATTGATTCAGGGGATGTCTTGGGCCGCATATGTCGCCTTTATGAATAAATGAAAAATATACTCATTTATTCAATTTCAGACCGGGCAAAGTCAAGTGTTTTTTCGGCTTGGCCAGCCTATCGCCGGGAAGCATCGCCGATGCGGCAAACCCGTGGACTCGTCCTGGTGGTGATGGCTCTCAATTTAATGGCCCGGACGTCTTGCAGGTGATGGCCCACAAGTAGCGCCACGGCGTGTTCAGGGTCTTCAAGTTGGAAAAAGGAATGCGGCAATGAAAAGGCCCCCCTTCGCCTAAGGAAGAGGGGCCTTTGTTTGATTCAGGATCGGTGAGCTTTACTTGCCTTTTTTCAGCATGATCACCCCGCGCTCGGCGGTGGCCATGTAGATATTGCCATTTTCATCCACGGCCAGGCTGGGCGGGAACTCCACCGGGGGATAACTTCCCACTACCGAGTAAGTTATGGGCAGGTTCTTGGCCACGGTCGATACGGCCATGGTCTTGGGGTCTACCTTGATCAACTGCTGGGCGGCGGCTTCGAGTATCAACAGGTTGCCGTTGCCGTCGTCGGCCAGGGCGCCGGGCTTGCCGGTCAGGCCGGTCAGGAAGACTTGCTTCTTGCCGGTAGCCAAATCAACCTTGCTGACCCGGCCGGCCTTGCTTTCGGCCACATAAAGGGTGTCGCCGATCTTGGCCAGGGCCAGCGGACCTTCCAGGCCCTCGGCCAGTGTTTTCTTGGCCCCGTCCTTCAGGCTGATCTCGGTTATCTTGCCGTCGCCGTATTCACAAACAAACACCCTGGCGCCGTCCACCAGTGGGCCAAAGGGGCGGTTCAACCCACCGGCAATGGCCTGGAATTTACCGGAAACCGGATCGCCGATGGCCACGGCGTTGTTGACCGCATCCGGCCAGATAAGCTGACCGGCCGGCCCCTTGGCCAGGCCGATGGTCAGGGGCATGCCGTGATGCGCCCAGGCGTTGAGCTTGGTCTGGGCGTACTTGCCGTCGGCCACCTCGCGCACCATGATGGCGTCGCCGATATAGACCTTGCCGTTGATGGCGGCGATGCCCAGCGGTTGGTTGATGCCCTTGGGGAACATGGCCTTGAACTTGCCGCTGCCGTCGGTGGCCACTTCATAGACCGTGGCGTCCCAATAGCTGGTCACATAGAGTTTGCCGTCTTTGGTCAGGGCCAGGTTGTCCAGACCGGGAGCGATCTGGGCCAGTTTTTCCTTGTTTTTGCCGTCCAGGCCCAGACGGTAGACCGCGCCGGTGGCCAGTTCAACAATATAGGCCTTGTTGTCCGGGCCGACCTTCAGGGCCACCGGGGTCACGAAACCCTCGGCAATGGTCTTGATTTCCGCCGTGTCGGGATGAATCCGCAAAATCTTGCCGGATTTCAGGTCGGGAACGATCAGGTCGTTGGTCTTCTGGTCAAAGCCGAAACCCTCAGGTACGGCGATGACGTTTTCCTTGATCATCAACCGCGGCTGCTTGGCTCCGCTGGGGTCCAGTTCGAAGACCCGGTTGCCCTGGAAACATTCGGTGATGAACAGACGGCCGGTTTTGGTGTTGTACTGGATGCCGTTGGGGGCCAGCAAACCGGAGGCGATGACGGTTTTCACGCCGTCTTTATCAACCTTGTAAACCTCGCCCACGATGGGTGTGGTGCCGGTGATGTAAAGATTGCCCTTGTCGTCGGCCGTGACGTCATCGGTGATATAGGTGCCCGTAGACGCGGGGACGTAAGTGGCGGCCTTGCCGGTTTCCAGGTCAATGCGGGTTGTGGTGTTGTTACCGGTATGCACGACATACATTGCGCCGTCCGCGCCTATGACGGCGCCGTTACATCCGGCCATGGGCGTGTCGTCGGCCAAAACAACGGCCGAGTACCCGGGATCGGCAACCTCGATAGCCTGGGCGGCCTGGACAGGGGTGTAAACCAGAAAAACGAAAATCGCCAGGGACAGCACCACTAATCGATTTTTGAGGATATTGCCTCTCGTTTTCATGCCCGAAACCTCCTTATTCATCGCATTGCGCGGCTGGCGCCGCAGATACCGCCTATCAAGCTGGCATTTCACTTTCGGCCATGAAACCGATGATGATGCGGAGTGGATAATTAATACGGCCCGGCGGTGAACAAAATCACCGCCGGGCCTGCTTGCTTTATGTTACTTGCAACGAGACAAGTCTTCGGGGATGGGTTGGGCGCATTCGGAAGCCGGAATGGTCATGACATTAACAGCGGCCCCGGCCTTCTCGAAGAAATCGTTGGGCCAGCTAAGTCCTGAAGCATGCATGTCGAAGAGGCCCTGATGATCGCAGGCGCGCATCTTGTATTTGTTTCCGAACAGTTCGATTTCGTCGCCTTCCCAAGCGGCGATGATCTTTTCGGGATCAAGGGAACCCGCCTTTTCAACAACCTTTAACATCCAGTAGGTCGAGATCGTAGATTGGGGCAGAATGCCGGTGGGCCACTTGAACAATGGTCCGTTGTAGAGCGGGGCCTTCCAGTTTTTCCAGGACTCATGCCACTTGTTCATAAATTCGAGGTTGCCGGGATTGTCCATAACGGTCATGTAGGAATGGACGGGAACAAAGCCTTTGCCGTGAGGCGGTTTGATCGACTGCAGCGGAATCGCGTTGTCGATATAAGGCCCGGCCATGGGCACGTTCATCCCCAGTTGGTCGGCTTGTTTGATCATATTGTCGCTGTCGGGCGTGTAGTCGCCGGTGATGATGACCTCGGCGCCGGAGGCTTTTACCTTGGTCAGATACGGTGCGAAATCCTTGACGAACATCGGATGGTAGTCCTCTCCGACGATCTGGGCGTCCGGACGGGAGGTTTTAATGGTGTCCTTGAAGGTTTTTGCAAAAACGTGACCATAGCTGTAGTCCTGGCAGAGAATGTAAAATTTCTTCTCCGGCCGCTTGGCGTAGAACTTGGCCAGGGCTATGGCCAGCATCGAAACGGTGGAGCAATTGCGGAAAGTGTATCTATTGAAGTTTTTGCCATCCATCAGCGAATCCGAGACAGAGGCCACGTTCAAGTAGATTTTTTTGTATTTGGCCGCCACCTGTTGGCCGATGAGGTTGAGGTGCGAACCGGTGGTGCCGATGACGAAATCAACATCGTCTTCCACGCAAAGCTTCTCCATGGCCCTCTTGGCCACGGTCGGCTTCATCTGGTTGTCACCCTTGATCATCAATATCTTCATTTTTTTGCCGTTTACCATCACGCCGCCCTGGCTGTTGATGTCATGAACGGCCAGCCCGATGGTCGCCCAGAATATGTTGCCGGTAATGGCTCCGGGACCGGAAAACGCCCAAAAAACACCGATTTTAATCACGTCGTCGGAGACGGGCGGGAATTTCTGGTTATGAGGATCAAAGCTTGCCAAATCACCCTTAAGGGGCTCAAAGGCCTGGGCCTTGTTTGCGCCGGCGGCTCCGGCGACCAGCAACATGGCGCAAACAATGATTAAAGAAATGAGTTTCGATTTATTGGTCGTCATCATCACTCCCTTTCCGGTTAGACAACAGACCCCCCAAAAACATTGTTTTCGGCAAAATAGAGCGTAACAAATGCCCCAAACGAAATTCAATATTAAATACACTATTATTATATTTATTTATCAAAATATGAACCTGCACATTTAAAATCGATCAAAGTTTAAACATCTATTGCTGATTTTGATGCTTTATAACCATATTGGTAAAATTTAATGTGAAAAAACGAAGGAGTGCATCGCATTTCACAGGGCACAGGCAGCCCGTTTGGCGTGAATCCCAGACCGAAATGTATTGGGGTTTTGGGGGCAATGCAGCGTCTTGCGCGGTTATGCCCGGATAGCGGCTCCTGGCCATCCCGGCAACAGGTGCGCGCAGGCCTGGTCATAGTTGCGCCCATTGCGGTATTTGCATTGCTTTAGAACCACTAAATCACCTATCATAATCTTATTTTTTGCGCGCCTGCTAAAAATATCAGTATATACCTGTAGTTAACCATCATGCGATGCTTGACTGGGGGAGCCATGTCCATCCTCACGCCGCCTTCCACGCTGACGCGCGCGATCCTTTCCTTGACCCTTGCCGGATTGTTGATCTTCCCGGTTTTGACGCCACCCATGCCCTCCCTGGCCGCCGTGGGCACCAACCCCGCTTCGGGCAACCCGCTGGACTACGGCGGAGCCGGAGACTGGCTTGGCAGCGGAGACCCGGATCAACTCACCAACGAGACCGGGGCCACGGTCAGCGGCAGTGTCTACGGCAACCCCAACACCGCCGCCACCGGCTACAGCGGAGGCGAAAACACCATCATCAACTCCGGCACCGTAACCGGATTTATCTACGGCAGCGACAACGAGGGCAACGGCACCAGCGGAGGCGGCAACACCATCACCAACAGCGGCATGGTGTCCATTTCTATCTTGGGCAGCGGAAACAGTGGCGACAACGCCAGCGGTGGCGGCAACACCATCACCAACACCGGCACGGTGACCAACATCATCTTCGGCACCTACAACAACGGGACGAACTGCGGCGGCGGCTCAAACACCATCATCAACTACGGATCCGCCGGTGGCCTCTATGGCAGCTCCGGTATAGGTGCTGGCGGCGGCTCCAACACCATCAACAACTCCGGCACGGTGACTCACTATATCTTCGGCAGCTTAAACTATTCGGATAACTCCAGCGGCGGTTCCAACACCATCACCAACTATGGCACGGTGAACCGATACATCTACGGCAGCAACAACATCAGCACCGGCAGCAGCGGCGGCTCAAACACCATCACAAATACCGGTACGGTCGGCGACGACATCTGCGGCAGTTACAATGCCGCCAGTGGCTCCAGCGGCGGCGGCAACACCATCACAAACTCCGGCACGGTTGGCAGCGGCATCTACGGAACCTTCAACTCCGCCGACAGCACTACCGGCGGAGACAACACCATCAACAACTCCGGCACGGTGACCGGCGACATCTACGGCACCTGCAATTTGGGCATAGGGGCATCCAGCGGCGGCTCGGGCAACACCATCACAAACTCCGGCACGGTGGGCGGCGGCATCTACGCCGGCGACGCCGATGACACGGTCTACCTCCTGTCCGGCTCCAGCGTGGGCGGCGTGGTGGACGGCCAAGCGGGCACGGACACTCTGTATTTCGGCGTATCGGGAGTCACCGATTCGTCCAGCTTCTCGTCCGGGAGCTATTTGAACTTCGAGAACCTGGGCCTTTACGTGGATGGCGACACCACGCTGACCGGCAACTGGAACTTGAACATGGGCGTCACCGTAACATCAACCGGTACGCTCACCCTGAACAGCACCTTGAGCGCCACCACCCTGAACAACGCAGGCACGTCTACGTTCAATGGCGACGCCAGCTTCAGCGGCGCGGTGGACAACTCCGGCACGTTGAGCTCCTCGGGCGACTTCACTGCCGCCAGTCTGACCAACAGCGGTACGGCTACGTTCAACGGCGACACCGACATCAGCGGCGCGGTGGACAACTCCGGCGGCTTGACCGTGGGATCGGTCGGCACCTTGAGCGCGGGCAGCGTGAACAACAGTGACAGCCTGGCCGTGGACGGCACATTGACGGCCGACAGCCTGACCAACAGCGGTGGGATGGCCATTGGCGGTTCCGTGGACGTGGGAACTCTGAACAATGACGGCGGCGGCCTTGGTGTGGCCGGTTCCCTGACGGCCGACACCCTGATCAACAGCGGCGGCGTGGGCATAGGCGGCACTGTGACTGTGGGCAGCCTGACCAATAGCGGCGCCATCGGCGTGGGAACGACCTTGACCGCTGGCAGCGTGAACAACAGTGGCAATCTGGCCGTGGGCGGCACCTTGAGCGCGGGCACCGTGAGCAACAGCGGCAATCTGGCCGTGGGCGGATCAATGACCGTAGTCAGCCTGACCAACAGCGGCAACCTGCCCGTGGGCGGCACTTTGAGCGCGGGCACCGTGAGCAACAGCGGCTTCTTGCCCGTGGGCGGCGCAATGACCGCAGGCAGCGTAAACAACTCAGGCACCCTGAACGTAAACGGATCATTGGGTACCGCAAGCCTGACCAACAGCGGCGATCTCACCGTGACCAATGGCGGCTCGCTGAACGCGGGCAGCCTGACCAACAGCGGCAGCGCCACCGTCAGCGGCAGAGCCACGGTGGGGTCGCTGGCCAACAACGGCAGCCTCAATGTAAGCGGTTCATTGGCTGCGGGGACGTTCAACAACGGCAGCAGCGCCATTATCAGCGGCACGGCCATTGTCAGCGGCGCCGCCGCCAACTCGGGCAGCCTCAATGTCAACGGCTCCCTGACCGCGGCCAGCTTGAATAACAGCGGCACCCTGAGCGGATCGGGCACTATCCATTCCGAAATAACCAACACCGGCACCATCAGCCCGGGCAACTCAATCGGCACGCTCTTGGTGGCCAGTTCGCTGACGTTTGAGAGCGGTTCCGTTCTGGCGGCCGAGTTGGCCAGCGATTTGTCCTGCGACGTGA
The DNA here is from genome assembly GCA_963665125.2 of uncultured Desulfarculus sp. Taxonomy (GTDB): domain Bacteria; phylum Desulfobacterota; class Desulfarculia; order Desulfarculales; family Desulfarculaceae; genus Desulfarculus. Next base: position 3,426,583 of record CAXXUK010000001.1, on the reverse strand, counting down.
TCGCTGTCTCCGGCGCGGTGACCATAAACGGCGGCACCATCAGCACCTATCTGCCCCATGCGCTCTATGCCGATGGCACCTGCTGGAATATCATTACCGCCAACGGGGGCATCAGCGGCCTGTTCGATGACCTCATAGGCCAGCCTGATTCCGAGGTGCTGAGTCTGACCCAGCAAAACACCGGCGACTCTCTGAGCCTAGTCATCAACCGCAAATCCTACGGCGATTTCGCCAGCGGCGGCGCGGCCGCCACCGGACGGGGCCTGGACGCCCTGGTGCCCCTGGCCGATGGCGACATGGCCATGATGCTTATGGCCATGGACTACAACATGGACGCCACGCAGATCGCCAATATCGTCGAAGCGCTGAACCCGGAGATGTACACGGCCTTCAGCGCGGCCTCTCTCAAGGCCGGCGGCTTGTTCGACGGGGCCATGGACCGCCGCCTGGAGGAGCTTCGCCAGCGGCGGGCATTATCCCTGGATCAACGCCAGGCCCTCAGCGGGCTGGTGCAGGTGGCCTCGGCCGAGACGGTGCCCCTAAGCGGGGTGGAACAGACCACCGGCACCGGGTGGAGCCTGTGGGGCCGGGGCATCGGTCTGTGGGCCGACCAGGACGCGGCTGACGGCTACCTGGGCCGGGGACAGACCACCGGCGGCGCGGCCCTGGGCGCGGATTACGTGATTAACCACTGGCTGGTCCTGGGCCTGGCCACCGGCGCAACCCGAACGGATATTTCTTGGAGCCGGGGCAACTATGATGGCGACATTGATGCGTTGCACACCGGCCTCTACGCCCAGGCCGGGTATGAGGGATTCTTCGCCCGGCTGCTGGCCTCGTACGCCCGCCTACAGAACAGCGCCACCAGGCCCATGGACCTGGAGGGTTACAACGTCACGGCCAGGGCCGACTTTGACGCGGACCTCTACGCGGCGGGCATGGCCGTCGGTTATCAGGCCCGCTACGAGCAGTGGCTCCTGGAGCCTCTGGCCTCCCTGGACTACCAGCATCTCAAGGAAGAAGGATTCTCCGAGGGCGGCGCGGGCTTCCTGGACCTGGACGTGGCCGACCGCGACACGGATTCGCTGCTGTTCAACCTGGGCATCCGGGCCACCCGGCTGATCCAGGCCGGAGATTGGGAGATGCTGCCCCGGCTGGGCATCGCCTGGCAGCACCAGCTTGGCGACGACCGCCCCAGCATCGACGCCAGCTTCGCGGGATACGGCTCGGCGCCGTTTACCGTCAACGGAGCGGATTTCATCAGCGACGTGGCCGTGGCCGAGCTGGGCCTGACCGCCTCGGTGAAATCAGGCCTGGAGCTGTTCATCGACTACCGCTTGTCTTATGCAGACGACTACCTGGCCCAGGTCTTGGGCGCGGGTTTGATGTACAGCTTCTAGGGATAACTCGGGATTGATCCAGCCCATCAACAACGGACAGTTGGTTAAGCGACAATTTGGTTTTCAAAGGCCAGCGGGCTGATGTAGCCATTGGCACTGTGCCTCCTGTTACGGTTGTAGTCAACCTCGATATACTCGAATACGGCCCGGCGTAAGTCCTGTCGAGTGGCGCAGCTTTCGCCATGAACCAACTCCACCTTGAGGGTATGGAAGAAGCTTTCGGCCACGGCGTTGTCATAACAGTTGCCCTTACCGCTCATGCTGCAAACCAGTTCACGTTTGGCCAAGAGGGCCTGGTATTTCCGGGAGCAGTACTGGCTGCCACGATCCGAATGGACCATCACACCTTTGGGCATATGCCGCCGCCACAAGGCCATCTGCAATGCGTCACAGACCAGGTCTTCTTTCATACGCTTATCCATGGCCCAGCCCACCACCATGCGCGAAAACAGGTCGAGCACCACTGCCAGATACAACCAGCCCTCGCCGGTCCAAAGGTAGGTGATGTCGCAGACCCACTTCTGATTTGGAGCGGTTGCGCTAAAGTCCTGGGCCAACAGATTTGGAGCCACCGGCCTACCGTGATCCGAATCCGTGGTGGCCTTGAACTTCCTGCCCGCTTTAGCTACAAGGCCCTGCCTATTCATGCTTTTGGCCACTGTTTTGCGGTTGTATTTGCAGCCCTGCTCATCAAGATCGAGAGTCAGCCCAACTGCTCCGCTACGGCCCTTGCGAACTTCAAAGGCTTCTTTCACCAGGTGATCGAGCCTCTCACGCTCCACCTGCCTTTGGCTGGGATTTTGCAACCTGCGCCGCCAGCCATAATACCCGCCACGCGATACGCCAAAGGCCTCGGATTGCGCCGTGATGCTGTATGTGCCTGCGTTTTGCTGCATGAACGCGTACTTCACTTCAGGCTTTTCGCGAAGTACGCGCTTGCCTTTTTTAAGATTTCAATCTCCTCGGCCTGCTTGGCAAGCTGCCGCTTCAGCCGGGCGTTTTCCACCGCCAGTTCCTTCTCGGTCTCACTGCGGCTTGCCTCATATCGGGCTTTCTTGCGCCAAGCATAAACCTGGGACTCATGCAGGCCAAGCTGCTTGGCAGCACCAGTCACGCCCACTTGCTCGGCCAAGCCCAGCGCCTCAATCTTGAATTCCGGCGAATAGCGCCGCCTGGTGGATTTTTTCTGGCTCTTCTGTGATGGCATAGAACACCTCCGTTAAGCAATTTACTCGCTTAAACGCGTGTCCGTCAAAACTGGGCTGGATCAAAGTGGTGCGGCGCTTCTCGTCGATCCATTCCTCCATGACTTTAGACACTATGGGTGCGTTGCTGGCGGATGCTGGCTGGATCACTACGGGGGTCTCTACCACATCGCCAAGATTACGCTGTTTTATCGCCAGATGGGCGCGAATTGTTGCCGCCTGAAGTTCTCTGGCCAGCCTGGTGCGGCTTGGAGAGTCGGGATGCAGGTTGATACCTGCATCTCCCAGGAAGATGTTAGATTCATCGTAGTAGAACTCATCTACCTCGCCACGAGCGTTGTAATAGCGGGTCGTCTGGTCCGCCGATACGCCGTCCTCGGTAAATTCCTCGAAGGTTTTTCTAGGCAGAAAGCGTGGATCATCTTTTGGGATGGCATCTTTACCCTCCCCAAAATCCGCCAGATCATAACGTTCCCCATTGCTAAAGCCTAATAAGCGAGTGCCCTCGTCTTCTTCTAATAGATAGGCATAATACACTTGCCCCAACTGCTTGATTTGTTCAGCGGTCAGTTCCCAAACCACTTCCAGAGGCTCCGTTTTCAGGAATTGGCGATGGGCCTCAAAACGCTGATCAACCTCTACTGCCGCGACACGAACTCGCCGCAAGGCCTCGTGGTAATCAGTGGTCTTCAGGGAAAACGTTTCTTCACGTTTTGGGTAGGTAGTTTTGATGTCGGCGGGAATGGCCGCACGATGATAATAGACCGATCCACGGCGATACAAACGAGTATGTCCTGACACTGTTCTCATGCCCCTCAATGTAACACTTTACTGTAACAGTGAGAAGAACAAAGCTCGTATTATCGGCTATTTACAATTATTACAGGGGGATAAAAAACGATGGCGGAGAGGGTGGGATTCGAACCCACGTGACGGTTATTAGCCGCCAACCCGATTTCGAGTCGGGCCCGTTACGACCGGACTTCGGTACCTCTCCGCAACGTTGTGTAGCATACCGGCACTTTGTCCGCCTGACAAGTGGGTTTGATCCTTAGCGGCGGACTGCGAAAAACTCTTTCAAAAGCGCCGCTGCCTGATCGGCCAAAAACCCACCCTGAACCAGCGGCCTGTGGTTAAGGCTCTGCTGGGCGGCGATGTCCATCACCGAACCAAGAGCCCCGGCCTTAGGGTCTGACGCGCCGAAAACCACCCGCTTTATCCGGGCCCAAACCAGGGCCCCGGCGCACATGGGGCAAGGCTCCAAAGTCACGTATAGGGTGCATCCGCCAAGGCGGTAGTTGCCCAGGGCTTGGGCGGCCATGCGCATTGCCAGCATCTCCGCGTGGGCCGTGGGGTCGGTGTTGGTGATGGTGCGGTTGCCCGTGGCCGCGACGACCCGTCCCGTTGGGTCGGCGATCACCGCTCCTATGGGCACCTCGCCCATGCGGGCGGCCCGCCGGGCCAGGCGCAGGGCCAGGGCCATGAACCGTTCATCGGCGTCGGCCAGTTCTCGTGGAGTCGGGGCGTTCATACCTCAGATGTCCGAAGGCCTGACACCGGCCGGATAGGCCTTGCCGTCCAGGGTGACCACGCCCGAGTCGTCAAGGCCCAGGCGGCCCTGGGCGATCAATTCCACGGTCTTTGGAAAGACAACCCAGTCTCCGGCCTCCTTGAGACGTTCCTGGTGCTCGTCGGCAACCCGGCGCAGAAGCTCGGGGTCGGCCTTGAGCTCATCAAGAGGCGCTGGCAGTTCCACGAGCAAGGGATCGGAGACCATGAGCAGGGGTCCGGAATCCACGCCCGCATCGGTCCATAAAGTAGATGAGCGGAGTTCGGTCCGGCCTGCGGCTATGGCGTCGAACACCGCGTCGTCGCCCACGAATGTCCGCGAGCCGTCGGCATTGACCAGGGACAAATCGGCAGGATGGACGTTTACGGCCCTGGGCAGGGTCAGAAAACTCATATACCCGCCCAGGGCGATGACATCGACTTTGAAGGCTTCGATGAGTTTGGCCGCAACCTGGTCATATTCCCGCCGGGCCGCCAGACCATGGCTGGTGGCCACGCTACGCTGAAGTTGGCGTTGCTCATGAAAGCGGCGGATATCATAGGCAAAGTACGGCAGACTGTATTCATGGGCGATTTTTTCGCCGTTGCTTTTTCCGTCTGCACGGTCGCTGAAAATGAAAACGATTTCGAAAAGGAGGCTGTCAATCTCCAGCAGGCGGCGGATGTTGCTGCCGCTGCCGCTCATGAACGCGGCCACCCTCATGGGCCGTCCGGTATTATTGAATATTGCTGCCATGGTCTCACTCCAGACAATATAATTACATTTTCATTGCGTTAAGGTGACCGTTTGGGCGCACAAGGCATATTTACCGGGAAATGCCGCTGTTTGGAATAGTGGAACATGCCGGGCCGGAAGCAAAACCGCCTGGCGGCAGGGCAAAAACGTACATAATTTAATAGGGGTTTATTATTAATTTTAAACATGTTAACTAGCTACAGGCGAAAATGTCCATTTAAATTAATACGTAATCTATTGACCAACTGTAAAAAATTATACATATTGCCGGACAAGGGAATGATAACCCTCCAAAGACCTGCCCAGGCTTTGACAAAATTATGGCATATATTAAAATTTGGTTTCAGGCCAATTGTGTGCTGTCCATGACTTATCGATATCGATAACACCATCTTTGCCCGAGGCAGCGGTTGAAAATTCTTTCCATCATCTTGCTAACCCTGGCGCTTTGCCTTGGTTGCTTTATGGGCATTGGGTCATATTCATTGGCTCACCCCCCGCAGGCCGACAAGGGGCATATTGACCTGCGCCTTTGGCAGCCCCAGGTGGATGGTCCCATACCTTTAAATGGTGTGTGGGAGTTCTACTGGTCCCGGCTGTTGACGCCTTCGGATTTTAAAGCGCAAATCAAGCCGACAACGGACAACTTTATAAATGTGCCCGGCGTATGGAACGGCCAGGAACTGCCCGGCGGCAGAGTCGGTTCCCACGGCATGGCCACCTACAGGCTTTTAGTCGAAATACCGCCCAACTCCGGAAAGCTGGGGCTGCGCCTGGAAGACGCCGGAACGGCCATGAGAGTGTTCGCCAATGGTGAACTGATCTACCAGGCCGGGCGGCCCGGCGTGGAGGGCGAGTCCAGGCCGGGAACCGATCCCGGGGTTGTTTTTTTTGAGTCCAAGGCCGATCGTCTAGAACTTGTCGTGCAGGTTTCAAACTATGACCACCGTCTGGGCGGCATGTGGCGGGGAATCTATCTTGGCCGTGCCGCCAGCATCCTGGAGATGTGGGGCAATGCGCTGCTTTGGGCCGGCCTGTTGTCCGGCGCGTTGATGATCATCGGCATCTATCACCTCATAGTCTTCATCATGAGCCGTAATGACCGTTCTTTTTTTTATTTTGGCGTGTTTTGCCTGTTGATCAGCCTTCGCGTGCTGGTCACCGACGACAAGTTGCTGCGCCTGCTGCTGCCGGATATAGATTGGTTCCTGCTCAAGCGAATTGAATATCTGACCATATTCCTGAGCCCGCCGTCATTTGTCTTGTTTTTAAAGAGTCTTTATCCGGCGGAAATCCACAAGGTCGCTAGAAACATCATTGTGGGGTTCAATTTGGTTTTATGCGCCGTCGTGCTTGGCACGTCGTCGGTGTTTTTCAGCTACACGACCCTGGCGTTTTATCCGGCCACCGCCGTGAGCATGGTTTATATGATCCAAAGGCTGTGGGTTGCCCGGCTCCGCGGACGCGATGGCGCACGGGCCCTGCTATGGGGATTCGCCGCCCTGGCCACACTGGCCGTACATGACATCCTGGTGGCCCAGACGGTCATCCGGTCCATTTATCTATTGCCTTTGGGGTTGGTGGTTTTCATTTTCGCCCAGGCGGCCATGCTTTCCTACCGAAACAAAAAAGCATTCCAAACCCTGGAAAGGCAACGCGCCGCCTTAACCGAGCAAAATCTGGCCATTGAGCACGAAAACAGGCAGCGCCAGCTGGCAGAGCAGGCCCTGCGTAATAGCGAGAGGCGTTTTCGCAGCCTGGCCGACCTGCTGCCAGAACCGGTGTTGGAAACCGACACCGACGGCCTTGTCACCTATGCCAACCGCTCCAGTTTCAAGGTGTTCGGTTATGACCGTAAAAAGTTGATCAAGCCGGTCAATATTCTTGATACCGTTTCCGGATCCCAACGGGACAAGGTCATTGAGGCCATGAAAAGCGTAAAGCGCAATGAAAGCATCAACGGCCTTGAGGTCATGGCCCGGCGCAATGACGGTTTGATGGTTTCGGTGGCCTTGTATATCAACGCCATTGTCAACGACGACAAGATCGAGGGTTACCGGACCATTATCCTGGACATAACCAAGCGAAAAAAACTGGAACTGCAATTGCGCCAGGCCCAGAGCCTGGAAACGGTCGGCACCCTGGCCGGCGGGGTGGCTCATGACTTCAATAATATTCTCCAGGCGGTCAGGGGATACGTGCAACTGGTCAAACGGCGCAGTGGCCATGACACCCAGGTCATGCACTACCTGAACATGGTCGAGGAAGAGTCCCGCCGTGCCGCGGAGTTGACCCGGCGGCTGTTGACCTTCTCCCGGCAGGTTGAGCCGGAAATGGAGCCCATTGATCTGAATCGTGAAGTAGAGAGGGTGGTTGAACTGCTGCGACGGACCATACCCAAAATGATCCAGGTTGAACAGCAGGCCGGCGAGGATCTGTGGCCGGTAATGGCAGACAGCACCCAAATAGGCCAGGTGTTGCTGAACCTATGCAGAAATGCCGCCGATGCCATGCCCGACGGGGGGCGCCTGTTCATTAGCACCGAAAATATCGAGCTTGGCGACGATTTTTGCGGCACCAATGTTTCGGCCGTACCTGGAAAATATTGCAAAATCACCGTTACGGATACGGGCCACGGCATGGACGACCAGGTGATCAAGCATATTTTCGAGCCGTTTTACACCAGCAAACAGGTCGGCAAGGGCACGGGCCTGGGCCTGGCCATGGTTTACGGCATCGTTCAAAGCCATAAAGGCAACATCGTCGTCTATAGTCAGCCCGGCTGGGGCACCACCTTTGAGGTCTATCTGCCGGCCAGTCCGGGCCTGAAGGCCGTGCTGCCGGTTTATGAGGCGGACAACCGCCGGCCCGATGGCCACGGACGCACCATTTTGCTGGTTGATGACGAGGCGTCCATAATTGAGAGCACCACGGAATTTTTAAGCGAATCCAATTATCAGGTGCTCAGCGCGCCCAAGGGTGAGATCGCCCTGGATGTTTACCGCCGGCACGAAGGGGAAATTTCGGCCATTGTCATGGACCTGAACATGCCCGGCAGGGGCGGGGGATGGGCCGTGCGGCAGCTGCGCAACAAGGGTTGTCGTAAACCGATCCTCATCGTAAGCGGTGATCTCAACTCGCAGTCCGATCAGGATATCCTGCGGGACCCGCACATATTTACATTGTCAAAGCCATACAGCCTGACCGAACTGGAAAAGGTAATTAACCAGATGTTCGATGCCGCGTGACAATCGTGTCAGGGCCTGTTCCTCTGTTTGCATCTGAAGATTTTATAGGCTATGAATGAAGGTCCATCAGCGGGGGCGGCAGTAATCTTGACATACCCGGCCCGGCAAATCTAGAATTTGTGTAACCGTGGCTTTTAACATGAATTTCGATAAAATCGACAGAAAGCTGATCGCCCGATTGCAGGGCGACTTGCCCCTGGTGTCCAGGCCGTTCGAGGGCATTGCGGCTGATCTGGGCATCAGCGAACAAGAGGTGGTCCGCCGTATTCAGCGGCTGGCGGATGAAAAAATCATGCGGCGCTTCGGCGCCACCCTGCGTCACCAGCAATCCGGATTTTCCTGCAATGTGATGGTGGCCTGGAATGTGCCGGAAGGACAAATCAGCGAGGTTGGACGTAAGCTTGCCGGGTTCAGAAACGTCAGTCATGCATATCACCGGCATCCCTGCGACGGCTTTAGCTACAATGTCTTTACCATGGTGCATGGCCGCAGCGAGGATGAATGCAGGGCGATAATTGAGGAAATGGCCCAATCTGTGGGCAACCCCCAGCACGATCTGCTTTTTTCAATGGAGGAGTTGAAAAAGACCTCCATGCGCTATTTTACCGAGGAGGGAGAGGTCCATGGCAACTAACCGGTCGCAGGTTCTTTGGGAGCGGGCCCAGCAAGTCATACCGGGCGGTGTCAACAGCCCGGTGCGGGCCATGAAGTCGGTCGGTTTGATTCCCCCGTTTATCCGCCGGGCCCAGGGTTGCTACATCAAGGATGCCGACGGCAACCGCTATATTGATTATGTCGGTTCATGGGGCCCCATGATCCTGGGTCACGCCCAGCAGGACGTTATCGAGGCCATAAAGGCGGCGGCCGAAAAAGGCACCAGCTACGGCGCCCCCACCGAGAGCGAAGTGATCCTGGCCGAGGAATTGTGCAAGGCCGTGCCCTCCCTGGAAAAAGTGCGTCTGGTCAGCAGCGGCACCGAGGCGACCATGAGCGCCCTGCGCCTGGCCAGGGGCTATACCGGCCGCGACGTCATCGTCAAGTTCGACGGCTGCTACCACGGCCACTCGGACGGCCTTTTGGTTTCGGCCGGCTCCGGGCTGGCCACCCTGGGCATCCCGGCGTGCCCCGGCGTGCCCGCGGGCATGGCCCAGGCCACCATTTCGCTGCCCTACAACGACCTGGGGTCTGTCGAGGACCTGTTCAAGGCCAGGGGCGATGAAATCGCCGCCGTGATCCTGGAGCCAATCGCCGGGAATATGGGCGTAATCCTGCCCGCCGAGGGCTATCTCCAGGGTCTCAGGGACCTGTGCGACAAATACGGCGTGGTGCTGATCTTCGATGAAGTCATCACCGGCTTCCGGGTGGGCTGGAACAGCGCCCAGGGGCTTTTCGGGGTGATGCCCGATCTGACCACCATGGGCAAGATCATCGGCGGCGGACTGCCCATGGGCGCGTTCGGCGGCAAGGCCGAGATCATGGATCACGTCGCCCCGCTGGGCCAGGTCTACCAGGCCGGTACGCTTTCGGGCAATCCCCTGGCCACGGCCGCTGGCCTGGCGGTGTTGGAGCTGTTGAGCGGCGCGGCGGTCTATGACCGGCTGGAAGAACTGGGCAAGATGCTCTACGACGGCCTTGAGGGGCTCTACAGCTCAAAGGGCTTTGCCCACTACGGCCAGCGCTGCGGCTCGATGATGTGCTTTTTCTTCCAGGATGGTCCGGTGACCGACTACCAGCAGGCGGCCAAGAGCGACACCGAGTTGTTCGCCCGTTTCTACCGGGCCGTATTGGACCGGGGCATCTATCTGGCGCCCAGCCAGTTTGAATGCACATTCGTCTCCCTGGCCCACGACGAGGCGGCCATCGACCAGACCCTTACCGCCGTCAGCGAGGCCCTTGCTTCGCTGTAGGACCCCGGCGGGCCGATTGCAAGCTTGGGGCGGCCTGCGGGCTGCCCCTTTTATTATCAGGAGAAGACATTGCAAATTTGGATCGACGCCGATGCCTGCCCCCGGGCGGCCAAGGACCTGGTTTTCAGGGCCTCGGCCAGGCTCAAGCTGGCTGTGGTGATGGTGGCCGATAGGCCCCTGGCCCCCGAAAGGTCGCGCCTGATTTCCTCGGTGGTGGTGCCCCGGGATATGGACAGCGCCGACAACTACATTGTGGACAACGCCGCCCCGGGAGACCTTGTCATCACCGCCGATCTGCCCCTGGCGGCCCAGATCGTGGACCTTGGCGCCCATGCCATGAATCCAAGGGGCGAGACCTACACCGCCGAAAACGTGAGAGAGCGCTTGTCCATGCGTGATTTCCTGATGGGCCTGCGCGAGACAGGCCAGGAAATAGGCGGACCGCCGCCGTATTCCCGCAAGGACCGGGACAAGTTCGCCGCCGCCCTGGACCGCTGGTTAACCAAAAATATATAAGCCTTGGGTGCTTTTCCATAATCCCGTTACGCAACAGTCTGTGATCATAGTTAAAAAATTGTTATACTAACTCACCGCGTAACTATCAGGGGGTATTCACCATGCGTATGGGAGGCTTCAGCCAAGGCGGCCCCAAAAGGCCGGACCGGAAGGAAAAAGACCGGGAAGAGGGCTATGTGGAGCCCGGCCCGCTTTTGCATTTCGAGCAGGACATGGGCATTGAAACACGCCCCCTGGCCCGGCCGGTGCGCCTGATCGACGACAGCGAGGAGACACCGCCCACCCAAAAGGAAATGTTCATGCGCAGCATCCGCCTGCGCCAGCTTGTCGATATAGTGATGGAGCTGGACTGGTCCACCGATGAAATGGATGTCCGGGCCAGCATAATCCATGAAATAGATGAAAAGGGCAGGCTGCTCATAGGCCAGACATCGCCGCCGGTCCTGCATTCCCAGATCGGCAAGACCATTGAGTTGACTTTTCTGAACTATTATCCCGGCAAGCGCGGAGGGCGCTGGCTGCGGGTGGGTTACAGCACGCCGGTAATGGATATCATCGAAGATTATCAGCTTGGTGAGGACTTCAAGGAAAACGTGCTCGTTTTCAACCCTCCCCAAAAACTCAACCCCAGTTCGGCCCGCATTGCCCAGCGGGTGGAACCAACGCCCGACATGGACCTCAGCCTGCGTTTGTGGCCCGACGGCCAGCAACTGACGCTATTGGACGTATCCCCCGGCGGACTGCGCTTCAGCCATCCGGAATGGATGGAGTTCGCGCCGGGAACAAGGGTTGACGTGGCCATGTGCACCACCACGGCCACGATTCCTCTCCGGGGCAAGGTCCTGCGCAACGAGGCCCTCACCGACAAGGTAACGGCCACGGTGCTTCAATTCCGCAATATGGAAAAGAAAACATCCCGGCTGATTCGGCAGCTCGTCAATGAGATGGCCCGTCATCACCGGGCGCTTTTATCCGGCATCAATTAATCCGCATTAGGCCTGTTTCTTGCATATTTTTAGGCAGGGAGACAAATATGGGCATATTTAGCAGGATTTTTGGCATCTGCCAGACCAAGCCCCCGGCGGAACCCGGGTGTTGGACCGTTAACGGGCAAAGTCTGGAAATAGACCTGGCCCAGGCCCCGGAACTGGCGCGGCCCGGAGGCGCGGTCCGGCTTGAGGGCGGAGCCCTGCCGGAGCGTGTTTTGGTTTTCGTCGATGATAACGGGCAGTTTCATGCATTATCCAACCGGTGCACCCATGGCGGGCGCCGGCTCGATCCTGTTGACGGCGGCGCCAAGGTGCAATGTTGCAGTGTGGGCAAATCCACCTTTGACGCCCAAGGCCATTTGCTGGGCGGATCGGCAAAAAAGGACGTTAAAAGATTTGCGGTAAACAATGACGGCGGAAAATTGACGGTGGAACTGTCATAAATTATTCACAGTTCGCTAAAAAAGAACGGTTGTAATTTTATTAAAGATGGCGATAATATACATGAGCGTCAAAAGTGCAACGCTTGTTTTTGTGAAAAGAGTTAAGACGGTTTGATCGCGATGACGGATAATAGACACAACCCCAATGGCGGACCGGAGACCATGGTCAGTATTGATGACTGGGTCGCCGCCAACCAGCCCAGGCTCGGCGAGACCAGGGAGCGGGTGTTGTGCTATGCCGTGGAAACGGCCAAGAATCACGGCGTGATTTCCAGCAGGAAATTGCGCGAGGATTTGGAGATCAGCCAGCAGCTCATGAACCGTCACCTGCGCGGCCTGGAGGCCGACGGCCTTTTACGCCTGGAAAAGCGCGGGCCTGGCCGGCCGCTACGGATCACGCCCACGGCCCTGGGGCTCAGAGTGGCCCAGCGCCTGGAGGCCAAGACTGCGGCCAGGCAGGCCGACGAGCCGATTCACCAGCAGTCCAACGACCCCACGGCTCCACCCGCGTCCATCCTGGAAGCCAGGGGCCTATTGGGAGCGTTCTTGGGCACCTTGATGGCCCACTTGGACGGTCAGACAAAGGGCGTTACGCCCGCTCAGCTCAGCCGTGCCGTCAGACAGGCCCTGAGTGATTTCCTGCCCATTGAGCGGGAGCAGACGGTTGTCGTGCCCCAGCCCCAGATAGTTTATGCGCCTCCTCCTCCTCCTCCGGTGCCGGAGCCACGGCAATTCCAAACACCGGAGCCGGTTTCATCCCAACAAAGCGGGGCTTATGCGCCGCCGCGCCTGACCCCGGACGAATCCTACGAGGAAGGCCGCCTGGAAAGCACCTGCAACAGCGCCTATAGGGGCAAGCCCTGGTACGAGCGCACCAAGGTATTCAGCGACCTGTGGGACCGCCAGCGCCGCAGCCGCACCGGCAGCCTGAGCACGTTCTTTATCGGATTCGGGCCCCGCTGGGAACACCCCAACTGGCCCGACTTCAACAAGGCCCGCCAGACGGCCGATTCCTGCGGCGCCGAATACGGCAAGTGGCTCACCGACCAGATGGACCGCATGGCCAGGATGGGCCAGACCGACTTTTCGCCTCACCTGCTGGCCAACAAGGTCATCTGCCAGGCCCCGGCGCAGGAGCAGGGCCAGGCCGCGCCCGCAGTCGGAGACGCCCCCTACACCGTTGATACGTACGATCCGGAAAACGACGCCCACGTGCTTTACGCCATGCAGGTCGTCAACGGCCTGATCAGCACCGCGTCGCTGATCTTCGGCGAAGACCCCGACGGACCGGTGCGCATGATTACCGAGGCCATCGCCCACAAGCAGCTCCCCCGCAGAGCCCTGGATCTGGTGCCCGAGATCAAGCAGAAGCTCATGGCCAGGGCCCGCAAGGGCGCGCGCAAGGAGGGCTGGTGGACCAACACCAACGACAGCGCCCCTCCGGTCATCATTTAAATTTTAGCGAAAAAGTCCGTCCTGGACTTTTTCGCTGGCTAGTTGGTAAAAGCGTCGTTTTACCAACTATCTCAATTTGCTTGTTTTTGCAAAACCGCGCAAATTGGCGGGCCGTCCATGGCCCGCTTGGCAGACCGACCCCCGGTAATTAGGACACCTATCCCACACCCTATAGGCTCCAGGATACACACCGGATACCATGACCCCGGCCAATCTCCACTGCGGATGCATCTGCGGCTTGACAGGCAATCGCCTTTCGGGTACACAAGCGTGGTGATGCGCCACGCGCGACCTGGAGAGGTGACCGAGTTGGCCGAAGGTGCACGACTGGAAATCGTGTGTGCCCTAACCGGGTACCGAGGGTTCGAATCCCTCCCTCTCCGCCACATAGCAAATAATCAACCGCGGCAAGGGTTAACCAAGCCGCGGTTTTTTATTGCCGCTCCCCACAAAAAGAAACGCCGCCCAAGGGCAGCGCTCCGGTTGTCGGTTATTTCATTTTCAGTGCATCAGTCGTCGATGATCCCGTCTTTGAGCATATCCATGCTCTGGATCATGACCGGGCCCACGGACCCGGTGGCCGGGTTGTACATCAAACGGTAGCTGTTGCCCGTGTTGCCCTGGCGGCTCATGGCCTCGAAGCCCCGCAGCAGGTAAGGGCAGTCGTCGTTGAAGCAAATATACATGTATTCATTGTCCCACTCGGTGAACGGCGTCTGGGGCACGGCCCATTTCCCCAGCCTTTGGCCGCAGTGGGGGCATTCCTTGGTCCGGGCCACCAGTGCAGCGCGCCGGGCCACCTCGGCCTGGTCCGGGGCCTGGATATGACCTGCCGATGGATAGGGCCGGACGGGCTTGTCGGCCCTGGCGCCCTTGCGCACTGCCCACATGGCGTAGACCGGGTCAGAGGGGATGCCCAGATGGGCGTACTTGTCGTTGGCAGGCCGGGGCAGTTCCTTGGACGCGAAGGTTTCGAAGTCGGTGAATCCGCCCGCCGACTCAAGCCATTCCTGAACCAGGCAGATGCGTTCGTTTTCCGAGGCCCGCCGCCAGATGTTGGTGACCTTGGGCTCGAACCAGCGGTTGCTGAAGATGATCAGAAAAAGGCCGCCGGGCTTGAGGGTCCGGGCCACCTCCCTGAAGACCTCCACCGGCCGGGTCAGATAGTCCACCGAGACCACGTTGAGCACCGCGTCGAAGCGCTTGTCCGCAAGCGGCAGCGCCGGGTCCCTGTTCAGGTCGTGATATACCCGGCCGGTCAATAAGGAGTTGGCGTCCAGTTCGGCTTGGTTCAGGCCCAGGCCGACCACCTCCGAAGGCCCCAGAGCTTCGGGGATGTGGCTGTCCCACGAGGCCATCAGATCCAGGATGGCCGGGTTGTCTTCGGTGATCAGGGTCTGGATTATGCGCCGGACGGTCTGCCGAGCCGTGGCGTCCAAATGGCTGACCATGCGCTCTTTGGCGTAAAAGAGCTGGTCGTCGCTTTGGTCGGCCCTGTTGAAGTCATCGGGCCCGTAGAGCTGAGCCGTGCGCACGGCCCTTCCCTTGGGGGTTAGTTGTTCTGAAAACACTGGAGCATCTCCTTGTATAACCGGATGCCTGTGGCCCGCCGATCCCTCCAGGAGCCGTCCCGGCGCGGCTGGGCCCAATCCGGCGGATTATGCCCCCTCTTCAATTAACGATAAGTCCTCCTCGCTCCTTTGCCAGCCTTGGACTGAATTTTCTTGGTATTTGCATGGGTTCAGCGGTAATCGATGCTCTGGAGCGTGATCTCCAGGCGCCGGTCGTCGCTGATGCCCTCGCGCACCCCCTGGATCAACTCAAAGGGTATCTGTCTGTCGCCTTGCCTGCGCCAGTCGGAATACTGGCAATACCAGCGCTGGCCCGCCAGATGGCCGAAGGGCAGCGGGTCGCCCAAAAAAAACATGGGCGCGCCGCCGCCGCCGAAAAAGAATTGGCCGCTGACCTTGATGCCGTCATCCTCCAGGATCACCCTGGCCACCTTTACTCCCTTGACCTTGGTGTCGGCCCTTTCCCAGCGCAGCCTGGCGCTGGGCAGCAGGGCGTCGGGATACCACACGGCCTCGCCCAGCCAGCGCTGCATCAGGTAGGCCTTGATCACCAGCCCCCCGTTGGCAAAGCCCTCCACCATGCCCCAAAAATAGGAACGCACAAAGCCCTTTTCTCCGGTGTAGGCCATCAGGGTCATCACCGGCATCAGCGGAGCCCAGTCCGCCTCGGCTGCCCAGACCAGTCGGGGAGGGTCCACGCCGCTCATCTGGCGGGACGAAAAATCATCCCACGAGCTGTCCTCGGCCATCTTGATGCGCCCGGTTTCGGTGATCCGTACCACCCTGGTCCTGACGCCGACCTCGGGCAGGGCTCTTTTCAGGTACTCCACGGCCACTTCGGGCACCTGTTCGAAGTCCGCCTTGGAGTACATGGTCTGGGCCGCCTGGGTATCGACCGCCTCGAACAGTTGGTCGGCCATGGCCTCGAACTCAGGTTTGCCTACCCTTTGAGCCCAGTAGGCCGCTCCGATGGCTATCAGAATCAGTATTAAAATGAAGATAACGGCTTTTTTCATGGTTCACTCCCGTGGGAATTACCTCGCTAATTTTCATAATAACCCAATTAAGAGGTTTTTTGGGCCTTGCGCATAAATCCCTGTTGCGGGCGGAATTGGCTATATGTAAACTGGTCTGACCAGATTAAGCATAACGGAGGCCTCGCAATGCCGGAACTCAAGCATCTTTTTTCGCCGATAACCCTGGGCAAAATGACCGTGAAAAACAGACTGGTCATGCCGCCGATGAGCATCAACTTCGGCGTGGATGAAGACGGCTATGTCACCGACCAAAAGACCGATTATCTTGCCGCCCGGGCGGCCGGAGGCACGGGCATGATCGTGGTGGGCGGCGGGGCCATCCACCCCAACGGCCTGGACCTGCCCAAGATGCCGCCGGTGTGGGACGACAAGTGGATACCGGCCCTGGCCAAGATGGCCGAAAAGGTAACGGCCCACGGCGCGCGCCTGGGCATGCAACTTTTGCACGGCGGACGCCAGGCCTTTCACCAGGGCCGGGTGGCTCCCTCGCCCCTGCCGTCCCTGGGCGTGGTCAAGGGCATACCCCGTGAGCTGACCCGGGCCGAGATCCTCGATCTGGTTGGCTGCCACGGAGATGCGGCCCGGCGCTGCAAGCGGGCGGGCCTGGACTTCGTGGAAATCCACGGAGCCCACGGCTACCTGATCTCCGAATTCCTGGGGCCGCTGTCCAACATCCGCAAAGACGATTACGGCGGATCGTTTGAAAACCGCACCCGCTTTCTGCTCCAGTTGCTGCGGGACATCCGTGAAAAGGTCGGCCCGGACTACCCGGTGGGCGTGCGCATCAACGGAGAGGACTACATTGAAAACGGCTGGCATCTGGAAGAGATGCTGCGCCTGGCCCCCATCCTCCAGGACGAAGGCGCCGACTGGCTGCATATATCGGCGGGCATCTACGGCTCCAACCCGGTGACCATCCCCTCGATGTACACCGAGTTCGGCATCTTCACCCATTTGGCCGAGGCCGTCAAAAAAGAGGTCAGCATCCCGGTCATCGCCGTGGGCCGCATCAAGGACCCGCGCATGGCCGACCGGATCATCGCCGAGGGCCGGGCCGACATGGTGGCCATGGGCCGGGCCCATCTGGCCGACCCTGATTTGGCCGCCAAGGCCCAAAGCGGCCGCTTAGACGACATCCGGCCCTGCATCGGCTGCTGCCTGGGCTGCATCGACCGGGCCCTGCAACAGGACGAGGCCACCTGCGTGATGAACCCGGCCGTGGGCCGCGAATACATGCTTGGCGAGCTAAAGCAGGTCGCCAGCCCCAAGCGGGTGCTGGTCGTCGGCGCCGGTCCGGCGGGCATGGCCGCGGCGCGTCTGGCGGCCATGCGCGGCCACAAGGTCACAGTGGCCGAGGAAGCCCCCCACACAGGCGGCCTGCTGCATGCCGCCCGCCTGGCTCCGGGCCGGGCCGAGCTTGGCGACATGGTGGACTTCTACACCAAGGAGTTGGACAGGCTTGGCGTGGACCTGCGCCTGAACACCGAGTGCGACGAGGCCCTGGTGGCCGAGATCAAGCCCGAGGCGGTGATCATGGCCACCGGCTCCCAGCTCGACGTGCCCCAGATCCTGGGCCTGTTCGATACGGACATGGAACTGCACATGGCCGTTGATGTACTGGAAGGCGAGGCCCAGCCGGGCAAGGACGTCATTGTCATCGGCGGCAATTCGGCGGCCCTGACCACGGCCGGATTCCTGGCCGACCGGGGCGCAAGGGTGGTGATCCTCAACCGCGACGGCCACTTTGCCAGCGATATCTCGGCCAACGACCGCTCGTCCATGCGCGAAAGCCTCAAACGTCCCGAGGTCGCCCTCTACAAAAACGTAACCATAGAGGAGTTCCCGGCAGGCGGCGTGGTCTTCCGTGTGGTGGACCAGCGCCACGAGATCAGCGGCTTCACCGACATCGTCATTGCCGAGGACCGGCGCTCCCGCAGGCTCCCGCCCGACATGTTCGGGGGCGTCGAGCCGGTGGTGGTCGGCGACGCCAAGGGCCCCCGCAGTATCTTGGAATCCCAGACCGAGGCCGACGAGGTGGGCCGGACGATTTAGTTTTATTCTTGGGGGGCTTTTTGACCCCCCCCAAGCCTCCAAAAAACTTCGCCGTTTATTGATTGCCGGCCGGGCCGCCAATCAATAAACGGTCTTTTTTGCGTTCGGGTACGGCGTGTCGTTTTATTTGTCGACCGGGCCAAGGAAGGGTTTGGAAACACGAATCAGGCCCTGCGCCTGCCCCGGCCCGCCGCGACCACCACGGCCACCGCTACCGCCCCGGCCACGGCGCCCGCCGCCCGGAGCACCTGAAAGCTTTTCTTTTTGCCGGTGACGCACCAGTTGGCGAAATGCTCGCAGTTGTTGGTGACCAGGTTGTAGCCGTCGCCGCCCAGGGCCTCAAGGGCCCGCTCACAGATTTCATCAGGCGCCAGGGCCTTGCGGTGCTTTACCGTGCGCAGCTTGCCGCCCCGCAGAAACTCGTCCATGGCCGTGCGCCGGATGGCCGGAGGCCGGTCTTCCTTTGGCTCGGTGAAGTGGATGACGCTGCCGTCGCCCATGTCCACGCCGTGGTGGGCGTAGACCAGCCCGTGCCGCCGTACTTTTATGTGGTCGCCTTTAGCCATGACGCAATGTTTGCGCTCCCAAATCGCGGGGCTCGATGCTTGGGCACCCAGATTGCTGGCAACACCCAGTGCATGAGAAAACACCAGTGGCTCCGACCGGGCGTTTCTAATTAGCAATCCCCTGCTTTATAGATAGGCTGGCCATGGACGGCCAGCCCGGCGCAGCGCGAAGCCATGCGCCGTGAGCCCCGGATCGGACTTGCTCCGTCCGGGCCGAGGTGCAAGAAAATAGCATACTATAAAAAAGGCGGGAGAGGCCCGCCAAGCCAGAGGCCTCTCCCAGTCTCGGGTTGATACGCTTTCTACTTGCGCTTGCCCTTGGGCTCCAGCGTCCAACGGGCAAGCTGGTCCATGCGTTCGGCATAGTGGAAGGTCAGGCCTTCCTTGATGGAATCGGGCACATCCACCAGGTCGCGCTTGTTCTGGGCTGGCAGGACGATCTCCTTGATTCCGGCCCGGTTGGCGGCCAGGACCTTTTCCTTGATGCCGCCCACGGGCAAGACCATGCCTCGCAAAGTGATCTCGCCGGTCATGGACACGTCGGAACGCACCGGCCTGTCGGTCAACAGGCTCATGAGCGCGGTATAGAGCGTGACTCCGGCACTGGGACCGTCCTTGGGAATGGCCCCGGCGGGAACGTGGATGTGCAGGTCCTTGGTCTTGTGGAAGTCGGGGTCGACCCCCAGCCTTTCGGCATTGGCCCGCACATAGCTCACAGCGGCCTGGGCTGATTCCTTCATCACATCGCCAAGCTGGCCGGTGAGGTTCAGGCGGCCCGAACCGGGCATCGAGCTGGCCTCCACGAACAGGATGTCGCCGCCGGTGGGGGTCCAGGCCATGCCCGTGGCAACGCCGGGCACCGCCGTGCGCATGGACGCTTCGCTGGTGAAACGCACCGGACCGCGGATCTCGGCAAGGTCTCCCTTGCTGATACTGACGCTTTCGCTTTCGCCCTCGGCGATCTTGCGCGCGGCCCAGCGGCACACCGAGCCGATCTCCCGTTCCAGGTTGCGCACGCCGGCCTCGCGGGTGTAGCCGTGGATCAGGGCGTTTATGGCCCCGTCGTTGATCTTGAACTGCCTGGTGTTCAGGCCGTGGGCCTTGCGCTGGCGCGGCACCAGATAGCGCTTGGCGATGCGGAGCTTTTCCTCGGCAGTGTAGCCGGGGATCTCGATGATCTCCATGCGGTCGCGCAAAGGCGGCGGAATGGTGTCGAGCACGTTGGCCGTGGTCACGAACATCACCTTGGACAGGTCAAAGGGCACGTCCAGGTAGTGATCGCTGAAGGTGGAGTTCTGCTCCGGGTCCAAGACCTCCAGCAGCGCGCTGGAAGGATCGCCCCGGAAGTCGGAACCGACCTTGTCGATTTCGTCGAGCATGAACACCGGGTTGCGGGTGCCCACCCGGCGCATGTTCTGGATGATCCGGCCCGGCAGGGCGCCCACATAGGTGCGCCGGTGGCCGCGGATCTCGGCCTCGTCGCGCACGCCGCCCAGGCTGATGCGGCTGAACTCCCGGCCCATGGACCGGGCGATGGAGCGGCCCAGGGAGGTCTTGCCCACGCCCGGCGGGCCCACGAAGCACAGGATAGAGCCCTTGACGTCGGGGTTGAGCTTGCGCACGGCCAGGAATTCAAGGATGCGCTGCTTGACCTTGTCCAGACCGTAGTGGTCTTCTTCAAGGATCTTGTGAGCCTGCTTGATGTCTATCTGATCCTCGGTCATCTTGTGCCAGGGCAAATTGATCATCCAGTCCAGATAGGTGGTGATCACGTGGTACTCGCTGGAACTGGGATGCATCTTGGCCAGGCGGTTCAACTCGCGGTCGGCCTCGGACTGGGCCTCTTCGGGCAGTTCGGCCTTGGCCAGCTTTTGGCGCAGGTCGTCCACCTCGCTGTCGCCGGTGTCCTCGCCTTCGCCCAGCTCGGCCTTGATGGCCTTGAGCTGCTGGCGCAGATAGTATTCGCGCTGGGTCTTGTCCAGGCCTTCCTTGACCTGGCTCTGGATCTTGGAGCCCAGCTCCAGGACCTGAATCTCGTGATTGACTAAAGTGGTGACCCGGCGCAGACGTTCGCGTACGTCGATGGCCTCGACAACGGTCTGGCGATCCTCGGGGTCGATCTTGAGGGTGCTGGTGACCAGGTCGCAAAGGGCGCCCGGGTCGTCGATGCTCACGGCCAGGCCTTGCAATTCCTCGGGCATATGAGGCGCCAGATCGAGCATCCGCTTGAACAGGCCCCGCAGATTGCTGAACAGGGCCAATGTTTCCATGTCGTTGGGCACGATATCCGCCAGCGGCTCGATCCTGGCCACCAGATATGGCTCCACCTGCTCCAGTTCAATGATGCGGAAGCGGGTCAGGCCCTGGGCCACCAGGCGCACCGCGTCCTGGTCGTCGACCTGGTTCATCTTGAGCACCAGGGCCGCCACGCCGACTTCATGTATATGCTCCAAGGCCGACACGGCCGAAGATGCTCTTTCTCCCTTTATGGCGATCAGGCCGATGAGCCTTTCACCGCTGAGCACGTCATTGACCAGATTCTGGTGCTTGTGGTCGGAAACGAGCATGGGCAACACCATGCGGGGAAACATGCTCATGTCCTTGACCGGCAGGATAGGCAGCCGAGCAGGGAGCTTCACCGTCCCCGGCATGACCGCGTGTTCTTCGGGAGAATCCACCCCAACACTAACGTCAACCAATCCATCGGCCATGAGTCTGTTCTCAGTCATAGCTATCAACTCTCCATTCAGGCCCGGTCAACGATGATCGTGTGGCTCAACTGCGCCTTGGGCAGGCGTACGCTAAGCATTCCGTCACTGGTTCCCGCTACCACTCCGTCGGCGGAAAACGGCACCCGGATGCGAAAGGAGCGCGTGAAGCTTCCGGTGTGAATCTCCATGCGGTGAAACCTCGCCGTACTCGTTTCGGAGTTGGTTCTGCGGCTGCCGAATATGCGTACCACGTCTCCATCGACGATGACCTTGAAACTGGCCGGATCCACTCCCGCGGCTTCCACTACAAGGACCACCTCTTCTGGGGTCTCGTATATGTCCACCGGCGGAATCCAGCCGCTGCCGGACGGGCCGCTACTTTCCAGCCCTTCGAATAGTTGTCGCAGTGTCACTTTTGCACTCCAGCCTTGCTTGCTTATGGGCCTATCAAATCGGGCGTCAAACAAAACATAAGCACGCCCGTAGGGAAAAACCAGCAGTTGGAATTTTTTGCCCCCTGCTTTTGATGATACGGCCTGGCCGGGGGCTTTGAGTACGGTTTTTTGGCGCTTGGTCCGCCGGGATGCGGCGGCGGGGTAAAAAACCGGTTTTAGCGCCAAAAATGTCGCCTGTTTACTTGACTTGCCGAACCACGGTCTTAACTTGCAAAACAGAGGCTGCGATACGGCCTTTGCCCCATGGAAAAAGCCCGCCGCAAAGCCGGCGGAGTTTAAATATCAAGAGGAGGAACCTCGTAATGTCTGAAAAAATTATCGGAATTGACCTTGGTACCACCAACAGCGTGGTAGCCGTAATGGAAGGCGGCGAGGCCAAAGTTATAACCAATGAGGAAGGCAGCCGCACCACCCCCAGCGTGGTGGCCATTACCGATAAGGGCGAGCGTCTGGTCGGGGCCAGCGCAAAGCGCCAGGCTGTGACCAACCCCACCAATACCATTTATTCCATCAAGCGGTTCATGGGCCGTCGCTTCTCCGAAGTAGCCGAAGAGATCAAGCAGGTGCCCTACAAGGTGGAAGACTCCGGCACAGGTCAGGTGACCGTCGAGGCCCAAGGCAAGAAATACTCCCCGCCGGAGATCAGCGCCATGGTCCTGGGCAAGCTGAAAAAAGCCGCCGAGGACTACCTGGGCGAAAAGGTCACCGCAGCGGTGATCACCGTGCCGGCCTACTTCAACGACAGCCAGCGCCAGGCCACCAAGGACGCGGGCAAGATCGCCGGTCTGGAAGTAAAGCGCATCATCAACGAGCCCACGGCCGCGGCCCTGGCCTATGGCCTGGACAAGAAGACCAACGAAGTCATCGCCGTGTTCGACTTTGGCGGCGGTACGTTTGACATCTCCATCCTCGAGGTCGGCGACGGCGTTGTCGAGGTGAAAAGCACCAACGGCGACACTCACCTGGGCGGCGACAACATCGACCAGGCCCTCATCGACTGGCTGGTGGGCGAGTTCAAGAAGGACCAGGGCATCGACCTGAGCAAGGACGCCATGGCCCTGCAACGGCTCAAGGAAGCGTCCGAAAAGGCCAAGATGGAGCTGAGTACGGCCACCGAGACCGATATCAACCTGCCGTTCATCACCGCCGACGCGGCGGGGCCCAAGCACCTCAATATCAAGCTGAGCCGGGGCAAGTTCGAGCTGTTGGTCGAAGATCTGCTCAAGCGCACCCTGGAGCCCTGCAAGAAGGCCATGAAGGACGCGGGCCTGAACACCGGCCAGATCGACGAGGTCGTGTTGGTGGGTGGCTCCACCCGTATTCCCAAGGTCCAGGAAATGGTCAAGGACTTCTTCGGCCGCGAGCCCCACAAGGGCGTCAACCCGGACGAGGTCGTGGCCGTGGGCGCCGCCATCCAGGGCGGTGTGCTTTCCGGCACGGTGGACGATGTGCTGTTGTTGGACGTCACCCCGCTGAGCCTGGGCATCGAGACCCTGGGCGGCGTGATGACCAGGCTCATCGAGCGCAACACGACCATCCCCACCCGCAAGAGCGAAATTTTCAGCACCGCAGCCGACAATCAGACCACGGTGGACATCCACGTCCTGCAGGGTGAGCGCGAGTTTGCCAAGGACAACCGGACCCTGGGCCACTTCCAGCTCACCGGCATCCCGCCGGCACCCCGCGGCGTGCCCCAGGTGGAGGTAACCTTTGACATCGACGCCAACGGCATCGTCAATGTCAGCGCCAAGGATATGGCCACCGGCACCCAGCAGTCCATCGAAATCAAGGCCTCCAGCGGCCTTGAGGACATGGACGTCGATCGCATGGTCCAGGACGCCAAGAAGTTCGAGAAGGAAGACGCCGAGCGCCGCAAGGCCGTGGAGGCCCGCAACCAGCTTGATTCCATGGTCTACCAGACCGAGAAGCTGTTGAACGAGAACAAGGATAAGCTCGACGCCGCGACCATAGACAGCATGGAAAAGGCCTTGGCCGACGCCAAGGTCGCCCTGGAAAGCGACGACGCCACCCAGATCAAGCAGCAGTTCGACGCCTTGCAGAACGCAAGCCATGCAATGGCCCAGGCCATGTACGCCAGCCAGACCCAGGGTCAGCCCGGCGACGGCGGCGGACAGCCCGGCGGCCAGCAGCAGGCCAAGGCCGACAAGGACGACGACGTGGTGGATGCCGAGTTCACCGAGCACTAAGCAAGACTATACATAGCTAGGCAATAAAAAACGCCGGGGCGCTTTGGGGCGCCCCGGCGTTTATTTTTGTAAACCGAATAACGGTTTTACTTGGTGGCCGAGAAAGTGCCAGAACCGCCCACTCTGTTGTAGTAGGTCCCGGTGATTCTGTTGCAGTCCGTCATCATGCCGCCGAAATCACCTTCACTGTATTCAATGGTAAAGTGATAAGGGAAACCAGTTCCGGTGACAGTCACCCTGGCCCCGTCTTCGGTGACAGCCGAGCCGCCGCCAATGTTTTGAATAACAGTGGCGGTATATGAACTGCCGCTTTTGTTGATTATGAAATTGAGACCACCCGTATCACTGCTTGCCGTCTTCTTCCAGGTGCCGCTCCAGGTGCCTGCGATGCAATCGGCTCCTCCGGTGGATGTTGCCGTTGGCACACTGGTTGCCGTGGGTGCTGCCGTTGGCACATTGGTGGCTGTAGCCGTCGGAGTTGTGGTTGGTGAATCTGTTGGCGATGATGTGGCGGTGCCGGTCGGTGTCGCTGTGGGGGTGGCCGTGGGCGTTGACGTGGGGCTGCCGTTGCATTCCCACTTGCCCGTGCCCTCATTATAAGTAGGCGGATTGCCGTCGGGGCAGTTCTTTACACACCCGAACTCGTCGATTTTCGGATCATACATGTTCGTATAGCCTGCCGGGCATTTTTTTACGCATTCAAATAGACGGGTGGTTTCGTTCCACAACGGATAATAACCAGACGGGCAATAGTCGTCGAAAACTCCTCCGCCGCTATCGGAGCAACTGCTGCTATCACAGGCCAGCAATGTGCCAAAGAACAATGCCGTTATCAGTATGACTATAATACGCCGCATATCAAAATTCTCTTTTTGGGTTTGGATTTGTCTTCAGGCAAGTACTCACGTGGGGCAGGTTGGGTGAGTAATGCGTTTCCCCTAAAGATTTCTATTAGTTCCAGGAGCCGAAGACAACACCTATAAACGTACGGGGATTACGTGTATATAAACAGAACATAGCTTATATAAAATTTATCTATAAAAATGAAACGGTTAAAAAACAACGCCGGAGCGCAGTTACTACACACCCCGGCGTTGATTTTTTGTTTTATCGGCGGTCTGTTACCGCTTGCTCAGCTTCAATACGCCCCTGTCGCCGCTGTCGGAGAAGATATAGTCGCCGGTGCCCATGGCGGAGCAGGAAGTGAGAGTGATGGCATAGCTGTCGCCGCCGCTTTTCCAGATGCTCACTGGCGAGGGCGGGGTGCTGTTGTCGTAATGGACCTGCATGGTGGTGGTCGTGGTCTTACCGCTGACTACTTTGGTTACCCGCGCCGTGACGGTGCTGCCGGACCTGCTGAAAACAAAGGTGACCGTGCCGGAGGGGTTTCTGGAGTCGCTGGTGGTGGTGCCGGTCCAGGTGCCGGCCAGGCAATTTGCCGTGGTATTTGCCGAAGAGGTGGCCGTGGGGGTCGGCGTGGGAGTGGGGGTCGCCGTTGGTGTGGCCGTAGCCGTCGGTGTTGCGGTCGCCGTTGGTGTTGCGGTCGGTGCCGTGGTCGGTTCGTCCGTAGGATCCGGTGTTGGTGTCGAAACGGGAACATCAGGGTTGGAAGGCTGCCCCCACATGGTTGGGGTGGGTGCTGCCGTGGCTAAGACCACCGGGGTGCCGATAAAGGGTTTTTTTACGATTCTGCCGTCCGGGTAATAGTACATAAGGCTACCGTCTGGTTGCATTTCGACAGATGCATCGTTGCTTCCGCCACCACTTGAACAGCCTGCGGCAAGATAGAATACGCATGCCGTCATCAGAATAACAGCGACAAAATATAGCTGGCGCATAAAACCTCCATTAAAAACAAATAGTTATGCGCAATGATCGCGGGCAGGCGATTATAGACGGCATACTTTATAAATATTATGTAGCTATTACAACAAAAAAGATCCATAAACGGGTCGTTGTTCAGCATGAAGCCGCCGCGAAAGCTGGGCTCCCGCGGCGGCTTGCTGAATTGTTGGCGCTTTTATTCCTGCCGAACCATCTGCCAATATCCGCTCAGTCCGCCATACGCCTCGTATGAGCCGCCCATGTTGTTGGCGTCGCTGAGGGTGCCGCCCCAATACTTCGTATAAGTTGTGGTGAGGCTCAGCGTGGTCGGGGGCTGGTCGCCGCCAAGGGTGCCGACGAACGGCAGTGCCGGTATGGGCCAGCCGTAGGCCTCCACCATTCCGCTGAAGGTCCTGCCGTCTTGGCTGGTGACCGTGGCCCTGATGCCGCCGCTGACGTGTCCGTTGGCCGAACGCCAGGCGCCCGCCC
Organism: uncultured Desulfarculus sp.; assembly: GCA_963665125.2. GTDB lineage: Bacteria > Desulfobacterota > Desulfarculia > Desulfarculales > Desulfarculaceae > Desulfarculus. The sequence continues at coordinate 3,400,203 of CAXXUK010000001.1, read as the reverse complement.
AAGTGCCGAGCATGTTGACAACCTGAGTCGGCGTGGGGGTTGGGGAGGAGGTTGGTGTGGGAGTTGGCGTTGGGGAGGTGCCGCTGCCACCTCCGCTTTCACAGGCCGCGAATACGGCCGCTAAAAGAACCATAAACACTATCTTGGATACGCTTTTCATGCTTTACCTCCGCGAATGCATGGGTAAGCAGTTTTCGTATATTTTCAAGGTAGCGCTGCTTAAAACCTAAAAACAATAGTTAATTACTATATAAACGGCCGCCCGAAGGCGGCCGCGGGTCTGCATGGCTTGGCTCTTGTTCTACTTGGACCAACTGAAACTGCCGGCGTCGGTATCCATTAGCGCATCATAGTTGCCCGTAATTTTTGAGCAACTACTTGCGGTTCCGGCGAACTGCATGTTGTCTCCGCCGGCCAAGCTTCCAATGTGAATCGAAGTGGGCGCGGTGGTCTTGGCCACTGTCCCGTTGAGATTGTGCGTTGTCGTGGAACCGTCGCAGGTTTCCCTGACCCTGGCGGTGATGCTGGTGCCCGACTGGGTCATGGTGACGGTATAGGTCCGGCTGCAATGACCGGCAATACTGGTCGAGGTGCCGGTCCAGGTGCCCTGGAAACACGGTGTCGCGGTCGGGGTTGGTGTTGCCGTTGCCGTTGCTGTGGAAGTGTTGGTTGGTGTTGATGTTGGCGTTGCGGTTCTGGTTGTTGTCGCCGTCGGTGTTGGCGTTGATGTTGACGTCGATGTTGTTGTAGGTGTTGGTGTCGTGGTGTTGGTTGACGTAGCCGTCGATGTTGGCGTCGCGGTGTTGGTTTCCGTCGGTGTTGGTGAAGCAGTGGCTGTGTCGGTGGGCAAAGGCGTCTCGCTGGCGGTTGGTTTGGAATCGCCACCGCCTCCATTGTTGGAACAACTGGGGCTGGAGCAGCCGGAAGTGGAAGATCCTCCTCCGCCACCGCTTTGACATGCCAAAAAGACAAAGAGAAGCAAACACAACGCGATAATTGATATGGCGTTTCTTTTCATGATCACCCCCGATATGAGAACTAAATATTGGCACCATACAACTAAAGTCATTGCGGGGTAATATGAATTGATGCAGCTAGAAAAAATTGATGCGTGGCAAACAAAAAACGGCCGCCCGAAGGCGGCCGCTGAATGCATTGTTTTCGTAATTATCGTTTGGTTATGGTGAACCTTCCGCTGTCGCCGTGCACGTCGGTGTAGGTTCCTTCTATGGTGTTGCAATCAATGAAAGTGCCGACATAGGTGGTGTCGGCGCTGTTGGCGAACCTAAACGAAGTAGGCGGCGTGGTCGAACCGATTGTGCCGGTGGCGGTGTGGGTCCAGACAACACCGGCGCTGGTGTGCTTGACGCTACCGGAGAGGCTGGTGCCGCTGGCATTGATGACAAACACCAGGGTCTGATCGCCCCAGCCTATGTTGCTCCAGCTTGCGCCGGTCCAGGTGCCGCCGATGCAACTGGTGCTGCTGGAAGTCGGCGTGGCCGTGGGCGTTGCGGTGGCCGTAGCCGTGGATGTTGGTGTTGCGGTGGCCGTGGATGTTGGTGTTGCGGTGGCCGTGGCCGTGGACGTTGGGTCGGATGTCGGTGTGCTGGTTGGCGTGGACGTTGGGTCGCCGCTACATTCCCATTCGTGGGCGGCGTAGTTCCAAGTGGGAGTCGAGCCATCGGAACACCGCTTGATGCATTGCCAATAATTTGCGGTCGGGTTTGTCACCGCGACATAACCGGTCGGGCACGAACTGACACAGGAGTAGCCGCCGTTATCCAACCATTGCAGATACGTGCCCGGCGGGCAGGGACCATTGCTGCCGCCGCCGGAGTCCGAGCAACTGGAACTGCTGCACGCGAAGCATGCCCCGAATAACACCACGGTGGTTAGAATAAGAATTATTCTACGCATGTCATCTTCTCGCAATTATTTGTTGATCCGGGATGAGCGCGGGTGGGGGGCAGGCCGGTCATTCGGGGCTCATCAAGACGACTATCTTACAGGGCGATAAACCATGTCAAGGACCAAATACCCATTTTCACCATATAATTAGCACACTGCGTTTCGTATTTTTAAACCCCGCCGGCCAGCCCTCGGGCAACGCAATCGCGGCGCGCCGGGCCCAACACCGCGAAATATTCGTTCGCATATGGAAAAAAGTTGGTAAATCAGTCAGTTAAATTGATGGGCTTGGTGGAACGGAACTATTTAATGGGAGGATATCGGAAGTCAACGCCGTTTTGGCGGGCTTTGGCCTCTATATAAATGGTTCGGGCCGAACCGGCGGCGCTGACTTCATTCTGGCCCGGCGGCATATGCAGGCGGCTTAGAGTGTAATGCCCGTCGCGGTCGGTCTTGCCGGTGGCCACTGCTTTGCCCACGAGTTTGGCCGTGACCTCCGCGCTCCAGACCGGCGGGCCAGCCTGGTCCGTCACCCGGCCCGATACGGCGCAGACCTTGTCGCGCACGACTTCAAGCATCTTGGCGCCGTAGCCGTAATACTCATACCGCCGGCGAACTCATGGCCGATCTTGCTGATGTTCTCATTGGTGGGCGGCGCGTCTTTGCGCCACTGCCGGGGAATGACGAATTGCCGCATGTTGCAGGCGGCAACCCCGATGCTATGCCGCTTATTATTCCACTTTGTAGATGGTAAACGTGCCCGAGTCGCCGTGAACATCCGTATAAGTGCCGGTTATGGTGTCGCAGTCCACAAACGTTCCAACATATGTTGTATCTCCGCTGTTGCCGAACGTGAAAGAAGTCGGAGGTGTAGTGGAACCTATTGTCCCGGTGGCGGGAGAGGCCGTGGTTACCCCGGCGCTTGTGTGCTTTGCGGTGCCCGAAAGGCTGGTGCCGTTGGCTTGGATTATAAATGTCAGCCCCTGGTCGCCCCATCCTTTATTGCTCTGGCTGTTGCCGGTCCATGTGCCTTGGATGCAACTTGTGCTGGAAGTCGGTGTAGCCGTTGAGGTCGCCGTGTTAGTGGGAGTCGCCGTGGCAGTGGACGTTGATGTAGGTGTTGACGTCGGTTCGTCTGTCGGCGAACTTGTCGGTGTTGATGTGGGACTGCTGTTGCATTCCCATTCAATCGTATCGTAGTTGAAAGTAGGCGGATTGCCGTTGGGGCAGGTCTTTTTACATATATCGTACCAGGCATACGGTTCCGTGACCTTTGAATAGCCCGATGGACACTCGCTGACACAGGTATATCTGCCGGCGGTATCGCTCCACAACGCCACCTGACCCGGTGGGCAGGGGCCGAGGTAATCTGCTCCTCCGCTATCCGAGCAGCTTGAACTGGAACAAGCCAAGAGGGTACCGAATACCAGCACTGTAAAAAGAATCAGGGCAATTTTGCGCATCTGATTTGCTCTCTTTGATTGGGTTGTTTCAATGATGAGCGCTGGCAGACGGTAATTGGTGAAAGGTCATACCCATCTGAGTGCTTTTATAATGAGAACCCGGCCCTGGTCAAGTATTAATTACCAGCTAGTAACAGGTGATTGGTCGAGGGGCCGGTAGGATGATGAGACGTCGAAAGCATGGCCAACCGACAAATCATCAGGCGTTTTGCCAATTTGTGACAGGCTACCGGCCGTTCAGGCCATAGAAAACAACCGATCCGTCGGGTTTTTCTTCCCGGGTGAACTTCACCGGGATGCTGCTTCCCGCATCGTTATGGACCTGAATGGTTTGGCCTTCATACTGGACATCAAAGTCGCCGGTCGGCAGTGTTAGTTGCCCATATTTAGTCAGGATGGGGCTATACCCTTTAGCAGGCCGGGGCAGTTCCAGGCGGCTGCCAACCATTGTGCCTGCCGCGAAAATCACCAGACAAAACAAAGCCATTGATACTTTGCGCATGCATTCCACCTTTTTGAATTTGGGGCGGATCTTTGCCCTGGCATGACCACGTCGTGATCATACCCGAACAAACAATACTAATTTATGGGGATAATGTCTACTGCTTTGGCCCTGATGGCTAACGCGCCACGGAATCCACGAAATCAACACCTGTTTGGCAGGCCCCGGTTTCGACGTGCACGGTATTGGTTGATCCGCCTGCGCTGATTTCATACTGGCCCGGCGGCATATGCAGGCGGCTGAGGGTGTAATAGCCGTCGCGGTCGGCCGTGGCCTTGGTTACCGGCTTGCCGTTTTGGCTGGCCGTCACTTCCGCGCCCCAGACCGGCTTGCCCGCCTGGTCCGTCACCCGGCCCGATACGGCGCAGACCTTGTCGCGTACGACTTCGAGCATCTTGGCGCCGTAGCCGTAATACTCATACCCGTCGGTGAACTCTTTGCCGGTCTTGCTGATGTCCTCATTTGTGGGCGGCGCGTCGATGGTGGGCTCGATGGCCGTGTCTTCGTTCCACTCGTTGAACGAGGTGATCATGATCATGTTCAGCCGGGGGTCCACAAAGGGCAGGGCCAGCTTGTCAAAGCTGTGGGCCAGGAACGAGCCCTCGGGCGCGCCCTTGTCCCACTGCCGGGGAATGATGAACTGCTGCATGGGCAGGCGGCAGCCCCGGTCGTTGTAGCCGGGCAGGATGTTGGGCACGAAATTGGTGTTGGGTCCGCATAGGTCGAAATATTGCCGGTACATGGCCGACACGTCCCTGACCCAGTTGCTTTTGGCGCCGTAGCCGCCGTGGTCCAAGCGGGAGGACAGATACATATTATATGAAGTCAGGGCGTCGAAAAGCTTGATCCGCTCCGGCTGGGGCTTGGGCTCCAGGAACGGCTTGGGCTGTTCGCGCTGGCGGGTGCTCATCACCGACCAGTAGATCTCGTCGGCAATGAAATACACGTCGTGGCCCTTGGCCTTTAGCCTGGCCCGCAGGTCTTTGAAGGCCTTTTCATAGTCTCCGGCCAGGGTCCGGGTAAGGTACAGAAACACCACCGGCCTGTTGTTGATCTTCAGATAGCTGGGGTTGTCGAAGTATTTGTCGGCTATCTGATCCATGTCGGTATTGAGCTTGTCGATGGCCGCCTGGTCGAATATGGTGGCCCCTTTTTCCTCGATCCAGCCCACGCCCCAGGTCTCGTAAAAAATGCAGAACTTGATGTCTTTGAGGTTGCCCGCTTTGAGCAGGCCCTTGTCTATGGCCGGGTTAAGCTCGGGCTTGTTGGGCCACCAGCTGACGGCCAGAAAGTCGATGCCATAGCGGGAGCACCAGGCGATGTGCTGCTCGGCGGCCTTGGGGTCCACCGAACTGTACAGGCCCATGGACGGCGACTGGGGCGGCTTGAGGGCTCCGCGCATGAACCCGAAATAGAAATTCAGGGGATACCAGATGTAATAGGTGGCTCCGACCAGATACTTTTTGTCCTGCAACACCGGGCCGGGCTTGCCGCGGTCTTGGCCGCAGGCCGCCAGAGCCAGGCACAGGGCGATCAGAACAAAGGCGGCCCATGCCTTGAGGCCGCGTTTCATTGCCGTTGCTCCAAGGGCTGGTCGATCATGGTTTTTTGGGAAAAGCGCAGCTTCAAGAGCGTCCACACGGCCTGGATGCCGTCGCGGGCGCCCAGTTTCTTTCCGTCGCTGGAACTGCGCGGGTGATAGGTGATGGGCACCTCGTGGATCTTCACGCCCCGGCGCAACAGCTTGGCCGTTATCTCCGGTTCCCATTCGAAGCGGTTGCCCGAAAAGCCGATGCGCTTGATCAGCCCGGCCCGGAAGACCTTGTAGCAGGTGGGCTCGTCGGTGAGCCGGGAGCCGTAAAGGATGTTGCAGGCCAGGGTGGTCAGCCGCCCGCCCCAGTAGAACGGCGTGTTGGGCGAGGGATTGTTGGGGTTGAGAATCCGCGAGCCGTAGACCACCTCGGCCCGGCCGCTGATGATGGGCTCAATAAGCGAGGGGATCTCGCCTGGCTCCAGTTCCAGGTCGGCGTCCTGGATGATCACCACGCCGCCGGTGCAGTGGCAGATGCCCGTGCGCACGGCCCCGCCCTTGCCGGTGTTTTTTTCATGCAGCAGTAGCCGCATGTCCGGGATGTCCAGCCCGGCCAGGATTTCCCGGGAGCCGTCGGTGGAGCCGTCGTCCACCACGATGATCTCCTTGTCGAGATCAACGGCGGCAACACGCCGCAGCAGCTCCGCCACCGTGGCCCGCTCGTTGTAGACCGGCACGATCACCGAGACCTTCATGAGGCCTCCCCCGGCCTGCGGGTGAAGGCCCCCAGCCAGGCCAGGCCCGTGCATAACGCCCCGCCCACGGTCAGAATCAGCCCCAGGGGCCTGCCCAGGAGATAGAAGTCCGGGCTGGCTCCCATGACAAGCATGCGGTAGTTGCCCATGACGTGGGAATAATGCGGGATGTAATGCAACAAAGGCAGGTCCTTTTGCCGTGGTCCGACTATAGCGCTGAACTGTAGCTCAAAATGCAGGGCAATGCCAAGCAACTGGACCACAATTCCGAAAAGAATCACGAAAAGCAATACGCTCTGGAACATCAGGCCGCGCTGGGGCCACAGCTTGAAGGCCTGGGCCAGGGGCAGCATGGCCAAAAACGTCACCGGAACCAGGTAGCGCGGGCCCCAGGCGATGTCGCCGTGCCAGGCCCACCACTTGCAGTACAGGGCCAGCCAGCCCAGGCAGAGCATGGCGATGAGTAACGATTCGGCCCGGCGGCGGCTGAAGAACCCGCGCATGTACAACAGCGCGGCGATAAGCGGCGGGCTGAACAGGAAGACGCTTTTTCCCGGGCTGAAGAGCAGGCCGTGCAGGCCCACCCAGGAGGCCAGGGAAAAACCGGCCCGGCCGTCGTAGATGAAGTTAGGGAAGCCCTGGTCGCCTTCGTAGCCGGTCTTGAACATGCCGCCGAAACGGTACCAGTTGAACCACAGGACCCAGCAACCGGCAATGAACACCGGCGCGGCCCAGACCAGGGCCAGGCGTACGGCTTGGGGCCAGGAGGTGCACACGCCGCCGCGCCGGGGCCACAAGAGCCAAGCCAGGTACAGGCCCGACATGGGCACGGCCACCACCAGGAATACGGTGGTGTTGATCGCGCCAACGGCTAGGGCCAGACCGCTGTAAAACAGGTGCCTGGTATTGAGCCTGAGGCGAAAGCGCAGCATCTGCCAAACCGATGTGATAAGGCACAGGCCCATGATCGGTTCGCTGAAATAATAGCGCGAATAGGGCCAGGCAATGGTGGCCAGGGCCATGACAAGCGTGGCCGAGAAAGCCACCCTCCGGGAATAGCCCCAGTCGATGAGCATCAAAAAGAACACCAGGGCGATAAGCGGCGTGGTGAACTGGTTCATGGTGCTGGCCACCATCTCGTCGGGCTCGACCGGGCCCTTCAAGTCCATTGGCGGCGGGACGCTGCCCTGGGGGATGGCCTTGCTGGCTATATAAAAAGGTATGGTCAGAATGGGTTGGAGGATGCCGGTCTTGCTGACCAAGGGCGGCAGCTTGCCTGGTATGGGGTCGATGATCAGCGAGCCCTCATCGACGATTGATTTGGTGGTAAGAAAGCGGAACCAGGCGTCAAAGGAATAGAAGTGGCCGCCCATGGAGCCCAGGTAGATCATCACCAGCCCCGCGGCCAACAGGCCGGCCACCGTGCGTTTGCCCGCCAAAAGCTCCCGGAAGCCATGCCAGCCGGGCCAGAAGCGGCGGCGGCCCAGACGCTCCCAGGCCAGGACGGCTCCTCGCACCAGCAGCCAGCCGCCAACCGCGCCCAGCGCCAGGCGCAAGGGCCATCTATCCGGGCCGTGGGCCATCATCCAGTTGACCTGGCAAAGCAGGCCGATGATGGCTCCCATTGTCGATGTCCAGGCGGCGGCCGTCAAAAAAACATCCTCTCGTCCCCCAAGCCGGTGCTCGGCGAGTTACGGCCAATAAATATAACCCGGACCAGACCCGTAGCGCCAGCTTTTCGGGCAAACACGGCCTGGGACGGCTAGTTGGCGCTGAAAATGTAATATACGCAGCCGTAGCTGTGGCCGTATTGACGGCGGACGGCGATCTCCAGTTCTGCGTCACGGATGGCCGCGGCCATGGCCGTCTCTTTTTCGGCCAATGGTCTGAGAAACTCGATGCGCTTCATCAGGGGCAGGTAATAGTCGTCCCACCAGGAATATGATTGGATCATGAAATGATTGACGGGCTGATACCCCAGTTTGCGGGCCGTCATCAGGTTGTCGACCATGCTGCCCATCTCTTTGCGGCGGCGCCCCCAAAAATCGGCAACGTTGGAGGAGCGGTCCTTGCTCATCCAGGTCAGGTCGGAGACCATCAGAAGACCGCCCCGTTTCAACAAGGGCCGCCACAATTTGAGGCCCTGTTCGAAGCCCAGCATGTGAATGGAGCACTCGGACCAGATCAGGTCGATGGAGCCCGGCTCATAATCCAGATCGGCCATGTCGGCGCAGCGTATGGTGATACGGTCGGCCAAGTCCTCGGTGGCGGCGGCCTGTTGCAACTGGTTCAGATAGGGTTGGTAGATGTCGACGGCTTCCACGGGCCCCAGACGGCGGGCCAGCAGGAGGGTCTGGCGTCCGTTGCCGCAGCCCAGGTCGACAATGCGCGGGTTTTTGGGCAGCGGGGGCAGCAGGTCAATGGCCAGCTCCGTATCATGGTCGCTGCCCGGTCCACAGCGCGGAAGGCCTTCGTGTAGTTTAAATTGAGCCTGTGCCTTGTCCATAGCGCCCCTCCTGCTCCCATAAGCCATGAAGATTGTCATCCAATATTTGGATAAATGCAATGCTCATAACGGTTGTAATTCAGGGCTCGGAAAAAACAAAACCGGACCTCGTATGAGGCCCGGTCAACATTCGGAAGGGTTTTTCGGCTAATTGACTTTGTTCTTTTGGACCATCTTGGCCCAGGAATCGCGCAGGGTGACGATGCGGTTGAAGACGATATCCCGGCCGGGTTTGTGGTCCACCCGGTCGGCCACGAAGAATCCCTTGCGCTCGAACTGCACCCGGTCGCCGGGCTGGGCCTGGGCCAGGCTGGGCTCGACCTTGGCCGTCACCACGACCAATGATTCCGGGTTGATGTTGTCTTTCCAATCGCCGCCCTCGGGGGCGTCGTCGGGCCTGGGCTCCTTGAACAGCCGGTCATAGAGCCGCACCTGGGCGTCGACACCCTTTTCGGCCGAGACCCAGTGGATGGTGCCTTTGACCTTGCGGCCGTCCGGGGCGTCGCCGCCCTTGGTGGCCGGATCGTAGGTGCAGTGGAGTTCGGTGATCTCGCCGGTGGCCGGGTCCTTGACCACATCGGTGCAGGTGATGAAATAGGCCCAGCGCAGGCGCACCTCCCGGCCGGGGGCCAGGCGGTAGTATTTCTTGAACGGCTCTTCCATGAAGTCGTCGCGCTCGATGTATATCTCGCGGCTGAAGGGCACGTCGCGGTAGCCCATCTTTTCCGGATCATCGGGCAGATACGGCGCCGAAAGCGTTTCGACCTGGCCCTCGGGGTAGTTGGTGATGACCACCTTCAGGGGGTTCAGGACGGCCATGGTCCGCCGGGCAGTGGTGTTCAGGTCGTTACGGATGGCGTTTTCCAGTTTGTCCATGCCGATCCAGGCCTGGCTCTTGCCCACGCCGATGACGTCGCAAAAGTCGCGGATGCTCTTGGCCGTAAAGCCCCGGCGGCGCATACCGGCGATGGTGGGCATGCGCGGGTCGTCCCAGCCGTCGACATGATTTTCCTGGACCAGCTGCAAGAGCTTGCGTTTGCTCATCACGGTGTAGTCCAGGTTCAGCCGGGCGAACTCGATCTGCTGGGGATGGTAGGCGCCAAGCTGATCAAGGACCCAGTCGTACAGGGCGCGGTTGTCCTCGAACTCCAGGGTGCAGATGGAATGGGTGATCATTTCCGTGGAGTCGCTGAGGCAGTGGGTGAAGTCGTACATGGGGTAGATGCACCACTTGTCGCCTGTGCGGTGGTGGTGGGCCCGGCGGATGCGGTACAGGGTGGGGTCGCGCATGACCACGTTGGCCGCGGCCATGTCGATCTTGGCCCTAAGGACCTTGGCCCCGTCTTCAAACTCGCCGTCGCGCATGCGGCGGAACAGATCCAGGTTTTCCTCCACCGTGCGCTCACGGTAGGGGCTGTTTTTGCCTGGTTCGGTGAGCGTGCCGCGGTAGGCCCGGATCTCCTCGGCGCTGAGGTCGTCGACATAGGCCTTGCCGGCCTTGATCATTTGCTCGGCGAATTCGTAGAGCTTGTCAAAGTAATTGGAGGCGTAGAACAGGTTTTCGCCCCAATCAAAACCCAGCCAGCGCACGTCTTCCTGGATTGAATCGACGTATTCCACATCTTCCTTTGCCGGGTTGGTGTCATCGAAGCGCAAATGGCATTTACCGCCGAAATCACGGGCCAGACCGAAGTTTAGGCATATGCTCTTGGCGTGGCCGATGTGCAGGTAGCCGTTGGGCTCCGGAGGGAAACGCGTTACCACCCGGCCGCCCCATTTGCCCGAGGCGTTGTCTTCTTCAATGATATTACGGATGAAATTGCTGGGTGTGGTGCTTTCGGCCGTGCTCATGCCTGGCGCTCCGTATTCGTAAGACGGTTAATCAATATGGTTATAGGCGGTCCTGGCCTTATTGTCATCTGATGTAGGCATGTTATCCCATTGGCATTTTTTGTCAACCAATGCCGTGTTTCTCATTCGCTGTGGGGAATGAGAACTTTTATCGGCTCTTCCAGAGGGCTGGCCAAATGGTAACTGCGCAGGGTTACGATGAGGGTGCGGCTGAGCTGTTGCCCCTTTGACAAGACCAGTTGATTGTCCTTGGTGATGTCCTGGTTGAGGATCATATGGTCTTCGAGGTCTTTGATGTCCACTTCGCGGGGAATATAGTGGGCCTCCAGACCCAGGACCTCTTCCAGGGCCATCAACACGTCAGGGTGGTAGCGGCCGTGGGTCTTTTTCATTTCGGCCAAGGCCTCGGCCTTGGCCATGCCATTGATTTCAAGCGTGTCCATGTCCAGAACGGCCTTGAGGATGCAGGCGCCGATGTTTTGCTCCTCACCGCCGCTGCGGCACAGATAGTCCTCGTAATCGGCCTGGCCTCCTATAATTTTGCATACGGTCTCCATTCTGGGGATGCTCAGGAGCAGGCTGGCTCCGGTATGGGGATGATGGTCGAAAACCCTTTGTTCGGGCTCGGACAGCTTTTTCCCGGAATAGGCGCGCTGCAACAGTTTGTCCGGCAGCTCAAGGCAACCGATCTGGGAAAGCATGGCCGCCGTATGGTATTGCCAGGGGTTGTCCAACTCCAATTCCCTCACCACCATGTGCATATAGCGGGCCGCCCTGGATGCCCGGCCAAAGGCCAGGGGCTTGGCCAGCGACAGCAGATCGGTAAGGACCTTTATGCTCCCCGAAAGGGTTTGCTCCAAAAGCTGTTGTTCGGATATCTCCAGGCGGTACTGCCGGATCGCATCCACCAGGGTGCGCATCAACGCCGCCGGTTCGCACGGCTTGGTTAAAAAACGGAATATCTGGCCTTCGTTTATGGCCTTGATGGCGTTGTCCATCTCTGAATAGCCGGTAAGGATGATCCTTACCGTATTGGGAGACTTTTCGCGGACCCAGGCCAGGAGTTCGGCTCCGTCCATGCCGGGCATCTTCATGTCCGAGACCACCACCGCGAAAGGGCCTTGCTCCCGGAATATTTTTTGGGCATTGACCGGCCCTTCGGCGGTGGTCACCTTGAAGCGGCCGTGCAACTGGCGCCTGAAAGATTCCAGGATATTGATTTCATCATCCACCAGCAGCACTTTTTCGGGGGGCTTTTTATCAATCAAGAGGGCCTCCGTTGTTCACCAGTAATTGGCATTGCTCCCGCCAGGCGTCAAGCTTGCCGGCAAGCCCTATTGCGTTGAAATGATCCATATCCAACTCCGGAATCCTGTAGTGCTTATGGACCACTCGAAGTTCGTGCTCGAATACGTTGGCAGCATGCACGATGCTGTGAAGACCCAGTTCCTGGGGCTCCCAGTCGCCCGGATTGTGGTGAAAGGCAATGGACTGCACCACGTTTTCCGACATGCCCCAAAGCCCCATCAGAAACGCACCCACCTGGGCATGGCTGGTGCCAAACCCCCTTTTTTCAATTTGAAATACCGTTCCGCTGTCGTTTCTGACATGTTCTATGACCTCGCCGTAACGTTTGGGCGTGAAGTGATACAGAATCAGCTTGCCAACGTCGTGCAGAATACCGGCCATGAACGCCTCGTCCACCAGCACTTTGTCCATGTCTTCGGTTTGAGCTATTTTCTTGGCCATGGAGCCCACCGTGGTGCTGTGACGCCACAGGCCGTCAAAGGAAAAATGCCGGGTATTTTTTAACTCGAACGTGCTGAACAGCTGATACGACAACACCAGTGAACGTAAAATATCCAGACCAAGCAGGCTTGCGGCCTGGGCCGGGGAAGAAATTTTGCGCGGCAGGCCGAAAAACGCCGAATTGACCACTTTGAGCAGGGTGGCGGTCATGCCCAGATCTTGTTCAATGATTTTCCCGATTTCTTCCAGGGAGCATTCTTCAGACTCCATCGCATCCACCAGACTGGCGTAGGTCTGGGGCAGTGACGGAAGCGACTCGGCCTTTCCCAAGATTTCAATCAGGTTGGGATCACCTAACACTCCATGGAGTTGCAGGGCGGCGTTCAGGACTTTTTCCAGTTCTTCCTGGCCGACGGGTTTGGCCAGGTATTGGTGGGCCGGGCGCACTGATCTCATAATGTTTTCGTGTTCGGAATGGCCCGAGAGAACGATGCGGACCATTGACGGATAGCGCTTCCTGACAATTTCCAATAGATCGGCCCCGTCCATGCCGGGCATCCGCATATCCGTGACGATAATATCAAAGGGGGTTTTCTCCAATACCTCCAGGGCCTCCCGAGCGCTTTGGACAAAGGCCATATCCCATTTTTTTCGTTTGGGCCGCAGCATGCGCCTGAGGCCATCGAGGACCTTTGCTTCGTCGTCCACAAAAAGGATGCATTTCATCATTCATGCCCCCCCCGTCTTACAAATGGTATCTGGATGAGAAACTCGGTTCCTTCTCCCGGTTTGCTGATGATCTGGATGTTTCCCTTGTGCTGTTCGGCCACCACCCTATAGGCGATTGCCAGGCCCTGGCCGGTGCCCTTGCCCAGCTCCTTTGTCGTAAAGAACGGGTCAAATACTCTGTTCTGAATTTCTTCGGGAATGCCAGGGCCGTCGTCCTTGATGCTTATCCGGGCCGCATCAGCGTCATAGGAAGTTGTAATGTTGATTTTGCCCTTTGACTCGGCGCCTTCCCGGACCACTTCGCCGATGGCCTGGGCGGCGTTAACTATGATGTTGAGAAAGACTTGATTCAATTCGGCGGCCAAGCACGGCACCAGCGGCATGGCCGGGTCCAAATCAAACTCCACATCGGCCACGTATTTCCACTCGTTTCGGGCCACCGTAACCGTGTTTTCAATGGCCTTGTTGAGGTCGGTGGGGCTGAGCTCCTCTGCTCCGGGATGGGCAAAGGCCTTCATGGAGCCGACTATCTTGGCGATTCGTTCAAGGCCTTCAACGTCCGCCTCGATGGCCTTGGGGATTTCTTCGGTCAGGAACTCGAGGTCCAATTCCTCGGCGAGCTCTTTAACCTGCCCGGCCGCTTCGGCAAGGTCCGGGCTCTTTTCAGCGGCTTCGGCCAGCTTGGCGTAGGAGTTCATTAATTGGGACAACTCGTTGAAGGCGCCTTCCAAAAATCTGGTGTTGCTGAGGACGTACTGGGTGGGCGTATTGATTTCATGGGCTATGCCCGCCGCGAGTTGGCCGATTGATTCCAGTTTTTGGGCCTGGACCAATTGGCTTTCCAATTTCTTTCTTTCGGTTATATCGGTGACCAGGGCGTAGGACCCCTTGAATTGGTTTTTAGAATCAAAAATCGGTTTAGGAGAAATAAGGGCATTTATGACAGCGCCGTCAAGGGCGGAAAGGGCCGCTTCATAGGTGTCGGAGGCTCCCTGGCGGCGCCTCTCGTACTGCTCCGCGACGATCTTTTTGTTTTCTTCATCCAAAAATTCAGTCATGTTCATTTTTGTTATTTCTTTTTCATCGGCGGCGACCATTTCAACGAACCGTTTGTTGGCAAAAACGATATTGAGCTTTGGGTCAACTATGATCAGGCCCTCGGACAACGATTCCACCAATGTGCGGTAGCGTTCCTCGCTGAAGGCCAGCTCCCGCTCGGCATCGCGGCGCTCGGTTATGTCGGCGATGATGCCGACCAGCCCGGCTACGTTTCCCGAGGCGTCAAAGTAGGCGGCCTTGTTGAAAATGACATCGCGGATATCGCCGTTGGCGTTTAGCAGTTGAGTTTCAAACAATTGCGTCCCGGGGTTCTGATACAGCCAGATGTCCTGCTCATGGTATGTCTCGGCTTGGTCACTATCCCACAGGTCAAACACTGACTTGCCGATTATCTGGTGTCGGGGCAGGCCTATCAGGTTTTCAAACGCGCTGTTGCAGCCCATGTACACGCCGTTTTCATCTTTGAAGAAAATGGGGTTGGGGATGGTGTCCATCAGCTTTTGTTGAAAGTTCAACTGTTCCTGCAATGCTTTTTCCGCTCTTTTGGTGCCGCTGATATCCCTGGAGACATGCACGCAGCCGATAAGCGCGCCGTCGTTATCAAACAGTGGCGCGGCCGTGATGGAAAGAGTCTCGTCTTTTTGGGGGTCAAAGGTCTCAATGGTGTGGGGCTGCTGGTCCCTCATCAGCAAGGCGTGGGGGCAATTATCAGTATCTTTGTTGCTGCATACCGGGAGATCAATGCATCGCTTGCCGATAAAATCAGTGAATTTGCCACCCATTGCGTCGGCCATTGCCTTGTTGAGCCTTATCAGGCGATGGCCTTTGTCAATAATGGCCAGGCGGTCCGGAACCGCGTCAAAGGTCCTTTCCCATTGTTTCTTTGCCTCTTCCAGCTGGGCCGTGCGCTGGCGGATACGGTCTTCCATGTGCATGTAGGCCGCTTCCAAGGCGTTGCGTGTGTTTTTTAAATCAGTGATATCCCGGGCAATTGCCTGATAGGCAATGGTTCCGTCCTCGTCTTGGACCTGCCACAAATTCTGTCCGAGCCAGACCACGTTTCCGTTTTTTGACATCACCGGGAATTCGGCGTAGGTTTTTGTCTTTCCTGAGGAGAATTGATCTCGATTATTCCGAAGAGATTGCCGGTATTGATCGCCCCCTTGATAATCGCGGGAATGGGTTCCTATAAGTTCCTCCGGTGTGTAGCCCAGGATCTTTTCCACGGCTTTGTTTACAAAGGTGAAGTACCCTTCCTTATCGACGTTGTAGATGATATCCACGGCGTTATTTAATAGTTGCTCATAGCGGAAATTGCTTTCCCTGAGGGCTTTTTCCGCCATTTTAAGCTGCGTGGTTTCCAGGGATACTTCAACTGCTCCCATCAGATTGTCGTTGTTGTCGTGCACGGGCGTACCAGAGATGAAGAATGTTCTGCCGCTTGGGGATTCGATTTCGATTGTCTTTGGGGCGCCCGTTTTGATCACTTCGAACAGAATGCAATCATTGCAAAAATGATCATCGCGTCCCCAAAAATCCCTGCATGGGCGGCCGATGCCCTTTTCAAGGTCTTCAATGGCGTCGCGCCGGGATGACCGGTTGGCCCATAGCAGATTCAGGTCCTTGTCCACGAGCAAAACGCGCTCATAGAGGTTGTCCAGAATCAGTTCCTTTTGGGCCTTTTCAAATTGAATCTTGGCGGCGGCTTTTTTCCGCTCAATGGCGAAATGGATGGTTCGGGCCAACAAGGGGCCTGCCAAAAATCTTTTTTCGACAAACTCTTCGGCACCTATTTCCAAGGCTCTCAGGGCGATATCCGATCCGACTTCGCCTGTCAGGACGACTACGGGGGTATTGGGAGCATTTGACTTAATGCTTATCAACGTATCCAGGCCCAGAGAGTCCGGCAGATTGAGATCCAGGACTATCGCCTGAAAATCATATCCGCGTAGAACCGTAAGCCCATCGGCCAGGTTTCCCGCCTGCTTGATGTTGAATGCAAAGTTGTCAAGAGAGTTCAAGTTGTCGATCACGGCTTCCCTGGCAAATTTGTCGTCTTCGATGATTAGTATGTCTATTCGCGGAAATTGCATGTTCCCTCCTCCGGATCAGCCAGACCGTGAATGCCAGGAACTTGAAAGAAATGTGATATCATCTATAAATTGTAGCAGCTTGGCATTCATGCTGTTAAGCCACCAGAAGCGCGGTCTGAAGTTTTCCATGGAATGAAAAAGGCTTGAATATAGTTTTTAATAAAACTATATTGGTTCCAAGGCGTCTAAGCAATGAGAGTAATCAATGCAAGTAACACCCATGAACGTACCTGCCCTGTGTTCGCGCTTTCGCGAACGGGTCCACAGGTACCTGGCCGACCAGTTGAAACAACGGGGTTTTACGGATTTGGCGCCCAGTCACGGTGATTTGCTGGTGGCTCTCATGCGGGGCGGGCCCATGCCCATGAAAAACCTTGCCGCTGCCATTGATCGTGATAAATCAACGCTTTCCGGCATGGTGCATCGTTTGGAGGAATTGGAATATCTGACCTTGGCCAAGGACCCTGACGACAGCCGGGTGATCATCGTCAGCCCCACGGGAAAGACCATGGAAATGATAGGGCAGTTCAAAGACATCGGCAATCAATTCATGGAAACGGTGTACAAGGGGTTTTCCGAGGCTGAAAAACTAATGCTGGCCGAATTGCTGGCCAGGATCAACCGCAATCTGGAGTAATTTTTTTTCATGTTATTGTTTGATATCAAACTAAACGAAACAAGGTATCATAACTATGAGAACTCCGGAGTCATCAACCTGAGACAAAGCCCGTCCACCGGAGCCTCCCTGATGAAGTCGTTGGTCATGCCTCGGCAGTCTCTTGATGAGTGCGCGAACGTTTCGCATCTTTGTTCCCGGCAGGCCAACCTGATGATCGGCGGGGCCAGATCAGGTGCCTTTGCCCGGACCTGCGGCCTGGAGCCGACCCATGAATTGGACGCCATTTGGCTGCACTGCCTTTGCTTTGCCCATCATCTGCACCTGTTGACGCACGCCGAGATACCCCTGAAGGCCCACACCATGTTCCAGGTGCGCAACCACATCTCCCTGCTGAAGGCGATCCCCCTGGACCGCGCCCTGGAATTGCGCACGGGTATAACCGCTTTTCGCCTGGCGCCGAAGGGAGTGGAGGTGGATGTCTGCTCCAACGCCCTTGCCGACAACCGGCCGGTGTGGGCCAACTCGTGCGCCTACTTCTTTCCCGTCAAACACGGCGGATCCGTGGAGCCGAAATCAAGGTCGGCCGAATTCGAACCAATCGGCCCGGGTCAAAGCCTGGGACAGTGGGCCATGCACCAAAACGGCTGGCGTTTTGCCCGGCTCTCCGGCGATTATAACGGCATACACACCTCCAGACGTTATGCCAGACTGCGTGGTTTCACCGACATGTACAGCCATTCCCAACCCTTATTGGCCCATTGCCTATGGCGGCTGGTCAACGGTTCAGCCGGCCGGATTTTCCGGCTGGATGCCGCTCTGAAAGGGCCGGTGTTCTACGGTCAGGATGTGAACCTTACAGTGGGTGAAGGAGGCCGGTTTGACCTGATGACAATGGGCAACGACCGGCCGGTGATCACCGGCCGCTACGCAGCGATCTAAGCGGACCAATACAAGCGGTTGCGAAAGGAAAACCAAAATGCATTTTGACGGCAAGGGGTGTCCCGAGGGAGTCGATTTGGAGCAGTTGAAACAATTGCTCACACGCGGCTGGATGACCCATGACGGCATGTGGTTCATGCAGGTGTTGGGCGAGTGCGGCATTGAGACGGCAAACAAGCTGAACCTCGCCGCCATCAAGGCCATGGCGCCCATCGAGATCAAGCGGGTCAGCAAGGTTTTGGGTATTGAAAACATTAACAGCCACGAATCGATCCGCAAATTGTTGACCCAAGGCATCAGCGTGCAGATCGGCGATTTCATGAGCTTTGATTGGGAAATGAAACCGGGGGTCCTGGTCATGGACATGCAGAGCTGCTTCGCCCACCAGGGCATGGAGATGATGGGCTGCGCCGCTGAATACCAGTGCGGTATTCTCGAGCGTATTGTCGCCTGGCTGAGGGCATTGGGCCTGAAGGCGCACATGGAACCGGCGGATTCCCGCTGCCTGATGCATCACACGGGCAAATGCCACCGGGAGGTTCATTACAGCCTGCCGGAATAGAAATGGGTGCGGCGGCTGAAGACGCAAAAAAGGCCCCGGGGGGTGACCTGCGGGGCCTTGGCGCTATGCATCGCCGAACAGAGGCGTGTTCAGCATTCCTTTACATCTTCATACCCCGTGATCATGGCCTTCATATGCGCGCCCACGGTGTGGCCGGTGGTGGTCATGTAGATATGCACCACCAGGAAGACCACAAAACCAAAGGCGCCGATGGTGTGCAACAGGGCCACCACGTTGAGGTTCAGGAAACCGGACCAGCCCCAGGCCGGCCAGTCGTTGTAGAACAGGAACAAGAAGCCGGTGATCATCTGGGCCGGGATGATGATTACCGAGATGCCCAGATAGGTCATGCGCTGCAAGGGGTTGTGCTTGATGCGCTCGGTTTTGGGTACGGGATGATCCTTGCCCTGGAAGATGCCCACCCCGTAATACACGCACACGTCGAGCATGCGCTTGGTGGTGGGGATGTATTGCCGCCACTCGCCGGTGGTGGCCATCCAGAAGATGACAAAGGCATACAGCACGAACCAGCTCCAGGCGCAGAACTCGTGCACGTCGTGGGCCGTATCGAAGCCCATCAGGGTGTACGAGCCGTGGATCTCGAAGCCGGTTATGCCCAGGACGATTATCAGCAGGGCCTGAGCCCAGTGCCAAAACCGCTCGAAGCGGGAGTACATATACACTTTTTTCAGGTCGTTGGTCATTTTCGCCTGCCTTTGCTATTTCTTGCGCAATACAGCGCGGCCCAGGCCGTGCAGCAACACGCCGATAATGGCGGCCAATACGGCGCCCCAGCCAAGGTAATTCAGCCAGGGAGCGCTGTCGCGGCCCGGCACGTACACGCCGTCGATACCGGCCATGCGGCTGTTTTCCGGCGCGGTGTGGCACTGGGCGCAGGCCAGCACATTGTCCTTGGGCGCGACCTGGTGGGTGGTCTGGAAATAATAGACCGTATCCACGAACCCCACTTCGCCGCTGAAAGGCAGGCCCACATATTCCTGTCCGGCGGACAGGGACTTCTTCCAGTCGAAGTTTTTCCAATAGGCGGTGCCGTCCTTGCCGAACAGATGGGGAACGGCCATGCGCTTGCGTCCGGCGTCGTAGGGGGTCTTGCCCCGGTGCTCCTTGAAGGGATATATCCTCGCCCTGGATCGCCGGGCTCGCCGTGGACCTTGGTCAGAACCACAGGCTGGTTGGGGTCGATGGGCGTGGTCAGCATCACGTTTTCAATGGAGCCGTTGAACCACTTGTAGACCGGCCTGACATTGGTTTTCCAGATGAAGTTGCCTTTTTTGGTGTCATAAACCGGCCGCTTGACCCCGCCGACTTCTTCCATCGTGGCAAAGGGCTTGCCCTCGGCGTTCATTTTGCCCGCCGTGGACCAGTCCCAATACATCTTGGTGGGCAGCTTGCGGGCGAACTCCGGTATATGGCAGGTCTGGCAAGCCACCTTGTCGGTGTGGTCGTTGGCCTTCACGCCGGGCTTGTGGGGCTTTTCGGTGTGGCACGAAACGCAGGTGATGCGCGAAACCTGGTCGTCCTGGGCCAGGGTGACGAGCTTCTCCGCGGCCGGGGTCTTGTAACAGCGGCCGCTGATCTTGTGCACCACGGTGGTGTGGCAGCGGGTGCAGGAGAAGTCCTTGCCCGCCGCGTCCATGTGCACGTCGAGCTTCTTGTCCGGTTTGAACATGGACGAGTCCAGGTCGCCGTGCTTGACGCCGTCGCCGCCGCCGCCGAAAAAGTGGCAGGTGCCGCAGTTGCGCCGGGTGGGCCGGTGGACGCTCTGGGCCACCTTGTTCCAGTCCGGCGGGTTGTATGTTTTCTTGTTGCCCGGGAAGACCGTGGGCTCCTTGGCCGGGTTGCCCGCGCCTGCCGGGAATTTTTTATAGGTGCCGGTCTGCTCGTGGCAGACCAGACAGTCGATCTTGGTCTCGTCGCTGAAGTCGAAGGTCTTGTCCTTCCAGCCGTAACCGGCGTGGCAGGAGGTGCAGCGCGGTTCATTGGAAGGCAGGGCGATGCAGAAGTTGTTGACCACCCAGCCGCCCTTGCCCAGCTTGGCCTCGGGCGGGGCCTTGGGGCACATCCATGTCCAGTGGATGGTCTGCATGACCTGCTTGCCCGCCTCGTTGTGGCAGCTAAGGCAGGCCTTGGTCACTTCCGGGCCGCTGGTGAACGGCTTTTTCAGCTCTTCAAATTTGCTGTGGTCCGCCGTAATCCATCGCTGGCCGGGCAAGGGATGATCCTTTTGTTCGGCCGCCGTGGCCGCCGAGCCAACCGCCAGCGCCAACAGCGCGGCCAGGCCCGCCAGAACAATGCCTCGTTTGCCCATATGACGCTTCCTCCCTCTACCGAAACCTCGCATGCCGCGTGGCTCATGCGAACGTTGATCAGCTAAGAGTTGAAATGATCCGGGTCTGTTTATGTCCAACTAACTAAAAAACATAGCGATGCGGTAGATACAATTAGCGTGCCACAGCCCGATGTCGCCGATCAATACATATGTGACTAAAATAATGGGAAATACTGTATTTGGAAGAAGCAACAGTGTTTGCAGGTGTATGTTAATGTTGGGTTAACGCGTTAATTCATACCGTAAAGGTTAACAATAGTAATGGGGGTCGCGCAGGCCCGTGGCGCGTATTGGCCAGGCCGTGGCCGGAACGTGGCCGGGCGCCGGGTGCTGTCATGGATATGGCGGCGCAGACATTGCGCGGGGTGTGGGCGACCCTTTTACTTATGGCTGTAAAGTAAAAGGGTCGCCCAAAGAAGAATGCTGGTAATAACAGCTACATGCCGTGTTCGTCGGTGGCGTTGACGGCCTTGTCGATCTCGGCCTGGAGCTGGGGCGGCAGGCCGGGGATATCGACGCTTAAAAAGCCGCGGACGATTGTGGAGGTCGCTTCGTCCTCGTCAAGGCCCCTGGTCATCAGGTAGTTGATTTCATCCTGGGCGATCTTGCCCACGGCGGCCTCGTGGCTCATTTCCACACCGTCCACATAGCCGTCGAGCTGGGGTTCGGCCAGCATGGCCCCGCCGCCCAGGATCAGGCCCCGGCATTCCAGGTGGGCCTTGATATCCGGGGCCTTGCCCACCAGATGGCCCCTGGCCATGATCTTGCCGCCGTTGGTGATGGCTCGGCTGACGATTTCGGCCCGGCAGCCGGGCTCGTTGAGGATGACCCGTCCGCCGGCGTCGATGTTGGTCTGGGGCGTGCCCACCAGAATCGAGTAGAAGCGGCCCACGGCATCCTTTCCGTCGAGATGGCAGGTGGGGTACATCTGCAGGTCGTGGACCGGTTTCATGCAGACATAGTTGCTGATGAACTGGCCGCCTTCGTAGACCTTGGTGTAGGACCTGGGCCGCACGGCCACGCTTTCGCCCCAGTTGTGGATCATGGTGAAGGAGAGCTTGGCGTTTTTGCCGATGTAAAATTCGTTTACGCCGATGTGCACACCTTTTTTGATGTTGGGGCTGGTGGCGCAGCCGGAGATCATGTGCAGTTCGGCGCCTTCCTCGACGACGATGATGTTGTGCACGTGCTGCTGGCTGTTGTCCTGGTCCATGTACAGGCAGGCCTGGAGCGGATAGACGCTTTTACTGCCCGGCAGGGCCCGGATCACATAGCCGTCGTGCAGGTCAAGGGCCACCGCGGCGGTGTATTTGTCGGTGTCCGGGCTGGCCAGGTTCCAGTAATAGCCCTTGACCCAGGGGTGGTGCTCCAGGGCCTGACGGATGGGGATGACCTCCAGGCCGTCCTGCTGCACCGAGCAGTGCATGGTGTGCGAATCCTTCATGATGAAGGTGCCGCCGCGCTCTTGGTTGTTTACATCCACGCCGGCCATCAGCATGTCTTCTAGCTGCTGGCCGGGCAGGTCCTGGAGCGGGCCGCAGGTGGCCGTGTCATCGGTGGGGGCGTCGCTGCGAAACATGCTCAGGTCTATGTCGTTGCCAATGGCCGCGACCTTGTCTTTGGCCGCCTGGGCCTTGGCTTTGAGTTCCTGGTCGATAAACATATCAACTATCCTTGGAGCGGATTTGGTCAGTCGTTGAGGCCGTCCTTGAGGCTTTCGTTGAGGCTTTCGAGCACATGGGCCGCGGGCATCATGCAGTTGACGCACTCTTCATAGCCGTTTAGCTCAACGCAGCGCATGATCTCCCTGGGTATGGAGGCGCAGGACAATATCCCGTTGAACAGCACGTGACCGCTGTCGGCCTCCAGGTAGTCCAGGACATAGCCGGTGTGGGTGATGATCAGGCCCATCTTGGTGCGCTTTTTTCGGCGGTCAATGATCGGTCCGCCCTCGTGGGGGTGCTGGGCGTTGTCCTTTTGCAATAGCGAGGCGATGGTCTCGCCCACCAGGTGCATGTTTTCCATGTCCACGCCCGACTCCGGTTCGTCAAAGAGCATCAAATCCGGATTCTGGGCCTTGAGCTGCAACAGTTCGGAGCGTTTTATCTCGCCGCCGGAAAAACCGGCGTTTAGTTCACGGTCAAGGAAATCGCCGAAATTGACTTCGTCGGCCAGGGTCTGGACGTCGACATCCCTGCCCTGGGCGCAGATGTCCACCATCTGCCGGGTCTTGAGGCCGTTGATGGTCGGCGGGCGCTGGAAGGCCATGCCGATGCCCAGTTTGGCCCGTTCGTGAATGGGCCAATAGGTGATGTCCTCGCCCTTGAAGATGATGTGGCCGCCTTTGACGATATAGCCGGGCATGCCCATGATGGTCATCAGCAGAGAGGTTTTGCCCGAGCCGTTGGGGCCGAACAGGATGTGGGTTTCGCCTGGTTTTATCTCCAGGTCAATGTGCCTGAGCAGGGTCTTTCCGGAAAGTTCGACCTGCAAGTCTTCGATCAGAAGCATCCTATACGCTCCTTTGAAACGCCTTGGCGCTGGGATGGTTTAGGTTTCGGTGACCATAGCCTATTGCCAAGTTAGGGATCTGTCAATCCGGACGGGCCAATAGGCGCATGGGGATCGTGGTTTTGAAGATAAGACCCATTTGTGGTGATTGCCACAAATGGCATAGAATGAATTCCGTGTTTGATGCGAATAGGCGCGATGGACGGAGCTTGGAATGATCAGGAACCTGTTGACAATTTTCGGCGTGGCCCTTGCCCTGTTGGTGCCGGCGGCGTGTTCGCACACCGAACCGGCCAAGATGCAGGCCCGGCCGCAGCAAAAACAATACGACCTGGTGCTGGTTCACGGCCTGGCCAACAAACATCAGTGGGGCGATGCTTTTCTGGACGCCTGTCTGGGCGTCTGGGGTTCGGGCAACGTCTATGTGGTGTATCTGGGCGGCTCCACTAGGGTTTGGCAAAGGGACATCGGCGGCAAAAAACTGATCTGCGCCGGCGAAAACGACTCTAGCGCCGGGACCAAGTCGATCCAGTGGCAGGCCCACTACCTGCAACAGACCGTGGATGTACTGCAAAAAGAGCACGACCTCAGCGCTTCCTTTGACGTTATGGCCCACAGCATGGGCGGGCTGGTCAGCCGGTATTATTTACAGGAAAACCCAGGCAAGGTGGCGGCGTTGGTCACCCTGGGCACGCCTCACCTTGGTTCGCAGTTGGCCGACAGTTTCCAGTGGGTGGGCCTGTTCATCGGAGCGGACGAGGCCATAGCCGACCTGCAACCAGAGCGCATGGCCCGCTTCAACAGGGACTATCCGGCGGCCGAGGCCCCCCTGGCCCAGGGCGGGGCCATGCACACGGTGCGCGGCAACTGCCCTGACGGCGGTTGTGTGGGCTGGGGCGGTGAGTTGGCTTTGGGCTGGCAGGTTTTAAAGAGAGTTTATGAGGTGGACAACGACGGCTTGGTGCCGTACGACTCGGCCGTGCTGGACGGAGCCGGGCACATTGGCGACTTCCCGGAATACGATCATTATGAGTTGGTCCTTCAGCCGGACGTGGCGCTGAAGGCGGCCGAATACCTGCCGTAGGGGTGTTGAGAATGGCAAAGGTGCTTGTGTTGAACGGCAGCCCCAGACGGGGCGGAACCGTGGAGACCATGCTGCGAGGCGTTGTCGACGGCCTGGGCGGCGCGGCCGAGGTCCAGTGGGTGGATGTTTGCAAGTTGGAGTTGGCTCATTGCATTGCCTGCATGAAATGCCGCCCGGACGGAGTTTGCGTATTGCCCCAAGATGACGCCCATGATGTGGCGGAAATGCTGGGCGGGTGCGATGGACTGGTCATCGGCACGCCAACCCATTGGGGCAACATGAGCAGTCCGCTGAAAACGCTTTTTGACCGCATGGTCCCGGCCCTGATCGGCGAGCAAAAAAGCGGCCTGCCCCTGCCGCGCCACAAGGGCAAACCGGCGATTGTCCTGACGGCCTGCACCACGCAATGGCCCTTTAATTTCATCTTGGCCCAGAGCCGGGGCGCGTTGCGGGCCATGGGCGGGATTTTGCACTACGCCGGTTTCAGAAGCGTGGCCCGCCTGGCCGCGCCGGGCACAAAGGGCAAATCCCAAATTAGCCCCAAGGCCCTGCAAAAGGCCGAGGCCGCCGGGCGGCGCATGGCCGGGCGGTTGAAACTGGGCTGAGACGTTTGTTTTAAGTGGTGTAGGGTGGGCTATCTCAAGGAGGGGTATTCCTGCCTGACCTCTTCGGCCATCTCTTCGGCGGTGCGCTTGATTTTTTCCGGGCTGGCCTCCGCCGGCAAAAGCAGCGGCGCGCCGATACGCCTGTCGTTTACCATTTTGGTCAGGATGGTATTGCCGTCTTCATCCACATGTATTTGAATATTGGCGACTATTGAGGGTTTTTTCGTTGGGGTGTCTTTACACCAGGAATAAACGCAAAAAGCCACTATAAAAGCTATTAAGCCAATGAAAAAATCCACTGCTGGCTTCCCCCAATTAAAGCGACCCCGTATCTGACGTACACAGCCTATGCCGATACCGCAGCCGGGGTCAAAGGGCAAATCCCAAATTTATCTCAAGGCCCTGCAAAAGGCCGAGGCCGCCGGGCATCTAAAACCACTTCTAGGAGATTAACCAAAACAGAAAGGTTGTCCTTTTTCGCTCCGGTCTTTTCTCTTTCACGGCCTTAGTGCCTTTAAAACGCGGTGCCGACGCGAGCTTTCTGGGAAAGCCAATATTTCCCTGGGGGAAGTGGGGACCCCCTTTCGACAAAGGTGGTCCCCGCCCCCCCTCCAAATGACGTTGCCTCGAGTTGGGTCTGAGGTTCCCTGGGCGATGCTGGAATTTAAAAATATTCCGTGCGTGTTGGCGCATCGGAGCATTAACTTCCCGCAGGATTACGCCATGACTCGGCGTGCGGACTGTGCCCGATGACAGATTCGTGGCCGGTTGGGTCGGGCTATTTGCACTAGCAGGACCCCAGCGTTACGGACTGCTGGCCATGGATGGCCAGCCCGGCGCAGCGCGAAGCCATGCGCCGTGAGCTTCGGGACGGACTTGCTCCGCCCAAAGCGCTGCACCTTGGCCCAGGGACGGGCCCAGGTGCAAGAGATCGTAGGGCCAGCCCGGCGCAGCGCGAAGCCATGCGCCGTGAGCCCCGGATCGGACTTGCTCCGTCCGGGGCGCTGCACCTTGGCCCAAGGACGGGCCAAGGCTCAAGAAATTAGTGAAAAAGGTCTGATACGCCCAGGGCTTCCTGGAGCCAGTCGTATATCTCCTCGGTGGGCGCGTATACGCCCTTGTGACCGCCCCAATGCTCGTTGAAGCGTTGGCGCATTTCCTCGGGGATGGTGATAACGGCCAGTTCCTCGGCTCCTTCGGTGTTGCGGCGGATCAGGTGCAGCACCGGGCCTTCTTCCCAGGAATAGACCACGAAATAGTAGGCCACGTCATTGTGGGAACGGACCATGCGGATGCCGTGGTTCCAACCGTTGCCCCACTCCAGATACAGCGATACGGCCTTTTCCGGGGTCATTTCCCAGTCGATGTTGTTGACCAGGTCGCGGTCGCCGTTGATTTGCTCAAGGGTAAGCATGCTCTCCCTCCGGGAAAGATTATTAACTGATAATGATATCTATTATGATAAAGCGAACGGGTTGGGTTGGCAAGGTCTGGTGGGAAAAACTTGGACGGCAGCGGCGCGGTAGGTTAGCATAACGGCATAATATTGACTGAAATTGGGTGGTTAACTTGAAGAAACTGGAACTCCACGAACTGACGGCAGAAGAAGACCTGCTGGCCCGTATAATCATGATCAACCCGGGCCGCCAGATCAGGGCTCCGCATGATACGTGCTGGGGCAAGTTCATCCTGCCCGCTCCGGATGACAATCCGGCCAAGACCGACCGGGGCCTGCGCTGCCTGGTCATCGCCAGTTGGACCCTGGGCCTGCTGAGCTTCGAGGCGGTAAGGGCCCTGGAGGCCGCCATGCCGGACGAGGTCAACATCGTCGGCCTGGTCACCGACGACCCTCTGGACGGCTCGGCCAAGATATCAATCAAGAAACGTTTCTGGCGCTACTACCCGGAAAGCATGCGCGAGGAATATGAACTGGGCATCCTGGAGTCGGCCCTGGGCTTCGGCATACCCTGTTACACCGGCGAGGTGAAAAACGACTATTTCCGGGCCAAACTGAAGGAGCTGGACCCCGAGGTCATCGTGGTCAGCGGCTTTGGCCAGGCCATTGACGCGCCGATAATCGGGCAACCGCCCTTGGGCATCTACAACGTGCATCCTTCGGACCTGCTGAGCAACTACGGCGCGGGCCCCCAGCCCTGGGAAGACCTCTTGGAGCGCCAGGCCCACACCACCAGGGTCAGCCTGCACCATGTCTCGGAAACCATAGACGACGGGGCCATCGTGGGCCAGTCGCCGCTTATCAACGTGCGCCTGGCCGACGGGCGGATGCCCGCCGACGTGCGTCAGGTGGGCGAAAAGACTTTGGTCCCGGTCTATTACATGGTCGGCGAATTGATCGGCAGGCTCATTGAGCGTAAAGAGGCGGGACATGGCGGCCCGATAGGTAAGATCGATTTCGAGGCCGTGTTTGACGAAGACTTCAAGCAAGAGTTGATGCGGCCCATCGATCCGCAGGATAGGGGCCATGTGCTGCCCCTGCCGCCCAGGGAAAGCGGCCTTACGGTTTAGGTCCCGGCGGTTCCTTGATGGCTAGGGCGGCGGCCAGGGCCATTATGGCCAGAACAAGATATAGATAAAAGGTCTGTTGGTAGTGGGCTGCCGTGTAATCAACCCCATTGCCGTGGGCATCCAGGATCCAGCCGGCAACGGGCTGGATGATGGCCCCGCCCACCAAAAACAGAAAATTGCATACGCCCGTGGCCGGGGCAGTCAGCGATCGCTGCACCGAGTCCCTGGACAGGGTCAGGGCCAGGGGCGCCGCGCCCATTGTGACCAGGCCCAACAGGCCGAACCAGGCGTATAGGGCGGCAATGGGCATGGTTTCGGCCAGCAGTATCAACACTATCATCAGCATGACCAGGCCCAGGCAGGTCGCCACCAGCACGCGTTTGCGCGAGCCGAACACCGAACCCGCCAAGTAGGCCAATAAAGGGCCGCCGATGACCATGCCCACTGCCAGCATGGCCAGGATGTGGCCTGTTTGCAGCTTGCTCAGGCCGTGGGTGTGCATGAGGTAGGGGCCGCCCCACAGGCAACCCAGGGAGCTGAAGATGGCCACGCTCATGAAACCCCAAATGGCCGGGGGCCAGAATCCCGGGCTGACGGCCACGCTTTTCAGGTTTTTGGGGAAATCGCCCGGTGCTTGCCGGACCGCGGGCATGGGATGGCTGTCCGGCATGGGAAAACCCATCTTGTCCGGCGTGCTGCGCACCAGAAACCATAGGGCGGCGGCCAGTAAAAACGACATGGCGGCTATGATCTCAAAGCTGGACCGCCAGCCGACCACCGAGTCCAGATAGGCCAGGGGCGCCGCGCCCACGAATACACCCAGGCCGCCGACGCCCAGCAGATAGCCCAGCATGCGCACAAAGGTCCGTTGGGGAAACCAGCGGGCCATGATCTCCAAAACGCAGACCAGCACGGTCGAAACGCCCAGGCCCACCAGGGCCCGGCCCACCAGGGCGGTTGAAAAACCGGGCGCGAAGGCCAATACCAGCGAGCCGGCTCCGGCCAGGCAAAGCGAGGCGCAAAGCAGCTTGCGCGGACCCCAAACCCCCGTGAACAGACCGGCGGGGGCCTGCATGACGGCGTAGGGCAGAAAGTAGGCCGCGCTGATCAGGCCCAGGGCCGTGCCGTTCAGCCCCAGGTCCTTCATCAGGTCCAGGGACAGCACGGCCGGGGCCTGGCGGTGAAAATATACCAGCAGATAGATGGCGGCCAGGATGGCGAAGACCAGCCAGCGGTAGCTTACGGGTCTTGATTCGGTGGGCCCATTTTCCGCCGGGTGCGAAGTCAAGTCAGTCATACCGGTTACAGGCTGGTTATTCCATCCAATATGCCCGTTGGCGGGCCAGGAATCCGTCGGCCTTGCGCAGGTTGAGCCAGCCGTTGATCATCTGCTGCATCTGGGCCGAGTCCCTTGGCAGGTAGTACGACACCAGCATCACCGCGCCCATGTCCTTGGGTTTGACGGCCGTATAGCCGGGGTGGGCCATGGCCCAGATCGAGGCCTCGCCGAATGTCCACAAGGCCGCGTTCCAGTCCGTGGCGCTTGGCAGGTCGTCATAGCCCAAGCTTCCGACAACCTGCTGTTTGGCCTTGGGAAAGAGCCTGCGGGCCAACTCGAACATCAGCGGATCGTCGAAAACGGCGATTGACAAACCGGGCATTTGTCTGATGGCGGCCATGTCGGTGAATTCCTTTGCCCTTTTGGAAGGCACGATCAGGCCCATGGGGCTTTGGTAATAGGGCTGGCAGAACACGCCCCAGCGCATGCGCTCCTCGGTGACGAAGATGCCGCCCATGATGATGTCGAATACGCCGTCTTTGGCCTCTTGTTTGATCAGTTTGAATGTTATCGGCGCCAGCACCAGCTTGGCGTTGAGGGCCTTGGCCAGGTCATAGGCGCAGGCGATGTCATAGCCCACCAGGTCGCCGTGCTTGTTGAAATAGGTAAAGGGAATGATGCCCGCCGCATAGCCCACCAGCAGGGTGTTGGTGCGCTGGATGCGGTCGACCACCGATTCTCCCGGCTTGAGTCCCGGTTCGGGGTAGTCGGTGAAGAACTCCTGCCTGGTTTTATAGACCTTCACCGTCACACCGCTGGTGATCTGTTGGGGCAAACTCAGCCGCAGGTGGGCGTCGTCCGGCTTGTCCAGGGAATTGCCGAGCAGGCCGTGGCCGCCGAAACCGAGGCCCACTATGCACAGCAGGGCCAACAGGGCGCTGAAAGCCAGCCGGTGGGCGGCCACTTTGAGTCGTTCGTAGTAGTTGAAGGTCATGGTGTAGGTTAAAAAAGCGAAACCCATGACCGAAAGGGCCACCTGGCCGTAGCGGGTGATGACCATGGTCTCCACGTACAGATCCAGCGGCCGGCCGGGCAAATTAAGCCATTGGCCCAGGAAATCCACGGCGTTGACCGTGGAGGTGGGCGAGCCGATACACGAAAACAGGGTCATCAGCGGCAGGGCCAGCTGCTCCATGCCTTCGAGGGTGGTGCGGGAGTTGAATGCCGCGAAAAGGATGAAAAAATAGACGAACAGGTTGCCCAACTGGCCCAGGGGGTAGCTGATGGCCAGGGATGTCTCGATTATTTCGCCCTTGTCGTCATTGTCGATGCCGTTGTCGCCGGCCAGCTTTTCGGCTGCCTGCTGGATAAAGGGCAGGGCCACCACCGACAGGGTGGTGACCAGCGACAGCACCAGGGCTCCGCGCAGTTCGGACAGCACCTCGGTGTAGCGGGTGGGCAACAGCGCCGACATGGCCATGGGCAGGACCACGAAGGCCAGGAAGAACGTGGCGGCCAAAAACAGCACCACGTAAATGACGAGCCCCTCCAGCTTGTCCATTTTCATGGTCCCGGCGGTTACCGCGAACATGGCGAACACGGCCAAAGGAGCCAGGTTGACGACCCAGTTCCAAATCTTTACGCAGGCGGCGCGCAGCAGGGCCAGCAGGTCCAACATCTTGCCCTTGCCCGGCGCGTTCTGCAGGGCTACGCCAAATAATACCGACAATACGACCACGGCCGGTACGTAGTTGTTGGCCAAGTCGTGGAAGATGTTGCCCGGCAGGATGAGCTGCAAAAGGTCCGGCCCGGTGCGATCCGGCAGGGTGGCATCGATGACCGGCGGCAGGGGCAGGGCCGGGAACGAAAGGCTCAATAGATAGGCCGCGCCCAGGGTCAGGCCCCAGACGGACAGGTAAAACGGCCAACTGCGCTTGAACAGGCGCAGGGCCGTGGCCGAGCTGAGCTGGCCCAGGCCGTGAAGCAGCGAGGAAATCAGATAGGGATAGACCACGGACTCCAGGAGCATTACATAGGCCGTGCCCACCGGTTGCAGGACTTTGCAGGATTCGCCGGCAATGATGCCCGTGATCAAGCCGCTGACCGCTCCAATGCCGATCCAGCCGGGCAGGCCTATGCGTAAAAATTTTGCCGCCAAGTGATTATTCCCCGTAGCTTGGTGAATGCCGGGCAAGACCAGCGTGCCCTGCCATTAGTCATAATGCCAAAAAATAACCTTCATTGAAAGTATTTGGCCCGTGGTGGCGTGGATGATCCGTTGCTTGCTTAAATATCCCAAGGCTCGTAATATCTTTTAAGTTAGGTGGTGATAACGATCGCGTGGAGAAAGCATAGGCAAGTGGCGCCCACCGGAAAAAAGCCGATTGGCCGTGAAGCCGTTCGCGCGGCGGTTATCAAGGCGGCGGCGGAACTGTTTTCGGCCAATGGCGTGGAAGCTGTTTCCGTGCGGGATATCGCGGCCAGGGCCAACGTGAACTACGGGCTGATCCACCGCCACTTCGGCACCAAGGAAAACCTGCTGCGGGAAGTTCACAACACTTTGCTGGAGCGGCTGCGAACAGCCGTGGGCAGCGTGTCGTTCGACCGGGACTGGTTCACCGAGGCCTTCAAGACAATCCAGGGCCACGAGCAGTTATGGCGTTTGGAGGCCCTGATCGGCCTGGGAGGCAAATACGAGGGCCGCATCCAGTCCGGTTTTCCGATCATGGAAGATATGGTTGCCGCCGCCGAAAGAGCCCAGGCCGAAGGACGGCTGCGCAACGGCATTGATCCCAAGGTTATGGTGGCGGCCCTGGAGGCCATGGCCATGGGCATGTTGGTGTTCGGCGACATGATTTTGCAGGGCACCGGCCAGGCCGGAAAAGACCGTAAAGAGGCTTTCGACGATGTGATCGAGGCCATCATGGCCTTGGTCGGGCAATAGACGAAAACCTCTCCATCATTAATTTACTCCCAATGGGACGCCCGGGCCTCCGGCAATCAACTGAAAAATACCTATAAAAGTATGAAATCATGACTTTGGCATTGACATGCTTCGCGGCCAATTGGCTACAATTGTGGCGGCCAACAACGTCACAAATTGTGACCACGGACAGGAGCTGAAGCCTTGTGGAATAAAAAGATCAACCGCCGCCAGGCCTTACGCCAGACCGGCGGGCTCTTGGCTGCCGGATTGGCCGGGCTGTCCATGCCCCGCCTGGGCCGGGCCGCGCCGCCACGGCGGCCCAATATAATCTTTATCCTGGCCGACGACCACCGCTACGACGCCCTGAGCATCCTGAACCACCCCATGGTGGAAACGCCAAATCTGGACAAGCTGTGCAAGCGCGGGGTGCGGTTTGAAAACGCCTTCGTGACCACCAGCCTGTGCAGCCCCAGCCGGGCCAGCTTTCTCACCGGCCAATACGCCAGCACCCACGGCGTGAAAAACAACCTCACGCCCTGGAACAACGCCAACGTCACCTTCATGGAACTGCTGAAAAAGGCGGGCTACGATACATCATTCATCGGCAAGTGGCACATGCCCGGCGAACTGCCCAAGCTGCGGGGCGTTGACCAGTTCATCACCTTCACGGTCCAGGGCGGCCAGGGCCGTTATTTCGACTGCCCGCTCATCGTCGACGGCAAGGAAGAAGCCTCCCGCAAGGAATATATCACCGAGGAACTCACCGACCGGGCCCTGGAGTTCATCGGCAAGGACCGCGACAACCCGTTTTGCTTGTATCTGAGCCACAAGGCCGTGCATCACCAGTTCCTGCCGCCCAAGGACCTGGCGGGGATCTACAAGGATAAAAAGATGCCCATGCCGCCCGAGGCCGACGACTGGATCAGCCTGGCCGACCGCAACCTGCTTTATTGCGGCCTTTTGGGTTCGCTGAGCAAGACCTACCAGAAGTACATGGAGACCATGCATGCCCTGGATCTGGAGATCGGCCGGGTTTTCAAGAAGCTCGATGACATGGGCATCGCCGACAACACCATCATCGTCTACGCCGGGGACAACGGCTATTTCTTTGGCGAACACCGTCTGATGGACAAGCGCTGGGCCTATGAAGAGGCCTTGCGCGTGCCGCTGATCATTTATGATCCGCGCCTCAAGGACAGCGCCGGCAAGGTGGCCCCCCAGATGGTGCTGAACATCGACCTGGCCCCCACGATCTTGCAGATGGCCGGGCTGGCGGCTCCGGCCTCCATGCAGGGCAGTTCCATGGTGCCGTACCTGCAAGACACCGCCGCGCCGGGCAGGGAGGCCTGGCTCTATGAAATATTCGAGGATTTCCCCTACTGCGTGCCGAATCTGCAGGCAGTTCGCACCGGCCGCTATAAATACATCGAATACCCCGACAGCTCCGACAATCAGCTTTTCGATCTGCAAACAGATCCCAGGGAAATGAGCAACCTCATGGGCACGCCCCAGGGCGACAAGCTCCTTCCCGGTTTGAAAGCCAAGCTGGACAAGCTCAGAAAAGAGGCTGGTTATGGACGCTAGGGTTATCCAACAAAAATCATTCGCCAGCCGTTTCGCCGTCCCGGCAAGTACGGTTTTGTTCATCTGCGCGCTGATGTATGTGCTGCATCACTACCTCTGGATGATCGCTCCGCCCGAGGTTCACCGGCCGGTGGCCCTGGTGGCGGGCATCGGCTCGTTTTTGTCCCGCCTGATTCCGCCGCTGTTCATCTATCCCTGGGCCTATTTCAAGGGAGCTACGCCGGGCGAGCGCGTCCTGGCCTCGCTGTTGCCGCTGTTTGCCTGGTATATCCTGGAGGTGGTGGCGGTTGCCCAGGTCTACAGCATCGGCGAGGCCTTGTACTATCTGCTGGGCTCGCTGCTGATGCTGCAACTGTTCGCCAACCTGTCGATGATCGCCCTGTGCGAATTTGTCTGCCGGATCATCGTCAACCGGCGGGGCGCAAAAGAGAAGGTGTTTTCGCCCGTGCTGCTGGCGGGCATCGCCAGCGGTCCGGCGGCCACCTGGCTGTTGTTGATCTGGGGTGGCGGGGTGCACTGGTTCTATATCTACCAGACCGGCTACAAGGCGCTGTTTCACTAGCAGGCTGTTGAAAAAACATCCTGCTATGCGGACCATGGACGGCTAGGGGGCCGGTTCCAGGTCGCGCTCATCCAATAGCAGGGTCAGGGCGTCGATGCGGCTGACCAGATAGCCCTCCGGCTTGGGCATCATCAACAGATCATGGCCCGGACGCAGGGTGGTGATGACGGCCCGGCCCAGCATGGCCCGGCCCTGCTGGCCCCAGATGTTTTCCAGGCGCAGGCCCCAGACGCTGTGAAAGACCACCGGCTCACCGCTGTCGCGGCCCAGGTAGAGCATGATGTGCCCCGGCATGTGCACCAGTGACAGGCCCGGCAGGCCCCGGCGCAGAATCAGCTCCTCTTTTTCGTTATTGCTCAAGCCCTCCAGAACGATGATCCGGCCCGAATCCATCTGGTCCGTTGAGTTGCGGGGCAGCCACAGGCCGAAGACCCGGAACAGGTCCTGCATGGTTGACGAGCAGTCGCGGTTGCCGTAGCCGCCGCCCCAGCCGTAGGGCGAGTCAAGCATTTCGTTGACGAGCCGGGCCAGGTTGTCGGCCGAAAACCGCAGGGGAAGGCGGGTTGCCGCGTCCCGGCCCGCGGCGGCCTCGACCAGCACGGCCCAGCCCTGTTCGTCGCCCCGGGCGGCCAATACCCGGCCGGGGCCGTCGGCCAGGGGCAGCAGGCAGCCGATCCCGGCCTTGAACAGGAACCGGTCGTCCGGGTCCTTGACCGGGGTGTCATCGGCAACAAATACGGAAAAAGGAGGCGATTGCCAGCGGGCGGCCTGGGCGTCGTTTAGCCGGACCACGGAATTGACCGGCAGCCAGCCCCAGGCGATGGGCGTCTGGACCATGCACCAGGCCCCGTCGCGGCTGATGTGGTGCACAAACACCGGGATGTTCGGCGGCAGCAGGGATTGTTGCAGGCTGTCGAACATCAGGGCCCCGGCCCGCTCCGCGCCGTACAGCGCCGGTTTGGCCGTGGGCAACAGGCGCATGTTCACCCCGCCTAAAGTCAGGCCCTTCCAGGCATGGTTTGGGTAGGAACCGAAATCGGCCAGTCCGGCCAGTTCACGGTACCACTGGGGCGGGCGGGGCAGCAGGTTTTCGGCCAGGCCAGGCTCTTGTTCAGTCTTGGCAAAGGCCTCCAGCATGGCCTCCAGGCCGAACTGGGGGTCTGGCTCGTTCCAGCACTTGAAATATTCCTCCAGCATGGCCGCGGTTAGTTTACGCTGCACATCCTGGCGGACCTGCCACCGGTTTTTCAGGTATATGGCCGCGTCCTGGGCGGGCAGGTCGATATCGGCGGGCTTGGCGCCGGGATGTACGCAGCCCTGGCCCAGGCAGAGCAAGGCCAGGAAAAGGTAAAGCAAATTTTTACAGAAATTGCCCAAGATCGCCGCCGCCGCTCCGAAAAATCGCCCAGCCGCCGGTTATCCGGCGGTCGGGGTATTGTGGTACGGCGGGGCGGGTGGAGTCCAGGAATAATTGGTCCTTGCCGCCGGGCCTGTTACTCTCCCTTGGCTATGGTCACATAAAACGTGCAGCCCCTGCCCGGCGCGCAATCGGCCCAGGCCTTGCCGCCGTGACGCTTGGCCACGGCCCGGACGATGCCCAGGCCCAGGCCGCTGCCGGGCCTGCCCCTGCTGGTTTCCGAACGGCTGAACATGTTGAAGATCGTTTCCGCCTGTTCGCTGGTCAGGCCCACGCCGTTGTCGGCCACGCTGAAGGTGTGGTAGCAGTCCGACTCCTGGTGATCGATCTGGATCAGGTTGAGGTTTTCCCCTCCGTACTTCAGGGCGTTGTCGATCAGGTTTTCAAATATGCGCGTAAGGCCGAGCCTGTCGGCCCTCACCTTGGGCAGATGCTTGGGCAGGCGCAGCTGCACCCCGCGCTTTTCCATGGTCAGGCTGAAATCGTTGCATACATCATCGATGACCTCGGCCACATCCACCTCGGCCATTTCCATGGGTGATTCGCTGACCGAGATATAGGCGTTGATTTCACCGACCAATAGCTCCAGCCTGGCCGTGGCGTTTTCGATCTGGCGGCATATCTCGGCGCCGCGCTCGCTGAACTTGTGGCCTTCGTGCTTGGCCAACAGGCGCACCATGCCGCCTATGCCAACCACCGGTCCCTTTAGGTCGTGGCTGGCGGTGTAGGCGAAAAACCTTATCGCTTCCTTTTGCCGTTCGAGAGCTTCGGTGGCCCGGCTGTTTTGCACGGCCACGGCGATAATATTGGCCGCCACGATCATCAAATCGATGTGGTCGGTTTCCAACTGCACAACCCGCCGGGCGCCCAGGTTCATCACGCCGATGGCCTGATCCCGCACGATCAGCGGTACGCAGACCACCGACTTCAGCCCCCTGGCCCTGAGCCGCTCAACCCGCTCCTTGGCGGGCAGATCATCGATCCGCTTGGCAAGGAAGGAGCGCCTGCTGAAGGCCATGCCGCTGAAACCCTGATCCACGGGCATGCTCTCCAGGCCCGATACGTCCAGGCCCTGGGAGGCCTGCAAGACCAGTTCGCCCCTTGATTCGTCAAACAGGTAAAGCCGGCCCGTTTCAAAATCAAACCGGTCGCGCACCAGACGCAAGGCCGCTTCCAATACGGCCTCCAGTCCGCTGAGGGCGGCCAGAAGGTTGCTGAGTTCCAGGATGAATGCAAGTTCTTGGTTGCGGCCGCCGATCTGCTCCGGCCGACAAGGAAGGCTTATCAGTTTTTGATCCAAACGCATTCGCCGCTCTCCATCGGTACGGCTATTGGCAGGACCTCACATAGGAGACTTCATCAGGTTGGAGATCCACTTGCCAGGGGCCATCGGTCAACAGGCTCTCTCCGGCCTTGCGTAACTCGGCCAAGGCCCAACCGGGCAATCCACAAATGATGATGCGCCGGGCTTTCTGGCAATGACTGCGCAACACCCCGACCAAGGCCATGAGGGCCATCATGTTCATGTCGCTTGCCAATGAGAGATCGAGCCGGATGTTTTGCTGCGGCGGCAAACTGGCCATGACGGGCAATAAGCGCTTCATGACCGCCGGGGCGTCCAATTTACCCCTGATGGTAAGGTCGAACGTGTCGTGAAAGAGGTAAAGGTCCAAGCGGACATCATCCAAGGAAGCGACCGGGTCGATCCGGAAAGCTGTGTTCTCCCTATATTGCATAGCAACACCCCCGAAAAAGTCGGTACCTATTTTAGTTAAGATATGACCTTTTTCATGGAACAGCCATGGGCAACGGGCCTCATTTCAGGCCGATGGAGTGCTCATAGTGGAAAGGGGTGTGATACCGTCAGCGGCTCCAGGAGTCCGGGTCCACAATACCGGTGGCGATGGCGTATTTGACAAGGCCGATAACATCGTGGCGGCCCAGCTTGCGCATTATATTGGCGCGGTGGTTTTCAACGGTCTTTTGGCTCAGGCAAAGCTTGTCGGCGATTTCCCGGTTGGGCAGGCCCTCAACGATAAGGCGCAGCAACTGGCGCTCCCGGTCGGTCAAACGCTCCTGGGGTTGTTGCTCCTTGGCCGGCGTGCTGAGTTCCGGCAGCTTGACATATTCATCGACAATGTGCCCGGCCACGGGCGAATCAAGGTAGCATTCGCCGCGCAACACCGAACCGGCGGCGTCAAGCAGCTTTTCGCCTGCCGAATCCTTGAGCACGTATCCCCTGGCTCCGGCCTTCAAGGCCTCCAGGATGAATGTTTTGCGCGAATGCACGCTGAGGATGATTATTCTGGTCTGGGGCAGTTCGGCGGTGATTTGCTTGGTGGCCTCGATGCCGCTCAACTCGGGCATGGCGATGTCCATGGTCACAAGGTCCGGCTGGAGGCGCCTCACCGTTTCAACTGCCTCATAACCGTTGGATGCCTCGCCAATGATCTCCAGGGCCGGATCCTGGGTCAGGACGGTCTTCAGGCCTTCCCGGTAGATTGCGTGGTCATCGCAGATAACAACCTTATATCGTTCCATATTAGTCGCCTCCCAGCGGGACCCGCACCGTAAGTATCGACCCGCTTGGTGAAGAATCTATGAGAAGCTGACCGCCTACCAGGCTGATACGCTCTCGCATACCCGCCAGGCCCAAGTGCTTGCCCACGTCCAGAGCTTGATCGACGTTGAAACCCTTGCCCCAGTCCCGCACCCTGATTATGACCTCTGCATCATTAGACACGAGTTCGACCTCCACCCGCAAGCTCCCGGAGTGTTTCATGGCGTTGGTCAGGGCCTCCTGGACGAACCGGAACAAGGAGGTGCGCATCTGGGGAGGCATCGCGTTTTCATCAACCGGGTCGAATTGGTATTCAACGCTAAGCAGCTTGGAGTCGTTTATTGATTCGCAGAGATCTTCCAGGGCGGCAACCAGGCCGAAGCTGTCAAGAATGGCCGGGCGCAGATGATAGGCCAGAGCCCTTATCTGGTCCATGACCCGCTGGTTGAGTTTGATCATCTCCTTGATATCTTCACGTCTGCCCTCGTCCTTGTTGGCCAAGGTTTGCAGGCCGATTTTCAGGGCTGAAAGGATCTGGCCCATTTCATCATGCAGATCCAGGGCGATTAGCTTGCGCTCTTCTTCCTGGGCGTTGATCAGGCGGCCGGAAAGCTCCCGGATGGTCCGTTCGGCCAAAACCTCGCTGCTGACGTCCCTGGCCACGCCCAGACGCCCCACGGGGTTTTTCCCGGCGTCGAACAGGGCCCGGGAATGGATCGAAAGCCAGCGCATCTGACCGTCCTTGGTCAGGTGGCGCAGGGCCATGATGCTGAGTTTGTCGCCGGCCTCGGCCCGCTGGCGCTCGTCTTCATAATGTTCGCGGTCTTGGGGCGCTATGAAATCCCGCCATGGTTTGCCCAGCATTTCGCCCGGTTCGTAACCCAAGACCAGACCAACGGCCTTGCTGATAAAGGTGACCTTGCCGTTGGCGTCAAGTTCGTAGACGACATCGGGCAGGTTCTGGATCAGGTTGCGGAACCTCTCGGTTGTCTGGCGCAGGTCCGACGTGCGCTGCTGTACCAGGTTTTCCAGGCGGCGGGCTTCCTCATCCAGCTCCAGGAGCATTCTTTGCTGGAGCCGGTAACGGCTCAGCAGCAGAAAACCCAGAAAAAGCAGGCTGACCAGCAATAGCCCCATGAAGAAGATGATGTTGCGGAACATAAGTCTGGCCGGGGCCATGGCCAGATCGTAATTCTGAACCACCGCCACGGCCCAGCCGGTGCCCGGAACCGGCGCGCACGCGGTGAAGGAATCCTGCTGTTCTTCCGGCAAGCTGGCCAGCCGGGATAGCGGACGGCCAGCCATGCGCATTTGCTTTTGTTGCTCCAGCGCCAATTGGCGGGTGGCTTTATCGTTGGTCTTGGCGTTGGTGTAGAGGCAGTTTTGGTTTTGATCGAAAAGGGCCAGGCTGCGGCCGGGGCGGGCGGAAAGCCGGGAAAAGGTTTTTTTCCATTTGTCTGTGCGCTGGCAAACGGCCAGATAGCCCACGGCCTCTCCCTGGGGCGTCAACACCGGCGCGGACAGGGTAACCACGTTCAAATCCGGAGTAACCGGGCTGTGATGCTGGGGGGATATCCATTTTTCGCTGATGCCCGCCCGCAGGCCGTGGTCGACCTTGTCCCAAAGTTCCGGCTTGGGTAGCCCGACGATGAGGTTGCCCTGGGCGTCGGCCACGAAGGCCGCATCCATTTCAGACCGGTCGCCCACCAGCGGCTTAAGAAATGACGTGAGTTCGGCGATATCGCCGCCGGTAACGGCCTTTCTGAAGGCGGTGCGTCCGGCGATCACCGATAGGCGGTTCAATAATCCCTGTTGATGGTCGCCGATGAAATGGCCGCCGTTTTCGGCCTGGGCCAGGTTGGCTATCAGGTTTTCCGATTCGGCTTGATTGCGCAGGGCCTGGTAAACAACCAGGCTGTAGATTACGCCCATGACCAACAAAACGGCAAAGGCGACGAGCAGCATC
The DNA here is from genome assembly GCA_963665125.2 of uncultured Desulfarculus sp. Lineage (GTDB taxonomy): Bacteria > Desulfobacterota > Desulfarculia > Desulfarculales > Desulfarculaceae > Desulfarculus. The sequence goes on along the minus strand of CAXXUK010000001.1, from coordinate 3,360,567 downwards.
GCCGCCGGTTGACGCCTGTGCAGGTAGTTTTTGAACTGGGCGTATGACAACTGCATGTCTCCAACTATTACACAACTTTTACTTTATACCACTCCGTAATGTCCTGAGCCTATGGGTAGTGGACCCTATTTTATGGGCGTAATAGCCCCTGAAACTTTGTTTTAAATCAACTAAAAAAACGAGTTTCCGGGCAAAAGAGGACGGGCTGGTCATCTCGCCCGCAAGCTGTTCCGATATTCACAATCTCCCCAAGGGAAAATGAGGATTTTCCAGGACCCGAATGAGGTGCACTCCTCATTTCCAATTTTCTTCCGTCCCTCTATCGTTTAGCTGTCGGCCGGGATTGGGGCCGAAATAAACGGATTGAATTGTAAAAAGCACCAAAAGCACCAGGATAGAGCACATGAGGCGTGAGAGGCCGATACGGCTGACTCAAATTGCCGAAGGGGCGCATGAGCCCCAAGGAAGGCTGTTTCCGAGGGGCGGATTGCGCGGCTGTAAATGATAACCGCAGCAAATGCCAACCCCAAAACAGGCAAAAGTTTCTACCGGCCCCTGCGCCGTAACATTATTTTGGCCATATTCACCGTTACCTTGGTGCCTCTGCTATTGTCCTATGGCGTCCTGCTCAACCACTTCCGGGACACCTACCGCGAAAAGGTCTTCGCCCATCTCCATGAACTGATGCTCAAGCATGTCCAGGCCATCGACAGCTTTTTGGCCGACCGTTTGGCCGATATCCGTGTCCTTAGCCGTGCCCATGATCCAGCCGTGTTGGCAGACGAAGGTTTTTTACGCACCCAACTGAATTTGCTCCGTGAAGAATTCGCCGGCAAGTTCGTGGACCTGGGCCTTGTGGACAACGACGGCATCCAGGTGGCCTACGCCGGGCCCTACAACCTTACCGGAGCGGATTACGCCAACGCCGCCTGGTTCCGGCAGGCCCTGAAGAATCCCCACTACATCAGCGACGTCTTTACCGGCCTGCGCGGTTCGCCCCACTTCATCGTGGCGGTAAGGATGCGGCGTCACGGCCAAAGCTGGATCCTGCGGGCCACCGTGGACATCAAGGCCTTCAACTCCCTGGTGGAAAACGTGCGCCAGGGCGAGACCGGATTCGCCTTTATCGCCAACAGGGACGGCGAATTGGAAACCAGGCCCCGTTTCCCTGTGGATATCAGCCGCCAGCCCTATGCCGGCTTCATCAAAGAGGTCAAGGCCGCGGGCAACGTGGTGGTGGCCGAAAAAACGGGCCAGGACGACAGGGACTACATCCTGGCCGTGGGGCCATTGAAAAACGGCCAGTGGATTCTGTTTTATCAACAGGAATACTCTGACGCCCTCCACGCCGTGCGGGTGGCCGAAATGATGGCCCTGACCGTGATGGCCGCCGTGGTGGTGGCAGTGCTGGTGTTGTCCATCGTAGTCTCCAGCAGGCTGATCAACCGCATAGCCAAGTCCGACGCCCAACAAAAACTAATGGATGAAAAGGTCTTGGAGGCCGGACGTCTGGCGTCCATAGGCGAGCTGGCCGCCGGCATCGCCCACGAAATCAATAATCCGGTGGCTATCATGGTCGAAGAGGCCGGATGGCTCGAAGACCTCATGGAAGACGGCGATCTGGATTCGCCTGCCAACCAGACGGAATTCCTGAGGGCCCTTAATCAGATCAAGGCCCAGGGATCGCGCTGCAAGTCCATCACCCACAAGCTCTTGAGCTTCGCCCGCAAGACCGACCCGGTGTCCCGGGAGATCAGCGCCAATGAAATCGTACAGGAGGCCATCAGCCTGCTGGGTCAAAAGTCGCGCTACGCCAATGTGAAGATCCAGGCCCGGCTGCAACCGGGACTGCCCGAAATAAAAGCCTCGCCTTCCGAGTTGCAGCAGGTTTTGGTCAATCTGATCAACAACGCGGTGGATGCCATCAACTCCTCCGGCGGAGAGGTGACCGTTTCGACCAAGCACGTGGGCGAACAGGTCCTGATAGCGGTGTCCGATACGGGCGCGGGCATTCCCGAGGCCAACCTGAGCCGGATCTTTGATCCCTTTTACACCACCAAGCCGGTGGGCCAGGGCACGGGCCTGGGCCTGAGCATTTGCTACGGCATTATCCACAAACTAGGCGGCGATATCAGCGTGGAAAGCCTTGTCGGCCAAGGCACAACTTTCACCATCACCCTGCCCGCCGTGAATATCGGCAAGGAGCACCCATGAAGCAGATAAAGGTGTTGCTGGTTGATGATGAACAACATTTCATTACGGCCCTGGCCAAACGGCTGAACCATCGGGGTTTGTCGGTTAAAACCGCCGAAAGCGGCGACAATGCCCTGGAAGTGCTGGATTCGGTCGCCCCCGATGTTGTGGTGCTCGATATACGCATGCCCGGCCGGGACGGTCTGGAAACATTGGCCGAGATAAAGCGGATCTCGCCCGACGTGGAGGTGATCATGCTCACCGGCCACGGCAACAGCGATGACGTTACGGAAGGGATGCGCAGCGGGGCCTTTGATTTCCTGGTCAAACCCTGCGACGTGGAGTTGCTGCTGCAACTGATAGAAGAGGCAGCGCAAAAGCGGTGGCGGGAAATTGCGCCATGAACAATGACGAGCGCAAAAAAATCCGCCTGCTTTTGGTGGATGACGAACAAGGATACCTGCACGTGCTTAAAAAACGGCTCAGCCGCCGGGGGGTCAACGTCACCGTTGCCTACAGCGGGGCCGAGGGTATCCAAATTTTGCGCAAGGGAGATTTCGATGCCGCCGTGGTCGATCTAAAGATGGAAGACATGGACGGCATAGAAGTACTTAAAGTGTTTAAAAAAATGGACCCCGAAATGGCTGTGCTCATACTCACGGGCCACGGTTCCGAACAAGCCGCCCGTGAGGGGTTAAGCGAAGGGGCCTACGACTACCTGACCAAACCATGTGAGCTAAGCGAATTGCTGGCAAAGATAAAACAAGCCTGCGGCTGGACAGAAAGGAGTGGCGATGATTCCTAAAAGTAAGCTTCTGCTTCTAGTGGGGGCAATCGTCTTGGGTGTGGTGGTTATGCTGCTGCCTCGCCCGGAGGGTACAACATTCGAGGTAATCGGCGATCCGGGTCAGAAAGTCCTGGCCGCTGCCAGCGATCAATTCACCTTGGACGGCCAGCCGGACAAGAAGGGCAATTACAAGCTCCGGGCCAAGCATCCGGGCACCGAGCAAGGCACGGCCGCGGCTCTGGAAGAGACTGTCAAAAGCCTTGACCTCAAGAACGTGGATATCGAATACGTGGACGGGCTTTCGCCCACGGCAAAGCGGTTCCTGGCCGTATTGGCGTTCCTGGTCTTTTTGTTCGTGGCCGAGCCCGTGCCGCTGGAAATTACGGCAATATGTATCGGCGTACTGTTGATCATGACCGGCATTACCGACGTCAAGGGGGCATGGTCTAGCTACATGCACCCGGTGGTCGTGTTCATCATGTGCTGCCTGATCTACGCCATCGCCCTTGAAAAGGTGGGCCTGACGAAAAGGCTGGCCCATGCCGTGGCCCGCAAGGCGGGAGACAGCGTGATCAAGTTCACCTTTATCCTGTCCATCAGCCTGGGCCTGGCCTCGGGCATCATGCACGACGCGGCGGCGGCGGCCATCGGCATCGCCACCATGCTGCCGCTGATGCGTGCCGCCGGCATAGCCCCGCACACCAACACGGCCCGCTTCATGATGCTCAGCCTGCCCTTCGCCTGCTCGGCGGGCGGCATGGGCACCCTGGTCGGCGGCGGCCGCTGCATGGTTTCGGCGGCGTTCCTGCACGAGTTTACGGGAATGGAACTGACCTTCTTCGACTGGATGCTCTACGCCCTGCCCGGAGCGTTGATCTGCGTGCCGGCGGTGGTTACGGTCCTGTACTTCGTGTTCCGGCCCGATTCCAACTTCAAGCTGCCCGACTACGACGAAAAGCCCGGCCCCTGGACCACCCAGGAAAAGCTGACGCTGATAATTTTCGGCCTGGTGCTGCTTAGCTGGCTTACCAAGGGCATTCACGGTTATCATTATTCCATAGGCGGTATGATCGGAGTGGCCGTGTTGGTTCTGGTGGGCATCCTCAAGTGGGAGGACATCCACACCAACCTGGAATGGGGCACCGCGCTGTTCATCTTCGGCGGCGGCATCGCCCTTGGTCTGGCCATGGACGCCTCGGGCGCGGCCCGCTACTTCGCCAACCTGTTCTTCCCGCTGGTCAAGGGAGGCGGCTGGCTGCTGTTATTGGTGGGTGTGGGCGTCTTCGGTGCGCTGGTAACCAACGCCATGGCCAACGTAGCGGCCGCTGCGCTCATCTTGCCAATTGTGATCCCGCTGGCCCAGCTTGAAGGCGTCGACCCCAGGGTGCTGGCCCTTGGTCTGGGTATGTGCACCAGCTTCGCCTATTTGTTGGTCATCGGCTGCCCGCCCAACGCCATCGCCTACTCGTTCAAGCAGTTCCGGGCCTGGGATCTGACCAAGGCCGGTCTGGTGGCGACGCCGATCATGTTGGGCATCGTCCTGGCCATCGCCGCCATATGGTGGCACATCTTGGGTCTGCTGTAGGCAAAGGATAGTTGTTGAAGCATGGCGTCTGATCAAGAAAAACGCATAGGCCTGCTGCTGGTTGACGACGAGGCTGAATTCCGCACGCCACTGGCCAAACGGCTGGATCGGCGGGGGTTTGATGTCCGGCAGGCCGAGAGCGGCCTCCAGGCCATCGAAGCCTTGAAGTCTCAACAGGCCGATGTGGTGCTGATGGACGTGAACATGCCGGGAATGAACGGATTGCAGGTCCTCGACGAGATCAAGCATCGCTGGCCCAAGACCGAGGTGATAATGCTCACCGGCCAGGCCTGCGTGCAAGACGGCGTGACGGGAATCAAAAGCGGGGCTTTCGACTACCTGACCAAGCCTATTGAGATGGAGCATCTGATCGGCAAGTTGAAGCAAGCCGTGGAGATGCGCAAACTGCTCAATGACCAGGAGATGGAGGCCGAGTTCCGCAGGGAAATGGAACGGCGCATGAGCGTGGCCGAACGCCTTGCCGCTTTGGGCACAATGGCCTCGGGGGTTGCTCACGAGATCAACAACCCCCTGGCCATCATCAACGAGGCCACGGGATTCCTGAAGGGGCGCCTGGACCGTTCGGAAGATGTGCCCGAGGGATTCCGCCAGTCGGCTGAACTGGCCCTGGGCAAAATAGCCTCCAGTGTGGAGCGGGCCAGCCGCATAACCCACCAATTGCTGGATTTCGCCAGAAAGAACGACTGGGAGATCCAGGAGTTCGACTTGGTTGAACTGGCCAAAGAGGTGGTGGATCTGACAAGTAAAACGGCCAAGGAGGAAAACGCCGAGGTCGAGGTCCTTCACCGGGATCGAAAATTGGCCATATGGTCTGATCCCTACCAGATGCGCCAAGTGCTCATCAACCTGGTGACCAACGCGATCCAGGCGGTGGGTGAAAAAAAGGGCGGCAATGTCTGGGTCGACACGGAGATCAGCGGCAATGACGTTGTTGTAACCATAAAAGATACCGGACCGGGTATACCGCGGGAGAACCTTAGCCGGATTTTCGATCCCTTTTTCAGCACCAAACCGGCGGGAAAAGGCACCGGCCTTGGGCTGAGCGTGACCAAGGGCATCGTCGAAAAGCTGGGAGGAACGATGACCGTGGACAGCCGGTTGGGTTATGGGGCGGTGTTCCGTATGGTGCTGCCCAGAAAGCCTTTGGTTTCGCCGGTGCGGCCCGATCTTGGGCCGGACCTGTAGGAAGGAAAACCGATATGGTCAAGATACCGATCAATATTTTGGTGATAGACGACGAATCAGATTTCGTGGACATGCTGGGCATGCGCCTGACCGACGAAGGCAACAATGTTCGTTCGGCTTTGGACGGACGCTCGGGCTTGGCCATTCTGGCTGAAGGCTGGGACGCCGACGTGGTCATCCTGGATATCAAGATGCCCGGCATGGACGGCATCGAGGTGCTCAAGGAAATCAAGGCAAAATATCCCATCGTGGAGGTGATTCTCCTGACCGGCCACGGCACCATCGACACCGCCGTATCGGGGCTGAAGCTGGGCGCTTTCGACTATCTGCTCAAACCGGCGCAACATGAAGAGCTGCTGGTCAAACTCGAAGAAGCCCGCAAGCGCAAAGCGGAGCACGAAGAGCGCATCCGCAAGGCCGAGGCCCATGCATTAATAAGAAGGACAGGAGGAATGTAATGATGACTGCGAACCGGATAAAGGTGCTGGCAGCGGTGGACGGCTCTGATCGGGCAATGTCCATGATCCGCTATGTTGCCGGCCAATTCCAGCCCGGTTCCGTGGATATCAAGATATTCAACGTGCACGATCAATTGCCGGACGGGTTCAGGGATATTGACAAGGACCTTGACTTCCTGTTTCGGATCTCCGAGGTCAAGGCCTGGGATGTGACCAGGCGCAAGCAGGTCAGGCAGTTTTTGGATAAGGCCAAGGCCACCCTGGTCAAGTCGGGATTTGACCAGGAAAAGATCATGGTCGAACTTCATGAACGATCCACCGGTATAGCCCGCGACATAATCGCCGAGGCCAAGAACGGCTACGATGCGGTGGTCATCGCCCGGCGCGGCCTGGGAGCCATAAAGGGCATGATCCTGGGCAGCGTGGCCAGCAAGTTGGTGAACAACCTGACCTGGCTGCCGCTGTGGGTGGTGGGCAAGAACGCCAAGCCCGGCCCCATGTTGGCGGCCGTGGACGGCTCGGAAAATTCCCTGCGCTTTGGCGCGCACTTGTCCCGGATCGTCAAGGACAGCGTGCCAATCGAGGTGTTCCATGCCGTCCGTTCATTCGGATTGGCCAATCAATACACCCTGCTGGTTGACGAGGTGCCTCCGCTTTTCCAGTATCAGGAAAGCGAAAAGGTCTCCAAGTGGCGCGCCGAGGACATCCTCAACCAGTGCTCCGAGGAGTTTAACAAGGCTGGTATTGATCAAGGCCGCATCACCAAGAACGTCATTTTTGACGTATCGAGCCGAGCCAAGGCCATCGTGGACCGGGCCCACCAGGGCCGATACGGGACCATCGTCATGGGACGGCGGGGGCTTTCGGACATCCGCGAGTTCCCCATTGGCCGGGTGACGGCCAAGGTTTTGCAATTGGCCAAGGGCATGACCGTCTGCGTGGTCAACTGAGCCTTGGCCCGCACCGCTAGCCCGGCGGGGTGGCCGGCGGCGCGAAAGGTGTGTGAATCTACGAAACGCCCGTGAATAGGGCGATCATGGGTGGGTCTTCGGGGTTTGGTGCTTGCCCCGGAGGCCCGCCCAATACTTTTCAGGGCGCATGAAATATGCTGATTGGCGATGGCCGAATTTTTCTCGGATAGAAAAAGCCGCCCCGAATGGGGGCGGCTGCTTATTTTGAAGGTGAAGGGCCTTAGCGGACGTTGAGCACGTCTCCGGGCATCAGGCGGTTGCTGCGCATGCCGTTTAGCCGCTTGAGCTGGCTTGTGCTGATGTTGAACCTGCGGCTGATATCCCAAAGGGTGTCGCCCCGCTGGACCTGATAGGTCTTTGGGGTCGCGGCGTCGGTGGCGGTGATGCCCGCGCCGGTCTCAGCCTTGGCCGTGGTGATGACCTCCGCCGTCTGGGCCTTGGCCACGCTTGGCGAGCCCTTTGGATAGACGATGAGCTTGTCGCCAACGTCCAGGCGGTTGCTGCGCAGGCTGTTCCACTGCTTGATGCTGGTGGTGCTGACGCCGAATGTGCGGGCGATGGTCCAGAGATTGTCTCCGCGGCGCACTATATAGGTCGTGCCGGAACCCAGGCCCGAGGGCACCTTTGCCTCGGCCTTGGCCTGGGGAACATAGAGCACCAGCTTGTCGCCGACCTTCAGACGGCTGCTGCGCCGTCCATTCCAGCGCTTTACATCCTGCCAATTCAGGTTGTAACTCTGGGCGATGTCCCACAGGGAATCACCCTTTTTGACGGTATGGTAAATTTTGCGGGTGCCTTGCCTTGTGGGCGGCAGAGCCCTGGCCGTGTTGCGGGTGCTGGTTTGGGGTGCAGAGGCATAGTAGCGGGCGCCCGAACTGCTGGGCGGCACGTATACCTTTTGGCCGATGCGCATGCGCCGGGGGTTGATATGCGGATTCAAAGCCAGCAGATCGGAAAGGCGCACCCGGTGGGAACGGGCGATGCGGCCCATGGTGTCGCCCTTATGCACCTTGACGGTAATCATGCCGATGCGGGCCTTGCGTTCCTGTTCCGAGAGCTTGGCATAGGCCTGTTCAAAGGAAAGTTTTTGCCCCTTGGGCACGTTGAGCGAATACATGCCCGTGGGCGGGGTGCACCAGCGCTGCAACTCCGGGTTGAGTTGCACCAACTCTTTCGTCTTTATGCCGGCAAGCTTGGCGGCCACGCCCAGGCTGGTGCCGGAATGGACCGTTACCGTGTCGTATTCCAGCGGCTCCCAGTAATTCAGTTCCTTGAAGCCGTACTTTTCCGGGTTTTTGCCTATGATCGCCGCGGCGATCATCTTGGGCACGTATTGGCGGGTTTCGCGTTTCAGGTAGTAACGACGGCCCTGGCTGATTGACCAGAAGTCATCGGCCTTGTAGCGCTTCAGGGCCCGGCGGACCTTGCCCTCGCCGGCGTTGTACCCTGCGGCGGCCAGATACCACGATCCGAATTCAGCGTAGAGGTCGCCGAGGTACTTGGCCGCGGCATGGGTGCTCTTGACCGGATCCCGGCGTTCGTCAACCCAATAGTCTATACGCAGACCGTAACGGCGGCCCGTACCCCGAATGAACTGCCAAGGTCCCACTGCTGCGGCCCGGGAATAGGCGTCGCAGTTGAAGCCGCTTTCGATGAGGGCCAGGTAGACCAGGTCCTCGGGCATGCCGTGTTCCTTGAGGATGGCGCGCATCATGGGCGTGAAGCGTCCCGAGCGTTCCAGCCACATTTTGAACCGCTTGGGGATCTTCTTTTGAAAATAATCCATATGCTGCTCAACGGCGGCATTGATGACGATGGGAATATCGTAGGTTACCTTGTCCGGGTCGCACTCGTCCGGGGCGGGTTTTTGCTCGACGATTTCCGATTCGCCAAGGACTTTGAGCTCCTCGGCAATACCAGCCTTGATCTGCTCCTTTTGGTCGACGTCAACGGGGCAGGTTTTATCGGCGGCTTGATTGGAAGATGTCTGGGTCGTGGCGCAACCACTTAGGGCGAACGCGGAAACCAGTATTAGAAGAAAAATTGTTTTTTTCATGAACCCTCGCCGCTGGCTGACTCCGGAGTATATGCGCACCAAACACAGTTCCGGCACAATATATTGTGCTGTAAATACCAGAAGTTTGGGTCGTCTGTAAACATTAATCGCTGTTTTTGTTCGAATAATGTGCCAAACAGGTCTTTGTTTGTGCATTAGTGTGGCTTTTATTTGACCAACATCGGTCCAAACCGGTATTTTTAAATGCTAGGTCAAAATTCACAGCATTACGGCAAAAGGGGCCCCGGGAATGCAACCGCACTGTCAAAAGCAATTTCTTAAGAAACTGACGCTTATCGGCTATCTTGTCTTTCCAATTTTGGTCCTTTGGTGCTTTCCCGCGTTGGCGGCTGAAGAGCCGTTATCCTTGGCCGGACGATCCATTCCCGTGGTCATGGCCATTAGTTTCGGCATTGGTTTTTTGCTTAACGCGACGCCGTGCGTATACCCGGTAATCCCCATAACCATCAGCTTCTTCGGCAGCCGGGGCACTGGCAAGCGCAAGGATGCTGTTCTGGGCGCTCTGGCCTATTGGGCCGGCATTACGGCCATGTATTCCAGCCTGGGCACCGTGGCGGCCATGACCGGCGGCATCATCGGCCAGGCATTGTCATACACTCCGGTGATCATCGTCCTGGTGGCCATCCTGGTGGCCTTGGCCCTGAGCATGTTCGGTTTGTGGGAATTGCGCATGCCCCAGTCGCTGACCAGGGCGGCGGCCAAAAACCGGGCCGGACTGGGCGGCGCCTTTTTCATGGGCCTGTTGTCCGGTGTGCTGGCCGCGCCCTGCGCCGGACCGGTGGTTGCGGGCCTGATGGGCCATGTGGCCGAGGTGGGCAGTCCGGTATACGGCTTTGCCGTTTTCATGTCCCTGTCGCTGGGCCTGGGCCTGCCCCTGGCCGTGGTGGCCATGTTTTCCGACACCGTGGCCGGGCTGTTGCCCCGGGCCGGCGAGTGGATGATCTGGGTGCGCAAGCTCTTCGGCTTCATGTTGTTGACCGCCGCCTCCTACGTGGCCTTGCCCCTGGTGGGTCTTGAGGCCGGAAGCTGGCTCATGGCCAGCCTCTTAGCCGTGGGCGGCGCCTACCTGGGCTTTGTGCACCAGGGCGGGGCCAAGGGATTTGTCGTTTTTAAAAAGGTATTCGGCGTGGCGGCCATCCTGGCGGCCGCGTTCATCGTCTGGCATCACCAGACCCCGGAATCCCAGGTGGCCTGGGAGAAGTTCTCCATGCACGCCATGAATCAGGCCACCCAGGAGAACAGGCCCATCGCCATCAAGTTCACCGCCGACTGGTGCGCCTACTGCATCCAGATGCAGACCACCACCTATGCCGATCCCAGAGTGATCAAGGCCTTGGGCTTTTTCAAGACCATGAAGGTGGACATGACCAAGCCGACCCAGAACTTGCGGCGCATCCAAAGGAATCTCGGCGTCACCGGCCTACCCACCGTGGTGTTCATGGACGGCAGCGGCAACCTGATGCCCGACATGACCTTGAAGGGCTATGCCGACGCGGACGACTTCCTGCTCCACCTGAAAACGGTGTTTGACAAGCTAAAAGAAAAAACCCTGTCAGCGGGTCAGTGACAGGGCGTAGGTAGGTTTAGCCGATCTCCTTGGGCCGTTGTCAGCCCATGCTGCTCTGTTGCTGAGTCATTGCGTTGATCAACTCCGCCTGGAATACTGACAGCTCCTGCTGCTTGGCCTTTATTTGTTGCTTTTTCAGTTCTTCCGGCTGGTTGCTGTTTTTCAATTCCGCTATTTCGGCCTTGACCGCCGTAATCTTTTCCTTGATATCGGAAATAACCTTGGCGTAGGAGTCGGTGCTCGACGACGTCTGGCTTTCCTGGGAACGCCGCAGGCCTTCGGATGAAAGGGTGACCTTGTCCAGGCCTTGAGAGTTGTCCTGGGTTCCGGTTTCCGCCGAGGCTTCGGTGCTGTTGGCCCCGGCATATGAGGCCGCCGCTGTTATGGCGCTTTGGTTCATCAGGTTCGATATCTGCAAGGGTCACCCGCGTATGGAATTTGTTCATTCAGTAATTTTGATCGGCACTGCGGCCTTGGTTCTTGAAGTTTTTTGTGGCCTGTTCGCCGGACCAAAGCCGTGTTTTTTAAGCGGGTTAGGCGCGGGACGGTGCCGCAGTGTTGGGCAGGCCCAATGAAAAAGCCCTGTCAACGGCTAGTTACAGGGCATCTGTGGATAAACCATGGTTTTTTATCTTTACGCCAAGTTTTCCAGCTGCTCCTTCACGGCGGCAACCAACTCGGCTTGATACATGGCCAATTCCTGTTGCTTGAGTTTGAGCATCTGCTCTTTTTGCTCAGGCGGAATGTCGCTGTTTTCCAGCTCCTCGATCTCGGCCTTTACCCTTTCGATCTTTTCCTTGATTTCCTGAATCAGTTTTTGTTTCGCATCTGTTGGACTAGCCGTGTCATCCCCGCTGTCTTTGGACTTGGCAACACCCTCCGGCGAGAGAGTAACCTTGTCTCCCTGGCTTTGGCCATCCGCCTGACTCTCAGTCTCCAACGCTGTGTTAATATTCGTGGAATCACCGGAATACGAGGCTGCTGCCGTTGCCGCGCCCAGATTCTGCAAAGTGGAAATGCGCATATCAATCCCCCTGAAATTATCTCTATTATTTGAATCATCGGCATGGTAAAAGGCTTTCTTGAGCGTTATTTGCATGCGATGCTGGTTTTTTTGCGACCAGACAACCACTCTTTTGGGGTCGGCCGATGTGGTCCCACCGCCTGAACAACCTGACCCTGAACATCGAGCGAAACGGGGCCAACCAATTCGTCAAGGCCAGCCATCCGCTGAAGGTGGGCAAGTATTCGGAAATCATCACCCCGAAATACGACTTCACCTTCAACCTCAACGGCGAGATCAAGTTCATCCAGGGGCGCGGCCCAAACTGGCGGCATCCGGGCGAACTGCTCAAGCGCACCGACGGCAATGACTGGGTTTTTTATTCCCTGGGCTCGGTGGGCGAGAGGATCTTTACCTGGCTGGGCGAGTATTATCTGCCCTGCCTGCCTTATGCCAGCAATCCCATGTTCGAGTTCAATCCGTTCAACGACATGAACATCATGCAGGCCTTCGCGGCCTGGTCCCAGCTCTATGCAGACCTGAGCGGCACGCCCCGGGACGGCCTGCCTTCCCAGGTCCGGGACTTTATCGATTCAGTGTGCCGCAACGATGACACCACCCTATATAAAAGGGCCGGGGAGCTTCATTCCATCATCGGCGGGCGGCCCTCGGTGCTGCCGCCGGACACCCGGCACGTCGATTACGACGTGATTCCCCTGACCATCGCCGACGGCTGCCGATATCATTGCAAATTCTGTTCGGTGAAGAGCAAACAGCGTCTGGCCACCCGCCCGGCCGACGATATCCAAGAGCAAATCGCGGGCCTCAAGGCCTATTACGGCCGCAACCTGGCCAACTACAAGGCCATGTTCCTGGCCAACCACGACGCCCTGGGCGCCGACGACGGCGTAATCACCAGCGCCGCCGCCCAGGCCATGGAGGCCTTTGGCCTGGACAACCCCAGCTTGTTTTTGTTCGGCAGCGTGGATTCGCTGCTGGAGGCTGGGGACGGGCTATGGGAGCGTATCAATCAGCTAGAGGCCCATACCTATATCAACGTGGGCTTCGAGTCGGCCGACACGCCCACCCTGAAAGCCATCGGCAAGCCCCTGGACGCGGCCAAGGTCCGGACCGCATTTGACCAAATGCTTCAGCTCAACCGCGAATACGCCAATCTGGAGATCAGCGGCAACTTCCTCCTGGGCGAGGATTTTTCGCAAGCCCACCACGACTCCCTGGCCGAACTGCTGGGCGGTGTGCCCGCGGGGACGGGCCGCAAGGGCGCGGTGTACCTATCGCCCCTGGTCAAGAGCCGCGACCGCAAGGCCCTGTTGAAGACCTTCTTTGAGTTGCAAAAGGCCGGGCCCCTGAATGCCTATGTCTATCTGATCCAGCGGTTGTAGGCTGGCGCTGTTACGCGGTGTGAGGGCCTTATATCCAAACGGCGGTAAAAGCGGCATTGTCCGCACCGCTCAGGTTTCTATCAAAAGAAAGCTTCACATCGGCAGGATAAACGGGTTCCCTATTAAAACCGGCAGGCGGCGATGGAAACTTCCGCATATCAAAATTTCAAGCTTACTTGCCTTGAGGTCCTTAATTTGTCCAAGGATGCAATCCATGTACATATAGGCCTGCTGGTTTTTTTCCTGGCCGTGGTTTTTTGGCGGCGAGGCCGATTGGACTACTTGAGCTTATTGCCTGTGTTTTTTATTGCCGGTGTTATGGAATTCCTGGATTTAAAAGATGACTGGGTATCGCTTGGTTACTTGCGTCTGTCCGCAAGCGCCCATGACCTGATCAACACGGTTTTATGGCCAACCATCGCTGTGGTCGCAAGCAAATGGTTGATGGTTGGTAAACGCTGAGGGCGATACCCTGAGCCGATACCTGAATGCCGAATATGGCTCAATCGTCTCGAACTGATTTCATGGTATATCCTACTCCATACTACGCCAGCCCATAGGCCTGGCCTTGGGCGGCAATTTGACAATATCGGGGGGCGATGCTAATTTTGGGGTCCATTTCATCAGGAGCGGACCGTTGAGGAACTAACCAAAACGCATTCTGGAATTGTTTGTTCACTCTCGCCGATTCGGCGGAGAGGGCGATGCCGGTGCGTTTTGTCCGTGTGGTTCCGCGGTGGCCTTGATTAGTTGATCTTGCCAATGCCACGCAAAGCCGTGGCGTTTTTTTATTTCGCCGCCTCCACGGATAGGCAACCTCCGGCAGGGATAGCCCGCGCAACTTTGGAGGTCTGCCTTGTCCTTGAATTTCAATCATATAGCCTTTGTCCATGATGGCGCTGTTTCGCCGTTGTTCAAAGATATCAGCGCCCACTTTGTCCGGGGCTGGACGGGCGTCATCGGGCCCAACGGAGCCGGAAAGACCACGCTGCTGCGTCTGGCCATGGGCGAGCTTCGGCCAACAGGCGGGACGGTCAAGCGGCCCGGACATATCGTATTTTGCCCCCAGCGCACCGATGATATGCCAAGGGAACTGGCGCAAATGATCAGCGCCACGGACCCTGAAGCCTGCGTGCTGCGCGGCAGGCTTCAGGTCGGAGACGACTGGGCCGGGCGCTGGCCCACGCTGAGCCACGGTGAGCGCAAACGGGCCCAGATCTCCGTGGCCCTCTGGCAACGGCCCGACGCCTTATTGGTGGATGAGCCTACCAATCATATCGACCTGGACGCCCGCCACCTGTTGGCCGGGGCCTTGGCGGCCTTTAACGGGATCGGATTATTGGTCAGCCATGACCGCGAACTGCTGGACCGCTTGTGCGGCCAATGCCTGTTTATCGATCCGCCGGGAGCCGTGATGCGCCCCGGCGGTTACACCCAGGGCGCCGCCGAGGCCGACCGCGAGGAGGACTGCCTGCGCGTGCAGCGCCAAAAGGCCGAGCAGGAACTTGAACGGCTGGGCAAGGCGTCCCGGAAGCGCCAGGCGGCAGCGGCAGGGGCGGACCGCCGGAAATCAAAGCGCGGCCTGGCCCGGGGCGACAGTGACGGGCGGGCCAAGCTCGACCTCGTACGCGTCAGTGGCAAGGACGGCCAGGCCGGACGCCTGGCCAATCAGCTCAGCGGACGTCTGGCCCAAGCCCAGGAGCGCGTTTCAGCCATAAGGGTGAAGAAGCGTTATGCCATGAATTTCTGGCTCGAGGGCTCTGTGTCCCCGCGCCGCCGGATTTTCAGCATACCGGCCGAGACCATCGACCTTGACGGTCGCCGCCGCCTGGCCATACCCGAGCTGACCATGTCGCGGCAGGAGCGTATCGCCATAACCGGGGCCAACGGCCTGGGCAAAAGCACCCTTGTCCTGCATGTCCTCCGGCGGCTCGATCTGGCGCGGGAGCATCTTGTTTACCTGCCCCAGGAGATCGATCTGGCGCGGACGCGGGAGATCATGGCGGCCGTGCAAGGCCTTTCAAACGAGCAACTGGGCCAGGTCATGACCGTGGTCAGCGCCCTTGGTTCGCGCCCCGAACGCCTGCTGCGCAGCCTGGAGGCCAGCCCCGGAGAACTGCGCAAAGTGCTGCTGGCCCTGGGCGTTATCCGCCGCCCGCACCTGATTGTCATGGACGAGCCCACCAATCATCTGGATCTTCCGGCAATCCAATGCCTGGAGGCGGCCCTGGGCGGCTGCCCCTGCGGGCTGTTGCTGGTCAGCCATGACCTGCGCTTTCTTTCGCGGATCACCGGCACGCAGTGGCATCTGCGGCAGGAGGGCAATGAGGTCAACGTTGACACGAATTGCGGCTTTTAAACGATTTCAGGCCCGGAGACCGCGGCTACCCGGTGAACGACGGGGCGAACTCCTCTTTTTCGATAACCAGGGCGTTTACGATAAAGCTCACCGCATGATACAGCCCGGCCAACATCACCAGTTCGACGATCTGGTCTTCAGCGTAGCGGGCGGCCAGCCTTTTCCACAGTTCATCGTCAATGGTGCTGTCTCCGTGGAGTTGGTCCACCATCTCCATGAGCATGAGCAGCCGGTCTTCCCATAGCGCCGGATCCGGCTTTGGGCTGACGGTGTCGCTGATCTGGGCCCGGCTCATGCCGGTTTTGTGGCCGAAGCCGCTTACGTGCACGCCCCATTCGTATTCAGCTCCGCATACCGCGCAGGTACGCAGGATCACCAGTTCGCGTTCGGCAATGCTGATGGAGCCCCGATCCAACAGGCCTCCGGCGATCATCCGGCTCAGAACCCTGGGGTTGTTGGCCACGGTGCGGAAGATGTTCAAAGGCGGCATGCCCGGCGGCATAATCCGGTCGAAATCCCTCTGGACATCGTCGGTGTAGGGCGGCTCGATGGCGTTGATTCTCTGAACTTGCATGTCAATCCTCCCTTATATTACGCTACGTTTTATGTAGCATGCTACCGCTATTGTTTCTGTAGCGCAAGCTGGATTTTCGCAACCCGGCCAACCGAGGGAAAAGGTGGATGGAAAAATGTAAAAGCGCTTGCTCCTTAACGCATGGTGCGCATTCGGCCCATGCTCCGGTCGCCGCCGGGAGGGCCATCGGGGTTTTTTAAAAAGAAGGTCTCGGGGATGGTGAAGGGCGTGAGTTCAGCGGACTGAGTAGCGATACGGCAACAATTAAAGCGGCAAAGGTCAGAGTGGGGACTGTAACCTGCTTAACGCTCATTGAAGGCAAACGGCTTTTTCTCGGACACCCTTATAGAACCAAGTTAATAAGCAAGGCCGTTGCCGGTGGGTAGATGCAGCCTCAACGGTTCCCATTACCCATCATGCTCAGCATTGGTTGCCCAAGGGCATACGGTTGATTGAAAAACAGGACTGGACTAAAATGGCCCAAAAAGCGATAATCCCTATTTTCACAGTATTTTTAAGTAATAAAGCGGTGACAGGTAGACCTTGAGGCAGCTTTATGTTGGGCAACCGAGTTGATGGCATAGCCGGAACCAACAGAGGGCTCAAAATGATGAGAAGCGAGGCGCGGGCTTATCAACGGAGCAATCGTTTCCTTACTGGGGGTCGGGACGTCAAAAAACGGTGGAAAGCGACGACAGCCGCAAAATCCGAGCGCAAGGTTCATTTCATGGACGACAAAGACAAAACCAAAGAAGAACTTTTGTCAGAATTACAGGAACTAAGATCTCAACTGGCAAAACAAAAGCAACGAGTCGATAAGGTGGATGTCAATTCAGTCCGCCAATACCGGCAGTTGTTTTATGACATGCCAGACCCTGTATTTGTAATAGACGACAAAGGAATGATGCAGGAGGTAAATCCCGCCGGGCTAAAGATGCTAGGGTGTGGCCCCACGCACGTACGGCAGATCAAATACACAGATCTGTTCGTCGACGCCACCGACAAAGAGCGCATTTTGAAGGAAATGTCGCAATATCAATCTGTCCGGAATTTCAGTTGCCGCATACGCTCCATTGACGGCCGGGAGTTTGATGTATTGGTCACTGCTTCGGAAAGAAGGAACGCGGATGGCAGGGTGATAGGGTTTCAGGGCGTCCTGCGCGATATTACCGAGTTCAAACTCAGCGAAAAGCGCCGACAGGAGACTGCGGACGAGTTGGAATTTACAGTGCGACAGCTGGAAGATGTAATCGAAAAAGCCAATCTCATGGCCGTGGAGGCGGAGGTGATATCAGCGGAGTTGAACATCATTTTCAACGCTTCATCAGATGGCATATGCGTTTTGGACAATGACAAAAAGATCATACGCATCAACGATGCTTTTGCCAAAATGACAGGGGCGAACAAGATGGAAGCGGAGGGTCTATTCTGCCACGATCTTTTCAGCGAGAGCATGTGCGGTGACAAGTTTTGTCTTTTTGAACAGGTACAAACGACCGGCAAATCCATGGAGGTGGAGATCAATTATGAACGCCCCGGCGGCGAACCCAGGACTTATATAATGACCGGGACTCCCCTGTTGGGTTTCGCCGGGGAATTAGCCGGAGTGGTTGAGAGCTACAAGGACATCACCCAACGCAAAAGCATGGAGCGCGAACTCAAGCGCATGGCCACTTTCGATGAACTCACCGGCGCCTACAACCGCGCCTACTTCTTGGGATCCGCCAAGAAGGATTTTTCACGCTTCCACCGTTACGGATTCCCTCTGTCATTTATCGGTTTTGACCTGGACCATTTCAAAAAAATCAACGACACATACGGCCATGCCGCGGGCGACAAGGTGCTGAGTCAGGTCGGCATGCTGGCTAGACAGAATATCAGGGACAGCGACATTCTGGGCCGCCTGGGAGGCGAGGAGTTCGGCGTTATCTTGGTGGAGAGCACCCTGGAAGATGCCAAGACCGTGGCTCACCGTATCCGTGAGTCCTTTCTGGAGGCCGGAGTCCAACTGAAAGAGCAACAAATCAAGTACACAGCCAGTTTTGGCGTCGCCGAATTGGAAGAGGGCGAGGACCTTGAGGGGCTCATGGCCCGGGCCGACAATGCTCTTTACCTGGCCAAGAACTCCGGACGCAATCAGGTGAGGCTTGCCTCCTAAGGAAATCCAAAAAACTTCCAGGTGGCAACCATGCCGACGAATCGCCGGTGACTGCCACGCTACAGTCTGGACAGCCGGCTTGTCTGAGCCATGACCTGACCCGTGCTTCCTGTCCACGGGATTGCTTGAATGAATGAGTTGGATAGGAACCCGCTTTACTCGTGATTGGAGAGTGCTTCACGGCAAATTACCTAATTATCAACTTTATCATGTTGGGATTATTAGCTAAAATTTTCCAAACACCCAGTTTGGAGGCATTGATGGCCAATCGATTCGACAAAAAAGGCGGTTTCGCCGATATGGCGGCGGTGCGGCGCAAAAGAAACAAGACCACACCTGAAAAAATCGACGAGTTGGTCGACTGGCGGCCCATCGAAATGCTGCTCAAGAAAAAATTGCGCCGCAAGCCCGACGCCGTGGGCAATCCCAGCTATCCCGCCCTGAGCATGTTCAAGGCCCTGCTATTGCAATCGTGGTATGGCCTGTCGGACCGTGAGCTTTCGGAAAACCTCGAAGACCGCATTTCCTTCAGCCACTTTTGCGGGTTTTCTCTGGACAACGAGGTGCCCGACAACTCCACCATCTGCCGTTTCCGCAACCAACTGCATGAAAAGGATCTGGCAAAGCCCCTGCTGGACATGATCAACAACCAGATCGCGGCCGGAGGCTTGGAGATTAAGGCCGGCATCATCGTCGACGCCAGCATCGTAGAGAGTGCCCGGCGGCCCCGCAAAAAACAGGAAGTGATTCCAGTGGACCGCCAGGAAGATGACGAGCCGGAAAGCGGTGGTTATGAAGTAAAGACCAGTTATTCCGGTGATGTGGATGCGGCCTGGACCAGGAAGGGCAACCGGGCCTGGTACGGCTACAAGGTACATATGGCCGTGGATGGGGAGCACGGCTTCATCATGGCCGGCCACGCCACCCCGGCCAACCGGGCTGATTGCAAGGAAATGATGGCGGTGGTCAACCAGTGCGAGCTTGAGCGGGGCTCGCCCGTTGCGGCGGACAAGGGCTACAGCAGCGCCGCCAATCGTAGCGCGCTTAAGGACGCCGGGCTGTTTGATCTTATCATGTACAAGGCGGTGAAAAGCAGACCGTTAACCAAGGCTGAAAGAATGGTCAACCGGGCCATCAGCGGCTGCCGGGGATCGGTGGAGCGGGCCTTCGGGACACTCAAGAAAGACTACCGCTTGGCCAGGGCCCGTTACCTGGGCGCGGCAAAACTGGGCCTGCAGTTGCTCATAGACGCCATGGCCTACAACCTCAAAAAGGCCGCCCGGATGATGGTTTGAGGGTGCTAATGGGGACCGGGGTGGTTTATGGGGCCGCCGCCAATGGCCCCATTTGGAGGTAAATGCCCGAGTAAATACCAAATAAACCGCCTCTCCTGACGATTTTCCGGCCAAAATCGAACCATGTCAGCCTCTTGATATTGCGCAGCATCCTCGATTGATTAATCGCTTATGCTTTTTAAATGGAATAAACCTTATGGGAATTTGGATTATTCGTTTAAGGAGTATTGGCGATGGATAACAGGCTGCGTAAGGCCTTTGCCGTATTCGCCGGGGCACTGCTATTTGTAGGCCTGACTTGTGGCGCCGCTCTGGCGGCCAAGGCCGACAGAGGTGGACCCCAAAAATCGGACAATAGTGTAAGGTGGTATGGATGAGTCCGATGGAGGGACACCAGCTATGAGCAAGACCAAACGCAGGCGCTTTTCGGCCGAATTCAAGGCCACGGTAGCGCTGGAGGCATTGAAGGGCGAGCAGACTCTTTCCGAGCTGGCAGCACGGTTTGACATCCACCCCAATATGATTGCGCAGTGGAAGCGCCAGGCCACCGAAGGCTTGACAGAAGTTTTCTCCAGCAAGGGTGCGAAGCAGCAAGAGGCCGGAGAATCCCAGATCAAAGAGCTTCATGCAAAGATTGGGCAGTTGACCATTGAACGGGATTTTTTGGCCAAGGCCTCCGGTCGCTGAGCTTTGATCGGAGGAAAGCGATGGTGAAGGCAAGCAGGCCCAAGGGATTGAGCATTGTCCGCCAATGTGAGCTCCTGGGAATCAGCCGCTCATCGTTTTATTACGAAGCCACGGGCGAAAACCCGCTGAATATTGAGCTGATGCGCAAGATGGATGAGCAGTTTCTGGAAACGCCCTGGTACGGCTCTCGTCAGATGGTCCGCTGGCTCCGGCGTGAGGGGCATCGCGTGGGCAGGAAGCGGGTGGTGCGGCTGATGCGCAAGATGGGGCTTAGCCCCGTCTACCAGAAGCCCGGGACATCCAAGCCCCAGCCGGGGCACAAGGTTTACCCCTATTTACTGCGCGGGGTGGAGATAAGCGAACCCGGCCACATCTGGTGCGCCGATATCACTTATATCCCGATGAGGCGTGGTTTTCTCTACCTGGTGGCGATCATGGACTGGGCCAGCCGCAAGGTGCTGAGCTGGCGACTGTCCAACACCTTGGATGCTGATTTTTGCGTGGCCGCCTTGAGTGATGCCCTGCGAAGGTTTCCCAACCCCCTGATTTTCAATACCGATCAGGGGAGCCAATTCACAAGCTTTGGCTTTACCCAGGTGCTCAAGGATGCTGAGATCAAAATTTCCATGGATGGCAAAGGCCGCTGGATGGACAATGTCATGATCGAACGCCTGTGGCGCTCTCTCAAATATGAATGTGTCTATCTGCATGCCTTTGAGACGGGAAGCGAGGCCAGGAAGGGAATCGGCTCCTGGATCGATTACTATAACCAACGGCGACCCCACTCCAGCCTGGATGGCAAAACGCCGGACGAGGCATACTGGGGCCGACCCACGACGGGATTGACCGAAGCGGCGGCATGACAACAACAAATACCATCCACCTTAACTACGCCGCCAAACTGTCTAACGATTGGGGGCCACCTCTTTTTTCAGGTTTAACGCACTCGCATGGATGAACACAGGAAGCTATTTCACCAAAATTCTTCCAGGATATATGGCGATTGCATTACACGGCCCAGGGCGTTTTAGAGGCTGACTGTCAGTGCATGGGAAAAAATCAACAGTGGGTTTGATCGTCGGAGCTTCAGCCCATGCCCCTATCCAGGCTGCGGTAGCCGATCGCCTCATCCAGGTGGTTCCGGGCGATGCCATGGGCTCCGTCAAGGTCGACAATGGTCCGGGCAATCTTGAGGATGCGGATGTAGGCCTGACCCGATAGGCTGAAGCGGTTCATAGCCTTTTCCAGCAGACTCAGGCATTCCTCCGACAGACGGCAATGCGCCCGCACCTGTGTGGTGGTCAGCTGAGCGTTGCAATGGGCCTGACCGTCCAGGCACTGATGTAGGCGATAGCGAGCGGCCGCACCTGGGCCCGAACCTTGGCCGAACAAGGCCTAGCCGTATCGGTATCAACCAGGGAGTATCGTCAGGGCAATTGGCAAGATAGTTGGGAGTTGATCCGGGAGCGCTGGTACGACAACGGAAATCAGGCCCGTCGGCTTACTTGAAAACCAAAAGGGCCAACTTGCAGGTTATTTTGCGAATGAGCCGGCAGTAACGGTTGCCGCTTGCGTAGTCTGCCCTGGCAACTATAATGAACACGCGCCAAGAGGGCTTAAGTTGTTCTCTTTTACTATCGTTTCTGAAGCCTGAATGTGGAATGTTTATGCTAGCTCAGATTACATCGCTGGCCGTGCTGGGAATTGATGCGTATCATGTCAAGGTTGAAGTCGATCTGGCTCCGGGATTGCCCGTGTTCAACATTGTCGGCCTGCCTGATGGAGCGGTCCGCGAATCCAAGGAAAGGGTTCGGGCGGCTCTTGTCAATTCAAGCTATGCGCTCCCCGTAAACCGCATTACGGTCAACTTGGCCCCCGCTGATGTTCGCAAGGAAGGCACCGCTTTCGACCTTCCTATCGCATTGGGTATTTTGCAGGCATCCGGCGTTTTCCCACCAGAAAAAACGATGGGGATAGGAGTGGTGGGCGAGCTGGCCTTGGATGGAGCCATACGGCCTGTTCGCGGTGTTCTACCCATGTCGGTAGCTGCTGGTAAAAACGGCCTGAAGACACTTATTGTGCCGACCGAGAATGCATTGGAAGCGGCTGTGGTTGAAGGGGTGGACGTGCTGGCCGCTAAACGGTTGGACCAGGTCATTGCGCACTTATTGGGCAAAGAGAAACTTCCTTCAGCTCAACTTGATTCAAAATTGTTCATGGCACCGGAGAATAACGACGGCCCAAACATGAACGAAGTCAGGGGACAGGAGCATGCCAAACGGGCGCTTACCATTGCGGCCGCAGGTGGACATAATGTCCTAATGATCGGCCCGCCGGGAAGCGGCAAGACCATGTTGGCCCGCCGGCTCGCCACTATCCTGCCGCCCATGTCATTTGAGGAGGCCATAGAAGTTACGCAAGTCGCCAGTGTGGCTGGCAAGTTGCCCTCGGATACGGCATTGATTACCCAAAGACCGTTTCGTTCACCGCACCATACTATTTCGGATGCTGGTCTAATCGGAGGCGGAACCATTCCCCGGCCAGGAGAAGTAAGTCTGGCGCATAATGGAATCCTTTTTTTAGACGAATTGCCGGAATTTAAGAAAAGCGTGTTGGAGGTTTTGCGGCAGCCGTTGGAAACAGGCTCTGTCACCGTAACCAGAGCAGCGGCTACGGTGGACTACCCCGCGCGCATAACTTTGTGCGCTGCCATGAATCCATGCAACTGCGGCCACTATGGTGATCCACGGATGGCTTGTACGTGCTCGGCGCTGCAAGTGCGCAACTATCAGAGCAAAGTAAGCGGGCCATTGATGGATCGCATTGACATTCAGATTGAGGTTCCGGCGGTGCCCTTCAAGGAGCTGTCCTCAGACACCTGCGGTGCTTCTTCGGCTGATATTCGCCGGGAAGTGATCAAAGCACGTGGGCACCAAGAACAACGGCTTGCAGGGACGGGTGTTTATTGCAATGCGCAGATGCCTACGCGGCTTACCCGCCAGCATTGCAAGCTATCAAGTGAAGGGCTCCGTCTTTTGGAAACCGCCATGGAAAGATTCAAGCTCTCCGCCAGGGCATATAGCCGGATTCTGAAAATCTCCCGCACAATCGCCGATCTTGAAGGGAGTAAAGATATAGGCCTCCCTCATCTTTCCGAGGCAATTGGTTATAGAAGCCTGGACAGGGGCATTTAGCGACCATATCGAACGATCCGGATAATCAGCCTGGAAACCAGCGGTGTACGTTATATCCCGCCAGCAGCTTCAGGCCGGGCAACTCAGCCAGCTTATATCAAAGGTCCTAGCGGTTAGAGGGTGGCCCTTCGTGAGCCACCTGTGATGCCTGCGTTTTTGGGATAATAGTATAGCTGCGCATCCACCGTTGCGTTGCCATGTTGTCATCCCATCATCAAATTAGCTCAGCGTCCTAAATTATCTTGTTATCCCAAAGAGATAATCACCATAGGCGATCATATCAGGCAAAAGCGGTTAGACTCACGACTTGAGCAGAAGGATGTGGCCCGCCTTATCCAGGTATCGGAGAATACCGTCTGGAATTGGGAAGCAAACCGAATGGAACCGACAGTCAGGTATTATCCGGGCATCATGAAATTCTTGGACTATTGTCCTTGGAAGCCTAACAAGTCTTGGGAGCAAATACTCGAATGCCACCGAATATATCAAGGTCTTACACAGGAGCAGTTTGCCCAGGAGCTGGGCGTTGATCCGGGGACCTTGGCCCGGCAATTGAAAAACGGGCCAACGGCGTATTTCAAAAAGAAGGTTGCAGCATTGATGAAAAGTTGAGGTTTCGCGTTGCGGCCCAAATCGAGGCTTGTTTTCCCTCTTAAATGTGTAAACGTCCGTACCGACTCCTACCTAGTTGCTTCGGCCGGGGAGTATTGCTGTAACAAACAGGGAACCCCGTTCCGCCCCACGCAATCTAGAGCATGTGCATCGAGCACTCAGGCCCGTAACCCATTCACGCCAACGGAAGTCAAGGATGTAAATAAAACATAAAAATACCAATGGTTGTTAGGGTGCTCACAATATATAATAAGTAACCACTATCAAATATACTATAAATTATGCTCCTTGTGCTTGACAAAACTAGTGTTGATGCTTATGGATTAGCGATTAGAGGGTTTTTCAAAAAGGGAATGAACCAGCCATAGGAGTAGCATGGTAAAAATTCTCAGTATTGACGGTGGAGGAGCAAAAGGGCTTTACGCCGCTGCTGTGCTGGATCAGCTCGAAAATAAATTCGGTGCGTCTATTTCCGAAAAGGTTGATATCATCTCCGGCACCTCAATAGGCGGCATAATTGCCTTAGGGCTGGCATGCGGGAAAAGACCAGCGGAGATAATGGAATTTTTTGATATCCATGGGCCTAACATATTCAAACCGCACAATAAATTGATAAAAAGCATTAGGATTTTTGGCCGAGGTTTGGTCAGTTCTGTCTACGATAATAAAGCTCTGGTCTCAGCCTGCAAGCAGTTCTTCGGTGAAATTAAAATGGGCGACCTAAGCTCTGGAGGCTATCCCAACCTATCTATTTGTATCCCGACCTCCAATCTTATAACCGGTTCCAACCGCGTTTTTAAAACTCCCCACCATGAAAGCTTCTATAGAGACCAACATTATTTTGTATGGCAGGTCGCTTTGGCAACTTCAGCTGCACCGTACTTTTTACCAGTAGCAGAGTTGGAGACAGCCAGTGGTGCCGAATATTATGTTGATGGAGGATTATGGGGCAATAACCCTTCTCTAGTGGCCATAACAGAAGCGTTGAGCTACCTGAAAGCTAAACATGATGGTATTTCCTTAGATAACATCGCTCTTTTCTCGTTGGGAAACATACCTGAGCCGGTTGGCGAAGCCAGAGTAAAGCGTAAGAGAAGAGGCCTACTTGACTGGAATCTAAAGCTAGTTACTCTGCCCCTTACCTTTCAAGCAGAAGGGGCTCACAACATAGCCAAACTGCTGCTTGAGCTGAATGGTGGTATGTACTTAAGGATAGAGCATCAGAACCTGTCAGCTAGCCAAAAAAAGCTTATCGGTTTGGACAAAGCCGGCACAGATAGCTTGAAGCTTCTCAAATCTCTAGCGGTAAAGGATGCGGAAACCCATATGTCTCCTGGATCAAATGGGGCAGTTTTTTTGCAACACTTCTTAGGTCTTATGGAGGACAAGCATGGCTAACTGCCAGAAAAACTTTTTTACCGCCAGCAATGCTTTTCATGGTAAAATCTTGCTCGCAAAGTCTAAACGTGATGATCTCATCAGAAGCCGTGATAATCTTAGAAGCCACATTAGAACAAAGTTCGAAGAGAAAAATCGCCCTAAAATAAAGTTCAAAATTCAAGGTTCATTCCATAACGGCACAACCGTAAACCCCTTAAACAGCGACTACGACATTGATGACGGTATTTATTTCGACCCACCGCTTGACGAGGAATCGCGGCAGTCACCAGAAACCGTCCACGCGTGGGTGAAAGAGGCGGCGGATAGCTATAAGCAGGTTGATCCTGCTAAAGACAAAAAACGTTGTGTCCGGGTGCCATTCAAGGCGGGATATCATGTGGACTTTCCTATCTATTACCTCACCGGGAAGGACCCCAACAGGCGGCCGGAGTTGGCAATAAAAAACGATGGCTGGAAATTTAGTGACCCTCGTGCCTTAAGTGACTGGTTTGAAGGTGAAGTTGCCAGCAAAGGAGCCCTTTTACGTAGAGTGGTGCGGTATTTTAAGGCTTGGTCGGACTACATAGGACAAAGCAGTTCTTACAATATGCCAGCGGGCATTGTCCTGACAATATTAGCCACTGAAGAGTTTCAACCCTCTGATAGGGATGATGAAGCTTTTGCCGAAACCGTATCGACAATTTATGAAAGATTGAAATTCGATCAGAGCATTAGGAACCCAAAGGATCATACAGAAGATTTGAGGAAACGAATTAGTGATCCACAATTTGATAATTTCATGGCCAAGTTGATAAAGTTTGTCCAGGATGCCGAAACCGCCCTGGAACACGAAAGCGCAGAAGAGGCGGCAAAATATTGGCAAAAACAACTCGGTGAAAGGTTTCCGGTGATTAAAGACGAGGACGGTAAGGGCCAAAGCTCCAAGACGCACCAAGCTCCCGGTATCGTCGGTGTGAGCACAGGTAGTGCCTGAATGGTCCCTGAAAACCCTCAGGGAAAGCGCACGAGAGCAAGCTGGGCTATACCTCGAATCATTACCTGACGGTGGATTTACCCGTTTGTTAGAAGGAGAAATACCAGAACAATTTATCAATACTGCTGCCTGGAAAGGGCAAATAGTATGCGGCGGGGAAAGGGTGAAAATAGTAGTTGCCCTGCCGGTAGCTTTTCCGGATAAACTGCCCAATTTCTATTTGGTCGATCCAAGAGTGGTGATTCCTCATTTGACGTCAACACGCGAGAACCATCTTTGTTACGCCAATTCGCAAGAAGTGTTCCCCATCCCCGACAGGCCGATTCAAATAATCAAGGATGCTCTGAGATTGGTCGAAGAGACCATAGTCGCCGGATTAATCGGCACTAATAAAAGTGACTTTGAGCAAGAATTTGAAGCGTATTGGGGAGATTACGATACCCAAAAGTGGATCAGCTTAATTACGCCAGGAGGTAAACCCCGGTCTGTATCAAGGTTAGCATTAGACAAGAAGTGTGACGGAGCGAATAGCATATTTGGTGAGAGTAAAGAACAATGCCGACAGTGGCTAGCGAACGCTAGCTTAGGCAATGATAAGGCACAATATTATGAGAATATTTACTTGCCACTGAAAGCAGCATTCAGGCCACCCTTCCCGACCAAATCCAAGGAGATTTATACGCTATTGAGTAAGGTAGACCCCGATGCCTTGAAAGCGCTTTGCGACTTTTTGACGGAGCACAAAGATAGGTTGTTTAATTACGTTTTGTTTTCGATCCCCGTTGGTACGCATTACGCCTTTGGGGGATGGATACACTCAAGGCCTAAAGGTAAAAGAGGGAACAAAGCTATTTGCCCTGGCTTCAGGGATAACAAAGTGACAGGGAAAATACTACTAACCAAATGCTTTCCAAATGAACCGGTTATAAGAGCAGGGATAACGCGAGCTGACCCTATCAGATTACATGCCAGAATTGGCTTGGAAAGAAGTGCCGAGGTGTTCGAAAAATCGGTGCTTGTTGTTGGTTGTGGATCAATTGGTTGTCGGATAGCAAACTTGTTGGCACTCGGAGGTGTAGGAAAACTTATTCTGGTGGATAATGATGAATATCATATTGAAAATATGGCTAGGCACATTTTGCCAGCACCTATATTAGGAGGCAGCAAAGCAGTTAATTTAGCTGCCTTACTAAAATGCCAATCGCCGCATTTGGTAGTTGAGTCTTATCATGATGATTTATATAAAGTAATGGCAGCGCGTCCCGACTTAATCATAAAAAATGATTTGGTGGTAGCAGCAACGGGAGACAAAAATCTTGAGTTAAGGCTGAATGATCTTCTCACTAATGGTCAAGAACCACGATCGGCAATTTACACCTGGACTGAAGCACGTGGTATAGCTTCGCATGCGATTTTGACTGTTCCGGGCAAGGGAGGCTGCCTGCGTTGCGCTTTTAAATTAGAAGAAAAGCAAGGCATCCTTTTCAGATATGCTGTAGATACCAGACTCGCCAGCGAGGTCTTAACACGTGAAGAGGGATGCCAAGCCACCTTCCAACCGTACTCGGCCCTAGTTGCGGATCAAGCAGCAATTGTAGCCGCTCGGTTAGCCCTAGCTTACCTTCATGGTGATATAGGTGTTAGTTCTAGATGGCATCAGTTAGGTGATCTGAAGACGGCAAGGAATCATGGCCTGGACATATCTGATCTATACAATGACAATGTAGGAGATGAACTTATAAAAAGCGGATTTCCGAGACACTCCAGCTGCCCTGCCTGTAAAAGGTAATACTCAATGCTTTATGAAAATCCACAGCGGGGTACGATTCTTTTCACGCCCAACACAGTAAAGATGTTTGAGCGTTCAAGGCAAATTACATCAGACCAGCCAGAATCGGGTGGTTACTTGTTTGGACAGTTATTTGGCGATCAACTGGTGATTTGCGTGGCCACACCACCAGGCCCCGATGACACAAAAAAACCTCGTTTTTTTAAGAGGTCCAGGGAGAGGGGCCAGTTACTTCTTGACCGGATATGGCGCGCAAGTAATGGTAAAACTGTTCTGGTTGGAGAATGGCACACACACTTTGAGGAGAATCCCAAGCCTTCCTGGATTGATATAAGTGAATCAAAGAAAGCCCTTAAATTAAATATATGTCATCTTGACTTCATGGTGGTGGTGATAGTCGGGGCTAAATATGTTGCAAATTCGTGGGTAGGTATAATTGATGGTAAGGGTTTGGTGAGGGTTGATAGAGCCGGGTACAGGCTTTGGAATGATGTTAATAACAAAAGGCCGTTATAACATGAGAAAGAAGCGGTAAAAACGGAACCGACCAGCAGACAGCTAATGTATGCCCGCAATCTTCGTCATTTTAAGTGATGTTACTTCCGGCTATCGCCCGATCCAGGCGATAATCTGCTCCATACGTAATGAGGCAACTCCGACTGATCTAATTTTAATAATACCGCGTTACAAGTGGGAGCTAATGATTAGACAATAAGTTACCGGGCGGCAACGTTGAAGCGCTAAAAGCATTTGTAGGTCTCCCATCAATCATCAATTTTAATAAAATATGATGGTTAGGTAAATTCAAGAGATCATATCTATCAAAGACAGGTTGAAACTCTTTTTCAAGGTATACTGCATCAGGTGTTCCCATGCGAAAAGCAATCATTGTTCCTACATTTCCTAATACTGATTCTTTAATTTCCCTTTCCAATTGATAAAGGTATTGATTAGCTAGTACCAGACCAACATGATATTTCCTAAGTTCAGAAGCCATATTGACCAAAGACAGCGTGGTGAAATTCTGAAACTCATCAGCATAGAGCGTAAAGCTTCTTCGCTTTTCTTCTATGGTATTAGCTCTGCTAAAGGCGGCCAAGCCTACTGAGGTCATTAAGAGAGCACCTAGGAGGGAAGATGCATCTTCACCCAATTTCCCTTTAGACAAATTAACTAGAATCACTTGACCCTCATCCATAGCCTTCCGAAAGCTTAAATTTACCCTCTCCTCAGTTAGTATTTGGTAAATTATAGGATTAGCGATGAAGGCCCCCACTTTATTTTGAATTGGAGCAATGGAATCTGCCCTAAACCTATAAGAATATTTGGCATATTCTTTCAGCCAAAAATCCTTGATTCTAGGGCTCTCAACATATTGCAAAGCCCTTCTCCTATAACTTTCATTATTGAGAAGTCTTAGAATATCAGCTAAGTTTGCTTTTGGCTGATCAAAGAGAGTCATGAGAGCGTTACGGAATATATGTTCCATTCGCACTCCCCAAGAATCGTCCCATTGTTTCTTAAATACCTCTAATATACCCAAGGCTGCCATTGGACGGTTCTTTTTGGGAATTCTACGAATTGGATTGTATCCGATCCCTTCTAAATTGTCAGGCACATTAAAATATATTATGTTGTGACTCTTTCTATTTTTAAATTTCTGATAGAGTCGTTCAACACAGTCCCCGTGAGGATCAAAGAATATCAATCCTCGATCATTCTCAATATCCTGAGTAATGAAGTTTTCAATGAGGGTGGTTTTCCCTACGCCAGTTTTTCCAATTAAGTATATATGCAAAAGACGATCAGCCTCTTTGATACCGAAGACTTGATTACTTCGTCTAAAATTTGTTTTGCCTATGATTAATATGTTTGAGCTCATAAATCAATTATCCCTACTTACTGGGACATTAGTAGAAGGGGAAAAAATAGAAGATCTAATAGTAAAACCAAGGTACGTTAACCTTGGTTTTGTTTGAGGCTTAAGCAAAATTGCTTTAGAATCCGCTACATTGCTGTATTTTGTCGATCTCACAGGCCTTTTTGGGTTGCCAGTAGATTTCATAATCTACTTCTATGCCGTTGATGTTTATCTCTTTTAGTTCATTGAAAGATATGTATCCCCATTCGGCATTCACAGTATCTCCTCCTAAGATGGCAAATCCCCACATGATGTCCTGGCCGTCATATTCGGCAATATACCAGTCACAACTTCCTATGAAGAAGTGAAGATGAATTATTTTGTCTTGTAGGGAAACATTCTCTGTCTTGTACAACTTCGGTATTTGAGACAAGACACTGCTATGCGGAAAATTCCACATTTTCCTCCTCCTAGTTTATTGAGTTTATAAAAGAACTGATTTTTTTAGTTTTCGAGGTAATAATGAGTAAGAGCCAACGAGACGGCATCAAACAGATTTATCCTTGGGTCTTCACTCATCCATATGGCTCTTTTGGGAGGTATGCGCGAGGATAACTGAGGAAGCCATTCACAAATAGCTTTGGCTCTCTCGTGTTTGTTTTGACATTTGAATTTGCTGAATACTTCTTGAATTGTTTTAGCTGAGTAGCTGGTGACCTGAATTTCCTTGTTTCTAGCTAGTAGTTTGATTTCCTCAGACAACTGTTTTAGATTCTTGCTTCGATGAGCAGAGCTTTTCTTGACATCTTCCAGAACGATTCTGCTAGGGCGGTAGAATTCAATTAATTGTCTTATGCGCTGAAAACTTCTTTTCGACACATTAATTCGTATGTCCGTCAACCCCCAGTCAATCAATGAGTCTGGTTTTTCAAACAAAGCGAATGCAAAACCACGTGGCATAAAATCAATGGCTAGCAATAGTTCATACGACATTTTTTGTTTTTTATAATACATAGGTTTTAGCGCTTCTTCTTTCGGTTAACATACAAAGAATTTAAAAAAGCAATCCTTTGTTTCACCAATGGTGATTGGGATTGCGTTTTTAACTCCTTAACCAAAAGAGGAGCGCGTTTAAAAATTATTTTAGTAATATCACGAGACAGAGTTGGCATAATGTCTTCAATCTTAATTTCAAATATAAGACAGTATGCGAGAGCAATCTTCAATGTTGGCTCTTGAATATTCTTTTCTGTTTTGGAAATTGTTGACGCTGAAGTTATATCTAATAAGTAGGTTAGATCTTTTTGAGTTAGTCCTGCTTTAAGACGATATGTCTTAAAATATGAAAATATTTTAGTTCCCTCCATATTATTTTTTAGTAATTACATATTAATAATAATTAAAAAGATTATTATTCGTAGGATGGGAATTTTGCGTGGGCAGCAATATTTTTGGACTTGGGGACTTCGGGGACTATTATACAGAACATAAATTAATTTTAATTTAACAAAACATGTAATTTTAGTTATCTGATTGTTCAAACCGGTACCAAAGTCCCCATGTCCCCACGTCCAGTGATCAGATGTCGTACTTGTCGTATAGGTGTTTAAGCTTATCTTTTTGATTTTCAGATATAATATATTTACCATTGCATTTTCGAGTTCTTAGCCTTAGCTTTTTTCTAACAATGCCACCAATGAAACGATGAGATATTTTCCGGTCATATTCCATTTCATAATTTTTAATAAACAATTTAGTAATTTCTGATATAGAAATTGGCTCTTTCATTTTTTCTTGGATTTCTTTTATTACCAAGAGCATATGAACCTCTATGTCATGACCGGCATCTACTTTGTTCTGCTTATGTTGTGCTTGAGCAAATGTGATGATTATATTTTGATCTTCATCGTTGCTCACCAAAGAGAGCAAGGGGGCATATATTTGATTAAGACGCAGACTAATTGCTTTGTTTATATAGTCTTCAGTATGTTGGATTTTTCTATAATTTTTAAGCCTCCAAAGCAAAAGTCGGTTTCGCAGTTCTAGTGCTTCTTTGTGAAAAGATTGAGGGAGAGTAATAGGGATATTCCGCCTAACTCGCCTTAGGCCCATGTCCTCACAGATGAATCGACTTTCCAAGGCCTTGTCTGCATAATCGTTTCTGGAACTTACAATCTTAGGACCGAACACCTCATAGGCTACGGGTGAAAATTCTCGATGATTTATTTTTTCACATCTAAGTACTGGGAAACCTTTGGCATTGCCATTGTTTAGTATCTTTGCAATATCGGCTTTCTCATCACTAAAACGGAAGTCACCTTCATCTAAGATCAGAGTTCCACCAATCTGATTCAATATATGGAAGATAGGGGCTACTGTAGAAGCGCCGGAAGCAAAGATCGGTTTGTAGCACAGACTGCCTACAGTTTGTAGAAACCTTGTCTTACCTGAACCGTAATCTCCTCTTACCCTGAGATATGGTATTTCGTTGAATTTATCAAATAGCCAAGATAGTAGGACATAGTAAGAAGCTATTAACTCGAAGGTATCTGTTAAATCAACATAGCGATGAATAAAGCTTCGGATGCAGTTTAGCAAATCAGACTTTGATACATATTCTTTAGGGTTTTGAGAAAAAAGAATCAACTTTTTATGAATTAGCGGGTTGTAGGGTGAATAGGGATGAAGCCTATTACCTTCTTTACTAATAAAACTTGATCTGATTTCTATTTTTTCATCTTCCCACCGCAATAAGCTTGTTTTTTTACTAAGGTGATCATAAAGCATTTCAAAAAGACATCCGTCAGGATTCACTTTCGAAGTAATTATTTCATTATGGTTCAAATTGCTGCTTTTATTATTTTTTGAATTGCTCATGTACCTAGATTATCAGTAGCGGTATTCTTTCGGGAGAAAGGGAAATTGTTGATAACTTGCTTTTCACCATTCTATTTGGTGCAGTCCATATTCGTTAATGTTGATTCATGAAAAGAAAACGTACTTATAAACCAATTCCATTCATACGAAAAAGATGCCCTCACCTTAAAGGCGATGAGCTAGTAGAAGCTGAAGAGCGATTCAGGCAACATTTACGCATCTGTATGGATATATATTATCGTCTCGAAAAGGAAGAACGGGATCGGGAAAAGAAACGTTCTGGTTTTGACAGCGAAGTATAAGTCACTTAAAATAGGGTAAGTCTTCACTTATTATTATGAAAGAAAAAGTATATGGCTATATCCGTGTTTCGACCATTCGGCAAGGCCAATTAGGCGTTTCCCTTCAAGAACAAAAGAGTGCAATTGAGAGATACGCTAAAAATAACCAATTGGAAATCATACAATGGTTTGAAGAAAGAGAAACAGCGGCCAAACAAGGCCGACCTGTTTTTTCAAAAATGCTTAATTCGCTTAGGAGTCAGAAAGCTGATGGAGTCATTATTCATAAAATCGACAGGAGTGCCAGGAACCTTAAGGACTGGTCTTCATTAGGTGACTTGATCGATTATGGCATTGATGTTCATTTTGCTCATGAGAGCATTGATTTGAGAGCGAGAGGCGGAAGATTATCAGCTGACATTCAAGCCGTTATTGCTGCTGACTATATTCGGAACCTTCGCGAAGAAACAATTAAAGGTATGTATGGCCGCTTGAAACAAGGCATCTACCCTTTTAATGCTCCTCTTGGTTATATCAATAACGGTTCTGGTCAAGTTAAAACTCAAGATACTCAGGTTGCTCCTTTAATCAAAGAAGCTTTTGAACTGTACGCGCAAGGTGAATACAGTCTAAGCCTCCTTAAAGACTATTTAACAGAAAAAGGCTTGCGCCAAAAGAGCGGAGGCAAAATATCGATCAATGCCCTTTCTCGAATCCTTAACAATCCTTTCTATATGGGGATTATTCATATAAAGAAAACCCAAGAGACATTTATTGGGAAGCATGAACCTATTGTTTCAAAATATTTGTTTGATAAGGTGCAAACTGTTTTAAAAGGTAAGACCAAGAAAGGGCCAAGTAGGCATCAATTTCTATATCGTCGTCTTTTTAAATGCAAAAAATGTAGTTATTCAACAACCGGAGAAAAACAAAAAGGGTATATCTATTACCGTTGTCATAGCCAGGAGTGCAAAGGGACTTGCGTCAGAGAAGATATAATTAACGATGCAGTAAGAGACACTTTTTCAGGTTTAAAGTTTGATAAATCAGAAATTGCGATTATAGACGAGGTTCTAGAGGAATTACGAGAAGACAATGATTATAAAAATGCTAGTCAAATTAAACGTCTCGAATTACAAAAAAATGCTCTAACTGCCAGGTTAGACAGTATGACCGATAAATATGTTGATGGTGATTTAGATAGAGAGTCTTTTCTTCACAGAAAGAAGACTTGTCTTTCTGAAATTAAATATTTGGAAGATAAAATACAAAAACATGAGGAATATCAAAGAGTATCATTTAGAAGGATGCTAAAAAAACTCGAACTCTCAAAACACCTTTACTCTGGGTTTATTCAGGGAAATGATGCTCAAAAACGTCAGATGGTACGATTGTACACTTCGAACAGATTGATTGATGTAAAAAATGTGTTAATTGAGCTTAAATCACCCTTTCGGGAGCTAGCTGAAGTTTTTAATGTTGCAGCTGGTTGCCCAGATAGTAACACATCTCGAAGGATGGGAAAAGTGCTTCAGGAGCAAAGCCAAGGCCCAAAAACAGCTCATAAAAAGATTGTTAAAGAAATATTTATTAAAGAAATCGAAAACCTTGAGGTGTAATTGTTTTAGCCTCTAATCAAATTTATTAAACAGTTTGCCAGGAAATAATTTCTCCTACTACGGCATAACTGTGTCTTTTATCATATATAAGCATTATTATCATACCGTATTCGCCAACCGAAATGATTTTTAACTGTTATAATAACACAATGAGCCACTTGCTACTTCATCATTATCCGTAGCATCCAATAAAATCCACCTTTCTGATGATGGCAAATCGTATGACCTATTTTCAAGCATAAAAGCTTGACGTTGGGACAATTTTAACTTCTTCGCAATGTCCAGGTCCGTAAAACCTCTGGATCTCCAGTTTCGCAACTTTGCCGATATCGCCATATTTTCATGAAATCGATTAGCCATGATTTCTCCTTTACGAGGTTACATTTATATCCGCGTATATTTTCATTGCATTTTTATAGTTTTCCCAGCCGATATCTTCCGACAACATAAGGAAAAGATGCCAAGTATCACTTTGAGAATGGGAGAGCCATAGATTCTTATCTTTTTCATATCGTCTGATTGAATCGCGTATCAGACTATTATAAACGCCATTCGTAATCGGTTCTTCAAAATATCCTAGTTGTTTAAGCCCAGCTTTAAGTGCCTTAACTCGCTGGGAACTTGAAAGTTTACGCCAGCATTGCGATGCTATGATTGTGTTTGATGGGCCGCAATCGTTACAATACACACACCTTTCAAAAGCTGATTTTGCGAGGGTATTTCCAAAGAGACCTCCTATTAACCAAAGGCTAGCTGCTTCAATTAAAGTCCTTTGAGCACCACCAGGACTATCTATGATCCTAGTCGAATCAGAGAAACCAATAGAGAATTCACCTGCACCTATAGATAAATTTGCTTCTTCAGCCTCGTCGTCTATTGTGAGCGATAGCTCTGTACTACCAATAATTATATTTAAATTTGGGTCAATCATCGATACTTGTAATGCAATAGTGCGGCTGTTTATGCTATGACCAAAACCGGCATCTACTGTGACGCTACTACCTTCTTGACGAGCCGTAGCCGCACTACCTTTTGTATTACCTGACTCGTCCCATTGGGAAAAAACACCTCTTACTATTAGAACTTTAGACACATTATATTGCCTACAAATAGCACGGATTTTGCTTTTTGGTATTTGACCATTATATTCTGGTGCAACTAACTCAAGATTTTGAAAGGTGCTTCCGACAATTGCTATAAATCTGTTCGGGACTGTATTCACTAAAACAGATTCAAAGGAATACTTACCCGAATCCATTGCTTCGCCATTCGATCGATATATAAGGTTATGGGTTGCCATTTCTAGCCAGCTAGGTATAGGCCGCGAACCATCAACAAATTGAGTTACTACCAAGAGTATTCTTGGGTAATTTTTACTTGGATTAGTCTCCAATAAATTTGTGAGTTGTTTGGATACACACTGTAAAGTACTACTCATGCTCGTGATAGTTGGCTGAGGCGTGTGCTGTGGAAAGAATGAATTTAATTGGCTCATTTTGGCACAGCCGCCTGCCATTGAAATGATAAGTGATAGCAATACCAATGAACCTGTTTGATTTAACTTCATTAGTACCTCTCTTTGGGGCAGACTCTTAGCCATTTTGTATGCTCACCGTTTACATCAAAATGGCTAAGAGCTCTTTGGGTCTACTTTTCGTTGTATACCGTTAGGCTGTTTATTATCGAGATCATTTCTACCCCGAACGCAGCATTACTGGTATTGTAATTGATGGCAATACTCGGAGATGTATTGTCGGAGCCACCCTCTGTTTTAATGGAATTTGCTTTTTTCCGGGCAGCATTAGACACTGCCAACTCAATAGCTGCTGGATTTATTGTGCTACTCAGTGAAGGAGGTTGAGGCGCCTGCACATGATCTGAGAAGCACACATCTGCTTGACAGATTATCAATGCGATTGCGAAAAGTGTACTTGCTGTTTTCATGTTTTGTCCTCCCAGGTGGGGCGGTGGCGCAACCAAGCGCCACCGCATTTACTTCCTATTAGTTACTTCCAGCTATGCAGTTAAGACATTGAGTAGACCGGCTTGAATCTCGCATTACGAAAGTGACATCGTCTACAACACTCAACTGAAGAATGCCCTTCGCATCTGCCCCACGGACAAGGTTTCCGGCCTGAATACTAATTTCACTGTTTTGCATGGTGAATGTGGCCTTATCAGCCAAAAGAACCTGAATTGAATTTCCGACATCAACACCATCAACCATGTTCACTGCCTGAGTTGTTTCGGTATTGTTTCTCCCATCAAGGGAAATTTCTTCGGAAATTGTTATTTGGCCTTTAAGGTTTTGGGCTGCATCTGCCACCGCAAGGAAGCCTTTTACCGCTCCAGGTGACATGGCATTGGCGAAATTGGTGGTTAAAACACCGGTCATCAGCCCAATCAGTAATAGGCCGATCGTTGACTTCCGAATTATTGCGTTCATTGTATCTCTCCCATTTTCCGTTAGACGTGTTCAGAACTAGTTCCAAACTACGGTACTTAGTCTTCTGTTGAGCTCCTGAAGCTAAGAACCATTAGATTAGACAGGCACTGTCCTGATGTGATTTAGGGCAGGAAATTCATATTGGTAGCCACCTTTCTGCGGTTCAACTTGATTGTACTTGCCAATTGATTAGCAAACTTGACAAGTTACCGCTTCCGTGCTACCATCAAAACACGAGGTAGCATGGAGTCTGTGAATTAATAGGCTGGTCTGGCGATCGCCAAATCTTCTCAGGCCAGCATCCTTGTAAAGCTTCATGCTCTGCGTGCCCACACTAAAGGATAAATCCTGTGTGGGCTTTTATTTCAGGCATTTCAACTACATGATTCTTCCCCTTCTTTTCAAAAGTGTTATTAAGTGGAGAGGTCCATCCGCATGGCAACTTGTTATGCATTATTCCTGTGATTGCTTTTAATGCATTAAGTTGATCATCAATCTCGGCCTGTTTGATGCTCTTTTCACGTAGAAACATTTTGCCCTCCGTGTTTTAAGCCATTCCTAGTTATTGCATCTTTTATCCTTAGTAAATTCTCCGATTCAAAACAAAGCCTAACCACTTGACAACATTATATATATTTTGCTACCATACAAATACAGGTGTAGGGTAGAGTGCTACTGCTCAGCTGTGGTCGTTATCCTGACTCGCGCCCTGGAA
The DNA here is from genome assembly GCA_963665125.2 of uncultured Desulfarculus sp. GTDB lineage: Bacteria > Desulfobacterota > Desulfarculia > Desulfarculales > Desulfarculaceae > Desulfarculus. The sequence continues at coordinate 3,322,476 of CAXXUK010000001.1, read as the reverse complement.
AGCAAGGTCAAGATAACAGGTGCTAAGCGTGCCTCAATCTATGCCATCCCCTTGTATCTTTTTAAAGATACAAGGGGTTATTTTTATTTCCTTCGCAATCATCCTCCGTAACCTCAGGCTTATCCTTAATATTTTTGATTTCATCGGCTGTCATTTCTCTTGTTACGGCCAACCCGAAATCGTCTGTCCCAATGATTAGCCTAAGAGAATCGGACTTAGGGCAATAGGTCACAAACTCCTTGGTGATCTTTGTCATCCTCAGTCTCCTATCAATTTGAGAGTTTTGATATTGACCTCAAATTTATAGTTATATGTCTAACCCAGCAGTTCGACCCATGTCAACAATAAAAAGAGGTAAATGGCTAATTAAAACAAATACTTAAGAAATATCGCAAGGATTTAATATAAATTTAATAGACTTATGCACAATTTAATCGAATTAAACAAAAAACAAAAAGCAATAAAATACAAATAGATACAAAATGCCAGAAATTAGAATAAAATTTAGATCGTTTCTTGAGTCTACTGGTTTATAATGTCATCTACTACTCGCTTTCGCGTACCAAGTGATAGGCGTTTGGTAGCCAGCTTTACCGGTTAAGGGCACGGCATGCCTGCTAGTTGCAGGACTGTTAACAGGTTATTTGAAGAATCAACCTTGTACGGAAAACAATGTGTCGCTTCTTTACGAGGCAATTGATGCAAACTTTTCTTATAATAATTGGTGGATCTGATGAGATACATGATAGATGATTTTCATGCTAAATTATGTATAATTCTACACATCGTTGGTAAAAATGTATTTCCAGAACGACTAAAAGCCAAGGGTATTTCGGCTCCAAAACCTGGCATTAAAAGCTGGCTAACAGGCACTATACCCCACGATGAAACTATAGATAAAATAATGGATGTGGCAGGAATTTCAATTGAAACTTTAAAAAAAGATCTATTAGATTTTATAGAAGATATCTATTCATTTAAAAAGATTGGCGAAAGAACATTAGCCTACACTAGAGACAGTAACGCAAGCAGACTGCCTGAGTATGAGCAAAATTATCAAGGTTACTACTATTGCTGGTTTAATTGGCTGAATATCAATGAGCCACAAAAAAATATTTACAAAACTCTAGTTAAAGTAGAGAAAATTAATAAATTTAGCAAAACAATAACCTCATATATGACAACTTATAGATATATTAATAGCCGCGATCATCATGACCCACTCTGGGGATTTAAAGGCTCATTATCCCCTATTGAAAAATCAAGTATATTTTTAGCGTTTGAGAATATTAATAACGTAACAAAAAAAACGGGATATACCACATTACATGTATCAACTTTAAACGAAAAACCTGACGATGGCTTATGGGGTATTTACTCTGCTGAGCCTTCATTGCAAAACAACTATGCGCCATTGCCAACATCAACACGTTTATTTTTAAAACGAGTTGAAAAGCTAAAAAGTTTAAAAGATGAAGAAGAAACCGAAAACAAATTAATAGAATCATTGGGATGGTTTCACCCCAATGAAGTTGCAGAAGAAGTGAATATTGACCGGCTCCAAAATGCAATTCATCCTAGCTATGGCGTTCTTAGCTTATTTAGTTTATAAGATGTAAAAAATCTAGGAAGATAATTTTTAATAATAATATACTTTGATCAATTTTATTTGACCATTGCAGCACTATCATCTAAGCACTCGCACCTTATAATGAACGAGGGGGGTACATATGACTAAAGGGCTCATAATTCTATCTCACTGGAACACTATGGTAGAAGGTCTGGAAGCTAGCCCAAAACAATTCTTTCAATCCGTTGAATCAGCCATCAGTAACAAATCGGTGCCGAACACTAGGCATGCCCGAGTAGATTGGAAAGAAGGTGGATTAATTTCCGCTAAACGAGAGTATCTCCGAATAAAAAGAAAGAATCTGGCTTTCGATATTTGTGGGGCTCCCTTTGGCAACGGGTTCTTTGTCTCCTGGTGGCTGGGAGAAGTCCCTTCAGGTTTTACACAACTAGTCATAAGTATACCCATTATAGGTCCCCTCTTTTCTAAATTTATTAAGCCGATCACCTACTACCAGATTGACACTGCGGCCATGTTCCAGGCTCTAATTCATTCTGCCGTTCTGGAAGTAATAGACGGAATGACCTCGGCCAAGGGTCTGAGAGCCCTATCAGATGATGCCCGTAAACCGATCATGCGCGACTTCTTTGACTTGTAATGATGGGAGACGATCACCCACACGTAGGTACGAACTGGACAGCCAGTGAACAGACGGCCCTCCTGACACAACAGTTCTATCAGTGGGAAGAGCGCACACGTGGCTACTGGCTGTGGGACTATCCAGTATCCCCTGAGCCTCCATTTACCCCATTTCTAGGTCATTATTTTCCCAACCAGCATCAAATCATTGATGATGCAAGGAAGCCTACGTTCTTAAGTTCATTCGCTGACAAAGTAAAAACGTATTTTTCTTCTGCCAAGCAGCAACCTGTCACTGAAGCCTATGACATACCATGTGATCTTGACGATGAACCTCCTGATATTTACCTGCCAGAAGGGGATATAGTTGAATTCCAGATTGCCCTTCCCACAGATTACGCTAGCTCCAAAAAGAGGGCTGGGCAATTCCTGGCGTCTCAGGGCTATGCTCATTGCCCCTTAAGTTTTGAAATTATTGGCTCCTCCACGCAGGTGGTCCTCCAATTCACTTCTAGGGGAAAAGACGCCCCTAACCTTCGTACCCAACTGCAAGCCTATGCCCCACAGGCCACCGTCACTCAAGAACGGGAATATTTGAGGCAACTCTGGAAACACGATGAATACTCTTTGGTTGTTGACTTTGGCTTGGCCAATGAGGGTATGTTTCCTTTAACCACCCAGAATACTTTTGATATTGACCCGCTCATTGGGATTATTGGCGCTCTTTCAGCTTGCCAGGGAGATGAGGTAGGTATCGTACAGGTTCTATTCTGCCCGGCTCGCAACCCTTGGGCTGAGAGCCTGACTCGGTCAGTTCTGGATTGGGACGGTACGCCATTCTTTTCCGATGCCCCTGAGTTGGTGCCAGCATGTAAACAAAAGCTCACATCTTCGCTCTACGGGGCTCTCATCCGCATTGGAGCCAATAGCAGCAACTGGGAAGTGGCGCACAACCTAGTACGGAGCCTTGGCGGGGCTATTAGCCAGTTCAACAACCCTACCGGGAACAAACTGGTTCCTCTTACGAACGATGGCTACCCCTCAGAGATTCATGTTGATGATGTACTTGAACGGCAAACTCATCGTTCAGGAATGCTTCTAAATGCCGATGAGCTTCTTAATCTCGTCCATTTTCCAGATAGCTCTATCCAAACAGAGAAATTTCATCGTGCTCTTCTCAAAACCAAGAAGGCTCCGGCAATTGCCAATGGCAACCAACTACTCTTAGGCACCAATACACATCAGGGTGAGCAGCTTGAGGTAACTCTCAGCCAAGATCAGCGGATGCGCCACATGTATATGGTAGGCGCTTCAGGAACCGGCAAGTCCACGCTTCTGCTCAATTTGATTATCCAGGACATTCAAAATGGACAGGGAGTAGCAGTTCTTGACCCCCATGGCGACTTGGTCGACCATATTTTAAGCTTCATCCCGAAAGACCGAAAAGACGATGTAATCCTGTTTAATCCGGCTGATGAAGAACATCCTATTCCCTTCAATATCTTCAGCGCTGCTAGTGAAACTGAGAAAACGCTCTTAGCTTCTGATTTGACCGGTGTCTTTCGCCGATTGTCCACGTCCTGGGGCGATCAAATGAACGTGGTCCTGGCCAATGGCATCTTGGCTATGCTTGAGAGCCGTGAGGGCGGCACCTTAATGACACTGAGGCGCTTCTTAATCGACAAGTCTTTTCGGGACAACTTCTTAAAAACTGTAGAAGATCAAGAAATTGTCTATTACTGGGAAAAAGAATTTCCACTGCTTTCCGGTCGTCCTCAGGCTTCAGTTCTCACTCGTTTGGATACCTTCCTGCGGCCCAAGCCCATCCGGCACTTAGTTGGCCAAAAAACCAGCCGGATTGACTTTTCCAGCATTATGAACCACAGGAAAATATTTTTAGCTAAGCTCTCTCATGGTGGTATCGGAGAAGAAAACTCATACCTGCTAGGGGCTCTGTTAGTTGCCAAGATTCACCAAATCGCTCTTTCCCGCCAAGAAATAGACCAGAAGAAACGCCAGCCGTTCTATCTCTACATCGATGAGTTTCAGAACTTCGTCACCCCTTCCATGGAATCCATCCTTTCCGGGGCCAGGAAGTACAACCTGGGGTTAATCTTGGCCCACCAAGAATTGAGGCAGCTGGCAGCCAAGGACAAGGAGGTAGCCAGTAGCGTTCTGTCCAACCCCTATACCCGCATCTGCTTCCGCCTGGGAGAAGCTGACGCAGCTAAATTAGCCTCTGGTTTTTCATATTTCGATGCCCGCGACCTACAAAGCTTGGGTATAGGGGAAGCGATTGGCCGCATTGAACAGGCTCAGTATGATTTTAACCTGAAGACTGAAAACCTTCCTGTCGCCCCTGACAATGATGCGCAGGCCAGCCGGGAGGAGATAATAGCGGCTTCAAGAGCCAATTTTGGAGTGCCAATAGAGACTGTCCTAGCCGAACTCTATCCCGACAAGGAGGAGGAAGAGGCTCCAGTCAAACCATCCCCTACGCTCCCACCTAAAACCAACAGGCCGAGAGTTGTAGAAAAAGAAGAGCCACAAGAGAGATCACAACCTGTCTTTTCGCCTAACGAACCCCAAAAGCCAGCTCCCGCCGGAAGAGGCGGGGCCCAGCACCAGTATCTCCAGCGCTTGATTAAACGAATCGGCCAGGAACACGGTTATATTGCCAGCCTGGAAGAATCGATTTTGGCTGGGCACGGGTTAGTTGACGTTTCTCTTGAGAAGGATGGAGGAAAAATCGCCTGTGAGATTAGTGTCTCCACCTCCGCTCAACACGAATTGGATAATATTCAAAAATGCTTGGCTCACGGCTATAGCGATATTGTGCTTCTTACGCATGAGAGAAAGAAGCTCAACCAAATTCGTCGGTTGGTCCAAGAAACGATTAACGATGACGATCAGCAAAGGATTCACTACCTACTACCCGAAGAGTTCATAACGTTCCTGGATGCGAAAAGCGCAAAACGTCTTGAAAATGAAAAAACTGTTCGGGGATACCGGGTGAAGGTGAAATATAAAGCCGGTGATCCCAAAGAGCAGAAACAAAAGCAGGAAGCCATTGCCAAGCTGATTATTGATTCCATGAAGAAGATGGAAAAGTAACGACTTCCAAACGCCAAGTTCTTATACCAACCAATAATCATATTTAATTTCAAATAGATAATATAAACGCAAATACCTTGTGTTGCCCTGTTGAGGAACACCCTGGTTTTATGAGATACTTTGAAATATCTCGCAGCCTACAACCGTTAAGGGGTGTTCCCATGGAACGAAAGCTCAGAAAAAGAGTGGGCATCTGGGTCAGGGTTTCAACGGCTGACCAAGCCCAAGGAGAATCCCCTGAGCACCACGAGCGCCGAGCCAGATATTATGCCGAGGCCAAAGGCTGGGAGGTGATTAAACTCTATGACCTCTCTGGAGTATCAGGCAAAAGCGTCCTGGGGCATCCTGAAGCCCAGCGGATGCTAACAGACATTAAAAACGGCCATATTGAAGCCCTCATCTTTTCCAAGCTAGCCAGGTTAGCCAGAAACACCAAAGACCTGTTAGACATCTCAGACATCTTCCAGGAGCATGAAGCCGGTATGGTTTCTCTGGGAGAGGCCATTGACACCACTTCCCCGGCAGGCCGCCTTTTCTACACCATGATTGCCGCCATGGCCCAATGGGAGAGAGAAGAGATATCCGAACGAGTCAAGGCTTCCGTCCCCGTCAGAGCCAAAATGGGCAAGTCCACCGGTGGAGCAGCCCCTTTCGGCTACCGCTGGGAGAACAAGGTACTGGTTCTGGATGAAAATGAGGCTCCTATCCGAAAGCTCATATTTGAACTCTTCAATGAGCATAAAAGGAAAAAGACTGTCGCCAGGATTCTCAACGAGAAGGGCTACCGCACTAGAAAGGGAGCGAAATTCTCCGACACCACCATTGACCGTCTACTTAGAGATCCCATTGTCATCGGGACCAGAAGAGCCAATTACACCCAAAGCCTGGGAGAAGGTAAAGCCTGGACCTTAAAACCTGAAGACGAATGGATATATGTTGAATCGGAGCCCATTGTTTCTGAAGAGCTTTTCAGAGAATGTAACGAATTTTTAGATAAACAGAGAACCTCACGGGAAAAGATTAGCCGTAAAACTGCCAAGCATCTTTTCCCAGGCTTGGCCTATTGCCACTGTGGCGGCAAGATGTATGTCTTCAGTAGCTCTCCCCAATATGTCTGCAAGGCTTGTAAGAACAAAATTCCGATAGATGACCTCAATGCGATTTATCAGGAGCAACTGAAGGACTTTCTGCTTTCTGATGAAGATCTACAAACTTACCTGCACCAGTCAGATGACCAGATCGTCCAGAGGTCGGAAAGACTCACGGTCCTGACGGAAGAGAAGAAAAAGGTCCAGGCTGAGATGGACAAGATTTACCGTCTCTACATGGATGACAAAATTTCTTCTAATGGTTTTGATCGCAATTACCGACCGCTGGAGGAAAGGTTCGCCCAACTGGAACAAGAAATTCCCCAGCTCCAGGCAGAAATTGACCTATTGAAAATTAGGTCTCTCTCCTCTGAACAAATCCAATCGGAAGCCCATTCGCTCTATAACCGGTGGGATATGCTTGATTTTGAAAAGCAAAGACAGATAGTCGAGGCTATCACCGATAAAATCGTCATCCACGAAGACGAGATATCCATCGAATTTCACTACTTGCCATTTTTCAAGGAACTTGAAAAGAACGCGTCAACACAGCAACACAACGTCAGGGATTCATGGCTGCCACCAGCATGAGCATGGCCGGGAAATCCACCGTGGCCGCGGCCCTGGTGATGGTCACCCTTCCGTCCTCCAGAGGCTGGCGCAGGACTTCCAGAACGCTTTTCTTGAATTCCGGCAGTTCGTCCAAAAACAACACCCCATGGTGGGCCAGGCTGACCTCACCGGGCCGGGGCACCGTGCCTCCGCCGATGAGCCCGGCGTCGCTGCTGGTGTGGTGGGGCGCGCGAAAGGGACGGGCCGCCACCAATGCTTTATCCGAGGGCAGCATGCCGGCCACCGAAGCAACCCTGGCCACCTCCAGGGCTTCGTCAAAACTGAGCGGCGGCAAAATGGTGGGCAGGCGTCGGGCCAGCATGGTCTTGCCGCTGCCGGGCGGACCGACCATGAGCATGTTGTGGCCGCCAGCCGCTGCTATGGTCAGGGCCCGTTTGACGTGTTCCTGGCCCCGCACTTCGTTGAGGTCGACACTGTAGTAGGCCGCCTGGCTCATGGCTAGAGCCGGGTCGGCCTGAACCTTTTCAAAGGGCTCACCGCCCCGCAAATGGGCGATGACCCTGCCCAGGTCGGGCGCGGCGAATACTTCCAGGCTCTGGACAATGGCCGCTTCCTTGGCGTTGTCAGCCGGTACTATCAATTTGGTGACGCCTTGCTCTATAGCCTTGGCGGCCATGGGCAGGCAGCCTCGCACCGGCCTGATAGCTTCGTCCAGGGCCAGTTCTCCGACTATCGCCAAGCCGTTCAGCGAATCGGCGGGCACGGCCCCAGCGGCGGCCAGAAGGCCCACGGCCATGGGCAGGTCGAATCCCGAGCCTTCCTTTCGCACATCGGCCGGAGCAAGGTTCACGGTAATCCGGTTAAGGGGCATGGCCGCGCCGGAATTGGTCAGAGCCGAACGCACTCGCTCTTTTGATTCGCGTACCGCTCCTTCGGGCAGACCCACGGTGGTGAACGTGGGTAGACCCTGGGCCAAGTCCACCTCCACCTCCACGGGAAAGGCCCCTACCCCCAACACAGCCATTGATTTTACTTTTGCCAGCATGTTTCCCCCCAAAAGGTAATGCCCAAACTGGCGTATAGCATGTTAAGGGCGGGTGTACAAGGGTGAAATCAATCACAGCTTCAGCCTTTTACCCTTGACGTTTTTCGGCAGCGCCGGTATATACAGCGAGTGCATCCCCGTGGTGTAAACCAAAAACAGGTGCGCACATAAAAAGCCGAGGTAGCTCAGTTGGTAGAGCAGGGGACTGAAAATCCCCGTGTCGGCGGTTCAACTCCGTCCCTCGGCACCAAATGATTTCAATGAGTTAGGGGCCCTCTCGGGCCCCTAATTTTTATCCCTTCTGAACATGTTCTGAACTTTTCTCGTTTTTTTGTTCTGCCAACAAGTCGTTAAAGCGCTCCATGGCCTGTTTGGCATCTTGCTGGTCAACCGTGTTGTAGCGGTTAAACATTGCTGGGGTCTTATGACCGGTGAGCTTCATGATCACCGTCTGGTCCACGCCAGCCTTGCGCATGTTGGTGTTAAAGGTATGGCGCAGATCGTGAAACCTGAAGTCCTGTATGCCAGCCCGTTGGCAAGCGCTTCTGAAGGTTCGCCGGAAACTGGTGATAGGTTTGCCCTTGTAGGTAAAAACAAATCTGTGACGCAGACCCTTGACTTTGGCAACCCGCTCCAGTACTTGGCACAGTTCTTCAGTAAAATAAACGCGCCGTGGTTCAGAGGTTTTAGTCTGTTCCGGCTCGAGGTCGATATAACCTTGTTCCATGTTCACTTGCTTCCAGGTCAAGCCTAGGATTTCACCCAACCGCATGCCCGTGAAATAGCCGACAGCCACAATAGGCTTCAGGTGGGATTCAAGCTGTTCCTGCAGGAGCTCGTATTGCTCGAAGCTGATCACCCTATCCCGTTGGTTGTTCTCCTTGAGCATGGTCACCTTCCAGCAAGGGTTCTTCAAAACCATATCTTCCCTCAAGGCGAGGTTGAATATGCGCTTCATCAAGGCAACCATACGGTTGACCGTACTTGGCTTGAAAGGACGCCCGTGCTTGCTTTTGGTCTTAAGCATATCGTGCTGAAAACTCTCAACCATGCTGGGCTTGATCTTGTTGGCCTTAATGTCACCAAAGTAGTTGAGCAGATAGGGTGACCGTTCAACGTCCTTTGAATAGGAGCGTTTGTTCTGGGTCACGGGCAGAGCCAAATACCACTGTATCAACTCTTCCAGAGTGTAGCTGTTCACGTGCGCGGATGACTCTATGGAGCCTTCCACCATTTTGGCTTCCCATTCCGCTTCCCTTTGCCGCAGCAAGCTATTAGCCACTCTTGCTAACTTGCCCACTGTCTCGGACTTGTATTTGATACGCTTCTTCATTTTGCCAGGGTTCTCAGGGTCAGGTTTGCAGTCATAGCCAACCTTATACTGAATAACCCATTTGCCATTTTTGTCTTGATATTTAGGCATTATTCCGCCCTCCTTTTTCGTGGATGGGCGCGCAACGCAATGTCGATCTACAGGCATCTCCTTTCTGACAGGGAAATGCTATCACGGCATTGCGAGGCGCACCCCAGTTGTTTGGTTAGCTGGCCTTGCGAAGGCCTTCCAAGTAGGCATAGACTTCGTCAAGGAACCAGTAGTTGCGTCTACCGCCTTGTTTGACAGGTTTGATGGGGAAGGTGCCTTCATGCAGGCGATTCCTAATGGTTTTGGGTGATTGGCCAATGATTTTTCCAAGTTCATGGATGTCAATAAGTCTATTTTTCATTTGTCCTCTTTCCTTTTCGCTGTCCCTAGAAACAGCGATGCCGGTCGGAGTGGTTTCCGACCGGCAAGTTCCACCAGGGGCGCTTCCTCAGGGCATAGTTGTGCGCCGTTTTGCTTGGGCGCACTCAGGCCGCACGGGTCCGCAATTATAGCGTTGTCACGGCATGCCTATTTGTCTGCTGTTGTAGAGCCGGGCAATTATGCTCGGCTTCTAAAAGGAAGCGTCTGGCAAGTTATGTATGAGAGAGCGGTCAAGACAACCACACTCCACAAGCCCGGCACAAATAGGCATACCGGTGCGTCTCCCGTGGCTTTTTGCCCTCCTTCCATAAAGCCGCAGGTGAGCGGTGCTAACGCCTTTAGGGCATCGCCTCGCTGTTTGTCATACTGTTTGATTGGTTATGTGTTGATTAGCGCCGTAACGCTGTTGGTGGCCATAAGGACGCGAGTGTCACTTCATGTCCCCTCTTGGCCTTGTCTGAGGGAAGGCTGTTTTGCGCCGATCACGTTAGAAAAGGCAGCAATCTATTTAATTAGAATCTTCCCTCATTTATTGTATACAGTATACCATTTATTAGCTCATTTGTCAAGGCAATAGTACATATCGGATTAATTTATCATAACACTGCATACAAATAAGCCATGCAAAGGAAATAACTACCTTTTTCGTCTTTATAAACGAAATTGAATTGTAACTTAGGCCACTTTTTCGTCCTGGATTAGAGACTTTATACTAGGCAATAAAGTGCACATTTCAATCATTTGCCATTTTATCAACTCAGTTTAGCCCTTCACCTGCGTACTCCCAAAACCGTCAGCCAGAATAGAAAAACGTCCTCATTTAAGCTGCTTTTTTGTCATCAACTATGCAGTGATAAGCCATGCGGCAAGATCGTTATGCTCATTTCCGGTGTAATCAGGCAAGTCGGTACATAGTTACAGCGTCTCCGCACTATCTTGCCTGTTGTAAGCCGCTATATTGATCTCTCAATAACCACTATTTGATTTCACTGGTCCTTAATTAATTCACCTCTTGGCCATCAAGACATAGGCCGACGCGCAAACTATGAAACCAGGCCCACCGGGCAGTAATCAACCATTCGCCAAAGTAAAGACGCACTTCACCTGTAGGCGTTATGTCCTTGCGAATTGCGGCAACAGTTACCTTGTTAACTTGTTGAGGTCCATCAACGGTGTGGTTTGTTGGGCTTGCCGCTGACTTGATTGCTTTGGTTGATTATGCCCGGTGGGCTGATCTTTAGAAGCTGATAGAGAGGTCTATTGGGTTAACTGATTACAGTTATTTCGTGTAGCCTTTACCTAGAGATCTTCAAGATATTGTAAGACTTCCTTATAGGCTTTGTTTGTAGTTGTAAAACATCTGGCCCCGTAACGTGACCTTAACTCTTTTGGCATTCTTGAAGACCTTAGGTCATAGTATCCCAACACTTGCCTAACGTCTCTTGCTGTTACTACTACTCCTCTTCCGCGTATTCTTGACGCTCGCCGGATGATGCTATTCATTGGCACAACATCAATTGTTATTCTGTCCTTTTTGCTTACGAATGCTTTCAGTATAGCGATTTCTATTTTGTCCATTGTTGGGCCTTTCTTAGAACCATGATCTATCGCTTCTACCCTATATATACGAAAAGCACTCCAGTTTTTAAAATTATTCATCAATACCTGATTCTACGTTGATATTACTACGGTAACGTCATAATTAGGTCGTGTTAACCCAGTTTATATCGCGTCCTCAAATCGCCTATTTTGGCAAATATTGCGGATTTTGACTCAAAACGGCCATCTCGCTGTTAAGGCGCATTTTGGCGCTCTCAAACGTGTCCTTCTCCTTTTCAATGCCTATGAACCTTCTGCCACACCTTAACGCAGCAACACCAGTGCTACCTGTGCCCATGAAGGGGTCGCAAACAACGCTATCTGGCTCTGTTGTATTAAAGATGTAATAGTCAGGTGTGGACACGTCCTGTTCCCAGCGATGTAGCTCTTTATTGAACTCGGGGGATGAGGCAACAGGGTTGTCGGGCACATACTTGTTTACCTGCCGATGGTCGCCTTTGGTGAACCAAACGATGGGCTTCCACTCTATGAATACTTGCCTGCCATGATCAGCCACCTTGCCACCATTTTTAACGTTTAAGGACAAAATCCACCAGTAACGTAGATGTTGCCCCATAAGCTGCAAAACCTGTGGTAAGCGGCTTTGGCCGCAATATGCAAAGCATGAACCACCTGGTTTGAGAACACGTTCGGCGAAACGTCCTAAATTGTCATAAATAGCTTCATTGGCATAAGGCGGATCACACCATATGCAATCAACGCTTTTGGCCTCAATGTAGCGTCCAACATGCCTAAAGTCACCACAGAGCAATGACAGGTTATCAACGTCACCCGACTTGTAGCGCTTGAGCACTGTATTGACCGCTTTCTTGCGCGACTCAAACAAGGCAGCGGTTATGGCTGGCCCAAGTTCGCGGTGAGGACCATCAAGTAACAGGTCAACCGCCATACGCTGGGTGTCATGGTCAAGTTTAGCCAGCTTCAGCAAGCCCGTAGTGTTGAAGGCGTATTTTGTGATGACGAGGCGTTCCTTTACATCAGAGGCCAACTCCCTGGCGATGCGCTTCTTCTTAACTATGCTGCCAACGCTTATTCGCAGCCTTTCGGCCACGTCCTTGGCCCTGTTGAGGCCGTTGACAGTATGTCTATTATCACCACGCTTGGCTTGCAGACCCATGTCCGCCAGAATCGCTTCACGCCGTAATATGTGCTCACCTAACTCAATGTCGTTCAGTTCAGCCCTGGCAACGTTTTCGTCTATCTCAACCAGTTCTTGCTTAGCCTCTTCAATATTGAGGACCCGGCATTCAACCTCATGCAAGCCAAGCAGACGATGAGCCTCTAACCTATGCAGTCCGCTGATTAGCCGGTTTTCGGGTGTTACGGCGATTGGATGCAACAAACCGACTACATCTATTGACTCGGCAAGCTGAGCGACCTTCTCTCGCCGTAAGGAACGCTGTCTTTGGTCAACTTTGATGGCATCAACTCTGATCATGGGCATGATGAGCGGTACTCGCAGTTAGATGGGTAACGGTTACGCATCTACAGTAGCATTTCTTGCCTGAAATGTCCTGCCTATTCATTGCCAACTTTAACCGATTATTAGACGGCATATGGCGTAAATATGGCTTCCATGTTGTGAGTACATCCCCTGCACTTACGACACAAAATTGAGACAACATATTGGCACCAATGTACTGCTCTATTTGTCCTTAAGCTTAAGATTATCACCTTACGTCTTAAATGGTACATGAAGCGGTTATGCCAGACTAATTCCGCATGCTCACCTTGATTTCGTATAGATTGGGTAGAGGGTAATCTCACCAACTAATTATTTACAAATGTGACAATAAAGGAGTGACATCATGTTGACAGCAAGTGGCCATATAGATCTGAGAGAAGCAAAAAGCAACCCACCTCTAAGATATAACAAAAAAACCAAGCCAAAGCACGAAAGCAAGAAGGATATAGTAGCAAGGACCATGGCACACAAACTGATGAAACACTACCCACGCAAGAGAAGCATCTTAATCGAGGAGGAGTTACTACTATATTGTAATTACCTGGAGAATTTTTGTATAAAGCCAGAAAAATTTAAGACAAGATTAACCCATGACTTCATCACCCTCACTCTCAGCAGAAGGGAAGCCGATAAATTCCTACCTAAACTTCTTAAGGATAAGAGAGTGCAAGGAGAGGTGCATGAGCGCGTAGGCCAAGTATTCAAACATTTCATCCACAAGGAAGATCAAATGCCTAGTGAGGTTGACGTTGTTGTACCTGCCGAAGTAGAACGTCTAGTATCGATTAAGGTACATGACGTTGACATCAACATATACCTTCGCATGGTTGAGGCAGTCAAGCCTTGTAGGTACAATGTCAGCGAAGTTGAGTTGGCATTAGACATGACGCCCAAGGCGAAAAATAAGTGCTTAAATCTACACGACTTCTTTGGCAATCACCATTCCCTGATGTATCCGGGCAGAGGCTTCGATTTACCTTTTGATGGTACTATTTACCCTCAAAATAATAGACAGGCAAAAACCAAACAAGCGAGAAACTACATCAAAGAAGAAGACCGAAATAGCCAGAACATAATCGAAGACAACGATATGGCATGTAGCTTAATTCCTAAGGTCAAATTCGTTCGCTTAGAGATTACTCTTAAACGTAATGCACTCAGAAGAATGCAAATAAATAGTCTGCTAGATGTACTCAAGATTGATGGCGGCATCATAGTTAAATATTTACAGCTTAAAACATTCAACTTCCGGTTATTCAGAAACAGATACCTCAAGGTAAACGGAAAGACCAAACAAAATAGGAAGGACGTTGAAATGTATAGTCGTATGATCGCCAAAGCGATACAGGATCTGGGCATAAATCAGGCCAACAGGCTTGCGAAGCAGATTTTACCTGGCAACTACTTGGATGATCATCCGTATGGCCACGTATTCAACCGAAGGGCAAGCAAGCTAACAGTCTTTTCACCGGAAGATATAAACAAGATTAACGCCAAATATCCGTTTGGCGTAATTCTATAGGCATAGGCACCATGTTAGATGTCTACATGCAGGCAGTCTTGGAGTTGCCTGTATAGTTCGACTCCTTATTATATCTCTTGTTTTTACGCTACTAATGGCAAACGATGCCTCACACAGGCACAGTCAACTATACCGCTGCACAGATGAACATCTGTCGTTTCATGTGTCTATCCGAAGGATAACAAGCATGTCATTACAGTAGTTCATCTGTGCAGCGAAGCTCATCACGGAAAGATCATGGTATTACTCCAAGAAGTGCATGAGATGCGGTCCTACAGTTAAGCCGCGCCCGATGGGGCACTCTGATGTTGCAACCATTGCGCGAAGCGCGCTTTATACAATCGTATATTGCCCCATCGGGCGCGGCCTTAAGTAGAAGTACATCTGGTGTACTTGCCTGGAGTGATGGTGTGATTTTTCCGTGATGAGCTTCGCTGCACAGATTACTACTACAATATCTACCATTAGTCTCAAGCTCTATAGGATATCCCCGCCTTTACAATGTGACCATATTTGGGCTATATTTAGACCAGGCAACATGGAGGGAATCATGAGCTTATCCGGCAGAATCAAACCAATCAGTTATTTAAAGGCAAATGCCGCCGATATAGTCCGCAACCTTGGCGAGCAAGGGCAGCCCTTGATCATCACTCAAAACGGTGAGGCCAAGGTTGTCGTTCAGGACATTGCCAGCTATGAGCAAACCCAAGAGACCATGGCTCTGTTGAAGATCCTCGCTCTGGGCAACAAGCAGATCGAACAAGGCAAGGTCAAGCCTGCCGCTGATGTTATTAGCCACCTGCGTTCAAGGCGGGAACAGGACTGATGACTTATACGGTGCTGCTGACCGAGGGTGCGGAAAGTGATCTTATAGGCATGCACGACTACATCGCCCTTCATGACGCCCCGGACAAGGCGGAATACGTGCTGGGCAAGATCGAGGAGGCCTTTGCGGGCCTCAGCAGTTCACCAAACAGGGGTTCTTACCCCAAGGAGCTATTGGGCCTGGGCATACGGGAGTACCGGGAGGTCTACTTCAAGCCTTACCGGATCATATACCGGGTCCTAAACGGTGATGTGTATGTAATGATGATCGCCGATGGCCGCCGTGACTTGCAGAGCTTGCTGCAAGACCGGCTGCTATCCGCCTGAGCATCTACCCCTATAGCCGACTAGCTCAACCGAATTGACAGAGGTATCTATGCCAGTAGCATTAATTCATATCCCTGGATTAGTATTAAATCATCCGTAACAATTTAATTTGCCTGGTAAACACTAAAAATAGGGTTACCGCACTAAGGTATCTGCACTCTCCAAAAATTCAATAAACGGTTCGCCCTGCGGAAAAACGAAGGCGCGGACTGATCGTTCCTCACCATGCCGAGCCATACCAATGATCAGCATCACAGGTTCGCGACAATTATATTTGGGATCGGAGTTGATGCTATACATCTGAGCCAAGTCGTCACTGCTCGGCACTACTATGCTGGCCGGATGATAATGCCACTCTCCGACATAGTACGTACGAACTTGATTTTCCCATCGTTTCGACAGCAGCTCACGCAACCCAGCAAGACCTCGGTGAAACCAGTTTCTGTCACTGGTTGAATCCTTGGGCGGAGGTAGAGCTTCTGTTACTAATGCCGTCGACGCATTATTAGTGTAGTGACCAACCAGAATACCGCCAGTTTCAATTGCCCCAGCCCGGTTACACTCTAAATTAATTTGCTGCCAGGACTCAGCGGTCAAACGGAGGGCGTAATTCTGACAAGGTGTAATCCAGTCATAACTGACACTCATTGAGCACCATTGTCGTAGGAGAAGATTTTTTCGGGCAATAGGCTGAAGATCACGACGACTCCTCCTGATCAACGAGTTGATAACCTACAATATCTTGACCAAGGCTTTTCTTAAACACGTGAAGACCATCTCGAACCTCCTTTACTACCCAACGCTCTAGATATTTCACAATCGCAACTGCCGCTAGCCAAACATCATCATTCCGAGCCGGAAATACTGGAGACCAACAACCAGCACCCTCGAGTTTCTCCCCTGATTCAGACCATTCTTGACGCTCCACAGAAAGCCATGGACGCATTGCATTTTCATACTCTTCAACGGGAAAGCAACACGCATGATTACTGAATAGGAAAAGACGGTTTGCTGAATACCCCAACGAAGCAGATAAGAAGTGCCTAGGAATCGGCCACCAAGCGTCATATAGGTTGCGAAGAACACTATCTTCGCCAGTACAGTCCAAGATTATTTTGAAAGATTCTAATGGCGCTTCAATGACGTCGGTACTTGACAAAAAGGCGGACAGGGCGGTGAAGTGTGACATTGGCGCAATACTTTGTAACCTAGCCTCTAGGGCCTCCGCTTTCTTGCTACCAAGGTCAACGCCGGTGAGTGTATGACGTGCCAGGTTGCCCGATTTAAGGACGTCTCCATCAATTATGAGGATCTCGTCTACCCCTCCACGTGCCAGGATCTCCGCTATAGCGGAACCCAGAGCGCCTACCCCGATCACGGCAATTGACTGCTTTTTTAATTCCGGCGACAGTCCCCCTCGCGCCTGGAGTCTGTCCGGATGCCAGTTAGCAGTCTTGAGGTATTTTATTTTTTCCCTTCCGTTAAAAAAGTCCTGCGTAATGCGCTTTTTCAGGCCGAGAGGATTCTTACGGAACCCTCTCATCGGCTTGAACTTCAACGGGACATAGGGTGGTAAAATGGCTTGCCAGTGTACCTCAACCTGCAAACCGTTCCATACCTCAGGAATGGGATAGCCAAGAAGGACAATTACATTTTCTTTGCCACCGACACGGTCGGATAACCATCGGATGAATCTATCTACATCTACTCCAATATTTGTGCCTACTTGCCTTAGTTCATCCCATGTTCCCGGAGCATGCCATGGAGAAATGACAATAGGAGTTGGCCACAGCCACCAATACCCGACTCTGGTTTTGTCGTTTTGTCGAATAAGACGGCGGCAAATTCGAATTTTGTCGCCGTTGGCATCAAGGAACTCATCCGCAACCATTGTTTTTTTGAACGCGGGAAGTTCTCTCAAGCGAACCTCTCCATAGTGCCCCAGGCGCTCACTCCAATCTTGCCAAGTATCACTCCCCTCATCATGAACCACGGTGAAGCGGTTGTCGCAAAGTTCGTCAGGGCACTGCGGGACTTCAAACGGTTCTCCATCAACCATCAACTGGTTCTCGGCGGCAATCTCTAGCCATGAGAGACAGCGCAGAATATGCCATCGAAGCCGTTGTTCAATGTCATCTTTGGGTTCCGGGCCTCCTGCTATACGTCCTAGGCGTTGGGTTGGGCTGTCGAGGCAAGGCTTACCAGTGCGCCATGTACAGTAGCTTAACTGGGACTTGGTGTTCCTGTCTTGATGCGGAAACGTATGAACAATGCCGCCACTATTTGCGGGGTAGATGCGTATACGACCAGCTGGATAGAAACCATCTACAAGTGCTACCCAGTGGGTCTCCTTAGGCACGAAATCGGAAGTGACTGTCGAAGTTAACCGCAGTTGAATGGCCCATGAAGATTCATCACTTATGAACTCAGGGGATGACTCCACACTCACACGGTTGATTCCAGAGAGCTGACAGACTGCAACCCGAATGGCCTCTGGTACCTCATGCTCCACTATGCAAACCGGCCTGCGCCGGGCACGGCAGGACCAGCGGGAGAGGTGTAGCCAGCCTTGTTAGATGAACCACTACTCGGCGGCTCTGGGAACTTAGAGCCAAACATCTGGCGCCAAAGTTTCCCGCTTTCGGTACGGTCGTTAGAGTCGAAAGCTCGTCGAGACAGGTCAGCACCCTCCTTGACTTGATCATAAAATTTACTGAAATCATCGACTGTTATACGATGAAAAACATCATGGTCAGGCACACCATAGTCAGGGAGGACAGGCTTCCCACCAATAAGCGAGAGTACCTCATAACTAACAACGATCGCTTCGAGAGTGTTTACCACCCCCTCAGCCACGGACGTAATGCCGTCGGGGCAATGCTCCCCAATTAACCGCTCAAGCGGGAAGCCTTTCGGATGGGTAGGTTCGGCATAATGTTCAAGTCGCCACCATTTAATGCATTTTACAACGTTCACAAAGTGTCCATTACATTGTGAGTTTTTATCGCGAGTCCTGCGAATTTGCTCAAGTGGGTGCGTATCATTCCACTCGTTTGCATCGCGGTCTGGTATCCGAAGGGGTTTGGCTCGCCACTCTGCCTCGCCAGCTGCTTCAGAGAGAAGCTGCATCGCATTGGCTTGCCCTCGGTTATTCAGCGCAAGCCAGGATCTGTGCAAACGCCAGTCTCGAGCCTCAACGATATCGTAATCAGAGGTGACGGCTTCGGACTGCAAGATTCCATATTCAGTTTCTGAAGGAGCTGACGTCACAACCACATCAAGATCAACTTTGCTCATCTCAATACCAAAGGATCGGCCTTGTGTGCGCCACTTTCCTTTACAGTGCGTTTCTAAGAACGGCACGAAGAGGTCCATTGCTTGCTTCGGTGTGTATTGGCCTTCGTCGAGCTTGGTAACGACGATAATGTCGACATCCGATCGTTTGTCGCCCTTGGGCCGAACAGCAGTATAACGGCGGTAGCTACCTTGTAGAAAATCGCTGACCAAGATTGGTTTAAGATCATCGTCTGCATTAAGGCGGTCACGCAGGGTCTTATGCCCGCTGCTTAGCTCGTTTTTCATCGCACTTGTCGGACGAATTTCCGATAGAAATGTTTTGAAGTCAGAATCAAGAATCATTACACACCTCATTTGCCGAGTCATTAGGACTGGCAGTAATAGGAAGCGAAAAAGAATGTTGATATGATCCGTGTCGCTCCATGCCGAAATCGAACTCGTACAGCGCCAGCCTGCCGAGCGCTTCACGTTGTTGGCCTATGAAAAACATTAGTGCATTCGGGCAGGCAAAAAAAATGTGGGCTTGCACACTTCGGTTTCGGCGTACGCTCGCAAGTATGTCGGGCAGGTCGCATGCCAGTTGATAGGCATGATCAGATCCATGGATACTTTGCGCCGATGCCCCCCCTTCTGGTGTCAATTGAACAATTTGGCAAACCGGCGGGGCTCCATTCGATGAGAGGTACTCATTTACGTCGGCATAAATATTGCGGGTAACCGACAGACATACTGCCACGTCATCAACATCGTCCTTTCTTGGGAAACGTTCTACTTGCCATTTTCTACAGGATGTTGCGGTTCCAGTTGGTCGCCATACTTCCATGTTCGGCTTTTGAATAGGAGCAGCCTGGGCGCCAGAGTTTCGACTTAGTTCCCAGCCAGTTAGCAGTGCGAGAGAGCCGTGACACTCAAGCATAATCTCGGATTCTTCAGTGCGTAGTTGCGCACGACGGTCTGGGTCACTGAAAAAATCTAACACTTGTAATGAACTAGTTTGCCACGACTCAATTGCTATCGGGTGTCGCCCCTCGAACTGCTTGCTCGTACATACGATTGCGTCTACCTGTGATTCCAGCCTCTCGGCAAAACGTATATAGCTCCTTACCCCTATGGAGATCGGTTTGGGGCGACTCGGCACAGCCTCGAAAAGTAGCCCCTCTCGCATACATAGATCTCGGAACGTCTCAGGAGTGAACGAATTAGGGCCGTTCATCAGGAACTGCTGAATTAAGCTCTCGTAGGGGCAAGCCGCATGATCGGCGCTTGGAATCCGAAGACCTGCGGCCTCAAGCGTAGCGTAGACGTAGGCTTTGAATTCTCGACGACCAAAGTGGTCGAGCTGGAAACGTAACGTCCGTGCAAATCTCTCGAAAGCATCCGAATCGAGTTCTAAGTGTGATTGCCACTCCTCGCGAATCTTCCCTAGGCCCGCACGAGGTCCAGCCTCAAAAAACTGGCTAGGCAGCTTTCCGTCGTACTCGCGTATTAGAGCCGCGAGCTTGTCGTCGTCCTTCCAGCGCCAATTGGAAGCTAAATGCAGCCGGAATCCGCCCTGCTCCTGTACTAGCTTGTTGTATGAAACATGAAATCTTTGTAAAAGCGATGTGTTGGCATTGATGAATGATGGGTCAATTATGGCATCAGAAGTGTAACTATTGCGGTTATCGACGTGGTACTTCAGCTGATAGTAGTCAGCTGTTGCCATCCATCCACCGGCATTAACACCAGGATCTCTATAGAAGACGGCTACATCATCAACACTACAAGCCTCGTCGTGTTCAAGGACAACCTTGGCTACCATTGAACCAGGCCTGAGAAGATCCGCAGCCTGGCGCCAAAAGAACAGCCCTTGGTAGACGTCGCCTTCGGTCCTCGCCCCAACCTGGTTTAGCGCCATCTCACCCCCGCACCCCCCATCTCAGCCCCCTAAACGCAAAGCATATCCAACGCATGTATTAGTTATTTTTTTGATCAGGTGAAAAGCTGTCTTAAAAAATTCGATATGTTCCCCCAGCTGATGTGATCCATAAGTTAGTTTGTAAACGCTATTAAGGTCAACTTTACATTTGACTATACGTTTTACGCCTACTTCAGAGCTGCCCGCAGGGTTTGTTCAAGCTTTTGAGTTAGGGCCTTGTATCCGAGGCGGTCAGCCATTCCTTTTAATAAGCCCTGTTCATCCAAGGGGCAGTCAACTTCTTGCACATAAGTTGCCAGGTTTCTAATTTCCCTGGTGCAGATCATTTCAGCCGGGCGCAAAGGCTTCTGACCGTCCGGGTTTACCCGAAACCCTGTCCAACTGTCAGGAGCGCAATTGGGAGGCCAAAGAAATATGTGACCTTTTTCGGAGGTCCTTTTGAAGTCACCAAGTGCTAACCTGCGAATCCGCTCTTCAATTTTGTTGCCGACCCGTTTCAAGCCATAGGCGCGGGCCACTCGCTCGGTCACTACCTTGAACGGTATCGGCCCCTCCTTGGTCACGACCTCATTCAGCATGCCTTTTATTATGGCCTTGTGGGAAGCCTGGTAAAAGTCATCGGGTTGTAGTTTCCGGTTAACACCTCTAGACGACGAAACCCCCAACAGATCTGTTATGCGGTAAACCTTCCGCTGGTCGTCAAGCGAAGGCGGTTCCTTGGGTGAATGGGTTGCGGCCGTGGCATAGGGTTGTGGCCGCAAGTTTGCTGACAGACTTGGGGGAACGCTAATGCTGTTATGTGACTTGTTGGGTGAAGTTGCCTCTTGATGTTTTATTGATTCGGCAACGTTAGGCGTGGGCTGGCCTTGAGGCTCCGACGGCTTCTCGTCCTGACAACGTTTATCTATTTCAAAAATTGCTTTTATTTGCTTTTCTAATTTTTCGGCAGAGCTGGCACGGTCCACCCACCAGTCGGTAGACCAAACTCTAACAATGTTCCACCCTAGGCCCCGCAACACCGACTCGCGCAACCGGTCTCGATCTCTGGCTGTAGCCGAGCGATGGTAGGTGGCCCCGTCGCACTCCACGCCCACCAGATAACGTCCCGGAGCATCGGGGTGCACCACTCCTAGGTCAATCCTAAAACCGGACACACCCACTTGCGGATGAACCTCCCACCCACGTTTCTTCAGTTCATCAGCCACTTCCTGCTCAAATGGTGACTCATAGTCGCCATGAGTAAGGTCGGCCATTTGTGCCAAGGCACGAGGCCCCAGTTCGGCAAACTCGAGAAAATGCTTGAAGTCTCTTACCCCTTCGGCCTTGGTCCTAGACAGGTCGATATGGCTTGCTTGGAGGGTGCCGAAGACCTGTAGAGCTCGGCGTGCCCTGGTGATAGCAACGTTGAGGCGTCGTTCGCCTCCTTGTTTGTTAAGAGGGCCGAAGTTCATATTTGGCCTGCCGGAGGCATCCGGACCATACGTTATGGAAAATAGGATGATGTCCCGTTCGTCGCCCTGCACGTTTTCCAAGTTTTTCACGAAAACCGGCTCGATCCGATCAGCCGCGAAATGCCCCTCCAGTTCCGGGTCCTCACGTCTTGCCGAATCCAGCATGTCTTCGATGAGCATCTGTTGCTGCTGATTAAAGGTCACCACTCCCAGACTCCAGCCTTCGCGAACAAACTCCGGATTCTTGAGCCATCCCAGCGCGGCATCAACCACCGCCCGTGCTTCTTCGCGATTGACTCTGCCTTTGCCCCTCTCATAAACGCCGTCAGGCACATTGAAATAATCAACGGCCTTGTCTTGGGTGATCGCTGAAGGGAAAGTGATTAATTCTCCCCGATAATACTGCATATTTGAGAAAGCAATAAGGCTCTCATGGCGGCTGCGGTAATGCCATCGCAAGTAAAGATTGGGCAGGTTTGCGCCCTGGCACTCGTCCAAAATGCTCTCTAGATCCTCGACCTCCTCCTCATGCTGTTCTTCCTCTTCACCACCACGGTTGAAAAAACTGGTGGGTGGAAGCTGCTTAGGGTCACCAACCACGATGGCCTGTCGCCCACGGGCCAAGGCACCGATGGCGTCCCAAACAGGAATCTGCGAGGCTTCGTCAAAGATGACCACATCGAACAAAGCGGTGTCCGGGCTCAGGTATTGAGCCACAGAGAGTGGACTCATCAGCAGGCAAGGCGTCAGCTTGGTCAGTGCGTTGGGCAGGCTATCGACCAGTTTGCGCAGTGGCATGTGACGACGTTTCTTGGTCATTTCGCGCTTAAGCACACCCCATTCCGTGTTGCTTTTATTGGCGAAATCGCCCTGGCTTGGGATGGACCCGCTGATGCGCGCCTTGGCAAACTTGGATGTGATGGTGAGGATGTTTTTATCCAATTCCTGGAAATTGCTAATGTAGCGCTCATGTTCAGCACTGCGGAATGCCTTCAATACATCATCGCCGTCCACAACTTGGCCAAGCCACCAGTTGCAGTAGCTCACTTCAAAGACTTTTTCCGTGCGATCAGGTTCGATCTCGCCTCGCTCGAGGGCCATGACCAAGTGCTCCAGACCCAGCGAAATTGCCTGCTGCCGCACCTTGCGCCAGCCGCACCAAGCCCGCAACTTGGTGGGATTGGCCAACCAGCCTTCCATGGCAACGTCCAAGGACTGCAGCCATTGTTCGGAAGATGGATCGGCCAGAGCATCTTCACCACTTGCAGCGGCGCAGCGCCAGGTGTCCACGAGTTTGTTGCTGAATTCATCGAAGGCTAGGGCAAGCCGCTCTCCCTGGCGGCGAACGGAACCGCCTTCGGACAAAAGGTCCTTGCCCTCGACGAGGAGCCGCTCCAGTTGACTGCGAACGGCCGCACGCCGATCAAGATCTGAACCACACAAACGGCTTAATAATGGGAAAACATCGCCAGCGAATTTTACCGCCGCGTCCATATCTGCCCAATTAGTCTGAAGACCCTGCCAGTCTGGCCCTAGCAGTTTTCCTGCCTCGGCCATACTCTCTATGGCCAGTTCCTCGGCTTTTATCTTTTGGAGAGTATCCAGGTCGGCTGGTATTGCTCTTTGTTCAGGCGGCTTTTTATCTGGTGTATGGTCCCGCAGGCATTTTGCCACTGCGCGGCGACCAAAATATGACTTGGGCCACCAAGCCTTGGATGCCTCCTGCCACTGGGTCTGTAGGGTGTCTAAATCCAAAGAGGTGGAATCTGGCCCGTACTCCACTGACAACTCAGTACGCAGCTGTTCAATTTTTCGGCCGCAAAAGATGATTTGCTCAAGCTGTTGCGCGAGTTCCCTGGCCTGTGTCGAAAAAGCGAAGGACCAATTCTTGTCTGCAGCTTGGGGAAGCAATTCCGCCAAAGCGCAAAGGGCCTTAATCCGTTCGTCATTATTTATCGAGACATCCAGCCCCAGAGAGCCCAGAAAACTTTGCAGCGATTCGCTCAACCCCTTAGCAGCAATGCGCAACTCTCGTGCGCAGCTCAAGAGGTCTTCCTGCCAGACAGGCGACCACTCTTCCTTCCAAATGCTCCGCAAAGGATGTCTGGAAAGACTACCTACTTCAGCGGCGTTGATTCCGAGGCGTGATACAACATCACGAAGTTGGCGTATAGCGTCCTGGTCATGAGTATTGGGACTGCCCCAGGTGAACCCAAGATGGGGCTCCTGCAAGTTGGCGATGAGCACACCCATCGCTTTGTAGGGCGTGTAACCATTGGGGTATGGCTTGTGCAGCCGCTTAGGCAACAGGTTAAGTCGCTTCCTGAGCTGGGATAGTTGGGCTGCTTTATCCTGCCAAATTCTGTCATCAAAGGCCTCGCGGGAATTCCAAGCCGCTTCAAGTTGCCGGAGAACATCCAACTTGCGTGCTTTGGATGAGTGCATCTCAAGGCAATAAGCACCCACGCCCACGTCACGCAGCCTGCGGTAGACTACATCCAATGCAGCCATCTTCTCTGATACGAACAGAACCTTTTTGCCTTCGACCAGGCACTGCACAATCATGTTGGTAATTGTTTGGGATTTGCCTGTGCCAGGTGGACCCACTACTACGAAGTCCTTGCCCTGAGCGGATGCCATCACCGCAGCAAGTTGTGACGAATCGGCTGACAAGGGACAGAACACTTTTTCCGGTGGGTATTCGTCGTCCAGCTTTCGGCAGTCTGGGAATTCGCCGTTTTCAGGATAGTATTCTCGCGGGCTTTCGATCAAATGACGGACCACCGCGTTTTGCTTTAGCTGACTGATGCGGTCCTGAAGGTCTTTCCACATAAGGTACTTAGTAAAGGAAAAGGTGCCTAGGTAGACTTCTTCTGTTACCTCCCAGCCTTTCATGTCCCGGATGTACCTGCGTACAGTTTGCCAGATTAAATGAACATCAAGCCCGGATTCATCTAAGGGCAGCTCTCCTTCAAGGGTAGGCATACTGAGCTGAAAATCCTTGCGCAGCATCTCCAGCAGAGTGGGATTAAGGCAGGGGTCGTCGTCATGCAACAGAAGCTTGAACCCGGCTCTCACGCTGCTGCGTTCCAACTGCAAGGGCAACAGAATTAGAGGAGCTTTTAACACCCGCGTTGAGTTGCCGTCTTGGGTCCAATTTAAAAAACCCAAAGCCAAAAACAAGGTATTGGCCCCGCCTTCCTCCATCTCTCGGCGAGCCAAGCGGTACAGGCCAACCAATCGGTCGTCCATATCTCGGCTGGAGAGGTCCGCCAGTAACTCTTTTCTTTCAAGAGCCATCAGAGCAAACTGTTTTTTGGGGTCAGTACCATGGCGGGCCTGATGTAGCTCTTTTTTTCGAGGATCTCCGCCTTCCATAATCTCAGGTAAAGGAGTGAATTTGAGCTTGGCCCCGTCTGCGAGCAGGTCCTCCAGCCTTGCCGGGTCCGGGCAAAAAATAGGCACGGATTTTTTAGTGGGCTTAAAGTTGAGCAGGCGGTTGCGTAGGGTAAGATCCAGTAGTTTTCGCTTCCACTGTTCCACACGACTGTCGGGTGTGTCCGGCTTATGCTCCTTGCCCTCAGGCACGTAATCGATGTCCGGCAAATCCGGTGCGTCCTCTACAACGGGCAGGCTGTTTTCCATAGCCTCGAGTTGAGGCTCTTCCTGTAACACATTTTCTTGGTCCATGAGCGGACGGATGTGGTTCATGCGTGCCCGGCTGATGTCCAGCGCACACTCAAATTTCTCATCTTCTTCCAGGTGCCTATTTCCCTGCTCGGACGCAGTTGAGAAAGACGGGCACGGCCTGTGAGTGACGGCTGTGGCCTCCAGCAGCACCATCTCTCCCAGTTGTTGTCGTTTACGAACACTTTGACAGTCGTCGATGACCGTGGAAGAAAAATCCGTTTCCACCAGCCAACAGCCAACGAAGGCATGTCCTTTGATGAGAATCAACAGCGGGTTAAGCCCGCATTGCTCAAGGCAGGCAGTCATGAAGAGTGCCAGATCCAGGCAGGTACCCAGGCCTCTTTCCACAATTCGATGAGGCGACCGGATACGCTGACCTTCCTGCTCGAAACTGGCAGGAGGCGAAACGTAATCTAATCCGAGAGAGCACATGGCAGAATATATCGCGGAGACTTGGCGCCATACTTGTTTGCGGTCTTGGCTTTGGTAACCGTTTAATATCCCGCCGCTACTCGCTGAAGTGAGGGCTTTAGCCGCTCTTTTTAGGACCTGTTCCACAGCGGGATCATTAGGACGACAAAACGTGGCTGTAAGGTCTGGCAGGTGACTGAGTCCTCCCCATTCTTCTGGTGTCAATATCCTAACTGATTGCGTCCAAGAGCCCGCATTCTGGCCATCGCTCGTGGCCACAATTGTCACGGAAGCCCTTTGTGATTCTATTAGACCAGCCAAATAAGGACGGGAAAGAGTCACGTCTAAATCGGTAATTCGAAGCTTTTCCCCTGATGGGATACTGGCCAGTATCCATTTGCGACCGGTGATAAAAGCCGGGTCAGCCGAAATCTCCAGAGAGACTTCTTCAAGGGGCACATCCCCGCAATTTTCGACCACAAGCTCATGAAGAAAAGGAAAGTCGTGTTGCTGCTGAGCTAGGCTTACTTTTGTCCCGATTTGTGCTCGGATCACCACCAAATCAGTAGTTTGCTTTGCCTGCTCGTTGGAATCTGTGAGGAAAATTTGATTTTCGTTTTTTTGCTCGGCCAAGATATCCCCCCTTGAAATTTAACTCCAGAAAATACAGCAATCTTTGGCATTCACACTTTTGGGCCTAGTGATTTGGCCGTAGCCATTGAGTAATCTGAGATAAATCAACAAAGACATGTACTTTCGCAATGTTGCGTTCTAGCTGGTCAGGGCAGGAGATTCAATTTTGAATTTTCAGTTATGATAGGATAATCACCTATTGCAGTCAATATTTCACACAAAGTCCGTCTGACTTCAACTGCACCATACGAACAATAGGCCAGCTTTAATACCTGCCATAGTTATTCGTCCAAGCAAGCTAGGTCTATACCATAGTCCAATTAAGGGAGGTCTTTCAAATATCAAGATGTTGGATGGTGATCTTCCCCCATTTTTGTGGACACGTAGTTAAGCAGCCATGTTGATCATCTCATATTGAGCCGGGTTCATGTACCCCAGAGCTGAGTGTTTGCGGCTGCGGTTGTAGAAGACTTCGATGTACTCAAAGATGTCAGCCTTGGCCTGCGTCCTGCTCAGATAATCTTTATGCGCCACCAGTTCGGTTTTCAGGGAATGAAACCAGCTTTCCATGGGCGCGTTATCCCAGCAGTCGCCCTTGCGGCTCATGCTGCATATCATGCGGTGCGACTTCAGCTTTTTGCGGTAGGCCTTGCTGGCATATTGACGTCCTTGATCTGAATGATGGATCAGCCCAGGCCCAGGTTTCCGCCGGTCCACCGCCATGTTCAGCGCATCGAGCACCAGCTTTTTGGTCATGCGGCTTGACATGGACCAGCCCACGATCAGCTTGGAATAAAGATCCAGGACGGCCGCCAGGTACAGCCAGCCTTCACGAGTAGGAATGTAGGTTATATCAGCCAGCCATTTTTGATCAGGGCCGTCCGCTTCAAAGTCCCGCCCCAGGATATTGGGGGCCGCCAGGTGGCCGTGATTGGAATCCGTGGTGGCCTTGTACTTTTTCTTCTGCTTGGCAGCGATGCCGTTATCGCGCATTAATCGAGCCACCCGGTTCTCGCTCACATGGATTTCACGATCCTTGAGTTCCGCCTGTATCCGGGGGCTTCCGTACACGCCACGATTTTCTTTATGAATGGCCTTGATCTCGACAACGAGCCTCCGGTTCTCTCGCGCCCGGCTGCTTTCCGGCCGGTTCAGCCAAGCGTAGTACCCGCTGGCTGACACCTCCAAAATCCGGCACATACGCCTGATCTGGAATCCTTCACTCTGATCCCTGATGAACTGAAACTTCATTTTGGCATCCGCGAGAAGATGCCGATGGCTTTTTTTAATATGTCACGCTCCTGGCGTACAATGGCCAGTTCGCGTCTCAGATGGGCTAGCTCCTCATCTTGCGGCTTTAAATTGCCCTTGCCTGGGAAGGCCTGCTCAGGGCCTGCTTCGAACTGCTTTTTCCAGCGGCCCAGCACGGTCTGGCTGATGCCAAGGTCCCTGGCCGCCTGGGAAATGCTCAAACTTCCCTCGGTGACCAAGCCCACGGCTTCAATCTTGAACTCCCGGCTATAACTCCTGCGTCTGTTGCCCATTCAACACCTCCAAGCAATTCATATCATGCTTTTCGAGGTGTCCACAATTTCAGGGGAACTTCATGGTATAACATTATAAGGTACGCTGAAGTACCCCACAGGTCAGAACCCATTACAGGCAGGACATAACGATCTTTCTCTCAACCTACGTCTTAACCTCATTCATACCAAACTATAACTAATGCTACGCACGCAACCCTGATTATCTCGTAATATCCCTTTGGCACTAAATTGGCGAGATCATGTTCGGCAGTGATCTTCCCCAATTTTTGTGGACACGTAGTTAAGCAGCCATATTGATCATCTCATATTGAGCCGGGTTCATGTACCCCAGAGCTGAGTGTTTGCGGCTGCGGTTGTAGAAGACTTCGATGTACTCAAAGATGTCAGCCTTGGCCTGCGTCCTGCTCAGATAATCTTTATGCGCCACCAGTTCGGTTTTCAGGGAATGAAACCAGCTTTCCATGGGCGCGTTATCCCAGCAGTCGCCCTTGCGGCTCATGCTGCATATCATGCGGTGCGACTTCAGCTTTTTGCGGTAGGCCTTGCTGGCATATTGACGTCCTTGATCTGAATGATGGATCAGCCCAGGCCCAGGTTTCCGCCGGTCCACCGCCATGTTCAGCGCATCGAGCACCAGCTTTTTGGTCATGCGGCTTGACATGGACCAGCCCACGATCAGCTTGGAATAAAGATCCAGGACGGCCGCCAGGTACAGCCAGCCTTCACGAGTAGGAATGTAGGTTATATCAGCCAGCCATTTTTGATCAGGGCCGTCCGCTTCAAAGTCCCGCCCCAGGATATTGGGGGCCGCCAGGTGGCCGTGATTGGAATCCGTGGTGGCCTTGTACTTTTTCTTCTGCTTGGCAGCGATGCCGTTATCGCGCATTAATCGAGCCACCCGGTTCTCGCTCACATGGATTTCACGATCCTTGAGTTCCGCCTGTATCCGGGGGCTTCCGTACACGCCACGATTTTCTTTATGAATGGCCTTGATCTCGACAACGAGCCTCCGGTTCTCTCGCGCCCGGCTGCTTTCCGGCCGGTTCAGCCAAGCGTAGTACCCGCTGGCTGACACCTCCAAAATCCGGCACATACGCCTGATCTGGAATCCTTCACTCTGATCCCTGATGAACTGAAACTTCATTTTGGCATCCGCGAGAAGATGCCGATGGCTTTTTTTAATATGTCACGCTCCTGGCGTACAATGGCCAGTTCGCGTCTCAGATGGGCTAGCTCCTCATCTTGCGGCTTTAAATTGCCCTTGCCTGGGAAGGCCTGCTCAGGGTCTGCTTCGAGCTGCTTCTTCCAGCGGCCCAGCACGGTCTGGCTGATGCCAAGGTCCCTGGCCGCCTGGGAAATGCTCAAACCTCCCTCGGTGACCAAGGCCACGGCTTCGATCTTGAACTCCCGGCTATAACTCCTGCGTCTGTTGCCCATTCAACACCTCCAAGCAATTCATATCATGCTTTTCGAGGTGTCCACAATTTCAGGGGAACTTCAGCAGTTTCTAGATTTAATTTGGCCATGCTGCCTTCAGTATATCCTGACCCCGCATATCCTAGTCGTCTACCCCCTGATTGCGACGATGATCTTATGGATCATCTCACGGTCCTCATCGCTGGCTTTTTCGATTATGGCGAGAAGAGCTTTTTTCTTCTTGGCTGGGGTGAGCTGGGCCTGCTTGAAATCAAATAGCTCTGACAGAGAGAGCCCCAGGCTCGTAGCTATGCTATACAGGCTGGCCAAGGTGGGATTGGAGCGGCCCCGCTCAAGCTCTCCAAGATGCTTCAAGGAAAGGCCAGTCACCTCAGCGAGTTGCTCCTGAGTCAACCCAGCCGTCCTTCTAAGCTCTAGAATCCTCTGGCCCAATGCATGCTTTAGATCGTCCATGTTTACTCCCTTTCGGGAGCATAAGGGTACTCAACTGCCTTTAGAACCAGGTAAATAGAACATTTAACTTGCAATATGTTCTACATAATTCCTATAATGCTTGGTGTTTGTTACATGCATAACCGATTGCCAGGGGGAGGCGCAAAGTTGGTGGCGGGTTCGATCATGTCAAATCGACAAGTTAGCTAATCCAAAACAATCCATCAGGACAGAAGCGTTCACCATAGTGCGGCTATTTCCTTAACAAACTTTGGTAGATGGCGGCACCTGGTTGAAAGTGGAGAATACGACACTATTTCAGGTAATATATTGCCTATTCAAAGCGTCTATTAGAACATCACGGGCGTGATTGGCATCCTTGCTGTCTATCATGGGCACATTTTGAGTTGAGTCGCATCTGACACCAGGGAGGGAAGAAATATGGCGACTGAGGAAAAAACAAGCGCACCAGACCAAGAAAACGAAGCTCAGGGCGAAGAGGAGAAGAAAAAGGAGACTTCATCAACAGCCATTGGCTGCCTAGCTGTCGTCATCATATTAGTAGTTTTGGGATTCTTTTTCGGCGGTAGCGCCGAGGACATTACTGAGGATGAAGCCTGGGTGATCTGCAAGAACCGGTTTAAGGCTATGGCACGGTATGACTGGGACGTCTTCTCTACGGGCAAAAGGGTGACAGAATTGAAAGACCGTTGGATTGTGTATATGCCTGGCAAGCTTCAAAACGGCTTTGGTGCATGGAGCAAGGTAACCGCCCAATGCGTTGTTCTTAAGAAAAACCCAAATCCTGATGATGAATACAGTCAACAAGCCATAGAGTCATTCACCTTCTAATACCTGAGGCAATAAACTAATCCGAGCAGTATGCCGCTTGTAAAGTGCGAGGTTGAATATGAAGAACAATAAAAGTGATGCAATCAAAAAAAGTAAAAAACCTCTTTGGAAGAGGTGGTACTTATGGCTTGTCGTACTAACTATAATAGGTGGCATATCAAGCGCATATAATAAAAAGCCATTCAACTACGACAGCTTTTTAAAGCAAAATGGTTTTGTCGAAAAGGAAATGGTAACAAGAAAGGGAGAAGTAGTGGAATATGAAGGGGAAAAGCTATATACGCTTCCTTCGGCAAATTTTCGACTTGACGCCTCCGCATACAACGGTTTCAAAAACTTAAAACTTGATTTCAAGTTTTACAACTATCCAAATCGGTTAAAGGTCAAATACAATCATATCAAGGATGAAGCATCGCGAACGAATTCGGACGCCCAAGCCTCATTCCTCTGGCAGCAAAAAGTTGACTATGCACAGGAAAACCTATCATGGTATCTTAATCAATTAGAAAGTATAAGTTGGCTTAAAGGCGCAATCAATGGTAACAGTGGAAAACGTTGCTATAACGACTTGACAAATGAAATACAAGGCAGGATTGACAGCTATTCGACATTTCCAAAAAATATTAAACAAGCTCAATATTCAGATTATACTAGAGAATTGGCAAAAGTGTCGGCATTCACATACCAGATTTGCGGGAAAAAGTATATTATCAGCATAGATATAGGACTACCAGATTGCGATGAAATTGAAATCGTTATAATTAACTAACTCCACATTAAACAATCGAAAGTACAGTTGGCCAGTTGGCAACCTGCGGGCAATCGTCCTTACAATATAATGATTTAATAACAAGCAATAGTTAACTGTAGGACAACATATGCGTTTGGTTTAAAATCGCAAAAATGTCTAAAAAAACGATAAAGGACGCTATCATAAAATGCCCAAAGCGGTCGTGAAACATGTTTTACAAACTGCTATCCGGCCTAACTATGCAGAATATCAAAACATGTTGCATCTTGACAAACAGGCCATATTTTAGTATAATATATACATAATTTGAGGCAGAAATATCGCCTCATTATCCAAGATAAAAATCAGCAAGAATAAGCTTTGATAGCACCAGAAGCGAGCCGCACCCCGGCTTGCTTTTGTGCTTTTAAGGAAACGTACATTATGGCCATTTTGTGCGGACGGGACAGGTGTGTCCTGCAACTATCAACGTATTACGCAAGGAGGTTAACATGGGAACTCTTGCCGCTGTCAAACAAGTTGTCGAGGTGAGAATCGACGCTGTCGAACAGGCCAGGGAATTCATGACCGAACTCAACCGCAATCTCATGAAGACGGAACCGACCGGGCGGGTGCTGCCCGGATACTTCTATGAGGATCAGCTGCGCATGGAATGGCAGGTCGCCGCAGAAGACCACCAGGAGGCTCAGATCGATTTCAGCGACGAAGAAGAGCTGGACCTGGATGGTGAAGAAGAATACTGCGTGTGTGCCGAGTTTGACTGGTCCTATAAAGACGACGCTCATCTGCTGGTCTTTGTGGAAGTCAATACGCCGCTACGCACTAACACATGGTGGAGGGTGAAGGTGCTTGCCGATAAATGCGGCTGGCGTTTGATGATCGATGAGCCGGGTTGGCACGAAAGCCAGCTCGAAGTTGCCAAGCTGAAAATCGAGGATGATTTCTCGCCCGAGTTGGCCGCTAAATCCGTACTGGCTGCATGCCAGCAGTACATCGAAGTCATCGATCAGGTTTTGGAGGCCTAAAACACGTATGGGCTGGGGCTTCGGCTCCAGCCCTGCCTTCCTTTCATCAGGAGCAGGGTCATGGACCTGGAAACCATCAATACTTTTTTTGCCACGTTCAGCGATGCCAAGGAAGCTGCCTCGCGGTATTTCGACAAACTTGATCTGGCCGTGCTTGACGCCGATGCGCACGGCGCTTTGCTTCCCGCCGATTTCGGCAGCCTAGTGTTGCAGGTGATGTGGCCGTGCACCATGAGGGCCGTACAGGGCCGTTTCTTTGTCGGAGTACGCTTTTGGCAGCCTGACGATGCCGATCAAGCCTACATGTCCATCTTTGCACGTATTGAGGGTGTATGCATCCCTGACGCCTGGCAGATGGTCAAACAGGCAGTTGAAGCCTTTGGCTGGTCCTGCGCTACCGAACATCGCCTCCACTGGGATTGGGCTCGTGAGGTGGAGTGTAGCCGCTATGCCCTAGAAGCCATGCCCGTCGCCCCGGAAGTGGCCACAGCCATCGTCCAGGCTGCCGAACGCCTTGAAAAGCGTTTTGGGCAGGATGGCGGAGGTGTCTGCGGTGATACATGAAAGATGTGGCCAAATAAGCAGCCAAGCCATGGTGACGACTGGCGGGCCTGATCCGTCCACAAACCCAACCGAGCCCCAATATCAACTTTTGGGTAAAAGTTGATATTCGCAATATCTATTATTCCACTGCAAAACAAGCAAGTTATACCGCTTTTCGTTAGTAATGGAGCATGGGTCTCCATTTTGAACGTCAAGTAACGGCCGTCCTTTTAATACAAACTTGGGATTGGCCCGGAAGAGCAGAAATGACGTTTCGTAACCCCAATCATCCGCCCAAAGGCAGCAGGATCGCCGTGGAGCCCATTAGGGACGACAAAGCCATAAATGCCATCAAGCGCCTGCTACACAATCGGCCCCGTGATCTGCTGCTTTTTACTCTGGGCATCAACAACGGCCTGCGTGCCTCCGATCTGCTTCAGCTAACAGTTGAGGACGTGGCATGCCTGAAAGTGGGCGAGACCGTGCCTATGGTAGAGGGCAAGACCGGCAAGCGCAATTTTCTCATGATGAATAAGGCCAGCCACAAAGCCATGCGCCGCTACCTGGAGCAAGAGCAACCCGACCACGGCGAGTATCTCTTTTGCTCCCGCAAGGGTGTCAACAAAGCGCTGACAGTGTCCACGGTGAACCACATGGTCAAGGACTGGTGCGCCGCAATCAACCTGCCTGGCAACTACGGCAGCCACACCCTGCGCAAGACCTTCGGCTACATGCAACGAACCAAGTATGGAGACCATTGCGTAAAGCCGAGTCCTGACATACTTTCCTTTTCAGATGATTTTTTCGGTGTAGTAGGCAGTTGGGCCGGGCTTCGTTGGGTTTTTTCTAGCTTTTACCTGGCTGCCCATCCTGCCCCCCGGTGTCTTTGATCACCTGCCGGCCAGTATCGCGGCCTTTTTCAGGTTGAAGGCCATGGCCGATAGCATCAGTTGCATGTTCATCTTGGCCAGGCCCAAATATCTGGCCCGCGCCAGGCCGTAGTGCTTCTTCATGCTGCCGAATGCCCTCTCCACCGAGCAGCGCACCCGTGAGATGGCCTTGTTCACTCTGAGTTCTGCATCACTCAGCGGTCGACCGCGAGCCGCCTTGTACATGATCAAGTCAAAGTAACCGGCCTCTTCCAGGTGGCTTCGATTATCCGCGCTGCTGTAGCCTTTGTCGGCCAGGACCGGAGCATCCTTCTTCAGCTTGGCGTTGTCGACCACGGCCATGAATTCCTTGCAATCCGGGCGGTTGGCCGGTGTGGCGTGGCCAGCCAGAATAAACCCGTGCTCCCCATCGACGGCAATGTGTCCCTTGTAGCCATAGCAGTACTTCTTGCCTTTCTTGGTCCATTTGGCGTCCGTGTCATCGGAATAGGTGGTTTCCACGCTGTAGCCGGTGGGGCGGTCGTCGTCATCATCGTCGTTTTGGTCGTCGAGTTCATCGAAGATCACTTCCTGCTTTTTGCGGGGCTGGCGGGCGGATGGAATCAAGGTGGCATCCACGCTGGAGCCGGTGCGCACCAAAATACCCTGCGCTTCAAGCTGCTTATTTATCATATTAAACAGCTTGTCCAGCAGGCCGCGCTCTTGCAGGTGGTTTCGAAAGCGGCAGATGGTGGAGGCGTCGGGCGACTCGTGATCCAACGAAAAACCGGCGAAACGGCAAAAGGAAATCCGGTCGGCCATGGCTTCGGCTGCCTTGTGGTCGCTCAGGTCATGCCAGCGTTGCAGCAGCAAAATCTTGAACATGCCCAGAGGCGGATAAGCCGGATTGCCCACCGCGTCCTTGTGGCGCCGAAGCTTTTTCTTCAGAAAGCCCTCGATGGGCTTCCAATCGACGATGCGGTTTACATCATCCAGAAAGGTTTTGGGCTGTTTGCGGCTGGCCACGGCCATGTCCGCGAAACCGCCCCGCCTTGTCTCGAACCGATTGGCCAAAGATGCCCTCCATTCACGATGGTTAAGGACATTTTAACCAATTATTGCAACCAATTAAAGTGCACTCTCGGAGCTGACGCCGTGCAACGGTCTCGTATGGTGTGGCCTGGGAAGTCCTGGCCAAGCGTTACAACCACAGCTCGCCGAGGACCACCATGCGCTACTTGGGCATAAACGATGAGGAGGTCAACGGGATATTGCTGAATGAGATATAAATGGGGCAAGTGCTCCATTATGCCCTTGGGAAAACCAAGGGCGATTAAGAAGCAGAGCATATGACTCATAACTTAGATGGACCTCTATATCACAGGGCGGGGCCATGCCTTTCTGGAATATCGCACCCTGGGTGAGACATACTCCCAGGGTGCCCAAAAGGCGGCTTAAAAACTTACCGGCCAAATCATCCTTAATCAAGCCGCCAAACTGTCTAACGATTGCGGTCCACCGCTCATTTATTAGTGCTTCTGGGCAGCCATTCGAGCTTATAGCAAGCTATAACCTCCACGGCTCAAAGCAGTGTTACGTTTTAAAAGCAGCCCTTCTTCAGAGGAAGCGTCAAGTGTTAATTTTACATGTTCAGGCTTCCGCAATTCCGCAGGGGGGGCTGTTGTAGTTGTTATTAAGTATTGAAACGGGCAGCTGTCTTGCCCACCAAAACACTCCTGCAAAGAAGCAGCAAACCTAATAAAGTTTCTATAAATCCGGATGCCGAGATCTGCCTCGCGAGGGCTATCATGAAGGAGAAAACCAGGCAGAACAGACTTATTGGAGGTTGTATTGTAGATAAGACAAGCCAGATCTGCGAGCAATACAGCAAGTGTTTCAATTGCTTCGCCGCTCATAGCTGGGCCACATGTAATATTGAAGGCAAGTTCTCGGTTGACCAGACTTACCTGTCCTCCATACCCATTGGACAACAACACACTCCGAACAGCAGCAGTAAAAATATTAGTTAAACAATCAATGTTTTCACCATTTTGGCGAATCAGTTCCTGTAGATCCTTTTCGACGTTAGTGAGTTCATTGGTCACATTGCTTAGCTGGTTACGAAGAGCATCAAGATCTTTAGTCCCTTCAACTCCATTGTATACATTCAGCCATCTAGCAAGCTCTTCACTTGTTTGATTGAGATCACGTAGTTTATCACGTTGTATGCTAATTTTTACCCACAAGGCATTCCGTTCATCAACAACAAGTTGCCTTTTCCCTTTAAGCTCTTCGATTTCCTTAAGAATTATATCCTTTTCTGTCCGAATATTTTCAAGCTCTTTATTGCGATGATCTTTTGCCTGCTGTAGCGCACGAGCGTCTCGTTGCTCATCCATTTGCAGTACATCTTGTCTTTGTTGAATGTAACTGCAATCGCGGATCAAAATGTCTCCAAGAAGGCATTTTCTATCTTTAATTTCTTCGTA
The DNA here is from genome assembly GCA_963665125.2 of uncultured Desulfarculus sp. Lineage (GTDB taxonomy): Bacteria > Desulfobacterota > Desulfarculia > Desulfarculales > Desulfarculaceae > Desulfarculus. Next base: position 3,285,599 of record CAXXUK010000001.1, on the reverse strand, counting down.
CTGTTCACGCTGCTTAAGACGTTTATCCAGCCCTGAGATAATTTCCCTACCTGCATCAGTATTAAGGCTAAATAAAGCCTCCATTTCTTCAAGCTCTAGCCTAATCCGTTGTAAGTCTGCTCCAAGTTCATCGCTTTGTTCCTGAAGATGTTGGTATCTATCATTGTCACTTTTAATTGATTCATCAATTGCCCTGGTTGCCCTTTCAGACAACCTTTCCAAGCTTTGAGGGAACATTTCATCTGACCGGAAAGGACGCTTATCAATGTCTGTTTCGTTAGGGTAATAGGCCTTTAGCAATTGGCGAAGCCGCGAATCATATAAGTTAACCATGAATCGCGGCTCATCTTTTTTCCCCTCAATAGCTTTACTAAGCTGCTCTTGCTCCTTTAGAAGTATCGCGCGCCGCTTTTCACCAGCTATCTCGTCCGGAAAAAAAAGCCCCAGCGCTGAACGCATTACAAAGAGAGGGCCGGATTTGGGAAAGCGGAATGATGGAGTATCAGCTTGGCTACGGGGAGAACGCCAGTCATGTATGTTTTGAAAGCGTGATTCTTGATCTCGAGTACACCACGCTAATATGTGGGCCCACTGAATTTGTTCTCCGGTCTGAACAATGCCGAGAGTGGCAAGTTCACCAAGAAGACTTTCCAGGCCCAGCTCTCGACTATAGTTCTCTTGTCCCACCATCTTTCCACGTTGTTCAAGCAACTCTTCGACAGAGGCGCCTTCCTTTATATAGGACATTCTGCCGCTACCAAAGGGACGCCTAACAGCCAATCTTCGTCCTTGGATGTGCAGTTCTGCAGCTACATATCCGTCAGGCAACGAACGTCTAATGAACTCCATTGCGGATTTGGTCCCAAAGGTTTTCTCGCCTAAAACGTGTCTCATAAAACGACAGAATGTCGTTTTGCCAGCGCTATGTCCGGTAATCTCAGATAATGGTGCATCTTCCTCAGACTCTTCAGCCCAAATAATGTTTAGACCCCGAGTCAGCGGAATATCTCTTATCACGATGGGATTAGGTGCGATCCGTTCATATATGACCAGGCGACTTACCCAGACATCTGGTTCCGTGGAAACAGGTTCCAATTGGAGGTTGCCAAACAGATCCATCTTGCCGGTCTCCTATCTGGCGGCAAGCTGATATAACTCGTGCTGATTATCTAGGGTTTCCAATATCCTTGCTTGCCGTTGAGTGGCTGCGGTGAGGTCCTTTCGGAGCTCCGTAATCCTATTTAGTGCCTTGATAGCATAAATAACAATTTGATCAGTGCCGGGGGGAAGGGTGCTCTTGGCAGATGCGTAGTCTTTTCCTAAAGTGATGGTTTGCTTTAAATCTACGTGGTTTACAGAAAAAGCCTGCAATTGCTCAAGGTAATCCCTACTCTCTTTCCAACCAATCTCTACGTCTTCGTCCACAATCAGATGTCTGGGATCAGATCCTATAATGGTCAAAAATGACTCTTGGTCCGCCTGCGGTAAAAACGATTTACACCAGTCAGTGTGAGTGGCCATCAAAAGAGCATCAAGATGATCCATGCTGGAGAGCCCTCCGGTCTGCTCAACGATGGCCAATGCCACTGCGCAAATTGCCCTGTCGGTATCCGTTGACGGATATGTCACAGCAGCAAATTCCACCGGAGATACTGCCTCTGGCTGACTCAAAACATCATCTTTGGGTAAATGAATGTGCAACGGCCAATTGGCACGATCTAGCTGCTCCACAGGTAGGAAATTACCCTCAGCATCCACGGGAGGTCCTGGCGGCGGGTCAAGGCAAGTCTGGTATGGCTGACCCGTTCGCATGGCTTCGGTCATGGCATCGTATATTTCTAAAATCGCATCTTTGGTTCGGTAGTGGCCATGGGCCTCAAGGTCCTTCTTTTTGACGATGGGGAAGGTTTCCATGATGTAGTCCACCGCGTCACGCGGTGTTGGAAAATGCCGAATTAATTTCGCAAATTCTTCGTCAGTCTCGTCGCGCACCGCGCCATCGGCTATGCGTGCGGGCTTCCACTGGCCGTCCGGAATGCAAGGCAGATAGAGGTGGAAGAAGGCAGCGTCTAACTCCGCGCTGAGTAGGAATCGGCGCTCCTCGTCCCAGCGGAAGGGGGGGCCATACCAGCCACAGTCTCGCGCAAAGTCCTCAAGGTCCCAGGCGGTGTAGGTTAGCTCCAGGCAACGACAAACAATCCATTCATCTATATCAAGGATACAAGCAAGCCAATTAGGAAAACCATTAGCCATGGCATTCAATACTGGAAGTTGCCTCACTATAAAAAAACTTAAGCTAATGCCACTAATTTTTTGGCGACAACAATAGTCATAGATGAAGGAGTTCAAATTACTGATTAATTTTGACAAACTGCCGCAACTATTATCCTTGGCCAGAATAATTGTTGCTTTGTGTCCCACAGCAGAAAACGGTATGATAGCCTGAATACACGTCCGCGAATCAGTTGCTCTTGAAACTTCCCTCATAGCAAGAAAATAATTTTGTTCCCTTTGATGTTTAATTGCAACCCTATGAACGATATTTGAAGGCACCCAATATCTTGGGAGTGATAATAAATACGGGTCAAGGTGCATAATTGCATCTAACAACGGCAGAGTTCCTTGGTTTGCTTGCGCATCTGTCTGTCCACTGTATGTTCCCCATCTGTGATCGTATTGGTGAAACATTTTTGCCTCATACAACGGCAAGCATTCGTCACCTTCTTTCTGGAAGGTGTTATCCTGTAGGTGCCATCCTTCGATCTCCAGTTCATCACGGGTGCGAAACTTATCCGAGTCGCTAGTCATATTGAATAGGCCTTGTTTAAAGGTAACGCCGCATTGATTTTCATCGGCCTGACTATCGCGGACTTCTCGGATGAATATAGGAACCCGGCGGTATATGGCCTTTGTCAGATCTGCGTCTTGGCGAGAGCGAAAAATCGGGCAATTATGAGTGTTAGGATTTAGTAATGATATATCATCCGGTGACAAACTGAATACTCTTTTTCCATCAAATAAATGTTCTATTTTGCGAGCAAAAAAGACATATTTTGAGTCACTTGAAAAAGGAAAATTATCAGAGATCAAAGTTAGTAAGCAAAATTTTGTAGCATGATGAACACTTGGAAATAAAAAATCTTCATTCTCAAATCCATAAATACTTTTAACAGATCTACTTTGTGTAATGTCTTTAAAAAATAGTTTTGTCGTATCATCTGTAGCTATACCGGTGGGTACTATACAGCCCATTATTCCACTAGGGTTAAGCAAGCTGCGCATACTTTCTGAAAAAATCGCATACAAATTTATACGCCCTCGACCGCATAAAGGATATCGGTTGCTGTTTCTGAAGAAGTGGCTTGGCCCTTCGTGATCTCTCTTGACTTGAAAAAAAGCTTTGTACAGCCCTGGATTTTTTTCTTCAAGATCATCTATCATTTGCTTGCGTTGCGTACCGATGCGAGCTGAAGCAATGTCAGGTTGTTTTTCAGCAAACCATTCTTTTTCCTTCAGCTCTGTATGCTCCCACGGTGGGTTGCCCAGTACACAGTCAAATCCGCCACTCCAACCTGTTTTACGGTTTTCGGCCTCGTGGCCCGGCTCCGCATTCCAGAACACATCTGGAAACTCAATGTGCCAATGAAAAAACTGGTACTGCTCGGCCAGTCTACGCACTTCGTCCTTAATGGCAGGGGAAACGTTGTGCGGGCTTTCCTCGATGCGCCGGAAGACCTCTTCGGTCATTGGGTAAGGTAGATGTTCTTGCTCCCGTTTGATCCACACAAAGGCCGCGCACCAGGCGTCGGCCCATAGACGGGTGAATTCGTAGCTGCTTGAGTTAATGAAATCTTGATAAATTTGCCGCTTCCGGCGCTGGCCTTCGATTGTGTCGTCGCTGACATCCTCCAAGCTAACCAAGCTGGGGGCCAAGTCACCAAGACGCTCCCAGGGCGCGGCCAGTTTTTGGAATAAGCCCCTGTGTCCCTTGCGTTCTTCCTTGTTGTGTTTTTTCCATTCTTTGATGAAGTTTTTATCATCGCCTTCAATGGGTTTAAAAGCATCATCTGGTATGCCATCACGCAGTAGGGCCGGTGTAGCTCCTAGGAGGCTATTACCCACCTTGATATGGTGTTCCAGGAACGAGAGCGGCTTACCCGGCTCCATGGCTTCCAGCCATAATCCAACGCGACATAATTCTGCAGCCATTGGATTAATATCCACACCGTAAAGGCAGCGGCCAATAACATCGCGCAGAGCCTGTTGATGCGCCAAAGCTGTGGGTTCGCTATCGCCGTGGGCATGGGCCCGCACCCGTGCCAGGTGCTGGGCCAGACGGTGCGCAGCACCCACAAGGAAATGCCCTGAGCCTACAGCAGGGTCGCATACCTTCAGCGTCAGAATCGCCTCTTCCGCCTCCGCGCCACTTTTACCCTTTAGTGCTTGTTCCACCACCGGGTCCAAGGCGGAATCCAATAGGCACTGCACCAGCGAGTCCGGGGTATAGTAAGAGCCGGTTGTCTTGCGCTCACTACCGGCAAACTCAGCAAAGGTAAAACGTTGCCCGTCTCCGCCTAGCTGTGGTGTCAGGGCAAGCAAGCTTTCGTAGACGCCGCCCAGTTCCTCTGCTCCCAGGTTCTTATAGTCCACTGGTCGGAGCACTTTCCCCTGCCGAGTGAATGCTAAATGGCGAAAGGTCTCGAGGAAATCATAGTTACTGAGCTCTGCTTTGTTGAGGGCATTGGTAGAGATGGGGTTCCAAAGGAAGCTGCCCAAAGAAGGCAAGGCCAACTGCTCCCTGGCCGCCGACGCTTCCTTGGTTTCATCACCAAACAACGCTGGCACCAGGATCTTGAACTGCCGCCATAAATCACTGTGACGGCTACCCTTAATGCGGCCAGCCATTTCCCTCAGGCGTGAGGTGCTATAGTAAGTTGCATATCTCTTTCGGGCAGTCCTACCCTCTTGGCTGTCATCTATGGGGTGCAGTAAAGACTGTCCGTCCAGAGTGCGGTCTTCTGCTACAAAAAGGAAAATGAAACGATACACTAGCCGCAATAGCTGGCTGTGGAAATCTGTTAAGGCCAACGCCCCGCTACGCAAATCATCTCGTAAATCAATATTGTTCGGATGGCTAGAAAAGCCTTCTCCCAAAATTTGCAAAGCTTTTTCAACACCGACACGCAATTCGCCTAGAGCGCGGGTTCCCTGCTCTTCGGCAATTTTTGTCCACTCTTCCAGCCAGCATTTTTCATGCCGGCCTTCTTCACGGGGAACAAACCGTGTGGCGTGGCCCATCAGCCAAACCAAAACAAAGTCGCCGAACAACTCCCCTTCAAAGATGGCCTCTAAGTCGAACTCTAAATAGGACTGCCGAGACAGTGCGTGGTTGTCCCGTAGGATGCGTAACTGGCGACCATTGGATGCGATACCCCAAAGGCTTTCATCGCAACGATTGAGGTATTCCTGTACAAGAGCATGTGGGTTGGTTGCTGCGGCTCCGCGCACGCCAGCAGCGCGGCGATCAAGAGAGAGATTGCAACCTACAAGATGAATGGGCACCGGACCAGAGAAACGGCTTATGGCGTATGTGCGGCCATCCAACTCTGGCCCCGCAACGGTAGCCAACACCCCGAAGCCAAGTTCACGCAGCATGGGCAAAGACCAACGTTCGTTAGTGAGGCCCGTGCCGGGTTCGTCCTCCGGCAACTCAGCTGTGACCTTCCGAAAATCTGCCCAATGTTTACGCAAACGGTTCCAAGACTGAGTAATGTACTCGTTCAGGCGCTCTCCAGGGGGCAACCCATAGTCCTCTGGTTTAGTGCCAGGCAATTTATCCGAGGGGTTTAGTACACGATGCAGTAAGTCTGGAGGAAGAAGACCGCCTTCAGAGCGAATAGCCTCAAAGTCTGCTTTACGTCTGGCCATCGTCAATTCCTCGGCAACATGATGTATGCGCCCAGAATATCGACGGGGAGCACAGGTTCGATGGAGATCCGGGCTTTGGAACGCAACGATCCACGCACACGCTCGTGTGCAGCCAGCTGGACCATGGCGCGTTGTTGAGCTACGGAGGTTAGAGATTGGCGCAATTGGGGCAAGTCATTCATGAGCAGGCCAATCTGCTGATCAATAGCTGTAGGTATGAGATTGCGCTCTGGTCTAGCGTTTAACAGCTTTTCGCTTTCATCAGGCAATAGCCATTCAGGCTTTTCAGCCGGACCACGACAAGCTAGAGGCAACACTTCCTCGCAAAGAATTGCATCCGATGCCGCAGTCTTCTGCAGGTGATAGCGAAAACGGGCCACAATCAGAGTAGTTCTAGTGCTCACTGCCGAAGTAGCCACAACTCCGCAGCGAGCCGCTACTGGTTTGGCATCACGGGCCTGATAGTCTAATGCCTGGTCCAGAGTCCAACTCGCCACGCCCTCAACAATGGGACTTGTTCGGCCTAGATAAACCTCGCCCTCTCTAAGAGGAAGTTCGAATCGACCTGAAAATGGCTCTTCCTGGCCCATGGCTTGGCGTAAACCGCGTGGTGTCTCGGGGCTAATGTGGACCTTTACAGATTTGCCATTGGCCTCCAAAGGCACATTGGCCTTACGCATAACATCGCAAAAGAAACCGGCCACGTCATCGCTAGCACCGATAGCTGCGCGGACATTGGCAAGTTCCTCAGCTACGGCCTCGGGCTTAATGACATGCTGCGCAAACCTAGAACGGCTGGCTTTTTCACGGTCACGAGCATTTTCCCATTGCTCATGAAGGGCTTTCTTTTTGGGCTCCAGATCGTCGATAAATGGCAACATTGCCTGACGCGAAGATAGGGTACCGGTCTGCTCACGAAATAACGCACCCTCAAAGAGGGTCTCGGCGATCTGCTCACTGGAACCCGGAACAGCAACAGTAACACCCAGATCACTCTTGATACTTTTATGTTTGCGGATTAGCACATCTAAAATGACACCATCGATAGGATTGTCGGTGCCATAGTACGTGATAACTCTCACTTCCGGGCTATTTTGACCAAAACGATCAACGCGTCCTTCTCGCTGTTCGTGTCGCGTCGGATTCCACACTAGGTCGTAATGTAAAATAGAATCGAAATTGTCCTGTAAATTGATACCTTCAGCCAAACAATCGGTACTGACCAAGACATATTGGCCGCCATCTGCAACGAGGCTACAGATACGAGCCTCACGCTCGGCTGCTGGTAATCTGCCGGTAACGGTTTCTATCCGCACTTTACTTCCGAGTTTAGTTCGCAGGTGATCGGCAACATACTCGGCGGTATCTACGAAACGGCAGAATACAATAGGTCTGAAGCCGTCCCTCAATAACCCCTGGACTTCGTGCATAGCCCCTTGAAGTTTATGGTCGGCTTCAGGCGATAATTTTTCTGCTTGGCGCGCAAACTCCAAGAGCTTGCGATGGGTAGAGTCGGCTTGGCCTTCAATCATGGAACCGGGGCTGAAATCCAGGACCGCCACGTCATCTGTGTCGTCCTGGTCTAGGACAGTTTGACGTCCCACTTCTTCTACTTTCTCGGGCTCCTCTACTTCGTCAACGGCAGCTCGATTACGTAAGGTGGCAGCTGCAGCTGCAGGACTTGATGAAACACAACGCAACAAAGCCAAGGCAGACCAATATTTTACGCGTTGGTGTCGTGTAGATTCATCTGATTCCGATACATAATCGCGGGCGAATTTGAGGATACTTTCGAAAAGTCGACGGTACTCAGTGCTGAAGGTATAAGTGGATTCTTTGTCCTTACGTTCAGGGAAAGAGGTATCTGTCTCTAGATAGTTACGGATGTCAGCCCGTCGCCGTTGAATCATGTGCTGGGCGAGATTACGCCTTATTCCTTCCCGACTAGCTTGATCAAGCTTGTTGGGTAAACTTGCGAACTCATCCCGGAGCAAGCTAAGCAGAGACCGGAATGCCTCCTCCTTGCCGCTATGCGGCGTCGCAGTTACCAAAACAAGGTGTCGGTCCTGATCCTTAGAAATACGGCGCAACAAGTCGAAACGCTGTTGACGCCCACGCCCTAAGCCATCCGCAAGTGTACAGCCGTGTGCTTCATCAACTATAACAAACTCCGGACACTTAATAATGAAGTCCTCGGCACGGCGGGGGCTCTTAATAAAGTCAGTGGAGACAACCGTAAACTTGTGTTGGTCGAACACCGACACACCCAGAGGTAGGTCTCGCTCCAGCTTTTGGATCGTGCTAGAAAGTATTAGCTCGGCCTCAATATGGAACTTTTCAGCCAACTCTTTCTGCCACTGCTCTGCCAGCTGAGGTGGACACAATACCGTCAGCCGACGTATCTCGCCCCTGTCGAGTAACTCTCGGGCGATAAGAGTTGCTTCAATGGTCTTGCCAATGCCTACGTCGTCTGCAATTAGTAGCCGAATAGGGTCCACCTTGAGGGCCATTATCAGCGGCACCAATTGATATGGACGCGGTTCAGTGGCAATACGGCCAAAGCACCTAAAAGGCCCAGCGGCCGAGCGTGTTGACAACCTAGCTGCTTCTCGTAGGAATCGTCCTGCAGTAAAATCACCAAGATCATTAACCGTTGGCAAGTCAAATGTACTCGACTCAACCGGCTCGACGGCAGTTAAAATCCCTGTTACCTCTTCGTCCAATCCTCCCACAGGCCTGACCAACAGCATATCAGCTCCGGAATCGGGCAGTACAAACCACTCCCGTCCTCGCGCGTGTACCAATGTCCCAGGTTTGGAAAAGGGATGAGGGCTCATGCCTTAGGTCTCCCAAATATATCTGGATGGCGAGCAAAGACTTCGGACCAGTCATCTTTATGATGGAAGCGAACTACAATGTAGCCATTCTCCACCAAACGCCGTGTGATAGCTTCGTCTTTACGGATTTGGTCAGGTTCATCATGTGGTGGCCCGTCAATGTAGATGGCGGCATTGCATGTGTCATAAAAGAAGTCTGGCTGCGTAGAACAGGACTCAATGATGTATTGTGCTTCGCTTGGCAGATTGAGCAGTAAGTTGTCAACGAGGTAGAGCCACTTTTTTTCCAGCTTGCTATCGCATCGTCTACGAAGGTAGGCGATTCTATCGGGACGAGATCCTACCCCACCAGCAGGCTTACACTCGGACCTCGACAGTTCTGATAAAAGCTCCATTATCTGATGCCGATCCAAGTCCTGATGATCTGGCTGGTTTCCATAATCTAATAAGCATGCATAACAAGCCTTTCCACAGGTGTCCGCGCCAAGGTCCTCGAGCGTATCCGAGTTAAAGTGACAAACTTCCAAAGCCTGTCGCGCCAAGGCAGGGAAGACCATTGGATCCTCTACGATTTGTCGCAGTACACCGGCACCACCCTCCGAAGACTCATAAAAAAGGATTTCATGGCGTTCTTCAGCAGTGGGCATTGGCTCACAAGCCAACTCCCGAGGTTCCAGTTGAAAGAACTTAAGGATAGCCTCTTTAAAGGCTGCCTGCAGGCTTGCCAGTTCTGCATTATTTCGTGGAGGATCGAATCTCATCACCAAAGCATTTTTGGTGTCCTTAACGTACGGTACCACACGCTGCTTATGCCCTTCGCCGGTCGCATCTTCCTGATCGTCTTGGTCTTTGGGGTTTGTACTCCAGCCCCCCCGCTCTAAATCCAAAACAAATCCTGGCGATTGGTCGGCCCCCTGGTTAGCCCAACCTAAATTGACGCGGAAGAGATCAGTGGCGTCACTGTAGCTGAGGCTAAGCAATCGTGTTCCTTCGAAGAAAACATCGGCGTCTTTTTGATCAAACCTACCCCCAACTTCGGGGAAACGATAGGCCGTTACAATTTTATATCCGTACCGCTGTCGTTCTTCCTCATCACTGGTGATGCGCTTTACCAGCTTTAGACTGACGTTTTGCATATGAATGAGGTTTTCAATATGAGAGCTGGCATCCAGAGGGGACCCACATTTGTCGCAAACCTCAGCCATGTTGATGTCCTGTTGCACGTGCGCGTAACCGCACCGAGTACAGCGCTTCATCGTAGATGTGCCAATAAAATGCGCGTCTTCGGGGTCACCTGATCCAAAATCGAGGTTAACCCTATTAACTCTGTAGCGAGCTCCCTCATGGTATACTAATGCTCGAGGCCCGAATTCCGATATAGCCAGAAAACGGGGTCGCGAAACGTATTCATTTCGACCTGTGGTTTGTCTCCGAGCTGGGACGTATGCTGAGATGGGCAGACGCGGGAAATTGTAACCAGGCAGGAAACCTTCGGTAGCAAAATATCGATAGGAATAAAAATCTCCTTCAAATACACCCCTGGCCTCTGTGAGCAATCTAATTTGGTTCTCGGCATGAGCTCTCAGGCGTTTTGAATGCTCGCGCTCTGATAAAGACCGTGCATGATCCATTATTATTGCGTGATGTAGTTCTCGCTGTCGTACAGCAGCTCTATACAAGCTCCTCCATCGATCACAAGCCGTATCAAACGCCCTTTCAACTTGATCCAGCGTTTCTTCAGTCCATGCATCATGGAACCATGGGGTGGCTTCCAGTTCCTCTCTAATAGTACTTACCAACGATTTTGCTTTGGAAATGGCCGCAGCCCTATGAGACCTACTCTTAAGCTCACTTGATATTGCCGATTTAATTGGCAAAGTGAGCTTGCCATTTTCAGGCATAGTTTCCAGAACAGAGTTTAAAGTCCTACCAAGATCTGGTTTGGCCACCTCCATCCACACGGCATTGATGTGCGATCGAACTAAGTCGCGGTTGCGAAGATCAATGCGGGGAGGAGCAACAGACCCGGCTACCATCTGGTGAGGCTCCCTGAAAAAGTACTGGTCGTGGGGGCTTCGGCCAGCACAATAAGTGTATACCAAGGCTGGTTGACCACCACGGCCAGCTCGGCCACTTCGTTGAGCATAGTTTGCAGGTGTTGGGGGCACGTTGCGCATGTTGACAACGTTAAGTTGGGCAATATCCACGCCCAATTCCATGGTCGGAGAGCAAAAAAGTAGCGACAGGCCGCCGGGTTCCGCACCCAAGCGGAAGCGATCCTCGCGTTCAACTCGGTCCTCTGGAGTAACTTGGGCAGTGTGTTCCCTTGCCTCTAACAAGCACTTAAGATCTATAAAATTCCGATAACACTCCACAAAGTATTTATTTACTTCTGATACGGCTTCACCTACATCCAACAGCCTAGTTCGATCCAAAGGACGCATCTTGCCGTCACCTGGCAACCACCGGATGGCATCGGAGTTTAATTGATAACCTGGGTCGTCTCCCTCTCGACCACTCCTGACTTGCTCAATGATGCCATATCGCTTGAGCGCCAGGAAAAAATATCTAATAATCTCATTAAGTTCGGCTAACCCCACCCGTTTATTATTAGAGACATGTTGGACAAGGGTGCGCTTCACATAACGACCATAATTGCCATACGCAGAGATGAATACGCCATATCGGTCTTCGCCAGAGCTCCGCTTTTTGGATCTCGGATATGCCACCACTGACTTGGACATTTCGCGAGGATCATCAAGATGCCATACTGCGTCCTCACGAAGACGGTGCTTGGTTTGGTTGACCAGATCAAGTTGTTTCGTACCGTCAAGGACATCAACCTTAACAGCCAAAGAGCGGCGCAGTACATCAAGTAAAGTACGGAGGAGTTCTTCAAGCTTTTGGGAAGGGCAAGAGTGCAACAGATCAGGTAGAGCAACAAAATCTTTTTCATTCCGTCCCCTCTTGATCGTCAGCCCATACTCCCACAAGTCCTTTTCTGCCAGCAATCCATCTTCACCAAGCAGGCCATCATAGTCAAAAGCAAGGAGGCCACAATCCTCAAGGTTGGGAGCAGTGACTCGCCAACCTCGTTCTAGATCGCGGTAAAGGAAGTAGTCAATAATACGTCGAAGAGCATCCTCAGTAGCATTCTTTGCGGGCCCCCTAACTTCAGGATCGGCTGCAAATTCATCGAAACGCAACTGCATCGCCTCGAACACACCACGTGATAGCTCGTGGTTTCGAAGCCCCTCCGTTCCCTTGTCCTTTGCAGCCCGGTATAACGCTGACCTAAGTAAAGCCACTTGTGCGAAATCATTGAAGTGTCCAGCCTGCAACGAAGCATCTTGCCTATTGTCGGTAAAACTAAGCAATTTCCTCGCTTCTGGCTCAAGTGAATGGTCACCTTGCAGTTCGATCAAGGATCGAACCGCCAATATGGTTGTAGCCGTGCTACGGTTGTCCACCCCTAGAGTCGCAAGCTTCGCTCGTTCTGAACGTTGGGTTTTAACGTATGCGACACCACAGCCAGGTTCTAAACAGAAAAGGAAGTTTTTCCGGATGAGTGCTGCCCGAACACCTTGGCCATCAGTGACAATTTGCCCCTGTGCATTAACGAAGATGGTTTCAGGTATATCGCCTTTCGAATCAGGTCGAATTTGTTCTTCTCCATTTACCGTGGTGTCCTTGAAGACATCGGGGAGACGTTCCAGCAATTCAGAGCTAGTTGCTCGAGGCCATGGATTCTGATTTGAAAGGTATAAATAGGCGTCACCACTTCCATCGTCATCTTTGGCTCTTCGGTCTTCTCTAGGCAGCAGGCGACTACCATTCCCATCAGGAACTATCCGCACACGATAGTAGGCAGCCCCGCATTGTCGACAAAACACGAGCGGATAAAGTAACTTATCCGGTTCGTTTGGCTTTGCTACCTGCTTCGACATTTCTAGATGACGCACATCCTCCGCTTCGATTGTGGCCCATACCGTGTCGCCTCTCGTGAAAAATTGATGTAAACGAAAGGCAAAGATTGGGAAGCGACTCGATGGGGTTCGCCTAAGATTTGATCCCTTGAGTAAAAAACGCCGTATGACCTCGGCGCAACTAGCCGCGTCTGTAGATGTCAGTCTCGCAAGTAATTCCGAAGCGCTATCCGGTCCTTGAAGTCGTTGGGGGTTCTGCCTTACCAGCCTGCCTGCAATCTCTTCTTTGACGACACCAAAGGTTGCCTCAATCCATGAAGCCATAGGATGGTCCCTGAAGGAATCGTAATCGCTGGGTGGTTCTGGCTTGTTTGCTATTGTTGAACGAAGTATCTCTACTATGGAGGATTCTTGAAAATTAAAACTCTTAGTCGCTCGCTCAAGTGTCTCGCCAATTATCTGAGTCTTATCAAAACTTGTCCCAAAAAGCGTTTGGGCCACCCGAGCGACTCCGTTTTTTTGGTCCTCAGATGTTCCCTCACTGGCCATGGTAGCCGAAGTACCGATGCAAATAAAATCGTGACCGCCGAAAGCCAGGCGGCAACGCCTGATCAACAAAGCGACATCAGCTCCTTGACGACCACGGTAGGTGTGTAGCTCATCAAAGACAAGAAACTTTAAACCTTGAGCAGCCCGAACGAGTTCCCGATCCTCAACCCGCGTTAGCATCAACTCAAGCATCATGTAGTTTGTAAGCAAAATGTCAGGAGGGTTTCGCCGAATTTCTTCGCGTTCAGCTCCCCCCTCTTGACCTGTATAGCGGGCGAAACGGACTGGGGGTTTGCCTTCAGGATACCCCTTTAGTAAAAACTTCCCTAATTCCTCAGCTTGGCTGTTCGCCAAGGCATTCATTGGGTAAACCACGATAGCCTGAATACCCCGCCCAGAGCCCTTGCGTAGGACGTGGTCTACAATGGGTACAATGTAGGTAAGACTCTTACCTGAACCCGTTCCGCTAGTTAATACGTAGGATTTCTCTTCTTTCGCCTTGAGGATCGCCTCGCGCTGGTGAGTGTGAAGTCTTAACTGTTGTCCAGCATAATCATGCTCTGTCTTTCCAATGCGGAATATCTTCTTGCACTCCGAGTGCAGTGTGCCGTTTTCTACTAATTCATCAATGGTTCCACTAGGTAAAAAAGTTGGATTTAATTGTATGAGTGGCTCAGGCCAGAAAGCCCCATTATCGATCTCTGAAGTTACCGATTTATCAATGCGAGGGTCCTTGATCTTAATAAAGCTCTTGGTATAGCTTGCATAGTCACCGACAAGTTTGTTCCTGAGCTCAAAAACATTCATTTGCATTAAACGGCCCCTCTATGCTCGTGATTACTCAGTTACAGAGGAAAAATATCTCTACATTTTGATTACAACAACATGTGGGTGGTATTTATGAATTCTACGGCGTGATCAAGATATCCCCCATAATGTACCGCATGGTAGCCAATATTTTGCCCATTTGTCCAGCTTATAAGAATGATAACCCTTAGGCATAGTCAACTTAACAGCAACATTCCTTTCTATGATTTCAGGGCAATTCTCTACATTCTCTGGCGATGCCCATGGCTTATTAGGTTAGTGCTTGAAATTCTCATAAATACAAATCGGACAGTCTATCAATCAAGACTCGGTTTACGAGTGACAATTTGTTGTGCCCCTGGTGCAATATGGACCAAGAAAATAACATGTATAGAATTATGCTATCAGTTTTCATCTAGCGAAGACTGCTTTTTTACACCTACTAAATTAATCCAATTATGCTATGAAAGGAAAACATTCGTACAATTTTAATTTACAGTATATGGCAAACTACAAAAGATTTTTCAATTCCCCCCCTGGCAATTAATTAAGCTGAAAGGCTTGATACTAGTGTAGTTCATATCTTTTCTCACGCTTTTTGAAAGCATGTTCGCCACCTTCCAGAATTCGGCAAACTTCTTTTCTGATTTCTGGACATTCAAGAGAACCTGACCTATAAGATATTTCTTCATTTTCGTTTTCAGCAATAATAATTTGCTCAGCATCAGCGTTAACAACCAGATTCGCATTATGTGTAACAATGATCACCTGCCGGTGTTTTTTAATCTTCCTGAAAATTGGCTCTAGCTCCTCTACAATAAATGCGTTATCAAGGTCGTCTTCTGGTTGATCGAAAATAAATGGAGTAAGAAACGCTGAAGTAGCAAGTTTTAAACATACATAAAAGGTCCCTCGTTGTCCTACAGAAAGCTGCTCTGGATATTTGCCAAAATATTTAATGCTTGGTACGACTTGTAGATACTCATTGCGGTTTTCTTCTGAATATAAATAATTTAAAAACGAAAACATATCTTTTCTTAAAAACCATTCAGTTTCCAAAATAAAATCGGTCAGACAATCCATTTGATCTTCTTGAGCCGCAATCACTGGTGCATTTAATACCAGCGCAAAATAATCGTCGGCGTCATTGATTGGAAAGACTTCTTTTAGAGCATCTTTACGTATCTTTCTCCCATTAAAAAAATCATATAATCCATCGATAAATTTATCTTTATCGAAAAGAATTTCCCCTTTTATTTCGATATTTTTCAGCAAATCCCTGAGGATTACCTTGTGTTCTTCTGTTACTCCAGACCGACCCTTTGATATATCAGCAAACTTCCTTTCAAAAGATTCCAATTCGTCATCTATCGAAATAACTATTTGTTCTACCAAAGCAACACGACGCTTAAATAGACCATCTAATTTATTTTTTGCATCCAAAATATCATCAATAGCAGAATTACATCTCTCAATTTCTTGCTGGTATTCCTTGACTTTATCTAACAATCCAGAGATGTCTCCCTTTATTCCTTTTTTATAGAGATCCTCTGAAATTCTAGTATTTTCACGCTCAAGATTAGCAATTTTTGCGCTAGCTTCTTCTGCATAAGCGGTTAATTGATCTTGAATGATTGACAAATCGATTTTATCAACATTTACCCCTATCATGATGTCTTTTTGGATAAGAGAGTTTATCTGTAGATTCAACCTATCCTGTGTAGTGCCTATATCATCCCTCAGTGAGATTGATTCCATTTGGGCCTTCTTCAACCTACTAATTAGGCTGGAATTACTGCTAAAAGATGATATTTTTTCTTTGGTATTTTCAGTTGTTATTGTGTCCTTTAATTTTTGCAATTTAATTTTTTGGTTCTTCTGATAGCCTTCTGAATTAATATTGTTCCCCTCTGTGTCTTTTTTTTCAAGCCATTCCTGTAGGTTAGCGCTATCACGGTTCGCTGATAAAATACTATCATTCAATGACGATCTGGTATCGCTATCGAGGAATCCCAACATTCTTTTTATCGCCTCGCCAAGGTCTCTCTTATTCTCAACAACCTCCTTGACCTCTCCTTGTCGCACATGCAGGTAATCAAATACCGGAGTTTCATTTTCACGTTTGAAGTTCGTACTTTCGCCATCACTTTTCGTTAAAACAATACCAAATTCAGGCTTGCCTATACGGACAAGACGATCATTTGAACTGATTTCTGCCTGTGTTGGTTCATAAAATGTTCTGTGCATCACATCAAGAAGCAAACTTTTTCCGGTTCCTCTACCACCAATCAAAGTTACAAGATTGTTATTTAGAGGTACCGAGCAATCCTTAAAACACAGTTCTTCGTCTTTAAAAATACTACCACTCGCCTTTATTGAACTGAAGTGTGCTTTAGGATATTCCGTTGCTGGGGAATTCTTTTGGATTTGCACCCGGTCTTCTGGCTCAAAAATAATTTGCTTTAAACCTTCAAATGATGGATCAGCCTTTATCCATGTAAACCTATCGTTATCTGGCTTGCAAACTGTTTCTAGCGAATGAGCATCTGAACCATGTATACATGGCTTCAATGCGTTATATTTCATGATAATATCATCTACAGAATCTACCCCCAGGCCTAAAAAATAAGCTCTATCTTTAGGGTTTGACGAAAAAATGCAATGCGCCAAGCGGTATAGCTCTTCCCTCAAGGCCTTCAAGTTTCCTTCACGCAATCCTGAATTGCCATCTCTATTACTGTTTGGAATAACTATTAGATGTTTGCCATGAAAGCAACTGTTTTTTTTCAAAACATCTTTCAAGTGATCGACACTCACCTTAAACTGATTTGCTCCTTCCTTAAAAGCAACGTTTTCTTCAAGCATTTCATTACCATTATAAGCCCTACCTAACCGAATCAAATCAGTCTGTGTACAACTATATTCATTCTCCTTATATGTAAATTTAAGATTGGTAAAAAATACACCATTTACCATATCAATGACCTCAGGATCAAAGATGATATGGATATTTATTGCAACTCCATCTTGAGTATTATGGTCAAGACGCAGCTCAACATTTGGCAATAATAAATCAATATTTTTAAGACGCCCGGAATCCTTAAATCGCTTTGCTTGAATATAACCATCAATAGAAAAATAATCAGTCACACCGACGACTGATATATCTTCTAGTTTTTCCAAACAATTAATATAGTTCTCCCATTTCTCATTCTGTGCCTTTCCACTAAATCTATTACTGAATGCCGACTCCGGCGAATGAACATGAAGATCCCATTTCCTCCACTCCGAACCCTTTGGATATAGCATTATATTTACTCCAATATTTTAGCCGTTCAAAAGTACTTATATTTTCATTTGATTTTAATCATTAGCCATTATAAACAAATAACCATAGATTGAATTAATTTTTGATGGCTTTGGGGCCGCTAACATTATTTTAATTAGCCTCATCAATAATCGTAATTTATGTAAGATTCATTAGTATCTTAAAATTTGACCCCCTCACGGGTAGGACATAACAATCTTCCCCCCCGTCCCTCATCCAGGCCACACCAAACTATAACTAACGCTACGCCCACCGCCTGGGCTCTTCCGTAGGATTCCTTTGGCCACTTAGTAAACCAGATCGCGTTGTCAAGTTATCTGCTAACTTTTGCCATACTTACATATTTACAGTTAGCCATGTTACCTTCGAACCCACCTGGCCCGGCCGCTAATTACCGTTTAACGACCTCTACTTGGCGCGGGTTGAGGCCAGTATCGGCGCGACGCTGCCAAAATCGCTGTGGCTTAGGGCAACTGCTGACTGCTTTTCTAAATGCTCTATGGCCCTGGCCGCAACACTTAGAACGTTTGTCAGTAACTTACGTATTGGCTACTTGTTTCTTTGGGTTGACCTGCCATGTAAGCCTAACCGCGCAGATTAACCAAAAATGCATAGACGCACCCGCAACACCTACGACGTACCCTCACGGATCAAAAGCAATTGCGCTCATTAGCGTTAACGACGGCTTTCTAGCCTAGGCTCAGCCCCTGCCCGCTCTGAACTTTTTCTGAACTTTTATGTACGATATGCAGGGTTCAGGGGGGGCAAACAGGGTCATTTCGGGCAGACCATACCAACGATAACCATTTGACATTACAGTGTGTTTTATTAGCCAGTAGTAAGCATTGAGCGCCCTGCCAGGTGGGACTGAAAAGTCCTATGCAAGTTCCATTACATGTGCTGTGACGGTAATTACCTGACACATGGAGCCAAATGAAGAGGTGGCCATGCCGCCTCCTACCGGGTTAGAAGAAGTGTTGCGAAGCACTTCGAACCCAAGGAGGTAAAGGACATGACCACCGAAAAGAAAGTAGCACGCAGGAAGCTGAGTTTACTAGAGTTGGCGTCTGATTTGAAGAACGTCAGCCGGGCCTGCAAGATCATGGGCTATTCCCGCCAGCAATTCTATGAGATCAGGCGCAACTACCAGACGTTTGGGGCCGAAGGCCTGGTGGATCGGCTTCCCGGCCCCAAAGGACCACATCCCAACCGGGTGTCAGAAGAAATCGAAAAGGCCATTCTGGACCACAGCTTGGATTATCCCACCCATGGCTGCCTTCGCGTGGCCGACGAACTGGCCCTAAAAGGCATCCAGGTCAGCTCCGGCGGTGTGCGGGGAGTTTGGTCCCGGCACAATCTTTTGAGCCGCCATGAGCGCCTGCTGAGGCTGGAGCGGCACGTATCGGAAACCAAGATCGATTTGAGCGAGGAACAGGTCGCCCTCTTGGAGCGATTCAGCCCGGAGTTTAGGGAGCGCCACATTGAAACCAAGGGTGTGGGCGATCTGGTGGCGGTGGACACCTTCTTTGTGGGCACCCTCAAAGGCGTGGGCAAGGTCTACCTGCAATCGGTGATCGATTGTCACAGCCGCTATTCATGGGGCAGGCTCTACACTTCCAAGCTGCCGGTGACCGCCGTCCATGTGCTCAACACCGACGTACTGCCCTTCTTCGAGCAGCATGACGCTTCAATCACGACAATTCTCAGCGACAACGGCAGGGAATTTTGTGGCCGTGAGGACCGCCACCCTTACGAGTTGTTCCTGCAACTTGAGGGCATCGAACACCGCACAACCAAGGTGCGCCGTCCCCAGTCAAACGGCTTTGTGGAGCGGCTTCACCGTACCCTGCTGGACGAGCATTTCCGCATCATGGGCCGCAAGAAATGGTACGAGTCGGTCGATGAGATGCAGAATGATCTGGAAGAGTATCTGGCCCTTTACAATACGAAACGGCCCCACCAGGGCCGCAACATGAACGGTAGGACGCCGTATCAGGCTTTCAAAGATGGGCTGAAAGACTTGAATCCTGAACCGAAAAATAATAAGAGCAAAAAGGCAGCCTAACAACCGAACCGGTAGGAGGCGACTGTCAGGTCAATACCATCACTGTACACATTACATTTACTCTTCTGCGATTTCGTCGAAAACCTCCGTCAAGCTTTGTTTCGCTTAATACGATGTCTGTCCTTGGTGGGATCATATGCTGCCACACGATTTATTGAATAGCTACCGCTAGGCTGAGGAATACGTCAAAGCTTAAATTTCGTCGGCTATCTTTGCTCCCAACATTTCATTACGTGCTGGACGGGAAAATGCAGATTGGGGCATACTTCCGAAGTGATTCCAAGAAGGCTTGATAAATAGCTTACCTAACTCCTCACTCAAACACCTAACTGTTTAACATATTGGGCCACCTCTGTTGATGGTTGAGAATAAACTCTTTAAAGAATCTGACCTTTCACTGGAAGTCGTCATCCTCCTGTTCGCAGGAATGGCTATGCTCACGCTTGGGATTTTGTTGTTCCCCGTATACGCGGGAAGCCTCCCCTATTATGAAAACGGTCTCTTTGGCCTACTGCTGGTCATATTGGCTCTCCAGATTGTCTTCATGGGTAAAACTCCTTTTGGAGATATGCAGAGATCTCGAATCACTGCTTGGGGAGGAACAAGTATAGCGGCTCTCGGTATTGTCACCTGTTTCGTTCCAGGTATTCTAGGGAGCCTTCCACGTGTTATCCTCAGCTTCGCTTTAGGCGCCGGTGGGCTCGTCCTTTTTCTGCAGATGCTCTTTACTCAAAACAGATACAGGCTCTGGAGAACATATGGTGGCATCTTCAATCATCTCATTGTTGCATGTGGCGCGGTTTATCTCTGTCAGACATTTATCGCGATTTTGATATTCAAGCCGAGCATCTTCAATGCACCGTTGACCATATCCGCCGTTTTGGCTTATGCCTTCGCCCTAACTTACCTGGCTTGTGTTCTACAAATAATCAACCGGCATCACCCATCCAAGCCGGAAGAGCCTTCCTCCGACGGCGGGCTCTCCCTGAATAACGCAACTCTTCTGTTAATGGGCGTTTTCATGCTTATCCTGGGTCTGCTACTCATTCCGGTGGACCTGGGTCTGCTCCCGTTTTCAGGAAGCGCTCAATTGGGCCTTTTAATGGTTTTATTTGCCATTCAGATGCTGGCTTTGGGGAATACCCCTATAGGGCCTTTCCCGCGAACCTGGTTGATCATATTTTTGGGATTTATCTTTGGAATTATCGGTGTTATCTCCAGCATTGTTCCTGGCATTCTTGTTGTACCTCTCACCCTCATTGTCGGTCTTCTCAACGTAGCCGGAGGTACCATCGGGATTGTAAAAGTAATCTTACCGTTTTTCAGACAAGAGAAGACATCCGAGCCGATGCCAGTGCTTCTTATAAAAATCAATTCCGCCGTCATCATCATGAATTTCTTGAGTATGCTTTTTGGCATAACAATGCTCTTTTCCGGCTTGGTATCGGGGCTTGTATTGGGAATAATTTTGGCGGGAAATGGCTGTGTCCTTTTGTATTTGCTCAGTCAATTATTGTTTATAGAAAGAATTACAATACAAAGCATATCCGAGCGATAACGGGTTGATCGATATTTGGTTATATGGATTAGTGTCTTGACATCTCTACACCCAAGCAAGAACAAGAGGAGGACGGATATGGAACATCCTACGCGGCAGGACAATAGCTTTTTCAAGGATAAAGTTGCTGTTATAACAGGAGCTTCCACGGGAATAGGGCTTGGCTTGAGCCGGGGTTTGCTTCAACGCGGCGCGGAAGTATATATGTGTAGCCGCACTCCCAAAAACATCGCCGCCGCCGCCGAATCTCTTCGGCAATACGGCGGACGTGTTCATGCTCAAGTTGTGGATGTACGTGACGAAAATATGGTCAAAAGCTATATTGAATACGTGGGCAGCAGAGGTCCAATTGATTACATTTTTTGCAATGCTGGCGTAGGGTTCGGCCAAGCATTTACCGTCACCAAGAGAGAGGACTGGAACACGGTTTTCGATGTCAATCTTTTCGGCGTGGTAAATTGCGTGCATGCTGTGGTGCCCATAATGATCGAGCAAGGCCACGGCCATATCGTAAATGTAGCTTCCGTATGCGGGATCGTACCTTTACCGTACCAAACCGTTTACGCAGCCTCGAAGTACGCTGTGGTGGGCTTTGGCGAAGATTTGCGCTACGAGATGTCCTACCACAACATCAAGGTGACGACTGTCTGTCCCGGTGCGGTCGATACGATGATCTTCTACCGCTCTCTAGACTACGAGATTCACAAAGAATTGCCCAAGCCGCCTGAAGCGATCAGCATTGATCAGGCTGCAGATGAGATTCTTGAGGGCGTGGAAGCAGGGCGAAATATCGTGCCGGTCCAGGACTTCGCCCGACAGATGTATCACGCCTCACACACTAATCCGGCGGAGGTTGAGCAAGCCATGTGGGATATGGCCGAACTGCGGCATGCGGACCCCCAGTACAACATGGGCGTGACTTCTTCCAAGTAACTCCTATATTGCCTGCGGGGCTTTGCCTACCTGTTGGTCTGGTGCGGAAATGAGAAGGAACGTTCTTTAGCCTTCAAAATTCGAGCGTTCCTTTGCGGCGTTTTTCCGCCACACCGGCCAGGTAGTCGTCTAGCCATTTCGCGTATTCGGAGTTATTGGCTTGGGCTCCCATGGTTTCCAGACCCGAGCGATCTTCGTCGCTGGTGATGACGATCCTCTGGTTTTCGGCGATGCCAGCCAGGATGCGTTCCGCCGAAACCTTTGGGGTGATGGCTGTATCCGGTGCCTGCCCTTGCCAGATAGGTGTTGAAACAGTCCCCGGTATTACAACGGAAAATCGGATATTTTGATGCCAGTATTCAGCGCGCAACGAAAGAGTAAAGCTTAGAAGGGCTGATTTGGTAGCCGAATACATGCTCTGCAGGGGAAAGTTTGTGAAAGCTATTCCAGATGCTGTATTGGCTATATGTCCTCCACCCTGGGCTATCATTATCGGCAACGCGGCGCGGACGCCATAGAGGGGGCCGTAAAAATTGAGGCCGAAAGCGAATTCCCAATCCTCATTGGTAGTTTCTCCAAAACCTTTAACCAACCCCGCTCCCGCGTTATTGAATAGAAGATCAAGCCTTCCACCACCTATTTCGGCTGCACGCGCGACCATTGCCCTAACACTATCTTCCCTTGTAACGTCCGTTTGCATGGTGAAGACCCTGCCGGGAAATACACCCGCCAGACGTCCGCCTTCCCTTGACAAGTTTTCCTCATTCAAATCAGCAAGCAGGACCGCCTTGGCATCCATGGCAAGCATTTCTTCACACAAAGCCAATCCTATGCCCGATGCGCCACCCGTTACGGCAGCAACCTTATTTTCATAATATTCTTTCACTGATGTTTGTCCTTAGGTTCAGTCATCAGCACTGCTGAAGATTAGCGTCGTCAGCAACGGGTTGGAGTAGTGCCCCCTGGCACTGCGTCTTCTGTCGCAGTTGTTATAAAACTCAGTATACTCAAACGGGACCCAGCTTTTCCCAATAATGCTGTAGCAATCACTGAGGAGAAGCTCCTATTAAATATCAGGAGGCATCTGCAAGGTTGAATCGACCGCGACCTATGCGCCTCCATGCTGCGCTAACTAAATTAAATCAGAGTTATACATTACAGTCAGGCCATAACAATGTGTCCCATACCCCAGTCCCTCACCCCGGCCACACCAAACTATAACTAACGCTACGCCCGCCACCCTGGTTTTTCCTTAGGATTCCTTTGGCCACCAAGTCCGCCAGATCGCGCTTGGCCGTTTCCCGGCTGACCTTGGCCATGCCGACATACTTGCGATTGGTCATGCCACCTTCAAATCCACCAGGCCCTGCCTCTAATAACCGTTTGACGACCTTTACTTGGCGTGGGTTAAGGCCAGCTTCGGCGTGGTGCTGCCAAAATTCACTGTGGCTCAGGGCAAGGGCAACCTGCTTCTCGGAACGCGCTATGGCCCTGGCCAGACACTCCAGGAACCACGCCAACCAACCGGTTGCGTCGCCATCACTCTTTTGGGTCCTCTCAAGCACGGTATAATAGGCTTCACTTTCAGCTTGAATCTGCTGGGACATGCTGTAGAGCCGCTGGCCGCTGCCCTCATCCTGGGCCAAGGCCATGTCTGTTATAGCGCGGGCAATGCGGCCATTACCGTCCTCAAAGGGGTGGATGGTCACGAACCACAAATGCGCCAGAGCGGCGCGCACCAAGCCGTCCAAATTAGCGGGCGGAGCCGCCCACCAGGTTAGGAATCTGTCCATTTCTTTGGGAACCTGAAGAGAAGGCGGGGCTTCATAATGAACATGCTCGCGTCCCATTGGGCCAGAAACCACCTGCATTGGCTCGTTGCTTTCGCGCCACCGTCCTACGGCGATTTCGACCAGTCCTGAATAACCAGTAGGGAAGAGCGCAGCATGCCAGCCGAACAGGCGGTTGGGCGTCAAAGGATTTTTATAGCCCATTGTGGCGTCCAAGAGCATCTGCACCAGGCCATCCACATGGCGCTCAGCGGTAGGCAGACCGGCAGTGGGCAGGCCAAGTCGCCTAGCCACAGAGGAGCGGACTGCCTGCCGGTTTAAATGCTCGCCTTCAATGGCAGCCGTGGCCACACCTTCCTGGGTCAGCAGCTCAGCTTGCAGCTCCAACCCAAGGCCAAAGCGCACCTCACCCAACAGATGTCCCTGGGCCTGACGCGCCTGCCCTAACGGCTTGAGAAGTTTATCGCTGTCCCAGCGGAACTCCGGCCATGTCGTTGATTGCCAGATATATTGACCCATTTTATCGCCTAATCGGGTCGTTTGAAGACCCTTATCTCACTTAACGGTTCATATTATGACCCAATTATAGATATTATTCGGGTCAGGTGTCAAATATTCAACCTCATCAACCTTAAGGCTCATTGTTCGGAGATATCCAATTTTACTTTCACCATGATCAATACCGTTGTCTGGGCCCTGGCTATTTGCACTGCCCCCCTACGTTGTGAAAGCATCATATTGCCAGATTTAACCCATCTAGGACGGACAGTTCATTATGCGCCAACGGCTACATCTGCCCGCTGGCCTTCGAAAACCAAATTGTCGCTTAATCAATTGTCCGTCGTTTGTGGGGTAGATCACTAAATCAAGTGCTACGGTTTTAAAACCGCCGCCTGCCACGCATTTACTCCGCATGCACACAGCGCCATGCACCGGCTTGATTTACGATATCCATTTAACCTAAAATAACTGCAAGCCATAATTTAGGATTCAGGTGCCAGGTATGAAGCGAAAAATCCAGGGGCATTACAAAACGATCACCACCGTGGGCGAGAAAGTGCAAGCTTTTATCCCAGCGCCGTTGCCACCACATCCGCCCATAGACTGGCCTCCAAATTTAAGAGACAAGTTCGACCAAGCCCTTCTGGCCTTGGGTCGTCTGGACAGCGTGTGCCGGTTACTGCCCGAGACCTCACTTTTCCTGTACATGTATATCCGCAAGGAGGCCGTGCTGTCCTCCATGATAGAGGGCACCCAGTCATCGCTGTCCGACCTGCTCTTGTTTGAGCTGGGCCAAGTACCCGGCGTCCCCCTGGAAGACGCCCGTGAGGTCAGCAACTATGTTGCGGCCCTGGAGCATGGTCTGCGCCTTCTTAAGCAAGGCCTGCCCTTGTCTCTTCGTCTGTTCAAGGAAATCCATGGTGTACTTCTTTTCAAGGGACGGGGTGGCAATCAGACTCCCGGCGAGTTCCGCCGCAGTCAAAACTGGATTGGCGGCACCCGTCCCGGCAACGCCGCTTTTGTGCCACCGCCACCCGAGGACGTCATGGAGTGCATGGGCCAGCTGGAAATGTTTCTACACGACCAGCCCGAAGCAACGCCTGTATTGCTCAAGGCCGCCCTGGCCCACGTGCAGTTCGAGACTATCCACCCCTTCCTGGACGGCAACGGCCGTCTGGGTCGTCTACTTATAACGCTGCTTCTGTGCGATCAAAAGGTGCTGAGCGAACCGATGCTCTACCTCAGCCTTTATTTCAAGACGCACCGGCAATATTACTATGAGCTGCTCAACAACGTTCGACTGACGGGCGATTGGGAAGCTTGGCTTGATTTCTTCTCCGAAGCGGTGATTTATACAGCCAACCAAGCCGTGGAAACCGCGCAGCAGCTAGCGGATTTGGCCAAGCGGGATCAAGGACAAATCAAAGGGCTGGGCCGGGCCTCTGCCTCTACGCTTAAAATACATCACGAGTTGACCAAGCAGCCCATGGCAACCGCCGGTTCCTTGGGGAAGCGAGTCGGACTCACGGCAGCCACGGTCAACAAATGCCTGGCGCACCTCATCAACCTCGGCATTATCAATGAACTAACCAAGCAGAAAAGAAATCGTATTTTCAGCTACACGCGGTACATAGAAATATTGAATCAAGGTTTGGAAACTGAGCCCTTATAGGCCCCCAACAGCCGCTTGACCACTTTGACCTGGCGCGGGTAATACGGACATTGCCGTCCTCAAAGGGATCGATGGTTAAGAACCACCAATGCGCCAAACAATCGGCTGGGCGTCATGAGGATTTTGGTAGCCCATATGGGGCGGTTGCTACTCTTCGTTTTTAAGCAGAGATTCAAGCTGTAGCCGCAGGCCGGGGAAATCATCTTGAGCCGTTTCCCAGAGCGTTTTTTGCCTGATTTTGATGTAGTCAGCACAAGATGATTACGCAGGCCGATCATTTCGTGCCAGGGGATGTGCGGATGTTTTGCCTTTAAGTTGTCGGGCGCTAGGGTCGCGGGTCATAGCACGGCTACTTGCTGACTGAGGACTTTATCGCGGATTCTTTTTTTGATGCAGTCATAAAAAGCCAGGTCGATTTTGCGGCCCAATTTGGCCGCCAATTCGTCTTCAAGGCGTTGCAGCCCAAAAAGAGACATGGGGTTGTCGCCTACGTCAATCAGGAAATCAACGTCGCTGTCAGGCCCGTCATCGCCCCTGGCCACCGATCCGAAAATAGAGGCCCGCACCACACCATGCCGCTTCAAAATGGGTATGGCCTTGGACTTGATCTCGTCCAAGACGGGCTTGGGTTCCGGTTCGGATTTGGGCGTTTCCATGGCACATCCTTTTGAAGGCATCCATATTGTAGCCAATAAGGCCTATGGACAAAAGATTGATAAGTGTAAACAACGTCCTTGCTAAAAACAGCTAGGCACCTTGGCTATTCCTTCAACTCCCAATTCTGCGCCGAGTGGAACAGGTCCAGAATCTCAACCCGGTCATCACGCACTCTATATGGGAGTATATACGGCGGCACAATAAGCTCTCTGGTGCCCGGAACCCTCCCAGGTCGACCACTGGCCGGAAAATCAGCTAATCTTGCCACAGAGTCCCAGATGCGCCTGGCTTCTGATTGCATGATCGCTGGCCCAGCCTGATCCGAAAGATAACGTCGCAGATGGCCCAAATCATCCAGTACGTTGATCGTCCAGAATATCGCCAGGGATTTAGTCAAGTTTTAGGCCCAACTTCCCAAAAGCATCCTTTACTTGTTCCGGACTCGCGAATTGGCCATTGTCAGCCTGTGCCAGGCTATCCATCGTGCGGGAAACCTGCCATGCATGGGTCTCCAGATATGTCCTTATTGCTTCTGCCACCAGAAACGACTTGCTTCGTTTTGTGGACTCTGCCAAAGCATCCAAGCTGGAGGCAATATCTTCAGGAATCCTTGCAGTCACCGTACCCATGTATACTCTCCATTACAATGTACACATAGTATACGCTATGGCCTAAACCATGTCCATCACGGCTATCAGAGATCTAACTCATCAAAGGTGGTCGGTTGAATTTTGCTAAACTCGAACAGGTGACGGCGCTCAAGGGTATGCTTCATTCGCTATGTAGTCTCTTGCCCGGTCCCCAGCCCGTTCTGAACTTTTTCTGAACTTTTATGTACGATATGCAGGGTTCAGGGGGGACAAATAGGGTCATTTCGGGCAGGCCATATCTAATATAACCATTTGACATTACATTGTGTTTCATCAGCCATTAGGAAGCGTTGCGCGCCCTGCCAGGTGGGACTGAAAAGTCCTATTCAAGGTTGTTTGCCACTGCCAGTCCTATCCAAGACATAAAGCCCAAACTACTGCAGGCCAAGCTTTGCTTAGCAGCGCCGCTTGTCGTAACTTATTCGGCCTAACAAAGTGCTTTTAACGAGAATTACGAAACGAGGCGTAGTCTGGTGAATTACTTCTCGCTCTTCTGCGAGTAATTCTTACCCCCACATGCTATGTTCTCGCTTAATACGGTGTCGGTAAAACTGGGCTGGATCACTCCAGGAACCACGCCACCCAACCGGTTGCGTCGCACTCACCCTTTTGGGTCTTCTCAAGCACGTCATAATAGGCATCTCTTTCAGTCTGAATCTGATGGGACATGCTATATAGGCGCTGGCCGCTGCCCTCGTCCTGGGCCAAGGCCATGTCGGTTGTGGCGCGGGCGATGCGGCTGTTGCCATCCTCAAAGGGGTGGATACTCTGCGCCAAGCCCTCCGAGTAAACTATTTTTGGGCATATTTGTGACCCAATTACGAGGTTATTTGGGTCAAAAGCTAAAAGTTCTGTGACCGACTTAACGGCTCATGTAATAGGCCTGCCACCTCTTCTCTACATTTTCAACATGAACAAATCCTAACAATCTGTTTTTCCATTCTGTTTTGTACAGGCATAATGCCCCGTTACAACTTGGCCACCCACCAAACGGAGCATAATCATGGCATTTTCCGATGATATTCAAATCTTTCTCGACTATTGCGAAGGAAAAGGTCTCTCGGCTCATACCTGTCGGGCTTACAAAGGTGATCTCAATAATTTTGCCGATTGGCTAGCAAGCCGCGCTGACCACGATTTGAGCGAAGAGATGTTAGATGAGTGGCTTAAGGAAATGCGAAGCAGGCACTATGCGCCGGCAACCATCAAGCGCAAATTCGCATCGTTAAAGGTGGCTTTGCGTTGGCTTGATGACAAGCAATTGCTGGCAACCAATCCCTTCCATGGCTACCGAACGACTATCAGACAGCCTCGCAAGCTACCAAAAGCACTTGGTAAAGCTGAGGTTAAGGCATTGTTGCAGTGCGCTTCCAGCATAACCAAAAGTGATGGCGACATACGTCAGAGGACTATACGTCTGGCCGTTGAGCTGCTTTTCGCAACAGGAATCAGGGTTGGTGAGCTATGTAGCATCAAGTTAAGGGACATCGACCTGGCCAGCGGAACCATGACAGTCAACGGTAAAGGCAGCCGGGAGCGGCAGGTCTTCATTGTCGACGATAATGTCCTTTCACTGCTTGGCGGCTATATTGAAAGCCACGGCACATGGACCACCGGGACAAGAGTTTTGTTACTGACGAACCGTGGCACTGCCGCCACCCCGGACTTCATTAGGCGCAATCTGCATGAGCTTGCCCGGAAAGCCGGCATCAATAAGCGCATCACCTGTCCTAGTCGAGAAAAGCGTTGACAGGTCAAGGTCCTAGCTGAAGGAGCCATGGCCTTCCGGTTAAGATGGTTCAAACCAAAAGAAGCATCTTAATTGAAAGGAAGGACCATGACTCAATCGCAGTATATCATCAACCGCAAGCTCAATATCCTGGAGTTGGGCCAAACTCTGGGAAACATCTCCGAGGCCTGCCGCAAACTTGGCATCAGCCGCCAGCACTATTACGACATCAAGCAAGCTATTGATGAGGAAGGTCTGGAGGGGCTCTTGGAGAAGAGTCGTCGCGTGCCCAGGATCGGCAACCGTGTGGCCCTCGAGATAGAGCAGAAAGTGCTGGATTATTCTTTACAGTTTCCCACTCACGGCCAGACCAGAGTGGCCAACGAACTGAAGAAAATCGGTATCCAGGTCAGCGCTGGAGGCATTCGCAGCATCTGGCTACGGCATGATCTGACGCTCAAGGCACAGCGCTTGAAGCGACTGGAGAAATGGGCGGCGGAAAACACTGAGGTGCTCACCGAATCCCAGGTCCAGGCCCTGGAGAATGCCAAGCAGGAAAAAGAGGCCCACGGTGAGGTGGAAAGCCCGCATCCAGGCTTTCTGGTGGCCCAGGACACCTGCTATGTGGGCATTATCAAGGGCATAGGCCGCATCTACCAGCAAACTGCCATCGACACCCACGGCAGCCATGGTTTTGCCAAGGTTTATCGTGAAAAGACGGCCCTGACCGCCGCCGACCTGCTCAACGACAGGGTGCTGCCTTTTTACGACCACCACGGCATCAGGGTGCACCGGGTGCTCACCGACAATGGCCCGGAGCTGTGCGGTCGTCAGGACAGCCACCCCTACGAGCTATTTCTGCACCTAAACGACATCGAGCACACCAGAACCAAGGTGCGCCATCCCCAGACCAATGGCGCGGTGGAGCGGCTTCACCAGACCATCCAGAATGAATTCTATGAGGTGGCCTTCCGGAAAAAGCTGTACCGCACGCTGGATGAAATCCAGGCCGACCTGGACGCCTTCATGAACTACTACAACACCGAACGAACCCATCAGGGCCGCTATTGCCAGGGGCGCACCCCTTTTCAGACCTTTACCGACGGCCTGGAACTGTATCAAAAGCATGTCCATGAAGGGATAGAAATCGAGGACGCAGCGTAGTAACCTAAACCATCTGCCGGAAGGCCAAACTGTCAACGCAATTAGTGACTAGGACACATCACCCCTCACATGCTCCGCCATAGCACCGCGACCCACCTATTGGAACACGGCGTCGATATCCGCTATGTTCAGCGTCTTCTGGGACATAGCAGCATTTCCACTACCGAGATCTATACCCACGTCTCAAACACTAGCCTGAAAGCGTGCCTGGCCAAAGCCAATCCTAGGGCTCACCTCAACCCGTGATAATTAGGAATTATCATATGGTAAGCCCTTTAGTTAGCGTCATAATTCCAACATTTAATTCAAGTGCACACGTACAGCGATGCTTGGATTCAATTATCAACCAAAGCCTGAAAAATATCGAAATAATTGCGATTGATGATGTCTCAACAGATAATACAGTTAAAGTTCTTAAGCAATATGACAAGAAGTATGATAACTTTCATTTGGTTCAACTTAATTCAAAAGTACTTGCTGGCGGTGCCAGAAATGTTGGCTTGGAAAGGGCAAAAGGCGAATACATCAGCTTAATTGATAGCGACGATTGGATTGATTCAAATTATTTTTATTATATGGTAGGAAGTACCCGAGCTAGTGACGCAGACATAACTTTATGTGGGGTTATACGCGAGTATGAAAACGGGCATAAAAGTGTCGTTAGATATGGCTATGATGTTCAAAATACTATTGACGGGAAATATGCTATTTCCTTACTCTCAAATGTGATTAACCAAGACATATCAATAAGTGCCATAGTAGGAAACAAACTATTCAAAAAAAGTTTTCTCAATAAATATAAATTAAAATTTTACGAAAACTGTTTAAACGAAGATGATATCTTCATATTTCATGCCTTCCTTGAGGCAGAATCTATATCTATCACCGATAAAACCAATTATCATATCTTTCAAAGAAAGACCTCCGTCTCGCGATGTTTTTCAACAAAGCATATCGATGATTTATTTTTCGCCTTTACTGAGATTCGGAAACTGCTCGACGGAAGACAACAGTTTCCATATTTCATGTTTTATTACTATTCATTTTTTGAAAAATGCTTGGCTTATCTAATTGAATCTTTACAGATTTCTGAGCAGGACGATGAAGTGATCGGGGATTATATTAAGTATACATTCTCGTTAGAGCAGAACGCCATTCGCATAGATGAATTTATTGAATATTGCGGAGCGAACAGAATTTTTGACTTTATAAAAAATATGCCTTTGTCTAGAAAATAGCAAATGGCGATATATATTCTGCAAATTCCGCTCTGAAGCTTTTTGTGAAATCGTTTGAAACTTTTAGGTTAACCACGGCCAAGTATATATGCTTTAGAATGAAATAGTGCTGTGTCCTCAACACCTTATCCCGATTCCTAAGAAACCAGCTCTCTATACTCGGGTATGCCTTCGGGTCGCCAAGCTTACCTAGTGCCGTGATAATACTAGAAGTTGAGTAAATATTTTCCTCCCGACTCAGCTGTGTCATAAGAGATTCTACTCCGAAGTTAATACGTTTTTCTCCTAT
Organism: uncultured Desulfarculus sp.; assembly: GCA_963665125.2. Taxonomy (GTDB): domain Bacteria; phylum Desulfobacterota; class Desulfarculia; order Desulfarculales; family Desulfarculaceae; genus Desulfarculus. The sequence goes on along the minus strand of CAXXUK010000001.1, from coordinate 3,253,978 downwards.
GATATCTGCCATATGCTCTCTGACATAGTAGTTTTCGTGGAATATTGAGCTTACAATAATTTCATCTACAGTAATGTCGTCAGATGTAAGCAAAAACCTTTCCAGGTTATATCTGTTTAAATCGACGGTAGCGGATTTTGATTTTGAGAAATACCCAATTATCCATGACATAGCATCGTTAAAGAACACTTTATTTGAAGCCAAATAGACGGCAAGCTCTGATTGTAAAAAAATGATTTCCTTGCGGTCAACTTGATACGATTCTAGCCTATTTTCATTTAAAAAATGGTTCGCAACTTCTTGAGCATAACCAAAATCATCACATTGGCATAACAAAGCACCAAGCACCCTCATAATTCCTTTTAGTTGCTTTCGTTTGCCCTCTGCTGATTTGGTATAAAGCGCCCCTAGGCAGGCATCGAGTAGGTCCTTAATATCTCTTTCAGTGTACGCGCTAGCCTCGCCATTTAATACGTCGGTAGCCACATTGATATTGTTGACGAAATGTTCTTGTAGAGTTTCTAAAAATTCAATTTTGTCATCATGAATTGAACCAATTATGGAATTTTTTTGTAGTGCCTCAAAGAAACTGTAATAATGAGAATTATCTTTAATGGTCTTCAATATACTTGCAGTCAAGTGCTTGACGTTATCTTCATTATAAATGATTGTATTCAAGTGTCTTATATCGAAAGGAATATCTTTTATACTCTGGGACAATAAAATAATATTATGTGGGTCTTTAAAAGAATGCGCTATGCCTAGTTCGTAGAAAACATTGGCATTTTGATCTGTCAGGTCTGCTATGATAAAATGTGCTTTTAATATGCCGCCTAGAACATTACTCATTATGGGTACACTGCCAAATATTTCATCAGCTCTGCTACACATATAACCGTTTTCGAATAGATATCTCTTGATTTCTCCGTAGGTAAAGTCGAATTTTGGATTAAACGGCATTAGCATGAAACACTGATTCTTTTCGATTGGTATGCGCGAATTTCTAAATTGCTTGGGGTATATGCTGAGTGTACAGTGATGGTATTGACCTGACAGTCGCCTCCTACCGGTCTGGTTGTTAGGCTGCCTTTTTGCTCTTATTATTTTTCGGTTCAGGATTCAAGTCTTTCAGCCCATCCTTGAAAGCCTGATACGGCGTCCTGCCGTTCATGTTGCGGCCCTGGTGAGGCCGTTTCGTGTTGTACAGGGCCAGGTAGTCTTCCAGATCCTTCTGCATCTCGTCGACCGACTCGTACCATTTCTTGCGGCCCATGATGCGGAAATGCTCGTCCAGCAGCGTGCGGTGAAGCCGCTCCACAAAGCCGTTTGACTGGGGACGGCGCACCTTGGTTGTGCGGTGCTCGATTTCCTCCAGTTGCAGGAAAAGCTCGTAGGGGTGGCGATCTTCACGGCCACAAAACTCCCTGCCGTTGTCGCTGAGAATGGTCGTGATTGTAGCGTTATGCTGCTCGAAGAAGGGCAGCACGTCGGTGTTGAGCACATGGACGGCGGTCACCGGCAGCTTGGAGGTGTAGAGCCTGCCCCAGGCGTAACGGCTGTGGCAATCGACCACCGACTGCAGATAGACCTTCCCCACGCCCTTGAGGGCGCCCACAAAGAAGGTGTCCACCGCCACCAGATCGCCCACACCCTTGGTTTCAATGTGGCGCTCTCGAAACTCCGGGCTGAATCGCTCCAAGAGGGCGACCTGGTCCTCGCTCAAATCAATCTTGGTTTCCGATACGTGACGCTCCAGCCGCAGCAGGCGCTCATGGCGGCTTAGAAGATTGTGCCGGGACCAGACGCCCCTAACGCCGCCGGAGCTGACCTGGATTCCCTTGAGGGCCAGTTCGTCGGCCACGCGCAGACAGCCATGGGTGGGATAATCCAGGCAGTGATCCAGAATGGCCTTTTCGATTTCCTCTGATACGCGGTTGGGGTGTGGTCCTTTGGGGCCGGGAAGCCGATCCACCAGGCCTTCGGCCCCAAACGTCTGGTAGTTGCGCCTGATCTCATAAAATTGCTGACGGGAATAGCCCATGATCTTGCAGGCCCGGCTGACGTTCTTCAAATCAGACGCCAACTCTAGTAAACTCAGCTTCCTACGTGCTACTTTCTTTTCGGTGGTCATGTCCTTTACCTCCTTGGGTTCGAAGTGCTTCAGCAACACTTCTTCTAACCCGGCAGGAGGCGACATGGCCACCTCTTCATTTGGCTCTATGTGTCAGGTTATTACCATCACAGCACAAACTAACCCCTCAGCAAATCGATGCGCGCAAGCAAATATTCAAGGCCATTCTTGCAAACGCATCTAATTAGTTAAACTGGGCACTATGATTACATGGTGCCCTGCTTTTTACAAAGTTTGAGTTTGAGGACTAATCCATCAATAAATTTTTGGTCCCCTTTAAATGCAGTTATTAATACCATATAGAGCGTATCGTCGCTAGTAAATGAGACATCGACAATGGCAAAATTGTTCTTTTCCTTAATTGTAAAACCATTTACAGCTTCACCATTGGCATCAATTTGATAGAAAATATTTACTGCTTTCTTTGGATGCTTTTCAACATATCCACCAGCTAGCCAAACCTTATTGCCAATTACATTATTGCAATACAATTTTATTGGACCAGCTTTTATGTTATCCCACCCACTTATTTTAATATACTTTGATAAAATAATATCACCATCTTTAGATATCTTTTTCCACAACAGGTTGCTAGGTTTACTGTTTAGTGGCTCCCGTTTTATCGAAGATATAATCCATACGATATCATTATTGATAGTTTTTATAATAATAGCTGGGTGAACCCTGTCGTCCAGTTCTGACAAATACCATTTTAGTTTTCCTTCTTTTGTATAAGAGGCTAATATAACACTACTTTCATCGTTTACATCAGATGCTGCTCCGGTTACAAAAATATCATTTTCATCTAGCACAAAGGGTAAAAAAATAGATCGTGTTAGGATGTTTGAAAAAGTTTGCCATATGATGTTTCCCTCAATGTTACACAACCCTATCCAACCATGTTGCCAGCCAAGTGAATCAATATCATCAAAGCACATGCGAAGTCCTGAATAATAATAGTTGCCATTATTCTGAGGCACAAAGTCAATGACTGTCGCCAGGCAACCCTTTATATTCAATTCGGTCTTATTGATTATGTTACCATCAATATCCATTTTAATTATCACAGGGATTATCTTTCTGTTTTTATAATCAATTGTTTCTGCTGCCGTAAAAATATGGTCTAGTGAGAATATGAAATTGTTAATCCTCTTAATTGGACGACTCAGCTCTATTCCTTTTTCCCATAGGATATTCCCATTGCTATCCATACGTATTAAGACTGGTGTTACTCCAGGGTTGCTTGTGGATTTGATAATTTTAACAAACACAATACCGTTTTGTGGAAGTGCCTCAACGGCTCCATAATTGATAGCCTCTTCACCCATGAATGGCTTTGCCCATTCAACTTCAAGTGTATGAGTGTTTTTAGCTAGAGGTATGATTTCTATGGCCAGAGATGGCGATATAGAGGAAATGATAACCAAGAAGACTGTCATGAGGCATATAAATAGCCGCTTAAAATACGAAATAAACTTAACCATTGTCCTGCCTTGATATGGAAACCTCAACCGGTTGCCCTGCTTTACTCCTACATATGCCCGAACCGCTCCGGTTGTCAACGCACCGTGCCGAGCGGCGAAAACCAGGACAGACTCAGGCATAATCCAAAATCGTATAAGACCGTCACACTCAGATATGCACCTGGATGGTGTTTATGCCGCAATAACAGGAGGTTATGAAACTCGGCGGGATTCCCTTCAAATCCGGTGTACCGTCTGAGTAAGGCGGTAGGTGGGTTCGATTCCCATGCACTTCCGCCATAATGATTTCAAGGGTTTACGGCCTGATGGATCGTGAGCCTTTTTTGTTTTGCCTTGGCGGTGCGGTCTCGTCCTGATCTGTACTCCACACTTAAGGAATGTGTTATTCCCAGCGGTGGACCCCATTTGTTGGACAGTATGGCGGCTTGATTAAGGATGATTTGGCCGGTCATGTTTACTCCGCCATTCACACAGCGCCATGCACCGGCTTGATTTACGATATCCATTTAACCTAAAATAACTGCAAGCCATAATTTAGGATTCAGGTGCCAGGTATGAAGCGAAAAATCCAGGGGCATTACAAAACGATCACCACCGTGGGCGAGAAAGTGCAAGCTTTTATCCCAGCGCCGTTGCCACCACATCCGCCCATAGACTGGCCTCCAAATTTAAGAGACAAGTTCGACCAAGCCCTTCTGGCCTTGGGCCGTCTGGACAGCGTGTGCCGATTACTGCCCGAGACCTCACTTTTCCTGTACATGTATGTCCGCAAGGAGGCCGTGCTGTCCTCCATGATAGAGGGCACCCAGTCGTCGCTGTCCGACCTGCTCTTGTTTGAGATTGACCAAGAACCCGGCGTCCCCCTGGAAGACGCCCGTGAGGTCAGCAACTATGTTGCGGCCCTGGAGCATGGTCTGCGCCTTCTTAAGCAAGGCCTGCCCTTGTCTCTTCGTCTGTTCAAGGAAATCCATGGTGTACTTCTTTTCAAGGGACGGGGTGGCAATCAGACTCCCGGCGAGTTCCGCCGCAGTCAAAACTGGATTGGCGGCACCCGTCCCGGCAACGCCGCTTTTGTGCCACCGCCACCCGAGGACGTCATGGAGTGCATGGGCCAGCTGGAAATGTTTCTACACGACCAGCCCGAAGCCACGCCTGTCCTGCTCAAGGCGGCCCTGGCCCATGTGCAGTTCGAGACTATCCACCCCTTCCTGGACGGCAACGGCCGTCTGGGTCGTCTACTTATAACGCTGCTTCTGTGCGATCAAAAGGTGCTGAGCGAACCGATGCTCTACCTCAGCCTTTATTTCAAGACGCACCGGCAATATTACTATGAACTGCTCAACAACGTTCGACTGACGGGAGATTGGGAGGCTTGGCTGGATTTTTTCTCTGAAGCGGTGATTTATACAGCTAACCAAGCCGTGGAAACCGCACAGCAGCTAGCGGATTTGGCCAAGCAGGATCAAGAACAAATCAAAGGGCTGGGCCGGGCCTCCGCCTCCACGCTTAAAATACATCACGAGTTGACCAAGCAGCCCATAGCAACCGCCGGTTCCTTGGTAGAGCGAGTCGGACTCACGGCAGCCACGGTCAACAAATGCCTGGCGCACCTCATTAACCTCGGCATTATCAATGAACTGACCAAGCAGAAGAGAAATCGTATTTTCAGCTACAAGCGATACATAGAAATATTGAATCAAGGTTTGGAGACCGAGCCCTTATAGGACCCAACACCCGCTTGACCACTTTGACCTGGCGCGGGTAATACGGACATTACCATCCTCAAAGGGATGGATGGTTGAGAACCACAGATACGCCAAACAATCGGTTGGGCGTCAGAGGATTTTGATAGCCCATATGGGGCGGTTGCTACTCTTCTTTTTTAAGCAGAGATTCAAGCTGTAGCCGCAGGCCGGGGAAATCATCTCGAGCAGTTTCCCAGAGCGTTTTTAGCCTGATTTTGATGTAGTCATGGACAAGGCGGTTACGCATGCCGATCATTTCGTGCCAATGGAATCGCAAAAGTCCTGCTAGCTCATATCATCCAGATGGGAAATAATAGCGTCTATGCTTTCAATAATGTCATCAATGTACAGCAGGGGGTCGCGGGTCATAGCACGGCTACTTGCTGACTGAGGACTTTATCGCGGATTCTTTTTTTTTGATGCAGTCATAAAAAGCCAGGTCGATTTTGCGGCCCAGTTTGGCCGCCAATTCGTCTTCAAGGCGTTGCAGCCCAAAAAGAGACATGGGGTTGTCGCCTACGTCAATCAGGAAATCAACGTCGCTGTCAGGCCCGGCATCGCCCCTGGCCACCGATCCGAAAACAGAGGCCCGCACCACGCCATGCCGCTTCAAAATGGGTATGGCCTTGGACTTGATTTCATCCAAAACGGGCTTGGATTCCGGTTCGGATTTGGGCGTTTCCATGGCACATCCTTTTGAAGACATCCATATTGTAACAAATGAGGCCGATGGACAAAAGATTGATAAGTGTGAACAACGTCCTTGCCAACAACAGCCAGGCACCCTGGCTATTCCTTCAACTCCCAATTCTGCGCCGAGTGGAATAGGTCCAGAATCTCAACCCGGCCATCACGCACTCTATATGGGAGTACATACGGCGGCACAATAAGCTCTCTGGTGCCCGGAACCCTCCCAGGTCGACCACTGGCCGGAAATTCGGCCAATCTTGCCACAGAGTCCCAGATGCGTCTGGCTTCTGATTGCATGATCGCTGGCCCAGCCTGATCCGCAAGGTAACGTCGCAGACAACCCAAATCATTCAGTGCGTTGATCGTCCAGAATATCGCCAGGGATTTAGTCAAGTTTTAGGCCCAACTTCTCAAAAGCATCCTTTACTTGTTCCTGACTCGCGAATTGGCCATTGTCAGCCTGTGCTAGGCTATCCATCGTGCGGGAAACCTGCCATGCATGGGTCTCCAGATATACCCTTATAGCTTCCGCCACCAGAAACGACTTGCTTCGTTTTGTGGACGCTGCCAAGTCATCCAAGCTGGAGGCAATATCTTCAGGAATCCTTGCAGTCACCGTACCCATGTATACTCTCCATTACAATGTACACATAGTATACGCTATGGCTTAAACCATGTCCAACACGCCATCAGAGATATAACTCATCAAAGGGGGTCGGCTGAATTTTGCTAAACTCGAACAGGTGACGGCACCGCAAGTTATGCTGCATTCGCTATGTAGTCTCTTGCTCAGCCCGCAGCCCGTTCTGAACTTTTTCTGAACTTTTATGTACGATATGCAGGGTTAAGGGGGGACAAACAGGGTCATTTTGGCCATGCTATATCGCGGATAACCGTTTGACATTACAACGTGTTTTGTCAGTCATTAGGAAGCGTTGCGCGCCCTGCCAGGTGGGACTGAAAATCCCCGTGTCGGCGGTTCAACTCCGTCCCTCGGCACCAGTAATATTAAAGGCTCGCGAATTTTATTTTGCGGGCCTTTTTCTTTGCGGAATGCCGGCCAGGCAGGGTTTCCGAGGTTTGGTTGAAGCCAGCTGCGGCATAATCTCCCCTGGTGGGCCAGTTGATCATTAAGCAAAAGCCAATACGAAGAATAAGGGCCCAACTGAATAGAATGTCTAAAATAATGGCTGCCCGAGAAACTGCCGACAACCGCCTAAAATTTCTTTTTTCCTCTCATTTAAAAGTAGTGACTTTCGTCTTGGGTTGGATTATGAAAATCCATCCCAGGAGGATCGTAACGAACTTGAAATTGGAGCAATAGCACCATGAGGGCTTTACGGGTATATGGCTTGGTTGCGGCGGCAATGTTCTGTTTGCTTTTACCGGGTCAAATCGAAAGTGCCAGGGCCGACGGTTCGACTCGGCTGGCGACGGCCCAGGAGCGGGCGTTCTACAGCAAGGTGGTAGGCGCGGCCAACAAGGCGATACCTTCGCCACCGCCCGGATGGGAAGTCGTTTTTCAGACGGAGCTGGACGCTCCCGACCGTGTGGTCGTTGGTTTGGAGGACGGCCCGTATAGTATTACATACAATGCCGAATGGCTCAACAGACCGGCCCATGACAAAATGGAGGCCCAGCGGGGAAAATTGCTGGAAAGCGCCGCCGCCACAATGACAACCGACACTGGCGACGAGGCCCTGATCAAGCAGATAGAAGCGCTGGCCGCACAGGCGGGCAAGGCGGCCGAACGCGGGGACTATGCTGAGACCCAAAAGATACAAAAGCAAATGGAGCAAGTCGCCGAAAAACTGAATGCGCGGATGGAGACCAAGGCCAGCGGCGTGGAGGAAATGATGGCCCGAACCGCCGTACAGGACATCGGAGCCATGATCTCGGTACAATTCAACTTTTTCAATGTCGCATTGCCTGAAAACGTGAAGCGCCTGCCGGTGCTGGACGGCATCAAGTTAGTCTTTAGAGCGCCTGGGGAAGACCAATACACCGGTGAGGTTTCCGAACACGGCGTCACCACGGTGCTGTTGGGCAAAGGCTGGAAAGAGGTCAGCGACGGCGATAACCACTACCTAGAGTCACCGGAAGAAGTCCCTGGCCCGCACACGGCCGTGCACACCATTGTGGTGGAAATCCAAGCCAGCGATGACCGCGCCGCGGATATTGTAAAAAATATCGACTGGAACCACCTTAAGACACTGTTGGTCAAGTAGACAGGAGGCCATATGCCGGATGGCCCCTTTTACACATGCGGAGAAGGCCTTAACGGTTTGAAGGATTAAAAATCCCGAAAAACGCGTCGACTTTTAAGGTTTTTTCAATCCGCCCATTGACAAACAGCAACAACGGATTAATCTATGATCGCTGTGTTCCAATCAGCCCTTCGTGCATATCGGTCCGTTTGGCGTATAAACGTCACAAGAACAGATTGAAAGTTCGGCTCATTGGACAACTTCACCCCACAGGAGAAACACAAGTGGGGGAGTAGTACCGTTATTGGGAGTTAAGAAAAGTGAGCAAGAAGATTTTTGTGGGCAACCTGCCCTGGAGCGTTGATGACAACGTTCTCGCCGACCTGTTCAATGAGCATGGTGAAGTCATTTCCGCGCGGGTCATCACCGACCGCGAGACCGGCCGCAGCCGCGGTTTCGGTTTTGTCGAGATGAAAGATGGCGGTGCCGCCAAGGAAGCCATGCGCGCTCTGGACGGCGCCGAAGTTGACGGCCGCGCCCTGCGGGTCAACGAGGCCAACGAACGCGAAAGCAGGCCGCCTCGCCGCCCCCGATAGGGATGCATGCCGTGAGCCGGATATAAGCTCTGTGGCCGGTATCGCTTCCAAATAACCTGGAAGTGGTACCGGCTCTTTTTTATCAGGCCGGCTATTACGGGTAAATTGCCCAACAAACCCTGGTTTTGTAGGATTTTATCGCTTCTCCCCTTGACAATTGAGGTGGGTGGGATAATCTATACTCTGTGTGCCAATCAGCCTTTCATGCATATCCGTTCCTTTGGCGCTAACGCGTCACATGTACTGATTGAAAGTTCGGCTCTTTGGATAAATTCGCCCCACGGGCGCTAAAAGCTCGGGGGAGTAGTACCGTTTTTTGGAGTTAAGTATAGTGAGCAAGAAGATTTTTGTGGGCAACCTGCCCTGGAGCGTTGATGACAACGCTCTCGCCGGCCTGTTCAGTGAGCATGGTGAAGTCATTTCCGCGCGGGTCATCACCGACCGTGAGACCGGCCGTAGCCGCGGTTTTGGTTTTGTCGAGATGGACGATGCCGCTGCCGTCAAAGAAGCCATGCGCGCCCTGGACGGCGCTGATATTGACGGCCGCGCCCTGCGGGTCAACGAGGCCAACGAACGCGAAAGCAGGCCGCCCCGCCGCTCCTGGTAGGTTTTACCTGACGTGAGCTGGATGTAAGCTCTGTGGCCGATACCGCTTCCAAAATCATGAAAGCGGTATCGGCTCATTATTTCCACCGGGCCGGATCGGAACCTTGAATCGCCCCACAAGCCCTGGTTTTTTAATAATTGATCGTTTCTTTGCTTGACAATCAGGTTTGACAGGCTAATCTATTAATGTCATGTGCCAATTAGCCCTTCATGCATCAGTCCGTTTGACGCAGCCGCGTCACAGCTCAGCTTGAAAGTTTGGCTCGTTGGATGAGTTTGCTCCCGTGTTTACCCAAGATAAAACACAGGAGCGTGTTACTGTTTTTGGGAGTCGTTAAAAGTGAGCAAAAAGATTTTTGTGGGCAACCTGCCCTGGAGCGTCGGCGACGACGCCCTCGCCGAAATCTTCGGTCAGCATGGTGAAGTTCTTTCCGCGCGGGTCATCACCGACCGCGAAACCGGCCGCAGCCGTGGCTTTGGTTTTGTGGAGATGGACGGTGCGGCAGCCGAAGAGGCCATGCGGGCTCTGGATGGAGCCGAAGTTGACGGCCGCGCCCTGCGGGTCAACGAGGCCCACGAGCGCGAGCGCAGGCAGCCCCGCCGCTCCTGGTAGGCGACCAACCGCCTAGTGCCAAACATACAAGTCCGGATAGCCGATCCCGTCCCGGGGAACCGGGGCGGGATCGGCTTTTAATATAAAGTGAGAACACAGCCCGATAAATGAGCGGGCGAAAGAACCTGATGACCGAAACAATATTTGAAGATTTTCATCTTTGTAGTCCTCTGATGAATGCCATCGGCAGACTCGGCTACAAGACGCCCACCCCGATTCAGCAAAAGGCTATAACGCCCATGCTCACGGGCCGGGACATCCTGGGTTGCGCCCAGACCGGCACGGGCAAGACCGCCGCGTTCGCCCTGCCCATCCTCGAACACCTGGGTAAAATACGCAGTAGGCCCCGGCGGGGCTCCACCCGTTGCCTCGTCTTGGCGCCCACCAGGGAACTGGCCCTGCAAGTGGCCGACAGCTTCCGTGATTACGGCTGCAACATGCGCCTTAATATTGCCGTGGCCTACGGCGGCGTGGGCATGATCAACCAGATACGGGCCTGCGAGCGGGGCCTTGATGTCTTGGTGGCCACGCCGGGCCGCCTGCTCGATTTGATGGGCCGGGGCCACCTGGACCTGGATGAAGTTAAGTTTTTCGTCCTCGACGAAGCTGACCGTATGCTGGACATGGGCTTTTTGCCCGATGTGGGCAAGATTGTCGATGAACTGCCGGTGCGCAGGCAGACGGCCTTTTTCTCGGCCACCATGCCGCCCAAGGTGGCCGAACTGGCCGACCACATGCTCTTCGAGCCGATTAAGGTCGCGGTAAAGAGCCAGGCCACGCCGGTGGAGAAGATCAGCCAGAAGGTCTTGTTCGTGGCCAAACTCGACAAACGGGCCCTGCTCGACGAACTGCTCAAGGACCGCGAAGCCAGCCGGGTTTTGGTTTTCACCCGAACCAAATACGGCGCCGACAAGGTGGCCAAGCAGCTTGCCCAGACCAAGGTCCGCGTTGAGGCCATTCACGGCAACAAATCACAGAACGCCCGCCAATCCGCCCTGGGCAAGTTCCGCAGCGGCAAGGCCCGGGTCCTGGTGGCCACCGACATAGCGGCCAGGGGCATTGATGTCGACGGCGTGACCCATGTCATCAACTACGACCTGCCCAACGAGCCGGAAAGCTATGTGCACCGCATCGGCCGCACGGGCCGGGCCGGGGCCGAAGGCATCGCCATCTCGTTTTGCGACCGCGACGAGCGCGGATTCCTGCGCGACATCGAAAAGCTGATCAACAAGACCGTACCCCTGGACACGGACCAGCCCTTTCACCTGGCTATGGACCGGCTGCCCCAAATCCAGCCCCGGCAGCATAAGCCCAGGCAGCGCCCGGCCGGGCAAAAAAGCTTCAAGCCCAAGGGTAAAAAGGCCTATGGCGGATGGCGCAAGCCCCGCGGAGATCGCCGGGTGGCGGCCTCCTAGCAGGGTGTTGAAAAAGTCCATCCTAGACTTTTTCAACCGCGACTTGGCAAAAGCGTGGTTTTGCCAAGTCGCTCAGTTTGCTTGTTTTTACAAAACCGCGCAAACTGGCGGGCCGTAACGGGGTACCCGGCAAAGCGAAGCCTTGTTGGGGTGAATCCGTGGCCCGCCTAGCAGCCTGTATTTCAACGGCCTGCTAGGGTTGATGGTTGGAAATAGCGGGCTGCGCTTGTGATCCTGGACAAGGGCGGCCCCTCCAAATTAATATGCCGATAGGGGCTCAACCCTTGTGAACCAAAGCGAACAGGAGTGATTAATGCGAATTGTCACCGCTGTTACCGGCCTTATGCTTTGCATGGCCTTGGTTTTGGCCGCGGGCTGCACCAAGGACGGCGGCCCCGATAGCAAACAGCTCCTGATCGGGTCGTGGAAAATGGTCAAGCGGGTCGACGGGGGGCGTGAAAGATCAATTGATCCGTTGGTCATCAGCTTCAGGCAGGACGGCACGGCCACGATAGAAAAAACCAACAAGGACACAAAAGAGCAACTGCGTTGGAAATGGGCTTCCTACGGCGACACGGAGTATGTCTGCATGCTCGGCGCCGAAAAACCTGACCGGATCAAGGATTTGTTCCTGGTGGGCTTTTCGGACAAGGGCCGAGAACTGGCGCTCACCGAGGTAAGACATCATCTGCCTTTCAAGTCAATGAACAAAGTCGTTCATTTGGCAAGGCAATGATGGCATAGGGGCGGAACCCGGAAGGGCGTTGGCGGGCCCGGCAGGGCGGAAGATAGCCCCTGCTCCCGTATCCGGGGCTTTGGCCGGTTTGACCAAGGCTGGCCAATGGTTTAGTATTCCCATTCATTTTGGCGTGGTGGCCGATTGTCACTGTCGGCAAATAAATTTTTAAGTGCAAAGGCGGCGAATCATGAAAAAGATTATGCGACACACCCTCAGCCTGCTGACTGTTTTGACGCTGTGCCTTGCGCCCTTGGCGGCAACTGCCGGACCGGCCGGATTCAACTTTTCCGGCGCGGTTGGGGTCTGGTACCTGCAGCCCGGCGGCGATATCGAAAACGTGGACCTGGACTCGGACTTCAACTTCGGCGACAAGGCCAACCTTAGCCTGTGGGCCCGGCTGGAGCATCCACTGCCCATCGTGCCGGATATCAAGCTCGACTACAACACGGTGAAGTTCGACGACGGCAGGCTCAATAGCAGCATCGACCTGAAGATCTTCGACGCCACGCTCTATTGGCATGTGCCCATGATCCGCACCCTGAGCAACGACATCCTGGATGTCACCTTTGGCCTGGGCGGCCGTTTCTATGACGGCGATGTGGACATCCATTCGTTCACCGGCAACCTGGCCGACAACAAGGTCATGCCCTTTGTTTATGCAGGCGCCAGGGTGGAGCCCATCAATTGGCTGGCCCTCGGCCTTGAACTGCGGGGCTGGTCGGTCAGCGACCAGAAGACCTTCGACTGCCTGGCCAAGGTGGAGGTCTATCCGTTCACCGAGTTTTTCTTCATCGGCGCGGGTTACCACTACCTGACCCTGGAGGACGACAAATCATCCAACAACGCGACGGACACCGACATGAACATAAAGCCCGGCGGCTTCTTCGTGGAAGTGGGGTTCGATATTTAGGCGACTTGCCGATTCGGTGAATTTTTTAATAAATCTGCCGGTCTTGGGCCATGGTCCGGGCCGGCATACGGTTTTTGTGGTATTCAATAGCCCGATTCAAGCAAAACCAAATTTGCCCATGGCTCTATCAGCGGCCCTGCCGCTTGGGGACGATCATGACCGGTCCGAAAAAAACAATAAAAGACCTGCGCAACCTGGCCATTGTGGCCCACGTTGACCACGGCAAGACCACATTGGTCGACGCCATGCTTTGGCAAAGCGGCGTGTTCCGCGAAAACGAGCAGGTGGCCGAACGGGTGATGGACTCCATGGATCTGGAGCGGGAAAAGGGCATCACCATCATGGCCAAGAACACGGCCATCAATTACGGCGGCGTCAAGCTCAACATCGTCGATACGCCGGGCCACGCCGACTTCGGCGGCGAGGTGGAGCGCACCCTGAACATGGTCGACGGCGTTTTGCTGCTGGTGGACGCTTCCGAGGGGCCATTGCCCCAGACCCGCTTCGTGCTCAGCAAGTCCCTGGCCAAGGGACTGCCGCTCATCGCGGTGATCAACAAGATCGACCGGCCCGACCGCCGCATAGCCGAGGTGGAAAACGAGCTTTTCGACCTGCTCATCGACCTGGACGCCACCGAGGAGCAGCTGGAATTTCCCATGCTCTACACCAACGCCAAGGCCGGCATCGCCCTCAACGACCCGGAGGAAGAGGGCTCGGACCTCAAGCCTTTGTTCGACGCCATCATCGATTATTTCCCGCCGCCCAAGTGCGACGCTGATTCGCCCCTGCAATTTCTGGTGACCAACCTGGATTATTCGGATTACGTGGGCCGCATCGCCGTGGGCAAGGTCGTTAGCGGTTCGCTGTTGGCCGGCCAGCAGGTGGCCCTTTTGAAAAAAGGACAGGACGCCGGACGCTTCGGCCTTAGCCAGGTTTATACCTATGAAGGCCTGCAAAGGGTGTCCACCGACAGCATAGGTCCAGGCGATATAGCCGCCGTGGCCGGTGTGGAAGACGCCTTCATCGGCGACACCCTGGCCGACCCGGACAGACCCAAGGCCCTGCCGGGCATTACCGTGGAAGAGCCGACCATGTCCATGGAGTTCGGCATCAACACATCGCCCCTGGCCGGCACCGAAGGCTCACAGGTCAACTCCCGGCAGATCAAGGCCCGCCTGGAAAAGGAAACCCTGTACAACGTGTCCATCAGGGTGGAGCCGGGCCAGACCAGCGACACATTCAAGGTCAGCGCCCGGGGCGAATTGCAGCTTGCCGTGCTGGTGGAAACCATGCGCCGCGAGGGCTTTGAAATGTCGCTATCCAAGCCACAGATCATTGTCAAGGACATCGATGGCGTCAAGTGCGAGCCCCTGGAATTGGCCGTGGTGGACGTGCCCGACGAGTTCGTGGGCGTGGTTACCGAGAAGCTTTCGAAACGGCGGGGCAAGATGGCCAAGATGGTCAACAATGGCCTAGGCCGGGTGCGCATGGAGTTCGAGATACCCACTCGCGGGCTTATTGGTTACCGTTCGCAGTTCCTCACCGACACCAGGGGCACCGGCATACTGACCACCCTGGTCATCGGCCACACGCCCCATGCCGGAGAGATCGCCGGACGCTCGAACGGTTCGCTGGTCAGCGACCGCTTGGGCAAGGCCGTGGCCTACGGCATTTTCCATTTACAGCCCAGGGGCACGATCTTTGTCAGCCCGGGCGATCCGTCATATCCCGGCCTGATAGTGGGGCAGAATTCCCGCACCGAAGACATCGCCGTCAACATCACCAAGGAAAAGAAGCTGACCAACATCCGGGCATCGGCCGCCGACGAGGCCTTGCGCCTGATTCCTCCCCGGAATTTCACCCTGGAGCAGGCCATGGAATACATCGACGAAGATGAACTGGTCGAGGTGACGCCCAAGTCCATCCGCCTGCGCAAAAAAGAGATGAAAAAGCTGGGCGGCGCCCGCAAGCACGTCTGACGCCATAGCGGAATTACCTAACGCCATAAAACAAGGCGGAGGCCGAAAGCCTCCGCCTTGTTTTATAAACCACGCTGGTTTTAGTGGCCCACCTCAATGATCAGGTTGCAGCCGTCACGGATCGCCTTGACCTTGACGTTTCGGCACCATGTGCCTTTCTTTTCGATCCATTTGTCGGTCAGGTTGCCGGATGGGCAGCCGCTGAACTCCTGTTTTACCCTGATGGCGAATCTTTTGAAGCAGACCCCGCTGTAAAGTCCGCCATAGGATTTTTCCCACGACTCACCGGGCTGGATTAGAAAGGCTTTATAATAATAGGTGTCAAAGTCCATATTGTGTTCATACTGGATGCCCAGGCCGTCGGTCGTGTTCATCTCGTTTGTCACGGTGACGCTGTAGGCCTGGGCCGCGACCGCCGATGCCAGCAGAATGGCAATGCAAAATAAGCCTACTGCTTTCAACATGTTGTCCTCCATTATCTTAAAGATGACAACTGTTTCGCGGATGGGTTTGTCAATGCCGTTGCGTTGATACCATCATCATAAATCCAACCTAACAACCGGTCAATATGGTGGATGCCTAGAAGGCCTTGCCGGCTCGGCGCCCGGCAATATGCGGCGCACCGGCTTGCCTTGGGCTAGCAATAAAAAGGCTGTGGCCGCAATACGGCAGGCCACAGCCTTTTTCAATCCATGGTAAGCGGGCGAACGGGCTACTCATTGACCAGCCGCTCGGCCTCCACCGCCAAGCCGCAACCGTCACGTTTGACCTTTACATTGGTGTGGTCACACCACGAACCGCTCAATGTGACTTCCTTGAACAAATCCGGGCACCCGGGAAACGCTTGCAGAGGCGTGATTTTGATCTCCCTGAAGCAGTCTTCGGCCTCACGTCCGGTGATGTTTCTCGTCGAGCTATTTCCGGGCATGACGGTCGAGATGGCACCAACAAGCCCATAGTCTCCCCTAAAGTCGCACCGGACGCTGACGCCGTCTTCCGGGCTGGTTTGGTTTGTCACCATGAGGGTGTAGGCATGGGCCGCTCCGGCCAGGGCCAACAGAAGAACCACGCAAAACAACGACACTATTCTATGCATTTTCATCTCCAACAGGTATGAGCAACCAACACGAAGCTCAACTGAAGCTTGGGGGCCGAATCCAGATCGAACAGGCAGACATTATTATCTTTTGATCCGAGCGTCAATGAAGAGTGACGCCGAAGCAATGGCGGAGCGGCGTTTGTGGATAACGTGATGTTGCCTTTTCAAACTCACTGGGGCGCAATGAGCGGGAGCAAGCCGATGCGCTCCTTCTAATTAATGAATCACAATGACAGCAGACTGTTGGCCAGCCGCATGGATTCCATGCCGAATTGGCCCACGTCGGGCATGGGCAGGCCCAGGTATTCGGCCAGTTCAGCCGCCTGATCCCAATGGCCACTCTCCACCTGGCGGGACAGGTCCAGCATTTTGGCCAGAGGCTCATCCTTGTCTCCGCTTAAAGCCCTTTTAATGGACTGGCTAAGGGGGAGTTTTCCCAAGATTTCGGCCATGGGCACCAGAAGAATCGCCTCCAGCAAGGAAAGCAGGCCGGTCATGAAGGCGGAGCCGTCATCATCTTGCTTGCCCATGGCGTGATAGGCCGATTCACAGAAAAAGGCCCGGACCAGCGAACCGGTGATCAACTCGGTGGGCCGATCTTCGGTGAGATCGGCCAAAACGGCCAGGGAAAGCCATTTGCGGATGTTGTTTTCGCCCAGGTAGTAAAAGGCCCTATGTACCGAGTTTACTTCTTCCATCCAACTGAAATAGGAAGAATTGATGTATAGCAGCAAACGATAGGTCAGCGACACGTCCTGGCCGACCAGCTTTTCCAGGATGTCGAGATCTAGAGGTTCATTTTGCAGTTCCTGGAGGATGCGGAATTGCGAGGCCTGATTGGAAGCGATGCTCTTGCCGGACTTGACCTCCGGCTTTTGATAATAATACCCCTGAAAAAGCCGGAACCCGGCCTCCAGGGCGTTTTGGTGCTCAATGCTGTTTTCAACCTTTTCGGCCAATAGCATCACCCCAAGCTCCTTGCATCTTTCCCGCAATTTTATACAGGCCGGATCGGCATAGTCCGTGCGGTCTATCTTGACGATGTCGGCAAGCTTTAGCAGGGGCTCCATTTTGGGGTCATAGGCGAACTGGTCGTCAAGGGCGATTAGATACGCCTTTTTCTTTAGTGCCGTAATGGCTTCGATGACCTCGGTGTCTGGCTCAATGTCTTCGAGGACCTCCACCACGATCCGCTCCGGAGGGATGGCCAGGACGAGGCCCTGGAGCAAGGCGTCACGGGAAAAATTTACAAAAGCCGGTTTGCCGCCGGTGATGTCCTCCAGGCCCACGGAGGTCCCTGATGTGCAGATGACCCTGGCCGTGGCCTGCTCGGCGTTTTTCGCGTCGTATCGGTTTTCCATGCTGGTGCGGGCCAACAACTCGTAGGCAAAGAGGCTTCCCTTGCGGTCGAGTATGGGCTGGCGGGCCACAAAAACATCCATTGATGAACTGCTCCGAAAAACTCTTGCTTCATGCTTATTGAGAATTATTTGCGTATTTATAAAAGTATGACGTCAAACGCCGCCCGAATCCACGAAGGATTGAGGCGGCGTGTAATTTTAATTTGAGTGTTGGATTTTATTTGCGGGGCGGCACTTCCTTGCCTTCGATGTATTTGGGGTAGGTCCAGCCTCCCTCCACAAAGTCGGCCTTGGGCTCGACCAGTTCCTTGTACAGGCCGGGCCTGCGGTCCCGCAGGTAGTCGTACTTGGGCTCGGGGTGGGTCATGCCGTAGTCGCCGGGGATGATGTCGGCCACCAGCATGGTGTCTTGCTGGTGGTTGGCCTCGGCGATTACGTCGCCGTGAGGGCCGCAGATGATACTGTTGCCCCGGTAGTGCCACTGGTTGTCCTGCCGGGATTCAATGCCGCAGCGGTTGGAGTAGGCGAAGAAGATGTTGTTGGCATAGGCATAGGCCGGGATCAGGGTCTTGGAGATGTCCGGGTAGGGCACGTCGCTGCGTTTGCCGGTGGTGAGGGTGTAGTAGCAGTCGGCGGCCGTGGGGCCGACGATGAGTTTGGCTCCCCGCAGGGCCAGGATGCGGCTAAGCTCGGGGAATTCGCATTCGTAACAGTTCAAGACGCCCACGGGCAGGCCGTTGACCTCGAAGATGTCGCAGAGCTTGTCGCCGAACGACCAGTTGTCCCGCTCCTGCTGGGCGTACAGATGAGTTTTGCGGTAGCTTTGCAGCAGCTTGCCCCGGGCGCTGATCACCGCGATACTGTCGTAGTAATAGGTCTTGCCGTCTGATTCGTCGTCCTTTTCGGCATAGGGCACCAACAGGGCAATTTTGTGCGCGGCGGCGATCTTGCAAGCCTGGGTGATGGCCGGTCCTGCGGCGTACTGGGCCACCTGGCGGGCCTCTTCCGGGCTCAGGGTGTAGCCGGGCAGGTACAGCTCGGGAAACGACAGCAGCTGTACGCCGAAGCGGGCGGCCTGCTTTACCGCGTTTTCCAGGCGGGCCAGGTTTTTGTCGGTGGCGCCGGGGCCATAGGAGGCCTGGGCCTGATACACTCCCAAACGCAGGCCCGCGCCCTTGGCCGGGAGTTCACCGTAAATACACATCTTGTATTGCAGGTTTCGGTAACTTTGCATCACGTTGTCCTTGTATTTGGGTGAACAGCAATCGGGCATGGGCCCGGCCAGGGCGGGAGCGGCCAATAGCAAGGCGGCCAGGCCCGCGAGCCGGAGCAATTTCTTGAACATTGCATATCTCCTTTGACGTCTCCGGGATGTGGCGTTGCATGGGTTCGCGAATTTCAGGCAACACATCCCATAGTGCCAAAGGGGACTGCGCATGGCAACAACGTACCGGTGTGCCTTCCGGCGGTCTATGCCTGGAGATCATCCAGGCAGAAAAGGCCCGGAGCCTGGGCCATGTCTTCGGCGTCGCCCAGAATCACCAGCCTGTCCCCGGCCATGATCAAGGCGTCGGCGTCGGGCGCGGGGATGACCTGGCCGCCGCGTTGGATGGCCAGCACGGTCAGGTTATGGTCCCGGCGCAGATTGGCCTGGCCCAGGGTCTGCCCGGCCAGCGGCGCCTCCGGTTCGACCTTGAAGGTGGACATCTGCACGTCGGCCAACAGGTCGGCCAGCCCGCCGCTTTCCAGGGGCTCGGGCTCCTGGAGCCGAAGCTGCTTGTAGCTCTTGGCCTTGAGTTCATGGACCCGGCGGCGGATTTCGCTTTCCGGGATCATCAGCCGCCGCAGTACGCGCGTGAATAGCTCCAGGGAGGTCTCGTATTCCTCTGGCACGACTTCGTCGGCCCCCAGGGCGTAGAGTGCGTCGACTTCCTGGACGAACCGTGTGCGGGCGATGACGTGCAGTCCCTGGTTCATGGCCTTGGCCGTGGCCGTGATATGGCGGGTGGCTGCCGGATCGGCAATGGCAATGACCATGACGTTGGCGCTGTGCACACCGGCATGGGCCAGCACGTCGGGCGACGAGGCGTCGCCGAAGAAGATGTTTTCGCCGTCCTTTTGCTCCCGGCGCACCACCGAGGGGTTCATCTCGATGACCACATGGGGGATACCGGCCAAGGTGGCGGCCCGCACCACGTTGCGGCCGTTGATGCCGTAACCTACCACGATGATGTGGCCGGTGGCCGCCTGGTCAGGCGGCTTGGCCTCGGTATAGGACTTGCGCCGCTTGCCGACGGCCTGGCCCAGGCTAAGCAGCGAGGGAGTCAGGGCCATGGTCACCACGGAGACGACCATGAAAAGTTGATACAGCTCCTGGGTCAGCAGGCTGTGCTCCATGCCGATCTTGGCCAGGATAAAGGAAAACTCGCCCACCTGGCTCAGGCCCAGAGCCACCAGGGCCGCCGATTTCAGGGGCAGGCCCACGGCCCTGGCCGCCGCGCCGCCGGTGAGGGTCTTCAACACCAGGACCGCCCCCAGAATCAGGGCCACCGTGCCGGGCGAGCGCAACAGAAACTGCACATCGAAAAGCATGCCGATGGACACGAAAAACAGGCTGGTGAAGATGTCGCGCATGGGCATGATGCTGCCCACGGCCTGATGGCCGTAAGGAGATTCGGCCAGGATCAGCCCGGCGATGAACGCGCCCAGGGCCAGAGACAGCCCGGCCCACCAGGTAAGCATGGCCACGGCCAGGCACAGGCCCACCACGGCGATGATGAACAGCTCCCTGCTGCGGGTGGCCACCAGGCTGTTGAGGACCTTGGGTATGATCCAGCGGGCGCCCACCAACAAAAGCAGCATCATGGCTCCGCCCTTGGCCAAAAAAAGCCAGCCGCCGCCCGGTTCGCTTTGCCCGGCTAAAAGGGGCGTAACCAGCATCATGGGCACCACGATGATGTCCTGGAACAGCAGCACGGCCAGGGTTGTGTTGCCGCCTGGGCTGTCAAGGATGGCCCGGTCCTGCATCAGTTTGAGGACAATGGCCGTACTGGAAAGGGCCATCAAAAAGCCGCAGAAAATCGAGATGCTCCAGGAAAAACCCAGTAACCGGCATGCCCCGGCTGCAAGGGCCAGGGTGCCGAAGACCTGCAAGGAACCGCCCAGCAGGGCCGCCCGTTTGAGGCGCTTGATCTCCCGCAGGCTGAATTCCAGGCCGATGGTGAACAACAGCAGCACAACGCCGATTTCGGCCAGAATCTCGACCTCGTGGGCGTTGTGGATGACCCCGAAGCCGTGGGGGCCCAGCAAGGCACCGCTTAAAAGAAAGCCCAGGATGCTGGGCAGGCGCAGCCAATGGCAGATGTAGACCCCGGCCAGGGAAAGGCCGAAAATGATGACCATGTCCATGAGAATGCTAATCATTGCGCTGGCGCCCCCGCTATTAAATATTGGAAAATCATAACACACCGGATAAAGGCTCTCCACGCCAACCGGACATTGGCGCTAAAGGTATAAAAGTGGCATTATGAGAAAAACGCCAAGCAAGACCGCGGCCCAAGGGCCGGTTATGGAAGGAGCCTCATGAAAACCACGCGCATTGTTTTTTGCCTGCTGCTTATGCTCGTATTGGCCGTCCCGGCCTGGGCCACCCCGCCTGGGCCCGATGCCTCGGATCACCAGACCGAGTTGGATCTGGTGGTGGGGGCGATACAAAAACAAATAGCCGATATCAACGGCCGCATGTCTACTGCGGCCGCGACCCTGTGCGAGGCCGGGCTGGAGAGCCAGCATTGCATGAAGGTGCTGGGCGGACTGTATGAAGGCGAGCCTTATGTCCTGTCTGTGGTGACTTTGGACCAGGAAAACACCATCATCAGCGTGTTGCCCAAGGACTTTGACGCGGCCATCGGCAAAAAGACCGGCAACCCCGGCCAGGCCGACACGGTGCGCGAGACCGGCATGCCGCTATTGAGCAAGCATTTCACCATGGCCGAGGGTTTCGTGGCCAACGCCCTGAATTATCCTGTCAACTGCAACGGCAAATATTGGGGCATAGTGAGCATCACTTTCAACCTGGCTGATTTCGTGGTCGACGCCATGCCGCCTGAATACGGCTCCAACGTGTTCATCCTGCGGGCCGACGACGGATTTTTCGTGTACAGCAACCGCCAGGAAAACAACTATCGCTCGGTTTTGAAAGACCCCAAGTTCAAGAAGCTCTACCCTCAATTCGCCGAACTGGGCCGCCAAATCCTGGCCGCGCCCATGGGCGAGGGGAACTATAAATACAAGAACGCCGCCGGGAAAATGGCCTCCAAGAGCTGCATCTGGCAGACCGTGGATTTCGCTGGCCAGCAATGGCGGGTGGTGTATTTCTGGGAAGACTAATAATTAAAGTAAATGCTGTAAGGATATGATGATGGCACAGCCCGGCAAAAACAACTCAATGACTGATGTCGATGGCCTGTTGGTAGGCAACTATCAGGAATTGCAAAACGCCTGCGGCCTGTCGGTGGTGGTCTGCCCCGACGGGGCGGTGGGCGGCGTGGACGTGCGGGGGTCGGCCCCCGGCACCCGGGAGACCGACCTGCTGGACCCCTGCAACCTGGTGGAAAAGGTCAACGCCGTGGCCCTCTGCGGCGGATCGGTATACGGCCTGGCGGCTGTTGACGGCGTTGTGGCCTGGCTGTCCGACCAGGCCTGGGGCTTCCCCCTGGAGCAGGGCCAGGTGGCGCCTATAGTGCCCGCCGCTGCCCTGTACGATCTGGGCCGGGGCCCCCATTTCATCCCGCCCACTGGCCGCATGTGGGGCATCAAGGCCTGCCGGGCCGCAACCAACGCGCCTGTGGACATGGGCACCAAGGGGGCCGGAACCGGAGCCATGAGCGGCGGCATCAAGGGCGGACTGGGCACGGCCAGCCTGGTCCTGGATAGCGGCGTCACCGTGGCGGCGCTCATCGCCGTCAACTCCCTGGGTTCAGTGATCAACCCGGCCACGGGCCGACCCTGGGAGATCGGCCTGGAGATCGACGGCGAATTCGGCGCGCAAGGCCAAAGGGCCGTGAAGCTGCCGGAAATGCCCGCGCCCCAGGAGGCCCGCAACACCACCATCGGCATAGTGGCCACCGACGCCACCCTGACCAAGGCCCAAGCCAAGAAGATCGCCCAGATGGCCCAGGACGGCTTTGCCAGGGCCATCCGCCCGGCCCACACCATGTTTGACGGCGACACGATCTTCTGCGTGGGCACCGGCAAAAAGCCCCTTCCCGAAACCGAAGGCTTCTTTGCCGCGCCCTATGCCCAGGCCATTACCGAACTGGGCCACGCCGCGGCCGACTGCGCCAGCCGGGCCATCATCCACGCCATTTTGGCGGCCTCCAGCCTGGGCGGCATGACGGCCTGGGCTGATTTGGCGGACCGTTGAGCGGAGACTGTATATGAGTGAGTACTTTAATGCAAGATTGCGGCAGATCAAGCCCCTGGTGAAAGGCGTGTTGGACGCCGAGGACACGGTGGAGGTCTGGAGCATCATCGGCGGCGGCGGCTTGCAGCCCGAGGACCTGGAAAACGGCGTTTTGTATTCCGAGACCCTGCCCAGGGGCCGCGAGCCGGGCTTTACTGCCAAGCAGCGCCATCTGCATTTCCTGTGGGACGCCTTTGACAAGCTGCCCTTGAGCCTGTTGGTGCCTTTCTCCATTCCTTTCCGCCGGATGCTGGCCGGGCAGCTTTTCCAAGACCGGGGCGTGGCGTTCGTCTGCGAGGAAAACGTGCGCTTCAACATCGGGCAAAACATCTCGGTGGGCGAAAACGTGTTTTTCAACCGGGGCGTGTTCATCGATTCCAAGGGCGGTGTGGAAATCGGCAATTCAGTTTGCCTTACCGAAGACATACGTATATTCACCCATGCCCATGACGAGCACTCGCACATGGTTCGCTCCTACAACAAGGTGGTCATCGAGGACCACGCCAAGATCTACTCCGGAGCGGTGATCATGCCGGGGGTGACCATCGGGGCCGAGGCCATCGTGGCAGCCGGGGCCCTGGTCAACAAGGACGTGCCGCCGGGCATGGTGGTTGCCGGGTCTCCGGCCAAGATAGTTCGCGAGCGCCACAGCCTAGGCCGCCATGGAGATGATTTGGACCATATCTGGTTGTTTTAAATGAGCAAGACCATAACGACAAAAAAGATCGTTCTATTCAATATCGCGGCGTATTTCGTCTATTTCCTGTTGTGTCTCGTGCCAGTATTTGGGGGCTACTGGGGCGGCAAGGACGCCTGGAATCTGCTGGCGGTGTTGTTCTGGTCTAATTATTTGATTTCAGTTGTTATTCTGCTTTTCAGCATGCGTTACTTGAAGTTTAACAGCTTGATAGTTCGAATCATTTTGGGGGCTGTATTGGGCGGGGTGTTCTGGTTGATATCCCCGTTAATTATTCTTTTGGCCGCTCATATTGGTATTCAACTTGGCTTAATGCCGTAAAGGGTTTTTCTGTTCAGTTAAAATAACTTTAACACCAGCCGCAAGGCCCATGACCGGGAGGCGTTATGTCCGCGTTGGCCACTGATTTCGTTCTGCAAGCCTTGAAACACGAGGGCCTGGATCATGTCTTCATGGTGCCCGGCGGTTTGGTCGACCCGTTTTTGCCCGCCTTTGGCCGGATCAGCGGCCTGCGGCCCATCGTGGCGGCCCAGGAGGGCGGCGCGGCGTACATGGCCGACGGCTACGCCAGGGCCAGCGGCCGCTTCGGGGCCTGCCTGGTCATCGGCGGTCCGGGCATCACCAACACCGTGACTGCCGTGGAGGCGGCCCGCACCGACGGCTCGCCGGTGATCCTGATCTCCGGCCAGGTGCCCACGAGTTGGGAAGGCCGGGGCGGCTTCCAGGACTCCAGCCCGGCGGCCCTGGACGACATCAGCATCCTGCGGCCCTTGTGTAATGCCTCGTACGCCGTGGAAAACCCACACCTGCTCAGCCATCATCTGGGGGCCTGTCTGCGCCGCATGCTGGCCGGGCCCCAGGGCCCCGTGCACCTGAGCCTGCCCACGGACATCCAGAAAAGCGAAATACCCCACTGCTGGCAGCCCCAGGACGCCTCGGCCCACCGGGCCAGGGTGGTAGACCAGGACGCCATGCAGCGGGTATGGGACTTGCTGGCCCCGTCCACCGGCGCGCCGCCGCAAAAGGTGGTCATCCTGGCCGGGGCCGGGGTGGAGAAATCCGCCGCCTGGGATGAGCTGCGCCAGGTTGCCGAGCGCTTCGAGATTCCCGTGGCCACCACCCTGCGGGCCAAGGGCGTATTGCCCGAGGACCACCGCCTGTCCCTGGGCGTATTCGGCTACGCGGGCCACCGCCAGGCCATAGAGGCCATCCTCTCGGTCGAGGTCGAGGTGCTCATCGTGCTGGGCTCGGGCCTGTTGCAGCGCGACACCATGTTCTGGAACCAGCGCATGGTCCCCAACCGGGCCCTGGTCAGGGTGGATATCGACCCATCGGTCATCGGAGGGGCCTATCCCGGCGAAATGGCCTTGCCCGGCGACGCGGGCCAGGTCCTGCGCTGTCTGCTGGCCGCCGACGGGCACAGGGCTGCGGCCCTGGATAGCGGGCGCTCGGCAAGGGCCAAGTGGCTGGAAGAGCTGCGGGCCTTGGGCTCGCCGTATTACGACGAACAAAACCTGCAAAGAGACGCCGCGCCCATTCATCCGGCCAGGGTGGTCCATGAAATGGCCGGGGTCATGCCCCGCGATACGGTGATGATGATCGACTCCGGGGCCCACCGGGCTTTCTGGGGCCATTATTGGCCGGCCCTGGAGCCCCGCAGCTATCTGTCGGCCACCAACGTGGGCCCCATGGGCTGGGCCATACCGGCGGCCGTTGGAGCCAAGGCCGCCCGGCCGAACCGGCCGGTGATTGTGGCCACCGGCGACGGCTGCATGCTCATGCACGGCATGGAGATCCAGACCGCGGCGCGCTACGGCCTGGCCGTGATTTATGTGGTGGTCAACAACAGCGCCCTGGCCAATGTCTGGCTGCGGGCCCACGACGAAGGGCCGGTGCCGGGCGAGCTGACGACCCTGCCCACCCACGACTGGGCCGGATTCGCCAGGTCATTGGGCCTGAAGGCCGAGACCGTGGAAAGGCCCGGCGACCTGGCCGGAGCATTTGAGCGCGCGCTTGAAGCCAACTGCGCCTATCTGTTGGATGTGCGCTGCGACAAGAAATACACCACGCCGGTGACGCCTTATTCCGAGGCCAAGAAAAACTGGCGCGACGATTGCTGAGGGATGCTCCTGATAGGAGGTAAATATGGCCCGTCTGCCCGATCCCACGGCCAACCTGCAAGGCAAGGCCGCCGAGCTGTATGAAGAGCTGGTGGCCACGCGCAGCCGCATCGACGGTATGTACCGCACCTTGCTCAATCACCCGGACCTGCTGGAACATATAAGCGCCCTGGGTACGTTTTTCCGTTTCGGAAATTCGGTGTTGCCCGGCCTGCTGCGGGAGGCGGCCATCCTGCGGGTGGCCCAAAAGCTGGGCGCGGGCTACGAGTGGGTCAAGCACACCGGCCCGGCCCTGGAACAGGGTCTGCCGCCCGAGACCATCGAGGCCCTGCGCCGGGGCGAAACCGCGCCTAGGATGTCCACGGCCCTGCGGCTGACAATCAAGATCGTGGACTGCGTTCTGGCCCAAAAAAACATACCCCAGGGCCTACAGGACGACCTTATCGACGAAATCGGCCTGGACGGCGTTATCGAGTTGGTGGCCCTGTGCGGGTTTTACCAGATGATCGCCGGGGTGATCTTCGCCTTTGACGTGCCCCTGCCGCCTGGGTCCGAGCCGCCGTTTTAGGGCGCCGGGGACATCGCTTCTGCCCTAGCCCGGCAGGGTGATGGTGCCCTTTATCACGTCGTTCATGTCCTGGGGCACCGAAACGGTGGGCTGAAGCAGTTCCTTGATACACTGCCGGAATTTTTCCGTGTCGCCGGCCTGGTGCGTGCCGTGGACGATCTCCAGTTCTGGGAAGGCGTTTTTGATTTCCTTTTCGTATTTTTTGATAAATGGGCAAAGCGCGGTCATGCAGTGCGAAAAGTGCAGGACGTCCAGCTTGTAGGCCACAAGCGAGCGGATTCTTTTGAGAATCTTGCCGGGCGCCACGGCCGTGGGGCAGCCGGTGCAATGCACCAGGCCCACGAAAGCCAACTCTTCATCTTTGGGGTATCTGTCAAAGTGTCCCCTGCGCTTACGCATGTCGGCAAAGCAGACAACCGAGGAGCAGTTGGTCTCTTGGGCGCAGTTGGCGCAGGTTATGATTCCGATCCTGGTCATTTTATCCCTCCTCCGACCTGTTGAGTACAGAGGACAGGTTAAAAGACGGATGGAAAAAAGAATCGCCCATATGGGCGACTCCTTAATTATCGGTGCATAATTGAAATTGCTTGCAGCCGGGCTCAGTGAACCTCGACCCGGTTGCGGCCGTTGGCCTTTGCCGCGTAGAGGGCCTCGTCGGCGTACTTGGTCAACAGTTCCGGATCGATTGGAGATTCCAGATCCGACGTGGTAACGCCAAGGCTGATGGTCACATAGGGCAAGAAACTGTTGGCCTTGCTGGGGATTCGCAGGTCCTCCACAGCCATCCGGATATTTTCGGCAACATGATACGCCCCTTCGGCCGATGTCTCCGGCAGGATGACCACAAATTCCTCTCCGCCGTATCTAGCGCAGAAATCTCCGGGCCGCTTAAGGGCTGAATCCACGGCCTTTGCAACACTCTTGAGGCATTCGTCGCCTTTGTCATGCCCGAACGTATCGTTGAAACTCTTGAAATAGTCAATGTCGCACATGATCACCGACAAGGGGTTTTGAGTCCGTTTGCACCGGTTGAACTCCTTGAGCAGGGTCTCGGAAAAATTGCGCCTGTTTGGTATTTCAGTCAGGGTGTCGGTTATTGATTGATGCCTCAACCGGGCATAAGCCCCGCTGAGCTTGCGGCCGCCGATGATCATGCCGGCCACGCCGACCAAGGCGATGATGATATGACCCGTCACCAGCGAGACTATAGGCATATTCAGGGAATACGGCAGAATAACGCTGATGCCGCCCCTGATGTCGCCTACCTTGTAGTTCTGCTTGGCGTGACACTGCAGGCAGGTCTTTTCGGTAACCAGCGGGGCCATGAAAAAGAAATACCGTTTACCGCTTTCATTGAACAGGAAAGCGGTTTCCGTTTCGCCTTTTTCGAAGCCCTGCAAGGCCAGCTTTTCCATCATGTCCGGTATATTGCCCGGGCGGGTTGGCTTGAGGCTGGTGATATGAAACTGGACACCGTTGCGCTTTTGGGCCATTTCCGAAATTTGACGGGTCATGAAAGCCGGATTGATTTTGGTCAGCGTCAAATTTTCGTTGACGACGATTTCCCGCATCGGCGTTTCAAGATACTCATTGGGCCTGGTTTCCATGGTAACGGGAACGTAAACCCCGCCGTGGAATGCAACCCAGGCCCTGGACAGGACAATTTGGGCGAAATAACTACGCGCTGCTTGCAGAAGAAGTTCCTGCTGTTTTGACAACATGCTGGAATAGTTCCAATAAATTGACACGGTTACCAGTAGAAGCCAAAACGAAATGCCGAAAGCCAGGGCTTTTTTCATATGTGCGATGCCTAGAAAAATACATGGTTGATACTATGTATATATTAGCAGATAGGCTCGAACGATATAAATCACTGTTGTCTATCGCATTGATGAATTAGTCGTCAACAGGCTCCAGCCACAGCACTTCGTATGGCTCCAAGGTGATGATCATCTTGCCGCCGTCGGCCGAAAATTCCTTCTCGCCGAGGATATCGCGCCATTTGTCGATTCCTTCCAGGTCGGCCTTGGGTGCGTGCACCGTGCAGTGACCGTTACTGATGTTGGTCAAGGCCAGGATGCGCCGCTCGCCATCGGGCGCGGTGCGCAGCACGATGAAAACGCCGGGGTGCAACAGCAGGACCTTCTGGCCGCCGTTGGGGTGGAAGGCCTTGTGCACGATCCGGTTTACGTGCAGGGGTCGCAGCCTTTCCAACAACAGTTGCGCCTTGAGGGTTGGCGTCTTGAATTGCTCTTCCAGGTAGTCGGCTTCGATGTAGGCCCGGTTGAGATCTCTGGGGTGCTTGGTACGGTTATATGTCTCCCAGTCGTTTTCCGTGGCCAGGGCGCCATGGACGAATATGGCCGGCACGCCCTTGAGCACCAGGGAGATGCTGCGGGAGGCCACGTACTTTTCGACCTGATGTTCCATGGTCTGGTTGGCCTCTTTGTCCGATAGCACGCTCCACCAGGTGGAGTTGATCTCGTATGGCTCCTCGCCGCCGCCCTTGACGGCCTTATAGCTCACAAGGGCCCCGTTCTGTTTGGCGCTGCTGACGATCAGATCAATCTGATTCTTGTCCAGGATGTCTTTGGCGCCCTGCAGGCCTATGCCGTCGTGGGTGTCGAGAATATTGAAGAAATGGGTCTGGTCGCTGGGCGGCTCCATGCCCGCGGCCCAGCGGCTCAGCGGCCCGGAGTCCTGGGCGAAAAAGGTGTAGAGAACAAGGGGAGGCAGGGCGAAATTGTAGACCATATGGGCTTCGTTAAAACCGTTGCCGAAATATGAGATGTTGTCCTGGTGGGGCACGTTGGTTTCGGTGATCAGGGCTGTGCCCGGCGCGGCGATGTCCATGACCGTGCGCAACAATTTGACGATTTCGTGGGTTTCATCCAGGTGCACGCATTCGGTGCCCGGTTCGGCCCAGATGAAGGTCACGGCATCCAGGCGCAGTAGGTCGGCCCCCATGCGCACATACAACAGCAGGGCCTCGGTGGCCGCCAACAACACTTCGGGGTTGCGGTAGTTGAGGTCTATCTGGTCGTCGGAAAAAGTCGTCCACAAATAGCGGGGACCGTTGATCGTGTAAAACCGCGACAGAATGTCGCTGGTTCGAGGGCGGAAAATCTTGCTTCGCTGATCGGCCGTGAGGTCTTCGGGCGATTCATAGGCTATGAAATATTCGGCGGCGTCGGGCCTACCGTCCAGATAGTCCTGGAAAACCTGGCTGCGCGAAGACACGTGATTGAGCACGCCGTCAAACATCAGCTTGAAGCTGCCCGCCAGTTGGCGGATGTCCGACCAGTCGCCCAGGTTGCAGTCGACCTGGGTGTAATCGATGATCGCGAAACCGCGGTCGGAACTATAGGGGAAAAAAGGTAGAATGTGTAATGTGTTGGGCGCTTCCATCATTCCGGTGCAGATGCGCATCAGGGTCTTGAGCGGCTTTTCGGAGCCGTCCCGGAACATGTCCGCATAGGTGATGAGCACCAAGTCTCTTTCGCTGAACAACCGTTCTGCGCTCATCATCGAATCCCGGGCCAGCCTTGCCGGAGACTTGTGGGCGTGATGCACCTTGATTATGCGCTCGAACTCGGGAAGCCACTTGGCCGCCACCTCCGCGCCATAGAGGAATTCCAAATGCCTGAGGATTTCGCTGCTGCTTTTATCGGGTATATCCAGGACGGGCTTGGTGTAATCCGGCCTCATGGTGTATTGGCATCGCTCATAGTGGGTCTGGACAGGTCTGCTTTTATCTCTGGCTTGGCTCATCGCTGCCTCCCGGATGATGGCATGGGCATTATCGGCGCTGGACCTGTTTAAAGACTAGCACACCATCGGGGCCGGGGGCAGTCCAACATGGCAGGCAGAGGTGCCGAAAAAACCGGGACAGCGGCACGTCCTTGTGCCCGGCTGCCCCGGTTTGCCGCAACGAACTAGGCCGTGAGGCTGATGCCCTGGGTGGCGGCGCTCGCGGCATCGCCCGGTCCCATGGTCTGGAAGAGCAGATCCATGAGCGCGTTGCTCTGGGTTTTGTATTCTTCGGCGCCCTTGGCCGCCGAGACCGTGCTGGTCTCCTCGTCGTCGTCGCTGGGGGGCGCCATGCCCGCGCCCGGCGGGGGCGGTGGCGGGCCCAGTTCGGCCATGGCGGTGGTCATTTCCTCGGTGGTGACAAACCCGTCGCCGTCGGTGTCGATTTCGGCAAAGCTTTCTTCGTCCACGCCGGCTTCGTCGATGCTCAGTACTCCGTCGACGTCGGTGTCGAGCTGACTGATGAAATCGGTGGCCATAGTTTCCATTTCTTCTTCGGTGGGCTTGGGCGGCCGCTGGCCCATGCCGTACATGGCCTGCGTGTCAGTGCCGCCGCCTATTGCCGAGACGCTCATTTTGTTCTCCTGGTTTTGTTGTTTGAAAATTGAAATCAATTTACATTTATCGATATTATCTGGTCACCTTCCCGTTCTTATTGCGCTAATGTTGTTTACGCCATGGCCTCCACCGCAATAGTTTTATGGTTCTCGATTTGGTGTACACCAACACCCTGCCATGTCAGATAAAACCATCTATGCCATGACACTGGTCCTTGGTCATGGTCTGATAAGCAGGTGCTTGCCTTGTTGAATATGTTTTTAAAACTTAGCTTTAAATTTCAGGCATATAATAATGCAATAGACAGGCCAAAGATGATGGGCTGCGATGCATTGATCTGTGGATTATGTGGTATGTACGCTATCGGACAATCGCGTGATAAAAACCAAAAAGCGGCAATAAATGCCTTGACGTTTATCTGGTTGGGAATATTTTAACTGCTTAGTAATTTTCGATAACCGCCACGCGCTATCGCTGTTGCGGAACATGGCCGGCCAATAGACCATTAACAGGACCACGATTGGCAAGATAATGATTTGCGCCGGCAACGGCGACCCGACGTTGACCTGATATCAGTAGGATGATTTGAGAAAAAAACGCCCGGTAGAGCATAAACGATTATGCTTTACCGGGCTTGGGGATTGTGGCGGTTACAACATCGCCCCGCCTTGCAGCCTGCTGTTATAGCGCCCGGCGCAGCAACTCCGGCGGGCCGGGAGAATTGCGGTGATTAAAGCGGAATTCCATTTCCTGTAAAAACTGCGGCAGGTTTGCCTTCCATCCGCCGTGATAGGCGCCCAGTCTTGGTCTGGCGAAATTCCAGAATTCACGGGCCAGGCGCTCACCGCCATTGGCCATATCTCCGGCGGCCCTGCCGCCCGCCGTGGACAAACGCATGGAATTGGCGTCCAGGCGGGTGTAGTCGGCCCGGTTCTGGGCCATGACCACGCGGACATGCTGTCCCAACTGGGCCAGGCCGAAAACCGGAAACACGCCGGCCAGATCGTTGGACAGGCCGCCTACCCGCCAATAGCCCTGGAAAAAGCCAACCACGTTCCAGGCGGTCTGCTTTTCCGGATAGGACGCCGGCCTGTAGTCGGCTATGGCCCGGCGCATCTTGCGGTAATAGCGCTGCACGGTCTTGCGGTTGAGCCCCAGTTCCAGCGAGGCCTCCTCGGCCGGGACAAGATCCCAGAACAGGGTGGGCAGTTTGTCCAGGACGCTTTCGTCAAGGCGGCTGCCAATGGGGTTTGGCGTGAAGCGCCGGCGGCAGTCCCGGCACTTGCGGCGGCCGTCGCCAAGCTTGTAAAGGTGTCGACCCCCGCAAAAGGGGCAGGTTAGATTCAATTCATGGACAATGCCTCTGGGCAAGCCTGGATTGATTTCAAATTGCGGTTGTATTTCGTAGCTCACAAAAATGCCTTTCGCCCGAACTACCGGATAACTTTTCCGTCCTGGTATGGTTTCGGGGCGAAAGGCTTTGCGGTTACATAAAAAATCACTCCGCGGGCGGTGGCGGAGGCGGACCGGGTCTATGTTGCCAAGGTCCGCCATCGCCATGCATTGGCGGCGGCGGACCTTGGCCCGGCTCCATGGGCGGAGGCATGCGCCCATCGGCTCCGGGCGGCGGACCGGGCGGCTGGAACAGGCCGTTTTCCACGGCCTGATCGAATTTGGTTTTTTGCTCCGGAGTCAGCTTCGTTTTTATTTGGCTGAACAGATCCTGCAAATGCTGCTGCATCTTCTGTTTGGTGGCCTCCATGGTCTTGTCGGCCTTTTGGGCTCCTTCCAAGATCAGCGGCTCTATCTCCAGGCGCTGCTGGGCGGTCAGAGTCACTTCATGGTCTATCTTGTCCAGGATAACCCTGGCGATGCTTTTGGCGGGCATTTTGTGGAAATTCTCAAAGCGCTTTTGGAAGTCGTGGCGGCTGTACATAATGCCGCCCAATGCCCCCACAATGACGCCGGCGGCGAATACGGTCAGCACCCCGGCCCAAATCTTGGTTTTGTTCACGTTATCCCCTCCGAAAAAACCTACAAGGCCAATCCCCAGGACAGAAGGCTGCCCTTGGCCAACAGGGTGCTCTGCACAAGCTTGTATTCCAGATCCGGCCCGAAGAATTCCAAGTAGCCCCACATGGCCACGCCGACAACCAGGGCTGCGGTGGTCACGCCAAGGGCCAGCCGGTTGAAAAGGGACTGGACGATATTTTCCTTGCCGACACCATCTGCGGCGGTCAGCCGGGCGGCCCTCATAACATCGGTGCTCCAGCCCGGCGGCGCCTCAACGGGCCGCCGGTCGGCATAGGCCCGGACCAGGGCCTTCTCGATGTCCTCGCAACGCTTTTTCTCCCTCATCGCTTCTACTCCGCGCCATTTATTGCGGTGTTTATCACCGCGCGCAGCTTTTTGCGCGCCCTGAAAGACCGCACCTTGACATTGGCCTGGCTCCACCCCAGTACGTCTGCCGCCTCGGCCGTTGTGCGACCTTCCAGATGGGTCATGATCAAGACCAGACGATCCTTGGGCTCCAATTGCCCAAGGGCCCAGTCCAAAACCTGTTTGGCTTCCATTTGCCGGGCTTCCGGATTGGCGCCTTCGGCGAAATCGTCAAAGGCCGCCCGGTTGTCCAGCCAGTATTGTTCGGCTTCGCTCAATGAGCTTTGGGGCACTTCCCTGCGCCACTTTTGCGCGCGCCAATAGTCGCAGCAACTACGCACCGCGATACCGGTGAGCCAGTGCTTGAAGCTGCGGCTGGTGTCAAAGGTATGCAGCGAGGTGAAAGCCCGGACAAAGGTGTCCTGGCCAACCTCCAATTCCGCCTCCCGCGGAATTTTTCCGCAGACCACGCGCAGCACATGGCTTTGGTACTTTTCTATCAAGTATTCAAAGTCGTTGGCTTTTCCAGCCAAAACACGATGTACTACTTCATTGTCCGCGCCGGGGTCATTTGTATCAACACGCACTGTGGCGTTGGAGGATTCAGGTTCCGACAAACACCGGCTCCTTGCCGAATTGCGCGTCCCTGCGCCAACTCCATCGTTTCCATGGCCTGTTTGCCTACCAGCCGCCGCCCATGGAGCCGGGACGCATGCCGCCGCCCATGCCCGTGCCCTGGGGCCTTGGGGGCGCGTTGTTTTTCATCTTATCCCTTTGCTCCTTTACGACCTGTTCAAAGGCCTCCATTTCATCGGCGCTTAGAACTTGGGCCAACTCACTGTTGAGCTGCTGGTCATAGCTTACCATCTCCTGGTGCATCTCATCATGGGACGTGCCTCGGCCCTGCTCCATCAACCGGCCGCGCTTCTGGGCGTCGGCCAGCAGGATCTCTTTTACTTTTTCCTTTGTGGCCGCATCAAGTTCAACCTTGGCCGAAAGGCTGTCCAGCAGATCCTGGGACATGGTTTCGGGCGAAGGCCTTTCAGGCATGGCCATCCGGCCTACGCGGCCATTGCCCGGGCCCGCGCCGGAATAGCTCCTGTCCCGTGTGGATGGCCCGCCGCAGGCAAAGCACAAAAAGGCCAGGAAAATAATAACCATGCCGGCGGCTGCCGATCGGATCAGGCGATAGTTTTGTCCTTTGACGGCCATGGTACCCTGTAATCTATAATTAAAATATAAGTCCGTTTAAACCGCATCGTGACTTTGATGATCAAACGGTTGTGGTTCTGTAATTAATTCATGCGGACAGGGGGAAGGGTTACACCCGTCTGAAAAATTTTCGACATCGGGCCGCACTTGGGTAAGTTGCCTACAAATTAAAAACGGAAAGTGCTATTTTATTAGGCAATAAACAAAAACTGAATCAGCGAAAGAGGCACCATTGTTCAAACCGCCCAGCCCCTTGAAGTGTCTTTTGGTGATTGTCCTGCTGGCCGCCGCGTTGAGTGCCGACTGTCATGCGGAAGATGTCGACTTCACTCAAGCCGGCGACTGGGCCCAAATCAACCTGACGGATGCCCAACTGGAGTGGCTCGGCCGCCACAACGTTTTGCGGCTTGGGGTGGGCGTCCGTTTTTATCCCATTATGTTTGTGGAACAAGATGATGGCAAACCCGAGTTTGCCGGCATGGTTGCCGACTATGTCAGGCTTTTTGAAAAGCGCCTTGGCGTGACCATGTCGCCGGTGTTGGGCGTAAGCTTCAAAGAGGCCCTTGAACTGGGGCGCCGGGGGGAGATAGACCTTTTCCCCTGTGTATCCGAAACGCCGGACCGGGCCGACTTTCTGATTTATACAAAACCATATCTGGTTTTTCCCCTGGTGATAATCACCCGCAATGATTTCGGGCACGTCTCCGGATTAAAGGATCTGGCCGGAAAACGCATCGCCGTGATCAAAGAGCTTTCCACCTATGGCCTGCTCAGGCAGGACTATCCGAATTTCAACTTTGTATTTGAAAAAGATTTTGTTGCGGCTTTCACTTCGGTGAGTGTAGGCCGGACGGATGCATTTGTCTGCAACCTGGCGGTGGCCAGTCATTACATCCAGAAGATGGGGCTGTTGAATTTAAAGGTTGCGGCTCCCGCATCCGTTATTGGTGACGAATTGACCGTGGGCGTGCGCAAGGATATGCCGGTTCTACGGGACATCATGTCCAAGGTCGTCGCTTCCGTCACGCCCGAGGAACATAGCCGCATCCGAGGCAAATGGATTACCATTCGCTATGAACAAGGCATGGACTGGGGGCTGATCAGCGAGGTTTCCATCATAGTGGTGCTGGTCGTGGTGTTGGTGCTGGTCATGGTGTTGACTTGGAACAAGCGGTTGACCAAGGAGGTTCAGGCCCGTAAGGCCGCCGAGGAAAAGGCCAAGGAGGACGAGTTCCGCCTGCGCACGCTCATAAACGCCATGCCGGACATCGTGTGCTTCAAGGATGGCGAGGGCCGTTGGCAGGAAGCAAATAAGTTCATACGCGATCTGTTTTTGATATCCGATGTGGACTACAGGGGCAAGACGGATTTGGATCTGATCAGTTACAGCCCTTTTTTTAGAGAGGCGTTGGAGGCCTGCGATGCGTCGGATTTGGAGGCCTGGCGATCCGGCGGCCCGCTAAGATTCGAGGAACAGATCCAGGTCATGAACGGCCCGCCCAAGGTTATCGAGTTTATCAAGGTGCCGACATACCACCCTGATGGGCAAAATAAGGGCATGATCATCGTGGGCCGCGACGTGACGGCCCGTAAAAAGACCGAAGACTCCCTCAGGGACAGCGAGGAAAGGTACCGCAAGACCTTTGAAAGCATCAGTGACGCCATCAGCATCACCAGGTTTTCCGACGGACAATACTTATTCATTAATGATGGATTTACTCGCCAAACAGGCTGGCTTGGCCGCGAGATATTGGGCAAAAGCGTTTTTAATCTCGATATATTCCATGACCTGGCCGACAGGCAAAGGATGCTGAAAATCCTGGAATCCGGCGGCGACATCTTGAATATGGATATGCTTTTGCGGCGGAAAAACGGCGAGCCCTATTATGCCACGGTGTCGGCCAAGTTGCTGGACTATGGCGGCGAAAAATGCATCATCGCCCAACTCCGGGATGTCACCGTGCGCGTGGAAGCGGTGAGGGCCCTGGCCAAAAGCGAGGAAACCTACCGAAATATTGTCGACAATTCCCCGCTGGGCATCTACCAGTCCCTGCCCGGGGGGCGTTACAGGATGGTCAACCCGGCCTTTGCCAACATGATGGGTTTTGAATCACCCGAACAGATGGTCCGTGAGGTGAAGGATATATCCACACTGTACATGGACCCCCAGGATCGTCTCCGGTTCATCGAACATTTGGACCGGCATAACGGCGCGGTGGACTATGAACTTCACTGCCGCCGAAGAGACGGCTCCCAAATGTGGATGACCACCTTCACCAAGGTGGTTAGAGATGAAAACGGCGAATTTGCCTATTTGGACGGCTTTGCCCTGGATATCACGGATAGAAAACTGGCCAATGCCGCCGCCGAGGAGTCAAGGGAACAGTTTGAGGCGATATTCGAGCAGGCGGCCGTTGGTATCAACCATGTCGACCCGGATGGCAGGATCATCAGGGCCAACAAGAGGCTTTGCGAGATGTGGGGCTATGAAAAAAATGAGCTCATAGGCCGGCAACTATTTGAATTAATTCATCCCGATGACCGGGACATGTCCATGGGGTTCGCCGGACAACTGCTGACCGGAAAAATTTCCAGCTACGCCCTCCAGGACCGCAATCTGCGCAAGGACGGATCGGTTATTTGGGTCAACGTGACGGCGTCGATGGTGCGCGACAACAACGGCGAGCCAAAGTATGCCGTGGGCGTGGTGGAGGATATCACCGATAAAAAGAGGGCCGAGGACGAAAAGGCCGAGTTGGAGCTTCAGTTGCGCCAGTCCAAGAAAATGCAGGCCATCGGCACCTTGGCCGGCGGCGTGGCCCATGATTTCAATAATATCCTGGCCACTATAATGGGCTACTCCGAGTTGGCCCTGTCCATGCTCAAGGAAGACAAACTCTGCGCCAATGAAGTGTCGGAGATCCTCCGGGCCTCGGAGAGGGCCAAGGAGTTGGTCCAGCAGATCCTTACCTTCAGCCGGAAGGTTGAAGTCGATCTAAAAGCCATAGACCTCAACCAGGAGATTGACCACTGCGCAAGGATTCTTGATCGGACATTGCCCAAGATGATCGACTTGAAAACCATTTTGGACGAAGAACTGCCCCAGATCAAAGCCGACGCCACCCAGATTGAGCAGGTGTTGTTAAACCTGGCCACCAACGCCGCCGACGCCATGCCCGAGGGCGGCAAATTGATTGTTGAAACCAGCGAGGTATTTTTGGACCCGGAGTACTGCCGCCGTCATCTGGAGATATCACCGGGGCATTACGTGTTGTTGCAGGTCTCGGACACCGGCTGCGGCATGGACGAACAGACCAGGCAGCAGGTATTTGATCCCTTTTTTACCACCAAGGAGGTGGGCAAGGGCACGGGGCTGGGCCTTTCAACGGTGTTCGGCATTGTCAAGGAACATGGCGGACACATCCATTGTTATTCGGAAATGGGCCGCGGCACTATCTTTAAAATATACCTGCCAGCCGACGGCGAAGCCCCGGAGGCCGCTGAGGCCGCTGAGGCCACGGAGACCCCGACGCCCGCCGAGCCCATGGCCGAACAGGCCGAACCGGTATCGACACTCGCAGGCAATGAGACCATTTTGTTCGTGGATGACGAGCAGGCTTTGCGCAAACTGGGCCGCAGCATGCTTGGTGACGCGGGCTATCAGGTGCTGACGGCAAAAAGCGGCGAGGAGGCGCTTGAGATTTACGCCCAAAACCCTTCTGCCATCGACTTGACCATATTGGATCTGAGCATGCCCGGCATGGGCGGCCACAAGTGCCTAGTGCGCTTGTTGGAGTTGAACCCCGAGGCAAAGGTGATCATCGCCAGCGGCTATTCGGCAAATGCAACGGCCAAAGACACCATAGATGCTGGGGCAGTGGGTTTTATCAGCAAGCCTTTCCGCGGAGAGGAACTTCTGACGCGCATCAGACAGGCAATTGATAAGGCCTGAGCTTACGCTTTCGACGGTGAATCGTTTGCGCTGTTCGGAGCCGGCCAGCGCGCCTTACGTGATGATCTGATTGTTATTATCAAACAATTGCCCTCCGGCATGTCCGTGCCGGAAGGCTTGTTGCCGCCATACGTCATCTTGCTGCTGCATTCCCGTGGGCGCCGGACGGGATTGACCACATGTCATAAATGGCACAACATGATAATGCAAATTCAGCGCTCATGCGCTATGCTCCTGTTGTAACACCTATAAAGACAATTGGTATAACAAGCCGTGCACCTGGTATAGGTCTTCATTGATAGGGCAAATCACAACCAGCGAAGTGATGGCCTGATGATCCTTGACCATATCCTTGGCAGCGATGAAGTTTTTTCGCTAAGGCACCGCTTTTTCAACGCGGCGGCCCTATGCGTCGCGGTGGCGGCTTTGTTAAACGCGGTCACCGAATACGCCTTGTCAATGGGCATGGTTTTTTATGGTTTTACCCTGTCTCTGGCCGCGGCGTTCGCCATCCTTTACGTCTTGGGCCGGTTTTACAGGCAACACCGTGTCCTGAATTGGCCCTTTGCCCTGCTTTGCTATTTTGTGGTTCTTTACGACTGGTATTGGGGAGGCGGGTTCGCCGGTGTGCTTCCCCAGATCGCCTTGGCTCTTTCAATTGCTATTTCAGTGATCATGCCGGGCCGCCAGAAGGCCGTGGCCCTGGCATTGATGGGGCTGCTGATAATTGCGCTATTTGTCGTGGAGACGCGGTTTCCGGGCATTGTACGCCATTACGGCAACCCAGCCTTGCATGTGGAAGAAGAACTAGCCGCATTGCTCAGCCTGGCCATTATCCTCATCGTGCTCGTGGCAATCGTCGTGCACGGCTACAACCGGGAGCACGGCAAGGCCGTCAGCGGTAATCAAGAGCTTACCGCGGCCAACAAACGCCTGCGCCAGATGCAGTTTGAGTTGGAATTCAACAATGCGCGCTACCTGGGCATATTCGAGCAAATGAGTTCCGGCGTCATCGTCTGCCGGGCCGTCGGGCAGGGTGAGGACTTTGTAATAACCGAATTCAACAACGCGGCCGAAAGCATAGAGGGCCTGCACCGCGAAGCGGTCCTGGGCCAAAGCATAAGCAACCTGTTTCCCGCCATTGATGAATTCGGTTTGGCCCAGGTTTTAAGGCAGGTCTGGCTAACCGGCGAACCGATGCGGTATCCGGCGGCATTTTACAGTGATGAACGCATCAACGGCTGGCGGGACAACTACGTCTATAAGCTGCCTTCCGGCGAGATAGTCGCCATTTACCGTGATATTACCAGACGAAAGATAATGGAGGACGAACTCCGCTGGAACGAAGAGCGTTTCCGCAACCTGTTCCAAGACAGTCCCACCGCCAATTTCCTGATGGAAGGCGAGTGCTTTGTTGATTGCAACCAGGCCGCCGTGGAAATGCTGGGTCTACAGGACAAACACCAGGTGGTCGGCAAGCGTCTCTGGGAATTGTCTTCCGCAAACCAGCCCGGCGGGACGCCGTCAAAGGATCAGGCCCTCGATCATCTGGCCATTGTTCTCAAGCGCGGCAGCCACCGCTTCGAATGGCTTCATCAAAGCCCGGACGGCAGGGAAGTTCCGGTGGAGGTGTTGATGACCAGGATCTCCCACCGGGGCAAGATCCTTCTGCATTCAAGTTGGAACGATATTTCCAAACGCAAAGAGGCCGAAAAGGCCCTCAAGGACCGTGAAATCCGGTATCGCACGTTGTTCGAGTCTTCCAGCGACGCGGTCATGCTCCTACGCGAGGACATCGGCTATATCAGCGCCAACCAGGCCGTGCTTCGGATGTTCGAACTGGACAGCGAAGATCAATTCATCGGCCTGTTTCCCGGCGATTTGTCTCCGGATAGACAGCCCAACGGCGAAAATTCGGCGGCCGAGGCCCGCTGGATGATGGATTTGGCCATGCGCAAGGGCGGCCATGAGTTCGAATGGGTCCACAAAAGGGCCGGCGGAGAAGAATTTTACGCCGCCGTCAGGCTGACGCCGATGGTCATTGACGGTCAGCGCATATTGCAGGCATCGGTGCGGGACATATCGGAATCAAAGCGGGTGGAACGCCAGCTCCGGGAACTGGCCACGACGGACTCTCTGACCGGGGCCAACAACCGCCGCAAATTCATGGACCTGTCGTCCCAGGAGCTGGCCAGAAGCAAGAGGTACGGGTCGCCGCTGAGCATACTGCTATTGGATATCGACCGATTCAAGGCCGTCAACGATACGTTCGGCCATGACGCCGGTGACGAGGTGCTCAGGGCATTGGTCAAGACCTGCCTGTCCAACCTCCGGGAAACGGATATATTCGGCAGGCTGGGTGGCGAGGAGTTTGGCGTTCTGTTGATAGAAACCGACCCTGAGACGGCTTTGGCCACTGCCGAGAGACTGCGCAGGGCTTTGGCTGATAATGAAGTCCCCACACGTAGCGGCATGATAAACTGCACAGTAAGCGTCGGTCAGGCCTCCTTGGGCCAAGATGAAACGAATATAACAATTGCCGAACTCTTGAAGAGGGCGGATATGGCCTTGTATGAGGCAAAGAGAGCCGGGCGCAACTGTGTTAAATCTCGATAGGATCTGTTATGCAAACGCAAGTCGCCTCTTTTGAAATTGAGGATCGGAAGACCTATTTACTTGTGAGATGCGCCGAAAATACACCGCTGACCGTAAAACTTGTTTCCGAGATGATGCAGGAACAGATGAGGATTGATAAGGGCCGCAATCTTGATGATCTCTGGGATCTGCGCTTGGCGGCCGACAGTGATGACTTGAATTACCAGGGTATCAAGATGGTGGTGGACCAGGCAAGAGCCGTCAGGGAGGGAAAGTGGCACCGCAAGACGGCGATTCTGGTCGGTGAAGACTTTCGATACGGTTTGGCCCGGATGTATAAGTCCCTGGCCGTTGATCTACCCATGGAAGTCGAAATTTTTAGCGATATCCGGCAAGCTGAACAGTGGCTGTCCGGCGGTGAAAGGGAGTAGAATTTATGTAGTAGCCTTTCTTAATTGCTGTAGCTGTTGCACTAAAAATCAACATTGCAACAGAGGCTTGTTTTGAGAGATCACAACTTTGACATAGAAGACCGGCAAAAATATGTTTACATCCGTTTTGCCAGGGTGCCTCTGACCATTGAAATCCTTAGGGATGCCCTCGAAAAAGAACTCCTGACCGATAATAAAAGATTTCTTAACAATGTGTG
The DNA here is from genome assembly GCA_963665125.2 of uncultured Desulfarculus sp. GTDB lineage: Bacteria > Desulfobacterota > Desulfarculia > Desulfarculales > Desulfarculaceae > Desulfarculus. Next base: position 3,212,399 of record CAXXUK010000001.1, on the reverse strand, counting down.
GGACATAAGAGACGTCGAATCCACCATGGATATCGATTTCGACAAGCTTAGCCGGTTTGTCCGAACTCTCAATGATCCCGGCTTGAAAAGGTGGCAATTGAAAACAGCCATCGTGGTGGATACCGAGGCGGTGTTCGGTGTCAGCCGTATGTACCAGTCTCTGGCGGCCGATTTACCGTTTGAGGTCCAGGTCTTTGATAATGAGGATGAAGCTCTGGAATGGCTTGTAGCCTGAACATCCCCCCTTGGCTTTCCCGAAAAAATAAAACGAAATAATGTTTTGCTTGCTGCGTCATTGGCTTTAGCCTTGGTTGATTGCCTCAACGGGCAGGATTGGGCTACCATTATCCTTAGCCGCCCCGCAAACCACCGCCTTTCGGAGGCCATAGTGACGCGCAAAACACCCCTGTTGCTTGTCGTGCCCCTGATGCTGTTGGTTTTGTTGATCCCGGCAAGGGCGGCCCAACAACCGAAGTTGCCCGCCAATATTCAAAAGATGATCGACGACGCCAGCACCGAACACGTTGTCGTTTATGACGACTACAAGGGCTACCTGTGGTTGGTGGCCGAGGGCAACGCCGGGTCGGTGATCAGGATGCACCTGACCTATAACGGTTTTTACATCCGGCCCATTCTAACCCTGAGCATGGCCAAGCAGGGCATCATCACCTATCACCCGCAATCCAAGTACCAGGATATATACGAAATACTTCCCAAATCGTTCGCGGCTAACATAACCGTTAGCACAAAACGCCATTGCAGGGATGAAACCGGCGACCAGGTAAGCACCATCACGGCCCATCTTTCGGAAAACTTCATCATTCCGCCGCCGCCCAACCTGCAATCAATCGGCCCGGAAATACCCCAATGGATGTATTCCAACCGCAGTAAATTCCACGGCGACAAGGTGCGAACCGGCATCCATGTGGTCAGCAAACAGGCCGAAGGCGGAGAGGCCTATTGCCTTGTGGACGCCTATGCGATATTTGAAGGCGTCCTGACCCGCAGTTGGGGCGTTCCTGCCTCTCGGCCGGAGAAGGTCAAGGTATTCTTTGGCCAGAGCCCCAAGACGCCCCACGTCTCCCTGGGGCTGGCCAAGTTGACCTGGGTTTTGGCCGACTATTTTCCCATTGCCAAGGAATTTTCCCTCAAGGACCCGTCCCTGAGCTTCAGCGGCACCACTACCAAGGAATACGGCTGCCAGTCTTTTCAACAGACCTTGTCCGACACCAGCTACACCATCCGCTACAAGTTTTCCATGGCCGCCCAAAAGCAGATCGAGGCCGAGCTTGAGCCGGTGGATGACAAGGAAAAAATCTGGATGCCCACGCCGGGCGAGATCCGGGAATACAAGGTTACCCTCAAGGACCCGGGCCCCGACGAGGTGGAGGCCGTCAAATTCGTGCTCAGCGACACCTCGCAGCACAAGGGCGTGGCCACCAACGGCGGCAATCACGTGCGCGGCGACGAGTGCAAGGACTGCACCCTAAAGGTCAAGAGCGAGACCTGGCCCTGGGAGGTGTTCTTCCCCAGCGGCGGCGCCCAGGTCCCGGTGATGCGCAATTACACGCACTATAATACGTGCCCCATCGACAGCCTGCCGGACATGTATTTCACGGATGCGGACAACGACGGCTGGACCATGGGCGATGACGCTGTCAGTGAGAACCTGCAATACACCATGAGCCAGTCCATCGAGACCGACCAGATCAGCGGCGACACCTGCACGGTCAAGCTGCGGGTCATGGACGGCGCGGCCTCGGCCAAGCTGCGGGCCTATGTCAAGGTGGCCGGGCTTTGGTACGACGCCATGGCCAAGGGCGACACGGCCGACAGCGACGGCTATAGCCTTATGCTGCCCCTGGACAAGGACCACGACGGCCTGCAAGACACCTGGGAAAGCCAATGGGGCGTGGGCAACCCGGACGACGACGCCGACAGCCTCATGGGCAACCCCCACCGGGGCGACGGGGTGACGGTTTTCGAGGAATACCGGGGCATCTACGCCAAGGGCAACCACCACCGCATGTCGCCGGTGTATGTCGATGTGTTTACCTATGACTACACGGGAAACTACAATTCCGACCTGCGCCAGGTGGAGAACATGTTCCGCGAGCAGGAGATAAGCCTGTGGCGCCTGGCGGGCAATGAGTTCAAGTACGACTGCATAAACTACGACGACGGCGAACACAAAAACGACGACCAGTACATCATCGTGGTCATGGATCTGAACCAGTGCCCCGGCGTGAGCATGGAAGACCACGTGGCCGGGTTCACCACCATCGGCCCGCCCACCCGGGATCATAACACGGTGATAATGCGGGGCAGCACCGGCTCGCTGTTGGATTTCGCCCTGTCCGAGACCGGCGCGAACTCGGCCGGAGTCCTGGCCCACGAGATCGGCCACCAGATGAGCCTGCCCCACCACGGCGACACCGAGGGCCGCCGCAATGTAAACGGCAAAGAGGTCTGGATCGCCTGCCTGGGCGGCCAGCACTCCGGCGACAATGACTGCATCATGAAATACAACTGCGCCGACATGTTCATCGATCTCGACTGGGTGCCCGAGACCAATCTGGGCCGCTGGCTATCCGGCGGCGAGTTGGTGGGCTACACCAGCCCCATGGGCGCGGACAGCCATTTCTGCACCTCGGCCAGCGGATCGGGCCAGTGCGGCAACGCCACCAACGGCAACTGCCTGGGCAAGGTCAACGTAAAAAGTTATTAATTCGAGGCATCGCGGGAGACAACGTGACCGGAAAAATCTGCAAGTTGCTGTGCCTGATCCTGATCTTCAGCTGCACCACTGCCGCGGCCCAGACCAAATGGATCGGCAGGGAAAAGGCCGAAAAATTGGCCGAGAGCTTATTCACCGAAACCGTGATCGCCGTGGACAACATGGGCGGGCATTTTTGGGTGGAGGCCGTGGGCAACGCCGGGTCGGTGCTTCGCATGCATATAGAATATAAAGGCTTTTACATCCGGCCGATCTTGACAATGACACAGGCCAAACAGGGTTTGATCCGCTACAATCCCGATCTGCTGGACAAGTATGAGATCGTGCCCCAGTCGTATACGGTCAATATCACGGTGAGCCATAAAAAAGTCTGCCGCGATTCAGTGGGCGAGCATGTAAGCAGCAAGTACGCCCATATGAGCGAGATACTAACAATGCCCCCACCACCCCCCAAAACAAAAACGCCAAGCCTAGAGGTCGCCGACTGGATGTACAAAACATGTGGCGTGCTGCATAAAGCCAAGAGTGGCGCTGTTGCCCACAGCATTGTGGTGGAGAGCCGTCAGGCCGATGGAAAACAGGCCTATTGCCACATCTTCGCCGAAGGCTTGATCAATGGCGCCCGTATATCTTTTGGCCAGAATGCCAAAACCCCTCACGAAAACATCCGTGTGGGCGTCCTGGATTGGATCCTTGACGGCCCCCTGCCCATTGAAAAGCCGTTCTCCCTGCAAGACATGTTGCTGAGCTTCAACGGCACGACCACGGTGCCCTTTCGTTGCGGACTCCATGAGCAGACGATCACCGACACCAGCTTCACCCTGCGCTACGATTTCGTCATGGCGCCCATGATGGAGATAAAGGCCGAACTGGAGCCGGCGGACAGCAAGGAAAAGACGTGGATACCCACGCCGGGCGAAACCAGAGAGTATCGGCTGCGCCTGGTTGATCCGGGGCCTGATAAAGTCGACGCGGTCAAGTTCGTTCTCAGCGAGACAAGCCGGCACAAGGGCATCGTCACAAACGGCGGCAACCACATGCGCGGCGACCAGTGCCCCGACTGCACCCTGGGCGTCAAGGACGAGTCTTGGCCCTGGGAGGTGTTTTTCCCCGTTGATGGGGCGGACATGCCCTTGATGCGGCACTACACCCACTACAACGAATGCCCCATCGACAGCCTGCCGGATGTCTTTTTTACTGACGCCGACAACTCCGACTACATCATGGGCGATGACGCGGTTAGCGAAAACCTGCGATACACCGTCTGTCAATCCATCGAGACCGACAAGATCAGCGGCGACACCTACACGGCCAAACTAAGGGTCATGGACGGGGCTGCCTCGGCCAAGCTTCAGGCCTATGTCAAGGTCGGCGGGCTTTGGTATGCCGCCGCGGCAAAGGGAGACACGGCCGACAGCGACGGCATCCACCTGTTGCTGCCCCTGGACAAGGACCACGACGGCCTGCAAGACACATGGGAAAAACAGTGGGGCGCGGGCGACCCGGATGCTGATGACGACAGTATCATGGGCAACCCCAACCGGGGCGACGGGCTGACGGTGTTTGAGGAATATAGGGGCGTCTACGCTCAAGGCCGCCACTTCCGCCTGTCGCCGGTTTACATCGACGTTTTCGTTCATGATTACAGCGGAAACTACAACCCTCATCTGCGGGAGGTGGGGAGCCTTTTCCGCCAACAGGAAATCAACCTGTGGCGCCTGGCGGGCAATGAGTTCAAGTACGACTGCATCAACTACGATGACGGCGAACACAAAAACGGCGACCAGTACATCATCGTGGTCATGGATCTGAACCAGTGCCCCGGCGTGAGCATGGAAGACCAAGTGGCCGGGTTCACCACCATCGGCCCGCCCGGCCGGAACCACAACACGTTGATAATGTTGGGTGCGAGTTCAATGTTCAATTTCGCCTTGAATACGGCAGATTCGGACACCGTTGGTACTTTGGCCCATGAAATCGGCCACCAGATGGGCTTGCCCCACCACGGCGATACCGAAGGCCTCCGCACTTTGAACGGCAAGGAGGTTTGGATCGCCTGCCTGGGCGGCCAGCACTCCGGGGATGAAGACTGCTTCATGAAATATAACTGCGCCCAGAAGTTCATCGCTCTGGACTGGGTGCCCCAGACCAATCTGGGCCGCTGGCTCTCCGGCGGCAAACTTGTCGATTACACGGACCCCTACAAGAAAAGAACCCATTTTTGCAATACGCCCCATGGCTCCGGACAGTGCGGAGACGCCACCGAGGGCGGTTGTTTGGGCAAAATTAAGATTAAAAGCTACTAAGCGGGGAATCGTTTATGAAACCGATTAGGATAAACCTTTTGATGATGACGCTGGCCGTGTGCCTGGCGGCCATGGCGGCTGGCCCGGCCCTGGCCGAAAAACCCAAGCCCGAACCGCAACGCTCGGACAACATCATCGCCTCGCTGCTGGTCAACGACCTGCGCGCGGCCAGCTTCCCGGCCGATACGCCGCTGTACGTCAGCCTGGTCTTGGACAACCCCCTGGACAAGGACCTGGACCTGTCGGCCGTCGGCTGGCTCAAGCCGGTGATCACCGATGACAAGGGCCAGACAGTGGAGATGAGTTGGCAGACCATCGCCCCCAAAAAGACCATGCTCGGCGGCGACAAGTCCCTGCGCATCGTCTGGCTGCCCCAGGGATCGCTGGCCAGCGGCAAATACCAGATCGCCCTGGAACATGCCGCTGATCTAGGCGGCGGGGCTCTGGGCATGGTGCGGGTTTTTCCGGCCGACCTGGAGATCACCGACGAACGGCCCGACCCGGCCCGGTCCGCCGCGTATCAGCGGCGCATCTGGGTCTTGCAGGGCCAGACCGAAAAGGCCGCGGCCCAGGTGGAGCAGCTGATCAAAAGCGAGCCCGGCAACCTGGAGCTGCGCCTGGAACTGGCCGACGCCTACGCCGCCAGGGGCGACTACAAGCAGGCCCGGCAGAATATTTACCTGATGCTGGACCAGGTCCAAAAGGCCAATCCGGGTAAGAATCTGCATCCTCCGGCCTGGGTCATCGGGTATCTTGAGCAGCTTCGCCGCATGGAACTCAAGGCCGGCGGGACCCGATAACCCCGCACCGTATAAAAATAAACAGCCGGACCATCAGCTGATCATGCTGGCGGTCCGGCTTATTTTATTAAATAGGCTCTGTTAGTTGCTTTCGGCCTTGATCCGCCGGGCCAGTTCCTGGGCCTGGTTCTTGTTGCCGCCGCGGTAGACCACGGCAATCTGTCCGCCGAACTTGTAGGCCTTGTTGAATCCGCCCTCGGCGCCTAGCGGCGAGACATTGTCGATGGCCAGGGCCTTGGTGTTTTGCATGCCCCGTATCTGGGCCACGGGCACGTAGCCGATCGCCGCCGGGGTTTGGGCCAGATAGTGCATGACCTCCAGCCGGGCCACCACCGCCGCGCCGCCTTGCCCGCCGATCAATACGTTCCACAATTGGGCCGCATAGGTGTTGGCGGGCAGGGCCAGAACCTCGATGGGCTCATTGGGGCCGCCCACCTCCCGCCAATTGGTGATCTTGCCGCCGTAGATATCGCGCAGCTGTGGCCGGCTCAGCCCGGACACCGGGTTGGCGGCGTTGACAACCACGGCCAAGGGATAGCGGGCCACGTCAACGGCCTCATAGCCTTGGGGCAACCCGCCTAAAAGCGCGGTGTCGGCCAGGGCGATCTTGTATTTGCCCTCGGCCAGGTCCCTGGCCATCAACTCCGGAGAGGTGTACTCGAATTGATAACCGGCCACCCTGCCGGCGCGCATCTTGTAGAAGCCCAGGCTGGGCACTTTGGGGTACGGCACCGCGGCGGCCATCAGGGGCTGGCAGTTTTGGGGAGCCCGGCCCAGCCGCATTTCATCCTGCAGGCATGGCGCCGGTGGCGTGGTCTGTTCGTATCTGAAGACCCTGGCGCCGCCGGGCGGTGGCGTAACAACCCTGGCCTTTTCCCGCCTGACCGTTGCCGCCGGAGCTATTGCCGCCGGAGCTACGGTCGACTTGGCCACGGTAGCCGGGGCTATCGCCGCAGGAGCCGGGGCTTTTTTCTCCAGGGCCGGAGCCAGGGCCACGGCGGAAACCGCATCCTCGGCGGGCGGCGCGGCCGGAGCCGCCTCCTGCACCATCATCGGCGCCGTCACGGCATCGGCCGGGGCTTGTTGCACAGGTGTCTCGAGGTCCATCTTGGCCATATAGCCGGGTTGGTCCGGATCAAACACGCCGACGACTAACACCGCGACGATGACCGCCGCCGCGCCCAGGGCCAGCTTTGGCGGAGACAGCCAGGACCACACCCGGTCCCACAGTCTTGTCTGGCCGCTACGGACGGCCTTGGCCTTGGCCTGGCGAGGCTTGGCCAAGGCGCTTGCCTGGTCCATCATCTCCTGGCTGTAGGCGGCGCTGTGTTCTTCCTGGCTCTGGAAGGCCAGGCCCAGCATCAGGCGGCATTCATCGCAGGTTTCCAGGTGGGCCTCCACGGCCTTGCGCCCGGTCTCGTCCAGTCCGCCGTCCAGGTATGCGGCCAGCATTTCGTCGTCCGGGCAATTGCCGGGCGCACTGCTGTTATTTTGCATGTCTTGCGTCATGGCTTTCCTGAGCAGGTTTTCTATTTTGGCGTCATTGCTCAAAGCCTGGTCATTCCCTGGGTTAATGGACGAATCCCGATACCAAAATCTTATACATATCCGTACTGGGCCGCCTTGTCTTTGAGGCGATTTTTTACCCTGTGCGAAATCTGATCGACATGATTGCGAGAAATGCCTAGCATTTCAGCTACTTGTTGTCCGCTCATCCCGTCTAGAAAACGCAGCTTCAACACCAGCCGGTCCCGTTGATCCATTTCATTGATCTCATCCCGGATAAAATCCAGGGCTTGCCTTGCCTGCACCCGTTCATCGGCCAGAGGGGCTTCATCGGCCAACACCACTCCAGAGGGGGCGTCATCATCATCGGGTTGTTCTTCGGCCAAGGCAACTGTGTGCGGGTTCGTGCGGCGCAGGGCGTCGATAACCAGGCGCGAGACCACCACCCGCAGCCAGGTGTTGACTGAGCAGTTGTTGCGGCCCTGGAAGCTGCGCAGGCGGCGGCGGTCGTCTTCCCAAAGGGCCAGGAACACGCCCTGGAACAGGTCCGCCACCCGGTCCTGGGAGCGGTCGGCGGCGTTGAAACGGGCCAGGGTGGCCCCGATAACCTGGCGGATCAGCGGAGAAAAGCGGCGCACGAAATCGTTCCACGCCGCCGGATCACCTTCCAGGCATCCGAGGGGCAGTCCGCTTTCCTGTTCCGCTGTCTGGCCCATGGGGCTCACCGCTAAATCCTCCCTAAATCAAACGGGCAGGGGCAGTATAGCACAGCCCGCGGCGGATCAAAATTCCGGACTGCCCTTGCCGCACTGTCTATCAATGATGAATTGCATTATGGCCAGTGAGCAGGCATAGGTGGCCTCCAGGCCGGTGAGGCCCAGGGGACGGCTCAGCAGGCTGGCCCGGACATTGTATGGGGTGTCCGAGGTGTAATGCAGTATGCCCAAATGGAAATCAGGGGGCAGGCGCAGGCGGTGGGCCTCTTGGCCCCGGTCACGGCTGGCGCCGCAAATGTTTTGAACGGCGGCCAGGCAGGGCCCGGCCTCCATCTCGATTACGGTGAAGTCGGCCCGGTGCAGTTCCCTCACGGTTTCCCAGCCGTGCAGAAATGTTCCGTGCACGGTCAGCGAGCGCTGGTCGTCAAACACGGCGCAGTCGCAAAGATACGGCGCCAGATTGCGGGCGCTGAAGCAGTTGTCAAAGCGGTACAGCCGCCGGGAGTGCACGTCCCGGACCTGGGACGGCAGCAATATGTCGCCCAGGCGGCCGATCATGGCCGCGCTCTTGCCCAGAATGAAAAGACCCCGCCAATTTTTCAGATGTTCGGCCGCCGTCTCCAGTAAATGATATGCCGCGAAACCAAGGGGATAGTCGGTGTTGAGGATAAGCGCGTCGCTTTGGGCCAGCTTCCCGGCGTCCCGGAGCTTCAGGCGCGGGTCCAGGGTTCTCGAGTCCAGCTTGCCCAGTTCGATAAGCTGGGCCTCGGCCAAAAGCGGCGGCAGGGGACTGGTCCTCAGGATGCCGCTGGCGGCCTCCATTTCGGCCTTGGCGCGGTCCAGGTCCGGATCTTGGGCCAAAAGATCGGTCTGGGCCAAATACAGCAGATTGCGGCAGGTCAGGGTGTCTTCCACTTCCAGCCGCCGCATGGTGCGCCTGAATTCATCATCGCAGTTTTCCCGGGCGAATTCCCTGATCCGGTCTTGGTGGCGCTGGGCGAATCCCAATACCAGGTTGACCAGGGAATGATTGTTGCTGGTCACCACGTATACCGGCCGGTTGGCGATGTCCCGGCCGGCGAACTTTTTCAGCACTGCTTCCCACCACTGCCGGGAAAGTCCGCGGAAGTCGTCCTCCAACAGCGGCAGGATGCGCACCCGGAAGTCCTTGGGCGCGGCGGAAATGGCCGCCATCTTGGAGTCCCAGTCTTGGCCCCAAAGCTGCTTAAGGGCGTCGAAGTCGGCCCGGTTCAGGCCCAGGGCGTGCCGCAGCCTGGGGTGGGCGTCCGAGGCCTTTATCCGGCCCGAGGCCAACTCCGCTGCCAGGCCGTCCGCGGCCAGGCGCCGGTGCATCTTGTTCCACTCGATCTGATAAGCGCACAAGCCGGGGATGACATCGTCGAGGTCCGACAGGCTGGTCACCAGCAGAATCAGCCTGCTTTTACCGTCGAAGAAGGCCATGCGCCTGCGTTTTTCGGCAAAGACCTGGGTCCAGGAGGTTATATCTTCGGCCAAGCCGCAGCCTTCAATGGCCTGTATGCTGCTGGCCACGATACTGTCGTCCACCACGGGCAGGCAGTCGGGCAGCCGGTTGCAGGAGTACAAAAAGGCCGAGGTGATGACTTCGTCCGAATCGGCCCCCCGGTGAAGGCTGGAACCGACCCGCTGATATTCCCGGAGTATGGTTTCCAGCTTTATTTCGCTGTGGGTGTGCAGGGACTGCTGATAGGAGTGTTGATAGCGGCTGACTTGACTGCCTCCGTCCAGGAGCAGGCGCTTTTCCTCGGGCTGCAGAAGTTGCATCAGTTTTCGGATCATCTGTTAATCCCTAATGCCCGAAGCGCTCCAAATGAAACAGCAAAAACAGCGCCACCACATCCAGGGCCAGCAGGGCCGGGGATATCTGGCGGTACTTGCCGCAGGCCGCCTTGAGCAGGGTCCAACTCAGGCAGCCCCAGATAATGCCCTGGGTGATGGAGTGGGTCAGGGGCATCAGGATCATGGCCATGAAAAACGGGATGGCGTCGTCAAAGCGCTCCCAGCGCACGTAAATCAGTGGTTTGAGCATGAACACGCCGGCCAGGACCAGGACCGGAGCCGTGGCCAGGGCGGGGACCAGGGACAACAGCGGTGAAAAGAACATAAAGGGTAAAAACAACAGGCCCGCCACCACCGACGACAGGCCTGTGAGGCCTCCGGCCCTCACGCCGGTGGACGATTCAATAAAAGGCGTGGCCGGGCTGGTGCCCAACAACCCGGCAGCGGCCACGGCAATGGCGCTGGCCTTGAGGCTGCCCACCAGGTTGCGGGGCGCGCCATGGTGATCAACCAGGTCCCCGGCTTCGCTGACGCCCACGCAGGTGGCCAGCGAATCGAACAGGCAACTGAAGAGAAAGACGAAAATCAGCGGCCAGTGGACAATATTCAGGGCTCCGGCGATGTCGAGCTGCATCAGCAGGCTGAAGTCCGGCCATTGCAACACCCCCTGCCAGACCACTGCCGCCTGGGGGGACAGGGGATTGATCCACCAGCGGCCGATAGGCCAGGCCAGCAGGGTGGTCAGAAACACGCCGATCAGAAACGCAGCCGAGACCTTGCGCACCACCAGGATGGCGGTGACGGCCAGTCCGGCCAGAAAGGTCAAACTGTGGGCGTTGAACGGCCCAAGCTTGAGACCCCATTCCGGGCCCACGATGATGAATCCGCCGGACTCAAGGCCGAGCAGGGCGATGAACAGGCCGATGCCCCCGGCGAATCCGAAACGCAGCATGCGAGGAATGCCGTTAATCAGATAGCGGCGGCGGTCCAATATCAGCAGCAATAGATAAACAAGCCCGGAGATGAACACGCAGCCCAGGGCCGTCTGGTAGCTGACGCCTTCCACCTGGCTCACGGCCAGGGCCAGCATGTGGTTCAGGCTCATGCCCGGCGCCACCAGCAGGGGGTTGTTGGTGTATAGTCCCATGAGGATGCTGCTGAAGGCCGAGACCAGCACCGTCGCTGTCAGTGAGGCGTTGTAGGGCATGCCCGCGCCCTGGAGGATGGCCGGGTTGACCAAAATGATATACATCGAGGCCACAAAGGTGGTGATCCCGGCCAGGAGTTCCCGCCTGACGTCGGTCCCGTGATTGCGCAGCTCAAAGTAATCGATCAAACTCCTGTCTCCGCTGATGGCGCAGGCAATCGCCCCTTATCAGGCGATGTAATGATGCATAACAGTTCGACACCGTGTTTGGCCAGCAGTTTAAGATTATTATCCTGGGTTCGGGTTACAGAGTTTCGGCGAACCAGCCGGCCACTATGTCCAAGCTGCGGTCGCAGTCGTCGAAAAACAGCAGATGTCCGGCGTCGGGCACCACCTCCAGGCGGCCCTTGGCCAGCCCGGCCATGTCCCACCACTGACGTTCTTTTTCCAGGGGCACCAGGCCGTCGCGGTCGCCGATGAGGCCCATGACCGGATATTGCACGTCGGCGTATGATCCCGTGGGCGCAAAGCCGCCCATGAACGACAAAAACGTGCGCAGGGTCAACCTGTGGGCCAACAGCGGGTCTTGTTCATATTCCCGCAGATGCCGGACCATGAATTCGGAGTCCGAGAAATTTTCCAGGAAGTGTTTGTCGAATACGTGCTTCATGCTGAAGCTCATGCGCGGAGCCAAGCGCATCAAAAGCCGGGCGATGGGCCGCCGGGCGTGGGGGCGGCTCCATTTTGCGTTGGGGTCCACGTTGGTGCCGGGGAAGTGCCAGTTGTGGCAGAGGGCGGACTTGACGCCGCCGAGTTCGGGCAGCAGGTAAAAAGTGATCATGCCGCCCATTGACGATCCGAACATGCCGATGCGCCGGTTGAAGCGTTCCTTTGCCCGTTTGACGGCCAGGGCCGTGATTTCGGCCATGTCTTCCACCGTGGCGTCGCCCACATCGCCGTCGCTGAAGCCGTGGCCCGGCCGGTCGATGCCGATGATGTTGAAGCCACTCTCGGCCAACAGGCCCAGGAAGCACAGATACAGGCGACTGTAGCCGCTCATACCCGGGTGAAAGATCAATACCGGGTCGCCCGGCGTGCTTTCAATGACGTCCAGATTGATTTTAAGGCCGTTCCAGACTATGGAATCGCGGCTGAGCCTGGCCAGAAACTCATCCACCCGGCCCGGATCGCCCACGGACTTTCGCAGGCCCGGCACGTTTTGCACGAAACCCTTGAGCGTCTGACGCGCATACTCGGCCTTTGCCTCATGGTCCATGATTTCCCCCTGTCCATTGGGCAACGCCGACAATTACCGCGGCCGGTTGGCTCGGCAGGCCGTCTGGCTTGTTTGCCCCTATTTCCGGAAGTACTCCTGAATTATCTCCGGCCCCTCCTTCAGGCTGAAGGGCTTGACGATATAACCCGTGGCGCCCAGGCTGTTGCATTTTTCGATGACGGTCTGGTCGGCCACCGAGGAAAGCATGATAATCGGCGTTTGCTTGTCCTTGTCGCGGATAACGGCCAGGGCCTCGTCGCCGTTCATCTGGGGCATGACGATATCCATGAACACGATGGCCGGGCTTTCGGAGGCGTGTTTTTCCACCGCCGCCTTGCCGTTATCGGCCTCGATGACGTTGCCGTAGCCCAGGGCGGCCACGACTTTTTTCATGCTGGCCCGGATGATCGGCGAGTCGTCGACGATGAGCACCTTTTCGCTCAGGGCGATGGCCTGCTTGCCGCTGGTGTCTTCCTCGGCGTAGAGCAACAGGTTCAGGAAGAAGCGGCCCACCTCGTCGATATGCACCGGCACGGAGATGATCTCCCTGACACCCTTGAGGATCTGGCCCATGTTTTCGGTATTGTAGATGAACTGGGGCGGTTCGAAGGTAAAGCCCATCTTCAGCAACTCAAGGCGCTGGGTGGCCCGGCCGGTGATGATATTGCCCCATTCGGCCAGGGCGGCCTGCATTTCCTCGTTCATTTCCTCATGGGCTTCGGTGTCGCCAAGCAGGTTTTGGCGCACCCGGTTGCTGATAGCCAGGGCGGTTTCGATATAGTTGTGCAGCAGAATCACGCCCTCGATCTTGCCGTGGGTGCGGATGGCGACGGCATGGCCCTTGAATCGGAAATCCTCGACCTTGTCCTCGAAAACTTCACCGGAGTCCACCTTCATACCGGCCATTTCGCCCAAGGTGGTTTTGGCTTCGAAAATAAAAGGGGCCAGCATTTTCTTTTGAATGTCGTCCATGGCCAATCGTTCCTCCGCAATTGCCGCAAGATAAACAGCTGTGTCGGGTGTCGGTGGTTTTTCGGGCGATACGCATGCGCGGTTGCTCATGGCGTATCCGAAGTCTTGACTGAGCCATGGTAGCCCAGGCGGCGTCCGGGCGTCAATCCGCAGGGGTGACGATCAAGCCCTAAAACCCTTTGCAAAAAAAGCGTGACAAACACCGATGCAGGGTGTACTAAGTAAATACTTACTTAGGAGATGGCGTTGCCCGGACCAACCAAGAAAACCCGGCGGCTCAACCACGAACAGCGGCACCAGCAGATCCTGGAAGCGGCACTGAAGATCTTTTCCCAAAAAGGCTACAGCGGCGCCCGGACCAAGGATATCGCCCGCCTGGCCGGGATCAGCGAAACCTTGCTATTCCAGCATTTCGGCAGCAAGGAAAACCTCTATGCCGAGGCCATGGAGGCCCTGTTCGTGCATCATCCGGTGCTGCCCGAGTTGGTTCAATACATGGAAAAGGGCGACGATTACAACGTGCTTTATCACCTGGCTGAGCACATGATCGGTCATGCCCGCCGGGATCCGCGGATAATCCGCATGATCCTGTTCAGCGCTCTTGACGGCATCCGGGTGCAACACGGCCATGATGCAGATGGCGATCATGACAACGATGATTTTGAAAAAGAAGTATCGCCGCACCCCATGGTGAGAGGTCTTGTAAAATATTTTGAACATCGGGCCGCCCAAGGTGCATATGTCGATATAAATATTGAACTGGCGGTCAGGATGTTCTTTTACAGCGCCTGGATGTACGCCGTGGACTGCGAATTGAATATTCTGGGCAAGATTAAGGAATTCGCGGAAAAGCAGGCAATAGACACGATGGTGCGGTTGTTTCTGGCCGGCCTGCACCGCAGATAACCTGAGGGTAAATTTTTTTGGTCAATAAAGTTAGTAAGTACTTAGTAATAAAAAGGAGATGTCATGGAAAAGCGCGTATGTCCCTGGTGGATGGGTTACGTTTTATTAAATCCGCTACGCAAGCTGATGGAAAGCCCCCGCAAGCTGCTGGGGCCCTATGTCGAGACGGGCATGACCGTGGTGGAGCCGGGCAGCGGCATGGGTTTTTTCACCCTGCCATTGGCCGAGATGGTGGGCCTGTCGGGCCGGGTGGTGGCCGTGGACGTGCAGGCCAAGATGCTCGCCGGGCTGGAGCGCCGGGCTGCCAAGGCCGGCGTGGCCCAGGTGGTGGAGACGCAACTGTCCGACGGAAGAAGCATGGGCCTAGACGACTTGGCCGGAGCGGTTGACTTTATTCCGGCCATCCACATGGTTCACGAGGTGCCCGACGGCCGGGCCTTTTTCGAAGAGGCCCACGGCCTGCTCAAGCCCGGCGGCGGCCTGCTGTTCATCGAGCCCAAGGGCCACGTGCCGCCCGAGGCCTTTGCCGACAGCCTGGCCCGGGCCCGGGAGGCCGGTTTTAGTGTCACCGAGCAAGAGGGCTGCCGGGCCCTGCTGGTCAAGAACGCCTTGTGAGCGGCGCGGAGTGGGCCGGGGTTGAAAAATCCCGGCCCTTATTCCAGTTCAAGTAAAAGCTCGAACTTGTGTTCGCCCGCCCCGGCGGGCACGTCCCAGACAAACATCAGCGAACTGCCCTGATAGGTCTTTTCCAGGCCGTCCTCGCTCTGGCTCACCGTCTCCACCGGGAAATGCCACAGCCCGGCGGGTCGGCCCGGGGTCAGGCGCACGATGTAGCCCTGGTCGCGGTTGATCAGGCGCAGCCACTCCACGTCCTCGGCCTCGGCAAGTTCGTCAAAGCCCCATTTGGCCCGGCTGCTCAGTTCCATGTGCCGCAGGGGGTCGACCTCCGAAAGCAGGGTCAGGTTCAACTCCACGCCCAAGCGCATGGCCGGGGAATCCTCGCCCGTGGTCAGTTTATAGGCGCAGGACAGCCGGCCGCCAGGCTCCAGGCGGAAGCTCTTGTCCACGCTCAGGGGATACGGCCCGCCCGGCGCGTAGACGAACGACTCCCGGCGCAGGTCGCATCCGGCCCCGCCAGTTTGGGAGACGACAGCCCTTACCTCATAGGCGCCGGTGACCAGATCGCCCCATTCGCCGTAGTCCGGGCGCTGGAATTTTTCGGCCGTGGCCTCGGGGGCCAGCAGGTGATCCTGGAAACAGGCCCGGTCGTACCAATCGATGACCAGCATGTCCTGGAGGCCTTCATCCTTGAAGCGCACGATGTCATGGATGGATTTGACCTCGCCGGTGGATTCGTCCAACTCGGTCTCGTATTCGTCCAGGTGACGGTGATAGGCCTCCCTGCGCCGGGTCAATACATCGGCGATGTTGACGGCCTTTTCCCGCAGGTTCAACACGCTGACCGAGCCGCCGTATGACGGATGCACCAACAGGTCCAGCTCCGCACTGGCCAGGGCGATCTCCTCGTTGCCGTCCATGTCCACGTCGGACCTGGCGGCCTCGGCCCAGGGCCCGGTGCCGTGGCTGATCTCGTCGCAGAGGCTGTCGGCGATGATCAGGTGCTCGTGGATGGCCTGGCGCAGATGGCCCAGGTACAGCCCGCCGAACAGACCGTGCCAATAGGCGCAGTTGCACTGGGCCTGGTACATGTGGTCCCTGGCCAGCGCGTCGCCGCAGGCTTCGACCTTGTTGCTGATGGCCAGCATGCGCTTGTGCATGATGTTGGACTCGCGGTACTTGACCAGGAAGTTGTCCCAGATGCCGCCCCGGAACCAGCGCTTGAACTGGTCCCAGCGTTTTTCGGCCTTGAGCTGCTCCTCGGCCCGGATCAGGTCTTCGGCCGCCTCGGAGGGCAGGGCCCATTGGCCCATTTCCTCGTAGGATGCCGTGGGCAGATACACCCGGCCCCGCGCCTTTTCCTGGGCCACCCAGCGGCCCGCGTGGTCAGTTCGCAGCCAGTCGTCGTTTTTCAGAACCGCCTCGATGAAGCGCACCAGCCATTTTTTGCCGAAGACCCATTCATAGGTGTCGGGCCACAGGCCGAACTTTTCCGTGTCGTCGCCATAGGTGGCGCAGGTGGGGCCGTTTTTGTCCAGGGCCATTTTCAGGAAATCAAGGGTGGCCTGGGGCTCCTGGAAGGGGATGGTGTAGCGCAGCTTAATGTGGGTGGGCAGAATGGCCAGGGTGTGGCCCTCGCGCTCGGTGATGTAGTGGCCGAACATGCCCCCGGCGGGCAGGCCGGCATAGGTCAGGTGGGTGTCGTCCACCAGGGTGTAGCCCAGTTTGGCCGGGCCGATCTTGGCGGGCAGCCCCGGCTCCCAGACCCGCTCGGAGAGCCACAGGCCCTTGGGCTCTTGGCCGAAGCGCTTGAAAATATAGCGGGTCATCATGCCCAGCTGGCCCAGGGCGTCGCGGGCCGGGATCGAGGCCAACAGGGGCTCGTAAAACCCGCCAGTGAGCATCTCCACCTGGCCTCTTTTGACCATTGCCGCCACGGTGTCCAACAGCTTCGGGTCGCCCTTTTCCAGCCAGCTCAGCAGGGGACCGGAAAAATGCAGGCCCAGCTTGAACTCGGGATATTTGGCGAACGTCTCCACCACCGGCCGGTAGCAGACCTTGGTGGCCAGGGCGAATACCTTGTCGAAGTTGCCCACCGGCTGGTGGCCGTGCAGGACCATTATCAAGCTGATCTTATCCATTGCTCACCCTCGGTTTTAGTTGTTGCCGGGCAAGGCGATGTTCAGGCGTGTCGCGATTTCACTTATTTTTTCCGGCAAGTCCGCGCCCATGTGGCGGCTCAGGCGGAAACAGAGATTCTGGGCCTCCCACAGATCGGGCCTCAATTCCAGGGCCTGGCTCAGATCCAACAGGATCAGGGCCCGGCCCGCCGCCCCGGTTTCACCGGGGGAGTCCTCCAGCTTGGCCACGCAATCGGCCAGGTGCCAGGCCACGGCCCGCTCCAGGCGGTTGTTTTCGAGACTAAGGCCCAAACGCCGGGCCTGGCGGGCCAAACCGCCCAGGTGGGAGGCCAGGTTGTCGCCGTTGATGCGGTTCATGCCCCGCACCAGGTCGTCGGTGATCATGGCCTGGGCCAGGGCCTTGAAGATCGGCGGCATGGGCACGTTGATCCGCTGGAGCATCAGCATCAGGTCGCGGCTTTCCTCGAAGATGTGCCTGGCCGTCTCCGCGTGGCGCTGGGTCATCTGCATGGCCATTTCCTGGGCCAGGCTGCGGCGTCCCTCCAAAAACAGATCGGCCAGGCCAAAGCCAGGCCCGCCCAGGTCGCGGCCCATGAAGTTTTCCATGGCCTCGGTGTCCAGGGCGGCCAGGGGAGCGGCGATGGCCTTGCCGAATGCGTCGACGCTCCAGTCTTCCCGGCTGGGGCCGACCCAGGCGGCGAAGTTTTGTCCGCCTTGGTGCAGGGCGGCGTAGATGAACTCCTGCTCGCAGCCGATGCGGCGGTGACAAGCCCTCATGACGCCCCAGGACAGGGCCAGGCCCAGATGGTCCCGGTGTTCGTGGCGCAGGGTTCGCAGGTCGTAGCAATAGAGCCGCTCCGGGGGAGGCTCCTGCTCCAACACGCCGCTGATGGCCGCGTGGGCCGTGACCCTGGCGATATCGACCAACTCCGGGGCCACATCGGCCCGCCAGATATCAGCCCCGCTGCCCTTGGCCGGCCGGTTGGATTTTGCCTGGGCCAGGGTTGCCGTCAGTTCCTCCTCCAGGCCCTCGGCGCCCATGGCCCGGGCCAGTTGGATGGCCCGGGCGGCCATGCGCAGGTTCTGCACCGGCTCGATGCCGCTTATATCGTCAAAGAACCAGGCGCAGGAAGTGAACATGGCCATGGCCCAGCGCTGCATCTCCAGAAGCTGCCAAACCCTGACCTCCTCTGATTCGGTGGGCGCGGCCTTGCAATTGCGGTCCAGGAAATCCCGACGCGACCGGTCCGACTCTTCCAAAAGCACATTGACATAGTCGTTGCGCGCCGCCCACGGGTCGTGGAACAGGGCCCCGCCCTGGATTTCGTACAACACGGCCAGGCGGTCCCGCAGCCGGTTGAGGCCCTGGCGCAGGGGCGCGCGCCAACGCTGGTTCCAGGAGGGATTGGCTCCGGTGTTACACCCGCAGTCCGAGCGCCAGCGCTCCACGCCATGGGCGCAGGACCACGATGAATTTTCGACGATCTTGGCTTCCCAGGTGGCCGGGTGCTTTTCCAGATACGCCGCGTAGTTGGTCAGCTCGACGTCCTTGTCCTGCTCGATTTGCTCCAGGGCAAAGGCCAGGGCCATCTCGCCGAAGCGGTGATGGTGGCCGTAGGATTCGCCGTCGGTGGCCAGGCTGATCAAAGGCGCCTTGGCTCCGCCGTTGTCAAAGGCTCCCAGGATTCGGCCCGCGAACCGGGCGCCGTCATTGAGCAAATGCTCGAAGGCAACGGCCCGGCTGACCTCGTCTTGATAAAAAAACACCGTGATGCTGCGGCCCTCGTTCAAACGCACGATATATGGCCGGGTCACGTCCACGACGCCACCCACGTCCTGCCAGGGCTGGTCCGGCTTTTGGCGAACCGCGGCACACTGATGGGGGGCCAGGATGGTGAACTCCACGCCGGCCTTGGCCAAAAGGTCGAGGGATTCGCTGTCGGCCGCCGTCTCGCTAAGCCAAATGCCCTTTGCCTTTCTGCCGTAGCGGCGCTCAAAATCGGCCAGGCCCCAGGCGATCTGGGTTGTCTTGTCCCGGCGGTTGCACAGGGGCATTATCACGTGGTGGTAGATCTGGGCCATGGCCCCGCCGTGGCCCCAGCGTTTGCGCGCCGAGCGGTCGGCGCTGATTATGGCTTCATAGGTTTCCGGGGTTTGATTCTGCATCCACGAAAGCAGGGTGGCCCCGAAGTTGAAGGAAATGCGTTCGTAATTATTAACGATCTCTATGATGCGTCCGGCATCGCCCATGATCCGGGCAGCCGTGTTGGGGGCGTAGCATTCCGCTGTGATCCGCTCGTTCCAGTCGTGAAAAGGCGCGGCGCTGTCCTGGACCTCCACCACCTCCAGCCACGGATTTTCCCGGAGCGGCTGGTAAAAGTGGCCGTGGATGCAGACGTATTTGCTCATGTTAATCCTTATATCTGCAAGTGCATTATTTTTCAGTGTAGACTATCCGCATGGCCCGTAAAGCATCAAAAGGACCTGTAACGAAAAAGAGTTTTCAGCCGGAAAATGAGTGAACAATTTTACCATGACGATACGGCCTATGCCCGCGACGCCATGAACGGGCATGTTCTGGATTGGTCCAACCAGCCCAGCCCCTACAAGTATTACAAGGACCTGGAGCCGCTGCCCCTGCCACGGCCCGAGTTCGGCGGGGCCACGTTGGCCCGGGCCGCCGCCGGTGATGCCGTCCCGGGGTCGTCCGTGGACGCGGCGGGGTTGGCGGCCATATTGCTGATGGCCGCCGGGGTGACCCAGCGATCCCATGTGGTGGGCTTGCGCACCTGGGCCAGCGCCGGCGCCCTGTATCCCTGCGAACTGTACTTCACCGCCTCCGGCGTCCAAGGGCTGGAGGACGGCCTGTATCATTTCGCGCCGTCGGCCGCCGGGGCGCATGCGCTGTGGCCGGGGCCCCTGGCCGCCCATCTGGCCGGGATAATCGGCCCACCGCCGCCGGGGCTGTGCTTTTTCATCAGCGCCATGCACTGGCGCAGCTTGTGGAAATACCGCTCCAGGGCCTACCGCTATTGCCTGCTGGACGGCGGGCACCTGCTGGCCAACCTGGAACTGGCCTGCGCGGCCCTGGGCCTGCCCACCCGGACCCAACTTGATTTCCCGGACAAGGGCCTGGGCGTTTTTTTGGGGTTGGACGACCAGGACGAATCAGCCCTGGCCGTGGTCCGCTGCGGCGGCCAAGCGGCCGAGGCGGGTCCTGACTCCGCCGGGCTGCCGCCCCTTGACCTCCAGGCCAAGCCTTTGGGCAGGCGCATCGGCCGGGACCGCGTCCTCCTGGAGGCCCACACCGCCGGGGAGTTGTTCGAGCCGCGGTCCGAGCCCCAGTGGCCGAAGCCGCCCAAACCGGAAAAGATCCTGCCTCTGCCCGATCCTACCGAGTGCGATGCCCGTCTTTTCGACGTGCTGCGCGGGCGCCGCTCCCGCCGCAATTTTCTGACCGCGTCTCTGGACGCCGCTGATGTTGCCATGTTGCTGGCCACGACCGTCCCGGCCAATGGGCCCGTCCGGGCCAATGTGCTGCTGGGACCCTCCAGAGACCTGATGTCCGGGGCCTTTGAGTACATGCCCGACACACGCAGGCTGGCCATCCTGCGGCCCGGCGAGGACAGGCGCAACAGCCTGGCCAGGGCCTGTCTGGGCCAGCTCTGGGTGGGTCAGGCCGCCATGGTCATGGCCTTGTGGGCCGATTTGGAGGCCATAACCGAGGCGGGCGGCCCCAGGGCCTACCGCCACGCCATGATCGCCGCCGGACGGGCGGGCCAAAGGCTCTACCTGGCGGCCACCTCATTGGGCCTGGGCTGTTGCGGGGTGGGCGCGTTTTTTGACGGCGAGGCGGCCAATGCCGCCGCCGTGCCGGAAAAAGGCCGCCTGCTCTACGTGCTGGCCTGCGGTCCGGTCAAGGGCTGGCCTTTGGAGTGATGAAAAGCGGGCCGAACCGGAGGATCGGCCCGCTTATTCGTCGTCAGGGGCACAGCGGCCGCTATTGGGCCGGTTTGAGGGTCAGCGTCTGGGGCAGATTCTGGCTGTCGTCATAGTGCATGGGCACCTGATCGCCGGCGGCCCAGGTCCTCACCAGATCATCATAATAGGGACTCAGGTAGTGGCCCGACTGGCCCGGCGGGCTGATGATCGTAGATTTATTCATGTCGGCGAAATCGATCATGATCCGGATGACGCCGCCGCTGCACATCTCAAAGGGTTTCTCGGTCTTCCAGAAACCCGAGTTGATGGTGTGGTGCGAGCCGTGAGTGGGCACCGGCTTGAGGTTCAGGAAAGAAAGCTTGGAGCCCAGGGGATGGTCGAAGCGCATCTTGTGCACGCCTCCCCATTTCCAGTTCGCGGTGTCCGGGCCCAGCTTTTGGGTTAGGTATTCCAAGGCCTCGGCCATGCTGCGGCGGATGATGTCGTCGCGGGTCTCCTTGACATCCTTGGTGGTCGTGTCGTCAAACAGGTAGTGTTTCGGCTGCTGATAGATGCGGGTGAGCACCTCGTCCGGCACGTAATACAGGTATTCGTGGCGCAGGTGCTCCAGCCAGATCTCCTCGCCCACGTCGTCCTTGAGGGTGTTGCCCATCATCAGGTAGTAGAAATAATTGAACAACGTGGCCGCCGAGCTGTCCATTTTAACCTTGTAGTCCCAATCCTTTAGCAGGGTTACGGCGGTGGCGAACTTGGGGTCGTCGCCGCAGGCCTTTAAGGCCAGAGGCACCCACCGCTCGGCCGGGACTGATCCGGTGTCGAGCTGCATTTGCTTCAACTCGGCAAAGGTGACCTTCTGGCCCTTGGGCCGCTGGTCCATGATCCGCTTGAAGCGCAGGGCTCGCTCATAGAGGTAGTAGTTGGTCAGATAATACGAGATATTGCCCGGCTCGTTGTTG
The DNA here is from genome assembly GCA_963665125.2 of uncultured Desulfarculus sp. Taxonomy (GTDB): domain Bacteria; phylum Desulfobacterota; class Desulfarculia; order Desulfarculales; family Desulfarculaceae; genus Desulfarculus. The sequence continues at coordinate 3,190,558 of CAXXUK010000001.1, read as the reverse complement.
AACGAGGCCGCGTAGCCCGACTTGGGGTTGATGTCATAGGGGAGCCGGTCAAAGGGCACGAACCCGGTCCAGTCGTATTCGCCGGTCCAGCCGGGCACCGGGGCCGAGCCGATGCCCTTTTTGCGGATGGGCGGCGCGGCCAGAAATTGCCAGCCGATGTTGCCGTCGTTGTCGGCCATGCCTATCCCAAGGTTTATAGTCCTAACTCCGGACAAGGCCTGCCGGAACTGGTGGATGTCCTTGGCCGTCAGGGCCTTGAGGAGACCGTCCAGGTCAGTGGCGGGCAGGTCCAGGGCCGACCACTGCATGGCGCAGTCGGCAGGCGCGCCGGGAAGCACGTCGGAAATCATCGGGCCGTGGCGGGAGATGCGGATGGTCAGCTTTTCGGTCTTGAACCCGTCGTCTGTCTTGATCTTGATCTCGTCGTTGATGACTTCGAAATCGCGGTACCCGTCTTCGGTCAAATACTGGTCCGGGTTGTCTGGGTTGATCTTTTCAATGAAATAATCCAACTCGTCGCCCCGGCCGTTGACCGCGCTGAAGACCACGTGGCCGTTGTAGCCCAGGGGGCCCAGGCCAGGCGTGCCGACCAGTGTTCCGCCCATGGCGTCGATGCCGCCACCCTTGATGTGCATCAGGTAAAACAGGGCGGGCAGGGTGGGGGCCAGATCCGGGCTGCCGGCGAACATGGGCTTGCCTGTGTCGGTGAGCTTGCCGGAAAAGACCATCCAGTTGCTGGCGGCCAGATCAAGGCCCAGGGGGAAGTCGTCGCCAAAGCCGATTTGTACGCCGCCGCTTGTGCTTTTGGGCAGGTCGCTACGGGGGCCTGTAGCCGGTTTGGCGGGCTTGCCGCCGCCCACCAGCACCGGGCCCATGTCAGGATAGTGGGGCAGCATCTCGTTAAAGAGTTTTTCGCCTCCCCGCTGGCGGATCATGTGCATGACCAGGTCGATCTTTTTGGACCGGGTCAGGCTGTAGGCCATCAGCGTATCTATGACGACGGTGTCCTCCGGGGTCCAGGGTTGGGGCTTGACACCCAGGAAAAAATACTCCCTGGGCAGGGGATCGGCGGATTTTATATAGGCGTTGACGCCCGCCACAAAGGCCTGGATGATTTCCTGGGTCTCGGGCGGCAACTGGGGATAGCTGGCCTTGGCCTTGCGGTAAAAGCCCACGGTGCGCAGGAAGCGGTCCTTGCCCAAGGTTCGCTCGCCAAAAAACGTGGACAGCTCGCCGCGCCCGGCCAGGCGGGTCATGTCCATCTGGAAAAGGCGCTCCCTGGCCATGATGTAGCCCTGGGCAAAGAAAAGGTCTTTTTGGTTTTTGGCGATAATATGCGGGATTCCGAAATCGTCGGTCTTTACAGTGACCGGTTCGCCAAGGCCGGCAACGGCCAGGGTTCCGTCGTATTCGGGAACAGCCCCCTTGAAAAAGCCGTAAAACACGGCAACGGCGGCCAGACACAGAATAAACGCCAAACCGAGACCGATCTTGAGAAGTTTCATGCTTTTCCTCAGCAAGCTGTTTGGTTGACTGTTGAGTCGCCCAGGTAACGATGTTCAGCATTACTTATGGCGAGGGCCAAGGTCAAGAGGGTATCACGGTTCCGTATCCAATGCTTGGGCTCCCAAAGCGGGGGCAGTACTCAAAGTACGGATAGGCGGCAGTGGCCCCGACCGGGCGTTTCTAAATAGCAATCCCCTGCTTTCCCCAGCATTGGGCCGTTCTGGCCGGCCATCCATATAGCAACTTAATTGGTTGTTTCAGGCGGTGGGGTTGCCCTTGCCGGCCACGAGTTGCCCGCAGGCCGCGTCTATGTCCTGGCCTCTGGAGCGGCGCAACAGGGCCGTGATATGGCGGCTGATCAGGATTTCCTGGAACGCTTCGACGTCTTCGGGAGAGGGGGCCCGAAATTCACTGTGCGGATGCGGGTTGTAGGCGATGAGGTTGACCTTCACCGGCAGGCCCTTGGCCCAGCGGGCCAGCTCTTCGGCATGCCCAGGCCGGTCGTTGACGCCTCCTAAAAGTACATACTCCAAGGTAACCCGGCGGGTGGCTTTCAGGGGGTAGGCCGCCACGGCCCGGCGCAGGACGTCCATGTTGAAACGCTTGGTGGCGGGCATGATTTGGCGGCGGATCTCGTCGTTGGGCGCGTTGAGGCTAAGGGCGACGGCGCAGGGGCTGCCCGCGGCCAAAAGCGGCAGCCGGTCGGCCAGGCCAACGGTGCTCACCGTGACCCGGCGCTGGCTCATTTGCAGGCCGTGGTCGCCCAGGATGTGGTGCAGGGCCACCAGCAGGTTGTCCAGGTTGTCCAGGGGCTCGCCCATGCCCATGAACACCAGGTTGGTCAGGGGCCGGAATTCGTCGCACATTTTGCCGGCGGCCAGGATTTGGCCCATGATTTCCGATGGGCGCAGGTTGCGTTTAAGCCCCAGGGAGGCCGTGGCGCAAAAGCGGCAGCCCTGGCGGCAGCCCACCTGGGTGGATACACAAAGGGTGTGGTGCGACTCCTCGGGCATGAGCACGCTTTCAACGGCATTGCCGTCTTCCAGGCGCATCAACAGCTTGCGGGTGCCGTCGGCGCTGTCCTGCACCAGTTCGGGCTCCAGGCTGACCAGCCGCGAAACATCGGCAAGGCGCATGCGCAGGTCCTTGGACAGGTTGCTCATGGCTTCAAAGTCCGGGGCTGCGTGCTTGTAGAGCCATTGCAATACCTGCCGGGCCCGGAAGGGCTTTTCGCCCAGGCTCACCAGCAGGTCTTGGACCTGGTCCGAGCGCAGATCGCGCAGGTCAGGTTTTTGAACGTCGCTATTCATGAACCGTATGATACCATCAGCCAGGCCCCTTGCCGATGCATGGTCTTGCCTTGGGGGCCGGGCCATGTTCACTTGACCAACGGAGTACGAGATGGCCAAGCGCTTGAGCCAGGGTGACAGCGCCCCGGAATTTACCTTCAGCACGCCGTGGCAAAGCGGTTTGAGCTTTGCCAAGTCCATCGCCCCCGGCGGGGCGGTATTGGTTTTTCTGCGCTATGTGGGTTGCCCAATCTGCCGTTTGGACCTGGCCGAGTTGAAGACCGCCCAGCCGTCATTCGCCGAAAAAGACGCCTCGGTCATGGTGGTGCTGCAAAGCACGTCCGAAAGCGTCAAGGCCCAGACCAGCATCGTAGACTGGCCCATTACCATAATCTGCGACCCCAAACAGCGCCTCTATACCATGTACGGCGTGGAGGCTGGCGGCTTTCTCAGCTATATCAACCCAATGGGCCTGGGCCGCCTGTTTCGGGCCTTTGGCCAGGGTTTCAAACACGGCACCTTCGAGGGCCGGGAGACCCAGCTACCGGCGGCGTTCGTCATCGGCCCGGACAAAAAAATCCGCTGGGCCCGCTATGGCCGCTATCCGGCCGACACGCCCCGGCCCCACGAACTACTTGGCAGGCTGTGAGGCGCTGATGGGCTGGCGCAACCGCCCCAGACGAGTGACCAACGTCATCGACCACGCTCTGCCGGGCAAGGTGGCCCATAAGATGCCGCCGCCGGGCCTGGCCTCGGCCTGGCGCGAACTGGTGGGTCCGCTGTTGGCCCCCAGGGTCAAGGTGGTCTGCCTGGACGACGACGGCTCGCTGGTGGTGGCCGTCAACGGCTCGGCCTTTCGCCAGGAACTGGCCTTGGCCGCCCCGCGCCTCAAGGCGGCCCTGGAACGCCAGGGGTTCCAGGTCAGCGGCCTGCGCTTCATCGCCGCCCGGACCCAGGCCCCGCCGCAGGCGCCCCCGGACCCGCCCGAGCCGCTCAGCGAGGCCGACGAAGCAACTATAAAGCAAATGGTTGAAGGTGTCCGCGACCCCGAGGTGCGCAAGGCCCTGGAAAAGGCCATGGCCGCGCAGTTTCAGAACAAACCAAGCTCTTCGTAGATCGTTTTAACTTCTTGGGTGTATTCCCGGTCCGGGCCGCGCACGATCAGCGGCGGCTCCACATCAAGCTGAACCCCGCCGTCCTTTACCGCCTCGATCAGGGCGATCTTGGCCGGATAATCGGTCCGGCCGTACACCAGGCGCAGGCGTTTGGGCGTCAGCCGGTGGGCCATCAGCCCGGAAAGCGCTTCCACCAGGCGCATGGGCGGCCAGCTCAGGGCAAAGCGGTCCCCGGCACGCAGCAGCTTTGAGGCGCGCTCCCACAAGGCCTCGGGTTCCAGGGCCAGGCCAATGCGGGCGGCGTCCCGGCCCCGTATGGGCGAGACCCGGCCCTGACCGGGCTGCACATACGGCGGATTGCAAACCACCAGCTTGAAACCGCCGGGTCGCAACAGTTGGTGATCAACGGTGAGGTCGCCGTGAAGTACCTGGGCTTCCAAGTCCGTTTCATCCCAGTTGCGGCGGGCGCACTCTGCCGCCAGGTCGTCGATTTCCACGGACAGAAACGGCCCCGGCAGGCCGCGCGCCGCCAGCAGCAGGCCCACGATGCCGCACCCTGCGCAGAGATCGGCCACCGGACCCTCGGCGGGAGTGGCGAAATCGGCCAGGAGCACGCTGTCGATATTGAAGCGGTAGCCTTTGGCGGGCTGCCAAAAAGCGCGGCGGCCCAGCACGTCGCGGGTTACTTCGCCGTGCATTTGGCCGCCGTCGATGGTCATGTTCGCCTCGTCTTTAGCAGACGTCGATCTGCTCTTCGGGCACGATATGGTTCATGGTCAGGCCGGTGAGCACCTTGGGATAGAAGAAGGTGGACTTGCGGGGCATGATCAACCCGGCCTCGGCCACGGCCTTGACCTGCTCGACCTTGGTGGGGTTCAGCAGGAAGGCAACCCGGTAATCGCCGCTCTGGATCTGGCTGAGCACGTCCCCCAAATCCGAGTTGTAGCTGATCAAATGGGCCATATCCCGGGCGTTGTTGTCCATGCCCAGCAGCTTTTCCAGAATCATGCGGGTCAACACCGCCACGTCCAGGTCGCCCAGGGGGCCTTGGACATCCGGTCCGCTTTCGTCGTCCATGGCCCCGTCCTTGAGGCTGAGGATATAGAGCTTGTCGCTGTCCTGGGCGGCCAGGCCGATGCTGGGGGCCTGTTGGCCCGCCTTTTCCAGGGCCTCGACGAATTCGGCGCTTTTTTCGCCGAGCTGACCGGGGGCGGCGAACTCGGTGATGTTGAAATAATCCGAGGCCAGGTGCAGGAAATCCCTGGCCGCGAATCCGCCCAGCTGGGGCACGGCCCGGTGACAGGCGAAAACGGTCAGGCCCGGATCGCTCATGGAGCACAGGTAGACCATGACGTATTCAAAGGCCGCGTTGGGCCCGGCATCGGGATACTGCTGGCGCATGTGGTTGCGGTAGTTCAGAGCCGTCTCGTAGCGGTGGTGGCCGTCGGCGATGAAGACCACCTTGTCGGCCATCAGCTTTGCCACCTGGCAGCAGGCGCTCGCGTCGGTCACCGCATAAAGTTTTTGCCGCAGGCCCATGGGATCGTTGAAGTCGTAATCCGGCTCGGAACTCATGCCGGTTTCCAGGGCGGCCATCACCTCGTTGCCGTCGTCGGGGAACAGGGCGAAGATGGGGCTGATGTTGGTGCGGCACTGCTTGATCAGGGCCAGGCGGTCTTCCTTGTGCTCGGAAAAGGTTTTTTCGTGGGGAAGAACCACGCCCTTTTCGAATTCTTCCACCCTCAGCAGGGTGAAGTAGCCCCGGCGTACCTTGGGGGTGCCGTCGGAGTCCTTGTAATAGGTCTCTGAAACATAAAACGCGGGCTGGTCGTCCCGGGCCAGTACGCCGCTTTCCATCCAGTTTTGCAGGTGGGCGGTGGCCCTGGTGTAACGGTTGTCCGTGCTGTTGTCGGTGTCCCGTTTGCGGTTGAGCTCCAGGCGGATTATGTTGTGGGGCTCGGAATTGTAAAAACCGTCCTGCTGTTTGGCATTGATCACGTCATATGGCGGCGTGACGACTTTGTCCATGCCGGCGATTTTGTCGAGGTTGTATCTTAGAGCCCGAAAGGGCGCGACAACGGCCATGAAGAACCTCCGAAAATACGAAATTGACCCGGCGCTTACACCAGGGGCAGTTTTTCCTACACCAAACGAGGCAAACATGCAAGGACGGTATTGACCGGTAGGCCGATGGGACTTGTCCTTGACCTTGGCAAAGAGGCAATGCACAATCAAAGTAGTTAATGGATTTGTCATGTCCGCCCGCGGATCGGCGGCCACGGACGTTAAACCCAACAAAGGAGAATACTGTGGCTGATGAACTGACCACCCCCAAGCATTGCCCCGGTTTCGAGGCCCACAAGGACCTCAAGGTTTTCGCCTGCAAGTGCCCCAAGTGCGGTCATGAGAACGAAATCTTCTCCGACGAGTTTGACAAGCCCCGCAAGTGCAGCAATTGCGGCACCCAGATTGATTTCACCAAGTGCACGTTGGAATAACCTGTAAACGGCCATGATTTCAGCCTAACCTTCTAATATTAATAGCGGGCCGTACCAATGGTGCGGCCCCGCCTTGTTAAGCGGAACAAGAAAATCCCCCTGCCGCTCCAAATGCCCCTTTGCGAAAATTTCAAAACCGGGTAGGTTATAGCAGGCAAAATCTGGGCCCAGCCCCTGGGTTTTTTGTCAAACGCATCAACAACCATCGGTCAAGAGGGCCGGCCTTTTTTATGAACCCGACAAGGGAAATAGAGATGTTCAAGGTAGACAGTCAACTGGACAACAAGGCCATCAACACTATCCGCATGCTCGCGGCGGACATGGTCGAAAAGGCCAACAGCGGCCACCCCGGCATGCCCATGGGCGCGGCGACCATGGCCCATGTGCTGTGGACCCGCTTTTTAAAGCACAATCCGGTTGATCCCAAGTGGCCCGACCGCGACCGTTTCGTGTTGTCGGCCGGCCATGGTTCGGCCCTGCTCTATGCCCTGTTGCATCTGCACGGCTACAACCTGCCCATGAGCGAGTTGAAGAACTTCCGCCAGTGGGGCTCCAAGACGCCGGGCCACCCGGAATACGGCGACACGCCCGGCGTGGAATGCACCACCGGCCCCCTGGGCATGGGCCTTTCCATGGGTGTGGGTATGGCCATGGCCGAGCGTTTTCTGGCCGGGCAATTCAACAGCAATGACCGCAAGGTCGTCGACCACTACACCTATGGCATCGTCAGCGACGGCGACCTCATGGAAGGCGTGGCCGCCGAGGCCGCCAGCCTGGCCGGCACCATGGGCCTGGGCAAGCTGATCTATCTTTACGATGATAACGAAATATCCATCGAGGGCGGCACGGACCTGGCCTTTACCGAAGACGCCATGAAGCGTTTCGAGGCCTACGGCTGGCACACTCAGAAGGTGGCCGACGGCGAAGACACCGAGGCCATCGCGGGGGCCATCGAGGCGGCCAAGGCCGTCACCGACAAGCCCAGCATCATCGCCGTGCGCACCCACATCGGCTATGGCAGCCCCAAGCAGGACATGTCCAGCGCCCACGGCGAGCCCCTGGGGGCCGAGGCCATGGCCGCCACCCGCCAGAAACTGGGCTGGCCCGAGGAACCTTTCGCCGTTTCGGAAGATGTCACCGACTACCTGCGCCAGAGCCTGATCATGGGCGAAAAGGAGCAAACCCGCTGGCAGGTGGCCATGGATAAATTCCGCCAGGCCGCTCCGGCGTTGGCCGCCCAGTTCGATGACCAGATCGCCGGGCGCCTGCCTGCCGATTACGCATCCGAGGCCCCGAAACTGGGCCCGGCCGACGGCTCCATCGCCACCAGGGCCGCCAGCGGCAAGGTCCTCAACGGCATCGCCAAGAAGGTCCTGAACCTGGTGGGCGGCTCGGCCGACCTGGCTCCCAGCACCAAGACCATCATCGACGGCTCGGGCGACATGCGCCCCGGCCAGCCTCCTGCGGGCCGAAACATCCACTTCGGCGTGCGCGAGCTGGGCATGAGCGCCATCGTCAACGGCATGGCCCTGCACGGCGGGGTTATCCCCTACGGCGCCACATTCTTTGTATTCAGCGACTTCTGCCGCCCGGCCCTGCGCCTGGCCGCCCTGCAAAAATGCCACGCCGTGTGGGTTTTCACCCATGACAGCGTGGGCGTGGGCGAGGACGGCCCCACCCACCAGCCCGTGGAGCAGTTGATGAGCCTGCGGGTCATGCCCGGCCTGAGGGTGATCCGCCCGGCCGACTACGGCGAGACCCTGGGCGCCTGGAAACAGGCCCTGGAGCGCGGCGGGCCCACCTGTCTGGTGCTGACCCGCCAGAAGCTGCCCATCCTCGACGCGGCCAAGTACGGCACGGTCGAGGGCGTGGCCAAGGGCGGTTACGTGATCAGCGACTGCCAGGGCGAGCCGGGGCTGATCCTTATTGCCAGCGGTTCGGAGGTCAGCCTGTGCCTGGCCGCCCAAGAGGAACTGGCCAAACAGGGAGTGGCCGCCAGGGTGGTGTCCCTGCCGTCCTGGGAGCTGTTCGCCGAACAGGACAAGGCCTACCGCGACGCGGTTCTACCGCCCGCCGTAAAGGCCCGCCTGGCCGTGGAGATGGGCGCCAGCCTGGGCTGGGAACGCTACACCGGCGACTCCGGCGCCATCATCGGCATCGACCGCTTCGGCGCTTCGGCCCCCGGCGGCACGATCCAGGCCAAGCTGGGCTTCACCGTGGACAACGTGGTGGCCAAGGCCTTGGCTTTGCTCAAGTAGGAAAAACGTAAAACAAACCACCTGGGGCGTGCCATTGCGGCGCGCCCCTTGTGTTTGGGCGGCAGAATGTACAAAATATACTAACGCGTTTTTTCAGCACGGCCGTAGCACGGGCAAACGGGAGTGAGCGTGGACGAGGCGACGATAAACCAATTGGGTGGGGAAAACGGCCGGGTGGTGGGCTGCCATTTCGAGAGCGCTCCCGATCCCTGCATCATCACCATCTTCGGCGCTTCCGGCGATCTGTGCCGCCGCAAGCTGCTGCCTTCGCTATATGATCTGTTTTGTCACCACGGCCTGGACGGGAAGTTCGCCGTGGTCGGCTGCGCCCGCACGCCCTATGACGACGCCAAATTCCGGGAACTGATGCTCGAAGCGGTGACCGAGGCTGGCATGCCCGCCGACCGCTGGCCCGAATTCGCCGAGCGGCTTTATTATCAGCCGGTCACCTATGACCAGCCCGAGACGTTCCGGGCCCTGGACCGCCGCCTGGCCGAGATAGACAAGACCATCGGCTCCTGCGGCAACCGCCTGTTCAACCTGGCCATTCCGCCAACCCTCTATGAGACCGTGGCCGCCTCCATCGCCGCCGCGGGCATGAGCCGCCAGAATGAATACGGCCGGGGCTGGGTCCGCCTGGTGGTGGAAAAGCCATTCGGCAGCGACCTGCATTCGGCCCGTCTGCTCAACGAGGCCCTGAGTCAGGGGTTCGAGGAATCACAGGTCTTTCGCATCGACCATTATCTGGCCAAGGACACGGTGCAAAACCTGATGCTGTTCCGGTTCGCCAACGCCGTGTTCGAGCCCTTGTGGGACCGCAAGTATATCGATTTCGTGTCCATCACCGCCGCCGAGACCCTGGGAGTCGAGCACCGGGCCGGTTACTATGAAAAGGCCGGCGTGCTCAGGGACATGTTCCAGAATCACATGATGCAGTTGTTGGCCCTGGTGGCCGCCGAGGCGCCGCCGTCGCTGGAGGCCGACCGGGTCCGAGACGAGCGGGTCAAGCTGTTCCGTTGCCTGCGGCCCCTGCCCTCCGAGGAGCTTGATTCGTTCATGGTCCTGGGCCAGTATCAGGCAGGGCGGATCAAGGACCGGGATGTCCCGGCCTACCGCGACGAGCCTGGCGTGGACGCCCGTTCGCTTACGCCGACGTTCGCGGCCATGAGGGTCTTCGTGGACAACTGGCGCTGGCAGGGCGTGCCGTTTTACATCTGCTCGGGCAAGCGCATGGCCCGCAAGCTGACCAGCATTGAGATTCAGTTTAAGGAGGTGCCCCATTCGCTGTTCCGAGACGTGCTGGGTGAGCACATCACCAGCAACCGCCTGACCTTGGGCATCCAGCCGGAGGAAATAATCACCTTGAGTCTGCAAACCAAGACGGCCGGACCCAAGCTGTGTCTGCGCACGGTGGACATGGGTTTTGATTTTCAAGCCGGAGCCGTTTTGGCCCACGATGCCTATGAAAAGGTGTTGATGGACGCCATGACCGGAGACCAGATGCTGTTTTGGCGCCAAGACGGCGTGGAGCTTTGCTGGCAGTGGTTGGACCCGGTGCTCCGGGCCTGCGAGACATGCTCTGAAAGGGACCGCCGGCTCAGGCCATATGCCGCCGGATCATGGGGTCCTGCCGGGGCGGAGGCGTTCTCTCCGCTGTTGTCCGGGCAAGGCGGGGCCCGTTAGCCGTGGGTGAGTGGGTATTCGCCAATGCCGAAGCCGTGGCCCGGGTGGCCGCCTCGCGCATATCCCAGGTCGTCAATACCGTCGTGCGCAACAAGGGCGTCTGCCGCATGGTTTTATCGGGTGGGCGCACGCCTCTTGGGGCCTATCAGGCCCTGAACGGATTTGGTTTGTCCTCCGAGGTGCCGTGGGACAAGTTGCACCTGTTCTGGGGCGATGAACGGTGCGTGGCCCTGGAACATCCGGCCAGCAACGCCGGAGAGGCCCTGCGCACCCTGGGCGTCCCGTCGGAGTTGCCCAGGGAAAACATTCATCCCATCAACGGCAAACTGGGGCCTGTCGAAGGGGCCAGGGCTTATGAACAATTGCTGCGGGAGCACTTTGACCATCATGGCGAAGGCCCGCCGATGTTCGACTTGGTGCTTCTGGGCATGGGGGCCGACGGCCATGTCGCCAGCCTGTTCCCCGGCGATCCGGCCCTGCACGAGGCCAGCCGTTGGGTGGTGGGCGTTCATCCCCCCGATGGCGTTGAACCAAGCGTGGACCGCATCACCCTGACCCTGCCGGTGATCAACGCCGCCCGCAATGTAATATTCCTGGTCACCGGGGCTCAAAAACACGATGCCCTGAACCGGGCCAGGGAAGGCGATCCCCAATGCCCGGCCGCCCTGGTCCGGCCCTCCCGCGAACCGGTGTGGATCATCGACGAGGCGGCCGCCGGCTATGGTGCGTGATGTGCGGCAGGTTTGTCCAGAAAACACCTCTGAGCCAATTACAGGACGAGTTCGGCTTTTTGGCCGAAGACCTGGATTACGGACCCAGCTATAATGTCGCGCCGGGACGGGAGGCCTTGGCCGTACTGGCCGGCGATGTCCGCCGGGGCATGTTGCCGCGCTGGGGCCTGGTTCCTTCCTGGGCCGCCGATCCAAATATCGGCTACAAGATGATCAACGCCCGGGCCGAGACCCTGGCCCAAAAACCGGCCTTCAAGAACTTGATCAAACAGAAGCGCTGCGTGATCCCGGTAGACGGTTTTTTTGAATGGCACAAGGACGCCCCCGGCGGCAAACAGCCATATTTGTTCGAACGGACAGGCGGTCGAAACCTGGCCCTTGCCGGGCTTTGGGATGCTTGGCGCGGCCCCCAGGGCCGGGCACTGATCAGCTTTACAATCGTCACCACCAAAGCCAATGAACTGGTGGGCCGCATCCACGAGCGCATGCCGGTGATCCTGGGTGAAGCGGCCCTGGAAAAATGGCTGGGGCCCTCGGCGCTCCAACCGGCGGACCTTCCCGGTATTGTCTCTCCTTATCCCCAGGGGCGAATGACCTCCCGCCCGGTGAGCCGCCGGGTCAACTTGGCCGCCAACGACGGTCCGGAAATCCTGGAGCCCGATTCGGAGCAAGGCTCACTTTTTTAGCTGATTCGTCGAAAAGGACGGCGGAAGGGACCGTCGGCGTTGGTCCCTTCCGCCTTGGCTTGGTTCCCTGCGGGAGCAGGCCCGCGCTCCCAATGGCAGGGGGGAAGGAGTGGCCCCCTCGATTAGACGCGGGCTTTGTCGCACAAAAAAACCCCCGTCCCTCGAAGGGACTGGGGGATTGCACCCTACTTGCTTCACCGCCCCAGCACGGACACCCGCGCCAGCCGCAATGCTTCATGCAATTGCCGCCCCGGTCCTGCGCCGGGTATGCGAGCGTCCAGGATCGGCAGGTCTTCTGGCTTCCGGTTCTTCCTACCGGCCGCGCCTTCCCGCCCAATTAACGAGCAGTGGCTTTGTTGCGGCTTTCGTCCCCGGTTACAGCGGCGGGACCGCGGTGGATTCGCACCACCTTCCCTGTTAGGCTCTTTCGAGCACCAATCCAGTATGTAGCAGAATCCTATGACAGCCAGCCGATTCAGTCAAGCCAAATTCCCGGCGAACTTCCGGCTACGGGGGCCTGAGGTGGGTTTGCGGCGGTATGCGCTAATCCTTGAAACGGAAGGTCATGGCCACGGGCAGGTGGTCCGAGGCCGTCCCCGCCTCCTTTACAATCCGCCAGGAAACGGGTTGTATTGTTTTGGGATCATAGAAGATATGGTCGAGCATCCGTGTAGGGGAGGCCGATGGAAAGGTCAGCAGGCCGCTTTGATCGCCCTGGAACTCCGGCTCGTCAAAGGCCGGTTTCAGTCCTATCTCGTCCATGACCACTGAGAGTGTATTTTCGCCGGTATAGTCCTGAAACTCGTCCGGGAAATCTGTTTTCTTGGCGGCCCAGATGGGCACGGTGTTGAAGTCGCCCAACAAGATGACCGGGGCCTTTTTTTGCATTTCACGCACAAACCCGACAATTTGCCTGATCTGCACGCCTCTGGTTTCGCGGTCCCAACTCTCCAGGTGCACGTTGATCACGGCCAGGGGCTGGCCCAGGTCCACGATTACGCATTGGGCCAGGCGGTCGATATAAAATTCCCGGTAGTAAAACGGTTTGTCCTGGCGTTTTTGCAACACATGGCGCTCATGGCCGCTGAGAGGGTGGCTGCTCAGCACGGCCTGTCCGCTGACCATGTAGCCGAAGTTGGCTGATAGCGGCCAATAGGGAAACGGCACATAGGTTTTGTTCCAGTTGACGGCCTTTGCCCCGTAAAAGAGTTCGAGGTTGACCGTCTGGCCGCTGTTGATCCCCTTGGCCAGGGCCTCCAATTGGTCCTGTCTGTGGGTGCGTGACGCATCAAAGTCTATTTCCTGCATGGCGATGACATCCGGTTTCATCGGCTTCAAGGCCTCGATGGCCATTTGCAGGTTGTCTTTTAAAAAGTTCTTGTTCAACTCCACCGGAAGGTTGTTGGCCATGCCGGAAAAATAGCCGACGTTGTAGGTGACAATGGTGAACTGGTCATTCAAGGGAGCCGCAGGGGCTTCGTTCGGATTGTAGTTGTGCAGGGTGGCCAGCTCATCCACGGGCAGAACCGGGCTGCTGGCCCACAAATAAAAGCAGACAAAGGCGGTGGCCGCCAGGACAACCAGCAAGGCGATGGATTTGATCAGTACACGCATTCTGATTTCTCCGAATTGTATAAAATAAATTATACCCAACGTCCCGGCGCCAAAGGAAATGAAAACCCCGGCCGAAATCGGGCCGGGGCAAGCTGAAAGTTGGCGGGATGGTTTATTTCATCTTCAAGCCCTTGTTCAGGGCGTCAATGTCGGTCTTGTCGTCATAGATGCCCGCGGCGACCGTGTAGGCCTGACCGGGCACGGACACGACGAAGCTGATCTTGCGCTCTGGCTTGTCCGAGCCCAGCTTTTCCCAATAATAATCCACCCATCCGCCGTTGGGGTTCTCAGCGGCTTTGCACAGCTCGTAGCCCAGAACCTTCGGCTCGCGAATGTTGCCGGGCTTGTCTTTGACGACGGAGTTTTTAAGACCAATAAGCTTGTTGTTGGGATGGGCGACGATGACATCCTTTTTGCAGTCTATGACAAACACATAGGAGTCTTTCCAGACAAACTCCCCTTTGGGGTCGTTGAACGCGGGCAGGGCGTCTGGGCCGAGCTGCTCCAGGGTTGCCGCGGCGGCCACAACCTTGTCGTACACTTCCTGGGGAGTCGCCATGTCCTGAGCCGCGGCGGTTAGGGCGATCATGCTCAAAACCACGGCTGCTGCCAAAGAGATAATTTTTTTCATCAGTGTTACTCCGCTGGCGGATTAATGAAGATGCCCCGTCAGGAATTTTCACGGCAAAGGCGATCCTCGTTGATCAAAGCCCGTTGTCCGCCGGTATTCCTATTTGCCGCGGTTTCTCCTGCCTGTTGTCGGGGCGGTTTGATGCCTGTCGTTTGATCAATAACTAAATGTTCATACGTATGATTGCATATGCGCTTTTATAAATGCAATGTGAGCCAACCGCTCATGGTGTTTTACCTGGAGCCCCCGCTTGGATTAAACTGTAGGCAGAGGAGACTACCGGCTATTGCTTAGACGGTTTGTTTGATGCGCAAATGCCTGGGAGGTTGCAGATGCCTGAAACCGATATTCGACTCAAGATAATCAACGCCGCCAGCGAGATATACAATCGCAAGGGGCGACAGGCCACGGCGGAAGAGATCGCCGCGGCGGCCGGGGTGAGCGTGCCTGTGACCACACACCACGTGAAGAAGCCCTCTGATATCATGCTGGTCATAATGGAGCATCTCCAAAGCAAGTTTGCCGAAGGCGTGGCCCAGCGCATCGGAGATGACGCGACCCCGGCGGAAAAGCTGCGCCAGGCCATTGCCCAGTTCTTCACCGTGGTGGATCAAGAGCGCCCCAAGGTCTTGTTGGTCTACCGCGAGTCGCTGACCCTGGACAAGGCGGGCCGCAAGCGCATTATGCAGTTGGAGCGCCAGAGCGTGGAAATGTTCCGCAAGATCCTGGATGAAGGCATGGCCGACGGCTCGTTCCGGGTAATGGATACCGACCTGATGGCCTATGACATTGTGATGCTGGCCCACATGTGGTCGCTCAAGAGCTGGCACTTCAAGAAGATCGGCCGTTCGTTCCAAGATTTTATGATCCGCCAACAAGAGGCCATAATGGCCATGGTGAGGGCATAAATGACACAAGCCAAGCCCTTTAAGCATATTATGGCGGCCTGCGACTTTTCTCCCCAGTCGGACAAGGCCGTGGCCAAGGCCATTGAGCAGGCCCGGGCCGATGGGGCAAGGCTGACGATAATCCATGTATTGGTGCCGGGCATGCCCGTGTTGCCCGACCAGGACCAGCGCCTGGTGCGGGGCATGAGCGATCAGGAGATAACGGCCCAACTCCGTTCATACATGGAGCGTCAGTATCTCGATTCGATCTCGGGCCTGCGGGTTAATTTGGCCCTACGGAGGGGTCACCCCAGCGTTGAGATCCTGGCCCAACAGGAAGATGACCCGGCGGACCTGCTGGTGGTAGGGTCCCAGGGGCTCAGCGGAATGGGTTTGGTTCTGTTCGGCTCGGTGGCCGAGAGGCTGGTTCGCCGGGGCAACTGCACGACCCTGGTGGTGCGTTAGGCCCCCGGCCGCTTGTCCAGCAGCATACGGATGGCCTGGGCTATGTTGATACGGCTGACCGGCTTCATCAGAAGCTGATCAACCCCGTTCATGGCCAGTTTGTCCTGGCTGACCATGTTGTTGAACCCGGTGCACAACAACACCGGCGTGCCGGGGCTGATTTTTTTAACCTGCCCGGCGATCTGCAGGCCGGTCATGCCCGGCATGGTCTGGTCTGTAATAACCAAATCCACATCGCCGGGTTTGCTCCTTATCCTGCCCAAGGCCTGGGCAGGGTTGGTGAAACCGGTCACCTGATAACCCAGTTTTTCCAAAGTTTTTTTGCCGATATCAACCAGGGCCTTTTCATCGTCGATGAAGATTATCCGCTCGTCGCCCCTGGGCAATTCAGTCGGCGTTTGGGTCTGGCCGGCCTCCTCGCCGTGGCTCATGGGAAGCAGCACATCGAAAGTGGTTCCCTGGGGGCTGCTGGTAAAATCAATCTTGCCCTGGTGGTCCTTGACGATGCCGTGGACAACGGCAAGCCCCATGCCCGAGCCTTTCTTGTCGGGCTTGGTGGTGAAAAACGGCTCGAAAACGCGATCGGAGATTTCCTCGGGGATACCGGCGCCCTGGTCGTGGATCAGTATCTGGACATATTCGCCCCGGGCCAGGCCGTCCTTTTCCATTGGGCTTGGATCTGGCAACTCGATTTGATCGACCGTAATCGTCAGGTTGCCGCCGGAGAGCTCCATGGAATGGGCCGCGTTGGTGCACAGGTTCATCAATAATTGCTGGATCTGGGTGGCATCGCAATCAATGACAGCCTGGGGAATGTTGAAACGGGTATTTATCGAAATATTGGCCGGAATGGTCGCCCTGAGCATGGCCAAACATTCCTCGAAAATCGGCTGAAGCCGTTTGGGCAGCTTTTCCCCGCTGCTGCGGCGGCTGAAGGTCAGGATCTGGCGCACAAGTTCGCGGGCGCGGTTTGCCGCCTCGATCACCCTGGCCAGGAACTCGGCGTTTTCTTCCTCGCTGCCATCGGCGATGTTGTCGATGCTCATCTCCGTATAACCAATGATTGCTGAAAGGATGTTGTTGAAGTCGTGGGCGATGCCGCCGGCCAGGGTGCCCAGGGCCTCCATCTTGCGGGCTTGGTTCAATTGCTCTCGCAGATTCGCCACCTGGCGCTGGCTTTCCCGCTGGAGGGTGACATCCCTGGCCAGGCCGCTGACATAGGGCGAACCGTCCTGCGGTAGAACCAACGATGAACGGTATTCGAAGAGATGAGTCTGGCCGTCAAGGGCGATAACCTCCACCGTGCCCATGTCATGTCCGGCTTTTTGCAGCCTGGGCAGGTATTGCGAAACAGCAAAGTCACCGCTTTCCTTGCTTAAAAATTTTGGCACTCGTTTGCCGACAAGGTCTTCGGGCGTATAACCCAGGGCATTGGCGGCGATGGTGTTGATGGATAGGATGCGACCGTTGAGGTCGTGGGTGTAAATGGGGTCGAAGATGCTCTCGAGCAGCTCATGATACTTGCGTTCGGAATGGCCCAGGGCGTTTTCGGCCTGTTGGCGTTTTTCCATCTGTTCTATGAGTTCGTCGTTGATGGCGCTCAAGCGGGTGCGCTCGGCCTCCAGGGCCTTCCGGGCACGGATTTCCTTGGTCATGCTTGTCTGAAATCCGCGAATCAGCACAGAAATTCCGGTGGTCAACATGGCCACCAAAAAGAAAAAATTCGAGGTGACGACGAACCATTTCTCGGTGGCGTTTTCCACGCCTGTCCACCAGACCAGTTTTTGATCGACGGCGATACCCATGGCGATGAGGATGGCGATGCTGATGCCGATGATAATGGCAATGTAGGGAAAACCCCAGACCACGCCCGTCAATAGGCAGCTGCCGAAAAGCCAGAGATATCCCGCGCCGTAGAATCCCACCGATATCAACAAGGTCACGCCCAGGAGCATGCTGGCCGTGATCATGGCCAGGGCTTTGGAACGATAGGCGATTTTTTTGTTTAAAAACAAAAAGATTAGCAGGCCAAGGGCAACGGTGTCAAAGATCCCGATAAGATAGCGGCCCTCGGACAGTGCCAATAGCATGCCAGGGAAATATGCCGCCGCCCCCAACATGGAAGCAAGGCCCAATAGAGCGGTTACTATTCGTTCACGCCACCAGTCGATATCTTGCGGTTCATCGGACGGCGGAGGCCAGCCCTGGGTCAAGATGGCCTTGAGCTCGAAGAACCAACGAAGCCGCGGGTGGCGGTGTGATTTGCCGGGGTGATTCATATAACAGCAACCAAAAGCTATTGCCAAACAGTAAAATCATTTTGGCATTTGTCAGACGCCCCTTACAAGGGGAGGTTAATAAACAGGCTTTCAATAATTGCCTTGCGTGGCCGCGTTTGTATAAAGTATTAATTGAATTTGGTAAACCATGCTCATGATTGGAAACATCCTGGGTTCATACAGTGGAGGCGGCCGTGCTTTACAGTAATGTGAGAAAGATTTGGCAAAGCATTTTGTTTAGCATAGTAACCGCCACGCTGGGACTCGGTTCGATGATCGTCGGCATGTTCAACGGCAAGGGCTCCCGCCGTTTTGCCAGGGTTTGGGGCAAGTTTCTTTGCTGGCTTTGCGGCTTCAAACTCGCTATCCACGGCCTGGAAAACCTGCCCGCCGACGGCGGCGGCTACGTGCTTGCGTCCAATCATCAATCAGCGGCCGACATTGCCGTGGTGCTGGCCGGCATCCCGGCCGATATCTGCTGGGTGGCCAAGGAATCTCTGCTGAAGGTGCCCTTTATCGGCTGGCACCTGAAAATCGTGCATATCCCCGTGGCCCGGGGCAAATCGGGCAATACTACCAGACTGTTGGAAAATGGCGCCCAGAAGATCCGCGACGGGGCCACGGTGGTCATATTCCCGGAGGGCACGCGCAACCGCAATCCGGAACATTTATTGCCTTTCCGCAGGGGTACGTTCTTTTTGGCCAAGGCGGCCGGACGGCCCATCATTCCGGTGGGCATCTACGGATCTTCCCAACTGATGAAGCCCGAAACGATTTTTCCGGACAAGGGCGTGATCAGGATGAGCATCGGCCAACCCATCGACCCCAACCAATACGCCGATGATGATCTGGAGAGCCTGGCCGCCGAAACCCGCACAAGGATTCAATTGTTGCTGGGGCACGAGCCCGATGCGCCGCAAATGGAAAGCCATGCGGCGGTCGCTCCGGCGGCGGGTTAGTTTTCCAGCACGCGTCTGACCTCGCTGAGCAGATCCGGAAGCCGGTATGGCTTGGCCAGGAAAGCATCCGCGCCACGTTCCATGGCCCAGGCACGGTTGTCTTCGTCGGCGTATCCGCTGGCGATAATCACCTTGGTAGACTGGTGTTCAAGCTTGATTTGCTCGAAACACCTCCGGCCGCCCATGCCGGGCATACCCAGATCAAGGACCACCAAATCGGCCCTCCCAAGCCGGTCTAGTTCCTTAAGGGCGTTTTCGCCGCAATCGGCCGTATGGACAGCGTATCCATGATCGGAAAGCACCTGGCTGCTGATTTCGAGGATGGCCGTTTCGTCGTCCACTAAAAGTATGACTTCGCCGCCGCCTTCGACTTGCTTTTCCGGTTCGTGATCGTTATTCGTGGTTTGCTGGTCCGGCTGCTTGCTGGGTAGATAGATCTTGAATTCCGTGCCCAAACCGAGAGTGCTCTCGCAATCTATATGACCCTGGTGGCTCTTTACTGTCCCATAGACTTGGGAAAGGCCCAGGCCGGTGCCCCTCCCAATTTCCTTGGTGCTGAAAAACGGATCAAATATCTGTTTGATGATGGATTCGTCTATGCCCGGCCCCGAGTCGGCCACGCGGATCAGTACATAAGGTCCGGGCTCCAGATCGGGCCGCGTGCTGCAAAAGCTTTCGTCAATGTCGATCATCCGGCTGGAAATGGTCAGCGTGCCGCCATCGGGCATGGCGTCTCTGGCGTTGGCCGCCATGTTCATGAGCATTTGCACCAGGCTTATGGGGTCTCCGTTGACCAGGGGTAGATCGTTTTCCAGCTCCGTTTTGATGCTGATCCATTTGGGAATGGTGCGTTCGATAAGTTTTACGGCCTGGCTGATTTCCTTGTTGATGTCGACACCGATGAACTGGGGGGCCAGGTCGCGGCTGAACGCCAGCATGCGCTGGATAAGGTCGGCCGCCCTAAGGACGGCGGAGTCTATTTCCTTCATACGCCTTAGATTGGGCTGGCTCACGCCGTCGCTCATCACCATCTGGACATATCCGCTGATGGCCTGGAGGATATTGTTGAAGTCGTGGGCAATGCCGCTGGCCAAAGTGCCCACGGCCTCCATCTTTTGCGACTGGGCCAGGCGGTCGGTGAGCATTTTGCGTTCGGTAATATCGATGAGGTTGCCCAGCACCGCCGGTTTGCCGTGGAAGAAGATGGTGGTCGCCTGCATGTCGACCCATATCACGGTGTTGTCGGCCTTGAGGCAACGGAAGGCATAGTGCGGCTTTACATTTTCGCCCCGGGCCCTGGCCTGGGCCCGCATTTTGACCCACTCGCGGTCCAGCGGGTGGATAAACTCCCAGAAAGGCCTGCCCAGACCCTGGGCTTGGTCGGAATAGCCGAGCATATCCAAAAAGGCCTTGTTCAAAAAGACCATTTTGTCGTCCTGGAAGATGTATATGGCGGCCAGTGAGTTATCGACGATGGCCCTGTAGCGTTTTTCGCTCTGGGCCAAGGCCTCCTCAGCCGTGATCCGGCTGGTGATATCCTCGACAAAGCCTTCGATGGAAATAATTTTGTCGTTTTCGTCCTTTACAGCCCTTGCCGTATAGCTGATCCAGGCCATGTCACCGTCCCGCCTCTTGATCTGGATGGGAAACGATTGCACGGTTCCATGTTGGTTGAGTTCTTTGATCAATTGTTCCCGGCGGAGGGGGTCGGAATATACCTGGCTACCTATGTTGGAGACCGATTTCATGGCTTCTTCAGTGCTGTCATAGCCGGTAATGCGGGCCATGGACGGGTTCACGCTGATGACCTTGCCTTCGACGGTGGACTGGATAATGCCCTGTACGGATTGCTCGATGATATTGCGGTATTTTCCCTCGGCCCGGCGCAGGTTCTCCATGGCCCTTTTACGCTGGGTGATGTCGTGGATCGTGGCCAGTATTTTTTTTCCGGTTTGATCCATGAACGGACCGGCGTAGAGTTCCACTTCATGGACTGTGCCGTCGGCAAAACGCTGCCGCAACTCCAACCTAGCCGGACCGTTGGCCGCTTCGGCCAGCTTGTTCGATGTGTCATCCTGGCCCGGCGCGTTCAAGTTATCCATGGGCATCGAGGCGAGAGCGTCTCTGCTGTAGCCGAACAAGTCGCTGGCGGCCTGATTGGCGTCGATTATTTTCCGGCCCGATGTATCGATCAGGCACATTGCCGAGGGATTGTTTTCAAAAAGGCCGCGGTAGCGGTCTTCACTTTGGGCCAGGGCCTGTTCCGCGATTTTTCGCGGCGTCAGGTCCATTAACGTCACCATTACCCTTCGCCACGATTCGAAATCTTCTCGCGGTAAGGCCCAAAAAAGGCCAAGAAAAATCGGGTCATTTGATCTGGTTCGAAACTCGGCCTCAAAGTTGCCGTTGGTTTTGCCTCCGTCCAATTCCCCGACAAAGCGGCATACTTTGGAAGCTGCCTCTTGGGTGAAAAACTGAGCAAAAAAATTGATGAACTCGACGGTATCGCCCACCTGAAAAATCTTTCGGGCCACGCGGTTCAAAAAGGTGACACGACCGTGGCTGAATGCCTCGCGCAGGGCCTGGGGATGTTGCACCAAATGGGCTTCAATATTTGACACGCCATTTGAGCGCAGCCGGTCGACGAAGGCCTTAAGGCCGCTTAGGTCAAATTCCAACAAAGCCGTGGGAAGATGGTCGATGACGCCATTATGGAGCGGATCGATTGGATCTGGGGCATGGGATTGCCGGAAAACCAGACTTTCCAATTGTCTGATGCGGGCTTGGGCCTGCTCAAGCCGCTCCATCAGCTCTGTGGCGTTCATATCTTTGTTGCTTAATGCTGTCATTAGTGCTCTAGTGAAATATCATGCTTTAGTTTAGCAAATCAGCCTGTTGGAATAACACCAAAATGTGAATGCCGTGCGATGAAGCCCTGTAGGGCCCGTCGTCGTTGCCATGTAGGGCCCGCTGCTGCTAGGATAGCTGCACGATTTTTGACCAACTTCGCAGAGGCAATGAAATGTCTAGATTCAGCTGGGAAAAGCGCGGCAAGGTGGCCGTGCTGATGATGAACGACGGCGAAAACCGTCACGACCTGGAATACTCCCGCCAGATGCTGGCCGTTCTCGACGAAATAGTCGCCGACAAGGAGGTCTGCAGCCTGGTGCTGAGCTCTTCGGATGAAAAGAATTTTTGCCAGGGCGTAAACCTGATGTGGCTTTTGGAGCGGCAAAAGGAAGGCGACCTGCAGGCGATCAAGGACTTCATGTACGGCATGGGCGAAGTGTTCAAACGCTTTTTGCTTTTGCCCATACCATCGGTGGCCGCCGTCAACGGGCACGCCTTTGGCAACGGAGCCATTTTGGCCTGCGCCTGTGACTTCCGGTTGATGCTCTCCGGGCGCGGCTTTTTCTGCTTTCCCGAGGTGGATGTCGGCGTGCCTTTCATGCCCAGCATGATCAAGTTCGTCAGCCGGATCATGCCGCCCCAGGTATTCAACGAACTGCTGTTGACCGGCCGCCGCGTGGTGGCCGAGGAAATGGTCGACATGGGCTTTGCCGTCAAGGCCTGCGCCGATAAACAGACCCTGATCGAAGAAGCGGTGGCCTATGCGGCCACGTTCGAAAAAAAGCGGGGCATTTTTTCGGAAATGAAGAAGAGAATGCACCGGCACATAATTGAGGAGATGGATAACCGCGACAAGGAATACATAGAAAAGCTATTCCTGCTGGTCACGGATTGATTTTCCTCCTAATAAGCAAACGCCCGGTTCAGCCGGGCGTTTGACTTGCTGGATTGGGGGCTGCCGATGAAGCTCAAGGATCAAAAAATTACCCTGCCGGGCCTGGACGCCGAAATAGCGATCAAGCGCAACGAGTTCGGCATTCCGGAGATCGACGCCCAGACAAAGCGGGACATGCAGTACGGGTTGGGCTGGGTCCAGGCGGCCGACAGGCAGATGCAGGCCCTGCTGACCAGGATCCTGCTGCGGGGGCGGGCCGCCGAATGCCTGGCCGGCAACGAAGCCATGATCGAAATAGACAAGTTCATGCGTTTCATGCGCTTCATGCCCGACCCCCAGGCCGAAATAGCCAAGTTGCAGCCCCATGTCAGGGATCAGATCGATGCTTTTTGCGCTGGTTTCAACCGCTGCCTGGAAGACAACGGCGTGTGCTGGGAAATGAAGCTGTTGGGCTATGAGCCCGAGCCCTGGGACCTGACCGACTGCATGCTCATCGCCAAGGTCTTCGGCTTTGTGGGGCTCACCGACGCCCAACTCGGAGCCCAGCGACTGTTGGTGCAGATGATCCAAAAAGGCGTGGACGAAACCAAGATCCGCGAGCTGTTCCCCTACCTGAGCGAAGAGATCGACCGAGAGCTGATCGACAAGATCGAACTGACGCCGCCCCTTGTGCCCGAGGCCGTCAAATGGCTGGGCAAACTGCCCAAGGCCCAGGCCTCCAACAACTGGGTCGTCAGCGGCGCCGTCACCGCAAACGGCAACGCCTTTCTCTGCGGCGACCCGCACCTGGAGGTCAACCGCCTGCCAGCCATATGGCAGGAGATCGTCATGCGGGTGCCCGGCAACACCATGGCCGGCGTGACCATCCCCGGCGTACCCGGCCTGATTCTGGGCCGCACCAACAACATCGCCTGGAGCGCCACCTTCACCTTCATGGACCAGCTTGACTGGCGCATCGAGCAATGCCGCGACGGCATGTATTGGCGCGAGGACGGCTGGAAGCCCTTTGACGTCCATGAAGAGGTTGTCCAGGTGAAAAAAGGCCAGCCGGTGGTCTTGCGCGTGTACGAGAACGAGCACGGCGTGGTGGAAGGCGACCCCAAGCAGGAGGGCCTGCGCCTGGTGCTCAACTGGTCGGCCCGCCAGGGCTGCGGCGCCGGCGAGTTCAACGGGCTGCTGAACCTGCCGGAGTGCGCCAACGTGGCCGAGGCCATGGAATGCTTCAAGCTGCTCGACGCCTCCACGTTCAATTTCGCCATCGCTGATTCATCGGGCAATATCGGCTACCAGATGACCGGTCGCACCTTTGACCGGGCGCCCGGCGTCAGCGGACTGCTGCCCCTGCCCGGCTGGGAAGCCAAATACAACCATCTGGGCTTTGTGGACAAAGACCGCCTGCCCTCGGCCTTCAACCCCAAGGAAGGCTATATCGTCACCGCCAACCAAGACCTCAATTACCTGGGCGACAGCCAACCCATCAACCTGCCCATGGCGCCGTACAGGGCCCAGCGCATCGCCCAGCTCCTGGAGCGGAACAAGGGCAAGCTCGGCGAGGACGTGTTCAAGTCAATGCACATGGACCTGCATTCGGTGCAGGCCGAGCGCTTCATGCCCCTGATCAAGCCGCTGTTGCCGGACTCTGACAACGGCAAAATCCTGGCCCAGTGGGACTGCGGCTACCAGGCCGACAGCAAGGGGGCCATGCTCTTCGAGTCGGTGTACCACGCCCTGGTGCGGGTGGTTTTCGGCGACGGCGGCATGGGCCGGGACGTAATCGACTACATCCTCAAGGAAACCGGTTCGTTCAACGATTACTACGGCAATTTCGACGACATCCTGGTCAACGGCGACTCGGCCTGGTTCCAGGCCAAACCGCGGGAAGAGGCCATCAAACAGGCCCTGGCCGAGGGCTTGGCCGTCAAGGCCCAGCGCTACGGCTCAACCCGCACGATTATGTTTGCGCACCTGATGTTCGGGGGCAAGTTGCCCGGTTGGCTGGGCTTTGACTACGGGCCCGTAGAACTGCCCGGCGGCAAGGCCACCATACCCCAGGGCCAGATATTCCAGAGCGCAGGACGCACCACGACCTTCAGCCCGTCGCTAAGGATGATCGCCGACATGGGCCGCAAGGATCTGCTCATCGCCCTGGCCGGCGGCCCCAGCGAACGCCGCTTCAGCAAGTGGTACAAAAACGGCATCGCCGGATGGCTGAAAGGCCAGTACAAGCGCATCGGTTAGCGGGGCGTAACGGAGCCCGGCCGATGAATTCGGTTCCGACCCGGAAATGCAAACAAGGCTGCCCGGCCAAACCTCGCTTTGGCCGGGCGGCTTTCATACTTCAGGCGGTATGATTTCAATTTTCCGCTAGGGAGACGGTAGATTCAGCAATTCTTCCAGGCCGACCACCTGGGTCAGGACGACCTTGACCTCCCTGGAACGGTTCAGGCGCATGTCCACCACCGCGCTTTCCTGGGTGAATCCCTCGAGCCCCACGGTGATGTCTACGATGATTTTTGGGACATCCCGGAAAAAGGCGTATCCTGCTTCGTCGGTTGGGCTATGGTTCTTAAATGCCTTGCCGGTGGCGTTGACGGTCGCCCCGGCCACCGGATCGCCGGTGTTGTCCAGCACCTCCACGACCAGCTCCGCGGCGGCGGCGGCGGAGCACCACACGACCCAAAAAATGGAAATAGTTAGGATTACACGGTAAATGATGTGCATTGAGCGCATGCTTTAACCTTTGGCTTGCTGTTCCCCCCTGGCTCACGCGAATCAAGCCGGGCCAATTTCATGTCACCAATTCATATACCAATTAGCGGATAAAAAAGAAAGGCGCCGGGCAGGTGTAAATAGAGCGCTCGTTATGTGTATTAATTCACAAAAATGCCCCTAAATAGACGAAAGATTGTTGTTTGCAGGCCGGACAAGCGGTACATAATGAAACAACGCCCCTGTGTTCGATCCGCAAGCGCGGCCCCGCCGCGGGAGATAAATAAACATGCTGCTACGAAAGCCTAAAGACGATTGGCGCCAAAAGACTGTTGCGCCGGAAACAGTGATCAGCAAGCTCGAACCAGGCATGAGCGTGTTCATCAGCACCGGCGTGGCCGAACCCCGCACATTTATCAAGACCCTGCTCGGCAGCGAAAGCGTCAATGTGCAGGACCTGGAATTGGTCCAACTGGTCAGCCTTGGCGATGCCGTCACCCGCAACACGCTTAGTTCCTACAAGTTCAGACTGCGCACCTTTTTTTCCGGCTGGATAGCCAGCGACCCAATCGCCATGGGCCAGGTCGACCTTATTCCCAGCCGTTTTGCCAGGTTGCCCCTGTTGATCAAGCAGGGCCGTCTGCGCTCGGATGTGGCCGTGATCCAGATAACCCCGCCCAACGAGGCCGGGTATTGCTCTCTGGGCATGGCAGTGGACGTGGCCCGGATGGTCATGGACCAGGCCGACATTCTTATCGGCGAAATAAATGAACAGGTGCCCATGACCTATGGCGACACCTTTGTTCCCCTTTCCGATTTCGACTATCTCATCGAGGGCAAGGAGGCGCCGATCTATTTCGCGCGCTGGCCCACCGACGAGGTTTTCGACCGGGTGGCGGGCAACGTGTCGTCGGTCATCGAAGACGGAGCCTGCCTGAGCTACAGTTTGGGCCCGCTGTACGAATCGCTGACCAAGCACTTGGTGCGAAAAAAGAATCTGGGCGTCCACACGGCGTTTTTCACCGACTCCATGATGGACCTGGTCGTCAGCGGCGCGGTCACCAACCGGTACAAGCATTCATTTAAGGGCCGCTGTCTGGCCTCCTACGCCCTGGGCACCAAGGAATTGATGCTGTGGCTGGATAAGAATCCGATGGTTGATTTCCAGGGCATCGACAAGGTCTTCGACCCGGTGCAAATCGGCAAGAACCGCAACTTCATGGCCATCTTCCCCGCCCGCAAGGTTGACCTCAGCGGCCGGGTGGCCCTTCATGCCGGCAAGGGCAACATCGTGGCCGAGACGGGCGAGGCCGCCGACTTCATCAACGGCGCCGAGCTGTCACACGGCGGCAAGACCATATTCGCCCTGCCCAGCCGAAACCGCGACGGCGACGCAAACATCGTCATGGACATCCAGGGCTACCCCAACCTGTTCGGCATGCGCGAGTCGGTGGATATGATCATCACCGAATACGGAGTGGCCAACATGCAGGGCCGCAGCCTGCGCGAACGGGCCCAGGCCATGATCGACATCGCCCATCCCGGCGACAGACCGGCCCTGGTGGAACAGGCCAAACAAGCCAATATCATTTACAAGGACCAGATATACCTGGCCGACAGCGCCCATCTTTATCCCGACGAGTTCACCGAGGAACACACGGTCAAGGGCGACCTGCTGGTGCGTTTCAGGGCCATCAGGCCGTCGGACGAAGACGAGATGCGCCAGCTGTTCTACCGGTTTTCGGATCAGTCGGTGTACTACCGCTATTTCAGCCCCATCAAGAGCATGCCCCACTCCAAGATGCAGGAATACGTCAATGTCGACTACCGCAAGACAATGTCCATAGTGGCTCTGCTGGGCCGGCCGGGCCAGGGCCATATCATCGGCGAGGCCCGCTACGTGCGCCATGAAGACAGGCCCTATGCCGATGTGGCCTTTGTCGTCGACGAGCAATATCAGGGCAGGGGGCTGGCTTCGCTGATGCTCAAGCTGCTGAAAGTCGCGGCCAGGAAGCACGGCCTCAAGGGCTTTACCGCCGATGTCTTGGCCAACAACGTCTCGATGATGAAGGTCTTCGAGCACAGCGGCCTTTCGGTCAAGGCTCGGCTGGACGGCGGCGTGTACGAACTGGATATGCCGTTCAAGGAGAACGAGGTCTAAACCTCGGCGGACGCCGGAACCAAAAGAAAAGCCCCGGAGGTTGTAATGCCTCCGGGGTTTCGCGTCGTATCGGGCGGGCTGGTCTGCGGCTCAGTGAACGGTGCGTTCGGCGCTTGAAAAAGGCTGCAAGCGCCGCTCCAGTTCGGGTCGGGCCTTGGCGGCCCAGGGACCCAGCTCGGCGCAAATGGCGTCCAGGTCCTCGGCGGCCTGGCCGGCCTGCTCGTGGTGCATGTCATCCAGGGCAATTTTGATGAACACCCGGGCCTCCAGGGCCAAATCGTCGGCCTGGAACTTGCGGAAAATATCGGCCAGGTCGTCGGCGATGTAGACCAGATTGCATTCAAACCGCTGCAACATGTCTTGCCAAAGCTCGCCGAGCCACTGGCGCTGCCCGTTGAAACCGTGACTGCCCGCCATGTCCTCGATGAGCTTGAGTACGAAAAAGAGGTTTTTCCGGTAGATCTGTTGGTCCCGCCGGTATAGCCAGAAATAGTTCCGCAGGGCCTCGGCCAACATGGGGGCGGCTTGGGCCAGGCGGTTGGTTTCACAGTAAAGCAGGCCAAGATAGTTCGCGCTGACGGCCACGTAAGGCGCCATTTGCTCAGGCTGCCCCTTGGCCAGCTTGCGGCGGATCTCCAGGGCCCGTGAGTAAAGCTTTTCCGCCATGTCTACATGGCCCATGTCCGCCCGGACGGCCCCCAGATTGTGGCAGGCGGTGGCGTATTGGTCCAGGTGCAGCGCCGGTTCCTCCCTGGCCAATTGGCGCATGATTTCCATGGCCTCGCCGAGATATTCCGCAGCTTGGGCGTATTGATTTTGCTTGGCCCGCAGGTTGCCCAGGTTATTGAGAACCTGGGCCAGGTCGCAGCGGTGGTTCCCCGGAGCGTCGGCTTCCATCTGGCGGCGCATATCCAGGCATTGTTGGTATAGCTGCCGGGCCGGTTCGTAGTCCTCCAGGCCCGTGAGCAGAGCGGCCAGGTTATTGCAGGTCACGGCCAGGGTTTCCTGGTGTTGCCGGGGTGCCTCGGCGGCCAGCTTGATTAGAACGTCCATGGCCTGGAAATACATGTCCTTGGCCTCTTGGACATGGCCTTGGCGGGCCAGCAGATTGCCCAGGTTGGTTTGAACGTGGGCTATTTTGGCGATGTATGAGCCCGGTCTGATTTTGTCCAGGTCGCGGTAGAGACCCAAGGCCTCCAGATAATAATCGGAGGCTTCGGCCGGGCGGCCCCAGGCGGCCAAATTGATGCCAAGGTTGTTGCAGGAATCGGCAACGTCGACCAGGTGTTGCCCAGGGCGCTTTTGGGCCAGATTCCGGAATATCTCCAGGGCCTGGAGGTGGGCTGAGGCCGACTCTTCGTAGCGGCCCATTTCTCCCAGCAACAGGCCCAGTCGACTGCTCGTCTTGGCTAAATCGTAATTGAATTTTTCAGGCTGCTTTTGGCGCAGATCGCTGAAAATATCCAATGCCTGACGGTATTTTTCCAGGGCCTCGGTGGCCTGGCCGGTCTTGGCCAACTGGTTGCCCATGTTGTAGAAGGTCTGGGCAAGATGCTCGTCGTGGGGACGGCGGAAGCGTTTTTGAAACCAGAAAAGTAGGTTCATGCCAGAGGCCTTTGGTGCGGTCAAACATTGACGCCTATAACGGCAAGTATACTAGGGGGACGCGCGGGAGTCCGGTGGGATTACAAAGAATTTTTAAGAGCCTTACGCATGGCCGCTTCGTGCAGTTCGGCGGCGATGTGCACCGGGCTCTTGCCGGAGATGGGGTCCCAGGCAGCCGAATCGGCCACGCAGTGAAACTGGCTGATCAGGCCCATGGAGCGGCAGGCGTCCGCCACGGGCACCCCGGACATTTGCTCGGCAGCCTGCCAGGTGGCCCCGCAGGGCGCTCCACGCAGGACCCGGCATTGCTCGATTGCGCCGCCTTTGAGCGTAAGCTCGAACTTTGGCGTGCCGAAACATTGGCCATAGCGGCCCAGGCCGGGGTCTTCGGGCAGGGCGCAGCAGGTGGGCGGGGACATGACGCCGTGCAGACGCCATTTTTTGCCCGAAGCCACCACTGGCACGTTGTTGCGCCGGCAAATATGGGCCAACTCCAGGGACAGATCCGGGTGCTTTAGATAGTCCAGGACCAGATCGGCCCGGATTTTTTTGGGCAGATGTTTTTCCGGATCTTCCACGAATTCGGGCAGGGCGCCGGTGACGGGTATAAGCTCCAGGTCAAAGCCCTGGCCGCCGTATTGGCCGATGCCCCGGACCTTGGCCTCGCCCGAGTGGTTTTGTTGAAAAACCAGGATTTTTTGAGGACGGTTGTCGGTCATGGAGCCAAGTGTAGCGGAAAAGCTCAGCCAATGCCGCCGTAGCTGACGTGCAGGATTATGACGGCTATGCACACACCCACGAAAACATATCGCAGATAGCCGTCATACCACGGGCCGATGCTGATGGATGACCCAAGGGCCAGCTCCCGCCGGGCCCGGCCCTTGCCCCAGACCCAGGCCGAGGCGATGGCTATGGTCAACACGCCCAGGGGGTACAGGTACACCGTCACCGTGTCCACGAAAAGCCCGAAGCGGGGCATACTCACGGCCAGGGGCAGGCCCACGGCCAGACAGACCAGCCCAATCACCAGGGCCGCGGAGGGCCTGCGCAGGCCAAAGGCGTGCATCAAAGCCTCGGTGGGCACTTCAATGAGGTTCACCGCCGATGAGACGCCGGCCAAAAGCACGCTGATGAAAAACAGGCCCCCGAAAAAAACGCCCGCGGGCATCTGCTTGAAAATCTCGGGCATGGTCAAAAAAAGCAGGCCGGGGCCACGGGTCATGTCCAGGCCAAAGGAGTGGGCCGCCGGTATGATGATCAGGGCGGCCAGCATGGAGGCGGCGAAATTGGTGCTGACGATCCAGAACGAGGCCTTGGGCAGATCCACGCTTCGGGTCAGATAGGAGCCGTAGATCAGCATGCCGCCCAGGCTCACCGTGAAGAAGCTTTGGCCCAAGGCCATGACCCATATTTCCGACGAGGCCAGAAGATGCCACTTGGGCTGGAACATGCTGGCCAGGCCCTCTCCCGCGCCGGGCAGGGTCAGGGTGCGGATCAGCAGGGCCGCCAAAAGGACGAACAACAGGGGCATAGCCAGCTTGTTGAGGCGTTCCAGGCCGCCCTTTACGCCCAGGGCCACCACGCCGGTGCATACGGCCACGGCCAGGATATGCCAGGGCACCACCGCCCCGCTGCCGCTGAATTGGCCGAATCCGTCCGCCAAGCCTTTAACGTAAAGTTTTCCACTGAGGGCCAGATAGGTGTAGCGGAACAGCCAGCCCATGACCACCAGGTAAAAGACCGTAAGCCCGGTCTGGGCGATGATCTGGTACCAGCCCGTGAGTCTGGCCAGGTTGCGCTTTTGGGGCGGATAGACCGCTTCGAATGCGCCGATGGTGCCGCTTTGGGCCTTGCGGCCCAGGGCCAGCTCGGCCATCAGGCCGAAGATGACCAGGAAGAAGGTGAACAATAAATAGGGCACCAGAAAGGTGACGCCGCCAAAGGCGCTGAACCGCCAGGGGAAAAGCCAGATGTTGCCCAGGCCGATGGCGCAGCCCACGCAGGCCAGAATAAATCCAAGTCCGGATGACCAGTGCTCGCGACTCATTGAAATGAAATCACTCCCGCCAAGAAGTAGTTGCCATTATGGAACGGGTCTCCAGAAGATGCCACGATACGGCGGCTTGAGCCAAGGTATATTTAGCGTCTGAAGCGCGGTACAAGCTCATCATTGGCCGAATGGAGGCTTTGGACAAAGCCCAGGCGGATGCCCGCATCGTCCATGGCCTGGCGGGCCTCGGCGTATTCGGCGTTGGTGATGGGCCTGTCGATGCCCTTGGTCTGCATGGCCTTGTGAGTCGGGAAATACTGGCTCATCAGGCTGACCGCGACGTTTCTGCCGCAGATGCGAACCAGTTCGCCCAAAACCCACCTGGTACCGGCCAGGCCGTTGGGCAGCACAAGATGGCGCACCAGCACGCCTTCGGTGGCCACGCCGTTGTCGTCGAACCGCAAATTGCCCACCTGGCTGAACATCTCCTCCAGGGAGGCGCTGGCGTGGCGCACGTAATCCTTGGCGTCGGACAGTCGCTGGGCCGCTTGGTCGTCGGCGTATTTGAAGTCGGGCATATATATCTCTATAAGCCCGTCAAGGGCGCGGATGGTCGCCGCCCGCTCATAGCCGCTGGTGTTGTAAACGATGGGTATGGCCAGACCCTTTTCCCTGGCAATGGCCAGGGCCTCCAGAATAGCCGCCAGATGCGGCGTGGGCGTCACCAGATTGATGTTGTGGGCCCCGGCGCTTTGCAACTCCAGAAAAAGTTCGGCCAGCTGTTGGTCGCTGAGTTCCTCGCCCCAGCCTTCCTGGCTGATCCGGTAGTTCTGGCAAAAGCGGCAGCCCAGAGTGCAGCCCGCGAAAAACACGGTGCCCGAGCCTTTGTGGCCGCTAATGGGCGGCTCTTCGCCCGGATGAAGCTGGGCCGTATTTACCACGGCCTTTTCCGCGGCCCGGCAATAGCCCCGCTCTCCGGCCAGGCGGTCGACCCGGCATGCCCTGGGGCAAAGAACGCAGGCCCGCAGCCAACGGCGCAGCCTGCTTGCCGCCTTGCGGTAGGCCTCCGGCGGGGCGAATTTTCTATCAGCCATGTGCAATTCCAATGCGCATACCATCTGCCCTTGAGGTGCGGTTGCGCCTTGCGGTGGACAATGAACCATAATATCAGCATAATGCGTGATAGGTATTGTTGCCGCAATTCTACCTTTAGCCCGGGGCTTAGTATGACCAAATTTAAAATAGGCACAAAAATCAGTATTGGGTTCGGCCTATTGATTGCTATTTCCATGCTTCTGGGTGGCTTGGCAATTTACAGCATGATTGACGCAGGCAGGGAATCGGATTTGCTCGACCAAGCCTATGTCCCCGAGGTCGACGTTGCCAATGAGATTGAGCGAAGCGTCCTGGGGGCGGTGTTCAAGCATCGCGGTTTTAATTACTACAACGATCCAACCCAACTGAAACAGGGCAATGATGCCTTGATCAGGGTGGATGTAAGTTTGATCACCGCCAGGCGGCTGGTTGCCAAATACCCGCAGCTGGCAGACCTCGGAAAAAGTCTTGATGTAATCGAAAAGACTTTGGCCGGATACCGCCAACAGGTGACCAAGACTATTGAAAACAAACGCAAGATTGCAGAAAACCGGTGGAATCTGGATAAAGCCGCCAAGCTTTTCGTGAAAAACACCAATGCATACCTGGAAAGCCAATACGACGCCGTTAAACAGGAAAACCGGGCGGCAGCGGCATATGACGGCAACAGGCGGTTGAGAAAAATCATTATTGCGAACAACATAATCACCGCCGGCGATGAAATCCGCATAGCCAACTTCAAAGCCCAGGCCATGCACAACTTGGAGCAGTTGGAACAGGCCTCTACCAAGTTCGATGAAATAAAACAATTGGTTGCCAATGCAAGATTGATCACCGATCAGCAGGTCAACAAGGATCAACTCGCCAGCATAGATGAGGCCGCGGATGACTACAAAGAAAGCATGAAACAACTGGGTGATCTTTGGAAGGACAACGACAGAATCACCGAACAGCGGCGCGAATATGTTGATGAACTTCTTGGTGCGATCCGCCTGACGGCTTCGTCGGGCATAACTAAGACAAAAAAAATTGCCGACAAAGCCTCGGAAAATCTGGCCAGGGCTTCATGGATCATGATCATCGGGTTGGCCGCCGCGTTGTTGCTGGGCTTTTTGATTGCCGTTGCCATCACCCGCATGATCATCATACCCGTAAAGACCACGGCCAAAGCCGTGAGCACTGCCGCTAGGGGCGATTTCACCTACAAGGTGCGGCGAAAGCACCTCGACAGGCAGGATGAGCTGGGCCAGATGCTCAGAGACGTACAGCGGATGACCGAAAGCCTGTCGGACACCGTGCGCGGCGTTATTCAATCAGCGGGCCTGGTCAGCGGCGCGGCCGACCAAATCAGCGCCGGAAACCAGGACCTTAGTCAGCGCACCCAGGAACAGGCCAGCGCAATCCAGGAGACCGCAAGCAGCCTTGAGGAGATGACCGCCAGCGTGCGCAACAATGCGGACAACTCGCGCCAGGCCAATCAACTGGCTCGGCGTACGGCTCAGATGGCACAGGAAGGCGATCAGGCCGTCAAACGCACAATGGAGGCCATGGCAGCGTTAACCGGCAGCAGCCGCAAAATCGCCGACATTATTACCGTGGTAAACGAAATCGCCTTCCAGACCAACCTGCTGGCCCTCAACGCCGCGGTGGAGGCGGCCAGGGCCGGTGAGGCGGGCAGGGGCTTTGCCGTGGTGGCGGGCGAGGTGCGCAACCTGGCGGGACGGAGCGCCAACGCGGCCAAGGAGATCCAGGCCCTTATCTCCGACAGCCAGGAAAAGGTGGAATTGGGCAACGAGCTGGTCACAAGCAGCGGCGCTCTACTCGGAGATATCATTAAAAACGTCCAGGTCGTGGCCGACACCATAGCCGAAATCACCGCGGCGTCCCAGGAGCAGGCCCGGGGAATCGACGAGGTCAACAAGGCCGTTATCCAGATGGACGATGTGATTCAGCGCAACGCGGCCCTGGTGGAGGAGGCGGCCAGCAGTTCCGAGGAAATGGCCTCCGCCGCCCAGGACCTTCTGCTGCAAATGGGGCAATTCCGAATCGATGAACAGGAAGAACAGTTTGAGCCGTATCCGTCCCAGGTCGTTGAGCCTCCTAAAAGGGCTGTCCTGCCCCCACCCAAGGCGGCGGTTGCAGGGCATAAAACGCCGCCGGCGCCCAAGCCGACCCCGGCGCCCAAGCAGGACGCGCGGCCCGAGCCCAAAGAACCCGCCAAAAAAGAGCGGACGGCGGCGAATAATGATGATTTCTTTGAGGGCGTGGACCTGGAAGGCTTTGAGGAGTTCTAACCCGCGCCACTAAACACGCCCGGAGCGCCTGGCGGCGGCTCCGGGCAAAGCGAACATAACAAAAAACCCCGAGGCGGCCAGGCCCCGGGGTTTTGTCTTGGCTATGCCTTGGCTACATCTTGCTGCCCATGTAGGCGGCCAGATCGGAGACGCGGCAGGAATAACCCCACTCGTTGTCGTACCAGGACATCAGTTTGGCCAACCCGCCGTCCTGGGCCGTGGTGAACTCCAGGTCCACGATGGAGCTGTTGGGGTTGCCCTTGAAGTCGATGCTGACCAGGGGCTTGGCTTCGCAGGACAAAATGCCCTTGAGCGGACCCTCGGCGGCCTTGATCAGCACTTCGTGCATGGCCTCGGTGGTTATGGGCTTTTCCGTGGTAAAGGTAAGGTCCACAACGCTGACCGTGGGTGTGGGCACGCGCAGGCTGATGCCGTCGAAGCGGCCCTTGAGGTCGGGGATGACCAGGGCCACGGCCTTGGCCGCGCCGGTGGTGGTGGGGATGATGCTTTCCCCCGCCGTGCGGGCCCGGCGCAGGTCCTTGTGCGGGGCATCCAGAATACGCTGGTCCGATGTATAGGCGTGCACCGTGGTCATAAGGCCGTTTTTGATGCCGAATGCCTCGTGAAGCAGCTTGGCCGGCGGGGCCAGGCAGTTGGTGGTGCATGAAGCGTTGGACACGACGTTGTGCTTGGCCGGGTCAAAGTCCTCGTGGTTGACGCCCATGACGAACGTGGCGTCGATCTCCTTGCCCGGAGCGCTGATGATTACCTTCTTGCAGCCGCCCTTGATGTGGGCCGAGGCGGTGTCGCCGGTGCGGAAGCGGCCGGTGCTCTCCACCACGATATCCACACCCATGTCGCCCCAGGGAATAAGGGCGGGATCAGCGTTGCTGATATATTTGATGTCCTTGCCGCCAACGGTGATGCGGCCCGCCGAGGCGCTGACCTCTTTGTCGTATACACCATAGCTGCTGTCGTACTTTAAAAGATGCGCGCTGGTCTCGACATCGCACAGATCATTGACGGCCACCACTTCCAGTTCACCGGGGTGCCGTTCCAAGATCGCCTTGAAAACCTGGCGTCCGATACGTCCGAAGCCGTTGATTCCAATGCGGACCATTTGAAAACCTCCCTCGCTTATCGTCCCGCCTGTGCTCGCACAACAAATAGACGAGCGGCCCCCTCCAGGCCAGCCGGGCGCTTGGCGTTATTTGCGGCCCCGCTAGGCCGCCTGAGTCACGAAAAAACATATCGGCTTGAAAGCCGCTTGTTACTTGTTATCCTTCTAACATGGCTTGGGCCGCGCGTCTACCACCATAAGCTCCGCCGGGCTATTGGTGAAAATAATCACTTTAGCCGGGGCCGCAGCAGTTGACTCAAACGGAATTTGATCCATATTCCCAGCGCCTGGCTCGGGACATACGCAACACCATGGGCCATTGGTTCGTCCACGGCCTGATGGACGGCGATCCGGATCCGGCGGGCCTGGCCCTGGCCCGGCTGGAAATGAAATCGCTGCCCCAAAGCCACCGGCAGTGGGTTGAGGGGCAGATGGATATCTATCGCCGGTTCGCCGAAAACAACCCCGCCGCCGCCCAAGCCTCGCCCCTTGATCTGGGCCTTGATCTTTGGCGCTGGGGCCTTTTTTTCGAGGCCCACGAGGCCCTGGAACGGGCCTGGCAAAGCGCCGAGGGCGACCGCCGCCTGGCCTTCAAGGCCCTGGTTCAGGCGGTTGGCAGCTGTATTCATGCCCGGCGAGGCGCCTTTGGCCCGGCGGCGAGCCTGGCGGCCAAGGCGGCCGACGGCTTGGCCAGATATGGCCACAGCCTGCCCGAGGTGGCTTGGCTGCCCCGGCTGGCGAGGGAACTGGAAAACAACGGCCCCATAGATATCGGCAACTTTGCATGGAGCACCAGCGATGACCAACCCCGCCCCCAATCAACATGATGTCCCCATCCAGGAACACACCCCGGCGGAACTGGCTGTGTGTTACGGTTGCGGCCACGCCAATCCCCATGAAATGGGCATCCGCACCCATTGGAACGGTTCCGAGGGCGTCTGTCGTTTTTCGCCGCCGCCGGAGCAGGTGGGCTATCCCGGTATTGTCTACGGAGGCCTTTTAGCCTGCGTGGTGGATTGCCACTGCATAGGCACGGCAGTGGCCGAGGCCTATGAAACGGAGGGCCGCACCCCCGGCGCGGGCCCGGCCATAGCCTTTGTCACGGCCAACCTGAATCTGGACTACATCTTGCCCACGCCCATGGGCCCGGACTTGGAACTAACGGCCAGGGTCACCGATAAAAACGGCCGCAAATCAGTGGTGGAGTGCGAAGTGCGGGCCGATGGCCACACTACGGTACGCGGGCGCGTGATAGCCATACGCACCCGCTGAGGGTTTCAACTCCGGCCGAGGCTATTCGCCTCTGCGGGCCCTCTGAACGGCCTCTTCCTGCCGCTTCAGGCTGCGGGTTGCAAGGATGTGGGCGATCAGCAGCAAGACGCCAAAAGGCACTGAAACATATAAATAAATCATCCAAGAGGCTTCCATAGCGTCTTCCTTTTTGTGAGCCAAGGGTCTACCAATAATAAGTTTCCCTATCAATATGATAATCAATCGGATGGGCTTTTTCAGCAATCATTGGCGGCAATGAATGCAATTTTGTTGCGCTTTTTGTCTGATTTCGGGTCTGGAACCCCGGTATTTAAGATGCTACGATGATGACGAACCTCTCGGCGGATAGGAACCGTCATGAAAATCTTAGTTTGCAGTTTCAGCGCCACGGGAAACACGGCCAAGATCGCCGGGGCCATCTCTGAACGCCTGGCCCGATTGGGCGCCACCGTCCATGGCCGGGATATCACCGCGCCTGGTGGCCGCGAGACGCCGGTTTCGATGGATGAATACGACGCCGCCGTATTCGGGGCTCCAATTCACTCCATGCGCGCACCGCGTTTGGTCCGGGATTGGCTGGCCACCCTGGACGGCCAGGGTAAAAAATGCGCCATGTTTTTTACTTACGGCGGGTTTCAGATCCACCCCACCCACTCCACAACGGCGGCGATTTTGCGCGACAGCGGCTTCGTGGTGGTGGCTTCGGCGGATTTTCCGGGCAAGCACACCTTCAATCTGGGCGGGTGGCAGGCCATGACCGACAGGCCCGGGTCGATGGAGCTTGATTTGGCGGGTGAGTACGCCGAAGCCATATGCAAGCGCTTCAGCGGCGAAGACGCCGCCGTCGTCCAAGAACTGGATCCCGGCCCCTACAGCGCGGATCAGTTGGATCAGTTCGAGTCCTTCCGGCATATGATGATGAGCAAACATCCCACCAGGGACGGCCAGGACTGCCAGATGTGCATGCTGTGCCAGGAGGAATGCCCGTCAGGGGCCATGGACGCCGAAAAGGGCGTGGCCGACGCAAAGGCCTGCATCTGCTGTCTGCGCTGCGTGCAGATCTGCCCGGATGATGCCTTGCATATCAATGACATGAGCGATTTCTTCAACAAAAAGATGAGCATGGACAACGAGACGCCGGACACGCTGAAAGCCAAACAAGGCAGGCTCTATCTGTAGGCTGGTTTCATAAGTTATTGTGCTGAACAACATGGGAGCGCCCCGGTTGCCGGAGCGCTCCCGTTCCTTTGTTTACTTGCCGCCGCCGGAAAGATCGTCAAAGTCCGAGGTGCCCTGGACCGTCTCTTCGGGCTTGGCCTGGGCGATCTGCTCATAGTCAAAGCCGCAGTTTTTGTCCTGACAGATGCGCACAAGGGCGTTGTAACGGTTGCGCATGGCCTCCAGTTCGATCTGGTCGGCGTCGCTCAGATCCATGAAGAACAATGCCGGGAAGAATAAGATGGCCCCGGTGACGCCCAGGGCCACGTTCTTGCCCGTGGTGTTGTCGCAGTCCCCGATCTTGCAAGTCATCTGGCCCTGCAAATCGGAGATTTCGCACTGCAAGTGTTCGCACGATTTCTGGTTGTCGCCGAACTGGTACTGCTGCACCGGGTTTGGCTGACGGCCGCCGCAACCGGCGCAGACCAACACCACGGCCAACATGAAGCAGCCGCTCAAACTCAATACGCTGTTTTTGCCCATTTTTCCCCCCTTGTTTGAATGGTCGGGCGGTCTTGAACGTCTGCGGAGGCTTGCTGAGTGAATACCCGCGCATACGGCCAAGACGGTTTAAATTGTGGTGATGAAAAATTGAGACGCCGGCTCGCGCTAGGCCGGGCGGGATGAAGCGGACTTGGCTTTCCCTCGAATCGGGCAGCCGCTTACAAACGGCTGTCGGCGGCGCAGCCCATGGCTTGGCGGCGCCGCCGAATTATGTGTAAACTAAAAGATCGTTGTTTGTCTAGTGTTTTTTTGGTCTTTGGGCTCGTCTTCGGCCATACTCTGGTGCCTCGGCTAAGCCACTAATAACAACCAAATACCGCGTTCGGCTCCGGGATGTCGACGGCCGTCCTTGCCATCAATAACCAATCCGGTCCCGGTGGAGATGCAAACTTCCCAACCCGGTTGACCCTCAGGCCGGAAGAACTAATCTTTGTCCTCTTTGCTCTTGCCCTTTTCCAGGGAATCGGCCAGTTCCTCTTCCTCGATGGCCATGTCCATGAAGCCGTGTTTGCGCATGACAGCCGCGACCTTGCGCCTGATATCGGCATCGCGGGGGGCCATTTTCACGGCGTCGCGGGCCTTGCCCACTGCCTCGAGTTTTGCTCCGGCGGCCGAGTGGATATAGGCCATTTCAAGATGGGCGGCGGGATTGGTGCTGTTGCGCTCCAGGGCCTTCTTGACCAGCGTCAAGGCTTGTTTGAGGTCGCCCTTGTGCCGGGCCACCATGCCCCCGGCCAGGAACGTGCGCCAATTGTCAGGCTGGGTTTTGGCCATCCGCTGGGCGATTGCCTCGGCCCTGTCGATCTGCTCCAGGCCCAGCAGGACCTCTATGTGAAGAATGGCCGCTGCGGCGGGTTCCTTGGCCAGATTGGCCTGGACCAAGGTCTTTACGACTTCCCGGTGATAGTCGGCCCGTTTGGTATTGCCGGTGATCTGGTTGACCTCGGCCAGCAGCCTGTGAACCTCGATGTTCAGGGGGTCGCGTTCCACCGCTTTGGCCAATGAGGCCAGGGCCTCTTTGGGGTCCCGGTCTTCGAGCATCAGGCTGGCCCTGAGCAGATGGACCTTGGCGTCGTCTGCGCCCTGTACGATGCAGCGGTCCACGATCTCCAGAGCCAAGCGCAGATAGCCCGCGGTCATGAATTGGCGCACGGCCGCGGTTATATTCAAAGAGTTGGTGGGGTCGCCGTTAAGGTTTGTCAGGGCCTCGCCCAATGAGCCTATGCGGGCAGCCTCGGTGTGTTGACCCACGGCCCGCAGGCTTGCGGTGAGATTGTCATAGAGTTCGGCGTCCAAGGGATTCAGGCGCAGAGCCTCGCGCAGGGCGCCCACGGCCTTGCGGTGGTTGTTGTTGCGGCGATGGGCCCTGGCGGCCAGGCGCAGGATATACGGGTCTTCTGGCCTTTTCTTGCGGGCGATCTCAATGTGCGAAGCGGCCCAATCCGGCATGTCCTTTTCCAGCAGGGCCTCGGCCACCTCCATGCGGGTCGTGACATCGTCTGGCTGGCCGGCCAGCTTGGCCAGGCCCTGGCCGATGGTTTTTTCCCGGACGGCCTCCAGACGCAGGCCCATCTTAACGTAGACCTCGGACATGCCCATGTAGCCGTCGGGCTGGTCGGGCCATCCCTTGACCAAGGCCCGAAATGCGTCCAGGGCCTCGTTGGGCATCTCGTTGCGCATATACCTGTAGCCTTCGTGGCGCATGGCCTTGAAGCGCGAGCCGGTAAGCAATGTCCACAGCCACAGGGTTAGCCGCATCCGCCCATTACCTCGTTAGTAAGGAGATAGCATACACATCTATCACGAATCCGGGGGAAATGGCAATTTTAGGTTCAGCTTCGGCGAAGACATCTGGCACGTTTTTCCCAGGGTGTGATTTTTTTGGCGTGTGTTCCGCTGAATCACCCGGCCGACTTGTTCATGACCCGGCGGATGAATTGGCCCTTGGCTTGGGTGTAGGCCACCCGATCGGCCTTGTGATCCGCGGCCAATTTTCTTTTCAAGGCCGCGTAGGCCCGGGCCGTCGCGGGATGGTTTGTCAGATAATCCCGGAACTGGAGCCGCCGCCAGTGCTCGAAATGGGGCTCGACAACATGGATGTGGTGGGTGCGGTTGCCCGCGGTGTCACGCTTGATGAACCAGCAGTAAAACGGGCCGACGTCATCGCCCCAGGTGGGCCGCCAGAAATAATCATAGCCCTGGGCTTCCAGGATCGGCGGAATGACCTGGCGGGCCTTTTCCAGGCTGGGCGTCTCCACCAGCATGTCGATGATCGGTTTGGCCATGAGCCCCGGCACGGCCGTGGAACCGAAATGCTCGATGCGGCCGATGACATCGCCGGGTAGGCAGGAGCGCAGATGGTTCTTCTCAGCCCGGAACATCTCCGGCCAGGCAGGGTCATAGGGGGCCAGCTCAACCTCCTCGGCCACCACGCGCGCCACCTTGGCTTTGAGTGCTTCGTCCATGACCGGAACATAGCAAAAAAACACCCCCAGAAGGCAAATTTTGCAGCACCATGCATGCCTTGCCTGCCTGCCCTTTGGTGCCTGAATCGGCTTTATCTATTGATTTTCAATGGTTGGGCCGATGCGCCTGAAAGGCATATGTTTTGCAATTGATTGGGGCAATTTTGCGTAATTTTGGCTATCACGAACCTTGGATTGGAGGTCCGGGTGATTAATTCCATCAATTCCCAGAGCCTGCTCAGCTACTACAGCTCTTCAACCACCAGTACCAGCACCTCCAGCACCGGCACCCCGACCTTGTCGTCACTGCTTTCAGACAGTTCCGACCTTTCGGGCATCGGCGTCAAGCTGTCCAGCCTGCTTTCCGGCTCCGGCGTGTGGGATCAAAGCGACAGTTCCACGTCGGACCTGTTCGACACGGACAGCTTTATGCTGACCAAGATGACAACCTCCCTGGTGGCGGCCCTGAGCCGCGAGGAGAGCGAACTGCTCGAGGAAGTCGATTCGATCTGGCAACAGATCAACCAAAGGGCCAATATCATTCCTGATGATTTGCAGGAGCAAATCGAAGAGCTGGAAGCTGAACTCGCGGATGCGGTGGAAGCGGCGGGCTCATACCTTAGCGTTGAGGAAGAGGAAGCTCTCACGGAATTGAACGAGCAACTTACGGCCCTGTACGAGGAGGCCGGTCTGTACCCCACCAAGGCGGAACAAAAAGAGCTGGACGCCCTGCAGGCAAGGCTGGACAAGCTGTACGGCATTGACAGGAACGAAATCAATTCATTGACCGCGGCTCTGGATGAGTTGATGGCGCGGGCCGATGCAATAAACCAAGATATCGAGGACCGTTTGGCCGCCGATCCGGAACTGCAAGCCCAGGCCGATGAGCTGGAAGACGAGATCGAGCAATTACTGGAAGCACTGGGCGGCGCTGAAGACGAAACCGGCGAACTCGCCGAACTGGAGATACAGCTGGCCCAGGTTTATGAAGAGGCCGGGGCCGTGGCCACCTACGCGGAGTTGGCTGAACTGGAAGAGATAATCGCCGAGGCGCAGAGCCTGCAGGATGATCTTGACGAGGCCCTCGAGGGCGACGGCGGGGTGATGCGGATCCTGGAGGAATACACCGCGAACATCCAAAACAATTCCTCATACCTGCAGGGGCTGGCCAGCCTGTGGTCCGGCGTATCTTCAAGCCAGGACTATACCGGCGGCCTGACCGGCCAACAGCTTCTCGAAAACCTTATTGACGACCTGGAGACCTTGATGGCCGTCAATCCCGGATCCGTGCATCAGCTATAAAACAAAACCCCCGGTGCATGTCCGCACCAGGGGCCTTTCAAACAAGTCTTGTCTTTACAAGGGCTGCATCACCGTGCTGCCGCCGTCGACGATGATGGTCTGACCGGTGATGAACTTGGCCCCGTCGGAGCACAGGAACAGGGCAGGATGGACCACGTCTTCCACCTCGGCGATGCGGCCCAGGGGGATGGTGGCCTCGATCTTGCCCCGCAGGTCGTCGTTGCCCCAGAACGGCGCGCTGAAGTCGGTCTTGACCATGGCCGGGGCCACGGCGTTGACCTGCACGTTGCTGGCGGCCAGCTCGGTTGCCAGGACCTTGGTCAGCATCTCGATGGCCGCCTTGGCCACGCCGTAAATTCCCATGGCCGGGGTGGAGATGCGGGCGGCCACGGAGCTGATGCTGACGATCTTGCCGCTGCCCTGTTCGCGCATCAGGCCCGCGGCCTTGCGGCTGACCAGGAAGGTGCCGTCCAGGTTGCTCTGCATGATCTTGGTCCACAGGCCATAGTCCAGATCGGCCACCTGGGGCGTCATCAGGTTCATGCCCACGTTATTGAGCAGGATGTCCAGGCGGCCGAATTTATTCTTGATTTCGGCAAACATGGCCTCGACCTGGTCTTCCTTGGCGATGTGGCAGGCAATGGCCGTTGCGCCCAACTCCTTGGCCGCAGCCTCCAGGGCTTCGGCCTTGCGGCCGCAGATGATGACCTTGGCGCCTTCTTCGCTTAAAAACTTGGCCAGGCCCAGGCCGATGCCCCGGCTGCCGCCGGTGACCAGGGCCACCTTATCCTTCAGGCCATACTTGATCTCACCCATGAGTACAGCTCCATCCTTTCGGTAATATAGAACGGCCGTTCGGCCAGCGTGAAAAAGATTTATCACAGACGAACCATTCAGTTCAAGAGACTTGATTGCGTCACACCCGGCAGGCGTCGGCCAGGGCCCTGGAACGGGCGGCCATTTCCCCGGCAAAGGCGTCGCCCTGGGCCAGGCCCCGCTCCAGGCGCTCCAGCACGTCGTAGAACAGGCCCCAGGCGCTGCGCTCGCGTTGGTACTTGCCCCTTAATAAATCAGGGTCGCTGCGCAGCAGGGAGATTACTTTGGCCAGGCGTTCTGCGCCCATGCGCAGCAACTCGGCGGCCTGGGCCGTGTCTTCGGCGGCGTGCATGGCGGCGGCCTTGAGGGCCAGACGCAGGTGCACCACGGTCTGGGGCAGGCGGGAGACAAAACAGCCGGTAAATGGATCAATGGCCGCTTTGACCGCCTCCAGGGGCCAGGGCAAGGACCGGCCGTATTGGCTGAACCAGAGGATGCGCACGTAGTCGCCGATCATCTTGCCCACTTTGGCCGCCTTGATGGTCTCCGGGGTCAGGGCCTCCTTGTCGTGGCGCATGATCAGCCCCGGCTTGTGCGCATAACGCAGGCTGGGGCCATCGCCGTGGAGCACGCTCATGATATAGGCCTGGTCCTCGGCCCGGCCAATGAACGTGGGCGTGAAGGGCCGGTGCCGCCGCAGGGCGTCAACCAGGATGCCGTTGGTGCCGCCGGTGACGTGGATGCGTTGGATGCAAGAGCCCTTGCCGTCAAAGACTCCGCCGTCGTAGCGGGTCATCATCTCGGCCTCGGTGGACAGGGCCTGGGGCAGGGTGCTGTAAAACAGGCACTGGTCGCCCGAGGGCCGGCCGCCGGGCCAGGGCACGTCGGGCGTGAACAGGCCCCGGCCGATGTCCTTTTGGTTGACCAGGGCTCCGGCAATCAGCCCCAGATCCACTTCCTCGCCGCCGCTGTCCCGGCCCGTGGCGCCCCAAAGCGGCGTGCACAGGTGCTCCAGGGCGCTTTGGCCGGTCTGGGAAACCAGCTCCCGCTGGGGGAAGACCTGGTCCAGGTCGATCTTGAAGGTGCCCTTGACGCCAGTGTCGATCATCACCGACCACCAGGCGCTGACGGCCTTTAAAAAGCTGTAATGACGGCCGTATTCGCCGTCCACGCCCAGCACGTCGTCCAGGTGGTCCACCCCGGTTTCCGGGAAATAGCGGGCCACGGCCGGGAAGATCACCTCTTGCTTGAGCCTATCCGTGTCGGCTTCGGTGAATAGATATACCTCCAGGCCGTCCAGACCCTGGGCCTGTCTGAGTTCCTGATTTAGATATTGGTGGGCCAGACCGCGCAGGCCCGCGTGGGTCACGGAAACTGAAAGCACGCACTTTAATGGCGCATCGCCCCACTGGGGATGGCGCTGGCGCTCGAAAGCGGCCGCCTGGGCCAGGCCCTTCAGTCCGTGGATTATCTCGTTGCTCTCCGGGGCGATGCCCACGGGGATGGGATGGTCATACCAATAGAGTTGGGGCTCGGCGGCGGCCTCCGTGAGCCGCAGCTTGAAGGCGTTGTCCTGGGCCAGCCCGGAGAGATCTGCGCCTAGCAGGGGCGGGCCCAGCAGGATGTTCGAGCTGAACAGCACCTGCCCCAGGGGATCGGC
This sequence comes from uncultured Desulfarculus sp., assembly GCA_963665125.2. Classification (GTDB taxonomy): domain Bacteria; phylum Desulfobacterota; class Desulfarculia; order Desulfarculales; family Desulfarculaceae; genus Desulfarculus. The sequence goes on along the minus strand of CAXXUK010000001.1, from coordinate 3,146,001 downwards.
GATTGGTTCGGGGTTGAGCCTGGTCAGCTTGATCCGCCGGGCCTGGCGCAGCTTTCCCACGGCCCCGGCCCGGTCGCCCAGGGCGGCCAGCCCTTCGGGGAAAAACACCTTCCACAAGGCTTCCAACGCCTTGGGGCCGGGCTCGGTCTGGTTTTGCAGGGCGGCGCGGCAATCGGCCAGGTCACGGGCCAGAGGCATGCCCGAATCGGCGCAGGCCTTGAGTTCGGCGGCGATCTCGGCCATGCCGCCCATCAGGAACCTGGCCACATCGCCCAGGTCCGGGTCGTCGGCGGTGGCGCGCAGGTGGTCCATGGCCCCGTGGTCCCCGGCCATGGCCAATAAAAACGCGGCGTTCAAGGACATCACCGCCTCGTCGGCCTCCAGGGCGCCGGGCCGGAATTGGCCGCCCACGTCAACCCCGGCCAGCGGACGGCCGCCCTGGGTGGTGATCAGTCTGGCCACTATCCGCGCTAAATCTTTGACCATCAAGGGCCCTCCGGCTGAAAAGACGGCTTTTTCAACGGCATGAGTAACCCATTCTAACTTTGGGCCATTGCCTCCGTCAACGCGGGGTTTGGAACGCCAGGGCATGGTTAAGGTGACAAGAGGCCAGGCCATACTGCCGGGCGGCTTTTATGACATGGCCGCGCCAACGGCCTCACGCACCAGATTGGCGCTCTGGTGGGTGGTGGTGCGGGCGATGCGCTCCAGGGAGCTTCGCCAGGCCTTTGCCGCCTCAGCCAGGCTTAACATCATTCCGGCGTCTTCGGCACCGCCCGCCAACTCGGCGGCAAACCGGCCGGTTGCATCCACAAAGCTCTTGCCCACCACCAGGTCCAGGGCCCGGCAACAGGCCAAATGGTCCACCAACTGCTCATAGGCCCGGCCCGTGCCTGTCAGGCCGGGAGCGTCTCCGGCCAGGCCGCCCAGGGTCAGGGCCTCGCCCGTGGCCGCGGCCTCCTGGCGCACCATTTGGCGCAGGATTTCCTTGGCCGCTTGGCTCTGCCGGGATACCACGGGGGCCAAGGCCCGGCCCAACCTCATATGCAGACCCGCCACGGTCCGTTTGTGGTCGGGCAGAGCCAACAACTCGGGCAACATCCCGTTTAGGCGCAGCAGGCACAGCTCCGCCATGCCGCCCAGGGTGCGTACCACCCGCGGCTCCCAATCCTCCCGGAAGCGCATGCCCTGCAAGGCGATGCCGGCGGCGGAAAGCTCGCTAAGATGATCGGCTATTTGTTGTTCAATACCAGGCATTGTCATCCCCCCATTTATTGCCGCGGAAATGCATAGGAAAAATCATTAAATTCCTAGTGCTATGCTAATGAGCATAATAATAGGACTTAATAAAAATTTTAAAGCCGGAAGCGCTGTAGGCCAGATCCACCATAATTTTCTTGCAGGCCTACGCTTGGGATACAGTGATAAAAAGAACAAAACGCCCCAGGCCAAAGGCAAAACAATGATATTGGTTTTTAAAGAAAGGAACTTATATTCAGGAAAATATACATGGAAATAATATATTAGAACTATCAGCCAGCATCCCGCTCCACAGACAATATCAAAGTTACGAAACACAATGCCCCCCAAGTATAATTAATTTTGCTGTTTTTAATGCCGACCAGGAGCTGACCAGAGCAAAATAATCAACGCCATCATCGCCATACCGTGCAGGGCCGGAAGCACGGACAACCACACCCACCAAAGCTTTTTTCGCGGACGTCTTTTCGGAAACATGGTCAACAAAAATAAGACAACATATAGAACCGGCATAACAAAAACAAGCATGGTGAACGATAGAAAAGGAATGGAAAATCCATATACTTCACAAAGGATGGCCAAGGCAATTAGCCAACATGTTATCCCGCAAAAAACATCCAAGTTGCGAAGCATCACCCCCCCCTCTAAGTGTCGCTATTCGTGAAACAGCATATATAATAGAAAGTAGTTTTCAAACATATATTGGGCCCCGTGACGTTTTTCCATTTCATAGTACCATACCTTTTTTTCGAACCAATAAATCAACTCATCTCTTATGTCGTTACCATCCTCAACATTATCCGGCGGCGTTTTCCAATGTCCTGCATTTTTGGGTAATTTCCGGGATTCCTCGACAAGAGTTCTGTCACATCTATCTCTCGCCTCCTTCGGATTGCCTGATCTCGCCGCCAGGTCATAGCACTCATCATGGTCCTTACAATGAGCATCCAGGTCATTGGCCGGTTCCATGCGCAGGGTGTGATCCTCGCCAGGCTTCATATTATTGGGATTACGTCCGGCGGTCCAGTTCTTGCCGCAGTAATTCCAGTTGGCCGGACCATCTTTTATGCTACGGCCATCGTTGGTCCAGTAGCCTCCCAGGACCTTAGCACTATCCTCATGCAGATAAGGATTATGCTCCGTTGGGGATGAATCGCTAAAGCTTACGTTTTCAACCAGCGGACGAAAGTCTGTAATGGGCTCCAACTTGCAGCGGCAGTTGGGGTGCAGGGGCGGCTTCCGGGGGATGTCGTCCGGATAGCGAAGCTGGCCCGGTTCGGGGTTGATATAAAATTCCAGGCCGTTCATGGACGCGCACTCAGCGCAGGCCTTGTTGCCGCCGCTGGTTACCCATTTGTGTCCCACCAATGTCTTTTTATCCATGTGTCCGCTCCTCCAGCTCATATGCTGGGAGCAAACCTAGCGGGGGTTGCCGGGCGGGTCTGGTGAGGCGTTTCAAAAAGCCGCCGCCGGATAGGCCCCCCGGATCGGTCGGCAGGCGCTTGGGTGGGGCGCCCGGCAATGTCGATCCGCCTACAACGGGCCGATGCGCATGGCGGGCTTGTACCGGCCTGAAAATGTTGTTACTGTCGAAATAACCCGAAAAAAGAGGTGACTACAAATGGCAGTGCATGAACTGGCAGGCAAACCGGCTCCCCGAGAACTTCTGGAAAATATACCACGGCTCGTGAGCGCCTATTACACGGGCATACCCGATCCCTCGGAGGCCGACCAGCGGGTATCCTTCGGCACCAGCGGTCACAGGGGTTCATCCCTGGACAACAGCTTCAACCAGGCCCATGTGCTGGCCATCAGCCAGGCCATAGTGGAATACCGCGCCAGCCGGGGCATCGACGGCCCCCTGTACATGGGCATGGACACCCACGCCCTGAGTTGGCCCGCGTTGGTCAGCGCCCTGGAGGTGTTGGCGGCGAACAACGTGCAGGTGATGATCCAGGCCGGGCTGGGCTACACGCCCACGCCGGTGATCAGCCACGCCATCCTCTGTTACAACCGGGGCCGCAAGGACCACCTGGCCGACGGCATTGTGATCACGCCGTCGCACAACCCGCCCCGGGACGGCGGCTTCAAGTACAACCCACCCCACGGCGGACCGGCCGACACGGCGGTAACCAAGGTTATCGAAGACCGGGCCAACCAGATCATGACCCAGGCCCTGCACGACGTGAAACGCATGGATTTCAGCCGGGCCCTGAGGGCCGACACGACCCATGAATACGACTACATCAAGCCCTATGTCGACGACCTGAAGAACATCGTGGACATGCGCTCCATTGCCGCGGCGGGCCTGAAGATAGGCGTCGATCCCCTGGGCGGCTCGGGCGTGGCCTTTTGGGAGCCCATGGCCGAGACCTACGGTCTGAACCTGGAGGTGGTCAACCCGGTGGTGGACCCCACCTTCAGTTTTATGACCGTGGACAAGGACGGCAAGATCCGCATGGACTGCTCCTCGCCCTACGCCATGGCCGGGCTCATCGAACACCGCGACCGCTTTGACATCGCCTTCGGCAACGACCCGGACTACGACCGTCACGGCATCGTCACCCGCACGGCCGGGCTTTTGAACCCCAACCAATACCTGTCTGTGGCCATCAGCTATCTGTTCGGCAACCGGCCCCAGTGGCCCGGAACCGCCGCCGTGGGCAAGACCCTGGTCAGCAGTTCGATGATCGACCGGGTGGCCGCCGAACTGGGCCGCCAACTCAAGGAGGTGCCGGTGGGCTTCAAGTGGTTTGTCGACGGGCTCATCGACGGATCGTACGGCTTTGGCGGCGAGGAAAGCGCCGGGGCCTCGTTCCTGCGCCAGGACGGCACGGTCTGGACCACGGACAAGGACGGCATCATCATGGATCTGCTTTCGGCCGAGATCACGGCCAAGACGGGCAAGGACCCGGCCGAGCTGTACGCCGTCCTGGAGAGCCGTCACGGCAGCCCGGTGTACCGACGCAGCGACGCCCCCGCAGGCCGCGAGCAAAAAGAGGTGCTCAAAAAGCTTTCGCCGGACATGGTCACCGCCGCCGAACTGGCCGGCGAGCCCATCACAGCCAAAATGACCAAGGCCCCCGGCAACAACGCGGCAATCGGCGGCCTGAAAGTAACCACTGAAAACGGCTGGTTCGCGGCCAGGCCCTCGGGCACCGAGGATATCTACAAGATCTACGCCGAGAGCTTCAAGGGCGAGGAACACCTGGCCCAGTTGGAGCGGGAGGCCAGGGCCATCGTAACCAAGGCCTTGGAAGACGCGGGGGTCTGATTGGCCGCCAAGGAACAGTGGGGCTCCCGAACCGGATTCATCATGGCCGCCGTAGGCTCTGCCGTGGGCCTGGGCAATATCTGGCGTTTTCCGTACATGGCCTATGACAACGGCGGCGGCGCGTTTCTGGTGCCATATCTATTTGCCGTGTTCACGGCCGGCGCCCCGCTATTGATCATGGAATTCTGCCTGGGCAAGCGCACCGGCAGGGGTGCGCCCGGCTCCCTGGCGTTTTTAGGCCGAAGCTGGCGCAAGCTGGGCTGGTGGCAGGTCGTGCTGTGCTTTTTGATCATGGCCTACTATGCCGTGATTCTGGCCTGGACGGCCTGCTACGCCGTATTTGCCGTAACCGGCGCCTGGGGCTCCGATCCCAAGGCGTTTTTTTTTAATTCGTTTTTGGCCCTGAGCTCCGGCCCCCTGGACATGGGCGGATTACGCTGGGCCATTGTTCTGGGATTGGCCGGGGTGTGGGCGGCCACGTGGCTGGTGATTTGGCGGGGCGTCCACCGCGGGATCGAACTGGCCTGCAAGGTGTTCATGCCGTTGCTTGTGGTTTTACTTGTGGCCATGCTGACGCTGAGCCTGCGCCTGCCCGGAGCCGTCGACGGCATCAACTGGCTTTTTGAACCTGATTTTAATCAGCTGTTGGATTTCCGGGTCTGGGCCGATGCCTATAGCCAAGTTTTTTATTCGGCCAGCGTGTTTTTCGCCATCATGATCTCCTATGCCAGTTATCTGCCCGATGACGCCGATATTAACGGCAGCGCCGTGACCACGGTCTGCCTCAACAGCGGCTTCAGTCTCCTGGCCGGCACAATGATTTTCGCCATGCTCGGCTCCCTGGCTCACGGCCGGGGAGTGCCGTTGGATCAGGTGGTGGATTCCGGCGTAAGCCTGGCTTTTATCACCATTCCGGCGGCCATAGACATTATGCCCATGCCCGGCCTGACCGGGGCGCTGTTTTTTGTTGCTCTATTGCTGGCTGGGCTCAGTTCCCTGGTCAGCTTGTCCGAGGCTGTGGCCCTGCCGGTGATCCGGGCCTCGGGCGGGAACAGGCATGCGGTTACATCGCTGGTCTGCCTGGGCGGTTTTATGGCCAGCCTGGTTTTTGCCACCAACGGCGGGCTGCATCTGCTGGATATTGCTGACCATTTTCTAAGCAATTTTGGCCTGATCATCGGCGGTCTACTGGAGCTTATGCTGTTCGCCTGGTTCAGCCGCCGGATCGAGCAGATGAGGCGGTTTGCCAACGCGACCTCGGACTTTGCCGTGGGCCGATGGTGGCTATTTTGCTTGCGTTGGCTCAATCCGCCCATGTTGGCCGTCACCATAATCCTGTTGGCTTGGGATGACCTGGCCATGCACGCCGGCGGGGAATTCAGCCCCATGTCCATCGGCATCGGTCTTGGTTTGATGGCTTTTAGCCTGCTGGCCATGCTGGCGGCCAATAGGTTGGATCCGAGACGTTTAGGGGAGAACGTGCCGTGAGCGTTTCTGCCTGGGTATTGCTGGTTCTCGGGTTTGTCATGACCTGGGGCGGGGCGGCGTTCTGTGCAGCGTTGGGCATAAAAGCCGACAAAGCCGAAAGGCAAGGACCAGCCGTACAAAACAAGAAGGGGCGCCCGGACTAACCAACGAGGACAGGCCTGCCTGACCAGGTTTAAATTTCATCCAAACACAGCCCTTTTGATATTTGTCGGAAAAATTAAAGAAAATGTAGTTTAATCCCGAAATGTAGCAAAGAGACTATAATGAAAGGCAATTGTGATATAGGTCGGCCTTGCATTTTATGTTACAAAACGAAAAAATATATTATACGGCTATGTGACAGCGTAAGTGTCCACAAGGACTCATTGGCATCAAGTTTGGCATCATCGAACTAAGGGGGATCTTTGAGCGCAGCGCAGAACACAGGGGCAAACGCGACGGCGGGTCAAAACAGTGCGGTGGTTGACTCCTCCGAAAAATTGTCGACGGCCCTGCGCGTGGGGCACCAGGTTATTGCCCAGAAACAAGGCGCGGAATCACGTTTCCGCCTTGAACTCGCCGGTTGGAGTACGGGAAAATATTTGATCATGGGCTGCCCCCGCAATTTATTGGTCAGCGGCCATGTCTCCAGCGGCGACATCCTGGTGATCCGGTACATTCTCCGCGGCGTGGTGTATGCCTTTGCCTGCCAGGCTATGCATGTCATTTTCGAGCCGCCCCTGGTTTTGGTCGGCTGGCCCCGCGATCTGTCGGCTTTGCCCCTGACCCAGGAAAAGCGCGTCAGCGTGCAAATACCGGCCACTATCGAGTGCGAGGAAGAAGACCAGCCTCCGATAACCCTGTTGGCCACGGTGACGGATTTGTCCCAGGGCGGCTGCCAGGTCGAAGCTGTTTTGGACATTGGGGCGTCGATGCCCACTGAAGCCGGCTCCAAGGTGCGGCTGACGATGAACCTGGGCCAAGGCAAGGAGCCGGACCCGATTGCCGCCGAGGTTCGCAACGCGATGAACACCGGGGGTAAATTGGTGCTGGGCATCAAGTTCGATGACGACTCAAACGTGGATGTCGGCCGCATAGCCCAACATTATCTCGGCGTGGAATAACCAGGGTCAAAGCCTTTGGCCGGGGGGCACGCATGCCGGCGCCCGAACCTCTATTTTTCGATCCCCTCCCACCATTTTTCCGTTTTAGTATTGCCGGGTATGTAGCGTTGGCCCATTCGCGGGGTGGCCAGACTCACGCCTTTTGCCTCGGCGTGCTCGCAGGCCCGCCTGATGGGCTCGTCCCAGCGGTGCAGAGACAGATCATAGCCCGCCCAGTGCACCGGCACCATGACCTCGCCCTTTAGGGCCATGTTGGCCTCCACGGCCTGTTCGGGGAACATGTGCACCTTGGGCCAGGCCTGGTTGTAGGCTCCGATTTCGATCATGGTCAGATCGAACGGCCCGTATTGCCGGCCGATGCGGGCAAAGCGATCGTCAAACCCGCCGTCGGCGCTGTAGTAGACCCGGCGCTTGTTCCCCCTGATGACCCAACTGGCCCATAACGTCGCATTGCGGTCCATGAGGCCCCGGCCCGAGAAATGCCGCGATGCCTCGGCGATTATCTCCAGCCCGCCAAGGTCGTGGGCCTGCCCCCAGTCCAGTTCGATGATCTGGTCCGCCGGGCATCCCCAGCCCTCCAGGCGGGCGCCCACGCCCAAAGGCATGATGAACTTGACGCCCCTGGCCGCCAGGTACTTGATTGTGTCCATTTCCAGGTGGTCGTAGTGGTCGTGGGAGATGATCACCCCGTCCAGGTGGGGCAGATCCTCCCGGTTCAGGGGCGGGGCCTGAAAACGGCTGATCATGCCCGGAACCGGCGAGGCGTTGCCGAATACCGGATCTATGGCCAGGCGCTTGCCTTCGATATCCAGGATGACAAAGGAATGCCCCAGCCAGACCAGGGCCAGATCGGCGGGCCGGGCCGGAAAATCGGCCTTGCCCAAACTATCCACGGGCAGGGGCGCCGAAGGTCTGCGGCTTGAACTGAATAAAAGCTGGGATCCGATTTTAACCATTTGCCAGCCTCCGGGCAGTTCCAGCGGCGGTTTGTTCGCAAAGCCGTTTGCGGCGTAGTTGGTTGATATGCGGCATTTGGCCAGCCTTTCGCCTGCCGGGTCGTCACCAAGCACAGCGCAGCCTCCCATAAAAAGCATCAGGCAAACCCATGATGCGATTTTTAGTGTTTTGGGCAACAACCATAACCTCCGGCACGGGTGAAAGCATGCGCACGCAGCTATTGCTCCCCAAATAAAAACGGGACACAGCGATTATGCCATATCCCGTTGATGGTATGTGGTCGGGGCGCCCGGATTTGAACCGGGGACCCCCTGCTCCCAAAGCAGGTGCGCTACCAAGCTGCGCTACGCCCCGCGACCTTATTTCAAGAACTGCTCAAGCTTTTGGGCCAACTCACGCACAGCCTGGCCCCGGTGGCTGATGGCGTTTTTTTCATCCGCGCCGATCTGGGCCACGGTACTGCCGCGTTCCGGCAGAAAGAATACCGGATCATAGCCGAATCCGCTCTCTCCCGCGGGCTTAAAAGCGATGCGTCCCTCAAGACGGCCCTGGGAAACCAACTCCGCGCCGCCGGGCTTGCGGCAGACCATCACACAGACAAACGCCGCGCCGCGCTTTTGCTCGGGCACTTCGGCCATCTCGGCCAGCAGCTTTTCAAAGTTGGCCTTGTCGTCGCCATGCGCTCCGGCGTAACGGGCGCTGTGGATGCCCGGCGCGCCGTCCAGGGCCTCCACCACCAGGCCGGAGTCATCGGCCAGGGCGGGCAGGTTCAGGGCCTTGCTCACGGCCTCGGCCTTGAGCCTGGCGTTGGCCTCGAAAGTATCGCCGGTCTCGGGCACGTCATCGGTGAAGCCCATCTCGGCCGCTGTGACGACCTCGATGCCCATGGGCGCGCAGATGGCGGCTATCTCCCGCTGCTTGCCCTTGTTGGCGCTGGCCAGGACCAACCTCATCGGCCGCCTCCGTCCAGGGCCGCGTTCTGGGCCTGGACAATGCGGGCCGACTCGGTGCGGCAAAGCTCCACCAACTCCACTAACTCCTGGGGCGAAAACACGCCGTCTTCGCCGGTGCCCTGGACCTCGATCAATTCACCGGCCGCAGTCAGCACCAGATTTATATCCAGCTCCGCCGTGGAGTCTTCTTCGTAACATAAATCAACCATCAGGTCGCCGCCCACCCGTCCGGCGCTCAGGGCCGTTACCTGGCGCAGAGGCTTGGCGCCCAGGCCGCGCATGGCCAGGGCCAGGGCCACCCAGCCGCCGCTGATGGAGGCCGTGCGGGTGCCGCCGTCGGCCACCAGCACATCGCAGTCGATGCGGATGGTGTAGCCGTCGATGCTCGTCAAATCCGCCGCGGCCCGCAGGCTACGGCCAACCAGGCGGCTTATTTCGCTGGCCCGGCCGGCCTTGAAGTGGTCGCGGCCCGTGCGGGTGTGGGTGGAGCGGGGCAGCATGGCGTATTCGGCGGTGATCCAGCCCTTGCCGCTGCCTTCCAGAAAGCGGGGGACCGTTTCCTCCACGCTGGCCGTGCACAAGACCTTGGTGTTGCCGAATGAGCACATGGCGCTGCCCTCGGCATATGGGTTCACCCCGGCCTGGATGCTCACCGGGCGCATCAGCGCGTTGCCTCTTTCGTCTTTTCTGGCCATGGGGTCCCTTCAGATTATAGATATGGGCCATTGAAAGCATATAAACTTAGCCCAGGCCCCAGGGGGTGTCAAGATTCCGGGACGCGCGCGGCGAGCCATCCCGGGGGGAATCTCCTTGACACTGTATTACCCTTTGGGACCACAATTGCCGGTGCCGGTTGCCGTGCGGCAAAGGCCTGGATGGTTTGATATCTAAAATATCTCGGGCTGGCTGTTGACGATCGGCCATTGTAGGCTATAAGTTGTAATGCTCCCAAAGGCAGGCGAGAGTGGCGGAATTGGTAGACGCGCTGGACTTAGGATCCAGTCCTTCGGGGTGGGGGTTCGAGTCCCCCCTCTCGCACCAAAAAATTGCCGGGTGTCCCAAAGTCCGGTTGGCCTGGGGGCGGCTGCCCGCCAAACGGGCGGTCAGGCGACATTAAAATAATCAGCCCCCGAGCTTGATGCTGCGGGGGCGATTTTTTTTGCGGCGAGGCGGCTAGAAATCAGGGCGCAGCCAGTCGGCGATCATCTCCGGATATGACATGCAGATCGACTCGTTGTAGAGATTGCGCAGGGCCCCGACGTCGGCGGTGCCCAGGGCCTGGTTGAAATAGGCCCGGGGCGAGAACACGGCGTGGAAGCCCGCGCTTTGTTCGCCGATCTTGCCGGTGAAGAAATTCATGTTGAAGCTGTAGATGCCCATGCGGTCGTAACCGGCCATGGCCTTGCTCAGGCCCAGGGCCAGGTCTTTGAGGTCCTGTTCGGTGAGGTCCATGGTGCAATGGGCCCCTTCCACCACGGCCACCACGTCCCCGGCCACGCCCAAGGGCGCGTAGCTCATCATCCAGGCCGTGCGTCCGATGCGGCCCAGGAAGCGCTCGCCCCGGCTCTGTTCTTCCTTGATCAGATCCTGCCAATAGTTAGAGCCGTTTTTCTCGGCATAGGCGGCGGCGGCCCGGTTTTCCTCGCGCATCAGGTTTGGCTCGTGGCTGGTGATGAAGACCTGCAAATGCGGGTGGATCAGCGACGAGCCCGAAGGCGGCATGTAGTTCCAGTTGACCAGATGGTACACCGACTCTTCATGCCCGGTGTCGTGGACCTTGCGGAAAAACTCCATGCACATGGCGAGGTTGTCGGCGATCAGCTCCGGGGTGAGCTCCAGCATGGGGATGTAGTGCCGGTCGCTGACAACGGCCACGCAGCTTAGCCCGTCATAGGGGGCGATATTGGGCGTGAGGACCTTGTTGCCCCGCACCATACGGCTTTCGGGTAGGATGTCTTCCGGGAAGAACGGCGTCACCACCATGATTTTGTCCGGGCAAAATGGGCAATAGCTTTCGCTGCCGCGGATCATGGCCTCGAAATCGGGCTTGGGCCATTTTAGCTCCATGAAGTGGCAGATGCGCGCCGTGCGGCCGGTGAGCGGGTCGTAACGGACCTGGCTGGGGATGTCCCTGGGGGTGCGTTGCTCGTCGGGGTTGAGGATATGGGTCAGCTTGGAATCGGCTTTGAAATCCATGAAGGGCCCCCTGTGTGAGGAGTTGTTCGGAATCGGCGCCGGACGCGGCCGGTTGCCGCGATTATCCCGTTTCCTGCTTTGGGTATGTTAGCCGCCCTGATTTTTTCTGTCAATCCGGCGCATGGCCTTGTAGGCCTCGTAAACAAACGCCAAGGGCCGCTCCGAAACAGGAACGGCCCTTGAATTGGATTATTGGATTTAAGCGCCCGGCCCTAATGCAGCATGGCCTTTTGGCCCGGCGCCATGTCGCCCACCTCTTGCTTGACGCCTACCACGATCTTGTACAGCACGGTGAGGATCAGCCCGCCCAGGGCGTAGATGCCCACGGCGACGGCAATTTCAACCCAGGTAGGCCCGTATTCGGTGACCTCGTGCATGGGGTTGGGGATATAACCACCGGCCATCATGCCCAGGCCCTTGTCGATCCAGGTGCAGCCGAAGACCAGCACGCAGGCCTGGGCCAGCAGCTTGTCCTGGCTGCGCCACTTGGGCACGATGAGGATGACGATGGCCGTCAGACCCATGAACAGGGCCCCCCACATCCAGGGCACCAGGGCGCTTTTGCCGTCCAGCCCGGCGTACAGGTAGATGAAATGGGTCATGTGGCTGGGAATCCGGCTGTAAAAGACCGTGAAGACCTCCAGCAGGAAGAAGAATATGTGCAGGATTATGGCGTAGCAGACGATCTTGGCCAGGGTCTGGATGGCCCGGTCGCCCGCGTCAAAGCCGGCGAAGCGCCGCAGGGCCATGGCCAACAGGATCAACACGGACGGACCGGCGGCAAAGGCCGAGACCAAAAAGCGCGGAGCCAAAATGGCCGTGAGCCAGTAGCCCCGGCCCGGCAGGCCGGCATAAAGAAACGCCGTGACAGTGTGGATGGACACGGCCAGGGGCACGGAAAAGTAGACCAGTGGTTTGATCCACTTGGGCGGCGGCACCTGTTTGCGCTCGGCCTCCAACACGGCCCAGCCCACGAATATGTTCAGCAGCAGATAGCTGCTGAGGACGGTGACGTCCCAGAACAGCACCGAGTTTGGCGTGGGGTGCAGAAAGATGTTCATCAGGCGTTCGGGCTTGCCCAGGTCCACCACCACGAAGATCATGCACATGACCACCGCGCTGACGGCCAGGAACTCGCCCAGGATGGTGATGCGGCCGAAGTCCTGGTAGTGGTGCAGGTAATAGGGCAGCACCAGCATCACCGCCGAGGCGGCCACGCCCACCAGGAACGTGAGCTGGGCGATGTAGAGGCCCCAGGAGACGTCCCGGCTCATGCCGGTGACGGTGAGGCCTTGCAGGGTCTGATGACAATAGGCCGCGAAACCCAGGCCGATCAATATAAGCAGGGTCAAGATCCACGACCAATAGGCGCGGTTTCCTTTCAGGGCAAGTTCGAGCATTTGCTATTCCTCCGGTGTTGGAGTTTCGGCGTTGACACCGATGCCTTTATAAAGCTGGTCGGTTAGCGCTTTGAGCATGTTGACCATGTTGTTCACTTTGACCTCGGGTTCGGAAAGACCTATATGAAGCACAAACATGTAATTGGCGAACAGGGCCAGACCCACGCTGCTGGCGTCGGCATCCGCGCGGATTTCACCGGCCTGTTTGCCTTGCTCCACCATCATTGTCGCCAGCTTGAGCATTTCATCAACCTTGGCCCAAGGCCTTTCGGCCAACTGGCCCTCTACAAATGAAAGCTCTCTGAGCAAGGTCCGTGAAAGATCCGGCTTGGCTGCGTAGGCCTTGTAAAACTCGGTGGTGATGAATAAAAACAGATCCCTGATGTTTGTATTTTGGGGCAGAGAGTTGTAGACCCTTTGCTCGGTGTCCTGCCAAAAATCCAGCACCGTGCCCACCAACAGGGACCGCTTGTCCGGGAAGTGGCTCATCACCGTGCCCAGGCCCACGCCCGCGCCCTTGGCCACGGCCCTGATGGTTGTCTTTTCGTATCCAAGTTTGTCGAACAGCTCTGTGGCGCTCTCGAGAATCAATTCACGGGTCTTGGCCTTTTGTTCGGCCCGCCTGGTGCCTATGGGGGTTTTTTCGGGGGTCACGGTATTTCAAACTCGCGTGGTTTGTTTAAAATGAACATGTTCAATTAATGAACATGTTCATTGAAATAGAAATATACGGCCCTGACCCGGATGTCAAGCATCAAAAAACAGGCTTGGTTACGGCCCGAAAACAAAGGCGGGCCCAGCATACGCCAAGGCCCGCCGTGAAAGGGATTAGCGGCTTTTTCAGTCTTTGAACGATTCCAGCCAGGCAATGATATCGTCGATGGCCTTGCGGGGGTTGCCCACCTGGCAGTGCTGGTCCATGCCCGTTTCCTGGCCGTAGAGCATGCCGGTCACCGACCTGGCCGCGGTGAGGGCCTCCTTTTGCTTGGGATAAAGCTCCACCGGCACCAGATGGTCGTTTTCACCAGCCATCAGCAGAACATCCTGGGTGATGCGGCCTGAAATGTCCTTGGTGCTGTATTTCATGAAATGTTCCAAATAACCAAAGGGCGAATCAGTGCCCGAGATGTACATGCCGTGCTCCAAGGCCCAGGCCACCACGTCATTGGTCTGGCCCACGGCCCGCATCAGGGCGTTGACCTCGTCCTGTTGGCCCTGCTCAATCATCCGGCGCAACTGGTCGCGCATCTCCACGGGCACCTTGGCCAGTAGCACGTCGAAAAAATCGTAGATGATGTCATATGCAACCACCCGCCGGATGCGCGGTTCGAACGCCGCCGCCCGCAGAGCCAGATAGCCGCCCAGACTCACGCCAATGAGGTTGATTTGATCCAGGCCCAGGTGATCCAGGACCGCCGACACCGGTCTCTCCCACTCATAGGTCATCTTGAGGCCCCGTTTAAGGGCCCGGCCCTGGCCCGGCCCCTCGAAGATAACCATGGAATAGCCGCAATCGGCCATGCGCTTCATTTCCGGGTAAAATTCTTCGATAAACGAGTCAAACCCGCCGTGCAGCAGCAAAACGCCTTTTTCGTTTGCCGCCTTTAGCTTGAGCATCGGCAGCGAAGAACCTTCATAGGGCACCTCGGTCCGCTCGAAGGCCGAGGCGTCAACGGCCTGGTAAAAGCAACGCTGGAAAGATTCATACGCGTGCAGTTTGCGGGGGTCGCCGCCGTGTAAAAAGAACTCGCTCATGCGGTGGTAATAGGCCGCGTGCATCGTCCGGCCCTGGTCCTCGGCCCGAATGGCGATCTTGTTCCACTGCTCGAACCAGTTCAGCGGGTCGAACTCCGGCATGTCGGCCGCGATCTCCCACAGGTCTTCCTCGCGGCAGGCTATGTCGCCATAACAGGCCACGCGGTTCATCTGGAAATTCATGTGTTCCATGGGCACGAAATCCTTGAAAGCCATGTTTCACCTCCTCGGCATCGTCAAAAAATGAGCATTTACTCGCCTAGGCTGATAATATGAGTAATCGCTCGTTTTACCAACTCGCATTGGGAGCACCGCGGATGGCGCGCAAAAAAGGCCTGGTGCCGCGCAAGCAACCGGTTCAGAGCCGTTCAAAGGCCACGGTGGAGGTGGTCCTGGAAGCCGCTGCTCAGGTTTTCGAGTCGGGCGGCTACAACGGGGCCAACACCAACCTCATCGCCCGGAGGGCCGGAGTGTCCATCGGTTCGCTGTATCAGTACTTCCCCGGCAAGGATGCGATCCTCTATGCCCTGATGAAGCGCCACATGGACATGGGCTATGAGTTCATAACCAAGCGTTTGGCGGGGTTGGGGCGAGGGGGCGTCGACGAAGTGTTTGTCCGGGCCCTGGTGGAGGCCATGCTGGGTATGCATGAGATGGAGCCGGAACTGCATAGGGTGATGTTCGAGCAGGTTCCGCCCACGGTGATGCTGCCCCAAGAGTTGATGCGCAACGAAGCCGCCGCCGTTGAGCGGCTGGCGGCCATGCTGGAGCGCACGCCGGGCCTGCGCAAGGCAGCCACCGGGGAAGTGGCCAGGTTCGTGGCCTACACCCTGGAGATGCTCTGCCACCGTTTTGTCCTGTACGGCATCAAGGGGCTTGACAGGGAAGGATTCATGGACGAAACCGCCGACATGTTGCTGCGTTATATTCTTGCGGACTGACCGGGGTTTGATTTTTCGGCGGTATGCGCGATGACTTGTGATGGAGCGAGTCCGGGTATGCCGAGACAATGACGCAGGCCTTCTTATGGACGTTGCGTTAGGCGTTGGGTTAATGCAAAAGCCCTCAAGGAGCGAACTCCTTGAGGGCTCTATAACTTTCAGTCCGCCTGGATTCAAGACGCTGGTTTCAGCGGCCTTTCAGTTGAAACGCGTCTTATGACTCCGTCAGGCCGTATTTATCGAATATGTATTGGTTGTCCTCTCCCACGTCCACCGACACCCACTTGATCCGTAGCGGAGTGTCGGACATCTTGCCCGCCAGAGGCAGGGTGAAGGTGCCGTAGCGGGCATGCTCGGCCTGCACGAACACGTCGCGCTTTTGCCAATGCTTTTGGGAGGCGGCCTCGGACGGGGTGAGCATCCTGGTGGTCACCGGCAGACCGCCGCCCCGCCACTTGGAACGGGCCACCTTGCCGGCGTATTTGGAGAACCGTTGAAACAGTTCTTCATAGGTGAACTTGGCCACCGCGTTTTCCACATCCTCTTGGAGCTCGCGCACCCGGGAAAAGTCATCGGTGATGCGGTCCAGGATGGTTCGCCAGTCTTCTTCTATCTTCCATAGGCCCAGAACCTTGATGGCGGCCCGGAAGTCCTGGTCGCGGAAACAGGCGATTGCCAGGTGCGAGTCCTTGCATTTGAAGAAGCCGTAGGGGCTCAGACCGTAGTCCAGGGCGCCATAGCGTATGCGCGACTTTTTCCAGACATAGCCAAAGGTCGGCGGCACCCCGACGCAGGAGGAAAAGGAGTCGGCCGCAGCCACGTCTATCATTTGTCCCTTGCCGGTTCGGCTCCTGAACAGCAAGGCGGCCAGGGCTCCGGTAGCGGCCTCGACGGCCGTGGAATAGCCCGCCGCATAGAATCCGGCCCTGGTGGGCCAGTTGTAGGGCTCGGGGTCGGTGGGCAGGCCGCCTATCACCGCCGACATGCCCGACTCGGCCTGGCTGGTGAGGTCGGACCAGGGCATCTGGCCCCATTTGCCCTCCTTGCCTCTGAAATGGCCGTAGGGGCTGATGGCTACATAGATCAGCCCCGGGTTGATTTCGCGCAGTTGGCGGTAGCCGATTCCCATGGAATCCAGCTCGCCAGGCGCGCCGGTCTCTATGACGATATCGGCCTTGGCCGCCAGCTTGAGCAGGTTGGCGCGGCCGGTATCGGTTTCCAGGTCCAGGCTCAGGTGCCGCTTGTTGCGGCTTTCCATGAGGTAGTTGCTGCCCACGCCGTCCCTTGAGGCGCCATGGGGGGCCATCAGCCTGGCCGGGTCGCCCTGGGGCGGCTCCACCTTTATTACCTCGGCTCCGGCCTCGGCGAAAAAGCTGGCCATGATCACGCCGCAGTAGTTGGCGTAGCTCAGATCAAGCACCAGGACGCCCTCCAGGGCCTCTGGCTTGCCCTCCACAGACAGCATGCCGGACAGGAGGTCAGCCCACTTGGTGACCCGCTCCTTGGTGCCGCGCTTGCCCACATACCTCGAGTATATTTGCTCTTTAGCGGCCATGGTCCTTAAGCCTCCGGGCTGTAGTTGAAGATGGGGTCGTTGTTGATGTCGTAGTACACCGGAGGACGCTGCCCCACCCGGTAGTCCCAATAGCCCACGGCGCGGGATTTCTCCAACTCGGTAATGCGTTCCTCGCTCAGGCCAAGGTGTTTTTTGAATACATACCTGTTGTGGTAGCCCAGGGGCCTGGTGAGCCACTTGACCCGGCTGGGGGTGCCGCTGAGTTTGGTGGTGGGGGTCTGCATCACCATCTTGCCGTACATCACGTCTTCGAACTCGATGATGTTGCCCCGGTGCCGCCGCCATTGGTCATGGCATATCTGCATGTCATTCATCACCGGCGCGGCGGGGAAGCCGTGCTCAATGGCCAGGGACATTATTTTGTCCAGGTCGACTTCGGTCACCCAGTCGCCGACGAGCTTGGTCAACTCCGCGGCTGCGCCGGGTTTCAGGCGTTCCAGGGTGTCAGCATAGCGCGGGTCGTCGGCCATCTCGGCGCGGCCCATGGCCTGGCAAAGGGCCTCGAACTGCTCCTGGGCGCCAACGGCCAGGGCCACGAAACGCCCGTTCGCGGTCTTGAATATGCCCGATGGGGCCGCCGTTGGGTCTTGATTACCGGTGCGCTCGAGCTGCTCCTGGCTGATGCTGTCATGGGTGAAATGGGGCAAGGCGCGCATCAGGATCTCGCCCTGGGCCAGGTCCACGATTTGGCCCTTGCCGGTGCGTTCCCTGGCGTTGAGGGCTAAAAGAATCATCATTGCCGCGAAGTTGCCCGGATAAAAGTCTCCATAGAAATCGGGTACTTTGAAGAAATGGTCCGTATCCGGGTAGCCGGTGGCGGCCAGCATGCCGCTGGTGCCTTGGGCCAGCAGGTCCCATCCCGGCCGGAACCGGTAGGGCCCGAACTGGCCGTAGGTGCTGCACGAAGTGTAGATAACCTTGGGGTTGATCTTGCTGACCGTGCTGTAACCGATGCCCCAGGCTTCCACCGTGCCGGGCGAAAAGTTTTCTATGACCACGTCGGCCTTTTCGGCCAGTTGCAGGATCAACTCCTTGCCCTCGGGCTTTTTGACGTCTATGGCCACGAAGTATTTGCTGTGGTTGATGAAGTGCCACAGCGGGTTGGAATGTTTCCAGTATTTGCCCCAATAGGTGGAGCCGCGCCAGTAGTCGCCCACATAGGGCACCTCGACCTTGATGACTTCGGCGCCGTACGCGCCCAGGATGCGGGCGGCCGTGGGGCCGAAGATCATGTGGGACAAATCCAGCACCCGGAGGCCTTCCAGGGCTTCTGGTTTGTCCGCGGCCTGGTCCGGGCTGAACAGCTCTTCCATGAACCGGGCGTAGTCTTGTTGCGCCGTACTATTGTTTTCCATGGCTGTCATATCCCCATGTAGGCTTCTTTGACCAGTTGGTTGCCCATGAGTTCGGTACTATCCCCCTCCAGCACTACTTCGCCGTCCTGCAGCACGTAGGCCCGATCGGCGATGCTCAGAGCAACCTGGACGTTTTGCTCGGACAAGAGCACGGTTATGCCCTGCTGCACGAAAGTGGAGATGACCTCGTAGATCTGGTCCATTATGGCCGGGCTTAGGCCCAGGGACGGCTCGTCGATCATCAGCAGCTTAGGCTGGCTCATCAGCCCCCGGGCGATGACCAGCATCTGCTGTTGGCCGCCGCTCATGGTGCTGGCCCGCTGTTCCTTGCGCTCCTCCAGAATGGGGAACATCTCGTACACTTTTTGCAGGACTTCTTCGCGCTTGCCCCAGGCACCGCTGCGACAGGCGCCCATGAGGAGGTTTTCGTACACGGTGAAGTAGGGAAAAATCTTGCGCCCCTCGGGGATCTGCACCACTCCGTGAGCCACGACCTCGTGGGGCTTTTTGCCCGTCAAGGTCTCGCCGTCCATGGTGATGTCGCCGCTGACGGGCTTGAGCATGCCGGATATGCTGTTTAATAGCGATGTCTTGCCGGCGCCGTTGGAACCCAGCAGGGCGACCAGCTCACCCTGGTTCACCCGCAGATCGATTCCGTGCAGAACCGGAATGACGCCGTATGACACCTTCAGGCCTTTAATGTCGAGCATGATGGCCTCCCAGGTAGGCCTCGATGACCGCCTCATCGTTCATGATTTCGTCGGGCTTGCCCTCGGCCAGCTTCTCGCCGTAATTGAGCACCACCAGACGGTTGGCCGCCTTGGTAATGACCTTCATCACGTGCTCGATCCACAAGATTGTTATGCCGAACTGGGACTGGGCGTCCCACATCATATCCAGGGCGCTGGAGGCCTCCGCCGGGTTTAGTCCGGCCATGGCTTCGTCCAACAGCAGCAGCCTGGGGGTGGTGGCCAGGGCCCGGGCCAGCTCCAACATGCGCAATTCGTACAGGGTGAGTTCCGAGGCCAGGGTGTCCCGCTTGGCAAACAGCCCGACGAACTCCAGGTAATATGATGCCTCGACGAGGGCGTCACCCACCGACATGTCCCTGCGTTTTTTACCGTTTATCACCGCCACGGCCACCCCGCTCAGGGCGGTCATGGCCGAAAACGGTTGGGGTATCTGATAGGTGCGCGATATTCCCCGGTGGCAGATTTTGTAGGACGGCAGTCCGGTGATGTCTTCGCCGTCGAGCAGGACCTGGCCGGACGTGGGTTTGAACGCGCCGCTGATCAAGTTCATGGCCGTGGTCTTGCCGGCGCCGTTGGGACCTATGAGGCCCACGATCTCGCCCTGGCCCACCGAGAATGACACATCCTTGAGCGCCATCAGGCCGTCAAAGCTTTTTGTCAGATTTTTGACCTCTAACATGCTGATAAACCTCTAGTCCCTGCGAACGCGAAGCACCGGGAAATAATCCCGCGGGTGCCGTTTGTGATAGAGCCCGTAGAGACCCTCGCCCCTGGGCAGGATCAGGATCATGATTATGAGCACCAGTGGGAACACCACATAGTGCAGTGCGCCGAACCCCCGCAGGAGTTCCTCCAGCGAGGCCACGAAGTAGGCGCCAGGCACGGCTCCGTACACATAGGCCCTGCCGCCAATCAGGACGATGATCAGAATCTTGAGCATGAAGTCCAGGGGCAGGTAGGTCACTCCGGCAAAGGTGCGGAAGGTGTGCACGATGAACCAGCCCACCACGCCGATGAGGACCGAAGGGAAGACGTAATACAGAACCTTGTAGAAGTTCACCGGCACGCCCATCATGCGGGCCACGTCTTCGTTTTCGTTGATGGCCGCAAGGGAGAATCCGTAGCGTGACTTGCCGATCCTCACGGCCAGCAGCATATATGCCAACAGCAGGACCAGCGATAAGTAGTAGTAGGCCAGATAGTTCCACTTGACCTTGCCCAGGTCGATGAGGGCCTGCATGCCCATCAGACCAACCTCGCCCCTGAAGATGTCTCCGTAGATGTAGGTGAGGTCCAGGAAGGCCAGGGGCAGTATCAGGGTGATCAGGGAAAAATAGAGCCCCTTGGCTATCCAGGTGATCGGGCTGAGGAGCAACGAGAACGAAAAACAGACAAAGACCGTGGCGGGCAGGGTCAGCCAGGGCCCCCAGCCCAAATGCAAATCCAGGAGGGCGGCGGTATAGCCTCCCAGGCCCAGATAAAGCTGCGGTCCGAAGTTGAGCCGTCCCGTGCCCAGAATCTGCAGGGACAGCGGAATGGTCATGGCCGCCAGCAGGTTGGCGGTGGTGACCATGGTCAGCAGGTTTGGCCAGTTGAACACGAACAAAGGAATGATGAGCATTATGCCCACCCCCAATGACGGGTTCATCCAGTACCTGGGCTCGATGACGAATTCGTATTTATGTTGCGACCAGCGCAGGACAAGGCGGTCGCGTTTGATCTCCAGGTCTACCATATGGTCTCTCCGGCGTAGAGGCCGCCCCGCTTGAATATCATCACGATAAGGGTGATCACCAAGGCGGCGAAACCCATGAAGCGCGATATGTATAGGAAACTGACCGATGCGTGAATGAAGCCGATCAGATAGGATGCCGCGATGCTTCCCTTGAGGCTGCCCAATCCGCCCAAGATGGCCACCATCATGGCCGTCATCATCAGCTGATTGCCCATGAAGGGCTCAACCGACCAGAAGGGGGCGATCATCAAGGTGCAGATTGCGGGCGGAATCACCGAGAGCACCATGGATAGGCCGTAATAGCGATTTACGTCCGCTCCCATGAGCATGGAGGCCCTGGTGTCCTGGCTGATGGCCCTGATTATCAGGCCCGACTTGGTTTTCAGGAAGAAGACCACATATGCGGCCGTAACTCCAATTCCAACCAATGCCGCCAGCAGCATCTGGTAGGAGATGCGCACCATTCCGATCTTGAAGGTGCCCGGAATGATGGTGGTCTCCAGGCTGACTCCGGCGGTGACCGGGAACCAGTGATTGGCCATGTGGGTCACGGCCATGAACACCAGCATGGCCAGCGTCAGCAGTACTTCTTCCTGTTCAAGAAATCTCTGGAATATTCCCCAGTAAAACACCAATAGGGCAAATCCGACCTGCACAAGCATCATGCACATGATGGAAGCGGCAAGCCCCATCTCCGCCCAGGAAATGAAGAGCCAGGTGCCGTAGGCTGCCAGGACAAAAGTCGCGCCGTATCCCAGGTGGAATATGCGCAGGACTCCGCAGACCAACGAAAAGCCCAGCGATATGAGCAGGTAAATAGACCCCCAGATGAAGGTGTAGACCAGTATTGATTGAAGCTTCATCATCAACATGGATCGGCCTCACGTCAGCCCTCGGCCGGGTCGGCGGCTCGAGGCCGCCGCCCTGGCCGGGCTTAAAGGTTTGTTTGCTTTACTTGCGAAGTTCCGCGGGGGTCTTGGCCGGGGCCTGGGCCAGGTTCTCAGGATAGATAACCTTCATGTCGCCGCCGCCCTTGCCGTCCTTCTGCCATTGCACCACGGGGGTCATGTACTTGGGATAGGGCAGATTGTAGTGGAGTTTGGCATCCCAGCCGATGGAGCCCAGCACAGCCACTTCCTCGACGCCCTCGACGGCCTTGATCAGCGCGGGCACGTCGGCGTTGGGACCGGCGGTCTCCATGGCCTTCTTGAACCCGTAGAGGGTGTCATAGGTGGTGTGGGAGCCGAAAATGGCACCAGTCTTATACTTCGTATACAGGTTGGTCATGAACGGAATGGTTTTGGGGGAGATGGGCACCGCCACCATGGATGAACCGACCATCACGCCAAGGCACTGGCCGCCGGATATCTTCCAGAAGGGAGGCATGCCGGCCAGGCCGCCCCAGATGGTGATGGGCAGGTCCTGGGCGCTGGACTGGGCCCACTGCTTGACAAAAGCGCCTTCGTTGATGTAGCCGATGGCGCAGTCGATAACCTCGGCCCCGGACGCGGCCGCTTCCTCGAAAATGGAGGTGAACATGGTCTGGTCCACCGAAACCGTACTTTCGTAGACCACTTCCATGCCGAGATTCTTGTACACATCGGCCAGGCGGGGCGAGACACCCTCGATGCCCTGGCGCAACGGTTTGGTCCACTCCATGTCCTCATAGATCAAAGCGACCTTTTTGGACTTGAACAGCTTGCCGTAGATGTCCACGAAGATCGGAGCCCAGATCTTGAGGTAGTTGGTGGAAGTGCTGTAATACGTCTGGAAGGCAAAGCCGTATTTGTCGTAATTGTCGCGCACCTTGTGCCAGATGGAGTCGCCCGAGCCGATGGTGCTGAACATCAGGTGGGGATACTCCGCGTAAAGTTCCGCGCCGATTTCCATGCCCGCGACGGCCATCTCGACCTTTTCGGCCACGATCACGGCAACCACGTGATCGTTCATGACCAGTTTTTTGTAGATTTCCACTGCTTTGGGGATCTGCCCCGTCGTGTCTTCGGCAATCAGTTCGACCTGTTTGCCGTTTACGCCGCCGGCTGCGTTGATCTCGTCAACGGCCATCTTGGCCGCGGCAAGCGAGCTCTTGCACGGGGCCGAAGACATGTTGGCCATGAAACCGATTTTGACCGTGTCGGCCGCATAGGCTTGCCCCACCAATGCGCCAATCACAATCATTGCCATAACCAAAGCCAGTTTAAGTGACTTTCCCGAGAACATAATCTCCCGCCCTCCTATTTTTTTGAAAGGTTTGCACGCAATTGAGATAGCGCCCCAAAGGGGTGGATACAATGCCTTGTCAAAGACAAGCCTATGACCAGACACATGTTTGCCGTTTGCTGTTGTCCGCCGTGCTTCACACCGAAGAGTCCGGTTGCCGAGCGCGGCACCACTGGTCAGCGGTATCTGTGTGTGCCGACGCCGAGATATAATGGTCACTTGCCCATGTTCCCGGCGTATGTTGAAGATTCTCCCTCGCGGCAAGGAAATCGTATAATACGGATGAGAGTCCGATTTCGCATCGGCTGATCCCGCCCGTGGCCGCAAAATTCCGCTGAACTTCGTTCACTACGGTATTATTGCGCGACACTCTATGTCAACCAATTTTGTGTGAGACATTCAAATATTTGCCTCGTGTATCATGCCGGGCCTTTTTTTTTCCTGCATTTTTGTTGCGAATCTTTTATTTTCACTCTGTTTTTATTTTCCTATTATATATACGCCGGTATGAACCATTCTCTGGGCGGTCATTGCCGCACGAGAGTGTCGGGTGGGCGAAACGGGCAGGTCCAGGGCAAAAAAGAGGCGGGAGTCCGCTAATCCGGCCCGATGGCCCGAAATCCGCCGGGCGGCGACGCGGCCGCGGCCCGTCCGATTGATAACCAACGCTCCGCGGCGCGAAAAATGGCCCCGGATTCGGTTGAACCCGGGGCCTAAAAATTGATGGAACTGATTAGGCGGGCATTTGGGGAGTTACATACACCACCCGCCGGGCCTGGGTAAGCCCGATGGCGTTTTCCGGGCACAGGTAGGCGCAATAGCCGCAGCCGATGCAAAGATCCTCGTCCAGTACGGGCTTGTCGTCGTCGCCCATGCTCAGGGCCTTGGCATTGCAGTGCTCCACGCAGGTCCCGCAGCCCACGCAGGCTTCCATGTCGAAGACGGCCAGATACCAGGCCTCGTTGGCCGTACCGGCGATGGTGTTGTCATGGGCATTGCCGCAACAGCAGGTGCAGCAGGAGCAGATGCTGGTTTCGTCGCGGCTGGAGTCAAAATTGGGGTGATAGGCCTTGTGCATCAGGCCGTCTTCCTCGGCCTTGGCCAGGATGTCCAAGGCCTCTTCCTTGCTGACCATGCGGGCGAAACCCTGCTGGGATGTGTGGCGGGCCGATTTGCCAAAGGTGAAGCAGTTTTCCCGGGAATCGGTCTGCTGGCAGGGATGTCCGGTCAGATCCTTGAAGTGGCGGCAAAAACAGTGGCCCACCGCGATGTCGTCGAACTTTTCGATGATGTCCTTGACGTCCTGGAACGGCATGGTCTGTTCTTTAAAATCACCAAGGCTCTTGTTGATCTGGATGGAGATGGGCTTGCCGGTGCCCTGGTTGGTCGTGTAGGGCACGGTGCGGTCCACGGTCGGATGGTGTTTGACCATCGCCAGCACGTCTTTATAGTGGGCCTTCACCAGATCCCTTTGTTCATCGAACATTTTGGTGAACAGTTCGCCCAGGCGCTTGGTGTAGGGGGTGATCTCCAGCTTTTTCATGAACAGGTATTCGAACAGGCCCACGTTCAACAGCGGCAGGAGCTTGAAAACCATTACGCCCTTGCGGTTGGGCTGGTTGAAGATGACGCCCCTTTTCGCCAGGACGTCCACCATGGCGTTGATTTCGTCTTCGCTCAGGCCCGAGGACGCCTTTAGCTGCTCCATGGTCTGGGATGTCTGTTCGCTGAAGGCCAGGATGAAGTCAACCTCTTCCGGCCTGATCACCTCTTTTATCAGTTCGATGAGAGTGGGAGTTACGGGTGGCGGCGTTCCGCCGGCCTTGTTGATTGCTTCGACAACCTTTAAGTATTTTTCGTCCTGGTCCATCTTTCCGTACGCTCCTTCTTGGAAAACGTTGTTTAGTTAAAAATAGCAGGACGGTGGGATATTGCCGAATGAAATCTGCGGCGGAAACGGGCCGGGGCGCTTGACGGCGGCCCAGCGTCGCATGATGTTTTAACAGTGTGTTGAAAAAGTCCATCCTAGACTTTTTCAACCGTGGCTTGGCAAAATCGTGGTTTTGCCAAATCGCTCAGTTTGCGCGGTTTTTTAACAGCCTGCTAAAGGTCTATCAGATGAAATAGCCGACTATGTAGCGCAGGGCCACGAACGTGACTACGATGGCCAGACCCAGCTTGATCCACTTGGCCGGTACGTACTTCTGGGTCCGCGCGCCAAGGTACATGCCCGCGAAACCGCCGATGCCGAACAAAAAGCCCAGCAGCCAGTCAGGGCTGACTACCATGCCGCCGGATTCGTAGTAAGGGGCCACAAGCTGGTAAAAGAGCACCCCGGCGATGCTGGTGACAAAGGTGCCCATCAGGGCCGCGCCGGCCACCGCGTAGACGGGCAAATGACTGATGGCCACGAAGAACGGGGCCAGAATCGCCCCGCCGCCGATGCCGTAGACCCCGCCGATTACACCCACCACCAGCGACAACACGGCGATGCCGATCCAGGAGGTGCTGTAGTCCTGGCCCTGGAAGGTGAAGGAGAGGGCCTTGACGGTCAATCTAAGGTTGTTCACCCGGAAATCGTTGGGGTCGGCGCTTTGCCCGGCGGCCTGCTTGGACTTTGACTTGCCCAGCAGATCCATGAACATGCGGGCGCCGATATACAACAGCACGCAGCCAACGAATGCCTTGAACGGCTTGGGGTCGGGCAAATAGGCCAGCCTGATCCAGCCGCCGACGATGACGCCGGGCAGGGTGCCCACCACCACCACCCAGGTCAGGGGCCAGAGCATGCGGCCCTCCCGGATAAAGCGCCAAACGCCGCTGGGTATGGACACGACGTTGTAGACCATGTTGGTGGGGCTGACGGCCGGGCTGGTAAAGCCCAGGATATTCATGGAAAACGGCAGGAGCAGGAACGCGCCCGAGATGCCGCCCATGGACGTGAAAAAGCTGATGCAAAACGAGACCAGGGGAGGCAGCCAGACAGAGCATTCAACACCGGATGAAAAAGTCATGGTATTCTCGTCTTTCCGTTGAACGGTGCGGCAAAGACAGCATAGCATCGGTCGCGACAAATGCAACTAAATTGATATTGTATCTGTTGTTCAGCGCAATTGCATGGTTCGAGTGCTAAGCCTATAATCACTGCATGAAGGATGCGATCACAAGGTTTTTATTACTGTGGCTTGCCGTGGTCTGGTTGACGGCGCCGGGGGCCGCCGGCGCGGCCGAACCGCAGATGTGTCTGCGCATGGTCTGGTCCGGGGATGCCGCCCTATTGGAGCCGCTCAAGCCGGGCAACCTGCCGGAGGGGCAAAATTTCGTGGACCGGGCCGCGGAACAGGCAAAGGCCAATCCGCAGGCCATGCGCATGTCCTTCATCTGCCTGGAACGCTCCAAGATCGACCCCAAGGTGTTGGCCCAAACCGCCGGGCTGGAAATGGGCCAGGCAAGCGGACCTTTTGAGCTGAGCGACGGTTGGGCCATGGTGCAACTGAGCAGCAAAAGCTTTGGTCAGGAAGGTAAAGCGTTTTTCCTGCAAGGCCGTTACGATCAGGCCGAACCATTGTTGAAAAAAGACCTGGAGTTGAATCCGGACGCGGTGACCAGCCTGCATATGTTGGGTCTGTGCGAGGTGGCCAAGGGCAACCACCAGCAGGCCATCGCCTATTTTGACAGGGCCCTGGAACTGGTTCCGCGCAACCCGGCGGTCCTGGGCGACAAGGCCTCGTCCGAACTGGCCCTGGGCCGGGAAGACCAGGCCATAAGCCTTTATCACCAGGCCTTGGCCATGGACGGTGAAAACCCCGTGGTCCTCAACAATCTGGCCTGGGTCTTGGCCAAGCGGGGCAAGGAGATGGCTAGGGCCGAATCCCTGGCCCGGCGGGCCGTGGCCCTGGCTCCGGACCGGGCCGCACTGTGGGTGACCCAGGGCGAAATCCTGGCGGCCAGGGGCAAGCACGCCGAGGCGGTGGTCAGCCTGCATCGGGCCTTGGAGCTAAACCCCCAGGAGCCCGAGACCAGGCGCCGGCTGTTGGACAGCCTGCAAAAGCTCAGCCCCGAGACTGTCAGTCGTTTGGCCGCCGGGCCCACCCCCGCAGCCGTGAAGCCAAAGCCTAAAGCCAAGCCCACCCCCGCGCCCAAGGCGGTGTCAACGCCCAAACCTAAGCCGGCCAAGGCTGTATTCACGCCCAAGCCTCAGCCGGCCAAAACCAAACCCACGCCTGCTCCCACGACTGTCGCCAAGGCCACGGCCACCGTGGTCGCCATGGCCACTCCGGCCCCGAAGCCCACAACGGCCAAGCCTAAGTTGAAGCTGCCGGAAAACGGCTTTTTTCTCCAGGTTGCTTCTCTACGCAAGCAGTCCGAGGCCCAGCGGATCCTCAAAGAATGGAACAAGCGCGGCTACAAGGGCCGGCTGGAGCGTTGGGAGAGCACCAAACTCGGTTCCTGGCACAGGGTGCTGTTGGGCCCCTATCTGACCAAGGCCGACGCCGTGAAGGAGGCTGACCGTCTGATAGGCCAGGGATTTGTCAAAGACTATGTTCTGTGGTCCAGAAAAATATAGCCGGTTTAAAAACTGGCTATATCCTTGGTAATTTTGGGCGGAACGCCGTTTACAAAAAATAATGCCACTTCTTTTTTAAGTTGAACCTGAACGGCTATTCAGTTATCAAGTAGTTACCCCAGGAGCAATTTCTAATCGCAGGTGGAGTGTTCCATGAGCTATTATCCTTTGTTGTTTGAACCCATTACCATCAACAAAATGGAGATGCGCAACCGGATCGTCATGCCGGCCATGCACCTGAATTACACGCCCGACGGCGCGGTGAATGACCAACTCGTGGCATTTTACCGGGAGCGCGCCGAGGGCGGCGCTGGCATTTGCATTGTCGGCGGCTGCGTGATCAACGACAAGAGCGGCGGACCCTTCATGGTCAACATCATGAAGGACGAGGACATCCCCGGCCTGAACCGCCTGGCCAAGTCCATCCAGGACGCCGGGGCCAAGGCCGCCGTACAGCTCTACATGGCCGGGGCCTATGCCCATTCCCTGGCCATCGGCCAGCAGGCCATAAGCTGCTCGCCGCACTTTTCCAACTTCACCAAGGAAGAGTGCCGTGAAATGACTCTGGAGGACATCGCCCAGGTCCAGGACGACTTTGTCCAGGCCACCCTGCGTGCCAGGGAAGCTGGCATGGACATGGTGGAGATCCTGGCCTCGGCCGGTTATCTGATCAGCCAGTTCCTCAGCCCCAAGATCAACAAACGCACCGATGGATACGGCGGCGAACTGGAAAATCGCATGCGTTTCGGCATCGAGGTCATGCAGAAATGCCGCGCCGCCGTGGGCCCGGACTTCTGCATCAATGTCCGCGTGGCCGGCAACGACTTCGTGCCCGGCAGCCACACCAACCAGGAAGCGGCCATCTTCGCCAAGGCCATGCAGGACGCCGGGGCCGACATGATCAACGTCACCGGAGGCTGGCACGAGACCAAGGTGCCCCAGCTCACCCACGAGCTGCCCGCCGGCGGTTTCGCCTACCTGTCCCGGGGCATCAAGCACAACGTCACCATCCCGGTGGCTTGCAGCAACCGCGTCCACAATCCGGACCTGGCCGAGGCCATCCTGGCTCGGGGTGACGCCGACCTGATCTGCATGGGCCGCCCCTTCATCGCCGATCCGGAGCTGGCCAACAAGGCCAAGGGCGGACGCCCGGAGCTGATCAAACGCTGCGTGGGCTGCAACCAGGGCTGCTTTGACGCCATCATGAGTTTCAAGCCCATCGGCTGCATGATCAACCCCAGGGCCAGCCACGAGGCCGACGGCAAGCCCCAACCCGCGGCCCAGGCCAAGCACATGGTGGTCATCGGCGGCGGCGCGGCCGGTTGCCAGGCTGCCATCACGGCTGCCGAGCGCGGCCACAAGGTCACCCTGATCGAGGCGGCGGACAAGATCGGCGGGCAGATTTCCTGGTATTGGAACGCCACGGAAAAACCCGACTTCGAGGCCATCGTTGAATGGCAGGCGGCCTATCTCAAGGAACTGAAAATCGACGTGCGCCTGGGCGTAACCGCCGACGCCGACTATGTGGCCGGTCTCAACCCCGACCTGGTGGTCGTTGCCACCGGCGCCAAGCCCATCATGCCGCCCATTCCCGGTCTCAATAGCTCCAACGTGGTCCATGCCTGGGATGTGCTCAAGGGCACGGCCGAGGTGACCGGCGAAAACGTCGTGGTCATCGGCGGCGGCGCCGTGGGCCTGGAGACGGCCCTCAACATCGCCAAACGCGGCGCCCTGACCCCCGAACAGGCCTACTACCTGACCCTGTTCAGGGGTGAGACCCCTGACGTCGTGGCCAAAATGATGGTCACCGGCTCCCACAAGGTCACCGTCGTGGAAATGCTGCCCAAGATCGGCAAGGGCATCGGCCGCTCCACCAAGTGGATCGTCCTGGGCCTGGTCAAGGCCTTTGGCCTGGGCATCAAGACCGGCGTCACCGTCACCGGCGTCGAGCCCGGCAAGGTCAACTACAAGACCGGCGACGGAGCCGCCTCCATTGACGCCGACACCGTCGTCGTGGCCGCCGGCGCGGCCCCGGTAAACGAACTGGCCGATCCCATCAAGGCCAAGGGCCTGAATGTCGAAGTCATCGGCGACGCCTCGGGCGGCCTCACAGTCCTCGACGCCATTGCCCAGGGCTTCAAGGTCGGCGCTGAGTTCTGAGATTCGTGGGGGGCTTTTTGAAAAAAGCCCCCCACACCCCCCAAAAACTTTGCCGTTTATTGATTTGCCGCTTCGCCGCAAATCAATAAACGGTCGTTTTTTTCGGGGAGCGATGGGTGGTTTGCCCGTTACGGCGTCAATTGTTTTTGCCGCAGGCAAAAACAATTGACGCGGCAACAGCAGCCTAAGCCACGAGCAAGTGCGGGGCCCAAACGCCGCGAAGCCTTTCAGCCGCAGGCAGAAAGGCTTCGCGCAAAGTTTTTTGAGGGGCGCGGGGAACTTTTTTTCAAAAAAGGTACCCGGAATTCCTAGCGATCGCGATTGTCTTCCACGCGAATGGCTTTGCCCGGCGGGGTGGGGATGCTTTCCGGGGCAACCAGTTCCACATTGGCGCTGACCAGCACTTCGTCGCGCAGGGCCCGGCCCAGGCGGCGGGCCAGGCGCTCCATGTTTTCGGAGTTCATGGTGCGGTTCTTTTCGTGCAGTTCCACCTTGACGGTCATGTAGTCCACGGGGCCTTCGTTGGTCAGGACGATGACGTAGTTGTTGCCCACGTCCTCGAAGCCCATGAGCACCGATTCCACCTGCATGGGGTAGACGTTGACGCCCTTGATGATGAACATGTCATCGCTGCGGCCGCTGATGCGGGCGATGCGGCGATGGGTCCGCCCGCAGGCGCACTGGCCGGGGATGATGGACGTAAGGTCCCTGGTGCGGTAGCGGACCAGGGGCATGGCCTGGCGGCAGAGGGTGGTCAGCACCAGTTCGCCCACCTCGCCGTCGGGCACGGGCTCCAGGGTGTCGGGGTCGATCACTTCCATGATGTAGTTGTCTTCCCACAGGTGCAGGCCGCTTTTTTCCGGGCACTCGAAGGCCACGCCGGGGCCGTTCATTTCGGACAGGCCGAAGCAGTTGGCCGCGAATACGCCGTAGGCCTCTTCGATGCGCTGGCGGGCCTCTTCGCTGTGGGGCTCGGCGCCGATGATCATCAGACGAAGGCTCAGGTCCCTGGGGTCGATCTTGACCTCGCGGAAGGAATCCAACAGCTTCAGAGCGTAGCTGGGGATGACGTGGGTGGAGGTCACGTTGAACTGGCGGATCAGGCTGATCTGACGCGAGGAGTTGCCCACGCCCGAGGGGATGACCAGGGCTCCCAGGCGTTCGGCGCCGTAGTGCAGGCCCAGGCCGCCGGTGAACAGGCCGTAGCCGATCATGTTCTGGAAAATATCTTCGGGCCGCATGCCGACCATGAACAGGCAGCGGGCCACGAGGTCGGTCCAGTTGTCCAGGTCCTGCTGGGTGTGGTACACGGCGGTGGGCACGCCGGTGGTGCCGCTGCTGACGTGTACGCGGACGACGTCTTTGTTGGGCGTGGCCAGGTTGCCGTATGGGAAACCATTACGCAGGTCCTGCTTTTCGGTGAAGGGCACCTCGCGCAGTTGCTCCAGCGATACGATCTCGCCGGGCTTGATGGACATGTCGGCCCACTTTTGCTGGTAGCAGGGTGAGTTCGCCGCGTTGAGCATGGTTTTGTTGAGCCGCTCCAGTTGCAGTTTTTCCAGGTCCGGGCGGCTGATTGTTTCGATTTCTTGGTTCCAGAACATGACAAATACCTGTTTGCGCGGCGAGGCCGCAGGGTGCGTACAAAAAATTGTCCGTCCATTATTTGGGCGGAGACGATCAGCAATACTATCGCTTGGCCGAACGAAAGGCAACCCATGGCTTTGCCTGGGCAATACATTGTTTTCCGGTCACCGGGCAACAGCCGGTGGTCTGGCCCAATGGCCGGATATGGTTCGCCGCAATGGGTGCAAAAAATTGAACCGGTGTTTGGACGGGATGCGATCGGATGCGGGCTGTTTTTAGGTATTTGCCTGAAAATAAAAAGGGAAATGCCAAATAGTAACGCCTTTTCCTTTTGGGGAAGTTGTTTGGTTGGCGCGGCCTAACGGATCAGGGCATAGGCGTAATAGGTGTTTGAATGGGGCCCCGCCTGCTGGGCCTGTTCGTCGTTCACGAACAGTTTACCGTCGTAAGAACGTAGCAGATCGCTCATTTCCAGGGCTTTGGCAAAGGATCTGGTCACATACAAAAGTTTCATCAAAGCCCAGTTGGCATGGCCGCCCATTTCCCTGAACGTATAGTCCGGATCATCGGTGATGCCTATACGTAAGTTGCGGCTGCTAAAATTTAATTGGCCTAACCGCTTGGTAAGCTTATCGATGACCATATTGGGCGAACCAATGCAAATTTCAGTATAATCCAGCGACATAAGCACCCTCCGCCACGGTGTTGCATCTATGTCTACTTAAAAATTTTACCATGAACTATCGAAAATGGTCCAGCCAAACACCGGGTGCTAAAAAAGGTGGCGCAAAAAGTGCCCACTGCATAAAAAATTCGCAGATAAAAACATACTAAAATGGTTGATAAAGAAAAGGAAAATTAATCAGATCCGATGGTTATCTTGATTAGGCCGTTTTTGGCATGGCCCCTGCAGTATCCCAGACCAGCGCCAGAAGCAATCCGCTTCTTCTTCCCACCTCTCCCAAGTCCCGGGAAGCCTCCCCTTCCCGGGACTTACCTTTCCCTAACGCATCTGATAAAAAATCAAGGCCTGAGGGGTAAGCTCCGTTTGCAGGCTTTCGTCAACCTAACAATGCGGGATTGGCTTGCTTAGCTGCGGTTATGCCGTAATCTATTAGAAAACAAAGGCGGGCGTTTGCCCGGCCCGACCAACGGAGGACTTTGATTATGCCCAAGGTGAAAGCGGCCCTGCTGGCCCTGATGCTGATTTTACTCACGGCTTCCATTGCGGCCGCCGCGCCCCAGCGCCACAAGCTGCCCAACGGCATGACCGTGATTACCGCCGAGAACCACGAGTCGCCGGTGGTGGCCGTCCAGGTTTGGGTCCGGGCCGGATCGGCCTACGAAGAGTCCCACGAATACGGCATCACCCACCTCATAGAGCACATGATCTTCAAGGGCACGCCCAGCCGGCCCGCCGGGCAGATGGCCCGCCAGATAGAGGCACTGGGCGGCCAGGTCAACGCCTACACCACCCTGGATCACACCAATTATTACGTGGTCACGGCCAGCCAGAACTCCGGAGAGGCCCTGGACATCCTGGCCGACGCGGTGGTCAACGCCTCCTTTGACGCCGGGGAGTTGGCCAGGGAAAAAGAGGTGGTCATCGAGGAGATCCGCATGAACCAGGACGATCCGTCCCGCCGCAGGACCAGGGCCCTGCTGGCCGCGTCGTTCGGCAAGGACCACCCCTACGGCCGCCCGGTGATCGGCACGGAAAAATCCGTCAGGGCCATCAGTCGCCAGGACATTCTCAACTACCGGGCCAAGTGGTACCGCGGACCGGGCATGGTGGTGGTGGCGGTGGGCGATTTCAAGACCGCCGAGATGCTGCCGCGCATCAAAAAGGCCTTTGCCGGGGCGTCGGCCCAAAAACCGCCCGTGTTCACAATTCCGCCCGTGGAGACCGGCAAGGGCCCGCGTCTGGTGATTCTGCATGAGAATGTGCGCCAGGCCGCCTTGGCGGCGGCTTGGGTCATACCGGGGCTGCCCTCGCCCGAGGTCTTTCCGCTGGATATGACCGCCACCGTGCTGGGAGACGGCCGAACCAGCCGCCTTTACGAGCAACTTAAATACAAGGCCGGTCTGGCGGACAGCGTTTCGTCGTCGGCCTACACTCCCCAAACGGTGGGCCTGCTCACGGCCGAGGCCAGCCTCAAGCCGGAAGACGTCCAAGCCGCCTGGCCCGAGATGTTGAAAGTGAGCCAGAGCCTGATCAGCCAGCCGCCCCAGGCCGGCGAATTGCAGAGGGCCAGGGTAAACCTCGCCGCGTCGTTCATCCGCGACCGCCAGACCATGGCCGGACAGGCCAGCACCCTTGGTTATTTCGAGATGATGCGCGGCGGGTATGAAAAGGCCGCCGACTATGTGCGCGACTTCAGCGCCGTGGGAGCCGGGCAGGTGGCTGAAGCCGCCCAAAAATACATGCGGCCGGCCAACCTGACCATGGTCATCCAGGTGCCCAAGGACGCGGAAGTGCCGGACCAGGTGGCCCTGGCCCAAAAGGCCGGTGACATCTACGCCCAGATCAGCGCAGCGGCCGCCACGGACCGGGACAAGCCCCTCAAGACCGTTTTGCCAAACGGCCTCACCGTGATCATCAAACCGGCCAGGGCCGTTCCCCTGGTCAGCGTCGTGCTGGCCGGCCCTGGCGGCCAGTCGGCCGAGACCCCGGCCACGGCGGGTATCTATCAACTATGGTCCAACACCATCACCAGGGGCGCGGCGGGCCGCAGCTTTTTGGAGATCAGCGCTACCCTGGAAGACATGGCCGCGTCCATCAGCGGATTTTCAGGCAAGGGCAGCGCCGGAATAAACGGCGGTTTCCTCAGCCGGGACTGGCAAAAGGGCCTGGATCTGATGGCCGAAATCTGGTTCAAGCCCGATTTCCCCGAGGCCGAGGTTACCAAGGCCAAGGCCGAACAGGCCGCCGCTTTGCGGGCCCAGATGGACAAACCCTGGATCAGGGCGTTCGACGCCTTCCGGCCGCTTATATACGGCAAGCATCCTTATGCCATGAATATGCTGGGCACCATCGAAAGCCTGGCCTCGTTGAACCGCCGCAGCCTGCTGGCCACCCACGAAAAACTGCAAGGCCCCGGCGGCCTGGTGCTGACCATTGTCGGCGATGTGGATTCCCAGGCCGCCCTGGACCGGGTCAAAGAGCTTTGGGGCTCCCAGACCGGCAGGGTCCAGGCCGTGGATGCGTCCCAAGTGCCGCCCCTGTCTAAACCGCAAATGGCCGCAATCAAGGACCCCAAGGTCCAGCAGACCCAGATCATCCTGGGCTTCATAGCGCCCGACTCCACCGATCCCCGACGCTTTGCCCTGAACATCCTGGAAGCCGTCCTGGGCGGCCAGGGCGGGCGTCTGTTCCGCGATCTGCGCGACGAACGTTCGTTGGCCTATGCCGTGCAGCCGTTTTACACCGAGGCCTGGCATGTGGGGGCCTTCGGCTTTTACATGGCCGTGGGGCCGGGCAAGGAAAAGGAAGCCGTCAGCGGTCTGGAGGAGCATATCAACCGGATCATCAAAGACGATCTGTCACCGGAGGAGATGGAGCGGGCCAAGGCCTATTTGCTGGGCAGCCGCGCCATATCCCTGCAAACCTACTCGGCCCAGGCCATGGTTATGACCATGGACGAACTGATGGGACTGGGCTGGCAGGATTACCTGAACGCGCCGGAGCGGATAAAGGCCGTCACCGCCGAACAGGTGCGCCGGGTGGCGTCGGAGTTCCTCTCCGCCGAACACATGGCCCGGCTGACTTTGGGTCGTTAGAAAAACCGAATCAAAACGGTCCGGCGCCCCGGAATCTCATGGAGCGCCGGACCGGTTATTCCTGCTGTTTGTTGTGTTCCCTTTGCCGATAATCATGCTACCCTTTTACTAGAAGTTCCCCTACATCGGTGATGGTGCATGTTCGCTTATAAAGCCCAAAACATCGCACCGGGCGTCTACATGGTAGGCGGCCCGGAGTTGAGCGACTCCAGAGACTGCTTGTGCTACCTCACGTCGGGTTCCAAGGCAAGAATTCTCATTGATTGCGGCTGTGGACCCAGTGCTGCACGCATTCTCAAGCTGGCCACGGATGCCGGGGGCGGTCCGCCCACCCATCTGCTGCTGACGCATTGCCATATAGATCACGCCGGAGGCGCGGCGGAAATCAAGCGGGCCTGCGGATGCGAAGTCCTGGTGCATTCGGCCGAGGCGGATGTCCTGGCCAACGGCGATCCCGTTCGCAGCGCGGCGGGGTGGTACAACATGCAGTTGCCTCCTCTACAGCCGGACCGTCTGCTCAATGGCGACTCCCAGATTGATATGGGTGAAACAACCTTAAACATAATGCACACTCCCGGGCATACTCCCGGTTCGGTCTGCGCCTGGCTGGAGACCGGACAGCAAAAGGTGCTTTTCGGCCAGGACCTGCACGGCCCGTTTTTCCGGGATTTTGGCTCGGACCTAGGCCAATACGAACAAAGCATGAAAAAGTTGATGGCCCTTGAAGCGGATATTCTCTGCGAGGGCCACTACGGTGTTTTCACTCCGGCCGAATCGGCGGCGGCGTTTATGCGCCAGCAAATGGCGGCAAACCTCGGCGCCTATTGAGGTGTGATACATGGTGCGTATTTTGTTTTTTGGGGCAATATGCATTGGGTTGTTGGTGGCGGCCCTTTGCCTGGCCGGATGCGCGGGAACCAAGCCGGAAAACCTGGGA
This sequence comes from uncultured Desulfarculus sp., assembly GCA_963665125.2. Classification (GTDB taxonomy): domain Bacteria; phylum Desulfobacterota; class Desulfarculia; order Desulfarculales; family Desulfarculaceae; genus Desulfarculus. Next base: position 3,110,002 of record CAXXUK010000001.1, on the reverse strand, counting down.
GCCCGTAACGGCAAACTGGCTCCGTGCCCCGACCGCCCAAATTGCGTAAGCTCACAGGCAACAGACCCCGGCCAATACATCGACCCGCTTGCCTGTTCCGGAGACCCCGGCGAGACTATTACCGAAATCGACAGGGTCGTCAGCGGCATGCCAGGATGCAAAACCATCATTAAAAATGATAATTATCTCCACGCCCAATGTTCCAGCAGGGTTTTCGGGTTTGTTGATGATTTGGAGTTCCTTGTTGATTCTTCAAACAATATGGTTCACGTCAGAAGCGCCGCCCGGGTCGGATATTATGACTTTAAGGTCAATCGCAACCGGCTGGAGCAGATACGAAGCCAGTTGAGTGGCAAACGAGACTAGGCTTTTTTCGGCGGTTGCGCCGCCATTGCGCGTTAAAAAATAAAGGCGCTTAAGCGTTTCTCAGATACATGCGATATGGTATGAATTATTGTTCAATAACACGCTAACTTACCATGGTTCGAACTTTGAATATTTTTATTAAATACGGCTTGTTGATAGTTTGGGGGGTGCTCTGCCTGGCGTCCCCTGTTTGCGCGGACGATGCCGGTGAAAAATATGAATTTGCCAGTACAAGGGAACTGGTGGCTTTTGTCCGTTCAGCGGCGGACTTGGTGGCCCAAAAAGGCGAGGCTTGCTTCCCCGAACTCAATAAAAAAGGGGGCAAATGGTACAACGGCGACAGATATGTTTTCGTGACCATGGTTGACGGATTGGCCTTGGTCAACCCGCCGTTTCCTGACGCCATTGGCAAATCCCTGTGGCAAGTTCAGGACTCCTGGGGCAAACCCATTGTACAATTGAATGTTGACAGCCTGAAGCCCGGCAAAAACGGAAAAGATGAGGGATGGATCCATTATTTGTGGCCCCGGCCGGGTTCAACGGAGCCGGAATGGAAAACCTCGTATGCCGTATTGGTGACCGGGCCGCACGGCAAACAGTATATAGTCGCCAGCGGCGCCTACGACCTGAAGATAGAAAAAATCTTTATTGAAGATCTTGTAAAAAATGCGGTGGCCTTGATCAAAAAGAACGGTAAAAAGGCCTTTGAAACATTGAACGACAAGTCATCAAAATATCAATTCAGGGATATTTATGTCTTTGTCATGACAGAAAAAGGCCTGGAGCTATGCAATCCCGGAACGCCGCAGATCGTCGGGAAAAACGTCTGGGGCTACAAGAGCGTCGACGGGAAAAACGTCGTGCAGGAAATGGTGAAGCTCGCCAAGGAACGTGGCGGCGGATGGGTCAGCTATATTTGGACCAAGCCCGGCCAGAACGGGTATTTCCATAAATACACTTTTTGCATGGGCGTCGCGGTCGACGGCGAGCTGTTGATCGTGGCCAGCGGCTATTACCGGCAGGACTGACAAACAAGCGTGTAAAATTTATTAGGGCGGCCCGGTCGCGGGCCGCCCTCTCTTTTTCCGTCGGCCTATGCGGCCGTGGCCGCTCTTCTGTCTTCCTGGGACATGGCGGCCAGCTTTTTCACCTCGGCCAAGTCGAGGTCCAGCCCCTGGGCCACCCTTGATCCGTATTGTTCATCTGCCTTGTAAAATACAGCGCATTGCCGCAGTTGGATGCGTTTTTGGGCTCCGCCCAGATGGCTGACAATGTTTCCGACGAGATTGTCCCTATCGTAATCGGTCATCACCTTGCGGAACAGGTTGCCCGCCTGCACGAAATCATCGTTGGGGTGCGGATAGGGGGTCCGGGCGGCCGGGCCTTCCAGCGGTATGGCCGGTTCCAGAGCCGCCGGGTCGGGGCCGGGACCGCCAAAGCTGTTGGGCCAGTAGTTGGGACCGGAGCCTCCGCCGTCATCGGTTCGCATGAACGCATCGCGCTGGTAGCTCGTTTCCGGCGCGCCCTTGGACTGATTCACCGGGATGAGGTGATAGTTGGGGCCCAGGCGGTGGATATGGGTGTCATGATAGGAAAACGCCCTGGCCTGGAGCATTTTATCAGGACTCAGGGCAATGCCCGGAACGACATTGCCGGGGCAGAAGGCCGCCTGCTCTACCTCGGCGAAGTAATTGACCGGGTTGCGGTTGAGGACAAGTTTGCCCACGGTGATCGGCGGCACCTCGCCATGGGGCCAGACCTTGGTGATATCCATGATGTCCCAGCCAAAGTCCTTTTCCTGCTCCGGTGTGAGAATCTGCATTTCCAGGGTCCACGATGGATGGTCCCCCGCCTCTATGGCCCGGTAAAGATCCCTGGTGGCGTGGTCGGGATCCTTGCTCTTCATTTCGTCGGCCTGGTGCCGGTCAAAGTTCTTGACGCCCTGATCCGTCTTGAAATGGTACTGCACCCATACGTAGCCGCCGTCGGCGTTGTACCATTTGTAGGTGTGGCTGGAGTAGCCGTTCATGTTGCGGTAGGTGGCCGGGGTGCCCCTGTCCGAAAACAGGATCGTTACCTGGTGCACCGATTCCGGGGTTAGCGACAGGAAATCCCAGAACATGTCGGGGTCCGGGCAGTTGGTGGCCGGGTGCCGTTTTTGCGTATGAATAAAGTCTGGGAACTTCAGTGGGTCGCGGATGAAGAACACCGGGGTGTTGTTGCCCACAAAGTCGTAGTTGCCTTCTTCGGTATAAAACTTCACCGCAAACCCGCGTGGATCCCGGGCTGCGTCGGGAGAGCCCTTTTCGCCGCCCACAGTGGAAAATCGGGCGAAGACATCGGTGCGTTTGCCGACTTTTGATAGAAATTTCGCCTTGGTCCACTTGGTTACATCGGCGGTGACTTCAAAGTAGCCGTATGCTCCGGCCCCCTTGGCGTGCACCACCCTTTCGGGAATGCGTTCGCGATCGAAATGGGCCAGCTTCTCCAGCAGGTGCATGTCCTGCATCAATACCGGCCCCCGAGGACCGGCCGTGAGACTGTTGAGGTCGTCGCCCACGGGTATGCCAAAGGCAGTCGTGAGGGTTTTTTTCTTTTCAGACATGGTTTCTCTCTCCATTACACATCGTTAATTCAGGTTTCTGGTGATTCGGGGTGAGAAATCAATGATATTTGCTAATGATATCTATTAAAAATAATAAGGCCGAGCTAAAACTGTGTGATTTCTGTTGGACGACTGTTGGGGGAATCATTAGCTATTTACTAGGTTGTTCCAGGGAAAAAATGATTTCAAGTGTTAATTTTTTTCAAGGCGGAGTGCTTGCGGCCGGATGGCACCGGAGGGATTAAAATTAAGAGGCTGCGGCCCGGTTTTTAAGGACATGGGTGCCAGTTTTTAATTTCGGCTAAATCCAGGCCCGAGCCCTGTGACGTGCGTCGTCACCGTTTGTCGGTTAGCATGATTTTATTTTACTAATCGCCGCGTTCAGGAGCCCTTTGGATGGAGCAAACAGGCGTTTAGGCAAAGCAATGGACTCCTAATCCGTAGGTTTCGGGTTCGAATCTCTTGCTGCTGACCAATGTTTTCAGTTAGTTATACTAAATATAGGGCTATGCTGTTTATTGTTTGTTGGCATTGACAACACCTAGGCAGTGTTGTATTTTCATACATGATGACATGATGACATGATGACATGATGAAAAAGTATCCAACGCCGGTAGGCCGGCATGAAAATAGCCCTCAGGTCGCTTCGGCGGTCTGGGGGTTCTGCTTTAGGGGGATTAGCTTTGAAGAAAAAAGTAGCTGTTTTGTTGGATGGTGGGCATGTCAGATTTTCTTTATATCCCTTGTTGGGAAATAAGAAGGCAAGTGCGGAAGACATCGAAAAATACGCCAAATTAAGTGTTAAAGATGGAGAAGAGTTGTTTAGGATTTACTACTATGACAGTCGTCCTTTTGGTGATCAGAGGCGTAACCCAATTTCTGGAAGAGATGTCAGATTTAACCAAACAAATCAATATAAACACAGCAGTACAATGATTTCGACATTGGAGACCAAAGATAATTTTGCTTTCAGATCCGGTCAATTACAGTTTGAAAATTGGGCTATCAATAAATCTGCATTTAAAAAAATCTGTGAGATGTCACAAAACGGACAAAGCATACCTCCCATTTCTGAGAGCGAGGTGGTGCCTGTCTTCAGGCAGAAGGCCGTTGATATAAAAATTGGCCTGGACATTGCGTGGTTAGCAGCAAAGCGGATCGTCGATAAAATCATATTATCAACTAATGATTCAGACTTTGTACCAGCTATGAAATTTGCCAGGAGAGAGGGCATTCACGTGGTGATGCTGGATTTGGGCAACGTTCAGAACGTTCTTAAAGCACACGCCGACGAGGTCCGCACGGTGCGAATTTAACTCTTAATTTTATAAGTCAAAGGCCGTGGCCCCTTTACAGGGACCGCGGCCTTGATTTGATTATCAGGCTTTGTAGCAGCTAACGGCTTAGTACATGCCGCCCATGCCGCCCATGCCGCCCATGCCGCCGGGCATGGCGGGCATGCCGGCGCCCTTCTCATCGGGCTTTTCGGCGATCATGCACTCGGTGGTCAGCAGCAGGCCGGCCACGCTGGCAGCGTTCTGCAGGGCGAAACGGGTGACCTTGGTCGGGTCGATGACGCCGTCGACCAGCAGGTCGCCGTAGGTGTCGGTCTGGGCGTTGTAACCCTCGGTGCCATTGAGTTCCTTGACCTTCTGCACCACGACGGAGCCTTCCAGGCCGGCGTTCTCGGAGATCTGACGCAGGGGCTCTTCAATGGCCCGGGCGATGATCTTGGCGCCAAAGGCCTCGATATCGTCGAGCTTGGCGTCGGCGATGGCGTCCTGGCAGCGCAGCAGGGCCACGCCGCCACCAGGAACGATGCCTTCTTCCACGGCGGCGCGGGTGGCGTTGAGGGCGTCTTCCACGCGGGCTTTCTTTTCCTTCATCTCGGTCTCGGTGGCCGCGCCGACATTGATCACGGCAACGCCGCCGATGAGCTTGGCCAGGCGCTCCTGGAGCTTCTCGCGGTCGTAGTCGCTGGTGGTCTCCTCGATCTGGGCGCGGATGGTCTTGACCCGGCCTTCGAGCTTCTCGCGCTCGCCGCCGCCGTCAACGATGGTGGTGTTGTCTTTGTCGATGCTCACGCGCTTGGCGGTGCCCAGGTCATTGAGGCTGGCGTTTTCCAGCTTGATGCCCAGGTCTTCGCTGATCACGGTGCCGCCGGTGAGGATGGCGATGTCTTCGAGCATGGCCTTGCGGCGGTCACCGAAGCCGGGGGCCTTGACGGCGCAGGCGTTGAGGGTTCCGCGCAGCTTGTTGACGACCAGAGTGGCCAGGGCTTCGCCCTCGACGTCTTCGGAGATGATCACCAGCGGGCGGTTCATCTTGGCAACCTGCTCCAGAATGGGCAGCAGGTCCTTCATGGAGCTGACTTTTTTCTCGTGGATCAGAATCAGCGGGTCATCCAGGTTGGCGACCATCTTCTCGGGGTCGGTGGCGAAGTAGGGGCTCAGGTAGCCGCGGTCGAACTGCATGCCTTCGACGACTTCCAGAGTCGTCTCCATGCTCTTGGCCTCTTCAACGGTGATGACGCCTTCTTTGCCGACCTTGTTCATGGCCTCGGCAATGATGTTGCCGATGGTCTCGTCGTTGTTGGCGCTGATGGTGCCGACCTGGGCGATTTCCTTCTGGTCCTTGGTGGCCTTGGACAACTCGCGCAGGGCCGCGACGACGGCCTCGACAGCCTTGTCGATGCCGCGCTTGATGGCCATGGGGTTGTGGCCGGCGGCCACTAGCTTGGAGCCCTCGCGGTAGATGGCCTGGGCCAGGATGGTGGCGGTGGTGGTGCCGTCGCCGGCGACGTCGGAGGTCTTGGAAGCGACTTCCTTGACCATCTGGGCGCCCATGTTTTCAAATTTGTTCTCGAGATCGATTTCCTTGGCCACGGTCACACCGTCTTTGGTGATCACCGGGGAGCCGAAGCTCTTGTCGATGATTACGTTACGGCCCTTGGGGCCCAGGGTAACTTTTACGGCATTGGCCAGGGTGTCGACGCCGCGCATGATGGCTTCGCGGGCTTTGACATCGTATTTCAGCTCTTTAGGCATTTAACATACTCCAATGAGTTATTTTTTTCGGTTAACAGGATAGCGTTGGGCCTGGATGTAATTACTCGACGATGCCCAGGATGTCGTCTTCGCGCATGATCAGGACCTCTTCGCCGTCGATCTTGATCTCGGTGCCGGCATACTTGCCGAACAGCACGGTGTCGCCCTCTTTGACGGTGAGTTCGACCTTGGTGCCGTTATCCAGAACCTTGCCAGGGCCAACGGCCAGGATCTTGCCGGACTGGGGCTTTTCTTTGGCTGCATCGGGGATAATCAGGCCACCGGCGGTCTTTTCTTCTTCTTCCAGCCGCTTGACGATAACGCGGTCCTGCAACGGTTTGATGTTCATGAGCGCCTCTCCTTGAGAGAAAATGTGGTTTACTTGTCTGAAATTTGCGCCGAATAGCGGCGCCAATTGCTGTTACCCGAGTTTGTTAGCACTCTTGGTGTGCGAGTGCCAACGCAACGATGATAAGCACCCAGCCAGGTCCGTGCAAGGCCATGGGCGTTTTTTTTTGGGGTTTTTTTGGTTTTTTTAATGATGTGCGAAATAATACCGCCTTTGCCGCGCCGAGTATAGACCCTGGCGCGGCAAAGGCGAAAAATCAGGCTGCCTCGATGCGGCAGGGTATAAAACGGTGGCGCGGCGTGCCCATGAAATCACGGTTGGTATTTTTGCTGAGGCGGTTTGCATTTACGCCGTAGATCAGGCCGTTGTAGTTCAGACCGAAGCCATGGGGCACGATGGCCGTGCCGGGCCGGATTTGCTCGGTGGTTTCCAATTCACCCACCTCGCTGCCGGCCTCGGTGGTGATCCGCACCTGCTGGCCGTCGGTCAGACCCAGCCCGGACGCCGTTTCGGGGTGCACGGCGATGGTGCAGGCCCGCTTGCCCTTGTTCCACTCTGGGTTGCGCATGAGCGTGTTGATGTTCATGCTCATATGCCTTCCGCTGTGCAAAACAATGGGGTATTCCGGGGTCATCTCCAGATCGGCGGCCTCGCTTTGGGGCGTGAGGCCCTTGATCATGTCGGCCAATTCGGGGATGAACACCTCCACCTTGCCCGACTCGGTTTTCAAGGCGCTGAAGGCCTCGTTCTCGTCCACCTTGCCCACCCACATGCCCTGTGGGTTGTCCAACAGCGCCTGAAAAACGCGGTCGCCCAGGTCAAAGCCCTTTTCAAATCCGGCGCGCATGGCGTTTTTATGGAAGGCCTTTGGCGCGGTCATCAGCATGCCCCACAGGGCCCCCAAGGCGGCCGAGTTCCAGACCCGGCCCAGGGTCTTGGCCAGGACAAAGGGCATGGCCTTCATGACCCCCGGCTCCTGGCCCGTCCATTCCATAAGCTTGGCCCCGAAGGTGAGCCTGTCGCCGTCGGCCGCGTCATTGGCCGCTTCCTGGATCTCCTTGGGGATATCCGGGATGATGCCCATCTTGTCGGCGATTAGGGTGGTGATCTGGGTCGTCTCCAGGCACAGGTCGGGCTGGGGCAGGATGGGCCCCCGGACCTGCATGTAAACCTCGGGATAGGTCAGGGGGAAGAAGGTGGTGTCCCACGACTCGTAGAAAGTGCGGCAGGGCAGCACGTAGTGAGCCAGCCGGGCCGTCTCGCTCATCACTATATCGTTGACCACCAGCAGGTCCAGCTTGCCGAAGGCCTCTTCATAGGCCGTGGTGTCCGGATAGGAGCGCAGGGGGTTGCAGGCGCTGACAAAAACGGCCCGCAGGCGCCGGGGGTCGCCGCTCATGATTTCCTCGGGCATCACCGCCGGGGGGAAGCTGCCGGCCGCCACGGGGGGCAGACCGGTGGCCACCGTTCGCCAGACCTTGTCGCTGCGTTCATCGGCGTGGAAACCCAGGGGCATGACCATGCCGGCGATGACGTTGCCGCCGGGCACGCAGTAGCGTCCGCATACGGCGATGAGCACCGCCAGCATATAGTTGCTCAAGGCGCTGCGGCGGTTCATGTACATGCCCAGGTCGGGGTGCACGCACCACTTTTTGGTGGTCAGCAGCTTGGCGAATTCCAGGGCCTGTTCATATTCAACCTCGCAGACTTCAAAGGCCCCGCGATAGTCGAATCCTTCGAACCAGCCTTTTATGTCATCCCAGCCATGGACATGTTCGGCGATGTAGTCCTTGGCCTCCCAGCCCTTTTCAATGATCAGGGAGATGAGGCCCTTGATGAACAGGGAGTCGGTGCCCGGCCTGACGGCGATGTGCAGGTTGGCGATCGCCGCGGTTTCGCTCTTGCGGGGGTCCACGCAGACCAGGGTCTTGTCCGGGTCTTTGCTGAATTCCTTGAGCGTGATGGGCGCCCGGGGCATCTGGTGGCTCTGCATGCCGTTCCAGCCCCAGGCCACCAGCATTTCGCTGTGGTGCTCGTCGGTATCCGGCATCAGGTACTGCTTGCCCAGCACGCGGCCGTTGACCCACCACGGGTCGCTGAACTCCTGGCCCGCCGAGGTGTAGAAATATTGCGAGCCCAGGGCCCGGATCAGGCCCACGCCGAATGCGCCCTCCATATGGCCGCCCTGGGCCGAAGCTCCCATGTAGGCCAGGCAGCGGGGGCCGTGCTCGGCCAATAGGCCTTTCAGCTTATCGGTGATCTCATCAATGGCCTGGGCCCAGCCGATGGGCTCGAACTTGTCGCCCACCCGCTTGAGAGGCTGGGTCAGGCGGTCGGCCGGGTATTGGTGGTAGATCACGTTGAGGCCCTTGCGGCAGGCATAGCCTTTGCTGCGCGGGTTGTCCTTGTCCGGCTTGACTTTGGTCATGCGTCCGTCTTCGACCAAAATCTCCAAGCCGCAGTTTTGGGCGCAAAGCACGCAGCCCGTCTTATGCCAACTACTCATGACTCTCCTCCCTGATATATGGTCGAGCCGTTGTGGCGTGGGGTCTGATAAATCTTGTACACAAGATATTCGCCGAAAAAAATTTAGCTGATTTCCCGGAGCATCCGCTTGAACAGCACCCGTTCCTCATGGGTCAGCGGGGCCAAAACCTCTTCATTCACATCGTCGCGCTCCTCCAACATTTTTGGCAGCTTGTCGCGCATCTGGGGATTGGCAAATATCCGTACGACTCTGCGGTCGTTTTCATCCTGGCGCTTTTCAATGAAGCCCTTGTCGGCCATGCGCTCCAAAATGCCCGAAAGCGTGGCGCTGTCGAGCCGCAAGGCCTGTCCGATTTCCCCGGCCGAGCTTCCTTCCATTTCCACGACCGTGGCCAGCACAAGCTGTTGCTCAGGGGTCAACCCGTATTCCTTCCAGCGGGATTTGGCCGTGCCGTGAGCCTTTTGAAAGGCCTTGGCCAATAAAAATATTATGCAGTCTTCATATATGGGCATAGGTTATTCCAAGATAGTTAGCATACAAGATAATCGCATTGGGCGAGCGCCCTGTCAAGCGACTTTAAACAGGGGTGGTGCGCTAGTTCATTTTTACGGCGCACCCGGAATGTTCGGGGCCGTCTACCACCTGCCGGATGGCGCAGGCCAACTCGGCGTGGCTGAATGGTTTTTGCAGAAAATAACTTATGCCCAGTTCCGCGGCTTTTTCCGGGGAGACCGTCTGAGAATATCCGGTGCACAGAATCACCGGCATGCCGCCGCGCAGCGCGTGGATGCGCGCCGTCAGTTCCGTGCCGGTGAGGCCGGGCATTGTTTGATCGGTGATGAGCACGTCGAAGGAGTCGGGGTTTTGTTCAAAGGCCTCCAGGGCCCTGCGGCTGTCGTCAAAGCTGGAGACCCGGTAGCCCAAAATGGTCAGCAAGTCGCCCAGGCCTTTGAGCAGCGACTTTTCGTCGTCGACGAGCATGACCCGTTCATTGCCCTCGGTAGGCGCCGGATCCTGGCCCGCCGTTTGCTGAATGTCCGCGTCGTAGACCGGCAGTTCAATAGTGAAGACCGTTCCCCCTCCCGGCCGGTCCTTTACCTGGATGGTGCCGCCCAAGCCGGAAACAATGCCGTGCACCACGCTGAGCCCCAGCCCCGTGCCTTCGCCGGGTTTTTTGGTGGTGAAAAAGGGTTCGAATATCCGGTTTTTGATTTCCGGGTCGATTCCGGCTCCGCTGTCGCTTACCTCCAGCTTCAGCCACTGTTGACCTGAATCGTGATCGAGGATCAAATATTGGCGCACTTCAATGGTTCCGCCTCCGAGCCTCATGGCATGGGCGGCATTTGTACACAGGTTCATTACAACCTGGTTCAAGGTGCTTTGGTCGGCCAAGATCACGCCGTCGTCATTGATATCGCAACGAATATTGATTGTTGAGGGCAAGGAGGCCCTGAGCAATTCCACGGATTCCCGGATGAGCTGTCCCGCCCTGACCGGGGTCAGCTCCTGGCCTCCCTCGCGGCTGAAGGTCAGTATCTGTCTGGTAAGAGCCTTGGCCCTTTCCGCGCCGGAAAGGATGTTTTTTATCTGTAGATCGGGGGGTTGTTCATGGGTGAGTTTCAGTGTGGCCAGTTCCGCGTGGCCGATGATGGCGGCGAGAATATTGTTGAATTCGTGGGCGATGCCTCCGGCCAGGGTGCCCAGGGCTTCCATTTTTTGCGATTGGCGCAGTTGGTCTTCCAGGTCCAGCTTGGCCTGTTCCGCCTTTTTCAGATCGGTGATGTCGCGCAATACGCAAATCGTGCAGGAGCGGTTGTCTATTTCCAAATGCCTTGCGGAGATCATTATGTTCTTGATCTGTCCCTGCCTGTTGCGCATGTCGGCGGCAAAGTCCCGAACCTCTTTGTACTCCAGTATTTGTTTGAGGAACTCTTTTCGCCGGTTGTCATCGACCCAGGTTTGGATGCTGAACGTGTGAGAATTGAACGCGTCTTCCCGGGACAGCCCGAAAGTTCGAGTGAATACGTCATTTACGTCGATTATCCGGGCGGAATGAAGCTCGATGATGGCGATGCTCTCCGGACTGGAATGGAATGCGGCCTGGAATTTTTCCTCGCTGCGGCGCAGGGCCTCCTCGGCCGCCTTGGCCGTGGTAATGTCCCTGGTGATGGCCAACACCGTCTGCTGACCGTCAAAGTAGATCGTCGCGCCGGACAGCAGAACCGGCACGAGTGAACCGTCCTTTCGCCGGAAGACTGTCTCTACGTTCTGGAAAACGCCTTTGGCTTGGATGATCTTGTATAAAAATGCACGGTCTTCGGGAAGGGCCCATACGTTCAGATCAATTGCCGACTGGCCTTTGATCTCCTCGATTTCATAACCTAAAATTGCGGCCATGCCCTGGTTTGTTTCCAGGAACACGCCGTCGTCCGCCCTGGAAATAGTCACTCCGTCTGGGTGGTTGAAGAAGGCCTTTTGGAATTTTTCATCGCTTTTGGCCAGGGCGAACTGGGCCTTGCGAGCCTCGGTGACGTCTTCGATCACCGTGGCGAACAGGCCTTCGCTGGGTGAAAAGACCTCGGCCTTGAGAGACTTGCCCAGTTCCGCGAAATCATCTTCGAACGATATGGGGTTGCCATCGGCGGCGACTTGCCGCAGGGCGTTCAGGACGCGGGGCATGCTGTCGCCCATGGCAATGGAACACCACATGCCCACCATCTGGCTGCGGACCTTGCCTACAATGTCTTCAAATGCCGGATTAAGGTCCAGGATCACGAAGTCCGGATCGCCGGTCGGTTTGTCGATAATCTGATACAGGGCCACACCTTCGTGCATGGCGTCGTAGAGGGAGCGGTAGCGCGCTTCACTGCGGCGCAGGGCCTGGGCGGCCTTGCGTTCTTCGGATACATCGCGCAAGACCATTACCACGCCTATCACCCGGCCCACCGAACCCTTTATCGCCGAAGCGCTGACCGTAACCGGCCGCTCGGCTCCGTCGGCCGAGCACAGGGTAAAGGTTTCGCCCATCATGGCCAGGCTGCCATTGAGTATTCGCTGGGTAATGTTGTCCAGGAAATCCCTTTGCACCTCACCGAATAGCTGGCAGACCTGGTCCAGGGGCTTGCCTTCGGCCTTTTGTCTCGGCCAGCCCGTCAACTCTTCGGCCACGGGATTCATCCTGGTCACCTTGCCTTCCAGGTCCGTGGTGATCACCGCCTCCACGATGGAGTTGAGTGTGATGGCCAGATCCCGTCGGCTTGTCTCCAGTTCCGCTTCGGCCTTGCGTTTTTTTAGGTTGATGATCACCAGCCAGATAATAAGCAGGCTTTGGGCGATCACGAAAAGGGCGATGCCGGTGATCAGTCTTTTATGACGGTCGATAAAGGTGTTGGGCCGGTTGATGACAGTGCTGCCCGGAGGCAGTTTGGACATGTCGATTTTCCAGCGTTTCAATTGGTTGTAATCGAACATGAACGAGTTGGTGCTGCGCATCATCAGGGGAATATCTTCCGGCTTGGTCCCCTGGATCAGCTGAAGGGCCATTTTTGCGGCGGCGCGGCCCTGGCCGGCACCGTTTTCCAGTTTGCCGCCGATGACGCCTTTGCCCAACTCATAGTCGAAAACACCGAAAACCGGTGCCGGGCTGCTTGAAATCACATCGCTCAACGTGCCGAAAAGGGTCTGACTGGCGCCGTCGGCGTCGGCGAACCAATGGGTGAACAGCACGATGCTGTCCGGGCTGATCTTGGCCAGGGTGTCCAACATTTGCCTTGTGCTGAGCTCACAACCATCCAGATATCGGACTTCGGTCCGGACCATTCCCTGGAGTTGTTGCCGGGCAGTTTGGTTAAGAGCCCTGCCCTCGTCCGTGTTGTCGGTGATCACGTAAACCGTTTTGGCCCTGGGCCAGAGGTGCAACGCCTCGTCGGCGGTCTGGCGAAAATCCCTGGTTTTGAGCACGCCGGTCATGTAGCTGCGGTGGCCCATGGTCATGCCCGCCAAGTCGCTGACTCCGGTAAACACAAGCGGCGTGTCCGGAAATAGCTCGCGGCCCTTGTTCAGCAGCAACTCATAGGCCACCTGGCCCGCCGCGATCACGCAGTCGAACTTCTTGCCCTTGTACTTGACACGATAGACTTCGACCAGGTTTTTCAGGTACAGGGGATCGCCCGCGCCTCTGGTGTCCATGTGGGTAATGTGGACTACACTGCTTTTTTTATTGCCCAGGACCTCATTGACGCCGTCGAGCAGATTTTGGCTCCAGGGGAAGCCTTGGTGCCAGGTGTTGATGATCAGAATCTTGGTTTTAGCGTGACGGGCGGCCTGGGCCGGTGGCGGCAGACAGAGCAATGCCCCTGCCGCCAATAGCAAAAAAATAACTTGAAGTGCTGATATTGGTTTGAATACCGTGGACAATATCAGGGCCCCTCGGAAATCACTGCTTTATCATTGAAGAATAATCCACCGATAGCCTAATGCAGAGGTCGTAAATAGGCAATTAAAAAAGAAAAAAAACGAACAGGCCCAGCCAAAACCTCGCCATTGTGCATGAAAAACCTGTAGAGTATAGTGGATTTAATTTTGGTTTTTTTAAACTCTTTTTCGGGAGGCGCCCATGAGTACTGCAATAAAATCCACCATTAAATCCAAACCAATATCCGACGTCAAGGTTGACATCGGCGCGTGCAGCGGGACGCGCATCGGTTGCGTATCCGAAATCGGATGGTTTGACAACGACAAGGTGATCGTGGATGTCATGGGCGCCGGCGGCATGGAGGCCAATCAGTGGGGAGTGCCCTGGACCGATGGCAACGGGGCCGGCGCCTGCAATCTGGTTGAAGTGCAGTATGCCGACGGCAAGGTCCGGCGCTTTCTTATGGACTGCGGCTGGGACTCCAAGTACATAGCAAAACGCCTGGAAGAAACCGGGGTGGCCCAGATGATCGCCGACGGCACCGTGGAATTTCTGTACATGAGCCACGAGCACATGGACCACTTTTTCGGCCTGGAGGCCGTGCTGGCGCTGCGCCCGGATATCCCGGTGGTATTGCCCAACACCTTCAGTGATCAGGCCAAGGCCTTTTTGGCAGGCGGCGAGGCGGCCTCGGGCAAAGCCAAAAACTCGGTGCCCCACACCGGCGAACTCATCGAGCTTGAGCCGGGCATGGTCCATGAGTTGATGCCCGGAGTGGCTTCAGTGACATTTGACATGCCCAACATCCTTGATACCAAGGGCGAGCAGTCGGTCTATATCAACATGAAGGACAAGGGCATCCTGGCCGTGTCGGGTTGCTGCCACCAGGGCATGCAGACATTCCTGGACACCCCGGGCCAGACGATTGCCGGTGGCGACAATATATACGGCGTCTACGGCGGGTTGCACATCGTGCCCTTCGGCGACATGACCGAAGAGCAGGCCCAGATGGTCGATCTGTTGGCCTCCAAAAAACCGGCCAAGGTGGCCTGTAACCACTGCACAGGCATACAAGCAATTGAAAAAATGATTGAAATTGGCCTGCCGGTTGTTTCGGGAAGCGGCGATGCGGGCAGCCTGAGCGACAAACACCTGGGCAACGGCGACTGGGTGTATTTTTAATCGATAATATGCATTGATCAGCCGGACATGCCGGTGGGCCGCTTGCGGCCCGCCGGTTTTTCCGGTTGGCCGATGAAACAAACACGCCGCCACTGGCGTCGGTGAAATACAGGGGTTATATCGCGGCGCAACCTGTGACTATAATAAGTCAGATGAAAAAGTTTCATTGCGTGCCAACCCTGTAACGGAGGACCGACATGTCCGCCGGGCTGGATGTGATCATCCTGGATGATGAGAAACCCATCGCCGATCACTTGGGCGAATTGACGGAGAGCTTTTACTCATGGGGCAGCGTATACGCCTTCAGCGATATTCTGGAGGCCCGCACCTTTTGCTTCAACCGTGACAGCTCCCTGGCCATCTTCGTGCTGGATATGTTTCTGGGCGGCCAGACGGCATTCGACTTCATAGAGGCGGTGACGATACACTACCCCATGGCCGCCGAAGACAGCATCATCATCACCGGCCATGCCAGCACGGACATCGTCAATATGTGCATGGCCTCGGGAGTCAATCATTTGCTGGAGAAACCCATCAAACCCTACGCGTTTCAGTTCGCTGTGCGGGCCATTGCCAACAAATACCTGCGCTTCGCCAAAAAACTGATGCACGATCCGGAACTGGCCGGAGACGTTCAGCGCATGGAGTTGTGGTAGACCCGATAAACGCGAAAAGCACGGCCCGCCGACGCAGGTTGGCGGGCCGTTTCACGATTGATGCCATTTGGAGGAGTTTAGATGACCCGGCTGTTGATCAAGGCACCCGCCGCCGCCGCGATAATGGCGGCGTTGCTTTTGTTGTTGTGCCAGGCCGCCCTGGCGGCGTCACCCCAGGTCTTTTACATCCTGGACGCCTCGGGCAGCATGTGGGGCCGGGCCGGTGACCAGATGAAGATCCAGGCCGCTCGGCAGGTGATGGAGCAGGTGGTGCCCCAGACCCCGGCCGAGGCCGCCATTGGCCTGGCCGCCTATGGCCACCGCACCAGGGGCGACTGCGCCGACGTGGAGATCCTGGCCATGCCCGGTCAGATCAGCCGGGAGGAGGTGTTGAAAAAGATCAACGCCATCCAGCCCAAGGGCAAGACGCCCATTGCCGCCACGTTGAAGCTGGTGGCCGAAAAGATCGGCGGGGCCGACGCCGAGACGATAATGGTGCTGGTTTCCGACGGTCTGGAGACCTGCGACCCTGACCCCTGCGGCGTGGTCAAGGCCCTGAAGAAAAGCGGCATCAAGTTTGTTTTGCATGTGGTGGGCTTCGGGGTTGACGACCAGGGCAAGGCCCAGCTTTCCTGCCTGGCCGAGGCAGGCGGGGGCAAATACTTCGGCGCCGACGACGCGGCGTCGCTTTTGGCCGCCATGGAGCAGGTCAACAAGGACGTGGCCCAGAAGATCGAGCAGGCCAAGACCACCCAGGTCAAGGCCAAGACCGGCCTGGGCAAGCTGCACATAACCATGCCGAAGGACGCGGCCATCAGCCTGGCCGAGATCAAGATCATCCGGCCCAAGGATGAAAAGGTAGTCAAAAAGGCCGAGTCGGCCGCCGACGCCACCCATCCGTTGATCAGCGGCGAATACAAGATAGTCCTGGGCTTTGCCAACACCAACTACAAGCCGCCCACGGACGTGGCGATCGGCACGGTCACCGTCAATCCCGGCGAGACCACCGAACTCAAGCTTGGCGGCATCTATCCCAACTTGGCCCAGGGCCTCAACGAGGCCGTGGCCGCGGTGGAGATCCGCCAAAGCGGTGCCAAGGAACCCCTGCTGCTGCTGGAGCCGGGCGGCAACGATTATTACCTGTTCAAGCCCAAGCCCCTGCCCGCCGGAAAGTATGATTTCTATGTGCGCAACGGCCGCAGCCCGGGTTCGGTGTTGCTGGCCAAGGACGTCGAGGTGACCGAGGGCAAGATGGCCGTGGTGGACCTGGACAGCGGCATCCGGATCAAGCCTCCCAAGTCGGTCAATGTCAAGGGCTGGGATCTGGTCGCCAGCGGCACAGAGGACGTCTACGCCCAGATCCGCCGCCGCTGGGACAATGACTGGCCCATTTTCAAGAAGGTGCTGGTCATGCCCGGCACATACGACGTGATGATCCATGTCGACGGCATGGACGAGCCCCTGCCCGCGGGCCAGGGCGTGAAAATCGAAAAGGGCCAGACCCTGGAGTTTGACACCGGCATGTAAAGCGTAAAAGGGCCGTGCCATTGGGCGCGGTGATTTGGTATAACTTGCCAGGCGGGATGATCGTGTCCTGCCTGGCGAGTTTTTTGATCCAGGAAAAGGCGGCGATCGATGTCGGTATGGCTGGGCATAGACATAGGCGGCACCAAGACCCGGATCGGGCTGGTCGATGGCGGCGGCCTGCTGGGGGCCATGACGTTCCAGACCAGGCCCGATGACGGCCCCCAGGCCTGGGTCCGGCGCCTGGCCGGCGAGTACCAAGCGCTGGGCGGCCCGAAACCCGGCGGGGCTGGGATAGCCTGCGCCGGAAGTCTGGACCGCCAGGGCGGCAGGGTGATCTTCGCCAACAACCTCAAGTCGTTCAACGGCTTCGGCCTGACCGGGGCGGTGCGTGATGCCCTGGGTGTCGCGGCCGTGCTGGAAAACGACGCCAACCTCTACGCCCTGGGCGAGGCCCGCTTCGGGGCGGGCCGGGGCCGCATGGACATGGCCTGCATCACCCTTGGAACCGGCGTGGGCGGCGGAATCGTGCTGAACGGCAGGCTGCTCACC
The DNA here is from genome assembly GCA_963665125.2 of uncultured Desulfarculus sp. Taxonomy (GTDB): domain Bacteria; phylum Desulfobacterota; class Desulfarculia; order Desulfarculales; family Desulfarculaceae; genus Desulfarculus. Next base: position 3,092,819 of record CAXXUK010000001.1, on the reverse strand, counting down.
GGGCCCATGGGCATGGCCGGCGAGATCGGCCACATGCTGGTGGAGTCCGGCGGCCGCCTCTGCACCTGCGGGGCCAGGGGTTGCCTGGAGGCCTATGCCTCGGCAACGGGGCTAATGGGCCTGCTGGCCGAAGCCCTGGAGGCCGGCAGGCGGACCAGCCTGGAGCTTGGCGCGGACGTGCGCCGGATCCGCGACGCCGCCGCGGCAGGAGACGCCTTGGCCCTGGAGCTGATGAACACGGCCGGGACGGCTTTGGGCCGGGCTTTTGCCGATCTGATTTGCGTTCTGGGCCTGGACCTGATAATCATGGGTGGCGGTGTTTCTCCGGCCTGGCCACTGATGGCCGACGCCGCCCGCGCGGAAATGGCCCGGAGGCTTTTTGTAGCCGATCCCGCCGGGCTGGAGATTATCATGGCCCAATTGGGAGAAGACGCCCCCGTGCTGGGCGCGGCCACCTTGGCCGCCGAGGCCCTGCACGCGGATTGATGATTGAACACGAGGTGCGAAACGATAATGGCCAAAAGCGACATCAAAAAAACCCTCAAAGAGCCCGATGAGTTCATAACCTTTGCCGACAAGGCCGCCAAGTGGGCCCAGGCCAACATGAAGCTGCTGACGATCGCCGGGGTGGTCCTGGTGCTGATCGTCGGCGCGGGGGTGGGCGTCAGCCAATATATCAATAGCCGCGACGCCAAGGCCACCGAGGCCCTGGGGCCGGTGATGATAGCCTACGAACAGTTCCTGGGCGGCAAGTTCGACAGCGAGGCCACCCAGACCATGCAGGAGGCCCTGGAGCTTATCGGCAGCCAGTTCGGCGCCACTCCGGCCGGAATGCAGGCCCGGTTGGTCCTGGGCGACGTGCTCTATCGCCGGGGCGAATACAAAAAGGCCGCCGATGAACTGGGCTCCCTGAGCGAGGACACGGCCCTAGCTTCGGAGCTGCTGCCCCTGGCCCTCCACGGCAGGGGTCAGGCCCTGGAGGCCCAGCAGCTCTACGCCGATGCCGCCGCCGCCTACAAGAGCGCCGTCGCCGCCGCCGGACCGAACCTGGCCCAGATGTACAAGGTGGACCTGGCCAGGGTCCTGGCCGCCCAGGGCGATGTGGCCGGAGCCAAGGCCATTTACGAGGAAGAGTTGAAAAAAACCACCGACCCGGCTCGCCGCCAGACCCTGACGGCCATCATGTCCCGGCTGGTTGAGCAGAACGCCTCTGCCGCGGTCACGGCCCAGGCCACCCAGGCCGCGGCTACTGAAGCCGCGGCAACCGAAGCAGCCCCGGCAAAGCCTGCCGATAAAAAATAGCCGGAATAAAAAGCATTATTGCCGGTCTGCCGGGTTTGCCGCCCGCAGGCCGGTTTTGTTTTGGCCGGAGCGCGGCCCTGGTCATGCTAAGATGAAAAAGTCCGCCAAGGATCGTTAATCAGGCCATCAGGGGGATGACCATGCAGGTGTTTATTACCGGCGCAAGCGGATTCGTGGGGACGACCCTGTGCAACTGGCTCATGGCCGGGGGCTGGAGAGTCTGCGCCCTTAGCCGTTCGGACACGGCGGCTCGTCGCCTGCCAAAGGGCGTGGAGCCGATCATCGGCGACCCTACCCAGCCAGGAGACTGGCAGGAAAAGGTCATGGCCTGCGACGCGGCGATTAACTTGGCCGGGGCTAGCATCTTCGGCCGCTGGAATGAAAAATACAAGGCCCTGATCCGCTCCAGCCGGGTGCAAACCACCACCAACCTGTGCCAGGCCATCGCCGCCCGGCCGGGGGGCAGGGACTTCAGCCTGGTCTCGGCCTCGGCGGTTGGTTATTACGGTTTCAGCGATGACAGGATTTTAGACGAGGACTCGCCGCCGGGCGATGATTTCCTGGCCACTGTCTGCCGGGACTGGGAAACGGCCACCGAGGAGGCCACGGGCAGCGGCGCACGGGTGGTCAACGCCCGCTTTGGCATAGTGCTGGGTTCGGGCGGTGGAGCTTTGGGACAGATGCTGCCCCTGTTCCGCTGGGGCCTGGGCGGCAGGCTGGGCAGCGGCAAACAGTGGTTCAGCTGGATTCACCAGACCGACCTGACCACGGCGCTGAAGCTCTGCCTGGAAGACGAACGCCTGGCCGGGCCGGTAAACTGCTGCGCGCCGGGTCCGGTGACCAACGCCGAACTTACCAAGGCCCTGGCCGGGGTGCTACGCCGTCCTGCCGTCCTGCCCGCCCCGGCCTTTGCCGTGCGCCTGGCCCTGGGCGAGTTCGGCTCGGTTTTGCTGGAGGGGCAGCGGGTGTTGCCCCGCCGCCTGGAAAAGGCCCGGCTGGCCTTCCGCTTCCCGGATGTGGGCTCGGCCCTGGCGGACCTGCTTTAGCCCAGCAGGTGCCGCGCCAGGAAATCGGCCTCGGCCTTGACCACCGTGGGGAACAGCGGCTCCACGTAGGGGTCGAAATGGCCGCAGTCCAGCTTGAGAATTTCGCCCCTGGGGACCTTTTTCGCCATCTTCACCACCGCGTCGTAGGGGATAAGGCTGTCGCCCCGCCCGGCCACCACCAGCATCGGACACTTGACCAGCGGCGCGGAGGCCGTGGGCCGGTAGCCCGCCACCCACAGGAACGTGCGGGCCGGGAAGGCGTTGGTCCACGGGGCGTCATCGTTGACGATGGCCATGTAGCCGTCCTCGCAGTCCGGCGTGCGCAAAAATGCCCGGCTGTCCGGCGGCCCGGCAATGGGCACATAGTGGGGTTCACGGCCCAGTACGGCCCGGAACAGGTCCTTGATGCCGTCGACCATGCCTTTTGCTATGAAACCCAGGCCCAGCCGGCGGGCCGAGGCCATGCCGTCGACGTGGGGCACCTGGCTGACCACGGCCCGGATGCCGCCGTCCCTGGCGGCTGTCACCACCACATGGCCGCCGCTGAACGAACTGCCCCACAGGGCGATGCGCTCTCCATCCACCTGGTCCAGGCCCTGGGCGAAGTGCACCGCGGCCCGCCAGTCGGCCAACTGGCCGCCGATGCTAACGAGTTGGCGTGGTTTGCCGCCGCTTTGGCCGAAACAGCGGTAGTCGAACAACAGCGAGGCCAGGCCTCTGGCGGCGAAGTTTTCGGCAAATGGTTGCAGCCCGAAATTCCTCAGCGCGCCGAAACCATGGGCCATCACCACCACGGGAGGCTTCTTCACGCCCTCGGGCAGGTAGAGCCAGGCCTGCAAGGTTTCTCCTTTGACCTCGAACGTCAGATCCAGCCTTTGGAAGCTCATGATACTTCTCCGCATGATGCACGGGTGGGCCCTGGTAATCGGGAAATTACCCGCTATATTTTGGGCCTGAAAATCACCGGAAGCGCTTGCCTTGGAGGAAGGCGCTTTTGAAAAAACTAGCATGTCGGCTGATCGCCGGACAAGATGGCATGACCTGTTTCGAAAAATTACCAACGCCGCCACCAACTGACGCTGTTTGATTCGCTGCCATGCGTGCTATTGTATTTGCTATGTTCTGTTACCTCTCGGAGGGGAAATGACGACTCTGATTTTGGCCGTGGCCATTTCCGTTTTCGTTTCGGCGTTTTGTTCGTTGCTCGAATCGATCCTATATTCCACAAGGCTGATAACGGTTCAGGCGGCGGTGGAACAGGGCAACCGGGCCGGCCTGCTGATGAAGCAATTAAAGACCAGGGTGGACCGCCCCTTGGCGGGGATATTGATCCTCAATACCCTGGCCAACACGGCCGGAGCCGCCTTGGCCGGCTGGGCCGCGGGCCGAGTTTTCGGGGCGGAGTACCTTTGGGTTTTTTCGCTGGTCTTCACCCTGTTGATCTTGCTGTTGAGCGAAATCATCCCCAAGACCGTGGGCGCGGTTTACTGGAAGGGCCTGTGGCAGTGGTCGGTGTTTCCCTTGAGGATGTTGGTGCTGTTTCTCAGTCCGCTGATCTGGCTGACCAGGGGCATGACCCGCATGATCACCAAGGGACACGGCTCGGCGGCGGCTGTCAGCGAGGCCGACATCCTGGCCGCGGCATCCCTGAGCCAGCGCGGCGGCGAAATCTCCAAGATGGAGGCCGACCTGATCCATAACATCATCGGCCTGGAGGAGGTAAGCGCCTCCAACATCATGACGCCCCGCACGGTGATGGTCACCGTTGACGGCGGCATGCGCGTTTCGGATATCCTGCCCGAGGCCCGCAACTGGGCTTATTCCCGGTTGCCGGTGTTCGAGGGCACCAACGAAAATATCACCGGCTATGTGCTCAAGGACAAGGTCCTTGCCACGGACGTGGAAAAGGAAGACCCCAGGTTGGCCGATATCTCCCGGCCCCTGAAATTCATGCCCGCATCGGCCAACGCGCTGATGCTGCTGAAGTATTTCCTCAGCCGCCGGGCCCATATGTGCCTGGTTGTCGATGAATACGGCGGCATCGACGGTCTGGTGACCATGGAGGACGTGCTGGAGTCGCTGGTCGGGTCGGAAATTGTTGACGAGTTGGACGAAGTTGTGGACATGCAGGAGTTGGCCAGGCATAAAGCCCGCCGCATGCTCAGCAACGAGGAGACGCAAGATTGAGCGGATTTGATTACGACGTATTGATTATCGGCGGAGGCGGCAGCGCCGGATTCACCGCCGCGACCACGGCCATGAAAAGCGGAGCCAAGGTGGCAATGATCGAGGGCTACCGCCTGGGCGGTTTGTGCATTTTGGCCGGATGCATGCCTTCCAAGGCCCTGATCCACAGCGCCGACGAACTGCGGGCCGCCGGGGCCGACCGCGGCCAGGCCTATCCCGAGGTGCTTCGTTTCAAGCGCAAGGTGGTCGATTTCCTGGCCAACAGGCGGGTGACGGCCGTGGAGGCCAAACAAAAGCAGGGCCTGGAGGTGATCAACGGCACGGCCAGATTCGTGGGCCCCCATGAGATCGAGGTGGAAGGCAAGACCATCAGCGCCGCCAAGATCGTCATAGCCACCGGTTCAACCGAGATAATACCCAACGTGCCGGGACTGGCCCAAAGCGGCTACATGATTTCGGATACTTTTTTGGAGATGGAAAAGCTGCCCAGGTCTTTGGTGGTGCTGGGCGGCGGCACCATGGCTCTGGAGCTGGCCCAGTACGCCGCCCACATGGACGTGGACGTCACCCTGATCCAGCGTAGCGGGCACGTGCTCAGCGGCCTGGACGAGCGCATCGGCCTGCTGTTGCAGGAATGCCTGGCCGACGACGGCGTGGATATCTTCACCGAGACCAAGCTGGAGCGCATCGAGGGCGGCCGCGGCGACACCAAGGTCGTATTTCAACACCGGGGCCAGGAAAAGAGTATCTCCTGCGAGGCCCTGCTGATGTCCCTGGGCCGGCGGCCCAACACGGACAAATTGAACCTGGAAGCCGCGGGCGTTGAAACCGGCCCCGGCGGCAGGGTCGTGGTGGACGATTGCATGCGCACCAACGTGGAGCACATCTTCGCCGCCGGCGATGTCACCGCCAGGCTGATGGTGGTCAACCAGGCCATATTGGAGGGCGAGACGGCCGGGCATAACGCCGTGGCCGGAAAAACCAAGCCCATTAACGACGCCGTGGTGCCCAGGGCCATCTTCACCGACCCGCAGGTGGCCATGGTGGGCATGAGCGCGGCCCAGGCCGAGGCGGCGGGCATCGAATACGTGGAAGCCTATTTCGATTTGTCCGACCTGGCCGCGGGCAAGACCTATCCCGGCGGCATGCGCGGCTTCATGACCATGCGTGCCGATACGGCCACGGGCAAGCTCATCGGCACGGACCTGGTTTCGCCCGAGGCCTCACTGATGATCCACGACTCGGCGGTGACCATCAAGCTGGGCGGCACGCCCGGCGACATCGCCTCGATCCCCTACACCCACCCCTGCCTGGCCGAGATCACCGAAATGACGGCCGGGCGCCTGGCCCGCATGCTTAAAAAACGATGATTAAAAACGAAAATTGAACCATGCGTAGCCGCCTTTCGGGGCGGCCACGCCGTTTTTGGGCCGGTTCTAAGGCACCCTGGTGAGGAACATGGTGTGGGCGTCTTGCAGGGGGTCGGCGCCGTCATTAAACGCCGTGGGGTATTTGGCGTCGGGCGAGGTGCGGATCTCCAGCCTGCCGTCGGGCAAAAAGCGGTAGATGCCGAAGCAGGTGGTGTACTGCGAACCGGGCCCGCCGCACTTCATCAGGCAGATGTCGATGCGGGCCGGCGCGGCCGTGGGGTAGAGTTTGTACTGGCCCTTTTTGCCGACGCGGTCACCGTCTTGCAAGCGCTCGTCCATCACATACGTGCCGTTGGCCTTGAAGGTGATGGAGCCGCTTCTAGCCCGCTTGTTGGGGGCCATTTGCCACTGGCCGGTGATTTGATTCGCCGGATCGGGCGGTTGGGCGGTGGCGGGCAGGCCACCCGCCACCGCCAGGACGGCCAGTAACAGCGAACAACAACGGGCCAGGATTTTCAGGCGCAACATCGTCCACCTCCTCGGTTACCTCGGTGATGCGTCCAACCAGTTGATATCAGCCTTTATTCGATCGTGGTTATTTCGCTCATTGTATGGTTCGGCCCTGGGCTGGTCAATGAATATGGCCCAGGCGGCCGACCTAGCGGCCCAAGCGTTCCAGGACCTTGGCCAGAAGGCCTTTCTTGAAGAAAATGGCGTCGGCCGGGCAGACCTCGTGGCAGCAGTAGCAGCGGATGCAGGCGTTGTGGTCAAACGAGGCCTTGCGCCCGTCCAGGGTGATGCAGCCCGCCGGGCAGATCTCGGCGCACTTGCCGCATGCTTGGCACAGATCAGGGCTTTGCAGTGGTTTGGGCGCGGCCCGGCGCTGCAAGAAGCGGTTGATGGGCTCGGGCACCATGGCCACGCCGCCCAACTCGGGCAGGACGAAATCCTTGACGGGCGGGATGTCGTCGCCGACGATTTCGGTGTCGTGATGGCCCTTGATCAGGCCACGGGACAGGGCCGCCCGGCCCAGGGGAAACAAATCGCCGGGTGCGCCCAGAAGGCCCGCGATGTGCAAGTCCAAGGCCAGGGCGTCGGTGGACGCGGCAATGAGGCCCACGTGCCTGGGGTCGCCGTTGCCGGGGCCTTTACCCTCCATGGCCCACACGCCGTCGAGGATGGTCAGGGCCGGAGCCAGGGTGGAGTGGATGTCCAACAGCAGACCGGCGAAGATGTCGCGGTCCTGGCCGATGGCAAAGTGCCACTCGCTCTTGCGCTGGGCCACGATGGTCCCGAAGAGGTTCTTGACCCCCAGGGTCAACAGCATCATGCAGTGGGTTTTTAGCTTGGGCAGGTTGATGATGACATCGGCTTCCACTGCCTGGCGGGCCAGCTCCAGACGTCGGTAGAGGCAGCCCAGGGGCGTGGGCACCTCCTGTGGGTCGCCAAGCTCCACCAGTTCGGCATCCAGTTCGGCGGCCACTCTGTCCATGCCGCTTTTGGCCACGGTGCGCCTGAAGCCGTCGATGGCCGGGCTGTCGCCGATGATGATCCCGCCCCCGGCCTCGGCGACCAGCCTGCCCACGGCCAGGACCACGGCCGGGTCGGTGGTCACCCGCCGCTCTAGGGCGTAGGCTCCCAGCAGGTTGGGCTTCAACAAAACCCGCTGTCCGGGCAGGACAAAAGAAGCCATGCCGCCGCAGTGGTCCACGGCCCGGCGCACCGCCCGCTCAAGGGCCGGGTTTTGATAGTCAGGGCAAGCGGTCACCGCCACACGGGACATATGCTTTCCCCGGCTATTTGTAGATTACCAGGCGCTGGCCGACCTTGATGGTCGAGCGTTTGCTCATGTTGTTCCACTTGCAGAGGTCGTCGAGATCAACCTTGTACTGCCCGGCGATGCCCGTGAGGGTGTCACCGGGGCGGACTTTATAAGTCTGCTTTTGCGGTTGCGCGGGCTTCGGCTCCTGGGTGGCCCGTGCCGTCGGCTGCGGCGTTGCCGGAGGCTCGGTGGCCTCGGCGGTGACTTCGGCGGTGGGCTCCGGGGCTGGCCTGGCCGCTATTTCGGCCTGGCCCTTGGCCAGGGTGTTGACCCGGCCTTCCAGCTTTTGCAGGCGCCGCTCAATGGTCACCAGATGCAGCAGGGCCTTTTGGATGTCCTGCTCCAGGAAGGCCACCCGGTCGCCCGCCGGGGCCTGGGCCAGGCCCGGAGGCGGCGGAGCAGTGAGCAGCGGGCTGGCCGGAGGCGCGGCCAGAGCCCAAACGGCCAGTCCCAGGGCAACCATGGAGATCAGCAGGCTGATCATGGGCACGGCCGACGGCTTGGCGGCCTGGCTGTAGTCGGCCATGGGCTGCCGGGTGGAAACGTCAAAACCGTCGTGATCCTCGGAGCCCATATCCAGTCGGGGCCCGTGCCTGGTCGTATCTGACATGGAAAAACCTCCTGTACGCTTCATGGCCCTTTATAACATTGCCGTGGCCGGGTAACAAGCACAGCGGATTTACATGAAACGCTCCCGGCGTGTTAAAATTGAATCTGAAGTCAAGCAGGCCTGCCCGGAGCGGATATGGATCAAGCGGCTACCCAGCTACTGGAAAAGATACTTGGCGGCCAGCAGGCGCCGACGCTTTCACCATTGGCGGTGCGCCTGGTGGACCTGGCCTCGGACGAAAACGCCAGCATCCAGGACCTGACCCGGATCATCGAACAGGACCCGGGCATGTCGGCCCGTCTGCTGATGTTGGCCAACAGCCCAGCCTTCCGCGTGACCGAAGAAGAAGTAACCAATTTGCAAAGGGCGGTGGTCTTTCTGGGCCTGCGGGAAGTGCGGATCATGGCCCTGGGCATCAGCCTGCGCCACACCCTGCCCCTGCAAAAGGGCGACCCGCAGTTTTATCAATTCTGGCGCATGTCCCTGCACCGGGCGGCGCTGGCCCGGCTGCTGGCCCAGCGTCTGGGCCTGGACCGGGCCGAAGACCTGTTCGTGGCCGGGCTGCTGTTGGAACTGGGCCTGCCGCTGATGATGCACGCCCTTGGCCCCGGCCAGACGGATACCTTTGTGGGCGTTTTGGCCGGGCTCAGCGCCCAGCTGGAATGGGAGCGCAAAAACTTCGGCCTGGACCACCGCATGGTCGGGGCGGCCGCATTGCAGAAATGGGGTCTGCCCAAGTTGCTGGTGCGCACCCAGAAACACCTGCGCAAAGAGGACGCCGAGGCGCCCATCGAACTGCGGGTGGTTGACTTTGCCCGGCGTCTGGCCGAGGCTCTGTTCGGCGACAATGCCACCCTGACCGAGGTGCACCGCCTGGCCCGCAAGTGGTTCGGCCTGCTCGACGACGACATCAACCTCATTGTCAGCGAGGCCCTGACCATTGTGGGTGAAGCGGCCCAGGCCATGGACCTGGAGCTGGACCAGCAGGCCGACCTGCTGGCGGTGATGGAAAAGGCCAACCAGGCCCTGGCACGGCTGAGCCAGCAGGTGGCGCCCCATGTGCGTTTGGCGGCCGGGGTGGGCGGCGAGACCCGCAGGCTCCAGGAAGAGACCGTGGTCAACACCCTGGAGGCCGTGGCCCATGAGATCCGCAACCCCCTGATGAGCGTGGGTGGCTTTGCCCGGCGTCTGGCCAAACTCCTGGAGAGCGGCGGCGAGTTGCAGCGCTACGCCGAGGTGATCATCAACGAAGCGGGCAGGCTCGATGACGTGCTGGCCGAGATGACCAATCTGGTCAAGCCTTTCGAGCCCCATTTGGAGCCGCTGGACCTGAGCGAATTGATCGGCCGCGTGTGTGACGCCCGGCCCGGCGGCGGACCCAAAATCAAGAAGCATCTCGGCGGCAATCCGGTCATTCTGCGGGCCGACCGCCATGGGGTCGAGGAAATGGTGGGCCTGATGCTCGATTACGGCACCCACCTGGCCTGTCGCGGCGGCGGCTCGGTGCATGTGCATCTGGCAGGCAACGGCACGGGCGCCGTGATGACCATTTTCGGGGCCGGGGCCAGCCCGGAATCAGAGGGCCCCCTGGCCGAGCGCAGCTTTGGCCCGGAAATGGGCATGGCCAAGGCCCGGCGCATCGTGGAGGCCCACGGCGGCCTTGTGGAAGTGTCGGCCGGGCCCAAGGGCGGCGGCTTCGTGCTTAGCGCCCGGCTGCCCCGTCAGGCGGATAATGCGTAGAGTGTGACCAAGTGCGCACTGCTTGACCGCCCTGTTGGGCTGGGGTAAAGTAGGCCCTTCCAGGAGGGCTCGAAATTGAGTGTGATTTCAATGGATGGCGCGGGTGCCGCCGCAACCGATCAAGCCGGGGAATTGGCCTCGGTTTTTCCCTTTGGCGGCGACCAATGGCCCATGGCCGACAGGGCCTTGGCCACCGAATCCCTGCTCCGCGACCTGAGCTCATGCCAAAAAACATGGTCCGCCCAAAGCAACGGCGAATGGGCCTGGCTGGCCGGGTTCAAGGACCTGGCTTTTGACAGCGGCGTGTTCGGCAGCAAGATGGCCAGGCTGGGTCCGCTCATGCACCGCGCCAAATGGCCCGGTGAACCGGAAAACGACCTTGGCGCCGCCGTTCTAAAAGCCGCTTGCGGTTACGCCGCGGACGAGGGCTACGACTGCCTGGTGGCCAGGGTGCCCTGCCGGGATTATCTGGCCGCCCAGTGTCTGGAAGCCGGCGGCTTTCGCCTGGCCGATGTCAGCGTCGAGTGGATTTTGGATCTGGATAGGGCCCCCGGCCTGCAATACCTGGACGAGGGCTACAGCGTGGGCGACCCGAAAGATGGCGACGCCCCGGCGCTTTGCCGCCTGGCCGCCGAGTCCCTGTGCGATCTGGACGCCTATAGCGACCGCTTCGCCCTGGACCCGGGAATGCGCGGCGGCTGCCCGGAGATGTACAGCCGCTGGATGGCCAATTGCCTTTCAGGCGACCAGGCCGACAAGGTCCTGGTGCTCAGGGGGCCCAAGGGCCTCTCGGGCTTTATCTGCCTGCGCCGGGGCACGGGCCGCGGACCGGGCGCGGATTGCGGCTGGATCGTTCTCAATGCCGTATCCAATGGCCAACGGGGCCGGGGCATGTATAATGCCCTATTGAGTTCCGGCCTGGGCTGGCTGTCCGCCAGCGGCTGCCGCCGGGCCAGGGTGCGCACCAAACTGAGCCAACAGGCCGTGATCCGGGCCTGGAGCCGCCTGGGCGCGCGCCAGGTGTACGCTGATTTGACTTTTCACCTGTGGGTGTGAAAATAGCTTGAAAATACGTCCTGGAGCTTTTCAACAGCCTGATAGGGCGCGAGGAGTAAAAAAAATGAAACGTGTTCTGGTTACCGGAGGCGCAGGCTCCATTGGTTCTTTTGTCTGCGAATACCTCATCGAGCGCGGGCATGAGGTCATTGCCCTGGACAACGGCTCATCGCGCAAGGTCGAGCATCTGTTCGAGACAGGCCGCTTCAAGTTCGTGCAGGACTCCATCATGAACAAGGACGTGTTGGAGCGCCAGGTTTCCCGTAGCGACATCGTCATCCACCTGGCGGCCATCGCCGACCCCAAGCGCTACGTCACCGAACCGCTCAACGTGCTCAACATCAACGTCAAGGGCTCCATCCAGCTTCTGGAGATGTGTTCTTCCCACGGAGCCAAGGTGATCTTCGCTTCCACCAGCGAGGTGCCGGGCCGCAACTCCCAGGTGCCGTTCAATGAAGACGCCGACCGCGTGCTGGGCCCGCCCAGCATCAACCGCTGGTGCTACTCCACGGGCAAGGCCCTTATCGAGCATTTCCTGTATGCCTACAACCAGCAGGAAAACCTGCCGTTTGTGATCATGCGCTTTTTCAACGTGTACGGCCCCCGCTGCGACGACCTGGGCCAGGGCCGGGTGATCCCCATCTTCATGGAAAAGCTGCTGGGCGGCGAGCCCCTGGTCATCCACGGAGATGGCAAGCAGACCCGCTGCTTCACCTTTATCGAGGACGCCTGCCAGGCCGTGGTTGAGCTGGCCTTGAATCCGGCGGCTGAGGGCACCTGCTTCAACGTGGGCAACGACCGCGAGACATCGATTCTGGAATTGGCCGAAACCCTGATCAATGTTGGCGGGTTTGAAAACGAACTGATCTTCAAGCCCCACGTGGAGGTCTTCGGCAAATCTTATGAAGACATCCCCCGGCGTATTCCCGATGTAAGCCGCATTAAAAAGACCATCGGCTGGGAGGCCACCACCACCCTGGAAGACGGCCTGAAAAAGACCATCGATTTTTACCGTAACTGGGCCAAGGGCTAATCCACAGCCAGCCGTTATGGCAAAACACGATCCGCCGCCGGGGCCAAAGCCTTGGCGGCGGTTTTTTTATATGATCTGGCTGAGCACCGTGCCGCTGTCCGGCCGGCCGACGGCCGTGGCACTGGTGGAGTCCCTAGTCCAGGTTTGGCTGGTGCCGGTGCTTTGAGATGGCTTGCCCAGGCGGCTTATGAATTGCCGGGAGATGGAGGCGAAGTCGGCGGTTTCGGTGCCGCCCTCGAAGCTAAGGGTCACCGAACTGAGGTTGCGGTTGGAATCAAAGCCAAAGGTGATATTGTAGAGTTTATTGGCCCCGGAGCCTTGCATGACCAGGCTGGAGCCGCTTTGCACGGCGTCGGGATAGCGCCGGGCCACGTCGTCGAAATAATCACCCCAGGAAACCGAGCCCCAGCCGTCCCAGGAAGACCGCTGGTCCAGGTGTTGGAAAAACGCGTGCAGGCCCGGTATGAGGTCGCTTTGCGACATAGGAATATTCTCCCGCCATATCTATTAATCGGTGGAGTCCTTGATGATCTTGAGCAAAAAAACAGACCCGGAGCGGAAAATGCCCGGAACGCCGGTAGGGAACACAACATGACCAGAATCAGGCCAACCCTGGAAAAAGAAGCGGACTTGCTGCCCGACATCGAGAGGTCGGCTTGCAGGGCTTTTCTTAAGATTCCCGAGCTTGCGTGGATAGCAGATGATGATGTCCAGAGCGCCGGGCGCCACCGGGAGCTGATCCGGCGGGGCACCAGTTGGGTCGCCGAGGACGAAGGCGGAGGTATTGTGGGCTTTTTGTCCGCCGAAGCCGTGGACGGGGATCTGCATGTTTGGGGGGTGGCGGTGCGCCAAGATCGGCAGGGCCTGGGCCACGGCAAGGCGTTGGTCCAAAAAGCCATACAGGCCGCCCGCCAAAAGGGCCTTGCCTCAGTGACGCTTACCACCTTCCGTGATATCAAATGGAATGAACCGTTTTACCGGCATCTCGGCTTACGGACCCTTTCCCCGGAGCAGCTTGGCGAGCGTTTAACCGGGGTCCTGCGTTGCGAGGTTGAGCACGGATTGCCGAAACAGCGGCGCTGCGCCATGCGACTTGCCATAGGCCGGGAAGATTCCGTGGTGAAATAATCATATCGCCTGTTGCGCAAAAGCCCTTGGCGGGGAAAAATTAGTAACAGGAACTTGTAACGAAATTTTTTCGGGCGGCTGACGCTAGCCGGGCCTGACCGCCAAGAAAGGGAACGCCGAATGTCGTCGAAAAAAGGGCCCATGACCCAGGCAATGAGGGCCATGGAGGCCGAGGGCGTGGATTTAATTCTGCACGCCTACATTTATCAGCATAAGGGCGGCACCGCCCTGGCGTCCCGGGAACTGGGCTGGGATGAACACGCCATAATCAAGACCCTGGTGTTCGTCGCCGATGGTGACAAACCATTGATAATATTGATGCACGGCGACAAGGAAGTGTCGACCAAGGCCCTGGCCCGGCATCTGGGCGTAAAGACCGTCGCTCCCGCCGACGAGGCCACTGTACAGCGGGTTACGGGTTATATGGTGGGGGGCATTTCCCCCTTTGGCACCAGGACCCAGCCGCCGCTCTACTTGCAAAAGACCATCCTCGATTTGCCCCGCATCCTGATCAACGCGGGCAGGAGAGGTTTGCTGGCCGAGATGGACCCCCAACTCCTGGTGGGAATATTAAAGGCCGCCCCGGTTGAGGCGGCCGTCTAAGGCAATGCCGTTATTAAAGCTATTGGCCGCGGCCCTTTGAACTCAGTTCCTTGGGCTTGATGGTGTAGGCCACCACGTAGGCAAAGCCCTTGTCCATAAGGCCGCCGTATTCACGCATGTTGTAGGCCAGCACCAGGGCCGGTTCGCCGCTGCCCGAGACATCGGCGATGGCGTAGTCGGCCACATAGCCCGATATGCGAGGCGTGCGCCAGTTTTCAACCATGGACATGCCGTTCCACTGCAATGAGAATATCTGGCCCCGGTTGAACATGCGCATGCGGCCCAGCATCATGCCGCTGGGATCGGAGTTGCGCACGGCGATAATCTCTTTCTGGCCGTTGCCGTCCAGGTCCACCGCCAGCATCCTGGTGTGGAAATACCAGATGCTTTCGTCCTCGGCGCCGCCGGAAAGGGGCTTGTACCAGACATAGAGATCCGAGGCGTTGTACTGCTCGGAGCTTACCCATAGTGGCTGCATGCGGCGGTCGTATACGCGCATATGATAGGTGTTGCCGCTGAGTACGCACATGGGCCTGCCGCCGGTGCCGTTGAGATCGGCCAGCACGAAATTGTAGATGGTGGACACGTCGGGCAGCTCGAGCTGTTCACCGGCCTCGAGCTTGCCGTCTTTCCATTTCATGCGGTAAATCGGGCCCCAGAAGGGCATGTCGGCCGCGGTTTGCTGACCGAAGAGCACCTTGCCCTCGCCCCAGGGATTGTCCTGCATACGCAGGTAATAGGTGATGTTGTTCTCCAACATGACAAAGCGGCCCTGGTCAAAGCTGAGCACGAAGCTGGCCAGGGCGTGGGCGATGCGGCAGCTTATATAGATTTCGGGCCTGCCGTCGCCGTTTAAGTCTCCGGCGTCGACATAATACAAATAGGCGCCCAAGGGGATGTCTTTATATTCGGTGACCATGCGGAAGTAGTCTCCGCCATGGCGGTAGACGCGCAGGCTCTTGGCCGTAAGCACCAGGACCTCCTGGTTGCCGTCACCATCGATATCGGCCACGGCAATGCTGTTGACCGAGCCGTGAATCCTGGGGCTGCGCCAGAACCGGTCGGAGCGCACGCCGTAGAGCTTCTTGATGAACATCGGGTTGAGCGGGCTCATGTGCTCGTCGCCGTCATCCTGCTGGACTTCGGCTTTGCCCGATGAACCACCGCCGGACTCCTCACCGCTGGCCTGATGCTTCATGGCCTCCACGGCCTCGGGCCGCCGGAATATCTCGGCGTTGATGCGCTGGGCAAAGGCGTTGATCTTGGGGATGACCTCGTTTTCGTTGGGGGCCTGGACAAAGGCGGTAAGGGCCGGATCGGCTTGGCCCACCTTGACCACCCGCGCGTCGATGCTGATGGCCTTGCCCAGCATGGTCACCGCACCGAAAACCACGACCTCGGCATGCAGTTTTTCGCCGGCGGCCCTGGCCTTTTCGTCATTGTACGGAGCCTTTACGCCCTTCAATGCATTGGTGACCATATCCGGCTCAACGACCTGGACCTTGCCCTGCCAGGCCAGACGGGAGGCCAACATGTCGCGGATGCCCTTGGTCAGATAGGAAATATCCTGGGGCGCGTTGGCCGAAAAAGGCAGGATCGCCACGCGGATGATCCCGGCCTGGGCCACGCCGACGCCGATCATCACCAAGCTGATGGTGAGAATCGCCAATACGCGCCAAACCTTGCGGGCACCGGTAAATTTGGTCATAAATATTTCTCCATTCAAGCCCTTGGGCTAAATACTGGCTGGCCGATGAAAAACGGCCAGCTGGTGCGGTTTGGGCCAGAAGCGTGGTTGCTCGGCGCCGGGCGGGAGTTCGGTCATGTGGTCCAAGCTTGTTTGCCATTGGCGCGCAATCGCGGTTATAATGCGAAATCGCCCGCATGTGGCGCTGTATTGATCCACAGGCCGGACCAAAATCGGCCCTTTTGCAACGCATCTGCATTGCTAGCATGGGCGGCTTCGGCATGTCAAGATGCGCCGTGCGGGTGTTGACAGAAACGGATTGTCGGCCCAGAATTTTGCCTATCATGGACAGCTTACCGGCCCACGAGGCCAATATCAAAAAAAAGGGAGAGCCGATATGGAGTGCCCCCATTGCCAACAGCCACTTCCCACCGATGACTGCCCCAACTGCGGACAAAAGGCCCTGACCGGCGCCAACTTCTGCCAAAATTGCGGCCACCTGTTGCCTCCGGGCGAAAGCGAAGGCCGCAAGCTGCTGACCTGTTCCACCTGCGGACAGCATCTGCTTGCCGAGGCCAAATATTGTCATTCATGCGGCGAGTCCGTTGAATCCGACACCGGCGATGGCGGCGACTATGCCTATGATCCCGGCAAGCGGGTGGCCTGCAGCGACGGCAACTGCATCGGCATTATCGGGCCCGACGGCAAATGCACCGAATGCGGCAAACCCTATGACCCCAACGCCTCCGACGAGGACTAGCAAGGAATCAGCAATTGTTTGAATTAATGGTGACCGGCCGTTTTGCCGCGGCTCATTTTCTGCGTAATTTCAACGGCCGTTGCGAGGCCCTGCACGGCCACAACTGGCGGGTGGAGATCGTTGTCCGGGGCGACAAACTGGACAAGGCCGACCTGTTGATGGACTTCGGCGAACTGAAAAAACTGATGAACGAGGCCCTGGACTACCTGGATCATCATCATCTCAACGAGGTCGCGCCGTTTACGGAAATCAACCCGTCTTCGGAGATGATCGCCAAATATCTGGCCGAATATGTAGCCGGGCGTCTGCCGGAGCATGTGGCCGTGGCCAGGGTTTCGGCCTGGGAATCGGATGATTCGCGGGCTACCTATATCCCTGATTAGCGAAGCCGCATCAATTAGATAGGGCGGAGGCTATTTTGTCTTGACAAGGCTGTGGCCTCCTTCTATTGTAACGTGCAACGGTGGTTCCATGTTGAGGAGCCGCCATGCGCCGGGAAGGCCGCCCGGCCGGGAGAGTGATCTCCCTTGTTTTTGGCCACCCGTTGTTACGTTTTGCACAAAAGAGCACCGCGGACGCCGGCCTAGGCCGGACGGCGAGGAGCTTTCTTTTGAAATTTTTGGTTCAACAGTAATCCGCCGGTGACCGGCGGGCGCCCACGCAGGGCGCACTACAAAACAAACCCGAGGAGGATTTGGACATGGCATTGATTAAGCCCCTGGGCGGCGGAGCCCTGAAGCCGCTGTTCGTAATGGATGAAGCTGAGCGCGCCGACCTGATCAAAGAGGCCGCGGGCCTGCCTTCGGTTGTGGTCAGCTCCGCAGCGGCTGGCAACGCCGTGATGCTGGGCGGTGGTTACTTCACTCCGCTGACCGGCTATATGACCGTTGCCGACGCCATGGGCGTTGCCAAAGAGATGAAGATGGCCAACGGCCAGTTCTGGCCCACCCCGGTCATGAACATGCTGTCCGACGTCAGCGCCATCAAGGGTGCCAAGCGCATCGCCTTGAAAGACCCCAACGTGGCCGGCAATCCCGTGATCGCCATCCAGGACGTTGAGGCCATCGAAGAGTTCACCGACGACCAGATGAAGTTCATCACCGAGAAGGTCTACCGCACCGACGATATGGAACACCCCGGCGTGGCCGCGTTCAACAGCGTTGGCAAATTCGTGGTTTCCGGCCCCATCAAGGTTCTGAACTACTCCTACTTCACCAAGGACTTCCCGGGCACCTTCAAGACCGCCTATGAAATCCGCGAAGACATGGAAAAACTGGGCTGGGAAAAGGTCGTGGCCTTCCAGACCCGTAACCCCATGCACCGCGCTCACGAAGAGCTGTGCCACATGGCCTACGAGCAGCTGGGCGCCGACGGCGTTCTGATTCACATGCTGCTTGGCAAGCTCAAGGCCGGCGACATTCCCGCCGACGTTCGCGACGCCTGCATCCGCAAGATGGTCGAACTGTACTTCCCGCCGAACACCGTGCTCGTCACCGGTTACGGCTTTGACATGCTCTATGCCGGCCCGCGCGAGGCCGTGCTGCACGCCGCTTTCCGCCAGAACACCGGCTGCACCCACCTGATCGTGGGCCGCGACCATGCCGGCGTGGGCGACTACTATGGCGGTTTCGACGCCCAAACCATCTTTGACGACGAAGTGCCGGCCGGCGCCCTGGAGATCGAAATCTACCGCGCCGACCACACCGCCTACAGCAAGAAGCTGGGCAAGGTCATCATGATGAAGGACGCTCCCGAGGGTCACACCAAGGAAGACTTCGTCCTGCTGTCGGGCACCAAGGTTCGCGAGATGCTGGGCCGCGGCGAGGCTCCGCCGCCCGAGTTCTCCCGCCCCGAAGTGGCCAAGATCCTCATGGACTACTATATGTCCCTGGACAACAAGTAAGGCCATAGGCTCTTAAAAAAGCCGCAATCGGCCCGCTCCTCAACAGGGGCGGGCCGTTTTTATGCCCGTGAGCCACTAGGGGGTGCCGTGGGATAAAACTTGCGGCCGCTGGGGCCAGGACCTAATATAAAAACAATGAACCATTTCAATTTAGACGCCATTCCGCAGGCGGTGTCTTGGGGTAACCACCATTGGAAGGGCCTGGCATAGCCGGTCCGAACGGAATCGACCAGAGAGGGTTTTGTATGAAAATCAAGAGACTGGCGCATATAGGCGTGGCCGTCAAAGACGTTGAGGAAGTGGCCAAGGTATACACCGACCTGCTGGACATGGAACTTGCCTCCACCGAACCGGTGGGCGAGCTGCGCACCGGCTTTATTCCCGTGGGCGAAACCAACGTGGAACTGGTCATGAGCACCACCGAAGACGGCGTGATGAGCAAATACATCGGCAAAAAAGGCGAGGGCGTGCATCATCTGGCCTTCGAGGTCGATGACATCGACGCGGCCGTTGCCGAGCTCAAGGCCAAGGGCGTACCCCTGACCAGCGACGAGGCCCGCCCCGGTGCCCATGGAGCCAGGGTGGTGTTTTTGCATCCCAAGGCCACCAGGGGCGTGCTCATCGAATTGTGCGAGTACCCCGAAGGGCATTAGACTTTAAAAATCAACCCTCAACCACGCCGCCGGGCCCTGACGCGCCGGGGCTGGGAGAAGCCATATGTGGGAATACACCGACAAGGTAAAGGAACATTTTGTTGATCCCAAAAACGTCGGCGAAATCGAAAACCCAGACGGCGTGGGAGAGGTTGGTTCACTGGCATGCGGCGACGCCCTCAAGCTGATGATCAAGGTCGGCGAAGACGGGCGAATCGTCGACGCCAAGTTTCAGACATTCGGCTGCGCCAGCGCCATCGCCTCCAGTTCGGCCCTGACCGAACTGATCAAGGGCATGACCGTTGAGGAGGCCGAAAAGGTCACCAATAAGCAGATCGCCGACTACCTGGGCGGCCTGCCCAAGGAAAAGATGCATTGCTCGGTGATGGGCGAACAGGCCCTCAATGCGGCCATCCGCAACTACCGGGGCCTCGAGGCGCTGCCCCAGGCCGAGGGCCATGTGGTCTGCCAGTGCTTCGGCGTCACCGACGAAGAGATCAAGCGCGTGGCCAGGGAAAACAACCTGCGCACCGCCGAGGAAATCACCAACTACACCAAGGCCGGCGGCGGCTGCGGCGAGTGCCTGGAGGATATCCAGGCCATCCTGGACGACATGTGGACCATGGAACCGGCGCCGCTGGCGATCCAGCCCGCGGCCGGGCCCAAAAAGCCGCTGACCAATATCCAGAAAATGAAGCTCATCGAACAGACCCTGGAGCGCGAAGTTCGCCCTGCCTTGAAGCAGGACGGCGGCGATATCGAGTTGATCGACATCGACGGCGACCGGGTGCTGGTTTCCCTGCGGGGCACATGCAGCACCTGCGCGGCCAGCCAGGCCACCCTGAGCCAGTTCGTGCAGGCCAAGCTGCGGGAGTTTGTCACCGATGAGCTGGTGGTGGAGGAGGTGCGCTAGTGAGCCACGAACCGGTCTATTACTTTGACAACAACGCCACCACCCAGGTGGCCCCGGAAGTCGTGGCGGCCATGCTGCCGTTTTTCGGCGAGTTATACGGCAACCCCAGCTCCATGCACAATTTCGGCGGCCAGGTCGGCGCGCGGCTGCGCCAGGCCAGGGAGCAGGTTGCCGGCCTGTTGGGTGCAACGCCCCAGGAGATCATCTTCACCTCCTGCGGCACGGAATCCGACAACGCGGCCATCAACAGCGCCCTCGGGAGCCGGTCCGGCAAGAAACACGTCATCACCACCAGGGTGGAGCATCCGGCCGTGCTCAATTATTGCCAGGGCCTGGCCGCCAAGGGCTATGACGTGACGTTTCTGCCGGTGGACCGCAAGGGCCTCCTGGACCCGGACATGTTGCGCGAGGCCATCCGCGACGACACGGCCATCGCATCGGTGATGTGGGCCAACAACGAGACCGGCGTGGTCTTCCCGGTGGAGGAACTGGCGGCCATCTGCCATGAGCGGGGCGTGCTGTTTCATACCGACGCGGTGCAGGCCGTGGGCAAGATTCCCATCGACCTGGCCAACAACCGCATCGACATGCTTTCGCTGAGCGGCCACAAGCTGCACGCGCCCAAGGGCATCGGCGTATTGTACGTACGCAAGGGAACGCCGTTCGTGCCCTATATCCAGGGCGGGCACCAGGAGCACGGCCGCCGTGCGGGCACGGAAAACGTGCCCTACATCATCGGCCTGGGCCGGGCCTGCGAACTGGCTCATCAGCGCATGGAAGAGGAAAACACCCGCGTCAAGGCCATGCGCGACAAGCTGGAAAAAGGCCTGCTTAAAATCGAGGCCACCATGCTCAACGGCGACGAGATCTACCGCCTGCCCAACACATGCAGCGTTAGCTTCGAATACATCGAGGGCGAATCGATCCTGCTGCATCTGTCGTCCTTGGGCATCTGCGCCTCCAGCGGCTCGGCCTGCACCAGCGGTTCATTGGAGCCCAGCCACGTGCTGCGGGCCATGGGCGTGCCCTATACGGCGGCCCACGGCAGCATCCGGTTTTCGCTGAGCGTGTACAACACCGAAGACCAGGTCGACTACGTGCTGGAGCACATGCCGGGCATTATTGAAAAGCTCAGGGCCATCAGCCCGTTCTGGAGCCAATTCAAAAAGACCGGCCAGGTATGCATCAGCAACTACGTGAAGCCGTAGCAACCAGTTGAAATGATTTGCCATAGGCTTCCGCCCCCAAAGGCGGAAGCCGCTTTTTTACGGAGCACCATGGAACAAACACCATTGGCCTTGTCCACGGTTTGGGCCCAGATCAAACGCCCCCTGGACGGCCCCGCGCTGCAACCCGCCGAAGTGGCCTCCGGCATTTTGGAGCGCATCGACGACAGCGGCATCCGGCACCTGGAGCTGGAATACCGTCTGCGGCGGGAGGTCCTGGACATTGTCGTGCCGGAGCTGGCCCAACGGGGCATCGGGATCGTCTCGCTGCACAATTACATCCCCACGCCGCCGGGCATGGCCACCGGCAGCGGCGACGCCTTCAACCTGGCTCACCTGGACAAGGAAGAACGGGCCCTGGCCGTGAAGCACGCGGCCATCTCCATGGAACTGGCTTCGGACCTTGAGGTGGGGGCCCTGGTGCTGCATTTGGGCCAGATAACCGACGTGCTGGACAAGAAAATCACCCCGGCCACGGCCCGCCAGGGCCAACTCACGGCCGAAATGGCCGAACACCTGGCCCTGCGCGCCGGGATCGCGGCCCGGCACATGGACGCGGCCAGCTTTTCCCTGGAGCGGCTGTTGTCCCGGGCCGAAAAGCTGGGCGTTAGCCTGGCCCTTGAAAACCGCAACCACGCCTCGGAGCTGCCCAACGCCGCCGAGGCCGCGCTCTTGTTTGAGCGCTTCGAGGGCGCGCGCCTGGGCGCCTGGTATGACACGGGCCACGCCTACACCCAGGCCCTGGCCGGGGTGGCCCAGGTGGACGAATGGGTGCACCTGTTCCGGGACAAGCTCCTGGGCGCGCACCTGCACGACAGCATCGGCCCGGACGACCACATGCCGCCGGGCATGGGCGAGCGGGACTGGCCGGAGATCCTCAGGCTATTGGAGGGCTGCCCGCGCATGGTCCTGGAGGTGCGGCCCATGTACGAAGCGGGCCAGATCCGCGACTCCGTGGAAATGCTCGAAGATGTTCGGGCCGGGTTGAGCCGCTAAGCTCAAACGCCATTTCCCGGACCGTATCTGCTAAACTGGCTCCATCACTGCTGGTGGAGAATGCCCGTGGATCACTACACCCTGCCTTTGTTGGCCCTGTTGGTGCTGGGTTTCGGCCTGTTCAGCGGCCGCCTGGAAAAAACGCCCCTGACCCCGGCCATGGTCTTCATGTTCCTGGGCATGCTCTTGGGGCCGTCGTTCGCCGATATTCTCAAGGTGCAGATCAACAGCGCCGTGATCAAGGCCCTGGCCGAGGCCACCCTGGCCCTGGTGCTGTTCACCGACGCCTCGCGCATCAACCTGGCCGAGCTGCGCAAAAACTACAACATACCCCTGCGCCTGCTGGGCGTGGGCCTGCCACTGTGCGTGCTTGTCGGATGGGGAGCGGCCTTGTGGCTCCTGCCGGGTCTGAGCCTGTGGGCGGCGGCCCTGCTTTCGGCCATCCTGGCCCCCACGGACGCGGCCCTGGGCCAGGCCGTGGTGACCAACGAGCAGACCCCTTTGCGGGTGCGCCAGGCCCTGAATGTGGAATCGGGCCTCAACGACGGCATGGCCCTGCCCCTGGTGCTGGTCTTCGCCTCTTTGGCGGCCATGGTTCCGGACCAGCGGGGCTGGCCCTATTGGACCCTGTTTACGGCCAGACAGCTGTTGGTGGCGCCGGTGGTGGGCATCGCCGTGGGCCTTATCGGCGGCTGGCTGCTGAGCTGGGCCGACAAACGCGGCTACAGCAACAATACGTTTCAGGATTTGTCTTCCCTGAGCCTGGCGGCCCTGGCCTATTGCCTGGCCGACATGGCCGGTGCCAGCGGCCTGATCAGCACGTTCGTCGCCGGTCTGACCCTGGGCAACACGGCCCGCAAAGTCTGCGACGCCCTGTATGAATTCGCCGAGGCCGAGGGCCAGCTTTTCGCCCTGGGCGCGTTCATGTCCTTCGGGGCCATGATGGCCTGGCCGGCCATAAGCCATGCCACGCCGGTGCACTGGCTCTACGCCGTCTTGAGCCTGACGGTTCTGCGCATGGCGCCGGTGGCCCTGTCCCTCGTCGGCTCGGGCCTGCGCAGGCCCACGGTTTATTACATCGGCTGGTTCGGGCCCCGTGGCCTGGCCTCAATCCTGTTCGCCATGTTGCTTCTGGAAGGCTCCAAAATTCCCGGGCAAGAGACCGTGCTCATCGTGGTGGGGATAACCGTGTTCCTGTCGGTGATCCTCCACGGACTAAGCGCTTGGCCCCTGTCCAAGGCCTATGGCAAAATATCCGAGTCTTGGCCGTCCGCCGACGCCCAAACTCCGGCTGGCGAGCATCTGGAGGCCGGAGAATTGCCCCTGCGCCTGCCCCCGGCCTGCAGGTCCCACGCCTGCCGCCCCTTTTGGCGGCACAACGGCGGCATTGATGAATGATTTCGCTTAAGGAGCCCCCATGCCCCAAAGACTGCTGACCGACTCGGACTGCGCCCTGGTCATAGTGGACGTGCAGGAGAAACTGCTGCCGGTGATCAACGGCAAGGATGACATCCTGGCCAACTGCGTGCGCCTGGCCAAGTTCGCGGCCATCGCCGTATTGCCGGTGATCGTCTGCCGCCAGCAAAAGCTGGGCGAGATAGTGCCGCCCCTGGCCCAGGCCCTGCCGGAGGGGATGGAGGCCATCGAAAAGATCAGCTTCGACTGCTTTGGACAAGGCGAATTCGGCCGGGCCGTTTTGGCCGCCGGGCGCAAGACCCTGGTCGTCTGCGGCATCGAGGCCCATATCTGCGTGGCCCAGACAACCCTGAGCGCCCTGGCCCAGGGCTATGGAGTGCATGTGATTGCCGACGCGGTGGGTTCGCGCACCGAGGGCAACCTTAATGTGGCCCTGGACCGCCTGGCCGCGGCCGGGGCGGTGGTCTCCTCCACCGAGATGTTCATCTACGAGGTGCTGAAAAAGGCGGGAACCGACCAGTTCAAGCAGGTGCTGCCCCTGGTCAAGTAGGCGGATCAGCTCTGGGCGGCCTCTTCAAAGCAGGCGGCGATCTCTTCGTTGCGGGCCGCGTAAAAGCGCCTGATGTACGGCTCCTGCACTTCATACGACCAGTGCACGTCGCGCATGGTCGTCACCGCGCCGTCTTTGTCTCCGGCCTTGACGCAGTCGATGAACCGCTGGTGCTCGGCGCAGTTGCGGCGCTCCCACTCGGGCAGATAGATGCGGCGGGGAAAGTCGTAGAGCCGTTCCTTGATGGGCTTGACAAAGCGTTTGACCATCTCGTTGCCCGAAAGGTCCAGGTAGACCTGGTGGAAGGCCAGGTTGTCCAGGAAATAGCGGTCAAAATTGTCGGCCCGGACTTCGTCGATCATCCGCTGGTTCAGTTCTTCCAGCCGCTGGATATGCTTGTCTTCCAGGCGGTCGAATACGCTGGCTATGATGGAGCCTTCCAAGGCCCCGATGGCGTCGTAGGCGTGCCGCACGTCTTCCAGGTCCGTGGTGGTCACCCGGATGCCCCGGCGGGGTAGGATCTCAACCAGTCCCTCGCATTCCATCTGGATCAGCGCATCACGTAGCGGAGTCTTGCTGACGCCCAGGATGGCGCTGAGCTTGTTCATATTGATATCCGCGCCGGGCAGCAACTCGCCTTTGGCCATTTGCTCCCGCAGATAATTATAAACTTGTTCGCGCAGGGAAAACGTTTTAAGCATCAGGCTATCCATGTTTTGGAAAATGCTCGCGGCCGCCATCAACCGGCCGCGAGCATGAAACCTATCACAACCATACCGCCATGAATAGTCTATAGCAACTGGTCTATGGGGGTGTACTCCAGACCAAAGGCCTCGGCCACGCCTTCGTAGGTGATTTTGCCGCCGATGACGTTGGCCCCCAGGGCGATTTCGCGGTTTTCGGCCATGGCCCGCTTCCAGCCCTTGTCGGCGATCTGCAGGGCGTAGGGCAGTGTTGCGTTGGTCAGGGCCTGGGTGCTGGTCTTGGCCACGCCGCCGGGCATGTTGGCCACACAGTAGTGCACCACGCCGTCGATTATGTAAGTGGGCTCGCTGTGGGTGGTGGCCTTGCTTGTCTCGAAGCAGCCGCCCTGGTCGATGGCCACGTCGACCATCACCGTGCCGGGCTTCATGGTTTTTAGCATGTCCTTGGTGATCAGCTTGGGGGCCTTGGCGCCGGGGATCAGCACCGCGCCCACGATGACGTCGGCCTCGGCGGCCAGCTTGCGGATAACCGCCGGGGTGCTGAACAGGGTGAAGCAGTTGGCGGGCATCACGTCGGCCAGGTAGCGCAGCCGGTCCAGGTTGCGGTCCAGCAGGTAGACCTTGGCCCCCAGGCCGCAGGCCATCTTGGCCGCGTTGATGCCCACGCAGCCGCCGCCGATGACCAGCACCGTGCCCGGGTCAACGCCCGGAACGCCGCCCAGCAGGATGCCCCGGCCGCCCTGGGCCATTTCCAGGTATTTGGCGCCCTGCTGGATGGCCATGCGCCCGGCCACCTCGCTCATGGGGGTCAAAAGGGGCAGGGTGCCGTCGTCGGTCTGGATCGTCTCATAGGCGATGCATACGGACTTGGATTTGATCAGGGCCTGGGTCTGGGTCTCATCCGCGGCCAGGTGCAGGTAGGTGAAGACGATCTGGCCCTCCCGGATCAGGTCGTATTCGGGGGCCAAAGGCTCCTTGACATGCATGACCATCTCGGCCGTGGCGAATATCTCGGCGGCGCTGTCGATGATTTTGGCCCCGGCGTTGATATAGGCCTGGTCAGTGTAGCCGCTGCCCTGTCCGGCGTTTTTTTCGACCAATACATCATGGCCGTGGTGTTTCATCAGCTCCACGCCCGCCGGAGTCATGGATACGCGGTTTTCTTCAGCCTTGATTTCCTTGAGGATGCCTACAATCATTTCCCATAACCTCCGGGAATGCTAAAAATCTGTGTTGCGAACGAGGGCTGTCTGGAGCGCGCCCACCATGCGGTCTATCTGCTGCTCGGTGGCCACCAGGGCCGGAGCGAAAGTGATTATGTTGTTCAGGCCCGGATTGCTGCGGTTGGCCTTGCCCACCAGCACGCCTTGTCCGGCGATGTCGGCCGCCACCTTGGCCAGGTAGGACTCTTCCACCGGCTGCTTGGTCTTCTTGTCCTTGACCAGCTCCACGCCGGCGAACAGGCCCTTGGCGCGGACATCGCCAACCTGGGGCAGTCCCAGCAGCGAGTTAAGGCCGTCAAGCAGCCGCGCGCCCATGGTTTGGCTGTTTTCGCAGAGCTTTTCCTCCTCGATGATGCGGGTCGATTCCAGGGCGGCGATGCATGAACCGGCGCAGCCGCCATAGGTGCTGATATCGCGGAAATAGGCCAGCTTCTCCGACGGGTCGTTAAGGAACCGCTCGAACAGCTCGCCCTTGGCCATGGTCACGCTCAGGGGCATGTAGGAACTGGCAGTGCCCTTGGCCATGGTAACGATGTCCGGGTCCACGTCGTAGTGCAGGTGGCCGAACATGTTGCCCGTGCGGCCGAATCCGCAGACCACCTCGTCCATGATCATCAGCACGCCGTACTTGCGGCAGATCTCCTGAAGGGCCGGATAATACTCGGGCACCGGCACGATGATGCCGCCGCCGGCGGTGATGGGCTCGATGATGATGGCGCCCACCGTATCCGGACCTTCATCCAGAATCACCTTTTCCAGCGACTTGGCGCATTCGAGGTTGCAGCCGGGATAGCTCTGGCCAAAGGCGCAGCGGTAGCACATGCAGTGAGGAAACTCCACGAAACCGGGCACGAACGGTCCGTACTCGGCCTTGCGCTCGGCCTGGCCCGTGGCGCTGAGGGCGGCGATGGTGGTGCCGTGGTAGTCGCGGTTGCGGAACAGAATCTTGTAGCGGTCCTTGCCCTGGAGCCGCCAATACTGGCGCACCATCTTGAAGGCCTTTTCATTGGCCTCCGAGCCGCTGTTGGAGTAGAAGACCTTGTCCAGCCGGGGCAGGAACTCGGCCAGCTTGGCCGCGAACTTGATGGCCGGGATGTTGCCCGCCGTACCGGCATAGTAGGGCATTACCCTGAGTTGTTCGTAAACGGCCCTGGCGATGGATTCGCGGCCGTAGCCCACGTTTACGCACCAGACCGCGCCGCTGACGCAGTCCAGGAATTCCCGCCCGCGGGCGTCCTTGATCATCAGGCCGTCGCCCTCCACCACGATCATGGGCTCGACGGTCTCGAATACCTTATGGGGCATGAGATGGTGCCAGAGATATTTACGGTCCAAAGCCACCATTTCATCAGGGTCATAGCTGAGATGCTGCTCAATAGGATCCATGGTTTGCCTCCGCCACGGCAATAGCCGCGCATATTACCCAAAAATGCGCTTGGGCGACGCGATTTTCCCTCTGGTCTCCGGTCTATTTTAATTCTATCGGGCCAATCGCGCCGCCCGCCAGCGGCTTTATCGTCAAATTGATATCTGATATATCACATATCAGATAGAGGCTGTCAACCGGGTTTTAGTGATTTTTTGCGGGCGGGTTGATTTTCATGAATAGCTTAAAATAATCAGCGTGTTACTCATCAAAACGCAGTTGTGGCAGGGTGTGTTCCAGGATCAGGGCCAAGACCAGCCCGGTGACGAAACCGTTGCCCAGCACGGGACGCAGGTAGGGGTTCAGAGCCATTTTGGCCTCTGGCGGCATGAAGGTGATGATCACGCCGCAGATCGTGGCCGCGCCCAGGACCAGGCCCGAGCGGCGGTTGAGGCCCTGGCCCCTGGTCTGCAACACCGACAGCGAGGCAAAGGCCGTATAAGACATCAGGCAAAAGACGATGGCCCCGCCCACCGGTTGGGGCACCAGTTGAAAAAGCTCCATGCCCGTGGGCCACAGGCCCAGCAGCACCGTGGCCACGGCCGCCGGAAGCAGGGTCCAGCGGCTGGCGTTATGGGTGGCCAGGACTACGCCGGGGCTGACGGCATAGGTCACCGGGCCCAGGGTTCCGCCGAATGCGGCTGCCACGCAACTGAGCCCGCCCACGCTCACCGAGCGGTTGACCCGCTTTTCCAGGTCATCGAGTTCCAGGATGTGGCCCAGAGATTCCAGGGTGCCCAGTTCATTGGAGATCAGGGCCAGATAGCAGATCAGGAAAGCGGCCACCACCGGCGGTTCGAAGCTCAGGCCATGGTCGGGCAGAAGGCTGAACCCAACGGCCCCGGTGCCGTGCCAGCCTGGGAAGGGCCCCATGCCGATGGCGTAATAGACCACGGACCCAACCAGCATGCCCACCACGATCATCGACGCGCCCAACAGGCCTTTCAACCTGAGTTGGGACCACAGGATCAGCCCGGACAGGACCATGGTGAACAAAAACGGCGCGGCCCAGCTTTGGCCCACGGCGGTTTTGACGAATATCATGTTCTGCATGGCCGGGACCAGGTTCACGGCGATAAGCATCAGGGTGGAGGCCAGCACCGGCGGGGTGTAGAGCTTGCCCAGGCGGGCGGCCAGGCCCGTGAAGCCCAGCAGGGCCATGAGCACGCCGCCGATGGCCATGGCCCCGTACACCGATGCCGGGCCGCTGCCCACGGTGCTGATGATGCCCACCAAGAGCACCGACGACGGACCGGCCAGGCCGGGCATGCGGTGGCCGAAAAGGACCTGGGCCATCTGGACCATGCCTATGAGCACCAACAGCCTCTGCAAAAAGGCTATGCGCCCGGCCGGCTCCAGACCCCAGGCCATGGCCACCAGATCGCCCACCACCAGCAGACCCGGCACCAGGACCACCAGCCACTGCAATGATAAAACCGCCGTCACCGTCGTGGGCGGCCAGCGGTCCAGGGTTTTATTCAGTTGATTTTCATGGTCCTGCTGCGTCATAGACTCCATTATACGTTTTGTTTGGGCAGCGGCAAGCGGCTGGTTGCTTTTGCTTTGGACCATCGCTTGATATATATTAAAGATAACGTAGGCGGGGGGCGATGCGCTTGCAATGGGGATGGGGTCTTCATGTATAAATCCGGCAACATTGCGTCCCTTTTAACTTAAAATCTTTAATTCTCCGGGTTGTGGAAAATCGATGACCAAAGTGGCGCGATATACGGCTTTTGTTTTTCTGGTCCTTTTACTGGCCCTGATGGGCTGCGAAAACCAGGGCTCGGGCGGCGCGTCGGACAGCCAGGAAATCGCCGAGCAACTGCGGCAGGCCGTTGACGCCCTGGACCAGTCCCTGCCCGACGGCGAGATCGACATGGCCCACCGCCAGGTTCGCCAGGGCATGCAAAATCCCGATGCGCCGCTGCTGTTGTTCCCGGTGACAGAGACCCAAAAGGCCAATTACGAAAAGCGCACCGGCAAGAAATGGTCTCCCGCGGTGCTCCTGGAGGAGTTGGAGCTGGGACCGCCGCCCAAGACCTTTGAAGTGCGCCAGATGACCGAGATCTGGGCCGTATATATCGACAAGGAAGAAAAATACGTGGGCAAGCCCATTATCTTCAAGTGGATGCACGGCTTGCAGAACAGGCCCTTTGCCGAGCCGGTGTCGGTGGTGGTGCACAAGGTCAAGGACTTCGAGTATCCCGTGGCCTTCAGTTATGCCTGGTCCGACCCTGCCAACGCCGCCCGCCTGGTGCGGGGCCTGGGTCTGCGCTCGCTGACCTCGGCCGGAGCCTGGGGCGAATCCCGCTGCTATGGCCCACGGACCGTGCGGGTCTATGATTTCGGCGAAGTGGTAAGGAGCAAGGGTGAAACCATAAGGGTGATCCCCGGCGACAACATCCTGGCCGAGTCGGGCATGGACCTGCTGGAGCCGGGAGTGCACGTGGTGGAATAGCCCGCCGGATTTATATGCCAGATCAATTCCGGGTGGCCCGCGCCGCCCGGTTTTCTATTTTGTAAAAAGGGGCAGGCCGCCCGGTTTGGCCGCCGCCGCGCCCAGCAGCTCATAGGCCCGGCTGGTGGCCACCCGCCCGGCCTTGGTCCGCTTGATGAAACCCTGCTGGATCAGGTAGGGCTCGTAGACTTCCTCGATGGTCTGGGCCTCTTCGCTCACCGATGCCGCCAGGTTGGACAGCCCCACCGGCCCGCCGTCGAACTTGTTTACAATGGTCGAGAGGATGTCGCGGTCCAGCCTGTCCAGGCCGTTTTGATCCACGCCCAGGCGCATCAGGGCATAGTCGCACAGTTCGCGGTCGGCCTTGCCGTTGGCCTCGACCTGGGCAAAGTCGCGCACCCGTTTCAAGAGCCGATTGGCCACCCTGGGCGTGGCCCGGCTGCGGCGGGCGACCTCAATGGCCCCATCCTCGGTCAGTTCAAGCCGCAACAATTTGGCGCTGCGGGTGACGATCAGCGCTAAATCTTCTGGGCTGTACATGTCCACCCGCACCTGCACGCCGAAACGGTCCCGCAGGGGCGGAGTCAGCAGTCCGGCCCTGGTTGTGGCCCCCACCAGGGTGAATGGCTCCAGATTGAGCTTCACCGTGCGGGCGCCGGGGCCCTGGCCCACCACGATGTCCAGGTGAAAGTCTTCCATGGCAGGATAGAGCACCTCCTCGACCACGTGGTTGAGGCGGTGGATCTCGTCCACGAACAGCACGTCGCGGGGGCCCAGGTTGGTCAGGATGGCCGCCAGGTCTCCGGCCCGCTCCAGCACCGGTCCGCTGGTGGCGGTGATGCCCACATCCAGCTCACGGGCGATGATATGGGCCAGGGTGGTCTTGCCCAGACCCGGATGACCGTGCAGCAGCACATGGTCCAGGGCCTCGCCGCGCTGCCTGGCCGCCGTGATGAACACGCGCAGGTTGGCCTTGGCCTCTTCCTGGCCGATGAACTCCTCCAGCGAGGTTGGACGCAGGCTGTCCAGCGAGCGGTCTTCCTCGGCGGCCTGTCCGTCGATCAATCTGATACCCAGCGGGTCTTCCATGAGGCTCCCTGCTTAAGAGAAACAACGCTACACCTGTTTTAACAGCAAACGCCTCAACATAAAAGGCGCAATGCTTGGGCTCCCATATCGCGGGCGGCACCCGGTGCATGGATAAGTGGTCGTGGTCTTGGCTGGAGTAAGAAACCAGGCCGTTACGGCAAACGCCTCAAATCATCCCACGTTCTTCCAAAAATCCGCTGATGGCCCGGGCGCATTCGTCGGGTTTTTCCATGGGGATGAAGTGCCCGCAGTCGATGCGCCTGACGTCGGCGTCCGGCAGGCAGGCCCGGAAGCGTTTGGCCACCGACGGCAGGAACGTCGTGGACTCGGAGCCGTAGAGCACCAGGGCCGGAGCCTTGACCCTCGGCACGAAACGCCAGATGCCCGTGGGGGCCATGGCCAGGCAGCGGCCCTCCCACAGCGGGTCGCAGATCAGCCGGGCCTCGCCTGATTGGCCTGTGCGGAAGCCGTGGGCCAGGTAGGCGTCCATGAACCGGCTCTGCCAGGCCTTGAAAGGGCCTTTGCCGATGATATCCCCGGCGGCCTCGGCAATGCCGGGCCAGGCGCTTTTACGATTCACGGCCCTGGTAACGAAAGGCACGCGCATGGACAGACCCAGCTTTTGCACCAGCCATACTCCGGGCCGCCACCACGGCGGCATTACGCCGGGTTCGATGAGCACCAGGGCCGAGACAAGCTCCGGCCTGCGGGCGGCGGCCACCAAACCCACGGTGCCGCCCATGGAATGGCCGATAATCACCGCCGGGCGGCCCAGCCGTTCTAGATATTGTTCCAGACTGTCGTAAAAAATGTCCCAGCTTTTCAACGCAGAGGCTGGAAACGGCGCCGGGGCCACGCCGTGGCCCGGCAGATCAAGGCCTACCGGGTTTAAGCCGGGTTCGAGCAAACGGAATAAAGGCTCGTATACGCCCGAGGCCAATCCGGCGCTGTGAACGACAACCGCCGTCTGGGCATCGCCGTCCTGTCCTGTTGATCCATGCGAAACTTCGGATCGAGTAACCATGGCCTCCTCCCGAGTGAGGCTCCAACCATACGATAATGATTTCATGATGTTTGATCATGGTGGACAAGGTGGACCGAAAGATAATGACGCGACGCATCATCCTCCCAGGCCCATGAACGATGATTCATTTTATATCAGAAATGATGTGGCGATGTAAGGACCTAAGACAGCCCCTACTTCGTCGTCCGCACACACTCGACTTCGACGTTGACCTCATACTCCGCAAATGCGTTGTCGGTCATGGCCGAAACAGGCAAACCACCCTTTTCGTGCTCCAGGACGATTTGGGTTTGGGAACCGCCCTCCAGAGGCAGATTGGCCAGACTCCGGCCGATCAATACGGTGAGCAGGCCCGGTTGATCCCCGGCCGAAACAACAGCCACAATTGCGCCAATCGCACTGTAACCTTCGGGAATTTGGATGAAGTTGGTGTTCGCTTCGGAAGACAGGGTGCAGGTGACGACCGTGTGGCTCTGGGCCTGGACGGTCCGGCAGAGGCCGCAACAAATAATCAGGCAAACCACCGAGGCCAGACAAATCAAGACACTTTTGCGCATGACACCCCCTATTATGGTCAGGCCGCTAGTTCGCGGGTTTCCAGGAATCGGCCATTTTTCGGGCCTGGGCGATCTGCTCCGGCGTCATTACGGCCGCCACCTTTCGACCAAAGGCCTCGGCCTCGGCCATGCCGCCCCGGGCGGCCAGAGTCAGCCACGCATAGCCCTTTACCAGGTCCCTTGGCACCCCCTGACCCCGGCTGTATATCTGGCCAAGATCGCCCTGGGCCTTGAGATAGCCTTGATTGGCGGCCCGTGTGAGCCATTTCATGGCCGTTTCAGGATTATTTTGCACACCCTGGCCCAGGAAATACAAGAGCCCCAGGTTGTATTGGGCCTGGGCCACCCCATTATCGGCCGCCAACTCGAACCAGTGAGCGCCCTTTTTATAGTCAACCGGCATGCCCAGGCCGAAACAATGCATTTGTCCCAGGTTGAACTGGGCCTCGCCGTTGCCTTTCTGGGCAGCCAGCCCAAACCAATGGCGGGCCTTCGGGTAGTCCTTGGCCACGCCCAGTCCCCGGATGTAGATTACACCCAGCTTCATCTGGGCCTCTGAAAACCCCTGCACCGCCGCCTCTTCAAACCAGTTACGGGCCTTGGCCAAGTCTTGGGGGACCCCCAGACCCTGGTAATACATATAGCCGATGTTGTATTGGGCCATGGTGTCGTTTTGGTCCGCCGCCAGGCGGAACCAGCTCAGGGCCTTTTGGTAATCCTTGGGCACGCCCCGGCCGGTGAGATACAGGTCGCCGATGTTGTTTTGGGCCTTGGGGTGGTTGCGCTCGGCCGCCAGGCCGTACCAATGCAGGGCCTGCTCGTAGTCCCGGGCAACCCCCTGGCCGGATTCGTACATGGCGCCCAGATTGAACTGGGCCTTGGGGTCGCCCTCGTTGGCGGCGGCGGTGAATTCCTTGAAGGCAACGGCATAGTCGCCCTTGCGGTAGGCATCGTAACCTGCACTAAAATCAGCGTGCGACGGGGCGGCCATCAGCAATGAAACCAACAGCAAAGCCGCGCACCCGATCATGCCGGACCGGCTCCGGCCCCAAAAACGCTTCCTTAATACCGTTTCCACGTGCTCTTCGTGCCGTTGTATACGCAGTTGATTATGTTCCAGTTGTTTTTATTGACATTGCATTTGGCAACGCCGCCATAGCCCGCGATGGAATAGTCGAACGAATAGCCCGAAAGCCAGCGGCCCACGCCCTGATAGCGTTGCCCTTTCGCTGTAATGAAATTGAAGAACAGTTGTTTTTGCTTGCCGCTCAATTGGATGGTGGTGCCGGTTGAGGAACGCCACGTTCCGGCAATGCCTTTTTGCGACTGTTGGTTGTTGGATTTAGTGTTTTTAATGCCGCGGTACCAGGTGGTCCGTTTTCCGTCAGGCCCGTGAACATAAATCACATCGGGGTTGCCATTGGCAAAAGCGGCGTTGAAAACCCCTCTGCCGGGTACGCTGTAGCTGAAGGTCGCGCCGTAGACGGTCCAGCGACCGTTGTATTTATAAGTTTTGCCGTTGGTGGCCTTCAGTGTGATGTATACGTTTTGCTCGATGTACTTGATGTGCACCTGGGAGCCCGAACTGGAGGTCCACCAGCCATTGGGATTCGTGGCATTGGCGACTCCAGGCAGGGCCAGGCCCACGAGCATGGTCAAGAAGAGTAAAAGATACTTCGGTGATTTCATGTTGTTCCTCTTCCCCCCAGGGCTGATGTTTTTATACATGTTGTCGGGTTGTGGAGGCCATCTCCTTGAGGGCGGGCAGGCATACGTCGTTATGGCAGCGCCCTTCCGCTGATAAATCGCTTTCGGCAATGTCTTAGTCGCTATTGAAAAATGTATCGCGGCCTTATTTGAAGTCGGCGGAGGACGCAACGGCACAGAGCAATAGCGCCGATACGATGGCGGCGCTATTGCTCGTTTTCTGAGTGTCACCTGGGCATGCGCTGCCAGATTTCCCGTCCGTGGCGCGTCTCCACGATCATGGCGTCGGGATTGCCTCCGTCCATGACGCAGCTGACCAGACCCTGGCCCTTGACCCTGAATTGGAAGGCGCGGCCCGGGGTGGTCCACCAGCCGCCGAATTTGGCCCTTTGGCCGCCGGGCCCAACAACGGTGATGACCAGTTTTTGGGGGTCGGTCCATATATCGATTTTGTTGCCGTTATTGGACTTCCACAGGCCCGCCGGCGTCGCGCCTTCGGGGCCGGGTGGCGGCGGCGGGGGCGGCGGGGTTTCCATGCGGTGCCAAATGCTGGGGCCGTGACGCGACTCCATGCGCATGATGTTGGGATCGCCTTCGTCCAATACGCAGCTGACCAGGCCTTGGCCCTGGACCCTGAATTGGAAGGCGCGGCCCGGGGTGGTCCACCAGCCGCCGAATTTGGCCCTTTGGCCATATTGCCGCACAACGGTGATGATCAACTTCTGGGGATCGGGCTGGACCTCCATCTTATCGCCGTTGTCGGCGCGCCACAGGCCGCCCACGCCGTCGGCCAATGCCGCGCTTGGCAGGGCCAGGCCCAGCAGCAGGGCGGCAATGATAAATATGTTTCTCGTTGTTTTCATGGGTTGGCTCTCATTCGTTTAGTTGCCGGTCCGGCAGGTGATTTTCCATATAGGACAACCTGCTCAGGCCATTTCTTTCAGGGCCAGCCTTAGCACGTCCTCTATGGCCGCGTTGTCACCAGCGGCGGCCATGGCCTTGTCCACGGCCTTTTGGGCCTTTGCTTCCGGGTATCCCAAATTCATCAGCGCGCCCACGGCGTCATCGACAACGGGCGAAATGCCTCCCGTCGGGGTTCCGGCGGTCTCGGCGTCCTCTTGCTTGGGCAGGCGCCCGGCCAGGTCCACCACCAGGCGTCCGGCGGTTTTTTTGCCCACGCCCGGCGTCTTGGCCAGGCGGGCAGCATCGCCGGAGCGCACCGCGGCCCATAATTCATCCACAGGGATGCCGCTCAAGATGCCCATGGCCAGCTTTGGCCCCACGCCGCTGACACCCACCAGCAGGCGGAAGGCCTCCCATTCACGTTCGGTCATGAAACCGTAGAGATGGATGGCGTCGTCGCGGACGATGGTGTGGGTGAAAAGGTGGATTTCGCCGTTGTTGGGCAGACGGCAAAAGGCGTCGATTGACACGAACACCCGGTAGCCCACGCCGCCCACGTCGATGACCACGTGATCGGGCCGTCTGGCCAGGATGTGTCCGCGGATGCTGGCGATCATTTGAGCCCCTTGGCCAGGAGTTTGCGGCTCTGCAGATGGCAGATGGCCAGGGCCAGGGCGTCGGAGGCGTCCAGCGGAAGCCGCGCCGTGGTGTTGAGCATGGCCTTTACCATCATCTGCACCTGTTCCTTGGTGGCCCGTCCCGTGCCCACCAGGGCCATCTTCACCGAAGCCGGCGGATACTCAAAGACCTCCAGCCCGTCCTGGGCCCCTGCCAAAAGGGCCACGCCCCTGGCCTGGCCAAGCATAATGGCCGTGCGGGCGTTCTTGGCGGCGAACACTCCCTCCACGGCCATTTCTTGTGGCCGGTGCGAGGCGATTACCTCGCGCAGCTCCCGGTATATCTTTTGGAGGCGCCTTTCCATGGGCTGTTTGGCCGGGGCGCTGATGACCCCGGCGGCAACCAGTTCGGGCTTGCTCCTGTCTCCGGCCTGGATGATTCCATAGCCCGTGCGCTGGGAGCCAGGGTCCAGGCCCATCAGCCGCAGGGGCGCATCAACCAAAACCTAGTCCTCCAACTCGGCCATTACGTCGTCGTCGATGTCAAAGTTGGAGTAGACGTTTTGAACGTCGTCGGCGTCATCCAGGGCCTCGAAGAGGCTGAGCACCTTGCTGGCGTCGGCCTTGTCGGTGATGTCCACGGTGGTGGAGGCGATCTTGGTCACCTCGGCGCTGGCCGGGGCCAGGCCCGCTTCCTCGAACGCGGCGCCAACGCCGTTGAAGTCCGTGGGCGCGCAGGTCACCTGCCAGACATCGCCTTCATCGGTGACGTCATCGGCACCGGCTTCCAAGGCCACTTCCATGAGCTGGTCTTCCTCGATGGCCTCTTTGTCAAAGGTGAAGATGCCCTTGGCCTCGAACATGTAGGCCACCGCGCCGCTTTTGGCCAGGGAGCCGCCGCGCTTGTTGAAGATGTGGCGCACTTCTGCGGCCGCGCGGTTTTTGTTGTCGGTGAGGCACTCCACGATAAAGGCCACGCCGCCGATGCCGTAACCTTCGTAGGTGATCTCGTCGTAGTTGACGCCTTCCAAAGACCCCGTGCCCTTGTCGATGGCCTTTTGGATGTTGTCCTTGGGCATGTTCTGGGCTTTGGCCGCCAGTACTGCGGTGCGCAGACGGGGGTTGCCGTCGATATCGCCGCCGCCCATCTTGGCCGCGACGGTGATTTCCTTCATCAGCCTGGTGAATATCTTGCCGCGCTTTGCGTCGGCTGCGCCTTTCTTGCGCTTGATGGTGCTCCACTTGGAGTGACCGCTCATGCTACCCTCCTAATATTCGAAACTCGTGGGCCGGTGGCGTTATTTTTTTTCGCGGCCCAGAATATATATTTCCTTGCTGGCCGATTTGGATGCGGCCGGTTTATGCCCCTTGCCCAGCTTGAAGGCGCCCTTGACCCGGTGGATTACGTCATCCACGCCTGGTCCCTGGTAAACCTTGGCCAAAAACGACCCGCCTGGCTCCAACAGCGCCAGGGCCAAATCCAGAACGGCCTCCAGCATTTCCAGGCTGCGGGCCTCGTCGGCGTGACGCACGCCGGTGGTCCGGGGGGCCACATCGCTTAGCACCAGATCATAGGCCGGTGAAAACGCGAGTAGATCTTCCGGCGTGATCTCCAGCACGTCCGCCTGGACAAAATGGCCCCATGGGGGCAGGCTCACCGTGGGCTCCTGGAGGTCCAGACCCACCACCAAGCCCTTGGCCCCCACCCGGTTGGCCGCGTATTGCAGCCATGATCCGGGATGACAGCCGAAATCCAGAACCCGCTGGCCCGGGCGCATGAGGCCATAGCGTTTGTCCATGTCCTGCAACTTATACACGCTGCGGGCGGCATAGCCTTCGCGCTTGGCCTTGTTGTAATATGCGTCGGTCTTCTTTTGGCTGCTCATGGCTGGAAAAATCTAGCACAGTCGCACGATTGGAGCAAGTAGACAACTGATCTGCCGGTCACGCCACGCGCACAAGATTGCGGCCGTCGTTTTTGGCCTGGTACATGGCGTCGTCGGCGGTTTTGAGCATCTTGGCCAGATCGGCCTGTTCTCCCCCGCAGGTGGTGACGCCCAGACTGATGGTGAAGCCTATTTCACCGGCCGTGGTGTGGGCGGTGGCCTTTTCAACGGCCGCCCGCAGGCGTTCGGCCACCTCCGCGGCGGCCCCGGAGCCGGTCTCCGGAAGAAGCACGGCGAATTCCTCGCCGCCGATGCGGCCCAACAAATCTACATCACGAATGTTTTTCGCGGCAGTCTGGCATAGGGCCTTGAGGACTTCGTCGCCGACGTCATGGCCAAATGTGTCGTTGACCTTTTTGAAGCGGTCAACGTCAAACATAATCATCGAAACCGGTCCGCCGTAGCGGTTGGTGCGGTTTATCTCGGCCTGGGCCAACTCGGTAAAAAATCGTCTGTTGGCCAGTCCGGTCAAGGCGTCGGTGGTGGCCATTTCCCTCAGCCGTTTTTCGGCCAGCTTGCGTTTGGTGATATCGCGAAGGCCGCCCACCGCCCGCCAGTGGCCGCCATCCAACAAGGGGACGACCTCCACTTCCACGGACAACTCGGACCCGTCTTTGCGTTTTACCGTAAACTCGCTACGCCCCCCAAAGACGACCCCGCGTCCGGTTTGGGCAAACCTGTCCATGCCCTTTGCGATGGCCTCGTGGTACTGTTCCGGGGCTATCAACTCATGGAACCTCCCTTGGCGGGCTTCCTCCTCGGTGTAGCCGAACATGTCTTCAGCGGCCTTGCTCCAGAACAGTATTTTGTCGTGACAGTCTATTTCAACAATGGCGTCCCTGGTAGACAGGCTGACCGCCGTGAGCATATTGTCCCGGTTGCGCAGGTTTTCTTCGATGGTTTGCCGGGTTACCCGTGACTGCGCCCAAAACCAACAAACAATGGCTAAAACCAACAACGAAAAAACCGTGCCGAATACGACCTGCCCCGTCCACGGCGCGGCAAGCTCGGATTCGGGAACAAGGCTGATGATTATCGGAGCTCCCGAGGCGCCGGTGCGTATGACCACATAAGACTTTGGCCTGTTTTGAATCCGCAAACTGGCAAAGGTGAACAGACCACCGTCGGTAATAAACTGCCCCTGGGATTGCTTTTGAATTCGGGACCAGGCCCGGGGGTGAATCGCGGAAAAATTATGGGCCATGCGTTCCGGAATCGAATGCCCCCACTCCAGGGACGGATCCGGACCGATGAGCCAATATCCCTCATTGTTGACCAGCAGTATCTGACCCGATGAATAACCGGCGGCCTGGCGCATGCGGTCAAACAGGGCCGAGCCTTTGAAATTGAGCACAACCAGGCCGGTGGTGCGTCCCTGGGGGTCGGTTATAGGGCTGGCCAGGCGCAAGGTGGGATTGAAGGGGACCTCCAACCTGCCGCTTTCCCGGTTCAGTTCGATGGGCGATACATAAACCGCGCCTGGTTCTATTGACAAGCCATGCAAAAAATATTCGCTGTGGGTCTTGGTCTGAAGCTCCTTGGTGGAGGCGAAGGTTATGCTTCCGGGCTGGCAGTTGACCCTAAGCCTTTCAATGCCGAATTCGTCAAGAATGCGCAGTTGGGAGTAGACGTTACACCTTTTGGCGAAATCGTAAAAAATGTTGGCTATTTTCAGGTTGGCCAGGTCGGTGCTGTCGCCCTTGGGCAACAAGAGGCTCACCGCCGAGGCCAGAAAAGCGGCATCGGCGACGTGGGCGGCCAAATCTGTTTCACAAACGTGTTTTTCAACCTGCACCAGATTTCGTTCATCCGCTTTGAGCCGTTCGTTTTCCCCTTTGGCCTTTCCGTTGGCCAAAAAGCCCACAAAGGCCACAAGGACAAGAGCCAATGGGATGAACAGCTTTAGGAATTCCCAAATCCGGGTTTTCAAATTTTTAGTGTTATCGCCCATGTATCCTGCTTTGCCGGGTCATATCGATCCGCAAAAAAATGCAACCGCGCAAATAACCGTAATCTATATTAATAATAACCAAGTCAGTCCGGGCTTGCGGAAAAATGCTAAATAATTTAAACCCAGAGGTTAAAAAAGTGGCGGATCGTCCATGAAGCTTGGTGCTGGAGCCTCGTTGACCTACAATGAAGGCCTGAGCGCATCCAAGGCGGCCTTTCGGCAAGGGAAAGCCGTTTTCAATCGGGAAGGGAAACTGAAAATGCCAAGAAACAGTGCGAAGTTGGTTTTTGCCGTATTGGCCGTGGTGTTTGTCTTTACCTGCGGGGTCGCCATGGCCCAATCCGGCAGGGTTCCGGCCAAGATAGACAAATTCGCGGTGATGCCCTTTATCATCGCCCAGCCCGACACCGCCGACGCTCCGGCGGCCACCTGCGCCATTACCGGCGGCTGTTTCGCCTCCAGCACCGTACCTCCCGACGCCGTCAACGTCATGAACAACCTGCTGGAACAACAGCTTCGCAAGACAACCAGCATACCTTTCGTGCCGGCTGACCAGACCGGCCTGGTGGCAAGGGATATGATCGGCCGCGATGTCTGGCTGGCCAAGCGCGAAGACATTGCCAAGCTGGGCCGAAGGCTCAATGTTGATGCAGTGCTTTTGGGCGCCATCTACCGCTGGCGTGAGAGGGTGGGCAGCGCCGCCTCGGCCGAACAACCCGCCGCGGTGACTTTCGAGTTGGCCCTGGTGCTTTCGGAAGACGGTTCTTTGATTTGGACCGGCAGTTGGGACGAGACTCAGAAGCCGCTCACCGACAACTGGCTCAACTTGGGCGAATACCTTCGGCACGGCATCCAGTGGTTCTCGGCGCGGCAATTCGCGGGGATCGGACTTGAGTACGTGATGCAGCGGTTCCCCTACCGCGACAAGACGTCCGGCCAATAGGCCGGTTTAGGCTGCCGAGAGAAGAATGTTGTAATCCCTGACCCGCTGATCCTGGGCTTGAACCCTGGCGGCATCGATCTGGTCCACGTTTTCGCGCAGCAGGGACACGACAAGCTTGTCAAGCTTTTCGGCCTTGGCCATCTCCTTGATGATGGCCAGGGCCTTTTCTCGGGACAAACCTTGACGGTATGGCCTGTCTTCGGTCAGGGCCGTGTAGATGTCGGCCGCCGCGATAATCCGGGAGCCCAGGGGCAGATCATCGGAGCCTAGTCGGAAGGGATAGCCCGAGCCGTCCATTGTTTCGTGGTGATAGGCCGCCCATTGGGCGATTTCCTTCATGCCGGTGAAGGGCCTCAGCAGCCTGTAGGTATGATACGGGTGGGTTTTAATGATGCTCATCTCCGCCGGTTCCAGCAAACCAGGCTTGTCCAAGATCTCCGATGGCACCGCCAGCTTGCCCATATCGTGTAATGAGCCGGCTATGCCCATCATCAGGCACTGGGTTTTGGAAAAACCAGCGATGGCGGCCATCTGCTGGGCCACCTTGGCCACGCCGCTGGAGTGGGTTGCGGTGAAGGGGCTTCGGAAGTCCACCACCTCGGCAATGATTTCGGCGGCGCTGATTAACAGTTTGTTATCGCTGCCCACCGCCCCGGCTGGTCCGGTGGTTTTTTCCAGATAGTATTCGACCTCGTTGGGATAGCCGAGGCTCAACCAGAACGACTCGCGCACGGCCACCTGCTTGAACGCCTCCACCATCTCCGGCACGAACACCGTCCCCGAGGCCTTGTCTATCTTGGCGCAGATGTTGTCGATCTGGTCCAAGGGGTGACGCCCCCGCTTGCACAACACCTCGACCCTGTCGGCCAAGTGGATCAGATGGCTTTCCATTGCCACGATGCGGTCCCTGAACCGTCGGCCCTGGCCGTTCTGCCAGTTAACGTGATGGTGGCGCACCATGCTAGAAATGGTCACCGGGTTGGGATTCTGAAAAAGGTTGTCCAGCTTGATTAGAAACTTGTACCCGACTTCGGCATGGTGGTGTGGGTCTCCCAGATCAAAATCGAAATCCAGGGCGTCGAGCTTGTGTTGAAGAGACATGGCCCCGCAGTCGTGCAGCATTGCCGCCAAAATGACCCAGGACAGCAACTCGCTGGCGTAACCCATTTTTTGGCCGATGGCGGCGGCGATGTATGCAGTGCGTTTCTGGTGATGGGCCACTGCCGGGCTCACCAGGTCCAGGGCATTGGAAAGGCACGAGACCATGCTGAAAATCGAGACGTCTTTATCGTTGATCATATTTTGCCACACATTTTCAAAATCGATGTTTGGCTGCCACCAATTTTATGAAAGCTGCAGCCCCAGTTGTGTTGTGGACTTGGCCTGGCAAACCTTGTTGCGTCCGTTTTGCTTTGCGTCGTAAAGAGCCCGGTCCGCCGACCGAATAAATTGATCCTGGTCCATTCCATTGGTCAGTTGGTCAGCGCCGATACTCACCGTAATGGTGCGCCTTGAGCGTTTGCCGCCTTCAAGCAAGGGCCAAAGTTCCATATCCTCAATGGACGCCCTGAGCCTTTCGGCCACCTTGAGCGCTTCATCGATATCAGTGCGCGGCAGCAGCACGGCGAACTCCTCGCCGCCGTAACGGCATGGCAAATCAGTCGCCCTGACGACCAACCGCACCTCGTTGGCCAACCTGGCCAGGGCCTTGTCACCCTCAAGGTGTCCATAAGTATCGTTGTAATCCTTGAATAAATCCAGGTCCATCATCAATAAACTCAGGGGCAGCTCAAACCTGCGGGCCATTTCCATTTCGCGCAGAAGAGTGGCGTGGAAAAAGCGCTTGTTGTAAAGCCCTGTCAATTCGTCGGTTATTGAGATCAGCCTGAGTTCCTGCTCAAGGTTTTTCTGGTCGGTAATGTCTATGAAGGTTTCAACGGCCCGGATTGTTTTTCCGCTTTCGTCGGTGATCGGCGCGGCGCTGATGTACAAATGGCGTCCCTGGCCTGAATCGCCCCAGAAATAGTCCTCGCATTCAACGCTGCCTTCGACCAATGCCGAGCGCTTGAGGCCCTTGTCGCCGAAATACTTCTCCAGGCCTTCATAATTGCCGGCCAAAACCAGGTCGGCCAGGGTGGGGCGCTGCTGGTCGTAAAAAGGCTGCCATTGACGCCGCGTACCGACGACCTTTTGGCTGGGCATGCCGGTAAGGCGCTCCATGGCCCGGTTCCAATGGACCACCCTATGCTCACGGTCCAAAACCATGACTGGAACGGGCAGGCCGGCCAGGGTGTTTTCGGTCATGCGTTGACCCTGGTGCAGGGCTTCTTCCAGCAGCTTGCGCCGGGTTATTTCCGTGCCGATGCCTTCAAGATAGGCCGGTGCGCCGTTTTCGTCCCGCACGGTGATGGCTCGTTCCATGATCCAGTGGATGCCGCCGTAGCGGTCTTCCAGGGCGAATTGTTGTTCGCGGATATCCGGCGGCTTGCCCTCCATCTGATCGAACCAGTGCTTCAGGGTCTGGGTGCGAACATCCAGGGGAATGGCATTGATCAATATGTCATTGCTTTTGATGATTTCGTCCGGGGTACGGCCGGTAATCCGGAATACCGTGTTGTTGACGTATTCAAAGCGGCGGTCCTTGATGGACCAGCGATAGACGATGCTGGGGGCGTTTTCCACCAGGCGGCGGTAGCGTGCCTCGCTGGCCTTTATTTCGGCCTCGGCCCTGCGCATCTCGGTGACGTCCCGGAGTAGGCCGAAGCTCCCCCGGCCTTCGCCGCGGCTGGTGACCGTTACCAGGGCGTCAAATGCCTCGCCGTCCATGCGTTTGAGCGTGACCGGATAATTTTGGACAAAACCGTTTTCCAGGAGCTTTTCGAGATACTGATGCCATTGCCCGGTGTCAGCGAAGAAAAAGTCGGTGGTCATGCCCGTGTAATCTTCGCTGTTTTTCATCCCGAAAATGCGCATGCCCGCCGGGTTCAGGTCGGTCACATGGTTGTTGCTGTCTATTATGAATGCGGCGTCCCTGGTGTCGGAGAACAGCCTGCGGAAACGTTTTTCATTGTTTTCGACGTGCTGGATCATTTCCAGCGAGGCAATGGTCATCTTGCGCAGGGAACGGGACAAGCGGCCCAACTCGTCATGACGGCTCAGCACCTCCGGCGGGGTCATGTCTCCGGCGGTGACCCGTTCCGCATCGGCGGTCAGCCGGCGCAGGGGCCGGGTGATGCTGCGGTTGGTTATGAATATGGCGAAAAGGGCCATGGCGGTGCCCAGGGCGATGGCCAATGTAACCAGCACCATGCGCAGCCGGTTGAAAATGGCCGAAACATCCTTGTCGGCTATTTGCGCGACGAGGATATTGCCTGTAACAGGTTCTTTTTCAAATTTGAACCAGTACAATTCACCATTGATGGATGCGGATTCAAAGCCGTTGCTTTTGGCTGCCAGACCGGCCAAGGCCTTTTCCGAAGGGATGACTGCTCCATGGTACAACTCCGGAAGAATGGTTCGGCCTTTGGAATCGATTAAGTAGGAAAAACCCTGTCCCGGCGCCCGGCCGGGCGAAAAAATAACCATTATTTCCAACAGGGAATCTTCGACTTTGGAAGGATCATTACTGCGGATATGGCCCTTTATGTAGGACAGTTCGCGTTCCAGCCTGGTTTCCAGGCTGCCGATGATGAACTGTTTGGCCATTTCGTGGGTGACGCCGATGATTGATACAGCCACCAGAACCGCCAAGGTCAGAAACGTCAGGCCCAGCCTGTAACCCACCGGCAGACCGCGTAATTTGCGAATGATCCTGCCCGGCATTTAACTATCTTTCCTGCCGATGCAAAGAGGCTGTTTGACAGCCTTCGCGGCCGAGAATACGATGGGGCCCGGTGTTTGGCCGCCTGAAAAAGGCATAATGGTTGAGCGGGCCCATGGTGAGGCCTTGTTTTGGAGGTGAAATATGCTGCTGCACGAAATGACCATGCCTGAGTTTGACGCCCGCCGTGAAGATATTCGCTCTGCAATACTGCCTATCGGCGTTGTGGAACAGCATGGCCCGCATTTACCCTTGGGGCTCGACGCCATGCATGCCC
Source organism: uncultured Desulfarculus sp. (assembly GCA_963665125.2). GTDB lineage: Bacteria > Desulfobacterota > Desulfarculia > Desulfarculales > Desulfarculaceae > Desulfarculus. The sequence continues at coordinate 3,048,170 of CAXXUK010000001.1, read as the reverse complement.
AGGAACTGGCCCTGGCCACTTCCGCCATCCGACCCTGTTTCGTATTACCACCCCTGTATTACGGTATTTGCCGTAGCACCGCCAACCATCCGGGAACCTTGGGCGTTTCTGGTGACACACTCAGATGTATGTTACACGATATCGGAGCGGCAATTTATAGTCAAGGTGTTGACTGCCTCTGCCTGCTCACCGGACACGCCGGCGGAACCCACCAGAGCGCCCTGGTGGAGGCTGGCGAGGCCCTGTTGGAGACCACCGGATTGGAGGTGGCGGTAGTCTGCGTTCTGGACCTGCTTGGCGAGGCCAAATCGTTCCTGGAGTGCGGTGGCGACAGCCACGCCGGAGAGGTCGAGACCTCCCTGGCCATGCATCTGTGGCCGGGGTTGGTCAAGGGCACGGCGCCGGAGGAATATCCCACCATTCCCCGCTTCAGGCTGATCCGGGACAAGGTGGCCCACTGGCCCGGCGGTGTCTGGGGCGACCCCTCCAAGGCCTCGGCCGAAAAGGGGCGCCGCATCCTGGAAGAGGAGGCCCGGGCCCTGGCCGCCGTGATCGCCGACCTGGAACAGGCCGCCGCCGATGCCAAGTCTTGACCCGTGGTCTTGATGTTGGTATTCTTGATAAGGCCGATAACTACTAAACGGAAATATCAATAGGTTCGAATATGGATCTACGACGGCTCCAGGTTTTTGCAAAGGTTTACGAAAGACGTTCCTTTTCCCGGGCGGCAGAGGAAGTTCTGCTTAGTCAGCCGACGGTGAGCGGTCACATCAAGACCCTGGAAGAGGACTTGGGCGTGGTGCTTTTCGACCGTCTGGGCCGGGAGATTCTGCCCACCAGGGCCGCCGAACTGCTCTACGGCTACGCCCACAACATCCTGGCCATGGTTGAAGACGCCCGCCGGGCGGTTGACGCCTATCTGGGCAGGCTCAGCGGCGACCTGCTGGTGGGTGGTTCGACCATTCCGGGCCAGTACATTTTGCCTTCCTACATCGGCGCGTTTCGCCAGGAACACCCCGATGTGCGCATCACCCTGACCGTTGGCGACACGGGCCAGATGGCGGAAAAGGTGCTCGAAGGCGAGATCGAGATGGCCGTGGTCGGCGCCACTTTGGATGAAGAACGGTTGAGCTTTGAGCCGCTTTGGGAAGACGAAATGGCCCTGGCGGTGTGGCCTGGCCATCCCCTTGCCGGAAAAAAGGCCGCGCTGGCGGAGCTTGCCGAGTGGCCGCTGGTCCTGCGCGAGGTGGGCAGCGGCACGCGCATCAGCCTGGGGCTGGCCCTGCGCCAGGCCGGTCTGAGCCTGGAAGACCTCAATGTGGCCGCCCAGATGGGCTCGACCATGGCCGTGTTGCAGGCCGTGAGGGCAAAGGTCGGCGTGGGCATCCTCAGCCGTTTGGCCCTGGCCGACGATCTGGAGTCGGGCAAGGTGGCCACCGTGGACATCGACGGCCTGGATTTGAGCCGAAAATTTTATCTGGTCCTGCGCAAACGGCGCAGCCATTCGCCGGCGGCAGAGGCCTTTGTAAAGCTGCTCAAGCAGCAACTGCCCAGCTAGGTACTGCGAAATGGCCCTGAATGTGGACATCCCCGGCCGGCCAGGCCTGAGCCTGGAGCATCTGGTGCTGGACCTCAACGGCACCGTGGCCTTTGACGGCCAACTCATGCCCGGCGTGGCCCGGGCCGTGGCCGAACTGGCCTCCACCCTGACCTGCCACTTGATCACCGCCGACACCTATGGAACAGCCGGTTCGCTGTTCGGCGAGACGGTGCGTCTGCAGATCATCCAAAAAGGCGGCGAGGCCGAGCAAAAACTGAAGATCGTCCAGGAATTGGGCGCGGAAAAGGTCGTTGCTTTGGGCAACGGCGCCAACGACGCGCTGATGCTGGCCGAGGCAGGCCTGGGCATATGCGTAATCAGCGGCGAGGGCGCGGCCGTGGCCGCCCTGACCGCGGCGGACATAGCCGTCACCGGTCCGCTGGAGGCCCTGGGTCTGTTGCTCAACCCCAGCCGCCTGCGGGCCACCCTGCGCCGCTGAATCAAGGAAAGAGCGATGGCCGAAGAATACAAATTGGCCGAAAAAGCCAGAGCCGCCGGTTGAGCGGCCAAGATAGGTCCGGGCGACCTGGCCGCAATATTGGAGGGCCTTCCGGAGGAGACCGACCCGCGCCTGTTGGTAGGGGCCGGTACGGCCGACGATGCCGGTGTGTTCAAAATCAGCGATGATCTGGCCCTGATCCAAACCCTTGATTTCTTTACGCCTATCGTCAACGATCCATATCTGTTCGGCAAGATTGCCGCCACGAACGCTTTGAGCGATGTCTACGCCATGGGCGGCAGGCCCATCACGGCCATGAACATCTGCTGCTTTCCGGTGAAGACCCTGCCCCACGCCACGTTGCGCCAGGTCCTGGCCGGCGGCCTGGAGATGATCCACCAGGCCGGGGCGGTGATGGCCGGCGGTCATTCGGTGGAAGACGAGGACCTGAAATACGGCCTGTCGGTGACCGGCGTGGTCCACCCGGACAAGCTGGTGACCAACGCCGGACTCAAGCCGGGCCAGGTGTTGGTCCTGACCAAACCTCTGGGCACCGGCGTGATCGCCACGGCCCTCAAGGCGGGCCTGGCCTCCGAAGAGGCCGTCCAGCGGGCGGTGGGCTGGATGACCCGGCTCAACAAGACCGCCGGAGAGGTCATGGAGGCCTGTGGCGTGAGCGGCGGCACGGACATCACCGGCTTCGGCCTGCTGGGCCACGGCCTGGAACTGGCCAGGGCCTCGCGCGTGGGCCTGGAGATAATGGCCGCCGACGTGCCCATCCTGCCCGATGCCCGGGACATGGCCTCCATGGGCCTGGTGCCCGTGGGCAGCCACGCCAACGCGGCGTTCTGCGGCCGGGCCGTTGCGCACCAGGGCGAAAAGGACATCATCGTGGCCGACCTGCTGGCCGACGCCCAGACCTCGGGCGGCATGCTCATGGGCCTGGACCCGGACATGGTGGACAAAGCCGTGGAAATGCTGACCGCTGCCGGAGACATGGCCGCCGTGATAGGCCGGGCCGTGGCTGATAATCCGGGCACCATTACGGTGGTTTATTGATCTGAAGGCCGAAAATCCGCAAGGGGGCACATCCGCCCCCTTTTCACACAACCGCCGATGCAGTATGGGATCGCCGCTATCCGTAGGATGGGATTGGGACCGCCGAGCGGGAGTGAAGCGCTTCGGCATAGCTGCTTTGCAGCCGCTGGCTGATAACTCCGGCCAGTCTTTTCATTACAAGGTAGGCTTCGGCAGGGTAACGCTCCAGGGTTCGTTGCATGCGCGCGCTGTCCAGTTCAAGGACTTTCACCGTCGAAGAAGTCACGGCCGATGCCGTGTAGAGATGTGGTTCGACAATGGCCGACCAGCCGAAGATCTGACCCGGCGTGTCCAGGGTGTAGTGGATGGAGCCGCCGCCCTCCAGGAACAGGGAAATCCTGCCTTGCACCAGGATGTAAAGCACCTCGGCGGGTTTGCCCCGCTCAATGAGCAACGTGTTGGGGCCGTATTCAACTTCGCGTGACAGCTCGGCCAAATCATTCATGAATCCGGGACTCAGGCCCTGGAAAAGGTCAATTTCCTTGATAAACATACTCCTCCTCCTCTCGCGGGATTTTTGGGGGTTATCCGTATGCTTATATTATAAGATAGGCGGGGCGGAAAAATCCGATTAAAAACTAGAAGAATATGGGAATTGCCGGGTGGCCCAATGTTTGGGCTCCCACAGCGGGGGCAGTGCTCAATGCCCCAACAAACACTTGTGGCCCCGACCATGCACCCCAAAATAGCAACACTGTGGCTTTATGAATTGTCGGCCATGGATGGCCGACCCGGCGCAGCGCGAAGCCATGCGCCGTAAGCTTCGGGTCGGACTTGCTCCGCCCGAAGCGCCGCACCTTGGCCCAGGGACGGGCCGAGGTGCAAGTAATCGTAGGGCCACGGCGCAGGAAATCATAAGCCCAGGCATTCAGCCTCCTATTAGTCACCCAAAGGTCAAATTACCTTGCTACAATGTCCTGTAAGTCATACCGCAAACTTGGAGGATAGCCATGGCCGGTAAAGGCCTGCACCCTGATCTGCCCCTGTTGCAGGATGCCGATCTAAACGGCAAGGTAGTGTTGGTCCGCTTTGACCACAACGTGGTCAAAAAGGGTGTGATCCGCGACCCGTTCCGCATCGACCGCACCCTGGGTACGCTGTTCGACATCGTGGTGCGCGGCGGCCGCCCCATCCTGATGACCCACGTGGGCCGGCCCCGCAACAAAAAGACCGGCGAAATCGAAGTCAGCCAGGACAGCTCCATCGAGCCCATTGTCGATTACCTGGAGAGCAAGCTGCACAGCCGCTTCCTGACGCCCAGCTTCCCGGCCGACGGCACGGGCATCCAGGCCATTGACACCAGCATCAACCTGGCCATCAAAAAGCTGCGCTCCGGCGAGGCGGCCGGCATCTATTTGCCCAACACCCGCTGGTTCGCGGGCGAGGAGCAAAAGGGCGAGATGCGCGAAAGTCTGGCCCTGCAACTGGCCGGCCTGGCAGACATCTATGTCAACGACGCCTTCGGCTCCTGGCAGGCCCACGCCAGCACGGTGGATGTCACCAAACATCTGCCGTCTTACGCGGGCTGGCTGCTTCAGGCCGAGATCCAGCACCTTGCCAGCGTGTTGGAGCCCCAGCGGCCCTTCCTGGCTGTGGTGGCCGGGGCCAAGTACGACACCAAGATCGGGCCCATCAACGCCCTGTACGAGCAGGTGGACAAGCTGATCCTGGGTGGGGTGATCTACAACACGTATCTCTGCGCCAAATACGGCGTGCGCATCAAGGGCGTGGCCGACGAAGACGTCGCCGCGGCCACGGAACTGGTGCAAAAAGACAAGGACGCGGGCAAGGTCGTGGAACTGCCCCTGATCGTCGAAAGCGATGTCCTGGGCCGGGAAGAGGGCAAGTACCGCACCGTGTCGGTGGCCGACCTGAAGCCGGGCCGGGAAATGGGCTATGTCCTGGATATAGAGCCCACGTCTTTTCAAACGCCCCAGGTGGCCGAGGCCCTGCACGGAGCCAAGACCATCTTCGTCAACGCGGTGATGGGCTTTACGCCCCACTTCACCGCCGGAAGCCAGGCCCTGGACACCACCATCGACGCCAACCGCCAGGCCATCAAGCTCTACGGCGGCGGCGACACCCTCCAGGAGTTCAAGGACCTGTGCCCCGGCCTGTACCTGTCGGTGTTGGACGACGCGGATTACTATTTCTTCACCGGCGGCGGCAGTGTCCTCAAGGCCATCGAGGAGCGTTCGCCCTATGGCCTGGCCCCGGTGGCCGCGCTCATGGAAAACGCTAAACAGTTTAAAAACAAATAAGCTTGGCTTGGGCGGCGCGCTGCTGAAAAACAGCGCGCCGCCCCGTCCGATCCGCCCCCCAGGCGCCAATTCCATATTCAACTTCCCGTATATAAACGCAAAATCAATAAACGTCGTTTCCTACCCTGAACGGCATAAATTCCCCTTGACGCGCGCCTTTCCCTACTGTTACGTTTACGTAAACGTAAACGTTGACACCAAGACGGAGACAACATGCCAGAGGAGAGGACCTGGAGCATCAGCCAGCTTGCCGAGGAGTTCGACGTCAGCACCCGCAGTATTCGTTTTTACGAAGAAAAGGGTCTGCTGAGCCCCGAACGCAGCGGCGGCGGCTACCGAATCTACAACAAGAGGGACAGGGCCCGCCTCAAGCTGATCCTGCGCGGCAAACGTTTCGGCATGAGCCTTGACGAGATCGAGGACATCCTCGGTCTGGGCACGGTGGACATGGACGAGGCCGAGCAGATTCGCAAAGCCATCTCCTACGGCGAGCGGATCATGGCCGACGTTGTCGACCGCATCGAGGAAATGAAACTCATGCACCAGGATCTACTGGAGGTGGGGCAAAAAATGCATGACCGGTTGGCCGAGCTAGAGGCCGCCGAAAACGAGGATGAAACCGCCGCGGACTAGGTTCGCGGCTTTTTTTTGAGACCGGTAACCAGCGAGGTCACAATGGATTTTGCGTTCACCGAAGAACAACTGATGTTCAAAGACCAGGTGATTCGCTTTGCTAAAAAGGAAATCGTGCCCCGGTGCGAGGAGCACGATCTCAAAGGCGAATTTGACTTTCAATCATTCCGGGCCCTGGGCGAGTTCGGCCTGTTGGGGCTTCACTTTCCCGAGGAATACGGCGGAAGCGGGGCAGATGTCGTCACCACCGTGCTGGCCGGCGAGGCCCTGGGCGAGGCCGGAGTTGACGGCGGCCTGACCCTGGCCTATGGCGCCCACACGTTCCTGGCCGCCGATACGATCTTTGTCCACGGCACCAAGGAGCAAAAACAAAAATACGTGCCCAAACTGGCCTCGGGCGAATGGATCGGCTGCATGGGCCTCACCGAGCCAGACGCCGGTTCCGATGTGGCGGGCATGAAGACCCGGGCCGTGAAAAAGGGCGACAAGTGGGTCATCAACGGCTCCAAGATCTTCATCACCAACGGCCCGGTGGCCGATGTCTGCCTGGTCTACGCCCGCACCGACGCCGAGGGCGACCGCCACGCCGGTGTTTCGGCCTTTATCGTCGAGAAGGACAACCCCGGCTTCACCGCCGGCAAGCCCCTTAAAAAGATGGGCGTGCGCACCAGCCAGACCTCGGAGCTGTTCTTCGCGGACTGCGAGGTAGGCGCCGACGCCATGGTTGGCCCCGAGGGCGCGGGATTCCTGATGTCCATGCAGACGGTTGAATGGGACCGCAGCGCGCTTTTGGCCCCGTTCCTGGGCGCCACCACGCTCATGGCCCAGAAATGCGCGGCCTACGCCAAACAGCGCCACCAGTTCGGCAGGCCCATCGCCAATTTCCAGGCCATCAAGCGCAAGCTGGCCGAGATCCGCATCTTCGGCGACGCGGCCAGGGCTTTGGTCTACCGCATCGCCTGGTGCAAGGACCAGGGGCGGCCCCTGAACCACCTGGAGGCCGCGGTGGCCAAGCTGTTCATCGGCGACTGGAGCCTCAAGCCGGCCAACGAGGCCATGCTGATCCACGGCGGCTACGGCTTCTGCCACGAATACGGCATGGAGCGGATCATGCGTGACAACAGGCTGGCCCCCATCGGCGGCGGCACCTCGGAAATCCAGAAGATGATCATCTCCAAGATGATTTAGGGCCCGAGGAAAAAAGAAGAATTAATTCGAACATGGATGGAAGCCATGAATTTCGATCTCAAAGAATCGCAACAACAATTGTTGGCCCAGATCCAGGCCGCGCTGGAGTCGCTGGTCCCGGACAAACTGGCTGAACTCAAGTCCGACGTCTCGGGACGGGCCCTCAAGGCCCTGGCCGCCGACCTGGCCGGAACCGGCTATTTGGCCCTGGGCCAGAGCCGGCACGACCTGACCATCTGCCAGGAGCAGGTGGCCAAGCTGTCGCCTTCGCTGTTCATGGGCCTTGAGTACAGCAGCCGCGTATTCGGCGGCTTGATCCAAACCTTTGGCACTGACGCGCTCAAGGCCAAACTCTTGGACGACCTCAAGGCCGGCAATATCATCGGCGCGGTGGCTCTTACCGAAGACACCATGAGCCTGGACGGCAACAATTTCACCACCGAGGCCATAACCAACGGCAGCGGCATGAAAATCAGCGGCGAAAAGGGCCAAGTGATCAACGCGCCGGTGGCCGACTACATCGCCGTGGCCGCCGCGGCCTCCGGAGGCGTGGTGTTTTGCGTGCTGCCCGCCGATTCGCCGGGCCTGGGCGTCGGGCCGCGTTTGGACCTGCTGGGTTTTGACGGCGTGGCCGTGGCCCCGGTCAAACTGGCCAACTGCGCCGTGGACCCGGACATGGTCATCGGGCCGCTGCCCGCCGCCGAAATTCTGGGCGCGCTACGCGCCTGGGAAGACCAGGTGCTGACCATGGCCGCCCTGGGCGTTTTGGAGCGGGCTTACGGGGCGGCCCTGGCCTATGCCAAGGCTCACAAGAGCGGCGGCAAGCCCATCATCGCCTACCAGGAGGTCGGCTTCAAGCTGGCCGAGATGCTCACCTATCTGCAATCGGCCCAGCTCTTGGCCTACCGCGGCGCCTGGCTGGCCGACTCCGGCGACCGCGAGGCGGCAATCACCGCCCGCTCGGCCAAGGTCTATGTCTGCGAATCGGCCGAAAAGGTGGCCAGCGAGGCCATGCAGATCCTGGGCGGCGCCGGATTCACCAGGGGCAACGCGGCCGAAGAGAGCTACCGCGACGCCAAGTATCTGACCGTGGCGGGCACCTCCAGCGAGATTTCGCGGATGAAAATCGCCGACCAGATGCTTGAGTGGTACTAACAGGCCCCCGGCGGGCATGGCCCGCCCGGCCGCAGAGAACCTCAACCGACAGTAAACAAAAGGCTTTATTGATATGCAGGTAATTGATTCCAAGATCGATACCAACAGCGCGGAATACAAGGCCAACTACGAGCATATGGAAAGGCTCGTCACCGACCTGAACGCCGAGCTGGACAAGGCGGCCAACGAGCGCAGCGAAAAGGCCATGAACCGGGCCAAGGAACTGAACAAGCTGCCCGTGCGCAAACGCCTGGAGCTTTTGCTGGACCGCAACACGCCGTTTTTGGAGATAGCGCCCCTGGCCGCCCGCAACCAATATGACAAGAAGGTCCACGGCGCGGGCATGGTGGTGGGTATCGGCACGATCATGGGCCGGGAATGCCTGATCAGCGGCAACGACTTCATGATCAAGGGCGGCACGGTCTATCCCATCGGCGTCAAGAAGAGCCTGCGGGCCCAGGAAATCGCCATGGAGAACCGCCTGCCGATGATCAACCTGGTGGACTCGGGAGGCGCGTTTTTGCCCCTGCAATCGGAGATCTTCCCGGACAAGGACGACGGCGGCCGCACCTTTTACAACCAGGCCCTGATGTCCAAGATGGGCGTGCACCAGATCACCGGCGTTTTCGGCCTGTGCACGGCCGGCGGGGCCTATGTCCCGGCCATGAGCGACGACGTGGTGCATGTAAACAAGTCCGGGGCCATCTTCCTGGGCGGCCCGCCCCTGGTCCGGGCGGCCACCGGCGAGATCGTCACCGCCGATGAACTGGGCGGGGCCGACCTGCACTGCCGGGAGTCCGGCGTCAGCGACTACTTTGCCGAAGACGACGAGCACGCCATCCAGATCATGCGCGACATCATCGGCAACCTGCCCCCGGCCAACAAAGTCGACCTGGGCCAGCGCCAGCCCAAGCCGCCGCTGTACGACCCCCAGGAGATCTGGGGCGTTGTGCCGCCCAAACTGTCTACGCCCTATGACGTGCGCGAGGTCATCGCCCGCATGGTCGACGGCAGCGAGTTCCTGGAATTCAAGGAGCGTTTCGGCTCCACCCTGGTCTGCGGCTGGGCCTATATCCACGGCTACCCGGTGGGCATCCTGGGCAACAACGGCGTACTGTTCAGCGAAAGCTCCCAAAAGGCCACCCAGTTCATCCAGCTTTGCGACCGCCGGGGCATTCCGCTGATCTTCCTGCAGAACATCAACGGATACATCATCGGCCGCGAATACGAGCGCGGCGGCATCACCAAGGACGGCCACAAGATGGTCGCCGCCGTCAGCTGCGCCACTGTGCCCAAGTTCACCATGATCGTCGGCGCCAGCTTCGGCGCGGGCAACTACGGCATGTGCGGCCGGGCCTACGGGCCGCGGTTCCTGTGGATGTGGCCCAACGCCGAGATCGGCGTCATGGGCGGTGAGCAGGCCGCCAGCGTCTTGTGCACGGTGAAAAACGACCAGCTCGAGCGCGAGGGCAAGCCGCCGATGACCCAAGAGGAAATGGACATGATCAAGGTTCCGGTGGTCCAGGCGGCCAAGGCCGAGGGAGACGCCTATTACAGCACCTCCATGCTCTGGGACGACGGCATCGTGGACCCGGCCAAGACCCGCGATGTGCTGGGCCTGGCCATCAGCGCCTCGCTCAACGGCCCGCATCACCTTGGTGAACAGGGCTTCGGCGTATTCAGGATGTAGGGGAGGCGGTTATGTTCAAGAAAATACTGATCGCCAACCGAGGCGAGATCGCCGTGCGCATCATGCGCACCTGCCGTGAAATGGGCATCGCCACCGTGGCCGTGTATTCCGAGGTGGATAAAACGGCCCTGCACGTGATGGAGGCCGACGAGGCCGTCAATCTGGGCGAACCCGAACCCGCGGCAAGCTATCTCAATATTGAAAAGATCCTGGATGCGGCCAAAAAGACCGGGGCCGAGGCCATTCATCCGGGCTACGGCTTCCTGGCCGAGAACGCCGGATTCGCCGACGCCTGCAAAAAGGCCGGGGTGGTGTTTGTCGGTCCTTCGGGCAAGGTCATCCGGGAACTGGGCTCCAAGACCCAGGCCCGCCGGATCATGGAAAAGGCCGGGGTGCCCGTCATACCCGGCATGCTCGAATCAACAACGGAAAAGGCCGTGATCCTGGCCGAGGCCGAAAAGATGGGCTACCCGGTGTTGATCAAGGCCACGGCCGGCGGCGGCGGCAAGGGCATGAGGGCCGTCACCCAGGCCGAGGACATGGCCGAGGCCTGCGCCGCCGCCTGCTCCGAGGCCCTCAAGGCCTTTGGCGACGGCCGGGTCTATCTTGAGAAAAACCTGGTGCAGCCGCGCCATGTGGAGATCCAGATCATGGCCGACACCAAGGGCAATGCCGTGCATCTGTTCGAGCGCGAATGCTCCATCCAGCGCCGCCACCAAAAGATCGTCGAGGAGACGCCCAGCGTAGCCCTGACGCCGGAGCTGCGGGCCAAGATGGGCGCCGCGGCCGTGGCCGCGGCCAAGGCCGCCGGTTACGTGGGCGCGGGCACGGTGGAGTTCCTGCTGGATCACGAAGGCAAGAACTTCTACTTCCTGGAGGTCAACACAAGGCTTCAGGTGGAACACCCCATCACCGAGATGACCACGGGCCACGACCTGGTGCGGGTGATGATCGAGGTGGCCGCCGGGGCCGAACTGCCCTTCAGCCAGGAAGACCTGACCCAGCGGGGCCACGCCATCGAATGCCGCGTCTACGCCGAAGACCCCGAGGCCGACTTCTTCCCCTCGCCGGGCAAGCTATTGGTGCACCGCGAGCCTTGCGGGCCAGGCGTGCGCAATGACTGCGGCGTGTACGAGGGCTTTGACGTGCCCATGAACTACGACCCCATCCTGGCCAAGCTGGTGACCTATGGCTCCACCCGGGAGGCGGCCAGGCGGCGGATGATCCGCGCCCTGCAAAACTATGCCGTGCTGGGCGTGAAGACATCGATTCCCTTCCTGATCGATGTGCTGGAAAGCGAGCAGTTCATAGCCGGTGAGACCTTCACCGACTTCATACCAAAACATTTTGAAGGCTGGAAACAGTCCGAGGACCAGGCCGATCTGGCGCGCATGGCCTACATCGTGGGTGAGATGACTCAGGCCGCCGCGACCACCGCCGGAGGTACGGCCAAGGCCCAAGGCGTTCCGTCTCCCTGGCAGACCCTGGGAGGATGGCGCTTGTAACAACGGCCTTCACAACATTCACTTGGGGGTGGGGAGGAAACCATGAAGTACGAACCGAGTATGTGGCTAAAATCCTATGACAAAGGCGTGCCGCCGCAGATCGATCCTGTGACAGGTTCGCTGGCCTCGCGATTCAAGGAAGTGGTGGGTAATTTCGGCGACAAGACCGCGTTTCACTTCATGGGTTCCTCCATGACCTTCAATCAGCTCAACGCCGCGGCCAGAAGCTTCGCGACCTGTCTGCGGGAGCACGGCATCGGCAAGGGCGACGTGGTGGGCATAAACCTGCCAAACACGCCCCAGTACGTCATCGCCGCCCTGGGAGCCCTGATCAACGGCTCGGCGGTCACCGGCGTGTCTCCGCTGCTGATGCCCAAGGAGATCGTGCACCAGATCAACGACAGCGGGGCCAAGGCCCTGGTGACCCTGGACGCCTTGTTCGCCGAGCGGGTCAAGGGCGTGGCCGGTGAAATGCCCGGCCTGAAGTTGATTCTGGCCACAAATATCGCCGACTATCTGCCGGGCCTTAAAAAGACGCTGGCCAAGCTGTTGAAAAAGGTGCCCACGGGCAAGATCGAACCTGTGCCCGGCAAGGCGGTGATGGACTTCCGCAAGGCCCTGCAAAATTATCCGGCTAAAAACGTGGACGTGATATTGGACACCACCGATCTGGCGTTCATACAGTACACCGGCGGCACCACCGGCCTGCCCAAGGGCGCCGAGCTGACCCACGGCAACCTGCTTAGCAACCTGACCCAGTTTGGTTTCTGGTACAAGGCCGTGATGGGTGAGGGACGTTATCTTTCGGGCTATCCGATGTTCCACATCGCGGGTCTGATTCTGGCCTTCAATGCCCTGATGTACGCCGGAACCCAGTCCCTGGTGCCCGATCCGCGCAACTCAGCCTACCTTGTCCAGCAGATGCGGGATTTCAAGCCCAATTTCATGGCCAACGTGCCCTCGCTGTGGATGATGCTGATGAGCGAGCCCGGCTTCAAGGAGCTGGACTTCAGCGAACTCAATGTCTGCATCACCGCCGCCGCGCCGATGCCCGTGGAGTCGCTCAACGCCCTGGAGTCCATTATCGGCAAGGGCAAGATATCGGAGTTGGTGGGCATGACCGAGACCAGCCCGGTTGTGGCCTGTAACCCTGTTTTCGGTCCCAAAAAGGCCGGTTCGGTGGGCTTGCCCATCCCCTCGACCAAGGTCCGGCTGATGGATTTGGCCGAGGGCAACGAGGATGTGCCTCTGGGCGATGAGGGCGAGATGATCGTCTGCGGCCCTCAGGTTATGCGGGGCTATCACAACAAGCCCGAGGAGTCGGCCTCCGCGCTCAGGGAGCACGACGGCGAGATCTGGATGCACACCGGCGACGTGGCCACCATGGACTCCGACGGATACCTGTACATCGTCGACCGCACCAAGGACATGGTCAATGTCAGCGGCTACAAGGTCTTCCCCAGGGAAGTGGAAGAAAAATTTTATACCCACCCGGCCGTGGATGCCTGTGCGGTGGTGGGTATAAAGGACGAAAAACGCATCGGCTCGGAAATCGTCAAGCTGGTGGCACAGCTCAACCCGTCATACAAGCAAAAGCCGGCGGCGGAAGTCGAGGCCGAACTGATCAGCTTCATCAAGGAGCAGGTGGCTCCGTACAAAGTGCCTAAAATCGTTGAATTCATAGACCAAATTCCGTTGACTTCCGTGGGCAAGGTGGACAAGAAAGTCCTGCGCTGACGAAAGGCTACGGGGGAGTTAAATCTTGGACTATCGTCTTGAAATAGCAGAAGAAATGGTGGAAGTGCAGGTGGAAACCGGCACGGGCGGCTGCGGCGCGACCATGACCATCGGCGGCAGCGCCAGCCGGGTGGCCTACAAGCGCCTGCCCGACGGCGGCCTGAACCTGGTGGTCGACGGCAAGAACGTTCGCGCCTTTTACGCCCCCACCGAGGAGGGCGGTTGGGTACACGCGGGTGGCCGGGTCTATCTGATAAAGGACATCGACAAGGCCCCGGCCCGCCGCAAGTCCAGTTCCGGCAACGGGCCCGGAGAGGTCACCCCGCCCATGCCCGCGGTGGTGGTTCGCATCAACTGCGCCGTGGGCGACCACGTGGACAAGGGCCAGGGCCTGGTGGTGGTCAGCGCCATGAAAATGGAGACCACCCTGGCCGCGCCCTATGCCGGTACGGTCACGGGCATCAACTGCGCCGTGGACGGCCAGGTCATGCCCGGCGAGATCCTGGTGGATATAGCCGCCGACGAAGAGGAGGCCTCCGATGAGTGATGAGCTGCTGCTGGAAATCAAAGACCGCATCGCCATCATCACCCTCAACCGCGAGGCCAAGCGCAACGCCCTGAGCCCGGGAATGATCGAGGCCTTCCACAAGTACCTGGATGAGCTGGACAAAAACGACGAGGTGCGGGTGATCTGCCTGACAGGAACGGGCGAAAAGGCCTTTTGCTCGGGCGCGGACCTGGGCGGCGGCCTGTCCGGCGCGCCCGAGGATGAATCCAGCCCGCCCCGGCGTTACGCGGCGCTCTTGGCCAAGATGGCCGGATTCGGCAAGCCCATCGTGGCCAGGGTGGCCGGGCCCTGCCTGGCCGGAGGCACCGGCCTGATGCTGGCCAGCCACATCGTGGTAGCCCGTTCGGACGTGTTCTTCCGTTTGCCCGAGATAAACGTGGGCATCTTCCCGTTCATGGTCGGCGCGCTTTTGTACCGCAACCTGACCTGGAAAAAGGCCGTGGAGATCTCGTTGACCGGCCGCAAGGTTTTGCCCGACGAGGCCGAGCGCATCGGCATGATCACCACCGCCGTTGACCCTGCCGCCTTCGAGGCCCATGTGGACGATTTGCTAACCGGCCTGGCCTCGCGCAGCCCGGTGGGCATGCGCCTGGGCCTGGAGGCCTTCCGCAGGCTCATCGACATGCCCCTGGAAGAGGGGCTCCAGGATCTCAGCCTGACGCTGATCAAGGCGGCCAAGACCGAGGACGCCAAAGAGGGCATCATGGCCTTCCTGGAAAAACGCCAGCCCAATTTCACCGGAAAGTAGCGGGGGAGGCAAAAAGTGGCGGATAAAGACAAGCTGATCATCGCCAATTGCAGCGGCTTTTTCGGGGACCGCTTCAGCGCGGCCAAGGAAATGGTCGAGGGCGGGCCCATTGATTTCCTCACCGGCGACTACCTGGCCGAACTGACCATGGCCATCCTGCTGCGCACCAAGGCCAAGAATCCCGACGGCGGATACGCCTCCACCTTCCTCAAGCAGGTGGAGCAGGTCATGGGCGCGTGCATGGACAAGGGCATCAAGATCGTCTCCAATGCCGGCGGCCTCAATCCCAAGGGTCTGGCCCAGGCCATCGAGCAGGTGGCCGGGCAATTGGGCCTGAGCCCCAAGGTGGCCTATATCACCGGCGACGACTTGGCCCCGCGCCTGAACGACCTAAAAGCCCAAGGCGAAACGCTCAATCACCTGGACAAGGGCACATCCCTGTTCGACAGCGGCCTGATGCCCATCTCGGCCAACGCCTATCTGGGCGGCTGGGGCGTGGTGGAGGCCTTGAACAACGGCGCCGATATCGTGGTGACCGGCAGAGTGGCCGATGCCGCGGTGGTCATGGGCCCGGCGGCCTGGCACTTCGGCTGGAAGCGCGATGACTGGGACGCCCTGGCCGGTGCCGCCGTGGCCGGGCACATCATCGAGTGCGGCTGCCAGGCCACGGGCGGCAATTACTCGTTTTTCGAGGAAGTGCCGGAGTTTAGAAACGTGGGCTTCCCCATCGCCGAGATGCACGCCGACGGCTCGTCGGTGATCACCAAGCATCCCGGCACCGGAGGCCTGGTCTCGGTGGGCACTGTCACTGCCCAACTCATGTACGAGGTGCGCGGACCGGGCTATCTGACCCCGGACGTCACAGCCCATTTCGACACCATCAATTTGACCCAGGAGGCCCCGGACCGGGTGCTGGTCAGCGGGATCAAGGGCAGCCCGGCCCCGGACACCACCAAGGTCTGCATCAACAACCTCTTTGGCCACCGCAACTCCATGACCGTGCTTTTGACCGGCCTGGATGTCGAGAAAAAGGCCAAAATTGTCGAGGACTGCCTGTTTGACCTCCTTGGCCCCAAGGACCAGTTCGCTGTGTGCGACGTGCAGCTTCTGCGCTACGACAAGGCCGACCCGCCCATCAACGAGGAGGCCTGGGCCCAACTGCGCGTCAGCCTGCTGGACCCGGACAAGAACAAGGTGGGCCGCGCCTTCAGCAGCGCCGTGGTGGAACTGGCCCTGGCCAATATCCCCGGCTTCACCCTGACCAGCCCGCCCAGCCCGGGCAGCCCGGCCATCCAGCACTGGCCCGCGCTCATCGGCGTGGACAAGATCACCCAGAGCGTGTTCGTCGGCGGCAAGCAGATAGACGTGCCCGCGGCCGGTCCGGGCACCCCGGCGGGCGACGTGGCCCCCGCGGCGGTGGACATCCCGGCCGCGCCCGGCGGCGAGACCGCCCGCGTTCCCCTGGGCAGGCTCTATGCAACCCGCAGCGGCGACAAGGGCGGCAACGCCAACCTGGGCGTATGGGCCAAGACGCCCGAGGCCTTCGCCTTCCTGCGCCAGTATCTGACCACCGAAAAGCTGGGCGAGCTTATGCCCGACTGCGCGCCCTTTGAAACCGAACGCTACGAATTGCCCAACCTGTTGGCCCTGAACTTCTACATCAAGGGCTTTTTGGGCGACGGCGTGGCAGCCTCCACCAAGGCCGATCCCCAGGCCAAGACCCTGGGCGAGTATCTGAGGGCCAAGGTCATAGAGGCGCCCAAATCGTTGATCAATTGACAGGCGCCCGTTCCCGCACCGGGTCCTCGCGGGGGCGGACGCCGTAAAAAAAGATATTAACCGCGGGTGTGAACCAACCTTCTCTCATTGGAGGGAGCGGATGAATTTCGAACTGACCGAAGAACAACAAATGCTGCGGGATACCGCCCGTAAATGGTCCCAGAACGTGTTGGGGCCCCTGGCCGAAAAGGCCGACGACGAAGACTGGATGCCGCCGGATATTTTCCGCAAGGCCGGCGAGGTGGGCCTGATGGGCATAGCCATCGACCCCGAGTACGGCGGCTCGGGCATGGACGTCTTGAGCGAAGTAATCGCGGGCGAGGAAATCGCCGCCATCAGCCCCGGCCTCGGCCTGAGCCTGGGGGCCAGCAGCAACCTCTGCGCGGGCAACATCCAGCGCAACTGCAACGAGGAGCAAAAGGCCCGTTATCTGCCCAAGCTGGTAAGCGGCGAGTGGATCGGCTGCCTGGGGCTCACCGAGCCAGGCTCGGGCTCCGACGCTCTGGCCATGCGCACCACGGCCGTGCGCGACGGCGACGATTATGTGCTCAACGGCTCCAAGATGTTCATCACCAACGGCCCGGTGGCCGACTTGGCCCTGATCTACGCCAAGACCAACCCCGAGGCCGGGGCCTTTGGCATCAGCGCCTTTATCGTCGAGACGGACTGGGAGGGCTTCAGCTGCTCCCGCAAGCTGAAAAAGGCCGGCCACCGTGGTTCGCCCACCGGTGAGCTGCGTTTCGACAACCTGCGCGTGCCGGCCGAAAACCTCATCGGCGAGGAAAACATGGGCATCGCCGTGGTCATGCGCGGCCTGGACATCGAGCGCGTCATCTGCGCCGGGGCCTGCATCGGCATCGCCCGCCAGGCCATTGACCACGCCATCAAATACTCCCTGGAGCGCGAGCAGTTCGGAAAGCCCATCGGCAAGTTCCAGATGATCCAGGCCAAGCTGGCAGACATGTACGCCAAGTACGAGGCGGCCAAGAACATGACCTACAAGGCCGCGATCATGGCCGAAGAGCAAACCAGGGGCGGCAAGGGCACCGAGCTTACCCTGGTGGCGGCTTCGGCGGTGATGTACGCCGCCGAGATGGCCACCGCAGTGGCCTCCGACGCCGTGCAGATCCACGGCGGCTATGGTTATTGCCTGGAATTTCCGGTTCAGCGCCTATGGCGCGACGCCAAACTTTTCGAGATCGGCGCGGGCACCACCGAGGTCCGCAAGATGATCATTGCCCGAGAATTACTTCGTCGGGGGCATTGTTAAGCAGGTCCGGGGGGCCGCATGGGCGGCTCCTCGCGCCCCCGTATGATTTCTTGTTTCTCGGGCCGTCCTTGGCCCGAGAAACAGCGCCCCGGACGGAGCAAATCCGATCCGGAGCTCACGGCGCATGGCTTCGCGCTGCGCCGGGTCGGTCATCCCTGGCCGACAATTCATAAAACAGCGGTGTTGCTGGTGCCGTCCGACCCAACCGGCCCCATGCCTATGATCGAGCGCAGTCTCCCACGCCGACTCGTGTTGTAAGCTAGCCTGAGACAAGCAATACCACTCGCCAACACGCACTGAATATCTCCAAATTCCAGCATATCCCAGGGAACCTCAGACCCAACTCGAGGCAACGTCATTTGGAGGGGGGAGGCGGGGTCTGGGGGGAGACGGGGACCACCTTTGTCGAAAGGGGGGCCCACTTCCCCCAGGGGAATATTAGTTTTTCCAGAAAGCTCGCGTCGGCACTGCGTTCGATAGGACACCTACGCCGGAAAAAACTGAAGCCAAGGGGAAATAGCCTAGATCGTATGCCCGAGGCCACAGACGCATATCCAAGCAATGAACGCTGCCGCCGCCACGGAAGCGCAGGTATTGGGCAGGTTTTCCGTAGAAACTTCTGGTGTAGTTGGCCTGGTCATGTAATCATTATCATTATTTTTTACATCGGTTGACCTTGGTCCGGAGTTGGCGTTGGAAGACCTTATCGCGACGTTCGTCTTTTTCTTTGCCGTCATCGACCCCATCGGCACGGTGCCGGTGTTCATCGCCGTCACCAGGAAATACGACAAGCAATACAAACGGCGCATCGCCATCAAGGCCACCCTCATCGCCGCGCTGATCTTGCTGTTTTTCGTGGCCGCCGGCGAGATCATCCTCAGGGCCATGAGCATTCCCCTGGAGGCCTTCGAAATCGCCGGGGGTATCGTCCTGCTGATTTTTGCCCTCTCAATGATCTTTGGCGACAGCAAGCCCGAAGAAGAGATGAAAATGGTCGACAAGGGCACTGAGGAGGCTGTATTCCCCTTGGCCATACCATCCATCGCCAGCCCCGGTGCCATGTTGGCGGCGGTGCTGCTCACCGAAAACGACCGTTTCGCAATTGTGGAACAGGCCTACACCGCCGGGATGATGGTGCTGGTCCTGCTGCTGACCCTGTTGCTGATGCTGGCCTCGGATAGGGTTTTCCGCCTTTTGGGCAAGAGCGGAGCCAACATCATCAGCCGGGTGATGGGTCTGATCCTGGCCTCGGTGGCCGTGGCCAGCGTGTTGGCCGGGATCAAGGACTACTTTGCCATAAACCCCGCATGAACAAAGCCCCCGGCTGGCTGCCGGGGGGGCAATGAGATGCCGCCCAAGTCTTGGGCCGATAATGCCAAGATGGTTTGCCCGGCCGGGGCCACGGGGGGTATCGGTGCGTTGAGTGCTGCCCGCGACCTGGGAGCCCAAGCATTGGGCCGATAATGCCAAGATGGATTGCCCGGCCGGGGCCACGGGGGGTTATCGGTGCGTTGAGTGCTGCCCGCGACCTGGGAGCCCAAGCATTGGGCCGTTTCCCAAGCGGTTGGCATAGCCGTAACCTGCATTCGCGTTCGGGCCCCGGCCGTCGTGGCCCTGGCCGCCGATCAACAACAGGCCTGACAACAAGCAGACCGCGACGATTGATGCGATGACCGGGCCACCCTTCATAAAGGCGACAAAGGCCTTCCAATTTATAATCAGGTGCGCAACGCACAGTACGAGGAATCCTACGCTCATCCATTCGTGTAAAAATTTGATTCCGCCGCCCTGTATGTGAAACAGCAATAAAATGCCTGTCACTCCCACAATTAAAAAAGTCAGCCCCAGGGCGGGATTCAGCTTGGTCTTGATGTCTTTGCGAGTCATTTGATGCTTTGCCTTTCGATTGCGAGATTCATGTAACAGCTCGAAAAGAGCCCCCTCTTCGGTGCCCGCCTGCGAAGCAAGTAGTGTGCCGTCGATGCCCGGGTGCGGCCACGCAAATTTGATTATTTTGCAACGCTCTGGAATAATACGGCATTTCGGCCCCGAACCAGCCTGAGGCATGCCTTAGATGGGCCTTACGGATGTGACGTTCCCGCATAATCTTTTCGCGGCGGGCGTGGTCTTGGTGAGAAAATCGTTTACAGTAGAGGCCCTGGCCCCCCGAAAAAAAGTGAAGGATGTGCCTGTGGGTGGTCACCGGACCTCAAGTCGGCTGGCAGGCTGGAAGGTTGACGGCCGCCGGGGCGATGTGCCCCAACGGCCTGGTAATTGTTAAAAACCGTCGAAGTCAATTTCATCGTTGATGGTGGATGCCGGGGCTGGTAGGGGCTTTGCTTTTGGTGAAGGCACCTTGGCTTTTTTGCTTTTTGTCCGGCTTGAGGCGATCAGCATCTTGCCGCGATTTCCTTTTCCCAAGACCTTGTTGAGTTGCACCACATAGTTTTGCAAGGCGGCTGATTGAGCATTCAGTTGTTCGGAAGCCGCCGCTGCCTCTTCGGCATTGGCCGCGATTTGCTGGGTCACCCCGTCCATCTGTCCCATGGCCAGGTTGACTTGACTGATGCCCTGTGATTGTTCCGAACTGGCGGCGGATATTTCGCCGACCAATTCAGCGACCTTGGAAGCCGATTCCTGAATTTGGACGAATATTTCATCGGTGTTTTTAACTAAATCAGAACCCCTTCTGATATTGCTGATGTTTTGTTCGATCAACGTGGATGTGTGTTTGGCGGCTTCGGCGGCGCGCATGGCCAGGGACCTAACTTCGTCGGCGACAACGGCAAAGCCGGCGCCCGCCTCGCCCGCCCGGGCTGCTTCGACAGCGGCGTTGAGTGCCAACAGGTTTGTCTGGAAGGCTATCTCGTCGATTGTCTTTATGATCTTGGCTGTCTCATCGCTGGCCGCGTTGATTTTTTCCATCGCGGTCCGCAACTCATGCATGGCCTGTACCGCATCCGCAACTATCTGGCCCGCTTCCTTCATCATGCCGTCGGCCTGGTTCGCATTATCGGCGTTCTGCTTGGTCATGGAGGCCATTTCCTCCATTGATGACGTCGTTTGTTCGAGGCTGGCCGCCTGCTCCGAGGTGCCTTGAGCCAGGGATTGACTGGAATTGGATACCTCACCGGATGCCGACGCCAGTTGTCCGGCTCCCTGCTCCAGTCCTTCGGCAACCAATCTGACCGGCCTGGTTATACTGATGGTCATTACGACGGTCACCGCGATACTGATGCCAGCGGCTATCAAGGTGATAACGGCAAACAAGAAAATGGCTGTTTGGGCTTGGCCCTGGGCGTTGTTGCCCAGATCGGTAGCGGCCTTCTTTTTGGCATTTACATCGGCCATGGTCTTGGCGATCTTTTCGTCGAGCATCTGGCTGATCTGGTCAATGGTGTCGCGCATGGCGCTAAAGGCCTTGCTGGTGGCGCTGGAGCTCAACTCAAGGGCTTGGACTTTGGTTTCTTCCGATCCGGCCAATTGCACGACCCTGTCCGTGGATTGCTTCCATTGAATGTACTGGTCTTCAAAAGTGGAATATTTGGCCAGCATGGCCGAATCGAAGGCCTTGGAAGCCTTGGCTAGGCGGTCCTTGACCTGTTGTATGTTTTCCTTGTGCGCGGAAAGCAGTTTTTCGGTGTTCGAACCGGCTGCGGCTTGGAGGATGCCCATTTCGGCCACCGTGGTTTGATATGCATCCCGGTCGGCCTCCAGAAGCGTTTTTATGCTTGCCTGGAGCTTGTTGAGTGCGTCGACGTCTCTCTCGACCAACGGCACGAACTGATCGTTGATCAGGGTTGCGGTCAAAGTGGTCTGCTGGTTTAGGTACAACCAGCCAATGGAGGCCAAAACAAGTAGGCCAATGATGGGAATTCCAGCCAGGATGGCAAGCTTTTGTTTTAGGTTCATGCTTGTTGACCTCCTTGGCATGACAAACGCCATAGGGTGACCGGCTCATAGCCAACATGTGATTAATTATATTATTAAATGCGTAGATATATTTTATTTATCCTCATACCAATATTTCAAGGACTGACAGCCGTATAACCCTCAAAACTTGACCTGTGATTGTTTTTCGGCAAAAATGTGAGCCTGTGTGAAAAAACCGTCTTCCATATTCATCTGTAATAAATGCATTTTAAAATAGTTGGCGGGTGGTTTGGCCGCCGGATTCCGACACCAAGGAGAATGGACCCATGCATAAAACAACGCGCCTTGTCAGCCTGATCCTGCTGATGATCATGGCCCTTTGCGCCGCGCCAGCGTGGGCGGCCGGTTCCGAGGATGTGCAGGGTCAGGTGCCGCTGGTTGTGGTCAAGGGCCACTACAACTTCGTTCCGGGCGCCTGGGCCGAGTATTGGGTGACCGATAAAAAACTGGACAAGGAATATCGCCTGCGCTTCTGCACCTTGGAAAAGACGGTGCATGAGGGCAAAAAAGCCGCCTGGATCGAGGTGATGGTCAGCCCGGTGGGCAAGTCGAAGGAAAAGGGCGACCCAAAGGTCATCACCAAGATTCTGGCCGCCGACACGCCGGACGGTCCGGGAGATGTCATGGAGGTCATCGTGCAGCCCCAGGGATTTGATCCCTTTACCGTGCCCGAGAGCTTCTTTGCCGAACAGGGTGGCGATGCCGCTGATTTCCAGACATTTGACCCCGAGGCGAAAGCTCGGGAAATCACCGTGCGTTTCAAAAAGAAAAAGATCAAGATGAAGGTCATCGAGGTGGAGGGCAAGGACAAGGCGGGCCGTCAGGTCAAGGCCTGGGTCAGTGAAAAGGTGCCCCCTCTTGGGCTGGTCAAGGCCGAAACCGCGGACATGGAGATGACTATCCAGAACTGGGGTCTGCACGGCCGCAGCCAGATCACCGGCGAGCCCATGAATTTTTATCTTTGGATAGCCGCCCAGGTGGGCAAGGCCCTAAGCGAGTCGGGCGAAAAAAGCGGAAAATAGACCCACCGAAACATTAAAAAACAGGGCCGTGCCCCAGCCGGGCACGGCCTTATATTTTTCCGGCACCCTGCTAGTTGATGAACGGGTTGGTTTCCCGTTCTTCCTTTACCGTGCTGCTTGGAGTCATCCCGTAGTGGTGGCCCGGCCAGACGACTGTGGCGTCGGGCAGGGTCAGGATCTTGTTTTGGATCGACGACAGCATCTGATTCCAGGAACCGCCAGGCAGGTCCGTGCGGCCCACGCCGCCCACGAACAAGGTGTCGCCGGTAAACACGTGGCCCGGAATATAGAGCGCCACCGAACCGGGTGAATGGCCGGGTGTGGCGATGACCTTCAGCTCAACCTCTTCGCCGGCTTTGAGTACGTCGCCGTCGGCAACGATTTGATCGGCCGGGGGGGTGCCCTCGCAGCCGAACATCCTGGCGAATTGGGTGGCCTGTTCGCTGGCCATGTGCTCGGCATCGCCCGTGGGCGCGATGATCGGCGCGCCGGTCAGTTCCTTCATCCTGCCGTTGCCGCACGTATGATCCGGATGGCCGTGGGTGTTGACTATGCCCA
The DNA here is from genome assembly GCA_963665125.2 of uncultured Desulfarculus sp. Classification (GTDB taxonomy): domain Bacteria; phylum Desulfobacterota; class Desulfarculia; order Desulfarculales; family Desulfarculaceae; genus Desulfarculus. The sequence goes on along the minus strand of CAXXUK010000001.1, from coordinate 3,024,986 downwards.
CGATTTTAAAGCCGTTTTGGCTGGCGTGGTCGATGATTTGCTGTTCATTGCCCGCCGGGTCGATGACCAGGGCCTCGCCGGTTTTTTCGCAGGCCACAAGGTAGGCGAATACCTGCATGTTTCCGACCAGAAGCTGGATTACTTTCATGGGGTCTCCAATCCGATGTGGTTCATCCATGCAGGGTAGCAAATCACCGGGCGGCCGTCCACAACATGCGGTTGTCAAAAATGGCCCGCTGGGGCACACTATAGGGCAACTATGGCATTTTTTCGGAGGTGACGGATGCGGCGGGCCATGTTTGCGTTCTTGGTGATTTTAATTCTGGCGATTCCCGGCACTGCCTTGGCCGGATGGGAGCAACTGCCCGGTCAGGCCGTGGACATAGCGGTTTCCGGCATGGACGGGGCCTACTGCATCGGCGCCAACCGCACCGACGGCGGCGGCTACGGCGTATGGCGCTGGAACGGCGGCGGCTGGCAGGCTGTTGGTGGGGCAGGGGTCCGCATCGCCGCCGACCGCCTCGGCCGGGCCTGGATCGTCAACGACCAGCAGCGCATATGGCTTTATGACAACGGGCGCTGGCAACAGATAAAGGGCGCGGCTACGGACATCGCCTGCGGCGGTGGCCAGGTCTGGATCATCGGCGTTACCAGCCGGGGCGACGGCGGCAACGGCATTTGGAAGCTTACCGGTCCGGGCAACTGGCAGCGTGTTCCCGGCTCGGCGGTGCGCATTGCCGTCGATGACCAGGGCCTTCCCTGGATCGTCAGCGCCAACGGCAGGATATACAGGTGGGACGGCATGAATTGGCAGCAGATACCCGGTCAGGCCAGGGATATCGGCGCTGGCGGCAACTCGGTGTGGATCATCAGCGCCCGCCGGTCTTCGGGCGGTTACGAGGTCTACCGCTGGAACGGCATGGGTTGGGACTCCGCCGGCGGTAGCGGCACGGCCATAGCGGTGGACTCACGGGCCAGGGCCTGGATCTGCAATTACGAGGGCCGCATCTACCGTTGGCGGTAAAACAGCAGCCTTTTCACTGGAAGTTTCACTTGTTGAACAAACTCGGCCTTTAGGGAGGGACTCATGTCCAAAAGGTTTTTCATTGGCCTGCTGACGGCAATGCTGGTTATGGCTTTTTACGCGGCGCCCGGCAATTGCGATGATATGGAAAAACTGCTTGAAAATGACACCTTGATGGCCGGTTTTTTGGAAAAGCGTTTCAAGTACGATCTGCCCCAACTGATCGATAAGACCGCCATCAGGGTGGGTACGGTGTATTCGCAAACCAACTTCTTTTTCTCGGCAGGCCAGAAAAAGGGCTTTGAATACAATTTGGTGGAGGAATATGCCAAAAACCTCAACGACAGGCTGAAAAAAGAGAAAAAACACCCGGTGAGCATGGTCTATATCCTCTTGCACGCCGACGAGGCCATTTCTGCCCTCAACGAGGGAAGTGTGGATATCGTGGCCGCGGGCAAGACCATCACTCCGGAGCGGGCCAAGAAAATTGCCTTCACCACGCCCTATCTCAGCGATGTCAGTGAACTGGTGGTTACGAACAAGTCGGTCAAGGACCTGAAAACTCTCGATGACCTTTCCGGACGTAACGTGTACGTGCGCAAGTCCAGCAGCTATTACCAAAGCCTGGTCAAACTGAACAAGGATCTGAAGGCCAAGAAACTCAAACCCGTGAAGATTCAGCCGGTGGACGAAACCCTGGCCACCGAGGACATCCTGGAGATGGTCAACGCCGGCATCGTCGATATCACCATTGCCGACTCCCAGATAGCCGACCTTTGGAGTCAGGTGATGCCCGACATCACTGTGCAGAAAAACCTGGCCGTGGCCACCGGCGGCGAGTTGGCCTGGATGGTCCGCAAGGACAGCCCCAAGCTCAAGGCCAGCCTTGACAAGTTCATGGCCACCCATAAAAAGGGCACCAAGCTGGGCAATATTTTCTTTAACCGCTACTTCAAAGACACCAAGTGGATCAAGAACCCCAACGAGGCCAGGGCTCGCGAGGAATGGCAGAAATACCGCAAATGGTTCATTAAGTACGGCGAAATGTACGGCATAGACCCGGTGTTGATCGCCGCCCAGGCCTTTGTGGAGTCGGGTTTCGACCCCAATGCCAAGTCCCACGCCGGGGCCATCGGCATCATGCAGCTTTTGCCTTCCCTGGCCGACGACGAACGCGTGGGAATCAAGGACCTGCAGGATCCGGAAAATAACGTCCACGCCGGAGTCAAATACCTGGCCCTGATCCGCGATACTTATTTTGGCGACAAGAAACTGAACCCCGACGAGCAGATCCGCTTTGCCCTGGCGGCCTACAACGCCGGGCCCACCAGGCTCAGCCGCATCCGAAGCATGGCCGACGATATGGGCTACAACCCGGATATCTGGTTCCTGGAAACCGAGGTGGCCACCCAGCGCAAGGTGAGCAGCGAACCTGTGCGCTATGTCCGTAAAATCAATACGATTTACGTTTCCTACAAGATGGCTCTGGAGCATGAGCACGAAAAAAATAAACTAAAAGAGCAGATTGGCCATCAGGGCCCGGGGGCCAAATAAGCTCCCCGGCGGCTATTCGATCTTGTAGCGGTTGCCGTCCTGGCCGATGACGTAGTTTTCGCCCGTCATGTCGTGGTTTTGTCCGTATATCTGGCCGTCGGGCGTCATGATGTACTTGTCAAAGCCGTCCTGCACCTCGTGCGGCTTGCCATCCGGGCCGATGATCGTGCGGGTGCCTCGGATGTATTCGTCCCATTTTTTATTGGCCCGGTCAAAGGCCTGCTGGCGGTTTTTGATTACATCCTGGATGATCTTTAGTATCTCGTTGTCCGCCTGGTGGATGATTTCGCTGGATGCGCCAATGATCTGCAATTGGCGGGCGTACCACTGTGGGTTCCACTGAAAACCGCCCACAACGCCGGAGTATACCGCGGCCGCCAGGGCTTCGGCCCGGGGATCGGCCAAGTACGCGGTCATTTTGCTTACTTCCCAAGTAGCCCCCTGGGAGCCGGGCATGCTGACCAGCTTTGTCTGGATCATGGCATATCCGTTGTATTGCCCTTGGTTGGTTCTTGTCTGAAAGGTCATGTCGGCCATGTCGACCCGCACCTGGATGCCATTCTGGCTCAGTTTCTGGGATATCTGCTGGGCCTGGGCCCGATGCACGCGGACCAGCACGTTTTGGATGTGCCCCACCTGCTGGGGCAAATACCATTGGGTCATGAAATATGAAGCGGGCAGATAACGCTGGACCAAAAAATTGACCCCATAGCCGGGGCTGTACCAACGGCCTTCCGCAAAACCAGCCTGAGCCAGCAACTGGGTTGGCACGACAAAGGGCGGTATCATCGCGTCACCGATGCGGATCTGCACCAGACCATCGGGGCTGCTCACCAGGACATCGAGCCGCACGTCCAGAGGGGCGTTGCGGACCAGGCCTCCCTCAACCCGCCAACCGGCGGGGACGTTGATGCTGAAGGCCCCTTCCTTGGGGTCCTGCCATTTTCGCCATTGCAGGTTGGCCTGGGCGGCCGCCGGCATGAGGCAGACAATAAGAGCGACAAAGCTGAGGATGATCATACGGCGCAACATTGCTTCCACCTTTGCTATATGGTGTATCTATGGGCAATGACGTGCAATATAGGCCATTCTTATAGCCAGGCCGCAACGTTTCGGGAAAAAAACGCCACCTTTGCGAAAATCATGTTCAGTTGCGGCATGTTCGATTGTGCTACCATATTACTATGTCGAACATAATAGCACGTTGGTGGTGGTTTGGAGCCATCACCGCGCTGGGAGTGGCTCTTATGGCTACATGGTTGAGCGGGTGGCAAAAGCTAGTCGAAAGCCAGATTTTCTACCCGGAAAAGCACCTCAACTTTACTCCGGCGGATTTCGGCATGAAGTACGACGACGTGTGGTTCGAATCGGCCGGAGGAGTCCGCTTGCACGGATGGTACGTGCCCTGCGCGGGCAGCCGGACGCTGATGCTGTTTTGCCACGGCAACGCGGGCAATATAGGCGACCGGGTCGACAACATCATGCGCCTGAACCGCAACGGAATCAGCGTGTTGATCTTCGATTACCGGGGCTACGGCAAGAGCCGGGGGCGGCCCAGCGAGGACAGCCTGTACCGAGACGCCGAGGCGGCGTGGTCGGTGGCCCGGATCAGGGCCGAAAAAAATGGTGACAAGCTCGTAATCTTCGGCCGTTCCCTGGGTGGCATCGCCGCCGTTCACGTGGCGGCCCAATGCGGCTGCGCCGGGCTGGTTTTGGAATCGACCTTTACCAATCTCGGGGCCATGGCCCGTCTGCATTTCCCGTTGCCGCTTCCGGACAAGTGGCTGCGCAGCCGTTTCAACGCCCGCCGCAAGATCGCCGGCGTGAAGTGCCCGATCCTGTTTTTCCATGGCGACAGCGACGACATAGTGCCCATGGCCCTGGGGCGCCGTTTGTTCATGGCCGCGCCGGCTCCCAAGGAGTTCGTGACCCTGGAGGGGGCGGGCCACAACAACACCTACCTGATCGATGAGGATGCCTATTTTGCCAAGATACGGGATTTCGTGGAGAACCTGCCCTAATGGGAATGAAGGCAATACGGCGCTTGTAATAATGCCTCCGGGTGGGTAAATTGGCCTAGACCAACGCTACGGGAGGTTTGGGCCAAATGAATAGAGGTGTGGTTTTTCTGATCAGGGCCGCTCTGGGTCTGGTCGGCGGATGGTTCCTGGATCTGGCTTTTCTGAGCAAACAGCCGATTGCCAAGGCCCTGACTTCGGGCACGGACTGGTTCATCGCCCTGACTCTTGCTGCCCTGGTGGTCGGAGCCGCCTATATTTCAGAGGCCATGCGCAATCGAAAGTAGCCTTCGCGGCCTTTTTTTTAGCGGCGAGGGTTCTCTTTAAGCTCCTTGTATTGCATGACTCCAAATATCGGGGGCGGCCTCGGCCCGTTATCCGTACCCGCGTCACGCCTTTCGCGGGCAAATCAATCCTAAAATAAAATCCGGCAACGAGATTGTTTGACGGTCAATAAGGCCTTTGAATATAATCTAAAATCCGCATTTGGCCGGTGAATCATTCGCCGCGATCCGGGCGGGTTTTCATGGTCCGGCGGCCAGGTCCTTGCCGGTGTTTTCGATGTTCAAAAAAGGATGAAGCTCAATTTATGAAAAACTACAGGTCCATACGGATTTTGCTTTTCGCCGTGGCGCTGTCGCTGGCCGCGGCCTTCGGGCAAGTGGCCCAAGCGGCCCAGGATACGGTCTTTTTCATTCTTGACGCCTCGGGCAGCATGTGGGGCCAGATAGACGGCCAGCCCAAAATAGCCATCGCCAAGGAGGCCATGGCCGGGATCGTCGCGGACCTGCCGGACAATTTGCAGGTGGGCCTGATGGCCTATGGCCATCGCCGAAAGGGCGACTGCGCCGATGTGGAAACGGTTGTGCCCGTGGCCCCGCTGGACAAAAAGCAGCTGCTCGACGCCGTGGCCGGGATTTCGCCCAAGGGCAAGACCCCGCTGACCGCCTCGGTGATCCAGGCGGCCCAGGGACTGAAGAAGACCGGGGGCCAGGTTACGATCATCCTGGTCAGCGATGGCAAGGAAAGCTGCGAGGGCGACCCCTGCCAGATGGTTGCGGAACTGAAGAAAAAAGGCATCGCCTTTGTGCTGCACGTCATCGGCTTTGACGTGGGCAAGGATGAGCGTCAGCAGCTTGAATGCATGGCCAAGGCCGGAGGCGGCATGTATCTGCCCGCCTCCAGCGCCGGTCAGCTGAAGCTGGCGGCCAAACAGGCCGTGGCCTCGTCATCGTCCAAGAAACTGGCCGTCCTGATTGCCCAGGGCCGCGTGAACGGCAAACCGGCGGTGGTGCGGGTGGATGTGGCCAAGGACGGCAATGAACTGTTCTCCATTACGATCCAGGCCGATGATCCTGAGGGGATCCCACTGGAGCCCGGCTCCTATGAACTGACCGTGGTTGAGCCGGAAACAGGCCAACAACAGACGGCAGAGCTTGTCATGGAACAAGCGGACCAGAAAAAGGAGTTCGACTTCTCGGTGGGCCATCTGGCCCTCAGCGCCATAATCAACGGCAAACCCGGCGAGGCCGCCTATGACATCATGGCCGCCGGAGCCGAGGATGTGATCCGGGGCGGTTACGTCAATCCCAATGAGAAGGAAGTGGTTGCGCTGCCGCCGGGCGAGTACGACGTGAAATTCAGCACTCCCAACACGGCCGGTTCCGTGCCGGTGATGGTCAGCGGCGTCAAGGTGTCGCCTAGCGCTACGGCCAAGGCCGTGGGCGAGTTCGGCCAGGGCAAGCTCATGCTCAGCGCCATAGTCAACGGCAAGCCTGGCGAGGCCTCCTACGACATCATGGCTGCCGGAACCGGGGACGTGGTTCGGGGCGGTTACGTCAGTCCCGGCGAGAAGGAAGTGGTGGATCTGCCGCCGGGCGAGTACGACATCAAATTCAGCACGCCCGACACGGCCGGTTCCGTTCCGATAATGGTGCGCGGCGTCAAGGTGTCTCCCGGCGCTCCGGCCAAGGCCGTGGGCGAGTTCGGCCAGGGCAAGCTCATGCTCGGCGCCATAATCAACGGCAAGCCTGGCGAGGCCGCCTATGACATCATGCCCGCGGGCAGCGAAGACTCCATCCGGGGCGGTTACGTCAGTCCCGGCGAGAAGGAAGTGATTGATCTGCCGCCGGGCGAATACGACATTAGATTCAGCACTCCCAACACCGCCGGTTCCGTGCCGGTGGTGGTGCGCGGCGTCAAGGTGAGCCCCGGCGCTCCGGCCAAGGCCGTGGGCGAATTCGGCCAGGGCAAGCTGCTGGTCGTCGCCATGGTCAACGGCAAGTCTGGCGAGGCCGCCTATGACGTCATGCCCGCAGGCAGCGAGGACTCCATCAGCAGCGGTTACATTAGCCAGGGCGAAAGGGAAGTGGTGGAACTGCCCCTTGGCCAATATGACCTGAAATTCGTGCTGCAAGACACCGTTGCCGACAAACCGGTCTTTGTCCGGGGCGTCCAGGTGTCAACAGGCGCGCCGGCCAAGGCCACGGCCAATTTGGTCAGGGGCGTTTTGTCATGCAGGGTCACGGTCAACGGCAGGCCCGGCGAGGCCGCCTATGACATCCTGGCGGCGGACAGCCAGGATATCGTGGGCACGGGTTATATCGGCCAGGAGGAAGATGAAAAGGTTTTCATCGCGCCGGGAACCTATGACGTGGTCTTCACCCTCCCGGACGAATCTGACGTCAAGCCGGTGACAGTCAAGGGGTTGCAGGTGACGCCGGGCAAGACGGTGAAGGCGTCGGCCGCCTTCAAGAAATAAGGTTCTATAAGCGTATATAACTATGGCCCCGGTCGAGTCTCTTCATGGCTTGTCCGGGGCCATCCGCGTATGACCGGACACTGCACGCTGCCCTCTGTGGAAACATAAGCTTTGCGGCCTCCGGGCTTGCGCTCCCATATCGCGGGCAGCACTCACTGCCCCAATAAACGCCCGTGGCCCCGACCGGGCGCTTCATTTTTGCGATATTGCACGATATGGGATGTCGGCCATGGATGGCCGACCCGGCGCGGCGCGTTAGCCACGCGTCGTGAGCCCCGGATCGGATTTAGTCCGTCCGGGGCGCTGTTACTCTGGCCAAGGATGGCCAGAGTAACAAGAAAATAGAACCCCTTGCCATCGGCGTATTGCGGTAATAAGATTGGCCTAGCAAACACTTGCGGACAAAACAACAACTTCGCGACAAGCCGCAGGGTATCAAAATGACTAGGACTCATGTATTACCGCCGATCGCCTTCAGGTAATGCATCCCTCTAGGGGATTTGCCGTGGAAACAATAGCCATAATCGCCGGCGCGGGCGCCGGCCGCCGCATGGGCGCCGACAGGGCCAAACAGTTCCTGTTCCTGGGTGGCAGGCCCATCCTGGCCCATGCCCTGGCCGCCGCCGAAGCGGCCCAGTGCATCGAAGGCATTGTCGTGGTTTGTCCGGCGGGCCAGGAAGACGCGGTGCGGGACCAATGCATCGCGCCCCTGGGCCTGAAAAAGATCAAGGCCCTCACGGCGGGGGGCAAGCTGCGTCAGGACAGCGTGGCCGCTGGACTCAGCCAGGCCCTGGCCCTGGGCGCCAAATGGGTGGTGATCCATGACGGGGTGCGGCCCTTTGCCCGGCCGGAACTGTTCGACCAGGTGTTGGAAGCGGCCAAGGCCCATGGCGCGGCAGTGGCCGCCTGCCCGGCCGTGGACACCATCAAGCGGGCCGGGCCCGGCGAAATGGTCCAATGCACCGAGGACCGCTCAACCCTGTGGCAGGTTCAAACGCCCCAGGCCTTTGACGCGGCCCTGCTTAAACGGGCCCTGGGCCAGGCCGCCGAACAGGGGATCGAGGCCACGGACGAGGCCGGGCTTATAGAGGCCATGGGCCATGATGTAAAACTGGTCATGGGCCGGAGGGATAACATGAAAATCACCACGCCGGAAGACCTGCGCCTGGCCAGGGGGCTGGTCGGAGGCTTGGCCCAGCGGGTGGGAATCGGTATTGATTACCATATCCTGATGCCACACTACGCCTTGGTTCTGGGTGGGGTCCGGATCAACCACCCCATGGGCCTGAAGGGCCACTCCGACGCCGATGTTTTGACCCACGCGGTGATGGACGCTCTATTGGCCGCCGCCGGCTTGGGTGATATCGGCGGGCTCTTTCCGGACAACGATCCCCAGTACAAGGGCATAAGCAGCATCGAACTGCTCAAGCGGGTGCGCCTGGTTCTGGCCAAAGAGGGCTGGCGTCCGGCCCAGGTTACGGTACAACTGATAGCCGAAGCGCCCAAGATCGCGCCCTACACCCAGGCCATGCGCCAGAACCTGGCCCTGGCCATGGGCATTGAGCCCGGCGAGGTCAATGTGGCGGCAACCACCACCGAGGGCCTTGGGCCCATTGGCCGGTTTGAAGGCATGAGCGCCACGGCCACGGCGGTGATAATCCCCGTAGATAATGTTTAAACCGGGCCGATACGGTCGGAGAATGCAATGAGTTTGGTAGTTTACAACACCCAGTCCCGACGCAAGGAAGAGTTCGTCCCCCTGGTGCCCGGCAAGGTTAGCATGTATGTCTGCGGGGTCACGGTCTACGACGATCCGCATATTGGCCATGCCCGCTGCTATGTGGCCTTTGACGCCATGGTCAGGCATTTCCTGTCCAAGGGCTGGGACGTGACCTACGTGCGCAACTTCACCGACATCGACGACAAGATCATCAAGCGCTCGGCCGAAACAGACATGGAATGGAGCGCCCTGGCCAAAAAATACATCGACTCGTTCCATGAGGACATGGATACCCTGGGCGTTCTGCCGCCCACGGTGGAGCCTTTGGCCACCGAGCATATCGCCGAGATGCTCCAGACCATCCAGACCCTGGTGGACAAGGGCCACGCCTATCAGGTCGAAGGCGGCGACGTGCTGTTCGACGTGCCCAGCTTCGACGGCTATGGCAAGCTCTCGGGACGCAACATCGAAGACATGCAGGCCGGAGCCAGGGTCGAGGTGGACCAGCGCAAGAAAAGCCCCATGGACTTTGTCTTGTGGAAGGCCTCCAAGCCGGGCGAGCCCAGCTGGGACAGCCCCTTCGGAGCGGGCAGGCCGGGCTGGCATATCGAGTGCTCGGCCATGAGCGGCAAGTACCTGGGCCACACCTTTGACATCCACGGCGGCGGCGAGGACCTGGTCTTCCCCCACCATGAGAACGAGGTGGCCCAGAGCGAGGCGGCCAACGGCGAGCCTTTTGCCCACTATTGGCTGCACAACGGTTTCGTGCGGGTCAACCAGGAGAAGATGTCCAAGAGTTTGGGCAATTTCTTCACCATCAAGGATATTCTGGGGGAAGCCAAGCCCGAGGCCCTGCGCCTGTTCCTGCTCTCAAAGCACTACCGCTCGCCCCTGGATTTCTCCGACGCCGCCATCAAGGAAGCCGGCCAGGGACTGGAGCGGCTCTACACGGCTCTGCAAACCGCCCAGGAAGAGGCTCCTGATCCGATCCATGAGGTGATCAAGGCCGCCGACCAGCCCCAATTAAAGGAAATTCAGGCCCAGGTGGCCGAATTCGAGGCGGGCATGGACGACGACTTCAACACGGCCCGGGCCCTGGGCGCGCTTTTCACCCTGGCTCGAATCAGCAACAAGCTGGCCCAGGAGAAAAAAACGCCCCCCCGCGACGCCCTGTTGGGTCTCTGCGCCGCCCGGCTCAAAAACCTGGGGGCAAGGCTGGGCATCCTGGGTATGGATCCCCAGGAGTTCTTCCAGAGCGTGGCCGGCGGAGCCGGGGAGGTGGACGCCGAGAAGATCGAGGCCATGATAGCCCAGCGCAACGAGGCCCGCAAGAGCAAGGACTTTGCCACGGCCGACCGCGTGCGCGACGAACTGACGGCCATGGGAGTGGTGTTGCAGGACTCGCCCCAGGGCACCACCTGGCGCATGGAGAACTGAGGCCGTGAACATCCTGGTTGTGCTGGCCCATCCCGATCCAGGCAGCTTCAGCCACGCCTTGGCCCGGGCCGCCGCGGACCAGTTGCGGGGCATGGGTCATGACGTGACCCTGCGGGATCTGTACGCCGAGGGCTTCGAGGCCATCCTGCCCGGCCCGGAGATACCCTTCGGCGCCGAGTTGCCCCCGGTGATCCGGGAGCACTGCGACCTGCTGGCCACCGCCGAGGGCATCGTCATCGTCCACCCCAACTGGTGGGGCATGCCCCCGGCCATTCTCAAGGGCTGGGTGGACAGGGTGGTGCGGCCCGGCGTGGCCTATGAATTTCTGGAGGGCGACGGCGGCGAGGGCGTGCCCAACGGCCTACTCAGGGCCAAGGCCGCCGTGGTCTTCAACACCGGCAATACGCCCCTGCACCGGGAGCTGGAAGCCTTCGGCGACCCGTTGGAGCGCCTGTGGCGGGATTGCATCTTTGACCTGTGCGGCGTGCGCGAGTTTCACCGCAGGCTGTTTACGGTGATCGTCACCAGCGACGAGGCCCAGCGCAAGGCCTGGCTGGCCGAGGCCCGGCAAATGGTGGAGGGAGTCTTCACCTGATAGCCAGCAGCCCACAAGCATAGCGGGAGGACCCATGCCCGGTTTCGACATCTGCCCCTGGTGGCTGGGCTATATTATCGACAACCCCCTGCGGACTTGGTGGCAAAACCCCGAGAGGCTTTTGCGGCGCTATGTCAAGCCCGGCGACGTATGCCTGGATATCGGCTGCGGTCTGGGCTTTTTTTCGCGGCCCATGGCCCGCTGCACCGGTCACGGCGGCGTGGTCCACGCCGTGGACCTTCAGGGCAGGATGCTGGCCGGCCTGGCCCGCCGGGCCACTAAACACGGCCTGGACTCCATCATCAAAATCCGCAAATGCCAAGATGAAAGCCTGCGCCTGGGCGATTTGGCCGGGCTGGTGGATTTCGCCTTGGCCGGGTACATGATCCACGAGGCGCCGGATCAGCCCAGGATATTCAGCCAGGTGGCCCGCAGCCTGCGCCCGGCCGGTTCGTTTTTGATCCTGGAACCAACGGGCCATGTAAACAAGGACGCTTTTATCGAGACATTGGCCTTTGCCCGCCAGGCCGGTTTCGCCATGGAAGAGCAACCCAAATTCCGGGGCAGCCGCACGGCCTTGCTGCGCAAGATGAGCGCCTAAGGGGGATGGGCTATGAAAAAAGTCGGCATAATCGGCGGCCTGGGGCCGGAGTCCACCCTTGATTACTACAAGGGCATAATCAAGGCCTTTGAACAGCCCGGCCAGGCCTTTGACTACCCGGAGATATTCGTCCACAGCCTCAACTTGGGCCAAGTCTGGGCTTTAATGGAGGCCGGAAACTGGGACGCGGTGGCAGATATACTGGTCCAAAGCGCCGAATCCTTACGGGCCGCCGGTGCCGATTTCGCGGCTATCGCCTCCAATACGCCGCACCTAGCCTTTGCCAAGGTGCAAAGCCGGGTGAGCCTGCCCCTGATCAGCATCGTGGAAGCGGCTGCGGAACGGGCGGCTTCCCTGGGCCTGAAAAAGCCGGGCCTGCTGGGCACCCGCGTGACCATGCAATCCGATCTGTATCAGCGCGTTTTCAATGGGTTGGGCATGGATGTGCCCGTCCCGCCGGACAAGGACCAGAAACTCATCCAACAGCGCCTGTTCAGCGAGATCGAAAACGGCGTCATCAATGACAGCACCCGTGGGGAGTTGTTGGGCATCGTGGGGCGCATGAAAGCCAGCCAGGGCATCGACGCCGTAATCCTGGGCTGCACCGAGCTGCCGCTTATCCTGGACCAGGCCCAATACGAGGGCCTGCCCGTGCTCAACGCCTCGGCCATCCATGTGGAGGCCATCGTGGACTTTTGCCGCCGGGAATCATAAGCAGGCCGATTTCGGTCAAACATCCGTCCCGCACCTTTCGAAACCCACACCGAATATGCTATTGCTGATCGAGGCGGTTTGGTTGGCCGCCACACCTTCTTTCACCTTCCTCCCGCAGGCACATGGAGGTCGACGATGAACGATCAAGCAATGGTCACCTATCACCGCGAAGGCCATATCGGCTACCTGACCCTGAACCGCCCCGAAAAACGCAACGCCATGAGCCTGGCCTTTTGGCACAAGCTGGGCGAGGTCATCGACCAGGCCGCGGCCGACGACGACGCCCGGGTGCTGATCCTGCGCGGCGCGGGCAAGAGCTTCTGCGCCGGGCTGGAGCTGAGCCCGGACAACGAGCTGTTCAGCCATCTGATGAGCCCCGACGGGGCCTCGGCGGCCAATAAGACCAAGCTCTACCATGAAATCCGCCGGGTCCAGAACATCCACACGGCGTTCGAGCGGCTGCCCATGCCCACCATCGCCGCCATCCACAAGCACTGCCTGGGCGCGGGGCTGGAGCTGGCCCTGTGCGCCGACATCCGTCTGTGCAGCGAAGACGCGGTGTTTTCCCTGCCCGAGGCCAAGCTGGCCTTTATCACCGACGTGGGCGGCTTGCAGCGCCTGCGCCGCCTGGTCGGCGGGGGCCGGGCCAAGGAGATATCCTTCCGGGGCCACCGTTTTGGCGCGGACTACGCCCTGCGCATCGGCTTGATCAACGAGGCGTACCCCGACAAGGATGCCCTGGACGCCGCCGCCCTGGCCATGGCCGAGGAGATCGCGTCAAACGCACCCCTGGCCGTCCGGGGGGCCAAGGACGTGTTCCTGTTTGACGAAGAGTCCACCCTGGAAGATTCCCTGGACTACAACTGCGCCCGCAGCGTGATGATCCTGCCCAGCGAGGACATCAACGAAGCCGTGACGGCCTATCTGGAAGGCAGGCTGGGCAATTTCAAGGGCGCTTAACCACACGGCCATGACGTTGGCGATGGTTGGCGGCGATCCACGGGAGGACGACTTTGAGCGCCGGTAAGGTAAACACCGTCTGCGGGGCCATTTCGCCGGAGGACATGGGTAAGACCCTGATGCACGAGCACATCGTCTTCGGTAATCCCGACGATGCGCCCGTCGGCTCATATGATTACCTGGAATTGTTGGAAGCCTCGGTGAAGGAGATCTCGGCCGCCAAGGACCTGGGAATCCAGACCATCATCGACGCCACGCCCGGCGATGTCGGACGCCGGCCCGAGCTTTACCGGGACATCACGGAAAAAACCGGCGTGAACATCGTCTGCGCGACAGGGGTGTACGGCCAACACGACGGAGTCTTGGCCCGCCTGGGCTCTCCCGTCCCGATGGCTGACCTTGTTGAAGAACTCTACGACCTGTTCATGACCGAGTTGACCCAGGGCATCGCCAACAGCGGCATCAAAGCGGGCGTGATCAAGCTGGTCGCTGGCCTGGGCATGATTTCCGACTATCAAACAGCGTGCTACGCGGCCGCGGCCAGGGCCCAACAGGAAAAAGGCGCGCCCATCATCACCCACACCGAACAAGGCACCATGGGTCCGGAGCAGGCCAAACTGCTCATCGAACTGGGGGCAAATCCCAAACAGCTCATGATCGGCCACATGTGCGACAACCTGGACATCGACTATCAGGAGGCCGTGCTCAAACAAGGCGCCTATGTTTCCTGGGACCGCATGGGCATCCAGGTACTGGCCGGATGCCCCATGGAAGCTGATCGCCATCCCCTGCTCATCGAGCTGGTCAAGCGCGGCTGGGATACACAAATCATGTTCAGCCATGACCGCATCACCACTTGGCTGGGCCGTTTCCGGGATATCCCGGCCCAATACCAGGCCGCCGTGGCCGACTGGCACATGACCTACGTGCCGGGCAAGCTCTCGCGAATTCTCAAACACGGCGGCGTCACCGACGAACAGTTGGACAACATCCTGCGCGGCAACCCCGCCCGGTTGTTTGCCGGCGCCTGATTTTCGGCAATCAAAAAAAAGCTCCGGCGGCATCAATACCGCCGGAGCTTTTTACATCTTCTCGGGCCGGCGGCTACTTGCCGAACCAATAGCTCAGGCTGATGACGGCCTGGATGTTGTGGGCGTCCAGTTCGCCCCTGATGATGTCGCCATAGCCGCTGGCGGTGACGGTGTAGTCGACCTCGGACCACCAGTAACGGGCGCTGAGGCCCAGGGACAGGGCCGGGTTGAAATAATAATCAACGCCCGCGCCGATGAGGGCCATGACCGCGTTTTCGGTGTCCGTGTCCAGGCTGGCGCCCAGGCCGCTGCCCATGGCGTTGAGGGCCTGTTCATTGTCGACGCTGGTCATGTTGTAGCCCAGGCCCGCCTCGAAGTGGCCGGTAAAACCGGTTTGCACCGGATACTGGTAGCGGGCCAGGGCGTAGATGGCCGTGGATTTGAGGGTCAGAAAATCTTCCTTGGTTCCACCGGCCGAACGGGAGGCCTCGGCTGTCAGCGGCAGGTACTGCACGCCGATGCCCAGTTGCAGGCCGCCGGAAAAGGCGTAGAGCCCTTCGATGCCCGCGGTCCAGTTGTTTTTGAAGTCGCTGTCTTCCGGTCCTGAATATCCATCGCGGCCCATCATGGCGTCGCCGCCCGCAGTGGGGAATGCGTAGCCTCCCAGTACGCTGACGCCGAAGTTGCCCCCTGCCCAGGCCGGGACGGCCATAAGGACCATCAGACCCAAAAACAGACTTGCCAGTAAACCCTTTTTCATTTTTCCTTCTCCCTTTCAGCCGGTTGTTCCCTCTTCGGCTTCGCTCCCCCCTCAATGTTGGACGCCGCCCGCCCAAGCCAAACCTGTTTGCCTAATTATTTTGTAGCGCCGTGGCGCGCATGCAGACCGCATGTACGAGGCGTCAGCTGTGTCAGCCCAACAGGGCTCAGCGCGTTGAGGGCAAGGTGACGGCCTCCATGCAGGCGGAAGCCGGTCCGGTCATTCGTTGCCGTCGCCGGTCGAGCGGCAAAAAAGGTTGTACATCCGATTGTGTGGCGTCTGGCTGAAAAAATCTCTGTCGGCAAAGACCTCGAGACCGGGCTCTTCGCAGACGAAAAAACGGCAAGGCCGGATATTGTCTATGAATCGCATGATCTGCGCCGGCTCTATTCCCGTACGCTCCACCTGGAGCGGATGGGCTTCGAATACTATGCAGAACTGGCGGGAACGGGCCAATGTTTCCGCCGCCCCCTCAACCACTTGCAGCTCATTACCCTCCACGTCGATTTTTATGGCCAAAAAGCGGTCATCACCGATTCCCAGATCGTCGATGCGAAGCAGTTGAATTTGTCCCTGGGGGGTAGGTTGGATGAAGCGCGCGTGGTCCGAAGGGTCATGCCTGGAGTTGATCAACTCGCACGTTCCGCACTGGTTGCCGACCGCGGCCATGTGGGCTTTTGCCTCCACGGGAAGCTGCTCAACGTTGCCCTTGAGTACATTGAATATGCGTTCGTTGGGTTCAAAGGCCGCCACCCCGGCTATGCCCGGACAGGCCGCCACCAGGCGCGCGGTGATAAGGCCGATATTGGCGCCACAGTCCACCAAATCCACCGGACCGGGCATCTGGTTGATCCAATACGAAACCATGTCTATCACCTGGCTTTCGTATTGGCCGACGCTTTCCCGGTCCATGGCGTCATCCGGCGAAAAAAGCGGCACATTCACCGAAACACGGTCTGACAGCGGGCAGCGGTACAGGACATCGAGCATCCCCAGTTTTCTGGCCATGGTAAACAGCCGCCAGCCGCCGGGGATGTCTTTTCGCATGAGTAGGCGGGCCAGCCTGAACACTGCGGGAGGGGTGTTTACAACCGTCGGGTTGACGGGATAGCTCTTGTGCATTGTCGTCACCTTACACCCAAAATACGGCTCAGCCTGTTGCCTCCGCGGTCAGGCCGCTCAACGGCCCATAACGCCTTTTCGCCGCTGAATGGTTCGCACGGGATGCTTTCATTACGGCCAGCACATGGTAACTTTCTTTTTTACCGTGGTCAATCGGCTATCCTGCCCGGCGAGGACCCGGCGGCAATACGCCGCTTTTGTCGCGGCGCCTATGGCCTCCCTCTCTCCCATGGGCTACAATACATTAAATGAGTATGACCGTTTTGCGGGGCCGCGTTTCCGCGCGAACCCTTTTATGGCGAGATTCATGGGATTCCATTCCGAAGAGACATTCCAGTACTACCGCACGGCGCCCAGCCCGGCCGAGTTCGAGCTGGTCAGCGAATTCAAACCCAGCGGCGACCAACCCCAGGCCATCGAGCAGCTCACCCTGGGCCTACGCCAGGGCCTGGAGCACCAGGTGCTGTTGGGCGTCACCGGCAGCGGCAAGACCTTCACCATGGCCAACGTCATCGCGGGTGTGGGCCTGCCCACCCTGGTCCTGGCCCCCAACAAGACCCTGGCCGCCCAGCTCTACGGCGAATTCAAGGCCCTGTTTCCCAACAACGCCGTGGAATACTTTGTCTCGTACTACGACTATTACCAACCCGAGGCCTATATTCCGGCCAGCGACACGTTCATCGAAAAAGACTCGTCCATCAACGAGCGCATCGACAAGATGCGCCACGCGGCCACCTTCGCCCTGCTGACCCGCCAGGACGTGATCATCGTCTCCTCGGTTAGCTGCATCTACGGCCTGGGTTCGCCCGAGGCCTATGCGGGCATGCTGATCTATCTGGAGCAGGGCGACGAGGTCAGCCGGGAGGCCGTGATCCGCAAGCTCATCGAGATGCTCTATGAGCGCAACGAGTACTCCTTTCACCGGGGCACCTTCCGGGTGCGCGGCGATGTTGTGGAGGTCTTCCCGGCCTATGAGGAAGACCGGGCCGTGCGCATCGAGTTTTTCGGCGACGAGGTGGAGCGCATCAGCTTTATCGACCCCCTGCGGGGTCAGGCCTTGGAGCAGACACGCAAGGTCAGCATCTTTCCGGCCAGCCACTATGTGACCACCGAGTCGATCCGCGAGGCGGCCATAGCCCAGATCCGCGGCGAACTGGCCGACCGGATAAAGTTCTTCGAGGACAACAACCAGCTCATCGAGGCCCAGCGCATCAGGGAGCGAACGCTTTTTGACATCGAGATGATGAAGGAGCTGGGCTGGTGCCACGGCATCGAGAACTACTCCCGCCATCTCACCGGCCGGGCCCCCGGCGAACCGCCGCCCACGCTGCTGGACTACTTCCCCAAGAAGTGGCTGATGATCATCGACGAGAGCCACATCACCGTGCCTCAGGTCCGGGGCATGTACAACGGCGACCAGAGCCGCAAACGGACCCTCACCGAATACGGCTTCCGCCTGCCCAGCGCCCTGGACAACCGGCCCCTGAACTTCGAGGAGTTCAACGGCCTGCTGGACAGGGCCGTCTATGTCTCGGCCACCCCGGCGGACTATGAGCTGGAAAAGGCCCAGGGCGTGGTGGTGGAGCAGCTCATCCGGCCCACCGGCCTGATGGACCCGGTCATCGAGGTGCGCCCGGCCACGGGCCAGGTGGACGACGTCATGGAGCAGCTGCGCCGGGTTACGGCCAGGGGCGAACGGGCCCTGGTGACGACCCTGACCAAGCGCATGGCCGAGGAACTCACCGAATACCTGGGCGAGATGGGTCTCAAGGTGCAATACCTGCACAGCGACATCGACACCATCGAGCGGGTGAGGCTGCTGCAAGGGCTCAGACGGGGCGATTTCGACATCCTGGTGGGCATCAACCTGCTGCGGGAGGGCCTGGACCTGCCCGAGGTCAGCCTGGTGGCCATCCTGGACGCCGACCGCGAGGGCTTCCTGCGCTCGGCCCGCAGCCTGATCCAGACCTCCGGCCGGGCGGCCCGCAATGTGGGCGGCAAGGTTATCTTCTACGCCGACGTTATCACCGAATCCATCGCCAAGACCATGGAGGAGACCGGCCGCCGCCGCCAGGTCCAGGAGCAGTTCAACGCCGAACACGGCATCACCCCGGAAACCATCAAAAAGGCCATCAGCGCCATGCTGCCCCATGAGCTTGAGTCCGACTACAGCACCGTGCCCCTGGCCGAGGCCGCCCCGGAAAAAGGTCTTGACGATGTGCCGTCACTTATAGAAGACTTGCGGACACGGATGCTCAAGGCCGCCGACGGCCTGCGCTTCGAGGAGGCCGCCGAACTGCGCGACCAGATCAAGGCCCTGGAGGAACAGGAACTCCGGTGGCGCACCGCCTGACGGAGCATTAACCATGCAGCTTCGGTATACAGTCATCCTGGATTGCCCGGCCGAGCAAGTATGGCAGATGTTTCTCGGGTCGAAAATGTTTTGCGTACGTTTTCGCCGTTAGTGACTTACAGGTCCTCTGACCTGGAATATTACGCCGGGCCATGGACCGAAGGCGACTATGAGGTAAGACAGCGCCTGCTTGGGTTTATCCCTTTGCACAAGCAGCGAATAAAGCTAAGGTTCGAGAATATCCGCGACACCCCCGGCAACCGTTTGTACAGGGTGAGGGATGACGGCTTGGGTCCCTTTCTCGTTTGGATTCACACGATAACAATCCGCGACACCGATGACGGACGGACCAAATTTTCTGACGATATTATTGCTCTTGCATCCCATTTTAGTAATATTTATATTTTCGCCCTAATCCTGTTTAAATACCGCCAATTGCGTTTACGCAGGATGATAAAAAAAGCCGTTGCCGCCGGGGCGCAACCAATGCCCGAGCCTGATTGCGGTGACGTATTCCTTGAAACGGCCGCGAACGAAAAAGATATTGACGATCTATGCGCGCTTCTGGAAAAGCAGGGCATGCGCAAACGATAATTTGCCGAGCCGCGCGACCAGATCAAGGCTCTGGAGGAACAGGAACTCCGGTGGCGCACCGCCTGACGGCGAGGGGTCCATGGGAGTCAAAATAAGCGCCATACTCGATTGTCCCAATGGCGTCACCTGCTCACCACCAGGGAGTCCGCGACCGGTTCGGCCTTATGCACGGATACCGTGGATATCCAAGCGGGTCCGCTAACGTTGTTCGTGTGGCTGTTCGCGCATGTCTTTTACCGGCACAGGCAGCGGCGCCGTCGCAATCTGGCAAAAAAACCCTGTTGAATGGTATTATTTGAAATGCAAGAGCCTTTTAGATTAACATCTGCTAATTAATTCCAGCGAAAGGCCTCCTCCATATGAGCTACCTCAGCCGCATAGCCGCCCAGGCCGAAAAAATGCCGCCCATGCCCACGGTGGTTACAAAGGTTATAGCGCTGACGTCCGACCCTGATTACTCCACCCAGGAACTGATCAACACCATCAACATGGATCAGGCAATCACGGTTCATGTGCTCAGGAGGGTCAATTCGGCATTTTTCGGCCTGCGTCATAAGGCAAACTCCCTGGAGCAGGCCGTACCCCAGTTGGGAGCGCAGAATGTGGCTGAAGTTGCCCTGAGCAGCGCCGTGGCCCAGTATTTCAAGGGCAACGAATCAATCTGGCGCCATTCTATGGCCACCGCGCTTATCGCCAAGGAATTGGGCCGCATGGTCAATGTCCAAGACATGGCCGCCCTGCACACAGGCGCGGTGCTGCACGATGTGGGCAAGACGATCATCGCCGAGTTTGTCCGGGATGTCTTTGAAGAGATTCAACACTTCGTAACCGTGGAAGGCTACACCTACACCATGGCCGAAAAGGAGGCCTTGGGCATCGACCATGCCGAATTGGGCGGCCGCATCGCCAAAAGGTGGAAACTTGCTCCGGAGACCGTGGAGGTGATCTGCCTGCACCACGCCCCAGCCAAGGCCCGCATTGCCGTGCGTCACACCAATATCGTCTGCGTGGCCAGCCATATCGCCACGGCCACCGGCTATGGCTGCGAAACGGGCGACGATGAATTCGACGTGCCCGCCACGGCCCTGTTTGAACTGCGCATGACCCGCCGTGAATTGGACGGCCTGGTCGTCCAGATGGGCCGCATGCTTGCCAACGCCTCCGAAATTCTGGAACTGGCGCCTTAAACCGGCGGCGGAACCAGGCCCATGCCCCAGGAACAAAAGCCAACCCCCGTGCGGGGGGCCGAGGCCATCAAACGGGCCCTCCCCAATCTGCCTATGAAACCGGGCTGCTATCTGATGAAAGACGGCGCGGGCAAGGTCATCTACGTGGGCAAGGCCAAAAGCCTGCGCACCCGGGTGACCAGCTACAGCCGCCCACCGGCCAGCCACACCTATTACACCCACAAGGTCATGACCATGGTGGCCAAGGTCGCCTCGGTGGATTTCGTGGTCACCGGCAATGAAAAAGAGGCCCTGCTGCTGGAGCACACCCTGATCAAGCGGCACCGGCCCCGTTACAACGTGGACCTGCGCGACGACAAGAGCTACCCGTATTTTCGCCTGTCCACCAGCGGCGAATTTCCCCGCCTGACCATGGTCCGCAGGCCCGACCGCACCGACGGCGCCCTGTATTACGGCCCCTTTGACAGCGCCGGAGCGGCCAAGCGGACCCTGCGTATGATCCAGCGCATCTTTCCCCTGCGCCGTTGCTCGGACCATTCCCTGAAGACCCGCCGGCGGGCCTGCCTGGATTATGAAACGGCCCGCTGCCTGGGCCCGTGCATAGGCGCGGTGAGCAAAGACGAATACGCCGGGCTGGTGGGCCAGGTGAAAGCCTTTTTCGGCGGCAAGGGCGAGGAACTGGCTGCCGAGTTGGAGGCCCTGATGCGCCGGGCGGCCGCCGAGGAAAGATACGAAGACGCAGCCCGCCTGCGGGACCGGCTCTTCGCCCTCAAGAGCACCCTGGAGCGGCAGATGGTCAGCCGGGCCGAGGAGTCGGACCTGGACGCCGTGGCCCTGCACGACAACGCCGAGGGCCTGCGCCTGGCCGTTCTGAAGGTGCGCCGGGGCAGGGTGGAGGACAGCAGGGTCTTCGAGCCCGACGCCGCGGCAACGGGCCCTGAGGCGGTCATGTCCCAGGCCCTGTTGACCCTGTACGCCGAGGCCGCGCCGCCGCCCTTGGTGCTGGTGTCGCACATGCCCGAAGACCCGCACCTGCTGGCCGAAATCCTGGGTGAGCGGGCCGGCCGCCGGGTGGAACTGCGCCTGCCCCAGCGGGGCGAAAAACGCGGGCTATTGGATTTGGCCATGCTTAACGCCGGACAGCCCAGACAGGCCGCCGACGAACCCATGGCCGCGGTGGAGCGACTGGGCGCCAAACTGGGCCTGGAACCGCCCCGCCGTATGGAGTGCGTGGATATCTCGCACATGGGAGGCAGGCTCACCGTGGCCAGCGTGGTGGCCTTTGACGGCGGCGTCCCCGAAAAAAGCGGCTACCGGCGCTACAAGGTCATCGGCCAGGAAGGCGCGCCCGACGACTACGCCAGCATGGCCCAGGTGCTCGCCCGCCGCCTGGGCGGCGACCAGGAGCCGCCGGATCTGCTGGTGGTCGACGGCGGCAAGGGCCAGCTCAACATCGCCGTGGACGTATTGGCCAAACTGCCTCCGGAAAAGCGCCCGGCCCTGGCGGCCATTGCCAAGGGTCGCCAGGCCGATGAACCGGACCGCATCTTCACGCCGGGGCGCAAAAATCCCGTCAACCTGGGACCCAGGGAACCGGCCCTGCTGCTGGTGATGCGCCTGCGCGACGAGGCCCACCGCTTTGCCGTGACCTACCACAAGCTGCTGCGCTCAAAAGCCCTTAAAAAATCCGTTCTGGACGAGATACCCGGCGTGGGAACTGGTAAAAAGAAGAAGCTGCTTACGGCCTTCGGCTCCCTGGCAGCCATCAAGAAGGCAAATGCCAGGGAAATCACCGAAAAGGCGGGGATTGACGCACCCACGGCGCGGCGCATCGAAGCCTTCCTTGCCGCCCTTGACACCGCCAGCGGGCCAAAGTAGACTTTCGCAACTCCCTGGGAGGACTATATGTTCGGCATTGGCATGCCAGAGCTGCTGATCATCTTGGTTGTCGCCTTGATCGTTGTCGGTCCGCGCAAGCTGCCCGATATCGCCAAGGGCCTGGGCAAGGGCCTCAGCGAATTCCGCAAGGCCACCGATGAGATCAAAAGCCAGATAAACGAAAACGAGACTTTCAAGGACGTGCAGAACATTCGCGACGATTTCAAGCAAACCGTCGACGCCATGAGTCCTCGCAATCTGCTCGACAGCGACGCGCCCAAGCTGGAGCCCAAGGAGCCCACCGTGGATATCAGCGGCCGGGCCCAGGTCATGGACGCCATCGAAGCCGAACATACCCAGGCCGAGCAGGCCCAACAGACCACGCAAGCCGCGGACAAGGCCGAACAAACCCCGTCAGCTCCCCCGGCGGAACCCGGCGCCCAGAAGAAGGCCGATGCCTGAACTGGAAGATAATAACTCCGCCCAGCCCGAAGAAGACTTCGAGGCCTTCAAAGACGCCGACAAGCCCGAGGACGAACTGGCCCACACCCAGATGTCTTTCATGGACCACCTGGACGAGCTGCGCGTCCGGCTGATCCGCATAGGCTACGGCCTTCTGATCTGCTTCATCGGGGCCTATTTTTTCAAGGAAGATATCTATCGGTTTCTGACCGAGCCGCTGATCAAGGCCGTGCCCAAGGGCGTGGAGCTAATCTACCTGGACCCCACCGAGGCGTTCTTTACCTACATCAAGGTTTCCTTCCTGGCGGCCATAGTCATCAGTGCGCCGTGGATCTTTTACCAGCTTTGGCGGTTTATCGCGCCGGGGCTCTACAAGCGCGAACGCCGCATGGCCTGGCCATTTGTGCTCAGTTCGTCGGTGCTGTTCATCGGCGGGGCCATTTTCTGTTTCATGATCGTTTTCCCCTATGCCTTCCAGTTCCTGCGCAGTTTCGAGACGGGCCAGGGCGCCCAGGACGCGGCCGTCATGCAGCAGGACGCGGCTTCGTTCCGGGGTTTCGTACATCAGGAAGTAAAGGATCAACTGACCAAGTCCGGCGGGGCCGAGGTGATCATCAAGCTGCCCCAGGGCGACCGGGATTCGCTGATAAAAAAGATCGAAGACGATGTACTGGAAAAGGCCCTGGTCATGTTCGCCTCGGGTAAGCTGGAGCGCACCGCGCCCGGCGAACTGACCATCAAGGCCCAGTTCACCATGCGCAACTACCTCTCGTTCGTCAGCACCCTCCTCATAGCCTTCGGCGTGATCTTCGAAATGCCCCTGGTGCTGATTTTCATGGGGCGACTGGGGATAGTCACCTCCAAGGCCCTACGCAAGAAGCGCAAGTACGCCATTTTGATCATGTTCGTTGTGGGCGCGTTCTTCACGCCGCCAGACCCGGTCACCCAGTGTCTGATGGCCGTTCCTCTTTGCCTGCTCTACGAAATATCTATCTGGATGGTCGCCGCCACCGAGCGCAAAAAGGCCGCACGCGAGGCCGAGGAAGAGGCCGATTTGGAGAGCTGATCCACCTGGACCGGTTTGCCCCAAGATTTGCCTTGGTGCCGAAGCCGCGCTCTTGTAAAAATACACTTCAACACAAAGCCATACACCGGATGGCGGAAAACTTGCCGCCGCCGCTTTTTTTAGGAGAAAGACATGCCTGGATTCGAATGGTTGGGCCAAGAGGAAAAAGACGCTGTTGTCGACGTCATGGACCGTGGTGTGCTGTTCCGTTACGAATTTGCCGATCAGCGCGGCGGCAATTGGCGCGTGCGCGAGTTTGAGCAGGCATTCGCCGAATTCACCGGCGCCAAATACGCCCAGGCCGTCACCTCGGGCACTGCGGCCCTGAAGGTGGCCCTGTCCGCCCTGGGCGTGGGGGCCGGCGACGAGGTCATCACCCAGGGCTTTACCTTCGTGGCCACCTGGGAAGCCATCCTGGACACCGGCGCGGTTCCCGTGTTCTGCGAAGTGGACGAAACCCTGTGCCTGGACCCGGACGATCTGAAGAAAAAGATCACCGAGCGCACCAAATGCATCGTGCCGGTGCATATGATGGGTTCCCAGGCCCGGATCAACGAAATCAAGGCCATTGCCGACGCCAAGGGCATCCCCGTGCTGGAAGACACGGCCCAGAGCGCCGGCGGCTTCCTGAACGGCAAGCACCTGGGCACCATCGGCAAGGTCGGCACCTTCAGCTTTGACGCGGTCAAAACCCTGACCACCGGCGAAGGCGGCATGGTCATCACCGACGACGAAGATCTGTGGCGTTGCGCCAGCGAATACCAGGACCACGGCCACGACCACAAGCCCGTGGGCCGGGGCAACGAAGGCCGCCGGTTCATCGGCAACAACTTCCGCATGATGGAACTGCAGGGCGCCATCGGCCTGGTCCAGCTCAAAAAGCTGCCGGCCATGGTCGATAAATACCGCCAGACCAAGGCCGCCCTCAAAGAGGCGCTGGCCCAGGTTCTGGGCATCACCCTGCGCCAGGTGCCCGACGAGGCCGGCGACTCGGCCACGTTTGTCAGCTGGTTCCTGGAAAGCCCCGAAGCGGCCAAGAAATTCAACGCCGTGCTGGCCGGGGCCGGTCAGGGAGCGGTGCCCTGGGGCGTCAACACCTGGCACTCCTACACCAACTGGGAGCACCTGCACGCCGGGGCCACCAATATGAAAAACGGCTGGCCTTTCACCCGCGAAGACGGCGGCCCGCTCAAGTACGACTCCGACGCCCTGCCCCAGACCAAGGCCCTTTTGGACCGCTGCCTGAGTTGGCAGATCATGCTGGGCTGGGATGACGCCAAGATCGAGGCCATGCGCCAGGCCGTGGCCAAGGCCGCGGCGGAGATGTAACCCGGTGGCCATCCATGTAATAATCCCGTCCCGTTACGGCTCCAGCCGTTTTCCCGGCAAACCGCTGGTGGATATCGGCGGCAAGCCCATGGTGCGGCGGGTCATGGAACAGGTGAGCCAGGCCAAGGGCGTCGAGACAGTGGCCGTGGCCACCGACGATGAGCGCATCGCCGAGGCCGTGCGGGCATTCGGCGGCAAGGTGATCATCAGCGACCAGCCCATGCGCACCGGCAGCGACCGGGTTGCGGCCGCGGCCAATGAGCTGGGCCTTGGCCCCGATGAACTGGTGGTCAACGTGCAGGGCGATCAGCCTCTGTTGCCGCCGGAGGTCATCGACGAGGTTGCCGCCCCGCTATTGGCCGATCCCTGCGTTTTGGTGTCCACGCCGGTGACCAGGATCAAGCGGCCAGAGGAGATCGCCGACACAAACCATGTCAAGACGGTGATGGACATCAAAGGCGACGCCATCTACTTTTCGCGCCTGGCCGTGCCCCACCCCAGGGACGGCGGCGAGGTCACGTTCTACAAGCATTTGGGCGTGTATATCTTCCGCAAATCGTTTTTGGACGTATTCGCCGGGCTGCCCGACGGGCATCTGGAAAACATCGAAAAGCTCGAGCAACTCAGGGTGTTGGAATACGGCTACAAGATGCGTTGCGTGATTACCGAAAAAGACTCGCCCGAAGTGGACAGGCCCGAGGACGCCCTCCGGGTGGCCGCGATTCTGGCCGGCAAATAGGCTGTATCGGCCTGGGGTGTTTATACGCCCCAGGCCGTTAGATTCTCAGCGGCCCGTATTGTATATCTCATCGAACAAATGGTTGTTGTCCAGGAACGCTTCCAGGACATCGGGGTCGAAGTGGCCAGGCTGGAGCCTGTCGTCGCCCCGGCGGATGATATTCACTGACATCTGGTGGTCAAAGCTTTTCTTGTACGGCCGCACCGACCGCAGGGCGTCGTAGACATCTGCCATCATGGTTATGCGGCCCGACAGGGGGATTTCCTCTCCCCTTAGGCCCTTGGGGTAGCCGCTGCCGTCCCATTTTTCGTGGTGGCTCAGGGCCAATTCCCTGGCCGTGGCCAGTCGCGGATCTTCGCCCAGGATGCGCGCGCCGTAGACTGTATGACGCTTTACCGCTTCCCATTCTGTTTCATTGAGCCGACCGGGTTTGCGCAAGATGTCCGGGTGGACATGCATCTTGCCCACGTCGTGCATCTGTGCCGAATAGCTGAGCACCCTAGTAAACGATTCATCGCAGCCCAAACTGCGGGCCAGTGCCTCGGCGTATAAATTGACCCTCAGGATGTGATCGCCGGTGTCTTCGTCGTGGACTTCCGCGGCCCGGGCCAAGGCTCCGATGGTGTAGAGGAAGGCGCGCTCCACTTCGCGGACCTGGCTGCTGATTGTGCGCAGGAACATGTGGATGTTGGCCACCAGGGCGCTGAGCACCTGGGCGTCGTAATAGCCGACTTGTTTGGGCGTATCCAATGACACCACAGCCACGCCGGGGCTGCGGTAGGCCACCAAATTGCGCCCCGGAGGCTGCTGGCCGAGGTCGCGCCAAAGGCTGGCCGAAGCCAGGGAGTTGCGCTGCAGTGGGTCAAGGTTGGTGTATATCTGCTCCAGGGTTCCCCCGAAAACGTCGCTGTGGTTGAAAATGGGCCTCAGGGCCTCATCGGGCAGCCCCATGGGCAGGGCCCGGCGGCGCACATGGCCGTCTTCCAGGTGGTAGACCCAGCCCTCCCAAAGCCCGTCCCTGGCCGCGTTGAACAGCAGCACTCGTTCGGGCCGCAGGTTTTCGGCGGTGTCGGGGCCCATCATAAAGGTCATCAGGTCGTCGAGGCCTCGGTTGATGTCGAACTGATATGGGTCGAATTCCCTTAGCAGGTCATTGGTGAACGAGGCTATGCCTGCAAGGTTGTGGTAGGCGCCTTCCAGTTCGTCGTTGAGCTCCTTGACCCTGAGCAGGGAACGCGATCTGGTCAGCAACTCCGCAGCATTGACGGGCTTGCTCAGGAAATCGTCGGCCCCCACCTCCAACCCCTTGATCTTGTCGTCGAGCTGGCCCAGGCCGGTGATCATTACAACGGGCAGGCGGCGGGTGGCTTCGTCCATTTTCAGCTGGCGGCACACCTCATAACCGTCGATGCCGGGCATCATCACGTCAAGCAGGATCATATCCGGTTTTTCCCGCTTGGCGATCTCCAGGGCTGTCCTGCCGTCAGTGGCTGAAATCGTATTTGCGCCGTGCATCCGGAAGAGTTCGGTCAGCAACTCCACATTGGCTGCCTCGTCGTCAACGATAAGTACACGAGCTCGAATCTGTTCGGTTGGATTCAATGATGTTCCGTCCTCTGATTGTCCGAAATGTAACCTCTCTTAAAAAATATCATTCATTGGAGCGGCCAGTCAAACCACAAGGTACGCATAAAAGAATGGCACAGGGGCGCTCTACATTGACAAAACACAGTTTCCTTGATAGGTTACGTCATAAATTGGCCTACGTAACAGACTGCGGAGAAATGGCATGAAATCGTCTCCTGCCCTTAAAGCAACCCTCCTCATCCTGGTATCTGGTTTCATTTTTTTTGCCGCACCGGCTTTTGCCGCCCAAAAAATGTGGATTGTCGATAACCTGCAATTGACGGTCCGCACCGGCCCCAGCGTTGAAAACAAGATCATCGCCCTGTTGAACACCGGCGAGTGGGTTGAGGTGTTGCAGGAAAACAGCGAAGGCTGGGCCAAGGTCCGCACCTCCAAGGGGAAGGAAGGCTGGCTGCTCAAGCGATACCTGATGGAGGAACGCCCGGCGGTGCTCCGCCTGGCCGAACTCAGCCCCCAGGCCCAGGAAACCGCGGAAAAGATGGAGTCCCTGCACAAGGAAAATGCCGAACTCAAGGCAAAGGTCGCTGAGTTGGAGGCATTGCGCAATTCCCTGGAAGAAACCAAAAAGCAATTGGCCAGCGGCGACAACCGCCTGGAGACCCTGATAAACGAAAACACCACCCTGAAAAGCTCCCTGGCCAAAGCGCAAAACCAAGCCTCCTCGGCCCAGGAGAGCTACGACAAACTGGTCGCGGACTCCGGCGACATAGTCTCATTGCAAAAACAGCGCGACCAATTGACGGCCGAACTGGAGCAAAAGACCAAAAAGCTTGCCGAACAAGACAACGAGTTGGAATCGTTGCGCTTTGCGGGAAGTCTCAAATGGTTCCTGGCCGGAGCGGGCGTATTGATCATCGGCTGGCTGATGGGTTTGGCCCTGCATCGCCGTAAAAAACGTTATGGTAATATTTTGGATTAGTTAATCCTCCAAAAAGCAGAAGTATCGCGCCGATGACCGGGCCGTCCAAGAGGGCGGCCCGATTTCATTTTGGGTGAAAAGTTGAAAGGCAGGCGATGCCAAGGTAGAATCTTGAAAGCGCTTTTCAACCAAACAATAAAAGGTATCGCACTTGCCGGCTGCTCCGTTTTCAGCAGAACGTCTGCAACGCAACCTGGAAACCCTGGTCCATTGTTCGCCGGAGGTGGCCAGGTGGCTTGGCGAGCAGACCGCCGACCGGCGGGCCGACGCAAGATATTGGTCCATGCCCCTTGGGGCCAGGCGCGACCTCCGGGGGGACCGGGCCAAGGAAGACGAAATCACCCTGGTCTTGGGGGGCGGGCTGTTTGACGAGGTGGCCGGATTTCTGGCCGAGATGCCGCCGGGGCACCAGGTGTTCGTGCTGGAGCCCAGGGCGGCTCTTCTGCTTACGGCCCTGGGCCGCCATGACCTGAGCCACCACCTGGGCCAGGAAGACCTGGTCCTGATGGCCCCGGAAGAGAATTCCCTGGAAGAGGCCCTGAGCCGCAATCCCCAGTTGGCTCTGCATTCAAGCGTGCAGGTGGTGCAACTGCACCTGCCCATGGACGATCCCTGCTGCCGCCGGGCCAGCGCCTGCCTCTATCATCTCTGGGGCCGGGCAATGCAGGCCCGGGAACAGGCCTTGCATTGCGAGCGCCAGCGGGCTGAAAATCTTGTGGGCAATCTGGTCCACGCCGGATTCATGGGAGGCTGGTCCTCCCTGGCCGGCAGCCTGGGCGGCGCGCCCGCGGTGCTGCTGACCAGCGGCGAAGGACTTGAAGCCGCTTTGGACGCCCTGGCCGGCAAACTGGCCGGGGCTGCTGTTTTTTGCTGCGACGACGCCCTGTCGGCCACCCTGGACGCGGGCATCCTGCCCACCGCCGCGGTTATCACCCGCTGTATGCAGGGCCCGCTGAGCAATAACGGCCATCCATGGATCGCCAGGGTGCCCCTTGTGGCCGAAGAGACCGCCCATGCCCCGACCTTGTCCGCCCACGGCGGGCCGGTGTTTGTCTGTCTGGGTCCCCGGGGCATGGCCGTTGGCCCGCTGAGGGGCATGTCCCGCTGGTTTACGGCCCAGCACCACCCCCTGCCGCGCATGGCCGAGGTGGCCTTGTTGGCCGGATGCGGTCCGCTGATCGTGGCCGGCGGGGCCCAGTGCGACCCCGAGGGCAGCCTGTTGATGCCTGGCGCCGCCGGAGGCCTCGTAACCGCCGGTCTGGTTCAGGCCGCTGCGGCCGGGGCCTTTGGCCGGGTCTTGCAGCGTTACGGCAAACATGGATTCAACACAACCGGCGGCATGGAACTGCCCCGCACCGATTTCATGGAACTGCGCGACGTCATCGACCGCTTGGGCGGCAACGGCCAGCCCATGCGCATAAGGGCCTTGGAGGGTGAACAGCTCATGGGCCCCGGCGACCTGTATCAATACGGCGTGGCCCTCAGTGACGCCGCCTCCATGTCCATGCGCTTTTCCCAAAGCGCCGCCGCGCCCATGAACGACGAACCGCCCCGGCCGGGCCGCGGCGCGCGGCTGTGGCTGCGGGCCCTGGACGGCCTTTTCGT
Organism: uncultured Desulfarculus sp.; assembly: GCA_963665125.2. GTDB lineage: Bacteria > Desulfobacterota > Desulfarculia > Desulfarculales > Desulfarculaceae > Desulfarculus. Next base: position 2,994,910 of record CAXXUK010000001.1, on the reverse strand, counting down.
GGCCCTTTCGGAACAGGCCGCCGGCGACCCCATGCTCTCGTCCCTGCTGGAGGGCTGCCTGGTGCGGGCCTTCCGCAGGCGGCACCGCCTGGCCTGCTGGGCCGCCAACAGGTCCTTGCCCGTGGAGGAAGTCGGCCGCCAGCTCTGTTTATGTCTTGATGAAATGCGCCGCACCGTCGATCCGGTGGCCCATCGTCTGCAAAAGATCTCGGCCGACATGAAGCGGCTGGGCCAATCCCTGGGCCGCAACGGCCTGGGCAAGTCTTCCAATTCCGGGAAAACCATCCATTGACAGCCCTGTTTGACCCCATGGCCTGGCCGGCGTTGGTCAAGGTTCTGGTCTGCTTTTGCGCCGTGCTGTTGGCCGGACGCCTTAAGATCAACCTCGGCATCGCCCTTGGCCTGGGCGGACCGCTGCTGGCCCTGTGGGTTGGCACCGGGTATGAACAGGTGCCCGCCGTGCTGGCCGACGCCATTGCCGCGCCCCTGACCTTGCGCCTGGCAATTCTGGTGCTGTTGATCATGATCCTCAGCCGGTTGATGCAGATATCGGGCCGGTTGCAGCGCATTGTCGACAGCTTCAGCCTGCTGGTGCATTCGCCAGTCGCGGTGGCCGCGGTGATGCCTTCGCTGATCGGCCTGTTGCCAATGCCCGGCGGGGCGCTGTTCTCGGCGCCCATGGTGGAGGCGGCCAGCCCCCAGTGGCGCGACGAAACGGGCCAGGGCCCCATGCTGGCCACCATCAATTATTGGTTCCGGCACCACGGCGAATATTGGTGGCCCCTTTATCCCGGCGTGATCCTGGCCATCGTGCTGTTGGACATACCCACCTGGACCTTTGTTCTGGCCATGCTGCCCCTGGCGCTGTGTCATTTCCTGTTCGGCTGGTTTTTCCTGCTGCGCCGGGTGGACCTGCCCCGGCCCGTGGAAACGCCGGGGGCAAAGGGTTCCATACGCGATTTCCTGGCTCAGACCGCACCGATAATCATCGTTGTGGCGGCGCTGCCGGTGTGCTCCCTGTTGGAGTTGGCCTCGGAGGCCATGGGCCAGCAACTGCGGCTGCCCGAGGGCGCTCCCCTGCTGTTGGGCCTGGTGGCCGCTTGCGTGCAGACGGCTATGTCCGATCACTTAGGCTGGGCCGAGGTTTGGCAGGCCGTCAAGCGCAAGATGACCGGCGAGATGATGCTGCTGGTGTTGGGCGTCATCGTGTTCCAGGCATTTCTGAACGAATCCGGAGCCGTGGCCCAGGTTCAGGAGGAACTGGCCCGCTACGGCATTCCCACCCTGGCCCTGATCTGCCTGCTGCCGTTCATCAGCGGCATGATGAGCGGCATTGCCTTTGCCATGGTGGCGGCAAGCTTCCCGTTGGTTGTGCCGTTGTTTTCCGGGCTGGAGGGCGCGGCCTATCTGGCCCACGGCGGGTTGGCCTTTGTCTGCGGTTATTTCGGGATATTGCTCTCGCCGGTGCACATCTGCCTGCTGATGTGCCGGGACTACTTCTCGTGCACCTTGGGCGGCTGCTACCGGCTGTTCGCTCCGGCCCTGGCCGCCAGCGTGGTGGCCCTGGCCGTGTGGTTCGGCGCGGTGGAGGCCCTGGGCGCGGCAGGGGCCTACTGAAGGTTGCGCCCAACACCAAGGCCGCGCTTAAGAGCCAATGCCGCGCAACAAGTTGTAATTACATGACATTTCCAACACACCCCAAAGTTTGGCGCCTGTGCTCGGCCCAAGTCTAGGAGCGGTGTGATTTTCGCTTCCCCTTTCTTTTGTCCTGGTCCCTTTCGTAAAACAAACCGGTAATTCAATGCACGTTGACAAGGCAACCGCGCGGTCTTTGACACAGGTCATGAGCCCAAACTGTGCCCGGCGTCCCATGCCGCGGGCAACTATTGAAAACGGACTTTTCTATCCAACTGGTCCGAAAAATGGCCTATAGTAAAAACAAATATGCATCAGCAGACGCCATGGCCGATCCACGTGTTTTCATGGATGGACCAAACTCGGCCGGGCCCAAAGCATGGGTTCTCAGGCGTCAGTTCTTTATATACAGAGTTTTTGGGAAAGAAAGGCCGGAGAGATACGTCGTTGTTCCAGGCGTAGACCAACCGTATCAGGCAGTCGTCACTTCATCGGCGGCAACAGCCCGGCGCATCCGGGGCCCACAATGGTATTCGGATCCGGCCATGGTCATGGGAGGATCACATTGATAAGCAAAATCCGCGCAACCGCTTTGACGGTTATGCTGTTGTCCTTGTTGTGCGGCAGCGCCCAGGCCGCTGGACCGGGCGCTCCGGTGGACGGCCTCAAGGTTGATGACGCGGTCATTCTCACATATCGGGACGGCAATGATCAAAAGCAGGTGAAGATCCCCGTGGCCCTGGCCACCCGCGGTTTATGGGGCCCGCTGCCCCAAAGCAACCCCATGGCCGAACATTACTGGAAAAAATACGAAAAGGCCGGACTCAGTAAAGCGGCCGAACGTTACGGTGAAAACACGATGCAAATGCAGCAGTTCCTTTCGCCGTTCATGCGCATCACCGCCTTGCAGGTGGGCGGCACCCCGGTGGAGATCAAGGTGCTGGCTCCCGAGGGCGAACAAATAGAGACCCCCCTGATCGGCAAGGGCGGCAAGGCCGGACAGCGTTATTACCGTTTCTGGAACCGGCGTCTGGAACTGCGCACCCTCAGCGGCTACGGCGACACCTTCATTCTCTGCGACGGCAATAACAAGGCCGGCTGCATGCTGGACCGCAAGGGCATGACCATGAGTTGGAACCCGACCCAGGTCAAAGATCGCTTCTATGCCCCAGAGGTGCTGGAACTGGTGTTGGCCTACAACGTGGCCAGCGGCGTGATCATGGACGGTAAAAAATACGGCTCCGAACAAAAAGGCGTGGCCAGGGCCCGCATCGCCTGGCTGGCCATGCCCGCCTGCGGCCAAGAATGGGCTGACGATGAAATCGTAAACTGTCCCTGTCCCCCTGGCCCCAAGATTGAGTGGCAAATTCACACCCATGGCCCGGTGAGCCTGGCCATACCTTCCAACTGGACCTCCAACATGGCCCCCGACGGCATCAGCTGCAAATATCAGTTCGGCCAAGGCCGGACGCCACTGGCCGGCGTGGCCGTGGTGCGCATGCCGGGCGCCGAGCAAATGCTCAAGGGCCTGTCCGACGTCAAGGTAAGCACAACCGAGATCTGCGGTTTGACGGCCAAGGTCCACACCGGCAAGGCGCAAAAGGGGAGCGTGGGCAAACTGATCATATTTGACAAACCCCTCAGCGACGGCAAGCCCCTGGCCCTGGCCATAGCCAGTTCCCAGCCGGACAAGTACATGGCTTTGGCTGATGCCGTTCTGTCCTCCATAAAAATAGGGCAGGGAGCTGCTACGCCTCCTTCCTACCCGGCGGCGGAACAGGTAGCCCCGGTGCCCGAGCTTGGCAGCGGGACCATCAACTACACCCCGGCGGGCAACGTCCTGCCCGACGCCACGGCGGAAATCACGCCCGCGACAGTGAGCACCGCTCCCCCCGCGGCCACCAGCGCGCCAACCGCCGCGCCCCCCACACTCGTCGCCACGCCCCAGGCCGATACAGGCAAATCATCGGCCCGATTGGTCAGGTTGAAGGGTTTTAGCGACTTCACCGGGCGCTCCGAAACACCCAAAGGCGACGGCTCGCCCGACGCCTACATCAAGCTCAAAATAGACGCGCCGGGCCAATCGCTGACCGGCCTGAGCCTGCGCGAGGCGGGCGGCGGCAAGGTCATCTGGGACACCACCGCCGGCAACGGCACATGGCTGATCGTGGCCACCAAAGGCGGCAAGATGCTCAACTCGGCAGACGGAACCTTGTCTTATCAGCTTGGCCAAGGCGTCGAGGCCATTGATCTTTGGCTCCAGGACGAACACACCCTTGAGCGCGGCCAAAAAAGGCTGGAGCTTGTGGCGGAACTGAGCGGCGGCGCGCCCCTGGTGCTGCCTCTGGTGGACGAGGTTAAAAGATAACGTCGGCCGGCGCGGTTATTGACCAAATGATGACCTGAAAAAACTGGAACGTCCCTGCGGGAATTACGCCTGCCTTGTTCCCCGCACCAACGCGTGATCGGCGCAGTAGTGAAAAAATCCATGAGGCCAGGCCAACAGGCCGCTAACTGCCCGGTATATCGGTAAAGCATGACTGGGGTTAAAAGTGGAAGGCAATAACATCCTCAAGAAATCGGCCCATCTCGCGGCGGGTAAACACAAATTCAGCATATTGCCGTGGCTTGCCGTCTTGTTGCTGGCCGCGTTCATGGCCTGGCCCACCGCGCCGGCCCTGGCCGACCAGGCCGAAGTGTTTTCGGCCATCGAGGCATTCCGCAAGGCCCAGGCCGAAGGTAGCGAGTATGGCATGCAACAGGCCACCAAAAAGCTTTTCCAGAATTTCGATGGCTGGGAAAGCTGGGCAAAGTCCAAGAGCGCGGACCCCAACCTTGCCAAGGCGATCGACGAAAAAATGGTGGATATGACCAAGGATGTGTGGTCGGAGATCGCCACCAAATCCGGCGGCGTAGACCGGGTGGTGCCGGTGGGCTCCATGAGCAACCGCGGCAAGCCGGACAGTAAGTACATCATCGGCAAATCCGACAAGGACCTTATCCCCATGGGCCCCAGGGCCAAGGAATCCGTAACGGAATTCAACGAGGCGTTCAAACGCAAATTCGGCGTTGAACCGCAAAAGGCCAAGATAAACATCCTTGACCCCACCGACCCGTCTTCGTGGAAGGGCAGGGTGGAGGCCATAGAAAATATCGAGAAATACAACACCATCGGCGGCAACAAGTGGCTTAAAAACGATCTTTACAAGAAGAACAATAAAGTCTGGTCCCTGAGCCCCGACGGGGCGCTCAGCGAGGTGCCCTACCGCAAGGCGGTCTCCGCGCCCGAAACCCTGACCAAGGCCGACGCCGCCGGTTTTTTCAGCGACAACACCAGGTTCCGCTCGCACTTCGCCGAACTGCCGAACAATGAGCGCATGCTCATGCAGTCCAAATACGACCTGCGCAACATGGAGGCCTACCGTCTTTCCGGCGGCAAGGTAACCGCCCAGGAAAGGGCCCTGATGGAGGCGGCGGAGAAGGCCAGTACAGGCAACGTGGATGAGGCCGTCAAGGAATTCGGCAGACGTGTGGGCAAAGAGGGTGACGACGCGGTAAAGGCCTACCTGTCGGCCATGGACGAATTCACCACCAAGATAGGCAAAAAGGTCTTTACCGAGCATATCAACCTGCTCAAGAACACGCCCAGTTCCCTGATGACCAGGGAGATGGCCGGCGCCATCAACAACCTGCCACTGGATATGGCCGAAAAGATCGGCAAGGAGGTAGGCGAGTCATCTGCCTACAGCCGCGTGCTTTGGAACAAAGCCGATGAGATGGCCGAAGAAATCCTTAAAACCCCCGGCATCCGGAGCCAGATCGACGATTTGTTCAACACCCGGGCCCGCAATGCCTATGGCAAGGCCTACGACGCGCTGAGCGATTCGGAGCGCGCGGCCCTGCACGGCTCTTTCGAGGAGGCCAGCAGTTGGGGCGGCAAGCTGGGCATCGGTTTGGCCGCGGTCGGAGCGGCCTGGGCGCTTTACGACGCTGTCAACACCGGCTACAAAGAGGGCGGCCTGACCACCGCCGCCGGCTATGGCTTCGGTCGTTTGGTGTTGGAAGCGGCGCAATACGGCTATCCGCCGCTGGTGTTCGCCGAATTGACGGCCCGCGCGGCCGCGTTTGGCATAGAGTACAAGATGAACCAGTTCAAGGAAGGCACCCTGGACGAACTGTATAAACTATACAAGAGCAACCCCAACGCCACCAACCTCAGCGATATCATCCAATATGATTCGGCCACCGGAAAATTCGCCGGGGGGCTGCGCGAGTTCTCCAAGGAGCTGCGGGCACAGGCAGCCAAAGAGGGCAAGACCCTGACCAACGCCGACATCGACAAAGCCCTCAAGGATTATCTGACCCGTAGATACAACAACGAACAACTGGCCAAGGCCGTGGACCGTTTCAAAAACCAGGCCAAGGCCTGGATCAGCAAAAACGGCGTCAGCCTGATCCCCGGCGGCAGCGAATTCGACACCCAGCGGCTTGAGGAAAACGACCCAGACGCCTATCACAGGCTGATCCTCAACCTGATGCTCAAACACCACCAGATAATGGCCCAGCTTAAAAAGGACGGCATCCTGGATGCCGAGAGCAATGCCTGGTATCTGCTTAAGGTATTGTATAACAGCGGCCCAGAGGCCTACCAAAAGGCTCTGAGCAGGCTCTACGCCACTTATGACAAGGTCTACCCGCCGCCAAACGGCGAGGGATGCCCTGAAAAGTGCCGCACAAGGATCGAAAAGGTCCGCGGCACCAGCAGGGAATTGGCCAAAATGCCCAGACACAGCATGCAGAGTATTGCCAAGGCCGGGGTCATCGCCGCCATAGGCGGCGGATTCCAGGAGCACGGCGTGGACGAGGCCTGCGACCCGGCCATCAAGCGGGGGCCATACACCCTGGCGACGGGCGGCAAAATCGAGGCGGAGATCGCCGGTTCACCTCCGGTGAAGCAGAAGTGGTCCCTGGGCAACCGCAACACCGGTTTGCAGGTCTGGTACGAGCCCAAGCTGCCCAGAGGCGGTTTCGGCCCCGGCCAGCGGCTTATCAACATCAGCGGCGATATTAAAACCGGTAAGGCCAGGCAGGGCGCCGACGTGCCCGGACCGGGCCGCCTCACCCTGGTGGCGCTGCCGCCTTCGGGCAACGGGCCGCTTTCCGGCTCGTGCTTCGGGCAATCTTTCACCGGCAAGGTGACCCTGACCGAGGTGAGCAAGGCCATGCCCGCGGCCCGGGGCATGGACATCGACAACGGCGACACCCTGAAAACCGGCCCCAACGGCAGGATACTCATTGACATCTCCTGCCGGGGCAAGATTCTTGTGGAGAACAACGCCGAGGTTCAACTCGACAAGGACGGCCGCAGCTTCAAGGTGCTCAAGGGCACTGTGCAGATCAAGTCCCGCAAGGGCTGCAAGGCCCCGGCGGTTGAGGCCGGCGGCAAGATAGTGGTGGTGCCCCACGGCACCGAATACCGGGTGGAAGTGGGCAAGGACGACCAGGTGAAAGTCAAGGTCATGTCCGGCTCGGTGACGGTGGAAGACACCCAAAACCCGCAGTCAGCCAAGGAGGTTTACGCCGGGTATGAACTGGACGTCAAAACCGGCCAGGAAAAGGAGATGACCCCGCCCAGAAACGGCGAGGGCGAATATGACGGCCTGAACCTGGAACAGTTGATGGAGGTCGACGACTCCGATCCCGAACCCTATGGCGACCATCCGCTGAAGTACTACGGCCGCCGGTTCCACGACGGCTGGATATGGCAGGACCCCAAAGACGACGTCAAGGTCAGCGCCATTGACGGCGGCATCAAGGTCGACGTGCCCGACGGCAATGACTTCTGGTACCACAGCGCCACCTCCCCCAGGCTGATGCATAAGGTAACCGGCGATTTCGACCTGGATATGAACCTGTTGATGCTTTGCGAGGGCAACCACCTGGCCATCACCGAGTTCTTCATCTTTGCGCCGGGCAGCCACCTGGGCTACCTCAACAACCAGGCCAAAATCGAGCAGACGGGGGTGGATCACCTGCTCATGGGCGGCGTCTGGCAACGGTCGCAGAATTTCAACATCCTGCCCCTATGGGACCGCAAGATCCAACACACCCCGGTTGCGCCGGACAAGGCCGCCAGGTTCCGCTTCAGCCGCCGGGGCCACTGGTTCTACACTCAATGGTCCACCGACGGCGGCAAGACCTGGCAACTTTCCGGCCGCCGCAAATTGCAGGTTGCCGAGACCATCTACACCGGGCTCATGTTCAAACGCGTTTCCGGCGACGGCAAGCGCCAGGCCATGGCCGAGAACACCATCACGGATATGACCCTGGTGAGCAAGCTGGCCGGCAGCATGGATCTGCCCCGCTGGCTGCGCCAGGAGATATTCGGGAGCATCGAACTCCAGGGCGGCGGCGGAAAGTTCATCCACACCAAGGATAACGTTTCCCTAAACCGCCTGATGCTGGCCAGCCCGTTGGCCGGCGACTTTAATGCCGTGGCCCTGGTGGACCTTGGCAACGTGGAACCCGGCGAAGGCGGCATTGTGGCCGGCCTGGAGGCCATCGCCGTTGACGATAAGGAACGAGCCAACGTAAAGCTTATAAACCATCGTAAGCATAACAAACGCTATGCCACCGACATGACGGGGCAGCGGGGCGAATGGCCCTACAATGCGCCCACCAGGACCTGGCTCAGGCTCAGCCGCATCGGCGACACGGTGAGCGCCTATTATTGGCTGGATGGCCGATGGGTGTTGCTCAAGACCTATGAAAAGCCCTTCCCCGGCGAGATAACCCTGTGCCTACTCAGCCAGACCGATTGGGACGCCCACGTGCCCATGGCCGTTGATGTGGTCATTGACCTGGAATACCTGGCCCAGGGCGCGGACGCAAAAAAAGCCTACGAGCCAAAGAGCTATGAGCTGCTGGCCAGGCTGACCCCGCCCGCCCTGCAACTGCCCCAGGGTGTAACGGCAAGCCTCTTTCAGACGCCGTTCGCCATGATGAACCCCTTCTTTGACGACGCGGGCAACATCTACTTGTTGCCCGCAGATAAGAAAAAACAGGCCCTGATCAAGCTGCCCCCCGCCGGACCCGCGGTGCGCTTGATGGAAGGCGATGTCTTTGCCGGACAAAACTGGAAACGGGGGCTCTGGCGGGGCAATAGTCTGCTGATCACCGTGGACGGTTGGCACCAGGGCGGCAACCGGCTCTGCGGCCTTTACGAGGTGGACGGCCAGGGCAAGGCCACCGAGGCAGGTGGCAAGCTGGCCAGGGGCGGCGGCGTTTCGGCCCTGATCCCCGGACCAAACAATTCACTGGTCATAGCCGACTTTGAATACAACCGGCTCTGGCGCGAGGCCCCGGACGGCAACGAAACCGAGTTGTACGGAAAGGAACGGCTGACCTGCGTCTATGACGTGGCGCCCACGCCCCGAAACGGCGGTTTCTACCTGCGTAACAACTCCGAGGGTTACTCCTGCAACAAGAAATCCGGTGTGTTCGTGTTGGATGAAAAGGGCGAAGTCAAACAAATATATGCCGCGCCGGAAAACAAGAACCTGGGCGGCATGGCCTGGCTCAAGAAGGGCATCTACCCCGAGGGACTCTATATCAGCCAGCCCCAGACCGGCCAGGTGTTGCGCATCATCGGAAAGGACAAGGCCCTGGCCGTCCTCAGCGGCCTGGACAATCCCGGAACCATAGCCGCTAGCCCCGACGGATCGGCCTTGGCGGTGATGCTGGGCAATGACAAACTCCTGGTGTTGCGCGGAGCCGCGTCCCCGGCTGCCAGCCCCACTCCGACCCAGCCCGCGGCATCGCCGCCATCATCGGGCGGGAGCAAACTCAACGGACTGTGGGCCGGGCCGGGTGGTGAATCCTACTTCATCAAGCAGGAAGGCGCGGTCTTCCGCTGGACTCAAGTGGAGCCGCCCTCTGGTCAGGTGGGCAACGGCACCGTGGTCGGCGACAAGCTCACCGTGCTTTGGCGGGGCACGGGAGACACGGGATCGGCCACCGGGCGTATTACCCGCCGCGACGGGTCAGGCAAGCCGCTGGAGATATCCTGGAGCGACGGCAAGGTGTTCAAGCGCGTCAAGTAATCAACAACAGCCGCCGGTGGGCCGGCCCGCCGCCGACTGTTTGTATCCCCTTCATGCCATACCAACGGCGCCCGGCAAGGTTTTGCCGGGCGCCATCATTCATCAATTTACCCGGCAGCCAAGCTGTTTTCAGGGGCAGGCCCCGCCTGTGTAAGTCTGGGTGCCCAGGTTGTAACAACCGATGAGGCTGTTGTTGGTCTCGTTGGCCTCGGGCAGTTTGTTGTCCGGGTCTATGACAAACGTCACCGGGTAATTGGCCACGGATGATTCACTCAACTCGCCCAGATTACCGTTGCCGGTCAGCGTGACACTTGCACCAACGGCCAGCGAGGGAATGGGCAGTTCATAGTTCCGGTCAACGGACATGTCTTTGATGGCGAAAACGGCCCGCACCACTGTTCGGCAATCTCCCGCGGCGTTATAGTCGGCCGGTCCGTTGCTGCGGATCACCACCTGCCAGGATATGCGCTCGGGCGGGGCCTGGGGTTGGCCGATCCGGTGCATGACCGTGGCCGAAACCAAAGTCAAGTCCGGGCGCATGATGCCCCCGCCCGGTATCATCTGCCCGCAAAGCGCCGTTGCCTGAGGCTTCTTTTGCCCTGTTGGGGACTGCCCCGCCGGGGCGGTGTGAGGGGTGCCGGGCCCACTGTCCGTTTCCGCTGGTTGCAGGTTGGTGGGGCATTCAAAGAGGCTGGTGTTGATCACACCCAGGGCGTAGTTCGATACATTGCCCGACTTGGAGTGTGGGGTCGCCCCGCTTATGTTGGAAATGACAATGAGCGTCCGCCATTGGCCGCCGACTGACTCACGGTATTGGATCAGTATGTCGCGCATTCTGGAGGTGTCCGGGAAGTGATAGCTCTTCTGCGAAAAGCGTCCGTTGGAGTCGGTGACGGTGGTGCCCCAGGACGACCCCCAGGGGCACTCACCGGACAAACCCACGATGCAGCCCTGACCATTGGCCCAGCGTGATTTGACACGCAGGCTAAGGCCCGCCTTTGGGCAGGTTTGGGTCCCCAGTGGTGAGGTCCGGGTGTTGATGACTTGGCCCGAGACCCGCCAGTAGCCTGCATCGGCCCAGGCAACGCCGCAGATAAATATAGTGAGGACCGTAGCGGCAAGGGTAGAAAAAATCCGTCTCATGGCCTTCTCCTCAAAAGACGCAAAAAATAATGTAAGCGAATAGCGAATCCATGTTTTCAATTGTAGCAAACGGCATCCGGAACTAACCAGATTCATCGGCCTGGTTACCTTGCCCGGTTTTTACGGACGCACGGGCATGAGTGTAATTTTTACGGTGAAGGTGTTCGCCGCCCTGGCGGCGTCATGAAAACGGCCGGCCCCTGGGAAGGACCGGCCGGTTTAGGTTATATGGCCGCCTGGATCAGTTGCGGTTGTCCCGGGGTTTGGTTTTGTCGTCGGAAGGTTTGGGACCGCCTTTTTTACCGCGCTTGATCACGGGATGGAAGCGCTGGTCTTCCATGTAGTCCTGGTATTCTTTCAGTTGGTCCTTGGAGAGCACCTTGCCCAGTTCCTCGGTCGTGAGCTGGTCGATCTGGCGCAGCTTGAGGAAATATTTGGACATGGCGTCGGGGCTGTCCCACCGGCCGCCCTCCGGTTCAAGGGCCTGCTTTTGGGCCTCGGACCGGCCGAGGATATCGCGCACCTGCCCGGTCTGCTCAGGAGTCAACACCAGAATCTGGACCAGGTCCTGGATGCGGCGATCCAGGCGCTCCTGGGGGGTGAGTTCCTTTGGCGGGGCGGCCCGCTCCTGGCCCATGCTTTCCGGAGGCGGAGCCTGGCCGTCCGGCGGCGGTCCGCCTTTGCCCTTGCCTGGGCCCCCACAGCCCATGGCCAGCATAAGCATCAGCATCAACATGAGAATCAGGCAACGTTTCATCAGTATCTCCCCTGGGTGGCGCAATTGCCGTTCACAAACTAACCGCTGGCCGGCGGCGTGGTATTTTGGGTGGTGAACTGTCCGTCAACCCATCCCACATTGCCGTTGGGCAGCCGCACAAAGATCCATGATCCAGTGCGTCCCTGCAGGTCCAGGATGTCGCCCTGGTTGACAACCGTAATGATCGGATAGGCCATGCCCGGTCCGCTGCGCACGTTGAGCGCGGCGGCGATGACCACGCATGAGCCCCGGTCGCTCTGGAGCGGAGCCACCATGCCAGAAGGCGGGGCCACGGCCACGGTTGCCGGCGGGGAAACCACCACGTAGCCGCCCGGAGCGGGCTGGTAATAGATGCTGTCATACACGTAATAGGTTAGGCCCGCCACCACCAGCACTTCGAAACCGGGCGGCAGGGTGCGGATTACCAGGCCCACCGGCGGAAACACGGCCACAAAGCCGCCGCGCATGGGCCGGTAGTAGTGCCCGCCGTGAAAATAGTAGGGATTGCCTCCGACTATCACCCTGCCGTGGCCGGGCGGCATGCGGTCGCGGTACTGCGGTCCGCCGGGCCTGCCGGGATATCCCGGATTGTTGTATCCGGGGTTGCCGTGACCTGGGTTGTTATATCCGGGGTTGCCGCCGCCTCCCGGTCCGCCGGGGCCACCGCGGGCGGCCGCCTGACCGGCCGGCATCAGGAGCAGGGCCGACAAGGCCACCGCCACACAGGCCGTGGCCGCGCCACGGCATTGTCTTAATCGCAGCATGAGCCTCCTCCTTGTTTGATCGGCTTTTGATGACATGACGCATCAGGGGCCGCTACTTCTTACTTAGCAAAAAAAGTGCCCGTCAGCCACGCCCAAATTGACTTGGCCATAAAAAAATAATTAATTAAATAAGGTATTTGGATAATGGTCCGGACTGGTGGCCCAATGGCGGGGGAGAAATTTATCCACCCGGCGCTCTTGGCGCGAAATGTTTACGCACCCCGCCAAAAAAACCGCGCAGGGCAGGGGCGTCCGCTGCTTCGGGCGTATGGTTCGGCGCGGCTGAGGCGTTGAGCGGGGCGGGGTTTGCCGAGGACTGGCGGCTAGAGAATCACCTTGGGGTCGTCCTCCCCGGGCGGCGGAGGCAACTCGGGCATTTCCACTTCGCCCTGAAACTCCAGGGCCATGATAAACCCGCCCGTGTCCAGGCTCTGGGTGCGCACCAGTCTGGCCCGGTAATTATGGATTTGCCCGTCACGCTCGAAGCGAAGCTCCACCGGCAGGGCCTGGTCCACCGTAAAGGCCACGCCCGTGGCGGATATGTTGAGCCCCTTGGCGGCCAGCACGTCCACATCAAAGATAAATTCAATGCTGCTGCTGAAGTCCTCGCGCGCGGACCGCTGGATGGCGGCTGCCGCGTTGCTCCCGGACTGCCCCAACAGGCCCCGCAGCCTTTGCACCTCATTGATCAGCTGTTCTTTGTCCATGGCGGCAAGTTTGCTGGTTGACTCACTCACTGGCCTGTTCCTTTGTTTCCCCCGGGTGGCGATATAAGGCTGAGCGGCTATTTTGCCATAGTGTTTTTAACCGAAATGTAACTATATAGTCAATCCCCCTGTATTGACTATATTAATTCCATCGATTGCGCGTTTTATGCGGATATTTTCCCCCGGCCCGCAGGCGGCGCGCCCCGGCGCTGGGCCATGATCCGGCGAAAGCGCCGGGCCCGGAAGCGGCCCCGCAGCCAGGCGGCGGTGGATACGATGGTGACGGCATAGTAGATAGCAACACCGTTTATTACACTCGTACCCATTACAACGTTTCCGTTATCCATCATTGAAAAAAGAAGATACGCCACAACTCCCACATGAATCGCCGAAAAAATCAAAAAACTGGGCACAAATGCTGTGTCACCGTCATGATTATTTTTTATGTCTCGCCAAAGACAGTCGGCCAAAACAAAAGATAGCCAGAAAAAGCAACAAATTGCGATCTTGGTCTGAATCTGCCTACCCTGGGGCGAATGCAGAAAAAGCTGATCAATGATAACCATGGTCACAAAGCCCCAAAAACATAGGCCCTTGATGTCCCACGGCCGCTGAATTAATTTTTTAAACATTTCAGTTGGGTGCCTAATTTTCATCCTCGCCCATCTAAGAATTTATTCCCCTATACGAAATGAAGTTATCCTTGTAGGACGTTGTTAAACTTCCTTATCATTTAGTATCCTCTGGGTAAAATTTGCCTTTGATCCAACGAGTAACCACAGCGATTCGCCTTGCCTTTTCTTCCATTGCATTCATTTCATTAAAGATAAAGTCATCAAACCCTTTTGCCTTTTGAAATGTTTGATAAAACGTATTTCCATCATCGATACTGTCTGGCAACCTGTAAAATATCTTTTTATATCTGTTTACTTTTTTAGGTAATTTCGACACACACCACTTTGAAAAACCAAGCGGTACCGCCTTGAAAAGTTGTTCAACAACCATTAGTGCGGTTTCCGCAAATATGTACAATGTTATAGCTATTACACAGCCCATTGCCCTAAAAAAGGTCTTCCAGCTATGCAACTCCACAGTATCATGCCATTCCTGATGCTTAAGCATACTGGAAAACACCCGGCTCGAGAGAGAGTTTAGCTTGCCTGTGACCTCCGGTGTGGCGTTCCACAACCCACTGAACACATTTTGAAACGCATTGGAAAAGCCCGCTGGCTTGATCTCGACGACGGTCCTTTCACCTGCCGACTGGCAGGGCTTGGCATTTTCGGCGGACTTGCGTATGTTTTCTAACTCTTCCCTAACCATTTCGGCCAGCCGCTCGGCATCGGCAACTTGTTGGGTCAGGCTTTTATCCACCTCCCGTAAAAATTCCCTGGTTATTGTTTTGAACGATTCCCTGAGCCAATCAGCGTAATCGCTTATCTGCTCCCGAAGCGATTCGGACACCTCCTTGACCCTCTTCGATCCGTGCCTTGCTATCACCACCCCGGCTACATTGTCATATAGCTGTCCGGCAATCCAATCAATATCGGAAAAATCTGGTCTGCCGTTCTTATCAAGGCTCACCTTTATCTGGCGAACAATTTTCATATTGTTTGAAGACAACACTTTAAGTTTCAGCTCGTACTGATCCATGGATACATTCTCCGTATCCAAAATAAATTCAGGTACCTTGGCCACGGGCTGCACGCCCATGCCCTCCAGCCACGCCGGAGCATCTTTGGCAATTATGGCTTTTTGTTGTTCGGTAAAAATATCAATTCGCGACATGGAGCATCTCCCGGAAGCATCCTTCAATTTGGTCGATAATGTGATCTGTGTCCAGTTCCCCTTGTTCGTCGGTTCTGATCTCCAACACGAGCTTGCGCCCGGAGCCGCGCACTTTCAGGGGAACCACCGTCAGGCCTTCCCGGTTTGTTGCCGGTTCGCCGTCCTTGTCAAATACCGGCAGGACGTTTCTGGCTTGGCGTATGTGGGATATTAAATCCTCGGCCAGATTCTGCTTGATATCGATGAATTCTTCCAAGCTGCAGGATAGTCGCTCGGGCAACACTCCGACAGCTTTGGCAAACCCGTCCAGAAGCCCTTCAACCATGGTGTCCAGGTCATAGCGGCCTTCATGATCAAAGACCGAAGGAGTTTCCACATGCGCAGTCATTTTTTCGGGCTCCAGCAGAATCCGGCCCAAGCTGTCGGTTGATTTAAGATTCAAACTCAGTTTCACGGCGTTTCCCCCTTTGATTGTCTCCGCCATACAGCCAAACCATAAATGGCCTAGCGGCGGGGGGCTCCTGCTGCGTTTCCCAAAAACATGGCAGGGCGCGAACCAAGCCAAAGGAGGGCGCGCCCCGCGCTTTGCTATATAATCTTGGCCGCGGGGGCCATTGCATTGACTGCGGCGGCCCCAGGCACTACGATGGATTGCAGACCGCGCGGCCGGTCAATGCACCGGGCGCGATCAATATTTTGGAGGACCAACCGTGATAGCACGCTACACCCTGCCCGAGATGGGCAATATCTGGACCGACGAGAGCAAGTACCAAGCCTGGCTGGAGGTGGAGATCGCCGCCTGCCGCGCCTGGAACAAGCTGGGCAAGATTCCCGACGCCGACCTGGCCCAGATCGAAAATAAAGCTTCGTTCGCCGTGGAACGCGTGGAGGAGATCGAAAAAGAGACCCGCCACGACGTCATCGCCTTTTTGACCAACGTGGCCGAATACGTTGGCCCGTCCAGCCGCTTCATTCATATGGGCATGACCAGCTCCGATGTCCTGGACACGGCCTACGCCCTGTTGATCAAAAAATCCGGCGAGCTGATCCTCCAGGCCATGGACCGCGTATTGACCGCCCTGGAGCAAAGGGCCAAGGAGCACAAGTACACGCCCCAGATGGGCCGCAGCCACGGCATCCACGCCGAGCCGGTGACCTTCGGCATCAAGCTGGCCGGGTTCCACGCCGAATTCCAGCGGGACAGGGTGCGCCTGGAGCGGGCCATCAAGGCCGCGGCCAGGGGCCAGATCTCCGGCGCGGTGGGCACCTACGCCCACCTGCCCCCTGAACTTGAGACCATGGTCATGGACGAACTGGGCCTTGACGCGGCGGTGGCCTCCACCCAGGTGGTCAGCCGCGACGGCCTGGCCGAATACTTCTGCACCCTGGCCATCATCGGCGGCACCATCGACCGCCTGGCCATTGAGATCCGCCACTTGCAGCGCACCGAGGTGCTGGAGGTGGAGGAAAGCTTCGGCAAGGGCCAGAAGGGCAGTAGCGCCATGCCCCACAAGCGCAACCCCATCGCCAGCGAAAACCTTTCGGGCCAGGTCCGGCTGCTGCGGGCCTATGCCCTGGCCGCCCTGGAAGACATGCCCCTGTGGCACGAGCGGGACATCAGCCACAGCTCGGTGGAGCGCACCATCGGCCCGGACGCCAACGTCGCGGCCCACTACGCCCTGCACCGCCTGGCCGGGGTCATCGAAAAGCTGGTGGTCTACCCGGACAACATGCTCAAGAACCTCAACCAGACCGGCGGGCTGATCCACAGCCAGCAGGTGCTTCTGGCCCTGGTGGACGCCGGCGTCAGCCGGGAAGACGCCTACCGCATGGTCCAGCGCAACGCCATGGCCACCTGGGAGCAGGGCGGCAGCTTCAAACAGCGGCTGCTGGACGACGAAGAACTGATGACGGCCCTGGGCCCGGACGCGGCCGCGCTCATCGAAAAGCAATTTGACCTTGCGGTTCACCTGAAAAACGCCGACTATATCTTTGATCAGGTCTTCGGGAAGGAAGGAGCCTAGGCATGAGACTGCGCGGCGCTGTTTTTACCCTCGTACTTGTTTGTCTATTTATGGTCGCCGGTTGTGAAACGGCCAAAAAGGTCCAGGCCGAGTTCGACCCCAGCCAACGGCCCATTCAGGTGGCCTATGAAAAGGTCACTAACAAGTATCTGGTAAACCAGCAGCGCCACGACGCCGCGGCCATGGTGATCATGGGCTCGGCCCTGCCCCTGAACTGGGACGTGCGCCAAGCCATGGTCGTGCGCAGGGCCGACGCCTTCGGCCTGACCGAAAACATGCAGATGGCCGCCCTGGCCGACCAAAAAGCCGAGTTCCTCAAATACTATGACATCGTGATGAGCATCTATCTGCCCGATGAAAAATGGAACAACCTGAGCGGACAGAACCCCAACTACAGGGTCTACCTTCTCTCGGATGACGGCCGGGCCGCGGTGCCCATTGACCGCCGCCGCATCCGCAAGCGCAGCGCCATCAACATGGCCCTGTACCCCTTCTGGGGCCAATGGTCCAACCTGTACAAGATCCGCTTCCCCCTGCTTGACGAAAACGGCCAGCCTCTACTAAAGGCCGGCGAGACAAAGGCCACCCTGGTGATAACCGGAGCGCCCGGTTCCCTGGAAATGCCCATGATTTTGCGTTAGGCGGGCAGCCGCACGTTGCATCAGGCTCCGTCCATCGGGCGGAGCCTTTTTCATTGATTACAATATGTCACTATATTTGATATAAATAGAAAGCATACGATGTGTCCGAAATACGGTCACACAGCCATAATTTGGGGGTAAAACAAAGACCTCATATAACCAAGCCCGGGTAAGATGGAAAGCAAGACTTTCACACATTCATCAGATTCAACTCAAACGCCTCATTTGGGCCCCATGCTCAGTGAGCATACGGCGGTCGTTCTTCTTGTCGATCCCGCCAGCGGCAACATATATGACGCCAACAGAAGCGCCCAGGATTTTTATGGGTATTCCAAGGAACAGTTTGTTGGCATCAACATTTTTGAGCTTAATGCCATGGGCAAAGGCGAGATCGAGGCTCTGCTTCGAAGCATTGGCCAAAAAGACCTGAAACGCTTCGAAACCGTCCACCGCAAGGCAAACGGCGAGTTGGTGGATGTCGAGGTGATTTCATCGCCCGTGACAACGTCTGATGACGAAGTGGCGTTTTTATCCATAGTCAACGACATAAGCGACCGTAAAAAGGCCCAAAGAGACCTGGAGGAAAGTGAGGAAAAGTTCCGGCTCATCTCCGAGCAGACAATGCTAAACGTGGGCATTTTGCAGGACGGCTGTTTCGTCTATGCCAACAATTCATTGGCCGAACTGGTGGAGTACACCGCCGAAGACCTGTACTCCTGGGGCCCGGCGGAATTCCTAAAAACCGTTCATCCCGAAGACCGGGCCTTTGCCGGAGAGCAATCCAGGCGCAAACAAGCGGGCGAGGACGGCATCGTCACCCACTATCACCTGCGCTTCGTAACCCGCACCGGCCAGACCAAATTCACCGAGATATATTCCCGAACCGTCAACTACAACGGCAGGCCGGCCGATCTTTTGACAATCGTGGACTTTAGTGAACGGCAACGGCTGGAACAGGAACGCAGCAAGCTGGAACAACGGCTGGTTCATGCCCAAAAAATGGAAGCAATCGGCAGCCTTGCCGCCGGAGTGGCCCACGACTTCAACAATATCCTGCAAACAATCGGCGGCCACATGGAACTTCTGACCATGGCCAACGACATCTCGGACAAACAGCTCCAGCGCATTCGGCAATTGGACAGCTCCATAGCACGGGGAGCGGGGTTGGTTCGGCGGCTTTTGACTTTCAGCCGAAAGATGGAGCCGTCATTTCAAAAGCTCGATATCAACAACCTATTGCGCCAGTCGGTGGATTTGCTTTCCCGAACGATCCCCAAAATGATCGACATCAGCATCAAGACCACGTCGGAAAAGGCCATTGTCGCCGGAGACGCAGGTCTGCTCGAACAAGTGGTGCTGAACCTGGGGGCCAACGCCAGGGATGCAATGCCGCAAGGCGGCAAGCTTTTTGTCGCGACATCATCGGTTATTGTTTGTGATGATGCCGGCGGCACCGAGGGCCTTCCGCCGGGGCGGTATGTGCATGTTCGCTTTTCCGACACCGGCCACGGAATGGACCAGCAAACCCTGGAAAAGGTTTTCGACCCGTTTTTCACCACTAAAGACCCAGGACACGGCACCGGCCTGGGGCTGGCCACGGCCCAGGGTGTGATCCGAAGCCATGGCGGAGATATCCGTTGCAGTAGTCAGCCCGGTTTCGGGACGACATTCGATATCTACATCCCGGAGGTAACCGGCAGGCGGACCAGCATTGGCCAGAAAACCATAGAGGTCCAAACCCTCACCGGCAGCGGCGAGTTGATCCTGTTGGTGGATGATGAGCAACCAATCCTGGACACCTCAGCGGAACTCTTTGAATCCAGCGGCTATGAGGTTCTAAAGGCCATCACCGGTGAACAGGCGCTGGAGCTGTACGAAAAGCATGGCGATAAAATCAAGCTGGTTGTGTTGGACCTGGGCATGCCCGGCATGGGCGGAATGGCCTGTCTGGAGCGGCTAAAGGCCGTCGCGCCGCGGATAAAGATAATCGTGGCCAGCGGATATGCCTCTTCCTCGGGGGTTGACGATGTGCTTCGGGCCGGGGCGGAGTTTTTCCTGCCCAAACCATTCCGGTTGCCCGACCTCTTGGCCAAAACAAGGCAACTGCTCGACAAATCCGCCGCCTAACGCACCGCCTTTCAACACCCCGCTAGTCGCGGTTGTAATCAATGGCCAATATCTGGTCTTGCTTCAAGCGGTAGTGGCCGGGCATGCATTCACCGGGCAGCATGATGCCGAATGCGCCTACCGGTTCACCTTGATGGGCAACCGGCCCCCCGATGATCACCAAGGGGCCGTCCGTGTTGAAAAAACGCCTCGAAAAGATCTCGCCTTTGGCTATGGAGTCAAAGGATTTGGCATAGGTTGAGTAATCCAGGCGCACCTCCGGGCCGGGCAGGCTGCCATCCCAGTTTTTCAGGTGCATCCGGCCGCCGATATACTGCTTTTTCTTGTCGACCACCCTGACCTGGAAATCGCAGGCGATGTTCTTCCAGGCGGTCTCGTCGAAATATCGCGAAAGAGCCGTATCAACCGCGTCGCCTTTGCCGTTGGCCAGGGCCGGGCCCAGCAAGCCCTGAAGCGTTTTCACCTGCGTGACGACGGCTTTTTTAAATTCGGCCTGGTCCGGGCTGAGGGGCGCGGGCTGGTTGCAGGCGGCGGCACCCAACACCAATACAAGAATGGAAATCACGCCGCAGACAATTCTGCTTTTGAGTATCATGGGTCCCCACGTCCGATTTCTCTTATTACGGCACCGATAATATGCAACCATAAATCATAAATGGTGGTGTTGACAACTAATGGCGCGTCTTTTCAATTGCCTCGGGCATAAACGGCGTTAAGCTTTGCCTATTGGCCGTTCAGGCAATTTTACTTGTCTGACCAGAAGTAGCCTTATAGAATAGCGCCACAACGTGAATGATGAATCATGATTCAATAATTGGAGACGATATCAGTGATACCTGCTGAATTGATAAAAAGCGCCATGTCCAAAGGCCAACACACCCTTTCGGAGGCTGATTCCAAGACCCTCCTGGCCTCGTACGGGGTTCCGGTGGTGCTGGAAGCGGTGGCCGCCGATGCGGCCGACGCCGCCAGGAAGGCCGGGGAGATCGGTTTTCCCGTGGTGCTCAAAGGCCTCGGGGCCAAACTGACCCACAAGTCCGAAATGGGACTGGTCAGGCTAGGGTTGACCAACGAAACCCAGGTATTGGACGCCGCCCAAGACATGGCCCAAAGGGCCGGTGAAGACCTCGAAGGCTTTCTGGTTCAGCCGCAACTCAGCGGGCGGCGGGAGTTTGTCGCCGGACTGTTGACCGACGACCAGTTCGGCCCGGTTGTGATGTTCGGCCTGGGCGGCGTATTCACCGAGGCCTTGGACGACGTGGTGTTCAAAGTAACTCCGCTGGACGAAAAACACGCCGCCACAATGATTGACGAACTTGACGCCAAGGCCCTGCTGGGGCCCTTTCGCGGCGAACAGGCAGCCGACCGGCGGCAGATAATCAACACCCTGGTGGGCCTTTCCCGCCTGGCCCAGGAAAACCCCAATGTCCGGGAGGTGGACATCAACCCCCTGCTTGTCGCGCCGGACGGCAAGGTCAGCGCCGTGGACGCCCTGGTGGTGTTGGGCGACCCTCCCCAAAAGGACCAGTTGCGCAAACCCATCCCGCCCTCGGACATGGCCGCCATCTTCCATCCGAAATCAGTGGCCTTCATCGGCGCCAGCGGCACCTTCGGCAAATGGGGCAATCTTCTGTTCACCAACACCCTCTACGGTAAATTCGAGGGTAAGATCCATCTGGTCAACCCAAGCGGCGGCAAAATCGCCGGAAGAGATGTCTATACTTCGGTGTTGGAGATCCCCGACGCGGTGGACCTGGCCGTCGTCACCATCCCCGCGGCGCTGGTCATAGGGCTGATCGATGAGCTGGAACAAAAAGGCGTCAAGTCGGTGGTGCTTATCTCCAGCGGTTTCGCCGAGGTCGGCGCCAAAGGCCGCGAGTTGGAAGAGCAACTGGTGCGCAAGGCCCAAAAGGCCGGTATCACAATACTTGGCCCCAACACCATGGGCATCTGCAACCCGCACCATAAATTCTTCTGCACCGGCGCAATGGCCCGGCCCAAACCCGGCACCACGGCCTTTGTCAGCCAGTCGGGAAACATGGGCGTGCAGCTGTTGTTCTTCGCCGGTGCCCAGGGCATCGGGATCAGGGCCTTTGCCGGCAGCGGCAACGAGGCCATGGTGACGGTTGAAGACGCCCTGGACGGCTTCGAGGTCGATCACCTGACCAACACGGTGCTCCTGTATCTGGAAAGCGTGAAAAACGGCCGGCGCTTTTACGAGTCGGCCCGCCGGGTCAGCGTGGAAAAACCGGTGGTGGTGCTCAAGGGTGGACGGACGGATGTCGGCGGCAAGGCCGCGGCCAGCCACACCGGCGCCCTGGCCTCCAACAACCGCATATTCGAAGCAGCCTGCAAACAGGCCGGCGTTGTCATGGCCGAACAGCCCATGGAACTTCTGGACCTCTCCGCCGCCTTTTCATCTCTGCCACTGCCCGCCGGCCGCCGGGTGGCCATCATGACCCTGGGCGGCGGCTGGGGCGTTGTCACTTCGGACCTCTGCGCCGAGCACGGCCTCGAGGTCGTCGACTTGGCGCCCGAGATAATCGCCGAAATCGACAAGATCCTGCCGCCCTATTGGAGCAGGGCCAACCCAATTGACCTGGTGGGCGAGTCGGATCCGGAACTTCCGCTGAAGGTCATGGACATGCTGCTCAATTGGGATGGTTGCGACTGCGTGATCCAGTTGGGAATTTTGGGCCGCAAGGGCATGGTCTTCCAGTTGTCCAAGGCAGCCTTGGAGGTCAACCCAGATGTCACACCGGACGACATCAATATAATCAAGCAAGCGCTCCAGGATTATGAAAGCTCCTATGTGAAATACATAGCCGAGTTGGTGGACAAGTACAAAAAACCGATTGTCGGTGTCAGTCTCACATCGGACGGCAGCGACAAGACCCTCTACGAAATCGATGGTTGCAAATATAAAAGCGTTTTCTTCCCCACGCCCGAGCGCGCCGTCAATGTCCTGGCCAAGATGGCCGGCTACGAGAGCTGGCTCGACAGCGAGGGCATACCGCCTGAAAAGCGCGGCCTCAAATAGGGTTGGGATAGCCAGGGAAACACCTGGCTTGGCTTTAAAATCACTGCGGCCCCGGCGGCTTTACCCGTCGGGGCCGCCGCGCTTTATGGCACTAGTTTCAGATTCAGATTAGGGTAGAGCACCTTGGCGCATTCCGGGCAGATCGTGTGAGTCGGCCCAGTCTTCCAATGGGTCATCAGGTATGTCTCCATGGGGAGCCACCGGCCCTGGTCATCGCGGATTTTTTTGCAACTCGAGCAAATTGGTATCAACTGGGACTGCCCCGGCTTATATCCGGTTATTGATTCGAGCTCTTTCAGATCAACCACGGCAATAAAAATACCCGCCAAATTATCGTTGCAATCAATAATGGGCGACTTGTGAACGCGCACGTGCATCTCGCGTCCATTCTGCGTTGTCCTTAGTTCCCGCACAATATGATCGCCGTTGGCCAAAACCCACCGGTCGTCTTCTTCAAGCTGCTGGGTGTCTTCCGCACCAAGGAAATCAATGCTGGATTTCATCAGGATGCTTTCTTCGCTTCGGCCCAGCATCCTTTGAAGAGCCGGGTTGGCAAACCGCACCCGAAGGTCCCTGTCCTTGACGGCCACGCCATAGGTCGTGTGATCCAGAAACGATTTCAATATCGGCCGGGAATAGACCAAGGCTTCCCAAAAGGAGCCGTTGCCCGATTGCCGGTCAACGGCCCGGTAACGCGCCAGTTCAGCTTCAAGGCTCTCGATCCGGCTCTTCAGCCGGGCAATCTCCGCACTATTTTCGCTCATCGGTTGAACCCCCCAATCAAAGGTGAAAGGCAATTGCAAAAATAGGTAAGGAAAATAATTACCATTTAGTTGCGTTTCCGCAACGGCAATTACAAAATAACAACTTAAAACGATGTTTTAATTGGATTTTTGCTATAGGCCGTATGATGGCAGGCGTCTGGCTATTTCTTTGCGAATGAGCTTGATTGCGTCCTGAAGCTCGAGCCAGGCGATGCGGTCTTCCGGTTGCTTGTCCAGGCGCGCTTTCAGGGTTGGGCAGATATGCCAGGTGCAGACCCATGGCCTTGAATGTCTTGGCAGGGCACAACCTCTGGGGCCCAGATATCGGCAGGTCTGGCCGGGTCCGTCACGCAATTGGGCGGGGGGAGGTGCGAATCCGGCCAGATGGATAAAGGCCAGATCAGCGTGATCCAGCCAGACCCTTGCGCTGATGCAGCAGGGATCCGGGCACCAGGGGCAGGCCGCAGCGCAGAGCCCGTCCATGAGCCGGTCGGCTCGGGCCAGGTGCCGGGCCATTTCCGCGGCCAGCGTCCTGGCCGGGCCTTGGGCGTCGGCGGCGGCCCAGTCGGCCATCAACCGGTTCAACTCCCGCCACTGATTTTGGTCGGACCATGGCGGCGAACAATCCTTCGCCTTGTCCAAAATCGCCGCCAGTTCCCGATACAAAACCATGTTGCGCACGCCCACCGTAAAATAATCGTTACGCATCCAATTACGGTTGTTTAAAAAGCAAATACAAAGCTATCATGGACAAAATGAAATGCCTGCCCGGCAATAATAACAAGGAGGCCCTGATGCAAAAGAACTTTTTTGCCGAACTTTTCGACCTGTCTTTCTCCAGCTTTGTGACCCCTAAAGTGGTCAAGGTTCTCTACGTCCTGTCCATCATTGGCGTCGGCATTTTCTTCCTGATGTCGATCTACCAAGCATTCGCCTATTCCCAGGGCTTCGGCTCGACTCTGCTGATGCTGATCATGGCTCCCATCGGCGCGTGCCTGCTGCTTATCTTGGCCCGCATCTACATGGAGCTGATCCTGGTGGCCTTCCGCATTGCCGACAAGATCACCAAGATCGCCGACAGGGATGGCGTCTAGCCCCCGGCCGTCAAACGGCACAGCATAGCAAACAACAGCCGCCGCCCGCGAAACGGGCGGCGGCCGTGTTTTGGATGATGCTGAAGGCTACTTGCGGACCCAGGCCCCGTTGTTCTGTTGGATCCACCAGCCCCGTGCCGCCTTGTTGCGCCACTCGTCGGCAAAGATGCCCGCCACCTTTGCCGTGTTCTGGGGCTGTTTGATGGCCGAGGCCACTTCCTGGTTCAGGCGGTTTCTGTCCGCGTTGTCGGCGTTGACCAGACGGCGCACCTGGGCCACCTGGGGCACTGAGAGGCCGCCTTGGTCGCGCAGCACCAGCATGCCGTTATTGGCGATTCCCACGTTGCCCCTGGCGTAGAAGGGAGCTAGTTGCTGATGCCGGGCGGTGATGCGGTCCTTGATGGCCCGGATCGAGGCATTGCTCACGGCGGTTACGTTCTGGGCCATGGCCGGACTGGGCCCGATGATATTGAGGATGCGCTCCAGGCTCGATGCGTCACCGGGTTTTTCCTCGGGCTTGGTCTGCTCCTGCTTTTTGTCGCCATAGACATCGCTGACGATCTCTTCGGCTGTTTTTTGCACTTCCGCCGCCGGGAAATAGATATTGACCGTCACGCAGGCGGCAAGCATGAGCGTAAGCCCGAACGTCAACGGTTTCAGCATTTTGTGCATTTTGCCCATAAACTGCTCCTTTATCCTTTGTCTTCCGGGCTCTTGGCCCTATCGGCGGCGACCCTGCGGACCCGCTCCAGCATATCCGAAAAACTGATCTGGTTGTCCTTGTTCGCGTTTATTACATTGATGCCGAAAAAGGCCGGCTTTCTTACAATATATTCCACATTTCCCTGGCGGATCAGACCGCGCACGGTAAATACGTCGGTTTTCAGAGTACATGAAAAACCAATGGCCTCATACGCAAAACGCTCGAAAAGCGGCTGAAGCAGGCCCATGCCCAGGCCGGTGAGGCCTTCGCCGGTGCCGATGACGCTGATGCTGTTGACGGCCTGGAGGCTTACCTCCTGGTCGACCCCCGCCGTTTCCTTGGACAGCACCCGCAGATCAAAGGCCTGGGGCTGGCCCGAGGCCACGCGCAGCCCCTTCAGATCGATATCGACCCTGCCGCTGACAACGCCCGCACCCAGGGCCGTGGTCAGTTTCTTCAGATCGACATTTCTGGCCTCGGCGTCCGCGCCAAAGACCGGAACGCCGCTGAAAAGCTCCCTGGCTAGTATATTGCTCACCCTCAGCTTGCCGCCGAAGAAGGTGCCGGTCAGGCCGCCGCCGCAGGACAGACCCTTGGCTGTCAGCACCACCGGCCCCAAGCGGCCGGACAGGCTGCCCTGCAACTTCATGCCGCCGGTGGGCAGGGCTGCCATGTCCAACTTGCTCAGCGTCGCGTCCAGGTTGGCCTTGAAATCCGGCGACAGGGGTTGATCCACCCTGATGCCCGACGCCCGCAGCTCCGCCCCGTACAGCGGCAGGCTGACGGCCTCCTTTACGATGAGCCGGTTTGGAATCAAGGCCAGGGTCAAGTTGAGCTTGGACAGGCTGATGCCCCCCCCTTCGATTTTTGCCAGGCGCAGGCTGCCCCATTGCATGGGCTTGTTCTTTGGGTTGCGCTTGCCGCCCAATTCATAACTGAACGGCAGACCCAGATCCAGGCCCTGGAAGGTCTTGGCCTGGCCGTCGGGGCTTAGCCAGCCGCCGGCAACAGCCAAACGGCCGCTGATGGCGGCGGAGCTGCCCTTGCCCTTGAAATCAAGGCCCAGGTCGGCCTGGCCGCCCATCTCCATAAGGCCCAATTCGGGCTGCCGGGCCGAGAGGCTGGGCCGGGCCAACTCGGCAAAGGCCGGGCCTATCTCAAAGTCCTTGACGCTCAGGCGCCCCGAATAGACCGGCTTGCCCTTGTTTGAAACGTCCATGGCGCCGCTGAGGCGCAGGGAGCCCATGCCGCCCAGGCGCAGGTCCAGAAGCATGTCCCGCCAGACCGAAGGGCCTTGCCGCATACCGGCCGCTTTCACGGCCAGGGGCCGCTGGGACAGATCCAGATACAGCGTGTCATAGAGCAACTGACCGGTCCTCAGGGCCAGTTCGGCCGTGAAGCGAGGCTTGGCCCCCATCTGCACGCCCGCCTTGAGCGAGCCCTGCAATTTGGCCAGCATCAGCAGGCCGTCGGCCGATCGCAGGCCCAGGTCCCGCGGCTTCAAATCCGCCGAGATCGCCGGAACGCCGCTTTGCTGTGTGAGACTCACGTCCAGGTCAAGGCCGCCCGAGGCCTGCCAGCCGTCGACCTTTCCGGGCATGATGGCCCGGGTCAGGGCCAGGATGGGCCCGGCGGCTATGTTTTGACCGGCCAAAGCGCCCACAGGCCCATTGGGGCCCATGCCCGCCGATCCGCTCAGGCTGCCCAGGGCTTCGGCCTTGAGCACGATATTGTCGAGCATGGGCAGATCATTTTGCCAGACCAGTTCGCCCGCGGCGGACACCAGGCCCAGGGGCAGGGTGCGGCCCTGCCAGGCAATGGCGCCGGCCGGGGCCAGCAGTTCCGGTCTGGGGCTGGCCGGTTGAAGCAAGGGACCGGCCAGGGGCAGTTTCAGTTGCAGATGATCCATGGTCAGATCACCGGCCCGACCCGAGGCGTCGGCCACCAGGGCGCCGGACCATTGCAAGTCGGCGTCTTTTCCGGCCAGTTGGATCATCCCGCCGAACTCGGCGTCAATAAGTCCATCGGGCAAAAAAACCCTGAAGCCGTCGGGCACCAGGCGCAGTTCATTCAGGCCGTCGACCAACCTGGCCAGTTCAAAATCCAGAGTCCCCTGCAAGCCGAGGCCCCGCAAGGACTGGGGCAGAATTGGCTCAAGAACCTCAAGCAGTTTGCCGCCGCAGTTCAGGCTGGCTTTGGCGGCGAGGCCCTTGGGGGAATAGCTGCCTGATACCTTCAGGATGTCATCAACGACCAAGCTGACGGTTTCAATGTTTGCCTCGGCCTTGGCCAGGTCGTATTTGCCTCTGGCCGCCAGTCTCGCCTTGACGCCTGACCAAGCCAACTGCTTGCCGTCCACCGTCAGCCTTACGGTACTGTCGGGTAGCGAAAGACGTATAATCCCCACGTCCAGCGTATTGCCCTGCAAACCAAAGTTCAAACCGGCCATCATTTCGCCGCCCAGCCACGGCGTATCCAGTTTGGCCTTGTTCAGGGACAGATATCCCGACAAAGTCTTGCCCTCGGCGGCCGATCCCCGGCCGGTCAATTGGCCCTGGAACCACTGGCCGCCGTCAGCCCCGGTGACCGCCACAATGGCCATCAGATCGAGATCCGCCTTGCCTTTTTCGCTACGGTTCAGGGCCAGGCCGCTGACCCTCACCCTGGCCTGGGGCAGGGCAATGTCCAGTGACTTGGCATAGACCATCAGGCTGTCCACGGCCAGCAGATGACCCAATAGGGCCGGATCAAAGCCGCCGCCGCCCTCGCCGGGTTGGGCCGTGAAAACCACCTGCAAGCCGTCCGCCTTGACCATCCGCAGGGGAGACCCGCCGCCCAAGGCCCGCAGCAGATCAGCCCGGATCATCACCTGACCGGCTTGTACGTCCAATATCTCCGGGTTGGGTCCGGTAATGCGCAGGCCGCGCAGAGAAAGGCTTTGCCTGAGGGGATTGAACTCAACCGCCTGGATGACGGCACAGCCGTTTTGGGGGGCCAGGGCCCATTCCAGGGCGGGCTGCAAAACGCCGGGCCATATCGTCACCACTGCGATGGCCGCGGCGGCCAACAGCAAAATGGCGGCCAACAAACCGGCGATTATTTTCAACAGAAGCTTCAGCACCATCATCGGCCTTTATTGTAAGCAAGCGCTAAAACACCGCCTGCTAATTGTGGATTCTAGGCCCGCCGCCCCGGAGGTGTCAAACCGGTCTTGCCGGCAGTGGGCGGCCTTTTAAATAAGCGCTGGTTTTGCCGCCGCCTCACGGCCCGTGATCAGAGGCCCGGCCCATCCGCCGAGATCGGCCGTGTCGTATTTTCCGCCGCGTTCAAGCTGGCCACATAAGGTGTTATTATATATAACCAAACCACAACAAATTATGCACCATGCGTGTTAAGCGAAACTCATCGCTTGCCATGACCATGGCAATCATTGGATTATGGGCATTGGAAAAGGAGACGGAAGCGATGTCAAACGACGAAAAAATCTATATGCTCAACGCATTGTGGTTCAAACCCGAAGGCGGCAGTGAGTCCTATCAAAAGTACATGGACGGCTGCGCCCCGATTTTAAAAAAATACGGCATCAGGCCCCTGCCGGCATTCGCGCCCAACAAATCGGTAATCGGCAAATTTGATGCCGACCTGGTTTTCTTTGTGGAATATCCCAACTGGGACACCTTCAAAGCCTTCACCAGTGATCCGGATTATTTGGCCATACTGCATTTCAGGGAAGAGGCCATTACCGATTCACTACTTATTCGCTGTTCCAGAGTCATGTAGCGGACACATCAGTGGGAGATTTAGACATGATTAGGCATTCGCGTATAAAGGCGGTTCTGTTGTTTTGCTTGGTCCTGCTGCTGGCCGCGCCCGCCACGGGGACCTGCGCCGATATGGAGCAATGGCTCAAAGACGGCAAACTCGATATTCACTTCCGCAGTTTTTACATGAACCGGCATTTCGACCAAAGCGGAGGCACACAGGAGGCCTGGGCCATCGGCGGCTGGGTCTTTTATGAAACCGCGCCCTTGTACGGCCTGAGCCTGGGCGGCGCGGCGTATACGTCCCAGCCCTTTTTCATCGCCGATGAGGACCGCGTGGGCACCAACCTGCTCAACTCGGACCAGGAAGGCATCACCGTGCTGGGCGAGGCCTACCTGAAAGCCGCCTACGGCGGCACCTCGGCCAAGGTCTTCCGTCAGAAGCTCGACACACCGTTCCTCAACGCCTATGACGTGCGCATGGTGCCGGTGACCTACGAGGCCTACACCCTGGCCAACAGCTCCATCAAGGGCCTTGACCTCATCGTATCCCACGTGACCGGCATCAAGACCTGGAACGACACGGTGTTCAAGTCCATGAGCCAGGCCGCCGGAGCCTACAACAGCGACGAGGGCGTGACCATGGGCGGCGTCGAATACCAGATAAACGAAAACTACAAGGTGCAGTTGTACGAGTACTTCGCCCACCAGGTGGCCAACATCCTCTATTTCCAGGCCGACGGCACCTGGAAGCTCTCCCCGGACTGGGGCATCGACGTTTCGCTGCAGGGCTTTGACCAACGGGCAGTGGGCTGGGCCCTGGTGGGCCAGTTCGAAGGCTGGCAGTACGGCGTGCAGACCGTGCTCCACTACAAGGGCGTGGGCCTGACCCTGGCCTACACCCAAACAGGCCCGGATTCGGCCGCCTTCAACCCCTGGTCAAGCTATCCCGGCTACACCTCCATCATGGAGGAGGACAACGACCGGGCCGATGACAAGACATGGATGGTGGGCCTGTCGGCCGACTTCGGCATGCTGGGGCCGGGCAACCTGAGCGCCAACACCCTGTTCACCATGTCCGACACCCCGGACACGGGCCAGAATGCCTCGCCGGATCAATGGGAGGCCGACCTCGATGTCAGCTACCGCTTCAAGCAGACCTATCTCGACGGCCTGTGGCTGCGGGCCAGGGGCGCGGTGGTCAACCAGGACGATGTCGCCGGCGGCCAGGAATACGCCGATTTCCGCTTCATCATCAATTACGAGTGGAACCTGTTGAAATAGCAGCTATTTCTTGTTACTCTGGCCATCCTTGGCCAGAGTAACAGCGCCTCGGGCTGAGTGAATCAGACCCGAGGCTTACGGCGCGTGGCTAGCGCGCCGCGCCGGGCTGACCGTCCATGGCCAGCCTTTCTGATATGCACGTTAATGCCGTGTTGAAGTGTGCGGTCGGGGCCGACAGCGCTTTACCGCGCGCTGAGCTTGCCCACGATTTGGGAGCCCAAGCATTGGGCCGCCCCGGACGGAATAAATCCGATCCGGGGCTTACGGAGCGTGGCTTCGCGCCGCGCCGGGCTGGCCCTGCTATTTTCTTGCACCTCGGCCCATCCTTGGGCCGAGGTGCAACGCTTCGGGCTGAGTGAATCAGACCTGAAGCTTACGGTGCATGGCTTCGCGCTGCGCCGGGCTGGCCGTCCTGGCCAGCCTGTACGAAAAACAACGATGTTGCTGGTGCAATTACCACGACTCGACCGGCCCCAAACCTGCCATGGGGCGCCGTCCACACACCGAGGAATAGCGTAATCCTGCTGGAAA
Organism: uncultured Desulfarculus sp.; assembly: GCA_963665125.2. GTDB lineage: Bacteria > Desulfobacterota > Desulfarculia > Desulfarculales > Desulfarculaceae > Desulfarculus. The sequence goes on along the minus strand of CAXXUK010000001.1, from coordinate 2,964,045 downwards.
CTGGCACTTCCACCCGCCAACGCGAACTGAATATCTACAAATTCCAGCATATCCCAGGTAACCTCAGACCCAACTCGAGGCAACGTCATTTGGAGGGGAGAGGCGGGGTCTGGGGGGAGACTGGGACCACCTTTGTCAAAAGGGGGTCCCCACTTCCCCCAGGGGAAAATTGGCTTTCCAGAAAGCTTGCGTCGGCACAGTACCCGACAGGGCACGGAGGCGGTAAATGGATTTGATGCCTAGTAAAGGCCAAGCAGCCACCGTATGTCCGGGGCCTTTACCGCCTAGTCATGCATTGAGTCCTGCCCGTCCGCCCAGCGCTAGAAAAAGTCCAACAGGGCCTGGTCGAGTTGGGGACAGGGCTGGAAGGCCACGGAAAAGTGGTGCATGCCGTCGAGGTTGACGAGTTTGGCCGTGGGCAACTGGGCCAGCAGGCCGTCGGTGGCCGACTGGGGCAGCACTAGCTCATCGCCGCCCAGCATGCCCAGGGTGGCCCGCAGAATCAGCACCGGGCACTTGATCATGGGGTAATAGGCCGAGGGGTCCATGGTCAGCAGGTTGGCCCGTTCCTCGTCTATGTTCTCGGGGTGGATCACCGAGCGGGTCTGGCCGTCGATCTGCTCTGTGTCATAGGCGTAATAGGATTCCATGGCCTCGTTCCAGGGCTTCATGAACGGCGAGGCCTTGACCGTGTCGGTATAGGCCTCGAACGAGGGAAACAGCTTGCCCAGGCGGTCCAGGGAGGGCTTGATGCCCAGGGTGACCTTGCCCCATTGCTCGGGCGTGAGATTGGCCCCGCCGTCCAAAAGGGCCAGTTTTTGGACCTGGTCCGGATTGGCGGCGGTGTAGGCCAGGGAGATATAGCTGCCCAGGGAATGGCCCAAGAGGCTGACCTTGTCCAGGCCCAGGCTGTCCAGCACGGCCTTGATGTCCCGGCAGTGGTGGTTCATGGAATAACCGGTGGCAGGTTTGTCCGAGCGGCCCCGGCCCCGCAGGTCCATGGCGATGACCCGGTGGGCGGGCGAGAGGGCCCCGGCGATGGTGTCAAAGCTGCGGCAGTTGGCCGTCAGGCCGTGGATGCACAAGACCGGCGGGCCGTCGCCGGGCCACTGGGCCAGTTGAATTTCAATGCCGTCGCCGTCCGCCTTGAGCATTTCCGGTTGCCGCATATCCGCCATCCTTTTCCCGTATAAATAATGGGCTATCTTAACATACGCGGCCGCTCCGGCAGAAGACGCTCTAGGCGTCCTCTTTGATGTCTTTGTAGTAGTAGTGTTCCAACTCGCGGATTTGGGGCAGGCCCACCAGGTCGTTGAATTCCTCGAACTCCATGAATCGGTCCTCAAGGCCCATGAACGAGCCGTTCCGGGCGATATGGCCGAACAGCTCTTTGGTGGCCTTGGCAATGGCATAGGTGTTCACCGTGGGAAAGGCCACCATGGCGAAGCCCATTTTTTGCAATTCATCAGCCGAAAGAACGGGCGTGGCCCCGCCGGGGATCATGTTGGCCATGGTCGGGGCCTTGACCTCGGAGGCGATGAGCCGCATCTGTTCGATGTTTTGCGGGGCCTCGATGAAGATCATGTCCGCGCCCACATCCTGGAACCGGCGGGCCCGCTCCAGGGCCGCGTCGATGCCCTCGACGGCGATGGCGTCGGTGCGGGCCATGATCATGAAGTCCGGGTCCGTGCGGGCGTCCAGGGCGGCCTTGATCTTGGCCAGCATGTCCTCGATGGGAATGATGCGCTTGCCGGACATGTGGCCGCAGCGCTTGGGCGAGACCTGGTCCTCGATGAACAGGGCGGCGATCCCGGCCTTTTCGTGGAGCTTCACCGTGCGGATGACGTTGGTCACGTTGCCGTGGCCCGTGTCGCCGTCGGCCATCACCGGCAGGCCCGCCGCGTCGGCGATGCGCCCGGCGGCATTCACCATTTCCGTTAGCGTCAGCAGGTTTACGTCGGGTTTGCCCAAAAGGCTGGCGCTGTTGGCATAGCCCGCCGAGCAGACGGCCTTGAACCCGGCCTGGCGGGCGATGCGGGCGCAAAGGGCGTCGTGGGCCACGGGCAAAAGCAGGATCTCCGGGTCGTATACGAGCTGCTTGAACAGGGTGGTTGCTTTCATGCCGGGCTCCTTTGGCTGGCGTGGGCGGCGAAAAAGGTAATTCAGAGATTAGGACGGGGCGGGGCGGGGTGTCCATATTAAATTGGCCCATACCGGCGGGGATGTTGCCGCCATGCGACAAAAAGAGCCCGCCCCGTGGGGCAGGCTCTCGCAATGGGCTTTTATTGGTTTTAGGCCTGGCTGGCCTTCTTGAACACGCTGGTGGCCGCGGCGATCATGCCCGACAGATCGCTCATGTTGCCCGGCACGATCATGGTGTTGCTCTGCTTGGCCATGTTGCCGAACTCGGCCAGATACTTCTCGGCGATGCGCAGGTTGGCCGCGTCGTATCCGCCCGGCCCGGCCACGGATTCGGCCACCTGGCGCAGACCCTCGGCCGTGGCCTTGGCCACCAGCTCGATTTCGGCGGCGCGGCCCTCGGCCTCGTTGATGCGCTTGGCCTTCTCGCCCTCGGAGATGCTGATGGCCTCCTGCTTGAGACCCTCGGCCCGGTTGATCTTGGCCTGGCGCTCGCCCTCGGAGCGGGCGATCTCGGCGCGCTTTTCGCGCTCGGCCTTCATCTGGGCCTCCATGGCGTTCATCACGCTGTCGGGCGGGGTGATGTCCTTGATCTCGTAACGCAGGACCTTGATGCCCCAGTTCTGGGCCGCCTCGTCCACGGCCTCAACCACCTGCTGGTTGATGGTCTCGCGCTCTTCGAAAGTCTTGTCCAGGTCGATCTTGCCGATGGCCGAACGCAGCGAGGTCTGGGACAGCTGGGTGGCGCCCATGCGGTAGTCGTCGATGCCGTAGGCCGACATCTTGGCGTCCTGGACCTGCAAATAGATCACGCCGTCGATCTGCACCGAGACGTTGTCCCGGGTGATGCAGACCTGGGAGGGGATGTCCATGACCTCTTCCTTGAGCGAGCGCTTGTAGGCCACCTTGTCCAGGAAGGGGATGAGCACGTGGAAGCCCGCGCCCAGGGTCCGGCTGTACTTGCCCAGACGCTCAACCACGGCCTCGGTGCGTTGGGGCACCACCACCGCGGTTTTTATGAGGATGATAATTATGAAAATAGTAAGAACCGCAAAGGTTATGGCACCGCCGCTGATCCATGTGTCCATCTTTCAACTCCCCGTATTTAAACTGTTTCCACGTTGAACATCTGCGAGTCGTCGGCGCTTCTTCCGGTTATGCGCACGTTTTGGCCCGCCTGGATATTGGTTGCAGCCGCGGCCTTCCAGAAGCTGCCGCGGTATTTGATCTCGCCCGGAAAGGTGGGCGTAATGTCCTTGGTCACGGTGGCCAGCTTGCCGATGTCGGCCTGCTCCACGGTGTCGCCGCGCTCATCGGCCGTATCGCCGCGAAAGGCCTTGGCCATGTATTTGCGCAGGGTCAGCAGGGTCAGCAGCGAGGCGGCGATGAACACGGCCAATTGCCAGCCGAAGCCCAGGGGCAGGAAAAACGTCAGCGCCGCGGTGATCCAGGCGCCGATGGCGAAAAAGATCAGGATGAAACCGGGTATGAGCAATTCCACGGCCGCGAAGGCGAAGCCCACCAAAATCCAGATCACGGGCGTGCTGAATAGGCCTTTAGACATATGGCAAAGTCCTGAATGCTAGAGGATCGGATAGTATCAATTCATGGTGCCCCAAAAGCGCGGCGGGTGGCAACTCAAAGCCGCCCGCGTCACCAATATTTGACGCGGCGGGCGGCGCGGTTCTTACTTGCCCGGCTTGCCGCCTTTTTGTTCAAGAAAAGCGGCAACCTTGTTGTAGCCCTCTGACTTGGCCAGATCCAAGGGCGTTTTGCCCTTGGCGTCAACGGCGTTGATAGAGGCCCCGTAGCTGACCAAAAGCTCCGCCATTATCCGGTGCCCTTCCTTGGCCGCCTGGTGCAATGGAGTGCGCCCCTTGGCGTCCCGGGCATTTTTATCCACCCCGCGCACCAGCAGAAACGCCGCGACTTTGCGCTGGTCCCAGAACGCCGCCTGGTGCAGGGCGTTGAATCCCTCGCCGTCCTGGTAGTTGATATCCGCGCCGCGCTGGACTAAAAACTTGACCACCTCCAAGTGCCCTTTTGCGCTGGCTTTGCCCAGGGGCGTGCGGTCGTAGGAGCCGCACGGCTGATCAATTTCAGCCCCTGAATCCAATAGCTTGACTACGATGTCCAGGTTGCCTTGCCCGGCCGCCTCGTAAAGCGGTCCGCAACCGGATGCCGTCTGAGCGCCCGACGATGCTCCCCGGGCCATCAACAGCTCGATCACCTGGGCGTGGCCCTCCCTGGAGGCGTATTGCAGTGGTGTTTCCCCCTCGTTGTTGGCCGCGCCGGGGTCGGCGCCCTTGGCCAACAGGAGCCTGACGCCTTCAACATTGCCCGCGGCGGCGGCGAAGTGCAACGGCGTGTCGCCGATGAAGTTTTTGGCGTTGGGGTCGGAGCCGCTGTCGAGCAGCAGGGCGATCATCTTGTTGCGTTTTTTGGCCCATTCATGCAACGAGCAAGCCCTGATAAGGGCCGTCTCCTTACTGATTTCATCTATAGCCGTAACGGCTTTGGGATCGGCTTTTATGACGGCGGCCACCTGGGCCGGGTCATCGGAAAACACGGCAGGGAAAATGGGATTTTCGGCCCTGGCGGAGGTGGCGGCGCAACAAAGCCCCAAGCATAGAATTAGGAACGTTTGCAAATTTGCACGGGTTCGCATACCATCCTCCAGGCGCCGGATGAATTAAATGTCTTGAACTTTTACGGTCATAATCATAAGTAACCTATATAAATACAAGCCGGGTCAAGCGTCTTTCTCATTTCCGGGCAGGAGGTCCTTTTCATGGCAGACAAGAAATTCAACGGCAGGGTCCTCACTTCGCTGATCCTCACCTGCGCCTTTCTGGTGATGGCCATAAGCGGCGTCATCGCCTACATCATGCCCCACGGCCGCATAGCTTATTGGACCGACTGGCATTTCTGGGGCCTGACCAAAGATCAGTGGGCCAACATGCACATCATCGCCTCCCTGCTGTTCCTGACGGCGGGCGGCTTTCACATCTATTTCAACTGGACCCCGCTGAAAAATTATTTCATCGCCAAGCTCAAGGGCTCCCTGCGCTTCGGCCGGGAACTGGCCCTGGCCGCAGTGCTGACCCTGGCCATCTGCCTCAGCGGCGTATTGCCCTATGCGCCGTTCAGCTATGTCTTCGACTTCAATGCCTTTGTCAAGGCGTCGTGGGTCACCGGGCCCGACCAGGAACCGCCCTTTGGCCATGCCGAGGAACTGGCCCTGGCCGTGTTCTGCAAAAAGACCCGCGTGCCCTTGCAGCAGGCCATGGACGCCCTGCGCCAGAAGGGCATCAAGATAGAAAGCGAAAACCAGAGCTTTGGGGACATCGCCAAGGCCAACAACACCACGCCGGCCGAACTGTTCGTATTGATCAAGCATCTGGAAAGGCAGCCCAAGGTCGAGGCTCGGACGTTCACTCCCCAGGAAGTGGAGGAGGCCTTTGCCGGCAGCGGCATCGGCCGCAAGACCTTGCCCGAAGTTGCCGGGATGAGTGGCCAAGGCGTGGAGGCCATCGAGGCCAGGCTGGCCAAGCTGGGCTGGAAGGTCGATCGCAACGACCCCTTGAAAAAGGCCGCCGATTCCTTGAATGTCAGCCCCCTGGAATTGCTAAAGGCAATGTTGGTCGAAAACTACAAGCCGCAATAGATATTTCTGTAATGCCTATAAACTTTTATGTGATTATAAATAAAAATTAGAGTGTGATAAAAAAATTTAGGAGGTTATATTAATAATTGAACAACAGAGTTACGATTCGGAAATTAGTTGAGGGTATGAGATGACAGCCCAAGAGCAAAAGGACCTGACTTCAAGTCTGGAAGATTATCTGGAAGCGATTTTTCACCTGGAGCAACAGCAAAGGGTGGCCAGGGCCAAGGACATTGCCGACAGGGTCGGCGTGGCCAGGGCCTCGGTGACAACTGCACTAAAGACCCTTGCCGACAGGGGGCTGATAAACTACGAGCCGTACAGCTATATAACCCTGACCACCCTGGGCAAGAAAAAGGCCCAGGAGGTAGTGCGCCGCCACAAGGTGCTCAGGGAATTTTTCCATGATTTTTTGCGGCTGGAATCGGAACATTCAGATGAAATAGCCTGTCGCGTGGAACACGCCCTGGACGAGGAATCAACAAACAGCCTGGTGGCGTTTCTGACGTTTTTACGAGAATGCCCAAGGGCCGGCGTGGACTGGCTGGAGTCCTTCGACAAGTTTTGCTCCACTGGGCGCGACGACACGCGTTGCAAACAGTGTATCCGCGACTGCGAAAATAAGGTTTGAATCGGTTGTGAGCTAGGCTTGCGCCGAGAAAACCCTGTCGCGCCCGGTCTCCTTTGCCTTGTACAGGGCGGCGTCGGCCAGTTTCAACAGCGTCACCGCGCTGTCGGCCCGGCTCTGGGGGCTGGACGCCACCCCCAGGGAAATCGTTACCGTATCGGCAACCCCCGAGCTTGCGTGGGCGATTGCCAAATTATGCACGGCCAGCCGGGCGGCCTCGGCAACCTGTTCGGCTCCGGCCGCATCGGTTCCCGGCAAGATCATCACAAATTCCTCTCCGCCGTATCTGGCCAGAAAATCCTCGGGCCGGTGCAGAACCGCCTGCAAAGCCCCGGCAATGCGCCTCAGACACTCGTCGCCCTGAAGATGGCCGTAGGTGTCATTGTAGTTCTTGAAAAAATCAATGTCGGCCATGATCACGGCCAGGGGTATGCCGCCGGCCCATGATCTGCGCCAATATTGGGGCATGACCTGATCCATGTGACGCCGGTTGGCCAGGCCGGTCAAGCCGTCGCGCAGGGAAAGGCTCAGCAGGTTTTCCTGGGCATGCTCGAGTTCGTCAATGAGTTGCTCGCGCTCCAGTTCGGCCAGCTTCCGGTCGGAGATGTCCAGTTGCACGCCCACCAGCTTGACCGGCGCGCCGGTTGGGTCGTGCTCCACGACGCGCGCCATTTCGTGGATATAGGCCCAGGTGCCGTCCTTGCGTCTGGCCTTGAACTCCAGATCCAGTTTGTGGACGCGGCCCTCCAGAAACGCCGTCAGGGCGGATTCCACCTTGTCCCGTTCCTGGGGATGAATTTTCGAAAGCCAAAAAGCCGCGACGTCTCCCGGATCGCTCAGCTCGTCCTTTTCATAGCCGAGAATTTCCGACCACCTGTCGCTGACGTAGATTTCTTTGCGGTTGGTCAGGTCGACCTCGTAGACCGCCGCTCCGCTGGCTTCGATGGCGCAAGCCAGGCGCTCCTCGCTGCGTTTGAGCTCGATCTCCGCCGCCTTGCGGCGCTCGATCTCGCTGTGGGCCTGGCCCAGTTCCCGCTCCATTTCGGTCATGCGCTGCAAGATGGCCAGCAAGGGCCGGTTGACTATGAAAGTGCCCTTTTTGTCGAATTGGTGCTGAATGTAGAGCCATACCACCGGGGCCGCCATCAAACTCGTCAGGATTCTGGTCAGCAGGGCGGCCCGGACAATGGCCGCGTATTCCGGATGCCCGGCAAAGGCGCCGGCCGTGAACAGCAGGCCGTCAAGGCACATCACCCCCAACATCACCAGCAATACCTTTGGGGCCAGACTGATTTTCCGGGTGCGGTTGAAAAACTCCCAGGTGATGGCCAGGAAGATGAAGTCAATGAACGACGTGACGACCGAGGCCGAGTTGATGCGCAGGCTGGGCACGGGCACCCCGGCCTGGGCCGCCAGCCCGCCCAGGTGCGCCTGCATATGCACGGCGGCCGCGGCGATGGGTGTCAGAACCGAAGCGCCGATGATGATGAAAATGGCCCGCTGGGTGACCTGGGGTCCGTCAAAGACATAGACGACCAGCACGCCCAACAGTAGCGCGGAATAGTAGACCGTCGATCCTACGAGAAAGGTCATTTCGCCGATCTGTATGGCTGCCCCGGAATCGGTGACCCAGGCCATGATGGCGGCCAGGCAGCCCAACAGGCTGTAAAAGGGGTGCAGGCCCCATTTGTTCCGGGCGGCGTGGGTGCCCAGAACCGTTGCGTAGACCACCGCCGCCTGAAAGATCAAGAAAAAGATGTCCATGCTTTTTTCCATAAAACCTTACTTAGAACATCGGCTTTGGCCTGTCAATTGTGTTGGCCGGTTTGACCATGTTCAGCGCAACACCGGCGGCGTTAATTGAATCCGGGGTTGGTTAACAAAAATTAACATACGTTTCTGATATGGTTAACTTTGGCCAGCCACGCCGATTATATCATTTTTGTAAACTGCTGAATATCCATCTTAAATAATCGTAACTTCCTCTTTGGCACCATGCTTGCTCTATCCCTGGGCGGTAACAAGCAAATCAAGGTATGGCGGTTTTGGCAACCCCAAAAAACACCGGCCCAAGCGTTCCGCCCAAGCGCCGGATTCGGCCCCTGAGTGGAATCGATTAAGAGATTCAAACCAACGGTTTCAAAAGTTCATAGGAGGAAGACCATGTCTCAATTGCTTAGTGAAATTCCCAGCCACGCTTCCAGTGTCGACGCCCGCGGCAGCGCCTGCCCCGGCCCCCTGCTTGAGGCCAAAAAGGCCATCGGTTCGGTGATGGTAGGCGAGGTCCTCGAGGTGCTCTCCAACGACCCCGGCACCAAGGACGACATCCCCATCTGGGCCAAGAAGGTCGGGCACGAATACCTGGGCCACGCGGAGGCTGACGGCTACGAACGCATTTTCGTGCGCCGCCAGAAGTAGCGCCATGGACGCTTGCGCCAACAAGTATCCAATCTTGATCCTGGCCACCGAGGACTGCTCCTATCCCGGAGCCAACTCGGTGGGACAGGCTCATCAAAACTACCCGGACAACACCTACATAATCCGCACCCCCACCCCGGCCCTGTTTCCGGAGCAGTTCTACCTGGACTGCTTTGAAAAGGGAATAGGCGGCATCATCATCATGTCCTGCGGGGTGGAGTGCCCCTACGAAGGAGCCTACGAGGCCCTGGCCAAGCGGGTGGACCGCATCTATCCGCTGATGAAGCAAAGGGGCCTGGACATCAGGCGGCTGCGCCTGACCGCCATCTGCACGGTGTGCAACCGCGCCTTCTTGAACGAAGTGAACAAGATGGGCGAGGTGGTGGCCGAGTTGGGAGCACCGGGCAGCGAGGGCAAGGCGGCCTGATCCGCCGGAAAGGTTCCAAAGCCATGCCAAGCGAACAAACCATGCGATTCGACAGCCTGGTCCTGGGCGGCGGCATAGCCGGTCTGGCCGCGGCGCTGGATCTGGCCGACGCGGGCTACAAGGTGGCCGTGCTGGAGCGTGACGCCACTATCGGCGGCAAGATGATCCGCCTGTCCAAGGTCTTTCCCACCCTGGACTGCGCAAGCTGCATCACCACGCCGAAAATGGCCGCCGCGGCCCACCACCCAAACATTACCTTACTGACCTTGTGCCGCCTGGATGGGGCCCGGCGGGTGAACGGCCATATCAAGGCCCAGGTGACCCAGCTCCCCCGTTATGTGGACCCGGCCAAGTGCATCGGCTGCCGCCAGTGCGAATACGAGTGCCCGGTGATGGTGCCCGACCAGGAGCAGGGCGGCTTCACGGCCCGCAAGGCCATCTATATCCCGTTTTCCAATGCCATCCCCCAGCTTGCCCTCATCGACCGCGACAACTGCATGATGTGCGGCAAGTGCTCCAAGGTCTGCCCCACCGGGGCCGTGGACCAGCTCCAGACCGAAGAACATTTCATCATCGAGGCCGACGCCATGGTGCTTTCCACAGGCTTCGAGCTGATGACCGACTATCCCCAGAGGGCCTACGGCGCGCCGGGCCTGGGAGACAACGTCATCTCCAGTTTGCAGATGGAGCGCCTGCTGGCCCCCCATGGCCCGTACATGCGGGTGCTGCGGCCCGGCGACGGCAAGGAGCCCGAGTCGGTGGCCTTCATCCAGTGCGCGGGCAGCCGCGACCTGCAATTGGGCAAGCCCTATTGCTCACGGGTCTGCTGCATGTACGCCATCAAGCAGGCCATGCTGCTCTCCGGCGCGCTGCCTTTGGCCGACCTGACGATCTACTACATGGACATCCGCGCCTTCGGCAAGAACTACGAGCAGTTCTACAACAACGCCAAGGCCATGGGTGTGGAGTTTGTCAAGGCCAAGCCCGTCATCAGCGCCAACAACCCCGACGGCTCGGTGCAACTGCGCTACGAAGACCAGGAGAACGGCGGAGGGGCCGTGACCCGGGACCACGACCTGGTGGTGATGTCTTTGGCCATGTTGCCGGCCTTTGAGCCCCAGGGAATCATCGACGCCACCAGCGCCATGGACGGTTTCCTCAGCGTGCCCAACGCCAAGCTGGCCCCGGCGCTCACCGACATGGAGGGCGTGTTTACCTGCGGCGCGGCGGCCGGGCCAAAAGACATCGTCGACAGCATCGCCGAGGCGGGCGCGGCGGCCATGGGCGCGGCCAAGTACCTGGCGGCCCGCAGCGGCGGCCGGGCGGCTTGAGCCAGAGGAGATTATTGATTATGAGCAAGATCAACGAAGGCCAAGAAAAGCCCAAGATCGGCGTGTATGTCTGCCACTGCGGCGGCAACATCTCCGACCACGTGGACGTGGCCGAGGTCGTCGAACAGACCGGAGGCCTGGAAAACGTGGCCGTGGCCAGGGAAAACAGCTTCATGTGCTCGGACCCCGGCCAGGAAATGATTATCGAGGATATCAAGTCGGGCAAGGTCAACCGCATCGTGGTGGCCTCCTGCGCCCCGTCCCTGCACGAGACCACCTTTCGCGGGGCCATCACCAGGGCGGGCATGAGCCCGTATCTGTACGAGCACGCCAACATCCGCGAGCAGGTCTCCTGGGTCCATCACGGCCCCGGAGCCACGGGCAAGGCCACGGCATTGGTGGCCGCCGCCGTGGCCAAGGCCGGTGAACTGGAGCCCCTGGAGCCCATCCGGGTCGATGCTGAGGCCCACGCCACGGTGATCGGCGGCGGCGTGGCCGGCATGAGCGCGGCCAGGGATCTGGCGGCTCAGGGCCTGCAAGTGGCCCTGCTGGAAAAGAGCCCCTTCCTGGGCGGGCAAGTGGCCCAGTTGGACCGCACCTTCCCCAACGGCGAGGCGGCGAGTGAGCTGATCAGCGACCTGGCAGCCCAGGTCATGGCCGACCAGCGCATCAGCGTCTATACCTGCACCGAACTGGCCGAGTACTCCGGCTACGTGGGCAACTTCAAGCTAAAGGCCCGGCGCACCCCGCCTACGGGCGATGAACTGGAAATGCTGGGCCTGGCCAAGCAGGGTGAGTTCACGCCGTTTGTCGGCGTATTGCCCGCCGAGCCCCCGGCCCAGGCCGAGGACATCGAGCTGGTCAGCGGGGCCATGGTCCTGGCCACCGGCTTTGAACACTACATGCCCCGCCGTAGTGAATACGGCTACGGCGACATGCCCGAGGTAATCACCCTGCCCGAGCTGATCCGGATCATGGCCCAGGAGCCCGGCGGCGATCAGCTGGTGGTAAACGGCAAACCCATTTCCAGCGTGGCCATGATCCACTGCGTGGGCAGCCGCCAGATTCCCGGCGTGCACCAGCCCGGCCCGGACGGCAAGCTCAACCAGCACTGTTCGCGGGTCTGCTGCACGGCCAGCCTCCAGGCCTCGTGCGAACTGCGCGAAAAGTTCCCCGAGACCAACGTCTTCGAGCTATACCGCGACATCCGCACCTATGGCCGGGGCCATGAGGACTATTACCTGAACGCCAGCCGCTCCGGGGTGATCTTCGTGCGCTTCGAGCCCGAGGCCCCGCCGGTGATTAGCGCGGGCGACGACGAAACGGCCCTGACCGTCACCGTGCCCGACAAGCTGCTGGGCGGCGAGGAACTGGCCATCGGCGTGGACCTGGTGGTCCTGGCCGTGGGCATGGAGCCCCGCGACAACCAGTCATTGGTAGAAAAGATGAAGCTGCCCCTGGGCGCGGACCGCTTCCTGCTGGAGGTGCATCCCAAGCTGCGGCCCGTGGAACTGCCCGCGGCTGGCATTTACCTGGCCGGGGCCTGCCAGGCCCCCATGGACTCCAGCGAGGCGGCCAACGCGGCCGGGGCGGCGGCGGCCAAGGCCGGGGCCATCCTCAGCGCCGGGCATGTGGAGCTGGACCCCTTCGTGGCCGAGATCGACGAGGCCAAGTGCACCGGCTGCGAAGCCTGCGTGGAGGCCTGCCTGGCCGACGAGACCATCGAGATGGTCCGGACGGCGGACGGCCTGAGGGCCAGGGTCAACCCTGCCCTGTGCATGGGCTGCGGGGTCTGCGTGGCCGCCTGCCCAGAGGGGGCCATCGAACTGGCCGGCTGGACCCTGGGCCAATACGAAACCATGGTCGACGCCATCGTGGCCCAAACCATGGCCCCGGGAGCGACATCATGAATCAGGAACAACGCATGGAGGCCCTCAAGGCCCTGAAAAAAGAACGCGCCGAGGCCATCAAGGCCAATGCCGCCGCGGCCAAGCAGCAGAAAAAGTATCTGGACCGCATAAAGGCGCGCCTGGCCCAGGGTCCGGCCACCCCGGTGGAGGTGGCCCAGGACCTGGAAATGCCGCCCGGCGATGCCATATGGTATTTGTCGGCCATGCGCAAGTACGGCATGGTCGGCGAGGCTGGCAAGGACGGCGATTACTTCAAATATCAACTGGTTTACCCGGACAAGGCCGCCTGCTGACAAAATGCGGCGGACCAGCAAAAAATAAATAAATTTTGAAAGGATATATCCCATGAGCGAACAGACTGAAAAGATCGTCTACATCGTCACCCACGGCGCCGAAAACCCGGAAAAAGCCTCTCTGCCCTTTGTGCTGGCCAACGCCGCCCTGGCCATGGAAGTAGAGGCCGTGGTGGCCCTGCAGGGCACGGCCGTGACCCTGGCCAAGGGAGACTGCATGCAGCACGTATTCGCCGCCGGTCTGCCTCCCCTTAAAGAACTGGTGGACAATTTTATGGCCCAGGGCGGTCGCCTGATGGTCTGCGTGCCCTGTATCCGGGAGCGCAAGATCGACGAGGCCGACCTTATCGAGGGCGCCGAGATGATGGCCGCGGCCAAGCTGACCCAGGAACTGCTCAGCGCCAACGCGACCTTGGTCTACTAGCGGACGGGCAAGACAAGACGCACGGGGTCATTGGGCATCTCTTGTGCCCGATGACAGCCGGGCCCACCGCTCATTCAGGGCGCGTCAGCGCCAAGGAGCCACCAATGGCGGAAATTCCCTTTTTGGAAGTAAACGAGGCCATCCGGGCCTATGGCGGCGAAGACTTGAACACCTGCATGCAATGCGGGTTGTGCGCCTCTGTTTGCCCCTGGCGCGAGGTGGAAAGCCCCTTTTTCGCCCGCCAGATGATCCGCATGGGTCAGCTGGGCCTGGAAGGCTATGAAACCGAGGACATCCTATTCGGTTGCACCACATGCAAAAAGTGCGTGATCAACTGCCCCCGTGAGGTGGACATCATCGGCATCATGCGCTCCATGCGGGCCATGGTCACCGAGGCCGGGGCCCGGCCCGAGACCCTCAAGGCCGCCAGCGGCTCCTGCCACGCCAACGGCAACCCCTGGTCCGGTAAGCGCGAAGACCGCATGGCCTGGGCCAAGGGCCTGGACGTGCCCCAGTACGGCCCTGACACCGAGTATCTGCTGTTCGTCTGCTGCACCTCCTGTTATGACCAGCGCAGCCAGAACATCGCCCGCAGCCTGGTGGGCCTGCTGGACGCCGCCGGGGTGTCCTACGGCGTCATCGGCGCCGAGGAGTCATGCTGCGGCGAAAGCATCCGCGCCAGCGGCGACGAGGAGCTGTTCGGCAAGCTGGCCCAGGCCAACATCGAGCTGTTCAACGGCCGGGGCGTCAAGAAGATCATCACCACCAGCCCCCACTGCCTCAAGGCCTTCAGCGCGGATTACCCCGAGTTGGGCGGCCAATATGAAGTAATCCACTCCAGCCAGCTGCTGGCCCATCTGGCGGCCCAGGGCAAGCTCAAGCTCCGGGGAGCCGACGGCCGCAAGGTGGCCTTCCACGATCCCTGTTATCTGGGACGGCACAGCCGGGTCTTTGAGGAGCCCAGGGATCTGATCCGGGCCGCCGGGGCCGAGTTGGTGCCCCTTGAGCGGGAAGGCGATTTCTCCCTGTGCTGCGGCGGCGGAGGCGGCCGGGTGTGGATGGAGACCCTGCCCGAGCAGCGCTTCAGCGTGCTGCGGGTCAAAGAGGCTGCCGAGGCCGGGGCCGAGGTGCTTGCCACGTCGTGCCCGTATTGCATCTCCCTGTTGGAAGACAGTTGCAAAACCGCCGACCTGGAGGGCACTCTGGAGATAGTGGAAATAAGCGAACTGTTGGCCGGTGATTCGGCCTGAGCATCGCGCCGGGGCGGCCCGGCGCGCACCATTGAATGGAGACGGTTATGAGCAGTCCTGATTTCAGCAGAGCGGCGATTGTATCCTGCGGGACCATGGCCCCGGAATTGAACTACCTAAAGGACGAGGGCTTCCTCAATGCCGGAAAGATCATCTACACCACGCCTGGACTGCACCAGGACTGCCCCGAGCTGGAGCGCCAGCTCACCGAGGCGGTGAAAAAGGCGGCCCAGGATTTCGACCGCGTCATCGTGGTCTACGGCGGCAAGTTCTGCTATGTCAACGCCAACGAGCCCACCCGGACCATGGCCAAGGTCATCGAGGAGTTGGGCCCCAAGGTCAAGCGGGTGCGGGCCACCCACTGCATGGACATGGTGGCCTCCGAGGCCGAGCGCGATGAAATGGCCGCCGGGCAAAAGGTCTGGTGGATGACGCCGGGCTGGGTCAAGTTCCGCAAGGCCGTGTTCAAGGGCTGGGACAAGGGCCTGGCCAACGAGAACTTCCCCCGGCACACCGGCGGCTGCATGGTCCTGGACGGGATCGGCCTGTGCGAACAATACCTAAACGAGCACCCCGAGGAGATCCTGGACTATTCCGACTGGATGGGTATTCCCATGCAGGGCGTGCCGGTGACCCTGGACCGCTTGAAGCAGCTTTTGACCGAGGCCCTGGAGGCTGATTAGGTCTAATCCTCTTGGGCCGGGCAGGCCCTGCCCTTGAGGTGGAACAGCAGCTTGAGGCCTTTTTGAATCCGGGGGCTGAACAGCTTGGGTTGCAGCAGGTCGGCGGCCACACGTTTGTTGATCTCGCCCAGGGTGGGGTAGGGGTGGATGGCCGAGGCCAAAGTAGCCAGGCCCACGTTGCCGCCCATCACGGCCACCCATTCGTTGATAAGCTCACCGGCGTGCGGACCCGCGATCTGTACGCCGATGGGCTTTTCCTTTTCATTGACCAGCATCTTGATCATGCCTTGGCCGCGCCCCTGGGCCAGGGCCCGGTCGTTGGCCTCGAAACGTTCGGTCCAGACCTCGTATTCGATGCCCGCTTCCTGGGCCGCCTTTTCATTGAGGCCCAGCGAGGCCAGCTCAGGATCGGTGTAGGTGCACCAGGGCAGGCGGTTGTAGTCGGCCCGGCGGGGCAGGTGAAACACCGCGTTGGCCAGGACCACGCCGCCCTCGTATCCCGCGGCATGGGTGAACTGGTATTTGCCGGTCACGTCACCGGCGGCGAAGATGTGCTTTTGGCTGGTGCGCAGGCGGGAGTCAACGTCGATGCCCTTGGGGCTGTATTTCACCCCGGCCCGGTCCAGGCCCAGGCCGTCCACATTG
This sequence comes from uncultured Desulfarculus sp., assembly GCA_963665125.2. Taxonomy (GTDB): domain Bacteria; phylum Desulfobacterota; class Desulfarculia; order Desulfarculales; family Desulfarculaceae; genus Desulfarculus. The sequence continues at coordinate 2,948,230 of CAXXUK010000001.1, read as the reverse complement.
GCCACGCGGCCCAGGGCCACCAAGATGGCGTCGCCTTCAACGGCCTGCTCCACGCCGTGGTCCTCAACGATCACCCGGCGAATCGCCCCCGCCGACTCGGCCCGCTCTATGGCCACGCCCAGCTTGAAAACCACGCCCTCGGCCTCCAGGCAGGCCTGGATGATATTGGCCATGTCTTGGTCTTCCCTGCTAAGGATCTGGCCCGAGCGCTGGATCACCGTGACCCGGCTGCCCAGGCGTCGGAAGGCCTGGGCCATCTCGATGGCAATGGGCCCTGCGCCCAGGATGATCAGCGAGTCCGGCAGCCTGTCCAGGCTGAAGATGTCGCGGTTGGTCAGATACGGCACCTCGCCCAGTCCCGGAACCGGCGGCGCGGCGGGCGATGATCCTGTGGCCACCAGCCAGCTTGCCGCGCTGAAGCGCCTGCCGCCCAGGTCCACACAATGCTCGTCGGCAAAACTCGCAGAGCCGAACTCCACCCTCGCGCCCAGGCCGCAGAAGCGCTCCACGGAATCATGCTTCTGGATCTCGGTGATGACCCCGGCGATGCGCCCCGCGATATCCCGGAAATCCACCGGCGGCGGTTCGATGGCGGGCAGGCCGAACTCTGGGCCGGATTTCATCAGGTGATAGACGCGGGCGCTGTTGATCAGCGTCTTGCTGGGCACGCAGCCGTAGTGCAGGCAGTCGCCGCCCAGACGGGGCTCCTTTTCGATGAGCAGGACCTTGGCCCCCAGTTGGGCCGCGCCCGAGGCCGTGGTCAGCCCGGCCGCACCGCCGCCGATGATACCCAGGTCATAGTCGAAATTGGCCATACCTTGCCTTGTTATTTGCCGTTCAAGGACCAGTCGTATTCCAGATAAATGATCTTGACGCCGGGATGGATCTCTTCCAATTCCCGCTTAAAATCACCCGTGGCGTATTGCAGGACAAATCCCGCCGGATCGTCGTTGAAATCTTCGGCAAACCACTTGAAGATGCTGCTCAGAAGCAGCACCCGGTCCCTGATATAGTTCCGCCAATGGTCGTTGACGAACGCCGTGGCCGCCTGGTCGAGCTGGGCGTCCAGGGTCTGGGGCAGATAGGGCCGGTTCGACAGCGGCGGACAGCTTTTGGACGCGCAGTTGATGGCGAAATGAACCCTGGGGTCCTTGAACCTCTGCCGAAGGATCTTGTGCTCGATGTCGTCCAGGCTGATCTTCTCGCCGCTCAGATAAACGAATTTTTTTTTCCAAGGCGTGGAGAAGATGCCGCCCAGCTCCTTGATGGATTTGACGCCGGGGTATTTGCCCAGGATCAGCTTGATGGTCCAGGCGTTGTAGGCGTTGATGTACAGGGCCTTTTGGGCCGTCCGGTCCAGGGTGTATATCTCCGTCCGGGCCATGGAATCCAGAAAGCGGTCAAGCTCGGATTCTTCGGCCTTGAAGCCGCCGTAATCCACCACTCCGCCGCTGACGTGGCGCTCGAGCAGCCCGGCCCATATCTCATAGTCCGGGCCTTGGCCGGCAACCGCCGGGCAGACCCACAACAAAAAAACCAGCGGCACAAGAAACAACTTGCGGGCCATGGGCTCCTCCGGGATTTAGTCGGCCTTTTTCACGGCATGGCCGCCGAACTGGTTGCGCATGGCCGCCAGGACCTTGTCGCCAAAGGTCTCTTGCCGCCGGGAGCGGAAGCGGTTCATCAACGAAAGGGTGATCACCGGGGCGTTGGTGGCCGTTTCCACGGCCTGGTTCACGGTCCAGCGGCCCTCGCCGCTGTCGTCCACATACCCGGCCAGGGACTCCAGCTTGGGGTCGTCGGCAAAGGCCCGCTCCATCAACTCCAGGAGCCAGGAGCGCACCACCGAGCCGCGCATCCACAGATGGCAGATGGCCGCGAAATCGTGGTGCTGGGCATAGGGGCCGTCTTTCATCAGCTCGAAGCCCTCGGCATAGGCCTGCATCATGCCGTACTCGATGCCGTTGTGGATCATCTTGACAAAGTGGCCGCTGCCCACCGGGCCGGTGTGCAGATAGCCGTCGGCGGGGGCCAGGGAGGCCAGGGCCGGTTCCACGGCGGCGAACGTCTCGGCGTCGCCCCCGGCCATGATGCAGTAGCCCTCCTCCAGGCCCCAGATGCCGCCGCTGACGCCCGCGTCCATATAGCGGATGCCCGTGGGCTCCAGCTCTCCGGCCCGGATCATGTCTTCCTTGTAAAAACTGTTGCCGCCCTCGACGATGATGTCGCCGGGCTCAAGGATGACTGCCAGTTTTTCTATGTATTGGTCCACTGCGGCGGCGGGCAGCATCAGCCAGACCACCCTGGGCGGGGCCAGGACGTCGGCCAGGTCGGCCAGCACGCCCACGGCCGAGGCGCCTTCCTCGGCGGCGAATGTTTGGGCCTTTTCATAGGTCCGGTTGTAGGCGACCACGTCGTGGCCGCTTCTGGCCAGGCGGCGGGCCATATTCAGGCCCATGCGCCCCAGGCCGATCATGGCGATCTGCACGGATATCCTCCAGCCATGGAAAATGACGTTGTTTCCCGTTTCCTTTGGTAATGATCATTGTGGGCTGTTTGCGCGTCTCAGGCAAGCATGGCCTGTTGGTTGCGCAGGGATAATTGGCCGCAAACGCGGTAAGGGCGTGTGCCAACGGCCGCGGGTCGAACCTTTAATGTCCGTTACGCCCGGAAGGGCTGCTTAGTAATGGGCTACACAGGTTATGTTTTGACCCGAGCCATGGATGCTCAGCCATCCGCCCGCCTTTACCTTTACGCTGCGGCAATAATAGGCATTGTCTTCATAAAGCGCGGGCACACTGAAGGTGACGATGGAGTCTTTTTCCCCTTCCTTGTTGCACTTGCTGTCCTGCCAGTTGCAACAGGACTTGTCTCCGGAAGCGATATCCGCCTGCCAGGGGCAAAAACCCCAGCAGTCGCTGCCGCCGGACTCCTGGATAACTTGGATTTTTTTATCGGAGTGGTTGAACACGCAAAAGGCGGCGGCTTTTGCGCCCGTGATCAGGCAGAAAAACACCGCAGTGCAAATAATGGCGTTGGCAAGCTTTGTTTGCATCCACGCACCTCTAAACGGCCCGGAGCCCGATGCTCAGCCGTCTGGTTGTCTGCTGCCGCTGATTTCGGCGTTTTGAACCGTGATTTACAGTTACCTTGTTATTTTCATGATACTCGCGGCGTTGGTCCGCGGTCAAACCGCGCTCTTTTCGGCCAAACCGAGACAATTGGTCGGGCTGTCGTGTAAACTTTAATCAAGCCATTTCACGGAGGCGCTTATGGTCTTTGACGGCGTGGCCGTGCTGACCAACCAGGAGGCCCAGCGCACGGCCCAGATAAACTTTTCCGACGGCTCCAAGGCCTATGTGCATCCCGAACTGAAGGTCATGCACGTGGCCGCGCCCAACGGCATCTCCTATAACCTCAAGAGCCAGGACGGCTCGGCCTACCACCACGCCCTGTGCAACGACGAGGAAGCGGCAAAGCAGTTCGAGGACATCACCGGCCACCACCCGGTGAAGCTGCTGGGCATGCCCCAATATGACCATGACGGCAACATTCCGGCCATCGAATCGGTTCATGTGGTGGACCGCTACGTCTAGCTGATTCAAATTCGTTTGCATGAACCATGTTCAGGCGTAATCTTTATCAATGCGCATTACTGATCTGACAGACATCCCGGTCATCGACGCCCATGTACACGCCTTTCCGTTGCCCGTGTTCAAGGCCATGTGGGCTTGGTTCGATGAATACGCATGGCCCTGCCACTACAAGCTTCCAGCCGAGGAACTCGTTGAGTTGTTGCGCGCTTCCGGCGCGGCGGGCCAGGTCTATCTGGTCTATGCCCACAGGCCCGGCGTGGCCGAGTCGTTCAATGAGATGTTGGCCGGATTGGTGGGAGGGTCGCCGGACCTGCGCGGTCTGGCCGCGGTGCATCCCCAGGACGAAGATCCGGCGGGAATCATCAACCGCGCCCTGGACAGGCCCAATATCGTGGGCGTCAAACTGCACCACCACGTCATGGGTTTGCCCATTGATGATCCCATGTTCGAGCCGATCCTTGGGGCCTGCGTGGAACGCGGGGCGTTGCTCAATGCTCATGCGGGCACCGAGCCCAGCTCGGGTAGTGGCGTCAACGGCTATGGCCTGGACGTGCGTACCGTCTCCGGGGTGGAACGGGTGCGCCGGGTGCTGGAACGCCACCCGGACCTGCGTCTGATCATCCCCCACCTGGGTATCGGCCAGATCCCGGAATTCTGCGAACTGCTGGGCGAATACCCCAATCTGATGCTCGATTCCACCATGGTCCTGTGCGATCAGTTCGCCCTGGACATCGACCCGGAAATTCTGAACCGACACGCCGACCGGATCATGTTCGGCACCGACACCCCCAACATCCCCCACGAATTTACCCACGAGCTCGAAGAACTCCTGAATATGGGCCTGCCACGAAAAAATCTCGAGGCCATTCTGAGCGGCAACGCGAAACGCATTTTCGGCTTTTAACAAGCGAACAAATACTCAATATTATTATTTGAGTTGAACGCCCTTCAACTGACTGCTTAAACATTGTTCATCAAGCTTGTCCATGATTGAACAAAGTTTTTTGTAGTACTCCTATTATTTTCGATTGACTTTGGAAATCCCACTTTGGCACGATTATTAAAAATCTGACCGGTCGGTTTTCAGTCCAGCCGGTCGGATAACACCATCAAGAGGACGGCATTTACACCCCGAGACCATGCACCAGGGCCTCTGAATCCATCTTTACCGCCCGCGCGGCGTGTAGTTGGAGAGAGTACCCATGGCCACCAATCAAGTTCTGGAAAAAATCCGCCGCAACCAGATTTTGGAAGCGGCCACAATCATGATCTCCGCCAACGGCACGGCCAACGTGACCATGGAAGAAGTGGCCAAGGCCGCCGAACTGTCCAAAGGCGGTGTGGCCTATTATTTCTCTTCCAAAAACGAGCTGTTCATGGCCGCCTACCGCGCCTACTTCGATAGCATTTTCGAGCGCGGCCGCACCACCATGGCCCTGTTCGACGACCCGCTGGACAAGGTGCTCAGCTACGGCTGGCTCTACAGCGACGACGAACCAAGGCTCAAGGAAACCGGCTATCCCATGGTCTTCGACGGCATGGCCATGGCCGTGCGCGATCCGGAATACCGCCGCCTATTCACCGAATGGGTCGACAGCTGGATCGAACTGCTGAAGGGCGCCCTGGACGAGGGCGTTGAGCAGGGGCGGTTTGCAGTCGACGACACCGACAAAGCGGCCCGGGCCATCTCCAGCATCTATCACGGTTTCGCCATCCGCTGGTACCTGGACCCCGAGAGCCACCCCACCAAATGGGTGCGCACCGCCTGCTCACAGGCAATCAAGCGATACCTGGGGTGCTAACCCCCTAATTATTTAAAAAATTAGTCTGAAGGGAGAACGCGATGCCCACCTTTGAAAACACCGAAAAAATGTATGATGTACTAGGAGAATTATTCCGAACGCTCCTGGCAGCGCCGGGCATGGCCCAAAAAATGGCCGACGACAACATGAGCATCAAATTCAACATCAACAACCCGGCGGGCGAGCTCTGGGTCTTGCCCAGCGGCGAGGTCGTCTGCGGCGCCAACGACGGCAAGGCCACCGTGGAAATGACCCTGGACGGCGACACCTGCCACAAGTTCTGGCTCAAGCAGATCAAGATGCCGGTGGCCCTGGCCAAGGGCCTGATCAAGGCCAAGGGTCCCATGCCCAAGGTGCTCAAGCTGATGCCTCTGTTGAAGCCCGCCTACGAGGCCTACCCGGCCATCGCCCAAAAGAACGGCCTGAGCATCTAGGAGCCAGTCATGAGCAAGGAACGCAGCATAAGACAATACGAGGAGGACCGGCAGAGCGCCGCCCGCATAGCTGCCCGGCTGATCCTGGCCTCGGGCACCACCAGCCCCCGCGTCGGCGGCGTTGGCGAGTGCACCATCCACATCCTCGACGACGAATGCGATATCGAGGACCTCTGCCAGGCCGTGGAGAACATGGCCGGCGACAACAAGGCCTGGAAGTTTTTCACCCGTGACGCGGTCATGCTCCGGGACGCCGACGCGGTGCTGTTGATCACATCGCTCCGCTGCCTCAACGACCCGGCCGACATCAACTGCAACATGTGCGGCCACATCACCTGCGAATACCAGAAAGAGGCCGAGCGCCTGCCCGCCGAGCCCTCGGTGGCCTTCACCGGCCCGCTGTGCACCTTCCGGGCCAACAACATCGCCTATGGCCTGGACGGCATGATCAGCCAGGCCCGCAACCTGGGCATCGACTACGGCGTGTTCTGGAGCGCCGGGGCGGCGGCCATGCGCATGGGTATCCTGCCCAAGGAGACCGGCTTCGCCCTGGGCCTGGCCATCTCCATCACCGAGAAGTCGCCGTTCCGGGACATCCCCAAGCGTTACGACGAAATCAACGAACGGACCATGAACGACCGCACCATCCAGCGGCTGTGGCCCCAATTCCGGTCAATCTACAGCTAGGGGGAGGGTGAAATGGCAATTATCGAAAAAGACGAACTGATCCAAAACGGATTGGACCGGGCCATGGAGCTGATGGCCGTGGCCGCCCACAACAGCTACCGCTTCAAGGGACGCAACAACCTGAAGATCGTCACCGTGGGCGCCGAGGAAATGGAAGAGATCGCCGAGTTTTGCTTCTCCCTGGGCGACATGTCCCCCCTGGCCGCCCGCGACGGCCGCTTTGTCATGGAGCTGATCAAGGAGCCCTGCGGCCTGATGGTCATCGGCGACACCCGCACCAGCGAGTTCGGCTACAACTGCGGGGCCTGCGGATACCGCACCTGCGCCGAGTTGAACAAGGCCGAGGAGGCCGAGGCCCTGACGGCCATCGGGCCCTCCTGCCAGTTCAAGAACCTCAACCTGAACATCGCCTGCAACGCCGCGGCTGCCGTGGCCTGGCGGTTGGGCCTGTATTGCCGGGTCTTCAGCACCCTGGCCTTCGGGGCCCAGGCCATGGGCATCATCGAGGACTGCCACATCGTCTCCAGCGTCAGCGTTTCGGTGGCCAAGCAGGACCCGTATTTCGACCGCCACAAGTACTGGACCAAGGAACACTGGGACGAGACGTTCGAGAAGGAGTTCCCCACCTTTACCCGCGGCTTTATCGGGGCCATCGAGGATTAGGGGAAGCGAATCATGGCATCAAAAGCACATCTCAACCAAATAATCGCCTCGCACCTGGTGGAGCTCAAGGCCGACAAGGAGCCGGACAAGGAAGTCTATATCTTTGAACGCGGCAAATTCGGCCACGACGCATTGACCTACGCCGACATGCACACCAAGGCCAACAAACTGGCCCGGCTGCTTTTGGACAACGGCATCGGCAAGGGCGACGCGTTCATCGTCTACATGCGCAATTATCCGGAGTTCATCTACAGCCTTTTGGCCGCCACCACCATCGGCGCCGTGGCAGTGCCGGTGGACCCGCGCACCAAGGGCGAGCGCTTCAAGTTCCTGATCAACAACTCCGGGGCCAAGGCCATCGTCGGCACGGGCATCTGTCTTGAGGAAATCAAACGGGTTTTGCCCGAGGCGCCGGAGATCAAGTTCGTGACCATCGCCTACCAGCGCGACGAGGGCGTCGAGCCTGTGGCGGATTTCCACGCCCTGAACGAGACACTGGAGGCCGACACCTGGCAGACCGTGGACCAGATGATCATGGACGTGCGCCAGCCCTGGGAGATCATCTACACCAGCGGCACCACCGGCGACCCCAAGGGCGTGACCATCCGCTGCAACCGCATGGGCCTGTTCAACATTATCAACCGCCTGGCCTGGAAATACAAAAAGGACGACGTGCTCTACAGCGGCCTTTCGCTGACCCACGGCAACGCCCAGGCCGTGACCCTGTTCCCGGCCCTGAACCTGGGTATAAAGGCTGTGTTCAGCCCCAAGTTCACCAAGAGCCGCATCTGGGATATCTGCCGGGAGTTCGGCTGCACCAGCTTCAGCCTGCTGGGCGGCATGATGAGCGGCATCCACAACGAGCCGCCCAAACCCAATGACGCCGACAACCCGGTAAAGACCGTCATCAGCGCCGGAACCCCGGCGGCCATCTGGGAGGACTTTGAAAAGCGTTTCAACGTGCAGATCCTGGAATGGTACGGCGCGGTGGAGGGCGGGTTCGCCTTCAAGGCCCCGGGCAAGGGCCCCATCGGCTCCTTCGGCAAGCCAGTGCCCGGCATCATGGAGTTCAAGGTCGTTGACGACGACGACAACGAGGTGCCGGCCGGCGAAAAGGGCGAACTCATCGCCAAGATGCTCAAGGGCGAGACCAAGGTCGACTACCTGGGCCTGCCCCAGGCCAGCGATGAAAAGACCAAGGGCGGCTGGCTGCGCACCGGCGACATCGTGCACAAGGACGCCGACGGCTGGTACTACTTCGACTTCCGCAAGGGCTCCGAACTGCGCCGGGCCGGCGATTTCATCCAGCCCGAGCGGGTGGAGGCCGTCATCGGCAAGCTCGACGACGTCAGCGAAGTCTGCGTCTACGGCGTGCCCGCCGCCAGCGGAGCGCCCGGCGAAAGCGATCTCGTGGCGGCGGTGGCCCCCCACGAAGGCAAGGAAATCGACCCCAAGGACATCTTCGGCATCTGCCAAAAGGAGCTGGAGGCCAACAGCATCCCCAGCTATTTGCAGATGGTGCCCGAAGTGCCCAAGACAGTGTCCCAAAAGCCCCTGGACCGCCTGCTCCGCCAGGAGTTCGAACAGGGTCAGGGAACCATATTGAACTACGCGGATTACCGCTAAAAAAGGCCGCATGGCCAAGGAAGGAAAAGCCCGTGCCCTACCTCGAGCTTAACCTGGATCTCGCTGATGACCACGCGGCCTTGCGTGAGGCCGTACACAAATTCGCCGTGGAACAGGTGCGCCCCGCTTCCATCGAACTGGACAAACTGACCCCCGAGGAGGTTATCGCCCCCGGTTCGCCCTACTGGCGGATTATGAAGCAAATGTACGAGCTTGGCTACCATACCGTGCTCCTGCCCGACGAATACGGCGGCCTGGGCCTGGACCCGCTGGCCAACCACATCTTCTGGGAAGAGATGGCCTACGGTTCGGTGGGCCTGGCCGTGAGCCTGGGCTGCGCCGGGTTCGGACCGTTCATCTGCACGATGATGGCCGAGGACGAACTTACCGACACCTATATCACGCCGTACATCGAATGCCGCGACGCCTCCGTGATGAGCTGCTGGGGCATAACCGAGCCCAACCACGGCTCTGACAACCTGATGCCCGGAGCCGAGCATTTCTCCAACCCCAAGATCACCCAGCAGGTCAAGGCCACCAAAAAGGGAAACGACTGGCTGTTGAACGGCCAGAAATCGGCCTGGATCAGCAATGGCACCGTAGCCACCAACTCCATGCTCTTTTGCAACATGGATCCGTCCATGGGCTTTGACGGCGGAGGTATCTGCCTGGTGGACCTGACCCAGAGCGGCGTCAGCCGGGGCAAACCCCTGGACAAGCTGGGCCAGCGGGATCTGCCCCAGGGCGAAATCTACTTTGATGACGCCGTGGTGCCCAGCGAGCATTTTATCTCGGACCCCGAGAGCTACACCATGATGACCGACATGGTCGTGGCCCTGGCCAACGCCCACATGGGCGCGTTCTTCACCGGCGTGGCCAGAAGCGCCTATGACCTGGCCCTGCAATACAGCACCGAGCGCGTCCAGGGTGGCAAGCGCCTATGCGACCATTCCACCGTTCGGGCGCGGCTTTTCGACATGTTCAAGAAGGTCGAGGCCTGCCGCCAGCTCAGCCGGGCGGCCATGGTCTACAACATGAGCATGAGCCCGCCCAACACCAAGTATTCCATTGCCTCCAAGGTCTTCTGCACCCAGAGCGCCTTTGAGATCGCATCGGACGCGGTGCAGATGTTCGGGGGCTATGGCGTGACCAAGGAATACCCCATCGAGAAGATATTCCGCGACGCCCGCTCCGGGCTCATCGAGGACGGCTCAAACGACATCCTGGCCCTGCACGCCGGACAGCAGATCGTAGAGGAGGCCACTGCATGAGCAACGATGTCTACATCATCGGCGTGGGGCAGATCCGCTTCAACAAATACCCCGACCGCACGGTGCGCAACATGGCCGAGGAGGCCATCGGTCTGTGCCTGAAGGACGCCGGTCTGGGGAGGGGGGATGTGCAGGCGGCGTTTTTCGCCAACACGTTCTGGGGCATGTTCGACAACCAGCACAGCATCCGGGGCCAGGTGGTCCTGCGGGGCATGGGCATGGACAAGATCCCGGTGACCAACGTGGAAAACGCCTGCGCCGGGGCCTCCACGGCCCTGCACCTGGCCTGCACCGGCATCAAGGCCGGGGCCTATGACGTGGCCCTGGCCATCGGCTCGGAAAAGATCACCTGCGAGGACAAGCTCAAGAGCCTGTCGGCCTATGCCACCTGCATGGACCTGGAGAACTTCGAGAACCACATCAAGATGATCATGGAGGTGGGCGGATCGTTCAAGAACGTCAAGCTGCCCGACGACGAGGGCGCGCCGGGCCAGGGCCGCAGCATATTCATGGACGCCTACGCCATGGGCGCGCGCTGGCACATGGACCGCTTCGGCTCCACCCAGGAGCAACTGGCCCATATCTGCTCCAAGAACCATCTGCACGGTTCATTGAACCCCATGAGCCAATACCAGCAGAAGATGAGTGTGGAGGAGGTGCTGGCCGACCGGGCCGTGGCCTATCCCCTGACCAGGGCCATGTGCGCCCCGGTGGGCGACGGCGCGGCCGCGGCATTGGTGTGCTCCGAGGCCTTCGCCAAGCGCCACGGCCTGGACCGGGCCGTGCGGGTGGCCGCCAGCGTCATGGGCCAGGGCTCCGACCGCGACCTGGACGGCGAGGACATCGGCGAGCGCCTGAGCAAACAGGCCTATGAGGTGTCGGGCATGGGGCCCGAGGCCATCGACCTGGCCGAGCTGCACGACGCCACCAGCTACGGCGAGATGCACCAGACCGAGGTCATGGGCTTTTGCCCCATAGGTCAGGGCGGCGTCTACGCCGTGAGCGGGGCCACCACCCTGGGCGGCGAGCGGCCCATCAACACCAGCGGCGGGCTGGAGTGCCGGGGGCACCCCATCGGCGCCTCGGGCCTGGCCCAGATCTACGAGATCGTCAGCCAAGTGCGCGGCGAGGCCGGAGAGCGTCAGGTGGCCGGGGCCAAGATCGGCCTGGCCGAAAACGGCGGCGGCAACATCGGGGTGGAAGAGGCCGCCATGTGCATCCACATTCTGGAAAAGGCATAAGCAAATGGCCCGCTACGACCTGAAGGCAAAGACGGCGCTGGTCACCGGCGCGGGTTCGGGAATCGGCAAGGAGATCGCCAGAGCCCTGGCGGCCAAGGGAGCCAACGTCATCGCGGCGGCTCTGCCCGCCGAGGCCGGGGCCCTGGATGAACTTGCCGCCGAACTGAGCAAAAACCACGGCGTGTCGGTTTGGCCCCTGACCGGCGACCTGTCCGCGCCCGAAGGCCCGCGGGAGCTTTACAACCAGGTGGGGGGGATAACCCCCCGCCTGGACATCCTGGTCAACAACGCCGGGGTCATCAGCTACGGCTTCTTCGACCAGGCGCCCTTGGAAAAAAGCGAGCTGATGCTTGCCGTCAACGCCAGGGCCTACATGGCCTTGATGGCGTTGTTTCTGCCCCAGATGAAGGCCGCCGGCCAGGGCCGGGTGCTCAACGTGTGCAGCGCCAGCGCCTTCCAGCCCACGCCCCACCACACGGTCTACGGGGCCACCAAGGCCTTCGTGCAGATGCTCAGCGAGGGCGTGCGCCAGGAACTCAGCGGCACCGGGGTCAAGGTCTGCACTCTCAACCCCAGCTATGTCAACACGCCGCTTCTGAAGGGCGAGGGCTTTCCCCAAAAGCTGCGCTGGTATTCCATCGGCGGTCTGGCCGATCCGGCTTGCATAGGGTCGGCTGCGGTGCGTACCATCGAAAAGGGCAAGGCCGTGCACATCCCCGGCCTGCAAAATAAATTCGTTCACCTTTTCCTGCCCCGGCTCACGCCGAGGCGGCTGATGCCTCTGATCTCCATCATCGCGCTGAAGGGCTCGGAGTAGCCCGCAACGGCATCGGATCCGGAGCGATTCGATGATCAAAAAACTGTTCATGGTCTTGGGGGTGGTTGTCTTTATCACCCTGGTTATGGTGGCTGTCAACATCATCCAAAACGGTACCGGCGCGGCCGACGGCCGGACCAAGGACCAGATCCTGGGCAAACCGGCGAGCCAGGCAACAGCGGCTGACGTGCAAAAACTGAGCAAGTCAGACATCTTGCAATTGTTTTTGGCCTCAGAGGCGCCGAACCTTGCCGAGATGAACGGCGAATTCAAGGCCGAATTGGTAAATGCCGGGGTGCTGGGCTTTTTCGCCAACTGGTATTCCCACAACGTCATGGGCCCGGGCCATTGGCTGGGCAAGGCCTTCCAGGCCGAAACCACCACCAAGGGCCACGGCTACAACCTGTTCAGGGGAGATGAAGCCAAGCCGCTGCTGCGGACCATGCGCATGGATACGGTCATTTCCCATTCGGAATACGATGAAAAGCCGTCGATGTTTCTGATCTACGCCAAATACAACGACGGCCTCAATCATTCCATGGTCGATGAAATCAGGCGCATCAACGACAGGCTCTATTTGGGGATGGGCGGCCTGGCCTGGTCCGGGGGATCGCTGAATCCCGCGCCGTTTCTGCTCATAGGTCCGCCCGGGCCGTGGGTGGGCTCGGATTAATCCGAAGGCCCGTGCTATCCTACAAGGAAGACAAATATCTTCAAAGGTGGGAGGACGAGCCATGAAAAAATCCTTGGGAGCTCATACGCTGCTTTGCCCCGCGCCGGTGGTGCTGGTGGGCAGCTACGACCTGGAGCGCAAGCCGAACCTGATGACCGCGGCCTGGGCCGGCCTGTGTTGCTCCAAGCCGCCCTGCGTGGCGGTGAGTCTGCGGCCCGCCACCTATTCCCACGGCCAACTGGTGCGCTCCGGGGTGTTCACCCTGAACATCCCCTCGGCCGCCCAGGTCAAGCAGGCCGACTATTGCGGCATGGCCAGCGGCCGCGATCGGGACAAGCTGGCCGTGTTGGGCTGGACCGCCACGCCCGGCGAATACGTGGACGCGCCGGTTATCGACCAGGTGCCGCTGTGCCTGGAATGCAAGGTGATCCACACCGTCGAACTGGGCATGCACACCATGTTCGTGGGCCAGATCATGGACGTCAAGGCCAACGAGGAGATATTGGGCCCGGACGGCAAGCCCGATCCGGCCAAGCTTGACCCCCTGGCCTTTTTACCCGAGAGGCGCATCTATTGGGGGATGAACAAAATATTGGGTGACGCCTTCGCGTTGGGCAAGGACCTGTTATAGGCCGGACCGCCGACACGCAAAAAAGCCGCCGCCCGTGATTCAAGGATTTGAAAGCCATGAAAAATATTTTGCTGACGGGCAGTTCGGGCTATTTCGGCGGCTGCTTGGCGGAACATTTCAGCGCCAAGAACGGCGTGAAAAAGATCGTCGGCCTGGACGTCAACCCGCCCAAGGCCATGCCCGAAAAGCTGGTGTTCGTCCAGCGCGACGTGCGCCAGCCCATTGACGACATACTCAAAGAGCACCAAATCGACACGGTGATCCACGCGGCCTGGGTCTTGCCGCCGATCCACGACCGGGACCTGATGGTCGACATCAACGTGGGCGGCACCAGAAACGTGCTGGCCGCCAGCGTCGCCGCCAAGGTGGAGCGGGTGTTTTACACCAGCTCCACCACGGCCTACGGCTTTCATCCGGACAACGACTACCCCCTGCGGGAGGACAGCGCCCTGCGGGGCAACGAAGACTTCACCTATGCTTACTGCAAGCGGCTGATGGAAACCGAGATCCTCTCCTTTGCCAAGGCCAACCCGGACATCACCGTATGTTGGGCCCGGCCATCGTTCGTGGTGGGGCCGGGGTTCGCCAACCCCCTGGCCAAGCACCTGCAAAAGCCCCTGGTGGCCCTGCCCAAGCCCTGTTCGCCCATGCAGTTCGTGCACGAGGACGACCTGGTCCGGGCCATAGACCTGCTCATCGAGCGGGGCTGCCGGGGCGTGTACAACATCGCCGGAGACGGCGAACTGTGCCCCACAGAGATGGCCCGCATCCTGGGCAATATTCCCGTGCAACTGCCCGTGAGCATCCTGGGCCCGCTGAACAATCTGGCCTGGAATCTGCGGATGCGCTTTATTACCGATTTCCCCTCCCCGGCCCTGAATTTGATGCGCTATGCCTGGGTGGCCGACAACAGCAAGTTGAAAAACGAGCTTGGTTTCGAGTATCAATATGACACCAGGACCGCGTTCGAAGACTTCGCGGCCTTTGTAAAAGGCGGCGCACCATCACGATGAAGGCTAGTAAATGAGCGGCATACCCGACGGCTTTGAAATTTTGGATTTCCCCAGCCCGTTTTTGCAGTACATAGGCCCAATCTATTTAAACCGCGGCGGTGAGCGGCCCGTGCTGGGCCTGCGGGTTGAACAGCGCCACACCAACGCCAGGGGCACGGCCCACGGCGGATTGCTGCTGACCCTGGCCGACGTGGCCCTGGGCTATGTCACGGGCACCAGCCAGAATCCGCCAACCCCGCTGATAACGGCCAACCTGACGGCGGATTTCGCCAGCGCGGCCTATCTGGGAGACTGGCTGGAGGTGCGGGTGGACATCATCCGGGCCTCGGGGGGCATGGGATTCGCCAACGCCTTTATCTACGTGGGAGACAAGCGCATCTTCCGGGCCAGCGGCGTGTTCGGCCTGCTGGAAAACGACACTCTTGCCGAAAAACTGGCCAAGAAAAAAGACGGCTAGGCAAAAAACTACATCGGCCCCCATTTGACGGTGGCTGCGGCATAGGTGTAGCCGATGCCCGCGGTGACCATGACCACCACTGATCCGGGCTTGATGATTCCGTCGTTCAGGCCCTTGTCCAGCGATAGCACCGCGTCGTTGCCGCCGTGGTGGCCCAGGCGCACCAGGGAGGCTGATTTGTCTTCGCTTATGCCCAGGGCCTCCAGGACCTTGCGGCGCCGGGCCGGGTTCATGTGGCGCAGGGCCAGGTAGTCGGCCTTGTCTCCATTGAGGCAGTGTGAGGCCTCTTGGGCCAAACGCCGCACGAATACGTCATCAAGATAGGCCACGACTTTTTCCGGGTGCTGGACCTGGAAGAACATCAGATCAGAGTTCAGGTTGTTTTCGGCAAAGGGGATCTCCGTGCCGCCACCGGGCACGTAAACTTCGTCGGCCATTTGGGGATCGGTGCTCACCGATACGTTCAGCAGGACGTTTTCCGCGTGGCCCCTGCGCAGGATCATGGCCGCGCCCGAGGCCGAATAGGTCAGCAGAAAGCGGGTGTCGCCGCGTTTGGGGTCGACGAGGTCGATGTTGCGGGTGCCCCCGGCCAGCAATACCGTGTTGATGGTCTCGTCGGAGATCATCATGTCCCTGGCCACGCGCATGCCCACCACCGGGGTGACGCCCTGGCCGACCAGGTCGTAGGCCCAGGCCTTTTTGCAGCCCACTTCCTCCTGCAGGCGGATGGCCGCCGTCTGGGCGATATAGTCCTTGTATTCCTCGCCGGTCCAGATGACCAGGTCCACGTCTTGGGGAGTTATGCCGCCAGCCCGCTCAAAGGCCTGTCCGGCGGCCTTGGCGGCCATGCTCACCGGCTGCTCTTCCGGGCCGGGAACCGGCTTTTCCTCGATGCCCAGAGCCCTGATCTCGGCGGCGTCCACCCCGATCTCAGCGGCCAGTTCCTCGGCCGATTGCCTGTTTTTGGGCAAATAAAGCCCGTAACTGACGATTCCGCAAATCATCGCAATTATCCCCGGCAGCGGTCGGCGCTAGTTGTTGTCCGCCCCGCCGTGTTGTTGTTTAAGTATGAATTTCTGCACCTTGCCCGAGGCGGCGGTGCGGGGCAACTCGTCCACCACGGCCATGTACTTGGGCTGCTTGAAACGCCCCAGGCGGTCGGCCAAAAAGGCGCTCAGTTCGTCGAAGCCCAGGCCTTCGCCGGTCTTGAGCTCGACGATTGCCTTGGGCACCTCGCCCCATTTGGCGTCTGGCACGCCGATGACGGCCACGGCGGCCACGGACGGGTGCTCCACCACTACGTGCTCGATCTCGGCCGGGTAGATGTTGGCCCCGCCGCTGATGATCATGTCCTTGAGCCGCCCGGCGATATAGTAGTGGCCGTCGTCGTCCACGCGGCCCAGGTCGCCGGTGTGGAACCAGCCGTCCTTGATGGTGTCGGCGGTGATCTCGGGTTTGTTGTGGTAGCCCGCGCACACGCCCGGCCCCCGCATCAGGATCTCGCCCTCCTGGCCCGGCCCCACCGGATTGCCTTGCAAGTCGATGAGCTTGACGTCGGTAAGCGGCGTGGGGCAGCCCAGGCTGCCGGGTTTGCCGTTGGCCATGAAATCATTGGGCCCCACCTCGGTTAGGCCGTAGCCCTCCCAGATGCGCAGGCCCTTGCGCTCCTGGTAGGCCCGCAGGATGTCCGGACCCAGGGCCGCGCCGCCGGAGACCGCGAAACGCAGCTTGCCGAAGTCGGTTTGATCAAACTTCGGCGAGTCCAGCATCATCTGGTACATGGTCGGCACGCCGAAGAACAGGGTCACGTCCTCGTTGTGGATCAGGTCTAGAATCTGGTCCGGCTCAAAGCTCTGCACCAGGATGTTGCTGGCCCGGCACTGGAACAGGGGCAGGGTGAAGACGTTCCAGCCCGCCGTGTAGAACATGGCCGCGTGGAGGATCGTCCGGTCGTCGGAGCGCAGGTCCCAAGCCAGGTTGGTGTTCAAGGCGTTGGCGCTGATCATGCCGTGGGTCAGGATCACGCCCTTGGGGTTGCCCGTGGTGCCCGAGGTGTAGATGATCAGCTGCGGGTCCTCGGGGCCGATCTCCACCTCGGGCGGCGGATCAACGCAAAGGCCGCCCCAGACGTCGGCCAGGGAGCGTCCCGCGGCCGCGCCGCTGTCAAAGCAGACAAAGTGCCTGGTCAGCCCGGCCTCTTGCAGCTTGGCCGCCGTTGCGGAGTGCTCGGCGTCATAGAACAGGGCCTTGGGCCGGGCGTCCTCAAAGAAATAGCGGAATTCGCCCAGGGCCAGGCGGAAATTCAGGGGCACCATCACCGCGCCTAGGCGGCTCAGGGCGAAAAACAGTACAATGTATTCGTAGCGGTTCAGGGACAGGCATGTGACCATGTCGCCCTTGCCTATGCCCAGTTCATTGCCCAGGAAGTTGGCCAGCTTGTGGATGTCGCCGGCCATTTGGCCATAGGTGTGGCGCCGGCCGGTGATGGCGTCGTACACGGCCTCTTTTCCGGGGTAGGCCCTGGCCCAGCGGCCGATCCAGTCTCCGTAAATCATGCGCTGCGCCTTTCCTCGATCAGACCCCGGCGGGGGCCCCAACGCATCACCACCACGCCCCAGGCATAGCCGATGCCCGCCGAGATCATCAGCACCAGATCGCCGTCCTTGAGGCGGCCTTCCTCGGTGGCCAGTTCCAGGGACAACAGCTGGTCGTTCTGGCCGTGGTGGCCGAATTCCGCCAGATAGCGGGTCTGCTCGGGCTTCAGACCCAGCTGGTTCATCAGATAGTCGTGGGCGCTGCGTTTGACCAACAGGGTGGCCAGGTAGTCCACGTCCTTGCGGGTGTAGCCGGCCTTGGCCAGGGCCGCGTCGATGCACAGCAGCCAGTTGCTCAGGCTGAGCTTTTCCAGGCGCTGTTTCATGCCCACCGGATCCATGACGTCCAGATACTGGCGGTGGTTGCGCAGGCCCTCGGGGGTCATGGGCTTGGCCGATCCGCCCTCGGGCACGTAGACGTCCCAGGCGAACGAGCCGTCGCTGAGGTAATGGCTGGCCAACAACTCATTGACGTGGCAGTCGCGCTGGACCACGCAGGCCGCGCCTCCGGCGGCCAGATAGAACATCCAGCGGACGTTGTTGTTGGCGTAGTGGATCAGATCCGAATTGCGGTAGGCCGAGACGATCAGCACGTTGTTGATCTTTTCGTCGGCCCGGATCATGTCGTAGGCCAGCTTCAGGGCCACCAGGGTGGTGCCGCAGCGCTGCTGCATGTCGAACGACCAGGCGTTTTTCAGGCCCAGCTCCTTTTGGATCTTGGGGCCCACCGGCCAGTTGCGGTATTCCTTGACCTCTTCGCCGGACCAGATCACCAGGTCGATGTCCTCGGGCTTGAGCCGCGAATTGTACAGGGCCTTGCGGGCGGCCTTGAGGCCCATGGCCACGGTGCCGTCGCCTGGTCCGGGCACGTTCTTCTGATGCCAGCCCAGCTTGGTGCGGATTATCTCGGCCGGTGTGTCGCTCTGGGAGGCGATGAAATCGGCATCGTGATAGGCCCGGGGAATGTATGTGGCCAGGCTGAGAATGCCCGCGGATGGTTTTTTATCCGGCATTGCCCAGAACCTCCTCTTTGGTGAGATGCTGCTGCGCCTCCAGGGTGCTCTTGATCCTGGACAGGCGCTGTCTGCGCCTTCTAATGGCGTCCTTGACCGTGCCGACGATGCCCTTGGGGAAGAAGATGACCACCAGGATGAACAGGATGCCGAAATACAGCACCCAGCGGTCGGTCAGGCGGTCCAGGAACACGCTTTGGGGCAATATGACCTTGACGGCTTGCAACCCGTCGGCCAGCCAGGATTCGGCCACCAGCACGAAGGCCGAACCGGCGATGGCGCCGTACAGCGAGCCCATGCCGCCGATGACCAGCATCAGCAGGATGTTGAGCATGATGCCCATGGCCATGGCCGACTCCGGGTCCACGAAGCGCACCCACATGGCGTAGAGCACGCCGCACAGGGCGGCCACCGACGAGCCGAAGACATTGGCCAGGACCTGGTAGTTGAAGGTCTTGAAGCCGATGGCCGTGGAGCGCTGCTCGTTTTCGCGGATGGATTGCAACACCCGGCCCGCCGGGGAGCGCACGAAGCGCACCAGCCCGACAAACAGCACCACGGCGGCGATCAGGATCACATAGTAGGTCACCATGCGGCCGCTGAAGGGGATGCCCAGGAAGCTGCCGTCCCAACTGGAAGCAAGCCAGCCGGGCAGGTCGAAGGATACGCCGTCCTCGCCCATGGTCAGGCCGTGCCACTGCACGGAAAGGATCTCGGCGAACTGGGCCAGGGCCAGGGTCATCACCACGAAGAACAGGGCCTTGAACCGCAGGCTGAAAAAGGCGATGAGCAGCGAAATGGAGGCGCTCAGCGCCACGGCAATGACCGGGGCCAGGATCAGGTGATACCAGGCCCCGCCGCCGGAGTGGTGGACCAACAAAGCCATGGAATAGGCCCCGATGCCGAAGAACATGGCGTGGGCCAGGGAGAAGATGCCCGTGAAACCCAGCAGGAGGTCATAGGAGGCCACCAGCACGGAAAAGACCATTATCTTGGCCGCCACGTCCATGATCCGGAAAGACCCGATGAACAGCGGCTCGACCAAAAAGGCCGCCAGGATAATCAGTTGCAGCCACAAGGTCGGCTTTTTCAGCCTGCCCGATGCGTCGAGCATCCGCTTTTGCTGGACCGGAGTGATCTCTGATTGCATCTGTCTCATATCCTTACTCCTGACCCAACAGCCCGTTGGGCCGCAGCAACAGGATTATGGCCATGATCATGATGTTGACGCCCAGGGCCAGGGTGGGGATGGAATAGGCCACGTAGTTGAAGGCCAGGCCCACCATCAGCGAGGCCAGCAGGCATCCCGTCACCGAGCCCAGGCCGCCGATGACCACCACGATCAGGGCGAAGATCAGGCTGGATTCGCCCATGTCGGGCCGGATCTCCCGGGTGTAGATGGACCACATGGTGCCGCCCATGGCCGCCAGGCCCGCGCCCGCGGCGAAGACATAGGTGAAGATGCGGCGGATGTTGTGGCCCAATACCTGGACCACCTCGCCGTTTTCCACGCCGGCCCGGACGATGATGCCCAGCTTGGTGCGCTTGAGCACGTAGTTCATGCCCAAAAACACCACCAGGCAGACGACGATGGACAGGATGCGGAATTTCTCGATGATCACGTCCATGATGTCGATGCTGCCGGTGAACGCCGCCGGGGCCAGCATGACCTCGTCGTTGGGGCCCCAGATGATGGTGATGATCTCGGCGATTACCAGTGACGCGCCCATGGTGATGAGGATCTGTTTGAGGTGGCTGCCGTAGGCCCGGCGGATAATCAACCATTCCATGACAACGCCCAAAAGTATGCCGATGACCAGCGATACGCCCAGGGCGATGAGCACGCTCAAAACGCTTTGGCTCAGGGTGGCCGTCTCCACCCAGCCCAGGGTGTTGAGCCAGCTCAGGGCCGTGAATCCGGCATAGGCCCCAAAGGCGAAGAACGCGCCGTGGGCCAGGTTGATCACGTCCATCAGGCCCAGGATCACCGTAAAGCCCGAAGCGGTCAGAAACAGCAGCATGCCCATGGTGACGCCGGCCACGGTGAGCACCAGATAGGTGGTCAGGTCGATCCAGAGCAGGGGCAACAGCCACACGCCCACCGCCGCGATACGGGCGGCCCAGGCCTTGGCGCCGATGCCCGGCTCCTGTGCCATGCTTAATGTTTGTCCCGTGGTTTCCATGACATGTCCGCCCTTATGCAATACCCAGGTATTTTTGTTTAAGTTCGTGATTGTCCTTCAGATCGGCCATGGCCCCGTTGTGGGCCACCCGGCCGTCGTCGAGGATGTAGTAATTGGCCCCCACCTTGCTGGCCATGTGGAAGTTCTGTTCCACCAGCACGATGGTGGTCTGGGCCTTGATCTGGTTCATGGAGTCGGCCAACTGGTCCACCAGGATGGGGGCCAGGCCCTTTGACGGCTCGTCGATGAGCAGCAGCTTGTTGTCGTTGACCATGGTCCGGGCAATGGCCAGCATCTGCTTTTGGCCGCCCGAGAGCACCCCGGCCTTTTGCTTCCAGAACTTCTTGAGGTCCGGGAACAGCTCGAAGACCTGCTCCTGGCGCTTGTGGGAGGCCTCGTCCTCCTTTTGCATGGCCAGGCGGAAGTTTTCCTCCACGGTCAGGGTGTAGAGCACGGCCTGGTCTTCGGGCACGAAGCCGATGCCCATGCGGGCTATTTCATAGGGCTTGATGTCGGCGGGCAGGGGCTGGCCGTCATAGGTGATGGAGCCCTTGCCGGCGGGCGTCAGGCCCATGATGGTGCGCATGGTGGTTGATTTGCCCGCGCCATTGCGGCCCAAAAGCACCAGGGCGTCGCCCCGGGGCACCTCCAGGGTCACGCCCTGGAGGATGTGGTGCTGGTCTATATATGTATGAACCCCTTCCAGGGACAGGATGACATCAGGCATTGGCCACACCTCCTCCCAGATAGGCCTCCAGCACCTCGGCGTTGCAACTAACCGCCTCGGGCGTGTCGTCGCAGATCAGCCGCCCTTCCTTGAGCACGGCGATGGAGTCCGACAGGTTCATGATCATGTCGAATTTATGTTCCACAAGCATGATGGTCCGCTTGCGGGATTCTTTGATTTTCTTTATCAATTCCAGAATGGCCGGCACTTCCTCCAGGCTCATGCCCGCAGTGGGCTCATCCAGGAGCATCACGTCCGGCTCCAGGGCCAACAGGATGGCGATCTCCAGCTTGCGCTGTTCGCCGTGGGTCAGGGTGGAGGCGTCTTGATCCCAGCATTCGGCCATGAGCACCTGTTCCAGCAGCTCGTAGGCCCGGTCCTCCAGGTCTGAGTATGATCGGTAGTCCCGCCAGAACACGAAGCTGACCCCGGCCTTGGATTGCAGGGCCAGGCGCACGTTTTCCAGCACGGTGAGGTTGGGGAAGATATTGGTCAGCTGAAACGAGCGGCCGATACCCAGGTGGGTCCGGCCGGCCGGACCAAGGGGGGTCACGTCCCGGCCCTTGAAGAATATCTGGCCGCTGGTGGGCTTGTATTGTCCGCTGAGCAGGTTGAACAGGGTCGTTTTGCCCGCGCCGTTGGGCCCGATGATCGATTTCAGGGTGAATGGCTCCACCACCAGGTTCACCTGGTTGACGGCCACGTTGCCGCCGAAGCGAACCGTCAGGTCCCTGCTCTTGATTATTGGCTCTTGGCCAGACACGGCTTTTCTCCGTTTCAGGCGGCGCGGCGGGCCGAGGGGTTAGCGGCCCGCCGCGCCTGGTTAGCTGCGCCTTCTTAGCGCTTGTTGCGAATCGGGATATCCATCTCTTCGATGGTGATCACCCGTGTAAGCTCGGGAATGGCCCACTCCACGTTGGGCTCGACCTTGATCTTGAAGGCGAACATGCTCTGCAGGGCCTGGTGATCCTCGGGCCGGAACACCATCTCGCCCTTGGGAGTCATGAACTTCATGCCTTCCATGGCCTTGACCAGCTTTTCGGAGTCGGTGCCGCCGGCCTTCTTGATGGCCTCGACCACGGCCACGCCGGCCGAGAAACCGCCGCAGGTGAAGAAGTCGGGCGGAGCGCCTTCAAAGCGCTTCTTGTGTTCGGCCACGAACCAGTCGTTGACCTCGTTCTTGGGGTTTTCATAGTAGTAGTAGCCGGCGCCCTCCATGCCCACCAGGGGCTTGTAGAGCTTCAGGGCGTCGAGGATGTTGCCGCCGGAAGTCAGCTTGATGCCGTACTTGTCGGTGATCTTCATCTCAACCAGTTTGCCCAGGGGGTTGCCCTTGCCCGCCCAGATGACGAACAGGTACTTGGGCTGGTCCTTGTACTTGCTCATGGCGCCGATGATGCGCTGGGCCGGGGCGGTGAAGTCGGTGGTCTTGGGCGGCACGAACTCTTCGTGCACGACCTTGGCGCCCAGGGCCTCGGCAGCTTCCTTGTAGGCGGCCACGCCGTCACGGCCGAATGCGTAGTCCTGGGCCAGGGTGGCGATGACCACGCCGGGCTTGGCCACGGCAACGGCGTTGCTGATGGCGTCCTGGCTGGAGCAACGGCCCGTGCGGAAGATGTAGGGGTTCCAGGCGCTGCCGGTGATGGAGTCGGCCACGGCGGGCTCGACGATCAGCACCTTCTTGAACTCCTGGGCCACCGGCAGCATGGCCATGGCCACGGCCGAGGAAACGCCGCCGACAGCCAGGTCGACCTTGTCATCCTTGTAGGCCTCGGTCAACAGCTGCTTGCCCTTGGCCGGCTGAAGATGGGTGTCCTTGACGATGACCTCGATGGGCCGTCCCAGGACCTCCATGGTGCCGCCCGTGGCATACTCCAGGCCCATCTTGAAGCCGTTGATGGACTGCTTGGCGTAGGCTTCGTACGGTCCGGTGACGCCTACGACCTGGGCGATCTTGATCGGTTTGGCCGCGAAGGCCATGGGCGCGGCCAACAGCAGCGCCAAGGCGCCGATAGCCGCTATCTTAGCCATCTTTCCGAGATTCATGGTCTTTTCTCCCTTTCCAAATTGCCTTGGTTCGTTTTTGAGACAGCGAAACCGGTCCGGCTCAGGCATAAAGCCGCCTGAGCTCGGTTTTCAAAACCTTTCCGGCCGCATTTCGCGGCAAGGCCTCCACAAAGGCCACTTTTTTGGGGATCTTGTACTTTGCCAAGCGCTGCTGTAGATGACTGATGATGTCACCGGTTTCCATATCCATGCCCTCCTTGAGGGCCACCACGGCGCAACCCACCTCGCCCCATTTGGCGTCGGGTATGCCGATTACCGCCGCTTCGGCCACCTGGCCGATTTCATAGATCGCGTCCTCGACCTCCGAGGGGTAGACGTTCTCTCCGCCGGAGATGAACATGTCCTTCTTGCGGTCGACGATGAACAGGTCGCCTTCAGCGTCCTGGTAGGCCAGGTCGCCAGAGTGGAACCAGCCGCCGCGCATGGCCTCGGCCGTGGCCTCGGGCCGGTTCCAATATCCCTGCATCACGTTGGGTCCACGCATGACCAGCTCGCCCACCCGGCCCCTGGGCATCTCGTTGTCGTCGTCGTCGACGATGCGCACGTCCAGGTGCATCAGGGGTTTGCCGATGGAGCCGGCCTTGGACAGGGCCAATTCTTCCTCCAGCGTGGCTATGGACGGCGAGGCCTCGCTCATGCCGAAGCCCTGGCGCAGGGTCACGCCGGACTCTTTGTAAGACTTGACCAGGCTCTGGGGCAGGGGCGCGCCGCCGCTCATCACCACCCGCAGCTTGTCCAGGCCGCTTGCCCTGAAATCCGGATGCTGGGCCAGGAACAAAAACACTGCCGGGACGCCGAAGAACAGGCTGATGTCTTCGGTCTGCAACAGCTTGATGGTCTGGCCGGGCTCGAAGGTGCGCTGGATGATCACCGTGCCGCCCACGTAGAGCATGGGCAGGGTGAACAGGCCGATGCCTCCGATGTGGAACATGGGCAACACCAGCAGGTCGCGGTCGGCGCTGGTGAAGTCCAGGGCCACTTGCAGGTTCAAGGCGTTGTAAAAGCTGCCGTTTTGGCTGAGTATGGCCCCCTTGGGCTTGCCGGTGGTGCCCGAGGTGTACATGATGATGTGTGGGTTTTCCAGACTCACGCCGCTTGCGACAACTGGCTCGGCGGCGCTCTCCACGGCCAGGATGTCTTCATAGGCGTCGGCGCCCAAGACCTGCTTTTGGCCCAGGGTGACGAGTTGCCTGAGGGGGAGTTGCTGGTTGACCTGGTCGGCCAGTTCGGCCAGCTCCGGGTCGAAGGCCAGCACGTTGGTCTGGCTGTCGGAGAGGATGAACACCAGCTCGGCCGGGGCCAGCC
Organism: uncultured Desulfarculus sp.; assembly: GCA_963665125.2. Classification (GTDB taxonomy): domain Bacteria; phylum Desulfobacterota; class Desulfarculia; order Desulfarculales; family Desulfarculaceae; genus Desulfarculus. Next base: position 2,923,430 of record CAXXUK010000001.1, on the reverse strand, counting down.
GCCAGTTCAGCGGCACCAGAACCAGGCCCAGCTTGGCCGCGGCCATGATCACCTCGACGTACTCCAGGCAGTTGTAGCTGAGCATGGCCACCCGGTCGCCGTGGGCAAGGCCCATCTTCTGAAAGGCCCGGGACAGTTGGTTGACCCGCCTGTTGAGCTGGGCGTAGGTCAGGCGGCGGCCGCCGTCGACCACGGCCTCCTTGCCGGGGCTTAGCATCTCGCGTTTGGTCAGCCAGTCTCCTATGGTGCTCATGGTGCTTATCCCTCTAGGCGAACAGTTTTTTCATTACGCCGGCCATGTTGGCCGCGAAGTTCGTAACGTGCATCAGGCCCTCTTCATCGTTGTCCGCGTCGTGGGCCCCGCTTTGGCCGGCCATGCCCACGGTCCAGTAGGTGGAGCCGGGCACGGTGATGCCGTTGATGAAGAACCAGAGTAATAGCTGGGAAAAGGCCATGTTGTGACCGGCCCGGCGGGCCACGGTGATGGGGCCGCCGACCTTGTCCTTGAGAAACTTGTCGTTCCAGTGGGCCACGAAAGTCGCCCTGGCCAACAGGGCCATCATCTGGGGCACCACCGAAGACAGGTACACCGGCGAGCCCAGGATTATGCCGTCGGCCTGTTTCATTTTTTCCAGGATTTCCGCGAAGTCGTCGTCGGCCTGGGCGCATTTGGCCGTTTCGACGCACTTGTAACAGCCCAGGCAGGGCTTGATGTTCTTGCCGCGCAGGGAGATCAGTTCGGTCTCCAGGCCCTGCTTTTCCAGTTCGGCCAGGGCGGTTTTGACGTAGACCATGGTGTTCGACTGGGGCCTGAGGCTGCCGGTGATGCCGATGACCTTCATTTACTTCTCCTTGCCCGGTCCGCCGTCCAGAAATCCGGCGGGCAGCTGGGCCGTGCTGACCAGAGTCCCGGCCCTGAGCTGGCTGCGCATGAGTTCGATAAAATAATCGTGCTTGAAGCACTGGCTGAATTGTTCGCTCTCGGCTTTTTGGCCCTGGGCGTGGGTCTCGTGGCGGGCGGCCCGCAGGGCGGCCTTGGCGTGGGCCAGGGCGTGCCGGGGCTGGCGCAGGGCCTGGGCCAGCAGGTCTTCCGCGCTTGCCAAAAGCTTGTCCTGGGGTGCGCAGCGGTTGACCAGGCCCAGGCTCAGGGCCTCCTGGCCCTTGTAGAGCCTTCCGGTGAGGATCATTTCCGAGGCCAGGCCCATGCCCACCAGCCGGGGCAGGCGCTGGGTGCCGCCGCCGCCGGGGATAATGCCCACCTTGGTCTCGGGCAGGCCGATGCGGGCCGTTTCCGAAGCCACCCTCAGGTCGCAGGACATGGCGAACTCGAAGCCGCCGCCAAAGCACAGGCCGTTGATGGCCGCCAGCAGGATCAGCGGACTGTGTTCCATGCGGTCGAACACGGCCTGGATGCGCTGGGAAAAATCCCGGGCCTGATCCGGGGTGCACTGCATCATCTCGATGCCGTCGGCCCCGCCGATGAAATATTCATCGCCGCCGCCGGTGAAGATCACCGCCCGGCAGTCCGTGGCCTCCAGGCCGGACAAGACCAGACCCAACTCGGCGATGACCTCGGAGTTGATGGAGTTGCGGTCGCCCGGCCGGCTGATGGTCACCCGGCTGATCTCCGGTCCGCTATCGATTATGAAGTGTTTGTATTTCCGGGCCATCTACGGCTTTCTCCGCTATATGACCAGCCCGCCGTTGGGGCTGATGACCTGTCCGGTGATGAAATCCGCCTCGGGCGAGGCCAAAAAGGCCACCAACCCGGCGATCTCCTCCACCTTGCCCAGGCGCTTCAGGGGTGTTTTCTTGATGATGTAGTCGCCAAAACCCTGGGGCAGGGCGTTGAGCATGGGCGTATCGATGTAGCCCGGCGCGACCACGTTGACCTTGATGTTGTGCTTGGCCGCTTCCAGGGCCAGGGTGCGGCCCAGCATGTTGACGCCGCCCTTGGCCGCCGAATAGGGCAGGGCGCCGGGCGTGGGGGTGAGAGAAGCCACGGATGAAAAAAGCAGAATCCGGCCGCCGCCGCTTTGGGCCATGAGCCGCACGGCACCCCGGGCGCAGTAAAAAGCGCCGTCCAGGGTGACGGTCATCATCCGCCGCCACTGCTCGTCGCTGACGTCCTGGATAAAGGCCGTGTCTCCCATTATAGCCGCGCAGTGCACCAGCATGTCCAGGCCCTGGGTCAGTCCGGCCACGAAGTCGAACATCCTCTCCACGGACCCGGCATCGCCCACGTCCACGACCAGAGCCTGGGCCCTGCCGCCGTTTTGGATGATTTGGGTGGCCACGTCCTCTGCGGCCTTCAAGTCGATATCGGCCACGAAGACCTGGGCGTTTTCCACGGCCAGGCGAAGGGCCACGGCCCGGCCCATGCCCGATCCGCCGCCGGTTACCAAGGCGCTGTTTATGGCCCGGTCGTTCATCTATATCTCCCTGGCCTTTTCATAGGCTTTGCGGGCCTTGCCCGTTGGGAACAGGATCAGGCCGTCATCATCCAGTTGCTCCAGGATGCCCGCGGCCACATCATCGGCGCTGTCCATGAAGGACCTGTATTTTTCGATTTCAGGGGCCGCCTGATCCGCCCCCGGCGAGGCGGAAAAAAGCTCTGTGACCGTAAGGTGTGGGCAGACGGCCTTGACCCGCACGCCGCTTCCGGCCAGGTCTTTTTGCAGGCCCCGGGACAGGCCCACCAGGGCGTGTTTGCTGGCCACATACGGCGTGACATTGTCGGAGTGGGCGATGAGTCCGCCGATGGACGCGATGTTGACGATAAGGCCCGAGCCTTGGCCCAGCATCACCGGCAATACCGCCTGGGTCAGAAAGACCTGGGCAAAGACATTGAGCTCGAACACGTCGCGCCACAGGTCCTGACCGGCCTCCAAGAAGCCGCCGAACGGACCCAGGCCCGCGTTGTTGACCAGGATGTCGATGCGGCCCCAGGCCTTGACGGTTTCGTCAACCAGGCGCTGGCGGTCGGCGGAATTGGTCAGGTCACCGGCCACCACCAGGCAGTTTTGGGGATACCGGTCGGCCAGGGTGTCCAGCCGCTCGCGGCGGCGGGCAAACACGGCCACCTTGGCTCCGGCTTCAAGAAACCGTTTGGCCAGGGCTTCGCCAATGCCGGAGCTGGCTCCGGTGACTATTATGTGTTGTCCTGACATTGCCGCCAAGCGCGTTGCCTTTCCTTATTCCGAATGTATGCAGCGCATGTTCAAAACACAATCTCACTAATCAATGACATGTGAACCGGCTGTCAGATATCTTTTCAAAACGGCTCCCTCAAAGTCAAGGGGAAAAATGAACATTGTTTTTACTTTTTTTAAAAAAGTATAACTAAAAGAAATAATAGATTAATTAAGAATGATGATGCGACGGGGGTATTGAGAGGGACCCTTGTTGAACACGGAAAATTTAGTTGAATCGGTAAATAAGTAAAATTTAGTAGGAAATTAGGCGTTTGGCTCTGGGGATGCCTTGGCGGCCAGGGCGGCTCTAACGGGGTTCAAGCCCGAAAAGCACGAAATCGGCGGCCTCGGAGACCAGATGGGCCGGTATCTCTGCGTGGGGAGAGTTGGTCCAGATCAGCCACTTCAGGCCGATCATGTGGCCAAAGCCCATCAGGGAGCGCACCAGGAAACGGGCGGGCAGTTCCCGGACCTGGCCCAGCTTTTTGCCCCGCTGCACATTGAGCAGATAGCGGTCGGCCATGCGGCGGTAATACATCTTGGCCGTGGCCGGGCTGATGGATTCGCATTCGCCCACCACGCGGTAGAGTTCGCGGTGCTCGCGCACGAAATCGAAGAAGGCCAGCATGCCTTGTTTTTCGGCGTCGCGCTGGTCTTGGCACTCCTTGGTGATTCGGCCAAGGCTGTGGCGCAGGGAACGCCCAAGGTAAACGATAACCCCCTCCAACAGCTCTAATTTACTCTTGAAATGGACATAGAATGTGCCCTGGGCCACCCCGGCTTCGCGGGTGATGTCGGCGATGGATGCCCGGTTGTACCCCATCTGGCCAAAGATGCGCTCGGCCGCGCGAAGGATCTGCATGCGGGTCTTTTGGCCCTGGGTTTGGGCCGCCTGATCGGCGCTTTCAAAGCTGTATTCCGGGTCCTCGGTGGGGACCTTGGCGCCCTCGGCGGGCTGCCACGGGGCGCTGCCGCTTATGCCTTTGCGGATCAATTCCACTGTGCTTTCGGCGGCCTCCTCAGTGGCCAGGGGCGGCACCTTGGAGCCCCAATCCGGAAAGTTGAAGTGGGCCATGCCCAACAGGCCGTAGGCGAACAGGTTTGGGTCCAAGGGCCGCAGGGTTCCCACGGCGGCCTCGTCGCGGATAAAGCCGCGGTAATAACGGGCTATGGAGTCCCAGTAGGTTACCGTGACCGGATCTATTAGCTCCAACTCACCGAGAATAAAGTGGAATTTATAATTATCCCGGTTATGCTCGAACAGCAGGTGCACCACCTCCTGCAAGCGCCGCCGGGGGTCCATGCTTTGCAAGTCCAGGAGGTGGGCTTTTTGCCAAAAGCCCGCGACAATACGGTCGACAAGTTCCAATAACAGTTGGTCTTTACTGCTGAAATACTGATAGAAGGTCCCCTGGCTCACCCCGCTGCGACGGTTGATTTCGGCCACGCTGGCAGCGTAAAACCCCTGCTCCTTGAACACGTCAAGGGCTGCCTCCAACAGAGTCTCGCGGGTTTTTCGCCCTCTTGGGGTGATTACCCGGGCCGCACGCAGGCTGTTTGGGGTTGGGGAGTTCATTAGTACGGACACTCTCAATGTGAATTGACTGTCATATTACGATTGAATATACACAATCAGGGCCTGATTATCCAGAAAAGTTATGCCTCGGCATTTTTTTTGTAATGAATGCGCCCATGGCTTGATTTGTTGACGGTTGTCTGTGGCGGAAGCTAATATCTAAAAAGGCCTGCTTTATTACGCCTGAAATTGGCTTTGCTCGTGAGACGGAATATCTTGCTGGATCGTAGTGCCAATCACCTTGGAAATGCACCGTCTTCCATGCACATGGCGTCATTGCTTTTGGCCCTTGTGTTGCTGATGCAGTTGACGGGACCGGTTCCGGTATGGGCCCGCGACTCGGGGACGCAGCCTGTTGCAATAGGCCGAAATTTCAACGAAACCTTGTTGGGGCCCCACTCCGAGGTGCTCCGCGACCCAACCGACAATTTGACCATTGACCAGGTGTCGACCCCGCCCTGGTCGGCCACTTTCAAACCCAACAAAGCGGAAACGTTCAGCTACGGCCTGGATTCGGCGGCCTATTGGTTTCGTTTTAGGCTGGCCAACAACACCGGCAGTGGTGAATTACCCGCTATGTACCTGGTTGCCACCAGGGTGCTGGTGCCCGAGGTGGATGTCTACCTGCCCCTTCGCGGCGGCAAACCGGGCCAATACAAACACCTCCGGGCCGGCACCGAGCGCATTATAGCGGGCGACGACCTGGGGCACCGCATCCGGGCGTTGGAACTGCCCTCCGATATCGACGTGGACGCCTATATATATGTGCGCATCCGCAGCAAGGTGGTGAGCTATTCGCTGACCCTGTTCAGCAAACAGGCCTTTGAAGGCTACATCCGTTTCGAATACCTGTTCTTTGGCCTTACCGCCGGAATCATGGTGGCCATGCTGTTGTACAACTTGGCAGTGGCCCTGTTTTTGCGGGACAGGGTCTATGGCGCCTACTGCGCCTATATGGTGGCCATGATCCCCTATCAGGCGCTGTTGACCGGCTGGCCCCTGGGTATCGGGATGAACCCGCGGTATCTGTCGGACTATGTACTTACGTTTTTCGCCCTGTCCTTCTTTTTCGCCACGGTGTTTGCCAGGGAATTTTTGGGCACCAAGAGCCGTTACCCGGTCATCGACGGCTTTTTCAAGGGCATCATGATTCTGTCGGTGGTCAACCTGATCATTTCCTCGGCCGGATTTTTTGATATTGCCAACGCCATGGCCTACACCATGGGCTTTGCCGTTCCGGTTTTCTTTTTGATCAGCGCGGTCATTATCTGGCGGGGCGGCTACACCCCGGCCCGCTACTACCTGGCGGGCTGGCTGGTTCTGATGGGCTTTACAATGGTTTACGCGGCTTCGGGGCTGGGCCTGGTGCCCCATTCGTTTGTAATAAACAATATGGTCTGCATCGGCGCGGCGGCGGAGTCGGTCCTGCTGGCCCTGGCCCTGGCCGACCGCATCAAATTGCTGCAAACCGAAAGGTCCCGGCTCAAGGAAAAAGAGCGCACGCTTACGGTATTGTCGATTACCGACGGACTGACCGGCCTGTACAACAAACGCTGGTTTCAGGACAAGCTGCCCAGCGAAATGAACCAGGCCCGCGGCATGGGGCTTTCGCTTTCAATGCTGGTCTGCGACGTGGACCACTTCAAGACCTTCAACGACACCTATGGCCACGCGGCCGGCGACCTGGTCCTGGCCGGTCTGGGGGACCTGTTCCGGGAGGCCCTGCGCAACAATGACATTGCCTTCCGCTATGGCGGCGAGGAGTTCGCGGTGATCCTGCCGGGAGTCGACGCGGGCCAGGCCCAAAAGGTGGCCGAACGGCTGCGCGCCAGTTTTGCCGACCTCAAGATCACCTTGCCCGATGGCGGCCAGGCCGGGGCGACCATCAGCATCGGGGTGACCCAGCAAAGGCCTGGTGACTCCCGTGAGGACATTTTCGGCAGGGCGGACGCGGCCTTGTACAAGGCCAAGAAACGGGGCCGCAACAGGGTTGTGGTCTTTTCTTGACGGTCGCCTTCGGCCAAGTACGGGCGCATCAGGCTGGAGCCGACGGCTTGAACTTTTGCCTGTATTCCCTGGGCAGGATTCCGGCCACCTTCATGAAGATGCGACGGAATGAACCGCAATCTTCATAGCCGACCTTGCAGGTGATTTCCTCAAAGCTGTGATTTGTCGATTCCAGCAACCTCTTGGCGGCCTCGACCCTGGCTCTTTGCAGGTATGACAGGGGCGTTTGTCCCGTGGCCTGCTTGAACCGCCTTTCAAATGTCCGCCTGGCCATACCGGTTGCTTGGGCCAACTCCTCGACGGCCAGGTGCTTGTCAAAATTATCCTCAATATGTTTTTGGGCAAAGACGATCTGGCCGTCATTGTGGTTTGCCGGCGCCAAAAGAGACCCGTAAGGCCTCTGGGTGTCACGGACATAATCGTGGGCAAGGGCCTTGGCGCACTGCATGGCCTCCTGGTAGCCGATCAGTTTTTCAACCAGGTAAAAAGCCAAATCAACTCCGGAACTCACACCGCCGGAGCAAAACAGGTTGCCTTCGTCTGTGATGAATTTATCCTGCCTTAACAGGATGTTGGGATATCTCTTTGCAAACAGCGGGGCGAAACCCCAATGGGTGGTGGCGGTCTTGCCGTCCAACAGTCCTGTTTCGGCCAGGAAAAAGGCCCCCGTGCAAACGCTGGCCAGCATGGCGCCGTTGGCGTAATGCCCTTTTACCCATTCCAAGGCCTCGCTCTGGGTTTGCCGGATATGAAAGAAATCGGCGATGGACGACATGACGATCAGATCCGTCCGTTCCACTTCCTGCATCGGCCGCTTTGGCTGCATGACCACGCCGTTCATGCAGTTAAGCGGCCCGCCGTCGGGCGTCACCAACTCGACATCGAAATATTTGTTGGTGTCCAGGCCGGTCAGCCTGTTCCAAAAAATACCGCTCTGGGCAAATACGTCCAAAGGCCCAACCACTGATGATGGAGATGCCTTGGGAAAACCGAGAATGGTCACTTTGAGCATGTTGCTTCCCCCGTTTGACGCAAATGGCCTTTTATATGTCGTATTTGCCACTGTCGCCAAGGCAAGTCAAGGGCTACGTTGGGGACCATGACAGCCTTTGGCAATAACCAAGGCAACCAAAAAAGGAGTTGAGTATGGCTACAGTGGAAGATTACAAATCAGGGTTGGTGGTCAAACAGGTCAAGGCCTTGGTAAGCCTGTTGACCTCAACGGAAGCGCCCAGTGCCGGCACCAGCGAAGGTCAAAAACTGCAAACCCTCATAGCCGGTCTGGAGCCTATAAAACTAAACACGGACCAGGCCGCCGAATATATCAACAAGGCTGAAAGGTGCGCCGTTGGGCCAAGGGCATGCTACGGCGCGTTCGATGGAACCCCGGAGACCAAGTCGGTGTACCTTGATGAACTTGCCGACGGCCTGGTCGAGGTTGGCAAGGCTGGTTACGTCTCAAAGGAACAGGCAATACAAACCGTTAAGGAACAGGGTGGACATCCCATAGTGATATCAAAGGTCTCGGGAAAGCATATGGAGATATGCCGGACCTGGCCGGAAACCTGTGTGTACTGGAACATGGAAAAACGGAAACTGCCTTGCCTGGACAGAGGCGGCAAGTGACGGACCAGACCGGCCGCCCGGTCGCAACCCTGATGCCTGCCGGGATTGCGGCCGGGGACAGGTACTCCTAAATTGTCCTAGTCACTAATTGCGTTGACAGTTTGGCCTTCCGGCAGATGGCTTAGGTTACTACGCTGCGTCCTCGATTTCTATCCCTTCATGGACATGCTTTTGATACTGTTCCAGGCCGTCGTTAAAGGTCTGAAAAGGGGTGCGCCCCTGGCAATAGCGGCCCTGATGGGTTCGTTCGGTGTTGTAGTAGTTCATGAAGGCGTCCAGGTCGGCCTGGATTTCATCCAGCGTGCGGTACAGCTTTTTCCGGAAGGCCACCTCATAGAATTCATTCTGGATGGTCTGGTGAAGCCGCTCCACCGCGCCATTGGTCTGGGGATGGCGCACCTTGGTTCTGGTGTGCTCGATGTCGTTAAGGTGCAGAAATAGCTCGTATGGGTGGCTGTCTTGACGACCGCACAACTCCGGGCCGTTATCGGTGAGCACCCGGTGCACCCTGATGCCGTGATGGTCGTAAAAAGGCAGCACCCTGTCGTTGAGCAGGTCGGCGGCGGTCAGGGCCGTCTTTTCCCGGTAGACCTTTGCAAAGCCGTGGCTGCCGTGGGTGTCGATGGCCGTTTGCTGGTAGATGCGCGGCCTATGCCCTTGATAATGCCCACATAGCAGGTGTCCTGGGCCACCAGAAAGCCGGGATGAGGGCTCTCCACCTCACCGTGGGCCTCTTTTTCCTGCTTGGCGGTCTCCAGGGCCTGGACCTGGGATTCGGTAAGCACCTCGGTGTTTTCCGCCGCCCATTTTTCCAGACGCTTGAGTCGCTGTGCCTTGAGCGTCAGATCGTGCCGTAGCCAGATGCTGCGAATGCCTCCGGCGCTGACCTGGATACCGATTTTCTTCAGTTCGTTGGCCACCCTGGTCTGGCCGTGGGTGGAAAACTGTAAAGAATAATCCAGCACTTTTTGCTCTATCTCGGGGGCCACACGGTTGCCGATCCTGGGCACGCGGCGGCTCTTCTTCAAGAGCCCTTCCAGACCTTCTTCATCGATAGCTTGCTTGATGTCGTAATAGTGCTGGCGGCTGATGCCCAGCTTGCGGCAGGCCTCGGAGATGTTTCCCAGAGTCTGGCCCAACTCCAGGATATTGAGCTTGCGGTTGATGATATACTGCGATTGAGTCATGGTCCTTCCTTTCAATTAAGATGCTTCTTTTGGTTTGAACCATCTTAACCGGAAGGCCATGGCTCCTTCAGCTAGGACCTTGACCTGTCAACGCTTTTCTCGACTAGGACACCTAAATATTACCTTCAGACACCTCCCGCCACCTTTCGCATTATTCCCTTCCGATTCGGCTTGACTTCAAAGAACGATATATTTAATCTGCGAACACTGTTCTGTAAAATGATCGCAATTACCCTTTGGAGGTTTGAGCCATGAAAATAAATCTGGGCCAAATGCTGACCAACCGCGCTTTTTTGTCTCCGGACATGGAGGCCTGCGTCGGGACCGGATACCGCTACACCTATGCCCAGGCCAATGCCCGGGCCAACCGCTTTGCCTCGGCCATGGCGGCCAGCGGCATCAAACAGGGCGACCGTATCGCCATTTTGTGTAAAAACAACGAGCACATCACCTGCGCCGTGTATGGCGCGGCCAAGATCGGCGTGATCACCGCCATCCTCAATTGGCGGCTCACCGCGCCCGAGTTGGAGTACATCCTCAACAACTGTGGCGCCGAGTTGCTTTTGTATGACGGCGAATTCGCTCCGGTGGTGGAGCAACTGCGGGGCAAGATTCCGGCCCACATCATGCTGCGCAAGGGCGGCCAGGGACAGGACCAGGAGTTCGAGGATTTCCTGGCCCAGGGTTCCGCTGATGAACCGGCCCCCCAGGGCGGCGGCGACGACCCCTGCGTGATCATGTACACCTCCGGCACCACGGGCAAGCCCAAGGGGGCTACGCTGAGCCACAACAACGCCTTCTGGGCCTCCCTGGGCCTGTCCCATACCTTGCGCTGGGCCCACAAGGACCGCTATTTGCTGGTGGCGCCGCTGTTCCACATCGGCGGTCTGTCCCCGGTGTTCGCCAACGTGCATCTGGGCGTGACCACGGTCTATATGTCCGACTTCGACCCGGTGGGCGTGTACAAGCTCATCGAGGCCGAGCGCATCAACTTCATGATGACCGTGCCCCTGATGCTCATGGCCATGGCCATGGTGCCGCCCGAGGTGGTGGCGGGATTCGACCTTTCCAGCCTGCGCCATTTCGTGTGCGGCGCCTCGCCCGTGCCGCCCAGCCTGATCCATCTCTACGACCAAAAGGGCTTCAAGATCGCCCAGGTCTACGGCGCCACGGAATATTCCGGGGCCATCACCTTCTGGACCAATGACATCGGCATGGACAAATGCGCCTCGGCGGGCAAGGCCGTCTGCCACGGCCAGGTCAAGGTCTGTAGGCCCGGCTCGGACGAAGAGCTTCCCGTAGGCGAGGTGGGCGAGCTTTGCCTCTATGGCCCCCAGGTGTTCCTGGGCTATTGGGAGAACCAGGCCGCCAGCGACGAGGTCCTCAAGGGCGGCTGCTACCGCTCGGGCGACCTGGGCCGCATCGACGAAGACGGCTGCGTCTACGTCATCGACCGGCTCAAGGACATGATTATCAGCGGCGGCGAAAACATCTATCCGGCCGAGATCGAACAGACCCTGCAAAGCCACCCCGCCGTGGCCGAAGTGGCCGTTGCCGGCCGGCCCGATGAAAAGTGGGGCGAGATCCCCGTGGCCTTCGTGGTGCTCAAACCCGACCAGCAGGCCACCGAAGAGGACATAATCAAGGTGTGCCGCGACAACCTGGCCGGTTTCAAGCAGGTCAAGGAGGTGCGGTTCATCGAGGCCCTGCCCAAGAACTCCACGGGCAAGATCCTCAAGACCGCCCTGCGGGGCCAGTTGGCCCAATAGCTTTTTCCCGGGGGCGCCCTCTGGCCGGGCGCTTCCCTGTTTTCATATGGAAGGAACAAAACCCGTGAGCTACCCAGACCGCAACAACCCGTACAGCTTTGACGATTTCCTGCAGTGGCGGGAATCCGTGGACTACTATGCCGACGACCCCTTTGCCCAGGCCGTGGTGCGCACCTTTTGCGGCGACATGGCCGATGAGGTGGACGCCGCGGCCCGCGAGACGTCCAAAAAGGCATCGTTCAAGTGGCGCAAGCTGGCCGACGAGATCGCCTGGCCTGAAAAACGCCCCTATATGCAGCATTACGACGGCCACAAAAACCGCATCGACCGCATTATGCGGCCCATGGAGACCGAGGTGCTGGAGCGCGAGGTCTTCGGCGAGGCCCTGTTCTCCAAAAAGACCCACCCCTGGGTGCGCCTGATCAAGATGTTTCTGATCTACCAGAACGGCGAGGCCTGCGTATCGTGCCCCCTGACCTGCACCGAGGGTCTGGTTTCGGTGATGGAGCCCCACGCCGATACGCCCGAGGTCAAGGCCGTGCTGGAGCACTGCAAGGAGGGCATTGACGGCGAGTTCGCCATCGGCGCCCAGTACCTGTCGGAGATCCAGGGCGGCTCGGACGTGCCCTCCAACCTGCTGGAGGCCGTGCAGGAAGACGGCGTGTGGAAGCTCTACGGCACCAAGTTTTTCTGCTCGGCCACCCACGCCGACTACGCCATGGTCACGGCCAAGCCCAGGGGCTCGGAAAAGGTCGGCCTTTTCGTGATGCCCTCCTGGCTGCCTGGCGACAAGCAGCGCCAGCGCCGCAACGGTTTCACCATCGACCGCATCAAGTGGAAGATGGGCACCAGCGAACTGACCACCGCCGAGATCACCGTTGACGGCGCGGTGGCCTATCAGGTTGGGCCCCTGGAGCGGGGCCTGGCCAACATGGTCGGCGTGGTGCTCACCTATTCGCGGCTCACCGTGGGCCTGTCCGGCGCGGCGTCCATGACCAGGGCCTGGCGCGAGGCGGCCAAGTACTGCCGGTTCCGCGAGGCCTTCGGCGTGCCCATCGCGGCCTTCCCCATGGTGGCGGTCCAGCTGGCCGGTATCGAGCGCTCGGCCAAGCGGACCCTGGCCGGGGCCTTCCGGCTCTACAAGGAAGTGCTGGACCTGCCCGGCGGATTCACCGGCGGGGGCGGCGACGACGAGGCAATGAAAAAGCAACGCTACACCGTGCGCGAGCTGGTGATGCTGCAAAAGATCGCCACGAGTTGGGACTGCCCGGACGTGGTGCGGGCGGCCATGAGCCTGTTCGGCGGCCATGGCGTGATGGAGGACTTCTCCTCCCTGCCCAGGCTCTACCGCGACGCGGCGGTGAACGAACTTTGGGAAGGGCCCCGCAACGTGCTCCTGACCCAGATCCACCGCGACCTGCAAAAGGCGGCGGCATGGTATTCGCCCCAGGAGTTCGTGGCCAACGTGCTTGCGGGCGCCGACGATGCTCTGGTAAAAGAATATCAGGACGAGATCGGGCGGATCTTCCAGCATCCCAACCTTTTTGAGATGACTCCCGAGACCATGGCCATCTGCCGCCAGTGGGATGATTTCTGCCACCGGCTTTACCATGTCTATCAGGACGTGGCCCTGGAGATGGTCCAGAGCCGGGCATAAGCCGAGACGACGACACGCGTGGTAATGGGGGATGGTCCGCTTTGCCTGGCCATCCCCCTGTTTATTGCAAATAACGGCTGAGCGAAGGAGGCGATCAACAATGGCCAAACAGCACACGACATTCGCCGCCCTGAAAGAAGAGGAGCGCAAGGCCCGCCAGCGCGTAATCGTGGACGCGGCGGAGCGCATTTACGCCAAAAAGCCCTTCGAGCAGGTGAGCATGCGCGAGATAGCCCAGGAGGCGGGCATTGCCGTGTCTTCGATCTACCGCTATTTCCCGGACCAGCAGAGCCTGTTCGCCGAGGCCTTCGTCCTGGGCACCAAGGAGATAATCGCCAGGGTCGATCAGCGCATAGCCTCGGGCCGGATTTCAAACCTGCCGGAATTTGCCCTGATGTACATCGATTTTCTGCTGGAATATGACCACTATTTCCGCATGATGACCCATTTCATGCTCGACAGCCAATTGTCCGGTCCGGCCCTGGACAAGGTCAACCAGGCGGCGCGGTCCGTGCTGGAGCAGTTCGACAGGCTCATGGAATCCAAGGCCTCGCCGGAACAGACCCGCCTGCACGCCCACACCCTGTTTGCCGCGTTGAACGGCATTCTGATTTCCTTTCGCAACTACCCCGGCCGGGATCCCGAGGATGTGAGGCGGCACATGGAAAACCTGGCCAAGCTGGCCGCGTCGATGTGCGCCAGCCATCACGAGTTGATTAGTAAGAAAGCGCCTGAGCCACCCGAGGCTTGAACCGGCCCCCCCAAATTACTTCCTCCCAACCGGTTTTTATTTTTAGTGGAAAAACAGGCCGCTCAACCGTTTGCATGGCTTGTTTTGGCGTAGCGTCCGGCCTGTTTCAATGTGGGCTATGGAATGGAGTGAGTAGTATTTTTCACCCCAACAGGTTGAAATTATGTTGAATAATTGTACGTCGTCAGATGATGGAACCACGCTGACCGGTCCTTTGCCCTGGCTGTATACTCGCTAACATTCTTCGCACCAGTCGCACGGCGGTTCGTTAAAAAAGCCAAATCGCCCTTGGTTTTGTGCCTTGTCCAGCGAATGGAACGTTTTTTCCTTCATCAGCGGCTTGCCATGTGACACGGAACATGGCAGGATAATTAGCGTTTGGGATCGGCGCTAGTGTTGCTTCGGATTGTTCCTATCCACGCACACCATCAATGCGAAGCAAAAAAATATCATGGTGATAGGGAATATGTCTAATTCCGGCATTTCCTCGGCGGTGACGACCGGAGGCCAGGGTGTGAAATCAGTTTTGGTGAAAACCATTATTTGCGCCATGGCGCTGATGTTGTTGAGTTTGGCGGTTCCGGCAGCCGCCCAGGACAGCATGGACGCCGGCGCCCCGGCAGTCGGCAGCCAGGTAAAACTCACCAAGGAAATGCAGGCAAAGCTCGACAGCATGAGCCCCGAGCAATTGGCCGAGTTGGACAACCGGCTGGCCGAGGCTCTGACCTTGTATTACGACCGTCAATACGCCGAGGCCCTGCCCCTGTTCCAGGAAATCTCCAAAGAAGTGCAGACCACCGACCTTATGTTCTGGATGGGCACCTGCGCCATGCGGCTGGGCAACGCCGACCTGGCGGTGCGCTACTACGAAAAGGCCCTGGAAATAAATCCCGACCTGCACAGGGTTCGTCTGGAATTGTCGGCCGCGCTGATGGCCCAGAAACGCTATGACGAGGCTAAAAAGGAGGCCAAACGGGTGCTGGAAGTGGGCCCGCCGGATACGGTGCGCGACAACATCCAGAGAATGTTGGCCGAACTGGAGCATCGCGACCGCCGTGCCTACTACAGCTTTAGGGCATGGCTGGGTTATTTGTGGGACGACAACATAAGCTTTGGCCCGGAAGACCGGGAATACTCCGTGCCTGGCGGTAGCCTGCGTCCGGGCTCTGAAACGGCCCGCCAAAGCGGCCAGGGCGTTTTGGCCAGCTTTACGGGCAGCATGCTCTACGACCTGGGCCAGCCCAAGGGACTGATGTGGAACACCGAACTGAGCGCCTATGACAAGAACTACATCGACAAGTCGGAGTTCAACTACATGGTTTTCGACCTGCAGACCGGCCCTTGGTGGATGGGCGACACCGTTGTGGGCAGGTTGCCGGTTGGTTACACTTGGCGGGGTTACGGCAACGATCGCCTCTCTCAAACCCTGCATGTGGACCCCAATATCTATTACCGCCCAAATAAATATTTCAGTGTGCAGGGGCTCTATTCCTTCAGCCGGGAGAATTTTTTCGCCCGGGAGAGTTCGGCCTTGGACAACCACAACCAGCGGGCCGACGTCACGGCCAGCGTTTATCTGGCTGAGGGTGACCATGTCATCTTCTTGACGGCTGGCTACGAGGATCACCGCTCCCAAGACGGCCGCTTCACCTACGACGGACCCTACGCGGCCATAGGCTACCGCGCTGTTTTGCCCTGGGATAGCGAACTGTACCTGCGCTATCATTACAACTTGAGGGACTACCAGGATCCGGAACTGCTCTTCGGCTACCCGCGTTCAGACCGCAGATATTCCTATACCGCCGTGCTCAGCCACCACTTTACTGATAACTTTTCCGTGTCCTTCAATTTCGATTACGTGGATGTACGGTCCAATATTGAGATTCAGACCACCGACCGGACAACCTTTTCGGTGGGTGTAGGCTATAGCTTCTAGACTCTGAATTGTTGCCATGTGTTATCCGCCCTTGGGGAGGGAAACATGTTTGAACGTAAAAAAACCATTTCTTTGCTGGGTGCGCTGTGGCTGCTGGCCGCCTTGGCGGTACCGGCTGCGGCACAAGATCAGCCCGTTAGGGGCAAGGCCGTCACCACATCGGCTATGCCCGCCGCCCTTGCGGGCGTTGATGTGCAAAGGAGTTTTATTCCCCTTTCAGGCAAACCGGCGGCCGTTGTTCACAAGCAAACGGGGGAGGCGGTGGCCCTGCACACCGCGACCAAACAGGCATATTTCACGGCCGGGGGCGACGACGTCTACCAGCAGGACACCTTTTACACCCTCAAGAACTCGCGTCTGGTGCTTAAGTTCACCAGCAAGGATTTGGTGGCCTTGGGGCCTGATGCCCATTTCGTTATCAAGGACTACCTTGATGATCCCCTGACCAAGGAAAAAAAGACCACCACCCAGCTGATGAAGGGCAAGGCGCTTTTCTATGTCCTGCCCCTGCTCAAATATAAAAAGACGACTCTCACCGTGGAGACCCCCAACGCCCTGGCCGGCGTGCGCGGCACCCTGTTCGGCGTGGAGGTTGTCGAGGAAAACACCGGCAAGGCCATGGGACGTCCGGTTTTGGTGGCCGACGCATCGGGCGGGGTCCCCAGTTTGGCCCAATTGGGCGGCGGAACGGGCTCTACAACCCTTTTCTATAGTTTTTTTGGTTCGTTGTCTGTAACAAGTCTCGCCACGGGGCAGATTGTCAGTGTGCCGGCGGGCCAGATGGCGACCCTCGGCCCCTTGGGGGGCGTTTTTACACAGCCCATGCCCGCCGGAGTGGTCCAACAGTGGGCCTCCATGGCCCTGGGCGGCGGCGGATCCGGCGGCAGCGCCGGTTCCGGTAGCGGTAGCGGTAGTGGCAGCGGTTCCGGTTCCGGCGGCGGCGATGATGATGGAGGCGATGACGACGGCGGCGGCGGCAGCGGTGGCGGCGGCGGCGGTTCCGGCAGCGGCAGTGGCAGCGGTTCCGGTTCCGGCGGCACGGGGGGATCTGTTGGGGGTGAGCAAGGTGCCGGTGACGCGGCCCAGACGTTGACCACCCTTACGATCGTCAATGAGGATGAGCCGACGCCCACTCCCACCCCGACGCCCACGGCCACGCCCACGGCCACGCCCACGGCCACGCCCACGGCAACACCAACGGCCACGCCCACGGCGACGCCGACAGCCACGCCCACGGCAACACCAACGGCCACGCCCACGGCAACACCAACGGCCACGCCGACAGCCACGCCCACGGCAACACCCACAGCCACGCCCACGGCAACACCCACAGCCACGCCCACTCCGGTGGCCAAGCTGACCAGAAAAGGCTATTTCAGCGGCATGATGGTCAGCGGCACCAGTGTCAAGGGCCTTTTCGCCAGCACCGGCAAACAGAACTTTGGCAACGGAGAAACCGTGGCCGATGGCAGCGGCTTGTACGCATCCGAAGGGTTTGCCTATTTGACCCGCTGCATTCTCGGCGGCAACGAGACCACCATGGGCTCGCCGGACTATGATATTTCCATCACCCAGATCGGCAGCAACTCAAACATGAATTGGGGTTCGTGGACCGCGGCCACCACGACCGTCGATACCAGTTCGGGGCGTCTGACCATCCTCAAGGGATATTGGGTCCAGGGATACGACGCCAGCAACCTGCCCGCCACCAGCATGTATCAATACACCGGCACGGCCGGGGGCATCATGGCCAACGGGGCCGACCTTTCGGGCTCGGTGTACGGCGCATTCAACTTCGGCACCTCGGCGGTTACCGACTTTTATCTCAACGTAAACGACGGCGGCAACAACTCCGTGGTGTTGAAAGGCGGCACGGGGACCATCACCAGCGACACTTTCAAGGTCACTGCCTGGTCCGACGGAACAATCACCGCGGGTGGAACCAGCAAGAACATAAGTGAATCCAGCCTTAACGGGGCGTTTTTCGGAAACGGCGGCGGCGCGGCGGGCGGAGTCTGGTCGGCCCAATACGGCACCAGCGGCTCCCATGCGGCCAGCGGTTACTTTGCCACGACCAAGCAGGGCGAATATTCCACCAAGCTCACCGGCAAGGGCTATTTCACCCGCCTGGTGATGAACTCCGGCGGCGCGCCCGCCTACAGGGCCATGGGCTCCATCGTCGGCGGCGGTTCCACAACCGCTCTCCAGAACTTCAGCAGCGAGGCCACCGCCAGGGACCACAACGACCCCACCGCCAACTACATGGAGATCCAACCGGGCTTCAACCGCATCGTCACCCTCAAGATAGGCGGCGTGGACAGCGACGTCAGCGCCGCGCGGCACGCTATATCCACCCACAGCCTGGGCAGCAAGAGCGAGTCGGGAAGCACGGTGTTGGAATGGGGCAAGTGGTCCACCACCGATGACACATTCAGCGTGGGCGCCACCGACTACACCATGAGCGAATACGGCCACTACATCACCGGAACACCGTCGACCGGCATCCTGACCAGTAATATCTACACCTTTAACGGCGTGGCCTACGGCAGCTTCAGCAACGGCGATCTGCTATCTGGAACCGGCAGTTGCCAGGTTAATTTTTCCACTAAGGCGATCACGGATTTCGGTTTTAACGTCAGTAACGGCAAGATCGGAGCCGACCTGATTCTGATTACGGCCAGCGGCGGCACGGGAATCATTTCCGGTTCTTCTCCCTATACATTCAACATCAGCGGCGCGTCGGTGGAACTGACCAAGGGCGCGGTCGCGCCAGCGGTGGCCGACGATTATGATATCAACGGCGCGGTGTACGGCAGCAACAACGACTATCTGGGCGGCGAATGGCAGGCCGACTTCAACGGCGGCGCGGATGCGGCCGCCGGAATCTACGCAGTGGACAAAGGCGGCGCGGGCGGCACCCTCACCGGCTATGGCTTTTTTACCACCATGGCGCTGGACGACTCCGCCGCCAGGGCCCTTTTCGCCAGCAATACGGCCCAGAATTTCGGCAGTGGAGCCGATGTCATAGCCTATCGTGTCGGAAGCGCCGGGGGGCTGAATGCAGCCGGTGGGTTTGACTACCTGAAAAACGTACAGATAAACAACCTCACTGATTTGGGTAGCCCGGCCTATGACATCACCATTCATAAGGACGGTTCGGAAAGCGAGTGTGGAACCGAAATTCTGAGCTGGGGCTACTGGCAGTCGGATACATTGAACTTTACCGAGGCTGTAACCAGTAACAGCTACGACTTCCCGACAAAGGGATATTACGTAACCGGCACCAAGACCTCCACCATGCCCAGCGGCAGCACCCAATATACCTTTTCCGGTTCCGCCAAAGGCATGTTCGCCGATGGCAATGAAGTGAGTGGTTCCGTGGGATGCAAGGTAATTTTCAGCAGTGGCGCTATCAGCGATTTCACCCTCGACGTCAGCAACGGCCAGTCTGGGGCGTCGGAGAGGTCGGTCAACATAAATTGCGCCAGCGGAAATATAACCGGCGGTAATGAATGGTCCATAGATACTTTTTGCGGTACCAAATCCATCAGTAGGGGCGGAACATCAAAAACCATAAATGAGTCAAGGATCAACGGGGCATTTTACGGAACCAACGGAGATCACATGGCCGGTGTCTGGGCCGTCAAGAGCTCTTTGGACGACCGATGGTCCGCCACCGGATATGTGAAGATGTCAAAGTAAGCAATTGTCAAATCGGTTTTTATAACGCGGGCCGGGCTCATCTCAGCCCGGCTCCGGCCTTTTAGGGGAGGCTCGGCCATTATCCACAACCGCTTTTTCATACCCCTGGCCATGGGCCTGGCGGTCTTTATTCTGGCCGGGGCGGTCTATATGGCCGGGCTGCCGTTTCTGGAGCTGATGCAGCTCAAGGTGGAAGACGCCCTTTTCCTGTACAGGGGGCCGGTCAAGGCCCAAAGCGGCAAGGTGGTGGTGGTGTCCATCGGCGAGCGCAGCCTGGACGAACAGGGGCGCTGGCCCTGGTCCCGCCGCAAGATGGCCGCGCTACTCTCCGAGATCAAAGATCAGGGGGCCAAGTGCATCGGCCTGGACATGGGCTTTTTCGAGCCCGAACAGGCCATTCCCCTTGAGGCCGTGGTGCAGATGGCCCAGGACGCGGCCCAGGGCAAGCCCATCGACCTGGAAAAAATTCTTTTGGAAAACCACCCGGACCTGGTCTTGGCCCAGGCCATGGCCCAGCCGCCCGGCGACGTGGTCCTGGGCTTTTTCTTTCACACCGATAAAAGCGACGTAGCCTATTTGAGCGACGAGGAAGTGGCCCAACGGCGCGCCCGCATCGGCAAATACGCCTTCAAGCAGGTGGCCTATCAAAATGAAAAGGCCATGGACAGCGCGCCGGTGTTTTCCTGTTACGTGCCGGAAAACAACCAGCAGGTCCTGGAGGAGGTCAACAACTTCGCGGGCTACTACAACGTGCGGCCCGACGTGGACGGCTCGGTGCGCAGGCTGGCCCTGGCCGCCCGGTGCGGCGATCAGTTCTACCCATCGCTTTCCCTGGCCATGCTGGCCCGGCTGATGGATCTTGAACTGCCCCGGCTCTATGTGGCCGAGCACGGCCTGGATGAAATCCGGCTGGGCGACAGAACCATACCGGTGGACCAGGAAGGCATGCTGCGCGTCAGGTATTTGGGCGGCTCGGCGGCCATGCCCGATGTGGAGGCCACCGATATCCTGGAACACCGCAAGCTGCCCCATTCCTTCAAGGACATGGCGGTATTGATAAACGTATCGGCCATGGGCGTGCACGACCGGCTGCCCACGCCGTTCAACCGCCAGCTTCCCGGGGCCATGATCCACGCCCAGACCATGGACAATATCCTCAGCGGCGGTTTTCTGGTGCGCACGCCGCTGATGACCTTCTGGGACCTGGGGGCCATGCTGGCCCTGTGCCTGCTGGGCGCCTGGCTGATGAGCCTGAGCAGGGCCTGGTTGGCGGCCGGCCTGACCACCCTTTTGTGGTTCGGCGCGCTCTACGGCGGATACCGGCTTTTCGTGGCCGGATATCTGGTCAACCTCATCTTCCCCCTGGGGGCGCTATTCCTGACCGCCGTGGCCGTGACGGCCTACCGCTATCTGGTGGAGGCCAGGGAAAAACGCCAGGTCCGCAAGACCTTCCAGCATTATCTGAGCCCGGCGGTCATAGAGCAGATCATGGACAACCCGGATCAGCTCAAGTTGGGCGGCGAGCGCAAGGAACTCAGCGTCTTGTTCGTGGATATCCGGGGATTCACCAGCCTGGCCGAGGGCATGGATCCGGTGGACCTGGCCAGTCTTTTAAACGCCTTTACAGACGCCATGACCGAGGTGATTCTGGAAAACGGCGGCCTGGTGGACAAGTACATCGGCGACAGCGTCATGGCCGTGTTCGGCGCGCCGGTGGACCAGCCCGACCACGCCCGGCGGGCCTGCCGCGCGGCCTTGGCCATGGTGGCCAGGGTGGCCCGGCTCAACCGCGACCTGCCCCAGGCCCAGGGCCGCAACCTTACAGTGGGCGTGGGTGTCAACAGCGGGCCCATGGTGGTGGGCAACATGGGCTCCAGACTTCGCTTCGATTACACCGTCATCGGCGACAACGTGAACCTTGCCTCGCGCCTGGAGGGCCAGACCAGGGAGTACGGCGTTGAAATAGTCGTGAGCATGTCCACCCGCGAAATGTGCGGCGACGAGTTCCGCTTCCGGGTCCTGGATCTGATCAGGGTTAAGGGCAAAAAGGAACCCGTGGCCATATATGAACTGGTTGCCGGGGCCGGGGAAGACATCCCGCAATACTTGGATCAATACGCCGGCGCCTTTGACATGTATCAGCAGCGGCAATTCCAGGAAGCGCTGGAAGTCCTGGAAAGCATCGACCGTTCCGGTCAGGCCGACGCGGCCTGCCGCTTGCTCGCCGACCGCTGCCGGGCCTACGATCAAGCCCCGCCGCCGGAAGACTGGGACGGGGTGGAAACCAAGACGACCAAATAGACCTGAGCGGGTGTGCCGTATGCTCTATCAAAGAGCCCGTTTCCTCTGGGCGTGTTTGGGTTGATCAATAAGCTAAATACAGTCCGGATCAATTTCCCGAGGGTTGATATTTAGGGCCCAGCACCACATGAAAAACTGGGCTTCCTGGGAAAACGGCAGCATGTTTAGCTCGAGAATATATCGATCGTTTTGCTTTGATTTTTGATAGTAACGCTTGCAGAGTATATAAAACGCAAAAGCCATTACGATGATATTTATACCTATGACAAAAATACAGGTTAGTGGGTGATTCGGCTTAATACCAAAACAACAATAATTGAAATAATAAAATGCGATTGCGTAAATAACTGTAAGTGTCAATACGGCAAAATCCATAGCCAAGGCAATGAACATAAGCCTGCTGATATACCCAATTAATTTTTCATAATAATTACCTATATAAAAAGATTCTTCTCTATTTTCTTCTTTCCATACACCGGCATCGTTAACTTCAGTGTTTATCTTTTTTAAGGCTTCGTTTGGCTCTTTGGCGTTGTCGTCTTTGAATTTTATATGCATTTTTTTTCGCCAAAATTCATAATCATCGCTGGAACCACCCGATTCTAGCGTTCTTGCCTTAAGCCATGAATGTTGGCGTATGCTTCTGTAAGAGATTTCGTATCCCTGCCAAAACTTTATTCTATTGTGTTCGTCCTTTTTTATCCATTCCAATATCCTAAGATAACTAATCATTCTAAAGATTGAGCGGCATTTATGAATAATGATCCAAGCGAAGATTGGCAACGAGTAAACCAAAATTGCTGAAAGTGAAAAGCAAATTAATGCAGCAATGAAAATGATAATTGTACCTGATAAATCAAATATTTGGTTTCTTTCAAGGATTGCGGGCAAAGCCAATAGCACGGCGCCGATGGCGGCCAGAGTCAGCGTAAATAATTTTGTGGAAAACTGCGTGTAATCAAGTTGGCAGTGCTTTAGATTTTGAATATCAACATTGAGAGTGGATGCTTCAATATCTAGATATCTTGACTGTGCGTCCATCTTTACCCCCTCTTAGACAACGCAATATAAAAATATACACATAGTGTAAATCTTAAAGCAATATACGTATTAATCGAATAGTACTTTTGTGCTTTTAACACGCAGGCATTTAACTGTAAAGAATTTTAATTGGAGCTTTATGATGGTGTGTATAGGTCTCGTCATTTGGGCCTGGAGTAAGTCGCATTAAAAGGCTTGCCGGCCTTTATTAGCCAAGTGCCGCAGAAACAAAAAACAGGCCGGGCCTTTCGACCCAGCCCCTTGTCTGTTTTTACGGCTGCCGGGGATGACCGGCGGCGCGTGGTTTATTCTTGGGCAAACGCGCCTTTGTAGTCCTGGCGCATCTGGCGCTTGAGGATCTTGCCCGTGGGCGTCTTGGGCAGGGCCTCGACCACGATGACCTTCTTGGGCACCTTGAACGGGGCCAGATTGGTCCGGCAATGCTCAATGAGCTGGTCCGGATCGATGACCATGTCCTTTTTGGCCACCACCACGGCGGTGACTGCCTCCACCCATTTGGGATGGTCCAGGCCGATAACCGCCACCTCCTCGACGTTGCGGTCCAGGTAGATGGCCTCTTCCACCTCCCGGGAGGGTACGTTTTCGCCGCCTGTCTTGATCATGTCCTTTTTGCGGTCCACCACGGTGACGTAGTTGTCCTGGTCGTAGACACCCAGGTCGCCGGAGTGGAACCAGCCGCCCTTCATGGCCTCCTCGGTCTTTTCGGGCTCCTTGAAGTACATGGTCATGGCGTGGGGGCCGCGGCCGCAGATCTCGCCGGGTGTGTCCACTGCGGTAATGGCCTGGCCCGCGTCGTCCTCCAGGCGGGTTTCCATGTGCAGGCCGCCCTTGCCCGCCGAGCCCAGCTTGGTCATGGCGTCGGCGTCCTTGAGGATGGTGTGATACGGGGCAAGCTCGGTCTGGCCGTAGAAGTTGTAGACTTTGACGCCGGGCAGCCGCTCCATCATCTCCTTGAGGATCTCCACGGGCATGATCGATGCGCCGTAACAGCACTTTTTCAGGCTGGACAAGTCATAGTCGTCGAACTTGGGATGGCGCAGCAGGCCGATCCACACCGTGGGCGGGGCGAAGAACATGGTGGCCTTGTACTTTTCTATATTGGCCAGGATCTGGCCCACGTCGGGGGCCATGAGCACGTTGGTGCCGCCCACCCAGAAGATGGGGTTCATGAACACGTCTCGGGCCGCGCAGTGATAGATGGGCAGGGCGTTTAGATTGACGTCACCCGGCTCGTAGCCCGCGTCGATTATGCAGCCCATGTATTGGGCGATCAGCGCCTGGTTGCTGATGATGACGCCCTTGGGTTTGGACTCGGTGCCGCTGGTGTAGGTCATCTGGGCCGGGTCTTCGATGCGTAGAATGGCCTCGGGCTGTTGGATCGGGGCCGCCAGCCGCCACTGGTCGAAATCGACAAATCCGGCCGGCGGGCTGTTTTGGCCCGTGGCCGCCGACCACAGGAACGTCTTTACCGTGGGCATGTCGCCCAGAACGCCATCGACCAGCTCCAACAGGCTGTCCTCGATCACGAAAACCTTGCTCTCGGAGTGGTTTATGCAGTAGGCGATGTCCGCCCCGCGCAAAAGGTAGTTCACGGCCAGGTAGATGGCGCCGATTTTGGCGCAGCCCAGCCAGGTGATGACGTGGTGATAAGTGTTGTGGGCCAGGATGGCCACGCGGTCGTATTTTTGCACGCCGATGCCCAAAAGAGCCTGAGCAGTCTGGTTGATGTCGTCTTCTAGTTGGGAATAGGTGCGGCTGATATCGCCGTCAATGAGGGCGATCTTGTCAGGATAGTGATAGGCGCTGCGCCGGATCATGTCGCCGATGACCCAGCGGTTGACGCCGTTGTAGCGCGTCATCAAGAAGTCGTTGGTTTCCTTGTCGATTTTTTGGAATAGATCCGCTTCCATTCCGCCAAGAGGCTGTAGTTGTGCCGCCATGTGTCGTCCTCCGCACTGAGAATGAGTTTTTGCACGAAACGCACGGCGGGCAGGATGCACAGCGTAGGAGAAACCGCCTCAACGTCGAGCAATCAACGGGTCGCGATGAATTGTATTTGCGAACCTAAACAACGTTAGCTAAGCAGCGGCCTGCAAGTCAAGGCGGCATGTGAAGTACAAACCAAAGACTCACGGTATCGCGACGGTTTCAATAGCCTGGATGCTGAAAACCAGTAAAGTCGGCAACGCGGCCGGGGAGATAGGCTTGGGCTTGAACTCCGGTGAATAGCGCCGCCTGGCGGATTGCTTACGGCTCTTCCGCAGTGGCATCGGACAACACCGTTAAACGGGGCTGGATCAACCGAGTACTGCTCCGCCATGGGAGCGGGGGCCCTCGGCTAGCCTAGCTCAAAGGTGGTGATGCCGAAGACGAGTTCGTCGCGCCAGGGAGGCAGGCCGTTTTTGTACATGCGGCCGGTCTCGAACACGCGCTGCATGCCATAGCGGTCGGCCATGGCCTCGGCGGCGGAATTGTTCAGGGGCACGTCCAGGAACACCGGGCCGGAGTCGGCTTTTGCGCGCAGGTCCAGGTACAGGGCCTCGGCGATTTCCGGGTTGTCGGCGAACAGGGGGCCGATCTTCCAGCCCAGGCGGCAGGGGCGGATTACGCCGTAGCCGCCGAGTTTGCCGTTGGTAAGGATGCCCAGGGCGTGGCTGCCGGGCATGGCGATCCATTTGCGCAGAAATTCCGGGCGCGGCTCGGGAAAACAGAGGCTGTCGTAGGCCAGGACATGATCAAAGGGCAGGGTGGCAAGTTCGACGCTCTGGTTGCTGGGATCTGTGCCGCCGTCGCCTTGGCAGCGCACGCTGCGGAAGGCCAATTCAAAGCCCAGGCTCTTGTAATAATCCTGCATGGCCAACACGCCGTCGCCGCCGATGATGCGCTTGCCGAGGCGCTCAAAGACAAATGGGACCATCCGCGCGCCCAGACCCTGGTTCCGGAGCCCCGGCCTGGTGATGTAAAAACCGCAAAAGGCGTATGAATCTCCGTAGCGCACCGCGCTGACCGTGTTGACGATCCGGCCATCCTGCTCAATGCCGAAAAAGCCCTGGGAGTCTTGGGCCCAGAAGGCGTCGGCGTCGTGCAGGCCCGGATTCCAGCCCTCGTCGGCGGCCCATTGCACGGCCATGTCCAGTTCGCTGCGGGTCAGATTGCGGATTTTAACGCTGGCGGCGCTCATAAATTTTCTCCAAAAGCGGTTTTCAACAGACGGGTCATATTAATGCTTTTCAGGGATGATTGACAGCTAAAACAGACAGTTGTGGGTTTGTTGGTCTGGAACGGGCTTGCGGCTTCAACACGTTAATAAAAAAAACACGCCTTGGCTTCTTGACAGGCGATTGGTTTTGCTGTTTTATTTGCGTCATACGAAAGGCGAATTTTTGACAATGACAGGCAGAACTGAAATAGCAGTAATGAATGGCCGGGGCGCAAGCTTTGCGGACTTTTATTACTTTAGCTTTTTCTATTTTACCGGCGTCTGCCTGTCGGCCGGGGAGGTTAGCGTCTAAATTCGCTGAATAAAGACCAACCGAGGCCATGGGCAGACGCCAAGCAAGCGAAGCCCATGGCCTTTTTAATTTATACGAGGAAAAAAAGCCATGGGACCCGGAGAGGGACCACATGGCTTGATTTTTTTAAACCCTAGGAGGAGAGAATGCAGGTGGCAGAGATTCAGGGAGCCGGAACACCCGTGGTGCCGGTCATAGACCCGGAAAGCTGCAAATCCCGCGCCCCCCAAAAGCTGCACAGCCGGGACAGTCATCCGGCCGACAGCACGGTACGGGTGGGCGGAGTCGAAATCGGTGGTGAACGTTTCGTGGTAATCGCCGGGCCTTGCTCGGTGGAGAGCAACGAACAGATGGCCGAAACAGCCCGGGCCGTGGCCGATGCCGGCGGGGCCATCCTGCGCGGCGGCGCCTACAAGCCCCGCACCTCCCCCTACAGCTTCCAGGGCCTGGGGCCCGACGGCCTGGCCCTTCTGAGCTATGCCCGCAGCCAGACCGGCATGCCCTATGTTACAGAGCTGATGGATGCCGACGACCTGCCGTTGCTGGAAGAACAGGCCGACATGATTCAAATCGGCGCCCGCAACGTGCAGAACTTCTCGCTACTCAAAAAAGTGGGCAAGTGCAAAAAACCGGTGCTGCTGAAGCGCGGCCTGATGACCACCGTTGACGAACTGCTGATGAGCGCCGAATACATCCTTGACGGCGGCAACCCCGGTGTGGTCCTCTGCGAACGGGGCATCCGCACCTTTGAAACAGCTACCCGCAACACCCTTGATCTGTCGGTGGTGCCGGTCCTCAAGGAACGCACCCACCTGCCGGTAATCGTCGACCCCAGCCATGCCGTGGGCAAGCGCCGCTATGTGGCCCCCATGGCCAAGGCCGCCCTGGCCGTGGGCGCCGACGGGATCATGGTCGAGGTGCATTGCCATCCCGAGGATGCCCTTTGCGACGGCGAGCAGTCGCTGCATCCTGATGAATTCAAATTATTAATGGACCAACTGCGCGGCATGGCCGCCATGTGCGACAGGCGGATCTAGTAATGGCTGGCTCACCCCTGTTTATAAGATTGGCCCAAAACTGGGCCATCGGGGGCAGGCGCGCGGCAAAAGGCCCCAAACCAGTGCTGGCGCCGGTGGAAACAACGCAAAAGGAGAACAAAGTTATGGTGGCCGATAAAATCCAGGAGCAGCGGGGCAGGATCGACCAGATCGATCGCCAAATTGTCGATCTGCTCAATGAAAGGGCTCTGGCGGCCATGGAAATTGGCCGGAACAAGGAAGCGGGCGGTCTGCCGGAGTTCGCGCCCGAGCGTGAACAGGCGATCATCGAGGCCCTGCAGGATCACAACCAGGGTCCCCTGTCCAACCAGTCTCTGCGGGGCATCTTCGCGGAGGTCATCAGCGCCTGTCGGGCCGTGCAGCGGCCTCTGCGGGTGGCCTATCTGGGCCCGCCCACCACGTTCAGCCACCAGGCGGCCATGCGCCACTTCGGCTCGTCGTGCGATTTCGCACCCCACCGCTCCATCATCGACGTGTTCCACGAGGTGGCCCGCAACCACTCCCAGGTGGGCGTGGTGCCCGTGGAGAACTCCAGCGAGGGTCAGGTAAGCGTGACCATGGACCTGTTCCTGGACAGCGACCTGAGCGTCTGCGGCGAGATCTTTTCGCCCATCGCCCACGTGCTGATGAGCAAGGCCGAAAACATGGACGATATCAAGCGGGTTTATTCGCATCCCCAGGCCCTGAACCAGTGCCGGGGCTGGCTGGCCCGCAACGTGCCCAAGGCCCTGTTGGTGGAAAGCACCAGCACGGCCGCCGCGGCTCAGAAGTCCACCGAGGAACCCGACGCCGCGGCCGTGGGCTCGATCCTGGCCGCCAGGCAGAGCGGACTCAACGTCCTGGCCAAGGACATCCAGGACAACCCGCACAACATGACCCGGTTCTTTGTCATCGGCCGTCAGAAGTGCCCTCCCACGGGCAACGACAAGACCAGCATCCTGTTCGTGACCCATCACAAGCCGGGCATGCTGTTCACGGCCCTGAAGAACTTCGCCGACCTGGGCATCAACCTGACCCGCATCGAGTCGCGCCCCTTGAAGGATACGCCCTGGGAATACGTGTTCTACGTAGACTTGGCGGGCCATGTCGAGGACGACAACATCAAGCAGGTGCTCAACATCATGGACGAGGAAACCCGCTGGCTCAAAGTGCTGGGTTCCTACCCCATGGGTGAGCCCGAAACCTGGAACGGCGCGACCCAGACGGTGTAGGCATGGAAGAACCCGACTTTAGCGACTTTAGGATAGGCATAATCGGCGGTCACGGCCGCATGGGGCGCTGGCTGGCAACCCGGTTGGACGCTTTGGATTGCCGGGTGGAGGCCACCACGGGCCGTGACCAGCCAAACGAGGCCAGGCTGGCCGAGTTTTGCGACATTTTGGTGCTGTCGATCCCGGTGCACCAGATGGAACCGGTGATGGCCCGCCTGGGCCCCCTGACAAAACCCGACGGCCTGGTGATCGACCTGTGCTCGTTGAAGGCCGATCCCCTGAACAGCATGATGCGCCACGCCCGGGGCGAGGTCCTGGGCTGCCATCCCCTGTTCGGACCGTCGGCCGAGTCGCTGGAGAGGCAGATAGTGTTTTTGTGCAGGGGCCGTGAAGGCCCCTGGACCGAGAGGGTCCGACGTTTTTTGCATAGTCAGGGCGCCCAGGTCAACGAGACCACGCCCGAGGACCACGACATGCTCATGGCCGCCGGCCAGAGCCTGCGGCACATGCTAATGGCTGGATTCGGCGCGGCCTTGGCCGGTATGGGCCAGGACCTTGGCCGGGTTGAGCCCCTGGCCGGGCCCTGGTTCGGCAGGCTGGCCCGGGTGCTCAGGCAGCAATGCACCCAGCCGGCCGAGCTTTTCGCTGGTTTGGCCCTGGCCAACCCCGAGGCCGTGGAGATAATCGGCCACTTGCGCCGCAGCATAGACGCCATCGACGACGCCCTGGCCGACGGCGACAGGGAGGCCCTGTTGGAGGCAATGGCGCCGGCCTGGCGGGCGGCAAAAACCTAGGCATTACTTCCGAAGCTTTCTTATGGTTGCCGTTTCATATGGTCATGCTTGCATCTGCCATATGAAACGGCATTTTTTCGCGCCGTCACAGATCCGGTTGCCCCGGCCCTCCCGGTGAAAGATCATTTCCTCGGGCAGATAGGAGTTGAACACGGCGTTGTCCACCTGGCAGATCAGCGGCGTCATCTCGGGTACGCCCAGCTTGCCTGTCAGTTCGTGGTAGCGGCAGCGGGTGATTTCGATCTCGAACAGTTCCGCTTCCCGGCGCACGACGTTGAGCGTATTCCACTTGGTCGTGCCGCTGCGGTTGATCTCCAGTTCCATGTCCACAAAGGTGTCAAAGGAGCGGCCCCGCTCCACCGGGTCGAAGAGCATGTTTTGCTTGGCCACCCCGGCGGTCAACAGGGCGATGCGCATGATTTCCAGGGCCTTGGTCCGGCCCAGCCTGGCTTTGAGGTTGATGTAAACCCACAGCGGCATGGCGGCCAGGTCCAACAGCTCGGCCGGAAATTCGGCGGCGCATTGCTTGCGGATCTTGCCCGCGGTCAACAGGCATTTGAGCAGAAACAGGCGCGGCCGGGGCAATTGGCCCTGGAGCAAATGCAGGATGATGGGAGTGGTGACTTTTTTGAGGTTGAACGGCTTGTCCATGATATCCTCCGAACTTATATAGCAGCTTAACAAGTTTAGTAAAAAATTTTATAGTTGCTCAAATGAGCGCTCGATACTGCCCATTACCTCGGCCAAAAAGCGGACCTGCTCGTCGCCGAGATGCTCCAACTCCTTTTTCAGCAGGTCGTATTGCCGCTGGTGAAGCCGGTTGTGACCGTCAAAGGCGGTTTGGCCCTGTGCCGTGAGCTTGAGCAACACCCGCTGGTTGTTGTCGTCGCTGAAATACTTGGAGATCATGCCCTTGGCTTCCAGCTTCTTGATGACCTGGGATATGGCGCCCTTGGTCACCCTCATAAGTTTGGCCAGTTCGGTCACATTGATGCCCGTGTTTTGGCCGATGGCCTCAATGGTGTGGATCTCCGAGGGGTGCAGCATCGTTCCCGTGCCAAAGTCATATTGCCGTTTTTCCGAGGCATTTATCTGGTTGTACAGGCCCATGAACGCGGCCAGCAGATTTTTAAATTTCGCCTCGGTGTCCATCCATAATCCTCAACACGATTAGCAACTAAACAAGATTGTGACGTCATTTGCTCCCCGTGTCAATAACGAGCCGTCAAAAGGCCTTGAGAATGCAAAAAAATTGTATACAAAATGCCTCCGGCGCTGAAAAAGAAGTTGACGGTTCGGCAGTGTTCCAGTATTTGTATACCGTATACACGAGGAGAACGGGACGCACCATGTATCAGATCATCAACAACATCACCTGGCAGGGCTGGCGGGGCTATTGGCGCTCCAGCGGCCGTGGGTTTTGTGTGATCTGATATAACCCGCATAAAGCGATATCACGGCCGCGGACGCAACCAAAGAGCGTTCGCGGCCTTTGTTTTGGATAGTTTGGCAATTTGACGGCGAGGAAAAAATGATCAAACAGGCGATAGCAAAAGTGGTGGCCGGGCAAAACCTCAGCGAAGCCGAGATGACCGAGGTCATGAACCAAGTCATGGAAGGCCGGGCCACCCAGGCCCAGATAGGCGGGCTTTTGGTGGGTCTGCGCATGAAGGGCGAGACCGTCGATGAGATCACCGCTGCGGCCAAGGTCATGCGGGCCAAGGCCTCGGCCGTGCCCACCAAGGCGGCGGCCAGGGGCGAGACCCTGGTGGATACCTGCGGCACCGGCGGCGACGGCTCCAGCACCTTCAACGTCTCCACCACGGCGGCGTTCGTGGTGGCCGGCGCGGGCTGCAGGGTGGCCAAACACGGCAACCGGGCCATGTCCAGCCAGTGCGGCAGCGCCGACCTGATGGAGGCCTTTGGCATCAACTTGGACCTCACGCCCGAGCAGGTTGGCCAGTGCCTGGACGCGGTGGGCATCGGCTTTTTGTTCGCCCCGGCCCTGCACGGAGCCATGAAGCACGCCATCGGACCGCGTCGGGAACTGGGCATGCGCACCATATTCAACGTCCTTGGTCCGCTGACCAACCCGGCCGGGGCCACGGCCCAGGTCATGGGCGTGTTTGCCCCGGAGCTGACCACGACCCTGGCCCAGGTGCTGGGGCGTCTGGGCTGCCAAAGCGCCTTTGTGGTCCACGGCCAGGGCGGCTACGACGAAATCACCGTCACCGGCCCCACCAAGGCGGCTTATCTGGCCGACGGCAAGGTGACCGAAGTGGACATCACCCCCGAGGATCTGGGCCTGGCCACGGCCTCGCCCGGGGAGCTGGTGGCCGCCGATGCCGAACAAAGCAGGCAAATGAGCCTGGACGTCTTGAACGGCAAGAAGGGCGCCACCAGGGACATGGTCCTGGCCAACGCCGCGGCGGCGATCATGGCCGCCGGTAAGGTTGACAGCCTTCGCGACGGCGTCAAGCTGGCCGCCGCCAGCATCGACAGCGGCGCCGCCCTGGCCAAAATGGAAGCCCTGGCCGGGGCCACGGCCACGGCCGGAAAGGCTGCCTGAAATGAGCGGCTTTTTGGACACGGTAATGGAGCAAAAGCGCCGGGAGGTCGCCGCGCTCCATGAGCAAACCGATTGCGATGCCCTGCGGCGGGAGGCCCTGGAAATGGCGCCGTGCCGGGATTTCCTGGCCGCGCTCAAGAACTGCCCCCACACGCCAGTCATCGCCGAGGTCAAAAAGGCCTCGCCGTCCCTGGGCGACATAGCCGTTGGCATCGACCCGGCCACACAGGCGGCCACCTATGCCGGGGCCGGGGCCTCGGCCTGCTCGGTGCTGTGCGACCAGCGGTTTTTCAAGGGCTCACTGGACGACCTGAAGGCCGTGCGCCGGGCCGTGGACCTGCCGCTGTTGGCCAAGGATTTTCACATCGACGAGGCCCAGCTGGCCGCCGCCAGAAAGGCCGGGGCCGACGCCGCCCTGCTGGTGGCCGCCGTGTTGAGTGCCCAGCGCCTGGCCGAGCTGTATAATGAAGCCGTGGCTCTGGGCCTGACTCCCCTGGTGGAGGTGCACGACGCCAAGGAACTAGCGGCGGTGCTGCCCCTGAATCCGCCGCTGGTGGGCATCAACAACCGCAACCTCGATACGCTGAAAATAGACTTGCAGACCAGCGTTGATGTGCGCCAGCTGGTCCCCAGGGGTATCCTGGTGGTGGCCGAGAGCGGCATCAACGGGCCTGAGGATATCGCCAGGCTCAAAGACGCCGGGTGCGACGCCTTTTTGATCGGCAGCGCCTTGATGAAATCCGGCGATCCGGCCAAGGCCCTGAACGAGCTTTGCCGGGGAGGGCGGGCGTGATGAGAACCAGAGTGAAGGTATGCGGCCTGACGAACCTGGCCGACGCCCTGGTCGCCTTGAACGCCGGGGCCGACGCTTTGGGTTTCATCCTGGCCGAGAGCCCGCGCCAGCTCAGGCCCGATCAGGTCAAACAGATCATCAGCCAACTGCCGCCCCTGGCCGTGACCGTGGGCGTGTTCGTTGACGCCCCTGCCGACGAGATCAAGCGGATTCGTGATTTCTGCGGGCTGGACATGGTCCAGTTGGTGGGCGGGTCCGGTGATGCCGCCGACGCCATGCTGGGCGGACCCCGGCGGGTGATCCGTGTCCAGGGCATGGGCGGCGAAGGTAAGGCCGATCCCGAGGCCCACCGCGGCGCGACATTGCTGCTGGATACGGCGGTAAAGGGCATGCACGGTGGCACGGGCAAGGTGTTTGACTGGAAGTTGGCCGTGGAAGCGGCCAGGCTGCGGCCGCTGATTCTGGCCGGAGGCCTGGGCCCGGATAACGTGGAACAAGCAATTCAAACCGTCAGGCCCTATGCCGTGGACGCCAGTTCCGGCCTGGAGATGGAGCCTGGGAGAAAAGATCATGACAAAATCGCAAGCTTTGTCCGCAGAGCCCACAATGCCTGAGCTGCCGGACAGCAGGGGCCGCTACGGCGAATACGGCGGACGCTTCGTGCCCGAGACGCTGATGCCCGCCCTGTTCGAACTGGAAGAGGCCTACGCCAAACTGAAAAATGACCCCGAGTTCGTGGCCGAGTTGCAGGGCCTTTTGAAAGACTACGTGGGCCGCCAGACGCCCCTGTACGAGGCCAAGCGCCTCAGCGCCCACCACGGCGGGGCGCGGATCTTCCTCAAACGTGAGGATCTGGCCCACACCGGCGCACACAAGATCAACAACGCCCTGGCCCAGTGCCTCATGGCCAAGAAGATGGGCAAAAAGCGCATCGTTGCCGAGACCGGCGCGGGCCAGCACGGCGTGGCCACGGCAACGGCCTGCGCCCTGTTCGGTCTGGAGTGCGTGGTCTGCATGGGCGAGGTGGACATCGAGCGCCAGGCGCTGAACGTCACCCGCATGAAGCTGTTGGGGGCCACGGTCAAGCCGGTGAGTTGCGGGGCCCGGACCCTCAAGGACGCCACCAGCGACGCCATGCGCTACTGGGTGACCAACCTGGAAGACACCCACTACATCATCGGTTCGGTGGTGGGGCCCCATCCCTATCCCATGATCGTCCGGGACATCCAGTCGGTCATCGGCCGGGAGGCTCGGGCCCAGATCCTGGAAAAGGAAGGGCGTCTGCCCGACCTCCTGCTGGCCTGTGTGGGCGGCGGCTCCAACGCCATGGGCATGTTCCATCCCTTCCTGGGCGACAAGGGAGTGCGCAAGATCGGCGTGGAGGCGGCCGGACACGGCCTGGACACCGACAAGCACGCGGCCTGCCTGACCAAGGGCGAGCCCGGCGTGCTGCACGGGGCTCATATCTACCTGCTCCAGGACATGTGGGGCCAGGTGCTGGAGGCCCATTCCATCGCCGCGGGGCTGGATTATCCCGGCGTGGGGGCCGAGCACTGCTATCTGCACGACGCCGGCGAAGTGGAATACGCTTCGGTGACCGATAACGAAGCCGTGGCCGCCTTCGGTCTGCTCAGTCGCCTGGAAGGCATCATCCCTGCCCTGGAGAGCAGCCACGCCCTGGCCTACCTGCAATACGTCGCGCCGAAAATGGCCAAGGACAACATCATCGTGGTTTGCCTGTCGGGCCGGGGCGATAAGGACGGCTCCCAAACAAACGCGCTGATCGGAGAATGATCATGAGTAAGATTCAACAGGCGTTCGCCAAGGCCAAAGACCAGGGCCGCGCCGCGTTCATACCCTTTGTCACCGGAGGCCTGCCCGATCCGGCCGGTTTCGAGGACCTGCTCATCGGCCTGGCCAAGGCCGGGGCAGATGTCATCGAGGTGGGGCTGCCGTTTTCCGATCCCATGACCGACGGCCCGGCCATCCAGGAATCCAGCCAAAAGGCCCTGGACGCCGGGGTCACGCCGGGCGGGCTGCTGGACATGCTGGCCGCCGCAGCGCCCAAGGTCGACGCGCCCCTGGTGATCATGAGCTACTACAACCCCATCCTGCATATGGGCCTGGATGAGTTTTCCCGCCGGGCCGCCCAGGCCGGGGTCTGCGGGCTGATCATCCCGGACCTGCCGCCCGAGGAGGCAGAGCCCCTGTACACCGCGGCCAAGGCCCAGGGCATCGATCTGATCATGCTGGCCACGCCCACCACCGATGACCAACGTTTGAAAAAGGTTTTGCAATACTGCGGAGGGTTCCTGTACTACGTGTCCATGACCGGCGTTACCGGGGCCGAACTGAAGGTGGGCGGACCGCTGACCCAGCGCCTGGAACAGGTGCGGGCCATTTCCCACCTGCCGGTGGCCGTGGGCTTTGGCGTGGCAACGCCGCAGCAGGCGGCCAGCCTGGCGGCCTGTGCCGACGGCGTGATCGTGGGCAGCGCCCTGGTGCGGCGGACCCTGGCCGAGGCCGACCCGGCCAAGGCGGTGGCGTCGACCCTGGAATTGGCCCAGGAACTGGCCCAAGCTGCGGTTATATAAGTCATGCAATACATTCTAAAATGTTGTATACAGTAAACGATCATACATATTGGTATGTTTTGAAAAAGCAATAACCACCGGTTTGCTAAGTAAACAAGGCCAATTCGCCGTTTTGGCGGATTGGCCTCTTTTTTGCTGCGTATCCACTCGGCTACACCGCCGAAACCCCATGGAGAACCAACTTGCTCAAGCAGCCGCAACCCAAAAAGGTGTTTAATGACCGGTCCAGCCGGCCCGGCGAATTAAGTCGTCAAGATGTTGCGGCCATCATCGAGAATGAACTTGCCGTCAGCCATTATCAGCCCATCGTGGGGATGACCTCCCGCAGCATAATCGGTTTTGAGTCGCTTTGCCGGGCCCGGCATCCGGCCACGGGCGAGCCTATTCCACCGCCGGTCTTGTTTGATGCGGCCTCAAGGTACGGCCTGCTGGTGGAGTTGGACAGGCTTTGCCGGCGCAAGGCCTTGATGGGTTTTGCCGCTGTTTCGTGCAAGTTGCCCGAAGCCATGCTGACCATCAACTTCGAGACATCCCTGTTGGACTTGGGGGTGGCCGGTTCGGGCAACATCCTGAACATGGTTGATGAATACAACCTGGATCCGGCGACCATCGTCATTGAACTGGTGGAATCCAAGGTCACCGACACCGAGGCCCTGGCCGCTTTCGTGGCCTTTTACCGCAAACACGGATTTTCCTTGGCCCTTGACGATGTGGGCGCGGGCCACTCCAACCTGGAGCGAATCGCCCTTTTGCAGCCCGATGTCATCAAGATAGACCGGTCGCTGATCAGCGGCGTGGAACGTCATTTTTACAAGCAGGAAATCATCAGGGCCCTGGCCGGATTGGGGCATCATATTGGTTCCCTGGTGTTGGCCGAGGGTGTCGAAACCCAGGAGGAGGCGTTGACCGCCCTGGACCTGGGTGCCGACCTGTTGCAGGGATATTTGCTGGGCATGCCCCGGCCCGACGGCGGGGCCGCCACCGGCTGGTGCGTTGCCGAGATAAACGCCTTGGGCGAGAAAATGGTTGATCAGGCCCTGGCCAATGCGGCCCGGAACGAGCAGTGGGGCCAGCATTTGGAAGGGATTTTTTCCTGGTTGCGGGAGCAGGTAAACCAGGCCGACATTAACAACCTTGGCAGTATGCTCATGAGAATGATCGAGCAGCAGCCAAGGTTGGAGTGCGTATATGTGCTGGACAACGACGGCCGCCAGATCAGCGAGACTGTTTGCGCGCCCAACAAGATATCCTACCGGGGGCAGGTCCTATACCGCCCCGCCCCCAAAGGCGCGGACATGTCCCTGAAGCGTTATTATCTGATGCTCAAGGCAGGCCTGAAGCGCTATGCCTCCAGTCCGTACATATCCCTGGCCTCGGGCAACCAGTGCGTCACCCTGTCGCTGTGGTTTGACACGGCCGATGGTCGGCGAATGATCCTCTGCGCCGACTTTGACGCCGAGTCATTCGTGGGACGCCGCAATACCGATTAAAACTGGAAGTAGATGAACGTCGCGCTTTCAGTGCCCCGGAAAATCAAAATGCCCATGAAGCAAAGCGAAGCCATGCAGGCCCGCAGCAACACCGCGGGTTGGGGCAAGGTGCCGTTGTCATTGGCATAGCCCGAGCACATCTTGTCCTCCACCCAGGCGAAAAAGGCCTTGATCCACATGGGCAGCGAGTAGACAAAGCATAAAAGCAACAGAAACTGGGCGATCTCTATGTCCTCGACAGGCGAGGCGCCGGGCCGCAGACTGAGATGGGTGATGATCCAGTGCAGGCCGTTGGACTCGCGGAACAGCATCCAGCCGAAGACGATCAGAACGAAGGTGGCCGCCACCTTCAGCGGCAATAGCAGCTTGCCGATGCGCTGGGGCAGGGCCGGGACATAGTGCTTGTACAGTCGCTCGGCCAGTACCCAAAAGCCGTGATATCCGCCCCATAGCACGAAGTTCCAGGCCGCGCCGTGCCACAGGCCCGAAAGCAGGAACGTCAGGAAGATGTTGAAGGCCCCGCGCCAGGGGCCCTGACGGTTGCCGCCCAGGGGGATGTAGATGTAGTCCCGGAACCAATACGACAGCGACATGTGCCAGCGCCGCCAGAAGTCGCCAATTGACCTGGAGAAATAAGGGTTGTCGAAGTTTTTGACCAGGTCGAAGCCCAACATGCGGGCCGTGCCCCTGGCGATGTCGGTGTAGGCGCTGAAGTCGGCCAATATCTGGACGGAAAAGGCAAAGGCGCCCACCCACAGCAGATAAAACGACGGATCGTTGAGGGAAAAAACCTTATCGGCCACCGGCGCGACATTGTCGGCCACCACCATTTTTTTAAAAAAGCCCCAGACCATCAGGATCAGGCCGTTGTAAAGGCGGTCGGTAGTCAGGGTGCGTTTGTTCTCTATCTGGGGCAGCAGATTGCCGGCCCGCTCAATGGGACCGGCCACGAGCTGGGGAAAAAACGAGACGAACAGGGCGAAGTCCAGGAAATTGGTCCGCGGCTCCAAATTGCCCCGGTACACGTCGATGGTGTAGCCGATGACCTGGAAGGTGTAAAAACTGATGCCCACCGGCAAAAAGACCCGCATGGTGGTTTCCATGGTCTTGAAACCGGCCAGGTTCAACAGGGCGATGACGTTGCCGACAAAGAAATCCAGGTATTTGTAGATACCCAGGATGCCCAGGCTAAGCACCAAAGCGCCGACCAGGATTGTCTTGGCCTTGTCCGGAAAACGCCGGATGCCCAGGGCGGCGATGTAGTTGATAGCCGTGGCCCCCAGGATCAAGGCCAGGAACCACTGGTGCACGTAGCCGTAAAAGAAATAGCTGGCCGCAAGCAGGAAGATGTTTTGGCCCCGTTTGGGCAAAAACCAGTAGGTGAGCAGCACCACCGCCAGAAAGGCTATGTAATCCAGGCTGTTAAAGGTCATTTGAACATATCGCCCATGCGTTTGAACATGATCTCGGTCCAGCGGGTGCGGCGGTGGTCGAAGCCGATGTGGTCGCCGGCGCCATAGAGTTCCTCGGTGATTTCCGGGTCGCCCTTGAAGTCGTAATGTTTGATGCCCTGCTCGTCGAAGTATTTTTTCTGGGCCTCTACCACCATGCGCATGTCCTCGGGCTCCTGGCCGTTGTGGGCGCTGTTGAAGATGCGATGTTGCATGCGCAAGATGATCAACTCAATGCCGTTATCCTTGGCCAGCTGGATAAAGTGGGGCAGGAACGACTTGTCTATGGCCCTTTGGGTCTTATAGAAATTCTTGAAAAGCTGCTTTTGGCGGGGCACGAACACGCCGGGCCGCAAGTGGTCCAATTCAAACCGCTTGTTGACAAAGTTTTTCCAAAAAGGCGTCTGCCAGCTTGGCTCGGTCTGCTTGACCCAAAGGGGCGGATCGGTGAGGTTCATCACTTGGGTGTCGAGCCATTGCTTGGCCGGGAAGGCATAGTTGCTCACATTGAAACAGCGACGGATGAAAAGCTGCAACTGTTGACGGAAGGTCGGGTCCGCCAGACACAGCTCTTTGAAGACCGGGTCGTATTCCTGATATTTGTCCGGGGTCAGGCGTTCCACCTCCCGGATGTCCCATTCGTTAAGCCAGCCCTGGCGGGGCCAGGGAAACTCGAAGTCGGCATACATCAGCAAAACGTATTTGGGCTTGGTCTCGGCCTGGCAGACATAGTTCTTGAACAGCAGATACCAAAGCCTCGGCCCCGAGCCGGGCGACCACTTCATGTCCACCGGATGACCCACAAGCTCGGACAATCGCTTGACGTCGATGCGCGAGCCGATCATGGAGTTGCCGATGGCCACCACATATGGCTTGTTTTTGTTGAGTTCCTGAAGCCAGTCGCTGTCAAAGGGGACCTTCAGCGGCGGACTGGGCATGAGCATGGCCGGAACGAAAATTATGACCGCCACCAGGGGCAGCATGATATAGCCAGGCAGGCTCATGTCTCGCAGGGCGATCCAGACCCTGGAACGGGTGATAATTCCAACCAGAGCCGCGATCCGGCGCTCCAGCCAGCGGGCCACGATGCCCAAGCCGCAGACAAGGATCAGCAGCGGCCCCAGGCCGAAAACCAGCAGATAGGTGTCGAAAGCCAACAGCAGTCTGTATCCGACCAAGGCGATTATCGCCGTGCCAGCAAGGCCAAGGGCGGGCAGCGTGATAAGGGCCCAAAACCGCGGGTCGGAAAACCCGCCGCCCCGGCGCAGCCAGGGAACGGCGCCGATAAACAGCGCCAGCATTGCCGCGGCGATAAGCAGCGGCCTGCGCCAGGGGGCCCATTGAGTGCCCATGTGCTCGGAACCGGGTATCAATACGGCGAAACGGGGCGTGCCGGTGTTGCGGGCCAGATAGTTGCGGGCCCTGATTCTGGTGGGCTTTATTACGCTCTCGCCATAGTTGACCAGGCCCAGGCGGTCGGGAACCGGCCCTGTGAAAAACCAGCGCACGCGTTCCGGGGTTACGTCTTCCGGCTGGGCCGAGCCGGGCATCAGGCGCAGGCCGGCCGCGCCATTGGCCCAGATGTCCAGGGCGGCCGGTGCTGCCAGCTTGGCCAGGCCGTTGATGACTATGCCCACTTCTTGGTCAGGTTTGAGAATCTCTTGGCCGTTATGGTACAGCACTGCGCCGTTGAGGCTTACGGCGCGGTTGTTGGGCCCCAAGGCCGTCAAACCGACGATCAGGGCGGCCAGAAGCAGCGCTGTCAGTACGGCAACTGAAGCCGGTGTGAATCGGATCTCAAGATTCATTTATGATTCTTTGGCCAGGCGAAAAGCAACAGGCGCCACCCGGAATCGTGGATAAAAGCAATACCGTCCGCCTAAGCGGACCAAACTAGAATTTATTACCACATCGGCTCCCCAGCCGCTAGCGGGCTGTTAAAAAACAGACCGTCCGATAGGATATAAGCGGCCTGTCAATTCGCGATGTTCGTGCAACACCCGTGATGTTGCCGGGTTGCCGGGCATGGCTTGGCCCGGCAAAGGTAATGAAAATACGCCATAGCAAAAAAACGGGAGGCCCGAAAGAAGGCCTCCCGCTGATGCAGCTTTGCTGCCGATGACCGATTATTCGGGCGGGGTCCAATCGTCGTCGTCATCCAACTCGATGCCGAAACGTTCCCACTGGGCCGCGGCTTCGGCCTCACACTGGGCGATCTCTTCCTCGGTGTAGGGATCGATGACCAGGGCGTCGGCCACCAGTTCCCAGATGTACTTAACTTCGTACTTGTAGTCTGTGTAGAACTTGGGCAGCCGCTTCATGATCTGGTCGTGGCAGTTGGAGCAGGCCACGACGACCACGTTGGCGCCGGAGTTTTTGATCTGCTCGTACTTCTTGCGGCCGTGCCAGGCGCTTTCCTCTTCATAAGGAGCCGGCCACATGCCGCCGCCCGCGCCGCAGCAGTAGTTGTTTTTGCGGGTGGGCTGCATGTCCACGAACTCATCGACGCACTGTTCGATGATCCAGCGGGGCTCGTCAAAATAACCGTAGCCAAAGTGGCGCTCAAGCTCACGGCCGTGTTTACAGGAATCGTGCCAGGTGAAGACCTTGCCTGCATGGACGCTCTTGTCGAGCTTGATGCGGCCCTGCTCGATGATCTCCTTGAGGTATTCGAACAGGTAGATGCTGTTGATCTTGTTCTCGGGGTCTTCCAGGGCGCAGTTCTTCAATCCGACACGGCAGCCGTAGGAGCCGCCGCCGCAGTCGGGCATGATCATCCGTTCGATGTTGAACTTCTTCATCATGTCGATTTTGCGCTGGGCGAACAGTTTGGTGGCGTCATAGTTGCCGGTGAACAGGCCCCAGTCGACGGCTTCCCAGTTCTCGCTGGGAATGGTCCACTTTTCGCGGGCGGCATAGAAAATCTTCCACCACCAGATCATGTCTTCGTAGTCGCCGTAGACTTCCTTGGAGTTGGGGAAGAACAAAATCGAGGCATCCTGGCGGTCAACGGGTACGTAGAAGCCGGGCAGTTCGTCCTCGGCCAGTTCCTTGCCCATGTCGGCCATGTTGAACAGGTAGTCCTCCTGGGGGATGGCCATGTTGTTGCCGGTGTCGATGTTGTTCTGACAGCCCTTGTGAAGGATGCCGGGCACCTTGTCGCGGTCGCGCAGGTGCTTCATGAAGCCCATGATGTACGGAATGTCGATATCCATGGGGCAGGCTCCGGCGCAACGGCCGCAACCGGTGCAGAGCCAGGGGAATTTGCTGTCGACAACTTCGTCGACCATGCCGTATACCAGCATGCGCAGCACACGGCGGGTATCCCAACCTTCCATTCCGGGGGTGCCGGTAATGGGGCATCCCGCACTGCAGGTGCCACAGGTCAGGCAGTAGCTGAGGTTAAAAGCCTTAAGCTTTTCTTCTACTTCCGCGGGAAGCTTGGTCAGCTTGGCGGCGTCGGCCATGGAGACCTCCTTGGGGCGCGCGTGTTAATCAGGCCAATACACGGTGGGGCGGCGCGCGATCCGCCGGTGTCCGTCCTGAAAATGTAAATAAATATCAATGTGTTGGACAGGGATTCAGGTTGTTTTCTGACACTGCCCGACAAATTACGCATTTCACTATCTATATTCCCCTTCGGTCGGGCAATCAAATAGCTAATTGCGATGGGTGATTATGGCTTGATAGAAATTGTCGATGCAATATTAAACAGATAGGAATAGTGGGGTGTACCTGCGCCCCTTGCCATCTGTAGCCGGAAGGGCCAGTATCCGATGATTTATGTACAATGCCGCCCCGGTCCAAACTATTGTCGCGGAAGAAGGCATGCCAAGGCGATTTTTCCCTTCATTCCACTCGTTTAAATGGTTGATTCTTTGCCGGCTATAGTCAAATAGCTAATACCAATGAAAAAAACGAGTAAACATTGAAAACGGCTGGGTATGGGCTGTTTTAATGACCGTTGACATGGCTTGGGGCCAATTAATAATATCTGAACAGGCAATTGGAATTGGAACAACATGTTCCAAATTCCTCTCACATCTTGGCTTTTATCTTAATAGACTTGCTTGGTAAAGCTTGGAGGCTGCCATAAGCACGAGCCGTAAAATTTTTATTTCAATAATTTTTGGTCTGGTCGGTTTCGTGGTCAACTTCTTTCCCCTTGAGTTTGACCTTGTGCCGATTCGAGCATCATTTCTTTTAGGCCTGACACTGCCCATGATGGTGTCCCAGGCCTGGGGATGGCGTTACGGCCTGCTTTCGGCAACCCTGGGTCTTGGTTGCCAGTCCATGTGGTTCATTTGGATTTCCGGTTGGGGGATGCTGGCCTCGGTACCCATGTTCACCCTATGGGTGGCATGGCACGGCTGGTGGGCCGAGGGGAGGCGAAAAGGCCGGTGGCGCCTGTCCGCGTACTGGGGGGAAATACCTTTTCGCATGGTCAACGTTCTGGTGATCTGCGTGATATTCCCCTTGCTGCTGGGATTCAACCCCGCGCCGTGGGGCGGCACGGACCAGACGGCGATCTCGTTGAACGCATTGGGCCTTATATGCCTAACGGAAACCATCAACGCGTATGTCGTGTTGCTGCTCAGCGACGCACTGTTGCGCCTGAGGGCCATATCCCGGCTGATGGGTTTGGCCGAAAAACGGACTGTTGCCTTCGGGCCGATCCTGGTCTTTGCCCTGGGCTTCGCGGCCATATTTTGGGTTTTAAGCTCGGCATTCGCGATGTTGGGCGCTTCTCACGGCCGCAATTTTTACCAAATCCTGATCTCTGACATTTACGGCCAGGAAATGGCTGCCCGAGCCCTGTTTGCCATAACCTGCCTTGCCGGTGCGCTGGGTGCCGCGCGGCTGATCGAGAAAAACCGCGCGACAAAAGAAAAACTATTAAACAGTGAAGTCAAATTCAGCCGGGTGGTGGAACGCTCCCACGTGCCCATGGCCATCACCGACACCAATGTAAATCTCGTCTATTTCAACGAAGAATTCGGCGGTCATTTCGGCTTTACCAGAGACAGGCTCCGTGATTTCAGACATTGGTGGAAACTGGCCTACCCGAACGATGAATATCGCCGCGAGGTCATTAAGACATGGATGGAGGCGGTTACCGAACGTACCCGCTCGGGGGCCGGGGTGCTCCACCAACGCTGGAATGTCACCGACGTAAACGGTGAACTCCATGAGGTTGATTTCAGTTTTACCTGGCTTGATGAAGGCCTGGGGCTGACCACCTATGTAGATGTCACCGAACAGATGAAGGACCAGCGGGCTCTGCTCCAAAGCAAAGCCCTTTTGCAGGGCTCCAGCGAGCAGAGCCTGGCCGGCATAATCATTTTCAGCGCCGAAAACTCCCAGCCGATTTTCGTCAACAAGGAGGCCCGGCGGATATTCGGCTTTGAGGAAGACTATACCGCAATGCCGGTTCCCGAATACCAGTACAAGTTCGATGCCTACTCTCCCGACGGCGTTCTTTACGATAAGACGGATTTCCCCGGCGTAAGGATTCTCAAAGAAGGCGTAAGCCTTGTTAACGAGGAGGCGCGCATAGTCCGGCCCGACGGCACCGAGTTGTGGCTGGTGGGTTCCGGCACCCCGGTCCTGGATGATGACGGAAAGACGGTTGCCGCGATTCTGGTCTTCCAGGACATTACCAGCCGCAAGCATCTGGAAGAACAACTCAGGCATTCCCAAAAGATGGAAGCGGTGGGCACCCTGGCCAGCGGCATCGCCCACGACTTCAACAATATCCTCCAGGCCATCAGCGGCTTCGCCGAGATGATACGCAACCGCGGCGGCGACGTGGCGGACAACCTGAAATTCATAGAGCAGATAGAGCGCTCGGTGGACCGGGCGGCGGGCCTTGTCCGGGGCTTGTTGACGTTCGGACGCAAGGTGCAGCCTCACCTAAAGCGGTTGGACCTCAACCAGGAATTGCGCCAAAGCACGGCCATGATCAGGCGCACCATACCGCCGATGATAGATGTGCGGACAGACCTGGGCCGGGATCTGCCCGACATAGCCGGCGATTCGATCCAGTTGGAACAGGTGCTGGTCAACCTGGCCTCAAATGCCAGGGACGCCATGCCCCAGGGCGGTGTGCTGCGAATTTCCACCTGGTCCGAAGAAATAGGCGAAAACCAGGCCGAGGAGACCCCAGGCTTTTTGCCGGGCAAATACGTCCGGCTGACGGTGGCCGACACCGGATGCGGAATCGAGTCCGAGCACCAAAAACACATCTTTGAGCCGTTTTTTACCACCAAGGACGTCGGCCAGGGCACCGGCCTTGGCCTGGCCAGCGTCTACGGGATAGTCTCCAACCACGGCGGAATGATCACC
Source organism: uncultured Desulfarculus sp. (assembly GCA_963665125.2). Taxonomy (GTDB): domain Bacteria; phylum Desulfobacterota; class Desulfarculia; order Desulfarculales; family Desulfarculaceae; genus Desulfarculus. Next base: position 2,878,845 of record CAXXUK010000001.1, on the reverse strand, counting down.
TGCTCCAGCCAGGCCGGCCGGGGAACGGAGTTTTCCATCTGGCTGCCGGCGATGAACGGGCGGCCGATTTGCGATAAAGATATCGGGGCCTCCGGACCGGTGGCGGTGGGCAAAGGCGCCACAGTGCTGGTGGTCGACGACGAGGCCGAGTTGGTGGCAATGGTCAGCGATTTTCTGAGCAATCGGGGCTATGACGCCTGGACCGCAAACAGCGGCGAACAGGCGCTTGAGCTTTATCAGAGGCACAATTTTGATGTGGTTGTTCTTGATCTGGGCATGCCCGGCATGGGCGGCGAGGCCTGTCTGGAGCAATTGTTGCTACTGGACCGCCGGGTCAAGGTCATCGTCGCCAGCGGCTATCTGGAAATCCATTCGGATAAATGGCGTCGAATCGGCGCGGCGGCCACGCTTTCCAAGCCATACCGGATGGACGCCCTTCTTTCCAGCATTGCTGAAATACTAGCTTAATACGCCTGTCTTCACAAAGGAGCGATTTCCCCTTGACATAGATAATAGAATCTATGCTCTAATCTGTGTTGATGGAACGATCAATTGGCTCTGGCGATCATTTCCGGGGGGTGGGAGGAACCAATGAAGCTCTTTAGGATAGCAGCCATATTCACAATATTGATGTTGGCCGCTGCCGGTGCGCTGGCCGCGACGGCCGATGACGTGCCGCCCGATCCGCGCCTGGTGCAGCACAACAATGATTTTCCCAAAAAGATAATCAAAGTCACCGACGGCATATATGTTGCCGTGGGCTACGGTTTGGCCAACTCTGGCCTTATCGTGGGCAATGGCGGCAACATCATCATCGACACCATGGAATGCGTTGAAGAGGCCCTGCCGGTCAAGGCCGAATTCGACAAGATATCCAAGCAGCCGGTGGAGGCCATAATCTACACCCACAACCATGCCGATCATGTCTTCGGCGCATCGGCCTTTGCCGCCGGCGGCAATCCCGAGGTGATCTCCCAGGAACTGACCGGCTACTATCTGGACCGTTTCCTAAATGTGATCAATCCGGTGGTGGCCAAGCGGGCCGCCCGCATGTTCGGCACAATGCTGCCTCAGGGCTACCACATCAACAGCGGCATCGGGCCCCACCTGGGCTACAAGCAGGGCATGACCATCGGGGTGCTGCGCCCCACCAAGACGGTCAAGGACCGTCTGGAATTGGAGATCGCCGGGGTCAAGATGGTTCTAATCGCCGCGCCGGGCGAGACCAACGACCAGATGTATGTCTGGCTGCCCGAAAAGAAGGTCCTGTTCATCGGCGACAATTTCTACAAGGCCTTCCCCAACCTCTACACCATTCGCGGCACCAGTTACCGCGACGTGACCAAATGGGTCAAGAGCATCGACATCGCCAGGGCCCTCAAACCCGAATACCTGGTGCTGGGCCACACCCTGCCTCTGGAGGGCGAGGACAATATCTACAAGCACCTGACCAACTACCGCGACGCCATCCAGTACGTGCATGACCAGACCATCCGGGGCATCAACCAGGACAAGAGCGCCGACGAGATCGCGGCCGAGCTGGTGTTGCCCAAGCACCTGGCCGAAGACCCGTACCTCATCGAGTATTACGGCATGGTGCCCTGGTCGGTTCGCAATATCTATAATGGATACCTGGGCTGGTACTCGGGCAAGGCCAAGGATCTGTTCCCCCTGGCGCCCAAGGAAAAGGCCCAGCGCATGGCCGAACTGGCCGGCGGGGCGGACAAACTCTACGCCAAGGCCCAGGCGGCCAACGACAAGGGGCAGAGCCAGTGGGCCCTGGAGCTTGCCGACGATGTTCTGCTCCTCCAGCCGGACAACAAGGACGCCCGCGCCCTCAAGGCCAAGGCCATCAAGGGCATTGTGGCCGGCAAGGTAAACGCCAACGCCCGCAACTACCTGTTGACCAAGGCCCTGGAAACAACGGGCGAAATCGTCATCCCAACGGTGGACAAGAAAAAGACACGCATGGAGGTGATCAAGTCGGTGCCCATCGACAGGGTTTTCGAGTCCCTGGCCGTGCGGCTCGACCCCCAAAAGGCCTCCGAGGCCGACATGGTGGTGGGGTTCTACTACCCGGACCTCCGGGAAGACTACACGGTGCATATCCGCCGGGGCGTGGCCGAGGTGCAAAAGGCCAGGGCGGAAAAGCCGGCTGTACGCTTGACCATGGATTCAAACCAGTTCAAGGCGTTCATGGCCGGCAAAATCAAGCCCAAGAAGGCCTTGTCGCCGGAAAACGCCAAGCTCGAAGGCGAACCAATGCAGCTTATGATCTTTTTAGACATGTTTAAATAGTAAACAGCTCCGGCCCGCATCGGCTGTGTGCGGGCCGGAGACCAAACTGACTGAGAAAGGAAGAAGCCATGAAAAAAATACTGGCATGGCTGCTGACCGTGGTGTTGGCCCTTGTCGTGGGCGTGGGGTCCACGATCTGGATCCTCAAACGCCATGCCGAGGCCAACTGGTTGGCCAACGGCAGATGGGTGGTCAACACCAATGCTGGCAGCGAGGCCGACGGCATGTATTCCAAGGCCACCATCGCCATGGGCGGCCTGTTGGCCCTCAACCCCAGCGAGACCTTGTATTACGTCACCAGCTACGATGACCAGGGCCGCAAGCTCAACGCCCGCTGCACATACCGTGTCGACGGCGTGGACCCGGACACCCGCTGGTGGTCCATGACGGTGTACGGCGGCGATTTCATGCTCATCGACAACCCCGATGGCATCTACTCGGCCGACCACAACAGCGTCAAACGCTCCGCCGACGGTTCCTGGAGCGTGACCCTGTCTCCGGAAAAGGCCCAGGGAGACTGGGTGCCCACGGGCACGGCGGACCAGCAGTTGTATTTGCTCATGCGCATGTACCATCCGGGCAAGAGCGTGTATGACGATCCCTCCAAGGCCCGGTTGCCCAGGGTAGTAAGGATGAGTTGCCCATGAAAAGGATAGTCAAATACGTCGTGGCTTTCGTAGTCCTGGCTGTTGCCGCCCATTTTGTCACGGTATGGCTTTTCCCCGATGTGCTGATGAATCTGGCCCAGGGACGGATCATGCAGAAGACCGGGGGCGAGTACAACAAGCTGTATCACGGAAAGCCCAACAACATCTCCAACCAGGTGGTGGTGATGACCTGCCCGGACCTGCTATACAGCTTTTGCGTCTACGACCTGGAGGGCAAGGCCCTGCGCCTGCGCATGCCCCAGGTTGACACATATTGGTCTGTGGCCCTATACTCCGGCGATACCACGAACTACCTGACCATCAGCGACAGGGACTTTGGCGGTAAACCACTGGACCTGATTTTGGCCGGTCCGGGCTGGAAAGGCGAGGCCCCTCCAGGAACGAGGGTGGTCAATACGCCGGATAAAAAAGGCCTGATCATGCTGCGCACCCTGATATCCGACAGGCAACAGGTCCAGCGTTTCACGGACATGCAACAGCAGGCGCGGCTGGAACTTATCGAGGGGTAGTAAAGAAGGGGCAAATGAGCAACCGTGAGCGGATCATAGACGCGGCCATCGAGCTTTTCAACACCAATGGCGCCGCCACGGTGGGCACCAACAAGATCGCCCAGCATCTGCGCATCAGCCCCGGAAACCTTTATTATCACTTCAAGAACAAACAAGACATAATCCGGGCCGTGTTCGACCTCATCCAGGCCGACATGGCCCGGATCATGGTGCCGCCCGGCGATGACCTGGCGCTGGAAGTCACGTCCGCCTATTTGCTCCAATCAATGAAGGTTATCTGGAAATACCGCTTTTTCTATGCCGATTTGGTTGGTTTGCTGCAGGCGGACGATGAGCTTCAACAGCGCTTTCTTCAAATGCGCGGCAACACCCTGCGCACCATGCGCCATCTGTACAAGAGCATGATCGACGAGGGCATATTGACCGGGCCCAACGATGATATGACCCTGGACGCCCTGGTCTACAACTCCTGGATCGTGGCCACCAACTGGGTGCGCTATCTGCAATCCTATAAGAAAGACGCCGATGTCAGCCAGGCCGACTTTGACCAGGGTAACTACCAGGTCTTCGCCCTGCTGCTGCCCTATGTGTCGCCCGACCGCCTGGAAAGGGCCCTGCGTATATATCGTCCCGCTGAGTAGCCTTCGGCTTACCGTCCGGGACGGTTGCCTAGCTGCCTCCATGACTAGCTCCAGACGTTTAGGGTAAAAAAAGGGGCCAGCCGGACGGCTAACCCCTTGTTGTCATTGTGGCGCCAGGGACGTGACCCGAACTAGCGCGGGCGTACACCCTGGGGATTTTAAATCATAATCTCGCCAATTTTATTTATCTATTTTCATGGATTTAATTTTCAAGGCGATCTCTTTCCAGCGCTCCTTTTCAACGCGGTCGGCGCTTTTGTCCCGGCGTTGGGCCAGATATTCCAGTTCACGTTTCATTTTCCGGTAGTTTTCCAGCCTGTGCCCGGAGATTGCACCTTCATCCACTGCCGCGAGGACCCGGCAGCCGGGCTCGTGGGTATGGCTGCAATTTGTAAAACGGCATCCCTGGCCTAGCTTTTCAATCTCGGGAAACGCCGCTTCGATCCCGTTATCGGCATCCCAGAAGGCGATTTCCCTGATGCCTGGATTGTCGATCACCATTCCCCCCTGGGGCATCATGATCAGATCACGGGTGGTGGTGGTGTGCCTGCCCTTGCCCACATGGGCGCTTATGGAACCGGTGAGCTGGACGCTTTCACCATACAGTCGGTTCACCAGGGTGGATTTGCCCGCGCCGGAAGACCCCACCATGGTGACGGTTCGGCCCGGAGACAGATATTGTTCCAGAGAGGCCAGGCTTGTGTCGTCCGATACCGAAACCAGGTGTATGGGAACACCGAAGGCCACCGTCTCCACTTCGTCGGCGAACTGCTCCGGTTCCTGGTGCAGATCCGCTTTGGTCAGGATAATGACGGGATTCAGGCCGCAGTTGTAGACCAGGGTCAAGTACCGTTCTATGCGGCGCGGGTTGAAATCCCGGTCAAGACCGGAAACGATAAATACGGTATCGAGGTTGGCGGCAATCACCTGTTCCTTTTGCGGCTGCGCATTCTGTTTGTTATGCGTGCCCGAAGCGCCTCTGGACAAGGCGTTTTTTCGCACCAGCACCCTGGAGATCACGGAGTCGGTCATAAAAACCCAATCCCCCGTGACCGGATAAATGCCATTGGCGTCATGCCTGAGCTTTCCGCTCAGGGTGGCGAGCCATTCGTTTATGCCATCGCTGGTGCGAAAGCTGTTTTTTCTGACCCCCACCACCCTGGCCAGGATAAAGCCGTCGTTGAAAGACTGCTCCAGTTGTGTCTGAAAATGGGAAGACCATCCCATCTGTAACAGGCGCTGAGTGTTGGCTATTTCATTTATATTTTGACTGATGCTCATTGTTGAGCCCTACCCATCTTTGACATAAGTATCTCGGCTGGTTGGCTGGCGCATCAAGCCGCACAGGGCGCGGCGCGCTGACCACCGTCGCTTTAAATGATTTTGATGTGTTTGACTGGGTGGCGTTGCCGACGGAGGACACAACTATAGCGGTGGATTCTCAATCAGAGATCTGCTGGGAATAGGCTGAACAGGTTTTCAGGATAGCGCAGAACTATGATCAATCAGCTACCGGCGGGTTGATCCGCTTGGCGGCAACGATTGACACAATATCCATTGATTTTTTAAACAAAAAACCCTCTTTGCTTTGCTATTTCAGAGAATCCTTAATATACGGTAAAAAATGGTGCTGTCAAGAATAACCCAGGGGCGCCACGGCACGGGTCTAACTGTTGAAACCATTGCCTGGTGATGTTTACGTCCGACCCGGCAATGGGGGGGGCGACTTTTTCGGTCTGGTTGAATATGCTGATTTTTTATGTAGTAAGTTTTTTGGCGGTATTAGTCTGGTCGTTGGTGCGGCCCTACGATTATTTCACCTGGTTTTTGGAGGTGGTACCGGCCCTAGCATATGCCGCGGTGTTGGTTGCCATCCATAAACGCCATAGGCCCACGTCCCTGCTTTACGGCCTCATCTGGGCGCATTGCCTTATTCTGATGGTGGGCGGTCACTACACCTACGCCAGGGTGCCCTTGTTTGATTACCTGAGCGCGGTCATGAACTGGCAGCGCAATAATTACGACAAGCTGGGCCACCTGGCTCAGGGCTTCGTGCCGGCCATGATCGCCCGCGAGGTGCTATTACGGCAAAATGTGCTCAACGACCGGCGCTGGCTGGCCCCCACCTGTTTGTGCATCAGTCTGGCCATCAGCGCCGCCTATGAACTGGTGGAGTGGGGCGTGGCGGTTTGGACCGGCGCGGCGGCCGAAGATTTCCTGGGCACCCAGGGTTATATCTGGGACACCCAATCGGACATGGGCCTGGCTTTGTTGGGCGCGGTGTTGGCCTTGGTTCTGCTATCGCGCATGCATGACCGTCAACTGGCGTGGCTACAGCAGTCACGAATTGAAAACGGCCACACCGCCTGATGTGGCCATCTCCATAACTGCCTGAAATAACTGGTGCCCAGGACGAGACTCGAACTCGTACGCCCTTACATGCTGGGGATTTTAAGTACACGATTCCGAGCTTCCTAACCTCCTCATATCTTAGGAAGTTGTTGATAATAAAGATCAATTGAAAAAGGCAATTTTGGCAGGTTTTTGCCAGTTTTGGCATGTTTTGGAATAAATCCACACCCAAATCCACACCCAAAACTGAGATGCAAGCATGGTTCCACAGCCCCCTGGTTTATGCTGTCAAATCAGAATCGATCACCAAGGGGGGCGAGCATGCCTGTAAAGAAATCATCTAAATGGATATTGGGCGGCGCGCTTGCGCTTATGGTAATCCTTGCCGCCGAGGTTTTTTTGATTATTACGCCTGCGCATTGTGGGCATGTTGTCATTGACCCGAAACTCGAGGAAATGCGCAAAGCTTATGCCCCCGGCGACTACAAGATGGCCTGCCCCACCAAGGAAAACACTCTGCCTAATGCCGTTGCGCCCTTACCCAATGGTAGCGCAGTCGTGGGCGGCTGGGTTGTCCGCCCCAAAGACCAAAAAGACAGCGGCTGGCTCATAGGGGTGGATAAAAAAGGCCACAAGGTATGGGAAAAGGATTTAGGGAAACGTGTCTCCTCAGTCAATGATGTAAAAAGATTGTCCAACGGCAATGTAATTGTCCTCGGCACAAAACAGAGCAAGCCGGTCATGCATTGTCCTCAATCCCCACCTGCAAGCGGCTGGTGGATGGCCGAGATAACCCCGCAAGGCAAAATTTTGCGGGAAACAACACAAGCCACAGATGCAAGCCGCGTGCCTTTTTCTTTCACCCTGTTGGCCGACGGATACGCTGTAGCAGGCACCATTCTCGTCGAAAACTGTACTCAGAAAGCATATCTCGCCAAGCTCGACCGCAGAGGCAAGGTCATCTGGGAGAAGCATATCCAAAAAAAGGATCAGCTTAACCTTTTCCATAGCGTTGCACGGCTGGCAATCGGCAACATCCTGGCCATAGGCAACAGGTTCAAACCAGGCTGGGTTCTTTACCACCAGTCCCAGGACTGGCTGATGTTGTTCGCCCCCAACGGCGAAATCGTTTGGGAGAAGCGGCTGCCGGACCTGGTGAGCGTTTCCCGCAGCGCGATTGCCCCTATACCCGACGGCGACTTTGTATCAGCGGGGAGCTATGACGTTCCCAACGGGACCAAACCTCAAATCGGCTGGATAGGCAAGTACACCCCAGAAGGAAATCAAGTGTGGCACACCAAGATACCCCAACCCAATTCAGAATACAGTCGAACCACGGATGTTGTGGCCTTGCCCATCGGCGCATTTCTGATAACCGGCTCCAGTGCCTCCAGAAAAGAAGGCCTCACCAGGGCCTGGCTGGCGGCCTGTGACCATCAAGGTAATATCACCAGCCAGACCCTTCAAGTGGCTAAGTATTTAGCATTTGTTTTATGTATGGACTTTGTGCCGCCTGATTACCCCATCATCGCGGGCATTTGCAAAGACAGGCGTGGCGAGCCCGCTTCTCCCTTTTGGGTCCGAACGGAGCTTCCGCTCTCACTGCTCAAGAAATGATTTTCACTACCATATGATAGGCCTCAGCTTTTCCCAATTGCATATGGCCCAGCCTTCGAGCAGTAGGGTCCACCGCTTTGCCTCATAGCGCGGCGCACGGCTTGCCGGTGATGATTGACAGGAGCCGGGACGGGATATATCATTGCCAAAGTTTGTAATAGCTAAATAAGTAATTGGTTCCTTATTCGCATTCACCAAGAACCACGGATTTGACTGGCCGCCCCGCTGAGTGTTAAGTGACACTAGTGGGACTGGCGCCGTAAGGAAGCGAGTTGGGCGCATGCTGACCCCGTGCGAAAAAGTAAAGCAACGCTGTTCTCAACAGGACATCCCCACTCCTCGCCGAGCCATGCCGGCCCCTATGTCTACACACGCTGCCTCGTTGGCCGAATGCTTTTCCCGGAACCCGAGCATGACCGGTCAGTTCGTCCAACAGCATTCTTTTTTCTCCGATTGCCACGACGTCAGCTACCCTCTGCCTAGTTGGCGGGGCAAGGGTTATTCCCGTTCGGTGTGCCCGCGCAAGGGCATGCTGTTGTATTTGGAGGAATACGAGCTGAGCAGGGAGATGTGGACCATCTCCGACAGTATGCCACCGCAGCTGGGCTTCACCTATTGCATATCAGGTCGGGTGCAATGGTCCATGGACGGGGTGCAACGGGAATTCACCGCGCAAAATGGGCAATGCGAAATAGTGTCGTCCAGTAGCGCCAGCGGCAAGGCTTGCTATGATTCAGGCGATCCTTTAGTCATGGTGAACATCACGCTGTGCCCCAAGCTTCTGCAAAGCTACTTCGGCGCGCCCGGCGAAAGCGCCGGAGAAATGCAATGCTTACGAATGCCTGCTGCAAAGGATGAAGTGCTTTACCGGAAAGGCCCGATCACTGACGGCGAGCAAAAAGTCCTTGGTCAATTGTTGCGCTGCCCCTGCCGCAACATCTCCGACCGCCTTTTCATCCAGAGCAAGGTCATGGAATTGGTCTCATTCCGGATGGATGATCTGGAATACGGCGAACAGGAAAAAATGGAGCAATCCACCCTCAGCGAGGTGGAAAACATCATAGCCTTGGCCAAAGCCATCTTGCAGTCCCGCCTGCAGTCGCCGCCCACTATCCAGTCCCTGGCGCGCATGGTCGGAACCAATGAGACCAAGCTCAAGAAATGCTTTCGCTCCCACCTGGGCACAACCGTTTTCGGCTACCTGACATCGTGCCGCATGCAGTTGGCCTGCGAGCTTCTTGACAACAGCAACCTGACCATGTCCCAGATCGGCGCCGAACTGGGATATTCCGAAAGAACTCACTTCACCCGCGCTTTTTCGCGCCATTTCAACATGTCGCCTTCTCAATACAGACTTGCCCATCAAATTCTGCCGACCGGTGTTTGGGCCCGATCTTCGCCACGGTGAACAGCTCCGCAACATGCCCAGGGGTGATGTAAAAACACCGCATCGGGCACCCCTATAAACCTTTTGGGGTACGCCTGTGCGGCATGGCGTGTGATATCGATCAGAACCAGAAAGCAAACAGGGCTTGTTTCATTCACAAACAGCTTATGGTTGGGAGGTCCTGGTCTCATGCGCCGGATAATCAGCTATCTATTATTGGTTGCAGTTTTCATTGGGGTCGATGCCTGGGTTTGTGCGGCGGAAGAGGAGGCTTCATCTCCCCCACCAGCCGAATCCAATGTTTTGGACCCGGTTATAGTGAGTGCACGCAAAACAGAGGAAGACGTTCAAAAGATACCGGTCAGCGCCACCGTGATGTCCGGTGCTCTGCTGGAGGACGCAGGCATCGAAAACACCATGGAGCTGACCCGCTTCGCTCCCAACGTTTATATGAGAAAGTCCACCTCTGAAAATGTGATCACCATGCGGGGTGTCAGTTCTTTTGAGACATCCATCTATTCACCCACCGCAATTTATGTTGACGATCTGATGGTGCCCATGAATTACGGCCACTGGATCGACCTGATCGATATCGAGCGCGTGGAAGTGCTGCGCGGTCCCCAGGGCAGCCTATACGGCGGCAACAGCCTGGCCGGCGTAATCAACATCGTCACCCGCCAGCCGGACAACAAGCCGCGGGCAATGGTCTACGGCGAATTGGGAGCCTACACCGGCGCCGGCGGCGACACTCCGCAATATGAAATGGGCTTCAGCGCCGCCGGCCCCGTGGTGCAGGACCGACTGTTTCTGGGAGTCAACGGCCTGTGGAAGAAGAGTGACGGCTATACGACCAATCTGGTCTATGATGATGACGAGGCGGGCAAAATTGACCACAGGAACGCCCGGGGAATCCTGCGCTGGACGCCTAACCAGAGCTTCGACATCAAGTTCAGCGCCGATATGCTGGAAAACGACGACGGCATCGCCGTTTACCGCTTTGCCAACGGCCCCTACCGCACCGATCTCTACGAGGTCCGCCATGATGCGAGGGACTACCAGAAAGAATCCGGAAACAGCCAGAATCTGCGGGTGTCTTGGGCCGGTGAAGCCCTGAAGTTCCTTTCGGTTACCGGCCGGCGGGACTACAGCAACGAAAACCTGCAAGACTACGATTGCACCGCCGACCCACAATATTACTACGGCGGCAGCTTAGCGAACTACGATGACACTTATTACAGTCAGGAGTTCCGGCTTTCCTCAGACGCTGAAAACTCTCCCTTCAAATGGCTTGTGGGCGCCTACGGCTTCACCGAGGACACGTCCATCAAGACGAATAATGACGTCATCTGGCAACACGCCGCAGTCAGCATTGACACCAGCGGATATGCCTTGTTCGGCCAGGGCATCTACACCCTTTTCGGCCGCTTGCACGTAACGGCGGGTCTGCGCTTTGACGCGCGTCAGGCCGACGGCAGCATGCACGATGTTGGAATAAATATTTCCGACTCCATTGATCACGACGAGCTGTTGCCCAAGTTGTCCCTGGGCTATGATTTCAGCGATTCGATCTATGGCTATGCCACCGTGTCCAAGGGCTTTCTGGCCGGCGGTTACAATTACTGCACCGCCATTGACAAGGACACCTTCACCTATGATCCGGAATATACCTGGAACTACGAAGTGGGCGTCAAGACCGAATGGCTTGACCGCAGACTCCATGTCAACCTGTCCTTTTTCTACATTGAAATGTCCGACAAGCAGGTCATGGAGATGCAGTACGGCGAGGGTCTCATCACCGCCAAGATAGACAACGCCGCCAGGGCCCATTCGCAAGGCGTGGAACTGGAGATAAAGGCCAGGCCTGCCCAGGGATGGGACATTTTGGCCGGGCTGGGCTACACCAACGTTAAGATTGACGATTGGGTCGCCACGGAATGGAACAGCGATTATTCAGGCCTCACCCGCAACGACTACGGCGGCAAGACGGTGCCGGGCGTGCCGGACTTCACGGCCAACCTGGGCGTGCAGTATACCCACCGGAGCGGCCTTTTCATCCGGACGGACATCAGCGGCACCGGAGCGGTTTACGCGGACTATCAAAACAACATGAAGGAAGACCCCTACGCCCTGGTTGATCTTCGCCTGGGCTACCGGGGCGAAAACCTGGAAGCCGTGTTGTGGGGCAGGAACATATTCAATGAAGAATACTACACCGTGTCCTACGATGGGGAAGGCTCAAAGATGGTCCAGGACGGCTCACCGGCCATGTGCGGCGTAAGAATCACTTGGCGCTACTAGGCATGGGCTGCTTGAGAGACATAAGCAGTGTTGCGCCATCCCAATGCGCACCGTTTACGCCGGCCAGCCTTCACGTCATCCCCAGCGGTACGCAAACCAAGATGCGGGACTGGATAGCACTGGGGGTCCTCAACGGCCTGTTGGTGGCCCTCAGCCATCTCATATTCTCCTTGTACTTATGCTTGGGGCCATTGGTCTATGTCATGGGGTTATTTCATCAAAGCATGGAGAACCTGTTCCTGGCCAGCATCTACATGCTTATGGCCTTCATCGCGCCGCGCCGCAGGCCCTTCACCCTCAACGCAACGGTCTGGAGCGTCATGGGTTTGATGCAGGGATGGTGGGCCCTATTGCCGGTGGCACTGCCGGCCGGGTTCCTGACCGACGCCGTGATCCGGCGAGCGGTCCCCAGGCAACGACTTGGGCTGGTGCTGTTGGGCTTCGCTTTTTACAGCACAATGCTCAGCGCCGGCAATTTCTGGCCCTATCTGTTCCTGAAGCACGGCACCATGGTGCAGCGGCTGGCGGCCATGGACCCCGGCGCGGGAGCCATGGTGGAGATGTTCACCATGCCCTTTTTCACCGTCGTCCTGTGCCTGTCATTCCTGACGGCGTTACTGGGCGGGGCCGTGGCCCTCAAGCTCATAGCCCGGTTCTTTGCCCCGGAAGAGACGGCTTCATGATGCTGCGCGCTTTTTTCTTCGGCCTGGACGAGCGCGTCAAGGTTTGGATGGCCGTCAGCGTAAGTGCTGCAGCGATCTACTGCGTGGACATGTACCTCCAGGCCGCCGCCTTGGCCGTATGCCTGGGCCTTTGCCTCATCTGCGGGGCCAAGCGTTTTGTGGTCGGCTTTGTGGTGGTCCTGCTGATCATGGCCGCCATAGCCGTGATTCTTTCCCTGGCCTCTGTGGCGGAGAGTGGGTTCACCGGGCTGGGCGTTTTCTATATTCTGATCAAGTTCGGCACCATGTTCGCCATGATGGCCTTCATCCAGGCCAGCTTAAACACAAGCCGTTTTTTGCGCTCTCTGGAGGCCATGCGCGTGCCGCCCCAATGGGTCATCCCCTTGGGCACCTGCCTGCGCTTCATGCCTTCGGCGGTGGCCGAATGCCGGCAGATCCGCTACGCCATGCGGATCAGGGGCGTCGCCCTGACGCCTGGGCGTCTGCTGCGCGAGCCCATTGTCACACTCGGTTACGCCATGGTGCCGCTGCTGGTCCGCTCTCTTTACATCGGCGAAGATCTGGCCAGGGCTGCGATGGCCCGGGGCATCGAAGCGTCCGGCGCCAAATCCAGCCTCCACGAGATCCGCCTGCGTCCATCCGACGTGATCGTCGTCACTGTTTGGACGGCGAGCCTGGCGGCCATGCTGACAGCAGACCACCTGGTCTTCGCGGCTTTCGCCGGAGGCACGACGTGATCAGCGCCGTGGACCTTTCCTTCCGATACGCCGGTCATGCCCACTGGGCGCTCAAGGACATCAATCTTGACGTCCATTCCGGTGAATGCGTGGTCTTGGCGGGACCCAGCGGCTGCGGCAAATCCACCCTGGCCAAATGCCTCAACGGCCTGGTTCCCCATTTTGAAAAGGGAACCCGGGCGGGCCGGGTCCTGCACCAAGGACTGGACCTGGCCGATCTGCCCATGCACCGCATCGCCGGCAGCATTGGCGCCGTCTTCCAGAATCCGCGTTCGCAATTTTTTACCACCCGTGTGGAGGACGAAGTGGCCTTTGGCTGCGAAAACGCCGGGTTGCCCAGGGAGCTGATAAAAAAAAGAATCGACAAGGCCCTCGATCGGTTCGGTATCGCCCATCTGCGGCGGCGCACCATATTCGGACTCTCCGCCGGCGAACGGCAGAGGGCCATCCTGGCCGCGGTGCACGCCATGGGCCCTGGCGCCTGGGTCTTGGATGAGCCATCGGCAAACCTGGACCCAGCTTCGCTGGAGGAGTTGAGGGCGGCCTTGGAATCGCTAAAGCGCGAGGGAAAGGCCCTGATCATCGCCGAGCACCGCTGCCACTACCTGAGGGGTCTGGCTGACCGCATTTTCCTGCTGGAGCAGGGCAGGATCGCCGAAGTCAATTCGGGGAGCGACTTTTTCAGCCGAGACAACGAACAAATGAGCCGCTGCGGCCTGCGTTGGACAAACCTCCCGGCGTACTTGGCGTCAGCCCCCGAACCAGGGATGCAAAGCAGGCTTGCCTCACGGGATCTATGCTTCCGCTATGCCGGTGAAACCCATGACGCCCTGCGCGTGGCCAACCTGTCCGCCTCCGCCGGGGAGATCATCGCCCTTACCGGCGCCAACGGAACCGGGAAAACCACTCTGGCCATGCTGCTGTGCGGTCTGTTCAAGGAACGCGGCGGGCAAGTGGCCATCGACGGCCGGGCCCGCAAAGCCAAGGAGCGCGTGCGGCTTTGCCGGCTGGTGTTGCAAGAGGCCGATCATCAGCTTTTCACTGAAAGCGTTTTTAACGAACTGAAGCTCGGGCTGGCCGCAAACGGCTTGAATTCCGGCCCTGTCACGGAAATGCTGGAGACCATCGGCCTGGGGGACAAAGTCCGCTGCCGTCCCCACGCGCTTTCCGGAGGAGAAAAACAACGCCTGGCGGTGGCGGCCGCGCTGATCGCCGAACCGGCGATTCTGATACTGGATGAGCCCACCAGCGGTCTGGATGCAGACAACATGCGGCGTATGGGGGGGCTGCTCAAGGAGGCGGCGAGCCATGGCGGCGTTGTGTTGGTGGTGACCCATGACGTTGAGTTCATACACACCTGCTGCACTAGGGTGCTGCACATGGAAAAAGGAGGAATCCTCGATGAGTAAATTGCCGCAATTTGAATCTGATTTCAGCGAACTGAACAAGCTTTATTTCGGCACCATTGGCAGCCGTTTGATGATGACCGCCATTGAGATGAAAATTTTCGATCACCTGGAACACCCCGTGGTATCCGAAGCGGTCGCCAACGCACTGGACATTGATCCCGGCAACACGGAGTTGCTGCTGGATGCCTTGTGCGCCTGCGGCCTGGTCAGCAAGAAAAACGGCCTCTACCAAAACCATCAAACAACCAGCGACTTCCTGGTCTGCGGCAAGCCCGCCTATCTGGGGGAATGGTACCAGCTGGCCGATGAGGACGGCCTGTCCTTTCTGGCCAGCTTGGCTGATAAGATCAAATTCGGGCCTGGTGATGCTCCGGAAGATGAAAACATGAACTCCGAAGCATTTTGTGAACGCTACACTACTGCCCATGCCGCCAGCAGCCTGTGCTGCGTTGCAACAAATATTGCGGAACATATCAAGGAACTGCCCGGTTTTCAGAGCTGTAAGACCATGCTGGATATGGGTGGCGGTCCGGCCATCAACGCCATGGCCGTAGTGCAGGATAATTCCCAGCTCCGGGCAACGGTTTTCGACCGTCCCTCCGTAGCCCGTCTGGCCCAGACCTACATTGAAGCCTATGGCTTTGGCGAGCGAGTCACCGCCGTGGGAGGCAATTACCTTAAGGATTCCCTGGGATCGGGCTACGATCTGATTATGATTACCGACACCCTTTACTACGAAGACCCTGAGATAGAGTCCGTTGTTGCCAAGTGCCACGGAGCCCTCAATCCCGGTGGAATGCTGGTGGCCATACATGCTGTTTTAACCGACGAACGCACCCGGCCGTCTCAACTGGTTCTGGGACTGTTGACTGAAACCATGAGTGGCCAAACGTGCATACCGGAGAAGGGCTATCTGGTAAATGCCCTGACCCGTTGCGGCTTTAGCGGCATCACTTCCAAGATGGTGGACATCGGCGGTACCCCAATGGAAATGAATCTGGGGCGCAAATAGCGCCTTAAGGGCGTCTGGCTATGCCAGGCGCCCTGTGGCAACCGCCGATAATGCTTGTTGCCGTCGTGAGACCACGTTAAGAATGATCCAGTCCAGTTTTGACGGACACACGATTAAGCGAGTAAATTGCTTAACGTAGGTGTTCGACGCCATCACAGAAGAGCCAAAAGAAATCCACCAGGCGGCACTATTCGCCGGAATTCAAGATTGAAGCCCTAGGTTTGGCTGAGCAGGTTAGCGTTGCCGGTGCGGCCAAACAGCTTGGCCTGCATGAGTCCCAGGTTTATGCTTGGCGCAAGAAGGCCCGCTATGAGGCCAGCCGCAGTGAGACCGAGAAGGAATTGGAAATCGAAAACGCCAAGCTAAAACGGCAGTTGGCCAAGAAAGAAGAGGAGTTGGCCATATTAAAAAAGGCCGCGGCGTACTTCGCGAAAAGCCTGAAGTGAAGTACGCGTTCATGCAGCAAAACGCAGGCACATTCAGCATCACGGCACAGTGTTTGGCCTTTGGCGTATCACGTGGCGGATTTTATGGCTGGCGGCGCAGGCAGCAAAAGCCCAGTCAAAGGAAGCTGGAGCGCGACAAGCTCGATCAGCTGGTGAAAGAGACCTTTGACATCCGCAAGGGCCGTAGCGTAGCCGCGGGGCTGACCCTAGACCTTGAGGACCAGGGCCGTAAATACAACCGCAAGACCGTAGCGGCCAGCATGAAAAGGCTGGGGCTGGTGGCCAAGGCGGCCAGGAAGTTCAAAGCCACCACGGATTCGAATCACGGTATGCCGGTGGCTCCAAATCTGTTGGCCCAGGACTTTAACGCAACGGCTCCAAATCAGAAGTGGGTCTGCGACATTACATACCTTTGGACCGGCGAGGGCTGGCTGTACCTAGCAGTGGTGCTCGACCTGTTTTCACGCATGGTGGTTGGCTGGGCCATGGATAAGCGCATGAAAGCCGATTTGGTCTGTGACGCCTTGCAGATGGCCTTGTGGCGGCGTCACATGCCAAAAGGCGTGTTGGTTCATTCGGATCGTGGCAGCCAGTACTGCTCCAGGAAATACCAAGCCCTTTTGACCAAGCATGAACTGGTTTGCAGCATGAGCGGCAAGGGCAACTGTTATGACAACGCCGTGGCCGAAAGCTTCTTCCATACTCTGAAAGTGGAAATGGTCCACGGTGAGCGCTTCGCCACCCGCCAGGACATGCGCCGGGCCGTATTCGAGTATATCGAGGTTGACTACAACCGAAACAGGAGGCACAGTGCCAACGGCTACATCAGCCCGCTGGCCTTTGAAAACCAAATTGTCGCTTAATCAAATGTCCGTTGTTCCTGGGTTAGATCAGTCCATGAAGCTAGGTGCTGGTGGACAATCGCCTTGCACTGAAATCCACGATGACGCCCGTGGTGCCGGGTGGGATTATGTTAATTTATGCATAATGAGGCGGCAAGGCGCGATCGGTGAGGACGCATGGTCACTAGACAGAAAAAAATTTGCACTTAGTTCTCAAATTGACTCGCTGGCAGGCAAATAATGCAAAAAGAAAAAATAAGGCTAACATCTGAAAAAGAGACTCTCCTTGTGCCCTTGTTTAGCAAGGCTGTGGGGAGTGAAAGAATGCATCAAATAATCCATGATCCCAAGGCCAGGGACATCTTAGCGCGCATAGACTACGATTTTAAGGAATTAAAAATTCCAAGGCAGACGCTTGTCACTCTCGCCATGAGGGCCAAAAAAACCGATGCTTATGTCACCGAATACTTGCGCCGTAGTGACAACCCCTTGGTCTTGCATTTGGGCTGTGGTTTGGACAGCCGCGTAATCAGGGTAGGATTCGGCAAAGGATATTGGTGCGACGTCGACTACCCGGACGTCATCGAGTTGCGCCTCAACTTCTACGAGGAATCGCCGGTATATCACATGCTCGGGTCCTCGGTAACGGATTGGGCCTGGATGGATTCAATTCCCGCCACAGATGCTCCTGCCTGTATCGTGGCCGAAGGCCTGTTGATGTATCTCCTGGAGGACGACGTTAAGCACTTATTTATTGAATTGCAGAAACGGCTGCCGGGTAGTGAGGTCATTTTTGATGCCTACAGCCGTTTGGCCGCGAAAGGAGCCAACCGTCATCCTTCGATTCAGAAAACAGGGGCACGCATCCAGTGGGGTATTGATGATGCGAGGCTCATAGAGAAGTGGGGCTTGGGAATGAAGTTGCTTGAGGAATGGTATTTTACCGATTCAGAGGCTATATCCTCATTGGGTATAAAAGACAGGATGTTGTTCAAAGCCATGGGAATGTTCAGTATGGCGAGGAGGGCGCATCGTTTATTGCGCGTTCGCCTTTAAGTAACGGCGTGATTTTATTTTGTCGCAGTTTTTCTTAAGGCAGCGATCCTATACCCTTCCAATAGGTTGCGGATATTTTTTCTGGCCAGTTGGGTCAGATCCATGGCGTAGTATTCGGGATTGGTAACCGCCATTTTTTGCTTGATTCTTTCCGGAATAGCAACGTGTTGCCAAAGACCGTTTAAAAAGGAAAAAATGCTGTAAAGCAGTTCGGTGGCTTCAGCCGGGGCCAGCCAAACCAGCCTTTGGCTCAACTTCCAACCAAGCTCGGCGCTTAGTGCCGCGATTTTTATTTTCATGGCAATGATGGCTTCATCCGGGGCATTGTTTTCCAGCACGGCCCTTAAAATACTACCCAGCGGCATCAGGAATTGATTGTTCACCGGATAACGAATTATCACCTCCGTGATCATGTCCAGATCATCCAGGGCAGCACCGTCAAGGTCTTTGGCCGCGTCCTCCGACCACTCGCGAAGTTTTTCGGGCAGCAGCTCGAGGAATATCTCCTCCTTGGTCCTGAAATAGACGTAAACCGTGCCCTTGGATATGTCGGCACGCTCGGCGATAAGCTTTGCCGTGGGTATCTGTCCGTCTGATTCCATGAACAATTTCCATGCGGTATCCAGGATCACCTGCCTTTTGTTGTCCTTTTCTTCCTGGGTTCTCGCCCTTATTTCGCCCATCTGCTCCTCCGTAAATTTTTTGCCAATAATACCTAATAGTTGACCGGCGGTCAAATAATAGTTGACAAGTGACCATTGGTCAAATAATATCTGACCAATGGTCAATAAGGAACGGTGGCCAGACCACCAGTGAAAAGCGCGAGGAGTAAAACCCATGGATCCCAAAATATTTTTGTACATAGGCGGCGCGTATCATATCGGTTTCAGCATTTTTGATTTGTCCTGGCCTTATCTATTCAACTGGAAAAAAACACTTGAGCCGTTGGACGACATGAACGCCGCAGTTTATAGGCTGACCAGCAAGTTGCTGGTTTTATTGTTCTGGATATTTGCTTATATCTCTTTTGTACATACGGATGAACTTTTAACGACAGGTATCGGTAAAACACTTATGGTATCGATAGCCATCTTTTGGTCTTTTCGATTTTTGATGCAACTATATTTCTTTGGCCTTTTCAAAAAGGCAAACACCCTCAATTTTGACTTATCCATAACCAATATGCCGTTTCAGGACAGGTCAAAACAGCAGACGGCCAATACCTTTCTACCAATATTTCTGCTTGGCATAGCCTCATATCTTGTTCCGTGGCTGATGGTTATGTAGCAGGGAAAAGCGACACTACAGGTAGTGTGTGTCTGAGAAGTCCAAGAAAAACACGAGGGGATGAAAACAATGGATCATTACAACCTATTCATCAATGGTGAATTTGTTGACGGCCAAAACGGCGAAAAACTGGAGTGTATAGACCCCGGCACGGGGCTTCCGTTTGCCACCACCGCCCTGGCCGGTACGCGGGATGTGGACAATGCCGTCATGGCGGCAAGGCAGGCCTTCGACAAAGGTGACTGGAGCCGCATCAGCCCCAGGGAGCGGGCCGAAAAGATATATTTGTTTGCCGATGAAATCGCCAAACAGTCTATTCGCATCGCCATGGTCGAATCCATGGACGCCGGTCACGTTATACGGCTAAGCACCTTGTGGGGCATGCTCTGTCAGGGCATTTTGCGCAACTACGGCCATTTTGCGGCCCATGAATTTCCCTGGGAAGAAGAGATTCCTTTTTCCGGCAACATCTTCGCATCAGGGCGTGATTACATTCGACGCGAACCCATCGGCGTGTGCGTCGGCATAGTTCCCTGGAACTTTCCGGTTCTGCAAACCGTGTGGAAGATCGCCCATGCCATAGTCATGGGCAACACTATAGTGGTTAAGCCTTCCTCCATAACCCCTCTGAGCGCATCGATAATCGGCGAAGCGGCAAAGGCGGCCGGTCTACCCAAGGGTGTCGTGAACATCCTGCCGGGCAAGGGCAACGATGTAGGCGAGGCCTTGTGTACCCACCCTGAAGTAGACAAAATTTCACTTACGGGCAGCACCGAAGTCGGCCGCATGATCATGAAGATGGCCGCCGACAATATCACCAAAGTCAGCCTGGAGTTGGGGGGCAAATCCGCCAACATCATTCTAGATGACGCGGACATGGGATTGGCGGCCGCCGGCGCGGCCTTTGGAACATTCTGGCACCAAGGACAGGTTTGTGAGTCCGGCACCCGCATCCTGGTCCATTCCAAAAAGCATGACGAGTTTATCGAAAAGTTAAAACAGACCGCCGACCATCTCAAAATCGGATATCAGCTAGCCGCCGAGACCCAGCTGGGCCCCATGGCCAATGCCACCCAGCTCGCTACGGTGGAACGGTATGTTGAGCTGGGCAAGGCCGAGGGCGCGGATCTTTACTCCGGCGGCCACAGGGTCGAGGTGCCCGGCCTGGAGGGCGGATATTATTATTCGCCCACGATCTTCACCAATGTCGACAACTCCATGCGCATCGCCCAGGAAGAGATCTTCGGGCCCGTTGTCTGCGTGATCAAATACGATGATGAAGACGAAGCCGTCGCCATTGCCAATGACTCGAAATATGGTCTGGCCGGCGGCATTTTTACCACCAGCAATGCCCGCGCCCAGCGGATCGCTCGCGAAATAAAAACCGGCACGATGTGGGTCAACACCTATCATGCGTTTGGCGACTATGCTCCGTTTGGCGGATACAAGCAGTCCGGCATCGGCCGTGAAATGGGCGAAAACGGGCTCAAGGAATACACCGAAATCAAACGGGTCCACATCAGCTCATACACCGACGAAAAACAGAATTTCCTGTTCTGGCGGTTCACATCGGACGAACCCAAAGTCGTTAATATCCTCCCGTTCAACTGTCAGACCAATGTAATTTCCGGCAAGGGCACCTTGGCGGCCCTGACCAAGGAAGTCTCAAGATTGGGTTGTTCGCGGGCGCTGATCCTCACCGATGTTGGGGTTAGGGACGCCGGCATCGTTAAGATGGTGCAGGATGCCCTGGGCGAATACTACGTGGCCACCTATGACAAGATCGGTCAGGACTCGGACCTCGATACCGTGGACGAGGCGGTGGAGTTGGCCAGAAACGTCAAGGCCGACTGCATCGTCAGTGCCGGCGGCGGTAGCGTGATCGATACGGGCAAGGCCGTGTGTATAACCCTGAAAAACGGCGGTTGCGCGGACGACCACATCACCGTAATGCGGCTTACGGAAAAGCAGACGCCGCACATCGTCGTTCCCACCACATCGGGCACCGGCAGTGAGGTGACCAACGCGGCGATGATTAAAAACAAGCGCTCGGGCCGCAAGGTGGCGATCATGGACAACTTCATCGTTCCTGATGCGGCAATCCTTGATCCGCGTTGCACCCTGTCGCTGCCCGCCGGGCTTACGGCCCAAACCGGCATGGATGCCATGACCCACGCCATTGAGTCGGCAACCAGCGTGATGCCCCACAATTTCAGCGACGGCAATGCTCTGCATGCCATCCGTTTAATAAAGAAATACTTGCCCCGGGCTATAAAGGACGGAAACGACATTGAAGCCAGGGCCAGCTTGCAGCAGGCCGCAACCATGGCCGGCTGGGCCATCAACATGACCCAAACCGCCCTGGTTCACGCCATGGCCCATACTCTGGGCGCCCTGTACGAGGTGCCCCACGGAGCGGCCTGCGGCATTATTCTGCCCAAGGTGATGCGCTTTAACGTGGACTTCGCCACCGATAAGCTGGCCATGGTGGCCGAAGCCCTTGGTGTCAGGGATCCGGGCATGAGCGACAAGGATGCCGCTATGGCCGCTGCCGACGACATGGAAAAATTCCTGGAAACAATCGGCCATCCCCAAAAGCTGAGCGAATTCGGCGTGCCCGATGACGGAGTGGATATCGCGGCGTTCCACGCTGTCCTGGACGTGGTTACCCTGTTTAACCCCAGACCGGTGACCGACCCATCACAGGTGGCCGATCTGTACAGAGAGGCCTTGTAGCGTGTTGTGGGGCGGAGCCCCTTGGCTCCGCCCCATGGCACCGCATACCGGATGTTGATTGATGCTTCCGCGGGCAAAGGAGTTGCGGGCGGACATGTATGAAAACCAAACGGTCATAATTACCGGTGGCTCAAGTGGTCTGGGCAAGGCCCTGGCCGAGAGGTTTTTGCAGCAAAAGGCCCAAGTGGTAATCATCGCCAGAAACAAGGAAAAGCTTGAAAGAGCCAAAAACGAATTGGCGGAGCTTGGCAAAACAAACCTGAAGCCGCATGCCTTTGCCTGCGATGTAACCGACTACCAAGCGGCGAAAAACCTTTTCGACGAAATTGTCGACACCTTGGGCGCACCAGACATCCTGATAGGCAACGCCGGAATAATCAAAGAAGGCTATTTTGATCAATTGCCTATACATGCCTTCAGTGAAGTCATGGCGGTCAATTACTTTGGAGTGCTGAACTGCGCCAAGGCCATAACTCCTCATTTCATTCAGGCGGGCGGCGGCAGGATTGTAAACATATGCTCAATGGCCGGCAAGATGGGCAGCTTTGGCTATTCGGCCTATTGTTCCTCGAAATTTGCGGTCATGGGCCTGACGGAAACCCTGCGCATCGAGTTGAAACCTCACAATGTAAAGGTCCAGATCGCCTGTCCTGGCGAATTCGACTCCCCCATGGTGGAAGAACTTAACAGGTACCGGACCAACGAAAACAAAATGGTCACGCAAACCGTTCCGGTGCTTTCCCTGGAAGCCGTGGCTGATGCCGTTATGAAAGGCATCGCCAGAGGCGACTATCTGACAATACCAGGAGCTTTTACCCGGGCAATCGACCTGGCAAACAGGATCTTTCCGTCCCTAACCCACAAGATCACCGACCATCAGGTTCGAAAGGCAATCCATGCCTAAGGCGTTCAATGGCCCGGCACGCGGTTGTTTCCACAACAGTTTCTCATAGGAAAACAGACATGTACGAACATTTCAAAATTGAAGATATAAACGACATAGTCGAAATCGAAAAGATTCCCGTTGAAGAAAGGATCACTCAAAGCAGCACATATGAAATTATATCAAGGGGAGCGGCGATCGACCCCAACGCCACGGCCATCAGCTTCATAATGGACGGCAACGCCTATGATGCTGCCATTGAAATAACGCATGGCCAATTGCTGGGAAGGATCAACCAAACCGCAAACCTGCTGCATGAACTTGGTGTTGGTCCCACGGACGTGGTCACCTACCTGTTGCCCAACATCCCCCAGACCCACTTTGTCTTATGGGGCGCTGAAACCGTGGGCATAGCCAATCCGGTCAATCCCATGCTTGAAGCAGATACTATCAAGGACATTTGCAACGCCGCCGGCACCAAGGTGCTGGTCGCTCTTGCGGAAATGCCCGGCGTGGATATCTGGTCCAAGGCCGAGGCCATCAAAGACCATATACCATCTTTGAACGCCGTGGTCAGGATCATGGGCCCAAGCGATGAAGTACAGGGCATATATGGCTATGAGCAGGTAATCGATTCATATCCAGCGGATAGATTGACTTTCGAGCGCGACATAAAACCGGATGATATTGCCTCGCTGTATCACACCGGCGGCACGACGGGCCGGCCCAAGCTGGCCCGTAGGACCCACTATAACGAGGTGGTCCTTGCCTGGGATATTGCCATCGCCTCCGAGCTTCAGACCGGTGAAGCTGTTATATGCGGTCTGCCCCTTTTCCATTGCAATGGCACCTGCGTGACCGGGCTCATGCCGTTTTCCATTGGCGGCCAAGTGGTTCTTTTACCGCCAAGCGGATACCGCGATCAGGCCGCCATGGCCAATTTCTGGAAAATTGTTGAGCACTACAGGCCAACCTTCTTTTCAGCGGTTCCCACGGTTTTAAGCGTATTGCTGGGCGTGCCGGTTGGAGGCTGCGACGTCAGCTCCCTTAGATACGCCCTGTGCGGCGCGGCGCCTCTTTCCGTGGAGTTGTTCCAGCGCTTTGAGACCTATTCCGGCCTCAAAATCATTGAAGGATTCGGCATGACTGAAACCGCGTGCGCCTCTTCGACCAACCCCAAGGACGGATTGGCCAAGATTGGCAGCGTTGGAGTACGGCTCCCATACCATTGGTTTAAAATCGCCATCCTGGGTCCGGATGGCAACTATGCCCGGGACGCCGAAACAAACGAGATCGGTGTGGTCTGCACCTCAGGCCCTTGCGTTTTCAAGGGTTATGTGGAGGACGAGCATAACGAAGGTATTTGGCTGGATGCGCCTGGCGGCTGGTTCAATACCGGCGATTTGGGCCGCATCGACGAAGACGGCTACCTCTGGCTCACCGGGCGGCGCAAGGAATTGATCATCAGGGGCGGTCACAACATTGATCCGGCAACCATCGAGGAAGCTCTCTACAAGCTCGAAGGCGTCAATGTCGCCGCTGCCGTGGGACGGCCTGATCCACATGCGGGGGAGGTGCCGGTGGCGTATGTCGAGCTGGCCGAAGGTGTTCAGCTCAATGAGGACGATTTGGTTGATTGGGCCAAAAACAACCTGGGGGAAAAGGCCGCGGTTCCCAAGGCTGTGCATGTGGTGGATACGATTCCCCTAACCGCCGTGGGCAAGATATTCAAGCCGGCCCTGCAATGGGACGCCATCAAGCGGGTGTACACCAATGAGCTGCGGATTATCGAGCCGATGGTGCGGCATCTGGAAATCAAGGTCGGCGAGGACAAAATCCACGGAACCGGTGTTCAGATCATCGTTGAGCCAACACCCGGCATTGCCAAGGAAGAGATAGCCGCGCAGGCCAAGAACGCCCTGGCCAATTATTCGGTGCATTGTGACCTGAGATTCAATGAGGCGTAAAAAAACAACCCGCCGCCTGACTGCTGATCCGGAAATGTTTGCCCGACAGTTCAACTAGATAAAACAACGTATGTGGGGTTGCGGGGGGCGGGGGGCGTCATGGCCCCCGCACTTTAAATATCAGACCTATTGGCAGACAAGGCGTCAGCAAGTGAGTGAGAACAGTGCTCCAAGGCTTGAGAATAAGTTGTTTTCTTCCAATGTAAGGAGATGAGCGTGAAAAAAACCGCGTTGGTTACCGGAGCTTCTTCCGGCATAGGAAAAGAGATCTCGAGGGTTCTGGCAGAAAAAGGCTTTGATCTGGTGCTCGTTTCTCAAAACAGTACTAGGCTGGCCAGCGCAAAGCAGGAGATTGAATCGAAGTTCCAGGTGGATGTGGACATGTTTCCTGTTGATCTGTCAGATCCCGATGCACCAAATGAGGTTTTTCAATATTGTCAGGGGAAGGATAATGATGTTCTGGTCAACAATGCCGGCGGCAATGTGTATGGCCCATTTCAACTAACTGATCTAACCCATCAACAACGGACATTTGGTTAAGCGACAATTTGATTTTCAAAGGCCAGCGGGCTGATGTATCCGTTGGCACTGTGTCTCCTGTTTCGGTTGTAGTCAACCTCGATATACTCGAATACGGCACGGCGCATACCGTGGCGGGTGGCGAAGTGCTCACCGTGGATCAGTTCCACTTTCAGAGTATGGAAGAAGCTTTCGGCCACGGCGTTGTCGTAACAGTTGCCTCTGCCGCTCATGCTGCAAACCAGTTCATGCTTGGTCAAAAGGGCCTGGTATTTCCTAGAGCAATACTGGCTGCCCCGATCCGAATGAACCAACACACCTTTGGACATATGCCGTCGCCACAAGGCCATCTGCAAGGCGTCACAGACTAAATCGGCCTTCATGCGTTCATCCATGGCCCAGCCCACCACCATGCGCGAAAACAGGTCGAGCACCACCGCCAGATACAACCAGCCCTCGCCGGTCCAAAGGTATGTAATGTCGCAGACCCACTTCTGATTTGGAGCCGTTGCGTTGAAGTCCTGGGCCAACAGATTTGGAGCCACCGGCATACCGTGATCCGAATCCGTGGTGGCCTTGAACTTCCTGGCCGCTTTGGCCACCAGGCCCTGTCTATTCATGCTCTTGGCCACTGTTTTGCGGTTGTATTTACGGCCTTGCTCATCAAGGTCGAGAGTCAGCCCAACTGCTCCGCTACGGCCCTTGCGAACTTCAAAGGCTTCTTTCACCAGGTGATCGAGCCTCTCACGCTCCATCTGCCTCTGACTGGGATTTTGCAGCCTGCTCCGCCAGCCATAATACCCGCCACGTGATACGCCAAAGGCCAAACACTGTGCCGTGATGCTGAATGTGCCTGCGTTTTGCTGCATGAACGCGTACTTCACTTCAGGCTTTTCGCGAAGTACGCCGCGGCCTTTTTTAATATGGCCAACTCCTCTTCTTTCTTGGCCAACTGCCGTTTTAGCTTGGCGTTTTCGAGCTCCAGTTCCTTCTCGGTCTCGCTGCGGCTGGCCTCATAGCGGGCCTTCTTGCGCCAAGCGTAAACCTGGGACTCATGCAGGCCAAGCTGCTTGGCCGCACCGGCAACGCCAACCTGCTCAGCCAAGCCCAGAGCTTCGATTTTGAACTCCGGCGAATAGCGCCGCCTGGTGGATTTCTTCTGGCTCTTCTGTGATGGCATCGAACACCTCCGTTAAGCAATTTACTCGCTTAATCGGGTGTCCGTCAAAACTGGGCTGGATCAGTACCTGAAAGGGTAGCGATGGCGGTCAGTGGCCACAAAACAAGATCTATTTTTCGACCGCTATGACATTGTTAACCTAAATGATTTAAAACAGGCTGCGATGCGGGTTGAAGAGTTTTTGGATAAAAGCGCGGGCACACAAACAGGCACACTTTGTAATTTAGCGCAAAAAGAAGGGGCCAGCCGTGAAAGCTAACCCCTCGTTATCACTTGGTGCCCAGGACGAGACTCGAACTCGTACGCCCTTACAGGCTGGGGATTTTAAGTCCCCTGTGTCTACCAATTCCACCACCCGGGCATCAACTTAATTATGCACTGTTCCTATATTCCGTGTGGTCTGGTTCGTCAATTCATTTTTGCAAAGCCTGCCCCGCCAACGCCGGGCTTGAATTGCCTGCGGCCAAAAATGCGCGGCACAAATTGCCCCGCGGAAAACGGTCATGGGTTGGTTGCGTCGTAACTGATTGAATTTAACACAACAATGTTGGTGGCACTTCTGGCACCGGCCTTGCAATGTCATCCGCGCAGACATTAACGCGGAGAGAATGATGCAGTACATCGGCCAAATGCCAGCGTCTGAAGTTGTCCAGGAAAGCCCGTCTCAGATCCTGTCCCGGCCCAATGCGGTCTTTCTGGCCGAGGTTCTTGAATCGCGTCTGCGCAGCGACAATGGAGACAGCGTTGCCATGCCCCTGCCCGAGGGCGTAAACCGCGACCTGCGTCCGGGTTTGCCCAACGCGGGCAAACTGGCCTTGAGCATGTATCTCAACCGCAAGACCGTGGATAGCTATCCGCTGATGTACACCACCATCGCCTTGGCCCACCCCAACTAGGCAATTGGTTGGCTTTGGCCACAGCGGCGTTGACAAGCAGGCTGGTTTCGGATATGGGGTGAGAAAGATATTTCCGGAGAAAGCCAAGCCTTGCAAGCCACACAAATACGATCCATGACGCCTTCCCTGGAAGGCGCGCAACCGGTTGACGCCGCCCTGGTCAAGGGTCCCCTTGACAACGCCGAGTTGAAGTCGCGGGTGCTGGCCTTGGCCGCTCCGGCGGACCAGGCCCTGCGCGAAACCCTGCACAGCCACGTCGAGTACATCGAAAAAGTAAGCGATTACATCATCTTCAGCGGCGGCAAGCGCTTGCGGCCGGTGCTTTTTTTGTTGGCAGCGGCGGCGGTGGGCAAGGTGGCCGATCCAAAGTATGCGACGATATTCGAATATCTCCATGCGGCCACCCTTTTGCACGACGACGTCATCGACGAGGCCGGGCTGCGGCGGGGACGCCCGGCGGCCCGTAAGGTCTACGGCAACGAGGCCGTGATCCTGGTTGGTGATTTTCTTTTTTCCAAAAGCTATTCCCTAGCCGCAGAACTACCGGACCACCGTTTTATCAACGCCTTGACCGATTGCACCACCCACATGGCCGAAGGCCAGGTGCTGGAGCTTTTACGCACCGACGACCTGGCGCTGAGCCCCCAGGGATATCTGGAGGTCATCGTGGCCAAGACGGCCGTGCTGCTGGCCGCGGCCTGCCAGATGGGCGCAATCTACGGCGGGGCAGATGATGCCGTGATAGATGCTCTTTACCGCTACGGCCTCAACCTGGGCATTGCCTTTCAACTCGTGGACGACGCCCTGGATTACGTGGGCACCCAGCATGAATTCGGCAAGCCCGTGGGTCATGACCTGGCCGAGGGCAAGATAACCCTGCCGCTGATCCATGTGCGCGACACTGCCGAAGCCGGCGTGCGGCAACAGCTCATGAGTCTGGTTGGGCGCAGCCGCACCGAACCCGAAGCCGTGGAACAGGCCAAGCAGATCATCCGCGACGACGGCGGCGTGGAATACACCTTTGGCCAGGCGGCCCGCTACTCCCTGGAGGCCCAACGGGCCCTGGAGCCGCTGGCGGCAAAGGCCGGGGGCGCCGAAATGGACACCCTGATGTCCATCCCCTCATATGTTCTGACCCGGCGCAATTAGGCGGTAGCCGAAAGGGCGTCCCAGGCGTTCCAAACCACTATTCGGCAAGACCGGGACTTTGCCGAGTGGAGCGGCCTTCCTTTATTTTCGAAATTACCTTAATTGGTGCCCTTGCACGAGGCGCCGTCAGGCCAAGGTCCATAGGGGCATAAGCCATGGTCATGGTCCGTCTGACCGGCGGTTGGCTGTTCCCTGTCGAATTACGGTAATCCCGTCGCAGCGTTTCGGTAAATCAGTGCGCGGGCGCATGCCCAATTGCCAATTATCTAATTGAAATATTAATCAAAAATGCTCGGTGACACGCTGGCCCGGATGTTGCGCATACCGGTTCGTCAAAAGGAGACGGACCGTGGCACAGAACAAGGTATTGCTTATCCAAAAGAACGATTCGCCCCTTGGCGGCTTGGTTGACCAGTCCTTGACCCTCAATCTGGGTACATCGGTCAACCGTATACAGCTGCCTCCATTGCCGGAGCCGGACTCCTCCGAATCCCTGGTGGTTTGGGACACCAGCGGTTTTTCCGACGAGGAAGTGCGGATAATCACTCCGGAACTGGCCAGGCGTGGCTCCATGGTCCTGGTGGCCTGTACTGAGGTCGACGAGTTGAGCTGCCGCATCATCGACCAGGCGAATATGGATGAAAACGCGGGCAAACCCGCGCCCCAGGTGGTGGGCCTGGTGCCCGCTCCCCAGGACCCGGCCCAGTTGGCGGCGCTGATCCAGCCGTCCCTGGATTATGCCGCCCGGATCAAGGCCCTGGAGGCCGAGGTGGAGCGGCTCAACGAGGAACTGGAAAACCGCCGGCTTATCGAAAGGGCCAAGTACTCGTTGATGTTCGCCCGTGGGCTCAGCGAGGACGAGGCCTATCACTCCATGCGCCAATACTGCCGGGCCCATAATCTGCGGTTGGTTGATGTGGCCAAACGCATCCTCAAGGTCCATTCGATGTTCGGCGGCTCATGATGCGCCAGCCACTGCGGGCTTGACCGGCGCGGCCGGGGACCTTATGCTTTTGGCTGAGGCGCCCACGCGCCGGGAGGGGCCTGACGGTGGATCAAACCGACGACATACAACAAACCAAAGAATGCTTCAGCAGCCTTGAAGTGGTGTTCCCCATTGGTCCGGACGGCATGAGGGAGGTGTCCGCATCCTGTTGGGACTGCAGGCACAGGGTCGAGTGCCTGCGCAAGGCCGTCAGCGGCGACCGCTCCACCCAGGGACAAGGCCGCCTAGCCGAGGAAAAGGCCGCCCAGACCGATGGCGACGGCATGGGCGGATTTCTGCGCCGCTGGTCCCGTCGCAAGAGCAGCTATGTCCGGAAAAAGGGCAAATGATGGTTTTATGCGCCTTTTGCGGAATGGAATTCGACTCCGCCGATGCAGAAACCGGCTCACTGCCCGGCACCGTGCTGTGCCCCACCTGCAACCAGCAAATAGACCTGCCCAGTCAGACGCCGCCGCCCGCGCCGGATCGAACGCCGCCCCGGGGAGACTGGGACTGCGCCCGCCGCTACGAGCCGCCCCGGGACAATGAGCCCAAGCCGCCGGCCTGGGAGGGCGAGGGCTCCGTGCTGATCAACCTCTGGCGCACCATCTGGCAGATTTTGCTGCATCCGGGCAAGACCCTTGCCACCCCGGCGCCTCGAAGCCAGGCGGCGACTCTGGGCTTCGGCCTGGTGGTGGGCACCCTGGGCCTGTGTTTCGAAGGCCTTTGGGGCCGCTTGCTGGGCGATGAAACCTGGGCCGGTGATCTTGGTTTGCTCCTATTGATCTTTTCGCCGATGCTGGTCTTGGCGGTGATGTATCTCAGCGCCCTGGTCTACCACTTCGGCTTGTGGATGGTCGGCGGCTCAAAAAACGGTTTTGTCGCCACTTTCCGTTTTGTATCCTACAGCCAAGCCGCCAATATATTCATGGCCATACCTGTGCTGGGCTCCATAATCGCCGGGATTTGGGGCGTGGTGATCCTTATTATCGGCCTGGCCGGGGCCCAAGGCATCTACAAACGTCAGGTTTTGGCCTCTCTTTTGGTGGTGCTCACCATTTTCGGCTTGTTCGCGGGGCTTCTGCTGGCGCCTTATCTCATGGCGACAATAGGCCGTCAGCACGGCGGATGGTTTTGACATTTTAAAGTCTCGGCCACTGCCTCTTGACACAGCGCACCCAATACGCCCATCATCGAACAACGAAACATTTGATTTACCGGAGGGTTGAGATATGGGCGAACAGGAAGTGACGGGGAACATGGGCGGCTATCCCGCTGCCGGTGCGATCAAGGAAAATTGGCGTTGGTTCATGGGCCTGGGCATTGCGCTGGTCCTGGTGGGCACGGTGGCCGTGGCTGTTCCCGCACCGTTTACCCTGGCCATCACCTTGGTATTGGGCTGGGTTTTCATCGTCGCCGGAGCGGCGCAATTTATCCACGCATTCAAGTCCAAGGGCTGGAAAGACGTTTTTTGGAGCGCCCTGGTGGGCGTGGTTTACTGCCTGGCCGGGGCCATGGTCTTGGCCCATCCCATTTTTTCGGCCTTGAGCCTGACCTTGCTTTTGGCCTGTGCGCTTCTGGCCGACGGCGGAGTCCGGGCGGTGATGGCCTTTCGTATGCGCGCCCACAAGGGTTGGACCTGGGTGCTGTTCAGCGCCGGCATCAGCATACTCCTGGGCCTGATGATCCTGGGCGAATGGCCCAGCACGGCGGCCTGGGTCTTGGGTGTAATGGTGGGCATCAGCCTGATCTTCAACGGCTGGTCCATGATCATGATCGCTTCCGCGGCGCGTAATAGTAAATAGTCTAAAGTAAACAAACCATCACGGGCGGCCTGGTGTAATCCGGGCCGCCTTTTGTCGTTTGTGCTGAATTTGATTGACATTTTAGGATTATTCTATTTGCTGAAACCGTTTTCATGTTCACGGTTGACGGCGGTTGAGTTGGTTTGCTACTTTAACTTTGACGTAAACGATAATCATAAACATGGACGTTGTTTAGAAAGCTGCAAAAAGCAATTAAACACTAGTAAATAATTGCAATTAAGTCAGTCGATAAAGCAAGATGTAAAAGCAGGTTGTGCTGTTGTGAGGGGGAGGCTGAAGTTGTATTTCAATGAGGATCATGAGGCACTGCGGCGTACGGTGCGCAAATTCGTCGATACCGAGATCAACCCATACATGGACCAATGGGAGCAGACAACCGCTCCGCTACATGAGTTGTTCAAGAAAATGGGCGACCTGGGCCTGCTGGGCATCCGCTACGATGAAAAACATGGCGGCATGGGCCTTGATTATTGGTTCGAGACCGTCTTTCTCGAGGAATTGGGGCACATCAACGGCATGGGCGTGGCCACGGCCATTTGCGTGCAGACCCACATGGCCACTCCGGCCATCCATGAATTCGGCAGCGATTACCTAAAGGAAAAATACCTGAAGCCCGCCATTGCCGGGGACATGGTCACGGCCATAGCCGTAACCGAGCCCGAGGCCGGCTCCGACGTGGCCGCCCTGAAGACAACGGCCCGGCTGGACGGCGACAAATACATCATCAACGGCTCGAAGATGTACATCACCAACGGCATCCAGGCCGATTATCTGACCCTATTGGCCCGTACATCGCCCGAGCCCGGTTATCACGGCTTCAGCCTGTTCGTGGTGCCCACCGATCTGCCCGGCTTCAGCGTGGGCAAGGAACTTGACAAGGTGGGCCTGCGCTCCAGCGACACGGCGCTGTTGTATTTCGATGATCTGGCCATACCCCGGGAAAACCTCATCGGACAAGAAAACGAGGGCTTCATCTACCAGATGAAGCAGTTCCAGCACGAGCGCTTCTGCACCCTGCCCAGCTCGGTGGTGTTTTGCAAAGACATGATCAGCCGGACCCTGGAGCACCTGCGCCAGCGTATTGTTTTCGGCAAGCCACTGGTAACCAAACAGGTCCTTCGCCACCGCATGGTGGACTGGCTCACCGAGGTCGAAGCCCTGAGGCATCTGACCTACCACATCGTGCGCATGAAAGAACAGGGGCTGGACCCCACCAAAGAGGTCTCCATGGGCAAGCTCATGGCCGGGCGCCTGGTGCGCGAGGTGGCCGACGGGTGCGTGCAGATGCACGGCGGCATGGGCTTTATCAACGAGACGCTGATATCCCGCAACTTCCGCGACAGCCGCATCCTGAGCATCGGCGGAGGGGCGGACGAGGTTATGAGCGAGATAATCGCTAAAATGGAGGGCTTTTAACACATCCGGCGTGAAGCATCTCTGGCGGCCCATGATTCAAATCCTGGAGGAGAATTGATGGACCAGCGTGTTTGGCATAGCCACTATCGGCCCGAGGTGCCGCCGGAGATTGACATCAAGCCGGTGACCATGCCCGAAATCCTGGACCGCACGGTCCGGGATATGCCCGGCAACGAAGCCCTGATGTTCATGGGCAAGACCATCAACTATGATCAGCTCAACCGGCTGGTCAATCGTTTTGCCGCCGGGCTGGCCAACCTCGGCGTCAAAAGCGGCGATCGGGTGGCCGTGCTGTTGCCCAACACGCCCCAGGTGGTTATCTCCATGTTCGCCCTGTGGCGGCTGCGGGCCATTCCGGTGCCCTGCAATCCGTTGTACACCGACGCCGAACTTAAGTATCAGTTCGAGCACGCCGGAGTCTGCGCGGCCATCAGCTTCGACCTGTTGTGCCCGCGCATCCTGGCCCTGCGCGACCAACTCGGCTTTGGTCCGGTAATCTGCTGCCACTTGAGCGACTACCTGCCTTTCCCCCTCAAGCAGCTGTTTCCCTTTGTTAAAAAAGAACTCTACCGGCGCTTTGAAAAGGCCAGGGATTATCATGAATTCACTACGGTCATCAAGGACGCGCCTGGCGAGTTCAGCGGGCCGCCGCCTTTGATGGACGATCTGGCCCTGATTCCCTTTACCGGCGGCACCACGGGCCGGGCCAAGGGAGTGCGCACCACCCACGGCAATGCCACCGCCATCGCCCAGATCATGAATGCGTGGTTCTACGGCACCATTGATTCAAAAGGCCGGACCTTGGGCGTGTTTCCCATCTTCCACATAGCCGGATTCACGGGGGTGATGAACATCGCCGTGAACATGGGCCGCAGCATGGCCTTGGTGCCCAAACCGGAGCCCAAGCCCGTGCTGGACATGGTGCTCAAATACAAGCCCGACTTCTTCCCGGCCGTGCCGACAATGTACGTCGGCGTCATGGCCCTGCCCGAGTTTCACAAGGCCGACCTGTCGTTCATCCAGGGCTTTTTCTCCGGGGCCGCGCCGCTGGCCATCGACACCATCAACAAGCTCAAGGCGGCCACCGGCGGCGACATCATCGAGGTCTACGGCATGACCGAGTCCTGCGCCCTGGTCACATCGACGCCGTGGCGGGGAACGCTCAAGCCGGGCAGCGTTGGCGTGCCCCTGCCCAACACGGACCTCAGGCTGGTGAGCATCGAAGACGACGTATCGCCGGTGGCGGTGGGCGAACCTGGCCAGATCGCCTTCAGGGGGCCCCAGATGTGCGACGGTTATTACAATCAGCCCGAAGAGACGGCGGCATCCATCAGAGACGGCTGGTTCTTCACCGGCGACGTGGGCAAGATGGACGAGGAAGGCTTCCTATACATCGTCGACCGCACCAAGGACATGATCGTGGCAGGCGGATTCAACATCTACCCCCGTGACATCGAGGAAGTGCTCTACGATCATCCGGCCGTGCTGGAGGCGTGCGCCGTTGGCGTGCCCGATGAATACCGCGGCGAGACAGTCAAGGCCTTCGTGGTGTTCAAGGACGGGGCCAGCGCCGGCGACAAGGAGCTGGACGCCTGGTGCCGGGAGCGGTTGACCTCGTACAAGGTTCCCAAGGTCTACGAGTTCATGGACGGCTTGCCCAAGAGCGCGGTTGGCAAGATCCTGCGCCGGGAACTGCGCGACATCGAGTGGAAAAAGGTGGGCAAAGACCCCTCCCAGCGCTTTGCCTGAAACGAAAAAGGCAGTCCGGGCCGTACAGCCCGGACCGCCTTTGATAGTACCGGCTAATCTATTAAAAGTCCGAGAAATCTCCGTCGTCGTCATCCAGGGGAATAACGGACTCCGGCGATTGCTCCTTCTTGGCTGGCGGCGCCAAGCGTGCCGGCTGCTTCTTTGCCGCGGGCTCGGCCTTGGGTGGGATATAGGCCGGAGCCGGGGCGGCCGCCACTCTAACGGCGCCATTGCCCCGCTTGGTCACCAGTGAAGCCAATTCCGTGATAATTCCCTGCATGGTCAGGGCCTGGGCCGAGAGTTGTTCGGAGGCGGCGGCCGATTCCTCGGCGCTGGCCGCGTTCTGCTGGGTGACCCGGTCCATATTGGTCATGGCCGCGTTGACCTGATCGATGCCCTGGGCCTGCTCGCTGCTGGCGGCGGCGACTTCGGCCACCAATCCGCCTGCCTTTTGGGCTATCTCGGCGACCTTGGCAAAGGCCTGTTCCGTGTCGATCATCAGGGAAGCGCCCTGCTTGATGTTGGTTACGTTGCCCTCGATGAGTTCCTGGGTGTTCTTGGCGGCCTCGGCGGCGCGCATGGCCAGGTTGCGGACCTCGTCGGCCACAACGGCAAAGCCCGCACCGGCCTCGCCGGCGCGAGCGGCCTCAACCGCGGCGTTGAGGGCCAACAGGTTGGTCTGGAAGGCGATTTCGTCGATGGTCTTGATGATCTTGACCGTTTCATCGCTGGCCTTGTCGATGCTGTCAATGGCCTTTTTCAAGGCTGTTACCGACTCGTTGGCCGACTGCAATTGCGTGCTGGCTTCGTTCATGAGCTGGTTGGTCTGCTGGGCGTGATCGGCGTTTTGGCGGGTCATGGAGGCCATTTCCTCCATCGAGGCGCTGGTTTCCTCCAGGCTTGATGCCTGGGTGGACGAACCCTCGGCCAAAAGCTGGCTGGCCCGGCTGACTTCCTGAGAGGCCGATGTGACCTGCTCGGCTCCTTCGGTCAGGCCGGCCACGGCGTCACGTACGGGCCTGGTGATGCTGCGGGTCAGGAACAGGGCCAGCAAAACACCGATAACAAGGCCAACCAGGGTGGCCACGGCGATGGTGGTCACCGCGCCGGTCATGGTGGAGAACAAAGCCAATGTATACTCGGCCTGGAGCGGCGAAAGTTCGGCCTCCACCTTGCGGCCGTTCGCGGCAATGAGTGTTGCGAGATTGTCTTGCCCCAGGACGTCCGTGGCAAGCTTGGAAAACGAACCCTTATAGTTGGTTAAGGCCTCTTCCAGGCTTGCGATTTCTTTTTGCGTTTCCGGATTTTCAATTAATGGCTTGAGCTGTCCCAGCAGGCCGTCAATTGTTTTGAACCTGGCTTCAACCTTGTTTTGGGCCTCTTTATTCTTGAGATCAAGAAAATAGAGAACTTCGATTCTGGCGTCCTTGACGTTGGAACTCATCGCTTGGGCCGCTTGGGCCGCCTGCCATTTTTTATCGACTACTTCCGTGGATTCCTTCTGGATGCGCTCCATGCGCTCGATGTCCAGGCCCAGAATGGCGTCGGCCATGTCCGCCTTGGCCTTGTCGTTGGCGGCCTTCAGATCTTTGCTCTCCTCGTCGACAACTGTCTGGCAAAGATTAACGGCCTTTTCGGCGCTGGAGAGCATGTTCTTCAATTCGGCGCGCTTTTTTTTGTCCAGTTCTATGAATTCCACAAACGCTTTGTGGGAACTGGCCAGGTCCTGACCGGCCTGCTTGACTTTTTGAATGTGCTCTTTGTCGTTAAAGGTCTTCTCAAGTTTGCCCAACTCTGCCAGGCCCTTTTTATAGGCGGCGTCGGCCTTGTTGAAAAAGTCCGGGTCGGGGGATTTTTCATAACGGTTCTGTTGTAGTTCGATCTGGGAAGAACCGGTCATGACGTTGATCATGGCCGCCGTACGGGAAAGGATGTCGCCTGAGCTTTTTATGGCGAAGAAACCGGTTGCCGACAGTACCAGCATGATAATGATCAGGATTCCGAATCCTCCGATAATCCTGGTCGTAAGCGTAAGATTTTTAAACATTGCGAACCTTTCGTTTGCCTTGGCCACTGTCCTGCTGTGAGACAGGTATGACCATTTGCTTTTTCATGTTCGACTGGATGATCGATATTAACAAATCGGATAAATGCAAATCAAAATAAAGATTCAAAAATGCATGCAAATTGTAACAAACGCGGCATTTCTCCAGCCAAGCCGCAAACACGGCCGGAATAATGAAACCCGGTTGTTCAAACGTATTTAGCAGTTTTAATTGAATCTTTAATAGATCAAAAGAATACTGAATATTCTATAAATATCAAACCTTGTTCAGAAAAAAATCGCAAATTTTAGGTATTGATAATACCTATCAGGTGGCAAGGAAAAATGCCTCTACATCGCCGGGGTCGCTGGTCAGGGGCACCGGCTGCAAGGCCTTGATAAAACGCCGGCCATAAGGCTTGGTGATGATCCTGTTGTCCAGCACGGCCAGCAGACCCCTGTCCTCGGGGGTGCGCAGCAGACGGCCCAGTCCCTGCTTCAGGCTGAGGATGGCCTCGGGCACCATTAGGTGGGCGAAGCCGCTCATTCCCTCCGATTCCAACCTTGCCATGCGGGCGGCCACCAGGGGGTCGTCCGGCGGGGAGAACGGCAGTTTGTCGATGATCACGGCGCTCAGCGCCTCGCCGGGAACGTCCACCCCCTGCCAAAAGCTGGCCGTGGCGAAAAGCACGCTGGGCTCGGCCATGAAGCGCTCGATCAACTTGAGGCGGGGGGCTTGGCCCTGGATCAGGCAGGGGTAGGTCAGCTTTCCGGCCAGCAGCCTGCTGACGGCGTCGAGAACGCGGTGGCTTGTAAACAGGATAAAGGCTCGGCCCCGGCTGTGGGTCAACAGCATCTCCACCTGATCGGCCACGGCTTTGGCAAAGCCGGGAGAGTTGGGTTGGGGCATGTTTTTGGGCACATACAATAGCGCCTGGCTGGCCGGATCAAAGGGCGAGGCCACAACCTGCTTTCGGGTCTCCGTGGGCAGGCCCAGGCGGCGGGCCATGGGCGCCAGGTCGTCACCGGCGGCCATGGTGGCGCTGGTAAAGACCAGGCGGCCGTTTTCCTGGTAGAGGGCGTGGTCCAGGTGCGGACCCACGTCAACCGGGGACAGATTCAGCGACAACCCCCGGCCCCGGCGTTCGATCCAGGCCACGGTGTGGCCCGGCGCGGGGTCGCAGGCCGCGTGCAGATCCATGGACAGGGCCGCCGCCCTGGCGCTCAACGCCTCGGCTTCATCGCCGGAGGCCTCGGCCAGGCAGTCGGCCAGTTCATCAAGGGCCGCGGCCATGGCGCCGCTGTGGTCTTTGAGGCCTTCCAATTGAGCCTGGCTCAGGCCGCCGTGGCCGTTTCGCTTGAGCACATTGCCCAGTTCGCCAAAAAACTGTTTGCCGGCCTGTTCGCAACTCATGGCCGCCCCGCTCACCGAAGGGTCAGCCGCCAGGCCACGAGCAATATCGGCCAAGAGTTGGCGCAGCCTGGCCTCGGAGGCCGTAACACCGAAGATGGCCGTGGCCACGTCCGGAAGCATGTGGGCCTCGTCGAACACAACGGCCTGGTAGCGGGGCAGGGCCTCGCCGTGGCCCTCGGCCTTGAGCCGCAGGTCGGCCAGGAACAGGTGGTGATTGACCACCACCACGTCGGCCTCGGCGGCCTTGCGGCGGGCCTCGGTCAGGTGGCATTCGTTGCGAAACTCGCAGCGGCCGCCCAGACACTGTTCGCTGTTGGAGGTTATTTCCGGCAGTACGGCCCTATCCAGGCCCCGGCCGCGCACTTCGTCCAGGTCGCCGCCGCCGCCCTCGGCCAGCCACCGCTTTAGCGTGGCCAGGGCGGACACTGCTCCCGGAAGGCCCAGGTCGGGCTGGGAGGTAAACGACCTGTAGCGGCGCAGGCAAAGGTAATTCGACCGGCCCTTCAACACGGCCCAGCGCAGGCCGGGGGCCATGGTCTTGGCCAATAGGGGCAGTTCCTTGGCGTTGACCTGGTCCTGGAGGGTCTTGGTGCCGGTGGAGATTATGGTCTTGAGCCCGGCGGCCACGGCCGGAATGAGATAGGCCAGGGTTTTGCCGGTGCCCGTACCGGCCTCCACCACCAGCGGAACCTGCTGGCGCAGGGTGCGGGCCACGGCCAGGGCCATGTCCACCTGGCCCCGGCGAGGAGCGAAGCCCGGAAGCTCCTCGGTAAGGGGGCTTTCGGGCCCCAGCGCCGTGGTCACTGCCTGTTCCAGGTTGTCCAGCCGGTCGTCATTCACGGGTAATAGACTTTTCAGTTATATGAAACATCTTGTCAAATAAATGCCGGGATTGTATCTTGATCACCGGACAAGCACAAGATTCGGCGGAATGCCCACGCCGCCGGCATCCAGTGGAGGAGGCCCAATGCTGGTCAAGGAGTGGATGAGTTCAGACCCTCTCACCGTGACTCCGGACACTTCGGTCATGCACGCATCGCAGCTTATGAAGGACAACACCATTCGCAGGCTGCCCGTGGTGGATGACGATAATCATCTCGTGGGAATAATCACGGAGACCGATCTCCGGGATGCCAGCCCTTCCAAAGCAACGACTCTGGACGTGCACGAGTTGTATTACCTCTTGGCCGAGCTAAAGGTCAAGGACATCATGACCCGTGACGCCATCACCATCGGCATCGGCGAGACCGTGGAAAAGGCGGCGGTGAAGATGCTGGAGCACCGCATCACCGGTCTGCCGGTCATCGACCAGGGCCATTTGGTGGGCATCATCAGCCAAGGCGACGTGTTCCGCCTGCTCACCACTATAACCGGCGTTTACCGTGGCGGCATCCAGATCGCCTTTGACATGGAAAACAAGGTCGGCATCATCAAGGACATCACCGACTTCATTCGCGATCACGGCGCCATCGTCATGAGCGTGCTGAGTTCGTATGACGTCAAGGGCGAGGGTCGCCGCAATGTCTATTTCCGCATCGAGGACATGCCCGACGACAGGCTGGAGGCCCTGGTTGCCGAACTGCGGGAAAACTTCAACCTGCTGTTCGTGGTCCGCGACGACCTGAGCGATCTTTAGTCAACCCATCAGCCTTTGGATTTTATTGTAGCAAGAAGATGGGGGAAGATTGCCTGCGAAACCGGAACTGAACAATCACCGCATTTGGGTTGGCCTCCATGCTGCCGGCCGCAAGCCCGGTCTGGGCCGACAATGGCAATATCCTCCATTACGTATAAAGATGCTTGCCGTGGTCACCTGTCCAACGAGGTTAAACAAAAATTGATCTCAAAATTAATTAAATGTGAACAACGCCCTTTTTAAAGCAACCAGCCCAAACAAGAAGCACAGCTAATGCGGCATGATCTGGTTTGACAGGGCAGACCGCCCCCCTGCCACTTCAAGAATTATGCCGGGGCCAACACTGAAAATGGCGGCAACGGCCCAACGCGAGCCACCGCTCCCAAAGCCTGCCCAGAAAGCGAAGCTATATGCGCAACAAAGCCATCCTCCCCCTCCTGATCCTTCTGGCAGCGCTGGCCGTCCCTCCGGCAGTCTGGGCTGCATCGGAAATGCCCGCCAAATTGGCGGCGGAATTCGAACTCTATCCCGGCGCTACGGTGAAAGACGCCACTGACAGCCCTATGGTCGTCCAGGCCGTGCTTGATTGCGGCTCAGCGTCAAAACAAGAGGTCTACGATTTCTACAAGGAGCAGGTGGCCAAGGGCGATTGGAAGCATCTGGTGGAGCGCGAGGTCAATGGCAAGCTCCACATTATGTTCAGCAATCCCACCGTCAATGGAAACATTGCCGTGGGCAGTACGGGTGACGTGACTACGGCCGCCATCAGCCTCATGAAAAGTTTTACCCCACGGTCCAATTGAGTTAGTGTTGGGGCGCTTCGGGGGCCTTTGTCCTGGGCGCGCGGCTGAAGACATTGGGATAGAAGTGCATGGGGCGATGGCCGCGTAGTTGGCGCTCCAATTGCCCCGGATAGCTTGACGCCCGATTCGCCCCATGGCCGCCTATTTGGCGAACGTCTCGCCCTGCAAAAACTCCGAGGCATTGTTTTCAGGCTTTTTGACGGCCGCCTCCTCCGGTTTGGGTTCGGTGCCGGCCTTGAATGCCTCGAAGAAGCCGCCGTCTGATCCGGCGGGCAGGGGCTTGCCGGTCTCGCGGTCCACCCGCACGAACACCACGCCCTCGGGCACGGGGAAGTCGGTGGGCTTTTCTCCCTTGACCGCCTCGGTCATGAACATGCGCCAGATTGGCCCGGCAGCCCGGGCTCCGGTTTCCCGGCGGCCCAGGGGAAGGTTGTCGTCCTGGCCCACCCACACGCCGCAGGCCAGCTGCGGGGTGAAGCCCACGAACCAGGCGTCGCGCAGGTCGTTGGTTGTGCCGGTCTTGCCCGCCATGATCGCCCCGGGCACCCGCACGCCGCGGCCGGTGCCTTGTTCCATGACACCCCGCAACAGGTGGGTGATCAAAAACGCCGTCTGGGGACTGATGACCTGTTCCGGCGCGGGCTGACTTTCGTAGAGCACCTTGCCGTGGCGGTCCAGAACTCTTTCGATCATCACCGGCTGAACCAGATAACCGCCGTTGTCAAAGGCGCAATAGGCCCGGGTCAACTCCAGAAGAGTCAGGCCGCTGGTGCCCAGGGCCAGGGACAGGTTGATCTGCATGGGGCTGGTGATGCCCAGGCGGCGGGTAAAGTCCACCACGTCCTTGAGGCCCAGCTCGTCGAGCAACTTCACCGTGACCACGTTGCGGGAATGCTCCAAGGCATGGCGCAGGGTGGTGGGGCCGAAGAAGCGATTTTCGTAGTTTTTGGGCTTCCACTTTTCGCCGGGCAGGTCCGGTTCGTCGTAGACCACCGGCGCGTCGAGGATGGTGGTCACCGCGGTGTAGCTGCCGTCTTCCTTGTCCAGGGCTGCGGCGTAGATGAACGGCTTGAAGGCGCTTCCCGGCTGGCGGTGGGCCTGCAGGGCGCGGTTGTATTCGCTGATTTCATAATCCCGGCCGCCGATGATCACCTGCACCCGGCCGTTGTGGGGGTCCATGGCCAAAAGCGCGGCCTGGGCGAACGGCTCCTGGAGCAGTTCCAGTTTCCACCATCCGCCGATATCTTCCTGCTCGACCATGCGCACCATGACCTTGTCGCCAACCTGTACGACGTGGCCTATTTCAGTGACCGCCTCCGGCTTATCCGAAAGGCTGGTGGGGCGTTTATGGGCCCATTTGACGTCTTCAAGATGAAGGACGCCCCGGTCGCGGCCAAAGCGCAGGCGGGCGTACTGGCCTTTGGGGTCCAGGGAGACCACCACTGCGGCCACCTCGCTGCCGGCTGGCAGTTCGCTGGCCGAGTAGGGCCGGGAGGCCACTTCCGCCAGGGCCACTTCATCCAGGTGGCCCAACGGACCGGCGAAACCCTGGCGCTTGGTCAGATCGGCCAGCCCGGCGGCGATGGACTGCTGGGCGGCGGCGGTGAGCCTGGCGTCGCAGGGGGTCTCCACCCGCAGGCCGCCGTCGTAGAGCGCGTCGGCCCCGAAACGGTCCATGAGCCAGCGGCGAACGCTCTCGGTGTAGTAGGGCGCGTCCACCGCCACTTCGTGGTGGATGCTTACCTCAAGCTGCTCGGTGCGGGCCTGCTCGGCATGCTCTGAAGTGATAAAGCCCTCGGCCAGCATGCGGTCGATGACGTAGAGCTGGCGGTTCCTGGCCCGTTTTGGTTCGCGCACCGGGCTGTAGCGGCTGGGGGCCTGGATCAATCCGGCGATGAGGGCCGATTCGGCGACGGACAACTGTTCGGCGTGCTTGTTGAAATAGGTCCGGGCCGCGGCCTCGACGCCATAGGCCCCGTGGCCAAGATAGATGTGGTTGATGTAGATATTGAGAATCTGGTCCTTGGTCAGGTATTTCTCCATGCGCCAGGCCAGGATCATTTCCTTGAACTTGCGGATATAGGTCCGCCGGGGCGTCAGCAGCAGGGCCTTGGCCACCTGCTGGGTGATGGTGCTGCCGCCTTGGACCACCCGGCCCGCCCGAAAGTTGGCCAGGGCCGCCCGGATGATGCCGGGGATGTCCACGCCTTCGTGATGGTAGAAATCGCCGTCCTCGGCGGCCACGAAGGCCTGGCCCACGTGGGCCGGCAGTTCCTCCAAATTCACCAGATAACGGCGCTGGCGCATGAACTCGGCCATGAGCTTGCCGTCACGGCTGAAGACCTGGGTAACGGCCGGGGGATTGTAGTTGTTGAGTGTCTCGATGCTGGGCAGGTCGCGGCTGATCCAGAACCAGCCGCCCACGGCCAGGCCCGCGCCCAATGCCGACAGCAGGATCAAGGCGATGAATGCCCATTTGAATACGGCCTTGAGAGCGCTTTTCTTTTTTGGTTTTTTAGGAGGCTGTTTGCCTTCTTTGTATTCAGCGGGCGAAATCAACATGGCTCTCCTTGTCCAGGCCTGGATTTTAGCAGAGTACCGGAGCATATGCCAGAAAACGAACATCCTCCTGGCTTGACCAATTAGACGCGCTGGTGTTAACTTTTCTTTAATGAAAAACCATTCTCAAGATCGGAAACAGCGTGCACGAACTTTCCATCGCCCAATCAATGCTGGACATTGTCCTGCAGGAGGCGGCCCGCCACGGGGCCCAAAGAATCGACAGAGTAGTGGTGAAGGTCGGAGCCTTTTCCGGCGTGGTGCCGCATTCGCTGCAATTCAGCTTTGATATGGTTAAAAGAGACACCGCCGCCGAAGACGCCGAGTTGATCATAAACAAGGCGCCCGTCCATGCCGAATGCAACGCTTGCGGCCACACTTGCGACCTGGACGACCCCGACGTCAAATGCCCGGCCTGCGGCCAGGAGCAAATGGATTTTACCGGCGGCCAGGAGCTTTTCGTGGAATATATTGAAGCCCAGTAGGGCTTTGTCATAGGAGGCTGAAGTGGCTCAACTGGAAGTATCGCGGCCTATTTTGGAGGCCAACGACAAGATAGCCGAGGACAACAGAAGTTTGTTCAAAAAGGCCGGGGTCAAGGTGCTCAACCTGATCTCCAGCCCCGGCGCGGGCAAAACGTCCGTTTTGGAGACCACGCTTTCCAAGCTCAAAGACCGGCTGAAGATAGCCGTCATCGAAGGCGACATCCAGACCACCGAGGACGCCCAGCGGGTGGCCAACATCGGCATCAAGGCCGTTCAGATCGAGACCCGGGGGGCCTGCCACCTGGACGGGGCCATGATCCGCGACACCCTGCCGGCCTTTGATTTGAATGAGCTGGATCTTTTGATCATCGAAAACGTGGGCAACCTGGTCTGCCCGGTGGAGTTCGATCTGGGCGAAGACCTCAAGGTGGCGGTTTTGAGCACCACCGAGGGCGACGACAAGCCAAGCAAATATCCCCAGCTCTTCCACGAGGCCGGGATTCTGCTGGTAAACAAGATCGATCTGCTCCCGTTCATCGACTGTAATATCGACCGCATTCATAAAACCTGTCACAGCCTCAATCCCAATCAGGTGGTGTTCGATATCTCCTGCCGTACGGGAGAGGGCATCGACGAGTGGGCGGACTGGCTGGAGAACTGGGCCAAATCTTGATCCAAGGCTTG
The DNA here is from genome assembly GCA_963665125.2 of uncultured Desulfarculus sp. Taxonomy (GTDB): domain Bacteria; phylum Desulfobacterota; class Desulfarculia; order Desulfarculales; family Desulfarculaceae; genus Desulfarculus. Next base: position 2,834,672 of record CAXXUK010000001.1, on the reverse strand, counting down.
CGACAGCGCCGCTCGGCCAAGGTTCGCGGCGTGGTCCAGGGGGTGGGCTTTCGGCCCTTTGTCTACAATTTGGCCCGGGCGTTGGGGCTCACCGGCTGGGTGGTCAACAACGCAGCGGGAGTGGAGCTCAGCGTCCAGGGCACGGCCGCGGCCCTGGACGAGTTTTTCGCGCGTCTGCAAGGCGAGGCCCCGCCCCTGACCAGGATCGAGTCCGTTGAAACCGCCATGGCGGACCAACAGCCCGGTGAGACGGAATTTATCATCAGGGCCAGCACCGGCGGGACCCGCCATACGCTGATCAGCCCGGACGTTTGCGTGTGCGAGGCCTGCCTGGCCGAGATGCGTGACCCCACGGACCGCCGGTTCGGCTATCCGTTCATCAACTGCACCCACTGCGGCCCCCGCTACACCATAATCCGCGATTTGCCTTACGACCGGCCCAACACCACCATGGCCGGATTCGAGATGTGCCCCCAGTGCCGGGCCGAATATGAAGACCCAACCGATCGCCGTTTTCACGCCCAGCCCATAGCCTGTCCAGTATGCGGGCCGCGCCTGTGGCTGGCCGACGCCTCGGGCGCCGAGATCGATTGTGCCGACCCGGTGGCCCGGGCGGCCGAGGCCCTCCGGCAGGGCAAAATCGTGGCCATAAAGGGCCTGGGCGGCTTTCATCTGGCCGCCGACGCCCTCAACCGCCAGGCCGTGGAGCGCCTGCGCCGCCGTAAGGGCCGGGAGGCCAAACCATTTGCCGTGATGGTGTCCGATATCCGGGCCGCCCTTAGGTTCGGCTACATGGATGACGCCGAAGAGGCGGCCCTGGCCAGCCGGGAGCGGCCCATCGTTCTCTGCGAGGCTGAAAAAGACGGCGGCCTGGCCCCGGCGGTCCACCCCGGCAGCAACACCGTGGGCCTGATGTTGCCCTACACGCCGCTGCATTATCTGCTAATGGACCAGGGATTCGAGGCCCTGGTGATGACCTCGGGCAACCTGAGCGACGAGCCAATCTGCATCGACAACGACGAGGCGGCGGCCCGCATCGGCGTCAACGGCCCCCTGGGCCCGGTTTGCGATGTGATGCTCTTGCACGACCGGCCCATCCACCTGCGGGCCGACGACTCGGTGGCGCGGGTGGCCGGGGGGGCCTTGCGCCTGGTGCGCCGCTCCCGGGGCTATGCGCCGTCGCCGCTGTTTTTGGCCCCGGCATTGGCCCCCGAGGGCTGCCCGCCGGTTATGGCAGTGGGCGCGCATTTGAAGAACACCCTGTGCCTGCTGCGGGGCCGGGAGGCCTTCCTCAGTCAGCACGTGGGCGACCTGGATGACGTGGAGACCCTGCGCTTTTTCGGGCAGACCGTGGACCACCTTTCCATGATTCTCGATTGCAGCCCCCGGATCATCGCCGCCGACCTGCACCCGGATTACTTGAGCACCCGCTGGGCCCAGGATCGGGGATTGCCCCTGACCCTTGTCCAGCACCACCACGCCCACGCGGCCGCAGTGATGGCCGAGCACGGCCTGGAGGGGCCGGTATTGGCCCTGGGCCTGGACGGCGTGGGCTTGGGCGAAGACGGCACGTCCTGGGGCGGCGAGCTGCTCTTGGCCCGCCTGGATTCGTATGAGCGTCTGGGGCGGCTGCGGCCTTTCAGCCTGCCCGGCGGCGACCATGCCGTGCGCCAGCCCTGGCGCACCGGGCTTTCGCTGCTCATCGAAACCCTGGGTCCGGAAAAGACCGCCCAACTGAATCTGCCCCTGGTTCATCAATATGCCGACAAACTGCCCCTTGTGGCTGGTATGATCCAAAGAAACATCAACGCGCCCCGTACATCGAGTCTGGGCCGATTGTTCGACGGCGTTTCGGCTATTTGCGGCGTGTGTTACGAGGCCCATTACGAGGGCCAGGCGGCCATAGAGTTCGAGCAGGCCATGGGCGGCAAACCAAGCACCGAACACATCTTCTTTACCGAAGAATGCGACGGCCTGGTTGAGTTGGACTGGCGGCCCATGGTGGCATCCCTGTTGGCCGAGGCCATCTTGAACGCCGGCCTGGCCGAAACGGCGGGCAGCATGCATAAGGGGCTGGTGGCGGCCCTGGCCCAGTGGGCCATCCAGGCGGCGGAAAAGGCCGGGGTAGAGGATGTCGTTTTGGGCGGCGGCTGCCTGAACAATAGATACATCCTTACCGAGTTGCCGCCTCTATTGGAGGCCAGGCGTCTGCGGGTTTACACACCAGCGGCCATTCCGGCCGGAGACGGCGGCCTTAGCCTGGGTCAGGCCGTGGTGGCCGCGGCCCGCTGGCGGCTTGGAAAAATCGACGGGATGGATACTTGAAGCACGTAGACGAATACCGCGACCCGCAGATGGTGCGCGGCCTGGCCCAGGCCATCAAGGCCGAGGCCGCGAGGCCCATGCGCTTCATGGAGCTTTGCGGCACCCACACCATGGCCATCGCCCGGCACGGTCTGCCGTCGATGCTGCCGTCGGAGTTGGAGCTTGTCTCCGGGCCGGGCTGCCCCGTGTGCGTGACCTCGGCGGCGGAGATCGACGCCGCCGTGGGCCTGGCCGCCATCGACGGCCTGTGCGTGGCCACCTTCGGCGACATGATCAGGGTGCCCGGCAGTGGCGGTTCCCTGGCCCAGGCCAGGGCCCAGGGAGCGGACGTACAGGTGATCTATTCGGCCCTCGACGCGGTCCAGCTTGCCGCCCAGGATCCGGGCCGCCAGGTGGCCTTTTTGGGCATCGGCTTCGAGACCACCGCGCCCACCGTGGCCGCCGCCATCATGACGGCCAGGGCCCAAGGTTTGGGCAATTTCAGCGTGCTGAGTTGCCACAAGCTGCTGCCCCCGGCCTTGGGCGCTCTATTGGCCGGGCCAGAGCTGGGCCTGGACGGCTTTGTCTGCCCCGGCCACGTCAGTACGGTCATCGGCGCGGCGCCCTACCAGGCGGCCGTGGCGCGGGGCCTGGCCTGCGTGATCACCGGGTTCGAGCCCGCCGATATCATGGCCGGGGTCCTGATGCTGGTGCGCCAGGTCAACAGCGGCGAGCCCAAGGTGGAGATCCAATACGCCAGGGCTGTCAGCCCGGAGGGCAACCCCAAGGCCGTGCAATTGATGAACACGGTGTTCCGGCCGGTTGACGCCGTGTGGCGTGGCCTGGGGCTCATCCCCCATAGCGGCCTGGCCCTGCGGGAAGAGTACAGCGATTTCGACGCCATGGGGCGTTTCGGCCTGAGCCTGGGCCGGGTGGACGACCCGCCGGGCTGCCGCTGCGGCGATGTCTTGCGCGGACTGATCAAGCCGCCGGACTGCGTCCTTTTCGGCAAGGCCTGCAACCCGGAAAAACCGGTGGGACCGTGCATGGTCAGCGGCGAGGGCTCGTGCGCGGCCTGGTTCAAATACCGGCGGGAGGATTGATTTTGGGCGATTTCGTGACCCTGGATCACGGCTCGGGCGGTCTGGCCAGCCATAGGCTGATCAACGAGTTGTTCGCCAAACAGCTTGGCGACGCGGCCCCGGACCAGATCGACGACGCGGCGGTGCTGACCGTTCCGGCGGGTCGTTTGGCCGTGAGCACCGACAGCTTCGTGGTGGACCCGCTGATCTTTCCCGGCGGGGATATCGGCTCCCTGGCCGTGCACGGCACGGTCAACGATGTGGCCATGCGCGGGGCCCGGCCCCTGTGGCTCACCGCCGGTTTTGTTCTGGAAGAAGGCCTGCCCCTGGATACCTTGGCCCGGATCGTCGAATCCATGGGCCGGGCGGCCGGAAAGGCCGGGGTGCGCATCGTGGCCGGAGACACCAAGGTGGTGGGCCGGGGCCAGGCCGACGGCCTGTTCATCAACACCACGGGCATCGGCGTGATAAACGACGGCCTGGATATCGGCGTGGACAAGGCCCGGCCCGGCGACGCGCTGATCATCTCGGGCACCATGGGCGACCACGGGGCCACGGTCATGGCCGCCCGCAGCGGCCTGGGCCTGGATGCGCCCATCAAGAGCGATTCCGCCGCCCTGAACCACATGGCCCAGGCCCTGGTCGAGGCCTGCGGCAACGGCCTGCGCCTGATGACCGACCCCACCAGGGGCGGCCTGGCCACGGCCGTAAAAGAGATCGCCCAGGCCTCCGGCGTGGCCGTGGAACTGGAACAGGCGGCCATACCCGTCGACCCGGCGGTGGACGGCGTGTGCGAGCTGTTGGGCCTGGACCCGCTGTATCTGGCCAATGAAGGTAAAATGGTTGTTGTGGTGGAGCAGGGCCTGGCGGAAAAGGCCCTGGAAACTTTGCGAGGGTTCGCTTTGGGCTCGTCAGCGGCGCGAATTGGTAGTATCGTGGGGAACACTCCCGGTCGGGTCTGGCTCAATACGGCGGTGGGAGGCCGCCGGGTGCTGGAGATGCTCACCGGCGAGCCTCTGCCAAGGATTTGTTGAATATCACGGTCCGCTCGGACCAATTTGATAGCAGCATTGATCATGATCATAGCAGGCTGTTGAAAAACAGCCTGCTAGGCGGGCCACGGACGGCCCGCCAATTTGCGCAGTTTTGCAAAAACAAGCGAATCGAGCCACTTGGTAAAACCACACTTTTACCAAGTGGCTGTTGAAAGAGTCCAGGACGGACTTTTTCAACAGCCTGTAAAGCGGCCTAGCCTTGCGCCGCGGAGGTTGACCAGTGAAGATGGACCGGCAAAACACCAGTCAGTCCTTGATGGATGCGGTTCCCCCGGATCAGGGGCAGCTTTTCCGGCTACAACGCCTGTGCGTGCGGCTCTACACTGTGTTGACCAAGGACCTGTATCAACTCACCGATGAACTGGTCAAGGCCGCAGGCGGCAAATGGCCGGGCCAAAAACGCCAACTGGCCGACTTGTTCAAGGCCGAGCTGCCCATCCTGATAGCCCTGCGTGTGTTGGAGGGCTTGGGGCGCGACGAGCGTTTTGACCAACCCGAGCTTGCCGAGTTGATGCGCGGCCTGCTGCTGCCGCTGTTTGCCCTGCGTTTCCAGGACATGTACGAGCAGGCCTCGGAGCAGATGAAAAGGGTGCTCACCAGGATTGATTGGTATCTGGATTTCGAGTCCGACGACCCGGTGGATGTTTTCGGCATCTACTGCGGGGCCGAGGCCGGAGCGGCCATGAAAGACCCCGAGGGCATGAAGGCGTATTTGAAAGGTACTATCCTGCCGGAGATCGATCAGCGCCTGCAGCGCACCCTGCGCGGCGAGTTCTTGTAGACCGGGCGGGACCGCCGGCCGGAAAAGCCCGACCGGCGGCCGATAGGAAAGGAAAAAGGAAGGGACACTATTGCAGCGGTTTGGCCGCTGTTTTTTTATTTGTAGAATTATGGATAGGGCGCCATGGCGCACACGGATAAGTGTGCGCCATGGCATTATTGCTGTTTACCGGGCCATGCCTGTGGGAATGTCGACATAGTAAAGGCGGATATTCATTGAGTCAGCCGTTCCGTTGGTTGCCGTGACATGCAATTTTTTTATGCCATCAGAGGCATGAGTAGAGAACGATCCCGCGACATCATTACCACTTGCTCGAAGGGTTGTATTGCCACCCACGGACAAAGTTGTCATGGTTGTGTTGGCGTCCCCAGACGCTATGCCGATATACTCCCCGTGTTGATAGCCATTCCCCAAGGCCGGAAGGCCAATGTTATATGAGGTTGGCGACGTTGGCGGCGTTGTGTCGTTGATCACCTCTCGGAAGCAGTAGTATTTTCCTTGCATGATAGTGAATGTACTCAAGACGGCATTGTCGGCCGCAGGGTAGATGCCGATAATTCGCTGTGTAGCGGCACCTGACACAACCCAATGGGTGCCGTCCGAGCTTTTAACTACATTAGCGCCAGCGACTGTCGAGAAGTTTGCTGCGGTGAGTACGTTTCCATTGGCAGGTAATGTGGCGATGTTAATTCCCCGCCAATACAGTGCCGCAGTCACTGGTACGGTTATGGTCACTGCGTTTGGCAATTCGTACAGCTTACAGCCGATTTCACATACACCGGGCTTTATGGTAATCGAGGTATCGCTGGCCCGGCTGATCTGCATGCCTGCGATGTAGCCTGGGGCGACATACTGCCCCGGCCGAGCCAACTCAACCACTTCGCCGTTGGCTTTGTAATAAAGTACGGTGTCACCGCCGTCGTCGGCGGTGTAGATAACGCCCTCGTCCGTGCCCGGGCTGGGCTCTGTGGTTTGTTCCTTGAGGTAGCTCATCTTGCCGTGGCCGTCAGTGTCGGTCTCCACTGCGACCCGCGTTTCCAATGTGCTGAGGTCGCTTTGCAGGGTGTCAATTTCGCCCTCGGCAGTGGTCATGCGTCCCTGCAAGGCGGTGATGTCGCCCTGGGCCGTGGTCATGTCGCTCTGCAGGTTGTCAATTTCGCCCTCGGCGGTGTTCATGCGGCCCTGCAAGGCTGTAATGTCGCCCTGAGCCGTGGTCATGTCACTCTGTAGGGTGTCGATTTCGCCCTCGGCGGTGTTCATGCGGCCCTGCAAGGCTGTAATGTCGCCCTGAGCCGTGGTCATGTCACTCTGTAGGGTGTCGATTTCGCCCTCGGCGGTGTCCATGCGGCCTTCCAGAGCGTCAACATCACTCTGCACCGCGAACTGAATCACTTCCACAGAGTTTTTGCCCTTGTAGACATCATTGGCCGTATCGAACCAGATTTCGCCTATGTCCATTTCCGCTTCGGTGTCAGAGTTGGCGTGCAGAATGATGTCTTCGAATGCGGCTTTTTCCAGCATGCAACCTGTTTTCCAGTCGTTGTTCATTTGGATCAACCTCCTTAAGTATTTGGGGCTTCATTAGGCCGGCCTCTCCGGCATTCTCTTTTAGGACGTTATCGAATTAGACTATATTACGGTTTTGTCATTTTTATGGCTCTATTGTCCGGCCCCGGCGATATCGCTGGTGTACACGTCCGGGTCGGCCAAAACCGTGCCGGTCAGGCCGTAACGCTCCTCGAACCATTCATAGCTGACGTCCACGGCCTCCAGGGCTGCCGCATCGGCTGCCCCGTATAGTGCGGCCTTGCGGTCGTAGAGGTAGGCCTCTTGCACGGCGGCTATCCAGGCTTTGACCGAGTCGATCAGCGGCTGGGCGGCGGCGGCCCAGGCAAGCTGTTCGGCGGTGGCCGAGGGGTCGGCGTTGATGTCCCGAATCTCATCCCGCCAGTCCAGCAGGTTCAACTTCAGGTTGGTGTCGTAGCGGGTCTTGCCGTCGGGCTTTTGGGCGATGAACTTGTTTACATTGGCTAAAAGTTCGGCGTGTTTGATCTCCCTGGCCCGCTCGAGCGTGGGCTCCTCCGGGTAGATGGCAACGGGTTTGCCGTCTCCGCCCGCCAGGATCTCCGCGCCCTGGGCCTGGGCCGCCATCACGGCCTCGTATTCGGCGTCGGTGATATCCACCGAGCCCTCCGGGATCGAGCTGTGCAGAGTGTCGTCGTAAAAACCGCATGTTGTCGGGCTGTAATACTTCATGAATCTTCTCCTAGTAACCAACCGCGAAATACCGGATGGTCGTGGAACCGATCGGGTCGCTGAACACGGTGGCCGTCCAGGACGTAGCGCTGAACGACGAAACACCAACGCCTTTTGAGTCGGGGTATCCGTTTGTTAATGCGGTGACGGCGCGACAACCTGTAGGAAAAGCCATCGGAAAGCTGATAACCTTAGTCTCTTTGGTGGCCGTGGGTGTGTATGAAACTATCCCCCACTGAACGACCAGGCCGGTGGGCATCACGAAATAGCCCGATGTGCCGTAGCTGCTGGAATATGCATCCGCTGTGTACATTTCGGTCCAGGAGGACCAGGCGGAGACAGTGTAGTGACGGATGTAGAACGTGCCGGTTTGAGTCAACGGGCGGTATATTTGTAGAATGTAGTTGGTATTGTAGCGGTGAACCAGCAAATAACCGGCAGCGCTTTTTGGGTTGTTGGCCGCTGCCGCATTGAGCGCGTAGAAACCATTGTATATGCAATTGTTTGCATTGTCCGTTTCTGCTTCACCTTGACCGCTAAGGCCGATCAAACCAGCGTCGGCATCGGTTATTATCTTTTCCCAGCTGGTCCAGGAACCGGCCTGCAAAGTGCGGGTGTACGTGCCGCCGTTGTATTCGATATAGGTTTGGGCGGCATACGTACTGGAGTACCCGATCACGAAGGCGTAACCGTTGGTTGTCGCGGGCTTATTGCTGGCGCTGGTGTTTGCGTAGTAGAAGCCGCCACTCACCAGGGAATCGAGATCGCCGCCGTAGTTTTCAGCAGTGCCGTCGTAGCCGGTCATGAAGGGGTGCCCCGGCTGGGCCAGCTTCAGGACTTCCATGCCAGCCTTGTAGTACAGGCAGGTGTCGCCGCCGTCGTCGGCCGTGTAGAGCACGCCTTCATTGTCACCCGGCGTGGGCGCGCTGGCCTGCTCCTTGAGAAAGCGCATCTTGCCGCGGCCGTCGGCGTCGGTCTCCACCAGGGCCAGGCGGTTGAGGGTGTCCGCTTTGGTCGGGTGCCCCGCGCCCACCATCTCCTCGTCGTATTGAATGGTCTGATCGCTCATGTCTTCTCCTTGGGCCGCCGCAAACGCCTCGGCCGTAAATGATTCCGTAAAAAGGTTAGTATTGCCGCCGATCCCGCAGCCCTCCGGCCTGGATGGTGCCATCGGCCGGGTACGCGCCGTCGGCCGGATAGGCGATGGTCTTGTAAAGGCCCAGGTCCAACAGGCTCAGGCCCATCAAGCCGCTGTCGAACTGCGGCTCCACCGAAAGCACCCGTACGATCTGGTTGGCCAGGGCCAGACCCTGGCCGTCATACAGCCAAGGCAGACTCAGCACGACCATGTCGCCCTTTTCCAGGTGCAACAGCCGCAGGTGGCCGACCTGGCAGGAAATATTTCGCCGCGGTGCGCTTAGCAGTTCCACGAAGCGTTGCCCCACGGCCGTTGCCGTCTGTTCATGGCGGACCCACTTCAACTCCAGTTGGGCAGTGCGCCGGCCGTAAAGGCCCACGGACAGGGGCTGGGCGTTATAGGCCCCGTCGTCGGAGGCCTGGTAGGTGCCCGTGGCGTGGTTCAGGCAAAAGCAAAGCTCGGCCTGGTTGGCCACGTCTTCCAGGTCCGCGCTGACCTCGATGTCCTGCAAATCGCCGTGGCGCAGGTGGGCGGCAAGCTCCGATTCGGCCTGGAGGCAAGGCCCCAAGTCCATGCTCAGGCGCAACAGGCTGTTGCCGCCGATCCACCAGGAGCCCAGGAATTCGCCCAACAGGTCGGTGAGTAAATCTCCCAGCCGGTCTTGCGTTGCGATGACCCCGCCGGCCAGCAACCCGGCCAGGAGGGCCTTTTGCCGGGCCCGGACCAGGTAGACCTGGTCGATATATTGGGCCGCGTCGTCGACGCAGGTTTCGGCGATGATGTCCACGGCGATATCCACCGGATTGTCGATGAGGCAGCCGCTGTCATCTGTCTTGCCCTGGCCGCGCACCAGCACTTCCGAGGGAGGCTGGGCCGAAAACGACGCCGTGGCGATGATCCCCCGGCCTTCGTAATTATTGGATAGGCTTAGCGTGTATGTGCCGGAATCGATCAGAGCGCCATCGGAGTCGTAAAGGCCCGTGACGCTGTGCATGGAATGCCCGGCCAGGGCAAAAACATTGTTGGTGGTGTCGATGCATACGGCCCGCCATTGGCCGCCGCTGCCGCCGCCGGCCATGTCGCCGTAGACCAGGGGCAATAGGGCGGCGCCGCTGGCGGGTTGGTTATAGTTGCGGGCCGGTTTCAGGACCACGGTTTGTTGCATGTCCAACATCACGCCGCTCGCAGGCTGAGGCGCAACTGGCCGCTGCGCAGGGTGTAGCTCTGGACCCGGCCGCTGAAGCGGGTCATGAATTCCCGGGCCGGTACGCCGGGGAAGCCGATGATCAGCTCGCCCGTGGCGCCCAAGATGTTCTCCATGGCCTCGATTCGGCTCATGGGCCGGGCGTCATCCGGACCTTCGTTGCTCATGGTCACGCTGAGGCTGGAGGCCTCTTCCTGGCGCAGGCTGGCCATGATCTGGCCGCTCTGGGGCGTAAGGGTCTCCCGCAGCCGCCCGTAGGAAAGCACCTTGGCACCGGTGTCCAGCAGGTTAAGGGAGCCTTCGCCGGCCCTCCGAGAGCCATCGGCCAGCACGTCGCCGCCCGCGGTGAGCGGGCCGCTGAGGCCCAGCAGCGCGGCCTGGGGGGTGCGGTCGGCGTATACCCGCACGCCAAAGGCGTTGGTCAGGCGCAGCAGTAACACCGGCTCGTTGGCGCGTTCGCTTTGGGCCCGATGAAAACCTTGGCTCAGGCTATACATTGGTTCGCACCACTTCCTCCAGGACCAGGCTGGCCGACCAGCGGCCCTGGTGCTGGCCGCTCAGGGCCAGTTCGGCGCCGGGCAGGCAGTAGTAGGTGCCGGCCGGGTCGCTGTCCAGGGGCGTGAAAAACAGGGGCCGCAGTCTGCCTGCGTCGGCGTCGTGGACCGCCGAGAGCATCTGCTCCAGACCGGCCGCGTCGGCGTCGCTGAGCCCGCTGAAGGGCAGGGTGAAACTGTGGCCCAGGGCCTTGGCCGATCCGGCCACCTTGCCCGCGTCGGTGATGTTGAGCTGCCGTCCGGCGGCCAGGGTGCGGCCGTAGCGTGCGCTGAAATTGCGCGACGGGCTCAGGTGGGGGCCCAGGTGGAGCATGCTGGCGCTGACATAGCCGTCGGCGTTGGCCGGGTCGCTGATCTCCAGACGCCAGTAACGGGCGGTGTGCTCGAAAAAAGCCGTAAGGTGGGGCCGGTTCACGGCCACGGCAACGGCCATGCCGAAGGCCGGATCGTCCCAGTCGGCCCCGTCGTCGGCCAACAGGTTCACCGTGGCGCTGTCGGAGAGATTGTGGTCGGCCAGGATCAGCGAGGTGGCAGCCGTGGCCGCGCCCAGGTCCACGGTGAGATGTTCCGTGGCGCAGCCGGTGGCCTTCCACAGCGTATCCCGGTCGCCGTCCAACAGCCGCACCGGGCCCTCGTTGGCCGGGCAGATAATGGTCCAGCCGTCGCCCGGGACAAAATCGTCGCCGATGCCCGAGGCCCATTTGACGCTCACCCCGTCGGCCAGCTCGGTCATGGCCGTGGAGGTGATACACTCCGCGCCTTCCCAGCTCTGCATCTGGCCGCGTTTCCAGCGGAAGGTGGCCTGGCCCACTTCCGCTCCGGCGTTGACCGAGTCGATCTCCAGTAAAAAGGCCTGGTCCCTGGAGGCGTTGTGCCGGCCCCCGGCATAGGCCACGGCCGATCCGGCCGCCCGCGGCGCGGGCATGCCCACCGGACCGGGCAGGGCTGACGAGACGTCCAGCATGTCCGGGCCGGTAATCAGGTTTTGGTGCATGAATCTGCACGTACTCATGGCTTCCTCCCATTGCGGCCCATGCGGGCCGGATGATGCCTAGTAACTATCATCAAGCGGCGGCTATTTCCGGCGTGGGGCTTCCCAAAAGCATCTCCCAGGCCCCGATTGACTGGCCGGGGCTGCGGGGCTAAACTGATGTTTCATCCTATTGGGTTCCGGAGAAAAACATGTTTGGGAAAACGGTGCGGATCTTCCACGTCTATGGCTGCGCCCGCTGCCGGGCGGCCGGGGAATACTTCAGCCTCCGGGGATATGAGATCGAGTGGCTGGATGTCGGTGTGTCCATGACCGCCAAGCGCGAGATGCTCAACCTGGTTCCCGGTAACCGGGAGGTGCCGGTGGTGCAGTGGGGCGAGATGGTCAAGGTGGGGTGGGACCATGATTTCTGGAAAGAATTGTTGGAGGGATCATGATCAAACCCAGAATAGCCGTTACCATGGGCGATCCGGCGGGGGTGGGCCCGGAGGTCGTGGCCAGGGCGTGCAGCGATCCCGAACTGACCGCAGCCGCCACTCTGGTTGTGGTGGGCCAACGCCGTTTTCTCAATGACGCGGCGGTGGTGTGCGGGCTGCCCATTCCCGAAGTGGAGTTGATCGAGGTCGGCCCTGAATCGGAGGTGCCCCTGGGCAGGCCCAGCGCCGCCGGAGGCCGTCTGGCCGGATCGTTTATCGAGATGGCCGCCGAAATGTGCCGCACCGAGATGGTCCGGGCCATGGCCACCGCGCCCATCAGCAAGGAGGCCCTGCAAGCGGCGGGCTACGCCGAAACCGGCCATACGACCCTGCTGGCCCGGCTGACCGGAGTGCCCAAGCCGGTGATGATGCTGGCCGGCGAGCGGCTGAAGGTGACGCTGGTGACGATCCACTGCGCCCTTGCCGAGGTGCCGGGCCGCCTGACCACAGGCGGCATCGTCGAGGTGGCGGCCACCACGGCTTCGGACATGCAGCGCCTGATGGGCTATACCAGGCCGCGTCTGGCCATCGCCGGACTCAACCCCCACGCCGGGGAGGGCGGCATGTTCGGCACCGAGGAGCGCGACATCATCGCCCCGGCCGTGGAGCAGCTAAAGGCCATGGGCATGGACGCCAGCGGCCCCCATCCGCCGGATACGGTCTTTTGGCGGGCCGCCAGGGGCCACTTCGACGCGGTGGTCTGCATGTATCATGATCAGGGGCTCATCCCGTTGAAATTGATGCATTTTTATGACGGGGTCAATATAACCCTGGGCCTGCCCATCATCCGCACCAGCGTGGACCACGGCACGGCATACGATCTGGCGGGCCGGGGAGAGGCCAACCCGGCCAGTATGAAGCAGGCCATCCTGTACGCCGCGCGCATGGCCGAGGCCAAGATGGGAATCGCATGAGTAAAGGCTTTGACCTGCAAAAGCTGTTGGATGTAATCGAAGACGTAGCCGCAGGGCACTATAGCCAGGACATCATCAAACTCACCGCCGAGGGCGGCGACGAAGACCTGCGGCGCATCGCCGAGGCCATGAGCATGATGATGGTCAAGGTGGAGGCCCGTGAATACCGCCTGGAATTGATCATCGAGGAACTGCGCGAGGCCCGCACCCGTCAGCAGATGGCCGTGCAGACGGCCATAGAGGCCATGGCCGAGGCCATCAACGCCAGGGATGAATACACGGCGGGCCACGGCTACAGGGTGGCCGTGCTTTCCGAAAAGCTCGCCCTGAGCATGGGCCTGGACCAGCAGGAGGTCAATTTGATCAGCCTGGCGGCCCTGATCCACGACATCGGCAAGATCGGCTTCAGCGACGCGGTGTTTCACAACACCATCGGCAAGCCGCCGCCCGAGGTCATGGCGGAGATCGTCAAGCACCCCCAGACCGGTTTCGAAATCCTAAAGGGTCTGGATTTCCTGGGCCGGGCGCTTGATTACATCTACTGTCATCATGAACGTCTGGACGGCACAGGCTATCCCAGGGGGCTGGCGGCCGAGGATATCCCCCAGGGAGCCCGAATCGTGGCCGTGGCCGACACCTACGACGCCATAACCACTAATAGACCTTATCAAAAAGGCTCCAGCCCGGAAAAGGCACTGGAGATAATGACGAATCTGGCCGGCAAGGCCCTGGACCCGGATGTTGTCAATCACTTGAGAATGATTACAATTGAAAACACCGACTAACTCGAGGTTGCGCGGCGTGTTGAAAAAAGCTATACTATTGTTGACATTGGTGGCGGCGGCCATGTGCATGGGCTGCCATAAACAGGTAATCACCAGCGAATATCAGTCGCAGGCCAATCTGGACCTGGATGTGCCCGGTGTGCTGGTCGACCCCAAGGCCGCAAAGGACCAGATGGTGGTTTGGGGCGGCGTAGTGCTCCGCAATGTCAAGCGCCCCAGGGGCACGCTAGTGGAGGTCATGCAGACGCCCATGGATTCCGATCAACGCCCCGAGGACGGGAGCCAGGGCCTGGGACGGTTCATCGTGGCCATGTCCGGATATCTGGATCCTTTGGCCTATGGCCAGGGCCGCAAGGTCACCGTGGCCGGACGGGTGCTTGGCGTCGAGAATCTGCCTCACGGCAAGGCCCAGCTCACTTATGTGCTGCTGCGGGGCAAGGAAATATTTTCCTGGCCGCCCCATCTCACCAATGCCGAGCGCGGTCTGCCCCCGGTGGAGTTCGGCTTCGGCGTTGGCGTGGAGCCGGTCATGCCCGGCGATCCCGGGTGGTGGGACGGACCCTGGATGTGGTGGTAGGACGCTGAAATAATGTGAAAAAACTGGGGACGGCATGCTCAAGGAAATAGTGGTGCGCGGCGCGCGCCAGCACAACCTGAAAAACATCGATGTGGCCATACCCCGGGACCAACTCGTGGTGGTGACCGGGCTGTCCGGCTCGGGCAAATCCACCCTGGCCTTTGACACCATCTACGCCGAGGGTCAGCGCCGCTATGTGGAGTCGCTGAGCGCCTATGCCCGGCAGTTTTTAGAGCGCATGGACAAGCCCGATGTCGACGGCATCGAGGGCCTGAGCCCGGCCATCGCCATCGAGCAGAAGACCACCTCCAAAAACCCCCGCTCCACCGTGGCCACGGTCACCGAGATCTACGACTACCTGCGCCTTTTATTCGCCAGGGCGGGCACGCCCCACTGCCCCGAGTGCGGCCGGGCCATCCGCAGCCGTTCGCCCCAGGAGATCGTCGATCAGCTGACGGCAATGGCCGAGGGCACCCGGCTGAGCCTGATGGCTCCCATCATCAACGCCCGCAAAGGCGAGCACAAGGCCGTCATGGCCCGTCTGCTCAAGGAGGGCTTTGTGCGGGCCAGGGTCGACGGCCAAATCATCGACCTGGCCGAGCCGCCGGAATTGGCCAAGACCAAGAAACACACAATCGAGGTGGTCATCGACCGCATCGTGATCAAGCAGGGCGTGGGCAGACGGCTTACCGACAGCGTGGAACTGGCCCTGCGCATGGGCGAGGGCGTGCTGGTGGCGCTGTTGCACGGCCAAGGCGGTGAGCCCGACCGCGAGGAGCTTTTCAGCGAGCGGCTGAGCTGCGACACCTGCGGGATCAGCCTGCCCGAGCTTACGCCCCAGATTTTTTCCTTCAACTCGCCTCTGGGTGCCTGCGAGGCCTGCGACGGCTTGGGCCAAAAGGTCTTTTTCGACCCCGACCTGGTGGTGCCCAACAAGGAGCTTTCCCTGCGCGAAGGGGCCGTGGCCCCGTGGGGAGACCGCGAGAGCATCTACCGCTATCAGACCATGGACGCCCTGGCCAAACACCTGGGCTTCAGCCTGAACGTGCCCTGGAAAAGCCTGCCCGAGGATGTGCGGCGGCAGCTTCTGCACGGCACCCAGGATGAGGTGGAATTTTACCTGGAGCGCGATGACCGGCGGCACTACTACAAGCGACAGTGGGAGGGCTTCATCCCTCTGCTGGAGCGGCGGCACCGCGAGACCAACAGCCAGGCCATGCGCGAGGAATACCAGCGCTACATGAACAGCCAACCTTGCCCGGAATGCGGCGGGGCCCGGCTGAAAAAGACCTCCCTGGCCGTTCACATCGGCGACCTGAACATCTGGCAGCTTACAAGGCTCAGCGTGCGGGAGGCCTTGGCATGCCTGCGAGGCCTCAAGCTGGGCCAACGGGAGACCATCATCGCCGAAAAGGTGCTCAAGGAGGTGGAGGAGCGCCTTGGTTTCATGGCCGACGTGGGCCTGGACTACCTGACCCTGGACCGCACCTCGGGCACACTATCCGGCGGCGAGGGCCAGCGCATCCGTTTGGCCACCCAGATCGGCTCTGCCCTGGTGGGCGTATTGTACGTGCTGGACGAGCCCAGCATCGGCTTGCACCAGCGGGACAACCAGCGGCTGTTGAACACACTGGCCCGCATGCGCGATCTGGGCAACACGGTATTGGTGGTGGAGCATGATGAAGACACCATCCGTCAGGCCGACTGGGTGGTGGACATGGGCCCCGGAGCGGGCCGTCACGGCGGCAAGGTGGTGTTCAGCGGCAAGCCCGAAGATCTGCTGGCCAGCGAGGAAAGCCTCACCGGCATGTATCTTTCGGGGCGCAAGGAAATTCCCCTGCCGGAAAAGCGGCGCAAAGCCAAGAACGGCAAGATCGTGCTCAAGGGCTGCCGGGAGCACAACCTGCAAGGCGTGGATGCCGAGTTTCCGGTGGGCCTGTTGACCTGCGTGACCGGGGTCAGCGGTTCGGGCAAGTCCACCCTGGTCCTCGACACCCTGTACCGTGCCCTGGCCCAGCGGCTGTACCGCAGCCGGGAGCGGGCCGGCGCCCACGACAACATCAAGGGCCTGGAAAAGCTCGACAAGGTCATCGACATCGACCAGAGCCCCATCGGCCGCACGCCGCGCTCCAACCCGGCCACCTACACCGGCGTGTTTACGCCCATCCGCGAGCTTTTCGCCCAGGTGCCCGAGGCCAGGGCCAGGGGCTACAAGCCGGGGCGCTTTAGCTTCAACGTGCGCGGCGGCCGCTGTCCGGCCTGCGACGGCGACGGCATCATCAAGATAGAGATGCATTTTCTGCCCGACGTATACGTGCGATGCGAGGTCTGCCAGGGCAGGCGCTACAACCGCGACACCCTGGAGATAACCTACAAGGGCAAGAACATCGCCGAGGTCCTGGATATGACCTGCAACCAGGCCCTTGAGTTTTTCGACGCAGTGCCGGTTATCCGCGAGAAACTGACCACCCTTGTGGCCGTGGGGCTGGGCTATATCCGCCTGGGCCAGCCGGCCACGACGCTGAGCGGCGGCGAGGCCCAGCGGGTCAAACTCAGCCGGGAGCTGGCCAAGCGGGGCACGGGCCGCACGCTCTATATCCTGGACGAGCCAACCACGGGCCTGCACTTCGACGATATCAACAAGCTGTTGAACGTGCTGCACACCCTGGCCGACCTAGGCAACACCGTGGTGGTCATCGAACACAACCTGGACGTGATCAAGACGGCCGACTGGGTCATCGACCTGGGGCCCGAGGGCGGTGACCGAGGCGGAAAGATCATCGCCACGGGCACGCCCGAGGATATCGCCATGGGCGAGTCCAGCCATACCGGCCATTATCTGCGCAGGGTGCTTGACCTGTAGAGCACCCTGTGCCAATCTAGGCCAATTCTACCGTGTGTGATCACAAGATTGATAATGGGCCACGAATCGCCCGCATGCGCCGAAAACGGCGTGAGCGGGCGATTGTTTTGTCAGGGAGGGGGATATGGCCGGCTTGGGAATGCACGGACCGTTTGAGCTTAACCATTGGACCGTAGACAGGGTCATTGAAAAGGCAGTCCCCGGCAATTACGCCCTGGGTCTATACGACGGCCACAAGTTCGAGGCCAAGTTCATAGGCCGCTCGGATGACGACCTGCGTCATGTGCTCATCGAACACTGCTCAAAATGCAATTACGGCTATTTCAAGGCCAGCTACGCAGCCAACGCCCGAGAGGCCTATTACATGCAGTGCCGCAATTATCACGATTACCCGGAGATCGCCAAAGGCGCACATCCGGTATGCCCCGAAGGCACAATCCTGCGGTGCCCGGTGTGCGGGAAATAAGTCGCTGGATTTATCTTGGTATTGAACCCTAGACCGAGGTCAGATGATAAGCCAGGTTGTCCAGTTTCACCGTAAAGTCGACGTTTTCCACTTTGAAGCCTTTGGGCACCTGGATTTGGGTGGGTGCGAAGTTGAGTATGCCCTTGACTCCCGCGTCGACGAATTTGTTGGCGATATCCTGGGCCACATCGGCCGGGGTGCAGATCACGCCGATCTCGGCGTCCTGTTCAGCGCACATTGCGGCCAGGTCGCTGACCGCATGGACCGGCAGGCCCGTGGCCAGCTTGAGTCCGACCTTCATGGGGTCGTTGTCAAAGGCCGCCACGAAACGGTAGCCCTGCTTGGTGAAGTTTTCATGGGCCATCAGGGCGCAGCCCAGGTTGCCCATGCCGACGATGGCCAGGTTCCACTGCTTGTTAAGGCCCAGAATCTTTTTAATGTCAAAAAGTAGCTCTTTTACGTAATACCCCACACCGCGCACGCCGAACTGGCCGAAATAGGCCAAGTCCTTTCTGATCTGCGCGGGATTGACGCCGCATAGCTCAGCCAGCTTTTTGCTGGAGACCACTGGCACGCCTTCGGTGACCAGGCCTTCCAACGCGCGTGAGTATATGGAAAGGCGAGTAATGGTAGCCGCGGGTATTTTCATAAATTTCATGGAACTGCTCTGTTTTTGTGAGGCAAGTCACATAGGGCTATCGAAACAAAGGGCCGGGCGCTGGGCCCGGCCCTTTGAAATCGGCGAACTAACCGGCGATGATCGTCTTGACGACGGCCACGTGGTCGTTGGCGAACAGCAGAATCAGGCTGACGACCAGAGCGTAAATACACAGAGACTCGATCATGGCCAGACCGATCAGCATGGTCACCTGGATTTTACCACCGGCCTCGGGGTTGCGGGCGGTACCCTCGACGGCGCCCTTGACGGCGATGCCCTGGGCAATACCGGTACCGAAAGCGGCGATGCCCAGGCCGAAGCCAGCGGCGGTCACCGAAGCGGCGAAGACACCGGCCAGCTGAGCGCCAACGCTAGCGTCGGCGGCCATGGCCACGGCGGACAGACCCAGTACGAACAAACCGGTAAGAGCGGCAATCAACGAGAACTTCTTCATTTTCTTACTCCCTAACAAATATAGTTTTTATGCGCCTTCTTCCTTGGGGGAAGTTTAATCCTTAGTGTGCTTCTTCCAGCGCGCCGGCGATGTAGAGCATGGTCAGCAGCGAGAAGATGAAAGCCTGCACGAAGCTGGTGAAGATGGCCAAGCCCATCATCGGCAGCGGAGCCAAGAAGGCGCCGGCCAGGAAGAACAGGATGATCAGGACCAGGTCCTCACCCATGACGTTGCCGAAAAGACGCAGGGTCAGGCTGACGACGCGGGCGAAGAAGCCGATGATCTCGATGGGCAGCATCAACGGAGCCAGCCACCAGAAGGGGCCGGTGAAGTGCTTGATGTAGTGCAGGCCGTGTTCCTTGATACCCACGAAGACGGTGATGACGAACACCGACAGGGCCATGGACAGCGGGGTGTTGAGGTTGCTGGTGGAGCTGAGCATGCCCGGAACCAAGCCGATCCAGTTCATCAGCAGGATGTAGAAGAACAGCGTGCCAATAATCGGGAAATAGGGCCGTCCGTGTTCACCCATGACGTCGACGCTGAAGTCCTCGAAACCGCCGATGACGGCCTCAAAGAAGTTTTGTCCGCCGGATGGGATCATCTGGATCGACTTGGTGGCCAGTTTGGCCAACACGATGAGGATGATCATAACCAGCCACGAGTAGACGACGTGGGGGTAGGCGTGGGCGAAGTGACCCAGGCCGACTTGTTCAAGCAGAAGCGTCAGAAGCAGAAGGGGATGTTCCATGCCCGGTTGGCCTCCTTAACCGAGTTTACGTACACTTATGAGCCCATAAGTGATCATGGTAATGACCACCACAGAGAGCCCCAGTAGCAAGCCGAACGGTTCGACCATCTGGCGGCTGAGCAAAAACGCCAGCACGGCCATGGTGATGCCGAACCGCAGGTAATACAAAATGAGCGTGGCGCCCATGGCCAGAACCTTTTTGGCGTTGGGCGTGAGGATCCGGGCCATGGCCACCTGCATCAGCCGGAAATTGGCCAGGGCGATCGCTCCGCCGACTATCACGCTAAAAGCTGCCTTGGGCGAACCAAAGATGAACGAACCTCCCAGCAACAACCCCAACACTATGGCGTTGCTGACCCACAGGCCCTTTACGAACTGGGTCTCTTTGCTGTTGAGTGCGGCCACCTTGCGGCTCACTTCTTTCCTCCCATGACATCCTGGGACCTCTTGCCCAGAATATACAAATTGCGAAATGCGGCGATGATGCCCACCAACAGGCCGATCAGCAGGCCCCAGGGCTTGGTGTCCCAGGTGTGATCGACCCAGTAGCCGATCGCCAGGCCGAAGACGATTGCTAGGACCATGGCCAAGCCGATTGAGCTTGCCCTGGCCAGCATCAGCAACAAGGGGCGGGTTTCATCTTTTATAAACCGGCCCATGGTTACCAGCCTTCAACCTAGACCGTTATGCCGCAGCAAGGAGTGGAGCCACCCTGAAGCTTTAGGCATATCGGGCTGTTGTGATCATCTTGCTTTCGCTGAAGCGCCTGTGCCTTTTGGCACTTGGCGTCGCATCTAGCTATCATGCCGACCAACGCAAGTCAAGCAATTTCGCCGCATAAATGTGGGGCTAAACCGCCATGGCCCGCAGGCCCGCGCTGTCTGATATAATGAGTCGTTCCCGTGGTGTGCGGGCAAGTAAACCAGAAGATCATATTTAAGGCAAATGAAATGCTTTCACGAATACTTAAGGAACTGAAAAAGGTCCAGGACCTGGCCGACCAGGTCTTCGCCAGGGTGGAGTCAGAGCACCCCGAGGCCGTGGCCTGCAAGCAGGGCTGCGACGACTGCTGCCACGCCATGTTCGACATCTCGCCCGTGGAGGCCCTGGGCCTGGCCACGGCCTTTGTGAGCCTGCCCCGGTCCTACCGCCGGGAACTTCTGCGCCGGGGTGAAAAGGCGGCCAAGATCTTTGACGAGGCCTCGGTGTGGGCCATGGGCCTGCCCGAGAACGAACGCAACAAGCACTTCAGCAACACCAGGGTGCCGTGCCCCCTTTTGGACGCGGGCAAGTGCGCCCTGTACGAGGCCCGGCCCATCACCTGCCGCCTCTACGGCATCCCGGTGGAGGCCGGAGGACGGGCCCGGACCTGCCCCAAGGCCCGGTTCGAGGTGGGCGGCACCTACCCCACGGTGCATTATGACAAGCTCATCGGGCAGTTGAACCTGCTCAGCGGCAAGGCCCTGCAAGACCTGGCAATCATCGGCCCCGAACGCCGGGACGTGTACCGGGCCCTGACCATGGCTCAGGAGCACGGCGACAAGATCAAGAAGGCGCTGGGGTAATTTCAGCATAGGGGGGAGCATGAAAAACGACCATAGAAGAGTATACATATTCGGGGCCGGGGCGTCGGCTGATGCTGAGATTCCGGTAATGTCCAACTTTTTGGACACCGCTCGGGATATTGTAACCGCCGGTATGGTGAACGACTATAAAAATGATTTTGAGTGCCTTTTTGAGGTAATTCATAAGCTTAAAGGATCTAGTTTCTACTCCAATGTGGATCTCAACAATATCGAAACTGTGTTGAGCTTGTTGGAACTTGGGGTGCAGATAGGGGGGATTGAAGATATCGGTCTGGAAGAAATGGAAGCGGCCCAAAAGGCTGCGCCTAAGGTGATCGGCCTAACGATCGACTGGGCCATGCCTCGATTGCCAGATACTAACACGTGGTGCGCATATGGGATTTTTTCCCATAAGCTCGTAAAAGATAAAAAAACGAGTCTTATTACTTTTAATTATGACTGTCTGTTGGACTTGATGTTGGGCCAAAATGGAATCGCTTATGATTATGCGTTAAAGACCTCTGGAAACGGTGTTCCATTATTAAAATTGCATGGTTCGGTCAATTGGTCGCGAGACGAAGACGGCCTTAAACCGAACGGGTTGTATATTCCGCAGCTAAGAAATGGTGAGTATCGGCTGCTTTGCACTACGAAACAACTCAGCAACAACGGTGATGGCCCTTTCATTATCCCTCCTGTTCTAAACAAACTTGCACAACAGCAAGCTATCTCAAGTGTTTGGAAAAAAGCGGCTGAGGTTCTGCGGAATGCCCAGGAAATTTACGTCATAGGTTATTCTCTACCTGAAACAGACACTTTTTTTAAGTACTTATTCACCCTTGGTACTCATAGTAAAGCCAGCATTTCACGCTTCTGGGTTTTCGACCCAGACCCGAATGTTGGCGATAGGTTCCGAGAATTGGTAGGTGTGGGGCTGAGGGAACCGAGATTTGACTATTTTCAGTGTAAATTCAAGGATGCGATTGAAATCATATTGGGAAATAAAATTAAAAAAGACCTGGATACTGGGAGCTGATATTGGCCGACCGACCGATCCTCTACCTGCTGGACGCCTCCAGCTACATCCACCGGGCCTTTCACGCCGTCAAGGGCCTGAGCACATCCGACGGCGTGCCCACAAACGCCGTGTTCGGTTTCGCCAACATGGTGCTCAAGGTATTGGCCGACGCCGGGCCCAGCCACTTGGGCGTGATCTACGACGCCAAGGGCCCCACCTTCCGTCACAAGATGTACAAGGCCTACAAGGCCAACCGCCCGCCCATGGACCCGGCCCTCAAGGCCCAGCTGCCCCTGGTGCGCCAGCTGGTCACGGCCCTGAGCCTGCCCGCCGTTGAGATGGAGGGCTTCGAGGCCGACGACCTCATGGCCACCCTGGCCAAAAAGGCCGTGGACCGGGGATTCGACGTGGTGCTGGTCTCCGGCGACAAGGACCTGTTTCAACTCGTAAACGAGCACGTGACCATCTGGGACACCATGAAGGACCTGCGCATGGGCCCGGACGAGGTCCGGGAGAAGACCGGCCTGTGGCCCGAGATGCAGGTGGATATGCAGGCGCTCACCGGCGACAGCACCGACAACGTGCCCGGCGTGCCAGGGGTGGGCCCCAAGACCGCCGTGAAGCTCTTGGCCGAGCACCCCAGCCTTGAGCAGGTCCTGGCCGCCGCGCCGGACATGAAAAAATCCAAGATGCGCCAAAACCTCATCGACAACGCCGACCTGGCCCTGCTCAGCCGGGATCTGGTGCGCCTGGCCCAGGATGCTCCGGTGGAGTTCGACCCCGATGCTTTTGAGGTGGTCCAGCCCGACCGGGAGGTGCTTTTGCCCCTGTTGACCAAGCTGGAGTTCACCCGCCTGGCCAAGCAGTTCGCCGGGGCCGGCCCCGCGCCGGAGACCGACTACAGGCGCATCGAAGATATCGTACAACTGCGCCAGATCATCGCCGAGGCCAAGGAGCGGGGCAGGGTGTCCGTGGACACCGAGACCACGTCCATCGACGCCATCCGCGCCGACCTGGTGGGCTTTTCCCTGAGCCTGGAGCCCCACTCCGGCTGGTACGGCCCCCTGGCCCACAAGTGGGACGCCGCCGAGGCCCAGCTTGCCAAGGCCGAGGCTTTAAAAGAGCTGGCCGGGCTGCTGGCCGACCAAAACGTTATCAAGGTGGGCCAGAATCTCAAGTACGACATAAACGTGCTCAAACGGGCGGGCCTGGAAGTGGCCGGGCCCATGTTCGACACCATGATCGCCGACTATCTGCTCAACCCGGCGCGGACCAGCCACGGCCTGGAGGCAATCGCCGCCGAGCATTTGGGCCGCAAGATGATCACCTACGAGGAAGCCACCGGCGGCAAGGGCCTGCCCTTTGATCAAACCACGCCGGACAAGGCCGTGCCCTACGCGGCCGAAGACGCCGACGTGGCCCTGCAGGCCGCCGACGAGCTGGCCCCAAAGCTGGACAAGGCCGGGCTGACGGATCTGTTCATGGATCTGGAAATGCCCCTGATGCCGCTGTTGGCCAAGATGGAGCGCATCGGCGTGCTTATCGACGCCGAGGCCCTGGGCGAGCTGTCCAAGGAACTGGAGGCCCGGCTGCAAGAGTCCGTGGAGGCCATATACAAGATGGCCGGTCACGAGTTCAACATCAACTCCACCCAGCAACTGGGCCAGGTGCTGTTCGAGGAGCTGGGCCTCAAACAGGTCAAGAAGACCAAAAAACGCACGGCCTATTCCACGGATGTCAGCGTGTTGACGATCCTGGCCGCCGAGCATCCCCTGCCCGCAGAGGTCCTGAATTACCGCACAGACGCCAAGATCAAGAGCACCTATGTCGACGCCCTGCCCGAACTGATCAATCCGGAAACGGGCCGGGTGCACACCAGCTTCAACCAGTGCGTCACGGCCACGGGCAGGCTCAGTTCCTCGGACCCCAACCTGCAAAACATCCCCGTGCGCAATGAACTGGGCCTGCGCATCAGGGAGTGCTTTATCCCCGGTCCGGGCATGGTCATGGTGGCCGCCGACTACAGCCAGATCGAACTGCGGGTGCTGGCCCATCTGAGCCAGGACCCCCTGTTGGTCCAGGACATGTCAGAGGGTCTGGACGTGCACACCCAGACCGCCGCCCGCATCTTCGACGTGATGCCCGGCCTGGTCACACGGGAGATGCGGGCCAGAGCCAAGACCGTCAACTTCGGCGTGCTCTACGGCATGAGCGCCTTCCGCCTGGCCCGTGAACAGGGCATCAGCCGCCGGGAGGCCGAGGACATCATCGAGCGTTACCTGGGCCGCTACAAGGGCATTGCCGATTTCCAGCAGCACAATCTGAGCCAGTGCCGCCAGACGGGCTATGTGACCACCATCCTGGGCCGCCGCCGCTTTTTACCGGCCATCAACAGCAGTGACCGGGTGGCCCGCCAGGGCGCCGAGCGCATCGCCCTGAACACGCCAATCCAGGGCTCGGCCGCCGACATCATAAAGCTGGCCATGCTGCGGGTGGATGAAATGCTGACCAGGAAATTCCCCGAGGCCCTGATGATCCTCCAGGTGCACGACGAACTGGTCTTCGAGGCCCCGGAAAATCGCATGGACGAGTTCATCGAGGCCGTGCGCCACGAGATGGAAAACGTCATCGAACTGGCCGTGGAGTTGAAGGTGGACGTGGGCCATGGCTCCAACTGGGCCCAGGCCCATTAAAGACACGGGGCTTTTGCGATGGCTAAAACTCTTCGCCAAGCTCCTGGCGGATATCTCCGGTAAGCTGGGCCAGGGATACGGAAATGGGCAACGGGTCGATTTTTGTTCCGTTGCCGTTGCCGTTTGCCGGGGCCTCTTTTCTGCGGCCTTCCAGCAATGACGTTAGGTCGCCCACCAGGCCGCTGGCCGCCTGGGCCTGGCCGCGGAGGATTTCCGCCGTGGCCGCCGACTCCTGGGACACCTGGGCGTTTTTCTGGACCATGTCACCAAGATCACCGGCCGTGCGGCTGAGGCCCTTGATGTCGTTGTCCTGTTCGCTGTTGGCCGCGGCAATCTCCTCCACCAGGCTGGCGGCCTTGCGCGAATTGTCGCCGGATTCCCGGAAATAGCCCTTGGCCCTGGTCACAAGTTCCGAGCCCCGATTGATCCGCTCAACCGTGCTTTGTATCAGCGTCTGGGTGTTGTTGGCCGCGGCCGCCGCCTTTTGGCTCAACCGGCGTACTTCGTCGGCCACCACGGCGAACCCGGCTCCGGCGTCTCCGGCCCTGGCAGCTTCCACCGCCGCGTTGATGGCCAGTAGGTTGGTCTGGAAGGCAATTGAGTTGATGGATTCAACAATTTTCTTGATCTGGCTTCCGGCGCTGGCAATGGCGTTCATGGCCTCGGTCATCTGATCCATGGCTTCGTCGGCCCGGTCCATTGTCTTGATGGCCTCGACCATCAGGCCCTTGGCTTGGCCGGAATTCTGGGCTGTCAGGTGCGACTGGTGCGAAATCTGCTCAATGGCCGCCGCCGCCTCCTCCAAGGACGCGGCCTGGGATGAGGAGTCGTTGGCCAGCTGATTGGCCGAGTTGGTGACGCTGTTGGAAGCCTGGGTGACTTCTTCGGCCGCATTATCGAGACGGTTTACCACTTCCTTGAGGGGCCTGGTCACCGATCCGCTGATCCGTCGGCTGGCGAACAGGCCCAAGGCGATGATAAACAGGACGATGCCCAGGCCGCTGATGATGATGCCGTCACGCAGTTCATGCACCGAGGCGAAGGCCTCGTTTTTGTCCATGATGGTCAGCAGTGACCACCTGACGCCGCCGAAATCCATGGGACCATAGGCGCACAAGGCCTTGTTGCCGTTTATGTCCATTTCGGCGATGCCGGTTTTGCCGGATTGCGAGGCCGACAGGGCCGGGCAGTCCTTTAAGGAGCTTAGGTTTGGATCAGGCCGTTGTTTGCCGTCCTGTCCGGCGAGCATGGTTCGGCCCGACTTGCCCATGCCCTTGCGCTGGTCCAGGATTTCCTGGATGGGCGCTGGGCCCATGCCCAGGGCGACGACAACTTCCGTGCCGTTTTCACCCACAACAGGCTGGGCGATAAAGGCGCCGGGCTCACCATTCCAATGCCGGTATTTGCCAAAATCGGAAAAGGATAGGGCGCCATCTTGAACGGCCCGGCCAAAGGCCCTTCCCAGCAAGGTGTTGTGGCCCGCGGTCAGGTTTGTCTGGTATTCGCCGTTGTGAGCCACGGAATAGAAAACATCGCCATCGGGAGAGATGAGCAGTAGATCCTTATACCCGCCCGAGGCGGCGAACATGGAGTAAAAATCATTATCATTGCCGGCCAAGCGGGGCGCGATGGCCTCTTCCAGGGCTATGCTGGAAAAGATAGCCCAGTTGAGCCCCTCAAAGGCAATGGGGTTCCAGGCCACGATCTCGGTGCCGCCAAGGCCCTTGAACAGGCCCATGCCGCTTTGGCCTTCCAGGGCCTGCCGCAAGAACTCTTTTCCCGAGGCGTCAAGTTCCGTACCCACAGCCTGGTGTTGTTGGCCGCTTATGTCCGAACGCAGGCTGATGACGTCATCGGCCTGGCCTACAAAATACGAACTCCCCGTCCGCCCCATGCCCCGGCGTTTGCCCGCCACCTCGTTCAGGTGGTCAGGGCCGACCTGGATGACGACGACAGCCTTGAAACGGCCAAAGGTGTCGATGACCGGAGCGCCGATGAAGGCCGCCCATTGATCGTTTTTGGGGCCGTATGGGGCGAAGTCTTCAATGCCCCATTGCTTGGTTTTGCAGACTTTGGCCCATATCTTGGCCAAACCCGTGCTTTTCAACTCGTCACGGGTCAGCGGCTTGCCCAGGTCGTCGGCTTCGGCAATGGAAAACATGATCAGGCCAAAGTCCCGGTCGATGATGTAGATGTCGTCATAGCCGTGGATTTTGGCGAAGCTTCGAAAGAACGGGGCAACCATGTCGTACAGGGGCCGGAAACCGGGGTCCTTGGGATTGAACGACTCGTCCATTGCATTGAGGCTTTGGTTTTCTTCGTTGTATGCTTCTTCATAGGTGAGGATTTTGACAAAGGCCTGGAGTACGTCCTGACTGGAGGCCAGAGCCAGGGTGTCGCTTTTGACCCGCTCCAGATATGTTTCAACTTCCGATTTTTTCAGTTCCTGCGCTACCTGAAGCTTGCCAAAGGCCTCCTGGCGCAGCACGCGGACCGTTTCCACCAAGGCGGCCATGTCGCCGGTTTTCTGCCCCAGGAAATTCTGCAAGGCCTTTGACTTCATTTCACGGGAAGAACTCATCAGGCCGGTGATTTGTTCGCTCATTGCCGAGTTGGACATGTATACGGCAAACCCGGCAATGGCCGCGAAGGGTATCAGGCCGACAATAATGAAGTTGATGATCAGCCGCGTACGTAATTTGAACCTGTCCATCAAGGGCATTGACGACGCTCCGGTTTGTGGGGCGAAAATACACGTTCAGCCTAGAGGGTGATGCTGGTTACCACTTATCATTGAAAAGGATCTGTTGCATGACGGTAGCGTGAAAACCGCGTCACATGAATTGTTTCGGCTAATTGACCATATTTTACGGTGGTTTAAGAAAATGAAACCGCCGCCTGCGGCTGTTTGCTACAAAGCGGCGGTTTTTGTTGTGTAGTTGAGGTGCAGGCCGATTACCAGCCTTCATCCAGGCGCATATTGTCGGCTAAAAGTCCTGGAAGTCCATATCGTCATCAAAAGGAATTACCTCTTCCGGCCGGGTTTCACCCTTTTTCTGAGCCGGGGGCGCAATGGCCTTTGCCGGGGCTTTGGCCTTGGGCGGCTTTGGCTTGCCGACAGTCGCGGCCGCTGGGGCCTTGGCCGGTTTTTTGGGTTTGGCCGGAGCCTTGGCGGCCTTTGGGGCTACATATTGGGCCGTGTTGAGAATGTCGGAGCTTCCCTCCACCAAGGCCACCAGGCTGGAAACGAATGCCTTCATGCTTTCGGCCTGGGCGTTCATTTCTTCGGACGATGCGGCGGATTCTTCGGCGTTGGCGGCATTGCTTTGGGTCATTTTGTCCATTTGGGCGATGGCCGTGTTGACCTGGTCGATACCCTGGGCCTGTTCATTGCTGGCCGCGGCTATTTCTCCTACCAGTTCGCCGACCTTGTCGGTGTTTTCATCCACTTCGGCAAAACCGGCGGCAGTGGTCTCCACCAATTGGGCACCTCCCTTGACTTTTTCCACCGTGCCCTCGATCAATTCGGCGGTGCTTCTGGCGGCCTCGGCAGCCCGCATGGCCAGGTTGCGCACCTCGTCGGCCACCACGGCGAACCCGGCTCCGGCTTCACCGGCCCGGGCGGCTTCCACTGCCGCGTTCAGGGCCAGCAGGTTTGTCTGGAAGGCGATCTCGTCAATGGTTTTGATGATTTTCGAGGTGTTTTCACTGGCCACGGAAATGTCGTGCATGGCCGTGGTCAACTCGCCCATGGCCGAGGTGGCGCTGGCGATTAGCTGGTTGGTCTGGCGCATGAGGGTGTCGGCCTGTTGGGCGCTGTCGGCGTTTTGCCGGGTCATGGCGGCCATTTCCTCCAGAGAGGCGGAGCTTTCTTCCAAAGAGCTGGCCTGCTGGCTGGATCCTTCGGCCAACTGCTGGGAGGCCGAGGCCATCTGGGCCGAAGCGTCGGCAACCTGCACCGCGCCTTGGTTAAGACCGTCGGCAATGGCCTTGAGGCTCTTGGAAATTCCGGCGGATATGAAGAAGATAATCAGACCCACAACCACCACGCTGACAATGGCCAGAATAAGGTTGATGTAGCCGATACGGTGGGCGCTTGCCAGCAGCTCATTATTGGCCATCGCCGCGGCAACGGTCCAGTTGATGCCCGGCACCTTGTCGAAGGCAACGGTTTTTACAACGCCTTTGTATTCGTAGACGATCACGCCGCTGCCTTGGCTGATCATCTTTTTACCGAAATCATACTCTTTCATATCCAGCTTGAGGATCTGGGTCTTGTCCGGATGGGAAACGATGCGGCCATCCTGATCGTACATATAGGCGTAACCGCTTTCACCCAATTTAAGGTTGTCGATAAAGGTCTTGTTGAAGAAACCCAGATCCACCACGCCGATCAGCGCGCCAACGACCTGGTCACGTATGCGCACCGGAGAGGAAATGACGAAAATCGGATTCTTGGTGGCGCGGCTGACCAGCACGGGTGAAATAGCATCCTTGCCCTGCATGGCGGTTTTAAAATAATCGCGGTCCGCCAGGTTGATGTCTTTCACCTTTTCCATGCTGGAACTGGCAATTATCTCGCCCTGACTGTTCACGAGATTGATGGTCTCGTAATATTTGTAGTTTTGTAAGAGAGACTCCAAATCGGCATTAGCCTTTTTACGGGAGGCCTTACCCATGAAGGTGTCCTGCATGGAATCCAGATAGACTTTCTGGGTGGACCATGTGGCGATGTCCCGCTGTCTGTCACCGATCCACCATTCCAATAATCGCGCATTGAGCTTCGATACCTGGTGAAGTTCGCTCTCAGCCGTTTTTTCCAGAGCAGAACTGGCGCTGAAATACGACACAAGGGTGGATGCCGTGAAGGCGATAACGACTAGAATGATCGTGGGTAAAAGGAACCGGTTTCTTAGGCTGATTTTCATGACGACCCCATAAAGCTGCTTGCGCGTATGCAGGAGTAATTGAGGATTGCCAACAATCCTAATTTTTGTTCATTTGGTGCTTTATAATACGAAACATAGATGTCTATTGTCGAACAAATTGCCGCCGACATGCAACCCGTTATTGATATAAAAACGCCAAAATGGTTTTGACTGGTTCCGTCGTGCCCAACTGAAAAAACATAACATGTCAGTATTAATTCTGTTTTGTTTCCGGGGCGGCCTGCGGGGAAAATCAAATAATCGCCGTTAGTTTCGCGTGCGAGCAGATAGCTTGGCATATCGGATCACACCAAAAAATCCGAGTTGAAAGTTGGCTTTGGCAGGACCATAATTGATATTAGAGGAAATTGTTTGGAATATTAAGCGATTGGCGAAACATTGTTTCGTCAATGCCCTAATGGAAGAGCCGGAGCCTCTTTTCTAATGGTTTTAATAAAGAGCGACTTGGCTTTTTATTGACTATTTAAACGCCGGTTTTTCCACAATCAGATCGTGAACATGTTGTTCATTTGCCGACAAAGCTGCTGGGCGTCCCCCTCGATTTCATCATGTGGCGCCTGGTCTCCCGCCTTTTGTTGCAAGGCTTCGGCTATTTCCCGCACCTCGGTTACCCTGATGTTAAGGCTTTCGACCATATCATTGATCACGTCGGCCAAGCCATGCAGGCGGTCACCATCCCGGAGGCGGACCTTGACCCTCAGATCTCCCTCGGTGACGATGCCCAGCACCCGCTGACAATGGAACAAAGGTCCACCGATCTTGTGCGACGCCACCAGGGCCAGGGCCATTATCATCAGCAGCAATCCCGCCAGGATGGCTATGTTGAGGCCGATGAGAAACGGCAGGACGTTTTGGTACTGTTGCATGTCGGCAACGCGAACCATAAAATAAATGGAAAAGCCGGTCGCCAGCATTACCGTGACTGCGGCCAGTCCATAACCCAAAATATAGCCCTGTTGCGTGTCCTTGTAGACGTAGAGCTTTCTTCTGCGGTTGGTGTTCTCCTGTTGCATGGCCATGCCCCCATGTCTATCAGGTTGTTGAAAAAATCCGTGCCGCCATTAGCGAACGCCAGCCGGCCAAACTTGGTTTGACCGACTGGTTCAATTTGCTTGTTTCCTAAAATGCGTAAGGCGATGTGCCACCGCGGAGCCCTTTTAACTCAAAACCATGTCCGAGTCAACCAGTGGCCCGCCCTGCCGACGAAGCAGTCGAATCCATGTTAAATCCATTGAACCGGCTTGGTGTTTACTCCACCTTTTCAAAGAATTGTTTTTCCGATTCACACTTGGGGCAGACCCAATCGTCAGGCAAGTCTTCAAAAGGCGTTCCGGGCTCAATGCCGTGCTCCCAATCGCCTACCGCGGGATCATAAACATAGCCGCAAGGGCATTCCCATTTGTCCATCGGCCGCTCCGCTGGTCAAGGGTGTCGTCGGATCAATCACCGATATTTTTCACATCGGTGATTTTGTACTAATTCTTAAACAATGACGCCATACAGCCTTTGCTGCAAGTGTTGATTTACTTTTTCCGGCAAATAGGTTTTATCGTCATGCCTGTATCATCCCTTAATCCGGCTCACTTCTGCTGGCCTTCGCCCAGGCCTATGGAAAACAGGGCATCGCTGATTTCGTCCAGGGCTGCCGGGTCCTCGATAGTCGAGGGCATGGGATAGGCCCGGCCGTCGGCTATCTTGCGCATGGTGCCGCGCAGTATCTTGCCGGAGCGGGTTTTGGGCAGCCGGGGCACGACCACGGCCCGTTTGAAGGCCGCCACCGGCCCGATCTGCTCCCGGACCATGGCCACAAGCTGGGCCTCGATTTCCTCGGGTGGCGTTTCCGCGCCGAATTTGAGCACCACCAGGGCAACCGGAAGCTGACCCTTGAACGAGTCGGCAACGCCGATAACAGCGCATTCGGCCACATCGGGATGCTGGGATACCACCTCCTCCATGCCTCCGGTGCTCAGGCGGTGCCCGGCCACGTTGATCACGTCGTCGACCCGGCCCATGATGAACAAGTAGCCGTCATCGTCGAGATAGCCTTCATCGCCGGTGAAATAGTAGCCGGGGAACGGGTCGAGATAGGCCTGTTTGAACCTGTCCGGGGCCTGCCAAAGGG
This sequence comes from uncultured Desulfarculus sp., assembly GCA_963665125.2. GTDB lineage: Bacteria > Desulfobacterota > Desulfarculia > Desulfarculales > Desulfarculaceae > Desulfarculus. Next base: position 2,803,016 of record CAXXUK010000001.1, on the reverse strand, counting down.
TGGGCAGGGAGCCCGGCGGCAGAGGCAGCTTCACCGTCACCACCCCGGCTTCCAGGGGCGAGGCCACGCTGCCTTCCTCCCGGAGGATTTTGACGTTCCAGCCGGGTACGGCCTTGGTGGGGGAACCGGGTTTGACCGGCAGCGGGTCCAGGCCCATGCAGTTGGCGGCAATGGCCCAGCCGGTTTCGGTCTGCCACCAGTGGTCGATGACCGGCAGCTTCAGCAGATTCTGGGCCCATTCCAGGGTGTCGGGGTCGGTGCGTTCCCCGGCCAGGAACAGGGTCCGGAAACCGCTGAGATCATAATTTTTGAAAAGTTTGCCTTCGGGGTCCTCGCGCTTGATGGCCCGGAAGGCCGTGGGCGCGGTGAACAACACCTTTACGCCGTGTTCGCTGATGACCCGCCAGAAGGCTCCGGCGTCGGGGGTGCCCACGGGCTTGCCCTCGTAGAGAACCGTGGTGCAGCCGTGCAAAAGCGGCGCATAGACTATGTAGGAGTGGCCCACCACCCAGCCCACGTCCGATGCGGCCCAGTAGACCTCGCCCGGATCAACGCCGTAGATGTTTTTCATGCTCCAGGCCAGGGCCACGGCGTGGCCTCCGTTGTCGCGAACAATGCCCTTGGGCATGCCCGTGGTGCCCGAGGTGTAGAGGATGTACAGCGGATCGGTGGCCTCAACGACCACGCAGTCGGCGGGCTGGGCCTTGCCCACGGTTTCGTCCCAGTCGTGATCCCGTCCGGCGGTCATCTCCGCCCGGGCCTGGGGCCGTTGCAGGATCAAGCATTTCTCTGGCTTGTGACCGGCCAGGTCGATGGCCTTGTCCAGAAGCGGTTTGTATTCCACCACGCGGCCCGGCTCGATGCCGCAACTGGCGCTGATGATGGCCTTGGGCTTGGCGTCGTCGATGCGCACGGCCAATTCCTTGGCCGCGAAGCCGCCGAAGACCACCGAATGCACGGCCCCCAACCTGGCGCAGGCCAGCATGGCCGCCGCGGCCTGGGGCACCATGGGCATGTAGATGACCACGGTGTCGCCTTTTTCAACGCCAAGGCCCCTCAGGGCACCGGCCGTCTTGGCTACCAGATCCAGCAATTGGGCATAGGTGTACTTCTGTTGGGAGCCGGTGACCGGGCTGTCGTAGATCAGGGCAGTTTGATCGCCGCGGCCGTTTTCAACGTGCCTGTCCAGGGCGTTGTAGCAGGTGTTCAGGCGGCCTCCGCTGAACCAGCGGTAAAACGGCGCGTCAGTGTCGTCCAGCACCTTGTCCCACTTTTTGTCCCAGGTGATGGTCTCCGCCGCCTGGCCCCAAAATTTATCCGGATCGTTCAGGCTCGCTTGATAGGCGTCGTCATACTTGCCCATGCCAAACTCCTCCTATTGGTGTTGAAATGCGGCAATTTCCGGCACACAGCCTTTTCCATTCTAAATTATCAATACCCACGGTTTCCACGGGCATATTTGATAAATCTACGGGAAGGTGGTTTGAGGCCAGGGAGGCAGGTCAGCGGATCGACTGGTCTTGGGTCTGGAGATCAAGGAAAAACAGGGTGCCGCCCACGGCCGACAAGGGCAGCATGACCATGTTCAACACCGGCACGATGCCCAGGACGAACACGGCGCAGCCAAAGCCCAGCCAGCCCGGTGTGGTGTCCCAGGTGGCCTTGGCCTTCTGGCCCAGGCTCAGGCCCCGCCGCTCCAGGGGGTAGTCGAGAAATTCCATGGCCAGGAAAAAAACCGTGACCAGCCAGGCCAGTACGGCCGACGGTCCGCCGCCCACCAGGGGCATGATCAGGCTCAGAAGCATCAGGGCCAGGAGCACCCCGGCGTAGATGAACAGCTTGACGGTTTCCTGCCAGGCTACCCTGGCGATGGACGACAGCCAGGCCGGGCCTTCCGGAGCGGGCGAGCCGGTGGCAAGTTCCTCGGTCTTACGGGTGAGAATTTCCAAAAACGGCGCGGCCAGAATGCGGCCCACCGAGGAAAACAGATAAACCCCGGCGGTCAGGGCCAGGATCACCACCAGCACCAGCACCACGTAGTAGAGGACAGCCCAGAGCCAGCCCTCTTGATGGGGCAGCCACTGGTCCAGCCATCCCGGAAGCATGCTGAAAATCATCCAGTACATCAGACTGAACAGAGCGATGTTGAGGACAAGAGGCAACAGGCTGGGCAGCCACATGCCGGGATTGCGCGCGATGAAGCCCGCGGCGCGCAACGGAGCTCCAGCCCCGGTCCATAGATTGCCCGGTCCGGCCCACTGCATGGCGTTTAGCGGGCCGTTGGATTGTAGAGGTATTGCAGGCCCGGCTGGTTCAGCGCGCCGGAGGCCTCGCGGACGAATTCGCGCACCGCGCCCCGCATCATGCGGCCGAGCAGGCCCTGATCTTCGTTTTCAGGCCACACCAGCTTGGGCCGCCCCTCGATTCCGGCCATGCGGCCGGCCAGGTCCACGGCGTCGTTGATGTTGCCCAACTGATCCACCAGACCCAGGCCAATGGCCGTCTGGGCCGTGAAGACCCGGCCGTCGGCGATTTTCCGCAGTTTTTCAGGGTCCATTTTGCGGCCCTTGGCCACGTCGCTGATGAACTGCTCATGGGTGGTTTGGATCATCTGGTCGAGCATGGCCCGCTGGGCCTCGGTCAGGGGCATGCCCGGCGCACCGGCGCTCTTGTATTTGCCGGCGGTGATGTATTCCATGCGCAGGCCGATCTTTTGGAACAGGCCTTCCAAGTTGGGCAGGCTGAGGATCACGCCGATGGAGCCGGTGATGGTGCCGGGGTTGGCCATGATTTTGGTGCACGGCGCGGCCACGTAATAGCCGCCGCTGGCCGCCACGGCCCCCATGGAACAGATAACCGGCTTTTTGGCGGCCGTGCGAGCCACCTCGCGGAATATCTCCTGGCTGGCGGCCACGCCGCCGCCGGGAGAATCAACCCGCAGGATGACGGCCTTTATGGACGAGTCGTTGCGGAATTTTTGCAGGTCGAAAACAATGGGCGTGGAGGAGGTGATCGCTCCGGTCACCTCAACCACGCCCACTTTATTGCCCAAAAGGCTAAACCCGGACCCCTGCCTGATTTTCCCGCCGTCCATGGTGGTCAGTGCTGCGGCGAAACCCACCACAATCACAATGGTTATGACGATGGCCGTCAGCAGGGGCCTTTTGCTCATATGCCTTTACTTCCTAGAGCTTACTCTTCTTCATCGTCGCCGGTTTGTTGGGCCAGGCCTTCCTTGAGCAGATCGCCAAGGTTGCTGGTGGCCGCCTGCGGGCTGTCAATGTAGTCGGAGAAGCTCTTGCGCGAGACGTCCTCGTCCAGGCGGCGCATGGACAGGCCGATCTTGCGGTCTTTGCGGGTGATGCTGGTCACCTTGGCGATGATTTCGCCGCCGGCCTCGAACATGCCCACAGGGGTCTTGATCTTGTCGCCGGTGATCTCGCTGACGTGGATCAAACCCTCGACGCCCTCTTCCAGCTCCACGAAGATGCCGAAATCGGTGACGTTGGTGATCACGCCGGTGACCTTGGTGCCCTGGGCGTACTTCTCGGGCACGCGATCCCAGGGATCGCCCTCGAGCTGCTTGATGCCCAGGCTGAAACGCTCGTTCTCGCGGTCGATGTTCAGAACCACGGCGCGGACTTCATCGCCCTTCTTGTACAGCTCGCCGGGGTGCTTGATGCGCTTGGACCAGGAGATGTCGCTGACATGCACCAGACCGTCGATGCCCTCGTCGATGCCGATGAACAGGCCGAAGTCGGTGACGTTCTTGACGCGGCCCTCGATGGTGGTGCCCACGGGGTATTTCTCGGCAATGAGATCCCAGGGGTTGGGCTCGACCTGCTTCATGCCCAGGCTGATGCGCTTGGACTCGGGGTTCAGCGACAGCACCACCGCCTCGACCTCGTCGCCGACGTTGACGATCTTGGAGGGGTGGCGGACCTTGCGGGTCCAGGACATCTCGCTGACGTGGATCAGGCCCTCGATGCCTTCCTCGACCTCGACGAATGCGCCGTAGTCGGCCAGGCTGACGACCTTGCCGGTGACCTTGGTGCCCACGGCGTAGGTCTCGGAAGCAGTGCTCCACGGGTCTTCCTTGAGCTGCTTGAGGCCCAGGCTGACGCGCTCGCGGTCACGGTCGAAGTTGAGCACCTTGACGTCGATCTCGTCGCCGATCTTGAACAGGTCCGAGGGATGGCCCACGCGGCCCCAGCTCATGTCGGTGATGTGCAGCAGGCCGTCGATGCCGCCCAGGTCCACGAACACGCCGTAGTCGGTGATGTTCTTGACCACGCCCTTGAGCACGGAGCCTTCCTCGAGGAATTCCAGGGTCTCGGACTTCTTGCTCTCGCGCTCTTCCTCAAGCAGGATGCGGCGGCTCAAAACGATGTTGGAGCGCTTCTTGTTGAACTTGAGAATGCGGAAGTCGAAGGCCTGGCCGATCAGCGCGTCCAGGTTGCGCACCGGGCGCAGGTCCACCTGGGAACCGGGAAGGAAGGCGTTGACGCCGATGTCGACGCTCATGCCGCCCTTGACACGGCCCACGATGATGCCGTTGATCACGCCGTTGTTGGCGTAAAGGTTGCTGATTTCGTCCCAGACCTTGATCTTGGCGGCTTTTTCCTTGCTCAGGATGATGGTGCCGTCTTCGTCCTCGGTCCACTCGAGAAGCACGTCGACTTCCTGGCCCACCTTGGCTTCGATATTGCCGTCGGCGTCGGTGAACTCACGAATGTCGATCTGACCCTCGGACTTGTAACCGATGTCCACCACGACATAGTCTTTTTCCACGGCAATGACTGTACCGCGGGCGACCTCGCCTTCCTGAACCGTCCTCAGGGATTGTTCGTAGAGAGCTTCGAGCTCCTCGGGGGAAAGATCTTCCTCCGCATAGTCAATGTCGTTGATGTCGGCTTGGTCTTTGGTCAGGTCGTTGTTGTCCATGTTAGTTTCCTAGTTAACTCTGTTTGTCTGTTTAGGGTTTGGGTTAATGCGAAGCAGGTGTGAGGACGTAAAAATCCTCCACCCCCGCAAATTTTCTTATCTACCAGAAAGCCGCCCGTTTAACAACCTATATGACCGTAGGTTTTTTGGGTTAATTTTTCCCGCTAACCTTGGCTGCCACCAGTTCGATGACTTGGTCGCGGTTCAGGGGCGTGGTGTCGACGATTTCGGCGTCGGCGGCCGGCTCAAGGGGGCTCAAGGCCCGGTGGGAGTCGCGCTCGTCCCGGCGGGCCATATCCTCCATGACCTGGCCCAGGGTCAGCGACGGCTGGTATGGCTTCAGTTCGGCCAGACGGCGTCGGGCCCGCTCCCGTGGGTCGGCGTTGAGGAAAAACTTGAACTCCGCTCCGGGAAACACCACCGTGCCCATGTCCCGGCCCTCGCAGACCAGGTCACCGGCATCGGCGGCCCGGCGCTGCAACTCCAGCAGCTTGTCCCGTACGGCCTTTTGGGCCGAGAGCTTGCTAGCCAGGCCGCCGATCTCCTCGTTGCGGATAAACGGCTCCACGTCGCTGCCGCCGTAAAGGACCGTGAACGCGCCGCCGCCGGCCTGGACCTCGATATCCACGCCGGGCAGCCAGGCGGCCACGGCTTTTTCATTGTCAGGGTCTATCTGCTCCATGCTTGCGGCCAGGGCCACTGCCCTGTACAGGGCTCCGGTATCCAAAAAGGCGAAACCAAGCCTTTGGGACACCGCCTTGGCCACGGTGGATTTGCCCGCGCCCGAGGGTCCGTCGATGGTCACGACCATGCTCAGCCCTCCGCCATGATGCTGCGCAGTTCCTTGGTAAAGCGCTGGTTCTCCTCGGGCAGGCCAACGCTGATGCGCAGGTATTCCGGCATGTGATAGCTGGCCATGTAGCGCACAATGACACCCCGCCTGAGCAGCTTGTCGGCCACCTCGGCGGCCTTGGGGCCTATGTGCACCAGCACGAAATTGGCCTGGCTGGGCGTATAGCTCAGGCCCAGGTCCTCGAAGCAGGCGTAAAAGTCCCTGCGGCCCTGGCTGGTTATGGCCACGGTCTTTTCAAGGAACTCGTCGTCGCCCAAGGCGGCCAGGGCGGCCTCCTGGGATGGGATCGACGTGTTGAAGGCCTGGCGCACCCGGTCGAACAAGCTCACCACGTGCCGGGCGGCCATGGCGTAGCCGATGCGCAGTCCGGCCAGGCCGTAGGACTTGCTGAAGGTGCGCATCACCACCACCGGCGAGTCGTCGCCCACGAAATCGCGGCCGTAAAGGGCCTGGGGGTCGTCGGCAAAATCCACATACGCCTCGTCGATGACCACGCACACGCCGCCCGGCACTTTGGCCAGAAATTCGCTGAACTCAGCCTTGCCCACGGCCGTGCCCGCCGGGTTGTGCGGCGAGTTGATGAACACCAGTCTGGTTTTGGGGCCGATGGCCGCGGCAATGGCGTCCAGGTCGATACGGAAGTCCCTCAGGTCCACCTGGCGCAGGGTCCCCCCGGCCACGGTGACCAGGGTCTCGTACATGCTGAAGGCGTACTGGGCTGCCAGGGCGTCGTCGCCGGGGCGGATGAAGCTCTTGCACAAAAACTCGATGACCTCGTTGGATCCGTTGGCAAGGCAGATGTTTTCCAGGTCCAGGCCCTGCTTTTGGGCAATGGCCCGGCGCAGTTCAAAACCCGCTCCGTCGGGGTAGCGATGCAGCCGCCAGGCGCCGTCCCGCACGGCGGCCATGGCCTTGGGCGAAGGCCCCAGGGGGTTTTCATTGCTGGCCAGTTTGATAGCGCCGGATATGCCCAGCTCCCGCTCCAGTTCCTCGATGGGTTTGCCCGGTTCATAGGGCTTGAGCGAGACTATCTCCGGCGCCACGGGAGGCAGTTTGTTTTCGATGCTCATTTTTCGGTCCCATTAAATACTTGTTGCGGCCCCCACGGGCGGCCGCAACTGGAAAGTTTGACGTATCCGCGTGTCGGCTTAATCGTTCAGGGGTGAATAATGCTCCTTGAGCGCGCCTTCGCGCATGCTCAGATGCTCCACCTCTACATAGAGAATCACCGCGTCGGGCTCGGCCAACAGGCCTTCCAGATGCGGATAGCGCACCGAGAACAGGCGCTTGATGGCTCCGGCCCGGCCCGGGTCTTCCAGCAGTTCACAGTGCCCGCTGATGGTCAGGGCCTTGACTTTGTCCAGGCCAAGCTGGCCCACCGGACAGGCCGTGCTGCGGTCGTCTATCAAAAGGCTCACCTTGGGGTTGGACATGATGTTGGCGTATTTTTTGGTGCCCACCTTTGAGATCAGGTAGATGATCTGGGCGTTGTCCTCCACCAGATAAGACATCAGCGAACAGTGCGGTTGGCCGTCGCCGCATGTGGCCAGCACGCAATTGCGGCGGCTGCGGATGAATTTGCGCATTTCGTCGTTCATGATATCAGGCCTCCTCGAAATCAAAAGGCACGTCGTCGCCCTTTTCATAGGGCCGGTCGGTCAATTCAACAAAGGTCAGTGGCTCAAGGGCCTTGATGCGGTGGGCCACGCCGGGCGGCATCCACACAAAATCGCCTTCGGTCAGTTCAAGCACCATTGTCTCATGAGTTGCCGAACATGCCACCTCTAATTTTGCCCGGCCCGCGGCTACGTAGAATCCCTCGGTCTTGTGGTGGTGCAGATGGCTGCCCCGATAGCCGGTGTTCGGCTCAATGCTAAACAGGGCCACCCGCCGCAGGGGCGCGTCATTGATGATTAAATGGACCATGCCCCGGGTGTCGCTGAAGCGCTTTTGGGTCAAAAACTCGGCCGTCTCGGGCAAATGCTTCACCAACACCCTGTCGGCCAGGGGCGGCGGGGATGCCTGGGGCGCCTCCCGCAGCAGGCCGTATTGGCGGCCAAGGCTCAGCAGACGCTGTTGGTGCGGTTCGCTCAGGGGTTTGGCCCCGCCCAATTGTTCGGCGGCCATCAGCGTCTGGGCCGCGTGCTCCAGCTTTTCGGTCAGGGCCCAGGCCCGCTCCATTGTCGAGCCCATGGTCAGGGTGCCGTGGTGGTCCAAAAGCATGGCGTCGCTGCCTTGCAAATACGGCTCCACGGCCACGGGCAACTCATCGGTGGTCGGCGTTGCGTACGGCGCCGTGGGCACGGAACCCAGGTGGATCATCAACTCGGGCAGGGCCGTGCAGTCCAGTTCCCTGCCGGCCACGCTCAGGGCCGTGGCCAGGGGCGGGTGGGCGTGGACCACGGCCATTACGTCGGGCCTGAGGCGGTAGACCAGATAGTGCAACTTTCCTTCGCTGCTGGGCGCGCCATTGCCCTCGATGACATTGCCGGAAGGGTCCACCACCAGCAGCTCCTCTGGCTGGATGAGCTGTTTGCAGCGGCCGCTGGGGGTGATCAGGATATTGCCGTCGTCCAGGCGCAGGGAGGCGTTGCCGTCGGTGGCGGCCATGTAGCCCCTCTGCCAGGCCATGCGGCAGACTTGTATCAGTTGCTCACGCGGATTCACCGGTGTTTTCCTTTTCTTCCGGGGGACTCGGGTCGTCCAGCTTGTTCCGGGCGGCCAGTTGGCTCAGTTCGTCCAGGGCGCTTTCGAGCTGTTCGCAACGTTCGGCCACGGTTTTGCGGCGGTCGATGAACAAGTAGTAGTCGCCCTTGAACCAGCACATGCCGCCCCGCAGCATCAGCCCGGCGTATTGCAGCCGTTCGTAGGCCACCTTGACGCCGCGTCCCTTGATTTGTTTTTCCAACTCGGCCAGGTATTTTTTGGAGGCCCTGCGTGTGGCCACAGCCTTACTCCATATCTCCGCGGCCGGGGCTCAGGCTGTCCAGGAATTCCCTGAGGGCCGGCTTGACGTATATATCGTCCAGACCCAGGCCGGCCAGGGCCCGGCCAAGCTGGCGGTTGCGGCCCGCCTGGTTGGCCCGGCGGTCGACAAAGGCTACCAGCCTGCCGCCCAGGCGGCAAACTCCGCCGCGCACCTGGTATTGCTCCCCGGCGTTCAAGTGGTCCAGCCGAACCTCAACGTCCAATTGGGCGGCAAGCTCGCTCAGCAGCGTCCAAAGGCGTTGGTCATCCATTTGCGATGCTCAGCGGATGCGCACCGGGAACGGTGAATCGCCCAGTCCCTGTTCCTTGTATTGCTGCATGGCTTTCTTGGCCTGGTCCAGGCTGGCAAAGCCCGTGGCGCAGACCCGGTACCAGGTGCCGCCTTTGACCTGGGCGCTGGTCATGTGGACCTGCATGCCCTGCTTGTTGAGGCGCGCGACATGATCCTGGGCATCCGATTGGCTCGGGTACGAGGCCAAACACACGGCCCAACCCTTGGGCACCTCCGCCGTGGCGGCCGGTGCCGATGTTTGCGCCGGCGTTGCCGTGGGCGCTGGTGCGGCGGTTCGCGCCGGTTCGGCCGTGGCCGTCGCCTCGGGCGTTGGTTCGGCGGTTTGGATAACGGGCAGAGGCTCGGTGGGCTTGGCCGCGGCCAGGGCCTGGGCCTCGTCCTGCTTTAGCTGTTCGGTGGCTTTGGGGTCGGCCGGAGGTTGGCCTTGTTCAAATGCTGCCTCTTGCCCCGGAGTCATTTCCGTGGGTGCGGGCTCCGTTGTTTGTTCAACCCGGGGTTCGGTAGAAGGACTTGCTGCATCCCAGCCAGGCGTGGATTCCTGGGGCGGGGCCTGCTCATAGGCGTCCAGGGGGCTTTCCTGTTTGGCCATCTGCTGCTCGGGAGGCATATCCGTGGCCGTGTAAATGCTGTAAAAAACAAACCCCGCCGCGCAAACTGGGAAAAGCAGGCCGAATACCAAAAAACGGTTGCGGTCGCCCCTCCACAGCCGGGGTAGCTGCGGAAAGAGGACCTTGCGTTCAAGGTAGCGGTACAAGCTGACCAGCGCGCCGATCAAAATCAGCACCGTCGCGCCCAGCAGGATCATTAATATAACGGCGTCCATAGGCTAAATGCCCCCAATAGTCGACGGCTTAGGCTAGCATGTCGTGCCCTGCAAGGCAAGTCCGGAGGTGACCCAAAGCGTTTGGCACCAAATGTGCAAATAGACAGGCCATGAACAACCGGCCCAAGAGGAGTTGAAATGTACAAAGCGGCGCACAGCAAGTTGGCCAAATTCTATCAGCAGGCACTTCTCAGTCCTGATTTGCTTTGCCTGAGCTGCCATCGCAGCGTCTGGAACAATGGGCGTCCCCAGTGCTCGCCCAACCGCAGGCGCGAATGCGCTCTGTTTGTGGAAGACATGGCCGGTAAGCTGGCGATGCAGCCGCCGCAGCCCCACGAAAGGCGTCCCGCCACGACCCGCCCGTGATCAATTCTTCAAGTTTTTGGCGGAGATGGCCGATAAGATGGGCAGGAGGTGCCCCATGTTGGTCGATCTCAACCTCGCAGGCATCCTCAGGAAGCCGGAGGGCGTCGACAACAAGAAGCTTCTGCGAAAGCGGAGCCGAGAGGCTGAAAAGGTGATGCCCCGTCGCAAGAACGAACAGCTTAGTGATCGCACCAAGGACGAATCCCAGGACCCGGGCAGCGGAATCAGCCGCTATGCCTGAACCAATGTGCGCACGCCGACTCAAGCCTCAAGGAAAAATTTTCCCCCGGCCGGCGCCGTCAATCATTTGACGAGATCGGATGTCCGGTGACGCGAAGACGCCCGCCTCCGTCAAAATGTCTTCTGGCTGACCAATCGCTGGCGTATGGCCAGGCCCACCAACATACTGAAGATGCCGCCCAGGCCAGCGAAAAAGGCCTTGGCCCAGGCCCCACCGGCCCCCTTGGCGAATGCAGCCGTTGTGTCGGAGAAAATTAAGCCCAGGCCCATCAGGAAGATGCCGGCCAGGATCAGGAAAATAGATATGAGTCTGCGCAGACACCACTGCCAACGATTCATATTGCCCCCCCATGCAAACCATGATCGTTCTAAAGAAATTTATTGGGTATCGATACTACCATGGACTGTAGGGGGATGCCATTTTTTCACGCAGATCTAGATAACCTTGGCGCCGCTGAGGACCATGACCAGCCGCTTGAACGCACGCTGGTCAAAGGCCCCGTCCATTTCGTCACGCATGATCGACAGGGCCTCGAACGGGGTGATCTGTTTGGCGTAGGGCCTGTCCGAGGTCAGGGCGTCGTATACGTCGCAGACCGTAAGCACCCGGACTGGCAGGGGGATGTCGGCGCCCTGCATGCCCGCCGGATATCCGCCGCCGTCCATGCGCTCATGGTGGAACAGGATGGAATTGTATGTTTCCTTGCTGATGGACGCATTGGCCGTCATGGCCACGCCGTGCAGGGGGTGCCTGTTGATTTCCTGGCGTTCCTCGTGAGTGAGCGGGCCGGGCTTGTTGATGATGCGCCTGGGTATGCGGGTCTTGCCCAGGTCGTGGAGAATGGCCCCGATGCCGCACTGGATGATGGTGTCGTTGTCCAATTCCTCATAGGTCTGGAGAATGGCCGTGGTAAAAACAAATACCTGTACGCAATGGCTGTAGGTCTGGTAGTCGTGGCTGATAAGCGTGGCCAGGCTCTTCAGGGAGCCCTGTTTGGTCATGAAGGAGACGCCCTGTTCCACGAAGTGGGCGATGCGGTCAAAATAGCGTTTGTCCAGGGACGTGGGCAGGCGTGACTCGAAGGTCTCCTTGATGATGCCAACTGAGGATTTATAAAAGACCTTGGCCCGCTCGCGCACCGGCAGGGCGTCGTTTTGCAAAATTTCGCCCAGGTTGCGTTCCACGTATTCGTCGTAGGCCATCTTTTGCTCGGTCAGTACGAATATTTCCTCCACGCCGTTGTTGTAGAGCCGTTGGCGGTGTTCCTCGGTGAAGGTCGTGTTGGCGTTGGAATAAAGAACATAGTTGCTGTTGAGCTTCAGAAATACCTTAAAGCCGCCCTGGGTCTGGGGAAAGATCATCAGGGGCGAAGCGGCGAAAAAATCGCCGTCTGTCAGATCTTTTTTTTGCGCCACTGACGGCATCGCATACTCTCCGGTGAGACGACCTGACAAAAATATTAGCACAATCAGGTATTATCAAGGTGTATAAACCCTGATTTATACGTCAAAACCCTGATTTGTCCAGTCTAAAGACTGTGAAAAAAAACTGTCAAACGATCCGAAACCAGGGCCCGGCGATGCGTTGGGACCTGCAGCTTGGGCAGCGCCCCGGCGCATCAAGCCGTTTGCGGTCCTTGAATACAAAGCCGCAGTCCATGCATTGGGCCGGTTGGGTTTTTAATTTGGTTTTCAGGGAGCGGGCCAGGTGCCCCAGGTGGTGCTCCACGTCGGCGGGCGTCAGCAGCAGGGCGTCGGCTATTTGTTTGGCGCTCATGCTCTGGCGGCCCAGTTGTCCGGCAATGGTTTGGCGGATGGTGCTCATGAACAGATTTTAGCATCAGACGAGGCCCGAACCAAGCGGCGGCGAAGAAGGCCCCGAGAACCAGCCAGAACGATCCGCGACACGAACCGCATTGCTTACCGCTGCTTCCTCCCGGATCTGACGGGGTTCACAACCGTTCGTTGCGCGGTGTCCAACCAGTCTCGGAGCCCACCTCGCCGCCGCTGGTGGGTTGATGATGCTTAAAAATAGAGCAACCCCGCCGCGATCGCAAGCGGGGTAAGGCGATCTATTAAATCTTTGCAAGCTTTCAAGGAAGGATCGGGACGAGATTATCTCTTGCCGTCGACCTTTTCCTTGAGTTCCTTGCCGACCTTGAAGAAGGGTAATTTTTTCTGGCCGACCTGGATGATCTCACCCGTCTTGGGGTTGCGTCCCTGGTAGCCATCATAGTTCTTCACCTTGAAGCTGCCAAAGCCCCTGATTTCCACGCGGTCGCCTTGCACCAATGCCTCTTCGATGGAACCGAAAAGGGTGTTTACGACCATCTCTGCTTTTTTGATCGTGAGGTTCTCGGCTTTGGCCAGAGCCTCTATCAGCTGCGACTTGTTCATAGACGGGCGCTCCTCAACTGCTACCCAACAGGGTTCATATTTAAGTGCAGTTATCGGCTTGGTTATAAGCAATTTGGTTTGCTATGTCAAGGGCATAACTGAATGTATTTTTTAGTTTTTGTATCTCCGGGACCGGTACAAGCGGTACATGAGGGGGTGCTTCGGGCAAAAGGGCTCGACTTGAAGGGGGCCACAAGCTATATTCCAGGGACTTTGGAGGCGCATTATAATGGACTACGGCCAAGCGGTAATACTAGGTATGGTACAGGGACTCACGGAGTTTCTCCCGGTGAGTTCTTCGGGCCACCTGGTCCTGGGCCAGCGTCTTCTGGGCCTGCACGAACCGCAGCTGATGTTCGACGTGGCGGTGCATGTGGGTACTTTAGCTGCGGTTTTATTGGTTTTTTGGCGCGATGTCTGGTCGATGATCCGGGGGCTGTGGGCCACCGATGAAGAGGGCCGCACGGGCCGCAAGCTCATCATATTGGTGGTGGCGGCCAGCATACCAACGGCCGTGATGGGCTTGGCCTTCAAGGACTGGTTCGAGAGCATGTTCGCCTCGCTTTTGGCCGTGGGCGCGGCTCTTTTGATCACCGGATGCCTGCTGATGCTCACCAAGCTGGCCAGGGGCAAGGGACTGGACGCGGTCGGCACCGGCCCCGTGCGGGCTCTGATCATGGGCGTGGCCCAGGGCCTGGCCATAACGCCGGGCATCAGCCGCTCGGGAGCCACCATTGCCACGGGCCTGCTTTTGGGGCTGGACCGGGAGTTCGCAGCCCGGATATCATTTGTTATGTCCATCCCGGCCATCCTCGGGGCCCTGCTGTTGCAGGTGTTGGACGCGGCCAAGGCCGGGGCTCCCGGCGCCTCCCTTCCGGTGATGCTTGCCGGCGGTTTGACCGCCGCCGTGGTGGGCTGGGCGGCCCTGAAATTTCTGCTGAGCATCGTGCGCCAGGGGAGGCTGCATCTTTTTGCGTATTATTGCTGGGCCCTGGGCCTGACCGCCCTGGCCTGGAATTTTTTGGGAAACTGATCGATGAACATCTACGCAGTGGTCATGGCCGGGGGCAGCGGGACGCGCTTTTGGCCCGCCAGCCGCAAGAACAGGCCCAAACAGCTGTTGGCCCTGACCGGCAGCCGAAGCATGCTCCAGCAGACCGTGGAGCGCATCGCGCCGTTGATCCCCGCTGAAAACGTGCTCATCGTCACCGGCGCGGCTTATGCCGCCGACGTGGCGGCCCAGCTTCCCCAACTGGCCCCCGGTCAGGTCCTGGCCGAGCCGGTTGGCCGCAACACCGCTGCGGCGGCCGGTGTGGGCGCGGCCTGGGTGGCCCGCCGCGACCCCCAAGGCGTCTGCCTGGTTTTGCCCGCCGATCATTTGATCACCGACGAATCACTGTTTCTGCGCACCCTGGAAAAGGCGGCCAAGGTCGCTTATGAAGAGCAGATGCTGGTGACCCTGGGCCTGACCCCGCGCTACCCGGCCACGGGCTTCGGCTATATCGAAGGCGGCGAGCCGGTCGATCAAACCGACCCCAAGGTCTACGAGGTCCGGGCCTTCCATGAAAAACCAGCCCTGGCCATGGCCCAGGCCTATCTGGAGTCGGGCCGCCACATGTGGAATTCGGGCATGTTCGCCTGGCGGGCCGATACGTTCATGGCCGAGATGGGGCGCCTGATGCCCGAACTGGCCCAGGGGTTGGCCGCCTTGGCGCCGGATCTGGACACCACCGGCCAGTCCGGGGCCCTGGAGCGGGTCTATCCAGGCCTGCCTTCGGAAAGCGTGGACTACGGCATCCTGGAAAAGACCGACCGCCTGCGGGTGGTGCGGGCCGATTTCGGCTGGTCGGACGTGGGCTCCTGGGAGGCCATGACCGAGCTATGGCCCGTGGACGAGGCCCAAAACGCCTGCAACGAGGGCCAAGTGCTGGCCATCGAGGCCACGGGCAACGTCGTCTCGGCCCAGGGCAGGCTCACGGCCCTTCTGGGCGTGGACAACCTGGTGGCCGTGGTCACCGACGACGTGCTGATGGTCCTGCCCAGGGACCGCTGCCAGGACGTGCGCCTGGTCATTGAACAACTCAAAGAACAAAAGCTGGACAAGTTCCTATAGCGATTATGGCAAACAAGTACATCCAGGCAATTTTGTCCGGGCCGGGTCCACAGACCTGGCGCGAGGCCTTTATCCTGTGGCTCAAGGGACTGTGCATGGGTGGGGCCGATATCATCCCCGGCGTCAGCGGCGGGACCATGGCCTTCATCACCGGCATCTACGGTGATCTGATTACCGCCATCACCAGCGTGGGCGGACGGTTTTTTTCCCGCCTGGTCCGCTTCGACATCGCCGGGGCCCTGGACGCGGTGCACCTGCGCTTTTTGATTCCCCTGTTTTTGGGCATCGCCACGGCCCTGGTCTCCATGGCCCGGCTGATGCACTATCTGTTGGAACATCACCCTGTGCCCGTATGGTCGCTGTTTTTCGGGCTCATCGCCGCCTCGATCCTGGTGGTGGGCCGCAGGGTGAAACAGCGCGGCGCGGTTTACTGGATCATGCTGGTCTTGGGCGCGGCGGCCGGGTTCGTTATCGTGGGCCTGATCCCCGTGCAGACGCCCAACTCCCTGTGGTTCATCTTTTTCTGCGGGGCCCTGGCCATCTGCGCCATGATCCTGCCGGGCATCTCCGGGGCCTTTATCCTGCTGCTGCTGGGCAAGTACGCCTATGTCACCGGCGCGTTGAAAAATCCTTTCACGCCGGAAAACATGCTGATCATCATCGTCTTCGTGGCCGGAGCGGCCCTGGGCCTGGGCGGATTCTCCAGGGTGCTCAAGTGGCTCTTTGAGCGCTGGCACGACGCCACCATCGCCGCCCTGACCGGTTTCATGATCGGGGCCATGCGCAAAATCTGGCCCTGGAAAGAAGTTGTCGATACCAGGATAATTGGCGGTAAGGTATATGTAATTCAAGAGCAAAACATCTGGCCGCCGGCATTTGACCAGCAGTTCATGCTTGCCGTGGCCGTGATGCTTATCGGATTCGCCGCAGTGGTTGCCCTGGAAATGATATCTGTCCGGCGCGATCCGGCGGCCTGATTCGGCGGAGAGATTGCCATGAACCAAGCCATGCAGCCTTTTCAACTGGAGCCGATCTTTTTGGACAAGGTCTGGGGTGCGGCCCAGATGCCGCCCGGCTTGAGGAAGATATTCAACCCGCCGCCCCATACCGGCGAAATCTGGCTGGCCAGCGACCGACACCACATCACCAGAGCCAAGGGTGGGCCCTTCGACGGCCTGGGCCTGGATGAGATCGTCAGACAATGGCCCGGCCAAATCACCGGCGACCCGGAGGCCGTGTTTTTCCCGCTGCTTTTGAAGATTCTAAGCGTGGGCCAATGGCTCAGCGTGCAGGTCCACCCCAACGACGAGCAGGCCAGGGAGTTGGAGGGTGAGCCCTGGGGCAAGAGCGAGGCCTGGCATGTGCTGGCCGCCGAACCCGGCGCGGAGATCATCCACGGCTTGAACCATCCCCTTGGGGCCGGCGCCATAAAAGGGGCCATTGAAAAGGGCATGATGGCCGACCTGCTGGCCAGGATTCCGGTGGTCACCGGCATGACCTACGCCATTCCGGCCGGGACCATCCACGCCACCGGGCCGGGCTTGACCATACTTGAAATCCAGCAGGCCTCGGACGTGACCTACCGGATCTATGACTGGGACCGTCCGGGCAGCGACGGCGTGCTGCGGCCCCTGCATCTGGACAAGGCCTTGTCCGTCATGAACACCAGCGGGCCGGGCCAGGCCGAGGACCCCCAGGTCCTGGAGGGCCAGCCCAACGGCTCCCGGCGGCTGGTGGCCATGGAGCACTTCGAGCTTTGGCACCGCCGCATCGACGACCAATACCAGGCCGGCGGCGACGGGTTGCTGCGCTTGTGGTACGTTGCCGACGGCGGCGGCAGCCTGGAACTCGGAGGCCAAAAGCTCGCCGATTTGGCCCCGGGCCAATGCTGGGTGCTGCCCGCCATGGGCCAGCCACCCATGGTGGTTCCCGGCGACGATGAGCTTGACATCATGGAAGGCGTGAGCCTGCGAAAAGGATAGCCTGCCTTAGTCGAAAATATGTGGCCGTTAATTATAAAAATTCCATCATTCATCGAAATTCCGTTCAAGGTGGGGAATCTTGAATAAACGCTGTGCGGTGCTCACCTGTCCGGTTTTGTGGCGGCATTGCGGCCCTTGACACGCCCCGGCAGATGGTGTTAACAAGACTTTCCGGTAATTTTGCAGAAACCCCGGCCAGTTGCATGGAGAGGGCATGAACCAGAAGATCTTCCGCGAATACGACATCCGCGCCATAGTAGACAAAGAGATAACCGATGCCGACGTCAGCCTCCTGGGACGGGCCCTGGGTGCTTATTTCCTGGAAAACAATGCCGAAAAGATCACCTTGGGCCGGGACGTGCGCTTGAGCTCGGATCATTACCGCGATCTTTTGTTGGAAGGCCTTTTGTCCACGGGCATCGATGTCATCGACTGCGGAGTCTGCACCACGCCGATACTCTATTTTTCGGTGTTTCATCTTCAGGCCCAGGGCGGGGTGATGATTACCGCCAGCCACAACCCGCCGGAGTACAACGGTTTCAAGGTCGTGCTGGGCAAGAGCACCATCCATGGCGACGAGATCCAGAAAATCTACCAACTGACCCAGGACGGGGACTTCCCCCAGGGCCGGGGCGAACTGGCCGGTTACGCAATCATCCCGGACTATATGGACTACGTGGCCGACAACATCAAGCTGGAGCGGCCCTTGAAGATCGCCCTGGACTGCGGCAACGCCACCGGCTGCCTGGTGGCCCCCCAGCTAATGGAGCGCCTTGGCGTGGCGGTTACCTCTCTGTATTGCGATGTGGACGGCACCTTCCCCAACCACGAGCCCGATCCCACGGTCATGGAAAACCTTGTGGATCTGCGGGCCCTGGTCACCGGCAAGGGCCTGGAGGCGGGCATCGCCTTTGACGGCGACTGCGACCGGGTGGGCGTGGTCGATGAAAAGGGCAACCCCATCTACGGCGACATGCTGCTGGCCCTGTTGGCCCGGGACATTCTGGCCGACAACCCCGGCGCGTCCATCATCGGCGAGGTCAAATGCTCCAAGAACCTCTACGACGATATCGCCGCCCACGGCGGCAAGCCGATCATGTGGAAGGCCGGTCACAGCCTGATCAAACAGAAAATGGCCGACACCGGGGCCATCCTGGCCGGCGAGATGAGCGGGCATATCTTCTTCAAGCACCGCTGGTTCGGCTTTGACGACGGCGTCTACGCCTCGCTACGCATCCTGGAGCTGTTGGCCAAGACCGACAAGCCCCTGTCCACCTGGCTCGACGGCATGCCCGAGGTGGTCAACACCCCGGAGATCCGGGTGGACTGCCCGGACGAGATAAAGTTCGACGTGGTGGCCGCAGTGGGCCGCATTCTGGCCGACCACGAGGTCGTCGATGTCGATGGCGTGCGGGTGACCTTCCCCGACGGCTGGGGACTGGTGCGGGCCAGCAACACCCAGCCCGCGTTGGTCTTGCGTTTCGAGGCCCAAAACGTCGGCCGCCTGGAGGAAATCCGGGCCCTGGTCGAGGGCGCGGTGGAACAGGCAAAAAAAGAAATAGCCTAGCTGGCCGGCTAAAGCCGGAACTCCTCGACGTCTCCGGCGCCTTCGCGGATGATCTCGGGCTCGTCGCCCACCAGGCCGATGACGCTTGATTCCTGGCCCGGCACGGGTCCGCCGTCCACCACCAGGTCCAGGGCGTGGCCCAGTTCATCCTCGATCTCCCAAGGATAGATCAGATCCCGGCCGTCGGGCGCGGTTGCCGTGGCGTTGACGATCGGGTGGCCCAACTCCTGGACAATGGCCAGGCAGACCGGATGGTCCGGCACGCGGATGCCCGCGGTCTTGCGCCGGGTGAGCATCATCTTGGGCACCTGGCGGCTGCCCTCCAGGATGAAGGTGTACGGCCCCGGCAGCAGGCGGCGCAGGGTCTTGTAGGCGTAGTTGGTCACGTTAGCGTAGTTGGACAGTTCCTTTAAATCCGGGCAGATAAATGAAAACGGCTTGCTTTCGGGCTGGTTCTTGATCTGGTGCAACCGGCGCAGGGCCTTTTTGTTGAAGATGTCGCACCCCAGGCCATAGGAGGTGTCGGTGGGATAAGCCACCACCCCGCCGTCCTGCAGAACCTGCACGACCTGGCTGATCTTGCGGGGCTGAATGCGTTCCGGATCAATTTCAATGATCATGGCCGTCCTCCTTAAGGCAGCCTTTATTTATAGTTTAGCCGTCACATCAGGTCAATTGCGATAACAGCCTGCATGAAAATCATCTTTTGAGCAATCGGCCGATTATTGTATCTTGGAAGCGCTATGACGGACAACCTCACCAGACAACAGGCGGCGCATCGCATCGCCGAACTCAGCGCCAAACTGCGGCTATGGGCCGTGCAGTATTATAACGACGGCCAGAGCGAAGTGGCCGATGCGGTCTATGACCGGGCCTACATCGAGTTGCAGTCCCTGGAGGGGCAATTCCCAGACCTGCGGGCCGCCGACAGCCCCACCCGTTCGGTGGGCGCGCCCCTGCAATCCTCGTTTGCCCCGGTGAGCCATTTCCGGCCCATGCTTTCCCTGGAATCCAAGGCCGATTTCGAGATCGTGGCCGATTTCCTGCGCCGCCTGGCCGAGGTCGGAGGCCCCGGAGCCAAGGTCCTGGCCCAGCCCAAGATCGACGGCCTGTCAGTGGAACTGGTCTATCAGCAGGGCCTGTTGCACACGGCCAGCACCAGGGGCGACGGCCTGGTGGGCGATGAAATCACGCCCAACATCCGCACCATCGGCGACATCCCCGGCCAATTGCAGGGCGACCCGCCCGGATTGGCCGTGGTGCGCGGCGAGGTCTACATGGACCGGCCGGGCTTCGTGGCCCTCAACAAAAAGCTCATCGAGCGGGGCGAGGCCGGATTCGCCAACCCCCGTAACGCCGCGGCGGGCAGCCTGCGCCAGCAGGACCCGGCCGTCACCGCGGCCCGGCCCCTGAAATTCTTCCCCTTTGAACTTGTCAACGCCGACGAGTTGGGCATGGCAACCGATCATCAGGCCATGCGGGCCTTGAAAGGCTGGGGATTCACCGTCACCGAAGACCAGCTTCACCTGGGCGCCGGGGCCGACTTCCTCCAGAACGTCCACGCCGGCTATGAAAGCCGACGGGAAGAGCTGGAGTTCGAAATCGACGGCGTGGTGATCAAGGTCGATGACCTGACCTTGCGCTCGGCCATGGGCCAGCGCAGCCGCTCGCCCCGCTGGGCCGTGGCCTGGAAGTTCCCGCCGCGCCAGGAAGTGACCGTTGTCCGGGACGTGTTGGTCCAGGTGGGCCGCACGGGCAAGCTGACGCCCGTGGCCCTGGTGGACCCCGTGGATATCGGCGGGGCCACGGTGAGCCGGGCCACCCTGCACAATTTCAACGAGGTGGCCCGTTTGGGCGTGCGCGTCGGCGACCACGTACGCATGGAGCGGGCCGGCGACGTCATCCCCAAGGTTGTCAAGGTGGAGCGCCAGGCATCGCCGGAAAAACGCGGCCCGCAGATCGTTGCGCCTGAAACGTGCCCGGTCTGCGGCAGCAAGGTGGTCATTGACGAAAGCGGGGCCATCCACCGCTGCCCCAACCACCTGGAATGCCCGGCCCAGCTCATGGGGGCCATCAAGCACTACGCATCCCGGGACGCCATGGACATCGAGGGCCTGGGCGACAAGAGCGCCGAGGAGCTGTTTAAACTCGGTTTCATCTCCGACCTGCCGTCGCTGTACCGGCTCCACGAAAAGCGCGCGGAACTGACGGCCCTTGACGGCTGGGGCCAGGTGTCGGCAGGCAATTTGCTGGCGGCCATCGAGGCCACCAAGGGCAAGCCACTGGACCGCTTCATCTTCGCCCTGGGCATCCAGGGCGTGGGCAAGGTCTCGGCCACGGACCTGGCCCGCAAATACGGATCTTTGGAGGCCCTGGCCCAAGCGGCCCTGGACTGGCTGCCCAAAAAACAGCGGGAAAAGGGCCGGGACTACCTCAGCGACGTCCACGGTGTGGGCGACAAAATGGCCGCCGACATCCAGCGCTTTTTCAATACGCCCCAGACCCGCGAGGCGGCCGAGAGGCTGGCCGACGCGGTGGGGCCCGTTTGGGAGGCGGCAAACGGCGATTTGCCCCTGTCGGGCAAGTCGGTGGTGTTCACCGGCTCGTTCGAAGGCCACAGCCGCCCGGAGCTTCAGCAGATGGCCGCCGAAGCCGGGGCCACGGCCTCCAACAGCGTGGGCAAGGGCACCGACTATCTGGTGGCCGGAAGCGGCGGCGGTAAAAAGGCCGACAAGGCCCGCTCCCTGGGCGTGGCGATAATCGATCTGGACGAGTTTTTTGAACTGCTCAGGGGCGGCCGGTCGGGGGATGGGCGGAAACCGGAACAGAGAGAGCTTTTTCCGGGAGGCTGAAGATGACTCAAACCAGAGCGCATTTATACATAACCGGCAGGGTCCAGGGCGTGGCCTTTCGCTACAGCACCGCGCACATGGCCCAGGACCTGGGGCTGGCCGGTTGGGTTCGCAACCTGCGCGATGGGCGGGTGGAGGCCCAGTTCCAGGGGCCGGAGAATGATGTGAACAAGGCTGTGCAATGGTGTTATAAGGGACCGCGGTTCGCCCGGGTCGATTCCGTGGATTTACGGTGGCTTGAACCGGCCGCGGATCTGGTCCGATTTGATATTACTTACTAAATTGCGTCACTTGTGCGCTCAACCCTTTACTTTTGACAAGTGAAAGGCCATAATTCACACTTCAAGCGTTAGTAAATCCACTAAGGGGTTGAATAATATGATTCGCTTGCCCTGGCGCCGCATTGCGGCGTTGACTTTAACCTTGGCCGTTTTAGCCGGCTGCGGCGTAACGCAAAAAGTCGAAGATTATTGGAAGGCCAAGGACACCAGCCTGCGCAAAAGGGTCACCATCGTACCCTTCAGCAGCCCCATCAAGGCCTTGCAAGGCCCCTCCTCTCGCATTGGCAAGGCTGTTCAGGAAGACCTGGCCAAGTACGGCGGTTTTGTCATTGTTGAGTATCAAACGGTAATCGACGAGATGAACGGCCTGGACCCGGCCATCCGTGACGGACGCGAACGTCTGATGAAGGCCTGCCGCAATCTCGGCGTCAGCGCCATGGTCACGGCCATGCTCACCGACCTCAGCGTCAACCGCGAGCTGACCGGCGTCTACGGCTTCCGCGACAATGATCCGTTCCTGACCATGGAACTGGCCATGCGCCTGATTGATACATCCACCGGCGCGGTCTATGACGACAAGGCCCTGCGCTCCAAATTGGAGCTTACCGACGTGCAGGCTTCCAATTTTCAACTGGGTGAAAAGATCCCCGAGGCCATGGAGGCCCAGCTGCAAAAGGACCTCCACGAACCGGCCACGAAGTGGACCCAGTCCCGCATCGCGGCCATGCCCTGGACCGGATTCGTCCTGGCCGTCCAGGACGGGCGCGTGCAGGTCACCGTGGGCCGCGACACCGGCTTCAGCCTCGGCGACACGGTGGTGGCCTATACCAAGGGCCGCGATATCCAGACCGGGTCGGGAAACGTGATCCACCTGCTGGGCCGCCCGGCCGCCGTGCTCAAGCTGACCGAGTTCGGCCCCCGCAACTCCTGGGCCGTGCCTGTTGCCGATGACGACGACAAGCAAAAGCCCGGCCTCATCGAACCCGGCCAGGTAGTGTTGACGGAATAGTGTATTTAGGGGTCTTTTCTTGAAAGAAAAGACCCCTAAGACCCCAAAAGAACTTTGCCGATTGTTGTTCGCGGCGTTGCCGCCAAACAACAATCGGTCATTTATTTTTTGGGGCCTGTCAGTCGATATGGATAGTCTGGGCCCAAACGCCGCGAACCCCTCCCGGCAGCAGGCAGGGAGGGTTTCGCGCGAAGTCCTTTGGATGAGGTTTGGGGGATGGTTTCTTTCAGGAAAGCATCCTCAGAGTCCTAGCCCCAGGCCGCCAGACCCAGGGAATAGCGTGAGCCCAGGCCGTGGTGGTGGGGCACCACCCGCACCCGCATGCCTATGCGGCCCGTTTCGGAGCAGGCAAGGATCCCCTTGAAGGTCCAGACGCCGGGTTCGGCTTCATTATCGGGCTCCATTTGGAGTGTGTGGCGGTCAGCGAAGGTGCCTTCGGCGTCAAGGCGGCCGAAATAGATATCGCAGGCCACGTCGTCTGGGCTCAGTTCACCCAGACGGACCTTGGCCCATACCTCGATATCCTGTCCCCAGACCATGGGGCTTTGGGAGGGGCTGCCCACCTCCAGCACCTGCACGTCGCTCCAGCCCTGCATGAGTTTGGAGACCCACTGGCCCAGTTCCCTGGCCCCGGAAAAATCGTCTTTGTACAGCTGGTCGTAACGGATGCCGCTGGGCAGGTAGGCCATGTCGATATAATCTTCAACCATGCGGTGGCTGTTGAAGGCCGGGCAGATCACGCTGAGGTTTTTCTTCATATAGCTGATCCAGCCCCTTGGCAGGTCCTGGTCGTCGCGCTGATAAAACATGGGCGCGACGTCTCTTTCCAGCAGGCGGTAAAGGGCCCTGCCCTCCAATTGGTCCTGTACTTCCTCATCGTCGTATTCCTGGCCCTGGCCGATCTGCCAACCGATGCCGGGCTGGAATATTTCGTCCCACCAACCATCCAGTACGCTCAGGTTCAGGGCGCCGTTGGCCGCGGCCTTCATGCCGCTGGTGCCGCAGGCCTCCAGGGGCCGCCGGGGGTTGTTAAGCCAGACATCGGCTCCCTGGACCAGGTAACGGGCCAGGCCCATGTCATAGTCTTCGAGAAAGACGATCTTCTGCTTGAAACGTTCGTCCCTGGTCAGGCTGGCCACCCGCTGGATAAAGCGTTTGCCCTCGTCATCCTTGGGATGGGCCTTGCCCGCGAAAATGAATTGCACCGGCCGTTTGGGGTTGTTGACCAGGGCGTTGAGCCGCTCGATATCCCGTAGCAGCAGGGTGGCGCGCTTGTAGGTGGCGAAACGCCGGGCAAAGACGATCGTCAGGCGGTCGGACCGCAGGGCGTCGGCGCACTCGGCGGTTTCCCAGGCCGAACCTCCCCGGCGCTTGACCTGGACGGCCAACCGGCGCCGCACCTCGGAGATGAGCAGCGAACGGCAGCGCTCGTGGACCATCCACAGTTCGCTGTCGGGAATCTGGTCAACTCCCTGCCATACACGTTCGGAGTCGGGGTCTTCCATCCAGCCCGGACCAAGGTGGCGGTTGTAAAGGTAGGCCATCTCCGAGTTGATCCAGGTCGAAGTATGAACGCCGTTGGTGATGTGGCCTATGGGCACGTCTTCATCGGGGAACTGGGGCCAGACATCGGTCCACATGCCCCGGCTGACCTTGCCGTGCAGTTTGCTCACGCCGTTGTTGAAGGCGCTGAGGCGCAGGGCCAGAACGGTCATGCAGAACTGTTCGCTTTGCTCGATGGGATGCACCCTGCCGTAGCCCAGAAGTACGGGCATTGATATGCCCAATTCGCCGACATAGCTTTGAAAATGGGACTGCACCAGACCCGGATCGAAATAGTCGTTGCCCGCCGGAACAGGCGTGTGGGTGGTGAAGCAGGTGGTGGCCCGGACAATTTCCCTGGCTTGGTCAAAGTTGAGGCCGTGGTCTTGCCGCAGTAGTCGGATGCGCTCCAGGGCGGCGAAGGCGCTGTGACCTTCATTCATGTGCACCACGCTGTAATCTATGCCCAGGGTGTTCAAAAGGCGGATGCCGCCGATGCCCAGCAGTATCTCCTGGCGGATGCGCATCTTGGTGTCGCCGCCGTAGAGCTGGAAGGTGATGTCGCGCAGATCGGCCGGGTTGTCGTCGATCCCGCAGTCCATCAGATAAAGTTTGATCCGGCCCACCTTGACCAGCCAGATACGGGCCAACAGGGGCCTGCCTTCGATATCGACCGCTATGCGCACCTCATTGCCTTGGTCATCCAAGACAAGGCTCATCGGCATATTCCAAAAGTCGTTGACGTTGTATTCTTCCTGTTGCCAGCCGTCGTGGTCCAGATATTGATTGAAGTAGCCTTGGCGGTAGGCCAGGCCCACGGCCACCAGGGGGACGTTGAGGTCGCTGGCGCTTTTCAGGTGGTCGCCGCTGAGCATGCCCAGGCCGCCGGAATAGATGGGCAGGCAATTGGCCAAGCCGTATTCAGCGGAAAAATAAGCCACCCGGAAGTTTTCCGGAGCTCTTTCGCCCAAAAATGGGCATGTTTTCATTGATTCGTATGATTGGAGATGACTGGAGGCGCGGTCCATCTGGGCCACGAATCCGCCGTCCTCGGCCAGGGCGTCGAGGCGGTTTTGGCCCACCTGGTTGAGCAGGGATACGGGGTTGTAGCGGGTTTTACGCCACAGATCCGGGTCGATCCTTTGCCACAATTCCTGGGCCTCGGGATGCCAGACAAACCACAGGTTGCTCGCAAGTGTGCGCAGGGGCTCCAATATCGCGGGCAGCTTGGGCAGTACTTGAAATCTGAGCGTGGGTAGCACTTTTTCGTCTCGCTGGTTGGGTTTATATGTAGCTTATTGCTCTAAGAGTTTGAACCTCTAGCGTGTTCAATGCAACAAAGAACACGGTGTCTATCTGGTGTCCGGGTTTTTCGTATGTTATCTTGGGCTGATTCGTTCTTCAACCGGGCGTTATAAAACAACAAAACAAACGGCTGGACCAATTGTGAAGGCGCGGCAACCCCACGGTGTGAAACAATTCGGCACGGGTTTGGACAAGGCGGCCCTGGCTCTTTTCATTGTGGCCGGGGTGCTGCTTGTCTGGCGCTGGGTCCTGTCCTTCCTCTGGGTGGACCAGGCCAACTGCGGTCTGTTGGCCCAGGCCGCGCTGGAAGGGCGCTGGCCCGTCTATATCTACGGCCTGCACAAGATGGGAGCCCTTGATGGCTATATCGCCGCGCCGCTGTTGGCTCTGACCGGTCCGTCTTCGCTGGCCTGGAACTTCTGGCCGGTGTTTTATTATCTGCTGACGATGATCGCGGTGTATCGATCCCTGAAACTGGTCAACTCCAGGGCCGGCGTGCTGGTGGGGTTGTTGTACCTGGCCATCCCGCCGGCCGAATTGATGTTCCACGCTGGCCAGGCCCTGACCCACTATTCCCTGAGCCTGTTTATCGGCTCGCTCGTAGTTTGGCTTAGCATCGTGATGTGGCGGGCCGAACAGTGGCCCGTTTGGCAGACCTGCCTGTGGGGCCTGTTGGCCGGTTTGGGCTATTGGGCCAATAGCCAGACCGCCGTGGTCATCGCCCCGTGCGGTCTGTTTTTGGCGTTTTTCCGCCTGCGCCTGGTGCGCCCGGGCAATTTGATCGCCGGAGCAGCTGGCCTGTTGGCCGGCATTTGGCCGGTAGTTTATTACAAGCTGAGTTACGGCTTTCTGGACCGGCCCGTGGCCGGCGAGACGTTCGGCCTGGATTGGCTTTGGTCCAACTGGGATTTGCTGGCCGTCAACGCCATGCCCCACATTCTTGGCGTCAACCCGGGCCCCGAGCAAAAAAACATCCACAGCCCCTGGTTCTGGCTCTATCTGGCCTTTGCCGCCGCGACTCTGGCGTGCATGCTGGTGGTCTTGTGGCGTTCGCGCCAAAAGCAAAACCGCTACGGCCTGATGCTTTGGGGCGTGGCCCTGTGCAATATCGGCATCCTGCTCTTCAGTTGGTTCGGCAAGAACCTGATGTTTAAGGATTTTCGCTATTTGCTGCCCCTATACCTGGTGCTGCCGTTTGCCTGGGCCGCCGCGGCCGATACTCTGAAGGCCAAATGGGCCCCGGCGGCCATTGCCTGCCTTCTACTCGTGGTTCACGCCGGGGGCTACTGGACCTATCGCGGCGGGTTCGTGCTGGACCAGGGGGGCTTCTATTTCACCCAGGAGCCCAAATACAACCAGGCAATCGCCAACTTACGCGGCGCTGGCGTTGAAGGCGTCTATGTCCACCAGTCCCAGGAATGGGCCTTCCTGTCCGGCGGCCAACCGCAGTTTTGCCAGTCCAGGGCCGAACGCCGTCTGTTTGCCTCCTCCCAGGTCGACGCCATGGAAAAACCGGCCTTCATGATGCCCCTTGACGGCGAGATGGCCTTTGCCGGTGTGGGCTACCGCAAACTCGACATGCCCAAGAAGATTCGCCTGCAAGTCATGGGGCCGGCCTACTGCGACATGAGCTTGCCCTATTCCGGCAGAAAGCTCATGGACCGCCGAGCCTGGCGGCCGGTCTCCCCGGATGAGGGCGATATCAAGGCGGCAAGCCTGTTCGACAACGACTTGACCAGCGGCGTGGCGGCCGGAGCCGGACCGGTGATGGTGGATCTGGGCGGCGAGACAATGCTCTGCGCCGTGGCCCTGATCCCGGCCAGTTACTGGGAATCGCCGCAGTCGGTGCGGGTGGAGTTGCTGGACGGCCAAGGCCGGGCTGTTTTGGACAGAAGGTGGAGTTCCGATTTGGGGCCGCTGTACTGGTCCGGGCCGCACCTGTTTAACAAGTACCGCTACCCCCGCCTGGAGGCCCATTTCGCGCCGCTGGAGGCCCGTTTTATCCGCATTTCCGAAGTTGACGGCAAATTCGGCGGAGTGGAATCAGCCGTGCGGGAGCTGGCCGTGTGGCAGCCCGAGCTGATGCCGCCGCGGCTGCGGCCGGATTGGCCCGACAGCGCCCGGCTGCTATTGGAGGCCCTGGAAGGGGAGGGAGTTAAATGGGTCTACGGCGACGCCTGGATCAGCGCCTATCTGCACCAGAACGCGCCGGGCCGTTACCGGACGCTGATGGCCAACTGGAGCACGGACAATTTCGGGCACAGCGTGCCGCCGGTGGAGCAGCCGGTGCTCATCGACCCCGGACCGGGCACGGCCCTGGCCGTGGAGGCGGGCCAGGCCGCCCAGGCCGCCGGAGCTCTGAACCGCTGGGGCTGCGCCTTTAGAGAAAAACCGGCGGGCCGGATGAGTGTGTTTCTATTGGACGGCCTGGCCCTGGGACCGGAGATGGATGCCCAGGCCGTGGACGCCTCGGTCAACCCGGTGGAGGCCGCCGCCCTGGCCCACGGCAACCAGGCCAACTGGGCCAGCGGCATGCCCCAAAAACCGGGCATCAGTATGACCGTGGATCTTGGCGAGAAGAGGCAAATCGGCCGGTTGGCCTTGTATAATCAGGACTTTATCATGGATTATCCCCGGGGCCTGCGCTTTGAGGTTTCCGACGACGCCAAACAGTGGACCCCGGTCCCGGCTCGGCTGGCCGGGCCCTTGACCATGTGCGGACCGATGCTGGTCCCCGGCAAAAGCAACCACGGCCAATACGAGTTCGTCCCCGGCGCCACGGGCCGTTATCTGAAAATCATCCTCGACGCGCAAACAAAGGAATTTCACTGGTCGGTGCAGCGGATCCGGCTATGGGCTCCCCGGAGTTGATGTGGCGTCCGGCTGGGTCACCTTTATCGTGGTCAGCACCTGTTCCTTGGAACCCTGCCCCTTGCCGTCGATGATGTTCATGCCCTTGCCGGTGAATTTGGGGTCCCAAAGACCGACCACGAGCTTGTAGTCGCCCGGCGGCAGATCGCCGGGGAGCTTCAACTGATAATTTTCCCGCACCACCTGGCCCGGCTTGAGCCCGGTCATGGAAACCCTGCCGTGATCGAGCATGTGGTCGTAGTTGACCACACGGCCCTGGCCCTCCAGGTGCACGAACACGAAGTAGTTGGTGGGTGGTTTGGCCCAGGCCCGCCAGTAGTAATTGATGTCCAGCACGCCTCCGGGCTGGGCCGTGTTTTGGGGCATGTCGTAACCCAAAAGGGTCAGGCCGCCCTCGAAACGGCTTTCAAACTTCAGCGAGGGCCGCAGATCTGCCAGGCTCTTTTCTACCCGCGCCGCATCCTCGTCCATGCGCAGGGCCTGGTACCGGGAACGAACTTCCGAGAGCATGTCCGGCTGCCCGCTGAAAAGGCCCTCGGCCTGTCGGACGACTTCGGCCGCGCGTTTGGTTTGGCCGGCATCGATTAGTGACCTTGCCAGGGGGATGTAGGCCCTGGTGAATTCGGGGTCAATTTTCAAGATGGCCTCAAAGCTCTTCACGGCCTCGGCATACCGGCCCCGTTCCAGGTGCACCCGGCCGCTGGCGTCATGAAACCAGCGCAGGGTGCCCCTGATGTGACCCCTCAGGTCGACACCGACATGCAGTTGCTGGAGCCGCAGGTCCGTCTTTCGCAACAGGTTGAGATCGATTTCAAGACTGGCGCCCGGCCTCTTGTTTTCAAAAGGCAACTCCACAACCAACGCCTGGTCCGTAAAGTCCTCGGCGTTGATATGCCGCTGGGCCAGCAGGGACGAGCCTTCCGGGCCGTGGCCCCAGACCTCGGCTACCGCCAGCTTTCCATTGGCCCGCTGGTGGTCCTTCAGGGCCAAGACCAGGCGGGCCGACTGATGCCCCCTGGGCGTGGGGTCTTTGAGCCAGATCTTGATAAAACCGCCGTCGTCATTGTTCAGGGTGACACCGCTGTAGCCCTTGCCCTCGAAGGGGATTTTTTTACCCTCGGAGCGCAAGGCCGGTCCTCCGATATTGAAAACCTCCACAGTGGCCCTGCGCAACAGGCGGGTGTCGTAGCCTGTCAGACGCCGCAGTTCGGCGTCCCACTGGGGACCGCCAGGTTCGGCGGCCAGCTTGATGAACTTGTCTGCGGTGTGGTCGTCTATACCCTGGATGGCCTCCAAGACCAAGCCGGCCGCGTTGAGGCGGTTCAAGGCGGCCAGGGAACCGGCCAGCATGGCGGCTGCGTCAAAACTGCCAGGATAACGCTTGACGGCCTGTAGAAGCATTTTACGGGCCAAATCAAATTCGCCTTTTTCCAGGGCCAGGCGTCCGATCATCAAGGGGTCCCACTCGATGCGGGCCCAGACGTTTTCGCCCCTCAAAACCCGGACCTTGACCGGCTGTAGTCCACCCCGCATGGGAGGCCATGAGGCGGCGTCGAAAATAACCTCGGCCTCCTGGCCCGGGAAAATGTTGTAGTCGCGGGCCCAGCGCAGGCCTTGCCGGACTTGCACCACCGCCAGGTCGCGGCCAAGGTTGCGCATGTCCACGGCGATGGCTTCCAGGGGTTGGCCGCTGCGGATTACCCTTTGGCGCCAGCTTCCCGGTCCGACGAGCATGCTTTGGTTGCATTTGCCGTAGGTGCTGCCGGCGGTGTGGATCAGATCATAGGCGCGGCGCGGTTGGGCCCCCTGCTTGAACAGAGCCAGGGGGCGCCGAATGTTTTCCGGCCAGGCCGGGCCGTAGATTGCCAGGGTTGGGCTCAGCCATGCCGGGAATTCGTTTGCGGAAATGCCGCCCAGGGGATACCAAATGCTGCTCAAATTGAAAAGGGCAAGCCTTTGCAGTCCGGGATGATCGTCCTGTCCGGCCGGGAGCAATACATAGGAGCCGTTGGATATGATCTCCGAAATGTCGACTTTTCCAGGTAGGGGTTCGGCCTTGGGGAAAAGGTCCTGAGGCACGCCCTTTCCGATCAGGAGCTTGGCCTGGGACGGCTTGTTCCGTATAAGCCAGTCCGCCGCGCTGGTGAACGTGTCCTGCTGCCAAAACAGATAGGACAGGCCCATGGACTTCCACAGCGGCGTGATGCAGATCAACACGCCTATGCTAAATGCCAGGGCCAATTGGCGGCTGTATTTTTCCGGCATGCGGCACAGGAGAACAAGAGGCCAGCCCGCCGATACGCAGGCCAGGGGAAGCCACGAAGCCACGAACATGGGGATAGTGTCGGTCTGTCCCATGAGGCCGATTAAAATAAACGGCACGGGAGCGGAGGCAAAAAGCAGTCTGGCGGGGGTGGAACGGCGCAAGCACAGGCCAACGCCTGCCAGCCACAGGCCCATGACCGCCAACCCTCCCACATCGGTCAACAGGTGCAGGACGTCGGCCAGGTTGGTGTGCAGCAGCTTGAACCAGCCTTCCGCGGGCGTGGGCGGCAAGAGGATCGACATGGCGTCGGACTGCCAGAATTCAGGCGTTATCAACCCCGGACAGCCTGCCAAAAGCCCAATGGCCAGCCCGAGCAGGGAGGCCAGGGGCATGATCAAAAGGTATTGAACAGGCCGGACCTTCTGCCCTTTCAAGGCCGCGATGAACGTGCAAAAAAACAAAGGCCAGACGCCGAAGCCCAGCGGATGAATAGTGAGAGTGAATCCTGCGGCCAAACCGGCCAAGGCGCATATCCGCCAGGTGGGCCGCGCCAGCAGGCCCAGGCAAATCAACATGCAGGTCAGGGACATGACGCCCAGCGGAGCCGAAATGGAAATGCTGTGGCCCTCGGCTACCAGAATCGGGCTGCAGGCAACCATGGCCGCGGCCAGCATGCCCGTGCCCACGCTGCGGAAGCAGCGCCGCCCCAGGATATAGGCCATGACAATTTGGCCTGTTGAAAAAAGGGCGGCCAGCAGTCTGGTTGTAATCAGGGGGGAAAGAACCGCCTCTGAAACAAACCTGGTTTGGCCTGTCATCAGGCCGATGGACCCCAACAAAGACGAGACCGAGCTGTGAAAAAATGCGGCCAGGGAATAAAAGGCCTGGTTGAACATCCCCGGATATACCGGTGTGCTCAGGGAAAGATGGTCAACCGCCCGCCAGGCCCATTCGCCGGGATTGTGCACGACCTGCCCGTGGCCCCAGGACAGCCCCCAAAGACGCAGGAACAGACCAATAAACGCGATGGCTATCAGTATCAGGCGCCTCGGCGTAATGTAGAATCGGATGCCCACGTCGCTCCAGTCAATGTTTGTCGTGTCATTGTAAAGCGCTCGGGCTGTATACGCCAGCACGTCTTTTTGATGGGCAATGGTTATTAGCTGATTGGGGATCAATAGTACTTGCGGCAAGATGCTCAACATGCTTACCATAACCTTATAGGTACAGATTGCCGGAGGCCGATGTATGCAGCGGGGGAGTTCGGCCGGTCAGCAGGCCCTGTCTGCCCTCAAACGCCTGCGTTGGCTTGCCATCTCAAATAGTGGCTCGCATAAAAAGAACACCTTGGATCTGATCGAACAGAATCGCTCGAATCTTCTCCAACTTGCCGAAAATATGCCGATCATCATCTACGCGCTTGATGATGCGGGCACCGTCGTCTTTTGGAACAGGGAGGCCGAGAGGGTCACCGGGTACACCAAGGACCGTATCCTGAACAATCCAGAGGCGGTGGAACTGCTGTATCCCAATGAGCAATATAGGGAGCAGGTAGTCAATCTCGGCCGGTTCAAGGACAATGATTTTCATGGGCGCGAATTGCATTTGCAGGCGGCCGACGGCGCCCAGAGGATCATCGCCTGGACCGACATATCCAATAGCTTTCCAGTTGAAGGCTGGGCCAGATGGGGCATCGGCCTGGACATCACCGACAAGGTAACGGCTCAAGACGCGCTGTCACGCTCGGAGACCGACCTTCGCGCGATGATCGATAGTTCGCCCATCGGCATCAACGTGGCCCAGGACGGAGCCGCCTGTTATGTCAACAGGGCCATGGCCGAGATGCTGGGTTTTGAACCTCCTGAGATTGTCGGGCACAAGCTTGTTGAATACATTCATCCGGAGGACCACCACCTTGTCGAGGGGCGGCACCACCGCAGGTTGGGCGGAGAGACTCTGCCCAGTGTCTATTTGTTCCGGCTTTTGAGACGCGACGGGACGGTGCGCTGGGCCGAACTGCATACGGTGCTCATCGATTGGGATGGCCGCCCGGCAACCTTGAACTTCAATCTGGACGTGACCGAACGCCTGGCCGCCGAAGAATCGCTCAAGGAAAGCGAGCAGCGTTACCAGGCCCTGGCCGGAGCGGCTTTCGAGGCGGTGTTCGTGGTCGCCGACGGCCGCTGTATAGACACCAACGCCGAGGCTTTCAAAATGTTCGGCTACGGCAATGGAGACATGGTTAGCCTGCCTTTTGAAAGGTTGTTTACCCAAGACAGCCTCAGGTGCGTGCTCAAGACCATGGAGTCTCCGACGCCGGTTCGTTGCGAAGCCCAGGCCGTGGACGCCGAAGGCAGCGTTTTCGACGTTATGGTTCGCAGCCGCGATATCACCTACAAAGGCGGCGAGGCGCGGGTTTTGGTGGTGCGCGATGTTTCCGAGCAAAAACGCATTCTCAATGAACTGCGTCAAAGCGAAAGCGTGATAAAGAGCCTGATGCACGCCGCGCCGGTGGGCATCGGCAGGGTGTCGGGCAAAGACAGGGTCATCGATTGGACAAACCGCCAGATGACGCTGTTGACCGGTTTTGAGGAACATGAACTTAGCGGCATGCCGGCAAGGCGGTTGTACGAATCAGACGAGGAATACGAGCGCGTGGGCCGCGAGAAACACGCCGATGTCCGTTACAGGGGGCTGGGGACGGTGGAGACGCGGTGGGCCCGGAAAAACGGGACGGTGTTTGATCTGCTCCTGAGTTCGGCCCAAATTGAACCGGACGATTTCGATGCGGGCCTTGTTTTCACGGCCATGGATATCAGCGACCGCAAAAAGGCCGACCGTCTGCTCCGGGAAAGCGAACGGCGCCTGCGCAACATCGTGGAAAACCTGCCCCTGGGGGCGGTGCTTCGCGATGGAGAGTATTTATTCCTCAACCGGGCCGCCGAACAGATCACCGGATATGCCCGGCACGAAATGGACACCACCGACAAATGGTTCAGTAAACTGTTTGGCGATGAGGCCGTGGCCTTCCGGCGGCTTTTTGAGATCGACCGGGACAATGGTTTTCGTCAGGGAAGGACCCTGCGAATCCATCGCAAGGATGGGGAATATCGCCAAATAGAGTTCAACGGCGGCATAGTCGACAACGCCGAGTTGTGGGTTTTCAATGACGTAACCGCGGTGAAAAGGGCCAAAGAGGAAAAACTCAAGCTGGAGCAGCAGCTTCGCCATTCCCAAAAAATGGAGGCCTTGGGCACCTTGGCCGGAGGAATCGCCCACGACTTCAACAATATCCTGGCGGCCATAGTCGGGTTCACCGAACTGGCCCAGGAATCGGCGGCGGGAGGCATGCCGACTCCGGAGGATCTGGAAAACGTCTTGCTGGCGGCCGGCAGGGCCAGGGAACTGGTCAAACAAATATTGACCTTCAGCAGGCAGACAGAGGCTGAACTCAGGCCCGTCGACCTGAATTACGAAATAAGGCAGACGGAAAAACTCCTGCGCCGCATGTTGTCCAAAATGATCGATATCAAGTTGAACTTGGCTGATGATTTGCCCTTGATCCTGGGAAACGCGAACCAGATTGAACAGGTAATGATGAATTTGGCCAGCAATTCCCAGGACTCCATGCCCGACGGCGGCGAGCTTTGTTTTCATACGTCCGTGGTGCGAGTGTCCAGGGAGGACGCCAGGGCCGCAATCCCCTTGGGACCGGGCGATTACGTGCTGCTGATGGTCAGCGACACCGGACAAGGCATGGACCAGAAGACATTGCAGCATATTTTTGATCCGTTTTTTACCACCAAGGATGTCGGCCATGGCACGGGCCTTGGTTTGGCCACGGTATACGGCATCATCAAGGGCCACTTGGGTCACATCGACTGTTACAGCGAGGTGGGCCGGGGCACGGCGTTTAAAATTTATTTTCCAGTGGGCGGCCGGGAATCCCCGACGGACGAACCGCAAGACGAGGTTGAAGCGCCGCATCACCAAACAGGCAGCGGATTGATTTTGCTTGTCGATGACGAATCGGTTCTGTTGGATATCGGCTCTAAAATTCTTAAAAGATCTGGTTACGAGGTGGTCTTGGCCAAAAACGGTGAAGAGGCCCTGGAGGTTTTCAAACAACGTAAGAGTGACATAGCCGCAGTGGTGTTGGACGTCAACATGCCCGGCATGGGCGGGCATAAATGCCTTACCCTGATCAAGCAGATCGATGCGGACGCCAAGGTGATAATAGCCAGCGGCTACGCCCCGGAAAGTCATTTGCGCGATATCATGGAACAGGGCGTGGCGGCGTATGTGGCCAAACCCTACCGCAGGCACGAGCTGCTGGCGGCGATTCGGTCAGTCTTGCGGAAGGGAGACGACGCCTCTTAGAAAACACTAATTCACGAGGGGATATTATACATTTTTTTGTTGCCCGCTGTTGATGCGTGGGATAGACTTCATTATTCCACGCAAGGGGGTCTGTTTTGGAACGCAGGAGAAGCCCGCGGAAAAAACCCGAGGGTGATGCCATAGCCGTGATGCGGCCGAGCTACAGCAGGGTTGGCCGTGTGTCCGATGTCAGTTTTTCAGGCATATGCCTTGAATATCACTCGACAAGTCCGGTTACTTCCTCACCGATAAAAATAGATATACTAGTCCGTGAAGGCAAGATATTCATTTCTGATCTGGACTGTGAGCTCGTCTGGCACCGTTGCACGTCTTCCGTACCCAAGGAAGATTCGTTTAACAACCGCCACTCATGCGGTCTGAGCTTCGGTGCTTTGGATTCCGAGCAAAAAGCCGGCCTGAGTCGTCTGATGAACTGCTGCCGGGCCTGATTGCCTCAGGCCGCCACCAGCCCGCCGTGCTCCAATTTTAATAAAGTGGTGCAGATGCGCTCCAGGAAAGGGCGGTCGTGGGACACTATTGCCCAGGATAGTCCCGAGGCGGCCAAGTGCCGTTCGAGAAGGGCCGTGTGCTCATCGTCCAGGCCGTTGCTCGGCTCGTCAAGCAGCAGGGCGCTGGGATGCATGGCCAACACCGCTGCCAGGGTGACCAGGCGCTTCTCTCCGCCGGAAAGTTGATAGGTGACCCTCTTCTGATATCCGCCAAGCCCCAGGGCATCCAGGCTCTGGTCCACTCTTTCCAGGGCTTCATCACGGGACAGGCCCAGGTTGCGGGGCCCGAAGGCCACATCCTCGGCCACGGTGGGGCAAAAGAGCTGGTCGTCGGGGTCCTGGAAGAGCAGCCCCACGTCCCGGCGCAGGGCCCGGAAACCGGATTCGTCGGCGCATTCGCGGCCACGATGAAATACTTTGCCGCCGCTGGGCTTCAAAAGGCCCATGGCCAGCAGAAACATGGTGGATTTGCCCGCTCCGTTGGGGCCCAGAATGCCGATGCGGTCTTCCTGTTTGAGGCTGAAATTAAGCCCCTGGTGCACCGGCGGCATACCCTGATATGCAAAGCTGAGATTTTCAAGACGAAGCAGTTCCAAACTAGACACCCCATTCCAGAACGACCGCCAAGGCCAGGCAAACGGCGGATAAAGTCAAGAATACCGAATCCCGGCGGTGCCAGCCAAAGTGATCCATCAGCCAAAACGTGCCGTCAAAGCCCCGCAGAAGCATGGCCTGGTACACCCGCTCGGAGCGGTCGAAGCTGCGCACCAGGAGCATGCCCACCAAATTGGCGTAGGTATGGTAGGTGTGGGCATTGTTGCCCGGCTGAAACCCCCGGGCCGTCATGGCCTGGCGCAGGCGGCCCAGTTCGCCGCGCATTACGTGGATATAGCGGTAGAACAACAGAAACAGCGTGACCAGCTTGCCGGGTACCTTCAGGTGGGCCATGGCGTGTAGCAGGTCGTTGACATTGCTGGTGCCCAACAGGGCCAACAGGGCCAAAAACACGGCATTGACCTTCAAGGTGATCAGACCGGCCAATTCAAGGCCGGGAGGATTGAACTTGAACATCGACGCTTCGACTGTCTGGCCCAGATTGAGTTGCCAGGGAAGCAACAGCCAAAGAAACAAGACAAAGACATTGACGGCCAGAGCCCTGCGGAATACCAGCACGGGCCGCAGCTTTGAAACAGTGGTCAGGATGAGGCCCAAAGCCAGGCAGGCCGCCGCAGTCCGGACGTTTTGGGCCAACGCCGCCACCAGGCTGAACCCGAAGGCCGCCAGGATTTTACCGCGGGGATCCAGCCGGGCCAGAATCCCCTTGGCTCCTCCGTTTGACGCTGTCTCAAAACCTACCACTGTAGTTTAACCTTGCTCCGTGTTTTTTCTGCGAGCCAAGAAAAATGCCGCTATGCCCAACAGGCCGATAATCCAGCCGATTCCCCCGATGATCTCGTTGATCTTGGAAGGCTGTTCGGCGGCCATGCGGCTGATTTGCGCCCGCAAGGGGGCGATCTTTTGCTCAACCACCTTGGCCAGGGCCTGTTCAAGCTGGGCCGTATCGGCGATGGCGGCCTGGGGCGCGGAACTGTCGACGGGTTTCGGTTCCGCGGTCGGCTGGGCGCCGTCCTGGGCCAGCCCCAGATCCTCGGCCTTCAGAATAAATTCGCCCTGATGCCCCTCGCCGGCCACAACCACCAGTTTCAGCGGCGGCTTGGCCTTGGGCAGGGCCATCTCGAACGCTCCGTCAACTCCGGTTTTGGCGCTACCGATCTGTTGCCCCTTGTCATCCAGAAGCAATATCTCGCACTCTCTGGCCGGATTGCCGCCCGCGAAATAGGCTTGCCCCTTCAGTTTGCCGCCCTCCGAGTATCCATAGATGTTTACCTTGTGAGCAAGGGCCGGGCCAGCCTGGAGAAGAAAAAGACTCACCAAACAAATGATAATGCTTCGCAATTGTTTTGTCATCGTTTTCCCTCTCTATAAGTTCCACAAGGCCGGGCGCACCTTGGTAATGAACACGGCTGCAAAGCCGGTGATGAAGCCCTCGGCGATCATGACCGGGATGTGGGCGAGCCCCACCGCGGCCGCCGTGGTAAAGAAGCTGTCGCCGCTGTAAAAAAGGGCCGCGGCGGCCAGCACTCCGGACAGGGCCACGGCCAGCAGCCCGGCACCGAAGCCGCCCATGAAGCCCAAGGTGTGGTTGGGTGATCTGGCCAGACCCCGGAAAAGGTAATGGCAGATTACGGCCGGCAGAGCCATCACCACCGTATTGACGCCCAAGACAATGATTCCGCCGTATTGGAACAGCAGCGCCTGCAGGGCCAGGGCCACAAGTATCGAAGGAAACGCGGCCCAGCCAAGCAACAGGCCCACGATACCGTTCAACACCAAATGGCCAGCGACCGGCCCGATGGGAATATGAATCAGGCTGGCCACGAAAAAGGCCGCCGACAAAACCGCCACCCTGGGCAGCTTGTCGTAGTCGATGCTCTTGAGGCCTATGGCCGTGCCGACAACCGCCAAGGCGCCGCCGGTCACCAAAACCGGGGCTGACAGTACTCCTTCGGAAATATGCATGACAAATGCCTTAATAACGCCGGGGCGCGTGGCCCCGGCGATTTTCCAACTATTTATTCGTGAGTGAACACCCAGATGACGCCGCCGACCTCAACGTCCTTGTCCTGGCCGTCATGCTTGATCGTACGGTCCTCATCGGTGTGCAGGGCGGCAAATCCCCACCAGCCGGCCCAGGGCATGGTAAAGGAAAATACGCCATTGCCATCGGCCTTGACCAACTGGGTCACATAGGCGTCGGCCGGGGCCTTGCGCTTGCCGTCGGCATTGTAAAACTCAACTTCGACCTCGGCTCCGGCCAAGGGCTTGCCCTTGTACAGAACCTGGCCGGTGAAGCTGTTGCCCGCGTACAGGCCATAGGGCTTGGTCAGGGGCACGATTTCCATCTTCAGGCCCACCGGCTCGTCCCAGCCCTCTTCGGCTCCCATGGCGCTGACCGGGGCCTTGGTGTAGTGGACGATGAAGCAGTCCTCGGCAGGCTCCCAGTAAGGAGTGGGCACCATGTAGAAATAATAGTCGCCGGGCTTTTTGATCCGCTGCTTGACGGCCCAGGTCTCGTGATCCATGGTCTTGGCCTGCTTGATCTGGGGCAGCAGATCCACCTTTTCGCCGCCGCCGGCCAGTCCGACTTCGGCGGGTTTGACCAGGTTCATGCCCTTGTTTTCAAACGGATGCCAGAATAGCATCTGCACGCTTATTTCTTCGGGCCGGTCCACGATGTTTTTATCCGGAATGACCATGCCGAAGTGGGCGTAGGCCGCGCCCGACAGACCCATCATCATCATTGTCAGGGCCGCGATAAAACCTTTTTTACACATTGTGTTCCCCTTGTTTTTTAAAAGCCCACGGCCAATTGTGTGGTGAACAGGTCGCGGTCATCGTCGTTTTCATAGCTGCCGTGCAGGTATTCCAGGCTCAGAGTCGTGTCGGGCAGGAAATCCCAGGCAACGGTCAGGCCGTACTGGTTGTCCGGCTCAAAGTCGCCGGTGTCCTCGCTGCCCTCGTAACGCACCGCAATGGTCCAGGCGTCGATGGGCATGCAGGCCAGTTCAAAGTTATAGGCAGTTGGACGGGCCTTTTTACCGCCGTCAAAGCTGAGTTCGCCCGCCTTGAAATCATCGGCGGCCGTCATGTATTCAGCGGTAAAGGCGATCATCTTGTACTGGGCGCTGATCATGGCCGACAAGCCGCCGACGATCTCCTGAAGCTCCCCGGCCACGACTTCGTCACCCAGGTTGCCCGCGGCGATGTTGTTGATGTAGGCCACGCCGAAGTTGAGGTCCACGTCCTCGCCCAAGGCGCCCTCGGGAGCGTCGAACTGGGCCCTGACATAGAATGTGTTGATGTTGTTGTCCGGCGCGTCGCCGGACTCATGAATACCGGCGTTGAAGATACCCGCGCCGATATTGAACCAGTCCTGGGCCCAGCCGATCTCGGCGGCAGTGGCCTGGGTCTCGAACAGGTTCTGGGTGATGGGGTCGCTGACCATATAGGTCTCGAACAAGGCGATGGCCGGATAGATTTTACCGCCCATGAAGTAGGCCGGAATATCATCGGTCTGGCCCAGCAGGATAAAGGCTTCGTCGACGTTTATGGCATCGCCTTCATCCTCATACAGCAAATGGAGCAAGCCCTTGGTGTACTTGTTGATGGTGGCGTCGAAGAATATCTCGGCCGTGGCCATGGTGAAGTTGCTGTCGGAAACCGAATCGCCGCTCTTGGGCTTGTAATTGGAGTAGGAGCCTTCCAACTCCACGGCGCCGTAGATCTTGAGGCGCTTGCCGGCCTCGGTCAACAGACCCTCGATCTGACCGCCTTTGGTCCTGGCCACTTCCTGGGACATCTTCAGGGACTTGGAACTGGTCGCCCTGGCCTCCATGGCCGCCTGGGAGGCATCCTCAGCCGCCTTGTTGGCGTCGCTCAGCCTAGTTTCCAATTCGATGACGCGGGATTTCAGGGCCTGAATCTCCGACATCATCTGTTTCATCATTTCTTCCTGGCTCGGCTGGGCCATGGCCCCCGGAACCAGGGCCAGGCACAGGGCCATGGCCGCAATTACGGTAATCCACCTTTTCATGAAACACTCCTTTCCTGATTGGTGACGGCGCAAAAAACAGAAAACCCCGGTTCAAGCTGAACCAGGGCATAATGATCCACCGGCCTTCAGACCGGTAAATCCAGACGGCGCGCCGTCCAGCACAGCGCCCGAACCCCATGATCCCCAGGGCGAGTGTTTCATAATAAGGCAACCGGTAAGGTCCCTAGCCCATTCTTGGGCTGTTGAAGACGTAGATGTCAGTACGGGGGGGTGTCCGGCTGGAGCCTTTGTCCCGAGCGCCCTTCTTGGGCTTCCCTAGGTCATGAGTATGTATAAATTATTACATAGTCCCAAAGGAGTCGTTCGTCAATGAGCAAAGACGATGTTTCAGCCGTTTTGGCTATCGGCGCCAAGTCGGTTATGTTGATGCGGCAACTTCCAGCAGCGGCCGCAAGTCCACGTATTTTTCCAGGTGATCGGCCAGCAGGTCGTACTGTTGGTCCTTGAACCGGGCGTAGTCCAGGGACATTGCCTGGCCGCCGTCCCCTCCGGCCCAGGCCAGAAGGCCGGAGCGCAACTCGTCATTGTCCAGGATGCCGTGCAGATAGGTGCCCACCGCCCTGCCGTCGGGGCTGACTTGGCCGTCCGGTTCATCAACGGTCTGGTCCAGCCGCGAGACAAGGTGAAAGGCCGGATTGTCCGTCTCCAGGGCGGTGGTCAGGCCCATGTGGATCTCGTAGCCCGAGACCCGGCCGTCCACGGCCCAGGGCAGGTGTCCGCCGGCGACGGCCCGGGCCCTGGTGGTGGTTTTTTCCGGGGCCATTTCCGTGACGACCGGCAAAAGGCCGACGCCCTCTTGGCTGCCCGGCGGGCCCTCCACGCCGTGGGGGTCGCTGATGACCCGGCCCAGGAGTTGATAGCCGCCGCAGATGCCCAGGACCCTGCCGCCGATGGCGTGATAGGCCCGCACGGCCTCGATGAGCCCGGCCCGGCGCATGCCCTCCAGGGCGGCCAGGGTGTTTTTAGTGCCAGGGATGATCAACAGGTCCAGACCGGCCAGGTCGTGGGGTCGCTCCACCCAGCTCAGGCCCACGCCGGGCTCGGCGGCCAGCACGTCGGCGTCGGTGTAGTTGCTGATGTGGCTGATGCGCAGCACGCCGATGCGCACGGCTCCGCCGCTGGCGCGCATTTCGCCCCGCTCCAGGGCCACGCCGTCTTCCTGGGGCAGGCTGATGTGATTAAAATGGGGCAGCACGCCCAGAACAGGCCGTTTGGCCCGCTTTTCGATAAATTCGATGCCGCTGGTGAACAAAGCCGGGTCGCCGCGGAATTTGTTGATGATCACCCCGCGGATCAGTTTTTTCTCGGAAGGCGGCAAAAGCGACATGGTGCCGATGACCTGGCCGAACACGCCGCCTGCGTCGATATCGGCCACAAGGGCCACGTTGGCCCCGGCCCGTTTGGCCATGGCCATGTTGACCAGGTCGTTTTTCTTTAAATTGACTTCGGCGCAGGAGCCCGCCCCCTCCATGACGATGACGTCGTGGCGGCTTTGCAAACGGCGGAAGGCGTCCATGACCTTGCGGGTCAGCTTGGGTTTGAGCTTGTAATACTCGACAGCCTTGAAATTGCCGATGGACTTGCCCGAGACGATGACCTGGGAGCCCACGTTGGACGAAGGCTTCAGCAGGATGGGGTTCATGTCCACATGGGGCTCAACGCCCGCGCACTCGGCCTGGGTGATCTGGGCCCGGCCCATCTCGCCGCCGTCAGGGGTGATGCCCGAGTTGAGGGCCATGTTCTGGGCCTTGAACGGCGCCACGCTATGGCCCCGGCGGGCCATAGCCCGGCAGATGGCTGCGGTGACCACACTCTTGCCTACGTGGGAGCCGGTGCCCACCACCATGATCGGTTTATACTTGGCGTCGCTCATTTTTTGTTGTCCGATTTTTTGCGGGTCAGGCGCATGGTTGGCGGCGGCGTGGGCAGGCTGGCCAGCCCGGCGTGGGTCAGGGCGTGCCACAGGTTGGCCCGGACCTTTTTGTTGCCCCGGTAAAGGGTGTCGAGAATTTCGCCCACCTCGGAGCGTTTAGTGCTCTCAGACGACGGGCAGCACGGCGGCTGCACGGGCAGTTCCTTCAGCGCCGCGAAACGCCGGGTCATGTCGGCCGTGGCCAGGCTCAGAGGCCGGATGATGGTCAGCTCGCCGTGAAACAGCGGCTGCACCGGCAGCATGGTGGCGATCTTGCCCGAATACATGAGGTTCATCATGAAGGTTTCGTGGATGTCGTCCTGGTGGTGGGCCAGGGCCAGCTTGTTGCAGCCGTATTCCTTGCACATCAGGAAAAGCTGGGTCCGCCGCTTGAGGGTGCAGAAGAAACAGGGGCTGTTCTTGCGGTTCTCATCGCTGTGGGCCCTGGGGCCGAAATCGCTGTTGAACACCCGCAACTCCAGGCCCATCTCCGCGCAGGCCCGCTCCAAGGCGGCCACGTCGATATTGCCGAAGCCCATCTCGATGTGCATGGGCACGATCTCGAAGTCGATGGGGATGCGGCGGCGGCGCTCGTTCAATAAATACAACAGGCTCAGGGAATCCTTGCCCCCGGAAACGCCCAGGGCCACCCGGTCGCCGTGGGCGATCATGCGCCAGCCGTGCACGGCCTTGCCGCAGAGGCTGATCATTTGGCGTTCGATATAAGCCAAGGCCGTCCTACAACTCGAAAGACATGCCGGCGGCCATGGCCGTATAACGTCCGCCAAGCTTTTCGGCCAGCATGACGCCGGCGGCAAGGGTGCAGTGACCGCTGACCACCTGGAGGCCGTCCATGCGTTTGAGCGCGGCGGCGGTTTCATCCTGCTGGCGCTTATCGGCAGGGCCAAGGTGGGTGCCGCCCATGAGCATGACTATATTGCCTTTGGTGTATTGCCGGGCCAGATCCAGGATATTGATCACCCCGGAGTGGGCGCAGCCGGTGATCACCGCCGGGCCTGCCGGGGCCTCCAGCAGCACGGCAAGGTCGTCGGGGAAGGGGTCGGGCGCTATCTCACCGTTGATCTCGGCCTGCAACTCGGGACGGGGCGTTTCAAAGGCGGTATTCCGGGGGATCTGGGCCAGCAGGGTGACGCCGGGCCAGGGTTTGGCGTCGCGCTCCAGGAAATGGAACCGGGCCCCCAGGGCCTCGTAACCGGCCTGGTCCAGGGGCGTGCCGATGGCGATGACCTGCCCGCCTGGCCTGCTCACCAGGTGCGAGCCAAAGGCATTGGCATGGCACCAGATGTCTATGGGCTCTTTGCGGGCCTTCAACAGTGCCTCCAGGCCGCCCACGTGATCATAGTGGCCGTGACTGAGGATTATGCCGTCAAGGTCGTTGGGGTCCAGACCCAAGGCGCCCAGATTGGGCAGCAGGGCTCCGCCCATGCCGGTGTCCAACAGCAGATTCAGGCCTTGGTGCTCGATCCACACGGACAGGCCGTGCTCGGCGGCGAAGCGGCCGTCCAGAGGCGTGTTGTCGACTACCACAACGGCTTTGCTCATTGGTCGGCCCCGGATTTCCTAACCTTTTCCACTGTGTCCAGCATGTTTTCGACCCGGCTGGTGGGCTTGGACAAAAACTGCTCCTGCTCCTCGGGGGTGTAGTTGGCCCCCACGAAGCCGATGACATCGAAGTGGCTTTCATAACAGACAAGCAGCCTGTGGCAGGGCATGCCTTCGCGCATTTTGCGGCAGTAGCCGAATT
This sequence comes from uncultured Desulfarculus sp., assembly GCA_963665125.2. Lineage (GTDB taxonomy): Bacteria > Desulfobacterota > Desulfarculia > Desulfarculales > Desulfarculaceae > Desulfarculus. Next base: position 2,759,084 of record CAXXUK010000001.1, on the reverse strand, counting down.
TGATGGTCTGGCCCAGCATGGGGCACCAGAAATGTTCTACCTGGTCAAATTGGGTGATATCGCTGGTCATGGGTCTACTCCGGACGGGGGCTGTCCAAGTCTCCGTTATAGGGTTTGATATCCAAAATCGGCGTGCCGTCGATGGCCTCCAGGCCGCGTACATCGAGCTGGCAGCCGTTTTTATTCAGCAACCGCACCAGGCTCAGGCCGATGGGGCAGGGTCGGCAGGGGGCCCTGGTGGCGAACAGACTGCGCAGGGGCCGGTTGGGGTTGCCCTGGGGGTGCACCTGCATCAGCGGGCCGTCGGCCTTGTCGAAATAATAAAGCACCCACAGGTCCATGCCGGGCCGCAGGTCGGCCAGGCCGAGCTCATAGCTGCTGTCGATTTCAATCACGGCTTCGGTGCCCGCCGTGGGGCCCTGGGGCGGGGAGTCGGAGGTTTTTTTTAGGGCCGAGCGGGCCACTCCGATGGGCTCCATGGTCACTGTCTGCATTTTAGCGCCCCCGTGCCTAAAGTGCCGGCTTCCGATTTGATCATATGAAATCAGTGGGTTTTTGTCGGGAAACCGGGATGTGGGCAAGTGTACTACCGTGGGATTTGGTAAACAAGCGTGGCGTTCGAAGCGGGGTCCGTCCGACCCGGCCCAATGCTTGGGCTGCCATATCGCGGGCAGCACGCAATGCCTGAATAAACCCCAATGGCCCCGGTCGGGCGCATCATAATAGCAGTATCGTGCTCTACGGCTAGCTGGCCATTGATGGCCAGCCCGGCGCAGCGCGAAGCCATGCGCCGTAAGCCTCGGGTCTGATTCATTCAGCCCGAGGCGCTGTTACTCTGGCCAAGGATGGCCAGAGTAACAAGTAAATAGCAGGGCGGCCCGGCGCGGCGCCAAGCCACGCGCGCCCAATGCTTGGGCTGCCATATCGCGGGCAGCACGCAATGCCTGAATAAACCCCAGTGGCCCCGGCCAAGCGCCCAAAATAGCAATATCGTGCTCTACGGCTAGCTGGCCATGGATGGCCAGCCCGGCGCAGCGCGAAGCCATGCGCCGTAAGCCTCGGGTCTGATTCATTCAGCCCGAGGCGCTGTTACTCTGGCCAAGGATGGCCAGAGTAACAAGTAAATAGCAGGGCGGCCCGGCGCAGCGCGAAGCCATGTGCCGTAAGCCCCGGATCGGACTTGCTCCGGCCGGGGCGTTGCACCTTGGCCCAAGGACGGGCCAAGGTGCAAGAGATCAGAAATTAGAATTTTTTGCGGACCCACATGACTTCGCGGCCCGGTTCGCAGCCCGGCAGATGGAAGCCGGAGGCGTCGGCCATTTCCGGCACCAGGATTTCGGCGTTGGAGCGCAGGTCGGCCAGGAAGCGGGCGAAGACCTGATTCTGGCGCTGGGTGAGGAGCTGGTCGGTCATCTCCTGCTTCATCTCCATGACGGCGCCTTCGGACGGGGCCTTGCGCTCGGTGATCACCGCCGCGGCATAGCCGTCGGTGACGGGCGCGGCCTTGGCCAGGACTGTCTGGTCACGCTTGAGCAGATGCAGAGCCCGGACCAACTCCTGGGAGCCGGGCAGGTCCTTGATTTCGTCGGAGCTGGTGATCAGGCCGGTGGGCTTGCCGCCCAGCTTGATCAGCACCTGGGCCGGATCGTCGGCCTTTTGGGCCTGGGCCAGGATGTCGTCGGCCTTTTGGCTGGCCTCTTCCATGGCCTTTTTGTCGCGCACGGCCAGTTCGACCTCGTGCTTGACCTCGTCCAGGGGTTTGGCCTCGGGCGGGGTGCGCTTGGCGATCACGGCCACGATTGCGCCGTCCTGGTAGGCCATGGGGCGCAGGGCCTGTCCCTGTTCGAGGCCTTGGGCGGCCTTGAATACGTCGTCAAGGCCGGGCAACGCGTCGACCTGTTGACCCGCGCCGAGGGCCGGGGTGCTGCTGACATTGAGGGCGTAGCTGTTTGCCGCGGCGGCAAGCTTGGCCCCGCCGGCGAGCTGGTCAAAGATGCTTTCCGCAGCTTCCATGGCCAGACGCTGGGCCTGCTTTTCGCGCAGGCTGTTGGCTATTTCGTCGCGCACATCGTCCAGGGGGATGGTGCGGGCGGGTTTGATGTCCCGGAGCTTGACCACGTGCCAGCCGAAATCGGTCTGGACCATGCCTATTTCGCCGGGCTTCATGTTGAACACCATGTCATCAAAGGGGCCTACCATCTGGCCCTTGGTAAAGGCGCCCAGGTCGCCGCCGGTGGGGGCGGTGGGGCCCTGGGAGTTTTCCCGGGCCAGGGTGGCGAAATCTTCCCCGGCCTTGGCCTTGGCCATCAACTCCTCGGCCTTGGCCTTGGCCTGGCCGGTGTCGCCTTCGGGGATTCTGATAAGGATGTGGCTGGCCTCGGCTTGGGCCGGCTTGGAGTATTTGCGCCAGTCCATTTCATAGGCGTCGACGACATCGGTCTCGATGATGTCGACCTTGTCGCGGAATTTGGCCACGGGCACGGCCACGTAATCGAGCTGGATGGTGGCCGGGTTCATGTAGCGGCCCTTGTTCTGCTCGTAATAGGCCTGAAGGTCCTCTTCGGTGATTTTAACCTTGTCGGAGAACTCGGCGGGGCTGACCTTGACGTACACTGCGTCGATGCGGCTCAGGGCCATGTCCAGGGCCTGGTTCACTTCCAGAGGCGTCACCTGGGCCGAACCGCCGACCAGCGCGGCCAGCTTTTTCTGGAGAATATCGTTGGCAATGGAGCTTTCATAGTCGGATTCGCTGAGGCGGTTGGCCTGCAGGAGCTTGGCGTAGCGGTCAAAGCTGAACTTGCCGTCGACCTGGAAATACTTGGTGGCCGCGATGGTCTTTTGAACTTCGGCCGGGCTGACCGACAGGCCCATGTCAAGGCAGGCTTGCATGATCAAAAGACGGTCCATGAGGTCGTAGCGGGCCTGTTCGCGCAGATTCAACAGCGGCTCGAGCTTGCCGAAGTTGTCTCCGTAGCGCTCTCTGGCCTGTTCGGCCATCTGGCTGTAGCGCTTGGCAACCTGTTCTTCCATGATGGGTTGGCCGTTGACCTTCATCGCTATGCCGGGATTGGACCCGAAATTGGGGCTTAGGCCAAAGGAAAGGGCAAAAGCGATGGCGATGATTGCCAGGACGATTTTGATCATCCAGTTACCGGCCTGATTACGCATGTACTCGAGCATATTGTTTCGCACTCCAGAAAATTTTCGGGTTGCGGGCGCTTGGCCCACCTCGGCAGAGGAAAACTAGCATGTGGTAGCGGTCAAGTCAATGCGCCGGTGCTTGACTGTTGCAACCGGATATTTACAATGGTATGACGGCTAACGCTTGTGGAGGAGACAATGCCCAGATCACTAATCTTGCTAATGGTGGCAACGGCCCTGCTGTTGACCGGGGTGTCGGCCCCGGCGGATGATCTAATGGAAGAACCTGGCCTGATCCAGCCGGTGGTGATCCAGGTATTGAACGCCGAAGACATGCCCGTGGAAAACGCCCTGATAACCATCACTCCGCTCAATGGCGGACCGCTGAAGGCCGGCCCCTACTACACGGACATGGAAGGCGAACTGCGTTTGAAATGGGTGCCCGAGGTCCACGACAGCCGGGCGTCGACCCACAGCGAGGACGAGATCCTGGACACGATAACCAAACTGCGCTTTGTAGTCAGCGCTCCGGGGTATCTGCCCACCGAGGGGCTGCTGGCCGACCGCAGGCGCAGCCGCCAGGTGCGGGCGGAGCACTTGTCCGCCCTGACCCGCCGGGCCCGCATCGAGCCCCTGGGCGAGGTGGTCCAACTCGTGTCGGAGTCAAAACTTCTGGGTGAGGGCCTGGATAACCTGCCCAAAAACAGCCTGTTACGCCTGCGCCTTTTGGAGTTCTACAAGACATACAACCGGCCGGTGCAACTTTTGGGCTGCGTATTCGACCTGCCCGCCTTCGAATTGGTCGACGGCAGTTTCAACCTGCGCCTTAAATGGAAGGCGAGCCCTTGGGTGACTTTGGAGTTCGCGCCCCCGGGCGGCCGGATGCTCATCGCCGCCGGGTTGCCCATGGCCGTGGCCCTGGGCGACTCCATGGAGCCGCCCAAGGGCGCCAGCCAAATGGCGGTGATAATTTCCAACCAAATTCCGCCAAAGAACGATCCTTATGCCATACCAGCCAAGATGCTGATGGTGGTTCAGGCGCCGGTGAAGGCCTTCAGGGCCCTGGCCAAGGGCGGGATGGGCTCAACGGCCTTTTTGAACGCATACCCGCCGAAGGGATCGATTTTTTAGCAGGGTGTTGAAAAAGTCCGTCCTGGACTTTTTCACCCGCTACTTGACAAAAGCGCGGTTTTGTCAAGCAACTCAATTTGCTTGTTATTTGCAAAACTGCGCAAATTGGCGGACCGTCCATGGCCCGCCTAACAGGCTGTTTTTTTAACAGCCTGTTAATACAGTTCACTGCCGGTGTTGGCCCGGTGGGTTGACTTGCTATAAAATTAATTAACGTAAGGTGATTAAAAGCGAAATTTCGCGGAGCCGCGATGGCCGATAGACAAGCCGGACCCAAAAATCTGATGGTATTGCCGTGGCTTGCCGCATTGGCGGCCGCCGCGTTGATGTGGGCCCTGACATCCCAATTGGAATCGGCCGAAAATGACCGCTACCAAACCAGGGCCCGCGGCCAAGTGCTGCTGGAACTCAACGCCCTGCGGGCCGACCTGGAATCGACCCTGAACAAGCTGACCGGCATTGACGAAAGCATCGCCCTGTACATCTCCTTCAATCCGGAAATCACCCAGGAACGCTATGAACTGCTGGCCCGGTCGATAATGGACGGGGTCGCCGGGATCTATCATCTGGCCCTGGTCAAGGGGACCACCGTTAAAAACATTTATCCCTTGGCTCAAAACATGCGGGTCATTGGCCTTGATCTACTCAAAAGCCCCGAGACAGCCCAGGCCATGCGAAAGATAATGGCCACCAAAAAACCTGTTTTGGCAGGGCCGTTGGAAAACCGGGGCGAGAACTCTCCCGGCATTTTCATTGCGTTGCGGCCGATATATTTGGCCGCCGACTCGGCATATGCCGTAAGGGGTTCGTATCTGGGCGTAAGCGCGGTGGTCATCTATCAAAAATACGTTTATAGCGCCGCCGGGTTGGAAACCAAGTACAACCATTTGAACATCGCCATAAAGGGTGGCAACGCCCAGGGCGAGGGGGCCGGGGTGTTTTACGGCAACTCCGATGTCTTCACCATGGACCCGGTAGAACAAAAAGTCAGCGTGCCCGGAGGAGAATGGATCATCGCCGCCACGCCAAAAGCCGGTTGGGGCGTCGGGGCTCCGGGCCTTTGGCACATCCGGGGCCTCAATATTCTGGTGATATTGACCACGGCCCTGTTGACCTGGTTTTTAGTGCGCAATCCCATCCGCCTGCGCATGATGGTCCAAGAGGCCACCGCGGCATTGGTGGACGCCAGGGACAATCTGGAAAAACGCGTGGCCCTGCGCACCAATGAATTGGAAAAAACCAATCACGAGCTTCAGGCGGCCCTGAGCAAGGTCAAGACCCTCAGCGGGCTGTTGCCCATTTGCGCGTCATGTAAAAAAGTCAGGGATGACCAGGGCTACTGGAGCCAGATCGAGGATTATATCAAGCAACACTCGGACGCGGATTTTTCGCACAGCATTTGTCCGGAATGCATGAAAAAACTGTATCCGGAAGTGTACGAAAGGATAAAGGATAAAGAATAAAGAATAAAGAATAAAGAACAGGTCTCCTGAGCCTTGGTCAGACGCTTTCGGCCAGGCAAACCTCCACAAAGAAAGAACCGCCCTCGGTCTCAAAGGGAATTACGTGGACGGGGGCGTTGGACATGTGCCTGACCTTGTGGCCCGCGCCCAGAATCACCGTGGGCACCGCGCCGTCTAGGGTCAATCCGTTTTCCGCCATTTCCCGCCTGGCGTCGCCGCTGATTATATTGGTCAATTCGCCAACCGCGTCGGCCACTTCATCGTCCAGAGAGGCCATTTCCTCACCGAACATGTTGCTTACTACAAAAAGTATGCTTTTTTCCGGGAAAGACAGGGACATGGAACCCGACATGGGGCCGGTAATTCCGACGATGGCCGAAACGTCGCCGGTGGATATGTCCTGAGATTTTACGAACGGTTGTCCGGCCGTCACATCAGTGAAGGCCATGGTTTGAACGACTCTGTTTGCCGCGTTTTTAAAGGCATCAAGATGGTCGGCGTTCACGAGGTGGTTCTCCCGGCTTGTCTCACAAAAAATGAAAAACACCCATAGTTACTGCATGATACAGCAACCTCAGGTGCGTAACTAAGTGAAAAATACCGGAAAGTGCAAATATTATGCGATTATGCGTACTTTTTTGCACGCTTTAGGCGTGAATACCGCCAGATCGTGGTGGTGAGATAAAGAAGTACGGCTGGTAGCCATACGACAGGCCAGTCGCCTCCCGCGAATACGGCGGCCGCGGCAAGACCCTTGAGCCAGCCGTAGAGCATGGCGCCGTCAAGGTCCGGGCCATGGCCCACGGCATAGCCGTAGCAAAGATAGGCGGCCAGACCGCCCGTGACAATCAGCATTGAGCCGCCGAGCCTGGCCAGCTCCCCAAACAGCGTCCTGACGGAAACCCTGCTCATGACCGTCACCATTTTCTCGCCGGCGCGATTGACGACAAGGCTTGCTGCCCCGGCCACCAGCGATTGCTGAAATGTTGCTTTTAACTGTCGGCGTGGACTGGAAAAAGCGTTTTTACCCTCATGCCCGCTTTTTAGCAGCTTCGATCCATCGGGCTGCAAGCGTATCACTGATTACATATTTTACTACATTTTAGGATAACAAAGGCAAGAGAAACCGCGGCGCCCTTTGGTGGACGCCGCGGTGTTGCGAGCTCACTAAAAGCAGAGGTAGTGGACCATGAGCTTGGTCAGTTCCACCAGGTCTTGCACATTGCAGTGTTCATCCGCCGCATGTGCCGTCATTGTGGCCAGTCGCACATTGCCGAAGGTGGCTATTTCGGCCTTTTGGGGTGCCAAAGCCTCCAGGACAAAACCCAGGTCCGTCGAGGCGCTCAAGCCGCCCTCGATGAGCCCGTCATAGCCCAGCACGTCCTTGAGGGCCTGGCGTTGCTTTTGGGCTGCCGGGCTGCTTTTGTCTATGGCCACGGGATAAAATGCGTTGGCCGCCCGGAACTTGACGTCCAGCAGTTTGCTCTTGGCCTTGCCACGCTCCACGGCCTGGCGGATTTCCTCGACCACGTCTTCGTAGTTTTCCTCGGGCAGGTAGCGGCGGTTGATGGTCAGCTTGGCCTCGCCGGGCACCATGTTGTCCTTGTTGCCCGAGCGCATCACGGTCATCGAAAACATCGGGGTCATCACCTCGGCCGGGATATCCGGCAGGGGGAAGGCGGGAATGTCGGAGCGCCGGGCCTGGACCTCGTCGCGCAGGGCAAGAAGCTCGGCCACAATTGGCATCATTTCCTCGAAGGCGTTGATGCCCAGGTAGTTGGAGCCCGAGTGGCAGCTCTTGCCAATGCCGGTGATGTCGATGCGGGCGGCCCCGGCCGTGCCCAGCAGGAAAATCGGCTCCAGGGCGCCAAGCTCCAGCCACATCATGTGGGGGCTGAAATACCCCTTTTCGGCCAGGTAGCGGGCGCCGGGGTAGACGCCCACTTCCTCGTCGGTGCACAGCAGGCAATCCATCTCGTAGTTAGGCTCCAGACCCAGTTCCTTGATGGCCTTGGCCGCGGCCAGCATGCAGGCGATGGCGTATTTCATGTCCACAGCGCCCCGGCCGTAGAGCTTGCCGTCCTTGACCACAGGCGTGAACGGGTCCATGGTCCAGTCGCTTTCGGCCGGCACGACATCCATGTGGGCGTAAAGCGAAACCTTTGGCTTGCCGTTTTTCAGGCTGGCCACCAGGTTGACCCGCCGACCTTCAAGCGTTTCGGGGATCTGCTCCACCAACTCCGGGGGCATGACCACCCTTTTGGTCTCAAAGCCCAGGGCCTGAAATTCGGGCTCCACTATATCGATGAGTTTGTCATAGTTGAGGCCCGGCGGCACCGAGGTGTCCACCGCGATGATCTTTGAGAGCATATCCACCAAGTAGTCTTGGAGCCCCTCGATCTTGGCCATGGTTTTTTTCATCTTCATAAATTACACTCCCCCGGCCGCCGACGGGCCGGGCGCTACATCATGCTGTTGCCGCTAACCCAGCCCTTTTTATAAAGAAACCGGGCCGCCAATATACTTATTATAACCATGGGAGGGATCACCGCCGCCAGGGGTAAGCTGTCGCTGATGATGGCCAGGATAAAGCCAATGGCCAGAGGCGTGGCGGCCAGCTTGGGCACCTTGAACAGAAACACGCCGCCCAAAGCGCCGAACAGGGCCGGCAGAACCTGGGCCAGGGCCACGGACATGGCCCCGCCGGTTTGCTGGATCTGGCCGATGGTCGGTAAAAAGGCCAGGATGCCGATGATCAGCACGGCCTCGTTGGCGATGATGGACCCGGCGATGGCCAGGGTCGAGACGATCTCGGCCTCGGGGGAGCCTTCCTTGGTGCCCACCACCTGCTGGGCCGTGGCCGAAACGGGCACCCGCAGGTTTAGGATGTTGCCCACCAAAAAGCCCATATAGGTGCCGCCGAAGCCCAGGATCGGGTAATAGACGATGGGCTCGATGATCATGATAATGGCCGAAAAAGACCAAATGGCGATCATGGCCTTGGCCAGAATGGCCAGGGGCGGGAACAGGTCGTGCCAGAAATGTAGATAGGCCCCCGGAATGAACAAGCAAAACACGGCGGCCAAAACGGTCCATTTGCCGGTCTTGCCCACGGGTGTCAGAAAGGTTTTTTCAAAGACAGCCTGCTTGTTGTCCATGTCTAACCTCCGATCCCGAGATAATGGTAGGCTAGGCCGGTGGCGGTCATGCCGCCGATGATCGACAGGGCCAGGACCCATTCCTTGAGCCAGGCCTGCTTCAACAGCTGCACCACGGCACCAAGGATGATCATGGAGAAGAAGCCGCCCAACAGGGCCACCAGGGCAGAGCCTCCCTGGACCACGGGCACGGCCACCAGATAGGCCACCGCGCCGAAAAAGGCCGCGCCGGTGAGGACGGCCATCCACTTGTCGTCGCCGCCGGCGATCTTGTGCTTGAGCTTGTCGATTTTGGGCGTGAAAAAGGCCACGAACAAAAGGCCGAAAATGATGCCCAGGCTCATGACCCACACGGCGCAGGCAAAGGCCTCGCCGGTCAGCGTGGCGCTGCTCAGTTCGCCGAAGCCCATTTCCCTGGCCGCAACGCCCGCGGCCAGGAGTTCATATTGCACCGAGCCCAGGACGGCCAGGCGCATCCAGGGGAACGGCACGCCCAGGGCCGGAATCAGGGCGATGAGCCCCAGCAGGATGGCTATGGACGGCACGATTGCCGTGGTGATGCCCGTGCGGAAGGCCTGGAGCATCTGGGCCTTGGTCATGCCGATGGCCTTGCCCGAACGAAAGGCAATGGTGGTGATACGTATGGACTGGAACAGCACGACCACGATGATCACCGAACAGGCGATCCACATGCCCGGACTGTTGGCAATGTCCAGGTATTGCTGCATCGTAAACGCCTCCTTGCCGAGGTTGTTGGAAAGACCGCTGAAAACGGACGAGTGAACGGTCGGTCAACTGTAGCAGGAAAAGGGCGCCCATGGCTAGCTTGTAGCTACCAAAGACGCCCGTTGGATGTCTGACCACGGAATTACAGGCCGGTCCGGGGGGCAACCCGCTTGTATTGCAGCGCTTGTCAACAGCAGTTAGGCGGAGTGCCCGGCCTTTTCCTTGAGATGCTTTTGCCTCATCTCCAGGATCATCCTTGTTGTCCCCCGCACAACAGCCTCCGGATCGTCGAAGTAGGCTCTGTTGGCGTTTTTAAATACGTTTTCACTGATCCGGCCTGTTGCGGCCAACTCCTTGCCCGCCGCGCCCAGGGCATCTAATTGGCCGGTCAGGAGTTCGGGATGGGTAACAAACAGATGGGACGCCGGAAACCTGAATTCCGCGGCCAACCGGCCGCCCATGTTGTCAACGATCCGGTTGAATGTCCTGCTGATGGAAACAAAGGATTCGTCTTCGGGGTTGCCGGCCGTAAATATGGTGACGGCCTTGTTGTGCTGCTTGGGGTGGATCTTGGCGTGATATGTCCTGCCGTTTCTGAATTCAAAATCCGCCGACAGGGTCGAGCGCAGCCGTTCAAACAATTTTTTCATCATGCTGGGCATGGAGTCGAAATAGACCGGGCTAGCCAAGATCAGCAGGTCGGCCGCATCCATCTTGGCAATAACCGATTGCATGTCATCATGGTATTTACACTCCCCCGGCGTTTCGAAAAGGCACTTACCGCAGCTGTCGCAGGGCATTATTTTCATCTTGGACGGATAAATCACTTCGTAATCAGCGCCAATGGAGCCGACTCCCTCAAGAAATTTCCTTAATGCGATTTCCGTAATGCCTTTTTCAGCCCTGTGGCTGCCGTTGATTGCCAATATTGCGCGATGTTCGTCCATGATCGTTGCTCCTTTTAGGCTATGGCTGGTTTTTCGACAGATATTCGCCGGCGTTTTCCAGCATGGTCCGAAGATCGTCGATCAGTTGTTCTTGCCTCTGCTTTGGCACGCCACGGGTGAGGATGTCGCTCCAGCCGGTTACGATCCGCCAAAAATCTTCTTCCACCTCCCGGGCTGCGGGCTCGAGAAAGGCCCGCTTGATCCGTTTGTCCTTGTCGTCGCCGACCCTGCGCACATACCCCGCGTCTTCAAGCTTTCCAAGGGCCCTGGCCGAGTTGGCCTTGTCCACGAAAATCTTTTTGGTCAACTCGTCCTGGCTCTGGCCCTCCTGATCGAAGAGCTCGGCCAGGAAGATGTACTGGCCCGCACCGATGCTGAGGTCTTTGAGTTCCTTGCTTAGATACATGTTGGCCATCCTGTGGAGTATGGCGATCAAGCGGCCAACGGTGATTCTTCCTTGCAACTGCATCGGCTTTGCCCTCATCATTGTTGACATCGCAACCAATATGGCCCGAATAAGTTGCGAAGTCAACTAAAATGAGGCTAAAGGTGTGCTTTATGACCTTGAGACACGGCCGGGGCCACTGTGGTTTATTCAGGCGTTAGACCCTGCCCGCGATATGGGAGCCCAAGCATTGGGCTATTTCTTGTTACTTGGCCCGTCCTTGGGCCAAGGGTGCTATCCCTTGATTTTCTGGCCATCCTTGGTCAGAAGAACAGCGCCTCGGGCTGAGTGAATCAAGCCCGAGGCTTACGGCTCGCTGCACGGCAGTTCGCCGGGCCGCCCGTCCTGGGCGGCCTATCTGTAACGCACGACATTGCCATCATGAGGGTGTCCGGCCGGGGCCACTGGGGTTTATTTGGGGCTTTGAGTGCTGCCCGCGATATGGGAACCCAAGCATTGGGTGCCCGCGATATGGGAACCCAGGCCCTGGGCCTTCTCCCTGGCCGAGGCTTGCAGCAGGCTGGCGGCGTGCTCCATGGCGCTGGCCTTGCCGTCTGGCCCGGCCAGCATGCGGGCCAGTTCGTCCAGGCGGCCCTGGTCGTCCAGGGCGGTCAGGGCCGTGGCCGTGCGTCCGTCGGAGACCTGCTTTTGAACGGCGATGTGGCGGTCGGCCCAGGCGGCTATCTGGGGCAGATGGGTGATACAGATGACCTGGGCCCCGGAGCTGAGGGCGGCCAGCTTGCGGCCGATGGCCGCGCCGGTGGCTCCGCCCACTCCGGCGTCGACCTCGTCGAAGACCATGGTGGGCATGCCCATCTTGCGGGCCACCACGCCGCGCAGGGCCAAAAGCAGGCGGGAAAGCTCGCCGCCGCTGGCGATGCGGGCCAAACGCCGCAAGCCCTCGCCTGGGTTGGGCGCGATGAGGAATTCGCAGGTCTCCAGGCCCTGGCTGGACAGCGGGCCCTGGGGCGTGTCCAGGGTTCCGCCGGCCGGGGCCGGGAAGTCGGCTTCAAAGCGGCACTGGTCCATGCCCAAATGGGCCAGTTCGCCGATAACCGCCTCGGCCAGCCTGGCGGCGGCCTGGCGGCGGGCCGTGCTCAGCTTTTCGGCCAGCTCCACGGCCTCGTTCAGGGCCACCTGGCGCTGCTTGGCCATATCGGCCAGTTGCTGGTCGCCGGTCTCCAGGCTTTCCAGCTCCCGTTTGGCCTCGGCCAGGGTTTGCAGGGCGCCGTGGGAGTCGCCGCCGTACTTGCGGGTGATGCGCTGGATCTGGTGAAGACGGCCCTCCAGCCAATCCAGGCGGCCGGGGTCGAAGTTGAGGCGCTCGTTGTAGGTGCGCACGTCGGCGGCCAGGTCCTCCAGGAGGTAATACAGCTCCTCGCCCCGGCCGGACATGCCCTTGGCCCGCTCGTCAACGGCGGCCAGGTCTTCCAGCAGGGCCTTGACCTTGCCCATGTATTCCAGGATGGAGCCATCGGCGGCGTAGAGGCCGTTGTGGGCCTCGCGGCTAAGGCGGCCCACCAGCTCGGAGTTGGCCAAGAGATCGCGCTCGGTCCGCAGGTCGTCTTCCTCGGCCGGATTCAGCGCCGCGGCTTCCAATTCCTTGACCGTGTGATCGAGATCGTCCTTGCGGCGGCGGCGGGCCTCCAGTTCGTCCTTGAGATGGCGGATCTGGCGGTCGATGACCTTGACTGCCTTCACCGCTTCGGCAACTTCGGCGTGCTGCTTTTCCAGGCCGCCAAAGGCGTCAAGCAGGGCCAGATGCTGGTCCGGCTTCAAGAGGGAGGCCGAGTCGTGCTGGCCCACAACGCTGACCAGTTCGGGGCCCAGGCGGCCCAGCAGGGCCAGAGTGGCCAATGCGCCGCATATCTGCACCCGGTTGCGGCCCTCGCGGTTGACCACCCGGCGGATGATCAACTCGCCGCCGGGCTCCAGACCGTTGTTCAACTCGTCGGCCAGGATGTCGGCGATGGGGCCGTTTTCTTCGACCTGGAAGACGGCTTCCACAACGGCCTGGTCCGCGCCTTGGCGGATCAGGTCGGCGGCGGCCCGCTGGCCCAGGATCAGGCCCATTGCCGCCAGGATGATGGACTTGCCCGCGCCGGTCTCGCCGCTGAGCACTGAAAGGCCGGGGCCGAACTCCAGCTCAAGCCGGTCGATGAGCGCGAAATTTTCTATGTGCAGATAAGTAAGCATGGCTCAGGATGCCAAGAAAAGTTGCCATAAGCAAGGGTCCAGAGCGGCTTTGCCGGGATGCCAGGCGATCTTGCCGCGGCCCAGGATGATTTTAATGGTTTCCAAGGCGGCCAGGGCCCCGGCTATCCAGACATGGGGCCCGAACCCCCGGGCCGCGCGGCCTTGGGCCGTGGCCAGGAGCATGTCCGGGCTCAGGCCCAGGGGCTCGCCCTGGCCGTCGATCCAGGCCGACAGCGGGCTGTTGGCCTGGGCCGAGGCGATATCGTCGTCGCTGAAATCGGCCAGGGGACGGCCCATGGTGGCCATGCCCTCCTCGGGATCCGGGCCGTCCGGTTTGAAGGCCCGCACCTGCACCACGGGCAAGGCCACGGCCTCCAACATGGGGATGCCCAGGGAGCGCCCGGCCCGCAGCACGGCTAGGGAGGCCCGGCTCGCGTCGGCGGCCTGGACGATCGCCGCATGTCCGGCGAGCAGTTCATCCCGCCAGTCCGGGGAGGCCGCCGGAGGCAGCACATACAACTCAAGGGCTGGGTTTACGGCCAGCAGGCGCTGGGCCATGGCGTCGGTCTTGGGCTGGCCCAGGTTCGCCGTGGTGGAGCCAACCTGGCGGTTGAGGTTGGAGGCCTCGAACACATCGCCATCGCAGACGCTGAGTTTGCCCACACCCGCCCGGACCAAAAGCTCGGCGGCCACGCCGCCCACCCCGCCCAGGCCGATGACGGCCACGCCCGAGCGGTCCAGGAACTGTTGCTCCTCGGGGCTCACAAAGCCCAGCTGGCGCTCATATGCGGCGGGGATGGTGTTGCTCATTTAGATGGCCGTTCCCTGGCGGTCAAGGGCGGCGGCCAACAGGCCGAAGCAGCCCGAAAGCATCACGTCGCCGTGGGGGCAGGCCGTTTGCCAGCCCAGCCCTGCGGCCATGGCCCGGCGGGGGCCGGTGAGGACGATGGGCCCGGATACGGACGTGGGCGCGCCGTCAATGCGGGCGCAGCCGTGGCCGTTGTCGTCGAATATTTCGTCGTTTGAAATTTCGCCCCGGATGAACCGCTCCATGTGCCCGGCAAGCTTGGTCGCGTCCAACAGGCCGGTGTGGTGCTCGTAGATGGACCACACCCTGCGGTCTTTGATCAAAAAGGCCACGGTGTGTTCATTGCCCATGTTGACGATGCACAGGCCAGCGGCGGCGCGCTCGGCCACTGCCGGGTCCTGGAGGGCGCCCCAGGCCGCCGCCGCGGCGGTGTCCATGACCAGGCAGCCGGGCCAGACGGCCATGGCCGCCCGCAGCCGGCTCTGGCTTTGGGGCGGGTCGGCGCTGATCAGCCCGGCCAGGTCGCCGCCGGAGGCCAGGAAATTCTCCCATATGCGGAAGCGGAAACGCCGGTTGGATTCATCGGGGCTGAAACCGTGATCGCACAGGGCGACGGCCAGTTGGGCGGGCATGTCGATGCCGAACGAGGTGCAGACGCCCCGCAATTCGCCGAGCATGATGTCGCCGGTTTGGATATGGGCGGCCAGGGCTGGCGGCTTGCTGGTGATGATCACGCCCATGGCCCGCACGCGGTCCGGGTTGTCGTGTAGGCTGGCCGCGGCGCCCGGCTCGGCGTAGGCCGCCAGCCCGGCGGCCAGGTGCTGTTTGATGGCCCGGCTCATGGCCCCGCCGCCCATCAGCGAACCGGCCAGGAAAACCGCCTTGCCTTGCGCCGTGGCCCCGGCAATGGCCCGGCCAACGGCCACGGTGGGCGAAGGCAAGACCATTTTGAGTGCGTTTTCAATGGGCTGGGCTGGATCATAGAAAAGAATGTCTTGTGTTCCGCCGCCCACGTCGAGGCATAATAGTGAAGATGGATCAGACATAGAAGACTCCCTTGAAGCTTGGGGAATTTTATGACCGCGGCTTGCCCGTGGCAACAAGCAATTGAAAGCCTAGTTGGTCGGGTGCTATTATTAATTCACAAGCTGGCTTAATAAAATCGGCAAAAAGAAAGTGGGCCAGTTGACGGCGAACCAGGCTTCCCATATAATCCCCATCTTTGTGGGCTTGTCCGCAGACGGGCGTGGTGCGCCTTTTTACAGCGGTTCTTGAAATGAGTGGAAATGACGGCTGATGTTCGATAATCTCAGCGATCGCCTGGCTGATACATTCAAGAAACTCAAAGGGCACGGCAAATTATCTGAAAAGAATATTGCCGACGCCATGCGAGAAGTCCGCCTGGCATTGCTGGAAGCCGACGTCAACTACAAGGTCGCCAAGGACTTCATAGCTGGAGTTCGCCAGCGGGCCGTGGGCCAGGACGTGATGAAGAGCCTCACTCCTGCCCAGATGGTCGTCAAGATCGTCCAGGAAGAGCTGACCGCGCTGATGGGCGGCGAGGCCGAGCCCCTGGATCTGAGTGGCCGCACGCCCCACGTGCTGATGATGGTGGGCCTGCAGGGCGCCGGTAAGACCACCACGGCGGGCAAACTGGCCCGCATGCTCAAGAAGGCCGGCAAAAAGCCGCTTTTGGTGCCCGCCGACGTGCAGCGGCCCGCGGCCATAGCCCAGCTCAAGACGCTCGGTTCCCAGGTCGGCGTGCCGGTGCACGACAGCAACCCCGGCGGCGACCCGGTTGAAATATGCGTCCACGCGTTGTCCACGGCATCCCGTGAGGGCTGCGACGTACTTATCCTGGACACTGCCGGACGCCTGCACATAGACGAGCCCCTGATGGCAGAGCTTCAGCGGATTAAGTCCAAGCTCCAGCCGTCGGAGGTGCTTCTTGTGGCCGACGCCATGACCGGCCAGGACGCCGTGAACGTGGCCGAGAGCTTCCACGAAAAGCTGGGGCTCACCGGCGCGGTTCTGACCAAGGTCGAGGGTGACGCCCGCGGCGGCGCGGCGCTGTCGATCAGGGCGGTGACGGGCGTGCCGCTCAAGCTCATGGGCGTGGGCGAAAAACTCGACGCCCTGGAGCTTTTCCACCCCGACCGCATGGCCGGACGCATCCTGGGCATGGGCGACGTGCTCAGCCTGGTGGAAAAGGCCGCGGCGGGCATCGAGCGGGAAAAAGCCGACGCCCTGGCCAAAAAGATGGCCAAAAACGAGTTCGACCTGGAGGACTTCCGGGAGCAGATCAGACAGATCAAAAAGCTCGGGTCCATGGAGTCGATACTCAAGATGCTTCCGGGCGCAGGCAAGCTCAAAGAGCTCAAGAACATGCAGCCAGATGAAAAAGAGATCGTGCGCGTCGAGGCCATCATCAGTTCGATGACCCCCGGCGAAAGGGCCAAACCGGCGATCATCAACGCCTCGCGGCGCAAACGTATTGCCAAGGGCTCGGGCACGACGGTGGCGGAAGTTAACCGCCTGTTGAAAAACTTCAACCAGGCGAGAAAAATGATGAAGCAAATGAGCAAGATGGGCGGTAAGCGCAAGGGCCTTAAACGGCTGCTTACGTCCATGTAAATTTATTGACAACAGGTTCAGCGGCAACCAAAACGCATCGGAAACACGAGAAAATGTCTGTACGCATTAGACTGACCCGCATGGGCTCGAAAAAGAAACCCTTCTACCGCATCGTGGCGGCCGACAGCGAGGCCAAGCGCGATGGCCGTTTCCTGGAGATCGTGGGCACCTATGATCCCAACCAGGACCCGGCGGCTGTCAACATCAAAGCCGAAGTATTGCAGAAATGGCTCGATCAGGGCGCTCAGTGCTCCGACACCGTAGCCAGCCTGCTCAAGGCCAGGGATTTGATGCCCGGCAAGGGAGAGGCGGCCAGCGCTTAATTCGGCGTTTGTCGTTCGAGTTTGATCTACCGTGGTTTTTAGCCACCGTTCATACCACTGCGACCCCGGAGGAGGTGCTCTATGAAGGAGCTGATCAAGTACATTGCGCAGGCGCTGGTAGACAACCCGGAGCAGGTTGAAGTCAGTGAAATAGAAGGTGAACAAACCTCGGTGATCGAACTAAAGGTGGCCAAGGAGGACTTGGGCAAGGTCATTGGCAAGCAGGGCCGCACGGCCCGGGCCATGCGCACCATCTTGAGTGCGGCCTCGACCAAGATCCGAAAACGGTCGGTGCTGGAGATCATCGAATAAAAATGCCCCCTGCCAAGCTGGTTGTAATGGGCCGCTCGGCGGGAGCTTACGGGCTTAAGGGCGAGGTCAAGGTTAGTTCCTTTGCCGATGACCCCGAGTTGTTTCTGGGAGCCGCAGCCGTTTATTTCGGCCCGGACCCCCAGCGGGCCAAGCCCCGCAGGCTTTTGTCCATGCGTGAGCACGGCGGAAGACTGCTGATGAGCCTGGAAGGCGTCACCACCCGCGAGCAGGCCGCCGAGACGGGCGGGGCCTGGATCTATATCCGGGCCGAGGATATGCCTCCGCCCGCCGATGACGAGTTCTACTGGCACGAGGTCATCGGCGCCGAGGTTTTCGACGCCGGAGGCGGACGGCTGGGCACGGTGCACGCCCTGACCGAAACCAACGCCCACGACATGATGGTCGTGCGGGGCGAAGGCGGTCGGGAGGCCCTGATTCCGTTGATCGAAGGCGTTTTGCTGGAGGTCGACACCGCCGGCGGCAAGGTTGTGGTGGACCCGCCCGAAGGCCTGCTGGAGGCCCAGGGCTGGGAATAGAAACCGGCCGGGGGACTTCCGGTGTGTAAATGATTTTCGATGTATTGACGCTTTTCCCCGAGGTCTGCGACGCTTACGCCGGGGCCTCGATTTTGGGCCGGGCCCAAAAGGCCGGGTTGATCACGGTGCGGGCGACAAATATCCGCGACTTTGCCGAGGATAAGCACCACACCGTGGATGACACGCCCTATGGAGGCGGCAGCGGCATGGTCATGATGGCCGGTCCGCTGTGCCGGGCGGTGGAAGGCCTTCCCGCCGATCCGCCGGGGCCGGTGATTTTGCTCTCGCCCCAGGGCGACGCCTTTGATCAGGCCATGGCCAGTGAACTGGCCGCCGAGCAGAGGCTGATTTTGGTCTGCGGCCGCTACGAGGGCGTGGACGAGCGGTTCCGCCGGTTGAAAGTGGACCGCGAAATCTCCTTGGGCGACTTTGTGATCTCCGGCGGCGAACTGGCCGCCTTGTGCGTCATCGACGCGGTGAGTCGGCTTTTGCCTGGGGTGTTGGGCGCCGACGACTCGGCGGCCCTGGACAGTTTCAGCGACGGCTTACTGGAGCACCCCCATTACACGCGGCCGCCGGAGTTCAGGGGCATGGCCGTGCCCGAGGTGCTGACCAGCGGCAATCACGGGGCCATCGAACGCTGGCGGCGGGGCATGTCGCTGCTGCGGACAAAAAAACGGCGGCCCGATTTGATAAAAGCCGCCAATTTGAGTGAAAAAGACCTGGCGCTGCTGGATGAGGTGGCGCGGGCCGAAGATATACGATAAATATTGCAGTCGCCCGAACTGGGCGCTGATTAAGCGAACAAGGCGCCGAAATAACCGGCGCAGTTGATGGGAGTGTGGAGTGATGGACGCCATCGAAATGCTCGAGCGAGAGCAACAACGCGTCGATATTCCGGAATTTCGCGGTGGCGATACGGTAAGGGTCCACGTGCGGATCAAAGAGGGTGAAAAAGAGCGCATCCAGGTTTACGAGGGTGTGGTTCTGCGCCGCCGCGGCGGTGGTGCCGGCGAGACCTTCACCGTGCGCAAGATTTCCTACGGCGTGGGCGTGGAGCGTGTCTTCCCGGTTCATTCGCCGACGATCGACCGCGTCGAGGTGGTTACCAGGGCCAAGGTTCGCCAGGGCCGTATCTACTACCTGCGCGGCCTGCGCGGTAAAGCCGCCCGGCTCAAGGAGCGGGGGCGCGACTAACCGTGTGCGCGGCGGCCGTCTCCCGGACTGGCCGCGAGGCCGGTGACATCGAAGAACGGCTGCGCGCCGATGGCTTTTGGCGCGTGGCCGGTGTTGACGAGGCCGGACGCGGTCCGCTGGCCGGGCCTGTGGTGGCCGCCGCCGTTATTTTACCCTTCGGGTGGCAAGACCCCGGCGTGGACGATTCCAAACGCCTTAGCGCAAAGCGACGGGAGGAACTCTCGGCCGTGCTGCGGGGCGGCGATGTCGTTTATTCCATCGCCATGGCCCAGCCGGAGGAGATCGACCGCATCAACATACACCACGCATCGTTGTTGGCCATGCGTAGGGCGGTGGAGCAGCTTTCCTCCTCGCCCGATTTTCTTTTGATAGACGGCCGATTCACGATCGATTTTGACCTGCCCCAAAAGGCTGTTGTTGGTGGAGACGCCGCCTGTCGCTGCATTGCCGCGGCCAGTATCCTGGCCAAGGTGGAGCGCGACAACCTGATGATGCGCATGCACCAGCAGTGGCCGCAGTATAATTTCGCGTCCAACAAGGGCTACCCCACCGCAGAACACAAGCAGGCTCTGGAAAAGCACGGGCCGTGCCCCATTCACCGCCGCAGCTATGGCACCGTGGCCCAGATGGGCCTGGCCTGGGGTGAGGGCTAGAGATGCGTTTGGGCGACGAAGCCGAGGCCTTGGCCACGGCTCACCTGCAACGCGGCGGGCTGCGGGTGGTGGGCCGCAATGTGCGCAACGAGGGCGGCGAGTTGGACATCGTTGCCTGGGACGGCGAAATTTTGGTGTTTGTTGAGGTTAAGGGCCGTAGCGGTATAAGATATGGCAGGCCCATGGAGGCGGTGGACCGCCGCAAGCGGGACAGGCTGACCAGGGCGGCCGGGGCGTATCTGGCCGCAATGCAGGCCCAACCCCAATGCCGCTTCGACGTGGTCAGCGTGGATTTCAAGGCCGGACCGCCGCTGGTGGAACACCTGCGCGACGCATTCAGGCCGGGGGAATAGAACGTGGCGACGCTTTTCGTGGTGGCCACGCCCATCGGCAACCTGGGCGATTTGAGCCCTCGGGCGGCCGAGACCCTGGCCCAGTGCAAGGTCATCGCGGCCGAGAGCGTGGCCCGCAGCCGCAAGCTGTTGAGCCACCTGGGCCTGGGCGGCAAAAAGATTATAAGCTGCCGGGAGGCCAACCGGCAGCGCTCGGCCGACGAGGTGGTCGCCTGGTTGGGCCAGGGGTGCGACGTGGCCCTGGTCTCCGATGCGGGCACGCCGGGTATCAGCGATCCGGGCGCGGTGGTGGTGCGCCGGGCCGTGGAAAACGGCCATGCGGTGTGCCCCATACCGGGGCCCAGCGCGGCAGCCGCTGCCCTGAGCGTGGCCGGGTTGGAACCGTCGCCGGTGGTGCTTATCGGTTTTTTGCCGCCAAAGACGGGGGCCAGGCGGGAAGTTTTGCAACAGGCCGTGCAAACCGGCTGGCCGATGATTATATTCGAGGGACCGCACAGATTGGCCCGCACGGCCGAAGACCTGCTGGCGGTGGCCGGAGACCGGCCGGTCATGGCGGCCAGGGAATTGAGCAAGATCCACGAACAGGTGGTGCACACCACGTGTTCGCAGCTTGCCGGGACGGCGCCGGAAAGCGGCGCCAAGGGCGAATACACCCTGGTTGTTTGGGGTGGCGAGCCGCCCCGGCCCGAACCCGAAGACATAGACCGGCTTATCAGCCAGGGCCTGGAGCGGGGCGACGCGGCCCCAAGCGAACTGGCCAGGCAGGTGGCCCAGGCCACCGGCAAAACAAGAAAGGAAGTCTACCGCCGCCTGATGGAGATCAAGGCAGCGGCGGAATCTGACGACAGTCAAGACTGATATTATGGAAGAGCCCAAGGAAACACAACTCGAGGCCGAACTTGCCGTTGTCAACACCCTTGGCCTGCACGCCAGGGCTGCCGCCAAAATAGCCGAAACCGCTTCCGGCTTTGAATGCCGTATAACCTTGCACAAGGACGGCTTGGAGGCCGACGCCGATAGCGTATTGGCCATATTGGGCCTGGACGCGCCCAAGGGCAGCTATCTGACCGTGCGCACCAGCGGCGACGGCGCCCGGCGAGCCATCAACGCCATATCGGAGCTTTTCGCAGACGGCTTTGGGGAAGACAAAGATGACTAGCGGTGAAGAACATCAGCTTAGCGGCGTCGGCGCATCGCCGGGCATAGTCATCGGCAGGGCTCTGACCGTGATTCGGCGGCCCATGCAGATCCCCTATGCCACCCTGGACGACCCCGGCCAGTGCCAGCGTGAGATCGGCCGCTTCCGGGAGGCCCTTGCCGCCACGGAGAGCGAACTCAACGCGGCCAAGGACGAACTGGGCGGCGATCTGAGCGAATACGCCCATATCATCGAGGCCCACCTGCTGATCCTGCGCGACAACATGATCAGCCAGCGCACCGAACATCTCATCAACGACAGGCTGATCAACGCAGAATGGGCCCTGTCCCTTGCCGTCAGCGAGACAATGAGCATGTTCGAACGGATCAAGGACGAATACATCCGTTCGCGCTTCAACGACATCGAATACGTCACCGACCAGGTAATGCGCCACCTCATCGGCCAGGCCGATGAGGAACTGAGCAAAATCCGCGAAAAGGTCGTGGTGGTGGCCCACGATCTGTCCCCGGCCGACACGGCCAAGATGGACCTCGACTGGGTCCTGGGTTTCGCCACCGACATGGGCGGCCCCACCAGCCACACGGCCATCATGGCCCAGGCCAGGGCCATTCCCGCGGTGGTGGGCCTCCAGCGCATCAGCCGCGTGGCCAAAAACGGCGATTTCATCATCATCGACGGCAGCACCGGCAAGGTCATCGTCAATCCCCATGAAGAGACCCTGGTGGCTTACCGTGAGCGCCAGGAAGCCTATGAGATTTACAACAAGGAGATTCTGGCCCAGGCCAGCCGGGACGCCGTCACTTCCGACGGACACCGGGTGCACGTGGAGGCCAATATCGAATTGGGCCTGGAGGCCGCCGGGGTGTTGCGCTACGGCGCCGAGGGCATCGGCCTGTATCGTACCGAATTTCTTTATATGAACCGCGCCCAGCTTCCCACCGAGGAAGAACTGCTGTCCGATTTCGTGGAAGTGGCCAAGCTGATGGACCCCCTGCCGGTGACTATCCGAACCCTGGACATCGGCGGCGACAAATTCGCCCACAGCATTGACCTGGTTCCCGAGGCCAACCCGGCATTGGGCCTGCGGGCCATCCGTTTTTGCCTGCAGGAGCGGGAGTTGTTCAAGACCCAGCTGCGAGCCATCCTGCGGGCCAGCGCCCATGGCAAGATCAGGGTGATGTTCCCGATGATCAGCGGCGTGGGCGAGCTTTTAAAGGCCAAGGCCGTGCTGGACGAGGTAAAGACCGACCTGGATCACAGGGGCATCGACTATGACCACCAGATTCAGGTGGGGATCATGGTTGAGGTGCCTTCGGCCGTGGCCGTGTCCGACCATTTGGCCAAGCACGCCGACTTCTTTTCCATCGGCACCAATGATTTGATTCAATACACCCTGGCCATCGACAGGGTGAACGAATACGTGGCTCATTTGTACCAGCCCATGCATCCGGCGGTGCTGCGCATGATATCCCTGGTGGTCGAGGCCGGGCACGCGGCGGGCATCCCCGTGGCCATGTGCGGCGAGATGGCCGGCGACTACCGCGCCGTGCCGCTTTTGTTGGGCCTGGGCCTGGATGAGCTTTCTATGAACGCGCTGACCATTCCCAGGGTCAAGCAGATCCTGCGCCAGGCCGACCGCGCCCATTGGCACCAGTTGGCCCGCCAGGCCCTGTCGTTCGCCACGGCTGCCGATGTGGCCAGCTTCATGACCACCGAACTGCGCAATGCTTTTCCCCAATTGATGGGGGCCGGAGCACCGGCGGAGATTTCCTGACATGGCCGGCGGCGGCATCAAGATAATAGCCCGCAACAAAAAAGCGCGTTTCAACTACGAAATCGAAGACCAGTTTGAAGCGGGGCTGGTGCTCACGGGCACCGAGGTCAAATCACTGCGCCTGGGCAAGGCCAACCTGGCCGAGGCCTACGCCAAGGTGAAGAATGGTGAGCTATGGCTGGTCGGCTGCCAGATCCAGCCCTATCCTTTTGCCTACTACGATAATCACGAACCTACCCGTCAGCGCAAGTTGCTGATGCACAAACGCGAGATCAGCCGCCTGGCCGCCAAGGTCCAGGAAGAGGGGCGCAGCCTGATCCCCCTGGCCTTGTATTTTAAAAACGGCAGGGCAAAGGTGGAACTGGGCCTGGGCAAGGGCAAAAAACTCCACGACAAACGGGCCACCCTCAAGAAGCGGGACCAGGAACGGGAGATGGAGCGGGCCCTTCGCGGCGGCTCCGATTAAGCACCCGATCACGCCAAATTGTCAATCCGGCGGGGCTGTTATTTAAAATAATAAAAACCATAGGGAATAATAGGGAAAACCAGGTTGACAGTGGGTTGCTTCGGAGATATATTTCAAAAAATCCGAATCCTCCACGTACTTTCTAAGTATTTCCGTGGAGGACAGTGATGGCCCGTGTCGGCATGGCGCTTAGCGGCGGCGTTGATTCAACCGTTGCCGCCCATATCCTCCAAGAGGCGGGCCACCAGATCATCGGCTTGACGTTGCGCATCGGAGCAGGCGCCCAAGCGCCGCTGAGCGAAGCGCCGGAATCAGCCCGTGCCTTGGGCATCGAGCATCATATCGTGGACGCCGCCGAGGCGTTCGAGCGGTTGGTGCTGGGGCCCGCGGCCCGGGCTTACTCAAAAGGCCTGACGCCCAACCCCTGTGCCGTATGCAACGCCGGGGTGAAGTTTCCTCTTTTGTGGGAAGCGGCCCGGAGTTTGGGCTGCGAGGTGATGGCAACCGGTCATTATGCCCGTGTGTTGCGGTTTGCCGACGGTCCGGCCCTGGCCCAGGGCGTCGACAGCAACAAGAGCCAGGCCTATTTTCTGGCCCGTTTGAGGCCGGAAATGCTGGATCTTCTTGAGATGCCCCTTGGTGGGCTGCACAAGGAACAGGTGCGGGAGATAGCCCGGAAAGCGGGCCTGCCCGCCGCCGGACGTGCCGAAAGCCAGGACGGCTGTTTTCTGCCGCCGGGTGGCTGGGACGAGATAATCAGTTCGCGCGGGTTGGTGCGGCCCGGACCAATCGAGGACCTTCGGGGCAACCGTTTGGGTTATCACCTGGGAATCCACCGCTATACGGTGGGGCAAAGGCGCGGCCTGGGCATCGCCTTGGGACATCCCGCCTATGTGGTGGAGTTGGACGGACAGCGCGCCGCGGTCAAGGTGGGGCCAAAGGAAATGTTGACCACGACCGGACTCATGGCCAGTAGCCCATTGTGGCGCTTCACGCCGGAGCCGGGCGAAGTGTTGGAATGCCGGGTTCGTTATTCGGCCCGGGCAACAGCCTGCCGCGTAAGCGGCGGCGATGAAATTAAAGTTGACTTCCTGCTGCCGCAGGGAGCCGTGGCCCCCGGCCAGTTGGCTGTTTTCTATAAAGACGGCGTGGTCGCCGGGTCAGCGTGGATAAGCAAAAGTTTTTAACAGCAACGGATGGTGACGACATGAAGCTTTCTACCAGAGGACGTTATGGAGTAAGGGCGATGCTCGAACTGGCCATGCATGAAGTTGACGGTCCGGTTCCGCTCCGCAACCTGGCTCTGCGCCAGGAGATTTCGGCCAAATATCTTGAGCAGCTGCTCATCCCCCTCAAGGGCGCGGGACTGGTCAAGAGCGTGCGCGGCGCCCGTGGCGGTTATATGCTGGCGGCCGATCCCAAGGACATTACGCTGTATGACATCGTGCGCAGCCTCGAGGGCCCCCTGGCTCCTGTGGAGTGTGTCCAGGATGCCCAGTTCTGCACCCGTGTCGGCGGTTGCACCGTGCACCTGGTCTGGGGTGAAATGGGCCAATTGCTGGTCGATTTCCTCTCCAAAATTAGCTTGGCCGACATGTGTGAACGCCAGAAGGAAAAAGACCTGATCTGCCCGCCGGATCACAAAATGGTGGCCAATAGTTGACAGGGCAAGTGGCTGAATGAGGACAATCGAGGAGATCAACCAGAAGATCAAGTCCGGCAAGGTGGTCGTGGCCACGGCCGAGGAAGTTGTTGAACTGGTTCGCGACAAGGGCGTGACGCAGGCGGCCAAGGAGGTTGATGTCGTTACCACCGGCACCTTCGGGCCCATGTGCAGTTCCGCCATGTACTTCAACATCCGCCAGTCGACGCCCAAAATCAAATGCGGCGGCGGCAGGGTGTGGATCGACGGCGTCCGGGCCTACGCCGGTTTTGCCGCGGCGGACATTATGCTGGGCGTCGGATCGATGCCCGACAACGACCCGCGCAACGCGGTGTATCCCGGCTTGTTCAAGCACGGCGGCGCCCATGTAATCGAAAAACTTCTGGCAGGCGAAAAGCTCAAGCTGGAAATCAAGGCCTATGGCACCGACTGTTATCCGCGCAAGGAGTACAGCACTGTTCTGGGCCTGGAAGACATGGCCAGCGCGACGCTTTTCAATCCGCGCAACGCCTACCAGCTTTACAATGTCGGCGTGAACCTGAGCGAAAAGACCATTTATACCTACATGGGCGTCTTGAAACCCAGGCTGGGCAACGCCAACTACGCCACGGCCGGCGAATTGAGCCCCTTGCTCAACGACCCCAAATTGCGCACCGTGGGCATCGGCACCCGGATATTCCTGGGCGGCGGCGAGGGCTATGTGGTCTGGCCGGGAACCCAGCACGTTCCCGATCCCGAGCGCGACGCCAACGATCTGCCCCTGGGAGGCGCCGCCACCCTGGCGCTCATGGGCGATCTCAAGCAGATGCGTCCCGGCTATCTGAGGGCTGCCAGCATCACAGGCTACGGAGTGTCCCTGGCCGTGGGTTTGGGCATACCCATACCTGTGTTGGATGAGCAGGTGATGGCCCATTGCGCTGTCTGCGATGCGGATATTTACTATCCCCTGGTGGATTACAGCGAGGCCTACCCCATGGGCCGTCAGGGTGATCTGGGCCGGGTTTCCATGGCCGAGCTGATGAGCGGACGCATAGAGATCGACGGTAAAAACGTGCCCACCGGATGCATGTGCAGCCGGGTGATGGCCCGCAAAATCGCCGCCGAACTCAAGGACAAGATCGCCAAGGGTGAGTTCACCCTGACCAAGGCGGTGGCCCCGCTGCCCGGCGCGGAACTGGCGTTTTAGCCTCCGGCGCCGCAAGGCATGAAACGAGTTGATCCGGCGGCCCGTTTGATCGGCCACCGGGACCATATACATGAAAAGGTGTAATCCTTTGGCTAAAAAAAAGGTCATCCTTAGTTTTCCGCCAAGGCTGATCCAGGACCCGGTGACCTATCATCTGATCCGGGACTACGATCTGCAGATCAATATTCTGCGGGCCCAAGTGCGGCCCAGGGAAAGCGGCCGAATGGTCGTGGAGATGCAGGGACGCAAGGGCAATCTTGAAAAGGCCATGAGCTACCTGGAAGACGCGGGAGTTCAGGTCGACGCCCTGGTTCAGGAGATGCGCTACACGCCGGAAAACTGCGTGCATTGCAGCGCCTGCACGGCCGTGTGCCCCACCCAGGCCCTTAGCGTGGACCCGGTAACCCGGGAGGTGAGCTTCGAGCCCACCAAGTGCATTATCTGCGAGTCCTGTATTTCCACTTGCTCCTATGGCGCCATTGAGAGCCAATTCTAACGAAAAAGCCCGACTAAACGATGCCGGCGGTGTGATGACGCACCGCCGGTTTTATTTTTTTGGGGGGCAGGACTCGGTTCTACTTGATGAAATCGCTGGCCAGAAAACGCACGAATTTGGGCACCAGGTCCGCGCCGAACTTGTTGTCCGAGCCTTCAATGATCCGGGCCGCCGCGTCAAAGGCGCTGAGGGCGTCGTGGTGGGGCCGCTGGCTGGTCATGGCGTCGAAGGCGTCGCACAACCGCACCACCCTGGCCGGCAGGGGCGTGCGCTGGGCGTTCAGCCCGGCCGGATAACCGCCGCCGTCGGCGTCTTCGTGGTGATGCAATACGATCATCAGCGAATCATAAGGCACCGCGCCCACGTGCAGAAGCATCTGGTACCCCTTGCGGGGATGGGTGCGGATCAGGGCCATTTCAGAGGTTTCCAACTCGTGGGGCTTTTCCAGGATATGCCTGGGCACGGTGGACATGCCCACGTCGTGGAGCATGGCTCCGATGCCCAAGGCCTGCTGCTGGCTCTGGTTGAGGCCAAGGAAGGACCCGAACGACATGGCCAGCATGCAGACATTCACCGAGTGGGTGTAGATGGAATAGTCGGCCTGCAGGGTTTCGGCCAGGCGCGTCAGCAACTGCGGATGGGCCACCAACCTCTGGACCGTATCCTTGGTGCGGCGCACGGCTGAATTGACCGTGGCCTGATCAGGCTCCTGCTGGTCGATGTCAAATATCTCCCGCAGGTTCAGAACCGACATCTCCTGGATAACCGAGGCCCTTTTTTTCAGGGACAGGTTGTCGCTGCTTAAAATGGTGTCGGCGTTTTGGCGGAAATAGCCGCGCAGGGCCTCGGTGTCGGCCGTGTTGATGAAGATGTGCTTCAGGTTGGCGTCGCGAAGGCGCTGCTGCCATCGTTGCTGAAAGGGGTGGCCCGCCTTGCTGGCCACTTCCATGCGCAGACGGCGGGTTTCGGCGTCTACCATGGGCAGCAGCAGATCGGCCGGGAAGGGCACATCCACCAGCAGCGAATCCACCGCCACCGGCGTTACCCCAAACTGGGCCGGATTGAACTGGATCTGCAGCCTCGCCTTTTCCAGAGACCGGTCCAACATTTGGCGATCGGATTTGGAACCCGTGCCGCTCAAGCAATGCTCCTTGTTATCCGCGACTAGTCCAATTCATACCCCGGAGCTTCCAACATCCGGGTTTTGCTGGCATAATAACATGAATCTATCAGAAACGGAGGCAATATGCTCGGCAAGCTTTGGGACACGCAAGGACTTATGCAACTGGCAAACGGCTATTGGGCCACCTTCACCCTGCATGCGGCGGCATCGTTGGGCATCACCGCCAGATTGACCAAGGGACCGTGCAACAGCCAAACCCTTGCCGCTGAACTGGAACTGGACGCCGGGGCCACGGACATGCTTCTGGTGGCCATGGCCGGTCTGGGACTGGTCAGCGAAGGGTCCCAAGGCTTCTCCCTGGCTGACGGGCTGGCTCCGCTGCTGGACCCTGAATCGCCAATAAGCCTGCATAATTACATCATGCATATGGCCGATATGTCTCAGGATTGGGCCCGGCTGGCCACGGCCGTGCGCCGGGGCGCTCCGGTGGCTAAAAAAGGCGGCCAGCAGGACGCTCCGGACCGGGCGCATTTTTATAACGCCATGGCCGAATTGGCCCGCATGCGCGCGCCGATGATCGCCAAGCATATCGGCCTGAAGGCCGGTCAGAGCCTGTTGGATATCGGCGGCGGACCGGGGATATACGCCCTGAATTTTGCCAGGCACGAGCCGGGACTCAAGGCCGCGGTGTTCGATTTGCCGGCGGCCGAACCGCATTTTCGCGCCGAGGCCGCGGCCATGGGCCTGGACGGCAAGGTCGGGTTCATCAAAGGCGACTACAATGAAAGGCCTTTCCCGGATTCCCAGGACCTTATCTGGATCAGCCAGGTTCTGCACGGCGCATCGCCCGAACAATGCCGGGATTTGATAAGCAAGGCTGCCGGGGCGCTCAAGCCGGGCGGCATGCTTTGGGTTCAGGAATTCATTTTGAATCGGGCAAATCCGGCGCCGCCTTTTGTGCCGCTTTTTGCCCTGAACATGCTGGTCAACACAAACGGCGGGCGCACCTATACCGGCGAGGAAATATGCGGTTTCATGACCACGGCCGGCTTGAAGGACTGTCGTTGCGAGCAACAGGTGCCGCCGGGCGCTCCGGCCGGTTTGGTCTGCGGCCATAAACCCTAAATGGACGGGTAACAAAGGGGGACGGAGATGGTGAACAAGAATTTGGTGGCCCCGTGCGGGTTGTATTGCGGGGTGTGCGGCGTTTACGTGGCCTCCAGCCAGGGCGATGAAAAACTCAAGGCCAAGATGGCCGGCGCCTACGGCGTAACCGTGGATCAGGTCCAGTGCGGCGGCTGCATGTCCGACTATTTGTTCGTCTATTGCCAGTCATGCGGCATCCGCTCCTGCGCCGGGGAAAAGGGCTATGAGGGCTGCCACCAGTGCGGCGATTTTGCCTGTGACCTTATCGAGGCCTTTCCCGTGCCCGAGGGCAAAAGGGTGATTCTGCAAGAGGTGCCCCGTTGGCGGGAGATGGGCACCGAGGCCTGGGTGGCGGACATGGAACAAAGCCACCAATGCGGCTTCTGCGGCCAACCGCATATCAGGGGCGCAAGGCGCTGCCGCTCCTGCGGAGAAACGTTGATCTAGAAAAAACGATCGATAAGACTATTAACGATCGGTAAACGCAATAGGTTGGGTGACAAAACCAGGCGGGCTCAAGGTCGAGCGGGCGTCTCTAGATGGTGATGACCTTGTCGGCCAGTTGCAGCGAGGTGACGATGTCGAGCATGTTGGTCGTTTCGCCCACCTTCTTTTGTTCCAACAGGTCAAAATGGGTCAGGCAGGTTCCGCAGACCAGGACGCTGACGCCGCTTTTTTCCAGCTTCTGGATGGACTCCAGGGCCTCGGCCCCTTCGATGCACAGCTTGACCCCCGAGTTGACGAACATGATCCGCCACAGATCCGGACCCATTTCCGGCAGGGTCAGCAGGAAGTTTTTCATTAGGCCCCGGCCCAAGGCATCATCGCCCCGGCCCATGGTGCCGCTGCGGATGAACACCAGAAGCTTGGCCGGGTCCGTGGCGCAGGTAAAGGCCTCGGGCGGTTCTGTTTCGTCGATTTCCTTGCTGGAGTCCCAGACCGCGACGATGGTGAAGTCTTCCCCCCCGGTTCTGGTCTGGACGCTGAAACCCCGGGATTCCAGAAAACGGCTGACGTTGATGCTGGCGGCCTTGTTGTCAACCATCACCTCAACGGTTTCGACTCCGCCCGCATCCAAAAGCTCCTTGGTCCTCATTACCGGCTGGGGGCAGGCCAGTCCCCTGCAATCGAGCATGTACATTCCTCCAAGGTTTGTTTGATTGGCGCAATTGATATATCTCTATATATTACAGCTATTGCGCCGCGGGTGCATGGCCGAATCCGGTTAAGGGCATGAGTTTCTCAGTTTGGCCACCCTGGCGTTGATCAGCGGCAGCACGAGCCGGTACGCTGCCAGTTTGAAAAAACCGGGCCGGTTGGCGTACAGGCCGCCAGAATAATAATCGCCGGGTTCGTCCCAGACGCCGTGGTCAATGGTGACGGCGGCCATCTGCACGTATTTCTCATGGGCCAGGTCAAAGTCGGCGCTGGCGTCTCCGGCATTGCAGGCCACCGACAGGCCTACGTCCCAGCCCATTTGCCGCAATCTCCGCCTGGCGGCCAGGAAATAGGGCATGTCGTTGATGAAGCCGTCCAGGGCCACCCACTTGCCGTCCACCTGAACCTCTGCCCAGCTATGGCTGATTTCCCTGGGCATCAAACGGAACATGAAGCCGCTAAACAGGCCGAGTTGGATATCCCGGCTGATAAGGGAAAAGTGGGCCCTGGCCTTGATGCCAGCCGCCCGGCACAGGGCCAGAAACAGGGCGGTTTTGGTGTTGCACTGGCCCATTTTCAGCTCGATGGTGCGCCAGGCCGGCACCAGGTCGCCGTCAGCCGGGAAGCCAAAGGCCACCTCGTCGCGCACGTACAGAAAAATCGCTTCTATTTTCTTGTTTTGCGTAGCCTGGTTTTGAGTCAGCCTTTTGGCAAGGCTCTCGACCAGGGGATGGCCGTGGTCGGCAAGCCTGAGCGGGATCTTCATCTTGCACCTCCATTCGAATGAACGTGCCTTGAAGCCTAGTTGCTGCCACAGGTAATGACTTGAACAAATCCGCTTTTTTTAAAAATGATTGAGGGGCTCAGGCCGAACATCTGTTTGAAGTTGCGGCTAAAGTGGGCCGAGTCGGCAAAGCTGGCTTTATGGGCCGTAAGGGTGAGGTCCGCGCCCGAGGCGGCCAGGGCGGCTGCCCGCAACAGCCGCTGCCAAAGCAGATAGCGCTGCATGGGCAGGCCCATCTGTTGGCGGAACAGATGCGAAAGCCTGCTTTCCGAAGTGCCCACCGATGCAGCTATCTCGGCCAGCTTAACCTTGCCGGACGGCAGGTTGCGGATGGCCTGGGCCGCCGCTCGCACTCTCGGGTCCAGCGGCATGCCGGATGGCGTTTCGCCGATGACGTCCTTGGTCAAACGGTCGGCCAAGTCCGAAGCCGCCAGACAGGGCTGCTCATTCGCGCCGATGGCGGCCATGCCCTTGGTAAAGGCGGATGCGTTCGGCAGGTCCAGACCCATGGCGTCCGCGCCCCGGGGCAGTAGCGCCGCCAGGGCCAAGGCCTGTTCAGACTGCGGGTCCAACAGCAGCAGTAAGTGAGGATCGTCGCCGGGGTGGAGCCGGTGGGGCCCGTCGGGGCGGATTATGGCGGCCTTGTGTTCGTGCCAGCGGCCGTCATGGTGCAGGCGCAGCCTTTTTCCCGACGCGACCACGATTTGTAGGGCCTGGTGGCTGTGGGTGTCCGCCTCGCCGGCAGGGCCGAAAAAAAGCGCCCGGCCGTTCCAGAGAAACAGCCGAGCGTTTTTGTTTTTTTGGTCCACGGCGGGCGCCGCCCTATTCGGTCTTTTCCTCTTCCTCAGAGGGCTCGGCCTCGCTGTTTTCCATGGCTTCCAGCTTGGCCTTGAGTTCGGCGACCTCGCTCTTGTACTTTTCCACTTCATCATCGCCGCCGGCCGTGCTGGGGGCGAACGGGGCCTGTGCCGCTTCCAGTTCGGCCCGGCGTTTGTCCTTGAGCTCCTCGGAACCAAGGTAGACAGCCAAAGCGCCGCCCAGCAGCAGCAGGATCGGGACCGCACCCTGCAGCAGGTCGATAAATTCGCTCCACCAACCAATGATGCCGATTAGGCCCAAAACCACGGCGATGACGCCGCCGATTAATGCCGTCATATCTAAAGCCTCCTTAAAGGATTTGTGGTCCGAAAAAGTATTTTTTGTTGATGCTTATAACAACCGTCTATCACGGGCCAATACGCAGTGTCAACGCACAGTATCGTTAATTACGACTATTTACGGAAAGCTCCGTATACAGGTGTATCGGTGGCCCCGTAATCTAAAAGCAATTGCTTGAACTTTGCCGGCTCGGTCACTCCGAACAGCTTGATGGCCGGTCCATCCTGGCCTTCGACGTATATATGCACGTGGGCCACCCCAAGGACACGCTGACTGATGGCCCGGCGCAGGTCTATGCGCCTGACGTCGTCCATTTTGACGACCTCTACATGGTTTTTGGGAAAGCTGGTGGCGGCCAGGATGCCCTCAGACGAGACCTGGTATAAGTTGGTCATGCGTTTAATCAGGATAAAGGCCACGAACAGCGTGGCAAAAAGTTGGCCCACCGCAGGAGAAATGACGGTGTTGGGGTTGAGCATGGGCCCCACGCCCAGCACCACGGCGCCAAAAATGTATACGCCGAACGATTGCCATGACGGCCTGAAGCTCTTGAACTTTTCCGCTGCTTGGAGGTCCATACCG
Organism: uncultured Desulfarculus sp.; assembly: GCA_963665125.2. Classification (GTDB taxonomy): domain Bacteria; phylum Desulfobacterota; class Desulfarculia; order Desulfarculales; family Desulfarculaceae; genus Desulfarculus. The sequence goes on along the minus strand of CAXXUK010000001.1, from coordinate 2,726,366 downwards.
ATCCTTCCGGTTACGCGAGCGGCTTGCCCCGAAAGGCAATGCGCTGGGGATTTGCGTAAATGTTGATGCGCTTGTTGCGCGAAAAGCCGCAAACGCAAAGGCCGATTTCCTTGGCCTTGCGCACTGCCTGGGCCGTGGGCGCGGAAACGCTAATTACCATGGGCACACCGGCCCGGGCGACCTTCAGGGCCATTTCCAGGCTGATCCGCCCGCTCAGAGCCGCCGCCGCCGCCCTGTCAAGTTTACCGGAAAGCCAGGCCTCGCCAACGGCCTTGTCCACGGCATTATGACGGCCCACGTCTTCGCCCATGGCCAGCATCCGGCCTCCGGCGTCAAACAGGGCCGCGGCGTGGGTGGCTCCGGTGGCCTTGAACAATTCCTGGGACCCGGCCATGCGGGTGGTGAAGTCCATGACCTGGACGATATCCACGGCTGGGCCGGGACCCAGGGGCGGTGCGTCGCTGGGGCCCATGGGCCCGCCGCCGGTGGCCCTGGCCCCGGCATCGGGAGGCGGGCCGTCCGCCAGATCCACCATGACCGAGTGGCTGTCTTGGCGCACAATCGGCGGCGGATCGGCGGGAGAGGCCCAGCCCATAGTCAGACAATAACCAGCGGCCCAGGCTTCCAGGTTGAGGGGGGTGGCCATGAGCGTGGCCGCCTCGTGGCCGCCGATGACCAGCGTTATGGGCTGCTCTTCGGCCATGAGGTCCGGCCCTTTGACCGGTTCGGCCCCCTGGCGCAGGCGCCAGATGTCGGCCCTATAGCCCAGATCGCTCATAGGTCGAACACCGGCCGCAACTGGGCCACTTCCTCGCCGCGATGGTTTTTCAGCTTGGGAAGGGCAAAGTCCATCAGACCTCCGTCCAGTTCATCATGTCCCAGCAGGCCCAGGATATGCAGCGCCTGACACACCGCCGGACCCAGGGCCCGCATGTTGCCGTCTTCGATCTGCACGGCCAGGCCCAGGCCAAGCTCAGGGATGGCTACGGCATAGGAGCCCTCGGCCCCGGTCTTGGCCAGGAACTTGCCCGGAGCGGCCCGCATCAACTCGGTGCAGAGCCTGCCGTTTCCGGCGATCATCTCCGGGTGGGCCAGGCACGCCGCCATCAGCTGTTTGGCCGCCGCGATCTGATCCTCGGGCAGGCCTGAATCCTCGGGTTTGGCCAGGCGGGCGTAGGCCCCGGCCAGGGCCACCAGGGGCACCCGGAACACCGGCACGCCGCAGCCGTCGATGCCTACGCCGATCTGTTCGGCCGGATAGCGGCACCAGGCGGCCACGGTCTCCAGGACCAGCCGCTGCACCGGATGGGCAGGGCGGTCGTAGCCCTCTGTGGGGTGGCCAAGATGGGCGCAGAGGATCAGCATGGCCGCGTGTTTGCCCGCGCAATTGTTTTGCACGGGCGTTGGCTTTTGCCCGGCCTTGCGCATGGCCGCGGCCGTGGGTTTGTGGGAGGGCATATGCACGCCGCAGTTCAATAGATCGGGGCTCAGACCCGCCTTGGCCAGGGCGCTGGTCACGGCGGCCACCTGGAAATCCTCGCCGTTGAGTGAACCACACATGCAGGCCAGTTCGGCGTCCGTTAGGCCATAGGCCTCCGCCGCGCCGCTGAAGATCACCGGCAGGGCCTGCAAGGGTTTTGCCGCCGAGCGCATGAAGGTGGGCATGGCCGGATGGCCCAGGCCCCGCTGGCGTTTGCCGTCGGGCGAACAAACGGCGACGGCTCCACGGTGCAGGCTCTCGGTGAGCCCGCCACGGGCCAGTTCGACCAGAGGAGGCGCGTATTCGGGCGGTGGGCTGCCGCCCCGGTCGTGTTCATGGGAATGGTCGTGATGGTGGTGCCCACCCAGATGACAAGCGATTTCTCTTGTGCTCATCTTTTTACACCTTTTTATGTATAGACGTTGACATGTGCAAGTGTCGGCCTTAACCTTTTATTCAAGAGTGAAGGGTATCGGTGAACACCGAATGGGTCACACCAGTTTTGGACAAGTTTCCGGCGGTAAGCCCCCTCTCACGTTGGAAACAAGCCAGAACCCCTTTCCTCCCTCCTCCCCGAGGGTCCCGGAACAGCCGACCGGGACCCTTTTTTTATATCAGGCGGCGGGCCGGGGCGAAAGCAGAACCGGAGCTTGGGTCTGGCGGGATTTCCGGGCTATAATGCCCCGGCAAAGGAGGCGCACGCTTTATGACTGCCGCCAATCGTATCAGGACCGGCCTGGAGATCCTCTGCGCCGATCCGCCGGACCGCCTGGCGAACGGACGCTTGGGCCTGGTTTGCAGCTCGGCCGCCGTAACGGCGGACCTCACCCCGGCCCCCGAGGCCATTGAAAACGCCATGCCCGGCGCGCTGAGGACCATCTTCGGCCCCCAACATGGGTTTTACGCCGACAAGCAGGACAACATGATCGAAAGCGGCCACGGCAGACACCCCCGCCTGGGTCTGCCGGTGTATTCGCTCTACGGCCGGACCCGCTCGCCTGAACCGGCCTGGCTGGAGGGCCTGGACGCCCTGCTCATCGACATGGTAGACGTGGGCTGCCGGGTTTATACATTTTTCAGCACCATGGTGGCCTGCCTGGAACAGTGCGCCGAGGCGGGCCTGGCCGTGTGGGTGCTGGACCGGCCCAACCCCATCGGCCGGGGGGCCGAGGGGCCGATCCTGCCGCCGGAGCTGATGAGTTTTGTGGGGGCCCATGAAATACCCCTGCGCCACGGCCTGAGCATGGGCGAACTGGCCCGGCTGGTGGCCTCTGAACGGGGCCTGGACCTTGAACTCGAGGTGATCGCCGCATCCGGATGGGACGGCTCTGATTTCAGCGGTACCGGTCTGCCCTGGGTCCTGCCATCGCCCAACATGCCCACCCTGGATACGGCCCTGGTCTATCCCGGCCAGGTGCTTTTGGAGGGCACGACCCTCAGCGAGGGCCGGGGCACCACCAGGCCCTTCGAGATATTCGGCGCGCCGGGCCTGGACCCATGGGCCGTACTGGAGACCGTCGAGGCCGATGCCCTGGCCGGGGCCCATCTGCGGCCCCTGTTCTTTGAGCCGACATTCCACAAATACGCCGGCGAGATCTGCGGCGGCTTTCAGATGCATGTAACGGACAATCAGGCGTTTCGTTCGGTGCGAGCCTCCTGCGCCGTGCTTTCGGCCATAAACCGGGCCCACCCCGGCCTGTGGGGCCTGCGCCCGCCGCCCTATGAATACGAATACGAGCGGCGGCCCCTGGACCTGCTGCTGGGCGACGCCAAGGCCGTGGACGGCCTGTTGGCCGGTGAGCGCTGCCTGCTCATGTTGGAGCGCTGGCAATCCGGGCTGGACCGGTGGCGGCAAAGGAAGGCGCCACACATGCTATATCCGTAAGCTTGGTTGGTTGATCTAAATTTACCGTTGTGCTAAACAGATGAAGGGAAGCCACATTAGGCGGCTCTCCGGTTTTCTGACAAATGTGGGAGATGGTAAATGATTGGTGCAGCCCGCCATAATCGAATTCGTATTACGATTTGCGGGGCCGTAATGGCCCTGTTTTTTATTGCCGCCGGGCTGCTGCCAACCCCGGTCCGAGCCGCCGACCCTGAGCCCATCAAGGTCGGCGTTCTTCTTCCGCTGACCGGCGCGGTGGCCGGTTACGGCCAGATGGCCCTGGAGGGCATGCAACTGGCCCAGGCCATGGAGCCCACGGCAATGGGGCGGCCCATCGAGTTTTTCATAGTTGACAACAAAGGCGACACCACCGAGTCGACCAACGGCGCGACACGGCTGATCAAAAAGGAAAAGGTCGCGGCCATTCTGGGCCCGGCGACCAGTTCGCCGTCCATGACCGCCGGCGACATCGCCGAGATGTCCAAGGTGCCGATGATCTCGCCCACGGCCACCAACCCCATGGTCACCCAGGGCAAGAAATACGCCTTCAGGGTTTGTTTCCTTGATCCGGTGCAGGGCTATGCTGCGGCGCAATATCTTTACAATGTCATGGGCAAGAAACAGGCCGCCGTACTCATCGACGTCAGCCAGGACTATGCCGTGGGCCTAGCCGGTTATTTCATGAGTGATTTTCGCCAGCTGGGCGGCAAGATCGTGGCCGTGGCCAAATTCAACCGCGACGCCCAGGACTTCACGGCCCAACTGACCACCATCAAACGCTCCGGGGCCGAGGTCCTCTACCTGCCCAACTACTACACCGAGGACGCCCTGGTGGCCCGCCAGGCCAAGGAAATGGGCGTGGACATTCCCATATTCAGCGGCGACGGGGCCCACGCGCCGGAGCTGTTGCAGATCGGCGGACCGGCCGTGGAGGGCCTGATGTTCACGGCCCAATACAACCCCGTGGCCGCGCCAAACGACCGGGCCCGGACCTTTTTCAAGCGCTTCAAGGAGGCCAGGGAAGCGGGCAAGGTCTCCGACGACGTCACGGCCTTTCATGTGCAGGGGGCCGACGCCTATTTCGTGCTGCGCGACGCCCTTGAGAGGGCGGGGACCATTGACAGCGAAAAACTGCGCCAGTCCATCATCGATCCGGCCGGCTATGAAGCTGTTACGGGCAGATTTGTCATCGGTCCGGACGGCAATGCCGTAAAAGACGTGGCCGTACTCAAGGTCGAAAACGGCAAGTTTGCCTATGTGACCGACATAAAAGCCAAATAACCATCCGAGGGGAACGATCCGCCATGATTAAAAGAGTATTTTTCAGCGTCCTCGGCATGGTTCTGTGCCTGGGTTCCACCGCGGTTGCCCTGGCCGAGGATCCCATCAAAATCGGCGTGATTCTGCCCATAACCGGCCCGGCAGCCGCCTACGGCGACATGGGCCTCAAGGGCATCCAACTGGCGCACAAGCTCCAACCCGAGGTCTTGGGTCGCAAGGTGGAACTGATCGTCACCGACAACCGCTCGGAAAAGATCGAGTCGGTCAACGCGGCCACCCGCCTCTATGCCAAGCAAAACGTCGACGCCATCATCGGCCCCCTGTCCAGCAGTCCGACCATGGCCGCCTCGGACGTTGCCGAGCGCATGCAAAAGCCCATGATCGCCGCCTGGGCCACCAACCCGGCGGTGACTCCGGGCCGCAAGTGGCTGTTCCGCACTTGTTTCGCCGACAGCTTCCAGGGCGTGGTGGCGGCCAAGTTCGCCTATGAAAAATTGGGCGCCCGCTCGGCGGCCATAATGATCGACACCAGCCGGGACTATTCCGTGGGCCTGTCGGTGAACTTCCGCCAGGCCTTTACCAAACTGGGCGGCAAGATAGTAAGCATCGTGCGCTACGGGGCCAATGACCAGGAGTTCAGCGCCCAGCTGGGCGTGATCAAGGCCGCCAAGCCGGACGTGATCTATCTGCCGGGCTATATGCCCCAGGAGCCGCTGATCCTGCGCCAGGCCAGGGAGATGGGCATGAGCCAGCCGTTTCTCTCGGGCGACGCGGCCCAGGCCGACGAGGTGGTCCAGATCGGCGGCAAGGCGGCCGAGGGCCTTTATCTGACGACCCACTTCGCCGAAGAAGGGGCCGACAGCCCCACGGGCAAACAATACTCCGAGCTTTACCGGAAAGAATACGGCAAGTCCCCGGACGCGCTGGGCGCCTTGGGCTTTGACGGCTACAACATCTTGATGGACGCTTTCAAGACCGCCGGGAACACAAACCCCGAGGCCGTGCAAAAGGCCCTGGACGGGCTGCGCGGCTTTGACGGCGTGTGCGGCACAATCAGCCTGATCAACCACGACGCGGTCAAACCGGCGGTGATCCTCCAGGTCAAGGACGGCAAATACACCTATTTGGAGACAGTGAAGCCGTAGGATGGATTTGGCCGACTTTCTGCAGCAGGTCGTCAACGGCCTGAGCCTGGGCAGCCTGTACGCCCTTATCGCCATCGGCTACACCCTGGTCTACGGCATCCTGCGCCTGATCAACTTCGCCCATGGCGACGTGCTGATGGTGGGCTGCTACGCGGCCTATTTCGGCGGGGCCATGTTTTATCTGCCGTGGTGGGCCTCACTTTTGGGGGCCATGGCTCTGACGGCGCTATTGGGCGTGCTCATCGACCAGGGCGCCTACCGGCCCCTGCGCACGGCGCCGCGCATCAGCGCCCTGATCACGGCCATCGGCGTCAGTTTCCTTTTGGAAAACCTGGGCATAGTCATTTTCGGCGGCAGGCCCCGTTCGTTCTACCGGCCCGAGATTTTCGACCGGATCATCAACTTCGGCGACGTACGCATTCTCTCGTTGAGCCTGTGGACGCCGGTGATCACCGCCGGGCTGTGTATTGCTCTTCTGTTGATCATCCACCGCACGCGCACGGGCATGGCCATGCGGGCCCTGAGCCGGGACATGGTCACCGTGCGGCTGATGGGCATCAACACCGACCGCATCGTGGCCTACACCTTTGCAATCGGCTCGGCCCTGGCCGCCGTGGGCGGCGTGTTCTGGGCCATGAAATACCCCCAGATCAACCCCAACATGGGCGTGATGCCCGGCCTCAAGGCCTTCAGCGCGGCCGTGGTGGGCGGCATCGGCAACGTCACAGGGGCCATGCTGGGCGGATTGATCCTGGGCTTCCTGGAAATCATGCTGGTGGCCCTGTTGCCGGCCATCGCCGGGTATAAGGACGCCCTGGCCTTTCTGCTGCTGATCTTGATCCTGCTGTTCAGACCAACGGGCATCATGGGCCAGGAGCTGCCCGAGTGAGGCTTTTGGGCGGCATATTCGACCTGGGGCCCTTGCCCCGGCGCAGCGCCACCAGGGGCCGCGACAACATGCTCACCGTGGGCTTCTGCCTGGCCGTGGCCTGGGTGTTGTATTGGCTCGACGGCCATGGCGACCCCTACCTGGTACACATGCTGACCATGGCCGCCCTGTTCGCCACCCTGGCCGTAAGCTACAACCTGATAAACGGCGTCACCGGCCAGCTGAGCCTGGAGCCCAACGCCTTCGTGGCCTGCGGGGCCTATGTCACGGCCCTGTTGACCCTGTCGCCCCAGGAAAAAATGGCTTCGTTCATCCTGGAGCCCCTGGTCTGGCCCCTGTCCGAGTTCTGCATACCTTTGTTGCCCGCCCTGCTCATCGCCGGGTCGTTGACGGCCCTGATGGCCTTTTTGATGGGCTTCCCGGTATTCCGGGTGCGAGGCGACTATCTGGCCATCGTCACCCTGGGCTTCGGCGAGGTGATCCGCGTGGTGGCCGAAAACGCCCAGAGCGTGACCAACGGCCCCCTGGGGCTCAAGGGCATCCCCCGCGATACAAATATATGGTGGGCCTGGGGCCTGTTGGGGGTGACGCTTTTCGTCATCGTGCGCCTGGTCAACTCATCCTACGGCCGGGCCCTGAAGGCCGTGCGCGAGGACGAGACCGCCGCCGAGGCCATGGGCATCAACGCCTTTTGGCACAAGATGCTGGCCTTTTGCACCAGCGCCTTTTTCGAGGGCGTGGCCGGGGGGCTTTTAGCCCATCTGCTGACGGCCATCAGCCCCAAACAGTTCGATTTCTTGTTCACCTTCACATTGCTTATCATCATCGTCATCGGCGGCCTGGGCTCCACCACCGGGGCGCTATTGGGCGCGTTTCTGGTCACCTTCGGCTCGGAGCACCTGCGCTTCGTGGAAGAGGGTTTCACTGTGCCGCTGATCGGGCTGGACATCCCGGCAATTCCGGGCATGCGCATGGTAATCTTCAGCCTGCTGCTGGTTATGATCATGATCTTCATGCGCCGGGGCCTGCTGGGCCGCCATGAATTTTCCTGGCGCTGGCTGGCGGCAGTGCTGGGCCGCCGAACCCCGGCCGGAGGCGGCAAATGAGACGGTCCCTGTTGGAAATCAAGGGCCTGAGCTGTTCCTTCGGCGGGCTAAGGGCCGTGGACGGTCTGGATCTGGAGCTCGAGCCGGGCGTCTTGGCCGGGCTCATCGGCCCCAACGGCGCGGGCAAGACCACCTGTTTCAACCTGATCACCGGCCGGGTCAAACCCACCGGTGGACGGGTGACCTTCGAAGGCAGGGACCTGGCCGGGCTGCGGCCCAGCCGTATCAACCACCGGGGCATCGCCCGCACCTTTCAAAACATCCGCCTGTTCGGCGATCTGTCGGCCCTGGAAAACGTGCTGGTTGGCTTCCACGGCGGGCTCCGGGCCAGCTTCATCTCGGCCATCCTGCGCCTGCCGGGCTATGTGCGCCAGGAGCGCCAAATGGAAAAACGGGCCGAGGAGTTGCTGGAGCTGGTGGGCCTGGGCAGGCTGATCAACGAAAAGGCCGCCAACCTGGCCTACGGCAGCCAGCGGCTGTTGGAGATCGCCAGGGCCCTGGCCACCGGCCCAAAGCTGCTGCTGTTGGATGAGCCCGCCGCGGGCATGAACCCCCAGGAGACGGCCACGCTTTCCAGGCTGGTTCTGCGCCTGCGGGACGAGATGGGTCTGACCATCCTGCTCATCGAGCATGATATGCACTTTGTGATGAACATCTGCCAGAGCCTTACCGTCCTTGACCAGGGCCGGGTCATCGCCAGGGGCACGCCCCGCGCGGTGCAGCTTGACAAGGCTGTGATCGAGGCCTATCTGGGCGCGGGCATCGAGATGGCCCAGGAGGAGGGCGGCGATGCTTGAGATTCGCGGCCTGGTGGTGCGCTATGGCGGCATAACAGCCCTGCGCGGGGTGGACCTGCACGTTGACGAGGGCGAGATAGCTTGCCTTATCGGCTCCAACGGCGCGGGCAAATCGACGTTGCTGGGGGCGGCCAGCGGCCTCTTAAAACCCGCCGCGGGCAAGATCATCTTCCAGGGCAGGGAAATCACCGGCACCAAGGCCCACAAACTGGCCCGCCAGGGGCTGATCCTCACGCCCGAGGGCCGCCGGGTCTTCGCCAACCTCACGGTTCATGAAAACCTGGTGCTGGGGGGCTACAGCCGCAAACGGGACAGTGAACACGACGCCGACATCGACCGGATATACGAGACTTTTCCCCGCCTGGCCCAGCGCAGGCATCAGTACGCGGGCACATTAAGCGGCGGCGAACAGCAGATGCTGGCCCTGGGCCGCTCGCTGATGAGCCAGCCCAAGCTGCTGATGCTCGATGAGCCCAGCCTGGGCCTGGCGCCGCTGTTGGTGGCCGAGGTGTTCAACATCATCCGGCGCATCGCCGCCCAGGGCGTGACGATCCTGCTGGTGGAGCAAAACGCATCGGCGGCGCTGAGTATCAGCAAACGGGGCTATGTCCTGGAAACAGGCAAGGTGGTGCTCACCGGCGGCGGCAAGGAACTAGCCGCCGACGGCAGGGTGCAGCGGGCGTATTTGGGTATGGATTGATCCCGCCTAATACGGCAAGGCTGACTCTTCGTTAAAACTCAAGCTCATCGACAAGCACGTGCCGTCAACGTGGAGGGTGCTGTCAATTGCCGCTGTCGGCAGCCAGCGCCGAGCGGCCACCAGGGCCATCAGCTGAGGCGTGGTCGGCGGCTGCTCGAATTCGGCGTCAAGGTTGAGCCGGGGCTCCTGGCCGCCGCTGGTGCTCAGCGATATCCGCCGGGCCTCGCTTTGGGCCAGGCGCACCAGGAGCATGTCAAGGCAGTGGTCAAAGCGGGGCAGGATCAGCGGCGCCGCGATACGAATTGAATCGTCGATATCGCAGACGACCTCGGTGTTGACAAACACCGGCACCTGGGCGATGCGCTTGATCAGGTAATCCCTGAATTCCTCTTCGCCATGGGGAATGTCTTCGGGGTTGGCCGGCTGAGCCCCGAACGGGTCCAGGCTAAGGCGGATCACTCGCAAGGCTTCGGCGTTGAGGTCGGCTGTCTGGGCCGCCTCGGTAAAACGCAGGCCCTGGGCCGCCCGGCTGAAGTCGGTCAGAAGCAATTTGAGCCTTCCCAGGATAAACGGGTTTACCACTTGGGCCATACGTTCGAAGTCAACCAAACGCCCAAGGCTGGTCACGGTGCGGAAGGCGCTCATCGACATTTCCGCCTTGCTGTGGCGGCCCGAGCGGTAGGCTACCCGCATCAGCTCGTATTGCTCCAGAAATTTCCTGGCCGAGGCCTGGTCCAGCATTTGGCGGCATTTTTTCGCCGCGCCGGATTCTTCCAGTTCATTCAGCTTCTGCGAGAGGCGCTCCAGGCGGACGGCGACCATGTCGAACTTTTCGTTTATCTGCTCCAACAATGCGCCGCCGTAGTCGGAAAAATATCCGATGCGGCCGCTGTCGCAAAGTTCCAGAGAACCCAGAATCCGGCACTGTTTGGCGAGCTTGCCGAAGATCATCAAGGTTTTGTCTGAATCCATGGCTCCGCCGTGGCCCGGCAGGCAATGCGACACTTGGCCGCTATTCAAAAGGGCCGTTAGCCCAATCAGGGAATGGGTGAACCGCTCGGCCTGCCAGCCGTGGATTCCCGCCGTGAATGGCGCCGTTGCCACCGGGATGTCGCCGATAAACAGCAAATCGCCGACCTGTACGCAGCAGGAATCCGGCGAGTGCCCTGGCGTGGAGTAGATCATCACTTCCTGGCCATGGGGCAAGGTCAATACTTGGAGCAAGCCCGGCTCTGCTCCGGGGATGGCCCAGTTTTTTTGACGCAAGGAAAATTCCCCATCGCCCAGGGTGAAGGACTGGTCCCGGGCTTTGGGGCTGAACAGATGGACATCGGCGTAATACGGCTTGATCTCCACTTCGCCGATCTCGGCGATGGTGGCTTTGGCGTCGGCCAGAGCCAGGTGCTCGGCGCCTTGCCAATGGATCGCCGTGGCCTGGGGCCCTTGTTCCAGCAGGTCCCTGTTGTCGTCAGTCAAGTGGCCGCAATGGTCATAATGACAGTGGGTCAACAGCACCACCACGGGCAGTCTTGAATCTCCGGCAAGCTGACTGGCGGCCTGCCTGGCCAGGGCCAAATGATCAGCGTCGGAACCGCTGTCGATAACCAAAAAGCAGGAAGGCGTGTGAATGAGATAGACATTGCTGGTGCGAATACTGGGCTTGTCGATGATGGCAAACAGACTCGAATTTTCGGCGCCTGGTATGGCCATCCATTGTTTCGGCGTTACTTCAAAACAGGAGTTGTGCATGGTTGTTTTCCCCCAAAGCAACAAATCGGTCTTATGGTTTGCCCAATTTCATTATCTGAAGGAGATGGTGGTTAGTCCAACTCAATAAATTCTTCCTGGCCGTATTGGGCCATGACTTCGGCCACCTTGTCCTTGCCGATCTTCTTCAGGGCTTCAAGGGAAGCGTCGCGCACGGCCTTTACACTGTCGCTCTTGGCCCGGACCAGGGGGCGGATGGCCTTTTCCTGGCCGATATCTCCCAGGGCCTGGGCCGCGGCTGCGCGGACCTCCTTGCTGCTGTCGCGCAGGGCCTCGGTCAGCAAATCCACCGATGATGATGATTTCAACACCCCAAGGCCAAGAGCCGCCTCGACCCGGACCTCGGGCTGGGCGTCGGCCATGGCGTATTTCAAGGGGTCCTCGGCCCGGCGGTCTTCCAACAGGGCCAGAACCCTTGCCGCCCGGCGGCGGGAGCGTCCGTCGCCGGAGCGCAACTTCCCGAGCAGAGTGGGTGTGGCAGCGGCGCCGATGGCGAAAAGCGCCCCGGCCACCTGATCGGCAACGGATTTTTCCTTGTCGCCCAGGGCGGCGGCCAGCGGAGCCACGGCCTCTTGCCGTGCGGCCACGCCCAAGGCCTGGGCCGCGCCGGCGCGCACCCTGGGGTCGCGGTCCTCCAGCAGGGCGATGAGCGTGCCGATGCAGCGCTCGTGGGGGCTGTGGCGCAGGGCGTTTGCCGCGCCCAGCCGGGTCGTGGCGTCCCTTGACTTGAGAGCCCGGTTGAGTTCGTCGGGCCCCAGGGACTTGCCGATATCGGCCAAGGCCTTTGCCGCCGGTTCGGCCAGGGCGGCCTCGTACATGACCTCGGCCAGAGCCCCCAGGGCCTCGGGCGCGCCCAGGCGGCCCAATGCCGCCGCGGCCCGTTTGGCCACGGGGTCGCTGAGCCCCAAAAGGCCGTCGATAAGCGCACCCACCGCCTTGGGACCGCCGATGTTGCCCAGGGCGTCCACGGCGGAGGCCCGCACATCCAAGTTGTCATCCTTGATCAGCCGCGTCAGGTCGGGCACGGCCTCGGCTTCGCCGATGTTGCCCAGGGCCTTTGCCGCGGTCCGGCGTATGTCGGCGGAATTGTCTTCCAGCATGGCCAGCAGCGCGCCTACGGCCGCTCCGCTATGCATGTTGCCCAGGGCCTCGGCGGCGGCCAGGACAACGTCCTGGTCCTTGTCGCCCAACAGCGGCGTCAGTTTGGCCGAGACGCTTGTCTGGCCCAACTGGCCCATGGCCTTTGCCGCCGCCGCCCGCACGGCGGGCACATTGTCCGAAAGCAAATCGCACAGCGGTTCGGCGGCCACGGCCGCGCCGATGCCGCCAAGGGCCAGGGCCGCCCGCATTCTTTCGTTGGCGTTGGGCCTTTTCAAAGCCTCCAGCAGCGGGCTGGCCGCCATGGGCCCGATTCGCACCAGGGCCGGCCATGCCTCTTCGGTCAGGGCCAGGGCCTCGATCAGATGGGGCACGGCGGCGGGGTCGCCGCTGCGCCCCAGCGCCGCCGCCGCCTCGGCCCTGACCTTTGCCGACGAATCGGCAAGGGCCCGCAGCAGTGGCTCCAGGGCTGTTTGTTCGGTGGCGTGACGCAAGGCAAAGGCCGCGCCGTGGCGCACGGCTTCATCCTGGTCGGCCAAGGCCGCCAGAAGTGGTCCGCTGCCCACCTTGGCGGCCAATTCGATGAGGGCGTCCTGGGCTGCCTGCCGCAGAGTGTCTTGTTGCATGGCCCTGGCAAGGGGAGCCAAGGCCTTGATGCTGCCTATGCGGCCCAGGGAGCGGGCGGCCGCCATGCGGGTGGGCTCCTGGGCCGTGTCCCGCCGTTTGTCTTCCAGGGCCTGGGCCAGGGGCTCCAGGGCCGAGGCATGGCCGATGACCCCCAGGGCCTTGGCCGCTTCCTCTCGCAGGGTGTGCCCGCCTTCGGCCAACACAGGCGCCAACAGCGGCACCGCCTTGGGGTCCCTTAAAAGGGCCATGGCCTCGACAGCCTGGACCCGCACGCCGCTGTAACGGTCGGACAAGGCTGGCTCAAGTTGCTCCAGGCCCTTTACCGGGCCGATGTCGGCCAGGCGTTTGCGGGCCAGGGCGGCCACGTTTTCCACTTCGTTGTCCATCAGGGTCAACAGCGGTTTGACGCCTCTGGCGTCGCGGATCTTCCACATGGCCGCCGCGGCTTCCAGATGCACCCAGATGTCATCGTCCTGTAGCGCCGCTCCCAGCCACGGCGAGGCGTCCGGGTCGCCGAACGCCCCCAGGACCCAGGCCGCCAGCTTGCGCAGGTTGGCGTCGCTGCTTTGCAATACTTTGACGAACGGATCTACCCCGGCGATGCGGTATATCTCGTCGCAGGCCAGGCCGGAGATGGAACGCACATCGGCGTTGCCGTCTCCCAGGTCGCGCACCAGCCTGTCGACGCCCAGATGATCCACCATTTGCAGCATCAACAGCGACGGTTCGTTGGCGTAGGACATTTGGGGCATGCCTTCAAGCTCTGAAAAAACCTGACCAGTGGAGGACGAATCATAGCTGTAGGCCAGCGCCCACAGGGCGGCGAAGGTTCGTACTTCCATGTCCCTGGTCATCAGGGCCCGGCCGAGGTTGGCCAGTCCGCCGGCCACGACGATGTCGGCGATGGCGTCGGCCGCGGCCCGGCGTATCTTGGGGTCCCCGGAGCCCAAGCTGCGGCACAACAGGCGCACGTCCAGCCTGGTCTTGGTCCGGGCAATGGCCTGGACGCTGCTTTTGGGGCGTGAGCGCAGGCGGTTGCGCGCACGTTGCCATAGCGGCTTGGCCAACTGCGCGGCCGCGACCAGGGCCAAAAGGCCCAGAATGATTATGCCCAGTTTGGTCATAGACAAGACGAAATCTGTACCTCGGGCAAAAGGGAGAAATGTCGTAAAAGGCCTGCCTGTGGGTTTTCCGCCGTTGGCAAAGCCCGTGCCGCCTGGCTGCATAAAACAATTAAGCTGCATAGAGCAGTTAAAAGGATAGCACCGGCCAAGGCCCTTTGGCCACCCAACCATGATCAACCAGCCATTGTAAATTTTGTTTACCGTAATGAACGAAGTATTAGCGTTTGAAATAAAAGTATTTTTAAGATGTGGCCTTCCGGTGAGGTGCCTGCGGGATTAAAAAACCCTTGACAGAATATCCGGCCTAAATATAGGCTTCCAACAAATGTTGGAAAATATGATTGGGAACAGCCGTTGAAAAATCCTCTTGAGGCAGCAAGAAAAGACCCCGACTCCATGAAGGCCCGTATTCTGTCCAAGGCCCGCAAGGTCTTCGGAGCTTACGGCTTCCATGGAGCGACGATGAGGATAATTGCTCAGGAGGTGGGCATAGACGTATCCACGCTCTATTACCACTGGGGCGACAAGGGCGATCTTTACGAGGCCGTGCTCACCGACATCACCGACGACCTGGGCAGCGAGTTGGTCCGGGTTGAAAAGGTGATCAAGGGCAGGCCCTTGGCCGAGCGTATCGAGATAGCTCTGGACATGCTCATTGATTATCTCTTTGAGCAATCGGAGATCAGCAATTTAAACCTGATGAGGTTTTTTTATAAGACCCGGCACGACATGGCCTGGGACGCTCGTTTGCCGGTATTCGCGGCCGATATCGGCCGGTCCATGGGCATGAGGCAGCCCGACGGCAGCGTGGCCACCGACACCAAGATGGAGGTCCTGGCGATCATCATGGCCATTCACAATTTCGTGTCCGGGGAAGACTTCTTCAGCAACCTGTTCAACCTGGGCGAGGAAGCCTATCGCAAGTCCGTGAAGCGGACGCTCAAATTCATAATGATTCCGGCATTTGCCGGTGAATATCAAGTCACGCACCATAGCTAGCGCATTAAGGAACGGAAACTATTAATTAGGCGTAAGGGGGTTGATGAACTAGCTGAAATTATTATCCAACAAATGTTGGAATAAACTGTTTGATCAAATATCGTGGCGGCGGATTCACCGCCGTGCCACGGTGGGGTTTAGGCGTAAACAAAAACAGCGGAGGAGGCCAGATGGCTCTTAACCTGGACGCCATCAATAAAAAAATCGGCCCGTTGACCAAGTCGTACGGCTGGAAGGACGTCGCGCTTTATGCGCTGGGCGTCGGGGCTGGTTTTGATGAGCTGGATTTTGTGTACGAAAAGAAGCTCAAGGTAATTCCCAGTTTCTCCATTGCGGCGATCTTCAACTTCCTGGCGGAAGTTGGCATCAAGTCCGAACTGGATCTGTCCGGCGTGCTGCACGGCGGCCAAGAGCTTATTTTCTACAATCCGATTCCAATTGAAGGTGAACTGATCACCGAAGGCCGTATCACGGGCATGTACGACCTCGGCCAAGGCAAGGGCGCGACAATCGTGGCCGAAGCCGACACCTTCCATTCCAACGGGCAGAAGTTGTTCAAAAACATTCTGACCGTATTCGCCCGCAAGGACGGCGGTTTTGGCGGTGAAGCTCCTGCCAAGGAAGTCTTCGTCGCGCCCGACCGCGAACCGGATTTCGTGGAAGAAGCAACTCCTTCGTCTGATCAACCCCTGATCTACCGTCTAAGCGGCGACACTTTCGACCTGCACGTGGACCCGGCCTTCGCCAAGATGGCCGGATTCGAAAAGCCGATCATGCACGGCCTGTGCACCCACGGCTATGCCTGCCGCGCGGTGATCAAGAACCTGCTGGGCGGCAACCCGGACCGGCTCAGCCGCTTCAAGGTCCGTTTCAGCCGCACCCTGTATCCCGGCGTGGCCATCAAGACCCAGATATGGAAGATCGACGATGGCAAGGCCCTGTTCCGGGTGATCAACGCCGAAACCGGCGACGTGGTCATCGACCGCGGCGAGGTCGAATGGCTTAGCGACGCCGAGATGGATCGCCGGGCCAAGCTGGGCGCCATCAACTTCGACGGCCAGGTGGCCATCGTCACCGGCGCGGGCGCGGGCCTGGGCAAGGCTTACGCCATGGAGCTGGCCAAACGCGGGGCCAAGGTCGTCATCAACGACCTGGGCGGCGCACGGGACGGCTCCGGCGCGGGCTCCTCGGCGGCCGACGCGGTTGTCGAGGAAATCAAGGCCATGGGCGGCGAGGCCGTGGCCAACTATGACAGCGTGGCCACCGCCGAAGGCGGCGACAACATCGTCAAGACGGCCATGGACGCCTTCGGCAGGGTGGACATCCTGATCAACAACGCGGGCATCCTCAGGGACCGCAGCCTGGTCAAGATGGAGCCCGCCGATTGGGACGCCATCATGGACGTGCATTTCAACGGCGCGTACTACGTGACCCGGCCGGCCTTCAAGGCCATGCGCGATCAGGGCTACGGACGCATCATCTTCACCACCAGCGCCGCGGGTCTCTACGGCAACTTCGGCCAGACCAACTACTCGGCGGCCAAGCTAGGCCTGGTGGGCCTGATGAACACCCTCAAGCTCGAGGGCGGACGCTACAACATCAACGTCAACACCGTGGCTCCGGTGGCCGCCACCCGGCTCACCGAGGACATACTGCCCCCGGACATGCTGGCCAAGCTAAGGCCGGAATTCGTCACGCCGCTGGTGCTGTACCTTTGCTCCGAGCAGTGCAAGGCCACCGGCCATGTCTACAACGCCGGAGCGGGCTACTACAACCGCGCCGCGGTGCTCACCGGCCCCGGCGCCACCGTGGGCCAGGAAGATGCGTTCCCCACCGCCGAGCAGGTTGCCGACAAGATCAAGGCTATCGGCAAAATGGACGGCGCGGTGGAATTCCCCGACTTGAACTCTTCGCTGGTGCCCTTCTTTGAGGCCTGGTCGCCCAAGAAGGAAGCGGCCGACAGCGGCGGCGGCATGACCGTGGCCGACATCTTCGCGGGCATGGCCGACAAGTTCCAGGCCGACGCGGCGGCTGGTGTGGACGTGGTGTTCCAGTACATCATCAGCGGACCGGACGGAGGCCAGTGGCACACAATCGTGTCCAATGGTTCGCTGGAGGTCGTGGAAGGATCCCACGGCAGCCCCACAACCACCATCAAGATGGGTGACGCCGACTTCGTGGCCATGATCAGTGGCCAGCTCAACGCCATGGCCGCCTTCACCGGAGGCAAGATGGCCATCGACGGCGATGTGATGAAGTCCCAGCTCATCGAAAAGCTGTTCAAGTTCTAGAGGGGAGGAAGACCCAATGATCGGGATAAAATCCTACGGTGGTTACATCCCCAGGCTCAGGCTCAACCGCATGAGCATCGTGCAGACCATGGGTTGGTTCGCTCCGGCGATCATCGCCGTGGCCCAGGGTGAACGCTCTTTCTGCAACTGGGATGAAGACAGCCTTACCATGGCCGTGGCCGCCGCGCGCGACTGCTTGAAGGGCATGGATAAAAACGCCACGGACGCGGTCTATCTTTGCTCCACGACCCTGCCGTTCGCCGACAGGCTCAACGCCGGCATCATGAAGACCGCCCTGAACCTGGGCGACGACATCAGCGCCGCCGACGTAACCGGCAGCATGCGCGCCGGCACCACCGGCCTGTTGCAGGCCCTGGGCGCCGTCAAGAGCGGGGCCAGCAAGCAGGCCCTGGTGGCCGCCAGCGACCAGCGAATCTCCAAGACGGCGTTCTTTTATGAAATGTGGATAGGCGACGGCGCGGCCTCGCTGATGGTCGGCGAAGGCAACGATGTCATCGCCGAGTTCCTGGGCTCGCACAGCGTGACCCATGACTTCATCGACCATTTCCGCGGCGCGGGCGACAAATACGACTACACCTGGGAAGAGCGCTGGGTCCGCGACGACGGCTACAGCAAGATCATTCCTCAGGCCGTTAACGGGTTGTTCAAGAAGCTGGGCATCACCATGGACGACGTGGACAAGTTGGTGTTCCCTTGCTTCTTCGCCGCCGAGCAGAAATCCATCGCCAAGAAGCTGGGTGCCACGCCTGAAAAGCTGATGGGCAATCTGCACTCCGAGTGCGGCGAGACCGGCGCGGCCCACGCCCTGGTGATGTTCGTCAAGGCACTGCAAGAGGCCAAACCCGGCGACCGCATCCTGCTGGCCGGTTTCGGCCAGGGCAGCGACGCCCTGTATTTCCGGGTCACCGACGCCATCGACAAACTGCCCGAGCGCATGGGCACCAACGGCAGCCTGGAGCGCAAGCTCACCAGCGACAACTACGCCAAGTTCCTGGTGTTCCGCGATCAGCTCCAGCCCGAGATGGGCATCCGCGCCGAGGCCCCCAAGCACACGGCCCTGACCACCCTCTGGCGCAAGCGCGACCAGATCCTGGGCCTGGTGGGCGGCAAGTGCCAAAAGTGCGGCACGCCCCAGTACCCCCGCCAGCGCACCTGCGTTAACCCGGACTGCCGGGCCATTGACGCCATGGAGCCCTACGAGTTCGCCGACCAACCGGCCGTTGTCAAGTCGTTCACCGGCGACCTTTTGGGCGTCAGCGTGGATCCGCCGGCCGTATACGGCATGGTCGAATTCGTAAACGGCGGCCGCTTCCTGTTCGACTTTACCGACTGCACCATGGACGACGTGTTCGTGGGCCAGGAGGTCGATCTGGTCTTCCGGCGGCGCTATGTGGACGACGAGCGCGGCTTCAGCGGCTACTTCTGGAAGGCCGTGCCCAAGCCGGGCGAAAAGCCCGCCGAAGACGCCGAGCGCATCCGTTTCGACGGCCAAGTGGCCATCGTCACCGGCGCCGGCGCGGGCCTGGGCCGGATCTACGCTTTGGAACTGGCCAAGCGCGGAGCCAAGGTCGTCATCAACGACCTGGGTGGCGCCCGCGACGGCGTGGGCGGCGACAACGCGGCCGCCGACAAGGTCGTGGCCGAGATCAAGGCCATGGGCGGCGAGGCCGTGCCCAACTACGACAGCGTGGCCACCGCCGATGGCGGCGAAAACATCGTCAAGACGGCCGTGGACGCATTCGGCAGGGTGGACATCCTGGTCAACAATGCGGGCATCCTGCGCGACATGACCATGCTCAAGATGGCCCCGGACAACTGGAACGCGGTGGTGGACGTGCATCTCAAAGGCGCCTACAACGTCACCCGCCCGGCCTTCAAGGTCATGCGCGACCAGGCCTACGGACGCATCATCTTCACCACCAGCGCCGCGGGCCTTTACGGCAACTTCGGCCAGTGCAACTACTCGGCCGCCAAACTGGCCCTGGTGGGCATGATGAACACGGTCAAGCTGGAAGGCAGCCGCTACAACATCCTGGCCAACACCGTGGCCCCGCTGGCGGCCACCCGCCTGACCGAGGACGTGATGCCTCCGGACTTCTTCGAGAAGACCAAGCCCGAGTTCGTCGCGCCCCTGGTGGTGTATCTGGCCTCCGGCGAATGCGACTACACCGGAGAGGTCTTCAACGCGGGCATCGGCTACTACAACCGCGCGGCCATCGGCACCGGCCAGGGCAAGGTGGTTGGCGACGGTCAGACCCCTCCGACCATTGAGGACATCCACGCCAACTTCGCGGCCATCGAGGACATGTCCGATCCCGAGGAGTTCAACGACGCCATGAGCCAGATTGGCCAGTTGCTCAACGCCTTCGCGCCCAAGCCCAGCGGCGGCGGGGCCGACAGCGGCGGCGGCAACGCCGTGCAGGCCGTGTTCGACGGCATGGTCGGGGCCTTCCAGGCCGGAGCGGCCCAGGGCGTGGACGTGGTGTTCCAGTACTGCCTGGGCGGCGAGTCCGGCGGCGATTGGTACTCGGTGATCAGCGGCGGCGAGTGCCAGGTGGGCGAAGGCAAGCATGACGCCCCCACCACCACCATCAAGATGGACGCCGGCGACTTCGTCAAGCTGATCAACGGCGAACTAAACGCCATGGCCGCCTTTACCAGCGGCAAGCTGCAGATCGATGGCGATGTGATGAAATCTCAGCTTATCGAGAAGCTGTTCAAGTTTTAATCCGCCAAGTCCCCCCGGCCGGGGCTCCGCATAGGGGCTCCGCCGGGGCTGGGAGGACAAAGGAATGGCTAGCGGAATCAGAGATAAAGTCGCGATCATCGGCATGGGCTGCACGCGTTTCGGCGAACGCTGGGACGTGGGGGCCGAAGAGCTGATCGTCGAGGCCTTTGAAGAGGCGTTGCAGGACGCTGGTATAGAGCGCAACGAGATCCAGGCCGTATGGCAGGGAACTTGTTTTGATGAATTGGACCTGGGCCGCAGCGCCCTCAACGCGTCGGCCGCCCTGCGGCTGCCCTATGTGGGCGTGACGCGTGTGGAAAACTTCTGCGCCTCGGGCACCGAGGCCTTCCGCGGCGCGGTGTACGCCGTTGCCTCGGGGGCCTACGACATGACCCTGGCCCTGGGCGTAGAAAAGCTCAAGGACAGCGGCTACGGCGGCTTGCCCCAGCTTGGGGCCAATGCCGGCAGCAACCTGTGGATGACCTGGCCCAACCTGACGGCGCCGGGCTCGTTCGCCCAGTTGGCCACGGCCTACGCCGCCAAATACGGCGTGAGCATGGACGACATCAAGCGGGCCATCGCCCAGGTGTCGGTGAAGAGCCACGAAAACGGGGCCATCAACCCCAAGGCCCACCTGCGCAAAAAGGTGACCATAGACCAGGTCATGGCCGCGCCGATCATCGCCCATCCCTTGGGCCTGTTCGACTGCTGCGGCGTCAGTGACGGTTCGGCCTGCGCCATCGTCACCACCGTGGAAAAGGCCAAGGAAATGGGCTTCAAGAACCCGGTGACGGTCAAGGCCCTCCAGGTCGCCGTGTCCAGCGGCGAGGAAATGGGCTACAACTCCTGGGACGGCACGTATTTCCCCACCACGGACAAGGCCGCGGACCGGGCCTACGCCGAGGCGGGCATCACCAATCCCAAGGAAGAGATCTCGATGATGGAGGTCCACGACTGTTTCTCCATTACCGAGATGGTCACCTACGAAGACTTGAAGATCAGCGAGCGCGGCGAATCCTGGAAGGACACCCTGGACGGCATGTACAACGCCGACGGCAAGGTGCCCTGCCAGATCGACGGCGGCCTTAAGTGCTTCGGCCATCCCATCGGAGCTTCGGGCCTGCGCATGCTCTATGAAATGTATCTGCAACTTCAGGGCCGCGCCGCCGAGCGCCAGCTGAACAACCCCCGCTATGGCCTGACGCACAATCTGGGCGGCTTCCCGTTCAACAGCGTGTGCTCGGTGGCCATTGTGGGGCTATTGAACCAATAAGTGTCGGAGGTCTGCGTTGCTGCGCATCAAACCGATCATGAACTCATGCGTCGAGGACATCTTTGGTTTCAAGACATGCTGCGGCGTGCGGGCCTTTGACCAGAATCTGGAACTGCAAGTAACCAATCAGGGGTCGTCTCCTGTGAGAGTTCCCAGCCGCTGTGACCTGCGGGGCGGCTGGGGCTCTCACAGGGTCGACTCCCTGATGCCTTTTGGCGAATACGAAATCGCCCCTGGCCAAACCATGGCCTTTTACACCTACATGGACGAAACGCTCTGGCTCAAGACTCAGCTCGTGGTCTTTTTCGACGACAAAGGCAACGAATACAGTCAAGCCGTGGAGCATGACTGGGGTGGGTAAAGAGGATGCCGAGGCCCTGGACAGCGATGAAAAAAGGCCCCGCGCTCCTTTGATAAAAGAGGGGATCAAATGGAAATATTGCAATATTCCGAAGAACATCGCATTTTCCGCGATGCCGTGCGCAAATACCTGGAACAGGAAGTGGCACCCCATGTGGAAGAGTGGGAAGAAGCGGGTATCACCCCCAAGGAAGCTTGGCTCGGCCTGGGCGAGCAGGGCTTTTTGTGCATGGATATTGACGAGGAGTACGGCGGCTTGGGGGCCGACTTCCTTTATTCGATGATAATCAACGAGGAAGTGGCCCGCACCAACTGCACCGGCCTGGCCGTGGGCCTGCATTCCGACGTGGTGGTGCCCTATATCAGCAAATACGGCAGTGAGGAATTGAAACACCGCATCCTGCCGGGCTGCATTTCCGGCGAGACCATTGCCGCCGTTGCCATGACCGAGCCAAACACCGGTTCGGACCTGGCGGCCATGCGCACCACGGCTGTTGAAGACGGCGATGAGGTGATCCTCAACGGCCAGAAGACCTTCATCTCCAACGGCATCAACTGCGGCGTATGCGTGGTGGCGGCAAAGGACCCGTCAGTCGAAGACCCCTACAAGGCCATCAGCCTGTATGTGGTGGAAGATTTCCGGCCCGGCTTTGAAAAAGGCAAGAAGATCAAAAAAGCCGGTTGGCACAGCCAGGATACGGCCGAACTGTACTTTACCGACTGCCGCATCCCCGTGGCCAACCGCCTGGGCGAAAAGGGCATGGGCTTTATCATGCTCATGGAAAAACTTCAGCAGGAGCGCCTTATTTGCGGAATCGGGGCCGTGGCCGCCGCGGAGTACTGTCTGAAAATAACCATAGATTACTGCAAGGAACGCACGGCCTTCGGCAAGCCGATCAGCAAATTCCAGAACACCCAGTTCGAAATCGTGGAAATGGCCACCGAAGTCAAGTTGGGCCGCACCTTCCTGGAAAAGTGCGTCGCCGACCACATTGAGGGCAAGAACATCGTCACCGAAGTGTCCATGCTCAAGTACTGGACCACCGACATGGCCTGCCGGGTGGCCGACCGCGGCCTGCAACTGCACGGCGGTTATGGCTACTGCGATGAGTACCCCATCTCCAGGGCCTGGCGCGACACGCGGGTTATGCGTATTTTCGCGGGCACCAACGAGATCATGAAGGGCATCGTGGCCAAGTTCATGGGCCTGTAATAAACGGTAATCTCCCGCTGCTGGGCAGCAGTGCAGGCCCCGGTCATCGTCCCACGCTGGCCGGGGCCGTTTTATACGTCCTTGTTGGGCTAGGCGTCAAAACTCCAATTCTCCTCTTCAAACAAGCTCAGGCAGCAATCCACGGCATCGGCATCGTAGACGGCGCCCCGCCCATGGCGCAGTTCGTCCAAGGCTTCCCGCAGGGTGTGTGCGGGCCTGTAGGGGCGGTGCGAGCTGATGGCCTCCACCACATCGGCAACGGCGATTATTTTGGCCTCCGGGAGGATCTCGTCCCCCTTCAGGCCGTTGGGGTAGCCCGAGCCGTCTATGCGTTCGTGGTGCTGGCAGACCATCTCCGCCAGAGGCCAGTCAAATCCCAGCGGGGCCAGGATTTCATGAGCAACCGTGGGATGGGAACGGATTATTTCCATTTCCAGGCGGCTGAGCTGGCCGGGCTTGTTCAGGAACTCGGCGGGTACATACACCTTGCCCAAATCATGGATCATGGCGGCCAAACGTATCCGTTGGACCCGCGCCGGCCCGTATCCCAGCTTGACAGCAATTGCCTCGGCGAGTTGGGCCACGCGCCTTTGATGGCCCGCGGTATATGGATCGCGTGCTTCCAGGATGCGCACGAATCCGCCGATGACCTTTTCAAGGGTTTGCCGCAACTGCTGTACGGTGGCCAATTCCCGCTCGGCGATGATCCGCCGGTGTTGGGCCAGGCCGTCCGTTATGGCGTTGTCGACCTGTTCCAGTGTCGCCGGCTTGGTTAGGAAACGGAAAACATAGCCCCGGTTGACCACGTCGATGACGTCGACTATGTCGGTGGTGCCCGTGAGCATGATTCGCACGGTGTCGGGGTAGCGTTCCTGAACCTTGGCTAAAAGGGTGCCGCCGTCCATGCCCGGCATCTTTAGATCGCTTATTATCAAGGCATGCGGCCCGGATTGTTCCATGATCTCAAGGGCCTGCTGGCCTGAAAGGGCTGTGTCGATGTCCCTTCCGCGAAGAATCCGGCGAAGGGCGTTTAGAACTTCAATCTCGTCGTCAACCAGGAGGATTTTTTCCGTCGGCATGTTGTCGCCTCATAATTGTGTCTTGATTAATTAAAACACAATTCAAGCGCTGACGGCTATGGCGGCGGCATCCTCGTTGTCCTCGAGGTTGGCTTTTCGGCAGTCGGCCGCATAATTGCGGGCGCACATCCAAAGGCAGCCGGCGCTCAGAAAACCGGCCGACATGGCGATGTACATGGCGTAGAGCAGGCCCTGCCTGCCGCCGCCGAGATAATCCGACACCTCCCCCACCAGGGCCGGAGCCCAGCCTCCGCCGAACAGGTACATGCCCAACAGACCCAAACCCATGGACAGGCCCTTGAGCTTGAGCGGCGCGGCGTCCTGGGTGACGGCATACATCGACGGAGTCACGGCGGCCGCCGACAGTCCGCTTATAATGGCGGCCGTACAGCCAAGCCCAAAGAGAAACATGTTCTCCATCTGCAAGGCGAAAGTAAGCCCTACCATGGAAAACAGGGCCGAGCATATCTGGCACATGCCGGCGAAAAACGGTCTGCCGTCCGGTCTTTTGCGCTGAACCGCGTCGGCCAGGATGCCGCCCAGGGGGGCTCCGATCAGGGACAAGGCCCCGAACCCGCCCATGACGGCCCCGGCGACGTCTTCCTGCACCCCGAAGGACCTCATGATCAGGGCCGGGCCCCAGATGATCATGGTGAAGACCTGGACTATGTTCATGCTCCAGCCGAGGTAGAGCCAGGCCAATGTCGGGGTCTTGAACAGTTTGGCGATATTGGGCAGCAGCCTGTCGCTGCCGTCGGTCTTGGCCGCCGGAGTCTGGTAATCCTGAAGGAACAGGGCCGCCGCGCCCAGCAGGAAACCGGGTATGGCAAAGACGAAAAACGGCGTGCGCCAGCCGCCGAAGTTGGCCGAGAGCCAGCCGCCCAGAAACATGCCCAGGGCTATGCCCACGGTGATGAACATGGTGTAGATGCCAAGGTTTCTGGCCCGCCGGTGTTCCGGGAAGGACGCCGAGATCAGGGCCGCGCTGGCCGGGGAGAAGCCGGCCTCGCCCAGGCCAACGCCCAGACGGGCCAACAGCACGGTGATGAATCCCTGGCCCATGCCGGTGAGCATTGTGCATAAGCCCCAGGCCATGGCCATGGCCGAGAGGGTCTTGCTGCGGCTCCAGCGGTCAACGATGCGCGAAACGGGCATGGAAAACAGGGCTACGCTCAGCAAAAACGCCGTATTGAGCCAGCCGGCCTGGGCGTCGCTGAACCCCAGGTCTCTTTTCATGGGTTCGAGCACCACGGCCATGACCTGCCGGTCCATGTAGTTGACCATCATCAGCGACGAACACACCAGCAGAACGAATCTTGCGCGGGGGCCGCCTACCTGGAATTGCCGGTTTTGTTTTTTCATAATTCTTTGCCTTGCAATCAGGCCGTTGGGCTATGGGGGCTTGGACGAGCCTAGCCGAACACTGTTTTTCATGTCAATATATAAATTGACAATTGCGCAATACTATGTAATTAACTATTAAAAATAATTAATGGAGATATGATTGAAACTCGCAGAACTGGCAAAAACGGCCGCCGTGCCCAAGGAGACGATCCAGTATTATCTGCGGGAGGGCCTGCTGCCCAGGCCGCCCATGCGCGGCAAACGCCTGGCCGAATACGACGAGAGCTATGTGGAGTTGATCCGCCAGATCAGGCAACTCCAGGAACAGCACTATCTGCCGATTTCGGTGATCAAGCGCATCGTCACCCGCCAGAAAAAAATATCCAAGCAGGACAAGGCCATCTTCAGGCTGCAAAGCGAATATTTCACGCCCGCGCTGCAACTGCTGCCCCGGGAAATCAACGGCGAGGAAGAGTTCTGCGGGCTTACCGGCATGAACCCCGCCTGTTTGGCCCGGTTTGAGGAATGGGGCCTGCTGACGCCCAGGCTAAAGGACGGGGCCAAAGTCTACAGCGCCATGGACATGAACCTGGCCAAGTTGCTGGTGGAGATGGACAGGCTGGGCCTGGGGCCGGGCGACGGCTTCCCGCCGGAGCCCCTGCGCCAGGCCGCCGAGCATCTCCGGGATGCTGTCGGAGATATAACCGCGGCCTTTTCCCGGACATATTATGAAGAACTCGGCGAGGACGAATTTTATGAAAGGGGTGTCGAGGCCCTGGAGGTCCTGGGTATCTATTTCTATCACCTGTTCCGCAAATTCGCCGTCACGGCCGTGACCGCCGAAATCAGGAGCTTAAAAGATAACCAACCGAGGTAATTTCCGGCCTTTGCCGCTGGCCGCTTGACGCCCGCCCAACTCACGGTTATAACAGGGCGAACCATTGGCCGGTGGCTGCACTCATGGATCGATCACTTATAATTTACAATGCCGCGTTGGGCGCGGGCTGTCTGGCCCTGCCCGCGTTGTGGTTTGGCTCGCGCCTGGCCGGGAGCTGGGGCGATGTCTGGCCCCGCCTGGGCCTGTACGGCGGCATGCCTTCGGCCCCCGAAGGCCCCAGAGTCTGGTTGCAGGCCGTCAGCGTGGGCGAGGTGGCCGTGGCCGAGGCCATTGCCAACCATCTTTGGTCCATGGCTCCCCATGTCAATCTGACCGTCAGCACCTCCACGGCCAAAGGCCTGGAGCGGGCCCATGAGGTCTTCGGCGGCCGGGCCGGGGTCATGGCCTTTCCCCTGGATCTGCCCTGGTCCGTGGCCGGGGCCGCCGGGGCGATCCGGCCCCATGTCTTCGCTTCCTTGGAAACCGAGATCTGGCCCAACCTGCTGGCACTGCTGGACCGGCGGGGCGCGGCCTGCCTGATGCTCAACGGCCGCATCAGCCCCCGTTCCTACCCCGGCTACCGCCGCATGCGCTGGCTCATGGCTCCGGCTCTGGGCCATTACCGCCGCCTGAGCATGATCACCTCCGAAGACGCCCGGCGGGTCTGCGGCCTGGGAGCCCAGCCGGGACGGGTAACGGTTGACGGTAATGCCAAATATGCCGGATTATTGGATAAGGCCCGTACGGAAATTTTGCCCGGACCCAAGGCCGTATTGAATCTGCGAGGCGCGCCGCTGTTGGTGGCCGGCAGCGTGCGCACGGGCGAGGAAGACGCCGTTATTGGGGCCTTCGCCAGGGTGCGCAAAAGCCATGCAAACGCCGTACTGGCCGTGGCCCCCCGGCATGTGGAACGGGCCCCCCAGTGGCTGGAGGCTGCCCGGCGGGCGGGGTTGAGCGTATGCGCCTGGTCCGGCCTGGGCGAAGACAATCCAAGGCCCCGTGATTGCGCCGTGGTGGTCATCGACACAATGGGCGCGCTGATGGCCCTGTACGGTCTGGCCGAAGCCGTTTTCGTGGGGGCCAGCTTGGTGCCTCTTGGCGGCCAGAACCCCATGGAACCGGCGGCCTGGGCCCGGCCCGTGGCCTATGGTCCGGACATGGATGACTTTGCCGACGCCCGGACGGCCCTGGAACAGGCGGGCGGCGGCCATACCGTGGCCGGTGCGGCGGAGTTGGCTGATTTCTGGCAAAATTGTTTGGATGAACCCCGGCGGGCTTCCCAGGCCGGACGGGCTGGCCGCGAGGTTGTCGCGGGCTGGTCCGGCGCGGCCAAAAACGCCGCTGAATTGATAATGGAGCACCTTGACCGCAAGGGAGTGCTTTAGTGGACAAACCCCGGCCTCCCCACATAGAGCCCGAGATGCTGGCCAAACTGGAACAGCGGCTGGGCGGCGAGGCATTGTCGGCCATCGAGGAGGCGGCAGAGGCCTGGGCCCAGGTCAAGGCCCGTGGCGGCAACGTGCTGGTGGCCACGGGCAGCGGGCCCAATCTCCACGAGGGAGCCACCTGCATGGTGGCCGAACTGGTGCGCCTGGGCCTGGTGGACGGGGTGCTCACCTCCAGCGCCGTGGTGGGCCACGAGATGGCCGGAAGCCTGGAGCGGGTGCGCCGGGTGGACGGGGCCATGATCGGCCTGCCCCCGGATGTGCTGCCCCATAACGGCAAGGTGGAGGTCTCCCTGGCCGGCGCGGCGGTGATCGAGGAAATGGCCCGGCGGGTGCACCTGGACCTGGACCTGCTCAGGCGGCTGCTTTCCGCGCCGGGCAATGAAATAATCAAGGTCGCCGGCAACCTGGCCTATCCCACCGGCATGTGGGTGGAGAGCGAGGCCCGGCGGCTGCTGGGCATGGCCAAGGGCGCGGGTCTGCCCCTGGAGGCCGTGGCCGGCCTGGGCTGCGACGAATTGACCATGCTCGGCGCCTGCGCCAAGCGGGGCGCGCCCTGTCTGGTGACGGTGCCCCAGCTCGTGGGCGGCGGCCAAGTGGGCCTGGCCGTGGGCGACAGCGTGCCCATCAGCCGCCGTTCGGCCCTGGTGGCCCAGGCCCTTGCGCAGTCCGATATAATAATAGAAAGCGGCTTGGCCCTGGCCCAGGAGATCCACGACGGGCCCTTCGAACTGTTCACCGGCCATGGCCTGTGGGCCCGCTACGAGGGCCTGAAGACATTCTCCCTGGAGCAAAAGCGGGTGGTGCGCATCGACCTGGACCCGACCCTGGAACGGGCCTGGCGGCTTGAGCGCCAAGGCGGGGCCGTGGCCGTGGCCATCGACAAGGGCCTGCCCAAGGCCGCTGGGTTCGATCTGCCCTTCCGCATGGAGATGAGCGGATTTGCCCGTTTGCCCGGCTCGTTGCCGATAATCGGTGATTTGGGCGTGGTTTGGCCGCTGTTGGCCACAAAAGTTGCGGCCAAGCTTGGTGTCAAACTCGACTTTGTGTGTTACAAACAAGGCACGCCGCCGGGCGAGGCGGTGCGCGAATTTATTGTCCAAAACGTACGGCCTCTGGACCCCTCGTCGGTGGTGCAGGGGCTGAAGGGTGTCTAATGGCGAAAAAGGCTCTACTGGCTCTGGAGGACGGCACGACCTTCCCCTGCCGCGCCTTTGCCGGCAGCGGCGAGGTGGCGGCCGAGGTCTGTTTCAACACGGCCATGACCGGCTACCAGGAAGTGCTCACCGATCCTTCCTATCATGGCCAGATGGTCACCATGACCTATCCGCTCATCGGCAACTATGGAGTAAACCCCGAGGACGTCGAGAGCGCGGCCGTGCAGGTCTCCGCCTTTCTGGTCAAGGAATACATCGATTTCCCCAGCAATTTCCGCTCGACCATGAGCCTCAAACAATACCTGGAAGAGGCCGGAGTGCTGGGCGTGGAGGGCCTGGACACGCGCGCCCTGACCCGGCATCTGCGCATGCGGGGGGCCATGAAGGGCGTATTGAGCACCGAGGATCTGGACCCGCAAAGCCTGGTGCAAAAGGCCAAGGACAGCCCCGGTTTGGTGGGCATCGACCTGGTCAAGAACGTGACCTGTGAAAAGGCCTACCGCTGGGCCGACGGCAAGCCCGCCGGGGAACTCGACCTGGAGGGCGATTTCGACGCCGAGGCAATCTGGGCCATGGGCCAGGGCCAATTCAGGGTGGCCGCCCTGGATTGCGGCATCAAATACAACATCCTGCGCCGCCTGGAGCAGCGCGGCTGCAACCTGGTCGTGTTGCCGGCCAACACACCGCCCGAGACGATCCAGCGCCTGAACCCCGACGGCCTGTTCATGAGCAACGGCCCCGGCGACCCGTCGGCGGTGACCTACGTGGTCGAGACCATGAAAAAGCTCATGGGCCTGGTTCCAACATTCGGCATCTGCCTGGGCCACCAGATGATCGGCCAGGCCCTGGGCGGCAAGACCTTCAAACTGAAGTTCGGGCATCGGGGAGCCAACCAGCCGGTGATGGACATCGCCACCACCAAGGTGGAGATCACCAGCCAGAACCACGGCTTTTGCGTCGACAGCGACACCCTGACCGGCGCCGATATCATGATGACCCACTTGAACCTCAACGACCGGACCCTGGAAGGACTGGCCCACCGCAAGCTGCCGCTGTTCTGCGTGCAGTACCACCCGGAGGCCAGCCCCGGTCCGCATGACGCCGATTACCTCTTCGACCGGTTCGAGGAGATGATGAGGACCAGAAAGCCCCTGGGAATAGCCACCGGGGCCGCGCAATAGAGCATTAGGCGGGCTAACAAGGCCCGTTTTTTATTACTGAGAGCAAATAGGCAAATGCCCAAACGCGAAGACCTCAAAAAGATCATGATCATCGGCTCCGGGCCGATCATCATCAGCCAGGCCTGCGAGTTCGACTATTCCGGCACCCAGGCCGTCAAGGCCATCCGGGAGGAAGGCATCGAGGTGGTGTTGGTCAACTCCAACCCGGCCACCATCATGACCGACCCGGAAATGGCCGACCGCACCTATGTGGAGCCCATCACCTGCGAGTTTGTCTGCGAGGTGCTGCGCAAGGAGCGACCGGACGCCATCCTGCCCACTCTGGGCGGCCAGACGGCCCTGAACACGGCCCTGGAAGTGGCCCGCACCGGCATCTTGGAAGAGCTGGGCATTGAGATGATCGGGGCCACGCCCGAGGTCATCCACAAGGCCGAGAGCCGCGAGGAATTCCGCCAGGCCATGGACAACATCGGCCTGCGGGTGCCCGGCAGCGCCATCTGCCGCAACCTGGACGATGTCCGGGCCGCGGCCGACGAGCTGGGCTTCCCCCTGGTGGTGCGGCCCGCCTTCACCCTGGGCGGCACCGGCGGCGGCGTGGCCTACAACATCGACGAGTTGCTGGAAACCTCCCGGGCCGGTCTGGCCGCCAGCCTGACCACCGAGGTGATGATCGAGGAATCCGTGCTGGGCTGGAAGGAATTCGAGTTGGAGGTGATGCGCGACAACAAGGACAACGTCGTGATCATCTGCTCCATCGAAAACCTCGACGCCATGGGCGTGCACACCGGCGACAGCATCACCGTGGCCCCGGCCCAGACGCTGACCGACCGGGAATACCAGATGATGCGCGACGGCGCCATCGCCATCATGCGCGAGATCGGCGTGGAGACCGGCGGGTCCAACGTTCAGTTCGCCATCAACCCCGAAAACGGCGAGATGATCGTCATCGAGATGAACCCCAGGGTCAGCCGCTCCTCTGCCCTGGCCTCCAAGGCCACGGGCTTCCCCATCGCCAAAATGGCCGCCAAGCTGGCCATCGGCTACACCCTGGATGAGCTGCCCAACGACATCACCCGGGAGACCATGGCCAGCTTCGAGCCGACCATCGACTACGTGGTGACCAAGATCCCCCGCTGGGCATTCGAGAAATTCCCCGGCAGCAAAGACGAACTGACCACGGCCATGAAGAGCGTGGGCGAGACTATGGCTATCGGCCGCACGTTCAAGGAATCGCTCCAAAAAGGCCTGCGGGGTCTGGAGATCGGCCGGGCCGGGATCATGGGTGACGGCAAGGACTATGGCGACACCGATCCGGCCGTGCTGCGCCAGAAGTTGGCCAAACCCAACAGCGAACGCATATTCTGGGTGGCCCAGGCCCTCAAGCAGGGCATGAGCATCGAGGAAATCTACGCCATCTCCTGGATCGACCCCTGGTTCCTCCACAACATCAAACAGCTCGTGGAGTTCCAGGCCGAACTGGACGCCAAGGGACCGGGCCTCGATAAATTCGACGCCGAGCTCCTGCGCCGGGCCAAGGAATGGGGATTTTCCGACAAACAGCTGGCCAAGGCCGCCGGAGTGGACGAAATGGCCATGCGGGCCCACCGCCTGGCCCAGGGCGTGCGCCACACCTACAAGCTCGTCGACACCTGCGCCGCCGAGTTCGAGGCCTTCACGCCGTATTTCTACAGCACCTACGAGACTGAGGACGAGTGCCGGGCCTCGGACCGCCGCAAGGTCATGATCCTTGGCGGCGGGCCCAACCGCATCGGCCAGGGCATCGAGTTCGACTACTGCTGCGTGCACGCAAGCTTTGCCCTGGAAGAGATGGGCATCGAGTCGATCATGGTCAACTCCAACCCGGAGACGGTCTCCACCGACTACGACACCAGCGACAAGCTCTACTTCGAGCCCCTGACCCAGGAAGATGTGCTCAATATCATCGACAGCGAAAAGCCCGAGGGTCTTATCGTCCAGTTCGGCGGTCAGACCCCGCTGAACCTGGCCGTGCCCCTGGAGCGCGCCGGCGCGCCGATCCTGGGCACCCCGCCCGACGCCATCGACCGGGCCGAGGACCGCGACCGCTTCTGCGAACTGCTCAAGCTGCTCAAGTTGCGCCAGCCCGACAACGGCACGGCCACCAGCGTGGCCCAGGCCGTGGAGATAGCCGAGCGCATCGGCTACCCGGTGGTGGTGCGGCCCAGCTATGTCCTGGGCGGCCGGGCCATGGAGATCGTCCACGACACCCCGGCCCTGGAGCACTACATGGACACGGCGGTCAAGGCCAGCCCTGACCACCCCATCCTCATCGACAAGTTCCTGGAAGACGCCGTGGAGATCGATGTGGACGCGGTGTGCGACGGCGAGCTTTGCGTGGTGGCGGGCATCATGGAGCATATCGAGCAGGCCGGCGTGCACTCCGGCGACTCGGCCTGCGTGTTGCCTGCCCACACCCTGGGCAAGGCCATGATCGACGAGATCCGCCAGGCCACCCATGCCCTGGCCTTTGAGCTGGGCGTGCTGGGCCTTATGAACATCCAGTACGCGGTCAAGGACGGCCTGCTGTACCTGCTGGAGGTTAACCCCAGGGCCTCGCGCACCGTTCCGTTCGTGTCCAAGGCCACGGGCGTGCCCTGGGCCAAGGTGGCCACCAAGGTGATGATGGGCCTGACCCTCAAGGAACAGGGCGTCACCGAGGAAGTGGTGCCAAAGCACTACTCGGTCAAGGAGGCCGTGTTCCCCTTTGCCCGCTTCCCCGGCGTGGACCCGGTTTTGGGCCCGGAGATGCGCTCCACCGGCGAGGTCATGGGCATCGACGACACCGTGGGCCTGGCCTTTGGCAAGGCCCAACTGGGCGCGGGCCAACGGCTTCCCAAAGAGGGCACGGTGTTCATCAGCGTGCGCAACGCGGACAAGGCGGCGGTTACGCCCATCGCCCGCAAGTTCCATGAGCTTGGCTTCAATATCGTGGCCACGGCGGGCACCCATGAGTACCTTACGGAGCAGGGTGTGCCCTCCAAACACGTGTACAAGGTCAGCGAGTCGCGGCCCCACGTGGTCGACGCCATGAAGAGCGCCGCCGTGGACTTGGTGATTAACACCGGCGGCGACAAGGTCAAGGGCTCCTTCAACGACGCCTATATGATCCGCCGTACCGCGGTGGAGCGGGGCATTGCCTACATCACCACCATGGCGGCGGCCACTGCCACGGTGGAGGCCATCGAGGCAATCGTCACCAAGGGCCGTTTGGGCGTTACGCCCTTGCAGGACTATTACGGGCGCGCCAAGCAGTAACCCTGTGGTTGGCAAACAAAGGCCATGTGGCATATAGTTACGGCTTGGGCGGTGCTTAATTGATTCACGGCCCCCAAATACAACGAGGATAGCTCCAATGTGCCCTAAGATGGATTTGCGGCCCAAGGCCAAAGATTATTGCGGCGTTTTCGGCGTTTTCGGCCATGACGACGCCCCACGTCTGACCTATTACGGTCTGTACGCCTTGCAGCACCGGGGCCAGGAATCAGCGGGCATCGTCAGCACCGACGGCAGGCTGATCTACGAAAAGCGGGGCATGGGCCTGGTGCCCGAGGTGTTCAAGGAGCGCGACCTGGCCCGCTTGAAGGGACACGCCGCTTGTGGACACGTGCGCTATTCGACCACCGGTTCCTCGGTTTTGAACAACGCCCAGCCGTTCATCATCAACCATGCCGGCCACACCCTGTGCGTGGGTCACAACGGCAACCTGGTCAACGCCGCCCAATTGCGCCGCCGCTTGGAGATGGAAGGTTCCATCTTCCAGACCAGCATGGACTCCGAGATCGTCATGCACCTGCTGGCCCGCAATATCCACATGGGCTTTGAAGACGCCCTGCTGGAGGCCCTGCAACACCTGCGCGGCGCGTACTGCTTCCTGTTCATGACCGAGGACACGCTGGTGGCCGCCCGGGACCCCAAGGGCTTCCGGCCCCTGTGCCTGGGCCGCCTGGGCGACGCCTGGGTGGTGGCTTCCGAGACCTGCGCCCTGGACCTCATCGACGCCGAGTTCGTCCGCGAGGTCGAGGCCGGTGAAGTGATCTTCATCAACAAACACGGGCTCAGAAGCCTCAAACCCTTCCCGCCCGAGCGCCACTCCCACTGCATCTTCGAGTTCATTTATTTCGCCCGGCCCGATTCGCAGATCTTCCAGCAGACCGTGTACCAGGTGCGCAAGTGCCAGGGCGCTCAACTGGCTAAGGAATATCCGGATCTGGAAGCCGACTTCATCATGCCTTTCCCCGACAGCGGCAACTACGCCGCCCTGGGCTATGCCACGGCCAGCGGCATGCCCTTCGAGTTCGGCATGATCCGCAACCACTACGTGGGCCGCACCTTCATCCAGCCCAGCCAGGACATGCGCGACTTCGGCGTGCGCGTCAAGCTCAACCCGGTCAAGGATCTGATCAAGGGCAAACGTGTCGTAATCGTCGAGGACTCGGTGATCCGGGGCACCACCACCAAGGCCCGCGTGGCCAACATCCGCCAGGCCGGGGCGGCCAGCGTGCATATGCTGGTCTCCTGCCCGCCGCACAGGTTCCCCTGTCACTACGGCATCGACTTCTCCACCAAGGGCGAACTTATCGCCGCCCACCATTCGGTGGATGAAATCCGCGACATGATCGGCCTGGACACCATGGGTTATCTGTCCATCGACGGGCTTCTGGAAGGCACCCACACCAGCAAGGAGGGCTTCTGCCTGGCCTGCTTCGACGGTAACTACCCCGTGGCCGTGGAAGACTGTCAGGGTAAGTTCGCCCTGGAGAAATGCTAGTTGACTGATGTGATGCAACGGGCCCACGAGGTCCTGTCCATCGAAATCGAGGCCCTGGAGCGCGTCAAGCGGCGGCTCAACAGCGGATTCGATAAGGCCGTGGAGATGATCATCGCCTCCAAGGGCAAGGTCATCACCACCGGCATCGGTAAAAGCGGCATAATCGCCCGCAAGATCATGGCCACCCTCAATTCCACCGGCACCAGCGCCATTTTTCTGCACCCGGTGGAGGCCCTGCACGGCGACCTGGGCATGGTCTACCCCGGCGACGTGGTGCTGGCCATGTCCAACAGCGGCGGCACCGAGGAGTTGGTCAACCTGGTGCCATCCCTGCGCAACCATGGCGCGAAGGTGGTGGCCATGACCGGCGGCCTTGATTCGGCCCTGGCCCTGGCCGCCGACGCGGTTATCGACACCGGCGTGGAGCGCGAGGCCTGCCCCTTCAACCTGGCCCCCACGGCCTCCACCACCGCCTGCATGGCCGTGGGTGACGCCTTGGCCGTTGTCTTGATGGAACTGCGCCAATTCAAGCCCGAAGATTTCAAGCGCCACCACCCCGGCGGCAAGCTGGGCGAACGCCTGGCCATGGCCGTCAGCGAGGTGATGATGCCGGTGAGCGATATGCCCACCGTGGGCCCGGAGGCCACCATGGCCCTCGCCGTGGAGGTGATGAACGCCGGCGATCTGGGTTCGGTGTTTGTCACGGCCGACGGCAAGCCCGGCGGCGAACTTTTGGGCCTGTTCACCGACGGCGACCTGCGGCGGGCCATCGTGGCCGGGCGCAGCCTGGCCGATGCCGGGGTCAAGCAATTCATGACCCGCTCCCCCCGCACCATCGACCCCGGGGAAATGGCCGCCGAGGCCCTGCACATCATGGAGCAAAAGCTCATCACCGTATTGCCCATCGTGGAAAAGGGCAGGCTCATCGGCATAGTCCACCTCCACGACCTTCTGGGCCGGGGCACGGTGAGCTTCAAGTCCATGACCTGCGCCGCGGAATGAGTATTATTGTCAAAAAATCGGCTTGTCTGGTAGGCTTACCCGCTATGGCGGCAATCGGTAGCTGGCAGGTTGCTCTCGAACAGCCTGCCAGGCGGGCCATGGGCGGCCCGCCAATTTGCGCAGTTTAGAAGAAACAAGCAAATTGAGTTCCTTGGTAAAACCAAGCTTTTACCAAGGAACTGTTGAAAAAGGCCAGGACGGACTTTTTCAACAATATGCTAGACAAAAAGCGAAGCGAGTGTGAGCAAAGATAAAGCCAAGCCCTCTTTCGGACGCAGCCTGTGGGATTTTCTGGCCTCGGTCAAACTGGCGCTGATCCTGCTTTTGGCCCTGGCCGTATTTTCAATCATCGGCACCATCGTCCCCCAAAACCAGCCCGAAGCCTTTTACCACAGCTACTTCGGTGCGTTCGCCGCCACGGCCCTGAAACTGGGCCTGAACGACACCTATCATGCGCCGTGGTTCCTGTTCCTTTTGGCCATGCTGGCGGCCAACCTGGTTATCTGCTCCATCGAGCGGCTGCCCCTGACCCTGCGGCTGATGCGCTCCGACCCGGCCAAGGAGCTGTCCAAGGCGCGCAAGCCCAACATTGAGCTGGACCTGCCGGTTGACGCCGCA
Source organism: uncultured Desulfarculus sp. (assembly GCA_963665125.2). GTDB lineage: Bacteria > Desulfobacterota > Desulfarculia > Desulfarculales > Desulfarculaceae > Desulfarculus. The sequence continues at coordinate 2,690,072 of CAXXUK010000001.1, read as the reverse complement.
TCGGCCGTGGCCAAGGCCGAAAAGCTGCTGGTCCCGTTCGGCGCGGTGCATAAGGCCGCCGATGGGGGCAAGACCACGCTTTTCGCCCAAAAGGGCGCCTGGTCGCGCCTGGGCGTATACGTGGTGCACATGTCGGTGCTGATAATCTTCATCGGCGCCATTATCGGCCTGATCGTCGGCTTTGACGGCACCATGCGCATTCCCCAGGGCAAACAGGCCGACGTGGTGGCCCTGGAAAGCGGCGGCGGCCACAAACTGCCCTTCAGCGTTAGGCTGGATAAGTTCAACATCGACTACTACGACACGGGTCAGGTCAGTGAATACCGCTCCAAACTGACGTTCGTCCAGGACGGCAAGGACGTCCTCACCAGGGACATCATTGTCAACGACCCGGCCGGTTTCGGCGGCATCGACTTTTACCAGTCCTTTTACGGCTACGACCTGACCAAGGTCAAACTGATGATCAAGGATGGGGATGCCGCAGTCAGCGCCGACATCGCCGCCGGAGGCACGGTGGATCTGCCCGGCGGCGTCTCGGTCAGTCTGCGCGTCAGCCCGGCCCTGCGGGACAAGGGCCCCAATTACAAGGGCGAGTGGGCCCGCGTCATGCTCAGCCTGCCCAATGCCGGACCCCGCTCGATGGCCCTTTTCGGGCCCGGTTCGGGCCGCAAATCCGTTAGCGCCGTGATCAGCGATCTGCAGACCACAGAAGACGAAAGGGCGGTATATGTCCAAAAGCTGGAAGTGACCATCGACGGAATGGGCCAACCTTTCAAGGTTACCTTCAGCCCCAAGGGAGAGGCCCGGCAGATGTTGCCCGGCGGCGGCCATGTCTGGCTGGCCGACTTCAACCCCATGCTCAACATGGGCATGTTTTATCAGGGACCCATGGTCCGCCTAGGCCTGCACGCTCCGGGCTCGGAGCCCATGGATCTGGTGGCCTTCAAGACCAAGGACCCGGCCTCGGCCCCGCCCCAGGTTGAAATCATCGCGGCGGACATGACGCCGTTCACCGGTTTGTCGGCCAAATACGACCCCGGCGTGTGGTTCGTATTCATCGGCTGCGGCCTGATGGTGGCCGGTTTTATCATTGCCTTCTATTTCGCCCATCGCAAGGTCTGGATCGTGGTAAGCCCGGCCAAGGGCTCCTGCCATGTGGCCATAGCCGGCGGGTCCAACAAGAACAAGGCCGGGCTCAAGCTGATGCTGGGTAAACTGGCCGATAATCTTCGTGCGCAGACTGAAGGCGGGAGCGAGTGATGGACAACACCCTTAGCATCGAGATATTCAAGGGACTCACCACCGCATATTTCCTGTGCTGGGTGTTGTACCTTTGCTACGGCATATTCAAACGCGATTTCTTCGGCAAGATCGCCACCGCGGCCACGGCCCTGACCTGGCTGGTTCACACCGTGGCGATCATCATGCGCTGGGTGGAGTCATACCAACTGGGCTATGGGCATGCTCCGTTCAGCAATCTCTATGAATCATTGATCTTTTTCGGTTGGACCCTGACCCTGATCTATTTGATCATCGAGTGGCGCACCAAAAACCGCCGCATCGGCATGTACGCCATTCCGCTGGCCTTTTTGTCGGTGCTGTTGGCCACCAATCCGGTGGTGTTCACGGCGGTTTTCGGCGGCTCGGCCCAGACCGTGGACCCGACCATCAAGCCCCTGCAACCGGCTCTGAAGTCAAACTGGCTCATCGCCCATGTCATCGCCTGCTTCCTGGGCTACGCCGGATTCGGCGTTTCGGCGGCGCTGAGCGTGATGTATCTCGTCACCGGCCAGAGCGCGGACCCCGAAAGCACCAAGGCCTTGACTCTGGATTCGTTAATCTACCAGACCGTGGTCATCGGCTTTATCCTGCTTACGGTGGGTATCGTCACCGGCGCCATATGGGCCGAGGTGGCCTGGGGCCGCTACTGGGGCTGGGATCCCAAGGAGACCTGGTCGCTGATCACCTGGTTCGTCTATGCGGGTTTTCTGCACAGCCGCTATCTGCGGGGCTGGCACGGCAAGCGCCTGGCGGTCTTTTCGGTCGTCGGCTTTGTCTGCGTGCTGTTCACCTTCTTTGGCGTGAACCTGTTGCTGGCGGGCCTGCACTCCTACGGCCGCTAGCCGGGCCGTTTCATGAAATGGGTTGCCTGAGCGATTACAACGTGTAGGTGCGTCAACGGCACAGGGCCGAATGCATCGTCTTGAGCAGATCTAGGCGGCGGCACAGAGGCAGATCGAAGTAGATCGGCGAACTCATCAAGCAGGCAAGAACTTCTCGCACGGGGTGTGTATTTCGGTGACTGGGAGTCATCTCGGACCTCCTTGTCCCTTTTTGTCTTCTTGTCTAATAAGACGTATCGGCACAAGGAAATGTTTACTTTAATCCCCAGGAGGGATTTATATCCCCCGCGGCTTGCTGGGGGGAAGCCATGGCCGCTTCCGGTCCTTCCGGCATTATGCAGCCAGCCGCGGGGCAGTTGACCTCCGGCCCTAGTCGTTTTCCCCAAAAAGAACCTGATGAGCCTCTTCCAGCATGGGCAGTTCCAGGCCCAGCTTGCGGGCCGCCAGTCTGGCCAGTTTCAGGTCCTCCAGGGTCTGGATGCCGTGGCCGTCTTCCCGCATCTGGCGGTTGAGCTTTTTGGCCGCTGTGGGAATGTCCTTTTGTTTGCGGGCCTGCCGGGCCAACAGCCTGCCGAATTCACGTACGTCGCCCTTTAAAGTCACGGCCACGTAGGTTTCGGTCCAGGCGTAGCCGCCCGCCCGGAAGGTTTCCTCCAGGCCGCCCAGGCTGATCGCCAGCTTGCGGGATTCGCCCGCGGCGTCGGCCATGAGCCTGCCCAGATCCTGGGCTCTGGTCTGGCGGTCGCTACGGATGACGTAGCTGACCCACATGCCGTAGATCCTGGCCATGATGTCGGCTATCTCCACGCCCACCGCGTCGTGGCTTGTGTCCACCCCGCAATGAGCCTGGTTGAACAGGTCGGCCAGATCGTCAAGACCTGGCTGGGGGCCGGCCAGCCGCCCCCGGATGGGCTGGCCTTCCACCATGTCCTCGGGCGTCACCGGACCCGCCAGGGTGTAGATCTTCACGTCGTCGCGGCCCGCCCGGGAGGCCAGTTGCCGGGCCACCAGCACCGGCGGCAGGTTGTATTCCGGCACAAAGCCGCGGGTGGCCACCATGAGCTTGAAAGGCTGCTCCGAGGCGCTGAGGATGCCCTCCAGGCGTCCCACGAAGTCTTCGGGGCGGCAGGCCAGAACGATCTCGCTGGCCTTGCGGAAGGCGCTGGGCAGGTCGTGGGTCACGAAGATGTTCTTGGGCAGCAACTCTTCGGAAAAACGGCCCGTGCCGGTGCGGAGTTGGTTCATGGCCTCGACGACTTCGGGCCGGGTGTCAAACAGGGTCAGGCTGGCGTTATCGTATTTTTTGGTTTCCAGCAGGCGACCGGCCAATTGACGGGAAAGGGCGAAGCCCCAGTTGCCGGCGCCGACCACGACGATGTTCTGGTCCGCGGTTGGCGAATAGATGCGCCGGTCGCCGTGTGTGGCGTAATAGGAAAGGCCGGCCTCGCTGAGCACCAGGGGCAGCTTCAGGTCGTCCTTGCGCCAGCGCGACAGCACGCCGCGCTGTTTGAGGGTGGCCAGACCGTCTTCGATGACCTTTTCAATGGGGTTGTTGGTGATGAAATCTTCGATATCCGGCTCTTGGCCGAAGGCGCTCTGGTGGTATTCCCGGATCAGTTCCAGTTCGTGGTCAACCGCCGCCTTGAGGTTTCGTTCGCCTTTGTGACGGGCCCGGACCACGCCCCTGGCCACCAGTTGGCTGGCCATGATCTTCTTGGTGCGGGCGATTTCCTTGATGCAGTACAGGGTGACGAACTCGTCCAGGGCCAGACCGCCCTTGTCCTTGGCGTGCAGCTCCTTCAGTTCGCTGAGCAGCATGGGCTTGGGCACCGAAACATAGGCCCGGCCATAGAGGTTTTTGGCCGCGTGCAGGGGCCAGGCCTTGGGATGCAACAGCATCTGGCCCAGGGTGTGCCAGAAGCCGATGCCTCTGATCCAGGCCCTTGCGCTGCCCCTGGCGCATAGGGGCAAGTCTTCGGGAACCACGGAATAGGACAGGGCGATGGGCTGGACCACCACGTCGTCGGACACGTCGATGGCCCCGCGCAGGGTCACCAGGCGGCGGGGATAGCGCAGGCTGCCGTCGCGGGTGCGGGCTCCGCCGTGCCAGGCCTCCAGGAAGATGCCCTGCTGGCCGCCGATTTCGCTGATGGCCCGGCAGTAGTTGTACAGGGCCGACATCTGGTGGCGGCTGGCCCCCTGGCGCAGGACCACGTAAAGGCCCAGGTTGAGCAGCTTGCCCAGGCTCTTGACGGTCATCATGTTTTGGCCGGCGGCAAACAGGGGCAGGCCCATGATCATGTGCTGCCAGAGAATGTCCACCAGGAATTCGTCGAAATGCGACGAATGGTTGACCATGTAGACCACGCCCTTGCCGTCGGCGATATGGGCCTGGAGCTTGTCCAGGTGCTGTATCTCGCGCTTGTCGTTGGAAACAAAGGGCAGGTCTGAGTTGTCAACGTCGAAGATCCAGTCGAAGAGCACCATCAGGCTCACCGCGACGGCGACGTGCCCTTCCCGGTAATAGCGGACCCTGATGGCCTCTATCAGCTTTTCGATTTCTTCGCGGTCTACTTCTTCGCCGTTCTGTTTGAGTTGGTCGAGCACCAACTCTACGGCCTTTTGGGACAGCTCTTCCTGGTTGGGCCAGGCGTCGGGCAGGTTCTCGAAACGCTGGTGCCAATGCGCGGCTGATTTGGAATTGTATATCTTGTCGGCAAGGCGTAGAAAATCAACATGGTTGAACGTCTTGACCAATGTGCGCGAATACATTTTTTTGATATTTAAGCCGCGTTTGCGGCGGCGTTTGCCATCGCCCCCAGCCATGTGCCAACTCCTTGAGCCAGATGCTATAATGCGGCGCGGTGCCGCCCGAATGCTCTACGAATTATTCACGCAACTGGGCATTTGTGCAAGCATCTTAAATGTAGTCGCGAACAATGCTTGGCATGGACAATAGCATGAGGCGCGATTAAATCCTTTTTGCGGTGTCAATGCTGACAAACAAAGCCTTGCCGCAACCAATGCGGCGTTGTAGAGTCTGATCATGTCTGAATACACAAACATAGATGTCATAGACGAGCAGGAATCCATCAAGAGACTCAAGGCCCTGCCAAGGCCCTGGGCCAAGGATTATCTTGCCATGTACAGCACTTGGCTCGACGGGATCACCACCGATCCCTGGCTGATGAGCGTGCCCCTGGATGACCACCTGGTGCATCGCGGCGACGGCGTTTTCGAGGCCGCCAAATGCGTGGCCGGGCGGATCTACCAGTTCGACCGGCACCTGGACCGTCTGGCCGGGTCGGCCCTGGCCGTCCGCCTTGATCTGCCGATGACCCTGCACGAGATCAAACAAATCGCTGCGGCCACGGTGCGGGCCGGAGGTCACGCTGATTGCATGGTGCGCATATATGTCAGCCGGGGTCCCGGCGGCTTTACGACCAATCCCTTTGAATGCCCCCGGCAGGGCGTTTACGTAATGGTGTCGCATCTGCATCCGCCGTCCGAAGACGACTATAGTCACGGCATCACCATGGGCCTGAGCCGGGTTCCGGCCAAGAGCGGGTTTTACGCGGCAGTCAAGAGCTGCAACTACCTGCCCAACGTGCTGTTGAAGCGCGAGGCCGTGGCCAAGGGCTGGAAGTTCGCCGTGGGCGTCAACGACATGGGCAACCTCACCGAGGGCTCCACCGAAAACTTCGCCCTGGTGGATCAGCAGGGTGTGCTGCGCCTGCCCGAGCCGGAAAACATCCTGGAAGGCACTACTGTGCGGCGCTGCGTGGAACTGGCCCAGGGCATGATCGACGACGGCATGCTGGCCGGGGTCACCAGAGGGCCGCTGCCCGAGACCGAATTGGCCTCGGCCAGGGAAGTGATGTTCTTCGGCACCACCCTGGACGTGCTGCCCGCCACCCGTATCGAAGGCAGGCAGGTGGCCGACGGCCAGCCAGGCCCGGTGGCCAGGGAGCTGTTGAAGCGCATCCGCCACGACGTGTTGCACGGCCACGAGCACTCCACGCCAACCGGCCTGGAAGGCTAGCGTCCAACCAATTTGGCCCAGGCCCCCGGATCGTCGGCGAAAAATCCGTCGCAACCCAGGGCCAGGGCCTTTTTCATGGCCTCGGCTTGGCCGGGTTCGCCGCCGTAAGGTACCACGGCCAGCCCGGCCCGGTGCAGGCGCTCCACCGTGGCATCATCCAGATAGGCTATGTCCGGGTTCAAGGATATGGCACCCACGGCCCGGCACAACAGCACCGGGTCCGCGCCGTTTTCCGGACCGTAGCTCAGCACGGCCAGGTTGGCGGCCTTGTCCAAGGCTCTGATCACCCGCAGGGCGTCAAAGGAAAAGCTGCTGAAAAGCACCTGATCCATGAGCCCGGCAACGCGCACCATCTCCAGCACCAGGGCCACGGCCGTTGGGCCCGGCTCGGGATGGCACAGGCATTCCCGCTTTAGTTCGATATTCATCAGCACCCGCCCGCCAAAGGCCTCCAGAACCTGGGCCAGCCGGGGCACGCGCTGGCCGCCGCCCGCATCCAGGGCGCATACATCGGTTTCGTTGCATTGCCACACCTGGCCCGTGCCGTTGGTGGTGCGCGCCAGGTTTGGGTCGTGAATCACCAGGGGCAGGCCGTCGGCGCTGAGCTGGACGTCGAACTCGATCATGTCCGCGCCGTCCAGGACGGCCTGTTCAAATGAGGCCAGGGTGTTTTCAGGCCGTTTGGCCGGACAACCCCTGTGGCCGATGATCAGCGGGGTTTGCTTGTTCATGAATTTGCTTGGCAAGATGGGCCCTCCTTGGTTCCGGCTAGCATCATAAACCGCCCGGACCCTGGCAGTGAATCTTTTTTCAAGTCGAATATCCCATAAATTCAAGACAATGCCTCGGATGGACAGTATGGGGCAACCGCCGGACCAAAAATTGACTCAAGTTACGGCCCCTGCCGGCCGATCAATTATATGTCAGCAGGTTACAGGGAGTGCCGCTGGAGGGGATTCGGAGGACATAGTGAGTCAGTTGGGCCAGTGGGTGGCCAACTGCAAGCCTGACCGGGTGAAGCGCATTGCCGCCGCCAGTGTCTATGATCTTGTGGTGGGGCCGCCCAAGCCAAATCAAATAAACAGCCTGGAAGACCTTGCCGAGCAGGGAATAGTCGGGCTTTACCGGGTGGCCAAAAAGGCCGAGGCGAGAATCGCCGCCGACCAGAAGCGCTACCTGGCGGAGTCGGATTTCATGCCCAGCCCGGCCATCCTCAAGAGCTTCCTGGGTCCGTTGGGCGGCAACGACGGCGGCACGGCATAGCAAAAAGCCATTAGACTAAAAGAACGACCGGGCTTCGCGGCCCGGCTTTTTTATGGGCGGTGCTTGATGAAGGCGCCGCTTTGATATTCCTCTTATGATAATTGCCGGGCGGGGAAAATGTAACTCAGTTGGTGGGAAATAAGCCGCGGCCCGGCATGCATCCCGGACCGCGGCGCTGGTGTCAATTTGCCAAGGCCGCCGAACTCCGCACCCATTGCTCAACCAAGTTGGCCGTGGCCGCAAGATCGTCGAGATTGAGCAGGCTAACCGGCGAATGGATGTTGCGGCTGGGCACGCTGACCACGCCGGTGGGGATGCCGCCCCTGCTGATGTGGATGGCCCCGGCGTCGGTGCCGCCATAGGGCGGCAGCTTGCGTTGGCAGGGTGTCCCGGCGGCTGCGGCGGCCCGCTCCAGTGACTCCACAATGGCCCAGGGCACGATGATCCGGCCGTCGGCCACGGTGATCACCGGTCCCTTGCCCAGCTTGCTGACCTGGCGGGCCAAGTCCACGCCCGGCGTATCGCCGATGGTCACCTCCACCGCCAGGGCCAGGTCCGGGTCCAGGTCAAAGGCGGCGGTGGTGGCCCCGCGCAGGCCAACTTCCTCGGCCACGGCAAAGTTGCAGACCACGCCCATATCCGGAGGCGTAGCGGCCAAGCGGCCCAGCACGTCCAGTAGAATGGCGCACCCGGCCCGGTCGTCCAGGTTGCGGTGATGATAAACTTTGCCCAGCAGCCTGCCGCTGCCCGCGTCGGCCACGCCCGGTGTGCCGATCTCGATGCCCGCCTTTTGGGCCTCCTCGGCGTTGGAGGCTCCGATATCTACGAACAGGCTTTCCATGGGCAGGGCCTTTTCCCGGTCAGCCGGTTTTTCGATATGAGGCGGGGCCAGGCCCACAACGCCCCGCACCAGCTTGCCCGGCCTGGGCTGGAGCAGCACCGAGGCGCCGGGCAGCACCCTGGGCTCGAATCCGTTCATGGCGGCGATGCCCAGCCAGCCGCCGTCGGTGATGCGCTGGACCACGAAACAGACCTCGTCCATGTGGGCGTCGAGCATGACCAGGGGCCGCTTGTCCGGGTTTATCCAGGCCCGCAGGTTGCCCATGCGGTCGGTCTCCAGCTTGTGGGCATGGGGCGCGGCCAGTTCGCTGATCACCCGGCGCACCTCGTCTTCCCTGCCCGGAGGGCCTACCGGGTCGCATACTTTGGCCAACAGCTCGGATAATTGCACGGTGAATCCTCCAATAGGCTGGTTGCCGCCAAAAAACGGGCCTGCTCAGTGCCTCGTGGCTTCGTCTTCTTCCCTGGCCGCGAAATAGGCCCGCAAATAATAAAACGCCTGGGGCGAGCGTTTGCAGGTCACCTCGGCTGAATCCAGGCGGCCCTGGGCCAGGAGCATCTCCACCATGTCGTTGACGAACGTGGCGTAGAGGTCCATGTCGGCCGGAGAGTCGTAATACGACTCCAGCAGGGCCTCGGTGTCGGCGCCCATGTCAAAGTGCCTGAGCACCTGGAACAGGTGGGCCTCGTCGCTGGTGCCCACGAATATCAGATGGGGGCAGCGGGTAATTTCTTCAACCTTGGAGCCCAGGCGCAGGGAATTGACGGCCGCGCAATAGGGGCACTGGGCCTCGATGACCGGATCGCCTTCCCTGGCCGACGGGCCGAACTGGTCCAACTCTGCCTGGCTCAGGGCCATCTCCGGCCACAGACGCATCAACAGCCTCATGCCCTCGGGCTGGGCCGTCACCGCCGCCACCCAGCGGCTCCAGGCCTCCACCACGGCTCCTGTGGCCAAGTCGGCCGGGATGCCCTCGGTGGCCCCGCCGCCGCAGAGCCACATCAATAGCTCGATATCGCTGGTGCAGCGCCTGGCCTCGGGGTGGGCCAATATCCGGGCGGCGGCCTCCAACAACTCGTCGGAGATATTGTCCGGATCCAGACCCGCCGCTCGCATGCCCCGTTTGTAAAGCACATCGGTTTCGTCGGCCGCCGACTGGCTCAACTCCATTGGCGACGCCAGGGCCTTGGCCAGGAAATCCTCCACCAGCTCAAAGTCCTGGGGATTCAGCGAGCCGTCCTTGATAGTCGGCAGCGACAACAGCATCCGGTGGAACAGCATGGGCCTGTCGCCCCGCAGGTTGGCCATTACCTGGGCCAAAACCGCCGGGCCGTCGGATTGGAAGATTCGCTCCAGGGGCGGCGTGGCCGGGTCCATCTCCGGATGCAGCGTAAATGATGCGGTGGCGGCCCGTACAAAGATGTCAAAGACCTCTTCGTCTTCCAGGTCCAACAGCCCCGGTTGGCCGAATAAAAAGGCGGGCCAGTCGTACAGTCGCAGCGGCGAAAAAAACGCGCCTTCCAAAACAGCCCGGATGGCCATAAGGTCCGATGGCTTGACTTGGCTCATGATCAGCCCCCGACGGTCTGTTAATGGTGGTGTTCTTCCTTGAGGAAGAGGTTGTGATACTCTTCTTCATTCAGATGCCGCCGCAACAGGTCGCTGATCATGTCGAACAGGGCCGTCAGCTCATCCTGCTTCATGCGGCTGGTCATCACCGAACTGCAATCATCATCGGAAAACATCTGCAAGTAGGCCTTCACCGCCAGTTCGTCGTTTTTACGGTCCAGGCCAAAGGCGATCAATTCGTCATATTCTTCAATAAAGGAATGGAAGTATTTCGGCATGTCTTTTCCCCCGGGCGCCTGATTACGCCCGTATAACCGGCTGGTTGATCATGACCAAGATTACGCGACGCCATCGCCCCGGTCAACCCAATGCTTGGGGTGCTGCTGTTCCTTGTTTCTCGGGCCGTCCCTGGCCCGAGAAACAGCGCCCCGGCCGTAGCAAGTCCGATCCGGGGCTTACGGCGCATGGCTTCGCGCTGCGCCGGGCTGGCCGTCCTGGCCAGCCTATCCATTTGGAACAGGTGTTGCCAAGCAAATAGCCAGACTCAACCGGCCACTAATCTGTTATCGGGCACGGCCCGCATACCGGGTCATGGCGTAGGCCTGTATGAAGCGAGCAATTCCATTCGCCAACACGCACGGATTGGCTATTGATACTGGCGTATCCCAGGGAATCTCAGACCCATCTTGAGGCAACGTCATTTGGAGGGGGGATAGGGGGTCTGGGGGGAGACAGGGACCACCTTTGTCGAAAGGGGGTCCCCACTTCCCCCAGGGGAATATTGGCTTTATTCGGAAAGATTGCGTCGGCACAGAGCTGGAAAAGGTTAGGCATTGAACCCAAACATTGGGCCTGGGGCGGCCTGGCCGACGAAGCATGTCCGGGGCCACAGGCGTTTATCGGGATGCTGAGTTTTGTCCGCGAACTGGGAGCCCAAGCATTGGGCCTGGAAATGTCGGGCCGGCGATTTAGGTTGAGGGCGTGAGTCGGCTGATCTCCCCCGGATTAAAACCATCCGGTCAGGGCGAGCACCAGCCCCATGACCGCGCCGCAGGTGCAGGCCAGAGCTTTTATGAATTCCAAGACTTGCAATTTACGACTCCAAGTGGCCGTTTTCCGCCAAGATCCGGGCGGCCGCGGCGATTACCAACAGATCATCATCACTGGCATCCTGCAAAGCGGCAATCAATTGGCCCACGGTGGTGCGAATCCTGTTGCGCGACATACGCTTGATTTCTTTGATGCTGACAGCTGGCGTACTCATTGTGTCCCTCCATTGCTGGCTTGTTGGTCCATGAATAAAGCACATACCATGCCAGTAAATCGCTTTTGCCAAATATGACGGAATAAGGAGGGGTTATATTACGGAAAAAGAAATAGGCCGACTGGCTGGTGGGTAATAAATTCGCGGGCCGGGTAAAATTAACCCGATATTTGGCTGAAATACAAAGCAATGCCGCCTCGGCGGATCGGTGTCCACCCAAGCGGCATCGCGATAAGGCCCGAGGTGCTTATTTCTGGATCTTCGCCTTGAGCACCCTTGACGGCCTGAATGTAACCACCCGGCGCGGCGGTAGAGTCAACGGATCGCCGGTTTGCGGATTACGGCCCCGGCGTTGGTTCTTGTCCCGCACCGTCCACTTTCCGAAACCGCTTACCAGCACCTCGTCTCCCGCATCCAGAGCTTGCTTGATGAGGCCGAGTGATTTTTCCACGCTGTCGGACGCCTCAGCCTTGGTTAGCTGTCCCTTCGCATAAACACGAGCGATGATGTCGGCTTTTGTCAAGGTCATGTTCCGTCCCCTTGGTTTGATCATATGCTTCTTTTATATGTTAGGGCCCTTGAGACCAAGCGTCAATACAAACGATAACATAGGAAACGGAAGATATATCAAGGAAATTTATGGTTATGCCCGAAGCGGCATGAAAATACCGGTATGTTTTTTTTAACAAGTTGCGTTACTGTGTTGACGCACAGTATCAGAAGGTGTAGTAATTGCCGTCACCTTTTACAGTATATCGCTCTTGGGGCTCGTCGGCTTCATGGCGAACAAAGAAACGGGGGACCCCATGCAACGCCCTCCCGTTCGCGACGCAAAAATGCGCAGCTTCTAGCGGGACCGGGTCTTAAAAACGCACATATCTCAATGGCCTGAATGCTTTCAGGCACAGCAGCTTCCGCCCCCCGGCGATGATGCGTTTTGCGCTTGGGTTCCCATTTTGCAGTGATTTGTTGGTCGCTTTTCAAGGCGGCCACCATTATGGAATAACCCTGGCAATCCGGGCGCGAGGGCCGAAAGGCTCTAAAGTGATCCGGCTGGGGAGGGGCTATGAAAGCATTAGGACAGCACCTCATCCTCGAATTGTATGGCTGCCCCCAAGCTATCCTTGATGATCCGCAAACAATCGAAACCGAAATGACGCGGGCCGTTCACGCCTCCGGCGCCACGATGATCAAGCCGTTTTTTCACCAATTCGCCCCCCAGGGCGTCAGTGGCGTGATCATCATCAGCGAATCTCATTTCACGATCCACACCTGGCCCGAGTACGGTTACGCCGCGTTGGATGTCTTTACCTGCGGTGATGTCATTGATATGCATGCGGCCACCGAAAGCCTGCGTAGCGGCCTCAAGGCCCAGAACGTGCAGAAGATGATGTTGACCAGGGGCATGCTGGACATGCCCGATGACCAGATCATGCACAAACCCCAGGTTGCCTGCGGCGGGGATACTTGACTGACGAACCGACGATTCGGGGCGGCGCGCCCCGAACTCCGGGTCCTGCAAGGAAATGGCTGACGGACTAGACAAAAAAGCGACCAATCAACTCCGGGACGGCGCCCTGTATCTGGAGCCGCCGGAGCTTGATGGATCTCTGCGCCTTTGCATCGGTGTTGACCGGGTGCTGGAAGACCGGCAAACAAAGTACCAGCATCTCCAGATGATCGACGCCGGAGAACTGGGTAACATGCTGCTTTTGGACGGCGTGCCTCAGACCTGCGATTTTGACGAGGCGGCCTATCACGAGATGCTTACCCACGTTCCCCTGCTGACCCATCCCGAGCCCAAGGAGGTGCTGGTGGTGGGCGGCGGAGACGGCGGTATTGTCCGCGAGACGCTACGCCATGACAGCGTTGAACGGGTTGTCGTGTGCGAGATTGATGCGGAGGTGGTTCGGGCCAGTAAAGAGCACCTGCCCCAGGTGGCTCAAAGCCTGGAGGACGACAGGGTCGAGGTGCGCACCCAGGACGCCGTGGAGTTCATGCGCGGCTCCCAGGGCCGGTGGGATGCAGTGATCATCGACAGCTCGGACCCTATCGGCCCGGCCCAGGCCCTGTATGGCCGCTCCTTTTACGAAGACGTGCGCAGGGCTCTGAAACCCGGCGGCGTGGTGGCGGCTCAGATGGAGTCCTATTTCCTCTATGCCGATTTGATCAGCGACGTGTTCGAATTTTTAGTTGATATGTTCGACTACGCCCACTATTACACCACCAACGTGCCGACTTATGTCTCCGGGGTCATGGGCTTGGCCCTGTGCTCCCTGGGGCCGGACCCCTTGGCCGAACCGGACCCCGAGCGCGTCGCCGCCTTGGGCCGGATGGACTACTACAACATTCCCACCCATCAGGCCGCCTTTGCCCTGCCCCAGAGGGCCCTGCGCCTGCTGCCCGAGGAAGTGGCCCAGCGCCAGGCGGCGTTGTTCGCCAACTGATTATTCCGGAAAATCAACAGCGTACTGCGGCGGCCCGCTCCAGGACGGCCAGCAGTTGCCCGGCAGATTCCCTCCATGACGGTATGGCGGCCTTGGCCTGGATTTGCCCGGCCGGGGCGTCTTGGCCCAACAACTCGCTGATGGATCGGGAAAAACAGGCAATATCGCCGGGCGGGCAAATCCGCCCCAACAGCGGGTCGGTTATGACCTGCCCTATATCGCCGACATCAGAGGCGACCACCGGCAGTCCGCAGGACAGGGCCTCCCGGACCACGTTGGGCGAACCCTCGGCCCGGCTGGCCAGACAGAGACAGTCCGCGGCGGCCATGTACAGCGGCACCTTTTCCAGGGGCTGCTCCCCGGCCAGGACCAGGCGGTTTCCCATGGCAAGTGACGCCGTTTTTTGCATGATCGCGTCTTTCAACGGACCATGGCCCACCATGACCAGCAGGGCATTGTCCACGCCGGCAATGGCCTCCAAAATGGTTAGCGGGTCCTTGATCGCGGCCAGGTGGCCGACGAAAAGCACGATCCGGGCGTCTTGGGGCAGGCCCAGCATGGCGCGGCATTCTGCTCTGTCCGAGGGGTGGAATAGTCGGGCGTCCACGCCGTTGGGCACAACGTGGGTGGTATTGGATCTCGCGCCAAGCTCCACGGCCCGCCGGGCCAGGGCGCCGCTGACGGCCACGACCTGGTCCGCACCGGCCAGAGCCCGGCTGATCAACGGGCGGCGGGCCTCGTCGGCCGGTTGCACGTTTATGTCCGAGCCGTGCAGCTTGAGCACCAGGGGCAGGCCCAGGCGGCGGGCCGCGTGCAGAGCCGCCCAGCCGTCGGGATAGGCCCATGTTGCCAGCATTACCTGGGGCTTGAGACGCGCCGCCGCCTTGCGTAGGCTGGGCCAGGTGCTACGGAAAAAACAACTCCCATGGCTGCCGCGAAGCAAGCCCGGCGGATACCAATAAATCGGCCTGATCACTTCATGGGGCGGCTTGGGCTCGCCGCCGGGTTTGGGACCGAAAAGGCGGGTGAAAAACACCGGCGCCACCAGGCTCAGCCGGCATTGGCTCGAAAGTGCGTCCAATTGCTGGCGGTTGAAGGTCGCGGCAAAGGGCTGCCAGGCATTGGGATAAAGGCTGGTCAGACCCAGGACACGCAGCCAGTAGTTGTCGGGTATAGCTTGATCTGCCATTATCTCACGGTTACCAAGGCGGCCATCCCTCCGGAGTGGATGGAGGCGGTATGAACGGCCCTGGTTTTCATTTCCGCCGGTACATTCTCCAGGCTACGATTATCAGCCAGACTCCCATTCCCAACAACAAGACCAGAAAGCTAAGCACAAGGAGGGTGCCGCCTTTGTCCAGGGCATAGTTGAAGGCATCGAGGAGTGGCACCAGAGAACCTATCGCCGCCACACCCAGAAGAGCAAGGATAACTGCTAGAAAATTGGACATTCGCACTGCTTGACCTCTTGCCGGCAAATAAAAGACAAATTCAACACGATTCATGATAGTTTAAATCGTTAATGATTTCAATTGTTACTAGATAGTCACAGCGCGGCGGTCTGGTATGGTGCAAAGAATGCCGGGAGACGGGGTAGACAACATACGGATTTTGCATGTTTGTTCGTCTCTGCGGGTAGGCGGCCTGGAACGCGATGTGGTGGAGATGGTTCGCAGCGCGCCATCGGTCGGTCTGCGGGCCGACGTAGCGGTGATGCAATCCGGCGGCGAACTGGAAGACGAGGCCCGGCGGCATGGAGCCAAGGTTGTCGACTTGGCCAAGGCCACCGGGCTCGACGTCGGCCTTGTGGCCAAGCTGTGGAGCTTGATTCGCCGGGAAGGCTACGACCTGCTGCACGCCCACAACCAGGGGGCCATGCTTTACGCCGGCCTGGCCGGAATACTGGCGCGCACGCCGGTGATAGGCACCCGCCACGGCGCGTCCATGGTCGGCCCGGCCTGGCGGGCCGCGCCCCGTTACCGCCTGCTTAGCCGCATCGTGGGCAGGCTTTGCCGCTATACCGTATGTGTGGGCCGCGATTCCATGCGCATTGCCCGGCAGGTTGACCGTCTGCCCGAGGCCAGGCTGCGCCTGATTTATAACGGAGTGGACACCGGCATATTCCGGCCCGATGAACGGCTCCGGCGGGATGTCCGCGCCGAGTTGGGCCTGCAAGACCACACGATGGTCATGGTCAGCGTGGCCAGGCTTTCAGCGGAAAAAGATCCCCTCATGGCCGTGGAGGCCCTGAACCGAGCCGGGGGCGATGTTGTTTTGGTTTTCGTTGGAGATGGCGATCTGGCCCAGGACCTGCGGGCAAGGGCGGCGGCCTTGGGATTGGCGGACAGGGTGTTGCTGTTGGGCACCCGCCACGATGTGCCGCGCCTGTTGGCCGGGGCCGATGTGTTTGTCAATTCATCGCTGAGCGAGGGCGTGTCATTGTCCATCCTGGAGGGGATGTCCACCGGGTTGGCCGTGGCGGCAACCGACGTCGGCGGGACCGGCGAGATCGTCGAACATGGCGTCAGCGGGTTGTTGTCGGCGGCCGCCGACCCAGAGAGCCTGGGGGCCAATCTACGCGGGCTGGCCTTGGACCGTCAATTGCGTCTGGAAATGGGATCGGCCGGGCGTCAGCGGGTGATCGACAACTTCAGCCTGCAAAGCATGGCCGCCCAATACGCCCAGCTCTACCGTGCGGCTCTGGGCCGCTGATCCACCGCATAATCCAGGGCGTCGGCCAAAAGCTTGGTCAGGTGGCGGCGTTCGTACTGCGTCGGCGTGTTTTCCTGGAGCCCCGGCGGCTCGTCCAGCCACTTGGTGATGACTCCGGCAAGGGCCTGGGGCTTGGCCGGGGGCACCCGGACGCCGCCAAAGCCTTCGGCCAGCACCGAGGCCACGCCCGGCGGGCAGATGGCCAGTATGGGCTTGCGGGCCGCGGCGTACTCGAAGACCTTGCCGGGTATGACCCGTTCCGAACCGGGCAGATCGGCCAGCGTCAGCAGAAGGGCGTCGGCCCGGGCCATGCGCTCTATGACCTGGTTGTGCGGCATGTAGCCCCTGGCCTCCACCCGCAATCCCGGAATGCGCGGCTTTACCACCTCCCCGCCGGTTACCCGGCCGCAGATTTCCACAAAAACATGGCTGCGAATGCCCGGAGGCA
Organism: uncultured Desulfarculus sp.; assembly: GCA_963665125.2. Taxonomy (GTDB): domain Bacteria; phylum Desulfobacterota; class Desulfarculia; order Desulfarculales; family Desulfarculaceae; genus Desulfarculus. The sequence continues at coordinate 2,673,363 of CAXXUK010000001.1, read as the reverse complement.
AAAGGCGCATGGCCCGCCACAGGGGATCCAGACTGGTTATGGGAAATACGGTGCCCGTGTACAAAAGGTGCAGGTTGCCCTTTTCCCGGGGTACGGGCAGGGGCAGGTAGTCTTCGAAATCCTCGGCGTCATAACCGTTGGGTATCCAGCGGTATTTTTCATCGGCGCCGCCGTAGATTTCCTGGAAGCGGTGACAATAGGCCGGACTTGCCGCGGTGACCACGGCGGCCTGGGTCACCAGCCGCCTCTCCAGGGATTTGGTCGCGCCGCTCCAAATCGAACCCTTGCCCGGCTCAAAGCCGTGAACGTAATAACCGCTCCATTCGTCACGGAAGTCAAGGATCAGCGGTAGATTCAATTTGCGGGCGATGTGCGCCCCCATGATGAAACTGGAAAACGGCGGGGCGGTCACCATCACCGCCTCGACGCCGTGGCGCACCGCCGCCTGCAGACCATGCTTGACGGCGGTGATGAGCCACAAGATGTGGCGGTCGGGAAAGATCAGGTTCTCCAACAAGCGTTTGAACATGCCGCTCAGGGAAGATCCCCCGCCCGCCGAGGCCACGGCGCTGACCGCACCGTAACCGGGCTCCATTGTCGGCAGCCGCTCGATGATCAGGTCCGCGGGCAGGTCGGCGGCCAGGCTGGAGTCCTGGGCAGGGGCCGATCCGTGGTCCACCGTGGCCACCACGGGCTGCCAGCCATAGTCTCCAATGTATTTGGCGAATTTGGCCGGGCGCTGCACCCCCGCGCCGCCGATGGGCGGAAAAGCGTATGTGATCATCAAAAAGCGACGCAAAAAGCAATACTCCAGCCTGGAATTCATTCAGTGAACCAAGAGGGTTACTGCTTTGAGCTTAGACGGAAGATGGTAGGGTGTCCATATGAAAAATGAATTAGATGGCCAACCGCATCTCTGCCGTTGACATGGCAGCGCAATAGCGGATGGCTTCAATGAAGACGGTCCCTGACAGGCTTGGAGAATGTTAATTGCCTGGTGGCGTCCAGCCTGTGTCTTTGGGCCAGATGAAACTGCCCTTGTGGCTGTTGTACCTCAGACGGCATTCACCGTCCTCGGCGGCGGTGCAGCAGGTAGTGTAGAGCTTTTTACAGTGATCTTGGTAGCCTTCCCATGTGCCGCTGGTGCGGCTGACGGAGGGATGGTCCTGACCCTCCCCGGTGTAGCCGTCTTTCAGGAATGCCCCCGCATAATGGTATAAAGAGGGGAATTGACTGTCCACGGAATAGGTGTAGGCGGCGACGTCGATATTTCCACAGAGACGGGAGTATGAAGTCAACGGCGGCAACGCGCCCCAACATTGCACATCGGCCTTGCCTGTATCAACCCAACCGGTGTACCGGGCAAAGGCGTTCGGTGTGTATTGCAGGTTCAGCAACAAGACCACGGCGGCCAGCAAGAAGACTTTATATGCTTTTCCCATGTTGCCCGGTTCCTTTCTTTGCGGGTTGCGCCAAAATGGCTGGCCGTCAATTGGCCGAGGCGTAGGTGTGCCGCGTTCGTGCCGGATTTTACACATTAAAGTGGTATAGCGGTTACCCTTCGTCCCATTATGTATAAGCTTTCTGGAATATCCTGGTCAATGCCAGAAATTCTTCGGCCTGGCCGCTGGAGGCGTGGGCCTACATCAATGACACGTAAGTCCGGCGGGCCATCGCGCACCATGTTTGTTGGCCTGGCTGCCTGTCCGGCTGCTATAATTGAAGCAGACGCTTTAAGGATGATGGTATGGAAAAGCCCCTGGTTACGGTCCTGACGCCGGTATACAACATGGCCGCCACCATTGAGGAGACCCTGGACAGCCTGCTGGCCCAGACCTACGGGAACTTCGAGGCCATTTTCATCGACGACGGGTCAAAAGACAACTCCGCCCAACTGGCCGCCGCCTATGCCCCGGGCGGGAGCAAGGCCGATGAGCGGGTCCGGTTCGTGCATCAACCCAACGCGGGCAAGGTTTCCGCCCTGAACCGGGGCCTGGCAATGGCCAAGGGCCAAATCGTGGCCATCCTGGACGCCGACGACACCTGGCCGCCGGACAGCCTTGAAAAGCGGGTCGCGGCGCTGACCGGCGACCCAGAGGCCCTGGCCGTGTACGGCGACGCCGACTACATGGATCAAAACAGCGTTGTCTACCGCCGCCGCAATTCACGGCCCTTCAGGACCATGGGCCAGCTATTGGCCAGCGTAATCTGCCCGGTGATCGGCCCCACCCTGATCGCCCGGCGTAGTGTCTTCGACCGGATGTATCCCCTGGACACCTCGTTCATCCGCTCGGATGACGCCTATATCAACGCCGAGGTGTTCAGACAGGGCAAGATGCTCTATCTGCCCGAGGTGGTGCTCAACTACCGGGCCTATTGGAGGCCCAGCAACATCAGGCTGCGAATTTTGTCGTGCAAGCACGACTTGCGTCTGGTGCGGCGCTACATCAAGACCGAATTGCAGCCCTATTACATGATCAAGATCGTGGTTGTGGCGGCCGTAAAGGTGGCTTACGAGATCGTTTCGGCCCGTAAATGAAAAACGCCGCATGAACTCTGCTTTTAGCGGTCATGCGGCGTGGTTTGTCGGTTCGCCCGCTAGTTTTGCAGATACCAGTCCCAGCTTGCGGTCGTGCGGAACCACCAGTTGAATTTACGGGGCGGCCCCAACGTCCCGACGGGCAGGTTGCTGCCGTCTTTGGCCGATTTTTCGGTGGTCGGTTTGAAGAGCCAATCCATGGTGGTTTTAAGCTCCTTGATTTTTTCTTTGACCAGTCCGCCCTGGGCGCCGCCCTTGCGGTTGAAATAATCCGCGCAGGTCAGCACCGTCAGGGCCTCTCCGGCGTGTTGGCGGTCGGACCAGGGCTCAACCTCGGTGCGCACCGGGCCCTGCACATTTATCAGGTAATACGGCACGGTGTATCTTGGCCTGTCGGGGCTCAACTGGGTGTTGTGCACACCCTTGGTGGCCATGAAATTGCCCAGGGCTGAGATGGCGTTGGGCACCCTGGAGTCGGCTGTGACCACATAATATCTGATCAGGGCGTCCATATACAGGGCGCTCATCCATGGGCTGCACACCCACAGGTCGTCCACGCCCCGCTCGCCGTGCTGCCGGCCAAGGTGAACCAGGCAGCCGTGCCCCTTGGGCACTTCCGGCGCCGGGTTGAACTGCATGTCCAGACCGGCCTCGAAAATATCCTGGGCCAGGTCCAGGGCCTTGGTGTCTCCAGTCAGTTCATAGTGGGTCACTGCTCCCAACAGGGCAAAGGCGAAGTGGCGCTCGGTCCAGTGGCCGCCGCGGGGCACATAGTGGTAATTCCAGGAAGTGTATATGGGATAAAGGTATTTGGCCGCCCTCAACAGCTTGTCGTCGCCGGTGAACCAATAATCCATGGCCAGGCATTCCTGATAACAGTACTTGATGTCTATTTGGCCCTTATTGGTCAGCAACAGGAACTGGCCCTGGGGGCTGATCTTCGAGGCGTAGTACTGGGCCGCCCAATGGGCTTGGCGGTACACGTTGAACCTGCCGCTGCGGAAGTAAACTACGAAGAAGGTCATGGACCTGTCATAAAGCCATGGTTCATACCCTTTTACGTAATCGATGTGCTTTTTCAGGGGCACCTTGGGCGAAACATCGTTGATGGCCACCTTGAAATAATACTGCATGCCCCGGTCGTAGTATTCATCCATGGGGTTGGAAAAACCCGGCAGTATGCGGCCTTTGAGCAGGCACTTGCCCAGCCATTTGGCCTCGAAGGCGGCCATTACCGGCGGTTGCTGGATCGCCCCGGCCGGATAGCCGCCGCCGGAGGCCGCGACCCAATCCGTGCGGGCCGGCCAGCCCCTCGGCTCGCTTTGAGCCCTGGGGGCGCCCCAACGGATTTTGTAGACCCTGGGCGTGGTGGTGCCCATCAATGTCCGGAACTGGACCAAGGCCGCGCGGATGCTGCCCGCCCCGGGCACTGGCTGGGGCCAGCGGGCCAAGACTTTTACATGGATGGGGATTTCCATGCCAAGGTTGTCCACCAAGGCGATGTTGGCCGGATCGCTTACGTAGCCCGGCGGAAAGGGCACCCCGAAACCGGCCACGATAACCCCGTCCAGGGCGCCGGGGCTGGCGCTGATGGTAACGGGTATCTCACCGGCTGTTTCCACCGGCGGAAATAAGGCGGCATATGCGGGGTGCTGGGTGTCGGCCGGTATCCCGGCGGCCGACACGGGCAAGGCCGTGAGCAAGACAAACACCAGAACCCACATGCCCTGCCGTAGCAACATTGCGTAATAATTCATTTCATAGTGGCTTTCATCTGTCACCGCAGGCGGTTCAGCAACTGTTGCATATTATCGCGAAGCTCGTCGCCCGGTTTGAGCTTCAGGCCTTTTTCCAGGGCTTCGACGGCTTCTTTGTCCCGTTGCAGATTATGCAGGGTGTAACCCAGGTGGTAATAGACCGACGGATCGTTGGGGTTGAGTTTCTGGGATTCCGCCAACTCCAGCATGGCGCTCTGATATGCGCCGCGCACGGCCAGAACCCAGCCCAGGGTGTCGAGGATGCGTGGGTCGCCGGGGGCCAACCGTTTGGCCCGCTGGCCCATGGTCAGGGCCTCGTTCAGGTTGCGGTCGCCGCCGCGCTTAGCCAGCAGGAAGGCCAGGTTGTTAAGGGCCGGCACGAAATCCCTGTTGACCTGCAAACACTGGCGATAGTCTTCAATGGCCGCGGTGGTGTTGCCCATTTCGTCTTGGATTTGCCCACGGGAAACCAGGGCCACGATGTTGTTCGGCTGGACGGCCACGATCCTGTCCAGGTATTTCAGGGCCTTGGCATCCTGGCCCTCGGAGCGCAGCAGCATGGCCATTCCCAGCATGGCGGAGGTGTTTTCCGGGTTAATGTCCAGGGCCTTTTGATACTGTTGCGTGGCCTCTTTGGTCTTGCCCAGTCGTTGCAGGACGTCGGCCAGGAAGGTGATTATCGTATCCTTGCGGCGGACGTTGGGAATCTGCTCCTTAATAAGAGCAATGGCCTCATCGGGCTTTTTCTGCTGCAACTTGATAAAGGCTATGCGGCGCAGGGCCGCGATAAAGTCGGGATTTTTCTCCAGCGCCTTTTTGTATAGCTCCAGGGCGGCATCCGGCGATTTGCGCACCTCGTTGAGACGGCCCTGAAGAAAGTAACCCATGGCCGCGTCGGGGTTAAGTTCGACCAGCTTTTTGAAATCGCTTTCCGCCTCGGGGAACTGGCTCCTGGCCAGGTATAGCTGGCCGCGAACGCTGTACGCGTCGGCATCATCGGCATTTATTTTCAAGATCTCATTGATCTCGGCGATGGCTTCCTGGTTGTTGCCGCTTTGGGCATAGAGCCGGGCCAGGAAAAAGCGGGCCCTGATATTGCGCGGGGCCATGGTCAGACATTTTTTCAGATCGTTTTGGGCCAACTGGTCCTTGCCCAGCATGTCATAGGCAATGGCCCGGTAGAAATACGGCTCTGGGTTGTCGGGCACCACCCGGATAACCGAGGTGAAATTGGCCACGGCCTCCTGCACCCGGTTGCGGCGGAGCTGGACCCGGCCCATCAAGGTGTGGGCGGCGGCGTTGTTGGGGAATCGCTCAATGATTTTTTTGAGCTGGTCCTCGGCCATGTCGATGCGGCCCTGTTCCAGGTTCAATTCGGCCAGGGCGTTGAGGGGAACCGGGGAATCCGGGGCGATTTTCACGGCCTGCTCAAGATAAGCCTGAGCCTTGTGGCCCTTGCCCTGGCTGGCGTAAAAAGTAGCCGTCAGGATGGATGGCCAGATGGATTCGGGGGCCATGCGCACGGCATCGAGATAGGTCTGCTCAGCCTTGTCCATTTGGCCCATGGTCTGATAGTAACGGGCCAAAGCCAGGCGGTACGCGTCGCGTTCGGGATGGCGGGCGACCAGCTCCCGCAGGGCGTCGCCGGCCTTGCCGGTTTTTTGCATGCGCATCAGCAACTCGACCTGCATCAGGCGCAGCCGTGGTTCGTCGGGCCGCTTGTCAATGGCGGCCTGAAGCGTTTCGAGGGCCTGGGTGTTTTGGCCCCGGCGAAGTTGCAACTGCAACAGTAACAGCCTGGGAGTGAGCAGGTCGGGCGAAAGTTCAATGGCCTTGTCCAGATCGGCCTTGGCCTCGTCGAATTTGTCCAGGGCGATGCTTTCCTGGGCCAGCAGGACGTAGATGTCAGAGCGGTCTGGGGCCAGTTGCTTGGCTTTTTCCAGGGTGGCGATGGCGTCTTCACGCTTGTCCTGATTGCCGTAGGCTTGGCCCAGCAGCACTATCGCGTCGACATTTTCGGGTTCGCGTTTGAGCACGTTCTGGGCTAGTTCCACGGCCTCATCGAAACGCCGGGCCAGAAGCGACACCTGACCCAGCTTGATTTTGGCGTCAAGGTTGTTGTCGTCGAGTTGGACGACGTTGAACAACACCTTGTAGGCTTCGGCCGGTTCGCCGAGTTTGAGATAGGCAAGGCCGAGGTAATAATGGGCGTCGGCGAATTGCGGGTCTTGTTTGATGGCGTTGCGGAACTCCACAGCCGCTTCGGCAAACTTGCCCTCGTCGAAATACTGCTTGCCGTTATTGAAAAAAGCGCTTTCGGCCATTGCCGGCGCGGCAATCAGCAACAACAAGGCCAGTACCAGCAATAGCAGCGGCGCGCGCCAGATTAATCTTATGGACATCCTAACCTCCCGCAACCCGATTTATCCTTGAATAGGAACTTGAAACTATTCATTTGCCGGCGGCTCTTGGGCCGGCGGCGTTTTTACCTGTATATCTTTGTTTTCTTCACCCGGAGCAAGCTTGAAGGCCAGCACCCCCCCAGCGGATGCGGTCAGGCCCTTGCCGGGGCTGATCGTAAGCTTTTGACCGGCTGTGGTTATCGAATATTCAACACCAGGGGCCAAGCCGGCCACCAGATGCCGGGAACGCCCATCGGGGTATTCGTAAGAGATGGTTTGGGCCTCGGCCTCGCCGCCCAGCCGCACGGCCACCACCCTGGGCCATTGCCTGTCGTGGATCACAAGCCCGGCCAGGTTGGCGTTGGCCGTATGCAGGCGGCTCAGGGTTGGCGGGCTTTCGTTTTGGCCCGGCAGGGGCAACAGCACATGAACCATTTTTCGGGTCACACCCTCCTGACCGGTGGGCGTCAGTTCCACGCGCCAGGGCGCCGGGTCCTTGGCCGGCGGCTGGGGCGGATAGGCCTTGCCGTCCACCCAGTCATCGGCAGGTCCGCCGATGAGCGTCACCTCTTCGGGCTGATCCTGCATGGAGGCGATCCAAAGCACGGATTTGCCGTTGGAGGCCCTTAACCGGCTGGCCTGGCCCTTGGCCCGGCCCGGGGCCTCTGTCTGCATTTCGCTTTCAATAAAAGGTCGCATGGCAAAGTGGAACACGGCCTTTACATCAAGCTCCGGCCTGGCCAGGATAACTTCGTCCACCAGCACGACGGCTTCGGCGGCCGTGGCGTCGTCCGGGCCGCCTGGCCGCAGATGGATCAAGTGCCTGACGGCAAGTTTGGCCTTGGCCGAACTGCCGCGGTAGGCCGAAGTCATATCTCCCCGGAAATAGGCGAACCTGGAGCCGCTGTCATGGGCGGTTATATTGGCGGCCTCGTATATTGGCATCAAATCGGCCCAGGGAGCCGGTCCCGTCTTGTAGCCGCTGGCCGTCCAGGGAGCCTGGTTCAGCGGACGGCCTTTTTCATCGAAATAGGCCCAGGCCCGTTGACCGCCGTCATTGGCATAGGTGCCCCTGGGCTTTTGGCCGTCGCGCATGTCATACCACGAGTATTCCGTGGGGTCGAAAATAATCAGCGTGTTGTGGGCGATGCTGCGAGCGGCGTAGTTCGTGGCGTGTTCGGTGGCCGGACCGTCGTAGGCGCCGCTGCGGGCCAGGAGCGGCCCTCCGTTGAAAATCTGAACCGAACCGGCGTCCAGGTGCTGGGGCATGGCGAAATGGGGGCCGCAGTTGAAGGCCACAAGGGTGTCCCAAGGCGTCCAGCCGCTACGGGAAAAGGCCCTGCCCGCGCCTTGGGCCAGGTAGTCCAGCGGAGCCACGGCCATGGCCTTGCCGGGGTTGATGATGTCCAGAAGCAGGAAGTCCAGATAATAATGATGCCCCTGGGTCATGGCCGGTGCGTCCGAGGACAGCAGCATGGCCTGCACCTCCTGGGCCATGGGCGCCTCGGGGAGCAAGTTCCTCAGCAGCAGCATCTGCATGCGCACCAGTTCGGCTGCCTTGGAGGACGATATGACGTTGTCGCCGCTGGGGCAAACCCCGCGGTAAGGACCACCCAGGGCCTGGGCCGTTTCCGGCAGCAGAGAGTTGACCAGGGCGCCCTGGCGGTCGTTGAACCAGGCCGAGGCCAGAACCTTGCCGCGCCTGTCGCCCGGCGGCACGGCCGCGGCGAACATGGCCAGGTCCCATCCGGCCATGGCCCCGGCATAGGTCCCGCCGAACCATGCACCGCCCTGGCCGGTATTTTCCAGGGCCGGGTGCCAGATGCCCAGAAAACGTTCGGTGTATGCCGCTTCCACAAGTCCGGCGGCCAGCGGAGAGTCCTTGAGACCGGCCCGGCCGGCCAGGGACATGATCTTGAGGACGGCCGCCGAGTCTGTGTCAAAGCATCCCCGGCCGTCTTCGGCGAACACCATGGCCTGGGCACGCAGCCAGTCGGCGATATCGCGGCGTTCGTCGGGGTGGAGCATGTCCCTGGTCCATTTGAAGGTCAGGGCGGTTTGTTCCACCAACACCGAGGCGCGGTGCAGATCGGACATCAGCAAATGATAGGCCTGGCCTCGTTTCATCAGGGTTTTCAGGTCCGGCCCGCCCTTTTCCACCAATAGCTTGGTGGTGGTGATCTTGTCGATCCTCAAAAGCGTGTTCGCGCCAAACGGCGCCACGAGGTCATAACCGCCTTTGATCACCTCATCGGGTTTCCAGGGCAGGCCGCCGTCGATTATCGTGCGGCCTTCGGCCGACTCAACCCTGCTGAAACGCGCGCCTTCCAAAAGGCAGCGCACGGCCAAGCGGGCCAGGCGCTGGCTGGTGGCGGGATCGCGTTGCTTGAGGACCATGGCGGCCAGGGCCAGACCGGGACCGTCGGCCGGGTCGATGTTTTGGCGAGCCGGGTCAAGGCACCAGGTGATCAGCCGCCGCCATTGGGGAGAGTCCCAGATCGCGTATTCCCGCAGTTCGAACAGGCGGTCCTGGTCCAATAGAATCAAGTCCACATCGCCCAGCGGAGGCTGCACGGATTTGGCCGTATCTTGCGTGGGTTGGGCTCTGGGCGGAGTGGGCATTGGCAAGGGGCCCGAACTCCCGGCCGTCTGGGCCTGGGACAAAGCAATGGGCATGGCCCATAGAACAAGTATAAGTAGATATGCCGCCTTGCGTATCACCATTTCAAAGATTCGCCTTTTTCCAATGCATGTATAGTTTGCACCATTTCCCAGCAAGTCATGAAGGCAAGTTTATACTTTTTCCCGTCATTGTAACATTTCAAGAGGTGCTCCAAGGTGTGTCTCATGGCATGGCCCAGAATTGTCCGGGCGTTTTGCTCCGGCGCCCCGTGACAATGCAACTTGATGAAGCGTACATGCTCCGCGCCTTTTACGCATGGCGCCAGATTAAGCCAAAGGGCGGCCCTGACCGGATTGGGCTGGTTGTCGGCCGACAGGTCGGAATTTTCTATGTGCGGGACAATGCCCCATTTGCGTCTGCGCCAATTCAGGCCCAGAACGCCCTGGACCAGCAGCAGGTCGCCGCAGGGCGGCCGCCCGACCTGGGCCATGACGCCCGTGTCGTGGCTCTTGGGCCTGGCCGGGTCGTCGGTGGCGTAATAAATGGCGTTGATGGTTTTGGTCTGGGTCACATCAGGGGCCGAGGGCATGGTGAAGTCGGCGTAGCATCCCGTGCGGGCCAGGATGCTTATTTCGTCGTTGCGGCCGCACCATGTGCCGTCGGGCCGGGAATTGTCCAGTGCCCAGTTGCCGTGAATAAAGCCGTAGGCGATTTGGCCGGTGTCCGGGTCCTTGCGCAAGAGCCCGTGGTTTTGGTAGAGCGTTTGGGCCCAGAAAGACAGCAGGTCCTCCAGTTCGGCGCTGGATTCGCCGTGGTGGTGCAGATGCACCTCCACCTGGCCCAGGCCCTTGTCGCACAAGGCGGCGAGGCGGTCCATGACCTGGGGCCGGTAATCCTCGATGGGGAAGAAAAAGTCGTGCTGGGGCGGCTTGCCCCGGCAGTCGGCCAGACCGTCCACCAGCCGCGGCAGGTTCTTCTCCCAGGTCGCCAGCCGGGCCAGGGCCTGTTTCTCGCAGGGATGGGCCCACCACGGCTCGAAATGGTCGGCAACGGCCAGACAGATATGCAGCGGGCCGTCGGCGGGCAATGGTCTGGGCCGCAGTTTTTGGGCCAAATAGGAGCCCAGCCATTTGTCCATGGCCCTGATCATCGGCCATCCTCCGGGCCCAGGCCGATGGTGACCCTGCGTTTGCCCGCGGCCGTGGCCGGGATCTCGTCCACTTCGATTATATCCACCGCGACGCCGGGGAGGACCTCGGCCGTTCCGTCGATGATTTTGGCCTTGTCGGCGTCGCTCATGGGCGCATGGCCCACGATGCTGATGTTGATCCGGTCCTGGGCGATCTGCCGCACCTGGAACTGGATGATGTTTGGCAGATCCTTGAAAAAGTGCGGGAAAAATTCGCCGGGCAGGATACGGCCGTCCGGCGCGGTGATCATGTCCAGGATGCGGCCCTCGATGCGCTCCAGACGGGGCAGTGAGCGCCCGCAGGGGCAGTAGCCCCCGGCCGGAGCGGCCAGATCGCCGCTTTTATAGCGGATAAAAGGCTGGGCATAGTTGTGCAGGTCGGTGACCACCACCTCGCCCAATTGACCGGGCAGGGCCGGTTTGCCGTCCTTGAGCACCTCGACAATCAGATTTTCTGCGGAGATGTGCAGCCCCTTGTGCTCTGGGCATTCGGCGGCGATGAGCATGAATTCCCGGCTGCCGTATGTTTCGAATACGGGGCAGGCCATGGCTCTCTCGATAATCTCTCGTTGGTCCCGGTTCAGGGCCTCGGCGCCTGTTATCACCGAACGCAGGCTGCGGGGCGGCGACCAGCCCACGGCCAGGGCCCGCCGGGCCAGGGCTTCCAGGGCGGTGGTGTAGCCGACCAGGCACTTGGGCCTGAAACGCCGCACAGCGCTCAATACATCGTCCATTTCCTGGGCGCCAAGCCCGAAGCTGCTGAAAAAGCGCATGCGGGCCAGGGCCCGGAACATGCCGCGGCGCAGCTTATATAGACCTGAAACGGGCATGACGTCGGCGCCCCAGAGATAGATCTGCCGGTCGCCCTCCCGGCACCCGGCCCAGCCGTAGCCCCGGCGGTAGACGGCGGTGCGCCACTGGTCCGACAGCGGGTTGAGCCGCAGTCGCAGGGGCCTGCCCGTGGAGCCTCCCGTGGCCTTGGTATACGAGCCGGGCGGCTGGGGATCGGCCCGGAACAGTTCCGGCTGGGCCATGAACATCCGCTTGTCCACCAAGGGCAAAACCGACAGATCACCCGTGCGGGTAATGTCTTCGGGCTCCACAGAGGCCTCGGTGAACCAATTTTTGTAAAATGGCACCGCGCTCTGTGCGTGCTCCAGCAGGGCCCTTAGGTCGGACATTTGTCTGGCGAATGTCGCTTGCGGCGGCTCGTACTGGCTATGGGCCAGCAAAGTCTCGATCCTGGGCGTTTGCCTGCCCCGGAACCTTTCATATGCCGGCCACAGCACGCGTGACCATAAGTCGCCGTAATTCATCTTGCCCACATCCTTTAACCTACATTGCCCAAAGAACGCGCAGGGCGATATACATCAATATGATACTGGCCGCCGTGGTCACGCCGCCCAACATGGTCATCCGCGCATTCCAACGCAGAGTCAGATCAACGCCGTTTTCCTTTGCGATTACATTCAACGCCGCAACGGCCGTGGCCATAAGTATGAACAGCAGCGGCTTATAGGTCTGGCTGAGGAAGAACGCACAGGTCAGCCATCCGACCATCGCCGACTCCAAGGCATTGTTGAATGGCTCGGCCCAGGGCGGCGCACGGTCTTCCCCCCGGATGTCGCGCAGGTGCATGAAGAAGCACAACAACATGGATACCCAGAAAAATGTCCCCACGAAGCCGGTTTCGGCCATGACCAGAACCAGGGAATTGTGGGCGGTGTGGGTGTAGTTGCCTATGTCGGCGAAGTTGCCCACGCCCACGCCCATGATCGGGTGTGTTTTGAACAATTGCAGGCCGTATGACCAGTGGTCAAGGCGGGTCCTGGCCGATCCCTCCTGGGTGTCGATATCGCCCATGCGCGGCAGGCTGAGGACCAGGGCCAGGGCTACGGCAATGCCGACGACCGCGAACACAAGCCCTGTGCGGCGGCGCAGATACATCCAGCCCACCGCCAACATGCCCAGCATGCCGCCACGGGAGCGGGTGAGGATGATGCCGTTGATTAACGGCATCAAGAAGGCGAAACCCGGAATCCACGAACGGGTCAACAATCCCTTATGAAAAGCGGGAAGCAAAAAAGCCGTCATGGGCACCATGTTTATGGCGATATCGTTGGGGTCGGCGAATATGCCCACGCCTTTTGTCTGCATGACATCACCGCGCATCAGGGCAGTCGCGCCGGTGATGCCCGCTCCGGTGTAAAAAACGAGCATTGATTCCAAGGCCAGGAAAGAGCAGAAAATCACCAGGGTCCAGATAAAGAGTTTTAGTTTTCGCATGGTGTCCACGGTGAGCACGACCAGGAAATACATTATGGCCACCGGCGAAAAATGGACTATTTGGAAGACTATGCCGCCAAGCCAATCGTTGAGAAGCCAACTGGCGCCAAGCTGAAACCAGAAAAAAACAAGCAGCCAGTTGATGGGCGAACGCCGCAGTTTTTCGGCCGAAAACGAGCCTTCCAGAAACACGCCGGCCAGGCAGGCTATGGCCACCCAGTCCATGATCGGCCAGCCCTTGATGGCCTCAATATATTCCTGAGGCCGGACGTAAAGCAGGGCGGTCAAAACCAGGGTGAAAAAAAAGCCCATTGGCCGTTAACGCCCTTTCCGCCCAATGCCGCTTTGATCCATCAACCCTTGAAGGGCCTTGCTGATGTGTGCGGCCAGATCGGTCTGCATCTCCAGGGCCTTGGGCCCGGCCGGGGCCATCAGCCGCACCAGGGCACCGTCATTGCGGCCCTTGCTCAGGCTGTCCCAGGCCAGCAGTATGCGGTCCAGGTATTCATCGTGTTGGAGCCTGCCCCGTCCCTGATACCAATACAACACGCTCATCTTGTTCAACTGATGGACCAGGGTCAGGTGGTTGACCGTTTGCCGCCCGAATGGGCCGTCAATAAAGGTTGTTTCCTTTTTGCTGATTGTCCAGCCGCCGCCCGGCAGGCATTGCAGGGGCGAATGAATCATTCGGCCTTCCCGCTGATAGTCAAAAAAGGCTATGAATACCGAGCAGGGGAATCCGTCTTTTTGCACATAGGTGCGCATCAGGTAGTCGCTTGGCCGCAATACGTCAAGGGTGCGCTGGTCCAGGCTTTTATCCGCCGCGGCCATACTCCATTCGCCCATCCGCTCGGGCAGGCCGGCCAGGGGCCCGGCCAGGGGCCTGGGGGGCGCCTGGCCGATCAGGCTGGCCACCGCGCCGGCGATGATCAGCAGGACCAGGGCCGCCAGGAGCGCTGCGGTGCGTTTGCCGCCGGTCATGGCCGCACCCCTTCCGTTTGCTTCGGACCGGTGAACTTGGCCAGCAGCCAGGCCAGCAAGGCCAGCAGACCGAAACCGACCATGAATACGATCCAGCCAACCGCGTCGTGCATCACTCCCTCTAGGGTTTGAGGACCTATCTTTTCGGCCAGCACGGCGGCTATGGTGATGCGCAGGCTGTTGGTAAGCACGGCCACAAGAGGGGCGGCCAGGGCGACGACGAACCTGGGCCAGATGCGCGGCAGCATGACATAGGCCAAAAACAGTGCCGCGGCCAACAGGGAAACCATGCTGCGGATGCCCGAGCAAGCGTCTATTACGTTCAATACCGCGTGGGGCAGATGAATGACGTTGCCCTCCACCAGCACGGGTATGCCCACCAGCCTGACGCACCAGCCGGCCATGGACGCCGCAGCCAGCCGCAGGGGGAAGGCCAGGGAATCGTAGACGATGTAGGGCCAGGGAACCATCAACAGCAGATACCAGATGGCAAAGGCGCTGCGTTTGGCCAGCCGCCAGCCCCACAACAGCCAGGCCAGGCCCCACAGGACAGGGACTAGGCTGGCCCTCTGTAGAAAATATTCATGGGCCAGGCTGCCGGCCACCAGGACAAACAACCCCGCGCCGACCATGGCCAGGCCCTTCCAGTCTGGCCCGGACGCGCATTGGGCCAGGGCGGCCTTGTCCCGCCAGAGCAGCCAAATGGTGACCAGCGGCACCAGATAGCCGTGGGAGTAGTTGGGGTCGCTGGACCACACCACGACCATGGGCCCGGCAATGGGGCCGTAGATCCACAACAGGGCCGCGCCCACCAGCAGCCAGGGAATAAGGCCGGCCAGTCCGGCCGGGCGGTCGGTGGTGCTCATCGGCCTCCTCCGCCGGTAATGAGCAGCTTGAAGGTCTGGAAAAGGATCTGCAGGTCCATGGTCAGGTTTGAGTGTTTGATGTAGTAAAGGTCGTAATTGAGCTTTTCCAGGGCCGCCGCCACCGAGGCGCCATAGGGAAAACAGACCTGGGCCCAGCCGGTGATGCCCGGCTTGACATTGTGGCGTTCACGGTAAAACGGCAGCTTCTCCTCCAGCTGCTTGACGAAATGCGATCTCTCGGGCCTGGGGCCCACAAAGCTCATATCGCCGCGCAGGACGTTCCACATCTGGGGGATTTCATCTAGTCTGGTGCGCCGGATTATCTTGCCGACCCTGGTTACCCTGGGATCGTTTTCCTGGGCCCATGCCGGTCCGCTGACGCTCTCGGCGTCGGCGGTCATGGAACGGAACTTGAGGATGGTGAAAAGCTTGTCGTTTTGGCCGATCCGGTCCTGCTTGTAGATGATCGGCCCCTTGCTTTCCAGGCGGATGGCCAGGGCCACCAACAGGGCCAGGGGCGATGACAAGACCAGCCCTATCACGGCCAGGGCAATGTCGATGAATCTTTTTGTGACCCGGCGCAGACGGGATGTGGTGAACCCCGGCGAAAAAATCAGCCAGCCTGGCCGGATGTAGTCGGCCAGTATCCTGCCGGCTATGCTTTCATAAAAATCGTCGCCGGTGACGATGGGTATGCCGGCCATGCGGCATTGGAGCAGTTGGTCCATGGGCATGACTTGGCGTTTTTCTCCCAGGGCCACCACTATCATATCCACTTGGTGGTGGCGGGCCAGGCCCAGCAGTTCATCGGCCTCGGAGTAGTAGGCCGCCCTGGTCAGACGGCCCCAGTATTCCAGTAAATCCGGACCGGCCTGGCCAATGCGTACGTCCGATTTTGGCGGGTCGCCGGCCCTGAGGTTGTGGGCCGCCACGCCGACATCGACCAGGCTGGTGACAAGATAGGGATTGTCGGAGCGCCCGGTCAACTCTTCCAGGATGCTGTCGGCCATGCGCCCCGATCCTATGATCATCAACCGGGTGGACAGCACGTCCCTGGTCAGGGCCCAGTGGTACATGGCCCGCCAGGCCAACACCAGGCCCGCGATGAAGACATAGGACATGAGGATGACGCCGCGGCCCAAAAACAGCCTCGGAAACAGGTAATAAATGGCCGCCAGGGCCATGGTTCCCAAGGCCGTGGCCTGTAAAACCCGAAAGATCGTCCAGATGAACGATCGCGACAGACGGAAGTTGTGCAGGTCAAGTAGGTAGAAGGTGATCTCAAGGACCATCGGCACCAAAATGACCCGGTGCCATGAATAACGCCAGGTAAAAAGCTCTTCCGCGCCGCCGGTGCGGAAATAAACGGCCATGACCGACCCTATGGCCATCAAAACGGCCTCCACCAACAGGAAGCCGATGATGTACGGTGATGGGCTGCTGGACGGTATGCGCATCGAGCTTGTTACCCCACATCCTCAATGCTCGCTCCAAGGTCGGGGGCATCGAGCACGGACTGATGAGGATCGTTTAAGACCATTCCTATGATTTTTTCTTCCGGCAAGGAGCGCATGGCCCTGAGGACCAGCTCCCTGTCGGTCACGCCGCCCAGGGTCACGAAGACGATGCCCTCGACGACCCTGGCCAAAACCGCGGGGTCGTCCACGGCCTGGACCGGCGGCGTGTCCAGGATGATAAAGCGGTCGGCGTAACGCTCCCGCAGTTCATACATCAGGTCGACCATTTTGTCGGTGGCCAGGATTTCAGCGGTGCGGTGGGTCGGCCTGCCCGCTGGGATGACCGAAAGCTTGTCCACGCTGGTCCAGTGAATAATCTCGGGCACGGTGTAGCCGTGCTCCAGATAGTCGGTGAGGCCGGGGCGCAGGGGCACCTGGAGCAGGCGGTGGATCTCCGGGTTTGCCAGGTGGCAGTCGATGATCATCACGAACTGCTGAAGACCGCGGGCAAAACTGATGGCCAGGTTCGAGGTCAACAGGGTGCGGCCTTCCCTGTGGGCGACGCTGCTGACCATGATCGTACGTGGAGGATCGCCGTGAAACGGGTACAACAGCTGGGACCGCAGCATGTCGATTCGTTTGCCCTGGGGGCTCGACGGCGCGAAAAGGCTCACCAGCCGCTGCTTGTCGTCGTCACTTAAAGGCTCGCGCTGGGGCGGCGTGTCGACGATGGTCATCTCATCATCGTCGGAATCATCACTTAAATCTTCAAACAGTTGGGCGCTTACCTTGGCAGGGGGCGGGCTGCCGCCGGTGTCCGGTTCGTATTCCCGGATCGCTCCCGGGGCGTCATCCATATCTTCGGGGGCGTAAATGGCATCGGCTTGTATTTTCTGGGGCCGGGCCTTTGGTTCGCCGGGCGGCCGCATGTCCACCGGGGGCTCAATGGGCGGCTGGTCTTCGGCTCGTGGGCGTGGGGGCTTTTGGGGTCCATCTTCGGCCGAAGGGGACTGGTGCCCCAAATCCCGGCCCGATTTGCGCAGGAGGTCGTCCATCCTACCCATGGCTTGCCTCCTTCTGGTCGATGATAATGGTCGGCCCCCAATCCTCGGGTACGGTTGTTTGATTGGCCCTGCGGTCGGCGGGCATTTTTTCCGAGGGCATAAACAACTGAATGCTGTCGCCAAGACCAATGTATGGAGCGATCAGACGGCCGAGCCGTATGGCATTGCCGCTTGTAAACAGCCAGTAGCCGCCAACGGCCAGGGCCAACAGGAGAAGCAGCAGGATAAGCCGCCGGGTGAAGCCTCCGCTGACGCCTTTGCCCATGCTGCCGAAAAAGCGCGCGAAGATGCTGGGTTTTTTGAGACCCTGGTCCTTGGTGGGCTGGTTGCGGCCCTTGTCCTTGGATTTACTTCTAATTTTTTTCTTGCCGCGCCGGGGCGTCGCGGACGGGCGGATTGGTCTTTCGGCCGCGGGGTTGACCTCCGGTTGGTCGATTGGCGGTCTCTTCTCGCTTCTGGCCGGCTGCTCCGGCGGGGCAGCCGTTGGCGCCTTGGGTGCGGGTGGCTCCACTACAATGGCCGGATCAACGGTTGTCGGCTCCAACGAGCGCGCGGCGCGGCTGTCTGCCACCGGTTCCACCGTTGCCGGTTGAGCAGGCTTGGCCGCCGGTTCCGTGTCCGGTCGGGAGACTGGCTGAGGGGCTGGTTGTGCCGGGGGCGGCGCTGGTTGCGGGGCCGTGGCCGGCTGCCCGTTTGCCGGTTGGGCCTGCTGTTTGGCCAAACGCAGCATGGGAAGGTCGCGGGCGGCTTCCTTGACTTCGTCCAGGTCGACCTTGGTGCGTCCTCTGGTGAAAGCCACGATCAGGGCCTCGTCACAGACGGTGTTGATGACCCGGGGGATGCCGTTTGTCAGTTGGTAAACCAGCAAGGATGCCCGGTCGGTGAATAGATCGGGATTACCCTGGGCCACCCGCAGGCGGTGGCGGATGTAGGTGCGCGTTTCTTCGATGCCCAGGGGACGAAGCGTGTAAAAATGGCGCAATCTCTGGCGCACTGCCGCCGCTTCATCGCGGCCCAGGACCGAGAGAAACTCCATCTGACCGGCCAACAGGAAG
The DNA here is from genome assembly GCA_963665125.2 of uncultured Desulfarculus sp. GTDB lineage: Bacteria > Desulfobacterota > Desulfarculia > Desulfarculales > Desulfarculaceae > Desulfarculus. The sequence goes on along the minus strand of CAXXUK010000001.1, from coordinate 2,655,144 downwards.
TTGAGAACCTTGGGCGACCCGTCGTCAATATTGCTCAACAGCCTCATTTCCTCGAGCATATCGAAGGACATGGCCTGGGCTTCATCGACCACCAATAAAAGAAGCTTGCCCGCCGCCCGGCACTGCTGGACAAGCTGTTTGAAGGCCACCAGGAAGTGCCCCTTGGAAGTAAAAGGCCCCTTGAGCCCCAACTCAAGGGCAATCATGTTCATGAAATCCAACGGCTCAAGGCGCGGGTTGGTGATCACCGCGGGTATAACTCTGTCGCTTAGCTCCTGCAACAAGGCGATTATCAGTGTGGTTTTGCCCACGCCGGGAGCGCCGACAAGCGCGGCCCATCCCTCTTGTTGTTCGACGGCATAAACCAGGGTGGCCAAAGCCTCCCGATGGTCTTCGGTTAAAACGATAAAACGGGCGTTGGGTTCCAGGGCAAAAGGTTTTTCCGAAAGCCCGAAAAATTCGTTGTACATGCGCTTAGCTCACCAGGCTCATGATCAGCTTTTTCAGGGCCGGGCCTCTTCCCGTGGCCAGGATGGCAACCAGCCCCAATAAAAACATGAACAAGATGCCAAAAACAGCCGTTAACAAGGCGAATTTTTTCTTCTTGCGTTCAACTTCCTTGAATGTCTCCAAGGGAGGGATGACTACCAGCACCGGCAGGGCAGTGGCCTCTTCGGTCTGCTCTATGGATGTAAAGGATGTGTCAAGGTACGCCAGGCCAAAGGTCAGGCCAAGACCAAGGGCCATGGCCAGGCCCAGGGAAAAGGGCACCACCCGTTTCACGTTGGGCTGATAGGGCTGGTCCGGCACTTCGGCCGGGTCCACGACCTCGAACTGCTCGCCGCGCTGGGTCCGTTCGAGGTTGGCCGACATGTTGGCCTCCAGCCATTTGGCATGCATTTTCTGGTAGGCCGTGTTTAGTTCCTCGTAGCCGCGGGTCAATTCCGTAAGCTGCTCGGCCACGTTGGGCGCGTTGTTGACATAAGCGTTGAGTTTGTCCACCTCCGCCTGATAGGCAGCACGGTCCCTTTCGTAGCCCTTGATGTTCTCCTGGGTTTGCTTGATGTTTTTACTGATGCGCTCGAGACTCTGTTTTGCCGCGGCTAATTGTAGGTCCGTGGCGTCGGCTTCGGCCTCGTCGGGGTTCAGCCCCTTTTTGATGGCCTCTTCCCGGGCCCTCTGGAGCTTGATGCGGGCCAATTCCTCGGCCCTGGCCAACTGCCGTTTGGCCCTTTGCACATCAGGGTGGTCATCGGTGTAGGCCACCTTGAGCTGCTCAATCTTCTGCTTGAGGGCTTCGGGATCGGTTTCGACATCCTCCTGTCCCGCGCCTGCCGAGGCTCCCCTGCGCCGCAGTTCCGCCCGTTGCATCTTAAGGTTTTCAAAGCGGTATTGTTCGGTGCCCAGCTGCATTTCCATTGATTGCAGCCTAAGGCGTTCCTTTTGGATGGCGGATATGTAGTTGTCCAGTTTGATGTTGTACTGGTTGAGCAGGTTGATGTTTTCATTTCGTGATTCGGGCAACTCGCGCAGGTGGGATAGTTTGAATGAAGTTGTACGGCTTTCCCATTCCCGCAGTTGGCCGCGCATCCGCTCCATCTCTCTGGTCAGAAAACGGGCGGTGCCAACAGCATCTTCCTCGCGGATGCGCAGGTTGCTGTCCACGTAAAAGGCGGCCAGGGCGTTGGTGACCGCGGCGCAGAGTTTGGGGTCTTTGTATACAAAGGTGATGGTGAAGTAGTTATCGCGGGTAATTTTGATGGTTATGTCCTTGCGCATTTTTTCGGCAAGGTCTTCCGGAGTGGCCTTGCCCCGGACAGCCGGGTAGAGCTCGAACCTGTCTATAATCTCAGTCAACCTGGTGCGGCTTAGCACCTGTTGGGTGATTATCTGCAAACGGTCGGCGATCTTGGAGGTCACCGTGGTGCGAATGATATCGCCCGGCACCTTTTGGGGCTGGACCACGACCAGACAGGTGGCCTGGTAGATTGGGGGCCAGAAAAGGCAATAAATCACCCCCACGGCCAATACGGACAGAAACGTGGAGGTGGCCAGAACCCACCTTCGTTTGATAATGGCTAGGTATTTGGATATGTCAATGGTTGATTGCTGCATACACCGTTACCAGCGGTTGGGCCACCTATAATCAAGATACAATAAAATCCGGTTCTGTTGTCTGTCGTCCTTGTCGTTTTCCGCATTGCGGTCTAAAAAACGGTAGTCAAGGCTGATGGTGGCGTCTTTGACTATCCGCCAATCCACTCGGGTGCCAAAACGGGTGGTGTCGATAACTCCCTGAGTATAGTCAGTGCCGGAAGTCGTGGGGTCCTGTTGATAATCATCCCTTATATAGTCCGCGTAAAGCAAGAAAGTCCAGTGCCGCGCCATGTACCACCGCCAGTAACCGCCCACTGACTGGGTCCGGGTAAGGCCGGTGTTGTCGCCGACGAAATCATATTCATCCAGGGTCGCCTTGGCGTGGCCTTCGATTTCCCACACCTGGCCCCGGTAGGTAATGCTGGCGTTGAAGACCGGGAACCCCGATCCGGCCGCGGCATTGGTGGCTGCGTCGCCTTCAACGTGGGACCATCCGGCTCCAATGTTCCACTCGAGCCTGGGGCTGTAGCGGTGGGAATAGCCCAGCCCGGCGGTGATAATGTCGTAATCCCTGGCCGTGCGCACAGCCGCGTTGTCGTCATCGGCCCTGACGATTTTTCCGCCGACGGTGGCGTAAAAGGTTTTTCTGCGGTCAGGCAGCCAGTAGTAGGTGGCGTCAGCTTTTTCCTCTGTGATATTGGGCGATGTTTCCCAGTCGTCATGCCGGCCGGTGAACACCAGCCCCAGGTGATGCTGCGGGTTCAGGGCGTGGAGCCAGCCCAATTGGACCTGGTTGGCATAGACCTCGTTGTCGGTATCTCCGCTGCCGTTGCGGTACAGAAAAAAATATTCTCCCATTATGTGGCTGAACGGGTCGTAGTTGTGCTGAAACCTCGTGCCGATCGTGTTGATGGTACGGCGTATTTCGGTATCGGTAACCCTGATCAGGCCGCCGGTGTCTGTGACCTCGACAGGGTCATAGGTTGTGGAATAGTTATCGAAGACCTCGAACCAGGTGACCTTGGAAAATTCATGGTGATACTGCAACCTGGCGTAGCCGCTTTCAATGCGTGTGTATTCGGTCAGCTTAAGATAGTGGCTGTAGCTCAGGCCGAAGTTGGCCTGCAATTCGTTGTCCGGCGGGCCCGCCGTAATGTCCAGCCGCGGAGTGATAAAGGCGAAGAAGTCGCTCTGGGGGGTCTTGCGCAGGCGTACGTTGTCGTCATAACCCACTCCGGTGGTCACACCTGGGGTTATGATGGCGGCCACGACCGGACCTGCCGCCGGCATCGCCAGCAATGCAAGGGCCGACGCCGCCAATACGAACAGCTTGGCGGTGCGGCCGTATTTAAAAATCGACTTCAAGTATGGGTCCTCGTATAATCGTGCCGCTATGGCACAACGATTGTGTCTCCCGGCTGCAGGATAATGTTTTGATCAACCTTTTCGCCGTCTATGACTTCTGAATATCTAAAGGGCAGGATCCGCTGATCATCGCCGTATCCCCTGATTACTACCGTATCGTCCTTACTGGCCCATTCGTTGAATCCTTTTGCGATGGCAATGCCCTGCATGACCGTTGTCGGCGACACCATGGGATACCGGCCCGGATCGGTGACATTGCCCAGGATGTTGAACGCGTGGCTTTCAGGCCTTTTGACGTTGATGTACACGCGTGGCGCATCGACAAATTTTTCCAGGGCTGTCTGGATATATTCCTTCAACTCAATGATTGTTTTTCCGCCGGCGGGCACGTTGTCGATCAGGGGCATGGCAAGGGTGCCGTCGGGCAAAACCAGCAGGTCCGGCCGCGACAGGGCTTCCTCCCGCCAGACCATAATCTCCAACTGATCACCCGGGCCGATGATGTATTCTTTTTCCATGTAAGGTATGAGTCGGCGGTCTTTTTGAAAAACCATGGCCGGTTCCTCGGCCGCTGCCGCGCCGCATAAAAATATTGTCACTATTGTGAATAAAGTTAAGCCGGTTTCGAAAATGTGGCGCTTTTGCATCTAACTTCTCCAGGCTACAGACTTTTTCCCTTTCAAAGGATGCAATAAAACAATATATTATGCAACAGTTTATTGTTTATAAAAGGCTAGATTTACAGTGAAAAACAGGGAAAAAAACAGACCGGGCGGACTTATCCGAAACGCCTCTTCCAGTTGGGTGGCGCTTCTGGTGAGCCAGCTTATCGCCCTGGTTCTGACCCCCATGTTGATCAACGAACTGGGCGCGGAAGTGTACGGCGTCTGGCTCATAGCTTCCAACCTAACGGGATTATTCTCGTTTTTTGATGTTGGTCTTTCTCCGGCCGTGATCAGCCATGTGGCTGCCAAGTTGGCCAGGGGCGAGCTTGCCGAGGCAAAAAAGGTTTCTTCTTCGGCCCTTTGCCTATATTTGATCATCGCCTCCATCGTTATTGCCGCTTTCGTACTTTTGGGTGTTTGGGCGGAGAACTTTTTCGCCATTCCCCAGGGCCAGGAACAAAACGCGCGCTGGCTGATCATAATGCTGGGCGTGGTTGTGGCCGCGGGCTTTCCGGTCAGGGCCTATGAAGGCCTGCTCTACGCCGTGGAACGCATTGATATCGTCAACTACCTTGATTCGGCCCGCTCATTGGTCCGCTTTGGTGCGGTTGTGTGGGTCGTGATGCAGACCGGCAGCCTGGTGGGCCTGGGCCTGGCCCATTCGGTAGTTGTCTTGGCCGGTTATCTGGTTACGATCTGGTTTGTTTTTCGGTATTGCCCCAGCACGATACGGCCCGGGTTTTCCCTGGAAAAATCCACGGCCCGCAGCCTTTTGGTATTCGGGCGCGACAGCATCGCCATTGGAATAGCCATCCGCCTGGTGCAGCAGGGACCGGTGCTGATGACCGGCGCTCTGGCCAACGCCAGGGATGTCACCGAATTCGGCATCGCTTCGCGGCTGGTGAACAATGACATGATCATGGTGCAGTCGGCGGCCAACGTGGCCCAGCCACGTTTCGCTTCCCTTCATTCCACGGGCGGACATGAGGACGTGCACAACATCCTGGTGCGTTCCACCCTGTGGTGCGGTCTGGCAGCCTGTTGCGTGGGTTTGGGCCTGTGGTTTCTTTGTGCGCCGTTTATCCGCTTGTGGGTGGGGCCTGGGTTTGAAATTTCGGCCTTGGTGGTGCGGCTTATGATCGTGCCGGTGACCCTCAGCCTGATGCTCTATCCTTGTCTGGTGCTGCTGCTGGGCATCCGGCGGCACAGGGCGGCGGGCGTCATGTCCATAGCCGAATCAATCCTCATCGTCGGCCTTTGTGTGGCCCTGATTCCCCGCTACGGCGCGCCGGGAGCCGCCGCGGCGGTGGGCGCGGGCATGATCGTGTTGCGGGTGTGGTGGTTGCCGGTGTACGCCTGCCGCCAGTGCGGCCTGTCCGTACGCCGTTTTGTCATCGGAGGGCTGGCCCGGCCCATCGCGGCCGCCGCGGCCAGCTACGGTGCGCTGTGGCTGATTTTCAGGCCTTGGGCCGTGGCGTCCTGGTTGGATGTTTTGCTGGCGGCAACGGTGGTGGTGGCCGTCTTCGCCGCCCTGGCCTGGTTGCTGGCCCTGGATGCGGTGGAGCGCCGGGTGGTCCGTCAAAAGGCCGTGGAGCTACTGCGGCGCGGCGGATGATTCAGCCCGGTCCAGGGAGATGACCTCGACACCGGCCAGGCGCAGGCCCGCGCCCCGGCTCAGCTTGACCCGCAGGCCCAGTTCGCAGCGGCGTTTCAACTCGAATTCAACTGCAAAGCGTTTATAGTCCCCGCCCAATTCGGCGCTATCGACCAGGCGGCTGCCCAAAACCCTGCGGCCCAGGTCCGTGGCCACGGCCAGCAGGCAGGCCGGGCCGCCGGGCCCCGGCGCGTCTCCGGCGGCGATGATGAACTCGGCCTGGTAGCGCCCCGGATCATAGGTCTGCTGGGGCCCGTGCATCAGGTACAGCGGCGGCGTCCAACCGGCCTCGGCCTCCACGGCCCAGCCGCCGGGGGCCTTGTCGTCGGCCACCAGGCCGCCGGTCTGCCGCCATAGCCGCCAGGCCGGATACACGCCCGTCCACGGTTCGGCGCCGGCAAAACCCACCAGAACCACGTCCAGGGCCAGGTCGGCCCCGCCGTTATACCAGGTGCGGGTTTCTATTGAGGCCAGGCCGTCCAGGCTGAACTCCACGGCCACGTCGTGCCATCGGCCGTCCGGGGGCAGGACCCGGGCCGATATATCCCGCCCGGCCAATACGGTTTCGCCGCCATTGGTGGTTATTTCCACCCGTCCGGGTTCCGGACCGGGGCCCCGGCGCAGTCTGAAACGGGCTACATAATTGCCCGGCGGAAACATCTTGTGCGGGCCGTGGGACAGGAAACCGGGCTTGTCCCGGCCTTCCCTGGCCGCGATAACGTTGCCCTTGGCCCAGGCCTGGCGGGGGCCCAGCGGGCCCAGCGGGTCGTCGGCCTCGTGGAACAGCAGGCCCCAGCCCGAGGCATTGGGGTCGTCGACCGGCGCGCCGGTGTCATGACGCAGCCAGTTGGCCTCCCACAGAGCCACCACCGGGGAAACAAGATCGTTGGTCCCGTTTGGTTTGGCGGCGTCGGTCAGGCCGTAGAAAAACGCCGATCCTTGCTGGGCCTGCAGACGCAACAGGCCAGAGGCCTCCAGCCTGCGCCGGGCCAAGGCCGGGGGATATGGGCTGACCTTGCGGGTGTAGACCTGGTCGTCGTCGTAAAAGACGACGCCGCCAACGTCCAGGCGCTCCATGGCCTGACGGGCCTGGGGCGTGATAAACCCGAAATCCAGGGGATACAGCGGCTCGAAGACCTTTTCCAGGTACACCCTGGGCACGTACGGCGCGTAGCCGTTGACCATCACCGCTCTGGTTCGGGTGATGAGCATTTCGTACATGGACGACTGATGGCTGTCGCCCGGCCAGATGGGCAGGCCCAGCAGGCGTTTGGCTGCGCCGGGGCCGGTGGGCATGTCCTTGATTATGGCCGCCTCGACCTTGCCCGGCGGGGTAAGGGGGCACAGGCCGGGGGCCTGGGCCGGCCAGACGCTCAGGGCCAGCAAGGCGCATACGGCGATGCCGGTGGCAACGCGGGCCCTGGGGCCGGTGCGAAGCAGGCCTATAAGCCGCATCAGGGCCCAGCCGGCGGCCAGACCCAACAAGGGCGCGGCCACCATGATAAGACGGCCCGGCACCCGGGGGTATTTGAAGAACGGCATGTACTTGTACAGCAGGCCGTACAGGGGCAACTCTTCCACGGTGGGCCCCAGGGCCAACAGCAGGGCCAACAGGCCCAGCCCGGCGCCTAGGGCGGCCCTGGCCGTGGCCTGCCCGCCGCTGCGGCGGCGCAGCACCAGCCAGACCACGCCGATCAGGGCCAGGGCCATGAACACCACGCCCATGTAGATCATCTTTTCACTGTGCACGCCCTGGGTGTGGAAAAGATCGGCCGGGCGGGGAGAAAACAACAGCACCTCCATGACGCTGCGGCCCTTGTCCACGATGCTTCCGGCCATGAGGGTGCTCTTCATGCGCATCAGGTAGGCCACGGCCAGGCACAGGCACAGGACCAGGGGCCACAAAGGCCTCCACCATCCGGCCCGAAGGGCGGGCATGCGCCGGGCCCGCCACAGCGGCGGCAGGGCCAGGGCGGCGCCGGTGAGCGCCAGCACGGCCAACAGACCCGAGCCCAAGTGGGGCACGTCAAAGAAGAACTGCACGGCGTATAGCGGGCTGAAGACCAGGGGCGCGAAGCCCTTGGCCAGGGCCGAGGCCGCGGCGCTGCGGCCCAGGCTGGTAAGCGCCGCGGCCAATTGGGTCAGCAGCAGCCAGACGCCGGCCGTGGTCAGGACATAGATGGCCAGGGTCTGGCCGAACTGGACCGACATCAATTCCCCGCCGCCACCCCTGATCATGCTCAGGTGGACGGTAAGGCCAAGGGCGAAACCGGCCAGCAGGGGCACCACAGCCCAGATGCGCGACCATTGGCCTGGGTCTTCATCGGTGTTGGCGTCCTGAAGCATGCGCAGCGGCACATACAGGCCCAACAGCAGGCAGGAGTAGTAGATCAGGTGGCTTTCCATGACCGAGGCGGCCAGCAGGGCCAGACCGGCCAACAGGCCCCATAGTTCGGCCCGTTTGGGCCTGGCCCGCCAACCGCATTCCAGGGACCATAGGGTCAGCGGCAGCAGGAAGATGACAAAGCCGTAGATATGGCCCGAAAGGGCCTGGGCCGCCCGGAAGGGCATCAGGGTCATTAAAAGCGCGGCGGGCAGGGCGGCCAGCCAGTTGCCCAGCACCTTGCTGACCCACAAGAACGTAAACAACCCCACCAGGACATAGGTCAGCAAGACCATGATGTTGTAAGCCAGGGCCGGGCCCAGGGGCTCCAGGGCCACGAAGATCAGGGACCAGGGAAAATTGGCGTAGACGGCCAGGCCGTTCGGGGTGACGTCGGTGTTGAACTCATAGGGATTGCCGGGAAAGCCCGACGGGCCCAGCAGGTTGTCTCCGGCCAGCCAGCACCAGTAATAGAACTGCAAGTGATCGCCGGGCATCATCGGCGTGCACTCATAGCCCGGCACCACGCTGTAGCCGTAGGGTATGGCCTGGTTGATCCGGCTGCCCACGGGCCAGGTGTGGGCCAGGCCCAGCACAATGAAAAGCAGGACCAGGGCCAGGACGGCCTTCCAGCTTGTTTTGGGCGGCTCCTGACTGGTCAAGGCAGCGCCACGCCTTCGATGACGCCGTAGCGCCGTCCGGCCAGCTTGCCGTCGAGGACCATCAACCGCCGTGAGCCCGGCGTATCCGGCGAAAGGCTAAGGACAATGCGGTACTTGCCGCCGCCGCCTTCCTGATCGATGCGGCCGCTGACGTCGTCGACGACGACATCGCCGGGCATCACCCGGTCCATGCGCTGCTTGCCGCCGGAGAGCTTGTGGTCCAGTTTGAGTTCGGCAGGTCCTTCCAGGCGGCAGTTGATCTTGTAGTCCTTGGGCGGCGTCTGGTCGAATTGCCAGAACAATCGCAACGTGACTTTTTTGCCCAGGTCGTCGCCGTCGCTCTTCAGGTCATAACCGATGAGCTTGACGCCTTGGCTGAATGTAATGGTGTGCTCCTTGGGCGGTTGCAGAGCCGTGAGCATGTCGGCCAACTGCTCGCCCAATTTGTCGTCGCCCAGACTGCGGGCGATCTCCCTGGCCGCCTGCAACAACTCCGGACGGGACGCCAAGAGATCCACGGCTCCCCGCAGGCGCTCGGCGGCCGCTCCGGGCCAGCCTGAATCCCGCAGGACCTGGACATGTGGCAACACGGCGTGGATGAAGCGGTCGTCAATGAGCGATACGTCGTTCAAGACGCGCCGGGCCAGGTCCTTGTCGCCCCCGGCCAGGGCCAGACGGCCCCAGGCGCTCAAGGCCCAGCGGGCGCCGGCCCTGAACTGCTCCCGTGGGTCGAATTCCACGCTGATATGCGAAATGGTCAGGGGAGCGGCCTGCAGGGACTTCAACTCGATCTCCCACCAGTCGGCCGCATGGACGGGGTTGACCCTGAGCATGGCCTCTATCACCTCGCCGCCGGACACCTGGGCGCCGCTGAGGGTGGCCTCCACGGCCATTGTCCTTTTACCCCTGTCACGCCTGAACAGGATGATCTGGGCAGCCGGTTCATCGGGCCCCAACTGGCCGGGGGAGCCGATTATCTTGCAGCGGATGGTCAGTGGAGCCGCGGGCAGCCAGTGTTTGAGCCGTATCTTGGTCACCGGCCCCCGGCCGTCCTTGGGCCAGGCCACCTTGGCCAGGATATCGTGGTTCGCCAGGATCATCGCTCCGCCCACCTGGCGGCCCTTGTGCATCTGAACCGGTATCTCCATGGTCAGCGAACGCATCAAAAGCACCGGGTCCAGTCCGCTGAATTTTTCCAGACTCCCCAGCCATTCATCCAGGGACGACTGGTCCAGGGCCAGCCGGGTCATTTGCTGGAGTTGTTGCTCATGGCCCTTGATCAAGTCTTTGGCCTGTTTGTCCTTGCCCTGTTCCACCAGCGCGGCGGCCAACAGGGCTCCGGGCATCAATGCCTTCGGGTTTTGCTCGTGGGCCCGGCGCAGGTGCGCTTCCGCCTCGGCCCAGCGCATGCCATCCAGGGCCTTTTGGCCCATAATCAGCGGATCGCTGATTATGCGTCCGGCCACTTGACCGTCTTCGGCTGAAATATTGAAGGGGTACACCCTCGGCACGGGCCAGGGCCAGTTTGCCGCCTTAACGTTCCAGCGCCATACCTGGCCCGGCTCCAACTGAAGGTCTTCATTCTGGCCGGGCCCCTGACCGGCCTTGACATGAACCGTGTTGTCACCCCGGTTGACCAATTCCAGGGTGGCCTGGTCCAAGTCGACGGCAGAGCGCAGGGTGCGGCTTAGGGTGACTTTGCCGCCGTTGATTTCCAGAGCCGTTGGATCGCGGCTGTATTCCGGAGCGTTCAGATAACAGACCTTGCGTAGCAGGCCGGTTTGGCCGGGCGGCCGTTCGAACCCCAGAGGCTGGGAGGCCTGGGGCTTTTGGTTGTTGGCAAACAGCAATACCGTTGGACTAAGGGCTCTGGGGAAGCGTCTCCGGCCCGGAACATCGGCCCGGGGGGGCATGCCCTTGATGTCGAATGCCTTCAGGGGCAGGAAATTGCCCCGGATCATCAGGCTGCGGTCGCCGGCGTCGTCATAGGCTCTGCCTGTCCATGCTTTGTAGTTCAGGTCGTCGGCGGTGGCGCTGAGCACCACGAACGAGGCCTTGTCGCTGTTGGGCTTGAGCTTGTCAAGGGGAAGCGGCCGGACGCTGCCGAGCATGGGCGCGCCGGGGTCGGCGAAGGTCATCGCGTTGGGCGGCATGTTGCTAGCGGCCCAGGTTTGGGCCGACTGGGTCGGCTGCTCCTGCCAGAACAGATAGCCCACGGCCCAGGTGCGCCACATGGACGGCAGGGCTATCAGCACGGCCAGGGCCACGGCCGTCATGCCCGTGGCCAGGGGGGAAAGCCTCCGGCGGTCGGCCAGCGCTGCCGGGCCCGCCGCCGCCAGGCAAAGTAGCGGAGGTAGGGTCATGGCCTGGCAGGATTCCACCTGCCCGCCCAGCCAAAGGACCTGCACGAGGGGCAAGGTCAAGACGAGAAGGGCCAGGCACACTCCGGACCATGTCCGGCGGTAAAGGGCCAGGACAAACCCGCAAACGGCAAGGACCACGATGCCCCAGCCAATGGCGTCGCCGATGAGCGATATGGTTTCAAAGAGCCGCGAGCCCACCGGCCCGTCGATCCAGGGACCGGTCCAGTCGGGGTTGGCGGCCGCTATTTTTTCGAGGCCCCTTTGCCAAAGGCCGAATATGCTGACCTTGCCGCTGAGTAGCGGCGGAAAGCCAATAGCAACTCCGGCGAGAGCACCGGCGGCCAAAACCACCGGCAGGCCCACCAGGCGCGAGGGCAGCTTTTCCTTGTTGCGCAAGGCCCCGATAATGTGAGCGGCCAACAGGGGCAGGGCCAAAGTGCCCAGCCGGGCGTCGGCCGTGCAGGCCAGGCCCAGCAGAAAACCGGCCAAGCCGTAACGCAGGGGCGAGGCGCCCCGGCAGATATCGATCATCGGCAACAGGCATAGGCCGGCGAAAAACACCGCCGTGGCGCTGCGGTCCATGTAATGGGCCTCGGCGATCAACAGCGGGCTCACCGCCGCCAGCACGCCGGCCACGAAACCGGCGGAACGGCTCTGGAAGGCCTTGTGGGCCAACCTGATGCAGATCCAGATGGTGGCCGTGCCCAGGATGGCCGAAAGCAGGCGTCCGGCCATCACGGTGGGGATGTCCACCGCGCTGGCGGTGGGCGCCGCGCCGGTCAGCAGGGAAAATCCGCCGAAAATCAGCCACAGAACGGATTTGCATACCGCCGCCAGGAAATAGTACAGGTGGTCCCAGTGGGGGTTGGCCGGGTCGATTTGGTAGAGAAGGTCGCCGGAAGCGATGGCGTTGATGATTCTTTCGGCATGGGGATCAGCCGCCGAGCCGCCCCAATCCAGACCCCACAGCCTCAGCGCCAAACCAACGAGGATCAGCAGAATGGTGCCGACCCTCCAGCCGAATGCGGATTCAATGCTTTCTGGGATGCTGGGCTCTGGTTTCATTTCCCGGCTCCATACCTTGGGCGTCACACTGGACACCGGACGCTGTGCCGCGCCCGCAACTAACCAATTTTACTCACGTTAGCAAAAACATGCAAATTAGTAAACAAAGGAGGCCTCTATCTGCCCTTGCCGCCATGGCGGATGCCCCCGGTCAGATAGGGCGCCATGCCGGGCAGCGAGCTGGCCAGGGTGGCCAGATTCTGGGTGAGGCCCATCAGAAAGGCCTCGGTGGGGCCCACGCCGACAAGGCCGAAAAAGGCCATGTACAGGCCCTCCATCACCCCGAAAGAACTGACGGTTATGGGCAAACGGGCCAGCAGAATGGCCACCGGCGTCACCGCCGCGGCCTCCAGCAGGGTTAGGTCTATATGATAGGCCTGGGCCGACAGCCAGTTGGTGATGATCAGCGCGGCCTGCTCGGCCAGGGTGAGCACGAAAAACCAGGCCAGGGTCCAGCGGTGGTTGGAATACTGGCGGTAGGCGGCCAGCATGCGCGAGGCCCATGCGGCCAGCTTGCCCCGGCCGTCCAATTTTTTTTCCAGGGTCATGGAGGCCCGTCCGGCCATGGAACTCAGCGAGGCCGTGACGCCCAGGGCCGAGACGGCCAGAACGGCCAGGGCCCAGTGGAAAAACTGTTTGGGCAGCCCGGCGGTGAAACCCATCAACAGGACCAGGCCCATCAGGGCGGCCAGGGCGGCGGCCACGAAACCCAGGGCCCGCTCCACCACCACCGAGGCGGTCAACTCGGCGCTGGGCAGCCCCGGCCCGGCCACGGCGGCTATGCGCAGGGCGTCTGCCCCCACGGTGCTGGGCAGAAAACATCCGGCAAAGGTGGCCAGGAAATAGCTGCTGGAGGCCCGGCCCAGGCTCAGGGGCAAATCGCGGCAGATGAGCAGCAGGCGCCACTTGTAGGCCATGAACACGCGGTCGGCCACGAGCACCACCAGCATCAGGGCCAGGTAACGCCAGTCGGCCGTGGAGACGACCCTGGCTGCCTCCTTGGGGTCGACCAGCCACCACAGCAGCAGGACCAAAAGCCCCACGCTGATCAGCCCGCGCAGCCATTTGTTTTTGAGCAGCGACATGTTCACCCCTGGTTAAGCCCCCAAAACTGCCGCGAAAATAGCACGGCGGCCTGTGGGAGTCAATCGGCGCCAAAAGCTTTGGCTCCCAAAGCGCGGGCAAAACGCACTGCACGGATATAACCCGGCGGCCCCCAGCGTGGCGCGGTCAAGATTGGATTTTCAGGAAGCGTGAAATAAAATGCGTCCAACCGAGATGGTTGGGACACCCTCGGCGATAAATTTCCCCCTGTGCCAAACATATCCCCCACTCCTTCATAAGCTTGCGCTCCAAGAGCGCTGACAGTAAACTGTGATCCATAAAATATCCTTTGGACTACTCATTTCCCGGCGGCAAGCCGAAAGCGGAAACTAAAAAGATATGTGCGGCATCTGTGGATTTTCCTGGGAAGATCAGCCCCTGATCAACTCCATGATGAACACCCTGCGCCACCGCGGCCCGGACGACCAAGACAGCCACGTGGGCGGCGGGGCCACCTTGGGCCAGACCCGGCTTTCGATCATCGACCTGTCGGTCAACGGCCGCCAGCCCATGGTCAACGAAACCGGCGACGTGTTCCTGGTGGCCAACGGCGAGATCTACAATCACCTGGCCCTGCGACGTGAATTGATCAGTGCCGGGCACAAGTTCCATTCCCGCTCCGACTCCGAGGTGATCCTGCACGGCTATGAGGAATGGGGCGAAGACTGCATCAACCGCCTGTCGGGCATGTACTGCTTTGCCATCCACGACGCCAAGAAGAAACGGATCATGCTGGGCCGCGACCGCCTGGGCATCAAGCCGCTGTACTACCACCACTACGGCAACAAACTGATCTTCGCCAACGAGATCAAGGCCATCCTAGAGTGGGACGGCTATGACCGTCAGGTGGACGTCACCGGCCTTTACCAATACCTGGGCTACGAGTTCGTGCCCGCCCCGCGCACCCTGTTCGAAGGCATCCGCAAGCTGCGCCAGGGCCACTACGCCATGTTCGACATGAACAGCGGCGAGATGACCGAGCGCAAGTATTGGGACATCAAGTTCGGCGACAAATTCAAGAACGCCGACGAGGCCGTGGAGGTGCTCAAACCCCTGCTGGAGACGGCCGTGCGGCGCAGGCTGATGAGCGACGTGCCCCTGGGCGTGTTTCTTTCCGGGGGCATCGACTCCACCACCGTGGTGGCCGAGATGCGCAAACTGGGCGTGGACCCGCTGCGCACCTTTATCATCGGCTACCCGGACCCGACTTTCAGCGAACTGGACTATGCCGAGGACATGGCCCAGCATTACGGCACCGAGCCCCATGTGCTGATGATCCCCGGCCTGAGCATCGACGACCTGGAAACGGCGGTTTACCACCTGGACGAGCCCATGACCGACCTGTCGGCCATCCCCCTGATGCTCATCTGCCGGGAGGCCAAGAAAGAGGTCACCGTGGTGCTCAGCGGTGAGGGCGGCGACGAGATATTTTGCGGCTATGACCGCTTCATCGCCTCCAAGCTGACCCGACCCCTGCAAATGATACCCGGCGCGGCCCGTGCTGGCTGGGCCGTCAGCCGCCTGTTCAAGGACCGGCCTCAGAAAAAGGGCGCGGTGAACATGCTCAAGCGCTTCATGGACGGGGCCATCCTGCCCGCCGAAGGCGAGCACATCCGCTGGCAGTATTTCCTGGCTCCGGGCCAGGCCGAGCGACTGTTCAACGAAGACGTGCGCTCCAAGGTGGCGTTCGACACCTTCATGCCCGTGCGCCGGGTTCTGGAAAGCTGCAACAGCGACAAACGCATCGACCGCGAGATATACACCGACATCCGGCTGAACATGGTCGACAGCGTGTTGATGAAGGTGGACAAAATGTCCATGAGCACCTCCCTGGAGGTGCGGGTGCCGTTTTTGGACCACGAGGTGGTGGAGACCGCGGCCCAGATTCCGGGCAACCTCAAGCTCAAGGGCATGGAGACCAAGCACATTCTGCGCAAGGCCATTACCGGCCTGGTGCCCGAGCGGGTGGTCCACCGGGGCAAGCAGGGCTACAGCTTGCCCGTGAAGAACCTGCTGCGCGACGAGGCCCAGCTCATGCCCCTGATGAAGGAACTGTTGACCACCAGCCCGCTGATCCACGACTTCATGGAAACCAAGGAAGTCCAGCGGATGATGGACGAACACCTGGCCGAAAAACAGAACCACAACCACGTGCTGTGGGCCCTGATGAACGCGGCCCTGTGGCACAAGCGCTTCCTGGAGGGCTAGGCCGCCGCCCGCGCATGCTATGGACAATATATGCGCCTTGTGTTAAATGAATCCCTTGGCGTATTGTGCCCTTGTAAACCACGGCATTACAGCCGTTTGAACAGACCAGAGGTGAGCCTTTGAGCGCCCCGGACCAAGGCGGCCAGATCAAGACCCACGACGCGGCGGTGGAGGGCGGCAGCGTCCTGTCCCGCTACCAGGACGTCGTGGTGGGCAGCCGTTCGCTATGGGGGCTCATTTATTATGAGTGGTGCATGCTCATGGGCGCGCTGCCCGGCGCCTTGGGCCTGTTGATGCGCAAGCTGTTTTGGCCCCGGCTGTTCGGCTCCTGCGGCAAGGGCGTCAACTTCGGCCAGCGCATGGTGCTGCGCCACCCGGGCCGCATCCATCTGGGACGGCGGGTGGTCATCGGCGAGGGCTGCATTCTCGACGCCCGCACGCCGAACAGCGACCGGGTCATCGTGTTGGGCGACGACGTCAACCTGTCCAACAACGTGATGATCTCCTGCAAGGGCGGCACCGTGGAAATCGGCGCCGGCACGGGTGTGGGAGCCAAGACCATCATCCACTCGGCGGGCCTCAACCCGGTCAGGGTGGGCGCGGACGTGGCCATCGGCCCCATGTGCTACCTGGTGGGCGGCGGCAACTACAACATCGACCGCCTGGACATGCCCATGTGCAAGCAGGGCATCAAGCTTGACGGCGGAGTGAACCTGGCCGACGATGTATGGCTGGGCTCCGGCGTCACCGTGCTGGGCGGGGTGAGCATGGGCAAGGGCTCTGTGGCCGCCGCCTCGGCGTTGCTGAGCAAGGACGCCCCGGAATATTCGATAAATTTGGGCGTTCCGGCCCGGGTGACCGGAATGCGTAAGTGATAATGGCCCCATTGGCGGCCTGCTAAGGATTTGACAATGGCCCAAGAGCTTTCGCCGGAAATCAAGAAAATTCAGGAAACCGTGGTGGGCATGTATTCCGAGGTGCCCTGGCCCACCCACCGCGACGCCGACGAGGAGATGGGCTGGCGGCTCAAATGCCTGGGCGTGCGGCCCGAGGACTTCAAGGGCAAGAAGGTCCTGGACATGGGCTGCGGCACCGGCGAATACGCCCTGTGGTACGCCCAGAACGGCGCGGCCGAGGTCCAGGGCATCGACCTGTCCGACGGCTCGCTGAAAATCGCCGAGCAACGCAGGCAGGAGGCCGGGTTCGACCACGTCAATTTCAAGAAGATGGACATCCTCAACTGCGAGTTGCCCGACAACTACTACGACTATTCCTATTCCGTGGGCGTGTTGCACCACACCGGCGATCCCCTGCGGGGATTCAAGCACCTGGCCCGCATAACCAAGCCCGGCGGCGTGGTCATCGTCAGCCTCTACAGCTCTTATTCCCGGCGCATCCTGCGGGGCAAGCAGACCATCTGCAAGTGGCTGGGCGGCGACGACATCCACAAGCGGGTGGAGTGGGGCGAAAAGCTCTTTTCCCGCACCCTGAAAAAACTCGACGCCCGCTACCACGGCGTCAACACCAAGAACATCGCCTACGACATCTTCGGATTCCCTCACGAGAGCCTGCACTCCGCCGGGGAGATCCTGGGCTGGTTCGACCAGACCGGCCTGGAGTTCCTGGGGGCCTTTGCTCCGTTGCGGGTCCGGGATTATTTCTACGCCTTCCGGCAGCCCGAGTACGCCCAGTTCCGCAAGACCTTTGATGGCTTCCCGGTGATGCGGGCCGTATCCGACGGCATGACCAAGATCTCGGCCAATATCGGCCCCCAGGACGGCGACGTGCCGCCGTTCCCCAGGCCCGGACCACTTTCCAGGGCCATGAGCCAGACGGCCTGGATCATCTTTGGCCTGCGATTCAACTGCTTCACCATGTCGGCGGTGAAAAAGGCCTAGCGGCCTAGGGGCCGTTGGCCTTGATCATGGCTGGCAAGCTGAAAAAAGCAATCTATCTGGCCCTGGCCTGTCTGGTCACGGCGTCGCTGTTCTATTTCCTGGCCCGGCACACCACCTGGGACGAATGGGTCCGGGTGTTCAGCGGCCTGGGGTGGGCTCCGCTGGGCGGCTTCTTGGTCATTTATCTGTCGTTCATGACCATCAAGGCCTGGCGCTACAAGGTGCTGCTGAGGGCCTCCAGCCACGGATCCGCGCCGCGCTTCGGCGATCTGATGGCCGTGACCTTCGCCGCCAACCTGTTCGTGGACCTGCTGCCCGCCCGGTCAGGCAGCCTGAGCTATATTGTCTTCCTGAACCGCAAATACGGGGTGAACCTGCCCGCCTGCGTATCGTCGTTCGCTTTTTCGTTCATCTTCGACATTCTGGGCATGCTGCCGTTGTTGGTCGCGGCCGTGGCCTTGCACGCCCTGGGCGGCGGGGGCGGCTGGCCGCTGATGATTCTGGTGGCCGTGTTGGCCCTTATCGGCGTCTGCGCCCTGTTTTTGTTGGACAAGCTGGCCCGCTTCGGAGCCGGGGCGGCGCTATGGCTGGCCGCCAGGCTCGGTGAAGGTAAAACGCGCCGCGCACTAAATTGGACAACCAGGCAGCTGTTGGGCCTGGAAGCGGATGTGATCCAGACCAAGGCCTCCGGGGTCTACTGGCTGGTCTTGGGCCAGTCGATCCTGATCCGCCTGGGGAAATACGTTGGGTTGTATGTGCTGATAATGGGCTTTGCCGCGCAATGGCCCGGCGTGGCCCAGCAACTGAGTTTTCCGCTGGTGCTGTTCGCCCTGCTGGCGGCCGAGGCCACGGCCAGCCTGCCCGTCAGCGGCATCGCAGGGTTCGGGGCCTATGAGGGCGTCATGGGCGCGACATTGCTGGCCGCCGGGCTTTCCCAAACACAGGCAGCGATGATACCATTTGGCCTGCATTTGACGACCCAGGTGATAGACTACACCTTGGGCGGTTTGGCCCTCTTGTACTTGAGCGCCGGCAAAGGCATGAAAAATGACTGAAAAGAAAAAACGCAGCCCCTTTGTAAAGCTGCTGATCATCGCGGCCGTATTCGGGCTGGTGGGCGCGTCCATCCAGTATCTGCCGCGCCTGGCCTATCAGGCCTTCGGCGACATGTGGTTGACCAAGGAGCCCGGCGGCATGAGCCCCGAGCAGTTGAAGACAGTGCAACAGGCCCTGGGTAAAACAAAGTGCCGCGTTGTGTGGTCCTCCAGCCGTAGCGGCAACCACGAGCTTTATCTCATGGCCCTGCCCGACGGCAACATCTATCGTTTGACCAACAATGATTACGTGGATTTCTTCCCCAGGTTTTCCCCGGACGGCGGTAGGCTGGTGTTTTCCCGCAGTCAGAAAAACTGGGTCTCCGAGCGCGAGTACAATCCCTGGAACGTCTGGATGCTGGACCTGCTCACAGGCGAGGAAAAGATGGTGGCCAAAGACGCCAACTACCCCCTGTGGCTGGACGACAAGCATATCTCGTTCATGCGCCGGATGCTGGTGGTTGTAAAAGACCTGGAGACCGGCGAGGAGAAGGTCGTCTTTGACGGCGAAAAGCCGCCCGTGGAGGGTCTCATAGTCACGCCCATGCTTTCGCCGGTGGATCAGAACCTGCTGGCCGTCACGGCCAGGGGCAAACTGCGGGGCGTTCTGGTGGTGGATGTGCGCAAGCCCGAGGAGTTCACCAATTTCGGCGCGGGCTGCGAACTTCTGTTCACCCCGGACGGCAAGGAACTGATCTGGGTGCGCAACGGCGGCGTGGGCGGCAACCAGGTGATAACTTCTCCGCTGGGCGAGGTCAAACCCAAGGTGTTCATGGACCTGCCCGGCCAGTACAGCCACGAATACTTCCCCCGGCTTTCCCAGGACGGCAAGTGGCTGGTCTGGGCCGCCTCGGCCGAGGGACATGAGCACGATATCGCCGATTACGAACTTTTCCTGTGGCAGGTGGGCAAGCCCTTTGACCAGGCCGTGCGCATCACCTACAGCAAGGCCAATGACCGCTGGCCCGATATTTTCGTTGAATAGGATTTTGTTGGGATGAAATCAAAGCTCAAGCTGTTGTCGTGGCTGTGCCTGCTGGGCGCGGCGGCCTTGTTGGTCTGGGGCGGGCTGGCCCCGGAGGTGCGCATGCAGTCGCTGGCCTCCAGCCGCTACTCCGATTGGGACAAACACTGGCGCGGCGGAGACATCGCGGCGGATTTGGATATGCCCGGCGGCCTGCTGCCGTCCAACATCCCCGGCCCGGCCGATACGTGGGCCGGCGGCAAGGCCCACGAAATAAAGGTGCGCTTCAAGGCCGAACCCGGCGACTACACGGTGGAGCTTTTGTTCAACGAGGCCCATGAGGCCGCCCAGCCGCTGTTGGCCTTTAGCCTCAACGGCGCGCCCATGGGCGAGCGCTGGGTGCCCAAGGGCCATGGCCATCCCGCGCCGTATGAACATGTCAACCCGGCTCTGACCCTGCGGGTGCCCATCACCGTGACCCAGCCGGACAACGAGTTGACAATCACCAACAAGCAGGGCTCCTGGGCCGCTCCGGCCCGGATCCGCCTGTTGCAAGGCATCGGTTTTTTCCCGGCCAAGCTAGGCTGGGAGCTGCTCTACAACGGCTTGCTGTTCTGGGGCGTGGTGGGCCTGCTGGTGGCCATGGTCTTTTTGCGCTCCTGGGCCGGCGGCGGCCTGGGCCGGGCCATCGCCTCCACCGTGCTTATGTGCTTCATGGTGGCGATGCTGTTCGTATTCGCCGAGCTATTGTTCCGGCAATACCTGATCCACGTGCCCCAAGCCCGCAGCCTGGCGGCCCAGGAGACCACCAAGACGCCCGACGCCAAGGGCAAGGCCTACAACTACGTGACCATGATCCAGCCCAACCCGGACCTGGAGATCATCTACAATCTCAAGCCCAACCTGGACGGGTTTTTCGCCAAATTCCCCTTGAAGACCAACAGCCACTTCATGCGCGGGGCCGAGGCCAAGCTGGAGGCCGCGCCCGGCGTGCTGCGGGTCATGGGCCTTGGCGATTCGGTGATGTTCGGCTGGGGCGTGTCCGACGAGCAAAGCGCCCTGACCCGCCTGGGCCGGTTGCTCGTGGCCAGAATGGCCATGCCCGTGGAGACCCTGAACCTGGGTTGTCCGTCCTACAACACGGCCAACGAGGTGGCTGTTTTCCGCAAGATGGGCCGCAAGTTCAAGCCCAAGCTGGTGGTGCTGATTTTCGTGGAAAACGACTTCGGCTTCCCCGGCCTGATGATCGAACCGGTGCTGCCCTGGACCACCCACCGCTGCTATATCAAACGCCAGCTCAGCCGCACCCTGGCCCCCCGCTGGCGGGACGCCTTTGCGTCCGACGAGGAGTTTGTCAGCACCCGCCGCCTGGACGAGATCCGCGGTAAAAAGCAGGAGGCCCTCACCGCCGAGGAGCGCTGGCACCAGCAGGTAAGCGCCCATTACAACAAGATGGTCGGCACCGAGGCCGTGGCGGCCAACTTCCGGGAACTGGCCAATATGCTAAAAGCCGATGGGGCCATGGGCGTGGTGGTATACAACCCGATACGGATCGTATTGGGCAAACCGGAAACCTATGAGAAAAAGGCCGGATTCGTGGTAAAGGCGGCCCGGGAAGCCGGGCTGATGGGCCTGGACATGACCCCGGTGTATGAAAAGTACCTGCAAGACAATAATCTGACGGCCATGAGCCAGGCCCTGTGGGTCAACGACAAGGACTGGCACCCCAACGGCATCGGTCACAGCCTGATCGCCGATGCGATAATGGCCGAGTTGGAGCGTTGCGACGCTTTTAAAAAACTGGCCTCGGAATAAACGGGAGACGGGATATGCCCGGCGAAAATGGCTTGCTGAAACACTTTGCCCGGCCGGAGGGCTTGATGGGCGCCGTAACCGGCCGTCTCATGGCCTCCCACCGGGTGAACTACGACCGCAACCTGTGGGCCGTGATAATTTTGGACCCGCGGCCCGGCGACCGGGTTCTGGAAATTGGTTTCGGTCCCGGACTGGGCTTGGAGCTGTTCGCCGGGCTGGTGGGCAAGGGCGTGGTCTGCGGGCTGGACCAGTCGGCCCAGATGATCGGCCAGGCCACCCGGCGCAATAAAAGGGCCGTGGAACAGGGCCGGATGCGCCTTTTTCAGACACCGGTTGACGATCTGCCGGATTTCGGCTGCAAGTTCAACAAGGTGCTGGCCGTAAACAGCTATCAGTTCTGGGACAACGGCGTGGAAGGCCTCAAGGGCCTGCGTGGTTGGATGGAGCCCGGCGGGGTCATCGCCCTGCTATATCAACCCATGCTCAAGGGTGACAGCCAAGCCGAGGCAAAGCGTTTTGTCGAAGTTTGTTCCGCGGATCTGCCCGCCGCCGGATTCGGCGTGGTGCGGGCCCATGAGAAAGAGATAAAATCCCGTCCATCCGTCTGCGTGACCGCCGTAAATGAGGCCTAGGCCCTTAAGCTATATGTACGCAGTTGCGTCCGCTGTCCTTGCTTAGGTAGGTCTGTTCATCGGCGCGCTCGATTATTGTTTTGATGGTGTCGTCAAGCCGGGAGACGGTGCCGCCGAACGACGCCGTGACTCTGATTTGCCCGTCATCATGATCCAGCCAGCTGGATTCCACCAGCATCCGCATGCGCTCGGCCAGCTTGCGCAGGCTAGCGTTGTCGATGTTGGGAAGCAGCAGCACAAATTCCTCGCCGCCCCAGCGGCAGGCGATGTCCACCGGTCGCAATCCGCCCGAAAGCGTAGCTGAAACAGCCTTGAGTACTTCATCGCCCGTGTTGTGGCCGTAGTTGTCGTTTACCTTTTTGAAGTGGTCGATATCAACGAACAATAGGCCAAAATAAACGCCGTGCTTTCGGCAGGCGGCCAGAAAGTTGTCGATTTGGTGCTCGGCATATTTCCGGTTGGCAATTCTGGTCAGGGGATCACGGAACACTTCCTGCTGGAGCTCTTCCAACTTTTGTAGGGTATTGATGTTCTTGGAGTTGTCCGCAAAGATCTCCACCGCGCCGATGATGTTGCCCTCACTGTCGTGGGTGGGCGCCGACCTTACCATTACGGGCACCCTGTGGCCCATTTTATGATGCATGAACACTTCGGTTTCGCGGGTCTTGCCGTCTTGTATGGTTTCGGCCAGGGGGCACCCCCTGAGACAAAGCTGGTTCCCACTGCCGTCGACGTGTCTCAGGACATTGTCGGAACAACTGCGGCCGATGACCTCGGATCTGGTGTAGCCGCTCAGTCGTTCCGCTCCGGAGTTCCAGTAGGTGATGACCCTGTTTTCGTCCACGAAATAGACGCCATCGAACATGCTGTCGAGGAGTTTTTTGTAAAAAGAATAGTCCATTGTCCGCCTCCCGATATGCCGACCCCCGTGCATCACCCGCGCCGGTGCCTATTAATAATTTAACTGCATGGGCCGGGTCCTCTCAATAACCCGTTGCTGATACAGGGTTGATTGTCCTTGATGAACGGGTGGCACCCGGTAAAGCGTGGCCTGGTTTGTTCCGGTTTTTGTGAAGGTTGGTTGTAATTTAATAATTATTACAATATAATAACTAGATTTTTTGGTTGGCTTGCGGATTTTTTGGACAATAGGCCCCATGACATTTGGATGGCCAAGGACGGATTGACCAAGGATACGGTTGCCGACTGACTCAATTCATCATGCTATTGTTCGGCCGCCTTAACTGGGCGGTAATATTGATATGGCGCAATTTCTTAACCTGCTTTAATATTTTAAGATCACCATAGGCAATGAGTATTAACGGAGCACCGTGGTTTGAGCGTCTTGGTCGTTGATGATTCGGCTTTTCAGCGGGCCGCCATGAAGCACCTGCTGGAGATGGAAGGCTTTAAAGACATTCTGGAAGCGCAGTCCGCTGTCGAGGCCATGTCGGTTCTCGAGTCGGGCGCCGCGGTGGACGTGATGCTTTTGGATGTCGAAATGGCCGACCTGGACGGAATCTCGGCCTGCCGCAAGATCAAGGCTCTGCAACCCTTCCAAGATCTTCCCGTGATCATCGTAACCGCCAGCGACGACCCCGAGATGCTGAAAAAGGCCTTTGAAGCCGGGGCCATGGACTATTTGGGCAAGCCGCCCACGGCCTTGGAACTCGGCACCAGGGTCGGCGGGGCCATCCGTCTAAAGCGCGAGATAGACCAGCGCAAGGCCAGGGAGCGTGAGCTGGAGCAGCTCAATCTCAAGTTGACTTCCGTGAATGAACTGTTGCGCCGCCTGGCTGTGGTGGACGGCCTTACGGGCGTGGCCAACCGCCGTTATTTTGATGAAGTGCTGGTTGAGGAATGGGCCAGGGCCAGGCGCAACGAGAGTAACATTGCCCTGATCATGGCCGACGTGGATCACTTCAAGGCCTACAATGACACCTATGGCCACCAACAGGGTGATGAATGCCTGAAACTGGTTGCCGGAACCATGCAATCGGCTCTGAGCAGGGCCGGTGACATGCTGGCCCGTTACGGCGGAGAGGAATTCGCCGTTATCCTGCCGTCAACAGATGCTGCCGGCGCCTTTGAGGTCGCCGAACGCATTTTACGCACGGTGTCGGATATGCGCCTGGAACATAGCGGCTCGTCTGTGGCCGATCATGTAACCATCAGCATGGGCATCGCGGCCATGTGTCCCGATGAGCAGTCTTCGGTGCAGGGGCTTATCGAAGCCGCCGATAAAAACCTCTATAAGGCCAAGGAACAAGGGCGAAACCGCGTCTTTGGCATCTAGCCGCCCAAACGTCCCCAATAGCCATTGCTTGCGCCGCCGGCCACGCGGGGTTATTCTTCTTCAGCCAAGAAATTTTTTACTCTTCCGGGGGAAATCATGGATATTGCGTCTTTACCCGAGGATCTGAAACACGCGGTTGATTTTCATGGCCACATCTGCCCTGGCGTGGTCATCGGTTGGCGCATGGTCAGGGCGGTCCAACAGGAGTTGGGCCTGCAAAAGGCCGAGGATGAAGAACTGGTGGCTGTTGCCGAAAATAATTCATGCAGCGTGGACGCCTTTCAGGCCCTTTTGTCCACCACCTTTGGCAAGGGCAACCTGAAATGGCTTGATTACGGCAAACAGGCCTTCACCGTCTACGACCGCAAACGGCAAAAAGCCGTCAGGGCCTTGTTTACCGGGGACAAGCTGAAACCCCAGCTTCCCGACGGCGCCATGGACCGCCAGGCCTTCATGGAGGCCCTGTTGGACGCATCCGAGGCGGATGTCGTGCGGGTGGACGAGGCGCCCTTTGAACCACCGGCAATGGCCCAAATAGAGCCGAGCCTGGTCTGCGTACGTTGCGGCGAGAACGTTCAGCAAAGCAGGTCTCTGGAGAAAGACAAACAGACGCTGTGCAAGCCCTGCGCGGCCAAAGAGGGTCTGTCGTGAAAGCCTTGGCTGATTTGGTCTTCGAGGCCGGCATGCTTAAAAAAATGCAGCGCACCGGCTACCCTTTTTTGGGCAGCGGCAGCGAATCCATTGCCGAGCACAGCTTCCGCGCGGCCTTGATCGGCTATTGGCTGGCCCTGGCCGATGGCCGGGCCGACGCCGCCAAGGTGGCCCTGATGATGCTGCATCACGACCTGGCCGAGGCCCGCACCGGCGATCTGAACTACATGAACAAACGCTACTGCAAGGCCGACGAGGCCAAGGCCCTGGATCACGCCACCCGCAACCTGTCCGACGGGCTGGCCGAAAATATCCGGGAGCTTGTGGAGGAGTTCAACGCCTGCCAAACCGCCGAGTCCCGCATTGCCCACGACGCCGACCAGCTTGATTTCATGGTCGAACTCAAGGAACAGTGGGACCTGGGCAACGCCAATGCCGAGCGCTGGCTTTATTACGCCCAAAAACGCCTGCAAACCGACGTGGGTCGTTCCCTGGCCCAGGCGGTTCTGGAGAGCAAGTGGACCGACTGGTGGTTTGAAAAACGCGAGGAGCTTTGGGTCCGCAACGGAGACAGAGGCGGCCAATAGCGTTAAGGGCCAAATCTGAAATGCGGCGTTGGGTTTCCCGACGCCGTTTTTTTATGCATGGATATTGCAGGTGCCAAAAAGGAGAGAGCGCCGGTGGGCAGCCGACGCTCTCTGGAAAGGAGAAAAAGGGTTGGAAGCTGGTCGCTCTTAGGACATTGCAATGGCGGTGCCAAAACTTTCCACGCCCGTTTATATTTCTCCAATTGCAAGCTATTTCGAGCTGTTACTTGATTGATGGCTCAGGTGGCCATCCTGACCCTTCCGGCGCGGGAGTTCAAATTTTTGAACCGCATGCTTGGGCCGAAATGGGGTCAGCGTACTTAATTGCTTGAAATAGCTTGAATAATCTCATGTTCAAAAAATTTAACCGCCTAATTACCAATTCCGGGAGTTTTGAACGCGGAGCAGAGTTCTTCCACTTCGGCACGGATTTTGGCCAGGGATTGGTCGTCGCCGCTGACCTGGGTGACCCGGTGGATCAACTCGGCCACCTTGGCCAACTCGGTCTCCTTCATGCCCCTGCTGGTAAGAGCCGGGGTGCCCAGGCGCACGCCGCTGGGGTCGTTGGCCGGTCTGGGGTCAAAAGGAACCTTGTTGGCGTTGCCGACGATGCCGGCCTTTTCCAGGGCCGTGGCCAGGATTTTGCCGGTCAGGCCGTTGTGGGTGGCATCGATGAGCACCAGGTGGTTGTCGGTCCCGCCGGTCACCAGGCTCATGCCCCTTTCCAGGAGGCCTTCGGCCAGGGCCTTGGCGTTGCGCACGATCTGATGGCAGTATTCCGCGAATTCGGGAGTTGCCGCCTCGGCCAGGGCCACGGCGATGCCCGCGGTGGTGTTGTTGTGGGGTCCGCCCTGGAGGCCGGGGAACACGGCCTTGTCAATGGCCGGAGCCAGTTCCTTGCGGCAGAGGATCATGCCGCCCCTGGGGCCCCTGAGCATCTTGTGGGTGGTGGTGGTTATCACGTCCACGTGGGGCAGGGGATGGGGGTGATCGCCGCTGACGCAGATGCCCGAGATATGGCTGATGTCCGAAACCAGGTAGGCGCCCACCTCTTTGGCCATCTCGCCGAAGGCCGCGAAATCGACCAGGCGCGGATAGGCCGAGGCGCCGCAGAAGATCAGCTGGGGCTTGAACTCCCTGGCCAGGCTGCGGGCCTGGTCATAGTCGATGCGGCCGTTGTCGCGGCACAGGCCGTATTGCTTGATGTCGTAAAAAGACCCGGAGAAGCTGACCTTGGCGCCGTGTGTCAGGTGGCCGCCAGCGGCCAGATCCATGCCCAGCACCCTGCCGGACGTGCCCAAAAGGCCCAGGTACACGGCCATGTTGGCCGGGCTGCCGGAATATGGCTGCACGTTGGCGTGCTCGGCCCCGAACAGAGCCTTGGCCCGCTCCACTGCGGTTTCTTCCACCAGGTCAATGTATTCCTGGCCCTGGTAATATCTCTTGCGGGGATAACCCTCTGAATATTTGTTGGTCAGGATGGAGCCCGTGGCCGCCAAAACAGCCGCCGAGGCATAGTTTTCCGAGGGGATCATCCGCAGCACGGAGGCCTGCCGGTGGGCCTCCTTCTCAATAAGATCTGCGATTTTCGGGTCGACTTTATGAAGATTATCCATGGTTTTATCCTTAGGCTTGAACAAGTGCGTAAATATGTCACGCACGCCTGCGCTTGTCAACGCCGCCACGGGTCTATCGCAGGCGGGCATTGCCCTATCGCCGCTTTGCCGCTAGGCTTATGTCAATTGCCGTTCAAACCCTTATTGGTGGAATATGGAAATAGCTGAGTTCAAACCACTGGAACTGGCCGACAAAGATATCCTGGCTCCCATGATTGCCGACGCCAAGCCTGTCACCTCGGAATTGACCTTTACCAACCTGTTCATGTGGCGCAGCTATTATCGGCCCATGTGGCGACTTCATGACGGATGCCTGCTGATCATTATGGACCCGGTGGGTTCGCCGCCCTTTGGCATGCAGCCCCTGGGCGCCGGCGACAGAACAGCAGCGGTGCGCAGCATCTTCGGCCACATGGAAAAGGCCGGGGCCGAGCCTCTGCTGGCCAGGGTTGATCAGCCGTTCGCCGCCCGCCTTGCCGCTGAAAAGGGCCTGCGCATCGAGCCTGACAGGGATCAGTTCGACTATGTCTATGCGGCCCAAGACCTTGTCAGCCTGGCGGGCCGCAAGTTCCACCGCAAGAAAAACCACTATAACAAGTTTGCCAAGTCAATCCCCTTCAGCTATAAACCGCTGAACGTCGAACTTGTGGAGCAGGTGCTGGACATGCAGGAGCACTGGTGCCAGATGCGCGAGTGCGGCGGCGATCCCAGCCTGATCAATGAGGACCTGGCAATTCACGAGGCCCTGGCCAACTTTGACAAGCTCGATTTCGTGGGCGGGGCCATCTGCGTTCAGGACAATGTGGAGGCCTTCAGTTTCGGCGAAGCGCTCAACAACGACACGGCCGTTATCCACATTGAAAAGGCGAACCCCGAGATGCCTGGCCTATACGCCGTGATAAACCGTGAGTTCGCGGCGGCGGCTTGGCAAAATGTTAAATATATCAACCGGGAACAGGACCTGGGCATAGATGGACTGCGGGCTGCCAAGGAGTCTTACCGGCCCGATCACCTGGTTGAAAAATACATTGTCCGCCCTGTATGAGTTGGTCTTGAATTTGACATGGCCGTGTTATAGCATGCATGCACTAATAACACCGGAGATTGGCTCATGAAGGACTATCAAAAAAGGCTGGCGGAATTGCTGGCCAAAAGCGGTGCGCTGATGTTCAGGCAAGGGCTTCGGTTGAAAGACGGCAGGCCCACCCCGTATTTCGTGAACCTGGGCGTGTTCCGCACCGGGCGCCTTTCCTGGGCGCTGGGCCGCTGCTTTGCCGACTGGTTTGTGGACCACAACCTGGGCGGCAAGGTTGATGTCCTGCTTGGCCCGTCCTACAAGGGCAGTGCAATTGCCCAGGCCATGGCCATAGCTCTGCAACGCGAACACGGCATTGACCTGGCCTTCGACTATGACCGCAAGGAAGCCAAGACCCACGGCGAACACGCCGGCAAGGGCTCGATGTTCGTCACCGGAGCCCTGCAGCCGGGCACCAGGGTGTTGATAATCGACGACGTTGGCACCTCCATGGCCACCAAGGTGGAACTGCTGGAAAAAATCCAGGATTTCTTTGGCAACAAGGCTCCCCATGTGGTCGGCGTGGCCCTGGCCGTTGACCGCCAGCAGACCCAGGCCGTTTACAATGACAAGGGAAAAGTCGTCGAAGGCAAGCGGGGGGCGGATGCATTGGCAGCCTTTGAGGAAAAGACCGGTCTGCCGGTCTGGTCGCTGTTGGGCATCCGCGAGGCCGTGGATCATCTGGTCGAAAACGGCGTCGAGGTGATGGTGGACGGCGAAATGCGTGAACTGGAGCAGGAGGTCGTCGACACCCTGGAACAGTATCTGGCCGTATACGGCCGGGAAGAAAAATAACCATGCGAAAAGCCGTAGCCTCGCCCCTGCTCAGCGCCTTTGTCATGCCTGGCGTGGGCCAACTCTACAACGGCCAGGTGCGCAAGGCGGGGCTGATGGTCTCGGCCTCCAGTATGCTCTTTTTGATTTTTTTCGCCCTGCTGAGCATGAAGCTCTGGGCGGCGCTGACCACCCTGGACATGGCCCCCAAGGACCTGAGCCTGCCCATGGCAATCATGCACCGGGTCGCGGCGGGGGGCTTGGGCTGGCTGGGGATCATGGCCATCATCGGCCTGCCCCTGTGGCTCTACGGCATCATTGACGCCTATATCAATGGCCGCAAGGTGGACGCCCAGCAGGCAAAGACCCCGCCGGAGACTGATTGATGCGTTCGATCCTCTTTGACGAACTTCAACAACAAGATATTGAAAAACTCGAAAACCACCTGGGAGATATCTGTGAGGCCAGCAACCTGGGCGGCGTGTTTTGGCTGAATCTGCCGCCTGATCTGCTCACCGCAGAACAAGTAGGCCATTCCGACACCTGCGGACCCCACCGTCTGGCCGTGGTCCTGGAAGAAGACAGTATGCGAATCGAGCTGTTGGTCCGTTCGGCCGCGGGCATGCGCTGCACCTGCATCGGCTACGCCACTGCCTCCCAGCGGGAATTCGCCCTGAATTTCGCCGACCGCCTGCTGGCCGATCTCCAGTTGGAAACCTAACCAAAACACGGCTGATGGCTGATCAATCCCAACATACCAGGGGCGCGGGAATTGAGGCATCCAGCCTGCTTTGCCCCAAGTGCGGCAAGGCCCAGCCAGTGCGGCGCAAGCTCCTGCTGGTCCTGCCCGACGCCGAAAAATTCGCCTATTACTGCCAGGTCTGCGGCGAGGAACTGGGCACCAAGCTGGAAAAAGGCAACACCGGCTCGCCTTACGCGTGATTTTTTCGTGGGGGTCATTTCTTTGGGGTCGTGGGCGCTTTCGTTTAATCTCCAACTTCTGCGGTTTTATGCGGTGTCGATTGCTTTGCCGCAGGCAAAGCAATCGACACTGAAAAAATTGAAAAGCTACAAACGAGCAGGGCCCAAACGCCGCGAAACCCTTTCGGCCGCAGGCTGAAAGGGTTTCGCGTAAAGTTCTTTGAAAAAGTTTTCCCCAAGAAACTATTCGCCGAAGGCCTCGCGGTAGATGACTTCCAGATCCGCGGCGGTGACTTTGCGGGGGTTGTTTTCAATGGGCCGGGCCACGCCCATGGCCTTTTTGGCCATTTCGGGGATGGAGTTCTGGGGCACATTGAGTTCCGTCAGGTTGGACGGGATGCCGACATCCTGGCTCAGGTCCAGGACTTCGTGGACGCAGGCGTAGGCCTGTTCGCGCTCGGTCATGTCGTCGGGCAGTTCGGCCAGGGCGTTGGCGATGTCGGCGAAGCGCTCGGGGCAGGCCATCAGGTTGAAGCCCAGGACGTAGGGCAGCAGGGTGGCGTTGGCCTCGCCGTGGGGGATGTCGTACATGGCGCCCAGGGGGTAGGCCATGGCGTGCACCGCGCCAACGCCTGCCTGGGCCAGGGCCAGCCCGGCCAGGTAGGAGCCCATGAGCATGGCGCTGCGGGCTTCGATGTTGGCGCCGTGGGCAACGGCCTGGCGCAGGTTGCCGCCGATGAGTTCGATGGCGGCCAAGGCGTTGTGGTCGCTAAGGGCGTGGGCGGCCCGGCTGGTGTAGGCCTCAATGGCGTGGGTCAGGGCGTCCATGCCCGTGATGGCCGTGATGTACGGCGGGCAGCTCACGGTCAATTCCGGATCCAAGATGGCGGCATGGGGGTAGAGCAGGCGGCCGTTGATGCCGCCCTTGAAGCCGTCGGCCCGGCGGGTGAACACGGCGGTGAAGGTTACTTCCGAGCCCGTACCGGCGGTGGTGGGCAGGCAGATCACCGGCAGACCGGGGCTGGGCACCAGGTCAAGGCCAACGTAGTCAGTGCATTGGCCGTCGTTGCAGATCAACACGCCAACTCCCTTGGCCAGGTCAAGGGCGCTGCCGCCGCCGATTCCCACGACCATTTCCGCGCCGAACTTTTTACCGGCCTCGGCGGCCGCGTCGGCTTCGGAAGGTTCGGGCTCCCTGGTCATTTCGCTGAACAGTTCATAGGCCACGCCGGCCTGTTTCAGGGACTCCAGGGCCGGGGCCGCCACGCCCAGTTCGGCTATGGCAGGGTCCAGAACCACCAATGCTTTTTTAGCGCCGATAAGGGCCGCCTCACCGCCCAACTTGGCGGCGGCGCCACACCCGAAGGTCACGCGGCGAACGCCTTCAACCGTGAACTGTGAAATCATTTTTATTTCTCCATTTATTGGCATACGGCCCGTGGCCGCCCAGTGTCTTGTTTGCGGACCAAATCGTAACACAATGGTGCGGTTTGTAAAGCACTTGCCTGCTTGACCCTGAATGTGGCGAATGTTAGTTTGCAGTTAGAGACTCACTAAAAACCGGAGGCTTGCGGTGAACAAGACCAGACATACGGTCTCTCCCGAAGAAACCTTAGTGCCCCGTCTCGGGCCGGCCAAAATCCCCAATCCTTTGGCAAGCATGGAGACCTCCGACAGCGAGGGCTTCCGGTTTCTTGACGAAGAAAGCCCCAGGGTTTTGGTGAACCCATACGAGTGCTCTTACCGGGAAGGCGAGGAAGCTCCGCCGGGTTTCGAACTGGCCGGACCCCAGAAAAAGATCTATTTCGACCCCACCAAGCTTAAAGCGGCCATCGTGACGTGCGGCGGAATGTGCCCCGGCCTCAACTCCCTGGTCCGGGCCATAGTCCTGCAACTTTACTACATGTATGGAGTTCGCAATATTGTGGGCGTGCGCTATGGCCTGCAGGGCTTCATCCCCGCGTACGGCCACGACTTCGTGGACCTGACGCCCAAGGTCGCCCAGCAGATCCACGGCCGTGGCGGCTCATTTCTGGGCATGAGCCGGGGGCCGCAGCCCATTGAAGAGGTCGTCGATTCGCTGGAGCGCCAGAATATCGGCATGCTTTTCATGATCGGCGGCGACGGCACGTTGCGGGCCGCCCAAAAGATCTACAAGGAAATCACCTCCCGCAACCTCAAGATCTCCTTGATTACAATTCCCAAGACCATTGACAATGATATTTCATTCGTGGACCTGACTTTCGGTTTCCAGACCGCCGTGGATGCGGCCACCAGGGCCATCCTGGGCGCCCACAACGAGGCCGAAGGCTCGCCGCACGGCATCGGCCTGGTCAAGGTCATGGGCCGCAACGCCGGATTCGTGGCCGCCAACGCCACCCTGGCCCTCAGCGAGGTGAACTTCTGCCTGGTGCCCGAAGTCCCCTTTGACATTCAGGGCCCCTATGGCCTGATGGAATGCCTGGTCCACCGGGTTGTGGACAGAGGCCACGCCGTGATCGTCGTGGCCGAAGGCGCGGGCCAGGAGCACTTTGACCCCAACCTGCTGGGCCGGGACGCCAGCGGCAACCAGAAGCTGGGCGATATCGGCACATTTCTCAAGCAGGAAATCGCCACCTATTTCCATGACAAGGGCTTGGAACTGAACCTGAAATACATTGATCCGTCGTATCTGGTGCGTTCGGTGCCGGCCAACAGCGGCGACCGCATCTATACCGGCTCCCTGGGCCATCACGCCGTGCACGCGGGCATGCACGGTTGCACGGGCATGCTGGTGTCAATGTGGAACAACCACTTCGTGCATGTTCCCAATGAATTGGCCATCAGCCACACCAAACGGATCAGCCCCACGGGAGGCTTGTGGCGTTCGGTTCTGGAGTCCACCGGCCAGCCCGGACTGCGCAACCGCGATAAAAACAAGTGAAAAAACTGCCCAAGTTCGACTTTAAAGAGGCCATCAAACGGGGCGGCTGGCGGCTTTGGCTCGTGCTGGCCGCCTTTGCCGCGTGTTGCGTGATGCTGTGGATATATTGGCAGCCCCTCTACGCATGGTCCCTGGATATGTGGGAAGTTGTCAGCGACCGCGACACCTTCCGCCAGCGCATTGAATCCTACGGCGCATGGGGGCCGCTGGTCTTTATCGGCTTCCAGATAGCCCAGGTCATCTTTTCGCCCATCCCCGGCGAACTGGTGGGCGCGGCCGGAGGCTACATCTTCGGCTGGTGGGAGGCCCTTCTTTATTCCACCATCGGCCTGTCCATCGCCTCCTGGATCAACTTTTTTCTGGCCCGCCTGCTGGGCAAGGGCCTGGTGGACCGCCTGGTGCCGCCCGCCTACATGTCCAGAATGGCCGTGGTCATGGAGCGCCAGGGCGTTGTCATCAGCTTCATCTTTTTCGTGTTCCCGGGCTTCCCCAAGGACGTGCTGTGCTATGTGCTGGGTGTTTCGCCCATGCGCTGGCCCGTGTTCATGGTCCTTTCATCCATCGGCCGCATTCCCGGCACCCTAATGCTGAGCCTGCAAGGGGCTTTGGTGTACCACGAACAGTACTGGAGCTTCGCCCTGCTGCTGGTATTGAGTTTGGCCTTCGTGGCCCCGGTGTGGATCTGGCGAGAAAAGATCTACACTTTGCTTTATCGGCTGGACAAGAGCCACGGCCCCCTGCCCGACGGTGAGGACGAAGACTAGCGTTCGGCGATCAGCGGCAGGGGCAAGACCGTTGCCGGACCGCGCCGGGCGGCCGGAACGCCGCCGGGGAACAGGTCGCATTCCCGGCAGGAAAAGGAAACCCAATTGCGGCTGGTGGCCAGATCCAAACAGGCGCAGTACAGGCCGCACTCCAGGTGGCGGTGGCACAATACTTCCGCAAAATCCAGAATTCGCCCCATGAATGAAGGGCCCCGGCAATGTCGTTTTGTCTGGCTTGGCATTAGGCAATCACTCCATTGCGAAAAATACCACAAACCCGCTCTTGTTGGCCAGAGCAAAGCCGCCCTTGCCACGGAAGCCTGTTGGTAATACTCTTTACTCCATGGACAAGGTTTTTGAAACAAGCGAAACGGCGGCCTACGAGGCCTGGCTCGAGTCTCCGGCAGGAAAGGCCTACCTGAGCGCCAGCATAAATTTGCTGAGCCATATTCTGGATTGCCAGCCCGGCTGGCGGGTTCTCGATGTGGGCTGCGGTTTGGGCGTGCACCTGGAGCACATGATAGAGCGGGGCATGCTGGCCCACGGCATCGACGCCGGGCCGGTGGTGACCAAACTGGCCGGCCGCCGCCTGGGCCACAAGGCCCAGATCACCCTGGGCGACGCCCATGACATGCCCTTCGAAGACAACCAGTTCGACGCCGTGGTGCTGATCAACACCTTGGAACTGACCGGGCGCCGGGCCCAGGTTCTGGCCGAGGCATCAAGGGTGGCGGCAAGCCGCCTCTGCGTGATCACCGCCAATCCTTTCGATCCCGTTGCCCGTATGCGCCGCTGGACGGGCCATGATCATCCGCTTCACCGGGGCCGTCCCATTTCGTTGTTGGGCCTGCGCCATTTGGTGCACGATGTTC
The DNA here is from genome assembly GCA_963665125.2 of uncultured Desulfarculus sp. Lineage (GTDB taxonomy): Bacteria > Desulfobacterota > Desulfarculia > Desulfarculales > Desulfarculaceae > Desulfarculus. Next base: position 2,620,696 of record CAXXUK010000001.1, on the reverse strand, counting down.
TGGGCCCCGTGCCCATGACATGGGCGGCGGCCCAGGCCTGGCCCATGCAGAGCATCGGCCGCTGGCCCTGGGGTTCGCTGATCGGTTTGTGCGCCGCGGTCACGCCGCGCTTCCGGACCCGGCCCCTGGTAATTCAAACCGGCCCCCACAAAATCAAACCCGAACCGGTGCCCGGCACGGGCCGCATTTCAAACATCAGACGCGTGAAATAAGCAAGGCAAATGCAAAAACTCCTATCCCTTCCCGAACCTCTCGTTCCGCCGCGCCAACAAGTCGACACCCTGGTGGAGGCCTCCGCCCGCACCCACGGCCACCTTTGCCCCGGCCAGGTCGTGGGCGTGCGCATGTCCATCCTGGGCCTGCGTCTGCTTGGATACGCTTGCCCCCTGGGCATGCCCGAGATAAAAAACATCGTGGGCATCGTGGAGATAGAGCGCTGCCTGACCGATGCGGTGTCCTCGGCCACGGGCCTGCGCTTCGGCCGCGGCTCCCTGAAGCTGATCAACACCGGTCTGCTGGCCGCCACTTTTTTGGATATGCAAAGCGGCAAGGCCGTGCGCGTGCTCAGCCGGGAAGACTCCCGGGACTTGGCCGCGGGCTACGCGCCCGAAGGCCTCGGCAGCGCCCATGCCGTCCAGGAGGCGGCCTACCGCATCATGCCCGATAATGAGCTTTTCGACGCCGCCTGGGTGAGCGTTGACCTCAGCGGCTACGAGTTGCCCGGTGCGCGCATCGACAAGGTGACCTGCGACGAGTGCGGCCTGCCGGTGCGTTCGGGGCAGATCCGCAGCCGGGATGGTCGCAACCTCTGCCCGGTCTGCGCCGGCGAGGCCTATTTCAGCTATAACGGGGACGCCTGATGAAAAATGATTGCGGTGAGCAATGCCAAAACACCACCAGGGGAGACATCGTGCCCCTGGAGCGGGCCGTGGGCCTGATGCTGGCCCATGACATCACCGAGATAGTCCCCGGGCAAACCAAGGGCCCGGCATTCCGCAAGGGCCACGTGGTTTCCGAAAGCGACCTGGAATACCTGGCCCGCCTGGGCAAGCGGCATCTGTATGTGCTGGACATCGCCGACGACCAGATGCACGAAAACGAGGCCGCCCGCCTGCTGGCCCAGGCCCTGGCCGGACCGGGGCTGGAACCGGCCGGACCGCCCAGGGAGGGCAAAATCGAGCTCAGGGCCATTTATGACGGCCTGTTGGAGCTTGATGTGGAGCGACTCACCCGGTTCAACATGGTCCCCGAGGTGATGTGCGCCACCATCCACCGTCATTCGGTGGTTAAAAAAGGCCGCAGCGTGGCCGGAACGCGGCCCATACCCCTTACGCCCCTGAAGGCCAATGTGGAGGCCGCCGTGAAGATTGCGGCCCAGGACGGCGGTTTGCTGCGGGTTCTGCCCCTGCGGGCGGCCCGCACCGGCGTGGTGGTCACGGGCAACGAAGTGGCCCAGGGACTGATCAGCGACGGTTTCGGCCCGGTGATGCGTAAAAAGCTCGAGGCCCTGGGCGCCTCTGTCCTGGGCGTGAAGATCGCCCCGGACGACCGCGCCGCCGTGGCCGGAGCCATCCGTTCCCTGCTGGCCGACGGGGCCGAGCTGATCATCACCACCGCGGGCATGAGCGTCGACCCCGATGACGTAACCCGCCACGCCATAGCCGACGCCGGTGGCCATGACCTGCTCTACGGCTCGCCGGTGCTGCCCGGAGCAATGTTCCTCATCGGCCGTCTGGACGGACCGGCCGGACCGGTGCCGGTGCTGGGCGTACCGGCCTGCGCCTTGTTCCATCCCACGACAATACTCGATGTGGTCCTGCCCAGGGTGTTGGCCGGTCAAAGGCTCGAACGCAGCGATATCGCCGCCTTGGGCCACGGCGGGTTTTGTCAAAACTGCGTAGGCGGCTGCCGCTTCCCGGTCTGCGGCTTCGGGCGGGGCGCATGACCGAAAAGCCCAAGGCCGTTATTTTTGATTTTGACGGCACCCTGGCCGAACTGAATATCGATTTCGCCATGATGGCCCAACATGTGGAGGCCCTTGCCAGACAAATGGGGTATGACGCCCCCTGGCCCGAAGGCTATCTGCTGGAGGCGATGGCCCAGGTTCAGCTTGTTCTGGGCAACGGCTTTGATCAACAGGCCCGGCGCATAATCCGGGACATAGAGGTCGAGGCTGCCGACCGCGCCGAATTGTTCAGCTTCACCCGTCCGCTGTTGGACCATCTGGGGGCCATGGGCATAGGCAGGGCCGTGATCAGCCGCAACTGCGACGTGGCCATAAGGCGGGTCTTTCCGGACATCGACGAAAAATGCGAGGTGTTCGTGCCCAGGGAACTGGCCCCCCGGCCCAAGCCCCATCCGGACCACGTGGTCCAGGCCTTGGAGGCCCTTAAAGTCGCTCCTGGCGATGCCTGGATGGTGGGCGATCACCCCACGGACATGCAGGCGGGCAAGGCCGCTGGTTGTGGCTGCGTGGGCGTGGCCAGCGGCCGGACCAGCCCGGATGATTTGATCCGGGCCGGAGCCGATAAAGTCCTGCCCCATTCAGGCGCAATGCTTGCGCGCCCAATGCTTGGGCTCCCAAGTCGTGGGCAATACCCAGTGCAAGGATAAACGCCAGCGGCCCCGACCGAACGGTTTGTAACAGTAACTCGGTGCATCATGGATAGGCTGGCCAGGACGGGCCAAGGTGCAAGTATTAGCACCTAACTGCGCCCCGCGAAGGCGTTGGCCCCGCCCAGGGCCGTGACCATGCAACGCAGTTGCCCTTCCCGGCGGACGTGGCTGTTTTGCCACTGCATGGGCCGCATGTTGTCCAACTCGTTGCAGCCGCCGGAGGCCAGGGGAATGATGTGGTCGATTTCCCAGCCATAGGCCGAGCCCCGGTCGCCGAAGGCCTGGCGGTAGATCCAGGCGCCGAAACAGTCCCGGCGTACGCAGTCTGGATTCATCTGGGGGGCGGTTTCGGCCGTCTCCCAGACCTTCTGAATGATTTCTGGCGAAACTTTCATAGCTCCCCCGCTAAAAAACTCTCATTCATAAATATTAAAAACACTGTCGCTGGTTACTTTGCATTGACGGCAACCGGCGTTGGCCCAGTGAACAGGCCTCATAAAGGCGATGCTGCCGGACAACTTGCCCGGCGAGTCGTCCTGGATGACCCAGCCGTATTCCGAGTCCATGTCGCCGTAATGGCGCCACAACATCCAGGCTCCGCACTCGTCCTTGCGCCATATGCCGCCATCGGAGCGCGTACGGCCCTTGAGCCAAACTTCCTTGAGCAGTTCTTCGCAGAGGTTCATGACTCCTCCTTGAATAGCTTGTCAGTTGCCCGCCAAGGCCCTGCGCACCGGCCATGGCGCGGGCAAAGTCGAATCCTGGGGCAGCCTGGCCGTGCCCTGCCAGCGCAGGGTATTGGCGGCTTTGGGCATTCCGCGAACAACCATGCTGCCGTCGTTGTCCACGTCTATTTGCAGCATGCCCACAGCGGGCGTGCTCATATCCATGCCGCCGGGGCTGTCGCCGAGCCCCCAGCGGCGGGCCGGGTTCATCAAGCCCAGAAGCAGCCAGGGCAGGGCGGCCATCAGCAGGCCCCGGTTCAGATCGAATCCGCCCGGCGGCGGGCCCGTGGCATAAAGACGCACGCCGCGGACATTTTTTTTCAGGCCCTGGTCGGCCAGGATGCGCTGCCAGGCGGCGGTGCGCAGGTCGCCGCCCACCAACAGGTGGCCGTCCGCGCCGCCCGTGCGCAGCCGCACGGCCAGGGAACAGTTACGCACCCACGCCCCCGGCGTGCCGCCCAGGTCCAGCACCTCCTCCGGCGTCAGGCCCATCACCAGAATAGGAGGCTGGGGAAACACGCCCTCGGGCGGGCAAGGCATGCTCCTGAGGGCCGCTACATGCGCCCGCAAACAAAAGCCGGGCTCGGCCGACTCCTCATGCCGCCAGAAAATCCACGAACCGCCGGGCCGTAAAACCAGCCCGCGCAGCAAAGACAAAAAGCCCAGCCAACGCCAGACTTCGGGAGTTTCGTTGAAAGGACGCAGGTATTCATCAAGGGGGTGCAGGCGGTCCATTTGGCCCATTTCCCGCAATAATTGCACAGGTTGGCCGCTGGCGTTCCTTCCGCAGTCAACGAGCAGACGGCGGCCCTCGGGCAAACGCACGAAAAGGCACAGCCCATCGCCACCGTCAAACAGGATTATGCGTAGTCCAACCAAACCCCGGCGCTCCTAGCCGCGAGTATAAGACGCGGCCAATTCGGACTGAAGACGCGAAATGTCTTCTGCCGTGTACACTTCGCCTCGGCCCAATGCCTCGCGGTTCCAAGCCGTTTGCGGATTCATGGCCTGAAGAGTCCAGGTCTGGCATCCGCGCACGGACTGTCCCATTTGCTCAAGCTCGGTCTGTCCGTGCCATGCTGGAATAATCGTCGAGCGGAACTCGTGATCAATGCCGCAGGATTTGAGGTATTCCACCGTCTGGCGCACCCGCGCCACATCAACGGCTTTGCCCGTGGCCCGGCGATAGGCCAACGCTTCCAGCGGAGCCTTGACGTCCATGGCCACCATGTCCACCGACCCGGACTCCACCAGAGAACGCACCACCTCGGGCCGGTAGCCGTTGGTGTCTAGCTTTATGCCGAAGCCCTCGGCCCTGATCGCCTTGATGAGTTGCGGCAGCCCCGGATGCAGTGTCGGCTCGCCGCCGCTGATCACCACGCCGTCGATCCAGCCCACGAACCCGCGCAACCGGCCCAGTACATACTCGGCCGGTTGCGTCTCATACGAGTCCGGGTCCGTCACAAGGGCGTAATTGTGGCAAAACGGACAACTGAAGTTGCAGCCCGGCAGGAACAGGACCGCCGAAATGCGGCCCCGCCAGTCCAAAAAGCTGGTCTCCAGAAAACCCTTGATCTCCGGCAGCCCGGCTAGGCCCGCCCGCGCCCCGGCATCAAGGTGTCGTTTCGCCTCAGGCATTACCCACGTGTTTCTTTAGATATGATTTGATATTGATCGCTCCGGTGATGTGGCTCATATCGTCGAGCACCAGAATCGGCAGCTCGCGCTCGGCCACGTCCACCAACTCGTGCCAGGCCAGATGCGCCAATGCATCCGGATTGTCCGGCCCAAGCACGTCCAAGTTGACACCAAGCGCCGTCAGGTCGAATTTGTCGGTGATGTAATGGCACTTCTCGCAACCAGGCTTGGTAAACAGAGTCATATCCCTTTTTCTCCCTTAGGGTTAGCGCCGCCGGGGAAACCTTTTCTTGAAAGAAAATGTTTCCCCGGACCCCTTCCAAAAGAACTTTGCCCGAAACGAATTGGTTGCCTCCCGGCCTTCGGCCGGTTGCAACCAATTCGTTTCGAATTTTGGGTTTCAAATGTCATTGAAACCTCGTGCCCTTTTTGCCGCAGCTTTTATGTTTCGCCTTAGGCGGAACATAAAAGCGCCAAAGTTTTTTGCGGGGGGTGTGGGGGGGCATTTTTTCAAAAAAGCTCCCCCCGCCTCCCGGATGAATCTCAGACCGCGTCGGCCTTGGCGCCGGCGCTGAAGAACCCGTCATTGCGGTAGCGGTCCTTGAGTTCGCCGATCTTGCCCTTGTTCCAGGATGAGACGCGGGTAAAGTAGCCGGTGATGCGGGTAATCTGGTCCAGGTCTTCCGAGCCGCAGTAGGAGCAGTTATCCACCATGCCGCGGGTGGTCTTGCCGCAGGCCTTGCAGCAGGAGAACTCGGGGCTGAAGGCCACCTGGTCGTTTTTGGTGTCCCGGAAGATCTTGATCACGAAGTTGGCCAGCGATTCCGCCGAGGGGTGGGCCTCGCCCAGCCAGACGTGGGTGATGGCGCCGGCCTCGATCAGCGGATGGAAGCGGCCTTCCAGCTTGACGCGCTCGATGGGGTTGGTCTTGGACCCCACGTTGAACAGGGTCGAGTTGGTGTAGTAGACCTCGTTGCGGAAGATGTCTCCCTTGACGTTGTGCTTGGCCTTGTCCGAGTAGTGCTTCAGGTCCAGCTTGGCGAAGCGGTAGGCCGTGGACTCGGCCGGGGTCTGCTCCAGGACGAAACGCATGCCGTGGTGTTTGGCGTAGTGGTCGCAGGCCAGGTTCATCTGGGCGATGACCTTCAGGCCGAAGCGCATGGCGTCTTCGGAATCGTGAAGTTCCTGACCGATGTGCTCCTTGAGCATTTCATTGAGGCCTACCATGCCCACCAGGTAGGTCACCCGGTGCATGCGCAGGTAGGGCATGCCGTCGAGTTCCATGGCCAGCAGGGCCAGCGGGCCGTTTGGCCCCTGGTTTAAGAGGTTCTGGATGAACTCGCGTTTTTCCACGTGGGCCTTGGCGGCCAGGGCCACCCGCTCCCGCAGGATCTTGAACAGCTTGGTGTCGTCGCCCTGGGCCTCGTAGGCGATACGAGGCAGGTTGATCGTCACGTTCTGCAGGGCGCTGTAGCGCATGCGCCACGGGGTGTTGGCGTCGTCCAGGTCGCTCTTTTCCAGCTTGAAGCTCAGGCGGCAGCACTCGCTGATCTTGGCCGTTTCGCCGCGGTCGAAGACAAAGTAGGTGTTGCCCTTGTCGCTGGCCACGTCGCAGATATGGTGCAGGAAGTCCATGTGACCGTCGGTCTTGAAGAACTTCTCGGTGATGTGCACCAGCGGTTTGGGGAAGAAGAACGGCCTGCCCGCGCCGTCGCCTTCTTTGTAGACATCGAAGAGCTTCCAGGCAAAGCGCTGGGCCTCTTTTTCGTATTCGGCATAGGTCTTGCCGGTGTATTGGCCGTTGGGGCCGATGGCCGGGACGTTCTCGAAGTGCTTGGGCACCTCCCAGTACAGGTTGATGTCGGTGAAGATGGCCTGGCCGCCCCGGGCCACGGCCTGCTGGCTGAACTCGAAGATCAGCATCTGGGCCATCTGCTTGACGGCCGAGTCTTCAAGGCCTTCGAGGTAGGGCGCGAAGAACAGGTTTACCGCATCCCAGCCGATGGCCCCGGCAAAGTTGGACTGCAGGGCCGCGGCGAACTTGACCATATGGGCCAGAAGCACCTCGGGGTGCTTGGCCGGTTTGGCCAGGGCCAGGCTGTTGGGCAGGTTCAGGCCGAATTTCTTGATGTATTCCAGGCTCTGGCCCGAGCAGTAGGGCCGGTCCACGAAGCCCAGGTCGTGCAGATGGATGTCTCCGCGCATGTGGGCGTCGCCGACATCGGGCGAGAACACGCTGATCAGGGCGTATTCCTTTTTGATGCTCTCGGCCAGGGTCAGGTTGGTGGCCTCGGGGCCGTGGGGCACGTTGGCGTTTTCCTTGTTGGCGAAACGCAGCATGGAGTCCACGTCGTAGAGCGGCACGCCCAAACGGGTGTGGCGCAGGCGCTCGGTCTCAAGGCCGCGCTCGATGAGCTTGGCGTTGGCCAACTCGCGGATCAGAGGCGCTGTGACCATGCTGATGCCGGCGTTGGTGATCTGGGCCTCGACTTCGGCGGCGATCTCCTTGGCCGTAATGTCGTCGAGCATGGTCTCCTTGATCAGGGCCGCCTCGATGCGGGATTTATCCCAGGAGTCCATCTCCTCGGCACTGGTGCGCACGAAAAGCGCCATGTCGGTGGTCTCCACCGCTTGTGCCTTGTGGTTTGTCTTTTCCACCACTTTTAGCTCGGCCATCGCTTACTCCCGAGTCCAAACTGTTTTATTTGATTGGCAAAAGCCATATGCTTCATGTTGTGTCCTTCACTGGAAAGACATACTACATTTTGTGGCGAAATTACGTCAAGGGCAAAAATGAAACCAGGGGCGCGGTCGGGAGGGCTTCCACAATACGCCACACCTGTTGCCAAAATACGTAGGTGTGTCAAATGCTCGATAAATAAAGGCGGCAGTGTTGTCGGCGGCTGTGAAATAATTCGGATTGGGGAGGGAAAATTAAGAAAAAATTTTTTAATAATATTTATCATAAACGTTCTCTTTTGTATCAAAAGCACAACATATGGAAGCCTTGACCCCACCCAAGCGGAAAATATAGAGTGGGTGTGTTGGTGTTATCTTGAGCGTTGTTTCAGAAAAGGAGGGCCTCATGGGCCGTGACGAGATCCGCAGGCAGGCCACCGGGGGATGGCGGCCGCCCCAAAGCGCGCTGATAATCCAGGGCAGCCCCAGGGGCCCAAAAGGTTGGACCGACCATTGTCTCGACTACTTTGTCCAGGGCATGGAAAGCGGTGGCCTCAAAAGCGAAAAAGTCTATCTAAAGGACAAAAAAATCAAGCACTGCGTGGGCTGCTTTACCTGCTGGGAAAACACGCCCGGCGTGTGTATCCACAAGGGCGACGATATGCCGGAGCTGCTGGAAAAGGTCAAGGCCTGCGACGCGTTGATCTTCGCCCTGCCCCTGTACTATTTTTCCCTGCCCGGCCTGGCCAAGAACTTCCTGGACCGCATGCTGCCCATGGCCCAGCCGTTTTTGGTCGAGGATAAAAAAACGGGTCTGACCAGCCACCCCAGCCGTTACGAGGGAAACTGCCGGGTGGTGCTGTTGAGCGTCTGCGGCTTCCCCGAGGTCGACCACTTCGAGCCGCTTTTGGGCACATTCCGCCGCACCTTTGGCGGAGGCTCTGCCATGCTGGTGGGCGAGGTCCTGCGCCCCGCTGCCGAGGCCATGTCCAACCGCGCCTTTTTTGAGCAGCCCTACCAGGCCGCCATGGACGCCATCAAAAAGGCTGGCGCGGAGCTGGCGACCCAGGGCTACGTGTCCAAAGCCACCGAGCAGGCCGCCGCAGTCCCCTTCTTTGAAGACAACCAGTTCTTCTATCAAATGGCCAACCTCTATTGGAAGGCATCGATGCAGTACAACCAGGCCAAACGCGACGGCAGGGACGTCGGCTCCTTTGAGGACTACTTCAACGAGTTTTTGGCTAAGCAGTGAGAGCTGGGGGAAACCTTTCTTGCCCCAGTAGGTGAGCTGCGCCGGTTCGGGGCCGTATTTGTATTTTGGTGCAAGACGTTGTGCCCCCGCTTTGGGGGCGCAAGAATTGCGCAAGGTTTCCCCCAAACCCCCTTCCAAAGAAACCAGATACGGCCTCACTCCACATAGACTATGTCTATGTGGAGTGAGGCCGTAATGTTTCAGTTTGCGCGGTATTTGTTTGAGGATGCATACTGTTGAAAATTGACATGCATGGAGGAGAAAATGCGGATTCATGTCAGACCCAAGCGCCTGGCGGCCGTTGCCGCTTTGGCCATGATTCTAACCGCGGCAACGGCCTGGGCCGTGTTGCCGCCTTATGTGTACAAGGAGCGCATCCAGAACTCCCAGGTCAAGGTCATGGCCGTCATTCAGCAGGTTGTTCTGGAGTCGTCCAGTGAGTATCTGAGCAGGCTCGTGGTCACTTTCCGGCCTGTTGACGGGGGAGAGGCCTTCAGCGGCCGCTGCGCCACTTTCGATGACTCCTGGCAAAAAATGATGATGGGCGGCGAAATTTATTACCAGCCAGTGCCGGGCCACAGAGTTTATGTGACCATCGACATGCCCGGAGGAAACATCACCAGCCTCAGCCCCTTGACGCCGGAACTGAAATTTGCCATTGAAAATGCTCCCAATACCCTGATTTACGGCATGGGCAGAGTCTACTTGGAAAAACCCAAGCCATAAAAATTTGCAGTATATGTAAAAAAACACTTGCCGCCGTGTAGTGTTTTCTTGGCATTCTGTTTATATTTAAGGGGTTTTCGTTATGAGCTGATCTGGTGAAGAATTATAATCTTCGGTTTTATTGTAAGGAGTAAGCACCATGTCTGAACCGATCAGGGTTGCCAGCGGGGTAGGGGAGCTGGACCATGTGTTGGGAGGCCTGTTAATTGGCGACAATGTTGTCTGGCTGGACGACGCCGGATCGTTGGCCACGGTTTTTTGCAACAACTTCATTATGGCCAGCCAATCCCAGGAACGGCCCCTTATATACGTGACCTTTGACCGCTCCCCCAAGAACCTGCTGGAGAAACTGGGGCCCCTGGCCGAATACCCTGAAATGACGATTCTGGACTGCTTCACCAACGGCATGGGCGACGGCTCCGACGTGTTCATGAAATTTTATGAAGACAATGAACATCACCAATCGGTGGACGTGGTCTTGGTGGATGACCCCACTGATCCGGCCGAGGTGGCCGATAGGCTTTTTGATCTGCAAAGCGGCCTCACCGGCGATGTGCGTTTCGTCATGGAAAGCATCACCGGCATGCAGGAGCTTTGGGGCGGCGAGGACGCCATGATCAATTTTTACAGCCACGCCTGCCCCCGGCTGTATGAACTCAACACCATCGCCTATTGGATCATGGAAAAGGGCGCCCATTCCCAGCGGCTCAAGGCGGCCATCACCCAGATCGCCCAGGTGGTGCTGGAACTGTCCATCAAACGCGGAACCACGAGCCTCACGGTGGTCAAGGCCGAAAACCGCACGCCCGATTCGCTGCATAAACCGCTCAATTATTGGACCAAGGGCAATTCCGTCAGCTTTGATGCCCAGCGACGGGCCACGGGCCGTTTCGACCTGGGCAAGCGTCTCAAGGAACTGCGCGCCAAAAAGGGCCTCAGCCAGACGGACCTGGCCAAGCTTGTGGGCGTAACTCCCAGCACCATCAGCCAGGTTGAGAGCAACCATATTTATCCGTCGCTGCCGGCTTTGATCAAGATGGCCGACGTTTTAAGCGTGGATATAAGTTCGTTCTTTTATGAAAGCGCCGAGGAGCGACAGCGCCTGGTCTTCAGCGCCGATGACGCCGTGGAGGTCAAGCTGGGCGATCTGCCGGCCGGGGCCCTTTCCGCGCGTCTGTTGACGCCCATGGATCTGGACCGCAAGGCCGAGCCGTATATCATTGATGTGCCGCCCAAGACCAGCCTGCCTTCGCACTTTTTCATGCACAAGGGCGAGGAGGTCGGTTATGTCCTGGCCGGACGCTTGCAAATGAAGATCAAAAAGGCGGTGCACAACGCCAGGGCCGGAGACGTGATCTACCTCAGCTCGGAAATGCCCACCAATTGGCACAACCCAGGCCGCACCCCGGCCAGGCTGCTTTGGCTGAAAATCAAATAAGTTTAACTAAGAATAGATCGCCAAAAAATTACCGAGGCTAACCGAAAGCCTCGGTTTTTAATTTTGCATAATCACCTCAAACGCTTAGTTTGTTATCCCTCCTGTTAGGCATACCGATAGTCAAGATAGTTAGCTTGTACCAATGAAATAGTTACTATATGCAAAATTGCACTATATTTAGCTAATAAAGTGCAATTTTGCATAATTTACTTTGTGACGGCAAAAGGCATAAAATAGCCGATAAATACGGCAAAAATGCCGTAATAAAGCGAATAATGTCTACTAATATTGTAACTATATAAAAACCTATATTGCCGGGTAAAATGAAAAATTAGTCGTAATTGCAGCAGGTTATTAAATTAATAACAGCTAATTTAATATTGACAAAACCAGATCATTTATTAGAAATTATGACAATCGTTGCATTTAAGTTTAAATGAAGTAGGCAGCATGTGTCGAAAAACAGTGCAGCCTCATAGCAAACACGGCAGTTTTGCCGCATAAGCTAGGAGATACTAATGAACTTGAACCGTCCCAATTCCAATGAAGCCCTGCAGAGTAAAAACCGCTCCCGCAGCGTCGCCCCCCAGTCCGGCCTTTGCACCCGTTGCGTTGACGGCTGCAAGGGTAACTGTGACCTCTTTCAGGCCACCTTCCGCGGTCGTGAGCTGCTGTACCCCGGCCCGTTCGGCGATGTCACCGCCGGCGCCGACAAGGATTACCCGGAAGACTACAGCCACCTGCAGATCATGGGCTACGCCCTCGGCGCCGAAGGCACCCAGGCCGACCCGGACCACGCCACGTTCCCCACGGTGAGCACCGAGTGCTCTTTCGGCGTCACCGACAAGGTAAAGCAGAAGATCCCCATGTTCACCGGCGCGCTGGGCTCCACCGAGATCGCCCGCAAAAACTGGGAACACTTCGCCATCGGCGCGGCCATCACCGGCATCAGCCTGGTCTGCGGCGAGAACGTCTGCGGCATCGACCCGGCTCTGGAGTTCGACAACAACGGCAAGGTGAAAAAAGCCCCCGACATGGAGCGCCGCGTGGAACTGTACCGCCGCTATCATGAAGGCTACGGCGACATCCTGGTGCAGATGAACGTTGAAGACACCCGCCTGGGCGTTGCCGAATACGTTGTCGACAAGCTGGGTGTGGAAACCATCGAGCTCAAGTGGGGCCAGGGTGCCAAGTGCATCGGCGGCGAGATCAAGGTCAGCAGCATCGAGCGGGCCCAGGAACTCAAGCGCCGCGGCTACATCGTCACCCCCGACCCGGACAATCCGGCCATGCAGGCGGCCTTCAAGGCCGGCGCCATCAAGGAATTCGAGCGTCACAGCCGTTTGGGCTTTGTTGACGAAGAAGGCTTCATGAAGGAAGTCGAGCGACTGCGCAACCTGGGCGCCAAGCGCGTAACCCTCAAAACCGGCGCATACCCCATGCGCGAACTGGCCATGAGCATCAAGTGGGCCTCCCAGGCCAAGATCGACCTGCTGACCATCGACGGCGCCCCCGGCGGCACCGGCATGAGCCCCTGGCGGATGATGGAGGAGTGGGGCATTCCCGCGCTGTACCTGCACTCCATGACCTACGAACTGTGCAAGCGCCTGGCCGACAACGGCGAGTGGGTGCCCGACATCGCCTTCGCCGGCGGTTTCTCCTCCGAAGACCACATCTTCAAGGCCCTGGCTCTGGGCGCCCCGTTCTGCAAGTCCGTTTGCATGGGCCGCGCTTTGATGATCCCCGGCATGGTCGGCAAGAACATCGACAAGTGGCTCAATGGTGAGGACGGCGGCCTGCCCAGCACCGTGAGCAAGTACGGCACGACCAGGGAAGAGATTTTCGTGAGCTACGAAGACCTCAAGGGCAAGTTCGGCTCCGAGATCAGCAATATCCCCCTGGGCGCCATCGGCATCTACAGCGCCGGCGAGAAGCTCCGGGTCGGCCTGCAGCAGTTGATGGCCGGCGCCCGCAAGTGGCGCACTGACCTGATCACCCGCAAGGACCTGTGCTGCCTCACCGAGCAGGCCTCCAAGGTCACCGGCCTGCCCTATGTCATGGACGCCTACCGTGAAGAGGCCCTGGCCGTTATCGACGGCAAGGACTGGACCAAGGTGGCCGTGGGCTAAGTAAAAGACTGCATTCCTACCGTCCGGGGCCGGCCGCCACCGGCTCCGGACGTACCCATCCCATCGAGCGAATCCGCTGACGTTTCGCCTCTGGAAAGGACACCGCCCGGTGTCCTTTCTTTTTTTTACCCGCCTCGACGGCCGTGATTTAAAATCAAGACATGCATGCACCCCGGCAGCCTGCCTATGGGTTGTCCGGGGCTGTCACTAATAACACTCGGGCCTTGGGAGGCCGCCAATGAAGACCGTAGTCCGCACGATCGCGGCGCTGTGCTTGTTGCTTGCCGTCGCTTCAGCCTGGGCCACCACCATGGACCAGGCCAATCAGTTGCTTCTGGACGCCAGCGAGGACGCCTTGGCCTATGTCTACACCGGGGATTCCGGCTCGCGGGACAAATACCTGGAAAAAATGAAGGAGGTTGATCAGGCCATCGCGGAGTTCAGCAAAAAAGGCGACCGCCATATGGCCGCGGTGCTGAAAAAACGCCGGGAAGAGGTGGGCCGGGCGGCTAAAAAGATGTTCAACGGATACGTGGACAACGATGCCGATCTGGGACTCCAGGCCAGGGCCTTCCAGGACGCCTCAGATAAATTGGACAATGCCATGCAGGAGGCTGTCGACGGCCAGGAGGCCTCGGACCAGCAGCCCCAGGATGCAGTGGCCCAAGGCGATCTACTGGTCGACCTCATGGAATACCAGATGCACCTGACCATAGCCGGAATCAGCGGTTTGTATTATGCATCGGGCGGCCCGGCGGATCAAAAACAGGTTTTCAAAGACGCCATGGCCGGGCTGGACGCCATCGGACCGCAGTTGCAGACGGCCGCCACCGATGCGGGCTTGGCCGACGACCCCCAAACGGCAAACCTGCTGGCGGCCTTGGGACGGGCAAAGCAAGGCCTGGTCCAGGCCGCGGCCCAGGCGTTCGCCCAGCGCGAGGCGGACGGCAAAGCCGATGCCGCCACGCTGGAGCTGTTCAAACAGGCCGAGCAAGAGCTGCTGAGCGCCCTGGCGGAAGGCAAGTAGCCCCGCCGTATTTAAAAAACCCGCTCCCTTGCCGGGGGCGGGTTTGTCAATTGCGGCTCGACGCTTTATTGGTTGGGCGCGCCTGGGAAATAGGCCGTACAGTTGTTTCCCGCGGAGCAATTGGAGAACCTCTCCCTGCACTTGTTTGTCCAGTATTCCCGGTTGGTGTTTTTGTATCTGCCGTCACAATGCCAGGGGCGGCAGCCGTGGCTGAATTTGTAGCAGGTAGGTATGTTGTCAATCGTCCCGGCGGTTTTATAAGTGCCGTCGTGGACCGTGACACCTGCCGGATACTTGCAGTTAACTTTGTCCGGGCAGTCGGCCCAGGCCATGCCGGACAGGCAACCCACCGCCAGAAGAGCCGTTGAAATAACCGCGACTAATGTTTTTCTGCTCATAATGCCCCCATCCGGCATCCGCCTAGCGGAAGCTCGTTAGTGTTTTCGGGTGGGCCATGCTCGCCGGGAAAAGCCAATCAGTACATCACCGCCATGGAGAATGCCCGTGTCGGCCGTGAATTTACCCAAGGTAGCCTTAATCAAATATGGTTGGCAACATAATAGAGCCGTTGCGCACGGTCGCCGCACGGTCCAGGCAATATCGGCGGTTTGCCTGGCCGATGGGCGCCTCGCCGGAGCCGGTCAAACAGGCCGGGCAAGAGTCGCTGGGCGCCCTGGAAGGGCAGTGGTTTGACCAATGGGGAGGCCTTGTGACGGGCCTCCCCACCGGTGTTACGGATTGATATTGATGGAGGGGTAAATGCCGGCGCGTTTGCCCTCGCGGAAGGGCTGGAGGATGTTGAACGACACCCGCTCATGGTCCTGGGCGTGGCCCCGGCCGGACTCGCCGTCATAAAAAGCGCCGTTGGCTTCCAGGATATGGTCGATGCGGTGTTTGAAGGCCTCGACCAGGGAGCCTCCGTTGCCTTCGAAAGCCATGTTGCCCCGGACCACCTTGCCTTTGGTTTTGGCCAGATCTTCGATGGACACGCTGTTTTGCTGGAGGTCTTCCTTGTTGCGCACGTAGCCCCAGACCGCCGTTCCGCCGGGGATTTCCAGGGGTTCCTCCAGGTCGATGATGGTGTGGGGCATGAATATGCATTCCGGGCCCACCACAAGCGGCGACTGATATTGGCCGCGAATGAAACTGTTGAAGCCCACGAAACACTTGCGGCCCATGTCGGCGTTGATGATCTTGCCTCCGTGGGCCGTGACGTTGCAGCCGTCAAGCCTGGAATTGATGATGTAGCAGTTTTCCTGCACATTGGCGCCGCGGCCCAGTTTGGCGTCTTTTACAAATGAGCGTTGGGCCACCAGCACGTTTTCGTCCATCAGGGTGTCGCCCTTGATCACGCAGTAGTGGCTGATGGACGCGCCCTCGGGAACCTCCCGTTCCGACTCCAACGGAGTGCGGTTGAAAACCACCTCGAAGTCGTCTTCGTACTGGTCGATGAACCTGGTGAAGATTCCGTCGGGCTCGAACCCCGGATTGACCTTGACGTATTTTGACAACACCTCGGGCGGATAGGTGTAGCGGAAATCGAATCCGCCTTCGGCCGAGGCCACCCAGACCACGCCGGGGTCCACCTTTTCGTGCATCAGGTCGCCGGTCTGCACATAGGAAAATTCGCCGATGACGCAGTCGTGGACCGTGGTCAGGTCGGCGGTGGCGAAGGGTCCGAAAAAGCTGCCCTCGCACGGCGCGCCATGGATATTTGCATAGGGCATGCTGGTGGTGTTGATGATGAAAAATTCCTCCGGCGACTCGGGGTCGTGGCTGAAGTTGTGCACCAGGGTTTTGAACATGATGCTGTCGCGGATGAAAATCTCCTCGTCGTCATGCAGGGGGATGGCGTGGCCGCCCACTTTGAGCGCATCGCCCTTGAGTTTGAGTTCGTCGCCCCGGACGTCGGTCTTGTACAGGATGGAGTGGGCGACGTTGCAGCGGCCCAGGAAATAGCTTCCCGCCAAGGCGCTGTTGAGAAAGGAGAAATGCACCGGATGCCTGGTGGTCAACCCGTAAAAGGCGTAAAACTTGATGAATTTGTCCGGACTGATCAGCCCCTTGACGTAAGGAGCCGCGTCGAATCCGAATTCCCGCAGGTTGATGTTGACCCTGTCGATGATCCGTTGGGTCAGGTTGTTGATCTCGATCATGGCTTTCGTCCCTTGATATTTAGGTGCTTTGGTTGGGGGCGGGAGCCACAGCCAGTTGCAGCAGGCTGCCGGCCCGGTGCGGGCGGCCTAGTCGTCTTGGTCGCCCACTCCGTATTGGCGCATAAACTCCTCGATATACCAGTCCACCACCGCGTCACTGAACATGAGCATGTCCATTTGACGGGTGTAGACCCACAGCCGGCCGATGAGGACCAGCATTTTCTTGAGCCTCTCGCGGGGATACTTGTCCACCCTGCTTTGAAGTTGGTCTTCGTGTAATTTTACCCTGAAACCGCTGCGCATCAGCACTTCGCCGACAAATCTTGTCCGCCTTCTGCGGCGGTCGGAGTCGGCTCCGCCGCCGTTGAACATGAAGCGGATATAGTTGTCGTTGGTTTCGTCCGAGCAATACGTGTCCAGGGTGGAAAAGTGAAAGCCCAGGCGCGATGAGAGATTGAGGTAGTTGAGACTCAAGATGGCGTAGTTGGGCCTTGTGGCGTACTGGGAGGCTTCCTTGAGCCTGGTTTCCTTTGACTTGGCCAGGGCTTCGGGCGCGGCCGGTCCGGGCCCCCGCCAGGGTATGGACACAAGACCCTGGACCAGCGCCCGCATGGGTAGGCTGAGGATCTGGTCCATGACAACCGAATTGCCACGGACGTCGTTGCGCAGGCCGCCGCCGATATCAATCAGAAGCAGCTCCAACGGGAAATCGGCTATCAGGCGGTAGATGTCCAGGTCGCGGCATTCCTCGGTTTCGTGGGGCTTTTCCTCGGCATAACGGAACATCTCCCGGACGGCCATTTCGTGGGCGAAACGGGTGATGTCGTGCATGCTGCGGCATGATTCCGGCTTGAAATCGGGCGAACGAGGGTCGGTCAGGTGCAATGGCGTCACCACCGAGAGCACCTTGTCCAGTGTCTGGAAGGCCGGGGTCTCGGAAAGGGCCAGCAAACGGCGCTTGTGCATGCGGATCAGGCTTTCGACCTTGCCCTCGTAGACGATCTGGCGGTCGGCGTCCACCGTGACCTCCATGCCTTCCTCAAGGAGCTTGGAGGCGTTTTCCACGCCGAACAGGGCCGGAACGTGAACCTCCCTGGCCACGGCGGCCAGATGGCTGGCCGCGCCGCCGACTTCGGTGACCACCGCTCCGGCATGATCAAGGGCCAAGGCGTATTCGGGCAGGCTGTTGGGAGCCACGATGATATCGCCGTCGGTGACCTTGGTAAGCTCGTCTTCGTCCTGCACATGGACCACCCGGCCGGATTCCACGCCGGGCGAGGCCGTTACGCCGCCTTGCAGCAGGACCCGGTGGCCGCTGACCTGACGGTTATAATCGGCCGGGGTGAGGTCCTTCATGATAATGCGCAGGGGCCGGACCTGAAGCAGGCTCAATTCCCCGTCGGGCCGCAAGACCCATTCAACGTCCACCGGCCGGTCGTAATGCTGTTCCAGCTCCAGGCCCAACTGGGCCAGGCGCAGAACCTGTTCCCGGTTCAGGCAGGGCTTGGAGACGTCCTCGGCCGGGACGTTGACCTCGTAGACATTGGATTCCGGCGCCGGAACGAACATGGTTTCCTGGGGCACTATGTCTTCGATGAGCAGCTTGATGGGCGACTGCTTGTTGGTGATGAACATTGAAGACGAAACCGTGCCGCCCACCGCGCCCGAGCCCAGGCCGCGAACGGCGCTGATCATCATCACCTGGCTTTGGGGGTCATTGGGGTTGAGCGAATACAACACGCCCGAGCACTGGGCCGGGGCCATGGCCATGACCGCCACGCCCATGGCCAGGTCTTCAATTTTCATATCCCGGCGAAATGCCCGGCGCAGGGCCTGGGGGTTGAACTGGCTGGCCAGCACCCTCTTGTATGCGCAGGGGACTTCCTCGGGGGGCACGTTCAGCAATGTGTCGTATTGACCGGCGAGGCCGGGTTCGTTGTCTTCCATCAAGGCGCTGGAGCGCAGGGCCAGGCCTATGGGCGAGTATTCGCTCAATTCCGTAGTTGCCGTCAGCAATTCTTCGGACAGCAACTTGGGCAGATCAGCCTCCAAGACCAATAGGCGCATGGCCTTGCTCGTGGCCAATACGCTTTCGGTGTCGTCGAGATCGCAGTTGGCCAATAGATCGCGCAGCTTTGGCAAAAGCTGGTTAAAGTCCATGAAATATTTATAGGCCGATGCGGTCAGGGCAAACCCCCGGGGCACCGGCAGGCCCATGACCGACAGCATTTCGCCCAGGTTGGCCGCTTTTACACCGGTCAGGTTTTCGAGGCTGCGGTCCAACTCCTCAAACCAGACCAGGGCCGGGCCGTCGGTCATGCGCATCGGTTTGAGCAATGCCTGGTTTATCCGGTTTTTGACCTGGGTCAGGGCGGTGTCCAGAGCATCGTAGTGGCCGGGCCCCATCTGTTTAAGGGATGCCACCATGTCATGGACGTGGCGCGCCATCATGGCCACCCGGCTTTGCAGCCAGTCGCGGTCAAAGGAACTTTGGCCATGCATTTTGCTTTGCAGTTCGGCCATTATTTCCAGGGCGCGGTTGTTGTCGGCCAACAGACCCTTGAAGAGGGAATAGCGAAGGGAAAAACGACAGGAAGCCCCCTCGGGATAAGTGCCGACGGGCATTGAGTCTGCGGTGCGGGCCGACCGCTTGGGCCGGTCCGCACCGTCTTTTTGCTTTTTACGCCACGGCAGCTTCATGTAATGCTTCCGTGAGTGGTTACATGGAGAGGATCGTCATGCTTATCTCCTGGAAGATGTCTTCCAGTTTGATAACGCCAAGCACGGTCCCTTCCTCCATGACGGGCAACAGGGTTATTTCCTGCGACAACATGATGTGGCTGGCCTTAAGCAGGTTTTCGTTGGCCTCCACAGTGGCGGCCACCGGGGTCATGAACTCGCTGATGGCCTTGCCCAGCTGTTCGCGGGCGGTGTGGGCGTATAGGTCTTCCCAGAAGACCTTGATGCCCTCGCCGTACCCCTTGGAGAACTTGGGCTCGATGCCCTGCAGGATGTCGCGCATGGCCAGCATGCCCTGCAGGCGGTAGGCTTCGTCAAAGACCAGGATGGTCTTGCGGCGGGCGGCGGGGGTCAACCCTTGCTGGGCCACGGTCAACTGGACCACGGCTTCCTTGAGGGTGGCCCAATAAGGCATATGAGGATAATCGGTTAGAGGGATTACAAGGTCCCTCACGATTTTTTTTTGTTCGGTCGGCTTATTCATTCCATATACTCCTTGACCTGCGACAACCGCCGTTTAGCCCAACGGGCCCATGGGCGTGTTCATGGAAAGTCCCAACATGGGCCAGATGACCAGGATGGCCGCGGTGAGCACGAGCATTAATATTACGTTGGCCACCCAGCCCCAAGTGAAGAATTCACCGGTGGTGAATTGCTTGGACTCGTAGGCGATGGCGTTGGGAGCCGCTCCAATCAGCAGGTTGAACGGCATGCCCGCGGTGACCAGCGAGGCGAAGAGGATCACATACGAGTTGATCCCCATGAATTTGGCCACGACCAGGGCCACCGGCAGGCAGATGGCGATTGCCGCCACGTTCATGATGAAGTTTGTCATCATGAGCACCAGGAAGGCAATGGAGAGGATGAACACCAGCGGCGGAGCCGAGGAGAACATGTTCATCCAATGGGCGGCGAGCCAGTTGGCCGCGCCTATCTGCCACAGGCAGTAGCCGATGCTCATGGCGCCGCCGAACAGCAGAATGATGTTCCACGGAATGGCTTCCAGGTCATCGATATCAAGGACCTTGGTGCAGAAAAACACCATGGTGGATATAAGAATGATGCCGGGACGGCTCATGCCCTTGATCACGCCGGCCAGACCGCCCTGGGCGGCAACGTCGGGCGGAATCAGGCTCTTGGCCATGAAAATGCCCACCACGGCCAGGGTCGTGCCCAGCACGATCCACTCATGGACGCTCATGGATCCTTGGCCCTTGCTTAGCTCGGCCACCCGTTCGCGCAGGTTTTCGATACGCGGCTTTTCAGGCTTGAAGAAGATCATGAAAAAGCCCCAGAGCAGGAAAATCATGATCCAGCCCACGGGCATCATAAAGGTGGACAATTCGAAGAAGGCCACGTCGAATCCGGTGATCTCCTTGAAGAAACCGACGGCGGTGACGCCGCGGGCCGCTCCGAGGAACGTACAGATGGAACCGGCGCCGGCCACGTAGGCCATGCCTATGAACAGGGCCTTGCCGAATTTGGTGGGGCCTTCCTTGTCGGTGTACAGGGCATGGATGGCCACCAGCAGGGGGAAGATGGCCGCGGCCACCGCGGTGTGGGCCATGACATGGGTCATAAGGGCGATGGTGATGAAACAGCCCAGCATGATCATGGATGTGCGTTCGCCCACAAGGTTGAGCATCTTGTAGGCCATGCGTTGGGTCAGGCCGCTCTTGGTAAAGGCCGTGCCCAGGATCAGCGAGCCGAAGATGAACCACACCGGCGGCGATAGGAAATCAGACAGGGCGTCCTTGGCCGGGCGGATCATGAACAAAACCTGGACAACGCCGATCATGATCGACGTCACGCCGATGGGCACGACTTCAAAGATCCACCAGGTGCTGGCCAGCAGGAACAGGCCCAAGGCCATCTGGGCCTCCCTGGACAGCGGATAGGCCTTGCCGGCGGGGTCCACGGCCGCGTCAAAATCGGGTAGATAGAAAAACAATGCGAACAGGGCAAAGCCCAGAAACATGAAAATCAGCCGTTTTACATCGACTTTTTTCTTCTCTGGCGCGACAACGATAGTGTCGGGCATGGGGGGCAGGCCGCCAGCCTGAGCGGCATTTCTATTGGTGCTTGGGTCACTCATAATCTCGCTTCTCCTCCACTGGTGCTATGCGGGATTGGGCGACTAACAGTGCTTGTAGATGGTGCTTGCCCTCGGCCGGATTGCTACCCCTGCCGGCTTTGGATCTCAGGCTACTATTAGCCCTACATTCTAATTACAACGTCAAACAGTAACATTACGTGCATCTTTTCGCAAAGTAACTTTGGCTTGAAATCAGAGTTTTTTTGGGTTCACAATTACAACAAGTTTGTCCGCCTAGGTGCGCCTATGTTCTGTTTGCTTGTAACGATTTAATTCGCCTTGTATAATTCAAAAAGTGCGTAAAATTCCTGGCTTTACTGCCTGAATTCTAGGCGATCTAACTGTTTTAGTATTAGGGATCATTATTGGTAAAAGTTGCGGAAATGGTGCCAGAACAAAACACTATGTTGAGGCCCAGACGCTTTATTTCCTGGCGTGACGCCTGGCAACGGTTTGATACGGCTCGGCGCGGCCCTTCCACCGTAAAGGCGCTGCGGACGGTTCCCCCGCATGTCCGGGAGATGGTTATGCTGTGCGTTTCGATGACCAACGACTGCGCCGCTTGAACCAACCATCATCAAGCCGCCGGTCGGCGGTTGGGGATCAGCGCCGAACAGCAGCAAAAGCTGCATTATCTGCGCCGGGAAGAGTTTGAACCGAAACTTTGGCTCGCCTTGATGTATGCCCGGGAGGCCACTTTTGCCGACGGCGAAAGATTCTCCGGAGAGTGGCTCGACGAATTTAACCGGACTTTTCGACCGGAAGAAGCGGCCTGTATTGATAAAATCGTTAGGCTGCAAGGCTTTGCCAATTATTTCATGTCCACCCTTAAATTTTTCAAAGACGGGAAAAACAAAGACCAGCCTGCGTCTTGCCAGCTGCCGGGCCGGTCACCGGCCGATGATTGAAAGGCAGATGGCAAACAGGCAGTTAATTGTGGATTATCCCTGGCGGACCTCGTTGCGGCGGCTGAATAGCCGGTTGCCGGGCTTCTTCACGGGTTTAATATTCAGCCAAAGACTGATTTGACTGTTTGATCAATATGGATATAATTGGCTGACCATTTATATGAGACACCGTTTTTTTGAAAAAGGAACAGCGATGCTCAACTTGTTGCCCGGCCCTGTCAAAGGCGTCTTCGCCTTTACCTTGATCCTCACCCATACCTTGATCTTGGTCCCCATTTTATTGATAGCGGCATTTTTCAAGCTGATAATTCCCTGGAGACCCTGGCGCAAGGTTTGCGACGTTGTGATAAATAATATTGCCACCTTGTGGATTTCCCTTAACAACTCGGTGCTACGCTTGTTCAACCGCATCGAATGGGAGGTCGAGGGGCTTGAAGGCCTGGCCCGCAAAGACTGGTATCTGGTGCTTTCCAACCACCAGAGCTGGACTGATATCTTGGTCCTGCAGCGCATATTCAACCGCAAAGTCCCGTTTCTGAAGTTCTTCCTCAAAGAGCAACTGCGCTACGTGCCGGTGATGGGCATGGCCTGGTGGGCCCTGGACTTTCCGTTCATGAAGCGCTATTCCAAGGCCAAACTGGCCAAAAAACCGCATCTGGCGGGCAAGGACCTCAAGGCCACCATCAAGGCCTGCAGGAAATTTAAGAACATTCCCATTTCGGTGATGAATTTCGTGGAAGGCACCCGTTTTTCCTTGCAGAAAAAGGCCGTGCAAGATTCGCCTTATGATTACCTGCTCAAGCCCAAGGCCGCCGGCATAGCCGTGACCATGGCCGCCATGGGCGAACACATGAACAAGCTGCTGGATGTGACCATCGCCTATCCCAAGGGCGTCGGCGGCATGTGGAAGCTTTTGTGCGGCAAGGTCAACGAAATCAAGGTGCAGGTCAGCGCCATGCCCATCAGCGCCGAGTATATCGGCGATTATTTTAACGACCTGGAGTTCCGCCAGCGCTTCCAGGAATGGCTCAACGAACTGTGGGCCGAAAAAGACCGCCGCCTGGCCATGATGCTCTCATAACCGGCGGCAAGCCTTAAATTGATTGCCGGGGCCCCGCGATTATCGCGGCTCCGGTTTTTTAATGGGTGAATTGCAGGCTCACCAACTGGCGGCCTCCGGTCTGGCTTAGTTCCACCTTGTCGGCGTATTGCCTGATTAAAAATCCGGCCAGGTTGCGGTGGGCCCGTTTGTCGCTGATCAATGCTTCGGCCTCGGGCGGTTCCTTGGGCAGATCCAGGGCTTCGCCGTCGTATTCCACGCTGATTGCCAGGTTGAGTTCGTTGAATGAGGCCTTCAGCCGCATTTCGCCAAAGGCCATGTCGTGGACGACCAGGGTTTCAACCAGTTCGCTTAGGGCGTCGCCGGCCTTGTCGATGACTTCCCTGCGGGCGGCCCAGGCCGCGCCGTTTTTCCGTAGAAAGGCCAGGGCCTCTCTCTGGGCGCCTGGCTTGGCCTCGATATCGATGGCCACCTTTTGGGCGATGCCGATTCGCATGATCAGGTTCATCACGATTGCCGTCACCGCCGAGGCCGAAAGCGAGGAGCCGAACACCGGGGCCAGCCACTCGGGCAAGTGGGTGTAGACGCCGGGCAGGTCATCCACCGACAGGCCCACGATCAACGACAGACCAACCACAAAGGTTTTGCGGCCGTCGAGCATGCGCGACATCACCATCTGGAAGCCGGCCACCACCATGAAGCACATCGAGAAGACCATGGTGGCGCCCATCACCGGTTCGGGCATCACCGTGAAGATCGAGGCCAGCTTGGGGCTGAAGGCCGCCAGCAAGGCCAGGGCGCCCATGGAAAAGGCGATATAACGGCTGGTGGCCCCGGTGGCGATGGACAGGCCGATATTGGACGACGAGGTGCTCATGCCCAGGCCGCCCACCACGCCGGAGGCCATGCAACCCACGGCGTCGGCCAGCACGCCCCGTTGAACATTGGACATGTCCGGCCTTTGCCACTCGGAGTCGTTGATCCGTTGACAGGTGGCCAGATCGCCCACCGTCTTGAGGCTGGAGCAGAGAGTGGCCAGCACCACCGGCAGGATCAAACGTGCGTCAAAGGACCAGCCCGGATGCTCCAGCAGGGGGAAGTCGATCCATTGGCTGGTCGCCAGGTGTTCGATTTCGTGGGGTTCGAACAGGCCGGCCGCCGCGCTGATGGCATAGCCCGAGGCCATGCCCAGGATCACGCAGAACAGCCTGATCTTGCCTTTGGTCCAGACGTTCAGGCCGATCATGATGGCCATGGTGGCCCCACCAACGGCCAGATAGTCGAGGCGGATGCCCGGGTGCTCGGCGGTGTGGCCCAGCAGGATGCGCATGGCCGTGGGGATTACGGTGATGCCCACCATGGCCACGATCAGGCCCGTGACCTCCGTGGGGAACAGCCTGCGCAGGCGGGGCAACAACCGCGAAAAAAGGCCTTCGGTCACCCCGGCTACCAGGTTCATGCCGAAGATCAACGGCAGGCCGCCCAACTGGCCCGCCATCATTGTAGACGTTATGAACGAAGGTCCGCATAGCTGGGGGCACAAATAGCCGGAACCGACGGGGCCCTTTTTCAAGGCCTGAACGATGGTGCCGATGCCCATGGCCAACAGCGACATGTCGATGACGAAATCGGCCTGGGCGTGAGTGCCGCCAAAAGAGCGGATTATGAGCACCGGAAACACCAGGGAGATCGAAACCACACACAGGTGCTGGAATCCCAGCATCCAAAGCGAAGCCGCCGGCGGTTTGTCATCGACGCCGTAGGTGATGCCTGCGGGTTTGACGGCCAAGATCACAACTCCTTTCGGTTTGGATGATGGAGCCCGGTAGGGTGAAAAATCAGCAAGACCTTCTAATAAAAACCCGATCGGGTCTTGGGTTGTCGAGGAAAATCGTATCGGGGGAGACAAAAAACGCCCCGCCCGGCGGGCGGGGCGCGGAATTGAGCCCGTGGGCTTATTGGTTTTTCATTTCCACAAGCTGGCCTATGACGCTGGGGTCGGCCAGGGTGGAGGTGTCGCCGAATTCGGTCTCGCCGGCGGCCATCTTGCGCAGGATGCGCCGCATGATTTTGCCCGAGCGGGTCTTGGGCAATTGCGGAGCCCAGTGGATCTGGTCCGGCGTGGCGATGGGCCCGATCTCGGTGCGCACGTGCTTGATCAGCTCCTGCTTGAGGTCGTCGGTGTAGTCGTAGCCTATTCGCAACGTCACGTAGGCGTAGATGCCTTGGCCCTTGATCTCGTGGGGGAAGCCCACCACGGCGGCCTCGGCCACGGCCTCGTGGCTGACCAGGGCGGACTCAACCTCGGCGGTGCCCATGCGGTGGCCGCTGACGTTGATCACGTCGTCGACCCGGCCGGTGATCCAGTAGTAGCCGTCCTTGTCTCGCCGGGCTCCGTCACCGGTAAAGTAGTAGCCGTCGAAATCGCTGAAATACACCGTCTCGAAGCGTTCGTGGGAGCCGTAGGTGGTGCGCAGTTGGGCGGGCCAGGGGGCCTTGAGAACCAGTCGGCCCGACACGTCGTTGCCCTGGACCTCCTTGCCTTCGTCGTCCATCAGGGCCGGTTGCACGCCGAAGAAGGGCAGGGTGGCGCTGCCGGGCTTGGTGGGGGTGCAGCCGGGCAGCGGTGTGATCAGGATGCCGCCGGTTTCGGTCTGCCACCAGGTGTCCACGATGGGGCAGCGGCCGTCGCCGACCACTTCGTTGTACCAGCGCCAGGCCTCGGGGTTGATGGGCTCGCCCACCGTGCCCAAAAGGCGCAGGCTCTTGCGGCTGTGCTTGGTGACCAACTCGTCGCCCATGCGCATCACAGCCCGGATGGCCGTGGGCGCGGTGTAGAACTGGTTGACCTGCCACTTGTCCACCACCTCCCAGAAGCGTCCGGCGTCGGGGTAGGTGGGCACGCCCTCGAACATCAGGGTCTTGGCCCCGTTCAAGAGCGGGCCGTAAAGGATATAGCTGTGGCCGGTGATCCAACCGATGTCGGCGGTGCACCAGTACATGTCGCCGTCATGGTAGTCGAACACATAACGGTGAGTCATGGCCGTATAGACCATGTAACCGCCCGTGGTGTGCAAAACGCCCTTGGGCTTGCCCGTGGAGCCGCTGGTGTAGAGGATGAACAGCGGGTCTTCCGAGGAAACCCACTCGACATCGCAGGTCCGGGCCGCCCCGGCAATGAGATCGTGCCACCATTCGTCGCGGTCGGTGATCATCGGGCAGTCAATGCCCTTGCCCTGGCCTACGCGCTCCACCACGATGACGTTTTTAACTGCCAGACCCTCGGCGGCCGCGCCCTCCAGGGCCTGGTCGGCGATCTGCTTGAGGGTTACGGCTTTGCCGCCGCGGAATGTGCCGTCGCTGGTGATGACCAGCTTGCACTGGCTGTCGACGATGCGGTCCTTGAGTGACTCGGCCGAAAAACCGCCGAAGACCACGCTGTGGATGGCCCCTATACGGGCGCAGGCCAGCATGGCGATGGCCAACTCCGGCACCATGGGCAGATAGATGGTGACCCGGTCGCCTTTTTCCACGCCCTTGCTGCGCAGGACATTGGCGAAAAGGCATACCTGGTCGTGAAGCTGGTTGTAGGTTATCACCCGGTCATCGCCCGGTTCGTTGCCCTCCCAAATAATAGCGGGCTGGGTGCCCCTCTCGGCCAGATGCCGGTCCAGGCAATTGTAGGCGATATTGGTTTTTCCGCCGTCGAACCACTTGATTTCAATGGGTCCTTGGCTGCGCTTGAAGTTGTGGGAAAGGGTATTGGTCCATTTGCGGTGCCAGTGGAACTTTTCAGCCTCCTCGGCCCAGAACCCCTCCGGGTCCTCGATGGAGCGCCGATACATTTGCTGGTATTGTTCCATGCTCCCAATATTGGCGTTTTGGGAACAGGCCTCTGGTGGATAGTACATGCCGTCCCGTTCGGTGACCAACTTGTCCGACATATCAACTAAGCTCCCTTAAATTGTGCGTGGCCGGTCGCCGGCCCCTGCATAGACGAGGGCCGGTCTTGCGTTTACGCTTTCTATTCTAATTCTTTATTAGTGCGGATTAAAAGAGGTTCCGGCCGCAAAAGACGACGGTTTTAGTAGATTGCGCCGTTGATGCGCCGCCACAGATCGCTTTGGGCCACGGCCGCGCCGTCGATGGCCGAAACCGGAGCCGCGCCCATGAGGGAGTTGGTCAGGATCACCGCGTCGGCCTCGGCTAGTTCACCGGGAGTCATGGGACGGCTGAGTTGCCCGTAGCCCCAGCGGCCCAGCAGCCACAGGACCCTGGCCAGCATCACGCCGGGCAGGGCGTGGGGCGAGGCCGGGGTGACGGCGGTGTCGCCGAAAATAGCCACGATATTGGCCGTGTTGGTCTCGCTTACCGTGCCGTCTGGGTTGAGGACAAGGGCCTCGTCGGCGCCTTGGGCAGCGGCCCACTTGGCGGCCTGGAGATAGTATAGATAGTTCGTGGTTTTGTGACCGGCCAGGGGGCTTTGGCGCGGGTGGGGATAAGTGGCCAGGGCCAGGCCGTCGCCGCCGCCCATGGTTTTGCGGCCGTGGTAGGGCCGGGCGCTGACCAACAGAGTGGGCCGGGCCGCGCGGCCCAGGTCCGGCGTGTGGGCCAGGCGTCCGCGGGTGGCCAGGAGCTTCACCGCCGCCGCGCCGCTGGTCAGGCCGTTGGCCGTCAGGAGCTGGGCGATGACTTCATCCCAGGTGATGTCCGGCTCCGGGCCGAAATTCAGGGTCTTCCAGGTGCGGCCGAAACGGGCCAGATGGGCCTCCATCAGGCGTGGCTTGCCCTCGTCGCAGCGGATGGTCTCGAAAAAACCGTCGCCCCACAACAGGCCCCGGTCGTCGGCCCAGACCCGCGCGCCCGAGGCCGGACGGACGATGCCGCCCAGCCAGACCATGGGCTCGGGCGTTGCTTTTCCGGTCGCCCCGCCAAAGGCGTCCAGCAGGGTGCGGCCCTTGTGCAGGGTCTCCTCGAACTCCGATTGCGGGTCCGAATCATAGACGATGCCGCCGCCCACCGAGAAATAGATCTTGCCCTTGTGGATGGTGGCCGTGCGGATGGCGATGTTCAGGTCCATGGTCTGATGGAAGCTCAGATAGCCGATGCTGCCGGTGTAGATGTGGCGGCGGTTGGGCTCCAGCTCGTCGATGATCTCCATGGAGCGGATCTTGGGGCAGCCGGTGATGGACCCGCCGGGGAAGCAGCCCTCGATCAGGTCGACGGTGTCCTTGTCCGGGGCCAGACGGCCCTCAACCAGGGAGACCAGGTGATAGACGTTGCGGTAGGCCTCCAGGCGCTTGTGTTCGGTGACCTTGACCGTACCCGCGGCGCAACTCTTGCCGATGTCGTTGCGCAATAGATCCACGATCATCGAAAGCTCGGCGTCGTCCTTTTTGCTGGAGGTCAGCTCATCGCGCATGGCCTTGTCCCGGGCCGGGTCGCTCATGCGGGGCCTGGTGCCCTTGATGGGCCGGGTCTCCACCCAGTCGCCCTTTTGCAATAAGAACCGCTCAGGCGAAGTGCTGACAAGCTGGTGGTCGCCCGCGTTGACATAGGCGAAAAACGGCGCCGGATTGGCCGCGAAAAGGTCCCGGAACAGGCTGAAGGTGTCGCCGCTGAAGCCCACCTCGAAGCGCTGGCTCATGTTGGCCTGGTAGATGTCGCCCGCGGCGATGTATTCGATGATCCGCCGCACGGCGTCCAGGTAGGGCTCGTGTTCATAGTTGGAGACGAATCCGCCGCTGTCGCCCGCGTAGCCGCCCGGCCGGGGCGGCGGATCGGCCAGGGCCCGCAGGAAATCATCCAACACGCCCGCGCTGGCGGCCTTTTCCCGCTGGGGGATGCACAGGCTGGCGGCCCCGGTCTGCCGGTCGTGGATCACTAAAACCGACGGCGCGGCGAAATACAAATGCGGCAGGCCCAGGTCGTCGATGGACGTGCGGGGCAGCCGCTCCAGGCGGTCCTTGAGGTCATAGGCTAGATAGCCCAGCAGGCCGCTGCTGATGGGCAGGGCGCTCGTGTCGTCCAAGGCGAATCGACCGAGCGCCGAGCGCAGCAGAGCAAAGGGCTCGGCCTTTAGCTGATATTCCTTGCCGTCGATGCGCAGGTTCATATCATCGGCCCGGCCCCACAGCTCCAGCCAGGGGGCCACGCCCAGGATATGATAGCGGGCGCAGTCCAGATCGCCGCCGCTCATCAAAACCACCGTGCCCCTCTGGGCCGCGAAACGGGCGGCCAGGTCTTCAAAGGGCTGGTTCAGCTCCAGGGGCTGGATATCCACGCCCCGGATGGCTCCGGCCAGATTGAGCACGGTGTCAGGCATTTTCGGCCTCCGTTCGGGCTTTGATCGGGCCAAGGGCCAGGAAGTTGGCGGCCATGGCCGGGCCGTGTTCGGTGAGGAAGCTCTCCGGATGGAACTGCACGCCGTACAGGGGGGCGCTGGTGTGTTGCAGGCCCATGATCACACCGTCGGCGCTTTGGGCCGTGACCTCCAACAGGTCGCTGGCCGGTTCGGTCATCAGGCTGTGGTAACGGGCCACGGCAAACGGTGAGGGCAAACCGGCGAAGATGCCCCGGCCTTGGTGATGGATGCGGCTGGTCTTGCCGTGGACCGGCAGGGGAGCCCGCAAAGTGCGCCCGCCGAATGCCTCGTTGATGCACTGCATGCCCAGGCAAACGCCCAGCATGGGGATGGTCTTGTGAAAGCGCCGCACCACGTCGATGCTTATGCCCGCGTGGGCCGGATCCTTGGGCCCGGGGCTGATGACGATGTAATCCGGGGCCGCCTGGGTTATCCGGTCCAGGCTGATTTCATCGCTGCGGTGCACGGCGATGTCCAGCCCGAAGTCCAGAAAAAGCTGGACCAGGTTAAAAGTAAAAGAGTCATAGTTGTCGATCATCAGCATGCGGGCCATTAGCGGGATTCTCCGGCAAATTTTCGGGAACACAGCGAAAACTAACCCGGCTGCCCGCGTTGGTCAAGTCGGCGGGCGGGGGGCGGACTGAAAAAAATGGTTTTTCCCGGAGAGTTTTTTGGCAAAATGGGCTCTACCGGCATAAACAGCGCAGTTGATCTCATTGGGATGGAGCCAGCCAGATGTTCCAAAAAGAATATAACCAAAAGCTCAGAACGCCCCAAGAGGCCGTCCAAGTAGTACGGGACGGTTGGGTGATGACCCACGGCCTGACCCTGGCCGAACCTCCGGCCCTGCTGGGCGCCCTGGCCGACCGGCTGCGCGGCGGGGACCTGCACGACCTCGAGGTGCACTCGCTGCTGCCTCTGGCCACGGCCGGCTCCACTGTCCTGGATCCGTTTCTCTGCGACTGCGTGAGGGGCTACACCTGGTTCGTGGGGGCCGGAGACAGGGGATTGGTGGGCGTGGGCCTCAACTCGTTCGTGCCGAACCATTTGCACCAAGTGCCCAGGCTGATCCAGGATTACCTTGACCTTGACCTGTTCGTGACCACCGTGGCGCCCATGGACAAGGCCGGTTTTTTCAGCTTCGGTTCGTCCAACGACTACTCCACCACGGCCGCCCGCAAGGCCAGGGTGGTGATCCTGGAAGTAAACCGCCACATGCCCAGGGTCTTCGGCGACTCCCAGATGCATATATCCGAGGTGGACATGGTGGTGGAGCACCACCAGCCCATACCGCCCATGCCCGTGTCGGCATCCAAGCCGGAGGATGAAAAGATAGCCGAGGTCATCGCCGAACTGATACCCGACGAGGCCACCCTGCAACTGGGCGTGGGCGTGCTGCCCGACGCCGTGGCTTCCAAGCTCACCGGGCACAAGAACCTGGGCATTCATACCGAGGTATTCGGGCCGGGCATGGTCGAGCTGATTAAAAAAGGCGTCGTCACCGGGGCCAAAAAGACCCTGTTGCCCCACAAACATGTGTACACGGTGGCCCAGGGCGACCAAGCCATGCTGGATTTCATGAACGACAATCCGTCCATGGTCTCCTATCCGGTTTCATTTACCAATCACCCTTCGGTGATTGCCAAGAACCGGCGGATGACCAGCGTAAATTCGATCATTCAGGTGGACCTGACCGGCCAGTGCAACAGTGAATACCTGGCCGGGCACCAGTTCAGCGGAGCGGGCGGCCAACTCGATTACGTACGCGGGGCCTATGACGCGCCCGAGGGCAAGTCAATCCTTGCCTTCCGGTCAACGGCCAAGGGCGGCAAGGTCAGCCGGGTGGTGGCCGAACTGGATCACGGCACGCCGGTGACGACATCTCGCATGGACACCCATTGGCTGGCCACCGAATACGGCGCGGTGGACCTCAAGGGCAAGTCGGTGGAGGAACGGGCCAAGGCCATCATCGGATTGGCCCATCCGGACTTCCGCGACGGCCTGATGCGAGAGGCTGAAGACCTGCATTTGATCTAAACGAACCGGAACGGGAAAATGAGCGAAGACATCCGAAGGCACAATGCCCATGAAATGGCCCTGGCCCAGGTGGAACAGGCCGCCAGGTACTTGGATCTGGACGACGGAGTGATGCAGCGCGTCAAGCTGACCGAGCGGGAGATCACCGTGAATTTTCCGGTGAAGCTCGACTCCGGCAAGGTGAAGACATTCACCGGCTACCGGGTGCAGCACAACGGCACCAGGGGGCCGTTCAAGGGCGGCCTGCGCTATCACCCGGCCGTTGACCTCGACGAGATCAAGGCCATGGCCATGCTGATGACCTGGAAGGCGGCCGTGGTCAACATCCCCTTTGGCGGGGCCAAGGGCGGCGTGCAGTGCGACCCCAAATCCATGAGCATGGGCGAGCTGGAGCGGCTGACCCGGCGCTTCACCTGGGAGCTTTCGTCCGACATCGGCCCGGATCGCGACATCCCCGCGCCGGACGTCTACACCAATCCCCAGGTCATGGCCTGGATCATGGATACCTACAGCACCCACACCGGCCACAGCGCCGCGGGCGTGGTCACCGGCAAACCCCTGGAGCTTGGCGGCTCCTTGGGCCGTTTCGAGGCCACGGGCAAGGGCGTGTTCATCACGGCGGCCGAGGCGGCCAAGGTCAAGGGCTTGGCGCTGTCCGGCCTGCGGGTGGCCATTCAGGGCGCGGGCAATGTCGGCGGCGTGGCGGCCCGGTTTTTCCAGGGCGCCGGAGCCAAGGTCATCGCCATAAGCGACAGCCGGGGTGGCCTGTACAATAAAAACGGCCTGGACTGCGACGCGGCCCTGGACTGCAAGAACAAATACCAATGCCTCTTGGGCCGCGAAGTGGGCGGCGATGATATCACCAATGCCGAGCTTCTGGAATTGGACTGCGACGTGCTGGTGCCGGCGGCCCTGGGCGGGGTGCTCACTGCGGCAAACGCCTCCAAGGTGCGGGCCCGGATCATCGCCGAGGGAGCCAACGCGCCCATCACGACCGAGGCCGACAACATCCTGCGGGAAAAAGGCGTGATGGTGGTGCCCGATATCCTGGCCAATGCCGGGGGCG
Organism: uncultured Desulfarculus sp.; assembly: GCA_963665125.2. GTDB lineage: Bacteria > Desulfobacterota > Desulfarculia > Desulfarculales > Desulfarculaceae > Desulfarculus. The sequence continues at coordinate 2,588,041 of CAXXUK010000001.1, read as the reverse complement.
TCACCGTGTCGTACTTCGAGTGGGTGCAAAACCTGCAAAACCTGCTCTGGAGCGAGGATGAGATCGCCCAGCGACTGGAGCGGATCATCCGGGAGAGCTTTGCCGCGGTGCTGCGGATCGCCGAGGAGAAACAAGTGGACATGCGAACCGCGGCCCTGATCCTGGGCATCGGCCGGGTTGCCCGGGCCGTGGCCCTGCGAGGAATATATCCGTAATTCCATAAAAATTCTGATATATTTGCGGCCATGAGAGCGCCAAACGACCAACCATACCGAAGTCCGCTCCTGGACCGCAATTTCCGCATAATCCTGTTGGTCACGCTGATGTCGGTGATCGGATTTACCTCCATCATGCCCGCCATCCCGGAAATCATGACCGACCTGGGAGTTTCCGCCTCGGAGATCGGCCTGGTGCTGACCTCCTTTGCCCTGGCCGCCATGATCGTCACCCCCATCGCCGGCATGCTGGCCGACCGTCTGGGCCGCAGACAGGTTTTGGCCCCGGCCCTTTTGCTCTTCGCCGGATTCGGGGTGGCCTGCGCTTTTGCCCGGAATTTCGAGGAGCTGCTGATTTTGCGGTTTTTGCAGGGACTGGGGGCCGGGCAGCTCAACGTGGTGACCATGACCATGGTCAGCGACCTGTACCAGGACAACAAACGGGCCCAGGCCATGGGTTACATCGGGGCCACGGTGAGCCTGGGTTCGGCCGGGGCGGCCTTTATCGGCGGCATGATCGCGGCCCTGGGCTGGCGCTATGTGTTCTATCTGCCCGGTCTTGGTTTTGTCTGCTGGGCCCTGGTCAGGTTTTCGCTCCGGGTGCCCGAGCCGCAAAACGACGACCGGGGCATGGGCCATTACCTGCGCTCGGCGGTGAGGCTGATTTTCACCCGCCAAGTGGGCGGCCTGATGCTGGCCACGTTGTTCGCCATGTTGCTGTTGAATGGCGCCTTTGTGACCTATGCGCCGATATTTTTGTTTGAACGCTTTGGCCTGGACCCGGAGCATATCGGCCTGTCGCTGATGGTGGTGACCCTGTTCGTGGGCCTGGTGGCCACCCAGATCGGCAGGCTTACGTTGTGGTTCGGCCAAAAGAAACTGATAGTCGTCGGGTTCTTCTTTTATGCCTTGTCGATGCTTCTGGTTCCGTTGTGTGGATCGGTGTATGCGGCAACGGCGACCCTGTCGCTGTTGGGCCTGGGTCACGGCATGATCATGCCCAGCGTACTGGGGCTGCTGGCCGATCACGCCCCGTTGGAGCTAAGGGCGGTGGTCATGTCGGCCAACGGCAGCACCATGCGCCTGGGCCAGACCCTGGCGCCGGTGATGATGGGGGCGGTGTACGCCTGGCAGGGCCTGGACGGCGTGTTCTACGGCAGCGTGCTGCTGGCCCTGGCCGGAATCGCCGCCATAACGGTCTTGGTCCGTCAGCGTTTTTGATAATAAACGCTGGGTCCGTCCAACACGCCGCAGCCGGCCTCCCAGAAAAGCTCCCGGCATTTGTCCACGGTGAAGCCCCGTCCTTCCTCGGTCTTTTCCTTGATGTCCCGGGGGTTGGCCCCGATCTCGGCCCAGAACAGGTTGGCCCCGGCCGCCGCGCCGATGGTGCACGGCTCATGGGTGCAGTTGCCCAGCACGCTGCGGGGCAGGCCCAGGCGGGTGACGGCCACGATCTGGGACATGCGCAGTTCGGAGATCATGCCGTATTTGATGGCCATTTCCGTGCCGGGGATGGAAATGCGCCTGGCCGCGCCGCTGTAGGCCGGGTCCAACGAGCCGGTGAACAGGATGCGCTCGGCGATCTCGGCGTTTGCATGCTCGGGCCCCACCGGCTCCACGCAGGTGCCGATGGACAGCCCGGCCTCCTTGAAGGCGGCGAAGCTCTTGTGGCGCAGTTCGGGTTTTATGGCCGTGTCAATGCCTTCGCGCAGGCGCAGGGCGTGGTACACGCCGTTGAAACCGGCTTCGACCATCTGTTTGGCCGAGGGCAAATCCTGGTCGCCGATGTTGGCCACCAGGACGGTTTCTTGTTTGAGCCTGGCCCGGACCTCGCGGCCCATTTCCATTATGCGCTCAAAGGGATAGTTGGCCGTGGCCATCATGTACACCGCGGCCGCGCCTTGCTCTTCCAGCAGCAGGGCGCTGTCCTGGACTTCCTCCAAGGTCAGCTCGATGGGTTCGGTAAAGACCTTGTTGACGGCTGCGAAGGAGCAGTACTTGCAGTTTTTGGGGCACGGCGCCAAATTCAGGGCGAATTGGGCGTGGACCTCCATTTTGTCGCCGGTCAGCTCCCTGGAGATGCGTTTGGCCTCGCACATGAGCTGATATGTTTCCGCGCTGTCCGGCGGCAGGGCCAGCATCCATTCCAGTTGCTTTTGGCTGAATGGTTCGGCGTCTCGGGACTGCCTGAGCAGGTCATCGAAGTTCATAATGGATTGCCCTCTTGTCTATAGCCCTGAAATATAATGCGAATTTATGCAAGCATAGTCATGGATAGGGGCAAAGGTCAAGGGCGGTGGGGCGCCTGGGCGGATGATCAACCTTTTTTTGTCAGTTCCACCAGCCTGGCGTATTTGCTGAAGGTGTAATGGGCCTCCAGGCGGGCGGCCAGCCAGCCCTCGTAGCCGTCCAGAAAACCCAGGCGCAGTGCGTAGCGGTGGATGAAGGTCCAGGCAGAATGCCCGGCCACGGTCAGCGGCCCGGCTTTTTTGCCTGCCTTGTGCATCTGGCGGGCGGCCTCGGCGCTGTAACGCTCGGCCCGGCGCAGATACTGGCCCACCGTGTCGTAGGAGTGATGGTGCACGTGCCCGGCGATGCGGCCCACCGGGCCGTCGGCCTCCATGCGCTCGTGGACTTCCCTGGCCACCCAGCGGGCCTTGCCGCGCCTGTGCAGGCGCAGGTGATATTCCGGGTAATAACCGCCGTGGCGCAGGAACCGGCCAAAGAAAAACACCTTGTAGGCCAGTTCATAGGCCGCCTCGGGCGGTTCGGGGCCTTCCTTGAGCTTTTGCAGGCTGGCGATCAACTCTTGGTCGGGGAATTCGTCGCCGTCCAGAAACAGCACCCAGTCGCAGGTGGACAGCTCGATGCAGCGGTTGCGCTGGTCGGTGTAGCCGGTCCAGTCCCGGTGCTCCACGGTGGCCCCGGCTTGGCGCAGAAGCTCCACCGTTTCGTCGGTGCTGCCCGAATCCACGGCTACGATTTCATCGGCCACCGGGCTCACGGCCGCGATCCAGCGGGGCATGTTGGCTGCTTCGTTTTTGGTGATTACGGCTGCGGTGAGGGTGGCCATGCCTACAACCGGCTTTTTCCGCGAGACAGTTTGAGCCGCAGATCCAGCAGGTTGTCCGAGCGTTTGACGATGATGCGCGGCACGGTCATGGGGTCTGTGTTGCCGTTGATCTTGCCCGGCTGGGTGATGCAGGCGGCGGTGAATCCGGCCCTTGCAACGGCTTCCTCTGCCTGCTCGTTGTGCAGGCCGTAGGGGTAGCTGAACACCCGGCTGCTGCGGCCCAGCAGATCGGAGAGCACCTTTTGGCAGCCGGTGATTTCCCGGCGCAGGCCCCGTTCGTCGAGCTTGGTCAGGTCCTGGTGGTGGTGGCTGTGGCCGCCGAACTCAATGCCCGCCGCGTCGAGCTCACGGACCTGGGCCCTGGTCATCACTTTTTCCAGGGGCTCGCCCTTGGGAAGGTCCCAGTAGTTGTCGCCGTCCAGGGCCCCGGTGACCAGAAACACCGTGGCGGTCATGCCCCGACGGCGCAGCAGGGGCCAGGCCTCGGTGTAAAAATTGTAATATCCGTCGTCAAAGGAAAGAACCACGCCGTTGGGCGGTGGGTTGGGGGCCATGGCCCGGCTCAGGGTGATGGTCTTGTAGCCGTGTTCCTGTAGGAAATCCAGTTGGGCGGCAAAGGCCTTGGGCGTCACCCGCAGCTTGGGCAGGGGCGTGCCGCCCAGGATGTCAGTGATGTGGTGGTACATCAACACCGGAGTGCCTTTGAGCTTGGGCCGCCACCAGTTGAAACGGGCCGACAGGCCGAGCACGGCCAGGACGACAGCGCCGCCGACCCCCGCCGCCACCCATTCGATCATCGGACCGGCCTCCCCAGCTTGGCCAGCACTTTGGCGTAGATGTCTTCGGTCTGGTCCAGCATGATTTCCTTGGAATGGTTGGCTATCACAAATTCCCGCCCGGCCTTGCCCAGGTTTTCCCGCAGGGCCGGATCATCCAGCAGCAGCGTCACCCCTGTCTCCAGGGCCTCCAAATCACCCGGCTGGTACAATAATCCGGTCTTCCGGTGCAGTATAACCTGATTTACGTCTCCGGCGTCAGATCCTATTACGGCCCGCTGGGCCGAAAGCTGTTGCAGCACGGCTTGGGGCACGCCCTCGGCCTTGTCGGAGCACAGGGTGCAGACCGTGCAAAGGGGCAGGATCTTGTCGACATCCGTGCGGTGGCCGGTCATGATCACCTTGCCCCGAAGGCCCATGTCGTCAAGATAGCCGTTGATGCGTTTCCAGCCCGGACCGTGGCCCACGATCAAAAACTGTACCTCGGGGCGTTTTTCGGAAAGGCTGCGGGCCATCTGGCAGAAATAGTCGTGGCGCTTCCAACTGCGCAACACGGCAATGATGGCCACCACGGGCCGGGCCGGATCCACGCCCAGTTCGGCGGCCAGGGCCGCGTCGGGTTCGGCGGGCGCGAAACGGTCGGTGTCCACGCCGGTGGGGATGGAGACAACCCACTGCTCCTTGAGGCCGTAGTCTTCCACCAGGTGCCGCCTGATGCTCTGGCCGGTGGTGGCCACGGCGTGGGGCAGGCGGTAGACGAAATTAAGGGGGTTTGTGTTCACCGGCACGCTCAGGTGCCTGGTGCGCAGGCAGGCCACGCCCTTTAGTCTGGCGGCGAAACCGCCCAGCCAGGAATCCACCGACGAGTGGGTGTGGACGACGTCGATGCGCTCACGCTTCAACAAGTTCGCCAGCCTGGACAACGCGGCGACATCCCAGGGGCCCTTCATATCCAGGGGGAAAAACGGCAGGCCCGCTTCCTCGGAGCGTTGGCGCAGCTTTCCCGTGGAGCAGCCGCAGAGGCCTACCCAGTGTCCCCGTTCGGTCATGCCCAGGCATTCGTCCAGGATGCGGATCTCCTGGCCGCCCCAGCCGTCGGACCATTCGGTGTGTATGATGCGCAGATTGTCCATCAGACACTGTTTACGCGAGCCGGGCCGCCCCGTCAAGAAATCCAGCCAAAGATTGACAGTGCAAAGCCATTTGTTGATACTTGGTCAGCGGAGAAGACGATATGGACGCCGAAAGGCTGGAACAATACCAACAATTGGCCCAAAGGCTGGGCTACGGGTTTTCCGAATGGCTCCTCATGGAACAGGCCATGAGCCATTCGTCGTATTTCCATGAGAACCCCGAATGCCAGCAGAGCAACGAGCGCCTGGAGTTTCTGGGCGACGCCGTGCTGGAACTGGTGGTGACCCAGGCCCTGTTTAAGCAATTCGACCACGCCAACGAGGGCCAGCTCAGCCGGGCCCGTTCCAGCCTGGTCAACGAGATGCGTTTGGCCGAGGCCGCCCGGGCCATCGACCTGGGGCAATGCCTGTTGTTGGGCAAGGGCGAGCAAAATCAGGGCGGCATGGAAAAAAATTCCATCCTGTCCGACGCCATGGAGGCCCTGATCGCGGCCGTGTACCTTGACGGCGGCCTGGAGGCCGCGGCCGAGGTGGTGCATCGCCTGCTGGGCCCCCTGGATCAGGCCCCGGTGGACAGGGCCCGCCGCCGGGATTACAAGACCCGGCTCCAGGAGCAGGTGCAGGACCAGTTGCGGGTTACGCCCCGCTACCGCACCGTGGGCGAACATGGGCCGGATCACGACAAGACGTTCTCGGTGGATATTGAAATTGACGGCAAGGTCCTGGCCACCGGCGAGGGCAAGTCCAAAAAAGAGGCCGAGCAAAACGCCGCCAAGGAAGGCCTCAAGGCCTGGCAAGCGAAAATGGGCGGCAACGGCGCCGCGTGATAGTATCCCGGCTATAATAAGGCCAACGCCGCCCGGCATAGTCGGCGCGGTTTTATAAATCCTGACCGGAGTATTTTTTGCAAGTGAGGTAAGCCGCGCCGCGACGGCCGGTAAAACAATCCCCAAAACTGCAAAACAATAATTTCCGGCGCGGCGCCCGCCGCGTCCGGGGCGGATTGGTGCGCTTGTCCGCCCAAGGTATCAGGAGCTGAAAATTGACCAAACAAGCTTTTCCCAAAGCGAATAAATATACAAACCTAAAGGAAATCTACGCCCAGTGCAGCGGCCCCGGCGCATTGGAACTGACGGAATTTCTGGCCCACAAGATGGGCCTGTTGCCCGGCGCGCGCCTGCTGGATGTGGGCTGCAATCGCGGTGTGCAGAGCTGTTTTCTGGCCAGGGAGTTCGGCGTGCGTGTGGTGGCCATGGACCCCTGGAACGACCGCATGGACGGCCGGCCTATGGTGGAGCACGCCGCTGAAAACGCCGCGAGGTGGGGCGTTGCGGACATGGTGCGGCCCATCAAGCTGGGCGTTCCGGACACCGGACTGGAGGCGGACAGCTTTGACTATGTCTACTCCACCACGGCTTTGGAAATGGTCCGGGCCCTGGGCGGCGAAGATCTGTACCTGGCCTGTGTAGAGGAGATATTGCGGGTCTTGAAACCGGGCGGCGTTTTCGGCCTGGCCGAGCCAATGCACCTGGACCGGCCCATACCCGCTGACCTGCGGCCCCTGGTGACCACCGGCGAATTCGCCTGGGCCGACTGCTTTGTCACGGTGGGCCAAACGGCCGACGCCCTGCAAGAGGCCGGTTTCGAGATCATGGAAGCGGCCTACGCGCCCGACTCCTGGCGCTGGTGGATGGAGTTCGTCGAAAACGATCCGTTCTGCATCGCCGACCCGGAAAATGATCCGAAGATCCTGCTGGCCGATGGCGGCAGATGGGCCAGCGTGGGCTTTGTTATCGCCAATAAGCCGTTTGGCGGAGAATTACAGGGGCAGGCATGAAAAATAAACATTGTGAAAAAACACCATGCACCATTGCGGTGGTCTGGTAAGTTTTGGTATCTAAATGCGGGGCCATGCGCCCCGCAAGGCTTTTTATTTAACCGCCAGGCTGGAGTGGCTATACAAGCCGGATTATGAAGAGCGGATTTGTTGCAATAGTGGGTGCGCCCAATGTGGGCAAAAGCACTTTCCTCAATAATGTGTTGGGGTTCAAGCTGGCCATAACCAGCGACAAGCCCCAGACCACCCGGCACAGGTTGCTGGGCGTCTTCAACGGCGACGATTGCCAGATCGTTTTTCTGGACACACCCGGCCTGCACAAGCCCGTGCACGCCCTCAACAAGCTGATGGTCCGAACTGCCCTGACCACTTTGGAAGATGTGGAAACCGTGCTGTTCGTGGTCGAGGCCTCCCGCAAGGGCCTGGACGAGGGAAGACGGGTGGCCAAGATCCTGGCCGAGGCCAATAAACCCACGGTTCTGGCCCTGAATAAGGTGGATCTGGTCCCCGAAAAAATCAAGCTGCTGCCCATGCTGGAAGAGGTCTCTTCCTGGGGCAAATGGGAGGCAATCGCGCCAATCAGCGCCCTCAAGGGCGACGGCGCCGAAGCCGTGCTGGGCGAATTGACCGCCCTGCTGCCGGAAGGCCCGCCCATCTTCCCCGAAGACATGATCACCGATCTGAGCGTGCGGTTTTTGGTGGCTGAGTTGATCCGGGAAAAGGTCTTTCGCCTTACCGAGCAGGAACTGCCTTACTCCACCGCCGTGACCATTGATGAATTCCTGGAGCCCGAGGAAGAAGACGGCCAGACGGCCATCTCGGCCACAATCCACGTGGAGCGCCAGGGCCAGAAGGGCATCGTCATCGGCAAGGGCGGCGCCATGCTCAAAAAAATCGGCACGGCCGCCCGCCAGGATATGATCCGCCTGTTGGGCGGCAGGGTATATCTGAATCTTTTCGTCCGGGTGGAGCCAAAATGGTCCCGCCTGGATTATGGCTTGCGCAAGTTGGGCTACGACGACCAATAGCGCGGCGGGGTTTGGAAAGACGACTATGATTGACGCAAATGGATTTGAACGCCTTGACTGGGGGCTGATGGATTACCTGGAGTCTCTGGAGGCCATGCGCGCCAGGCATGCCCAGCGCGTTGCCGGCGAAAAACCGGACGCCATCATCTGCGTTGAGCACCCGGCGGTGTTCACCCTGGGCAAGCGCGGCGGCCGGGAACATATCCTGCTGACAGACCGGCAACTGGCCGATCAGGGCTTCAAGGTCTACAACGTCGAGCGCGGCGGAGACGTCACCTACCATGGCCAGGGCCAGGCCGTCGTTTATCCGGTGGTCGATCTGCGGGCCCGCAAACTGGGCGTCAAGGCCCTGGTGGGGGCGGTGGCCGATTGCATCATCGAGGTGGTGGCCTCCTATGGCGTGGATTGCCATTGGGACGACGAGCGCCCCGGCGTGTGGACTTCCGACGGCCGCAAGATAGCCGCCGTGGGCCTGGCGCTGCCCCAAAAGGTGAGCATGCACGGCCTGGCCCTCAACGTCTGCACCAACCTGAGCCACTACGACTATATAGAGGCCTGCGGGCTTGATGCCCAATCCACCAGCCTCAGCCAGGAGGCCGGCCGGGACATTACTGTGGCTGAGGCCCACGACAGGTTGTTTACAGCCTTGAGCGCGGCCCTGGTGCGGGCTCAAGGCCGTTTGCATTCCAATTCGTCTGAAACATAAACCCCGGGTACATATGATCTGTTCAGGGCGCAAATCTGCCCTATATGAGGCCGGTGGGTCACAGGTTTGTTACATCGATCACGATAACCCGCACTATAGGTATTGTTGCTATTGTTTTCTTTTTCTTTTGCGGGGTTAGCTTTCTGGACACAACCCGATTTCTTGTGTTAAAACCATTTTAGTGAAACCGGGCCGGTTGGTCGAATCGACTCCGGCGTCGAATAAATTGGCCAATGGAGGAAAGCATGAAGTTGAAGCTGGTCCCTCTTTTGATTTTTATTTTCGCCGCGACAATCGCCTTTGGCGCGGCGTCGTTGGCCGCGGCTCAGGAGGGCCAGGCCCAACCCGCCGTTGCCGCGGCGGCGTCCGGCCAAACGGCGGCGGATGCCTACTACACCCCCGGCATGCCGGAACGGGTCAAGAAGGCCATTGCCAAGAGCTTGGCCGACCCGGCGACCGCCGAGAAATTCAAAAGCGTGGTCAAACCCGGTGATGAGCCGGGCCTTTTGGGCATTCCCGGCGGTCCTACCGTGGGTTACATCTGGGGCCTGCTATGGGCCGTCTGGGTGGGCTGGATATTCTCCACGGTGGGCGCCTTCGGCGGCATCATGGCCGGCGTGGGCCATATCACCATCTTCGGCTTCGGCGACTATGCCAGCAAATTCGGCAAGGGCAGCCCCATGAACAATCTGGTAACCGACTCCATCCGCGTGTCGAACCAGTGGCTTGTGGGCCTTTCGGCCTTTATCGGCGCAATCAACTACTACCGCATGGGCCGTCTGGTGGCCCCGCTGGGCATCTGCCTGGCCGTGGGCGGCGTGGGCGGCTCATGGCTGGTCCCGGCCATCAGCGCGGGAAAGGTCAGCCTCAAGGACTACATCGGTTACTTCGGCCTGTGCGTGCTTTTGCTGGGCTTCATGCTGCTGCGCGATCTGACCGCCAAGGGCCAGGCGAAAAAGCAAAAAGCCAAGGCGTCGGCGGCAGCCTTTGAAAAGGCCGTTGCCGAGGGCGGCGACACCTCCGATCAGGGCGTCAAGATCATCAAGGGCAGTTGGACGATCATGATTGCCGCGCTGCTTTGCGTGGTGGCCAGCGCCCTGGTTTACAAGCTGTTCGCCGATCCCAAGGTCGACGCCTGGCTCGACCCCTGGTTCTGGATCGCCGTGTGTCTAGCCTGCGTCGGCTGGTTGCTGACCATTCTCATCGGCAAGGTCAAGTTCACCTTCTTCGGCGTCGAGTTCGAGTTCAAGGCCTTCATCCCCATGCTGGGCGGCATCGTCATCGCCGCATTGGCCTCGTTCCTGGGCGTGGGCGGCGGCTTTTTGTTCGTGCCTTTCCTGACCAGCGTGGCCGGCCTGCCCATGTTCCTGGTGGCCGGCACCTCCGGACTGGTGGTGCTGGTGGGCATGATCGTCAGCATCTTCACCTACATGGTCGGCAAGGGCGTCGTGGTCGAGTGGGGCCTGATCGGCGCGGAGCTTGTGGGCATCTTCATCGGCTCGATGATCGGCCCGCGCACCTCCAAGTTCATCCCGGATAAGTGGTTGCGCATCATCTTCATCGTGCTGGCCTTCTACGTGGGTCTGCGTTACACATTCAAGGGCCTGTTCGGACTGGCGATTCTTCCCCCCTTCTAGGCCATGCGAAAATAGTTTGGAACAATCCGGGCCGGCGAGATAGTCGGCCCGGAGTTTTTAGAGCGGAATGATGCAAACTGTGCTTGGCGTCTTGTTTCAGGCCTGGTCCTGGCTGGATGCGTTTTTGATTGCTCCTTACCGCTGGCCGGAGGATCCGATAATCGGGTTATGGCTGGGCACGGCGGTGTTGGCGCTTTGGGCGGTGTTGGCCGGATCGCTGACCATGAAACTGGTTTACAGGATCAACCAAAAACATGTGAACAAAACCGGCGATGAAGTGGCCCGAATGCACGAGGCCTCCATGAACGCCCTGCGCAGCGGCGACAAGGAGGCCTGGCGGGGAATAAACAAGCTCGGCAACGAAGCCTTTGGCAAGGCCTTTTTTTTGAACATAGCCATGGGGGCCAGTTCGCTTTGGCCGGCCTTTTTCGCGGCGGCCTGGCTGCGTATGCGCTTTGAGGATGTGCCATTTGGGTCTCCATTTGGTGAAATAAATTACGCCGCCGGATTTATTGTTCTTTATATTGTGATCAGGGTTTTGTTATCATCAGTTGCCAAGAGGATTGGTTCCAAGAAAAAGACAGGCGCATACAGTTGGAAAACAGTTAACCAGCGGTTGATCCGGCATACTGACAAGGGATCCACCAAAGGAAACTGATCGATTAGTAACTTTGTAGTTGACACCGCGAAACGCAGATTGCTAGCTTGAAGTACGATAGTTTCAAGGGCTTCCACCTTGCGCCATACACCTATGGTCTTTGGAAACCTGAAAGAGTTTGACATCAAATAAGTCGACCGGGGTCGGTTCTTTAGATCGGGGTGAGCCAAGGTCGACTTCAGAATCGGATGAAAAGCATCCCGCCCGCGGAAGTTGGTCCTTCGGGGCTGATGCTTTTGTCCAAGCCTGTATAGAGGGAAAGGAGAAAAGCGGTAATGAAAAAATATTTTGCTATTCTGGTTGCGGTAGTAGCTCTTGTGGCCACTACTGCTCCGGCTTGGGCCCAGGCCGAGGCGCCTGGCGCAAGCTTTACGGTGATCGGTCGTCTGTGGACTGACTTCGGTTACCAGTACATGAGTGAAGAGCTCGCCACCAACGCGTTCGCCCTGGACATGAAGGGCCGCATTCGTGACAGCTACACCACCAACTTCGTCCAGCTCAACGCCAACAGCTACTTTGGCGCCAAGTGGACAAGCGGCGACAAGAGCACCGGCGCCCACGCCGAGTTGTATGTTGCTTCCTCCACGGCCACGGCCCGCACCGAGTCCGTCGGCCTGCGTTACGCCTACGGCTGGTGGAAAGCCGGTAATTGCAAGCTGGTCGCCGGTCACACTGACGGTGTGTTCGGTTCCCTGTTTGCCGCTCCCGGCCAGCTTCTGGGCACCAACCAGAGCGCCAAGATCCTCTTGCTCCGTTGGGGTTACCTGTACAGCGGCCGTTATCCGCAAGTCCGCTTTGAGTACACCAGCCCGGTCGGTCTGCTGAGCATCGCTCTGGGCCAGGCCGGCGCCGAGCAGGTCCCCGGCCTGCAGGTCCTGACCATGGGTGGTTCCGCCATCGGTACCTCCCAGGCTTACTTCGCTCTGCCGCGCGCCGACCTGGCGTGGGCAATCCGCCTGGGTAACTTCATGGCCATCCCCGGCTTCTCGATCTCCCAGATGAAGTATGACGGCGTCAGCTCCGGTCGCGACGACACGGTCGTGAACTGGGTTGTCCAGGTTCCTCTGTCCTGGAGCGCCGCTGGCTTTGGTGTCAAGGCTCAGGCCTACTACGGCCAGAACATCGACTGCGAATGGGGCCAGGTCGGCACTACTGCCTTCTTCGGTTCCGGTGTTGCCATGCCGCAGCCCCAGGCCATTCCGGTGTGGGACAGCAACGGCAAGGTTGAAGACTCCAAGCAGTGGGGTGCCACCCTCGAGCTGAGCTACACCGTTGGTCAGTGGAAGCCTATCCTGGGCTTCGGCTATGTTTACACCAACAACGACAACTGGAAGAAGGCCGGCTACCGCGAGGACAACTTCTCCCGTTGGACTGCCTTTGCCGCCATCAACTACAAGATCAACAAGTACTTCACCGTGCAGCCTGAAGTCGCCTACTTCAACTACGGCGACGTCATGCATCAGAAGTACACCGACCTTAATGGCAAGACCCAGAGCTCCGACTACGGCACCGAGTGGCTGTTCGGCGTGGCTCTCCTCTTCGTCTTCTAATAAAGACGAACACATAACCTAATCACCCCGGGATTCGGGGGGCTTCAAGCCTCCCGAATCCATTTTTTTTGCATGCACCAATCCTTATCTGGCCTGAACCAGATAGGATCATAATCCTTCATTGAATTGAGCGCATCCACGGCCTAGAGCGCCGATTGCGCCGACCGGCAGCGCCCTTTCAGTTAGCCGTCCAAAGTTTGAATAATGGAAAAGGGTAGGCCGAATAGCCATGGGTTATTGGGGGGGCTTCGGGGCCCTTGGGATTGTTTGTTCAACCCCGGCCTGCTACTGTATACAATTGCCTTGACAGGCGTCAGTTTTGTGCTATACCCATCCTTTAGTTTCGGATTAGGCTGGGTAAACCCTATGCCTTTTCCGATTGCTTGTCTTGGCCCCCCGGATGATTTCCAGGGGCTCGGCTGGCTGCCCCACAGCCCGCTTTTTACAAGACGGGTCTACATGACAAATAGATGAGATATGCCGGGATCAAGGCAAATGCCTGGTCACCGGACGCCGACTGGACGCGGGTCGTCTTGTCGGCTAAAGCAGCTACGCTCATGGCAGCTTAGCACTATATTTGAAGGAGCGTCCAAATGAAGAAGGTTTCTCTGTTGGCTCCCGGCCCCACCCCGGTGCCTTCCCGCACGCTGCTGGCAATGGCCCAGCCGCTGATTCACCACCGCAGCGCCGACTTTTTGGAGATATTCGGCAAAGTGCGCACCGGCTTGAAAAAAATATTCAAGACCGAAAACGATGTGCTCACTTTCTGTTCCAGCGGTACCGGCGCCATGGAAAGCTCCGTGGCCAACCTTCTTTCTCCCGGTGACAAGGCCATCGCCATCCGCGGCGGCAAGTTCGGCGAACGTTGGACCATGATCATGGAAGCCTACGGCGTGCAGCCGGTGAACCTGGATGTGCCGTGGGGCCATGCAGTCAAGCCCGCCGACGTGGCCAAGATGCTGGCCGACGATCCCTCCATCAAGGCCGTTTACGTCCAGGCCCTTGAAACCTCAACCGGCGTGGCCCATCCCATCAAGGAGCTTGCCGAGGTTACCGCCAAGACAAACGCCGTGTTGGTCGTCGACGCTGTCAGCGCCCTGTTGGCCTATGACATCCCCACCGACGAGTGGGGCATCGACGTGGTGATCAGCGGCTCTCAAAAGGCCTTGATGCTGCCTCCGGGTCTGGCCTTCGTAAGCATCAACGAAAAGGCCAAGAAGATGATGGCCGATTCCAAGTGCCCGAAATTCTATTTTTCATGGGCCAAGGAACTGAAGACCCAGAGCCAGAACAAGGGTGCTTTCACCTCGCCGGTGACCCTGTTCTTCGGCCTTCTGGATATCTTCGACCTCATTGATGAAATCGGCATGGACACCATCTTTGCCGAGGCCGCCAAGAAGAGCAAGGCCTTCAAGTCCGCCATGACCGCCATCGGCCTGGAGTTGTACTCCAAGGAATGCATCAGCCAGGCCCTGACCGCTGTCGAGGCCCCGGCCGGCATCGATGCTCAGGATGTGGTCAAGTGGCTCAAGGACAAGTACGGTATTTTTATTGCCGGCGGCCAGGATCAGGCCAAAGGCAAGATCTTCCGTGTGGCTCATATGGGCTACATCAACGAGTTCGACACCATTCAGGGTATCAGCGCCATTGAAATGGCCCTGGCCGGTTTGGGTTACAAGTTTGAAATGGGTGCTGGCGTGGCCGCCGCCCAAAAGGTGTTCGCGGAGTAGATATCATGAAGATTCTGATTTCCGATCCCCTGCATGACAAGGGCATCGAGATTTTCAAGGCCGAGGGTTTTGACGTGGAAGTCAACACCGGCTTGGACCCTGAAGAACTGAAAAAGGTCATCAAGGGCGTCGACGGTTTGGTTATCCGCAGCGCCACAAAGGTCAACGCGGACCTGCTGGCCGCTGCCGACAGCCTCAAGGTTGTGGGCCGCGCCGGTACCGGCCTGGACAACGTCGATATCCCCGCCTGCACCGAAAAGGGTGTAATCGTAATGAACACCCCAGGGCAGAACTCCAACGCTGCCGCCGAATTGGCAATGGGCCACCTTTTTGCCATCAGCCGCCACATCGGCCGGGGCAACCGGGGCGTCAAGGACGGCAAGTGGGAGAAAAAGCAGCTTCGCGGCCGCGAGCTCAAGGGCAAGACCCTGGGTATCATTGGCCTGGGCAACATCGGCAAGGTTTTGGCCGAACTGGCCACCGGCTGCAAGATGAATGTCCTGGGCTTTGATCCCTTCATGGACGATGAGACCATCAAGTCCCGTGGCGCCGAGCCCAAGCCTTTTGACGATCTGCTGGCCGAGTCGGATTACATCTCCATCCACGTGCCCAAGACCAAGGAGACCGCCTGTCTGTTCAACGGCGAGACCTTCAAGAAGATGAAGGCCGGCGCATACCTGATCAACTGCGCCCGTGGCGGCATCGTTGACGAGGAGGCCCTTTGCGACGCCTTGGAAGAAGGTAAGCTGGCCGGCGCGGCTTTGGATGTTTTCGAGGTCGAACCACTGCCCTCCAATAGCCGTTTGGTCTATGCCGAGGACGTGGTCTGCACCCCGCATCTGGGCGCCAATACCTTTGAAGCCCAGGAAAACGTGGCCGTGGCCGTGGCAAACCAGATGAGCGCCTTTCTCAAGGGCGGCAAGCCTGAGTTCGCGGTGAACGCTCCGGCCAAGTAAGCACCAGCAATTAGCTGTAACGAGGCGGCGATTCGTAGTTGCTCTACGAGTTGCCGCCTTTTCTTTTGGCCGCTTGCCTCCGCCGATGGCCGGTCTTATATTGTTTATAATTTGATTGTTGAAACATATCCCACACTGCACCGATAGAGGGGGTTGCAATGAGTGAACAGGATCAAGGCTTCACGGTAAAAGACCGGCGGTCCTTTGATGATCAGGGAAACTTGAAAGACCAGCAGGAGCAGGCACAGGCCGCGGACGATGCAACTGCTGAGGATAAAACGGATCAAGCGGTTGGCAATGAACAAATGCCTCCGCCTGACGCCCAACTGCCTCCGGTGGATTTCGCCGGCCTGGTGCTGTCTTTGGCCCATGCGGCGATGATGCATTTGGGTCAAATCCCTGATTTCGAGAGCGGCCAACCGGCCCAGCCGAACCTGCCTTTGGCCCGCCATGCCATTGATACCATAGGAATGCTCAAGGAAAAGACAACCGGAAACCTCACCGACGAGGAGCAGCGCATTGTAGATAATATATTGACGGACCTGCGTTTGGCATATGTTCACATGAACAAATAACGGGCCATTCGCGCGGAGAAAAATATGATTAAATTCAAACAAACAATGACCAGAGTGACGGTCATGGGTGCGGCGGTGCTTCTGGCCCTGGTTTTGGCGCTGCCGGCACTGGCCGAAAGCAAAACCAGCCTGCCGTCGGCCAGCTTTGCCGATTTGGTGGAACAGGTGTCGCCGGCGGTGGTCAATATCCGCATTGTCAAGACCGTCAAGGGCTCGCCCATGATGAAGTTCTTCCAAGGTCAGCCCGGTGGCCGGGGACAGAACAACCCGTTCCCGGACGAGTTTTTTGAGCGGTTTTTCGGCAGGCCCGGCCCCAAGGGTGAGTCCAAGGAGTTCAAGCAGCGTTCCTTGGGCTCGGGCGTGATAATCGACGCCAAGGGCTATCTGATCACCAACAACCATGTGGTCGACAAGGCCGATGAGATCGTGGTGCGCTTCAAGGGCGGCAAGGAACTGCCGGCCAAGGTCATTGGCCGCGACGCCAAAACCGACCTCGCCCTGATAAAGGTCGAGGCCCAGGATGATTTGCCGTATCTTCCACTGGGCGACAGCGCCAAACTGAGGGTGGGCGACTGGGTTCTGGCCGTGGGCAACCCCTTTGGCCTGGAAAACACCGTAACAGCAGGCATCATCAGCGCCAAGGGACGAATCATCGGCGCGGGCCCCTATGACGACTTTTTACAGACCGACGCCAGCATCAACCCCGGCAACTCCGGCGGTCCGCTGATCAACCTGCGCGGCGAGGTCGTGGGCATCAACACGGCTATCACGGCCCAGGGCCAAGGTATAGGTTTTGCCATACCGGTGAACATGGTCAAAAAGATCGCGGCCCAGCTTAGGGACAAGGGCAAGGTGGTCCGGGGCTATCTGGGCATCTACTTCCAGCCCGTCACCCCTGAGCTGGCCGAGCAGCTCGATATGAAAAAACCCGTCGGCGCGTTGGTGGCCCAGGTCATCAAGGGCTCTCCGGCCGACAAGGCCGGCCTGAAGAACGGGGATGTGATCATCGAGTACGACGGCAAGGACGTGGAAAACTGGCATGACCTTCCGGCGCTGGTGGCCGATACGCCGGTGGGCAAGGATGTCGAGGTTGTGGTCATCCGCGACGGCGATGAAAAGGAACTCGAGGTCCACATCGGCGAGATGAACGAAACGGCGGCCCAGCCCACCGAACGCCAGAAGGAGGCCGAAGAAAAGCTGGGCATGACCCTGCAGCAGGTAACGCCCGAGCTTGCCGAACAGTTTGGCCTGGACAAGCCCCAAGGCCTGGTGGTCAGCGGCGTGAGAGAGGGCAGCCCGGCTGCCGAGGCCGGTCTCAAGAGCGGAGACGTCATTATCGAGGCCAACCGTAAACCGGTCGACAGCATTGAGACGTTCAAGAACATGATAGATGAACTGGAACCCGGCGACGGCATGATGGTTTACTACCAGCGTGGCAATCGCCGCAACTATACCGTGATCAAACTGCCCAAGGGCTAACATAATGCCGAAACTTATCCTGTCGGCTCCGGCCAAAGTTAATCTGAGCTTGCGCATCCTGGGCAGGCGGGATGACGGCTACCATGAGCTGCTGACCTTGATGCAGCCCCTGAGCCTGGCTGACGAATTGAGCGTGGAGCTAAAGGATCAGGGGCTGAGCCTCGAATGCAGCGATCCCGCCTTGAATGACGACAACCTGGTGCTCAGGGCCGCGAAAACCTATTTCGCGGCCCTGGGCCGTCCGGGTGGCGCCAGTTTCAGCCTAGTAAAGAAAATTCCAGTGGCGGCCGGTCTGGGCGGTGGCTCCTCGGACGCAGCCGCGGCTTTGATCGGACTCAATGCCCTGCACGGCGGAGCGCTGCCTGCCGAGAAGCTGGTGAGCCTGGCCGCCGGTCTGGGAGCCGATGTGCCTTTTTTCTTGGCGTGCCGGACCGCATTGTGCAGCGGAATAGGTGATAGGGTCGAGCCTGTCTCCGCGTTTCCGTTGCTTAACTATGTTCTGATCAACCCGGGTTTCGCCGTTTCCACCGCCCGTGTTTACAGCCAATATGATTTGACATGGACAAAACCAACTAATTTTAATAAAATGGGTTCCCTACCATGCACTGGGGATGCGCTGTGTGATATCCTAGTTAATGACCTGGAGAACGTCACAATACGGGAGTATCCACAGCTTGAAGAGGTCAAACGGGCCATGGCCGATAGCGGCGCCCAGGGGGTGCTCATGTCGGGTAGCGGTCCGACGGTATTTGGCGTTTTCCCGGACGCCGCTTCCGCAGCCAAGGCGGCTCGGGAGTTGGCAGGCAATCAACACTGGTGGGTTTGCGCCTGCCGAGGTATTTGATTCACATCAGTAGCTGTTTAGGGGGCGGCATGGACGTGACCGAAGTCAGGGTTTTTCCGGTTGATGAAGATAGGCTCAAGGCTTATGCCACCTTGACGTTTGACCATTGTTTTCTCGTCAGAGACGTAAAGGTCATCCATGGGAACAAGGGCCTATTTGTAGCGATGCCCAGCAAGAAACGCAAAGACGGTTCTTACCAGGATATTGCTCATCCATTGAATAGCGAAACCCGCCGCATGATAGAGGAAACGGTCCTCAATGAGTACAATCGTATGCTCGAGGACAACGATAACGTGGCGGGAGCCGCGAGTTAACGGTAAACTACCGCACTGACAATCCGGTTGGGGCGTCGTCAAGTGGTAAGACACGGGTCTTTGGAACCCGCATTCGTAGGTTCGAATCCTACCGCCCCAGCCAGTCCATTTAAGAAAAAATCTAGCCGGCAGTAGCTCGGGCACCAGGGGTGTGCTGGAACGACTGCCGGTGCCGGGTTTGGGCTAAGATGTTTAACAAACTCAAAGTGTTCACGGGCAACAGCAACCCGGCCTTGGCCGAGGAAATCTGTCATTACTTGCATTTGCCGCTTAGCCAGGCCGTGGTCAGGCGCTTCAGCGACGGCGAAATTTTGGTGGAAATCGGTGAAAACGTGCGCGGCGCAGACGTTTTCGTGATCCAGTCCACCAGCCCGCCGGTCAACGTGCATCTGATGGAATTGCTGATAATGATAGATGCCTTCCGCCGGGCCAGCGCCAGACGCATCACAGCCGTGATTCCCTACTACGGCTATGCTCGCCAGGACCGCAAGGTGGCCCCGCGCGCGCCCATTTCGGCCAAACTGGTGGCCGATCTGATCACCACGGCCGGAGCGGGCCGGGTTTTGGCCATGGATCTGCATGCCGGTCAGATCGGCGGGTTTTTCAATATACCGGTCGATCACCTTTATGGCGCCCCGGTCATGCTCGATTACCTGCGCACCCAGCTCAGGGGCGAGGCCATCATCGTCAGCCCCGACGCCGGCGGTGTGGAACGGGCCAGGGCCATTGCCAAGCGCTTGTCCGCCGGACTGGCCATCATTGACAAACGCCGCGAAAAAGCCAACGTGGCCGAAGCCATGAACATCATCGGCGAGGTCAACGGCAAGATGGCAGTCGTCCTTGATGACATGATCGACACGGCGGGAACCCTCACCGAGGCTGCCAGGGCCTTGATGGATCACGGAGCCAGCGGTGTTTGGGCTTGCGCCAGCCATGCGGTGCTTTCCGGCCCCGCGGTCACGCGCATCAAGGAAAGCCCCATTGAAAGAGTTGTCGTCACGAATACAATTCCTCTCAAGGATGAGGCGAAGGATTCCGGTAAAATCACCAGTTTGTCCGTGGCCCGTATTCTCGGCGAGGCTATCCGCCGCATCCATATGGAGGACTCGGTAAGCTCCTTGTTCGTTTAGGATAAGGTCGTCCAAGTACGATTAAAAAGTTTGCCATTTGTGAAATAATACATTATAGTCACATGATCCAAAATCCCGGTTGCCTTGGTTTGGGGCGCCGGGGGGAGTTATTGCACCATGAAGCAGATACCGCTGGCGGCAACCCGCCGCGAAACCACCGGCAAGGGGCCTGCCCGCCAAATGAGGCGTGACGGCGTTGTTCCGGCCGTGATCTACGGCGCCGGAAAAGACCCTGTGAAGCTGGCCGTCGAAACGCGCGAAATGGAAAGAATGCTGCGCCAGGTCTCCGGCGATTCCGCGTTTTTGGCCTTGCAGATAAACGGCGAAGATGCCCGTCCCGTATTGCTGCATGAAATGCAGCAGGATTATATGGGTAAAAAAATCGTCCATGCCGATTTCTACGAAATCAAAGTGGGTCAGGAAATTACCGTGGACGTTCCTTTGGAACTGACCGGCAAGGCCAAGGGTCTTGATGACGGCGGTACGGTAAGCCAGGGCCTCTACTCGGTTACCCTCCGGGGAAGCATCATGGATATTCCCGATTCCATTGAGGTGGATGTCAGCGCCCTCGATGTCGGCGAAAATATTCAGACCGACCAATTGGAATTGCCCGCCGGCGTGGTGCTTGCCTCTGAAGAATCGGTGATGATCGTAAGCTGCGCCAAGAAGGCCTCCAGCCTTGATGAAGGCGAAGAGGGCGAAGAAGGCGAAGAGGGCGAAGAAGGAGCCGCCGAGGAGTCCGGCGAGTAGCCGCCTTTGTTTTGGCGCAATAAAACGCAAGCAGGCATGCGGGTTGTCATTGGGCTTGGCAACCCGGGCCGGCAATATGAAGATAACCGGCATAATGCCGGATTTATGGTGGTCGAGGAGATGGCCCGCCGTCACGGCATTGGGCTGGGCAAAAGCGGCCACCGGAGCATGTGGGGCAAGGGCGCGGTCAATGGCCTGCCCGTAATTGCCGCCTTGCCGCAGACCTTTATGAATCTCAGCGGTGAAGCGGTCGCCAGCCTGCTCAAGTATTTCCGTCTTGAACCTTCCGATTTGATTGTGGTTCACGACGAACTGGATTTGGAACTCGGCCGGATCAAGGTCGCCACACGGGGAGGGGCGGCGGGTCATAAAGGAGTTGGTTCCATTATCCACTTGCTAGGGACCGATGAATTTGCGAGACTGCGCTTCGGCGTAGGTCGCCCCCGGCATGGAGAACCCATAGAGAAATACGTGCTGACCGGCTTTTACGCCGATCAGCAGGAGCTTGGAAATAAAATGGTGCAGGTTTCCGCCGATTGCCTTGAGACCATGCTAACTCAAGGGACGACGGAGGCCATGCAAAAGTTTCACCGTTCGTTTGTGAAGTAGGAGGAAGAGGGGTAATGGACTGGACTTCCGTAACCACACTCGCGCCGATACTGGCCCTAATCGGGCTGGTGCTCGCTTTTTTGATCTTCGGATACGTAAAAAAGCAGCCTAACGGCAACGAGGTCATGCAAGACCTCGAAGATCAGATCCACGAAGGCGCCATGGCGTTCCTGAGAAAGGAATACACCATTCTGGCCGGCTTCATCGTTATCGTTTTCGCGCTTCTGGCCTGGAAGGTCGGCCTGTGGACCGGCATCGCTTTCTTTAGCGGCGCCTTGTGCTCCATCCTGGCCGGTTACTCGGGCATGACCGCCGCCACCCGCGGCAACAGCCGCACCGCCGCGGCCGCCACCGATTTCGGCCAGGCCAAGGCCCTGAACGTGTCCTACTTCGCAGGCACGGTTATGGGTCTGGCTGTCGCCAGCCTCGGTCTGTTGGGCGTCAGCTTCTGGTTCTGGTACTTCAAGGGCCAGCCCACCACTGACATGAAGGTCTACCTAGATGCCTTCGCCAACATCAACGGCTTCGCCATGGGCGCCAGCTCCATCGCTCTGTTCGCCCGCGTGGGCGGCGGCGTCTACACCAAGGCCGCCGACGTCGGCGCCGACCTGGTCGGCAAGGTCGAGGCCGGCATCCCCGAGGACGACCCCCGCAACCCCGGCGTCATCGCTGACAACGTCGGCGACAACGTTGGTGACATCGCCGGTATGGGCGCTGACATCTTCGAATCCTACGTCGGTTCCGTCGTGGCCACCATCGCCATCGCCGCCACCGCCGTGGCCGGCGAGTCCTATGTCGGCAAGCTGTTCGGCGGCAACGTCCCCGAGGGCTTCAACGTTCTGATGATGGCTCTGCCCATCCTGATCGTCATGGCCGGTCTGCTGGGCTCCTTTGTCGGCGTCTTCTCCATGAAGGTGTTCGAAAAGGGCGATCCCGCACACGCACTGCATAACACCACCTACGTGGCCGGCGCCGTCTTCGTGGCGATCAGCTACTTCGCCATCAAGGGCCTTGGCATGACCATGGCTCCCATGTGGGCAATCATCAGCGGCCTGATCGTCGGTATGCTCATCGGTAAAATCGCCGAGTACTACACCGCCAAAGAGCCTGTCCGCTACATTGCCGAGAACACCGAAACCGGTTCGGCCACCGTTATCATCACCGGTCTGGCCGTCGGTATGCGTTCGACCTACCTGCCGGTTCTGGGCATCTGCGTGGCTATCTTCATCAGCTACCAGCTGGCCGGTATCTACGGCATCGGCCTGAGCGCCGTTGGTATGCTGGCCACGGTCGGCGCCACCATGACCGTGGACGCCTACGGCCCCATCGCCGACAACGCCGGTGGTATCTCCGAGATGGCCGGTCTTGGACCGGAGACTCGTAAGATCACCGACAGCCTGGACGCCCTGGGCAACACCACTGCCGCCATCGGCAAGGGCTTCGCCATCGGCTCCGCCGCTCTGACCGCCCTGGCCCTGTTCAGCGCATTCTCCCAGAGCGCCGGCCTCAAGGTCATCGACATCAAGGACCCGATGGTCGTGATCGGCGCCTTTATCGGCGCCATCGTGCCCATGCTGGCTGCCGCAATGACCATGACCTCCGTGGGCAAGGCCGCCTTCCAGATGGTTGAGGAAATTCGCCGTCAGTTCCGCGAAATCCCCGGCCTGCTCGAAGGTAAAGAGGGTGTCAAGCCCGATAGCGCGACCTGCGTGTCCATCGCTACCGGCGCCGCCCTCAAGGAAATGATCGCTCCCGGTATCCTGGCTATCGTCACCCCCGTGGCCGTCGGCTACATCCTGGGCGTCGAGGCCTTGGGCGGCACCCTGCTGGGCGCCACCATCATGGGTGTGTTCATGGCTCTGTTCATGTCCAACGCCGGTGGTGCTTGGGACAACGCCAAGAAGTACATTGAAGAAGGTAACTTCGGCGGCAAGGGTTCCGACAACCACAAGGCCGCGGTCGTCGGCGACACCGTTGGTGACCCGTTCAAGGACACCTCGGGCCCGGCCATGAACATCCTCATCAAGCTGATGAGCGTCGTGAGCCTGGTTCTCGCTGGCGCGCTGGCCGGGCACCACGGTTGGCTTGCAGGCCTGTTCTAATCGACGATTAGAATCGCGACTACTCGGGGCCGGTCCTTTAGGGGGCTGGCCCCGTCTTGTTTACAATGGCTATAATGTCACGTTTGCTTGACACCTCAGTGGTAGATGATAAAATAACTACCATAATCAGTTACTTTCCCACCAGTGTGTTTACCGCAGGAGCACCAAATGTTTGACCTGGGTCAACTAGCAGTTTACCCGGCCCATGGCGTTGGCCGTATTGAAGCAGTCGAAGAAAAAGAGATCGGGGGTGCTCTGCAGCAGTTCTATATTCTGCGCATCTTGGATAACGACATGATAATTATGGTGCCGACCACCAATGCCACGGCGGTTGGTTTGCGCCCGATCATTGCCAATGATGACGTGATCAGGGTTTTCAGTATCCTCGAAGACCATGACGTGGTCATTGAAAACCAGACCTGGAACCGCCGCTACCGCGAATACATGAACAAGATCAAAACCGGTTCGGTGTTTGAAGTCGCCGAAGTCCTGCGCGATCTGTGTCTGCTCAGCACTGATAAAGAGTTGTCTTTTGGCGAGCGCAAGATGCTCGACACGGCCCGCAATCTTTTGGTCAAGGAACTGTCCATCGCCCAGGAGCAGGCCGAGGACGAGATTGCCGCCCAGGTGGAAGGCATCTTCGGTCATTGATCATGGCCTCATGCCGCCTTGATTTCTTTCCTGTTTATGCATCATGAAGCTAATAGAGTTTTCCACGCCGCCTGCCGCCGCGGGTAAACGACTGGACGTGGTGGTGTTGGAGCTGCTTGGCGCGGATTTTTCCCGGGCGGAGGTCCAGCGTCTGCTCAAGCAGGGCCATGTGACCGTCGACGGCGCTGTTGTTCGGCCCTCCCAAAAGGTAAGGGCAGGGCAGGCCTTGGCCGTCAGCCTGCCCGAACCAGAGCCCACCGAGCTTGTTCCCGAGCCCATGGACCTGGATATACTTTTTGAGGATGAACATCTGATCGTATTGAACAAGGCGCCCGGAGTGGTGGTTCATCCTTCTCCTGGCCACGGCAGCGGCACGCTGGTCCATGGTCTGCTGCATCACTGCGGAGGCTTGGCGGCCATCGGCGGCAAGGAACGCCCCGGCATCGTTCACCGCCTGGACATGGACACCTCCGGTGCCATGGTGGTGGCCAAGGATGATGCCACCCACCGCGGCCTGGTCATGCGTTTTGCAGCGGGGCGGGTGGCCAAGCAGTACCTGGCCCTTGTTTATGGCCATCCACCGGCCACCGGCAAGGCTGACAGCGGCATCGGGCGCCATCCCAAAGACCGCAAACGCATGTCATCCAAGGGTCGCCACACCAAACCGGCCCTGAGCAAATGGCGGGTGACCAGATCATTCGGCAGCGGGGTCAGCCTGCTGCGGGTCAGCATCCACACCGGGCGAACCCACCAGATCAGGGTACATATGTCCGAGGCCGGATATCCCGTGGTCGGAGACAAGATGTATGGCGGCAGGCGTGGCAGAAAGCCATTTCCGGGGCAGGTCGGGGCCGCCGTTAGAGAGGCTGACAGGCAGCTTCTGCACGCAGCCGAGCTCAAATTTGAACATCCGATAACTAAACAGAAAATCGCAGTAGTGGCTCCTTTGCCTGATGATTTCAGGGCTGTATTAAGGGCCCTGGAGGCCGCTGATCAGCCAAACCCATAAAATCTGCGTTGGTATATCCGCGGCTTACGAACGATAAAACATAAATAGGTGAACTTTGTTATTGACAATTAAGAGGCGATAGATAAAACTCGAAAACAGGTCGCCTATGGGTACACGGTGAATTCCGTTTCCAAGCGCCGCCTTTCTGGAGATACTCCGATCAGTCGAAAAGACCATAACAAAACGGAACCAATCCCGTTTACAAGTAGCGATTTGATCGAAAAACAACTCATAAAAGTCTATGTGTGCTCAGGCCAATCATTTGGTGCGCCACATTGTAATGCCAACCTATAACGAACAAGCGTCATGCCAAATACTGAAAATACTTCGAATCGGCCCGCAGAAAAGCGCGCTCCCCGCGTTGTAAGAAAAAACCAACCGCCCAAAGCCAACAGCAACCACAAGCAGGAACCAGAAGCAGCGGAATACGATCCCGGTGTGGACGGCGGGCGGATGCACATCATTGACCTGAAGGAAAAGCCCATTGCCGAACTGACCGCAATGGGACGGGCCTACAACATCGAAAGCGCTGCCGGTATGCGCAAGCAGGAGCTCATCTTCGCCCTGCTTTCGGCCCAGGCGGAACGCAACGGAGCCATCTACGGCGAGGGCGTTCTGGAAATCTTGCCCGACGGTTTCGGTTTTCTGCGCGCGCCGGACTATAACTATCTGCCCGGCCCGGATGACATATACGTTTCCCCCAGCCAGATCCGACGCTTCAACCTGCGCACCGGCGACACCATCAGCGGCCAGATTCGCCCGCCCAAGGAAGGTGAGCGATACTTCGCCCTGTTGAAGGTCGAACGGATCAACATGGAGCCGCCCGAGGTGGCCCGGGACAAGATCCTCTTCGACAACCTGGTGCCCCTGTACCCCGAAGAACGCATCAAGCTGGAGATCGAGGAAAAACCGAAAAACTACTCCATCCGCGTGATGGATCTGATGACGCCCATCGGCAAAGGCCAACGCGGTCTCATCGTGGCTCCTCCCCGCACCGGCAAGACCATGCTGCTGCAAAACATCGCCAACTCCCTGGCGGCAAACCACCCCGAAGTAACCCTGATTGTCCTGCTCATCGACGAACGGCCCGAGGAGGTCACCGACATGCAGCGTTCGGTCAAGGGTGAGGTGATCAGCTCCACCTTTGACGAGCCGGCCCAGCGACACGTCCAGGTTGCCGAGATGGTCATCGAAAAGGCCAAACGCCTGGTGGAACACAAGCGCGACGTGGTTATCCTGCTGGATTCCATCACCCGCCTGGCCAGGGCCTACAACACGGTGGTGCCGCCCAGCGGCAAGATCCTCTCCGGCGGCGTGGACTCCAACGCTTTGCACAGGCCCAAGCGCTTTTTCGGCGCTGCCCGCAACATCGAAGAAGGCGGCAGCCTGACCATCATCGCCACGGCGCTCATCGAGACCGGCAGCCGCATGGACGAAGTCATCTTCGAGGAGTTCAAGGGCACCGGCAACATGGAGATCCACCTGGACCGCAAGCTCAGCGACAAGCGCGTGTTCCCGGCCATCGACATCAACCGCTCCGGCACCCGCAAGGAAGAGCTGCTGCTGCCCGAATCCGACCTCAACCGGATCTGGATCATGCGCAAGCTCCTGGGTCCGCTTACCGCTGTCGATTCCATGGAATTCTTGCTGGAAAAGATGCACGGCACCAAGACCAACGCCGAATTCCTCGATTCCATGAGCCGTTAGGGAGACTTGTTGCGCACATGCCGTGGCCCTCGGCGGGCCGCGGCTTTTGTTTGGGGTTGCAAACAAATAAACCCGCGCTATAATTGCTCCCTTGACATGAATGAATTACTCCGCAGCAGGCAGGCTACGGCATACCAGACGGACCAAGGGCCATAGCTTAACGCAGCAAACCTGCGGATACTGTATTCCTATAAGGGTCAATCTTTGGAGATTGTGATGAAAAAGGATATCCATCCGGATTATAAAATGACGACCGTGCGCTGCGCCTGCGGCAACGAGTTTGTCTCCGGTTCCACCAAAGACAACATCCGCGTTGAAATTTGCTCGGCTTGCCATCCCTTCTTCACCGGCAAGCAGAAGCTCGTCGACTCCGCCGGTCGCGTTGAGCGTTTCTATAAGAAATATGCTCACTTGCAGCAGTACTCCGGCAAGGCCGAAGAGCTGGAAGCCGCCCGTATGGCCAAAGCCGAGGAAGACGCCAAGAAGCGGCAAGAGGCTCTGGAGGGCCAGGAATAGGAGCGTCGGCGTTTTGATGAAGCCGGCCAACGTAGGCGGACAAGCAGTCATCGAGGGAGTCATGATGAAGGCTCCCGAGAGGCTGTGTGTTGCCGTGCGCAAGCCCGACGGCGCAATCCTGGTAAAAAACGACCCGTTCAAGGGCCTGGCCAAACGCTTTCCCTTTTTGGGTTGGCCGTTTTTGCGCGGGCCCATTGTTTTGGGCGAGACCCTTGTTCTGGGCATGAAGGCGCTGTCTTTTTCGGCCCAACAGGCCCTGGACGAAGAAGACGAAGACTTGAGCCCCTGGGCCATGGCCGCCACGATGCTCTTCGCCGTGGGCGTGGGCATCGGTCTGTTCGTGGCCGTTCCGCATCTGCTGGCCCTGTGGCTGGGCACCATCTGGCCCTCGGGCTACGACGAGACCAGTTTTCTGTTCCATTTGATCGACGGCGTGATCAAGGTCAGTCTTTTTTTGGCCTATATCTGGCTGATCTCGCTGATGCCCGATATCCGCAGGGTATTCGAGTATCACGGCGCGGAACACAAGGCCATATTCTGTTATGAATCAGGCGGCGAGTTGTCCGTTGAATCGGCAAGGGGCTATCCCCGGCTTCATCCCCGTTGCGGCACGGCCTTTATCCTGGTGGTCCTGGTTATATCGATTTTTATTTTCGCCGGAGTCTTCCCGTTGTTGCCGCGGTTTGCCGAGGCTGGCTGGCTAAACCAGCTTCTCCAGATCGTTTTAAAGGTTTTTTTGATGCTGCCAATCGCCGGAATCTCCTACGAGGTCATCCGCCGGGCGGGCGAACGCAACGGTCGCGGCATATGGGGAATGCTGTTGTGGCCCGGCCTGCAACTGCAGCGGATGACCACCCGGGAACCGGACGACAAGCAGATTGAAATCGCCCTCTGCGCCCTGCAGGCAGCCATCGATACCGACGGGGCGGAAGGCTCATCCCTAAAAGTATTGTAGGTTTTCATGTCACTGGGTGTTGATCTCAAAAACAAACTCGACGAAGTCGAGGCCCGCTACGTCAAGGTTGAAAAAAGCCTGGCCGACCCGGATGTGTTGTCCAACCAGGAGCGTTATATGCCCCTGAGCAAGGAACACTCCGAACTGTCTGAACTGGTCGACTGCTTTCGCCAATATAAAAAGCTGGAAAACGAGCTTGCGGAAAACCGCGTGCTGATGGAAGACTCCGACCCCGAGTTGGCCGAGATGGCCGAAGCCGAGGTCGAGATGGCCCAGGAAAAATTGCCTGAGCTTGAAGACCGCATGCGCGTGCTGCTTTTGCCCAAGGACCCCAACGACGAGAAAAACGTTGTCTTGGAGGTCCGGGCCGGCACCGGCGGCGACGAGGCCGCGCTGTTCGCGGCCGACCTGCTGCGCATGTACATGCGCTTCGCCGAGATCAACCGCTGGAAGGTGGAGATCCTCAGCCAGCACCCCACCAATGCCGGCGGCATCAAGGAAATCATCGTCCTGATCAACGGTCAGGGCGCCTACAGCCAGCTCAAGTATGAGTCGGGCGTGCACCGGGTGCAGCGGGTGCCCGCCACCGAGAGCCAGGGCCGGGTCCATACCTCGGCGGCCACGGTGGCCGTGTTGCCCGAGGCCGAGGAGGCCGAGGTCGACATCAAGCCCGATGACCTGCGCATCGACTATTTCCGTTCCTCCGGTCCCGGTGGTCAGCATGTCAACACCACCGACAGCGCCGTGCGCATCACCCACCTGCCCACCGGCCTGGTGGTTTCGTGCCAGGACGAAAAGAGCCAGCACAAGAACAAGGCCAAGGCCATGAAGGTGCTTTCGGCCCGCCTGCTGGAAAAGATGCAGGAAGAGCAGCACGCGGTCGAGGCGGCCAACCGCCGCAGCCAGGTGGGCAGTGGAGACCGCTCCGAGCGCATCCGCACCTACAATTTCCCCCAGGGCCGGGTCAGCGACCACCGCATCGGCCTGACCGTGTACAAGCTCGAGGAAGTGCTGGCCGGCGGCTTGGAGCATATCATTCCTCAGCTCATCGCCTACTTCCAGGCCGAGGCCCTCAAAGCCACGGCGGCCTAGGCGCGCCGTGGGCGAGCAGTGGACCGTTCGGCGGCTGTTGGCCTGGGCCGCCCAGTATTTGCAAGACTACAAGGTGGAATCGGCCCGCACCTCGGCTGAATTGATGTTGGCCCAGGTGCTGGGCCTGCGCCGCATTGATCTGTATCTCGACCAAGACCGTCCCCTGAGCAAACAGGAACTTGCCGATTTCAAGGCCCTGCTGCTGCGCAGGCGGGCCCATGAGCCCATGGCCTACATAACTGGCGTGCGCGAGTTCTGGAGCATCGAGCTATGCGTGGGGCCGGGCGTTTTGGTGCCCCGGCCCGAGACTGAGCTTCTGGTGGAGGAAGGACTGCGTCTGCTGAAAGATATTGACGCGCCGCGCATCCTTGATATGTGCACCGGCAGCGGGGCAGTGGCCCTTGCCCTGGCCAAGGAACTACCATGGGCCACCGTGCTGGCCACCGATATTTCCGCCGAGGCCTTGACCTACGCCCGCCGCAATGCCCAAAATCATAATCTGACGGACCGGGTGCAATTCGGGCTTGGGCCGCTTTGGGAGCCCGTGGCCGCGGCTGGCGGCTTTTTCGATCTGATCACGGCCAACCCGCCGTACGTCACCGAGGAGGAATACCGGCTGCTTCCGGTCACGGTGGCCGAGTTCGAGCCGCGTCTGGCCCTGGAGGCCGGGCCCGACGGCCTGGACGTCATCCGTCACATCATCGCCGGAAGCAGGGCCTTTTTGAGGCCCTTTGGCTGGCTGTTGATCGAGATCGGAGCGGGCCAGGGCCGGGCCGCCGTGAAGCTGGCCCAGGCGGCGGGTATTTTTACCGAGGTTCGTTTGTTGCAGGATCTGGCCGGGCTGGGCCGGGTTCTGGCCTGTGGGAGGGGCGACTATGGATAAGCTGATAATCGAAGGAGGCAAGCCGTTGGTGGGCCGGGTCCGCATCAGCGGGGCCAAGAACGCCACCTTGCCCCTGATGGCCGCCTGCCTGCTCACCGGCGGGCGCAACCGCCTGCGCAACGTGCCCGACCTGCGCGACGTGGGCACCATGGGCGCCCTGTTGACCCATCTGGGCGGCCACGTGGAGCAAAAGCCCGGCGAGATGGTTATCGAAAGCAACGCCGCCGATGGCGACGAGTGCCCCTATGATCTGGTCAAGACCATGCGTGCGTCGGTGTTGGCCCTGGGCCCGATGATGGCCCGTCTGGGTCAGGGCAGAGTGAGCCTGCCCGGCGGCTGCGCCATCGGCGAACGGCCCATTGACCAGCACCTCAAGGGTCTTGAGGCCATGGGCGCCAAGATCGACCTGGACGGAGGCTATGTCAACGCCAAGGCCAAAAAACTCAAGGGCGCGGACATCACCTTTGACATGGTCACCGTCACTGGTACGGAAAACCTGATCATGGCCGCCGTGCTGGCCAATGGTACGTCCGTGTTGCGCAACGCCGCCCGGGAGCCCGAGGTGGTGGACCTGGCCGTGGCTCTCAACGCGGCAGGGGCGCGCATCAGCGGGGCGGGCACGGCCACGGTGACGGTCCAGGGCGTGGACGCCCTGGGCCCCATAGACCACGACGTCATGCCCGACCGCATCGAGGCGGGCACCTTCATGTGCGCCGCAGGCATCACCAAGGGCGAACTGACCATTGAGAACGCCCAGGTCGAGCACCTGACCTCGGTGGTGGGCAAGCTCAAGGAAGCGGGCCTTCGCTTCCAGCAGACGGCAAAGGGCCTGGTGGTCAGCGCCCGCCGCGCTCCCAAGCCGGTGAACATCATCACCGGGCCGTATCCCGGTTTCCCCACTGACCTACAGGCCCAGTTCATGGCCCTGATGGGCATGAGCACCGGCAGCGCCGTGATCCAGGAAACCATCTTTGAAAACCGCCTGATGCACGTGCCCGAACTGCGGCGCATGGGCGCCGAGATCGATGTCTCGGGCAACACGGCCGTGGTCCGGGGCGTGCGCAAACTCTCCGGAGCCCCGGTGATGGCCACGGACCTGCGGGCCTCGGCCTGCCTGGTGCTGGCCGCCCTGGCCGCCCAGGGTGAGACCCATATCAGCAGGGTCTACCATCTTGACCGGGGCTATGAACGCATCGACCAGAAGCTGATCAACGCCGGGGCCACGGTGCGCCGCGGTACCGAGCCCGCGCCGGTAAGCAAGCACAAGATCGAAAACTAAACCAAGCGGATATCAAAACGGCTTAAAAGTTTGAGATAATATTTGACATATCAAAAGTTGATATGTCAAATAAAAGCATGGCCCGAGAAATGGGCCATATGGTGCAAAGTCATGACTGCTGAAAAACAGCGCATCATCAACCAGGTGTCAAAGCTGAGCAGACTGTTGCTGGGCGATCTGCGCAAGCGCCTGACCGAAGCGGGGTTGGATATCTCGCCCGTGCAGTCGGCGGTGCTGTTCCTGCTGATGGAAAGCGACGGCCGCAAGCTAGGCGAGATGGCGGCCCTGGTGGGGGTGGACAACTCCGCCCTGACTCGGCTGGCCGACCGCATGGAAAAGGCCGGGTTGATCGAGCGGCGGGTCAGCCCCGGCGACCGCAGGGCCACCCTGGTCTTCATTACGGACAAGGGCGGGGACCTTGCAGGGCGGGCGGCCGAGGTCGTCGGCCGGGCCAACCAAAACGTTCAAGAAGGCTTTGAACCTCAGGAGTTCGAAGCGTTTGTCTCAATGCTCGACCGTTTGATAGACCGCTACGGCGATTCGTGAGGCGCGGGGCAGGGCCTCCCCGACGCATGAGCCGCCACATACGGCATCGGCGGCGGGCGGGGAGGTTAGTCATGCGCCAAGTCATGTCCTTGATCAACGATTTCATGTCCGCCAACAATATCACCATCTACGGCGCGGCGCCCGCGGCGGGCCTTGACGCGGAGCCTCAGGGCCGTAGGCCGGCGGACCTGTTGCCCGGCGCGCGCGGCATGCTGTGTTTCGCACTGCCTGTTTCCCGGGGCGTATACAAAAGCGGGGACCGGCTGAACAAGATGTACTGGCGTCAGGCCAATCTGTACTACCGGCAATTGGATTGGCTGGCATCGCAACTCGCCGCGCTGATTGAGGGTGAGGATCATGCGGCAGCGGTGGTGCCCTGCTGTTTCCCCTTTGACGTGCACAAGCTAGGCGACTTCACGGGCTTTGTCAGCCTGGCCCGGATGGCCCAGGCCTGCGGTCTGGGCAATATCGGGAAAAACGGACTGGTGATGCACCCCCAGTATGGGCCGAGGCTGCATTTGGGCGGCCTGGTAACCACCATCGATTTGCCGGAAACCGTTGTCGGCGGGGCGGGCGGCAAGGTCTGCCCGGAAGACTGCACGGCCTGCATAGAGGCCTGCCCGGCGAGAGCGTTGCAAGGCGGAGGTCCGGTGGACAGGGTTGCCTGCGTGCGTGCATCTTCATACAGCCCGCTGTTGAACGGCTTTTTGGGCCAAAAGCGCCTGGATGCCGAGGAACTCGACACGCTTGTGCAATTGACGGCGGTGGACGACCACCAGATGTATACTTGCCTGGCCTGCGTCAGCGCCTGCCCGCTGGTGTGAAAAAACAATGGCGGTTGCCCGCCGAATCGGTTCCAATTGCTTGAAATAGTCCGGGAAATATTGCGGGCTCGGCCAAGCCGTGATATCTTTCTGCGGCTTTAAACCACACACGCCTTTTGACGCGCGCCCTGTGCCGGCCCTTGGCCGGTATGGCGTATGCGGACGACGAAGGCGGAGGAAAAACAGAAAAGGAGAATATTCAATGGCTTATGTCACCATGAGGCAGTTGCTGGAGGCTGGCGTTCACTTTGGCCACCACACCGGACGCTGGAACCCCAAGATGCGTCCTTACATTTTCGGCGCCCGCAACGGCATCCACATCGTCGATCTGCAAAAAACCGTGAAAATGTTCCGTTCGGCCTATGACGTCGTGGTCAAGAGCGTGGCCCGGGGCGGCGATCTGCTTTTCGTGGGCACCAAGCGCCAGGCCGCCGACATCGTTGTCGAAGAGGCCAACCGCTCGGGCATGTACTATGTCAACCACCGTTGGCTGGGCGGCATGCTCACCAACTTCCAGACCATCAAGCGCTCCATCGACCGCTACAAATGGCTGGAGTCGCTGATCGCCGACGGCAGCATTGACAACTATCCCAAAAAAGAGGCCATGGGCATGCGCCGGGAGCTGGAAAAGCTCGAGCGCAACCTGGGCGGCATCAAGGATATGAACAAGCTGCCCGGCGTGATTTTCGTGGTCGACATCCGCAAGGAGCGTATCGCGGTCAACGAGGCCAAGCGCTTGGGCATTCCGGTGGTGGCCATTGTTGACACCAACTGTGATCCCGACGAAATCGACTACGTGATCCCCGGCAACGACGACGCCATCCGGGCCATCCGCCTGATGTGCTCCAAGATGGCCGAAGCCGCCATCGAGGGCGTGGCCCTGCGCGGTGAACGCGGCTCCCGTGATTCCGATGGCGGCAAGCCCGAAGCCATGGAAATGCCCGCCGACATGCCCGAACTCACCGTTGGGCGCGCCGACAGCGATGGACCGGAAATCATCCGCAAGGGTGAGGAGACCGTCGAGGGCAACGAGTAAACCACCGAGGCCCAAGGGCACTCGGACCTGGATGCGAGATCTAAATTTCGGTCCCGGAACGGCCGCGCCGGCTCCGGGACCGCCCATGATAAGGAGTTGAAGAAAGTGGCAATCTCCGTTGACGAGATCAAAAAGCTGCGCGAGAAAACCAGCGCCGGAATGATGGACTGCAAAAAAGCCCTGCAAGAGTGCGACGGCGACTTTGAAAAGGCCGTTGACTGGCTGCGCCAAAAGGGCCTTAGCGTTGCGGCCAAGCGTGGCGACCGCGAAGCCACCGAGGGCCAGGTCTACAGCTACATCCACGCCGGTGGCAAGCTCGGCGTATTGGTGGAGGTCAACTGCGAGACCGACTTCAGCGCCAAGACCGACGACTTCACGACCTTCTGCAAGGACCTGGCCATGCACATCGCCGCCGCGGCTCCGCTGTGCATCAACGAGGAAGACCTTGACCCGGCCATGATCGAGCGCGAGCGCGAGATCTACAAGCAGCAGGCTCTGGACCAGGGCAAGCCCGAAAAAATTCTGGAAAAGATCATCGAGGGCAAGCTCAAGAAGTTCGCCACCGAGTCGTGCCTGATCAATCAGCCGTTCGTCAAGGACAACGACCTGACCATCGGCGACCTGCTCAACGAACTGCGGGCCAAGACAGGCGAGAACGTACAGATCGGCCGTTTCTCCCGTTTTGTGCTGGGCGAAAGGTCCTAGCCCGAATTTGTAGGCTGGAGACGCACCCGCTCTGGCATTTTTCGCCGCAAAAGCCTATCATTACAAAGCGGCCGCCGGACGCCGGCTGTGCGTTCGGCGGCTTTCGCATGCCGCGGCCCCGTGTAGGCGGCGTGCCACCAACAAAGGCAGGGAGGTTTTTGTGGCTCAAGAGGCTGCTTTCAAACGGGTGCTGCTGAAGCTCTCCGGTGAAGCCCTGATGGGCGACGCCCCGTTCGGCATTGCACCCAAGGTTTTGTCATACGTGGCCGATGAACTGGCCCAGGCCTTGGATCTCGGCGTCCGGATCGGCATCGTCATCGGCGGCGGCAACATCTTCCGCGGCGTCAGCGACAGCGCCAAGGGCATGGACCGGGTCCAGGCGGACCACATGGGCATGCTGGCCACGGTGATCAACTCGCTGGCCTTGCAGGACTCCTTGGAGCAAAATGGCATAGCCACCAGGGTGATGAGCGCCATCACCATCCCCCAGGCGGCAGAGCCGTATATCCGCCGCCGGGCCATGCGACATATGGAAAAAGACCGGCTGATCATCTTCGCCGCCGGTACCGGCAACCCCTTTTTCAGCACCGACACCGCCGCGGCCCTCAGGGCCAAGGAGATCGGGGCCGAGGTCCTTTTAAAGGCCACCAAGGTCGACGGCATCTACGACTCGGACCCTGTAACCAATCCCAATGCCAAAAAAATCGACAATCTGACCTATGACGACGTACTGACCAGGCACCTCAAGTTCATGGACGCCACGGCCATCAGCCTGGCTGGTGACAATGATCTGCCGGTGATCGTTTTCGACCTGATGAAGGCCGGAAACATCAAACGGGTCTTGATGGGTGAAAACCTGGGCTCCCGGGTGGAGGGTTAACCATGATAGACGATGTTAAAAACGAAGCCAAAGAACGCATGGTAAAGGCTCTGGAGGCCTTGGGCCGCGATTTCAACCGCGTACGCACGGGCCGGGCCACTCCGGCGCTGCTGGAGCCGGTTCGCGCCGACTACTACGGCGCGCCCACCCCGCTGAACCAGATGGCCAGCGTTTCCATCCCCGAGGCCCGGCTTATCGTGATCCAGCCCTGGGACCCCAGCACCTGTGGAGCCATTGAGAAGGCCATTCTGGCCAGCGATCTGGGCCTGACTCCCCAGAACGACGGAAAAATCGTGCGTATCGCTATTCCGCCGCTGACCGAGGAGCGCCGCAAGGAGCTGGTCAAGGTCGTGCGCAAGATGGGCGAGGAGACCAAGGTCGCCGTGCGCGCCGCCCGCCGCGATGCCAATGAAATGCTCAAGGAGCTCAAGAAAGAGGGCGACATAAGCGAGGACGAATCTTTCCGGGCCCAGGACGAAGTGCAAAAACTCACCGACGACTATGTCAAGAAGGTCGATGAGGCCATGGCGGAAAAAGAAAAGGAAATCATGGAGTTCTAGAAGAACGCATGCCATGATGCTCATTGGATGAACAAATTGTCTGATTCCAACGAACCGGAAGCCCTGGACTCCCGTAGCCTGCCCCGGCATGTGGCCGTGATCATGGACGGCAACGGCCGCTGGGCCCAGCGGCGCGATTTGCCCCGGGTAAAGGGCCATGAACAGGGCGCAGAAAGCGTGCGGGCCGTGGTTCGCACCTGCCGCAAGCTGGGTATCCAGGCCCTGACTCTCTACGCCTTCAGCGAAGAAAACTGGGCCCGTCCCAAGGCCGAGGTCGCGGCCCTGTGGAAACTGTTGATGCGGTTTTTAAAGGGCGAGCGCAAGGAAATGCTGGACCAGGACATCCGCCTCAATGCCATCGGTTCATTGCATAAGCTCCCCGACAGCGCCCGCAAGAGCCTCCGGCAGGTCATGGCCGACACGGCACACTGCAAGAGCATGGTTCTGACCCTGGCCCTGTCCTACGGCGGCCAGCAGGAGCTGACCGAGGCGGCCCGCAAACTGGCCAGACGGGCCAAATCGGGCGAGATCGACCCCGAGGCCATTGATGAAAAGGCCTTTGCCGACAGCCTATACACCACCGGCCTGCCCGACGTGGACTTTCTGATCCGCACCAGCGGCGAACTTAGGATAAGCAATTTCCTGCTGTGGCAGATCGCCTATGCCGAGTTTTACTTCACCGACACCTATTTCCCGGATTTCCGCGAGGACCAGCTGAAACAGGCCCTGGCGGAGTATGCCAGCCGCCAGCGGCGCTTCGGCCAGACCGGCGAACAGGTGCGGGAGGCTGATAATGGCCGCTAATTGGTCGGGCCTGGGCGTGAGGGTGGCCACCGGCCTTCCGCTTATCATTGCCATAATATTCGTGATAACCATGGCCCCCCTGGCCTGGCTTGGGGTGGTGGTGGCCTTGGTGGCCGGCCTGGCCATGTGGGAACAGATGCGCATGACCAGCCCCGTAAAATGGGGCGTTTTGGAGATCGTCTCCCTTGCCGTGGCCGCACTGCTGCCGGTCTGCGCGGTATGGGGCGGCTCGGGCCTGGCCGCCGGATTCGCCGTGGGCTTTTTGGCCATAGCCATAGCCGCCATCCTGTCCATCCAGGACCTGGACATGGCCTGGGAGCGCATGCCCCGTCTGGGCTGGGCGGCGGTTTACTGCGGCGGATTGTTGGCTACTCTGCTGGTTATCGGAGCCATGGAAAACGGCCGGGCCCTGATCATGTACAGCATCATCTGCGTTGCCGCCGCCGATGTGGGGGCCTATTTCGCGGGCCATCAATTCGGCAGGCACAAGCTGGCTCCCCGCCTTTCACCGGGCAAGACCATCGAGGGCCTGGGCGGCGGACTGCTATTGGCCGCGGTGGTTGGCGCCGTTTTCGTGTCGATCTGGGTGCCGGACACCATGTGGTGGATGGGTGCTGTGTTGGGCGCGGTGCTGGGCGGCGCCAGCGTATTGGGCGACCTGCTTGAGTCGGCCATGAAGCGTCAGGCCGGGGTAAAGGACTCCGGCGGCATCCTGCCGGGCCACGGCGGCATTCTGGACCGCGTCGACGGTCATATGGTGGCCTTCCCGCTCTTTTTGCTGATTAGGGTGCTTTGGTGGTGAAAAAGCGTCTGGCCATCCTGGGTTCCACGGGCTCCATAGGTCTCAGCGCCCTGGATGTGGTGGGTTCCCGGCCCGACGACTTCGAGATTGTCAGCCTGACGGCCGCCCGCAGCGTGGAGGCCCTGGCCTCCCAGATCCAGGCCTTCCGGCCCAAGCTGGCCGCGGTGGCCACCGCCGAGGCCGCCAAGGAACTCAAGGGCCTCTTGAAGCTCGACACCGGCGTGCAGATCGTCCACGGGGCCGAAGGCTACCTGGAGGCCGCCGCCGGCTGCGGCGCGGACATGGTCCTGTCGGCCATGGTCGGGGCCGCCGGACTGATGCCCACCCTGGCCGCCGTAAAATCCGGGGCCGACATCGCCCTGGCCAACAAGGAAACCCTGGTGGCCGGCGGCGAGCTGGTCATGGACGCGGCCCGCCAAAGCGGCGCGGCCATCCTGCCGGTGGACAGCGAACACTCGGCCATCTTCCAGTGCCTGATGGCTGGAGACCCCGCCGACGTGGCCCGGATCTGGCTGACGGCCAGCGGCGGGCCCTTCCGCAAGACATCCACCGAGCGCATGGCCAAGGTCACGCCGGAAATGGCCCTGGACCACCCCAACTGGTCCATGGGGCCCAAGATCACCATCGACTCGGCGACATTGATGAACAAGGGCCTGGAAGTCATCGAGGCCCATTGGCTGTTTGACCAGCCTTATGAAAATATCCGGGTTGTGGTCCACCCCCAGTCCATGGTCCATTCCATGGTCGAGTTCGTGGACGGCAACTTCATGGCCCAGCTGGGCCCGCCGGACATGCGCCTGCCCATCGCCGTGGCCCTGAGCCACCCCCGGCGCTATCCGGTGCCCGGCAGGAAGCTCGACCCCCTGGCCATGGGATCGCTGACCTTCGAGGAGCCGGACTTTGAGCGCTTCTCGGCCTTGGGCCTGGCCTTCGAGGCGGGCAGGGCGGGCGGCCTGGCCCCGGCGGTGCTTAACGCGGCCAACGAAGTGGCCGTGGCCCGTTTTCTGGCGGGCGGCATAGGATTTTTGGATATTCCGGCCTGCGTGGAGCAGGTCTTGCAGAACCATGGAGGCGGACCGGCCAGCAGCGTGGGCGCGGTCCTGGAGGCCGACAGGAAGGCCCGCCAAGACGCCGCTCAATGGCTCGACAGGAGGACTAGATAGCATGCTGGTAACCATAATCAGTGCGGTGGTCGTCCTGGGCGTATTGATTTTCGTGCATGAGTTGGGGCACTTCGCGGCCGCCAAATGGGCTGGCGTGGGGGTGCAGACCTTCAGCCTGGGCTTTGGGCCGCGGCTTTTCGGCAAGCGCGTCGGCGAGACCGACTACCGCATCTCGGCCATACCCCTGGGCGGCTTTGTCAAGATGGTCGGCGAAAACCCCACCGAGGAAGTTACGCCCGAAGAAGAGGCCCGCAGCTTCAGCCATAAGAGCGTGTGGAAACGCATGATCATCGTGGCCGCCGGGCCCTTGTCCAACGTGGCCCTGGCCGTGGTGGCCTACTACATCTTGGCCATTGTCTGGGGCCAGCCCGTGCTGTCGCCCGTGGTTGGCGAGGTGATCGCCGATATGCCCGCCCAGGCCGCCGGCGCCCAGACCGGCGATGTGGTCAAGACTGTCAATGGCGCGCCCATCGACCGCTGGGACCAACTCCGGGAGGCCGTGCGCCTTAGCGGCGGCAAGCCGGTCGAGTTGCTCATCGACCGCAACGGCCAAGAGCTGACGCTACGCATTACGCCCAAGACAGTGCAGGTCCAGGACCTGTTTGGCGACACCATTGAAATCTACCAGATCGGCCTGGGGGCCTCGGGCCAGACGTTCCATGTCAGCTACGGGCCCATCGAGTCCATGGGCAAGGCCCTGGAAAGCACCTGGAACGCCAGCCACCTGATCATCACCAGCGTGGGCAAGATCATCAGCGGCAAGGTGAGCCGCGATCAACTGGGCGGGCCGATATACATCGCCCAGGT
The DNA here is from genome assembly GCA_963665125.2 of uncultured Desulfarculus sp. Lineage (GTDB taxonomy): Bacteria > Desulfobacterota > Desulfarculia > Desulfarculales > Desulfarculaceae > Desulfarculus. Next base: position 2,548,720 of record CAXXUK010000001.1, on the reverse strand, counting down.
GGCGGGGGAGGCCGCCCGCAAGGGCCTGGACACCCTGCTGGCCTTCGCGGCGATTATTTCGGTGAACTTGGCCGTGTTGAACCTTTTGCCCATCCCGGCCCTGGATGGCGGGCATCTGCTGGTCTTCTTGGTTGAGGCCATCATCCGCCGGCCGGTGTCCATCGCCGTGCGCGAGCGCATCCAGCAGGTCGGCGTTATTATCCTGCTCAGCCTGATGGTCTTTGTGATATGGAACGACCTCAACCGTCTGAAGATGTTTGAGGGACTGTTCAATTGATGGGGGTCTGAAGTTTGCTCACCGTTGCCCTGGATACATGCTTTCAGGCGGGGGGCGTGGCCCTGGCCCAGGACGGCGAGCTGTTGGGCGAGGTAATGCTCAACGCCTCGACCACCCATTCCCGGCGGCTGTTGTCGGCGGTGGATTATCTGCTTGAACAGACCGGCAGACAGCGGGAGGAAATAGGCGGCGTGGCCGCCACCGTTGGGCCGGGTTTTTTCACCGGCCTGCGCATCGGCCTGGCCACGGCCCAGGGACTGGCCCTGGGGCTGGATGCACCCATGGCCGGGGTGAGCAGCCTGCGCCTGCTGGCCCATGGCGCCGCCGTGCGCGACGGCCTGGTCTGGGCCATAGGCGACGCCCGGCGGGGCCTGTTGTACGCGGCTTGTTTCCGGGCCGAAGACTATGGCCTGGACAGGGTCAGCGAATACGATTTCGCCGTCAGTCCGGAGCGGCTGCTGCCCATGCTGGAGGCTCCTGCGACCCTGGTGGGGCCCGGCGCCCGGCTGCTGCCCGAAGGACTTGACCATGGTCTGGTGCTGGCGCCCCGCTGGATGGATCTGCCCCGTCCCGGTCTGTTGGCTCTCATCGGCCATCAGCGCCTGGCCAGTGGGCAAGGCGTGGCTCCCGAGGCCGTCCGGCCCAATTACTGCCGGCCCTCGGACGCCGAGGTGCGCTTCGGTCTGCCCATGGACGATTATCACATCATTGAGTAATTCATAACAGGGCCCATGGCATGATATGATCTTTGGTGAAAACCGGAGGAATAGGATGTCTAGAAAATTTGTGGGTGTTGCTGTTTTGGCCCTTATGATGATGCTGCCCGCCGCGGCCATGGCCGCCAGGCCCTGCCCGGTGCCGGAAAATCCGTCCATTGGCGTGATGGGCCACGCCGAACTGGGCTTCAAGCCCGACCAGGCGGTTTTGTTTATCGAGGTGATAAGCCAGGAGCCTGGCGCCAAACAGGCCGCCCAGGTTAATGCCGAACTAAGTGCGGAGGTGCTCGCAGCGCTGAAAAAGATAAAATCGCCTGCCGACAAGTTGGAGACCTCCGGGTATAGTCTCGGCGCGGTCAAGGAATACGACAGGGTGCGCGGCGTCAACATCCTCAAGGGATACCGGGCATCCCACACCCTGAAATTTACTTCGGCCGATCTGGACTCCATGGGAGCGGTCATTGACACGGCGGTCGCCGCCGGAGCCAGGGGCATCGACGGTCCCAATTGGGGCCTGGCCGATCCGGGCAAGGCCAGGATAAAGGCCAAGCAGGCCGCGCTATTGGATGCCAAGGCCCAGGCCGAAGCCCTGGCCGAAACGGCGGGTATGAAACTGGGCGTGCTGCTGCGGGCCGATGCGGCTCCGGGCAGCGGCGGGATGATGCCCATGCGGGCCGCCGTTGCGGAAAGATCGGCAGGTTCGAGTCTCGAGCCTGGTTCGATGATGGTAAGCGCCGAAGTGCGCTGCGTTTATTCCCTGGTCCCCCAAAAATAACACTGCACGCCTTCGGGGAGGGTTTGATGGAACAGCGTGATCTCGACTTGATAGAGCAATTGATTGTTGAAAACGATGAATTGGCCCAGCTTTGGACCAAGCACAGGGAGCTGGAAACCAAGTTGGATGAGCTTGGCGACCGGCTATACCTCTCGGCAGAGGAGCAGATGGAACGCAAGCGTCTGCAAAAGATAAAGCTGGCCGGCCGCGATCGCATCGAAGCGATTTTGGCCCAGCATCGCGATGGCTGACGCCCGTGTTCGATAAATTTCCGTTGGCGCGTTACGGCGTTAACCTCTATGCGGCCTTCGCCGTGTTGTTCGGGGCGTCCACCCTTGTCGGTTCATGGTGGCTCACGGCTCCGCTGCTGGCATTGTTCGCGTTCACGTTGTTTTTCTTCCGTGATCCGGCAAGACGCCACAACAGCGCACCCAACCAGGTGATCAGCCCGGCCGACGGCACGGTGGTGCATGTGGGCCAGGCCGAGCACGCCGATATGCCAGGCGGACAGGCCATGCTGGTGTCCATATTCATGAGCCTGTTCAACGTGCACGTCAACCGGGCGCCCATTGACGGCGAAATTGTCAGTTCCCGGCATGTCGACGGCGGCTATGCCATGGCCAACCTGGACCAGGCCCGCCACGCCAATGAGCGCCAGGAGGTGCTCATCGACATCGGAGACGGCAAAAGGCTTCTTGTCACCCAGGTGGCCGGCATGGTGGCCCGGCGCATCGAATGCGAATTGTCACCAGGACAAATCGTGCAAAAGGGTGTTCGTTACGGTATGATTAGGTTTGGGTCCAGGTTGGATGTATATTTGCCCCTGGATGCAAGGCCCACGGTCCAACGAGGCCAAAAGGTTCGGGCCGGGATAACGGTTATCGGAGAACTGTAATGGCGCGCCAGCGCAAACCAAGGCGGAAAATGACCAGAGAGCAACGCAGGAAGGCGATCTATGTCCTGCCGAACCTCTTTACCACCGCCAGTTTGTTCGCCGGCTTTTACTGCGCCGTTTCCGCCATCGACGGCAATTACCTGCACGCCTCCATAGCCGTGTTTGTCTCGCTGGTCTTCGACGGGCTCGACGGCCGCGTGGCCCGGGCCACTAAAACCACCAGCCGCTTCGGCGTGGAATACGATTCCCTGGCCGACCTGGTGGCCTTTGGCGTGGCCCCGGCGATCATGCTCTATGTCTGGGCCCTGGAGCCCCTGGGCCGCCTGGGCTTTATCGGCGCGTTCCTTTTCGCGGCCTGCGGCGCGTTGCGCCTGGCCCGTTTCAACGTGGCCGCCGACGACGCCAAGCCGCACAAGCATTTCACGGGCCTGCCCATTCCCGCGGCGGCCTGTATGCTGGCCAGCACGGTAATGATGTGGACCCAACTCAGCCTGCCCATGCCCTTCAACCCATATGTGGCCCTGGGCCTGATGTTCGTCCTCAGCTTCCTGATGGTCAGCAACATCCAGTATCTTTCCTTCAAATCCATGGGCGTGGCCAAACTGCGTTCCTTCAACGGCGTTGTGGCCAGCCTCCTGGTGTTCGTGTTGGTTGCATTGCAGCCTTACCTGATGGGCTTTCTCCTAATGGCCCTATACGTTGCCGGCGGTCCGATAGGCGCTCGACTACTTGAGCGCAGGGAGGCTGCGAAGGAACCGGCGCCCGAAATTGAACCCGAGCCGGGCACTTCCTCCGAATAGACTCTCAGCGCCGAAACAGCTTAATCATTCACAACCAAATTTGCGCAATTTCGGCAATATCATTTGCCATGGAGAATATAATCATGTCCAACTATGTGAAAATATTTGACACTACCCTGCGTGACGGCGAACAGTCTCCCGGCGCCTCCATGAACAAGGAAGAAAAGATCCGTTTGGCCCGCAAACTGGCCAAGCTGGGCGTGGATATCATCGAGGCGGGCTTCCCGGCGGCCAGCCCTGGCGACTTCGAGGCCGTCCAGGCCATTGCCAGGGACGTAAAGGGCCCCATCATCTGCGGCCTGTCCCGGACCCGTCCGGCCGATATCGAGCGCTGCTGGGAGGCCATCCAGGACGCTGAAAAGCCGCGCATACACACATTCGTGGCCACCAGCGACATCCACCTGCAATACAAGCTGCAGATGACCCGGGAGCAGGTGCTCCAGGAGATCAAAAGCGGCGTAAGCCACGCCCGCAGCATGTGCGAGGATGTGCAGTGGAGCGCCGAAGACGCCAGCCGCAGCGATCCGGACTTCCTCTGCCAATGCGTTCGCGTGGCCCTGGAGGCCGGAGCCTCCACCATCAATATCCCCGACACGGTGGGCTACGCCCTGCCCCATGAATTCTATGAGCGCATCAGCTATATCGTCGAGCAGGTGCCCGAGGCCAAGAACGCCACCATCAGCGTGCATTGCCATGACGACCTGGGCATGGCCGTGGCCAACAGCATCGCCGGCGTGCGGGCCGGAGCCCGCCAGGTGGAAGGCTGCATCAACGGCATCGGCGAGCGGGCGGGCAACGCCTCCATCGAAGAGGTGGTCATGGCCCTGGCCACCCGCCAAAAGGAACTGGGCCTGGAGACCGGCGTCACCCGTAGCGAGCTGTACTCCACCAGCCGCCTGGTGACCATGATCACCGGCCTGCCGGTGCAGCCCAACAAGGCCATTGTCGGGGCCAACGCATTTGCCCACGAGGCGGGCATCCATGTAGACGGCGTGCTCAAACAGCCTTTGACCTACGAGATCATGACCCCCGAAGAGGTGGGTGTGGATCAAAACACCGTGGTTCTGGGCAAACACTCGGGCCGGGCCGCCCTGCGTAACTGGCTCAAGGGCAACGGCTACGAACTGGACGTGGAACAGTGCGACAGGCTGTTTTCTGCCTTCAAACGCCTGGCCGACAAGAAAAAGGACATCGTCGATGAGGACCTCGAGGCCCTGATCGCCGACGAGATCCTGCGCATCCCCATCCGTTGGGAGCTCAAATACCTCAACGTGATGAGCGGCACCGAAGTCGAGCCCGTGGCCACGGTGCGGATCTGGGACAGCGGCGATGAAAAACGCGACGCGGCATTCGGCAACGGCCCTGTCGATGCTGTGTTCAACGCCATCCTGCGCATCACCGGCTCCAAGGCAAAGCTGATGCGCTTCAGCGTGGCCAGCGTCACCGGCGGCATGGACGCCCAGGGCGAGGTTACCGTGCGGCTCCAGGAAAACGGCCGTGTGGTCCTGGGCAAAGGCGCGGACCCGGACATCCTGGTGGCCTCGGCCAAGGCCTTTTTAAACGGCCTCAACCGCCTGGAATACGTGAGCACCCATGATTCGCTGGTTTCGCCGGACGAAGGCAGACTGTAGGCAAGTCGGACTGAAATAGAACCGAGAACGGGCCGGGATGTCACGGGTTGACGCCCCGGCCCTTCTGTTTGGGAGCCGGACGGTAAAAAAATTTGCAATTGCCGCTCTTGTACGTTAGGACTATGTTCCGGCAATTAATAGCCGATTATCAATAAAATTCAATCCCCGTAATCGGGACAAAAAAAAGAGGAATGGCATGAGCAAGCAGTTCCGTGTGGCTGTGGCCGGAGCCACCGGCGCGGTCGGCAACCAGATGATTCAGTGCCTGGAAGAGGCGGATTTCCCCATCAGTGAACTGAGGCTGCTGGCCTCCGAGCGCTCCAAGGGCAAGAAGCTGCCCTACAAGGGCCAGGATATCGAGGTCCAGGTACTGGGCAAAGAATCTTTCAAGGGCATCGACATCGCCCTGTTCTCGGCCGGCGGCGGCACCAGCCAGCAGTGGGCTCCCGTTGCGGCCAAATCCGGCGCCGTGGTGGTGGACAATTCCTCTGCCTGGCGCATGGACCCGGACGTGCCCCTGGTGGTGCCCGAGGTCAACCCCCACGCCATCGCCGGTTACACCAAAAAGGGCATCATAGCCAACCCCAACTGCTCGACCATTCAGATGTTGGTGGTGTTGAAGCCCATCCACGACGCGGCCAAGATCAAGCGGGTTGTCGTCAGCACCTACCAGGCTGTCAGCGGCACCGGTCAAAAGGCCATTGTCGAGCTTGAAAACCAGCTCCGGTCAATCTACTGCAAGAACGAGGCCCCGGCGGTGAACGTGTACCCGCACCAGATCGCCGGCAACGCTCTGCCGCACATCGACGTCTTCACCGATAACGGCTACACCAAGGAAGAGATGAAGATGGTCAATGAGACGCGCAAGATCATGGAGGACGATTCCATCATGGTTTCGGCCACCTGCGTGCGCGTGCCGGTGATCTACGGCCACTCCGAGTCTTGCAACATCGCCACCGAGAAGAAGCTCAGCGCCACCGAGGTCCGCGACCTGCTGGCCGCCGCGCCGGGCGTCAAGGTAGTCGATGACCCGCAGAACAAGGACTACCCCATGGCCCTGGACGCCGCGGGCCAGGACCTGACACTGGTGGGACGTATCCGCGAGGACATCAGCCAGGAAAGCGGCATAGACCTATGGCTGGTCGCCGACAACATCCGCAAGGGTGCGGCCACCAATGCGGTGCAGATCGCCAGGATCCTGGGCGAAAAGTATCTATAAGGGCTGCGGGACACCGGGCGGGCTATGCTAAAGGTCTGTGGAGGCGAACTCAGGGGCCGCCTGATCAAGGCCCCGCCCGGTCTGGAAACAAGGCCAACGTCGGCCAAAGTGCGCCAGGCCCTGTTCAATATCCTGGGCGCCAGGGTGGATGGCGCCAAGGTCTGCGATCTGTTCGCGGGGGCGGGGGCTCTAGGCATAGAGGCCCTGAGCAGGGGAGCGGAAAGCTGCCTGTTCGTTGAACTGCGCAGGCCGGTTATTCGGGTTATTGGCCAAAACCTGGACGGACTGGGCCTGCGAGAGCGCGGTCGGATCATCATGGCCGACGCCGCGGCGCCCAGCGCCCGGCTGTTGGCCCTTGGGCCGTTTGACTTGGCCTTTGCCGACCCGCCGTATGGGCGCGGCTTTGTGGCCCGGCTGGCCCGGCTGGCGTCAACCGAAGGTTTTTTGACCCCCCAGGGGTTGATGGTGGTGGAGCACTCGCCCGGCGAACCTCCTTCCGCCGAGGGTGTGGAGATAATCGACCATAGGGCCTATGGTCAAACAGAGTTGTCGCTGCTGAGGCCGGCGGCGCAAGACGAGGGACAGTCATGACACTTGCGGTCTATCCGGGCTCTTTCGACCCGATCACCAATGGGCATTTATCCATCTTGAGACGCGGACTGGAGATCTTTCCGGAGATCGTAATGGCCATTGGCCGCAACTCGGAGAAAAAAAGCCTCTTCAGCGTGGATGAACGCATCGACATAATCAGCGAAGTAACCAAACACCTCAAAGGCGTGCGGGTCGAATGCTTTGACGGCCTGCTGATGAACTACGTCACCAGCCTGGGCGGCAACGTCGTGCTGCGGGGCATGCGGGCCATGAGCGACTTTGAATACGAATTCCAGATGGCCCTGATGAACCGCAAACTCGATAAAGACGTCCAAACCGTCTTTCTGATGACCGACTATAAATGGTTCTACGTCAGTTCCACCATTATCAAGGAAGCCGCAGGCCTGGGCGGCAACGTCAGCGGCCTCGTACCGCCCCTGGTCGAAAAACGCCTGGCCCAGAAATTCGCCGAGCTTCGCGGCGAAGGCTGATTGTTTTTTGGGGTGCTTTTTTCAAAAATGCACCCCAAACCCCGCAAAAAACTTTGCCGGTTGTCGTTTGCGGCTTTGCCGCCAAACAACAACCGGTCAATTATTTTTGGGGCTGGGATGTTTCTTCAGCCTCAATTGTTTTGCCTTTGGCAAAACAATTGAGGCCGGAAATAAACGAAAACAACAAAACGGGCAGGGCCAAACGACGCGAAACCTTTGCAGCCGCAGGCTGAAAAGGTTTCGCACGAAGTTTTTTGGGAAGGGGTTTGGGGAGACCCTTTTTTTCAAAAAAGGGTCTCCCCAAAAATTATTTTTCGCCGAATATTTCAGCGGTGAAGACCAGGATCGTGACGTCGGGGTCGCGCCAGCAGCCGGGTTGCAGGCCGGCCTTGAGGCAGGTGTGGTCCAGGAAGGTGTCGCGGTCCCAGCCTTGTTCTGTGGCCACCTGGGGCAGGAGCACGCCCCGTCCCCGGGGGCTGATGATGTAGACGCCGTGCTTGCCCACCTCGACGTTGGCCGGATCGTCGATCTCTTCCAGGGGGGAGAGCACGCTGATCTCTATGTCGATGTCGCCCATTTCCTCGGGGCTCACCGGCGAAAAGCGCGGGTCCTGGGTGGCCGCTGCGATGGCCATTTGCTGTATGGTGAAGACCAGGGGGCCCTCGCCGGCGAAGTTGCCGATGCAGCCACGCAGGTTGCCGCGCTTGTGCAGGGTTACAAAGGCGCCGCGGTTCATCAGCAGACCTTCGTCTCCGGCGTCGCGGGCCTGGGGCTGGCCGCCGCCGACCACGTCCTTGATGGTGCCTCTGGCTGCGGCCAGGAGCATCTTGCGACCCTGGGGGCTTATCTGGTTTTGGCTCATGATCTACTCCAACACCGGCGCGGCGGGGCGCAGGCCCAACCGCCAGGCCCGGTAATGATCAAGAATGCGGCCGTGATCAAAGCATAATTGTTTCGGCAGGTTGTCAAGGCTGTAGGCAACCGCCCGTCCGGCGTCGTCGCCCGCCTGGGGTCTGCCCTTGGCCTTGGCCGCGAAGACCGTGGTCTGGGTGTGCTGGCGGGGATCGCGGTCCGGCTTTGAGTATACGCCGATGAGGGCCAGCAATTCCACTTCAAGGCCTGTCTCCTCCAGGGCTTCGCGCCGGGCGGCCTGCTCCACGCTTTCGCCGTAATCAACGAAACCGCCGGGTATGGCCCAGCCATGGGGCGGATTGTTGCGCTCGATCAGCACCACGGGCCCCGGCAGGCTGCCATCCTCAAGTTCGATGATGATATCAACGGTGGGGGTTGGGTTGCGGTATGTTTCCACCGTGGCGCCGCAACCGGGGCATAGCAGGTCTTTTTTCACAGTTCCGTGGACTCCGCCGGGATTTTACTCCGGACCATGAAATGATCACAGCGGCCCTCGCACTGGGGCAGGAGGAGTTTGCAGTAAATCAGGTGTTGGTGGCGGCAAAGCTGGCCATGGTAGTCCGCTTCAAAGTCCGCGCAGGTGAGCTTCTGGACGGCCTCGGATGTTTTTTGCATGATGTGCCGCCTGGCCACTTCCCTGTCTTTGGGGTCAGTCAGGTGCTCCAGCCGGTTCAAACGATCGCGGGTCTTGGCCCCCAATTTCCCCCGCTGCTGCATTACCGGGCAAAAGGCCTGGGCGCTTTGTCCCTGGTTGCGGGTGCGGCTGCACCGGCCGTCAAGGTAATACGTGCAGTTGCGTCCGCTTATGGCTGTGACTCTGGCTGACACTAGCCCTCCAACAGTTCAACCGGGTCGCCGGGTTTTACAGTTCCCGGATTCAGCACTCTAACGAAAATTCCCTGGCGGGGCATAATGCAGTCGCCCACCAGCTTACGGATTGCGCACCCGGCGTGGCATTCCTTGCCGATCTGTGTGACCTCGGCCTCAACGCCGCCCAGCTTCAAGCGCGTGCCAACCGGCAAGGTGTGCAGGCTCAGGCCCTTGGTGGTAATGTTTTCGGCAAAATCACCAGGGTTTACCTCGGCGCCGCGTTGGCGCATTATATCAATGGACTCCAGGGCCAACAGCGACAGCTGACGGTGCCAGGCCCCGGCATGAGCGTCGCCCACCAAGCCGACATCGGGCTCCAGGCGTCCCTGGTCTATAGGTTTTTTGGGCAGCCCTTTTTCAAGGCTGATATTCACTGAAACGATTTCGCCTTTGGGCATGGCTTGCATCCCGCTTGTGTAAAGTATGTCTAACAAGAACTTATATCCACGGGGCTCCAGCGTCAAGGCCGCCGATAGGCCGGAAATGACCGGACCATATCCGGGACCGGGGCCGTTGCTGGTGGCCGTCAGCGGCGGGGCCGATTCGGTGGCCATGCTCAGGCTGCTGCACGCGGCGGCGGCCGATAATGGCTGGCTGTTGCATGTGGGGCATGTGGACCACGGCCTGCGGCCCGAGTCGGTTGGTGACGCCGCGTTCGTGCAAAGTCTGGCCGCCGGACTGGGCTTGCCGTGTATGGTGCGGCGGGTGGAGGTGGCCGGGCCGGGATCTCCCGAGGAAAACGCCCGCAACGCCCGGAGGCGGGCCTTGGTGGCCATGGCCGAAGAATGCGGGGCGAAAACCCTGGCCTTGGCCCACACCATGGATGACCAGGCCGAAACCGTGCTGGCCCGGTTGCTTTCCGGCAGCGGTCCCACGGGCCTGGCGGCCATGCGGTCCGGAGACGGCCTGATCTGGCGGCCGTTGCTTGGCCTGCGCCGGGAGGACCTGCGCCGCTGGCTGGAGAAAATCGGCCAGCCGTGGCGGGAAGACGCCAGCAACGCGGACCCGCGTTTCCAACGCAACCGCGTCAGAAACAGCCTGCTGCCCCTGGCCGGGGAATTGGTCAACCCTCGCTCCGTCGAGGCCCTGGCCCGGTTCGCCTCGCTTTGCGCCGAGGAAGAGGACTTCTGGCGCGGGTGGTGCGACGACGCCCTGGCGCGCAACGCCAAGGCCGAGGGCCCCAGCATCTGCCTGGAAACAGGCTGGCTGGCGGGGCTGGAGGCCTTCCAGGTCCGGCGGATTCTGCGCAGGGTGGCCGATCTGCTCACCGGCGGCGGCCAGCACCTGCTCTACGATCACATGACGCGGTTAATGGACCTGCTGGCCGGGCGGCCCGGCAGGTCGTTGTGCCTGCCCACCGGACTGGCGGCCTGGCGCGAGCACGGTTGGCTGCGCCTGGGGTCCGATGAAGCCCCTCCGGCTCTTGGCCACGAGTTGCATGGGCCGGGAGAAGTGGATTTACCCCACATCGGGGCGCGGTTGATTGTCAAACGTGTTGATAAACCGCGGGAATTGACCGCGGCCGGTCCAGTGGCCTGGCTGCCTGAGGCCGTAATCGCCTGGCCTCTGGTCATCCGCCCGCCCCGAACCGGCGAGGTGTTCCACCCACTGGGCGCGCCGGGGGCCAAACGCCTAAGCAAGGTGCTTATCGACAATAAGGTGCCCATATGGTGGCGCAAGAGGCTGGTGATTGTCGCCGACCAAAAAGGTCCGCTGTGGGCCGGTCCGCTGAAGGTGGCTCAGCGGGCGGCAATTAATGTCGGCTCAGAACCATGGATTGAGCTAAGCCTCGTTGACACCAAAGCAAATTGGCCATATAGTATGCAATCTAAAGGCTCGTATTTTGAGCATAACTTGCTACTTCCAACCTGGGCCGTGTGTAATGAGTCAAGGCGAAAAGCCCCCAATCAATCCGATCTATAGAAATCTGGCCCTCTGGCTGGTCATCAGCCTGATGATGGTCTTTCTGTTCAACATGTTCAACCAAAAGACGTCCACGTCAAACGCGGTGTCTTATTCCGAATTCATGGATATGGTCAGCCAAAACGAGGTTGCCCGAGTATCCATCCAAGGCCAGGAAATACTGGGCGAAAAGCGCAGCGACGGCATGCGCTTCCGTACCTACGCCCCCGAAGACCCGGACATGATCAAATCTCTGCGGGAAAAGGGCGTGCAGATTTCGGCCAAGCCCATGGACGATTCCCCCTGGTACATGACCCTGCTGGCGTCGTGGTTCCCCATGCTGTTGTTGATCGGCGTGTGGATCTTCTTCATGCGACAGATGCAGTCCGGAGGGGGCAAGGCCTTCAGTTTCGGCAAGAGCAAAGCCCAGTTGATGACCGAGCCCACGGGACGCCGCATCACCTTTGATGACGTGGCCGGAGTGGACGAGGCCAAGGAGGAACTGGAGGAGATCGTCGAGTTCCTGCGCGATCCCAAGAAGTTCACCAGGCTGGGCGGACGCATACCCAAGGGCGTATTGCTGGTGGGTTCGCCCGGCACGGGCAAGACCCTGCTGGCAAGGGCCATCGCCGGCGAGGCCGGGGTGCCGTTTTTCTCCATCAGCGGATCTGACTTCGTGGAAATGTTCGTTGGCGTGGGCGCCTCCAGGGTGCGCGATCTGTTTCTGCAAGGTAAGAAGCACGCCCCCTGCATCATTTTCATCGACGAGATCGACGCCGTGGGCCGCCACCGCGGCGCGGGCCTGGGCGGCGGACACGACGAGCGCGAGCAGACCCTGAACCAGCTTTTGGTGGAGATGGACGGCTTCGAGTCCAACGAGGGCGTTATCCTCATCGCCGCCACCAACCGGCCCGACGTGCTGGACCCGGCGCTCTTGCGCCCCGGCCGCTTCGACCGCCAGGTCGTGGTGCCCAACCCGGACGTGCGGGGCCGCGAAAAGATTCTCGAGGTGCACACCCGCCGCACGCCCCTGGGGCCGGATGTCGATCTTTCGGTGCTGGCCAGGGGCACGCCGGGCTTTTCCGGCGCCGATCTGGAAAACCTGGTCAACGAGGCGGCCCTTTTGGGCGCCCGGGAAAACAAAGACGTGGTGGAGATGATCGACTTCGAGCGGGCCAAGGACAAGGTGCTCATGGGCACCGAGCGCCGCAGCCTGATCCTCACCGACGAGGAAAAACGAACCACGGCCTATCACGAAGGGGGGCACGCCTTGGTGGCCATGCTGCTGCCCGGCACCGACCCGGTACACAAGGTTACGATCATCCCCCGCGGCCGGGCCCTGGGGCTGACCCAGCAGTTGCCCGTGGACGAGCGCCATACATATCCCAAAGATTATCTGATCAACAACCTGGCCGTGCTGCTGGGCGGCCGGGCCGCCGAGGAACTGGTGCTGGACAAGATCACCACCGGCGCGGGCAATGACATCGAACGGGCCACGGAACTGGCCCGCAAGATGGTCTGCGAATGGGGCATGAGCGACAAGCTGGGTCCGGCCACGTTCGGCAAACAGGAAACTCATCCCTTCCTGGGCCGCGAGCTGGGCTCCCCCCGCAACTATTCCGAGGAAACGGCCATCGCCATCGATAGCGAGGTGCGCCGTCTGGTTGTGGATGCCCACGAAACGGCCTTGCATCTATTGCGCGATAACCGCGAAAAACTCGAAGCCCTGGCCAATGCTCTTCTCGAAGAAGAGACTCTGGACGCCGAGGCGGTGTTATCTTTTGTAACAGGCAAGCCGCGCGGCGCCGAAAGTGCGCCTCCTGCGCCGCCGGCCCAAGACTCGGTTCCCCGGGATTTGCCCGGCGACGGTCCGGTGGATCATGAACCCTGGGCCGCTGATAAAGGCGAACCTGAGGAATCCGATGCCTAGGATGCGGCGCTTGGTGCCGTATCCGGGCGGGCAAATGGAACTCGGGCTCCATACGGTGATCATGGGTGTGGTCAATGTAACGCCGGATTCGTTTTCCGACGGCGGACGGTTTTACGGCGTGGACCAGGCCGTGCAGCAGGGCCTGCAACTGGCCGCGGAAGGCGCGGCCATTCTGGACATCGGCGGCGAATCCACGCGGCCGGGCTCGGACCCTGTTTCAGCATCCGAGGAGATTGACCGGGTCATTCCGGTCATCGAGCAATTAGCCGCCAAATGCGACGCTCTGATCAGCATCGACACCAACAAGGCCGATGTGGCCAAGGCGGCGATGAAGGCCGGGGCCCACATAATCAACGACATTACAGCCCTGTTGGGCGACGAGGATATGGCCCGCGCGGCCGCAGAGACCGGCGCGGCCCTGGTGTTGATGCACATGAAGGGCACCCCCCGGACCATGCAGCAAGACCCCGTCTATGACGACGTGGTGGCCGAGGTGGCCCGGTTCCTGAAACAACAGGCCGAGGCGGCCATAGCCGCCGGGGTCGCCCCGGAAAAAATCATCGTTGATCCGGGCATCGGCTTCGGCAAGACCGTGGAGCACAACCTGAGCCTTATCGCCAATCTTGCCAAATTGGCCGAGTTGGGTTATCCGGTTTTGCTGGGCGCCAGCCGCAAGTCCTTTATCGGGACCCTTACCGGCAAACCCGTGGAAGACAGGCTTTGGGGCACCCTGGGCGTGCATGTTGTCGGCGCGGCTCTGGGGGCGGATATCGTTCGGGTGCATGATGTCGCACCCCTGAAAGACGCACTTGTCATGAGCGATGCCATCGTCGCGGCGGAGGCGCACTGATGAGCGATTTCCTGAATCTGCTCCAGCAGATCAGGTGGCAGGACCTTGCCGACATCGCCTTGGTGGCCTTTGTCGTTTATCAGATAATGCTTCTGGTTCGTGGAACCAGGGCCATGCAGATGCTCACCGGTCTTGGATTGGTCCTTTTTACGTGGTGGGTCAGCCGCGAACTGGACATGGTGGCCACCAACTGGCTGATCACCTCGTTTTTATCCTCCCTTGTGCTGGTGGTCATCGTCATCTTTCAATCAGACATCCGCCGGGCCCTGGCCCGCATGGGTCAAGGCTCGTTCTTCGGCTCGCACATGCCCCGTTCCGACATAATCAGCGAGGTGGCCAACGCCGCCGGAATCATGGCCAAGCGCCGCACAGGGGCCCTGGTGGCCATTGAAAACAGCACCGGCCTGGAAGACTATATCGAGGCCGGAGTGCGCCTGGATGCGGTGGTCAGCAGCCCGCTGTTGATCAGCATTTTTCAGGTCAGCGGGCCTCTGCACGACGGCGCGGTGATCATCCAGGGCAACAGGGCCAGGGCCGCCCGCTGCATGCTGCCCCTGGCCAAGGACACCGACACCGGCAAGCGCCTGGGCTCACGGCATCTGGCCGCCCTGGGCTTTTCCGGCGAAACCGACGCCGTGGTGGTGGTGGTCAGCGAAGAGCGGGGCAAGATAAGCATCGCCCACGAGGGCAAACTGACCGGGCCCTATGAACCGGAAGACCTGGAAAAGCGCTTGGAGCAGCTTTTGCCGTCCAAGAGCAAGCGGGCAAAGGATTAGGAGCCGGCCGGATGCTGGATAGATTAACCAATAATTGGCAACTCAAGGCGTTGGCCCTGGCCATAGCGGTCATCATGTGGCTGATCATCGTCGGGGTGGAAAAGGCGGAGTTGACCATCCAGATTCCAGTGGAGATCTCGGGCGTGGCCGAGGGCCAGGTCGTGGCCGGCGAGGTGCCCGCCGAGCTTTCGGTGCGCCTCTACGGACCCCGGACGCTGATTCGCGGAGTGGCCCAGCGCACACCCGTCAAGCAGATCAACCTGAACGGCCTGGGTCCGGGCGATCACATCTTCAGGTTGGGCATCCAGGACCTGACCCTGCCGCCTTGGGTCAGCGTGGTCAGGGTCGACCCAGCGGAGATCAGGGTCAAGCTGGAGACGCGCTCATCAAGGGACGTCAAGGTCAGCCCCGTGGTGCAGGGCCGCCCGGCCCGGGGATACGAGGTCGACGAGGTGGTTTTCAACCCGCCGGAGGTCAAGATAAGCGGCGAAAAGCGGGCCTTGGCCGCCCTGGACTGGATCTGGAGCGAACCGATTGATGTCAGTGGCCACAGCGAAACGTTTACCCGGACCGTCAACCTCCGTTCGCCACCCGGATCATCGATGATGGTCGAACCCAAGGAAGTCCGGGCGACCATCCTGATTACCCCCAAAGGAATCACCCAGGAATAGGGACAATCTCTTGTGAGGTAAAATGGAGCGCAAGAGCAAGATATTCGGCACCGACGGCATGCGGGGCATTGCCAACGCCCACCCCATGACCGCCGAGATGGCCCTTGCCACCGGCCGGGGCGTGGCAGCCGTATTCCGGCGCGGCAAAGGCAAACACAAGATAATCATTGGCAAGGACACGCGCCTTTCCGGATATATGTTCGAAAACGCCCTGGTGGCCGGGATCTGCTCCATGGGCGGCGATGCGCTGTTGGTGGGTCCCATGCCCACTCCGGCCATAGCCTTTTTGACCCGCAGCATGCGGGCCGACGCCGGCATCGTCATCAGCGCCAGCCATAACCCGTATCAGGACAACGGCATCAAGATATTCGCCAGGGACGGCTACAAGCTGCCCGACGAAATGGAAGACCAGATCGAGGCCTATGTGGAGGCGGCCGCCAGCGGCCTGCAGCCCGAACCGGCCCCCCAGCCCGGCATCGTGGGCCGGGCCCGGCGCATCGACGACGCTCCGGGGCGCTATATAGTTTTCGCCAAACACAGCTTTCCCGACGACCTGGTCCTGGACGGCCTGAAGATCGCCCTGGATTGCGCCCATGGCGCGACATACAAAGTTGCCCCGGCGGTGTTCAAGGAACTGGGCGCCGAGGTGGTCCTTTGCGGCGATCAGCCCGACGGCTGCAACATCAACGACGGCGTGGGGGCCTTGCACCCGGAGACCGTGGCCGCGGCTGTGACAGCCAACGGCTGCGACCTGGGTCTGGCCTTTGACGGCGACGGCGACCGTTTGATCATGGTCGACGAAAACGGCCAAGTTGTAGACGGCGACCAGATCATGGGAATCTGCGCCGATGATATGATGACCAGGGGCACCCTGAGCCAGGCCACATTGGTGGCCACGGTGATGAGCAACCTGGGTCTGGAACTGGCCATGCGCGAGCGGGGTATCCGCATGCTGCGCACCAAGGTCGGCGACCGTTACGTGGTCGAGGCCATGCGCCGGGGCGGTTTCAACCTGGGCGGCGAGCAGAGCGGTCATATCCTGTTCCTGGATCACAACACCACCGGTGACGGCATAGTCAGCGGCCTGCAGGTGCTGGGCATTATGGTGCGCACCGGCCGCCGTCTGAGCGAACTGGCCCAGGTGATGACCCGTCTGCCCCAGGTGTTGATCAATGTCATGGTCTCGCGCAAACCGCCCATCAGCGAACGTCCCAAGCTGCTTAAGGCCATCGCCGTCCAGGAGGAGCGCCTGGGGCAGGAGGGGCGTCTGCTTGTCCGCTACTCCGGCACGGAACCCAAGTTGCGGATCATGGTCGAGGCCGCCGATGAAAAGCTGATGAACGATGTGGCCGAGCAACTGCGTCAGGTCGTTGTTGCCGATCTGTGTGACTGAGGGCTGGAGAGCGAAAAATGTTACTGACCATCGACGTTGGCAACACCAATACGGTCATCGGTGTATTCAAGGAAGACAAACTGGTGGCCGATTGGCGGGTGCGCACCGAACCGGAACGAACCCGCGATGAACTGGCCGTGCTGATCAAGGCCCTTTTCGCCAGCAGCCCCCTGGCCATGAGCAGCATCGACGGTGTCATCATATCCTGCGTTGTGCCGCCGGTTATCAACGCCTACACCCGTTTCTGCCGCCGCTATCTGGATATCGATCCGTTGTTCGTGGGGCCGGGAATGAAGACCGGCATGCCGATTCTCTACGACAACCCCCGCGAGGTGGGCGCCGACCGCATCGTCAACGCCGTGGCCGCCTTTGAGCGGTTCGGCGGCGATCTGATCGTGGTGGACTTCGGCACGGCCACGACCTTTGACTGCATCTCGGCAAAGGGCGAATATCTGGGCGGGGCCATCGCGCCGGGAATCACCATCAGCATGGACGCCCTGTTCCAGCGGGCCAGCAAGCTGCCGAGGGTGGAGATCTTCAGCAGGCCCAGGATGGCCGTGGCCAAGGACACCATCGGCTCCATGAACGCCGGCATCGTCTTCGGCTACGCCGGTCTGGTGGACGGCCTGGTAAAAGCCATCAACAACGAACGCGGCGTGGTCAGCAAGGTCATCGCTACCGGCGGCCTGGCTCCGGTGATCGCCAACCAAAGCGAGACCATCGAGCTTGTCGACGAATTGTTGACCCTCGACGGCCTGCGCATCCTGTATCAGCGCAATCAATGACCCCGGCCAAGGCCACATGGCCCGCCGGTCAAGGGGCCATCGCCGTTACAGCCCCGGCGGGCAGCGTGGACCCGGCGGAGTTGGAGGCCGGGCTGGCCGTGCTCGAGAATTTGGCCGGGGAGCGCCGGATCATCGTCGACGAGCAGGTGCGCCTGCGCAGCGGTTATCTGGCCGGTGAGGACCAAGAGCGCGCCGTTGCCCTGCAAAGGCTGTGGGACGATCCCGGAGTGGGGCTGATCATCTGCGCGCGCGGCGGGTTCGGCTCGTCGCGTCTGCTGCCGCTGTTGGACCTTGAAGGCATGGCCCGGCGCGGTAAGCGCCTGATGGGCTTTTCAGACATTACCTGTCTATTGAACAATTTTGCATCCCGGGGCCTGGTCTGCGCGCACGGCCCGGTGCTTACCCAACTGTCCCGCCTGGACCAGGCCAGCCTGGCCGATGTGGCCGCGCTTTTGTGCGGCGGATCGCCCTGGCCCGCCCAACTTCGGGGCGACACCGTATCGGGCGGAAAAGCCCGCGGCGTGCTTATGGGCGGCAACCTGACCATGCTCTGCCACCTCATCGGCACGCCCTGGGCTCCGGAGCTGGCAGGTGCGATCCTGTGCCTGGAAGACACCGGCGAGGCCCCCTACCGCCTGGATCGCATGACCACAAAACTGGAATTGGCCGGAGTACTGGACCGGGTGGCCGGAGTGGCCCTGGGCGCGCTGGCTTCGGACGGAGCCACGCCGCCGGACCGCCTGGAGGCCATTGCCCGGCGGTTGTCGGCCCTGGACGTGCCGGTGATCATCGGTTTGCCCTTCGGACACGGCGGGGAAAACCGGCCCCTGCCGCTGGGAGCCATGGCCGCTATTGATGGAGACAACGGGGTGCTGGAAGTGGGACTGGACCTTTGAACCAATCATTGCAGGAAATCATCGACAAAGGCATAGAAGAAAAAGTTGCCCCGGCCATTGTCCTGGCCGTGTGGAACAGCCAGGCCGACCCGATGCTCTATAGCGCCGGGCAGGCTGACGCGGACACGGTGTTCGACCTAGCCTCGCTGACCAAGCCCCTGGCCACGGCTGTCATGGCCCTGGATCTGGCCGCCGACGGCGTGCTGCCCTTTGAGACCCCATTGGGCACTGTGTGGGGCGATGTGGTGCCCGCGGACAAACAGGCCATAAACGTGGGGCAGATGCTTTGCCATACGGCCGGTTTCGCGGCCTACAAGCCCTTTTACCAGGCCCTGGAGCGGTACCCGGCGCCCAGCGCCCGGCGGGGCCTGTTAAAGGCCATGCTCCTCAACGATCCCCTGGAGAACATTCCCGGCGAGGCCGCCGTATACAGCGACCTGGGGTATATGCTGCTGGGGCTGCTGTTGGAGGAGGCCGCCGGGGTGAGTCTTGATCTGACCCTGGCCCAGACCCTGAAAAAGCTGGGCCTGGACGGTCCGCGCTATCTGGCTCTGGAAGACAAGGCCCATTGGCCCCTGGAGCGCATCGCCCCCTGCGGGCCGCTGCCGGGACGGGCGGTGATCCACGGTAAGGTGGAGGATGAAAACGCCTTTGCCTTGGGCGGGGTCGCCGGTCATGCCGGACTGTTCGGCACGGCCGGGCAGGTGGCCGAGATTGCCCGTGCCTTGTGCCTGGCGGCGGCTGGCGACGGACCCTGGCCCGCCGACATGGCGGCCGGGCTTTTTGCCCGCTGCCCCGAGCCCAAGGGTTGCCCCCGCACGCCGGGCTTTGACACGCCCAGCGGCCCGGACAGCGCCGCCGGACCCAACGCCCCGGCCGATACCGTGGGCCACCTGGGTTTCACCGGCACCAGCCTGTGGATGAGCCCGCGGCGCGGCTCTGGCGTGGTGCTGTTGACCAACCGCGTGGCCTTTGGCCGCGACAACGACAAGATAGCGTCCTTCCGGCGGCAGGTGCACCAGGCCGCCTGGCAATATCTGGGAGCCTGATGTGAGCCTGGACCCCAAGCTGAACGTTCTTCCCGAAAAGATCGCCAAAGTACATCTGATGGGCGTCGGCGGAGTGGCCATGGGCGCCCTGGCCGGAGCCCTGGCCGACCGTGGCCTGGCCGTGGGCGGCTCGGACGGCCCCCTGTACCCGCCCATGAGCACGTTCCTGCAAGACAAGGGCATCCCCGTGCATACGGGCTATGATCCGGCAAACTTGACCCCGCCGCCCGATCTGGTGGTGGTGGGCAATGTGATCCGCCGGGACAACCCCGAGGCCCTGGCTCTGGCCGAAACGGGCCTGCCGTATCTGTCTCTGCCCCAGACCCTGGGCGAGCTGTTCATCGCCGGAAAGACCTCCATCGTCATAGCCGGGACCCACGGCAAAACCACCACCACGGCTTTGGTGGCGTCGGGTCTGGAGCACACGGCCAGGCGGCCCGGCTTCATGGTCGGCGGCATCATGGTCGAGGGCGGGCGCAACTTCGCCGACGGCGGCGGAGAACATTTTGTCGTCGAGGGCGATGAATACGACACGGCGTTTTTCGACAAGCGGCCCAAGTTCGTGCACTACCGCCCCAAGATCGGCATCCTGACCAGCGTGGAGTTCGACCATGCCGACATCTACGACGGCATGGATTCCATCCGCCGGGCCTTTGACATGTTCGTGAGCGAGATCCCGGCCGACGGCGTGCTCATCGTCTGGGGCGACAGCGCCGAGGTGATGCAACGGGCCAGCGGCGCGAAGTGCCCGGTGTGGAGCTATGGCCGGGGCCGGGAATGCGCCTGGCGGCTGATCAGCGCCGAGCCGGGCCAAAAGGGCGGGGCGCGGCTGACCATCCGGCCGCCGGACGGCCCGGAGCTGAGCTTTGATTCGCCCCTGGCCGGTGAACACAACGCCCTCAACACCCTGGCCTGCGTCATGGCCATGCACGCGGGCGGGGTGCGCCTGGCCGAGGCCTGCCAGGCGCAAAAGGCCTTCCAGGGCGTGCGCCGCCGCCAGGAGGTGCGGGGCAAGGCCAGGGGCGTGGTGGTTGTCGACGATTTCGCCCATCATCCCACGGCCGTGCGGGAGACAATCAAGGCCGTGGCCCGCTTCGGCCTGCCCGGATGGACGCCCGCCGACGGCCGCCTGGTGGCCGTGTTCGAGCCGCGCACCAACACCAGCAAGACCAAACGCTTCCAGGCCGAATACGCCGATGCCTTTGACGGGGCCGGTCGGGTGTTTCTGCGGGAGCCGCCGGGCGTGGACGGCCTGCCGCCCGAGGAACGCTTTTCCTCGGCCCGGCTTGCCCGAGACCTGACCGCCAAGGGCATCAAGACCTGGGCTTACTCCGACGCCGACGCGCTGCTGGCGGCTTTGCTGGAGGCGCTGAGGCCCGGCGACCTATGCCTGATCATGAGCAACGGCGGCTTCGAGGGCCTGCACGGCCGCCTGCTGGACGCGCTGGCAACGGCCTGAGTGATCTACAAGTACGGCGACGAGGTTTTGCAGGGCCGCTGATTGGCGTCCCAGCTTCCAGGCCAGGCTTATCTCCACCAGCGGCAGGTCCGCCTTCAATTCAACCGCCTTGATTGTCCCCGGCCTGGTTTGGGCCGTGGTTTTGGGCACTATGGCCAGGCCAAGGCCCGCGGCGGCCAGGGCCAGGGCGTTTTGCTTGGTGCGGGCATGTTGGCCCACCCGAGGCGTAACGCCCTGGGCGTGGAAAGCGGCGATCACGGCGTCGTACAACTCCGGCTGCATCTGCCGGGGGAACAGGATCAACTCTTCATCGGCCAGCTCATCCGGCCTGGCGGAATCTTTACCGGCCAGCCTGTGGTCCGTGGCCATGGCCAGGACATATTCCTCGCGCCAAAAGGGCATGGACGCCACGCCGGGCGGCGTTCGGCCAAAGGCCCTGACCACGCCCAGGTCGATGGCTCCGGCCTTCAGGGCCGCCACCTGCTCGGCGCTGCTCATTTCCTCAAAGGTCAGGCTGATTCGCGGATAATTGTCCCGAAAGGCCTTTACCGCCTCGGGTAGGGGGCCGTCCATGGCCGGGCCCATGAAACCTATAACCAGGCTTCCCGCCAGACCCCTGGCCACTTGCCTGGCCTGCTGCACGGCCTGCTCTGCCTGGGCCAGCACCCGGCGCGCGCCATCCAGAAACTCGCGGCCCGCATCGCTCAACTCCACCTTGCGGTTGGTGCGGTGAAACAGTTCAAAGCCCAGTTCGTCTTCCAGGTTGCGGATCTGCATGCTCAGCGGCGGCTGGGAGATGTTGAGCCTCTGGGCCGCCCTGCCGAAGTGCAATTCCTCGGCCACCGCCTTGAAGTATTTCAGTTGCCGCAGTTCCATAATGATATCCAAAACAAATCAATAATATTCGAAAGATATATTGGAGATATTATTCATTGATTTATATTTTTTTACCAGTGCTTTATTTCTTCTGAATTTACGGAGGCAGTGATGGAACAGCAAAGCCGGGAGTCGCGGCGCTATCAGCGGGGCATGGCCGTCTTGAACCAGCTTGACGCCGATGCCGCTCAGGGCATCATGCAGGGTCTGCAAGACATCGCCCCGGAGATGGCCGGATACATCGTAGAGTTTGGTTACGGCGACATATACAGCCGTCCGGGGCTGGACCTGGCCTCCCGCCAGATAGCCACCATGGCCGCCCTGACCTGCCTGGGCCATGCCGCGCCCCAGTTGAAATTCCACATCGGCGCGGCCCTGAACGTGGGCGTGACGCCCCGGGAGATCATCGAAACCATCTACGTGACCATGGTGTATGCCGGATTCCCGGCCGGGCTCAATGCAATAACCGTGGCCCGGGAGGTGTTCAAAGCCAAGGGGGTGGCTGTCTCGCCGCCGGAAAGTACAAAGGGCTCCCGCAGGGAGCGCGGCCTGGAGGCCCTGGCCCGCATCAGCGGCGGCACTGGCCGATCCGTCCTGGACGGCCTGGCAGACGTGGCCCCGGAAATGGGCGAATTCATCCTGGACTTCAGCTATGGCGACGTATTTTCCCGGTCCGGCATTTCCGACCGCCACCGGGAAATAGCGGCCATAGCCGCGACGACGGCGGCCGGCACCATGCTGCCCCAGCTTATGGTGCATATCGCCGCGGGCCTGAATGTCGGGCTGGAGCCGGGGGAAGTCGTTGAGGTCATCAACCAAATGGCCGGATACGCGGGCTTCCCGGCGGCGCTGAACGCCCTTGGCGCGGCAAGGGAGGTTTTCAAGCAGCGGGGCGTAGAACCAAATTAGCACCTAGCCGCATAAAAAGCCGGGGCCCTGCTCGATAAAGAGAAAGGCCCCGGCGGTTGAGAAGGGATCAGGTCTTACTATCGTTTACAGCTCGATGGCTATGCCGCCCCAGACCTCTGCTTCGGGCATGGGGTTGACCGTATTCTGGTCGGGCGTACTGTAGCCGTACCAGCCGCTGGTGGAGTACTTCTCGCTGAAGATATTCTTGGCGTTGAAGAACACCTTGTAGCGGTCATACTTGTAGCTGACCGAGGCATCGAAGGTGTTGAAGGAGTCCATCTTCTCGGAAACGTTGCCATAGTCGCCGCCGTAGTAGCGCTCGCCCACGAACATCCAGCGCACCAGGATGTTGAGGTTGGCGATGGGCTCGACGTTGACGCCGATGCTGGCCATCCACTCGGGCACCAGGGGCACGGTCTTGCCGTCATTGGCGCCCTTGGTGAATTCGGCGTCCTGATAGGTCAGGCTGCCGAAGGCATAGGCCCAGTCACACACCGGCACGTGCAGCGAGGCCTCGACGCCCTGGTGGCGGGTGTCGTCGAGGTTTTCGTTGGCCCAAGTGACGCTGTTGTAGGCGATCTCGTCTTCCATGTTCATCAAGTAGGCGGTAACGCCGACCCGGGCACCGGTCATGAAGGCCCACTCCACGCCCAGTTCATAGGTGAGGGATTTCTCGGGCTCCACTTCCCAGAAAGTGGTGCTGGAAACCGATGAGTATTCGTCGACCGAGGGATAGCGGAAGGCGCTGGCCACCCGGCCGAAGACCTTGGAGCCGGGCATGAAGTTCCAGGCCACGCCGGCGGTCCAGGCCCAACGGTCGTCGTCGGGCTCATACTTGGCCGTGCTGCCGCCCTCGGGGGTGGTTTCCAGGGTGTAGTCCTGCTTCTGGTAGCGGGCGCCGGCCTGCAAGACGATGTTTTTGGTGATCGAGAACTCGTCTAAAAGATAGGCGCCAAAGGAATTGAGCGTGTTGTCGTGGTTGGCCGTGCCGGTCCAACTGGAGACGTACTTGCCTTCCATGTCCCATTTGTAGTAGTCGACACCGGCGGTGACGCGGTTGGCCAGGGAACCGAAGTCGCTGTCCAGGACATACTTGGGCTGCACGGCGTAGTACTTGGCGTCCTGGTCGTAATAGGTCCAGTAGTCGCTTTCCGACTGCCACTTGCGGTAGGCCAGGTCCAGGGTCAGCACGCCGCAATTTTGGAAGTCGCCGGTGAAAAGGGCCGCGATAGCCTGGTTCTTGTTATCGTAATAAGCGTTGGGGAAGGCGGTCTGGGTGCGGTCGCGGTCGGCCTGGGCCACGGTCAGGCTGCCCGGAACGCCGAAATCGGTTTCATTGATGGCGCCGTCGACCCGGATGCTGAAGACCTTGTTGGGGGTGACGGCCGCGTTGAAGTAACCGCCCTTGACCCTGGTCTGGTTGTTTTCGCGGTAGCCCTCGGTGTCGTCGTAGCGGGCGCTGACAAACCAGTCGACCATATCAGCGGAGCCCTCGAAATCACCGGCAAAGCCGTACATTTCGTGGCTGCCGTACTGGGCCTTGACGTTGCCCTTCATGGGGCCCTTGCCCTTGCGGGTGATGATGTTGATCACGCCGCCCACGGCATTGTCGCCATAGACCACACCGGCCGCGCCGTGCAGGATCTCGATGCGCTCGATGTTTTCCACAGGGATGGTGCTCCAGTCATGGCCGTTGAGGTCCAGCAGGTTCTGCCGCCTGCCATCCACCGTGACCAGTACGCGCAATCCGCCGTTTTCACCAAAGCCGCGCATGGTGACCGTGGCCTGGGTGCCGTAGCCGTTGAGTTCCTGGACATAGATGCCGGGCAGGCCCTTGAGCAGGTCCGGCACGGTCATGGGGTTGACCTTTTCGATGTAGTCACGGGTGATGATGTCCACGTTGCGGGGCAGTTTTTCGATGTTTTGCTCCCAACGGGTTGCCGAGACCGAAGTGTCCGGCAGCTTAACCTCGGTTTTCGCTTGGTCCTGGTCGGCAAAGGCGGCCGAGGAGCCAATAAGGGCCAATGCGCAGCAAATTGCCCAAATGCGCGCCAGCTTCTTCATGTTGAATCTCCCTTTTTCTTGGTTCGCCTTGGCTGGGAATAAAAAATCCCCAGCCCATCAAAATGGACCGGGGACTGCACCCTGCTTCTTTATCTCCCGGGCGGCAACGCCTGTTGATGCCTCCGTGGGAGAGCGCCAACACCGGTTCATCGCCGGTAAAAAGCGTTGCATCGTAAGCAGCAGGTCTTCTGGCTTCCGGATCGTCCTACTTGCCGCGCCTTCCCAGTGGTTTAGCCACCAGTGGCCTTGATTTGCGGTTTTCGTTCCCGGTTACAGCGGCGGGACCGCGACGGATTCGCACCGTCTTCCCGTTTATACCCCAATGGGTACTGCCACGAATATCTGCGTAACCTCTATGTCATAATATAGGGCATGTCAAGCGCATATTTGCACAAACAAGCCTCTTGGCCTATGATTGGCCTGATTTTGCTAAATAGGGAGATTGGCTATGCTGCTGGGCTCATATTATGACGGCGTGGAAATCCACCGTGGCGAAAAGATCATCTATGGGCGACTCCTTACGCCGCACCGGGTGATATCCACCTGCCGGGCGGCCGGGGGCATCACCGATGACCTGGAATACGTCTACAACCATCAGGTCTGTGAGCCCTGCGGCGAACACCACAACGAACAGGCCAATGCCTGGCGCGACCCCCTGGCCTACCGGATGGTGGTGTGTGAGGCCGCCGGGTTACCCCCCGAAAAAAGCGCCGGGCTGGCCACGGCCGCCAATATGAACAACGCGGCCATTGCAACGGCATCGTTTCGTGAGCTAAGCGTGGCCTGCGTCCAGACCGCCGGGGTGGAGGGCAACGCCGGAAGGGCCGGGGACAGGGCACTCTATCACGAGCACGACGGCGAGTTCGAGTTTCTGGAAACCGATGAGCCGCCCCGCCACGGCACCATCAACGCCATGATCTTCATCAGTCAGGAACTCACCCCTGGGGCCATGGTCAGGGCCGTGGTCATGGCCGCCGAGGCCAAAACGGCCAAGTTGCAGGAACTGGGCATCAATTCGCGCTATGGCGGCGGACCGGCAACGGGCACCGGCACCGATCAGATCGTCATCGCCAGCCGCCTAGGCGGCGCGCCGGTCACCAGCCCCACCAAGCACACCAAGCTGGGCCAGCTGATAGCCGAAGTCGTCATGGAATCGCTGGGCAAGACCCTGGCCCTGCAAAACGAACTGACGCCCGGTGGACAATGCTCCTGCCGGGTCCACCTGGAGCGCCTGGGGGCCGACAGGCAGGCCTTTGAAGACGCCGTGGCCTCAAACCTCGCGCCCGACCTTGCCCTGCTGTTTCGGCAGAATTACGACGCCATCAACCGCGATCCAATCACCGTGGCCGCCGCCGCCGCCCTGATGCACATCAGCGACAAATTGGTCTGGGGCGTTTTGCCGCCAGAGGCCGCTCCGGAAGCAATTGCCGCCCAGGCCGCCGTGCTGGCCGCGGCCGTCAGCGGTAAGCATGACCGGCTGCCGGACTACCGCCGGAGGCTGGCCCCCCGCGCCGGGGCCACCGACGCCGAAATCCTGGGCCTTGCCTGCGCGGCCCTGGCCCTTGGCTACGGCGACAAGTGGGCCTAGCCTACTATTAATAGATGCCCGCTTGGCAGCCCGCCGCCAGGGTCTGGCCCAGTTCAAGGCATTTGGCCAGGTCGTCGTCGGTTAGGTCGCCGACGGCCACCACCGGCTCATACACCTTTTTGAATTGGTATCCCAGGGCGATGCGTTCGATCTGGAATACGGCCTGGGTGCCGTCGTTGCCCGCGCTGACAAAGACCACGTACGGTTTTTTGAATATCTCTTTGCGGCCCCTTGCCCGCTCATAGGTGCGGTCAAAGAAATCTTTAACCATGCCTGCCATATAGCCGAAGTATTCCGGTGATCCTATGGCCAGGCCGTCGCACTGCAACAGGTCGTCCAGGGTGGCCTCGGAGGCCTTTTTATACATCAGCTCAACGTTTTCTATGGAAGCCACGCCGTCGGCGACCTGCCTCGCCATGCGCTCCGTGTGGCCCGATTGGCTATGGAAAATAACCATTATTTTGCACACAATACGTCTCCACTCACCTGCACAATTCGCATTTGCTTAGTATCAATCGCAGCTTAGGCCAATATGTCTCCAAGTGCAAATGGAACCATAGAAGGGGTTGACCTTTATGATCATTTTTTGGCATTGTATTGGTGCCTGGCGATGTTCAGTGATTTCGCGGTGATGTGAAAAAGTTATTTACGCGGTTATCAATTTCCAGCGGCTGACGGAAATGCCAAGAGGTAGTAGATGCCCCCTACCAACTCTGATTCCTTGGACCTTTCACGCCAACTACAGCATGCACTGCAAAAAATCAAGAATCTGACGGCTGAGTTGCTTTCCACGCAGGAAGGAGTACTTGCCGCCGCCAGACAGGGTGACGGCCTGGCCCCGAGAAACAACGCTAAAAGCAGCATGCTCGGCCTTTTCGACAACCTCAACGTCGGCGTATTTCGTTTGACCGTTGATGGCGAAGGCGCCTTTGTCATGGCCAATCCGGCATTGGCCGAGATGGCCGGCTATGACTCGGTGGAGGAATTTCTCCAGGTGCCAATGGGCTTGCTGTATCCCGAGCCAAAGGAGAGGTTGTTTTTTACCAGGGAGATCATCAAGGCCCGTTTCGTGCGGAACTTTGAACTGCCCCTTCTCCGCAAGGGCGGGGAGATCTTCTGGGCCAGCGTAAGCGCCGCTGTCCACTTTGACGGCAACGGAAAACCCCGCTGGGTGGATGGCGTTGTCGAGGATGTGACGGCGCGCCGGCGCTCGGAAGAGGCGCTCCGGCAGAGCGAAGAGCGGTTCCGCAGTCTTAGTGAAAACGCGCCGGACATCATCTACACGCTTGGACCAGATGGCGCCTTCACCTATGTCAACAAGGCCTGGCGGCGCATTTTGGGCCATGAACCGGGCGAGGTCATCGGACATTATTTCGTGGATTTTGCCCCAAAGGGCCAAGACACGGAATTCCGCAAATTGTTCAAGACGGTTCGGGACGGCAAACAGACCCTGTACGTGACCCGGCCTCTGGTGGACAAGCAAGGCCGTGAGCGCCACTTCGCAATGAGCGGGGCGCCTAACTTTGACGGCGAGGGCAAGCTGGTGGGCATGGTCGGCATGCTCAAGGACATGACCCGCCAGATGAGGGCCGAACGGGCCCTGCGCAACAGCGAGGCCAGTCTGGCCCGGGCCCAGAAACTGGCCGGCCTGGGCAATTGGGAGCTGCGCATCAGGGACGACAGGTTCACCTGCTCGCCGGAAATCTTGAACATCTACGGTATATTGCCGCGAAACCAGGACAATTTGCTGGATAAAATCCTGGCGAGCTTTCACCCGGAGGACGCCCAATACGTCCAGGATTGCATAGACAGCACCCTGCATCTCGACCGGGCCGTAAGCTTCGAGCACAGGGTTGTGATAGGCGGCGGCAAACAGAGGATTCTCCGTCAGGTGGTAAGCGCCATCCGCGATGAGGGCGGCCACACCGTATCATTGGTCGGCGCTGTCCAGGACATCACCGAAATGCGGGCCTCGGAAGAACAGATGCGCCTTTTGGCCAGGGTCTTTGAAAACACTGTCGAAGGCATCATGGTTACCAACATCCAGGGCGTTATCGAGATGGTCAACGACGCGTTCGTGGCCATCACCGGCTACAAGAGGGACCAAGCCATCGGTAAAAAGCCGTCCATGCTGTCTTCGGGCAGGCATGATTCGCGCTATTACGAGCAGATGTGGCGCGAACTCACAAAACAAGGCCATTGGCAGGGCGAAATCTGGAACCGCCGCCGCAATGGCGAAGCCTACCCCGAGTGGCTAAACATAACCGGCATTCAGGATCAACAGGGCAACGTGACCCACTATGTCGGAGTTTTCCACGATATAACCGAGGCCAAGCGCAGCGAGGAGCGCATCACCCACCAGGCCTATCACGATGCCCTGACCGGTCTGCCCAACCGCAGCCTGTTCAACGACCGTTTGTCCATGGCCATTGCCCAGGCCCAGCGCAGTGGCCAGGGCGTGGCCCTGCTGTTTTTGGATCTGGACAACTTCAAGAACATCAATGACTCCCTGGGACATGCCACCGGGGACATTTTGTTGCAAAGCGTGGCCCAGAGACTGTCCGGCATGGTCCGGGAGCAGGACTCGGTGGCCAGGCTCGGCGGCGACGAGTTCATTGTCCTGCTCCAAGGAGCGGTCGATCCGGACTTCACCGTGAATGTGGCCCGGCGGGTGCTGGCGGCATTCAGCAAGCCGTTTTTCATCAGAGAACGCGAGCTGTTCGTCACCACGAGCATCGGCATCGCCATGTACCCCCACGACGGCCGGGATCCCGAGGTCCTGGTTTCCTGCGCCGATTTGGCCATGTTCCGGGCCAAAGAAGAGGGCCGCAACAAATACAAGCTGTTCAAACCGGCCATGAACGACAAGGTCCAGCGGCGCATGTCGTTGGAGGCCGACCTGCGCAAGGCCTTGGAACGCCGCGAGTTCGAGGTCTATTACCAGCCCAAGGTCGATGTCCAGCACCAGCGCATGGTCGGCGTGGAGGCACTTGTGCGGTGGCGCAGGCCCGGCCACGGCCTGGTGCCGCCGGACGAGTTCATCCCCATCTGCGAGGAGACGGGCCTGATAATACCTCTGGGCGCCTGGGTCCTGGAACAGGCCTGCAAGACAACCCGGGAGTGGCACGCTCAGGGCCATGGCGATCTGCATGTGGCCGTAAACCTGTCGCCGAGGCAGTTTCAGGACAAGGACCTGGTAAGGCAGATCAAGCGGATTTTGCAAAAGACCGGCCTGCCGCCGAATTGCCTGGAACTGGAGATAACCGAAAGCGTGGTCATGCACAGCGTAGAGGATGCCATCATCACCATGAGGGCCCTTACGGATCTGGGCCTGCGCCTGTCCATGGACGATTTTGGCCGGGGCTACAGTTCCCTTTACCACCTCAAGCGTTTTCCCATGAGCACGCTCAAGATCGACCGCTCGTTCGTGGCCGATGTGGCCAACGACCCCGACGACGCCTCCATTGTCAATACGATCATATCAATGAGCCGCAGCCTGAACTTGCAGGTGGTGGCCGAGGGTGTCGAGACCAGGGAACAACTGGAATTCTTGAGGCAGCGGCGTTGCGACCAGATGCAGGGCTACTATTTCAGCAAGCCGCTCAGCAGTGAAGACCTTTCAAGCCTGTTGAGGGAAAGCCGGACCATGGTGCCTTGACCACGGCCCGGCCGGTCCTTTATTCGGATTTCAGCAGCAACTCGTGCTGGGCGTTATCAGCAATTGCCTTGTCGCTGAACCACCAGTAGTCCTTGCCGCCATCGACAAAAGTCGGCACCTGATCGTGGAAATGGGGAGAAAACTGCCGCCCGGTGACGCCGCCGGGCAATATGGCTTCCACCTTTTCGTTGTCGGAAAGGTCGGCGACCATGCGTAAAGAGGCGATCACGTCGGTCTCATACGGCTTG
The DNA here is from genome assembly GCA_963665125.2 of uncultured Desulfarculus sp. GTDB lineage: Bacteria > Desulfobacterota > Desulfarculia > Desulfarculales > Desulfarculaceae > Desulfarculus. The sequence goes on along the minus strand of CAXXUK010000001.1, from coordinate 2,518,489 downwards.
GAATAGGTGTAGATCGCCCGGAGCAGGGTCTCCTGGGAGCCGGGGTAGGCGAAGTTCCCCCCGCCCAGCAGATCCCGCCCTGTGCCCTCCCGGCGCAGGGGGCTGACGAAGATCAGCCGGTGCAACTCGCCCCACTTCCATTTGGCCGGGTCGTTGCCCAGCTTGGGGCCGAGTTCGGCCAGCACCTCCCGGGCCGAACGCCGGAACAGCTCGTCCATTCCGCCCTGGCCGAACCAGGGGCTTTGACCCTTGCTGACCATCATGGCCAGACGCTCCTGCCACCAATACATATTGTCCAGCATCAGCCAGGTGAGTTCGGGACCCAGTTTTTCGGCAAAGGTGTTGTAGGCGAACTGGCGGTACACCGACTGAAAGATCATCGCTGCGGCCGAGTCGGCCCGGTCGAAGAAATCCCACTTGGCCAGCACGTCGGCCATTGCCTTGGTGTCGTCGGAGCCGGCCAGGGCCTTGGCCATTATCGGAGCAAGCCGGGCGGCCATCATGTTCTTGGTGTCGAGCATCAAGGCCCAGTGATCATCAACGCTCATCTTGGGTTTGGAGTTGATGACCTCGATCATCCGGCGGTAGCGCCAGCCGGGCGCGGCATGGCTGGAGTAATGGTGCTGGTAGTCGCGTTCGACGGTGTAGTGGTTGGCCGTGCCCAGCCAGCCTTTTTTGGGGTTCATGGCCTGGGGCATCTCGGCCGCCGGAACCATGCCCACCCAGTTGTCGCCGCCGCCTGTGACCCGTAGCGGCATGGTGCCGTCGCCTTGGGAGCGGATGGGCAACCTGCCGCCGACCCGCCAGCCGATATTGCCCTGGGTGTCGGCAAATACGAAATTCAGGCATAGGTATGTATTTTCGCCGATGGCATCGCTGACCTGCTGGGCGTTTTTGGCCAGCAGCAAGTCGCCCATGGCGATGGTGGACGTAAATGTTTCATAGGCCGCCCAACGCACGCTGACGGCTTTGTCCTGCGGCAAGACGGGGAATATCTTGCTGATGATGGGTCCGCGCTTGGTCAGGCGTATCTTGAGTTCATGTTTGGTGAAGCCGCCCGGCGCCTCGGGATCTTTGACGCGCACCGCATCATTAATAATGGTAAAGGCAACCGATTGATCGCCTTCCATGTAGCGTCCGTGGTCTTTGGGATCAATGGTTTCGATGTAGAGTTCCTGGGCGTCGCCATATGCATTGGTCACGCCGATTGCAATGTGGCTGGTCCGCCCGGAGACGATGCCCGGAATGCCGGCAATACTGGTGCCCACCGCCCTGATGTCCGGCGAGATCAGGCCGCAGGGCCACCACGGTCCGGGCAGTACATTGGATTTCAGGTGCGGGTCGTTAACGACAATTGGTTTGCCGCCTGGGGAACGGGAGGGCCCGACCACCCAGTTGTTGCTGCCCACTTCCAATCTGCCCCGCTCCAGCATCCGTCTGAGCAGGGGATCACGGCTCAGAGCCACACCGCTCTGGGGCATTATCTGCGGCAGGGTGTCCTCCAAGGTCAGGGCCGGGTCCGGATCGTCCGGGTTGATGTTGATGGGGTACAGGGCCTTGGCCGCCTCCGGGCCCAGCTTTTCCTGAAGGGCCAGGGCGAGTATTTCGCTGCGCATGTTGGCCGACGACTGCCAACTCATTAACAGGGTCGCGGCCAGGGTGTCTTCAATTGTCCAGGGCTCGGGCTTGTAGCCCATTAGCTTGAATTCCAGGGGCAGGTCGTTTCCGCATTGTTCGATAAACGCGTTGACGCCGTCAGCATATGCTTGAAGGTAATCGCGGTTTTTCGCGTCCAGGATGGCGGCCCATTTTTCGGCGTTGCGCCTGAAACCCAGGGTCCGTTGGCGCATGTCCAGGCCCATGGTCGTTTTACCCAGGACCTCCGAGAGACGGCCCGCTGAAAAACGCCTGAGCATATCCATGCCGAAGATGCGGTCCTGGGCAGCGGCAAACCCCTGGCCCATGATCAGGTCGTGGAGGTTTTCGGCCCGGACATAGGGCATGCCTTTGGCGTCGCGGACAATGGTGACGTTGGCCTGTAAACCTTTGAACTTTAGTACGCCGTCCATTTGGTAGCTGTTCAAGGCCGGTAGGCCCAGCCAGATGAACAGCAGGCAGCCAACGACCGCCAGGCCGATTAACCCCAAGATCCACTTTACAAATTTCATGCTAACCCCCTGTGTAGGCAGAAACCTGTTAACTGATACATCATGGACCATGGCCATTGCCGATATCAACTACTGATCAGCCAGACATTTGATATTCCCCGTGAATACGGAAAAATCGGCAAGCGGCTTTGTTAATGTTTTGCATATTTGCGCAGTGACTAGAAAAATGAGTCAAAAAATAATATAGGGCCGCAAAAAGAGTTGACATATATGACTGTGATTATAGATAGTATGACGATACGGCACTGGACAATTGCGGTAATCGGCTTAAAAGTGAGAGCCCCGTTATTAATTTCGGTGAAGCACCCCCCCAAAGTAGAGGATTTTCGGAAAAAGGGAAGACAATGGAACACAGACCCTGGCATGACCATTATGACCCCTTTGTGCCGACATCTTTGCGCTATCCAAAAATTCCGGCCCATGAATTCCTGAGGATCGCCGCGTCCATGGGCCGCGACAAGGCGGCCACGGATTTTTTCGGGACTAAGATATCTTTTTATGAAATGCGTCAACTGGCCCTGCGCATGTGCGGGGCTCTCGCGGGGCTTGGCGTGGGCCAAGGCGACAGGGTGGCCTTGCACCTGCCCAATATCCCCCAATATATCATTGCATATTACGCCGTATTGCATCTCGGAGCGGTGGTGGTCAATGTCAATCCCATGTACACCGTGCCGGAATTAAAGCATGTACTTGAACTGACCAAGCCCAAGCTGTTTGTCACCTTTGATATGGTCCTGGAAGGAGTGCGTCAACTGGCGCGCGAGGTGGACATGCCGGCCGTCGTGGTAACCCGGCCCACCGATTTTATCGACGGCTTTGGGGTCAGCACGGCCCAGGATTTAGACTTGAGCCAGGGCTGGCTGCATTTCAGCGAGCTTTTAAACGGCAGCACCGAAGCCAAGATGCCGAAGGTGCAGATAGAGCCGGAAGACCCGGCGGTGATCATCTTCACCGGCGGCACCACCGGCACCCCAAAGGGAGCGACCCTGTCCCACGCCAACATGGTGGCGGCCACTGTTGTCATTAACGCCTGGGGCCGGGCCACCGAGCACATGGCCAGGCTGGAGGACAAGGTGGTGATAGGGCTGATGCCCTTTTTCCACGCCTACGGCCAGATCTGCGTTTTGAACTACGCCATGTACTCGCTCTGCACAATTGTGCTGGTGCCCCGTTTTGATATTGATGAACTGATGAACATCCTGGCCGGACAAGAGGTCGTAAGCTTTTTCCCCGGCGTTCCCACAATCATGAACGCGATAGTGTCCCATCCACGCACCGTGGAGCTTGAGTTGGGCAAGCGGCTTCAACTGCTCAATAGCGGCGCGGCGCCAATGCCGGTTGAGTTGATCGAAAAGGTGAACGATCTCGGGATCAACTTCGGCGAGGGTTGGGGCATGAGCGAGACGACATCCCTGGGCATTGCCACTCCGCTGATGGGCCGGCACAAACCCGGCAGCATTGGCATCCCATTTCCGGATTGCGATATCCGGCTGGTGGACCCCGACAGCGGCGAGGAGGTCGCTCAGGGCCAACCGGGTGAGCTTTTGTTCAAGGGACCTTTGGTTATGCAGGGATATTGGGACAATCCCCAAGAGACAGCCGAGGCAGTTATTGACGGCTGGCTTCATACAGGCGATATTGCCCAGATGGACCAAGACGGCTATCTATACATTGTAGACCGCAAGAAGGACATGATCATTGCCGGTGGTTATAATGTATACCCGCGGGAAATCGACGAGGTATTGTTCCAGCACCCAAAAATCGCCGAAGCGGTGAGCATAGGTGTGGCCGATGAATACCGCGGCGAGACCGTCAAGGCCTATGTCGTACTGCATCAGGGCCAAAACGCCACGGAACAGGAAATTATTGATTTTTGCCGGGAACGCTTGGCGGCATACAAAGCGCCTAAAATTATAGAATTTCGCGATGAATTGCCCAAAAGCGCGGTTGGTAAGATTTTGCGAAAAGTATTACGAGCAGAAGCGGAACAAACATAAATAGAAAGATTGTTGGGCACTGCAAAAGAAGCCGGTCGCGGGTCTGTTGGATCCTTTGAACCCTGACGCCCGCCCCATCAGGCCATGTTAGGTGCTTTAGTTCCTCCTCGTATATTGCTACAACGGCCGCACGGCCGGGAAAGGGGAGCCTTTTGGCAAGCCAGACTAAGACGGAAGCACGCCGAACCAAGATCCTTGAGGCAGCGCAGAGCGAATTCGCCGAAAAAGGATTTCATGATGCCACCATTGCCGAAATCGCCCGGGCGGCCGGGGTTTCGGAAGGAAGTATATATGAGTATTTCTCCAGTAAAGAGGGCGTGCTGTTTGCCATTCCTTTGGAGGTGACCCGCAACAATTCCGAGCAGGCCGACCTGCATGTGGATTTGATCCGCGGAGCGGCAAACCAGCTTAGGGCGACGGTATATATGTACCTCTCGCTTTACGAGGACAATCCCGACTATGCGGCGGTGGTGCTGCTTATTCTCAAACATAACCAAAAATTCAGGGAAACCGAGGCGTTTCATCTGATCCGCAACGGGTTCCGGAAGATCACCAGAATAATCGAGACCGGGATCAAGGACGGCGAATTCCGCACGGACAGCAATCCTTATGTTATCAGATCCGTTTTGATGGGCGCGGTTGATCATGTGACCACCAATTGGCTGTTAAGCGGGCGTAAGGGCTCCATCGTATCGTTGATTGACCCCATTTTGGATGTGGTCATGGAAGGCATATTGGTCAAGGACCCGGTGGCGACCCAGGACCTTCATTGGAGCGCCTGGCAGCGTTCGGGCAGACCCAAAGTTGAAAACAAATAGAATCGATTGAAACAGCTCATGACTAAATTCAACCTAGACGGAAAAGTGGCCATGGTCACCGGCGGCAACAGCGGCATCGGCCTGGGAATGGCCGACGCCTTGGCCGAGGCCGGCGCCAGTGTCTGTATAATCGGTCGCGACCAGCAAAAGCTCGACGCCGCTTACGACAAGTTGGCCGCCCATGGCGGCAAGGTCTTGGCCCTGCAATGCGATGTGTCCGATGAACAAAAACTGACGGCCGCCTTTGACCAATGCCTGGCCGAATTGGGCCCGGTGGATTCATGTTTTGCCAACGCCGGAGTTCCTTCGCGGGGCACGGCTTTTCATGAAATGACTACCACGGAGTGGCGGGAAATCACCTCGGTCAACCTTGACGGCGTATTTCTTACATTCCGTGCCGCCATCAAGCAGATGCTCGAAGCGGGCCGCGGCGGTTCCCTAGTGGTTACAAGCAGCCTGTCCGCCCACCAGGGCCAGCCCAGGGGTGAGCATTACGCCTCCTCCAAAGGAGGGGTCTTATCCATGATCCGCAGCCTGGCAGTGGAATACGCACGTTATGGGATCAGGGCCAACGCCATTGTTCCCGGCTGGATCGACACTCCCATGACCGCCCCTTTGTTCCGTTGGGAAAAGTTCGCCAAAGCCGTGATGCCGCGCATACCCCAGCGGCGTTGGGGCCTGCCGGAGGATTTCGGTGCGGTGGCCGTGTATCTGGCCAGTGACGCCAGTGCCTACCACAGTGGCGACGATTTGCTTATTGATGGCGCCTACAGCCTGTTCTAAACCATGAAAGAGGTGCGGGCGGGTTGGCTCCACTAAAAGGGCGGATCCGCTGAATTATGCGAGAAACCCACGAAATAATAGCCTCTAAAGTAGGGTTTCGGCTCAAACAGCTGCGCGCATTGCGTACACAGGCCCAATTCGCGGCGGAGTTGGGCCTGAGTCAGGCCCAATACAACCGCTATGAAACCGGCAAGCGCTTGGCTCCGGACAGGGTCCTTGAAAAGGCTGCCCACCTTTGCGGCATCACCGCCGAACAGATCGTGTGGGAAAACGGGCCTCCGGGAACCGACGACCTGGGCGCCCAGGTCACCACCCTCGTGGACATGCTTACCGGCCAGGATGTAGAAGACCTGTACTTTTTTTTGAAAAACAAGGTCGAGCAGGCGGCCAAGCGCCAGAGAAATCAGGCCAGCCTGGCCCTAGAAGCCCTACGGGCCAGGGTCGGCTGACGCTTCGATCCTACACCGGGAAATCAACCTTTATCTTGAACATTTCCATGGACGGCATACTGCAGATGTCGTAGACGCCCGTATTTTCAGACAGTAAGGCCAAATGCCGTTCTATGTCCTGCATGGTAGGCGCGATGAACGTGAACCAGCAGTTGTATTCGTGGCTGCGGCGGTAGTTGTGGGTGACGCCGTGGTGGGCGTTAACGGCCTTGACAAATTCCTCAAATTTATCATCCGGCACCTTGGCCCCGCATAGTGTGGCGGCAAACCCCAGGCTGGAGCTGTTGAAATTGCCGCCTATACGCCTGATAACGCCGCTTTTTTTCATGGCCGCCACGCGCGACAGCACCTCGTCTTCACTCAATCCAAGATTCTGGCCCAGCTTGGCAAAGGGCCGTTCGTCTATGGGCAGCTTTGATTGAATCTTGCGAAGTATGGCCTTGTCTTTGTCATCCATGGGCATCTCTCGTCAGCGGCAGGTGCGAATAATGATGTAGGCCTAAGAATAAGCCAAGCCCCGGCCTCTGGCAAGCCACAACCAGAAACCGGGGCCGGCGGGAGCTACCCGGGGCGGTTGGCCCCAGGTTTCGACGGCTAATATTACTACTTTTGCGGGATGGCGTAGTAGGCTTCGCCTTCCTTGTGCTGGCGGCTGATCAGGCCCTCGGCCACCATTTCCCGCAGACTGTCCATTACTGCCTCTTGCTTTTCACCAATGGCTTGGGTGAGTTCGCTAAGGTGCAGCGGCCTGCCTTGGGCGCTCATCACCCGGCGCACCCGGCTGGAGATGAATTCCTCGCTGATTACGCCCATCAGGTCGCGGTCGTAGACCAGGGCGTTGCGCTGGTCGCCAGGGTAGACATCTTCCCACGGCCGGCGCAGGCTGGCGCCCAGGACCCAGCGGACCCTGGAGTTGTTGACCGTGTCATAGATGCCCTGGAGTTTTTCCATGTTTTCCGGGGTGCGCTCTATGGGACCCAACGCTTCAATGGTGTTGCAGAAGGACTTGACCGTACGGGTAAATGCCTCCAACTGGCTCATGTCACAGTGGGCCAGGGCAATACGGCGCCGATCGAAGCCGCACAGGCCCAGGAGCTTTTTAATGAGCGTTACGCGGCTCCAGGAGTGGTCCAGTCCATAGGAATGGTGACAACTCTCGGGCGGGCAGCCCAGGAGCAGGACGCCGTTGGCGCCGTCCAGGAAGGCCCTGGCCAAAACGATGGGGTCAAGCTGGCCTATGCAGCCCACGGGCAGCATGTACATACGCTCGTCGGTTAACAGGCCCTTGATCCCGGCGTTATCCGCCGCCGCTTGGCCGCCCCAGGCGCAACCCCAAGCCAATACCTCGTTTTCGGCCAGCATCTTGGCCAGCTCAGAGGATCTTGCCTCCCTCTGCAGTGTGGTGTTGTTCTGCAGGGACAGGGCGTGGTAGGGGCAGGCAGCGGCGCAGGTGCCGCCTCCGGTGCAGAGCATGGGGTCAACGTGCCGGGGCGTGTTGCCGCCTGGTCCGTCCACCGGCTCAATGCCGCCGCACTCACAGATTTCCTTGCAAAGACCGCAGCCGATGCACTTGGAGTCATCCACCACGCAGATCATGCGCGGGGCAACGAGCTTGCCCTCGGCAGCCAGTTCCACCAGTTCGGCGGCCTGCTGGGCTATACGGCGGCCTTGACGTACGGCTTCGGGCAGATCGCAGGGATAGGATGCGCTTCCGGCCAGGGGGGTCTCGTCGCGGCCGTGCATTTCAGGTTTGACCTTGACGTGGTGACGTTGCAGGAAGCCGCCCTTTTCAATGTGCAGGCCCAGGATTTCGGCCACGCGGGTGGCCTCCAAGCCCACGCTACGGCGGGGGCTGAGGATCAACTTGTCCCAAAGCACTTCCTTTTCGGTGTTGTCAGCCGGATCGCAATAGGTGATATAGCCCGATTGCACCGTGGGCCGCAGGGCCCCGTCATAGGGCAGCCAAGTGATGTCCAGGTCACGGCAAAGTTTGCGTTCGCCGGCCGACAGCGGAACCTGCATGCTTTGGTTGTACAGGATGGTGACCTCGGCCAATATGTTGTTTTCGCGGACATAGCGGGCCATGTTCCAGGCCGAACGGGCCGAGAGATAGGAATATTGGCTGATTCCGGCCTCATAGTCGTTGATCCAGAAGACATAGCGGCCCTTGGGGACGCCCCTGGTCCAGAACATTTCCTCGGCCTCGGTGTGGCAAATGACGGATTTGCCGTCATGACCGAAATCGCTGCCCTGGTTGAGCATTTCGCCGTCAAGACAGGCCAGCACCGCCGAGGCCTGGTATGTCCGTGGCGGACCGCCCTCGGGATTGGCAAAGGTCACGGTATAGTTGCCGGTGCGTCCAACCAAGCCGGTGAGTTCTCCGGTGGTGATGTGGCGCACCTTGGGGCTTTCCTGGACCTCCTGCATGACTTTTTCAAGCTGGGGATAGTAGTACCGCTCACCGGGATAATGCTCGTGGAGCATGCGAATTTCGTCCCAGGTGTTGTCGGTGTAGGCGGTCATGATAGTTTCGATGCCCCGGCCGGCCAGTTCATGGGCCGCCGCGTAGCTGGCGATGCCGCCGCCGAGGATCATGACCGGACCGTTCATCTCGACTTTGAGGTCATCGCTGGGCGCGAGGTTGGCCTGGCCGGCCACCGCCGCCTTAATCAGCTTGAAGGCCTTGTCCGCCCTTGCGTCCGGCTCGAGGTCGTTGGACGCGGCCACGTGGTCGCGGAGGTTGACGACCTCAACCTGGCCTTTGCGGATGCCCAGGTCTTCCAGTTCCTTCTCGAACTTTTTGGTCATCAGGCGGCCTTCGCAACCGGCCACGACGATACGGTCCAGGCTGTTTTGCGTCACGGCCTGCCTTACCTCGGCCAGGCCGGGGGCCTGACAGGTGTAGGGCACGATTTGGCAATGGGCTACGTTCTCAGCGCCCAAGAGCATATCGTAGAGTTTGGGCAGACTGACCTTGGGAGCGATACGTTGGCCGCATTGGCAGAGGAAGACTCCGATTTTGGGATTATTGCTCATGGCTATCCTCCTTTACCTTATCGGGCGTTTTGGCCCAAGACGACCTTGGGGTTACCGCGTACGCTGTTGAAACGCCGGGCCATGGCGCCCGTGGGGCATACTGTCAGGCAGCTTCCGCAGGCCACGCAGGCATCGGTCGGCTGCATGAACGGAGCGGCGATTTTTTTGTGGGCGCCGCGTCCAACCGTGTCAATGGCCTCGGCCCCGACGACTTCCCGGCATACCCGCACGCACAGGCCGCACATGAGGCAGTCTTCGTCGGGATCGTGGATTTTGAAGCGGGTGTCGGTGACGCCGTACTCGGCAGCCAGCTTTTTGACTTCAGCGGCCGCGGGGCACTGGCTCAGCAGCATCTCCAGAATCCAGCGCCGCACATTGTGCACGCGCTCGGAATCCGTATATATCTTGATGCCGTCGGCCACCGGATACATGCAACTGGCCACGATTCTGGTGAAGGCGTCGGTTTTCAACTCCACCACGCACATGCGGCAGGCACCGGAGGGCATCACTGATTCATGATAGCAAAGGGTTGGTATATCGATCCCATAGTGGCGGGCCGTATCCAGCACTGTCCAGCCGGGCTGGGCCTCGACCACCGTGTCGTTGATCTTGAATTTGATCATTACAAAGCCTCCATTGGCTGTAAGAGGGCCTTGCGCCGGCTAACTGATAACCACCGCGTCGAACTTGCAAGTGTCGAAACAAATCCCGCAACGGATGCAGGCGGCCTCGTCCACGACATGCGGCTTTTTCTTTTCGCCGGAAATCGCTTCCTGGGGGCACAGCCTGGCGCATGCGCCGCAACCGGTGCACTTGTCCTGGTCGATGCTGAAGGTGATCAGGGCCTTGCAGACACCTGCCGGGCACTTGTGGTCGTTGATATGGGCCAGATATTCGTCACGGAAGTATTTAACCGTGGTCAGTACAGGGTTGGGCGCGCTGCCGCCCAGGGCGCACAGGGAGCCGTCCTTGACCGCCATGGCCAGACTTTCGATGGCGTCGAGGTGCTCTTCCTTGCCTCGGCCCTCGCTGATTTCGATAAGGATTTCCCTAAGCCGGGTACGCCCAGACGGCAGGGCATGCACTTGCCGCAGGATTCTTCCTCCAAGAAGCCCAGGAAGTAGCGGGCCACGTCGACCATGCAGTCGCGGTCGTCCATGACGATCATACCGCCGGAACCCATCATAAAGCCGGCCTTGGTCAGCGAGTCGAAGTCAACGGGAATATCCTTGAGCGAGTAAGGGATGCAGCCGCCGGACGGACCGCCGGTCTGCACGGCCTTGAACTGCTTGCCGCCGGGCACGCCGCCGCCGATCTCCTCGACGATATAGTCCATGGGCACGCCCATGGGCACCTCGACCAAGCCGACGTTGTTGACCTTGCCGACCAGGGAGAAGACCTTGGTGCCGGGGCTGTTGGGCACGCCGATTCCGGCAAACCATTCGCCGCCGTTTTCGATGATCTGGGATATGTTGGCCCAGCTCTCAACGTTGTTGAGAATGGTGGGCTTGCCGAAAAGACCTTTCACCGCAGGGAAGGGCGGGCGAGGCTTGGGCGTTCCCGTCTTGCCCTCAATGGAGCGGATCAGGGCTGTTTCCTCGCCGCAGACGAACGCGCCGGCTCCGCGGTTGATTTGCAGGTCAAAGCTGAAACCGGTGCCCATGATGTTGTCGCCCAAAAGCCCGATGGCCCGGGCCTGTTCCATGGCGATGGTCAGGTGCTTGATGGCCACCGGATACTCGGCGCGCACGTAGATGTAACCCTGGTGCGAGCCTAGGGCATAGGCGCCAAGGATCATGCCTTCGAGGACGGCATGGGGGTCGCCCTCCATGACGGTGCGGTCCATGAACGCGCCGGGGTCGCCTTCGTCGCCGTTGCAGACAACATAGACCGAATCGCCGCTTGCCTGGGATGCCTCGATGGCGGTCTTCCATTTGCGGCCCGTGGGGAAGCCCGCGCCGCCGCGGCCCCTGAGGCCGCTCTTGAGCACCTCGTCGGCGATCTGCTCGGGAGTCATCTCGGTCAGGGCCTTGGCCAGGGCCTGGTAGCTGCCCGCCGCGATGGAGTCGAGGATGTCGGTGGGGTCGATATGACCGATGTGGCGCAAGACCACCCGCTGCTGCAGGTTGTAGAACGGAATGTCGGCCACCTTGAGCAGTTGCTCGTCGGTCTTGGGATGCTTGTACAGCAGTTTTTCGACGGGCTGACCCTGCACCAGGGTTGTCTGTACGATTTCCTCTGCGTCGGTGGGCTTGACCTTTTGGTAAAAAATGCCTTCAGGTTCGATGATCACCAGCGGTCCGCGGGAACAGAATCCGTGACAGCCGGTGGTTTTTATGGTCGGGATTACATCAACGTCGAGATTCGCCGCCTTGACGGCTTCTTTGAGGGCCTCGGTGACCTTGGGACTGCCGTTGGCCTGACAGCCCGTACCGTGGCAGACCAGAATTTGGGGTCTGCCGGGATCGCGCGCGTCCAGGATATCCTGACGCAACGTGTTCAAGTCCTTGCGTGAAGACACGTGGACATCATTTAAATTTTCAATGCTGAATGCTTTGGCCATGGTAACCTCGCTTACGGCCTAGTCCTTGGCCTTTTCGGTCAACATTTTGTCCAGCTTCTTAGCCGTTACGCTGGGGATGTATTCTTCATCGACGACCATCACCGGGGCCAAGGCGCAGGCGCCAAGGCAGTTGACGGCTTCAACGCTGAACTTGAGGTCTTCGGTGGTTTGGCCCGGCGTAATGCCGATCCTCCGTTCGATGGCGTCAACCAGGCGTCCGGCGCCTTTGAGGTGGCAGGCCGTGCCCATGCAGACACGAATCTCGTGCTCGCCTTTAGGCTCCAGGCTGAACGACTGATAAAATGTGGCAACGGAATAGGCCTGGCTCAGGGCCACGCCGGTGTGGTCGCAGACCAACTCCATGGCTTCCCTGGAAACAAAGCCAAAGGCAGCCTGAATGTCCTGCAACAGAAAAATCAAAAATTCCGGTTTTGCTGGATACCGGTCGATTATTTCATCCAGCTGTAATGCTACTGCTGGTTGGCTCACGGCGCTCCTCCTTACTAAGTTGGCCCTATGGGCCTGTGGCTTTAGTGATTTTTAGAGCAAAAGCCGGGCCATAGTTATAACCGATTGAAAACACTGGAGGATATAAGATTGGCGGCGGTTGGGTGCGCGACCCTGAAACAGGATTTGTTACAGGTGGGCCGTCAACACGGGGATATTCGGTTGGGTTATGATTTTAACTTCGCGCAATTAAAGCGAAAAACAACAAATGAAACAAATATGTTTCTATATGAAACATATTGAAACATAAGTGTCAGTCGAGCCCAAGGGCTTTCATGCGCCGCCAAAGGGACGTTCGGCTGATGCCCAACATGGCCGCGGCCTCCTGGCGCTTGCCCCCCGTCTTGCGCAGGGCTTCCGTAATGATTTGCCGCTCATCTCCGCTGCCGTCCAGACGCGGTTGGAGTTCGTTGCCCGGTTCGGCTCTTCGTTCCTTGATGAATTCATCCATTGAGGGCAGGTTGTGCGGGAAGATTACCGGGCCCTTTACAAAGACAAAGGCATGTTCCATGACCCGTTCAAGCTCGCGGACATTGCCGGGCCAGGCGTAGTTCATGAATATATTCATGACCTTTGTGTCTACCGAACGGACACGTTTATCGTATTTGATGTTGAGCTTGTCCATGAAGTGCCGCACCAGCAGGGGGATGTCCTGGCCGCGTTGGCGCAGGGGCGGCAAGACCATGGGCACGGTGCGCAGACGGTAGAACAGGTCTTCGCGAAAATAATTTTCCCTGAGAGCCTGGCCGAGGTCGCGGTTGGTGGCGCTGATGATGCGGGCGTCCATGGTGATCAGCCGCGTACCGCCCACCCGTTCAAAAACCCGTTGCTCCAACACACGAAGCAGCTTTACTTGCAGCTCCGGTTTAAGATCGCCGATCTCATCGAGAAACAGCGTGCCGCCCCTGGCAAGCTCGAAACGGCCCACCTTGGAACGCACGGCACCGGTAAAGGCGGCCTTTTCATGGCCGAACATCTCCGATTCCAGCAGGGTTTCGGCCAGGGCCGAGCAGTTCACGGCCACGAATGGCCCTTTTTTGCGCGGTGAATTGTGGTGAATGGCCCTGGCGAACAGCTCCTTGCCCGTGCCGCTTTCTCCCTGCAAAAGCACGCTGGCCTCGCTGGCCGCAACATCCGGCAACATTTGAAACAGCCGTTGCATGGGCTCGGAAACGCCGATGATGTCGCTGAAAGTGGCTCCGTTGTCGGGCAAAGTGTCGCTCTGTTCAAACTCGGAGAGGGGCCGAAACGACTCCACCGCCCCGGCCACGGCGCCGCTGGCGTCGCGGATCACGCTGGTGTTTACCAGGACCGCCAGCTTTTCTCCCTCCTTGTGGACCATGCGCACATCCTGGTCCATGCGGGTGATGCCCGTTTCAAGGGTGTTGCGCAAGGGGCAACCGCTTTGGCAAACGTCGGAGCGGAAGATATCCCAGCAGTGGCGGCCCAGGACTTCATCACGCCTGTATCCGGTGATGCGTTCGGCGGCCTGGTTGAATGCCGTGATCCGCCAGCGGGTGTTGATGGTGAAAATGCCCTCGGCCAGGTTTTCGACCAAAGAGGAATAGGCCATGCGCGGCATCTTGGGCAGGCGCTCTTCCGGATCGTAGCGGTTGTCTTTGATCGGAGAAAAATCCGTGTCCCGGAAGTTGAAGATGGCCCCCTCGGCGTCGCCGGACTGGCTGATAATTGGGCTGGCTGCTATCTCGGCCCTGAAGGTATGGCCCGTGCAATCAGTGAGCGGCGCACGAATGCCCTGGCGGCTTTCACCTCTGCTAATGGCCGCGCTTATGGCTGAAATAACCTCCTGCTGGCCCGCGCCCTGGAAAAATTGCTCGGGCCGCAGGTGTTGGCCGACCTCGATGACGCCTCCCAGAAGATGTTTGGCCGTCAGGTTAATCCCGATGATCCGTAGTGAGGAATCAACTACGATGACACCTTCTCCGGCAAGGGAAGGCGGGGCGTTGTTTTTTTCGCCTAAGGGCACGTCAAACCAGTTCCACGACGCGGGGCACGGATCAGCGTGCACCCGGTTTGATCAGCTTTATTCCCAGGATGCGCTCCACATCTTGGTCTCGTAGGAATGAGGAGATGTTCCAGCAAAGTTCTCGAAGCTCCTGTTCGCCGAGGCCGGGGCTCAAGAGTTCGCTACCGTCGGGATATTCACGTCTTGTCACGGCAACGACCTGCTTGAGCTTGCTTATGCCCCCTTGGTCGCCGTTGAAGTGAGCCTGGCGGTAGACTTTTACCAAGGCATTAACCCTGGTTACAGAGCACCTTTTACATGAGTGGTCGGCCAATACTGGTGTTCTCCCGGCATCTTCATTGTGTTACCTTCCAGCAATATTACACAAAACCATCTCCGGTCCAAAATATAGTTTTTTGTGGGTGATTGTTATTGGGGAAAACCTTTCTTTCAAGAAAGGTTTTCCCCAAACCCCTTTCCAAAGAATTTTCCCTGAAATGAGCGGCAGCGCATTTCAGGGTGGGTAGGCGAACTCGTGTGCTGGTTATAATCACAGCGTTACTTGTTTTGCCTTTGGCAAAACAAGTAACGTGAAAATAACATCCGAAGCCCCTAAAATAATTGACCGATTGCTATTTGGCGGCAAAGCCGCAAACAGAAATCGGCAAAATTCTTTTGGGGGCTTTAGGGGGTCTTTTCTTTTAAGAAAAGACCCCCTAAAGCATTACAACGCGTTGATTTGAGCCATGACATCGGCTTCGGTGAAGCCCTTGAGGGTGGCCGCGCCGGAGCGGCAGGCGGCGGAACAGGTGCCGCAGCCCTTGCAAATGGCCTCGTTGACCTCGGCCTTGCCGTCATCGTTGATGGTGATGGCCTTGTAGGGGCATATCTCGGCGCATACGCCGCAGCCCACGCACTTGGCCGCGTTGACCTCGGCAACCACGCCGCCAACGTGCAGTTCGGTGGTGCTCAGGACCACGGCGGCGTGGGAAGCGGCCGCCTGGGCCTGGGCGATGCACTCGTCAATGCTCATGGGCGAATGCGACAGGCCGCAGAGGAATACGCCGTCGTTGGCGAAGTCCACGGGGCGCAGCTTGATATGGGCTTCCTGGTAGAAGCCGTCGAGGTTCTGGGGCAGCTTGAGCATCTGGGCCAGGGCGTTGTCGGCCGGAGGCACGGCGGCCGAGGCCAGGACCATCAGGTCGGCTTTGAGGCTCAGGTCGGCACCCAGGGACAGGTCCTTGAAGGACAGCTTGACGCCGCCGCCGTCCGGGGTAACGCCGACGCCCTTGTCGTTGTCGTAGCGGATAAAGCGTACGCCCAGTTCGCGGGCCTTGCGGTAGGCCGCCTCGCGCAGGCCGTAGGTGCGCATGTCGCGGTAGAGGACGTACACATCCGTCTGCGGATTGCGCTCCTTGAGGGCGATGGCGTTGGTGACGCTGTGGGTGCAGCAGGTCTTGGAGCAGTAGGGGCGGTCCGGGGTGCGTGAGCCCACGCACTGCATGAAGGCCACGCTACCCAGGCGGCTTAGGGCCGGATCATCGGCCATGAGTTTTTCGTCCAGCTCCAGGCCTGTGCACACGGCGTCGGATTCACCGTAGAGCCAGCCTTCGGGCTTCCACTCGGTTGCGCCGGTGGCCACGATAACCGCGCCGTGCTCCAGCTTGCGCTCTTGGCCTCCCACCGCGACGGTGGTCTCGAAGTTGCCCACGAAACCGTCGACATCGGAGATGGCGGCGCCCAGCAGGACCTCGATCTTGGCGTTGGCGTTGACCTTGTTGATCAACTGGGCCAGCTTGGCCTGGGCGTCCTCGCCCTTCCAGGTTTGGGCCAAACGGCGGGCGTTGCCGCCGAGCTGGGTTTCCCTTTCCACCAGATAGGTTTCAAAACCCTGCTCGGCCAGGTTCAGGGCCGCGGTCATGCCGGCCGCGCCGCCGCCGACCACAAGGGCCTTTTGAGAAACGCTGAGTTCCTGTTCCCGAAGGGGCCGCAGCAGGCTGGCCTTGGCCACGCCCATGCGGATCAGGTCTTTGGCCTTGCGGGTGGCCTGCTCGGGTTCGCCGCTGTGGACCCAGGAGCACTGGTTGCGGATGTTGGCCATCTCGAACAGGTATTTGTTCAGGCCGGCGTTGGACATGGTCTCCTGGAACAGGGGCTCGTGGGTCCTGGGGGTGCAGGCCGCCACAACGATGCGGTTGAGGCCCTTTTCCTTGATGACCTGGGCCATCTTGTCCTGGGCGTCCTGGGAGCAGGCGAACAGATACTGTTCGGTATGGACCACGTTGGGCAGGCCCGCGGCGTATTCCTGGGCGCTGGGGCAGTCCACCACGCCGGCGATGTTGGAACCGCAGTTGCAGATGAACACGCCCACCTTGACCTGGTCTCCGGCCACATCGATCTCGGGCACGACTTCCCTGGTCTTGGTCTCGGTGCCCCTGGCCTGGCTCAAAAGGGTGCCGACCTTGCCCGCGCAGGCGCTGGCGTCGACAACGGCCATGGGGATTTCCTTGGGCGCGTTGTTGTATCCGGCGATCATGATGCCCGGAAGGTTGGTTTCCACCGGGCTGAAGCTGTCCAAAACCGGGTAATTGTCCGGGCGCATATCGATGCCCAGGTTTTTGAGCATGTCGACGTTTTTCTGGTTGGGGCAGGTGCCCAGGCTCAGAACGACAAGGTCGTAGTCGTCGCTGACGCGCTTGCCCTTGTCGTCGACCCAGGTCAGGCCCATCAGGGCGCCGTCCTGTTTGGGTTCCACCGAGGCGATGCGGCCCTTGACGAAGTTCACGCCCAGTTCCTTGGCCCGGTTGTAGTAACGCTCGACGTCTTTGCCCTGGGTGCGGATGTCGATGTAGAAGATGGTGGTGTCCAGGGGATCGTGGGCGTGCTCCTGGGCGATGACAGCCTGCTTGATGGCGAACGAGCAGCAGGCCGTGGAACAATAGGACCGCGCGCCGTCATGGGTGTCGCGGGAGCCCACGCACTGGACCCAGGCTATTTTCCTGGGAGCCGCGCCGGTGACCATATTCTTGACGTGGCCCATGAACGGACCCGAGGCGCTCAGGGCGCGCTCGAACTCCAGGTGGGTCATCACGTTCTTGTGGCGGGTGTAGCCGTATACGTCCAGAAGTTCCTGCTCGGGCCATTGGGCGCCCAGGGCCACGATCACCGCGCCGACATTGAGGTCATGGACCTTTTCGGTGTCATCATAGTTGATGGCCCCGGTGGGGCAGACCTTGGCGCAGACACCGCATTTGCCCTTGGTCAGGTACATGCAGTTCTGGGGGTCGATGGCATACTTCAGGGGCACGGCCTGGGAAAACTTGACGTGGATGGCCTTGCGCTTGTTGAGCCCGAAGTTGAAGGCGTCGTCGACCTTTTTGGGGCATTTCTCGGTGCATGCGCCGCAGGCGATGCACTTGTCCATGTCTATGTAGCGGGGTTGCTGGCGGACTTTGACTTGGAAGTTGCCGACTTCGCCCTTGACTTCTTCCAGCTCGGACAGGGTCAGCAGTTCGATGTTGATGTGCCGTCCCACCTCAACTAGGCGGGGAGAGATGATTCACATCGCGCAGTCGTTGGTGGGGAACGTCTTGTCCAGTTGGCTCATGGTGCCGCCGATGGAGGCGGTCTTTTCAACCAAGTAGACGTAGAATCCGGAGTCGGCCAGGTCGAGCGCTGCCTGCATTCCGGCAATGCCGCCGCCGACAACCATCACAGAACCAGCGGTTTTTTCAGCCATGATATTTATCCCATGGGCCCCCGGGGGCCTCGGTGCTTGCGCCCTCCCGAAGGAGGGCGCGTGGTTCACGACAGATGATTGGCCACCCAGGCGGCGGCCACGGCGTTGCGTTCAAGTCCGAGCTGGTCTTCACTCAGGCCCAGGGCCAGACCCAGCAGCTGCGGGTACAGCACGGAGGGTAGTTGCTGCATGCCGTCGTCGGCCTTGAGCATCTGCGCCTGGAAGGTGTCGAACTGAATCTGGCAATAGGTGCAGGCCGTGCAGATGATGGCCGCACCGGCCTCGACGCCGCTTGCGAGCTTGCCCTTGGCCACGCCAAGGCCCAACTCCTGGTTTTTGTCCCACATGGGGGCGCCGCAGCATTCGAGTTTCTTGCCCCAATCGACGCTTTTGGCGCCGGTGATGTTTACCAACTCGTCAAAGATGACCGGCAGGAACGGGTCGTCAAAGCCGGTGACCTTGCTGGGCCGCAGGGCGTGGCAACCGTTGTGCACGGCCACCTTGAGGCCGTTGAACTTGGCGGTCAGGGCCTCCTTGAGGTCTTTCACGCCGATATCGCCATGCAGCACTTGCAACATGTGGCGGCAGTCGGTCTTGCCTTCATATTTTAGGCCTTCTTCGGCCAGAACGGCGTTGACCTGGGCCATCAGGGCCGGATCTTCGCTCATGGCGTGGATGGCGTTTTTAAAGCTGCCAAAGCAGCACTTGCAGGGCGTAAGCAGGGTCAGTCCCTGGGCTTCGGCCATGGCCAGGTTGCGGGCGGCCGAGGCCAGCCAAGCGGTCTGGTCGGTATTGCGGGCCGGATAGCCGCAGCAACCGAATTCGATGTCAACAAGCCCCACTCCTAGTTTGTTCAAGACGGCCCTGGAGGCGGTCTCATAGTGGCTTACGTAGTAAGGGATCTTACAGCCACGGAACCAGGCGAATTGCATTTTGTCAGGCTCCTTGCCAGTGGTGATTTACCACCGATGTCTTTTATCTAGGCCACGTCCACCAGCTTGTCTTTGGCGCGCTGGTAGCCCATGTTCTTGAGTTCATACAAAATGTCGGTGATCGACACGCCCTGGGGGCACTGTTCCTGACAGCGGTAGCAGGTCAGGCAGTCCCAGGTCATGCGGGCGCCCATGGCCATTTCCACCAGGCCCAGGCCCAGGGAGTGCATGATCTGGTGGGGCACCATGTCCAACTCTTCCGCTGGATTGTCGTAGGAGGCCACCACCGGGCAGGCGTTGGTGCAGGTCTGACATTCGAAGCAGTACTTGAATTTGTCGGCCTGCAGGGCCAGGCCCCG
Source organism: uncultured Desulfarculus sp. (assembly GCA_963665125.2). Taxonomy (GTDB): domain Bacteria; phylum Desulfobacterota; class Desulfarculia; order Desulfarculales; family Desulfarculaceae; genus Desulfarculus. The sequence continues at coordinate 2,499,172 of CAXXUK010000001.1, read as the reverse complement.
GCCGCTGGGCTGGATTTCGATGGTTTGGCCGGCAACGGGTTTGCCCGTGCCGATGAGCCCCTGCTTGGCCATGGTGAAGGCGGCCGGAACGCCGCGGCGGGCCAGTTCCTCGCTAAGGGCCATCCACAACCCTTGCAAATTGATGCCCACGGGGCAGACATCGGTGCAACGGTGGCAGCGGGTGCAGGTGTCGTTGGCCTCGCGAAGGGCGAAAAGCTGACGCTGGGTGAGCTTGTCGCCGGCCACAAGGCTGCGGAAGGCGGCCAGCTTTTCCGAGGGCAGGATGCCGTCGTTGCCGACCACCTCGAACGAAGCCAGCACCGAGCAGTTGAGGGTGCAGGTGCCGCAGTGGGTGCAGGCGTCCAGATCCAAGGCCCGGCGCATGGCCTTGGCCCCTTGGCTGGCCGTGTCTTCATCCATCACCTTGCTGACCACCATGGCGATGGGGCTGGTGATGATGTGCAGGAACTTGCTGAACGGCAGGTAGATAAGGCCGATCAAACAAGCGAAGTAGTGCAGCATGTACATGAAGGCCGGGAAGTCGATGTGGTTCAGCGACGCGGCGGCGGGCTTCATGATCTGAGCCGCGGCATAGCTCATGAACGCGCTGGAGGGCTGGCTGTGGCACGAGGCGCAGGAATCGTTGTGCAGATCTTGTCCGGCGGCCAGCGTCTCTTCATCCATGGGCAGCTCTTCGCCGGAAAAGGCCACGGAGTAGTTCTTGGCCCAATAGGCTTTAAGGGCGGTGAGCTCTTCGCCTTCCAGGCTGCCGTATTCGTTGTTCATGCGCATGAAGTCGCGCTGGCTGATGATCTTGGCGCCTTCAAGGACCACGCCGGAGATCATGATCACCGCCAGCAGGACCAAAGCCACCCTATCCATGCCGCCGGTGACGCGCTTGACCGGCTTGATGGTCACCCGGCGGTAGATGGCGATGCCAACGCCCACCAGCACGACCAGACCGAACAGGTTGCGCATGAACAGGAACGGGTTGAGCGTTGAGTAAAAGTCGTCAAAGACCGCCTCGCTGACCACGCTTTGCAGGGCGTGGAAGATCAGCAGAAGCATGAAGCCCACGTAGATGCAGATGTGGGCGGCCCAGCGCAGGCGGTCTTGTTCAAAGACCTTGCGCTGAAAAAGCACATCCATGATCAGGGCTTCGATCAGTTTGACGATTTTGGCGCTGAAAATGGCGCCGACAAGTCCGCCGACCGCGGCCCAGGCCCTTGCCCCCACTCCGGCCTGGCGGGATTCATCACCCACCCCGCGCCAAAGCCAAGAGGCAAAACGGTACAGCAACCCCAGGAAGAAGATGGTCAGCGCAATATGCAGACCCGTGGAAGTGATACTCTCGAAGGGCATTGATTCCTCTCCGGATCATCCGGTGGTGCTACGGTTCAGAGGCCTTGGGCTGCATCTAAAATGATGGCAGGCAGCGCCTCCGAATTGCCGATTCCGGCCCAATGCCGGAACGCGCGTTAAAAAATGATATTTAACGGGCGTACTAAACCCGTGGGTACACTAGTAGCTTGGTGGGAAGATCCACCCTGGCCCTATCCCGCTGCGGTTCGGCAACGGAGCCATCTAGCCAACTTGCTAAAATTATAAGTTTTTATGACTACGTTAATCGGCGGGCCGACCGAGACCCGCCCCGTAGGCCGTTTTCCTTCAACCTACTAGATTGTAGTGAGCCTTAATACATAGCCAAGAATCCCGATTCACGCAACATTGTTGTTGAGAAATAGGCGGGTTCGTTGCGGCCGCATAAGGCGGACATCAAATATATGGGGCTGATCCCCAGAGGGACACCGTCAATCAACGCAAATTCAGTGCCAGTGCCTGGGCAGATGCTAATATTGTGTATTTACAATAAAAATACAGGCACTTTGGCCAACCGTCGGTTCGCCTGAAACGCTTGAAACGTTTCAGGTTGATGCCCGGGGATTGCGATAAACCATAAAATCAAAATAAAATAATACGTTAAATGTTATTGTTACATTGTTTTTTGGGTGAAACGCCGGAAACGTTACGCAACATCGCCCTTGCCCGTGGGCTGATACATGCACAGCGGCTCCTCGGCAAGCACATCGCCGGTGGCCTCGTAGGCCCTGGCCCGGCAGCCGCCGCAGACCCGACGGTATTCGCAGATGCCGCATTTGCCGCCCAGGCGGTTGTGGTCGCGCAACTTGGCGAACAGCTCGGATTCCCGCCAGATTTGCGAAAAGGGCATTTCCTTTACGTTGCCGGCGGGCAGCTCCAGATAGCCGCAGGGCTGGACCTGGCCCACGTGGCTGACGAAGGCGAAGCCCTGGCCGCCCAGGCAGCCCTTGCTCACGGCGTCCAGACCATGGGTGTTGAATGCCACCTTTTGGCCGTCGGCCTTGGCCCGCTGCCGGAGCACCCGGAAATAGTGCGGCGCGCAGGTGGCCTTTAGCTCCAGGGGCGTCTTGCCCCGCTGGTCATAGAACCAATTGAGTACGTCTTCGTATTCCTCGGCGCTGATGATCTCGCCGGTCAGGGCCCGGCCTCGGCCCGTGGGCACCAACAGGAAGATATGATGGGCCACCGCACCCAAATTGACCGCAAGGTCCTGGATGGCCTGCATGTGGGGCAGGTTGCTGCGGGTCACGGTGGTGTTGATCTGGAAATCCAGGCCCACTTGGCGGGCGGCCTCGAAGCCGTCCATGGCCCCGGCGAACGCGCCCTCCTGGCCCCGGAAGGCGTCGTGGCTGGCCGCGTCCGGGCCGTCGATGCTGATGGAGATGCGCTGGATGCCCGAATCCACCATCTTGCGGGCGATATCCGGGGTCAAAAGGGTGCCGTTTACGGCCATGACCATGCGCAGGCCCAGGTCCGTGCCGAACCGGGCCAAATGGAAGATGTCGCCGCGCAATAGCGGTTCGCCGCCGGTGAGTATGATCACCGGGCTGCCCATGGTGGCCAGGTCTTTGAGAAGTTCCTCGCCCTGGGCCGTTGTCAGTTCACCGGGGTATTCGTGATCCGCCGCTCCGGCCCGGCAATGCACGCAACTGAGGTTGCAGCGCCGGGTCGTCTCCCAGGCCACCAGCCGCAGGGGCGTTACGCCGTCTTCACTTTTATGGGGATGGCCGCCGGGATGCGCCGTGTGATGATGATTGCTCATCTATGCTCCTTGAAGTTTTCTAGGGGACAGTCTAGCCGCCAGTGGCGATGTCGGCAAGCGTGGGCCACCGGTAAACGGCACATGAAAACAAGGCAATACGGGCTGCGCTGCCGCATCAATTGCCGCCCTGCGAACAGGCCAATCGACTTTAAGTTCCTATACCATTTATGGACGCGGTTGGATACATCGCCCCAAGAGAAATTGGAGATTGTGATGCCGCAGGTTATGGATGACCGGGCCAACAGCCAAGCTAATGCTTGATGTCAGCAAAACTAAAATGCTAGGTTCCCACGAGCGATGAATACTGATTACAATTTATCACCGGCGTCAACAGGCTTGGAACGGGGGTAAGCTCCGAGCCGCTGTTCGGACACCATAATTAAAAAGGGGGACCTGCCTATGCAGCGCTACGCCAAGTGTATTTTCTTGATTTCGGCCTTATTACTTTTACTAATAGAAACAATTCCAGCATCGGCCCAAAGCTTTGGAAACCTGAGCTTTTGGGGCGACAGCAGCACCGATAACGGAAATGTTCTGGCCTTGTTGCTCAAGTCGATACCCGGACTGGTCCCGTCTGATGTCCCTTCGATAACCAACGGCCGCCTGACCAACGGACCCAACTGGGCCGATTACGTTGCTTCCGCTTTCGGCCGGGGCAACGAGGCCTCTTTGCGGGGCGGGGCTGATTATGCCTTTGGCGGGGCGCTGATGGGCCAGGGCGCCGCCTTGGTTCCTGAGTTGCCCTTTGAATTTTATGTTCCCAACGTGGGCAGCGTGATCGACGAATACACGGCTCAGGGTGGCGCCTTTTCAGCCGATGAAGTTGTGTTCCTGTTCGCGGGGCATAACGATGCCCTGAAGATAGCGACTACGGGTGAACTCGCCGACCCGGCAGCGGTGGCTGCGGATCTGAAGAATAATCTGCAAAAACTATACGACAGCGGCGCCCGGCAATTTGTGGTGCCCACGTTGGTGGCTGTGGAATATGCCCCCGATATCTTCCCCAATGACCCAACCCTTATTGTCGCAACATGGGTTGCGGCATACCAGGCTGAAATGGAAAAGGCCATAGCAGAATTCAAGGCCGAGCATCCCGACTCGGTGGTCATTGTTCCGGATATCGGCGCCATGACCCGCAAGATTATAGCCAACCCAGGCAAATACGGATTCACCAACGTCACGGGCACCGGTTTTGACGAGGCAACCGGCCAAGCCAGGCCCGATGCCGACAATTATTTGTGGTGGGATGTCCATGCCAGCACCAAGGCCCAGCGCCTGTTTGCCCAGGAGGTCTTGGGCTCCATGGGCGACTATTATTATCCCAAGCAGATGCTGCCCCAGGCCGCCGCGGCGTCGATTCAGCTAAACCGTATTTTGGCCCAGGAGGCCATGAAGCGTGCTTCGCTGCGCCTGCGTCGGAGCCGGCCGGCGCTTGACGCTCAGGACGCGAATCAAATCTACGCCACGCCATATTACGGCTGGGGCAGCCAGAGCGGTGAGGCCATGGCCTCGGGCTTTGACTGGAAGGCCTACGGAACGGATGTCGGCTTTCAGTGCCGTTTTGGTTCGTCCTTTACTGCGGGGCTGAATCTAGATATTCATGAGGCGGACGCCGACCTGGAAAGCGGGGGCGGAGACTCCAACGTCAAGGGCATGGGCATAACCCCATATGCCGGATTTGCCAAGGACAACTGGCGGGCTCAAGGCGGGGCCAGATACAGCCGCGACGACAACAACGCAAACCGGCCCCTTTGGATGACCGGCGCAACGGCCCGGGCCGACTATGACACCGAGTCATGGGCCGCCTGGGGCGAGGCCGGCCATGATTTCTGCTTGGCCGAGGGCATCACCCTGACGCCTCTGTTTAATATGAATTGGGTGCGGGTAGACGGTGTGAGCGCCAATGAAAACGACGCTGATTTGCTGAACTCGCGCCTGGAATTGGATGATTACAATAGCCTGCGGCATCTGCTGGGTGCCACACTGGCCGCATCGGTCAAAGATGTACAGCTTCAGCTTACCGCCGGCTGGCGTCACGAATACCTGGACACCCGGACAGAGTCCACCGCCGAACTCGCCGGAACGACGCGCAACCTGGATGGCCCTGATTCAGACCACGACGGCCTGGCTGTTGATTTGCAAATCAACTGCCCGTTGCCTTGGGGCGCGGCTTTGGAACTGGCCTACACCGGCGACTATTCCCAGAACGCCAACGTCCAGTCAGTGTTGTTGTGGGTCATGGCCAGTTTCTAGGTTTTGTAGATAGTCCCATAAAAAAGGCGGCACCGTTGAATACGCGGTGTTGCCTTTTTGTGTTGAAGATGCGCGATTATCAGACGGGTTCTACCTATACCACTTGTACCCTCCGGGCGGTACGTCATCCCAGTTGAAGTTGTCAAAGGTAATGCTGTGGGATGCGCCGTTGTAGGGCGGCTTGTTGAACTGCACCTTGACGGTGTTGGTCCCCGGCTTAAGCAGGCCCGAACTGTTGGGGATGAACCGCGTGTCGAATTGTATCTGGGACTTGCCGACGTTGGTGCCGTTGACATACCAATCGGGCCGCTCGGTTACGCCGGGGATGTTGATGGGAAACGATCCCTTGGCCCATAGCCCCGCCTTGTGGTTGCCGTTGCCCCATTTGCCTGCGGCGATTTTGGATATTGTCCAGGGGCAGGGTTTGCTCTGTTGCTGGGCATAGGCCGCCGCGGCGATGACCGCCAGGCCCACGATTATTAGAAGCACCATGGCTTTTTTGAGCATATTTGCCCTCCCTCTCTGACTAATTGTTAATATGTATTCATATAAAGGGAGCAAAAACAAGGATAATATGATCGGGAGTTAATTGAGCTTATTAATATGTCAGGGCTCTGTGCTGTTCTGATGTTGAAAAGGAGTCCTTGACAACCTGAACAATATCTTGTTAAATTGAACCTGAGCGAGCGCTCAGTCGGAGGTGTCCCTCAATTGAAGGCGGCAGAATAGCACAATGTCCTCAACAGGCAAACAAAACATTGCCCGCAAAATACCCACCGTGGTCAAGGACCAGAACCTGGTGGCCAAGCGGCGGCGGCAGATAGCCGACGCGGCGGTGGGCATGTTCATCGAAAAAGGCTTCCACAAGACCACCACCAGGGAGATGGCCAAGGCCGCGGGCATTTCCATCGGTTCGCTCTACGAATACGTGCAAAACAAGGAAGACGTGCTGTATCTGGTCTGCGAGGCCATCCACCAGGAAATGGAAGACAGCCTCAAACCCCAGATCGCCCTCAGCGGGGCCGGGGCCAGGGTCCTTGACGCGGCCATAGGGGCCTATATCTCCGTTTGCGACCAAATGGGCCCGCACATCACGCTCATTTACCAGGAAACAAAAAGCCTGGCCAAGGATGCCATGCGCTATGTGCTGGATCATGAACTGCGCATCACCGCCATGTTCACCGGCCTGTTGCAACGCGGCGTGGAGGATTACTCCCTGCGCCCTCTGAACAGGGGCGAACTGGAGCTGATGGCTCATAACATCATGATAATCGGCCACATGTGGGCCTTCCGGCGCTGGGCTTTGGCCAAAATCGGCCTGCAAAAATATATCGAAGACCAAACGGCCCTGATCATGGGCCAGCTTGTTTGATTTTCCCCATAAGGCGGGGGTTAGCCATGACCATAGAAACCAAACCGTATGTACCCAAGAACCCGGTTCGCACTGTAACGGCGGCATCGCTTTTTGACGGCCACGACGCGGCCATCAATATCATCAGGCGCATCCTGCAGGGCACCGGCGCCGAGGTGATCCACCTGGGCCACAACCGCTCGGTGCAGGACATCGTCGACGCGGCCATCCAGGAAGACGCCCATGCCGTGTGCGCCAGCTGCTACCAGGGCGGCCACGTGGAGTTCTTCAAGTACATCGTCGATCTGCTCAGGGAGCGCGACGCTGGCCACATCAAGGTTTTCGGCGGCGGCGGCGGGGTTATCGTGCCCGACGAGATCAAGGAACTGGAAGCCTATGGCGTGGCCAAGATCTATTCGCCCGAAGACGGCCGTCTGATGGGCCTCCAGGGCATGATCAACCACCTGGTCTCCAGCGTGGACTATGCCCTGGGCGACGGCCAGAGTCCGGCCGACTTCCAGAATCTGAGGCCGGAAGAGACCATGCGCGTTTCCCGGGCCATGACCCTGGTGGAGCGCGAGGCCCTGGCCGGCCGCGAACTTGACGGCTGGTACAAGGTGCTCGGCGCCAATGGCGGCGGTAAAAAGGCCCCGGTGCTTGGCATCACCGGCACGGGCGGCGCGGGCAAGAGCAGCCTCACCGACGAACTTCTTATTCGTTTCCTGGGCGATTTCCCGGACAAGCGGGTGGCCGTCATCAGCGTGGACCCCACCCGGCGCAAGAGCGGCGGCGCCCTGTTGGGCGACCGCATCCGTCTCAACAGCCTCGAGTCCGACCGCATCCATCTGCGCTCACTGGCCACCAGAGGCAGCGGCCTGGAGATCAGCCGGGGCCTGGACGGGGTGACCAAGGTGGCCGCGGCCGCCGGGTTTGACCTGGTCATTGTCGAGACGGCGGGCATCGGCCAGGGCGACGCCGCCGTGGTCGATCACGTGGACCTGAGCCTGTATGTGATGACCTGCGAATTCGGCGCGGCCTCCCAGCTGGAAAAGATCGACATGCTCGACTTCGCCGATCTGGTGGCCATCAACAAATTCGACCGCCGGGGGGCCGAGGACGCCCTGCGCGACGTACGCAAGCAGATGCAGCGCAACCAGGGCCTATGGCATGTGGACCCGGATAAGATGCCCGTCTACGGCACCATTGCCGCCAAGTTCAACGACGAGGGCGTCACTTCGCTGTATCTGGGTCTGCTGGACAAGATCGCCGAAAAGACCGGCGTTAAGTTCGAATCCCAGCGCCAAAAGCCCAAGGAGGCCTACAGCGAGGACAAGACCATTATCGTGCCGCCCCACAGGGAGCGCTATCTGTCGGATATCGCCGACGCGGTGCGGTCCTATCACAAACAGACCAAAAAACAGGCCGCCAAGGTGCGCCAGATCTGGCAGCTCAAGAACGCCCACGACTACATGGCCAAGAAATACAAGGGCAAAAAGGGCTACAAGACGGTCCTGGACGCCATGCGGGCCGAAGTGCACGATATCGAGGAAGGCTACACCGACAACACCCATAAGCTTTTGGCCCAATGGCCGGAAATGCAAAAGGCCTATTCGGGCCGCGAATACAAATACAAGGTTAGGGACAAGCAGTTCAGCGTGCCGCTGACCACCCGTTCGCTGTGCGGCCTGGACATCCCCAAGGTTTGCCTGCCCAAATGGGAGGACCCTGCCGAGGTCTATACCTGGATGCGCTCGGAAAACGTGCCCGGCAGCTTCCCCTTCACCGCCGGGGTGTTCCCCTTCAAGCGCACCGACGAAGACCCCACCCGCATGTTCGCCGGCGAGGGCGACCCGTTCCGCACCAACCGCCGCTTCAAGCTCCTGAGCCGCGACGCCAAGGCGGCCCGCTTGAGCACGGCCTTCGACTCGGTGACCCTCTACGGCTGGGACCCGGACCTGCGCCCCGACATCTACGGCAAGGTCGGCACCAGCGGGGTGAGCATCTGCACCCTGGAGGACATGAAGGTCCTCTACGACGGATTCGACCTTTGCGATCCGGGCACCAGCGTGAGCATGACCGTCAACGGCCCGGCCCCGATCATGCTGGCCTTTTTCTTCAATACGGCCCTGGATCAGCAGGTTGCCAAATTCGAGGCGGATCAGGGCCGCCGGCCCGACGTCGAGGAACTGGAGCGCATAAGAGAACATGTGCTGCAGACAGTGCGCGGCACGGTGCAGGCCGACATCCTCAAGGAAGACCAGGGTCAGAACACCTGCATCTTTAGCGTCGATTTCGCCCTGCGCATGATGGGCGACATTCAGCAGTTTTTCATCAACAACGACGTGCGCAATTTCTATAGCGTGTCCATCAGCGGCTACCACATTGCCGAGGCAGGGGCCAATCCCATCACCCAGACGGCCCTGACCCTGGCCAACGGCTTTACTTATGTGGAGTACTACCTCAGCCGGGGCATGAGCATAGACGACTTCGCGCCCAACCTGAGCTATTTCTTCAGCAACGGCATGGACCCGGAATACACGGTGATCGGCCGGGTGGCCCGGCGCATCTGGTCGGTGGCCATGCGCAACCTGTACAAGGGCAACACCCGCAGCCAGATGCTCAAGTATCATATTCAGACCTCGGGCCGCTCGCTGCACAGCCAGGAAATCCAGTTCAACGATATCCGCACCACCCTGCAGGCCCTGTGCGCCATCTACGACAACTGCAACAGCCTGCACACCAACGCCTATGACGAGGCCATCACCACGCCTACCGAGGAATCGGTGCGCCGGGCCCTGGCCATCCAGATGATCATCAACCGCGAGTGGGGCCTGGCCAAGAACGAAAACCCGCTGCAAGGCGCGTTCATCGTCAACGAGTTGACCGACCTGGTGGAGGAGGCCGTGCTGGCCGAATTCGACCGCATCACGGCCAGGGGCGGCGTATTGGGAGCCATGGAGACCGGCTATCAGCGCTCCAAGATCCAGGACGAGAGCATCTATTACGAGACGCTCAAGCACACCGGCGAGTTGCCAATCATCGGCGTCAACACCTTCCTCAATCCAAACGCGAACTATGAGGAGGCCCAGTGTGAACTAGAACTGGCCCGGGCCACCGAGGACGAAAAGCGCAGCCAGCTCGATCGTCTGAACAAGTTCCACCAGACCCACGCCGAAGAGGCTCCCCAGGCCCTGAAGAGCCTGCAAAAGGCGGCCCTGGAAGGCGGCAACGTCTTCGGAGAGCTGATGAGCACGGTGCGTTCTTGCTCCCTGGGCCAGATCACCAAGGCCCTCTACGATGTGGGAGGCATGTACCGCCGGGGCATGTAGATTAAAGAGTCATTAACGTTCATTTACCTCCCTATGACCTTCTACAAGTTGCGGACATAGGGAGGTTTTGTGTTATAAAACTAATGCAGAAAAGTTAACGAATTTAATATGTAACTATTGTGCTTAATCCAGTTTAAACGCGAGCTTGTATGGCGAACGAAATCATTAGTTATCTTGAAATGTGTACACGCGAGGCAATAAGTCTACAGCGCGGAATGAACTATAGGATTAGGCCAGATTATTCGGTTATTTTGATGTCCGTAAGAAATGGTAGCCCATACGCGGATCGATTTGAGGACGATGGGTCAACGATAGTCTACGAGGGCCATGATGTACCTAAAAGCAACCACAACCCAAATCCAAAAGTAGTTAACCAGACATTAATGGGCTCTTCTGGAAAGATAAACGAAAACGGTAAATTTTTTCGTGCTGCACAGGAATATGTGCGCGGATTGCGAACCGTTGAGAAAGTAAGAGTCTATGAAAAAATTAAGCAGGGTATTTGGTCATATAATGGCATGTTCAATTTGGTTGATTCTTGGTCCGTAGCTGAGGGTGGCAGACTAGTTTTTAAGTTTAAATTAGTTGCAACTGATGAAATTGATGGTTCCCCTGTTGAACAGACAGATCACAAAGAACGTAGGCGCATCATCCCAACATCAGTAAAAGTCGCAGTATGGAAACGAGATGGAGGAAAATGTGTTGTCTGTGGTTCGACCGATGATTTACATTTCGATCACATCATACCATGGTCAAAGGGCGGATCTTCTCAAACAGCCGATAATATCCAATTGTTGTGCTGTAAACATAACTTACAAAAGCATGACAAAATAGAATAACAAATCGGAAAATAACAACTTTTTCGTGTGTAGCTTAATCTCTATGGCCGGGGGAGGGGAGCGCTTCTTTTTTGCCTGTCCGGCATTTACCGAAATCGCCTGGTGAAAATCAGACTCCGTCTATAATATAATGCGCTACTTAAGCCCTAACGCGATTTCGGATGGCCCGCCCAATGCTCGACGTCAAAACCCTGATCATATCCATCACGGCCATAAGCTTGTTTTCACCGGTGCTGTACTACCTGCTGCACAGGTCCGGTTCCCTGGTGGGTGGCACCCTCCAGTGGACTATTGCCTCCATTTTCTCCGCCATCGGCCTATGTCTGGTGTTGCTCAAGGGAGCCGCCGCCCCGGCGTTGTTGACGGTGGTGGGGGCCAACACGGCGTTTGCCCTGTCCTACGGAATAGGTTGGATCGGAATGCGCATTTTCGTGGAGCGGCCGCCTCTTTACCGCGCCATGTGGTCGTTGGTCTTGGTGCAGTTTTTGCTGACCATCTGGTTTACGTATGTAAGTCCGTCCCAGACCGCATGCAGCACCCTGGTCGCCCTGGTTGTCGCGCTGTTCTGCATCCTCATCGCCCAAGATCTGTTCAGGGGCGCCCTGGCCTTGCGGCGGCCCATGCGGATATACGGGTCTGTCGTATATGCACTGCAAGCACTGGTCATGCTCGTTCGCATTGTGTTGCTACAAACACTGCCATTGGAAGGGGCCTACTTCAAATGGGGGGCCATCAACGAGGTGATGTTCCTTTGGAATATCATCTTTGTCTTCAGTCTGTTGGCGGCCATTTTGCTCATGGTCAGCGAAAAGCTCCAGGCCGAGATCAAGACCCTGCGGGGCATCGTGCCCATCTGCGCCCACTGCAAGAAGATCCGGGATGACCAGGGCTATTGGCAACAGGTGGAGCAATACGTCACCACCCATTCCGAAGCCCGGTTCAGTCACGGCATCTGCCCCGAGTGCATGGATCAGGCGCGGGCCGAACTGGAAGATCTCAAGGGGCGTATTCGCCGCTAACGGCAGACGGCGGGTCGCCGATTTCATTGTAAAAATTGGTGTATATTATTAACGTGTTGCCGCCCATGGTCAGCCGGGTTGAGCCGTTTGGGGGCTCCCAGGTTTGACCATCGACATACTATGTCTTACACTATTAACAACATAGCCATTGGCGAGTGGCCGGAAGGTTTTCCGGTAAAACATGTGACCCATGGATTCCCTAGCGAAAAGCGGAACGGAGGAAGAAAATGGAACACAAAGCATCTGAATTGGCAGCCAAACTAAATGAAATGTACCCCAAGATTCAAGAGCACGGCCTTGATTTGGAATTGGAGTACAAGCCCGACAAAAAATATTGGGTCATCAAACTGAGCAAGGGCGATCACCGCCTGCACACCCTGCTGGACGAAAAAGACGCCAGTTCCTGCCTTGAAGGCGTGGAATGCGTATATCTCGGCGTGCAGATCGGGCAGTTCTTTACCAACTTTGAGATGTTCGCTTAATTTGCCGCCCGTATGACGCGGATATTGGGGCCGTCTGCAGGCTCAGCCCCTGATACCTCCGCACTTTGATAATCAATGCCCACACCCTCCGGTTGACGGATGGTGTGGGCTTTTTCTTTGTTCAAGCGGCCCGCCGCCGCGGTTTGACGGAATTCCGGTGAACTTAACCGCCCAAGTGACCAGGTACTGCATGCCATAATCGAGGCGTACCTTTCCGGGTCCGGCACTGAAAGAACGTGCAATTGTCCGGCCACGGCTGGAAAGATGATCTATGGGCTTGTGTATCGGGGGGCGAAACAATGTTAAAAATATGAGATGTAAGAAAATTAGCTAAAAATAAAAAGAACAGTATTAATACGACTTGAAAATCATTACATGGATAAAATATGATGCTAATACAAAAAATGATTATGGCAAAAGTAGCCGAAAAACAATTGGCGGCTATGGAAACTGGCCATGAGATGGTTTGCCACACCTGTGGAGGGCAAGCAGCATGAAACCCATGAAAGATGCCGTCGCAGATCTGGCCGAGCGCAAACGGGAAGCCATGGCCATGGGGGGAGCGAAGAGGGTTGAGCGGCAGCGGTCCCAGGGGAAAATGACCGTTCGGGAACGTGTCGGCCTGCTGCTGGATCAAGGCTCGTTTGAGGAATATGGCCTGTTGGCCAGCCATGCCGGGCAAAAGGCCGGCCAGCCTATTACCCCGGCCGACGGCCTGGTGGCCGGCTTCGGCCTGGTGGACGGCAGGCACGTGGGCGTCATCGCCGAGGACTTCACCGTGCTGGGTGGCTCAACCGGGGTCACCAACTTTCACAAACGCCTGCGCATGATCGACCTGGCCACCCAGGAAAAGGTGCCCCTGGTGTTTCTGCTGGACGGTTCGGGCGCCAGGGCCCAGATGCTGGGCGACTCGGCCGAGGGCCTGCCGCCGGCCATGCAGTACGTCAAGATGGCCCGTCTTTCCGGCGTGGCACCAATGTTGGGGGTGATCATGGGCCCCTGTGCCGGGGAGTCTTCCCTGGAAGGCAGCCTGCTGGAGTTTTCCATCATGGTTAGGGGGACCGGCATGATGGCCGCGGGCGGACCGCCGGTGGTGCTGATGTCCCTGGGCCAGGAGGTGACCAAGGAGGAACTGGGCGGGACGGACGTGCACTGCGCCATATCGGGCGTGGCCGACAACCCGGCCGACGACGACCACCAGGCCCTGCGGATGGCCCGCGACTATCTGTCCTACATGCCCACCAACGCCTGGCAGTATCCGCCATGGGCCGATACCGGCGACGACCCCGGCCGCCGCGACCCGAAATTGCTGGACATCCTGCCGTCGAGTTCCCGGCGGGCCTATGACATGAAGAAGGTCATCGGTCATGTGGTGGACAAGGACAGCTTTTTTGAAATCAAGCCCCTGTTCGCGCCCATGATGATAACCGGCCTGGCCCGCTTGGGCGGGCATGTGGTGGGCATAGTGGCCAACCAGCCCGCCGTGGACGCCGGGGCCATCACGGCCAAGGCCGCCCAGAAGGAGCGGCACTTCATCGACCTGTGCTCGGCTTATCACATCCCCCTAGTGTTTCTGGTGGACGTGCCGGGGGTGATGACCGGACCGCGCTCGGAAAGGGAAGGGGCCCTGCGCAGCGGGCTCGCGGTGGCCCACGCCCTGGCCTGGGCCGACGTGCCCAAGTTCACGGTGGTTTTGCGCAAGGCCTTCGGTTTCGGCGGCTCGGCCATGTGCGGCTATGGCGTGGGCCAGACCCTGACCCTGGCCTGGCCCACCGCCGACTTCGCCTCCCTGCCCGTGGACAGCGCCATCAAGGCCGCCCACGGGGCCGAGCTGGCGGCCTCGCCCGACCCTGACAAGCTCTGGAAGGAGCTTGCCGAAATGTACACCCGCTTTTCCGGGGCCTATCCCGCGGCGGCCAATTTCAACATCGACGACGTCATCGACCCGCGGGATACCCGGCCCCGTTTGATAAAGGCGCTGCAACTGGCGGCCAACCGCCGCTGCCAGCCGCCGGCGCCGGTGATGAGGCACGGCGTGATGCCTTGATCGGCGCAACCGTCGCCCAACTGCAAATGAACCAAAATTAGGTTACGGAGGCCTTATGGACAAGACGGATCTTGAAAAGCAGCTGGCGCTATATGATGAGGTGGTTGTCGACGCCATGGAGAAATGGGCCGCGAAAAAGCCCGATGAGGTGTTTTTTTACTATGGCGAAGACGACCGCAGCTTCACCTTCAAGGAGTTTGACGAGGCGGCCAACAGCATAGCCAACAGCCTCATGGCCATGGGCGTTGAAAAGGGCGACCGCGTTTCCCTGTTCCTGCTTAATCCGTTGGTGACATCCCTGGCCATGTTTGGCATCTGGAAGGCCGGGGCCGTGTTCAGTCCCATCAACTTCAACTACCAGGGACGGCTGCTGTCGTACCAGATCAACGACACCGGGCCCAAACTGCTGATAACCGAAAACGGCCGCGAGCCCTTGCTGAACCATATTGCCGACGAGATCGGCGCCATGAAGGTGGTGGTGCACAGGCCCCAGGAAAGCGACCATGACTTCAAGGCCCAGGCCAAGGACAACTCCCTGCACGCCAACTTCGAGGCCATTGACTTCTCGGAGCTGCTCAAAGGCAGTCAAGCCAAACCCAGCGAGGTTATCGATCCCTGGGACCTGGCCAACATCGTCTACACCTCGGGCACCACGGGCCCGGCCAAGGGCGTGGTGCACACCCACCGCTGGACCAGGCAGTACGTGCATAATGCCCTGAATATCGTCACCGAGGACGACGTGATCTTCAACGACCTGCCCATGTATCACGTGGCAGGATGCTTCATCAACCTGGCCCGGGCCGCCTGGGTGGGCTGCAAGGTGGCCATGTGGGACAGCTTCAGCGTGGGCGAATTCTGGAACCGCATCAACAAGAGCGGGGCCACCATGGCCATCCTGCTGGACGTGATGATGCCCTGGCTCCAGATGCCCCCGCCCAGCGAAAACGACCGCCGCAACACCCTCAATAAGGCCTACATGCAGCCGCTGCCCCTGTATCACCAGACCTTTGCCCGCCGTTTCGGCATTGATTTCGTGATCTGCGGCTACGGCCAGACCGAGTCGGGCAACCCCTTCATCGGCATCCTGGACGAGTTCGGCGACGCCGAGGGCACCCCGGCCGATCTGTACAAGGGCTACTCCAAGCAGGAACTGCGCCGCAGGGTCGTCGCCGCCGGAGGCGTTGTGGTGGAGCCGGAAAAGGCCGTCACCCTGGCCAAGGGCTTCATGGGCTCCATCTCGCCCCTTTTGGAGGTGGCGGTGCTGGACGAGAGGGACAACGAACTGGGCGCCAACCAGCACGGCCAGCTGGGCGTGCGCAGCAAGCTGCCCTTTATGATTTTTAACGAATACTTCAACAAGCCCGAGGCCACGGCCGAGACCTACCGTAACCAGTGGCTGCACACCGGCGACGGCGTATACAAGGACGAAGACGGCTTCTTCTACTTCGTGGACCGCATGGGCGGATTCATCCGCACCAGGGGCGAGAACGTATCGTCATACCAGGTGGAAGACATCGTCAACAGCTATGGTGCCGTGGCCGCCAGCGCGGCTCTGCCTATTCCCGCTGCCGAGGGCGGCGAAGACGACATCGTGGTGTTTGTGGTGGCCAAGGAAGGCCAGACCATCATTGAAACCGATTTCCGGGAATGGCTCAAGGGAGAGATGCCCAAATACATGCTGCCCAAGCACCTGCGCTTCATCGACGCCTTGCCGCTGACCCCCACCTTCAAGGTGGAGAAATATAAGCTCAAGCAGATGATTCTGGAAGAATTGCAGGCCTAGGCATTTGATGCTGAAAAGCGGCGGGCCCCCATCGGGGGCCCGCCGCTTTTCATGGATAACGCAGAGGCCGGGGCTTAGCCGGCCGCTCCGATTAGTGCTTCATATCCTTGGGCACGAAGTCCGCGGGCCTGATCTCCTTCAGTTCGATGCAATCAACCGGGCAGGTGACCATGCACAAGCCGCAACCCATGCATTTGTCCGGGTTGACCACGCTGTAGGTTTCGTCGGCGTCGCCCCAGGTGATGGCCTCGAAGTAGCAACGTTCGTGGCAGACCTCGCAGCCGGTGCACTCGTCGGCGTTGATCTCGGCCACATAGCGGCTGGGATCCAAAATCTTGGTCCCGGCCTTGACCAACTCGGGCAGGGCCAGGCAGCAGCAGGGACAGCAGTTGCAGATAAAGGCGTCCACCTCGTGCTTGTTCATGGTCACATGCACCAGGCCCTCTTTCTCGGCGTTGCGGCAGATCTCCCGGGCCTCCTCTTTGGTGATTAGGCGGCCGCTGCCGCGGTCCAGGCTGTACTCGGCGGCCTTGTTGACCTGGATGCAGGTCTCCACCGGCCGGTCGCATTTGCCCATGGACCGGCGGCAGGTGCAGGGGGTGACTGACAACACCTTGGCGTTGTCGATGATTTCATTGATGCTCTCGAAGTTGAGAATCTGGTTTTTGATCTGGATGCTGATTCCCACCGGTATTACCCTCGAAATGGGCTTGGGCATCATCTTGGCGATCACCTTGGCCAGATCGTGCCATTCGGTATCCATGAAATCGCGCCAGGCCAGCAGGAACTCATCCGTGGCCTGGGGCCAGACTATGGTCGAGTCGTGGAACTGGGGAACGTTGCGGACCATATAGTATGAAGGGGGATCGGTCCGGCCCGACTTGAAGGCCGCGCCCTTTACGTACAGATCGCGCAGGCGGGTGTTCACGTCGTCCAGGGGCAGGCCGGTTCTTTCCGCCAGTTCGGTGGGCTGGCCCGGCATGGCCAGCATCAGGCCGGCCGAGGTTTCGTCCATCAGCGTCGAGAAAATTTTGGCGACGCGCTGGGAATGCCCCATCTGGATTTTATCCGCTAGTTTTTTATATACGGTTTCCATTATGCCTCTCAATAATAGAGTTGGATTGAAAAACGCTAAGTAAAAATAAATATAATATAGGAAATCACTGAAAAACAATCAAACACTATAATTGAGGCGAAAAAAATTAACCGGGAAACAGTTTGGGTTGATTTTGGGCCTGTCGCTTTGAAGACCAGGTGGTTGAAGCCGGGAAAACCACGTAAAATTGAGCAAAGGTACTATTCACATGGCAATTGGCAATGAATGATCTGGATTTTCAGCGGCAATACTGGGACAGCGTGGCTCGGGAAAAAGACTTCACCCTCAAACCATGCTTGGGCTGCGTGCTGGAGCATTTGAAACCCGGCGCCCGCATCCTGGATTACGGCTGCGGCTATGGCCGGGTGGCCGCCGAGCTGGCCGCGTTGGGCCATGACGGCGTGGTGGGCGTGGACGCCTCGCCGGAGTTGATAAAACGCGGCCTCGGCGAAAACCCCGACCTGGACCTGCGGTCCATGGATGGCCTGCCCCTGTCCTTTGCGGACGGCTCGTTCGACGCGGTGCTGCTGGTGGCCGTGCTCACCTGCATCCCCGGCAGCGCGGCCCAGGGCAAACTCATGGCTGAGATCAGCCGCCTGCTCAGGCCCGGCGGCCTTGTCTATGTTGCCGATTTTTTAATCAACGACGATGCGCGCAACCTGGACCGCTATGAAAGATGCGCCGCAACATACGGCACATACGGCGTGTTCGAACTCGACGAAGGCGCGGTGCTGCGCCATCACGATCCGGCGTATATTGAGAAGCTGACCGCCGCCTTCCGGAGGATTGACCTGGAGCAAACCGTGACCAAGACCATGAACGGCCACCAGTCCAAGGCCTTTCACTATTGCGGCCAAAAGCCCTAGGCCTTCTCGAATGCCGTATAATCTAGACCATGGCCTTCGCACCGCAAATACGCCTGAGGGCGCTCAATGAAATGCCCGTTAACGAAGCTGGCGAGTACATCGTCTATTGGATGACCGCGGCCCGGCGGGTGGGTTGGAACTTCGGCCTGGAGAATGCCGTGGCCCGGGCCAGGGAGCGGGGCAAACCCCTGATCATCCTGGAGGCCCTGCGCTGCGGCTACAGGTA
Source organism: uncultured Desulfarculus sp. (assembly GCA_963665125.2). Lineage (GTDB taxonomy): Bacteria > Desulfobacterota > Desulfarculia > Desulfarculales > Desulfarculaceae > Desulfarculus. The sequence goes on along the minus strand of CAXXUK010000001.1, from coordinate 2,480,739 downwards.
CGCCTCGCCCCGGCTGCACTCCTTCATTCTGCAAGGCATGGCCGCCAACCAGCGCCGACTTGTCGACGCGCCGGTGCTGTATTATCCATTTGTAGAGAGGGCCCCCGACCAGGGCTCGGGCCTGCTGGAGGCCCTGGCCCGCCGGGCCTGCCTGGTGGTCTGCGACGACTTTCCGGCGTTTTTTCTGCCGCGCATGCTGGCGGCCTCCAGCCGCAAGCTGGCCGTGCGGCTGGAGGCCGTGGATTCCAACGGCCTGATGCCCCTGGCCGCAGTGGAAAAGCCGTACCCCAGCGCCTATGCATTCCGCCGTTTTCTGCAAAAGAACCTGCCCGCGCATCTGGCCCAAATGCCAGCGCCCGATCCCCTTGCCGACTGCGAACTGCCGAGGCTGGATGCCCTGCCCCCTGAGATAACCCAACGCTGGCCCATGGCCCCGGCGGAATTGCTGGCCGCCGAGCCTTCGGCCCTGGCCGGGCTGCCTTTGGAATACGATACGGCGCCTGTTGCCCTGCGCGGCGGCGAGGACCGGGCCGTGGCGGCGCTGCGCCTGTTTGTCGGTGAGCGCCTGGCCATATACGACACCCGGCGCAACCAGCCATCGGAGCCGGCCACCAGCGGCTTGTCGCCGTATCTGCACTTCGGCCACATCGGCGCTCACCAGGTTTTCAGCGAGATCGCAGCCGCAGAGGCCTGGGCCCCGCACCGGCTGAGCGCCTCGACCAAAGGCCAACGCAGCGGCTGGTGGGGTATGGGCGACAGCGCCGAGGCCTTCCTGGACCAGCTCATCACCTGGCGGGAGCTGGGCTACAGCTTCTGCCGTCTGCGGCCAGATTACGCGCAGTATGAGTCCCTGCCCGAATGGGCCAGGGCCACCCTGGAGGCCCACGCCGCCGACCCCAGGCCCTCTGTCTACAGCCTGGAGCAGTTGGAACAGGCCCAGACCCATGACCCCGTCTGGAACGCGGCCCAGCGGCAACTATTGCATGAGGGAGTCATCCACAACTACCTGCGCATGCTGTGGGGCAAGAAGATCCTTGAATGGTCGCCGAATCCGCGCCGGGCACTGGAGATCATGATCCACCTGAACGATAAATACGCCCTGGACGGCCGGGACCCCAACTCCTACTCCGGCATCTTCTGGTGCCTGGGGCGCTTTGACCGGCCTTTCGGCCCGGAGCGGTCAGTCTTTGGCAAGGTGCGCTACATGTCCAGCGCCAACGCCAAGCGCAAACTGCGCCTGACTGAATATCTGGAAAAGTACGGCGGTTGACACTCAGACCAGGATTTGCCAGAGGAGTGGAGCCGATCGTGCACTGTCCCGGCCCTGATATGCGCCTATGTCCAGGCCCGAGCCTGTGGGGAAATGTGGTATAGAAGAAGTATGCTTGATTTTTATTTGTATTTGTCCTAATAAGGTCCATTAATCAAGCAGCGGTTGAAGCCGTGGCACCCCCCGGAGGGCAAACACCACCCCATATTAAACTATAATTATCGCGGCCGGACGAAGCCGGCAATAGCGTGCAAACAGCCACGAAGGCGAAGGTTCCCTTTGGAATCGCCATCGTGGCTGTTTTTTTATTTGGTTTTCTTGGGTGTGGGATCGTAAGCCGAGCCGGAAAACGGCGCATTTGCGGCTAGCCGCTCAAAGGCGGACGAAAAACCGTTCGCACTAACGACAACAGTGGAGAGAGAAACAAAATGGAAGCGAAAAGAAATCGGCCGATGGGCTGGCCGATGATCATCTGCGCCCTGGCCGCGATGCTGTGTTGCGGCACGCCGGCCCTGGCCGATGAAGGGGCTGACGCCCAAAGCGAGACTAAAAAAATCATCCAGCTCGATGAGGTGAAGGTGACCGCCGCCGAGTTGGCACAGGACGTGGAAACGCCCAACATGGACGTGATCATGCCCGACCGTTTCCCCATGAGCCTGGGCAGCACCCTGGACACGGTGCTGGAACGGCAGCCGGGCATCGTGGTTGAGCGGATCCAGCAGATAGGCACGGCCATGGATGACGATTCCATCAAAATCCGGGGCTTCGGCGCCCGGCGCATCAAGGTCATGCGCGATGGACGGCTTCTCAATACCTCGGGCACGGCCGGCGGCTATTTCATCGACTGGACCCAGATCCCCCTCTACAACGTGGATAGGGTGGAAGTAATCAAAGGCGTGGCCGATCCCCGTTGGGGCAACGTACTGGGCGGCGTGGTCAACCTGGTGCTGAAACAGCCTCCGCAAACCGAACTGCCCGTAACCACGGTCTCGGCGTCCTACGGCAGCGACGACACCTGGGGCGTGAACCTTTACAATGCCTGGAAGCCGGGGCGCTTTGAATATTCCATCGCCGCCCGCAAGCTCGACAGCGACGGCTACCTCTACAACGGCGAACAGCGCTACGGAAACGTGGACCTTCACCTGGGCTATGATTTGCCCACCGACACCTTTGTCTGGGCCGACGTTCAGTATTCCAAGGTAAAGAAAAGCTTTATCGTCAATAACCGGCTAAACAAAAATTACGGCGAGCCCGGTTATGATTCGCCCAATAACCCGGACTACCCCGCCTCGGACGGCGAATACATGTATGGCGGCATGGGCGCCTATCCCGAGGTCGGCTCCTGGTGGGAAAAGGAAAAATGGCTCTTTGAAGGCGGCGTGCGCCAGGATATGGGCGCCTATGGTGAAGTGGAACTGCGTTACTGGCAGAACCACGGCGACCGCGAGGCATACAACACCCGCGCCTCCATGGACCGCGTGTTCCATAAAAAATTTTTCGACGACCGTTCCTGGGGCGCCGACGGCGGCTACAAACTTGATATCGGCGACCATACCCTGCGGGTGGGCGTTGACTACAGCTATCTCAAGGATGACGGCGACGAGAACTACTCCGACGACTTCCGGGATTACTTCCGCAACGGCTACTACGTGGCCGCCAAGAACCTGGGGGCCTGGGCCATGGGCGACATTCGCCTGATGGATAAAAAACTGTGGATCACCCCGGGCATTCGTTACGAATCCTATGATGGCGATTCCGGACCGGGCGGCGAGGTGGAAGATATCCCCGACATCAGCATGAACGGCTGGGCTCCGTCCTTGAAGCTGACTTATCATTACGCGCCCAAGAGCCTGGCCTATGTCAGCGTGGCCCGGGCTCTGCGCATGCCCACCCCGCCGGAACACTACTGGCACTACGACCCCGACGACGCCGGGGTGGACACCAGCGACCTTCCCTTTGAAAAGGAAGACGGCCTGATGCTCCAGGGCGGTTGGCGGGCCGAGCTGCCCAGCCGCACCAGCATCGAGCTTTCGCCCTACTACTACAAGATCGACGATTACATCCAGTTCGACCTGATCAACTTCGTGGCCTACAATATCGAAAAGGCCGAGATCTGGGGCGTGGAGTTCCAGATCAGCCAGCAGTTGCCCCTGGGTTTTTCGGCGTTTTTCAACTACACCTATCAGAAGTCCAAGACCGAGGGTGATCCCTTTGTGGCTAATTTTGTCGATCCGGCCGACCGCGACTTTGACGAGATCCCCGGCCTGCCCGAACACATGGCCAACCTGGGCGTCCAGTACAAGGCCCCGAACAATGCCAAGATCGCCGTGTTTCTGCACATGGTGGGCAGCCAGAAGGTCATCTACAACAACAACACCTTGTGGACCACCGACCTGCGGGTTCGCGACCAGGACGATTACATGACCGTGGATCTGGAGGCGAGCTATCCGGTGTGCCAGTACCTCACCGTGGCCGCCTTTGCCCGCAACCTGTTTGACGAGGATTATCAGGAACGCTTCGGCTATGCCGCGCCGGGGCTCAACTACGGCGTGACCCTGACGGCTTCGTTCTAACCGTACGCCGGACTGATGCAACCAAAAGGGGCGGGCCGGAGGCTTTTCCGGTCCGCCCCGCCTTTTTATAGGGGTCGGCGGAGTCCATCACCCATGCTTCGGGCGCGGTGGCGTACGGCTTTCCCCGTATCTTTAAGGGCTTTTTTGTTGTAGGCTGGCCTTGACCCATGGGCGAAAGGGGGAGGCCATGCTCAACGGAATTCATTTTCTTCTGACCTACAACTGCAACTACGAATGCGACCACTGCTTTTTGTATTGCAGCCCCAGATCAAGCGGCACCTTTACCCTGGCCCAGGTGAAACAGGTTCTGGACGAGGCCAAGAAGATCGGCACGGTGGACTCGATCTTTTTCGAGGGCGGCGAGGCCCTGCTTTATTATCCACTGCTGTTGGAGGCGGTTGGCCTGACCGCCGACATGGGCTTCAAGGCCAGCATGGTCTCCAACGCCTACATGGCCACCTGCGACGATGATGCCGAGCTTTGGCTCAGGCCCCTGCGGGACCGGGGGCTTTCTTTCATCAGCCTGAGCAACGACGCCTTTCACGCCGACGACCCGGACAACCCGGCCAGCCGCGCCTTGCAGGCGGCGGAAAAGCTGGGCATTGCCACCAGCACCATAGCCATCGACAACCCCCAGGCCAAGGGATGCCCTGCGGATTATGGCGACAAGGGCGAGCCCGTGGCCGGAGGCGAACCGCTGTATATCGGCCGGGCGGCGGACAAGCTTACCGATGGCCTGCCCACCCAGGACCCCGAGTCGTTTTCCGAGTGCAAACACGAAGAACTTGTTTCGCCCAAGCGGGTGCATGTTGATGCCTTCGGGCACGTGCATATCTGCCAGGGCATCAGCATGGGCAATATGTGGCAAAGGCCGCTACATGAAATGGTCCGGGACTATCATGCCCCGGACCATCCCGTGTGCGGTCCTTTGGTAAAAGGCGGCCCGGCCGAACTGGCCCGGCACTACGGCGTGCAGCCTGGCCGCGCCTGCGTGGACGAGTGCCACTATTGCTTCCTGACCCGGCGGGCCCTCGTCGAGCGCCTGCCGGAGCACTTGGCGCCCCGGCAGGTTTATGGCCTGGAATAGGGCCGCTTATTTATATTTCGCCCTTTCTTCATCCCGGAGCACCCGGCGCAGGACCTTGCCCACCACCGAGGTTGGCAGCTCCTCGCGGAACTCGATCATTTTGGGCCGTTTGTAGCCGGCCAGGCGCTCGGCGCAGAAATCCTTTATCTCCTGCTCCGTGGCTTCCTGGCCCGGTTTGAGCTGAATAAAGGCCTTGACCGCCTCTCCGCTCTTGGGGTCGGGGATGCCCACCACGGCGGCGTTGGCCACCTTGGGGTGTTCGTACAGGGTTTCCTCGATTTCCCTGGGATAGGCGTTGAAGCCGCCCACCAGGATCAAATCCTTCTTACGGTCGGTGATGAACAGATAGCCGTCTGCGTCCAGGTGGCCGATATCGCCGGTGAGGAAATAGCGCTTGCCGTCTATGGTGCGGAACACCTCGTCATCGGCATCGGGCCGGTTCCAGTAACCCTGCATGACCTGGGGCCCGTGCACGGCGATCTCGGCGTCGGCGCCCAGTGGCTGTTCCTCCAGGCCGGTGTCCAGGTCAAGGATTGCCACCTCGGTGCCCGGCACGGGCTGGCCCACCGAACCGATGCGCCTGGTTTCCTTGGTGGTGGGGTTGATGCAGACCACCGGGCCTGTCTCTGAAAGACCGTAGCCCTCGAAGATCACCGCGCCTGTTTTTTGCTCGAACTGCTTGATCACCTCCACCGGGATGGGTGCGCCGCCCGAACCGCAGCCCTGGATCGACGTCAGGTCGAATTTGTCCGTGAGCGGATGGGTGATGAAAGCCGAGTAGATCGTTGGTACGGCGGTGAGGATCGTTACCTTATATTTTTCGATGGAGGCCAGCACCTCCGTAAACGGCGGTTTGCCGGCTCTGGGGTCGGGGATGCAGACCACCCGGTTGCCCGAGATGACGGTCTGGTTCAGGCACAGGGTCATGCCGAAGCTGTGGTACCAGGGCAACACGCCGATGAAAGTATGCGCCCCGCCTTTTCGAATGGGTTCCAGGGCCGCGCCTTCGCTGGGGGGCAGCCGGACCCATTCGTATGACGCCTTGACATTGTGCAACAGGCTGGCGTGGGTCAGGGCCGCGCCCTTGGGCACGCCGGTGGTGCCGCCGGTGTAGATGATCAGGCCCAGGTCCTTTTGCGGATCAATGTCAACGTCGGGCGGCTGGGGCTTGGCCGAGGCCAGAGCGTCGTCCCACATGAAGTGGCCGCTTTGGTGGCTGTCGGCCTTGGGAAGTTTGCCCAAAAGACCGCCCAGAATGGCCTTGACCTTGGGCAGATACGACTTGATGTTGCAGACCACCACGGTCTCGACGTCCGTGTCCTGGATGGCCTTGCAGGCCAGGGGATAAAAGACCGGGTGGTCCATGACGAACACGGCCTTGGCCCCGCAGTCCTTTAGCTGGTAGTTGAGTTCGGATGCGGTGTAGAGGGGGTTGCAGGTGACGGTCACCGCTCCGGCCTTGAGGATGCCGTAATAAGCCTCGGGGAAATGCGGTATGTTGGGCAGAAACACCGCACAGCGGTCGCCCTTTTCAATACCCCGGGAGGCCAGGAAATTGGCCAGGCGGTCCACGGAGTCTCCGACCTGCCGATAGGTGCGGCCGGCTCCCTGAAATATGGTAAACACCGCGTCCGGGTAGTCGCGTATCGAGTCGTCTAAAATGCTGAACAGGGGTTTGTGATAATCTCCTACGTCTTCGCGCACGCCTGCGGGCCGGCAGGCGCCCAACCATGGCTTTTGGGCCATTTTGTCCTCCAGTTGAATCAACTTGGATTTTCCGGTGCTAAGTCAAGATGAATCTCCCGGTTTGGATAGCCGCTGACAGGTTCGGCTGATCATGGTTAACGACCTGCGGTTGGGTGCCTGCGGTGGCGTTGTTACATGCCGTGGGCGCGGATCTGATAGATTCCCTCGCTGGTGGCGGCGACCCGCCCCTCGGAATCGATGATCTCGCCCTTTAGCACGAATTCACTCTTTCCGGTAGCCTCGGCTTCTTCGGCGATCCGCCGGGCTTCGTCTTCGGTTATGGATATGTCTATGGTGGTGTCGCCCTTGGCCGGGCGCAGGAAGTCGATTTTGAGGCTCTTGACGATGGGATAGAACTTTTCCGGGTCGAACGTGGTAAAGAAAAGCGCGCCGCCCGGCACCTCGGCCAGGGTGAACAGGGCCCCGGCGTACATGTAGCCCACGTGATTGCCGTTGCCCTTGAATGGCATCAGCAGTTTGACCCTGCAGCGTTCCATGCTCACGGCCTTCAGACCGGTGTTGTAAACAAAAGGCACGCTGTCTTTTAGTATCTGCTCCAATATTTCCGGTGTCAGATCCATAGGTTCCCAGCACTCCCGGCGATAATTATTACAAAGTCAGTGGACGAATAGGCTTGTCCAGCATAGTGGTTCAGCCGTAGCGAATTCAAGCCCAATCGGAAATAAATTGAACACTGTTTTTGTTGGCGACCATGGTTTGGCCGGTTCGCTCAACTAGGATGTTTCCCTCCGGGCCGCCGTAGTGCCATAATACCGGGCATAAACCAAAGGAATCGCGGATGAGAGATTTTCCCTGGCAACGGGTTCTGGAGTCGGTGCAAAACACGCCCCCGTTCGACCTGCTCGGTTATGAAGAACTGACCGAACTGGTGGGTGCCATGGAGATCGCCTATTTTCCAGGCGGCACGCGGGTGCTCACGGCCGGCGGCGAACCCAGCGGGCATCTGCACATCATCCAGAGCGGCTCGGCAGAACAAAGCCTGCCGCCCCAGGGCGACCAGCCCGCCGCGCTGGTGGACCTGCGGGGCGAGGGCGACACCTTTGGCGCCACCAGCATGCTTTCGGGCCGGGCCCCGCTTTTCGACGTGACCACCCGGGAGGACATGGTCTGCTACATGATCCCGGCGGACGCCTTCCGGGATTTGGTTGACAACCGCCCGGACATTCGCCGTTTCTTCAGCTTCAGCCTGGCCAGGGACATGGCCACGGTAGCCGGGCGGGAGCAAAACTCCGCCGCCGATCTTGGCGGCCTGGGCCTGGGCGCGGCCATGGCCCGCAGCAGGGTGGGCGACGTGATGATCCGCGACGTCCTGACCTGTCCGCCGCGCACCGGCCTGCGCGAGGCCGCCCGGATGATGACCGCCCGCCAGGTGGGCTCCATCATCGTCACCAGCGCCCAGGGTCGACCCATCGGCATCCTCACCGACACCGATTTCCGGGTGCGGGTCATGGACCGGGCCGCTGATTTCGACCAGCAGGTGGTGGACTTCATGACCAAGCCCCTGAAGACCATCGCCCCCCGGACCTTCGCCTTCGAGGCCTTGTTGACCATGAGCCGCCACGGCCTGCATCACCTGGCCGTGGTGGACGACGGCAAACTGGCGGGCATTGTCAGCGACCGGGACTTGCAGGCGCTCACCGGCGGCAGCCCGGTGGCCCTGGCCAGGGAGATCGACAAGTCCGAGAGCATCGACGACCTGGTGCATTTGCACCCGCGCATCGACCGGGTGGTGGAGATGCTCTTAGGCCTGGGCGGCTCGGCCAAGGACATGTTGGAGCTGGTCACCGAGTTCAACGACCGGCTGACCCACAAGCTGGTGGTGCTCAGCGAGGCCGAAATGGAGGCCGAGGGCCTGGGCGGCGCGCCCACGCCGTATTGCTGGATGGCCCTGGGCAGCGAGGGCCGCCGGGAACAGACCCTGCGCACCGACCAGGACAACGCCCTGATCTTCGCGCCGCTCCCGGAGTCTTCGGTGGGCGCGGTCAAGGGCTGGTTCCTGGGCCTGGCCCACCGGGTGACCAGGGGCCTGGAGCGCTGCGGCTTTCCCCTGTGCACCGGCGACATCATGGCCGACAACCCCAATTGGTGCCAGTCCATGGACCAGTGGCGCGAGACCTTCGGAGGCTGGGTCCAGAGGCCCAAGCCCCTGACCCTGCGCATGGCCACGATATTCTTTGATTTCCGGGCCGTGTACGCCGAGGCCGATTACGTGGACCTGCTGCGCGAGCACCTGCGGGGAGCCCTGGAAGGCAACCGCCTGTTCCTGCGCTACATGGCCAAAAACGGCCTGTACAACCGCGCGCCCCTGGGTTTCCTGCGCCAGTTCGTGGTGGAGCGCAGCGGCGAAAACAAAAACAAGCTCAACCTCAAGAACCACGGCCTGATGCCCTTGGTGGACGGGGCGCGGGTCCTGGCCCTGGATCAGGGGGTTCTGGCCACCAGCACCCTGGAGCGCCTGGAGGGGGCCGCCGCCGCGGGCGTTCTGCGGCCCGGCTTGGCCGCAGACCTCAAGGAGGCCTTCGGCTTTATCACGCTGTTGCGCATCAGCCGCCACCTGGAGGCCAGGGCCCAGGGCCTGGAGCCGGACAACTTTGTCAACCCGGCGGCCCTGACCAGTCTGCAACGCAAGACGCTCAAGGAAAGCTTCAAGGTGATCAGCGAGTTCCAGGCCATGCTGGAGCACCGCTACCAGACTTGGCTGGTGACATAGTCAGGAAAGGGTTGGGAAGGGAAAAGTGGCTAATCCGGAACACGTGGCGAAGTTGAAAGAGGGCGTTGATGCCTGGAATGAGTGGCGGCATTTTAATGAAGTTAAAGAACCGGATTTAACAGAACTTGATTTTGATGAATTTCGGGATGACTCGGAATGCGGACTTGAGATGGTCGATGGGAAAATATCATTTGAGTTTGCTGAGTTCCAAGGTGTTGATTTTTCGCGGTCAGTAGTGAAAGGAGTCTCTTTTTATAGGTCAGAACTACAGGAGAGCACTTTCAATAACGTAATGAGATCTGAGTGTTCATTTGATGGTGCGCATCTGGACAGCGCAAGATTTAAAGATGTCAACATGCAACAAACAGAAATGATGACCGAAACTGCTGAGAATATTTGGATTGTTGAAAGTGATTTGGTTGAGTGTGATTTTTCCGTTGCGGCTATAAAAGGCGGCAACTTTTTACGAAACAAATTTCATAACTGTGAGTTTACTGGCGCAATATTTATTTCCTGTAACCTAAAGGCATGTTCCTTTATTAAGTCAAATTTGACGAATGTGAGCATAATTGAGACTAACTTGAAAGACTCAGATTTTTCGTACGCTGACCTGACTTGGGCGAGGTTTAATGACGTCGATGTAACCTGGATAAAATTCAACAAGAAGACAAAATGCGCAGACACTGACGTCCGAGGTGCAATTGGCAGCCAGCTTTTCAAGCGTTATGTTGAAGACGAAAATTATCTCCACGAATTCAAAATAAAACACAAACTGCTTTATTGCCTTTGGTGGCTTTTTGCCGATTGCGGACGCTCGTTGGGCCGCTGGGCCGCGTGGTCTGTTATCTCTGCGTTGACGTTTGCAGCTGTATTTTTCTGTCTTGGTGAGAGTGCATTTCATATTAAGGAGCCACTAGAACACACAATTCACACCATGATCTATTACAGCGTGGTCACCTTTACCACTTTGGGCTTTGGGGACATTACGCCAAAGACGCCAGCCGCCACCTGGTGTGTCGTTCTTGAAGTGATTTGGGGCTATGTGATGCTGGGTGGTTTGATCTCTATACTCGCCAACAAACTGGCCAGAAGGTCCTAACGAGCCGTGTCGCTTTTCTGGTTCAAACTGCGCGACCGGCTGATGGCCCGGATGCAGGGCCGGGGCGATCTGCCCGAGCTGGCCCGGCGCAACCTGGAAGCGGTCCGGGGACTGAAGGCCTCGGCACCCCTGGATCAGTGCGACTTCGTGGTTCTGGACCTGGAAACCACGGGCATCGACATCACCAGGGACCGGGTGATCAGCGTGGGCGCGGTGCGCATCAACCAGGGCCGCATCCACCTGGGCAAGGCCTTCTCCGAACGGATCAACCCCGGCCCGGGCATGCCCACAAAGGCGGTCACCGTCCACGGCATCACCCCGGATATGCTGGCCGCGGCCCGGCCCGAGGCCGAGGTGTTCGACGAATTCATCGACTACATCGGCCACGGCATAATCGTGGCCCACAACGCCGGGTTCGACCTGCATTTCCTCAACAGGCACATGCGGGAACGCTACGGCTTGCGCCTGCACAACCTGGTCATCGACACCGTGCTGTTGTGCAAGCGATTCATCCTGCCCTCCGACCCCTTCGGCATCAGCCGGCACATCGAAAGATGCCGTCTGGACGCCCTGGCCGAGCACTTCGGCATTGCCCAGCCCGAGCGGCACATCGCCTCGGGCGACGCCCTGGTCACGGCGATGATCTTTCAGCGTATCATCAGCCTGATGGCGCAACAGGGCGCCGCCACCCTGGGCCGCTTGACGGCAGCCGGACGCATGACCAACGCCCCCTTATGAGTAAGTATGGTAATCACCGTTTGTGATTTGCTATGCTATCCACAAAACTGGGGGGATATTTGGGGGATGCTGTGAAGAAGCTGCTCATAATTGTCTTGTGCCTGGCCGTGGCGCTGGGCGTTGCCCTTTATTTCGTCAGGGCCAGCGGCGACACGGAACCGTTTGCGGATAACACGCCGGTGGTGCGCGACATCGACGCGGTTTGGGTGGAGTTGGGGGCGCTTTGCCTGGCCTCCCTGCGCCTTGATATGGAACAGATCGGCATTGTGGACTACGGCATTTTCAAACAGCCCATCATGGTTGTCCGCTACAGGCCAAATGACCCAAAGGCGCCAAAAATACTGATCAATGCCGTGGTCCATGGCGATGAGCCCGCAGGCCTGGAGACCGTGGCCACCATGGTCCGCCGTCTGGTTGAGGGTAAATGCAGGCTGGCCGACATGTCGGTGGACATCATCCCCGTGGTCAACCCCTGGGGCTATGCCCATGGCAAGCGCTTCAACAAGGACGGCCGGGACATCAACCGCGACTTCGCCTCGTTCAACACCCAGGAAGCCCGCGTCATGAAGGACTTTCTCCAGGGCAATAACTACAACATGATGCTGGACCTGCATGAAGATCCCAAGGCCGACGGCTTCTACATGTACCAATACGGCAGGGATAGCCAGAACCTGGCCAGGGCGACAATAGAAAAGCTGCGCCGGGAAGGAGCGCCCATCGAGCCCGACCGCTGGAAGACCCTGCTGAGGTTGGATGACGGCCTGGTGGACGCGCCGGTGTGGGGTCTGTGGTACATGAAACTGACCCGGCAACTGTCACTGGCCAATTACTACAGGCTCAACAACTCCCAGGCCGTGTTCACCATTGAAACCCCGATAAAGGCGGCCAACCTGGGCACCCGCACCAGGTGGCAGCTCTTGGCCCTGCAAGGCCTGATCCGGGGGGCCTTCGGCGGTCCGGGGGATATGACCCAATGACCGGGCAAACAGGCCTCAAGCGGGTGCTGGGCCTGGGTGCGGTGACGTTTATCGCCATCGGTTTCATGGTCGGCGGCGGAGTGTTCGCCTTTACCGGCGTGGTGGCCAATATCTGTGGCCCGGCCTTGCCCATTGCCTACGGCCTGGCCGTGATTCCCGTGTTCATCTCCATGTTGCCCATGGCCATGCTGGCGGCGGCCATACCCACCACCGGGGCCAATTACGTCTACCCCAGCCGCATGGTTTCTCCGGCCCTGGCCTTTCTGGGCATCTGGGTCTATGCCCTTGCCTCGTTCGTGGGCCAGATACCCCTGTACGCCCTGACCTGCACCAAATATATCGTGGCGTTGGCGCCGGGCCTGCCCAACCTGCCCACGGCGGTGTTGATCGTGACGGTTGTGTATGTGGTCAATTTGCTGGGCGTGCGCCTGGCTGCGGTGATTCAGGGCGTGCTGGTGTTGCTGCTGCTGTCGGCCCTGGCCTGGTTCTGCTTCAACGGCATCGGCAGCCTGGAGGCGGCCCGTTTTGACGGGGTCATGCAAAAAGGCTTTTCAAACCTTATATTGGGCACGGCCCTGTTGACGTTCACCTATCTCGGGGCAAACGGCGTCATCGAACTGGGCGGCGAGATCATCAACCCCGGCAAGGTCATCCCCCGCTCGTTCGCCATAGCCTTTGCCGTGGTCCTGGTCTTGTACGTGGCCGTGGCCGTGGCCACAATGGGCAACGCGACCATCGTCGACATCGAGGCGTCTTGGGAGCCCCTGCTCATGGTGGCCGAAAGGGTGATGAGCCGGGCGGGCGTGGTCTATTTCATTGTCTGCGGGGCGGTGTTGGCCCTGTTGACGACCCTCAACGCCCTGTTCATCGTGGGCACCAAATCCCTGATGATGATCTGCGGCGACGAAATCCTGCCCAAGGGCCTCGGGGCCTTGAACCGGCGCTTCGGCACGCCCCACTGGCTACTCACCGTGGTCTGGGCGTTGTCGGTGGCCGGGATTTTGGGCGACATCTCCCTGGTGACCCTGGCCTCGTTCGCCTCCCTGGGCGCCATCATTGTCTTTTTCCCCATTCTCATCGCCTCGCTGCGCCTGCGCGGGCTGCACCCGGCGGCCTATGAGGCCTCGCCGTTCAAACTGAAAGGCATTTGGTACTACGCCTGCCCGGTGGTGGGTTTCGTGATGATGGCCTTTCTCGGCGTGGTGATTCTGGTGGATCTGCGCACGCCGTTTAAAATCGGTTCCTTCGTTGCCTTTGCGGTCAGCGGTATGGCCTATTATTGGTTTAGGCGGCGCTGGCTGGCCGCCAGGGGCGTTGATATCCGGTCCCTGACCGATTTGGAAGCCTTGAAAACGCCAGCCCAGGCTGGGGATGGGGAGGGGTAGGTTGGCCCTGAAACTTCAAGCCGAAAATATCGTGGTGGGCTCGGGCCCAGGCGGGGCCTCGGTGGCCCGGGAGCTGGCCCTGGCCGGCAAGGACGTTTTGATCCTGGAGCGCGGCGGGGAGCACCGGGACAAGTTTTACTACGGCACCTACCCCGGCGCGTTGATCTATTGCCAGAACATGAGCCTGCTTTTTACCAAGGAGGGCCTCAACATCATCGTGCCCCAGATGGTCGGCGGGGCCACCAGCATGTACACCGGCTGCGCCGCCGATCCGCCGCCCTGGTTCAAACAGCGCTACGGCCTGGATGTGGAGGCACAGGCTGCCGAGATCCGGGCCGAACTGGACATCAAACCCCTGCCGCCGGAGATGCGCGGGCCGGCCTCCACCCGCCTGGCCCAGGCCGCCGAAGAGCTGGGAATGCAGTGGTACGCCCAACCCAAATTCATGTACCCCCAGCGCCGCAATAACCTGGACAAGCCCTTTGACTGCCGGGCCACCTGCATGCTGGGCTGCCGTTGCGGGGCCAAGTGGGGCGCGGCCGAGTGGGTCGACGAGGCCGTGGCCGCCGGGGCGCGGCTGCTGACCAGGGCCAGGGTTGAGCGAGTGCTTACCGACGGCGGCCGGGTCCAGGGAGTGCAGGGCAGGCACCGCGGGACTGATTTCGTGGCCGAGGCCCAAAACGTGATCTTGTCCGCCGGCGGCATCGGCAGCCCCCGGATCTTGCAGGGTTCCGGGTTCGATGACGCGGGCAGGGGCCTGACCATGGACACCACGGTGATGGTCTACGGGTTTTCCAAGGAGCCGGGCACGGGCAAGGAGCCGCCCATGACCTGGTCGTACAATGACGATGACGCCGGGTTCATGCTCAGCACTTTGACCGACCCCTGGCTGCTCTATCCCATGCAAGCCGTGCGCCGGGGAATCGGCCCCACGTTCAACTGGCTGCGCTGGAACAAGGTCATGGGCCTGATGATCAAGCTCAAGGACGACGTCAGCGGCGGCATCGAGCCCGGCGGGCGCATCAGCAAGCCCCTGACGCCCGGCGACAAGCAACGCCTGGACGCCGCCGAGGCCATATGCCACGACATCCTGGAAAAGGCGGGCTGCCCCCGGTCGTCGATGTTCATGACACCCCAGCGGGGCACCCACCCCAGCGGCACGGTGCGGGTGGGCCATATGCTGGGCAGCGACCTGGCCACCGACACCAGGGGGCTCTACGTCTGCGACGCCAGCGTGTTTCCCGAGTCACTGGACAGACCCACGGTCTTGACGATCCTGGCCCTGGGCAGGCGGCTGGGACGGATGCTGTCCGGTCGGTAGCGGCCTGCTAATAGTAGCCGTTGACGATGTTTTGGGTGATGTCGAATGTGAGGGCCCAGGCCTTTTGGTTGGGGGTCATGCCCTTCTGCAGCTCCAGGTCCTCCACCCAGAAATGGGTGTCCATGTCCAGAATCTGATCCACCTTTTTGCTCAGGTTGCTGATCCAGCCGTTGTCGCCCAGAAGAGTCTCATGGACCTGGTCGTAGTCCCTGGCCACGGCGTCCTTGAAGCCCTGGTCCTTTAGGTTGCCCCCGGCGGTCATGCGCAGGCCGATATCGAGCATGGTCTTTGCTTGTTGCTCGCCGGGCCGGATCACCCGGTCCTTGAGCGAGGGCCTCAGCAGGTCGGAGTGCATGTCCATGTAGGACACGATGTCGTTGTATTGGTCGATGATCCCCTGCAACTGTTCGTAGACCGGCTCCAGGCCTTTTTCAACCTTCACCTCCACCGTGCCGCCGGTATTGTCGTGGATTTGGCCGGTCACGTGGCCGCCGTCCAGGCTCAGGGTGTTGGTGCTTTGTTGGCGGAGTTGGGCCCCCTGGCGCACGCTGGCCGATCTGGCGGGCTGGCCCGTGTCCAAGCCGTAGGTTCCCACCACGCCGCTGGCGTCTTCGCTCAGGTAAAAGCCGGGCCCCTGGGCATCCTCTGGCCCGCTGACCTTCAGGCGCACGGCCCGGTTCAGGGGCGCGTATTCATTGCCGCTGTCGATCATGAAGCCCTGTTCGACTTCGGCGTGAATCCGCGAATCGACCCCGTTTATTTCCCTGGCGATCCGGGCCAAAAGGTCCTCGTGGGTGTCCCCCTTGCCGCCGGGGTCCACCTCCACGCTGAGTTCGTGCTCCACGCCGTCGATGAACAGGCTGAAGTCATAGGTCCCGGCGCTCAACTCGACGTCGCCGATGGGGTTGTTCAGGTTGCCCTTGACCACGCCGCCGGTGGCCGGCCACTGCACCTCCACGTCATAGCTGGCCGGGGCTGCGGCGTCGCGGTCGGCGCTCAGGCTTAGGGCGTTTGGCGTGGAGCTGGAAGCCGTACGCACGCTGGCCAAGGGGCCTCTGTCGGGCACGTCGAGGTTGCTGATGGAGGCCGCCAGGTTGTTGAAACGGGTCTTCAATTGGCTGAGCACCCGGTCCTGTTCGATCTGGGCCACGGCCTCATACACCGAGCCCCTGGCCGCGTCCTCGGCCAGCTCCGAGGGTGTTCCCCGGATCTCCATTCCGCCGGGCGGCGTAACGGGTATTGCCGGTATGCGTCCTTGGGATGTCACCAGAATCGGCGCATCCTTTAGGCCCATGTATTTGATGGTGACGCTCAACAAGCCCTCCCGACATTATTCTCCATTAACGTTATCGGCAGAAGATTTGTTGAACTTTAATTTTTCTGCTATTTTATTTGCCGGGAAAGAAGAAGCGGCTGGAAAAGTCACTTTAATTACCATTCGCGCGTGAGGTTGTCGCCCATGCGCTGTCGGAGGTGGTTATGTTCGGCCGCGAGAAAAAAGACAAGCCCAAGAAAAGTCCCGTCCGGGAGATGTTCAGCGCCCTGATCTGGGCGGCGGTGTTGGCCGCCATTCTGCGCTCCACGGTGGCCTGCGCCTATTACGTGCCCTCGGGCTCCATGTTGCCGACCCTGCAAATCGGCGACCAGATGCTGGTCAACGCCATGGCCTACGGCGTCAAACTGCCCATTATCGGCAACACGCTCATCGAAACTTCCCAGCCCCAGCGCGGCGATATCGTCGTCTTCGCCAACCCCGACGGTTCGGGCCCGGATTACGTCAAGCGGATCATCGGTCTGCCCGGCGAGATTGTGAAAGTCGAGGGACAGCGGGTGTTCATCAACGGCAAGGCCCTGAAAGACCCCTGGGCCCATGTTGACGATAGCCGCCCGGCCGCACGGCGCAGCTTTGGCCCGGTGATGGTGCCCGCCCGGCATTACTTCATGATGGGCGACAACCGCGGCAACAGCTATGACTCGCGCTATTGGAACCACGGAGCGGGCGGATTCGTGCCCATGGAAGACATCCGGGGCAAGGTGGTAATGGTCCTGTGGACCTGGAAGGATCTGCCAAGGCTGGTCAGCCTGGAGCGTTGCGGCACCATGTTCGATTGATTGCCGTGATGCGGCTCAGGCTAAAACCTTCATGAGCTCGCTGGCGTGGGGCGGGTTGTGGCTCAGGGGCTTCTTGGCGGCCAGGATGCGGCTGGCTTTTTCCCGCAGGACCATGGGGTCCACCTCGCCACCCATGACCATGTCGGTCAGCCGCTCCAGGGCCTCCAGGGCCGCGTCGGGGGTGTGGCACATCAATATAAGATCGCAGCCGGCCAGGTAGGCCTTTACGGCCGCCTCGGCTGGGGTGAGGCCTTGGGCCGCCAGGGCGCCCATCTCCATGTCGTCACTGATGACCAGGCCCGCATAGCCCAATTCTCCCCGCAGAACACCGCCGATTACCTTTTCCGAAATCGAGGCCGGGTTGTCCGGGTCGATGGCCTGGAAAACGGCGTGGCAAACCATCACCCCGGCCACGCCAGCTTCGATGGCGGCCCGGAACGGCGG
Organism: uncultured Desulfarculus sp.; assembly: GCA_963665125.2. Taxonomy (GTDB): domain Bacteria; phylum Desulfobacterota; class Desulfarculia; order Desulfarculales; family Desulfarculaceae; genus Desulfarculus. The sequence goes on along the minus strand of CAXXUK010000001.1, from coordinate 2,463,256 downwards.
CAGTTCCACGTCTTTCAGCTCTTCCATGGCCAGGGACACCAGGGGGCGGTCCTTGTGGCTGTCGGCCGTTGTGCGGCCCAGGCCGGGGAAGTGTTTGGCGCAGGCCAGGCAACCGGCGCTCTGCTGGCCCCTGATGAACGCCGCGGCCAGTTTGCCCACTTTGGCCGGGTCCTGGCCCAGGCTGCGGCGGGCCATGATGCCGCCGGGGATGGCGTGGGCATCCACCACCGGGGCCAGGTTGAAGTTGAATCCGGCCGTGAAAAGCTGGGCGCCGATCCTGCGGCCGTGTTCGTACAGATCTTCGGGGCTTTTATCGGCCATGTCGCACAGGTCGGGGCCGTCGACGAACGGCGCGTGCAGCCGGGCCACCGAGCCGCCTTCTTGGTCCACCATGACCAATAGCGGCGGCTTTTCGCGCATGCCCGCAGCCTGGCGCATCCGGTAGTTCATGGACCAGACCTGGGCCGGAGATTCGATGTTGCGGCTGAACAGGATCACTCCGCCCAGACCCGTATCGCCCACCAGGGAGTATTCCCGGTTTGTGGGCTCCGGCCCTTCCAGGCCGATGACCATTGACTGGGCGATGGTGGCCCTTACATCAGCTTCATTGATCCTGCTGTCCATGGATTGGGGCCTTTTATTCCGTACCCGGATCCTCGCCCGGGAAATTGCTGTGAACCTGCATCTTCTTTTGGCGCTGCACCTGCTGCACCAGTTTGGAGAACTGGTATTCGCCCTCGTAATCGCAGCTCAGGTACATCGCCTGGCGGGCGTTGGCGGCGATCATCGCCGATAGGGGCAGCTTCCAAACCACCTGGCCTTCCTCGCCCTCCGTGACTTCCGGACGGATCTGCACTGGGCCGATGTTGATGGCCCTGGCCTCCTTGACTTCGCCGGGAAGGTCCAGGCGAATGGTCACGAAATGGCCTTCCAGGGCGCGTTCCCACAGGTCGCGGGCTTCCTGCTCGGCAGGGTCATTGGAGGCCGGAGGCGGCGGTGGAGCGTCGAGCTTGCGCCCCGGAAAATGGACCCGGCTGTAGACCGTGTCGTGGCCGGGGTAAAGCAGCACGGTGACCCGGTATAGGCCGTCGGTCATTTCCATCAGGCCGCCCAACTCCCGCTCCACCTTGAATTTGGCGAAGAACATGGTCAAACGGTCCAGGCGGGATATCTCAACCTGTTCGATGAGCGTCACGGTCTGGTCGTCGACCATGCGCTGTCGGGTGGGATCAGGCATGTGTATGATTTTGAGCACCGACGGCGCCAGATCCGGGGCCATGGCCTTGGGCACGCTTAGCGTTTCCTTAAGTAGCGCCGAGCCGTCGCCGCGCAGGGTCATGTGCAGTTCATAATCAAAACAGCCGCAAACCAGCGGCAACAGAATCATTACGGCCGTAAAGACGGCCCTGCGAAATAATCGTGCGGCCATGTTCTCCCCAAAAAAACGTCCTGCAACGAATTAACCTCATGACGTCCCGCTGGTCAAGACCCAAGGCGCATTGGCGGCCGATTATGGCATGTGATATACCTGGCACAGAGGAGGATCTCCATGCGCGCCATGGTTCTTGCCGCCGGTTTGGGCACCCGCCTGCTGCCCCTGACCAGGCTGCGTCCCAAATGCTTGATGCCGATTTACAACCAGCCCCTGCTTTCCATCTGGTTGCACCGCCTTGCCGGAGCGGGGGCGTCCCGGGTGGTGGTCAATACCCATCATCTGGCCGGAATGGTCCGGGCGGAGTTGCCCCGTCTGGCCCCGCCGGGCCTGGAGGTCCTGGAAAGCCATGAACCGCAGATCCTGGGCACCGGCGGCGGGCTGGTGGCCGCCCGGCAAAAGCTGGGCCACGGGCCGTTCATCCTGGTCAACGCCGACGTGCTGTGCTCGGCCGATCCCCGGCCGCTGATGGACCATCTCCAAAATACGGGGGCCGTGGCATGCCTGGGCCTGGTGGATTGGCCCGAGGTCAACAGCGTGGCCCTGGGGCCGGATGGACGGGTGCATGGTTTTTACGGCGACATCATGGCCGCGCCCGAGCAATGGCTGACCTACAGCGGCATCGCGGCCATTTCACCGGAGCTTTTGGATTTTTTACCGGCCGGCGGCTTCAGCGGCCTGGTCCAGGGGCTGCGGGGAGCCATCAAGGCAGGAAGGCTGGTGGCCGGGCTGGAGTTGGACGGCTATTGGGACGACCTGGGCACCCCCCAGCGCTATCTGGCCGGACACAGGGATCTGCTCATCGAGGCGTTGCCGGGCCTGGAGGACATAGCCGCGGCCGGTCCCATAGCCGTGCACCCTTCGGCCTTTGTGCATCCCACGGCCAGGCTGGAGGGCTTTTGCGCGGTGGGGCCGGGGGTGGTTGTCGGCGAGGGCGCCCATGTGTCGGCCAGCGTACTGTTGCCCGGTTCGGTTGTGGCCGACGGAGCGGTAGTGGCCAACACTGTCCTGGGCGACGGCTTCAGGGCCTCGGGCGAGGTGCGGGGCGGGGCCCATGCCTGAGCGCCTGCGCACTTTGCTGCAATGGGCCAAGGCAAATTGGCCCGGCGGAGCGACCGGCCAAATCGAGGCCCAACCCGTGGCCCCGGATGGCAGCACACGCCTTTTCGCCAGGCTGACGGCTGGCGGGCTGAGCCTGGTGGGCATGCACTGCCCGGAAAACATCCCCGAGGCCAGGGCCTGGCATCACCTGGCCGGGGTGCTGGCCGCCGCGGGCGCACCGGTGCCCGATGTGCTGGCCGCCGAGCCGGAGCGGGGCCTCTTCCTGATGAGCGACCTGGGCGATGCCAACCTGCACCAGGCCCTGTCCGAGGCCGCAAGCGAAGACGAGACGGCCGCACTGTACGAACCAGTGCTGGTCGCCTTGGCACGAATCCAGGCCAGGGGCGCGGAACAGCTGGAATTGGAGTATTGCTTTGACGGCCAGAGGCTCAGCGCCGAATTCCTGCTGGAACGCGAGGCCGGTTATTTTGTGGAATGGTTCGTGAAGGCCGCCTGCGGCGTGCAGCCCGGCGAGGATGCGCGCGCTGATTTGGCGGGGTTGGCCGAGCTGGCCGCCGCCGCCGGGCCCTGGGGACTGGTGCACCGGGATTTCCAGAGCCGCAATATCGTCATGGGGTCCGGCGGGATCGGCATCGTTGATTTTCAGGGGGCGCGATTGGGCCCGGCCCAGTATGATTTGGCCTCTTTGCTGCACGATCCATACGCCGGCCTGCCATGGTCCTTGCGCAAAAGGCTGATGAATCGTTACATTGAATTACGGATCGCCCAGGGACCCCTGGACGAGACCCTGTTCCGCCGGGGCTGGCCCTTTGTCAGCGCCAGCAGGGTGATGCAGGCCCTTGGTGCGTACGGCTTTTTGTGCCTGGAGCGGCGCAAGGCCTTTTTCGCCGCCTATGCCCGGCCTGCCCTGGCCACCCTGCGCGGGCTGTTGGACGGCGGGGAGTTTGACCGGTTTGCAGCCCTGCGCGGCCTGGTGGACCTGTTGCCCGATGATCCGGGGCCGAAACTGCTGGCCCCGGCTGGAGATAGATAAATGAGCGCCATTCTGGCCATAGTGGGGCGGCCCAATGTGGGCAAGTCCACCCTTTTCAACCGCATGACCAAGACCCGCCAGGCCCTGGTTCACGACCTGCCCGGCGTTACCCGGGACAGGCTCTATGGCCGGGTGGTGGCGGATGAGCGGCAGTTCACGGTCATCGACACCGGCGGCTTTGATCCGCCCGCCGACCAGCTTTTCGCCGAAGAGGTCAACGATCAGATCCAGCTGGCCCTGGACGAGGCCGATGTGGTGCTGTTTTTGGCCGACGGCCGGTCCGGGATCAACCCGGCGGACCAGGAGGTGGCCGACAAGCTGCGGCGCACCAACAAGCCGGTAATCTACGCGGTGAACAAGATCGACAGCGCACGCATGGAAGACGACGCGGCCGAGTTCTACGGCCTGGGCGTGGAGCACCTGCACTTCATCAGCGCGGCCCACGGCTACGGCATGAACGACCTGATGGACGACATCCTGGCCCGGCTGCCCGAGGAGGAGGAGACCAGGGCCGTCCCCGGCGGGGCGGTCTTCCCCAGCCTCAACGAACTGGCCGCCCTGGAAGAACCGCCGGAGGATCTCGAATTTCCAGAGGAGCGCCTGGTCGTGCCCGAGATCCGCGTGGCGCTCATCGGCAGGCCCAACGTGGGCAAGTCGTCGCTTTTAAACGCCCTGTTCGGCGGGCCCAGGGTGGTGGTCAGCGATGTGCCCGGCACCACCCGCGACGCCGTGGACACGCCCCTGGTCATCGGCGACAAGAACTACACCATCATCGACACCGCCGGCATCCGCCGCCGGGGCAAGGTCCAGCGCGGCATTGAAAAGGCCGGTGTGTTCCGCTCCCTGCGGGCCATAGACCGGGCCCACGTTGTGGTGTGCATGATCGACGCCGGAGAGGGCATCACCGACCAGGACCTGCACCTGATAGGTGCGGCTCTGGAGCAGAACCGGGGTCTGATCATAGCCATCAACAAATGGGACCTGATCTTCGACGACGAATACAAGCGCAAGACCCTGGAAGAGCAGATCGAAAGGTCTTTCCGTTTCGCGCCATGGGCTCCGATATTGCGCATGAGCGTCAAATCCGGGCGTTCGGTGGACAAGGTCCTGCCCACGGTGGACAGGGTTTTCGAGCAATACAACACCCGCCTGGGCACCGGCAGGCTAAACCAGGCCCTGGAAGACGCCCAGGTGCGTCATGCGCCGCCGTCCATGGGCTCCCGGCGGTTGAAGATCTTCTATGGGGCCCAGGTGGCGGTGCGGCCTTCGACCATCGCCCTGGTGGTAAATGACCCGACGTTAATGCACTTTTCATACCGGCGCTACCTGACTAACGAACTGCGCCGGGCCATGGGCCTGGACTGCGCGCCGCTCAAACTGATCCTTCGGGAGCGCTCCGGCCGCAAGCCCAAAAGGAGACGCCGTAAATGAGCGGGCTTGACATCCATGGGCCGGACATATAGTTTCATTGTGTTTGTGATGTGATATACGGATTGTTAGCCGATTTACTCGGTATTTTGGGGCTATTGCAGACAATGGCCGCACCCCGGAGCAAGGGAACATGCTAGGCGCCGCCGCCGCGAGTGTAAAAAAATCAATAGCCGCCATGGAACAGCTGCTGGCTACTGGTCTCGAAGACGTGGTCAGTGCGGCAGAAACCATAGCCTCGGCGTTTGCCGATGGTAAAAAATTGCTGTGTTTCGGCAATGGTGGATCCGCCGCCGACGCCCAGCATTTTACGGCGGAGTTGGTGAACCGTTTTCAGTTGGAGCGTCCAGGCCTGCCCGGCATCGCCCTGACAACCGACACCAGCGTCCTGACCGCCATTGGCAACGATTACACCTTTGACCAGCTGTTTTCAAAACAGATCAAGGCGTTGGGCCTTGATGGCGATGTCGCCTTCGGCATATCGACCTCCGGCACTTCGCCCAACGTGCTGGAAGGTTTCCGGGCCGCCCGCAGCCGCGGCCTGGTGTGCATAGGCCTGGCCAGCACCAGGGCCGCCGGCATGGCCCGGATGTGCGACATCTGCATCTCCGCGCCCGGCGACGACACGCCGAGAATACAGGAACTGCACGGGCTGATTATCCATCTGATATGTGAACTGATTGACCTTAAACTTTTCGGACGCTCTAGATGAAAAGCACCCCCGCCGATTTAACCAAACTACATTTGACGGACCTTACGGTCAGAAAATCAAAAGTCAGTGGCGACAACCTGGGCAGGCCATGGCAGCCGGGGGGCAGCCTGGTGGATTTTATACACAGCCTTCCCCACGTATTGGCGGCCGACGAATTGCGGGTCGCGGCCGATGCCGTCGTTTCGGCGCGCAAGGCCGGCAGACCGGTGATCCTGGCCATGGGCGCCCACGTCATCAAGGTGGGCCTGAGCCCGCTGCTCATAGACGCCATGGAGCGGGGCATCATAACCGGCTTGGCCTTCAACGGGGCCTGCGTCATCCATGACACCGAAATAGCCCTGGCCGGCCAGACCAGCGAGGACGTGGCCGAGGCCCTGGCCGACGGCAGCTTCGGCATGGCCCGCCAGACCGGCGAATTCATAAACGGCGCGGTTAGCGCCTCGCCTGACAAGGGCTTCGGCTGCGCCGTTGGCTCGGCCCTGGTGAAGGCCGCCCCGGCCAATGTCGATTATTCTCTTTTGGCCTCCGCCTCCCGGCGCGATGTTCCGGTCACAGTTCACATCGCCGTGGGCGCCGACATCATCCACATGCATCCCAGCTTTGACGCGGCCGCTGCGGGCAAGGCCAGCCATGTGGACTTTCGCAAGCTGATAAACCAGGTGGCGGAGTTAAAGGGAGGGGTGTATTTAAACATCGGTTCGGCCGTTGTGCTGCCCGAGGTGTTTTTAAAGGCCTTGTCGGCGGCCCGCAACCTCGGCCACGAAGTCAAGGATTTCACCACCGTGAATATGGACATGATCCAGCATTACCGGCCCAACACCAACGTGGTGCGGCGTCCGGTGCTGACCGGCGGCAAGGGCATAAGCCTTACTGGGCACCACGAGATAAACGTTCCATTGCTGCTGGCCATGATTATCGAGGGATTAAACGCCTAGCGGGTTGGGTTGCGGCATCGGCGGCAGGGCCATACTATTATTTACTACGGAATCCTTTTCCATTGATCAAACAACGGGCGGCCAAACCGCCAAAGGATAAATGGCAATGCCGATCTATGAATATCTTTGCAAGGCCTGCAACAAGGAATTCGAGGTGCTGGTGCTTAGCTCCGGGGACGAAGTCCGCTGCCCGGAGTGCGGCGGCAAGGACGTGGGGCGCTTGATGAGCGGCTTTTCGGCCAAGAGCGACGGAACTTCCCTGAGCGGGTCTGGAAGCTCCTGCGCCGGATGCACCAGCACGAACTGCTCGTCCTGCGGCTAATTACAAGATTTCATGAAATTATTTTGGTAAGTTGACAAACTTCAAGCCGGCCGTATCCGTTGAGCGTGGATTCCAATCGCAAAATCGCCGGAAGGACCGCCGGCAGTGACCGAAGCACATCCAAAATAATTTCACCCCGCGGGCGAGCCCATGTTCTCATTCGCCGCGTAGTCAAGTAATCGCGGTGCGGTGGTACTGCTTGACCCATTATCGCCTTGCCGATGGGCCCGGGGAACTCGTTAAAAGACCCTAACAGATTGATATTGAAGACATGCCTCAATTGACCATAGCCACCAGGGGCAGCCAATTGGCGCTGGCCCAGGCCGAGTGGGTTGCCGCGCGTCTGCGGGAGCTTGACCCCGGCCTAACCGTTGATTTGAAGGTGCTAAAGACCAAGGGCGACAAGATTCTGGACGTGCCCCTGGCCAAGGTCGGCGGCAAGGGGCTGTTCGTCAAGGAGATCGAAGACGCCCTGCTCACCGGCCAGGCCCAGGTGGCCGTGCATTCCATGAAGGACATGCCCACCGAACTGCCTCCCGGTCTGGTCATCGCCGCCATCACTCAGCGCGAAGACCCCAGGGACGTGCTGGTCACCCGGGACGGTCGGGGCGTTGACGGGCTTCCGGCCAATCCGCGCATCGGCACCAGCAGCCTGCGGCGTCAGGCACAGGCCCTGGCCTTGCGCCCGGACGCCGAGATAGTTTCCATCAGGGGCAATGTGCAGACCCGCCTCAAGAAAATGGAGGAGTTGGGCCTGGACGCCATCCTGCTGGCCTCGGCCGGCCTACGCCGCCTGGAAATGGCCGACGTGCCGGTCAGTCCCTTGGAACCCACCCAGATGCTGCCCGCCGTGGGCCAGGGCGCATTGGCCATCGAGATCAATCAGGCCGATCAATACACCATGGATCTTTGCACCAGGCTGGACCATCAGAAAACGGCCTGGGCCGTGGCCGCCGAGCGGGCCTTCCTGGCCCGGCTGGAGGGCGGTTGCCAGGTGCCCATTGCCGGGTATGCCGTGGTTGAAGACGGGCAAGTAATATTCGAGGGTCTGGTGGCCAGCCTGGACGGCAAACAAGTCATTCGCAGCAAAAAAACCGGTTCGCCCGATGCTGCGGCGCAACTGGGCCGCCAAGCGGCCGAGGAAGTGCTTGACGCAGGCGGCCGAGAGATATTGGCCAGCGTATACGGGGAGGGGCCCAAATGAGCGGCAAGGTTTATCTGGTCGGGGCCGGCCCCGGCGATCCCGAATTGATCACCGTCAAGGCGGCCCGTTGTCTGGCCCAGGCCGACACCGTGGTCTATGATTTTTTGGCCAATCCCGAGCTTCTGGCCTTGGCGCCGCAAAATGCCGAGATGATTTATGTCGGCAAAAAGGGCGGCGACCACACCATGACCCAGGAAAAAATCAACGAGCTTTTATGCACCCTGGCCAAAAACGGCAAGACGGTCGTGCGCCTCAAGGGCGGTGATCCGTATGTGTTCGGCCGGGGCAGTGAGGAAGCCACGGCCCTGGACGACCTGGGCCTGGCCTTCGAGGTGGTGCCCGGCGTGACCAGCGCCGTGGCCGCGGCCAGCTACGCGGGCATTCCGGTGACCGACCGCCGTCACGCCACGGAAGTGGCCTTTGTCACCGGTCACGAGGACCCGGACAAGCCCGAGTCCACCATCAACTGGTCCGCCCTGGCCGGAATAGGCAGCCTGGTCTTTTTGATGGGCGTCAAAAACCTGCCCAATATCTGCCAGCAGTTGGTGGCCCACGGCAAGGCTCCGGATACCCCGGCGGCCTGCGTGCGTTGGGGCACCACCAGCCGCCAGCAGACCGTCAGCGGCACCCTGGCCGATCTGGCCGACAAGGTGGCCCAGGCCGGGATCAAGCCCCCGGCGGTGACCATCGTCGGCGGCGTTGTGGGTCTGCGGGAGCGCCTCAACTGGTTCGAGCGGCTGCCCATGTTCGGCAAGAAGGTATTGGTGACCAGGGCCCGCAAACAGGCCAGCAAGCTTTCCACGGGTCTGCGGGCCATCGGCGCTGAAGTGGTGGAATGCCCCACCATTGAAATCATGCCGTTGCCGGAACCGCGTCAGTTGGAATGGGCCGCCCGTCACGCCGGTGATTACGACTGGATTCTGTTTACCAGCGTCAATGGCGTTGATCCGTTCTTCACCGCCCTGAAAAACATCGGCCGGGACGTACGCGCACTTTGCAGCGTGAAAATCGCGGCCATCGGTCCGGCCACGGCCCAGGCCCTCAGCGACATGGGCCTGACCTGCGATGTCACGGCCCGCACCTTTGTGGCCGAAGGCCTGTTGGAGGCCCTTGGCGAACACAACCTGGCGGGCAAGAAGGTGCTTATCCCCAGAGCCGCCCAGGCCAGACAAGTGCTGCCCGAAACCTTGCAGGACCGGGGCGCCCTGGTGGATGTTGTGGCGGCATATGAGACGATGATTCCCATGGGCTCCCGGGAAAAGATCGCCGGCGCCATGGAAGACGGCCTTGATGTCATCACATTTACGGCATCGTCGACGGTGCGCAACATGATGCGGCTGTTGGATGATGAAAAACGGGACCAGTTGATCGCGGCCAGCCAGAATGACGAGATCACCATCGCCTCCATCGGGCCGGTGACCAGCCAGACGGCGCGGGAATACGGCTTCAAGGTGCACCTGGAGCCAGACGCCTACACCATACCCGACCTCATAGCGGCCCTTAAGGCCCACTTCAGCGCATCGTGAGCGGGGGCATCCTAGACAGCCTCAACGATGCCCAGCGCCAGGCCGTGGAGATGCGCGGCGGCCCCGTATTGGTCATCGCCGGCGCGGGCAGCGGCAAGACCAGGACCCTGGTCCACCGCGTGGCCCACATCGTTGATCAGGGCCAGCCGCCCGAGAGCATACTGCTGCTCACCTTCACCCGACGGGCCGCGGCGGAGATGCTGAGCCGGGCAGTTGAACTGAACCCCCAATGTCGCCACGTCAGCGGCGGCACGTTCCATTCGCTGTGCAACCGCCTGATGCGGCGCTGGGCCTCGCGGGTGGGTCTGCAACCCAACTTTACGATCCTCGACCCGGCCGACGCCGAACAGCTCATCCGCGGCTCGATCCAGGAACTGGGTGTCAAAGGCAAGACCGATAAGTCGTTCCCCAAACCCAGAACCATCTTCGGCGCCATATCCAAGGCCCGGAACATGGAACTGACCATCCCGGAACTGATCGAGACCCAGGCCGACCACCTGTGGGAATATGCCCAGCCCATCGAGCAGATCGCCCAGGCCTACGCCCGCAGCAAGGCCCTGCACAACCAGGTCGACTACGACGATCTGCTGTTCATGACCGAGGACCTGCTCAAAGGCAATCCCGACATCCGTGGTGAATTGAACGCCAAGTGGCGTCATGTGCTGGTGGATGAGTATCAGGACACCAACGCGGTGCAGGCCCGGCTGCTGGCCCTGTTGGCATCGGGCGGCCAGGAGATCATGGTGGTGGGCGACGACGCCCAGAGCATCTATCGCTTCCGGGGCGCGCGCATCAGCAATATTTTCGAGTTCCCCGAGGTCTTCGCCGGGACCAGGGTGGTCAAGCTGGAGCGCAACTACCGCTCCACCCAGCCCATCCTGGACCTGACCAACGCCATCATCGCGGCTGCTGCCCACCGCTACGACAAGAAGCTCTACACCGAGACCACCGAAGGCGTGGCGCCGAAGCTGGAGCGGCCCAGGGACGAGCGGGGCCAGTCTCGTTTAGTGACCGAGCGCATCCGCTCCCTTTTGGCCAAGGGGGCCAAACACGACGACATCGCCGTATTGTTCCGGGCCGGTCGCGACAGCTTCGACCTGGAGCGGGAACTGACGGCAGAGCATATTTCCTACGTCAAATACGGCGGGCTCAAATTTTTGGAAGCGGCCCACATCAAAGACGTTCTGGCCCATCTGCGAGTCATCGCCAACCCCCAGGATTTCATATCCTGGCAGCGGATATTGCTTCTGATGCCCGGCGTCGGTCCGGCCAAGGCCCAGCAGATCATCGCCAGGGTGGCCATGGCCACCAATCCCAGCCAGTTCGGCACGCAGTTGCGCCAGTCTCCCTATGCCGAAAAAACCGGTCGCCTGCGCCAGCTTGCCGACCTGTTGGATGAAATCAGCGATCTTGGTTCACCGCCTCTGGATAAAATGGAGGCCGTGCTGGAATACTATGAGCCCGTTTGCAAGGAGCAGTTCGAGGACTGGCCCCGGCGCATGCGCGATCTGGGGGAGTTGCCCGGCCTGGCCCGGCAGTACGAAAGCATGGAGGAACTGCTGGCCGAATTGGTCCTGGACCCGCCCAGCGCCCATGCCGAGGAACTGGCCGGGGGGCGGATAACCCTGTCGACGGTTCATTCGGCCAAAGGCATGGAATGGCCCCATGTGTTCGTGATCTGGGCCGCCGACGGCCGCCTGCCCGCCCACGCCAGCATCGGCGACCCTGAAGCGGTTGAGGAAGAACGCCGCCTTATGTACGTTGCCTGCACCCGTGCGGCCAGGGAACTGACCATCGTGGCCCCCAGGGAGAGCTACAGCCGTTTCGAAGGTCTGCGGCCCCAGGAACTGAGCCGCTTTCTGGACGGCCTGCCCGACGGTGTTTTAGCGGGCCAGTCGGCGGGCGGTGGCGTTTTCAGCGACGCATTTTTGCGGGCCGCCGGCGCGGCTCCGGCAGCGGACGCGCCGGCTCGCGAGACCTCGGCCAGGCGGGTTGCCGGTACGTCGTCCGGGGTTGGCAATGCCGCCGTGGCCCGCAGGCTCTTGAATCAAGACCGGCCTTACGCCGTCAGTTCCATGGTCAGCCACGCCAAGTTCGGCAAGGGCAAGGTCATGGGCTACAAGGGTGAAGATAAAATCATGGTCTATTTTCAGACCTATGGCCTGAAAACACTTGTACTCAAATTCGCGGGCCTCGAGCAGGCTGAATGAGTGAAAAATGGACGCTTACCGCCAAGCCGTTGAACGGCTGTACGACCTGCAGAAATTCGGCATCAAGCTAGGTTTGAATTCCACTGAGTTGCTGTTGAAGCGTTTGGGCGATCCACACCTGGACATTCCCACAATCCATTTGGCCGGTACAAACGGCAAGGGCTCGGTGGGGGCCATGTTGGAGGCCTCGTTGATGGACGCCGGGATCAAGACCGGCTTTTACACCTCGCCCCATCTGGTCAACTTCACCGAACGGTTCAAGACCAACGGCAAGGAGATCAGCCGGGACGAGATCGTAAGCCTGGCCGAGGATGTCTGGGCCATTGCCGACGACCGCGAACCGCCTACTTTTTTCGAGTTCGTCACGGCCATGGCCTTTTTGTATTTTGCCCGGCAAAAGGTGGACCTGCTGATCCTGGAGACGGGCCTGGGCGGCCGCCTGGACGCCACCAATGTCTGCAAGCCCCTGGCCACGGTGATCACCAACATCGGCTTGGAGCACCAGGAGTTTCTGGGCAGCACCCTGGCCCAGGTGGCCTATGAAAAGGCCGGGATAATCAAACCCTACGTGCCGGTGGTGCACGGCGTGCGCCAGCCGCCGGCCCGGGAAGTCGTTGAAATACGGGCCGGTCAATTGGGCGCGCCGGTGATCCGCCTGGGCCGGGAAGTGCGCTTCCGCCGCAATGACGACGGATCGTTTGGCCTGTGGGGCCGTTTGTGGAGTTTCGCGGAGATGCATACGAATCTGCGGGGCGCCCACCAGCCGTCCAATGCCGCGTTGGCACTGGGCGCGGCGGAATGCCTGGCCGAGGCGGGCGTGAGGATCGGGCCGGATAACTTTGCAACAGGCCTTAAAAAGGTGGACTGGCCCGCCCGGCTGGAGCAGTGGCCCACGGGCGAGGACGAGCCTACCCTGTGGTTGGATGGGGCCCACAACGTGCCCGCGGCCAAGGCCCTTGTGGCCAGCATGGACCAAATACGGCGTCAGGGCGGAGATCTGGTGATGGTTGTGGGTGTCATGGCCGACAAAGCCATTAGGGAAATCCTGGAGATTTTGCTGCCGCTGGCCGACAAGGTGGTGTTTTCACGGCCGATGTACACCAGGGCGGCGGAACCCCAGGTCTTGGCCGCCGCGGCGCCAGACGATTGCCCGCCCCACGAAATCATTGGCCAATTGGGCCCGGCCATGGACAGGGCGAAACAATTGGCCGGACCAAAGGGAGTCGTACTGGTCAGCGGGTCGCTGTTTACCGTGGGTGAGGCGCGGGCAATCCTGGGAGGAATGGATACAAGCGACTTGCTTTAGATAAAGCAAAATGCTAAGTTGCGGCAAAATGCAACCGCGTGGTGAGGAGCGGGGAGGAGCGCACGTGCACAAATCCTGGCGTACGTATGGCCTAGGGCTGGTCTTGGTATCTTTCATAGTGGCGGTGCTTGCCTTTTCGGCAGCGCCTGTTTCGGCAAAAAGCAACGAACTTGTCAGACTGGATCTGGCGGCTCCGGTTGATGTCCGGGCCGACAAACTGGTCTATGACGACAAGGCTCAGGCCTACCTGTGTGAGGGCGAGGTCGAGATCACCCAGGGCGAAAACCGTCTGGTGGCCGACCGGGTGCGGCTGTTTGCCGAAACCATGATCGCCGAGGCGGAGGGCGACGTTCATTTGGTCACCAAGGACCAGGTGGTCACCGCCGAGAGCCTGGCCGTCAATCTCAACGACAATACGGGCAAGCTTTACAACGCCAAGGTGTTTCTGCGGCCCACCAACTATTATCTCCGCGGCGAAGAGATAGAGAAAACCGGCAAGGACACCTATCGTGTGGCCTATGGCGGGTTCACCACTTGCGACGGCGAGCATCCCAACTGGGAGATTACCGGTCACGAGGTGGATATAGAACTGGAAGGCTACGGCACGGCCAAAAATACGGCCTTCAGGGTCAAGGACCTGCCTGTGTTGTGGTCTCCCTATCTGGTGTTCCCGGTCAAGTTCAAGCGTCAATCCGGTCTGCTGCCACCGGCCTTTGGTAACAGCAAACAGTCGGGCTTCATGTTCAGCCTGCCCTATTATCAGGTGCTTGGCGAGGAACATGACGCCACCATCACCCTCAACTACATGACCAAACGCGGCCTGGACGTTGGCGTCGAATACCGCTGGGCTCTGGATACCGAATCCAAGGGCATGTTCATGGCCGACTATCTGAACCACGATTCCAATGGCGAGAACCTCTACCTGGATGGTTATAACGCCGAGGTGTACGACAAACGCTGGTGGGTGCGCGGTATGGCCGACCAAGAGTTGTTTGGCGGCACGATGCAGTTGCGCGCCGACCTCGACTTGGTCAGCGACCAGGATTATATGCGCGAGTTCACCTTCGGTTATACCGGCTACGACGCCACCAACTACCGTCTGACCGAGATGTTCGGCCGCTCCCTGGAGCCCAACACCACCACGACCCGCGTCAACAAGGTCAACGTGCTGCGATCCTGGTCGGCGAGCACTTTGAACATGACGGCCTATTACTACGATGATCTGGAGACAGACAATAAGGATACGCTGCAGAGCCTGCCGACCATAAGCTACGACGCCACGAGGCAGGCAATCGGTAAAAACGGTCTGGCCTACTTCCAGATGAATTCAGATTATACTTATTACTACCGGGAAGAGGGCAGCACCGGCCACATCCTCAACTTTGACCCAAAAGTCAGCCTGCCGCTGAACTTCAACGACTACCTGGAAACAGAGCCCAGCTTCAAATGGCAACAGCGCCTATATTTCGCGAGCCTTGACGATGACGAGCCGCAGGACAAGAACAATCTCGGCGCCAGTTATACCTGGGTCGCCAAGTGGCAGAACTCGACATATCTCTACCGGGTGTTCGATTTCGGAACGGAAGAGAATCCCCTTAAGATGAAACATGCCTTCAGGCCTTTTGTCGATTATAACTACAGGCCAAGCATGACCGACAGCGACGCGCCTGACCTTGCCCAGTACCAAACGACAACCCAGAACTACCTTTATTACGGTTTTAAAAACACCTTTACTTCAAAAGTGATGGTGGACAACGAGGAAACCGGTGAGGTCGAGGCGGAGTACCGAGATTTCCTTACTCTCGACTTCTTCCAGAGATACTACATTGACGAAGCCCGCCGTGATCCGCTGCCCGGCAAGGCCGACATCAAGCCCTTCAGCGATGTCGGCGCCCGTGTTGAGTTTGATCCCTGGGACGGCATGTACTTTGAGAGCGACATCTACTGGGATCCCTACGCAAACCGCTGGGAGACCATTAACGCCCAACTCGTCTTCAGCGACGACCGGGGCGATGAAATCAGCGTTGATTACCGCTTTACCCACAACTCGCTCAAGCAGCTTTATACGCGGGCCAAACTGGCACTCAACGAGGAATGGAGCCTGGGCGTTCAGAACAGGCACGACTTTGACGAAGAGCAAGACTACGAGACGATCTATCAGATTGAATACTCGGGCCAGTGCTGGGGTGTGAGGCTCTATTACCGCGACGACATGCGCGAACGCGGCTTCTTCGTGGCCTTCAGCCTTGGCGGCTTTGGCGAATTGTTTGGCACCAACTTTGGTTTCGGAAATCAATAGCCCGGAAAATCGAGCCCCAGGCCTTGACAGATCGCGGGCTCTACTATAAAAAACAGCTTTCGTTGGCCCTTTAAGGGGACCATTGCGGAATCTTGTATACCTACAGGCAGGAATAATGAAAACATTCGTCGCCAAACCAAATGAAACCAGCCGCGAGTGGTACGTCGTCGACGCTACCGACATGGTGCTGGGCCGCCTGGCCACCCAGGTCGCCATGCGCCTGCGCGGAAAGCATAAGCCTACTTTCACGCCCCACGTGGACACCGGTGATTTTATCATCGTGGTTAATGCCGAAAAGATCAAGCTGACCGGTCGCAAGTGGGACCAGAAGGCCTATTACCGCCACAGCGGTTATCCGGG
Source organism: uncultured Desulfarculus sp. (assembly GCA_963665125.2). GTDB lineage: Bacteria > Desulfobacterota > Desulfarculia > Desulfarculales > Desulfarculaceae > Desulfarculus. Next base: position 2,447,427 of record CAXXUK010000001.1, on the reverse strand, counting down.
CGGCATCACCGAGACCACGGCCGATGTCATGCGCGAAAAGTATCCCGAGCGGATGATCTTCGCCGCCGTCCGCGGCATGTTGCCCAAAAATCGCCTAGGCCGTAAGATGATCAAGAAACTTAAGGTTTACGCGGGACCGGATCACCCCCACACTGCCCAGGCCCCCGAGAGCCTGAGCCTGTAAGCCTTTGGAGAATTAATGATGTCTGAATCCCGCTACTATGCAACCGGCAAGAGGAAATGCTCCGTGGCCCGTTGTTGGCTGATTCCCGGCGGCACCGGCAAGATCACCGTCAACACCCGTGAAGTTGGTGAATTTTTCTGCCGCGACACCGATGTCATGCTTCTGAAGCAGCCCCTGGTCCTCACCGAGACGGCTGAGCAGTTCGATATTATGGCTACCGTTTGCGGCGGCGGCACCAGCGGACAGGCCGGCGCCCTGCGCCACGGCATTGCCCGGGCCCTGCTGGAGTTCAACCCCGAGCTTCGCCAATCCCTGAAGAAAGCCGGGTTCCTGACCCGCGACTCCCGTAAGAAGGAGCGCAAAAAGTACGGCCAAAAGGGCGCCCGCGCTTCGTTCCAGTTCTCCAAGCGCTAAGCTCCGGAATCTACGATGCATCGGGCGGGCCCAGCAAAGGGCCTGCCCTTTTTTTATGGAGTGGCGGTTATGCACAACGTGTCGATTATGGGTGGAAGCGGCTATACCGGCGTGGAATTGATGCGCCTGATCGCCGGGCATCCCCGGCTAAATCTGACGGCTGTAAGTTCACGGCAGCATTTGGGCCAGAGCGTGGCCTCGGTCTTCGGGGCGTTGCGGGGCTGTGGCGATCTTGCCTTTTGCGAGCCGGACGTCGACCTGCTGACCAAGGACGTGGATCTGGTTTTCCTGGCCGTGCCGCACAAGGCGGCCATGGCCTCGGCGCCGGAACTGTTGGCCGCCGGGGTCAAGGTCGTCGACCTCAGCGCGGATTTCCGACTGAGGGACCAGGCCGTGTATGAGCAGTGGTACGCTCCCCACACCTGCCCGGAGCTGCTGGCCAAGGCGGTGTATGGCTTGCCCGAATTCTACCGCGACCAGATACCCGGAGCCGACCTGGTGGCCAATCCCGGCTGCTATGTCACCAGCGTGCTGATGCCCATGATACCGCTGTTGGAGGCGGAGCTGGTCAGCCCCCAGAGTCTGATCGCCGACAGCGCCTCGGGCGTTTCCGGGGCGGGGCGCAGCGCCAAGCTGAATCTGATCCACGGCGAGGTGCACGAAAGCTTCAAGGCGTACGCGGTTGAGGGCCACCGGCACACCCCGGAGATGGAGCAGGAGCTGTCCCTGGCCGCCGGAGAGCCTCTCAGGCTGACCTTCACCCCGCATTTGCTGCCCATGGACCGGGGCATCTTGTCGACCATCTATGCCCGGCCCATCGGCGACGCCACGGCCGAACATATACTGGCCTACTGGAACGAAACCTTTGGCGACGAACCTTTTGTGCGGGTATTGCCCAAGGGCGAAATGCCGAACACCAAACATGTGCGGGGGACCAACATCGTCGACATCGGCGTGGCCACCGATCCCCGCAGCGGCCTGATAAAGGTCTTTTCGGCCCTGGACAATCTGACCAAGGGCGCCAGCGGCCAGGCCATCCAAAACGCCAACCTGATGCTTGGCCTGGGTGAAACCGCCGGGCTGACGGGCCTGGCCCAGACGCCATAGCATGGATTGCCTGCTGTGGCAGCGGCTCCGGGGGGATTTCCCGCCCCACGACGTGCCGTTTGTGGAGCCGACGGCCGATGTCGATCCGGAAGAGCCCCGGCCCATGGCCATGGTCCTGGCCTACCGGGGCGCCGGTTTTCTGGGCTGGCAGGTGCAGAACAAGGGACGCACGGTCCAAGGCGTCGTGGAGCGCAAGCTTTCGCAACTAATGGATCGGCCCGTTCGCATCGTGGCAGCTGGCCGCACCGACACCGGCGTCCACGCCCTGGGCCAGGTGGCCTCTTTCGAGGCGTACGGCCGCCTGGACCCGCCCCGGATGATCCAGGCCCTCAATTCAATGATGCCGCCCGACGTGCGAATCAGGGCCCTGGGCTCTGTGGCTCCTGATTTCCACGCCCGCTATAGCGTTACCGGCAAGACCTATGAGTATTATCTTTGGCCTCAGGCCGATCCGGGCATGTTCCTGGACGGTCATTGCTGGCCCCTGGGCCATGCCTTGAACGTCGAGGCCATGCGGCGGGCCCTGGCCCATCTGGTGGGCGATGTGGACCTGGCCGCCTTTGCCGCCCATTCCAACGATCTGGACGGCTCCACTGTCCGTCGGGTCAGCGATGCGCTCATCGAGCCCGCCGGAGACGGCATGCTGGTGGTGCGGCTGTCGGGCAGCGGTTTTCTCCGGCATGTGGTGCGCAATATCGTGGGTACGCTCAGTCAGGTGGGAAGGGATCGCCTGCCGCCCCGGGCAATTGCGGAGATGCTCGAAGCCGGCCAGCGGCTGTACCCCGGACCAAAGGCCCCGCCGGGCGGCCTTTATCTGGCCAGGGTCTATTACGGCTAGTCGTTGTTTTCCACGGCGGTTTTCACGCCGGAATAAATCTGCTCGAAAACCTCGCTGAAGCTGGCCAGGTTGAGCCTGCCGGTCTCGATGAACTTGACGGCGATTTCCTTGCTGGTTTTGAGGTAAGACTCCTGCCGGGGCGAGAGTTTGTCCGGCGCTGGCTGCTTTTCGCTCATGGTTTGCTCCAAAGATTGGTGGCTGCCGGGGCGCGCCCGCCGCGCGGGAAAGAGGCGCTTTCCCGCTGATTTCCCCAAGAAAGACGGCGGGGGCCCGGCCCGAAGATAAACCTTTAGCCCATCCTCGGCCAGCTCACTTTATCAAACGCGGCCACCAAGCGCAATAACGCTATATAGTGGCATGCCGCCGGAAATATGTGCTATATGTTGGGGCATGAACCAGCAAGGCACATACCGCCCCGTTCGGCTGCTGCCGGACAACGTGGCCAACCAGATCGCCGCGGGCGAGGTCGTGGAGCGTCCGGCCTCGGTGCTCAAGGAACTGGTGGAAAACGCCATCGACGCCGGGGCCTCCAGGGTGCTGGTGGAGGTGGACGGCGGCGGCCGGGGGCTGATCCGCGTGGTTGATGACGGCCGGGGCATGTCCCAGGACGACGCCTTGATGGCCCTGGAACGCCATGCCACCAGCAAGGTGGCCCAGGCTGAAGACCTGGAGCACGTAGGCACCCTGGGCTTTCGCGGCGAGGCCCTGCCGTCCATCGCCAGCGTCAGCCGTCTGACCATCACCACCCGCAGGGCCGAGGACGAGACAGGCTACAAGGTGCGCATGGAGGGCGGGGTGATGCGCGAAACGGCCGAGGTGGGCTGTCGGGTTGGCACCACCGTGGAGATGCGCGATCTTTTCTACAACATCCCGGCCCGCCGCAAGTTTCTCAAGAGCCAGGCCACGGAAAACGGCCATTTGGCTACCTCCCTGGTGCGTCTGGCCCTGGGCTGGCCCCAGGTGGCCTTCCGTTACACCAGCGGCGGCAAGCTGCTCTATGACCTGCCCACCGTGGCCGAGCCCATGGCCAGGGTGGCAGCCCTGCTGGGCCGGGACACGGCCAGGGCCATGCTGCCGCTGGATGTCGATGCCGGTCCTTTGCGGCTCAGCGGGTTGTTGGGCCTGCCGTCCATCAGCCGCAGCTCTGCGGATCAGGTTTTCACGTTCGTTAACGGCAGGTTTGTCCGGGACCGCACCCTTTTGCACGCGGTGAACCAGGCCTATCACGGCCTGATGCCCAGGGACCGCCGCCCGGTGGTGGTGCTCAATGTGCAGATCGATCCCGGCCAGGTGGATGTCAACGTGCATCCGGCCAAGGTCGAGGTGCGCTTCCGCCGGGTGGGCGAGGTCCACGACGCCGTGGTCATGGCCCTGCGCCGTGGTCTCACCGGGCGACGGGCGGATGCAATCCAGCCCGAACCAGTGGCCGAGCCCCAGGGCTTGCAGCCCCCGCCAATGCCTCAGGCTCCGTCCGTCCAGCATCATATTCCCGGCGGAGCGGTCAGCGAGCCGCGCATGCCCTCGTGGCGCGATGCGGCCGCCAATCTGGCGCCCGAGCCGCTCCGGCCCGTGGCGGCCCCGGCTCAGCCGGTTGACGCCCCAGCCATGTCCTTGGCCCGGCCCATGTTCGGCGCTGCGGATGGCTTGGCCGTCATCGGCCAGCTTCACGGCCTGTACGTGCTTTGCTCGGCCCCGGACGGCCTGGTGATCATGGACCAGCACGCCGCCCATGAGCGCATTACCTTTGAGCGGCTCAAGGCCCAATTCGAGGCCGGAACTGCGCCCAGCCAGGGCCTGTTGGCCCCGTTAACTTTTGAGTTGAGCCCTCAGGAGGCCATGTGGGCCGAAAAACAGGCCCCGGCCTGGTCCCGGGTGGGCCTGGAGATGAGCCACTTCGGCGGAAACACCTGGGCCGTTTCGGCCCTGCCAGCCTCGGCCTCCGGCGCTGATCCGGCCACCCTGGTCCGGGATCTGCTAAGCCGGATGGCCTCCTCGGGCCTGCCCGTGGACCGACCCGAATTCATCGAGGCGGCTTTGGTCAGCTTGTCGTGCCACGGCTCCATCCGCCAGGGCCAGCGCCTGAGCATGGCCGAACTGGAGGAACTGGTGCGCCTGGCCGCGGAACTGCCGCCGCCGGTGACCTGCCCCCACGGCAGGCCGGTTTTTCTGAGCATCAGCCGCCGGGACCTGGCCAAGGCCTTCAAACGGGGTTCGGAGGCGTGAGCATGGCCGGACGTCCGCCGCTGCTGATCATCGTGGGCCCCACGGCCGTGGGCAAGACCGGTCTGGCCATCGAGTTGGCCCGGCGCTTTGACGCCGAGATCGTCGGCGCCGACAGCGTGCAGATCTATCGCGGCCTGGATATCGGCTCGGCCAAGCCCACGCCCGAAGAACAGGCGGCGGCCCGGCACCACATGATCGACGTGGCCGACCCGGCGGAACAATTCAGCGCGGCCCGGTTCGCCGAGATGGCCGACGCGGCCATAGCCGACATCAACGCCAGGGGCAAGCGGGTGCTGGTGGCCGGGGGCACGGGGCTCTATGTGCGGGCCCTGCTGCACGGCCTGGCTCCGGCCCCTCCGGCCGACAAAAAAATCCGGGCCCGGCTGCGGGAAGATTGGGATGCCCAAGGCAACATCGTCATGCACAAGCGCCTGGCCGAACTGGACCCGGACGCGGCAGGGCGCCTGCACCCAAATGACCGTCAGCGGGTGCTCAGGGCCATGGAGGTCTGCCTGGCCACGGGCCGGCCCATGAGCGCCTGGCAGGCCGACCACGGCTTCAGCCAACTGCGCTACGAACACGCCCTGGTGGGCCTGGACAGGCCCCGGGAACAATTATATAACCGCATCGGGCTGCGCAGCCGCCTGATGTGGGACGGCGGCCTGGTGGAAGAAACCAAGGCTCTGCTGGACGCCGGGACGCCTCCGGACGCCCCCGGCCTGAACACCCTGGGCTACCGCCAGGCCGTGGCCTTTTTGTTGGGCCAAATGGGCCGGGATGAGGCCGTTGACGAGACAATTCGGCAAACAAAGGCCTATGCCAAGCGTCAGCTTACTTGGTTTCGGGGCATGGACGGTATAAACTGGCATGCACCGGATGATATCGAAGGCATAGCCGCCCGGGCGGCCGTGCTATTCACTGATTGACATGTGGCGCACGACACCGGCTGGCTGATGCGGCCGTTATGGAGAATGGTGATGAAACGGGCCCTGGTGATTTTGTTGGCTTTGGCGATCCTCCTGCCTACGGCGGTGTACGCCGCCGAGACGGTCAGTTGCCTGGGCCGGGCGGCCCTGGGCGATAATGAAAACAAGGCCCGCCAGGAGGCCGTGTCCGACGCCCTGCGCCGGGCCGTGGCCCTGGAAGCCGTCAAGTTGCTGGACCCGGCCACCCTGCGTTCGGCCCTGGACGCCCTGGATGAAAAAATCATCGCCAAGGCCGACCAGTTCGTGGGTAGCTACACCATAGAGGCCGTGACCGCCAGCGACAAGCGGGTCCTGGTGCTGGTTTCGGCCAGCATTGACAAGGCGGCCCTGGAAAAGGCCCTGGCCCTCAGCGGCCTGAGGGTGCCGGTGGGCCATGTCGGGGCGTTCATGGTTCTGGTGGCCGAGGACTCCTCGCCGGGGCGGCCGCCAGTGTACTGGTGGTCCGGATTCGGCCAACCAGATGGTGCGCCGGGAGCCATGGCCAAGGTGTTGGGCTCCATGGGCGTGAAGATCACCGAGCCCGGCCCCCTGCGCCAGAATCTGCCGCCGGCGTTGATGCAGCAAAGCCTGACCTCTGATCAGGCCCTGGAGCTGGCTCGCCTGGCCGGTTCGGACATAGTGGTAGTGGGCCGTCTGCGGGATTATCCCCTGGTCAGCGAAAAGGACGCCATGACGCCGATGCTGGTGGAGCTTACGGCCTATGAGGTGGGCACGGGCAGGGCCTTGGCCCAGGTCCAGGCCCAGGGCCCCGTATTCAACGAGCCGCCGGGCTTGGAGGGGGCCCAGCAGGTCCAGGCGGCCCTGGAAGAGGCCGTGCGCAACCTGGTGGCCCAGGTGGCAGCCTCGCGGCCCATCAAGGTGGCGGAAAACGACCAGTTGGCCCTGGAGGTGACCGGCGTGCGGTCCCTGGCCCAGTTGATCAAATTCGAGGAGGTCGTCGGTTCGCTGACGGGCATGGTCCAGAGCATCGTGCGCAACAAGGTCGGCGGCGGCAAGGCCGGTTACGCCCTGAAAATAAGCGTCAGTCCGTCACGTTTGGCCGATGAACTGCTGGTGCAGAACTTCGGCGATTTCCTGGTCAACGTGGTGGAGGTGGAGCCCGGCCGAATGAAGCTGGTGCTTTTGCCAAGGCGCTAGGAAATAAAACTCTTTATTCGGCATCATGCGGGCCAATGCGGCCTTGACACGGGGGCGGCCTGCTGGTAGAAATTGTTTCGTTTTTGGCTCGTAGCTCAGGGGGAGAGCACTACCCTGACACGGTAGGGGTCCTGGGTTCAAATCCCAGCGAGCCAACCAAACAATCAAACGTACATCACCGGTATGGCCGCTCGGTCCCCGGATCGGGGTGGGCGGCCTTATTGCAGTGAAGCTCGTAGGCCGCCGAAAAGGTGGTATATTAAAACGGAAGCCACCCCAGGTTGGCCGCTGAGCCCGGTTACGCGCTAACCTCGGGCTAGTTGTGTTTTTTAAAGGCTTGGAAGGTAAGTGGAAGCGCAAAGCAAAAAAGCCGTTGATATTCTGGCCGCCGTCGACGCCAAGGCCGCTAAAAAGGCCCTGGCCGCCCGGTATGACGGCCGCCTGATTGATCTCTCGGCCACGGTGCCGTCAAACGCCGAACTCAGCCCCGTGCTGCCCGGCGATTCCGAGGCCCTGGATTTGCTGCGCCATTCCACCGCCCACATCATGGCCGAAGCCGTGCGCGAGCTGTTCCCCGGTGTGAAAGTGGCAATCGGCCCGTCCATTGAAAACGGCTTTTACTACGACTTTGAATACAAGCGGGCTTTTACCGCCGATGATTTGCCGGCCATCGAGGAAAAGATGACCCAGATCATCCGGGCCAATGTGCCGTTTGAGCGTTGCGACGCGCCCAAGAGCGAAATCCGGGCCAAATTCGACGCCCAGGGCGAGTTGTTCAAGGTCGAACTCCTCGATGACCTGCAAGACGACACGGTGAGCACCTACACCCAGGGCAACTTCACCGATCTGTGCCGGGGTCCGCATATTCCGGCCAGCGGCAAGGTGGGCGCATTCAAGCTGCTCAGCGTGGCCGGGGCCTACTGGCGCGGCGATGAAAAGCGCCCCATGCTCAGCCGCATCTACGGCACGGCGTTTTTTGATAAGAAAGACCTCAAGCATTATCTGAACATGCTTGAGGAGGCCAAGAAGCGCGACCACCGCAAGCTGGGCCGCGAACTGGACCTGTTCAGTTTCCACGAGGAAGTGGGGCCGGGCATGGTCTTGTGGCACAACCGGGGCATGATGCTGCGCCTGGCCATCGAGGATTTCGAGCGCCGCGAACACTTGAAGCGCGGCTACGAGATCGTTCAGGGCCCCCAGCTTTTGAAGCGTGAACTGTGGGAGACGTCCGGTCACTACGACAACTACCGGGAAAACATGTATTTCACCGAGGTTGACGAAGTGGCCTACGGCATTAAGCCGATGAATTGTCTGGCCCACATGTTAATATACAAGTCAAAGATGCATTCGTACCGCGAACTGCCAGTTCGCATGTTCGAGCTGGGCACCGTGCACCGCCACGAGAAATCCGGCGTTGTGGGCGGTCTGACGCGGGTGCGGGCCTTTACCCAGGACGACGCGCACATCATCTGCCGCCCGGATCAGCTCGAGGAAGAGATCCTGGGCGTGATGCGCTTTGTCAGCGAGGTCATGGCTGTTTTCGGCTTTGAGTACGAGATGGAACTGTCCACCAGGCCGGAAAAAGCCATTGGCAGCGACGAAGACTGGGAGCGGGCCACCGCCGCGTTGACCAGGGCCCTCAGCGAGTCGGGCCGTGAGTACGACATCAACGAGGGCGACGGCGCGTTTTACGGGCCCAAGATAGACTTCAAACTCAAAGACGCCCTGGGCCGCAGCTGGCAATGCGCCACGATCCAGTGCGACTTTACGCTGCCCGAGCGCTTCGACCTGACCTACATCGCTCCGGACGACAGCCGCCAGCGCCCGGCCATGATCCACAGGGTCATTCTGGGTTCGCTGGAGCGGTTTATCGGCGTGTTGATCGAGCATTACGCTGGCCGTTTCCCGCTGTGGCTGGCCCCGGAGCAGGTCCGGGTGCTTACGGTCACCGACCGGGCCGATGACTGGGCCGAGGAAGTTTATGCGGCGCTGAAGAACGCCGGGGTCAGGGCCGGAAAAGACCTGCGCAACGAGAAGCTGGGAGCCAAGGTCCGCGAGGCCCAGTTGATGAAGGTGCCCTACATGCTGGTTCTGGGCGACAAGGAAGTCGAGGACCGCAAGGTCACCCCGCGCCTACGCAGCGGCAAGAACATGGAGCCCATGGGCCTGGACGAGCTTTTGGTCATGCTGGCCCAGAAGAGCGTTCCGGGCTACGACGAGCCCGAGGAAAAGTAATAAACGCGGCGTTTTCGCCGCAATGAGATAAGCGGCCGGATTGGGTGAGGGTCAGCCGGCCGGAAAATTGGGAAGTTCTACACGGGAGGAAGAGGCCATAGCCAAAAAGGAGCGTGTGAGGGTCAATGACAAAATCCGGGCCCCACAAGTGAGACTGATAGCTGCCGACGGCGAACAGCTGGGAGTTGTCGGCATGGACGAGGCCCTGAGGCATGCGGCCGAGGCTTCACTTGACTTGGTGGAGGTGGCGCCCAACGCCAGCCCACCAGTATGCCGTATCATGGACTACGGCAAGTACAAGTACGAGCAGGCCAAGAAGGCTCAGGAGGCCAAGAAAAAACAGGCCCAGACGCAGGTTAAGGAAGTTAAGCTGCGTCCGAAAATCGACGAGCACGATTTTCAGACCAAGATGCGCAACGCCAGGCGCTTTTTGGAGGACCGCAACCGGGTCAAGATCACGGTGCAGTTCAGGGGCCGTGAAATCGCCTATGCCGATTCAGGTTTTCGCTTGATGGAAAAGGTGGCCGAGACGGTGGAAGACGTGGCCAGCGTTGAATCACCGCCCAGCCGCATGGGCCGTTTGATGCACATGATTCTCGTGCCCAAGTAGCAACCGCTTCCGTCCCGGGAGACTATAGTTTATTTGCACCCCCGGCCGATGCCGGAGGAGGAGCTAGTTATGCCTAAGATTAAAACGAACCGCGCCGCAGCCAAGCGGTTCCGCGCCACCGGCAGCGGAAAAATCCGGCGCAACAAGGCCTATAAGAGCCACATCCTGACCAAGAAGAGCACCAAGCGCAAGCGCGGTATGCGCCAGAGCGGTCTGGTGGACAAGACCAACGTGGCCGGCGTTCGCAAGATGATGCCCAACCTGTAATCGCCGACCAGGGAGATTTAGAAAATGCCAAGAGCAAAACGCGGCTTCAAGGCCCGCCGCCGCCGCAACAAATACATGAAGATGGCCAAGGGAAACTTCGGCGGCCGCCGCAAACTGTACCGCAACGCCAAGGAAACCGTCCACCGCGGCCTGGTCTTCGCCTATCGCGACCGCAAGGTCCGCAAGCGTGAATTCCGCAAGCTGTGGATCGTGCGCATCAACGCCGCCATCCGCGAGTTCGGCCTGAACTACTCCAAGTTCATCCATGGCTTGGGCAAGGCCAACATCGGTCTGGACCGCAAGATCCTGGCCGACCTGGCGGTCAACGACCCGGCAGCCTTTGCCAAGGTCGCCGAGATGGTCAAGAGCGCCTAGCCCGGATTATAAAAACCTGACGGTTTTCACGTGCCGGAGCGGGCCCTTGGCTCATCCGGCACGTAGTTGATAAGGCCCCTCGGGGCTTTTCAACTTTTTACTGGATCTCAAATATCCTTTCGGGGAGCCACATGCTCGAAGAACTCAAGGCCCTTGGCGCTGAGGCCCTGGAGGCCATTTCCAAGGCCGACGATGCCGCAGCCGTGGAGTCCTTGCGTACGTCCCTGCTGGGCCGCAAAGGCAAGCTGACCCATATCCTCCGCAAGACCGGCTCCTTGCCGCCGGAAGATCGTCCGGAGTTCGGCAAAGTGGCCAACCAGGTCAAGGGCGAGATCGAAGCAGCCCTGGAACAAGCCAAGGAACAACTGGGCGCGGCCGCCCGCCGCAAAAAAGGCGGGATCGACGTATCCCTGCCGGGCATTGCCATGCGCCGGGGGCATTTGCATCCGGCCACCCAGACCGAGCGCCTGATCCTGGAGGTATTCGGCCGTATGGGCTTCGAGGTGGTGGAAAGCTCCGAGGTGGAGACCGACTGGTACTGCTTCGAGGCCCTGAATATCCCGCCCGATCACCCGGCCAGGGATATGCAGGACACCTTTTACGTGGACCAGGGCGTGGTCCTGCGCACCCACACCAGCCCGGTCCAGGTTCACGTCATGGAGACCACGCCGCCGCCGGTGCGCATCGTGGCTCCGGGCAAGACCTACCGCCGCGACTCCGACGCCACCCATACGCCGATGTTCCAGCAGGTCGAAGGCCTGATGGTCGACAAGGGCATCACCTTCGCCGACCTCAAGGGTGTATTGACCACCTTCCTGCACGAGATATTCGACGCCGACGCACCGGTTCGCTTCCGGCCCAGCTTTTTCCCGTTCACCGAGCCCAGCGCCGAGGTCGACATCGGCTGCGTGGTCTGCAAGGGCAAGGGTTGCCGGGTGTGCAGCAACACCGGCTGGCTGGAGATCCTGGGCTGCGGCATGGTCGACCCCAACGTGTATAAAAACGTGGGCTATGACCCCGAGGAGATCAGCGGCTTCGCCTTTGGCATCGGCATCGAGCGAGTGGCCATGCTGCGCCTGGGCATCGATGACCTGCGTCTGTTCTATGAAAACGATCTTCGCTTCCTGCGTCAGTTCTAAAGGGGTGATTCCATGCTGGTACCGCTGAAATGGCTCCGCCAGTTCGTAAAATATGACTTGGCCGATCAAGACCTGGCCGACCTGCTGAGCCTCACCGGTCTGGAAGTGGACGGCATAGAGCCGCGCAACCAGGGCCTGGACCTGGTCGTCGCGGCCAAGATCATCGCTGTTGACGATCACCCCAATGCCGACCGCCTGCACCTGGTCACCGTGGAATACGGCGCCGACGAGACGCGAACCGTGGTCTGCGGCGCGCCGGGCGTGGAGCCGGGGCAGGTGGTGCCCCTAGCCCTGGAAGGGGCAAAGCTGGGCGATATCACCGTGAAGAAGGCCAAGATCCGCGGCGTGGAATCCCGGGGCATGCTCTGCTCGGAGCGGGACCTGGGCCTCAGCGACGACCACGGCGGCCTGATGGCCCTGCCTGCCGACGCGCCTCTGGGCCAAAACCTGGTGGACCTGTTCGACCTGGAGACGGCGGTGATGGAGATATCCATCACGCCCAACCGCGGCGACGCCCTGAGCATGCTGGGCGTGGCCACCGAGGTTGGCGCCCTGTTGGGCCTGCCGGTGAGCCTGCCCGACTGCCAGCCTGTTGAAGATGGTAAAGACGCCGCGGAGTATATCCAGGTGCAAATCGACGACCCGGAGAGCTGCCCGCGCTACGTGGCCAAGGTCGTCGAAGGCATCAAGATCGGTCCTTCGCCCCTTTGGGTGCGCGACCGTTTGCAGGCCTGCGGCGTGCGGCCCATCAACAACATCGTCGACGTGACCAACTTCGTGATGATGGAACTGGGCCAGCCCCTGCACGCCTTTGACTACGGCCAGGTGGGCGGTCCGAAGATCATCGTGCGCCAGGCCGCCGAGGGCGAGGGCTTCACCACTCTGGACAACAAGGAGCGCAAGTTGGAGCAGGGCATGCTCCTGATCTGCGACACCCAGCGTCCGGTGGCCCTGGCCGGCGTCATGGGCGGGCTAAACAGCGAGATCGAAGAACACAGCACCGCCGTGCTCATCGAGGCTGCATTCTTCAACCCCACATCCATCCGCCGCACGGCCAAGCACCTGAACATGGGCAGCGAATCATCCTACCGCTTTGAGCGCGGCATCAACCGCGAGGGCTGCCTGCGGGCCGCCGGACGGGCGGCCAAGCTGATGTCCGAATGGGCCGGCGGGACCGTGGCCAAGGGCGCGGTTGACGCCTATCCCCTGCCGTACGAGGCCCCGCGCCTGGAGCTGAGCGTCAGCCGCACGGCGGCCTTTTTGGGCACCGAGCTGGATATGGACAGCACTGTGCGGCCCCTGGAGGCCCTGGGTCTGAAGGTCGAGCAAATCGACGACGACCGCATCGCGGCCTGGCCCCCGGCCACCCGCACCGACCTGGAGCGCCCGGTTGACCTCACCGAGGAAGTGGCCCGGCTCATCGGCTATGACAAGTTCCCCTTCACCATGCCCAGCGGCAGCATCATGGCCAAGCCGCGGGCCCGGGAGCAGGTAATCCGGGAGCGGGTCCGCGACATCATGACCGGCCATGGCCTGGACGAAGCCATCAACTACTCATTCGGCCACCCCGAGTGGAACGACAAGCTGCGCCTGGCCGAAAGCGATGACCGCCGCAAGGTGGTCAATCTGACCAATCCCCTTTCCGAGGACCTGTCCCAGCTGCGTACCAGCCTGCTGCCCGGCCTGCTCAGTTGCGTACGCCGCAATTTGGGCCACAGGGTCCAGGACGTGGCCATGTTCGAGGTGGGCAAGGTGTTCATCGCCCGGGGCGACAATCCCCAGCCCTTTGAACCCGCTCGGCTGGGCGCGGTGATCAGCGGCTTGGCCCAGCCGGTAAGCTGGTTCAGCGGCGAGGCCGAGGTGAGCCTGTCCCATATCAGGGGCGTGGTGGAGTATTTGATGAACGGTCTGGGGATCAAGGACTACAGCTTCCGTCAGGATGGTGGGCCCCAGCCCTACATGGACCATGAACAGTGGCTGCGGGTCTACTCGGGCGACAGCCTGATCGGCGAACTGGGCCTGGTGGCCAAGGGCGTCTGCGCCGACTTTGATATCAAACGGCCCGTCTATTACCTGGACCTGGACCAGGATTTATTGGTACAACTATCTCCAGAACGGGCCAGTTTCCGCCATCTGCCGCGCTATCCAGAGGTCATGCGCGATGTTGCCTTGGTGGTGGATGACTCGGTGGCCGCCGGAGAGGTGCTGGAAACGGCCAGGCAAAAAGGCGGCAGACTGCTCCGCAGCGTCGAGTTGTTCGATATATACAAGGGCAAGCCGCTGCCCAAGGGCCGCAAATCCGTGGGACTGCGCCTGGCCTACCGGGCCGACGACCGCACCCTGACCGAGGAAGAGGTCGTGCCCGATTTCGACGCCATGGTCGAGGCCCTGCTCGGCGAATTCCAGGGGGAATTGCGCGGCTGATTGGCACTTTGACGGGGGATGCATGACGTTACCGGCCGACATCCCGCAAAAGCCGTATTACCGCATCGGCGAAGTAGCCCGCTTTTTGGGCCTGGAGACCCATGTCCTGCGTTACTGGGAGAGCGAGTTTCCCCAGCTCAAGCCGGTGCGTGCGGCCAGTAAACAACGCCTCTACCGCCTGGAAGACCTGGAGAAGCTCTTTGAGATCAAAGAGCTGGTCCACGAAAAGCGCTACACCATCGCCGGAGCCCGCCAGCTGTTGGAAGGGCTGCAAGACTCCCCGAATCCTGAAATAGAACCGCCTCCCAGTGCGTCCATGGAACAGGAGCCAGCTCCGGCAACGGGGCAGTTGAGCCTGGCCATGGGCCCGGTGGCGATGCCCGATTCAATGCGCGAAGAGGTGGTGGCCGAACTCAAGGACATCCTGCGCATCCTGGATTGACCAGGCCTCTTGACACGCATCGTCATCACTTATAGCCTGAGTAAAAAGGAAATTTGCCATGGCCCGCATTGGCCGTGGCCTTGATACCGGAGGTCATCATGACGGTGAAAAAGTTTGTGACTGTTGGTCTGGCCGCCTTGTTGGTTTTATCGGCCTCGGTTTGTCTGGCCGCGGACAAGGCTGCCGTAAAGGCTTCCGCCGCCTTCCTGTCATTGGTTGACAGCGGGCAATATGCCCAGAGTTGGGACCAGGCCAGCGCGTTCTTCAAGAGCAAGGTTCCCCAAGATGCCTGGGTTCAGCAGCTGAGCACGGCCCGCAAGCCCTACGGGACGGTCAAGAGCCGCAAAATCCTGGGCGCCAAGGACTTCAACAGCCTTCCGGGCGCCCCGGCGGGCCAATATGTGGTGATAGAGTATGCCACCGCCTTCACCCAAAATGACAGCGGCGAGCGCGTAACCATGATGCGCCAGGCCGACGGCTCGTGGCGCATGGCTGGTTATTTCATTCTTCAGTAAAATATGCCTCACGCAGTGCTAATTCAGTTTGGCGCTGCGGGGCTTCAACGCATAGAGGATCACATCCACGGGGCCGTCTTCGCTCCGAATGGTCCTCTTTGTGTTTTTTATGCCAAAGCGTTCCTGGGCCAGCTGGAAAAAGGCCGGCACGAACGGCCGTATCTGGTGGCTGAGGAACACCGAACTGTCCGGCTCGGTCAGGGTCTCCAGCAGATCGACCAAAGTGGTGTATATCTTGGGCTGATAAAGCACCTCCGCGCCCAGGATCGTCTTGAAGCGTCCCAGGTCGGCCGGAGGCTTGGTCCAGTCCAGAGCCCGGACGTCGATCTTGTCCTCCAGCCCGTTGGCCTCGGCCGCGGCCCTGGCAAACTCCAGGGCGTCCGGCTCCAGGTCGGTAATTACCACATCGTTGCCGCTGGCCGCCGCGGCCAGCCCCGGCAGACCCAGGCCTGCCCCCAGTTCGAGGATTGGCTCGCCGTTTTGGGGTAGGCGGCTGGCAAAGCTGGCCAGAACGATTGCCGCGGGCCATAGGTTGGTCCAGAACGGCAGGTCGTCGGCGGTGCTGCCTTTTTCCTCCATGCATTTTTGGATATAGCTGATCGGGTCTTTCAGCTCGGGGAGCAGCAGATTCACCGGGCCGAAATCGACTCGGTTCCAAATAAGATCAAAGCGGTCTTCGATACGTTTCTTGGCTCCGGAAGAGCCGGGGACAGGTTGGTCCATATCGGTCATTGTTGCAAACGCCTTGGGTGTAAATTGCTGTTTTCATTGCCGCTGGACCTCCGGTTCCGGCATGCGGACAAGGTCCAGCAGCGTTGTTTCTCCCAGGGCGCCGTCAACGGCGTTGCAAAGCTTGGCCAATACGCCGCTGATAACCGAATCGGCCGCGGCGTTGTCTGCGCCGGGCACTATGCCCGCTCCAACTGCGATGGCCAGTTCCCGGGCGCTGATGCTGCTCAGGTCACGGGCGGGCATCATCACGTCGTTGTCGTCAGGCGGCGTCAACAGACCGGCACGAACCAGAGGCTCGGCCGCTCCAGCGGCCTGGTTGCGGGTGATGCCCAGTTCCTTGGCCAGGGAATTGAGAGGCAATGCCAGTTGCCCGCCGTGAAAGCGCCGCGCGATGAGCATCATCAGGTCCATGGTCAGGGCCTGGCGTTTGGATGCCGAGATCGGCGGCAACACGGCTTCGGGTATCATGTCATTGCGGCACAAATAATCCGTATGGGCCAACTCCGCGCCGTACAGCACAACCGTCCAACTGACATGCAGCCAGACAAGGAACAACGGCAGAGACGCGAAACCGCCATAGATGGCGTTGTATTTGGCAACGCCAACCTGGAACTGGATGTATAAGCTTTGCACTCCCCACCACATGGCCGAAGCCACCACACCGGCGATGAGGGCAGACACCAGCGGCACCCTAGTGTTTGGCAAGAACATATACATGAAAATAAATCCCAGCGCCAGCATAAGCAATGGACCCAGCCGCAGGCCCATGGACGCCACCTCGCCGATAACGGCCTGATTGGTCAGCCATTGCACCACTTCGTTGGAAGCCATGCCGGCCCACATGCCCGTGGCGGCTACGATCATCAAGGGGCATATGACCAACACTGACAGGTAATCGGTAAACTTACGGAAAATGGTGCGTGTCTGCTTGATGTCCCAGATGCGGTTGAAGGCGTTTTCAGCGTTGGACAGGGCCAATACCAGCGAAATTACCAGCATGGCCAGACCGACGATGCCCAGGGCCCCGACATTGGTGTGGTCCACATAGGACAGGATGTACTCCATGACCTCGTGCTGGCCCGCGGTGTATTCATTGATCAACAGGGCCCTCATGGAATCGGCGAACCCCAGGCCCTTGGCCAGGGAAAAGCTGATGGCCAGGGCCGGCACCAGGCCCAGGATGGTGATGAAGGTCAGGGCGCTGGCCTGAAACGAAAGACTACGGCCGACGAAGTTTCGCATGGAAAGATAAGCCACCTGCAAGGCATATTGGCCCCACATGGCCACGCCCTTGGTGGGTCTGCCTTTGCGCCAGAGCCAGTTGAGGATTTTGCGGTCGGTGTTTTCCAGCCAGCCGTTGTCGTCGGTCATATCGCGCACCTCCGTGGAAAGCTTAGCATTATTTTGCCATGCCGTGCAAAGCTGTGGCGGCCGGGGCGGCCTATTCCACGAAAAGATCCACCGGTTTGAATTGATCCACGTCCACCAGGCCACGGTCGGTGAGCTTCAGGTGGGGGATGACCTCCAGGGCGATGAAGGACAGGGCCATGAACGGGCTTGGCATCCTGCAGACCTGGGCGGCGGCTAGATCGATTTCGCTGATCTCGGCTGCCACGTGGTCATAGGGCTGGTCGCTCATCAGGCCGGCCAGGGGCAGGGGCAGTTTGGCCAGAACCATGCCCTCCCTGGCCACGGCCAATCCGCCGCCCATTTCGGCCACGGCCCTTGCCGCAGCCAGCAGGGAGTCTTCGTCGGAACCGGCCAGGACCAGATTGTGGCAGTCGTGGGCTACGCTGGTGGCCAGGGCGCCGGATTTGAATCCCAGGCCCCGCAACAGGCAGGCTCCTTTGGCGCCGCCCGCCTTGTGGCGTTCGATGACAAAGGCCAGGGCCAGATCACTGGTGGGGTCGGCGGCAAGATAGCCGCCCTTTTGCGGCGTACGCTCCAGGGCTTGGCCGGTGATGATCTGGTCCTTGAACAGCTCGATGACCCGGACCTTGGGACCTTCCACGGGCACTCTGAATAGGTCGGGCTTCAACTCAGGCAGATGCATGGTCTGGCGGGCCGTGGGCGTGAAGGGCTGGTCGCAGGGGTGGGTGCAGCGGCCGCTACGGGCCACCAGCTTGCCGCCGTGATAAACGCGGCTGACCTGGAAATCGCGCAGGTCTTCCAGAACCACGATGTCGGCCCTGTAACCCGGAGCCAGGGCTCCCCGGTCCCGCAGGCCAAAGCGGGTGGCCGGGTTGAGGGTGACCAGGCGAATGGCCGTGACCGGGTCAAGGCCTCCGTCCACGGCCAGGCGCAACAGGTCGTCCATGTGGCCCCGCTGGGCGATTGTGTCGGCCTGCCGGTCGTCGCTGACCAGCATGCAGCGCCGTTCGGTGACCGGCGTGACCAGGGGCAGCAGATCCTTGAGATTGTGGGCGTGGGTGCCTTGGCGGATCATCAGCCACATGCCTTTGGCCAGCTTTTCGGCGGCTTCGTTGTAGCGGGTGCACTCGTGGTCGCTGTTGGGGCCGGCGCAGATATAGGCGTTGAGGCCTTTGCCTCTGAGCAGCGGGGCGTGGCCGTCGATGGGTCGGCCCTTAAAGGCCTTCAGCTTTTCCAGGATATCCGGGGCTCCGGCCATGGTTCCGGGAAAGTTCATCATCTCGGCCAACCCCAGGACCCTGGGATGGCGGCCGAGCAGGGACAACTCCGCCGCCGAGAGAACGGCGCCCGAGTCTTGCAGCGAACTGGCCGGTACGCAGGACGAGGCCATGAAAAAGATGGTGACCGGCAGGTTTTCCGAGGCGTCGATCATCGCCGAAAAACCCTCCACGCCCATCACGTTGGTGATTTCGTGGGGATCGGCCACCACGGCCGAGGTGCCCAGGGGGCAGACGGCCTTGGCGAACTGGGCTGGATAAAGCAAGGAAGATTCTATGTGCAAATGACCGTCGATAAACCCCGGCGCCAGAAAGGCGCCTTCCAGGTCGATGACCTTTTCGCCTTCATAGCTGCCAAGACCGACGATGGCCCCATGGTCGACGGCAAGGTCGGTCTGTTCGATTTGGCCGGTGAAGACGTTGACCACGTTGCCGCCGGTAAACACCAGTCCAGCCGGTTTGTCGCCCCTGGCCGCCGCCAGGCGGGCCGCCATTGTTTTCTTCCAGTCCATTTTTTTCTCCGAAACACTGGCTACCCCAAAAAACCGTGCTGCGCAACTGGTTTTAGCAACTATAATATCAACTTCAACCCTGATTTCTTCCCATCGGGCCGGTGTCGTGGTATCGACTGGTATATGTTTAGACTTATTCCCATCATAGCCTTGATAATGGCCATATTCGCGGCTGGTTTGGCGGCGCCGTGCCATGCCGACGAACCCACCATGCCGGTGCCGGACAATCAGTACCCCCTGCCCGATCCCTCGGGTCGGGTGGTGTTGGGTGAGGTGCGTCTGGATGGGGTGGACAACCTCCCCCAAAAAGACCTGGAAAACGTCCTCGAGTATTCTCCTCGGTCACGTTTCCAGGTGGGCCAGCAGGAACTCTACGACCCCCTGGCGGCCTCCAGGGATATAAAGCGCATGAAGAGCGTGTACGAGCGCTACGGATTTTTCGACGTCAACGTGCGCGTTTTGCTCAGCCCCATGATTATGGGCCAGGACCGCATGCTGCTTGTCTACCAGGTGCATGAGGGACAGCCGACGCTGTTTCGCAGCATTGAAATACGGCTGCCCGACCAGGCCGACCAGAAACAATGGCAGCCGATTCTGAAAAAGGCGGCGGGCATAGAGACCGGAAAAAGGTTTTCCCTGGAGGAGTACGAAAAGGCCAAACAACGGGTCCATGAAAAACTGGCCGACAACGCCTTTCCCAAGGCCGCCGTGGCCGGTCAGGTCCGGGTATATCCCAAGGAATTAGCGGCGGACGTGATTTTGGTGGTTGATCCGGGACCGAAGTACATATTCGGCGACGTCACCATTACCGGCAACAAATCGCTGAGTGATAAATATGTCAGGCGCCTGCTCAAGTTCAAAAAGGGACAGCCCTTCAGCGCCGCGTCCATGAGCGCCTCCCAGCAGACCCTGCTTAGCTCCGGCTTTTTTGCCACCGCCGTGTTCGTTCCCGACTATCAAAAGACCAAAAACAACGAGGTTCCCATTACTCTTACGCTCTCCGAAAGACCGGCCCACCGCATACGCCTGGGCCTTGGCTGGGGCACCGAGGACAGCCTGCGGGTGATCATTGAACAGACCAACCGCAACATGCTGGGCCTGGGTGATGAAATTCGGCTGGAGGGCAAAGTCAGCAGCATATACCAGGGCCTGGTCGGCGTGGTGCATATCCCCTATGTGCCGTGGCAAAACACCAACTTTGTCCTGCGCGGCGGTGTGGAGCAGCCCAACGAGGAGGCCTACCAGAGCAGGAATTACTTTGCCTCGCCGATTTTGGAGGCGCAGTTCGGCAAATACGCCAAGGTTTGGGGCGGCTATCTCTGGGAACGCTCCATAATGGTGGATCTGAAATCAGCGGTGCCCGACCCGGTATTCGAAAAACAGACATTTTTGATTTCTTCGTTAAAAGGCGGCATTGTTTTCGACACCCGCAACTCCATGCTCAATCCCACCAATGGAGCCTTGATTTCCATGGAAATTGAGGCCAGCGGTTCGTGCATGGGATCGGAACTCAACTTCATCCGGCCCATTGTCAGCGCCTCGCAAATCATTCCGGTGTCAGCCGATAAAAGGTGGCAGGTGGCCCTGCGGGCCGAGGCGGGATTGACCATCACCTATGGCGACACCTACCGCGTTCCCCTTATCCGGCGCTTTTTCCCGGGCGGCTTTGACTCTGTGCGCGGCTATCCCTATCAGCGCCTTGGGCCGCTGGATTCATCGGGCAATCCCCTGGGCGGCGAAGCCATGCTGGTGGGCAACCTGGAATTGCGTTTTCCGCTGTGGCAGGAGTTGGGCGGCGTTGTTTTTGTCGATGCCGGCAACGCCTATGAAGATATCGACGTCATGAGTTTCGGCGATCTGCGTTATACCGCTGGTTTGGGCCTTCGTTACAACACACCCGTGGGGCCTTTGCGCGTCGACTGGGGCTTCCAACTCAACCCGGACCCCGACGCCAACATCGCGGACAATGATTTTTACCTGAGCGTGGGGCAGGCGTTCTAATGGCCGTTCGCATCAACAGGGTAATAGCTTGGCTGACGGTGGCCGTGGGCGGATTGATTGCGTTGGTGCTGCTGGGCGGCATGGCCGTGTTGCAGACGCCGCCCGCCAGGCAATGGCTGGCCCAGCAGATAAAACAGGCGGCGGGCCAAGCCCTTGGGGCCGAGTTGACCTTTGATGAACTGGGAGGGTCCATTCTCGGCGGCCTGCGAGTCAGGAACGTGGCCCTGAGCAAGGACGGCCGTCCCCTGGTGACCGCCGGGGAACTTTCCCTGGCCTACAGCCTGTTCGCGCTTCTGGGAGACGAATTGGAGATATCCTCCGTTATGGGCCGGGATGTCTGGGTCGATCTGCCAGGTGTCTCCGGCCTGGGCGGCGGAGGAAGCGGCGGCGATAGTGATTTTGCCCTGAAGATCAAACGCATCATACTGAACAACGCCGCGCTGCGCTCCGGCGGAATGATGGGGCCGGTTTCGGAGGTGTCAGGCATAAAGCTGCGTGGCGGCTTGATCGTGGAGGGGGGCAAGGTATCGGTTGACGGCTTCATAGACCAAAGCCAATGGTCCCTGGAGGACATTGCCCCAAAGATAGGCCTGTCCGGCCAAGCGGAACTGGACGGCGACAAGCTGGTCCTGGCCAAGTTGAAGCTGACCGGCGGCGAGGCCAATGTGCAGGGCGGCGTGATCGTCGACTGGACCTCAACCGTGGTGATAAAGGGCAATATCCGGGCCAGGGGCCTCGATAGGGCCGGGTTGCCCTGGCCCAGTCATGTGCCGACCCAGGCCGGTGATGCCGATATCGAAGTCGACGGCCCGTTCAACGCCATGGATATAAAGATCGCCTGGCCCGCACTCAAGGCCGATGTAAAGGGACACCTGGGTCTTGTCGGGGAAGAGTGTACGCTTGAAAAGGTTGAATTCAAGGCCCCCTGGGGCGCTTTGACCGGCGGCATGCAATGCCATCTGGGCAAGGGACTGGCCGGTCTAAAACGGGCCGAGGTGCGTTTCGTCCAGATGTGCCCTCCGCCGTTTTTAAACGACATCCTGCCTAAATGGGCCGCGGGCGTCCAGCTCAGTGGCCAGGCTTTGTTGGACCGCAAGGACGGCCGTCTTTCCCTGGGACTGAGCCTGGGCAACTGCTGCCTGGCCTCGGGCGTTGATTTACCCGGCCTCCAGGTTTCATGCCGCCTGGACGGCGAGGCCGTGGGCCTTGACTCCATGGACGCCGATCTTGGCTGGGGGCAATTGAGCGCGTCGGGGACATTTGACGCCGATCGGGCTGATATCGAGCTGACCCTGACAACCTCGGACCTGGTCAACCTGGCCCTTGCGGCCAAGGCTGCGGGCCTGCTGGAAAACGCCGGTTATCACGGCCAGGCGACGCTGAAGGCCCGGATGGCCGGGCCGTGGCGCAATCCTGCCATCAAGGCCCAGATCCAGTGCCGTGAATTGCAGACGCCGAATCTGATAGCCAGTTTTTTTGAATTTAAGGCCGATATCAAGGACCCTGCCGGCAGGCCCACGGGGGCGTTTTTAATCACGGCAGAAGACCTGATAAGCGGCGATGTGGACCTGGCTTCAGCCCAGATCAAGTACACCCGCCTGCCTGACAACAGCCGCCTGGATTTTCAAATGACCGGCAAGAGCCTAACGGCCGGCGGCACGCTCCAGCATGAGACCGGCGCATGGTTGCCGGAAAACAGCACCTTGAGCGGACTCGATATCTGGAACGAGGATGTCGGCCGCTGGCAGCAGGACGGCAAAGCCAGATTGTCCATCAGCAGTGGCGGATTTGCCGTGTCCGGACTGCAAATGGGCCAAAACGGTCAAAAGGCATGGCTGGACGGCAAGGTCGATCTGGCCGGTCCGGTGGACGCCCAACTGCGTCTGCAGGATATTGCCGTCGCGACGTTCCAAAGCGTCACGGGGGGATCGGTCGCCAGGGGCAAGTTGACCGGACGGGCCAGCCTTTCCGGCAAGCTTGACTCGCCGGTGGCCGTTATCAGCGGCGTTGTGGATGAAATCGGCGGGCCTCATCTGCCGGATTGCGATTTCCGTTTCCAGGGCCGCTATGGCGAGGATCAACTGGAGCTGAACGGAGAGGTCGTGGCCCAGGGCAAACCGTTGCTGACCTTCACGGCGCAGTTGGGTTTGGAGATCAGCCTTCGGCCGCCAGTGGTCGAACCCACGGATAAAGGCATGACTGCAAGGCTCTGGGCCGACAAGCTGCCCCTGGCCGCCCTCAGCGGGTATCTGCCGTGGATCTACAACCCAAAGGGCATGCTTTCGGTGTCGGTTGATTGCCGCGGCTCGTGGGACGCGCCCAATTTGAGCGGCCAACTGTCGATCACTGACGCTTCGTTTATCATCCCCCAGACCGGGCAAGGCCCCAGGCACATCAATATCAATTTGGAATTGCAGGACCGGACGATCCACATCCGGCAATTCAAGCTTTCCGCCGCCATTGACGATTCGCCGCTGGAACTCAGCGGCGAGATTCAACTGCCCCGGGCCCAAAAGGGCAGCTATGATCTGCACCTGGGCGGGCCGGACGTGAAGATAAGCCTTGGTGAACTGGGGTGGGTTCGCATGGCCGTGGATCTGGCCCTGAAAGGGCCGCTGGACCAGCCCGAACTTAGCGGCAAGATCGAACCGTTCAAGGCCTTTATCCGGTATCACATGCTCTCCGCGGCGGACATGGAAGAGGTGGTGATCATGCGGCCGGGCCAGGAGCCGCCGCCAATCGGCCATAACAAGAGCCAGTGGCGGCCCACGGGCTGGTTGGGCAGCCTTGCCGTTGATGCGGCCATCGACCTCAACCGTGGTCTGCGCATCGACATAAAGGACGGCTGGTTCAGCTTGAGCGGGGCCATGACCATCAAGAAGCAGGCCGGTGAATGGATTTCCTACGGCGGGAAAATCAAGCTGGTAAACGGTTTGATTCTGATCTACGGCCGCAGAGTGCAGCTTGTGCGCGGCGTCCTGGATTTCGGCTACAAACAAAATATCGACCCGGATATGGATCTGGAAGCCAAGCTCAAGATGGGCAGCATAGAGGTGTTCGCCTTGATATCAGGAACCACCTCCAACCCCACGATAAACTTGAGTTCCCAGCCGCCGATGAACCAGGCCGACCTGCTCAGCACCATTGTGTTCGGTCACCCGGCCAGCGAACTCAGCGGCGACCAACAGAACTACCTTTCGGCCCAGGCCATCGCCCTGTTGGGTTCCCAGGGCAGCCGGGCCCTGCGCCGCATCATCGGACCGGAGTTCTCCCCGGATGTCATCACCGTGCACGACAGCGCCCAATACGGCGCGTCTTTGGAGGCCGGAAAATACATCAACGATGACTTGTATCTGCGTTACCGCAAGAATCTGGGCAGCGAGGGCGGCCAAAACGTGGGCTTGGAGTATCAGTTCAGCCGCCATTGGTCCGTGGAGAGCCAGGTCGGCGACACCCGCGATACGGGTATGGATATCTTCTACAGCCTGGAGTGGGGTAAATAACGGACCGCCCGCCAACGGGCGGCCCGTGGCTTATTGCGGCGTCAATTAGGGTAGGAACTTCATCAAGGTCGGCGATACTTCGATGACCGAGTCGATTTCGCCGACATCTTCAACTTCGGCAATGACCTCCAGGGCCCGAATCTGGTCGTTCTGGTTGGCCACGTAACCGGCCACCCGCACCCTGCCTTCGGCGCATTCCACCTCCAGGGCGTGAATGTCCACTTCGGCTACGATGGCCCGGCGCACCTTGGCGGCCATGACCATATCGCCGAGCAGCCTCTCGCTGTCCGAAGACATCTGGAATTCGGGATGCGCCGCCAGATCCAGCACCGTGGTCGCGGCCTGTTCCAGGGTCAGGCGGCCCATGTTGAGCACCATGTCGTAGTTCAGGGCCGACGACCAATCCGAGCCGAAAACATGCGCCACATAGGCCCGCCGCTGCTGGTCGACCACCGTGGCCAGTTGCCGCGCGCGGTCCAATTCCAGATTGTCGCTGTGGGCCAGGCGGCTGGCGCGAATTTCCAGAGGCGCCACCGTGCGCAGCCGGAGTACGCCCGGCACCATGCGCAACAGGAGGTTGGCTCCCCGGCCCACCAGGACGACTTCGCCCTTTTGGGCGTACTGAAGGACGACCGCCTCCAGGAAGGCGCTGAATACGCGTCTCTTGCGAGTGCCCATGTCCAACAGGGCCGGCCCTTGTTCGGCCAGGAGCTGGTGCTCGTCCCTGGTGATGTCCACCAAGCCTTCCACCGCTTCCATCAGGGTCAGCCTGTCCACGCACTCCATTCCGCTGCGCTTGCATATCTCGATGGCCAGTTCATCGCGCAACGATCCCATTTCACCGGATACTGTGATAATGCTCATGCCGCCCTCCGTGCTGAAGACGTTTTTGCGACGGTCTGCTCCGTGGAACTCCGTCAGCGGTTCGTCCTGCCGCTACGGCTGCTTGAACCGCCAGGGGCGCTCCCCGAAGTCGGGGAGCCGTCCTAAATACAGAGTAGCACAATGTGGCGGGTGGGAATCAATTATGGCCATTGCCCAAGGCGGCCGCCCGGGCTCTGGCCTGGACTTGTTGCAACGCGGGGCTGACACTCAATTGGATTGGCTGGGGATTGCGCAGGTCCAGGCACTGCCGGGGCAGGGTGGCCAGTTCGGACATGAAGCGGTCTCTGGCTTCCCGCCAGGTCTCCCGGGGGCCGTAATCCTTGCCGTCTTTCATGACCTGGCCCAAGATGGCCTTGCCGTTTCGCTGCTCTTCGCGCAGGCACAGCTCATCTCCGGAGATTACGCCGTTTGGCCCGTAGCTGCGCCAAAGCTGCTTGGCCGAGGCCCAGGTCACCTTGCCCGTGCTCAGCTTAAGGGTAGGGCGGCCGTCGTAGAGCACTAGCTTGTAGGCCAGGTCGATGTAGGGCTGGTCGGCCGAAGAGCCCATTTTGGTGCCGATGCCCAGCATGTCGATATCGGCCTTGGCTTCGGCCAGTTCGGCGATGCGCATTTCATCCAGGCTGCCGGAGACGACAACCTTGGCTTCCGGCAGCCCGGCGTCATCCAGGATGGCCCTGGCCCTACGGCTCATTTTCACCAGATCGCCGGAATCCAGGCGTACGCCGATCATGGTGTGGCCCTGTTTGGCCAGTTCCTTGGCCACATGCACCGCCCTGTGGATGCCTTCTTCGCTGTCGTAGGTGTCGACCAGAAGAACGGTGTGGTCCGGGAAAGTTTTGGCAAAGCAGCGGAACGACTCTTCCTCGTCGCCGATGGCCTCCACAAAGGCGTGGGCCATGGTGCCCACCGGGGTCATATCCAGGGCCATGGCCGCGGCGACGTTGCTGGTGCCGGTGAAACCGGTGATGGCCGAAGACCGGGCCGCGGCGAAACCGGCGTCTAGGCCCATGGTGCGGCGCAGGCTGAAATCCACGCAGGTGCGGCCCTGGGCTGCCTGATAGCAGCGGGCGGCCTTGCTGGCCAGGGTGGAATGCAGGTTGATTGTGTTGATGAGGTATGTTTCCACCAGTTGCGCTTCAATAAGCGGGGCGGTGACTTCCAACACGGGTTCGCCGGCAAAAAAGACGGAGCCCTCCGGAGCGGCCCATACATCGCCGGTGAAGCGGATCTTGGCCAGATAATCAAGAAACTCCGGCTGGAAACGGTTCAGAGAACGCAGGTAGTCGATCTCCTCGGCCGTAAAATGAAAGTCCCGCAGGTAGTCGAGGCAATATTCCAGACCGGCGTTCACCAGATAGCCGCGGCAAGAGGGTACGTCATGGGAAAACAGGCTGAAGGTGGCCTGGCCGTTGTAGCCGTTGTCGTAGTATGAGGCGGCCATGGTGATCTGGTAAAAGTCTGTGTGCAAAGCCGTTGATGTTGGGCGCATTGTCCGGTCTCTCTCATGTATTTGGCAACAATTGGCACAAACCTATTACCAAACCACCTTTTAGTCAACGGCTGGATTTAACAACCACTTAACTTGCGCGCCGGACCGGGATTATGTTAAAAATAGTGCAAATTTATGAGGTGGATTTTGGTTTCCAACCAAATGAAAATATTGGTGATCGATGATGATCCGGCGATGCGCGACGCCAGCGGCGAGATATTGCACCGCCAGGGCCATAGCGTTGAAATGGCGGAAAACGGCCAGAGGGGCCTGTCTTTGCTGGGCAAATTCGCCTTTGACCTGATTCTGCTGGACCTGCGCATGCCCGATGTGGACGGCATGACCGTGCTCAGGCGGATCATCAAACAAGACCCCCAGGCAGTGGTGATCATCATCAGCGGCCACGGCTCCATAGAGCGCGCCGTGGAGGCGATGAAGGTTGGCGCCTTTGACTTTGTCAGCAAGCCTTTTACGCCCGACCGCCTGCGCGGCGCCGTGGAAAAGGCCAGGGAAAAGCGGCAGCTCATCCTGGAAAACGCCTACCTGCGCGAAGAGATAAAGCGGCGAACCCCCACCAAGATAGTCTACCGCTCCCCGGTAATGGAACAGGTCATGGAGATCGCCCGCCGGGTCGCCCCATCCGACGCCACGGTGCTGTTGACCGGCGAGAGCGGCACGGGCAAGGGTCTGCTGGCCCGGATGATCCACGAGATGTCGAGCCGCCGAAGCGCGCCGTTTGTCTCGGTGGACTGCTCGACTTTGGTGCCGACGCTGTTCGAATCCGAGCTTTTCGGCCACTCTAAAGGCTCGTTCACCGGGGCCGAGGCCGACAAGATGGGCAAGTTCGAGCTGGCCGACGGAGGCACGCTGTTTTTTGACGAGGTGGCCAACATCAGTCTGGAGATTCAGGCAAAGCTCCTCAAGGCCGTTGAAGACCGGGCCGTCTGCCGGGTGGGCAGCAACCGGGTCATTTCGGTGGACACCAGGATGATCGCCGCCACCAACCAGGATCTGTCGGTGGCCGTGGCCGACGGCACCTTCCGGCAAGACCTTTTTTACCGCCTCAACGTCGTCTATATCGAGATGCCGCCGCTACGCAAGCGGCCCGAGGATGTCCCCATCCTCGCCGAGTTTTTCCTGGACCGCTATCGCTACCGCAGCCCGGCCAGGGTTAGGGGCTTCGAGCCCAAGGCCATGGAAATGCTGACCCGCCATAGCTGGCCCGGCAATGTCCGGGAATTGGAGAATACGGTCCAGCGGCTGGCTGTGTTGGCCCGCGGCCAATTGATCAGCGTCGAGGACATGAACGTCAGCTCGCCGGCAACGGGCGGCGGCGATGACAGCGGAGAGGTGGCCTCCTTGGCCGAGCTGGAAAGGCGGCATATCGAGAACACCCTACGCAGGTTCGGCGGCCGCAAGGGCGATACGGCCAAGGCCCTGGGCATCGACCGCAAGACCCTGCGCGGCAAGATCCGCAAGTATGATCTCGAGGCGGAGTTCGGCGACAATACCTGACGCTTTTCCCTCCCACCCTTGACCGCAATCTAAAAATCGGCGCAGAATCATAATATATGGGCATGAAAAAACAACGTGCCATTAAGTCCGTTTGCCCAGGCCGGGGAGGTTGTGATGTCTGAGTCTTCCACCTATCTACAGTTGCCCGAGGATGTAAGAATTCTGGTCGTTGATGATGAGGAAACCTTGTGCCAAGCGTGCAGCGAGGTTTTACGCCGCGAGGGATATCAAGTGACAACGGCGGCTTCGGGACAAGAAGCCGTACATATGATCCAGTCCGGAAAGCCGGATGTCGCTTTCATTGACTTCATGTTGCCCGGTATGCCCGGCATGGCCATCATGGATGAGTTCAATGAAAAGTCGCCGGGTACGGTAAAGGTCGTAATGACGGCCTACGCCACGGTGAGCGCCGCCCTTACGGCCCTGCGGCACGGGGCGTTCGATTTCCTGCCCAAGCCGTTCACGCCCGATGAACTGCGAAGCGTGGCGCTGCGCGCCGTGGAACACCGCAAGTTGTTGTTGCATAACAGCCGCCTGGCCGAAGAAAGAAACAAGGCCAAGCGCCGCTTTGTCGATCTGGTGACCAAGGAGGTCCAGGGGCCGGTGGAGGGCGCCCTGGCCGAAATAAACACCCTGGCCGAAAAGCTGGCCGATGCGCCGGAGTTGCAGGTGCTGGCTCAGTGCGCCGGCGACCGCCTCAAGCGGTTGTTGGACATGGTGGACCTTTGGCACGACTAAAAAACGCGGTCGGCGGTTGACCGCCATGGCCAAACAGCGGCGCCCCCGTAGCGATTGCGCTTACGGGGGCGTGGCTTTTGCCGCAGGGTGCTTTGGAGATGATTATGCCGGCGGCTTAATGACCGCCGCAGCCTCCGCCGCCTCCGCCGCAGACCTGGGCCGGACCGAATTTTGGCGCTTGGCCGCTGGCGAACATGCCGATAGCCCTGTCAACGGTCATGGCGTCGCCCCAGAAGTAGACGTCTATGCCCACCTGCTGGAAACCGGCCAAGGGACGCGCGCCCATGCCGCCGGCCAACAGTACGTCGACACCGGCGTTTTTGAGCAGCATTACCGGAGCCATGCAACCGCCTTGAACGTGGCCTTCATTGGGCAGGATCTTGATGTCGGTAACCTTGCCGTCTTCAACTTCCAACAAGGTAAAGGCGTCGCAATGACCAAAGTGGCCGCTGAGCGGGGCTTCGATGCCGCCGGGAGCCATGCTGGGAACCGCAACTTTCATTTGTGTGTCTCCTCTTTAATGTGCAACCATATTTGGGTTGTTTTGTGCAATTGCTCAAAACATAGTACCGGACCGCCTGCCTGTCAAGCGGGGTAGGGGGAAAAAAACAATGTCAGTGTTATTTTGGGGTATTGCCCGTGCCGGGACCCGTGATGATAGTATTTGACAGGCCCCCGCGGTGGTGCTGTAGTTTATTGGTATATGTGAAAATATTACTGGTTAGGAGGCGGTTTTGCGCCTGAAGATGAAAATTTGGTTGGAAGATGATGAACATGTCCTGTTTGGCGACGGTCGGTTGCAGCTGCTCAAGGCAGTGGCCGAGACAGGCTCCTTGGCCGGGGCGGCCCGTGAACTGAATATGAGCTACCGGGCGGCCTGGGGCCGGATCAAGGCCTCGGAAGAACGCATGGGCTGCGCCCTTGTGGAACGCAGCGACGCCGGCCGCAGGGCCGTACAGCTTACTCCGCTGGCCGAAAGCATCATCCGGCAGTTTGAAACCCTGCGGGAAGACGCTGAGAAATATTTATCGGAAGCGGGATTGCCGATGGTCTCCCTGATGCAAAAAGTGTGTAATCAAAAACAAGATCAGGATGCGGAGGGCTGAGGTGACCCACGTGATTTGCCTGGCCGGGCCCGGCGGTGAAAACAAGACAAAATTAATGGAATCATTGGCCGTGGAACTGGAATCTCGCGGCCTGGCGGTGGGCTTTGTGCGGCTCTTGGAAAGCGCCGCGCCGGGCGGGTTGACCATTGACCTGGCCCCGGCGGGCCTGCGCCTGGAGCTGCGCAAGGACCCCGGCATGAGCATCGAAGAGCTGGCGGCCAGATTCCTGGATGACGCCGACATCGTCATCAGCGAGATCCACCAAGGCGTTAAGCGGGCCAAGCTGGAATATCTGCCCCAGGGCGCTAATCCAGAGCTTGCCGATGATCCCGGCCTCAAGGCCGTGGTGACAGGGCGGGCCGATGTTCCCGGCTTCAAGACCCTGCCTCTTGATCCCGCCCGGGTGGCCGATTTCATACTGGCCGAGATGATGCCCGCCGGCGAGCCGTCAAAGGTCCGGGTGTTTTTGGGCGGCAAGCGGCTGCCCATGAAGGATTTCGTGCAGGACATGGTCGGCGACACGGCCAAGGCCATGATCGGCGCCCTGCGGGGCGGCGACCGGGCCGGACGCCTTATGATCATCGTAGAGGACTGATGGACGCTCCTAGAAAACTCAATCCCCAATGGGTGGAACTGACCCGCAGCAAGATCAACCCTTGTCCGTACTTCGAACTGCAATCCATGGATCTCCAGGATTTGGGCTGGGGTACGGCAAAGCTGGAGATCGTGCTCCAACGCAAACATTTGCAGCCCTTCGGCATCGTCCATGGCGGGGTGTTGGCCAGCCTCATCGACGCCGCCTGCTTTTGGTCCTGCTTCAGCCAGCTTCCCGACGGCCAGGGCATGACCACCGCCGAGATCAAGCTCAACTATTTGGCGCCGGTGGTCAATGGAACGGTCGCCGCCCACGGCAAATGCATCAAGCTGGGCAAAACCATGGGCCTGTCCGAGGCCACCGTGTATGACGCGGACCAGCGCATCCTGGCTCACGGCACTTCGACGCTGGTGGTGATGCCGGACATGGCCATCCAGGGCCAAAACGGCTTGCCGCCCAAGTTCCTGGACTAGGAAGCCCGGCGTGGCTGTTCTGGTCAAACTCAGCGCCACCCTGCGGGCTCATGTGCCGGATTACGATCCCATGGCCGGTCTGTTGATCGAACCGGACGGCCTCGAAACGGTAGGCGGCCTGGTCCGGCGCATCGGGGTCCCGGCGGATGAAATCAAGATAATCCTGCTCAACGGACGGGCGGCCACCCTGGACGCCCCGGTTGCCGATGGCGACAGGCTGGGCCTGTTTCCGCCGGTGGGAGGCGGATAATGGCCGGACCGCGAAACGAACTGGATGCCGATCTGCTCCGCGTCAGCGGACCCGGCGGCGGGGAACTGCTTGCCGCCACCGACCTGGTCATCGCCAGGTGGGCCAAGACCCGCGGCCTGAGCCTGCGGCGGGCCATGATCGCCTGTCTGGAAGACGGCGTCTGGCCGGAACGATTCCGGGCCGGGGCGGGCACGGTGGACGCCGGGGCCCAGATCAGGCTTTTGCAGTCCGGGGCGGCGGTCATCGGCTGCGGCGGCCTGGGCGGCTGGTGCAGCCTGCAACTGGCCCGTTGGGGCGTGGGACGGCTGCATCTGTGCGACGCCGACGTGTTCGAGCAAAGCAACTTCAATCGCCAGGCTTTGGCGGCGCTGGACACTGTCGGACGTAATAAGGCCGAGGTGGCCGCCGGCGCCGTGGGCCGGATCAATCCGGCCACAAAGGCCAAGGCCTTTGTCCAATGGGCCGATGCCGAGACTCTTCCGGCGATTTTGGAAGGATGCGACGTGGCCCTGGATTGCCTGGACAACCACAAGAGCCGCTACGACCTGGAAACAGCCGCACGGAAAATGGACATTCCCTATATCCACGGAGCCATAGCCGGAATGGAAGGCATGGTAATGGTCGTTCATCCGGGAGGGCCGGGCCTGCGGGATATCTATGGCCAAACGCCGCCGGAAAAGGCCAAATCCGCGGAAACGGACCTGGGCGTGCCCACCAGCACGCCTGCCCTGGTGGCCTCGTTGCAGGTGATGGAGGCCGTCAAGCTGCTGGCCGGATGGCCCGCCATGCCGTCGGGTCGCATGTTGCACGTGGATTTGGCTGGTCCGGAACTGGAGTATTTCCAGGTGGGCTAGCCGCCGTTGTCCAGGGCCGCTTCGATTTGGATCAGGGTCTGATTCAGGCGGTCGATCTCCTCGCGGATTTCTCTTTCTTTTTTTTCCGAATCATCGCCGGTAATGGCCCCGGCCAGTTTGCGTATCAGTCCGCCGAGCCCTTTGAGAGGGCCCCGCATGGCGCCAAGGGCCTTGCGCCGCGAGGAGGCGTCATCATCGGTCCGCAGCTGTTGGGCAAGCTCGGCCCGCAGCCTGATGACCGCCGCATGGGCCTTTTCCAGGGCCAGGTGCATCTCCTGTTCGGTGTCGAGATCCACCTCCATGGCCTCGGACGCTTCACCCACCAAGGTCAGAGAATCGAACAAAAGCTGGTTCACTTCCTCGTCTTGCCAGCCAAAGCGGAGCCTGGCCACCTCGTGAACTTGGTCCAGATCGGTCTCGGGCGCGAAAAACGACTCGGCGGCCCGCCGGGCGAAATCGCAAAGCTTGATTAGATCCGGCGCGGGCGCTTCGGAGAAAGACGGGATGATCCGTTGGCAGTCCACCAATGTTTTGGGCAAAGCCCAGGCCTCGAAAACCGCCCGGCCCACCTGGCGGTGGTCTATGCCCAGGTGATTGTGCTGCCAGACGATCTGGTCCCGCAGGGATTTGTTGACGCCCAGGTAATCGGCGGCCTCCTGGTCGGTGAGCACCCGCATCATCAGCGGCAGGCCCATCTCCATGATCAGACCGGCCACAAAGGCCTCTTCCGGGCTTGGCAGCCCCAATTTGACGGCTCCCTGACGGGCGATGATGGCCCGGTGCATGCTGGTGCGCCAGAACAGGGGATAGTCGATGGCGCCGCAATCGGTGGGAAGGGCATCCTTGATGCACATCGACAAGGCAATGACCCTCACTTCGGCCAAGCCCATCAGCACCATGGCCCGTTCCACGCTGGTGATGTCGTCTTCGCTCCGGCGATATGCCGCGGAATTGGCCATGCGCAACAACCGCATGGTCAGGCTGGGCTCCTGCTGGATAAGGGCTGCCAGATCCCGCACCGAGGCGTCTTCATTGGAAGCCATGTTCAACAGGCTCACCGCGATCGGGGAAAGGCTGGGCAATTGATCGGCGCCAAGCGCCCGCTGGATGATTTTTTGGCCTCTGTCGGTCATATTTTTTGCTCGTGGGATGGCATTGGGTCGTTTTAATTCTTCAACTACGGACGCGCCTCATCGGTTTGGGCCAGTTCCATATGCAATAGCGGAAACGGTTTGCCTTGGCCGTCGGTGGGCGAGCGGCCCACCGTGCGGAAGCCCAGGTGTTTGTAGAAGCCGATTGCCTGTGGATTCTGTTCGTTGACGTCGACCTTGCACGCGTCCCGCTCCCGGATTGCATACCCGGCCAGCAGAGCCCCGACGCCCCGACCGCGGTGCCTGGGAGCGATGAACAACATCTCGATGTTGTCGCCGGAACTGCCGATAAAACCAAGGAGTTCTCCATTGTCGCTCACGGCGCGGCAAAGGTCCACGGCGTCGAAATACTTCTCCAGAATCAACGGCCGTAAAAAGGCGATGTCCTCTTCATTTAAAAAGTCATGGGTGGCGCGAACCGATGCCTCCCACAGCTCAATCAACTGGGGATAGTGGTCCCTGCCAGCAAAATCGATCTTCATGCTTAACCAATTAACAATGAATAAACAAGATGCTCCAGCAGACTATACAATAAAAATCGTCATGTTAGGGGGGAAATGGGATTTGTCTGGCTGCTAAATCCGCCAAAACGCCTTTGGTGCGCAGGGATATGCAGGGCAAGTGACGGAAATGCGGTATCAGTCCTGATTGTGTTTACGGGCAAGAGGATTGAAAAAGCTGATGGCCGTGCAGACGTTGAAGGCCAGCTCCCTGGGGAACAGACCCAGGCGGTCGCCGTCGTGAAGCACTATGTCTTCCTTGATGGGCCTGCCGTTGACCATCAACACGCGCACGACGTCGCCGAAAAGGCCCAACTCGGCAATCACGTCGGAAACGCGGCTGCCCTCGGGCATATCCAGGTTTATCTGGCCGGATTCATGGCGGCCTTCCAGGCGCTTGCGCAGGGGGCCACCGAGTTTGACGGTCAATTGCATTTTTTTAATCCGGCGGGCCGGGAGAGCGCCGGCCCGCCGTTGAAGGATTGACGTATCGTTTTAAAACGCCAGGGTCTTGTCCAGGTGCTCGTGGGGCACGTCGAAAACAACGCCATGAGGCTTGAACGACTCGGTCTCGAAGAACCTGGGCAGCCGGTCGTGCAACTCGTTGAAGCCGGCCCGGCGGTTGAAGTCGACCTCGGTGCTCAGGACCTTCTGGCCCAGCGCTCCGACATCGTCGCCATTGAGGCTCAGTCCGAACCTGGCGTTGACCATGTCGGTTACCGCCTGGTTGGCGTCGGGAATGTCCAGCATGGCAAAGGCCACGAACAGGCACAGGCCCACGGTGTCGATTACCGCCGTGGCCACCTGAAGGCCCTGGCTCAGTTCCATCTGCCCCTCGGGCTTGAGCGGATCGACATAGCCTCCGACGCTCATGATGTTGGCCGTGGTGGCGTATCCGGCGGTGTGGTCGGCGCCCATGGGCGTGGTGGCGTAGGTCACGCCCAGACCCTTGACCGCGCGGGGGTCATAGGCGGGCAGGCTCTGGCCCTTGACCACCGGCACCCGGCTGACGCCGAACACCTTGCCCATGATCTCGGTGCCGCTGGCCAGGATGCGGCCCAGAGGTTTGCCCTGGCCTACCTTGGCCATGATCTCCTCGGCGCCCTTGGCGTCGCCGAAGCTGAGGAAACCGGAATCCATCAACACGGCCATAGCGCAACCGGCGTCGATGGTGTCGATGCCGAAATCATCGCACATATAGTCGATGCGGGCGATGGCGTCCAGGTCGTCTATGCCGCAGTTGGGGCCCCAGGCCCATACGGTTTCGTATTCGGGCCACTTGCTGACATACTTGCCGTTTTCGTCGACATAGATTCCCGAGCAGCGGATCATGCAGCCGGTCATGCAGCCGTGGGTTGGATTGCCGCCGCGCTTGACGGTGATTTCGTTGAGGGTTTCGCCGCCGACCTTCTCGGCGCCTTCGAAACGGCCCTCGCTGAAGTTGCGGGTGGGCAGGCCGCCCGCTTCGTTGAGGATGTTGATCAATACGTCGGTGCCGTAGGTGGGCAGACCACCGCTGGTCACCGGGTGCTCGCTAAGGGCCCCGGCAAAGCGCTTGGCCGCCGCCTTGAAGGCCTCGGGATCGGCCATTTCCAGCTTGGGCGCGCCGGCCGGATCGATGATCATGGCCTTGAGGCCCTTGGAGCCCATGACCGCGCCCAGGCCGCCGCGTCCGGCGTGGCGGGCAGGACGAAGCTCGCGGTCGGTGAAAGCGATGCTGGCGATGGCTCCGCGGTACTCACCGGCCTGGCCGATGGTGCAGTAGCCGGCTTTTTCACCGTACACCGGGGTCAGCTTGGCCACGGTGTCGTAGTTGCCCAGCCCGGCCAGATCGTCGGCGGGCTTGAGCTCAACCTTGTCCTTGTCGATGAACAACTGCCACCAGCCGTCGGCTACGCCTTCGACAACAATGGCCAGCAGATCCAGCTTACCCATGTAGCCGCCGAATTGGCCGCCCGAGTTGGCTTCCTTGATGCCGCCGGTCAGGGGGCTCTTGGCGCCCACGGATATGCGGCCGCTGTTGGCGCAGTTGGTGCCGCCCAAAAGACCCGTGGCGAATACGAGCTTGTTCTCGGCGCTCAGGGGATGGCACATGGGATCAACTTCCTTGGCCACTATGGTGGAAGTCAATCCGCGTCCGCCCAGGCCTTGATACTCGGCCGGAACGTCGGTGTACTTCGTGGTTTTGTCGGTCATATTGACCCGTAGGATCTTGGGCATACTTCTCCTCCCGTATCGAGGTTTTTTGTCTAAATTCAGGTTACTCTCAGAGTAGGAGCAGGTCAATGCCTGGATTAGCAAAAAGCCAATTAAATTAAATAGTTATCTATGTCAATATTGACATATGCCCTGGTTGTCCGTACTTGACCTCCTTCGTGCGGCGGGCATACACTAGACCGATGAAAACACAACCCCCCGGAAATAAGGTCGGTTTCGAGCAGGCCTTGAACTTGGTTTTCGAAAACGCAAGTCCCTTGCCCGCCCAATACAGACAATTGGTCGACCTGACCGGCCTGGCCGCGGCTCGTGAAGCCGTGGCTTTGGTGTACTGCCCCTCATTGGACAGCTCGCGCAAGGAAGGCTACGCCGTCATAGGCTCCGAACTGAGTTCGGCCACGGAACAGGCGCCGGTAATGTTGCGTTTGACCGGGGCCCTGACCGCCGGCGACCGCCCGGCCGGAATTGTTTTGCCGGGTCAAGCCGTGAGGGTGACCACGGGGGCTCCATTGCCTTCCGGGGCCGACGCGGTGCTGGCCGACGAGTTCGCCCGGATCGAGGACGGCCGCCTGGTCTGCCTGGCCCCGGCCGAACCGGGCCGCAATGTGTTACCCAGGGGGGCCGACGTCGAGCCTGGCGATGTCCTTTGCCGGACCGGAGACATACTGACTCCGGGCCTGGTGGGGCTTCTGGCCTCGGGCGGCATCGCGGGTCTGGAGGTTCATTCCTTGCCCAGGGTGGCCGTGCTGGCCACCGGCAGCGAGGTGCACAAGCCCGGAGAGGCCTTGGGCCCCGGCGGGCTTTACGCCAGCAACATGATCTCGTTACAGGCCTGGTTGAGGGTGTTGGGAATGAGCGGCCCGGCCAGGTTGGCCGGAGATGACCTGGCGGCCATCAGGGAAGCATGCGCGGAGTTGCTGGAAAACGCCGATGCCCTGGTGACCAGCGGCGGCACCGGCCACGGTGAACGCGACCTGCTGGAACGGGCCCTGGCCGATATCGGCGTGAAAACCGTTTTCAGCGGGGTGCGCCTGGGGCCGGGCAAGGGAGCCGTCTTCGGTTTGCTGGAGCGCAAGCCGGTGTTCTGTCTGCCCGGAGGCCCTCCGGCCTGCCTGGTGGCCTTTTTGAAATTGGCCTTGCCCGCTTTCAAGCGCTTGGCCGGGTGCAAGGAAACAGGCCTGCCCTTGGTGTGGGCGCGCCTGGTCCGTGACGCCAAGGGGCAGACCGGCTGGACCAACGTGATCCAGGGAGAGATAAGCTTGGGCCAAGACACGGAGCCCGTGTTTGACCAGTTGCGGGGCATTGGGCGCCTGGAGAGCATTGCCAGGGCCAATGCGCTGCTTGTTCTGGGCGAGGACGTGACCCATGTGCGCGCAGGCTCCCCGGTCATGGCCGAGTTGATCAACCTGTGGCCTCTGGGGCCAGGGAGCTAGAACAATGCTGCAGATGCTAAGGGCCAAATTGGGCCAAACAATGCGCTTGGCCGTCTGCTTGGGCCTGTTTGTGGTCATGGCCATGGTGATGTTTTTCATCACCTCGGATATACCCATGCGCCAGCTTTATCAGTTGCAGACCACATGGTCGGCCGACGAGTTCGCCGCCATCATCCGGAATTGGCAGGACTACGGGATCCTGCAATCCTTTGAATCGCATTTCGTGCTGGACTTCTTTTATCCCCTAGCCTACGGGGCGGTTCTATTGGCCCTGTTGGGCAAGGCCCTCAACACGGCCCATGCTCCCCGAAAGGCCAACCTGGTTCTGTTGATGCCCCTGGCGGCCATAGCGGCCGATTGGGTCGAAAATATCTGCCACCTGGCGTTTTTGAACGATCCTGCGCTGGTCCGCACGGGCTGGTTCTACCTGGGACCGCTGGCGGCCAACATCAAGTGGTGGATGATCAACCTGAGCCTCATCGCGGCTCTGTATTATTTTGTCAAAAAAATCATGGTCATATTGTCCGCGCGCTGGCAAAAAAAGCCTTGACGTCGCGTCAACCGATGTATAGTATGAAACACAGGTCGAGCAGGGAGGAATGCCAATGACCAAAGGGTTGACCGGACGCCAAAGGGAAGTGCTTGAATTTATTACCAGATTCAAGGAAGATCGCGGCTATCCGCCCACCGTGCGCGAGGTTGCCGGCCATTTTGGGTTCAAATCGCCGAGGGCGGCTCATGACCACATGAAGGCCCTGGAGCGTAAGGGTTTCCTGCGTTCCGAGGCGGGCAGGCCCCGCACCCTGGAGATCGTCGGCTCCAAATCAGTCCAAGGCATCCCCATGCTGGGCCGCATCGCCGCCGGCGCGCCTATCCTGGCCGTGGAAGAGGCCGACGAGGTCCTGGGCCTGGACCCTGCTTTCTTTGGCTCGGGCCGCTTCTTCGCCCTTTTGGTCCGGGGCGACTCCATGATCGGCGACCACATCGCCGAGGGCGACATGGTCATCCTGCGGGCCCAGGAAACCGCCGAGCCGGGCGAGGTCGTGGCCTGCCTGGTGGATGACGAGGCCACCCTCAAGCACTATCACCCCACAACCGACGGCGTGGAGTTGCGTTCGTCCAACCCGGCCGTGCCCACCATCCATTTGGACGATGACGACGGTCCAACCCGCATTCTGGGTGTGATGGTCGGTCTGGTGCGCAAGTCGTAGCCACGGCAGATGGCCCCGGATAAAAATGATTTGCAAGACATCCCCGGCGTGGGGCCTTCCCTGGCCGCCGACCTGCGCAGCCTAGGGTTTGACCGGGTGCCGGACCTGCGCGGCCTTCACCCCACCCGGATGTATAATCAACTCTGCGCCCGCACCGGCGTTCATCAGGACCGTTGCGTTCTCTATGTCTTTCGTTGCGCCGTTTATTTTGCCTCAACCGAAAATCCGGAGCCGGAGTTGCTGAAGTGGTGGGCCTGGAAGGATGCGGCCAGGGAGGCCTGGCTGGCCCACGTTTGCTGGCAAGAGAATTTCAGCGGTTAAAATGGCGTGCAGTGTCCTTTGACATTGTTCCAGTAAAAGCCATTGGGGCAGGTGTTGGGCACGCATTGCTTTTTTGCGACAGACCAGTGTGACCCCTTGGGACAGGGATTGCCGCCCGTGCCGTGGCCCACGCAGCGGCCCAGATTAGAATCCCAATAAGATCCAGACGAACATGGCTGGCCAGGCTTTTGGGTGGATACGCACTTGCCCTGCTTGACATTCCAGTAAAATCCGTCACCGCACTTGGCGCTGTCGGACCTTGGCGCGTGTATCCGAAGTTGCGGGCCCGCAACGGCCGGTACGGCCAGGCAAAGGGCCAAAAAGGCGGCAATGGTTATTGCCCGAAATAGATTATGTCTGATGAGCCTTTTCATGCTCCTCGGCCAATTCTCTCAGCCTGTTGAATATTTCCCTTAGTTCGTCGATATTCTGGGCCAGCCTGGCCAGCACCTCTTTCCAGTTGCGGGCGTTTTCCTGGGCCAGGCAGGTGGGCGAGCCCAGCACCATCAAACGGCCGTCGGGTGTGAACCAAAAGGGGTACAACCGGCAATACAGGGGCCGGGCCTCGGTGGACAGGGTGCAGCCTTGGGGCCCCAGAAAAACGCAGGCGCCGCTTTGGTCTACCTTCAGTCGGATGCGCTTGCCGTGGGGCATGGTCTGGCCGAAAAGGGGATGGATGGCGGTGATGTGCCGTAAAAAGACATCATCCACCTCGTCGTTGACCGTGAACTGCTCCGGCTCCTGACCGCAGGCTTCGGCCATTATCCGGACTTCACCCGTGGTCAGGCCGAACATTATTCGTACGCCCTCGGCGGACAAATGGCAGCAGCCGTTGCCTTGGTTGTGGCATGTGGCGCAGATCGGCGGGTCGCTATTTGAGATTGCCTTAATCATTTGTTCATTTTATGGACTGGCGGCCTTTATGGCAATGCCGCATTGCTTGCCAGGTGGTATATGCTTGTGATAAAAAAGATCGAATTATAATACCCACCTGTGCCGGGTCGGCGCCGAATACCCGGCCGTTTAAATTTTTTTTCAGGAGACCTTTCCGATGATGTGGAATGAAAAAATTGAAGCCATGCCTGTGGAACAGATGCAGGCCCTGCAACTTGAGAAACTTCAGGAAACGGTGGCCTGGGTTTATGAAAGAGTTCCGTTTTATAAACAAAAGTTCGATGAGATGGGCATTGCCCCCCAGGATGTGAAGAGCCTGGAAGACCTGGCCAAGCTGCCGTTCACCGTAAAGAACGACCTGCGCGATAACTACCCCTTCGGTCTGTGCGCCGTGCCCATGGAAGAGGTCGTAAAGATCCACGCCTCCAGCGGCACCACCGGCAAGCCCATCACCGGCCCCTACACCGCCGACGACATGGCCCAATGGCGCCAGTGCGTGGCCCGCAACCTCTACGCGGCGGGAGTAACCAGCAAGGACATCGTTCAAAATGCATATGGCTACGGCCTGTTCACCGGCGGCCTGGGTCTTCAGGGCGGATGCGACGAGGTGGGCTGCACCACCGTGCCCACTTCCAGCGGCATGACCGAGCGCCAAATCACCATCATGCGCGACTTCGGCTCCACCTGCCTGGTCTGCACGCCGTCTTATGCCCTGACCATTGCCGAAAAGGCAGCCGACATGGGCGTGGACATCCGCGAATTGCCCCTGCGGGTGGGCATCTTCGGCGCCGAGCCGTGGACTCCGGAGATGCGCATGGAGATCGAGCAGCGCATGGGCATCAAGGCCCAGGAGGTCTACGGCCTCACCGAGCTGATGGGCCCCAGCGTAAGCTTCGACTGCGAGGTCCAGGACGGCTACATGCACATCAACGAGGACATGGTCCTGGCCGAGGTCATAGACCCGGTCACCGAAGAGGTCTTGCCCCTGGGTGAAAAGGGCGAGCTGGTCTTCACGGCCATTCAGCGCCGGGCAATGCCCCTGATTCGCTATCGCACCAGGGACATCACCGAGCTCAAGCGGGAAAAATGCGCCTGCGGCCGCACTTTGTTGAAGATGAAGAAGGTTCTGGGCCGCAGCGACGACATGCTGATCATCAGCGGCGTCAACGTCTTCCCCAGCCAGATCGAGTCGATCCTCCTGGAGGTGCCCGAGGTGGCTCCCCAGTACGTGCTGATCATCCGCAAGAAGGGCTACCTGGACGCCCTGAGCTGCGATGTGGAGGCCAAGCCCGAGGTGTACGAGCAGGGCGAACAGGTCCTGCAGGCCCTGGAAAAGCAGATCGAGAGCAAGATCCGTGGCACCATCGGCATCGGCGTCAAGGTTCGCCTGGTGCCGCCCAAGAGCATCGAGCGTTCCGAGGGCAAGGCCAAGCGCGTTTTCGACGCCCGCAAGTTGTAATTTCTCCGTGTTGTTGTCTGGCGCCCCACCGCAATGTGCGGCGGGGCGCTTTGCTTTGAAGGGTCATCTTGATAAACTATAGCCTATGTATGGGCGATTGATTGCCGCATTGCTGGCGGCCATGGTGCTGACGCCGGTCCCCGTCGGGGCCGCTGAAAGCCTTGAAGCCCCGGCCGGGGTGGAGGACGAACTTATCGGCAAGGCCCGTTCGGGCAGGCTGAGCACCGCCGAGTTGGTGCGCCGGGCCGATGATTTGTCCATGCTAGAGCGCCTGAGGCTTTATTACTACGCCATGGCCCTGGAACCTTATTTTCTGGGCATTGAGGACATAATCCGCGATATAGCCCGCAGCGATCCGCAGCGGCGGCCGGAGATCGAAAAGCTCGTCGCCGGCCTGTCGGCCTTGATGGCAAAATCCAGGGAAACGCTTTTGACTTCGGACCGTCCCGATCCCGAGGCCGATTGGCGCAGGGGGCTGGCGGGCCTGATTTTCCTGGATTTCGACTGGCGAGGGCGGGTGGCCGAGCAAGGCAAGGACGAAATTAAAAACCCCTATGATTTGGTGGGCCTGTTGGATTGTCTTGACGCCAGGCTCAGGGGCCTTGAAGATTGTAACATTCAACACTGCATGGGCCTGGCCATCGCGTCCGGCCATCGGAGCAAACAATGAGCGGCGATGATTGTAAACCCAGCTTCATACCTGCCAATCCCCTGGATGACCCGGAGGTGCGTAGCGGCATTGCCAAGTGCGAGTTGGAGATAGAAAAGCTTGAGGCCGAGAAGATATTGGTGGAGGCCAAGGCCAAGGATCTGATTGAGCGGGAGGTGGGCGGCGAGGGTACGTTCGCCGGAGAAATATATCGATTGAAGCAGCGCAAAATGGAGATCATCACCGAAGTTCAGACGCTGAAGGCCCGAATCAACCGGGCGCTGTTGGGAATCGCCTAAACCGGGGAGAAGGCATTGGAAAAAAAAGTCCTCATTGCTGTTGACGGTTCTGCTGCCGCTGAAAGAGCGGTGGATTATGTGGGCATGATGGAAGGAGCGATGGTCAGGGATCTCACCGTGACCCTGTTTTTCGTGATGAATCCCATCCCCCAGTATCTGCGCAAAGAGGCGCGCAGCGATCCGAACGCCTACAAACGCCTCAAGGCCATGCAAAAGACCAACACCCAGCAGGCCGACGCAGTGTTGGAAAAGGCCAAGGAACGCCTGCTGCGCCACGGCATGGCCGAGGAAAAAATAGAACTCAAGGCCCTTCCCCGGACCAGCGACGCGGCCCGCGATGTCCTGTTCCAGGCCGAACAGGGCCTTTACGACGCCCTGGTTCTGGGCCGACGGGGGCTGTCCAAAGCCCAGGAACTGTTCGTGGGCAGCGTGACCAACAAGATCGTGCAACACGCCGAACGCGTGCCGGTCTGGATAATCGGCGGCCGCATCAGCAGCCTAAAGGTCCTCTGCGCGGTTGACGGCTCCGAGGGCGCACTGCGGGCCGTGGATCATATGGCCTTCATGCTTGGCGGCAACCCCGAATGCAAGGTTACCTTGTTTCACGTCGGCGCTTCATTGGCAAACTACTGCACCTTGGATTTTGACCAGAACCTTGAGACCGAAATCGAGGGCGATATCATGCGCGGTGATTCCGAGTGCATGGAAGACTTCTATGTGCGGGCTGTGAAGGTTCTGCGGGATGCCGGACTCAGCAGTGACCAGATCGAGACCAAGACCCGCGAAAACGTGCGCAGTGTGAACGCTGCCATTGTCGACGAGGTGAAAAAGGGGGATTACGGCACGGTGGTCCTGGGCCGCCGTGGTGAAAACCGCTCATTTTTTCTGGGCCATGTCAGCGACAAGGTCGTAACTCGTTGCTCGGAGGCCGCGGTATGGGTGGTGGGCTGACCGAGCCGGTTCAACTTGCCGATGGCCTGTGGCGGCTGGGCTGCTATCACATGGCCGTCTACTTGGTGCGGGGACCGGCAGGGGCGGCCCTGGTGGAGGCCGGGGCCGGCGCCACCTCGCCTTTGGTCCTGGCCCAGCTGGACAGCCTGGGCGTGCCCCGCCGCGAGGTCCATAATATCGTGATCACCCACGGCCACGCCGACCACATCGGCGGCCTGCCGGGGCTTGCGGCCGGTTTGCCCGATGCGGTGATCACCGCCTCCCAAGAGTCGCTCAAGCCCCTTGAAAAAACCAGCACCATCGTCCGTCTGGCCGCCGAAGACGCCTATGCCTCGGGTGAGATCACCCGGCGCGACGGCCTGGACCCGGCGGGGTCCGTGCCATTGTCCGAAGGTTTCAAGCTCGGCAGGACGGCCGTTATCAAGGCCGGCGATGAAATGGAACTGGGCGGTCTTCCCGTGGAGGTGCTCAGCGGCGGCGGGCACGCGCCGGGCGGGCTGCTGTTCTGGCTGCCGGATTTCGGGGCTGCCCTGTGCGCCGACTCGGCCGGATTCGTCACGGCCGGCGGCCCGGCCTTTCCCATGTTTTTCGTTTCTTACATGCAATACCAGCAGGAACTGGCAGTCCTGAGTGATTTGGGACCGGATCTGCTCTGCCCCGGACATCAGCAATATTGGCGGGGCCGTGACGCCCGCTGGTTTTTGCAGACCTCGTCGGTGCGCATTGCCGAGGACGCCAGGTATATCCGCAAGCGCCACAAAGACGGGACAACGCCGGAGGACCTGACCCGATGGCTGTTCGACCGCTACTACCATGGCGAACTGACCATCTACACTCCCGACAATATCTATTATTGCTGCGGGCTGATTGTCAAACGCAGTTTGGAAGGGTAGGTCCTTGAGCGAGGGTGTTAACCAAGTAGTTAAGGGGACAGAGGCTGGTTTTGAAAGAGCAGTGGAGGCGATTAACTCTGATTTTGCCATTAATTCTTTATTGGTTTCCATGCCCATCTTAGGACCAATAATCAGGGAGTTCATAGGGGCCAAGGCGAGCAAAATTGTTCAGAGGAGGTTGACCGAGCTGTTCACCGGTATCGAGGCAAAAATAGCAACAATAAAGGATAATGAGTTAGATAAGGAATTTTTTGAAACAGAGGAGTTTTTTGACCTTTTATCTAAGGCAATGAAGTTTTCTTCGGAGACGAGGCACATAGAAAAGATTGACTTGTTCGCCAATATCGTTGGCAACGCCTGCAGAAATGGGGCGCGAGTTGATTACGATCCTGAATGGTATTTGCAGATTATTAATGAATTGACAGTTG
Source organism: uncultured Desulfarculus sp. (assembly GCA_963665125.2). Taxonomy (GTDB): domain Bacteria; phylum Desulfobacterota; class Desulfarculia; order Desulfarculales; family Desulfarculaceae; genus Desulfarculus. The sequence goes on along the minus strand of CAXXUK010000001.1, from coordinate 2,402,824 downwards.
TTGAATGGCAGGTTGCTGTAGGACTTTATAATCTTCAAGCGCCGCATGCTGGCGAATATAACGAGCCATATTATTGGGAAAAGAATCATACTTGGCATGACCTTGATAGAATCATAACTATTCAAAAAAATGACATAAAAATGATTCTATTTCGCCTTCAGAACTGTGGGCTGGTTGTTGAAAATTCTGACCTCGCCACCACAATTGATGAGGGCAGGCACTTTCTGATATCGCCACTATTATGTAAGATAATTGCCTGGTTACAAGAAAGATCGAAGCCTATTTCAACCCCACTGGACAGTACTAACAGCTGGTAAGGCCCCTTATAAAAAACGCCCCCTCCGTTGCCGGAGAGGGCGTTTGCTTATTCTGATCAGGCTTCGGGCGGGCTAGACGCGGACCACCCAGTTGAACTTGTCTTCCTTGTGGCCCAGCTGAACGCCGGTGATTTCGTCATAAAGCTTCAGGCTCAGTTCGCCGGTGTTGCCGTCGGCCACCACATGGTCCTTGCCCTTGTAGTGGATTGAGCCCACCGGGCTGATCACCGCGGCGGTTCCCGTGCCAAAGGCTTCTTCCAGCTTGCCGGCCTCGGCAGCCTGGATCACTTCGTCGATCTTGAGCTGGCGCTCGCTGACCTTCAGACCCCAGTCCCGGCAGATCTGCAACACTGAGTCGCGGGTCACGCCGGGCAGGATCGAGCCGTCCAGCGGGCTGGTGATGACCTCGCCGTCGATCTTGAAGAACATGTTCATGGTGCCGACTTCCTCGATGCTGCGGCGGTCGCGGGCATTGAGCCACAATACCTGGGTGAAGCCCATGGCGTGGGCCTCCTGGGCGGCCTTGAGGCTGGCGGCGTAGTTGCAGCCGGCCTTGACCGCGCCGGTGCCGCCCTCGGCGGCGCGCACGTAGTTTTCCTCCACCCAGATGCGGATGGGGTTGAAGCCCTCGGGGTAATAGGCGCCCACCGGGCCGACGATGATGTAGAACAGGTACTTGCTCGACACCTTGACGCCCAGGCAGGCCTCGGTGGCGATGATGGTGGGCCGCACGTAGAGGCTGGTGCCCTCGGCGCGGGGGATCCAGTCCTGCTCGGTGCGCACCAGTTCGTACATGGCCTCCATGACCACGTCCTCGGGCAGCTCGGGGATGCACATGCGCTCACAGGAGCGGTTCATGCGGCGCACGTTTTCCATGGGCCGGAACATGTACACTCCGCCGTCGGCGCCACGATAGGCCTTGAGGCCTTCAAAAATTTCCTGGGCATAGTGGAAGACCAGCGATGCGGGATCCATGCTGAAGGGGCCGTAGGGCACGATGCGCGGATCGAACCAGCCCTTGCCGTCCTCGTAATCCATCACCATCATATGGTCGGTCATTATCTTGCCGAAGCCCAGCGCGGTTTCGTCGGCGGGCTTTGCTTTTAGTTGCCCCTGGGGCAGCAGTTGCTTGCGAATCTCCATGGTCCGCTCCTTATTTGTTTTCCCCGGCCTTGGCCTTGGCCAGAGACTCGGTATATGGTGGTCTGAGCACGCCAACTTCAGTGATTATTCCTGCTATCAGATCGTTTGGCGTTACGTCGAAAGCAAAGTTTATGGCCCCGGCTCCGGGGGCGGCGATGGATCGGCCGCCGAGCTTTAAAACCTCGGCAGCATCACGCTCCTCAATGGGGATGTCCTCGCCCTTGAATGTCGCGGGATCGACGGTCGACAACGGGGCGGCCACATAAAACGGCACGCCGTGGCGCTGGGCCTGCAAGGCGACGTTGAAGGTGCCGACCTTGTTGGCCGCGTCGCCGTTCATGACGATGCGGTCCGCGCCGACAACCACCAAGTCCACCAGACCCCGCGACATGATTACACCGACGGCGGAGTCGCAGGCCACCTGTACGGGAATGCCCTCCTGGACCATTTCCCAGGCCGTGAGCCGGGCACCCTGCAACAGGGGCCGCGTCTCGTCGGCGATGACCTTGACCTTTTTGCCAGCCTCGTGGGCCGCCCGCACCACGCCCAGGGCCGTGCCGTAGCCGCCAGTGGCCAGAGCCCCGGCGTTGCAGTGGGTCAGGATGGTGGCCACCTCAGGCACCACCGTGGCCCCGTGAGCTCCCATGGCCTTGTTGATCTCGATGTCCTCGATCAGCATGACTTGGCTTTCGTCGTACAGGGCCTTCAAAATGGCATCGATATCATCGGGGGCTTTTGCGGCCACCCCGATCATGCGGTCGCAGGCCCAGCTCAGATTCACGGCCGTGGGCCGGGCGGCGCGCATGACCTCGGCCCGCTGGGCAAAAGCGTAGCGCCACTTGGCCGGGCTTTTGGCCTTGATGGCCCGGGCGGCCAAGACCAGGCCCATGCCCGCGGCCACGCCGATGGCCGGAGCGCCGCGAACGGCCAGGGTCTGGATGCAATAGATCACCCGGCGCATCTGGCGGCACGGCATGTATTCATATTTGTGGGGCAACAGGCGCTGATCCAAGATCATCACCGCGTCGCCTTCCCAGTATATCGGCCGGATCGTCACGTCAGGCTCCCAGCAGCTTGTTGACCAGTTCGTTGACGGTCTGGGGGTTGGCCTGGCCCTTGGTGGCCTTCATGACCTGTCCCACGAAAAAGCCCATGAGCTTCTTTTTGCCGCCCTTGAAGGCCTCGGCCTCGCCGGGGTTGTCGGCGATGATTTTTTCCAATACGGCCTGCAACTCGCCGGAATCGGAAACCTGCTTGAGGCCCTTTTCCTCGACAATGGCCGCCGCCGCCTTGCCCGTTTCGAGCATCTCCGGGAAGATGTCCTTGGCGATCTTGCCGGAGATGTCGCCCGCCGCCACCAGGGCCAGCAGGTCGGCCAGGGCCTGTGGTGAAACCGGGCTGTCGGTAATGGGCTGGCCCTGGGCGTGCAAAGCGCCAAGCAGGTCGCTCATGATCCAGTTGGCCGCGGCCTTGGCCTTGGCCCCGGCGCTTACCGTGGCCTCAAAAAAGTCGGCCAGAGCCTTTTCGCCGGTGAGCACCTCGGCGTCGTATTCGCTGAGCCCGTACTGGCTCTGGAAACGCGCGCGTTTGGCTTCGGGCAACTCGGGCAGCGACTGCCTGGCTTTGTCAAGCCACTCGGCTTCTATGACAAGAGGCAGCAGGTCCGGGTCCGGGAAGTAGCGGTAGTCGTGGGCTTCTTCCTTGCCGCGCATGGCCATGGTTTTGCCAGCGCCGTCGTCCCAGAGCCTGGTTTGCTGCACCACCTGGCCGCCGTCGTCGAGGATGGCCTTTTGCCGCCTGATCTCGTACTCGATGGCCTTGGCCACGTTGCGGAACGAGTTCATGTTTTTCAGTTCCGCGCGGGTGCCGAACTCTTCCCGGCCGATGGGCCGGATGCTCACGTTGGCGTCGCAGCGGAACGAACCCTCTTCCATGTTGCCGTCGCAGACCTCCAAATAGACCAGGATGTCGCGTAGGGCCTTCAAGTAGGCCGCGGCTTCCTCGGGCGAGCGCATGTCCGGCTCGCTGACGATCTCGATCAGCGGCACGCCGGTGCGGTTGAGGTCGACATAGCTTTGGGGCAGGGCCGGATCGTGCACCAGCTTTCCCGCGTCTTCCTCCATGTGGATGCGGGTGATGCCGATGCGCTTATCCGCGTCGCCGACCTTGATGTCGATGTGACCGTGCTCGGCTATGGGTAGCTCGTACTGGCTGATCTGATAGCCCTTGGGCAGGTCAGGATAAAAATAGTTTTTACGGGCCCAGACGCTTTTTTCGGCCACGGTGCAGTCGGTGGCCAGAGCCGCCAGCATGGCGAACTCCACCACCTTTTTGTTGAGCACCGGCAGCACGCCGGGCATGCCCAGGCACACCGGACAGACATTGGTGTTGGGCGGCTGGCCGAAGCTGGTTGAGCATCCGCAAAATATCTTGGTGTTGGTTCTGAGCTGGGCGTGAACCTCCAGCCCTATAACCGCTTCATAGTCCATGAGATTTTCCCTAATTGACTTCTCTGGCACAGTAAGCAAAGACAATACTCCGCGCCAGGTTGAAAGTCAAGCCGCCGGGGCGGGCCGCCGGCCTGTTAGCCTTGGGCGTTTATGTGACATCCAGCTTGGCCACGGGCCGCGTGCCCACGCCGGCCGAGCCGGTCAAAAAGGCCATGGCAATGGCCCCGGCCGAGGCCGCCGCACCGGCGAAGACCAGCGGCGCGCCGACGCCCCACTGATTTATCATCCAGCCGCCGACGGGCGGTCCGACAAAGACACCAATGCTCAGGGCCGTGGTGAAGGCCCCCATGGCCGAGCCCATCTCGCAGCCCAGGTCCTTTCCCCGGTCGATGACCAGGGCCATCATGGCGGGCAGGCCAAGGCCTCCGGCGGCCCCTTCGGCCACGGCCAGGGCCATGATCGGCCAAAAGCCGTCGGCAAAGGCTATGGACGCCTTGCAGATGCCCGAAGCCAGCAGCCCGGCCACGGCCAAGGGCAGGCGGGGCAGTCGGTCGGCCAGGGCGCCGCCGGGCCGCTGAAGTAGCACCATGACGATGACGTTGACGCCCAGAAAGGTGCCCACCTGGCTCTGGGCCATGCCAAGGGCCGCGGCCTGCAAGGGGATGAAGGCGATAAAGCAGCCCATGCTGGCGGCCATGCCCATGCGGGCCGTGAGCAGGCCCAAAAAAGCCCGGTCCTTGTACAAATCGATGCTGTGGCCCACCTTGGCCTTGATCTGGCTGGTTTTCTTTGGCGAACGAACTCCAATGAGCACTGCCAGAAAGGCCACCGCGCTGGCCCCGGCCATCAACAGCAAAGCCCCGGCCATGCCCCAGAGGTCATAGGCCACGCCTCCGGCAAAGGGGCCGATGCCGAAGCCCAGCAAAAAGGCTGTGTTGAAGGTGCCGAGGTAGCGGCCTTCCTGCCCCTTGGGCGTCAGGTCGGCCACCACGGCCAGGCATACCGGCAGAACCATGGCCGCGAATACGCCCTGGGCCAGGCGGTTAAAAACCAGTTCCCAGGCCGTGGCGGCCATCAGCAGGCCCAAGGCGGCGGCGAAATAGCCCATCAGGCCCAGCAGGATGAACCGTTTGCGGCCATAGCGGTCGCTAAGCATGCCGACGATGGGCGCAAAAATACCCCTGCTGAGGCTGAAAGCGCTGAAAATCAGGCCGATGACCCAACCGGAGGCCCCCAGTTCAATGCCGTATATGGATAAAAACGGCACGATCGAGCCCACGCCGAGCATGGCCACGAAAACGGCCACACCCAGAATAAACAGTAGTCTTTTGTCTTCCGATGCACTCATGACAAAACAAAAACGCCTCCGTAAACCATCCGGGGGCGTCCTGAAAAAGCGAAAAACGCGAATTTTAAAGTTGAGCTAAACCCGGCGATCCTCCTATTTGGCGGCCTCGATTACGGTAATTCGCGGACCGGCGGCCACATGCTCGTGGCTGTGATCATGGTCATGATCATGGCCGTGATGATGGTGGTGATGGCCGTGCTCGTGGTCGTGATGGTGGTGATGGCCGTGCTCGTGGTCGTGATGATGATCGTGGTTGGCCAGGTCTTCAAGACCTTGCATCTTTTTGGGATTGCCACAGCATTCGCACATTTTCGGCCTCCATTGCCGGGTTTTCAGAGCAGACGTTGATCTATTGTCCAAATTCTAGACCCGCACTGTGAATATGTCAAACGTCAAAAAGAAGCCCTCGGCCAAAAGGCCGAGGGCTCGATTTGGCGCTTATCGGTCTATTCGGCCAGCTTGGCCCGGATGACCTTCTTGTCCAGTTTGCCCACCGAGGTCTTGGGAATCTCGCTGACCACGGTGATTTCCTCGGGGATGGCCCACTTGCTGATGGTGCCGTCTTCGACATACTTGCTCAGGTATTGTTTGATGCCCTCGGGCAGGCCGTCGCCATTGCCTTCGGCGGCCACTACCCAGGCCACCGGCCGCTCACCCCATTTTTCGTGGGGCACGCCGACCACGGCCACTTCGCTGACGCCCGGAGCCTGGCTCATCAGGCTTTCCAACTCCAGGGAGCTGATCCATTCGCCGCCGGTCTTGATGACGTCCTTGATGCGGTCGGTGATGCGCACCCAGCCGGTGGCGTCGACCACGGCCACGTCGCCTGTGTGCAGGTAGCCGCCCTCCCAGAGTTCCTTGCCCTTGTCGGGATTTTTGTAGTAACCCTGGGTCAGCCAGGGCGCCCGAACCACGATCTCACCGGCGGACTGGTTGTCCTTGGGCTGGTCGTTCATCAGCGGATCGACGATGCGCAGGTCCACCAGCGGCACCGGGCGGCCGGTTTTGACGCGGAAGTCCAGTTGGGTTTCGATATCGTTGTCGAGCATATCCAGGTCAAGAGTGGACAGGCTCAGCAAGGGGCATGTCTCGCTCATGCCATAGCCCGTGAAAATATCAATGCCCAGTTCCATGGCAGCTTTGGCCAAACCGCGGGGCAAAGCCGAACCACCGATAATTACCTTCCAACCCTTGAGATCTACTTGCTTGGCCACCGGACTGGAGACCAGCATATGCAGGATGGTGGGTACGCAGTGGCTGAAGGTGACTTTTTCGCTGATCAGCAGCTTCAGGAGCAATGCCGGCTCGTAACGTCCGGGATAGACCTGTTTGACGCCCAGCATGGTCGACACATACGGCACGCCCCAGGCATGGACATGGAACATCGGGGTGATGGGCATGTATACGTCGTCTGAGCGGTAGCGGCCGTTGCCGGCAAAAGAGCCCATGGACACGGCCATGGTCAGGGTGTGCAGCATGAGCTGGCGGTGGCTGAAGAACACGCCCTTGGGGTCGCCGGTGGTGCCGGTGGTGTAGAACAGCGTGGCCATGGTGTTTTCATCGAACTCGGGGAACTGATAATCATCGTCGCCGTTGGCGATGATTTCGTCGAACTCGCAGTCGAATTTGATGCTTGATTTGACCTCGGCGTCGCCTTCCTTGATCAATACCCATTTTTTCACCGTGGGGGCCTGGTCCTTGATGGCCTCGACAATGGGCACGAATTCTTCATGCACAAAGACCACTGTGTCCTCGGCGTGGTTGATGGTGAACAGGATCTGCTCGGGCGACAGACGCACGTTTATGGTGTGCATCACCGCGCCTATGCAGGGAATGCCGAAATATGAAGCCAGGTAGCGGTGGGAGTCCCAATCCATGACGCCGATGACGTCGCCGGGTTTGACGCCCATTTTCTCCAGGCCCGAGCCGAGCTTGCGGGCCATCTTGTCGAACTCTGTATAGGTTATGCGTTTTTCACCGCGGTAGACGATTTCCTGATCGGGGCTGTAGAGCAGAGGCGTGCGCAGGATGTGTTTGAGCAATAGGGGATACGAGTAGGCTTCGGGGGTTCTTTCAATGAGGCGAGTTTGGGACATTTTCCGCTCCTGAAAAGATGAATTTAGGGTCTGGTCCGTATACCGGGTTTTTCAGGAGAAACAATGTTTACAATTAGCGTGCCAAGGTAGCGGTTTGGGCTTATAAATAAATTACTACTAATATCAATGAGATGTGTGTGGAGTAAATGGGGGAGGTGCTGCGGCCGGAGTGGTAGTCCAAAAAACAGGACAATGGATCTGTCTCAAAATTAGGACAATTCCTATTATTGGGACGGAAGGCCCAGCTCTTTTAAAAGGCCGTAGAAACGCGAGCGGGACAGACCGCTTTGCTCCATGGCCCGCTTGATATCGCCGCCGCAGATTCCCATGAGCTGTTGGAAATATCGCCGGTCCATTTCCCGGCGATATTGTTTCAGGGGCGGCAGGGAAAGCTCTCGGGACAGTTCGCTCGGCTCCGGAAACGCCCCGTCAGGCTCGGCCGAGGCCCTGGCCCTGGCCACCCTGATGCGCTGGGGCAGGTGGCGCAAATACAAAATGGGCGAGTCCCCGGCTGCGGCCAGCGCCTGCTCCAGAGCTCCGATGAGTTCCCGGACGTTGCCCGGCCAGTCGTATCGCTCCAGGGCTTCCACAAGCTCCGGCGTCACGCCTTTGCCTGCCTGGTTGTAGCGGGAACAGAGCTTTTCCAGATGATGGCGGGTAAGCGGTTCGATATCGCTGCGCCTGGCCCGCAGGGGCGGCAGGTCGATGGTCAGGCTTCTGAGCCTGAACAACAGATCATGTCGGAAGTTGCCGCCCGCCACCAAGACCTCAAGGTCGCGGTTGGTGGCCGCCACCAGGCGGAAATCGCTGTGGATCTCCTTGGCCGCGCCGATGGGCCGAAACTTGTGCTCCTGCAACACCCTCAGGAAGGCCCGCTGCATGGCCAGGGGCAACTCGCCCACCTCGTCCAGAAACAGGGTGCCGCCGTTTGCCTGGGCCACCAGGCCCTTGCGGGCTTCGGAGGCCCCGGTAAAGGCCCCTTTTTCATAACCCAGGATAATTGATTCCACCAGGGTCTGGGGCAGGGACGAACAATCGACAACCACGAACGGATGGTTTTTGCGGTCGCTGTTTTCATGGATGGCCCTGGCGAATAGCTCCTTGCCCGTGCCGGTTTCACCCTGGATTAGCACCGCCGCTTGGCTGGCCGCGGCCTGGGCCAGCTTGTCCAGGCACTGGTGGAAAGCCGGGGAGCCGCCCACCAGGCCTTCCAGCCGCAGGTCGCCCTGGAGGGCCTTTTCATCCTTTTCACGGCGGTATTGCAGGGCCCGGACCAGGGGTAGGGTCATGGCCTGCATGGATGACGGCTTTCTTACATAATCCCAGGCCCCGCTTTTGATGGCCAGTTCCGCGCCGTCCGGGTCGCCCGCGCCGGTCATGATGATCACTTCTGGTTTGGACGGGGTTTCCTGAAAGCGCGGCAGCCACTGGATGCCGTCGCCGTCGGGCATGCGCACATCCAGATAAACCACGTCGAATGCCTGGGCGCTTACGATTGAGTGGCCTTCGGCCAGGCTGTGGGCATGGACGGCCTCGTGACCCAAGATGCCGATCTTGTGGGCCAGCATTTCGCAGAACATGCTGTCGTCGTCGATGATGAGCACCTTGGCCACGGTGTATTACTCCACGTTGCCCAGGGCTTGACGCACCGACCGCGCCAACTCAACGCGGGTCAGGGGCTTGCGCAGCAGCCGTCCGAGATTGGTTTGCTCCACGGCGTCGGCCCCGGCGAACTCGGCATAGCCAGAGCAGATTAAAACCGGACAGTCCGGCCGGGCCGCCTTGACCGCCGCGGCCAGCTCCAGGCCCGTGACGCCGGGCATGGTCTGGTCGGTTATCACCAGGTCATAGGCCGCCGGGTTGATGGTGAAAGCCTCCAGGGCCCGGCGGCTGTCGGTGAATGGCCGTACATGGTAGCCAAGGTTGCCCAGCATTTCGCTGGCCATGGCCACCACCGACGATTCATCGTCAACCAGCAGAATGTTTTCGCTGCCCCGGGGCACCCTGTCGTCTTCGTCGTCGGGCAGGGGGACGGCTTCCTCGGCCAGAGGCAGCCAGCATTTGAAGCTGGAGCCCGTGCCGATTTCGCTTTGGACCTGAACGGCGCCGCCCAGGCCGGTGACAATGCCGTGGACCAGGGCCAGGCCCAGGCCCGTGCCTTCACCGGGGCCCTTTGTGGTGAAGTAGGGGTCGAAAATACGCTCGATGGTCTGGCGGTCCATGCCGCGGCCGCTGTCGCTGACGGTCAGGATTTGATAAACGCCGGGCTTCAGGCCCAGCTTTTCGGCCTGTTTGTCCGTGGCCAACTCGTAATCGTCGATGCTTATTTCCAGGGTGCCGCCCCGGTCGCCCATGGCGTGGGCCGCGTTGGTGCACAGATTCAGGACAACCTGGTGCAAGCCGGTGGGGTCGGCCATGACCACGCCGCCTTGGGAACGGCAATGCAGCTTTATGGCGATGGTGGTCGGCAGGGTGGCCCGCAGCAGCCGCAGGGCTTCCTTGATGATGCTGTCCAGGGAAACCGGGGCCAGTGATTGTTCACTGCGGCGGCTGAAGGTCAATATCTGCTCGGCCAGATCCCTGGCCCGGCCGCCAGCCTTTATCACTTCCTTGAGCAGCCGCCCCGCAGGGTGGTCAGGCCCGAGGTAGTCGTGCAGGGCGATCTCGGTGTAGCCGATGATCGAAGCAAGGATGTTGTTGAAGTCGTGGGCGATGCCCCCGGCCAAGGTGCCGATGGCCTCGAGCTTTTGGGCCTGGCGCAATTGGCGCTCGAGCTGGGCTTCGTTGGTGCAGTCGCGCTGCTGGGCCACGAAGTTGGTGACATTTTCGCTGGTGCCCACCCGCACCGGACTGACGGTGGTTTCCACGTCGAAAAGCGACCCGTCCTTGCGCTTGTTGGTGAAACGGCCCGACCAGACGCCGCCGTTGGACAACACTTGCCACATCTGCTTGGGAAAGCCGAATCCGTCGTGCTTGCTGCCCAATAGCCGGATGGGCCGGTTCATCAACTCGGCTGAGCTGAAGCCGCTCATGCGCTCGAAGGCCGGATTCACGTATTGCACCATGCCCGCATGGTCGGTGACCATCAGACCCTCGGCGGCCTGTTCGATTGCCGCGGCCAGCAGGGCCCGCTCCTCCTCGACTTTGCGCAGGCCGGCCATGTCCAACAGCGACGCCGCTGTAAGGTCGCTGTCCGGGATGGGACCCACGTTGATGATCACCTCGTGGGGCCTGCCCTCGTTGTCGATGACATGGGATTCATAACTGGAGGGCGGCACGGTGGGCTGGCCCCGCCGGATGCGGTGGTAGCCCAGCATGCGGGCCAGATCGCCGGGAGCGATGAATTCGGTCCAGCTGCGGCGGTATTCCACCTCCTTGCGGGTCACGCCGCATAGGTTGCAGAACTCGCTGTTGGCCAGGACGATCGTGGTGTCCTGGCGGTAGATGACCATGGCCGAACCTGCGGTCTCAAAGATCGTGCGGTAGCGCTTTTCCGATTCTATGAGGGCTTCTTCGGCCAGATGCTGGCCGGTTATGTCCTGGAGAAAGGCCAGCAGGTATTGCGGCTGGTGGTTTGGGTCGCGCAGGACCGTGGTGCGCACCAGAAGCCAGACAGCTGAGCCGTCTTTTTTTACATAGCGCTTTTCCACCTGCACGGTGGTCTGGCGGCCGTCCAACAGGCGCTGGAGATATCTTTCCGTGGCGGGCAGGTCGTCGGGGTGGGTCAGGTCGCGGAAACCCATTTGCAGCAGTTCCGCCGCGTGGTAACCCAACATCCGGCAACAAAAATCATTGGTTTGCAAAAAACGGCCGTGGATATCCAACAGGATCATTCCCACCGCGGCTTCATCAAAGACGCGGCGGAAAACCCCTTGCTCCAGTATTTCCGCTTCCCGGTCAGGAACGATGTTCAGCGGAAGCTTTGGGCTCAAACGTCGTACCACTCCTTGAGTTTTTCCATAAACGCCGGGACCATCTTCTCGGTGATGTTGATGCCGTCTTTTTTGCGGAAAACACCGCCGTATTTTTGATAACGCCGCAGACCGGCCTTGGGCGGGCCGAATTCGCCGCTGTTGCGGTCGCGTTCGCGGTAGCGGAATAAAATCGTGGTCCAGGCCCCTCTGCTCAGGACGACTTTTTCCAGTTCCTCGACAACGACTTCGCCGTTTTCTTCATATTGAATGGTGATCTCGTCGATGGTTTCGGCCACGTCATAAACCTTTCAAAATATATTGGCCCGCGGCCCCGGGGGCGCGGGCGGTGTAGTTGGTTTGAAGCGACAGCATTCTATATCATAAATGATGATCAGCGAAAGCGCACCTTGTCGGCTTCCAAAGCGTCGACGATCTTCATGCTGATCTTGGGCAGCTTCCACAGGATGCGTTCCCAGGATGGCAGGTAGCCCGTATCCAGGCTCTGGTCGCGGATGCGTTGTTCCACCTCAAGGATGGTCTGTTGGAGTCCCTTGTCGACAAACGGCTTGAATTCCGGGTGGGTCGCCGTGAAGCGCAGCATTTTTTCGGCCATGTGGGCCGGCGCGGTCAGGCGGTCGCCGCTTTGGATAATGGCCTGGGCCAGCACCTGGTTGACCATGCGCTCCTCTCCGTCGCGGTCGTAGTTGATCTGGTTGAACTCGGCGTTGTCCGAGTATTTCTTGATGGTTTCCTCGGCAATGGACTGATAGGTCAGGGCCAGATCCCGGAAAAATTCCTCGCCGACCTCCAGACCTTCCTCGACAATCAGGGCGTGCAGCAGAGTGTTGATGATGTCCAGGCTCATGCGGTGAAGCCCGCTGGAGGGGTCGGTGGGGCTGACCCTTTGGTGTTTGTGGTCAAAGCCGTGGCGGCTGAACTCCACCTGGGCCACCTGGGAGGCCTTGCGGAAGACCTCGATGAGGGTGAATATCTCAACGCCCCAATCAAGGGTGTAGCGCATCTTTTTCAGCAGCCACATGTCCACGACCACCTCGCCGGAGAGCTGATAATCGAAGCTCAGCAGAAAATCGACGATCTTGAGCATCTTGTCTTCGGCGCTGTCGCTGAATTTGCGTTTGAGGGCCAACAGCAGCGGGTCCAGCAGCAGGCGCTTGACCCGCCCGAAAAGGCGCTGTTCGTTCCAACGGGCGTAATAGGCCTTGGAAAATGGATATTGGTGAACCAGGCAGGGAAAGAACAGACGGTCGAGCTGGCGGCGCTTGAAGGTGCGGATGTCGGCGTCCAAAAGGCCCACGGTGGTGGCGCCCAGGGCCATGGCCACGCCGAAGCCCATGAACACGTTGCGGCCCTTGCCCCGCTGGGACAGGTCGAACCCGTTGGCCTGTAACTCTGCGTATACCTCCTTGAAGGCCTCGCCGTCATTCCATTGCAGAGAATAATTTTTCACTCCCGCCCGTTTGAGGATGCCCACAAGATCACGGACATCATCTTCAGTGGCTTGGTCCAGGCCAAAGATTACCTGGGCCAGGTAGCGGGCCTCGGCCAGTTCACTGACGATCTTGGTGAAAACGGGCCGGTTTTCCGGATTGGTGTATTCGCTGGCCAGGGCGGGGATAAACAGCACCGGCTTTTGCCAACGCGCGGCATTGACCAAAGACTTGCGCAGATCGCGGTCTTCTTCCAATAGGTAATACGTCGTCACGCGCGAATGGGTTTGGGCAAAACTCGGCATATGTCACTCCCTGGAGGGCTAATCGCCTATTTGTCAGTCGGATTCTTCCCCATTATGCAATTTATTTGGCTGTTGGTCCATGACGGAAAGCTGGCCCGCCCGAAGAAGTGAGGCCGAACCGAAGCGCCGCCGTACTTCGTCCTCGGCTTGCCCCAGGGCCTTTGTGCGGCCCAGTTCCCTGCGTCCGAAGAGATCGCCCTGGCCAGATTGAGCGTCCACGAGGCCGCCGACACCCACCCCGACGAGCCGGAATGGGCCGGGATTTTTGTGGGCCGCCAATAGCTGTTTGGCCGTGGCCACGATCAGCGAGCCGTCGTCGGTAGCTTGCTCCAAGCTGGTTCGGCGGGTGATGATGGTGTGGTCGGCGGTCTTGAGTTTGAGGGTGATTACCCGTCCGGCCAGGCCCTTGGCCCGCAGCCGGGATGCTACCTTGTGCCCCATTTCCAATAATAGGGCCTCCAGCTTTTGTCTGTCGCCGGTGTCGCTGCCCAGAGTTATTTCGTGGCTGACGTTTTTAACCGGGGCGCTCTGGCCGATGGGCGTATCGTCCCGGCCCCAGGCCAGGCGCAACATGCGCAAACCCCAGACTCCGAATAGCCGCTCCATGCGGGTTTCATCCAGGGCCCGCAGGTCCACCAGCCGTTTCAAGCCCATGCCGCCCAGGCGCTCCTGGGCCTTTTTGCCGATGCCCGGCACCTCGGCCAGGGTCACGGTCCGCAGGAATGATTCGACGTCATCGACCACCGTAAGCCCGTCGGGCTTGTCGCGGTCGCTGGCGATTTTGGCCAGATAACGCATGGGAGCCAGGCCCACCGAGCAGTTGAGCCCGGTTTTTTCCTTGACCCGGCGCTTGATGGCCCGGCCGGCCTGGGCCGCGTCGCCCCAAAGGCGGGAAGTGCCGGTGAGGTCCAGATAGGCCTCGTCCACCGAAACCTGCTCCACCACCGGCGTGAAACCCTCCAAGACCTCCATGACCCGGCCGCTGACCTCTTTGTAGCGTGACATGCGCACAGGCAGGATAACCAGCTCCGGACATAGCTGCTTGGCCCTGACCATGGGCATGGCCGAGCGGACGCCAAAGGCCCGTGCGGCGTAAGATGCCGCCGATACTACGGAACGGCTTGAGTCTCCCCCGACTACGACCGGCTTTTTTTTCAACTCCGGGTTGTCGAGAATCTCCACCGAGGCGTAGAACGCGTCCATGTCCACATGCGCCAGCAAACGCGGGCCGTGGCTTTGATCCGTCTTGCCTGCTCCGGCCTTGCCCTTTGACATAAAACGTGCTATTGGTCCTTTCCAATGAGCAACACTTTTGGAGAACCACATTGTCCCAGCCCGCAGACGCCAACCCGCGCAACCTGCAAGGCAGCCGTAACGTGCAGTGCCCGCACTACGTGTTCTGTCTGGATATCGCGGCGGCCAATATGTGGCCTCAATTCACTTGCGATTATTGCTTTTACCGCAAGACCAAACAGGACACCAGAATAGAAGAACTCGATCTATGTTCCCCCGGCTGGGAAGACATCTGGGGCGGAAGCGGCTAGGGCCCGCGCCCCACTCAGCCGTTGGGAAAATATTTGCCGCACACCTGTTGGACCCATGAGTGAACCTCCGGCGCCCCGGCAACGATATCGCCTCTCCACAGCTCATGCGCCCCACCACCGAAATCACTAGTTGTTCCGCCGGCTTCTTTGATCAGGAGTATGCCCGCGGCCATGTCCCAGGGCTTTAGGCCCAACTCCCAAAAGGCCTGGGCCCGCCCGGCGGCCACATAGGCCAGGTCCAGGGCCGCGGCCCCGGCCCGGCGCATGCCCGACACCTGCATGAACAATTCCTTGAACAGCTCCATGTAGCGGTCGAGCCTGGCGCGGTCCCGGAAGGGAAAACCGGTCAGCAACAGGCATTGGGAGCGGTCGGTGGCGTCGTGAACACTGATGGCCCTGCCGTTGACCCAGGCGCCTTTGCCCCGCTCGGCGCTGAAAACTTCATTACGGACCACGTCGATGACCACGCCGGCTTGAGGCACGCCGTCGACCAGGGCCGCCACGCTGACGGCCACCATTGGAAAGCCGTGGATAAAATTCGTCGTGCCGTCCAGCGGGTCGATCACCCACAGCACGCCCGGCGTCCCGGCGGCTTGGCTATAGTCCTCGGCGTCTTCCTCGGCCAATACGGCGTCATCCGGTCTGAAACGGCCGATCACGGAAATGACGGCGTCCTGGCTAGCACGGTCGGCGTCGGTGACAAAATCAAAGCGCTCCTTGCGTTGGATCTGATGTGGTTGGGACCATTTTTCCCGCAATACCGCGGCTCCGGCATTGGCCGCCGCAACGGCGGTTTCGAGCAGATTTATCAATCGTGTTCTCCCTGCGGCAAGATTGCCGCGAATGAACGAAAAAAGCACAAGAATCCGTTATCTTGTGTTATATATTGGTAACCTGTTAACGAGTCTGGAGCGCCCCGTGAACAAAGGCAGCCGGAACGCAAGTGAACAATCCTAAAGATCAACAGCAGCAATCGGACCAATTGATCGAACCTCGTATTGTTCCCAGGCCCGAGCACAGCCTAAGCCGTAGCAATATTGACCCGGACGCGCTTAAGGTGCTTTACCGGCTGCACCGTGCCGGCTTCAAGGCCTACCTTGTCGGCGGCGGCGTACGCGACCTGCTTTTAGGTAAAAAACCCAAGGACTTCGACGTCAGCACCGACGCCAGACCGGGCCAGGTGCGCAATCTTTTCCACAACAGCCGCATCATCGGACGGCGCTTCCGTTTGGTCCAGGTTTTTTTTCAGCGCAACAAAATCGTTGAAGTCAGCACCTTCCGGCGGGCCTCGGACCCGGACGAAGACCAGGTTCTGATGGCCAACAACACCTTCGGCTCTCCGGCCGAAGACGCTCTGCGTCGCGACTTGACCATCAACGCCATGTTCTACAATGTAGCCGACTTCAGTATAGTGGATTATGTGGGTGGAATGGAAGACCTCAAGGCGGGTCTGATCCGTAGCGTCGGCGATCCGGTGATTCGTTTTCACCGCGATCCCGTGAGGGTGCTCAGGGCCGTGCGCCACGCCGCGCGCACCGGGTTTGAACTGACTCCGGATACTCTTGCCGCTGTCAGGACATTCAGCAGGGAACTCAGCGTATGTCCGCCCAGCCGCATCCGCGACGAACTGATGCGCGATCTGCTGGGCGGTGCGTCGGCGCCTTGGCTGGAACTGGCCCACCGGACCGGCGTGCTCTACAGCCTGCTGCCCACCTTGGAGCCGTTCTACGGAGCGGACGACAGCCCCCTGCGGGCCGAGGCAGCCGGATATTTGGCCAAGATCGACCGGATGATGAAAGGTGGAAACCTGCCTGACGATGCCGTGGCCCTGGCCGCGTTTTTGTGGCCCGCCATCCGTGAAGTGGCCAAGGATCAGGAGTTTCCCGAAGGCCGGGCGGCCAGGGGGGTGTGGATCGGTTTTGTCCGCGACAAACTCCCCGAGTTGGCGCAGCCGGTCATGTTCGCCAAGCGGGTCCTGGAGCGGGCCTGCCAGTGCGCTTCGGTTATGAGTTACCCCATGTTCGCACCCGAAGGCCAGCGCCTGCCCAAGAAGGTTATGGAAAAAGGCTATTTTCTCAATGCCTTGGACTTGGCCGGCATTATCGGCGTTGACCTGAGATCAATGGTGGAGGGCTCGGACGGCGGCCAAACAAAACGCCGCAGACGGCGCCGCAGACGCAAGCCTCGCAAAAAGCCGCAAAATCAGGCCGCCAACGGTGATACAACAACGCCGTAGCCCAACGGAATGCCCTAAACCGAACGTCCGTTTATGTTGCTGTTGACTCCCCTCGGCGTCGTTTGATAAACTCTGTTTCGTTACTGAATGGCGATTCATGTTGCCGCAAGGCAAAGCATTCGCCGCGTGCTTCAACCCCACGGGCACCGGTTGGTAACACGTTTTCCTACCCAAAGGAGAAGTCATGGACGTTTATGATAAGCTACGAGAACATCTCGATAAACTTCCCGGTGGTTATCCTGCTACGGATAGTGGTGTTGAAATCCGCATTTTGAAGCGCCTCTTCACGCCAGAGCAGGCCGAACTGGCTCTGAGTACCACCCTGATGCCCGAACCTGCCGGGGCCATCGCCCAGCGGGCCGGCATCTCCGAGGAAGAGGCCGAAAAACGCCTCATGGAGATGACCCGGGCCGGTTTGATTTTCAGCGTCGAGTCGGAAGGCCGACCGACCCTTTTCATGGCTTCAAGCTTTGTCGTGGGCATTTGGGAGTTCCAGGTGGGCCGCTTGACTGAAGGCCTGGTCAAGGACGCCCAGGAATACCAGCCTCACCTGTTCGATCTTGATACCTGGAGCAAAGAGCCTCAACTCAGGGCCATTCCCATTGGGGCCAATATCCGCGTAGAGGGCGGGGCCATGCCCTATGAGCAGGCCGAGGAAATCGTCAAGCAGCAGAAAAAAATCGCCCTGATGCCCTGCATCTGCCGCCAGGAACACCACATAGCCGGCGGCAACTGCCAAAAGCCGGAAGAGGTCTGCCTGGCTTTCGGAACGGGCGCCTATTACTACCTCAACAACAACCTGGGCCGGGAAATCACCCAGGAAGAGGCCCTGGAAGTGCTCAAGACCGCCGACAAGGCCGGGCTTGTGTTGCAGCCGGGCAACTCCCAGAAGGTTCAAAATATCTGTTGCTGCTGCGGCGACTGCTGCGGCGTGCTGCTGGCCTACAAGCGACATCCCAAACCGGCCGATATCTGCCACAGCCCTTATATCGTCAAGTTCGACCCGGACGAGTGCACCAATTGCGAGATCTGTATCGAACGCTGCCAGATGGATGTCTTCAGCGAGGGCGATGACGTGGTTTCGCTCAACCTGAACAAGTGCATCGGCTGCGGCTTGTGCGTGACGACCTGCTCCGGAGAGGCCTTGAGTCTGGTGCGCAAGCCCGAAGACCAGATTCCGCCGGTGCCTGGAAATATCATCGAGACCAACATCAACATTCTAAAAATACGCGGTTTGCTGTAATAATAGGCCGGTCTGAAGTTCCGTAACCAAGGAGACTATCATGACCGGCCGCGTAATTATCAATGTTGGGGACGGCAAGGGCAAAACAACCGCCGCCATGGGCACGGTGGTGCGGGCCCTGGGCCAGGGTTTCAAGGTCGCCGCTTTTCAGTTCATGAAGGGATCGATCCCCACCGGCGAGGTCAAGATCCTGGAGGCCCACGGTGCGGTGGTCCACCGCCTGGGAACCGGCTTCAGCTGGACCAAGGAGTCCTGGGACGAAGACCGGCAGATGGCCGCCCAGGGCTGGGCCAAGGCCAAACAGGCCATCACCGGCGGTGAATTCGACCTGATTCTGCTGGACGAGATCAACTACGTCATCGGCTATGGCCTGCTGGACGCCGCCGAGGTGGCGGAGGTGATCAAGAACCGCCCCAAGAAATTGCATGTTATTCTCACCGGCCGGGGGCTGGCCGAGCCCCTGGCCGACATCGCCGACACCATCACCGAGATGAAGCCCATCAAACACGCCTACGAGGCGGGCATCCCGGCCACCAAGGGCATAGAGTTTTGACCAAACCCGAGCGTGGATCTGTTTATCCGCGCTCGGGTTTACAGATCAAATCCTCGGCATAACCGCGCCAGGTCCGCAGATCGGCCGGTCTGGCCCTGACCCGGCCGTTGACGGCCTTCCAGAACCGGGCCTCCCATTCATCACATAGCGTGCGCAGCGGATCTCCGCTGTTGAGCGGCGGCGGCGGGCCGATGCGCTTGGCCAATTGCTTGGCAATGGCGTGGGCCCGGTCGGCTGCTTCGGTCCGTTCCAGAAGGTCCGTGCCGTGGGTTTGGGTCAGACGCCCCAGGAGCCAACCGTGGCGCGGCTCCAGGCCTTCAAGCCAGGGCAGGGCCTCCAATTTGCCAAGATCTTCCAGCCCCAGCCCGTGGACGGCGGCGGCCACCACGGGACCAAAGGCCAATAATTTCATCAGCGGATTACTCCCGCTGGAAAAAGCGAAGCTGTCCATGCCCCGGCACAGCCCGGCCAGGCTGTTTGCAGTTTCCGGCGCCAACACGGCAAAGGCCCTGGACTGGGCGCAAGATTCCCTGGCGCATTTTTCCTGGTAGCCCGTGGGTCCCCGCAGGTCCTGTCCGTTGTTTTGGGCCGGGTGCAGCAGACAGCCGATGGTGCGGCCCTTGGGGTCCAGAAAACCCAGGCCTGCGCACCAAAAACCCAACATGACCTTGTCCGGCAGCCTGCCCGCCCGGACGGCGGCGGTGTTGTCGATAAACAAACGCCGCAGCGAGCTTTGCCAGGGCAGATGGTCATAGCCCGGCGGCCTGATGGGCGGGCAGCAGGCAAAACAGGCCAGGCCGTGGCCCGGTGAGCAAAGTGTTATGTGAGCGGCTGGTTGCATGGACAATTTTTAACAGCAGTGGCTCTCGGGGTCCAGTTAAGGTTTTTGGTGTAAACAATGTTCATGCTATGATTCGGCGTGTCAAAATTATGGGAGGATCATCAATGAGCCAGTTTGAAACCTTGTTGTATGAGGTGCGCGGCCATATCGGAATAGTGACTTTGAACCGCCCTCAGGCACTCAACTCCATCGACGACAGGATGATTGCCGAACTGTACGAGCTTTGGACCAGCCTGCGCTTCAACACCGACGTGCGGGTCATCGTACTTACCGCGGCCGGGGAAAAGGGCTTCAGCGGCGGCCTGGACCTCAAGGCGTTTCTACCCAAGACCGGCGAATTCGACGTGGCCGGGTTCTACCGCTATCAGGCCCAATTGGCCAGGGTCTGGCTGGCCATGCGCCAATGCCCCCAGCCGATTATCTGCACGGTGTTCGGCGCTGCGGTGGGCGCGGGCTTCAGCATGACCATGGCCTGCGACCTGCGCGTGATCTCGCCGGACACCCGCTTCGCCGCCTCGTACATCAACGTGGGCTTCGGCGGATCGGACATGGGTGCCAGCTATTTCCTGCCCCGGCTCATCGGCGCGGGCCGGGCCTATGAATTCCTGCTCACCGGCGATTTCATGGATGCGGCCACCGCCGACAAACTGGGCATGGTCAGCCGGGTGGTGGAGCGCGACCAGTTGATGCCCACGGCTATGGCCACGGCCGAGATCATGCGCCGCAAGAATCCTCTGGGACTGCGCCTGACCAAGGAGGCCATCAATGTGAACATCGACTGCGGCGGCCTGGAACAGGCATTGATCATGGAAGACCGCAACCAGGCCATGTGTTTCGCCAATATCCGCTACGAGGGCGGCGGGCTGGATAACAGCTAGCCTAGTCGTTGGCCAGGCTGATCCGCGCCGGGTCGATGCCCCTGCCGGTCAGCCAGCGGCGGGCCGCCTCCAGATGCATTTGCAAAAAGGCGTCCGTGCCGCCCAAGGCGCTACGGCCAAAGAAGAAGTTGACCTCCAGGAGCATGGGCGGGCGGTCCGGCGGCACCAGCACGTCCACCCCGGCCATGTCCAGTCCGGCGGCGTCGGCAAGACGGCGGGCCAGGCCCACCCCGGCGGCCATGTCTTCGGGGCGGGTGTCAAAGTCCGCCGTGCCGTTCTGGCTGATGTTGGAGCGCCACTGGCCTTTGGCGCCGTGGCGCCAGTATGCCTTGTGTCCGTCACCCAGCAGCACCACCCGCAGGTCCGTGCCCCCGCAGTCCACGAATTCCTGCAACAGCAGCCCCTCCGGTCCGTTTTTGCAGCGGGTGTCGATGCGCTGGGCCAGATCGGCCAACTCTTCGGGATCGTTGACCAGAAACACGTTTTCGCCCATGCCGCCGCCCGCGCCCTTGGCCACCAGGGGCGCGCCCAGGTCGGCGATCTCCGCCATGCCGCCGCGCCAGGCCGCCAGGGCATCTTGGACGTTGGCATAGGCCATGCTCCGAGGATGGGGCAGGCCCAGGGCCGAAAAGAGCCGCTGGTTGCCGATCTTGCCGTCCAGGCTAAGATACACCGCCGGATTGGGGAACAGGGGCTTGCCCAGACCGGCCGCCAGGGCGTAGACATCCGGCCGGGGGGCCAGGGGCATCAATACGGCCTGGGCCCGGCTGACGGTCAGGACATCGGCCCGGTTCAAGGCCCGCCGGGATTCCAGGACTATTGTCCGGTCGGCGGCGATCATGGGATTAAAACTGACTATAAGGCCTTGCAAGACGCTCCTCCGTGCGGCACAAGAATATAACCGTCCAATGGGTTTGGGCAAGGGCGTAAAGGCATGCGGATGATATGAGCACTATTGTCGGACATGGTTTGGCCGCCGCCGCCGTATACGGCGCGGTGCGGCGTCCGGCCCGGCTGCCCGGAGGCCGGCCGGGCTACGGCCTGGCTGTGGCCCTGGGTGTCGCGCCGGATATGGATGTGCTGGTGCGCATCGCCTTTGACGCGGGTAACCACCGGGGCCCCAGCCATAGCATTGCCGCCGCACTGGCTTTGGCAGCGGTGGCCGCGCTGTTGGTCTGCGCCCGGCGCTGGCGGGACATCCCCAGGGCCTGGGCGGGCTTCAGCCTGGTCTGCCTGGTCCATCCGGTGTTGGATTGGGCCATGGCCTGCGGCCCAGGGGTGCCGTTCTTGTGGCCCTGGACCGCGGAGGGCTGGCTGTGCCCCGTGCAGTTTGTGCCCACGGCTTATTACAGCAACTCGATGGGCGGCCTGCTGGGCCTTTTCAACCACACGCCGACCATGCGGGCCGTGGGCATGGAGGCGCTCATCTTCGGGCCGTGGCTGGCCCTGGGCCTGATGTGGACCCGGCTGAAAAACACGCGGCTCAAGCTGTTCGCGGCAATACTATGCCTGGCCGTCAGCTCGGCGGGTTTGGCCGTTACCTGGGTTATATACAACTAGCCGGGAAGGAACTGGCGCATATGGAACATACCTTTTTGCTCAAACCGGGCGCATGGCGGGCCCAGGGGCATTTCATCACCCCGGACGGGGCCGTGGCCCAGGCCGAGGGCCGCACCGTCATCACCCACGAGCCGGGGGCCTGGCGCTTGCAAGGCGTCATGCGGGTGCTGCTGGACGAGCCCCTGGAGATCAGCAACGACTACGAGGTCCAGCCCATGGAGCCGGGCGCCCTGGCCGCCAAGTGGGTCAGCCGCAACCCGGATCTGGGCGACCTGCAAGGCAACTTCGCCATTGCCGGTGACGCCATCATCAGCATCTACCGTAGCGCCGACGGCGTTCACGAAGGCTCGGAGACCCTGTTGCTGTTGGCCGACGGCTCGTACCTGAGCCGGGGCGCGCTGTTCAGCCAGGGCCAACTGGCCTCCACCTGGGCCTTTATCCTGCGCCGGGAAGACTAGGCCGAGTGCGGGCCCACCCCCTGCTTTGGCCCGCCCTGGCCATGGCCGCCGGGTCGATCCTGGCCCATTGGCTGGAGCCGCCCGCCTGGCCGCTGTTGGCCGCCGCAATGGCGGGCCTGGCCGCCCTGGTGTGGCTGGGGCTGAAGGGCCGGGGCCTGCCGGTGGCCCTGGTGGCCGCGACATGCCTTGTCTTCGCCGCCGGGCACATGGCCCAGTGGCACAGCGCCGAACCGGCGGCGGACGACATCTCCCGCTTTGCCGACAATACCAAGCGCCTCATCGTGGCCGACGTGTTCAACCCGGCCGGGCCCCAGAGCGGCGGCATGCGCATGCTGGCTCGGGCCGTGAGCGTGGACCATAAACCGGCCGGCGGCGGCCTGTGGATCAGTTTTGCCGAGGGCCTGGCCCTGCCCAGGGTCGGCCAACGCTTCAGCTTCGAGGGGCGGCTGCGGCCCATCCGCTCCATGGCCAACCCCGGCGGCTTTGATTACGAGGAGTATGCCAGTCAGCAGGGCGCTGGCGCCGCCTCGTACGCGGGCAAGCGGGGCAAGCTCAAAATCCTCGGCCCGGCGGAAATCTCAGCCCTGGAACTGGCCCTGGGCGGCCTGCGTCAGCGGGTGGGCGGCCTGCTGGACCGGCTGCCGCCTTCCGAGGGCCGGGGGCTGGTGCGGGCCCTGGTCCTGGGCCAGCGGGGCGAATTGACCAACCCCCAGCGGGACGCCTTCGGCGACAGCGGCACGGCCCATCTGCTGGCCATCAGCGGCATGCACGTGGGCCTGGTCTGGGGCCTGGGCTTTTTTCTACTGAGGGTGGGCTTGGCCGCCTGGCCTTGGTTCGCCCTGCGCTATAACGCCGTCAAGACGGCGGCCGTCGGCGCGTTGATCCCGGCCGCCGCCTATGCCGCCCTGGCCGGCGGGGCCACGCCCACCATGCGGGCCCTGATCATGATCGCCTGCCTTTGCGCCGCCGGGCTTATCAATCGGCGCTACGACCCGGTCGGCGGGCTGAGCCTGGCCGCCGTGGTGATCATCGGCATCTGGCCCGACGCGCCACTTACCCTGTCGTTTCAGTTGTCGTTTACCGCCGTGGGCTCGATTCTGCTCATCGCCGGACCGGTGAGCCGCCGGGTGGGCCGGGTGCGGGGCCCTGTCAAACGCCTTGCCGCCGGTCTGGCCGGGTGGCTGGCCGTGAGCACGGTGGTTGGCTTGGCCGTAATGCCCCTGACGGCTCTGAACTTCCACACCATACCCTGGCTGTTTTTGCCGGCCAACATGGTGCTGATCCCCCTGGTCACCCTGGTGGTGCTGCCCCTGGCCCTGCTGGGCGCGGCAATTGGGCTGGTCTGGCCAGCAGCCGGTTTGCTGGCGTGGAATTTGGCCCAGATCCCGGCTGATTGGTCCATGGCCCTGGCCCAGTGGTTCGTGAGTCTACCCGGCGCGGTGAGCTACACCGCCGGGCCGGGCTGGCTGGCCGTGGTCCTGGCCTACGGAGCGGCCGTGGCGGGCGTCGCGGCCCGTCGTTGGCGCTGGGCGCTCATGGCCGGGCTGGGCTTGTTGGCCGTGGCGGCCGGCGTGGTTCACCTGATGCCCGCGACGCCCGACGGCAGGCTGCACGCATGGATGGTGGACGTGGGCCAGGGCTCGTGCACCGTGGTGCGCCTGCCACAGGGCCAGGTCATGGTCATCGACGGCGGCGGATGGCCGGGCAGCGACTTTGATTTCGGCCGCAAGGTCGTGGCCCCGTTTTTGTGGGAGATGGGCATCCGCTCGGTGGAAATCGTGGCCTGTTCCCACAAGGACCCGGATCATGTGGGCGGCCTGCCGTTTATCGTACGCTGGTTCGGGCCCGGCCAGGTCTGGACCAATGATCCGGGCAACTGGAAGGGCGTTCACGGCTTTTTGCTGGCAACGGCCAGGGACGCCGGAGCTACGGTGCTGGGGCCGGAGCAACTGCCCCGGGAGCAGGAGATCGGCGGCGCGCGGGTCAGCGTGCTCTGGCCGCCACCGGGCGAGGACACCTCGGGGTGGACGGAAAACGACCGCTCGTTGTGGCTGGGCATAGCCGCCCAGGGCTGCCGCATCTGGCTGCCCGGCGATTCCGGGCCCAAGGTGGAGCGCCGCCTGGCCCCCTCGCTGCCAACGGGCGGCGATACGCTCCTGGCGGCGGCCCACCACGGCGGCATCGGCTCGTGCACAACCGAGTTGATGCAGGCCATGCGGCCGCACATCGTGGCCTTTTCCTGCGGCTGCCCCAACAGCTTCGGCATGCCCCGGCCCCAGGCCCTTACTTCGGCCAAGAATGCTGGCGCGCGGGTCATCTCTACAAGGCGTCAGGGTTGCCTGAGCTTTGTGTGCCAAAACAAAAAATGGCATGTCGAGCCCTACCTGGCCCAACAGAGGGATTGCGGCAAATAACCCTAACAGGCTGTTGAAAAACAGCCTGTTAGGCGGGCCAAGGACGGCCCGCCGAGTTGCGCAGTTTTGTAAAAAACAAGCAAATCGAGCTACTTGGCAAAACCACGCTTTTGCCAAGTAGCGGTTGAAAAAGTCCAGGACGGACTTTTTCAAGACCATGACCTAGGTAGTTTTGCGCATAACCACGGCCAGACGGGTGGTGCAGACGTCTTCCGGGTCGAAACCGCTGAATTGTTCATCCAGGGCAAAGCCGCTGTTCAGGGCCGCCAGGGACGCCTGGTCCAGATTCGCCTTTTCCAGGATGATCTCAAAGCCCAGCTCTTGGAACAAGGCCCGGAACTGGCTGGCCCGCAGGCGGTTGCAATAGCCGAAGCGGTTTCCGGCCAGATATTCCCATTGCGCCCGGCTGAACTGCAGGAAATTAATCTTGGTGATGGCGCTGTCCTGGTGCTGGAAATGGTCGCTCATGTCGATCAAATGCACGGCCAGACCGTCATCCTTGAGGATGCGCCGGGCCTCGGTGAATATGGCCCTTAGTGCCTCCGGCCCGATGTGCTCCAGGGTGGTCACCGAGAAATGACAGTCGATGCTTTCGTCGGGCAGGCCTGTCTTTGCCGCGTCGGCCGGGGCCCGGTAATCGATGTTGGCGCGGGCCAGGTATTGCATGGGCTTGCAGGCCCAGGGGTCCATGGCCTCCAGCTTGGCCGCCAGCTTTTCGGGCGGTATGAATTGGGCATAGGCGCTGGTGATGTTGTGCTTGTCGTCGATCATCCGGCGCACCATGTCCGCGCACATGGCCTGGTCCAGGCGCGGGTTGAGATCCACGGTGATAACCTTGGCCGCCTCAATCAGGCTGAAGCCGATGGGCAGATAGGGCCGGTGGCCAGTGCCCACTTCGAAAAACTCCTTGCCCGCCGGGTCGAAGCCCGCCTCGCGCATCAGGCCCAGCATCTCCAGATGATGGGGTATGCGGAACCACGGGTCGCTGTCCAGGGTGCCGAAGCGTTTCTGGATGATCTTGTATATCTGTTCGCTGAAGGGCAGGCGGGCGATTGTCCGCTGGATCAGCGCCTTGGTTTGCCAGTTCATGCATTGCCTCTTTTTTTTCGCATTCTAGTCCCGTCATGCCGGGCAGGTCAATTTGCACGGCAGGGGCTTGACTGAAATAAATTTAGCTCTATAATCAAATTATTCGAAATTCGAAATAGGTTGCCAATGACGGATCTGGATCACAAGGCGAAAAAACTGCACAACTACCTGATGCTGCTGGGCCGGGCCATGGAGCAGACCCAGGCGGGTTGCTGCATGCAAAATGATTGCCTGCACCCCAGGGAACTCAAGACCATTGAATTCGTGGGCCTGCATCAGCCGGTGATGATGAAAAAATTGGCCGACTGGCTGCAAATGGCTGTCAGCAGCGTGACCTACCTGGTGGACAAAATGGAAGCCAAGGGGCTGCTGAAGCGCATTGCCTGCCCGGAGGACCGCCGGGTGGTGGAAATAGTGCTCACCGATGAAGGCAGCCGCATCGGTCACAGCGAAATGCGGGCCTGGCTGGACGCCTGTCGGCGGATGCTGGCAAAACTGGACGAGGACGAGCAGGATCAGCTTCTGGGTCTGTTCGCCAAGCTGACAGGCGAAAAGTAGGGGTAAATTTTTTGGCCGAATAGTTCGAAAATAAAAATAAACGAATGCCGAACAAAAACGGAGGTTGAACAATGAAAGCAGTATGTTTGCTGGGCAGCCCACGCAGCAAGGGCAACTCCACTTCCCTGGCCAACGCCTTTTGCGACACGGCCAAGGATTTGGGGGCCGAGGTGGCCGTTTATGAACTCAACAAACTCAATTTCAAGGGCTGCCAGGGTTGCGGCGCGTGCAAGACCAAGTTGGACCACTGCGCCCTCAAGGACGACCTCACGCCGGTTTTGGAGGATATCAAGACCGCCGACGTGCTGGTCCTGGCCTCGCCGATCTATTTCTTCGACCTCAGCGGCCAGATGAAGTGCTTCATCGACCGCACCTATTCCTTCTGCGGACCGGATTTCATGACCAACCCCAATGACTTCCGGCTGCCCAAGGGCCAGAAGCTGGTGTGCATCCAGACCCAGGGCGACAGCGAAAAACAGTACGCCGACGTGTTCACCAAGTACGCCATGTTCTTCCAATACGCCGGATTTAGCGAAACAACCCTGATCAGGGCCTGGGAAGTCCTGGAAGCCGGTGAAGTGGCGGACAGAAAAGAAGTGTGGGACCAGGTGGAGGCCGAGGCCAAACGCCTTTTCGGCTAACTTAACAGCAGGGTCTGCCCGCCGCGCTCAAGCTCGAGCAGGGCTTGTTTGGTGGGCAGGCCCGAACCGAAACCGGTCAGGGAGCCGTCCGCGCCGATGATCCTGTGGCACGGCGCGAAAAGGGCCACCGGGTTGCGGTGCAGGGCCTGTCCGGCGGCCCTGGCGCCCCTTGGGCTGCCCGCGGCGGCCGCCGCCTGGGCGTAGGTCCAGGTTTGGCCCGGCGGTATCTCGCGGATGGCCGTAAGCACTGCCCTGCTGAAGGGCCGCAGGCCCCCGAGATCGGGCTCCATGCCTAGGGCATGCGCGTCGCCGCCCAGATAGGCCATTATTTGTCTGCCCGCCTCATGCTCCTCCGGGCTGACAATGCGGTGCTCCACGCCCCCGCCCTTGGCCTTGGCCAAGGCGATGAACTCCTCCAGCTTGCCCGAGGGCGGCAGGTCAACGGAGAGCACGGCGTTTTCAGTTGCCGCGCAGTGCAGCGGACCAAGCTTGGTCTGGATGGTCATGATGGAGACTATTTGCGGCATAAATCCCCCTGAGTGATGTCGCGTCGTTCCAGTTCGTCGGCAATGGCGCTTAATATGGCGTCCTTGTCCGCGGCCCATTGGGGGGCGGCGAGCTTGTCCCGGCCCGGATCTGCGGCCAGGCGGTGGACCAGCATGGACCGGGGCAGGCGGCCGATGAACTCCGCCGCGGCCTTGGCATATTGCTCCAGGGGCCATGGCTCAAATGCGCCGTCATGGTATTGGGCGGCCAGGCGCGAGCCTTCCAGGACCATCAGGTTGTGCATCTTGACGCCCCAAAGGCCCAGCCCGGCCAAATGATCGGCGGTTTTTGCCGTATGCTCCGGCCTCTCGCCGGGCAGGCCCAGGACCACGTGGGCCACCACGTCAAATCCCCGGCGCTGGGCCTCGGCCGCAGCCCGGTCAAAGCACGCGACGTCGTGGCCCCGGCCAATGGCCCGCAATGTCTGGTCATGGGCGCTTTGCAGACCCAACTCCAGCCACAGTGGCATTTTTTGCCTGAAGCGCTCCAGTGCCTCCCAGCGGGGGCCGTCCAGGCAGTCGGGCCGGGTGGAGACTATGGCCCCGCAGACGCCCGACGCTCCAACGGCCTGGTTCAGGGTCTGCTCCAGGATGTCGGGCTCGGCGTTGGTGCTGGTGTAGGCTTGGAAATAGGCCAGGGCCAGGGGCGTGGGCTTGTCGCCGCGCAGGGCCTTTTCGGCCAGGCGTCGCAGGCCGCTTTCCAATTGCCGGGAAATGGATTGGCCTTGTTGGTCGCGGCCATAGGCCGCCGGTGGGCAAAAACTGCATCCGCCATTTCCGGCCAGGCGGTTGGGACAGCCGAATCCGGTGTCCAGACCTGTCTTCACCACCGGGCCGCCGAACCTTTCGCGCAGCCAGGGGCCTAGCATGTTGATCCGCTTATTGAGCCTGGCGGCGTCCATGGTCCGGTTTGCCGGGCGGCGGGGTGGGGCAGGGCAGGACCTTGGCCGATTCCCTGATCACCCAGATACGGTTGATCTCGCCGGGTATCGGTTGGCCCTTGGGGTACGCTTTTCTGTATTCCGGCACATTGCACAAGCCGCGATAGCGGACGGCTCCCTCGGGCCCGCAATATTCCAGGCAGACAAAGATTCCGCCGTGCATATTGTCGCGGACCTCGTAGTCGATATTCCATTCGCGCTTCCAGCGCATGTAGCGGGTGTTGAGCCCCGGCGGGCGGCCGTAGGCGCAGGCGTCTGAAGGATAACCGCCGTTTTCATCAGCATATTTCGTCAGGGCTTCTTCGATGACTTCGGCATTTTTGATGAACTGTTCGTAGCCCTCGGCGCAATGCTTTTGCTTGCCGTGCACGGCCAAGGCGGTCAGCGCCAGGGCCAAAACGGCAACGATCCAAATCTCCCAGCGCGCCATTTTCAAGGGCGTATTTGAAGACAAATTCGACATGCTGGGAATATAGCACATGCCCGGAAGCTTGTCCCACGGTTCAGCGGCGTGATATACAATAAGTTAACCAAGTTATGGAGGCTAAGGCAGATGGCCAACGACAAAGACCCCGGACAAGGACTTTACACGGTCGCGCAGGTTTCCCAAAAGACCGGTATAGCCGCCAGCACGATCAGATACTATGACCAGCAGTTTGAGGAATTCCTGGCCCTTGAAAGAGGCGCCGGACGCAGGCGCTTGTTTGATGACGAGGCCATCAAAAGGCTCAAAGAGATTCGTGTTCTGCTCAAGGATAAGGGGCTCAGCGTCAGGCAGACCCGTCAGAGCCTGGCCGGAGGCCAAGCGCCCGTGGGTGGGGCCGACAAGGTGGCCGAACTGGAACGGCGCATGGCAGCCTTGGAGGACCAGGTCCGCGAACTCAGGGGAATCCAGGCCCGGACCCTGGCCCTGGTCGACAAGCTGACAAGCTAGCCTAGGCGATCTCCTCGCTCAGGCGGCGCATGTGTTCCTTCCAGCGCCGGTTTTCCTTGCGCGTCTTGAGCAACTCGATGGCAACGCTGGCGGCCAGGCCGGCCAGAGCCAAAATAGTAATGGTGGTTTGCAGATCACTCATGATTACCTCCATGCTTGTCGCTAAACGACAACACAACTCACTTCGATGTCGGCCAGCAACGACCGGATAAACAAAGGACAACGCGGTCCGTCAAAGTTTTGGCAGCGCCGGGCCTGATCGTCCCACTCCATCAGCTCGCAACGCAGGCAATACAGCTCCGGCTCGAAATTCTGCACTTGTACGGTTTGGTCTTTCATCTCGCGCTCCGTAAATTCTTTTGCTGCCCATGAACTTAGCAAGGGCGGTGCCAACTGCGTAATTTTATGCAACTGCTTTATATTCAAAGACAAATTTGAGGTAAGTATTTTACGGCGGTAAGAAATGCCCAAAGTTCCGTCGCTGGGAGCGGCAATAGCGTTCAGCAGGTGGGCAAATTTTGACAAAAAAGGCGCTGATTAGTGTATTAACAGCCGGCGATTAGTCATATGCTAGGGACATGAATGAGGAACTCAAACCATTTGCGCCCGGTTCAGAGTTGATCCTCGAGAAGCGCTACCTGGCCAAGGACTCCGGCGGCTCGCCGGAACGGCCCGAAGCCATGCTCATGCGCGTGGCCAGGGCGGTGGCCCAGGCCGAGGAGCCTTGGGGCGGCGCCGTCGGCGCCAAGGCCCAGGCCAAAAAGTTCCACCGGCTCATGGCCGAGGGGCTGTTTTTGCCCAACTCGCCCACCCTGATGAACGCCGGCCGCCGTCTGGGCCAGCTTTCGGCCTGCTTTGTCATACCCATCGAAGACTCCATGGAATCCATCTTTGGTTCTCTGCGGGACGCGGCGCTGATCCACAAATCGGGCGGGGGCACGGGGTTTGATTTTTCCGGCCTGCGGCCCGAGGGCGATATCGTGGGCTCGACTTCCGGCGTCAGCTCAGGCCCCTTGAGCTTCATGGGTGTCTATGACGTTGCCACCGAGGCGGTAAAACAGGGCGGGGCCCGGCGCGGCGCCAACATGGCCGTGTTGGACGTGTCTCATCCGGATATCGAAAAGTTCATGCAGGCCAAGTCCGGGCCCGGCGTCTTGGAAAATTTCAACTTGTCGGTCATGGCGCCCGATGAATTCATGGAGGCCCTTAAACAGGGCCGTGATTGGCCCCTGATCAACCCGCGCACGGCCCAGGTGGCGCGGCGGGTCGATACGGCTTGCCTCTTCGAAAAAATCGTCAAGGCGGCCCATGCATCCGGCGAACCGGGAATGCTGTTTTCCGGAGCCATCAACCGGGCCAACGTGACGCCCGCCCTGGGCATGATTCGGGCCACCAACCCCTGCGGGGAGCAACCCCTGCTGCCCTATGAGTCGTGCAATCTCGGCTCCCTGGTTCTGCCCGCCTTTGTGCGTAGCGGCGCCATGGACTGGAGCGCCCTGGAAGACGCCGCGATACTGGCCACCCAATTTCTGGATGATGTAATAGACGTCAACCGTTTCCCTCTGGAACAGGTGGCCAAGGCCACCCGCCTTACCCGCAAAATTGGCCTGGGGGTGATGGGCCTGGCGGACGCCCTGGTGGACCTGGGCCTGAGTTATGATTCGGAAGAGGCCAGGGACCTGGGCGCGGAGATAATGCGGCGCATCCACGAAGCCGCCAGGGCCGAGAGCCGCTCCCTGGGCCGGGCCAGGGGCAGCTTCGGGGCCTTTGGCCAAAGCACCCTCAAGGCCCAAGGCGAAAAACACATGCGCAACGCCACCGTGACCACGGTGGCTCCCACGGGCACGCTTTCGCTGCTGATGGGCTGCTCGGCCGGAATAGAGCCGTTTTTCGCCCTGGCCTACCGCCGCCGGATTCTTGACGGCGACTATCTTGATTTTATTCATCCCCGGCTGGAGGCCCGGTTGTCCCAATTGGGTCTCTATACGTGGCAAAACCGTGACCTGCTGCTTAGAACGGGCTCCACGGCCGCGCTCCAGGGCGTGCCCGAGCCCACCGCCAAACTGTTCGCCACGGCCCACGAGATAGCCCCCCGGGCCCACCTGGCCATGCAGGCGGCTTTCCAGCGGCACGTGGACAACGGGGTGAGTAAAACCCTGAATCTGCCGGGCAATGCCGGCGAGGATATGGTACGAAGTATATTGATGGAGGCCCATGGTTTGGGCCTCAAGGGGGTCACGGTGTTCCGCAACGGCTGCCGGGGCAGCCAGGTTATGGAAATAGGCCTGGCCGGTAGGGAACACCCATCCAGGCTTCCTGAAAACGGCGTATGCCGGGTCTGCCGACCTCGCGTGGGCCCTGATTGTGATTAGGCTGTTGATTGGTATCGGAGATATACTATGGCTACAGTAAAGCAACTTCGCGTTATGGCCACCACCTTGGGTCTGAAAAATTTCAATAAACTGCGTAAAATAGATTTGATTCGCGAAATTCAGACTGCCGAGGGCCACGATCCCTGCTTCGGCAACATTCCCGGCTGCGGCCAGGAGGACTGCCTGTTCCGGGAAGATTGCCTCACGGAGATGGCCCAGGCGTCCTGAGGTTCCGGCGCGGTTTAAAGGGCGCGGCGGTATCTCACCGCCGTAAAAAACAAGGCCCGTTGGGGTCAGGGGGTGGTATGGCCCTTTTTTTCGGCAACCCGTCCCGGACAGAATCCTTTGCTTTGTATCGGCTTGGCCGCCAAATTAAAGCCGCGGTCGGAAATTCATAAAATATAATACCTTTGCCGTTGCTGAACTTAGTTTAGTTGGAGTACTATTCTATAGTTCATCGCAATTTGCGACATCAGCAATGAGTTTTACGTTTACGGAAAAGTTGACCCCCGTGGGCAGCTATTAACGCCGAACGAATGCGAAGGTAAGCCTACAATGAGCGAAAATCCCCTGAAGACCATCCTCGAACCCAAATCCATCGCCGTTTTGGGAGCCAGCAACAACCCTCAAAAAATGGGCACGATCCAGTACCTGAACATCCTGCACAGCGGGTTTCCCGGCGAGGTCCTGCCGGTGCACCCCAAGGAAAAAGAGGTGTTCGGCAAAAAGGCCTACGCCGATATCAAGGACCTGCCCTATGCCCCGGACATGGCCCTGTTGGTGGTGCCCACCAAACTGGTGCCGGGCATGATCAAGGACCTTTGCGAGATCGGCACCAGGCACGCCTTGATCGTCACGGCCGGCTTCAAGGAGGTCGGCGAGGACGGCCAGGCCCTGGAAAAATCCCTGGTGGATACGGCCAATGAATACGGCATGCGCTTTATCGGCCCCAACTGCATGGGCGCGGTCAACGCCCACATGCCGCTGAATATGGCCGTTTCGCCCCTGGCCACGCCTCCCGGCTATTTTTCCCTGGCCAGCCAGAGCGGCACATACATCACCCAGACCAACTATTACCTTGGCCAGCGGGGGATCCGCATTTCCAAGGGCATCAGCGTGGGCAACGAGGCCAGCATCGACCTGGTGGATTGTCTGGAATACCTGGGCCAGGACCCGGACACCAAGTCCATCGGCCTGTATATCGAGTGCATTCGCCGTCCCAAGGAATTTCTGGAGCTGGCCAGGGAAATCACCAAGACCAAACCCATCGTGGCCCAGTATATCGGCGGCAATGAATTCGGCGCCCGCAGCGGCTCCAGCCATACCGGGGCAATGGCCGGGCCTGATTATATCTACGACGGCCTGTTCGAGCAGGCGGGCGTGATCAGGGTCGATTCCATTGAAGAGGTCTACCGGGCCGGTGACGCCATGGCCCACCAGCCGCTGCCCAGGGGCAGGCGCATCGCCGTGTTGACCAACTCCGGCGGACCCGGCTCGGGCATGGCCACCACCCTGGAGCGCATGGGCATGGACATGCCGCCGCTGTCGGACAGCATCCAGGCCAAACTGCGTGAGATCATGCCGGCCCACGCCGCGGTGGGCAATCCGGTGGATCTGACCTTCCACACCGACATGACCAAAATCACCGAAGCCCTGCCTCGCATCCTGCTGGAAGACGACGGCATCGACGGACTGCTGCTGCACGGGATCATGGACACAGCCTGGGCCGCCATGGCCCACAAGGTATTCAGTAAATTCATGAACGTGCCCCTGGAGGACCTCCAGGCCATGATGACGGCCGATCTGACGCAGTTGAAGCAGATGCCCGCCAAATACGGCAAACCGCTATTGGCGACGTCGTTTTTCGACCGCACCGACCACTGCAACGTGGAACTGCAGGACGCCCAGATTCCGGTGTTCGATTCGCCGGAAAGGGCGGCCAGGGTCATGGGCCTGGCCTACAAGGCCCGGCGGATCATGGAGCGGCAAAACGAAAAGGCCGCCCAGCTGCCGCCCAAGAACGCCGAGGCCGCCGGGCTATTGTCCTCCGGCGCCCTGGATGAATACCAGGCCAAGAGCGTGCTGCGGGCCTATGGTATAGAGACCAGCCGGGAAATCCTGGCCAGCGGCGTGGATCAGGCCGTGGCCGCGGCCAATGAGATCGGCTACCCGGTGGCCGTGAAGGGATGCTCGGCCCAGGCCCAGCACAAGACCGAACTGGGCATCGTGCACCTGAACCTGAAGAACGACGACGAGGTGGTTGCCGCCTGCAAGGCCATCGACCAGGCCGTGCCAAGTATTCCGCTGTTGGTGGCCGAAATGCTGCCTGCCCAGCGGGAAATCATCGCCGGCATGACCCGTTTCCCCACCTTCCCGCCCCTGGTGCTCTGCGGACTGGGCGGCGTGTATGCCGAGGCCATCAAAGACACGGCCATACGTCTGGCCCCGCTGGCCGGCGGCGAGGCCAAGGCCATGGTCAAGAGCCTCAAAAGCAGCAGCATTCTCAACGGATTCCGGGGACTGCCGCCGGTGGATCTGGATGCCCTGGGCGACCTTCTGGCCAAGGTCGGCGATATCGCCCTGTTGCATCCGGAAATCGCCGAGATGGACCTCAACCCGATCCTGTTCGTGGACGGCAAACCAAAGGTGGTCGACGCCCTTATCGTACTGGAATAGTTGGGGGGCGGGCTCCCGGCGCGCAGGGCCGGGAGCCCATCGTATATCCATGCTAGGAACGGGAGCCCATCGTGGCCGACACCAAACGGTACAGGGTTCCCACGCCCAAGCCGTCGGCGCGCCCGGCGAAATAGCGGGCGTTTATTTCGGCCTGGCCCAGGTCCTCCACCCAGCCGTAGCCAAGTTCCTTGAGTTCTGGACCCAGAACGGCCGGGTCATAGGTGGACAGCCACGGCTCGCCGTTGTCCCTGGACCATCCAGACAGAATCCCAAAGACCATCCGGCCCCGGTCGTCCAACAGCTCGGGCGACAGGGCGTAGTCAAAGACCAGCCCGCTGCCACGGGGGTAAGCCGCGATGTGCTCCAGGGTTTGGCGGACGGCCTCGGGGGTCAGATACGGCGTGACCCCCAGCCAGGCGAAAAAGGTGGGACTGCTCGGGTCGTGGCCCGCCGCGTCCAGGCCTTCGGCCAGGGACTGGACGTGAAAATCCACCGGCGCGAAGGTCAAATTCGCCGGTGGCGTGATATTCGCCTGGCTCAGGCGCTCCCGTTTCCAGGCCTGGGTGGCCGGGTGGTCCACCTCGAACACCCTGAGCGCGCCCGGCTCATAGGGGCTGCGAAAGGCAAATGTGTCCAGGCCCGCCCCCAGGATAACGTACTGGGCCACGCCGCGCTCCACGGCTATGGCCAGCTGGTCTTCGGCGTAACGGGCCCTGGCGGCCGTGAAGGCCCGTAAAAACGGCGAGATGGGGGAGGTCTCGGTCTGGCGGGGGTCGGCCTCCAGCGAGGCGGCGGTTTCCGGCCCCAGGACGGCCAGGGCCAGGGGATCGTCAAAGACCTTGGGATCGTCCAGCAACTGATGGGCGGCTCTATGGACGGCTACCCGTTGAGCCGTACGGCTGGCCTGGTTTTCCTGCATGGAAACGCCTCCTTGTTCGGTTTGAACTTATCTTTTCGTTGAAACAGTCCGTTCTGGCCATTTCCAACGGTTTCTCGGCAAAAGCATGGTTATGACAAGCAACTAAATTCGCTTGCCTTTAAGAGACTGTAAATTGGTGGTCTGCCGCTGAGCCGCCGGCAAGGCAGTGTTTCGCTGGAGTGAATCAACGGCCCGGCGGCGCGGGCCGCTTTTACGCTTTCAGCACCATGCCAAATCAATTGCCCTCTGTAGCGGACTAAAGGATTCCCCTGATGAACAGATGCACTAGCAAACCGGTATTGTTTCCCCCCAGCGGAAAGGCGATTGCTTTTATGATATGTGTTTGAAATGAATACCCTATTTTTTAAAGATATCAAAATTATCGCCTTTGGTCAATGGGGGCATGATTCCACAGCGGTGACGGCGCCTGGTTGCGTTTTTGCTTGTCCATAAGCTAATATGAACAGTGTTAATCCAGTGATTTGGGAGGCAGTATGGCGGTGATGAACGGCGAACAATTGTATGGTTTCAAGCGGCTGACGGCTACGCTGAAAATGGCCGGTCATCCGGAACTGCGGGGCCTTGGTGTCAAACAGAAGCTGGCCCTGAATTACGCATCCAAGGCCAGCAAAATCACCCGACTGGGCGATGAATACTACACCAACACGTTCACGCCGTATTATCCGTCCACGGCCTATGACCGCTATCTGGCGGCGGTTAAACGCGTAGCCTCGGGCGAGCCGCTGCCCGTGGTGACCAACTTCGCGGTGACGGCCAAGTGCTGCTGCGACTGCTGGCACTGCTCCTTTGCCGACCGCGACAAACGCGACAAGCTGACCCTGGATGTCATGCGCGACTCCATCGCCCAGATCCAGGACATGGGCACCAGCGTCATCGGCCTGACCGGCGGCGAACCCCTGCTGCGCAAGGACCTGGAGGAGATAATCGCCTGCATCGATGAGCGCTCCATGCCGATTTTCTTCACCACAGGCTTTCAACTCACCCGGGAGCGGGTGCGCGAACTAAAAAGCGCGGGCCTGAAGATCCCGGTGATCAGCCTGGACCACTACACCGCCGAGGTGCACGACAAGGGCCGGGGCCGCAAGGGCATGTTTGAAACCGCCCTGGAGGCCATCCGCCTGTTCCGGGAAGAAGGCTTTTACGTGGCCGTGTCCTTCGTGCCCGACCGCAATTTGGTGGGCCGGCCCGAAGAGCTGTGGAAGACCCTGGATTTCATCCGCGAACAGGGTGTCAATGACATGCGTTTGACCTCGCCCATTTTGAGCGGCAACCTGACCAGCCTGGCCGACCAGAAGCTCACGCCCGAACAGGTGCGGACCATATTCGACGTACAGCGCAGACACACCGCCACGCCGGGCAGACCCAATGTCTTTGCCTACGACTTTTTCGAGGGGCCGGACTACTACGGCTGCGGGGCGGGCTATCACTACATGTTCATCGATTCCCAGGGCAACATCTGCCCCTGCGACTTCACGATGATGTCATTTGGCGCGGTATTCGACCGGCCCATCGCCGAGACGTGGCACACCATGTCCAACATCCAGGGAAGACCGGCCAGAAAGTGCTACGCCAACACCATCACCAACATCCTGGCCGGGCGCAAGAGCGACACCTGGCCCCTGCAACCGGCCGAGACCCTGGAGGTGACCCAGGCCGCGCCACTGCATGATGGCGGGCCGCTGCCCGAGTTTTGGCGGCGCATGGGCCTAAAGCCTCTGCCGCCAAAATAAGGG
The DNA here is from genome assembly GCA_963665125.2 of uncultured Desulfarculus sp. Taxonomy (GTDB): domain Bacteria; phylum Desulfobacterota; class Desulfarculia; order Desulfarculales; family Desulfarculaceae; genus Desulfarculus. The sequence goes on along the minus strand of CAXXUK010000001.1, from coordinate 2,365,647 downwards.
CCGTTAATCCTCCTTGTTATCGAATTCCAAGAGGCGCGCCTTGGCCTGGGCAACGGCTTCCTCGGCCTGTTCCAGTCGTTCGTATTGCCAAGGCCTTGCCGAGTGGTAGGGCATGGCCCCCTGGGCCTCGGCCAGTTCCTTTTCGCATGCCTTCAATTCGTCCAATAATTTTTGCCGGTCGGCCATGGCCCCTCCTTGGCTAATAATTATTACTATTTTAATGCCAATTTCATGCGCGGCCAAGCAACCGAGGTTATACTTAAGCAACTTTTCTTTAATTGATCGGAGCCTGACGTGAATTTTGACATCAATGCAAAGGCCCTGGCCAAGATCATTGAAAACGGCGGCCACCTGGTGTTGGACCCTGTATCCGGCGGCGGATGAGGCCAATCCATCGGGGCGCGTGCCGCCTATGGCGAACCTTCCAAGCAGAACCGAAAACACTACATACCAAATGAACATGACGGCGTGACCATCTGGGCTCATATCGGGCTGATGCAGATCGGTGCGGCGGTCTCGGTGCATTTGCGGGGCTTTTGGAAGCTCACCTGGCTCAGCGTCAGCGGGGTAAGCTCGGGCCAGGTCTGCGTGGTGCGGTCATAAAAATTTAATGGCGGCCAAACTCCATTGTCTGTTACGTTGGCGAAAACCGGAAAAAGACAGGGGGAGAATGTCATGTCTTTACTGCGCCAAAAGGGATTTTTCTGGGGCGTCTGCTGCGGTCTGTTGGCGGGATTGGCCCTCACCGTTACAATCGCCCACGCCGTGGGCCTGGGCAGCTGGGATAAAGGCCCGGCCATGGTGTTTTGCTATCAAAGCGACAGCAACCCGGAACAGTACACATATACGATAGACGCCCGTAAAACGTCCGGCTACAAGGTGCAGGTCATCGGAACATGGGATGAGGCCATCAGCGTAAAGGCCTATAAAAATTAGGGATGAGCAACAGGCCGTTCTAGTTATGGTTCCAGGCCATTATGCTTTCCTGGACGCCGGTGTGGGTGTCCGTGCGGCGTCCCTCTTCCTTGAAACCCTGCTTTAAGTAAAAACTCATGGCCCGCGTGTTTAGCGTGTAGACGCATAACTCAAGTTTGCCGCGCAGGGATTTGGCCTTTTGAAGCAGCTTCGGGCCGAAGCCTGTTCCCTGCATTTCCGGTTCGACAAACAACGCGGCCAGGTTTTCATCCACCAGCGAGAAAAATCCAACCACCCGTCCGTCGTGCTCGTAGACCCAGGTTTCGGAACCGGGGATATATTTCGACCGCATGTCAGCGGAATGTTTTTGCCAAAATTCTGGCGGCGCGAAGTCATGGGCCTTCATTGAAGCCCGCAGCCAGATATCGATAATGGCGTCCAAGTCCGCCGGTTGATGTTGCCTGATCATTGAAACGGCCCTCAGCCCAGCTTGGCTTCCAGTTTGCGCTTTAACTCGTCCTTGAAGGGCTGGGCCTGACGGTAGACGTCCCCGGCCTTGTAAAATTCCATTACCTTTACCCCGGCGATGTCCACCTCGATATGGATGTCCGGTGGCCGATTTTTTATTTTTTCGGCCATGATGGTCTTTTGCATGATCTGGTAGGTGTTGAAGACATAGTCCAGCATGGAGGGCTTGTATTTGGCGGCCTGTTTGCGCGAGCCCATGACGTCGACGGCGATGGTGATGTCGCATTCGTCCTGGATCAGATCGTAGGGCAGGGGGTTTACCGCGCTGCCGTCGACCAGCACGGTCTCACCCTGGCGCACAGGCGTCAGCAACCAGGGTATGGCCAGGCTGGCCCGGATGGCCGAACGTAGATCCCCCTTGTCGAACACCACCTCCTTGCGCTCCCAAAAGTCGGTGGCCACTACCTTGAGGGGTATGCGCAATTGCTCGAAAGTGTCGGTTTCCATGTTTTCAATGAGATAGGCCATGAAGTTTTCGCCGCGCAGCACGCCGCCCTTGTTTCTGAACGCGGGCTCGAAAAATTCCAACACCTTGCGGGTGTCGCGCTTGAATAAAAGCTCCCGCAGCTTGATGCCCTCCACGGCAAGCAGTTCGTCGGCCCTTTGGCGGATGAACTGGGCTCCGACACCGGAGGCGCAGGCAGCGCCGAAAACCGCGCCGATGCTGGTTCCGACTATGCGGTAAGGCTCCAGTCCCAATTCTTCCAGGGCCTCCAGCATAAGGACGTGGGCCAGTCCCTTTGCTCCCCCGCCCCCCAAGGCCAATCCGATTCGTGACACTTTCGCCTCCTGATATGTTGCCGGTACGCAAATTCTAGGCCCCCGTAAAGATTTGCGCAAGGTTCGCGGCTATTGCATGCGGGGGGTAAAAACAGGTACAAAATTAAATAAGGGTGCGTGAGTAGTGATTTCATTTGGGGCGCAAGCCCGGCTATCATCTAAAGACCGGCCGCCGCCAAGGGCCGGGTGCGGGAGGCAAAGCGATATGAAGGTCAGGAACTGGATGACGCCCGATCCCATCACCGTTACGCCCGAGACCCTGTTGATGCAGGCGCGCAAACTAATGGACGAAAACCGCATCCGCCGCCTGCCGGTGGTGGATAAGAAAAACCGCCTGGTGGGCATGATTACGCTGCACCGCATCCTGGAGGTTCTGCCTTCGGAGGCCACGTCCCTGAGCAAACAGGAACGCAACTACATGCTTTCGCGCCTGAAGGTCGGCGAAGTCATGAAAAAAGACCCAGTGACGGTTTCTCCGGATGATTACGTGATGGATGTGATAAGAATAGGCCAGAAAGAGGGCATCGGGGCCTTTCCGGTGGTGGAAAAGGGCAAGTTGATCGGCATTGCCACTGAAACGGAAATTTTCAGTGCCACGCTGCATGTCATGGGCGGTGCCCCGGGAGACTCCCACGTGGTCCTGGACGGGGTGGACATTCAAAGCCATCCGGGCGCCATGAGCGACATCGCCAGGATCGTGGAAAAGCGCGGCGTGCCGGTCACGGCCATATTCAGCCTGCCACACCGGGCCAGCAAGGGACACCGGCTCTATATCCGGGCCAAGACGGAATATCTCGAAGACCTGCGGGCCGATTTCGCAACCGCGGGTTACAAGGTGGAGGATTAGCGCCCCAGCCATGGACCAGCAAAAAACCGCGTTGCTTCTCGCCGCCCACGGCGCCGGCAGACCGCAGGCCCTGGGCGGCATTGATAATATCATGCGTCTGGCCCGGCAGAGGTTTCCCAATGCCGAGGTGCGCGTGTCGTTCACCTCGCCCGTGGTGCGCAGTCTGCTGAAAAAACGCGCCGCCGACGGCCGGGCCGTCGTGGCCCTGAAATACCGCGGCGCCTTGGCCAGCCTGGCCGACCTCCAGGAAGACGGCTTCGAGGAAATCGTGGTCCAGCCGCTGCATATCTTTGCCGGGGCCGAGTTTTTCAACCTGGCCGACATTGTTCGGGCCCTGGAGACGTTGCGCACCGTTGACCCGGCCCAAAAACCTTTCAAAAAACTGGCCCTGGGCCGCCCGGCCCTGGGCATGCCCGGCCCGGTCCATCCCTACATGGACGACCTGGAAAAGGCCGCCCTGGCCCTGGCCGCCGACGCTGACGAGGCCCGGCAAAACGGCGAGTCCCTGGTCTATGTTGGCCACGGCAACCGCCGCCTGAGCACCGGGGTGTATCAGGAGTTTCAGGAGGTCCTGAGGCGCGTCTACCCGGAGCAGCCCATCTTCGTGGGCACCATGGACGGCGTGTTCGGCCTGGAATACGTGCGCCGGGGTCTAAGCCGGTCCGGCGCGGTCAGGGCCGTGGTCCTGCCGCTGTTATTGGTGGCAGGAGGGCACGCCCTGGACGACATCTGCGGCGGAGGGGCGGAGGCCTGGGCCGGGGCATTGATGAGCCTGGGCCTGGAGGTGCGCTGCCTGCCCAGGGGCCTGGCCGAGGTGGACGCCTGGGCCGGCCTGTATCTTAACTATGCCTCCGACGCCGCCGTCGAAGCCGGGATCAACCTATAAGCTATTCATAGAGCGAATCCAGCATATCCTTGAATTTTTGCTCGATAATCCGGCGTTTGACCTTGAGGGTGGCGGTTATTTCGCCCTCTTCCTGGGACAGCTCCCGGTCCAGCACGGCGAATTTCTTGATGGTCTCGAACCTGGCCAGATTGGCGTTGATGGCGTCCATCTGGTCCTGGATCATCCGCCGCACCTCGGGGCTCTGGCTGATGCGGCTGAAGTCGTCCGTGGCCAAGCCCTGGGCCGCGGCCCAGGCTAGGGTTTCGGCCTGGTCCAGGCTCAACAGGGCCGTGAGGTACTTGCGCCTGTCGCCGTGGACCATGGCCACGCTGACCAGAGGGATGCGCTTGAGCAGGTTCTCCAGGTTTTGCGGGGAGATGTTCTTGCCCCCGGCGGTGATGATCAGGTCTTTCTTGCGGTCGGTGATCACCAGATAGCCGTCATCGTCGATGCGTCCCACATCGCCGGTGTGACACCAGCCGTCCATTATCAACTCGGCGGTCTTTTCGGGCATGTTCCAGTAGCCCATGAACACGTTGCCCCGCAGCAGGATTTCGCCGTCGTCGGCGATCTTCAGCTCCACGCCGCGCATGGGCCTGCCCACCGTGCCGTAGCGGGTGTGCTCGAAGGTCGTAACCGTGCCGCCCACGCATTCGGTGAGGCCGTAATATTCCAGCACATGCACGCCAATGGCGTGGATGAACAGGCCGATCTCGGCCGAGAGCGGCGCCCCGGCCGATACGGCGAAGCGCAGCCGTCCGCCGAGCTGGTCCCGGATCTTTTTAAAGACCAACGCATCGGCGATCTTGTGTTGCAGGCCCAACAACGCTGGCACTGGTTTGTGATCCAGGATCAGGGCGCTGCGCCTGCGGCCCACTCCCGAGGCCCAGTTGAGCAGGGATTTTTTAAGGGCCGGGCCCTGGTCGATCTGGCCGTTGATGCGGTCGTAGAGCTTTTCAAAGACCCTGGGCACGCAGGCGAAATAGGTGGGCCGGATCTGCTTCATGTTTTCGGCGGCGCTGTCGATGCTCTGGGCCAGGGCCAGGGGGATGTTCTTGTACAGGTTGTAGTAATACCCGGTGACCCTGGGGTAGAGATGGCTCACCGGCAGGATCAGAAGCGACTGCTCGGCCTCGGGGTCCACCTGTAGAAAATCGTCGATGGCCTCCAGCACGCCGCACAAATTGGCGTGGCTGATCATGCAGCCCTTGGGCGGGCCGGTGGTGCCGCTGGTGTAAACCAGGGTGGCCAGGGTGTCCCGGTCGATCAGGGCCAAGAGCCGGTCCAACTCCGGTGCCTGGGCGGGCCTGGCCTTTGCGCCCATATCCATCAGGGCTTTGAACCCGAAAATCGTCCTTTCGGAGGCGGGATGCTGGCCCTGGTAGAGCACGGCGGCCTTTAAATCGGCCAGGCCGTCCCAGTGCTCCAGGACCTTGGCCACCTGCTCTTCGTCTTCCACGAAGACAAAGCGGGCCCCGCTGTCGGCCAGGATATAGGCGCACTGCTCGGCCGTGTTGGTGTGGTACAGGGCCACGGAAACGCCGCCGGCCAGCATAACGGCCATGTCGGTGATGATCCATTCCAGGCGGTTGTATGACAGAATCGCCACCCTGTCGCCTGGCTCCAGTCCCTGGTCCACCAGGGCCGCGGCCAGGTTTTGGATGGCCTCGTACAACTCGGCCCAGTTAACGTCTTGGTACTGACCGCCGCTGGTGGCTATATGCCTGATGATGGTGCGTTGGGGTGTATTCTTCGCGTTGGCGGCCAGCGCCTCCAGGATGGTTCCAAAAGCCACTGGTCACTCCTTGTTAGGGCAAATGTTTCAGGCCTTTCGCTCCAATAGCATTTCCATGAATGCGTCGGCCCTGGTCTGGAACTGGGCCTCGGAGAAGTTCTCGGCGTCCATGTGGTCGGCGTCGATGATCAGGCTGGGCACGCCCAACTCTTGCTCCAGGGCGCGTTTGATGTCCATCTGGCCCAGGGTGATGGGCACGCAGGACTTGTTGCGGTGAAGAATGGCCCCGTCGATATGGTACTCGCGGCAGGCCTTGAGGACCATGTCTATGCGTTTTTTGATGGATACGCACGACACCAGGGGATAGCTCTGCAAACTCTTGAGGGCCAGGGATTCCAGGGGCTTGTCCGGGTCCAGGCGCAGGCTCCAGGCCGCGCTGTACGTCTCGGCCACCACCACGCCGCCGGCCTTTTCAAAGTAATTGAACAGGCCCATGTTGTACCAAAGGGGGATGTTGTCCCAGAACAGGCGCACCTTCTCGTTTTCAATGACGCCGACGCCCTCGGCGGCCCGCTGGGCCACTTCATCCCGGCACATGGTCAGAAAATCCACCGCTTCCCGGGTGCCCTGGCGGGTGACCATGACGAACATGATGCCGATCTCGGCTGCGGAAAACGGCGTGGGCACGGCCGAACGGCAGGCCATGATTTCGTCCCAGAGTTGGCAGGCCTGGTCCGACAGGGCCACCACCTCGGCCAGGCGGTCCATGTCCAGTTTGCTGCCGCTCTGGTCCTCCAAAAAGGCGGCCAGGGCCTTGATCTGGCCCACGGCATAGTCGATGTGGTGTTGCTGGATGTCCTCCACGGCCACCTGGGGCAGATCGGCCCGGAACACGGCGGCCTTGGGGAAGCGCCGCTCCAGGGCGTGGAATATCTTCATCACCGGCACGCAGCCGCCGCCGGGCGTGAGGATGATGTCCGGCTCGGGCAGGCCGCCCAATGGCACCTGCTCGCCGTGCATGTCGCCGTGCACATAGCCCAGGATGTTGCGCAGATAGCCGCACAGGTCCCTGGAATAACCCAGGCCGTGGGCGATGTCGAAATTGCCCGGCGTCAGGCCGAAGGCCGCGCACACCGGCGACCAGTTCTCCGGAAACACCGGTTGCAGACCCATGGCGTAGAACAGCTCGATGGCCCCGTTCATGGGCGGCATCCAGCCCACCAGACGGCCTTCTTCCTTGGCCCTGTTGCATTCCAGGTAAAATTCGGCCACCACGCGGTTTAGTTCCTTGGCCGACTTCAGGCGTTTGGTGGATTTGCGCGGACCGCTCATCTTAATCCCCCAGGATTTCCAGCAGGGCTTCCACCCTGGTGATCAATTGGCCGGTGTTGGCCCCGGTTTCCTCAAGCTCGAAGACCACGCTGGGCAGACCCGCCTCGCCGAGGCCCCGGCGCAGGTCCGGCAGGTCGGCCAAATGCGGCGTGCAGAATTTTTGCAGCAGGAAGACGACGCCCCTGGCCTTGTTGTTGCGGGCCAGGGCGCCGATGAACTCCAGCCGGTCTTCGGCCCTGGCCCGGGCCGGGCAGGGGCTGCGTTGCAGGAGCCTGTCGGCCAGGCGCTGCCAGGGATCGTCGCCCCGGCCGTCGGGCGGCAGCATGGGCCGCAGGCCGGTGCACAGGTCATCGCTGACGATCCTGGCCCCGGCGTTTTCCACGGCCTCCAGGATGGCCGGGTCTTCGATTATGCTACCCGAGACGACGAGCGGCACACCGGATGGTTGTCCGGCGGGCAGTGCCTCTTGGATCGAGCCCAACAGGGCCCGCAGCAGGGTCCGGTACTGCGCCGGCTCGACAATGAATCCGGCGTTGACCACTTCCAGAAGCTCCGCCGCGCCCAGGGGCAACAGCCCGTTTTGGCGCAGTTCGTAAAGCTCCAGCACCCTGCCGCGCAGTGCGGTGTAGAGGTCCATGCTATTGGCGAGGGCTTCGCCGGTCACCGGGTGGCCTGCGGCGGCCAATTTTTCGGCGGCCTCGGCCAGGGCCTTGAGCAGAAAGTCCCGGGCGCCGGGGCCCTTGCCATAGGGCAGGGGGATGGTGTGGTGCACCTGGCAGGGGAAGTTTTGCTCCCAAATGTTCATCACGCCGCAGGATACATCGCAGGTGTAGCCCTGCATCAGGCCGCGCAGTCCCTTGAACTCCCCGGCCAGGGCCTTGTCCGCGGCCAGGCGCAGATAGGGGCAGATAAAGGCCGGGGTCAGGGCGTCGGCCCGGGAGATGGAGCCGCTGCCGCCCATGAGCCGCACGGGCCGGTAGCCGGCGGCGTGGATAAGCTCCACGGGCGCGTAAGTGCAGAAATAGCCCAGGGCGGGCGCTGAATCCTCGGTGGCCAAGGCGGCTCTGGCCTCTTGGGCGGCCTGCCGGAACGGCGAAATGTCAATGCTCATGACGTTGATCCCCAATCGTGCCGGCGACGGGCGGTTGAAAACCGCAGAACGCCGGAATGAGCATGTATTTGAGGGCGTCCCTGGCCTCGGCCAAATAGGCCTCGCGGTCCAGGTTCAACATGGAGCGCAGCATGTTTTCGCCGGACATGAAGCTGTAGATGCTCATCATCATGCCCAGGATGCGGGTCTTGGTGCTGGTGCTCACCGTTCCGTCGGCCTCGGCGAGGCCCATGGACCGGGCGATGTCCGCCGCGAAGCCCGGCACCCGGCGGTCAAAGCTGATCTGGTGGCGGGTGTCGCTCATGTAGCGCTGCAAAATAAGGCGGCTGATCTCCGGGTTGTCGGCCAGAAAACCGCACATCATGTCAATGGCGATGTCCATGCGCCGGACCAGGGGCTTGCCCTTGATTGCCAACTCCACCTCGGTCAGCCAGCGGCCCAGGCAGTCTGTGGCGTCTATGATAACGGCTTGATAAAGATCGTCTTTTTCGCCCCAATGATAGTAGAGCGTGGATATGTCGATGCCCACCTCGCGGCAGATGGCCCGCATGGTGGCTCCATGAAAACCGTAGAGCCCGAAGACCCGGCGGGCGGCCTCCAGGATGCGGCCTTTCATGGAATCACGGTCGTTTTGTGCTTTTTGCAATGGTGTGGCCACTGGTTCTCCATCAAAGTATTCCATCGATTGATGGAGAAAATAGCACACCCTAAATTCGCCGTACAACCCCCAATATGCGCTAGACTATGAAAATCAATTTAAACAACGCCACAAGGATCGGGATATGCCCATTCCCGGCAATTTGCTGACCACGGCCATGGCCGTCATGCCCCATACCAATGTTGACCGGGCCCTTGAAATGGCCCTGAGCCTGGATATTCCGTTTTGGCCTCAACTACCGCGGGTCAACTACTATGAAGACATGTATGTTCAGGCCTCGGAGCATTTTCCGGGCATCGTCCTGGACCTGGAAAATCAACATCTTGGCTTTGACCATGCCAAATTCATGGAAGAATACGAGGCTGTTTTGGCCCACCTGGACGAGCCGGATTACTTTGACATCTCGCCTCAATATTCAGTTGTCTATCACAAGTTCCTGGATATGGATCTCTCGGCGCGCCCGGCCATCCGGGGGCAGTTGGAAGGGCCCGTTAGCTTCGGTTTCAATGTAAAAGACGAAAACGACAGGCCCATCCTGTTTGACGACATGGTCCGGCCCCTGATGTTCGAGATCATGGCCCGCCGGGTCAATGTGCAGCTCAAGCGGCTAAGGGCCATGAACCCCAACGCCTTCATGTACGTGGACGAACCGGGCCTGCAATTTTTGTTCAGCGCCCTGAGCGGCTACAGCGACACTGCGGCCAAGGGCGACATGGAAATGTTCTTTTCGCTCATCGAACGGCCCCGGGGCGTGCATCTGTGCGGCAATCCGGACTGGGATTTTCTGCTGGGCCTGGACATGGACATCCTCTCGCTGGATGCCTTCAGCAACGGCGAGATATTCGGCTCCTACGCCAAGAGCGTGCAGCGGTTCCTGGACAAAGGCGGCGTACTCAGCTGGGGCATAGTGCCCACCAATTTCGAGCCGTTTCTGGACAACAGCGCCAACGACCTTGAGGACATGCTGGTGCAGGTCTGGGAGCGGCTATGGGCCAAGGGAATAGACCGGGAGCACATGTTGGCCCGCAGCCTTATCTCCCCGGCCACCTGCTGCCTGGTCAACCCGGACGGCGAAAAGACCGTGGAAAAGGCCTTTGGTGTGGTAAGGAATCTTTCGGCCCGCTTGCGGGACAGGTTCGGCCTGGAGTAGAGTGGCGTAGCGTTGTCAGATTCGCGGCCAAGGGGGGGACATGCGTTACGCGATCCAGAGACTGGGGCTCCTGATTATCTTCGGGGGCATCTTCTTCGGCTCGGCGGGGACCATTCACTGGACCAGGGCCTGGGCCTATCTGTTGGCCGTGCTGGTCATGGAAGGCTGCACCATGGTTCTATTGGCCGTCAAGGCACCGGATCTTCTCAGGCAGCGCTCCCACCCCCGCCGGGACATGAAAGACTTTGACAAGGTCTTTTTCCCGCCATGGCTGGCGTTGCCGTTCCTGACACCCCTGATCGCCGGTTTCGACGCTGTGGGCTACCGGTGGTCATCCCCGACCTGGGGCTGGTTTTGGCCGGGCCTGGCCATAATGGCCTTGTCCATGGCCCTTGCCGCGTGGGCCATGCTGGAAAACCGCTACTTCGAGCAATTCGTGCGCATCCAGACCGAGCGCGGCCACAGCGTTGTTTCCTCTGGTCCCTACGCCGTCGTGCGCCATCCCGGATATACAGGGGTTATATTTGGCACCCTGGCCACGCCACTGATGCTGGGCTCCTTGTGGACCTTTGTTCCGGCGGGCCTGATCGCCGCACTGTTCATATGGCGCACGTTCCGCGAAGACCGAACTTTAATGGGAGAACTGGCGGGCTACGCGGCCTATACCCATAAGACGCGCTATCGGCTCGTACCTTGGTTATGGTAGACGCGCCCCAGCGAAAGGAGCACCCATGCCCTTTGATACGATTTTGTATGAAGTGAAAGATCTGATCGCCACCATCACCCTGAACCGGCCCGATGCCCTCAACTCCATCACCCCGCTGCTGCTCACCGAGGCCAGGCAGGCCCTGGACCAGGCCGCCGCCGACCGCAATGTGAGCGTGATAATCCTCACCGGGGCGGGGCGGGCCTTTTGTGCGGGCGTGGATCTGGTGGCCATGACCGAGCAACTCACCCAAGGCGTTGACGCCGAGGAGGTCCTGCACAAGCCCGCGCGGGCGCTCATCGAGGCCATGGCCGATATGCCCAAGATCATCATCGGCGCCGTGAACGGCTATTGCCTAACCGGCGGGCTGGAACTGGCCCTGGGCTGCGACCTGATCATAGCCTCGGAAAAGGCCAAGTTCGGCGACACCCACACCAAATGGGGCCTGCGTTGCCTCTGGGGCATGAGCTATCGGCTGCCCGCCCGGGTGGGCTGGCTAAAGGCCCAGGAAATGACCTATACGTCGCGCACGGTGCTTGCGGAAGAGGCCGTGCGCATCGGCTTGGCCTGCCAGTGCGTGCCCAAGGGCGAGCTGGAGGCCTCGGCGCGATATCTGGCCCAGGGCATCATGGCCAACGACCCCCACGCCGTGGCCGCCCACAAGCAGCTCTATGTGCAGGGCATACGCGACGCCTGGGCCGCCGCCGCCAGACGCGAGCTTGAGACGCCTTTCGAGATGACCGGGGCCGCCAAGCGGATCGGCGGGTTCGGCGAGTAACAGGGCGGTTTTTTACTTCAACCAGAAGGCCATCGGCTATATGATGCCCCAAATCACCACCGGGCGCCATGGGCGCTTAATAGGGAAGACGGTGCAAGTCCGTCGCGGTCCCGCCGCTGTAACCGGAGACGAGCCCCCACAAGGCCACTGCCCCCACGGGCGGGAAGGCGCGGGAGCCTCGGATGACCCGGAAGCCAGAAGACCTGCCCGGTGGCCCAAAACATGCGGACCCGGCTCGGGTAAGGCCGGAACCGCTCCCTGGTTTCGAAGAAAAAGGGTGCAGAACCGGGGGCTAATGGCCTCCGGGGTGCGGTAATCCCTCCGGGGGTCGGAGGAGCAGCATCATGCATGCCATCAAGATCCGTCATCTTTTCCTGGCCCTGACCCTGGCAGTATTGATCGGGGCGATGCCCGCCCTGGCCAATGCCGAACACGCCAAAAAACCGGCCGAGGCCAAACAGGCCATCCTCCTGGTGAGCTTCGGCACCAGCATCCCCAAGGCCCAGGCCGTGTTTGACGGCGTGGACGCGGCCTTCAAGAAGGCCTTCCCCGGCGTGGAGATTCGCTGGGCCTTTACTTCCAAGATCGTGCGCCGCATCGTGGCCGAAAAACAGGGCAAGACCTGGCAGTCGCCTGCCGAGGCCCTGGCCACGCTGCGGGACCAAGGCTACAACAAGGTCATCGTCCAGTCGCTGCACGTGATCCCCGGTGCGGAATTTCATGACCTGGTGGCCGTGGTGGAAGGCTTCAAGGTCATGGGCGGCTGCTTCATGGTGCGCCTGGGCATGCCCCTGTGCAGCACCACAGACGACCTGAAGGACGTTGCCGATATCCTCAAAAAATCCCCGCCCGCCAAGCTTGCGGGGGGCGAGGCCGTGGTCTACATGGGCCACGGCACCCACCACCCGGCCGGTGTGGTCTATCCGGCCATGGCTTATATCCTGGGCCAGGGCCACGCGCCGCTGTTCATGGGCACGGTGGAGGGCTATCCCAGCTTGGATGACATCGTGGCCTTGCTCAAGGCCGCCAAGGTCAAAAAGGCCTATTTAGTGCCGTTCATGACCGTGGCCGGCGACCACGCCACCAATGACATGGCCGGTGACGAGCCCGACTCTTGGAAGAGCGTGCTGAACAAGGCGGGCATCCAGACCCAGTGCGTGCTGGAGCCCATCACCGCCAACCCGGCGGTCGTGGCCATATACGTGGCCCACGCCAAGGCCGCCATTGAGGGCGGACACCACTAACGGTCTGTTGATTTGGTTCAGGCGCCCGGCTTCCGCGATGGAGGCCGGGCGTTTTCCTTGCGCCGAGCGTTGAGCAGGCCCCATTCATAGGCGCAGTTGCCGCTGAATTTGCGCATGGCCGCATCTCCCTTGGCTGTATGAAAAATATTAAAGTTCTTGGCGGCATTATGCCGGGGCCGGGGCAGTGGAAAAGCCAGCGTCAAAGCAGCAAGGGTGAGTTTAGTGAGTTATTAACATATCGGAAAATCAGTTAAAAGGCTAAAATGGAATATCGTCGTCTGACTGCTCAGAATAGCGGGGGAGAGAATCAAGTCTAGTGTGAAGGTTGGCTAATATGATTCTCTTTTTCTCAAGCGATGATGATTTAAAGACGCCGATAAATCCATTAAGATCATCCACTGGAAAACCAGTTTTCTTGTAATAGTATGCGCCGTCTATGAAACATCTAATGATTATCACACAATCGGGCACAAATTCTTCAAGCATACACTTTCTGAATGCTGAATCTAATTGCTCCTCTATTTTGGAAGGATCGTCGTGGTATTTGGTACCGTATTCAACCCGACTAATGTGTTCGCTAAGCGATTCTGCAAAGCGGCGATATGTATGGGCATCGTACTCTGATATGTTGATGTTGGATGAATTTTTACTTAGAGTTTCCTTTTCAACATCAAAAAAGCTGTTGATTCTATTATCAGGGTCTTTGGCACACATACGCAATAAAATGTCTTTGTAGCTAAACGATTCAATAGAGTAGTCACGAATACATTTTTCAAACAGCTTCCCAATAAAATATACTTCTGTTTTAAAATCGTATAAAGAATCATTAAATTCATTTGGTAGTTCGCACCACCAGTTCAGGCTAATACTTTTGTTAAAGTCTAATTTTCTTTCAATCTTTTTCCCAAATCCAAAGTCAATTATTTTTACCTGATGGTCCTTTGTAACCAATATATTTGAGACCCTGATATCCCTATGAAGTATTTTCTTGGATTCTAAATACGCAAATCCATTAATTGTTTGTTTAAATATGTTGTCAACATTGCTAGGGTTTGAAAGAAGATAATCTTGAATGTCAAATCCGTCTACATACTCCATAATAATATACCCAGAGTATTTGGTTGGGTACAAATAATAACTAAAAAAGCGAACGATATTTTGGTGAAATACATGGTGTAATAGCTTTATTTCACGAATGAAATTATTAAATAAATTTTCTCGATTAGATTCAGAATATGGGCAATATTTTTTACATACGAAGCTTTCTTCTATTGTTTCATCATATAATAAAACAGTTTTACCACAGGCTCCTTTTCCTAACTCTTCGGCAAGTATAAAGTCTTTATATCTCAAGAACTCTATAGTCTTATCATCTGGCATTACAGTTTCCAGTATGTCGTTTTGTTATTATTTTTAAGTAATATAGCTTCGTTTTAAGTAATTGGTCAATAATGGGTTGGTTGAACAGTGTAAGTGTAACCCACGCTCGGCCATCTGAGGACCGGATGCCGCCCTTACCGCCCCTTCGCCGCTGTGCCGTCGTCTTTCGCGGTCTGCTCGCCTTGGGGCGCTGCCAGAAAACCGGCGTCCAGTATTTGTCCGGCCAGATCTTTGGCCAGGGCCTTGGAGGGATGAAACTGGTCGTCACGGCCCAGGCGGACATGATCCCTGGAACGAGCCTTTATTTGCCCCTGCACAAAATCATTGGCATCATAAAACTCCACGCCCAAGTCCTTCAGCAGGGCCACGGCGTCTTGCCTCTGGGTCTTGTAGGACTCGGGCCACTGGTCATATTCCAGCAGCAGGGGATAGACGACCACCCGCAGGGCAAAGCCGTCCTCCCGGGCGTACTGCTGCATTTTTTTGATGTTTTTGCGGACGTCTTCCACCAGCCCGGCGCGGTCGCTGACCGAGGCTTTCAGGGACAGGTAGAGCCTGTACAGGGTGGAGTGCTTGTATAGCCAGTAGTTGAAGTGCTCCTCGCCCAGGTAAAGGTTGGCGACGATGGTCTTGCCGTTTTCATCCTTGAGCACCACCGGCGTGCCGTCAAAGTCATTGAGGCAAAATTCCAGGATCACGATGTCGGGCCTGAGCTTGCGGCCGTAGCGCTCGAAGTATTTCAGCTCCTGCCTGGTGGAATAGCCGTGCACGCCCATGTTCCAGTATTCATAGCCGCCGGCCTGGTTCAGGCCCTTGACCGCCGCGCTCAGATAGCCGATGGCCGCGATTGAGTCGCCGATGAACAAAACCCGTGTGTTGCCGGGGGCTTTTTCAAGGCTGTATTCGTTTTTGAATGCGCCGTGACCGTCATACAGGCTGTCGCCGCCGGTGTTGGGCCTGTAGCCCAGTTCGTCGTCCCTTTGCATGTCCAGGGCCGCTTTTTTCAGTTCATTGACCTGCATAATCGCGGTGCGGTCATCGAAATTGTAGACATTTCTATTGGATGAGCTGAACACGATGTCAAAGGGAATCATGATCAGCTCAAACAGGATCAGCGAACAGATTATGGCGCAGACCACCATAAGCGAGTGGATCAGGGTTTTCTTTTTCAGCAGCGTAGACCCTGCCCGGACCACGAAAAATATCACAACCGCCAACAGGAAATAAAAGGCCGCCAGACCGAATTGTTCCGTCAGGGCGAAGCCTTCGTCGACACCGACGATAGCCAAATTGACAAACAGGCCTACGGTGACCAGACCCCAAATCCATTGCGCCAGCTTTTTCAAAGACAACCCCGCATGTTTTTCGAACAAATTCAAAGCATCGCTTGAAATCAACTTGCTGTAATTACGTGTTTATTTCACACAAGGGCCTGTTGGGCCAATGTGTAAAAGTTGCGTGGCTTGGCTGGCAATGCGGAGGCAGGAATCCGCGATGAAGAATCAACAACCTTCACGGCGTGTATATTAATCATATATCCGGGTATAGGTCAAACATCCGTGTCCGAATGCCTGGTCTAATGGCAAAGGAAACCCCGCGCCGATCATCTCTGACCGGGCGCGGGGTAGTTTTATTCTCTGGCTTGGGTGCCGCTGGCCCAACGAGCCTTGATTATTGAAAAATAGTGTATTGTATGTCTCCGTTGCTGGTGCGGACGGCTTTGTTAACCCTGATCGCCGCCTTGCCTGCGGTGCAGCCGCTGGCAAGGCCGCAGTGCACCATGCGTTGGGCCCCATCAACAAACACCATAACCTGGTCACCCTGCCGCATCTTTAAATCGCCGGTAATTTCTGTTCGAGAACAAAGTGGATTTGCCGTGGCCGTGTTGGCCGGGAAGGCCTGGCCCAACATATAGCCGGCCGCCACCAGAACCAGCGCCGCCAATGAATTGATCAAAACCGATTTTGAAATACGCATGCCTTGCGTCCTTGAGCAATGAGCTGACAGCCGCCGTTTTAGATTTCGGCCCCCGGCTGTTATTAAGGGGCCGGTTCAAAAAGAAGCGCCGGGGACGGGGTTCAGGCCCCGTCCCCGGCACATTACTTGAGATGCAGCGCTTTGGTCAACAGGCAGGCTACTTCTTGCCGCGCCTTTCGTCGATATCTCCGGGATACATCACCGCGTCGCGGCCTCGTTCGCCGGTGCGGATGCGCACGACCTCGTCCACCGGATAGATGAAGATCAGGCCGTCGCCGGCCTCGCCGGTGCGGGCGGAATGGACGATGGTGTTGACGACTTCCTCGACGTTTTGTTCGCTGAGCACGATGTTTATCTGCACCTTGGGCAGCATGTCCACGTGGAAGGTGCCCGAGCGGCCCGACAGCTCGATGCCGCCCTGGCGGCCGTGGCCGCGAATCTCGGTAGCGTTCATGCCCACGATGCCCAAATCGCGCAGGGCCTCTTTGACGTCGTTGAACTTGTCCTCGCGAATAATCGCTTCGAGTTTTTTCAACATAGTGTGATCCTCCGCATCTTCTTAGGAATAGGCTCGCTCACCGTGAGCGCTGACGTCAAGCCCGACTTCCTCTTCAACGTCCGTGGCCCGCAGGCCGATGCTCCAGTCAAGGATTTTGACCAAGACAAAAGTTACCACAAAGGCGAAGACCATGGTGACAATAACGCCCCAAAGCTGGGTCACGAATTGACCGGGATTGCCGTGGAACAGGCCGTTTGCTCCGGCGGGGTTGACTTTGGTGGTGGCCCACAGGCCCGTGGCCAGCATGCCCCAGGTGGAGGCCATGCCGTGACAGGCCCATACGTCCAGGGATTCATCCAGGCCGCGTTTTTCCCGGAAACGGATTGCATAATAGCTGATGGGCGCGGCTATTGCGCCGATGGCCATGGCGGCCATGGGGGTTACGAACCCGGAGGCCGGGGTCACGGCGGCCAGGCCCACGACCATGCCCGTGGCCAGACCCAAGGTCGAGGGGCGGCCGTCGAGCCAGCTTAGGATCATCCAGACCAGGCCCGCGGTGGCGCCCGAGGTGTTGGTGGTCAGGATGGCGTTGACGGCCACGCCGTTGGCGCCCAAGGCGCTGCCTGCGTTGAAGCCGAACCAGCCCACCCACAACAGGCCGGTGCCCAATACCGTATAGGGGATGTTGTGGGGCTCCATGGGCACCCTGCCGAAGCCCTTGCGCGGGCCGATGGCCATGGCAAAGGCCAGGGCGCTGAATCCGGCCGAGATGTGCACCACCGTGCCGCCCGCGAAATCCAATACGCCCATCTCGCGCAGCCAGCCGCCTACGCCCCAGACCCAGTGGCAAAGCGGGTCATACACCAGCGTGGCCCAGGCAATGGCGAAAAGCAGAAAGCTTTTGAAACGAACCCGCTCCACGAAGGCGCCGGTGATCAGCGCCGGGGTGATAACCGCGAACATCATTTGGAATGTGGCGAATAGCTGGGCCGGAATGGTCGAACTGTAGTTGGGATCCGGGGCGGCGCCCACGCCGTCCAGGCCGATGAAGTTCAGCCCGCCGATAAAACCGCCGATGTCCGGGCCAAAGGCCAGGCTGTATCCGTAGAGCACCCATTGCACGCCGATGAGGGCCATGAAGACGATGCTCAGGGTAAGGGTGCTCAGAATGTTTTTTTTGCGGACCATGCCGCCATAGAAAAAGGCCAGCGCCGGGGTCATCATCAAGACCAGCGAGCAGCAGACCATGATCCATGCGGTATCGCCCGTGTTGATCTGGGGGGCCATATCACATCCTCCTGCCATGGGTATGTAGCGGCTTGCCCGCGTGGTTTGCGAGGCCGGTGCGGGGCTAGCCTATGTAGGGTCGTCGGGCTTGGGATTTTAGCCAGATTCATGCCACCTGGAGCGATTTCGGCAATATGGCCGTGAAAACAGGTCGTTGGCTGAATCGTGATTCAGAGGCATAAACTACACGTTTGTAGCTTGAAGTGGGCATGTCCGGGCGGTTTCGGGTTTTCAAGGGGCCAAGCCGGAGCCTTGCCCGCGGCGGGCCGCCGCCACGCAGGCGTGGCCACCCGATTGGGATGGCGTCGCTATCCCATGGAATAGACGAGCGAATCCCGGCACATTCGTGGGGAGTGCGCCGGGATTCAGAGGGAGAGGGGTTTGGGTGAACGGTTTGCTTGCTTTGGTTTTGGCTCTATAGCTACCTTTTGGTAGCCGATGCCGCCAATCCCACCGGGCGGTAGGACTGGCGGCAGTGACGGGCTCTTAGCTTTTCTTTTTCCTCTCATCGATATCACCGGGATACATCACGGCCTCGTGGCCGCGTTCGCCGGTTCGGATGCGGACCACCTCGTCAACCGGGTATACAAAGATCAGGCCGTCTCCGGCTTCGCCGGTGCGACCGGCTGACAGGATCGTGTTGACGGCGGTGTCGAGGTTGTCCTCGCTGAGGATGATATTGATCTGGATCTTGGGCAGCATGTCCACCTGGAAGGTGCCCGAGCGTCCGGAGAGCTCGATGCCGCCCTGGCGGCCGTGGCCGCGGATTTCGGTTATGTTCATGCCCACGATGCCGATGTCGCGCAGGGCTTCCTTGACGTCGTTGAACTTGTCTTCGCGAATGATCGCTTCAATCTTCTTAAGCATGGCTTGCCTTCTCCTTGCCTACGAGTAGGCCCTTTCGCCGTGTTCGCTGAGGTCCAGACCGATTTCCTCGGCCTTGGCCGAAACCCTCAGACCCATGACGGCGTCCAGGATCTTGCACAGAACGAAAGTGATGATGAATACGTAGGCGATGGTAACGACCACCGAAACGAACTGGATCCAGAGCTGGCCGGGGTTGCCGTAGAACAACCCGGCGGCTTCGCCGATTTCCGGAGCGGCGAACAGGCCGGTGGCCAGCGCGCCCCAGGTGCCGGCCATGCCGTGACATGCCCAAACGTCCAGGGATTCATCAAAAGCCAGCTTGTGACGAAGCTGCATGGCATAGTAGCTCACAGGCGCGCCGATGGCGCCGATGGCCAGTGCGCCCAGCGGGGTTACGAAACCGGCGGCCGGGGTGATGGCCACCAGGCCGACCACCGCGCCGGTGGCGATGCCCAGCACCGAGGGCTTGCCGTCTTTCCAGGCCAGCAGCATCCAGACGACCGCCGCCGCCGCGGCTGCCGTGTTGGTGGTTACAAAGGCGTTGGCCGCGGCGCCGTCTGCTGCCAAGGCGCTGCCGGCGTTGAAACCGAACCAGCCGAACCACAACAGGCCCGCGCCCAATACGGTGTAAGGGATGTTGTGGGGTTCCATGGGAACCGAGGGGAAGCCCTTGCGGGGGCCGATGGCCAGGGCGAAGGCCAGGGCGCTGAAGCCCGCGGCGATGTGGACGACCGTGCCGCCGGCGAAGTCCAACGCGCCCAGTCCGCCGATCCAGCCGTTATCGCCCCAGACCCAGTGGCACAGCGGATCGTAGACAATGGTGGCCCAGATCAGGCTGAACACCAGGAAGGTGCCGAACTTGATGCGGTCGACAAAGGCGCCGGTGATCAGGGCCGGGGTGATGATGGCGAACATCATCTGGAAGGCCGCGAAAATCAGATGGGGGATGGTCTGGCCTTCCAGCGGCGCTCCGGTGACGCCATTGAAGCCCAGGTAATTAAGGCCGCCCACAATGCCCAGGCCGCCGGCGTCTTTGCCGAAGGCCAGGGTGTAGCCGTACAGAACCCACTGCACGCTGATCAGTCCGATCATGATGAAACTGAGATTGAGGGTGCTGAGGATATTTTTTTTGCGCACCATGCCTCCATAAAAGAAGGCAAGCGCCGGCGTCATCAACAGCACCAGAGCGGAGCTGACAATGATCCATGCGGTATCGCCCGCGTTGATGGCGTTTTCCATATTATTTGTCCTCCTACTGCTTTTTTAGGTCGGGCGCGAGGCCGTTAGCCGTTTGTTATTGATTCGGCGTTGTCCTTAGGAGCATTAGCAACCATGGTGCCAATAATTATGGTTTAGAAAAATGTTGCCAATACAATATGTTATCTAAAAGGAGCATGTTGGCGGTAGTTTTTAGAGCCGGGTAATGCTACGAAAATGTATCAATTTGCGCGACAACCTACATCCGTGTCGCCGATCCACCGGACGCCAGAGTGTCCGCTCCTTGACCGCGCCAAGGGAAGCCGGTATAACACGACAATTCCATACCTGCGGGCCCGGTCAAGGGCTTGGGAAAGAGTGATAAAGTGGCCATTCAGGCTGTCAGGGGCATGAAGGATGTTCTGGCCCCGGAAATACACAAGTGGCAGTTCATCGAAGCCACGGCCCGGCGTGTGTTCGGGGCCTTTGGTTTCGAGGAAATAAAGACGCCTGTCCTGGAAAAGACCGAGCTTTTTTTGCGATCCATCGGCGAAACCACCGATATCGTCGAAAAAGAGATGTACACCTTCGAGGACCGAGGCGGCGATATGCTCAGCCTGCGTCCGGAGGCCACGGCCGGCGTGCTCAGGGCCTATGTGGAAAACAAGGTCTACGCCCAGCCCGGACCGCACAAGCTTTTCACCATCGGCCCCATGTTCCGCCGGGAGCGTCCTCAAAAGGGACGCCTGCGTCAGTTCAACCAGCTCAACTGCGAGGTCCTGGGCGACGACGGCCCCATGGTCGACGCCGAACTGATGGTCATGCTGGATCACTTATTAAAGGAACTGGGTCTGGAAAACGTCGAGCTGGTGGTAAACTCTCTGGGCTGCCCCCAGTGCCGCCCGGCCTTCCGCCAGGCGCTGATCGATTTCTTTGAGGCAAAAAAAGACCAACTCTGCGAAGACTGCCTGCGCCGTCTGCACTCAAACCCTTTGCGGGTGCTGGACTGCAAGGCCGAAGGCTGCAAGGCCGCCAGCCAGGGCGCGCCGGAGATCAGTCAGTACCACTGCGCCGACTGCGCCGAACACTTCGAGGCGGTCAAGGGCATGCTGGGCGCGGCGGGTGTTGTCTACAAACAGGACGCCCGTCTGGTGCGCGGCCTGGACTATTATGTAAGGACGACTTTCGAGGCCATTGCCGGCGGCCTGGGCGCCCAGAACGCCGTGGCCGGCGGCGGGCGCTACGACGGCCTGGTGGCCCAGCTGGGCGGGCCCGAGGAAAACGGCATCGGCTTCGGCTGCGGCCTGGAGCGTCTGGCCCTGCTGGTGGAAGACCGCGATCAGTGGCACGAAGGGCCGGACCTGTTCATCGCCGCCCTTGGGGCCGAGCCCAGGGCCTGGGCCTTCGAGCAGGCACAGATCATGCGCCGGGGCGGTTTGAAGGTCGATATGATGAGCCAGGACAAGAGCTTAAAGGCCCAGATGCGCCGGGCCAACAAGATAGGCTCGGCCCGGGTGCTCATCGTCGGCGGTGACGAGTTGCAAAGCGGCAAAGCCCTGCTCAAGGACATGGCCCAGGACGGCGGCCAGGACGAAGTGAGCCTGGAGGGCTTGGGCCGGGCGCTTTTGCGGAAATTGGCGTAAACTCGGCGGCAATCCGCCGCCTTAGGTCTTTTATGTGGTCAGGAGCTGCTACAGTGGCTGAAAAATTCATTACCGAACTGAAAAGAACCCATACCTGCGGCCAACTCACCAAGTCCGACGTGGGCAAGGAAGTTGTGCTCATGGGCTGGTGCCAGCGCCGCCGCGATCACGGCGGCCTCATCTTCGTGGACCTGCGCGACCGCACCGGCCTGACCCAGGTTGTGTTCAACCCCGAGGTCAGCGGCGGATCCCACAGCCTGGCCCATTCCATCCGCAGCGAATTCTGTCTGGCCCTCAAAGGCAAGGTCGACGCCCGCCCAGAGGGCATGACCAACGAGAAGCTGGGCACCGGCGAAATCGAGGTCTACGTCTCGGAGTTCGAGATCCTCAACGGCTCCAAGACCCCGCCGTTCATGCTGGAGGAATGGATCGACGTCAACGAAACGATCCGCCTGAAATACCGCTACCTGGATCTGCGCCGGCCCGAGGTATTCGCCAACATCCTGCTGCGGCACAAGGCCGCCCAGGCCGCCCGCCGCTATTTGGACGGCAAGGGCTTCCTGGAGGTGGAAACGCCGTTCCTGACCAAGAGCACCCCAGAGGGTGCCCGGGACTATCTGGTGCCCAGCCGTGTCCAGCGGGGCAGCTTCTACGCGTTGCCCCAATCGCCCCAGCTTTTCAAGCAGTTGCTGATGGTCGGCGGAATCGAACGATATTTCCAGATCGTCAAATGCTTCCGCGACGAAGACCTGCGGGCCGACCGCCAGCCCGAGTTCACCCAGGTGGACCTGGAGATGAGCTTTGTCAGCGAGGACGACGTCATGGACCTGACCGAGGGCTTGGTGGACGCCATCATGCAGGCCACCAGGGGCCAGGCCATGGGCCAGGTGCCCCGGCTGACCTATGCCGAGGCCATGGACCGCTTCGGTCTGGACGCCCCGGACATCCGCTTCGGCCTGGAGCTGACCAACCTCAGCGACTTGATGCAAAAGACCGAATTCAAGGTCTTCCGCGGGGCCGTGAACGGCGGCGGCGTGGTCAAGGCCATCAACGGCAAGGGCATGGCCACCCTTTCGCGCAAGGACCTCGACGACCTCACTTCGTTCGTGGCCGATTACGGCGCAAAGGGCCTGGCCTGGGTCAAGATGAAGGCCGGCGGCGAGTGGCAGTCGCCCATCGCCAAGTTCATCGAACCCGAGGTGCAGGCAGAGGTCAACCAGCGGATGGAGGCCCAGGAAGGCGATATCCTGTTCTTCGGCGCCGATGCCAAGCCCGTGGTCAGCGAGGCTTTGGGCCGCCTGCGCCTGGAACTGTCCCGGCGTTTCGAACTGACCAGCCGTGATGATCTGCGTTTCTGCTGGGTCACCGATTTTCCCATGTTCGAGTACGACACCGACGAAAAACGCTATACGGCCATGCACCATCCGTTTACCGCGCCCAAGCCGGAGTTCGAGGACAAGCTCGCAAGCGACCCGGAGGCCTGCCTGGCCCGGGCCTACGACCTGGTGCTCAACGGCTCCGAGGTGGGCGGCGGTTCGATCCGTATTCATAAGCCGGAAATTCAAGCCAAGACCTTCAACGCGCTTAACATCGGCGATGACGAGGCCAGGGAAAAGTTTGGTTTCCTGCTGGACGCCCTTGAATTCGGTGCGCCGCCGCATGGCGGATTGGCCTTGGGTTTCGATAGGTTAGTGGCTATTTTGGCCAAACAGTCCTCCATCAGGGAGGTCATCGCATTCCCCAAAACCCAAAAAGCCGCATGCCCGTTGACCGACGCCCCCTCCAGGGTCGATCGCGGTCAACTGTTGGAACTTGGGTTGCGGGTGGAAAAGCTCGACTAAGATGCCGGGGAAAAACAGGCGTATGTTATCAAATTCCTGCGTCAATTTTATTTGACATGTTTTTCCAGGCCTGTCTACAATGGACTCGAAGCCAGAGATGGCTATAATTACGTATGCAATCGCAGCTCCCAAGCCGTGGTGGTTTGGGCTATGCTGTTGCGGCCTATACCCCATATGGACGGGAAGGAGGATTTGGGTGATGAGGAAGGTTTTAGGGAAGTTTCTGCCCGTTTTGGTGGCTGTGATTGCCCTGGGGATGCTCAGTGGCTGTGCGTCGGTTTGTGGCGTGGAGCCCGAGGCACCGGCTCCACCGCCTGTAAAGAAATTTGAAGGCGTACCCGCTCCGGTAACCGAGAAGCCGGCTCCGGCCCCGGAACTGCCGACCACCTATACGGTTGAAAAGTGCGACGACCTGTGGGCCATCAGTGCCAAGCCCCAGGTGTACGGTGATCCTTGGCTGTGGCCTCTGCTCTATGACGCCAACAAGGACAAGGTCTCCAACGCCAACAAGATCGATCCCGGCACTGTCTTGACCATCCCCCGCGATGTCAGCGACGCCGACAAGGCTGCTGCCCGCGAGACGGCCAAGAAGTTCCCGAAGTACATTCCGCCGGCAGGCGCCAAGCGCTACTGCCCTCCGAAGTGATTCCCGCTTCGGAATCGGCCGGATAGTACCCGGCAACTGAAGTGTAAATAAGGGGAGGAGGCGGCCGTTGGCCGCTTCCTCTTTTTTTTTGAGCATTGATGAATGCAAAGGTTTAAAGCTGGTACGGGCGCTGGCGTTTAGCCTTGACATACCCGAAGCCACAGTCTATTCTTCGATGATTCAAATTTTGGGATGAAATGGAACTGCTAAAGCGGCCCTGAGAGGGCGCCTTGGGAGGATAAAATTGGCTGAGATTAAAGCACCTATGGGTGGCAAGGTTATAAAGATTTCCGTGAAGGTCGGTGACAGCGTGGCCATGGACGACGAAGTGGTGGTCCTGGAAGCAATGAAGATGGAAATGCCTATTCTGGCCGACGAGGCCGGAACCGTTGCCGAGGTTAAATGCGAAGCCGGTCAGGCTGTAGAGGCCGAGCAGGTATTGCTGGTATTGAGCTGATTGAGTGCCCCTATGCGGGCATCTGGAAAATTTGACCGCAGGCTAAGGGGATACCCCGTCGTATTCCTTTGCCTGCGGTCTTGCTTTTTTATGGCGGGCAAAGCACAGTAGAGCAAACCCCGTATTAACAACCGCAAGGAGGCACTTTAGATGAGTGACATGGCCCCCTCCACGCGCGAAAAAATTGAAGAATTACAGCGCAGGAATGATCAGGCGGCCTTGGGTGGCGGACAAAAACGCATCCAGGCCCAACACGACAAGGGCAAACTCACGGCCCGTGAAAGAATCGATCAGTTTGTCGATGAAGGCACGTTCCAGGAGTTCGACCGTTTCGTGGTGCACCGTTGCCATGATTTCGACATGGACAAAAACATGATCCCCGGCGACGGCGTGGTAACCGGTTTCGGCCAAGTGGAAGGCCGGCCGGTCTTTTTGTTCAGTCAGGACTTTACGGTGTTCGGCGGTTCGCTTTCCGGCCCGTTCGGCGAAAAGGTCTGCAAGATAATGGACCTGGCCGTAAAGAGCGGCGCGCCGGTTGTCGGCCTTAATGACTCGGGCGGCGCCCGCATCCAGGAGGGGGTCGTTTCGTTGGCCTCCTACGGCGAAATCTTCCGCCGCAACGTGCTGGCCTCGGGCGTTGTGCCCCAGATCAGCGCCATCATGGGGCCCTGCGCCGGCGGCGCGGTGTATTCTCCGGCCATCACCGACTTCATTTTCATGGTCGACCAGACCAGTTACATGCACATCACCGGTCCCCAGGTCATCAAGACCGTGACCAACGAGGACGTGACCAGCGAAACCCTGGGTGGAGCCAAGGTCCACAACCAGAAGAGCGGCGTGGCCCAGTTCATGGCCAAAAACGACGAGGACTGCCTTGAACAGGTCCGCAAATTGTTGGGCTACCTGCCTTCCAATTGGGAGGAAAAGGCCCCGTTCAAGGACACCGGCGACGATGTCCGCCGCACCTGTCCGGAGATCGGCCCGATGATCCCCGACAGCCCCAAATCGCCCTACAACATGAAAAAGCTGATCCAGACGGTGGTGGACAAGGACACGTTCTTCGAGGTCGCCGCCTACTGGGCCAAGAACATGATCACCGCGTTCGCCCGCATGGGCGGCCATGTGGTGGGCATCGTGGCCAACAACCCCATGTTCATGGCCGGCTGCCTGGATATCGACGCCTCGCGCAAGGGCGCCCGCTTCGTACGCTTCTGCGACGCCTTCAACATCCCGGTGATCACCTTCGTGGACGTTCCGGGCTTCCTGCCCGGCATCCAGCAGGAATACGGCGGCATCATTACCCACGGCTCCAAAATGATCTACGCCTACTGCGAGGCCACGGTGCCTCTGATCACCATCATCACCCGCAAGGCCTACGGCGGCGCCTATGACGTCATGGGCTCCAAGCACCACGGCGCGGACGTGAACTTCGCCTACCCCACGGCCGAGATCGCGGTCATGGGCCCCGAGGGCGCGGTCAACATCGTCTTCCGCAAGCAGTTGGACAAAGCCGAGGACAAGGCCGCGGCCTACCAGGAGCTGGTGGCCAACTACCGCGCCAACTTCGCCAGCCCCTACAAGGCGGCCGAACTGGGTTACATCGACGAGATCATCATGCCCGCCAACACCAGGGTCAAGGTGATCCGGTCTCTGGAAGCCTTGAAGAACAAACGCACGTTCCGCCCAGTGCGGCGTCACGGCAACGTGCCCCTGTAGGACCGGAGGTATTGTATGAGCGCGTCCAGCTTTGACGGCAGTCTGCAAAAGTGGCAGGCTAGCGTTGACAAGCTGCTGGCCAAACGCCCCGAGCGCAAGGCCCAGTTCAACACCATCAGCGACCTGCCGGTGGACAGACTGTATCTGCCCCAAGAGCCCGGCGAGGACTATGCCGGAAAAATCGGCTTCCCGGGCCAGTATCCCTATACCCGCGGCGTTCAGCCCAACATGTACCGCGGCCGTTTGTGGACCATGCGCCAATACGCCGGTTTCGCCACGGCCGCCGAGAGCAACAAGCGCTACCGCTACCTGTTGGAGCAGGGCCAGACCGGCCTGAGCGTGGCCTTTGACCTGCCCACCCAGATCGGCTACGACGCGGACCACGCCCTGGCCCACGGGGAGGTGGGCAAGGTCGGCGTGAGCATCAGCTCCCTGGCCGACATGGAGCTTCTGTTCGACCAGATCCCCCTGGACAAGGTCTCGACGTCCATGACCATCAACTCGCCGGCTTCGGTGCTGTTGGCCATGTACATCGCCGTGGCCGAAAAACAGGGCGTGACGCCGGATCAGCTTCGCGGCACGATCCAAAACGACATCCTCAAGGAGTACTCCAGCCGGGGCACCTACATCTTCCCGCCCAGGCCCAGCATGCGCATCATCACCGACATCTTCGCCTACTGCGCCCAGGAAGTGCCCCAGTGGAACACCATCAGTATCAGCGGCTACCATATCCGCGAGGCCGGTTCCACGGCCGTGCAGGAAGTGGCCTTCACCCTGGCCAACGGCATGTCCTACGTCCAGGCGGCCATTGAGGCGGGCCTGGATGTCGACCAATTCGGACCGCGCCTGAGCTTCTTCTTCAACGCGCATTCGGACTTCCTGGAAGAAGTGGCCAAGTACCGGGCGGCCCGCAGGCTGTGGGCCCGGATCATGAAAGAGCGCTTCGGGGCCACCAACCCGAAAAGCCAGATGATCCGCTTCCACACCCAGACGGCGGGGTGCAGCCTGACGGCCCAGCAGCCCAAGAACAACATCATGCGCGTGGCCTTCCAGGCCATGAGCGCGGTGTTGGGCGGCACCCAGAGCCTGCACACCAACTCCATGGACGAGGCCCTGTGCCTGCCCACCCAGGATTCGGTGACCATCGCCCTGCGCACCCAGCAGGTCATCGGATACGAGACGGGTGTCACCGAGACCATCGATCCCCTGGCCGGCAGCTATTATGTCGAGGCGCTGACCGACGAGATCGAGCGAAATGCCGAGGAGTACATCAAGCGCATCGACGAGATGGGCGGCAGCGTATCGGCCATCGAGCAGGGATTTGTCCAGCGCGAGATCCAGGAAGCGGCCTACAAATACCAAAAGGACGTCGAGAGCGGCGAGCGCGTGGTGGTGGGCGTCAACAAGTTCATCACCAACGAGGAGTTCACCGGCGAGCGGCTCAAGGTCGACCCCATCGTGGGCCAGGAACAGGCCAAGCGCCTGGCCAAACTGCGGGCCGAACGCGACAACGCGGCGGTGGACGCCAATCTGGCGGCCTTGAAGACCGCCGCCCAGGGCACGGAAAACCTGATGCCGCGCATTCTCGATTGCGTGCGCGTCTACGCCACCTTGGGCGAAATCTGTGACACCATGCGCGGGGTCTATGGCGAATACCAGGCCCCGGTGACGATATAGGAGGGCGGCCATGAGTAAGATAAGAGTTCTGGCGGCCAAACCCGGTCTGGACGGCCATGACCGAGGGGTCAAGGTCATCGCCTCGGCCCTGCGCGACGCGGGCATGGAGGTCATCTATACCGGCCTGCGCCAAAGCCCCGAGCAAATCGTCAGCGCGGCCATGCAGGAAGACGTGGACGTGGTCTGCCTTTCGGTGCTCAGCGGCGCCCATGACTACCTTTTTCCGCGAATCATGGAACTGATGCGTGAAAAGGGCCTTGAGGATGTATTGGTCATCGGCGGCGGCATCATCCCGGAAGAGGACATCCCGGCCCTCAAACAGGCTGGCATAGCCGATGTTTTCGGGCCCGGCACCAAGACCGACGAAATTGTCGAATACATCAAGGCCAACTTGAAACGTTCGGTAGGTTAAATAATCATTTTTCGCATTAAGCCGGCGGCAGGCCCAACAGGGGTTGCCGCCGGTTTTTTTGTTACATCTCCAGGGGATATGTTGACAGGCATGGTGGAGACTGCTAACAAATACATTTAGGGACAGACTCGTATCATCCGATATATAGATATACACTTGTAAAAAACGGCTGAAATAGGTCATTATTTTAGCAGGGGCAAAGTATCAGGTTGTTGAAATGCTTGTTAATTGTGGCAAGTTCAACCTGAGGAAGCAATGGGCGAAACAAAATTGCGTAAGTGGCTGGTCATAATCCTGACGTGTGCTCTGTGTCTGGCGGTGTGGTCCGCGGCAATGGCCGACGACCTGCTGGACCGCTACGTCATGGGCCAGCCCATGAGCGGTGGACCCGCCACCCTGCTGGACGACAACAACGTTCTTTCGCCCCGGGCCTATGGCCTGGACGGCTCTGATTATCTCTGGAACAAGTGGCTGGAATCCCAGGTAAAAGACAGCGGTGAAAAGGCCTGGCTGCGGGAAAATCTGCGCAGTTTCCTTTCTCGCTGGGGCTACATGGACGCCGCGGATTCGCCCAAGATGCGCCTGCCCATGGGGGACGGCAAGGTGGTGCTGGCTCTGGGCCTGGAGGCCAACGACAGCTACCTGTTGAGCGCGCCGCCGTCGGTTTCCGTTGACGACGCCCGCCAGACCCCCGGCGTGGGCGTTGCCCTTGAACTCAATGCCGGGGCCTTGCACACGGCGCCGGGCATCGGCTGGCGCGGGGTCGATTACGACAAGGCGCCAGCCGGCTACGACGATTCATACAATTCATGGGTGGCCTACCTGCCCGTCGAATACAGCCTGGGCAGCCTGACGGCCAGGGCTGGGGCCTACCTGGGCGAAAACATCGACGCCGGGGCAAACGGCGGCACGGAATACTTCTCCTTCCACGGGCCGTCCAGCGCGCCGCTGTGGACCGAAGACGGCAGACTGTACAACACCCAGGTCTACGGTGGATACCTGGCCCTGGAATACAACCTCGGCCCCTGGTCGGTGACCGGCGGCGCGGGAGCGGTGTACACTGCCAACGAGGCCTGGACCAGGGCCCTGGCCTACCGCACCGACAATTACGTGCGCAAGGCCTACTTCTTCGCCCTGCCTTACCGGGTGGGCCGCAGGCTTATCGTCCAGCCCGAATTGAGCTACTTCGACAACGGCGTCGACCCCAAGGACGGCACCGAAATCAAGGACGACTGGCTGCTGGGCGTGAACATGCGCTTCAGTTTTTAGACCACTTTGCCCCCAAAAAAAACGCCGATGCCCCGCTTGGAAGCATCGGCGGTTTTATTTGATAATGCCCGCGGCTAGGCGGCGGCCATTTGCATGCCCTTGGACAGGGCCTCGCGGTTTGCGGGCATCTTGTCCTCGGGGAACATGCCGGCGATAGCCTTTTCCACTTGTTCTGCGCTCAGGGGCATGATTCCCGCCTGGACCATGGCCCCCAGAATGATCACGTTGGCCAGGATCGGCGCGCCGATTTTCATGGCCTCATCCGTGGCGTCGAGCCAATAGAGCTTGCCGCCCAGTTCTTCCAAAGCGCCGCGCAGCTCGTCGATGGCCGGGTATTTGTTCTCGCCGCTGATCACGTTGATGGGCATCATGGGTCTGGAGTTGGTGATGATCACCGTATCCGGGTTGCCGTAGACCCCGGCCACGCGCAGGGCCTCCAGGGGCTCCAGGCTGACGATGGCGTGGGCTCCGTTTTCCGGGATCATCGGGCTGCTGGGCTTTTCCGAGGTGATGCGCACCATGCTCATCACCGAGCCGCCGCGCTGGCTAAGGCCGTAGGTCTCGCCCACGGTGACCTGCCAGCCCGCATCCACCAGGGCGTTGCCCAGGATGTGACTGGCCAAGACATTGCCCTGACCGCCCACGCCGGTGATGATGATGTCTAATGGTTCGTACATCAGTTTGCTCATGCCGCGGCCTCCTTTTTGGGCTCGGCCTTGATGGCTCCGGCCGGGCAGATCTGGGCGCATACGCCGCAACCGGCGCAGACCACCTCGTCGATGACCGCCTTGCCCGCCTTTTCGTCGAAGATCAGGCCCGGACAGCGGAAGACCCTGCTGCAGAAACGGTTGCAGCCGCATTCCTCGCCCCGGCAGATGTCCTGATCCACGCTCATGGTGTAGGGGTGGCCTCCGCGCTTGTTCTGGACCAGGGCGCACAGTCGCCGCAGAATCAGGGCCCGGATGCCGCCGCCCTTTTGCTGGAGCGATTCGTAGATGGCCTCCTGGGTGGCTTCCAGGTCGTAGGGGTCCACGATATCGTAGGGTATGCCCAGGCCGGCCAGCACGTCCTCGACCTTGACCTGGTTGCCCTCCTGGCCCGTGGCTTTTACGCCCGTGCCGGGGTGGGGCTGGAAGCCGGTCATGGCCGTGGCCGAGTTGTCCAATACGCACAGCAGGAAGTCCGATTGATTCCAGCGGGCGTTCAACAGCCCCGGCAATCCGGCGTGGAAGAAGGTGCTGTCGCCCACCACCGTCAAGACGGGCTGGTCGAAGCCCTGGGGACCAAGCTGGCCCAGGCCGCAGCCCACGCCCAGGCCCGAGCCCATGCAGTGCACGGAATTGACCCGCTTGAAGCCGGTGGACATGGCGCCCAGTGTGTAGCAGCCGATGTCGCCGCTGACGATGCCGTCCCGGCCGTCAACGGCCAGGACCTGCTTTATGCTCCAGAACGATGCCCTGTGGGGGCAGCCGGGGCAGAAGCCGAACTCCCTGGGCGGGGCCAACTCGCCCACCAGTTCGGCGGCCTTGGCCTGCCAGGCGGTGTCAACCTTGGGCGGCTCCACGCCCAGGACCTTGCCCATGGCCGAGGCCATCAGGCCGGGGCTCAGTTCGCCGATCATGGGCAGATGTCCGCTGGCCTTGCCAAAGAAGCGCTTGGGGCCCAGCTCGGGCGAGTGCTGGGCGTAAAAGGCCTTGACCTGGTCCTCGATGATCGGGTCGATCTCTTCGCCGAACATGATCTGCTCGGCGGCGGCCAGGTGCTTGAGTAATAACTCGGAGGGCAGGGGCCAAGTGCAGCCCAGCTTGAGGATGCCCACCCGGTCCGTCGCCCCCAGCATGCCCAGGGCCTCCTCGGTGTAGAGCACGGCGCTGGCCGAGGCGATGACCAACAGTTCGGGCTTTTCCGGTCCGCTGTAGGCGTTGAAGCCGCTGGCGGCCATGATGCCTTCGGCCTTGGCCAGCTTTTCCAGCATGACCTTGTGCTTGGGCACCACGGGCATGTTGAAGTGGTTGGTTTTGGGGTCCCAGTAGGGCTTGCGCCTGTCGGTGGGCAGGGCCTCTGGCGTCACATTGCTGCGGGTGTGGCTCAGGCGGCTCACCGAACGCACCACCACGATATTGCCGATGGCCTCGGAAAGTTCGAAGGCGAATTTCATGATCCGGCGGCATTCGTCCGGCGTGGTCGGCTCCAGCAGGGGCAGCGAGGCCAGACGGGCGATGAACCGGGCGTCCTGCTCGTTGGTGCTGGAAATGGCCGAGGGGTCGTCGGCCGTCAGCAGGACCAGCCCGCCCGTGCCGATGCCGCTGATGGTCAGGTTGCAGATAAAGTCCTGGGCCACGTTGACGCCGTTTTGCTTCATGGAGGCCATGGCCCGCAGCCCGCTGAAGCTGGCCGCGGCGGCGGACTCCATGGCCACCTTCTCGTTGGCCGACCATTCGGCGTAGATGCCCGCGCTTTTGGCGCTTTCAGCCAGGTTTTGCAATATCTCGCTGGAGGGGTTGCCCGGATAGGCCGCGCAGAACTGCACACCCGCCTCCAGGGCTCCTCTGGATATGGCTTCGTTGCCTTGCATGAGGATGGTCTTGCCCGGCGTAAGTTTGGTCAGATCAGGCATCGCCGCGCTCCTTCCAGGCCGCCAGGCCCCGTTGGCGCTTGTTTTGGGCCGCAACACTAAGGCCCGCCAGGCCTTCCCGGTCCAGCTCTTCGTATTCCAGCAGGCCCTTGTCCCGGGCCAGGTCCATCAGCTCCTTGCCAGCCGCGGTGCGCACCAGCACCGTGTTCCAGCCTGGGCGGCCTTCCACGGCGCCAACGGAGATATCGGCCAACTCTGCCGTGAGATCGGGACACAGTGCGCAGCCCGGCAGCTTGGCCTGGTAAACGTCGTCAAGGGGTATTTCGCTCATGCCGGAATCCGTCCAGACCTGGAACACGCCGGCCGGCGGCGGCGGGAAGTCTCCCCGCTGTACGGGCCCGTTGATCCCGGCCTGCTTGAGCACCTCGCGCAGGCCGCGAGCGTCCATGTTCATGGTGCAGAACAGGCCGATGACCAGGCCGATGCGTTGGGCGGCCTGAGTGTATTTTTCATGCACGGTCATGGATGCGGCGGCCAAGCTCTGGCAGGGCAGGCCCACCACGCCCAATTTGTGCGATGCGTCCTCGGCCAGGGCCTGGTTCAGGGCCGAGAGAGCCCCTCCGGCCGCGTATAAGGATTTGGCGGCCGCCAGGACACCGGCGGCGGTATTGACCCGCACGCCTTGGGGCGCGCCCCGCAGGCCCGCCTCGGTCAGCACGGCTTCGCCGATGAGCCCCTGGTCCAGGGCCAGATACAAAAGGGTGCTGACCACGCCGCCGTATTGCGCGGCGTCGCGCACGGCCCCTTCAACGGCCCTGGCGGCATAGGCAGCCAGCACCGGGCCAAGCGGATTCGATGCGTCCTGGCCTCTTTTGTTGAACAAATCGCCGCGCTTGGCCGGCTGGCCGGGGTTGGCCGCCTGGGGACACAGGTCATAGCAGCGTCCGCCCTCCAGGCCGCAGGCGTCGGGCGCGGCCACCATGCCGTCCCGGAATATCATGTGTGGGCAAAGCTTTACGCAGGCTCCGCAGGCCACGCAAAGGCCGGCGTCGATAACTTGCTCCTTTAGCCGGTCGAGGCTGGCAACGCTGGCGGGAGATGCCGCGGGCTGGGGTGTCATGATCGACTCTCCTTTTTGCAGTGATGCAAATGGATATCAGGGCAACGCCTAAAAATCAATGATGCTTTTTGCCCTTGCCAACGGTGGGGTTTGCTCTATAATAACCCTGACGGCCTCTATGGGGCCGCGCCCTACTAGTGCGCCGTGGGGCTGGGGCAAACTTGACCCGGGCTTCGCGGCTGTTGGTTAGCGGGGTATTTTAATGCGAAACAGTGCGTTTGAATACCTTGTGTTGGGGCGGTGAGCGGGCATAACTCAGTTGGTAGAGTACGAGCTTCCCAAGCTTGAAGTCGCGGGTTCGACCCCCGTTGCCCGCTCCAGGATTTTTTTACTTCCCGGTTGTTTCCCCGGCAGGGGCCGCGGCCGCGCCTAGAGCGCGATGACCCCACGCCGGACACGTCCCTTTTTGAGGGGGTTTTCAGCAGCGTCCCCCGCTGTTGGCTACTTGCTTCGGATTGTGGACTTGACCCGATCTGGCCGACTATCCGGTCCACCGTGATTAGCGGACAGGTTTGCATGGGACGCGGCCTCGCCTTTGTGGTGGGATAGCGCTGCACCTGTTGCCGGGGGCTATCGGGCCCGCTGGGAGAGGTGTATGTCCGCCGACCGTGCAAATAGCGCTGAGTTGGAACAGCGCCTGTTGGAGCTGATCGAACCGATTGTTCGCTCCGAAGGCCTGATTCTGGTGGAGCTGCAAAACCGCTCCGAGCACAGCGGCTATGTGTTGCGCTTGTTCGTGGACCGGCCGGAAGGCGGCGTCACCTTGGATGAATGCACGGTTGTCAGCCGCCAGGTTTCCGACCTGCTGGACGTGGAAGACCTCATACCCGGATCTTTCCGCCTGGAGGTCAGTTCGCCGGGTCTGGAGCGTCGGCTGAAAGCCCGGCGGGAATATGAACTGTTCGCCGGTCGCAACGCGAAAGTGGTCGTGAACCGGGCCGAAGAAGAGGGCCGGGATATTTTGATCGGCAAGCTCATGGGCCTGCAGGGCGATGACGTTTTGATAGAATTAGATGGACGGGTCAGAGCCGTGCCTTTGAGCCAGGTGGCCCAGGCCAATCTGGTGATTGACTAACCGGGCGTTGAAAAACCGCGGCGGTTTTTCGGCCAATAGCTGGGGATGGCATACTTTGGCCAGCTATATCAGGAGTTTCGCATGAGCGAACTGAGGAGAATAATTGATTCCGTGGCCAGGGAAAAAGGTCTGGACCGCGAAATCCTCATCAGTACCCTTGAAGAGGCCATGCAATCGGCCGCCAGGCGCAAGCTCGGTTCCAAGGTTGAGGTCGATGTGGCCTACAACGATGAACTTGGCGAGGTCGAGGTTTTCGAGTTCAAGGAAGTTGTTGAGAACCTGGAAGACCCGGACACCCAAATCGGCCTGGAAGACGCGCTGAAGCTGGACCCGGACTGTGAACCGGGCGATGAACTGGGCATCAAGGTAGAGACCGGCGACTTTGGCCGTATCGCGGCCCAGAGCGCCAAACAGGTCATAATCCAGCGCATGAAGGACGCCGAGCGGGACATTATCTTCGAAGACTTCAAGGACCGCAAATCAGAGATCATCAACGGCATCGTCCAACGGTTCGACAAAGGCGCCATCATCGTCAACCTGGGCCGCACCGAGGCCATCATCCCGGCCCGCGAGCAGGTGCCCCGGGAAGGCTACCGCCCCGGTGACCGCGTCCGCGCCTATGTCCTGGACGTCAAACGCATTTCCCGCGGTCCCCAGATCATTCTTTCGCGCACCCATCCCGGCTTTGTCGAGGCCCTGTTCGAGTTGGAGGTCCCGGAGATCTCCGAGGGCATCGTCACCGTTGAAGGCACCGCCCGCGAAGCCGGCAGCCGCACCAAGATCGGCGTCAGCTCCAGCGACCGCGACGTCGACCCGGTGGGCGCCTGCGTGGGAATGAAGGGCTCCCGCGTCCAGGCCGTGGTACAGGAACTGCGCGGCGAAAAAATCGACATTATCGCCTACGACCCAGATCCGGCCCGCTATGTGGTCAACGCCCTGGCCCCGGCCGAGATAAGCCGGGTGGTGGTCGACGACGCCAACCAGACCATGGAAGTCATCGTGGCCGACGACATGCTCTCGCTGGCCATCGGCCGCCGGGGGCAAAACGTGCGTCTGGCCAGCAAGCTCACCGGCTGGAAGATCGACGTCAAGAGCGAGTCCAAGTACAGCGAGAGCCTGCGCGACGGTTACCGTTCGCTGCTGGATGTGGTCGGTGTGGGTGATACAAGCGCTGACACCCTGTTCCAGGCGGGTTACAATTCGGCCGATTCACTGGCATACTCCAGCGTGGAAGATCTTGAGGCCCTTCAGGGCATTGAGACTGAGCGGGCCGAACAATTGATCGCCGACGCAAAGGAATATATCGCCAAGCGCAAACAGGGCGGCAAGGAATCCGAGGCCGAGCGGGAAACACAGGCCGCGGCGGACGATGCCGACGCGGTGGAAGACCAGGAATCGCCGGAACAGCCTGACGACCAGAACGCTGAAGACGGCGTGGAAAGCCCCTCCGAGGAGGAGGCCTAGATAGTGCTGGAACAAAAGCCGGGTCCGGAGCGGACTTGCGTTGTATGCCGACGCAAGGCCCCCCAGCAGAGCTTGCTGCGCCTGGCCATGATAGACGGTTCGATTGTGCCTGACCCGGACCGCATGCTGCCCGGCAGGGGGGCATATATATGCAGGCATGGCCAATGCGCCAAGAGGCTGCCAAGGTTACGCAACCGCTGGAGCCTGTTTAAAAGGCCCATCGATGATAGACAATGGGCCGAATTGATGAGCCGGTTGGGCTGTTAGGGCCAATCGCACTGGTGAGACATTTAGGAGATTCATTTTAGCTTATGCGGGTTTTAGAGCTGGCCAAAGAACTCAGGATGGACAACAAGGATCTGCTCAGGCAGCTGTTGGAGATGGGCGTCGACGTCCGTAATCATATGAGCAACCTGGATCCTGAGGTCGTCGAAAAGGTGCGTGGAACGGTAAGTTCCGACCGCCCCGATGTGGTTGAAGAAAAGCGCGTCACCACAAAAGTTATTCGCCGCCGCCGCAAGAAAACGGCCCAGACGTCAGATGATGGCGAGGCCGTTGATGATGCCGAGTCTGCCGCGGAAGAACCGGAGTGGCAGCCGGAGGCGGATGAGGCGGAGCCCGCAGTGGCCCAAGCCAAGCCGGAACCCGAGCCCGAGCCGGAGGTTAAGGCCAAGGCCATGCCCGAGCCGGAGTTGGAGTCCGAACCTGCTCCCAAGGCCCAAGCCAAGCCGGAACCGGAACCGGAATCGGCGCCTGAGCCGGTGGCCGAGGCCAAAGCGGTCGAGCCAGAGCCGGAACCTGCTCCCAAAGCCGAAGCCAAGCCTGGGTTGGAGCCCAAACCAGAGCCCAAGACTGAGGTGAAAACAGAGGCGGCGGCCCAGGTTAGCCCTGAGGTCAAACAAGGGCCGGTTGCTGAAAGGCCAGTGCCTAAAAAAGAAGCCAAGGCCGAGCAGGAGCCCAGGCCCGAGGCCCGGGCCGGCAAGCCCGAGTACAAGCCCGAGCATGCGGACAGACCTCCCAGGTCTGAATCCGACAAGACGGGGGCCAAGGCGGAACAGGGCCTCAAAGCAAAGCCCAAGGGTAAGGATAAGCAGAAGAAAAAACGCCGGTTCGATGACGAGCCCGCCAAGATAATCAGCAGACCGGACAAGCCCATGGCGCCGATCCCCTCAGGGGGTGCGCCGAGGCCAAAGCCCACCGTGCGGCCCCCCCGGCCCCAGCGTCCGCCGGCACCCGGTCCGGCCGAGTTTGATCCCAACGCCGCGCCGCCGCCGCCCAAGGAAGACGATCAGCAGCGCCGCCGCCGCAAAAAGACCAAAAGAACCGGTCCCGGCGGAATACCGGATGATGAAGATCTGATGCGCCGCGCCGGCGCCCGCCGCAAGCAGGTTTTGGACAAGGCCGACTTGTATGACGGCCGCGCCCGCAAAGGCAGGGGCAAGGGCGGCCAGCCCGCCAAAAGGGGCAAAAAAACCGAGGTCACCACACCCAAGGCCATCAAACGCCGCATCAAGGTAGGCGAGACCATCAACGTTGCCGAGTTGGCCAAGCGCATGGGCATCAAGGCCACTGAAGTCGTGGCCCGGCTGATGAGGGCCGGCATGATGGTCACGGTCAACCAGACGCTGGATCTTGAAGACGCCGTATTGGTGGCTCAGGAGTTTGGCTTCGAGGTCGAGCGCGTGGGCTTTGAGGAAGAAAGCTTCATCGAGCGCGCCGCGGACAAGCCCGAGGATATGCAGGCGCGCCCGCCCGTGGTTACGATCATGGGCCACGTCGACCACGGCAAGACGTCTTTGCTGGACAAGATCCGCCAAACCAACGTCACCGACGGCGAGGCCGGAGGCATCACCCAGCATGTGGGCGCCTACGACGTGAAGCTGCCCGACGGTGGCCAGGTCGTGTTTGTCGACACCCCCGGCCACGCGGCCTTTACCGAGATGCGCTCCCGAGGAGCCCAGGTCACCGACGTTGTTGTCCTGGTGGTGGCCGCCGATGACGGCGTGATGCAGCAGACCGTTGAGGCCATCAACCACTCCAAGGCGGCAGACGTGCCCATTGTGGTGGCGGTCAATAAGATCGATAAGCCCGGCGCCGACCCGGACAAGGTCCGCCGCGAGCTTTCCGAGCACGGCCTGCTGCCTGAAGACTGGGGAGGAAACACCATCTTCACCAATGTCAGCGCCAAGACCGGCGAGGGCATTCCGGAGTTGTTGGAATTGTTGAACCTCCAGGCCGAGATCATGGAACTCAAGGCCAACCCGGACAAGCCAGCTGCGGGCAGGATCATCGAAGCCCGCCTGGACAAGGGACGGGGCGCCATGGCCACGGTGTTGGTCCAGGAAGGCACCTTGCGCACCGGAGACGCCTTTGTCTGCGGCGTGCATTCCGGACGCGTGCGCGCGCTGTTCGACGACCGGGGCAACCAGGTCGATTCGGCCGGGCCCTCCATTCCGGTTGAGGTCCAGGGCTTTGCCGGCGTGCCCCAGGCCGGCGACGAGTTTGCCGTGGTCGAGTTCGACAAGGACGCCAAGCGCATCGCCGAGCACCGCCAGATGAAAAAGCGGGCCAGCGAACTGGCCGCCAGCCGCAAGGCCAGCCTGGAAAGCATCATGGAGCAACTGGCCGAAGGCGAGGTCCAGGAGCTTTCCATCGTGGTCAAGGCCGATGTGCAGGGTTCGGTGGAGGCCCTGGTCGACGCCCTGCGCAAGCTGGGCAACGAGCAGGTGCGGGTGGATGTGATCCATTCGGCCACCGGCGCCATCACCGAGACCGACGTCATGCTGGCCTCGGCGTCCAACGCCATTATCATCGGCTTCAACGTGCGGCCCACCGGCAAGGTCACGGAAGTGGCCGAGGCCGAACATGTGGAGATCCGTACTTATGACGTGATCTACCAGGTCGTCGATGACGTGAACAAGGCTCTGACCGGCATGCTGGCTCCGGAATACGAGGAAGAGGTCGTCGGTCTGGCCGAGGTGCGCGACACCTTCAGCGTGCCCAAGATCGGCGTCATCGGCGGTTGCGCCGTTCTATCCGGCAAGGTCCAGCGCGGCGCCCACGCCCGCTTGCTGCGCGATGGCGTGGTCATGGCCAAATCAAAGGTGTCGAGCCTGCGCCGGTTCAAGGACGACGTCAAGGAAGTATCCCAGGGATTCGAGTGCGGCATCGGCCTGGAGAACTACAACGACATCAAGGTCGGAGACCAGATTGAGGTCTATGTGATCCACGAGATCGCGGCGACCCTGTAGGGTGATGTACGTTGGCGCGCTCAAGCTGACCCTGCACCTGATGGGCGCGGGCAGCTTAAAGGAAAAGCGCAAGGTGGTCCGCTCCATTTTGGACCGCGTGAGGGCCAAATTCAACGTGGCCGCGTCGGAAGTGGGTGGCCAGGACCTGTGGCAGCGCATTGAGCTGGGTTTTGCCGTGTGCGGTAATGAACCGGCCTTTGTGGAAGAGCAGATGGAAAAAATCCGGCACTTCGTCGATTATCTGGGCCTGGCCCAACTAAGCGATGTGCGGGTGGAGATAATAAACCTGGGAGAGATGACATGGGCACCCGCCGCACAAGACGAGTGGGACACCTGATCCAGGCGGAATTGGCCCAGTTGCTCATCCGCAAAGTCAAGGACCCCAGGGTGGAGGGCGTCTCGCTGACCGCCGTGGATGTCAGCCCGGACCTGCGCCAGGCCAAGGTGTTTTATACGGTGATGGACGACCAGCGCCGTGAACAGGCCGAAGCCGGGCTGATCGCCGCTTCCGCGTTTCTGCGCAAGGAACTGGCGGCCAGGCTGCATATGAAGGTTTTGCCCAAGCTTGTTCCGGTGTGGGACGGTTCCATAACCAGGGGCATGAGCATGGACGCGCTGATCAAGCAGGCCCGTGAGCATGACCAGATGGTTTCAGGCGACGACGACGCCGATGGGGAACCCGATGACAGCTAGCGCCGTGGCCGGGCTGCTTCAAAGAGCCGGCAGCGTAATTATAGCGTCCCACCGGGACCCGGACGGCGACGCCCTGGGGGCGACCCTGGGCCTGATGCATATGCTCAAAGGCGCGGGCAAGAACGTCACGGTCTACAGCGCCGGGCCCTTGCCCGAGGAATACGCTTTTTTGCCGGGCGTGGACGGCCTGACCGGCCAGGTGAGCGAAGAATACGACTTGGCCGTGCTGGTGGACTGCCACGACGCCCAGCGGGTGGGGCCTCTGGGCTCTGATGTTATCGCCAGCGCCGGAGACTGGGTGGCCATAGACCACCATCGGGGCGAGGCCCCGGACGCCGGCGCGGCCTGGATCGATACGACATACGCCGCTGTCTGCCAGATGCTGGTGGACCTGGCCGAAGATATGGACTGGGCCATAGGCCCGGAAGCCGCGGCCTGCCTGTTTGTGGGCATCCAGACCGACACGGGCTCGTTCCGCTATTCCAACACCACGCCCCAGGCTTTACTGGCGGCGTCAAAGCTGGTTGCGGCCGGGGCCGAGCCCTGGGCCATCAGCCAGGAGGTGTACGCCACCAGACCAGTTCGCCTCAAGCTGTTGGGCCGAGTCATGGACGGCGTCGAGACGTACGCCCGGGGGCGTCTGGCCGTGGCCAAGGTCAGCCTGGCCGACCTGGACAAGGTGCGGGCCCAGGCCCAGGACCTTGAACAGGCCGTGGAGGCCATCCGGGGCATACCCGGCGTGCAGGTGGCGGTTTTGTTGCGCCAGACCGAAGACGGCCTGGTCAAGCTCAGCATGCGTTCCAGGGGCCTGGTTGATGTGGCCGCCGTGGCCCGAGGGCTGGGCGGCGGCGGGCATCACAACGCCGCCGGGGCGCGGGTCGAAGGCTCACTGGACGATGTGGCCGCCAAGATTCAGGGCCTTTTGCTGCCCCTGGTGGAGGGCCTCTGATGGGCCGCCGCCGTAAATGGCGCACGAGGTTTTTCGAGTCCGGGGTCCTGGTGGTCGACAAACCCGAAGGCCCCACCTCGCATGACGTGGTGGCAAAGCTGAGGGGGCGTTTCGGCCCGGCCAAGATCGGCCACAGCGGCACCCTGGACCCATTCGCCACCGGCGTGTTGGTGGTTGCCTTCAACCAGGCCACCAAGCTCAGCGATC
Source organism: uncultured Desulfarculus sp. (assembly GCA_963665125.2). GTDB lineage: Bacteria > Desulfobacterota > Desulfarculia > Desulfarculales > Desulfarculaceae > Desulfarculus. The sequence continues at coordinate 2,324,775 of CAXXUK010000001.1, read as the reverse complement.
TGCTGGGGGCCGGAGGCAAGAAATACCGGGCCGGCCTGGTGTTGGGCCGGTGCACCGACACCGGCGACCTGGCCGGCAGCGAGACAGGGACCGCGCCGGTGCCGGAGCTGGACCGGGCCACGGTGGAACAGGCCCTGGCGGTGATGATCGGGCCGCGCATGCAGAGCCCGCCGGCCTATTCGGCGGCAAAGCATGAAGGTCGGCCGCTTTATTCCTATGCCCGTGATGGGAAAATTGTGGAAAAGCCGCCCAGGCCCATTACAATTTACGACGCCGCGCTGCTGGACCTGCGGCCCGGCGAGATCGACTTTGAGATGCACTGCTCCCGGGGGGCCTACATCCGCACCCTGGGCGAAGACCTGGCCAAGGATCTGGGCAGCGTGGGGCATCTGCAAAGCCTGCGGCGCACGGCCAGCCTGCCGTTCGGCCAGGATGAGGCCATCGGCCTGGAACAGGCCCTGGAACTGACGCCGGAAGAATTGGCCAGGCGGCTGATAAGCATGTCCGAGGCCCTGGGCCGCTGCGGACTGCCCGCAGTCACGGTCGACGACGACGGGGCATGGCGCCTGCGCCAGGGGCAGGGCCTGCCGAGCGAAACGTTATTACCCCAGGGCCTGGCCCTGGACAAGGCACAAGGGCCTTTCAGGGTCCTGGAACATAATGGAACTCTGATCGCCGTGCTCAGGTGGCTGGAACCCGACGAGCCCAGGCGAGACAGAGACTATGAAGTAATTAGGGTTTTCCCCGGGGATATGGATTCCCCGAATGCTCTAACATCTGCGTCGGCGCAAGGCGCCGAGTAAGCCCGGTCCGGGAGGAGGTCTCCTTTGGCTACTGGGCCGCAGACGAGGGGTGCCAAGCCCAAGAATTGGAGGAATTGAAGTGGTTCTGACTGCAGAAGGAAAGCGTGCGCTTATCGAACAGTTCGCACGCGGTGACAACGACACCGGTTCGCCGGAAGTACAGATTGCCATCTTGACTGAACGGATCAAGTACTTGACCGAGCATTTCAAGACTCACAAAAAAGACCATCACAGCCGACGCGGCCTCTTGAAGCTGGTCGGCCAGCGCCGCCGCCTGCTCAATTACCTCAAGCGCAACGACGTTGAGCGGTACCGCACTGTCATCAAGGCACTGGGTATCCGCAAGTAATGGCTGGGCCCCAAGGGGGGCCCGGCACTGAGAGAAGAGATGTATAAAAAGGTATCGACGATCATAGGCGGCCGCGAGTTCGCCATCGAGACCGGCAAGATTGCCAAGCAAGCTTCCGGTGCAGCCTGGGTCACCTATGGTGACACCGTAGTGCTGGTTACGGCCGTTGGCGACAATACTGTCCGCGATGGCATCGATTTTCTGCCCCTGACCGTGGACTATCAGGAAATGTCGTACGCGGCCGGCCGTATTCCGGGGAACTTCTTCCGCCGGGAAATCGGCAGGCCCAGCGAAAAGGAAACCCTGACCAGCCGCCTGATCGACAGGCCCGTTCGGCCCCGCATGAAAAAAGGCTGGACCTTCGAGACCCAGATCATCGCCACGGTGATGAGCGTGGACAAGGTCAACGAACCCGACGTCATGGCCATGACCGGCGCTTCGGCCGCGTTGATGGTCAGCGACATCCCGTTCGACGGCCCCATCGCCGGTGTGCGCGTAGGCCGCATCGACGGCCAGCTGATGATCAACCCCACGGCTGATCTTATGGCCAAATCCGACCTGGAGATCATGGTCGCCGGCAGCCGCGACGCGGTGTGCATGGTCGAGGGCGGTTCGAAGATGCTCAGCGAGGAAGAGGTGCTGGAGGCCATCTGGTTCGGCCACGAGGGTCTGCAACCCCTGCTGGACATCCAGGAGGAACTGGCCAAGGCGGTGGGTATTCCCGACCGCGAGTTCGCCGCCCCGGCTGATGAGGACGAGGCGCTGGTGGCCAAGGTGGCCGCCGTTGCCGCCGACGGTCTGGCCGACGTGCTGGGCACCGCTCCCAAGCTGGAGCGCTACGCCAAAAAGCGCGCCCTGAAAAAGCAGGTCGTCGAGCAGATGGGCGAGGAAGCCGAAGGCAAAGAGGGCCAGGTCAAGGAGGTGGTGGAACACCTCATCGCCGAGGGCATGCGCAGCCAGATCCTCGATCAGGGCCTGCGCATCGACGGACGCTCCGTCACCGAGGTGCGGCCCATTTCCTGCGAGACCGGCGTCCTGCCCCGGACCCACGGCTCGGCCCTGTTCACCCGCGGCGAGACCCAGGCCATAGTTGTGACGACCCTGGGCACCTCCGGCGATGAACAGCGCATCGAGACGGTGACCGAAGGCGACATCTTCCGTCACTTCATGCTGCACTACAACTTCCCGCCCTACAGCGTTGGCGAGGCCAAGCGCCTGGGCGGTCCCAACCGCCGGGAACTGGGCCACGGAGCCCTGGCCCGCCGGGCCCTGGAAAAGGTCATCCCCGAGCAGGAGGGCTTCCCCTACGCCATCCGCGTGGTCTCGGAGATCACCGAGAGCAACGGATCGTCGTCCATGGCTTCGGTCTGCGGCGGTTCCATGGCCATGATGGATGCCGGCGTGCCCACCAGCGGCGCGGTGGCCGGTGTGGCCATGGGTCTGATCAAGGAAGGCGACCGCATGGTCGTGCTCACCGACATCATGGGTGACGAAGACCACCTGGGCGACATGGACTTCAAGGTGGCCGGCAGCGCCGACGGCATCAGCGCCGTGCAGATGGACATCAAGATCAGCGGCATCTCCAAGGAGATCATGAGCCAGGCCCTGGCCCAAGCCAAGGACGGCCGCCTGCACATTCTGGGCGAAATGGCCAAGGCCATCAGCGCGCCCAAGGGCGAGATCAGCGATCTGGCTCCGCGCATCACCACCATCAAGGTTCCGGTGGAGCGCATCAAGGACGTCATCGGCCCAGGCGGCAAGGTTGTCCGCGGCATCCAGATGGAAACCGGCGTGCGCATCGATATCGATGACGACGGCACCATCCGGGTTGCGGCCGTGGACGGCGAGGCCGGCAAGAAGGCCATCGACATGATCAAGGAGCAGATCCAGGAAGTCGAAGAGGGCGCGGTCTACGAAGGCAAGGTTGTCCGGATCATGGACTTCGGCGCTTTCGTGGAGATCATGCCCGGCCGCGACGGCCTGGTGCACATCAGCGAATTGGATCATACCAGGGTCCGCAGCGTCACCGACGTGCTGCATGAAGGCGACATGGTCAAGGTCAAGGTGCTGGGCATCGACGACCGGGGCAAGATCCGCCTGAGCCGCAAGGCCCTGCTGCCCGTTCCCGAGGGCGGCGTCGAGTCCAACGAAGGCTATCGCCCCAGGGGCGACCGCGAAGACCATGGCGGCGGCCGGGACGATCGCGGCAGCCGGGGTGGCCGGTACAACGACCGCGGCGGCCGGGACGACCGCGGCGGCCGGAGTGGCGACCGTGGCCGTGGCGGCCGGAGTGGCGACCGTGGGCGCGGCGGCGATCGCAGTGGACGGCGAGACTAGACGACGTGGCCCAAAAAACCACGCTTGAAAACGGCGTCCGCCTGATAAGCGAAACTCTACCCCAGGCCTACAGCGTTGCTGTGGGCCTGTGGGTGGATGTGGGCTCACGTGACGAGCCCGGCGAATTGGGCGGCGTCAGTCATTTTATAGAGCATATGGCCTTCAAGGGCACCGCCCGGCGCGACGCCCTGGCCATTGCCAGGGAATTGGACCGCCTGGGCGGGCACGCCAACGCCTTCACCGGCAAGGAAAACACCTGTTTTCATGCCCGGGCACTGACCGAGCATCTGCCGGAAATCACCGACATCCTCTGCGACATCATGCTCCATCCGGCCTACGACCCCGTGGAACTGGAGCGGGAACGCCACGTGATAATCCAGGAAATCAGCTTTGTGGATGACACGCCCGACGACTTGGTGCATGTGCTGTTCGCCGAAAACCTCTGGCCCGGCCATCCCCTGGGCAGGCCCATACTGGGGACTGTCCCCAACGTGGCGGGTATGGACCGCCAGGCCATGATCGACTATATGCACTCCCGTTATGTGCCGGAGAATCTAGTCGTTTCGGCGGTTGGCGCCGTGGATCACGACCAGTTGGTGGCCCTGTTGGGCGATGCGCTGGGCGCGTTGCCCAAACGCGTCAAACCCAACAGCCGCACCACGGCCGAGTTCCACAGCGGCCTGCACGTGATCAACCGCGAGTTGGAGCAGGTGCAGGTGGTGATGGGCTCCTCGGCCCCGTCGGTGACCGACGACGACCGTTTCGCCGCGTCGCTGTTGAACATCATCCTGGGCGGCAGCATGAGTTCGCGGCTGTTCCAGGAGGTGCGCGAAAAACGCGGCCTGGCCTATTCCATCTATTCGTACCTCAACTCGTATTCCGACCTGGGCCTGATGGGCGTGGGCATGGGCGTGTCTCCGGACAAGCTCGGCGAAGCCACGAAGGTCGTCTTCGACGAGATGGAGCGCCTGGGCAGCGGCGACCTCAAGCACAACGAACTGTCTCATGCCAAGGACAACATCAAAGGCTCCATCCTGCTGGCCATGGAAAGCTCCGAAAGCCGCATGAGCCGCCTGGCCCGCAACGAGTTCCATTTCGGCCGCTACGTGCCGGTGGAAGAGGTCATTGAAAAGATCATGGCCGTGGAAGTCGAAGATGTGACCCGGTTGGCCGGGGAAACGCTGCGGCGTGACAAGATGTCGGTGACCGTTTTGGGTGCGGCCGACGAGGATAAGCTGGCGGCGGAGGCCGGGTTGTGAGCCAAGTCGAGTTGAAGATCATGCGCCTGCCCCATGGCCGGGGCATGGACCTGCCGACATACCAGACCGAGTTTTCGGCCGGCATGGATCTGCCCGCCGCCGTGGAGACGCCCTTGGTGGTCAATCCCGGCCAGATCGTCATGGTACCCACCGGCCTGGCCATGGCCATTCCGCCGGGTCATGAGGGCCAGGTGAGGCCCCGCTCGGGCTTGGCCATCAAACACGGCCTGACCGTGGTCAACGCGCCGGGAACCATCGACGCAGACTACCGGGGTGAGGTCAAGGTCGGCCTGATCAACCTGGGGCAGGAGGCCGTGACAATCAACCGGGGAGACCGGGTGGCCCAATTGATCATCGCGGCATTGACCCAGGCCCAGCCCGTGGAGGTGGACACCCTCTCCGAGACGGCCAGGGGCGAAGGCGGCTTCGGCCACACGGGCAAATAATGTCGCTGAAGTTTTGCGTACTGGCCAGCGGCTCCAAAGGCAACGCCATCTATATCGAGGGCCCCGGCGGTGCGCTGCTGGTGGACGCGGGACTCTCGGCCAAGCAACTCGTGCTGCGCATGGAAGACCGCGGCCTTGATCCCGGGGAGATCCAGGGCATCGTCATCACCCACGAACATCAGGATCATTGCCGGGGCATGCGGGTGCTTTCCAAACGCCTGCGGGTACCGGTGATGACCGCTCCGGCCACTTGGGAGGCCCTCCAGGACAAGCACGGCGTGGAGGTGGAGGCACTGCCTTCCGGCGCGTCGGTGGAATTATGCGGCCTGCATCTGCGGACTTTCAACATACCTCACGACGCCAAGGATCCCATGGGCCTTGTGGTCAGTTGTGGCGGCGCCTCACTGGGCATCTGCACCGACTTGGGCGGGCCCACGCCCCTGGTGCGGGAGCGGCTCAGCGGCTGCACCGGCCTGGTGCTGGAGGCCAACCACGATAGCGGCATGCTGGCCGAGGGGCCATACCCCGTGTGGCTCAAACAGCGCGTGAGTTCCAAGCACGGTCATCTGTCCAACCGGCAAAGCGCCGACCTGTTGGCCGAGGTGATTCATCCGGGCTTGCAGGAGGTGGTGCTGGCCCATTTGTCGGAGACCAACAATTTCGCCGAACTGGCACGGCGCGAGGCGATGACCGTTGTGGAGGCCTCGGGGTGCCGGACCAGGCTGCATGTGGCGTCCCAGGACGAGCCCGGCGATGTCCTGGAGTTGAAAAAGGCGGCTCCGCCGCCGCCACCGGGAGCCCACTAACGACTTGAACGGGTTGACTTGTAAAGGCACTTTGATAGGATAAGCCATCCCGTTATGTATCTATAAATCAGGTTGTTGAAAAACAGGCTGATAGGCGGGCCAGGGAAGGTTCGCCAATTTGCGCGGTTTTTAAAAAACAGGCAAATTGTGTTGCGCGGCAACACAACGATTTCGCCGCGCAACCGTTGGAAAAGGCCAGGACGGACTTTTCCAACATACCCTTAGCAAGATTCGGCCCGCTGCCATGGAGGCCCATGATGGATAATCACGACGACCTTTTCGACCACGCGCCCCTGGAGCCCGACGAAATCATCGAAGACGAGGAACTGCCGGAGAACCTGCCGCTGTTGCCGGTGCGCGATGTTGTTGTTTTTCCATATATGATTTTGCCGCTGTTCGTGGCCAGGGATGCCTCGGTGGCCGCCGTTGAAGCGGCCATGGCCAGGGACCAGCTGATTTTGCTGGCCGCCCAGCTGGACCAGGACGTCGAACACCCCTCGGTTGAAGATGTCTACGAGGTCGGCACGGTCGGCATGATCATGCGCCAGTTGAAGATGCCCGACGGCAGGCTCAAGGTCCTGGTGCAGGGCCTGGCCCGGGCCAAGATCAGCCAGTGGCTGCGCCACGCGCCTTATGCCGAGGTGGGCATCGAGGCCCTGGCCGACGCCGATGACGAACTCCCCGAAGATCCCACGCCCGCCGAAGAGGCCCTGATGCGCAATGTGCGCGAATCAAGCGAAAAGATTCTTTCGCTCAGGGGGCTGTTGTCTTCGGACGTGGTGGCCATCCTCAACTCCGTGGAAACACCGGGGCGGTTGGCCGACATGGTGGCCTCCAACCTGCGGCTGCGCATTGACAACGCCCAGGAGATACTGGAAGAACTCGACACCATGAAACGGCTGCAACTGGTCCACGGACATCTGGGCAAGGAACTGGAGGTTTCCACCATCCAGGCCCAGATCCAGTCCGAGGCCCAGGAGGAGATCAGCAAGACCCAGCGCGAATACTATTTGCGCGAACAGATCCGGGCCATCCGCCGGGAACTGGGCGACGGGGAAGACCGGGCCGCCGAGCTTTTCGAGTTGCGCCAGCAGATTATGGAAATGCGCCTGCCCGAGGAGGTGCACCAGGAGTCGCTCAAACAGCTCAGCCGCCTGGAGATGATGCAGCCCGAGTCGGCCGAGGCCACGGTGATACGCACTTTTCTGGACTGGGTGGTGGATCTGCCCTGGACGAAGTCCACCAGGGACCGGCTGGACATCAAAAAGGCCAAAAAAGTCCTGGACGAAGATCACTACGACCTGGAAAAGGTCAAGGACCGCATCCTGGAGCAGCTTTCGGTGCGCAAGCTCAACCCCAAGAGCAAGGGCCCGATCCTCTGCTTCATCGGTCCGCCGGGCGTTGGCAAGACGTCCCTGGGCCGCAGCATCGCCAGGGCCATGGGCCGCCAGTTCGTGCGCATGAGCCTGGGCGGAGTGCGCGACGAGGCCGAGATCAGGGGCCACCGCCGCACCTATATCGGGGCTCTGCCGGGCCGGATCATCCAGGGCCTCAAGACGGCCGGCAGCAACAACCCGGTGTTCATGATCGACGAGGTAGACAAGGTTGGCTCCGACTTCCGGGGCGACCCGACTTCGGCCCTGCTGGAGGTCCTGGACCCGGAACAGAACAACGCCTTTAGCGACCATTATTTGAATTTGCCCTTCGATTTGTCCAAGGTGATGTTCATCACCACGGCCAACATGGAGGACACCATCCCCGAGCCGTTGTTGGACCGCATGGAGGTCATCGAACTGCCGGGCTACACCGACGAAGACAAGGTGAACATAGCCAGGGAATATCTGATCCCCAGGCAGGTCAAACAAAACGGCCTGGGCAAGATCAAGGCCCATATCAGCGACGGCGCGATCATGGAGGTGATCCGCAACTACACCCGTGAGGCCGGCCTGCGCAATGTGGAGCGGGAACTGGGCTCCATTCTGCGCAAGATAGCCCGCCGAGTGGCCGAGGGCGAAAAGGGGCCCTTCAGAGTCAACCAGGGCGGCGTGCAGAGTTATCTCGGCGTGCGCAAGTTCCTGCCCGAGGACGACCGGGGCGAGGGCGAAGTGGGCGTGGCCACGGGCCTGGCCTGGACATCCGCCGGCGGCGAGGTGCTGCGCATCGAGGTCTCGGTCCTGGACGGCAAGGGCAACCTGACCTGTACGGGTTCCCTGGGCGAGGTGATGAACGAATCGGCCCAGGCGGCGCTGAGCTACGTGCGCAGCCGGGCCAACGCCTTTGGCCTGAAAAAAGACTTTTACGAGCACCTGGATATTCACCTGCACGTGCCCAGCGGGGCCATCCCCAAGGACGGGCCAAGCGCGGGCGTGACCATTTGCACGGCCATAGTCAGCGCATTGACCGGTGTGGCCGTGCGCGATGACGTGGCCATGACCGGCGAGATCACCCTCACCGGCAAGGTGCTGCCCATCGGCGGTCTCAAGGAAAAGACCATGGCCGCGGCCAGGCTGGGCATAGCCAACGTATTGGTGCCGGCCAAAAACCTCAAGGAGCTTTCAGAGGTGCCGGCCAAGGTCGCCCGCAAGCTCAAGATCCACAAGATGGATCACATGGACCAGATCCTGGAAGCGGCTTTGGTTGGCAAACCCCGCAAAAAGCGGCAGGTCCGGGCGCCTAAAAAATCAACCCCAGCAAAGGAAAACTGAACCGTGGGCAAAGTGCTGTATGTGGACGCTTACGCCGGGGCATCCGGTGATATGCTGGCCGGAGCCCTGCTGGACATGGGCTGGCCCATTGATGAACTTCGCCAATTGTCCCAGGCCATGGGGCTGTCCGACGTAGGCCTTGACGTGGCTCTGGAAGAGCGCAGTCACATCGCCGCCAAACGCCTGGCCGTTGATGACAGCGGCCCCCAGCCTCACCGCCACCTGCGTCATGTACTGGAACACCTGGAAAAGCTGCCAGGCGATATCGGCGATGCCGCGGCCAGGGTGTTCCGGCGGCTGGCCGAGGCCGAAGGCAAGGTCCACGGCATCAATCCGGAACATGTGCATTTCCATGAAGTGGGCGCGGTGGACGCCATAATCGACGTCACGGCCTTCTGCGCCGGATTGGCCTGGCTGGGCTGGCCCAGGGTGGTCTGTTCGCCATTGCCCCTGGGTCGCGGATTCGTGGACTGCGCCCACGGCAGGTTGCCCCTGCCGGCCCCGGCCGTGGTGGCCTTGCTGGAGGGCGTGGAAGTGACCGCCTGGCCCGGCCTGGAGGAGACCGTAACCCCCACCGGCGCGGCCTTATTAAGCGCCTTGGCCGACAGGTTCGGACCCATGCCCCAAATGACCTTCGAGAGAAGCGGCATTGGTTGCGGCACCCGCCAGGGCGACTATGCCCCCAATATCCTGCGGCTTTTCGCGGGAAGTGAAAAGGCCGCATACCCCGAGGACGAGGTGGTGGAGATCGTTTGTCACATTGACGACCAAACGCCCGAAGATCTGCCCATCATCGTCGAAAGGCTGATGGCCGCCGGAGCCCTGGATGTGGCCGCCGCGCCCCTGGTCATGAAAAAGGGCCGTCCCGGCATGCAACTGATAGTCATGGCTCCACCGGCCATGGCCGATGCTCTGGCCGCGATGACCCTGGAACAAACCTCCAGCATTGGCCTGCGCCTGCGCGGCTGTCGGCGCATGGTTTTGGAGCGCCGCGGCATGGAGATACAGAGCCCGTGGGGCCCGGCCAGGATCAAGGTCGCCAAGGCCGATGCAGGATGGCGCTACCATCCCGAGGCCGATGACGTGGCCCGCATTTGCCGCCAGACCGGCCTGGCCCCGGCGGCGGTACGCCTAAAACTCAGCGAACTGGCCCTGGCGGCCGACGCCGAATAAAAACAACAAACCGCGGCCACGGATCATGGCTGCGGTTTGTTTGAATATGTGCCCTTTAAGGTCAGCCCGCTTGGACTTCGATACGGCGCGGCATCGCCTTGGCCGCCTTGGGCAGAATCAGCTTTAATTCACCGTTTTTGATCTCGGCTTTGATGCCCTCCCGGTCGATGGCCTCGGTAAGCTGGAACCTGCGCAGATAGGTGCCTATACCGTATTCTCCGATGACCATGTTGCCGCCTACGGATCCCTCCGTCGGCGTAGCCCGCAACCCAAGGATGTCGTTTTCCAAATCAATGCTGATGTCATCGGGCCCCACTCCGGGCATGTCGGCCAGCACCACCAGGGCATCCTCCGTCTCGTAGATGTCCACCAGCGGCTGGAAAACCTGTCCGTTGTTGGTCTGCTCAAGGGCGTGCTGGTCTTGTTCACGCCCGGACAATTTTTGCAGTCTGGTCATGATAGTAACTCCCTTGAGATTCAGCTTAGTTAACCTTGATCTTGCGGGGCTGGGCACTTGCCGCCTTGGGCAGCGTCAGGGTCAATACTCCGTTTTTGATCTTGGCCGCCACCTTGTCTGCGTCCAGTTCATCCGGCAGGCCCACGGCCCTGTTGAACGATGCGTACTCGCGCTCCCGGCGATGGTATTTCACATTACCGGCAGACTCGGGAACCTTGCGTTCTCCCTTGATGTTCACGGTTTTTCCATGGACCGCGATGTCCAGGTCTTCACCGGAAACGCCGGGTAGTTCGGCGGTGAGCATATAGGCCCCGTCTTGTTCATACACATTGATTGACGGGAATACGCCCGATTGGTTAGCTTGGCCCTGCGGATCCATGAGTCCACTGAATAGCCTGTCCATCTCCTGGCGCAGACGGCCGACTTCGCCCATGTTTGCCCATCCACGGGTCATGGGATAAAAACCCCTGCTAAGCAGCATTTTAAATCCCTCCATTTTTGGGTTGGCACTTAGATTTTGCTATCCGAGCGGCTGCAGCAACTCGCCTTTGCCTGAAAAATAGTCACCCTTCGGTGATGTGCAACCCCCAAAATAAAAAAAGGAAGCGGCAATAACCGCTTCCTCGCTTTGGGGGCTTATTAACGTTTAGCTATAGCGCAACAAGGCGGCAATACCTCCCATTTCGTCCAATATTCCCGATTCGCCGACCTGCTCCAGCTTGGCTCCGGAGTCCAGGGCCTTGGCCATTGCCTGGTTGACAATGTCGCCGACGGGAATCATGGGCTCACCGCAGATTGGGCACATCTCGGCCACGTGACGCAGGCGGCCGCACGACGGGCATGCGCCTCCGGCCGCCTGATGACCCCGCTTGACAAACAAGGTGTGCACCTGGCCCTCGTACAAACTGGCCAATACCTGGTTCAGGCCCGTGGCGACCTTTCCGCCCGGACCCATGTTGTCCGAAAGGGTCTGTAAAAGGGTGGCCTGACGGGTTTGGCGGGCCTGTTCCTGGACAGCGGCTACAGCCTCGGAGACCTGGCTGACCGTGGAGCCGGTGTCGAGAATAAACGTACCTGCCAGCTTCTTGCCCAGGCCGTTGGGCAGCATCTCCGGGAAGGCCTCCACGGCACGGCGGGAGCCGCCGACCACGAGTTGTTCAAAGTCCATGGTCTTGAATATATTGCGGGCCTCGGCGGCCACATCCTTGAAAAAGCGGGTGACCGTCTGGTCCTCCCACCTGGTCACCTGATTGTCGCCTGTGCGGCCCTGGCCGCCGTCGCGCTCAAAGAACGGAGCGTCGGGCCCGAATCCGGGCCGTTCCAGTTCCATGGTGGAACCCATGAAGCTGTCGAAAAAACGAACCGACTTGCGGTCCAGTAGCAGGCTCAGACAGCGTTGAAGGTCGCCGGCCAGGGCGGCAAGAGGCCTGATATAAGGCGTGGGACCAACTTCAAGGGTATTGGGTACGGTGGTCGAGAGCGAAAACGCCTCGAAATAGTTGGCCTTTGAGCAGGAGAACAGGGCAAGGCCGCGCCCCGGGTGCATTGGTAGTTCTTCTACGTACCGGACAATCCGTTTGCGGTCGTCGGCCATGTTGTCCCATTGATTGGCCGCACCGCCCAAGGTCAATTGGCTTTCCTTTCGTTTCAGCATTTCCCCTAGGGCCAGCCCGCGCATTTCGCGGGGGTTGTCCAGCGATAGATACAACGAAAGGATATTGTGGGGGTGGGTGTCGATCTGCGCAAGACGTTGCACATTTGTGGCATCAAGCATGTAGCTTTCCTCCATGGGTGGGTTGGTCTGGTGCTTGCCGGGAGCAAGCCCGGGTAAGGATATGCGAACCTGCCGGTTCGTCCGCGGCGGCGCAATGGATTGCCGCCGTAATATAGGCTGGAGTTGCTGCCGGGCTTGGAGGCGCGTTTGCTGGCAGACGCGTCTTTTTTGGCCCCGCCGGCAGCCGGTGAGGTAGACGTGATTGTGCCCTCATATATTCAGGGTATCCCCGTTCCGCATACGCGGTCAAGCTTGCCGCAACCCGAATTTCACATTTTTTTAAGATAATCTGGCCCTTTATCCAGCTAACATGCTTGAAAAAAAATAAAGAAAAACATATAAATAGTAATAGCGTCGAAATTATGACGCTTTGCTCGGCTGACAACAAGTTGGGGGCCTCATGAAGAAAAACTCCAGCCGTGGCGCGGTGTTGGTGGTGGACGAAGACCAAGACCGCATGCACCTGTGGGAAGATATTCTCAGGGAGAAAGGCTTTTCCTTGTTATCGGCCGCTTCGGCCAAGGAAGCCCTGCCTCTAGCTGACCAGCAGTATTTCGACCTTTGTTTTCTGCGCGACAATCAAAAGGGTGACTCCACCGACGACCTTTTGGTGCGCCTGGTGGACATGTATCCGGACAGCGTTGTCACGGTGCTGTCGGACGATCAGTCCGTTGGCCGGGCCGTAAGGGCCTTGAGGCTGGGCGCATTCAATTTCGTGCGCCGCCCTAGGCAAAAGGAAGACCTGCACGGACCCCTTGACGAGGCCATCGAATACCGCCGTTTGCGGCGGGAAGGCCTGCGCCACCGCCGGGAACTTAGCCGCAAGTATGACGTGGAAAACATCGTCGGCTCCAGTGGACCTATGCAGGAGGTTTTCCGGCTGGTGCATAAGGTCGCCCGCACCGATTCCACGGTATTGATCCTGGGCGAAAGCGGTACGGGCAAGGAACTGGTGGCCCGGGCCATCCACCACCAGTCGGACCGCAAGGACAAGCCCTTGGTGCCTGTCAACTGCGGGCCATCCCCGAGGAGCTTCTGGAAAGCGAGCTTTTCGGCCATGAAAAAGGGGCCTTCACCGGGGCCATAAAATCCCGGCCCGGCCGTTTTGAAATGGCCGAAGGCGGCACGGTCTTCCTCGACGAGATAGGCGATATGTCGCCGCAACTGCAAGTCAAGCTTCTGCGGGTGCTCCAGGAGCACCAGTTCGAGCGCGTCGGCGGCATCAAGACCATAGACGCCGATATCCGCGTCGTGGCCGCCACCAACCGCGACCTCAAGGATCTGGTGGAAAAGGGCGGCTTCCGCGAAGACCTGTACTACCGCCTGAACGTGGTGCCCATCAGGGTGCCTCCGCTCCGGGACCGCCGCAGCGACATCCCCCTGCTTTGCAATCACTTCATAGACCGGCTTGGCCGCCAAAAGGGTATTGGGACCAAAAAGCTGCCTACCGACATCATGGAAAAACTGATGCGTTATTCCTGGCCGGGCAATGTCCGCGAATTGGAGAACATGCTTGAGCGCATGTGCATCCTGGCCGAGGACGACGTCATCAGCCAGGAGGACCTGCCGGCCCGCCTGGCCGAATTGGAGCCCGGTCCCATGCCGGGCCTGGACCCGGTCCAGGACTGCGCGGAAGCGGTTATCCCGCCGGATGGCCTTGATTTCAACCAGGCCGTGGACACCTTTGAACGCAACCTGATTATCCAGGCCCTGGACCGCACCAACTGGGTCAAGAATCAGGCCGCGGCCATGCTCAAACTGAACCGGACCACCCTGGTGGAGAAAATCAAGAAAAAAGGCATAATCCAGCAATAAAATTGACGCTTTTCCGGTGTCAACGGTTTGACAATGTCTGAAGATCGGAAAATGCTGATTTTGGTTTAACCGAATAATGTTATTGATATCAATATGATATGGCATTGTTGCCCACAACCGTTATTTGGCACCGGCTTTGCAATTTAAGGATTAGGCATGTGTAGCGGCATTGACGCCGCCCGAGACGCCAACACCGCAGGGAGGCGAAGCATAACCAGGGCAGGAAGGCATATTCTATTTGGGGCCTTATTGGTCCTGTTTTTACTGGCCGCTGCCAACTCCCATGCGGCGCGCATCACGGCCGTGGACATCAAGCCCGGCTCCGAGACGACGTATCTTGTTCTGCAGGGCGACGCTCCCTTCCGTTTTCAACTGGACCTCGCCGGGCCCCGCGACATCGAGATTACCCTGCCCGGCTCCTCCCTGGATGCCGATCTGCCCGAAAAGGGGCAAAGGGGGCTTGTCGGCGCCATAACCGGTTCCCGTTCCAACGGCACACTGATCCTGCGTCTGCGCACCACCCAGCCGGGCGTGACCATTCTGCCAATGTACGACGCCACCACCAAACGCCTCAGTGTTGAATTGGGCGGCCAACCGGCCCAGGCAGTGGATGTGCCCCGGCCCAAGACCACGGCCGAAAAGGCTGGCCCCGGCCTCTCGGTAGCCGCCGAAAAGGTTCCCCTGGACCAAGCCTCCGAGCCGGTGGTTCCACCAGGTCAACAAACGCCCCAGGCCGCCAAGACCGATGAAAAACCCCGCCAAAACGAGTTGATGCCCGCCCAGGAAAAACCGGTGCCCAACATCAAAGCCGTCCGCCTGGCCAGCAAACCGACCTATACAAGGCTGGTAGTCCAGGGCGACGCCCCGGTGGAGGCAGAGTATGAGCAGGAAGGCCGTATAGGCTGGCTGCGTTTGCAGCGGGGAGGGCTCATGCCCGGCGCCGAGTTTGATGATACGGACGACCGGGTGTCGTCCATCGGGGTGATCCGGCGCAACCCACTGATTCTACGCATTGAGTTCAAGGACGAGCCCCAAAGGCACCGCCTCTTTTACGCCATTGGCGGCAGGGCCGCCGTGTTGGACGTGGACCTGGGCGGCCCCAGGCCCAGTCCGACGCCAGACTCCCATCAGATACCCCAGCGGGCCGAGACGGAGCAGCCGGGCTCCGTGGCCAGGGGGGCTATACCTCAGGCCACGGGAACGGAAACACAGAGGCCTGTGGCATCCGCGACCATGCCCACCCCGCCCACCGAAGAGGTGAAGCCCGCTTCCACGGCCACCGCCGCGGCAATGCCCACGGCCACGCCCAAACCCTCGCAGCGCTTTGCCGATCGAGCGGCCCAACTGGTGCATGAGACACCGGTGTACGCGGTGGCGGCCCAGGTGAACAGCCGCGAGCCGTATGTAGCCAGGGGCCTGATTCCGTCGTTGCACACACCTCCGGCGCTGGCCCGTCCCCGGACGCCCAAGGCCCCGGCGGGCGAACAGGCAAAACCCCCGACCGAAGAGCGGGAGGTCCTCGACAACGTGCGTCAGGCCAGGGAAGATGCCCGCGACAGGGAGGCGGTGGCCAAGGCCGAGCCAACCCTCAGTCCGGCCGAATTGGCCAAACAAAAAGAGGCCGAGCAAAAGCAGCAGATGATCACTCGGTTGATGACCAGGGGCAAGGCCGCCCTGGAAAACCGGGATTTCAATCAGGCCTACATCACCTTCGAGGAAGTGTTCAAGCGTTTCCCCGAGAGCCCCGAGGCCGGGGAGGCGGCCTACCGCCTTGCCGACGCCTATTATTATCTGCATGAGCGCGATATGCCCATGGTCTTCAACGAGACCATGTTCAACTACCAGCGGGCCATTGACCTGTATCCCCAATCGGACCAGGTGCCCTGGGCCCTGTTGATGATGGGCAAGGCCAGCATGCTGGTGGACGAGCCGTTCAGGGGCATGGGCTATTTCGAGATCGTGATCCAGGACTACCCCAAGAGCGAATATGTGCCCCTGGCCCTGGTCAACCGCGGGCGCTCTTATGAACGCCAGGGCCAGTACGGACTGGCCGTGAGCCAATATCAGCGGGTGCTCGACGATTACCCGGACAGCCGCTACCGGGCGGAGGCCCAGTGGGGCCTGGCCCAGGCCTATTTCGGACAGGCCCGCTACCGCGCCGCAGCCGATGTGCTGGCGGAGATGGCCAAGGAAAACCCCCAGCTCTATCTGCAAGACCCTGAGTTGCTTTACTATATCGGCGAGGCCGAGTTCCAATTGGGCAATTATGAAAAGGCCCGGTTCTACTTCCTGTGGGCCCTGAACATCAGGCCGGATATGCGTGAGGGCGACATCATCATGACCCGTGTCGGCGACAGCTACGGCTACCAGGGCCACCACCGGGCGGCCAGGGAGATCTACGCCCAGGTTCTGGACGTCTATCCCGACACCGACGGCGCCTTGGTCTCGCGCATACGCCTGGCCGAATCTCCGGAAAAAGACACCGAGCACCCCTGGGACATCTTCCAGGTCAAGGCCGACGTGGACGCCTACCGCACGTACAAGGAAATAGCGGACAAATACACCAACCGGGAAGTCGGCCAACTGGCCAAGGTCAAGCTGGCGGTTTACTTCTACAAGAAGAAAAGGTTCGCCAAGTCCATAGATATTCTGGAAAAATTGTTGCAGCTCCATCCCAATACGCCGTTTAGGGGCGAGGTGGACTATACGCTGAACCTGGCCGTGATCGGCTATCTGGAAAAGCTCAAGGCCGACGGCAAGCCCCTGGAGTTGATGGACGCCTACCTGCGCAACCGGGTTCTTTTAAAGAGGCCAAACAGCAACGAGATGCTCAGGCTGCTGGCCTGGGCCTATGGCGAGGCCAACCTATACGACCGGGCGGCCGGGCTTTACCGCGTGTTGGCGGGCCGCGGCGTGGTTGATCCAGAGATATGGCTGGCCTGGGCCGAAAACCTGTACAAGAACGGAGATTACGGCGAAGCGGCCGAAACCCTGGGCGAGACGGATTTCGCCGCCTTGAAAGGGCCCGACGCTGTTACGGCAAAATCGCTATATGGCAGGGCCTTGCAACGCATCGGCGATTATAAAAAATCAGCCGAAGTGCTTACCGGCCTGTTGAAAATGAGCCCCAGTCACTCCGGAGCGGCCGGCGACTACCGCTCCCTTGGCCTCTCCCTGGTGCAACTGGGCCAATATAACGAGGCCCTTGCGGCATTTGACCGCTCTGCGGCCATCCTGGAACAACAGACAGGCCAGGACGCTCTTCTGGAGCGCTTCATGGTGGCCATGGATTCCGGCGCGGCCGCCCGGCAGGCGGGCAATAAAAACCTCTGCATCATGCAATACGCCACGGCCGAGGGCCTGGCCCAGAGCGACGATGACAAGGCCCAGGCTCGATATGAACTGGCCAAGGCCTACCACCGGGGCGGAAAAACCAAGCAAATGGTCGATGTTCTAAAGGATTTGGTGGGGATGCAGAAGACGCCCTGGTCTGATATGGCCAAAGGCATGCTCGATGATCTGGCCCTTAGCAAGCGCCTGGTGGAGATAGGAAAGTAAACGCCGCGCAAATATAGTATACTGAGTGCCGGTAAGCACCGTTGATACGTGATAACGCTACCTTGCTTGTTGGAAGTCGGATGAAAAATGGCCCAAGGCGAGAGTAAGAAGATCCTGATCGTTGACGATGATCAGGAGCAGTGCAAGGACCTGGCCGGGTACCTCAGCCGGGTTGGGCACGATGTGAAAATCAGCGCCGACGGCATGGAGGCCCTGACCGCTCTGGACGTGGGTCAGCCGTTTGATCTGGTTGTCACCGCCTTTAGTCTGCCCAAGGCCGGGGGCATGGACATTCTGCGCGCCGTAAAAAAGCGCAACCCCGGCACGCCCGTGGTGATCCTGACCAACACGGGCAGCGTGCAAAACGCCGTGGAGGCCATGAAAGAAGGGGCCGCCGACTTCCTATTGAAGCCGGTGACAGTCGAACTATTGGAAGAGCTGACCCAGCGCATGCTCCGGCCCAAGCCCGCCGCCATTTTGGACAAGGGCAACCGGCAGATCGTCACCGGCGATGCGCGCATGCTCAAGCTTCTGGAGATGGCCAGGGCCGTTGCCGACAGCCGGGCAACGGTGATGATCAGCGGCGAAAGCGGGACGGGCAAGGAATTGTTTGCCCGCTATCTGCATGAAAATTCCTCCCGGCGCGGCGGTCCGTTCGTGGCCGTCAACTGCGCCAGCCTGCCCGAGGGACTGTTGGAGAGCGAACTCTTCGGCCACGAGAAAGGCGCCTTCACCGGCGCGGTGGCCCGCAAGCCCGGCCGCTTTGAACTGGCCAACGGCGGCACGATTTTGCTGGACGAAATCAGCGAGATGGCCGTGGGCCTCCAGGCCAAGCTTTTACGCGTGCTACAGGAGGGCGAAATAGACCTGGTGGGCGGCAAACGGCCCGTGCCCGTGGACGTGCGGGTGGTGGCCACCACCAACCGCGACCTCAAGGAGCATATTGCCAACGGTGAATTCCGCGAGGACCTCTACTACCGGCTCAATGTCATCCCGCTACGCATTCCGCCATTGCGGGAGCGCTCCGGCGACGCCCTGACCCTGGCCGAGCATTTCCTGGCCCACTTTGCCGAGGAAAACAAAAAAACCGGTCTTATGCTGGGGGCCGAGGCCCGCCGGCTGCTGGGGGCCCATAGCTGGCCCGGCAATGTCCGGGAACTGCAAAACACCATGGAAAGAGCCGTGTTGCTGGCGGCAGGCGAGGAAATCACGCCCCAGGCCCTGCTGTTCGATGATCAACTTGTTGATCTGGATTCCATGCCCATGGGCGCCGCCGAGCCTCCGCCCGGGCTGGTCAGCGCCGACGGACAGGTGCCCACCCTGCGCGATGCCGAACGCAGCCTGATCATGCGGGCCCTGGACGACACCGAGGGCAACCGCACCCATGCGGCGAAGATGTTGGGCATCTCCGTGCGCACCCTGCGCAACAAGCTCAATGAATACCGCCTAAAACATGGTGTGGACGTGCCGTAATTCTGACGGCGTTGGGTAAGGCCTGCCGGATCGTTTCCGTCAAAACCTTGGCGTATAAGTAGGGCTACCATACCTTTGCCGACAGACCGTTGGCGGCCCATGACTCATCATATTGAATTTCAAGCCTATTTACCCATTTCTAAGATGGTCCGGAAATCTGGTGCATTTGGCACGCCGATTGCTAATTAAGTCGGCCATACGCCATTTAATGCAAGCGTCAGGAGGCCCGAATGGCGGACAAAACCCTTTTCGATCAAAATATCCAGTTGCTCAACGCGAACATGGACCGCCGTGTCACCCGGCACAAGCTCATTTCCAGGAACATCGCCAACCTGGATACCCCCAATTACATCGGCACCGGGCTGGAGTTCGAAAAGCAGCTCCGGGCGGCCATCAGCGGCGGCATTATGCCTACTTCCATGAGCCGCACCAACTCCAAACACATGCCCTATGAAGACCCCGGCGCGTTTGGCGATGCCAAGGGCGTCTACAAGGACACCGGTCCGGTTCACCTGGACATCGAGATGAGCAAACTGGCCGAAAACAACGTGATGTTCAACACGATGATCACGCTTTTAACCAAGAAATTCTCCAAACTCAAGACTGCCATGGGCAGCGGCGGAGGAGGCGGATAATGGATTTTCTGAGTTCAATGGAAATCAGCGCCAGCGGGCTCAGCGCCCAGCGCACCAGGATCAACATCATCAGCCAGAACCTGGCCAACGCCGAGACCACCCGGACCGCCGAGGGAGGACCCTACCGCCGCCGGGTGACGGTTTTCTCGGCAAACCCGTTCGTTTCGCACCTGACCCAGGCCCTGGATTCTCCTCCCCAGCAAAACGACCCCCGCAAGGGCGTTTTGGTCAACGAGATTGCCCAGGACAACTCTCCGTTCAAAAAGGTGTTCGACCCCAACCACCCGGACGCCGACGCCGATGGCTATGTACTCTACCCCAACGTGGACGTGGTTTCGGAGATGGTCAACCTGGTAAGCGCCACCAGATCGTACGAGGCCAATGTCACGGCGGTCGGCGCCAGCAAGAACATGGCCCTCAAGGCCCTGGAAATCGCAAGGTAGCAGGAGATAGGTTATGTCAACCAATCCCATCGACCCATTGACCGGCATGGTTCCCAATATGCCCGGCTTCAAGAGTCCCAAGGCCGGGCAGGGTTTTGGCGACACCTTGAAAAAGGCTGTGGACGACGTCGAGAGGCTCAACCAGAAGGCTGAAAACTCCGTGGAGGATTTGGCCACAGGCCGCCGCAAGACCTTGCACCAGACCATGATTGATGTCGAGAAAGCTGATATCGCGTTTCGTTTGATGGTTACCGTGCGTGACAAGGCCATCAGCGCGTATCAGGAAATCTGGCGGATGAACTTCTAGAAGGGGTGATCAACCATGGCCGACACCGACGTCCAAAAGGCTCCCGAACAAACCACCGAAATCGCCCCGGCGGAAGGCGCCGCCCCTCGCAAACGCGGCAAAGGCGCGCCCAAGGGCGGCATAGGCAATATAATCGGTGAGATGCCCGCCAGCAGGCGGATCATGGTGCTGGCCATGGCGGCCTTGGCGGCCGCCGGTCTGATCGCCGCCTTTTTGTGGATCAACCAGCCGACCTACCAGACCTTGTACTCCGGCCTGACGCAGAAAGACGCGTCCCAGGTCGTCACCCACCTGCAGGATCAAAAGATTCCCTACGAACTGGCCGGCGACGGCACCACCATCAAGGTGCCCGAGGAGAACCTTTACGAGGCCCGCCTTTCCCTGGCCAGCGTGGGCCTGCCCCGGGGCAGCGCCGGCGTGGGTTTCGAGGTCTTCAATGAAATTCAGATGGGCACCACGGATTTTGTCCAGCGCATCAATTTCCAGCGGGCCCTGCAGGGCGAACTGGCCCGGACCATATCGAGCTTTACCGAAATCGAAGACGCCCGGGTGCATATCGTGTTGCCCCGCGAATCGCTGTTCGTCGAGGAAGAAAAGAAGCCCAGCGCCGCCGTGGTGGTGCGCCTGGTGCGGGGCAAGGCCTTGACGCCCAACCAGATCGCCGGCATCGTCAATCTGGTGTCCAGCTCGGTGCCCGACCTCACCGACGACAGGGTCACTATCGTCGACACCAGGGGCAACCTGATCTATCGCAAGGAAACCGACAAAGACGGTTTCCCGGCCGCCCTTACGGCAAGCCAGTTGGACTATCAGAAAAACATCGAGCGCGGGCTTTCGGCCAAGGTGCAATCCATGCTTGAGCAGGTCCTCGGGCCGGGCCGGGCCGTGGTGCGGGTTAACGCGGACATAGACTTCACCCGTACAGCCACCACCCAGGATCTGTATGACCCGGATCAGGTGGTCGTGCGCTCCGAAACCCGGGCCAGCGACAAGAGCACCAACAGCATGAACAACATGCCAATGGGTTCGCCCGACCAGCGCTACACCCTGGCCGAAGCCAACGCCAACCCGGAAGAGGCCCAGGGCCAGAGCAAGAACAACACGGAAAACGAAACCACCAACTACGAAATCAGCCGCACCCAGAAGCAGATCGTCCAGGCCATCGGCGGCCTGGATCGCATCACCGTGGCGGTGATGGTGGACGGGCCCTATAAGGAAACCGCCGACCCCGAAGGCAAGGTGACCCGGGAATTCGCACCCCGCAGCGCCGAGGAAATGCAGCAGCTCACCCAGTTGGTGCGCCAGGCCGTGGGCTTTGACGACAAGCGCGGCGACCAGGTGACCCTGGCCAACATTCCTTTCCACCTGCCGTCCGATTTGGGTGACTTTGCCGCGAAGACATGGGAAGATTATGTCAAGGAGTGGAGCCGTCCGGCGCTCAACATAGTCCTGGCCCTGCTGTTTTTCCTGCTGGTTGTCCGTCCGGCCCTGAAGATCGCTTCCAATTACGTCAGCGCCAAGGGCGAACTGGCCGCGGCCACCCGCAGGGTCGGCCCGGCCGAGGAATTGACCGGCGAAGAGGCCCCAGCGGCCCTGGCCGAGGCGGCAATGGCCCGCAAGGTCAGCGTGAGGGACCAGATTCTGCTGGCGGCCCAGCAGGACCCGGAGCGGGCCACCGCGGCACTGCGCGGGTGGATTCACGAAGCAGCATAAACCTGGTCCGGTTCCGGGCGGCTGATCCGCCCTGGGCCGGACTTCAGAATGCCTTTTAGACGATAAAGCAGTCTCAAGGAGCGAAGCATGGCAGCGGGCGACAAGATTACGGGGATCCAGAAAACGGCCATCGTTCTGGCCTCTCTGGGAGAGCAATTCGCCGCCGAAATCTTCAAGCAGCTGGATGAAGAAGAGATTCGCCAGGTGGGCCTGGCCATGCAGCAACTCAGCCAGGTGGACGCCAAGGTCGTCGACTCGGTATTGATGGAGTTCCTGGAAAAGCTCAAGGGCGATGGCGGACCGCTCATCGGCGGCAACAAGACCGCCCAACGGGCCCTGGCCCTGGCCATGGGCGAAGACGCGGCCAGAGACCTGATTGCCGACATGCAGCATTCGGTGGAGCCCATCCCCTTTGAGCGGGTCAAAACCGTTGACTCAAAGACCCTGGCCAGCTTTATCAAGAGCGAGCATCCCCAGACCATCGCCGTGATCCTGGCCCACCTGCCCCAGTCAAAGGCGGCGGAGGTCCTCCGGGAGTTCCCCGAAAACCTGCAATACGAGGTGGTGCTGCGGGTAAGCAGCCTGGATGTAATTCCGCCGGGTATCATCGAGGAGATCGATGCGGTGTTGCAGCGCGAGATTGTCTCCACCGAAGGCACGGAAGCCAAGCAGCTTGGCGGCGTGGAGGCCGTGGCCGAGTTGCTGAACAACGTGGACAAGGCCACCGAGGAGCACATCTTCGGCCGCCTGGAAGAAGACGACCCGGAGATGGCCGAAAAGATCCGCCAGCTCATGTTCGTGTTCGACGACCTGATCAACGTCGACGACCGCGGCATCCGCACCCTGCTCAAGGAGGTCCGCAACGAGGACCTCACCGTGGCCCTCAAGACCGCCAGCGACGATCTCAAGGACAAGATTTTGGGCAACGTTTCCGAGCGCGCCGCCGCAATGATCCAGGAGGACCTGGAGGTCATGGGCCCGGTGCGTCTGTCGGAGGTCGAGGAGTCCCAGCAGAAGATCATCCAGATCGCCCGCAGGCTGGAAAAGGAAGGCAAGATCGCCATCGGCGGCAAGGGCGGGGAGGACACCCTTGTCTAGCCAGGCCAGGGATAGCGTTTCCGACTTTGTTCTGGGCGAATTCGAGGCGCCCCGGAAGCCCCAGCCCGAACCGGAGAAACCAGCCGGTTACCATCCGGATCAATTCGAGCTGCTCAACCTGGGCAAGCCCCAGGAAGATCCCCGTGAAGTTGCCCAGCGTCAGGCCAAGCGAATTTTGGCCGACGCCGATGAAAAGGTGCAGCAGGCCCAGCAGGGCATTGCCGAGGCCCAGTCCGAGGCCGAGGCCATACGCCAAAAGGCATACGAAGAAGGTTATCAGCAGGGCCTTGATGAAGGTAAATTAGCCAGCCGCGCCCGCATCGAAGCGGCAATGAGCAACATCGAAACGGCTGCCGCCTCGTTGGACCGGGCCAAGCACAATGTGCTGGGCAATCTGGAGCGCGAGGTAATCGCCCTGGTTCAGGCGGCCGTGGATGGCCTGTTTTTGGTCGATAATGCATTGCCCGGCAAACTCATCGGCGGCGTTGTCCGGCGGGCCATTGAGCAGGTAGTGGCTTCCGGCATCGTGACGGTGCGTTGCTCCAGCGTGGATATCGGCGCCATCAACGAGTTGCAGCCGCAGCTTCTGCAAAGATTCGGCATGCTGGAGCGGGTCAATGTCATTGCCGACGATGAACTGGGACCCGGCGACTGCATGGTGGAGGCCGCCGACACGGTCATAGACGCCACCCTGGCCACCCGACGCGGGGCCATCTTCGCACAGCTAGAACAGAGCCTGCGCAACGGCCCGGCCCTGGATATCACCGAACTGGCCGTCACCGACCCCGGCCCCAGGGCCAAGGAGACGGACGGTGAGGCCCAGACCGATACGCAAGCAGACGACGGCTGGGGCGACGCGCCCGCCGACGACCCGGAGCAGTGGTGATGGACTCTGGTCTGCTGGATCGTTACCAACAGGATTTGCAGCAATGCAACCCCATGACCGCCATGGGCCGCATCAGCCAGGTGGTGGGCCTGGTGGCCGAGTGCCAGGGCCTGGAACTGCCGGTGGGCGCCGGCGTCAAGGTGCACGTCAACGGCCAGGCAGTGTTGGGCGAGGTTGTGGGCTTCAATGCCCGGGGCATGCAGGTCATGCCTTACGCCGACATGCGCGGACTAAAGCCTGGCTGTCTGGTCTCCCCGGCCGGCAGCGAGAGCCAGGTCCGGGTGGGACCCGCCCTGCTGGGCCGGGTTCTGGACGGCCTGGGAAATCCGGTGGATTCCGGCCCGGCTCCCGATTGGGAAACCCTTTACCCGCTTTACCGCCAGGCGCCGTCGGCAATGGCCCGGCCGCGCATCAAGGAGCCGGTCGACGTGGGCGTGCGGGTCATCAACTCCATGCTGACCCTGGGCAAGGGCCAGCGCATCGGCATCTTCGCCGGTTCCGGCGTGGGTAAATCCACACTCATGAGCATGATCGCCCGGCACACGGCCGCAGATGTCAGCGTCATCGCCCTGGTGGGTGAGCGCGGCCGCGAATTGCGGGAATTCATAGAGCGCGACCTGGGCCCCGAGGGCTTGGCCCGCAGCGTGGTGGTGGTGGCCACCAGCGACCAGCCGGCCCTGGTGCGCATGCGCGCCGCCTATTTGGCCACCAGCATTGCCGAATATTTCCGGGACGTGGGCCGGGACGTGATCCTGATGATGGACTCGGTGACCCGTTTTGCCCTGGCCGGGCGCGAGGTTGGCCTGAGCATCGGCGAACCGCCCACGACCAAAGGCTACACGCCCAGCGTATTCGCCCAGCTTCCCCGGTTGCTGGAGCGGGCCGGGACCATTGAGGAAGGCGGTTCCATCACCGGGATCTACACCGTATTGGTGGAGGGCGACGACGTCACCGAGCCGGTGGCCGACGCCATGCGTTCGATCCTTGACGGCCACGTGGTGCTGACGCGATCATTGGCCGACCAGGGCCATTACCCGGCAGTGGAGTTGCTGGGGTCCATCAGCCGTCTGGCCAAGGACATCAACCCGGTGGACGTCACCGCCGCCTCCCGCAAGCTCAATGAGCTGTTGGCGGCCTACCGCCGCAATGAGGACCTGATCAATATCGGGGCATATGCCGAGGGCACCAACCCGACCATTGACAAGGCCATCGGCATGATGAGTAAAATCAAGGAATTTCTGACCCAGCCGGTTGAGCAGGGCGTGGATATCAAGTCCAGCCGGTCCCAACTGGTGCGTTTGATGCAATAACGGATTTTGTCATGGCCTTTCGCTTCAGATTGCAATCAGTGTTGGAACACCGCAGGCACAAGGAAGAGCTGGCCCAAGCCGAGCTGGCCAAGCGGATGAAGGCCGAACACGACTGCCTCAAACAACTGGAGTGGATATCCGAGGAAGTCACCACGCGCCGGGAGCAGTTGGCCCAGCGTAGCGCCAAGGGCATGCCCGCCCATGAATACGCCCTGGCCGGAGACTATGCCACGACCCTGCGAATTCAGCAGATGCGCCAGGCATCCCGTCTGGGCCTGCTCAACGCCGAGACCGAACTGGCAAGGGGAAAGCTGGTCATTGCCACCAGGGACCGCAAGGCCCTGGATGTGTTGCGCGAACGGCACCTCCGCGAATATCTGGACAATGAGCGCCGCCTGGAGCAGATTGCCCTGGACGAAGTGGCGGTGAGAAACTACTCAAGGAAGAACAGCCAATGAAACTCAAAATGATGGAGCGAATCCTGACCGTGGGGTTGATTCTCAAGGTGGTTGCCTTGCTTTTGGCTGTTGTCATATCCGGGCCGGAACTTTCGTATGGGCCGGCAGTGGTGGCCGCCCAAGAGGCGGAAAAAACCGAAGAGGCCGCCAAGGCCGAAGAGGGCGAGGCCAAGGAAGGCGAAGCCAAACAAGGAGAAGCCAAGGAGGGCGAAGCCCAGGAGGAACCACCCAGCCAGGCCGCCAAATACGACCCCCGGCTCATCGAGTTGCTGGAAAAAAAGCAGCAGAGCCTGGCCCTTGAGGAAGAACGCATCCAGCGGGAACGCCAGGAACTTGAAAGCCTGCGCAAGGACGTCAACAACCGCATCGAACAGCTCAAAAAGGTCCAGGCCGCCCTGGATGACATGATAGACAAGCAGAACCAGCAGCGTCAGGAACGTATCACCCAACTGGTGAAGGTGCTTAGCAACATGCGGCCCGAACCAGCGGCCGAGGTTATCTCCAAACTGGAGATCAACATGGCCGTGGAGGTCTTTCGGCGCATGCAGAGCCGCACCGCGGGCAAGGTCATGGCCAGCCTAAAGCCTGAAAAGGCCGCCCAGATAAGCACCCTGCTGACCCAGCAGGAGAAAGCGGCGAACGCTGCCAAGGTGGCCAAAGAGGCGGCCGAAGCGGCGGCGGGGCAATAGTCATGTAGTTCACTAGGAATTAATGTGGCTAAAATATTTCCACGGGTGTAATATTAAATAAGCACCGCTTCAGGACGCCTGCCCCCCTGGAGCGGCGCAGACCGCATAGGTCAATGCCCGGCAGCCCCCTGCCGGGCATTTTTTTGCCCCAAGATCAGGCCGGGCCCACGGCCACCGGGATGCCGTTCAAGACGCAGTTGCCCGAAACGGTATCGAGCATTTCATCGTCGGTAAGGACATTGGTGTTCACGCCGGGCTTGGTCGCCGCCACGCCAAGCCGCGCTCCGGGGATGTCGTGGCCCCAGCCGTGGGGCGCGCAGACCACGCCGGGCATCAGCGAATCGCTTACCTCCACCGGCAGATTGATGCTGCCGACCCTGGATGATATTTCGGCACTGCCGCCGTGGCTCAAGCCAAGGCGCCGGGCGTCGTCGGGGTGCACTTGCAGGGTGCAGCGGTCGGGTCCGTTAATCAGCGGTTCTATGTTGTGCATCCAGCTGTTGTTGGAGCGCAGGTGCCGCCTGCCGATTAGCACCATGGGCGGAAGGGCCTTGTCCAGATGCTCCAGCATGCGCCGGGTGTCGGCGGCCAGCTGCTCCGGGGCCAGCTCTATCTTGGCCGAGGGAGTCAGCAGCACTTCCGGCACCCTGGGTTGCAGATTGCCCAGGTCAATGCCGTGGGGATTGTCGATGAGTTGGGCAAGGCTCATGCCGCCGGGGTTGAGGCCGAACCAGTCGCCGTGGGAGCCCGTGCGCAGCATCAGGTCCAGCAGCCGGTCCTGGCCCGGTCCGCCGTTCAATTGGCCCAATAGTTCGTCCACGGTTTTGCCGGCCAGGGGGGAGCCCTTGGCTGAAACGGCTTTTTGCAGGGCGCCCCGGATGATCATTTCCTCCAGGGCCAATGGGTCGGCGTCGG
Source organism: uncultured Desulfarculus sp. (assembly GCA_963665125.2). GTDB lineage: Bacteria > Desulfobacterota > Desulfarculia > Desulfarculales > Desulfarculaceae > Desulfarculus. Next base: position 2,297,366 of record CAXXUK010000001.1, on the reverse strand, counting down.
CTCCCTGGCCGCCCAGGACCAGGGCCATCTTCAGCAAGATCTCCCATTTGTCCATCTCATCGGCGGCCTTGGGGATCACCGGCGCTGAATAATTGGCCACGTTGTGCACGGCAAAGGTGTAGAACACCAGGTCATAGTGGCTGGTGGACAGCGGCCCCGTGGGAGGCAGCACGACGTCGGCGTGACGGGCCGTCTCGTTGAGGTAAAAATCAATGCAGACCAGGAAATCCAGCGAGGCGATGGCCTTGTCCAGGCGGTTGGAGTTGGGGCAGGTCAGGGACGGGTTGCCGGCGCAGGTGATCAGGGCCTTGACCGCACCGGGGCCGTCGGCCTCGATGCTGGCGGCCATGGTCGAAACGGGGAATTCACCCAGGACTTCCCGTGCGCCGGTGGCTTGGCTGGCCCATCGGTACATGCCCCATCCTCTGCCGCCTGCCTTGAGCTTGGGCGGCAAATGGGCCGGGCTGGGGAACATGTTGCCGCCGGGCCGGTCAAAGTGGCCGGTAAGGATGTTGATCACATCCACCAGCCAGGTGGCCGCCGCGCCGAACACCTGGGTGCTGGTACCCATGCGGCCGTATATGGCCGATGTGGGAGCCCCGGCCAGTTCGGCGGCAATGCGTCTGGTGGTGGCCGGATCAATGCCGCACCAATCCGCCACCCTCTCCGGTGTGAACGGCTTGACCAGCTCCTTGAATTCGTCCAGGCCGTTGATATGGCCGGCAAGGTGGCCCGGATCGGTAAGCCCCCGCTCGAATAGTTCGTTGGCTATGGCCATGAGCCAGGGCGCGTCGCCGCCGGGCCGGATATGTATGTGCTCGTCGGCGGCTTCGGCCGTGCGGGTCTTTCTTGGGTCCACCACCACCAGCTTGGCCCCGCGCTTTCTGAGTTCCCTTAGCCTTTCGGGGAAGCCCGGCGCGGTGCAGACGCTGCCGTTGGATTCAAAGGGGTTGGCCCCCAGGATGAGCAAATAGTCCGTACGTTCGATGTCCGGTATGGGCACGGTCACCGGCCCGCCGAACATCAGTCCACAGGAGACATGCTTGGTGATCTGGTCCACCGTGCTGGCCGTGAAGATATTGCTGCTGCCCAGAGCCTTGAGCATGGGCTTCATGAACATGTTGCCCGCCAGGGTGTGGGCGTTGGGGTTGCCCAAATACACGCCCACGGCGTCCCGGCCATGGGCCTCCATAATGGGCAGCAGACCCTTTTCCACGGCCGCGAAGGCCTCTGGCCAAGTGGCCGGCTCCAGGTTGCCGTTTTTGCGCACCAGGGGGGTGCGCAGCCGGTCCGGGTCGTTGTGCAAAAGGTGGATGGATGCGCCCTTGGGACAGAAATAACCCTTGGAGAATACATCGTCCTTGTCCCCCCGGACCTTGACGACCTCGTCGCCTTTTAGGGTTATCTCCAGGCCGCAGGTGGCCTCGCACAGGGGGCATGTCTTATAAACCACGCGGGTGCTTTCTTGCGCGCTCATGATGATCCTCCAAAGGGTTGCTAAAAATCATATTCAGGGTTGTCTGGATCAAAGTCGATATCCGTCAATCCAATATTGAACTTGACGTCGGAATATCCGTAATCCTCTATGACTGTGCCGTTTCCATCCCAAAACGTGGCCCGGCGGGGCAACAGGTCTTCATCGCTGGCGCATAGCCGGGCCTTGACCCAGCAATCGTCAGGATTTTTACCCGGTGCGCTGCGTTGGATGGAAAAACAACGGCAGTTGACGCCGTATACGTCGATATTGCCTTCATCGCGCAAAACGGCCCGGGGATAGGCCTCCAGGATGGTCTCGGTGATAGCGATCATATTGCCGATGCCCGACTGGGTCACAGTACGGCGGTTGCAGTGCATTACCAAGCCGGAGTCAGGTGCCAGACTCAGGGTCACATCCGGGAACGATCCGGGATGCCCCATGATTTGGCCGCCGTTGAGCCCCTGGACGTAGATCATTTCCTGGTCCTCATGGGCCGGACCCTGCCACTTCATGTACAGGGCAAAGGGCTTTTGAAACTTCATGAAGGCCTTTTCGTCGGGGCAGTCGTCATCGGGAAGAACGCACTTTTTATGGAACACGGCGGTGTAGTCGCGCACGTTCTCGTAGGCCTGTTGCATCCGGCTGAGCAGGACCTCGGCGTCGCTGCGGCTCATCAACCGGTCGGCCCCGGCGGCCGGCGCGCAGATGATGGTAAATAGCAGGGCCGCCATAACGGCGGCCCGGACTTTTTCCTGCATCAGGGGCCTACTCCACCAGTGTGCCGGCCTTGGGGCCGGGCGTGGTGTTGTAAACGGCCTCGACCTTGAGCAGGGCGACGTTCTTGGTCTTCAGGGGCAGGCCCAGCTTTTTACCCTCGGCGGCCACGAACGCGGCCATGGTTTCGAACAACGGACCCTCGTTGGTCACCTCCACCTTGCCCTTGATCTGGTATCCGGTCATGCCTTCCCAGAAGCTGATGGATGCCTGGGGATTGGCCTTCAGGTTGGCCAGGGTCTTGTTGAAGAACTGGTCGCCCAGCAGGATAGTTTCATCGTCAATGATCGTTTTTGCGCCCATGGGCACCGCGTTGGGCATGCCGTCGGCGTCGGCCGTGGCCAGCATCACCGTCTTGACCTTGTTGAACAGGTCCTTCACGTCCGCATTGATTTTAGCCATTTAAGTCGCTCCTTTATTTTTCATCCGTCTTCTTGGGTCTACGGGTATTGAGCCTGGTGTAGATGCTTCTGGACGTATATAGCGCGCCCAGGGGATTGTGGGCCAACACGCGGTCCTTGACGGCCAGCACGGTGACCGGCGCCTCGGAGTGTTTTATGAACAGAGTGTCGTCGCCCACGCACAGCCCCAGTACGATGTTCAAGTCGGTTTTGGCGTGGTTCATCAACTCGGCCTGGCCGATGGGGTTGCACATGGGCTGACGCATGCCCGGCATGATCTTGTCTTCGTCGGCCAGGTCTACGTCCTCGGCGCTGAGCCCGCCGTACATGCAGCAGGCGCTGACCACGTCGAAACCCGCGTTGAGCAGGATGTTGGTGAATTTTTCCGCCTCCTCGCCCAGGCCCACGCAAAAGGCCAGGCCCAACTTTTGAGCCCCTTGAAGCTTGGCGTAGAGCACCGTCTCCTCGACCCTGGTCAGCTTTCCGTAGTCTTTCCAGGTTTTGGCCACGTTTTGGGCCATTGCCTTGTTGTCCGGTTGGGCCAGCTTTTGCTTGGCCGCCTCGAGTTCCTCGGTGTTGTTCAGGGTGGGGCAGCCCGGCGGGGCGGTGCTGAAATCACCGAAAAAGCATTTCTTTTTGGCGCAGTAACTACAAACCATCTCTTCTTTCATAGATAAAACCCCCTTCGGATTATGAATCAGAGCTTGTCCAGGCCCAGGGAGGCCAGGGTTTCGGGCAGGGGCGCGCCGCTGTCCGGTGCCCACCCTTGCTCCTGGTAATAATCATCGACCATTGTTTCAAAGTGGTCCTGGGGGGCGGGCTTCTCGGTGACATAGTCCCGGAATCCGCCTTTGCCGAACCACTGGCCGGGCAGGATGTCGGCCTGGCGGCCCTGGCCTTCGGCCAGGTTCATCAGCCGCAATACGGTCCAGGCCCGGTCGGCCCGGCGACCCAGCTCCGCGAAGCTGGATTCAATGCCCGTGGCCGCGCTGTAGGCCTGGGCCAGGATCTCGGCATTGTAAAAGCGGTTGATCTGGGCCCTGGCGCACACGCCCAAAGAGCCGAGCACCGTGAACCAGCGGTGAGAGTATTTGAGCAGCGCGCCGACCTTGAGCCCGGCGTTTTCCGTGCCCAGGCCGGGCAGGATGCGCTCCAGGGCCTCGTCGGGCACGCCCATGCGCTTCAGATGCTTGGGAAAGACCTCCAGGGGACGCCTTGCAAAATATGTGGGCGAGCCGCTGGCGCCAACGTGGGGCCCCCGCGGGTCCAGGGCCTGGCCTAGCTCCTGGGTGCCGAACAGGTCCCAGGGCAGGGCCGCGCCCGGCCCGACATACGGTGAAAGACCCTTGATCATCGGAGGCGCTTGGCCGTCAGCGGGCGGTCCGTATTTTTCCAGCAGCCCGCCGATGCCCCCGGCCATGACCGTGCCTAGGCCCTGTTTGAAGGCAATTGCTCCGGCCCAGTATTCCAGGGATTCCAGGGCGGTGTTGTCAATGGCCATGGGCAGCATGTCCTGCGGGATGGCCCCTTGGGCGGCTAGGCGGGCGGCCAGACCCACGGCCGCGAAAAATTCGAATAGATCCAGGCCCAGGTCGTCCAACATGCTGGTCAGCTTGATGGCCTGCTCCTTGTCCTTGAGTCCGAAAATCGTCGGCGTGAACAGGTTGACGGCCGAGGAAGTGCAGACCCGCAGACCGGCGTAGGGCCCGTCGGGGATCTCGATGATGTCCTTGTCGCCGATGGGGCAGGACACGCAGGCAACCCGGCGTTTTTTTATGGAAAGATAATATTCCGGCGGCACCACGGGCAAGGACTTGAGCAGGCCCAACTCCTGCCATTGCTTGAGATAGGCATAGTCGCGCATCTGTTTGAAAACCCCGCGGCTGACCTTGCCGAAGGCCTTGCGGTCGGCCACCGATACGCCCAGGGAGCCCGTGGCCACCACGGCCTTGAGGTTTTTGGAGCCCAGCACCGCGCCCAGTCCGCCCCGGCCGATGGTGGCCATGCCGTCGATGGAGGCCATGGCCATGGCGACCAGGTTTTTCCCCGATGGGCCGATGCACAACACCCCGCAGGGGCCGTATTTTTTTCGAGCCAGTTCAATGGTCTGTTCGATGCCCAAGCCGGAGAATTCGGCCGCGTCATCCAGCCGGGCCTGGTCGTCTTCCAGGCGCAGAATGGAGGGCCTGTCGGCCCTGCCGGTGAGGACTATATGATCCAGGCCGCAGTTCTTGAAGTGGCTGCCAAAGCTCACTCCGCCGCCGCCGCACCAGCCTATGGCCCCGCCCGCCGGAAGCTTGGCCACGGCGTACACCCGGCTGGCCGCTGGCAGGCTGGTCCCCACCAGGGGCCCCACGCCCAGCACCACCGCTGCTTCCGGAGCAAGAGCCGGGGTTCCCGGCTTGATGGCCGTGTGCGCCAGCTTGATGCTAAGGCCCAGGCCGCCGATGTATTGCCGGGCCAGGTCCTGGGGCAAGGGCCTTCGGTCAAGCTTGCCGGCCAGATCGGCCATGAGGATGTTGCCGCCAAATCCGCCCAAGCTCATAACACGGCCTCCCTGCGGGTTTTGCTAAGGGCTCCGTAGAGGCACTGCTCCACGCAGACTCCGCAAAAGGTGCAGCCCTCGTCAAAGCTGATGATGTTTTCGATTTCATTGGTTTCAATGCGGATGTGGGCGGCGGAGGGGTTGAAGATCCCGGTGTCTTTTTCCGAGCAGGCCAAGGCGCAACGCAGGCAGCCCGTGCATGCCGAGGCATTGGTTTGTATCAGCCATTGAACCATAATGTGCCCTCTAGAAACCGAGCGTTCGTTCAATATTAATAGGCTGTATGTCTCACTGCTGTCAAGAGCTTGGTTTACTTTAATTGTGGTATGGCCACCGCGTCGCAGATAAAGCTGATGCCCTGGTTGGCCGTGGCCCCGATCATAACGGCTTGAATCACCGGCTTGTTCAGCTTGCCCGCGGCGCTCCAGATGACGATAAAGCTGGCCCCCGAGCCGCCTTCGGTGTCGTTTTCCGGCACCACGAAGCGCACCGCTGCGAAAGGCTGGATGAGTACGGGATCTTTGGTGAAGTTTTTCAGTAGCTTGCCCTGACCGTTGCGGTACTCCACCTTATGCAGCGTCAGGTTCTTGGCCGGGTCGGTGTTGCGGATGCTCAAGGTGGTCGTCAGCAGGATTTTCGAGGGTTTGTCGCCGTAGTAGATATGGGAATAGGCGGGCACGTATACGCTTTGCTCGGCCATGGCCGCCGTGGCCGCCAGGGCCATGGCTATTGCGGCGATCAGGATCATTACGCGTTTCATGGAGGTCTCCCGGCTAAAGTCCGCCTACAGCATATCAGCTTTTCTGGCACCTGGGGCAGTAATGTGTGCTGCGCCCGGCCAGGACGATGCGCTGGATCTCGCCGCCACACACCGGGCAAGGCTGGCCCGTGCGGCGGTAGACCCGGTGGCTGTGCTGAAAAGTGCCGGCCCGGCCTTCGGCGTCCATGAAGTTGCGGATGCTGCTGCCGCCTTTTTCAAGGGCTTCGTGGAGTGTTTCGATGAGGTGGCCGTGCAGGCGCTGGAGGTCTTCCCGGGGCAGGTCCTTGGGGCAGGCCACCGGAGACAGGCAGGCCCGATGCAGGCATTCGTCGGCATAGATGTTGCCCACCCCGGCCAAGACACGCTGGTCCAGGATCACGTTTTTCAACTTGCCGCCCTTGGCCCCCACCAGGTCGCAGAAATCGTCTTGGTCCAGGCCCAGTGCGTCGGGGCCCATGTTGGCAAGGGGCCCGGTCGCCAGGGCCGCTTGGTCCGGGCAATAGGTCAGGCGTCCGAATTTGCGCATGTCGCGGTAAAACACGCTGACGCCGTTGTCCAGGCGCAGGCGGACGTGGATGTGGTTGGCCTCGGGCCTTTGCCTGGCCACGATGACCTGGCCGGTCATGCGCAGATGGATGGCCAGGATCGCGCCGTTGTCCAGATTAAGGATCAGCAGCTTGCCGTGGCGGCCGGTGCCGGTTATTGTTCGGCCAGTCACTCCGGAGGTGAATGCCGCCACCGATGGTTCGACGGCCTTTTCATATGCGATCTCCACCCCGGAAATGGTTCGGCCGATAACAGCCGGCTCAAGGGTTTGGCGGACGCATTCCACTTCGGGCAGTTCGGGCATTTTCTCTCCGAGGCCAAAGTGAGTAAGTAAATTAGCTATGGAGTGGGACCCCATTATTCTGTGGTTGACACCTATTGGCAACCTATATAGAGTGGTATTGGAATAATAGACTAACGCTTTAGGAAGCGTTTGCAAGTAAAATTATAAGCAACGCGGAAGGTATTTCCCGTGGCAGATATAAAAAAGATGAAAGACGCCTGCCCCAACTACAAGGCCAATTTGGATCAATGCACTTGCACCTACAGTTCCTGCGAAAAGGCGGGGCTGTGCTGCCAGTGCGTGGCTTATCACAGGCGTATGGGCCAGATTCCCGGCTGCTTTTTCAGCAAGGCCGGAGAGGCTTCATATGACCGTTCGTACAGCAACTTTTGTAGAGACATACAGAAATAGCCTGGTGAAGTGCAACAGTTAATGGATACCCGCCGGGAACTGACAGAAGCCATCGAATTATTGGCCGACATCACCGAGGCCTTTACGGCGGCTCTTTTTTTACCCCAGCCCGGTGAAGACGGACTCAAGGCCGTGGCCTGGCACACACTCAGCCGACGCTTCAAGAGCGACGAGCCCATAAAACCCGGCCAGGGGCTGGTGGGCTACGTGGCCAAACACGGGGCTCCGGTTGACGTGGACCGCTACCAGCAAAGCTCCGATGCCACGGGGCTCTACAGCGAAGACGAGGGCATCAAGGCCTTCTTGGCCATGCCGGTGGGCGACAGCGGCGTGCTGGTGGTCGACACCAAGAAAAGGGCGGTTTTCGGCGAACGCGAGAAAAAGACGGTCCGCGATTTCGCCAAGTTTTTTGCCAACCTGGTTAGGCATCAAGACACGTGCAGCCGCGAGGCCATGTATGGCCGTATCCTGGACCTGCTCTACGATATCGAAAACGCCTCGCTTAACTACAGCGACCCCAGGGAGTTCAACCGGGCGGTGTTGGACGCGGGCAGGCGCTACTGCGGACTGTCAATGGGCATGCTATGCCTGTTGCATCCGGGACGCAGACAGTTTACCGTGGAGGCAGTGGACGGTCCTGCCATGAGCACACTCCGGGGCCGTTCCTTTCCGGTTAGCCAGGGCCTGGTCGGCTGGGTTTTGCGGGAGGCAAAGCCGCTTTGCCACAACCGGCTCAAACCGCTCAAGGGAAAATCCTATTTGGTATCGCCTGACGAGCAGGTTAGAGGGTACAATGCCTTTTTGGGCGTACCGCTGTTGGCTTGGCGCAGGCTGACGGGCGTTTGGGCCTTTGCCGGCAATACCCAGCGCATGGTGGACGAGGAAGAACTGCGGGCCCTGCAATTGGCCGGTCACAGGGTGGCGGCGACGATCGAACACTGCGGCACGGAGTTCGATTGACAGCGGCCGCCGATGGTCTGAGGAGAGGGAAAGGGCGCAATGGTATTTGATAAATTGATGGGGCTTTTTGCCAAAGACATGGCCATGGACCTGGGCACGGCCAACACCTTGATTTTCATCAAGGGCAAGGGGGTGGTGCTCAACGAGCCGTCGGTGGTGGCGGTGAGGGCCGACAACGGCAAGACCGTGGCCGTGGGGGCCAAGGCCAAGGAATACCTGGGCCGCACCAGCCCGTCCATAATCGCTTCGCGCCCCTTGCGTGACGGCGTCATTGCCGACTTTGACATGACCAGGGTGATGATCAAGGAGTTCATCATTGCCGTGCGCACCATGGCCGGTCTGGTCAAGCCGCGCATGCTCATCGGCGTGCCCAGCGGCGTTACCCAGGTCGAGAAAAGGGCGGTGATCGAAAGCGCCGAGCAGTCCGGAGCCCGGGACGTTTTTTTAATTGAGGAACCCATGGCCGCGGCCATCGGGGCGGATTTGCCCATAGGCGAACCGCAGGGTTCAATGGTTGTTGATATAGGCGGCGGCACTACCGAAGTCGCCGTTATTTCCATGTATTCAACGGTGTATTCCGAGTCGGTGCGCGTGGCTGGTGATGAGGCCAACGAGGCCATAATGCGCTATGTCCAAAAAAAATATCAGCTTCAGATTGGCGAAAACACCGCGGAACAGATAAAAATTAAGATAGGTTCAGCATTTGAGCTTCCCGAACCGCTGCAAATGAATGTCAGCGGCAAGGATTTGGTGGAGGGCATCCCCAAGACAATCACCCTCACCGACTCCGAAGTGCGGGGGGCCATGGCCGAGCCCGTGCAGGTCATCACCGAGAGCGTACGCAGGGCATTTGAAAAAACACCGCCGGAGCTGGCGGCCGATGTTGCCGAGCGGGGTTTGGTGCTGGCCGGCGGCGGCGCGCTGATAAGGGGCTTGGATCAGTTGTTGGCCCGTGAACTGTCCATGGACGTGCATATCGCGAACAATCCCCTGACCACGGTGGTCATGGGCGCGGGCGTAGCGTTGCAAAACCTCCGTCATTTTAGGCGGGTGTTTTTAAATTAATTACCAGCAAGGATAGACGCATTGGCAACCAGATTGGATGTAAGCGAATTTGAAGGACGAATCAGCTGCTTCGGGCAGTTTGACCGTGAAGACATGGTTTGCCTGACGCATTGCGTTCTTCATTTCGAATGCGCCGCGGCCAGAGAGCAGGGCCACTCGCAGCAGGTTATTGACGATTCACTGGAGAGTCTGCCTTTCCCCCATAGCGCATAGCTTATTGGCTGGGCCTGTGGTCGTCGTGACGCTGGCCAGCTTCTGAAAGCACGTCCGTGCGCCTTGTAGGCGGGGGCCAGACCCTGCCCGGCGGTACGTGCAATAATTCCCGGTCCGGTCCGTCCATGGTCCTGCGCCGGTTTTTTTGCCTCCTGTATGCAATGATTAGAGCCAGGGCGGCAAGCACAGCTATAACGCTCCAAAACACCCCGCTGTCGGCTAACAGGCCGAACCAGGAAAACCGGTCTTCCATGGCATCGTTGAACTGCTTTTCCAGCTTGGCCAGGGAAATCCCGGTGGCTCGCCGGAAGGCCGCGGTTGTTGTCAGCCCCTGACCCAGACCGCTGATGACGTCCCGCATTGCTTTGTCGCCGTAGTTTTCCAGGAACCAACTCACGAAAAAGTATGACACTGCGTAGGCCTCGGCGGCATCGGCGTGGTCCGCCGGGAAATGGTCCGCCAATTCCGCAAGGGACGGCAGTTGGCCCATGAGCACGCCCCGGGCCATGGCCGAACCCCGTCGCCAGCCGGATTCGCCCGAAAGAAGAACCGCCAGCCCCTCCTCCAGCCACAGGGGCAGGGACCTGCCGCCCATGGTGGTGGCCAAGTGAAGGTGCATCAGTTCGTGGGAAAGAACATGGTCGAACTCGGCCACTCCGGCCAGGAGCGCGGGGCTCTTGATATGGATTTGGCCACTACGGGGCAGGGCCAGACCGTCGGCCCATGACGGAGCGCCCAGGATATCCATCTGGCGGGCGAAGGAGGCCTGGCTGCCGTGAACGTGGATGACGATGCGTGTTGGTTTGCGGCCGGTCCAGGCCTGGAGCCGGGGGGACGTGTTTTCAACGCTTGTGCTGATATATGCCTTTAGCTCGGGCGAGGCGCCATGGATTTCCAGTTGTTGGGTGGAGTCGGCCATGGCGGCTTGCGGCAGGGCCAGCCAGGCGCACAAAACGAGAGCAATAAGGCAACGGCCAATCACAGCCCCAACCGTTTGTGCAATTCGTCGGCGCTGATTCCGCTGACGCAAAGCCTCTTGTTGCGGGATTTCTCCCCCTGGGCCAGATTGACATCCCGGCGGGCCAAGCCCAGCTGCTTGGCCACGAAACGGATCAACGCGTCATTGGCCTTGCCGTCGACCGGCGGCGCGTTGAGGCGTATCTTGAGCACTCCGCCTTCTTCTCCGGCAACGAGATCGCGCGAAGACCTTGGCGTCACCCTCACGGCAAAGCTGATGCCGTGGGGCTCTTTTTTAATGTCCAACATGAAAAACTATTTGGCCGGGCCCCGGAGTATCTTGATCTTGTCTTCCAGCTCCGAAAGCTCGCGGTCCCGGTCCAATTCCACGTCCATAAGCTTGAGGTGGGCTTCCACCAGCGAGCGGAGGCGAACCTCGAACTGGGTGCGCTGCCGTTTGAGTTCGGCGATGTCGTCGTGGATCTGGGCCAGTCTGGTGTGGGCCTGATTGAGGATTTTTTCAGCCTGCAATTCGGCCTCAGAGATGAGAAGTTTACTTTCCCGCTCGGCATTTAGCTTTATTTCGCTAGACATTTCACGGGCTTGCGCAAGGGCCGCCTCGAAGCTCTGGTCGCGGGAGCGCAATTCGCGCACTTCACGTTTGGCTTCCTCAAGCTCTGAGTTGAGCAACTCGATCTGCTTTTCCAGGCCTGAGGCGTATTCGGCCACGCTCCTGAGGTACACGGTGACCTCTTGCTGGTCGCAGCCTCTGAAACGCTTGGCGAACTGTTTACGGCTTATGCTTTTGCTTTCCATCTTCCCCTCGGGAATTATTTGAAAACTTTCGTTATATTAATTAGTTATTCGCAAGTTGTCAATAGTAAAGCTACTGTTTGCCCATTGCCTTTATTCTGTCGAGTTCATCCAGTGCCTCAATATATGACGGCTCAATGGCAATGGCTCTTGCCAGATCTTTTTGGGCCAAACCGGTTTGATCCAAGCTCGCCAGGGCCTTGGCTCTGAGCAGAAGTGCCTCCGCCGAGTCCGGCAGACAGGCAAGGGCAATGTCCAGGGCCTCCAACGCGTCCTGATATCTGCCCCTTTCCAGCAATACCCGGCCTCGGGCCATTTGGATATCGCCCCGGTGGCCGTGTATGGCCGCCGAGCCGTCGAGCACGTCCAGGGCCTTTTCCGGGCGGCCAAGGTTTTGTTGAAGCCGGGCCAGCAACAAGGCCGCAGTTGCCGAGGCCGGTTGAATCCGCAGGGCTTCCTCGAGATCGTTCGCGGCCGCCTGGGGCATGCCCAGATCCTGGTTGATCCTCGCCCGCATTATCATGGCGTCGGCATTGTCCGGTTGATCTTCCAGCACTTCATTTAGAACGGGCAAGGCGTCGCGGCCGGGCGGATGGGCCAGGCGGATGGACTGGGCCAGGGCCAGTCCGTTGAGGGCGGTGCGCTGGCCCATGGCCCTGGCCTTTTTCAGATCTTCCAGAGCCACCAGGACCCGGTCTTGGATCATGCGGGAAATGCCTAGGCGGGTGAGCACAAAGTCATTTTTCGGGTTAAACAAGAAGGCAGTGGAGTAAAGGGCCTCGTTTATGGGCGCCAGTGCTGGCCGGTTCAGTAAACCGGCTGTTTCGGCAATGTTCAACGATATTAAAGGCTTTTCCTCCATATTCATATTCCAGATGGTGTATTCCAGATTGTACAGCCACCGGTGTTCGTCGGCTGATCCTCCCATGAGATCCAAGGCCTTTTCCGTATCCAGAATCAAGGCGCGGTATCCGCCCATGGCCGCCAAAATACAGCCCCGTAGGGCCAGCCCAGGACCATTGGCCGGCTTGAGGGCCAGAAACCGGTTGATATCGGACTTTGCCCGTTCGATGGTGGCCGTTGTGCCGTCGTGCCTTTCCACCCAGGCCCTGGCGCGCCAAAAATAGGCTTCGGCCAGGTCTGGATCCAACTCGATAGCCTTGTCCAGGGCCAGGAACGCGCCTGGGCCGTCGCCCTGATCGAGCTTTGCCTTGCCCAGCAGCAACCAAACACGTGCGTCACGGGGGGACTCGGTCAAGGCCTTCTCAAGGTCTTCAATGGTCTGGCGGTTGGTTTGCCGCAGCACAATCAGGCAGACGGCCCTGAGCAAGGGGCCGCCATGCTTGTCAAAAAAACCTTGGTTCAAACCGGCCGCTTTGTTCAGGTCCCGCAGTGCCTGGTCATAGCCTCCCAACAGCGCGGCCGCCTTGGCCCTGGCTATCCAGGCCAACGGCGAGGCGGGGTCCTGCCTGACCGCGGCGCGGGCGTCGTCCAGGGCCTGCTGGAATTCTCCCAGTTCATCACGGGCCAGGGAGCGCGCGGCCAAGGCCTGGGCCGACAGGGAGCCGTTCGGCTGGGTGTTTTGCAAGATTTCGTTGGCAGTATCCACTATCTGTTGGGGCGTTTTGTCACGATGATCTTGGGCGGCGCCTGCGATGACCGGTAAAAACAGGACACTCGTTATCAGGGCAAGGGCTGTGAGTATGGGATTAATGCGCAAGGATTCGCTCCAGCGGAAGTGAGATCAATACGGCCATATTAACATCCGCAAGAATTCAAACATGGCGCAAATTTTATGTCAAGCCGGTCGGCCGGGCTTAACTGGTTGTAAATCAAGCGGATAGGTGGGGACGTTGCAGCCGGCAAGAACGCCCATGAAAGGGAGGCCGCCAGGAGCGGTACCCGGGTCGGCTGTTTTGTTATTTGTCGTCGAATTTTAAATTGATGAATTGTTGTTCGCTGATGCGGCTGTCCTCCGGAAGGCCCCAGCACGGCAGGGCCACGCAGACCGTGCCTCTGTAGCTGACGCCGGACCATGCGCTACGGCAGGCCACCATCAGCTTGCCTTCATTGCTGTACATGCAAAAAAGAAATGTGCCCTTTTCGGCGGTCTTGCCGTTAATCATCTCATATTTCGAGTAATTATAGCCAACCGGATGCTGGAGATTGAGGCTGCCGTTGGGGCCTTGGAACGTCCGCGCCGCCAGAACCGTTTCGTTTTCATTGAGCACCAGGATCAGATGGGGCAACTCCGGCTGACTCTTGGGAAGTTTGCCAAGCAAGGCGTTGAGTTGGTCGTGGTTTCCGTTGCCCAGGCTGGGTTCCAAGGCAGACAGGATGTTATCAAGACGGACATCAAGATAATCCCGCAGAAACCTGGCCTGCGCATTGATCGGTTGGTTCTGGTCGGAGCAGGCGGCGCAAAGGCCCAAGGCGGCGAATGCCAAAAACAAAGCCATGACCGCCGCCAACCTAATTGGTTTCGTCGCGGATCTTACGTGGCTGCCCAAGCGTACCGTTGCCATAAAAACAAAAGGCCATCCTGGTGTGGATGGCCTTTGCGGGTTGGGTATGTGGTCGGGACGGCGCGATTTGAACGCGCGACCCCTGCGTCCCGAACGCAGTGCTCTACCAGTCTGAGCCACGTCCCGACAGCAGTCTTAACTACACCACACCGCCGACCCTGTCCACACCTTTTTGAAGTTCTTGGCCATATGCGGCGGAAAGAATTTCTTCCAGCCGCCCATCCAGGCGTTCTATGAAATTTTGGAGCATTCTGAACGTTGCGCCCCAAATTATATCTTCGTCGTGAGCCAGGCCCATCTGGCTGAGCTTCATGCCGTCCCAGTCGACCTGGACCTCTTGATAAGCGCTGCGATCCAGGACCTTTTTCAGGGGCACCATCAACAGATGGTCGACCTCGACCTTGTTGACCCTAAAGGAGATGTCAGAGGCCAACAGACCCAGATATGGCGTGACCACAAAGCCGGTGATGGTTTTGAGCTGGTCCAGCCTGCGCAGCACCGCTATCTTTTCCGGGGGCACGCCGATTTCTTCCTGGGTTTCGCGCAGGGCCGTGCAACTCAGCCCGGCATCGGTGCGTTCGGCCATGCCGCCGGGAAAGGAAACCTGGCCCGCGTGGGTGGGCAGGTCGGAACTGCGCTTGGTGAAAACCACCTGGATGTCGTCGCCGTCATCCCAAAGAGGCATCAGCACGCTGGCCGGCCTTCCGGAGTTCAGGGGAGCCCTGATGATCTCATGGGGCTCCAGGGCCTCCATCAATGCGTGCCCCACCCGAAGCAGACGGGTTGTAAATATGCCGTTTTGCTCAGTCACTTGTTCGCTCTTTTTGGCGTTGCGGATAATTGTCCTTACCCGGGACAATGCCGTAACGCCCATTCTCAATACTTCACCAGGGAATTATACCACGAATACGTACCTGATCGCCTCACCGCTGTTGTAACGGGCCAGTCCGTACCTGCCGTTGTTAGAAAAATAATACCGGCGCGGGCTATCGGCAAGGCCGGTCGTCATGGATTCCCCTTCCCGCTGGTGCATGACGGGAATAATGTGGTATGCCTTTTTGAAATGCTGCAAGAATGATCCTGGGAGAATGCTGTATGGAACTGCGATTTTTAGGCACCGGGGGGGCCTGGGGTCTGCCTGAGCACACCTGCCCCTGCGCCACTTGCCGGACAATGCGCGCCAAGGGCCAGACGCGCACCCGAACCTGCCTTTGGTTTCAAACGCCGCAGGCCGGGATATTGATTGATCCCGGACCGGACCTGCGGGCCCAATTGATGCGCGAGGACCTGCCAAAGCCGGACGCGGTGCTCATCAGCCACGAACATGGCGACCATTTTCTGGGCCTCGACGAATTGCTCTGTTTTCGCCGGGCCGTGCCGGGAGAAGGCTGGAGCCCAATTCCGGTGTACGCCACCGCCGACACCTGGAAGTTCGTCGAGGAGCGCTTCGGCTATCTTATTCCCCATACTCTGGAAAAGCGCGTTTGCGTGCCTGGCGAGCCCTTGCAGGGCCCTCCGTTCGGCCCGGACCTCGTCTGCCGCCCGGTAAAGACCGATCATGGCCCGTTTCCCAAGGGATCGGTGGGCTACGTGTTTGACCTGACCACGACCCTGGGCAGCCTGCGGGTGGGCTACACCGGCGACCTGGTGCGCACGGAAGACCCCGACGCCTTCAGCGGCATTGACCATCTCGTCTGTCAGTGCGCGTTTTTAAACGAACCTGCCGAGAACCGGGCCAATCACCTGAGCCTTCAGGCCGCCGTGCCGCTGTTGCAGCATTGGAAGCCCGGCAGCGTCTATTTTGTCCACTTCACCTGTCAGGACATCAGGCCCGACGATGATATCGGCAACGCCACCATCAAGCAAAGGGCCGCAAAGGAGCCCTTGTGCGAGCCCGACGGCAAGATGTTGCCCATACCCCTGGATCAGGAGTCTTGGCAACAAACCATTGAAGACGTCCTGGGCCGGGCCGGGCTTGACTGCACGGCTTTCGCGGCCTTTGACGGGCAGTGGGTGGAATTGGATTAGATCATGAGACGCACGTTGGCTGCTTTTATTCTGCTGCTGTGCGTGGCCCTGGCCACGGCGGCGGCGGCTGATCAGGCCACGGTTTTGTGGGTGCCCGACGGCGACACCGTCAAAGTCGCCCTGGGCAAGGAAGAGGTGTTCGTACGGGTGTTGGGCCTGGACGCCGCCGAGACCGGGCGCAGCAAGTCCCTGGGACGCAACGCGAAAAATCACGACCGCAGCGAGGAGCAAGAGGCCGCGATCGGCGAGGTCGCCAAGGCCTTTGCCCGGTGCGTCCTGCCCAAGGATTGCCGGGTCAGACTGGAGTACGACGGCGGCGGGCCATCCAAAGATAAATACGGCCGCCTGCTGGCCTACATCAGGCTGACCGATTCGCGGGATTTCGGGGGGCTGATGATTTCCATGGGCATGGCCAGGGCCCAGCGGCAATATCATTACTACCGCAAGCTCGAATACATCGAATTGGAGGCCAAGGCCCAACGTGAGTACCGGGGCCTTTGGGTCCTGGACGGCCCCTGAAAGGCCTACATATAATTGAGCAGGAACATGTCGCTCATCGATGACGTCACCTTCAAGGTGGTCGTGTACGATGTCTGGAGCATATTCAGCTCCAAATAGGCCTGGGTGATGTCAACGGCTTCCACGTCTTCAAGAACATCGGTGTGGAAGAGCTCCTGGTCGGTCATCACCACTTCCCGGATATCGATGCGCTCCTGCCTGGCTCCTGAGTCGGCGATGTAGTTCATGATCTTTTCCAGGGCGTCGTCCAATACGGCCAATGCCTCCTGGCTCATGGTCTGGGCCGTTTCCTGGTCGCCGCTGAGTAGGGCCTGTTCCCACAGGGTGAACATGTCCATGATCTGCAGGGTGTCTTTTTCAACCGAATAACTGAATGCGTCGCCCTGCTGGTAGGTTCCGCTGTCCAGGTAGATCTCCACGCCGTCGCTGCCGGGGATGGTCTGGGCGTTGTCGGTTCCCGTGCCGCTGAAGGTCATCTCTTCATCGTGGGTGTTGCCGTTTTGGTCCGTCCAGCGCACCCGCAGGGTTACGTCGTCCCCGGGCACTTGGCCGCCGTCGACGACGTCGATGTCAAAGTCCTGGGGGTACAGGCCGCGGTAGGCGCCGTCCATGTGCAACGAGCCGGTGCCCGTGCCCGATACCTTGGCCGCGGTTTCGCCGTACAGGTCAACGGTCAACGAGCCGCCCAAAAGCTGGGAGGCGTTCCAGTTGTAGCGCATGTGGGAGTCTTTGCTGAAGCTGACCTCGATGTCTTCCTGGTTGCCCTGGTAATGGGTCAGGGCGATATCCATCACCGCGCCTTCTTCAAAGGTGAGACCGTCGCGGTACAGGGTGACGCCGTCCATGCCGGGTATGGCCACTCCGTTGTCGTCACCGGCCGCAGAAAGGGTCAGGTCCTCCACGTGGCGGGTGCCGTCGTCGTCGTACCAGCGCACCCGCACGGTCACGTCGTCGCCGTCGACAGCCAGAACCGTGCAGTTGAGGTTGGTCTCCAGGTCGTAGTCGCAGGATCCGTCGATATAGAGCCTGCCGGTGGTCTGGTGCTCGGTGCCGTCGATGCCGCCCATGAGCGCGCCGGAGGTGGTTACACCGGTTCCGGTCAACGCGACGTTGCCCGCCTTGCCCTCGGAGTTGGCCGTGATGATCACGCTGGCGTCGGCGCTGGCCGCGCCGGTGGTGGCCACGGCAGTAAACTCATCGGTGTGCGCGCCGATCCAGCTGGTCAGGGCCGAGGCATAGCCGTCGGCGTCGGCGGGCAGGGTGCCGCCGGTAATTTCGCTCCATGTCCAGCTGTGTTCGCCCAGGGTTATCGTGTCGGTGAGGCCGGGCAGGGCGGTGTTGTCAATGCTGACCATGCCCTGGGCCTTGTTGCCGTTGTTGATCTGGTTGGTCAGGTCGTCCAGGGTGGAATAGCTGACGTCGATGGGGCCGCCGCCGTCGGTGATGTCGTAAAAGGTGCCCGGGGCCACGCCGTCTTTGATCATGACATAGACGTCGTCGCCGTCGGCATAGGCAAAGTAGTCCGCGCCGGCGGAGTTGATGGCCTCCACCATTTCCTGGGCGCTGTTTGCCGTGTAGGTGGGCACGCCGCCCACATCCAGGGTGGCCGCTCCCACTCCGGTGAAGCTCACCTTGCAGAATGAATTAAAGGTCTGTTCGCCCACGTCCGCGTCGGCGGTCCAGGAAAAGGTTTCGCCCACCCTGGCGCTCACCGCGTCCGTGCCGCCGGAGAAGGCGTAGCGCAGCATGTAGGTGTCGGCCAGGCCCCTTGCGTCGGAGGCCACGGTGTAGTGAATCCAGTTGGCCAGGCCCGCGTCAAAGCTCAGCGGAGGCACGATGCCGTTTTCGCCCAAGGTGTTGTTGGCCGAGATGGTTATCCCGGCCAGGGCGCCGGTGGTGTCCCGGGTCAATTGGAAGGCCAGGTCGCCGAGAGACACCAGGTTGTCGACGATGCTGGCAACGCTTCCGCTGCCCTGATCGCTGTCGGTGGACAGCTCGGCCGGGAAGGTGTTGTCCAGGTAGGTCGTCACCGGCAGGGTGTCGGTCAAGGTTCCGGCAAACAGATAGTTTCCGTCGACCTTGGTGTTGGCCAGGGTGATGAGCTGCTCAAAGATGTTGGCCACCTCTTCGGCCGCCGTTTCGTGCTCCAGGGGCTCCATGGTGCCGGTGGACATTTTTTCGGCCACAGTTTTGGCCTGGCTGAGGATGTCCACGATATTCTGCATCGCGGTTTCCGATGTCTGCAACCAGGAGTCGGCCATTTCCAGGTTTGTGCCGTACTGGGTGATCTGGGACATGGCCAGGTGCGTACGCATGATCGTGTCTGCAGTGCCGCCCGCTTCCGAGGCGGTGGTGGCCTGTTTGCCCGTGGTGATTTGCTTTTGGATCTGATATTGGGCGTAAAGCTGGCTTTGCAGGTCGGTAAGCATGGTCCTGTATTGGCTGGGAGCGGAAATGCGCATATCTAAAGGCTCCAATAAAAATGTCCACAACAATGACAAGCAAAGGCCGTGCCATCAAAAACCGGGGAATGGTTCGAGGATGTGCCCGTTTATCAGATTGAAAAAATTGATAATTTAGGCTTTGGGAAAACGCCGCGCTCCCCTTGACCGGCCGAATGGGCAGGCTTTGCCGGTTTGAAAGGGACTCAGACGGGATTTTGTTGCAGGGCTTGCAAATGCGGCACGCCACGTTCGTCCAAGGCGACCTCCAGGCCGTGGGCCAGGCAGACTATCATGGCGGGACGCCCCAGAAGCAGCTCCAGCAGCTCGGGGCCGTATCCGTAGCGCAGGGTTATGCCGCCCCTCAGGCGGTGGTCGGTTTCGATCATGTGCAGGGCCGAGGCCGCCGCGGATTGATCACCATCCGCCGCCTGGTCCAGGGCCTGGGTCAACTCGGCTGCGGGCAGCTTGATGTCATACTCCGTGGCCAGGGCCAGTGCGGTTTCATCATCCGAGAATATCTCGGCCCGGCTCAGGCGCGGTTTGTCGGCCAGGGCCTTGGCGTCGCGGCCGGACCAGCATTCCAAGTTGCGGCATTGCAGGGGCCGGTTTTCATATACGGCGCATTTGCCCTGGCGCAGGAAGATGCAGCCCTTGTGGCGGTTTTCGCGGATTTTGACCAAATCCCGGTCAAGGCTTTGGCTCCGGCCTAGCCTGGCCGAATGGACTTTTTCGCCGGCCCGCAGGGTGTAGAAGCTCTCCATGCCCGGCCCGTCCGGCTCGAAAAGGTGCAGGTCGGCAAGATAAAGGGTGGGGCTGGAGGTCAGGCAGCAGGTGCCGCAGCCTATGCAGGCCTTGCTTTCGGCCGTCTGCTCAATGGCTTGGGCCAGGGCCAGGCCGTCGCCATGGGCGGCTATGAGCCCCCGGCAGATGCGGGCCGCGCCTTGTCGGTCCATGGGTCGCAGGGCCGCCAGGGACTCGGCGCACACCGCCAGCAGCCGGGCCGGACCCTGTTCCGATGCGGTTAGAATTTTTTTGAGCAACTCGTCCATTAATATCAGCCGCGCAGATAAAACGGATTGCAATAGATCCAAGGCCGCCAGCCTAGGGGAGGCCGGAAGCGGTCGGCCTCCACTCGCCACACGCCGGGCCTATCCAGGGGCCACCGGAGATCGCGGCACGTGCGCTGGCAGACCTTGGCGCCGTTACGCATCAACCGCACCCTGCCCAGGGCGGGCAGACGCAGTTTGAGCGTCCAACCCGGCTCAAAGGTCAGTTCCGAACCAACGGCGCGCTTGCGGCCGTCGGGGTGCTCGATGCGGCAATCCAGGCCTTTTGCCCGGCCCGAGGCGCAAAAGCAACGCCCCTGTTCCAGTGCCTCGATGACCTGCCCTTGGGCTTGGGCCGAGTCGGCGCTCAGGGGCCTGTGCAGCCAGAGGCCCGTGGTGTGCAGGCTCATATGCCGCCGGTAAGAGTACACCCGCAGCGGAAGCCAGCCCATGCCCGATTTAAAGGCATGGGCGTCGCCGCCGGCAAAGCCCGTCCAGCGGCGGCGGCGGCCGATGGTGTCCCAGAGGTTCAGGAGCATTGCGTGGGGCGGCGCCAGGAACGTGCGGGGCATAAATATCCGGGCCAGGGTGTGCGCCGGGCCGGTCAGGTCTTCCTTGAAGGCGGCCAGGGTGTTCCATAGCTCCACGCCGCCGCAGTCTATCTCGGAATAGTCCAGCAGGGCGAAGCTCTTGCCGCCCGAGGTGAAATTCATGCCCGGATCAAGGGGATGCGCCAGGGCCGCCCAGCCGCCCCGTTCGGCGGCCATGGCCAGGCTGCGGCCCGGATCGCCGTCGATGCCGTTGCCCCGCAGCTTGGGCAGGGGGCGCTCTAGGTCTAGGACCAGCAGGTGGTTGTGCCGGGGCGTGACTTCGGTTCCGGCCATCACCAGCACCTTGCGGCCGCCGATGTTGTGCCAGCCCGCGCCGGGCGAGATGATGTCATGGTCGGTCAGAACCACGACGTCCACACCGGCCCTGGCAGCCTGCCGGACTATCTCAAGATGGTCCGACGTGCCGTCGCTGGCCGTGGTGTGGACGTGGATAAGGGCCGTGACCTGGTGCAACTTGACTAGGCCAGGGGCAGTCCGGCCCGGGCGGCGATGGCCGCCGAGGCCTCGAAGGCCGCTTCCACCTGCTGGGCGTTCAGACCCGCGCCCAGGCCGACCTTAAAGGCCATTTCGCGGTTGATCAGGTCGCCTGGCGCGTGGGCGTCGGTGTTGATGACCATGGTGGCGCCAAATTCCAGGGCCAACCTGGCCACGTGTCCGTTGGTCAGGCTGTGGCCCTTGCGGGCCGTTATCTCCAGGGCCACGCCTTTGCGGGCGGCGAGTTCCACCTCGTCGGCTGTGATAAGGCCGGGGTGGGCCAAAATGTCCACGCCCGCCTCGATGGCCGCCAGGTTGGTGCCCCTGGGAACGGGCTCGACAATGGTCTCGCCGTGAACCACCACGATATGGGCGCCCATATCCCTGGCTTGGCGCGCCATGGGTTCGATCAGGGCCGGGGGCACGTGGGTCAGCTCCACACCGGCCAGGGCCTTGACCGTGTGATAGCGGTTGAGGCTGGCCACCACCTCCAAGGCCTTGGGCAGGATCACGTCGATGTTGCTGGGGTCGGCGTGGTCGGTCAGGGCCACGGCCTTGTTGCCCATGGCCTCATGGCGCTGGATCAATTCGGCGGGAATCAACTCGCCGTCACTGAACAGGGTATGGTTGTGCAGGTCGATCAATTTGGTTGGCCTTTGTCTACATTTTGTATTTGCCGAAATCTTCGGGCTGCATTTTATCGAGAATATCGCGCCACTTGTCGTCGCTGTTTTTCGACATTTCCGCTTCGGTCTTGGGCTCGGCTTCCTGGAGCACCTGCTTGGCCACGAATATGGGGGCCGCAGCACGCAGGCCCAGGGCGATGGCGTCGCTGGGCCGGGAGTCGATGGACAACTCGCCGCCCGCGCCCATCAGATGAATCCGGGCGTAGAAGGTATTGTCCTTGAGTTCGGTAACCTCGATTTTGGTGACGCTGCAACCCATGGCGTCGATGGCGTTCTTCAGCAGGTCGTGGGTCATGGGCCGCGAAAACTGCACGGCTTCCAGTTCGCTGGCAATGGCCGTGGCCTCCATCAGGCCGATCCAGATGGGAAGGGTTTCGTCGCCGTCCGGATTTTTCAGGATCAGTATCGGCGAGTTGCTGCCCGGGTCAAGGGTCAAGCCTTGTACGACCATCCTGATCATGATTCATCCCCTTCCGCCGCTGAAACCTGCCGGCCCACCAGCGAGTTCGTGCGGCCCTTGTTTATCTTCACCCGGACCAGCGATCCGGCCAGTTCCGGGCCGCCGGGGAAATTCACCGCCTGGCCGCCCCTGGCCCTGCCGCTGACCATGCCCGCGCCTTTTTTGGCCGGGCCCTCCACCAGCACCTCCTGGGTGCTGCCCACCAGGGCCTTGTTGCGGCTGGCGGCTATCTCCCGGTAGAGGTCCAGAAGCTCCTGCAACCGCCGGGCCTTGGTCTCGTCGTCGATCTTGCCGTCCATATTCCGTGCCTTGGTCAGCGGGCGGTCGGAGTACATGAAGCAGAATAGCATGTCATAGCCCACCTCGCGCACAATACCCAGCGTCTCCCGGAACGCCTCCTCTCTTTCGCCGGGAAATCCCACGATGAGGTCGCTGCCCAGGGACACCTCGGGCACGGCCTTGCGCAGGGCCTCGACCTTGGCCAGGTAGGCGGCCCGGGTGTAGCCGCGGTTCATGGCCGAAAGAATCTCGTCGTTGCCCGACTGCACCGGCAGGTGGACCTGCTCCATCACCTCGGGCACGCCGGCCACGGCCTCGACCAGCTCCGGGCTCATGTCCTTGGGGTGGCTGGTCATGAAGCGCACCCGCCAGACGCTGTCCACGGCGGCGACTTTTTCCAGGAGCCGGGCGAAACCAAAGCCCTGGTCGGGATCGCGGTAGGAATCCACGTTCTGGCCCAGGAGCATGATCTCCCTGGTTCCCCGGCCGGCCAATATCTCCGCCTCGGCCACGATTTCCGCCGCTGACCTCGATTTTTCCCGGCCTCTAACATATGGTACCACGCAATAGCTGCAAAAGTTGTCGCAACCGGTCATCACCGTGATGTGGGCCTGGAGGCCGGGTTTTTCCGGCACGATGATCCGCCGATCCTGCAAAAGCGGCTGTTTGAAGGCGGTTTCGGCCCGGCGTAGGCCCTGGCGCGCGTCCATGATCATTTCGGGCAGGCGGTCCAGGGCGGCGGTTCCCAAGACGAAATTAAGGTGGGGCACCCGCCTGAGCATGCGCTTGCCCTCTTGCTGGGCCACGCAGCCGCATACGCCGATGATGGTTTTAGGCTTGCGCAACTTGAGTTTGCGCAGGGCGCCCAGGGCCGAGTAGACCTTGTGCTCGGCCAGTTCCCGGACGCTGCATGTATTAAGAAGAATCACATCGGCGTCCAGTTGAGTAGCGGCGGGGCCGTAGCCCATCTCCTCCAGGAGGCAGGCCATGCGCGCCGAGTCGTATTCATTCATTTGGCAGCCGAACGTCGTTATGTGAGCCAGTGGTTGATTCATATGCGGACAATTACCCGTAGCTGGTTTGTTTGGTTGACCAAGGATTATACCTCAGGGCGGCCCTTGACAAGGGGGGCGGCCCGGTTCGGGCCTGTTTAGCGGTTGCGCGGTGGCCCGCCATGGTTCATTGTTGAATAGACAAACCCGGCAAAAGGAGCCCTCTTGATCCCTCTGCGCGACGACGGGCCGCAACTGCGACCGCCCTTGGTAACCATCGGCCTGATGATTTCCAATGTCTCGGTGTGGCTGTTGATGCTCACCCTGTCCCGCCAACAGGAGATGTATATCAGCTATACCATGGGCGTGGTGCCGGCCTGGCTTTTCGGCCCCCATCCGGTGGATTTGCCGTTTTCGCCGTGGTTCAGCCTGATCACCTACCAATTCCTTCACGGCGGATTTTGGCATCTGCTGGGCAACATGGTCTATTTGTGGATCTTCGGCAGTAGCATCGAGGACGCCTTGGGCCATATGCGATACCTGGTTTTTTACCTGGTCGGCGGCGTCTTGGCCGGTCTGCTCCACGTTGTCACCGACCTGGGCGCCGAAATACCGATGATCGGGGCCAGCGGTTCTATCGCTGCGGTGCTGGGGGCCTACCTGGTGCTCTATCCCCGGCGCAATATCCTAATATTGATTTGGTTTTTCTTTTTCGTGCAGACCATCAGGGTCCCGGCTATCCTGGCCCTGGGTATCTGGTTTTTCATGCAGATCCTGGGCTCAGGGGACGGCGTGGCCTGGATGGCCCACATCGGCGGCTTTGTTATGGGCCTGTTGATGGTGCGTTTTTTTCTGCCGAGGGCCAGAACGCCCAAGCCGCCGGGGCAATGGCCCGACGAACCACCGCCTACAATTCATTAAAAAGGGGACGCGCCACGGCGTCCCCGGTCTTGTTTTGAAAGATAGAGCCTATTTGGGCAGCACGGGCTCGATCTCTATGGAGCTTACTTCGCTCATTTTGATGCGGTACAGGCCGAAACTGGCCTTGCCGTAGGCCTGAAGGCCCGGTCGCACCTTGAGCTGCACGTTGCGTCCGTCGCTGAGGCTGACGGTAGCGATCAGGCCTTTGTCGCCGTTGACCAGATCGACCCTGGTCACCTTTTCAAAGGGCACCGCGGCCTGGCCGTCGCCCAGGTTGCCGAACACGAAGACCTGGCCGTCCAGGGAAAAATCGCTAAGTTCCACCCTCTGGCCGCTGATGTCGACAATCACCACCTTGTAAGACTTGTCCGGCTCGGGAATACGGGTGGGGCCTTCACCGCCGCCCATACCCATGGCCATAAGCAGGGGCAGGCACAAACACAATAATGCCAGATAGATAAGGCGATTCATTTTTGGCACGGCACGGCTCCTTTAGACCAGTATCGGTTCCTGGGCGCTGCAACGCAGGCGCATTATCAGCATCAATTCTCTTGGTAACATGCCATGGCGCCTCGAGCCAAGTAAAAACCCGGCGAATGAGGTTTTGGTGTGGGAGCGCCATATGTAGTATTCTAAATGAATCCACGCTTGGTGGAAGTGGTTTGTTTGCCAAGGTATGTAGACAACTTAATATCGTTGCTTGATCATCTGGATTTTTCCATGGGCTTTTATGACCGTTGGAAAGTGGTGCCTGTCTGGGCCAAGGTTGTGCCCCTGGTGGCTCTGCTGGCCTGTATAGCCGTAGTGCATGCCAACATGCGCGTAACCCACCCGGACCTGGTGCCGCTGGTGCGCCACGCCTATTATCTGCCGTTGTTCATGGCTTCGGTGCTGTTCGGTTTCAAGGGCGGCATAGCCTGCGCCATATTCATCGCCCTTAACTTCGGGGAAGACCTGGTCGGGCCCAGCACCCTGACCACCGAGGCCAAGCTCTATCTTGCCCTGACCGTGGGCGTCTATTTTCTGGTTGGCGGCATCACCGGCTTTCTCATCGACCGGGAACGGCGGGAGGCCGCGCGCATGGAAAAGATGCGGGAGCTGGCCTCTCTGGGCCAGGCGGCCGCGGCCGTGGCCCACGAGATGAAGACGCCGCTAATCGCCATCGGCGGTTTTGCCATGCGCATCTATCGCGACCTTGAGCCGGAAAATCCCCATCGTGAAAAACTGCGCATCATCGTGGATCAGGTCGCCCACATGGAGCACCTTTTGCGGGAAGTGCTGGAATATTCCCGGCCGGTGAAGCTTGAACCCCAGCGTCACGCCCTGCGCGAGATCGTTCGGGAAGTGCTGGACCTGGCCAGCCTGTTGGCCGAGGAAAGCGATGTGCGCCTGGTGCCCGATCTGGCGGAAACACCGGTGGAAGTGCCGGTGGACCGCAGATTGCTGACCCAGGTGCTGTTGAATCTGGTGCAAAACGCCGTGCAGGCCTCGCCTCAGGGCAGCGTGGTGCGGGTTTCCACCGCACGGGACAACCATGATGGACTGATCATAGTGAGTGATCAGGGCTGCGGCATCAACGAAGACGACGCCAAACACGTATTCGACCCGTTTTTCACCACCAAGCGCAAGGGTACGGGCTTGGGCCTGGCCATCGTGCAGAAAATAGTCCAGGCCCATGGCGGTGTTATAGAATTCAGCAGCCGGCCCGGCCAAGGCAGCACCTTTACGGTCAGGGTTCCCCTGGCCGGCGGCAACGCGGCCTCCCAGGTTTAGCCCCAGCGAAGTTTTGTGCGCAGGATCTCGAAATAGTCCTTGAAAGGCGATTGAATGATGCGGATGGTCTGCGAAGAGCGCAGGATGTGGATTTCGTCGCCGATTTGCAGCTCCAACCCCACCTGGCCGTCACAGGTCAAGGTCGTTTGATGGGTCCTTTCGCCCATGGTCACCCGGAGTTCGGTGAGCGGCCCCAATAACAGCGGCCGGTTGCTCAGGGCGAACGAACATATGGGGGTGACGAGGATGCAGTCCAGGGAGGGGTGGCAGATGGGCCCTCCCGCCGAAAGGTTGTATGCCGTGGAGCCGGTGGGCGTCGATACAATGAGTCCGTCGGCCTTGAGGGTCGTTACGTGCCTGGGCCCGGCTTGAAGGTGAAGCTCGATTATGCGGGCCAGGGCGTCTTTATTGATCACCAGGTCGTTTAGGGCGGTGTATTCGACTATAATTTGATTATGGCGTTTGACTTCGGCCCGCAGCATCATTCGCGGAGGAGCTTCGAAGTCGCCGGCCAAGACCTGTTCCATGGCCGGAATCATTTCTTCGGAGGACACAGCGGTCATGAAACCCAGTCCGCCCAGGTTGACACCCAAAACGGGTATGTCCGTCAGATTATCCCGGGCCATCTGGCGCACCACCCCCAGCATTGTTCCGTCGCCGCCCAGGACGACGACCAGGTCAAAATGCACGGGCAAATTCACGCCCGGATTGGGTTTTGCCGACGGCTCGCCGCCACCGGCTTCAACCAAGTGGCATGCTTTACCCTGGCCTTCCAGCCAGCCCTGCAAACGCCGGGCCTGGTTCAATGCTTCCGGAGTATGGGCTTTGTAGGTGACTAAAATGTTGTGCAATGCTATGCCTCCCAAGAGCAAGCTAACAGAGAGTTCTTATTTGCACAAGTGGCAAGCGGGGCGGGGTGTACTATGAGTGGCGATGATTTGGTCTCTGCGCTTCAGCAAGCTGTCCGGCAAGAGGTGTTGGAAAACTATTTTCTCGAACGCCGGGTGTTGGAAGAAGAGTGCAATATCGTCAAGGAGGACGCCAGCTCCTTCCTCGGAGGGGTTGCCGCCGCGGTGGGCAAAAGGGGGCAGTTGGCCCTGCTTCTGCTGGAGCCGGAAGTAGCAGAAGAATTCTTCAGCTACACCGGGCTGAAGGTGCCGGAGAACTATCAAGACCACGATCTGCGGCCGCCCCTGCCGCTAAAACGGGTGGGCGGGATGACCCGCTGCCGCAAGTATTTAAACCTGGTAAAGGCCGTTTATACGGATTTGTGGATCCACTGCCAGAATTTGCGGGAGGAGTACCGCAATCTGCTTGTCCTGCTGGATGAGGTCAACGCGGACATAAAGCGTTTCGAAACCAACCACGACATGCTCGCCCTGACGTCCTATATGCGTTCTCTGGACCCCCAGGAACTGCAACGCCGCAAGATTATGGGCGTGAATTTTTCCCATGCCGAGACATCGGCCGCGGCAATGCGTCTGTCCTTCAAGCCGTTCAGCGCGGAAAAGTTGGAGTTGACCGCCGAACCGGCAAATCCTCTGACACCGTCGAGGGTCATGGGAAAGGCCGAGCAAATGGTGGTTGATGTTTGCCGCCGCAACAAGAGCGCGGTCGACGAGATCATTCAAATGCGCAAAAAGGTCCTTGAAAGCCTGTGAGACGGGGATCCGTCCCGGCCATGTCGACCGGAACGGACCGAATTTGAACCGTGGACAACCCGTTAGATAAACAGGTTGATCTGGGCCTTGGCGGCGATGGACATGTACATGGCCGCGCCGCCGACCTCGATATCGTCGATAAGCTCTTCCCTTTTGACACCCATGACATCCATGGTCATTTGGCAGCCGATGAGCCGGACATCGGCGTCGATGGCCAGTTCCAACAGCTCGCTCAGCGGGGCTACGTTTTCCCGCTTCATCCAGCTTTTCATCATTGCCGTGGCCATGGCGGTCATGCCCGGCAGCATGCCGATGATGTTGGGCATGGGTACGGGCATGGCCGGATTGGCGATGGGCGCCACCTGAAGCTTGTCGATGTTGTTTTTTTTCAGGGCGTTTAGACCATAGAACGTGAAAAACACGCTGGTGTCCAGGTCCATGGCGGCGCCCGTGGTGGCCAGGATCATGGCCGGGTAGACCATGTCCATGGTGCCCTTGGTCAGGATGATCGTCATGGCCCTGGCTTCCTGAGTGGCCAGACGTTTTTCCACTTCCTGCTCGACACGCTCCTGAATTAATTTTTCAATCGCAGCCTGATCCACGGTCCCTCCAATGTTTTGCGATTCGCTAGCTAAATGCCAATTTGGCGACTTCTTCGGCGATTGCGGGCATGATTCTGCTGGCGCTGCCCAAAATGCTGATATCGGCCAACGAGCCGGTGAGTCCCGTGGCCTCCGTATTGATTTCAATGATCGTGGCGCCGTGGTGCTTGGCCAGGGCGGGCAGCATGCTGGCCGGGGCCACCACGGCACTGGTGCCCACCACCAACATGGCCTGGCAATTCTGGGCCGCCATCATGGCCTCGGTGGCCTCGCGTTGGGGAATTGGCTCGCCGAAGAACACCACATCCGGTTTGATCAGCCCGCCGCAATCGCAACGGGGGGGCAGGGTTTCCAGGGTCACGTTTTCGCGCTCGATGGCCTTGTGGCAGGACAAACAGCGCATCTGGCGGCTGCTGCCGTGGAACTCCACAACCTTGTGGCTGCCCGCGGCCTGATGCAGGCCGTCGATATTCTGGGTGACCACGGTATGGAGCTTGCCCATGTCCTCCAGACGGGCCATGGCCAAGTGGGCGTCGTTGGGCTGGGCGCCGACCACCACCTTGTCGAGTTCCACAAGCATTTTCCAGACGCGTTCCGGCTCGGACATCAGCGATTCAATGCTGGCGTAATCCATGGGGTCGTATTTTTCCCACAGGCCCTGCGCACCTCGGAAGGCCGGGATTCCGCTGTCAACGCTGATCCCCGCTCCGGTAAGCGCGGCTACTTTTTGGGCCGCGAAAATAATTTCCGCGGCTTGCCTGATAAGTTTTTGCAAGATATTGCTCCCAAACGCCGGACCCGGCGGCTTAAAGGTGTTGATTATTTATTACTATTCTTGACTTTAGCGGCCCATTGGGCAATAGAAAATAATATCAAATGAAATATAACGGGAAGGAGACTCCCTGATGTCCGCTTCTGAACCGATCCTCGTACCCATGTTGGACCTCAAGGCCCAATTCGATACCATAAAAGACGAAATCATGCCCCGCCTGCAGAACGTTTTCGAACGTCAGGCCTTTATCTTGGGCCCATCGGTGCTTTCGGCCGAGACACAACTTGCCAGGTATCTGGGTGTGGAACATGCCCTGGGCGTGTCTTCGGGCACCGATGCTCTCTTGCTTTCGATGATGGCCATGGGCATCGGCCCCGGCGACGGCGTCATCACCACGCCGTTCACTTTTTTCGCCACCGTGGGCTCCATTGTCCGTTTGGGCGCGCGGCCCATATTCGCCGACATAGACCCGGAAACCTATAATATCGATCCACGGGAAATCGAGCGCCTGTTGGCCTCCAACCTGCCTGTCAAGCCCAGGGCCATTGTACCGGTGCACCTGTTCGGCCAGCCCGCGGCAATGGGCCCGATCATGGAATTGGCCAAGAAACACAACCTGCTGGTCATCGAGGACGCGGCCCAGGCCATCGGCACGTCCTACCGCATGCCGGGCCAGATCAACAGCACCAAGATCGGCGGTATCGGCGATGTGGGATGCTTCAGCTTCTTCCCCTCGAAAAACCTGGGCGGCGCGGGCGACGGAGGCCTGATCACCACCAGGAACGAAGAACTGGCCGTCCGACTGCGTTCCATGCGCACCCATGGCTCTCATCCCAAGGAAAAGTACAACCACCTTTTCGTGGGTGGCAATTTCCGTTTGGACGCCATCCAGGCAGAGGTGATCAGCGCAAAGCTGCCCCATCTCGACGACTGGTCAAAGGCCCGGCGCGGCAATGCCGCCGACTACACAAGGCTGTTCAAACAGAGCGGCCTGCTGGAAAAGGAAAAAATAAGCCTGCCCACCCAGGCCTACCCGGAAAACTGGCGGGGCCATATCTACAATCAGTTCGTTCTGCGAGCCGAGCGGCGCGACGAACTACTGACGGCTCTGCAAAAATCGGGCATCGGGTGCGCGGTGTATTACCCCATTCCCATGCACCTTTTGCAGTGCTTTGAAATGCTCGGCGGCCGCAAGGGCGATCTGCCTGTGGCCGAAAAAGCCGCCGAAGAAGTAATTGCCATTCCCATCTACCCGGAACTCACCGATCAGCAAAAACAGCGCGTGGTCCAGGTCATCACCGATTTTTACGCCTAGGTCTCGGATGGAGTTATCTTTTGACCCATAGATAGCAAGGGATTGACCCCCAATGGTTAAAAAAAGCGGTATCCTCAAGACAGCCCTGCCCCGAGTTGTCGTTATCGTCCTATTGGGATTTCTAACCGCCGGTCTAACGGAAGCTTTTGCCGTGACGGCAAACGAAATCGCCGGCGCCTGGATGGCCAGGGAAAAAGGGGTGGAACTATTGGTCCAGTTTCATCCCAATGGTGGGCTTTACTACCGCTTCACCGGCAACAACCAAGTGGAAGAAGTCCAGGGCAGGTATAGCGTCAACGGCAACCAGTTACAGATTTTCCCCTTGAACGGCCAGCCGTATGTCATGAATATCAGCATGGGACAGGACGGCTCTCTGGTAATATCCGACGATGAAAACTACTACCAACTCGTGCGGATGAACACCCAACAAGGGCAGCAAAACCAACAAACCACCCAACAGGGACAATACCCAAACTGGCAGAACCAGCAAAATCAACAAAATCAGCAGCCATATAACCAGCAGAACCAACAGCCGTACAACCAACAAAACCAACAGCCGTACAACCAGACCCCGCAAAATCGGATCGGAAACCAAAACCCTCAGCAGGGGCAATACCCCAACTGGCAGAACCAGCAAAATCAGCAACCGTACAACCAACAGAACCAGCAGCCATATAATCAGCAAAACCAGCAGCCGTACAACCAGCCCCCCCAGAACCAGATAAACAATCAAAATCCCCAGCAGGGGCAGTACCCAAACCAGCCGGGCCGGGGCAATGCAGGGCGGGCGGGCTACACTATTTTTACGCCGTATACCTGCTATGATCAGCAGGGGTTGAAGGACCCCAACGGCAGGCCCATGAAGGTCTTTGACATGCTGGTGCCCAAGGGCTGGAAAGTCGATGCAAAGGTTGTCTGGAAGAACACCCAGAAACGGCCCACCGAGCTCACCCGCACGGATTTGATGCAGCCGGTGGACTTCCAATTCAGGATGTATTCACCGGACATGAGCCAGGGGCTGGTTTTCATGCCCGAGGTTTGGTTCGCCGACGTATCAAAGGCCCCGGCCGCCGCCCATTTCCCGCCGGGCAGCAACTACGGCGGTTTTGTGTCCATGCCCGTGATGGACCCGATCAACTATATTAAAAAAATCATTATTCCCCATCAGGCCCAGATTCAAAACTATCAACTGGTGCAGGAAACCGAACTGCCCGCCTTGGCCCAGAGCAAGGACCGGGAACTGCAAATCATGAATTCCGCGCTGCAGATGGCCAGCATGCAGGTCCAACACCGTGCGGCCATGGTCCGCATCCGCTATATGCAAAACAACATTCCCATGGAAGGCGTTATCGTATCGGTGGTGCGGTACATGTTTTTGCCGGGCATGAACTTGTGGATGTCCACCGGTTCCTTCGGCGTCTGGGCTCCCCAACAACGCTTGAAGGAGTGCCAGGGGCCGCTGCTGACCAGCCTTCAGTCTTTTCACCTGAATTCCACCTGGGCCATGACTTGCATGCTCATCGCCGCCAACAACCACAGGGGCATTGCCCAGGTAGACGCCATCGCGGCCAAGATCGACGCCGATATCTGGACCAACAGGGCCAAGACCAACAACCAGATCCACCGCGAAATGTACCCTCTGCTGGCACCCTTTGCCGACAAGCGCGGCCCGGACGGCAAGACCCGGTTTTTGCCCACCGACCAGGAACACCAGGTGGACGCCAACGGCAATGTCCGCTCTGGCACCGACCTGCCCGACGAACCAGGCTGGAGCAACATGGAGACCGTCAGCTGATAATTTGCCAAAATCCGCTGGGCCGTGGTCTCGGCGGCAGCTTTGAAATACGAAATACCCTTCAGCTTCCCGGCTGAAGGGCATTTCGATTTTAGGGATCAATTGATGGCGTTCGGCGTTGCCGCCGATCGGCTTATTTGACCTCGCTGAAAAGCATGATCTTGGGCTTGTCGGCCAGCTTGTCGCCGATTGCGCCGAACAGGGTGGCCATGTGCGGGGTCTTGCCGTGGGCGTTTAGGGCGTCTTTGTCGGCCCAGTTCTCATGCATCATGAACTCGGTCGGGTCGGCCAGGGACTGGTGCAGATCGTAATTGATGTTGCCTTCTTCCTGACGGGTGGGCACGGCGCACTCGAGCAAGGCTTTTTTTACTTCTTCAACCTTGTCGGCCTGGGCCTTCATGATCGCCACTACTGTTATTTTTGCCATTTTCTCCATCCTTGCCTTATGTTGATGAGACTGTTCTTGCCTTAATTGCTTATTTGGTCAAGCGCCGCACCTTGTCCGGCGAAAGTTTGGCCATGCTTTGCAGAAGCATCTGCTCGATGCGCTGTTTGTCCGGCGGATCGAGCCGCAGGGCCTTGTGCAGGCTCATGACGGCCAGGTCGTGCCTGCCCCGCTTTTGCTGAATGGCCCCCAACAATTCCCAGGCCTCTGGGCTGTTGGGCGCCGATTCGGCGGCCCGCTTGGCCAGCCTTTCGGCTTCGGCCAGGTTTGAGCCCTTGGCCAAAAGGGCACCGGCCCGGCTGGTAAGCAGCCCGGCGTGATTCGGGGCCAACTCCAGCCCCAAGGTAGCCAGCCGGGCGGAATGGGACGATTGGCCCAGGTCGGCAAGGAGCGCCGCCCGTTCATACAGAAACTGGGCCTCGCCAGCCGGGTCGCCGGTCATGGCCTTGGCAAAGTGTTCCATGGCCTCGGCCTGCCTGCCGTCGCCGGCCAGGGCCATGGCCAAAATCAGGTTGCCCAACGCGCTGCCGGGCAGCGAATTTAAAACCTCTTCCGCCGCCTTGGCCGCGTCTTCGGGCTCGTCGGCCAGGAGCAGTTCGTAGGCCTTGGTCCATGGCGAACGCGGCAATTGGCCTTGGTCCTGGGCCGAACAGGGGCGTGCCGCCGCGTTGAGTGACATGCACAGCAGAAAAAGACAAAGCGGAATATGGACGCCGAGCCTAACCAACTTGTCTCCAATGACGATCAACCGTTCGTTAGATTTTGTCACCGCCCATTATAAACACATTAGCCGGCGTTGGTAGAGTGAGTTTTTGACTCGGGGTTGACATTTGGCTGGTTCGCGGCTCAAATGCAGGGGGAAAACAATCTTTGTCCGGGTGATGAAATGAAGCTTCGTCTGTCAATCGCAATACTGGTTTTATTGGCGGCCACCGCGGCCTTTGCCCAGGCCGGGCCCGCCGAGCGTTTCACTGATTTCGAGGGCGCGCGCCTGCATTACCAGGACTACGGCACTGGTCCGGAGGCCGTGGTGCTGATCCACGGCTGGAGCTGCGATCACAGCTTTTGGAGGCTCCAGGCACCGGAGCTGGCCAAAAAATGGCGGGTCATAGCGCTTGATTTGCCTGGTCACGGCCTCAGCGACAAGCCTGACGTCGAATACACCCAGAAGTATTTTGCCCGGGCCGTGGCGGCGGTGCTCGGTCACGCCGGAGTGCGGAGAACCGTTTTGGCCGGCCATAGCATGGGTTATGTGGTGGCCAGGGAGTTTTACGCGGCCCATCCGGATATGGTCCGGGGCCTGGTTGTCGTGGACGGCGCGTTCATGCAAGCTCCGCAAAGCGAAGAGGCACAAAAAAAGTACAACGAAATGGCCGCCGGAATGAAGGCCATGTTCGCCGTCGAAGATTATGCCGGTGCCGTGAAGGCCTTTGTGGCGCCAATGCACGGCAAGGCCACCAGCCAGGATGTGCGTGAGGAGGTCCTGCAAAAAATGACCGCCACGCCGCCCCACGTGGGCCGCAGCGCCATTGGGCATTTCTTTGACCTGGAAAACTGGCGCGAGATGACGGTTAAGGTGCCCACCCTGGCCATTTGCGCCCAGAACCCGGCCAACCCGCCGGATTTGGAGCAACAATTGCGCCAGGTGCATCCGGGGCTGGAGTTTGTCATGTGGCAGGACGTCGGACACTTTTACATGCTGGAGAGGCCCGCCGAACTGAACAAGGCATTGATTGAATTTGTCTCGGCCGTGGGCTTGGAAAAGGCCCGCTGAGGAGCCTTGAAACGAAAAAATCCAATCAAACCGTTTCAAAGAGAAATACCTTTGAATACGCATCAATGCCCAACGGTATGGGGCTGACATAATCTGGCGGCTGATTATCTGGAAATACACGGGGGACATCATGTGGCTGCACTTCAAACTGTCTATTCTTGCCGTATTTATGCTGGTCGCGTCAACGGCCTTGGCCCAGCCCGCGCCATCGGACCAATACGCTGATTTTCAAGGCATACGCCTTCATTATCAAAACTATAATGCCGGGCCGGAAGCGGTTGTGCTGATTCACGGCTGGAGTTGCGACCATAGCTTCTGGCGGTTGCAGACCCCGGAATTGGCCAAAAAATGGCGGGTGATCGCTGTGGACCTGCCCGGTCACGGACTCAGCGGCAAACCGGAGGTCGAGTACACCCAAAACCTTTTCGCGGACTCCGTGGCGGCGATATTGGAACAGGCCGACGTCACCAGGGCGGTCATTGTCGGCCACAGCATGGGCTATGGGGTGGCAAGGGCCTTTTGCCGAAGGCATCCCGGTAAGGTGAAGGGTTTGATAATTCTGGATGGCGCATTCAACCCGGTTCCTAAAAATGTTGAGGATATCAATCGGCTCAAGCAAAAGGCTAATGGTTTGGTGGCTATCCTCAGCGCCGATGATTATGCCAAAGCAATGGCAGGTTTCATGGAGCCGATGCACGATGCGTCGACAAATAAGGAAATCCGCAGTGAAGTTATCGAAAAAATGTTGGCCACACCGCCCCATGTCGCCCGGAACTCCATGCGGCATTGTTTTGATCCCGACAATTGGAGTGAGGTGCAACTGGACGCGCCGACCCTGGCCATCTATGCCTTCAAATCGAGTTGCTCGCCGGGGCTATGCCCGCCCAACCTGGAACAGCAACTGCGTAGCGTCCACCCCGTATTGGAGTTGGTCGTTTGGCGTGACGCGGGCCATTTCTTTATGCTGGAGCGGCCCGCTGAACTAAATGAGGCCATGGACGAGTTCATTACCAATGTGGGTTTGACCAAAGCAAAATAAATAATGCAACTGGCTTGATTTACATCAAAAATAAAAAAATTCCGGGGAGGCTTGACACTTGGCCTCTTAATAGGTATTTTAGTACCAGAATAGAAAAAAGGATCGTGCGATGAGCAATTTGATACATGTTAGCGAAGCGGCCTCCCTGGCCCTGCACACAATGGCCATGCTGGCCTCCGACCCGGAACGAAAGGTCTCCACCCATGAGGTGGCTCTGGCCATCGGCGCTTCCGAGGCGCATCTGGCCAAGGTGATGCAGCGGTTGGGCAAGGCCGGACTGGTCAAGAGCCAACGCGGTCCCAAAGGCGGTTTCACCCTGGGCAAGAACCCCGAGGACATCACCCTTCTGGAGGTATACCAGGCCGCCGAGGGCCCCCTCGAGGAAGTGGGTTGCCTGCTGGGGACTCCTGTCTGCGGCGGCAACTGCATCATGGGTGATCTGCTGGCCCGGCTAAGCCGGGAAATAATGGAGTATTTCGCCAACACCAGGCTTAGCGACCTTCCCGCCGCCTGGGGAAAGGAATGCGCACAATGCGGACAATGCGCAACATAATCGAGATCGACGAGGAACTCTGCACCGGTTGCGGGCAGTGCGTTATCGACTGCGCCGAAGGCGCCCTTAAGATTGTGGACGGCAAGGCGAAGCTGGTTGGCGAAATCCTCTGCGACGGCCTGGGCGCCTGCCTGAGCGGTTGCCCCACCGGGGCTCTGACCGTGGTTCAGCGGGAGGCCGAGGAATTTGACGAGCACGAGGTGGAGCGCCATTTGGCCGCCCAAAAGGCCGCCGAGGTTCTGCCTCCCACCCTGGCCTGCGGTTGCCCCTCCGACCAGACCATGACCCTGGATACGGTGAGCCAGGCCTGTGCCTGCCAGGCTCCGGAGGCGGTATCCCAGTTGGGACACTGGCCCATCAAGCTGCAATTGCTTTCGCCGGGGGCGCCTTATCTGGCCGGGTCGGATCTGCTGTTGCTGGCCGACTGCGCGGCGGCGTCCCTGCCCGACCTGCACCAGCGCATGCTCGGCGGACGCACCGTGGCCCTGGCCTGCCCCAAGCTGGATGACGCCCAGGCCCACATAGACAAGCTGGCCCAGCTGATCAAGGGCGCGGGGTTTCGTTCCATCACCACGGTGATCATGGAGGTGCCTTGCTGCAAGGGCCTGGATTTCATCGCCCGCAAGGCCATGGAACAGGCCGGAGTGGACGTGCCCCTGGGCAACATGGTCATAAGCCGCACCGGGCGGGTTCTTCAACAAAACGCTCCCGCGGGATTGGCCGCCTGACATTTAAGGAGGTTTGAGATGCAAGCAACACCCGAAGCATATCAAGCAGTGACGGCCTCCCTGATCGGCGGCCCAGAGCCCAACGCGCCCGGCGCGCATCTGGTGGAAATGCGGGCCTGCCGGGCCGCCACCGAAGGCTGCCCCAATTCGCTCATCGATGCGGCCCTTTGGCAGGCTGCCATCAGCAACTGGCTTGCCGAGGCAGATATTTCCGAACGCCTGCGCATGCGCGTGGAGACGCCAATGGTCATGGCCCACGACAAGCTGCGCATCACCGTGGCGGGTTGCCCCAACGCGTGCAGCCGGCCCCAGATAGCCGATTTGGCCGTGGTGGGCCGGATTCGGCCCCACTTTGACGAGAGCGCCTGCGCCGCCTGCGGAGATTGCGTGGCCCAGTGCCCGGATCAAGCCATCGTGGTGGGCGAATCGCTGACTTGGTTCAGCGGGCGCTGCCAGGGCTGCCTTGGTTGCAGCTCGGTGTGCGACTATGACGCGGTCAACCTATCGGCCCCTTGGGGCCAGGTGCTCATGGGCGGCAAGCTGGGACGTTCGCCCCAACTGGCCCGTCCGGCCGCCGAGGTCGCCGATCCCTGGGAATTGATCCCTTTCTTTTCCCAGGCTGTTGAAAGCTATCTGGAAAACGCGCCTTTGGGCATCAGGTTCGCAGCCTGGTGGGCCGTGCGGCGCGAAGGAGGGGTGTTATGAGCAAGACCATGTGCCCCGGCCAGGACACCGCGTTCTGGACCCCCAACGATATATATGAAGTCAAGTGCGCCCAGTGCGGCAACGAGATGGAGTTCTTCAAGGACGACGCCAGCCGCCGTTGCAAGAGCTGCGGGGCCAGGGTGCAAAACCCCAAGCTCAACCTCGGCTGCGCCCAGTGGTGCGAGCACGCCGCCGAGTGCCTGGGCTATGACCCCAAGCAGGTTTTGGGCGACGCGGCCCAGGAGAGCCTGGTGGATCAGCTGGTCCAGGCCATGCGCAAGCATTTTGGCAAGGACGAACGGCGCATCACCCACGCCCTGGCCGTATTGGACTACGCCGAGCAGATCATGCGCCGGGAAGGGGCCAACCCCAAGGTGGTCCTCACCGCCGCGGTGCTGCACGACGTGGGCATCACCGAGGGCGAGCGGCTGCACGACTCCAGCGCCGGACGCTGGCAGGAAAAGTACGGCCCGGACATCGCCGACCGGATCATGAAGGATCTGGGC
This sequence comes from uncultured Desulfarculus sp., assembly GCA_963665125.2. GTDB lineage: Bacteria > Desulfobacterota > Desulfarculia > Desulfarculales > Desulfarculaceae > Desulfarculus. The sequence goes on along the minus strand of CAXXUK010000001.1, from coordinate 2,259,508 downwards.
ATGGATGAAGAAACCAGGGATCATGTCCGCCGGATCATCGCCAACCATCACTCGGCCAGGGATATCGACACCACCGAGTTCCGGGTGATCTGGGACGCCGACTGGATGGTCAACATCCCCGACGAGTATCCGGACAAGACGCCCCAGCAGCGCGCGGCCCTGATCGACAAGGTCTTCAAGACCCCCAGCGGCAAGGCCATGGCCATGGCCCTCTACGGGCAGTCCGGTTCATAACGTATTGACCGAAAAAGCCATGGACGGCTCGTAGTTAAATAGCTTCTCCGGGCGGTTGCGGAACAGGCAGCCGCCCGATTCGTTTACGGTGATGCGGCAGGAAGCCTGTTTCGGAGAAGTTTGTTATAGCGTGAAAATGGTCAATGATTGGGCGGTGGTTGTGCTTTGAAGGCGTCCGGCGCGGCAAAGCTCCGGCCGGACGCCTGTCTATCTAGAACTTCAGGGTGTCGACAAATTTTTTGGCTTCCTTCATCCCGTTCTGGGTATGGGCCGCGATGACCATGACCTCTTTGTCCTTGATCACCGCCAGGAACAGCGTCTGCACCTTTTGGCCGTTTTCCAGATTCCACTCCAGCTCGGCTTGGAGGCCCGGCAGGTTGCCGCTGAGTTCAACCCGCTTGATGTCCATCAACTTCACGCCGGAGCCCGTGTCCTCGATGCGCTTTTGATACTGGTTGAGCACCTGGTTCAGGTCCATGCCGGTCTGATAGGGGTATACCGTGACGGTGAAATACGGAAAGCCCATGGGGTCCTTGACCCGCAGCACTTCGTCTTGCTTCAGGGGTTCGGCGATATAGTACCCCGGATACTCCATGGAGAATTTGGGGGATTTGTTTTGGAATTTGGCCGAGCCCGAAGCGCAGCCCACGGCCAGGGCGATAAAGGCCAACAGCGCAAAAAAGGTAACAAATACTGGCGTCCGCTTGCCGGTCATATTCATCTCCTCTTGAGTTCGATTAAAGAGATCGGGGCTGGTGCCAACATTATGGCACAGCCCCGATTGACTGCAAAAGGATTTGGCTGCCGGGAGCCTTGACGCCCTAGAACGGGATGTCGTCGTCCGTGGGAGGCGGACCGCCGTAACTATCGCCGCCGCCATAGCCGCCGCCCTGATTGCCGTAGCCTCCGCCGCCACCCTGGCCGCCGCCGCCGTAACCACCGCCCTGGCCTCCGCCTCCGCCGGCTCCGCCGCCCAGGAATTGAATTTCCCTGGCCACGATTTCCGTGGAAAAGCGTTTTTGGCCTTGCTGGTCATCCCAACTGCGGGTTTGCAAACGGCCCTCGATATAGACTTGACGGCCCTTGGCCAGGTATTGGCCGCAGTTTTCAGCGGTTTTGCCGAAAGTGACGACCCTGTGCCATTCCGTCCGCTCCTGCCAATTTCCGTCCTGGCCCTTGAAGGCTTCGCCGGTGGCGATGCGCAAATTGCAGACGGCTGTCCCATTTGGGGTATACTTCATTTCGGGATCGGCACCGAGATTGCCGATGAGAATCACCTTGTTCACGCCACGGGCCATAGGAACCTCCTTGAATTAACCGCCTGAGTTTAGCATAGCCTGGCCTGGGTCACAAGAATACCGAAGGGGCGAGTGGTCAATGAAGTACGTGTGGAAATTGTTGAGATTGATCTGGTCCACCTGGGCCGTAGCCTGGGCTGCCTCCATCCTGTTGTTCTTTAGTTGTCTGGTGATAGTGCTGCAACTATTGGGATTCAACGAAAAAGTAATTACCGTGGTCGCCCGTGTATGGGCAACCCTGACGGCCTTTGGCACGGGTGTGAAGATCAAGGTGCTCGGGTTTGAAAACCTGGATCATGACGAGGCCTATGTTTTTGCCGGAAACCACGCCTCAGCCGCCGACATCCCCATCCTGCAGGCCATCCTACCGCCCAACTTCCGCTGGATAGCCAAGGAGGAGCTATTCAGCATTCCGATCTTCGGCGCGGCCCTGAGGGCGGCCGGATATATCCCGATAAACCGGTCATCGGGCCGCGAGGCCATGCGCAGTCTGCAAAAGGCGGCCACCCGCATCGCCACCGGGGCCAGCGTTGTCGTCTTTCCCGAAGGCACCCGCACCTCCGACGGCGAACTCCTGCCGTTCAAATCCGGGGGGCTGCTTTTGGCCATCAAGAGCAAAAGGCCGGTGGTCCCGTTCTATATCCACGGCTCACGCAAGGTGCTTCAGCCCAAAAGATACTACGTCACACCCGGCACGGTGTATGTCTACATGGGCCAGCCCCTGGAGACAGGGGAACTCAAAACCGCCGACCGCGACGATTTGGCCGAGCGGACCCGCGAAAAGGTGGTTGAACTGCGCAACAGGGCCATCAGCGAGCACCCGGAGCAATTGTTCGCCGGTGACGGCCAAGGTTGACACGGCCAAGGCCTTGGCTTAAAGTGCAGCCAGTTTCTGTAGTAATTGTTTAGGATTATCGATTTGGCGTCACGAGGTTCGGCTGAAATAACCCTGCGGGACAAATGGGATGGATTGTTGTCATGGCTTCGGCTGGGCCTGTGGCTGGCGCTTATAGCCCTGGCTTTGGTGTTGGCGGCTTCCCTGGCAGGTTTCAACGCCTCCGACTCCCTGGCCACCGGCGACGCGGTCAGCAATCTGCTGGGCCCGGCCGGCGCGTCCATCGCCTGGTCATCGTTGAATATCATGGGCCTTGCCTCGTGGCTGCTGGTGGCATTGCTGCCCCTGTTCGGCTGGCTGTACTGGAAGGGGGCGGGGCGGCTGGCCGTGTTGCCGCTGATGTGCGGCACGCTCTGGGCATTGGTGGGCCTGCTGGCCATTTGCGGACTCAGCGGCGTTGATACGGCCTACAAGGGCGCGCGAATCGCTCTCGGCGGCAGCGCGGGGCGGGTGGCGGCCCAAAGCCTGCGGGATTTGGCAGGCGCGCAGGTAGCCTGGGCCTTTGCCGCGGTTGTCGCCGTATGTGGCCTGGGGTTGATGCTTTACTGCGCCTGGCCCATTCTCAGCGAGGTCTTCGTGCGCTGGCTGCGTGATACCCGGCCCGCCCAAACCGGCGGCGCCCCGGCCCAACCGGCAACGGAAAGGTCCAGGCCCAAACCCCCGCCCGAGCCGAAGCCGGTCAAGGAAAAGTCAAACACCAAGCCCAAGTTCGTGACCCCGGCCGCCAAGCCGCAAGTCGCCGTGCAAAAGACCAGGTCGCGCCAGTCCTCCAACGGGCGTTTCGCCCTGCCGCCCCTGGAACTGCTTAGCGAGGCCATACACGGCAAGTCCAACATAGACCGCGAAGAACTGATGAACAACTCGCGGCTGCTGGAGGCCAAACTGGCCGACTTCGGAGTGGAGGGCAGGGTCAGCGAAGTGGCCACGGGGCCGGTGGTTACGATGTACGAGTTCAAGCCCGCGCCCGGCGTGAAGATCAGCAAGGTGGCCGGCTTGGCCGACGACCTGGCCCTGAACCTACGGGCCCAGTCCATCCGCATTGTCGCGCCCATCCCCGGCAAGGCGGCCATCGGCATCGAGATACCCAACGCCTACCGCGACACCGTTTATCTGCGCGAGTTGTTGTCTTCGGCGGAATACGATAAATCCACCAGCCCCCTGACCACGGCCCTGGGCAAGGACATCCTTGGTTTTCCGCTGGTGGACGACCTGTGCCGCATGCCCCATTTGCTCATCGCCGGGGCAACCGGCGCGGGCAAGAGCGTGTTCATCAATACGATGATCCTGTCGGTGCTCTACAAATCCACGCCCGACGAGGTGCGCCTGATCATGGTGGACCCCAAGCGCATCGAGCTGTCCACTTATAATGAAGTGCCCCATTTGCTGCACCCCATTATCACCAGCCCCAAGGAGGCCACGGCCGGTCTGCGCTGGGCGGTATTGGAGATGGAACGGCGCTATTCGCTGCTGGCCGAGGTGGGCGTGCGCAACATCAAGTCGTTCAACAAGAAGCTGCGCGAAACCGGTCTGTTGGCCGAGCCCGACGGCGGCCTGGGCGGCACCTCGCCCGACCCGGAACGGCCGGCCCGGCTGACCCCGCTTCCGCATATCCTGATCATCATCGACGAACTGGCAGACCTGATGATGGTCAGTTCCAAGGAGGTGGAGGCCCTGATCACCCGCCTGGCCCAGATGGCTAGGGCCGCCGGCATCCATCTGGTTCTGGCCACCCAACGGCCCAGCGTGGACGTGATCACCGGCCTGATCAAGGCCAATTTCCCGGCCCGCATCAGCTTCCAGGTGTCCAGCCGCATCGACAGCCGCACCATCCTGGACCAGCAGGGGGCCGAGCATCTGTTGGGCGCCGGCGACATGCTGTTCCTGCATCCGTCCAACAACGGACCCAAGCGGGCCCACGGCGCTTTTGTGTCGGACAACGAGATCGAACGGGTGGTGGAGTTCTGGAAGGACCAGGCCCAGCCCAATTATGACGAAAGCATTGTCCGGGCGGCAAACGGCGACGATGAAGACGATGACATGTTCGGCGGCGGCGACGAGATTGACGAGCATTACCAGGACGCCGTGCGCATCGTCAAACAGTCGGGCAAGGCCTCGGTTTCGTTTGTCCAGCGCAAGCTCAGGGTGGGCTACAACCGGGCCGCCCGCATGATCGAACAGATGGAAATCGACGGAATAGTAGGACCGTCCGACGGCTCCAAACCCCGTCAGGTGTTAATCCGCGATTAGTCCGCGTTAAATCCAACCTGCAAAACCATAAGGCGGCATCTGTTTTTCCCCATAAAACGGTTTGCGATGTTTTTTCTTGGGTCTACACCAAAGCCGGTCTATAATGCCTCTGCACAAAATCAAGTTCAGGTTTGGCTATTTAGGAGAGCGTATGGTAGACGATCCTTCCTCGTTGATTAAATCAGCCGTTGATTCAGGCAAAAGGGCATTATCGGAATATGATTCGAAAAAGCTTCTGTCCCATTTTGGCGTAGAGACCACCAGCGAGGCCTTGGCAGTTTCGGCGGACCAGGCCGTGGAACTGGCCGCCAAACTGGGACCAACCGTGGCCATGAAGGCCTGCTCCGCGGAATTGATGCATAAAAGCGAGGTAGGAGCGGTGCGGCTGGGTCTGCGCGATCCGGCGGCGATCCGCCAGGCGTTTGAGGACCTCATGGCCATCCAGGACGGCCTGGATGGCGTGTTGATCCAAGAAATGGCCGCGGGCAACCGCGAACTGGTGCTGGGCCTGAGCCGCGACCAGCAGTTCGGGCCGTGCGTGATGCTGGGCCTGGGCGGCATATTCGCCGAGGTCATAGCAGACACGGCCTTTCGGGCCGCGCCGCTGGACATGGTCGAGGCCTGCGACATGTGCGAACAACTGCAATCCAAGGCCGTGTTCGGAGCCTTCCGGGGCCAGCAGCCAGTGGACATGGACGCCCTGTGCCGGGCCCTGGTGGCTTTGGGCCGTATCGGAGTCGAACTGCCCGAGGTGGCGGAAATCGACGTCAACCCGGTGATTATCGACAGGCAAGGACGAATCAAGGCCGTTGACGCTCTTGTGGTTTTGAGGGAGGCCGACCATGATTAACGATATTCGCCAAAGCCCCCTCTTCAAGATTGTAAACCCCGACAGCGTGGCCTTTTTCGGGGCCTCCAACAACTTTGTCTCCATGGGCACGAACCTGATGAGTTCGGTGGTCGACATCGGCTTCAAGGGCATCATCTACCCGGTGCACCGTAAGGAGGACGAGGTCCTGGGGTACAAGGCCTATCGCAGCGTGTTGGACCTGCCCGAGACGCCCGATCTGGCGGTGATCGTCCTGCCGACCCATCTGGTGCCGGGAGTCCTTGACCAATGCGGCCAAAAGGGAATCAGGCACGCGGTGGTGGTGTCCGGCGGCTTCCGCGAGGTCGGCGGCGAAGGCGTCGAGCTGGAACGGCAGCTGAAAGAGGCCGCCGACAAGCACGGCATCCGGTTTGTCGGCCCCAACTGCCTGGGCGTGGTGAACACCCACCACAGACTCAACACCATGTTCCATAGCTATTTCGGACCTCCGGGGTACGTGGGCATGGCCTCCCAGAGCGGCAGCTTCGTGACGCAGATGTTCGATTATCTCGATCCGCTGGACCTGGGATTCAGCACGTGCTTCAGCGTGGGCAACTCCGCAAACATCGACCTTGTGGACTGCCTGGAGTATTTGGGTGTCGACCCGACCACCAAAGTCATCACCATGTACATCGAGGCCCTGAACCGGGGGCGCGAGTTCGTGGAGGTCTGCCGCCGCATCACCCCCCATAAACCCATTGTGGCCTACTACGCGGGCGGTTCGGAAACGGGCCGCAAGGCCGGCCTGAGCCACACCGGTTCCCTGGCCGGGCCCGATCCTCTATACAACGGCATGTTCCGCCAGGCCGGCGTAATCCGGGCAATGAGCATCGAGGAACTGTTCGACTTCGCCTCCGTGATGGCCCTGAGCCCGCTGCCAAGGGGCAAACGGATGGTCGTCCAGACCCATTCGGGCGGGCCCGGCGCGGCCTGCGCCGACATGTGCGGGCGCGTGGGCCTGGAACTGCCGGCCCTGGCTCCGGAAACGGTAAAGTCCTTGGTCGAATATCTACCGGTCACGGGCAACGCCAACAACCCGGTGGATGTGACCTTCAGCCGCAATCCCATGGATTACCTGACCAGGATGCCGTCGATTCTTTTGGAAGACCCCAATACCGACGGACTTTTGATGTATTTTTTGTTTGCCAAGAACCGGATGGTCGGCAACTTGGTGAACCTGGGTATGAGCCAGGAAGAGGCCACGTCCGAGGTGGAAAAGCTGTTTGTGGATCATAGCGAACGAATCGCAGCCCTGGTCCAAAAATCGGGTAGGCCTCTGGTCGGGTTCTCCTTCCGCATCAAGGATGAAGAGCTGATTCATATGATTCGCTCCAAAGGCGTGCCGATTTTGCCCAGCCCGGAAAGGGCGGCAAAGGCCATGGCCGCCTTGCGCGCCAGACAGGAAATGATCGAGAAAATACAGGCGGGAGAAGATTGGTCCGCCTGATAATGCTGCTGCCGATGGCAGCGGGAGATTTGCATAAATTCGGAGGAATGAAATGACTATCGACGATGTCAAAACTATTTGCGTAGTGGGCGCCGGCAACATGGGCCACCAGATTGCCCTGCATAGCGCCATCAAAGGCTATACCGTAACCTGCACCGACGTTAACGCCGAGATCCTGAAAAAAGCCGAAGCCTTTGCCGACAGCTACCTGGCCGGCCGCGTGGCCAAGGGCAAGATGAGCGAAGACGACGCCAAGGCCATTCGCGCCCGCATCAGCTTCCCCAGCACCCTGGAAGAGGCCGCCAAGAACGCCGACTACGTGATCGAAGCCGTTATCGAGGTGGTGGACCTCAAACGGAAGATCTTTGCCGACCTGGACCGCATCTGCCCGAAGCATGCCATCCTGGCCACCAACAGCTCGGCCATCGTCAGCAGCCGCATTGCCGACGCCACCAGCCGCCCGGACAAGGTTGTCAACCTGCACTTCTTCAACCCGGCGCTGGTCATGAAGCTGGTCGAGGTCGTTCAGGGCCCCCACGTGTCCGACGAGACCACCCAGATCTCCATGCAGCTGTGCGAAAAGCTGGCCAAGGTGCCCGTGCACCTGAAGAAGGAAGTCAACGGCTTCCTGCTCAACCGCATCTTCTTCGCCATCACCAGGGAAGCCCAATGGATTCTGGAGATGGGCGTTGCCTCGTTTGAAGACATCGACAAGGCCTGCGTGTACGGCGCCGGCCACCCCATGGGCCCGTTCCGCCTGATGGACCTCACCGGTATCGACCTGACCTACATCATGGGCATGGAAAACTTCAAGAGAAGCGGCGATCTGGCCGACCTGCCCGTACCTCAAGTCGTCGAGCGCTACGCCCGCGGCGACTACGGCCAAAAGACCGGCAAGGGCTGGTACGACTACAGCAAGAAGTAGATCAGACCGGCTAGCAAGCTAATTAAAGGGCGGTGGACGAATGAAGTACGTCTGCCGCCCTTTTTTTTGATTTGGATTACTAGCTTTTAGAGGTCAAGCCAGTGGGTATGGTCCAGCGGGTTCAAGAGGGTGATGCGATCCCAACTATGCTCTAATGCAAGATAATCTCTAAATTCGTCGTGCTCTTCCTTGCTTAACGCATACCCAATTCTATCAATGAGAATTAGCCACCAATATGGATAATCTGAACGGACTCCTTCGATTTTTTTTGTCTTCTCTTCAACACAGTAAGGAATGTTCTTTATAAGCTCCGCATAAACCCAGCCGCCGTCGTCCAAATCGAGAGGAACAGGCGTTAAAAACATATTCTTATGTTGCTTGCTCGACTTGTATAAAACCTCAAGCTTAAATCTGTTGTAAGTAAAAATGGTACCGGGTTGTTTTTGGGAAGACGCTTGGAATGCAGCTAACGCTGCTTTTAAATTATCACGCAGGTTTTGCCATTGTGGTGCTGGTCTTGAAAAAGTGAATCCAATAGACCAGCTTTCGTTATTGGTCGGAGGGCCCATCTCGTTACATATGCGCTTTAAACCATCTATGTACACATGTTGCATGTGTTCAAGGCCCACAACCTTAGATTTCGTAAAGTCGTTTTGGTTGAGACGACGCACTTCTACAGCGATGGTGCCATCAACCAAGAAATCCGGCGTTTGGCCTTCCCTAGGTTCATATTCGATGTTTGAATAGCCTATGTATTTCAGAAATTGGGCTGCGCGCTTTTCCGACTCATCCATCGGGCTCTTTTTACACCTTTTGCCCAATCCTATTTCCCCTAGGGGCTAGACTTTGTCGAACGAATCCCGCGGCCCATGATTGCAACAGAGACCTTGGCCCAACTTTCGATAAACCATGAGAGCACGCCGGGAGGCTGGGTTGCCCGGTAGTGCGCCGGCTTTGCAAGGACCTTGATTGTTTTATCTCAGCATTGATCCGTTGGGCAGCATACTATCCTCGGGAGGCTTTCCGTTCTGCTTCCGGAAAATTTTCCGTTTACAGTCTTCCTGCTTATGGCCGCGGCAATATTGGTTAATTAGGCCTTTGCACGCAGCTTCGTGGGAATTCATATGCTGTTTAAAAAAGCCGCAAGTGGTCAGTAGTTCACACTCAGGCATTGCCTACTCCTCTCGCCAAACTAAATGGATGGAATATCCCTAAAAAGAATATTAATTATATTGTATTATTGCGAAAGGAAGTTTTGCACCAGTTTTCGGCCATAGCCGAGAAAAAACGGTCAGTATTGGAAGGCGTAATTACCAGTCCGTCACGCCGCACGATAATTGTGCGGCGCCGACAGACTATGGCGTGGTGGTGTCAGCAGCAAATACCGGTCAGGATTGTTCCAGTTCCCGCTCAAACAGATCCGGCAGCCAATGTTCGTAATACGAGGTGAACTTCCAGCCTTCTATGAAACCCGAGTGGCCGCCGTGGGCCGTGATGAACAGCTCGGTGATGTCGTTTAGCTTGAGGTCGTAAAAGTCCTTGACCGTGATCACCGGGTCGTCCTCGGCGGTGAGGATCGTCGTCGGCGTGGCCAGGTCGTAAAGAACATCGCCGGTGATGTTGTAGCAACTGAAATAGTCGTTGCAGGATTTGTAGTCGGTGTAGGTCTGTAGCATCTTGGCGGTCATGCCCATCACCGTGACGCACTTCAACACGTCGCTGAAGTCGTACACATCCGGCCAGGCCTCCTGCTTGGCGCGCAGGGAGCGTCGCCATTTTTTCATGAAATAGTATCGCGACCACAGGATGTTGTCCAAGGTCACCGTGGAGTCTTCGGGGTTGATGCCCGGGCTGATGGCGGCGATGCGTTTTAGGCCCGGAATGGGCTCCGATGCGTGGCGAAGGCCCATGCGCAGGGCGAAGTTGCCGCCCATGGACCAGCCCGCCAAAAACACAGGCCCGCCGTCGGCCAGTTCGGCCGCCTTGATAACGCCCCTGTGCGATTCCTGGATGAGCGTGCCCAGAAACAGACCCTGGTTCAGATGATGGGTCGGGCCGTGATCGCGCAGGTTCAGGCGCAGCACGTCGAATCTCCGGTCGAACAGGGCCCGGCTGGTGCGGATCATGTACACGGAGTTGTGGGAGCCCTCCCAGCCGTGCAGCAAAATGGCCAGGCCCTTTTTGGTGCCGCCGGGCTGCGGCGAATGCAGGGCCATCAGCCGGACGCCGTCACCGGCGTCGATAATCAACTCCTTGGTGACATTTTCCATGGGGTGATCTTTGGGCACCCGCATGTGGCTGCTGGCCATGATCGATTGGGTGGTGGGGCCGCTCAGCAAAGCTGGCGGCGAGAATTCGCTTTTGGGGTCCATAGCTGAATCCACCTATAAAAAAATTTGGAACCAATTAGTGGAACTTTGGCAACTATGCCCACAAAACATTGTTAGGTCAAGTTTGGCTGGACAATAGAACCGGGCCTTGGGGATGAACCCCGATGGATTGTCCGCCGCTTTCCCCGCAAGGCCCCCTCCTAAAAAACCAAACCGCCCCGGAGGGCGGCTCGGTTTTTTGGGTGATGTGAGATTTATTTGCTCAGTTCCAAGAGCCGTTCGCGGCCAAGGTTGAGGTGCAGCTGGGTCTTGCTGCGGAAACCGCCGGTGACCGAACCTTCCGACCACCATTCACTCTCATCGTTAAAGGTCAAAAGAATACTCATCTCGCCGGTAACGGCGCCGGCCGAAGTCACATGCAACTGGCCCAGGATGGCCTCCTTGGGAACAGTCGGCATGGAAATGAAAACGGCCCTGCCATTGCCGTCCAGGGTGATGGTGCCGGTGTGCGTGTAGTCATCGTGAGTGGCTTTGAAGTTTTGCCACACTCCGGCAAAGTCAGCGGCCGAGTAGCTCACCGCAGTCGCTGCGGCAGATGGTGTTGCTGTGGCTTCTGTGGCGGTCGTGCTTGTGCTACCGCCGCTGTCACTGTCGCTATTGCAGGCTGCAAGGCTCAGTGCCATGACCATCGCGAGTATTGCAATAAACAGGCGGTGGAGAGGCATGTTTTGTTTCCTCCATACGGATTGTTTCAGGCCGGGGGGCAGAACCAGCGGTAATGCCCGTAAGGGTTAATTGATTGAAAAATATCAGAAAAAATTAGATCTAGTCAATAGTTATCGGCATGCTATGCACTAAAACAAAATACTCCTAAAGCTATGTAAATGAAAAACATTAATAAAAACAAAAAAATAGCCAGATCGGTGAAAAAAATTAAAAGGCATCTGAGTGCACAAAAATATTAATAACTTGGTTATAATTTGGCGAAAACAACCCAATAAGGCAACCAAATTTGCTAAAATAAAGTGTTATAAATAAAATATTAGTTTTCTAACTTATACACTAAATTAAAATAATCTGATTTGGATACCGGTTTTCAAGACAGAGTTGCGCCGGGAAACCGGTAAACACTCTTTGGCGCCAACCGACCATGGCTATATGACAATTCAGGTGATGGATTACTTACATGGAACGAGTTCGGCAGGTGATGATCGACTAAACGAGAATAGCCCGCCGGGGGGACGGCGGGCTATGGTTTGGCTAAACTACCAATGGTTACGGGCTAACTTGGCTTTGTACGGGCTTTTTGGATGATGGAATCCATTATCTTCATGGCCATGCCGGGGATGATCCTCTTGACCCAGTAGGCCTTGCGGGCTTCGGGCCCCGGCGTAATCAGAAAAGCGCCTTTGGACGCGCCGGCCAGCATGGCCTCGGCAACGTCATCGGGCTTCATGAGCCCGGCCTGACCGCTGATGGCCCTGGTCTCGGGCGGCTTGGTCTTGTTCTCCTCGGCCAGTGCCGGCGTATCGGTGTCCGGCGGGCAGAGGCAACTGACGCTGATGCCTTTGGGCTTTAGTTCACCGCGCAAGGCCTCGGAAAAGCCAAGCACGGCAAATTTGGATGCGCAATAGTCCGTATATCCGTAAACGCCGATAAAACCGGCCACCGACGACACGTTTACTATGCGCCCGCCATGCTTCATGAACGGGACAATGTATTTGCACGTGTTCCAGGCCGTGTGCAGATTCTGGCGCAGTGTTTGCTCCAGTTGCTCCACTGGAATGTCGCCAAAGGCCATGGGGATGGCCCTTCCGGCGCAGTTTATCAGCCAGCTTGGCGGGCCAAGCTCCTCCATGGCCCGGCCCAAGCATTGCTCAACGGCCTGGTAGTCCGAGGCGTCCATGGACCAGGCGTAAACCCCGCCATAGCCGGAGGCGGCGTTACGAACCTCCCAGCGAGCGTCCGCGAGCTTTTTTTCGTCCCTGGCGAACAGAGCCACCGTGGCCCCTCCCGCAGCCAAAATCCGGGCCGCCGCCAAGCCGATTCCGCTGGAGCCGCCGACTATGAATGCTGTCTGGCCTTTGTAGTTCATCATTTTCGGCGCCGTTTGGCCACCTTTCCAACGTATGATTCCAACTTCATGCCCGTGAGCGCGCCCTTGACCAGGCTCAACAGGCCGTCGGAATACATGTTTTGGGTTAACATGGAGAACAGTTCATACTTTTTATGGTCATAAGGGAACCAGTTGGCCTCCAGCTTCGAGCTGTCCTTGTCCTCCAGGATGCTCTTGATGTTGCTGAAGCAGTGGAATCCCCATTCGCCCTTGTAACGGCCGATGCCGCTTTGCTTGGCCCCGCCGAAAGGCAGGTTGTGGTTGCCTTCGGTGAGCATGACATTGTTGATGGACACATTGCCGGTGACAATGGCCCGGGCCACCCGGTCGGCCCGCTTGAGGTCATGGGACCACACGCTGGCCGAAAGGCCGTAGGGCCCCTGGTTGGCCAGGTCGATGGCCTCGGCCTCATCGGCAAAGGGGAAGATGGGCAACACCGGCCCGAATGATTCCTCTTCGTATAGTTCCATATCCGGGGTAACGCCCTCGACGATCATCGGCGGTATGGCCGGGTCTTGGCCGTCCCAGCCGCCGCCGGTGAGAAACACCGCGCCCAATTTTTGGGCCTGGGCCACCTGCCGGGCGATGACCTGCACCTGCTCGGTGGTGCACATGGGCCCGATGTCCAGGTCGCCTTCGTGGTCGATGCCCTGCCTGAGGCTCTCGGCCTCGCGAACCAGGATGGACTTGAACTGATCATAGATACTTTCGTGGACAAACAGACGCTCCACCGAGGTGCAACTCTGGCCCGTGGTGGTCATGGCGCCCCAAAGGGCCCCGGCCGCCGCCCGGTGCAGGTCGCAGTCCTCGAACACGATCATGGGGTCCTTGCCGCCCATTTCCAGTTCGCAGGGGATCAATTTTTCGGCGCAAATGTGCATGATGCGCTTGCCCGTGGCCGTAGAGCCTATGAAAAAAACCTTGTCCGGCCTGGGCTCGAACAGGGCGTCGCCCACCTTGGAGCCAGAGCCGTAGACGATATGCACCCAGCCGGGGTCAAAGCCAGCCTCGGCCAGCAAGCTCTCCACCAGGCCCTTCAAGGGCGTGGCCATTGAAGGCTTGTAGATGGAGGCGTTGCCGCAGAGAAAGCTGGTGCTGATGGGCACTACGGCCTGATAGAACGGGTAGTTCCAGGGCGAGATCATCAACACCGTACCCAGGGGCTCGAAGTATATCCGGGATTTTTTGCCCATCAAGGCCATGGGCGTGGGCACCTTCTTGTCCCCCAGAAACTTGGCCGCGTTTTTCTCCAGATAGGCCAGGTGGTCCAGGGCCCCGAACACATCGGAGGTGATGATGTCGGTCTGGCTCTTGTTGCTGTCGGCCATGATGGCCTCGACGATCTCCTGGCGGCGCTGGATGATGATGCCCCGCAGGTTGGCGATGTATTCCACCCGCTTGGCGATGTTAAGCGCGGCGATTTCCGGCTGCGCCTTGCGGGCGAGCTCGTACATGGCCGCGATGTCTTCCGGCGTGGGATCAACCAGGTTCACCGGCTTTTGCTCCGGGGCCAGGCCGTCGTCAACCAACTCCACATGGGCGTCCCAGCCGATGCCCTCGAAGACCGTGGGGCCTCTGTAGTCCTCGGCGTGCAGATCCGAGTAATACAGGCTCATCACCGCGCCCTTGATGCCGATCTCCAGCATGCGAAAGCCCATGCCCAAAGGCCCCGGCGCGTCGTGGAACTTGCTGGCCAGGTTGATCAGGCCCCGGACCACGGCCTTGGGCAAAAAGCGGAAGGCGCCCAAGGCCATTTGCAGGCCGGCCAGGTCGTCGGGGCTCAGAAAGGCCGCCTGGCGGTCGATGTGCCTCCAGCAGCCGGTCTGGGAGAACGAAGGCAATTGGCCGCTGCCCGGCAGCAAGGCGTCGCCGGTGTGGATCAGGCCTTTCATCTGTTTGCGGCTCAGGTATTTGCTGGTGATCATCGGTTAGCCTCCCCCAGGATTTTTTGCGCAGCCATTTTGGACAGGGCCATGATCGTCAGCGAGGGGTTGATGCCCGGCGCGGACGGAAAGACGCTGCTGTCGGCGGCGAACAGATCCCTGTGACCGTGCAGGCTGAAGTCCGGGCTGACGCAGGAATCGGACGGGTCCAGGCCTAGGCTCAGGCCGCCCATCAGGTGCAGGGCATAGGCCGACGGGCAGTTGTATATCTTCTTGGCCCCCGTGGCCGTGAAGATGTTGTTTACGGCCTCCTCACCGGCCTTGCGGCGGCTTTTGTCTTCCTCGTTGGCCTTTTTCTGGATCACCAGCTTGCCGCCCCGGCCCAGCTTGATGCGGCCGGGATTGGTGTCCTGGGTGCAGACCTCGATGGAGGCGAAATAGGGCAGGGTCTGCATGATCTGCTGATGCTTTGAACCAGCGCCGGGGAGCAGCAGGGCCAGGGCCGGCGGCGGGGCATAGACGTTTTCCAGCTTGAACCCGGCCTGGCGGAAACCGGGATCGTCGGACTTGAACGACTGGAACGGCCCCTTGTGGGAGTTGACCGGCTCGTCGTACACGCCGTAGTTGTTGTATTGGGGGTGGCAATAAAACCCGTGGCCCAAGGCGGGCAGGCCGTTCTTGGGGCCGAAGCCCGAGGCAAGCAGCAGCTTGGAGTTGCCGATGGCCCCGCAGGCCAGCACCAGGCGGCGGCCCTTGCGCACGGCCGGGCGGCGGCTTTGGTCCAGGCCCTTGACCAGGTAGTGGTCCTGGGCCTTGGCGATTTCCAGGGCCTCGAAGCGGGTCTCCAGCTTGAGTCCGGCGGCCAGGGCTTTTTTGAGCACCGTTTCGGGCATTGACTGCTTGGAACCCCGGCGGCAGCCGTTGAGGCAGGCGATGCAGTCGTTGCCGCCCTCGTAGTCGCAGTCGGATTGGCCCCGGCGCAGGGGCGCGCATTTGTAGCCCATCTTGGCAAAGCCCTCCTCAAAGATCAGGGCGTTGCGGTTGCGGGCGCTTTCGGGGATGTACTGGATCGACAACTCTGCCTCTGCTGCGTCATACCACTGGGCCATGTCGGCGGCGTTGAAAAACTCGACGCCCTTTTGGGAGCGCCACAAATCCCAGGCCGTGTCGTCGAAGCGGTCCAAGAGAGCCTGGTTGACCACCGAGCCGCCGCCTACGACCTTGGGCCGCAGACAGCCCAGGCGGGCGTCCGAGGTAAGCTCCAGGCCGCCGGCCCAATATAGCTGGGACGTGCCGTCCACGTCCGTGACGGGATACTCGGCCCGGCTGTAGGCCCGGCCCGCCTCGAGCATCAGGCAGTCCAGCCCGGCCAGGCAGAGTTCATCGGCCATGAAAGATCCGGAGACCCCGGAGCCGATGACAATGAAATCATGGATGGATTTGTTTGAGGACAAATCAATCCTCCCCCCACCGGCCAAACACCGGCGGCTTTTGTTTTATAGAAAGGCGAAACCCTGGCCGCGATAGGTCCGGGCCTCGCCGATAATTTTATAATCTTTGATCAGCAACAGGCTGTTGAAGCGCTCGCACAGCTCACCGGCCTTGGCGTGCTGAAAGAGTACGGGGTCGCCCAGGCGCAACTCCGGGGCTCCGGTGGGCACGGCCAGGGGCGTCTGGACCTCGCCCGCGCCTTCCAGGCCCAAAAGCTTGAGGCCCCGGGGCAACACCGGCACGGGCAGGCGGTCCGGCCCGGCCGCACCAGAGGCGCAGTAGCCGCCGCCCAGGCAGGTGACGATTCCATCGGCGGGTTTGCGCACCACCTGAACGGCGAAATATGCCGCCGGGTGGAACTTGACCTCGTGGTAGTGCCGGAACAGGGCCGGGCAATAAAAGGCCGACCCGGCAGCCACCTCGGTCACCGAGTCGTCGGCCCCGGTGGAGTAGAGGCTGCCGCTGCCGCCGCCGTTTACTCTGGTGATGGGCAGCCCGGCGGCCTTGAGGGCGGCCACCACCTCGCCCCGGCGGATGCTCAGCTCGGTCATGGAACGGCCCTTGATCAGGCGCAGCAGCTTGTTCTTGAGGGCATGGCCCGGCACGTCGTCGCCCACTCCGGCGACCTGGGCCTCATAGCCCATTACGGCTTCGACCTTGACGTACTCCAGCCCGGCAGCCCGGCGGCCCAACTCGGCCACATCGGCTACGCTGCGGATGGGGCTGCGCCGCACGCCGATATGCGCCGCGCCCAGGCCCAGGGGCCGGTATGACATGTCGATGTCCAGACAGGCGCTGAGCACGACACCGGCGGCCCTGCCAGCGGCGTCCATGGCTTCCAGATGGTCCAGGCTGTCGGCCATGGCAATGATCTTGCCGCCATCGGCAGCAGCCTTCACCAGCAGATCCATGTCCGAGGCCTGAACCGAGGGATAGGCTACGATGATGTCGTCAAAGCCGTTTCGCCGCAGCATGTCGGCCTCTTCCACGGTGAAGGCCAAAACGCCCTGAAATGCCGCGCCGCCTTTTTCGAATACGCGCCTGAGCAGATCAACGCTGCGGATGGATTTGCTGGCCACGCGGATTGTTTTGCCCCTGGTCTGGGTACGGGCCACATAGGCGATGTTGCGGTCAAAGGCATCCATATCCACCAAGGCCGCAGGCAGGCGGCTGCCCCGGAGGGCTTCGCGGATGCGCTGATAGGTTTGGTTTTGACCATGGGTCATGCTATGCCGCCCTTTGCAACCAAAATGATTGAACGCCTCAATAATCATAGAAAAATTGAGGTTGCGGGCGCAAGGTGAGATTGATGGTTATTGGGTGCCGCGAATGTGTGAAGTGCGGCCCTTGTACAGGGTCACGTTGTATTTGCGGGTGTCTCCACCGGGCCAGCGGAGTTCGACCTCACGGGGGCCCAGGGGCATGTTGTTGAACACGATGGGTGTGTAGCCGACTTGGCGGTTCTGGAACCAGACCTGGGCCCGGCTCAGCGCATCCACTTGCAGGGTGCCGCCAAACAGCTCCAGCTTCACGCTGGTTTCAGTGCGGCCGCTGATATTGAAGCTGCGGCTGCTGGCTCCGCCATAGGCCCGGATCTCCACCTGATGGGAGCCCACGGACACTTGATCAATGGTAAGCGGTGTTTTGCCCACGGCCCTGCCGTCCAGGAAGACATCTCCCGACGGGCTGCTGTTCACGACCAGGGTTCCGAATTGGGACTCAGTGGCCATTTTTTCAGCCAGGGCCAGGTTTTTGCGGGCCGTGGCGTCATTGGGGTAGACGTTCAGGTATTCCTTGAACAGGTTGGCTGCCCGGCCGTATTGCTGTTTGTTGAACTGCTGGATGCCCTGGCTGTAGGACTGCTGGGCGGCCAGGCGCGTATCCTTTGATGGGCCCTTGACCTCGGGCTTGGCTGTCGGCCGGGGCGCTGGCCCGCTGGCCATGGCCAGGCCTTTTTGGGCGATTGTGTTGTCCGGAAAATGCTCCAGGGCCTGGGCAAACAGGCGCTTGGCCTCAGCCCTGTCGCCCTGGCGCAGCAGTTTGGCCGCCTTGGCCGCCTCGCTGACCGAAAGCTTGCGCATCTGCTCCAGATCGGCCGGTTGTTTGCCCTGGCTGATTTCGGTCCGCCGCTGGTTGGTGTAGACGATCCAGCGCTGGGCGTCCTCATTGTCCGGGTCCAGCTTGGCCGCTTCCTGGAGTACGCTTAGAGCCCGGTCAAAGTGGCTGTTTTTGATCAGCGTCCTTGCCAGGTCCACTATCTTGCCCGCCCGCTCCTTCTTTTTGGCGGGAGTCATGCTCTTGGTGCGCAACTCATTGCGTCTTTGGGCCACGTCGCTGAGGCCCTGCTTGGCCTCTGGCCAGTCCTGCACCGCGGCCAGAGCCCGCTTGAAGGCATCCTCGGCCTGGTCGAGTTGATCATTGGCCAGCAAACCTCGGCCCCTTGCCGTCTCATCCCTTGCCGTCTGTTTTTGTTGTTGCTCCTGCTGGGCCGCCCGCCGGGCCTCTACCGCGCGCAGGCCGTCCGATGCCTCCACCGAGGCCGGATCAAGGGTCTTGGCATATTCAAAGGCCTGCTTGGCCATGTCCAGTTCGTTCAGGCGCAAAAAGTCGTTGGCCTGTTTGAGCGTTTGCTCGAGCTTGGCCCTGATCTGGGCCTTACGCTGCTCTTCATCGGCCCTGCGCTGATCCTCTTTGGCTTTTTCCTGGGCCTTGCGCTGGTCCTCGGCCAGGGTCACGCGGCGCTGGGCCACCTTGTCAAGCTCCTGTTTGGCCTGCTCCAGGCCGGGGTCAAGCTCCAGGGCCTGGCGCAGGGCCGCTTCGGCTTGGTCAAGCTGGTCGTTGGTCAACATCTGTTGGCCCTGGCGCAGCTTTTCCTTGGCTTGCTGATGTTTTTGCTGCTTTAGCCGTTTTTCCTGCTCGAGGTTTTCGATGACCTGACGCCGCTTGGCCAGGACCTGCATGGCGTGCTTGGCGTCGGAATTGTTGAGGTCGGCCTTGAGGGCCTTGCGGAAAAATTCCTCGGCCTGATCCAGTTTGTCCTGGGCCAGCAGATCGCGGCCCTGTAACACCAGCTTGGAGGCCTCGGAGGCGTCTCCAGGCTTGTTTTGTTGTTTGGCTATCCGTTGCAGGCCGTCAAGGGCCTGGGCGTTGTTGGGGTCCAGGGAAAGCGCGGAGCGGAATTCCTGGGCGGCCTGGTCCTGGCGGCCCTGCTGTAATAGTTGTTGGGCCTGGCGCACATGCTCGGCGGCCTGGTCCTGTTGCTGACCGACATCCGCCGTGGCGGCGGCGGTGGGTGTGGCCGTCTGGCCGCCGGGTTCGGATTTAAGTGACCAGAACAAACCGGCAGCTCCCACGGCCAGGGCCAGGAAGCCCACCACGGCCAGGGTTATGAACTTGGTAAAGGAACCGTCCTGTGTCTTTGCCGCTTTTGCCTCAGGCGGCGCCTGGGCTTCGGGCCGGGGCTGGGGTTCCGGCGCGGGGGCCGAATCCGCTGGCGGCTCGAGCGGCGGGGGCGGCGGTGCCACCGGCGGCGTGGTCTTGGGCCCCGCTGGCGGCTCGGGCGGCGGGGAAACCACCATGGTCCTTGCCGAGGCCATGTCCGATGGAGCCACGACCCTGGTGCCGGCGGCTGGCGCGGGCGGCGGGGCCTGACGTTCGGCAACGTGCTGGGCCCTCTGCCGGGCCTCGTCCAGACCGGGCAGGGCGGCATGCAACTCGGCCGCCTCTTCCAACAGGTCCAGGGCCTGGCGGCCGTCCCCGGCCAAGCTCAACTCCTCGGCCTGGGCCAACAGGGCCAGGGCCCGCTGTGCCCGGCTGAGGGCGGTGCGGACTTCATCGAGTTGTTTTTTAATTCCCGGATCAGTGGGCCGCAGGTCCACGGCGGCCTGGTATTTGTCGCGGCCCGCATCCAGGTCTCCGGCCCGGACCAACTCTCCGGCCTCTCTGGCCAGCCGGGCGGCCTTGATCCGCTCAAGGGCGTGATCGATCTGCGGCGTCTGGCCGTGCTCCTGTTGCAGGGCTTCGTAAAGCTCGGCCGCCTGGTCGATCTCGCCGCCAGCCTCCAGGCCCATGCCCCGCTGCATGCCTTCTTCGAGTTCACGGGCCTTTTGGGCCCTGCCCTGGACGTCTTCCAGCCATTCCAGGGCGGCATGCTTGTCGGTGGCCACGCCGATGAGTTCGGTGATCACCGACGCCGCGTCGTCATACAGCCCGTCGTCCACCAGGGACTGGGCCTCGGTGCGCAGTTCGTCTTCGCCGCCGCCGATGCGGGTGTGGCTTCTGGTGCCGCCGGCTCGGGTGGCGCCGCCAAGGCGCTCCAGGGCTGTCAGGGCCGCCTGGGCAGACGGAAAGCGCTCGTCCGGCGATTTTTCCAAAAGCTTGAGGATGAACGCCCCCAGTCCGGGCGAAAGATCGGGCCGGACCTGCTGGGGCGGATCGGGGATCTCGTGGACGTGCTGGTAGACAACGGCCGAGGTCTCCTGGCCCCCGAACGGCGTGCGGCCGGTGGCCATCTCGTACATGACCACGCCCCAGGAATACAGGTCGCTGCGGGTGTCGATCTCCCGGCCCCGGGCCTGTTCCGGGCTGGCGTAATGGACCGTGCCGACGAAAGAACCCACCGCCGTGACCCTGGTGCCCGTGGCGGCCTTGGCTATGCCGAAGTCCATGACCACGGCGTCGCCCCGGTTGTCGATGATCACGTTGTCCGGTTTGATGTCGCGGTGGATGATGCCCGCCTGGTGGGCCTCGGCCAAGGCCGAAAGCACCTGGCCGCTGATGCGGATGATCTCGGCCTCGGGCAGGCCGCCGGACGAGGCGATGAGTTCGGTCAGCGCGCGGCCTTCCACATAATCCATGGAAAAGAAGTTGACGCCCTGGTCCTGGTCGACGTCGTGGATGCGGATGATGTGGGGATGGCGCAAGCGGGCCGCCGAGCGGGCTTCGCGCAGGAATCGTTGGACCATGGATTCGTCGCGGGCCAGGTCGGCGGGCAGGACCTTGACGGCGACCCGGCTTTGGAGCATCTCGTGTTCGGCCAGGTAGACCTCGCCCATGCCGCCCTTGCCGATGAGGCGTTCAAGGCGGTATTTACCGAGGCGCTTGCCTATCAGGTCCATGGACACCTGGCCTATTCCTCCACAAACACCAATACCACTGTGGCGTCGTCGTCACCCTGCCGGTCCTGGACGAGCTGTAGTATGGCCTCGCCGCAGCGCCTGGGCCCCGGGGCCTTGGTCAGGATGGCTTCCAACTCATTTGATTTTATCACGCCGTGGACGCCGTCGCTGGTAATCAGGAAACGGTCTCCGGGCTGAACAGCGCCCTCGAAGACATCCGGGTCCACGGAATTCATGCCCATGGCCTGGGTCAGCAGGTTGCGCTGGGGGTGGGTCTCGGCCTCTTCGGGCTCGATGATGCCGTCGCGCACATATCCGGCCACCACGGTGTGGTCTTCGCTTAGTTGAATCAGTTTGCCGCCCCTGAGCAGACAGCAGCGGCTGTCGCCCACGTTGGCCAGCAGATAAACGCCGCCCCGGATGGCCAGGTAGACCAGGGTGCAGCCCATGTCTCCCTTGTGGCCGATTTTGGAGGCCAGGGCAATGAGGTCGGCATGGGCCGAGATCACCCGCTGCTTCAGGCGCAGACTCGGGGTTTGGGCCCGGGTGCGGTCGGCGTCTTCGGCTGGCTCGAGCATGGCCGCGATGACCTCCCGGGCCGCCCGGCCGCCCTCGGCATGGCCGCCCATGCCGTCACAGAGTATGAACAGGCCCCTAGCCTGATCCATGGCCCAGGCATCCTGGTTCTGCTGCCGGCCACGGCCTTGTTTGCTGCCCCCCCATGCCGCTGATGTCATGGATTGCCTCTCCAGGGAAGCGATCTGCCTTGAAGCGTACGCTTTAATATTTTGATGTCGGCCTTGTCGGCCACGTGAACGTTTTGCACCAATACCCGGCGGAAGTCCTCGCCAAGGTTGTTTTTACCTGTGACCACGGCCTTGATCCGGTGGTCGCCGATGTCGTCAAGGCCCTTTAGCTGGCCGCTGAGAGCGCCGGCGCTGCTGATGCTCACCGAAAAGCCGCCGGATTGCTGGGGCTTGAGTTCGGTGGTGACGGTTTTGCCGCCGGGGCCGGTGACGCCGACCTCTGCCTTGCATTTGGCCAGGGGCGCGTCGTCCTGGCTCACGGCGATGGTCACCGGCCAGGGCGTTCCGGCCAGGGGTTCCTGTTTGGCTTGCAGCTTGACCCTCAGGCCGCTGTCGGCCATGATCTGCAACTCGAAAGGCTCACCGCCGCCGGTGATCTCGGCTTGCCAGAGACCGGGCGCGGGGTTGTCCACGCTGAACACGGCGTGGCCCTTGCCGACGGCGCTTTTGGCCTGAACCTTGTCGCCCTTGCCGTCGATGAGTTCCAGGCCCAGTTTGTCATCCGGACCGGCAAGCATGATGTCGATGCGGCTGATTGTGGAATCCACCGGAAACTTGTATTCGGCGGGGGCCTTGCCCGTGGCCGAAACCAGCAGGCTGTTGCCCTTGATTTCGGCCTGGAGGCGGTCGAACACCGCGGCCAGGGAATCGGTCCCGTTGACGGCGTAATAGGCCCCGCCGCTGAGATTGGCCAGGCGGCTGAGGAACAGTTCGTCAACGTCGGTGGTCAGGCCCACGGCATGGATCTCCAAGCCCTGGGCGGCCAGACGGCGGGCCGTGTCAAGGGTCGGCCCGTTGTTGCTTTCCGGGTCGTTGCGGCCGTCGGTTATCAGCACGGCGATCTTGCGCGAGCCATCGGGGGCCTTTGCCAGTAACTCCAGGGCCTTTTCCAGGCCGGCGCCGATGTTGGTGTCGCCCGCCGAGGGCAGATACAGCTTTTCGGCGAACTCCTTGGCGCTGTCGATGGACTTGATCAGCTCCAGGGGCAGTACGGCGTAGCCGCCGGTGTTGAAACCGGCCACGGCCACGCGGTCGCCAACGCTGAGACGGTCAAGGAGCATGACCACGGCCTGGCGGCGCAGTTGCTTGTCCTTTTGGCGGCGCACCGAGCCCGAGCCGTCCACTACTATGGCCACCGAAGCCGAACCGCCGGTGGTGGGCAGCTTCAACAGGCGCAGGACCTGTTTGATGCAGTCGCGGTTGGCGGGCAGGCCGAGATGATCGCCCAGGGCGGTGTAGGCCCGGTCGTCCCGGCCGAAGCCCGGCAACCCGGCAATGGATGATTTGTCCGTGACCCCGTCGCCGGGCAAGGCGGCCAGTTCCTTGGCGCAGGCGGCCCGGTCGGTCATGGTCTCGGCCACTTCCGGGTTCAGGCGGCCGGAGATGGAGCCCGCCGTGATGTCCAAAGGCAGGCCCTTGGACACGGTGCCGATCATCTTGCCGCCGGGCGCGGCCTGCTTGAGGTTTTCCGGACTGTAGAAGGCTTGGATGCGTTTCCGCCAGGCGTCCTTGCAGTCACTGCCGCCGGGGGGCGGGCTCAGCCCGGCCAGGGGCGCGGCGATGAGCACCAGATGCTTCAGCCGCTCCGGCTTTTGGCTTTGGACATACTCCAGGGCGGCGAACGCGGCCGCGCCGTGGGCCACCAGGGCCACCTCGCCGATGCCGTCGCGGTCCAGCAGGCCCTTGACCGTTTTCTTGATGCTGTCGGACATCCCGGCCAAGCCGCCCGTGGAGTCCTGGGGCGAAAGCACCACCACTTCATAGCCGCCGACGCTCAGGGCGGTTTTCAGGGCATGCAACTGGGTTTGGCCGGCAGGGCCGCCGGCCAGAAGAATAACCGCGTCGCGCTTGGTGCCTTGATCAAGTCTGGAGGCGCCAGCGGCCAGCGGCCATATGAGTAAAGCCAGGCAGACCGCGATGACGGCCCGCCCGGCTTTTGTAAGCATCTACTTGCCCGTGCGGGCCTTGTTGGCCCGGAAATTCGGCCAGACAATGGCATTCTTGGCCGAAGGCACGTTCAGGGTGAGCACTACCACGTTGTTGTCCTCCACGCCCACGATGACATCCAGAAGTCCGTCACCGTTGACATCTGCCAGGGCCGGGGAAGAAACCACGCCGGCGTTGAGAGAGAAGTTGGCCAATTCCCAGCCGGTGGTGCCGCTGACCGCGTGAATCACGCCCGCCGAGTCGGCGACGATGGCATCGTCAACGCCGTCGCCGTTGAGGTCGTAGATCACCGGGCTGGAAACCACCTTGGCGCCGTTCATGTCGAATTCCCACACCCGCAGGCCGTTCTTGCCGTTGAGGGCGGTGAGCTTGCCGTTGGTCAAAGCCACCAGCACATCCAGGGTGCCGTCGCGGTTGAGGTCGGCCAGTTCGGGCGAAGACTCTATGGGCACGTTGGATTCATAGCGCCACAACTCCACGCCGTCCGCGGCGTGCAGGGCGTAGATCGTGCCGTCGGTGCTGGCCACCACTGCTTCTGGCTTGCGGTCGCCGTCCAGGTCGCCGATGGCCGCCGAGGCCTTGATGGCTCCCTTGGTGGGGAATTGCCACAGCTTCCAGCCGTTCTTGCCGGAAATGCAGTAGAAGTTCTTGTCCAGGCTGCCGACGAGGGCGTCGGCCGTGCCGTCGCCGTTGGCGTCGGTCAGGGCCGGGGTGGCAAAGGCGCCGGCCTTGAGGATGGAGCCGCTTTCCCACAGCTTCCAGCCACGGTCGCCGCTGAAGCCGTAGACCTGGCCGTTCTGGCAGCCGATGATGATGTCAACCGGACCCCGGCCGTTGAGTTCAGCCGCGGCTGGTGAAGACTGGAACTCGTTACCGGCTCCGGGCTTGAGGTCTTCGGGGGCTTCCCATATCTTGCGGCCCTCGCCGTCCAGGGCGTAGACCCTGCCGCCGTCGGTGCCGCAGACCACGTCCGGTGTGCCGTCGTTGGTCAGATCCACCAACAGGGGCGAACTCTGCACCGGACCGTCGGTGCGGAAGCGCCAGAGCAGGCCGCCCTGCCTGCCGTCAAGCAGGTAGATTATGTTGTCGTTGGAGCCGACCACCACATCCAGCACGCCGTCGCCGTTGACATCGCCGATGGCCGGTGACGAGAAAACCTTGTCGCCGGTGGTGTAGGACCAGACATGGTTGAACACCAGGCGGTCAATGACCTGACGGGGAGGCTGGGCCTGGGTGGGGGCGGTGACGGGGGGCGGCGCCACGACGGCCTGGGTGCCGGTGGTCGCGGGCGTTTGGACCGTCTGCACCGCCTGGGTTGCAGTGGGCGAGCCGCCCAGGGATTTGCTGTCCGCGCCGGGACCGGCCTTGAAATACCAGGCGGCCGCGCCGCCGGCGATAATTACTACAGCCACGATGGCAATGATCAGCGGCATCATTGATTTGCCGCCGCCTGCGGCCGGAGCCTTTGGCGGCGCGGCGGCCGCTTCGCCGGCGGGCGGGCGCACCTGGGTGCCCCGGACCTTTGTGCCGGCCTGTCCGCCGGAAACCGATACCTTGAACTTGTGGACGTCAAAGGACAGCTCGTCGCCGTCGCTGAGGAGCTTTTCGGTGATCTTCTGGCCGTTGACGAATGTGCCGTTGGTGGAGCCAAGGTCCTTGACCAGAAGGCCCTGGGGCGTTTGGCGCAGTTCGGCGTGGCGGGCCGACACCTGTTCGCTGGCCACGACCAAGTCGCAGCCGGACTCGCGGCCCACGATGGTCACTTCCTTGCCCAGGGTGTGGGCCTTGCCGTCGGATGCGGTCAGGGTCGGGGCCACGCTACGGACCTTGGTGGAACGCACCCTGGTTGAGCCGTCGGTGGGAAGCTCGGCCTTGAATTTCACCGCGCCGAAAATGACTTCGTCGTTGTTTTTCAGCAGATGCTCGGTAATTGCCTGGCCGTTGACCTTGGTTCCATTTGTGGAACCCAGATCCTTGACCAGAAAGCCCTGGGGTGTTGACTGGATTTCCGCGTGCTTGCGGGAAGTATCGGGGTGATCCAGCACAAAGTCACAGCTTGAATCCCTGCCGATAACGATTACGTCTTGTTTACCCAGCTCAAGGACCTTTCCTGCCATCTCGCCGGAAACAACTGTGAGCTTGGCCATTTGCGCTCCTCCAGGAAAAACATGAACAGCCTACACAGGCTTTGACGATACATTGCATTGATGACTTACAAGCTTGTAGACAATCGGTTTTTAAAGATGATTTCAAGATAGCACAACAACAATTGTGAATGAAGCTTTTACAAACAGTGAATAATTATTTGGGTTTTATATGTAACCGTGGTTTTAATATTGGCATACTATAAGCGACGCCGCCAATATGGTCCGACTAGGTACCCTGGTGGCGCCGCTAAACACTCCCATAGCCAAGGAGCACGCTCCATGTTTCCAATGCGCCGCTTGCTGGCCGTACTGGCGGCACTCATCGTGCTGTCGGCGGTGCCCGCCTGGGCCGTCAGTAATCCGCAGAACGCTTTTGATTACATGCTCAAGCTTTCCCAGGAGCCCGACGCCTTTTCTCCTGGCAAGGCCAAGGGCAGCGCCAAGGCTTTTTTTGAATATATGGCCAGCCAGCCTCCGTCCGGAGAGCCGGTGTTCAAAAAACTCAGAGCCCTGCGCAAGAACAACAGCGGCCAGTGGGGCCAGGTCTCAGGCGTGGAAAATCAGCTCATGTCCACGGTCAGGGGCGTGGTAACCAATGTGCGCAACCAGGTCATCAACTCGGGGGGCGGCCTGGGCTCGGTCTACGGCTATGCCGACAGCGGCAAATGGTCCATCAAGGCCGTCAAGGACCTCACCTTTGACGGAGACTTCGACTGGACCCTGTTCGCCCTGGATAAAAACGACGCAAATCCCAACAGTGGTCTGATCAAGCGCTGCAACGACCTTTTTCAACGCGAACTGGGCGTCTCGGCGGCCAGCCTGGACGTTATCGTCAACGGACTGGGTTATGAAAAAGAGGCCGGGGTATACATCTCCACCGGCGGCCGCAAATGGGCCCTCACGGAGATGAAGAACTTCCAGTCCATGGACGTCGCCGGCGCCGGCGGCAAGCCCGTGACAATCAGCGTGGAAAACCTCAAGATCATCAACCCCGTGACGGGCAAACCATTTTCCAGCCCGGGCGAAAGCATATTCGTCTATACCCAGCTTAGGGCCCTGCGCAAGTCAAATCCGGCCCTTTTCAACAAGGACGGCACCATCAAGGCCAGTTTGACGCCCGAAAAGATCATGAAATACCTCAGGAAGGCCTACGGTGGGGAAAGCGATTTCGCCAAAATCTTTACGAGTGGCGGATATACGATTCACGACAGCGCCGTGACTCCAGTTGACATGGTCTGTCACATCCACGAGGCCCAAGAGGCCTCCACAGTTAGGGAAAAGGTCCAAAAAGCCACCAAATTCATAGCCCGCTCGGGCGATGTCTTTGTGCAGGGCATGCAGCAGGAGCAGTGGAAACAATTCTTCAACGGCTCGGACATCGGCTTTATTTACGACGCCCGCAAGGCCGAGGCGCTGAAGATCCAGATTCTGGAGGCCCAGAAGGAACGGGTGCTGTTTTTGCAAAGCGTGGGACAGGAGGACGGCAGGGTCAATACCAATAAGTTGTCCGCATCTGAAAACCAAAAGCTCAAGGCTCTGGACCGCAAAGTGGCCAAGACCCAGGACAAGTTCGACGCCATTTGGAAAAGAATGGTCGGCGAAACCCCTGACAAAGGCACCGCCAAAGCCTTTACCGACCGCGTGGTGCGGGTGATGAAGAAAATGGCCGAGGTTGGTTTCCGTTCCAGGGTCCTGGAAATATGCTCATACAAGGGCAGGGGCGCGCCGGCCCGGCGCCAAGAGGCCTTTTTGCAGTTGCAAAAAGAGCTGAAGACCATGGTCGATCACTATAAGAAGACCGGCAAGGCCCCGGCCGAGGTGCTTAAATGGGCCAGGGAAGCCGAGCAGTCTCTCAATGTATTCATCGCGGCCAACACCGACAACCCCGGCGGCCTGGGCCGTCTGAAACAGGGCCTGACAAAGATCGGCAAGTTGTTCAAAAAGGATCTTCAGATTCGCCAGCGCGTGCAGGATACTTTGAAAAAGACCGAACTGGGCCGCAGCCTCTTGGAGCATGTGCCCAAGTGGGTCATGGAGGCCACGCCGCCCAAGGTGGTCACGGCCACGGATTTCATGACCTCGGCCGATTTCATGAATAGCCTGGTGGCCCGGCCCTACGCCATGGTCAAGACCTCGGCCGACGTGCTGATCTATCTGGACATGTACCTGCAGATGACCGACGTCTGGGCCCAGGACGTGCCCATGCACGAAAAGCTCTGGGCCACGGCCAAATTTATTATTCTGCCCATGTTGCTGGGTAAATCCAACGTGTTGGTCCTGCCTGCCGTTTACGCGGCCAGCCTCACCGGCGACCCCAACCAGATAGCCTATGCCATCACCATCTATATCTGCCCGGTGACCATGATCCCCATGGTCGTGGAAAACCTGGGCAACCGCTACATATCCCATGTCAAGGTGGTGATGTTCGAAAAAGAGCTGGATGCCATGCTCAAGGCCAGCATTTTCTCCCCCGAGCCGGGCAAGGAGCCCGAAAGCTGGGAGGACGATCCCTCCCAGGTCTATTATCAGTGGGAGCAAATGGTGGGCTTTTCCGACACCTATACGCGCAATGGGATGTTCGATCCGCCCAACAGCGAAACTCCCAACATGGCCGAGTATGTGCGGCGCATGGCTGAAAAAGACCCCCAGGAAAAGGCACTCATCGCCCAATACCAGACCGGAATGGACGACATCCAGGCGGCCAAGACCAAGCTGGTGTTGGAACCCGGCGTGCCCCTGGCCTTCCGGGCCCTGGTGATCGACGGCGACCACAAGCTCTTCCGCAGCAACCAGGCCCTGAGCGCGGCCTGCAAGACCCTGAGGGAGTTCAACTGCCAATCCATGGCCCCGTTCATGACCGACACGCCCAAGTACTGCCCCCAGGGTTGGGCCGACAGGTGGGAAGGGACTCACCAGGGAATCAAGTTCGACCTGCTCAACAACTGCCTGGCCGACGGCGAGGCGGCCAAACTGGCCCCGGGGCAGCTCCAGGCCATCAAGAAGCTGCTGGAGGAACGGGCCAAGCTGCAAAAAAAGGTCTACGACCTGTTGGCGGACAGCATCATCCGCTCGTTCGAGCAGGAGATGAAGGCCCGCTACCTGGCCAAGCTGGGCGTGTTCAAGCAGTATAAAGAACGCCTGGCCAACCTCGGCGAGCAATTGGGCATCAAGGACAAGCTGATGACCAACTTCCAGGAGGCCCTGGACAAGATCAAGGAAACCGGTGAAAAGGGCGATGTGGAACGCATGAAGATCGCCGACAACTGGGTCACAACTTATGAGCAGATCGTCCAGACCCGCAACCAACTGGTCGCCTTCTGCAGCAGCATAGGTGTGCCCGACGCGGGCCTGTCGCACATGCTCTACGGCTCGCCGCCGCTTAAGGGCAAACCTGACTGGGACGGCCCCATGACGGCGGCCACCAACCAGGAGATCATGGAGGTACCCCGGGACATAAAGTCGATGCTCTTTTACCTGAAGGGCAAGGTCAGCAAGGAAGATCCGGCCGATCCGGACATTGGCGCGGTATTGGCCCGCTATATGATGATGGGCCGTATCCTGGAGCTTTGGCTGGCTGGGCCGGAGGGGACGTTCTACGGCTGGTGGGAGCCGGTGGAGACCGATGTTGATCCCAAGACCTGGGCCGACGCCCGCAAGCAGAAGATGCAGGAGCGTATCAAGGGCGATCAACTCGACTTCGTCCAGGAAAACAAGGCCGACTTTGACCGGGCGCTGCACATGTACTGGCTGGCGGCCAGGGGCTTTGCCGACAAGGTCAACCGGGCCAAGATCTTCTATCTGGCCAGGCTCAAGATCGAACCGGCTCCGCCGTTGGACATGGCTCCGGGAGATGAGGTGGAACTGACGGTCACGCCTCTGCACCCGAACGCCAAGCTGGCCATCAAGCCGGTGAAGGTCGACGCGGCGATCCTCAAGGTTTCGCCCGATGCGGCGATCGCCACCCCCGACGCGGCGGTGAAGTTCAAGGTTAAGCGATTGCCCGAAGGAGACGAGGCCCCGCCGCCCAAGACCGTGTTCGGCCTGCTGGCCACGCCGGAAGTGCCCGAGGCGCTGAAGGCCTACGCCAAGAGCGCCGAACCGGTTGAAGTCGAGGTCAAACTCTCGGGAGGCAAGCCGGTGGTGATCTTTGAACTGTACGGCAAGCCGGCGGCCGAGGGAGCCCAGAACAAGCTCTTGGAAAAGGGCCGGGTGAAGATCGGAGGCCGGCCATGAAAGCGCGCATCATAGCGGCAATCGCCGTGATTCTCTGTTTGGCCCTGCCCTTTGGCGCCATGGCCGAGGAAAAGTCCGAACTGGTGGTGGCCCCCGAGTCGGCGGGAAACGAGATCGAACTGGATCTGAGCCTGCCCGAGGACGCCAAAATAAAGGTCAACGCCAAGGTGTCCGGCGTGCAGACGCCGGCCTGGATCACTAAGATCACCGTCGAGCCCGAGGCCCTGGTGGTCGAGCCGGGCAAGAAGGCCACGGCAAAGGCCATATTCAACGTGGGCAAGGCCGATATCGGCACAAAGGGAACCATCTCTCTGAAGGTGGACTTCAGCACCGATCCGCCCGATGAACTCAAGGCCGAAAAGACTTTTACGGTCGACCTGCGGGTGGACGAGCAACCCACCCTGACGGTGGAATTCAAGCCCGCCGAACCGGGCAAAAAGCCCCGGCTGGAGCTTAAGCTCAAGGCCAACACCCCGCTGTTGGCCGAGACGCTGATTCTCAAGGTAAAGGGTCAGATCCTCAAGCTGACCACAGATTCGGCCGACGGCGGCAAACAATTGTCAGCCGTGCATGAATTCGAGAAATCTTTAAAGCCCGGCCAATACCAGGCTGAAGTGGAAGTCCGGGCCAAGGACGGCGGCAAGTACAACCTAAGCGCCGACTTTAACTACATCGCGGCCGTCGTCCTGGAGGACTTTGTCCTGGACGACAAGGGCGGCGCGCCGGAAAACGGCCAGGCCAACTCCGGCGAAAAGATCACCATCGCCCTGAAGCTCAAGAGCCTGGAGCCCAGCGTGCTCAAGGCCGTGAAGATCCTTTGCCAAAAGGACGACCCGCGCCTCAAGCCCGGTGACGACGCCATCTGGGCGGTGGGCGACATGGAGCCCGGCAAGGCGATCCAGAGCGGGGCCCTGGCCTTTGAGGTTGGCAAGCTCACCGGCGGGCCGGAAGTGGTGGCCCTGAGCCTGAGGCCCACCAGCGAAGACCAGAGCTACGTTACGCCAATGGAATTGCGCGTCACGGTGAGTCCGGCCCTGGAACTGCGGGTGCGCCTGGCCGACAAGGTTGACGATCCCAAGGACACCAAGCCCAACAACGGCGACGGCAAGGCCAACTCCGGCGAAAAGATCACCCTCAAGCTTACGGTGGTCAATGTGGGCGAGGCCCCCTCGCCGGAATGGAAGCTGACCCTGGACAACAGTTCGCCCCTGGTCAAGCTGGAGCAGACCGACTTCGAGGGGCCGTCATTGGCGGCAGGGGCCGAAAAGCAGATCGACGTCAAGGCCACGGTGGCCGGCCAGATACAAAAAGCCACCAACGCGGTCATTTTGGCCAAGCTGGAGGCCAAGGCCGGCGGCGGAGGCATTGAGACCAAGCTGCTGCTGCCGGTTGAGCCGCCGCCCCTTGACCTCGAACTGGTCAAGACTCGCCTGGAGGATCCGGGCACGGGCGATCTTACCGGCGTCAACGACAACAACGGCAAGCTCAGCAACGGCGAACACGGCTTCTTGTACCTGAGCGTGCGCAACAACAGCGATGAAGATCTGAAGCAGGTCTTCTTCGCCCTGAACTCCACGGGCCAGCCCCTGCCGACGATCTCCTACAAGGTCGAGGGCGTGGACATCGCCGGCAAGGCCACGGTGGAGCGCATGTTCGAGATCAAGATGCCCATTGATTATCTCGACAACAGCCTGCCCCTGACCGTGCGGGCCGTGAGCGACTACCGCCGCTGGCAGCATTCGTTCAGCCTGCCGATATTGGTGCGGGAGTTCTTCGAGGCCAAGTTCGAGCTGGCCACCACCGACGGCAAGCCGGCCGGACCAGGCGATCTGCACCCCGGCGCCAAAGTGGCCTACAAGCTGACCCTGACCAGCAAGGCCAGTAAGGCCCTGACCGGCCTGGACGTCAACGTCTGGTCCAACGAGGGCCAGGTCCACCCCATACCCAACAACTTCCCCGGCGAGGATTTCCAGCCGGGCCAGACCAAGACCTATGAAGGCACCGTTACCATCGACCGGGACTACATCAAGGACGTGGTGCCCATAAACCTGTCGGTGTTTGACCGGGCCTATCAGCGGTCGCTGTACAAGAAGACCCTGACCTTCAACATGGGCGCCTCGGCCACCAAGATGAAGCTCAAGGCCGTTCAGCCGGACAAGACCAAGCCCCAGTGGCGCATCGATATAGAAGTCACCGACAAGAATGACGTCTTGGTTGACACGGGCATGGTGGTCTTGACCGCGGCCAACGGCACGCTGAAGGAGCCCAAGCTGAGCCTCAGCGGCGGCAAGGGCCAGTCGCTGTGGACCCCGCCGGACGGCTTTAAGGGCCAAGACCTCATCGACGTGGAATACCTGGGCGATGAACCGGACCCGGCCAAGAACGACAGCAAATACCTGGCCTGCAAGGAAAGCATCATCGTACCGACCGAACTGGCCCGGCCCACCTACATCGAGGTCAAGGTCGGGGCCATGAAGGGCACCAAGGCCAACGCCGAGTTCCCCATCACGATAGCGGTGTTCGACAACACCGCCGCGCCGGTCTCGGCCGGTTCCATCAGCCTAGCCGCCGACCTGGGCGCGGTGGATCCCACCGAGGTGCCCTTGGCGGGCAAGCCGGTCACGGTGGTGTGGAAGGGCGAGGTGGCCCGGGAAAAGGGCACGCTGTTGATTTCCTACAGCGGCGACGAGACGGACCCGGCCAAGCCGGACCTGATGTACGAGCCGTGCAGCAAGAAGGTGCCCCTGCCGCCCAAGGACCTCAAGGCCAGCAACCTGCAAATGACGCCGGTTCTTGTGGACAAAGCCGGGGTCTACCGCCTTGAGCTTACCCTGGTGGATGAATACGGCCGTCCCATTCGCAAGGGCAAGGCCGAGATGAGCGCCACGGGCGGGTCGTTCGGCGCCAGCGGCGCGGTGACATCGGCCACGGTGGATATGCCCATCGGCACGGGCATGATCGGCTGGCGCAACACCGGAACGGATCAGCAGACCATAACCGCCACCTACCCCGGCGACCAGTCGGGGCCCGGCGGCGAAAACGTGGTCTACGACGCCAGCAAGATATCGGTGAAGCTGCCGACGGTCATGATCAAGCGCTCCACGGTGTTCGTGGTGGACGCCTCGGGCTCCATGGGCAGCAACAACAAGATCGGCAAGGCCAAGGCCGCGGTGCGGGCGGCCCTGAGCGGCTACCCCTCGGATCAGGGCGAGGAGGAATGGGCCCTGGTGGTGTTCTTTGACTGCAGCAACATCAGACTGATGCAGGGCTTTACCACCAACCCGGGCGACATAACCTCCAAGCTGGGCTTCGGGCCTTCCGGCTCGACTCCGGTGGCCAAATCCATGCAGTTCGCGGCCACCTACCTGCGCCAGTCGGCCAGGGGCCAGACCGGCCGCATAATCATGCTCACCGATGGCGGCGAGACCTGTAGGGGCAATCCCGTAGAGGCGGCCGAAGGCATTTATCAACGCACCAGAAACGTCAACCTGGGCAATCCATGAGGAGGGCCGAGATGAAATACACATGCATGGCGTTATTGTTGGCGGCGGTCCTGCTGGCGCCGGGGCCCGCCATGGCCCTGGACCCCGACGTGGAGGCCCTGCTGAAACAGGTCGAGAAAAAGCCAGCCATCGAGCAGAACAACCAGATCACGGTGGATGTCGTGGCTTATGAACTGCAAAACGACCCCAGGACACAAAAGATATACAAGGCCGTGGCCCAGGCCGGCGGAGGGTCGTATTCCGACGCCCAGATCAAGGACATCAGCGCGGTCATGAAGAGCGTGGTGACCGGCAATGCCACGCCCGCGCCGAATACCAATCAGACGGGCTGGAAAAGCAGGCTGGAAAAGGGAGAGACCCTCATTATCCACGGCAGGCCGGACTTGATGGACTAAATAAAGCCAGGCGGTTAAAATACCGCGATGAAACAGGCCCATACCGCTCGGCGCCCCGTCCGGAGCCGGTATGGGCCTTTGCTAATTTTTAGCTTGAAAAAAACCCCTTCAATTGCAATCAGGGTTTAGTTTTTAGCTCCTAATCATTAGGCCAATATGTTATCGTAATGCTTTCTGTAGACGGAACGCATTTTGTGTCCGTACTAACTGGGAGCAGCGCCATGGATAGACTCAAAGGCAAAGTTGCCGTAATCACCGGGGCGGCTTCCGGCATTGGCCGGGCAGCCGCTGTTTTATTTTCGGGCGAGGGCTGCAAACTGGCCCTGGCCGATGTCAACCAGGCCGAGTTGCAGGCCACACTGGATATGGTTCTCCAGGCAGGCGGCCAAGCCGTGACCCGGCCCACCGACGTATCCCAGGAGGCCGAGGTCAAGGCCTTGGTGGACTTGGCGGCCGAGACATACGGCGGGCTGGACATTATTTGCAACAACGCGGGAATAACCGGCCAGATGGCCACGCTCGACAACGAAGACCCCGAAGACTGGCTCACGATCTACAAGATAAACGTCTTGGGAGCGGTCTTCGGCACCAAGCATGCGGCGCCGTACCTGCGCAAACGCGGCGGCGGAGCCGTGGTCAACACCGCATCGGTGGCCGGTGTGCGGGCTGGTGCCGGAGGCAATGCCTACAGCGCCAGCAAGGCGGCGGTGATCAACTTCACCCAGACATCGGCCTGCGACCTGGCCGTGGACAACATCCGGGTCAACGCCGTGTGTCCGGGCCTCATCGAAACGGGCATGACCAAGCCGGTGTTCGACTATGCCCGGGGCTCGGGCAAGGAGGCCAAGCTTGGCAGCCGTTGCGAGATGCGGCGCTTTGGCCTGCCCCGTGAAATCGCCTCGGTCATGCTATTTCTGGCCAGCGACGACGCCAGCTACATGACCGGACAGGCCCTGCCGGTGGACGGCGGAAACACTTGCTCGCTCAATTTGCCGGGCATGAAATACTAGCAATACATACGGGAGTTTGTAATGGCTTACGAATTTGAAAAACTACAGGTAACCCTTGAAAACGGCGTTTTGACCGTATTGTTGAACAACCCCCCGGCCAACGCCCTGGGCCAGCCCCTGCTTCGCGATATCGAAGCCATGCTGGATATGGCCGAAACCGATGACAACGTGCGGGTGCTCGTCCTGGCCGGCAGCGGAGACAAACTGTTCTCGGCCGGCGCGGACATCGGCGAGTTCGCCGGTCTGCAATCGGGCACGATCCCCAAGTACAACGGCAACAAGATCTTCCGCCGCATCGAAACCTTCCCCAAGATCGTCATCGCGGCCCTGCAGGGTTCGGCCTTTGGCGGCGGCCTGGAGCTGTCCCTTTGCTGCCATATGCGGATCATGAGCGAAAAGGCCGTCTGCGGTCTGCCCGAGGTCAAACTCGGCTTCATGCCCGGCTGGGGCGGCACCCAGCGCTTGCCCAGGATCATCGGCTCTGCCCGGGCCCTGGAATACATCCTCAGCGGCGATTTCATCAGCGCCAAAAAAGCTCACAAGATGGGCCTGGTCAACAGGCTGGCCGAGGATGACGAGGTTATCAGCGAAGCCCAAAAATGGGCAGCCAAGCTGGCCGCCGGCGCGCCCGTGGCCCAGCGCGAGATTCTCAAGGCTGTTTATGACGGCCTGATCGAAAAAGAAATCGAAAAAGCAGTGGTCGAGATCGAGGGCCGTGGTACGGCAGCCCTGTTGACCACCGAGGACTTCAAGGAAGGCGCCAAGGCGTTCCTGGAAAAGCGCAAGGCCGAGTTTATCGGAAAATAAGGCTGACGGAGGATTTTGCACATGTCTTTGGAAAAAGCGAAGGCAAGCCTGGAAGCCAAGATCGGTGATGTGGTAAACACTAGTGATTGGCTTGAGGTCGGCCAGGAGCGGATAAACCAGTTCGCCGATGCCACGGGCGATCATCAGTGGATTCACATCGACGTGGAAAGGGCCAAGGCCGAGTCGCCCATGGGCACCACCATTGCCCACGGCTTTTTGACTTTGTCGTTGATCCCGTACCTTACCGGTTTGGCCGAAGGCG
Source organism: uncultured Desulfarculus sp. (assembly GCA_963665125.2). Lineage (GTDB taxonomy): Bacteria > Desulfobacterota > Desulfarculia > Desulfarculales > Desulfarculaceae > Desulfarculus. The sequence goes on along the minus strand of CAXXUK010000001.1, from coordinate 2,223,547 downwards.
GCGGCGACAAGTACGAAGGCCTGAAGATGGGCCTCAATTACGGCCTGAACAAGGTGCGTTTCATCACTCCCGTGCCTGCCGGAGCCAAGGTGCGCGGCGTCAGCCGCCTCAAGGCCGTGGAGGAAAAGGGCGGCTCGTTGCAGGTTCTCAACGAGGTGACCATTGAATTGCAGGGCAGTTCAAAACCAGCCTGCGTGGCCGAAACTCTATCGAGGTTGTATTTCGAGAATTGATTAAAAATTAGGAGGGGGTAGTCATGCAGGGGCCGCTAGCCGGATTGAAGATCCTGGATTTCAGCGCGTTGCTTCCGGGGCCGTATGCGTCAATGACCTTGGCCGACATGGGCGCGGAAGTTTTGCGTATTGTTTCACCGGGTTATCCCGATCTGGCGGCCATAACCCCGCCGTTTTTGCCCGACGGCAAGACCTCTGTGGCCATTGCCTATTTGGGGCGCGGCAAGCGCTGCATGAACCTTAACCTGAAACATCCGCAGGCGGTGGATGTTATCCACCGCCTGCTGGGTGAATACGACATCCTCCTGGAGCAGTTCCGGCCCGGCGTCATGGCCAACATGGGCCTGGGCTACGAAGACCTCAGCAAGACACACCCCAACCTGATCTATTGCTCCCTGACCGGCTACGGCCAGAACGGGGCCATGCGCGACAGGGCCGGACACGACATCAACTATCTCGCCCGCACGGGTCTGATGTCCTACACCGGCAGCAAACAAACCGGACCCAATCTGGTGGGCATGCAGATAGCCGATGTGGCATCTGGCTCAATGAACGCCATAATCGGCATTCTGGCCGCGGTGATCAGCCGCAACAACACCGGCAAGGGCCAGCACGTGGATATCTCCATGACCGACGGCGCCGCGGCGTTCAACGCCTTGATCGGAGCCGGTTTCCTGGTGGAGGGCCAGGAACCCGGTTTTGAAGGCACGCTTTTGAACGGCGGTTCGTTTTACGATTTCTACGAAACCGCCGACGGCCGCCACATCAGCATCGGTTCCCTGGAACCCAAATTTTTCCAGTCCTTTTGCCAGGCCATCGGCAGGCCGGACTGTATTCCAGGCTGGGTCATGCCCGAAAATATGGACGAACTCAAGGTCCAGGTCCGGGATATCTTCAAACAAAAGACGCTGGACGAATGGCTGGAGATTTTTTATCCGCTGGACGCCTGCGTGGAGCCCGTGCTTTCACTTGGCGAGGCCTATGACCAGCCCCTGGCCAAGGACCGCCAGTGGATCGTCGAGGTGGAGATGCCCGATGGCTCCAAGGTGCCCCAGCCGGGCGTGGCCATCAAATTTTCGGCCACGCCGCCCAAGCCCGGCAAGGCCGGCAGCGGCAGCGGGGTGCATACCGAGGAAGTGATGAAATCCCTGGGCTTTGACCAGGCCGAGGTCAAACGTCTGGCCGAGAGCGGCCTATTCGACTAAATGCTTTAAGGGAGGGCCGGCATGGTCTACACACATATCAAATGTGAAAAGGCGCAAGATGGCGCGGTGGCCGTGCTCAGCCTGATCAGGCCCGACAGGCTCAATGCCCTGGCCCTGCAAACCCTTGACGAACTCCACGATTTTTTCGGCAAACTGGCCGATGACGAAAAAGTGCGGGTTCTGATCATCCGGGGCGAGGGCAGGGCGTTCTGCGCCGGGGCGGACCTGCGCGACGAGGCCATGGCCACGTATACCGACCGGATAAATTCAGGGCCGGATACTCATCTGGCGAAAGTTCAGAAGCGGTTCAGCCGTCTGATTACAGAGATGAGGGCGGCCACCCAGCCCGTAATCTGCCTTGTGCAGGGCCATGCGGCGGGCGGCGGCATGTCAATGGCCATGGCCGCCGACGTGTGCCTCTGCGCCCCGGACGCCGTGTTCACGCCGTCGTTCATCAATATCGGCCTGTCCGGCGGCGAGCTGGGCAGCAGCTGGCTCTTGCAGCGCCTGGTGGGCAAGGCCAGGGCCGGAGAGATTTTATTGACCGGCAGGGGCGTCGGGGCCGAGGAAGCGGGTCGTATCGGTTTGGTGGCCCGGGTCGTGGACGGCGACCTCATGGAGGCCGGCATGGAGATTGCCGGGGCCATGCTGTCAAAAAGCCCCATGGGCCTGCGCCTGACCAAGGAGGCCCTGGACCTGGCGGCCGAGGCGCCAAGCCTGAACATGGCCATAAACATGGAAGACCGTACCCAGAGTATTTTGTGCTATTCAAGGCAGTTTGCCAAAATGGCCGCCGCCGCCCTGGCTAAAAAACGCTGATCATGGCATAACTGGGCCATGAACAACCCTTTGTCAGCCTATGGAGCGTCGATGAAGTACTTCGTGGCCACCTTTACAACCCTGGCGGTGATGATCTGCGCCCCGGCCCTGGCAGACGACTTTGCCGCCCTGCAACAGCGCCTGCAGAAAACATACGACAAGATAAACGCCATCAGCGCCGATTTCCGGCGGGAGAGCCAATATATCAGCGGCGGCGGCACGAGCGGCGGCAAGGTCCGGGCCAGGGGGCATATCCTGTGGCAGCGGCCCCTGAATCTGCGCCTGAACGAGAGCGAGCCCAAGGTCCAGGAAGTAGTCAGCGACGGCAGTACACTATGGCTGGTGCAGCCCGACCGCAAGCGGGTGACCATATACGAGGTCAGCGCCAACACCGAGGCCCTGCGGGGCTTGTTGGCCGCCCTGAGCGGACTGCGCGACCTCTCCGAGAGCTTCAAGGTGGTGCAGGCGACCGAAAACGAAAAAGGGCCCCAGGGCGTGGAAACGGTGGCCCTTGAGCCGCTGAACCCCCGGGCCGACATGGGGCGCCTGGTGGTGTGGTTCGACGTCGAGAGCCTGGAACTGCGGGGCTTGCGCATCGTCAGCATGGTCGGCAACATCAACCAGTACGGCTTCAGCGATGTGAAATTCAACCCCCAGGTGGATGGCGCTGATTTCACGTATGAACCGCCCGAGGGCTTTCGCGTCTTTGATCAGCGGCCCGTGCAGCGCCGGGTCAAGCAAGGCCTAAAGAGCGGCGAGTCTACTCAAGAAAATCCCTGATCGTCAGTAAAAAGCGGCCCATCGGCCTGGCATTGGCCAATTGATGGTTAAAGCACAAGGTCAAAGGCATCTGCCCGTCTTTTGGTCTGCCCGGATACAGGGCCATGCTGTGGGCCGGGCAATAGGCGACATCCTCGATGCCTTCCAGCCAGAGCATGGACAGAAACAGCGGCGCGCAGTACCGGGCATAGTTGCGGATGAATTTGCCGCTGAAACGCTCCACCAGATACGCGGCCTCGGGCAGCATACGCCTGAGGTTGTCGGGCAGTTCGAGATTCAGGTTGCAGGTGTCGCGCAGGTGGGCCACCAGGTCCTTCTGGCGCATTTCATGGGCATCGCTCACCACGATTTCCCCGCAGGACTGGTCCTTGTTTTCCAATATAACGCAGACCTTGGGCGGCAGCCCGGCCCAGACCAGATTGCCCCAAAAGGTGTAGAAATTCAGCCGGGGATGCACGGTGAGGGCGGCGGAGGCGGCCCGGCACACGGCCGAGAGCATCTGCCAAGGGTCTTTCTGAAAGGCGGCCAGGCCGGGTCGCAGCTTTACCGTGGTTCGCAGGGTCACGGCGGCGGGCAGCTCGAAACTGCGCCACCAGACCCGGCGGGCAAAGTTGTCATGGCCTTGCCGTACCGGCAGAGGTACAATTTTATGATAAGCATTCATAACAGGGGACAGTCTGGCACAAGGAGGCGGCTTTGCAAACAACAAAGATCATCCAGCAGGCAAGGGGCATGGCCCAGCGTTTCGCGGCTGGAAAAAACAAGCAGATGCGGCTGCCTGTTTTTGATTTCGATGACTTTCTGGATGTTTACAACCTGAGCGCCGACGGCACGTCTCTAACCCAATTCCGGGATCAATGCCGCCGTACCTGGTACCTGATGCACTTCATGCGAGGCCTGGGCATGGAGCCGGTTCCGATCCAGGTGACGTCGGACGGCTTTGAAAAATGGCTGGAGAGCCACCCCCACGACACCAGCGACGGCCACGAATTGGCCCACGCGGTGGGCGACTACATCAACGACCCGGCCATCCAGCCGTCCCAATGCGAGCATAGCAGCGAATTCGTCGGTTTGGCCAAGGGCGTGGCCCTGGCCACCATAACCTTGTTCGGCGAAGATCCGGACATGCCCGAGGTGGTCGGCGTGGCCCTGCACCTGCATGACGGTGAAGTCCTGGAGACCCTGGAGGTGTTCACAGCCGAACATTCGCCCGACGAGGCCTGGAACATCGTACAGGGATTTCTTGATCAACATCAGCCCCGTCGTGTTTTCAAGGACGAAACCGTGCGCAGGCCGGAATTTTGCAGCGATTGCGGTGCCTTGCTCAGTAACGTGGCCTCGGTTCAGGACGTGGATGCCGCGACATAGCCGATAAATCGCGCCTTCCGGATTGTTCTGCTTTGACAAACGCAGGGTAAATCATCAATTATTTTATGAGCATCACTGTAGTATTTACAAAATATGCCTGTGCCCCGACGGAGAGCCTTGCCCATGTCCGATAAACTCGAGCAAATCGTATTGAACGCCCTTGACTCCGAAGATCCCAATATCCTGCGGGCGGCCTGTATCATGAGTGGAGTCCTGGGATTGGCTCAGGCCGAGCGGGGCCTGATCAAGGCATTGGGCCACAAGGCATGGCAGATCCAGGCCGAGGCGGCCAAGGCCCTGGGCCGCTTGGGGCTCCAGGGGGCCGTGCCCTATCTGCGGCGCATCCTCAAGGCCGCCGACGTGGATCTCCGCCAGGTGGTATTGGCCTGCGCCGCCGGAGCGCCCCAGGCCTCAAAAGACGAAGAAGACAGCCATCCCGAGTTGAAAAAACAGGCCGCTTTGGCCATCAGCCGTTTGCAGCCCAAGGTGGCCCAGGATGCCCTGATGGCGGCCCTGCAAAGCGGCCAGGGCCCCCTTATGGGCGCGGCCATGAGCGGTTTGGGCAACCTGGAGGTGGTTGATATCGCCGAAAGCGTCATCGCCCTGTGCGATAACCCAGACGTCGCGGTGAAAAAGGCCGCCGCGGCCTGTCTGGGCAAATTGCGCGCCGTGTCGGGCCTGCGCCAGTTGCTTGGGTTGTTGCAGGACAACGACGCCGGCGTGCGCAAGGAGGCCCTCATCGCCTTGAATCATATCAAGGAAAAACAGGCCCTGGGCCCCATGGCAGCCTGTATCGAAGACCCTGACGCCGGCGTGCGCAAGGTGGCGGCAATAGCCCTTGGCAACACCCGCCAGCGGGCCGATATCATTGTCCAGCCCCTGATAAAGGCCCTGGGGGACCGCGACGCCAGCGTACGCGAGGCCGCCCTCAAAGGCCTGGCCAACATCAAGGCCCCGGAAGGCCTTGAGGCCGCAGCCGAGTTGCTGGCAGATTCCCACGAGGAAGTCAAACGGCAGGCCGGGGCCACGGTGACGGTTTTGGCCGCCGCCAAGGAAAGGCCGGATTATCCGCCCCTGGGTTGAGGCATATTTCGGTAATCTGCTTTGATAATTACGGTAAACACTCAATGCGTGTAGACTTATAATGTCTGCAACTACCTGATATCTAAGCAAAACTAAAAAACACAAAATACGGCACACATGTTGCTCTATCCAGGGTCGTCTCATTGAACGACCAGGAGGGGCCGTGCGTTGTTGGGTTGCCGCGATATCGATTGCCTTGCCGCCGTTGCAAGGATGCGCGCCGCTGATGCAATCGCTTTCCAAGCCCGACGGCCCTCTGCCTGGCCCGGCGTCTTCATACGATGTCTGGCCCTGGTTGGCGGTTGTGATCCTGTTAATGATGGCCGCGTTCGTTGGGGGGATGGGCGTTGCATTGTTGGTGCGTCGCCGTTGTTTGACCAGGGCGCAGAGGCTGCGTTCCGCAAGGGCCGCACCAGGCGAGTTGGAAAAGCTGCAATGCGCCCTGGACAACATTGAAGACGTAATGGCGGCCATGCGGGGCCCGGATGACGAGGGCCCGCGAAACAAGGGGGGCTAGGATCGCAAAGCCGGTATCAGGCGAAAAGCGCCGCCGCGGCGTCGGCCATGCGCAGGCCCCGCCTGGTCGGGACGAGACGTCCATTACCCATGGAGGCCCAGCCTTGCCGCTGGGTCTCCCTTATGGCCCGGTCGTAATGGGCCATGGGGTCACGGCCCAGGATAAAGCCAACCTCGGCCATATCCACGCCGTCGGTGGTGCGCAGGCCCAGCATGATCATTTCCAGGGCCCGCTGGCCGGGCGTGAGTGTTTCCCTGAACTCCAGGGGTTCGTGACTCAGGGAAATGGAATCGGCGTATTCCAGGGCATCGGGGACAAAGGCCCAGCGGGTCCCGGCCAGGTGTCCGTGGGCGCCGGGGCCCAGGGCCATATAATCTCCGCCGCGCCAGGTGCTCTGGTTGTGGCGGCAGCGCCGTCCGGGCCGGGCGAAGTTGCTCACCTCGTAGCGCTTCAAGTCCGACGCCTCCAGACGGTCCAGCAGGGCGTCTTCCATTGCCAGCAAGGCGTCGCCCGAGGGCAGGGGGGCTTGGCCCGGTTGGTACTTGCGCCCAAAGGGAGTATGGGACCCCAGGGTCAGCTCGTACAGCGACAGGTGATCCGGCTCCAAATCCAGGGCCTGTTCAAGGTCGTCCAGGGCCATGGCCAGGCTTTGGCCGGGCAGACCGTAGATCAGGTCCAGGTTGATGTTGTCGAAACCGGCTTGGCGGGCCTGGTCCGCGCTACGGATAACGTCGGCCGGGGAATGCAGCCGCCCCAGTTTTTTCAGCATGGCCGCGTCGAAAGACTGGGCCCCGATGCTCAGGCGGTTGATTCCGGCCCGGCGCATCAGGCGGAGCTTGGCCAGCGACAGGGTGCCGGGGTTGGCCTCCATGGTTATCTCGGCGGCTGTCTCCAGGCCCAGGACGGCATCGATTTTTTCCAGGAGATCGGCCAGCAGGGCTATGGGCAGCATGCTTGGCGTGCCCCCGCCGATGAACAGGGTGGACAAGCGTCTGCCGGGGGCGTGCTCCGCCAGTAGCGTGATGTGCTGGCCAATGGCCTGGATCACTTTGCGGGCCGGGGCCGGGCGGTATCGTTCGGCGTAAAAATCGCAATACGGGCAGCGGGCCGGGCAATAGGGCAGGTGCACATACAGACCAAGTTCGTTTTGTTTGACCAAGGCTTTGCTCACTTGGCTTCCAGGGTGGTCAACCGTTGGGGGCTGATCTCGGCAGCCAGGGATTTGCCGCCGGGCAGCACGGCCACATAACGGCCGGGCAGCAGCCACAGCGTGCGTCCGGTATGGCCGTAACCAAGATTTTGATCCTTGTCGTCTATGACGTCGTAACGTTGTGGCGTCGCGGTGCCGACGGTTTCGATGAGCAAGCCGCCAACCGCTGGTAAATCAATGGGTTGTTCTACGCCGGGGGCTATCTGGCAGGGGCGTTCAACCGGCGGCATGGTCTGGATGGTCAGCCGGTAGCTTCCTGGCGGCAGGGGCAGAGGGCTTCCCGTGTGCCCCCTCCATTGCCGGGTGGAGGCGTCGGGGCCAATGGCAGTGACCGGCAGCCGCACCGGCCCGCCCGGACCTGCCAGGTTGGCTGTCAGACTGCCCCGGGGTCCCAGGACAAGGTGTTGGGTTTGACCGGCCGCCAGATCCACGCTCCAGCTCACGGGCGGCTTGGCCACCGAAACCAGCAGGCTGCCGGCAGGCAGGTCCGCCTCGAACGGCAGGACGGTTTTATTGGCCAGCACCTTCCCGGCGGGCACGGTGCTGATTGTTATTTTCCAGGCCAGGGCCTTGCCCGTGGCGTCTATGGCCTCCACAAAGAGTTTGCCCTGGCCGCCCGCCCGCAAAATGGTTTGGCCCGCATCGCCCACCCGCACCAGGCCCGGCGGCGTACCGGGGCCGATTTCGGTGTCAGTGGGCCAGGTGACAGTATATGTGTTCGGCAGGACCTGGGCCGTGGTGTTGCTCATCACCGGCCGGGCGTTGCCCTTGCCGTTGGAAGAGGCTATGGACAGCTCTACGCTCAAAGGTTTGTTGTCCGCGCCGCGGACATCGGCATACAGCGACGCCCGGCTGAGTCCCAGGCGGACCAGGGAGTGCAGGGCGGCCTGGAGGCGCGCGGGGTCTGTTTCGCTGAGCATTCGCCCCCCGGACTGCAAGGTCAGCGGGGCCTGCATGCCACGGTCGTTGGTGATGGGCCCGGCGATCAGGCCGTGGACAAAGGGCCCGCCGCCTGGCGCTTGCATCACATCGCCGCCCAGGGGCAGGCCGACCACGATCACCGCGCCGGGTTGGCCATCCGCGGCCCAGCGCAGGGCCGGGGCAAGGTTGGGCGCAATTGGCGGGCGTTCACCCCTGGCCGTGGCGTGCATACGGACGGTGTTGAGCTTGTCAGCCTCGGCGGGGGCCGCCAACAGCTCCGGTCCGTCGGCCGTGGCCAGCCAAATGGCGGCCTTGGCCCGCAGGGGCAGGGACTTCAGTTCCGTGGTGACGGCCTCCAGGCAGGCGGCCAGACGGGTGGTGCCCAGCCAGGACTCGCCCATGGCATGGGATGCGTCGATGACAAAGGCGATTCGTGCCTGGGGCGCGCTCCGGGCCATCGCCGCCGGGCAGACGAGCGCCATGCAGATCAGGATTGCAGCCAGTTTAGCGGCCCGGACCATGGAAAAGCCTTTCGACCAAAAAGGTGTTTATCTACATAAAGATAGACCATGGATGACACGGCCGTCAAAATAACGTTTCAAAAAAACTCCTTGACGGGGCGGGGTTGCGTGGTTAGCTTCCTATCCCCATGGGAGGGGCGGTTTAGGCATGAATCATAACGAATTGCTCGATTGGCTGGGTTTGCGGCTCGTAAAAGGCGTGGGCAGCGTGACCTTTGCCAAGCTTGTCAGGCGTTTTGGTTCGCCGGGCGCGGCCCTGGGCGCGCCGGTTGAGCAGATCATGGAACTGCCCCGCATGCAGCGGGAGGTGGCCGAGGCCGTCAGCCGCCGGGACTGGTTCGACCACCCCGAGCGCCAGTTGGAGCGCCTGGAGCGTCTGGGCGGCCGCATCGTGGCCATGGGCGACGCGGAGTATCCGCCGCTGTTGGCCAATGCCTTTGCCCCGCCGCCGCTGTTGTACGTGCGCGGCGACCTGTCCGGCTGCCACAACGGCGGCGTGGCCATAGTGGGCTCGCGCAAGGCCAGCAACTACGGCCTGCGCAAGGCCGATGAACTGGCCGCCGATCTGGCCGGTGCCGGGGTGAGCGTCATCTCCGGCCTGGCCATGGGCATCGACGGAGCGGCTCACAGGGCCGCCCTTAGGGCAGGCGGGCATACGGTTGGCGTGCTGGGCTGCGGCCTGGACATCGCTTATCCGTTCAGCCACAGGGGCCTCATCGCCGAGATGGCCGACCGTGGCGCGGTGATCAGCGAATTCCCCCTGGGGATGTCACCGGTGCCCACCAACTTCCCGGTGCGCAATCGGGTTATCGCCGGGCTCTGCAAGGCGGTTATCGTCGTTGAGGCCGTGATGCGCAGCGGCGCTTTGATAACGGCCCGCTATGCCCAAGACGAAAATCGCGATGTTTTCGCGGTGCCCGGCCTGGCCGGATCGGCCAGCAGCGCGGGGTGTAACGACCTGATTAGGCGAAATGTGGCGCAACTGGTTGAATCTGCTGTCGATGTGTTGGCCCCTGGCGCTGTGCGGTCCAGCCCCAAACCCATGCGTCCGGCCGCAATTGAGGCGTCGGTTGAGGACCTGCCGCCCCAGGAGCGCGAAATTTTAAGCTTGCTCGGGCCGGAACCGGTGCATATAGATGAAATTATAAGGGCCTGTAACCTGAACCCCCAGGAGACCGCCCACTTTTTGATGAATTTGGAATTGCATGAACGGGTACGCGAGTTGCCCGGCAAGAGATATGAGTTAGTTCAATAATGGCCAAGAATCTACTGATAGTTGAATCGCCGGCCAAGGCAAGGACCATTGGCAAATACCTGGGACCCGATTTTGTGGTAAAGGCTTCGGTGGGCCATGTGGTGGATCTGCCGCCCAGCGAATTGGGCGTGGACGTGGAAAACGACTTCCGGCCCCACTATCGCATAATCAAGGGCAAGGAAAAGGTAATCAAGGACCTCAAGAGCGCCGCGGCCAAGGCCGCCGACATCTACCTGGCCCCCGACCCCGACCGCGAGGGCGAGGCAATCGCCATGCACATCGCACAGCAACTGGGCCGCCCCCTTGAGGCCTATCACCGGGTGTTGTTCCACGAACTGACCAAGGGCGCCATCGCCAAGGCCGTGGCCAATCCCGAGAAGATAAATTTTGACCGCTACAACAGCCAACAGGCCCGCCGGGTCCTGGACCGGCTGGTGGGCTATCAGATTTCGCCGTTGTTGTGGGAAAAGGTCAAGCGCGGCCTCAGCGCGGGCAGGGTCCAGTCGGTTGCTCTGCGCCTGGTGGTGGAGCGGGCCAGGGAAATCCAGGCCTTTGAACCCCAGGAATATTGGACCGTGACGGCCATGCTGGAGGCCGACGAGCCGCCGGTGTTCGAGGGCCGCCTGGTCCGGGTTGGCGGCAAGAAGTTCGACCCCAAGAACCAAGACCAGGCCGAGGCGGGCGTGGCGGCCATCAAAGGCCAGGACCTCATCGTAACCAGTGTGGTCAAACGCCAGCGCAAACAGTCGGCCGCACCGCCGTTCATCACCAGCACCCTGCAACAGGAGGCCTACCGCAAGTGCGGTTTCGCGCCCAAATACACCATGGGCCTGGCCCAGGCGCTGTACGAAGGTAAGGAGACCGGCGAAGGCCAGATGGGCCTGATTACCTACATGCGAACCGACTCCACCCGCCTGGCCGCCGAGGCCGTGGGCACCGTGCGGATGCTGATCGCCGAACGCTATGGCCCTGAATATGTGCCGGATAAACCAATTTTCTACAAGTCCAAGGCCACGGCCCAGGAGGCTCACGAGGCCATCCGGCCCACCAACGTGACCCTGACGCCCGAGCGGCTCAAACCGTTTTTAAAGCGCGACGAACTCAAGCTGTATCAACTCATCTGGAACCGCTTCGTGGCCTGCCAGATGGCCCCTGCCGTCTACGACCAGACCCAGGCCGAGATCACCGCCGGCCAGGCCATTCTCAGGGCCAGCGGCCAGGTCATGCGCTTCGCCGGCTTCACGGCCGTGTACGTCGAGGGCAAGGACGAGGGCCAGAACGGCGACAAGAACGACGAAGGCTTTGAGACCGCGTCCAACGGCAAGAGCGAGCAGCGGGCCCTGCCTCCCCTTGAGGAAGGCCAGCGGGTAGCTCTCAAGGAAATTCTGCCCAAGCAGCATTTCACCCAGCCGCCGCCCCGGTTCACAGAGGCCAGCCTGGTGCGCGAACTGGAGGAAAAGGGCATCGGACGCCCGTCCACCTACGCTTCGATCCTGTCCACCCTGCAAGATAAGAAATACGTGGACAAGGACAAGAAAAAGCGGCTAAACCCCACGGAGCTGGGGTATCTGGTCAGCGACCTGCTGGTGGAGAGCTTCCCCCAGATCATGGAGGTGGGGTTCACCGCCGGTCTGGAACAGAGCCTGGACAAGGTCGAAGAGGGCAGCCAGGATTGGCGTTTGCTGCTCAAGGATTTCTACGGCCCGTTCACCGAGACACTGGAAAAGGCCCGCACCCAGATGCGCCAGATCAAGGGCAAGGGCGTGGAGACGGATGTCAAGTGCCCCAATTGCGGCAACAACATGAACATCCGCCTGGGCCGCAACGGCGAGTTTCTGGCTTGTGGATCCTACCCCGAGTGCAAGACCACCAGTGATTTCACCAGGGATGAAAAAGGCAACATCGTGCCCGTGGAGGCCGCGCCGGACCCCGGAGTCGACTGCGACAAGTGCGGCTCGCCCATGACGGTGAAAAACGGCCGCTATGGCCCGTTCCTGGCCTGCAGCGCCTATCCCAAATGCAAAAACATCATGGCCCTGGATGAAGAGGGCAACCCGGTTAAAAAGGCCGAGCCCGAGTCCTTGGGCGAAAAGTGCCCCAAATGCGGCGCTGAACTGGTGATCAAACCCACCAGGGCCGGCGGCAGGTTCATCTCCTGCTCCAACTACCCCAAGTGCAACTATTCCAGGGGATTGCCCACCGGAGTCAAATGCCCCGATTGCGGCGGCGATCTGGTGGAAAAACGCTCCCGCCGGGGCAAGCCGTTCTACGGGTGCGACAATTTCCCCAAGTGCGAATACGCCTCGTGGGACAAGCCCCTGGACGAGGAATGCCCCGAATGCGGCCATCCCTTCCTGGTGGAAAAAACCACTAAAAAGGGCACCACCATCCGCTGCCCGCAAAAGGACTGCGGATACGTCAAACAATAAGGGCGTGGCCGCGGCTTATCGCGGCCTTGCCCTGATCATTGATCACCTCGAAAAAGTTGTCGGCGCCGCTTTGGGCGTTCAGGCGGATTTCGATGTCGCTGCCCGGCAGCACCATGCCCGTGAAGCGGCAGCTCAGTTGCTTCAGACGCCCGGCGTCGCCCCCGGCCACCCTGTTGACCATCTCACGGGCGGCCAGGGCCAGGGTTGCCGTGCCTTGCAGGATGATCCCCGGCAGACCCACGTCCCGGGCAAACCTGGGCGAGGTGTGGATGGCGAAGACTATGTCCGTGCAGCCGTCATACACATAGGGCATGAGCGGGTCGATATGCAGCTTGCTGTTCCAAACCGGGTCGCCGGTTTGTTGCGGCGTGGCTGGTATCCGGGGCATTTCCGCGGCTCCTGCTCCGCTGTCGGTGCAACTCACCCCCCGCAGCATCACGCCGGAGTATTCCGTGAAAACCGGTTCGCCCGCGCCATCGGCGCCGTCGTAGCGGGCCACCACATGGGTGCCCGCCCGGTGGGGCAACACGGCCAGGGCCCTGCCGCTGATGGTCAGATCGTCGCCCGGTTTGATGGGCTTGTGGAACACGATGGTCTCGGAATAATGCACCTGGGTCAGGAACAGTTCCGGCCGGATGTCGGCTTCCAGGCGCTGGGGCATGGTCTCGGAAATGGGCCAGGTCAGGGCCGTGACATAACAGGGCGGGGCGATGAGGCTTGAATCCCTGGTGTCGTCCAGATACAGCGGGTTGACGTCGCCCACCGCCGCGGCGTAGTTGGTGGTCTGGCGCCAGTCCACGGTGTGTTGCCTGCCGCGAATGTTCGCGCCGACCATGCTGGAATCTATTTTCATGCCCCTCTCCTTTGTCCGGCCGCGCCGGGACATTGTTCACTGGGCCAGAAGCATATCATTGTGGGTTGATTGCAGTCAAAACAACCTTTCTTGACACGGGGTTTGACGCTTTCTATACTTCTGGCGTTCACTTAAGCACAGCAATTGATAAAACGGACCCATTACCGGGCCCGGCATTGTCGAGGGCGGATACGGCCTTCGGCGCATTATTGTTTCCAATGGGTGAGGGTGCCAATGAATGAGCAGAAAAATGCCGAAATACAGCGCAGATACGCCGAAATGCTACCCAACTTGGCCGATTATGTTGATAAATACGCCAAGGAAAAGGGCGAGGCCACGGCAATCATCGAGCACAACACCGGAGCAAAGGTAACCTGGAAGGACTTCAACAAGGCCGTGAGCGCTTTTTCGGCCAAGCTGTTGTCCATAGGCCTGCAAAAGGGTGACGTGGTGGCAACCTCGCTGCCGCTACTCAAGGAACATGTGTTCCTGATGTATGCCTGCCACCGCATCGGCCTGATCATCGCGCCGCTGGACCTGCGCCTGAAAACCAGCGAGATCCAGTACTGCCTGGACAAGATCAAACCCAAGGCCTATTTCTTCCTGGGCAAGACCCCGGCCGCCGACTTCCGGCCCATGATCGAGGAAGTCATGCCTAATTCGCCGTATGTAAAAACCTGGGTCCAGTTCCAGCAGGAGCCCGAACTGGTGATCAAGGGGGCCATGGGCATCGGCGAGTTTGTCAAGGACATCAAGTGGGTGTTCATAAAGAGCCTCTTGACCGGCGCGGTGAAAAAGGCCAGGGCCAAGGTGGGCAAGCGCGACGCCTGTCTGATCATCTTCACCACCGGCTCCACCGGATCGCCCAAGCCGGGGCTGTTGTGCCACGAAAACATCCTGATCCAGAACTTCGGCCTGCTGGTGGGCTTTGACATGGTTCCCAAGGACCGCATGCTGGTCAACCTGCCGCCGTCCCATGTGGGCTGCGTAACCGAACAGCTCGACACCACCATTGTCGGCGGCGGCACCTGCGTGATCATGCATATCTTCGACCCGGTGGAGAGCCTCAAGGCCATCCAGGCCCACGCAGTCACCTGTCTGGGCCAGATCCCGGCCCTGTTCAACCTGGAGTGGCGTCTGCCCGATTACCAGGCCTATGACCTCTCGAGCCTGCGCTTCGCCATCTACGGCGGCCAGAGCGTGCCCCGGGAGTTCCTGGAAAAGCTCCAGGCCATGGCCCCCACCATCGGCACCGGCCTGGGCCTCACCGAGACCGCCGGTTTCTGCACCTACACCGAAATGGGCGCGTCCGCCGAGGTGTTGGCCCAGGGCATCGGCTTTGACATGCCCCTGTGCCCCATCAGCGTGCGCGAGCCCATGAAGACCGACGGCGCGGCCGGGCCGCTGAAGGCCCCCGGTGATGTTGGCGAGATTTGCTTTAGCGGCCCCCAGGTGTTTTTGGGCTATCTGGGCGACCCGGAAAACACGGCCAAGACCATCAGCAAGGAGGGCGTGCTCTACACCGGCGACCTGGGCTATTACGACGAAAAGGGCCTGCATTTCGCCGGGCGCTCCAAGATGGTGATCAAGCCCAAGGGTTACCAGGTCTTCCCCGAAGACGTCGAGAACCACATCGCCGGCAAGTTCAAGGGTATGGTGACCATGGTCGCCGCCGTGGGCGTGGAGCACGAGGTCTTCTCAGAGGGCATTATCGTCTTTGTGGAAAAATCGCGGTCCGACGTTCAGATCACCCCGGAAGAGGTTATGGCCGCCTGCGATGATATATCGGCCTATTCCCGGCCTTCCCACGTGGAAATCGTCGAGCCCGAGGGCATCCCCCTCAACCGCGTGGCCAAGACCGACTACCTCAACCTCAAGCAGCTTGCCCAGAATATAGTCAACGATCTGCGGGCCGTTGGCGGGTGGGACGCTTCGTAGCGGTTTAAGTTCGCGGGGAAACCTTTTATGAATTGGCTTAAAAAGGGTTTCCCCGCGTCAACTCCGTGAGGGCCTTACTTCAGGGGTACTATCTTGTCACCGGCCTTTTCCAGTTTGCCGATCCACATCCCGGCCAGGACTTGCAATTCTTCCATGGGGTCGTTCTTCGAATCCTTGTCCTGCTCAAGCTCGTCGATAACCTCGAATTCAAATGCCGATTCGCCAAGGGCTTTCCACTCGGCGAGCAGGTCTTTGTTTCGGTGACTGCCGAACTTCAGCTCCGCCTTGTGCCTGTTCAGCTTGGCCTGGGGATCAACGCTGCAACCAACGTACGATACGCCTGTTTGCCGGTTTTTTATTCTGTATATGCCCATGGGCCTTTGGGCCTCTTTGTAATTCCTTTTGGCCTCTGCCTTGTCCATGTTTGTTTCCCTTGTCCGGTCCGGTGCAATGCCGCGCGACGCCGGGCCTGATATTGACTACAAGTTGCGCTCTAGCATCATGCTCAGGTTTGAGCTGCGCACGACCTTGATGTTGTTTTGGTTTTCCTTGCCGCCCGTGGCCGTGTGGGCCTGTTTGAATCCCTGGCGGGACGCCTCGGCCAGGCGGGCCTGGGTGCGGCCAACGGCCCGCAGCTCACCGGCCAGGCCTATTTCTCCGAAATACACCGCGTCGTGGGGCGCGGGAGCGCTCCGCAGACTGCTGGCCATGGCCATGGCCACGGCCAGATCCGCCGCCGGTTCGGTGAGCTTGATACCCCCGGCCACGTTGACGAACACGTCGCAGCCCGAAAGATCAAGCCCTGCGTGGATCGAGAGCACCGCGCAGAGCATGGCCAACCGGCCCGAATCCACGCCCAGGGCCTGCCTCCGGGGCACGGCCAGGCCAGAGGGGCTGACCAGGGCCTGGATTTCCACCAACAGAGGTCTGGTGCCGGTGACCGCCGCGCAGACCACGCTGCCCGGGGCTCCTGCCGGCCGGTTGGCCAACAGCACGGCCGACGGGTCGCTGACCGGGATCAGGCCACGCTCGCTCATTTCGAACACCCCCACCTCGTCGGTGGCGCCGAAACGGTTTTTGATGGCCCGCAGCAGGCGCAGGCGCATGGACGGCTCGGACTCGAAGTGCAATACCGTGTCCACCATGTGCTCCAAGACCCTGGGCCCGGCCAGGGAGCCTTCCTTGGTCACATGGCCCACCAGAAACAGCGCCGCGCCTTTGGCCTTGGCCAGGTTGATCAGCTCGGCGGCGCAGTGCCGCACCTGGCTCACCGAACCGGCCGCGCCGCCCATCTCGGCGCTACGAACGGTCTGCACCGAGTCCACCACCACGGCTCCGTAGCCGCCCCCGGCCATAAGCTCCAACACGGGCTCCAGGGTAGTTTCCGCCAGCACGTCAACACTGGGGCCGTCCACGCCCAGGCGGTCGGCCCGCAGGCCCACCTGATGCACTGACTCCTCGGCCGATACATACAAGACCTTTTGGCCGCGTCGCGAAAGCCTGGCCGCCACCTGAAGCATGAGCGTGGATTTGCCGATGCCCGGCTCTCCGCCCACCACTATGGCCATGCCCCGGGCCAGGCCGCCCCCCAGGACGCGGTCAAGCTCGCTGACGCCGATTTCGGTGCGCTGGTAGTCCATGCCGCCGGCCGCGCTAAGGGGAACCGGCGTGGCGGAGGGTGAGGCGCCTGATGCGGCCGATGGTGCGGTTTGTTCCACCAGACTGTCCCAGGCGTCGCAGGAGGGGCAGCGCCCCAGCCACTTGGGCTGGCTGGCCCCGCAGTTCTGACAGACGAACACCGCACGCACTTTGGCCATTGCAAACTCCTTGAGGTTGGCGCATCATAAACATTCGCAAGGTGATCGTGTCAACAACCACATGGCAAGACACGCACAATTAAGCATGGTCAATGATATACCTATTGATTTGACAATATATGGTTTGAACCATATAAATTAAAGACTAAACAGTTATCCCGGCTCGGTTGGGCCGCGCCACTAAATAAGTAGTCAAAAGGAGCAGGCTTTCATGGCTGGCAACGTTCTGCAGGTCAGTGACGAGACCTTTGAAAAGGAAATCCTTCAGTCCGATCTTCCCGCCTTGGTCGATTTCTGGGCCTCCTGGTGCGGCCCCTGCCGGGCTATCGCTCCGGTGGTCGAGGAACTTTCCGAGGATTACTCCGGCAAGGTCAAAGTGGCCAAGCTCAATGTGGATGAAAGTCCCAAGACCCCTGGTCAATACGGCATTCGGGCAATCCCGACCCTGATTCTGTTCAAGGGCGGCGAGATGGTGGACCAGATCACCGGCGCGGTGAGCAAGGCCCACATCGAAGAAGCCATGAAAAAGGTGCTGTAGACCTACGGCGAAAGTTGGAAAATGGAAAGCCGTGATTTGGTGATTGTCGGCGGAGGGCCTGCCGGGCTCACCGCCGGTCTTTATGCCGCCCGTGCGCGGATGGACGTGGTGATGTATGAGCGCCTGAGCCCCGGTGGTCAGGTGCTCAGCACCGATTGGATCGAAAACTGGCCCGGCGATATGGACGGTGTCAGTGGTTTTGATTTGGCCGACCGCATGCGTGATCATGCCTTGAAATTCGGCCTGGAGATCGCCAGCCGGGAAGTTACGGGCCTTGACAACGTTGACGGCAGGCCGGTGCTTCACTTTGCCGACGGTCAGATCCAGTCCAAGGCCGTGATCCTGACCATGGGCGCCCAACCGGCCGAGTTGGGCATCCCCGGCGAGGCGGAACTGACAGGCAAGGGCGTCTCCTATTGTGGCACCTGCGACGCGCCGTTTTACCGCGAACAGACGGTGGTCTGTCTGGGCGGCGGCGACACCGCCGCTGAAGAGGCGCTGTTTCTGACCAAGTTCGCCAAAAAAGTTTATCTGGCCCACCGCCGCGATGAATTACGGGCAACGAAAATCCTTCAAGAGCGGGTGTTGGCCAACGAAAAGATTGAGATGCTATGGTCCCACGTGCCGATATCTGTAAACGGCGCTGACGGGGTCAAAAGCATCACTCTGAAGGACCTCAAACAGGATCGCCAGTTTGATCTGGACTGCGATGGCGTATTTGTCTTTGTAGGCACCAAACCAGCCACGGGCTTCTGCACCGGTGCCATCGAGCTTGACGACCGCGGTTTTATCAAGACCTTTGGCGACCAGAAAACCAGCATGCCCGGCGTTTTCGCGGCTGGGGATTGCTGCAGCAAACTGCTGCGCCAGATAGTGGTGGCTGCCGGTGAGGGTGCCACCGCTGCGTTCGCGGCACAACGCTACCTGGAAGAGCAGGAATGATTATTTCCAAGAGCAAATTCTTTGCCCTGGCAGGAATGCTGATTTGTCTGGCCTTTGTCTCAGGCTGCTCCACTGTCAGCAACTTTTTCAGTGGTTCCACCGGCGACGGGGCCGAGCAGGCGTTTGACACGCCCGCCCAGGTTTTGGCCACCGAGGCCGAGCAGCTTTACCAAGACGGCGAATATGAGGAAGCGGCTGAATCATTCCAGCAACTCAAGGACCGCTATCCTTACAGCAAGTTTGCCCTTCTGGCCGACCTGCGGGTGGGTGACGCCTATTTCAAATCCGATCGTTTTGATGAAGCGGTTCTGTCTTACGAGGACTTCATCAGGCTGCATCCCAAGAACGAGGGCGTGCCCTACGCAATGTATCAGATAGGCATGGTCTACCACGCCCAGATGCTAACGCCGGACCGCGACCCAACCTTTGCCGAAAAGTCCATGAAGGCCTTCCAGAAACTGGTTCGCGACTATCCCAACAACGAATGGTCGATCAAGGCAATGCCCCGTTTGCAGGAATCAGCGGCTAGGGCCGCAGAGCACGATCTCGAAGTCGCGCAGTTCTATTACAGCATCGATAAATACAAGGCTGCGATTCACCGTTTTGACAAGGTGTTGACCAAATATCCCGACGTGGGGCTCTACGATGAAGCCATGACCGGAATGCGCAACGCGCAAAACGATCTGGCCGAAGAAGAAGCTGAAAAGGCCGAGGAAGCGGCCAAGGAAGCCGCCGAGGTGGCTGCCGGTCAAACGGACGAGGAGACCATCGAAGAGGAAAAGGTTAAAAAACAGGCTGAAAAAGATCAAAAGCTCGAAGAGCACGCCGAACAGCCGTTCCCGGCCACCGAGGTTTCCAGGGACGAGCCTTACTAAGCTGTTGCGCCGAGACGATTTCCAAGGGGACGCTGCCAGAAGCCGCAGCGTCCCTTTTGTTTTGGAGTTGCCTGGATGGCCACACTGCCCGCCAATTCAATCTTGAATGAGTTGACGCGAGACGCCGATCATGTGGACTGTAAGGTATTTGAGGGGCCGGCGGATTTGCGCCTGTTCGTCGCCGGCCTGTTTGGCCGGGCTCCGGGCTGGATGAGTTTTCTCTATAAGGCGCGGGGCTGGTTGGCCAAGGTCCTGGGCCTCGCGCATCAGACCCCGGCCAAACTTGATTATCGGCCCCAGGATGTGCCCATGCAGCCAGGGTCCGTCGTTGGAATGTGGACCGTTAAGGCGGCCAGCGAAGGCGAGCTTTGGGCGGCAAGCATCGCCGACTCTCACCTTGAGGCCATACTCGTGGACGTTTGCGAACCGGCCGGGAATGCCTGCAGGCATTATCTGGTGACAATCGTGCATTACCGCAACATGATCGGGCCGCTTTACTTCAACCTGATCCGCCCGTTTCATCATTTGGTGGTGTGGGATATGGGCCGCCGGGCCGTAAAGGCCGGAAAATAAAAACGGGCGCTCCGTTTGGGAACGCCCGTTGGTTGCCTCTTTTGATTCGGACTAGGCCTTGGCCGCCTCTGCCTGGGACTGCACCAATTCCCTTGCCCTGGCCATGGCCTCGTCTAGCTTGGCCGGATTCTGGCCGCCTGCCTGGGCCATGTCGGGCTTGCCGCCGCCGCCGCCGCCCACGATTGGCGCCAGTTCCTTGATGATATTACCCGCGTGGAACATGCCGGTCAGATCCTGGGTCACCCGGACCAGCAGGAAGGCCTTGCCCTCGGCCGCAGCCCCCAACACCAGCACGCCGGAGCCCAATTTGCCCAACAGATCATCGGAGACCGTCCGCAGGGCCTTGGGATTGTCGATCTCGATCTTGACGGCCAGCAGCTTGGTGTCGCCGATCTTGACGGCCTCTGAGAGGATGTCCCGGCCGCCGCCCGCACCGGCCAGCTTGGTCTTGAGTTCGGCCACCTCGCGCTCGCGGTCCTTGAGGGAGGCCAATAGCTTTTCAATGCGCTCGGACAACTCGGAGGGCCGGGCCTTGAGGGCCGCCGCGGCCTTTTGGGTCTCGGCCTCCAGGGCTTGGACCGCTTCAAGGGCCGCCTTGCCGGTCAGGGCCTCGACGCGCCGCACGCCGGCGGCAACGGACGATTCGGCGACGATTTTGAACAGGCCGATGTCGCCGGTGCGCCGGGCATGGGTGCCGCCGCAGAGTTCCTTGGAAACACCGGGAATCTCCACGACCCGAACTTCGTCGCCGTATTTTTCGCCGAACAGGGCCGTTGCCCCGCTTTCCATGGCGTCGTTGGCCTTCATTATGTGGGTCTGCAATTCTATGTTGGCCAAGACGCCTTCGTTGACCAGGCGCTCGACTTCCTGAATCTGCGGCGGTGTCATGGCCTCGAAGTGAGAAAAGTCGAAGCGCAGGCGCTGGGGCGAGACCATAGATCCGGCCTGCTTTACGTGATCGCCAAGGACCTTGCGCAGGGCCGAATGCAGCAGGTGGGTGGCCGTATGGTTGCCGGCCGTGCTGCAACGGGCGTCGTGGTCGACCGCCAGGTGGATCTCGTCGCCCTTGGCGATGGAACCTTCGATGACCTCGATGCCGTGCACGAAGATGTCGCCGCCCGGCTTGAGGGTGCCGGTGACCGTGGCCTTGCCGCTCGGCCCGGCGATCGCGCCGATGTCGCCAACCTGGCCGCCGCCTTCGCCGTAGAACGGCGTCTCGGCCGCCACCAACTCGGCCTTTTGGCCAGCGCCCACCGAATCGACTTCCTGGCCGTCAACGATGAGCGCCTCGACCTTGCCTTCGCCTTCCAGACCCTGATAGCCGGTAAAGGTGGTTTTGAAGCCGTTGGAGCCCAATTCGGCCAGCACGCCGCTGAGTGCCTCTTCGCCGGAACCCTTCCAGGAGGCCCGTGAGCGGTCTTTCTGCTGCTTCATGGACTGCTCGAAGCCCGGTTCGTCAACGGTCAGGCCTTCTTCCTCGCAGATGGTGCGGGTCAGGTCCACCGGGAAGCCGAAGGTGTCGTAGAGCTTGAAGGCTACACCGCCGGAAAGGGCCTTTTCGCCCTTGGCCTTGGCCTCGCCCAGGGCGTCGTACAAGAGCTTGAGGCCGGTGTCCAGGGTCTCGTTAAAACGCTCTTCCTCGCTGGTGATGACCTTGTCCACAAAGGCTCGGGAATCCTTGAGGCCGGGGTAGGCCCCCACCATCTCGTCGATAACGGCCATGGCCACCGTGTGCAGGAAAGGCTTGTGCAGGCCCAGCTTGCGGCCGTGGCGGGCGCCTCGGCGCAGGATGCGCCGCAGAACGTAGCCCCGGCCCTCGTTGCTGGGCAGGATGCCGTCGGAAATCAGGAAGGTGCAGGCCCTGGCGTGGTCGGCGATGACCCGCAGGCTGATGTCCATCTCGGCGTCTCCGCCGTAGCTGATTTCGGCCAGATCGGCGGCGCGGCTGAGGATCGGCGTGAACAGGTCGCTGTCATAGTTGCTGTGTTTGCCCTGGACCACCGCGGCGATGCGCTCCAGGCCCATGCCAGTGTCGATGCTGGGCTTGGGCAGCGGTGTCATCTTGCCGGTCTCGTCGCGGTTGTACTGCATGAACACCAGGTTCCACAGCTCCAGGTAGCGGCTGCAATCGCAGCCAACGGCGCAGTCGGGCCGGCCGCAGCCCATTTCCGGGCCCTGGTCGATGTGGATCTCCGAGCAGGGGCCGCAGGGGCCGGTGTCGCCCATGGACCAGAAGTTGTCGGCATCGCCCAGGCGCACGATGCGTTCGGGACGCACGCCGACCTCTGACTGCCACAGTTTTTCGGCGTCGGCGTCGCTTTCATGGACGCTGACCCAAAGCTTTTCCGGGTCCAGGCCATAGCCGTCGGTCAGAAGTTCCCAGGCGAATCTGATGGCATCCTGCTTGAAGTAGTCGCCAAAGCTGAAGTTGCCCAGCATCTCGAAAAAGGTGTGGTGGCGGGGGGTGCGGCCCACGTTCTCCAGGTCGTTGTGCTTGCCCGATGCCCGGAAGCACTTCTGGCTGGTGGTGGCCCGGCTGTAGTCGCGTTTTTCCTGGCCCAGAAACAGCTTTTTAAACTGGACCATGCCCGCGTTGGTAAACAGCAGGGTCGGGTCGTCCTTGGGCACCAGCGGACCGCTGGTCACCACACGATGGTTTTGCGATGCGAAGTAGTCTAGAAACTTGTTGCGAAGCTCATTGCCTGAAAGAGCCATGGGTAATCCTTAGCTGATGTGTTTACGGCGCGGCCTTAGGCCTGCTGCGTTTCCTGATCCGAGTCCTCGCCGGGCTCGGTCTTGACCATGCCCAATGAAGCTTTGAGCCGCGACTCGATGTCCGCGGCAAGGTCCGGATTTTCGCGCAAATGATTGCAGGCGTTTTCACGGCCTTGGCCAAGGCGTTCTTCGCCATATGAATACCAGGCGCCGCTCTTTGTGACAATATCTTGGGCAACTCCAAGGTCCACCAATTCACCCAATTTATTGATGCCCAGGCCGAACATGACGTCAAACTCGGCCTGGCGGAAGGGCGGGGCCACCTTGTTCTTGACGACCTTGACCCTTGAGCGGCGGCCGATTTCAGTGTCCCCGTCCTTGATCTTGCCGATGCTGCGGATATCAAGGCGCAACGAGGAATAGAATTTCAGGGCGTTGCCGCCGGTGGTGGTTTCCGGGTTGCCGAACATGACGCCGATCTTCATGCGGATCTGGTTGATGAAGATCACCGCCGTGCGGCTTTTGGCGATGACGCTGGTGAGCTTGCGCATGGCCTGGCTCATCAGCCGGGCCTGGAGCCCCACGTGGCTGTCACCCATCTCGCCTTCCAGTTCGGCACGGGGTACCAGGGCGGCCACCGAGTCGATGACCAGCACGTCCACCGCGCCGGAGCGAACCAGGATCTCGGTGATGTCCAGGGCCTGTTCGCCGGTGTCGGGTTGGCTGACCAGCAGATCGTCGACGTTTACGCCCAGTTTGCGGGCATAGGAGACGTCCAGGGCGTGTTCGGCGTCGATGAATGCCGCCACGCCGCCGGTCTTCTGGGCCTCGGCGATAACATGCAGGGCAAGGGTGGTTTTGCCCGATGATTCCGGGCCATAGATCTCGGTCACGCGGCCGTGGGGAATACCGCCCACGCCGGTGGCCAGGTCCAGGCCCAGGGAGCCGGTGGAAATGGCCGTGACGTCCTGGATTATGTCTTCGGAGCCCAGGCGCATGATGGAGCCGCGTCCGAAATTGCGTTCGATCTGCTTCAAAGCGGCGTCAATGGCCTTTTCCCGCATCTGGCTTTCGGTTTCTTTGGCGGCCATGGTCGTCTCCCGTTTTTAAAGGCTTAATCAGCCCAGATTGAATTTCGTAACCGGATTATATATAGCGCCCTTGGGCGTCAGAGTGCTTTGCATCAGCACGATGGTGTCGGCCCGGAAGCTGGGGCCATTGCTGCTCTCCCTGACTGCGGCGGCGATGGCCGCGCTGAGTGGAGCCAAGCTGGTGTTCGGGCCTTTGCCCCGGCGGGCCCGGCCCAGGGTGAGGTGCGGCTTGAAGGCGCGCTTTTCCCTGGGAAAACCATGGGCTTCGCAAATGACCTCGGTCTTGGCTGCCAGGCGGACCAGACCCTGGGTGTCGCCGTTGAGCCCCAGCCAGATCACGCTGGGCTGCTTGGGGTTGGGGAAGGCCCCGCAACCGCCGACGGACAGATCCAGGGGCCTGCCATTGCCATAGGCAACGCCCAAATCCATGGCCAAGTCGTCGGCTTCATCCTTTTCGACATCGCCTAAAAATTTCAGCGTAATGTGCAGTGACTCGGGCCTCACCCATTTTATATCAGGGCCGCTGCGCTTCAACCTGCCGATGATCCCGGCGGCGTGGCGGATGACGTTTTCGGGAAGCTCAAGAGCTATGAATAAACGCATGGTCCTCCAGATAGCGCCGCAGCCAGTCCAGGGCGTTTTCCGCGGCCAGGGCCTTGATCATCGAACGGGTGCCCTTGAATTCATAGCCTTCGCTGCGCACGCCCGTGGCATCGGCCAGGCCGAAAAAAACCGTGCCCACCGGTTTGTCAGGCGTGCCGCCGCCCGGCCCGGCAATGCCCGTCACCGACAGACCCAGATCCGAGCCTGAGCGCTCTTGGACGCCCCTGGCCATCTCGGCAGCGCACTGGGCGCTCACCGCGCCATGGTCGCGCAGAGTTTCGGCCCTTACGCCCAACAGTTCCTGTTTGGCCTGGTTGGAATATACTATCAGGCCGCGGTTGAAATAGTCCGAAGAGCCTGGGCGGCTGGTGACGCGGTGGCTGATCAGCCCGCCGGTGCATGACTCTGCCAGGCTCAGGCTCAGGCTCTGATCGCGCAATTTACGGCCCACCACCTCCTCAAGCGGGTCGTCTCCGGCCACCACGCGGCTGCCCAGCAGTTCCTGGGCCCTGGACACGAGCTTGTCCAGGCTGGCGGTCAGGGCGTCGGGGTCCTTGCCCACGATGCTGATCTGAACCTGCACCTCTGGAAACACCGGATAATAACCCACGGACGCGCCTTCTACGTCTTTGGCCAGACCTTCGAGCTTGGTGCAGACCTCGGCCTCTTCCGAGCCGAAGACGCGCAGCTTGCGGCTGACCACGGCCAGTCCCTCGCCAAAATACGACAGAAGTTCGGGGATGACGTTGTGGTCGACCAGGCGGCGCATCTCCCGGGGCACTCCGGGCAGGAAAAACACCGGTTTGCCGTCCGGGGCGCTGAGCTTGAACCCGGCGCAGGTGGGGCATAAGACCTTGGCGCCGTCGGGCAGCCAGGCCATCTTGCGGGCCTCCTGGGGCATCTCCATGCCCATGGCCTGGAAGCATGCGCGCAGGTTGGCCACCATGCGCTTGCTCTCGGTCAATTCCAGGCCGAAGACCTGGGCCGCCACCTTGGCCGTTATGTCGTCGTCAGTGGCCCCCAGTCCGCCGCAGCAGATAACGAAATCCGCCCGCTCCAGGGCCTGAGTCAGGGCGTGGGTGATGTCTTCGGGTATGTCGCCGACAATACCCACCCAGCGCACAACGAAACCCAAAGGGTTGAGACGGCTCATGGCGTACCGGGAGTTGCCTTCGGCAACCCGGCCGCTTATCAGTTCATCGCCGATGCAGATTATTTCGCCGCGCATCGTTGCTACCGCCTATTGGGGGCTTGATCAGCATACATCAAACAACAGTACACCCGTGCGTCTCCGCTTGAAAACAGCATGCCGCAGGGTATCAACATATGTGTACTTTGTCAATAATATCGCAAGCGATGGAGGGCTTTAGTTTTCGCTGTCATCGCCGCCGCCGCCGCCGTCGTCGTCGCTGAGTTGGGGCGGCTCCGCGTCCCCGGCGCTGATGTCCGGAAATTTGAAGAAGCTGACGCCCTCTTGCTGGAGCATCTCTTCCTCCTTGGCCGTGGATACGCCGCGGATGTTGCGGGCGTCGGACGCGCCGTAGTGGATCTTCAAGGCCTCGGAGGCGAAATGGGTGCCCACGTCGTCGAAGTTTTCTTTGACATAGCGTTTGAGGGCCTGTGTCAGGGCCTGGGAGATGTCTTCCTGGCTACCGCCGCTTGAGGCCCGGTTTACGCCGAACGTTGAGGGGATCTGGCGCACGTTTGTGCTTTCACACACAGGGCAACACACCAGACCCGCGGCTATCTGGGCCTCTAGGTCTCGCAGATCGTCGAACCAGCCTTCGAAACGATGGCCGCTTTCGCATTCTATGTCGAAGACTATCATTAAGTTGCTCTCCGACTTAATTTATATCATGAACCAGGCTCATCCTGCCAGTTTCCGCGCCAGCGGCGGCGGCAGGCAACCACGAATCCGGTATGGGCCTTCATGTCGTGGACAGGGCGCACGGACGGCTTGCGGATGTGCCAGAAACGCTGCATGGTTTCGTAGCATACCGGCAGACAAAAATAGGGGTCGCCGCTGACGGCTTCGACCAGGTTGACCATCTGCAACACCGTGGGCAGCCAGGCCAACCACACGCCACCGGGCTTCAGGGCTTCCTTGGCTGCCTGCAGCATTTCCCAAGGTTCGGGGATGTCGGTAAACAGCCGGTCCCAGCTTTTGTGAACCAACTCACCGTTTGCCGGGTCGCCCAATACCGGCTCCCAGCGCTCCAGGGCGTCCTCGCCCAAGAACTGGATGATGTTCTTGCTGGTGCGATTGATGTGGTCCTGGCGCACCTCGTAGCTGGCCAGGCGGCCATGCGGGCCAAGGGCCCGCAGCAGGGTCATGGTCAGGGCGCCGTGGCCTATGCCGATCTCCACCACCTTCATGCCAGGGGCCACATCACCCCAAACAAGCAGCATGCCCAGGTCCTTGGGGTAGATCACCTGGGCCTGGCGGGGCATGTTCATTATGGCCTGCTCCAGGGTCGGGCGCATGACCAGATAGCGGTGGTTTTTGGAACGCAGCAACTCGCCGTCGTGCAGGGCGCAGAGCTGCTCCGAGGTGAAATTGTCGCCCTTGAAGTTGATCTTTTCGCCTTCTTCGGGCACCACGATCATACCGTAGCGTTCTTTTTCATCGATTAGATACACATTGTCGCCCGGTTTGAAGGCGGGGTACTGATTATCCTGGTTCATCGGCTAGTGTCCCATGACATATGTTTTGGTCAAAGAACACAAATTAACCAGAAATCGCAGATAGTTGCAAAGGAAATTTGCGGCGGAGGCAAAAAGGAAGCCGGAGGGCCCAAAGGACCCCCCGGCCAAGTTTCTGGAGGCACGACCTAGAGGATCGGCAGGTAGCGCTCCAGTTCGAAATCGGTGACATGCAGGCGGAAGGCGTCCCATTCAGCGTGCTTGTTCTCGATGAACTTCTCGAACACGTGGTCGCCAAGGACTTCCTTGACCAGCGCACTCTTCTCGGTCAGGGCAACGGCCTCGCCCAGGGTTGCGGGCAGGTTGGTGATGCCGTGATCGGCCAGTTCCTTTTTGCTCATCTCGAAGATGTCTTCTTCCACCGGATCCGGCAGCACATAGCCTTCCTCGATGCCCTTGAGGCCCGCGGAGATCATCATGGCAAAGGCCAGGTAGGGGTTGCACGCCGGGTCTGGGCAGCGCAGCTCGCAGCGGGTGGCGGCTTCCTTGCCGGGCTTGTACATGGGCACGCGGACCAGGGCCGAACGGTTGCGGCGGGCCCAGGCGACGTACACCGGAGCTTCGTAGCCGGGCACCAGGCGCTTGTAGCTGTTCACCCACTGGGCGATGACGGAGCAGAACTCGGGGGTGTGCTTCAACAGGCCGGCGATGTAGGCCTTGCCGTCGTCGCCCAGACCGTATTTGTCGTTGGCGTTGAAGAAGGCGTTCTTGCCGCCCTTGAACAGCGACTGGTGAACGTGCATGCCGGAACCGTTTTCGCCGAAGATGGGCTTGGGCATGAAGGTGGCGTAGTAGCCGTGCTTCATGGCGATTTCCTTGACCGTCAGGCGATAGGTCATGGCGTTGTCGGCCATGGTCAGGGCGTCGGTGTAGCGCAAGTCGATTTCATGCTGGCTGGGGGCCACTTCGTGGTGGCTGTACTCAACCTTGATGCCCAGTTTTTCCAGGGCGAAGATGGTGTCGCGGCGAAGGTCGCTGGCCACGTCCAGCGGGGTCAGGTCAAAGTAGCCGCCGCGGTCCAGGATCTCGGTGCCGTTGGAGTCTTTGAAGTAGAAGAACTCGAGCTCGGGGCCAAGATAGGCGGTGTAGCCTTTTTCAGCGGCCTTGGCCAGGGTGCGCTTGAGCACGTAGCGGGGGTCGCCTTCATACGGGGTCAGGTCCGGGTTCAGCACGTCGGTAAACATGCGGGCCACGGCGCCTTGCTCGGCCGGACGCCAGGGCAGAATGGCCAGGGTGCTGGGGTCGGGCATGGCCACCATGTCGGATTCATCAATGCGGGCAAAGCCTTGGATGGACGAGCCGTCAAAGCCCATGCCTTCTTCCAGGGCCAATTCCAGTTCATCGGGGGAGATGGCAAAGCTTTTGAGCATGCCCAGGATATCGGTGAACCACAGGCGGATGAATTTGACGTTGTTGTCGCGTACAGTTTTTAATACTTGTTCTTTTGCCTGATCAGACATTCGTTTATACCTCCTTGGGGTCTTTTACGGAAAAATGTGCCGCGCCGACATGGCTGTCCTACCTCTATATTTGGACAGTCCTATGGCGCGGAGCGCTAACCTGCCTTTCCCCGAACCTAAGCAAAGCTTGGGCCAATTCGGGGTCCTCTTGTTAACCTATTGTGAGGACTAAAAAATCTAAAAGCAAGCCATTCCGTGGAACGTGGCTACTGCTACGCAAATGTAGGAAACCACTGGCTAAACCTACGCTGTGGTATGGGTTGCGGCGGGATTTGAAGCACTGCCCTTCGGCTTTTCAGGGGTAGGCGGCGGCCTTGGGCCGCTATTGGGTCGTCGCTATCGATAATGACCGCTGAAAGGCTCGCGGGTGTTCGGATGCCTTGGCAAACTTGGCTAACATTGGCCTTTTTCGAGGCTGGCGACGAAGTCCGAAATCCTTAAACAAGGCGCGTTGAAACATACGCTTGTGGTGAATAATTGAACCTACACGGCGGTATGGATCGGATGATAAAAGGAAAGGCCGAAGCTCAGATGTCTTCCATGACCATGATCTCCCATCTGGAGGCCCGGAAGCGCATGCTCAGGCCCTGGAGCAGGTTGCCCAGCATGATGTTGGCCATGTTGGGGTGGTCGGCCGCCAGGGCCTTGTATTGGTCGGGGCTCATGGCCAGCAGGGTGACCGGCGCGGTGGCCGCCAGGGTCAGAAGCGATGTCTGGCCGCTGAGCCAGGCCGGCACGTTGAACACGCTGCCCGGAACCAGCTCGGCCATGGTGGCCTTGTGGCCGGTCTTGCGCTGATAAGTGGCGCTCATGGCGCCGTCGAGCACCACGATGAGGTCACGGCGGATGATCTTGTCGTCCATGAAGACCTCGCCCGGGTCAAGCTTGTGGGTGGTCCAGTAGGCGGCCAGGGCCTCTATCTGGTCATGGCTCAGGCGCTTGGCTGGGTCGGTGTCGGCCAGACTCAGTGGCGGCCGGGGGTTGTCCTCCGGGGCCAGGCTCTCATCGAGGATCAGGCCCTCGACATGCGCCAGGGCCGATTCGGTGTCCGGGAAGATCCGGTCCGGCGGCATACCCTCCAAAAAGCCGCCCATTTCCAACAGCCCCAGGAACTCCTCGCCGTCGGGAAGGTGGCCCAGGTACAGGTCCACGCCCATTCCGGTCAGTTCCTTGCGCAGGGCCAACAGGCTC
Source organism: uncultured Desulfarculus sp. (assembly GCA_963665125.2). Classification (GTDB taxonomy): domain Bacteria; phylum Desulfobacterota; class Desulfarculia; order Desulfarculales; family Desulfarculaceae; genus Desulfarculus. The sequence continues at coordinate 2,193,907 of CAXXUK010000001.1, read as the reverse complement.
ATGGCCCCGGTGGTGTCCATCTCGGTGACCAGGCGCATGTCCAAAAGGCAATATCGGGCCTCGCCGACATTGGCCAGCACGTCCTTGAGCAGGTGCCGGGCCGTGCCGAAAAACAGGGCCCCCTTGAGCTCGAATATCTTGAGCATCACGCCGTGGTGGCGCAGGGTCTTTATTTTTTCAAAGTTGTAGACCGTGCGGGAAAAGCGCACCCGGCCGCTGTAGTGGTCGCGGACCACGCTTGAGGACATCTTGACCACGAACAGGAGAATGGCCAGGGCCACGCCCACCACCACGGCCGTGCTTACGCTGCTGAGCAGGGTGACCACCGTAACCGTCAGGCACACGCCCAAATCCAGCAAGGCCCGGGAAGGCTTGTTGCGCAGCCGGGCGCCCAGGCGCATGAGAAAGTGGATGCTCCATTCGTCGATCATGCCCACGCCCACGATGATCAGCATGCCCGCGATGGCCGACAGGGGGATCATGTTCACCAGGGGCGAAAGGAATATCAGCGCTCCGGCCACCATGGCCGTGGTCAGTGGCGGGACCAGGCGAGTGCGGGCGCCGTAGCGGCTGGCCTCCAGGGCCGGGATGTACATTGCGCAGACCGGCAGGCTCATGGTCACGGCGGAAACGGCGTTGCCCACGGCGTTGGCCAACAGGGTGCGGTGGGGGTTGCCGCGCCGGCCGGTGATTTCATCCACCTTGGCCGCGTAGAGGCCGGTTTGCAGGCAGATAATCATGCCCAGGGCCAGGCCGCCGCTGATGACCTCCCGCCACCAGGGCCAGTCCAAATTGGACAGGTTGTTGCGCAGGGTATCGAATACGGCGGCATAGGGCGGCAGGGACAAAGCCCCCGTTTCCAGGCGCTCAACCGAGGCGGTGTCCAGGCCAAGCCAGCCCAGGGCGGCCAGGACCAGGGCCCCTACGGCAAGGCCCACCAGGGGCGAGGGCAGTTTGCTGTGCCTGGCTTTGAGCACGATGATCACGGCAATGGTCGCCAGCCCGGAAATGGCCGCCGCCACCTGGATGGTGTGGGGCTTGGCAATGACATCCCACAGTGATGCGCCCTCGGGCAGGCCCGCCAGGGGCCGAAATTGCTGAATGATGATCAGCAGGCACAGGCCGTTCATGAAACCGGCCAAAACAGGATAGGGGATGTAGTTGACCAGGGAGCCCAGGCGCAACAGGGCCACCAGCAAGACGAACAAGGCGGACACGGCCACGGCGGCCACGGCCAGGCCAAAGGCCAGGTTCGGGTCCATGGCCGGGTTCATGGCGTAGAACGTGGTGACCAGGGTTGTTATCAGCAGGGATGTGCTGTTCTTGGGCCCGGAGAACATCATCGGGTTGGAGCTGAGCAACGCGGCGATCAAGCCGCCCAGGCACAGCCCGGCCAGGGCCGTCATCATGGCCAGGGGCACGAAATCCGCGCCCAAACGGCCATAGGCCAACAGGCCCGTGGCCAAGACCAGGGGCAGGATGGTACCCATGGCGGCCAGGGAGCCGCTCACCTCGTTTAGCAGGCTGAACTTTTTCGGGGGCGCGGGATCATTCATACGTTTTGGTCGCTTTGCCTGGGCCTGGTTGCTGTATGGCACAGTAGCGCGGATGGGGCGGGGCGGTCAATGCGTGAGAAAGATCGGCATTGGCACCAAAATAGGTTGTTTGGATCTGTACTATCTGTATCGTATAATTAGTTTAATTGATCATTTTCGATTTTTTTACGTGTCGTAGGGATAGATAAGACCTGAGAAAAGTATCGAGACGTTTGTTTAATTTGTTTTCAGAGTAGTCAAATCGAGGCCTGCTTCGAAGTTTGCCAATGTATTGCGCAAGAAGAGGGGCCGGTAATATAAACACCAACACACGTTTGTTGTCCCACATTTCCTTAAGCCAGCCTCTCTCGGTATCCGATAGCCCTTCGTTTTGATTCCTGTTGACGATAGTTACAAAATTGCCATAAATATCGTTGGTATAGCTGACAGCCTGCCTGAAATCGTTCGCCTTTAAAGATGTGTAATTCTTGACCTCAATAATGATTTGACGGGCGTTATAATCTTGTCTGACACGTTTCCAAAAGCCTTCTTGAGCCATATTTGTGGCAACAATATCCCGTCGCTGTACGGCATCACAATTTGGTTTAAGTTCTATGTTGGACAACTTACCGGAAAAAAGGATCTGGAAGGCTCTATATACCCACTGTTCAAACTCAAATGCCATCTCCTTTCCTTCATCCATACTGGGTAAATCTGAGATGAGCTGGCCGATTTTTTTAGTTCGTATATCGGAAAAAGTGGTTTTGTCTTTTTTTTCATTGTCATCATAAATATCGATTACGATTTGTTCTTCTATAAGTTCAGATCTAGCATCAAGCGCCTTCCAATAACAAGGATGAATGCATGTAATTTGGTTGTTTTTAATTGCATCAATATTCGCTGATGATCCATCGTGGCAAAATTGTAGTTTTTTTGTGACATGGTCCTCCATGCCTAGAAAACCGACGCTATATAATGCAAAGAAAGCACTTTCACCGGTTCCCAGAATAGCAAAATCGCTTTTTCCGTAAAAGTCAAAATCTGAATTTTGAATATGTTGTTCTAATAATTTGACGACAGTTCCGTAATCTTGAAATGCAGGAGCTCCTTCAAATAATTCAATAAAATATGGTAGGCCGGGAAAAACTTCATCGTATTCCTTTTGAAGGTCAAATAAACGATTTTGTGATATCTGTTTAGATGCTGCTTCAATATCATTTTTTATAAGCGATTTTCTACCGCCTCGAGCTGTTTGAACATATGCGCTATTGAGTAAAACAATTAAGTCTCTCGGGCGATACAATGTATATTTTAAACAGAAATCAAACCCAGCTTTGTCCTTAAGGTCTGCTTGAGCGAATCTGTTCCATACCTTTATATTACTTTCTAGGTTTTCAAGATTGAGAGCTACTCTTATTCTATTAGTAGCGAGGTGAAGGAGAGAGTCCATATCCCAATTGAGTCTGAGGGTATTACCTTCGATATGACGTGAGAAATCGCGGTCAAAATAGTTGAGTGATCTATATATGTTATCCCTAATAAAGAGTACGATATGAGTATTGCAATTTCTTTCTGCAAAATCGGCAGCGCACGCAGATAACCCCCCCAATATAGCTGTTGATAGTTGATTTGGTATCCAGCCCTCGTCCAGACCATCAAAAAAGAAATATGCATTTCTATTTATCTCTAAAAAAGTGTCAGATAAATAGTCATTAATTTGTTCAATATTATAAGTATTAGCAATGAATCCCGGGTATTCCGTTGGACTTGTGCAGCTTTTCAATGCATGCTTAATCAACTCAGTTGTTCGTTTGAATATATTATGCTTTAGTAGAATATTGTTGGCTTCAATAATAGAGATAAGATTTGAATAATTTGTACAATTTGGAAACTTATAATGGCTTTCTAATTGTGATAAGAGCTCAAGTAAAATACTAAGACGCCACGCCACTCTTGTAATTGCTTTAGCTAGTCGATATTCTGTTGTGATTTTATTTATCACCTCTTGTAATTCCAGTATTTCATACTCTTTGGGCATGTTGCAATAAACATAACCCATTTTCTTCTTATCTATATATTCAGAAACCTTTAAAAATAATGCAGATTTTCCAGATCCTCTTCGCCCAACTACAAAATTGAAGTCTTTTGTGTGAACGAGTGCTTCGAAATCATGCGTTGATATAAAAGCAGCATCTAGCATTCTGCTATCTTTTTCCGCCCTCGAATCGCCAAGGATGTTACCTGTGTTGTTGTGAGACTTTTTTGCCATTTTTACCTTGTTTTAGTTCGTTAATATCTTACAAAAATATGGGATATCCCTTTAGACAATAGAACGACAACAATCGGTAAGGCAATAAAAATAATCATGTAATACTAATAAGATACTCTAATGACTACTTATTCCCATCCTTCATCACATACCGAAACACCCAAGGCTCCTCGCCCGTGGCGTAGTGGTCTTGCAGGACCAGCTTTATGCCCTGGTTGCTGTTGAAAACATTAGCGCGGATGGGGCGGGGCGGTCAATGTGCGCGATTGATCTTTGCGCGTTTGCGCCTTGATTGCTTGCCACGGGTTGGCCCGGCATGGGCAGGGTTGTGATAATGCTAAATTTATGTATGTTAAATACGTATAAGCAACGAAAAGCGATGTTGCCTCGGCCATAGAGAACCACGGCCCGCCACTTGGCGGCGAAAAGGAATACAGCGTTATGAATATCCAAGACCTGTCCCAATGGCTCGTCGACTTTGTGGCCGCCTATCCCCCCCCAAACAATATGGACCGCATATGGCGGGAGCCTCTCATTGCCTGCGCGCCCGCGGACGAGCGTTTCAAACGCCTCAAAGAGATAGTCGCGCCGGACCACGCCTTGCCTGATGATCTGTTGCCCGGAGCAAAAACCGTGGTTGTATGGTTTGTGCCTTTTGACGGCGCCGTGCAGCAGGAAAACACGGGCGGTGATTTGCCTGCTCTGAGTTGGGGCCGGGCTTATGTGGCCACCAACGAGTTGATTGGCCGGGCAGGTAAGGGCCTAAAGAGCTTAATCCAAGACAGCGGCGGCAAGGCGGCTCTGACCCCGGCCACACACAATTTCGACAAGTCGCGGTTAGTGAGCCTGTGGTCACACAAGCATTTGGGCCACCTGATTGGCCTGGGCCGCTACGGCACCAATTGCCAGCTCATTACTCCGGCTGGGTGCAGCGGGAGAATGGGCAGTTTGGTGACAGACCTGGACTTGGGCGACCATCCCCTGGTGACGACCGATGAACTGTGCTTGCTCAAGGCTGGTAAAAAGTGCGGCAAGTGCATCAAGGCCTGCCCGGTCGGGGCGTTGAGTCAAGACGGATTGGATCGGGCAGCATGCTATTCCCGCCTGCGGGAAAACTATGACAACATAATGAGGCCAAAAGGGTTGCCAGACCCCACCGATGTCTGCGCCAAATGCCAGGTGGGCATGCCGTGCAGCACCAAATCGCCGGTATCTATTGATCGGACGTCATGAGTCATTTGTTGTCCTGCTTCATGATATACCGAAACAGGCAATGATCCTTGCCCGTGGCGTGCCGCTGCTCCAGGACCAGCTTCACGTCAGGGTTGTAGCCCTCCAATATGGCGTAATCGGCATACTTGCAATACAGGCTGGAATACTCCACCATGTCCCACTGCTCGGCGGCCTTGTTGAACGAGCACTCGGTCACCGGGGCCAGCAGATCGCCGTTTTCAGACCTGGGGCTAACCGGGAAATTGCCCGAGTCGATGTCGGTGTAGGTCAGCCAGTTCTTGAACGACAGCGGCTTGCCCAGGGCCTTGACCCTCTCGGCTATGCGGCCGCCCCGCTTGCGTCCGAAATCCTCCACGGCCTTCTTTATGAGCTGCTCGCCCTTTTCCGGGCCAAGCTCGTCGATGATCCGCTTGGACATGCAGGCGAACAGCTGGGCCGCCAAGCCAAACCCCGGCGTATGGTATTTCTTGCGCAGAATCAGCCGCTTGAATAGGACATCCTTGAGATACCAGATGCTCAGGCCCTTTTTCTTTTCCCGCTCCAGATCGTTCACTGCCGGCTCCCATAAAAGTTACATATAGGTTGGGGGCACTATAACGTATCGCGGATAAAGGATAAACCTATTTGGGGTATGAAATTCAAGAGCTGATTTGGCAGGAGGCCGATGAGGGCGGCTTGGGGATAAGGCCTGCGCCTTGCGCAAGGGCCGGAAAAGGGGTGGGCGGTTGGCTTGGGCATGCCAACCGCCCGGAGAAAAATGGACTCAAAGACAGGTTTTTATTTATGAATTGGATTGGCGAGCCGACGCCAACGGCCCGCCAACCCTCCGACCCTCGTTAGCCCATGGCAGGAGGACCGGCCTCGCCAGTTCTAATGCGCATGCTGTCTTCGATGGGCAGGACGAAGAGCACTCCGTCGCCGATCTCACCGGTGCGTGCGCCTTTGACAATGGCCGCCTTGGCAGCTTCGACGAAATCGTCGTTTACGCCGATCTCCATGCGGACTTTCTTCAGCAGGTTCACTTCCTGTTCCACGCCGCGGTAGGTTTCGCTGAATCCCCGCTGGCGGCCGGAGCCAACCACGTTGGTGACCGACATGTTGAATATCTGTGCCTCGTACAAGGCCTGCTTTACATCGTTTAGCCGTTCGGGCTTGATATAGGCGATTATGAGCTTCATTTAAGCGCCTCCTTCCTAGCGGGTCGTGAAGATCTGGAAGTCGGAATATGCTTCCATACCGTGTTCTTCAATGTCCAGACCCTTGAGTTCTTCCTCGCGGCTGACGCGCAGACCCACGGTCTTGCTGACGATGAAGAACACTATGGCCATACTTACCATGGCGAATGCCGCACAGGCCACCGTACCGGTGATCTGGATGCCCAGCTGCGTGAATCCGCCGCCGTGCAGGATACCGTCGTTGGCCAGGCCTAGAGCCTTCTGGCCCCAGATACCCACGGCGATGGTGCCGAACATACCGTTGAAGCCGTGAACCGGGATAGCACCAACGGGGTCGTCGATGTGCAGCTTGTCGAGCATCATGACGCCCATGACCACTATCACGCCGGAGCAGATGCCGATGACGATGGCGGCGCCGGGGGAGACGACCGCGCAGGGGGCGGTGATGGCGACCAGGCCGGCCAAGGCGCCGTTCATGCACATGGTAAGGTCAGGCTTGCCCCACATCAGCCACACCAGGAACATGGCGGTCATGGCGCCGGCTGCGGCCGAGAGGTTGGTGTTGATGGTGATCAGGGCGATGGCTTCGGCGTTGTCAACACCAGAGGCAGCCAACTGCGAACCGGGGTTGAATCCGAACCAACCGAACCAGAGGATGAACACGCCCAGGGCTGCCAGGGTTATGTTGTGACCCGCCAGGACCTTGGCCTTGCCGTCGGGCAGGTACTTGCCGATACGCGGCCCAAGGAACAGGGTGCCGACCAGGGCGACCCAGCCGCCGGTGCCGTGGACGATGGTCGAACCGGCGAAGTCGAAGAAGTCCATCTGTGAGAGCCAGCCGCCGCCCCAGGTCCAGTGACCGATGATGGGGTAGACAACCGACGTCATGATCAGAGTGAAGATAAGGTAACTTGTAAACTTGGTGCGCTCGGCCATGCCACCGGAAACGATGGTGGCCGCGGTACCGCAGAAGACTGCCTGGAACATCCAGGCCGCGTAGACCGGGATGCCGTCGCTTTCAAAGCCGCTGAGGCCGAAACCGCTGAGGCCGATGAAAGAGTTGCCGTCGCCGAACATCAGGCCGTAACCAATCAGGAAGTACATGATACTGGCCACGGTGAAGTCCATGAAGTTCTTGGCCAGGATGTTCACGGCGTTCTTGGCCCTTGTGAGGCCCGCCTCGAGCATGGCGAAGCCCGGCTGCATGAAGAACACAAGGTAGGCGGCCAAGAGGACCCAGATGGTGTCAAGGTCGCTGACTTTGGGTGCAGCAGCCTCTTCGGCCAAAGCGGCGCCGGGCAACAGCAGCCCAAGGGCTACCAATGTTGAAAGGTTTCTAGTAATTCGCTTTAGCATTCTAGCCGCTCCTTTTTTTAGGTCCGGCCCCGGTGCCAGGGGCCGGACCATTCGTTTGCCTCTTTAACTCCTTAGAAGGAGGCCGTGAAAGAGATGCCGTAGAAAACGTTGGAATCTTCGGTGTAGGCGGCCTTGCCGGCGTCGCGGATTTCACTGTCAACCAGGGCGGTGTAGGTCACAGCCGGAGTAACAGTGAAGTATTCGCAGAAGCCGATGGGAATGGCCAGGGAGACCGACCAGTCCGTGAAGTGCGGGTCTTCCACACCAAAGTAACCGGTGTTGTACTCTTCGTTGCCCCAGCCGATGCTGGCGCCCAAGTCGATGCTGGCGCTGACCTTGTCGCCCACGGGCAGTTCATAGCTGTAGTCCAAGCTGCCCAGGATGTAGAAGGCGCCGGCGACCTCGTCCACGTCGTGGTACACGGTCACGCTGGGGCTGACGATCCAGTCGTAGCCGAGGCCGACGTAGAGCTCAGAAGTATCATTGCCGCCGCCGGGGAAGGTATAGACGATCACACCAACGGGAATCGAGAAGTCACCCAGAGAGAAGGTGTAGTCCAAGGTGATGTCGATCTCGTCGAACTCTTTCTGCTTGCCGTTTTCATCGGTCAGGTTGTAGTCGCCCCAGACGTTGACGCTGAAGCCGCCGATGCCGGCGGTGACCGAGGGCTGAGCTACCCAGTCATCGACCAGGAGCATGCCGCGCCAGACATACTTGCTGTTAAAGGTCAGGTCCAAGTCAACGGTAGGTACGATCTTGGAACTTTCTTCGGCCGACGCGGGAATTAGAGATCCCACAGTCAGGGCCATTACCATGGTCAAAATTGCTACCAGCTTTTTCATTTTCCTCTCCATACACTTCAGTGAATCAATCCAGTTGTTTTTCCCTTGCCCCAAGGGAGTTCCTTACTCCTAGGGTCGGGCATAGGTATGGCAACGGTTGTGCCAAGTTGCGTAGGTTGAATAAATAAAGTTTTTTGGCTAGTTATTTCGGGGAGATAAAATGAAGGCCGCCCTGAAGGGCGGCCTGAATAGTCACATCAAATCATACATAAATGTATGAAAGTGGTTTTGTTCCTACACGTTGGAGCGGTAGCGCTTGGGGTCGATTCCGAACTTGTCGACCCGCAGCCCCATGACCCTTTCCGTAACTCCCAGGGTCCTGGCCGCCTTGGCCCGGTTGCCCCGTGAATTCTTCAAGGCCTCGATAATCAATTCGCGTTCCAGGTTCTCCAGGGCCTCCTGCAACGTGCCGCTGACCACCGTGCCGCTGGCTTCGGCCGTTTGCAGGGTCGGCGGCAGATGGTGGCCATGCAATACATCGTCAACACTGAGGATTACCGCGCGCTCGATGCAGTTTTCCAACTCGCGGACGTTGCCGGGCCAATGGTAGCTCATGAGCATGTCAATGGCCGGGGTGCTGATGCGCTTGACATTTTTCCCGGCCGCCCTGCTGAAACGCTCAACAAAGTGATTGGCCAGGATCAGGATGTCGCTGCCGCGCTCCCGCAGGGCCGGCAGGTGCACCGGGAAAACGTTGAGGCGGTAGTACAGATCCTGGCGAAACTCCGACTTGGCCACCAGGTCCTCGAGGTCGCGGTTGGTGGCGGTGATGATGCGTACGTCCACCTTGATGGTCTGGTTGCCGCCTACGCGTTCGAATTCTTTTTCTTGGAGGACCCGCAGCAGTTTGACCTGGATCGTAGGCGAGAGGTCGCCGATTTCGTCCAGGAAAATCGTGCCGCCGGTGGCCAGCTCAAAACGCCCCTTGCGCTGCTGAAGCGCGCCGGTAAAAGCGCCTTTTTCATGGCCGAACAGCTCGCTCTCGATGACGTTTTCGGGCAGTGCCGCGCAGTTGACGCGGATAAAGGGCCGCTGGGAGCGCAGGCTGTTGTAATGGATGGCATGGGCCACCAACTCTTTACCGGTTCCGCTTTCCCCCCGGATAAGCACGGTGGCGTCGCTGGCAGAAACTTGGCCCACCAGCTCGTAGACATCCTGCATGGCCTTGGAATTGCCGATGATGTTCGCCGGATGGAAGCGGTCCTTGAGCTTGGCCTGCAGACGGGTGTTTTCCTCAAGGAGGCGTTCGCGCTCTTCCATGGATTTGCGCCGCAGGCTCACCGACTGGGCGATCATGGACGAGATCACGCCCATGAGGCGCACTTCTTCCTCCAGGATCAAGTCGTCGGCAAAATGTCTGTCCGCGCTGAGGGTGCCGATGACCTCCTGGCCTATCTTGATCGGCACGCAAATAAAGCTGATGTCCCGGCGGTCTTCGGCGGCCCTTGACTGGGTCCGGTCCAGAAAGCGCGGGTCCTCGGCGATATTTTTAACAACCGTGGGCTGGCCGGTTTGCACGACCTTGCCCACAATGCCCTCACCGATCTGGTAACGGCCCCTGCGGCGCTGTTGAGCGCTGAGGCCATGGGCTGCCTCGATCTGGATCTCACCGGTTTCGCGATTGAGAAGGGTAATGGTTCCCCGAAGCATGTCCATATGCTCGGCCATCGCCTCCAGAATCGGTTGCACCACGTCCCGCAAATCAAGACTCATGTCCAGAATCTGGCTGATCTTGAAAAGCAGCTGAAGTTCTTCAACTTCCCGGCGAATGTTTTCAGGTGCGGCCTGTGGCTTCATCTTTTTTTTTCCCGCCTCACGTCGCCCGTTAATCGGTAACACCCTGGCCTTGCTCATCTTAATGCTACCCTATAGGTCGTATAATATGCAAAGCCGCCGCTGCTTATGGTCCCGTTAATTCGGGGCATGGCAGCGCCGAATCTCCCATAATATATTTATCCACAAAGTGGGCCATGCGCCTGCCCGCCATCATGGCCCAGACCACGAGGGACTGGCCCGACCTGGCGTCGCCGGCGGCGAATACACCTTGGGTGGATGTCATCATGTCCTCGCCGGTGGCAATGTTGCCCCGCGGGTCCAGGGTCAGGCCAAGTTGCTCCACAAGGCCGATGCGCTGGGGATGGACAAAGCCCATGGCCAACAGAACCATGTCGCAGTCCATCTCAAACTCGCTGCCCTCCAACTTGTTCATCCGCTGGCGGCCGTCTTCATCGGTGGACCAGCTTACCTCATAACCATTGAGGCCGGTCAGTTTGCCGTCGGAACCGGTGAACTTTTCGGTGGCCACGCACCAGCGGCGTTCGCCGCCTTCTTCGTGGCTGGTGCTGCTTCTGAGCATATAGGGCCATTGGGGCCACGGCGTGGTGGTGTCGCGTTTGGCCGGCGGCCGGGGCATGATTTCGAACTGGTGCACGCTAATGGCGCCTTGGCGCAGTGCCGTGCCCAGGCAGTCGGCTCCGGTGTCGCCACCGCCGATGACCACCACCCGCTTGTTCTTGGCGGTGATTTCGGTTTCGTTGACGGGAAGTCCAGCCACCCGCAGGTTTTGCTGGACCAGGTATTCCATGGCGAAATGCACGCCGTCCAACTCGCGGCCGGGGACTGGCAGATCCCGGGGCACGCTGGAACCGGTGCAGATGCATACCGCGTCGTAGCGGTTCATCAGGTATGCCGGAGACACGTCCACACCGACATTGACGTTGGGTTCGAAGATGACGCCTTCGGCCTTCATCTGCTCCAGGCGGCGGTCGATGATCGACTTTTCCAGCTTGTAGTCGGGAATGCCGAAGCGCAGGATTCCGCCCAAACGGGGCGACTTGTCAAAAAGCGCAACCTTGTGCCCGGCCCGGCGCAGTTGCTGGGCCGCGGCCATGCCGGCCGGTCCCGAACCGATGACGGCAACGCTTTTGCCGGTTTCGGCCTTGGGCGGCCGGGGCAAGACCCAGCCCTCCTGCCAGCCGCGCTCGACGATGGTGTATTCGTTCTGGCGGATGGTGACCGAATCCTGGTCCAGGTTCAGGGTGCAGGCCGCCTCGCACAGGGCGGGACAGAGCCTGCCGGTGAACTCCGGGAAGTTGTTGGTGGAATGCAGCAGGTCGCAGGCCTCTTTCCAGTGGCCGTTGTAGATCAGCTCGTTCCATTCGGGAATCTGGTTGCCCAGGGGGCAGCCAAAGCTGTGGCAGAACGGCACGCCGCAGTTCATGCAGCGGGAGGCCTGCTCGCGCACGTCATCCTCGGCCATAGGCAGATAAAATTCCATGTAATGGCCCAGGCGCTCGTTGATGCCCTGCTTGTCAAAGTTCTTTCTCTTGGTCTCTATGAATGCGTCTGGCTTACCCATTTACGCCACCAGTCGTTTGAATGTTGTCGTTTCGCAAAAACATGCGCATTAACCCTGGAACACCTGCTCGGCGTCCTTGCGCCTGGAAGCCAGGTCTTCCTGGGCCATGCGGCCAAGGGCCCGGCGGTATTCCATGGGCATCACCCGCACAAACAGCGGCAGGGTGCTATCCCAGTTTTCCAGCATCCACTTGGCCCGGGGGCTGCCGGTGTAGTGCAGGTGCTTTTCGATCATGGAGCGCACCAACTGGATGTCATCGTTTTCGGTGAGCGGCTCGATGTCGACCATGTCCAGGTTGCAGCGCAGGTCAAAGTCCTGGTACGGGTCGTAGACATAGGCGATGCCGCCGCTCATGCCCGCAGCGAAGTTCACGCCCGTGCGGCCCAAAACCACGACACGGCCTCCGGTCATGTATTCGCAGCCGTGGTCGCCCACTCCTTCGACAACCGCGTTGGCTCCGCTGTTGCGGATGGCGAAGCGCTCGCCGGCCAGACCGGCGAAGAAGACCTCGCCTGCCGTGGCGCCGTACAGGGCTACGTTGCCGACAATGGAGTTCTTGTTCCACTCGAAGCAACTGCCCTTGGGCGGACGCACGATGATCTTGGCTCCGGAAAGGCCCTTGCCCACGTAGTCGTTAATGTCGCCGTCGACGATAAGTGTAAGGCCCTTGGCCCCGAAAGCGCTGAAGCTCTGGCCCGCCGAGCCTCTGAAATTCAGCGTGATGTAGTCCTCGGGCAGGCCGTCCTGGCCGTAGCGCTTGGATATTTCGTAGCTGAGCATGGTGCAGGCCGTGCGGTTGATGTTGCGGATCGGCACATCCAGCTGGACGGCCTTGTCCTTTTCCAAAGCCGCCGTGCAATCTTTGACAAGCTGTTGGTCCAGGATCTTTTCCAGGCCGTGATCCTGTTCCATCACCTTGCGTACGGCGAACTTCTTGGCTTCCTCGGGTACGCAGAAGACAGCGCTGAAGTCCAGCTTGCGGGCCTTCCAGTGGCTGATGCCGTCGCGCATCGTGAGCAGATCGGCCCGGCCCACCATCTCGTCAACGGTGCGCAGGCCCAGCTTGGCCATGATCTGGCGCATTTCCTCGGCCATGAAGGTGAAGTAGTTGACCAGGTAGTCCGGATTGCCGCTGAAACGCTTGCGCAGGCGCGGGTCCTGGGTGGCCACGCCCACCGGGCAGGTGTTGCTGTGGCACTTGCGCATCATCACGCAGCCCAACACGATCAGCGCCGCGGTGCCGAAGCCGTATTCCTCGGCGCCCAGCAGGGCGGCTATGGCAATGTCGCGGCCGGTGCGCATGGCCCCGTCGGTCTGCACGGTGATGCGGCCCCGCAGGTCGTTTTTCACCAATACCTGGTGGGTCTCGGAAAGGCCCAGCTCCCAGGGCAGGCCGGTGTGCTTGATGCTCGACAGGGGGCTGGCTCCGGTGCCGCCGTCGGCGCCGCTGATCAATACGGCGTCGGCGTGGCCCTTGCTCACGCCTGCGGCGATGGTGCCCACGCCCACCTCGCTGACCAGCTTGACGTTGATCCGGGCGAAGGGGTTGGCGTTCTTCAGGTCAAAGATAAGCTGGGCCAGGTCCTCGATGGAGTAGATGTCGTGGTGCGGCGGCGGCGAAATCAGGCTGACGCCGGGGGTGGAGTTGCGCACCGAGGCGATCTCCACATTGACCTTGTGGCCCGGAAGCTGGCCGCCCTCGCCGGGCTTGGCGCCCTGGGCGATCTTGATCTGGATCTCGGTGCAGTTGGCCAGGTATTCGCTGGTCACGCCAAAGCGGCCCGAGGCCACCTGCTTGGTCTGGCTGCAACGGCTGTCGCCGTTGGGCAACGGCTGGTAGCGGGCCCTGTCCTCGCCGCCTTCGCCGGAGTTGCTGCGGCTGCCCATGCGGTTCATGGCTATGGCCATGGCCTCGTGGGCCTCGCGGCTGATGGAGCCGAAGCTCATGGCTCCGGTGACGAAACGCTTGACGATCTCGCTGGCCGGTTCCACCTCGTCCAGGGGTATTTCCTGGCCCTGCTTGAATGCGAACAGGCTGCGCAGGGTGGTCAGCTCCTCGTCGCGCTCGTTGATGGTCTTGGCGAATTTCTTGTAGGTTTCAAAGTCGTTTTCCCGGGCCGCCTGCTGGAGCCAGCGGATGGCGTCGGGCGTCCAGGAGTGGCGCTCGCCGTCGCGGCGCAGGCTGTAGCGTCCGCCGCTGGGCAGCACTGCCGTTTCATAGACGGCTTGGCTGAAGCCCTGGGCGTGGCGGGCGATAGCCTCGGAGGCCAGGTCTTCGATGCCGATGCCATTGATGCGCGAAGGCGTGTTCTTGAAGTATTTATCCACAAAGTCCTTGGCCAGGCCCAGGGCCTCGAAGATCTGGGCTCCGCGGTAGGACCGCAGGGTACTGATGCCCATCTTGGACAGGACCTTCAACAGTCCCTTCTTGGCGGCCTTGATGTAGTTTTCCACCGCGTCCTGGATGGTCATGCCCTGGGGCAGGCGCTCGCTGTCGAGCATGTCGGCCAGGGTCTCCAGGGCCATGTACGGGTTGATGGCCGTGGCGCCGAAGCCCAGGATCAGGGCGAAGTGCATGACCTCCCTGGGTTCGCCGGACTCGACGATGAACGAAACGCTGGTGCGCAGGCCCTGGGCCACCAGATGCTGGTTCACCGCCGAGGTGGCCAGCAGGCTGGGGATGGGTACGCGGTCGGGGCCGACGTTGCGGTCGCTGAGAATGACCACGGCGCAGCCGCCCCGAACCGCTTCTTCGGCTTCGGTCATCAGCCGGTCCAAGGCCACGGCCATGCCTTCGGGGCCCTTGGCCAGGTCAAATGTGGCGTCCAGGGTCACGCTGTGGAATTCCGCTTCGCCCTGGGACCGGATGCGCATCATGTCCTGGTTGGTCAGAATGGGCGAGGCCACCTTGAGCATGCGGGCGTGTTCGGGCTTTTCTTCCAAAAGGTTGCCCTGCTTGCCGATGTAGGTGGTCAGGCTCATGACCAGCTCTTCGCGGATGGGGTCGATGGCCGGGTTGGTCACCTGGGCGAAAAGCTGCTTGAAGTATTCAAACAAAAGCCTGGGCTTGTCCGACAGCACGGCCAGGGGAGTGTCGTCGCCCATGGAGCCCACCGGTTCCTTGGCGTCCCTGGCCATGGGGCCGACGATGACGTCCAGGTCTTCCCTGGACCAGCCAAAGGCCTTCTGGCGCTTGAGCAGGGTGTCGCTTTCAACGTGGATCGAACCCAGGCCGTCGAACAGGCCCCGGAGTTCGATGCGGTTGGCCTCAACCCAGCGGCGGTAGGGCTTCTGGCGGCAGATATGGGCCTTGACCTCTTCGTCGCCCATGAAACGGCCCTTTTCGGTATCCACCAGGATCATCTTGCCCGGAGCCAACCGGCCCTTGGACGCGACCTTGTCGGCCGGGATGTCCAATACTCCGACCTCGGAGGCCAGGACGATGAAGCCGTCCTTGCTGATGACATAGCGGGCCGGGCGCAGGCCGTTACGGTCCAACGTGGCGCAGACCTGGCTGCCGTCGGTGGCCACCAGGGCGGCTGGGCCGTCCCATGGCTCCATGAACATGGCGTGGTATTCGTAGAAGGCCCGGCGGTCGTTGCCCATGTAGTATTTGTCGCCCCAGGCCTCGGGAACCATCATCATCATGGCGTGGGGCAGGCTGCGGCCGGTGATCACCAGCAACTCGAGCATGTTGTCGAAGCAGGCGCTGTCCGAGCCGCCCTCGATGATGATCGGCAGGATCTCCTGCAACTCGTCGCCAAGGGCCTGGCACTTGAGGGTGCTGTAGCGGGCCTTCATATTGTTGATGTTACCCCGCAGGGTGTTGATCTCGCCGTTGTGGCCCAGCATGCGGAAGGGCTGGCTCAGATCCCAGGTGGGGAACGTGTTGGTGCTGTAACGTTGGTGCACCACGGCCAGGGCCGACTTCATGTGGGGGCTGGCCAGGTCCGGGTAGAACTTGGGCACCTGGTGGGCCAGCATCATGCCCTTGTAGCAGATGGTGCGGGACGACAGCGAAACGACATGGAACATCTCCATGCCTTCGGCGTCGGAGGCCGACACCCGCTTTTCGGCCTTGCGGCGGATGACCAGCATGCGCAGCTCAAACGCGGCGGCGTTCTCTTCCGGGCCGCCGATAAAGACCTGCTTGACGTCCGGGCAGTTGGCCCTGGCCGTTACACCGACCGTAGACTTGTCGTAGGGCACGTCGCGCCAGCCCAGGACGGCGCAGCCCTTTTTGCGGACCTCGTCCTCGATGATTTCGCGGCATTCGCGGCTGGCGAAATTATCAGTCGGCATGAACACCATGCCCACGGCATAAGACCCGATGGGCGGCAGTTCAAACCCGAGTCCGGCGTCTTCGCTGCGGAAGAATTCATCCGGCACCTGGAACAGCAGGCCCGCGCCGTCGCCGGTGTCAGGGTCGCTGCCCACCGCGCCGCGATGGGTCAGGTTGATCAGAACTTCGATGCCCTTGTCGATGATGTCTCTGGTGCGCGAGCCGTCGATATTGGCGACAAAGCCCACGCCGCAGGCGTCGTGCTCAAATGATGGATCATATAGGCCTTGCTTTGGCGGCAGGCCGTTGCGTCTGGTTTGGTTGCTTGCGTCCTTTTGGTCCATCGTCATTCCCGTGCAGTCCCTACACTGGCCGCGCCAATGGTTTTCGCGGCGATTTATATTGCGTCCCCGGGCCGGTTTGTTTTATCTGGTCCGCCGCCTAGCGGCTTTCCAGCACGGCCCAGTAGTTTTCATACATCTGCCAGGCCTGTTTTCGCATGGTCAGGCCCTGGTTTTTCCAGCCCGGAGCTATTTCCTTGCGCTGGTCGTCATTGCGGTACCACGGATCGATGATCCCCGCGGTAACCTCCACATGAAACTGAAACCCGTAGCTCAGGCCGTAGCGGAAGGCCTGGTGGGGGCATCGCTCCGACCCGGCCAACAGCTGCGCGCCCTCGGGCACCTGAAACATGTCATTGTGAAATTGTAACACCGTCAGCTCCCGGTCAATACCCTTGAATACAGGGTCGGCCACCCCAGCGTCATTTAGCCGGGTGCTGAACCAGCCGATCTCCGGCTGGGGACTGTCGACCACCGCCGCGCCCAGGGCCTTGGCCATGAGCTGGGAGCCCAGGCAAATGCCCACCGTGGGCAGGCCGGAGCGCATGGCCCGGGCCAGCATGGCCGTCTCGTCGGCCAGCCAGGGGTGTTCGTCCTCGTCATAGACGTTCATGGGGCCGCCCATGCTGATCACCAAGCCATAGCCGTCCAGCGAGTCGGGAAGCTTGTGGCCCAGGTGCAGATGCCGCACATCCAGGGCACAGCCGCGCTCGGCCAGAAAATCGCCGAACGTGCCCGCCGGTTCGGCGATGTGATGCTGGGTGACCAGGACCTTCATCAGCTCTCCCAGCCGGGACGGTACCGGTTGGTGATGGGCAGGCGGCGGTCGCGGCCAAAGGCCTTGGGTGTGATCTTGACGCCCGGCGGCGCCTGCCTGCGCTTGTATTCGTTTACGTCCACCATGCGTACGACCTTGGCCACCGTGTCCTTGGGGGCGTGACCCAGGGCGGCCACTTCATCCAGGACCTTGTCGTCTTCCACGTAGGCCCTGAGGATCGGGTCCAGGTCGTCGTATTCGGGCAGCGAGTCCGAGTCTTTCTGGTCGGGCCGCAGTTCCGCCGTGGGCGGCCGCTCGATGGTGCTGGCCGGAATGACTTCGCTCCCGAACAACTCGTTGACCCTCTGGGCCAGTTGATAGACCAGGGTCTTGGGTACGTCCTTGATCAGGGCAAAACCGCCGGCCATGTCGCCGTAGAGGGTGCAATAGCCCACCGCCGTCTCGCTCTTGTTGCCGGTGGTCAGCACCAGCCAGCCGAAGCGGTTGGACAGGGTCATCAGGATGTTTCCCCTGATCCTGGCCTGGAGGTTTTCGGCTTCCACGCCCAGTTTGCCCGGCCCCAGAGCCTGGGCCATCTCGTTGATGGACACCTCGTAGATGTTCTTCACCGGCACGGTGAGCAACCTGATGCCAAGGTTGGCGGCCAGTAGTTCGGCGTCAGAGCGCGTCTCTTCGCTGGTGTATTGGCTGGGCATTGTCACGCCCACGACATTTTCGGCGCCCAGGGCCCGCACGGCCAGGGCCGCCGTCAGGGCCGAATCTATTCCGCCGCTGAGGCCCAGCACGGCCTTGGCAAAGCCGTTTTTGTGCAGATAGTCGCGCACGCCAAGCTCAAGGGCGGCGATGGTTTCATCCAGGGGGCCCATCTCGGGCCTGCACACCAGGGTCAGTTCCTTTTCAGGCACGGCAATATTGCCGTCCAAAACGATTGTTTGCGCCCGGCCAACGGCTTGGCCTTGCTTGCGGGGGGGCTCCAGGTCGTGAATTATCAGGCTGGGCTCAAAACGGGCCGCGCAGGCCACCAGGGTGCCTTCGGGCGACAAGACAAGGCTGCCGCCGTCAAAAACCAGTTCGTCCTGGCCGCCCACCAGGTTGGTGTATGAGACCATGCAGCCGGTGCGCTGGGCAAAACCGGAAAGCACGGCCAAACGCTGACCCAGTTTGCCGGCGTGGAATGGCGATGACGAGAGATTTACGACCAGTTCCACGCATTCATCCACGGCGCGCTTTTCAACGGAGTTTCCGGCGATCCACAGGTCTTCGCAGATGGTGACCATGATCCGCCGTCCGCCGAGTTGGATGAGCAGGCCTTCGCTGCCCGGTTGGAAATAGCGGCGTTCGTCGAAAACGCCGTAATTGGGCAATTCTATTTTGCGGTATATGGCTTTGAGACTGCCGTCGCTGAACACGGCGGCCGAGTTGTAGACGGCGTCGTCGCTTCCTTCCGGGAAGCCCACGATGGCCGTGATGCCGCCGGTGGCCGGAGCTATGCCTTCAACGGCGGCCCGGCAATCGGCAAGAAAGCGAGGCTTGAGCAGCAGATCTTCGGGAGGGTAGCCGCACACGGCCAATTCCGGCGTAACCACAAGTGCCGCGCCCATTTCACGGGCTTGGCCGATGGCACCGGTTATCAAGGCCGAGTTGCCTGGCAAATCGCCCACAATGGGGTTGATTTGGGCCTGGGCTACGCGCAAAGTGTTCCCTCCAGCCGGGTCGGAGCCAATAGACGCCTGTTCGCCGCCGCTGAATATGCGCGGCTGGTCGCCTGAGTCTCCGCCCTTGAGCGCGGTTGTCTTTGCTGTGGGGCCTGAAAAACGCCCCATATGATTCTTATACCGCTTAGCTCGCCAAAAATCCGCCACATATTGCCGTTTCCCGTCAAAACGGCAATGGCTGCATATATCCCATGTGTTTACCATTTTGTCAATAGCCTCAGGTGATGAAAATATATTGATTCAACAGCCCTATATCCAATAATAAATTAGCATGGCTAATAACATTGGGCAATTGATTAGTGGTGTTCGCGTGGGACTTTTAGGCACCATCTAACGGCAATATTGCAGTTTTTGACTTGACGGCAACCAGATGCTCGGCTAGGTTTTATGTGATTTTGTGCGGAGAAATCTTATGGATGACCGAAGCCGGCGTAAAATGCTCGATATTCTGCGGGTGCTTGGTGAGGCCGAAAGGCCTCTGGGCGGAACTCGTATCGCCCATGCCCTGAGCCTGGCGGGCCGGGAGATGAGCCAGCGGACCATCCGCTATTATCTCAACGTCACCGATGAGGAAGGCCTCACCGTAAGCGTGGGCCGCCGGGGCCGCAGGCTCACCGAAAAGGGCCGCGGCGAGTTGGAAAGCGCCTTTGTGGTGGACAAGGTCGGTTTCGTGGCCGCCCGCTGCGACGCGCTGACATTCGGCATGGATTTCAAGCTGCGCCAGGGCCGCGGCAATGTGGTGGTCAATGTCTCCACCTTTGCCACATCCAGGGCCAGCCACGCCATAGAACTGATGCGCCGGGTGTTTGACGCCGGGCTTTCCATGGGCCGCCGCATTCTGCTGGCCGGTCCGGGGGCCAGGCTGGGCCGCCTCACCGTGCAGCCCGGAGAAACCGGCGTGGCCACCATCTGTTCCATCAGCGTCAACGGCGTGCTCTTGGCAGAGGGAATCCCCACCCACAACCGTTTCGGCGGCCTGTTGCAGATGATCGGCGGCAAGCCCCAGCGCTTTTTACAGATCATCAATTACGACGGCACGACCCTGGACCCCCTGGAGGTCTTTATCAAGGGCCATATGACATCGGTGAGCCGGGTGGCGGCCACCGGCGACGGCGTGGTGGGGGCCAGCTTCCGGGAAATACCGGCCCAGGCCGCGGACCTGGCCCGCAGGGTCGGGGCGCGCATGGAGCGGGCCGGTCTGGGCGGTATCCTGATGATGGGCCGACCGGGCCAACCGCTGTTGGAGGTGCCGGTCTCCGAGGGTCGGGTCGGCCTGATCCTTCTGGGCGGGCTCAATCCCATGGCCGCGGTGGAGGAGGCGGCCATACCCACCGGCAACCGGGCCATGGGCACGCTGATGCCTTTCGAAGACCTGTTGCCCTATGAAAAGGTGCTGCGCTAGACCGTACCATCAAGGCCGGCTAATACAGCGACAAGCCCTTTTCCTTGGGCACGAACCAGAAACACGGCGGGTCCACCGGTTCGTCGAATTCCAAATAGCCAAGCTGCCAATAGGTGTCGACCCAGCCGGCCTCATCGGCCAAGTCGGCATTGGTGCAGCGCACGGTGCCCTCGCTGAGTTCCTCGCAGAACAGGCAGCCTTCGCATTTTCCCTTTGTTGTGGTCATAGCCGCTAATCCGTTAAGTTCATGCCAGCTTAGTTGCGCATGGTTTCGGCAAAACTGCGCAGTTTTTGCCTGGCGTCCTGCAGGGTGGCCATCAAGGTAAGACTGTGGTTGGCGAACATCGAGTCCCTGGAGCCGTTGAGGACCATCCAGGGCTCGAACTGGGCCAGTTCAAGCTCGTCGATGACCGAATCCAACAGTGCGCCCGAACGTTTGATCTCGATGACGTCCCGGAATTCCCAGCGGGCGGCCATGAGCATCTGGCGCATGGCATAGGCCACGCCCTGGGCATGATAGAAATTGTCGTCGATATCCAGCCAGGGCACCTCGGTAAAGGTCTTTTGGGGCTTCTCTTCCAGGTTGGGATCTCCGGCCGTCTCGGCGCTGGTGCGCTCGGCACGGTCTCTGGGGGCGTTGGCCAGCTTGGTGCTCTCACCGCCCAGCAGGCTGGCGAATTGATCGGTCAGCACTATGAGGTTGTCGGTGCGCGGGTAAAAGCTGCTTTTGCCGGATTCCAGGCCCAGCTTGTATTTTTGCAGGGCCTTGACGCCGCTGGAGAATTTGGCCTCGGCGGCCGGAAACATCCAGAGCATCGGGTTGTTGCTGAAGGCCGTGAAGGCCTCCTCGCAATTGGGGTCTATCTTGTCGGTTGTACGCTGGCGCGAAAGATCGTCGCGCAAGACCCGGGTGGAGTAGCGCATCACCTCCAAAACGCCCAACTGCCAGTTCTGGGGGTTGTCTAAAAGGACCGCCTGATACAGTACGTCATTGGGCAGCCAGGCATCGAGCATCTGGTCGCCCATGGTGATCAGCGCGCCGGAGTAGACCACGCCCGGTTTGGGCGGGTTCTGCTTGGCGTCGGTGGGCACGGGGTTGAAAAAGTCCTTGAACGCCCGGTTGTATTCATAGATGCAGACAAAAGGCGCGGCCAGAAAATACAGCAGGATCAAAAGCATTACGCTCCTGCCTATACGCCCGGCAATGGATGATTCCGCCTTGAAGGGATTGAACAGGCTCAGGATGCTCCACTTGTCGGAGTTGTCTTTGTTTTTAGTCATTTTTCCCCGCCCTGTTTGTTTTTTAGATATTTGTCCGGCTTGTGATCTTTAATCTTGGTTTTAACATTGATCGGCTGAGCCGGAAACGCTTTTTCGGATGCGCGCGGCGATATCGGTGGTGGACAGGCCCTCCACCAGGGGAATGGACAGGACCCGGCCGCCGCGGCCTTGGACAAAGTCCGCACCCACGATTTGATCCACGGGCCAGTCGCCGCCCTTGACCAGGATGTCCGGGGCGATTGCCTCGATGAGCTCGGCCGGGGTGGATTCGTCGAATATAACCACCGCGTCAACCGCCGCCAGGGCCGCGGCCACCTCGGCCCGCTGCGCCTGGGGCACGATGGGTCTGTCGCCGCCCTTGCCAAGGGAGCGCACGCTGGCGTCGGAATTTAGCCCCAGGACCAGCATGTCGCCCAGTTCGCGGGCCTGGCCCAGATAGCGCACATGCCCGGCGTGCAACAGGTCGAAGCAGCCGTTGGTGAACACCACCTTGCCGCCGCCTTGGCGCACGGCCTTGGCCGCATCTGCGGCCCGGTCCCAGGTCATGATCTTGCGCCGGGAGTCAAAGCTATTGCTCATAATCAGCGTTCCCCTTGGCCCGGGAGATTGTCAGCACCCGGACATCGGCGGCCCCGGCCACGCGCAGGGCCGAGGCGCATTCGTGCAGGGTCGAGCCGGTGGTCAGCACGTCGTCGATGATCAGCACCTGGCGGCCCCTGGCCAACTCGGCGCGCCGCAGGTCCACGGCAAAGGCCCCGGCCACGTTGCTGCGGCGCTGGTCCGGACCCAGCCCGACCTGGGGCTCGGTGCGCCGGATGCGCCGCAATAGCCGCAGCTGCAACTTGCCGGGGCCCAGGCGTTTGGCCAGCCAGGCGGCCTGGTTGAAGCCCCGCCTTACCAGACGCCGGCCATGCAGGGGCACCGGACAGATGATCTCGGCCCAGTCCAGGAAATCCTGGGGCCTGCCAATGCGGGGCAGGCCGGCCAGGGCCGTGCCCGCGGCCCAGTCCCGGCGGTATTTCAGGGCCCGCACGCACTGGGCCACCGGGCCGCCGTGGGCCGCCAGGCAGGCCGCGCCGCTAAAGGCCAGTCCTCCGCCGTGGTCGATGAGGGCGTCGCCAACCGGGGGCGGCTCGATCTGCTCCAGGCAGTCTTCGCAAAAGTTGTTGCCGTCCTTTACGGCGGCGCCGCAGACCGGGCAGACCGGCGGGAAGGCCAGGTCGGCCACTGCCCTGAAAAGCGCCGCCGCTTCGGCAGCCATGGCCTAAAGCCGCTCGGCCACGGCAGCGGCAAAGCCCGAACAGCTAAGCTCGCTGGCCCCGCTGATCTGCCGGGCAAGGTCATAGGTGACCTGGCCGTCTTGCACGGCCTTACTCACGGCGCCGGGAATCAGTTTGGCCGCTTCCAGCCAGCCCATATGCTCCAGCATCATCACGCCGGAGAGGATCAACGAACCGGGGTTGACCTTGTCCAGGCCCGCGTATTTGGGCGCGGTGCCGTGGGTGGCCTCGAACAGGGCGGCGATATCGCCGACATTGGCTCCGGGAGCCATGCCCAGGCCGCCGACCTGGGCCGCCAGGGCGTCGCTGAGGTAGTCGCCGTTGAGGTTGGGCATGGCCAGCACGTCGTATTCATCGGGCCGCAGCAACACCTGCTGGAACATGGCGTCGGCAATGCGGTCTTTGATCACCAGTTTGCCGGGGGCGTCCTCTCCCTCTTTGGCAAAGGTGTCGGCGTATTTTTCGGCGGCCAGTTCATAGCCCCAGTCCCGGAATGCGCCCTCGGTGAATTTCATGATATTGCCCTTGTGCACAAGAGTCACGCTCTTGCGGCCCAGAGCGATGGCGTAGTCCATGGCCATGGCCACCAGGCGCTTGGTCCCCTTGGGGCTCATGGGCTTGATGCCGATGCCCGAATCCGGGTCGATCTTGACGCCCATCTGGTCTACCAGGAATTCGATGACGCGCTTGGCCTCGGCGGTGCCAGAGGCCCACTCGATGCCCGCGTACACGTCCTCGGTGTTTTCACGGTAAATGACCATGTCCACGGCCTCGGGCCGCTTGACCGGGCTGGGCACGCCGGGGATGTAGCGCACCGGGCGGATGCAGGCGTAGAGGTCCAGGACCTGGCGCAGGGTCACGTTCAGGGAACGGAAGCCGCCGCCCACCGGGGTGGTCAGGGGGCCTTTGATGGCCACCTTGAGGTCGGCTATGCCGTCGATGGTGCTTTGGGGCAGATATTCGCCGGTCTGCTCATAGGCCTTTTCACCGGCCAGAAGCTCGACCCAGGCGATTTTCTTGGTGTCGCCATAGGCCTTTTGCACGGCGGCGTCCAACACGGTGCGGGATGCCTTCCAGATGTCGGGGCCGATGCCGTCGCCTTCGATAAAGCCCACGGCCGGGGTGTTGGGCACGATCAGTTTGCCGTTTTTGTCTTTGGTGATGGGCTGGGCCCCCTGGGGCAGGTTGCCGAGGATATCGCTCATGGCTCAGTCCTTTTTATAAGTGGATTTTTCAGCCTCGTATTGGGCCAGAAACTGCTTATGAGTGGCGTCGGGGTTGATGCCGGGGCAGACGAGCTTGGCTTCTTCAAAGGCCGACTCGCGGGTGAGCATGGCGTCCAGAAACGGCCACGCCCGGCAGATTCGCGGCTTGGCCTGGTGGATCAGGCAGCCTTGGGGCCCCAGAACGGAACATACGCCATCTTCATTGCATATGATTTCATATTTTTCGTTTTTATACCTGCAATACCGGCCCACGAACTCCTCCACTGTCAGCGAGAGCAGTTCGGCGGCGGCGGCCAACTCATGTTCCTCGAACCATGCCGCGCCTTCGCCGGTGCAGCATTTGTTGCACCGCAGGCAGTCAAACGCCTTGACCATGTTTTTTTCTTGAGTTTGTTCAGTCATGATTGGCAGCAGGTTACACCGCGTCGCGGTGCCGCGCAAGTGGTGTTAAGCCCTGATTCCGTGCAGGGGAAAGACCTGACGCTTGACCCAGTCCATGGAGGCGCGGGCCTCTTCGACGGCCCGTGGGTAGTAACGGCCACGCAGGCTGCCCGGCGGGTCCAGCAGATCGTGTTGGTCTCGGGGCAGGCCGTGGCGTTTGATGAATTCATCGGGCATCCTCTCGGGCAGTTCATCCTCGCGGCCCTGGATCACGGCCCAGGCCATGGTCCAGCCCCGGGCCACGTTGGCCAGATGATAACCGCCGCCGCCCAGTGCCACCCAGGCGTCTCCGGCCAGGCCCCGCACTGTCTGTAAACAGCGCATCAGGGAAGCGGTGGTCAGGTTCAGGTTGGCCAGGGGATCGTCCAGCAGGGCGTCGACGCCGATCTGGCTGACGACTACATCCGGGTCAAAGGCCTGGACCAGGGGCGGGACAAGCTCCTCGAAGCAGCGGATGTAGAGGTCATCGTCGGTGTGGGGCCACAGGGGTATGTTGACATTGCAGCCAACCCCGTCGTCCCGGCCGATTTCCTCCAGCACGCCCGAACCGGGAAAAAGCGTCTCCGGGTGCTGGTGCAGGCTGATGGTCAACACCTGGCTGGAGCCGAAGAACGCCCACTGCACGCCGTCGCCGTGGTGGGCGTCCAGGTCTATGTAGGCCACCCGCTTGCCCCGGCTTGTCAGCTCCATGATGGCCAGGTTGATGTCGTTGATATAACAAAAACCCGAGGCCCTGGCGGCCATGGCGTGATGCATGCCACCGGCCGGGGAAAAGGCCCTGGGCGCGCCGTCGAGTATCTCTCTGGCCGTCTGGATGCTGGCCCCGGCGGCCAGGGCGCACCAGTCGTAGAGGCCGGGGAAGATTGGGTTGTCCTTGGAGCCCAGGCCGAACATGGCAAAAGGCATGCTAATCGGTCCCTGGCTGAATTCCCGCAGGGTTTCCAGATAGCGGCGGTCGTGAAACCGGGCCAGTTGGTCGTTTGTCGCAGGATGGACATCCACAGCGGGGACGCCGAGTCCGCACATTTCGATCAGCTCATCGGCCATGGCCAGGCGCTTTATCCGCAGGGGATGGTCCGGCCCCATGTCGAATTGCTGATATTTATCGCTGAAGATGTACTTGGCCTGATCCGTCATTTTTTCCGCCGGGCGGTGTCCATAATGATTTTATTTTGTCGACTTCCGTTTGCCTTCCCATTGACCAACGGCCATGTAATATACCATCGCCGTCCGCTTTTTCCCGTCATACGCATCGAATCAGCATCGGATTACGCGGTGATGGCCTTCCGGCCTTGCCGGACCCCGTCTCTACGCGATACGGAGTTTGACTGGGTTTTTCAACACTCGCGGCCTGGTGGCCCGGTAACGGACAAAAGGCTGTCGCCCATCTTGCCAAACCGGTGCTCGAATTGGCAAGCATATGTGAAAAAACGGCGTTTGACACAATGGGCGCCTGGCGGTAGAAATATTTGTTGACCGGAACCCTTCTATGAACCCGTGCCTTTCCGGTGGGAGGACTGAATATGGGACGGGGCCTTCAAATCGAGGCTGATCTGAAATCAGCGATGAAGCGGCGGGACGCGGAAACCGTGTCCTGTTTGCGCCTGGTCAAGGCCGCCTTGAACGGCAAGGCCAAGGAACTACTGCGGGAACTGGACGAACAAGAAGAAATAGCCGTGCTCAAGTCGCTGGTCAAACAGCGTCGCGACGCCGCCGAACAATATACCAACGGCGGGCGTCAGGACCTGGCCGACAAGGAACTTGCCGAACTCGCCATTATCGGGGCGTATCTGCCCGCCCAGCTGGGCCGGGGCGAGATCGAGGCCGGACTGGATGAAATCTTTGCCGAGATCCAGCCCCAGGGGCCTAGCGACATGGGCAAGGTGATGAAAGCGGCCATGGCCAAATTTGCCGGAAATGCCGATGGCAAGCTGGTCAGCGAACTGGTCAAGGCGCGAATCAACGCTTCCTGATATCTTTTGGGGGACTTGCCATCAAAGGCACGACACCTCAACAAAACAGCATTGATCATCCGGCCCAAGCCGGAGGGAGACACGGCCGCCATATGTCCGGTGACCTTACGGACTGCTGCGACAAACAAACCATGATCGCCCTGGAACTGCCCGCCCTGCTGGAGCGGGTGGCCTCGATGTGCGTCAGTGCGCCCGGCGCGGCCCGGGTGCGGGCCCTGCGGCCCTGCCCGGACATGGCCACGGTCAGCCGCCGTCAGCGCAGGTTGAGCCAGCTGCGGGCCATGCTTTCCGAAAGCCAGGACCCATCCCTGGACGGCATGGATGACATCGATATTCTATTCAGCCGCCTGGCCGTGGACGGCGCTTACCTCACCTGCCCCGAACTGGAGCGGGTGGCCGTGTTCCTGGGCTCGGTGAGTTCGGCGGCTTCTTTCCTGGACGGGGCCGAGGAACGCTTTGACGAGTTGTTCCGTTTGCGTAATTCGTTCATGCCCATGCCCGAACTGGCCAAGGACATCCGCCGGATAATCGGGCCGGGCGGCTCGGTGGCCTCCAGCGCCTCGCCCGAGCTGGCCCGCATCCGCAAGGACATGGGCCGGGCCAGGGACAGGCTGCGGGCCACCATGGGCCTGTTGTTCAACGAAACCGGCATGGCGGGTATCTTCAGCGACCAGGTCATAACCCAGCGCGGCGACCGTTTCGTGGTGCCGGTCAAATCGGAAATGAAAAGCCGCATAGCCGGAATCATCCACGACACCTCGGGCACCGGGGCCACCTGCTTTGTCGAGCCCATGGAGGCCGTGGAGGGCAACAACCAACTGGCCCTCCTGCGCCGCCAGGAGGGCGAGGAAGAGATTCGCATCTTGCGCCAGGTGGCGGCCGACCTGGCCCGCAACCTCACGGCCCTGTACGAGGCCCTGGAGGCTCTGGCCAAGCTGGATTGTCTGTTGGCCCAAGCCCGGTTCTGCGCCCGCACCGACGCGGAGGAGCCCCGGCTCAACAACGCCGTGGAGGCCGATATGCTGGGCGTGCGCCATCCGCTGTTGGCCTGGCGTCAGGCCATGGGCCGGGGCGGCGCCGTGCCGGTGCACATCCATATGGATGATAATTCCCGCGTGCTGATCATCAGCGGCGCCAACGCCGGCGGCAAGACGGTCACGCTCAAAACCATGGGCCTGATCTGCCTCATGGCCATGTGCGGCCTGCATGTGACGGCCAACCAGGGCAGCCGGGTGCCGGTGTTCCGCCGGGTCATGGCCGAGATCGGCGACGATCAGGACATCGACCGCGAGCTTTCCACGTTCACGGCCCACGCCACGCGCCTGGCCTGGATGACCGGCAAGGCCGGTAAGGGCGTCTTGGCCCTCATCGACGAACTGGGCGCGGCCACCGACCCCGGCGAGGGCTCGGCCCTGGGCATGGCCGTTCTGGATTGGCTGCGCCAGCGGGGCAGCTGGGCCCTGGCAACCACTCACTTTCATCGCCTCAAGGCCTATGCCGCGGCCACTGAGGGTGTGGAAAACGTATCGGTGTCGTTCAGCGAGACCACCGGCATGCCCACCTATCAGCTCAACTACGGCTCGCCGGGGTTCAGCGACGCCATCAACGTCAGCCGCCGTTTGGGCTTCCCCGATGAGGTGATAGCCGCGGCCGAGGCCAACCTGGACACCGGCGAGAGCCATACCGTGGCCCTGTTGCAGGACGCCGAACGGGTGCGCCAGCAGGCCGATTATCACCGCGCCGAGGCCCGCCGGGACCGTCTCCGGGCCGGTGAGGAGCGCAAGGAGGCCCGGCTTTTCCTCAGGCAGGCCAAGGAGCAAAGGGCCGGGGCCCTGGCCGAGGGCAAGCGCCGGGTGCGCGATGTGGCCGCCCGCCTGGAAAAACGCCTGGAGCAGATGCTGGAGCAGGTGCCCGAACCGGGCCCGAGCGAAAAGGCCGTTAAACCGGGCAAAATCAAACAGGAACTGTATTCGGCCCGCCGTCAGGCCCTGGACGAGGTCGAGGCCGTGGTGGCCCCGCCCAAGGAACCGGTCGCGGCTGCCAAGGCCGACAGGGCGGTGGTGCTCAAGGCCGGGGCCAAGGTCCGGGCCTTGAATCTGGGTCAGACCGGCACGCTCATGGAAGACCCCAGGCCGGGTTCCGACGTCGTCGCCGTTTCGGTGGGCGTGGCCGGGGTGCGGGTCATGGTGCCCCTGGACCATATCGAAAGCCTGGGCGGCGCTCCGGACCAAAAACCGGCGCAGCCCAAACCATCCGGTGTGTCGGTGCAGGTGGAGGCCGGCAGCGGCCTGGACCTGAAGTTGGTGGGCATGCGCGTGGAAGACGCCCTGCCCCTGGTGGACAAGGCCGTGGACCAGGCCGTTGTGGCCGGCCGCGGCAGTATAAATATCGTTCACGGAGTGGGCACCGGCGCCTTGCGGGCGGCGGTGCGGGATTATTTGCGCAACCATCCGTTCGTGGCCGAAGTGCGCCAGGCCGGCCGCCAGCAGGGCGGGGCCGGGGCCACGGTGGCCGTGCTGCGGGACTAGGACGAAAGCCTGTTGGGACGCATCCCCGATGACATAGTCGACGCCGTGCGCCAGGCCGCCGATATCACCGACGTGATCGGCCGCCGGGTCCAGCTTCGCAAGGCGGGCAAGACCTTCAAGGGCGTGTGTCCGTTCCACGGCGACACCGACCCCAGCATGGTGGTCAACCGCGAGCGGGGCACCTGGCATTGCTTTGGCTGCGGCGAGGGCGGCAATGTCTTCAGCTTTGTCATGCGGGACCAGGGACTGAGCTTCCCCGAGGCCGTGCGCCAACTGGCCGACCAGTACGGCATCGCCGTTCCCGAAGAACAAATGACGGAAAAACAGCGTCAGGAGTATGACGAAAAAGAGAAGTTGTTGCGAGTACTGCAACTTGCCGGTACATTTTTCCGTCAGCAGTTGGATGGTCCCCGTGGGGATGAAGCCAGGCGCTACCTCTACGAAAAGCGCGCTCTTAGCCGTGGCACGGTAGAGGAGTTCAGCCTGGGCTACGCCCCACAAGGCTGGGAGGAGCTTCGCAGACACCTGTTGGGACAGGGCGTTCCCGAGGACCTGGCTATCAAGTCTGGTCTGCTGGTGCAAAGCGACAAGGGCCGGGGTTCATACGACCGTTTCAGAGACCGGGTGGTTTTCCCCATTGGCGACACCCGGGGGCGTGTGGTCAGTTTTGGCGGCCGGATCATCGGCCAGGGCGAGCCGAAATATTTAAACGGCTCCGAATCGCCGGTGTTCTTCAAGTCCGGGGCGCTCTACAACATCGAGCGGGCCAGGCAGGCCATGCACCAAAAAGACCGCGCCATAGTTGTCGAAGGCTACTTCGATGTAATCACCTTGGCCGCAGGCGGATTTGCCGAGACAGTTGCCCCCATGGGCACGGCCCTGACCAGCCAGCAGATAAAGATGCTGGCCGGAAGCGCGGGGCGGATCATTTTGCTGTTCGACGGTGATGAAGCCGGAATCCGGGCTGCCAGACGTTCGCTGCCGGTGTTTCTGGGGGAGGATATTTTCCCCTTGGTGCACCTCCTGCCCCGTGGCGAGGACCCGGATTCGTTCCTGCGCGCCCATGGGCCCGAGGCCCTGGACAGCGCCTTGGAAACTGCTCGGCCATTGGTGCAGGTGAGCCTGGACGAGATTGTTCAACAGGGCGACAGCTCCACACCGGAAGGTAAGAGCAATATCGTGGCGCAAGCCGGCGGAATCATTAAAGCCATAAAAGACCCGGTGACCTCCTGGGGGTATCTGGAACGTCTCGCTGGGAGACTCCGGGTTCCCGTGCGTCTGTGCGCCAGCCGTCTGGGCATGCCCATGGGCGGCGCATCACCCAAGGCCGCGCCAGTTCGCACCGTGCAAAAGTGCGAACCATTGGGGGGCCAAGGTGAAAGGGCGGTTTTGGAGGCTGCTCTGGCCTCGCCCGAGGCGGCCAGGCATCTGGCCAACTGCGGCCTGTTGGAATCGCTTCGCGATCCGGCCCTGGCCAAGGTAGGCCGGGCCGTGGCCGCCGAACTTGACCGTTCGGGCAACTCCGACCCCGCTTCGGTCATCCAGCATCTTGATGATCCGCAACTCCACTCCCTGGTGGCCGGGCTGGCCGCCAAAGAACTCAAGCTCAACTCAGAAAACGCTGTTAAGCAGGCCGAGCTATTGGCAGATCGACTCCGCGCCAAACGTCTGAGGCGTGAAAAAAATATGCTCCAACAGGCCATTGCCGAAGCCGAAAGGGCCGGCGACCACCAGGAAGTGGATCGTCTGCACCTTCAGCGGCAGCGGTTGATGGATAAACAGCTTCCTCTCTCCACGGAAAAGGGCTAGGGCATGCTCAAAGAAGAAAAGACTCTCGCTGATCTTCAGATGTTGATTTCCAAGGGCAGGAAAAAGGGCTTTCTGACCTATGAGGAAATCAACGAGACCTTGGACGAGGACGTAACTTCGGACCGCATGGACGATATGCTGATGGTGCTCGATGAAATGGGCATCCAGCTTGTCGACACCGAGGGCGGGATGGACGGCAAGGAACAGGTCATCGACGACGATGAAACCGCCGATGAGTCCCTGGACGCCTCGGAAGATGAAACCGAAGTTACCTCGGACGAGGGCCGGGTAAGCGATCCGGTGAAGATGTATCTGCGCGAAATGGGAATGGTTTCGCTGCTGACGCGGGAAGGCGAAGTGGAGATCGCCAAGCGCATCGAAAAAGGCGAGCAGCAATGCATCAATGCCCTAATGGAATGCTCTCTGTGCGTGGCCGAGGTCTTGTCTCTGGGCATCAAGGTTGAAGAGGGAACCATGCGCATCAGGGACGTTGTGCGCGATGTTGACGAGGAAGAATCCCTGGAACAGCAGGAAAAGAGAATCGAGACATTCCTCAAGCTCATCGAAAAGGTCCGCAAACTCGATAAAAAGAACACCGACACATATGAACGCCTAACCAAGCGCGATCCCAAGATAAACGCTGAAGAACGCAAAAAGCTGCGCGACACGATGAACGACAACCGGAAAAAGATTTCCGCGTTGCTGACCGAGGTCAAGTTGGAAAAAAACCAGGTGGACCAGTTGGCCGATCTGGTGCGCCAGCGAATCCGCCAAATCAACCGCTGTGAAGGCGTAATGACCTCTTCGATGATGGAGACCGGCCTTCCCAAGGGCGAGATCACCAAAATGGCCCGCAGGGCACGCAACTCCGATGACGCGGCATGTGATCTGGGTAAATGCCGTTGCGGCGCCGAACGCCTGGTGGCCATTGAGACCGAATTCAAACTGGCCCGCCAGGAAATCCGCGAAATCGAGATGGAATGCAAGATGAGCGCGGTCAGCCTGCGCAAGATTCTTGAGCGGGTGCGCAAGGGCCAATACCTGGCCCAGGACGCCAAACAGGAGTTGGTGGAGGCCAACCTACGCCTTGTGGTGTCCATTGCCAAGAAATACACCAACCGCGGATTGCAGTTTTTGGATCTTATCCAGGAGGGCAACATCGGCCTGATGAAGGCCGTGGACAAGTTTGAATACCAGCGCGGCTACAAGTTCAGCACCTATGCCACCTGGTGGATCCGCCAGGCCATCACCCGCGCCATCGCCGACCAGGCCCGCACCATCCGCATTCCAGTGCACATGATCGAAACCATCAACAAACTCATTCGCACCAGCCGCTATCTGGTCCAGGAATACGGCCGCGAGCCTTCGCCCGAAGAGATCGCAGAAAAAATGGAGTTTCCCCTGGAAAAGGTGCGCAAGGTCCTCAAGATCGCCAAGGAGCCCATCAGTCTGGAAACTCCCATCGGCGAGGAGGAAGACAGCCATCTCGGCGATTTCATCGAGGACAAGAAGGTCATCAACCCGGCAGACGCGGTGATCAGCCTGAACCTGCGCGAACAGACCCGCAAGGTGCTGGCCACCCTGACCCCCAGGGAGGAAAAGGTCCTGCGCATGCGTTTCGGCATCGGACAGAAGAGCGACCACACCCTGGAAGAGGTGGGCCGCGACTTCGACGTCACCCGCGAGCGTATCCGTCAGATCGAGGCCAAGGCCCTGCGCAAGCTGCGCCACCCCAGCCGGGCCAAGAAGCTCAAGTCGTTCATCGAGAGCTAGGCCTGGCCCATAATCCCCGGTAAATCAATCGCCCGCTTCGGACACTTCCGGGGCGGGCGTTGAATTTGGGCGGCGTGATCTGGCAGGCTGTTGAGAAACAGCCGGCCAGGCGGGCCACGGATTCACCCCAACAAAGCTTCGCTTTGCCGGGGACCCCGTCACGGCCCGCCGATTTGCGCAGTTTTTCAAAAACAAGCAAATCGAGCTACTTGGCAAAACCACGCTTTTGCCGAGTAGCGGTTTAAAAGTCCAGGACGGACTTTTAAACACCTTGTTACAGCACCGCCCAGGGCCGTGGCAGGAATATCTTTTCGTATAGCCGCAGGGAGAACGGATCGGTCATGCCGGCGATGTAGTCGGTCGCCCGGCGGAAACGTTCATTTTGCTCGGGCAGGGGGCCGACATAGGTTTCATACACCATGTCGTCGGCGGACAATCGTTCCCATAATTCCCGTATGACCTTGGAGGCCTTGATGAAATCGGTATGGACCTCCATGTTGTCATAGACATGGCCGTACAGGAAAGCCCTCAGGGCCCACACGGCCTTTTCCACGTTGGGGGTCATGTGCAATTCCGCGCCGCCGCCCGCCTTGGTCTGCTCAATCAGATCCTGGACCATGGTGTTGATGTGGCGGCTCAAACGGTCGCCCAGCACGGTAACTACTTCTTGGGGCAAGTCGCCGGGTTTGATCACGCCGCCCCTGACCGCGTCGTCGGTGTCGTGGGCCACATATGCCATGATGTCGGCGCAGCGCACCAGCCGGGCCTCCATGGTCAGATCCTCGCCCGCGGGACATTCCAGAAAGCCGCCTTTGCCTTTGGAGTGGTTCAGGATTCCCATGCGAACTTCATGGGTCAGGTTGAGGCCCTTGCCTTCTTTTTCCAGTTCGTCCACGACCCTCAGCGATTGCTCGTAATGACGGAATCCGCCGGGCACCAGCTTGTTCAACTCGGCCTCTCCGGCGTGGCCGAAGGGTGTGTGGCCCAGGTCGTGGCCCAGGGCTATGGCTTCGGTGAGGTCTTCATTCAGGGCCAGGGCCTTGGCCATGGTCCGGGCGATCTGGCCCACTTCCAGGGTGTGGGTAAGGCGGGTGCGGTAGTGGTCTCCCGTGGGCGCCAAAAAGACCTGCGTCTTATGCTTGAGCCGCCGGAACGCTTTGCTGTATAAGATTCTATCCCGGTCGTGTTGAAAGGCCGGCCGCAAGTTGCATTCGTCTTCGGGGTGAAGCCTGCCCTTGCTTTGGGCCGAGCGGGCTGCATGCCGCGACAGCACCTTGTCTTCACGTTGTTCCAACTCTTGGCGTAAGTTCATGATCGTGATCCTTTACAAACGCTTCGGCAACATTTAGACTTCGGTCCATGCTTCGAGCAAGGATAATACATAGATACTTATTAGGCGAGATGTTAGGGCCCTTTTTCATCAGTTTAGGGGTCTTTACATTCATGTTGCTTATTGCCAAAATCGTCGAACTGACCGACCTGGTGGTCACCAGAGGGGTTGGTCTCGACGTTGTCGGGCGCCTTTTAATCTATACCTTGCCCTATTTTTTCGTCTTTACGATCCCAATGGCAACATTGCTTGGCGTGCTATTGGGTTTTCTGCGTCTCAGCGGCGACATGGAGATAGTCTCCCTCAAGGCCGCAGGCGTCAGCCCCGTGTCTATGTTGCCTTCGGTGGCCATAATAGGCGTGGGGGCATGGCTGATCACCTCCGGCCTGGCCTTTTGGGGCCTGCCCTGGGGCAACCACAACTTCGAGAACCTGGTTTTTCAGATAGCCCGCTCCCAGGCCGACCTGGCCCTGAAGGAGCGGGTCTTCATGGATACCTTCCCCGGCATGGTCATTTACATCAGCCGCCTGCCCGGCGAAGGCAACATGGAAGACCTATTCATTGTCGACGAGCGCGACCCCAAACGGCGACACACCATCGTGTCCAAGCGGGGCAAGCTGTTCCCGGCCCAGCAAGATCGCATCATCCTTAGGCTATACGATGGAACCATCCATTCCGTGGGCCAGGATCTGCGTTCGGCCCAGACCGCCGGATTCACCACTTATGACATAGCCGTGGACGCGGGGCGCCTGCAGGCCGGTTCCCGACAAAGCAAACTCGAAAAAGAGATGTATTTCGGTGAGCTTATACAGATGCTCAACGAACTTCCGCCGGACAGTATTCAGCACTATTTGGTGCAGATGGAACTGCACAAGAAATTTTCCATACCCTTCGCCTGCCTGATCATGGCCCTGATGGGCCTGCCGCTTGGCATGCACGCCAAGGGCGGCAAGTCCTGGGGCGTGGCCGTGGCCCTTGTGGTGTTTATGGGTTATTATTTGATGCTGTCGGCCGCCTGGTCCTTTGGTGAAACCGGAGATTATCCTCCCGCTTTGGGTATGTGGGCTCCAAACTTCATTTTGGGGGTCATGGCCTTGGAGTTGTTCCGCCGGGAGGTCAAGGAAAGGCCCGTGGCGCTAATCGAATTTGTCGGCAGCTTGCCCGATACGATCAAACGGATATTGTCGGCCCGCAAGAGCCACCAGAGCTAAAGAGGACAACGTGCGGATTCTGAGCCTATACGTCAGCCGTGAGTATCTGAAGATATTCAGCTTTATGATGGTGGCCTTCGTCTCGTTGTATACTCTTTTCGATTTCATTGAAAAGGTCGACAACTTTTTTGAAGCCGGGGTGGCCGGCTCGACGATGATGATGTATTTCCTGCTCCAGGTGCCGGAGCTGATATCCCTGCTGGCGCCCCTGGCCGTGCTGCTTGGCACCATCATATCCCTGGGCCTGATGTCCAAACGCGGCGAGACCATCGCCATCAAAAGTTCGGGCATAAGTGTGTTGCGCTTCACCCTCCCCATCATCCTGATTTCCCTTGCCGTTACCCTGGGTACCGCAATTAACAATGAATTGGTGATTCCCGACACCAAGGCCAGCACCAACTACATTTGGGAGACGCTGGTGGAGCGGCGGCCCAGCGGCGTATATACCAGGGAGAAATTTTGGTACAAAGGCAGCGGCTCCATCTACCACATCGGCCACTTCGACCCCGACGGCCAGGTGCTTTCCAATGTGGTTTATTACCGCTTTGACAAGAGCTTCAATCTGGCCGAGCGCATCGACGCCAGGCGGGCCATGTTTTTAAACGGCCGCTGGGTGTTCTTCAGCGGCCTGCACCAGAACCGCCTGCCCCAGGGCGGCTATTCGGCGGTGGTGTTCGAGGAGATCGAAAGGGATCTGCCCGAACGGCCCAGCGACTTCAGCCGCCTGTCCAAACCCAGCGAGGAAATGGGCCTGGGCGAACTTTCGGCCCATGTGGACAAAATCGACAAGGAAGGCTACGACACCCGGCGCTACAGGGTGGATATGCACTGCAAGATCAGCGGGCCGTTCATCTGCACGATCATGGCCCTATTGGGCATACCCCTGGCCCTGTTCCGGGAAAGGGGCCGCTTCCTGGCCCCCGGCATCGTCGTGGGCCTGATGCTGTCGCTGACCTACTGGATCGGTTTGGGATACGTCCGATCCATCTTTGGCTATGGCGGCATATTGCCGCCGGTGGCCGCGGCCTGGCTGCCAAACGCCATGTTCGCCTTGGCGGGCTTCGGCATGATTACTTCGATCAGGCAATAGATAAGGCGGCCCGACCGGGCCGCCATGCAATTCGGCACGCCAAAATTAATTAAAATGCCTAGCGGAACTTGGGCGGCCCCATGACCTGGTTGCTGATGACCATGCGTTGAATTTCGCTGGTGCCTTCGTAGATGGTGAACACGCGGGCGTCGCGAAAATGACGTTCAATGTCGTATTCGCGGCAGAAACCGTATCCTCCGTGCATTTGCAGACACTGGCCGGTGATGCGGTTGACCATTTCGCTGGCGAACAGCTTGGCCATGGAGGCCTCGGCGGTGAACTTGCGTCCCGCCTGCTTGAGCATGGCCGCGTTGACGCACATCATCTCGGCGGCTTCGATCTCGGTGGCCATGTCGGCGACGCGCCAGCGGATACCCTGGAAATCGCCGATGGGCTTGCCGAACTGCTCCCTGGTCTCCACAAAGTCTATGGCTTCGTCCAGGCAGGCTCGGGCCACGCCAACCGACTGGGCCGAGATGCCGATACGGCCCGAATCCAGGCAGGTCATGGCGATGATGAAACCATCGCCGCGCTTGCCCAGCATGTTTTCGGCCGGCACCCGGCAGTCTTCCAGGATTAGTTGCACCGTATCCGAGGCCTTGAGGCCGAGTTTGTCCTCGGCCTTGCCCACGATGAGCCCCGGCGTGTCCTTGGGCACGATGAACGCGCTGATGCCCCGGTGCTTTTTGTCCCTGTCGGTGTACGCCGTCACGATGGTCAGCCCGGCGTGGGAACCGGTGGTGATGAACTGCTTGGTGCCGTTGATTACCCACTCGTCGCCGTCGAGGACCGCCGTGGTGCGCTGGCTGCTGGGGTCGGAACCGGCACCGGGCTCGGTGAGGCCGAACGCGCCGATGATTTCGCCGGTGCACATGGGTGGCAGCCAGGTATTCTTTTGGTCCTCGGTGCCGAACTTGACGATGGCCTCGCAGCAGATGGAGTTGTGCACGCTCATGACCACCGCCGTGCTGGCGCAGCCGTAGGCTATCTCGGACAGGGCCAATACGTAGCTGACCGCGTCAACGCCCGCCCCTCCGTACTGCTCGGGTACAGCCATGCCCATGAACCCCAGTTCGGCCATGCGGGCCAGGTTCTCGGCTGGGAATTCGCAGGTCCGGTCGCGCTGGCCCGCCGTGGGCATGAGCACTTCCCGGGCGAAGTCCCTGGCCATGTCTTGGATCATCTGCTGCTCTTCGGTTAGGGCCGCGATAGCCATGACCGCCTCCGTATAGGCATATTTTTAGTACCGCCGGGGCATGCGATCCACCGGCGGTGAATGTCGAGCCGCTATATCCGCTTAGGGCGTATAGAGCACCACAAGCAGTTCGCAGGTTTCGTTTCCGCTGTTGCGCAGGGTGTGGGTCACGCCGGAGTTGAAATGCAGGCTGTCACCGGCCTTGAGATCGTTGACGTTGTCGCCCACGGTGACGCACACCTGGCCCGACAGGACATAGACGAACTCTTCGCCTTCGTGCTGATAACCGGGTCCGTCCAGATCGCTGACCGGCTCGATGGTCACCCGGAAGCCCTTGAGGTGCTTGTGCAGGGCCTCGGGGGTCAGCACGCGGTATGAGTAGTGATCCGTGCGGGTGCGCACGGCCTGGGCCCGCCTTTGGGCCGTCTCTGCCGCTTCGTCATCCTTGAGCAGTTCGCCGGAGTCGACCTCCAGGGCCCGGCCCAGGGTCAGAAGCACCGCCACGGGGGGGATGACTTCGTCGTTTTCGACCTTTTCCAGATATTCCCGGGCCTGACCGGTTTCATTGGCCAGGCTGTCGATGCTCATGCCGCGTTCTTGACGCAGGCGGCTGAGCCGCTGGCCCAGGGATTTACGCTTGGCATTGCGGGCCATGTTCTCCTCGCAGTAAAAATTATCCAGTTAAAACGACCGGTCCATGATTTCTTCGCAGACGGAATAAGGGTCTGTCCGGCCTTCCGCGATCCGGTCTATCACTTCGTCCATGGACGTTTCAGCCTCGAGCTTGCGCATCAGGCGGTCCATGGCCTGGGTTTGAATCAAGTCCAATAGTTCCATGCGGGCGCGTTCCCTGCGCCGGGCCTGGAGATTGCCGCTGCCCGCCAGATGGGCCCAATGTTCGTCCATGGCCGCCATGAGGACATCGAAGCCCTTGCCGTCCAGGGCGCATGTGCCCACCACCGGCGGCCTCCATCCGGCTTGCCGCTGCTGGGGCCGGGCCAGGTCGATCATGTGCTCGAGTTCGCTGATGGTGCGCGCCGAGCCCTCCCGGTCGACCTTGTTTACCACGAAAACGTCGGCCACTTCCAGAATTCCCGCCTTTATGGCTTGGATATCGTCGCCCAGGCCGGGCACGGTGACCACCAGCGTGGTGTCGGCCAGCCGGACCACGTCGACCTCATCCTGGCCCACGCCCACCGTTTCGACGATTACCACGTCCTTGCCCATGGCGTCCATGATCTTGACCACGCCCTGGGTCGAGGCGGTCAGCCCGCCGAAGTGTCCCCGGGTGGCCAGGGAGCGGATAAACACCCCTTCGTCGGTGGCGTGGCGCTGCATGCGCACCCGGTCGCCCAGGATCGCCCCGCCGCTGAAGGGGCTGGTCGGGTCCACGGCCACCACGCCCACGGTGTTGCCGCGCTCCCGGAAAACCCTAACCAGGTTGTCGGTGATGGTGGACTTGCCCACGCCCGGAGACCCGGTTATGCCGATGACCCTGGCCGAACCCGCCTTGGCGTGTAGACCCTTGAGAGTCTCCAGGGCCTGTTGCGAACCGTCATCCAACAGGCGCATCAGCCGGGCGGCCATGCGTACATCGCCGGAAACAATGGCATCTATAGTGGACTGGGTGCTCATGATTGGTAGCCGATTGCCAAAAATGTCTTACGATTAAGGGTGTTACGCATATTGTCACCCAATTGTATATTTTGAGGGCCCGTTGAGCAAGTTTTTAGGGAACTAAAGCGGGAAGGGTTGCCCGACCTCGGCTACGAGCAGCTCGACCTTGGGGTGTTGCCTTCGCAATGCCTCGCGAAACGGTGTTATGTCCACGTTGACGGATATGGGCGGGAAAAAGTCGTCCTGGTGGATGGGGATGACCGTCCTGGGCCTCAGGGCCTCGATATAATTCAGGGCGATGTCGTAGATGCGGCTGTGGCCCTGCAAGGGCACGCACAATACATCCGTGGGACGCTTGGCCAACTCAGCGAGTTCCGCGGCGCTGGATCCGCCGCTGCCGAAGACAAGCAGCTCCCGCCCATCTAGGGCCAGGCGCCAGGCCAGGACCTGGCCGCAGGGGTAAATTTTCATTAAATGCTTAAACCTGCCTATTGTAAATCCGCAACGCCACAACGTCTTGATAATCAACGGAATGTCGAATTTGATGTGCTCGCTGTAGTGGGCCGTGGCGGCAAGGCCGCAAAGTTGATAGCTCGCGCCGTTGTTGGGCACGACGCTGATTTGTTCCGTGGCCAGGCCATGGCCAATTAGCGTGTCGGCGGCCTCGGCGCTGCAGTGGACCATGGCCCCGGTTTGCCCGGCGATCCGGGCCGTGTCCTGGATATGGTCGAAGTGGCCGTGGGTCAGGAAAATCGCGGCGGCCCGCCGGACCTCTTCAGGCGCGCGGCCGACCTTGGGAAAGGCCTTTTCATTGCGGGTCAGATACGGGTCCACCCAATAAACTATGCCGCCGTGTTCGATCTCCAATGCCGCCGTGCCCCACCATGTCAGTTTCATCCGCCTTCTCCCGAATAAATAAGCACCGGACCGTCATGATAAACGGCCCGGCGCTGCTTTGGTAGGTCTTATCTTGCGAACTACTTTAGATACAGTTCCTTGTACTGGGCCCGCAGGTCTTTTTTACTGATCTTGCCCACGCTGGTCTTGGCGATTTCATCGACGAACAACACCTGATCGGGCAATTGCCACTTGGCGAAGGCCTTGCCCAGGTGGTCGCGGATCACATCGGCGTTGAGCTGCTCCTTGGCCTCGGGCCGGGGGATGACCAGGGCCAGGGGGCGTTCCTCCCACTTGGGGTGTTCCAGGCCCACCACCGCGGCCTCCAGGACCATGGGATGGCTCATGATCAGGTTTTCCATGTCCACCGAGGAAATCCACTCTCCGCCGGTCTTGATTACGTCCTTGAGGCGGTCGGTGATTTTCAGATAGCCTTCTTCGTCAACCGTGCCCACGTCGCCGCTTCGCCAATAGCCGTCTTCTGTAAACTGGGCCTCGGAGCCGGGAGCGTTGTAATAAGAACCCGTGATCCAGGGGCCGCGCAGGCAGATCTCGCCGGCGCTTTTGCCGTCAAAGGGAAGCTCATTGCTGACGCCGCCCAGCAGCTTGACGTCCAGGCCCGAACAGACGATGCCCTGTTTGCGCTTGAGGTCCCACTTTTCCTCATCACTCATGGACTCCATCCAAGGCTTGAGCTTGTTGGCCGAGGCCAGCGGGGTGGTTTCCGTGGCGCCATAGGCGTGCATCACATCCAGACCCACCAGTTCCTTGAAGGATTTCATCAAGGCTATGGGCGGCTCCGAGGCCCCGCAGAAGAACCTTGTACGGCTCAGGTCCGGCTTTTCCGGCAGTCCCTTGATGTATTCGAGCATGGGCATCAACAGGGCCGGCGCGCCGGCGCCGCAGGTGACGCCTTCGTCGATCATCAGCTTGGCCAGGGCGTCGAGATTGTCCAGGGTGTACATGCCGGGCAGGACGATTTTCATCCCGACGAACATGGCATAGTACAGACCGCCCCAGCCCAGGGCGTGGAACATGGGTACAAGTTGGTAATACGTGTCGGCCAGCTTGCCTTCCACGCCAGCCGCCGAGACCAGGGTGTGGGTGTAGATGCAGCGGTGGGAATAATAGACG
This sequence comes from uncultured Desulfarculus sp., assembly GCA_963665125.2. GTDB lineage: Bacteria > Desulfobacterota > Desulfarculia > Desulfarculales > Desulfarculaceae > Desulfarculus. The sequence continues at coordinate 2,152,836 of CAXXUK010000001.1, read as the reverse complement.
CCCTTGGGCTTGCCCGTGGTGCCGGTGGTGTAACAGGCAGCGGCGGCCGATGTCTCGTCCAGGTTGGGCCAGTCGTAGGTGTCTTCGGCCTCGGCCAGCAGTTCCTCGTAATCATAGAGCGGGTCGAGCTTGCTGTTTACATCGCCCCATATCTCGTTGTGGATAACGATGAAGGTCTTCACGGTCTCCAGGTGCGGGGCCACGGCCTCGATGAGCGGCAGAAGGAACTGATCCGCGATGATGCACTTGACGCCGGCGTGGTTGATGACATAGGCCAGGTCCGGCGGGGCAAGACGCAGGTTCAACAACACCATAACCGCGCCCATGCCGGGGATGGCGTTGTAACACTCAAAGTTCTGGTGGGTGTTCCAGTCCATTACGCCGACGCGGTCGCCCACGCCCACGCCCAGTTTTTTCAGGGCCGAGGCCAGCTTCTGGGTCCGCTTGTAAGTGTCGGCGTAAGTGAAGCGCAAAATGCCCGCCGGTGTTTTGCTTACGACCTCCTGTTTGGCGAAGTTGCGCACGCCGTGCTTCATGATGTTGAGAATGTTGAATTGATAGTTGTCTTGAGAAGTTGCGGGAAAACCTTTGATGATTTCCATTCGAGAGGGCCTCCATCTGCGTGGTTATAGAACACGGGCGGTGTTCAATGCTGCAGACGGCCGCCTGCGGGAATGGCCGCTACTGGAAGTCGATTGCCCGGTTTGTCCAGGAAATTTTAGCTTATTGAAAGTGCGGGAAACAAGGTTCTGATTGACGATTGCGGTTTATTTTTTCCGGATTCTCTAGGTTATGACTCGACAAAAAGAGATGGAATTGCTGTCGGCCTCTTTGCTCATGGCAATTCGCGGAGGTTACGACGTGGGAAAAAGCTTGTGATGGGGGCTGGTTGTAAAAGGCCGGGGCTCCAGGCAGGAACCCCGGCCGAACTGATTAGCGCATTCTGAGGGTGTTGCGGGCCACGACCAGACGCATGATCTCGTTGGTGCCTTCATAGATCTGGGTGATCTTGGCGTCGCGCATATGGCGCTCCATGGGGTATTCCTTGCAATAGCCGTAGCCGCCCAGGATCTGCACGCCCTCGATGGCCGCGCTCATGGCCGCGTCCGAGGCGAACATCTTGGCCATTGCCGCTTCCTTCTCGAAGTTGGCGTGCTGGTCTTCCAGCCAGGCCGCCCGCAGCAGCAGAAGCTCGGCGGCGTCGAGCTGGGTGGCGATGTCGGCCAGCTTCCACTGAATGGCCTGCATGGCGCTGATGGGCTTGCCGAACTGCTCACGCTCCAGGGCGTAGGCCACGGCCTCTTCCAGCACGGCCCGGCCGATGCCCAGGGCCTGGGAACCGATGCCGATGCGGCCGGAGTTGAGGGTCATCAGCATCTGCTTGAGACCGCCGCCCTGCTGGCCGATGAGGTTGCCCTTGGGGATGCGGGCGTCTTCAAAAACCAGCTCCGAGGTGCCGCTGGCGCAGATGCCCATCTTTTCCTCGATAAAGCCCACCGAGAAGCCGGGGGTGTTTTCCAGGTCCACCACAAAGGTGCTGATGCCCTTGGCGCCCGCGCTCTTATCGGTGACGGCGGCGATTACGGCGTAGGAGGCGATGGGGCCGTTGGTGATGAATTTTTTTTCGCCGTTAAGGATCCACTCGTCGCCGTCCAGCACGGCCGTGGTGCGCATGGCTCCGGGATCGGAGCCCGCGCCGGCCTCGGTCAGGCCGTAGCAGCCGATTTTCTGGCCGCTGGCCACCGGGGTCAGGAACTGCTCTTTCTGCTCGGGGGTGCCGAAGGTCATCATCGGGTAGCAGTACAGGGAGTTGTTGGCGCTCATAATGACGCCCACCGAGGCGTCGCCGCGGCTGATCTCGGTCATGGCCAGCACGTAGCTGATATAGTCCATGCCCGCGCCGCCGTACTCGTCTTCAACGGCGATGCCCATGAATCCCAACTCGGCCAAGGCCTCGACGGCCTCGGCGGGATGCTCGTGGGTCTCGTCAAAGTGCTTGGCCTGGGGCTTGAGGACCTCGTCGGCAAAGCGGGCCGCAGTGTCTTTGACCATCTGTTGTTCTTCGGTCAGTGCGAAATTCATTTGATACCTCTATGTTGAAAGTTGTTGCAAAAGCAAACCGTTGTATGTTCGCGCGTTTTGTTCGTCCGGATATTATTCGTCCAGGGGGCCGCTGAGGTCCGGCTTGCGTTTTTCCACAAAGGCGGTCATGCCTTCTTTTTGGTCCGGCGAAGTGAAGCAGGTGTTGAAAATCTCGGCTTCCAGGTTGAGGGCCTTGCGCAGAGGCATGTCCAGGCCGTCGTCGATGAGCTGTTTGACCGCCCGCAGGCTCACCCGGCCCTTGGAGGCCACGGCCAGGGCCATTTTCTTGGCCGCGTCCATCAGTTCGTCGTCAGGGTAAATCCTGGTGACCAGGTTGATGGCCGCCGCTTCCTTGGCGCTGATGATATCGCCGGTCATGCACAGGTACTTGGCCCAGCCTTTGCCAACCAGGCGGGGCAGGCGCTGGGTGCCGCCAAAGCCGGGCACGATGCCCAGGTTGATCTCGGGCTGGCCGAACTTGGCGCTTTCGGCGGCGAGAATGAAGTCGCAGGCCATGGCCAGTTCGCAGCCGCCGCCCAGGGCGAAGCCGTTGACCGCCGCGATGACCGGTTTGGACATCAACTCAAGTTTGTCGCCCAGGGCCTGGCCGTTGCGGGCGAATTTGCGGCCCTGCAAAGGCGTGAAGTCCTTCATTACGGTGATGTCGGCCCCGGCCATGAATGCCCGACCCGCGCCGGTGATTATGGCGACATGGATGGCGTCGTCGTCCTCTATTTCGTCAAAAACCTGGCCTAGCTCGGCAACCACCTGCGGGCTCATGGCGTTGAGGGCCTTGGGCCGGTTGATGGTAACAACGGCCAAGGGGCCGTCGGTCTCGTACAATATGGTCTCGTAAGCCATGTTATCCCTTTCTCGTCCCATTCGGCTCGGCGGCCCGGCGAAGCCGGCGCGGACCGCTCCTGAAAGTTGCCGCCCGGGCGGCGCCGGACGGTTGCCTGTAAACACAGTTCACCCAGATTGGTGCAACCAAAGTAACCTAAAAAACAACACAAGGCAATAGATTGTGAAAAAGAAAACGAGCGGGTGCTCAGGCTGTGGAAAAAACTAGGCCCTCCCCGGGGGGGAGGGCCCAAGATAGCGGGTCTTAACGTTCGAGGATCATGGCCGCGCCCTGGCCGCCGCCGATGCACAGCGTGGCCAGGCCCAGCTTGGCGTCGCGCCTGATCATGCCGTAGAGCAAAGTGACCAGGATGCGCGCGCCGGACGCGCCGATGGGATGGCCCAGGGCGATGGCGCCGCCGCTGACGTTGACGATGTCGGTGTTGAGGCCCAACTCCTTGATAACCGCCGCGGCCTGGGAGGCGAACGCCTCGTTGGCCTCGATGAGATCAAGGTCTTCCACCGTGCAGTTGCCCTTGGTCATGGCCGAGCGGGAGGCCGCGATGGGGCCCAGGCCCATGACCGAGGGATCGACGCCGCCCCAGCCGTAGGAGCGGATCTTGGCCAGAACCGGCAGGCCCAGTTCGTTGGCCTTTTCCCGGCTGGTGACAACCACGGCCGCTGCGCCGTCGTTGATGCCGCTGGCGTTGCCGGCGGTGACGGTGCCGTCCTTCTTGAAGGCCGGGCCGACCTTTTGCAGGGCTTCCATGGTGGTGCCCAGGCGTGGGTGCTCGTCGGTGTCAAAGATTTTCGGGTCGCCCTTGCGTTGAGGAATGGGCACGGGCACGATCTCGTCCTTGAATATGCCCCCCTTGATGGCCGCTTCGGCGCGGTTCTGGCTGACCAGGGCCAGGTCGTCCTGCATCTGGCGGGTAATGCCGTATTTTTCAGCCACGTTCTCGGCGGTGATGCCCATATGGTAGCCGTTGAAGATATCCCAAAGACCGTCATGGATCATGCCGTCGACCAGCGAGCCGTTGCCCATCCTGTGGCCCCAGCGGCCCTTGGGCAACAGATAAGGCGCGGCGCTCATGTTCTCGGTGCCGCCGGCCACGACGATTTCGGCGTCGCCACACATCACGGCCTGGGCGGCCAGCATCACGCTTTTAAGGCCCGAGGCGCAGACCTTGTTGACGGTGAAGGCGTTTTTTTCCACCGGGATGCCGGCATGCACCTGGACCTGGCGGGCCACGTTTTGGCCCAGGCCCGCGCCCAGGACGTTGCCGTAGATCACTTCGTCGACCATGGATGCGCCCACCCCGGCGCGTTCCATGGCGGCTTTGACGGCGATCACGCCCAGATCAACGGCCGATACGTCGGTGAGGCTGCCGCCGAAACGGCCCACCGGAGTTCTGGCGGCTCCTGCGATGACTATTTCTTTCATTGTTATTCTCCTAATTCCCTTCAATAAGGTAAACCGGGCCGGGCCGGTTTTTTTCAGACATTATGTACCAGCAAAGAGACGGCTTCGCCGCCCCCAAGGCACAAACTGGCCATGCCGGTGGCCGCGCCGGTGCCTTTCATGGCGTAGATCAGCGTGGTCAGGACCCTGGCCCCGGAGGCGCCGATGGGGTGGCCGATGGAAATGGAGCCGCCGAAGATGTTGATCCGGGCGGGGTCCAGGTCAAGGGTGCGCTGCACGGCGATCGACGAAGATGCGAACGCCTCGTTGAGTTCGTGCAACTCGATGTCCCTGGGGTCGATGCCGGCCTTGGCGCAGGCCTTGGGGATGGAGTAGATGGGGGCCACCAGCACATACTTGGGATCAAGGCCCGCCGCGGCCTGGGCTCCGACCCTGACCAGGGGCTTGACACCCAGTTCGGCGGCCTTTTCGGCGGCCATCAGCACCACGGCGGCCGCGCCGTCGTTGATGGTGCTGGCGTTGCCCGCCGTCACCGTGCCTCCGTCGCGTTTGAAAGCCGGACGCAGCTTGGCCAGGACCTCCAAGGACGATTCCTTGACGCCTTCGTCAAGCTCCACCACGGTTTCGCCCTTGCGGGTATTGACCTTCACCGGCACGATCTCGTCCTTGAACTTGCCCTCTGCCTGGCTCTTGGCCGATTTGTTGTAGCTCTCCACGGAGAACTTGTCCTGATCCTCCCGGGTCACTCCGTATTTTTCGGCGCAGAGTTCGGCGCTCATGCCCATGTGGAAGTTGTTGAGATGGTCCCACAGGCCGTCGCTGACCATGGAGTCGACAACCTGGCCGTTGCCCATGCGCAGCCCGGCCCGGCCCTTGGGGATCAGGTACGGCGCGCCGGTCATGGACTCCATGCCGCCGGCGATGATGATATCGGCGTCGCCGCAGGCGATGGCCTGAGCCCCCAACATCACGCTCTTGAGGCCCGATCCGCAGACCTTGTTCACCGTGATGCAGCCGACCTCAAAGGGCAGCCCGGCTCTTAGGCTGGCCTGGCGGGCGGGGTTCTGGCCCATGCCGGCGGGCAGCACGTTGCCCATGATCACTTCGTCGATCTGCTCTTTTTGCAGGCCGGCCCGGTTCATGGCCTCGTTGATGGCCACGACGCCCAGGTCAAGCGCTGACAGCGAGGCAAAGGCGCCCTGGAACGATCCGACCGGGGTGCGGCAGGCGCTGACTATGACAACTTCACGCATGGATTATCCTTTCAAAGGGCGGGCGGAAATGCCGCCGCCAATGCGGTTTCCCGAAAAAATCACTCCCTCGGGGAATAGAAGGGAGTGGGTATTACCTTGCGCACCTGGCTAAGCGACTGGAGCGCGCCTTGTTTGAGGCCGTCGGCCTCCAGATGCAGGACGCCGTTGCTCAGGAACAGCCGTTTGGGGTCCACGGTTTGGCGGGTTTCGCCTTCTCCATTGAAAACCAAAACCACCCGGCGGCCGTCTTCAACGGCCTGTTCCAGTTCGCCGAGCACCTGGGGACGGCAGCCGAAACCGTCGGTGACCACCACCTGCTCCATGGCGTCGGTGAATACACGGCGGCTGTCCTCGGGGAGTTGGTTTATCAGCCGCCGCAGACCGCCGAGGGCGGCCATGGCCAGGCCGAAGTCCGACAGGCTGGTCAGCTCGCGCACCGCCAGGATAAGGGCGAACAAATCCGCCAGGGACAGCCCCGAGACATTGAAGGTCAGCTCCTTGTCCAAGATAAAGCCTTGTTTGCCCCGGACATAGTGAAAACCGAAGCCCATATCGGCCAACGTGTCCCGGTCCTTGTAAAATTGGCGGCGGGAAATATCGAATCGCCGGCACATTTCGTCCGGGCTGCGGCGGGGGTTCGCCTTGATATCGCAGATTATGCCCATGAGCCGTGCCAGACGGCGGCTGTTCATGGCTACTCCAGTGCTAAAAAAGACTTCCATGTTATTAGCTTATGCGCCAAGCCAAGTCAAGATATGGGATATCCGGCCAAGTCGGGGACATTGACTCCTTAGGGCTACTTTCGTTGACACGTTGCAAAATACTGGGTTATAACGATGCGAAATTGCGCTCCAGGCGCACCTGATAGCGGAAGGCCCACAGGCTGAAAAAATTTGGCAACGTTTGAACCGCGCAATTATCGTTTGTCGTGCCGCGCCGCCGGCCTCTGCGGTTTTGCCGCCAGGGTCAAGGAAACCGACCTGTGGCTGATGGCCGAGTCCGACCTGAGCATTCAGGCCGTTGAGTTGGTCATCGAACTGCGCCGGGGGCTGGAAAACTACGGTGTCTCCAGGTCCGGATTCTTCGACTCCCTGGAGCCCCTGGCCGACGACGACTTGGCCCCGCCCCTGGTCCGGGCCATGCTCAGGGCCGGTATCGCCGCGGGCACCGGGCCCATGGCCGCCGTGGCCGGGGCCATGGCCCAGTTCGTGGCCGTTGGGCTTAGGCCGCTGAGCAAGGCCGTGGCCGTGGAAAACGGCGGAGACCTGTACCTGGATACGGGCCGGGATATAACCATCGGCCTTTCGGCGGGCAACTCGCCGTTCAGCGGCCGTTTGGGACTCGGCGTAAAGGCCAACGAGCAGCCCATGGCCATCGGCACAAGCTCGGGCACGGTTGGGCACTCGCTGTCGCTTGGCCGGGCCGACGCGGCCACGGTCATAGCCAAGGACGCGGCCTTGGCCGATGCCGCGGCCACCGCGCTGGGCAACCGCATAACCGGAGCCGCCGACCTGGAAAAGGCCCTGGATTGGGCTAAAACAATTCCCGGAGTTCTTGGCGCCCTGGCCGTGGTCGGGCGTTCCATAGCCGCTTGGGGCGAGATCGAACTGGTTGATTTGGGATGAGCATGATCCGTATCGGCGTAGTGTCAGACACCCATATGAACGCGTACGACCAGGCCTTTGCCGAGACAATGAGCCGGGTTCTGGGCGGGGTGGACATGATTCTCCACGCCGGAGACATCACCCACATATCGGTTCTGGACTGTTTCGGCCAAGCCGAGGTGCTGGCCGTGGCCGGAAACATGGACCAGGGCCCCAGCACCAGGGATTTGCCGACAAAAAGAATCATCAAAGCCGGAACAAAAAGAATAGGCTTGATGCACGGTTGGGGGGCCAAACAAGGGCTCATGGAAAGGGTGGCCGGCGAGTTTTCCGGCGACAATGTCGATTGCATCGTGTTTGGCCATTCCCATCAACCGACCAATTTGATTAAAAATGGAATACTTTTATTCAACCCAGGCACGGCCATGGGCGGTCGGCCCGGGGGCACGGTGGGCCTGCTTGAGGTTGACCAAGGCATTGAAGGCAGTATCATAAAGTTGTAGGAGTACGTTTTTATGGACGTTTTATGGGCGCCCTGGCGCATGAGCTACATCCTGGGTGAAGACAAGGCCGACGGCTGTATTTTCTGTTTGGCCACCGACGGCAAGGGCGCCGACAACCTTGTGCTGGGCGTGGGTGAAACCACGCTGGTGATGATGAACAAATACCCTTACAATAATGGACATCTGCTGGTCGCGCCCAAGCGCCACATAGCCGGGCTGGAGGCGCTGACCGAACAGGAGAGCCTGGACCTGATGGCCAACCTGACCCTGGCCAAAAAGGCCCTCAGCGATCTGATGAACCCCGAGGGGTTCAACTGCGGGCTCAACCTGGGCCGCGTGGCCGGAGCGGGCATCGAGGAGCACATGCACTTCCACATCGTCCCCCGCTGGAGCGGCGACACCAATTTCATGACCGTGCTTGGCGATGTACGGTCCGTGCCCGAGCACATTGAGGCCACCTGCGAGAAGCTGCGGCCTTATTTCAAGAATATTAAATAGGAGCGACGATGGGCTACCTAAAGGCGTTTGTGGTTTCAGCGGCGGTTGCGCTGGCCGTCATTTTCATGATCCAGAACATCGAGCCCCTCAGCCATCCTCTGGCCCTGCGGCTCAACCTTTATTTCGTCAACCTGGAGTCAACGCCGTATCCCACGTACCTGATCATCCTCCTGGGGTTCTTCTTCGGCCTGCTGGCCGCCAGTCTGGTGGGGATTCTGGAGCGCCTGCGCCTGCGCAAGCAGGTTAAGGACAAGGGTAAAGAGATCGACAGGCTCAACAACGAGATCAACAGCCTGCGCAACCTGCCGGTAAACGAAAACAACAGCGTGCAAAAGCAAGCCCCGCCGCTATTGGAAAAGACTGCCGAGCCGGAGACAATGGCCGAACAGTTGGCGGTGGTTGAGCCGGAAAACGGAAACAAGTAATCATGGACCAAACCCTTTTTGTTGCAATGGGCCAAAATGTGACCGTGGCCATGGCGGCGGCGGGCGTAATTCTCTTGGCTGTGGGCCTGCTCGTCGGCATCCTGCTGGGGCGCGGCAAGCGCACGGTTGCCCCGGTGGCCGCGGGCAAGGGCCTCAAACAGGCCCGTGACGCCTCTGACGACGCCTTCCTGAAGGGCCTGACCCACCTGATGGCCGACCATACGGACCAGGCCATCGAGGAGTTCACCAAGGCCGTCAATCTCAACTCCGACACGGTTGAGACATACGTTGTTTTGGGCAACCTGTTCCGCCAAAAGGGTGAAATCGACCGGGCCGTGCGCATCCGCCAGACCATCATCGCCCGCTTGAACCTGGACCGGGCCGTTCAAATTCAGGCCCGCTACGATCTGGGTTTGGACTACCGCAAGGGCGGCCTGTTCAACCGGGCCGTGGAGGCCTTCCAGGAAGTGTTGGCCCAGGATTCCAGCCACGTGGACGCCACGGCCCAACTGGTAAGCCTCTACGAGGAGATGCGTGATTGGGCCAAGGCCTATGACACGTTGCGCAAACTGGACAAGATAACCGGCAAGGACAGCCGCTTGATCCTGGCCCACTACAAGACCGAGCAGGGCAAGGAATTGGCCGCCGAGGGCAAGCTCGACGCGGCCGAACAGGCCATGAGCCAGGCCATAAACGTGCACAAAAAGTGCATCGACGCCTATTTGCACCTGGGCGATCTGGAACTTTCCAGGGGCCGCAACCGCAAGGCCATCAACCTGTGGCGCAAGGCCGTGGGCCTGGCCCCCCTGCACGCCCACCTGGTCATCGACCGCATGGACAAGGCCGAGTCCACCTTGGGCGAAAAGGCGGTTTTGTCGTTTTTCAATGAAATCAACCTGGACACGGCCGAAGTCACCGCTTTGTTGGCCTTGGCCCGCAGCCGCCACGGCCATGGCGACGACCCCAAGGCCCTGGAACTGCTGAACAAGGCCATAGCGAAAGATCCCGGCTGCCTGGAGGCCCACCAAATCAAGGGCGACATCCTTTTGGCCATGGGCGATCAGTCCGGCTGCCAGGAGGCCTATGTGGAGCTTCTGGCCCAGGTCCACGGCTTCCGGACCCAATACCAATGCGGCAACTGCGGATTTGTGGCCCAGCACTTGACCTGGAAGTGCCCGCGCTGCCACAACTGGGACACCATGACGCCCTACCGCGGATGAACCGTTGCCGCCGTCCGCGGGGCGGTTTGGCCGGGGTCGCCAAGGGGAGTCACAACTTACAATCGCTAAAAGGGTATGGCCAAACAAACATCCAGTCCGGAACGCAAGAATACAGAATCCACCGGCGCTGAAATAAAACAAACGCCGATGCTGCGGCAATACTTTGAAATGCGCCAACAGGTCCCCGATTGCGTGTTGTTTTTCCGCATGGGCGACTTCTACGAGGTGTTTTTCGAAGACGCCGAATTGTGCAGCAAGGTCCTTTCCATCCAACTGACCAGCCGCGACAAAAACGACCCCGACGCCTTTCCCATGGCCGGAGTGCCCTTTCGGACCATAGATTCATACGTGGCCCAGCTCATCGACGCGGGCCACAAGGTGGCCATCTGCGACCAGGTGGAAGATCCCAAACTGGCCAAGGGCCTGGTCAAACGCCAGATCACCAGTGTGCAGAGCCCCGGCACCTTCACCATGCCCGGCCATCTGCCGGCCAAGGACAACCGCTTTCTGGCCGCCCTGTGCCTCACCGGAGGCGACGCCGGACTGGCCCATCTGGATCTGTCCAGCGGCGAGTTTCGTGCCACGGTGGTGCCGCCGGGCCAGCCGCTCATCGACGAACTGGCCCGCCTGGAGCCGGCGGAGTTGATCGTGGCCGAAAGCCAGCGGAACACCCCGGCCATGCTGGAGGTCCTGGCGGCCGGGTTGAATCCGGTGGTCTCGGCCTATGGCGGCAAGCCCCCAGGCATCGCCAAGGCCCGCCAGAGCCTGGACGAGCGCCTGCCCCAGGACGCCGACGCCGGTCTGGAACCGGCCCTGATGGCCGCGGCCATGGCCTGGGAGACCATTGCAGCCACCCAGATGTGTACGCCGGGCCATATCGATACGCTCAGCGTCTACCAGGTTGGCACCCATCTGGTCCTGGACGCCACGGCCCGGCGCAACCTGGAGCTGTATAAATCCATAGCCACCGGCAGCCGCAAGGGATCGCTATTGCACGCCGTGGATCAGACGGCCACGGCCATGGGCGGACGCCTGCTCAAACAGTGGCTTGGCTTTCCGCTCATGGACCTGGAGTCCATCGAGATGCGGCACCAGGCCGTTGAAGAACTGCGCCTGGACACAGTGGCCTGCGGGGCCATCGCCGAAAGGCTCGACCGCCTGCCCGACGTACCCCGCCTGGTGGGCCGGGCCAGCCTTGGCCAGGCCTCGCCCCGGGACCTGGCCGCCCTGCGCGACGCCCTGGGGCTGCTGCCGGGGCTCATCGCCGAACTGGAGCCGCTGAACTCGCCGCTTTTGATCAGCCAGGCAGCCGAGCTCTCAGGCCTGGAGGCCCTTTGCGAGCGGTTGAACCGCACCCTGGCCGACAGGCCGCCCCTGGCCCTGAGCGACGGCGGGGTCGTCGCCGAGGGCTTCAGCAAGCGCCTGGACGAACTGCGCTCCATGAGCAGCCAGGGCAAGGGCTGGATCGCCGGATTGCAGGCCCAACTCAGGGCCGAGACGGGCATCAGCTCGCTGAAGGTGGGCTTCAACCGGGTCTTCGGCTACTACATTGAAGTGACCAAGACCCACTTGAGCAAGGTGCCCGACACCTTCATCCGCAAGCAGACCCTGGCCACTGCCGAACGCTACTTCACGCCCGATCTCAAGGAAAAAGAGGCCGATGTCCTGGGGGCCGAGGAAAAGGCCCTGGACCTGGAGCGCGAAATATTCGAAGACCTGCGCGAAGAGGTGGCCCGCTGGTCTCGTCCGCTGATGCAGTGCGGCCGGGCCTTGGCGGCCATCGACGTGCTGGCCGGTTGGGCCGCCCTAGCCGCCAGCCGCGATTACGTACGGCCCCGGATGAGCTTGAACGGGCCCATGAACATCAGCCAGGGCCGCCACCCCGTGGTGGAGCAGATGCTGCCCGCCGGGGAGTTCGTGCCCAACGACCTGCTTCTGGATGACCATGAACAGCAGGTGATCATCATCACCGGGCCCAACATGGCCGGAAAGTCCACCATCTTGCGCCAGGCCGCCCTGATCAGCCTGTTGGCCCAGGCCGGGTCCTTCGTGCCCGCCGAAAGCGCCGAACTGCCCCTGGTGGACCGCATCTTCACCCGCGTCGGGGCCATGGACGACCTGGCCAGGGGCCGCTCCACCTTCATGGTGGAGATGACCGAGACGGCCCAGATCCTGGGAAACGCCACGCCGCGCTCCCTGGTGGTCCTGGACGAAGTGGGGCGGGGTACCTCCACCTTTGACGGCCTGTCCCTGGCCTGGGCCGTGGCCGAACATTTGCACGGCCTGCACGGAAGCGGGGTCAAGACCCTGTTCGCCACCCACTACCACGAACTGACCGAGCTTGCGGCCACATGCGAAAGAGTGCGAAACTTCAATGTGGCTGTTAAAGAATATCAAGGCCAGGTTGTTTTTCTGCGGCGATTGGCCCCAGGCGGAGTGAGTCGCTCCTACGGCTTGCAGGTGGCCCGTCTGGCCGGTCTGCCGCCCGTGGTCCTGGAACGGGCCAGGGAAGTGCTGGACCGTTTGGAAAGCGGCAAACGCGGCGAACCGGCCGCCAGACCCCAAGCCAAACGGTCCCAGGCCCAGATGCAGTTGTTCGCCGTGCAAGATCACCCGGCCCTGGACCGTCTAAAGCAGATGGACCCGCTGAACATGACGCCCATGGAGGCCCTGGGGGCCTTGGAGGAACTGAGGAGACTGCTTGACTAAGTCAGCCCGGAATATGATGTCGCTGTTGGCCGCCTTTGTGTTGCTTTCGGTGTGGGCCCCTGCCGCCATGGCCGACGAATCTGCGGTGTACAACAGGGCCAAGGCCGACTACTTCTGGCTGATGAAGCACAAGGACGCCCGCCAGGTGTACAACAACTGGGTCAGTCTGGCCGAGCGCTTCAGCAGGGTATACACCGCCAATCCCAACGGCCCTCTGGCTCCGGGGTGTCTGCTCTGGAAGGGCCGCATCTACACCGTGTCCTATGAACTGTTCCACCAGGAAAAGGACCTCCAGACGGCCCAGGATGTCCTCAAACGACTGATCAACCATTTTCCGGAGTCCAAGCTGGCCGACGACGCCCAGCTGATGATCGCGGGCCTGCATGAGCAGGCTGGCGACCTCAAGACCGCTTATCTGGAATATCTGCGCCTGACGGTGAGTTACCCGGACGGCGACATGACGCCCGCGGCCAGGGAAAAACTGGAGGAGTTGGAGCGCAAACTGGCTCCCCAGTACGCCACGCCCCAGGGCCGCCGGCAGACCGAAGAGCAGGCCGACGCCGGTGAGGGCGTGAAAAAGGCCGATTCCTCCTTGGCCCATGTCACGGAACTGCGGCACTGGTCCACTCCCACATACACCCGCGTGGTGGTCAATCTCGACCGTTCCGTGCCCTACACCACCAACCTGCTGAAAAAAGACAAGGACGCCGGCAAACCCCGCCGTTTGTACATGGATCTGTCCGGCGCGGCAATGTCCAAGGGCCTCAAGGAGACCCTGCCCCTGGACGGAGGTCTGCTGGAACGGGCCAGGGCGGGCCAGTTCGACCCTGACACCGTGCGCGTGGTCTTGGATATCAACAACCTGGGCTCTTACAAGGTCTTCACCCTGGACAACCCCTTCCGAGTGGTCATCGACTGTTTCGCCCCTCAAAAGGACCGCCAGCTTGCTAAAAACGCCAAGATCAGCACCAAGGGCAAGAAACGCGTGCCCAGGGGCAAGGCCCAGGAACTGCCGCCGGATGTCAGCCTGGCCAAGGCCCTGGGGTTGGGCATCGGGCGGGTGGTCATCGATCCCGGACACGGCGGCAAGGACCCCGGCTGCATGTGGCGTGGCCTCAAGGAAAAAGACATCACCCTGGACATCGCCAAGCGCGTTGCTGAAAAGCTGCGCAAGCGCATGGGCTGCGAGGTGTTGTTGACCCGCAGCCACGATAAATACCTGGCCCTGGAGGAACGCACCGCTTTCGCCAACACCAAGGACGCCGACCTGTTCGTGTCGATCCACATCAACGCGGCGCCCAGCCACAGGCTCTCGGGCCTGGAAACATATTTCCTCAACCTGGCCACCGACGAGCAGTCCATGCAGGTGGCGGCCCGGGAAAACGCCACCACCACCCGGACCATCGGCGACCTCCAGGTCATCCTCAACGACCTGATGCTCAACTCCAAGATCAATGAATCCAACCTCATGGCTCGCAAACTGCACAAGAGCATGTTCGACCGCGTACGAAGCAAATACAAGGTCCGCGACCTGGGCGTGAAACAAGCGCCGTTCTATGTGCTCATCGGCGCCCAGATGCCCTCCGTTCTGGTTGAAGTCGGCTTCATGACCAATGCCGAGGAACACCGCCGCTTGGGCACCAACACCTACCGCAACCTCGTGGCCGACGGCATCACAGACGGCGTTGTCGCCTATGCCAAGAGCTTGAAGGCGAATTAGCACGGTCCCTGGGGGAGACCTTTATTCTATTTCTCCTTTGCAGGGAGGCATCCATGCCCCCTGCAACCAGCGGCCAGCTAAAAACGTGGTTTTGGTTGGCCTTGCGAGGCAGATACTTGGTAGGTATCTGCTTCGGCGGGCCGTCCATGGCCCGCTTTAGATAATTAGGGGAAAGGTTTCCCCCAGCCCCCCTTCCAAAAAGAAAACCGCATGCGCGATTGATTTGGCCTTTGGCCAAATCAATCGCGCCTTTTTAGGACTTGGGTGTCGCGGCAGGTGTGATGGCAAAACAACACCCGCGCGCCGCGGAAAGACATGACCGTTTATTGTTTGGCGGCGCAGCCGACAAACAATAAACGGCGAAGTTTTTCGGGGGTGTGGGGGGCTTTTTTCAAAAAGCCCCCCAATGTTTTATCAATTCTGATTGCTGCGCCACAGGAGGTAGCCCTGGATGAAGTCGTCGAGGTCGCCATCGAGGACGGCGTCGACGTTGCCCACTTCCACGCCGGTGCGGTGGTCTTTGACCAGGCGGTAGGGGGCCAGGACATAGGAGCGGATCTGGCTGCCCCAGGCGATTTCCTGGTGGCTGGAGTGCACTTCTTTTTTCTCGGCCTCGCGTTTTTGCAGCTCTATTTCATAGAGCCGGGCCTTGAGCACCTTCATGGCCAGGTCCTTGTTGCGGTGCTGGCTTTTTTCATTTTGGCACTGGACGACCACTCCGGTGGGCTGGTGGGTGATGCGCACGGCCGAGCTGGTCTTGTTGACGTGCTGGCCGCCCGCGCCCGAGGCCCGGTAGGTGTCGATGCGCAGGTCCGATTCCTTGATTTCGATCTCGATATCATCGTCCACCTGGGGCGAGACATACACCGAGGAAAACGCCGTGTGCCTGCGGTGGTTGGCGTCAAAGGGGCTGATGCGCACCAGACGGTGGATGCCGCTTTCGCCCTTGAGCAGACCGTAGGCCTTGGAGCCGTTTACCTCCAGGGTCACGCTTTTGATGCCCGCCTCGTCGCCGTCCTGCATGTCCAGTTCGACGACTTCGAAGCCGCTGCGCTCGGCATAGCGGATGTAGAGCCGCATGAGAATCTGGGCCCAGTCCTGGGCGTCGGTGCCGCCGGCCCCGGAGTTGATGGCCAGGATGGCGCTGCGGTGGTCGTCGGGCCCGCCCAGCAGACGCGAGGCCTCCAGACGGCTGATATCGCGTTCGAGCTCTTTGCAGGCGGCCTTGATTTCGCTGTCAACGGACTGGTCGTCCTCTTCCTGGCCAAGCTCCAGCAGGACCTCGGCGTCGTCGAGTTTGCCTGAAAGTTGGGCCAGTTGTTCGACGCTGCCGGTTAGCTCGTTGTGTTCTTTGGTTACTTGTTTGGCCTGGTCCTGGTCGTCCCAGAAGTCGGCCTTGGCCATGATCTTGTCTAGTTCGGCCAGACGTTGTTTTTTAGAGGCGGGGTCAAAGATACTCCCGGATCACATCCAAGCGGTGTTTGAGATCGCCAAGGGTTTGTTTCATTTCTTCGAACAGCATGATTCGTACTCCTATTTTTTTCTGCGCCGCAGCCAGCCCCAAAAAATCAGCGGCACGCACAACATCGCGCATAGGGGCCCTGCTATTTCACCATGGCGCACGTAAAAAGTCTCTATATTCATCAGGGGCAGGCGCATGGTTGCCACGCCCCTTGTATGCAAATCGATGGTTCGGGCCATGGAGCCGTCGGGCATTGTGAATCCGCTGATTCCGGTCAATGCCGCCCTGGCGCAGGCCAGGCGGGTCTCGATGCAGCGGAAGACCAGATGACTCATGTGCTGGGCCGAAGCCCCGCTGTCGCCGTACCAGCCGTCGTTGGTCTGGTTGATCAACAGGTTGGCTCCGTTTTGCCTCTGGGCCCCGGACAAATAGGCGAAAATCGACTCGTAACAGATCAGCGGTCCCAGCCTGACATGTTCGAATTGCAGGCCCTTGCCAGGTTGGCCGGGGTACTGGTCTTCGCCGATCTGGGCAATGGCCCGCACCCAGAACAATATTTTCTTCATGGGCACATATTCGCCGAACGGCACCAGATGGGCCTTGTCATAGTAGCCGATTATATCGCCCCGGGGGCCGATGAGCCAGGATCGGTTGCTGGTCATGGTCTTGCCGTCCTGGAAAACCGCGCCCAGGGAGGCCACCGCCAGGTAGGCCTGGAGCCGGCTGGCGGTGTCAAAAAGCATCTGGTCGCCTTGCTTGTCGTAGCCAATGTAATACGGCACGCTGGATTCGGGCCAGATGATAAGCCAGGGCCGGCTGGCGGCTTCGGCCGCGGCCTCGGCGCTGAGGTCGGCCTGACGCTGGAGAATTTCATAGCGCATCTTGCGGTTCCAGAGCTCTTCAATGCGCACGTCGCCCTGAACCACGCTGGTGACCAGTTTGGGCGCGGCCTGGGCCTGGGTGTTGATCTGGTCCATGCGCGCGCCGCCCCAGAACCACCCGGCGGCGATTATGACCGCGGCGCAGGCCAGGGCAAGTAGCTCCGGGCGGCCCGGCCGGCGGCCCTTGACCAGGGGCAGGGCGGCCCTGGCCAACAATACCGAGACAAAGGCCAGGATAAGGCTGATGCCATAGACACCCCACCACTCGGCGGTTTGTAGAAACTCGGGCCGGGCCACGAGGCCGGTGGGCATGGGCACCCAGGGAAAGCCGGTGAACAACACGCCCCGCAACCATTCAGAAGCCGTCCAGACAATGGGGGCTCCGAGCAGGGGGCTGATGCCGCAGGCTCGCAGATAGGCGATGACCGCCATGGCCAGGGTGGCGTACAGGGCCATGATGCCCATGGTAAGGGCCAGGGTGCCCCAGGCCATGACGGTTGGCATGCCGCCGTAGCGGGTCATGACGATGGTCAGCCACCACATCATGCCCATGGCGCATCCCAGGGAGAACAGCCAGGCGCTTATGACGGTCTTGCGGGGCTCCAGTGCATAGGGGATGAAAAACAGGCTGCCTTGGCCCAAGGGGGTGATCCACCAGATATTATGCGGCGGATAGGCCAGCGATAGCGCAAACCCCGCAACCGGCGCGAAGGCAATGGCCCATAGCGGCGGCCGCCATTTGGCAATGAATTTCATTGCGGTCAATCTCCGTTGGCGGCGGCTTCGTCTTCTTGGCGGGGTTCAACGAAAACCTTGGTCACCCTGCGCTCGTCGGCTTCCTTGACGGTCATGCGGATGGGGCCGAATTCGATGATTTCTCCGGTGGGCGGAACGCGGCCCAGGATGGTGGTGATCAGGCCGCCTACGGTTTCGAAGCGGCCTTCGGGCAGTTCGTTGGGCAGTTCCAGGGTCATTGTTTCCGCCAACTCCTCCACTTCGAGCTTGGCGTCGACCATAAAACAGCCGTTGGCGTGTTCTTCTATTTGCAGGGGCTCGTCGTCGTATTCATCGACGATGTCGCCGACTATCTCCTCGAGCACGTCTTCCATGGTGACGATGCCCGCCGTGCCGCCGTATTCATCGACGACAATGGCCATATGAAGGTGCCTCTTGCGGAATTCACTCATGAGGTGATCCACTGTCATCGACATGGGCACGAAAAACGGTTTGCGGAGGATGTCAGTTATAGTGGCTTCGTGGTCCGGGTCGTCCCAAAAAGGCAACAGATCCTTGGCGTGAATCACGCCGGTGATGTGGTCCATGTCCGCGCCGTGAACGGGTATGCGCGAGTGGCCCGATTCGATTATTACCCTAATTATTTCCCTCACTTCGGCGGTTTCGGGAACGGTGGCCACATCAATGCGCGGCACCATGATCTGGCCGGCGGTTGTTTCGGCCAGGTCCAGCACGGCTTCGATCATATCGCCTTCGTGGGCGCTGATCAGCCCCTGGGCTTCTCCCTGGTCCACAAGTCCGGCGATTTCTCTTTCCAGTTCTTCCGGTGTGCTATGCCGCGTCAGCCCCAGTTTGCCGCGCAGCTTTTCTAAAAAGCCCTTTCGTGAGTCCGAGTCCAAGCGGTGTTTTCCTTTCCCTTGGCAAAAGCACTTTTTACAGAGGCATCCGCATAGGAATTTATCTTAGTTGGCGCAATAGGTCAAAGCCTTTCAACATGCCAAACGCATTGACAAAGTTGTTTGTTGGGGTAAAGATATAATCAAAGGGGAGGGTGCCATGTCCGTACAGCCAACATCCGATACATCAGCAAGACATGCCTCCGCCATCGAGGAAGAGGCCAGGCGACAGGAACAATTGGCCCTGGAGCAGGCCCGGATGGAGGCGGCGGATCAGGCCAGGGCCGACGAGGCCGCCCGGGCCGCGGCTGAAGCCGTGTCCGCGCAGCGATCGGCCGTTGTTCCTCCCACTTCGCAGGAAGAGCCCACAAACAAGCCACACCGCGATGACATCAAGTTGCGCGACGGTTCGTGCACGTTTGACCGGGGTGCGGGGTCGGTGGTCGACGACGTGGTGTAGATCCCCGAATATGTACCGACAAAAAGAGACCGGCGTTTGCCGGTCTCTTTCTTGTTTTTGATGTTTGGATGGTAACTAAGTCGCCGGAACCGTCGCCTCCAGGGCCATCTTAACCTTGTTTTTCAACTCGGTGAGATCAAAGGATTTGATGACGTAAAAGTCGGCGGCAATGGATTTCATATCTTCTTTGAAGGTGTCGTAGGCTGTACAGAGGATAACCGGCAAGTCGTAGTACTTGTTGCGGATATCCTGCAATATGTCCAGCCCGTTGTAGTCGACCATCTTGATGTCCAACACGACCAGGTTTGGTTTTTCCTGCTCAATGCGCTCAAGGATTTTGTATCCGCTGTCGGCGGTGGCCACCTCGTAACCTTCGTCTGCAAGCTCTTCGGCGTACAGGAAGCGGATATGTTCTTCATCATCTACGATCAAAATTTTGGCCATGATTTCACCTCAATGGGTCACGCGCTCCAGCGCTCAAGCAAGTAAGGCTTGGTCTCCTCAAAGACCAGGCACTCGTTTTCGATGAATTCTTCGGCTTCTTGGATAGTCATGCGGTCCGTTTTCCGAACGTATGACAGAGTTTTTCCGAAATAAATAGGTATCAGCGAGTTGAGAAGTTGCTCTTTATCGACCACGCCGTTTTTGTAAGCAATGGCGAAGTCGTAAAGCAGCGTTGCCCATATATGCGTCGGGAAGTCGAATTGCTCGTCCGGCAGTCCCGAGATTTCCTCGATTTTGTTCATGTTGTCCGGGGTTAAGGCTTCGCGCCACACATCGGCGAATTTTCCGAAACCCTCCCGGAAATTTGATGCAAGTTTGTCCTCGGTGACTTTGACCGGTGGAGGCATCTCCACTTCGCCGAGGCCGAAGCCATAGATTGACGTTGGGCGGGACCATTTGACCTGCATCCAAAAACCGGTGCTGTAGGTCATCAGGTCGAAGATGGTGCCCACTACCTGGCTGAACATCGGACCAAGGTCGGAACCGGGGTCCTTGGGTTTGTGGATCTTGGGACGGCCCATGAACGCCTGGCAAATGGGGATATTGTTGTTCATGGCCAGGGTGGTCATCCATATATCGATGCCGAATTGGCTGACCGCCTCCGTCCAGGTGGGGCTGTTGAGATAGATTCTGGCCAGGTCTCCCGAAAAACCGAAATCACCGCCGATGGGTTGACGGACCCGGCGGCCGTACAGGCCCCTGGTCAGGGGATAGGCGATGGAATTGGTGATGGTGCCGTCGTATTTGTGCCGCACGTATAACGGAGCGACATACCCGAAATCATTGAACAGCGGATCTCCCAAATGCTTTATCCACTGGGGCGTTATCGACTTCAGGTCGGCATCGACCACCACCACCGCCTTGGCCTTGAGGTCCAAGACTTTTTGGAAAAGGTTGCGGAAGTTGTTGCCTTTGCCTTTTACGCCCGGTGGTGTGGATAAATATATCTGTGGTATGTCACCGGTGTCCGCTCCGAAAAAAGCTTCCTTGGTTCCGTCATCGGAATTGTTGTCACAGTTGATCAGGACCGCCTTTTTATCGGCGAAAAACTTACTCAGACCCAAAGCGGCTTGTTGGGTGGGATAGGCGATTAGTTTTGCTTCCCGGTAAGACGGAATGGCTACTATGATATCAGCTTCCTCGATATTCCGGGGGTTTTCCTCCAGGTGCATTTGTGACATCTGGTCTCCTTGCCGGTATTGCGTGCTAGCCAGCCATACAGCTAGTACTAGCATTGCCCAATCGGCGGTCAATGTCAAACACTGCCATATGCCGTATTGACATGAAAGATGAATTATATAGAGTATCAACATTTTCAGGGGAAAAGTTCAAGTGACTAATGATGTGATGTTGAACACACTCGGATCGCCCGGCGATGTCCCCGGCTTCATGGTGGGTCACGCCACCGATGAACAAGGGCCAACCGGATGCACGGCCGTATTGTGCCCCGAGGGCGCGGTGGGCGGTGTGGCCATGGGCGGCTGGGCCACGGGGACCAGGGGCATGGACGGACTCAAGCCCGAGCATGTGGTGCGCAAGGTCCAGGGCGTTTTTTTTACCGGCGGCTCCACCTTCGGGCTGTCGGCAAGCGACGGCGCGCTGAAATGGCTGGAGGAACGGGGACTGGGCAACCAGGCCGGGCCCTACCGGGTGCCCAGCATGCCCGCCGCGGTCATCTTTGACCTGCCCATCACCGGCGCCAAGACACGGCCCGGGCCGGAAATGGGCTGGCAAGCCTGTGACAACGCCAAGGCCGGATATATGGAGCGCGGCAATGTGGGCGCGGGCACCGGGGCGACGGTGGGCAAGTTGCTGGGCCTGGCCGGAGCCTGCAAGGGCGGGGTAGGCGGCGCTTCGTTACGGATAGGTGACATCCACATGGGGGCCCTTGCGGTCGTCAATGCCTTTGGTGATATTATCGACGCCCAGGGTAGGATAATCGCGGGATCTAGAAAGGGGCCGGATTCCAGAGAATTTCTCGATGCAGGGGCCTTTTTCATGAGCGGCGCCCAATGGGTGCCAGTCACGGCGCCGCAAAACACCACCTTGGCCGTAATCAGCACCAACGCCGCTCTCGACAAGCTTGCGGCGTTCAAAATAGCGGCGGCGGCCCAGACCGGCTTTGCCCGCTGTATCGAACCGTGCATGTCCGAAGTGGACGGCGACCTTGTTTGCGTATTGTCCAACGGCCAGGTGCCCGCTGACCCCGTGGGCCTGGGCGTAATGGCGGCCAGACTGGTCCAGCTGGCCGTTTGGGACGCGGTGCGCAGCGCGAAATCACTTCCCAATGTTCCGGCAGCTGCTGATATGGAGGCGACATATAGATCATGGCCAGTTTGAAAAGGCTTTTTTTACCGCTTTTGCTGATGATGCTGACAATCTGCCCCCAGGCGCTGGCCTGGCCTCCAAGACCCCAGAGCGGTGGATTCGCCTTTTCCAACGGAGCGGATGTCGATCTCGAACATGGCCGTGACCTCCGCTCTTTGGGCCTGATGATGGACGTCCAGTGGCGGGCTTTCGATTTCGAGGAGTGGAATATCGACCTCCGGGCAGAGTTGCAAACCAACGGCTGGTACAACGAAACCGTGGGCATGGAGGCGGCCATGGTCGCCGTCTTGCGGGGAAATATCCCTCTGGACGGCATCACGCCCTACCTGGAGCTTGGCTCAGGCCCGGCTCTTGAAGCCCTTGGCGTTCCCGAGCAGGGCACCTGGCTCAATTTTCTGAATTTCGTCGGCGCCGGCCTGGGCATCAACTTGGATGACGGCGCCTGGCTGGAGTGCGGCCTGCGCCTAAGACACATCAGCAACGCCGGCCTCGATGAAAGAAACTACGGAATCAACAGTATTCAAGTGCACTTGGGATACACTCTCGATTGGCCGCAATTGATTGGCAAAGCCAATTAATTCCCTGATTCTTCCTCGTTGTTTCGATGCAAACAAATTGCCTTGACCCCGTAACCGGGCTGTAACAAAGATGGCCTATTGTTGCGCCAAACCTTATTGGCTCGCCCATGATGGTTTGGGCGGCCGGTTTGTCGCAAACAATCGAAGGAGAATTCGAAAAATGAGTAAAAGAATGTTCAAGGCCCTTATTTGCATGGCCGTGGCCGGCATGATGGTCATCGGCGGCGCCGCTCTGGCCGCCGACAAAATCAGCATCAGCGGTTCCACCACCGTGCTGCCCATCGCCCAGAAGGCCGCCGAGGTCTACATGAAAATGAACGCGGATGCCGTAAATATCAGCGTTTCCGGCACCGGTTCCGGTGACGGCATCAAGGCCCTCATCGAAGGCACCATCGACATCGCCGACGCTTCCCGCGCCGCCAAGGACAAGGAAATCAAGCTGGCCGACACCAAGGGCGTCAAGCTGGTTCAGCATGTGGTGGCCCTGGACTGCATCGTTCCCATCGTAAACCCCAAAAATACCGTTAAGGAACTTACCCTGGAGCAGTTGAAGGATATCTATACCGGTAAGGTCAAGAACTGGAACGAGGTCGGCGGTTCCGACAGCCCCGTCGTCGTGATCAGCCGCGACAGCAGCTCCGGTACGTTCGAGGTTTGGAACCATCTGGTGCTCAAGAAGGAACGCGTGCGTCCCGACGCCCAGCTCCAGGCCAGCAACGGCGCCGTGGCCCAGGCCGTGACCAGCAACAAGTACGCCATCGGCTACGTCGGCATCGGCTACCTGAACAAGGACCTGGTTGGTCTGAAGGTCAATGGCATCGAGGCCAACGCCGAGACCGCCCGCACCGGCAAATACCCGGTCAGCCGCGAACTGTACATGTACACCAATGGTGAGCCCGCCGGCGCCGTCAAGGCCTTCCTGGATTTCGTCATGGGTTCCAAGGGCCAGCAGATTGCGGTCGAAGAGGGTTTTGTGGCCGCTCGCTAAAAAAACCACCAGCGTCACTTGCCCGATATGACCATAGCAATTATACTTTGCTCAATCCGGCGGTCCCCCTATGCCGTCGGATAGGGCAAATAAGATAGGGTTGGAAACAAATTGGTTAAGGAGAAAAAGGGACAATGAAATTATTCAAGGTGATCGGCGTAACCGCCGTGGCTTTGAGCCTGGCCCTGAGCTTTAGCGTCGCAAGCGCCGCTACTCAGGCCGACCTCGAGGCCAAAATCAAGGCTCTGGAGAGCACTCTCAACACGCTGAAGACTGACCTCCAGCAAGTTCAGGCCACCCAAGCCGCTCCGGCCCAGGAAGCCAAGCTTCCCGGTTGGGTCGAGCGCATGAAGTTCTTCGGCGACCTGCGCCTGCGCTGGGAATCCACCAGCTACGATTCGTTCAAGGGCAGTTCCAAAGACGGCAAGGACCGTCTGCGCACCCGCCTGCGCTTCGGCGTGAAAAGCCAGATTCATGAGGACGTCGAGGTCGGCCTGCGCATGGCTACCGGTTCCGACGACGACCCCACCAGCACCAACCAGACCAACGGCAACTACTTCGCCGAGTTCACCAGCTGGGGCGTCGACCAGGCCTACGTCAAGTGGACCCCGGGCTTCATCCCCGAGAAGATCGCTGACCTGACCGTCGGTAAGGCCAAGAATCCCTTCGTCACCACCAAGGTGATCTGGGACGGCGACGTGGTTCCCGAGGGTGCCTTCCTGAACCTGACCTTCAACAAGAAGGGCACCTTCCAGCCCTTCCTGTTGGGCACCATCCTGGTCGTCGAGCAGGCTGGCGAAGCCTCTGACAACCTGTACGCCTACGCCGCTCAGGCCGGTGTCAAGGGCGAGGCCGGCGCCATGAAGTATGTCGTGGCCGCTGCCTACACCGACTGGCAGGACCTGGGTAACCCCGGTTACCTCGCTCCGAACCAGCACAAGACCCCGGTTTACACCAACGCCGATGGCGACGTCCGCACCACCAACTTCAAGGTGTGGGACTTCGTTGCCAAGGGTAGCTTTGCCTACAACGACAAGGGCGATGTCCACGCTTGGGCCCACTACCTGAACAACGCCGATGCCGATGGTCCTTACAGCGAGAAGGACACCGCTTGGGGTGCCGGTGTCGGCGCCACCTACGCCGAGTTCGGTCTGGACTTCTGGTACAAGTATGTTGAAGCCGACTCTACCCCCGGCTTCATCGCCGACAGCGACTCCGGCTACGTCAACACCGAGGCCTTCGTCGTGGCTCTGAGCTACAAGCCTTGGAAGTACGGCAGCTTCACCCTGTCCTACTTCGACGGCCAGAACGTCGACGACGACATTCAGGGCGCTACCAACTCCTTCCAGACCTTCTTCCTGGACTGTGTCTTCAAGTTCTAGTCTAGGTTAGCTTCTGGAATAGACCTTAAGGTCGAATAAACCCCCGAGCCAATGGCTCGGGGGTTTTTTATTGCCCGTAACGCGAATGTAACAATTCGGTCACCTTGGTGAAATCAGGCCAGGGCAAAATTGCCTTCGAAAAAGCGATGTGGCTATGTAGCTGGAGATATAGATGACAACGATTTCCCAAGCCGAGGCTGCTGACGTGAGTGGTACAGCGGAGAAAACGCGGGGCGTTCCGGTGGCTTCAATCAAGTCTTCCGGCGGTCCGGAGCGTGAGGTCTGGATACGCAGGTTCTTTGTATTTTGCGGTCTGTTTTCGTTGATAGTAATGGGGCTGATAGTCCTGTTCCTGTTTTCCGAGGGCGTGGGGATACTGGGCGCTGTTAACGTTACGGATTTTCTGTTCGGGCAATACTGGTATCCAACCTACGACCCGCCGGACCTGGGTATCCTTCCTCTCATCGTCGGTTCAATTTCCGTAACGATCGTTTCCTCCCTCATCGCCGTGCCGTTGGGCGTGGGCGCCGCCTTGTATATCGGTGAAGTGGCCGGCAGCAAGGCCAGGGAGATCATCAAGCCGGGCGTTGAACTGCTGGCCAGCCTGCCTTCGGTCGTCCTGGGCTTCGTCGGCATGGTAATAATTGCGCCGCTGTTGCAGGAATGGCTCGACATACCCACGGGCCTCAATATCCTCAGCGCATCGCTGATGCTGGCCATCATGGCAATCCCCACCATCACAAGCATCAGCGAAGACGCCATGCGCGCCGTGCCGGGTGACTTAAAGGAAGCCTCGCTGGCGTTGGGTGCCACCCGCTGGGAGACCATGCGCAAGGTGCAGGTCCCTGCGGCGCTCAGCGGCATCGGCACCTCGGTGATCCTGGGGATGAGCCGGGCCATGGGCGAGACAATGGTCGTGCTGATGGTGGCCGGCGGCGCGGCGCAGATTCCCACCAGCATCTTTGACTCGGTGAGGCCCATGCCATCGACAATTGCCGCGGAAATGGGCGAAACGCCGGTGGACTCCGATCACTACTACGCGCTTTTTGCCATCGGTATCGTATTGTTTCTGATGACCCTTGGCTTCAACCTGGTGGCCGCGTGGTTCAGTAAGAAATACCAACAGAAGGGTGCGTCGACGTTATGACAGGTAAATCTTCATTGGCCGGCCGTAAGCTGCGGGAAAAGATGGCCTTTGGCACACTCCGTTTGGCCGTGCTGATTGTGCTGGGCACCCTGGGCGGTATCGTGTTTTTCCTGCTGTATCAGGGCGCATCGGCCATTAGTTGGGAATTCCTGACCGAGGCCCCCAGGGAGGCGATGACTCAAGGCGGCATCTTCCCTGCAATCGTCGGAACACTATATCTGACCATGGGCGCGCTATTGGTGGCGCTGCCCCTGGGCGTGGCCGCCTCCATATACTTGAGCGAATACGCCAGGGAAGGCCGTATGCTCGATGTCATCAGGCTGGGTATCCAGAACCTTGCCGGCGTGCCCAGCGTGGTTTTCGGCCTGTTCGGCCTGGCCCTGTTTGTAGTTTATTTCAAGATGGGCGTTAGCATCGCGGCTGGTTCGCTGACTCTGGGCCTGCTGGTGCTGCCCACGGTTATCGGCGCAACGGAAGAAGCATTGAGGCAGGTTCCCCAAACATTCCGCGAGGCCTCCTTGGCCTTGGGAGCCACCCGCTGGGAGACGATCTACAAGGTTGTCCTGCCCGCGGCCCTGCCGGGCATCCTCACCGGCAGCATTCTGGCGCTTGGCCGGGCGGCCGGTGAAACAGCGCCGATCATGTTCACTGCGGTCACCTTCTATACCTTGCATCTGCCGGGTTCGCCCCTTGATGAAGTCATGGCCCTGCCTTACCACATCTACGTTCTGGCCACGGCCGGCACGCATATAGAACAGACCAGGCCCCTGCAATACGGTACGGTGCTGGTGCTCATCGCCCTGGTGTTGGGCCTGAGCATGGTTGCCGTGATTATCCGCACCAGAATGCGTAAGAAAAGAAAATGGTAGACAAAAAAATCGTTATCGAAGTCAAGAACCTGAATTTCTATTATGGAAAACACTGTGCCTTGGCCGACGTCAACATGGACATCACCAGCAAGAAGGTCACGGCGCTAATCGGGCCGTCCGGTTGCGGCAAGTCCACCTATCTGCGCCTGTTCAACAGGATGAACGACCTGATTCCCGGCACCAGGGTGGAAGGCAGCGTTCTGCTTGACGGACAAGACATCTACGGGCCCGACGTCGATCCGGTTCACCTCAGGCGCAGGGTGGGCATGGTTTTTCAGAAGCCAAACCCGTTCCCCAAGTCTATTTACGAGAATGTGGCTTATGGCGCCCGGTTGATCGGTATTAAAAACAAGAACGAGTTGGACAGCCTGGTGGAGCAGTCGCTGAAGTCGGCGGCCCTGTGGGATGAGGTCAGTGACATCCTGCAAAACTCGGCGTTGGCCCTCAGCGGCGGCCAGCAACAGCGCCTGTGCATCGCCCGGGCCCTGGCCGTCCAGCCCGAGGTGCTTTTGATGGACGAGCCCACCAGCGCACTTGACCCGATAGCCACTGCCAGGATAGAGGAATTGGTGGGGCAATTGCGTGACGACTATACCGTCGTCATCGTGACCCACAACATGCAGCAGGCCGCCCGCGTCTCCGATAAGACAGCCTTTTTCTACATGGGACAGTTGGTGGAAATGGGCTCCACTGAGACGATCTTCACCAGGCCTGAACAGCAGAGGACTGAACAGTACATAACCGGCCGTTTTGGCTAAGCCGCCAAATTGTCATAAGGCCGTGTTTGATATCAAAATATATGGAAAGTGACTGTATATGAGTGTCACCCAGTTTCACAGGCAGATGCAGCAGGTAAAGGAAGACCTGGTAAAGATGGCCGGATTGGTCGAGCAGGCCCTCTACGGCTCCATTGATTCGCTGGCCAACAGGGACACCGCCAAGGCCCAGGAAATCATCACCGGCGACAGGCGTATCGATTTGATGGAAAACGCCCTGGACCGGGCATGCCTGACGTTATTGGCCACCCAGCAGCCCGTGGCGGTGGATTTGCGTTTCCTGGCCTCGGCGCTGAAAGTCTGCACCTTTTTAGAGCGCATGGGCGACCAGGCCGTCAATATAGCCCAGCGCGCCCTGGCCATCTGCGAACTGCACCCGACCACGGTGCCCACAACTATTCTGACCATGGGCGACATAGCCAGGGACATGACCGCCAGCGCCTTGGATGCCTTCCTGCGCGAGGACCTGGAACTGGCTGGCAAGGTCATCAAGCGCGATGACGATCTGGATACGCTCTACCGCGTATTTCTTGAGGAAATGCTGCAGTGGATGACCGACGAACATCGCCTGATCCGGCGCGGCGTGGAATACATCCTGGCTTCGCGGCATCTGGAGCGCATCGGCGACGAAGCGACCAATATCGCGGAAGAAGCGTTTTTCCTGGTTGAGGGCAGGATCGTTCGCCACGGCGGCGAAAATGACGTTTCCGTGGGGCCCCTTTAATAGAATCAATAAAGGCAATGCGCCGGTTGTGGACAAACAAAGCTGAGTTGACCGGGTTCGAGGTGCTAATATGGGCGGAGCCCGGTCATCGGTTTTTCCCCTGGGGCCGGTTTGGCGGCGTACCGATGGCCTGGCATTGTTAGCTTGGCCGGTTATCGCCGCATGCGTCTTTGCCGATGGAGTTGAAGATGAACTCGCCAACCATTCTGGTGGTTGAAGACGAACAAGACATTCTCGAGTTGGTGGATTTCAACTTGAGTCAAGCCGGTTTTGATGTTGTCA
Organism: uncultured Desulfarculus sp.; assembly: GCA_963665125.2. GTDB lineage: Bacteria > Desulfobacterota > Desulfarculia > Desulfarculales > Desulfarculaceae > Desulfarculus. The sequence goes on along the minus strand of CAXXUK010000001.1, from coordinate 2,124,547 downwards.
GGGCCGCCAATGGTCTGGACGGCCTGCGGCTGGCCACCGAGCAAAAACCCGACCTTTTGGTCCTGGATCTCATGCTGCCCGGGCTTGAAGGCCAAGAGGTCTGCCGCCGCCTGAAGCAAAATGACAAGACCCGCCATATTCCGGTGTTGATGCTCACGGCCCTGGCCAGCGAGACCGACCGCATAGTCGGCTTTGAACTGGGCGCCGACGACTACCTGACAAAACCATTCAGCCCCAGGGAACTGGTGCTTAGGGTCAAGGCTATCCTGCGGAGATCGAAGGGCGAGGATGCGCCGGCCTCTCATTTGAAGCTCAAGGAACTGGCCATCGACCTTGACCGTTACGAGGTAACGATCCAGGGCACGCCCTTACAACTGACGGCCACTGAGTTTAAGCTGCTTCAGCATTTGGCCAGCCACGCCGGAAGGGTGCAGACTCGCCAACAGCTATTGGAGCAGGTCTGGGGCTATGAATACGACGGCTATGCCCGGACGGTCGACACCCATGTGCGGCGTCTACGCAAGAAACTTGGAGCAATAAGCGACAATATCGAAACCGTCAGGGGAATCGGCTACCGGTATAGAGAGTGATTATGCGCACCCGCTTCACATTTCAAAGCAGGCTTCTGGCCGGCTGTCTTGTTGTAGTAATCTGCACTCTGGTGTTCGTTGCCATCGTGTTGCAGCGTTCGCTGCGGGTCGAGATGATAGACCAACTCGAAGCAGACATGTCGAAGCAGTTGTTGCTGATTAGTGAATTGGTAAAGGACCGATATAAGAAAAATGACGGTCTTGTTGGCGGCGATGGCCTAGCCGATGATTTGGGCAACATGCTGGGAGCCCGGGTGACGCTGATAAACAGCAACGGAATCGTGGTCGGCGATTCCGGCGTTGCCTTGGCCAAGGTCGGCGAGATGGACAACCATGCTTCGCGGCCGGAGGTTGTGGACTCGCTGCAGGAAGGACTTGGTTTCAGTATCCGCTACAGCGCCACCCTGGATACCGACCTAATGTACGCCGCCATGCGGCTCAAGGACGACACGCAGCCGGGCATGACCATTCGGCTGGCATTGCCTCTTTCCAATGTCAAAGACGTTCTGAGCCGTTTGCAGGGCTTGATCGTCGGCGCGACGCTTTTGAGCGCGTTGCTTTCCCTGGGCATGGCCTATCTTGTGGCCCGCAGTTTTTCCCGGCCCATCAAGGAGATGACAACGGTAGCCACCGAAATCGCCGGTGGAGACCTAAAAAAACGGTTCCGCCGCTATCCTGGCCACGAAATTGGCGATCTGGGCAGGGCCTTTGACCGCATGGCCGACAACCTGCAAGCCAGAATCGACGACATTACCGAGGGGCGTGACCGCCTGGAAGCCGTCTTGCGCGGAATGGTCGAGGGCGTGATGGTCCTGGACCGCGACAGCAAGGTGATTGTCGCCAACAAGGCCCTGCAGGTCCTGTTGGAACTGCCGTTTTCGCCCGTGGGCAGGCAAATCACGGAATTTCTTCGCAACGCCGAGGTGCTTGACGCCCTTAGCCAAGTGCGCCAGGGCGCATTGCTTTCCACCACCGAGATTCGCACCCTTGGCCGCGAATCACGGTTCCTGGAGGTCCAGGTCGTCAGACTGCCGGATTCCGCGCCCCAGGCGGGGGTGGTGGTTGTTTTCCACGACCTTACGGAGCGCAAGCGCGTGGAAGAGATCCGCCGGGATTTCGTGGCCAATGTGTCGCATGAACTGCGCACGCCGCTGACCGCGATTCGCGGGTCTGCCGAAACCCTGCTCGGCGGCGCGTTGGACAGTCCCCAATATGCCAAGCACTTTGCCGAGATGATAACCCGCAACGCCATTCGCCTGGAGCGCCTGGCCCAGGACCTCCTGGAACTGGCCACAATGGAATCCGGTGAAAAAGCCATGGAGATGGAAGATATTTCCGGGGCAAATCTGGCGGATTCGGTATTGGCCACCGTGGGTGAACTGGCCGATGAGCGCGGCGTTGAGCTTGACCTGAACATTCCCAGCGAAGACTTGACCATCAGGGGTAGCCGCCGCCATCTGGAGCAGGCGGTCATGAACCTGTTGGATAATGCGATCAAATACACGGAAAAGGGCGGCACAGTCCGCCTGTCCATGAGCAAACAGGCGGGTGAGGTGCACATTAAAGTCAGCGATACGGGGATCGGCATTGCCGAGGAACACCTGCGCAGGATATTTGAACGCTTCTACCGGGTCGACAAGGATCGATCAAGATCCATGGGGGGGACCGGGCTCGGTCTGGCCATCGTCAAACACACCGCCAATAATCACGGAGGCAGGGTCGAGGTGGAGTCGGTGCCGGGACGCGGCACGACCTTTACACTGGTTCTACCCGCCTAGCCGATTAGCGAGATTTGCTGGAACAATGCGGCGGCTATCATAACCAGGACCAGGTTGATCATGATCACCGCCGCCGCCAATGGCGGGGTCAAGCCGCACGCGCTGCGTAGGCCGGCGAATAAAATACCCATTATAAACAGCAGGATCAACAATACGGCGATTTCTCCGGCAATGCCCGGCAATATGGGCCACAGCGGAGAAACGATCCACGGCCCCAGGCTGTAGGCCATCAGCCGCAGACTGAGGGCTAGCGGGACCGGGCCGCGTTTGACGGCGCGCAAGGAAAAATGCAGTCCAATGGTTGCAAGGCAGACCCACATCGTCTCCATGGGCAACCGTGTCAACCAAGTCAGCGACGAAGACGGCGATCCCGAAATGAAATGAAATACAGCCCGTAGCGCGGTGCACGCCAACAGTAGGTAAACAACAAAGGCCACCGGCGATGCCAATGTCGAACCTTGAGCCGCCGATTGGAAGCTAATTCGGGGTTTTATTCCAAAAAACCAAATGGTTGTAAAGAGGGTCCATGGCTTTTGGGGCTGAAAGTCACTCATAACCGTTCCTGGCATTCTTCTTAAAATTAAGCTGCAATTGGGAAGGGTAGGTGAAGAAATCATTGGTGTCAAGCGGCGCTGACAATGGTTTTTTGTTGGTTAAAATGATAAAGTTAAACTGATATTAACGGCTTAAGGACGCTAATCTTGACGGATGAACTATGGCTGGCGTGAAAAACGCAAACAGGTTTTTATTTTGGGGGGCCGTTTTCGCCATTGTTTTTTATGTGTGCCTGGCTGGAAAAACTTGGGCGTCGCCGATTCCCTGTTCGGAGACGTCGGGAATAGGCAATGTGTCCGCTGCCGATGCAACCAGGCTTGCCGCGGTCCTGATGGAGATCGTGGCCAGGCCGGATGTTGCCGAAGGCCCGGCCCATATAGAGGGCGCCGACTATTATCTTCATGAAATGATTCGTGACGAAAACTGGGAGGTGTGGGCCCGTTTTAAAACCGGCCCCCATACTATCATTCCAACGACTTCGGCCAATTTTTATGTCTATGCCCACCTTGCCATGGCCAAGCTGAAAAAACCCGGCGTTCTGGTCATCATGGAAAGCAAGCCACAGCAAGGCGTTGTTAAGAATACCCAGGGGAAACAGGAAAAGCGGACATACACCACCATGGAAAGCGTTGGTTATATCCAACGGGGCCATGAAGAAAAAAAAGGCGGCCGCTGGGATTTGGGTTCGTTTTTCGACCAGGAGACCGAAATATCCGCCTCGGTTGAAAGGGATTGGAATTTTTGGTTCATCCTCCAAAAATTCTTTTTTGTCGGTGTCTGGATCGTTGGCGGGCTTGTGTTGATCGAGGTGCTTAGGGTTGTTTTCGGAGCCGGCGCACGCGTATTGGCCGCCAGCGGCAGACGTAGCGAATATTCCCCCCGCAGAAAAAAGAAAAGGCGGGTCTAAGCCCGCCTAATTCAAACCCTGCCTGGTTATTCCGCGAAGTGGTCTTCCTTTTGGTAACCATGCACCTTGCCGCAGGTCTGGCACAGGTAATAATTTTTTTTGTGCAGAACCTCATCGAGTTTATCCTCAGGGACCTGGGCGTATTCAGCGGCGCGGACATCCCCGCCGCAGCCTTCTGTCTTGCATTTGACCCAAACAGGCATATCAATCACTCCAAAGATATCTGATACAGCTCAAACCAACTTCAAGGCCGGTCGCGGCAAACAAGTTGGTTTATTCAATATAAACCAAATCGGATTACTTCCCTTTTATATCCGGACAAGCCGGGAGTGGCAATGTTTTTTGCAATATTGAAAAGGTGTTGCGTAAGGTTGACAATGCCGGTGCGGCAGAATAATATGCTAGATTCCGGCAGGTTGACGCCACAACGCTGCCGGACGCGTATTTTGGATTTTGGCAACTTGATTTCCCGTGCCGCCAAGCAGGTTGTTTAAACAAGTTAATTGAGCTGCTTATCAGAACCACGTTTGAACAACCAGCGGTTGAAACTGTCCGGGAAGGACTTTTTCAACAACCTATCGGATCAGGAGCTCCATTTTTGGCCCCCCAGACGGCAAACGATCTTATGAGTGAACACGCCGATCCCCTGGCGGCCTATGACTATGAACTACCGCCGGAATTGGTCGCCCAGCAGCCGGCCCGGCGCAGGGTTCAGGCTCGCTTGATGTTCATGGGGCGGGATGGCGGCCCACCGGCTCATCGGCGCATCGCCGATTTGTGCACCATCCTACGGCCCGGAGATCTGCTGGTGTTGAACGACACCAAGGTCGTACCCGCCCGTTTGCTGGCCCAAAAGCCCACCGGCGGCAAGGTTGAGGTCTTTTTTCTGAGTCCGTCGCTGCCCCTGGAGCGCTTGGACGGCGGCGGCCAGCGCCACGAGGTTTTGTTGCGCAGCAGCAGGCCGGTCAAGGTGGGGCAGGTGCTCGATCTGCCCGGTGGAGAGCGGATCACCGTCCTGAAGCGGGGCGAAAAGGGCGCGGCCGTGGTTTTGACCTCGTGCGACGCCCTGCATCTTGCCGAAAAATACGGCCTTGTGCCCCTGCCGCCCTATATTAAAAGGCCGGAGGGGCCCACCGGCGGCGACAAGGACCGCTATCAGACAGTTTATGCCGCCAATGACGGCGCCGTGGCCGCGCCCACGGCCGGGCTGCACCTCAGCGCCGAACTATTGGCCGCACTGCGGCGCAGGGGCGTTGAAACAGCCCATCTGACCCTGCACGTGGGCTATGGCACCTTTGCCGAACCATCGCCAGAGGATTTGGCCAGGGGCAGGCTGCACGCCGAATGGGTGGAACTGGGCCGGGAAACGAGCCGGGCCGTGGCCCAAACCAAGGCCCGGGGCGGCAGGGTCATTCCCGTGGGCACAACCAGCATGCGGGCCCTGGAGTGGCTGGCCGGACCGGGAGGCGTGCCCCGAGACCATAAGGGATGGTGCGACATAATGATCGCGCCGGGCCATGAATTCAAGGTGGCCGACGGGTTGTTGACCAATTTCCATCTGCCGCGCACGACCCTGCTGATGTTGGTTTCCGCCCTGGCCGGCAGGCAAAGGGTCCTGGACGCATACCGCGAGGCCGTTGCGCTGAAATACCGCTTCTACAGCTTTGGCGACGCCACTTTGATTTTATGATATGACCAGAATGTCGTTGGAAATAGCGGCCACCGACGGCCGGGCCAGAACCGGGATTCTACACACCCGCCGGGGTGACGTTCGTACGCCGGCCTTCATGCCGGTAGGCACCCAGGCCACGGTGAAGACCCTCATGCCAGAGGAGGTCGTCGAGGCCGGAGCCGATATCATCCTGGGCAACACCTATCACCTGTCCCTGCGGCCCGGAGCCGAGGAAGTGGCGGCCCTGGGCGGACTGCACAAGTTCATGGCCTGGAATGGGCCCATCCTCACCGACAGCGGTGGATATCAGGTCTTCAGTCTGGCGGCCAACCGCAAGCTCGACGACGATGGCGTCAGTTTTCAGTCCCATTTGGACGGCAAACCCATGCGTCTGACCCCGGAGCGGGCTGTTGAGGCCCAAGAGCTGCTGGGCAGTGATATAATGATGGTCCTTGACGAGTGCCCTCCGCCAGGAGCGGACAGAGGCTACATAACAAATTCCATGGACCGCGACGCCGTATGGGCGGCCAGGGCCAAGGCCGCCCGCAGCGAAAACGGCGGCGCCCTGATGGGAATTGTCCAGGGAGGCGTGTATCATGACCTGCGGGCCCGCTCGGCCCGGATGCTGCTGGATTTGGATTTGGACGGCTACGCCCTGGGGGGCCTGAGTGTCGGCGAGCCAAAAGAAATCATGATGGAGGTCATAGAACGCACAGTCCCTCTTGTTTCCGAAGCCGGACCAGTCTATCTTATGGGGGTTGGTGATCCGGCGGACTTGGTTCGCTGCGCTGGCCTCGGGGTTGATATGTTCGACTGCGTGCTGCCCACCAGGACGGCGCGCACCGGGGCCTTGCTCACCTCGCGCGGGCGCATGAATATAAAAAACGCCCGTTACAAGGATGACCCCAGACCGGTGGAGGAGGGATGCGGCTGCCCCACCTGCCGGCGTTTCAGCCGGGCCTACCTGCGCCATTTGTACATGGCCGGGGAGTTGTTGGCCTACAGGCTGAACACATTACATAATTTGCATTTTATCTTGGGCCTGATGGAACGGCTACGCCGGGCCATAGCCCAAAAAGAATACGACCAATTCGCCGAAAAGACCCTGGCCGAGCTCGAATCGGGTTTGGACTAGGTCGCGGCAGTAACGATCGGAGGATAAGCGATGTTGGATTTCTTGTTTGCGACCGCGGCCATGGCCCAGGAAGCCGGCGGCGGCGATGCGGCCGCTCCCGGCGGTATTGCCGGTCTGCTCACCGGCCCCCTGCCCATGCTGGTGTTGATGTTCGTGATCTTCTATTTTCTGCTGATCCGCCCCCAGCAGAAAAAGACCAAGGCCCACAAGGAGATGCTGGCTCAGCTTAAAAAGGGCGATCCCGTTGTCACTTCCGGCGGCATCCACGGCAAGATCACCGGCGTAAGCGACCAGACTCTGGTTGTCGAGATCGCTCCCCAGGTTCGGGTCAAGGTGCAGCGCGCTTCGGTGGCCGGTATTGGCGGCGCGGTTCAGGCCCCGCCCGCTGAAAACAAGGGTAAAGCTAAAAAATAAACCACGCTTCGGCAATGCAAGCATGCCCGCGCCGGGTCGACCCGGCGTGACGGCTGCTTGTCTGATATGCTCCCGAGGAGTTTGTCTTGTCTGAAAATCTCCCCCTGAGAACCGCCATCGTCGCGGTGGTAATATTTCTAGGGCTTTTGTTTCTGGCTCCCACTCTGGTTTCCAAAATGCCGGCGTGGTGGCCCGGATTCCTGCCGTCCGACAAGATCCGCCTGGGTCTGGACTTGCAGGGCGGCATGCATCTGGTCCTGGAGGTCGAGGTCCAAAAGGCCGTTCAAGCCAGCGTTGAACGCACGGCCCAGGAATTGGAGCGCAGGCTCAAGTCAGAGGTAAGGGCCACCCGGCCCAAGGCCATCGACGACAACCAAATCGAGTTGACCGTGGCCAGCGAAGACGACCTGGCCAAGCTGGAAGACATCATCGAAAACCAGTACGGCGCCGACTATGCGATCAAGTCTACCGTCGGTTTGGACCGTGGCCGCAGCAAGATTGTCCTACAGCTCAAGCCCACGGCGGTAAAGGATATCGAGAAGCAGGCTTCGGCCCAGGCCCTGGAGGTCATCCGCAACCGCATCGACCAGTTCGGCGTGGCCGAACCGGAGATCGTGCCCCAGGACGACGGCCGCATTTTGGTTCAGCTTCCCGGCGTCAAGGACCCCAAGCGGGCACTGAATCTTATCGGCAAGACGGCCCAGCTTGAGTTCCGCCTGGTCGACGACACCGTCAACGCGGCCAGCGCCAACATCGGCGACATCCCGCCGGGCAGCGAGTTGCTGCATATCTATTCCCGCGACCCGGTGTCCGGGCGCACCTTCAAACGGCCCATAGTGGTGCGCAAGCACAGGGCCATGACCGGCGAGAACATCACCGACGCCCGGGTGCGGCCCGATCCGCAGACTCCCGGCAACTACGTGGTCCTGGTGGCCTTCAACTCCAGGGGCGCCGAGGACTTCGCCGAGGTGACCACCAAGAACGTACAGAAACGACTGGCCATCGTCCTGGACGGCAAGGTGCAGTCCGCGCCCACCATCCAGGAGCCCATCACCGGCGGCGAGGCCCGCATCACCGGCCAATTCGCCCTGGAAGAGGCCAAGGACCTGGCCGTGGTGCTGCGTTCCGGCGCTCTTCCCGCGCCCATCCGCGTTCTCGAAGAACGCACCGTGGGCCCCAGCCTGGGTCAGGATTCCATTGACCAGGGCATCATGTCCATGGTCGTTGGCTTCGTTCTGGTGGTGTTTTTCATCCTGATCTATTACAAGGGGTCCGGCATTATCGCCGATCTGGCCCTGACCGTGAACGTGGTGTTGGTCCTGGGTGCAATGGCCATGTTGGGGGCCATGCCCGAATTCCAGGCGGCGCTGACGCTGCCGGGCATCGCCGGCATCATCCTGACAATCGGCATGGCCGTAGACGCAAACGTGCTCATCTTCGAGCGCATCCGCGAGGAACTGCGCTCGGGCAAGACCCCTGCCGCGGCGGTGGAGGCCGGCTACGGCAAGGCCACGCTGACGATTCTGGACGCCAACGTGACCACGCTCATCGTGGCTCTGGTCCTGTTGCAGTTCGGCACCGGTCCGGTGCGCGGCTTTGCCGTGACCCTGTCTTTGGGTATCGCCAGCTCGCTGTTTACGGCCATCACCTTCACCAGGGTGATTTTCGACTGGATGCTGAAGAAGTATCAGCCCAAGTCCCTTAGCATTTAAACCCCTACGTGCGCGCGGAGCACTCATGGAACTTATAAAACCGGATGTAAACATCAACTTCGTCGGACGGCGCTTCGTGGCCTTCGCCCTGTCTGGGCTGCTAATTTTGGCCACTTTTGTCTCGCTGTTCATGCACGGAGGGCCCAACTACGGCATCGACTTTGCCGGCGGCGTCATGGTCCAGGTCCGCTTTGATCAGCCCACCGAGGCATCGGCCATCAAAAAGGCCCTTGATCCCCTGGGCATGGGCAACGCCATGGTCCAGCACTTCGGCCTAGAAGATAAAAGCGAATTCATGATCCGCACCGAAAAGCCGGACATTGAGCTCACCGGCCTGGGCCAAAAGATAAGCGCCACCCTGGCCCAGACCTATGGCGAAGGCAAGTTCGAGGTCCGGCGGGTGGAAATGGTCGGCCCCAAGGTGGGCAAGGACCTGCGTGAAAAGGCCCTGCTGGCCATCTTCTACGCCATATTGATGATCGCGGTGTATATCTCGGGCCGGTTCGAGGGCAAGTGGTTCCTGGCCGGCATTATGGCCGCTGTCCTGGTGGGCGCGACGCTGCTGGTCGAGGCAATCACCGGCGGCGCTGGAGCTGTGATCCTCATCGTTACTGCCCTTGCCGTTACCGTGGCCGCCTGCTGGTTCCTCAAGCTGCGCTACGCCCTGGGCGCCATCGTGGCGCTGATCCACGACGTGGTGATAACGGTGGGCGTATTCAGCATCTTGGACAAGGAGTTCACCCTGGCCACAGTGGCAGCCTTGTTGACGATCATTGGTTACTCCCTCAACGACACCATCATCATCTTTGACCGCATCAGGGAAAACGCCAACAAGGGCGGCAAGGATGACCTGGCCCAGATCATCAACAACTCCGTCAACCAGACCCTGAGCCGGACGATCCTGACCTCCGGCACCACCCTGATCGTGCTGATCTGCCTGTTTGTTCTGGGCGGCGGCGTTATCGAGGACTTCGCCCTGGCCCTGCTGGTCGGCGTTATTGTCGGTACCTATTCCTCGGTATTCGTGGCCGCTCCGGTGCTGCTGATGCTGCCAGAGGGCAAACCAAGCCTGCCCGAGGCCATGACCAAGAAGGCCGAACCTCAGACTGCCCCGGCGGCTCCGGCCGCCAAGGCCGCTCCGGCGGCCAAGGCCGCAGCCAACAAGCAGCGTCAGGCCAAGAACAACAAGAATACCAAGAAGAAAAAAGGCCGTTAAGAAAAAGTCGCGGCCGTCTCCGAGCTTTGTTGTTGCCCGGAGACGGCCGCCTTGGTTAAGGTTGTGTTCATGGGCCGTGTAATTTGTATAGCCAATCAAAAGGGCGGAGTGGGCAAAACCACCACCGCCGTTAATCTGGCCGCCAGCCTGGCAGCCGCCGAGCGTGACGTCCTGTTGGTCGACTGCGACCCCCAGGGCAACGCCACCAGCGGCCTGGGCGTGCGCATCAAGCCGGAAGACCGCACGATATATCACGTGCTTATTGGCCAGTGCGCGGCAGAGGACGCCCTGCGGGCGACCGACCTTGAACATCTGACGATCATCGGTTCCGACGTCAACCTGTTCGGCGCCGAAGTTGAATTGGGCGGTACGGAAAACAGCTTTAATCTGCTGGGCAAGGCCTTGCGGTCGCTGACCGACAGGTTCCGGTACATTTTTCTGGACTGCCCGCCGTCGCTGGGTCTGTTGACCCTCAACGCCCTGAGTTGCTGCGACGGCGTGCTCATTCCGTTGCAGTGCGAGTACTACGCCCTGGAGGGCCTGACCCAGTTGCTGCAAACCGTCAGCCGGGTCCGGCGCAATTTCAATCCCAAGCTGGGGCTGGAGGGCATTGTCCTGACCATGTATGACGGCCGCAACAACCTGGCCCGCCAGGTGGAGGCCGATGTGCGCAGCCACTTCGGAGAGTTGGTCTACGATACCAGGGTGCCCCGCAACGTACGCCTTTCCGAGGCCCCCAGCCATGGCAAACCGGCGATTTTATATGATATCAAGAGCGCCGGATCCCAGGCTTACCTGTCTCTGGCCCGGGAAATGGCCGGTGGCCCCCGCCGCCGCGGGGAGGCCGCATGAGCGTCAAGAGTAAACCCAAAGCTCTGGGCAGGGGCCTGGCGGCCCTTTTGGGCGATGATCTGACGCCCGAGCCGGCGTCAGGGGTTGAGGCCCGTCCGGGCGACAGGATTATAGATCTGCCTCTGGAGCGCCTGGAGCCCAACCCTTACCAGCCGCGCCGGGTTTATGACCAAACCGCCCTGCAGGCCCTGGCCGACAGCATCGCCGAACACGGCGTGTTGCAGCCTCTTGTCGTACGCCCCGTGGATGGCGGCTATCAGCTCATCGCCGGTGAACGGCGGATGCGGGCCTGCCAGTTGTTGGGCAAAAAATCCGTGCCGGTGGTTGTCCGCCAGGCCGACGACCGCCAGGCCCTGCTATTGGCCCTTCTGGAAAACCTCCAGCGCGAAGACTTGAATCCCATGGAAGAGGCCAAGGCCTTTCATCGCCTTTCCTCGGAATTCAATCTGACTCAGGGCGAAATCGCCGGCGGCGTGGGCAAGGACCGCTCCACGGTGGCCAACAGCCTGCGGCTGTTGAAATTGCCCTCCGAGGTTCAGCAGGACCTTTCATATGGACGCCTCAGCGCCGGCCACGCCCGGCCCCTGCTGGCCCTGGCTACCCCGGCCATGATCCGTCAGGCCAGGGATATGATCGTCAATAAGGGCCTCAGCGTACGGGCCACCGAGCGCCTGGTCAAGGCCATGCTGGCCAAGGATCCGCCTCCCAAACCGGAGCCCTGCCAGGATGATGTGCACATCCAAAGTCTGGCCGAAGGCCTCGGGCGGCGTTTTGGGGCAAAAGTGGAAATCAAGCGGCGTGGTAAAAAAGGGTCCATTGTCATCCCCTTTGCCAGTGATGATGAATTGGAGCGTCTGCTGAGCCTCCTGGGATAAGACCTTGCATCTGGTCATCGACGGCTACAATCTGATCCATCAAAGTCCGGAACTGGAAATGGCCGAGGCCATGGGCCAAGGCGTTGACGCCCTGGCAACGGCTTTGAATCTCTACCGTAAAAAAAAGCAGCATAAGATCACCCTGGTATTGGACGGAGGGCCCGACCAAAACACCTCACGTCATGCGGTGCAAGGCATTCCCGTTGTAATGTCGGGAACCGGGCGAACGGCCGACGACGTCATCGCCGACATGGCCTCGCACCACGGCCAAGGCCTGACCGTGGTCACCAATGACCGGGAGCTACAGGGACGTTGTCAAGGCCATGGGTCCCATGTGGTTGATGCCTCTGATTTTGCCCAGAGGATGATGGAGGTGGTCATGACCCAGGGGTTGGAGGAGTTCGCGGACCCGGGCCATGACGATGGTTGGGATTTTTCCACCAAGAAAAAAGGACCTTCCAAAAAACTCAGTAAGGCCAAGCGGAAAAAGCGACGGGCCCTGGATCAGCTTTGATCTTCAGCGTAGGGCGCGGAGTTGATCAAGTCCAGTATCTCCTTGCCGTTTGTATAGGGCATGATCCGGTAGCTCTGGATATGGGCCAAACGCCAGGTTATTTCCCCCATGCGTTGAGTTTGTTCGGTGATTATATTGGCCAGTTCCTTGATTCTCTTGGAATCGTCGCTTAAACCGATCAGCTCCGATGCTGCCATAAGGGCCATCAGCGGCTGGTTAAGCTCATGCGCAGCCGCTCCGGCAGTGGCGATGGCGGCCATCAATTGGTCGTTTTTCGTTTTCCGGGCGTGGAACTGTTTGGCGGCCATCACCGCATTTATCCGCAGGTCCAACAGCTCTTTTTCGATGGGTTTGGTCAGGTAGTCGTCAGCGCCGCACCGTAGCGCCTTGATGGCGCTTTCCATGGATCCGTGGCCTGTGAAGATCAGGATCGGCGTATCCGGCCGGTGGGCCTTTAACTCCTTTAAAACGTCAAAGCCGTCGATTTCGGGCATCACCATATCCACAAGGATGATGTCGAATGCCTTGGCCCGGCTGGCGGCCAGCGTTTGCTCTCCATTGTGAACGGCGGTTACGGTGTGACCCAAATCTTCAAGCATTACTTTGAGTTGATGAAGGGCGAGATCCGAATCATCGGCCAGCAACACACTGAGCGGTTTGCTGGCGTTTTCTTGAACTGCTGACTTGATTTTCTGATGCGTTTCCACTGTTGTATTTCCCGAAGCCCGCAGGGGACAAATCACCCGGCAGGCAATTGATAATGCCTTACATTATCTAATAGTATTTTCTTTGCCCTGGATCAACCTAGTAATGTTGTCTCGATGACGAAAAACGATAATCGCCGACATCATAATGGAAACGGTGATTACCTGCCATGGTTCGCGGTTGATTATCATCCATAGCGGCGCAGAACCGCATCCGGCCAATGATCCCGCCGACATATGCCCGGTTCGCCATGCCAAAAAAAGGATAAGCGCCACCACGCCCAAAAAGGCCGGGGGAGACAGGATCATCCAGACGCCAAGGGCCGTGGCCACGCCTTTGCCGCCCTTGAATCGCAAATATACGGGGAATATATGGCCTAAAAACGAAGCCAGGCCCACCACGGCGGCCTGCCATGGCAAAAGGAATAATACCCCCAGCAGAGTCGGAACGGCCCCTTTGGCTATATCCAACACAAGCGTGGCGGCCCCTGCCGGTTTACCGGCTATGCGCATGACGTTGGTGGCCCCGATATTGCCGGATCCTCCTTCGCGGGGGTCGCCCAATCCCTTGAGGCGCATGATCAAAATACCAAAAGGCAGCGACCCCAGTAGATATCCGCCAAAAACCAAGACCGCAAAAATAAAATCCATGCTAAACTCACTAGTTAAAATTCTAATGGATTCTAAATGCAATTGGCTTGATGCACAAGCTTTTGCCGCCTTGAACGGCGGGCTGTTCAGTAGTATTGTCCTTAACAGATGGAGGTATTGTGCGCATCTGTGTAATAGACGGCCAAGGCGGCGGCATCGGCAGCGTGATCATTCGCCGGATTAAGGAAGAATACGGCGAGGACGTTGAGGTGCTGGCCTTGGGCACAAACGCGATAGCCACGGCCCAGATGATGAAGGCCAGAGCCAACCGCGGCGCCACCGGAGAAAATGCGATCATTGTCACCATCAAGGATGCTGACGTGATAGTCGGACCGGTGAGCATCGTATTGGCCAATGCCATGATGGGGGAAGTCACCCCGGAAGTGGCCAAGGCGGTCGCTACATGCAGGGCCAAGAAGTTTCTACTTCCCTTGACCCGTGAAAATGTTGAGATTGTCAGCGTCAATCACGAACCATTGCCACACCAGGTCGACCAAATCGTCCAGGTGGGCCTGAGGGAGATGATGCAAAATGTGTGAAGCCACAGCGTATATTGTAGATAATGATGGCAAGGAACAGCTGCTTTTGGCCGATGTCGACGTCATCGAGCCCGAAGACGGTGGGCAGGTTCGCCTGGTGAGCATCTACGGCGAACAAAAGATTATCAACGGCCATATCAAGAGCATGTCCCTGGTTAACCACCGGGTTGTGTTTGCTCTGGACTAGGTTCATATTTTTTCCGGGAGGTGGCTGGTGGCTGATCAGGAAGCTGTGGACAAACTGGTGCAAGACCTGCACTGGCTGGGGCATGACTGCTTCAGGCTGGACAGGCCCGGCGGCCCCATCTATTGGGACCCGTATCAAATAGAAAACGGCCCCGAGGCCTCGTTGATCCTGATCACCCACGACCACTATGACCACTGTTCCCCCGAGGATATAGCCAAAATCCAGGGACCGGAGACGGTGATAATCACCGAACCGGATGCGGCTGAAAAACTCAGCGGCAAAGTGGCCGCATTGCTGCCAGGCAAAAAAGGCAAGGTGGGCGATGTGGAGATAGCCGCGGTTCCCGCCTACAACCTGAACAAGGATTTTCATCCCAGGAAGAACGCCTGGTTGGGTTTCATCATCATGGTCGACGGCGTTACCATCTACCATGCCGGTGACACCGACTACATTCCGGAGATGGACGGCTATAAAGTGGATATCGCTCTGTTGCCGGTTTCAGGCACATACGTCATGACCGCCGAGGAGGCGGTGGCGGCGGCCCTGGCCATCGGGCCGAAGTTGGCCATACCCATGCATTACGGGGCCATTGTCGGCGACGATGACGACGCCAGGCGGTTTGCCGCGGGCCTTGAGGGAATAATCCCGGTAAAAATTCTGCCAAAGGAATAAGGCCGATGAACGGCCTTCCGCTCCCCGCGGCACCTGCACTCGGCGGTTGCGCCTGGGGTTCGGGCCGCAAGGTACAATACCTTTATCTGATCGTGAATAAAATCCCCGAACGGGAAAAGCAAAATACCGCCGGGCGCCTGGATATCAAGGATATCCGGGTTGCCGCGGCTCAGTATGGCCAAGCCGTCGCCGGTATTGCCCCATTTCACGGCGTGTGTGTCCCTTGAGTTGGCTCATTTTGACGCTGGGCTCGGCCTTTGCCATGGCCACTGCTGATTTTTTTGTCAAACGCGGTTTGGCCGATCTGCCCCTCAATCAGGTGGTCATGGTCCGCGTTTGCGGCATGGTGCCGGTCAGCCTGATTATCCTGTTGGTGACGCCATGGCCCGAGGTCCAGCCGGCCTTTTACTGGGCCTGCGGTATTGCCCTGCCCGGCGAAATCATTGCCATGCTCCTGTACAACCGGGCCATCCAGATCGCGCCGCTGGGCGTGGTTCAGCCGTTTTTTGCCACCACGGCGTTGTTCGCCATGCTTACGGCCTTTTTGATCCTGGACGAGGTGCCCACGCTGATGGGGGCGGCCGGAGTTCTGCTGCTTTGCGCCGGGGCCTATGCGGTTAATATTCATCAGGCCAAGGAAGGCTGGCTGGAGCCGTTCAAGGCCATAACCAGGGAGCGCGGCTCGTTATATATTCTGATTACGGCCATGCTATACGCTTTCAACGCCGTGATCGGGAAAAAAGCAATTTTAGCCGCCAGCCCCATGTTCATGGCCGGTGTGTATCCGACGTTTTTCGCGTTTTTTTTGTTTTTGGTGCTGCGTATGCGCGGCCCCATAGGACGGCAGTGGATGTCCCGGCCGGGGCCAGTGCTTGGCGTCAGCCTGAGCATGGCCCTGATGCTGGTCTTCCATTTTTGGGCCATCAGCATGGCCCCGGCGGCCTATATGCTGGCAATCAAACGCACCAGCACGCTGATAGCCGTGGCCTACGGCGGATTGTTTTTGGGTGAAGCGCGTTTGACGCAGCATTTGGCCGCCTGTCTGCTGATGGTGGCAGGCGGGGCGCTGATTACGATTTTCGGATAGTTGGCGCTTGGCAGTCGACCATTTTGTTGAGCTGATTCATCGAACTGGACGGGCCCATGGTCACCAGGGTGTCCCCGGCTTCGACCACCGTATGGGCGGGCGGGTTGAAAATCATTCCGCCGTTGGTTTTTTTCACCGCCAGAACAATGATGTCCAGCTTGTGGCGGATGCCGGAGTCCATCAGGCTTACACCGGCCAATTCCGCCTTGGGACCGACCTTCATTTCCTCCATGCGCAGAGCCTCGTCCGTTCCATGAAAGGTTAGATCGACAAAATCGGCCACCGTGGGCCGCATTACCATTTGGGCGATGCGCCGGGCGCCGATGAAATAGGGCGAGACCACCTTGTCCGCTCCGGCCCTGCGCAGTTTGATTTCACTGCCAGGCTCGGTGGCCCTGGCGATGACAAACAGGCCGGGGTTCATGCCCTTGGCCGTCAGGGTGATGAACACGTTGTCCGCGTCGGAACTGACCGTGGCCACAAGGCCCTTGGCCTTTTCAATGCCTGCCTTAAGCAGGCTTTCGTCTTCGGTGGCCGATCCGTAAAAAAAATCCTGGCCGGTGTTCTCCAGGCGTCTGCCGATGTCGGGGTGGTTGTCGACAATAACGGTTTTATAGCCGTTGTCCCCCAGCATTCTGGCCACCTGGGAACCGATTCGGCCGTATCCGCAGATTATAAAGTGATCGCGCAACGAGCGGATGTGCTTCTCCACGTTTCTCCTCCCCAGTATTTGGCGGAGTTTGCCTTCCACGACCATTTGGCTGAAGGTTGTGATCAGGTAAAGGACGATTCCAACGCCGAAGAATATCAGCGCAAGGGTCAGAATGCGCCCTGTTTCGCTCAGCGGCCTGATCTCGCCAAATCCCACCGTGGTTACGGTGATCGCGGTCATGTAGAGCGATTCGAAAAGGCTCCAGCCTTCGATGAAGTGATAGCCCAGGGTTCCACCGACGACAATAGCCAGCGAAAGGGCGATGCCCAGGATTATGCGACCTCGGATGCCGCTCACGGTTGGCTACCTGTCCGCCGGGGCGTCCTCTAACGGTTTGGTAGAAACCACCTCCGTCAGATATTCGGAAACATTGCTGGGCAGATCGGCGAATACAATCATGAACGGGATGGTCGAACGCGGAGCGACAACATACTTGGTGCCGTCTTGACCGACCGGCGACGCCAAAATGCGGGTTATTTCGTCAAGAGGCATCTGGCGAAGCTGTTCTACGTTCAACTCCGGTCCGGCGTAGGCCTTGGCCGTTACGACCTTTTGCTTTTCCTTGTTGAGGATGACCGCCCGGAGCATGATGTCCGTCCGGACCTGGTCGCTGGTGTTTTCCACCTGGCCCTGGACCACGAACAGCTGCTTGCCGTCTTTATTGTTCCTGAAAGATCCCCGCACATTGCGGAATATCATCAGGGCATTGCTGGGCAGGGAGTCTTCCTTGCTGAGGTTGGTCTGGGCCGGGGTGCCTATCAGATCGCGGATGACCGGAATTTTGCCCAACTGGGTGACGAGTTCGCCGCCCACGCCCATACGGCCCATTGTGACTAAGGCGCCCACGCCGACCACGGCCAGGATCATAATAATGGCCAGCAGCCAGAAGAAAATCTTGAAGGCTTTGCCTCGGCCCTTGCCATCGGGTTCGGGCTCGCTGCCGCCGGTGAAATCGAATTCGTCATCGCCGATGTCGCCGCCAAACAGGTCGTCGCCCAGGTCCATGTCATCACCGGGCATTGGTTCCGGCTCGGGTGCCTTGGCGCCCGGAGGCAAGACCTGGAATACTTCGTCGCATTTACCACAACGGACCCACGCGCCCTCAGGCGGGATCTTGGTTTCATCAAGATTGAACTTGGCTTGGCATTTTGGGCAAGTGACGATCACGGCTCAACCTCTGCCATCATTTGTCGGAATTGAAGCGCAACTCAAACACCCCGGACAAGTTGCGATATTTTTCATTGTAGTCCAGCCCATAGCCCACCAGGAAGCCCTCAGGCACCTTGAAACCGACATAATCGACCTTGACGTCTATTTGGCGGCGTTCGGCCTTGTCGATGAACGCGCAGATTTTTACCTGCTTGGCGTTGAATCCTTCCAGGTGATCCTTGAGCCAGGCCAGGGTCAGGCCTGTATCGACGATGTCCTCCACGATGAGGACCGTGCGGCCCTCGAAATTCATTTCCGGCGCCTTGACCATGTTGATTTCACCGGAACTCTGGTCACTTGATCCATAAGAGGCCAGGCGCACGAAATCGACGTCCACGTCCATGTCGAGTTGGCGGGCGAGATCGGTGAAAAACATGAAACAGCCTTTGAGTATGCCCAAAAGCACCGGTTTTTCCGGCCCGAGGTCCTTTTTAATGGCAACGGCCAACTCTTCCACTCGTTTACGGATTTGGTCCGGAGTGATTACAGGGTGAAGCGTGACTTTTTCTTCGGTCACCGGTGGCCTCGCAGGAAAAGGCCCAGACGTTTTAACCGCCTGGATTTAATAATTATTCACGCTTACAATAGAACAAGGCGGCGGTTATGTCAATTAGATTCATCCGGTGAGTGCGTGTCTGGAAGTATTGGAGACGTGCGAATCCGCTTTACCAACTCGATTGGTACGCCCTGGGGCGGCTTTTTTTTGCCGCTGATCACTTCCCACAACTCCAGGTCTTCCAGCTCGGCCAGGACCTCCAGCTGGGTCACTTCGGCTTCGGTAAGAGCATCCAGACGGCTGTCCAGAAACGGCCGCATGACAAGCTCCACCTCCAGGTAGCCCCGGCGTCCGGCCCGCATGCGTAGAGCCCTTTTTCGTGCGTTCAGGTTTTCCACGGTTCGTCCGTTCATTAAAACACCCCGCCCCACGGTGGGGACGGGGTACGGCGTTCAAGTAAAGCCGAGGTCTTGCTGCTAGAAACGGCGTTGCACCATCAGCTTTTTCAGGGTGCCGATGGCCTGGGTCGGGTTGAGGTTCTTGGGGCATGCTTCCACGCAGTTGAGGATGGTGTGGCAGCGCCACACGCCCGTGCGGCCCTCCAGCATGTCCAGCCGCTCCTCGATTCCCTCGTCCCGGGAATCTTCCACGAACCGGGCCACGTTGAGCATGGCGCTGGGGCCCATATAATCCGGATGGGCCCAATACGAGGGGCACGAACTGGAGCAGCAGGCGCAAAGGATGCACTCGTACAGGCCGTCTAGCTTTTTGCGCTCCTCGGGCGATTGCAGGCGTTCGCGCACCGGCGGCGGCGACTTGGTGATCAAGTACGGTTTGACCGTGAAGTATTTCTGCAGGAAGTCGTCCAGGTCCACCACCAGGTCCTTGATCAGGGGCAGGCCGGGAAGGGGCTGGATCACCAGCTTGCCCTTTTTGACCACGTCACTGATATGGGTCACGCAGGTGAGCATGTTCACGCCGTTGACGTTGACGCCGTCGGAGCCGCACACGCCCTCGCGGCAGGAGCGGCGGTAGGCCAGGGTGCCGTCGAGTTCCCAGCGGATCTGGTTCAGGCCGTCCAGGATCATCATGCCCGGACGCTCCAACGTCACCTCGAAATCCTGATAATAAGGCTTTTTGCCGTTTTCAGGGTCATAGCGCAAAATAGTGAATGTTACTTTTTCCATGACCCCCTCCTAATACACCCGTTCGGCAAGTTCAACGGTTGGCACGCTCAGCGGTTTCATGCGCACCGGTTTGTAGTCAAGGCTCACCGTGCCGTCGGCGTTGAGGCTGGCCAGGGTGTGCTTGTGCCAGTTTTGGTCGTCGCGCTTGGGGAAGTCGTCGCGGTAATGGCCGCCGCGGCTTTCCTGGCGGGCCAGAGCTCCGGCGCAGATGGCCGTGGCCACGTCGAGCATGTGGCCCAACTCCAGGGCCTCGATGAGGTCCAGGTTGTAGGCCAAACCCTTGTCCTGGATGCCCACGTCCTTGTAGGACTTCCTGTGGGCGGCCAGTTTGTCGGTGAGTTGGCCCAGTTCGTCGGCCGTACGGAAAACGCCGCAGTGGTTTTCCATGTCCAGGCGCATCTGCTCCATGAGCGGGCCCATGCGGGTGCCGCCACCGCCGTTCATCAGATGCTCCACCTCGGCCACGCCCGTGCCCCCGGCGTTTTTGGGCAGCTCGGGCCATGATTCCATGCCCTTGGCAAAGCGGGCCATCTGTTTGCCGCCTTCGCGGCCGAAGACCATCAGGTCCAACAGGGAGTTGGTGCCCAGGCGGTTGGCCCCGTGCACGCTGGCGCAGGCCGCCTCACCCGCCGCGTAGAAGCCCGGAACAATGGTTTCTGGCCCGTCCGCGCCGGGGATGACCACCTCGGCGTGATAGTTGGTGGGGATGCCGCCCATGGAATAGTGGGCTGTCGGCGTCACCGGTATGGGGTCCTTGGTGCAGTCGACCCCGGCGAAGACCTCGGTCAGCTCATGGATGCCCGGCAGCAGCTTCATGATCTTTTCCGCGCCAATGGGGCTCATGTCCAAAAGCAGGTGGTCCTTGTTGGGCCCGCAGCCCCGGCCGTGGCGCATTTCCTCGGCCATGGCCCGGCTGACCACGTCGCGGCTGGCCAGGTCCTTGATCTTGGGCGCATACTTGACCATGAACTTGTCGCCTTCGCCGTTGATCAGCACGCCGCCCTCGCCGCGCACGCCCTCGGTGATCAGGTTGCCCGCGCCGTAGATGCCCGTGGGATGGAACTGCAAAAACTCCAGGTCCTGGGCCACGACGCCCGAGCGCATGGCCAGGGCCGCGCCGTCGCCCGAACAGATGTGGGCGTTGCTGGTGGTGCGGAAGGTGCGGCTGTAGCCGCCCGTGGCAAAAAGCGTGGCCTTGGCGTGGAACAGGTGGAACCCGCCCTTGATCATGTCCCAGGCCAGCACGCCGCAGACCACGCCCTGATTGACGATGAGTTCGAGCATGTAATATTCGTTGAAAAATTTCACGCCCCTGCGCAGGCACTCCTCAAAGAGGGTGTGTAGCATGGCGTGGCCCGTGCGGTCGGCCGCGGCGCAGCTGCGGCAAACCGCCGCCTCGCCGTAGTCCCGGGTGTGGCCGCCGAAACGGCGCTGGTAGATACGGCCGTCGTCCAGGCGGCTGAAGGGCAGGCCCATATGTTCCAGTTCGATGA
Organism: uncultured Desulfarculus sp.; assembly: GCA_963665125.2. Classification (GTDB taxonomy): domain Bacteria; phylum Desulfobacterota; class Desulfarculia; order Desulfarculales; family Desulfarculaceae; genus Desulfarculus. Next base: position 2,103,390 of record CAXXUK010000001.1, on the reverse strand, counting down.
CCACGTCCGGGGCCTCCCGGCACATGAACTCGATGGCGTCCTGGTCGCCCAGCCAGTCGGAGCCTTTGACCGTGTCGTACATGTGGAAATGCCAGGAGTCGGGCTCCACGTTGCTCAGGCTGGCGCCGATGCCACCCTGGGCGCTAACCGTATGGCTGCGGGTGGGGAAGACCTGGCTGATGACGGCCGTGTCCACGCTGCCGCCGGCCTCCAGGGCCGCGCGCATGCCCGCTCCGCCCGCGCCGACGACCAGTGCCTCGACGCGGTGGGTGGTGATTGTTGTATTGATGGACATATCGCTACGCTCCCGGCTGATAACTGAAGGTGATAATGGTCAGGGACCCGAAGATCAACAAGGCGAGGGCCGCCACCCATACCAGACCATTGAGCCAGATGCGCGCGTTGTGGTTGTGCACATAGTCGTCGAGCACCAGCTTGAGGCCGGTCATGGCGTGGTACAGGGCCAGCACCAGGAACAAAAGCTCCCAGGCCTTGTATAGGGGGCTGGCCAGACGGGGAGCGACCTTGTCATATGTTACCGGGCCGGGATCGCCGGTAAAGTGAATCAAGATAAAGTGGAAGCCCAGCAGGAGCACCAGGGCCACGCCGCTGACGCGCTGGAACAGCCATTCAAACGTGCCGCTGCGGCCGGATCCGAGAAAGCGCATGTTGTCCTCCTAGTGCTGCAGGGCCAGTTTGAGCATGGGGATGCCGCCGGCGATGATCAATACGGCGCTGACGGCCATGGCGCCCAACACCCAGGGCTTGATCTTGTCCTTGTCCGCGGCCTTGCCGTAGTCTAAAAGGACTACGCGGATGCCGTTGATGCCGTGGTAGGCCACGGCGCCCAACAGGGCCACCTCGGCCAGGTGAAACAGCGGCGACTGGACGATACCCATGATCTCGTTGAATGCCTCGCGGCCTCTGGAAATGTTGTGGATCACGTAGACGTGCATGACCAGGTACAGGACCAGGGCCAATCCGGAGATGCGCTGCAACAGCCAGGCGATGTAGCCCGCGTGCAGCCGGTATCGCACCTTTGGTGGATAGGCTTTCATTGCTTCTCCTTTTTGGCGCGCCTGCGGGTTGCGCCGTTTGTTGTGCCTATTTCTTTTCGTATTCGGCCCGGCCTTGTTGATACAAGTCCGCGCCGTAAATATCGTTGACCACGAACAGGGGCATGTCCTCGACCTCCAGCTTGCGCACGGCCTCGGGCCCCAGATCGTCGTATGCGATCACTTCCGCTTTTTTAATGCAATTGGCCATCAGGGCCCCGGCTCCGCCGATTGCCGCCAGATATACGGCCTTGTACTGGCCCATGGCCTGCTTGACGCCGTCATTGCGGCTGCCCTTGCCGATCATGGCCTTGAGACCCCGACTGATCAGCTCCGGGGCGTAGGCGTCCATGCGGTAACTGGTGGTGGGGCCTGCCGCTCCGATGACCCGGCCCGGCGGTGGCGGCGAGGGGCCGACATAAAAAATCACCGCGCCTTGCAGGTCGAACGGCGGGTTTTTGCCTTCGTGCAGGGCGTCGACGATGCGCTTGTGGGCCGCGTCCCGGCCGGTGTAGATGGTGCCCGACAACAGCACCCTGTCTCCGCTTTTGAGGGCGGCAATGTCTTCGTCGGTCAGCGGAGGCGTAAGTCGTTTGATCTCGCTCACAGCACGGCCTCCTTGTGGCGCGCCGCGTGGCACTGGATATTGACGGCCACCGGCAGGCTGGCGATGTGACAGGGCTGGATATCCGCGAAAACGCCCAGGGCGGTGACTCCGCCGCCCAGCCCGGCCGGGCCGATGCCAATGGAGTTGATTATCTCCAGCAGTTCGGCCTCAAGGGCCGCGGCCTCCGGGTCGGGGTTGAGCGAGCCCAGCTCGCGCAGGAAGGTGCGTTTGGCGTTCTTGGCGGCCTGGTCAAAGGTACCGCCCACGGCTACGCCCACGATGATGGGCGGGCAGGGGTTGGGCCCCGCGTTGAGTACGGTTTCCCGGACCATGTCGACGACGCCCTGGCGGCCCTGGGCCGGGGTGAGCAGATACACCCGGCTCATGTTCTCGCTGCCGCCGCCCTTGGGCATCAGGTAGATATGCACCTGGTTGCCGGGAACCACGCGGATATTGACCACGGCCGGTGTGTTGTCGCCGGTGTTGGCCCTGGTAAAGGGATGGCAAACGCTTTTGCGAAGATAGTTGTCCTGATAACCTCGGCGAACGCCTTCATTGGCGGCTTCGGTCACGTCGCCGCCAATCAGGTGCACGTCCTGGCCAATGTCCAGGTAGACCACGGCCAATCCGCAATCCTGGCAGATCGGCAGTTTTTCTGCCGAGGCTACGTCGGCGTTATCGATCAGGCGGCCCAGGACTTCCCGGCCCACTGGTGAAGGTTCGTTTTGCGAGGCCTTTTTTATGGCCTGCCGGACGTCGTCGGGCAGCTCAAACGCCGCCTCGCCGCATAGCCTAGCGATTTTATCGGTTATGCGGCCGACGTCAATGGTTCGCAAGTCTGACAAGATATCGGCCTTTCCCCTGCGGTTGGCTCGTTGCGGTGGCTTGCGTGGTTCACCGCATGCCCAAACATGCACCTCTACAATTGCTCTGTCAAGAGAGTTGGACCTTTTTGCGGAAGCTGATATCACTTTGTAATCTTGTCATACCAGTTTCGCAGTCGATACCTGTTCACGCCCAGGTAATAGGCCCCCACCACCACTTGATTCATTACCCACACCCGGATGCCGCCGCCGCGCTGCCAGCGCCGGGCCGAGGTGACTGCCTCCAACGGACTGATTGCGATGCGGCCGCGCCTTTGCATGGCCTTTATCAGTTCCCAGTCTTCCATTATTGGCTGGTCCGGGTAGCCGCCGGCATCCCAAAAATCATCGGCGCGCAAAAACAGGCCTTGATCGCCGTAGGGCATTTGGCCGTATTCACAGCGCCGGGCCACGCCCCATTCGGTGAGGCGCAGCCACGGGCTGTCGGCGTCCAGCTTGAAGCTGAAGGCCCCGGCGGCGTTGCGTTCATCGGCCAGGATACACCGCACTTCAGCGGCCCAGCCCGGCCGCAGCAGGGTGTCGGCGTGCAGAAACAGCAATACGCCACCCTTGGCCAGGCGCGCCCCGGCGTTCATCTGGCGGGCCCGGCCTTTGAGTGCGTCCATGGCCAGGGCCCCGGCCTGACGGGCCAAAGCCGTAGTTTCGTCACCGCTGCCGCCGTCGGCCACGATGACCTCAAAGGCCTCATCAATGGCCGACCGTATGGTCCTGTCGATATTTTCCGCTTCATTGAGGGCCGGGATGATCACTGAAATTTTCTCTGCGTCCCGCAGGGCCAGCTCCCGCCACAAGGTCAGATCCTCGGGCCGGTCGATATCGCTGAGCCGGTCCACGGTTTCATGGCTCAGACCCAGGCCGGCGGCGATGCACAATGTCTGGTCAAAGACCGACTCCGTGCCCCAGGCAGGGCCGTTAAAAAGATCCGGGGCGGGCCGCGACAGGCCGATGAGGTAGTAACCGCCGTCAGTGGCCGGGCCAAGCACCAGGTCGTTGAGCTCTAGTAGAGAAAAGGCCTGTTCCAGTAACTTTTCGTCCACCTGGGGGCAGTCGCAACCCACCATGACCACCCGGCGGGCTCCCCGGCCAAAGGCGTGCTCAAAGGCTCCGGCCATGCGCGCCCCAAGGCCTTCGCCCCGCTGCTGGTGATACACGAGGTCGTCGCCCAGCCAGGCGGACATGTCCGCGGCCGTTCCGCCGGTGTGGCTGATCTGGATTTCGACGCCGGCGCCCAAGGTCAGGCGGCGGGCCCTGGCCAGCAGACGCCTGGTCAGGGTTTTTTGCAGCTTTGCGGCGCCATCCGGGCCCAGGGCGGGCTCGAGCCTTGTCTTGGTTTGGCCCGGCCGGGGCAGGCGGGTCATGATGATCAGTATATGTCCGTTTGTACTCAAGGTTCGGCCTCCGGCGTCATCATGGGCCCTGGCGGAGGCCCGTGTCAACGCCGGGGCTCAATTGACAGCCAATAACCCGGCGGGTAAAATCAAACATTATGTAACTGTTGAAGATGTCGTATTTTTTCTGCTTGACGGATGGTGGAATATGACCGAATGCACCTGCGGTAAATGCTCCGGCCAGCCCATGCTCAGTTCCGAGGCCCTGGAAGCCCTGGAAAAGCATCATGATTTTCCGGGACCGTACATGTTCAAGGCAATCGGTTATGCCGCTGATGGTTTTGTGGAAGACGTACGCAAGGCCGCCGAAAAGGTCTTGGGCGAAGTCGATCCGGAAAAGGATATCCGGGTGCGTCCGTCGGCAAACGGAAAATATGAGTCAGTCACCATCGAGGTGGATGTTTCCGGGTCCGAGCAGGTCTTGGCGGTTTACGAAGCCCTGCGCCATGTCGAGGGCATCATCACCATCGTCTAGTCATAGCTTCAGGAAAGCTGAACCCAGCTTGTCGGCGGCAGCAACAGCCAGTCGCCGGAAATGACAGTCTGAATCACGCAGCGGGCCAGCAATTCTTCGGCGGCGTCATCGAGTTTGTCCTGGCTGGAATTCCAAAATTGCATGGCGCTGTCACGGTTGAGGGGCACACCGCCTTCGGCCAGGGGCACCAGCAGCAGATACAGGCTCGTCGCCTCAACCGACAGACTCATTTCAAAGATTTTCCTATCCATGATAGACTCCGTATAATCATCACCGCCGCATTGGCGGAAGTTGAACATAACACATCAACAACCACGCGTCACCAGCAGCCGGGCGCGGGGCATGAGGTGATAGATGACACTGCCGGTCATAATGTTTCCAGATACCGTGCTCAGGCCGTCGGTCCTGGCCAAAATCAGTCCGCTATTCAAACCGGTGTGCCTGCTGGCTCCGCCCAGTCTGGACCAAAAGGCCGAGCCGGACGCCGACTCCGGTTTGGTGAAGGTGTTGCACCCGGCCATTAACCAGGGGGCGGACGCGGCCGGCGACGCCGAGCCCAAGCGCATGGCCATGCTCCTGCGCCAATGGGAGCAGTGGGTCCGCGAGAGCCAGGGCACCGGCCTGGCCGAGGCCCTCAAGGCCGGCGTCATGCCCGAAACGCCCGAGACCGTGCGCTCGGTCATGGGCGAGTTGAAAACATACGGCCAGTCCAAGGCCAGCGCCAGGCAGACGCCCGAGGTCACCGCCGACCTGATGCTGCATCTGGCCCATATCCATGACACCCAGGCCGTGGAAATGGAAAACGCCCTCAGCGGGTATGAGAAGGGCCGCGAAAAGCTGGAGCGCTCCATGGGCCACATGGAGGACGATCACGAACGGGCCGACTACGAAGACGCCGGGCTGGACGACCTGCCGCCCCTGGATTACAGCCAGAACATCGACCACCTGCTGCCCAGCCGCCTGTCGGCCTGGGCCACCCTGGCGGCCACCCTCGGCGACAACGAAGACTGGCTGATCACCACCCATGCCCAGGCCATCGATATCCTGGCCGCCCGGGCCAACGCGGGCCTGAAGGACCAGCCGCCCGAGCTTCGCTCAGCAGCCGGGGTCGTGGCGCCGTTTGACGACGTTCCTCCGGAAAAGGGATCGGACCTGGTGCAACTGGTGGCCGAGATCGATCTGGCCAAATACGCCGACCCCGGAGACGGCGGCGCATCCGGCCTGGATCCGATTCGCGACGGCATCGAAAAAATGCTCAATCAACTGGCCGAAGGCCCCTGGGGCGCCGAAGCCGTGGACAATGCCGCCCAAGCAGCCGCCGCCCTGGCCGCCGACTTCAACGCCCTGGTTGCCGGTTCGTCCGAAGCCGGTGGGCAGGTCGCCCTGAAAATCATCGCTTTTCCCGGATTGAAGCGCGGTGATATCCTGGGTCTTATGAAGGACAGTCAGTTGTCCATACCGGCGGAGCAACGCGGCGGCGGTGCTTGGCCGATGATCGTGATTGCCTAAATAACCGAACAGGGAGGCGTGCATGGGCTTTACCGAGATTACCTTTGAAAAGGACAGCGGCCTGGCCCGCATCACCCTCAACCGTCCGGACAAAGTCAACGCCTTGAGCCGGGCCATGGTGGCCGACCTGGACGCGGCCCTGCTCCAGGCGGGCAACGATCCGGACGTCCGGGCGGTGATTATCGCCGGTGCGGGCAAGCATTTCTGCGCCGGGCACCAGATGGACGAGATGATGGGCTTGGGCGCCAGCGAAGCCCAGGCCATATTCGCCAACTGTTCAGCAATGATGCAGCGCATCCGCCGCCTGCCCCAGCCGGTGATCGCCCGGGTCAACGGCGTGGCCACCGCCGCCGGTTGTCAACTGGTGGCCGCCTGCGATCTGGCCATAGCGGCCACCAACGCCCGCTTTGGCACGCCCGGCGTGCGCATCGGGCTATTCTGCGGCACCCCGGCCGTGCCCCTGGTCCGGGCCGTGGGCCAAAAACGGGCCCTGGAAATGCTCATGACCGGCCGCTGGGTCACCGCCGAGGAGGCGCTTTCCTGGGGCCTGGTCAACCAACTTGTCCATCCCGACGAACTGGCCGCCAAAACCGAGACCTTCGCCCGCCAGATCATCGAGGCCAGCCCAGCCACCCTGGCCCACGGCAAACGCGTCTTCTACGAGCAGATCGACCTGGACGAACGCCAGGCCTACGGTCTGGCCGTCCCGGCCATGGGCCTCAACCTCGGCTTTGAAGACGCCCAGGAAGGCATGGGCGCCTTTTTGGAAAAACGTGAGCCTGTTTGGCGAGGAAAGTAGATTATTTGGGGGAAACTTTTTTCTTTTGTAGCCAAAAGAAAAAAGTTTCCCCCAAACCCCCTTCCAAAAAGAAAACCGCGTGCGCAATTGCTTTGGCCTTTGGCCAAAGCAATTGCGCTGTTTTTGGCCGATGCTCCGGGCTTGGTATGGTTCTGTATCTATTCGGCGCATTTGTTTTGCCGCAGGCAAAACAAATGCGCCCGCAATGATGAAACAGCCACGCAACGACGAAAGACATGACCGTTTATTGATTGGCGGAGCAGCCGGCAATCAATAAACAGCGAAGTTTTTGCGGGGTTTGGGGGGGCTTTTTTCAAAAAGCCCCCCAAGAAAAAAACTAACCCAGCGACCCTTTGGTCCCCAGGATTTTGCGGGCTTCGGCCGGGGTGGCCGGTTCGAGGCTGAATTCACCCAGGATGCGGACCATCTTTTCGACCAATTCGGCGTTGGACTTGGCCTTGACGCCTTGGGAGAGGTTGAGGTTGTCTTCCAGGCCCACCCGGCAGTGGCCGCCCATGAGCACGTTGGTGGTGCAGATGGGGTATTCCATGCGGCCCGCGCCGAAGCCGCTGAACTGGTAGTTGCCTGGCCCAAGCAGGCGGTCGGCGGAGTTTTTCAGGAAGACCAGGTTGTCGATGGTGGCGGCCATGCCTCCCAGGATGCCCAGGACGAATTGCAGGTACACCGGAGGCTTGAGCATCCCCTGCATCACCATGAACGCGGCGTTGTGGATGTGCCCGGCGTCGTAGATCTCCAATTCGGGTTTGGTTCCCGCCTCTTCCATCATGGCCAGAATGGTTTCCAGATCGCCAAAGGTGTTACGGAAAATATTGTCCTTGGATGCTTCCAGGGCGAAGGGCTCCCAGTCGTATTTCCATTCGTTGTGTTTGTCGGCCAGGGGATGCAGGGCAAAGTTGATGGATCCCATGTTCAGGGAGGCCAGTTCGGGCTTGAAGCGGGGGATCGAGGCGGCGCGCTCTTCGATGCTCATGGTGGGGCCGCCGCCGGTGGTGATGCAGATTATGGCGTCCGTGCCGGCCTGGATGCGCTCGACTATCTCGGCGAAGAGGTCGCCGTTGGAGCTGGGTATGCCTGTTTCCGGGTCACGGGCGTGGATATGCACCGCCGCTGCGCCCGCATTGGCGGCGTCAATGGCCTGGTCGGCGATCTCCTTTGGTGTGATCGGCAGATACTCCGACATGGTTGGTGTGTGGATGGCCCCGGTGATTGCTGCCGAAATAATTACCTTCCTTGCCATGATAGCCTCCATGGTATTCGCTGTGGTGGGGTGCGTTCAGGCGGCTATTGTAGCATTTTGGGAAGGTCCACGTAAAAGGTGGTTCCCTTGTCGGGGCTGGATTCGAATCCAATGCTGCCTTTGAGGTAGCGGGTGGAGATCAGGTACATTCCGTACGTCCCCAGGCCGCGATCGGAGCTTTTGGTGGAAAAGGACCGGTGGAATATGAACTCATGGTTGGCTTTAGGAATAAATTCCGGATTATGCACCCAGAAACGCAGTTTGTCGCCGATCTGTTTGCTGCCTATGGTAATGGTCTTGCTTTCGTCGCTGGCCTCCAGGGCGTTTTTCAGCATGTTGATCAGAACGCGGCTTAGCAGCATGGGGTCGGTGTACAGTTCCAACTGTTCGCTCGTTTGATCGACGACGATATTGCGTTTGCGTATTGTTTCCTGGGCCCGGCATGTGTCAACGGCCTGGGCTATGATTTGCATGGAGCGGCAGGTGAAGGGTATGGTCTTCAACTCGCCGTTTTCCGCGGCGATCAGGTCTTTTTGAATGGCGATTTCTTCGATGAGCTTGTTTGCCGTTTGCTCGATGAGTTGGGCGTGCCTGGCCTGGTTATCATTATTGGGCGTATTTAACAGGTGGGCAAAGCCCGTGAGGTTGCTTATGCTGTTGAGAACGTCATGAAAGAAAATGCGTTCAAGGGAGCGGCGGCGCTTTGTGGCGCTGATATCCGTTGCGCAAGCGAGAACATATGATTCTTCTTCGACTTCCATGGGTGAAGTGCTGACAGCCAACTCCAGATCAGCCCCATGGCCCTGAGCGTCCAGGCGAAGACAGCATTCTCCGTTGCCTGCCTGGCCTTCCTGGGCCGCTAAAATCGCCAGTACCGCACCGCAATCCCGGCAGGCTTCGGTGGTGCCGCACCCGCCCGGAGTCTTGCCGGCATTGATGCAGCCAAGGGCTTCGCCGGGGCGTTTGCCCAATATCTGCAACAGGGGCTTTTGGATCAAACCCAAAAACGCGGCGTTGACCATGACGATTTGGCGGTATTTGTTTAGCACCATCACCGCATGAGGCATGCCTTCGACAACGTGCATGGCCAGGGGCTGGGCGCAGATCGATTGCGATTGCTTTTCAACGACTTCCGCTGTCGCACGCTCCGCTGGAGCGAATGCGGTTTCCATGGGTTGACTCATCTGTTTGAGGTCTCCGCATGTGCAGTCTGGATAATTAGGTCCTTAATAATACCTGGTAGTTTACATATCTCAATTGTAAAGCATGTTTGCATCAATATTGCGCTTCGTAACCAAATGCTGTTATTTTGTACGCTGTTATCGGCATGTATAGGGAAGCGTATTCACCACCGTGCACCCAAAGGAGAGTCTCCGTGCTTAAACGCATCTTATTGTATGGGGTTGTCGCCATAATCTGTATGACCGCTGGCCCTGCGGGCGCTGCGACCGACGAGCAGATAATGGACACATTAAAGCGCCTTCTCAAACAGCATCCGGAAATCGTCATGGAGGTGTTGCAAAGCCAACCCGAGCAAATCTATGACATAGCCGCCAAGGGCGCCTCCATTGCCCAGGAAAAGGCCTGGGTCAAACAGATTAAAAAGTCCATCAAGGAGCCCTTACAGCCGGATTTGTCCGGGGGGCGCGCGGCATTGGGCAAACCGGAAGCGCCGTATAAGATTGTGATCTATACCGATTTTTCCTGCGGGGCCTGCGGCGCCAATGAACGGATGATCCCGGATTTGATGAAAAAGCGGCCAGGACAGATAATGGCCGTGCTTAAGCATTATCCTTCGGATGATTTTTCACGCAAGGCCGCGCTGTATTTCGAGGCCATAGCCCGCCAGGACCAGGAAAAGGCCTGGGAGTTTCAAGCGCAGGTGTTTAAAAATCGCCAGCAACTCGGTGAAAAGGGTATTGCCGGTTTGGAGGAAATGGCCGGGGATATGGATTTGGACCAACAGCGCCTTGCGGCCGATCTGGCCGATCCCGCCCTGGAAAAGAGGATCAAGGACGATGAGGCCGAGGCAATCAAGTTCCGCCTGGGCAGTACTCCGTCTTATCTGATCAACGGTGTTCCGGTCATTGGGGCGGCCCCGGTAAACGTCATGGAAAAGGTCATGGACATCTGGAAGGAGCAATCCCAGCAATAGGTTGTAACCAGCAGTTGTGAAAATGATTTTCGTTTAGCCGCCCGGCTGAGTTGGGAGATATTTAGTCAGTCGGGTTACGTTATTATTACAGTGTTAAATTTATTTTGTATATGCCACCTATAGTGGTGACAAACCCCATCGCATCCACTATTATTGAATTCCCCACGGCACATCCAAGGGCACCGGTGCGCCCACCGGCCCCCACACGAGGAGAGCTCAACAATGCCCCACAAACAGGCTTACGTCGCGCCACTTCTGTTGGCGCTGGTCGCGCTTTTTTTGGCCCTGACCGGCTGTGACGGGTCTGAAGCCGGTACAACGAAAACACCCACGGGCAATGGCGCGATCAAGGTCAGTGTTGTCAAGGTGGAACCCACGGTCCTGCGCGACGCGTTGGTCCTGCCCGGCGAAACCGAAGCTATCGAGGATGTCGTCTTGGCCGCGGATTTGGGCGGCCAGGTGGAATCCATGGAGGTCATTGAAGGCGACCTTCTGAAAAAAGGCCAACTGTTGGCCAAGATCGATGTCGACACGCTGAAGACCGCCCTGGACCGGGCCGAGGCCAATTACAAAATGGCCGAAGACCAGGCCCAGCGCCGCAAAAAGCTCATCGGCAAGGGCGTCATCGGCCAGGAAGAATACGACAAGATCGAGACGGCAAGGGTGGTGGCCGACAACAATCTGCGCGAGGCCAAGGTTATGTACCAAAAGGGGTTCGTGCGTTCGCCCATCAACGGCCGGGTCAACAAGCTGTATGTGGACCAGGGTGAATTTGCCGACCAGGGCAAACCCGTGGCCGAGATCGTCAATACCGAAAAGATCCGGGTTAACGTCAATGTGCCCGAGTTGGACGTCCGCTACATAAAAGTTGGCGATCCTTCCCGGATCACCCTGGACGCCTATCCCGGCGAGGAATGGTACGGCGCGGTTGATTTCGTGGCCTTCAAGGCCGACCCGGCCACCAAGACTTTTCACGCCAGGGTGGTGGTGGACAATGCCGACGGGCGCATCCGCCCCGGCATGATCGCCCGGGCCGCGTTCCTCAAGCAGACCATCGAGAACGCCGTGGCCGCGCCGCTGGGCGCGCTGGTGGACAAGGGCGGCGAACGCCTGGTTTTTGTTGAAAAGGACGGAATCGCCCAGGCCCGCACCGTGGAATTGGGCGTGGTCGAACTGGACCGCATTCAGATCACCAAGGGCCTCGAGGCCGGTGAAAACCTGATTGTGATGGGCCAAAACGACATCGAAGACGGAATCAAGGTCCAGGTGCAATAAAATGCTGCTCAACGAAGTCGCCCTGAAGCGCCAGTCCACGGTACTGGTGCTGTTGGTCATTATTGTTGTGGCGGGATTGTATGCCTATTCGATCCTGCCCCGCGAGTCCGCGCCGGACGTAAACATCCCCTACGTGATCATAACCACCACCTTCGAGGGGGTGGCCCCGGCGGACATGGAAAAACTCATAACCATCCCCATCGAGCGCAAGCTCAAGGGTATCAATGGGGTGGAGGAGATGCGCTCCACCTCGGCCGAGGGCATATCCAGCATCGCGCTGAAGTTCCTCACCGGAGTGAGCACCGACGATGCCCTGCAAAAGGTCCGCGACAAGGTGGACCAGGCCAAGCAGGACCTGCCGGCCGATCTGCCGGACGACCCGGTCATCGACGAAGTCAGCTCCTCTGACTGGCCGATCCTCCAGGTTGTGCTCAGCGGTCCGTTCAGCCTCAAGCGGCTCAAGGTCTTTGCCGAGGAGTTCGAGGATCGCATAGAGTCCATACCCGGCGTGTTGGACGCCGAGATCATCGGCGGCCTGGAGCGCGAGATCCACGTGGAGTTCGACCTGGATAGGGTGCGGGCCTACAATGTGCCGTTCAGCTCCATGGTCCAATCGGTAGTCCAGGGCAACGTGAACATGCCCGGCGGCACCATGGACATCGGCGACGGCAAATACATGGTCCGGGTGCCCGAGGATTTCCAGCACCCCAGCGAGATCTTCAGCATCGTGGCCTTTGTGCGCGACGGCAAACCGGTCTATCTGCGTGACGTGGCCACCATCCGCGACCACTACAAGGACCCGCGCACCCGCAGCCGCATCAACGGCGCCCAGAGCGTGACGCTCAATATCACCAAGCGCTCCGGCGAAAACATCCTGCGGATCAACGACGCCATCAAGGCGCTGGTCGGGGAAATGCGGTCCGAATTGCCGCCAACGTTGAAGATCAACCTGACCTCCGACGCCTCGGACGAGGTGCGCAACATGGTCGCCGACCTGGAAAACAACATCCTCACCGGCCTGGTGCTGGTGCTGGTGGTGGTTTTCCTGTTCATCGGCGGCCGTTCGGCGCTGTTCGTGGCCTCGGCCATCCCCCTGTCCATGCTTATGACCTTTGCCCTGCTGTGGGCCCTGAACATCACCCTGAACATGGTGGTGCTGTTCTCGCTGATTCTGGCCCTGGGCATGCTTGTGGACAACGGCATCGTCATCGTGGAGAACATCTACCGCCATATGCAGGAGGGCAAGAGCCGCATGCAGGCGGCCATAGACGGCACCAACGAGGTGGCCTGGCCGGTGACTACGTCGACCATCACCACCCTGGGCGCGTTTTTCCCCATGCTTTTCTGGCCCGACGTCATGGGCGAGTTCATGGGTTACTTGCCCAAAACGCTGATCCTGGCGCTGAGTTCGTCGCTGTTCGTGGCCCTGGTCATCAACCCGGTTCTTTCGGCCCGTTACCAGACGGTCAAGCCCATGAAGATGACCGATGACAACCTGGAAGACCTGGGCCGTTTCCGGAGCCTGTATAAAGGCACCCTGGAATTCGCCCTGCGTCACCGCCTGATGGTGGTCAGCCTGTCGTTCGTGCTGCTGATCGTGGTGGTGATCCTTTACGGGGCCTTTGGCAAGGGAACCGAGTTCTTCCCCGAGGCCGACCCCAACAAGGCCCACGTGAACATCAAGGCCCCGGAACGTACCAACCTGGACGCCTCGGATCGGATAGTCCGCCAGGTTGAAGAGGTGCTCAAGCCGTACAAGGATCTGAAGTACGTCATAGCCAACACCGGCTCGGTCAGCGCCGGGTGGGACAGCGAGGGCGTGGGAACCCACGTCAGCCGGGTTACCATGGACTTCAAGGACTTCCACGACCGCAGCAGGCCGTCCACCGAAGTCGTCGACGAGGTGCGCGAAAAACTCTTGAAGACGATCAAGGGCGCCGAGGTGCGGGTGGAAAAACAAAAGGACGGCCCGCCCACCGGCCCGCCGGTGAACCTGGAGATATCGGGCAAGGACATCCATAAGCTTGGCGATCTGGCCGCCGAGGTGCGCCGTCGGATCAAGGACGTGCCCGGCCTGGTGGACTTGAAGGACAACTACGTGCGCTCCAAGCCGGAGATCAAGGTGCGGGTGGACAAGGAAAAGGCCGCCTTGATGGGCCTGGACACCTACACCATAGCCTATACGGTCAAGGCGGCCATCAACGGGGCCAAGGCTGGCGTTTACCGCGAGGGCAAGGATGAATACGACATCATCGTGCGCCTGCCCGAGAAAGACCGCAAGTCCTTGGAGGGCCTCAAACGCATAACAGTGTCCGGCGCCAACGGCGTGCCCATCCCCCTGACCAGCCTGGCCCACATCGAGTTGGGCAGCGGCCTGGGCTCCATCAGCCGCGTTGACCAGCGGCGGGTGGTGACGGTCTCGGGCAACAACTCGGGCCGCCTGGCCAACGACATCATCGTCGACATCAAGGCGCGCATCGCCGGCATGGAATGGCCAAGGGGCTATGAATACAGCTTTACCGGCGAACAGGAAGAGCAGGCCAAGTCGTCGCAGTTCCTCAGCCGGGCTTTCATCGCCACTTTGTTCATCATCTTCCTGGTGCTGGTGACCCAGTTCAACTCGGCCGTGACGCCGCTGATCATCTTGACCTCGGTGATTTTGTCGCTCATCGGCGTGTTTATCGGCCTGTTGATAACCAACACGGCCTTCGGCGTGATCATGACCGGCGTGGGCGTGATAAGCCTGGCCGGCGTGGTGGTCAACAACGCCATCGTGCTCATCGACTATTATGAACAGCTAAAGGCCCAGGGTCTGTCCATCCACGATGCCCTGGTGCGGGCGGGGCTCACCCGCTTCCGGCCGGTGATGCTCACGGCCATCACCACCATTCTGGGCCTGTTGCCCATGGCCACCGGCGTGGCATTTGACTTCACCAACATGCGCCTGGACATCGGCAGCGAGTCGTCCCAGTGGTGGGGCTCCATGGCCATTGCCGTGATCTTCGGCCTGGCCGTGGCCACCCTGCTTACGTTGGTGGTGGTGCCTGTGCTGTGTTCGCTCAGCGACGGCCTCAAGGCCCGTTTCGCCAGACGCAGGAGCGGTTCCCGGGCCTGACGGGCGGGAAAAAGCAACTTCAAGGCGGCCTCCATTTCGGGGGGCTGCCTTTTTTTTAAGGAAAAAACTGTAAAGTGCAAACTTGGCACTTGACAGTTTAATGGTTTTGAATATACAGTGCTCCCGGAGATGAGAGGCGAAATGGACAAGCCATCAGGCAATAAAACTACGATGAAAATGAAGCAGCTTGTGGAGGCGTCGGGCGTACCAAAGTCCACGATCCTTTTGTACGTGGAAAAGGGCCTGCTGCCAAAGCCCCACAAAACTAGCCCCAACATGGCCCACTACGACGCCGCCTGCGTCGACCGCCTTGCCCGCATCAAACACCTGCAAATGGAGCATGGCCTGAGCCTGGACCGCATAGCCAAGCTGTTGCGCTCCGAGGATCAGGGCCGCGACATCACGCCCCTGGTGGAGCTAAACCGTACGGTGTTCGGCGACAACTCCGGCGAAAAGGTCGATTTGAAGACATTCTGTCAACGATGCGGCCTGACCCGCGAGCAGGCCGGCGAGTTTTTGGACGCGGGCCTGCTGCTGCCCATGGAGCCCGGACTGTTCGATGAGCAGGACATTGCCTTGGGCGCGGTGATGGCCCGGGGCCTGGCCAATGGCATGTCCGCCGATGCCATGAGCTTTTACAACGAGCTGGGACGCCAGATCGTCAACCATGAAATGGCGCTGCGGCATAAAGTCACCGTTGATCTGCCCTATGAGCAGGACGCCGAAACCACCAGGACGATGGTCACCAACGCCAGAGCCATGCGCAGTTACGTCATCGACCGCCTCTTTCAGCACCGCATCGCCAAGAGCAGGCATCTCAAGGATGGAGACACGCTTCATGACTAGCGTCTGTTCCTATGCCGGGCCGGTGCTGGCCGCTGTGCTCGTAACCTGGTCCGAGCTGGTTGGCTATGCCCCGGACACGGTCCGCCCCTTGGCCCTTGCGTGCGCGGTGGCGTACCTGCCGCTATTGGCCTGGCAGACGGCCAAACACGGCACATCGGCCATAGACAAAGGCTTTGGCGCATATTTTGTTTTGTTTGCCGTGGCGTTTTGGCTGCCGGTGGCAGGCCTGGCCGGATTCGGGGCTAAATACGCCGTGGCCTTGATCTACCTGGCGCTGCTGGGCGCCGTGGCCGGTCCCCTGATCCTGGGCATGCGGCCTTTTACCGAATATTTCGCCCGCAAGAACGCGCCGCCCGAGGTTTGGCAGACCGATATTTTCAAGACCATAAACCGCCGCATGACCGCTGTTTGGGCCCTGTTGTTCATTATCGCAATATTCTTGGCGGCTGCCCCCTCTGCTTTGGGCCTTAGAAACCCGCCCATGAGAGTCACGATGGAAGGCGTCTTGCCCACGGTGCTGATGATCCTGGTGGGCAGGCGGTTCAATAAATGGTACCCGCAACATTATCAAAGGAAGATCGGTCTGGCTTGACCGGTTTCAGGAGGTTGAAATGGCCGAGTACAAGGTTGTAGCGGTAAACGGATCGCCCCATGTGGGTTTCGGCAACACATCCCAGCTCATCGACGCCATCGGCAAGGGCCTGGCCGAGCACGGCGTGGAGATGGAGCACATCTTTCTGGCCGACAAGCAGATCGACTACTGTATCGGCTGCGCCCTGTGCCTGGACAAGGGCAAATGCTGGATAAATGACGACGACTACAACGAGGTGGCCAAAAAGGTCTTGGACGCCGACGGCGTGATTCTGGGCAGCCCGGTGTATGTCATGAACTGCACGGCCCAGATGAAGACCTTCCTGGACCGTTCGCTGCCCTACGGCCACAAGCCCCAGCCGACCTGGAAGCCGGGCCTGGCCGTGAGCGTGTCGGCGGGCATGTACGACGTCAAGGTGGCCGACTACCTGGCCATGGTCCTGCGCATATTCGGGGCCTATCCCCTGAACAGGCTGGCGGCCATCGCCGTGAGCCCCGGCGAGTTCGTGGGCAAGGACGCCGTGATGCAGCGGGCGGCCGACATGGCCCGGGACCTGGCCGTGGCCATCAAGGAAAAGCGCATGTTCCCGCCCAACGAGAACGACCTGTTCTTCTGGCGCTTCATGGGCAACCTGGTGGCCGAGAACAAGGACGTCATGGAGCACGACTTTGTGCATTGGGACGAGGCGGGCCTGTATGAGGGCTTTGAGTCATATGTAAAGCAGCCCAAGGCCCCCAGGCTGGCCAAGGACCCGGAATCGGTGCGCGAGTGGCGCAAGGCCACCATCGCCGAGGCCAAGAAAAAGAAGAAGTCGGCCAAGTAGGCCGACAAAAAGAGCAACGTGTTGCTCGTGGGGTGGCCCGGGCGCGGTAGTCGCGTCCGGGCTTTTTTTATGCCCACGGCTCGGCGTTGCAATGCCGGGCGCATTGACATGCGGAGGATTGCGTGCGTATTTAGGGATGCCGAGGCGTTTTGTTGACAGGTGGGCAAATCATAAGCGGGGGTGCGTGATGGACAAGTTCAGAACATGCGTTTCCCTGATAATTTGCCTGGTCCTGTTCTGCTTCACTTCATTGATATCAACGCCCGCCCATGCCGCTGATCTGACCATAACGCCTGTTGCTCCTGATACGCCGAAACCAAAGGTGCTATGGGAGAGGACGTTTGAGACAAGGGAATTGGCGAAAGGTTATAAGTTAGTCGCGATACCAGGCGACGGTGTAATTGTCGCGATACCAAAATTTGAACAAAAGAATAAATTAATAGGTATTTGGCTAATCAGATTGGATAAGAATGGCGAAGAACTTTGGAATAAGATCATTTGTCCAGAAAGTGATGTACATCGAATTTATGAATTAAAGCTATCAGCCGACAATACAATTGTTTTTTCGTGCGATTTAAATTGGAAAGAGAAAAAAGCGTATTACCCTTGGTTGGTAAAAGTGTCTCTTGGTGGAAAAGTGCTATGGCAAAGAGTTTGGAAGGACCCAAAATGTTCATGTACTGTCGGCGCATTAGATGTTGGTGAAGATGGTATAATAACATTTGCAGGTGTTAAACGATGTTTTTTGCCTCCAGACTATCAATTTGCCGTACCTCATCCGTGGGTTGGAAAAATAGACTTGGACGGAGCTATAATTTGGGAAAACGTACTAACTAATATCCATCGTGGTGGGTTCCTTAGTATGGTTATGATTGGTAAGCAAATCGTCGCTGGTGGTGGCATTCAAAATGAAAAAGATGAAAGCAAGGCCATTATTGCTTCATTTAATAGTGATGGAAAGTTGTTGTGGTTGGATACTCCGGGAATGACAGATTTAATACTGCATACGTATTTGATAAAACCGAAAAATGACCAAGTGACTTTGATAATGTCTGAATTCAGGCAGAGATTTGATGGAAGCGAAAAAACAAATATTTTATGGAGCAGCTATAATCGTACAGGGAAAAACATCACCCGTAAGAATATTTCCGTGAATAAATGGTATAGCCCAAAGCATAGTGTAATATTTACTTCTGCCGTTTATAAAATCAAAGAAAATAGGTTATGGCTATTTGGACATTTCGTTGATTTCAGTAAGGACAATATTACCGAAATCCTATTCCAATTGGACGGGGAAGGGAATGTTTCGAATGAATACCTATTATATTCAGATAATGACTATGTCTCATTGGATATGTCAATAGTTAACGATAATAATATTTTTCTGCTGAGAGGAAAATCGATACAACACATTGAAAGAAAGACGCAGGTGGTATTATTGGAGTTAAATACGACCAATCCCTGACGAAGACCAAGGATTGATCATCAGCACTTCACCGAAGTTAATGCTTTGAATACATGTAAAATGATTTTATGCGCTTGATGGACGCCCACAAAGATCTGGAAATTTAATTAACGTTTGGTGCAGAATATAGCCGCAATGGGAGGTCACTTTGAGCGGCATTAAACTACATATCCGGCAGTTCGCCGACAAGCTTAAGGACCTGGACGCCCAGAGCGTGTTCGTGCTCGTCGCGTCGGCCGTGCTACTGATTCTCCACGAGGGCATCGGCGGCCACGCGGCATTCCAGGCGATCTTCGAGGGCGTGGTGGCCCCGGAAAAGATGCTGTTCTGGGGCTGGGGCTGGTGGTCGCTGATGCAGTTCATTCTGGGGCTGGCCGTGCCCCTGGCCTGCATGATCATTTTCTTCAAGCGCGGCCCCAGGGAGATGGGCCTGGGCCTGGGCGACTGGCGCCTGGCCGCCATAGTGCTGGCCTTGTATTTGCCCGCCGTGGCCGTGGGCACCTGGTTCGTTTCGGACATCCCGGCCATGCTGGCCTATTATCCCCGCTATAGGCTGGCCGCCCTGGACTGGAACATCTTCTTGGCCACCCAGGGGTTCGCCCTGCTTTATTTCATCGGCTGGGAATACTTCTTCCGGGGCTTCATGCTCTTCGGCCTGCTGCCCAAGTTCGGGCTCTACGCCATATTCATCCAGACCGTGCCGTTCGCGGCCATGCACTTCACCAAGCCCTTGGTGGAGGGGCTCACGTCAGTGGTCGGCGGTATTGTCCTGGGCTTTGTGGTGTGGCGGGTGCGCTCGTTCTGGGTTTCCGTGCCCCTGCACATGGGCCAGTACTTTTTCCTGATTTTGTGGTGCGTGATGCGCCACCGCACCGGCGTGCGCGGCGTGGGCTGGGACGCCCTAGTCGCCCTGTTCGGCGGCTGATGGCTCCACGCCCAGGCCCGCTTCCCGGAAATATCTGGCGGCGCCCGGATGCAGCGGCGCGGCCAGGCCGGTGGACATCTCGGCCGGATTCAGCTCGGAAAAGGCCGGGGTGGCCATGCGCAACTTGTCCACGTTCTGGAACACGGCCCTGGTGAGTTGGTAGATCGCCTCTTCCGGCACGTCGGCCCTGGTGATCAGCGTGGTCCGGGCCGCCAGGGCCTTTTGGCCGCCTATGCCGTTATACATCGGCGGTATGACGGTTTGCTGGTAGCAGGCATCCCTGGACGCCGCCGCATTGAGTTGGCTCGGCCCCATTATCATGAACCGGACCATGATCCGGCCCGTGCGTTTATTTTCAATGAGAATGGCCCGGTTCACCATCACGGGCACGGGCTTGTCGCTCGAGCCGTTGCTGGCCAGGGCCGAAAAGGCCACGGCCTGTTCGCGCTTGAGCCAGCTTTCGCCGCTGGTCAGCGTTTGGGCCTGCTCGGCGGTGATCAAAAACAGCCCGGCGTTGAGGCCCAACACCGCCCGCAGACCGGTCAGGGGCTGGCCCCGCCAGGGGCCGGAGCCAATGGATGCCTCGCACAGCCGGTCCGAGGAGATCAGGGCCAATTCATATCTACCCGAGGCCACGGCCTCTATGGTCTGAACATTGTCGCCGCTGGTCTGGATGGCCAGAGATACGTTGCATTCCGGTTTGCATTGCCCAAGCAGGCGGTTGATGGCTTCGGCCGAGGTGAAGTAAACGCCGCTGGGTTGGCCCGCTCCAATGCGCAGCTGGTCCGCGCCCTGGGCCCCGGCAAGGGCGGGCGGCATCAACAGCAGCATCAGGCATGAAACCAAGGCGAAGACCCTCACGGCATCCTCCAGTGAGCGGCAGGACTTAATTGATATTAAAGAAACACCGCGCCGGAATACAAGTATTGTAATTTCTATTCGTTTTTTAACCGGTCCTGGTATTTGCGGTAAAGACCCCGGAACTGGTTGTAACCAAGGCCCAAGAGCTCGGCCGCCTGGCGCTGGTTGTGACGTGCCTTTTGCAGGGCCTGGGATAACAGCGACACCTCAAGGGCCGCGACCTGGTCACGCAAGGGGGCGTCAAGGCTGGTTGATGGGGCGGCGACCGCCGGGGCGGGAAGCGGCTGGACCGCCAGCGTCTTGGCGGGCAGGGGCATCGGCGGGAAGGGGTCGAATTCGATGGCCTCTATGATCGGGCCTTCGGAGCGGTACACGGCCCTTTCCACGACGTTCTTGAGCTGGCGGATGTTGCCGGGCCAGGCAAAGGCCTCCAGTTCGGCCATGGCTTCGGGGCTGAACTGGGCGATGTCCTCCCGGCCCAGTTCATGGGCCATGCGCGCCGCGAAATGGCTGGCCAACAAGGCAACGTCGCCGTTGCGCTCTCTCAATGGCGGTAGATGCAACACCTCGAACGACAGGCGGTCCAGCAGGTCTTCTTTGAATTTGCCCTGCCGGGCCAAATCGGGCAGGTCGGCGTTGGTGGCACCGATGATGCGCACGTTCACGGCTACCGGTTGGGTGCCGCCCACCCGCTCGAATACGCCGTATTCCACCACCCGTAGCAGCTTCTCCTGGACCTCCAGGGGCATGATGCCGATTTCATCCAGGAACAGGGTGCCGCCGTGGGCTGTCTCAAAACGCCCGGCCCGGCGGCGCTGGGCCCCGGTAAACGCCCCGGCCTCGTAGCCGAAAAGCTCGGATTCGATGAGGGTTGGCGTAATGGCCGCGCAACTGAGGGTGACCATGGGGCCCTGCCAGCGCGAGGACAGGAAATGCAATCGCGAGGCGGCCAGCTCCTTGCCCGTGCCCCGCTGGCCGATTAACAGGACAGGGCGGTCCACCGGGGCGACCCTGGACAGGGCTTCCTGAAAGATTAAAAAGGCCTCTGACTGGCCCAGGGCGTCATGATATCGGGGAGACGGATTTTCGTTTTGGTTGCTCATGGTAAAATAATATATAACATGGTAAAAAAAACCAAATAATAAAAATATAAACCAAAAGAAAATGCCGGTTCGTTAATACGTTGCTATGAATATCCGCTTGAATTTGTTAGGGTTATTTATCCGTGTGGCGAGTTGGCCCGCTTGTTGCTCCTGTGCCAAGGCGACAACTTTCGCATAAGGAGCGATCATGGGTATATTTAGCAGGGCTAGAGACATTGTCAGTTCGAATATCAACGCCATGCTGGACCGGGCCGAAAACCCGGAAAAGCTGATCCAATTGATGATCCAGGAGATGGAAGACACCCTGGTGGAGATAAAGGCCTCCTGCGCCGGGGCAATGGCCGCCGAAAAGAAGGCCAGAAGCGCTTTGGACATGTGCCGCGATAAGGCCGGGCAGTGGGCCCAGCGGGCCGAGATGGCCGTGAGCAAGGGCCGGGAGAACCTGGCCCGGGAGGCTCTGGCCGAAAAGCGGGCTCTTTTGGAGCAGGCCGAATCGGTGGAGCGCGAGGCAGACAAGACCAGGGAAATCGTTGACGGCTACCAGACCGAGATTCGGCTTTTGGAAGAAAAGCTGGCCATGGCCAGGGAAAAGCGCCGCCTGTTGCTGCAGCGCCACACTGCGGCCTCGGACAAGATCAAGGCCCGTAAGGAAGTGCGCCGCTTTGAGACGTCCGACGCCATGATGCGTTTTGACAAGTTGGAGAGCCGCATCGACCGCATGGAGGCCGAGGCTGAACTGGTGGACTATGGCCGCAAGCCGACTCTGGAAGAAGAGTTCGGACGCCTGGCCGAGGATGAAGAAATCGAGCGCCAACTGGCCGAACTCAAGGCCAAGGCCGCCGGCCAGGAAAAGTAGTCCGGCAAGGCGATACGATAACCCCAACCGGGACAGGGAAAGAACGTGGGCGGATTTATTGCGATGATGGCCTTGGCCATACCTCTGGCGGCAGTAATCGGGTTCTTCATAGTATGGGCCATGAAAGTCAATTCCGGCCCGACGGGCAAACAGCGTGAGCAGCAAATGGCAGAGGAAACCATGCTGATCCAGGAGATATACCAAGGCCTGGAAAAGATGGAAAAGCGCATCGAAGCCCTGGAGATTCTCATACTGGACATTGAGAAGAAGGAGCAGGGCCGGTGAGACACAACAAGCATTATCACAGACATATGCGCAGGCAGTTTAAAAGAGATATGTCCCATGGAAGGAAAACTATGAGGACCATACATAGACAAGCCAGAACGATATTCGGCAACAGGGGCGGCGGGCCCTACCGCTCGCGCAGCGGGATGTTCCTGGGGGTCTGCAAGGGCATCGCCACCCACTATGACTTCTCACTTTTCTGGGTGCGTTTCCTGACCGTGATGGCGACCATATTCAGCGGCTTTTGGCCTATGGTGCTGCTTTATGTCATTGCGGCGCTGCTTATGAAGCGTGAGCCGATCTTGCCCCTGGAAAACGAATCCGAAAAGGAGTTTTACACCTCCTACACCGCCAGCAGGGCCGGGGCCATCGGCCGCCTGAAGCGGACCTATGAAAGCCTGGAACGGCGTCTGAGACGCCTTGAAGACTCGGTGACCGCCCGCGAATACGATTGGCAGCGGCGTTTCAACGAGGGCAACTAACTAAAGCCGTGGGGAAAAACCGTTGAAGCGTCTATTAAATTCCACCACCTTCACCAATGATATCGAGGTCGTTGGTCAGGACTGGTCCACCGGCCGCCAGGTCATGGACCGGTTCGCCTTTGACGGCTTCGAGATATATCCGGTGGACGGCTATCCGCTGGACAATATCCCAAACGATCTCGTGGCCGGGCTGCACCTACGGTTCTTCGTGTTCATGTGGGACCTGTGGCAAGAAGACATGGACGGCCTGGTGCGGACCTTCGGCGACCTGGAAACTGCGCGGCATTTCTATGGCGGCCTGGACCGGGGCGCGGTCATCGACTGCTATAAAAAGCAGTTGGCCTGGGGCCGCCGGGCCGGGGCCGAGTACGCGGTGTTCCATGCGGCCCAGGCCGATTGGCGGGGCGTGGTGAGCTGGGAGTTTCCCTGGACCTGGCAGCAGACCATCGACATGTCGGCCCAGATAGTCAACAGCGCCTGCGCCGATGATGATCCGGGCATGCCGATTCTGTTCGAAAACCTGTGGTGGCCCGGCGGCCTGCGCTTCGAGGAGCAGGACGAGATCAGGCGGCTATTCGACGGGTTGGATATCGAAGACTATGGCCTGGTACTGGACACCGGCCACATGCTCAACACCAACCAGGATATCCGCACCGAGTCCGAGGGCGTGGAATATATCCTGCGCAAGGTCGAGGCCATGGGGCCCCTGGCCGATCACATCCGGGCCGTGCATCTGACCCGCAGCCTGTCGGGCGAGTATGTCAGCGGCCTGCGCGCCGGCGGCATTGATCCCCTGCCTGACGGGTCGTTTTGGGAAAAGCTTATGGCCGCCCATGAACATGTCAGCCGGATCGACGAGCACGAGGCATTTGAAGACATCGGAATCTGCCGTTTGTTTGATCTGATTGATCCTGAGTGGGTGGTCTACGAGTTTACTTTCAAAAACCTTGAGCATTGGACGGGAAAAATCCAGCGCCAGTGTACGGCAATGGCTCCCATCTTTGGTGAGCCCCGATAACACCATGTAAGCACGGATAAATTACGGGCAACACAATCGCCTGTGGTTTGCGGAAAACTTCGCCGGGTTGTCACCTGGAGGTAATTATCAAAGGTTACCTTTCAGGCGTAACCACCGGCTACGTCAGAGGTGCGCCCTGGCCATATGGGAGAAGAAAAAGTGCACGCGACAATAGATTCACCAGAGTTTGCCCAGGCCGCCTTGGTTGTGCGCAACTCCATGACCAAGCTGTCGCCAAACGCACAGGCAACTATCAGACACAACGTCAATAATGACGAGTGGCTGGACTGCCAACACTTCGGCATCGGTCAGTGGGTCCGCGGTTGCCTGAAGGTTAAAGCTCAGATCGATACCGAGGACCTGCAAGCCGTCTGGAAGGACGTGCTCAAGTCGGCGGTCAATGCCTGAAATAATGTATAAATCTAACTATTCCGCTGGGATGCGCACATTGTCGTCATCAAAATCACCGCCGGCCGCGCCGGGATGGCAGGCAGCGCAATTGGCCATGGAGCCAACTGATTTTCTACTGAAGGCACCGCCAGGGACATCGTCGTCTTCGTGTTTATGAATGATATAGGGCACTTCGGTTATACGCAGAGGGGTCTCGCCGTCAAGGCTCCGCATAATCTTACGGGCGATTTTAGCGCCGGAGGAGTTGGCGGAATTGGCGGTTAGGTAGGCCGAGAGCGCGGTTCGCTCATCCTGCCCTATAGCCAGATCCTGGCCAAAGTGATCAGTCTGGCCCTGTAGGAGCTTGGCCCATGAACCTGACGGCAATAATGACGGGGGGTAGGCCATATGGCAGCCGCCGCAGGTGTCTTGATAAAGCTGGTTGCGCGGCGCAGCCAGGCCGGTGTGGTCGCCATGATGTTTATTCTCCTGGTGGTGATCAGCCCACGCCGGAAAAACAGCGGCGATTAGCATTGCCAGAAGAACGATGGAGATTGTTTTGCCGGTGTTTAACATCATTGCCTGTTTCCTTTGCACCTTGAATTTAGCAGCAGTGTAGTAATTCATACTAAAAAGGTCAACATTAAATGAACGGTGCTTTGGCTGATTATATTAGGTTGATATTATAAGCTTTTTGCATTTGATCATTAACTGGTCAAGCCGAAATGGTGCGATCCATGAGCAAAGACTCAAAGTCCGAACGCATATACTTTTACGACAACCTGCGCTGGTTGTTCGTGATCCTGGTGGCTGTCCAGCATGCCGCCCTGGCCTACAGCAGGGTTGGCTGGTGGCCGGTGGCCGAGCGGGAAAAGAGCATGCTGGCCGATTGGCTTATGGCCTTTTGCGACGCCTCCACCATGCCCATGTTGTTTTATATTGCCGGTGTGTTTGCCCTGCCTGTCCTCCGCCGCAAGGGACTCGGGGCATTCACACTCGGCAAGTTCAAGCGCCTGGGGCTGCCCTGGCTCGTCTGCGGCCTGGTCATCTGTCCCATCGTGCCTTTTGTCTATCATTACACCAGGGGCGGCCTGATCCTGACCCGGAGCTATTGGGACTCCTGGCTCGTCACCATGCAAAGCTTCCTTGGCTTTGATTTCGGCCTGTTGCCGCCGATGAGCACCGTGATGCAGCAGGACATCTTCTACCAGCGCTATATGTGGTTCCTGGGTCTGCTGCTGGCGTTCTTTCTGATCTTCGGCGCGGCTTACGCCCTATGGCGGGGCTGGTTTGACAACCGTGAGATCAACCAGGCTCCCATCAATATGACCGGACTAAAAACCGCCGGGTTCATCGCGGCCACGGGCGGAGCGGTATTCTTGGCGTCATGCGCGGTGATAATGCTGATGTTCGTCTCGTCGCCGGGCATGACCGACCCGGAGGTCTGGTTCAGCGTATTCAATGTGATTCAGTTCCAGCCGTCGCGGGTATTCATGTACCTGACCTGCTTCGGCCTGGGCGTGTTGAGCGATCGCAACAACTGGACCGCCAGGGGAATGTTCAATGGCGGCATCGTCTCCTGGCTGGCGCCTTCGCTGGTGTTGTTGGCTGCTTATATTTGGCTGCGCCACATCATGTTTTATGGGCCTGCCGAGACCATGAAGCTTTTCGGTCTGCTGACATTTTTCAGCCGCAACCTTTTGTCCATCGCCTTGTTGGGCCTGTTCACGGCCCTGGGCCTGAAGTTTTGGAATACACAGGGCAGGGTGGCGCGCAATCTGGCGGCCAATTCCTACGACATCTATCTGTCGCATTACGCGCTTGTGATCTGGTTCCAACTGATGCTGCTGGCCATGCCCGGCATCGGGCCGACGGCTAAGTTCATCACCGTGGCCACCCTGGCGGCGGCCTACGCCTGGGCCATCAGCAACTTTTTGCTGAGGCCCCGGCCCATACCGGCGATCGGCGCGGCCGGGGCCCTGCTGGCCGGAATGGCCCTTTGGATCAAGCCCTAGAGGTTATGCCAGCCAGGTCCTTGGCCATGTTGATCCGGCTTTCCAGGTCGTACATGACCCTTGCCACCAGACGGTTGGTCTCGGACGATCCGGCCGCGTTGACCGTGAAGCCAAGGATCGTGCCCGTCAGCCGCGAGGCGGCCAGGTCCTGGCACAGGTTCAGGGCCCGCAGGCGGTCCTCGGTGCTATAACCGGGGCCCGCGGCCAGGTGCCTTTCTATGTAGGGCCGCAATGCCGGATTCTGCCAATCCGCCTCGGTGGGCATGGTCGTGACCAGGCCGCCTCCGATGTCCTGCAACGCGGCCAGGTGATCGCCCAAGGTGGAGCGGATGTGGTTCAGGCCGCAATTGGCAATGGAGGCATTGGGCATGAACACGCCGCTGGGGTGGATTTGGCCTTCCACCGCCGCGCCCATGGCGCAGCCGAAGGCCGTTTCGGCGGCCATGATCATGTCGGTGATCTTTTCGCGGATGTGGCCGCTGTTTTCGCTGAGACCGTTGGCCCTGGCCACCAGGGCGGCGGCCCCGGCGAACAGGTCGGCGTGGCCGGCGCTGCACGCGCATTTGGACTGCCGGTGCAGGCTGGCGAAATACAGGGGCAGATTCCCCGCCTGCTGCCATTGGCCGCACATGAACACCCGCTCCCAAGGCACGAACACGTTATCAAAGATGCTCATGGCCTCCACGCCCAGGAATTTGGACGACAGCGGGCTTTCCATTTCGGTCTGGCGCGCCGGGCCGGGCGAGGGCCGGGCGATGAGCTTGAGGCCGGGCGTGTCGATGGGCACGGCGAACGACACGGCAAAGTCCTTGTCCTCGGGGCCCAGGGCCCGGCAGGGCACGGCCACGAATTCGTGGGCCGCCGGGCCGAAGGTGGTGTGCACCTTGGCCCCGCTGACAACGATGCCGTCGGGTTTTTGCTCCACCACCCGCAGGTCCGTGGGCGGGTCTTGCTGGTGGGGCCGTAGTTTGCGGTTGCCCTTGGGGTCCATCATGCCCCAGGCGATGACCTTGCCACCTTTTTGCAGCCCGGCCACGTAATCACGGAACCGCGAATGATAGTCCGTGCCGTGGGCCTGGTCGACGTCGTGAACCATGGCCCAGGTCACCGAAAGCATGTTGGACATGCAGCCCGAGCAGATCTGCTGGGAGCTGATCTCCCTGGTAAGCCTGGCCTTGGTCAGAACGTCATCCATGCTGGCCTGGATGTGCATTTGCACCCGGGCCACGTCTTCGCCGGTCAGGGGCGAACGCACGGTGTATTTACCGCCGTTGGCCGGGTCGGCGGCGCGATCGAAATTGGCACGGATATGGTTGACGGTCTGGTGCAGCAGGGGATGGTCCCAGACCTTGTCCACCCGCTGGCCCCGGATGTATACCTCGGGGCTGAGGGCCTTGAGGCTCTCCACATATTCATCGCCGGTCAACAGAGCCACCAGGGCCTCCTATTTCTTTTCAAACTCCACGTCAACCCGATCCAGGGCCTTCTTGGCCAGGTCGTCGGAGTAGTCGTGCCAGGGATTGCGGCCCTCGCTGTCTTCCATGAGTTGGACAAAGAAATGACAGTGGTCGTCGCCGTGAGGGATGATCATGTCCACGATGGGCAGCGCCCTGGGCATGCCCGAATCTTCCATGGCGTCGAGCATGCCTTCGACGAAATAACGCTGCACACGGCAATCGAAAGCCGTGTACATGTCCTGGTGGGGGCACCACAGGATGTCGAAGTCATAACGTTTGTCGCTTTCGATCCAGGGTTTTTCCAGGGATGCATAGAGCACGGTGTTGATGGCCGTGGTGACGAACGAGCCCATTTCGGCCTCGCTGAGCCCCTCGGGAAAGTCGGAATTGGCCAGCATCTCCTTGGCCGCCCGCCAGCCGGATTTGTTTATGGCCTTGCGGACAATTTCCTGGCCTTCGGCGCCAAAAGCCTTTTCCACGGCCTTGAGGATGTTGAGCACGGCCATGGCCTGCATGGTGCCCCAGACGAACAACACCGCCGGGTCAAAGTCTTCGCGGCCCTGCAAGGCCCCGCGAAGGCTCTCCACGGCCTTTTGATAGGGCAGGCCCAACTTCACGTTCTCGTATTTTTCCTCGCCGCGTTGGCCCTTGGACCAGATGCCTTCTTTGGTGGGGTATTGGGGCTCGGCCATGATTTTCCTCCCGGGTTCGTGTAGGTCTATTTGTCCGGCGGCGTACGCCGTGTGAGTCCGTTTATTAATAGATCCAGGGCCCTGGCCACCGCCTCATAGCCCCGGTGTTGCTTGCCCGAGAACACGCGGGCCTCCTGACCCTGGATCATGCCCATGGACATGTTCCAGATTAAAATCGAGGTGGCCCAGCTGTCCATGGGCTCGAATATCCCCTGCCTGACGCCCCGCTCCAACAGTTCCACCAGAACATCGGCGTTGGCCCGCATCACGCTGCGCAATTGGTCGAAGCGTTCGGCGGTGAACAGTTTGCGGTATTTCTGGGCGTGGTAGCTGGTCAGCAGGTAGATCATGCCCGGATTTTCCAGGTAATAGCGTGCCGACTCGTTTAACAGCAGTTTGATGGCCTCGTCGGCGGGCCGGTTTGGGTCGTCGTCGGCGATCCGGCGGCTGCATTGCAAATGGGCCTGGAGCTGGGGCTCCAATAGGGCGAAATACAGCTCGTCCTTGCTCTTAAAGTACAGATAGAGCGTGCCCGGCGCCAATTCGGCCTGGCGGGCGATCTGGGCCATGGTGGCTGCTTCGAATCCCTTTTCACTGAATAACTTTGCCGCCGCCTGGAGGATTTGCTCCCGGCGGGCCTCTTTTTCCCGGTCTTTTCTTTGGCTGGTGCCCATGATTCCCGCCCAATGAATACGTTCATTTAATGAATGTATTCATATTCATTCAAGGGCGCTTGCCAAGTCAAGGCAAAATTGCAGCAAATCTGTTACGCTTGTGTTGACTCGAGAACGATTATCTGGGAAATACCTCTAATCAAGTCGACAAACCCTGACCAAACCCAGCAGAAAGGAGCCCGTGTTGAATCCAGTCGGACGCCTGCACGTTCTCACGGACACATCCCTGCAAACCCGCTTTTCACATGTAGAGTTGGCCCGCTACGCCATAGAGGGCGGCGCCGACGTCATCCAGTATCGTGAAAAAAACCAGCCCACCAACAAGATGATCGAGACGGCCCGGCAGCTCATGGCCGTGTGTTCCGGCGCCGGTGTGGCCCTGATCATCAACGACCGTATCGATGTGGCTTTGGCTGTTGAAGCCGACGGCGTGCATTTGGGCCAGGATGATTTTCCCATTGCCAAGGCCCGGCAGATGTTGGGCCACCAGGCAATTATCGGCGGCTCGGCTGACGACCTGGAGCAGGCCTTGGGCGTCCAGGCAGCCGGGGCCGATTACGTGGGCCTGGGGCCTGTTTTTTCCACCACGTCCAAAGATGACGCCGGACCGGTCACGGGCCTGGATAAGCTGGCCGATGTGTGCAAAAATTTAAATATACCCGTGGTGGCCATCGGCGGTGTGGATCAGACCAACGCCGAGAGGGTCATGGCCGCCGGAGCATACGGCATCGCGGTCATCTCCGCCGTGTGCTGCCAGGAAAGCCCGGTTCAAGCCGCCGCTGATTTGATCAAGGCCATGGGAATCTGAAAGCATCCTTTTGTGAGCGAAAAATGAGCACAGACATCTATACCCAAAAGGCGGCCGAGGCCCTGGAGACAATCCGCTCCAAGAGCCCGCTGATCCACAACATCACCAACTTCGTGGTCATGAACAACACGGCCAACGCGCTTTTGGCCTGCGGCGCCTCGCCGGTGATGGCTCACGCCAGGACCGAGGTCGAGGAAATGGCGGCAATTGCCGGAGCCCTGGTCATCAACATCGGCACCCTGAACCAGAAGTGGATCGAGGCCATGATCAGCGCCTGCCGCAAGGCCAATGACATGGGCGTGCCCGTGGTCTTCGACCCCGTTGGCGCAGGGGCCACCAAACTGCGCACCGAGACTTCCATGCGCCTGGTGTCCGAGCAGTCCATAGCCGTGGTCCGGGCCAACGCCTCCGAGGCCATGGCCATGACCACCCAGGCCGGGGCCACCAAGGGCGTCGATTCCACGCACAGCGTGGACCAGGCAGCCGGAGCGGCCAGAGAGATCGCCCGGGAACTCCGGACAGTAGTGGCCATCACCGGCCCTGAAGATTTGGTGACCGACGGCGACACCGTGCTGCGCGTCAGCGGCGGGCATCCCCTGATGGGCAAGGTCACGGGCATGGGCTGCACTGCCACGGCCCTGGTGGGCGCGTTTATAGCCGTGGAGCCGGACCCGATGACGGCCACCGCCGGCGCACTGGCTTATCTGGGCCTGGCCGGGTCCAAGGCCGCCCTGGGCTGCAACGGGCCGGGCAGTTTCCAGGTGGCCCTGCTGGACGCCCTGTACAACCTCCGGCCGGAGGACTTGGCCACCTGTGGCGCCATCATTGTGGGCTGACAAATAGCTCCTTTGTCGCCCCCGCTGTTTGGGCGTATACTAAAAACTACATCGCAAATCCGACGCGCTTCATCTGGAGCGCGTCTTCATTTCACGGGGGTTGCCATGTCCCAGCGGCGTTTCAAGTACCAGCGCGAAGACTTCGGGCCCATGCCCGTCACCTTGAACCACCTTGACATCCATCTGAGCTTTCTGCCCGATCTGGTGGAGGGGCGCATCTGCCTGGATATGACCGCCCTGGGCGAGCTTGACGTCATCGAGCTTGACGCCAAGCAGCTCGATATCAAGCGGGTGGAGCGCCTGGCCGCCCCCGGTGACGAATCCGGCTCGGCCCTGGCCCATGACTATCAGATCCAGCGGGACAAGCTCATCGTCACGCCCGATGCGCCGCTGAAAGAGGGCGACAATTTTCTGCTCATGGTCGAATGCTCATGCGTGCCGTCCGATCACATCCTGGAGGGCATCTACAAGGACGTGACACCGGCCGGCGCGCCCCAGCAGTACATGAGCCAGTTTCAGCAGTGGGGATTCCAGCGGGTCTTGCCCATCTTCGACGACTGCCGGGCCAAGTGCACCATGACCACCACCCTGGAAGGCGACGCCCGCTACACCCACATGATCTCCAACGGCAACATCGACCGCGAGCTGTGCCCCCAGGGAAGGCCCGTGCCCAAGCCCGGCGGCCCTTCGCGGCAAATCATCCGCTTCATCAACAACGTGCCCATGGCCCCGTATCTGTTCATCGCCTGTGCGGGGACCTGGGATGAGTTGGCCGATTCCGTCACCCTGGAGGCGGGGAACACCGTGGGCCTGGAATACCTGGTGCCCGCCGGACAGATCGATGGCGTTCGTCTGCCCATGGAGATCTGCAAGGACTCGGTGCTGTGGCTGGAGCGGACCCAGGATTATGCCTACAAGGGCGACACCTACCGCACCATCTGCATGAGCAAATCCAACTTCGGCGGCATGGAAAACGTGGGCAACACCACCATCGTCACAGACGCGGCCTTGGTGGACGAACATACCTTGGACCAAATGCTTTTATATGCCCACGCGGTGATCGTTCACGAGTTCGAGCACAACCAGTGCGGCTCTGAGACGACCATGGCCACGCCCTTTGACGTGTGGCTCAACGAGGCCTACACCGTGGACGTGGAGCGCCAGTACATGGCCGACCGCTTCGGCGAGGCCTTCATGCGCCTGCGCCAGGTTGACTCCATCCGCGATCCGCTTTTGGGCCCGCTGGCCCTGGAGGACGGCGGGCATGTGGGCCGCATCGTCCGGGACGGGTTCAACGATCCGGATGAACTCATCGACGGCGTGACCTATTTAAAGGCCGCCGAGGTGATCCGCATGCTCAGGCTGGTTTTGGGCGCTGATGACTTCCGCAAGGGCAAGCTGTTGTACTTCAGCCGCTACAAGGACGCCAACGCCGACAGCGACCAGTTCTTCCAGTGCTTCGAGGAGGTGTCGGGCAAGGACCTGGGTCGCTTCAAGGAGCAGTGGCTCTACACCATCGGCTACCCTACCGTGAGCGCCGAGACGAGTTGGGACGGCGGATCGGGGACATACACCGTGCGCCTGGCTCAGAAGAACAAGCCCGGCGTGGGGCCGTTCCATCTGCCCGTGGCCATGGCTCTGGTGAACGCCCAAGGGAAAGACATCGACGGTACGGCGCGCATCTTCCAGCTAACCGGCGACAGCGCCGAGGTCGAGTTTGAAGGCCTCAAAGAGGAACCGGCCTTTGCCAGCATCAACCGGGACTATTCGTTCTACGGCGTGTTCGAGCAGGAAGGCCTGACCGACGGCGACCTGGCCCGCCAGGCCATGCTGGACCCCAACGAGTTCAACCGGGTGGAGGCCCTGCGGCGGCTCACCGACCGCCAGCGGGTGCGCCTGCTGCATGATCCTGCGGCCCAGCTGGACCAGGCCTGGATCGATGTCTATGGCCAGGTTTTAACTGACGAGACCATGCCCCCGGCCCTGAAGGCCTATTTCCTGCGCATTGAGGAGCAGCCCATGCAGCGCCAGTACGGCGCCTGGCTGCCCGAACTGGTGGCCGCCCAGGAACGCATGAAGCAGGCCGTGGGCGCTGCCTGGCGCGAGGAGATCATCGCCGCGTTCCAGGGCCTGGACACCTATGGCCAGGGCCATACGATGATCGAGGGCATCACCCGGCGGATGCTCAAGAGCGCCCTGTTGGACCTGATCTGCGCCATTGACGAGCCCCGCAGCCATGAAATCATCCTGGCCCACTACACGGGCGCCACCACGGCCAACGACCGCATCAGCGCCCTGGGTCAGCTCAACCGTTCGTCGGCCCCGGAGCGCCTGGAGGTGCTGGAACAGGCATACGAAAAGATGCACGGCCACCTCAGCGGGTATGCCAATTATCTGCGGGTGATCTCCAGCGGAACCCGGCCCGATGTGTTTGAGCAGATCGGCAGAGAAGCCAAGCGCGGCAGCTTTGACGTGAACCAGCCAACCTGGTGCCGGGCCCTGTACGTGCCCATGGCCGCCAACAACAAGATGCTCTGGACCGAACAGGGGATCAATTGGCTGGCCGACCGGGTCATCGAACTTGGGCCGCGTAATCCAACCACCACCAGCCGCATGCTGGGGGCTTTCAAGATGGTGGCCGAGCTGCGCGAACCGCTGAGGGGCTGGACCGCCGCGGCCCTGGAGCGCATAGCCGCCGGGGTGGGGCCGGACGCGAGCCCTACCGTTCACGGCCAGGCCCAGGCCTATCTAAAGGGCTTATAAGGCCGAAAGCACCCGGCCCAGGCGGCGGACGAAGTCATCCACGTCGTCGACCGTGGTGGGCCTGCCCCAGCTTATGCGCACCGTGCCCTGGGCAAAGTCCTGGGGCACGCTCATGGCCTTGAGCACATGGGATGGCTCGGCGTGGTCGCCGTGGCAGGCCGCGCCCGCGCTGACGCCGACGTCTTCGCCCACCAGGCCCGAGAGAATGTCGCCCACCAACAGACCGCCGAAGCCGATGCTCATGGTGGTGGGCAGGCGGGGCGCGTCGGCGGCGTGCAGGAGGTAGGGCCGGCCCAGGCCGTCGATGCCTTTCAGCAGCCGTGTGCCCAGATCCCGCTGGCGGGCCGCTTCCACGTCCAGATCGGCCAGGGCCATGTCCGCCGCCGCGCCCAGGGCCGCGATGTAGGGCACGTTCTCCGTGCCCGGCCGCAGGCCCCGTTCCTGGCCGCCGCCATAGGTCAGCGGGGCCAACTCTACGCCGGGGCGCACGTACAGCGCGCCGATGCCCTTGGGCGCGTAGATCTTGTGCCCGGCGATTGTCATGAAATCCACGCCCAGTTCCTTGACATCCACCGGAATCTTGGCCACGGCCTGGGCCGCGTCGCTGTGCATCAGGATGCCTTGGCTCCTAGCCCAGGCGGCGATCTCGGCCACGGGCTCTATGGTGCCGACTTCGTTGTTGGCCAGCATCACCGAAATCAGTTTTGTCTCAGGCGTGCAGGCGGCTTTGATTGCATCAAGGGAGACAAGACCCTGATCATCCACCGGGGCCAGACTTACCGTTACGCCCCGGCCTTCCAGGGCTTTGGTGGTTTGCAGGGTGGCCGGGTGCTCAATGGCCGTGGTCACCAGATGACCGCCGCTGGCCATGACGCCTTGCAGGACGATGTTGATGCTCTCGGTGGCGCAGGAGGTGTAATAGAGTTCATCCGAAGTGCAGCCCACCAGGTCGGCAAGGCTCTGCCTGCCCTTGGCCACGGCCCGGGCGGCGGCCAGGCCCCAGGCGTGATCCGAGCCGGGGTTGCCGTAGTGCTCCTTCAGATAAGGGGCCATGGCCTTGAAGACCGGCTCCAGGACCGGTGTGGTGGCGTTGTAGTCGAAATACAGCGGTTTTATTTGGTTCGGCAAAGCAATATCCTCCGCAGCCGGGCCGCTTGGCCAATTGATCATGGCGCTAGTATAACGATTTTTCGCTGCGTGTGGGCGTATGGGTCGTGGCTTAAGGCCTAAAACAGCCCGGTGCCTTTAGGCCGCCTTCTTTGCTATGGCCGCTTCAACGGCTTCATCGCCCAGACCCCGCAAGACATTGCGCATGGCCGTCAGGGTGCCCAGGGAGATGGCTCCGCCGCAGCAGGCGAACAGCCCGATGACCACGGCCCTGTCCGGCCAGGCCAGGGAAACCACGGCCATGGCCACCGAGCCGCAGAGCATGATGCCGAAAGCGATCATGGAGGAAGCAGAGCCCGCGTCCTTATCAACCTGCTCCAGCAGGACGTTGTTGGACGGCGGCCGGTTCAGGCCCAGGCCCAGGGAAACCAGCCACATGGGCAGGGCCAGGCTCCAGGGGCCGCCGTGGGGCAAAAGGGCCACCATCAGGCCGCCGGCCACCATGGACGTGAAACTGGCCTGCATGATCCGCAGGTTGCCGAACCAGCGCTGCAAGAAGCTGTAGCCGTAGGAGCCGGTCATCATGGCCAGGGCGTTGAAGCCGAAGATATAGCCGAACTGGGCCTCGCTGAGGCCAAAGCGGCTGATATAGATCGACGGCGAACCGGCGATGAAGGCGAACAGGGCCATGTTGGGCAGGGCCATGGCCAGGTTGAGCAGTGAAAAACGCCAGTTTTTGGTCAGGCGCAGATAGGCCTTGAATGCCTGTCCTGTCCTGGCGTTCGAGGGCTCGCGCAGGGGCTCCCGCAGCCGGAAAACAGGCCATAGCACCGCCGTGGCCAGACAGGCCTGGGCTATGAATACCCAGCGCCAGCTCAGCCAGATCATAATCCAGCCGCCCAGGGTGGGGGCCAGCATGGGAGCCAGGGCGGTGATCACCCCGATGTAGGACAACACCACGGCCCGTTGGCGCAATTCGAACAGGTCTTTGGCGATGGCCATGGCCATAACCGTGCTGGAGGCGGCCCCGGCGGCCTGGAAAATGCGGGCGATGATCAGCATGATCAGGCTGGTGCTGAAGGCGCAGGCCAGGCTGCTGACGATAAACAGGCATATACCCAAGATCAGTGGAGGTTTGCGGCCCACGCGGTCTGAAATGGGTCCATAAACCAGCAAAAAAAAGCAGTACGTGACGAACCAGAGAATCAGCGTGAGGTTGACGGCCGCCTCGGACTGACCCCAGATCTGCTGCAAAAGCGGCAACGAAGGCAGGTACATGTCAGTGCTCATGGGAGGAAACGCCGCGAGCATGGAAAGGATTATGATGAATTTATTCATTGATGCCGATGCCTTATAAATATACGAACTCCGCGGCCGGAGTGGTGTGTTCATTGGCAAGCCCGGATTGCCGCCGTGCCTTGCCCGATGTCATATGAAGGTTACCTGTTGTCAGCCGTAGGTCAATCCGGCAATTAGACCGGCGCGTATCGGACGGGATGGGAAAATGGACCGGCTCAGGCTGCCTGCTGGTCCTTGGTCTTGAAGCGGTTGAAATCGATGTTGCCCAATTTGTGCAACAACTCCCTGCTCAGATTGACCATGGTCTCGTCGGCCTCGTATCCGGGGTAATTGGCCAGATCAGGCTGGGCATAAAATGCCTTGGCCAATTCATGGGCCGAAGCGGCCTGGTCGGCCCGGTTCAGGGCCATCAGCACCGCCTGCAGGGGTTGGGGCAGGTCCTGTTTGGGCTTGGCCTTTTCCATCTGGCTGACCAACACTCCCAGGATTTTACCGAAGATGACCATTTTGGGCTTGTCGTGTTTGAGCAACACCGGATGCAGGCGGGCGGCGAATTTGGCCACCGGTTCGCTGGCGTGTTTTTGGAACTCCATGAAAAACGGCCGGAGCTTCTGGGCCAGGCTGAACATCAGGTGCAGGGCCTCTCGGTCCTTGCCTTGCTTGAGCAGGGCCTCGAGCTTGTGGCTGGCCTGGCGGCAGGCCCTGTCAGTGGGGCTCAACTGGTCATCAGGCACGGCCGGCATCGCGCCGGATGAGACAGTGGAAGCCTCCTGCAAAATGTTGCGTATCTTCAATAATTGTGGGGCGATGATGGTGTTTTGGTAAAAGTTGGCGTCCCTGGGCAGGTTCGGGTCCACGTAGATGGCCTCCACCGCCCGGCCCACTGCCTTGATCTCCATGTCCAGGGAGGCCTGCTGGCTCACGGCAGATAGGTCGTGGGCCTTGCTCTGCATGGCCACGGCCAAGTTGAAAAGCGCCACGCCCCGGAAAGGGGGCCGCAGCTCCAACAACTCCTTGTAGACTTTTATGGACTGGTCGGTGTCGCCTTTTTGGCGCAACTGGGTGCCGATGTAGTTGAGCTTGGTGCAGGCGTCATGAAAGGTTTCCTCGTTGCCCGCGGCTTCTTTCAGATACCGCAGGGCCGTGGCCAGGTCGCCGTCGAAAAAGGAGCCCAGGCCGAAGTGGACCAGGTGCTTGGGCTGGATCTTGCCGTCGGAGCCGACCTTGTCGGTAAGTGTCTGTTGGCCGACCCGGCCCAGGCGGCGGACCATGGGGTGGCTCTCGCCCAGGGTTTGGCCCAGATCCAGGGTAAGGATGTTTTCGGCAATATCGGCAACCAGGTCCTTGCCCTTGGAAGCGGCTTGGTCACCACGGGCGGTAACCACGTTTTCGGCCTTTGATATGGCTGTCTGGAAGTTTGCCTCGGCCTCCTCCAGATAGCCCTGGATCACCTCCGGATCGGGCTGCTGGCCCATGGCCCGCTTTTTGGCGATATAGTCCTTTGTCTGGGCCACGCGCAGGTTGGCGATCTCCTGGTTTGGCGCGGGAAGATCCTCGGACACCTTTTCCGCGTCCCGGAACATCTCCATGGCCGGAGGGTATTTTTTCTTTTTCACCAGCAGGCGGCCGCCCTCCAGATAGGCGTCCGGGTCGGTGGGTAATACCTCGATGGCCCGGCGGCAGAGGGCTATGGCCTTGTCGAATTCGCCGGCCTGTTTGAGCTTCTCCACGTCGGCCATGATTTGTTCGGATTCGGCCCGGCGTTTTTTTAGTTCCTCGGCGCTCTTGTATTGGCGCATCTCGGCCTGCTTGCCCTTGCGGTTCTGAAAATACTCCAGCAGGTAATCGCGCAGTTCGTATTTGCGCTCTTCCAACTGCTGGGCTTTGTTCCCGTACAGATCCTGGATCTGGAGCATGAATGCCCCGACAATCCCAAAGGGGAACAGGTCCTCGATGACCCTCATGCGGATGTCGTGGTCCTGGGCGCTGGGGAACATTGGTATGCAGCAGCCCAAAAGGTCTGTGGCCGAGCGGCGGTTGCTTTTGTTGAATGACAAGACGCCGCTGTAAAAATCGGCAAAGGCCCAATCGCTGTAGGCCAGGCCCGAGGTGTCCTTCATCTGCTTGGGAGGATGGTTGACCAGCACGACACCTTCCTCGACGCCCATCAATTCGCTGAACAGCTGGCGCATGGCCTGGAAGTAGTTGGAGGGCACCTTGGCTGTGCTGACATCGGAAAAACCCAGCTCTCCCAGTATCGCCGTCGTCTGCTTCAATAGCGTTTGATCGGCAATGAACAGCTTGATGGGTGTGTCCAAATATGGACCTAGGGGTGTGTTGTTTTCCTGAGTCATCCTGGAACTCGGTGAAAAATTGTGCCGTAAAGCGAAAAAATTCTATCACGTTCGGGCAGGTATTTAAATGCAGTTTGACTTAGCCGTGAGGTTTTGCATACGATGACCAAGGCTTGCATGCAACCTGATCCTCAAACCTTTCCAGGCTGTTAGACATCAATAGAAGCCTCATTGCCGCAACTCGTGCTCGACACCACCAGCGAAAAGCCACACCGGCCTGGCCAAGTAGCATCATTAACCGTGAGAGGTAATTCGATGAATTCCGAAACGCTGGTGATAATTGCGGGAGTTATTAATCTGCTTTGCGGTGTGCTGCATATCTTTTTCCCCAAACTTTTGCGATGGAACAAGGACCTCGAGTCGTTGAGTGAGACCAACCAGGCCACCATGCGGGTCCTCAATATCTGCCTGATGCTGTTCTGGTTCGGCCTGGGTTATTTGTATCTGTGGCACGCTCCGGAAATGGTGGGCACCAGCCTGGGCAAGGCTCTGTTGGTGTGCATGTGCCTGTTCTGGGGCGTTAGAACCTTTGTCCTGCAGCCCATCTACCTGGGGTTTTCCTCACGGGAATCCGTGTTTATGACTTTTGTCTTTCTTGTTTGCCTGGTGTTGAATGCCGCCGCGGTGATCATGACACCAGGCAGCATCTAGCCGGGCCAAAGCTTTTTCAATGGCCTGTTAGAAATGGCTAAGCACCGGCCAGCCCTTTTGGCTGGCCTCACGGGCCAGTTTTTCGTTGGGCTCTACCGCATGGGGGTGCCCCACGAGATTCAACAGCGGCAGGTCGTCGTGATGGTCGCCATAGGCGTACGAAGCGCCGAGGTCTATTTTTTCCCGGGCGGCCAGTTCCAGGGCCTTTTCCCGTTTGGTCGGCCCGACGCAGAGGCCGTTTTGGGTTTTGCCCGTCAACAGGCCGTCGGGGCCTTGTTCCAGATCCGTGCAGATGAGGTGATCAAAGGATAATTCCCGCGCCACCGGCCGGAGCATGTAGCGTATCGACCCGGAAATGAGCACCAGAACATGGCCCCGGCGCTGATGATTCCGGGCGACCTCCACCAGCCGAGGGGCCAGGTTGGGCCTGAGTACTGTTTCAAAAAACTCGTCGGCTCCGGCCTCGAATTCCGCCAGGGTGCGTTTTTTATAGACCCGCAACAATGTGCCGATCATGGCCTTTTCGGAAATCAGCCCCCGCTTGAACAGTTTGTGGGCAATAAAAATGCGGAGCAACAGGCCCGTGGGCATCAGCCCCTTGTCGATGATGTACTTGACGCCCAGGCGGCCGCTTTCGTCGGCCAAAAGGGTGCTGTCAAAGTCGAAGAAGGCCGCCGTGCGCCGGTCGCCCATTAATCGCCCGCTTTCCCCGGTCAGCTCTTGGGAACCTTGAGCCAGGCATTGGCCTCGTCGATCTGGGCCCGCCACTGGGCGTCGCTCCAGCCCAGCTCCCTGGCCGCGATATCGGCCACCTTGCGCATGATGTCCGTGCCCGGATGGCCCAGGGTGCCGATTCCCGTGCGCCGCAGCAGGATGTCGGTGAGCTTGCGGGCCATTTCGTGGCGCACGGCGAACACCACCTCGGCCAGGATCTCCCCGTCAAAGGTGACGCGTTCCTTGTACTTGTCGTCGAGCCGGGCTATTTCCAGGACCTGGCCGCATTGGGTGCCGTAGTTGCGGGCCAAAACCTCCACCGTGTCGGCTTCGAAGTCGGCGTGCAGGTTGACCTGCTCGCGCACGAAGTCCTCGATCTTGCGGATTTCACAGGCGCTTAGCTGCTTGTCGGACGTGGTGGACTTTTTCAGTTCCTTGTCCAGCTTGCGGCCGATGACCTTCATGGCGTTTTCGGCCAGGTTGCGGCTGGTGGTGTACTTGCCGCCTTCCACGGTGATCAGGCCCTCGACGCCGTCGGAGGAGTTGTCGTGAATCTCGTATTTGCGGCTGGATTGATAGGTGTCTTCGCTGTTGCTCTCCACCAAAGGCCGCAGGCCGCCGTAGGCGTATATCACGTCGTCGATGCTCAGGTTACCGTCGCCGTATGAGGAATTGACCGTGTCGATGAGCTCCTGGATGCTTTCGGCGGTGACGCGGTATTTGTCCGGGTCGCCCTTGTATTCCTTGTCCGTGGTGCCCACCAGGGTGTGGCCTCGCCAGGGCAGCACGAACAGGTGCCTGCCGTCCGGCGTCCACAAAACAGCCCCCCAGTCCGCCGGAAGCTTGGCCGTGATGAAGTGGATGCCCTCGCTACGCTTGATGGAGTGCTTGGCCTCGTCCTCGCTGCTCATCCGCAGGATGAGATCGGCCCAAGGGCCGCCGCAGTTGACCACCACCGAGCCCAGTAGGTCAAGCTCATCACCGGTGAGAAGGTCCCTGACCCGCACGCCCGTGACTTTGCCATCTTCCGGGCAAATCGGGTCCAGGGCCTCGACATAGTTGGCCACGTGGGCGCCCTGGGCGATAGCCGAGCGGACAAAGGCCAGGGTCAGCCGCTCGGGAAAGGCGCTTTGGCAGTCATAGTACAGCTCCGCCGACTCAAGGCCTTCGGTGCGGATGTGCGGTATGCGCTGCAGGGCCTCTTCCAGGGGCACCGTGCGGTGATTGGGCAGGCTCTTTTCCGGGTCCCAGGTCCATTTTTTGTCATAGGCGATCATGTCGTAGAGGGTCAGACCGGCCTTGGTGGCCCAGCGCGACTTGTACACCGGTAGCAGGATCGGCAGGGGATACACGTAATTGGGCGCGATGTTTTCGAGGATGCGTCTTTCCTGTAGTGATTCTCGCACCAGGCCGATCTCGCCATAATAAAGATAACGTAGCCCGCCGTGGATCATTTTGGAGGTGGCGGCCGATGTGGCCCAGCCGAAATCGTGCTTTTCGATCAAGGCGACGCAGAGGCCCCGGTTGGCGGCCTCGTAGGCTATGGCCGAACCGGTGATGCCGCCGCCGACAATAATGAGATCATATTGTTTGCCGTCATACTTTTCGATGAAGCGCTTCATTTTCCCACCCGCTACGTTCGGATTGAATCAAGCAAATATGGATAAGCCATAAGGTTGCTTAGTTGTTTGCGAATAATAACATAAACAGTGTTAAATATGTTGCGGCCGCCATGATTTTTAATGAAGTATCACTACTTCATTTTAACCAACTCCGTTCAGCCGCACCACCATGCTCTGAATACCGTGGAATGGTGGACAATCTAAACAGCACTCGGTTGGCTATTGGCCTGTTCCTTTAATAATGTGTATGAAATAGGTCCAATTGCCATCCTCCGACCCGAAAAAATATTAAAAAAGTAAACAGTGGCGTGACAACGAAAGTCTGGTGAGCTATAGTAGTTGCTGCATGAATAGTGATTCATAATTCACCGCGGCTTGGCGCGGATCAGATATGCCGTCATGAAACATTGCCCGCGCGACCCGCTCCACCAGGCGCCGATATCGGTCTCTACGGGCCTACTTTGAATCGAGGGAGAAAGATCATGGGTATCAACTACTTCAAGCGCGATGACAGGGATTACAAATTTCTGCTCAACGAGCACTTCAATATGGAAGACATCGTAAAATACGACGCCTTTGCCGATTACGAGGCCGACGACTTCAACATGGTCATCGACGAGTCCCTGAAGGTGGGCCGCGAAATGCTTGGCCCGGCCAACCAGGACGGCGACCGCGAGGGCGCGGTGTACAACACCGACGGCAGCGTAACCCTGCCCAAGAGCTTCCACGAAGCCTTTGCTGTCATGTGCGAAAACGGCTGGGTCTCCTACGCCAACAAGATGGACTTCGGCGGCCAGGGCCTGCCCCAGAGCCTGTCCGCCCTGGTTACCGAGATTTTCTTCGGCGCCAACATGGCCTTTGCCATGTACACCGGCTTCTGCTCCGCTGCGGGCCGCGTCATTGAAAACTACGGCACCGATGAAGACAAAGAGCTGTTCTGCCCCATGCTCTACTCAGGCGAGGCCACCGGCACCATGTGTCTGACCGAGCCCGACGCCGGTTCCGATGTCGGCGCCGCCCGCACCAAGGCCGTAAAGGACACCTCCAGCGATGACGACCGCATTTACTTCATCGACGGCGTCAAGCGGTTCATTTCCTGCGGCGACCACGACATGACCGAAAACGTGATCCACCTGGTGTTGGCCCGCGTGGAGGGCGATCCCGAGGGCACCAAGGGCCTGAGCCTGTTCATTGTACCCAAGATATGGGTCAACCCCGACGGCAGCCTGGGCGAGCCCAACGACGTGTTCACCGCCGGTATCGAGCACAAGATGGGCGTGCACGGCTCCAGCACCTGCACCCTGAACTTCGGTGAAAACGGCAAGTGCCGCGGCATCATCCTGGGCGAGCCCCGCACCGGCATGCCCAAGATGTTCCAGATGATGAACGAAGCCCGCCTGGGCTGCGGCATGCAGGCCCTGGGCCTGGCCGCCAGCGCCTATGACACGGCCCGCATCTATGCCAAGGAGCGCGTGCAGAGCGCCCCGTTCATTGACCGCCGGGGCGCCGCCGTGACGATCATCAACCACGAAGACGTGCGCCGCATGCTCATGAACGGCAAGGCCTTCAGCGAGGCCATGCGCGCCATGCTGTTCAAGATCGGCTACTTGGTGGATATCGCTGAAAACGAAACGGACGAGGAAAAGGCCCATGCGGCCGAGCACCTGGCCGACCTGCTGCTGCCGGTGGCCAAGAGCTACGCCTCGGACAAGGGCTTCGAGGTTATCCGCGACTCCATGCAGTCCATGGGCGGCGTCGGCTACTGCTCCGAGTTCCCGGTTGAGCAATACGCCCGCGACATGAAGATCATCAGCATCTGGGAAGGCACCAACTACATCCAGGCCTTGGACCTCATCGGCCGCAAGATGCAGCTTGAAGGCGGCAAGGTCTTCCAGAACCTGCTGCAGGGCATCATGGACTTCACCTCCGCCAACAAGGAAGACGACGACTTCGCGCCGGACTTCAAGACCCTGTTCAAGGCCACCCAGGCCGTTGGCGACATCGCCATGAAGTTCATGGGCTACTTCGGCGACGGCCGGGCCCAGCTCATCCCGCTGGCCGCCACTCGTTTCCAGGACTGCCTGGCCGAGATCATCCTGGCCCAGCTGATGCTGGAGCAGGGCATGATCGCCCGGGAAAAGCTGGCCACCGTGGACCCGTCCAGCGCCGACGGCATCTTCTACACCGGCAAGGTCGCCACGGCGAAGTACTTCTGCCGCAACTTCCTGCCCAACGTGTTCGGCCGCTATTCTTCCCTGGCCCTGGAAGACGACAGCGCCATCACCATCCCGGAGGCGTGCTTTTAAACTCCCTTGATAAAGGCAGCCATTGCCTTTATCGCACAACATGTTTCTCCTGAGGGCCGCCGGGATCCACCCAACCCGGCGGGCCGCCCTCATCCCTTCGGCTGTCTCGGCCTGGTTTCGACCGGGCCGGGACTTTTTTTGCCCAAAGCAATCCGGTTTGTCGTAGATTGGCAACAGTGTTTTGTCCGCCGGAGGTCAATTGATGTGGGAATTTGAACTGATTCACTGGCTGCAGGGGTGGGGGCCCTGGCTGGTCTGGCCCATGAAGGCCGTAACCCAGCTTGGCTACGCGGCGGCCTATATCGTCATTATCAGCTTTGTCTACTGGTGCGTTTCTCCCGGCGTGGGCTTCCGGCTGGCCCTGCTGGTGCCTTTTTCCGGGATAATCAACAATGAGCTCAAGGTCTTCATCCACGAACCCCGGCCATACTGGGTCGATACCAGCATAACTGCCTACGGCATTCACAAGGGCTTCGGAATGCCTTCGGGTCACGCCCAGACGGCCGCGGTGATGTGGCTGGGCCTGGCCACG
Organism: uncultured Desulfarculus sp.; assembly: GCA_963665125.2. Taxonomy (GTDB): domain Bacteria; phylum Desulfobacterota; class Desulfarculia; order Desulfarculales; family Desulfarculaceae; genus Desulfarculus. The sequence continues at coordinate 2,059,394 of CAXXUK010000001.1, read as the reverse complement.
GCCGTTCACCGCCGCTGGGTCTGGGCGGCCTGTATTGCCATGACCCTGCTGGTCGGAGTTTCCCGGCCTGTATTGGGCGTGCATTTTCCAACCCAGGTCCTGGTGGGCTGGGTTGTGGGGGCGATGATCGTCTACATGTTCTTCCGTTTGGAAAAACCGTTCATGGCAATGCTGGAAGATCGGACCATGGCGATGATCGCCATTGCCGTATTGGTGACCACCGCCCTTGTGGTTGTCGGCGTATACTCGCGGCAACTGCTGGACGGCTGGAGCGTGCCTACTATCTGGCAAAACAACTCCTTTGCCGTCTGCGGCCCCGAGGGCGTCATCGCCCCCCTGCGCCTGAAAAGCATTTTCGCCCATAGCGGCATGTTCCTGGGCATAGCCTTGGGCGGTATCCTGATGCACGCCAAAGGCTGGTTCAGACCAGCCGAGACGTGGGGTCGGCGCATCGCCGCCTTTGCGCTGGGTTTCGTGGTGGTGGTGGGGCTCAACGCCGCAGGCGGGGCGTTCTACGTCAGCCTGGGCCGCGAAACCGCCGCGGCGTGGGCGGCCATAATGGCCACGGGTCTGCTGAGCGGCTTGTGGTTCACCGGACTGGCCCCGCTGGTGTTCCTGCGCCTGGGGTGGGCTCGTCCCGCCGAGGGCGCATAGATCATGGCGAAAAGAAACAGCGGCCGGAGCCGATCCGGCCCCAGCCGCTGTTGTCATGCGTCTATTTCAAGGACCATGGCTAGTCCAGATAATAGGCGGCTCCCACGAGGTACTGTTGGCCGCCGACTTCCACGCCTTTGACAAAGCTGCGGCAGCTGGTTTGCTTGTCAGTTCCCGGCTTCTGCCAGGAACCATCGTACCAGCCCTGGCCCTTTTCCTGGACCAGCTTCCATTGCCCCTCGAATGTTTCGGCCGCGCCGGGGATGTCCTTGACGTTCTTGCCGACTATTTCCGGCTGGGCCGGGTTGGCCAGCTCAATGCCAGCGCCGTCGGAGACGAAGATTCCCGTGGCTCCCTTAACCCAGGCGTCTCCGCCCTTGTTAAGTTCATCAAATGCCGCGACGCCCTTTTCCTGGATCAGCTTCACCGCCGCATTAACCATTGCCTCCACATCCTTTTCCTGGTCCTGGTTCGCTTGGGCGGCCAAAACAAGGGAGAAGGACATCAGGCAGCTCAGGGCCGTCAACAACAAAACAGAACAGACACTTCGCATTTTACCAGTCATGTTTTACCTTTCGTTTGTTTGTCAACCCCAATGATTCCGGACGGAAAAGTAGCCGTTTTCGTATATTTATGCGAGCTCTTTTTGACTTCGGCAACCGGGCCGACGTGCAGGCCCCGCCTGTAATTACGCGGACAACTCTCCGCCCATAGACATCAAAGACGTAACAACCTTGCCGTCCCTTATACTTTTTATCGAAAAAATTTATAAATTAACATTGGTCATAGCTATGAACATAGTAAATCCAGCCAATCCTCAGTGGCGACACCGGGAAATTCGGCCCCTGTCATGGCTAAAAAATCCTCCAGTGCCTTGGAGACATCCCGCCTGGGCGCGCCCTCCAGGGCCTGTTCCAAGGCCTCCAGTGCCGACGGAGGAAAGGCGAAGATGTCTCCGGAAATGCTCACGCCCCGGTAGCGGTCTTCCACCAGTTCCCACTCGGCCCGCAACAGACCGCCGGGGGCCTTGTGCGTGCGCCGCACCAGTTCCAGACCGGCTCGGATTTTGACCTTGCGGCCCGGCAGGCGGCGGCCCTTGCGCATGAGCCAATCCTCGGTGAGCATCAAACCGGCCAGGCGGTCCATCTCGGCGCGCAGTTCGGCGTCCATGTCCAGCGGTTCCAGTGGCCCCAGGACCTTGGCGAATTCATCGGCCATGATGGCGTTGAGCTTTTCCTCGGTCCATGCTTCGGCGGCCGGGCCCAATTCCCGGCGGATGGTGCTCATGTTGCCTTGCATGGTCTTGGCGAATTTGCCCCGGAATTTTTCATCCGGCACCTTGAGCACCCTGGCCATGGTTTCAAAGTCGAAATCCAGGATCATGTTGCCCACAAAAACCACGCAGGGGCCGATTTCGCCCACGCCCGTGCCGCTTATCTTCTTGGTTCCGGTGACGACATCGTTGACCGGCTTGAATGTGGCGTCTATGCCGATGCGGCGGTAGGCCTCCACCACCGGCTCCAGAAAGCGGCGGTAGAATTTGTCCCGGTTGGCGGGCAGCAGGGGATTGTCCCGCCGCAGGATCAATTGGAAGAAAAGTTGGTTGCCGTCCAGATACACCGCGCCGCCGCCGACCTCGCGCTTGAATAGCGGTATTCCGGCCTGGCGGCAGTATTCCAGGTCCACTTCCTGGGCCGTATCCTGGTGAAAGCCCACGCAGACATAGGGCGTGGCCGGCGAAACCAAAGACAGGGCCTCCCGGCCCAGATTGCCCAGGGCGTGATAGATGAGCTGGCTGTCGGCCCAGGGAACTTTGCCCCGGTTGTACAGCCCGATGGCCATGATTACTCCGCCTTGTTGGTCATGGCCCGCAGGACCAGTTCGGTCAGGTCCATGACCTCCAGGGGGAGCTTGTTTTTACGCACGTGACCGGTCATGGTCCGCACGCACTGCTGGCAGGATGTGATCACGGCCTGGGCTCCGGTCTCCATGACCTCGGCGATCTTGGCCGCGGTGATGTCTGCCGACAGGCCCGCATCGATCATCTCCAGATTGCCGCCGCCGCCGCAGCACTTGCAGTTTTCGCGGCTATTGGCCATCTCCACCAGCTTGACCCCCGGCAGAGAGGCGATGACCCGGCGGGGTGCTTCGAATTCCCTGGCCGCCCGGCCCAGGTCGCAGGGGTCATGGAAGGTCACGGTCAGGTCCAGGGGCGCGGCCTTGATGGGATTTTGGGCCAGCAGGTCGCGCATGAACTGGCTGGCGTGCTGCATCTGGAATTCGTGGGGGTAGTGCTCCCGCCACATCTGGTAGCACGACGGGCAGGCGAACACGACCTTCTTGGCCCCGCGTTCTCTGACCGCTTCTATATTGTGTTCGATAAACTCCCCGGCCAGGTTGGACAGGCCCGCGCCGATGAGCGGGAAGCCGCAGCACCATTCATCCTCGCCCATGAGCGTGAAATCAATGCCATTGGCGTCGCAGATCTGGGCCAGGGCCATGGGGATCTTCTGGGCCATGGGGAAATAGGCCGCCACGCAGCCGGTGAAATAGACCACCTCGGCCCGGTCGCGGATATAGCCGTCCTTGGGGGGGCGCCGCATGTCCTCGACCCACTCGGCCCGCTCCTCGTTGTCTTCGTCAAAAACATTGCGGCTGCCCAGCAGGTTGTCCCGGATCATGCGGATCTTGGCCGGTCCGGCCTTCTCTTGCACCATGTCGGCCCGCAGCGCCGTCCACAGGTCCTTGAGGTGCAGTCCCGCCGGACAGACTTCCTGGCAGCGTCCGCACAGGGTGCAGGCGAAGACCGTGTCGCCGAATTCTTTCAGCTCATCGGCCGTGGGGGCCTTGCCCGCCAGCAGGCGGCGCAGCCAGCCGGCCCGCTGCCTGTTGAGCTTGCCCAGGCTGTGCAGGCGGTGCTGGCCCGAGAGACGGCCGTCGCCCGAGGCCTCCACGGCCGGGCAGACATCCACGCACAGGCCGCAGCCCGTGCAGGCATCGACTTCCAGCATTTGGCGGGCAGTGTAATTGCTAATGGCCACTTCAAGTCCTCGTTACTTGTGCTTTGCGATCTCGTCGTTCATCCATGCCTCGATGGCCGCCGCGCCGTGGATCAGGCTCTCGATGTCGCCCATGCTTTCGGGCTTGATCTTGTACATCCAGCCCGCGCCGTAAGGGTCGGTGTTGACCAGGCCGGGGCTGTCTTCCAGGGCTTCGTTGGATTCGGTTAACTCGCCGTCCACAGGGGCGAAAATCTTGCCCACCCATTTGCCGCTTTCGACCTTGGCGAACTTCTTGCCCTGGGTCAGGGATTTGCCCTCAAAGGGAAGCTGCACGTAGACGATCTCGCCGGCCAGCTTTTGGGCGAAATCGGTCATGCCCATGACCAGCACGTCGCCTTCCTGGCGGACCCAGTAGTGTTCCTTGTCGTAATAAAGGTCTTCGGGGATGTTGTAGCCTTGAATATCCATGTCATCTCCCAGTAACGAGGTTTCAGTCCTTGTTTTCGTGGCCGTGGCCGCCCGCATTCAGGGCCAGGGCAATGGGCGTCAGGATCATGTGCTTCATCCTGCTGAATGGCAGATATACCACAAACAGGCCCCATATCGCGGCGTGGATATACCAGGTGCGGCTATAGATGGTGGCCAGGTTGGGAATGCCCTCCAGCAGCGGGGCCAGCATGGTGCCCACGAAGGCGCCGAGCGACTGACCAGCGCCGGGCAGGGCCAGGCGCATGGCCTCCAGCACGAATCCGCTGATGATGGCCAGACCCAATAGAATCACCGCCGGGTAGTCCGGACCGGGTAGACCGGCCGGGCGCCTGGGGCCGCCGATGCGGCGGCAGATGGCCAGGATCACACCGATGACCACCATCAGGCCGGTGAGGTCAAAGACAAAGGCCGTCAGCGGGGCGTCGGAGGCGATCATTTGCCAGCCCGCATTCCAGCCGGGGGCCCAGACCGTGCCGATCCAGGCAATCAGGCCCCAGACGCAACGGACCACGAACGGGAAGAAGATCAGCCCGTGGATGGCCCAGCGCCCCGGCGAGGCCTTGTACAGGCGGCGCTGCAACAGGCCGTCCATGAAAACGGCCTTGATAGAGTCTCCCACGCTTGGGCCGTGGGCCTCCGGGCCCTTGGGGTGCAGCTTGGCGGCCTGTTTCGGCGCGCTCAGCCACACCGAGACGATGAGCGCCAGGCCAGCCAGGAACAGCGCCAATGCCGGAGCCGTGACCCAATCGGCCACCGAGCCGGTGGAGGCGTGGCAGGGGATGCACAGCAGGCCCTTGGCGGGCAAGACCTTGGACGACGCGCCGACCTGGTTTTGCGGGTTGTGGCAGCGCAGGCAAGTGGCCCCATCGCTTTGGTCTTGCAGCTTGTGGAAATCCTTGGCCTCGGCGGGCACCTTCAGACCCACCATGTTGCTTTTCCAGCGACGCGCCGGTTCAGCGCCGCCAAAGTGGCAGGCCTGGCACTCCACGCCCATGTGGGCGTCCCGGGCCGTGGCTGCCGGGTGCCGCTGGTGGCAGCCCAGACAATCAACGGCCTTTTGCGAGGTGTGGGGATATTGGGCCGCCGTACTGTGACAGCCCAGACAATTTAGATCGGCATGGGGGCCGCCTTCCACGGCAGACGGGTTCACCGCGGCCATGCCGCCCGTTGGCTTGGCGTGGCAGTGCAGACACATGTTCCGGTCAATATTCTTTGACGACTCGGAGGTCTGCATGGGGTCGCCCAGGTGGCAGGAAACGCACTTGGCGTCCTCGGCCGTCATGCCGGGCAGGGTGGCCTTGGGCTCGTGGCAGACTCCGCATTGTCCGCTCACGGGTTTGGCCGGGTCGAAGCTCTTGGGCCAGCCGCCCTTGGGAGGCAGGTAGTGCGGATCGTGGCAGCCAACGCAATCGGCCAGTTGGCCCTCGTTGGTGACAGGTTTGCCGCCGTGGCTGCCCGCTTTGGCCAGAACCTCGGGCGAGTCGTGGCACATCTGGCATTTGTATGACTTGAAGACCGGGTCCCGCCACCGGTTGATATTGGCTTGGTCCGGGTGGGGATGTACTTCGGTGATGTCCTCGTGGCAATCAAAGCACGTTAACTGCCGATGGGCCGAGACGTGCAACCGGCCATGATCGACGACCCAACCGCCAAAGGCCAGGCCGGGCAAACCCAGCATGGCGGCCAGGGTGAATATCAGCAATAAGCGCGGCATCGGCATCATCAGCACAACCTCTATCTACATATCCACCGATACGGTGAGCGCGGCGTTGGCAACCACGATAGTATCGCCTTCCGGGCCGAATTGGGGCACGCACAGACCCTGGGCGCTCATGCCCCCGGCCTCGGCCCTGGCCGTGACCACGCCGATGGGCGCGGCGGCCTTGACCAGCTCCAGATCGACTTTGTCCGGATCAGGACAGGCGATGAGAATATCAACGTGAATCTTGTCGGCGCTATCCACGCCCACGATCTCCATCAGGCCGCATAGACAGCCGTGGCTCACCGCGTCGGTGACGGCGCGGCAAGCCGCCTTGGTCACGTCGCGGCCGTGCAGGTCGGCCCCGGTGCCCAACTCAACAATGAAGCGTTTGCGGGCCATGGCACTTTTCTCCGTGCAGGGGCTTGCCGGGGCGGTACATGCGATCGGCCAGATACGAACTGCGCACCAGGGGACCGGAGGCCACCTCGGCGAAACCCATGCGCCGGGCTTCTTCGCCCCAGGAGTCAAACTCTTCGGGCGTGACGAAACGCTCTACCGGGGCATGTTTGTCCGACGGAGCCAGATACTGGCCCAGTGTCAGATAGCTGCATCCTGCGTCCAGCAGATCGGCCAGCACCTGGCGGATTTCTTCGTCCCGCTCGCCCAGGCCCAGCATGATCCCGCTTTTGGCCGTGAGCCCCCAACCGGCGGCAAAGGACAGCACGCCCAGGGACTGCCGGTAATCGGCCTGGGGCCGGACGGATTTATACAGCCGGGGCACGGTCTCCACGTTGTGATTGAAAACATCGGGCCGGGCATGGCAGACAGTCTCCAGGGCCTCTGAGGAGCCTTGGAAATCCGGCACCAGGACCTCCACGCTGGCCTGGGGCAACTTTTGGCGCAGGGCGCCGATCACCGCCGCGAAGTGGGCCGCCCCGCCGTCGGGCAGGTCGTCCCGGGTCACGCTGGTGACCACCACATGCCGCAGATTGAGCTCGGCGGCGGCCTGGGCCAGGTTCATGGGCTCGTCAGGGTCCAGACCCTGTTTGGGGCCGTGGGGCACCGCGCAGAAGCGGCAGTTGCGTGTGCAGCGTTCGCCCATGATCATGAAGGTGGCCGTGCCCCGGTTGAAGCACTCGCCCAGGTTGGGGCAATGGGCGCTCTGGCACACCGTGGCCAAGTGCAGCCGATTAAGGCGGCTTTCCATGTCCTCGATGGCCGCGCTGCCCTGGTAGGTCTTTTTCAGCCACGGGGGCTTGCCGCCAGGCGTGAGCTTGTGGCGCTCGAATCCGAAGCTCTTGCAGAACTGTTCGATGAACCGCTGCTTGACTTCGGCCAGACGCAATTCCTGGCCCAGTTCCCGGCTGATGGAGGTTACGGCCTGGCCCGGCCTGCCGCAGGGCACGATCAGCGAAAATCCGTCGATATCGTTGTTTACGTTGAGGGCCACGCCGTGGCTGACGACCCATTTATGGGCCGCCACGCCCAGACTGGCTATCTTGCTCCCGCCAACCCACAGGCCGGGCTGACCGCTGTCGCGCCTTGGTTCCAGGCCGTAGCCGCGCAGGACCCCGGCAGTGGCTTCCAGAAGCATGTCCACATAGAGGTGCAGGTCGCGTTCAACCAGCTTGATGATCGGATAAACCACTAGTTGGCCTGGCGCGTGATAGGTGGCCATGCCGCCGCGGTTGCTTTCCACTACGCTGACGCCGCGGCTCTCCAGGGCCTGGCGATCCAGGCACAGGTCCGCCGGCCCGCCGGTCTTGCCGATGGTCACCGTGGGCGGGTGCTCCACGATGACCAGACGGTCCGGCTCGGCGTCTTCGACGCGGCGGGCCACCAGCTCGGTCTGGCGCCGCATGGCCGTCTCATAATCCATGCGGCCCCAGTCCTCGACCTTGATATGCTTGGTCTCAGTGCTCATATCCGTATTCTACCGCTTGGGCAGGTACAACGCCCAGCCCATGGCGTCGCGGGCGGCGTCCACCATGGTTTCGGAGAACGTCGGGTGCAGGCGCACTCCCCGGGCCACTTCCTCTGCCGTGCATTCAAGCTGCATGGCCAGGGCCGCCTCGCCGATAAGCTCGGTGGCGCCCGAACCGACGATATGCACGCCCAGGATTTCGCCGTATTTGGCGTCCATGACCACCTTGACGTTGCCGGTCACCTCGCCCCGCAGCATGGCCAGACCGTTGATGGGGTAGGGGAAGTCGCCGGTCTCGACGTCGTAGTCCATTTCCTCGGCCTCTTCCTCGGTGAGGCCCACCGAGCCCACCTGGGGCATGGTCCACAGGCCCCGGCAGATCAGGCGCTCGTCAAAGATGTTTTTCTGGCCCATGGCGTTCTCGGCGGCGAAAACGGCCATGCCCGAGGCCCGGTGGCTGAGCATGCGGCCGCCGGTGCAGTCGCCGATGGCGAAGACGCCCTTGACGTTGCTCTCCAGATATTGATTGACCAGGATGCCGCCGGCTGAGCTGAGTTCCACGCCCACGGTCTCCAGACCCAGACCCTCGGTATTGGGCTTGCGGGAAGCGATAACCACGGCCTTTGCCTCTATGGCCTGCTCCTGTTTGCCGCCCAGGGTGGCCTGGCAGCCGTCGGCGGTCTTCTTCACTTCAATGAGCTGGGCCCTGGTGATGATCGTTATGCCTTGTTCCTTGAGGGCTCCGGCCAGACGCTGGCTGGTGTCGGAGTCCTCGCAGGTTAGGATGCGCGGGCCTTCGCAGGCCAGGGTCACCTCAACGCCGAAGGTGTTGAGCCAGCTGGCAATCTCCACCTCCACCGGGCCGCCGCCCCAGACCAGCAGGGACGCGGGCATTTCGGTGAGGTCCAGGACCTCGTCGGAGGTCAGGGCAGAGTCGGCCAGGCCGGGGATGTCCGGGACGGCGATGGAAGATCCCGTGGCCATGATGATGGCCTTGGCTTCGATGGCCTTGCCGTCCACTTCGGCCTTGGTGGCCGACTTCAAAACGGCCTTGCCCGGCACGACGGTGACGCCGTTGTTGGCCAACAGGGCCTCCATGCCCATCTTGATATCCGCTCCAACACCGTTCTTGCGCTCGACAATGGCCTGATAATTCGTGTCGCCCAGGGTGGCGTTGAGGCCGAAGGTCGCGCCTTGTTTGATCTGGTTCAGCAGATAGGCCGCCCGGCTCCAGACCTTGCTGGGGATGCAGCCCTTGTGCACACAGGTGCCGCCCATGTCGCCAAAGGAGCACAGGGCCACTTTTCCGCCAAGCTGGGCTGCGCGGATGGCGGCGGCATAACCTCCGGGGCCTCCGCCGATTACTAACACGTCATACATGATGATTCCTCTTTCAGCAGCCGCCGGTCTTTATAAGATCCCGGCGGTTGTATTCAAAGCCAGGGCCCTAGGCCAAGAGTAGACCGGGGGTCTTGATGAACTCCTGGATGGTGCCCAGGAACATACCCACCGGCGCGCCGTTGATGGCCCGGTGATCAAAAGTGAAGCTGAAGTTCATCAACTGCCTGATCACCACCTCGCCCGCCTCGGCCACGGGCCGGTCCAGGATGGCGCCGGTGCCCAGGATCGCCGACTGGGGCTGGTTGATGATGGGAGTATTGAAGGCATAGCCCTTGCCGAACCCGCCAACGTTGGACAGGGTGAAGGTGCCGCCTATGATCTCGTCCAGGCCGATGCTTCCGTCGAGGCAGCGGGTGCGCAGGTCCTTGAGCTCCAGGCTGATCTCGGCCAGAGACTTTTTATCGGCATTGCGGATCACCGGCACGATGAGCCCGGCGTCGTACTGCTGGAACGGCAGGCTCACGGCCACGCCGATGTTGACGTCTTCCCATATCTTGATGGCCCCGTCGACAACGCTGGAGTTGATGATGGGGTTCTTTTTCAGAGCCCGGGCCACGACGTAGGTCAGGATGTCGGTGTAGGTGATGCGGGTGCCGATGGCCGCCTCGGCGGCAACCAGGGACTTACGCAACTCCACCAGGGCGTCGACTTCGAATTCGCCCATGACGCTGAGCTGGGCCGAACCGGCCAGGCTGGCCTGCATGTGCTGGGCCACGGCGGCGCGGATGCCCGTTAGCGGCAGGGAGGCCTTGACCCGCTTGCCGTCGACAACCTCGCCGTCCCAGGCCGGGGCTGCAGATGCGGCAGCCGAAGCCGGGGCGCTGACGCCCTCATCAATGGCCTTGAGCACGTCGGCCTTCTTGATGCGGCCGCCCGGTCCGGTGCCGCTAACCAGGCTGTAGTCCAGACCGTGCTCATTGGCGATTTTTTTGGCCACGGGGGTGATTTTCACCCGGCCGCCGGGGGCAGCCGGAACGGCTCCCGACGCCGGAGCTGCGGCCTCGGCGGGCTTGCCGGCCGGAGCTGCGGCGGCCATGCCCTCTGGGGCGGGCTGGGCGGCTTGAAGCTGGGCCAGCTCTTCCTCTGTTTCAGCCAACTGGCCAACGGCCTCGTTGACCAGGGCCTCGGTGCCCGGAGCGGCCAGAATATGCAAGAAGCCGTCGGCCAGGGCCTCGACCTCGTGGGTCACTTTTTCCGTTTCGATGACCAGGACTCCTTGCCCCTCGGTGATCCAGTCACCCTCGGCGGCCTTCCATTCGGCCACCTTGCCGGAGGCCATGGTCATTCCAAGCTTGGGTATAACAATATCGGTAGCCATTTAGCTCTCTCTTTCGCGGTTGATCACGCTTGGCCCTAGGCCATGACCTTCTGGATGGCCTCCAAGACCCATTCCGGCTGGGGCAACACGTATTTTTCCATGGTGCCGCCGGGGATGGGGTAGTTCTTGGCGCAGACGCGCTCCACCGGGGCGTCCAGGAGGTCGAAGCCCTTTTCCATGATCTGCATGCCCAACTCGGCGGCGAATCCGCAGCGCTCAGTGTCTTCGTCGATGATCACCAGGCGGTTGGTCTTTTCCAGGGACTGGAGCACTGTCTCCAGGTCAAAGGGCTCCAGGGTGCGCGGGTCGATGACTTCGCAGGAGATGCTGTCGCCCAGCATGTCGGCGGCGGCATTGGCCCAGAAGGTCATGAACGAGGTGGCCACGATGGTTACGTCGGTGCCTTCACGCAGGATCTTGGCCTGGCCGAAGGGCACGGTGTATTCTTCCTCGGGCACTTCGCCCTTCATCGGGAGCAGGCCTTTGTGGTGCAGGAAAAGCACCGGGTTGTTGTCGCGGATGGCCGTTTTCAACAGGCCCTTGGCGTCGTAGGGGTTGCTGGGGCAAACGCACTTGATGCCGGGGTTGTGCAGGGCCAGATAAGTGGGGCATTGGCTGTGCTCGTTGCCCAGCATGCGGTAGCCGCCGATGCTGGCCAGGAACACGCAGGGAAGCTGTTGCTGGCCGCCCTGGATCAGCCGCCACTGGGGGGCCTTGAGGAAAATCTCGTCGGCCGCGCAGTACATGAAGTCGGCGAACATCATGTCGGCGATGGGCCGGTAGCCCATCAGAGAGGCGCCCACGGCCGAACCGGCGATGGCGTTTTCCGAGATGGGGGTGTCCATGATCCGGTCCGGGCCGAAGCGCTCCAGCAGGCCGCCGGTATAGCCGAAAGTGCCGACGCTGACGCCCTCGCCAAGCATGAACACCTTTTCGTCGCGTTCCATTTCCTCGGCCAGGGCTTCTTTCATGGCCTCGAGGTACATGATCTCTCTCATATCAGCACTCCCTTCCTAATCCGCATACACCGCGGCGTCCAACAACGCCGGGTCGTCCGGGAACGGGCTTTCGTCGATGAATTTCTCGGTGGCGGCCACCTCTGCGTCGGCTTCGGCCTTGATCCGGGCGAAGTCGTCTTCGGTAAGCACTCCCTGCTCCAGCAGGCGCTTTTCCATGACGTCGAGGGGATCGCGCTCCCTGGCCTTGGCGATTTCCTCTTCAGTGCGAGGCTCGGGGTTGCCCACGCCGTGGGAGAAGAAGCGGGCCGTCTTGCACTCGATGAATGAGGGGCCCTTGCCCGCACGGGCGCGCTCAACCGCCGCGCCAACGGCTTCGGCCACGGCCACCACGTCCTGGCCGTCCACCACTGCCGAAGGCATGCCGTATCCGGCGGCCAGATTGGCCAGGTCGTCCAGGGGATAGGAGTCCTTGAGGCGCACGTACTGGGCGATGCCGTTGTTTTCGCAGACAAAGACCACCGGCAGCTTCCACAGGGCGCAGAGGTTGGCCGCCTCGTGGTAGGTGCCGCGGTTGGCCGTGCCGTCGCCAAAGAAGCACACGGTCACCTGGCCGGTGCCGTTTTTCTTGCAGGCCAGACCCCAGCCGCAACTGAGCACAAAACCCTGGCCCAGGGTGCCGCTGCCGCCGAAGATGCCGATCTCGTCATAGGCCGCGTGCACGCCGCCCAGGCCGTTGCCGCCGCCGGTGATGCGGCCGCAGTGCTCGGCCATGTAGGTTTTGGGGTTGCCGCCCTTGCCGATGAGGTGGGGCAGGCCGTGGCCGCGCAAATGGGGGCTGACCACGTCATCCTTTCGAAGGATGGTGGTGCCGCCCACGCCGGGGGCCTCACCGCCCAGGGCTGGATGGTAGAATGAAAGCAACCGGCCGCCGGCCAGCCACTTGACTGCTGCTTCGTCGAATTTCCTGGTGCGCACCAGGTTCGTGTACAGCTTGATCAACAGTTCGTTAGTGATTTCCATAGGATTTCTCCATAAAAATATTGGAAACTCATCCAAATGACTATTTAATAATTGACTGACCGACCAGTAGTTGCAAGATCGTGCCTGATTCAGCTAAGGAACAGACCTTGCTCACCAGCCAGGTTCAGTATTGATTTCATATCAACCACCCGAGGCCCCTGGGGGTTCAGGCGTACTCCTACGGTTTTATCCTTGGCCACGGGCATCTCCCGTTCGCCGTCCAGGGCCAGCATTGCCGGACCGCTGATGCTGATCTCTTCTTCCGGGTCGAATGTGCGCCAGCGGCTCACCTCCAGGGTGCGGACCATGCCCGGCCCGATGGGAGCCAGGACCTTTTTGCCGCCCGGACCCAGCTCTATGAACAGGCCTTGATCACAATCGCCGTTCATGGGCTGCAAATACCCGCCAACAGCCGAAAAGCCTATGGCCGTTGGCCGGGCCCTGGTCAGCAGGATCGACCGGATGGAATCGACCTCCCACACGGCCCGGACGCCGGAAAAACGGTGGCCGGTCACCACCAGGTCCACCAGGCAGATGTCGGCAACCTCGCCGCCGGAGACGACCTCCAGCTTGGGCACATTGCGGCAGACAGCGCTTGCGTCAACATCGCCCCTGGCCAGTAGACCGGCGGCCAGCCCGGCCAGGGTGCCCTCGACCATCTCCGGGAACACATTGTTGGTGCCCGTGGATATCGAAAGCAGGGCCGGGCAGTTGGCGGCCTTGGCCGCGGCCCGGTTGGTGCCGTCGCCGCCCAGGACGATCAGGCAGGCCACGTCCAGTTGACCCAGCATTTCGGCGGCCCTGGTGGTGTCGTCCTGGTCGTTGCAGACCATCATCTCCAGGAAATCCACCCTGAGGCCTATTTCAAGGTCAGACAGGGCCCGTCCGCCGGTATGGTAGCAGTCGGGCATCATCACCACCCGCTCCACGCCCAGGGAATCCAGGGCGCTGAGCACCCGGCGGACGATGTTGACCTTCTCGTTGTTGTCGAACACCGAACCATGGGCCACCAGACGCCGGATATCCTTGCCAGAGGCAGGATTGGCTATGATGCCCACTGGTTGCACTCTTTAAAACTCCTCGCCGATGGCCAGCATCACCTTGGTGGCCTTGCCCGTATGAATGCGCTCTTCATACATCTTGGGCAGATCCTCCAGGCTGACCACGTCGGAAATCATCTCCCGGCCGTCCAGCCCATTGGCCATCATTTGCAGGACCTGTTTGTTTTCGGCATGGTCATTGCCATAGGCCCCGGTGAGGTTGATTTCCTTGAAATTTAGGGTCAGGGGCAGGATTGAGGCCATCTTGCCGATGATGCTTAACAGACACACCGTACCGAAACGCCTGCATGCATCCATGGCGGACTGGACATTGTCGGGCACGCCGGAACATTCATAAACCACGTTAAAGCCCTGGCCGCCGGTCTGCTCGAACACGGCCTTACCCAAATCCTCGCTGAGTGGATCAATGGTAAAGTCCGCGCCCCATTTTTCGGCCAGCTCCCGTTTGGCTGCCTGAGGTTCACTGAGAACCACCGGACCGAACCCCTGAGCCTTGAGCAGCTTGACCAGGCCCAGGCCGATGGGCCCACCGCCCATGACCAGCACCGAGCCGCCGGACTTGCCCACCACCTTCATGCCGTGCAGGCTGGTGGCGAACATCTCGGCCAGGGCCGCGTTGCGCGAGTCAACGCCGTCGGGCACGGGGATGAGCATCTGGGGGTAGCAAACCAGGTATTCGGCGAATCCGCCGGGCAGATCGCCGATGCCCAGGCTGCGGCGGTTGTTTTGACAAAACTGCGGTCTGCCGGCCAGGCAATCATCGCACTGGCCGCAATAGGTCGGGCGGATCATCACCCGTCGACCGATCAGGCTGGGGTCCACGTCGCCGCCGACCTCGGCCACGGTGCCGCTGATCTCGTGGCCCAGGATGTAGCCGTCGGCGAGCATGCCGCTTTGGACCAGACTATGATCCGAGCCGCAGAACCCGCAATTGGCCACCTTTACCAGGACCTGATCGGCGTCGGGCTTGGGCGTGGGGACCTCCTCGCAGCAAAGCCCCTTGTCCGTCCTGTAAACGACTGCTTTCATGGCCGCTTAGTCCTCCAACTCGATCTGGACCTTGGCGACCTTTTCGAGATCGCGGGGATAGAACCTAGAGGCGATTAGGAACAGCACGCCCGAAGTAAGCGAAACAACGGGAACCGTGGACATGGCCATGACGATACCTTTGACGTCGGCCATGTAACCGGTGACGGCCGCTCCGATGGCGCTGCCGAACATGTGCTGGATGATTACGCAAAGGGCGTAAGAGATGGCCCGCAGACCCGGGTGAATGACGTCCTGGGTGACGGCGATGGCCGACGAGGCGAACATGATGCTGCACAAGCCGGCGATGACAAAGACAATATATTGCAGGGTGCCCACCGACATGTGAGCGAAGGAAAAATAATACAACGCCGCGGTGACAAATGCGGTGATGGCCGGCACTAAAAGGCGTGCCCTGACGTTGCGCTTCATCCAGCGGTCGGCCAGGAAACCGCCCAGGGGAGAACCGAAGATGGCCGTGATCAGGATGCCGCTGGTCATCAAGTTGGCCTTGGTGTGCTCAACGGCCCAGATTTCGTTGAAATACGTCGGCAGGAAAGCCACATAGGAGGTGGAAAGGAACATCATCCCGGCAAAGCCGAAGTAGGTAAGGATCAGTGATGGCGTGCGGGTGAATTCCTTGACCAAGTCTAGCAACTTCATCTTTTTGACGACGGCCTTGGTCTGGGCGCCCAAAGCGGCCTCGGGGTGCAGGTCTTCAGCCGAAAGATCCACTGTCTTGTAGTCCTTGACAAAGAAGAAGGCCAGGGCCACCAGCAGACCAGGGATGGCCACGATGCCGAAGGCGTGCCGCCAGCCAAAGGCCTCGGCCACCAGGCCGCCCAGGACGATGCCCGCGGCCATGCCCAAGGGAATGGAGGCGTTCCAGACGCCCACCATGATCGAGCGGATGCGCTGGGGGAATATGGCCGAGATCATAGCCGTGCCGCCGGGGGCGTATCCTGCCTCGCCAACGCCGATCACCGTGCGCGTGGCGAAAAGCTGGGTGAAATTTTTGGTAAAGGCGCAGGCCAGGGTGGCCAGACCCCAAATGGAAGCCATGATGCCGATGCTCTTTTTACGGCTCCAGCGGTCCACTACGATGGATATGGGGAAGGTGCAGATCAGGATCGACCAATACACGGCGGTGATCAGCATTCCGCACTCGGCGTTGGTCAGGGCCCATCCACCCTTTTCAATGGGGGCTTTCAAATAGGGAAACAGGGCCACGACCACCTGGCGGTCGATGTAGTCGAACAGATAAAGCAGAAACAACAGGCCGAAAACGTAATACGAATAGCCTTTGGACATCAAGTAGCCGTCATTGGCCTTGGCTTGGCTCATGGTCATCTCTCCCTTCGGCGGACACTCGCGCGGCTCCCCACCCGCGTCATGAAACATCGGAACGCTTTAAAAAAAGAAAGAGCCTCGGCGGCTCTTTCGATTGGCTACAGTTCCATGGTGATTCCGCCGCCCACGTTGAAGGCTTGGCCCGTGATGTAGGACGACTCGCTGGATGCAAGGTAAAACGCCAAATCGGCGACTTCGGACGGTTTGCCGATGTAGCCCAAAGGCACCTGCTGGGCCAGTTTGGCTTCGGCTTCTTCAAAGGTGGTGCCGAAAACGTCGGCTTCCATCTGGATGCGCTGGACCTGCATGTCGGTCATGATCAGGCCCGGACAAATGGCGTTGACGCGGATTTTTTCCCCACCAAGCTCCATGGCCATGACCTTGGTCAGCATCATCACGCCGGCCTTGGCCACGCCATAGGCCGCGTTGAACAGGGGCGGGCGTTTGGCCGCCCGGGAGGCCACATTGACGATGGCCGCCGGAGCGCCCTGCATGATCGGCACAAAGGCCTTGGAAACGCGGAACACGCCGTGCAGGCAGATGTCGATGGTCTTGATCCAGGCGCCTTCGTCGTATTTATGCGCCACCTGGGGAGCGCCGATAACGGCCCCGGCATTGTTGAACAGCATGTCAAGGCGGCCGAATTTGTCCTTGACCGCGGCGACGGCCGCTTCGATGGAAGCCGTATCGCAGACGTCCATGTTCAGGGCCAGGGTTTGCACGCCGTATTTCTCGGCCAGTTCAGCGGCGATGATGTCCATCTCTGAGCGGCTGCCGGTTTTGATGCCCGCTATTTCCTCGCCGCCGCCGCCCAGGTCGGTGATGACCACGTTGGCTCCGTTTTGGGCGGCTTTTTCAGCCATGGCAAAGCCTATGCCGGTTTTCTTGCCCGCGCCGGTGATCAGCGCTGTTTGGCCCTTCATGTCTGGATACACTTCATCCTCCGCTGGATGCCCGGCCCGCTATCCCTTTGGCGGCCGTAGCATTTTATGAATATGTTCTATTATTTTCGCCTGGTGCTGCTGGATATTGTCGCTGTTGATCTCTTCGTCCATCTCCAGATACTCCTTCAGGCGGATGCGGAAATAGGCGGTCGATAACGAGGCGACGAAAAGTATATAGAGGCCGTTGATGATAAAGGCCGTCATGTTGATGTCCAGGTCGGCCCGGACGATGCCCTGTTCGATACCCTTGGCCAATTCCCGCTTGAGGTGATCGGCGGTGAATTTTTCGGTGATCACGGCCCTGGCGTTGGCGAATTGCTCCATGCCCGGCGAGGTCATGCTCAGGTAGACGACCATGGTGTCCTGGTTGTCCAGGATGAACTCAGCGCCGGTCTGGAAAATGTGCTCGATTTGTTTGTAGATGTCCCAGTCGGGGTCCAGGGTGCCGTAGATGGCCTTGCGCGATAGCCCCAGGTTGTAGTCGCTCAGGTAGAGGAACAGGTCTTCCTTGCTGTCGAAATAGTTGTATATGGAGCCTTTGGACACGCCCGCTCGGCGGGCCAGTTCGCCCATGTCGGTGCCGTAGTAGCCTTTTTCAGCGAATAGAGAGGTGGCCTCACGAATAAATCTTTGGCGCTTTTCTTCGGAGATATTTTTAAATGTTTCCTTTGGCATGACCATGTCCTCGGTTAATGACTGAACGTACAGTCACCGAAAAATATATTTGAATACTATTTACAGTGTCAATAATTTTTGTTGCAGTTTGGTGAAAAAAAATAAAAAAGTCAAGAAAATCAAAGATATTGACGATGACCAAACAGTCGTTCGGAAAATGCCGGTCAGTCTAAAAGATTAAGCCTAAAAACACTGGGTTTTCTACTGTATCTGTTTGGTTAGGGTGAAGGCGCCGCGAAGCTGGCCAATCGCGAAGCCGGTGGCCCGGTCCTGGGGGTACAGCTCTGCCAGCCTGGCCGCAACCTCAGGTTTGACGGCGTTGCCGTGGCAGTTCAGGCAGACACCTCCGGTGGGGATGGCCTTCATCATGCGGAAGACCTTGTGGCCGTTCGTCTCGATGATTTCGGAGTAGACCATATCCTTCGGTTTTTCACCGGCATCGGCTCTGGCCTGGAATTTCTCCAACACGGCCTGTTCCCACTGGTCGGGCTTGTTGGCCGGGTTGCGCAGCCTAAGGCTGGTGCGGCCCACCTGCCAGCCGGTTGCCGCCGAGACATCGGAGGCGATCTTGGGGGCCTCCACCTTGCAAACGGCAATGGCGTTGACCGGACCGCCGGCCTTCATGCCCTTGCGCAGTTCGGACACCAGCTTGGAGAAAAATTGGCTGATGACCTGTTTACCCTCATTCTGCAATGCCTGCTGGTCGGCGCAGGGGGCGCTGATGGGCAATGACATGATTGCGGCGGCAACAACCGCGATGATCAGGCGCATGGCTTGCTCCGCTTGAAATGGTGGATTAACCGCAGTATGGGGCCATTGCCGCCTTTGCCGCAAGCATTTGGCTGCCTAGTTTTTGCGGAGCCTTCGATCGGGCACCGGGGCGTCGATAGGGTAGATGGGGTTGGCCATGGTCCACCAGCCCGGCTGGGGCTTGTCGCTGAACTCGATGCGCTCGACGTATTTGGCGCTCTTGTAGGCCAGGTCAAACGGCGAGATGACCCGCAGGGGCGCGCCGTGGGCGTGGCTCAGGTATTCGCCGTCGTGGCGGATGGCCAGGATGAAGCGCCGCTCCGGGTCCAGGGTGGCCTCCAGGGGAAACGACTCGACGTAGTGATCAAACCCGCCGGGCGCGCCCCTGGTCTTGCCCAGGGAATGAAACACCACGTACCTGGCCTCGGGCTTGGGCTTCGCCAGATCGACGATCTGTCGCATGCGCAGGCCGCCCCAGCGCACATCGGCCACGGACCAGCCCTCCACGCAGTGAAAATCCGAGACCTGTTCATCCTGGGGCAGGGCGTTGATCTCGGCCCAACTTAGGCTTGCGGGCCGTTCCACCAGGCCGTTGATTTGCAGCCTGTATGGCCTTTGGTCCTTGCCCTTGAGCTTGATGTTGCCCGTTGCCGGATCAAAGCCGAAGTCCTCTATCTCCACCGTGCGCACCGGGAACCAGGACATGAAAAAGGCCCAAGCCGCCTTGGGCGCGGCGGCAACGGCCGCCATCACGGCAAGGGATTTCACGAACCAGCGACGGGTCTTGGCGTTGTTTTGCGTGTTGTCCGGGGCCATGGTTGTCCTCCACATGCTTACTTATTAGTAATGTAAGTCGTGTGGTGGGAATTGCCACGGTCAGGCCAGGATTTGACGCACGGCCTCCAGAAGCTGGGACGGACGGAAGGGCTTGCTTATGGCCGGATAGCCGAATTTTTCGATCTCGGCCCGCAGCTCGGAGCGCACGGCCCGGGTGCCGAAAAACCCGCTGATAAAGATGGCCTTGAGCTGGGGCTCGCGCTCCCGGAGCTGGCGCACCATCTCCACGCCGTCCATGATCGGCATGACCACGTCGGTGATGACCAACTCGGGCCGGAACACCAGGTGCTCCTTGAGGCCCCGCACGCCGTTGGGCGCGGTTGATACGTGATAGCCCTCCAGGCGCAGCAGCTCGGCCAGGTTGTTTTTCAGGCCGTCCTCGTCTTCGACAATGAGCACCCTGGGGTGGCCGCCGTTGCTTTGGCATTTGCCGCCCAGAAAAGCGGCCAGGTCGATGTCGTCGGTCTCGTCCAGGCGGCCCTTGATCTGGTTGAGCCTGCGCTGGCCTTCCTCGGCGGCGTTGCTGGCGTTTTGGTGCAGGTCCGGGTGATAGACCTTGCACAGCAGGTGGTAGGAGTGGCGCACGTAGCGCACGGCCGCATCGGGGCCGAGGTCCCGGGTGATCTCCACGGCTTTTTCCAGCACGCCCAGGAAACGAAGGTCTGCCTCAAGATGTTCCAACTCAACCCTCCAGCAGGCGGTCTGCCAGGATGAAAAGGAAAAACACGATGGATACCACACCGTTGACCGTGAAGAAGGCCATGGGGATATTAGCCCGTTTCACGGCGACCAATATGTGCTCCAGCACCAGCAGGGCGGCCACCAGGCACGCGCCCCAGACATATACTTTACCCAGAGAATACATGGGGGCAAGACCGAAAAAAACACCGGCCGAGACCAGGTGCATGCCCCGGCTGACCCACAGCGAGCCCTCCAGGCCCAAACGGGCGGGCAGGGAGTGCAGGCCCTGGGAGCGGTCGAAGTCGATGTCCTGGCAGGCGTAGATCACGTCAAAACCGGCCACCCAGCAGGCCGCGCCGATGCCGAACAAGACAATGCGCCAATCAATATAGCCGGTTACGGCCACCCAGGCGCCCACCGGGGCCAGGGCCGTGGCAATGCCCAGCCAGACGTGGCACAGGAACGTAAAGCGCTTGGTAAAGCTGTAGCTCAAGACCCAAGCCAGGGCCACCGGCGACAGGGCCAGGCAGGTGGGCGAGAGCATCCACGCTGCCACGACAAACACCCCGCAGGCCGCCGCCAGATAGAGCCAGGCCTGGGTTTTGGTCACAGCGCCGGTGACCAGGGAACGCTGGGCCGTGCGGGGGTTGGCCGCGTCATAACGCAGGTCGGCGATGCGGTTCATGACCATGGCCGCGCTACGGGCGCTGACCAGGGCCACCACGATCCACAGCCCGGCCCACCAGGTGAGGCGTATCTCCCCGGCGGCCAGGACCACGGCGGCCATGGCAAAGGGGAACAGGAATATCGTGTGGCTGAACTTGACCAGTTCGCCGAATGATTTGATTCTCACGATTAGTTGGGGCATTAACGTTTAATTCCGCAGGATGAAAATAGTGTCTATTGGGTCTGAGAAACCGAACTTATTTCTCGGTAAACCGCAATCGGATGAATCGTTATAGAAGGATATTTGCCGAAAAGAAATAATTTTTCAACGTTTGAAAGTGCTGAAAACATGTTTCGCATTGGTGCTTCGAAAAGTGCGTCCATGATCTCGCCAGGGATTTCATGTTCCGAGTCGACATCATTTTCATACGGAGAGAATTTTGAGGGGCTATTAGATGCAATATTTGTTACCAGACCAAAAATAGAAAGAGGGATACTAGGTATAGAAGAATAAGAAAAAAATGTATTATCTATTGTACTGTCAATGAAGCAATCTCTTTTTAAATTAGCAATAATTTGGAATCTGCTTTCGTTGCCCCAAGGATATATTCTGACATGTAATTTGTCTTGATAAAATTCATCAATAATATTTTTTAGTCCCTCTTGGAGCCATTCTTTAACCTGGAGTTTTTCTCTAATTTCGCTGGCTTCATTATTCATGATAGTCTCTACTTTTTTTACTTCATTTTCCAAAACTTTTCTTTTGTTTCGATCTTTCTCCTTTTTGGCGGCTTGCTTCATAGCTTCTATATTGGCCTGGGCCTGTGATGATTCATCATTTGAATTTATCATAGATTGGGTGATAAATTCACCGAGAGTGTTATAGTTTTCAACTCTGTGTTTGATTTGATTGAAATCCTCAAAAACGCTCCAACCTGTTGCTTTAATATAACTAAACTTATCCATTGCAGGAAATAGGTCGTCGTCAATGTTTGTTGGAACTTCGCTGTACCGATTGATGTCAAATATGAAATTGCCTTCGGATAGTTTTTTTTCGACTTTTGAGAAAAGATCGTGATGAATACGCTTAATAGTAATTGAACCGGCTTTATCGACCGTTGCTAAGTTGCCTCCTATTTTCGCTAAGGGTATACCTATGCCGCCCTTGGCCTCTGCTGAGTTGGAACGCTCCGTTTGTTGTTGAATTTGTTCAATAAGTCCTCCCTCGAATTGGCTGTAGATGGAAGAGGCCTTGTCGAAATCGAAATAAATTAGTTCTATTATTCTGGTTAATGTATCGCTTTGTGCCATGGCGCTACATTCTCCTTATATTCATTAAGGTTACACCAAACCCAACTTTTTCAACTTATCCATGGCCGCCTTTTGCACCTCCGGGGTCATCTCCACCCGGCCGGGCCAGGGGCGGTGGAAGCCTTCGTCGGGTGTCTTGCGGGTGCCGTCGATGCCCACCTTGCTGTGCAGCCACGGCAGCTGGGCCGCGTGATCCAGGGCGTCGGCCGGGCCCTTGGTGAAGAGCATGTCCCGCTGGGGGTCGATGTTGTTCAGGGCCTCCCACCAGGCCTCCTGGGGGTCTTGCACGTTGACGTGCTTGTCCACGATGACCAGCACCTTGGCGAACATCATCTGGCCCGTGCCCCACAGCGTATTCATCACCTTGAAGGCATGTCCGGGATATTGCTTGTCTATGGCCACGAAAACCAGGTTGTGGAACACGCCCTCGGCGGGCATGTGATAGTCGACGACCTCCGGGGCCACGGCCTGCATCAGGGGCAGGAAGATGCGCTCGGTGGCCAGGCCCAGGTAGAAGTCCTCCATGGGCGGGCGGCCCACGATGGTGCAGGGGTAGATGAAGTCCTTGCGGTGGGTGATGTGGGTCACGTGAAAGACCGGATATTCGTCGGCCAGGGAGTAGAAGCCCGTGTGGTCGCCGAAGGGCCCCTCGGTGCGCCAGGGCTCGGCCGGGTCCACGTAGCCCTCGATGACCACCTCGGCCTCGGCGGGGACCAATAGATCGCAGGACACGGCCTTGGTCACCTGCAAGGGGCTTTGCAACAGGAAGCCGGAGAACATCAACTCATCCACGGCCTCGGGCAGGGGCGCGCAGGCCGTATAGGTGGTTATCGGCGGTCCGCCGATGGCCACGGCCAGCGGGAGCTTCTGGCCCAGGCGCTTGGCCTTTTCGTAATGCCCCGCGCCGCCCTTGTGCCTATGCCAGTGCATGCCCGTGGTGTGGGCGTCGTATTTTTGCATGCGGTACATGCCGATGTTCTGGCGGCCGGTCTCCGGGTCGGCGGTGATGACCTGGGGCAGGGTGATGAACGGGCCGCCGTCCTCGGGCCAGCAGGTGAGGATGGGCAGGATGTCCAGGCTGGCGGCCTCGCCCTCCAAAACGACCTGTTGGCAGGCGGCGTTTTTGACCTCTTTGGCCTTGAATGCGGCTAGCTGCTTGAGCTTGGGGATGGCGCTTTTTACCTTGGCCCACAGGCCGTCGGGGATCTCCATCTCCATCATGGCCCGGATGCGCTCGCCGATGTCCTCGATGCGCTCTACGCCCAGGGCATGGGCCATGCGCTCCCGGCTGCCGTAGAGGTTGATGGCGATTGGGCATTTACCGCCCTTGACGTTCTCAAACAGCAGGGCCGGACCGGTGCGTTTCATCACCGGGTCGGTCAGGGCCGTGACTTCAAGGTATGGGTCCACCTCGTCCTTGATGCGTCTGAGTTGGCCCATGCGTTCCAGGTCTTTGATAAATTGGCCCATGCTAAGCGGCGCGGACATAAGCCTCCATCCGGGCTAGAGATACGGTTGGTGGTACTATAGCTTAGCCGGGCAGGGGGCGCAATTGGCCTGTGACCGGCCTTGTGCTATGCTGGTCCGGCTTATACGGGAGGGTTGCTATGCGGTTTTTGGCTATCAACGGCAGCGCCAGGGGCAAAAAAGGCGTGACCCAGCGGATGCTCGACGCCTTTTGCGGCGGACTCATCAACGGCGGGGCCGAGGTGGAGACGATTCAGGTCAAGGGCCTGGACATCGCGCCGTGCCGGGCCTGCCTGCACTGCATGCACAAGGAGCCGGGCCGCTGCATCCAGCGCGACGATATGGACGCCGTATACGAGCAATTAAAGGCGGTGGACGCGCTGGTCCTGGGCGCTCCGGTGTATATCGACAACATGAGCGCCCAGTTAAAGGCCCTGCTGGACCGCTGCACCTGTGCCATCAGGCCGGATATCGAGGTGGACGATCTGGGCCGGGTGCGCCATCCCATGACCTGGTATCTGCCTGGGGATTTTTATTTGATCAGCACCTGCGGCTTTCCCGAGCCGGTGAACTTTGAGCCGCTGATCGCCACTTTCCGGGCCAATGCCCGCAATTTCGACTGCCAGGCCAAGGCCGAGATGTGCATACCCGGTTCAATCGGCCTACAGATCGATCCGGCGCTGTTGGAGCCGCATTTGGAGTTGCTGGCCCAGGCCGGGCGGCAGGCCGCTACGGGCGATATCAACCCGGCCCTGCTGGCGGCCATCAACCGCCCGCCGCTGAGCGTGGACCAATACCGGGAATTGGCCCGCAAGTATGCCGAGATCGCCAGGAAAAAGCAGGCTAAGTAGGCTATTGCTTTTTGATCAACGGCTCCATTTCCATTGGCATCCGTTTCAATTCGGGCAGCTTGAGGGCGTCGGCCATTTTACCCAGGGCATTGGCGGCGGCCCAGGCTGAACCGTCATGCCACTGCACATGGACCCAGCCCTGGGGCATTTCCTCAGGCATGCTTTGGCCCACGCGCCATCCCTGCTCAAGCTCGGCCGGAGTCAGCTTGTTCTCGATGGGCATCGGCGGTATGGCCGGATCGCAAGGCCAGTAGCCGTACGAACCCCAGTAATGGGCTCTCTGCTGGAAGCAAAAAACCTTGTCGCCGATCAACACCATCTCAAAGGTGTTTGGCACGTTGGCGCCGTTGAGGCTGAGCTGGCCTTGCTGAGCCTCGGAGCGGGTGCCTTTGGCCTCATAGGTGATGGTATGCTCGATCTTGACAGCCGGCTCCTCGGCAATGGCCGGACCGGCGGCCAGCACCCCGAAAACCAACGCCAGGCCGATGATACCGGCAACGCATTTTCTCATGGCAATTCTCCCCTGCATCTTAGCTGGTGCGACATTTTTAGACAACCAGCCAGGTGCCCATGCGCTCCTTCAACTCCTCGACGTGGCTGATCACCCCGACCATGCGGCCGCCGTCGATGAGATCGGCCAAGGCCTGTATGGCCAAATCCAGGGACTCGGCGTCTTGAGGTGGTTTGGCTCAAATGCATCAGCGTATATGGTTTGAGACTCTAATCCTCGCCAAGTTCACTGATAATCAAGTCCGCGATTTTTTCGCCGCCAGACGGCTTCAAATGGCAATGATCCGTAAAATCATCCGCTGTGAGGTATGGTTTTGTCTCGATAAAGGGCGTACCGGTGCTGATTACGGCCTGCTTTAGCTGGGCGTCCATATATTTAATGAAATCCCTGTATTGTGTGGGCAGGCCTTTGACTGACATCGGGGCTATTGGCAGATCAAGCACAATGATGTCAATGCCCCTAGCCTTGCACATATAGATAATTGACTTGATATTCTCCAAATATAAAAACATCTTGTCCGCGTTGGCCATAAAATCGCCTTCACCCTTGCGCCACATGTCGGCCCGCAGCCTGCGCCCGGGCAGATCCAAAAGCCTGCTGCCCGCCAGCTTCAGGAAATAGCTGTGACTCGCCAAGGACCAGAATTGACGGTCCGCGGCGTGGAGCGTAAACGGCTTGGGAAACGCCACTGAATAATCATAGCCCAACTCGGGGTGGCCGAAAGGCAGGTAGTCATTATAGCCGACTTTCAAAATAACCAGATCAGGCTTGAAGTGCACCAGCCGCAGGGCGAAGTATTGTAGGGTAAACGCTGAAACATGGCCGCCGATTCCGGCGTTGAGCACCTCGATAGTCTTCTGTTCATGAGACTTGCCGATTAGCTTTTCCTGTAAAAATTGCGGGTGGTGCTTGGGCCACTCGGATGTGGAATCGCCCAGGCAAATGATGCGATAGATATTTGCCGGCTTGGCCGCCTGAAAATCCGGGCCAATGGTCCCATTTTTATTCACCCTGTTCGGGTTGAGCCGATGGTGCCACAGGGTGCTGGGCAGGAACTTGGACTTATTAAACAGCTCAGATGGGTCAATGGCTATTTCCACCGCCTTTTGCGTCTGCTCGTCTGTTGCGGACGTGTAGAGCACATACGAGCCAAACTCAATCAGCGCCAGTGTCGTCACGGTCACTACAATAATAACGGTCAGTTTTAACAAGGTGTTGAGGGCGGTTGATCGTTTTGACTGCATATAAACTCCTGCTAAATAACCAATCTGGCGCTGCTGCCGTCCCTGCCGGGAATGATCTCCAGCCGGGCGTCCATGCGTTCCTTTAGCTCCTCGACATGGCTGATCACCCCGACCATGCGGCCGCTGTCGATGAGATCGGCCAATGCCTGCATGGCCAGATCCAGGGCCTCGGCGTCCAGGGAGCCAAAGCCTTCGTCAATGAAGATGGTGTCGAGCTGGATGCCGCCAGCCCGTGCCTGGACCACCTCGGCCAGACCCAGGGCCAGGGCCAGCGAGGCAAGGAAGCTTTCGCCGCCCGATAGAGTGTGCACGGGCCGCTCGGTGCCGTGGTGATCGTCATAGACCAATAGATCCAGGCCAGCTACCCTGCGGCGGTCCGTGCGGTCTTGGGCCCTGCGCAGATAATAGCGGCCCCGGCTCATCAGGCTCAGGCGGCGGCTGGCCGCATCCAGCACTTCATCCAAAAGCGCGGCCAGGACAAAGCGTTGCAGGCTCATGCCCAGGTTGTTCTTGCCGGAGGCCGCCTCGGCCAATGACCCGGCCACGCCAAAGCGCCGGTCCAGTTCGGCCAGGTTCGCGGCGCTTTTTTGCAGACCGGCCAGCCAGGCCTCGATCTGGGCCAGGCGCTGGGCCAGGCGGCCTGTGTCCGCCGCCGCCTCGTTGGCCAGGGCTTCGGCCTGGTTTGCCGCCCGCTCCAGGGCCTCCAGATCGGGCGGCAAATCTTTGGCTGCGGCCTGGTCGGCTCTGGTTTTACGCTGGCGGGCCGCCTCCACATCCGCCTCGTATCGCTTGATATGCCGTTCCAGCCCGGCCGTGGCCTGCTCATCCAGCCTGGCCAGGAGCAGATCCTGTTCATCTTTGAAACCGGCCTGACTCAGGCGTATGCCCAGGGCCTGCTTGGCCTTGGCGGCGGCGTCACCGGCCTGTGCGGCGGCTTGCCCGGCGGCCTTGAGAGCGGCTTCGGCGGCGGCCAGGGCGACGGCGGATTTGGTCTGGGCCTGTCGGGCCTGTTCCAGGGCCTGCTCCATGGCCGCAAGCTCCATACGGGCAACCTCGCGGGCCTTTTGCAAGGCACCGTGAGCGCGCAGGTTTTCCGGCAGCCGGGCCAGGCGTTCGTTGGTCACGGCCTGCTGGGCCGCCAAATCGGCCTTGGTCTGCTCGGCCCGCTTTGCCGATTCATCCGCCTGGGCCTTGGCCTGGTCCAGCTGGCCTTGCAGGGCGGCGTTGCCCTGCTCTAAATCGGCCAAGCCTTGGGCGGCGTTTCGGGCCTGGTCCAGCCCGGCCGCCGCCTCGATGGCTGCTTTTTGCAATTTCTCCAAAGGAGTTTCAGCGCTTAGGCCCAGGCTCTTTTTCAGGCTGGCCAGCTTTTCGGCAAGGGCTTCGGTCCTGTGCCGCACTTCATCATGGGCCTTGCGCGCTTGTTCGGCCTGGAGGACGGCGGTTTCAGCGGCCGTCTTGGCCTGGTCCACCTGTTCGGTGGTGGGTATGTCGCCTGTGCTGGTTGCCGGGGCCGGGTGGTCAAGCGAGCCGCAGACAGGGCAGGGTGCTCCGGGCTCCAGATCGGCGGCCAACACCGAGGCCTGGCCGGTCCGCCACGCCACATCCAGGGCCTGGGCAATGACCTTGGCCTGCGCGGCGTCCTGTTCGGCCTGTGTGAGGGCTACTTCAGCCCTAACCAGATTATTGACGGCTTGCCGTTGTTCAACAAGTAGGTGGGCCAGGTTTGCCGCGTCTTCGGCCTGGCGGGCGGCCTGTTCTGCCAGGGCCCGGCGGCCGTCCACCAAAGACGCCAGATTGCGGGTTTGCTCCAGCTTGGCGGCCAGGGTCTCTTGTTGCCTTTGCAAGGCCTCAAGCCCGGCTGCCTTGGCCTGGGCCGTTTTGTCGGCTTCCGAGACGGCCCGCTGCAATTCGCCGAGCTTTTGCTGGGCCTGGGCCAGGGCCACGGCGTCTTGATCCAGGGCGGCCAGCCTTTCCAACTCGGACCGCACATGGTTGCGCCGGGGCTCCTCGGCTTGCCGGGCGGCCAGGGTCTGGTCGGCCTTTTGCAGGGTCAGCTTGGCCTTGTCCGCTTCGTTTTGTCTGGCTTGGGCCTGTTGACGGGCCTCTTGGGCCTGGTCGGCCGTATTGGCGGCCAACTCAAGGGCGTCTTGCAGCCCGGCGGCTTTGGTTGCCCTGGCCAGACGCTGGCGCTGCTGCTCCACGGTTTCGGCCTGGGCTTCGAGCTCGGCCAGGGCCTTGGCCGCGTCTTGTTGCTCCTTTAATCGGGCATCGGCGGCCTTGCCTGTCTCCAGGGCCTGTCTGGCCTTGGCCTCCGAAGCCTGGTAATCCTTGAGCCTGGTCCGGCCGCTTTGCAGGTCTCGGTCCGCCGCAATGCGTAGGCTTGCCAAGGCCTGGGCGTCTTCGACCCCGGCCTGCTCAAGAATGGTCCGGGAGCGCTGTTGCTCCAGCCTGATTTGTTCGTCAAAACCGGCGGCCCGCTTTTTCAATTCGTCGGTGATCAGACGGTAGACGTCGGTTTCAAAAAGAACCGCCAGGATGTCTTCGCGCTCTTTGGAGTCGGCGATGAGCAGGCGGCGGAAGCGGCCCTGGGGCAGGACAACCACCTGGCGGAACTGGTCCTGGTTGAAGCCCAACAGCTCCTGGCAGTGGTTGGTGACGTCCGTGAAGCCCGTTGCCAACACCTTGGCCGGATTTATCTGGCCGGGGTGGTCCAGCCGCCACATTGTGGCCTCATGATGTCGTAACGTTACGCCGTTTCCGCGCTTCTTTGGCTGTATCTGTTCCGGTGAGCGGAAGATGCGGTAATTATTACCTTTCAAGGCGAAGTCCAGGGTTACGGCCGTGCGCTGGCTATCCGGCGCGAAGTCGCAACGCAGGCCCTTGGCCTGGCGTTCGCCGCCGCTGGAGGCTCCGAACAGGGCAAAGCTCAGGGCGTCGAGGATGGTGGTCTTGCCCGAGCCTGTGGGGCCGTGGATGAGGAACAGGGGCCGCTGCTCCAGCCGGGTGAAGTCGATTTCCTGGCTGCGGGCATAGGGGCCGAAGCCTTCCATGATCAGGCGCAGTGGCTTCATCGGGCGGCCTCCCGGCGGGCGTCGCGCACGCTCTGTAAAACATCCCGAAAAACCTTTAACTGTTCGCCGTTGGCCGCCTCGCCGGTGGCCTGCTCGAAAAAGGCCGCGAATATCTCGGCTTCGTCCATGGGACGGGCGTCGGGCTTGAACTGGCTCGCCTGGGCCTCCAGGGCCACCCGCCGCAGGTGCAGGGCATTGGGATAGGCCTGGCGCAGGCGGCCCATGGCGTCGACAATGGGCTGCTTGTCCTCCAGATGGATTTCCAGGTAGTCCTCGCGGCCCGGATCGCCTGGCGCGGCGGCCAACAGGGCGGCCATTTCTCCCCGGATGATCCGCAGGTCCCGGCGGGGCGCGAGCGCGATATGCCGCACCCCGGCCAGGCCGGTTTCGTCCAGGTCAACGATGCTTACGTCCTTGGTGTGACCGGCCTCGGAAAAGGAATACTTTAGCAGGCTGCCCGCATAGCGCACGGCCTCGGACCCGGCGGTCTGGGGCCGGTGCAGATGGCCCAGGGCCACGTAGTCGAAAACGTTGAACCTGGCCGGGCTCACGGTCCCGCTGCCGCCCACGCTCAGTGGGCGCTCGGATTCCGATTCCGCGCCCCCGGCGGCAAAGACATGGGCCAACAGCACGTTCCGGGCCGGGCGCGGGGCCAGGTCGATATTTGCCAGCCGGGCGGCCATGGCCGTGTCATGGTCTTTGATTGATTCGTCGGCAAGGGCGGAGCGGACCTCGGCCGGTTCGGCATAGGCCAGGGCGTGGAAATGCACCGGCCCGTGCTCGTCGCGCAGAACGATGGGCCGGGGTTCGGCCTCGCAGGGCCCCACCACGTGCAGGCCGCCATGGGCCAGCAGGCGCGAGCCGAAGCCCAGGCGGCGGGGGCTGTCGTGGTTGCCCGCGATGATGATCACCGCCAGGCCCAGGTCCAGCACCAGACGGGCCAACACGTCGTCCAGAAGCTCCACGGCTTCGGGAGGCGGTACGGCCCGGTCATAGACATCGCCGCTGATGAGCACCGCGTCGGCCTTTTCCTCGTCGGCCACCCGGCACAACTGATCCAGCACATGGGCTTGGTCATCGGTCAGGTGCATCCCGTGCAGGATGCGGCCCAAATGCCAGTCGGCTGTGTGCAGAATACGCATATCGGCTGCTTAGAACCCCGAGTAGAGCAGGCCGAAGATGGCCGAATCCTTGACCAGGGCATTCAGGCTGGTCCATTCGTCGGGCATGTGGGCCGTTTCCTCGGCGGTCTGCCAAACAGCGGCGGGCAGGCCCTTTTTGCGGAAAAACGCGGCAACCGTGCCGCCGCCTATGCCGGCGGGCTTGGCCTCCACACCCAACACCTTGCCGATGCACTTTTGCAGGGCCTTGACCACCGGCGAATCCTCGGAGGTGGCCGGCGGGGCCTGGAGTTTTTGGACGATGCTTATCTCCACGCCGACGCCTTCTTCTTTGGCGATTGCTCCGAAAACCTCCCCAAAGGCGGCGATCACCTCGTCAAGGGGCACCGGGGGCAGCACCCGGCAGTCGACGTAAAACACATCGCGGCCAGGCACGGTGTTGATGTTTTCCACGCCGACTTCCTTGCGGGTTGGTTCCATGGTCGAAAAAGGCGGGCTGAACAGTTCGTCATTGCCGGGGAAGCGGGCCGCGACCTCACGGACGGCCACCATCATCCGGGCCGCAGCGTACAGGGCGTTCTTGCCTTTTTGTGGCACGCTGGCGTGGACCTGTTTGCCGGTGACCACCACCTTGAGCCAGAGCATGGATTTTTCGGCCACCTCGATCATGCTGCCGTCTTCGCGGCCCGAGTCGGGCACCACGATGATGTCGTCGGGGCTGAACAGGTCGGGACGGGCGTCCACCACATGGTCCAGGCCATAGGCCGAGCCGGTTTCTTCGTCGGCCACCATCAACAGGCCCACGTCGCCGGGCGGCGTTATCCCAAGCTCAGCAATGGCCTTGAGGCCGAAATACGAGGCCACTAACCCTGCATGGTTGTCATTGACGCCCCGGCCGTAGAGCCGGTCGCCGTCGACCCGCAAGGTCCACGGATCGCCGCCCCAGAGGCTCAATTCTCCCGGCGGCACCACGTCCAGGTGGCTCAGCACCCAGACCCTGGGGCCGTTGCCCGAGCCGGGCAGGACCGCCGCGATGTTGGGACGCAGGCCGCCGGGCACCCGGTCATCGGGCGCGTCGATCCGTTGAATTTGCAGGCCCAGGTCCTCCAGCCAGGACTGGACCAGCCGGGCCTTGGCCATTTCTCCGTCTCCGCCGTTGTCTGGCCCCAGGGCCGGAATGGCCACCAATTCACGTTGGGCCTCGATAATCTGAGCTTTAAATGATTGCGCCTTTTCGATGATCTGTTGCGCCTGATCCATGGTCGGGCCTCCAGCAGTATATTTACATAAACATGTCCGCTCAGCTTAATTCCGGCCCGGTCCAGCGTCAAGGCGCATTGACATGAACTGCCAAGCGGTCTAACATCCCTAGCAATCTACAAGGGAGACGGGTCAGGAAGGCCATGCAGAACGGTGGCGAAAACCTACCGGCCGGAGTAAAAAAGTTCACCGGCCTCTACCGGTTTATCTCGCCGGACAATTACCGCCAGTGGGGGATTGATCCGGAAGATGTGCCCATTGGCGCCATTGCGGCCGAAAACCACCCCCCGTTTTTACCAGACCGCTTTGGCGGTAATGCCTATGGTCTGGGCATCTATGAGCAAAACCTGCTCAGCCCCGATGAACTGGAACTTATCGAATCGCTGGACATGACCAAGCCCAGTCATGTCTCCGAGCACTACCGCCCCCTCAATGACATCTTCAAAAGCCTGGGTTTGCTGATTCGCTACACCGACAAGGGCCTGCCTTATTATCTGATTCCCCGGCAGTTCGTGGCCCATTTTTTGGTGGAAATCCAGACCATAACCGATGAAGTCGAAGACTTTATTAAGTATCTGCTTTCCCGGTCTTTGCGCGAAACCCTGCGGGCCGGGATCATCGTAAACGATGCCGAACTGCTAATGCCCGAGTTGCAGGCCCGCATGCCCTATATTGACTTCGTTCTGACCCAGGATCTGGATCAGATAAAAGTGGAAAAGGGCCGTTGCGGAGCTGTGTTGATCTTGGGCGACCCCCGGGAAGTATTCCTGGAAAACATGAGCAGGCGTGGCCGCTTCGGGCCGGAGGGCCGGGAGGAACTGGAGGCCTTTGGCCATTTCTGCGCGGGCATGGTTTGCGAAATGCTCGAGCCCGATGGAGAGGTGCTTTGTCTGTGTGACGCCCCCCTGTCGAGCACGCGGGAAATCATTGACGTCACCTTTAAAAACATTGATGACCTCAAGCGGTTCTTGATGTTCTGCCATGTCTACCGAACACGCAGGCATTACAGCGGCGTGGACGGCCTTTCGCAGTCCATAAACAAATTCGATTTCGAGGCCTTTATCGTCGGCTTGGGCCTTTATCACGAGACCATGGAATCTTTGCTCAGCGGCAAGAGCATCAAGGACATACAGGTCCCTGAAATTGACAAAATGCCATACCAGGACCTGCCCCTGCCCAGGGGATCGGTGGAGCGGGTCATGGCCAGTTGGCGACGCTGGTTCGGCACATATTTCCACCTCGAACGCCTCAACACCACCTTGCCCGATGTCCAGAGATCCGAATGGGAATCCCATTACGAGGTTGAAGGCGATCTGCCCGACACCCTGATCGCCATGCAGGGCCGCCGCAGACAACCTCCCCTGACCCTGGAAAGCCTGGAGAGCCAGGCCGTTTGGCGGCATCTGGCCGGCTGTCGCCGGGAACTATTGGCCGACTACAAGGACTCGTTTTTCTATGTCGATAAGGTCCTGGACTTTTTGGACCATGTGCGCCTGGGAGACGTGGAGGGCCTGCCCGGCCTGGAACTGAGCCGCTTGCGCAAACCCTTCGAGAACATCGGCAAACATACGCAGTTCAAGGATGTCATGCGCCTGGTGGAGATGGCCCCGCGGCTGCGCCGTATGGAACAGCGCCTCAACACCGGCGGCATCCTGGGCAACCACACGCCGGTGCTGGAAAACCTGGGCAAGCTGGCCTTGATGGGCCTGGAAGAGGGCCTGCTGGATCAGCTCTACCTGATCGTCCTGGGCCACTCGACCATGAGCCGGGTCACCTTCGGCAAACTGCCCGAAGGGTCGATGCGCCCCCTGACCGATCTGAGCCGCTATCAAAACCTCGACGAGGCCATCGACATACTGAGGCTTTACCGTCTGATGTCCGTGGCCGAGTCGGTCGCGGCCAATAAAAACGGCCTGAGCAACCAGCAAGTCGCCGAATTGTTCAACCTCTACGACCAGGCCGTGCGCGTTGTCACCAACCCGGAGTTGGACTGGGATATGGTCCTGGACACCCAGATTACCAGGGCTGGCGGCGTCCAGGCCAAAGCCACGCGCAAGATGCTGAAGATCTTCAACCTGTTTGAGTTTTTGGAGGACTGGCCACAACTGGAAAAGGCCGGACCAAGGCTCAAGGAGGTGCTGGCAGACTTCAATCCGGAAAAACTCCAGCAAATAGACTCGGCGGTACAGCTTTTGAACCGGGTGGCGCTTTTCGTGGGCAAACATTATGCGGCCGATTCAACGGCCCGGCCGTATTTCTTCCGGGCGCTTTTAAACAGCGAGTTGCATGGCACGGGCAGGCTCCTGCCCCGATTGGGTACGGCGGCCGGTTTCACCCTATTGTGGATATGCGTGGGTGTGAGCCAAAGACGCCTGCTGAACTTCAACCCCCTGCTCAAGTCTTCCACGGCAAAGGCCTTGGATGAAAGACTTGATAAAATCAGGCAGGCCCTTCTAGGGCTGGATATCAAGGACTTGTCACCCGAATATCTGCACCGCCTGGTGGGGGAGATGGCTGAAAAGGGCGAGGCCTATATCGGCAACTCCGGCCTGTATCTGCGGCTCGAGCGCAACAGCGGCGCTCTGATGCCGCTGTATGTCGACGTCACCGAAGAGCTTGAAGCCTTGGAGCAAATGCTCAAAGAATCGGCGGCGCTGCCGTTGAACGAACTGCCCGACCAGACCCTGGCCGAACTGGAGGCGCGGGCCGACGCCACCGCCCGGTTCCTGGACGCCCAACAGCACCCGACAAAGTCTCTGACAGCCTTGGGCAAACGTTTTGAAATGGCCCAGCGCAGGCTGGAAGACTACTGCCTGGAACAGCTTTTCGACCTTGAGCAGTTTGCCGACAACTTTACTAGGCTCAGCAACTTCTGCCCCAAACTGGTCAGCCGCCTGCTGCCGACCAGAGGGGAGGACCCCATGGGCGCGGGCCGCTTGCGCGCCACCCAGAAACTCAGCGCCGTTTACCACCGCGACCTGGGAGGGTTCCAGGATATGGAGCTCAGCCATGAACTCGCACGTCAGGAGTACGGTCCGGCAACTGCCGGCGTCATCGGCGTAAGCCGGACCCAGTTTCAGGCAATGGCCGCGGCCATGAAGCAGATAGTCGAAAAACGTCCTGATTTCAGCGGCCTGTTGATGCTGTCGGTGTTGATGTTCCGCCAGGCCCAATTGGGCGTGCAGTGGTATTCGCGAAAATTGCGCGATCTGGCCGGACGGGTCGGGCTTAACTCCCAGGCCTTCGAAGACCTGCTGTTTCTGTTGGACAACCTTGACGTGCCCCGGCAGACAATCATGGGCGAGGCCTGCATAAGCGCCCTGGATCAGGTGCTCAAGCGTGACGACCCCCTACTGGTCGAGGCCTTGTTCCTTTTGTCCGTAGTGCGCACCGCCAGCATCAGGGAAGGGCTGCTCACCGAAGACCTGATGCACAGTTTCAACAAGCTTCATGATCTGGTGCACAATCTGGGCAAAAAGGGTGTCAGCGCCAAGCAGGCGCACCTGGATCAGATCGAGGACTTTACCAAGCAACTCGTGGCTTTTGAGTATTACCGCGAGGTTCAAAACCAAGCCGTGCCCACGGCCAGCCTGCGCCAGCTTCTGGAAACCAGCAAGGTGCCTGAAGAAGGCCGGGAAAAGTGGATCAAGCGGGGCCGCCGCCTGGCCGGATTGGACCGTTTGCTCAAACTTCGCGGGCTGCAACTCATTGACGCCCTGGACTTGCAGATGCTGCGGCATCAGGTGCCCGTGGCCTATATATACCGACTCAAGGGCCTGCGCTCCCTGGGGCCCACCCATTTTGAGCGCGATCTCTACGAAGGCCTGCGCCTTTTCCGGGGCCTGCGCTCCTTGCCCCAACAGATCGGCGACATCCTGCTGGGCGGCATAGCCGACCCGGAGCTGCCCATGCGCCTGGTGGGGTTCCGCTGGGCCGCCGAACGGCTGACCTATACCAACCAGATCCGGCTGCTTCTGTTGGGCTTGGCCGCCGGACGGCGGTTGCAGCAGGCCAGCCCCGGCCCGGTGACGGTGAGCTTCATCCCATTGGCCCGGGTCATGGGCCGTCGTTTCGAGATGGTCAACGAGGTTTTTTCGGCCATGGACCCCGCAGCCTTCGAAGGGCCGGACATCGACCTTGATTCGGGCCTGGAGCAGGCCGGGATCATCCGCCTGGAGCTTGACCTGATGTCCAGGGTGGCCAACATCCACCTGTCCGAGGCCGCGGGCATCGAACGCATGGTCGAGGCCCTGCGCCTGGCTCGGGATTCCGAGACCCTCAAGCAGATGTATCACGACGAACTGCGCACCCTGCGCCTGACCAGCCACGGCAACTTGGATTATGCCCAGCGCCTGGAAGACGCCTTTGAAGGGGCCCTGAGCCGTTTGGGCCACGACATGCTGGAAAAGGTGCGGGAAGAGATGGCCTCCGAGACCGACCTGGAAAACCTGGTGCGGATCTATGAAAAGGCCAGGGAAAGGGGCCTGGAACTGCCCCTGAGCCGGGATCGTCAGCAGAGCCTGCGGGACTTGTTCGAGTTCAATGTCGAGCGCCTGCGCAGCAGCATGCTCGACGAGGTGGCCTCGCGCCTGCGGGATATCAACAGCCTGGACGAGTTTGACAAATATTGGGGCGAGGTAAAGAGCCAGCTCAAGGGCAGGCGGCGGTGGTTGGGCAAGGATTTCTTTGTGCTGATCGCCCACAGGTTTGATCTGAGGGCCAGGGGGTTGAAGTAGGCCGACATTAAGGGGGGCGTCAATGGCTGTTGAAAAGCGGTATCAAGTATTCATTTCTTCCACTTTCAAAGATTTAGTCAAATAGCGGCAAACTGTATTAAAGGCGGTATTGGAATTGGACCACATGCCCGCATGCATGGAGCTGTTTCCCGCTGCCGATGAAAGCGCCTGGCAATTGTTTGATCCCGCCCCGTATATATGGCCAATCGATCAAGCTTGTTTTGATTGACAATATATTATTTGTAATGTAAAAAAAAATTAGACAATATAAATTTTATTGATATGTTGATCAATATGAAAGGGACGGACAGTGCCTTTGCCAAAGGGCGCACGGCAACCCACCACCGCAAGTGGCGGCCCCACGCGCGATGCAGCCGGTTATTTTTCGCTCATCGATCCTCAGGGACGCCTCTGCCTGTGCTTCAGGGAATGCGAACTCGGCTGCCTGGAGTCAACCGCCAGGAGCATCGGCGCCAGGCCAGGTCCGGACACGCCCCCCCAGGTTATGCACTTGAGGATCCTGGATGGTCTCAGCCTGCATACAGCCCTTTTTCATCTGCCCGAGACCGCTGATTATGACTTTGAGATCACTGGCGAACATGTGAACCTGTCCTATTGCCTCCAGGGCCAATCCTGCACCCAAGTGGAATTGGAGCGCGCCGCGATCAATAGCGTCATCCAGACACCGGCAAACTGCACGGCTTCGTTTCTGCCACTGGCCCACGGCCGGTGGCGGGCCATGAAGGGCCCATGCCGCCTTATGGGCCTGCGCCTGAGCGTCGCGAAATACGAACAACTGAGCCGTCAACTCTCCGGCGCGGCAGGGCGCGGCAACCTGCCCCAGGCCGATGAGCCGTTTTTCATGGGTGCGCCAGCCACATCGGCCATCATGATGGCAGCCCGGGGGCTGGACCAGATCATCAACCAAGGCCCTAGGCTGGAGCTATTGCTGCAATGCAAGGCCCTGGAGTTGTGTATCCAAATATTGGCCCAGTTCCACGGCCTTAAGACGGAAAACTTCTGCAAAGCCATTCCCCTTTCCCATGAAGATGAATGCAATATCCACCTAGCCAGCGAGATCCTGCTGCGAAACATGAGCGATCCTCCCAGCCTGAGCCGTTTGGCCAGGCTGGCCGGGGTAAATGAATTCAAGCTCAAACGGGGTTTCCGCCAGGTTTTCGGTTTGACCCCCTTTGACTTTTTGCGGGGGGCCAGGCTGGACCAAGCAAAGCGCCATTTGGAGGATGGCCGCATGAACGTGTGCGAGGCATGCCTGGCTGTGGGTTATTCCAACCAAGGTCACTTTTGCGGGGCCTTTAAAAAACGCTTTGGCATCACTCCGGGGGGAGTGCGCCAAAGCGCCCTGCGCCGCTTTACGGGCGGCAACGCCGAACAGGTTCGTTAAAAGCTAATTTTCGCTGTTACGCCGAAGCATAACGGATCGGCGGCCCGGCCGTACCACTGGCCGCTCATTTCAAAGGCCCTTGTGGCGTAGCTTTCGTCAAACAGGTTTTTTGCCCACAGATACAAGCCAAGGCGCCCGGTTTCATAGCCGGCTTTGGCGTTTACAACCTCATAGCCGGACTGGGAGTGGCTGTTGGCCGCATCCCAATTGATATTTCCGACGCCAAGGTATTCCGCGCTCAGCATATAATGCCCGCCAAAGCGGTAGTCCAGGGCCAGGCGATAGGTGCATTCCGGCACGGTGGGCACGTTGTTGCCGGCATAGTTTTCCGAACCGAAAACAAAGTCGTCAAAGGTGGCGTCCACGAAACCGACGCTGCCGCCCACGCGAAGCCCCGGCAGCAACAGGGCGCTGATCTCCAACTCCGCACCCCGGCACGTAGCCGAAGCCGCGTTGACCACGGTGAAATCCGGGTAATCCGGCTGCTCCACCTGGAGTTCGCTCCAGTCGATGTAAAAAGCGGCCAGGTTGATGGATAGTCTGTCCTCAAACCAAAGGCTCTTCACGCCTACTTCATAATTCCAGGCGAATTCGGAATCATAACTTTTACCGGCCGAGGACTTCAGGTTGAAGCCGCCGCTCTTGTAGCCCCGCGACACACTGACATAAGGCGTGAAACGCTCGTCAAGGCGTAGAGCCACGGCGAACTTGGGCAGCCAGGCGCTGAAATCGTTGTCAGTGGAGCCGCTTTCGTCCGGAACGCCCCAGGCCCCGCCGCTCCAGGAGTAGTCAAAGTCCTTGTTCTGGTTGTCGTAGCGCAGGCCCGCGGTCAGGTCCAATATGCCCAATAGGGTGTAGGTGGCCTGCCCGAACAGGGCCGTGCCCCTGGTGTGGGTGTCGCCCTTTTGGCGCAGGTGGGCCGTGGAGCCGGACATGGGCCGCATCTGGGTGGTGTAGTCCAGGTTGTTGTCCTCCACATAGGCGTAAACTCCGGCGACCCATTTAAATTTGGCTTTGGGGTCGTCGCTGACAAAACGCAGCTCCTGGTTCGTTGATTGATAGTCCCTGGACAGGTCAAGGCGCATGATGTCATAGGGCGTGAAATCGATGTCTTGGCTGCTGCTGTAGTCGTCATCCCGGAACGAGGTTATCGACACCATGCGCACTTGGCCAATTTGCCACTCCACGTTCAGGGCCGTGCCGGCCGCCCGTTTTTTGGCATCGCCGGGGTAGTCGACATCCACGTCATGGGAGCCGTCCATCACCTGGTCCAGCAAGGCGAATTCGGCGTAGTTGCTGTCATAGTGCTGAAAATCGCCGGTCAGGGTCAAATTCAGTTCCTTGGTGGCGCGCCAATTGAGGCTGAGGCGGCCGTCAAAGTCCTCATGCTTGTCCACATCGTCGGACCCGTCAGCCAAGTTGGTGAAAAATCCGTCTGATTTGCCGTAGCGCCCGGCGGCCCTTAAGAATAGTTTTTCAGGCGCCACCGCACCTCCCACGGCAAAATCCACCCCATAGGTGTTGTAGTTGGCGTAGCTCAGGCCCAGGTCGCCGCTCCATTGTTCGGTGGGACGTTTGGTGATGATGTTGACCACGCCGGCCTCGGTGTTGCAGCCGTACAAGGTGCCCTGGGGGCCGCGCAGAACCTCCACCCGCTCGACATCCAGCAGGGTGAAGTCCATGGTTGGAGTATAGACCCCGTCCACCAGAATACTCAGAACCGGATCCCCGCTCATGAAGGAGGCGATGCCCCGCAGGCTCATGGGCATGCCGAAGCCGCCTCTGGGCCCGATGATATTCAGATACAGGTTCGGGATTCTGCCAAGCATTTCGGCCGTGGTTTCCACTTGCAGGTCTTGCAATTCCGCCCCGCTGAAGACGCTGAGGGAGGCGGGCACGTCCTGCTCCCTTTGATCCATTTTTTCCGCGGTGACCACCATCTCACCCAAGCCGACATGAGAAGAACCGCCGTCGTTCTCCTCAGTCGAAGCGGCCAATGCCGGTCCCGCCATGATAACCCCCAGCCACACGATCAATGCCAAGAAGGCAATTCCAAGCCGGGCCATTTGTCTTTCCCCTTTCCCGCAGCGTGCCGTTCAATGTACGGCGCATGTTTGCGTTGTTGAAAATTTGTGTTGTTTAACTTTTTTCATATTGTCAAATTGGAGGTTGATAATAGCGCAGGCGCGGTCACAAATCTGACGCTGGAGGGAGTCAAACTGTCACTGGAGGGAGTAATTAATGGCGTGTGGCCTTATTTTATACGCCTTATTCCCGGCTTGGGCGTTTTCGGACTCGTATATTTGAGCAAATAAAATCCGGCACGGAGTAGACGCAAACCACTCCTTGGGTCACTATTTGATAAGTCAAAAAAAATTGGAGTATTCTTATGTTGACGACTCTTAAAAAATTATTTACGGCCCTGGCGCTGAGCCTTATACCTCTGGTGATCACCGGGGTGGGCTGGCTGCTGGGAGGCGGCGACTTTTCAACATTCATTGATAAGCCGGTCAGATTATGTTTTGTGCTGTTTTCCATGGCCGGTTTTTTTATCGCTCCATTCGTTGCGGCCAAGATTCAGAACAAGGTTTCAAAAGGCCAAAAACATAACAGGGGCCAGGATCGGATGATCCTGTTTGCGACCTTGACCAGCGTTGTCCTGAGCCTGGTCAGCCCCTGGAGCGATGCCGCCGGCTACGGCTATCTGCCCGGCGGAGCCTATTTACGTTGGGCGGGCATGGCCATCTATGCCGTGGGCTTCTGGCTGATGGTCTGGGCTCCGGTCTATTTGGGCAAACAGTTCAGCGTTCATGTGACCATCCAGGAAGACCATGAGCTGATCACCAGTGGCCCCTTTGCCGTCATGCGCCACCCGCGCTATGCCGGCTGCGTGTACTGGGCCATCGGCATGGCCCTCGTCTTTGCATCGACGCCCGGCCTGCTTGTGGCCATTGTCTATACGGGCTTGTTCCTTTGGCGGATCAAAGACGAAGAGCGCCTGCTGGCGGCTCATTTTCAACAGCAGTGGAATGCTTATTCCCTTCGCACCAAGCGGCTGCTGCCGTTTGTTTATTAAAGGAGCGGCTCCGCGGATGAAATTGCATCGACAACTC
This sequence comes from uncultured Desulfarculus sp., assembly GCA_963665125.2. Classification (GTDB taxonomy): domain Bacteria; phylum Desulfobacterota; class Desulfarculia; order Desulfarculales; family Desulfarculaceae; genus Desulfarculus. The sequence goes on along the minus strand of CAXXUK010000001.1, from coordinate 2,018,845 downwards.
ACCCTCACCGCCCTGATCCTGGTTTTCATGTTGGGACTGGCCACTGCGGCCCATGCCCACACCTTATTCATGTCTGTGCTGGATAACGACGACGGCACGGTGACCATAGAGGGAATGTACTCCACCGGCGCCGTGGCCGGCGCCACCAAAGTACGGCTGGAGGACAGCAAGGGCAACATACTTTTGCAGGGCGTTACCGATGAATCGGGCGAGTTCACCTTTGAAAAACCAAAGACGGCCTATTGCATCATTCTTGACGGCGGCCCGGGCCATGTGGCTACCGAAGACGGGCCCAGGTGACAACAGACAGGGAGATAAAATGAAGAGAATACTGACAACACTGACTATTGCCGTGATGCTTGTTTGGTCCGCGCCGGCCTCGGCTCATACGTTCTGGGTCAACCTTACCGAATCGTTCGCCCATCCGCCGGGCCACGTAACCGCCATCCTCGGCTTTGGCCATTGCCTGCCCTTGGACGACCTGCTGACCAGCGACGCCGGAGTAATCAGACTGAAAAGTTATCTGTTGGTTGATCCCCAGGGCCAAAGCGCCGACCTGGGCCTGCCGTCTGCCAAGGTGGATCCCAAACAGGATACTGACATGGCTTTGAGCGTGCAAAAGGGAGATCTGGGCCTGCGCAAGATCGCCCTGGCCGGAACGCCCAAACCGGGCACCTACCAGGTGACGGCCCAGTCGCAGCCGACCTTTTTCACCATGTATCTGGATGAAAAAGGTAAACAACGCATGGCCCCCAAACCCATGGACGCCGTTAAGGACGCGGGCAAGGTGCTGGCGTCGATGAAATACATCTCCTATTCCAAGGCGTTTTTTGCCATCAAGCAGTGGAGCGAGCCCAAGCCGCTTGGCTACGACCTGGAGATCATTCCCCTGACCGATCTGTCCAAGGTGCGTCAAAACGAACTCGTACGTTTCCGCGTCACCTACAAGGGCAAGCCGCTCAGCATCAGCGCTTCGGATATTCTGACCATGACTTGCGACAGCAACACCTTTGGGGGACCGGACGGCTTCCGCCTGTCGTGCTATATAATTAACGGCAACGCCCAATTCCGCATTCCCACCGCAGGCCAGTGGGTGGCCAACATCTATCTGCATAAAAGAGTGCCCGGCAACCCCGAGCTTGCCGATTTGCAGGGGAAATGCACTGACGTCTACATTGCGGGCTCCGTGGGCTTCACGGTCAAACCATAGCCGGTCTTTCAGGCCAAATTAACACGCTCCGCCAAAAGGCGGCCCGCCGGGACCAACGTCTGGTTCGGGCGGGCCGCCTTGTTTTACCGTTCCTTCTCTTTATTACATTCATAATTAATTAGACTTTTCAAATTATATTAGTTATACATATGATCGCCTTTGGAATTGACGCGGTTTTCCACCGGACACGGGCAACAACGCGAGGCTTCATATGCGGCAAGGCATGGAGAGTGAACCTTACATCGTCAACGGCCAAAACATGCCGTCCGGCTTGGAGGGAGAGCTGATCGAGGTCAAACCCGGGCTGCGGCTTGTGGTGGTGAATTGCCACCCCAGGGATGACCTGCGCATCGAATTCGAGACAGGCGAGGTGCCGCTGGAATTTTCCTTTTACCTGGCGGGCAGGGCCAGTTATGCAATCAGCCACGGTCAGGGTGAAAACAAGTTCCAGAGCAGGCCGGGCCTGAACACGGTGGCGGCCTTTCCACACTCCCGGGGGACCATGGAGATACCGGCCCAGGCTGAAGCCCGCATGGTGGCCGTTCACATCGAGCGGCATGTTTTGCTGGAATATTTCGCTGGTCTGCCCAGGGTTGACGTGCCGGAGTTGGGCCAAGCCCTGGACAGCGGTGTCTTCCCCTACTGCTTCCGGCACGCGGCCATGCTGCCTTCCATGTCCGTGGCCGCCCACCAGATCCTGACCTGTCCCTATCACGGCCTGGCCCGCAAAATATTCTATGAAAGCAAAACCCTGGAGTTGATGGCCTTGCAGTTCGGCAGCCTGATGGAAGGCGTGCCCGTGCCGTCGGCGCAACCGCCCCTCAACCAGCGTGAGCGCATGTGCATGGAAAAGGCCCGGGAAATTCTTCTGGCCAACCTGCAGAGCCCGCCGTCGCTGTTCCAATTGGCCGACAACGTGGGCCTGACTCACACCAAGCTCAACAAGGGGTTCCGGGATCTGTGGGGCACCACGGTGTTCGGGTACCTGAGGCTTCAGCGCCTGGAACAGGCCCGGCAGATGCTCGACGAGGCCGAGCTGAACATCGCCGAGATCGCCTTTGCCGCCGGTTTCAGCAGCCCCAGCCATTTCGCCAAGGCCTTTCTGGGCCAATACGGCGTCCAGCCCGGCGTCTACCGGAAACAATACAGGGCAAGCCGCTCCCGCTTTTGCGGCTGAGCGGTTCACCCGCGCCAACCCCGTCATCATCCATCCTAATGTTCAGTAAATGACAGAAATAGTTCAGCCCATGTTCGACCTCAATTAGCAAAGGCTTATAAAATACTCCAAGTTTAATTTATCGGCGCCGGGCCGGCGCATGCATCCCCGCGCCGCGTATCAGGCAACGTGATTGAAAGGCAATATCATGAACAGCATGCCCTCGGTGGAGCTAAGCTACGGCTCCCTGCACCAAATCGCCTTGGGACCGCTCAAGGCGGCGTTGATGAACTGCGCCATTGAACTGAAGCTTTTTGACCAGCTCAGCCAGCCCCGGCAGGCCGCCGACATTGCCCATGCCCTGGGGCTGAACCAGGACAACACCAGGCGGCTCCTGGACGCCCTGACCACCATCGACCTGCTGCAAAAAAAGAATGGCGCCTACCGCAACACGGAAATCGCCCGGACGTTTTTGGTTTCCGACTCGCCCGCCTCGGTGGCGGCCCTTTTACGGCAGACCCAGCACGCCGGGCTCAATCCGCTGGACCAATTGGGGCATCTGGTCAAGAACGGGCCGGCGGACGGGGGGATGGATTTTGCCGACGAAAAAATCTGGACAGAGGAGGTGCGCTCATCGGCGGGCTGGGTCTTTGGCGGAGTGGGGCAACAGGTGGCCGAAATCATCGCCGCCTTGCCGGGCTTTTCAGGCCTTGAAAAGATGCTCGACATGGGCTGCGGCCACGGCGTGTTTTCGCTGTATATCCTGGAGCGGAACCAGAGCCTGCGCGGCGTGCTGCTGGACAGGGCCCCGGTTTTAGATGCGGCGGCGGAGTTCATCGAGGCCTACCAGGCCGCCGACCGGGTGACCTTCCAGCCCGGTGATTATCTGACCGACGACATCGGCCAGGGCTATGACCTTGTTTTTGCCAGCGCCACGCTCAATTTCGCCATCGGCAACCTCGGGCCCCTGCTTGGCAAGATATTGGACGCCCTCAAGCCGGGCGGATATTTCGTCAGCTTCCAGGACGGAATGACCGGCGAGCAGACCAAGCCCGACACCATGCTCGGGGCCGTAATCCCCTCCATGATGATGGGCATGGACTACTGCTTTGCTCAGGGCATGATCGCCGAGGCGGCCATTGAATGCGGATTTCGGCAGGTCCGCTCCAGGACCATTGAAACCCCCATTGGCGAGATGGACATCGACATCTGCCGAAAGGCCTGGTAGTGGCGGCCGTCAAACATGGCGCCACCGTGGCCGCCGGTGAGTTGGGCCGCGCGTTGAAGCAAGGAAGCCGCACGGACACCGGGTTCAAGCTTTTTCAGCTGGCGGCGGCCTATGCCTGCCAGGCGGTGCCTATCGGCTTCTGCTGGGTGGGTCTGCCGGTGATCTTCCGCCAGACCGGCGCCGGGCTGCAGGTCATAGGTTGGCTGTCCATGCTCTATCTGCCATGGGCGCTCAAGTTCCTCTGGGCTCCCTGGATCGACCGGTGTTTCAGCCCCAAACTGGGCCGCCGGCGCACGTGGATCTTTCCCCTACAGTGGCTGGCCGCCGCCTTGTTGGCCCTGCTGGCCCTGTTTCCGCCCATGGCCACGCCGCTGACAGGCTTCCTGCTGATGGTGGCGTTGAATTTGGCCTATGCCACCAACGACATCGCCGTGGACGGCTATGCCACCGACATCCTGGCCCCCCGGGAAAGGGCCTGGGGAAACAGCGCCCAGATGGGCAGCATGTACATTGGGCATATGATCGGCGGCGGCGGATTCGTGATGCTCTACGGAATAGCCGGTTGGCAGACCACCATGCTGGCCATGGCCGGGCTGACGATCCTGCTCAGCCTGCCCATCGCGCTGCATCCCGAGATCGCCCCCGCGGCCTCCCCGGATATTACCCCCGGCCCCGCCTTCAGGCCCCGGGTTTGGTCCTTTCTCAAGGCGCGCGGCACGCGGCCCATGCTTTTTTGGCTGCTGCTCGTGGGGGTCATTTCCAACGGCGGCATGTACATGCTACTGCCCCTGCTGACCGACTTGGGCTACGACAGCCGGCACATCGGCTCCCTGATGCTACTCTACGGCTCTCCCTGCGGCGTGGCCGGGGCGGTGTTGGGGGGAATCGTCATGCGCAAGCTGGGCGCCCGGTCCTTGCTCTACCTGGGCGGGCTGACCGCCGTGGGGCTGGCCCTGCTGACGGTGCACATCGCCTCGGAGGCGCAGCTCCTGGCCTGGGAGGTGCCCCTGATGCTGGCCGTTGAGCAAATGATGCTGGGCGGCCTGCAGGTGCTGGCCTACACCACGATCATGGACGCCAGCGCCGGGCCCCAGTCCGGCACCAATTACGCCGTGCTGTGCAGCTATTCCCATGTGATCTTCCTGTCGCTGTCGCCGCTGGTCGGGGCCGTGGCCGACGCGTTGGGCTACCAGGGCCTTTATACGATCCTGGCCGTGGTCATGGCCCTGTTTCTGTTTGCCGCCGATGCCGTTTTTCGGCGAATCCCCAGCGCCTCAATCCCCGGAAATAACATAAAGGAGAAATAGATGAATTCTTCCAAGCCCCTAAAAAAGATTTGCCGGATGCTGGCCGCGCTGGCCGCGACGGTTTTATTGTCCCTGCCGGCTCTGGCTGATGATGAGCCCCTGGACCTGGGCTCCATGGTGGTGACGGCTGAAAAGCGCGAGGCCGAAGTGCAAGAGGTGCCTGCCAGCATATCGGCCTTTTCCGAGTCGGAAATTCAGGATGCGCGTATCCAGACCATCCAGGATTTGTCCTTGCTGACGCCCAACATGTACATCGCCAACTGGGGCATCCGGGGCACGTCCTATGTGTTCATCCGGGGCATCGGCTCCATCAACAACGAACCGGCCATCGGTTATTACGTCGACGGCGTGGGCTACATGGACGCCAGGGCCTTTGACACCAACCTGTTTGACATCGAGCGCATCGAGGTCCTGCGCGGTCCCCAGGGCACCCTCTACGGCCGCAACTCCCTGGCCGGCGTGATCAACATCATCACCAAAAAGCCGGACAACCAAACCGGAGGAGGCGTGGAACTGAGTGCGGGCAATTACAACGACTACCAGGCCTATGCCCACTTTTCGGCGCCCCTGGTGGAGGACAAGCTCTTTTTACGGATGAGCGGCGGCTATGAATCCCGGGACGGTTACACCGAAAACGACTATCTGGACCAGGACGTGGACCATCACCAATCGTTCAACGGACGGGCCCTGATGCGCTGGACGCCCACGGACAAACTCGACATCTCGGCCAGCATAGACGGCGAGACCATTGACGACGGGGCCTTTCCCCTGGGCAACCTGCCGGCCCTGCGTGAAAACCCCCGCCATGTGGCCTATGATTATGAGGGCGCTTACAAACGCGACGCCTTTGGCTCGTTCCTGCGCATCGGCTACGATGCGCCCTGGTTCCGTCTGACCTCAATCACGGCCTACCGCAACTTCCACGACAGCGCCAGCAATGATCAGGACTTCACCATCTATCCCCTGATGACCGCCGATGAAGACATCGACGACGACCAGTTCACCCAGGAGTTGCGTTTCGCTTCGCCGGAATCCGACAGCCGGCTCAAGTGGTTGGTGGGGCTCTACGGCTTTGACAAAAAGAAGGACCATCGCCTGACCCTGGACTTCGCCCCCGGTGTGATACTGCCCGGCTCGCCGGTGGACCGCACCACCAATTCCGACTTGACAACCAGCGGCGCGGCCCTCTTCGGCCAGGCCACCTACACCCTGTTCGACAAGCTGGACTTCACCGTGGGCATGCGTTACGACTACGAAAAGAACGACATTCACCACATCCTGTCCACCACCTCAAACGGCATCAGTTTGGGTTCGGATACCATCGACCAATCCGAGGACAGCGACGCCCTGCTGCCCAAGTTCCAGGTGGCCTATCACTGGACCCCCCAATTCATGGCCTATGCCGGGGTCACCCGGGGCTACCGTAGCGGCGGCTTCAACACGGCCTATGCCGATGCCTCGGACATCCGCTTTGATCCGGAGTATTCCTGGAACTACGAGGTGGGCCTGAAGACCTCGTGGTTTGACAACCGGGTGATCTGCAACGCCGCGTTGTTCTACATCGATCTGGAAGACCAGCAGGTGGTGCAGCTGTTGCCCTCGGCCGATACGGTGGTGCGCAACGCCGGGCAATCCCGCAGCATGGGCCTGGAACTGGAACTCAAGGCCCTGCTCTGCCAAGGCCTGACTCTGGGTGCGGGCTTCGGTTACACCAATGCCGAATACACCGATTACAAGGACCCCCTGGCCGGAGCCGACTACTCCGGCAACAACACCGCCCTGGCTCCCGAATACACCTATAACCTGTCGCTGGAATACCGGCGCGTGCTGATAGCCGGCTGGGACCTCATGGCCAGGGCCGAGTTGAACGGAGTGGGACCGTTCTATTGGGACGACGCCAACAACCTAAAGCAAGACGCCTATCAACTCGTCAACCTCAACGTGGGCTTTGAGCGGGAATGGCTGGACCTGCTGTTCTGGACCAGGAACCTGTTTGACGAGGATTATGAAGTAGTGGCCTTCGAGTTTCCGGGCTCGGATCCCCTGGGCCAATCGGGCGATCCTTTTACCTTCGGCGTGACGTTGCGGCTGCGCTTCTGATGGCCAGCTCACCGGCTTGAAGCTTTGTGCACAGCCGGGGACATGCTCCCCGGGCGCGGCAAGGGCGCCTGGGGAGAAACGCCGGCCATTGCAGGGCCGGGAACCATTGATTCTATCCAGGCTTATAGGGAAAGCCCGGCGGGATCCTGAGCCTTTGTGACCGTTTTCCCGCTTTGGTCCGCAAAAATGAAAACCCAACCCAGAGGCCGATCAGGGCCGTCTATCAGCTCCTTACTGGAAATTTTGGACATCTTCAAATTGCCGCGAGCGGCTTGGCGGATGACAAAGGCTTGATTAGTTATTTAATAATATGTATGTTTATTCTAATTTAATAGTAATGGATAAACTGCTCCGCCGGATTATCAACCGCTTCTTTACAGCACCCCTGGCCGGGATTGCTGCAAAGAAGGTAATTTATCAATTAAATAAATGGCTTCCAATACTACGTTCAAATACGCATCAAAAGGGCAATCAACAGCGCAATCCGCCGATCTACGGGGATGCATGGGCAGGACCGGAGGCGAGTGCCAAACCGAAACGGCCGTTGAGTCCCTGGCGTATTTATCCCTGCGGGAGGGATTGGAGCTAACTGTCCAGGACTTCCGGCCCAAACAGGACATGACCCTGTTTTTTTCGCGCGAGACCGCTCCCATTCATTTTGGTTATCTGATCAAGGGGCACATGCATACGGTGGTATACCAGGGACAAAGGTGCTTTTTCAACGCTCCGAATGGGGCCGGCAACGGCGGGGTCATGTACCTTCCCCACACCAATTCCCAGGGTCACTACCAGGCAAATTGCCAAGTCCTTGCCGTCGCTGTGGATGTTTCACCCCAGCTTTTCGGTGAGTTGGCCGGAGAAGCCCTCCCGTGTCTGCCCTGCCAGTTACGGGACCTGGCCCGGGGCGGGCCGTCTTGCTCCGGTTTTGTACTGCCCTCTACCATAACGGCCCGCATGAACGGCGTGCTGCACGACATTCTGTCCATCCGCCAGGGGGCGCCATGCGCCGGTCTGTATGCCGAGGCCAAGGCCCTTGAACTGCTCAGCCTTCAAATTGAGCAGCTTATCCAATCTCCAGGCTCCTCCTGCCCGGTCCGGGCCATGGACAGCGCCGACAAGGCCGGTGTTCAACGGGCGTTGGAAATGCTCAGAACCAACCTTCAGAACCCGCCATCCCTGTTGGACATGTCCCGCGAAGCCGGCATGAGCCACAGCAAACTCAACCGCTGCTTTAAACAGACCTGCGGCCTGACCGCCTTTGAATGGCTGCGCCAGGCCCGCCTGCATAAGGCCAAGGAGTTGTTGGACAGCGGCTGCCCCCTCGCCGAGGTTGCCTTGCGGTCCGGTTTCAGCGACCAAAGCCATCTCAACCGCTGCTTCAAGAGGCATTTCGGGGTCACGCCGGGCGAGTTTCGCCGCTCCCGGCGCGGTTGAGGCCGGTATTTCTCAGCCACACTCCGAGTCCACCTCTGTCCTTCCATAGCCGAGCCGCCAGCCGCCAGCCCGCATTCTGGCTTCCCAAAGGCCGCGATACAACGGGCAATCCCTCAGTAAATCAGAATGACGCCCTATGGCCGTTGCCGAACCGCCGCCATCGAGTACCACAATGGAATCGGCCCCGGTTATTGTCTCCAGGCGATGGGCAATGACCACCACGGTCCGATCCTGCACCAGCGAAACCAAGGCTTTTTGGACAGCGCCTTGATTTTCCGGGTCCAACGAGGCGGTGGCTTCGTCCAATAACAAGATGGGCGAGTCCTTGAGCAGGGCCCTGGCAATGGCGATGCGCTGGCTTTGACCCCGGGAAAGGCGGCCGCCCCCCTCGCCGATCATGGTCTCGTATTGCTCGGGTAGATCCATGATAAATTCATGGGCGCCGGCCTTTTGGGCCGCCTCCAGCACCTCTTGGCGGCTTGCCCCCTCCCGGCCCAGGGCGATGTTGCTGAAAACGGTGTCATTGAACAGGCGCACGTCCTGGAAAACCATGCTTACGGCCTTGTTCAGTTCCGCCGGGTCTATCTGGCGGATGTCCACCCCGCCGATCAACACCGCGCCTTGTTCAACATCCCACATCCGGGCCACCAGGTTGATCAAAGTGCTTTTGCCAGCCCCTGACGGCCCCACAAGGGCGGTGAGTTCACCCGCCTTGGCCGTGAAAGAAATCTTGTTGAACACCCTGCGGGAGCCATAGGAGAAGCTGACATCCTTGATGGTGATGTCATGGTTCCGGGGTGATTTGGGGGACGGCGGCGTAGGCAGGGCGGGCGTATCCAGCACCTTTTTCAGTTCGGCCAACCCGGGCTCGCATAATTTGTACATCTCCACGGCCAAGCCCATACCCTTGATGGGTTCATAGGAATACAGGCCAATGACCAGGCACGACACCAAAGTGGCAGCCGTGATTTGTCCTCCCAGCAGCAGATAACACCCCGGGATCAGCACCGCCACCGGGGCCAAGGCCAGGATGGCGCTGCCTCCCAACATATACACCGGCGCACTACGGGCCAATGTTGTATTTTGATCCCTGAAAACCGCAAACAGCTCACCCAGCCCGGCCAGGTACATGCCGGTTCTGTCGTAAGCCCGCAGGGTCTCCATTCCCTGGATGTACTCAACCAATTGTTGGTTCAACTCCCGGGAAAGACGGGCCCGCCGCTCCAACTGAACGCTCAGCGATCCTTGGCCCCGGCGGAACAACCACAACGCAAAGGGCAATACGGCCATGGCCGCAAGACCCAGCCGCCAGTCAAACCAGCAGATCAGGCCCAGGGTCAGCATTGGGATGGCCGCCGCCGTTATGATCTGAGGCAGCACCATCGTGGGCAAATGCTCGCTCATCATCAACTCGTCGGCCGCCACCGAGCTCAAGCGCCCCGCGCTGGCGGAACTGAAAAAGCCCAGGGAAAGCTTGGGCAGGTGTGCCCCCAGCTTGAGGCGCAGCACCGTGGCAAGCTCCACCCCGGCCGGGTAGGCCATGCGGCAAAACAGATAGAACAGCACAAGCTGGGCCGCAAGGCAGGCCGCAAACAGCCCCGAATAAAACGCCAGGGCCTGACCCGTCAGTCCGCCGGTCAATACATCGGCCATGACAAAAAGGAAAATGGCCAGCCCGGCCGTGTTGGCCACGGCCTCCAGCAACTTCAACAACGAGGCCAGCAGAAATTCCCGGCGGCACTGCGGGGCCAGTTCCCATAAAAATTTTAATGCACCGAACATACTACAACTCACCTAGGGGCAGGTTTGTCACAAGGCCCGCCGGGCTCGCCTTCCAGGATGCGGCTTCTTGCCGGGAGGCCCACAGCTTGGCGTAAAGCGGACTTTGCTCCAGCAATTGGCCGTGGGTTCCCCGGGCCACGGCCCTTCCCCGTTCCAATACGATTATCTGATCCACGGCGGTCACGGTCTCCAGGCGGTGCGCGATCACCACCACGGTCTTGCCCTGGCACAGACGCGAGACGGCCTGTTGCACCTGGGCCTCGCAGAGGGGGTCCAGAAACGAGGTCGCCTCGTCCAGGATGACCACCGGCGCGTCCTTGAGCAGGGCCCTGGCTATACACACCCGCTGGGCCTCGCCTCCGGAAAGCCGCACGCCCCCCTCGCCGATGAGGGTGTCATAGCCCTGGGGCAGACGGGCAATGAACTCATGGCATTGGGCCTGGCGGGCGCGGGCCTCGATCTCCGGACGGCCTGCCTCCGGAGCGCCCATGGCAATGTTTTCGGCAATGGTGCCGCTGAAAAGATGGGCGTCTTGAAACACGAACGCAATCCACCGCATCAGGCGGGGCCATTGGATTTGCCTGGCGTCCACCTTGCCGAACAGCACCTGACCTTGGTCCGGGTCCCAAAAACGGGCCATGAGCCGGGCCAGGGTGGTCTTGCCCGATCCGGACGGGCCCACCAGGGCCAACATTCCACCGGCCCTGGCCGAAAAGTCAACGCCTCGCAGGGCCATGGGGCCATGCGGATAGGAAAATGTCAATTCATGCCCATTCAGGACGCCATTGGGCTCAAGGCCATGGACCGGCTCGGGCATGGCCGGGCTGGCCAACAGGGCGTTTATGCGGCTGATGCCTGCTTCGTTTTGCTCCATGCTGGCCCCAAAGAAAATCAGGGACAAAAAACCGGACCCAAAGTGCAGGCCAAGCAGCATCAGCAAGATCAACACACCGGCGGAAACGTCCCCTTGCAGGTACAGCCAGCCTCCCAAAGGCAAGATGGCTACAAGGCAGGCCCGTGAGCCCACCGAAAAAACGGTCATGGGCCAGTACCATTTGGCTGCCAACTCCTTTTCCAGGCTGGCGCAAAGGTCAATGGCCCGGCCCAGGGCGGCGAAAAAATGCGAGGGCCTGTTAAAGGCCTTGATGGCCGGCATGCCTTGGATGTATTCGATCATGGCAGCGTTGAGGTCTTCGTTGGCCAGGCACCACCGCTTGTACAGCTCACGGTGCCTGCCGGTGGCCATACCGTAGGCCGCAACGCAGCCCAAAGCCACCCCCACGGCGGCAAGGCCGACTCGCCAATCCAAAGCAATGAGCAATCCGGCCGCCAAGGCCAAGTTGATGGCCGACGCCAAGACATCGGGGATGTTGTGGGCAATGAAAGCCTCCAGGCGCTCCACGTCCTCCCACAGAATTTTCTTCATCTGGCCTGTATTGTGCTGGTCAAAGGCGCCCAGGGGCAATTCAGCGAGGTGTTTGGCCAGGCGCCAGCGGGTCTGCCTTAGAAACTCAAAGGCCACTTTGTGAGCTGACGCTGTGGACAGGTACGCTCCCAACCCCTTGATAACAATAGCTCCCACCAGCCAGGCGGCCAACCAAAGGGCTTTCGCCATTCCTTGGGTCGTAAAAGTGCCGTCAATGGCCCAAAAGACCGCCAGACACACAGCGGCAATAATTAGAAAGCCAGCCGCCTCGGACAGTACGGACCAAAACAGGGCAAAAGCCAGGGCGACTCTGTTGTGGCGAAAAATCCAGCCCAAGGAAAGCTCGGATGCAGGGTGGTCTTCTTGCGGATTCATACGCTCGGCGCCTCTCTCGGAGCTGCGGCCCGTGGGCGGCTGTAGAGCGGCGAGACCAGGACCGCGGCTGCCAGACAAAGTGCGGCGCAGAGTAAAAACATATTGAAATAACCCACTTCCTGGGTAAGCCAGCCGCCAAGGCCCATTATCACACCGCCGCCGATCATGGAGATGGCTATCTGCAGGCTGTAGTCCGTGCCTTCGTGGCCAGGCCGGGTGAAGTCCATGGCAATGGTGTTGACGGCTGTCATGGTGGCGGCAAATCCGATGCTGCCCAGCCCTATGGCCGGCAACAGATAGGATGTGGCGCAAAAGCCCTGGGCCAGGGGCAACATGCCCAGGGCGGCCAGGGTGTTTAGCAGACAACCGCCGCGCAGGGTGGCCCGGCGGCCCAGTTTGGGAATCAGCCAGCCTGCTGCCACCGCACCCAACAGGCCCACGCCCACGCCGTAAATGCCGGTCAATAGGCCGATGCGTAACGCTGAAAAACCCAGATCAACCATCAGGGGTTTGGCCATCGTGATGCAAGCCATGCTGCCGCCGTAGGAGGCCAGCATCATCAGGGACCAGCGCCCGGCTCCTTGCTGCCGGAAAAACCCCAACAAGCCCATGGGGGCGCCGGCGCCAAAGCCGCTGCCGCGCATGGGGATGGAGGGCTCCAGCCAGCCCAAGGGGGCCAGCGGCAGCAACAGAACCCCGGCCATGGCCAGCATCACCCCGGCCCACCCCATATATTGGTAAAGGATAAGCCCCCCGCCGGAGCCCAACAGGGCTCCCAGCATGTTGCCGCCGGTTTGGGCGGCGTTGCCGGGGCCCCTTTGTTCCTCGTCCAACAAACGCACGGCCAGGGCATCGGTGGCGATATCCTGGGTGGCGGCGAAGACGTAGGACAGGGTCATCAGACCCAGCACCAGGGGCAGGTGACGCTCCAGCCCCATGAAGGCCAGGCTTGCCGTGCTCAGGCAAAACATGAGCTGCAACAACACGATGGCCCTGGCGTAACGTCCGCCGGGGCCTGTCGCCCGGTCCACCAGGGGAGCCCACATAAACTTGATCAGCCAAGGCAGGGCGATAATCTGCAAAAAACCGATACTGGCCAGGCTGGCCCCCTGGCTGCGCATTATCACCGGAAACACATTGTTGAAAAAATGCCCGGGCAGGGTTTGCGAGATATAAAGGCCCGAGAGCAAAATGTATTTTTTGTGCGCGTGCATGGTTGGCCTGCTTCCGCCTAGATTTGGTCCGCCGGTTTGCAGGCCGTGGCGATCTGTCCCACGAAGCCCTTGGTGATCACCCGGATATCACAAAAGCCGTTTTCTTGGAGCATCTGCTCCATCTGCCGGTTGCTGTAGAGACGCAGGCTGTAAATGGCCCAGACCAGGCGGTTGAACCATGAGCGGCGGATGGTGGTGATGACCAGGCGTCCGCCGGGCTTGAGCACCCGGTGCAGTTCGGCCAGGACCAGGCCGGGCCGCTCCAGAAAAAACCACATGGAGGTGTTGGCCGAACAGGTGAAGGTGTTGTCCGGCCAGGGCAGGTGCTCTGCGTCGCCCTGGACGATCTCGGCCAGCCCGGCGTCCACGGCCAGGCGGTTGGCCTGCCGGGCCGTCTCCACCATCTCCGGGCTGTGGTCCAGGGCCGCCACCCGAGCCACCCGCGGCTGAATCATGCCCAAAAAGTAGCCCCCCCCGCAGCCAATCTCCAGATGGATGTCATCGGGCCTGGGTTCGAGCCTCTCCAGAGTCTGATCAAAGGATTTCATGTGGGACTTGGGTTCGCCGTAGTATTGGCGGGCCCATTTGCCTTCGGGGCGCCTTGCGGTTGAATTGATGAACTTGGTCAATATGTTGGTCATGTAAAAGAGCCTTTCTTAAGGACGCAATCCGGCATATTTCAGCGAGCGGCTAAAAACGCCATTCCAATTCGACACCCATCGCCAGCGGCTGGCCGGTGCGTCCGTAGTAACCCGTGCCGTAGAAATCCAGGGCGCGCGTCACGTACAATTCGTCGGTCAGGTTTTCGCCCCAGAGATAGACGGCCCAGTGTTCGGCCTCATAACCGACCTTGGCGTCCATCATTAGATAAGCATCCTGTTCATAGCCATTGGTCTCTTCCAGGTATTTCTTGCCGATCCAGGAAGCGTTTGCTTGGCCGAACAGACCGCTGGAGTGGCGGTAGACGCAGCCCAGGGCGAATTTAAAGTTGGGAGTGTTCGGAATGTCGTTGCCGGCGAGGTCTTCGCCGCTGGAGTGGCCGTTGTATTCATCAAATTCGGCTGAGATCAGCCCCAGCGTGGCCAGAATGTTCAGGCCGGGCAGCGGTTGCCAATTCACTTCGGTTTCCAAGCCGTAACTGTGAGCCTTGCCGGCGTTTTGCAGGACTACCAAGCCGTCTTTGACCACCGATAGTTGAATATCGCGCCAGTCAACATAAAACAACGCCGCGCGCAGGTTGAGTTGGTTGTCAGCCAATGCGGCCTTGTAGCCGACCTCATAGGTTGTGGTGTATTCCGGATCAACTTGATGCTCGATTACATCTCGGCTGGTGCTGAGTACGTTAAATGCCCCGGAGCGGTAGCCTTGGTAGATGGTGGCGTATATCCTTTGCTCCGGGATTAACTCATAGGCGGCGCTCACCCTGGGCAGGAAAGCCAGCCAATCTTCCTCGTCTTCGTACTGATCCGAGCTGTATTTAATCCCGTTCATGCCGGACGCGGTGTTCCAGTCCACCTTGATCCTTTCCCAATCCATTCTCAGGGCGGCGGTCAATTCCACCTTGGCCCAGGGCCGGTACTGGACCTGGCCGAACAGGGCCGCGTTGTCGGTGGTCAGCTCGGAGTAGGATTTTTGGTACATGCCCGGAACTCCGCCCCAAACCGCGGCCTGGGAGCCGAAGCTGAAGTCCATATCATAGGTGCCCTTTTGGTGCATCAGATACAGTCCGCCCATCCATTGCCAAACGGCATTCTGATCTGTAGTGGACAGACGCAACTCCTCGGAGATTGTCTGGTAGTCCTCCTGATAACCCAGGATGATGGCGTCGAGTTGGCTCATGTCCTGGTCCAGCAGCATGTCATAGTTGGTGTCCACATAGGCGGTGATGGAGGTCAACTCAAGATCTCCGAAACGCTTGTTGAAGCGCAGGCCCGGCGAGACCATTGATCCGTCATCATGACCTAAAAGATTATTTAGGGTATGGATGGTGCCGCCGTTGTCCACGTTGGCGTAATTGTCGTTGGCCGAATCAAAGCGGTCTACGTTCAGGGAAAAGGTTAAGCCGCAGGTGTCGCTGGGATTGAAGACAATCTTGCCCCTGCCCGAGGCCTGGGTGCCGTCGTTGGTGTCGTCGCGGTGGTAATAGTCGTTTTCGATCCAGCCGTCGGTGCCGGTGAGACGCGCCGCCAGTCTGAAGCCAAGGTTGTCGCTGACCGGGCCTCCCACCGCGCCTTGGACTTCATAAGTATTAAAACTGCCGTAGCGGGCCCTGATTTTGGCATTCAATTCGTCGCCGGGATCATTGCTGATGATGTTGAGATGGCCGGCGTGGGTGTTGCGGCCAAAGAGCGATCCCACTCCGCCGCGCACCATCTCGACGCGCTGTACGTCGAAAAAGGCGTCAATGCCCCCATAGGGTATGGAAACGCCGTCCAGGCTGGTGTAGCTGGTGTAGACCATGTTGCTCATGGCCCCCATGCCCCGGAAGTTGATCTCCGTCCAATGGCTATTCATTTTCAGATAGTTGACGTTGGGTATCAGATTGGTCAACTGGTCGACCTGGCTGATCTGGTAGTCGTCCAACTCATCCCCGCTAAACGCGGACACGCTCATGGGAAGTTGATTCACGTCCTTGCTGGTGGTCTTATCCGCGGTGACCATCACCGCCTCCAGCTTATGCGCGTCGTGATCCTGAGATCCGGTCTGGCCCTTATCGGCTGCGGCCAGGTTGGCGCAGGCCAGAAATCCAAACATCACCACAAACAGTATCGGGCCGTATGTTCGCATACGCATTTCGTTGTCCCCTTACAATGGCAGAAAAGATTGGACAAATTTGGAGGCAGCGCCGGACCGGTTAAGTCAATCAACAGGCCGGCAAGGCTGGCCTGTTGCCCCAAAGGGGCCGATTGCCTCCACATTCCTTGGGCCCGCCAAACCACCGGGTCATCCAGGCCTGACATGCCGGTTTTGTGCGGCCTCCCTGACGCAGGGCCGCCGGGCCGGCTCCAAACGCCTGGATGGACGGCCCAAAAAATAACAGCCGCTTTGGTGGCATTATTGGACATGGCGAATCATTTTTTGAACGTACTTATTTTTTTAGAATAATTTAATCGTGCAGGCTGTCTGCAAGGCCGGAGGAAACCCTGTATGAAAATAAGGCGCTGACGCATACATCACCGGATCGGAGGGAAGTGCGGTGAAGGGCCGACTCCCCGGGCCTAACAACAAGCGCCACCAAAGGATGGTCCGCCGGGATCAATGATTGATTAATGTTAGCCGCCTTGTTTGACCGTCTCATCTTCCGGCGCAAGGCCATGCAGCCTTCCGTGTCAGTGGCCGCCCACCAAATCATGACCTGTCCTTCCACCGGGTAAAGGTATGGGCCTGCTGTACCAAGATTCTGTCAAATCTCTTGCTCCCCGCGCTCCATCAGCCCGCAACCTTCTTTTTGAAATACGCCGTTGGCCCGTTTGTCAATTGTCGAACCAATGTCCCCGGATCAACACCCAACTGTTGGGCAAACTGCTCCAGCGTCAGCCCTTGATGGATTCGATGGCATTCGAGTGATTGCTTCCAGGACTGGTTAGGCTCCCAAGGACAGTAGCCCAAGAATTTCATGATAGTCGGATTACCTGACTGTCGGTTCCTTTCGGTTGGCTTCCCAATTCCAGATCATGTTTTCCGATACCTGGATAAGGTGGGCCGCATCCTTCTGCTCAAGCCGCAAATCAAATCTTTTTTGTCTGATATGGTTGCCTATGGTAATTATCTATTTGAGATAACAAGGTAATTTGGGACGCTGAACTGATTTGATGCCAGGATGACAACATGGCAACGCAACGGTGACGGCTCTTCAAGACGAGTGTCCTTAATACTGCCGGCCAAAGTGAAAATTGTTTGCAATGTGAGCTGTAGACTCAGTTGGGCAGGTTTTAACTCACCGATCCCACCTTCATTCACAGCAGTGTTGACTCTGTGGGGGTAGCCGACAAGCATGATTGCCTATATTTGCGAAAAGTTTAGGGAGCAATGGCTTGTTAACCCGGTGCGTGTAAATCCGCGCCGCTCTCGCTGAATCCCCTCCGCTCGAATCCAATTGTTGTAGGTAGTTGGCCAGGCCCAGCCGGAGCGTAAGAGGCCGCTGAGATGCTCATGAATGATGATCCCGGCGAATAATTGCGCGGTCCACCGAACAACGAACCCTCCCGGCCAAATCCAGCCTGAAATGGGTTTAGGTTACAAGGCTTTTTCCGCCGCCGGGGACCTGGCGTGGCCTGCCTTCCCAAAACGGAGGCAAGGCCCCCAGACTACCGGCGCGCCATGCCTCAGATCATTCACCAGGTTGCATGGATGACGGGGGCGGACCCAAACAACCAGACAGCGAAGGCTTTCGCGCCCTGCCTTGTTACATTCCGTTTACAGACACAGCGCTCCGCGGAACTTGGCATAACCACATAGACGGCTGAATTTCCCGGCACCAACCTTCGCCTTGGTCAAAACAGGGCCGAACATGCTAAAAATTGAGTTTGCATTACAATAATATAATAAAGTTCTAAAATATTAAATTAATTAGACTTTATTAATATATTGCATAAGCTGACTATACCTATTCTAATTTAAGACAACTTACTTAAATTATAATTATTTTACAATTAAAATTAGGTATAACTAAAAATATATTGATATTAAATTTAAAATAGTCTACCAATACTAACGCTAGCGACTGCCGGACCACCTTTGGCCTGGCGTTCATGAATACGTCGTAGCAGACGACACTCTAAACAAGGTGCTTCAAGTGAAGATCATTACAGTGGCCGGCCCCCCCAGCGCAGGCAAGACAGCGGTTATCAGCCATGTGGCCCGGCTATACCTGGCATCTGGCGTAAAGGTGGCCGCGGTTAAATTTGACGCCCTGAGCACAAGGGACGACAGGGCCTATGCCCAAAAATTGGGAATCCCGGCCATAGCCGGCATCAGCGACTATGTTTGCCCTGACCATTACTATGTCTCAAACTTGGAAGAAGTTCTTCAGTGGGGCGCCAACCAGATGGCCGACGTTTTGTTCATTGAGACGGCGGGCTTGTGCTTCCGCTGCGCCCCGCATATCCAGGGCGTTCCGGCTTTGACCATAATCGACAACCTCAGCGGCCTGGATACTCCGGAAAAAATGGGTCCGGCCCTGTTTTTGGCCGATTTCGTGGCCATTACCAAGGGCGACTTGGTTTCCCAGGCTGAAAAGGAGGTCTTCAGTCATAGGATCAAGCTGGTCAATCCCCGGGCAAAAGTACTGCATGTCAATGGACTCACCGGCAATGGATCATTGCCGCTCAAACGGTTGCTCGATGACAGTGGTGAAGTGGATCAGCTCACCGAGCGCAGTCTGCGCTATTCAATGCCAGCATCGATCTGCTCCTACTGCACGGGCGAGACAAGAGTGGGCCTTCAGTACCAATCGGGAAATGTGGTGAAGATAAATGTCAACTAGCGATAAAAACCAGCAAGACTCACAAAATGCTGTTTTAACAGTATTATCTGGAAGCGACAAACAGGGCGGACCCGAGCCGGTCACCAGCCTGAACGTTAAGCCTGGCCAGTCCGTGGCCGTTATAGGCCCCACCGGCTCAGGAAAAAGTGAACTGCTTTACGACATCCAGCAAATGGCCGACGGCGACACCATCACCCGGCGCACGGTGTTGGTCAACGGAAAAAATGCCGGCAGCGACGGCAGCGGCCTGGTGGCCCACCTGAGCCAGAAAAACAACTTTGTCATGGATGGCAGGGTTGGCCAATTCTTGGAACTCCATGCCCAAAGCCGGGGCAACATCAACGCCGACGCGCCGCGCATGACCCTGGACGCCGCCAATGAGCTGTGCGGCGAATCCATCTCCATGGACGACCAATTGCAGGTGCTAAGCGGCGGTCAATCCCGGGCGCTGATGATCGCCGACATCGCCTTTATCAGCGACGCCCCGATCATGCTCATCGACGAGATTGAAAACGCCGGCCTGGACAAGTTCAAGGCGCTGTCAGTCCTCTCCGCCAGCAACAAGCCTCTCCTTATAGCCACTCACGATCCGGTCCTGATCCTGATGGCCCAAAAGCGCCTGGTCATGGGCGGCGGGGCCATGCTCCGGTTGTTCGAGACCAACGCCGATGAGGACCAGTGTCTGAAGGGCCTGCGTCAGGTGGACGGCATGCTCGACATGGCCCGGGACAACCTGCGCCGGGGCCTGCAACTCAAGGCCGAGGAGTTCAGCTTATGAGCAGCGCGTTTATTGTTTTGCCGCCCAATGTGGTGCGCAAGGCCACTTCCGACCTGGAGAGCCTCCTGCCGGACCTTGAACTTGTTCCCCATAACACCCACGGCGAACTGGACCAGTATTTTGCCGAGGACTTTGGAACGCCTTACCTGACCCACGACCTGACGGTCACGGCTTATCCGGCGGTCATGGCGCCGGACAAAAACATTGAAACGTGCGGCTTGTTCCGGCCCATGCCGGACCATTTGCCGCCAATGAGATCACAGCTTGCCGAACAGGGCCTGGCCGAACCGAATCCGTTTATCAAGGTCGTGGCGTACGTGCCGCTGGTTTTTATTCACCACAAGAGCCTGCAACCGCCGCCAAAATCGTGGCGGGATTTGTGCAGTCCCGAGCTGTACGGCAAGGTCGTTTGCCCGCCCCATGACACACCCATGCCCGCCCTGTCCAAGGCCTTTTTATGCGGGTTGTACGGTGATGAGGGCTTGGCTGCGGCCAAGGCCTTCAAGGCCGAAATGTACCCTCTGGACATTAACAAGGCCGTGGATGAAGGGCAGTTCCTGGCCGGGTTGGTGATCCCGGCTTTTGGCCGCACCTTCCGCAACGCCGGGGCGTCAATGGTCTGGCCGGCGGAGGGCGCAGTGGCCATTCCCATTGTCAGCATACTCAGAAAAGACGCTGGGGAAGATGCCCTGAGGGCTCTGGACTATTTATTCAGCGAGGAATTTCAGGATTTCCTTGGCCGTTCAGGTGTGCTTGTACCGATTCGGGAGGACGCCGAGCTGCCGCCGGAGGCCCAGCCACCCAACAGGTTGCTTTGGCCTGGTTGGGATCAATTGCTCCGTTTGGGGCAACAAGCCGCCTGAACCAGGCAACTCCGCATAAGTTTATAAGCCCCTGATCAGCGGCCTACTACGAACCATTCAATTTGGGGAGAGTCATGAAACTATATAAAGCTCTGGTTTGCCTGATTGCCTTGGCTGGCCTGTGGGCCGGGCCCGCCGCAGCCGTTGAGGCCGACAAATCAGTCAAACTGGATGATACGGTTGTATCGGTCCGGGGTGTTGACACGCCCGCCGACCAGATTCCCGGCGGTGTTGGCGTGGTGGACGCCCGGGAGATCTCCATTGACCAAGCCATTTCCATTACAGACGTGCTCGACAGGTTGCCCGGCGTTTACAAATGGTCTGATTCCGCCTGGGGCTCGGCCATCAATATCCGGGGCCTTGGCCGGGGTTCGGTGGTCTTTAATATTGACGGCTGCCGGGTGAACACGGCCACCCAGATGAACATGCAGTTCGGCTCCATCTCGCCCATGGACATCGAGCGGGTGGAGGTGCTCAAGGGCCCCATCAGCGCCTTGTACGGTTCGGGCTCCATCGGCGGCGTGGTCAACGTTATCACCAAGTTCGGTTCGTTCACGGCCGAGCCCCAATGGCACGGCCTGGTCAACGGCACCTACACCAGCAACCCGGAAGGCTTCAACACCTACGCCAATGCCTCGTACAACAGCCCGGATGTCTGGGTCTACGGCAGCGGCTCCTACCGGGACCACGAAAGCTACAAAGACGGCGCCGGAGATGAAATCACCAACAGCCAGTACCGCGACTACCAGGGCAAGTTCGCCTTGGGCTACAAATGGAACCAAGCCAACAGCAGCAGATTTCAGGTCCAACACCTGGAAGGCGAAGACATAGGCATTCCCGGCACCGGTGTGGCCCCAATGCCCACGGCCGCTGATGTCACTTATCCCCGCACCAGCCGCACCCTTGTTCAACTGACCCACGAATACGCGCCCAAGGGCGAGGTTTTTAAGTCTTCGGCCTTGAACCTTTATTACCAGACCATAGACCGCAGGGTGCGCATTGACGATTTTCCCGCGTCCTTGCCCTTGAAGGAATTAACTCCGTCGGCGGACCACGAAACATACGGCCTGGGTTGGCGTAATATCTTTGAATGTGAAGTCCATACGATCGTGGCCGGTGTTGATGTCTGGAACTGGGGCTTGGAATCCCACCGGCGCAAGATATTGAAAACCGGCGTCTGGTTTATCGATGAGCCCTTGCCCAAGGCGGACTATTTTTCCGGCGGCGTTTACGCTGAAGACGACTGGCTGTTGGGCGGCGGCTTCAAGCTGAACCTGGGTGGCCGGGTGGACTACATCTCGGTGCATAATGACGAGCACCGCAAATACCTGACGCCTCCCAACCCCAAGGCGGCAAACCCGGTATTGCTGGAGGATAAGACCAGTAACGACGCATCCTGGAATGTGCATGCCGGTTTGACCTGGGACTTTGTCCCGGACTGGTCCATGACCTTCCTGGTTGCCAGCGCCTACCGCGTGGCCAGCATGGAGGAGCTGTTCTCCTATATTGAGCTGGGCGGCGGCCAAACCAAGGTAGGCAACCCGGAGCTGGACCCCGAACGCAGCATATTCCTGGAATACGGCCTGCACTACAACAAGAGCGGCATCAAGGCCGGGGCAAGCGTTTATGCAAACTTCCTGCGCGACCTGATCACCGAAACGCTGGTCAATCCCACCACGGTGACCTATGAAAACGTGGGCGAGGCCCGCATTTACGGCGCCGAACTCAGCGCTGACGTTGCCTTGCCCCTGGGATTTCTGGCCTATGGCAACATGGCCTACTGCCGCGGTGAAGACACCTCGCTGGACGAAGACCTCCCCTACATTGCGCCTTTGGGCGGCCTTTTGGGCCTGCGCTGGGACCACAAGTGCGGATTCTGGGCCCGCCTGGAGTTCAACTGGGCCGCGGCCCAGGATGAGGTGCCCGAGGGAGTGGAGACCAGCGACGCCTGGAACACCTTCAACGCCAGGGTGGGCTATAAATTCAAACTGGCCCACACCGACCACGAGATCATGGTGGGCGCCGACAACCTGCTTGACGAGGACTACCACAACTTCCTGGCCACCAGCCGCGGGTTCGAGCTCAAGGAGCCCGGCCTGTCGCTTCTGGCCAGCTACACCATCAGCTTCTGATTTTCACGCCAGGTCCGGGCGCCGCTGGAAGCGGCGTCCGGACCTGGACAAGGCTTTGCCCGATGAAGCAGCTTCATTTGACCATAACCGTTGTCCTGGCCCTGGCCCTGCTGGCCTGGGGGGGCTTTGAAATGTTTAACGGTTCGGACCGGCAGGCCCTTCTGACCGGCGACAACCCGGACGTTCCGACCCTGGTCTTTTACACCACCGGACTGGCCACAACCCCGCAACTGCCCCTGTGGGCCGCCGTGGATCAAGGCAAATTAAAGGGTGTTTGCAACCTGGATGTGCGCCAGTGGAAGGACGTTGACGACCTGCGTGGGGTGGTCCTGGCGGGCAAGGGCGATCTCTGGCTTGGCCACTTGGAAGGCTTTGCCCAGGCCGCCCGCCACGGCGCACCGGTCAGTGTTTTGGTGGTCACCGGCTGGCGCAAGATCTATCTGGTGTCCCGGGACAGCCAATGCAAGGGCTTGGCCGATTTTGCCGGGCGGGAGCTGGCCATGACTCCGGTGGGGTCTCCGGCCGCGCCAATTCTGAAGGCGTTGTGGCCCAAGGACCTGCAACCGGTGGATTTGGTGGGTTTCGAGCCCAAACAGTTGGCCCTGTCCTTTATGCAGGGCAAGCTTGACTCGGCCCTGGTGCCCGAGCCTATGGTAACGGTCCTGTTGCACAAGGTCCCCGGCCTGCGGGTGGTTCAGAGCCTGGAATCAGAATACGGACGCCTGAGCGGCGGCGAGGCCCGCGTCCCCCTGGCCGGGTTGGCCATCAATAGCCGCACCGCCCAAAAGTATCCGGGGCTTGCCGACAAGCTGACAGATGTCCTGGCCGAAACCGGCCGGGAACTGGCCCAAGATCCCGAGGCGGGCATTGCGGCCCTGCCTCAATCGTTTGGCAAGTTTGTTTCCCAACAAATGGTGCGAGAATCCCTGAAAAGAGATTTGATCCTCGTTGAGCCCGCCTGCGCGGTCAAAGGCGAAATCGCCCGGTTTCTGGCCATGGTTTATCCTCCGTCGGTCGGCAACAGCGGTGAACTTGTTTTAGGAGATAAGTTTCTTTGGCCGTATTGCGAAAAATAGGGCCATATGCCTGCTCCGGCCTGATCCTGTTGGCGGTTTGGTGGCTTGCCACCCTTTGCTTTGGCCAGGCCCTTGCGCCGTCTCCCGGACGCACTTTTGGCGCTCTGCTGGAGATTTTGGGCGATATCGAGGCCTGGAAAAACATAGCCGCCACCCTGTTCCGGGGCATGGCCGGCCTGCTGATCAGTTTGGCCGCCGCCTTGCTGCTGGGAATACCGGCCGGACTCAGCAAAAAGGCCATGGGTCTGGTCGCCCCGCTGGTGGCGGCCCTGCAATCCTGCCCCCCTGTGTTGTGGATCAGCCTGCTCATGGTGTGGGTGGGTTCCGGGGATGCCGTGCCTTTGGGGGTTGTATTCGCCTCTCTTCTGCCGCCGCTTTTCGCCAATGTGGCCCAAGGTGTGGCAGCTATCGACCAAAGGCTGTTGGATATGGCCAAGGTTTATGATCTGGGCCGATGGCGAACACTCACCAAGATCGTTTTACCGGGACTGTATCCGTTTTTGTTGGCTTCACTGTCGTTCGTGGTGGGCATCTGCTGGAAGGTGACGGCCGTGGCCGAGTTTTTCGGCGCGCCCAATGGTATCGGGTCTCGTATTTACTGGTCTTACCGCATGCTGGAGATGCCCCGGATGTTTGCCTGGGCATTGATCCTTGTCCTTTTGGGCCTGGCCTTGGAAGTCTGGATCATCCAGCCGTTGCGGCGCCAAGCGGAGCAGAGAAATGGCAAACGCTCTTGAGATGAAAGACGTGTGCAAGAGCCTGGGCGGCAGATCAATCGTCAAGGATTTCGATCTGAGTCTCGGATTCGGCCAGGTCGTTTGTCTCTTTGGCCCTTCAGGGATAGGCAAGAGCACCATTCTGGAGCTGGCGGCCGGCCTGCTCAAGCCGGACAGCGGAGAGATATCGGCCCAGCGCCTGGGCATGGCCTACACCTTTCAGGATGACGCCCTTGTGCCCTGGCTGAATGCCCGGCAAAATCTGGAGTTGGTTCTGGAGACCGCGATGGAGCCGCGCCGGGCCTCCAGGCGGGCCATGCACTGGCTGGACTGCCTGGGCCTGGCCGATTCGGCTCACAAGAAGCCCGCGGAACTCAGCGGAGGCATGCGGCGCAGGTTGGGCATAGCCCGCGGCCTTTCCGTGGGCCCCCGTTTGCTGCTCATGGACGAACCTTTCGCCTTTCTCGACCGGCAATGGCAGGAAACCCTGGCCGGGCTGATCGGCAATCTGGCCGAGGAAAAAGGCGCGGCCGTTCTTTTGGTCAGCCATCAAATGAGGCCCCTGGAATATCTGGGTTGCCCGGTGTTGGATCTGACTCCGGCGGCCGGCAACGCCGAGCCGACCCCGCCTTAAAACCCGTGCGCCAAAGCCGGTTCGCCCCGCCTTTGACTCCGCCCGGTCGTATTGTCCAGCGCATCGCCGCCCGGGCCTCCGACAATTTTCCGGTTCCGCCGGGGTCGTCTGAAAACGGGAGCGGGTCAGCCGGAAACACCCGGCGGGCGGGACGCCGCCGCCAGCCATATTTAGATCCACCTAATTATATAAGTATTAAAAAATACAGACCAACCAAGTCCAAGCTGTTCCAGTGTTGTCTCTTGAACTATAACATGTACAAGTATAACTAAATTATATCAAAATCTTATTTGCTATCCATCGATGCGGAGCCTGTCATCTCTACGATGCGTAATTTAATATTTTTTAATTAATAATATATTTTAGGTTGCATTAATTGTTAAACTAGGCTAATTAAACCTGAAAAAAATGGCCCCTTCCGGGGGGGCGCGATTCCGGACATGAGTTTTATGGAAACTAAATATAATAATATCAAATTGATACACTATTTGGACGGGCGCTTGCGGTTCCGCGTGCCCTGCCTGCTCCGGCGCACCGACCTGGCCCAAAGGCTCCAAGAGCGCCTGATGCTCGTTGACGGCGTTTTGTGGGTCAAACCCAATCATGCCTGCGCCAGCCTGGCGGTGGGCTATTCCCGGACCAAAACATCCCGTGGCGAGTTGGCCGCCAAGCTGGACGAATTGGCCATGACGCTCCGGCGCGTGCCTGGGGCGGCCCCGCTACTCCCGCAAGGGCCAGCGGCGGAAAAAACCGGGAACAATGTCCGGTGGGCCGGCCTCCGCTTCGCCGGGCTCAGCGCGGTGATGGCCGCCGTTTTTGTGCGCAAGTCCCTATTCAAGCTGGCCGTGAGCCAGACCCTGCTGAGTCCGTTGGGCCTCATTGCAGCCGCCGGCACGTTGCCCTTGTTGTGCAAAGCCGCCGCCGACATCCGGGAGCGCCGTTTCGGGCTTGACGGCTTCCTGGCCGCGAGCATCATCACCGCTACGGCCATGGGCGAGGCCCTGACCGCCCTGGAGATCCTGTGGATCGACAGCGGGGCCGAGTTCCTGACGGCCTGGATCGGCCAGCGCTCCCGGCGGGCCATTTCGGATATCCTCCAGGTCAGCGCCAAAAACACCTTCATCAGCATCGACGGCAAGGAGGTGGAGGTGCCGGTGGAGCAGGTCCAGCCCGGCGACCTGGTGGTGCTGCACACTGGCGAAAAAGTTTCCATCGACGGCGTGGTGGACAGCGGCCGGGCCATGATCGATGAATCGCCAATCAACGGGCGAGCGGAATTTATCCTGCGCCAAAAAGGCGATACGGTGCTGGCCGGCACTTTGGTGCGCGAGGGCGTCATTTTCGTGCGCGCCCGAAAGGTCGGCGACGCGACCTATCTGTCCCGGGTGATCCACATGGTGGAAGACGCCCTGGAAAACCAGGCGCCGATCCAGGGCGTGGCCGATCAACTGGCAATGCGGCTGTTGAAGCTCGGCGGACTGCTGACCCTGGGCACCCTGGTGCTGACGGGAAGTTTTTGGCGGGCCTTCACGGTGTTATTGGTCATGGCCTGCCCCTGCGCCACGGTTCTATCGGCATCGGCCCCTATCAGCGCGGCCATTCACGCCGCGGCCCGGCGCAAGATATTGATCAAGGGCGGCCGCTACCTGGAAGAGATCGGAGAGGCCGACACCGTCTGCTTTGACAAAACCGGCACCCTGACCAACAGCCAGCCGGCCCTGAAGCGCCTGGTCAACCTGTCGTATCTGTCCGACGAGGAATTATTCCAGCTCGCTTATACGGCCGAGATGCACAACTTCCACCCCCTGGCCTTGGCCATCAAGCAAGAGGCCGCCGACCTCGGGCTTGAACCCAGCAGCCACGCGGTGTGCCAATACCAACTCGGCGAGGGCGTGACCGCCCGGATAAACAGCAAAACCGTGCACGTGGGCAACCGCAAATTCATGGACCGCCACGGTGTGGGCTTGGCCAAGTCGTGGGGAATCGCCAGGGAACTGGAGGGCCAGGGACTCACGGTGGCCTTTTTGGCCTTGGAAGACGAATTGCTGGGCATCATGGGTTTCGCCAACCGCATCAGACCTGAGGCCCGGCCCATTATCGATCATCTGACCGCAGACGGCGTCAGCCGCGTGGTGATGATCACCGGAGAAGAAGCCGCCACCGCCGGCGCGGTGGCCGCAAAACTGGGGATCGAGCAGTGCCATTACTCGGTGATGCCCCGGGACAAGGCCAGTATCCTGGCCGAGCTGCGGGCCCCCGGGCACAAGGTCCTGATGGTGGGCGACGGCATCAACGACGCCCTGGCCCTGGCCGAGGCCGACGTGGGCATCGCCATGGGCGCGGGCGGTTCCGAGGTGGCCATCGAGGCGGCGGACATCGCCTTGGTCAATGACGACCTGGCCGGAGTGGCCTATGTCCGCGATCTGAGCAAGCGCACCCTGAAAATCGTGCACCAAAATTTCTGGATCGCCACCGGCTCGAACCTGGTGGGCATGGCCCTGGGGGCCATGGGCCTGTTGTCACCCGTGGCCGCCGGGCTGTTGCATATTTTCCACACGGCGGGAATCCTGGCCAATTCGGCCAGGGTCCTCAATCCCGGCCTCATGACTCAAGGCCCCGGCCTGCCGCCATCAGCGGCGGAGGAACCGCTGCTCGGCTCTCACGTCGAGGCCGTGGGCAACAAAGTAAAAACGCTGGTCCTTCTGCCAGGCAATGCCTAATTGCGACTGGCGGCAATAATCGGCTGAATGAATTGCGAATATCTAACCGGCATATGCCCGCATAAAGACAAAAGAGCAACCGCAACATGGAAACCGCAACCCTCATCAAACTCAGGAGCTACCTGAGGATCGCCCACCACATCCCCGGCCGGATACGCATAAAGGTGAACCCTGCGTTGTTCATCCAGCCGGATGCCTTGCGGCTGGCCGCCCAAGTCGATCTCGGCGACCTGGGCCGGGGCAACGGCCATCCGGCGATCATCAACAGCAGAATCAACAAAAACGCCGGTTCCCTGGTGCTGGAATACGATCCGCGAATGATCGCCCCGGCGATGTTCGAGGATCTTTTCAGAGCCAGGGACGAAAACCGCGTGGAACAACTCGTGGAACACCTGGCTGACCTGCTCGGCCTGCAAATGAAACCGTTATCACAGGAGAATTGATGATGACAAAAGAAGCAACACAAGGCGCGGCAATGGGACCTGAACCGGGCTTCCAGGGAGGAGTCGCCGAGGAATGCTCGTGCCAGGACGGCGGCGGCCAGCCCCAGGGAGGAGGTGCCGACCGACAGCCGCCCCAGGCCGCGCCCCAAACGGGTTATCCCGCCGGATACGGCCCCATCGCCGACCACGCCGGCGATTGCTCTTGCGGATCACAAGCAGGCCAACCCGGTATGGTCGGCGGCCCGGCTCCAGGCGTGGGATATCCCGGCTATGCCCCGATGACAGGCTATCCCGGCGCCAATAATTTTGCTCCCGCGCCGGAGAGTCATGAAGACGGTTGTTCATGCGGCTCTCAACCCGGCACGTCGCCAAAAGGCATGAGACCGGCCGAACCGGGGCCCCAGCCCCATTGTGAACACCACTTCATGCATCCCGGCCCCATGCCGGGGCCCTACCCCGGCCCCATGCCGGGGCCCTACCCCGGACCGATGTGGGGTCCAATGCCTGGCGCCGCCTTTGGCCCCATGCCCGGCATGGCCTATGGCGTTCAGCCTGGCTTTGGCCCGGCCAATTCGCCCATGGGTCAGGCCTTTTTTCAGAAAGACGCCCAGCTGGGCCAAATGATGGGTTTGTTTAACGATATTGTCAGTGGAAAACCCGACATGTCGCAAGTGGCCGGTTTCTTGGGCTCAATGGACAGCGGTTTTTGGAAGGGCGCGGCGGTGGGCGCCGGTCTGGCCCTGCTGCTTTCCAATTCATCGATAAAAGAAGCCGTATCGGGAATGTTTTCCGGCCTGACGGGCCGGCCTGGCAATGATGACCAAACCGCCCCCTCAGAGGGGTTGGGAGAATAAGAATGACCCAACATCATCCAACATCTTATTATCAGACCGGCGTCAACGGCAGCCCCGCCGGCATGACTGGATTGGCCGCCCGCCCGGTTTGGAACTTTGGCGCCATGGGCGCCATTGTCGGCGGTGCACTGGCGGCGGCCCAGGCCATCCCCATGGTTAAAAACAAGCAGATCGACGCCGGCCAGGCCGTGGGCGAGGTGGTCAGGGAGGCGGCCGGCACCGGCGTGGCCACGGCCGCGGGCGCTTGCGTGGCCGGCGCCGCGAGCCTGGGCGGCTTCGTCTCGCTGCTGGCCATGTTCGGCGTGGCCACCGGGGTGAAATACCTGTGGAACTCGGCCTTCGGGGCCAATGAACCGCAGCCCGCGCTGGTGGAGGCCGCCCCAGAAACACCGGCTCCGGCAAAGGCCAAGGCCGCCAAAACAACGGCAAAGAAGTGACCGGCGGCCAGCTCGGTGCATCCATTGAAACTAAAAGGGATTCATGAGCCATGAACAATTACGACAAAAACTATGCCTATCTCCCCCAGGGAGACGCCCAGGCCAATTATTACAACCAATACGGCGTGTATCCGGCAGGCCAATACAGCCAGGCGGGCTATGCCCAATACCCCGGATATCCCGTGTATCAGCAACCGGCGCAAGGCGGCTGGTTTGACTTTAAAAACCCCAGCTACATCAAGGGATTGCTGATCGCCGCCGGGGTCACCTTGCTTGTGGCCAACCCCACGGTGCAAAAAAGCCTGCTCAAGGGCGTGGCCAAGGCGTGGTCCGGCCTGCAATACGGCGTCGAGGAAGTCAAGGAGCAGATCAACGACATCAAGGCTGAGATGCAGTTCAAAAAAGAGCAAAAGGCGGCGGCCCAAGAAGAAACGAGTGATGTTTGATATGGTCACCAACCAGCATCCGGTAATGCGGCTGAATCCGGCCTGCCGGGCCGGCGACCTGAAACGGCGGCGCTCCCTGGCCAAGGCCGGCATGACCACATCCATGGGCGTGCTGACCGCTACCGGGATCATGGAGGGCCTGGGCAACAAAAGCCCGGCCGTGCGGACCTTTCACGTTGCGTCCGGCCTGGCCCTGATCGGCTTTTCGTTGTGGCACTACTCCTTGTACGGCAACCGGAGCCGGAGCGTATAGTTTGAACTCTTACCAGGGAATCAAGGCGTTCGTCAGCGTGCTGCATGAAATACCGGGTCGGCTGCGCCTGCGCTACCCCAGGGCGGCCGACCCGACCCTGGACCAGCAATACCTCCGGGCGATCCTGCTGGCCGTGCCGGGCGTAAAGGATGCGCGGATCAACGCGCGCGCGGCCAGCATAGTGCTGCAATACGACGGCAAAGACCAGACCAAACAAGAATGCCTGGAAATGCTGGGCCACATCCCGCGCGAGGCCTTTCTTTCCGAACTTAGGGAGCAGGGGGCGGTGGAGCGTTCCACCCTGATCTCCTTGGCGGCCTTTACCTTGCTTTCACCGATGTTGCCCTGGTCGGTCAAGGCCGCCCTGAGTTGGCTGACGGCTGTGCCCACCTTGCTCGAAGGCGTGAAAACCCTGATCAGCCGGGGTCTCAAGGTGGAGATTCTCGATGCCACGGCGGTGAGCATTAGTCTTATGAGGCGGGACTATTTCACCTCCAACGCCATCGTCACCCTCCTGGCCCTAGGCCGTTACCTGGAGCAGGTCAGCGATTATAAGTCCACTGAACTGCTCAAGAGCCTGATGCGTCCGCAAGTGGAAACGGTGTGGATCGAAAAGGACGGCGTGGAGGTTTCAATACCGGCCAATGAACTGGAGATCGGTCATCTGGTGGTCTGCGGTCCGGGTGAGATGATCCCCGTGGACGGCGAGGTTAGCCAGGGAGAGGCGTCCATCAACAAGAGCTCGATCACCGGCGAGTCCATACCCGACAGCGTTCAGCCGGGCGATGCCGTGACCTCCGGTTCGGTGGTGGAGGAGGGACGCATCACCATCCTGGCCCGTAACGTGGGCAACTCCACCACCATGGCCCGGATGCACCGCTTCATGGAGCAATCCGTGCGCGAAAAATCCGAGCCGGAGCTGAAGATTTCCCGCCTTGCCGACAGGCTGGTGCCGGTGAGCTTGGGCCTGGCCGGAGCCCAGTTTGTCCTGACCAGGGACATCCGCCGGGCGGCCTCGGTTCTGACCGTGGATTACTCCTGCGTGCTTAAGCTGGCCAGCCCCGTGGTGGTCAAAAGCAGCCTTTACAGCGCGGGCCGGCACGGCGTTATCATCAAGGGGGCCCAGGCCCTGGAGGCCTTTGCCGGGGCCGACACCTTTGTCTTTGACAAGACCGGCACCCTCACCACCGGGGCTCTGGAGGTGGACGAAGTCATCCCCATGGATGACATGAACGCCGACGAGCTGTTGGCCCTGGCTGCCAGCGCCGAGGAGCACTACGGCCACCCGGTGGGCCGGGCCGTGGTGACGGCCGCCCAAAAACGCGGTCTGGCCCTTCCGGCCCTGACCCAGGTGGACTTTATCGTGGCCCACGGCGTGTCCGCCTATGTCAATGGCGAACGGGTCCTGGTGGGCAGTTATCATTTTGTGGCCGAGGACGAGAGTGTGGATTGTTCGGCGGCCGACGAGACGGCCAGACAATTGCGGGCCGGCGGGAAATCCATCCTGTATGTGGCCCATGAAACCCATCTGGAGGGGATCATTACCCTCAAGGACCAGATGCGGCCCGAGGCGTTGGATGTGCTCAAGGGACTGAAACAGATGGGCGCCGAACAATTGGTGGTGCTCACCGGAGACCACCGGGACACGGCCCGGAAACTGGCCAAGCGCCTGGAAGGCGTTGATCAAATCCACTGGGAACTCAGGCCCGAAGACAAGTCCCGCATTGTCAAGGAATTGCAAGAACAGGGCCGCAAGGTCGTATTTATCGGCGACGGAGTCAACGATGCGCCGGCAATGGTGACCTCCGATGTGGGTGTGTGCATGCCCGGCGGCGCCGACCTGGCCAAGGAGTCGGCCAGGGTGGTGCTGATCCATGACGACCTCAACGGCCTTTTGGCTGCCAGGGGAATCGCCGTCAACAGCCAGAAGGTGCTCCAAAACAGCTTTAACGCAACCATCGGCCTTAACAGCGCCATCCTGGGAATGGCCAGTCTGGGCCTGTTGTCGCCGCTGGCCTCGGCCGTAATGCACAACACCAGCACC
Organism: uncultured Desulfarculus sp.; assembly: GCA_963665125.2. GTDB lineage: Bacteria > Desulfobacterota > Desulfarculia > Desulfarculales > Desulfarculaceae > Desulfarculus. The sequence continues at coordinate 1,986,732 of CAXXUK010000001.1, read as the reverse complement.
ATTGCCATTCTGGGCTATGGCGCCCACGCCAGCCTGGCCCCGCCAGGGGGCCTGGAACGCGATGTTCCGCAGGAAATAAAGGCGTTGCCAGTCACCAACCGAAGTAGAAAGCTGGAAACATGACCATTGCCTTGAATGATGCTCCCACGGGCCAGCCCCTGTTGGTGGTTGCGGTGCGCAATCAGGGCCTGGCAAGTGAGCTTGGAAAATTGGGAATCCGGCATGGGACACAGTTAATCCGGCTGGAACCCGATGTATCGGTTGTGCAACCCATGAGGATTCGCGGACCAAAGGGCGAGGTCATCCTTACCGGCAACATGGCCTCCGGGCTGGTCGTACATCTTGATGACGGCGAAATCGTATCGCTATTGGATATGCAACCCGGCAACAGGGGCCATTTGGAGGGAATAACGGTAAATCCGGATTCCGCCCTTGCCGAGACCTTTGCCGTCCTTGGCCTAAAGGAAAATGATACGGTGGAGTTGCTGCGCAGGTTGCCGCCCATGGAATACGCCGCTCTCGTTGAACAAAAGCGGCGCATCAGCCTGCCTGGCGGGATGGCCGCCAAACTCTGGGGCCTGTGCCAGGGGCGAAAAATGCAATTTGCCGCGGCCGCGGCGGCAAAGCCGTTCACAGTGGAGAGGATATTGGGCGGCCAAGGCGCCCAGGGCCGCATCAAAATCATGGGGATCGCGCCGGGCGCCAACCTGGTCCTGGAACAAGTACGGCCTGCCCAGACCGTGAGAGTGGCCACCAAGGACCCCGTGGCGGTTTCGACGCTGGAGGGGCTGCGCTTTTGGCTGCCGCCCCAGGCTGCCGGTTTGTTGATGGTCAAGCCAACCAACCTTTGACCGGTTGCCTGGCTCCTTGGTAAAAGGAGTCAGCGTATATCCCGCCTGCCCTGGGAATCGTTGGCCAGCGCGGCCTGATGCGCGGCATGGCCCCGTCCAGGATTACGGGGCCCGGACAAGTTGGCGATTCGTCCATGGCGTTGAAGATGGAATACCGTCGGTGATGCCCGCCAATACGTTGCCCTTCTGTGAGCGTGGTCTGTTTTATCTAACCCAGGAATAACGGACAGTCGATTAGGCAGCGATTTGGTTTTCAAAGGCCAGCGGGCTGATGTAGCCGTTGGCACTGTGCCTCCTGTTACGGTTGTAGTCAACCTCGATATACTCGAATACGGCCCGGCGCATGTCCTGGCGCGCGGCAAGGCCCAAGCCGTAAATCGGTTCTGGTTTTGATACAAGGGAGCATCAGCAAGGCTCCATCCTCAGTAACTCATGTGACTTCAACCATATGCTAAGAAACCATCAACCCAGCCTTCCCCTCCAGCCAACCACCTAATCCAACTATACATATTAAATCCTGAAATCTATTCGCCCCTTATTTCATGAGAAAAACATGAAAAACCAAGACACACAGGACAATTCTGCCAGCGTAACCCAAAAAGCTGTCAAAGGCATCATTCAGGAAGGAGGCGTTCAGATCGCCAAGGCCACGGTCAAATCCACGTTCCCCATAATCATTGAGACCAAGGGCAAGACCATGCGAATTTTGGCGGCAATCGCCCTCAGATTGCTCCGTCGGTAATCTTCCATCCATCCTTCCCCAATTCCCCAAAATCCAATCTGAGACAAAATTAAGGAGACAGGTATGCCTCTTTCCACCACCCTTGGTGCATTGTCGCACGAGGTACACGAGAAGCATCGTCATTACCAGCTTGGCCACAAAAAACTCAGCACAACGCTAAACGTATATAGTCACGTTGTCTCAGGTGCCCAAGAGCGTGCGGCAAGCATGCTGCCCGACCTGAACGGCGACGATGAAAACTAAAGCGTTTGAAATATGGAGAGCCAAGCGTGATGCTTGGCTCTTTTTGCTCAACGTTTGTCGGTGTGACAGTTGGTGACAGTTTTAAACAAAAAATGGCTCTGCCGAGCCGTTTGATCAGCAACCAAATGGGCTCAACTGGGAGGCCTATTAATACCCCTCCCAATGCACCAGATCATCCATTGCCCGCTTGGGCACGAAGTGCTGTTCCTGCTCGTCGCGCCAATACTTGATCACCTCCAGACCGCCCTGGCCCGGCTGCAAATCAAACACCTGGGGCGTTTCGCCAGGAAAACCAAGGGCTACGATGCTGTCCAGGGTCACGCCTTCGGGAAGGTTCATGCTCTTGGACGCACTGGGGTAGTTGATGGCCTTTAGCCAACAGGAGCCTAGGCCCAAGGCCACCGCCCCAGTGTAAATGACTGGGTCGCAGCCATAACAAGGCCGATAAATAATAAAATACTTCCCACTAATCAGGCTGTCGGAAAAGGATGTGAGATATTTTTTTATTTAATACGTATGGTCAACGGCAGCCTTTTTACTCAGGTTAGAGAATCAAGGCCTTTTAGCTGAATACCCCAGCGGACGGCTGCCAAACGCAATGCAATGATGAAGCCCAGCGTAACAAAATAGGGAAGATCAGAATCGGGGAAAAGGTGTATTAAACCGAAAAATATCCAGGTGCCAAGAAAGGCACAAGTTGCGTATAACGCACCGCCGACAAAGAGGCTCGGTATTTTGTCGCACATGATGTCGGCAATGACCCCGCCGAAAGTACCGTTTACAACGCCGATAATGGCCGCCGAAAAAAGTGGCACACCCGCCTGCAGGGCGTAATCAGTACCCACGACAGTAAATAGTGCCAGGCCAACGGCATCGGGGATGTACAAAACGCGCTCCACTTTCGGCGGCAACTTTCTGATAAAACTTGTCAGGATGACCAATATAAAAACACTGATGGCATATTCCTGATGCCGGACCCAAAAAATGGGGTCGCGGGAAAGAATTAGGTCTCGAAGCGTTCCCCCACCCAAGGTGGTTAAAAAGGCGATGGTGAAAACGCCGACCAAGTCCATGCCTTTTGAACGGGCGTGTAGAATGCCGTAGGTTCCGGCTGCGAATACAGCAATAGATTCAAGAATATTGAGCATACCAACCCCCATGAGTCCATCATGTTGAACACCAGACTAAAGCCGGTAATAATGATTGGCCCGGCTCAGACCCAGACCGACTAGTGCAATTCCAGATGGTTCATATCGAGAAGATGAACCATCACCCACGAATTTCCACACTCATGTCGTCTCCGGTGCCTAAACGCGTGCGGCAAGCATGATTTCGGACCTGAATGAAGACGGAGCAGATTAATGGGTTAGCTAAAGCAAGAGCCAAGCACCGTGCCCGGCTCGTTTTTGCCGCTTAATCTTGCATTAACCTTTTTATACTCGGCCGAGAAAAAAAAGAATAAAAAATGGCCTTACCGAGCCGTTTGATTTGCGAGTCAGGAGGTTGAAATTATCGTTTCGCCAGCCGGAATCCAGCCCTTGTCACTACTCCTCATACCCTTCCCAATGCACCAAATCCTCCATCGCCCGCTTGGGCACGAAGTGTCGGCCATCGTCATCGCGCCAATACTTGATCACCTCCAGGCCGCTTTGGCCGGGCTCCAGGTCCACCACCTGGGGCGTTTCGTCAGGAAAACCAAGGGCAACGATGCTGTCCAGGGTCACGCCTTCGGGCAGATTCATGATCTTGGACGCCCTGGGGTAGTTGATGGCCTTCAGCCAGCAGGAGCCCAGGCTCAGGGCCACCGCGCCGGTGCAGATGCTCTGGATGGCCGCGCCCACGTCATAGGCCTGGGTGACCGGTGGCTTGTAATCGGCGCGCAAGACCACGGCGATATAGGCCGTGGGCCGCTTGTCCGGGGCCGGGTTGCCCCTGGGCGCGATATAGGCCGCCCATTTCAGGCAGTCGAAGATTTCGCCGAGGCGCGGTTCTTCGGTGATGATCACGTATTCCAGGCTTTGGGTGTTGGCCGCCGACGGTGCCAGGCGGGCCGCCTTCACAAGGCGCAGCAGGTCGTCCTTGGCAACGGGGTTTTGGGCGAAACTGCGCACGGTGCGCCTCGAAGTAAGTGCTTTAAATGTATCCACGACCTTGACTCCTTTCGCCTACAGCGACTCCAATACTTTCACGACCTTTTCGATGAGCCAGTTGGGCGTGCTGGCCCCGGCGGTGACGCCCACTACCTCCAGTCCATCGAACTGTGCCAGGTCAAGTTCCTCGGGCGTCTCCACCCAAAACGACGGCTTGCCGCTGGCCGAGGCTATATGGGCCAGCCGGGCCGTATTGCCACTGTTGCGTCCGCCCACAACGACCATGGCGTCGACGGTGGAGGCCAGCCTACGGGCCTCTTCCTGGCGGCGGTGGGTGGCCGCGCAGATTGTGGTGTGCACCTCGGCGTCGGCAAAACGTTGGGCAACGGCTCGTTCCACTGCGTCGAAAACAGCCTCGTCCTGAGTAGTCTGGGCCACCAGCACCGGATGGTTCAACAGGGGCAGGGCCACGACGGCCTCGGGTGTGGCCACCACATGGCCCCGGCCCGAGCTATGGCCCAACAAGCCCACTACCTCGGGGTGATCCAGGTCGCCGACAATGATTACGTCGTGGCCCTGGCGAGTGGCCTGGTCTATGATTTTTTGCACCCGACCCACGTGGGGGCAGGTGCCGTCAATGATATTGTCGAACCCCGCATCGCTGAGTTGTTGCATGTCCCGGGGCGGTACGCCGTGGGCCCGGATGATCACCGTGCCGCTTTTGAACGTGTCATGATCCGGCGGCCTGTCGAGGATGTCCACGCCCTTGGAGCGTAGCGACTCCAGGACCTGGGGATTGTGGATCAGCGGACCGTAGGTAAAGATCGTCTCGCTGTGCTTGTCGGCTTCGGCCAGGGCCAAGTCAACGGCGCGGCGCACGCCCATGCAAAAACCGGCTGTCTTGGCCAGGATCACTTTCATGCGGCCTCTCCCTCGGTGTGCCGGGCCAATTGGCTGAAAAACTCGTCGCACAGTCCCCACAGCAGGTCCAACTGCTTGACTCTGCCTGCCTCCCGGCGGAAGTTGGTGGCTCCGGGCAGGCCCTTGGTGTACCACATCATGAATTGCTTAACGAAGTGCACGGCCTGGAGCTCTCCGCCCATTTTGCGGGCAAGGGCCATGTGCTCGTCAAGGGCCCGGCGTCGTTCTTCCAGGGTGACGGGCCGGGGCTCGACTCCGGCAAGGCGTTCGGCAGCCCGGCGGAATATCCACGGATCGCCCATGGCCCCCCGGCCGATCATCACCGCTTGGCAGCCGGTCTGCTCCAGCATGCGCACCGCGTCTTCGCCCGAACGCACGTCGCCGTTGCCGATGACCGGCACGGGGCACCAACCGACAAGCCTGGTTATGGCCTGCCAGTCGGCCTGGCCGCCGAAGAGTTGTTTGGTGGTGCGGGCGTGCAGGCATACGGCCGCGGCTCCGGCCTTGACCAGGGGCGGCACGATGTTTTCAAGGTCGTCGCGCCTTTGGCCCAGGCGAATTTTAACCGTAACGGGCAGGCTGGAGTTTTCCACCACCGCCGCCATGACCTCGGCGGCTCGGGGCATATCCTCCAGCAAGGCCGATCCCGCGCCCTGGCGGCGCACTTTCTTGACCGGGCAGCCCATGTTGACATCCAGCAGGTCCACGCTCAAGGCGCTGGCAATGGCCGCGGCCCGGCCCATGGCCTCGGGTTCGCCGCCGAACAGCTGGAGGCACACGGGCCGCTCTTTGGGCAGAATGTCGCACAGGGCCCAGGTGCGCCTTCGCTTCAGGACCAGTCCCTTGGCCGAGACCATCTCGGTATACACCAGCGACGCGCCGCCCATTTTGGCCATCAAGCGGAAGGCGGGGCTGGTCACCCCGGCCATGGGCGCGGCGATAAACGGTGTTTGCAATGTTAACCCGGCTAGTTGCATGAAGGCAGTTTACCGGCTGGCCCATGGGCTGTAAACATCGCCTCCGGGGTTTAAAAAGAGGCGTTTTTAGACTACCTTTGTGCCACGGGAGGACGACACCATGACCATTGTCGAAAAAAGTGACGATCAGGCCGTATTCGGGCCGGTGCCCAGCCGCCGTTTGGGCATGAGCCTGGGCGTGGACCTGCTGTGGCCCAAGACCTGTTCCCTGGACTGCGTATACTGCGAATGCGGCCCCACCACCGTGCACACGGCCACGCGGCAGCGTTTCCGCGACCCGGAGGATGTGCTCCGGCAGGTGCGGGGGCGCCTTGCCGAGCTGGATACGCCGCCGGATTATCTGACCCTGGCCGGCAGCGGCGAACCGACGTTGCACATCGACATGGGCTATATCCTGGAAAAGCTGCGCGAACTCAATGCCGGAAAAACAGCGGTGTTGACCAACGGCACCCTGACCTATGACGCCCGGGTGCGCGATGAGCTATGCCTGGCCGATGTGGTGATCCCCAGCCTGGACGCGGTCAGCGAGGATGTATTCCGCCGCATCAACCGGCCGGTGAAGGAACTGAGCGCGGCGGCCATGATCGACGGCATGAAAAAGCTGCGTCGCCAGTTCAAGGGGCGTCTGGTGCTGGAGATCCTCTTGGTGGCCGGGCTCAACGATACGGCCGAAGAACTGGCCAAGCTGGTCAAAGCCGCCTCGGAAATAGGCCCGGACCTGGTCCAGTTGAACACCGTGGTGCGGCCGCCGGCGGTGGAGGGCTTCAAGGCCGTGGCCCCTGTGGATATGGAGCGCATCGCGGCCATGTTCGAGGTGACTACCGAGGTCATCGCCGGGCCCCAGGTCAAGACCGGCGGCGACCACGGCAGCATGGAGCGCCAGGTGGTGGAGATGACCCGCCGCAGGCCTTGCACCGTGGCCGACATCGCTGCCATGACCGGTCTTGACAACGAGTCCGTTGCTGCGTTCATCGGCGGCATGGAAGCCAAGGGAATGCTGGTGCGGGAGCCGGTTGGAGACACGGTGTTTTTTCGCGGTGTTTGAAAATTTTGTTTAATGTGATGAATTTTGTCAGTTGATCGGGGATATGGAACGGTTAAAATTACTGTAGATAAGTGGGAAAATTATTGCGCCTCAACCATAGGGTTACAAACGGAGGGTACCCATGAGGTGGGTGATCAAGCACACGGCTTTGGCCGCCGTGGCCGTGTTTTTATTGGCCGTTCCGGCCTGGGCTGGCACAATCGATCTTTCCGGCACCGGCAGTGGAGGCAGCTTTGACGGCCGGGTTCACGGCTACAATGAAAAATACAAAGAACAGGCCAACAACACCGGCCTGCCGGATGGGCGCAACAACTGGGGCTCCACCTCAGAGCCCGGCTGGCTGCATCTGGGCTGGTTGCAAGTGGACGACTCCAGCAATCCGGATATTGCGGGCAAGTACATCTGGGTGGAAAACTTCAACATCTACAAAGCCACCGGAATGGACCCGAGTTCCCTGACCGGCAACCCCTATGTTCTGGGCACCAACTACAGCACCAACCAGGTGTTGAACCTGACCCTTTCTTCGGACTATGGCACTCAAAACAGCATTAACAAGGGCGGCGAGGCCTTCGGCACACTGCAACTGACGGGCATTCAGTTCGGATTCGAGCCGGAAAAGGGCGGTGTGATGACCCTGACCGGCATCATTACCTCACCGTATCTGGGCGACAAGCCGACCCCGTTTTCCCTGCGCATCGTGGACCACGACGAGGGGCAGAACAAGATCATCCTTTCCCTGAACCAGGGCACCCCCCAGGACCAGGATGTGGAAATTATCGGCAAGGTCGGTGATGCGACCATTCCCGAGCCCGGCACCATGCTGCTATTGGGATCGGCCTTGGGCGCTCTGGGCCTGTGGCGGCGCAGAAGTCGCTAAATTAGAAATTACGCTTCGCAAGGCGGTCCCTGAGGCCGCCTTTGCTTTTGTCCGTGTTTATAATATAGGAATTATTCTTGTCGTGCGCGAACCATGGCGGTAGCCTGTTGGATGTGGCCGCTTTTAGCGTTGGCAAGGCCTCCCGACAATCCAACCGGAGCAGAGGTATACGATGGGTGTGAACTGGTTTAAACGAGACCCACGGGATGTGCAATTTCTTCTTCACGAGCATCTGGACCTGGACAAGTTGCTGCAATATGAACCTTACCGGGATTTCAGCCGGCAAGAAATAGACGGCGTGTTGCAAAGCGCCTTGGAACTGGCCGCTGATTGCCTGGGCCCGGCGAACCAGGACGGCGATCGCCAGGGCTGTGTCTTTGATTCGGGAGCGGTGAAGCTGCCTGAATCGTTCCACGGCTGCTGGGAGGCCCTGCGCGACGGCAAGTGGATAGCCTTGTTCAACGACCGCAAGTACGGCGGCCGGGGCCTGCCGCCCATTGTATCCGGCCTGGCCAACGAGTTTTTTTTCGGGGCCAACATGGCCCTGAACATGCTGCCCTTGTTGACATCGGGCAACGCCCGGCTCATCGAGGAATTCGGCACCGACGCCGATAAGGAGCTTTTCGTCCCCAAGATGTATTCGGGCCAATGGGCCGGCACCATGTGCCTGACCGAGCCCTTGTCGGGCAGTGACGTGGGCTGGTTGCAGACCAGCGCGGCGCCCGATCCAGAATCCGGCGATCCCCGGATTTATAAAATCAAAGGCCGCAAGCGTTTCATCTCCGGCGGCGAACAGGATCTCACTGAAAACATCATCCACCTGGTTTTGGCCCGCATAGAGGGCTCGCCCCAAGGCACCAAGGGCATCAGCCTGTTTATTGTGCCCAAGATCTGGGTCAACCTTGACGGCAGCCTGGGCCAAAGCAACGACGTGGTCTGCACGGGCATTGAGCACAAGATGGGCATCCACGCCTCGCCAACCTGTGCCATGAACTTCGGCGGCAAGGACGGCTGCCGGGGCATCCTGCTGGGCGAGCCCGATACGGGCATGGCCAAGATGTTCCAGATGATGAACGAGGCCAGGGTGGGCACAGGCCTGATGGGACTGGCCCTGGCGGCAAGCGCCTATGACGCGGCCCGCAACTGGGCCAAGAAGCGCCTCCAGGGTCCGCCGTTTACCGACCGCCGCGGCGATCGGGTGGCCATCATCAACCACGAGGACGTTCGGCGCATGCTTCTTGGCCTCAAGGCCGGAACCGAGGCCATGCGGGCCTTGATCGCCAAATCATATTATCTGATGGATGTGGCCAGGTTTGACCCGGACGAGGCCCGGCGCAAAAAGGCCGCAGGCTTGGTGGAGATATACACGCCCCTGGTCAAGTCTTACTGCACCGACTATGGCTTCAGCCTGACAAGGGACGCCCTGCAGGTCTTCGGCGGCGCGGGCTATTGCAGCGGCTTCCCGGCCGAGCAGTACATGCGCGATTGCAAGATCCTGTCCATCTGGGAGGGCACCAACTACATCCAGGCCCTGGACCTGGTTGGCCGCAAGCTGGCCCTGGAGGGCGGGGCGGTGTTCCAGGGCGCCATGGCCGACATGCTTGCTTTCTGCGCGGCCAATGCCGGGGACGCCGACTTCGGGGCCGAGATGGGCCTGTTGAAGCGGGCCGTGGAGGAAACCACGGCCTTTGCCGCCAAATACCTGGGCTATCTGGGGGACGGCCGGTTGAGCCTGATTCCGCTGTCGGCTCTGGGCTTCCTGGAGTGCCTGGCCGAGTCGGTGATGGCCATGTTGATGCTGGAACAGGCCATGACGGCTCGGGAAAAACTCGAGGCCGTGGACTCTCAATCGGCCGACGGTGTGTTCTACCGGGGCAAGATCCAGAGCGCCTATTATTTCTGCCGCCGGATTCTGCCCAACGTCTTCACCCGCAAGACGGTCATGGACCTGGAAGACACCTCGCCCCTGGACGCACCGGAGGAGTGCTTCTAGCCGGGGCGCAACAATACGGCTGCTCAACTTTGGGCCGTCCGCTTTCGGGCGGCCCAAAAAATTATCCCGCCCTGCCGAAGCAAGGCGGGATGTCGCCGGGCCGCCCCATGACTGGGCCGATCCGGGCGGGCCGCTGCAATATGCTTATTTATCCATAATAACCTATTTTTTAATCTGCTTTCCTTAATTCTTTTTTGAGGATTTTGCCCACCAGGCTTTTGGGCAGGGCGTCCATGAACTGAACCATCTTTGGCGATTTGAAACGCTTGAGCCGCTGCCGGCAATAGTCGATCAATTCCTGCTCTGTCACCTGCTGGCCGGGATTGGGCACCACGAATGCCTTGATCTCCTCGCCATAGACCTTGTCCGGTATGCCGATGACCGCAGCCTCGGATATGGCCGGATGGCTGAAGATGACCTCTTCTATTTCCCTGGGGCTGAGGTTTTCACCGCCCTTGATGATCAGGTCTTTCTTGCGGTCGGTGATGAAATAATAGCCCTCCTCGTCACGATAACCAACGTCTCCGGTGTGCAGCCAGCCGTCGATGATGCAGGCCGATGTCTCCTCGGGCTTGTTCCAATAGCCTTTCATCAACACCGGGCCCGAGAGCACTATCTCGCCCTCTTTGTGCTCGGGCAGCAGGGCGCCGTCATCATCCATGACGCCCATGGTCAGCCCTTCCATGGGCAGGCCGATGGAGCCGATTTTTTTCTTGCCGTCCAGGGGGTTGACCGAGTTGTTGGCCCCGGCTTCGGTGAGGCCCCAGCCCTCGACGATCTCAAAGCCGAACTTGTCCTTGAAGGCCTGCCAGGTGTCCAGGGCCAGGGGGGCCGAGCCCGAAATCCAGTATTTCATGGAACTGAAATCGTATTTTTCCGGTTCGGGATGCAACAGCATGTACAAATACATGGTGGGTACGGCGCCCATCATGTTGGCCTTGTATTTATCGATGGCCTGGAAAACGGCGTCTATGTCGAAGCTGCCTAGGACAACGAATCTGCCGCTGCCCCTGAGAGCACCGTAATTCATGCTGGCGATGCCGTAGGAATGGCACAACGGCAGGACCATGATGCTGGTCATGCCGTCCGGCAGTTTGATGGTTTGGTGCTGCATATGGGCATTGGCCAGCAGGCTGCCGTGGGTGTGCATAACGCCCTTGGGTTTGCCCGTGGTGCCCGATGTGTAGATCAGGGCCGCCACCTCGTCGTCGCTGGTGTCCACCAATTCCAACTGGTCTGTGTTTTCCTGGAGCAGTTTGTGGTAGGAAAGGGTGCCCTCGGGCCCTTCCTCGTCGATGAGTATGATATTTTTTATTGCCGGGGCGCCCTTGCGGCAGTTTTGGATTTTGTCGTAAAAAGCCATGCTGCTGATGATTGTCTCGGCCCCGGTGTCCTGGTAGATGTAGGCGGTTTCCTCATCGCCCACCAGAAAGTTGATGGGCACCACAATTGCGCCTATGGCGTACACCGCCCCAAAGCTTTGCAAAACCTCCGGGCAATTGGGCATCTGGATAATCACCCGGTCGCCGCGTTCGACCCCCAGACCCTTCAGAGCGTTGCCCAGCCTGTTGGCAGCCTTTAGCATGTCCACATTGGTGTACTGGCGCCCCTCAAAGATAATGCTGACATGCTCGCCATATTCGTCTATTTCCCGCTGGCCCAACTCCGCAATGTTCATGTGCTTCCGCTCCTTTCGCAGATCCATTTGTGCAACCATTTTCGCTCAATTGGCGCGGTCGGCTTGCGGCGTGCTTTGGTGATGGGGATTTCAAGGAATGGGAAATCAAGCTGAATATAGCTGAAATTACACTGCTGCGTCTTCATAATCCCTGATTATGTTAACGGCCGCTGCAAGACCATGTCCCATTAGGGATATGGTCTTGCAGGAGAAACTATATCAGCTTTGGGTCTGGCCTTGATAGCCTTTTGGTCGGTCTACTTGATCACATTGTATCCGGCGGCCTTGAGCGTTTTGATTACATCCTTGGGCTGGGAGGTTTGCACCCTTACATAGACCCTGTGCCCTGAAGATCTGCGTTCGGGCAAACTGAATATGGCCTCCACGGGGACTGAGACCTTTTCAATGAGCGTGGCGATTTTGCTGACCTCGCCAAGGCTGTTTTCCAGATCCACGCCTTCCAGCACTACGATGCTGTTGCCTTCATGGGTGCCGAAAATGTGGACCATGGCCCGGAAGATTTCGGTCTCGGTGGTGATACCCACCAGTTTTCCGTCTTCAACAACCGGATAGGCGCCGATGCCCTTGACATGGCCTCTGCGCATGACATCCAAAACCGAATCTTCAGGCGAGCATGTATCAGGGTTCTTCGCCATGATGTGGCCTACTTTGAGTTTGGCCATCAGGGCGTTCATTTCGTGTCTGCTCAAGGCATCGGCCGCCGAAGGAGACGCCTCGATGATGTTGCGCAGGGTTATCATTCCGACAAGGGTGCCATCGTCATCGACAACGGGTAGGCGGCGAATGCGGTTTTCGGCCATTATCTTGTGTGCCGCTGTGACTTGAGTGTCCGGAGTAACGGTTATGGGATCAATACTCATCCAATTTTTGACCTTCATGCAATAATCCTCCCAGCCAAAGGGCGCAGGCAACGTTGCTCCTGTAGAGGGCCAGTCTCGGCGCTTTTTGTCATTATAAAACAGCGGCCGCATTTCGGGGAAGAATAAACACCTTGATTGCGGTGGGGTTAACTTGTTCGTGTTGACGAACTTGTGGGAAATGCTATAGGGTGCAATCCGGTTGGATATCCAACTGCGGAGGGCAACGTGCGAAAAATATTCAAACTGATGTATCAGGCAGGTCTGCGAAAACGCTTTGAACAGGTGGACGGCATTCGCTATTTGAAGCGTCTGGAAAAAGGTAAAAACCCGGAGGACGAGGGTTATTACTCGGACAAGGACGCCATGCAGTTCAGCGGCGGCGATAACCTTGTGCGCACCGATTTCCGCGGCGCTTCGATTTTTTTCCATTGTGATCGAAAATATCCTCTGGAATGGAAGATAATCCAGAGCGGATTTTTTGACCGCGATGTCCTGGAATTGGTGGCTGACCTGGCCAAGCCGGGCATGGCCATCGCGGATGTGGGCGGCAACGTTGGCGGCCTGGCCATTCCCTGGGCCAAGGCACTGCCCGGCGTGCAGGTCCACTCTTTTGAGCCAAACCCGGCGGCCCTGTCCCGCTTTCGGGCCAATTTATCGATCAACCCCGCGCCAAACCTGCATGTCGTTGAAAAGGCGTTGGGTTCGGAGCCGGGGCAGCTTACGTTCCACGCCTTTGACGGTGTTTACCTGGCCGATTCGTCGTTCGTTCAGCCGCCGAAGATTGACAACCCCGGCAATGTGATAGATGTCGACGTCATTACTCTGGATGATTATTTCCGGGGCAAGGATATGAAGCCGGCCGTCATCAAATTGGATATCCAGGGCTTCGAGGACCACGCCTTGGCCGGGGCTTCGGAAATACTCGATAATGTAAGGCCGTATATCGTGTTCGAACACGAGGATCATAACTTCCCGGATCCCAAGATGGCGGTCGCGGCCAAAGACCATCTGGAGGCCATTTTTGCCGAACACCGCTATGAGGTTTATTATCTCACGCGCTTTGACCGCAACTTGATGTTCAAGGTCGACTGGCGAAGGCCCTTGGCCGGTAATTTACTGGCCTTGCCGGTTAATTAATCTGTTCAGCCCCGCCGATCCAGGCGGGGTAAATTTTTGCTTGATTATGCAAATGATATTCAATATTATGAGCAGATAAAAAAGCCGTTGCAATTTCACAAATACTACGGTTTAAAATGATCTTTAATATAGAGGTGTTTGCCCGTTCGGCATGCACCGGGGGAAAACCTGGGAAACAAGGGTGGTGCTTATGGACGTGTTGATGCTCTCCAGGCTGCAATTCGCCGCAGCCACTTTTTTTCATTTTTTGTTCGTGCCTCTCACCTTGGGTCTGTCTCTACTCGTAGCCTTCATGGAAACCCGCTTTGTCCAAACCGGCGACGAGCAATACAAACGCATGGCCAAGTTCTGGGGCAAGCTGTTTTTAATCAACTTTGCAATCGGCGTTGTCACGGGCATAACCCTGGAATTCCAGTTTGGCACCAACTGGTCACGCTATTCGGCGTATGTCGGCGACATCTTCGGATCTCTGTTGGCCATCGAGGCCACGGTGGCCTTTTTCCTGGAGTCGACATTCATCGCCGTTTGGGTCTTCGGCTGGAAAAGGCTTTCGCCCAGGGCCCATTTGGCCTGCATCTGGGTGGTGGCCATCGCCTCAAATATCAGCGCCTACTGGATTCTGGCCGCCAATGCCTTCATGCAGCACCCTTTAGGCTATGTCCTGCGCAACGGCCGGGCCGAGCTTGACGATTTCATTGCCGTCGCCACCCAGAAATTCGCCATCATCGAATTTTCCCACACCTTGTCCGGCGCGTACATTCTGGCCGGTTTCTTTGTCATGGGCATCAGCGCCTGGCACCTGCTGCGCAAGCGGGAAACGGAATTTTTCGGCAAATCATTCCGCATCGCCCTGGTCTTTGCCCTTGTTTTCAGCGTCTTCGCGGCGGTCACCGGTGATATGAGCGGCAAGGAAGTGGCTGAAAAGCAGCCCTCCAAGCTGGCGGCCATGGAATCCCATTGGCAGACCCAGGAAGGGGCCCCAATCTACCTGCTCACCGTTCCCAACATCGGCAAGGAGGGCAACATGATCGAGTGGTTGCCCGTTCCCGGCGCGCTTTCGTTCCTTGCCTTCAACGACTTCAATGCCAAGGTCACCGGCCTAAACGACATACCGGCCGACGAAAGGCCGCCCGTGCTGCCCACATTCCTGGGTTTCCGGATCATGGTGGGCCTGGGCACCCTGTTTATAATTCTCACCGTGTGGGGATTTTTACGGCGCAACAAGCTCGCCGAAAGCCCCCTGTACCTCAAGATAATGCTTTGGGCCATTCCTTTGCCCTACCTGGCCAATGAAATGGGCTGGATGCTGGCCGAGGTTGGACGCCAACCGTGGATCGTATGGGGCCTGATGAAGACCTCCGAGGCGGTCAGCCCCATTGCCGCGTCCCAGGTGGCGGTCAGCCTGTTGGCCTTCATCGTGGTCTATGGCCTGTTGGGCGCGGCGGCGTTCTATCTTTTGGCCAAGCACGCGAAAAAGGGCCCCGAACCGGCCGCCCAAGCGGCGAACTAGGAAAAGGAGACAAGCACAATGTTGGAAACTATTTGGTTTGTTCTCTGGGGCGTGTTGTGGGCGGTGTATTTCATGCTGGACGGCTTTGACTTCGGCGTGGGCACCTTGATGCCCTTCATGGCCAAGGACGAAAACGAACGCCGCATATTCTATAATGTCCAGGGTCCGTTCTGGGACGGGAACGAAGTTTGGCTGATCACCGCCGGCGGCGTGACCTTCGCCGCCTTCCCCGGCACTTACGCCGTGATGTTCAGCGCCCTGTATTCGGCCCTGATGCTGGTATTGTTCACCCTGATCCTGCGCGGCGTCACCTTTGAGTTCCGGGGCAAGGTTGAAAGCGAGGGCTGGCGCAGCATCTGGGACTGGTGCCACTTCATCGGCAGCGCCGCGCCGGCCCTGCTGTTTGGCGTGGCCTTTGCCAATATCTTCAGCGGTATTCCCATCGACGCCAACGGCGTGTACCAGGGCACCCTGCTGAGCCTGCTCAACCCCTACGGCCTGCTGGGCGGCTTGCTGTTTTTAGTGATGTTCATGTATCACGGCGCCATCTGGCTGGCCGTCAAGACCGATGGCGATCTGCAGCAGCGCTCGGCCTCCATGGCCGGAAAGCTGTGGCTGCCCCTGGTTGTTCTGGCCGTGGCCTTTTTGATCTTCACGGCCTATGCCACCAACCTCTACGCCAATTATCTCAAGTACCCGGTGTTGTGGCTTCTGCCGGTTCTGGCCGTGGCAGGGCTATTGCTGAGCCGCTTTAGCCTGAAGTCGCCGTGGAAGGCGTGGGCATTGTCGTCGCTGATGGTGGTGGCCTGCGTGCTGTTCGGCGTGGCCGGCCTGTTCCCCAATCTGCTGCCGTCCAACATCGACCCGGCGGCCAGCATGACGGCCTTCAACTCCTCTTCAAGCCCGCTGACATTGAAGATCATGCTGGGCGTGGCCCTGGTCATGGTGCCAATAGTCATCATCTACCAGGCCGCGGTCTACAAGTTCTTCAGCCACAAAATCACCGGCGAAGAGCATTTGGAGTATTAAGTTCGTGGGGGCTTTTTGAAAAGTGCCCCCACACCCCAAAAAACTTTGTGCGAGACCTTTTACGCCTGGGGCGCAAAAGGTCTCGCGTCATTTTACAGGCTGGCAAGGTCTTGAATTAGGCTTCGTACACCTTTTTGCCGCCGACATAGGTGGCCAGCACTTTGGTGTCCAGGATTTTCAGGGGATCGATGCTCAGCAGATCCTGGTCCAGACAAACAAAGTCGGCCAGTTTGCCCTCTTCGATGGAACCCTTGATGTCTTCCTCAAAGCTGCATTTGGCGGCGTAGGTCGTATAGGTCTTCAGGGCCTCGCGCGCCGATATGCGCTGCTCCGGGCCCAGGACCTGCCCCCCCGAGGTGAGGCGGTTGACCGCGCAGTGGATGCCCATCAGGGGGTTGGGCGGGGTCACCGGCGTGTCGGCATGCACCGAGTAGGTCATGCCGGCCTTTTGGGAGGACGCCAGCGGGTTGAGGCGCGCGGCCCGCTCCGGCCCCAGGAACAGTCTGGCGTGGCGGTCGCCCCAATAGTGCACATGCATGATGAAGTAGCTGGGGATCGCGCCCAGTTTGGCCATGCGCTGGATCTGATCTTCGGTGGCTGTCTGGCAATGGATGATCATGTGCCGCAGATCGTCGCGAGGGTGCTTTTCCTGGGCCCGCTCCAGGGCCAGCAGTACGCTCTCAATGGCCCGGTCTCCGTTTGCGTGCAGGGCCATCTGCAAACCCAAGGCCTGGTATCTGGCCGCCATGTCGTCCAGCTCCTGCTGGTCGATGAGCAGATCGCCCAGCCAGTCAGGGGCATTGTGGTAGGGCTTGGCCAAGGCGGCGGTCAGCCCCTGGATCGAGCCGTCCTGCCAGGACTTCACCGCGCCCATCTTGACCCACTCGTCGCCGAAGCCCATGCCCAGTCCGGCATCGGCCAGGCCGCGGTACAGCTCCTCTATGATCGTCATGTAGACCCGCACGGTGATGCGGCCTTCGGTTTTTAGTTTGCGATAGGCGTCGATGGTCATCTTGCCGTGGCCCGCCATACCGATGCCGGCGTCATGGGCGCTGGTGACGCCCACCTTGTTGAACTCGGCCATGGCCAGGGGTATCACAGCGTGATAGGTGTCCGGTGGGGGCGGGGGCATATGCGACATCAAAAGCATTATGGCTCCTGCCTCGCGAAGCAACCCGGTGGGCCTGCCGTCCGGCTCCTTTTCGATGTGGCCGCTCTCGGGTTGGGGCGTATCTGCCGTGATCCCGGCCAACTCCAGCCCCATGGAGTTGGTGTAGGCCAGGTGGGCGCTGGTGTGCATGATCATCACCACGTTGTCCGGGCAGATCTTGTCCAGGTCGTCGCGGGTCAGATGCCGGGCCTTATCGTTCATGGTGTCGTCAAAGCCCTGGCCCATGACCCATGCGCCGGGGGCGGCGTTGCGGGCGGTCTCAGCGATCTTGTTCAGGACATCTTCCATGGTCTTGTTGGCCACCGAGGAGCAGTCGGCCATGAACATGGTCAGCCCGTAATATGACAAATGGTCATGGGTTTCGATGAATCCGGGAGTGACTGTCGCGCCGCCGAGGTCTATTTCGGCGATATCCTTGCCCACTGCCGCCAGCACCGAGGCCCTGTCCCCCACAGCAACGAATTTGCCTCCCTGAACAGCTAAGGATTCGGCTTTTGGGGCTTTATCGTTCATGGTGATGACGTTGCAGTTGGTAAATACGGTTGTCTTCATGCTGGCTCTCCGAAATCATGAAATCCATGGGACGACGAAAAATGGCTCCGTTTACTGGTGCGCCGCTAATACTGATACATCAGATATCAACAGGCGGCAAGCCTATTCCTCAGGCCTATTCCTTGACCGGTGTTTGCGGCCTGGGTCGAATAAACCTGTCATCTCATACCCATTATGCCCGGCGGTAACAGGCTTCTAAATATTATCCTATTAATTATATTTGATTAACCAGGCGGAAACATGATATAAATCGTGAGCCTGTGCAGCATGTTACACAGTTTGTCAACCGATAAGTCAAACCGCGTTTAATAATCATTTTTGCCCGCTGCCTGAGCGTGAAATAAAGGCCGAACCATGCCTGCTGCATCGTCCCAACCTTGCCGCCGTACTTTGGCGGCCATTTTGTTTGTTGTTGCCACCTTGTGTTTTTCGTTGCCTTGCAGCGCCGACACGGCCACAAACAACGGCACCATAGTCGGAAATTGGGACGGCACGGTTAACAACGACCTCTACACCAACAACGGCACCATAACCGGAAACTGGGACATGTCCCAGGGCGGCACGGACCGTCTGGTCAACACCGGCAACGTGGGAGGCACGACCACCTGCGGCGCCAACGATGATACGGTTGAAGCGTTTGGCGGCGCGGTCTTCACCGGCTTGGTCAATGGCGGGGCGGGCGATGACACCCTGGTGCTAACCGGCGTGCCGACTTTCAGCGGCGTGTTCGGCGGCGGCATCAACAATTTCGAATTGGGCCGCATAACGCCCGACGGCACCACGACCATCGACGCCGCCACCAGCATAGCGGACCAGACCGACTTGTATGGCGGCACCCTTCAACTAGACGCTTTATTGACCTCTGATCTGCTTCTGGTGCGCAACGGCGGCACGGTAAATATCTCATCCACCGGGAGGCTGGCGGGAGACATTGACAGCGACACCAATGGATTGACCATCAACCTGGAAAACGGTAGTGCGGTCGGCGGCTGGATCTATTCCATGGGCCCCAGCCAGATGAATATCGACGGCAATGTGCTATTTGAGGTCGTGGGTAATTATTACGGCAGCGGCGACGTCAACATCACCATCGGCCAAAACGCCAGGCTGTTCGACGCGCTGGGAGGCGCCGTGGCCGCCACCGGCAATGTCTACATCAACAACGCCGGACAAGTGGACGGGCCGATGATAGGCGGTGACTCGTCAATCGGCGACGTAACGATCATCAACTCCGGCTGGACCTTTTGGGCCGTGGGCCTGACCACGGCCGAGACCGCCACCGTGGCCACGGGCGACGTGAATATGCTCAACACTGGAACCGGCACGGTCGCGGTAGTGTTCACCGGTATCTGGATGGCGCGCGGCAACGTGACCATGATCAACAACGGAACCGTGGGCCTTGATTTTGTCGGCAATGAAGCGGGCTGGGGCAGTGTTGACTTGACCAACAACGGCACGGTGCAGATAGGCGACTTCGTGGGCGTGGAAAACGGCGAAGGCAACGCCACCATGACCAATAACGGTACGGTTGGCGGCGGATTCTTCGGTGTTTTCAGCAGTCAGGGCGATTCCTACATGGTCAACAACGGCAATGTCGGTGACGCCATGGTCGGCGCCGACGATAGCACCGGCAATGTGACGGTCATAAACCATGGCGATGTGCGCTGGGACATGTGTGGTCAGAGCGGCGGCACCGGCAATGTCTATCTGGTAAACACTGGGACGGTTGCCACTGATGGTGGGCACCTGTACGGCATATGGGACGGCAGCGGCGAAGTCGTTATTATCAACAGCGGCACGGTGGGTGGCAACCTTTACGGCAACCTGAACGGCACCGGCAACTGCACCATCACCAACAGCGGCGCCGTGTCCGGCGATCTGATAGCCGGTTCCGGAAACGACAGCGTAACCCTAACCGAGACATCATCGGTGGGAGGCGATGTCGACGGCGGGGCGGGCACCGACACCCTGGTTTTTGATGTGGCCACAACGCTGACCATTAACGACACGAGCCCATATCTGAACTTTGAAAATGCGCGGTTTAGCGGAAACGGCACGATAATCCTGGCCGACGCATTCGACTTTTCAGGCGGTCCGGTGGTGGTCGACGGCACCTTGACCGTGGCCTCCAATGGCTCATTCCTGGCCGATTCCCTTGATGTCAACTCGGCCAACAGCCTCAACATCAACGGCGCGGTTACAGTAAGCGGCGAGACCAGCGTCGACGGCACCTTGAACGTCAATAGCGGCGGCACTCTGGCCACCGGGACCATGACCGTCAGCAATGGCAACACCGCCAATATCAGCGGCAGAGTGGATGTCTCCGGCGACAGCGATGTGGCCGGAACCCTGAACCTCGACAGCGGGGGGCAGTTCAATACCGCCTCGCTGGATGTCAGTGGTTCGGCTGATATCTCGGGCGACGCCAACGTGACCGGGGCCACGGTGGTCAGCGGCAGCGCCAGCGTGGGCAGCGGCGGCAGTCTTGACACGGCCTCGCTGAATGTCAGCGGTTCGGCTGATATATCGGGCACGGCCAATGTGACCGGGGCCACGGTGGTCAGCGGCAGTGCCAGCGTGGGTACCGGCGGCAGTCTTGACACGGCCTCGCTGAATGTCAGCGGTTCGGCTGATATATCGGGCACGGCCAATGCGACCGGGGCCACGGTGGTCAGCGGCAGTGCCAGCGTGGGTACCGGCGGCAGTCTTGACACGGCCTCGCTCACCGTCAGCGGTTCGGCCGCATTAAACGGCGACGCCAATGTGACCGGGGCCACGGTGGTCAGCGGCAGTGCCAGCGTGGGTACCGGCGGCAGTCTTGACACGGCCTCGCTCACCGTCAGCGGTTCGGCCGCATTAAACGGCGACGCCAATGTGACCGGGGCCACGGTGGTCAGCGGCAGCGCCAGCGTGGGTACCGGCGGCAGCCTTGACACGGCCTCGCTCAATGTCAGCGGTTCGGCCGCATTAAACGGCGACGCCAATGTGACCGGGGCCACGGTGGTCAGCGGCAGCGCCAGCGTGGGTACCGGCGGCAGCCTTGACACGGCCTCGCTCAATGTCAGCGGTTCGGCCGCATTAAACGGCGACGCCAATGTGACCGGGGCCACGGTGGTCAGCGGCAGCGCCAGCGTGGGTACCGGCGGCAGTCTTGACACGGCCTCGCTGAACGTCAGCGGTTCGGCCAGGATCAACGGAGATGTGAGTGTGGCGGACGGCGCCGTTGTCTACGGCTCTCTTATTCTTGGCAACGGCGGGGCACTGACCTCCGGTTCCCTGAATGTCGCCTCCGGCGGATCGGCCAACCTCGGTGGCAACGCAGCCGTCAATGGAGCCACTACGGTTGCCGGCAATATGAACGTCAGCGGTTCGTTGTCAACCGGCTCTCTGGGTGTCAGCGGCCGCACGGCCATCACCGGTTCGGTCAATAGCGGATCCACCGATGTTAGCGGTGTGCTCGTCGTCAACGGCAGCCTGACCAGCCCCACCGTGGCGGTTAGCGGCGGCGGCGTGGTCGGCGGCAGTGGGACCATAAACGGCAATGTAAGCAACACCGGCGGCATCGCTCCGGGCAACTCCATCGGCACCCTGCAAATCACCGGGGCCTACATCCACCAATCCGGGGCCACTTATTACTGTGAAATCACGGCAGACGGCCAATCCGACCAGATCATCACCGACTCGGCAATGATCAACGGCGGCACCTTGGCCACTTATCTGCCCATAGGTCTGTACACCGGCAATATGAGTTGGACGGTAATTACGGCCGGCAATGGTATCTACGGCAATTTCGACACGGTTACCGGAGGCTTTAACACCGCCGTTCTTAGTCTGGGCGCCCGCAACAGCGGCACGGCCATCGAATTGGTGCTGGCCCGAACGCCATATGAACAATTGGCCGACAATGAAACACAGCGCGCCGTGGGCCGGGCCCTGGACGCCGTGGTGCCGCTGGCCGCAGGCAATACCGACGATCTGGCCAACTTGATCGTGAAGATGGATTTTGACTACGACCTTGGCCAGATCCGACAGGCCATGGGGGCCATGGCCCCGGTGATCTACGACGCATTCGGCGGTTCCGGCCACAGCGCCGCGGGCATGTTTGACCAGGCCCTGCTCGACCGGGCCGACGATCTGCGCCTGAGGCGGGCCCTGGGGCTGGCCGGGCCGGAAAGGGCCGAGGGGCCGCTATTGGCCATGGGCGACGAGCATCAAGCCGCGGGAATGTTGGCAGGCGGCGCTGGCTTCAGGGATTGGCGGGTCTGGGCCCGGGCCGTGGGTAATTGGTCCGACGCCTCGGGCAGCGGAGGCAAGATAGGCTACGACACTAGCACAGGCGGCGGGGTCTTTGGCGCGGACGGCGAGATCATGCCCTGGCTGACTGCGGGTCTCGGGCTGGGCTACAGCAGCACGAGCATCGGCTGGGATGCCGGTTGCCATTCCGGCGACCAGACCGGCATGCATTACGGAGCCTATGCCACGGCCAGGTGGGGTTGCTGGTACGCCGACGTCGCCGCCAGCTATGCCTCGTATAACAACGACGCCAAACGCGGCATCAATTTCGAGGACGTCAACGCAACGGCCAAGGCGGATTTCGACTCCAGCCTGTGGATGGCTCGACTGGGCGGCGGTTACGACCTGCGCAGCGGCGCAATAGTCTGGGGACCGGTGCTTTGGCTGGCCTACAGCGATTATCAACAGGACAGCTTCCTGGAAAACGGCGCGGGCGGTCTAAGCCTCAATGTAGCTGATCTGGACCAAAACGGCTGGAACAGCTCCGTGGGCCTGCGTTTGGCCGGACTGTGGCAGGCCGGTTCGGTAAACCTGCTACCCAAGGCCTCGCTGATGTGGTTGCACAACTTCAGCGACGACGCCAGGGTCATCTCGGCAACCTTCCGCGACTATGGCAATGCTTCGCCCATGAGTCTCAACGGTCTTGATCCATATGCCGACGGGATCGCTGCCAATCTGGGCCTGAGCGCAACCATGAACGGGCGCTTGAGCGCTTTCGTGGATTATGGTTATTTTTACGCTGACAACTTCAACGGCCATACCCTAACGGCTGGCATCGACTGGCGGTTCTAGCCCGTCTGATCCGGCTGTTGCGCCGTCATCGAATCAACCGGAGGCACCATAATGCTTAAACGCTTGTTTTATTTCATCATTGCCCTGGTCATGGTCTTGGCGGCGGCGGCCGAAATCCCGGCCCGGGACCAGGCGGCTGCCCCAGCCACGCAATACGCCAGAGTCAACGGCGTCAAGTTGGGCTACCGGGTCATCGGCTCGGGTCCGCCGCTGTTGTTGATAACCGGTTACGGCGCGACCATGGATAGCTGGGACCATGTGCTGGTCGAAAAACTGGCTGAAAATTTCAAGGTCATTGTCTTTGACAACAGGGGCATGGGTTACTCGACCATCAACGATGACGCACTCACGATAAGGCTGATGGCCGATGACGCCGCCGGGCTTTTGGACGCCGTGGGCGTGGCCGACGCGGCGGTTATGGGTTGGTCCATGGGCAGCATGATCGCCCAGGAGGTGGCCCTGAATCACTCCGGCAAGGCCGCCAAGCTGGTGTTGTACGCCTCGGCGTGCACCAACGATGAGGCCCAAAAAGCCCTGGCCCACGTGGCCGAGATCCAGGCCCGGCCCCCGGCAGAGAGGTATTTCCCGGCCCAGTGGTTCAAACAAAACCCCGACATCCTCCAGCGCATGCCCAGATCGTCCATCCCGCCCAGCGCGGCCACGGCGGCCCGGCAGCAAGAGGCGTGCCTGCAATGGCCGGGCACCAAAGACCGCCTGGCCAAACTGGATATTCCGGTTTTGATGGTGGTGGGCGAACAGGACGAGATAACTCCGCCGTCCCAGAGCGTGCAGATGGCCGGGCTTATCCCTGGCGCCTGGATGGCCAGGTTCAAGGGCGGGAGCCATTTCCTGCAATACCAGAACCCGGAAGACTTCGCCCGGGTTGTTGCGGCATTCCTGAGCACCAGACAGGACCTTGTCGATCAAGCCAAATGATCCTGATCAACCAGCATTGAGATTCCCCCGGTGGAGTGTTTGCCCCACCGGGGGATCCCCCCTTTAACGCATGAATACCTTGAGCATCATGCGCATTGCCACCCCCCCGTATGGAGGATGGACCATTTTCCCCGTGTTTAGTTTGGCGCCCCGGCTGAGGATCGTCCGGGCGTGGGAGAATGTCTCGAAACCCTCCCGGCCGTGATACCGCCCCATTCCGGATGAGCCTATGCCTCCGAACGGGGCATCGTCGGCCGTCACATGCATGATGGAGTCATTGATGCAGACTCCGCCGGAATGTGTTTTTTCCAGAATCTGTTTCTGCACCTGGGTGTCCAGGCTCATGATGTACAGGGCTAGGGGTCTGGGCCCGCTGTTGACGTGCTCTATGGCCTCTTGCAGGCCGTTATAGGGCACCAGCGGCAAAACCGGGCCGAATATTTCTTCCTGGAGCAGACGCATCTCCCTGGTCGCGCCCACGACCAACTGCGGAGCCATTTTGCGGTTGGCGCTGTCATTGACGGTTTGGTTTTGATCGGTATCGATGACCGTGGCGCCCTTGGCCTTGGCGTCATCGAGCAGGCTGTTTATCCGGTCGAAATGATGCTGATTGATTACGCAGCCGTAATCTGATTTGCCGTTGCCGTTTTGGCAGTATCTTCGGGTAAAGCCGTTGCGAAAAGACTGAATGAAGTCATCCATGCGTTCCCCGGGCAGCAATACATAGTCAGGGGCAATGCATATCTGACCCGAATTGAGGCACTTGCCCAGGATCATGCGCTCCACGGCCATATCAAGGGGAATCTTTTGGTCGATGATCACTGGGGACTTGCCGCCCAATTCCAGGGTCACCGGGGTCAGGTTTTCCGAGGCGGCGGCCATGACATGGCGTCCCACGGCCGTGGAGCCGGTAAAAAGCAGATGATCGAACGGCAGCCTGCTGAAGGCCTGGGATTCCTCAATCGCGCCTTCGAAAACGGCGACTTCGTCGGACGGAAAAACCTCGGATACTATTTTGTCCACGACCTTGTTGATGTTGGGCGTGAACTCGCTCATCTTGATCATGGCCCGGTTGCCGGCCGCCAACGCGAAGGCCAAAGGCCCCAGGGAGAGCATTACCGGGAAATTCCAGGGGACGATGATTCCCAATACGCCCAAAGGCTGATACATCACTTTGACCTTGGCCGGCATCAACAGCATTCCGGGCTTGCGACTTTTAAGCCGCATCCAGCCTTTGACATGATGGGCGCAGTATTTCAGATTATTCAACACCGGCAGAATATCGGCCAGGATGGTGTCGTATCTGCTGCGGTGGCCGAAATCGGCGCTCAGCGCCGTTACGATTTCATCCTGGTGGGCTTTGAGCCTTTCGCGCAGCAGCTTTAGTTTGGTAATGCGGTCCTGTGCCGGGGGCATCGGATTTGCCGTGAATGCCGCCCTTTGTGCCGCCAATGTCTGCTCCATTGCTTCAATTGTTCCCATTTCGGCGCCTACCTTTCCCTGCAAGAAAGTTTTGGTTTTGGCGGCAACGGTGATAGGCATCGGTGAAGGGCGGGACTGGCCGCTATTGGCTGCATATTATATGTCACAAATGACATATAGACACCAAGAAATAACTTGCGTCCGATAATGGCGGCTAAAGCGATAAAATAAACGGTTGCTTACAGTGAATTGGAAGGGTTTGGCCGCATTGTGTCTCTGAAAGGGGAATTGGTGATGCGCCGGTTCGACGTGGCTGCTAAACGGCGTTGGTTGGCCCTTCATCGCCGGTTTCAATTATGGTGGGAAAGAACAACTCAAACGTGGAGCCGTGTCCCGCCGAACTCGTGCAGACAATATGGCCGCCAAAGCTGTTTAGGAGACCAAAAACGGCCGCCAGCCCCAACCCGGAACCCTGGCCCACTTCCTTGGTCGTGAAAAACGGCTCGAAAATATGGCCCATTGTGACGGTGTCCATGCCCCGGCCCGTGTCTTTTACCGTCAGTTTGACGTACTTTCCGGAAAACGGTTTGCCGCAGGCATGGCAAAGAGCGCCCGGTACATCGACAAGACTGGTCACCAAAGACAAGGTGCCCCCGTCGGGCATGGCCTCGACGGCATTGTTGCTCAAGTTGATTAAGATTTGCCGCAGGTGATCGGTGTCGCCGACGATCAGGGGTATTCGGTCAACAATCCGGTTAGTTATGGAGATGGACTTTGGCATGGTTTGTTGAAGCATTATAACTGTATATTCAATGACTTGTTGGATGTCCAGGGGGCGGAGGTTCGGCTTGGTGTTTTGGCTGAACGAAATTATTTGCCTGACCAGGGTCTTGGCCCTATCAGCCGCAGCCAGCACCTGCTGCAGGTCATCCATGACCGGTGCTCCGACGGCGATCTCGCCCATGGCCAACTCGGTGTAACCCACTATGGCGCCTAGGATGTTGTTGAAATCATGGGCGATGCCGCCGGCCAACGTACCCAGGGCTTCCATTTTTTGGGACTGGCGCAGTTGGTTTTCCAACTCCTGCCGCTGCGCCTCAATGGCGATGCGTTCCGATATGTCGATTACCTGTCCCAGGAAATAGCTGGGTTTGCCTTTTTCCTCGCGGATGATCGACGCAACGAGGTGGCCGTGGGCAATGGTTTGATCCTTGCGGATGAAACGCTTGTCCATGGAATAATAATTGATCGCCCCACTGCCCAGAAGGCGTTGCAAACGCAAATTTTCCTCGAGATCATCGGGATGGGTAAAATCGGCAATGCCAAGCCCCTTGAGTTCTTCTTCGCTGTATCCCAACAATTTTCTGTATGATTTATTGGTCTTTACGAGTTGAAAGTCTTTCAGGCGGACGATGGCTATACCGATGGGAGAGTCTTCGAAAGTCGTCCGGTAGAGTTGCTCCTTTTCGCCCAATGTCGGTTCGACGGCATTGTGTTTGAGGCAGGTCTGCAAGGCGGTGTGCAGCGCATGGCCATCCGCCGGCCAGGCCCAATAAGATACTCCGTTATTGTCCAGAACGGCTTTGAGCGTGGCCTCGTCATGAATCGAAGTTGTTATGAGCGATGGTATGCCGTGTTGACGGTATAGCGTTGACGCCAGATAAAGGGCGAAGTCCCGTTGCGTGTCCGAAGCGTCGACGACAACAACCTTTGGCTCAAGGCCCAAAACCTTTGCCGGATCTGCGCTTCCATTATTGATCACGCCAACGATGTTATAGCCGAACTGCTGAAGCATTTCGGCGATGGTGGGAATAACCGAGGACTGTTTTCCGATCAGAACGACGCTGATGCCATCAACAAGATGTTGCATAAGCCGGGCCTCTGGTAGAGCCTTATTGGATCAGCACCAAACAGGTATTCAGGTCGTTTATGCTTAGTACCGGATCAGATTTCAATAGTAATGACCAGTTGATGCTCGAGTATTTGCCAATCTTAATACAACATTTTTTAACCAAGAACAACGTTCAACCGTTTTCAGGAAAAATTTGGTGGCGGATAGTTTGTCAGCAGGCCAAGACTTGATTTCTGCCGGCCGCCTTTGCGTCGTATAAAGCTTGATCCGCCCGGGCAATGACGTCCTGGGCGGTCTGGTCGTCGCTTTTTACTTCGCTCACTCCCACGGAGACGGTAAGCGGGACTTTGCCACCCCGCACCATGAAATCAGTATTTTCAACGGATATACGCAGCTTTTCGGCAATGACCAGCGCCCCCCCCACATCTGTTTCGGGAGTGATCACCACGAACTCCTCACCACCGTACCTGGCCACGAAGTCCACGTTTCGGACTTTTGATTTGATTTTGGCGACAATCTCAACCAGGCACCGGTCGCCTATTTGATGGCCAAAGTTGTCGTTGACCCTCTTGAAGTGGTCCAGATCCAACATGAGGATGCTGAAACCCGTGTGGTAACGTTGATACCGGTTCATTTCCTCCTGCAGACGTTCTTCCAAGGCCAACCTGTTGAATGCGCCGGTCAACGAATCGGTTCTGGCCTTACGGGCCAATTTTTCTTTTTCGCTTTTCAGTTGGTTCAGGGTTTCGTTGGCCGACTTGAACTCTTTTCGCAGGGAGTCGAGTTCGCTGGTGATAGCCTTGATGTGTTTTTGCTCGTCAAGGTGGTACTGGTTTACCGAACTTTGGAACTGCAGAAGCTTTTCAGCAACCAAGTCCTTTAACTGGCTGATGTCGTTTATGGCATCCACCTGTTGGCTCATCTTTACGATGTTTTCGGACACGGACTCGGATAAGTTGCGGCCGGCATTATGAATTTGCCGTATGTGGGAAGCCGATGTCTGAAGCCTTGTTTCGACCTTGGCCAAGCCTTCAAATATCTCGTTGACCAGTTGCGTGGCCTCGGACCTCATTCCGAAAGCCAGCCTGGCAAAAATAGCTATGAGGTTTTTGAGCTCTACGCTCAGTTCAATCAAGTCCTGGTCCGTCTCGGCATTCTCAACCTTTAAGGTCACCTCCGCCAACTTGCTCTGAAAACCATCCTCGAGGTCGTAGTCCATTTCAGATAGAAACGTAAGATAGGAGTGCTTGACCTGGGCCAGCAAAGTGTTTCCCGAATTGTTCGCAGTCGCTTCGATTGTCGACTTGCTTGGCGTGAGTGGTGTTGTCGAAATGGGGGGCTTCATTTTTTTATAATAGACTCTTTGATGTAAGTTATGCTTTTGACTAGCTAAAAATAGCTACTTGTTCAAAGCCGACGCGACTGTTTTCAGCAGACGCTCTTCGTTAACGGGCTTTATTAGGTAGTCTAACACTCCCAGGGTCTTTGCCGTAACCACTTCATCGGTGCGGTCGGAGGAACTGAGTACGATGAGTTTGGCCCTGGGGGAGATTTCCAGAATTCTCATTATGGCTTCCAAGCCGCCTAACTGCGGCATGACCAAGTCCATGATCACCAGGTCCGGCTGCGAGGTTTTGAATTTGTCTATTGCCGCAAGGCCGTCCTCGGCCTGTTCAACCGTAAAACCTGCTTTTTCCAATATCGAGGCCAAGACTTTGCGGATGGTACGCGAGTCGTCGACCACCAGGATTTTTTTGCCGGCGGACGGCGAGTCTTCCGAAGCATAGCAGAACGTGACACTAAATGTTAGCTGGCTAAGGGCCAGCCTGAGAGATAGCAAGTAACTTTCGTTTTTATAACCATCCTGGTTGGTGACAGTGGCCTGTTGCAGGTTGCCCGGCGGACCGAAAACCACGGGCATCCCTTCGCTGTCCCAGTCGGAAATGGTCCGGCCGACGACGACGTTCATGAATTCGCCCAACATGTCGATGGCGTCTTCATCAAGGGTTTCCGGCTTTGGAAGTCCGAGTTTGGCGGCCAGGGCGCCCGCGACGCCTTTGGCGGCGGCGGTGGAGTCAAAGCCCAACACGAAGACTCCGGCCAGCGGGGCGTCTTTTCCTTCGTATTGAATTACCTGGGCGATGGGCAAGTCCAAGGACTCACTGGTCTGCAATTTGAGATCGACCCCGATAACACCGGTGCCGGTCATCTCTCTAAACGCCTTTACGGCGTTTTCGGCCAAGGCCTTGACAAATTGT
Source organism: uncultured Desulfarculus sp. (assembly GCA_963665125.2). GTDB lineage: Bacteria > Desulfobacterota > Desulfarculia > Desulfarculales > Desulfarculaceae > Desulfarculus. The sequence continues at coordinate 1,957,482 of CAXXUK010000001.1, read as the reverse complement.
AGGTACATTCATGCCTCTATGAAAATATCATGTTGATGCAGGTATTATGAGTGCAATTCATTTTATATGCACCTGTAATTTAACTTAACCGCGCCACTGACGCAGAGTACCTGTTGTATTACAGCTTGAGCGGATAATCAGTCAAATAATAAAAAAGCCGGTTTCGGGTTTCAGTACCCGTTCCCGGCTTATTGATGAAGCGGTAGCCGCCAGCTCCCTCGACTGGGCCGCTAATGGCCATTTTAGGGGGTGGTGGTTTTTATCTCAAAGTTTTCAAAACCAAAGCTGCCCGGAGATATGGCCAAGATGCCGGGCGCGTGGCCGTTGATATCGCTGCTGCCCGCCGCGCCCACTGTCTGGCCGTTGACCAGGAACTCCACCTGATTGTCCATGGCGGGCCTGATGGTCAACTGGTTCGGTGCATCGGGCTTGACGGCCGGGTGGGTGCCGCCCATGATTTGGCTCATGCCCTGGGGGCCGCGCTTGTAAATGGCATAACCGCCTTTGTCGTTGACCACGAATGCCCAGTATGTGCCGTTTTGGGGATTTAGCCGGTATATAAGCCCAGCGCCACCAAGGGGGCCATCGCTACGGCCCTTGACCGTGGCGCTGACCGTGCAGTTGGCCAGGGCCTGGGACGTCTCGCCGCTGATGTTGTTCACATTGTAATAGCGCACGTCTCCACCGGCGGGATTTGTGTTGGTCAAGAGGTAGAAACCGTTGCCGATCATGCCGTTCCATGCGCCGTCCGGGCCATTTACAAAAACATCTTTAAAAATGCCGGGGCCTGCCGGGTTGAATTTTTCGACATATTCCCTGGCCTGGGCCGGAATGGCGGCCAGCACCAATAAAGCCAGAAACACTATCGCGATTCGCTGTAACATCGTCGCTTCCTTTCGGTATCGGTTTGATCCGCTTCAGGGCACTGCATATGTTGACGACAGGTTCGCGCGGTTCTTACCAGACATAACCAAAAGATAATTTGAAAAAGGGCGGCAAGGCAAGAGGTAAGGCTGGAATGCCGAACTGTAAAACGGCAGGCGGTGACTCAACCAAAGGCCATCTTCGTTCGCGGTTTCCGTGTTAATCGGACCAAACAACGGCCCTGGGCGGTTGCTGGCCATACTTGACCACCGGCACAACATCGAGGCAGTCCACGGTCAGGCAAAAGGCCAAGTCGTCCAACTGATTGAGCCGTTTGAGTCGCCGGGCTCCGTCACAATCGCCCAGCCCCCTTACGGCCTCGGCGAAATCCGGTTCCTCGCCCCGCAGCATCCCGGCCAGATACTCCGCCGCCGCGTCGTCCTCGGCGCATGGTTTGCGGGCCTCCAGGCCCATGGGCACGAGATGAACCTCTGCGGGATTGATACTGCGTATGGCCTCGATCAGGGCCGCTGCCGCGGCGAAAGTACCGTAAAACACGGACTGAGCCTTGATCAGGCGGTGCACGGCCTGGGTCCCGGCGGAAGTCGTCAGAATCACGGGTTGCCTGGTTTTAAGCGCTTCCGAGGCATGGACCGGAGAGTTGCCGCCATCAAAGTCGGCCGGGGCCACGCCGCCCCGCTCGCCCAACAGCGGCACCTCGGGGTGCGTTACCTTCAATAGGCGGGCCTCGTCCAAAGACGACACCAGCCACACTTCAGGGGCGCCGGCGGCCAGCAACGAGGCTATGGTGTTGCCGGCGCGGAAAATATCCAATATCACCACCACGCCGCGCAGTTCTTCAAGTTCCGCGCGGCGTGGGTCGACAATATCAATATACATGGTTGATTAGTACCAGGGCCCGCCGCTGCTCATGTCGAGCTGCATCTTGAAGACCTCTTCGCCGTCCACTGAATGCACCGGCATCATCAGCGTGGCGGCTTGGGGCCACGCACCCCAGGTGGCCGTGTCGTCGGCCGTAAGCGGGGCAAGTCGGATGGCGCCGTCGCGTTCGGTCAGACGGGCCGGCTGAACCAGGTCGTCAAGACTTCCGCCGGCCGGAACCACGGTCGGAGTTTGCTTGGCCACCGGATCCCAGTAGTTGACGCCATCGTGAATCACATGGTGGGTGTTGCCGTTGACATCCACGTACATGAAGCGGTTCCAGTCGATGACCAGGGCGCCGTCGGATTTGTTGGTCAGTTGGATGTTGAAGGCGTAGTCCTTGCCTTCTTCCAGACTTACCTTCAGGCTGAAATCAGGATCATCGAACGTCCACATGCGCAGACCCGTATCATAGGTCATCAGCGTGTTGGGATAGCGGTCCATCTGCTCGGTGTAGTAATTGGCGTAGTAGTTGCGGCCCATGGTGGGGTTGCAACCGGCCGCCAAGGCCGCCAAAGCAATGATCATGCAAAACAGGGTGAGTCCAACCAGCTTGTTTTTCATAACTTATTCCTTATAGATTCAACCAGGTTATCTCGCCATCGATAATGATGTTTTAGCATGGAATCGCGCAATAGTGATAAATAGTTGCTCCCGCCGTGCCTGAATTTACAAAATCTCACATGTGGAATATAAACACTGTTTACAAAGGGGGGCATTGTTTATGAAAGCCGAAGCCGTAAAGTCATTTCCAGCGGCCATGGTCAACATCACCAACCGCTGCACTCTGCGCTGCCGCCACTGTTTTGTCTTTCGCCAGGGCAATCCCAACGACCCCAAGGGCGAGATGGATGACGAGACCATGCTATCCAAACTCGCCCAAATCCAACAGGAACGTGGCGTCGAGCACATGTTGTGGATGGGCGGAGAGCCATTGCTGCGGCCCGAAATTTTGCGCCGGGGCAGCGGGTTGTTCAAGACCAACACCGTAACCACCAACGGCACCATTGAGCTGATCGACCTGCCCAATTGCATCTATGTGGTCAGCCTGGACGGGCCGCCCGAATACAACGACGTCATCCGGGGCAAGGGCTCGTTCGACAAGGTCATGAGAACCCTGGAACGCATTCCGGAAGACTTCGGCCCAACGGTGATGGTCCAATGCGTGGCCACGGCGGCCAACGAGCACCTCATGGAAGAGCTGGTGGAATTGGTCAAACCCACCAAGGCCCAGGGCATGACCTTTTCGTTTTACGTGCCCACGGCCGGCGACACCTCAGAGCTCACCTGGGGCAGCCCGGAGCGCCGGGACCAGGCAGTACGCAAGGTCATGGAACTGAAAAAGAAGCACCCCGGTTTCATCTGGAACAATTCGCGGGCCCTGGAGCTGACCCTGTCCGGCAAGTGCAAGGCCGTAACCGACAATTGCCCGGCGTCGGCCTATGTCTTTCCCCTGTACCTGGAAGGCCATGAATTCGTGCAGCCGTTTTGCTGCTACGGCAACGACGTGGATTGCGACCTCTGCGGGGCCTGGGTGGTCTTTGCCATTGCCGCCAAACTGGAGGCTGACGGCATAGTCAGCTACTGAGCCTATTGAATGAAAAGATCCGTGCTAATGTAGCGCTCGCCCGTGCTGGGCAGCACCGTGACGATGGTCTTGCCCTTGTTTTCGGGCCTGGCCGCCACGGTCATGGCCGCCCATACCGCCGCTCCGGAACTGATGCCGCACAACAGGCCCTGCCTGGCCGCCAGCATTCGGGCGGTGGTCATGGCCGTCTCGGCGTTCACGGTGAGCACCTCGTCGATCACCGAACGGTCCAGCACCTGGGGCACGAACCCCGCGCCGATTCCCTGAATCTTGTGCGGGCCGGGCTTGCCGCCGGACAGAACCGGCGATTCGGCGGGCTCCACGGCCACGGCCTTGAATCCCGGCTTGACGGCCTTGATGGCCTGGCTCACCCCGGTGATGGTGCCGCCGGTGCCCACCCCAGCCACGAATATGTCCACAGCGCCCATAGTGTCGGCCCATATCTCCTGGGCCGTGGTGATGCGGTGGGCGGCCGGGTTGGCCGGGTTGGCGAACTGGTTGGGCATGAACGAGTTTTCGTGTTCGGCGGCGATCTTTTCCGCCTGGGCCAGGGCCCCGGCCATGCCCCCCGGACCCGGCGTCAAGACCAGTTCCGCGCCCAGATGCTTCAGTAGCTTGCGCCGCTCGATGCTCATGGTCTCGGGCATGGTCAGGATCAGGCGCAGTTTTTTCACCGCGCAAATCATGGCCAGGCCGATGCCCGTGTTGCCGCTGGTGGGCTCGACGATCACCGTGTCGTCATTGACCCTGCCTTCATGCATGGCCGCGCCGATCATGGACTGGGCGATGCGGTCCTTCACGCTGCCCAGGGGGTTCTTGTATTCCAGCTTGGCCAACACACGCCCCACCACTTCCGGAAACATGCCGGTGTCCAGTTGGACCAGTGGCGTGCGCCCTATGGCATGGGTCACGTCATGCAAAACAGGCATTTCATTCTCCTGATTTGGGGCCTATGTAGACCAGTTGCGGGCTTTCCAGGACCACCTTGGTGTCCGGGGGCACCGATGAAGTCAGCCAGACATTGCCGCCGATGACCGAACGTGCGCCGATGACCGTCTCTCCGCCCAGGATGGTGGCCCCGGCGTAGATCACCACATCGTCCTCGATGGTGGGGTGGCGTTTGCTGTCGCGCAGGCGCTCCACCTGGTCGGCTGGCAGGCTCAGGGCCCCCAGGGTGACGCCCTGATAGAGGCGGACATTGTCTCCGAGGACGGCCGTGCCGCCGATGACCACTCCTGTGCCGTGATCGATGAAGAAATTGTTGCCGATCTCCGCCGCCGGGTGGATGTCGATGCCGGTCTTGCCGTGGGCGTATTCGGCCATCATCCGGGGCAATAGCGGCACCTCCAGATGCAACAGGGCGTGGGCCATGCGGTAGACCGTCACGGCCATGAGCCCCGGATAGCTGAAGATGATCTCGTCTGGCGAGGCCGTGGCCGGGTCGCCCTGCAATGCGGCCTTTACGTCGCCGGCCAGCATTTCCCGCAGGCCGGGAAGCTGGCGCACGAATTCATAGGCCGCCAGGCCGCCCCGATCGTTGCAATGGGTGCATTCAAGGTCGTAGCGCAGGCACTCGTGGCGCACGGCCCGGCTGATTTGGTCGGCCAGCAGTTCGTAAAGCGTAAGAACCTCCTGGCCCAGGTGGTACTCAAGGTTGACCCGGTCGATGACCTTGTCGTCAAAATAACCTGGAAACAGGATGCGGCGGCCCAACTCGATGATGCGCACCACATCGGCGTGCTTGGGCAGGGGCGCGGAGCTGATATGCTCAAAGCAGCGCTCGGTGGAGCAGGTGTCCCTGAGCACCCTGACCACCTCGGGCAGCTTTTCCACCAGCCGTGCGGCTTGCTCTTCATCCCAGCCGCAGGCCTCGTTTTTCTTGTTTTGCTTCATATGCCATACCAAACTGCGCGGGATTGTTTAGTCAAGGATAGCACAAAGGCGTGGGCGAAATTCAGCGGCTACATGGCCAAAACGCTGAATCCGGCCCGCACTTCGGAATCGCCCCAGTCGCCGCGGACCCGCAGGACGATCTCGTGATTGCCCGGCTCCAGCACCAGCCTGCCGTTCAAGTGGTCGGTAAAGTCCTCCAGGGGTTTGCCGTTGAGCAGCCAACTGGCCTGGATGACCTTTCCTTCGGCCCTGGCCCGGCAGGCCAAGATCTGCAATTGGGCGGGCAGGCCGGGGTCAAGGGCGTACACCGCGCCGTCGGCCGGGGCCAACAGCTCCAGGCGGGGACGCGCGGCAACCGCCCCGGCTTGCCCGTGCAGGGGACACCTGGCCTCGGGGCCCTTGCCCGCCAGGAAGTATTCAAGACGGGTGTTGGGGCAACCCGGCCCTGCCGCCGCGCCGCTGTCGCAGCAAACCCGCAGGCGCTCCACCCCGGCGGGCCAGGGCGGCAGATCGCCGGACCGGCTGCCGTGGACCAGCATCATCACCTGCCGCCACAGGGGCCCGGCGCCGCTGAGGCCCGACACCCCGGCCATGGGCTGGGCCGAGAAGTTGCCAACCCACACGGCCACTGTGTACTGCCGGGTGAAACCGATGCACCAGTTGTCCTTGAAATGCTGGCTGGTGCCGGTTTTGACCGCCGCAGGGAAGGGGAGCTCCAGCAGGCTGTGGCGGCCGAATCCAAGGCCCCTGGCTTCGTCGTCGGACATGACGTCGGCGATCAAACGGCAGGCCGCCGGGTCGGCAGTCTGACGGGGCTTGGCCTGCTCCTGGCCCTGCCACAGCCTTGCCGGGGCCCAGCGTCCGCCGTCGGCCAGGGCGGCATAGGCCTGGGCCAGTTCCAAAAGCGTGACCTCGCCGTTGCCAAGAGCCAGGCCCAGGCCGTAGTGGTCGGCCCGGCGGGGCAGGTCCAGGCCCAGGCCCCGCAGTCGCTCCAGCACCAATTCAACGCCCAGACCGCGCATCAGGCGCAGGGCGGGCAGGTTCAATGAACTGCCCAGGGCCTGACGCAAGGTCACATCACCCCGGCTCTTGCCGTCGTAATCCACGGGCCGGAACACGCCCCCGGCCGTTTGCAGGCCCAGTGGTTCGTCGGCGATCATCCCGGCTAGGGTGTAGCCCTTTTCCAGGGCCAGGCCGTAGACAAAAGGTTTCAAGGTGCTGCCCGGCTGGCGCTTGGCCAACACGCCGTCCACCTGACCGGCCCAGGGCCCGTCAAAGTCGGCCGATCCCACCCAGGCCAGCACGGCCCGGTCGCTGTTGCGCAACACCACCACGGCGGCCTGACGCAGGCCCAGGTTGGCCCCCAAGCGGCAGTGCTCGGCGGCCAGTTCAGCGGCCTGGCGCTGCAAATCCAGGTCGATATAGGTCTTGATCTCGTGCCCGGCATTTTGGGGCAACAGGCCCTTGATCCGCCTGGCAAGGTGGGGCGCGTCGGCCAGGCCGGGCCGGGCGGCGATCTTAAGCGGCGCGGCCAGGTTGCGCTCCAGCGCATCGGCATCGATGCTGCCGTCCTGGGCCATGCGGCGCAGGATCAGGTCACGCCGGTCCTTGAGGCGGTCTCGGTTGGCCTTTCTCAGCAGTCGGGCCGGATCCTGGGGCAGGGCCATCAACAACGCCGCCTCGGCGGGCGTCAGGCGCTGCGGATCCTTGCCCAGAAGCACCCGGCAGGCCGCTCCGGCCCCCACCAAGGGCCCGCCAAAGGGGGCGCGGTTAAGGTACTGCTCCAGAATGGCGGCCTTGGTCATGCGCCGCTCCAGCCATAGGGCCGTGCAGGCCTCCCGCAGTTTGGCCCCCAGGGTGCGGTTGGCCGGTTCCAAAAGCCTGGCCAACTGCATGGTGATGGTGGAGCCGCCGGAAACGACCCGGCCCGCGCCTATGTTTTGGGCCGTGGCCCGCAAAAGGGCCAGGGGGTCCACGCCGGGGTGGGCGTGGAACCGCTTGTCCTCGGCGGCCACGGCGGCGGCGGCAAGCACCGGTGGGATATCGTCGGCGGCCAGCCATGGTCCGCAGCGCACCCTGGGGTCGGCGAACAGGGCCATGACCCGGCCGTCGGCGGCCAGCAGCAACCGGTCGCCCCGGCCGTAGCCCGCCTGGGGCGCCGCCCCCGGCCAGAGCCACAAGGCGGCCCAGGCCACGGCCAACAGCCCCAGGCACGCGGCCAGGGCCCATAGGGTGATGCGTTTCACCGCACTTCAACCGTTTCTTCGGCCGTGGCGCCGAACACCTCGGGCGCGTACATCTCCTCGGCCCGCAGCGGCGGCATCACGAAGCTGCCGGGGTTCACGGCCCGCATGCGGAAGCGGTAGGTGTACACCCCCGGCTGTAGCACCGGCGTATAGAGCAACAGCTCGCTGGTGCGCAGTTCGCTCCAAGTCCAAGGGGCCGCCTGCACGGCTCCCTCCCGGGCCCGCAGAGGCTCCAGGCCCGCCGGATAGGGCGCGGCCACCAGCACGTGGAAACGCGTATCGTCGGCGCTGATGGTCACCACGTATTCAATTTCTTCACCCAACTTCCAGATGCCGCCCGCCTCGGATCCGGGCTTGGCCAGGAAACGGGCCACCCGCAGTCCGGCATTGACCGGCTGGGCCAGGGACCCCAGCGGGGCGTAGCGCAGCCTGGCCGTCCAGAACAGGATGCCCTGGCCTTCGGCCTTGATTTCCAGGTTTTGGGGCTTGCCGGTTTCCAGCATGGTCCGGGCCACGTCCACTTCCAGGGGCGGGCTCTGAATATTGTCGAACAGGCGCTTGGCCAACTCCCGGCCGTCCAGGCTCACCGATCCGCTGACGGGCTGGCCAGCCCCCACGGACTCCAGATAGGCCTGCATGCCCCATAGGCCGAACACCGCGTCCTGGGTGGAGATGTATTGGCGGCGGGCCAGGTCCGTGGCCAGCCAGCGGCCCAGGTTGCCCAGGCGCGGGTAGCCCGGCACGGCGTTGCTCAGGGCCCAGAGGGCCAGGGCATTGCCCCTCAGGCGCGAACCCATCACCACCTTGAGGCCGCCGGGGTTGATGGCGGCGAAGTGCAGGCCCGTGGCGCTGACAGCGGCCGTGGCTTCCAGGCGCTGGACCAGCTTGGCCACGACCCCGGGCTGGCCCGAAATGTGGGCGGCCTTGATCAGGGAGGCCAAGGCGAACGGGGTCATGCTCGGCGCATCGGTCAGGGCGGTCTCCAGATACGGTTTGATGTTGGTTCCATGCTCGGCCAGGGCCCAGATGGCCAGGGCCTCGGCGGTGGTGTAGTACATTCCGCGGGTCTTGGGACGCTTGGCTTTGAGGGCGTTTTCCAGATACCGGGCCGCGTCCTTGATGACCTCGGCGTCCATCTCCGGTCCGGCCTTGGCGATCTGCTTGGCGGCGATGAGCGTGTAGGCCGTCAGCAGCGGATCGGCATGCTGCATGCCCCGCCAATAGACGAACCCGCCGTTTCCGGTCTGGAAGTCGATGGCCAGATCAACGGTCTTTTGGACCAACTCGAGGTCCTTGGGATCGGGTTGCAGGCCAAAGGTCTTGCCTGCGCTGAGGCGCAGGGCCCTGGCCGAGGCCCGGCTCAGGCGCTGCTCCCAGCAGTCCCAGGGATATTCGACCAGCATCCTGGTGGGCCGGTCCATGGACGGGGCCAGACTGCCGGAAATTTCCAGGCTCAGGCCGCCGCGATCGGGCTCGGAGTCGGCCGGGGTCACTATCTGGGTGACGATCTCGGCCTGCTTGCCCTTGGGCATGAGCTCACCGGCAGCGGCCATGGCCGTAAGTTGGGTGCGCGGCTTGACCTCCATGGTGTAGAGGGCGCCGTCGCCTTCGTTTCCGGCCACGGCCCGCACGGACACCGACACCTTGCCGGTCTTTTTGGCCTTGACCGCGAAGCCGACCACCTTGCTCTCACCCGGAGCCAGGCCGATCACCTGCTCCATGGGGCCGTCGGGCTCCAGGCCGTCAAGCTGGGCGCTGAGCCTGACCTGGGTCTGTTTTTCGCCGAAGTTCTGCACCACGAAACGGGCGTCGAAACTGTCGCCGTTGGTGACAAAACGCGGCAGGGCCGAAAGCACCTGTAACGGCTTGCTGACCCGCACCGTGGCCTTGGCCGAGGCAAAATCATCGGCCGTGTCACAGGCCACGGCCACCACCCGGTAGGCCGTGAGTGTATCGGGCAGATGGAACTCCACCGCGAGCTTACCGTCGGCGTCGGTTTCGGCGTCGGCCAGCCAGAACACCGCCGGGTGAAAACGCTGGCGTAGGGCAGGGCTCATGCCGCCGCCGCCCGCGCCGTCCTCACCCTTTTGGGCGGCCAGGATCTTGCCGATGACCTGGGTGCGCATGTCGACGTTCAGGACTCCCAGGCCCACCAGTCTGCCGAATGTCTCCATGGGATCATAGGAATCGACCCCGCCCGCGGCGGTGAGCACCCGCTCGTCCACGGCCAACAGGGTGACCTGGGCCTGGTAGGGTTGGCCGCCCTTGGTCACGGCGGCGTTGGCCTTGATCATCTCGCCGGGCCGGGCTTTTGCACGGTCGGTGTTGACGTCAACGGCGATGCCGCCGCCGGGCCGGGCCACCTTGATTCGACAGTAGCCCAGGCGCACCTGGGGCTTGCCCAAGTCAACGCCGGTGGCCGCCGGTTCCGCCACCCTGCCTCGAACGAGCAGCACGCCCACGTACACGCCGGGGTAGTCCTTGTCGCCGATGGGCACCTCGATGACCGGTGCGGGCGTATCAAGTTCCACGACCCGAAGGCTGCGTACGCCCCGGCGCTCCACGCTAACCAGGGCAGTGGCCTTGGCAAAGGGGTTTTTCACCAAAATACGGGCCGTCTGGCCGGGCTTGAGGTCGTCACCGGCGGCTTGCAGTTCCAACTGATGGCCGTCGAAACACTGCCAGCCGGCAATACCGCCGCCCGTGGCCCACATATAGGCCGCCGAGCGGATGATACGCCCGGCCGAATCCTTGGCCTCGGCCACCAAAACATAGGTGCCTGCCTGGGGCGGGGTGAATTCCACGGTGGCGCCGTCTGTGGCCAGGCTGACGTCTCCCTGCCAGACTTGCTCACGCCGGGCCTGGCCCAGGTAGCGGTAGTAGCCGCCGGGGCCTTTTTCGCGCACCGTCTCCCAGTACTGGCGATAAGCCGTGAGCTTCAGGCCTTCCAGAGCGGCTGGTTTGCCGTCAAAGCCCGCGGCCAGCAACTCAATCTTGGCCGCCTGGTTGGCCGTGGCCAACAGGGGTGTCTTGAGGCCGACGTAAATGGACGCCGGGTGCACGATCATGGAGCGGCTGGCCGTCATGAACAAATCGGCCTTGTCTCCCACCACGGCCTGCATCTGCAGACGCACGGGCAGGCCCGGTAGGGGCTCGGCCTTGGGCAGCTCAAAAGTGGTGAAACCCTTGGCGTCCAGGCTGGCCTTCTGCTGGCCCAGTGTGGCCTGCTGGAAGACCTCGCTGCCGGGCAGGGGAATGTCGCCCACCACGAAATCACGCAGGGGCGGGGGGCTGAAATAGGTGGGCTCCTGGCTAACGGTCAGCTCGGCCGAGCCCTCGGCCACGGGCGCGCCGAACAGGTACTGGGCGTCGACCTGGGCCTGGCCCGCCGGGCCGGAGCCCACGGCGTCATCAGGCGAATTAAGCGTAACCTTGAAATCCGGAGGCCGGAACGAGGCCACCCGGAAGCTGCCCGCGGTGACCCGCTTGCCGTTGAATTTAACCCTGATGGTGTAACTGCCCAGCCGGGCGCTGCTGCTTAGTTGCAGGCTGCTCGAGACCGTACCGTAACGGTTCGAGCGGGTGGTGACCTTTTGCAACTGTTTGCCGTAGGGGTCGTCAACCATCAGCTCGACGTCCGTCGGCTCCGGGGCCACCAGGCCGTCTGCCGTGCGGTTGCGCAGATACACGGCGAACCGCACCTCCTGGCCGGGCTGATAAAGGGGCAATTGCACCAAGGCGTGGGCGGCCACCGAAGGGGTGTCCCCCGGCCCGGTGAAATTGACCTCCGAAGGCAGTTCATAGGTCAGGTCCCAGCCCCATTCGCTGGGCAAGACGGCCATGTCGCCGTCCTTTTGGGCCATCAAGTAGACCAGCGGGTTTCGCCAGGGGCGGTCCGGGTCCGGATCGGGCTTGAGCTCTTCCACGCCGGGGAGCTTGGCTAAGCCGTTTTCATCGCTGACACCTTGCCACAGCACGCGGTTTTTGCGGTCGCGTAGCTCCAGGGCCACCCCGGCCATGGGTTTGGCGTCGGCCAGCCCGGTGACCCAGGCGGCGCCGGACGACGCGCCCAGCTTCAGCGACAGGCCCATTTGGGTCACCTGAATCAGGGCCCGGCGCACACGCAAGTTTGGTTCGCCGTTATCGTCAGGCCAGGTGGCCCGGGCATCCACCAGAATCAGGCCGCCGGTGGGCGAGCGGCCCAACAGCTTGCCTAGGTCCAGGGGATAGAGCACGGTGCGGTTTTTTTCCAGCTCAGGCCTGAGTTCCTCGATGACCACGCCGGGATCGCCCTGCTTGGGCGGCTCCCTGGGGTCGTCCCAGTCACGCTCGGCCTCGGCCACCAGGGCCGGGACCACGTTGTCCGGCCCAATGAGTTGAAGGCCCAGATCAACGGCATCGAGGTTGCGCAGGCGCAGGGGCAAGACCCCCGGCAGTTCCAGCACGCCGCTGGTGCTGCTCAGGGCCATCAGCGGGTTGAGGTCGCCCATCTTCAATACATGGGTCACCGGCGCGGCCAGGGCAGTGCCGAAATCGTCCTTGAGGCCAGCCTCAAGCACGACCTTGTAGGTTTGGCCAGGCTTGAATTTCAGATCGAGGTGCACCCAACGTGATGACGATTCATAAAAATCTTCGACCGGCCTGGGCAGCGGCGGATCGATTTTGAGATGTTTCCAAACGTCTTCGCCCTTTACCGGGTTGTTGAATTCCAGCATCAGCGAGGCCGAGGGGTCCAAGCCGCCCAATACACTGTTGGGCATGAAGGCCCTGACCATATGCAACGTGTTGTATGTGCGGTAGGTAAACCCGAAAGACCGCTCCGAGGGAAGGTCTCCCTCCTCGGGCACCAGTCCCTTGCCTATATCGATGCGCACGCCTGTTTCGGGCGGCAGGGATTTGTCCAGGGTCACAATGTAAACGGCGGCCAGATTCTGGCGTTCACGCTGCCAACTGGGCTTGGGCTGGAGGTTGACCTTCGCGCCCACCCGATTGCCGCCGACATAAACGGCCAGACGCTTAACCAGGCTGTCGAGCTTCACCGGCTGGTTGAGGTACAGGCGAAACTGCTGGTCTGGCCCCACCCTGTAACCAGGTTTGGGGTTTGTGTCGCTGACCACCACCGGCGGCGTCCAGGCCGTGGCCCGCACGGTCTTGGCCAGGGCCGAACCGTCCAGGGCCTTTATTCCGGCCGGAACGGCTATCTTTATGCGTGTGGACCCGGTAACGGGTTTGTCGAAAATATAGGCCAGGGTCGAAGGGTCGAGCCAGCGATAGGCTCCGGCCGGCCTGGGGTCCAACCTCAGCGGCGCGTCGGTGTCGCCCTGTTCGGCTGTGCCAAGGGGCACCATCTGTTTGTTGAAACCGACGACGATCTGCGTCAGCCGGGGAGCCTGGCCCTGGGGCAGCAGACTGGTCACTTTCAGGGCGGCGGGTTGTTTTTCATCCATGGCCAGGCCGTCTGCGGCCATTAACAACGCCACGGCAAAAAGCGCCGCCAATACGGCGCTCACACGTAAACCCCTTGCGCGCATATGATTCTCCCCTTTTGATAAGGATGGTGCCAGAATTCAAATCCAGTCTAGGACGCTACCCAAAGCCAGTCAACCGCTGATATCAATGATTATGGACGCATAAACGCCATTCGGTCTGACGAAAAAGGGGAAACTTTCTTGAAAGAAAGTTTCCCTTCGGACCCCTTCAAAGAACTTCGCGCCAAAGACGCCGCCGCGCCTTTGGCGGCCCTTGGGCGGTGTGGATTCTCCGCGCGAATTGTTTTGCCGTTGGCAAAAACAATTCGCGGCGTAACGCCAAGAGAGTCCATCGTCCCAAATGTCCGATTAATGTTTGACGGCGAAGACGGCAAACATTAATCGGCAAAGTTTTTTGAAAGGGTGCGGGAAAACTTTTTTCCAAAAAAGTTTTCCCGCGAATCGCTACGCCGTCAACAAACCCCTAATGCTGTCAATGACATATGCCGCGTCGTCGTCGGTCATGTCCGGGAACAGGGGCAGGCTGATCTGGCCGTCGAAGATGCGTTCGGTGACGGGCAGATCGCCGCGTTGGCAGCCGAAGGTCTGTTGGTAGTAGGGGTGCATGTGCACGGGGATGTAATGGACGCCCGCGCCGATGTTGCGCTGGGCCAGGGCCTGGATCATGGCCGTTTTGTCCAGAGGCGCGCCGGGCTCCAGGCAGATGGCGTAGAGGTGGCGGGCGTGCAGGCCGTAGCCCTTGTCCCTGGTTACGCTCAGATTGGGGATGCCGCTCAGACCCTGGTCATAGATGGCGCTGAGGTCCCGGCGGCGCTGGTTGAAGCCGTGGAGCTTCTTGAGTTGGTGCAGGCCCAGGGATGCGGCCATGTCTGTCATGTTGTACTTGAAGCCCAGGTCTATGACCGGCTGCCACCAGGAGCCGCCCTTGGCGTAGCGTTTCCAGGCGTCCTTTTGCAGGCCGTGCATGCTCAGCACCCGCAGCTTGGAGGCCAGGTCTTCATCGGCCGTGACGACCATGCCGCCCTCGGCCGTGGTCATGTTCTTATTGGCGTAAAAGGAAAAGCAGCCGATTTTACCGATTGTGCCCTGGTGGCGGCCCTTGTAGTCGGCTCCCGCGCCATGGGCCGCGTCTTCGATAATGTCGATATTCCAGCGTTCGGCCAGGGCGGCCAGGGCGTCCATGTCGCAGGACTGGCCCGCGTAGTGCACCGGTACCATGGCTTTGAGCACCGCGCCGTCCGGGCCGACCATGCGGCCGTCAGCGTCAAGGGAATAGCGGCCTTGGACCATTTGCTCCAACCAGACGGGGTCCAGGTTCCAGGTGTCGGCCTCGACCTCACAAAGGACGGGCCGCGCGCCGCAGAGCACGATCATGGAGGCGGTTGAGACCCAGGTGAAGCTGGGCACCAGCACGTCGTCGCCGGGGCCCAGGCCCAGGGCGGCATAGGCCATGTGCAGGGCCGAGGTGCCCGAATTGCAGGCGATAGCGTGGGCCGCGCCGCTCATCTCGGCAAAGTGCTCCTCAAGCTCCCTGGCCCTGGGGCCGGTGGTTATCCAGCCAGAGCGCAGGCACTCGATGACCTCGCGTTCCTCTTCGGGGCCGAACGACGGCCGGGAAAACGGCAGATAATTTTCACGCTTGGGCAGCATGTATTTTCCTTTCAAGATCAACGGCTGATTGTCTTGCGGCCCGTGGCCACGTCGAATAATACACCGCGGTCCCACAACTGTACATCATTGGTGCCGGCCAGATCGCAAGCCTGGCGGGTGAAGCGGCTGTTGGTGACGACCATGGCCCCCTGGGCCTGATAATGGGCCTGGGCCGCGGCGGCCTGCTGCACGGCGGCCACGCCCACCGCGCCGTTGTAACGTTTGGCCTGGACCACAAGGGTCCGGCCGTCCCGGCTGATCAGCAGGTCCGCGCCGTAATCGGCGCTTGCCCCGGTCCGCTCCACGCTGAACCCGGCGCGCAGGAAGATGTCGGCCAGATAGCCTTCGAACTCCTGCCCGGCCATGGCGTCCACCCTGCGGATGCCCGAGCGGCGGATGCGCTGTTCTCTGAGATGATAAAAGATGACGGGAACGGCGATGGCCATGAAACACGCCAACACCAGGGACGCGCCTTGGGCGGCCCGGCCCGCAAGCCCGGCGGCGTCAACGATGCGTTCGGCGGCAAGCCAGCACAGCGGCAAGGAGGCCGCCCAGGCCAGCAAGAGCCATCGCCCCGGGCCCATGGCCTACCAGTCTTCCTGGATACCGAAAAGCAGGTTGGTGAAGCGGCGCTTGCGGGGGCGGTCGGCCTCGATCTCCGGCCCCAGCCGGGCCATGAACAGGTTTTCCTGGCGCAGGGCCACGTTGGGCTCGTTGGTGGGGTATTCCCGGAAGCCCATGAACTCCACCAGGCCTATCAGGGTCTGGCGGTATTCCTGCATGGTCTTGCCGGACTCCTCCAGATCCCAGGTCCAGGAATAGCCGACCAGGTAGATGATGCGCTGGTCGTTGTGGGTGTGGTCCACCAATAATTTTAAAAGCGATTTGGCGATATGGCCGTTGCGCCTGCCCCGAGCGGCTTCGATGATCAGCTCGAACATGGGCGGGTCTTCCAATTCGGCCCAACGTTCATCGGACGGGGCAGGGCGGATCAAGGCATAGGCGGTGATTGTTTCGCCCGCCAAGGCCACGGTCATCTCCGCGCCCGGCGCGCCGAGCTGCTTTTTCAGGCTTTCTATGGAATCGAAAAAAGAACGATAGCGGCTGAACTTGCCAAAGCCTTCATCCATTTGCCAGGCATTGAGATCATCGGGAGACTGCACGTAATGCAGGGTCGCCTGGCCCCAAGGCGCGTCGATGATCTGATCCTGTGGTGCGGCCATGTTCCCCCAACCAGCTTGAACATCTATGGAAGTGGGCCGAAAAAACCGCCGTAGCGGCCTTTCCGGCCCATCATAGCACAATATCTATTTGTAGAGAGTTTTTGCCACCGTGGCGCCGAACTCACCCAGTCGGCGAACAACGGTTATGCCCGCGTCTTCCATGGCCGCCAGCTTGTCCGAGGCCTTGCCCTTACCGCCGCTGATGATGGCTCCGGCATGGCCCATGCGCTTGCCCGGCGGAGCGGTCAGGCCCGCCACAAAGCCGAACACCGGCTTGGGATAGCCCGCCTTGACCAGGGCCGCGGCCCGTTCCTCGGCGTCGCCGCCGATCTCGCCGATGGTGCACACCGCTTCGGTGTCGTCGTCCTCGGCGAACATTTTCAACAGGTCCACAAAGCCCAGGCCGATGATGGGGTCGCCGCCGATGCCGATGCACGTGCTTTGGCCCAGGCCGGCCTGGGTAAGCTGGTGGACGACCTCATAGGTAAGGGTGCCCGAGCGGCTGATCAGGCCCACCTTGCCCTGCTTGTGGATGTAACCGGGCATGATGCCCAGCTTGCATTCGCCGGGGGTGATGACGCCCGGGCAGTTGGGGCCGACCATCATGGTGCCTCTGGCATTCAGATGATCCTTGGCCAGGACCATGTCCTTGACCGGGATGTGTTCGGTGATGACGACCACCAGCTTGATGCCCGCGTCGGCGGCCTCGCACGCCGCGTCGGCGGCAAAGGAGGCCGGAACGAACACTATGGCCGTGTCCGCGTCGGTCTGGGCCACGGCGTCGGCCACGGTGTTGAACACCGGCGCGCCCAGGACGGTGGTGCCGCCCTTGCCCGGTGTCACGCCGGCCACCACCTTGGTGCCGTACTCGATCATTTTTTCTGTGTGGAACATGCCCTCGCGGCCGGTGATGCCCTGGACCACGATGCGGGAGTCTTTATTTACCAGGATGCTCATTTCGCACCTCCCGCCACCATGGCCACCTTGTCGGCGGCGTCGGACAGAGACTCGGCCACCTCGAACGACAAGTCGCTCTCGGCCAGAATGCGGCGGCCTTCCTCCACGTTGGTGCCTTCCAGGCGCACGACCAGGGGCAGCTTGAGATCAACGTTGCGGGCCGCGGCCACCACGCCGGATGCCAACACATCGCAGCGCAGGATGCCGCCGAAGATGTTGATCAGAATGGCCTCGACGTTCTGGTCCTCCAGGATGATCTCAAAGGCCTTGGTGATCATCTCTTCCGATGCGCCTCCGCCCACGTCCAGGAAGTTGGCCGGGGAGGCCCCGGCCATCTTGATGACGTCCATGGTGGCCATGGCCAGGCCGGCGCCGTTGACCATTGTGCCCACGTTGCCGTCCAGGCGCACGTAGTTGAGGCCCTGTTCGGTGGCCGCCAACTCCAGCGGGTCGGTCTCCAGCGGGTCCTTGAGTTCGGCGATATCCGGATGCCGGCCAAGGGCGCTGTCGTCGAAATTGAGTTTGGCGTCCAGGGCAATAAGATCGCCGTCGGTGGTGACGACCAGCGGGTTGATCTCGATGAGCGTGGTTTCCTTTTCCGTGGCCAGGCGCACCAGGTTTTTCAACAGCGCCTCGCCCTGGCGAACCTGCTTGAGCTCCAGGCCGCAGCCGAACAGCAGCTTGCGGGCCTGGTTGCCCCAAAGGGGCTGGCCGGGATCGATGCGCGTGGTAAAGATGCGCTCGGGGGTCTTGGCGGCGACCTCCTCGATGTCCATGCCGCCGTCGGGCGAGGCCATCACGGCCATGCACTCGGCCCCGCGGTCCAGCACCACCGCCATGTATAGCTCCCTGGCGATTTTGGTAGCCGGTTCGATCCAGACCCTGCGGACCTTTTTGCCCTCGGGTCCGGTCTGGTGGGTCACCAAACGCATGCCCAGCATGTCTCCGGCAGCCTTGGCGGCTTCGTCGGCCGACATGACGATCTTGACGCCGCCGCCTTTACCTCGCCCTCCTGCATGAATCTGGGCCTTGACCACGTATCCTTCCGCACTCAACTGCTTGGCCACGCTTCGCGCCTGATCGGCTGTCTCGGCCACCCCGCCGCGAGGCACGGGCACGCCGAACGCCGCCAGAAGCTGCTTGGCTTGATATTCGTGGACGTTCATGATTGATTTGTTCTCCTCGAATTCCCTGCGGTGGTTTTCGAATCCCTGCGGTATGGACAATCCTATCTCAATAAAGGGGAGGGTACAAGCATTGGGGGCTGTTGACAGAACGGTTACGCTCAGCTATAGTTGGCCACGTTGTCGCGGGGTGGAGCAGTTCGGTAGCTCGTCGGGCTCATAACCCGAAGGTCAGAGGTTCAAATCCTCTCCCCGCTACCATAAAGAAGCCAAGGACTTGGTCATAAAAAGCCAAGTCCTTTTTATTTGTAATTTTGGCCATTGTCACATGTTGGCCACTCTTTTCAACTGCTATCTTCGGCAATTTAGTCTTTCTTTGTTTCAACTCCAAAAAGCCGACTATCTAATAGTCTTGTAATAATTAAATATTGATCTTGTCCCGTTCTAGCGGACACGCAATTAAACAGTCATAGTGGCCATCTGGTTTTGGCCCGGGGACATGTAGTCCAAGGCCGGGTCAATCGAGCGTTCGGACGCCGCCTGGCATGTTGGAGCCACGGGTAACCGGCCACTCAAGCCTTTCCGGGTCTGCCGGGTTTCTGCGCTGGGCACCGGCGGGCTATGATTGCCAGTCTGGCAAGCTGATACGCTCCGCAGGCCACCAGGGCCACGTCAACATAGGCGCCCAAACGGAATATGCCGAACAGCCCGAAATATACGCACACCACGCCGGAGACCAACTCCAGCATGGAATGCCGCTGGCTGGCCAGGCACAAGAACCCGCTTATGGTAAGCATGGTGGGGCAATTCAACACTCCCAGCGGCGAAAGCAACAGGGCGTTGAGCATGAGTGGGCTCTGCACCCAATGCAAGTACCAGAAACCGAATATCAGGCCTAAGAGGCCGAAAAGCCGGTCCGCGGCATTGGTCTTGCCCAGGTCCCAGCCCAGCCCGCCCTGCCAAAGGGCATTCAGGATAAGCGCGAAATAGAGACCGAACAACAATATGTTGGGCAGGACGAAGTAGTAGAGCGCGACACCGGCGGCCGAGGCGGCCAATAGGCCCAAGAAGCCGCCGAAAATGCGGATCCGGGCGCCGGGCAGCAGCAGCCCGGCCACCAGTACGGCCAGAAACGCGACATGCATGCATAGCGAATACATGGCAAGATCGCTTGCCACAACGGTAAGCATACGGCTGATGGTCTGCGGCGGCTGCATGAGCGTCATGGCGAAAGCAATAATCAGCACTCCTCCCGCTGCCCACCATTTCACCTTGTCTCGCATTGTTCTCTCCTTTACGGTTTAATAAGCAGAGCCTGCAGGCCACGCTGATTTAAGCATCTTAGGTCGTCTGTCCGCCGCCACGGCCTTGCTCTCCGGCTCCAACACCTTGCGCGGGCTTCTCAGGAGGCTTCTGTCAAGATAGTAAGTACTTACTTTTTTCAAAGATAAAAAAAACCGAGTTTACTCCCGGGGCAGTAGCCCGTCCATGAATATGTCCGCCAGGTTCCAGGCGGCCTCATCGTCGCTGATCACCAGGGGTTCGCCGTCTAAATTCATATGAATATCGGTTACATGCAAAAACACAGCGAAAAGGAAAAAGCGCGCGGCAAGGTGTGGGTCCTTAGCCCGGAGCGCGCCTTCTTGCATGCGTTTGGCAAAATAGTCTTCCAGAATACGGATGGGGGTCCTCACGTTCTCGGCTGTGTGGAGGCCCTCCAGGCTGCTGAAGAAAGTGAGCCGCACTATGCGTTTGTCACGGCCCACGTGCTCCATGATGTGCCGGGCGATGGTGTATAGCACTTGCCGGTCATCGCCTGCCCGCATGACCGGCTCCATCTCCTCTCCCACCGGGTGGTGGGCGAAAAGATATTGTAACGCCTCGGCGTATAGGTTATCTTTGTTCTTGAAATGACGAAATAAAATAGTTTCACTTACCCCCGCCTCGCTGGCGATTTCCTTGGTGCGCGCTCCACTGAAACCCTTATGAGCAAACACATCAAGCGCCGCCTCCAAGATGAGTAGCTTTCTTTGCTCCGCGCTCATTCGGTTGTCACCGGGGGTCATGTTTCCGCCTCTGTAGTAAGTACATACTTACTTGTATCAGGCATAAAGACGCGTGTCAAGCCATCCGAACCGGCGGATGAATTGGCCTGTTGCCCGGCCGTGACCTGAACACAAAAACAAGCCCCGCGGCCAAGAACAGGCCGCGGGGCTATTCATATCCGGGTAAACCGGGCTAGTCGATCTTTATGAAACGCGATCCCTTGGCATTGCAGACCGGGCAGCGCTCCGGGGCCTCGTTCTCTTCGGTGTGGCCGCAGACCGGGCAGACATAGTAGGGATAGTCACCCATATCGCTGCCCAGGGCGTCCAGGGCCTTTTGGTAAAGACCTGCGTGGGTTTCCTCTACGGTGTTGGCGTAGGAAAAGCTGCGCAAGGCTTCCTTTTCACCCTCGGCCTCTGCTTCGGCGATCATGCCGGGATACATGTTCTTGAACTCGTGGGTCTCGCCGGCCACGGCCTCTTTGAGGTTGTCGGCCGTGGAGCCAACGCCCTTGAGGGCCCGCAGGTGGGCATGGGCATGCACGGTCTCGGCTTCGGCAGCGGCCCGGAACAGGCGGGCTACCTGCTTATAGCCTTCCTCGTCGGCTTTTTTGGCAAAGGCAAGATATTTACGGTTGGCCTGGGATTCACCGGCAAAGGCTTCCTGGAGGTTGGCTGTGGTCTTGGACATATTTGGTCTCCCCTTTTGGATTTAAATGATAATGATTACTATTCATGATTTGATAATTTTTGTCAAGAAATAAAATGCAGGCCATTGCATGATAAATCGTTTAGCCTGCATTGATGGTGGACCTATAATTAATCTAATGCAATGCTCGGCGAATGGTGAAGCCCTTTGTTAACTACGCCGACCCTTTGCCAGCCAATGTTGCAACTCAACCTGTTGATAAGCAAGCGATTGAGGAGATCATGATCTTGTCCGGACACCGCCGTATTGTTTTCACGTGCCTGCTGTTCCTCTTGACGGTCCTGGCCTGGGCGCCGGCCAATCTTGCGTTGTCCGCCGGAACGGCGGCAACCGGGACCATCGAACAGCCGGTCATCGACAGCAACATGACCGTTGCCGAGGCCTTCGAAGGCCTGGATCAAAATTGCCCGGCCGATATCCGGGCCAGACAGGTGGTGGTTGAAGTAAAGTATTATTCGTCGGACCAAAAGGTGCACCAGGGGCAATTGGTGGTTGACGCCGAAGTGGCCGATGACATCAGGCAGGTATTCGACCTGGCCTTGAAGGAACGCTTTCCGATCCATTCGGTCATTCCGATTTCCGACCAGCGCTTTCGCAAGGACGGACGCTGGGACGACGACCTTTCCATGGATGCCAACAATACATCGGCCTTCAATTACCGGCTGGTTACGGGGGGCACGCGCCTGTCCAAGCACGCCTACGGCCGGGCCATCGACATCAATCCCCGCCAGAATCCTTACATCAAGGGCGACACCATCCTGCCCAAGGGCGCCAGCTACGACCCAGTAAATGACAAGGGGGCGCTCGCTGCCGATCATCCGATTGTGCGGGCCTTTTTAAGGTTGGGATGGGATTGGGGCGGCAACTGGACTTCACTCAAGGATTATCAACATTTTGAGAAGCCGCTGAAAAAGCACTAACATTGGAGCCGGTTTGAGGGCCTTGGGTGATAATTTGTAAATGACGTGCGGCAATATGGCCGCGCGGTTATTTGGAGGCTGATATGAGCGAAAGAAGCGGAGCCATCACCATGGGCGGCAACCCGTTGACCCTGGTCGGCAATGAAATCAAAGTGGGTGAAAAGGCGCCCGACGCCGTCTTGCTCGACAATGACTTGGCCCAAAAGAAAATAAGCGATTACGCGGGCAAAGTGGTGATTGTCAGCGTGGTGCCATCGCTGGACACCGGTGTGTGTGACATCCAGACCCGCCGTTTCAACTCCGAGGCCGCCGCCTTGGGCGGTGACGTGGTCATTCTCACCGTGAGCATGGATCTGCCGTTTGCCCAAAAGCGCTGGTGCGGCCAAGCCGGCGTGGACCAGGTCGTCACCCTCAGCGATCACCGCGAGGCCGCCTTTGGCCAGGCCTATGGCTTGTTGATAAATGAACTGCGCCTGTTGGCCAGGGCCGTGCTGGTTCTGGATCGCCAAGGCGTAATTCGCTATTACCAGCTCGTCAAGGAGGTGGCCACCGAGCCGGATTACGACGCGGCCCTGGCCGCAGCCAGGGCGCTGGTCTGATTATTTGAAACGGGCCTCGCCGGGGTTGGCGGGGCCCGTTTTAATTGGTTAAGCCCACTTGAAGACCCAGCGGCACCAGATCTTTTCGTCTTCGCACCTGTCCGGCGGACAACACACCGTCTCCAGGGCCACCTTGGGGTTGCATTCGGTGGTAAAGGCCTGGAGATAGCCTTCGCGCACCTGGCGGCAGGGGTGCACGTCCAAGTTTTTGCTCAGGCGGATCTGTTGGGTGCGGCAGGTATGCACCTCGAACATGGCCGTGCCGTCGTCGCGCACTTCGAAGGCCTTTAGATCATGGCTGACAGCCCATGAAGAATGGCGCAGCAAATAGAGCACCTGGGCCGGATCGGGCTCCGCGATGCCCAGGAATTTTTTCAGCTCCTTGGCCTCGACCTTGCCCATGTAACGCCAGCACTCGGCGTCTACGTCCGTAGCCTCCTGAATATCATGGCGTTTTTCAATGCCCAGGAAATACATGCCGTCAACACGCCAGATGTTTTTGATCTGCATGAAGATGTATTCCTGCAATTGATCACGGTCCATGGCCTCGAACAGTTCGCGGTCAGCTGCTGGTACGCCCATAGAAACTCCTAATGACTGTGTTGAAATACTCCGTTGCCCATAAACGACCTTAGACCGTCGGGGTTGCATTAGTCAACCGGGTATGGTTGACAGAAAACCCGCAAGCGGGCATATTCGCATTAGTCTAATTCCCGCCCGGAGAGGACGAACTACTTGAACAGTTCAGCAAATTCGCCCAATGGCCTGGGCAAGGCCCAAAAGCGCCGCCTGGAAGTTGCCAAACAACTTAGGGAGCACGGCGTGCGCCTGATCGCCGAAAAAGGCCTGGCCGCCTGCAAGGTGGAGCACATCACCAAGGCCGTCGGCGTGGGTAAGGGCACGTTCTTCACCCATTTCGCCAGCAAGGACCAGTTCGTGGTTGAGCTGGTTGATCATATCCTGGGCGATGTGGCCCGCCGGGTGAGGCCGGTGGCCCTGGCCCCCACGGACGCGATGAGCGTTTTGGCCGGGGTGGGCTCGGTGCATTTGCGCTATTTCCAACTGAGGCCCGACGCCGCGTCGGTGTTGGTCCAGGCCTGTTCCCTGGAATCGGACACCCCGGCGGCAAGGGACATCTCCCTGCGGCTCCGCGAACACATCACCATGCTTTCCGAGATGCTGGGTCCGGCGGCCATGGCCATGGGCTGGCCCGGCGAGCGGATCGATGAACTGGCCCTGATGGTCTTGGCCACTTCTTGCGGTTTTTTCTGGTTCGGCGCGGCCGCGGGCCTGGGCAAGGATACGCCCATGGACCTCATGGAACGTCTGGGCCGGGCCTTTGCCGGGGGGCTGTCTCAGTCCTGAGGCGGCCTGACACGGCAACTCAGGGCCTCGGTTGGGTCGAACGGCTCCGGTTCGTTCAACGGCCGGGCTCCGGTGGCCTGGGCGATCTTTCGGATCAATCCCTTGAAAACATAGCCGTGCAAAGGCAGCACGCCGTACCAATAGGCCAAACCGGCCAGGCCGCGGGGCAGGAATCGGGCAATGACCCGCAGTTCGCTTTGGCCGTGGTCCAGAGGCTCCACCTGAAGCTCCAGGACAGCCTCGCCGGGCAGCTTCATCTCGGCCAGCAGCAGCAACCGCCGGGGTTCGGCTACTTCCAGGACCCGCCAGAAATCCAGGGCGTCGCCGGGGCCCATCTCTCCGGGGTGCCTGCGGCCCCGCGACAGGCCCACACCGCCGATGAGCCTGTCCGCAAAACCTCGCAGCCGCCAAAGCCAGTCTGCGTGGAGCCAACCGGTATCGCCGCCCAGGCTGGTCACTATGGGCCAGATTTGCCGTGGTTCGGCGGCCAGCTTTAGTCGATAGGCGCATTGGAGTATCGTGCCCCCTGCGAAATTGGTGTCCGCGCAATAAACCCACTCCGGCGGCAGCACATGGCCCGCGTCCAGCCAGCAGGTTTCCACCTTTTGCTGGGCTATGCGCTCCAGGCTGCGGGCGATGGCCTCTTCGCAGCCGATGAGCCGCTGGGGCACGACTTGGCGGATGCCGTCATCGCCCATCACAACCTCATTGCTCAATCCCTCGGCCAGAGGCTGGGCCAGGGCCGCCGGTATGGGCGTGATCAGGTGGATCCAATAGGAACTGAGCTTGGGAGTCAATACCGGCACTGGGATGATCCAGCGCCGCCGCAGACCCGCCAGCCGGGCATAGGTTTGGAAAAGGTCCTCATAAGTCGTGACCTCGGGCCCGCCGATATCAAAGGTGCGTCCCATGGCCTGGGGGTTGTCCAGGCAGCCTTCCAGATAGCCCAGGGCGTTTTCCACGGCTATGGGCTGGACCCTGGTGCGGACCCAGCGGGGAGCGATCATCAGCGGCAGGCGGTCCACCAGATAACGCATCAGTTCGAACGAGGCGCTGCCGGCGCCGAGGAGCATGGCCGCGCACAGCCAGGTCACCGGCGTTTTCCCGGACCGTAGCACGGCCGCCACTTGGGCCCGGGAGGCCAGGTGGTGGCTGATATTGGGCCCCGGCGGCAATAATCCGCCCAAGTAGATTATTTGCTCGAGTCCGGCATATTCCGCCGCAGCGGCCATGTTCAGGGCGGCCAGGCGATCGGTTTTGGCAAAGTCGGTCGTTGAGGGATTCATGGAGTGGACCAGGTAATACGCGGCCCGGCAGCCCGCCAGGGCCTTGGCCATGGACTGGACGTCCTTTGCATCGGCAACCGCCAATTCGACATCGGGGTGCGCGGCCCAGGGACGGCAGGCCAGCTTTTCGATTGACCTTCCGGCGGCCCGGACCTTGTGGCCGGAGTTCAGCAGCCGGGGCACCAGCCGCCCCCCCACGTATCCGGTCGCGCCGGTGACCAAGACCGGTTTCTGGTTCATATGCGACTCCTTTCGAGCGGAACTTATTAATATTGAAACACAAACCAACAAGTTTGGCCAAGACCGGTGATGTTGCAATTTGCCGACAAGCATGGAATGGATTGACCCGGCGGTTTGGGGACGATAGATTAGATGCTCAATTACGGTTTGGGGTGTTTTTCTACGTATTGTGGAAGTGGCAGTGGTAATGCGTTGGGGTGGCGATAATGCAAATTGATAAGAAACTGAAGATTTTGGTGGTTGACGATTTCGCGACAATGCGCCGTATTGTAAAGAACTCCCTGCGGCAATTGGGCTACGAAAATATCGTTGAGGCCGAGGACGGCGAGATCGCCGTGTCCAAGCTGGAAACCGAGCGTATCGACTTTATTGTCAGCGATTGGAACATGCCCAAGATGACGGGCCTGGAACTGCTGAGATTTGTCCGGTCCAGCGATGAGTTTTGCGACCTGCCGTTTTTGATGGTCACCGCCGAGGCCCAGAAGGAAAACATCCTGGAGGCGGCCAAGGCCAAGGTTAGCAATTATATCGTCAAGCCCTTTACGGCCGAGACCTTGGGCGAAAAGATCGAAGCCATCTTTTCCAAGCTGTAGCCATAAACGACCCGGCCGGTTTCGCGGGTCATCGGCTATCCGGCGGCCCGCGCCACCATTGCCGCTAGCCATTGGTGCAGGGGCAGCATTGCCGTCCAGCGTTCCAGGCAGTAGTCCACCAGGGCTTCTGATACCGCCTCCTTGGGCATGGGGCTGTCATCCATGGCAAACAGGCCCTTGTACAAAAGCAGATCCGCCAGTTCGTGATCCGGGTCATAGCCCTTGGGCGTGCGCCTGAGCCGCTGGCCGCCCACCACGTAACCCCGGGCCCTCACCTCATCCATGGCCTTGGCCAGGGCCGGCCCCTGTTTGACGTGGACAACCGATCTGCGGAACTCGTCGATGATTTCCCTGGGAAACATGTATATCCCCGCGCCGACCATCAGCCGTCCTGGTTCCAGGTGAAAGTAAAAGCCCGAGCAGTGCATGCGCGGGGCCTCGCCTTCCCACAGCCAAATGCCCAGATGGCCCTTGAACGGGGTCTTGTCCTTGGCGAAGCGGGTGTCCCGATGGATTTTGAACAGCGACCTGTTGACCTTGGGCTCGGCGTGCAACCCCGGTACGGCCTCGCCCAGCAGTGCGCCCATCTCTTCGATGAATGCCTTGGCCGGTTTCAGGACATGGTTGTCGTATTGGCTTCGGTGGGCCTCGAACCATTGCTTGCTGTTGTTGGCCGCCAGTTGAACAAAAAAGTCTTCCGATTTGGGCCCGAAACCCTCAAAGCCGTTGCTAGGGCTCATCGCTGTCTCCAACGTTTTTAATGACATATGAAAATAGACTGAGGCCGGAAAGATGTAAAAGTCAAGCTGTCCGTGCTGTCTAAAATTATGTACAATCAGCATATGGAAAGGCGGGCGTCGTGGCGAAAAAATCACATCAGGAAATGAGTCCCGAACTGCTGGAAGCTCTTCTGGAAAACCCTCACGAGTCGTTGATCGTCATCGACGCGGAGGGGGTGGTTCGTTTTGTAAGCGAGGCGGGTCTGGAATACCGCGGCCTGGCCAAGGAACAGGCCCTGGGCCGCCCCCTGGCCGAGGTGGACCCGGACAGCCTCCTGGAGCGGGTGGTCAAGACGGGCAAGGCCGAGATAGGCCGGATGTACGTCATAGGCGGAAGGCAGATCGTCATCGCCCGAATCCCCCTCAAAGACGCCGACGGCCGGGTGGTGGGCGCGGCGGGCAAACTGTTGTTTTGGAATCCGGAACAACTACAGGAACTCATCCGCCAGGCCCAGGTCTTGGAAGGCCGCCTGGATTATTATGAAAAGGAACTAAAGCAGCTCTACGGCAGGCGCTATTCCCTGGACAGCATCATCGGCCAATCAAAACCCATGCAAAGCGCCAAGCGGGTGGCGGCCCAGGCCGCGGCATCGGAATTGGCCGTGTTGATAACCGGCGAGACCGGCACGGGCAAGGAACTGTTCGCCCACGCCATCCACCAGATGAGTTCGCGGCGGGATAAACCATTCGTGCGGGTCAACTGCGCGGCCATCCCCGGCGAATTGTTCGAGGCCGAGCTTTTCGGTTATGAAGCGGGCGCATTTACCGGGGCCAGCCGCCAGGGCAAGCCGGGCCGCTTCGAACTGGCCCACGGCGGCACCATTTTTCTGGACGAGGTGGGCGAGCTGGCTCCCCAGATGCAGGCCAAACTGCTTAGGGTGATCCAGGAGCGCCAGGTGGAGCGCCTTGGCGGCACCAAGGTTCTGGACCTGGATTTCCGGGTCATCGCCGCCACCAACCGCGATTTGGAAGAGATGATGAAACAGGGCCGTTTTCGTCAGGACCTGTTCTACCGATTGAATATTTTCCGCTTGTTCACTCCGCCGCTGAGGGCGATAGCCGAGGACATCCCCCGCCTAGTGTATTCCCTTCTGGCCCATATCCGCGCCGAGGCCACCAGGGCGCCCCGAACCGTGCGGCCAGGGGCCATGGATCTGTTGAAGGCCCACGACTGGCCCGGCAACGTACGGGAGTTGCGCAACGCCCTGGAGCGGGCTTCGGCCCAGGCCGGAAGCGGCGATTTGAAGGAGGCGGATCTGCCGCCGGAGTTGCACCATGCGGGCCATAGGGCCGAAGCGGATTTGCCTTTGGGCACCATGCGCGACGCCGTGGAGCACGCCGAGCGCCAGGCCATTCAAAGGGCCCTGGACGCCTGCGGCGGCAACCGCAGCCGGGCGGCCGACGTACTGGGCATCCATCGCAGCGGCTTGTACCAGAAAATGGCCCGGTATGGCTGGAAAGACGGCAATGTCTAGTATGATAGACATTGCCTAAAATATCAGACATTGTTGTTTTGGGATAAATTCAATAGCTATTCCAAACTGATAAGCCATCTAAAGCCGCAAATTGTCTAAAAAAATAGACATATTGCCGCGCCAAAGCTCGTCCCGATTCGATGCTGCTTTGTTAAATTAACTGTTAAATCAATTTGTTGTCCATCGGTTCCCGGTTTGGCCCGTGATTTGCTCTTGTTCGGGGCGGCAACAAAACAACAACCGGCCCCACGGCCGCATAACGGAGGACCGAAGATGGATTTTGAAATTCCCGAAAATCTGCGCATGATGCAGGACACCATCGCCAAGTTCGTTAAAAAAGACCTGGACCCCATCAGCCAGCAGGTTGAAGACGAAGACCACATCCCCGAGGACGTGGTCCAAAAAATGCGTGATCTGGGCCTGTTCGGCCTGTCGCTGCCCGAGGAATACGGCGGCCTCGAGCTGGGCACCCTGGGCGAATGCCTGGTCTACGAGGAAATGTCCAAGAGCAACGCCGCCTTCCGTTCGCGCATCGGCACCAACAACGGCATCGGCTCCCAGGGCATTCTGCTGGACGGCACCGAAGAGCAAAAAGAGAAATACTTGCCCAAAATCGCCAGCGGCGAATGGACCGCCTGCTTTGCCCTCACCGAGCCCGAGGCGGGCTCCGACGCGGCCAACGTGCAGACCACGGCCGAGCTTGACGGCGACGAGTGGGTCCTCAACGGCCGCAAACACTTCATCACCAACGGCGACTGCGCCGACGTGGCCACGGTTTTCGCGGCCAACGACCGCGCGAAAAAGGCCAAGGGCGGCATCAGCGCATTTATCGTGGAAAAGAACAGCCCCGGCTTCTTCGTGGGGGCCATTGAGCGCAAGATGGGTATGCGCGGCAGCCACACCGCAGAGCTAATCTTCGACAACTGCCGCATCCCCAAGGAAAACATCATCGGCGGCATGGCCAATCTCGGCAAAGGCTTCAAGACGGCCATGAAGACCCTGGACAAGGGCCGCCTGACCATGGGCGCCTCGGCCGTGGGTTCGGCCCAGAAGCTGTTGGAACTTAGCATCGACTACTCCAAGCAGCGCGTGCAGTTCGGCCAGCCCATCTGCAACTTCCAGGCAATCCAGTTCAAGCTGGCCGACATGGCCGCGGGCATCTACGCCGGACGCCAGATGCTCTATCATGCCGCCTGGCTGCGCGACAAGAGGGGCACCGCCGTGGTCAAGGAAGCGGCAATGGTCAAGATGTTCTGCACCGAGATGGCCAACCGCGTGGCCGACATGGCCGTACAGGTCTTCGGCGGCATGGGCTATGTGCGCGACTTCCCGGTGGAGCGCTACTACCGCGACCTGCGCCTGACTACCATTTACGAAGGCACCAGCGAGATCCAGCGCGTGGTCATCGCCCGTGAACTCTTGAAGGACTAGGAGGCCGGCCATGCAGATCAAAAAAGTATTCGTCATCGGCAGCGGCCTGATGGGCTCGGGTATCGGCCAGGTCTGCGCCCAGGCCGGGCTGAATGTCACCCTTTACGACACCAACGCCGAGGCCCTGGAAAAGGCCAAGAAATCCATTGCCTGGTCCGTGGGCAAGATGGTCGAAAAGGGCAAGGTGCCCGGCACCACCGAAGAGATCATGGGCCGCATCGCCACGGTCACGGCCCTGGACTATGCCGCCGAGGCCGACCTGATCATGGAGGTGGTGTTCGAGAACATCGGCGTCAAACAGCAGGTCTTCGAGCAGGTAAACAAGTTCGCCAGTCCCGACGCCCTCATCGCCAGCAACACCAGCGCGATACCCATCAGCGAACTGGCCGCCTTCGTGGACAAGCCCGAGCGCTTCCTGGGCCTGCATTTCTTCTCGCCGGTACCGATGATGGCCGCCGTGGAGGTGATCAAGGGCATGCTCACCACCGAGGAGGTGCATCAGGCGGGCCGCGAGTTCGCCTTGGCCATCGGCAAGGAGCCGATCATGGTCAACCGCGACGTGGCCGGCTTCGTGATCAACCGCATCAACTTCCCCAGCACCATGGAGGCCATGCGTCTGGTGGAGGCCGGTGTGGCCACGGTGGAAGACATCGACAAGGGCCTGCGCCTGGCCTCGGGCCGCAAGATGGGCATCTTCGAGACCGGCGACATGGTGGGCCTGGACGTGACCTTCGGCGCGCTGACCTCGATGTACGAGGAAACCGGCGATCCGTCCTGGTATCCGCCCCTGTTGCTGCGGCGCAAGGTCAAGGCGGGCCAGCTGGGCCGCAAGACCGGCGTGGGCTGGTACGAATACGACAAGGACGGCAACCGCATCGGCATGGCCAAGATTTGACCTTTGTTGCAAAGGGCCCCAGCGGCCCTTTCTGGAGATATTAGACGATGAAAAAAGCAGTGATTCTCGGCGCGGCCCGCACGGCCGTGGGCCGCTTCGGCGGCACCCTCAAGGCCGTGACCGACCGCGAACTGGGCGCCCTGGTTATCAAGGAAGCCCTGGCCCGTTCCGGCGTGCAGGCCAATCAGGTCGAGGAAACCATATTCTCCCAGCAATACCGCACAGGCGTGTTGCCGCCCAACATGGCCCGGCCCATCAGCGTTGACGCGGGCATCCCCATCCCGGTGCCCAACTTCACCGTGGCCAAGGCCTGCGGCGGATCGCTCAAGACCGTGTTCCTGGCGGCCCAGGCCATCAAGGCCGAAGACGCCGAGGTGATCATCTCCGGCGGCTTGGAGCACATGAGCGCCGCGGCCTATCTGCTGCCGCGCATGCGCTGGGGCCAGCGCCTGGGCCATGGCCAGGTCATGGACCAGCTTGTGCTCTTCGACCCCATCAGCGGCAACACCATGGGCGAGACCGCTGAAAACGTGGCCGAGAAATACCAGATCAGCCGCGAGGACCAAGACGCCTTTGCCCTGTCCAGCCAGCAAAAGGCCGCCAAGGCCTTGGAGCAGGGCGTGTTCAACGAGCAGATCGTGGCCGTGCCAATTCCCAAGAAAAAGGGCGACCCGGTGCTGTTCGCCGTGGACGAGCACCCCCGCCCGGAAACAACCCTGGAGGGTCTGGCCAAACTCAAGCCGGTGTTCCGCCAGGGCGGCAGCGTGACGGCGGGCAACTCCAGCGGCATGAACGATGGCGCGGGTGCTGTTGTGGTAACTTCCGAGGATTGGGCCAAGGCCAACGGCTTCAAGCCCCTGGTTAGCATCGTGGGTTATGCCTCGGTGGGCGTGGAGCCTTCGTTGATGGGCATCGGCCCCATCGCCGCCACCCAGAAGGCCCTGGAAAAGACGGGCCTCAGCGCCGCCGATCTGGATGTGATCGAACTCAACGAGGCCTTCGCCTCCCAGAGTCTGGCCTGCATCCGTGAATTGGGCCTGGACGAGGCCAAGGTCAACCCCAACGGCGGCGCCATTGCCTTGGGCCACCCCATCAGCGGCACCGGCGCGGTGATCCTGACCAAGCTGATCTACGAACTCAAGCGTAGCGGCAAGGAACTGGGCCTGGCCACTATGTGTCTGGGCGGCGGCCAGGGTGTTGCCCTGATCATCAGGAACGAAGCCTAAGCCGCTGGATAGGTGATGGAATAATTTATGACTCCGGTTCCGCCAAGGCCGAATCTCGCGTATGACCTGCGGGCGCGGGGGAAGGCCTTGGCTGGGCCGGGGACATGGCCAACCATGCAAATGGAGCGAAATATGGCGGACAAACTATGCCATTATGAAATACAAGGCCCGGCGGCGGTGGTGACCATCGACAACCCGCCGATGAACGCCCTGAGCACGCCGTGCCGCGAGGCCATCCACGAGGTTTTCGTGGAGTTGGACAACCGCCTGGACGACTTCCGGGCGGTGATTTTGCGGGGCGGCGGCGAAAAGGCTTTCGTGGCCGGAGCGGACATTAAGTCGTTTTTGGAACTGACCCCGGAAAAGGCCAAGCGCCGCCACCGGATGACCCACTTCTGGAGCGCCTTTATCGAGAACTTCCATTGGCCGGTCATCGCGGCCATTGACGGCTATTGCCTGGGCGGCGGACTGGAATTGGCCCTGTGCTGTGATGTACGCTATGCCGAGGAGCAGGCCAAATTCGGCTTCCCCGAAACCAACCTGTCGATCTTCCCCGGCGCGGGCGGCACGGTGCGCACTCTGAAGCACGCGCCATTCGGCAAGATCAAGGAGCTGGTCTACGGCGGTGAGATGATCGGCGCCGAGGAGGCCCTGGCCTGTGGGCTCATCGAAAAGGTGGTGCCCAAGGGCGGCGTGATGGAAGCGGCGATGACTCTGGCCGAGCGCATCGCCGGGCGCGGCCCGCTGGGCGTGGCCGCCGCCAAGAAAAGCCTCAACCGGGCCCGCGACCTGAGCATCGCCAACGGAATGGAGACCGAGAGCGACCTGTGGGCCGGATTATTCGCCTATGAAGACCCCAAGGAAGGGGCCAAGGCTTTCCTGGAAAAAAGGCCGCCCGAATACAAGTGCCGTTAAGACCGGAGGATTTTTAGTGGACTTTCAACTGAGCGAAGACCTGCAGATGCTTCGCCAAACGGCGCGGGATTTCGCCGCCGAAAAGATCGCCCCGTTCGCCGACAAATGGGACGCCGAACACTACTTCCCCTATGAGGAAGTGATCCGGCCCATGGGTGAGCTGGGCTTTTTCGCCACGGTGATCCCCGAAGAGTACGGCGGCAACGAAATGGGCTGGCTGGCGGCGATGATCCTCAGCGAAGAGATCGCCGCCGCGTCCAGCAGTCTGCGGGTGCAGGTGAACATGCAGGAGTTGGGCTGCGCCTACACCCTCCTGCGTTACGGCACCCAGGCGGCCAAGAACAAGTACGTGGCCAAGCTGGCCTCGGCGGAGTACCTGGGCGGCTTCGCCATCACCGAGCCCAACGCGGGCAGCGACGTCATGGCTTTGACCTCCACGGCCAAGGACATGGGCGACCACTACCTGATCAACGGTCAGAAGACCTGGATCAGCAACGCCGATATCGCCGACTGCGTGGTGTTCTATGCCTACACAGACCGCGAGGCCGGCTCCAAGGGGCTCAGCGCCTTCGTGGTGGAGTTGAAGAACGCGCCCGGCGTCAACGTGACCAAACTGGACAAGATGGGCAGCCACTCCAGCCCCACCGGCGAGATCGTGCTGGAGGACGTGCGGGTGCCCAAGGAAAACCTGTTGGGCTCACCCGGCGACGGCGCGCGAATCGTTTTCAGCAGCCTGAACCAGACCAGGCTCCAGGCTGCCGCCGGCGGAGTGGGCCTGGCCCAGGCCTGCCTGGATCAGGCCGTGGCTTATGCCAACCAGCGGGAGCAGTTCGGCAAGGTCATCGCCAAGCAGCCGATGATTCAGGAGCAGATAGCCCGTATGGCAACCGAGGTGGAGTCGGCGCGCATGCTGGTCTACAAGGCCGCCTGGGCCAAGGACCAGGGCAGGCTGGACAATGGCCGCGATGTGGCCATGGCCAAGCTAAAGGCCGGGGATACCGTGGCCATGTGCGCCCAGGAAGGCATGCGGATCATGGGGGCCTACGGCTACAGCGTGGAATATCCCATGGCCCGCTTCTACCGCGACGCGCCCACGTATTACATGGTCGAGGGCTCGGCTAACATCTGCAAGATGATCGTGGGGATGGACGAGTTGGGACTGCGCAAGGCCAACCGCTGAGCCGGGGTCGAAAATTGTGACGACATACCGCTGCCTGGCCGTTTCGGTTGGGTAGCGGTTCACCTGTTTATATGGCCAGGCAATTAGCGGCTGGGGAGGAATCGCCGAATGCATCAATATTTCAAGCAGATGCCGCCAATGGTCCGGGATGGGGCAGGGCTGGCTCCCTTGGCGGAGGACAACGCCGAGCACATCCGCCAGGTCGAGGCCAAGGTGGCCGAAATGGCCCGGGCCGTTGCCGAGGCGGGCATGCCCGCCGAAAAACTGCACCAGCGCGGTCAACTCACCATTGGTGAACGCATCGCCGAGGTGGTGGAGCCGGGCAGCTTTCTGCCGCTGATGAGCATCTACAATCCAGAGGAAAACCCCGAGGGCTCCACGGGCGTGGCCTGGGGCCTGGGCAAGGTTTCGGGCCGTTGGTGCGTTGTGGCCGGTTTCGACAACAAGGTCCTGGCTGGGGCCTGGCTGCCGGGGCAGGCCGAGAAAAAGCTGCGGGCCCAGGAGGTCGCCGCCCGCCTGAGGCTGCCCCTGGTCTGGCTGGTCAACTGCTCGGGCGTCAAGCTCACCGAGCAGCACCGGGTATACCCCGGCAGGCGCGGCAACGGCGCGACTTTCTTTGGCAATGCCCGGCTCAGTGTGGCCGGGCTGCCCCAGGTGGCTGCCGTCTTCGGCACCAATCCGGCGGGCGGCGGCTACACCAGTTGCAGCCCCACCAAGATCATCGCCAAGGCCGACGCCAACATGAGCGTGGGCGGCGGCGCGGTGCTGGCGGGCATGGCCGGCAGCGGCCCCTTCAGCGAGGCCGAGGCCCTGGACATCATCGCCGAGTTGGCGGTGCGTTCGGCCTCTCCGCCTGGTTCGGCCGCGGTGCACCACGACGTCACCGGATTTTTCAGCAAGGTCTTCGAAACCGAGCAGGAAGTCCTGGCCGAGGTGCGGCGTCAGGTGGCCATGCTGCCCGCCTATGACCCGGGGTTTTTCCGGGTGGACGAGCCCGCTGATCCGGCCCTGAGCGCCGAGGGATTGTACGATTTGCTGCCGTTCGATCAGGCGGTGGGTTATGATGTGGAGCAGATTCTGGCCCGGCTGGTGGACGGCTCGGCCCACCGGGAATTCCGCCCCGGCTACGGCCCGGAGATCTACTGCGGCTTGGTCAAGCTGAGCGGACTGCCGGTGGGTGTGGTGGCCAATCGCCAGGGCGACATGCCCGAAGGCTACCCGGAATACGCCCAGGGCGAGTACCAAGGCAAGGGCGGCACAATCTACCGCCAGGGCCTGATCAAGATGGCCGAGTTTGTCAGCCTCTGCGCCAGGGACCGCTTGCCCATGATCTGGTTCCAGGATCACGACGGCCTGGACGTGGGTGACCTGGCTGAAAAGGCCGAGGTGCTGGGCCTGGGCCAGACCCTGGTCTACGGCATCGAGCAGAGCGACCTGCCGATTATGACCGTGGTGCTCAGAAAGGGCACCGTGGCCCCCCACTACCAGATGGCCGGGCCGCCGGCAGGGGCCAATAACGCCTTCACCCTGGGCACGGCGTGCAGCGAAATCTACGTGATGCGCGGGCGTTCGGCGGCGGTGGCGGCCCTGGGCCGCAAGCTGGCCCGGGCCCACAAGGAAGGCCAGCCCCTGGGGCCGGTCATCGAGGAGATGAACGCCCAGGTGGCCGACTACCACGACAAGTCGCGGCCCTGGTTCATGGCCCAGACGGGCATGATCGACGAGGTGGTCGAGCTTGGCGCGTTGCGGGCCTACATGAGCGCCTTCACCCAGGCGGCGTATCAAAACCCGGCATCGGTCTGCCCCCGGCACCAGATGCTTTTACCACGCATAATCAAGGGATAAAGGGAGTGGACATGGAATTTGAATTTTTACAGATTGATGAAACCGACGCCGTGGCCACGGTCACGATCCACCGGCCCGACAAACGCAACGCCCTGGCCCCCGAGGTTCTGGAAGAGGTGGCCGAGGCCTTCGAGGCCCTGGGCGACGACCCGGACATCAACGTGCTGGTCCTAACCGGCGGCGAGAAATATTTCAGCGCCGGGTTTGACCTCAACTTCATCCGCACCCTGGAAAAAGTGGACAACGAGGAGTTCACGGCCCTGTTCCACCGGGCCTACCGGGCCATCATGTTCTGCCCCCAACCGGTCATCGCCGCCGTGGGCGGCCCGGCCATCGCCGGTGGTTTCGACCTGAGCCTGATGTGCGACATCCGCTACGCCTCGACCAAGGCCAAGTTCGGCCAGCGGGAGATCGCCCTGTCACTTACGCCGATCATGGACCCCCTGTGGCGGATCATCGGCATGGGCCGGGCCATGGAAGTGGCCTTGACCGGGCGCATCTACGGCGCGGAAGAGGCCATGGCCATGGGTTACGTGAGCAAGGTCTTCCCAGAGGGCGAGCTATTGACCGGCGTGGCCGAGATCGCCAAGACCATGGCCTCCTACGACCGCACCTGCCTGGCCGAAACCAAGCGCCTGGGCCAAACCATCGTCAACCACGACCTGGACAGCGCCATGAAGGTCCAGGAGTGGCTGTTCCGCACCTATATCGGGGCCGAGGACAACCACAAGCGGGTCGACGCCCTGTTGGCCAGCCTGAAAAAATAAGCCTGATCCTGGGTCGGGCGGCGTGTTGACGCGCCGCCCGGCCTTTTGCGACAATGGCTTGTCATAATTTTCAGAACATGGAGGGTGATATGGGGAACATCGGGGATGTGCTGTGGTTGGACGCAACGGCCCAGGCCGAATTGATCAAAAAGGGCGAGGTGACCCCCGCCGAACTCCTGGAAGCGGCCATTGCCAGGGCCGAGGAGGTAAACCCGAAAATCAACGCCATAGTCACTCCGATGTATGACCTGGCCCGTGAGTCCATAAAGGCCGGGCTGCCCGATGGCCCCTTCCACGGCGTACCGTTTTTGGTCAAGGACCTGATGGCCGCCTGCAAGGGCGTGCGTATGACTGCGGGGTCGGCGGCGCTCAAAGATAACGTATCCGGTGAGGACAACACCCTTACCGTGCGCTACCGCCAGGCGGGATTGGCCATTTTCGGCCGTACCAACTTGCCCGAATTCGGGCTGATGCCCACCACCGAGCCAGCGTTGTTCGGCCCCTGCCGCAACCCCTGGAATCTGGAGCACACCACCGGCGGCTCCAGCGGCGGTTCGGGCGCGGCGGTGGCTGCGGGGGTGGTGGCCATGGCCCACGGCAACGACGGCGGCGGTTCCATCCGCATCCCGGCCTCATGTTGCGGTCTGTTCGGCCTGAAACCAACCCGGGCCCGCAACCCCAAAGGACCGTATGTGGGGGACGTCATGGGCGGTTTCGTGGAAGAACACGCCCTGACCCGCTCGGTGCGCGACAGCGCCGCGCTGCTGGACGCCACCAGCGGCCCCGAACCCGGCGATCCTTATTACGCCCCGCCCAAGAAACGTCCCTTCCTGGACGAGGTCGGCGCCAATCCCGGCAAACTGCGCATTGCCTTTTCGGCCAAAACCATCGCCGGTGTGGAGCCACACCCGGATTGCGTGGCGGCCATGGAAGACGCGGCCAAGCTGTGCCAGGATCTGGGGCACCATGTGGAGGAGGCCACACCGGCCCTGAAGTTCGCCGACCAGCTGACCAACTGGTTCACCGTGGTCTGGACCGGCGGCTTGGTAAGCACCATTGAGCTGGTCTCCATGTTGAGCGGCAAAAAGCCAGACCCCGCCGATTACGAGCCCCTGACCTGGACCCTCTACGAGGTCGGCAAAAAGTTTTCAGCGGGAGATTATCTGAGCACGGTGAGTATGCTGCAGATGATGTCGCGGCAAGTCGCTGCGTTCATGGCGGACTACGATATTATCCTCACCCCGACCCTGGGTCTGCCGCCGGTGCCCCTGGGCACCTTTGACCCGCCAGCCGACAACCCCATGGCCGCCTTTGGCAAGGGCGCGGAGTTCGTGCCGTATACGCCGATCTGTAACGTCACCGGCCAGCCCGCCATGACCGTACCGCTGAATTGGAACGAGGCGGGCCTGCCCATCGGCAGCCACTTTGTAGGCCGTTTCGGCGACGAGGCCACATTGTTCCGCCTGGCCGCCCAACTGGAGCAGGCCAGACCCTGGGCCGGCCGGAGGCCCGCGCTGTAGGCCGCCTGTAATGGTTGGTAATTTGCCCGGAAAGGCGCCACGCCTCTCCGGGCACTTTTATTAGCTGTAGTGGTGATAGGCCTTGTGGACGATCCGCCAGCCTTCGTCGAATTTGTGCAGGGTCAGGTAGTCGGTGAAACGCTGGCCCGCGTATTCGTCGTCCACTTTGGCAATGGCCACATCGCCGGTGAGGTCGATGCTGACGATATGGTTGTTGTAGGCGTCACCGCGCTCGGCCGGTGATTTGGATTTGCCTATGGGCGCCAGGAAGTCCTCCAGGCTGATCCAGGCGAAATGGCCCTTGTATATGCCCACCAATTCCGCCTGGGGATGAAATGCCTTGCGCAGTTTGTCCACGTCGTTGTTGTACAGTCCGTCGAAATACAGTTGCACCGCCTCTTGGACGGCATTTACCTTTGCATCAGCCATTTTACGCTCCATATATAATTGCTTGGAGCAGCGTAACACACGGCCGGTTTCAGCCGAAAGGCTAAGGGCAATAGTAACTGCGGATTAATAATGGTGTTGTTGATGGCAATTAGCTATTTTACGGATAGTGAACCTTGGTCTAGCATTGCCCTATGACCTTCAAACCCCTACAACAGATAGATAAAAAGGCCGCGCAGCTTGAGTCATCCGATAATGCTGGGCTGATTGATCAGGCCCAACGTCTGGCCATGGCCTGCACCAACTGTGGGCTTTGTGCCAAGGAATGCGGATTTTTGCAGCAATACGGCACACCTGGAGAGATAGCCCAAAGGCTCTGCAATGGAGAAGCAGCGGCCAGACTGGCCTATGAGTGCGGCATGTGCGGTTTGTGTACCGAGGTCTGTCCGGTGGGCCTGGACTCAAGGGCTTTTTTCGAGGGCATGCGCCGCCAGGCCGTTGATAACGGTACGGTCAATCTGCGGCCATACCGCCGTTTGCTGGCCTACGAGGCCAAGGGGGCCTCTCCCCGGTACAGCTTTTATCATCTGCCCGAGGGCTGCCGCAGTGTTTTGTTCCCGGGCTGCACCTTGCCCGGCACCCGGCCCGGAGCGACCCGCTGGCTCATAGAAACCCTGCGCAACAGGGAACCCGGCCTTGGCGTGGTCCTCGATTGCTGCCACAAGCCCTCGGAAGACCTGGGCCGCATGGGACATTTCCAGGCCATGTTCAATCCGCTGAAGGATTTGTTGCGCACCAATGGCGTCGAGCGGGTCCTGGTGGCCTGCCCCAACTGCCACGCGACCTTTGCAAAATATGCGTCCGAGTTGGAAACCATAACCGTGTATGAAGAACTGGCCGGCAGCGTCACCGGTTACAGCCCGGCGGCATTTTGGATTGCGGCCGT
Source organism: uncultured Desulfarculus sp. (assembly GCA_963665125.2). Taxonomy (GTDB): domain Bacteria; phylum Desulfobacterota; class Desulfarculia; order Desulfarculales; family Desulfarculaceae; genus Desulfarculus. The sequence continues at coordinate 1,918,383 of CAXXUK010000001.1, read as the reverse complement.
TCATGACCCCTGCGCCGTTCGCGGCAACACCTCCGTTCATTCGGCCGTGCGTGAGCTGATCGGCATATTGGGTGGTAGCGTCCAAGAAACCAAACACAGTGAAAAAGAGACGATTTGCTGTGGAGAGGGCGGAGGGGTGGGCTGTGTCAATCCCCGGCTGGCCAATGTCTGGACCGACATGCGGGCCCGGGAAACCGACGGCAGGCGGGTAGTGACCTACTGCGCCGGTTGCGCGGGAACGCTCTCGCGCCGGATGGATGCCGTGCATGTCCTGGATTTGTTGTACGACCCATTGGTGGTCGAAAATCACCGGCCCAAGGTTTCGGGTTGGCCCTGGACATACCTCAACCGGCTTCGTCTGAAAAAGGATCTGGCCCGCCAAACCGTCGGCGGCCTCATCAGCCAGAGAAAATAAAGGGCGCCCCCTTCAGGGACGCCCCATTTCGGTTGTCAAAGGAACCGGTTAAAACTCCATATCCAGGTCAACGCCCAAACGTTCCCACTGGGCGGCCGCCTCGGCCTCGGACGTGGCGATCTCCTCTTCGGCCCAGGGCTCGATGACCAGGCTGTCGGCCACCAATTCCCAGATGTATTTCACTTCGTATTTATAATCGGTGTAGTACTTGGGCAGGCGTTTCATTATCTGATCGTGGCAGTTTGAACAGCCCACCACCACCACGTTGGCCCCGGATCGTTTGATCTGCTCGTACTTCTTTCGCCCATGCCAGGCGGAGTCGTTTTCATAGGGCATTGGCCAGTTGCCGCCGCCCGCGCCGCAGCAATAATTGTTCATGTTGCTGGGCTCCATGTCCACGAACTGGTCCACGCACTGCTGGATGATCCAGCGCGGTTCCTCGAAATAGCCGTGATCGTAATGGCGCTGAAGCTCCCGTCCGTGCTTACATGAGTCGTGCCAGGTGAAAATCTTGCCTTCGTTGACGCTCTTGTCCAGCTTGATGCGGCCCTGCTGGATAACCTCTTTGAGGTAGTCGTAAAGGTAGATCCAGTTGACCTTGTTGTCCGGGTTGCCGATGGCGCAGGTCTTCATGCCCATGCGGCAGCCGTATGACCCGCCACCGCAGTCGGGCATGATCATCCGGTCGATGTTGAACTGCTTCATCATGTCTATCTTGCGCTGGGCCAGGATGGCTGTGGCCTCGTAGTTGCCGGTGAAAAGACCCCAGTCCACGGCCTCCCAGTTTTCACTGGGGATGGTCCAGTTTTCCCTGGCGGCGTAGAAAATCTTCCACCACCATTTCATGTCCTCAAAATCGCCGAAGACTTCCTTGGAGTTGGGGAAGAAAAAGACGGAGGCGTCCTGCTTGTCCACGGGCACATAGAAGCCGGGGCAGCACTCCTCGGCCATTTCCACACCCATATCGGCCATTGTAAACAAGTAGTCGTCCCGGGGGATCCCCATGTTGTTGCCCGTGTTCAGGACTTGCTCAACGCCCTTGTGCAGGATGCCGGGCACCTTGTCCCTGGGACGCAGGTGCTTCATGAAACCCATGATCGCCGGGGTGTCCAGGTCCATGGGGCAGGCCGCCGCGCAGCGGCCGCAACCGGTGCAGAGCCAGGGGAAGCGGCTGTTGACCACCTCGTCGAGCATGCCGTAGGCAAGCATGCGGAAAACCTTGCGTATATCCAAGCCTTGCATGTCCTCGGACGGGTTGCCGGTGATGGGGCAGCCCGCGCTGCACGTGCCGCAGGTCAGGCACAGGTTGAGGTTGGAGAGCTTTTCCTTTACTTCCGGTGGCAGGGCCGCCGGGGTCAATGCTTGGGACATGTTGTTCTCCCAGCTAAAGTTATTATAACGATCGATAAACTAGGGTATTTGTGTATAAAAAACGACGGGCCGATTTGACCCGTCGTCAATTTTGCCTATTAGTATTCACCGGGCAGCTTGTCCAGCTCCTTCTTGGTGAAGACCGGTCCGTCCTTGCAGACGTAGTAGGGGCCCACGTTGCAGCGGCCGCAGATGCCGATGCCGCACTTCATGCGGTTTTCCAGGCTCATCACGATCTGATCGGGCTGCCAGCCCAGCTTGTCAAAGACAGGCTGGGTGAACTTGATCATGATCGGCGGGCCGCATATCAGGGCCACCGAGTTCTCGGCCGGCGGGGCCACCTCGCCGGTAACCGTGGGCACGAAGCCCACCAGGCAGTCCCAGCCCTCGCACTCGCGGTCGATGGTCACATGGATGTCGCAGTCTTCCCGGGCCATCCAGGTGCGCCATTCGTTCTCGTACAAGAGCATGCCCGGCGTGCGCGCGCCGTAGATGAAGGTGATCTTGCCGTAGCGGTCCCGGTTGTCCGGGTGCAAGAGCCAGTTCATGGTCGAGCGCAGGGTCGTGACGGCGAAACCGCCGGCCACGATGACCACGTTCTTGCCTTCCATTTCCTTGAGCGGATAGCTGTTGCCCAAGGGGCCCCGGATGCCCATGATGTCGCCGGGCTTCATGTTGTGCAGCCGGGAGCTGACGTTGCCGACCTTGTTGACCGTAAACAAAAGGTCCTTGCCCTCGGTGGGGCTGGAGGCGATACCGATGGGGATCTCGCCGTAGCCGGGGATCGAAAGCTCGCCAAACTGGCCCGGAATGTATTTGAAAGCGTCCGCGTCTTCCTCGTTCAAAAACTCGAACCAGAAGGAACGCAGCTGCTTGTCCTCGGTCTCGACGATCACGTCCTTGATGCGGACCGGGTAAGGGACGTAGGTGTTTCTCATGACTTATCCCTCCCCTTAAGAGTTCATCTGGTCCACGACCTGGCGCACGTCGATGTTCACGGGACACATCTGGATGCAGCGGCCGCAGCCAACACAACCGATCTCGCCGTCACGCTTGACCGGAATGTACTTGAATTTATGCATGAAACGCTGACGCACCCGGCTCTTCTTGGTGCCACGGGGGTTGTGGCCCGTGCCGTGCATGGTGAACAACCAGCTCATGCAGTAGTCCCAGTTGCGCACCCGGCGGCCGTAGTCGCCCTGGACCTCGTCCTGGATGTCGAAGCAGTGGCAGGTGGGGCAGACGAACGTGCAGGTGCCGCAGTTGAGGCAGCCCTCGTACACCCTGTCCCACATGGCGTCTTCATACAGCTCCAGGATCTCCTTTTCGGCGATCTTGTCCGTGGAGACCTTGGAGACCATGGCCGCCTCGGCGGAGGCCTTCAGTTCGGCCGCCTTGGCCTCGTCGGCGTCCGCGGCGTCAGGCAGGTCGTCGACCTTGGCCTCGCCCTTTTCGCTGAGCACCTTGACCAGGAACTTGTCGCCCAGGTCCACCAACTGCAGGTCCTGGCCCACCTCATGGTGCGGACCGCAGTTGACGCTACTGCAGAAGCAGGTGGGGCAGGGCTCGTTGCAGGCCAGGCCGCAGATCAGGCTCTGCTCGCGCTTGAGCCGCCAGTACAGGTCGTCGGTCATCTCGTCCTGGACAAAGATCATGTCCAGAATCTGGAAGGCCTTGGCGTCGCAGGGGCGCATGTTCAAGATCGACTTGGGCGTGGCGATCACCTCCTCGGCCTGGAAGATCATGCCGTCTTCGGCGCCGGGGTCGTTCTTGAAGTGCATCATGCACTCGGTCTGGGGAAAGAAAAAGTCCTTGGGCGACATGTCGGTGTTGACGAAGTCGAAGTCCACGTCGTCGGCCGACGATACCGCCTGCCACGTCGTCTTGGCCCCGTCCTGCTTGGGAGCGAACACCTCGGCGCCCTGGCCCAGCTTGGCGATGAATTCGCCCAGCTTGTCTTTTGCTAATATCTTGTTTGCCATCACGCCCACCCTTACTTGATGAATTCCTGCGGATCGTTGGGACGATACACGCTCATCGGCGGCGTGGCCTTGATGTCCATGCCGGGCTTATAGTCGTATCTTTCGCGGACGTCCCTTTCGATCCTGGATGTCAACAGGCGCATCTTGATGTCCATGGGACACGCCGATTCGCAGGCGCCGCAGTCGGTGCAGCGGCCCGCGCAGTGGAAGGCCCGCAGGATGTGGAACGTCTGCACGTCGGCGGTGTCCTGGGTCTTGCCGCACCACTGGGGCTTGGCCTCGTCCACGAAGCAGACGTGGCAATAGCACAGCGGGCAGGCGTCGCGGCAGGCATAGCAGCGGATGCAGTCGCTGAACGAATCCTGGAATTTTTCCCAGCGTTCCCCCGGCTCGAAATCGGCCCAGGGGGCGGCCATCTTGTCGATGTCGCCGCCGGCCGCGTCGTCGACCTTGTCGCAGACCAGGCCGTCGTCGATGACCGGGTTGCGGTGCTGGCAGGTGAAGCAGTTGTCCCGCAGCATCTGCTTGCGCTCCAACGTCTCCCCAAAACCCTTGCCCTTGACGATGAGCTTGTCGCCGTCCTCGATGGCCTCGAAGATGGGCTTAAAGTCCACCGCGGCTTCGACCTTGCGCTTGGATACCATGCCCAGGCAGGGCACGCCGATGACCTTGACGCGGTCGCGGTCCACCTGGTTTTCCTGGATCAGGCCGACGATGTTGCGGCTGACGCAACCCTGGGCCACCACGCCCACTTTGTCTTCGCGGCGGGGCATCAAGTTAGCCAGGTTGTTGCAGCAGAAGCCGGTCCATACCAGTTCGTCGGCCTCTTCGGGAGTATGGGCGACAAACGGCTGCTCACGCATGGCCACGGTGCCCTTGCGGTAGCCGATCACCACGTCCACCGCGCCGTCGGCCAAAAGCTGCTTGGCCATCTCGCGGATTTTTTCAGTTCGCTGTTGCATTAGGCCACCTCTAATAGTCCCTGTTTGATGTCCTTGCGCATGAATTTGGCCGGGCCCAGGGCGCGGACCGCTTCGGTGACCTCAATGGCCGTGGCCTGGAATTTCGTTGCCTCGGCCGAGGATATCCACGAAAAATGCAGGCGGCCAGGCTCCAGGCCCACGTACTCCAGCAGGTCTTTCATGATCGTAAAGCGCCTGCGGGCATACATGTTGCCGGCGATGTAGTGGCAGTCGCCGGGATGACAGCCGGAGACCCATACGCCGTCGGCCCCCAGGCGGAAGGCCTGCAGGATGAACTTGGGGCTCATGCGGCCCGTGCAGGGGATGCGCACGACCCTGAAGCTGGGCGGATATTGCAGACGGCTGACACCGGCTAGGTCCGCGCCGCCATAGGTGCACCAGTTGCAGAAAAAGGCGGCGATCCTGGGCTGGAATTGTTCGTTATCGCTCATTTTCATACTCCATAAACATGCCCCGGCCTTTAGCCAAGGAGCATGGTTTCAATCTGGCTCATCACGTCCTGGTTGCTGAAGCCCCGCAGGTTGGGCGCGCCGGACCGGCAGTGGGCCACGCAGGTGCCGCAGCCCTTGCACAGGGCCTCGTTCACCACGGCCAAGCCGTTTTCGTCCTGGCCGATAGCCGAATACGGGCAGATCTCCCAGCACACGCCGCAGCCCACGCACTTGGACTTGTCGATATTGGCCACCGTGCCCGGCAGATTCATCTCGGCCTTGGACAACACGGTTATGGCCCGGCTGACAGCGGCCTGGGCCTGACTGATGGCCTCTTCCACGGGCTTGGGATAGTGGCAGATGCCGGCCATGAACACGCCGTCGGTGGCGAAGTCCACCGGCCGCAGTTTGACGTGGGCCTCGCACAGCCAGCCGTCGGAATCCAGGGGCAGCTTGAACATCTGGGCCAGGTCTTCATCTCGGTGGCTGATGATGGACGAGGCCAGGCCCAACAAGTCGGCGCTGATGGCCACATCCGCGCCAAGGATCGGGTCGAAGACCTTGACGGTGACCTTGTCGCCGTCGGCGCTCACCACTGGTTTGCAGTCCAGGCTGTAGCGGATGAAGATCACGCCGGCCTCGCGGGCTTTCTGATACAGATACTCCCGCTCGCCGAAGGTGCGCATGTCGCGGTAGATGATCGCCACCTGGCAGTCCGGGTTGGTCTCCTTGAGGTGAAGAGCTGACTCGACGCTGTGGGTGCAGCAAACCTTGGAGCAGTAGGGACGCTCGGGCTCACGTGAGCCGACGCACTGGATGAACACCGCCGCGCCCACCTTGGCCGGATCCAACTCGCCGCTGATAAAGGCGGCGTCGATTTCCTGGTGGGTCATGACAGCCTTGTGCTCGCCATAGAGATACTCCGTGGGCTTGTATTCGGCCGCGCCGGTGCAGATGATGGTGGCGCCGTGCTCCACGACTTCGTCGCCCTTGTCCGAGGTCAGCGTGGTTTTGAAATTACCCACGAAGCCGTCGACTTCCTTGAGCGTCGAACCCAGGTGCAGCTTGATCAGCGGTTCGGTTTCGACCTTGGTTGTGAGCTTGGCCAGATGAGCCTGGACATCGTCGCCCTTGGCCGTGGTCCGCAGCATGCGGGCGTTGCCGCCCAGCTTGTTGTCGCGCTCCACCAGATGGGTTTCGAAGCCTTGCTTGGCCAGCTCCAGGGCCGCGTTCATGCCGGAGATGCCGCCGCCGATGACCATGGCCTTGGGCAAAATCGTCAAGTTGGCCTCGGTCAGGGGCTCCAGCAGGCTGGCCTTGGCCACGGCCATGCGCACGGCGTCCTCAGCCTTTTTGGTGGCCGCTGCCGGATCGTCGGCATGGACCCAGGAGTCCTGGTTGCGGATATTGGCCAGTTCGAACAGGTATTTGTTGAGCCCGGCCGCCTCCAGGGTTTCCCTGAACAGCGGCTCGTGGGTGCGCGGGCTGCAGGCCGCCACCACGATGCGGTTGAGACCCTGCTCGGCGATGACCTTGGCCATCTTGTCCTGGGTGTCCTGGGAGCAGGTGAAAAGGTTGTTTTCCACGTACTCCACGTTGGGCAGGGTGGCGGCATATTTCTTGACCTGGTCCACATCCACCACGCCGGCGATGTTGATGCCGCAGGAACAGACGAAAACGCCGACTTTGGGCCGTTCACCGTTAATGTCGCGCTTTGGCGGCAGTTCATGCTCGGTAATCAGCGAGCCCCTGGCCTTGTACAGGTTGCCCGCCGCGGCGCAGGCGGCCGCCGAGGCCTCCATCACCGAGGTGGGGATGTCCTTGGGGCCGGCCATGGCGCCGCAGACATAGATGCCCGGGCGGCTGGAGGCCACGGGCGCGAAGTCGCTGGTGGCCACGAAACGGCTCTGACCAAGGTCCACGCCGATGCGTTGGCACAGTTCCATGCTCTCCGGGTGCATTTCCAGACCCTGGCTCAAGACCACAAGGTCGAATTCCTCGACGCTCAGGGCGCCGTTTTCGGATATCCAGGTTAGTTCGATATTGCCGTTTGGCTTCTGGATCATGGAAGGGTTGCGGCTGCGGATGAAGCGGATGCCCTTGTCCTTGGCCGCTTCGTAGGTCCGCTCGAAGTCCTTGCCGTAGGTGCGCATATCCATATAGAAGATCGCCGTGTCCAGGGGCTCGTGACTGTGCTCCTTGGCGATCACGGCCTCCTTGATGGCGTACATGCAGCACACCGCCGAGCAGTATCCGTTGTTGCATGTGTTGACATCGCGGCTGCCAACGCACTGCAACCAGGCGATTTTCTTGGGCTCCTTGTTGTCGCCGGGCCGCACCAGGTGGCCCATCCAGGGGCCGCTGGCGCTGAGGATGCGCTCGAACTGGAGCGCGGTGACCACGTTGGGGAAGTCCCTGAAGGCCTGGGTGTGGATGCCCCACTGGCCCGGATCCACGGGCTTGTAGCCCGCGGCCAGGATAACCGAGCCCACGTTGAGGGTGCGCTCGATGTCCAGCTCGTCAAAGTTAACCGCGTTGGCCGGGCAGAACTTTTCGCAGGCCCGGCACTTGCCCTTTTGGAAATAAAGGCAGTTTTCCTTGTCGATGACGTACTTCAACGGCACTGCCTGGGGATATTTCACGTGGGCCGCGTGGCGTTTGTTAAGTTTTTCGTTGAACTCGTCGTCGATGCGTTTGGGGCATTTCTGGGCGCAGGCCCCGCAGGCGATGCACTTGCCCATGTCGATGTAACGGGCTTGCTGGTGCACCTGGACCTGGAAATTGCCGGCATGGCCGTCGATGCTCCTGACATCGGCCATGGTCAGCACTTCGATGTTGGGATGGCGTCCGGCCTCCACGAGTTTGGGCGACAGGATGCACATTGAGCAGTCGTTGGTCGGGAAGGTCTTGTCCAACTGGGCCATGACGCCGCCGATGGCCGAGGATTTCTCGACCATGTAGACGTAGTAGCCGCTGTCGGCCAGATCCAACGAGGCCTGGATGGAGGCGATACCGCCGCCCACCACCATGACCGCTCCCACTGGATTGTTGATGTTTTCAGCCATCACAAAAGCTCCTCGATGACTTAGTGGCTTGATTAAAAAAAACAAGTAGTTTCACTTGATTGTTACAACCCCATAAAACTCCGCCGGTCGCCATGATCGGCTGGGAACATGGTGTATCCACCGTTTAATCCACAATAGACCTGGTAGAATAAGGAAATTAACCATGGCGGTGGGCCAGCGGCTTGTGCAGAGGGTAACTTGCGATGGGAAAAAAAATTGCAGGTTTGTCAGAACTCCGCCAGCCTACCGTGCCCGGGTAGATTTCAATCCAGGTTCTCAAGTAAAGCCGATGCGCAGTTTCATTAAGTTTACCTGTAAAAGGCTAGAGTTCTTCGGTAGGTAGACGGTATATGGGCTGAACCTATTTGTCAAATAGCTAATACTTATAGCTGTCGGGGGAGATAATCCGTAGCGGCTATAAACGAACGGCGTCCCCCAAAGGGGACGCCGTGGTACCTTGACTATTTATGAACAAACTTAGTCTGTTTGGGTTGGTGCCGCCGGCATGGCGGCCTGCTTCTTGCTCTTGCGGCTTTGGCCCAGACTCTGGAATATGACGTACAGGGCTGGTACGAAAATCACGCCCATCACCGTTGCCGCCAGCATGCCGCCGAACACGGCCGTACCCAGGGCTCGGCGGCTGCCCGCGCCGGCGCCGTCGGCTATGACCAGCGGCAAGACACCCAGAATGAACGAAAACGCAGTCATCAGGATGGGCCGGAATCGCAGTTTGGCCGCGTCCATGGCCGCGTCGATGACGCTCATGCCCTTTAGCTCGTGGGCGTCCTTGGCGAACTCCACGATGAGGATGGCGTTTTTGGTGGCCATGCCGATGAGCAGGATCAAACCGATCTGGGTGTAGGTGTTGTTGTCCATACCGCGCATGATAACGGCCAGGAAGGCGCCGAACAGGGCCAGCGGCACGGACAGGATGACCGACACCGGAATCTTCCAGCTTTCATACTGGGCCGCCAGGAACAGATAGACGAAGATGACGGCGATAGTGAATATGACCGGGGCCTGGCTTCCGGCGATCCTTTCCTGATAGGACATGCCGGTCCATTCATAGCCCATGCTGCGGGGCATCTTTTCCTTGGCCATCTGTTCCATGATGTCCATGGCCTGGCCGCTGGAGAAGCCCGGCGCGGCCGAACCTTGGACGGTGGCTGCCGGGTAGACGTTGTAGCGGGTGATCAACTGGGGCCCGAACGATGGCTCCACCTTGATCAGCGTGCCCAGGGGAATCATCTCGCCGTTGTTGTTGCGCACGTCGAGCTTTTCGATGTCGTCCGGCTGGGCCCTGAATTTGCTGTCCGCCTGGATGTTGACCTGGTAGGTGCGGCCGAACTTGTTGAAGTCGTTGACATAGGAAGATCCGAGATAGGCCTGGAGCGTGCTGAACACGTTGCTCAAGGGAACGTTCATGCTCTTGACCTGTTCGCGGTCTATGTCGGCGAACAACTGGGGCACGTTCACGCGGATACCGGTGTACATTCCGGTAAGACCGCTTTGGGCGTTGCCGTCGGAAACCATTTCATCGGCGACCTGCTGCAACTGGTTGAGCCCGACCCCGCCTCGGTCCTGCAACTGCATGGTGAATCCACCGGTCGTGCCCAGGCCGGGCAACGCGGGCGGAATAAAGGCGAAAACAATGGCCTCTTGAATCATGTAAAATTCGCGGCGCAGGTGGTTCAAGATTGCGCTTTGCTGCTCTTCCGGCGCTGTACGATCATCCCAGGGCTTGAACACGATGACCATGCCGCCCATGTTGGAGTTGGCCGCGCTGTCCAAAAAGCTGTAGCCGATGACGCTGATAAAGTTGGCCACGCCGGGGGTGTTGGCCACGATCTGGTTGCATTTTTTCATCACGGCCTCTGTGCGCTCCTGGCTTGCCGCGTCGGGAAGTTGCACGTTGACCATCATGTAGCCGTTGTCTTCCTCGGGCACGAATCCGGTGGGGGTGTGGATCATGCCAAAGGCGGCCAGTATGGCAAAAACCAGGAACAGAATCAGCGCGAAGCCCGTGCGGCGCACGCCCATGCCCACGATCTTCAGATATTTGTTCGTGGTGAAGTGCATGGTGTCGTTGAACCACTTGAAGAAACCGTGCTTGTGCTCCTTGGAAGGCCTGAGCACCAGACCGCATAACGCCGGGCTCAGGGTCAGGGCGTTGATGGAACTGAAGAAGGTGGCCGTGGCGATGGTAAGGGCGAACTGCTTGTACAGGACGCCGGTCATGCCGCCCATGAACGCGGTGGGCACGAACACGGCCATCAAGACCATGGTGGTGGCGATAACCGGAGAAGTGACCTCCTCCATGGCCTTGACCGTGGCTTCCTTTGGCGGCAGACCCGTTTCGTCGATGTTTCGCGAGGCGTTTTCCACCACGACAATGGCGTCGTCAACGACAATGCCGATGGCTAACACCAGTCCGAACAAGGTCAGCGTATTGATGGAAAAGCCCAGGATGGCCATGACCAGGAACGTGCCGATGAGCGACACGGGTATGGTTATGGCCGGAATCAGCGTGGCCCTCATGTCCTGCAGGAATACATACACCGTCAGGATGACCAGGATCGCGGCGATGACCAGCGTCTCGACGATTTCACTGATGGAGGCCCGGATGACGTCGGCCGCGTTGTAGGTGACCTGGTATTCCACGCTTTCGGGAAAACGCTCGGCCAGTTCCTCCATCTTGGCCTGGATGGCTTCGGTCAGGGCCAATAGGTTGGCCCCCGGCAACTGGTAGATCATCAACAGCGCTGTTGGTTTGCCGTTGCGCTGGCTCTTGATGGTGTATGTCTTTGCGCCCAGTTCGACTGTGCCGATGTCCTTGACCCGCACTAGGCGGCCGTCATCGCCGGTTTTGACGATGATGTTCTTGAATTGCTCCACATCTTCAAGGCGCCCCAACACACTGACCGTGTACTGGAAGCTCTGCTCCTTGGGCGCCGGGGGCTGGCCGATGATGCCGGCGGCCACCTGTACGTTCTGCTCGCTGATGGCGTTGGTCACGTCATCGGTGGTCAGGCCGAGGTACTTGAGCTTTTCGGGGTTGAGCCAAACACGCATGGAATAGTCGCCGGCGCCCAACACCGAGACGTCGCTGGCGCCGTTGATGCGGCTGAGCTCATCGCGGATGTAGACCGTGGCGTAGTTGGAAAGATATACGTCGTCATAGCGGCCGTCGTTGGAAACCAGGGTTATCATGGCCGCGAAGTTGGTGGACTGCTTTTTGGTGTTCACGCCCAGGCGGCGCACGTCGGAGGGCAGGGTGTTCTGGGCGATGGCCACGCGGTTTTGCACCAGCACGTTGGCCATGTCGGTGTCGGTGCCGGTCTCAAAGGTGACCGTCAATGTGTAGCTGCCGTCTGCCGCGCTGACGCTGGACATGTAGATCATGCCCTCGACGCCGTTGACCTGCTGTTCAATGGGCGCGGCCACCGTGTCGGCGACAACCTTGGCGTTGGCACCGGGATAGCTGGCCGTAACCTGGATGGTGGGCGGTGCTATTTCCGGATACTGGGCCACCGGCAGGGCGCTGAGCGTAATCAGACCGCTGAGCACGATGACGATGGAGACAACAGCCGAAAAGATGGGGCGGTTGATGAAAAAGCGCGAAAACATGCTCTAGACTCGCTTACTTCCCGGCCTTGTCCGCCGTCTTGTCCTTGTCTCCGGTCGCCTCACCGGCGGGTTTGGCCTGGCCGTTATGGCCCTTGGCCTCCTCGGCCTTGGCTTGGGCCTGGGCTTCGGCCTGTTGCATTTGCTCTTTGGTCATCGGGGTGACCGGCGCGCCGGGGCGGACCATCTGCATTCCGTTGATGATGATGGTCTCTCCGGCTTTGAGGCCGCTGGTGATAAGCCTCTCCGCGCCATAGAGCGGACCGGCTTCAATCTTGCGGTATTCGGCTATGTTCTTGTCACCGACCACCAGGACATACTTGCCGCCCAAGTCCGTGCCAATAGCCGTGTCGGGCACCAGAACCGCGTCTTTCTTGTTGACCAGGGGAAGGCGGATTCGGACAAACAGACCCGGAAGTATTCTGTGGTCGGCGTTGGGGAAGTTGCCGCGGACCTGAATGGTGCCGGTGGCCTGGTCGATCTTGTTGTCCATGTAATCCAGGGCGCCCTTATGGGGGTATCCCTCTTCATTGGCCAAGGCCATGTAGGCCGTGGGGTCATCCTGCTTTTTGGACCAATCCGGGCTTTCGCGGGTCTCTTTTTGGTAAAACAGCAGGTCGTTGGCAGACACGTTGAAGTAGACGTATATGGGGTCGTCGTCGACAACGTTGGCCAGCAGGGTCTTTTCACCGGCGCCTACCAGGTTGCCGGTGTCCACCAGGTTGCGGGTCACCCGCCCTTCGATGGGCGAGTTGATCTTGGTGTAGCTTAGATTGATTTTGGCTGATTCCAGGTCGGCCCTGGCGGATTTGATGGCCGCCTCGGCCTCTGCCTTGTTGGCCTTGGCCTCGATAACCTCGACCTCGCTGACGGCCCGGTCTTTGTAGGCCCTTTCCTTGCGGACCAGTGTGGCGTCGGCGAGCTGCAACTCGGCGATCCTTTGGGCCAGTACGCCGGCGGCCTGGTCTCTGGAGGCCTCAAAGGGCTTTGGGTCGATGGTGAACAGCAACTTGCCCGGCTCCACCCTGTCGCCCGGCGTGAAATGCATCCCATCCAGGAAGCCTTCGACCCTGGCCCGCAGGTCCACCGAGGCATAGGCCTGGGTAAAGCCAGTATAGTCGGCGTAGATGGTCACTTCCTTTACCGTGGGTTTGTCCACGGTGACCACCGGAGGCGGCGGAGCCTTGTATTCGGCCTGTTTGCAACCGCCCAAAACCACCGTGGCGGCAACCATGGCCGCCCATGCCGCGTATCTGAAACCGTTCAAAAGCCCGAGTCTCAATTTCATAAGTCCATTCCCCGCCATGGTCCAGGCGTGTAGTTACTTCTCTTCTTCCTCGTTTTTCGCTGATGCGGGCGCCTTGGCGGCGTCTACATCCTGGTGCTCCTGCAGCCGGCTTTGCTCATCTGCCGCGATATCCCAGCCGCCGCCCAGCGCCTTGTACAAAAGCACCAGGTTGCTGGCAGCGTTCCCTCTGGCCTGGGCCAGTTGATCTTCATACTGGAACAGAGTGCGCTGAGCGTCCAGGACAGGCTGGAAGTCCTGCAGGCCGTCCTTGTAGAGCCGGATGGCCAGCTCCAGGGTCCGCCGGGATGATCTCACCGTGCGGTCCAGGGCGGCGACCCTGTTTCTTTGTTGCACATAGGAAACGATGGTGTTTTGCACTTCGCCAAGGGCGCCTAGCACGGTCTGCTGATAGGTCAACAGCGCCTGCTCGGCCTGGTAACCGGCAACCTCGATTTGGGCTTTGATGCGACCGCCCTCAAATATCTTCCACTGGAACTGGGGGCCCCAACTGTAAAAGTCGCTGCCGGATTTGAACAGGTTACCTCCGGCGGCCGCTGAATAGCCGATGTTGCCGAAGATGGAAAAGCTGGGATACAGGTCGGCCTTGGCCACGCCGATCTGGGCCGTGGCCGAGGCAAGCTGGCGTTCGGCTTTACGGATATCGGGCCTTTGCCGCAGAATATTGGCCGGCATGCCCACGGCCACCTCGGTGGGCGGATGGGGTAGTGCCTTGATCGGCTCCAAAAGGTCCCTGGATCGGCCGGGCTGATTTCCAAGCAGCAGGTCAATAGTGTTGAGAGCCTGCTCCTGGCTGATCTTCAAGGGAGGGACCTCGGCTTCGGTGCTGGCCAAAACCGTTTCAGCCTGGGAAACGTCGAGGTCGGTGGCCAGGCCGTTGCGGAAGCGCGATTCGGTCAGCTTGAGCACTTCCTTTTGGCTGATGATGTTTTCATAGGCTGCGGCCAACCGGGCCTGGGCGCTGCGCAGATCAAAATAGGTCTGGGCCACTTCGGAATAGAGGGTGATCATGATATCGACGCGGTCTTCTTCGGAGGCCTGCCAATCGGCCGTGGCCGATTCCACCGAGCGGCGGATACGGCCCCAGAAATCGATTTCCCAACTGGCATTGGCGCCGATCTGGGTATTGTCGATTACCGGTCCGCCGGGTACGGCGTCGTATTCACTGGTCTTTGACTGGGAGTAGCTGCCGCTGGCGTCAAGGGAGGGCAGCAGTTCACCCCTGGCCACGCCGATCTGGGCCCGGGCCTGCCTGACCCTGGCATAGGCGTTGCGCAGGTCCAGGTTGTTTTCCCCCGCGGTTTTGATGAGACCGTCAAGGATGGGGTCCTGGAATACCGACCACCATTTCTGGATATTGCCCGCATCGGGTTTTACGGCCGGGTCTTCGGGCAGGTCCCATTTCTTGGGCATGTCCGAATCAGGCTTTTCATAATCAGGCCCTACGGTTATACAACCAGGCAGCATCAGGGTCATGATTATGGCCGTTAGTGCGAGCCACAGCCATGGCGTCTTTTTTCGGTCAGCCTTGGAGCGCATCGGTACCCCATGAGTTTACAAATTGGTTTTTAACTAGTTGGGGCGAAACCGGGGCCGGGCAGGTGGCCCGGGCGATTCGTTAGCAATAACGATTTGCCCCTGATTTCAAATTAGTGGCAGTTTAACACAATGGGCAAGCCGTCTAAATCAAATATTTACCCGACTTTCGTGACGGTCTGGTCAGGCAGGGGAGGAGCCAATGTCGTCACCCTGGGACGGCCCCGGCTCGGTTCATTGTCCACATGGGTCTTTACGCCGTAGGCCTTGTGCAACAGCTCCGGCCGCAACACCTCTTCGGGAGAGCCCCAGGCCAGAGCCTTGCCCTCGTGCAGCAACAGAAGTTTGTGGCAAAACAAAGAGGCCAGGTTCAGGTCGTGGCTGACGATGCACACCGCCAGTTCGCTGGCAATGGCGCGCCTTTCCAACATGGACATCACGCCCATCTGGTGATCCAGATCCAGAGCGCTGGTGGGCTCATCCAGGAGCAGGAGCCGAGGTTCGGCGGCCATGGCCCTGGCCAGGGCCAGACGCTGGGCCTCTCCGCCGGAAAGGGCCCCGGCCGAGCGTTGGGCCAAGGCCGTCAGCCCGGTCATCTTCAGGGCGTCCGCAGCGGCCTGCTCGTCGGCCTTGTTCTCAAACTGGCGTCCGCCCATGAGGTTGAAACGGCCGGCCAAAACGGTTTCGATTACGCTCAGGCCCGGTGAGACCTCCGGCGTTTGGGGAACCAGACCCATGGTTCGGGCGATTTGGGTCCGGGACAAGGAGGCAATGGGTTTGCCTTCCAACAGAACTTGGCCCTTTGCCGGAGATATCAAACCCGAAAGAAGCCCTAAAAGCGTTGATTTGCCCGAGCCGTTGGGGCCAAGAATGCCCAGGATTTCACCCCGCTCAAGGCTGACAACCACTCCCGTCAGCACACGGGTGCTGCCATAGGCGTATTCCAGGTCCCGGCCCTCCAGGATGGCTTGATTTCGTTTGTCTAAAACCACCGGCTGCCCCTTTTGGCCATGAGCATCAGGAAGAACGGAGCGCCCAGCATGGCCGTGACCACGCCCACGGGCAGCGACGAAGGGCTGATGACGGTGCGGGCAACGGTGTCGGCAAGGCATAAAAACGCCGCACCGAACAGCACCGAGCCGGGCAGCAGCAAACGGTGGTCATGGCCTATGGCCATGCGCAGCAAGTGCGGGGCCATCAGTCCCACGAAGCCGATGAGGCCGGTCAGACTGACGGCCACGCCCACAAGCAGGCTGGCGGTGCTCAGCAGGATGAACTTGGTGCGCCGGACTTCAACGCCAAGGGATGCGGCGGCGATGTCACCGGCGTTCAGGAGGTTCAGGTGCCGGGCGAAACGCCATAATACGGCCCCGGCCACGGCCAGCACCGGCGCCAGCAGGGCGGCCTGGGTCATGGTGGCCCCGGCCAGGTCGCCATAGAGCCAAAACAATATGGAATGCAGCTTCTGGTCCGTGGTGGTGGAGATGATGAACATGATCACCGCGGTGAAAAACGCATTGATCATAACGCCGGTGAGCACGATGGACGCCGTGTTCATGCCGCCCCTGCGGTTGGCTATGGCCAGGACCATGACCATGGTGGCCAGGGCGCCGACAAAGGCGGGCAGGGAGATGCCCCAGATGCTGCTCAGACCCAGGGTCAGGGCCAGCACCGCCCCGGTGGCGGCCCCGCCCGATACGCCCAGGATGAACGGCTCGGCCAGGGGGTTGCGCAGGATGCCCTGAAACACCACGCCCGACAGGCTCAGCGAGGCCCCGGCCAGGGAGGCCAGCAGCAGGCGCGGCAGGCGCAACTGACCCACGATCACGGCTTCGGAGACCTTGATGTCGTCGCCGATGCACCAAGCCCAGATGCTCGAAAGAGGCACGTGGGCCGTTCCCACCATCAGGCCCGCCACGATGGCCGCCAGGGCCAGGACGGCCAGGCCCAGGCAGAGCAGGCCCAGGTTTGACTTGGTCGCCCTCATCTGTCGCCGCCGAATAGTTCGGGGTGGATCAGGCGGGCCAATTCCAGCAGACCCTGGCCAAGGCGCGGGCCGGGACGGTCTACGATGGAAGACTCGATGTAGGCGACCCGGAAATCCGGCCGGTCCTTGAGGCCGGGCATGTTGCGCCAGTACTCCAGGACCTTGTCACGTTCCATGCCCCGCTCCATGGTGGACAGTATCACCAGCTCGGGCTGCTCCTGGACCACTTTTTCCAGGCTCAGCTTGGGCCAGCGTCCGGGCACGCCATTGGCTATATTGGCGCCCCCGGCCATGACCAGAAGGGCGTTGGTCAGCGATCCTTCCCCGGCGGTGATCAATGGCTGGCTGCCAACGACCATCAAGGTCGCCGGTTTAGGCGCACCGGCCACCGTACGGATGACCTTGGCAAACTGCTTCTGAATCTCATCGGCCAGGGCCCGGCCGGCTTCCGGAGCTCCGCACACCTGGCCCAGTTTGGCCATGGTCACCGGCAGGTTAAGCGGGTCGTTGGGAGCGATGACGTACACCTTTAAGCCCATCCTGGTCAGCGAATCCACCACGTCGGGCGGGTTGCCTTCCCGGCTGGCCAGGATCAGGTCCGGGGCCAGCTCGATGATGCGCTCCAGGTTGGGCGCCACGTACGAACCGACCCTGGGCAGGTTTTGGGCGGCCGGGGGATAGTCGGCCCATGTCGTGGCCCCCACGGCCTTGTCGCCCAAACCAAGGGCGTAGATCGTTTCGGTCAGGGCCGGGGTCAGTCCGATGAGGCGCTGGGGTGTCTTGGGCAGGTCGATGGCGCGCCCCATTTCATCGGTGTATTGGGCGGCGCGGGCGGTTGATGCGCCCATGGCTGCGGCCAGCAGACAGGCAAAAATGATGTAACCAAGCCGTTTCATTGTTGATGGACGCCTCAATAAAAAAACCGGACCCATAATTGGGAGTCCGGAGGACCGCGCTTTTTTTCCGTGCAGGCTAATTGCGCGTGACCGCCGACCCCGAAACCTCGCGGGCGATTGCGGCTGTGCGGACAGGCTGGTATTCTGGCTTCCGGATCATCCTTGGACCGCGCCTTCCCACGGCGTCATAAACGCGGCAGTGGCTGCCATGCGGCCTGTTGTCCCCGGTTACAGCGGCGGGACCGCGACGGAATCGCACCGTCTTCCCTTCCTGTACGCATACACCGATTGTATGGGTCTGATTGCTATCACGCCCGGGGGCCCGTGTCAACGAGCCGTCTTGACATTGACGCCGCTGTCTGACCTAATTAGGCCAATGGAACAGGCGCCGCGGAGGGGAGTCCGCCAGCGGACTTGGGCCGCACAGTCTAATCAACAACTTGTAATCTGTTAAGTAATACAGGCGTTTATCAAGTAAACAACCGCAAAGGAAAACAACTGTGGAACGAACTCTCATTTTGATAAAACCCGACGCCATCGCCCGCGGGCTGGCCGGGCGCATTTTGGGCCGCTTCGAGGCCAAGGGCCTGAAGGTCGCCGGCATGAAGATGATTTCCCTGGACGAAGCTCTGCTGCGCGAGCATTACAGCCACCTGGCGGACAAGCCGTTTTTCCCCACGATCTGGGAATTCATGAGCCGCACTCCGGTGGTGGCCCTTTGTCTGGAGGGCCTGGAAGCCGTGGCCGTATGCCGCAAGCTCTGCGGAGTGACCAACGCCCGCGACGCCGAGCCCGGCACCATCCGCGGCGACATGAGCATGTCCATGCAGGCCAACCTGGTTCACGCCAGCGATTCCATTGAAACGGCCCAGGCCGAGGTGGCCCGTTTCTTTGATGACGCCGAACTGTTCGAATATGAACCGGCGTTGATCAACTACATGTACGCCTCGGACGAGCGCTAGGCCTGTCATGGATCAGACGACCCCGCCGGTTCATTTCAGCGAAGAGGACATTTTGCGCCTTGTTGCCTCAATGGCCGGCGGGGCCGTGGGCCGCGATACGTCGGTGGGCATCGGCGACGACGCGGCCGTATTGCTCATCGGCGGCAGCCGCGTGGCCGTAACCACCGACATGATGGTCGAGGGCGTGCATTTCGATCCGTCGTTCATTTCGCCCTATGACATCGGCCGCAGGGTCATGGCCGCCAACCTCAGCGACCTGGCCGCCATGGGCGCGGCCCCCCGCTGGGGCTTTTTGTCCTTGGGCCTGCCGCCAAGGCCCACAGGCCAATTGGTGGAAGACCTGATCCGGGGCATGATGGATCTGGGCCAAAAATACGGCCTGAACCTGGTGGGCGGCGACACTGTCGGCGCTCCGGTGATGATCCTGAACCTGTGCATCATGGGTGTCTGCGACCCGGTGAAGCCGGCCCTGCGCAAGACCGCCCGTCCCGGAGAGGCCATCTGCGTCAGCGGTCCCCTGGGCGCCAGCGGGGCAGGACTGGCCTGGCTGCTGGGCGGCGGGGACCCGGGCGAGGCCTCGGTTTCCGAGGCCGTGGAGGCACATCTGCGGCCCATCCCCAGGGTGGAATTGGGCCGGGCCCTGGCCAAGTCGGACAAGATCGGGGCCATGATGGACATCTCCGACGGCCTGGCCACCGACCTGGCCCGCCTGTGCCAGGCCAGCGACGTGGGGGCCAGGATCGAGGAGGCCAAGTTGCCCGTCAGCGCCCAGGTGGCCGAATTGGCCGCCAGGATGGATGCCGACGTGCTGGATTGGGCCCTGCGGGGCGGCGAGGACTTCGAACTGCTGTTCACCTGCCAGCCCGGCGATGTGGCCCTGTTGCAGTCAATTGCCGCCGAAAGCGATCCCACGGCCAAAATCGTGCGGATCGGTACCATAAACAAGGGCCGGGGCGTCAGTTTATTAAGCCGCGACGGTGAAATAATCGATGTCGGCCTGCAAGGCTATGACCACTTTCGCCAGGATGATTCGTGAGAAAAGCCGCCAAGATCGCCGTTTTTATGCTGATGATTGCCCTTTGGGGCTACGGGGCCATGGCCGATCAACCCATGCGCAACCTGCCTGCTCCGCCGCAGGAAATCGCCTTGTGCGGCGAAGCTGTGCCCATGGATGACCTGAGTATTGCCGAGGCCCTGGACCGGGAGTTCACAATCGACGTCAACGACCAGGCCCAGGTGGTGATGTGGCTCAAACGGGGAGCCAGGTATTTCCCGTATATCACGCGCCAGTTGAAGGAAGCTGGCATGCCCGAAGATCTGAAATACCTGGCCGTAGCCGAAAGCGCCTTGCTGCGTGGCGTCCGCTCGCCCGCCGGGGCCGTGGGGGCCTGGCAGTTCATGCCCTTTACCGCCCGCCGATACGGCCTGCGGGTGGACCGCTGGATCGACGAACGCCGTAACTTCGGCAAATCAACCGCAGCGGCGTTGGCCTATCTGCGCTGGCTGCATGACGAGTTCGGCTCATGGACCCTGGCCATGGCCGCCTACAACTGCGGGGAGGCAAGGGTCCGCAAGGCCATCGAGGAACAGGGCCGCCGCGATTATTATGAACTGCATCTGCCCCGGGAGACGATGCGCTATATCTTCCGCATCATTTCGGCCAAGATCATCATGCAAAACCCCAAACAATACGGCTATGACCTGCCGCCCGAGAGGCTCTACGGGCCCGTGCCAGCGGAACCGGCCGCGGTTTATCTGAGCCGGACCACGGACCTGTTGGCCATTGCCAACGCGGCCGGGACAACCGTTCGCCGCATCAAGGAACTCAACCCGCAGTTCAACCGCTATGCCCTGCCCAAGGGCAACTACATCATCATGACCCCTCTGGGCATGGCCAAGGCCCTGGAGGCAAAGGTCGGCCATCTGCCCGCCAGCAAGCAGTATCCCCCGCCACCAAATGGCAATTACGTGGTCAAACGGGGCGACACCCTCACCGGCATAGCCAAACGCTCCGGTGTCAGCATCGCCGCGTTGCGCAGCGCCAACAAAATCAAGGGCAACAAAATATTCATCGGCCAGCGGCTGGTGATTCCTGCCGGAAGATGATCGCCGGGTCGAGTTCGTTGTGACAATAGGGCAACAATTTTCCTGAATCGGGCCATCGGCTTGTGCTATATTTGCTATTGCCTCCCCATGACCCAAACGTTTTTAACTGGCGCAGTTTCTTCATTTTTGCGGTCACGGTTGATGAATATCCAATACGAGTACGACCGGGTAAAGAATTTCACCCGCTATCATGTGGCAGGCGTATTCAAGGTCAACGATGTCTCGGCTAAAATCCTGGAAGTCATGGAACAGGTCGATTTGACACGGCCGTATTTCGACCTGTGGGACATCCGCGAGGTTGAATCGTCCGATGACACCGGAGATTTGATTTGGTCGATGGCCGATGTCACCAGGCACCGCGCCGCTAAAAAAATCAGGCCCCAGGGCCGGACAGCCCTTGTGGCGGACTCCCGGCATATCTATGGCCTGAGCCGCATGTACGAGCAGCTTTTGCAGGAAAGCATCCATTGGGAGCATCAAGTCTTCACCGACGTGGACCAAGCGGTGGAGTGGCTGTTCGGAACCTGACTCCGCATATGTCTTTGGCTTAAAAAACAATTCGTAGCGATTTCACTGAGATAAAAGCATGACGTGCACCGAGCGGTTAAGGGCTCGAAGGGATGAACGGCGCGCTCAGCCGCGGCCGGTCGACGGATTGCCGGGATTGGGGTTGTCTGCTAAAGCAGGTCTATCA
Organism: uncultured Desulfarculus sp.; assembly: GCA_963665125.2. Taxonomy (GTDB): domain Bacteria; phylum Desulfobacterota; class Desulfarculia; order Desulfarculales; family Desulfarculaceae; genus Desulfarculus. Next base: position 1,897,025 of record CAXXUK010000001.1, on the reverse strand, counting down.
GTTCGTCCAGCCGTTTTACAAAGCCCTGAACGCCAGGTGTGGCCGGGTCCACCTCCGAATATCCCTTGGGGGCCATGATCCAGGTGGCCAGCCCGGCCCTGGTGGCTGATAGCGATCCCACAATGGAATCCTCGACGGCCAAGCCATGGGCCGCCGTCAGGCCAGCCAGATCAAGGGCCGCCAAATAGGGCTGGGGATCGGGCTTCTGGATGGAGACATCCTCGGCCGCGATCACGCCCTTTATGAACGGATCAAAGCCATGGGTTTTTAAAAAGTCTCTGACCACCGTGCCGCGGGCCGAGGTGACGATGAAAAGTTGAACGCCGCGCTGGCTGGCGCCGTGGATCAACCTGCTGGCCCCGGGCATGGGCACGGTTTGCTCGGCATAGACTTCGTCAGCCAAGTCATAGAATTCATTGACGAGTTGCAATTCGGAATATTCGATTCCGTATTGTTCCCTGAATACTTTCAACAATGCGTCCAAAGGTTTGCCCCGCAGATGCCGGAAATCCGCCGGGCGGGCGTCTATTTTTTTCAGTTCCAAAAAACGCTGAAAAACCTTGCCCATTGTGGCCATGCTGTCGGCCAGAGTTCCGTCCAGATCCATGAAGATGGCCTTGATGTCGCTATTTCCCAAAAGGACCCCCGTAAGATTTTTTTGTTTCAAAACGTCAACATTATAAAACATTTTTGGCCCAAACGCCGCCTTGACTTTGACTACACCCAAGGATATAGTGCCACCATATAATGCGATAGGGGCTTGTATGATCAACTACATCTTGGGACTGATTGCTACTGTAGCAATTACATTGACCGCAGGGGCCGCCATGGCCGAACCAGTCGCCGACGCCGCCGGAAACGGCATGAACATATGGCAATTGGTTTGGGATGCCGGTTATGTGGTCAAGTTTGTCCTTTTTTTATTGGTCTTGTTTTCGGTCATAAGCTGGGCCGTGATCATTTCCAAATTTCTGGTCATCAAGCGGGCCACCAAACAGAATCATCTTTTCCAGGATGCCTTTTGGAGCGCCAAAAGCCTTTCGGCCGCCAACTCCCAGGCGGCGCACCTTTCCGGCAGTCCCCTGGCCGCTGTTTTTAACCTGGCCTACGCTGAATTGCAAAAGGTAATGGGCCTGCGCAAATCCCGGTCCGACGGCCTGCCTCACGCGCTGATGGCCAACATCAAACGGGCCCTTAGCCGGGGTCTGGCCGAGGAATCGACCAAGCTGGCCCGAACGGTGACTTTTTTGGCCACCACGGCCAACACCGCCCCGTTCATCGGTCTGTTCGGCACTGTCTGGGGCATCATGGACGCCTTTCGAAATATCGGCAGCATGAAGACGGCAAACCTGTCCACCGTGGCTCCCGGCATTGCCGAGGCCTTGGTGGCCACGGCTTTCGGATTGCTGGCAGCCATACCGGCGGTTGTTTTTTTTAACCATTTCAACCGCAGGATCCAGGTGCTGGAATCCCAGATGGACACATTCAGCCAGGACTTTCTGAACCTGGTGGAGTTGGAAGTGATGAGCCGCCAAGGCCAGCCGGAATCATCCGGTCCGGCCGGGGCATAGGAGCGCTATCGTGGCCGGCGGTATCGGCAGCAGCCGCAAGGTAATGGGCGAGATCAACGTGGTGCCCCTGGTGGACGTCATGCTGGTGCTGCTTATCATTTTCATGGTCGCCGCGCCGATGATGGTCCAGGGTCTTGATGTGGATTTGCCCGAAACCGACAGCGGAGCCCTCAAATCCAGCGACGACATGTTGGTGTTGTCGGTCACCAAGCAGGGCCAGGTCTATTTGGATGAATTCGAAGTCCCCGTCCAGGACTTGTCCGAAAAACTCAAGAACGTGACTACCCGTAAAAAAGGTATCCGTGTTTACCTGCGCGCCGACAAGGACGTGCCCTATGGCGTGGTGGTGCAGGTCATGGCCGAAGCCCGCAAGGCGGGGGTCAAGGACCTGGGCATGGTAACCGAGCCGGAAAAGGTCACCAAACCAGAGAAGAAGAAATCTTGACCGCTACGGCGATCATAAGAAACGCAAAAAACGGAGATCAGTTTGGATGGGCCGTGGCCGTGAGCCTGGGCCTGCACCTGTTGATAATCGCCGCCGTTATCATCTGGCCGTCGGGCGGGCAAAAACGCATATTCTTCGCCCCCACGTATCAGGTCTCCCTGGTGGCCGCGCCGCCGCTGCCCGCGGCCGGGGCTCCACAACCGGCGGCAGCCAAACCAGCGCCGCCTAAAAAGGCCGAACCAAAGGTCGCGCCCAAGCCGGTGGCCAAACCCAAACCAAAACCAGAGCCCAAGGTGGCCATCGGCACCAAAAAAACGGCCACGCGCATTGAGCGCAAAAAGAAAAAAACCGAACCGGATCCGGATAAAATCTTGGCCCAGCGCCTGGCGAGCATGCAGAGCAAGCAAAAGCAGGAGCAGCAGTTGGCGGCGGCTTTGAACAAGGTCGAAAGCAAGGTCGGCTCGGCCGCGGCCGGCGGCGGGGCCTATGCCCGGCCCGGCGGCGGCGACGAGATGTCAGCGCGGTTCCAGTTATATTACACCGAGCTTTGGGAGCGGATCAGACGCTCCTGGAACCTGCCCGAGGCCCTTACCGGCAACACCAGGGGCCGCATGGCCGTGGTGACCCTGCGCATCCGGCGGGACGGCACATTGGAAAAATGCTGGCTGGAGGAAAGCTCGGGCAACGTCCGCCTGGACCAGTCGGCCCTGCGCGCCGTGGAAAAGGCCGCGCCGTATCCGCCCCTGCCGGGCGGATACCCCGGTGCCACCCATGAAGTAGGCATACGCTTCCGTCCGGACGAGGCCGGAGGCTAGAAAGATCGCGAGTGGTTGATTTATGCGCCCATTGACCAAATTAATGATGCTGACGGCCGTTTTGGCCGTGGTTTTATGCTCCGCTCCGGCCTGGGCCCGGGTCTATATCGACATCACCCAGCCGTTCAGCCGCAAGCTGCCCATCGCCTTGCCCGAGTTCCAACCCATGGATGGCACGGCGACCGATGCCGCGGGGGGTGACGGCACCAGAATCCTTCAGAAAAACCTGAGCTTTACGGGCCTGTTCGATTTTCTCAATCCCAAGGGCTTTTTGGGAATACCCAAAATCGGGGCGGTCCAGTACCGCCGCTGGTCGGTTATCGGCGCGGAGTTACTGGTGGCTTGCGAATACAAGCGCCAGGGCGATGAACTGACCCTGCATTGCAGCTTGTACGACGTTGTCGAGGGCAAGCGGCTGGTGGGCGTGGAATACGGCGGTACTGTGGCAATGCTGCCGGACATGATGGACCGGTTCGCCGACGAGATCATGCACGCGGTCACCGGCGAACGCTCGGTGTTCAGCACCATGATCGCCTTTGTCAGCACCAAAAGCGGCCATAAGGAAATCATGGTCATGCGCTATGACGGCAGCGACATCAAGGCCGTGACCAACCGCGGAGACATCTGCCTCTATCCGGCCTGGAGCCGCGACGGGCAGTTGCTGGCCTACACCTCCTATGTCCGGCGCAGGCCCGTGGTCCTGTTGCATTCGCTCCGGGGAGGATCGGGAAGGGTGGCGGTGGACAAGCCCGGAGTGAACATCACCCCGGCCTTTCAGCCCGGCTCCGGCAACCTGGCCGTGGCAATGAGCCACACCGGCAAGACAAATATCTTTCTGGTGGACCAGACGGGCAGGGAACTCAAGCGCCTGACCAACGGCTGGGGCATCGAAGTGGACCCGAGCTTTTCGCCGGACGGCAAGAAAATGGCCTTTGTCTCCGACCGGGGAGGTTCTCCCCAGATATATATTCTGGATCTCGCCTCAGGCCAGGTTCAGCGCCTGACCTACAGCCTCAAATACTGCGCCTCTCCGGCATGGTCGCCCAAGGGGGATCTGATAGCCTTCCAGGCGGAGATAAACGGCATCTTTCAGATATGCACCATCCGGGCAGACGGCTCGGATACGAGGGTGCTGACCAGCGGCCTGAGTGCCTGCGAAGAACCGACCTGGTCGCCCGACGGCAGGCTCATAGCATATGCCGGCCGGAATACGGGCCGCTACCAGATATATGTCATCACGTATGAAGGACAGCCCATCAAACGGCTGACCAGTCTGCAGGGCGATCAAACCGCCCCGGCCTGGTCGCCGCCGGGTGTTGTGAAATGATAACGAACCGTTTGCCGGATAAAGGAGGCCGCAAAGTGAAAAAATTTGTAATGTTGGTTCTAGTGGCGGCTCTGTGCATGAGCCTGGGTATGGTGGCCGGTTGCGCCAAGGAGAAAGTGGCCGGGCCGGGATCCATGACCGCCGATGAGCAGGCTCGTCTGGCCGCCGAGCGGGAAAGACGCCTGCGCGAGGCGCGTTTGACCGAGGAACAGGCACGCACCAGCGAGCAGTCCCTGCGCGAAGTCTTTGAAAACCAGGACATCTTCTTTGATTATGACAGCTATGATCTGTCGGCCGAGGCCAAGCAGCTTTTGAACGACAAGGCCCAGTACATGACCCAGCACCCCGAAGTGATGATCATCGTCGAAGGGCACTGCGACGAACGGGGTTCCAATGCATACAACCTGGCTCTTGGTGAAAAGCGCGGCCGCTCCTGTGAACAGTACCTCATTGCCATGGGCGTGACCCCCCAGCGCATAGAAGTCGTCAGCTACGGCGAGGAAAAGCCGTTGGTGCTTGGCCATACCGAAGAGGCCTATGCCGCCAACCGCCGGGCCCACTTCATAATAAAGTAGCCGGGGCTGTCATTGACCTATATGGGGATTGATATGATAAAAAAATTAGCCGCGATCGCCATCGTCTGCGGGGTGGCCCTTTCGGCAGGCTGCGTTACAATCACCAAGGAAGACTTTGTCGCCTTGCAGGGCGTGGTGCGATCCAATCAGGATCAACTGGGCAAGCTGAAGCAAAAGGTCGACGCCATGCAGACCCAGATGGAGGCTCAGCGCCAGCCCCAGGCCAGCTTGGCCTCCGACCTTACGGCCATGCAGCGGGAATTGGCCCAGATGCGCGGGCAAATGGACGAGACCGCTCACAGCCTGAAAAATGCCGATCAGGAAGGCCAGGCCAAGGCCGAGCGTGCAACCCTGGGCGACCGGTTGGCCAAAGTCGAGGGGCTGTTGGGCATCAAGGCCGCGGCGGCGACACCGGGCGCAGCCGCAACGCCGGAGACCGCAAAAAAGGACGAAAAACCCAGCGACAAGCAGATGTACGAAACGGCCGCCACGCTCTACCAGAAAAAGCAGTTTGACGCTGCCCGCAGCACTTGGGAAAATCTGCTGGCCACCTATCCCAAGAGTGCCTACGGCGCTTCGACAAGTTTCTGGATCGGTGAGACCTACTATAGCCAAAAGCGCTTTGAAGAGGCGATATTGGCCTATAATCAGGTCATTAAAAAGTACAGCAAGAGCCAGAAAGTGCCGGCGGCATTGCTCAAACAGGGCCTGGCCTTTTCCGCCTTGGGCGACAAACGCACGGCAAAGATCGTGTTGAACAAGCTGGCGAAGGAATACCCCAAGAGCAGCCAAGCCAAAATCGCCAAAGACTATCTGAAAAAGATGAAATAAGGCGTTGTAACCTGGCCGTTGTTTGACAATACCGTTTTTTTTGTTAAAAAGGATTGCTGCACTCCTATTTTCAGAGAGGCTAGAGGCGGCGATTGAATATTCTCGGCATATCAGGTTATTACCACGATTCCGCAGCATGCCTGGTGCAAGACGGCCGCATTGTGGCCGCCGGACAGGAAGAGCGCTGGACACGGGTAAAACACGATCATAATTTTCCGGCAAAGGCGGCCCGGTTCTGTTTGAAACAGGCCGGGCTCACGGCGGCCGATCTCGACTTGGTGGCGTTCTACGACAAGCCGCTGACAAAGTTCGACCGCCTGTTGGAAACGTATCTGGCCTATGCCCCGTCGGGCATCAAGTCGTTCTTGATGGCCATGCCCCTGTGGATCCGTCAGAAGCTGTGGCTGCCGGACGTGATCCAAAAGGAACTGGGCTACGAGGGCAAGATAATCTTCCCCGAGCATCATCAGTCCCATGCCGCGTCGGCCTTTTTCAGCTCGCCGTACCAGCGGGCGGCCTTCCTGACCCTGGACGGCGTGGGCGAGTGGACCACCACCTCCTGGGGCGTGGGCGACGGCAACAAGATCGACATCCGGGCCGAGATCCGTTTTCCCCACTCCATTGGCCTGTTGTATTCGGCCTTCACCTATTTTACGGGTTTTAAGGTCAATTCCGGTGAATACAAGATCATGGGCTTGGCGCCTTATGGCGATCCCAAGTACGTGGACGTGATCCTCGACAAGCTGATGGACCTCAAGGAGGACGGCTCATACAAGCTGGACATGAGCTATTTCAACTATTGCCAGGGCCTGACCATGACCAACAGCAAGTTCGACAAGCTGTTTGGCGGACCGCCGCGCAAGCCCGAATCGCCGCTGACCCAGCGGGAGATGGACCTGGCGGCCAGCGTGCAAAAGGTCACCGAAGAGGTGGTCATGCGCACGGCCCGGCATATCCACGCCCAAACCGGTGAAAAATACCTATGCATGGCCGGAGGCGTGGCCCTCAACTGCGTGGCCAACGGCAAGCTGTTGCGCGAAGGCCCCTTTGAGGATATCTGGATTCAGCCAGCGGCGGGCGACGCCGGCGGCGCCTTGGGCGCGGCAATGTTCGCCTGGCATCAATATCTGGACAACCCGCGCCAGGCCGACGACAAATTCGACTGCCAGTTCGGCTCGTATCTGGGGCCGGGCTTTAACGAGCAGCAGGTGGAGCGTTTCCTCACCGAGCGCGGCATACCTTACGAAAACGTCGGCTACGACGGCATCACCAAACGGGTGGCCTCGCTGATCGCCGGTGAAAAGGTCATCGGCTGGTTCCAGGGCCGCATGGAGTTCGGACCACGGGCCTTGGGGGCGCGCTCGATCATCGGCGACGCCCGCAGCCCGCGCATCCAGTCGGTGATGAACCTCAAGATCAAATACCGCGAGTCGTTCAGGCCCTTCGCGCCGTCCGTATTGGCCGAGCGGGTCGGCGATTACTTTGAAATGGACGGCGCCAGCCCCTACATGTTGCTGGTGGCCGGGGTCAGGCCGGAAATCCGCCGGGCCATGACCGAAGACGAACAAAAGCTCTTCGGCATCCAAAAACTCAACGTGGTGCGTTCGGAGATTCCGGCCGTGACCCACGTGGACTATTCAGCCAGGATTCAGACCGTGCATGAACAGACCAACCCCATGTACTACCGTCTGCTCAAGGCCATGGAAGAACTCACCGGGTGCGGCACCATCGTCAACACCAGCTTCAACGTGCGCGGCGAGCCCATCGTCTGCACGCCCGAACATGCCTACACCTGCTTTATGCGCACCGAGATGGATTACCTGGCCCTGGGTCCATTCCTGCTGGACAAGACAGCCCAGCCCGAATGGAAAGAAGAAGGCGACTGGCGCCAAGAGTTTGAATTGGATTAGCCGACCATGGGTTTTATCAGCGACGTAAAAGACGAACTGAGCCAACTCGATCCCCAGCGCAAGGATCTGCGTAATCTGGGCATCGTTTTTCTGGTTGCCCTGGGTCTCATCGGCGGCTTGGCTTGGTGGGGCGGCCGCGCCTGGGGACCGTACGCGGTTGGCGCGGGCGTGTTGTTCGGCATTTGGGGCTTTGTATGGCCCGCGGGCCTTAAACCGGTTTACCGGGTATGGATGACCCTGGCCCTGGTCCTGGGCTGGTTTGTCTCGCGTTTATTGCTGTCGATCCTGTATTATCTTGTGCTGACGCCCACGGGCTTGATGCTAAAGCTCTTTGGCAAGGACCTGCTGGATCGCAAAATGCGCGACCGCGACTCCTACTGGCACGTCAGGCCGCAACAGGAGTACGACCCGGCATCCAGCGAGAAGATGTATTAGCGTGTGATGACAGCCCTCCTAGGGCTTTTACCGGTAAGGAGTTTCACCGGTGGGAAAACTTTCCGTATTGGGGCAGTTCTGGGGGTTTCTGCGGGAAACCAAGAAGTTTTGGCTTCTACCCATCGTCGTAATGCTTGTTCTGCTCGGGGCCTTGATCGTCCTGACGCAGGGATCGGCAGTGGCGCCGTTTATTTATGCCCTGTTCTAAAATACCCGCCGGAGCGGCCGGAAACGGGCCGCTCCACACACAGCCCGGCGCGTCACACCAGCGCCGGGGACTTTCAACCGCGAAAATCCAGGCGGCCTTTATCTCGCTTTGTCCGTTTTCCGGGCAACGGCGCGGTGCCGCGTGGTGCAACATAATGGAAAACCGGGCGCAATCTTTAACCGCGCGCGCCGTGGCGTCGCCTATTCCCCCATGGAGATCGGCGGTGAATTGAAACGGCGTGCCTCTAGCGGAAGGGTGCCGGACCGAAATGAAAAAAACCTTTGTTCTTGACACCAACGTCCTGCTGCACAATCCCCGTTCCATTTTTGTATTCGAAGAAAACAACGTTGTCATTCCCTTGGCCGTAATCGAGGAAATCGACGCCCAAAAGAAACGCCAGGACGAGATAGGGCGCAACGCCAGGGAGGTGTCCCGCTATCTCGACGCCATGCGCGCCCAAGGCGCCTTGTCCAAGGGCGTGGACCTGGAAACCGGCGGAACCCTGCGCATCGAGATAAACCACCGTAGCGTGGAACAGTTGCCCCCCGAACTGGATGTCCTGGACTTCAGTAAACCTGATAACCGCATTTTGGCCGTTGCCCTGAACCTGGCCCATAGCGGCAAAGACGGCCATGTGACCCTGGTCTCCAAAGACCTAAACCTGCGGGTCAAGTCCGACCTGCTCGGCGTGACCGCCGACGACCTGGTCAACGACAAGGTGGACTTCCGCCATCTCTACGGCGGCGTGGCCGAGATAGTCGTCTCCCAGGCGGACATGGACGCCTTTTACCGCGACAGGGGACTGGCCGTATCGCCGGAATGGGGCCTGCTGCCCAACCAATTCGTGGTGCTTAGAAGCGAAAGCACTGCATCTTCCTCGGCCCTGGCCCGGCTCAAGGGCGGTATGCTCAGACCACTGTTGACCAAATCCGACCCACAGTGCTTTGGTCTACAGGCCCGCAACAAGGAGCAGATATTCGCCTTGGAACTGCTTCTGGACCCCGACGTCAAGGTCGTGACCCTGGCCGGCGGGGCGGGCACGGGCAAGACCCTTCTGGCCTTGGCCGCCGGGCTGGAACAGGCCCTGGAGCGGGAACTGTATTTCAAGCTGCTGGTGACCCGGCCGGTGATACCTCTGGACGGCCAGGATCTTGGTTTTCTGCCGGGCGACAAGGGCGAAAAGCTGCGCCCCTGGATGCAGCCCATCTATGACAATCTGCAATTCCTATTGAACACAGGCCCCCTGGGCGCCATGCCCGGAGCCAACAAGCGCTTCCCCGGTTTTGACAAGAACCCAAACCAGGAAGTGGAAGACTACCTGAGCTACACCGGCAAGCTGGAACTGGAGGCCCTGACCTATATCCGCGGCCGCAGCATCCCCCGGCAGTTCATCATCGTGGACGAGGCCCAAAACTGCACCACCCACGCCATCAAGACGCTGCTGACCAGGGTGGGCGAGGGCTCCAAGATAATCTTCACCGGCGATATCGAGCAGATCGACCACCCGTACCTGGATTCGGCCAGCAACGGGCTGACCCGGATGGTTGAGGCCATCAAGGCCTCGGAGCTTTCCGGCCATGTCACCCTAAAACGCGGCGAACGTTCGGACGTGGCCGAGATGGGCGCCAGCCTGCTCTGATTTCATTGATTTGCCAAAGGGGCGGTGGTAGAGTTTATAAAATTATTGTACGGGTTGGTCCCCTGGAAAGCGAAAAAACCTCCGTGGTTTTTCAAGGCGCCGCAAGGCGGCCTGCAAAGGGGCCAAGAGGGAAGACGGTGCAAGTCCGTCACGGTCCCGCCGCTGTAACCGGGGACCGCGGCCATGGGGGCGTTTGAACGTCCAGCCACTGCCCATAATGGGGTGGGAAGGCATGGCCGCCGGGGTGATCCGGAAGTCAGAATACCTGCCAACCCGTTGGCTAGCCAAGGCTTTCGCGTGGACGCAAACCTTGGGGGAGCGGTCTATCACGCTCCCGGCGATGAAGAATTAGGGTGCAATCGCCGGCCTGACATCGGGCCGGTTTTGCTTTTTGGAGGATACGATGAATTGCGCCATCGCATGGAAAAACCTGGAATCGGCAGTCGAAGAGCTGGAGAGCGGCAACGGTGATTGGGACATCATGGCCGCCACGGCCCAGGCCGCCATTATCATGGTCTTTGACTATGAGCCGGCCGAGATCATGGAGCAGGCCCAGGCCTCGGGCAAGCCGTTCAAGGCCTTGGCCCGCTGGCTGGTCTACGAGGGCATGAAACTGGCCGACCTGGACCAGGCCCGGATAAAGGCCTTCGTGGAGTATTGGAACTCCGAAATGGCTCCGGCCCACGGCAACCTCGTGGCGCCGATAAAGGCCGCCTGATCACAAGGGCATGGACATGGGGTTCGCTCCCCGGCCCTCATGGACCAGCAGCATAGGCTTGTTGGCACGCTGCACGACGTCGTGGGCCAGTGAACCGGTGAAGAACCGCTGCAGGCCGCTTTGGTGGATTACCGGCATGACCAACAGATCATGCTCGGCAAGCTCTTCCACAATGGCCTGGACCCTGTTGTCCGTGCCCACGGCCAGGGCGCGCAGGGAATGGCCGAGGCCTTCATCCCGGGCCCATTCCAGCAGATCGCCCTCTGCATCTTCCAGCTCTTCCTCAATGGCCACGCACGGCAGCATGGTCATCAAGGTGATGCGGTGCATGCCCACCTTTGAAAGGGCCCAGACAACCGCGCCCACGGCCCGAAGCTCGGCCCGGCTGGCCACGGGCACCAGGATGCGCTCGGTGTGCATCACCCCCCTGAAACGGACCGAGATTACCGGACAGGGGGCCTTTTCCACCAACTCGTCCAAAGTCCTGTGAAAATCGCGCTGGCTGTTTCCCGGCGGGTGGGCCGCCAGGACAAACAACGAATTGTACTCCTTGGCCGCGTGGGCTACGGCGAAAGGCAATTCGCCTTCATCGGATATCTCGCTGAGCATTTCCGAACCCATGCTGCGGATCTGTTCGGAAGCGGTTGAAAGCACGCCCAGGGTCTTGGCCTGGGGTCCGTCATGTTGCAGCCGGAGGGCCAGTGGTTTGGCCTGCATGCCATGGGCGATGATCGCCGCCATGCGGGCAAGACCGGCCGAAGACGCCAGATCCGTCAGCACGAACATGATCGTGCCCCGGTACTTGGTCAGGGGGGCGAGCCGGCCCCAGGACCAGGGCACCAGCTTATAACCGCCGGCCTCGGTGGTCTCGGCCTGGTCATGACGGGTGGGGGGAGAGGGCTCCAGGCTGGCCGGGGTCTCGCCAGCCTTGGCAAAGGCGTATCTGGCCGCGGCCGGGCCGATTACCTCGGCCAGGAACACGCTGCCCAGAACCACCGGCGTGATCAGCCGGGCGTAGTTGCTCAGGGAAGAATCGCTTTGGATCAAAAAGACCAGACCGATGGCTATGCCCGCCTGGGGCATCAGGGCCAGGCCCAGCCAGCGCCGGACCGTCTCCGGGGCGCCGCCCAGTCTGGCTCCGATGTAGGAGCCCGTGGCCTTGCCGGCCATGCGCAGGACGAAATAGGCCAGACAGAGCCAACCGGCCACGGCCAGGGAGTCGATGTCTAGGTGCGCCCCGGCCAGGGTGAAAAACAGGATGTAAAACGGCGGCTCAAAGTCGTTGAGGGTGCGGAACAGCCGAACGTCACGGCGGTTGCGGTTGACGATGGCGCATCCGGCGGCCATGCCCGCCAAAAGAGGCGAAAGGCCGGTCATGCCGGCCACGGCGTCCAACAACAGCAGCAAGGCGAGACCAAAGGTCAGCATGTCGCCCCTGCGCCTGAGTTTGTGGATGACCAGGTCGATAATCAGGCCGGTGATGACGCCCAACACCAATGAACCGAGGATTTCAAACACACTGGCCAGGACAGCGATGGTGTGGGAGCCGCCCGTGGCTCCGGCCAATTGCCTGGCGGCGCTTAGGGCCATGCCGAAAAAGGTGATGGCCAGGCCGTTGTTGGCTGCCACGACGGCCATGAGAGTGTCGCTGACAGGTCCGGCGGCCTTGGATTCGCGCATGACCATCATGGTCGCCGCCGGGGCGGTGGCAATGGAGATGGCCCCCAGCAAAAGGGCCAGCACCAGGTAATCTGAGCCGGCCCAGCCGGTCTGTCCGGAACCGGAGATGCTCGCAATCGTGAAAACGCCAGCGCCCACTAAAAGAAAGGCCAGTCCTGATTCAAAAATGCTGATCAACGTCACGCTTTTCAGGGCTGGTTTGAGCTTGTTCCATTCCAGATGCTCGCCAATGCCAAAGGCGACCAGCATCAAGGCCAGCTCGGTGAAATAGTCAAGATTGGCGCCCACTGTTTGTTGGGTGATGAGCCTGAAGCCCGAAGGCCCCAGGGCCAGTCCGGCGATGATATAACCGGTCACCGAGGGAAGGCGTATCATCCGGGCGGCCTTGGCGCAGATGAACCCCAGGCCTAAAAGAACGCCTATTGCCAAAGTGGTGGATAGCAAGACTACAGCATCTCCTATGTATACACCGGTATTTATTTCGTGATCCGCTTATTTAATAAGTAGCAAACCGGCTAATTGGCGGCCAGACAATTCGCAAGAGCCTTAACGATTCAATGCCTGTTTGACAAACAGCCCCCACGCTGCAATGATTTGCAAAAAACATCCATAAGAGGTTTCCGATAATGCCCGAAAGCCAAAAGCTGCACCTGAGCCTTACTCCGCCCAGCCTGAAAAACAACACCGCGACCATTGACCGGCTAAGTAAGGCCGTGCGCGCCGCCACGGGCCAGTGGCCATATGTTGCCGTGGGCCGCCTCTGGCCCTTTGCCCGGGCCATCCGGGAGGCCGGATACGACGTAACCGCCACCATAACCCAGGGCCGGATGGGTCCGGTGATCGTGGCCGTGGAGCCCGGCGACACCGGCGCCTCTGCTGTGACGCCCGAAGCGGCGGCTTTGGCCGCCGAGGTGCCCGCCGGCCTGTGGGGGGGGCAAGGCCTGGGCGTGGCTTTGGATATCGGCTCCACCCATTTGCAGGCGACACTGCACGATCTGGCCTCGGGCGCTGAACTGGCCAAAGGCACCAAGATGAATCCCCAGGCCGAAATTGGTTCGGACATCCTGACTCGCATTCATGCGGCGGCCACGCCCCAGGGCGCGGAGAATCTGCACAGGATGCTGGTGGACGCGGCCGGTAAAGTCATCGGGGGCATGTGCGCCCGGGCCGGCCGCCAGCCGTCCGAGGTCATGGGCATGGTGGCCGCGGGCAATACCACAATGACTCATTTCTTTCTGGGCCTGGACACCCAGAGCATCTGCCGGGAGCCCTACATCCCGGTGGTCAACCGGCCGGCGCCGTTTTTCGCCGTGGACATAGGCCTGGCTTTGGGCCAAGGCTGCGTTGTGTGGTGCATGCCCAATGTGGGTTCATACTTTGGCGGCGATCTGGTGGCCGGCATCGTGGCGGCGGGTCTACACCAGCGTGAAGACCTGGCCATTCTGGTGGATGTGGGAACCAACGCCGAGGTGGTCCTGGGCAACCGCGACTGGCTCATAGCCTGCGCCGGAGCGGCCGGACCGGCCCTGGAGAGCGGCGTGGCCAAGCGGGGCATCCTGGCCCAGCCCGGCGCCATCGAGGGCGTGAGCATCGATGCCCATACCTATGAGCCAACCCTGAAGATCATCCCCGACGCCGACGGCAGCATCCCCAAGGCCAAGGGCCTGTGCGGCTCGGGCCTGTTACAGCTTTTGGCCCAAATGTATTTGACCAGGATCATGGACATGCGCGGCAAACTGATCCTGGAGGACCATTACCGCGTTTTCATTGATGAAGACGGCGTTAAAAATTACATGGTGGCCACGGCCGAAGAATCGGAAAGCGGCGAACCAATCGCCATCGACGAGATAGAAATCGATATCCTGATCCGTTCCAAGGCGGCCATGTACACCATCCTGCGCACGGTGCTTTTGGAAGTGGGCCTGGAGTTCGAGATGCTCTCGGCGTTTTTCGTGGCCGGGGCCTTCGGCAACGTCATCGACCCGGACACGGCCATCACCCTGGGCATGCTGCCGGACCTGCCCCGGGACAAGTTCATTCCCCTTGGCAATAGCTCTTTGCGGGGCTGCCAGCGCCTGCTGCTGGAGCCGGAAACTAGGCCCCAGGTGGAAGCCATCGTGGACAAACTGACCTATCTGGAACTCAACGTGAACCAGATGCTGATGAACCGTTTCTCGGCCGCGCGCTTCATCCCTCACACCGACACCAGCCGGTTCCCCAGCGTTCCGGCCTATCACTAGCGAGGGGGCCGGTGGTGGTCTATATCACGGCAGCCTTGGCCTGGTTGGGTTTCATGGCCGTCATGGCCTTGTTTCAGACCTTTGGCGCGGCTGTCCTGGACCAATTGATCGGCTCTGAGATTTCCCACAGCCTGATCACTGTGTTGATATGCTTGAACATCATGGCCATGATCACCGGGTTCGTTCGTTGGGCAGGCCGCCTCCTCCTGGGCCAATTGTTTATTTTGGGCCTGGCCTGGGCCGTGATGTCGCTGACCCTTGAACTGGGCGTGGGCCATTTTGCCATGGGTAAGGATTGGCCCGCGCTGATGGCCGGATACGATGTCTTTGAGGGGCGGCTATGGCCCATGGTGCCCTTGACCATGCTCCTGTGGCCCATGGCCGCCGGGCGTCTGCAAATGCGCTAGAGCTGTTATTTTAGCTGCATCAGCCGCACCTTGGAGGCACGCCCCAACTGGCTGTCCGGCGCCATTTCCGTCACTCTCCGATACTGCCGGGAGGCCTGGCTGCTTTGGCCCATCTTGTCAAAAGCGGTGGCCATCATATAGCTGTTGAGGGCCGTGGGCAGCAGTTTGTCCGAGCGTTGGTGCTCCACGGTGGCTTTTTGGTAGAGGTGGTTCACCTGATAGGTGGCCCCGAGGATCATGTGGGTTTCGAACAGGTCCGGACGCAGCCTGGCGCCCTGCTTGGCGTGGGTCAGGGCGTCGCTGTTGCGGCCCATCTTCAACTCGGCCTTGGCCAGCCGGGACTGGAACAAGCCTTCCTGGGGAAAGGAGGTAGAGGCCTTTTGGTACTGGGCGGCCGCGGCGGAATATTGCTTTTTGGCGAACAGTTCATCACCCTTGTCCATGGCATTGTAGGCGGCTTTGCGCCTGGCCTGGAGAGCCGTCGCCCTGACGAACGGCTCCTTTTTATACCTTCGCGCCGTGGCCCAACCGAATTCTGTGTTGGTCTGGTCCTTGACGTTCTGCAGACGCTCCTGGCTCATTGGGTGCGAAGCGAAAAGCCGCTCCACCAGGTTCGGATCTTCTTTGTGCAGGCTCAGTAAAATCTCCTGCACGTCAGCGGCGGCGTTTGGGTTGTAGCCCGCCTTGGTTATGTATTCCAGGCCCAAGGCGTCGGCTTGACGCTCCTGGTCGCGGCTGTAGCTGGCCAACAACATGGCCCCGCCCAATACGGCGGCCATTTCGCCAAGTTGGCGGTAGTCGCTGTCGGCGAGGGCCACCCCAACCCCGGCCACCACCAGGGAGACGACAACGCCCTTGGTGTAGTGGGCCGCCGAGTGGCGGGCGGCCACGTGGCCCACCTCATGGCCCAACACAAAGGCCAGTTGATCTTCGTTTTTAAACTTGTTGACCAAACCCCTTGTCACTGAAATCTTGCCGCCGGGTAGGGCATAGGCGTTGATGTCGCTGCTGTTTACCACGTTGAATTCCCAAGGGATGTCCGGGCGGTGGCTGTTTTTGGCCACCCACTGGCCCACTTGACTGACATAGGATTGCAGACCGGGATCACTGGCCGGCAGGCCGTTGGACTGTTGGGTGTATTTTGGGTACAGTTCCTGGCCCAGAGACAGTTCCTGGGGCACGCTCATCAGGGAAAAATCGTCCTGTCCGGTGACCGGGTTTTTCACACAGGCCGAGACCAGGACCATGGCCATGACGAGGCCCAGGGAGATGGCTTGTTTCAGACGTTGCATTTTGCGCATTGGCTGACCCCCGAACGTAAGCTTCTCTTATTATGCTACATATAGTTTAACCCAACAGCGCTGACAAGGGTTCACTCCGATGCCGGAATAAGTTTGACCCGGACGCTGGCGACCTTGTCCGCCGCCGTGGCCTGTTTGTCCCTGCGGTCATCGATGTTGACCAGGGTCATCACTCGCGAGGCCCCTGCATTAAAAGGCAGTTCATGCACCTGTTTTATTACGTCCAACACCCGGTCAAGGGGCCCTTCGATGATTGTTCCCATGGGCGTAAGTTCATGGACCAGGCCGCAATGTTCAAGGGCCTGATGGATTTGGGCGACGTACGAAGAAAGACTGGTCCCGGCCGTTCCAAGCGGCACCACGGAAAATTGCACAATGGCCATGGTTGTCTCCTTGTTCTATTGTAAGCCGCCGAGGCCTCGGGTATAGTCTGGCCTTAGGCTTGGGTTTCTCCAAGCCTGCTCTTTTTGCCAAACAAGAGGTACTGATGCAGCTTCGTTTCGATTATACCTCCTTGGCCGATGAACAGCTCATTGAGATGCTTTTCTGGGCCGAGGATCGGCTGCCCTTGGAGGCCGCCCAGGAAATAGCGCGGCGTGACAGCCTTGCGGATTATTTACGTCAGGTGGTGACCGACAAGCCCAACTGGCTTACGGAGTTGCCCGAGTGGTGGGCCGTGGTCCACGCCACCTATATTCTGGCCATGCGCGGCACGGACGAAGAAGTATCGCCCATGCTTTCCGCCCTTCGCTGGGCCGATGCCTTTGATTGCGACTGGGTCACCGAATTGATGCCTTCCATGTTCGGCGACCTGGGTCCCATAGCCTTGGCAGGGCTGACGGCAGTTGCCAGGGATGTAACGGCAGGGTGGTCCGTCCGGGACATCGCCCTAAAATCTATGGCGGCCATCGCCTTCAAACATCCGGATAGCAACGACCACGTTTTTCGCATCATCGGCGAACGGTTCATGGACGAAGAGGAAGACAGGGTGCTCAGGCAACTCGCCGGCCAGATCCTCCTGGATTTCCGGCGGGTGGAGTACCGCCTGGCCCTTCTGAGCTTTGCCCGTGAGGAACTGCACCTTCGCAGCGAAGACGCCTGGTACATGGCCGGTTTCGGCCCGGAGGAGGTCGAATGGTCCTTCCGCAGCGATGAGCCAGAGCTGTGGCATTACACCGAGGACTGGACCAAATTCTATGATCCTGCCGAGATACAGCGCCGGCAGAAACGCTGGGCCAGGGAGCGTCTGGGCAACCGCAAAAACTCCACTTTCAAGATTCCTTCGGGCGGGGGGCATGTCCTGCCACTGATCCGCGGCTCAAAACGCGACGAGCCCAACTCGTCCAGCGACGGAAGCGGGGACGACCCCACCAGCGAGTAGTCGCTTGGCCTGGGGCCCCGCCCCGTGCTAATCTGCCCCCAGAACCTGCATCCAGCAAGGGAAGGAGGGCCCATGAAACGCCGGATCGTCCATATCGCCGTTGTCGCGCTGATATCCCTGGTCATGTATGGCTGCGCCGGTGTGGGCAACGGCGGCGGCTATTCCTCGGAAATGGCGGCCCAGGCCCACTTTGGCCGGGCCATGGCCCTCAAGGACGCCGGCAACGCCGAACAGGCCGCCGAGCAGCTTCAATCGGCCCTGAACAGCGACCCGGACATGTACCATGCCTATTATCAGCTGGGCCTGATCTACAAAGACAACAACAAGCCCGAGGTGGCCCGGCAGGTCTGGACCACCGGCATCCAAAGGGCGTCGGTGGGCCCGGAGCGCAGCGACTACCCCAGGGTCCGGGCCGTGGCCGAGATGCGCGCGGCCATCGCCGGTCTAGATTCGGTCGCCGCGGCCGAACAGGTGATGGAACAGCAGCAGGCAAAGCAGGTGATGGCGGAAGAGGCCGTCGTGGCCAAACAACTCAGCGCCAAGCAATCCGGCGGCAAGTATGCCGTGCTCTTTTCCAGCAACCTGAAAAAGGCCAGCGCGGACGGCGATGTACGGCTGCTCAAATCCAAGGGCTGGGAAGCCACCATCAAGACGGTCAAGTTGCGCGGCAAGACCTGGCACCGCGTTTGGGCGGCTTGCTGCACAAATAAGGCCGAGGCTCTGAAAAACAAGGCCAAGATCAGCAAGGCCACGGGCCGCCGGGGCCTTGAGGTGATGATCCCCTAACGGCCGGAGGATGAATCCCCCGCCGCAAGCCACGGGGGATACGTCATCCTAAAAACAATATTTACAGGCTATGTTCAGGCTGCACTGCTGGGACCATACATTGACGCCGTTGGTCCAGGTCAAGTCTATGTCGAACAGGTCGTTGTACAGGCGGTGGGAACCACTGGTGTCGATGGTCATGTATTCCGCCTGAATGCCCACAAAAAAGTTGTCAAAGACCGGAGCCTCCAGGCCCAGGGAGGCATGCCAGGCTTCGCCGCCGGTGCGTTCCTCGGTGAGGCGGTTGCCCTTACGAAGCAGGTGGTGATCGGTGTTGCTGCCCGTCACATAGGCCCAGTCCACCTGGGCCCGCAGCCTGAGACCGGGGTTGTCCTGGGGCATGGGCTGCCAGTCCAGGCGCAGACCCACGAAGTAATGCCAATACGTCTGCTTGAAATGAATCGAATCTCCGGTCAGTGTAATGGTTTCCACGCTGCCGTCGGGAAGGGTTTCCCACTGGGTTCCGTCAAAGGCCATGAAGTCGAAAAACTGCCAGCGGATGCCGCCGGTTGGCCGCAGATCCAGGCCGTCGGGCAGGGGCAGCCAGGGCTTGACCGAAACGTCGGCCGACGCGTTGACCATATAGCTGGGCTTGAGGCGCAGGTTGCTTTCCGAGTAGATGTCGCGGACTTTGGGGTGATCGCCGTCGGTCCAGTCCGAGTCGGCCATCTTGCCGTCCACGCCGTTTTGGATGTTGGTCAGCGCCTCCAGACCGATGGACCACCGCGGAGTCCAGCGTTTGATCTCCACGCCGCCCCACCAGGTGTTGAGGGCGAACTCCAGGCGGCTCAGCGGGGCCTGATACGGCTCCAACAGATTGCCGAATTCATAGGACGTATAGCTGTCGAACAGCTTGGTGATCTTGGCCTCGGCGGACCAGACCGCCGGGGAAGCCTCGGGCGAAGGGCTTTGGGCATCGTCGGCATGGGCGGCGGCGGACAAAGCGAGCAGACAGACCAGGACCAGGCATACCGTGGCAAGATTTCGCATGGCGTTCATTTCCGTTTCCTTGTAAACATCGGGCGACTCGGGATAACCGCCTCTGCGGCAGGTAGGAAAATAAACGATTTTTATCCGCGAGAAAACTGGTTTATTTCGTCGCGGCTATTTCAGATCCAGTTCAGCGGTGTCGTGCATGGTGACCTCCATGGCCACATGGCCCCACCCGCCGCACTGCACGCCCACGTCAAAACAGCCCACCCGGTTCAGGCGCATGTCGTTGGGGTCGGCCCCGGCATAGAATAGCTCGTTGACCACGTACATCGAACCGGACAGGGCGGCCAAGGCATGAACACAGACCCGCTTGGGCGCATGCTGAGTCAGGAGGTTGCCCGCGCCGTCAAAGTAGAATTTGTCGCCCACCTTGTGCTGGCTGGCGCAGCCGTGGGCGTCCACCACCTCGGCCACGATGGTCTTGCTCATCAGGGCCGGAGCGGCCTCGACGATCTCGGCGTTCTTGGACCTGGACTTGAAAAGGGCCATCTGCTCGTCATCGTAGCCTAAATGCTCCTGGATGAACTTCCACATTGCCTGGTCGATGGGCATGATGGGCTCCTTTGTGTTGATATGTAGCCAAGGTTTGTCATCGCCCGAGGTGATTTAAGCTGTCGCGGAACAGCCTAACATAAAGCTGCGCCGGAAAGACCGACAACCCGCTCCCGCCCCAGCATATTCCTTGACCTGGCCGCTGATTGTGCCAGGATAGGCCAAGCCGCACTCACACCGGAAGGCCGCCATGTCCAACCTGCTAAAATCCCTTACGTTGCTGCTGCTGATCCTGGCCCTTGACGCCGGGCTGTATTACGCCTTGATCCGCCCGGAGATCCTGCAATGGGGCGTAACGGGCGAGGAGGCCGCCGCGACCATGCCCGGCGATGAATTGGCGCCCTATGCCAGCTCCACCAGGGCCATCGAAATCAACGCGCCCAGGGATGTGGTTTGGCAATGGCTGGTGCAACTGGGCGCGGACAGGGGTGGTTTCTACAGCTACACCTTCCTAGAAAACCTGCTGGGCTATGACACCGGCAACATGATTACCATCGTCCCGGAGTATCAGGACATGCCCGTGGGCCGGGTGGTGCCAGCCACGGCGGGAGGGCGCGAGGTTCCCGAGTTCTATCGTTGGGAGGTCATGTCCGCCGAGCCGGGCCAGTATTTTGTGCTCAAACACTGGGGCGCCTTTATGCTCAAAGACGCCGGGCCTGACAAGACCAAGCTTATCGTGCGCACCCACGGCTGGGATACGCCGACCCTGTCGGACAAGGCGGGCTACTTTATGACGATGCCCCTGCATTACATCATGGAGCGGCGCATGCTCATGGGCCTCAAGGCCAGGGCCGAGGCCGGCCAAGGCGTGCATATGTCGGCCCTGCCCGACTATCTGTGGGCCGGGGGCTGCCTTTTATCGGCCATGGGCGTCATCGTGCTCGTATTCATGAGCCGTAAATGGTGGATGGCCATTATCGCTTTCGGCTTTAGCGCCCTGTGGCTCTGGGTCAGCCTGGTGTCCGACGCGGTGCCCCCATATCCCTTGGCCCTGTTGGCCGGGGTCGTGGTGGCGGTTTTGTGGTTTGCCGCGGCCAACAAGCGCAGGCGGCGCCTGGAAGGCTTCGCTAAAAACTACTAGCCCCCAACCGGCGCACACAAAATTGACAGGGCACGGGTCAGGATGTTATCTTTACGCAACCTGTGATTTGTAAAATCGACGGCAAACCAATTATTTAGGCCGATTCGGCCCAACGGAGCAACGCCCGCGTGAGCTATCTTGTCCTGGCCCGCAAACACAGGCCGGCCACCTTTGAGCAGGTGGTGGGCCAAGAGCACGTAACCGGCACCCTGGCCGGAGCCATTGAAAGCCAGCGGGTGGCCCACGCCTTTTGCTTCACCGGCCCCCGGGGCGTGGGCAAGACCTCCGTGGCCCGCATCCTGGCCAAGTCCCTCAACTGCGAGCACGGCCCCACGCCAACGCCCTGCGGCAAGTGCGTGCACTGCCTGGAGATCGACCAGGGCCGGGCCGTTGACGTGCAGGAAATCGACGCGGCGTCCAACTCCCGCGTGGAGGACGTGCGCGAACTGCGGGAGATGATCCGCTTCCGGCCCCAGTCGGCCCGCACCAGGGTGACGATTCTCGACGAAGTGCACATGCTCTCCAAGGCCGCCTTCAACGCCCTTTTGAAGACCCTGGAGGAGCCTCCCGAACACGCCGTGTTCATCCTGGCCACCACCGACGTGCACAAGGTGCCCCTGACGATTCTTTCCCGCTGCCAGCGCTACGACTTCCGCCGGTTGCCGCCCAGGGTTCTGGCCGAGCATTTGGCCAATGTCTGCCGGGCCGAGGGCTTCAGCCTGCCCACCGAGAGCTTGGCCCTGTTGGCTCGGGAGGCCGACGGCTCCATCCGCGACTCCCTGAGCCTGCTGGACCAGGTGCTCAGCGTGGGCCGCACGGAGCTGACCCACCAGGAGGTGGTGAGCCTTCTGGGCCTGGTGGACCGCGAACTGGTGCATCAGGCCGCCCAGGCCGTGATGGAAGCCCAGCCGGGCCGGGTGCTGGAGCTGGTCTCCGATGTCTACGCGGCGGGCGGCGAGATGCAAGCCTTTTACAATGCTCTGATGGAGCATTTCCGCAACCTGGCCGCGGCCAAGAGCGCCCCGCCGGGGGCTGACATCTTCGGTCTGACCGCAGAGGAGCTTGCCGAACTGGCCAGGCAGGCCAAGCAGGTCAGCGCCGAGACCCTGCACGAGATATTCGAGCACCTGGCCGCCAGCGAGGAGCTGTTCCGCCGGGCCAGCCAGCCCCGGCTGGTCATGGAAATGACCCTCCTGAAGCTGACCCAGGTGCGGCCCGTGCTGAGCCTTGACGATATCATCGCCCGCCTGGGCCAGGGGCTGGGGGCTGAAACGCCGCAGTCCGGCGGCGCGCCGCCGCCAACGGCCCAGACGCCCCAGAGCCCGCCGCCTCAGGCAGTGGTCGCGGGTGGCGGTGGCGGTGCGGCGGCCGCGCCACAACAGCAGGCCCAGGCCCCGGAACCCGCTAACCCGACAGAGCCGGCTGCGAAGCCCGAACCAAAGCCCGAGCCAAAGCCCGAGCCGGCCAAGGCCGCTCCACAGCCCGCCAGCGCTGCGCCCTTGGAACTTGATCCCAACGAGGCGCTCAAGGAGCTGACCGAATTTGTGTCCCGGGGCGAGATCGTTTTGGGTTCTTATCTGCGGCGGGCCGACGCGGAAAACGAAGGCGGCGCCCTGGTGATCAACATGCCGCCGGGCCAGGCCGCGCAATATTGCAACAGCGAGACTGAAAACCGCCTGCGCGGCGTGGCTGCCGATCTGTGGGGCTCGGCCCCGCTGATCAAGCTGCGGCCGGGCAAGGCGCCGGAACCCGTCAGGGGTGGCAACGGCCGGGACGTCCAGGAAAAAGTCCAGGGACTGGCCGAGCATCCGGCGGTGCAGGCGGCCATGGAGGTGTTCGAGGCCGAGGTAGTGGCCTTGAACCCTGATATGAGTGACGACAACAACCCACAAGGAGCACATAAATGATGCCAAAAGGCGGCATGGGCAATCTGATGAAACAGGCCCAGAAGATGCAGCAAAAGATGATGCAGATGCAGGAGGAGCTGGCCAACCGCGAGGTGTCGGCCCAGGCCGGAGGCGGCATGGTCGAGGCCACGGTCAACGGCCGGGGCGAACTGTTGGGCCTGCGGCTGGAGCCCGAGGTCATCGACCCCGAAGACGCCGAAATGCTGTGCGACCTGGTGGTGGCCGCCGTGGGCGAGGCCCAGCGCCGGGCCCAGCAGATGATGCAGGAAGAAATGTCCAAGATCACCGGCGGGATGAACATCCCCGGCATGATGTAGCCCTGGACGGCGAGCTTTGTACCCCCGCGCAGTGCAAGAGCTGATTACGGCTTTGGGTCGTTTGCCGGGCATTGGCCGCAAGACGGCCGAGCGCCTGGCCCTGCACCTGGTCCGCACCCACCCGGACGAGTCACGGGCCCTGGCCAGGGCAGTGGCCAACGTGAGCCAGCAGGTGCGCACCTGCGGAATGTGCCGCAACCTGGCCGACCGCGACCCCTGCGCCATCTGCGGCGACCCCAACCGCGATCACGGCAAACTCTGCGTGGTGGAGTCTCCTGCCGATCTGGCGGCAATGGAGTCCGCCGGGGTCTACCGGGGTCTGTATTTTGTCCTTGCCGGGGCCCTGTCGCCCATGGACGGCGTGGGCCCGGCCGACCTGGGCCTGGACCAACTCCTGCGGCGGGTGGGCCGGGGAGGCGTGGAGGAGGTCATCCTGGCCACCAACCCCACGGTGGAGGGCGAGGCCACGGCCGACTTCATCGCCCGGAGCTTGGCTGAAACCGGCATAATGGTCACCCGCCTGGGCTACGGCATTCCCGTGGGCGGCGACCTCAAGTACATGGACGGCCTGACCCTGGCCCGCTCCCTGGAGTCCCGAAAAAAGCTGGATTAGCCGGGCGTTGGAAAAAATTAAGCGGCGGTCTCCGTATTTGAGGCCGCCGCTATTGCGTTTCAACAGGTCACAGGCCTAAAACGTGACCACCCGCCACCCGCATTTAAGCATCTCGGTAAGGGGCTGGCCCATGAATTTGACCGTGATCCCCAGGGCCTCCAGGGCCGGGCTGGCGCCGAGGCTGTCGGCGCAGGCCTTGCAGGCCGTTATCTCCACCCCGGCTTCCAGAAGGGGACCTATCTCTTTTTGCAGCTCTTTGTCCTGGGCCAGGGTTTGGGCCGACGGACCCCAGACGATGAGCTGCACCCGGCCCCACCACTCCTGAATCATTGAATTGCGGGCATACATGAAAGCGGCCTGCCGGGCCACCGCCGGGTCGGCCGAGGTCCAGATGATTGCCAGTTTATCGGTTTGCGCGGTCATTTTTAGCTGCCACTGCATTTGTAACGGATTGGCTTTGCTGACCTACTCGCTACCATAAATTTTATCGATTTCATCGGCGAATTTCTTGTAGATATTGGCCCGGCGCACCTTCATTGTGGCCGTCATCTCATCGTCGTCGTGATCGAGTTCCTTGGTTAGCAGCAGGAATTTGCGGACATTTTCAACTCTGCTGAACTGGTCGTTGACCTTGTTGACCTCTTCTTGGATCAGGCGGCGAACCTCGGGCAGTTGGGACAGGGACTTGAAATTGGTGTAGGCCAGGCGGCTGTCGGTGGCCCACTTACCCACGTTGTCGAAATCGATCTGGATCAGTGCCGATATGAAGTTCTGGCCCTCGCCCAAAAGGATGGCCTCCTTGATGTATGGGCTGACCTTGAGTTCGTTTTCAATGAGCGAGGGGGCGATGTTTTTGCCGCCGGAGGTGATCAGGATGTCTTTCTTGCGGTCCACGATGGCCACGTGGCCGTCAACGTCAACCTCGGCCATGTCGCCGGTGATCAACCAGCCGTCGACGATCGTATCGGCGGTGGCCTCGGGGTTCTTGTAGTAACCCATGAATATGGACGGGCCGCGTTTGTGCAACTCGCCTTCCGGGGTGATGCGGTATTCGATGCAGGAAACCGGCTTGCCCACGGTGCCCAGCTTGATGTCGTCGCCCATGTGGATAAACGACAGGCCGGTGCACTCGGTCATGCCATAGCCTTCCTTGACCGCGATTCCCATGGCGTGGAAAAAACGCAGCACCTCGGGGCTGACCTTGGCCGCCGCGCTGAAGCAAAAACGCACCTTGCGCAGGCCTACGTAGTTTTGCAGGGAACGCAACAAAAGCCAGTACGAGGCCCACCAGGACAGCTTTAGTCCAGGGGAGGGCTGCTCGCGCTTGAGGATGGTGTTGGCCATCTTGTAACCCACGGCCAAGCATTTTTTATAGAGAAAGCGCTTGAGCCAGGACGAGTCCTTGATATTGACCACGATGGAGTTTTGCAGCTTTTCCCAGATCCGCGGCACGCCCAGAAAAACCGTGGGCGCGATCTCCCGCAGATCGTTTTGGATGGTGGCGACGCCCTCGGCGAAGTTCACCGTCACGCCCAGATGCAGGGGCAGATACAAGCTGAATATCTGCTCGGCCACGTGGCACAGGGGTAAATAGGAGACCACGCTGTCTTCCGGGCTCATCTCCATGGCCTCGGCCGAGGCGACAGTCATGGCCTCCACGTTGCGGTGGTTTACCATGGCCCCTTTGGGCGGGCCGGTGGTCCCCGAGGTGTAGATCATAATGCAGACGTCCTCGGGTTTGCCCCGCTCCACTTCGCGGTAAAAACGCTCCGGGTCTTTTGTATCGAGCAACCTGCCCAGGGCTTCGACCTCCTCAAAGGAGATGATGCGCTCCTTGGGGTAGTTGCGCAGGCCTTTCATATCCTTGACGATGATCTTTTTCAGGGAAGGAAGGTCATCGATTACTTCCAATATTTTGTCGGTCTGCTCCTGATCCTCGCAGAGCACCATCACCGAATCGGAGTGGTTGACCACGTAATACACTTCGGGATAGGGGCTGGTGGGGTAGACTCCCAGGGTAACGCCGCCCAGGCAGGTGCTGGCCAGGTCGGCGTAAAGCCACTCGCGGCAGTTTTCACTGACAATGGCCAGGTGATCGCCCCGCCGGAAGCCCAGGCTGAGTAGCCCCATGGCAAAATCCTTGACGTGGCGAAGGTAGTCGTTCCAGGTCACCGGCTGCCAGATGCCTAGATCCTTTTCGCGCAAGGCGATTTGGTCGCCGCGCCGGGCCACTTGCTCCAAAAAAAGCTGGGGCAGGGTCTTTCCGCTCAGCTCAACCACCTTTTCCTCCGCTTGTAATGCTTGACGTCGCGGTAGCTGCCTTTACCGGCATGGCCCACGCCCAGATAAAATTCCTGCACGTCCTGGTCGCCCAGGAGCAAATCGACCTCGCCGTCCAGGACCACCCGGCCGTTTTCCATGATGTAGCCGTAGTCGGCTATCTCCAGGGCCATCTGGGCGTTTTGCTCCACCAGCAGGATCGTGGTGCCCTCGTTTTTGTTGATCTTGGCTATGATCTCGAATATTTCCTCGACCAGCAGCGGGGCCAGGCCCAGGGACGGCTCGTCGAGCATCATCAGCTTGGGCCGGGCCAACAGCGCCCGGCTGATGGCCAGCATCTGCTGTTCGCCGCCGCTAAGGTACCCCGCCGTTTGCTTGATTCGTTTTTTCAGGACCGGAAAGTAATTCAGGCACTTTTCCATGTCCTGGTTTACGCCGGCTCGGTCTCGGCGGGTATAGGCCCCGCAGGCGAGGTTTTCCTCCACCGTAAGATCCTCGAAGATGCGGCGGCCTTCCATGACCTGGAAGATTCCGGTCCTTACGATTTTGTGGGGAGCCAGTCCGGCCAAGGGGGTGTCCTGATAGAGGATCTGACCATCGGTGATCTCGCCGTCTTCCAAGGGAAGCAACCCGCTGATGGCCTTGAGGGTAGTGGACTTGCCGGCTCCATTGGAGCCCAGCAGCGCAACGATTGATGCCTCTTGGACCTGTAGGGACAATCCCTTAAGCACCAGGATTACGTTATTGTAGACAACCTCGAGGTTGTTGATTTGCAATAGGGGCGCCAAACCGCTCTCCATGGTCCCGGGCCAGAGCGAAGCCACGCCCCGGCCCGGGAGCCTGTTAGTCCAATTGAATCCAGTCGGAGACCGGAACGTATTTTCCGCCCTTGGCCTGGAAGACCTTGCCCTGGGCCGTGGCGTTGGAGCTTTTAAAGCTGATCTTTCCGGCCAGACCGCCGGTGTCCCAGTCCTTGATCTCGGGAATCATGCTCTTGAGGTTTTCGCCGGTGATGGGCAGGCCCTTGGCCTTGCACATTTGGGCCAGCTTGACATAGATCATGCCCGTGAACCATCCCTGCATGTAGGAGTTGGGGCGGTACTTTTCATCCGGGTGATGCTTGGCGTTGTACTCCCGGATGACCTTGATCATGGGCACGTCTTCTTCATACCAATAGGCATAGGGGTTGACGCCCATGTAGCCTTCGGCGTCGGCGCCCAGCTTGTCCAACAGCATCTTGTTCATGGCCCAGAAGGTGCCCATGAAGGTGATGTCCAGGCCAAAGTCCTTGGCTCCAAGAATCACCTGGTTGATTGGCGAGACGACATAGCCCTGGAAGATGCAGAAGTCGGGCTGCTTCCTCTTGAGGTCCAGGAGTTGGCTGGTGATATCCACCGCGCCGACCTTGGTCACTTCCTCGGCAACCACCTCGATGCCCAGCTTTTGGGCCATTTCCCTGGCATAGGGGATGGGATCGCGGCCGAATTCTGTGTCGCTGTAGAAGAAGGCCACCTTGGGCGCCACGCCCTTCTTTTTGGGATGCTCGGCTATGTATTTAAGCAGCACGCCGAACTGTTGGGCGTAGGTCGGCCCGGAGACGAAGATATAGGGATTCTTGGCCCGGTCGGCCAGCATTTCCGAGAAGCTGGTTGACCCGTAGAGCACGTGGTAACGGTTGTTGATGTCTTCGGCCATGGCCTTGCCCAGGCCCGTGGACTCGCCGTACATCATCACCGGCTTGTCCTGGGCCATGATTTTCTTGAACGAGGCGATGGCCCGCTTGAGGTCGTAGCCGGTGTCTTCGTAGATGTATCTGAATTTGATGCCGTCGATGCCACCCTGAGAGTTGGTGTAGTCCAGGTAGTCGGCCAGTCCCTGGTGGATGTGCTTGCCGGCAAAGGCGAAGCGGCCGGTAATGGGCTGGCAGCCGCCCACCACGATTTCATCGGCGGCCAGGGCCGGTGTCGTCATGGCGGCCGTCAGGCATAGGACCGCTACCAGGCAGAGAAACGATTTTAGCCTCATGATTAAAGTACCTCCCTCAAGAGTTTGGTTTTGGGCCGCGTCGCATCACTGCTGGTCTTTCGCTGGCGTGGCCAATTGCGATAGCCCGTCTATGTTTTTTGCCGCCCGCCCTAGTACTTGAAGGGCCAAAGGCGGAAATAATCCTTGGTCCTGCGCCAAATCTCGGCCAAACCATGGGGCTCGAACACCAGGAACACCACTATCAGCAAGCCGAAGACCACCTGCTGCATGGGGAACAGATAGCTCATGGCCAAGGGGAAAGTTTCGGCCAATGAGGCCATTATGTTTTTCAGGGCCTCGGGGATAATGGTCATGAAGATGGCTCCGAAGATGGAGCCAAGCACGCTGCCCAGGCCGCCGACGATGATCATGGCCAGATAGCGTATGCTTTCCATGAGCGGGAAGTGCTCGGGCGTGACCACCCGCAGGAAATTGACCCACAGGCATCCGGCCACGCCTGCCATGAACGAACTGACGGCAAATGCGTACATCTTGTAGCGGAACAGGTTTATACCCATAAGCTCGGCCGAGATGTCCCGGTCGCGGATGGCGATGAATGCCCGTCCAACCCTGGTGCGGAACAGGTTGCGGGCCACTGTGACGGTGACGATCACCACCGCCAGATTGACGAAATAGAACTTGAATTCGTTGTCCACCGCAAGGCCGAATATCTCCGGGGGCGGCAGGTTGATGCCGCTGATGCCGCCGGTCATTGACTGCCAGTGCACGAAGATGAACTCGAAGATCACCTGGGCGGCCAAGGTGGCGATGCATAGGTACAGGCCCTTCATGCGCATTGACGGCGCGCCGACGATGATCCCGAAAAACGCCGCCGACAGCCCCGCCAGGGGCAGGCAGATCAGAAAGGGCAGGCCCAGCTTGGTGGTCAGAATCGCCGCCGTGTAGCCGCCGATGCCCACGAAGGCCGCATGGCCCAGCGATATCTGGCCCGCCGAACCTGTCAGGATGTTTAACCCCACGGCCGCCACGATGGACACGCCAACCAGGTTGGCCATGTACAGCAGGTAGTTGCCCACCACGAACGGGAAGATCAACAGCCCGGCCATGAGCACCGCCAGCCAGAACTTGGCCGTGGGGGTGCGGAATACGGCCTCGTCCGAGGCGTAGGACTGTTTGAAATCGCCTATGCGCATAAGCTGTTCCGATCAGCGGGTTTCATTTACAGCCTCTCTATTTCATGCTTGCCGAACAGGCCGTAAGGCTTTACCAGCAGGATAAGCACCAAGACCACGAAAGGAGCCAGTTGTTTGATGCCGCCGTGGAAGTACGGGTCCAGATATCCTCCGGCCAGGTTTTCGATGATGCCCACGATGAATCCCCCCAGGATGGCTCCGCCGATGGAGTCAAGTCCCCCCAGGATGACCACCGGGAAAATCTTCAGGCCGATGTGGCCGAGCTCAGGGTGCACGCCGCCGATGTTGCCGATAATGATGCCGCCCAGGCTGGCCGCTATGGCCCCGAATGACCACGATATGGTGAACATGCTTTTTACGTTGATGCCCATGGAAAAGGAGGCGGCCTGGTCGTCGGCCGTGGCCCGCATGGCCACTCCCACCTTGGCGTATTTAAACAACAGGGCGAAGATGATCACGGCCACCAAGGAGATGACAAATCCCCAGAAAAGGTTCGAGAGGATGATGACGTCGCCCATAATGATTGGAGCCCTGGGGAACAACCGCGGGAAGCTGCGGAACTCGGCGCCCCAGATCATCTCGGCCAGGCCGAGCAGGATGGCCCCCAAGCCGATGGTGACCATCACGATGCTGATGGTTGGTTGGCCCAGCATGTGCCGCAGGATGAGGCGCTCCACCAAAAAACCCAGCAACGCGGCAAAGGCCATGGCCACGATGAACGAGGCTATGGCCGGTAGCTCCAGATAGACCATCAGCGAATAGAAGATGAACGCCCCGACCATCATGAACTCGCCGGTGGCGAAGTTGATGATGCTGGTGGCCTTGTAGATCAGCACAAAGCCCAGGGCGATCAGGGCGTAGACGCCTCCGACGGCAATGCCATTAACGATCAGTTGCAGGAATATGTCCATCGCGGGCTTTCTTTTCTCCCAGGTAGGCCTTGATTACCTCCGGGTGGTTCTGAACTTCCTCGGGGCGTCCTTCAGCCAGCTTTTCACCGAAATTGACGACCATTACCCGGTCGCTTATGTCCATGATCATCTTCATGTCATGTTCGATGATCACAATGGTCATATCCCGCTCCTCCTTGATGTCCAGGATGAACCGGGCCATGTCCTCGGTCTCCTCGGCGTTCATTCCGGCCACCGGTTCGTCCATCAGCAATATCTTGGGCTTCATGGCCAAGGCGCGGCCCAACTCCACCCGCTTTTGCAGGCCGTAGGCCAATGAACCGACCGGAAGCTTGCGGATATTCTGGATCTCCAAGAAATCGATGACGTCCTCCTCCACCTCCAGGCGAAGGTCCATCTCTTCCCGGTGGGCATTGCCCCAATAGAGCAGGGCGCTGAGCAACCCCGTTTTCATGTGGGCGTGGGCTCCCAGCTTGATATTGTCCAAAACGGTCATGCCCCGGAACAGGGCGATGTTCTGAAATGTGCGGCCCAGGCCCAGACCGGCCCTGCGGTCGGCGCTGACCTTTGAGATGTCGCGGCCCTGAAAGCTGATGTGTCCCTTGTCAGGCTTGTAAAAGCCGCTGATGCAATTGACGATGGAGGTCTTGCCCGCGCCATTGGGCCCGATGATGGCGAAAATTTCGCCTTCCTCAATGGAAAAATTGATCTGGTTGAGTACCTTGAGTCCGCCAAACGACAGGTGAAGGTCGTCAACTTGCAGGATGGACATGTGCCTCCCGGATCATGCGGCCATGGTGCGCAGATGCACCAAGGCGCTGAACGCAAACTTGTTTCACCGGTTTTATCCGGTTCGTTAGCCGAATACCTCGGACGCTTTGGGCGGTCATCGATGCATGTGAAACCGCCGCAGCATAGCCGGGGCAAATGAGCCCCAAATCATGCCCGGCGGCGTACTTGGCCGTCTAAACTCAACAAGTTGTGTTTTGTCACGCTGATCCGAAAGTCGGACCGCTGGCAATATGGCCAGCCATGGTCAACAAAGCCACCAGGTGTTGAATAATTCCGAGTGCTCCGCCATGGCGGCGCAAACGTTATACCTGGTCTGCCGATGCTTTGTTTTTTCATAAACCTCTTGGCTGCTTGTACGGCCCGGTGTGTAGATACATTATTAAATCCATAAAGGATTCGTCTTTTTTAAGTCAAGGGGGCAAATGAACAGGGTCGCAATGCGGTGACTATTGTTTGGCGGCCAAACCTTGAAAACAATGAAATGCGACAAGCAATGTAACGAGTTGTAATGATAAAGATAATTTCAAACCTAACGGGCTGATCCTCTGGAGTGTAACAGTGTTTGTTTTTGAACGTGGCCCTTTTGTGATTTTGCGCACCATTGATATTGCCGGTCAATTTCAGCCCTGACTAGTGAGCCTTTGTGGCGCGGCAATGGTGTGCTAGGATGTTTTCTTGAATCGCGGCATTGTTTGCTTCCATGCATGGTCTTTTTTCGGTAGAGGGCGGCTATGATTCATAAAAAAAAGGTAATTGCATTTGTTTTATCGGTGTGTTGTATGTGCCTTGCCCTTGGAGGACCGGCGCTGGCGGACCAAACCAAGGACAAGCCGCTGATTTTGACCCTGGCCACCGCTACAAACGGCGGCACGTTTTATCACATGGGCTTGGCCATGGCCAAACTGTGGAACGACCGCCTTGAGAGTAAAAGCATTTACTGTAAGGTGATCGACACCGCCGGAAGTAAACAAAATCTGGAAATGCTGGGCAACGAGGCCCAACTGGCAATAATCCAGGGCATGTTCGGTAAAATGGCCTGGCGGGGGCTGGGGCCGTACAAGGATGCTCCTAAAACGAACCTGCGGGCCATTTGCATGCTCTGGCCCAATGTTGAACATTTTGTCATTGACGGCGGCAAGGTCAAAAGCGGCACGCCCCTGGACATCAAGGGGCTCAGCTTTGTCCTGGGCAAGCAAAACAGCGGCACGACCCAAAGCGGCCTGGAGATCATGAAAGGCCTGGGCCTGACCATAAACGACATCAAGCCCCTGTACATGGGGTATGAAGATGCTGCCAATGCCTTTAAGAGCGGCAAGGCCCAGGGCGCGAATTTGGGCTCGGGGCCACCCAGCGCAGCGGTGACCGATATCTTCAAGGCGGGCAAACACAAGCCGGTTATCCTGCAATTCAGCGAGGCCCAAATAGCTGCGATCAACAACAACACGTTTTATCCGGGATTCCGCTATGTAATTCCGGCGGACACCTATCCGGGCCAAAAAAAGGACGTCCACACCATTGCCCAGCCCAATCTCCTGGTCTGCGACGCTTCTTTGCCGGAGCAGGTGGTCCACGATCTGCTGCGGGTTCTGATGACCCACGAATATTATCTCACGGGAGCCCATCCCATGGGACGCCACATCTGCCTGAACAACGCCCTGCGGGGCCTGCCCCTGCCTCTGCACAAGGGGGCATTGCGCTATTATCAGGAGCAGGGCCTGATCCTGCCCCAGAGCCAGCGGGCTCAGGCCAAGTGAACGACAAGCCCAGACAAATGCCCACCGTGGGCCAGGTATCCGCTGCCGACGAGCACCTTGCCCAGTTGTTGGATGGCTTGCCGCCCCAGACCCCGGCCACCCTGAGCGTGCTCAGGGCCCTGGCCGAGCCGGGCAGGCCTCTGAACCGCCTGGCCGCCTGCGTGATCATGCTGGACTATCTGCGGGTGCGGCAAGACTGATGCGCATCCTTCTGATCCAGACCCTGGCCCTGGGCGACCTGGCCCTGTGTGCACCGCTGCTGGCCGGTCTGCGTAGCGCCTATCCGGACGCCCAAATCGATGTTCTGGCCAATCAGCCATTCAAGCGTGTACTCGAAGGCAACCCGGCGGTGGACGGATACATCGCCTTTCCCTATGTGCAATTTTACCAAGCCGCCAACCAGCCCGAGGAGGCCCAGGCCACGGTGCTGACCCTGGCCGGATTGGCCCGTTTTACCGAAGGGTTGATCCCCGGCTATGACCTGGTTTTCAACCCCTGCTTCAATGAACTGGCTGCGGCCCTGAGTTTTCTGACCAGGGGGCCCCAGGTCATCGGCTCCGACCTCACATCTGCCGGGGCCATGGTCATGCGTGGCGACTGGCCCGCCTATTATCACAACTTCATCGACGAACCGGCCCTCAACGCCCTGCACATGGCCGATCTGCACTGCCTGGCCGCCGGGGTGCGGCCGCCGACGCCGGGCCTGCAATTTTTCGTCAAGGGGCAGGACCGCCAAAACGCCGCGTCGCTGCTGGCCGAGATGGGCGTGGGGCCTGATGAGCTTTTGGTGGCCTTGCAGGCCGGGGCGGGCAAGCACGACCGCCGATGGCCCGCTGAAAATTTCATTACCGTGGGCCGCGAACTGGTCCGGCGGGGCTTTCGCCCGGTCCTGACCGGGGCGGCCCATGAGCAAACCCTGGCCGCCCAGGTCGCCGCCGGCATCGGCCCCGCTGCGGTGATGGTCGCCGGGCGAACCGACATCGGCGTATTGGTGGCCCTGTTGGGGCGCTGCCGGGCCCTGATCAGCAATGACACCGGCACTATCCACTTGGCCTCGGCCGTGGGCCTGCCCACCGTGGCCGTCAGCCTGGGCAAGGCCCAATTCCGGGCCACCGGGCCGTATCGCTCCGGCAATATCGTCCTGGAGGCT
Organism: uncultured Desulfarculus sp.; assembly: GCA_963665125.2. Lineage (GTDB taxonomy): Bacteria > Desulfobacterota > Desulfarculia > Desulfarculales > Desulfarculaceae > Desulfarculus. Next base: position 1,863,188 of record CAXXUK010000001.1, on the reverse strand, counting down.
GATCTGGATTGCGCCCCGTGCCTCAACTCGGTCCAATGCGGCCACATGGATTGCTGGCGGACCATAACCCCGGCCGACGCCATGGCCGCCTTTGATGTGGTGTTGGGCGGCGAGTTTGAATTGCCCCAAGGCAGCAAGGCCCGGTTTTATCAGGCGTTCATGGCCGACGACGGCCGGCTGGACTGGCGGGCCCTGCGCCCCGACCCCCTGGAGCGGGCTCATGGGGCCATGCGCGGGGCCTGGCTGGCCGTGCTGCGGCCCGGCGCGTCCCTGCGTGCGCCGCGCAATGATCGGCAATCAATTCAGGAACCGGCCTCCCTGGCGGAGTTCGTCGATCTGGCCGCTCAGGCCTGTGAAGCCCTGGAGACGATCCAAAAGGCCATCAGCGGAAAGGCCCCCGCCAACAAGGCCCAGGGAGCTTTGTCCCGGCTCAACGCCCTGGGCGCCGAGGTCCGGGCCCTGGGCCTGCGCGAGCCGCTGGTCAAGCCCCTGGCCATCTACCTGACCCACCGCCTGGCAAGCCTGGACGAGCCCGAACCGGCAAAACAGGTCCGGCTGCAAAAGGCACTGTGGCAACAGGTGTCGGCCGTGGCGGGCCATGCTGCGCGCACTTTGGCTGATTAAGGGTATTTGATTCCCCGGGCCTTGACGCCCTCTGCGGCCCTGGCCAGGGCCGGATGACCGGACGGCAACTCGCCCTGGGGCTCCGGGTTCCACATGCCCCGGGCCTTGAGTTCGTCTATCCGCCGCTCCAACTCCACCCTCCAGCGCTTTTCCACGATATTGAACATCCAGCGGGCAAAGTCGTTGAACCTGCTCCAGGTGTTGTCGTGGATGCGGTAGAGATAGAGCATCTTGGGGATATGGCCGATTTTGCTGTGCACGAACATGCGGATCATCAGGTCATAGTCGTCGGCCAGGGTCAGGTCAGGGTTGTAGCCGCCGATGCGCCACAGTTCCGAGGCCCGGAAGGCCCGCACGTGGTTGGGGCATACGGCCATGTGCTGGATGACCGGCCCGGCGCCGTAAACATCGCCGTACACGTCGTAGGCCAGGGCCTCGGCATAGGCGCGCCCCCGGTATTCGGTTTGACGGTAGCGGCCCCGGTCGACCCATTCGGGATAGGTGTGGGCAGAGCCGTCGGGGTAAAACTCGGCGAAGTTTGAGTGGACCATGCCCAGATCCGGGTCGGCCGCGAACGCCCCGGCCACCTCGGCCAGGCAGTCGCCTGTGAGCAGGTCGTCGTGGTCCAACTCCACCAGGATCTCGCCCAGGCACAGGCCCGTGCAGGTGCGCTTGATCAGGCCGATGTTGGCTTGGCCCGCGCGCTGGGGAAAGTAGACCCGCACCCGGTGGTCTAGTTCCGACAGCTCACGCAGGGTGCGCTTGGTTCCGTCAATGGAGCCGTCGTCGACGATAATCCACTCCCAGTTGCCGTAGGTCTGGCTTTTCAGCGAGTCATAGGCCTCCAGCAGGAACGGGCCGGGGTTGTAGGTGGGCGTGTAAACCGAAACCAGGGGCTGGGCGTTTTCCACGCAGGACGGGAACAGGGCGTAGCTCAGATATGTCTCGTGGATCACCCGTAGCAGGTCCGCCGGTGAGGGCGGCTGGTCAAAGTGGGCCCAACGGCGGCGGTGGTGCAGGGGCAATAGGGCCAGGGGCGCGGGCTGGGGGCCGATGCTGACAAACATGTGCGCGGGCCGCTTGTTCAGGGCGCGCAACAGCTCCGGCTCGTCGTTGCTGAAGCTGACGCGCACCGGCGGGAGGGCCTTGGCCTCCCGGGGCAGATCGTGGTCCAGGGTCTGTTCGTATTGCCTTTGCAACTCTTGGGGGATTCGGCCGTGGATCACAATCCGCAGCAATGGCGCACCTTCCTTTGCGTTAAACCGGACATGTGCCGTAATATAGCCCAATATCGCTGGCCGTTGTCGAGACTTTTGCTCATGAGCTGTTTATGAAGATACTCCAGGTGGTTCACAACTTTCCGCCGCACTCTTGGGCGGGCACGGAAAACTACACTTTGGCCCTGAGCCTAGCCCTGCGGGGTTTGGGCGTCGAGATCGAGGTGATCCACCCCCTTCACAAGACCGGCTCCATGGATGTGGAGCTGTTCGACATCGGCGGCCTGCCGGTGATGACCGTGGATCTGCCCGAGCGCCGTTCGGCCTATGAGCGCATCGTCAACAAAAGCGCGGCCAATGTGGTGGTCCAGATAGCCCGCCAGCGCGGGGTGGACCTGATCCACGCCCAGCATCTGATCAAGTTCAGCGGCGAGGTCCTGCCCCTGGCCGAGCAATACGGCATACCCTCCGTAATGACCCTGCACGACTTCTGGCTGAGCTGCCACTATACATTTCGCCAGAAGCCGGGCATGCAACCCTGCCCGGGCCACGGCGACGAGACCTGTCTGGAGTGCCTGGCCGAGTTCGTGGACGTGGAGGGCGACCCCGGCAGGCGGGATGAACTGATCAAGTTCCACGAACTGCGCCGGGATTTTCACCGCCGGATCGTGACTCTGCCCCGCCAGGTGCTGTGCGTGAGCCGTTATTTATACGAAACTTTGGTAGCCGACGGCTACGGCGCGCCCAATATGCGCCCGCTGCCCGCCGGGATCATGCCGTTCCCCCTTGCCGAAGCCCCGCCACGCAAAGACGACAAGCTGGAATTCGTGTTCATGGGCGGCATGACGCCCAACAAGGGCGCCCACATCGCGGCCAGGGCCTTTGCCTCCCTGGACGGCTGCCGTTTGCGGATATACGGCAAATCCTACAACGAGCAATACCTGGAAACCGTGCTTCGCACCGTCAAGGCCCATCCGGACAAGATCAGCTACGAAGGGGGCTATGAGCCCGGCGACCGGGGCCGCATCCTGGCCGGTTGCGATGCGGTGATCGTTCCATCGATGGTGGAATCATATTGCCTTGTGGCCCGGGAGGCCTTGTTCGCGGGCAAGCCGATCATTGCCAGCAACACCGGCGGCATACCCGAGGCCATCGTGCCCGGTGAAAACGGCCTGCTCTTCGATCCGGGCGACTGGCGGGGGCTTTGGGACATTGTCAACGGATTGGTGGCCAAACCCGAACGCCTGCGGAACATGGCCCGAAAGGTGCGTCCGCCGCACACGATCATGGACGATGCTAGAGATTACTTGGACATCTATAACAGCATATTGGGCTGAGTTTTGCTCAAGGAATCAACGTCTGGATGTCGGTGGCGAAGGTGCGGTCCAGGTGCGGTGCGGCCGGGTAGTGAGCCGTGCAGGTGGCGCCATCTTCGCTGTAGACCAGCTGCATGCCCAAGCGCTTGTAATGATCGTTTTCATCAACGCGGATATTGTCGATCCAGCGATTGAGGAAAAGAAAGCGGTTTTCGCCGTCCTTGGCCTTGCGGCCCTGGCTGATGCTCTCGTGATGCACCACTACGCTGTGGGGCGTGTAGACTATGCCGCCGCCCGAGGTGGTCACCTTCATACAGAAGTCCATGTCCTCGTAGCCGTTTTGATAGGCCTCGTCAAAGCAGCCCAGGTCGAAGAAAGTTTCGCGGCGCACCAGCATGCAGGCCGCGGTTACGGCCTGATACCTTTCCATGCTGTTCACCGCCGGGTGGTCGGCGGGCAGGCATTTGAAAATATGATAGGGTACGCCGTCTGGGCGGAAGGCCACCCCGGCGTGTTGGATGGTGCCGTTGGGGTAGAGCAGCTTGTTACCCACGACATGCACTTCCGGTGCGCTGTCCATGGCCTGAACCATGGCCTCCAACCAGCCGGGCCGGGGCTCGGTGTCGTTGTTCAGAAAAAGCAGCAGGCCGCCGGCGGCTGCCTCGGCACCCTGGTTGCAGGCCTTGGCGAAACCCAGGTTTTCCTCGTTGCGGATGGTCTTGACGTCGCCGCTCAGCGAAGCCAGAAGCTGAGGCGTCTCGTCGCTGGAGGCGTTGTCCACCAAGATCAACTCGAAATTGTCGTACGCCGTGTTTGCCGCCAGGGCTTGCAGACATTTGAGGGTATACCGCGCCCGGTTGAAAACAGGTATGATGATGCTCACCTGCGGGGAGGTCGGAGTCGAAATTTCGGCAGCCATGGCGTCTCCGTGGTCGAAAAAGTAGTCGCATGTGAATCGAAGCAAATGGCGTGCCATGGAGCTTTGCTGCCAAGATGTTGATATATAGTTGAATATCTGGTGCAGGGCCCTTGGTTGTATGGGCAATAATTGCCTTTTGCGGTAATAGTGTCCGGCCGGCGGAGATGGTTGTTTGGCGGATCAAGGCGTTGAAATAGTGATCGTGGGCGCGGGAGCCCTGGGCTGCGCCATGGCCCGCACCCTGGCCAAGGCGGGCCGTCAGGTCATGGTGCTGGAGAAAAACGCCGGTGTCAGCCGGGGCGAAAACCAGTCGTCGCGCAACTCCGGGGTGATCCACGCGGGCATCTACTATGACCGGGAAACCCGTCCCCTCAAGGCCGCACTTTGCGCCAGGGGCGCGGCCATGCTCCATGGCTATTGCCAAGCCCATAAGGTGCCCCATTTCAAGTGCGGCAAACTGGTGGTGGGCCACAGCGAGGCGGACCGCCGGGTGCTGGAGATGTACCACCAGCGGGCGGCAATCAACGAAGCGCCGACCCGGATCATCGAAAAAGACGAGGCCGCCGCCCTGGAGCCCAACGCGCTGTGCCAACTGGCTCTATTGGCCAGCGAGTCCGGCGTCATCGAACCCACGTCATTGGTGCGCAGCCTGCACGCAAACGCCGAGGCCGCCGGGGCGGTTTTCGTGACGGACGCCGAGCTTTGCGCCGTGGAGCGGCGGGCCGATGCCCTGATCCTGGGCGTGCGCAGACCCGACGGCGCGATTGACGAATTGGCCGCCGACCTATTGATCAACTGCGGCGGCCTGTTCAGCGACGAGGTGGCCAGGCTGGTCAACCCGGCATCGCCGTATTGCATCGACCCCATGCGCGGCGAGGCCATGTGGTTCTGGCGGGGCAAACGGCCTGCATTGGAGGCCGGACGCATGAACGTATACCCCACGCCCCACAGGGTGGAACTGCCCGGCGGCGTGTATTGGACCGTGGGCGTGCACCTGACCCCCACCGTGGAACCGGCCGACGCCACGGGGCATTGGCGCATGGCCGACGCAGTCAGCGTGGGGCCGCTGAATTTCGCGGCAAAAAGTAAAAACGACTATGGCGGCGTGATGCGTCCAAACGCGGATTTCGCCGGGCAGGTGCAAGGCTTTTTTCCGCAACTGGCGTCCGATGATTTACAGCCCTACCAGGTGGGCATCCAGGCCCGGCTGGCCGGTCACCAGGACTGGGTCATTGGGCGCGACGACACCGAGCCCCGCTGCATAAACCTGCTGGGTATAGACAGCCCCGGCCTGACCAGTTGCCTGGCCATCGCCGAATACGTCAACGGGCTGTTGCGGGGAGACCGGGGCGTGGCCGGCTCTGGCTAGGCCCAGGAGCCGGCGGCCGTGGTTTCTTTTTGCCTCTGCAACACCGGTATGTAATCGGTTGCCTCGTGATCACGCCGGTACTGGGCGATAACCTGGCGATAGAATCTATCCAGCCTGTCTACCTCACCCTCGTATGTCCGGGCGTAGGCTTGCAGGTCCGTTGCCTGGGCTATGCGGCGCATTTCGTCCAGCGAGTCCAGGATTTCACCCGCATCGTGAAAGACCTTGCCGACCGGATTTTCGGAGAAATAATCCAGATAGCTTTGCAGTGGCGAGGCAAATACGGGTAGCCCGGCCGCAAGGTACTCGAACAGCTTGTTGGCGATGGTCGAGTCCAGGAACTTCTTGTTGCCCTTGACGATGTTGAACGGAATGATGCCCATGTCGTATTGGGTCATCTGCTCCATTACCTCTTTGGGCGACACCGGCTCGTGATAGTGGATGTTGGCGATCTGCTGGAAGGCCTGGGCCATGGCTGGGTCGAAGTGTACCGGATAGATGTGCACATGCACGCCGTTTTGGGACAAGTTGACGAAAAGGCTGATGAAATCCCTGTGGCCGTTTCCACCTATACCTCCTTCGTAGACAATGTGGGTCTGACCGTCTCTGGCCGAAAGCTTTGGCAGCATTCGCTTGGGCAGGTCGCCTGCCGAGGTATAGTTGTAAAAAACCAGGGAAGGGCCATCCACGGCATAGAGGTCGGCCGCGACTTCCTTTTGATATGGCGTGGTGTAGACACGGCCGTGTGCCCCCCGGTTGGCCATGCCTTCAAAAAAGGTCAGGCTTGGATCGCCGTTGGCCCGCAGGGAAATCAGGTCGTGGGTGTCGTGGATAACTGGGGCGGCACCGGCCAAGGACGCCACGGTCAGCACATCCGGCTCATTGTGGCAGTGGACTATGTCGTAGCGGGCGCTTAGGTCCCAGAGCTGCCTGTCATCGGCCAGCTTGATGCAGGCGGTGTAGACATCGTCGCTGAGGCCCTTGTACATCTGGGACAACAGGGCCTTGGTGTAGGCCAGGGTGACCTTGTGTCCCTTGGACCGCAAGGCCGTGGCGGTTTTGTAATTGCGGATGCAGGGCGCCTCCTGGACGAACAGGATATTCAGCGGATCGTTGGTCGGCTCCACGGCCCGGCGGCTGGCAAAGGGATCGGGTCGCGGCGGGACCGCCACAGCCGGGGCCTCACTCGGTGCGGGCGCGGAGTCGAGGGATGAGACTTCATTTATAACGTTGTCGCACATCTCCAAAAGCGAACGCAACTCCTCGGCCCGCTTGCCTTCGGCCTGGGGCATCAGTTCCTTGATCAGGTCGTGGGCGCCAAAGAAGTCTTCCTGCATGATCATTATTTTAGCCAAGTTGGCCTTGTATTTGATGTTGTGTGGGGCGATGCGCACGGCCTGGGCCTGGGCCCTTCTGGCCTCGGGCATCCTTTGGACCATGGCCAGGGCGGTGGCCAGATCGTTGAACAGGCCGGGTTCGTCGGGAGCCAATTCGGTCATACGTTTGAAGGCTTCGGCAGCTTCGGAATAGTGTCCGTCCTTCATGCACAAAGAAGCCAGCTTTTGCCAGGCATCGCGGTTGCCGGGTTCCGCGGCCGCCAGCCGTTGGGCCTCCAGCAGATCGGCGGACTTGGCCGGGGCCGCCGCGGGTCGGGGAGGTTGCAGCCTCGCTAATGGCTGGTTGGCGGCGCTGTTGGCCGCGGACTTTTTACGTCGGGGCGCCGAGTTTCTATTGGCGGTCTTCTTAATTCTCTTTTTGCTCTTGGGCATTGCGCCACCTCCACGAATATCTCAAACCAGCCGATAATAGCCATTAACGACTTTCGATGAAGCAATACACGTGCCAATGACCCCGACTGCTACTGTCCTTTGATGCGGCATATAAATTGCATAGTTATTTGGCGGCGGGCGGTTGAACCGTCGTAGCATAATCCGTGGCCGCGCCATATCGCGGCCACGTAAAGCCTGTCCGCCAATGAGTGATATTTTTTTGCTACAAGGATGTAAGCATGGCTGTAAGTAAACAAATTTCCGATGATGTTCTGGCCGAGGTGGAAGCCCTCGTCGCCCAAGGCGCTTCAGATCGGGCGGTAAGTCTTCTGCAAGGGCAAGCGGCTGAAAAAAATGTTGATTATCGTTTATTGGAAAAATTGGGTCTTTTGCTGACTCAGCGACGGGAATTTGACGCAGCGGTTGAATGCTTGCAGCGATTGATAAGGCTCAAGCCGAACATGGCCCAGGCCCAGGCAGCCTTGGCCGCGGCTCTGGAGGCCGCCGGCGAACACCAGAAGGCGGAGTCCCATTACAGCTTGGCTCTGGAACTAGGTTGGACCGGCCAAGCCTCCATGACAAAAGTGGACGGGATGCAAACAGCCGATGCCGGCCCCGACCGGCCGGAAAAAAATGCAGCATGCGCCGAGAAAATGGTTCAGTCAAGGCCGGACAAGGAAAATTTTACATGGCCCGCAGCCTCCAACGGGCCGGCGGACGGACCATCACGCGGCCCGGCCCGCGCCGAGGCGGTCACCACGCATCATAACCCCCAGGCTCTGTTGGCCGTGGACGATGACTTGTTCGTCATCTCCGGCAGCCGTGGTTGTGCGGACCCGGAGGCAACGTCGGAGGAAACGGCGTCCGCCCCGTCCCGGGCCGTCGAGGAGACCGAGGGAACGGCGGCGGCCCCGGATATTGGGCGATTAAGGCTGCGGATCTTGTTTGTCCGGGAAAAGCCCGACGAGCGGTTGTTCGCCATGGCCCGAGCTTTGACCGCCCTTGGGCATGAGGTGAACCTTGGCCATCGCCACCCCATTAAAGACCTCCTGCCTGCGGGAGCAATGTCGGCCCATTTTGCCGCCGCGTTTGTCATGGCCGATTATCAGCACCTTTGGAACGTATCGGACGGCTTTGACATCATCCACTGCCAAAGCACGGCGGATGTTTTTTCGTGCGCCGCCCTGGTGGGCAAAGCCAAGGTGATTCACGACAGCCACGGCCTGAACAGCCAATCCAAACCTGACGACAAGTCGATCAAATACTTCGAGGGTCTTGCCAACCGCGGCGCCCACGGCCGGGTGTATATATCCGCGCCACAGATGGAAGAGGCCAAGATGCTTTACGGCGTCGACGGGCCATCCATTATTCTTGGCGATGATCCGGCGGAAATCGCCGCGGGCATCGGCAATCTTGAGGCACTGTATTACCGCGTACTCGGCCTGAACGGCCCCGCAGCCGCCCAGGACCAACCCGCCGCATCGACACAGGCCGCCGTGGAAGACGGCAAACGGACTTTACTGCTGGTGAACGCGGACGTGGATTATAGCGGCCTGCTGGAGGCCCTGGTCAAGGAACCGGGACAGGTGGTGGTCGGCAGCGTCGACAAGGGCCTGATGGAAAAGATCCGCCGTGGAACGGCCAACACCATGGGACCGGACGACGTGGGGCAGACTTTTTGGCTGCAGAAGCACGACTGGGGCGTGGTCTACCCGGACCGGAAAACGCACTACGACCAGTTTCAAAAGTTGTTCAAACCGCTGATGGACCTGCCCAAGGTCCGCCGGTTCGGCAATTTGGACATGTATTCCGAAGAGGAGTTCAATCAGGCTCACGGCGTAGGCTTTTCTTATCTCAAATTGATAGACATCCTTTACGACATGCTGGAGCAATACCGGCCAGACAGGGTCATCTCCCTGGAAAACGGGTCGCCCCAGGTCACGCCTGTCAGCACCGTGATACAGGATATTGCCAAAAACATGGGTTTCGAAGTGAAGGTGCTACGCGAACAAAAAGCCGCGGGCCAAGGTTAGGGGGCAAGCCGACATGCGCAAGATATTGGTAAATCTGGAATCCATCAACATCGCCACCAGAGTCATTCCTGTGGTCAAGGAGTTGGAGCGCCACGGCGGCTATGACCCCATAGTGTTCACCAGTCTGCGGGCTACGGGCACCAACCCCAACAGCCAAAAGGCCTTTGCCGGGCTGCTAAACGACAGCAAGATGAAGGTAATCACTCCGGAGTCGGTGGGCTTGACCAAGTTCGAGCCTCAGCTCAACGCGATGATCGAGGACTATAAAAAAGACTATCTGGATGCCATAAACGCCTCACCCGAGGTGCTGGCCATCAACTACCGCGGCGTGCCCCTGATGAAGTACGTGGCTGGGATGATCCTGCAAGACAACATGGTCAAGGCCAAGTTCATGTCCTGGGCCGAAAAGGTGATCGCGGCCGTCAAACCGGCTCTGGTCCTGACCGGCTACGACTTCGGCGGCCCCAGGCGTTATTTCGTGATGGCAGCCAACGGCATGGGCGTGCCCACAATGACCTTGCAATACGGGACCTGGAAATTCCTGCGAAGCAGCAGGGTAGCCAAACATCTGTGCCTGTGGGGCCAGAAGACCTATGACATGCATATCGCCGAGGGTTACGACCCTTCGCGTCTGCACATCACCGGCGCGCCCCACCTGGATCATTGCTTCGGGCCCGAATATTCCCGTGATGATCTGTTGAGCGGCCTGGGTCTTGATCACGCACGGCGCACGGTTGTCTTCGGCGTGGGCGGCAGCGATGCCACGCCCGAACTGGAGCGGGTTCTGACCGTTCTGGGCCGCTATGCCGACGTGCAACTCATCGTCAAGCTGCATCCCGAGTGCAGCCCGGAATCGCGGCAACTGCATCAGGCCGCTGCCGACCGGTTCGGCGGCGGTGTGCCCCATAGGGTCATTCAGTTCGAGCACATGCTTCCGGTGGATTTGCTCAAGGCCTCCGAGATCCTGATTTCGCCGTACTCCAACCTGGTTTGCGAAGGTCTGGCCTTGGGCCTGGACCTGATCCTGCTGTGTTCGCCCACTGCGGTGGAGGCCGACCCCCAGGGCAATATCACGCCCATCCACAACAACGCGGACAAGTTCTGCCGCCTGGCCTGGAACCTGGACGAGTTGGAGGATAAACTGATGAGGGCCCTGGAAAACACCGGGGAGATCGCCCATTCCGACGATTCTGATTACCATCGTCGGCTGCTTTATCATTTGGTGGACGGCAAGGCTTCCAAGCGTACGGTGGACGTGATAGACTCGATTTTGTCCTGAAATAATCGACGGTTCGCCAAGACGAATCGTTTTTACGCCGCGAAATGCGAACTGGTTGATACCAAATGAGATACTGTGCCAGATGCGTAATGCCCGACACCAAGCCGGACCTGATCCTGGATGACCAGGGCGTGTGCAACGCCTGCCGCAATTATGAAAACCGCCGGGAGATCGACTGGCAGCGGCGGCATGTCGAATTGCTGGAGATTCTGGACCGCTATCGCAGCAGGGACGGCTCCAACTGGGACTGCGTGATCCCGGTCAGCGGCGGCAAGGACAGCCACTTCCAGGTGATCCGCTGTCTGCAACTTGGCTTGAATCCCTTGTGCGTGACTTCCACCACATGCGACCTTTCCGAGTTGGGCCGCGCCAACATCGAAAACCTCAAGGGGCTGGGCGTCGATTACATTGAGGTGACCACCAACCCCAGGGTGAGGCACAAGCTCAACCGCATCGGTCTGACCATGGTCGGCGACATCTCCTGGCCCGAGCACGTGGGCATCTTCACCATACCGGTCAACGTTGCGGCCAAGTACAATGTGCCGCTGATCGTCTGGGGTGAAAACTCCCAGCACGAATACGGTGGACCCGCCGCCGCAGCCGAAAACAATGTCCTGGACCGCCGGTGGCTGGAGGAGTTCGGAGGGCTGCTGGGCCTGCGGGTTTCCGATCTCATCGGGTTGGAGGGGCTTCAGGCCAGGGATATGATCCCCTTCACCTATCCCGATGACCAGGAACTGGCCCGTGCCGGCGTCACGGGCATCTTTTTGGGCTATTATCTGCCCTGGGACGGCTACACCAACGCCCTCATCGCCCAGGCCAACGGATTCCGAACCCTGCCCACCACCGTGGAAGGCTCTTTGATCAATTACGAGAACCTGGACAACCACCAAACCGGCATCCATGATTATTTCAAGTTCCTGAAATTCGGGTTCGGCCGGGCCAGCGATCTGGCCAGCATGCATATCCGGCGAGGCCGCATGACCCGCCAGGACGGCATGGATTTGATCCGCATCCACGACGGCAAGTTTCCCTGGACCTATCTGGGCAAGCCCCTCAAAGAGATTCTGGCGCCCCTGGATATGACAGTCGACGAATTCATCGCCGTGTGCGACCGGTTCACCAACAAGCGGCTGTTCAAGACCGACGCCAGGGGTAATTTGGTCAAGGATAGAGACGGCAACCTGACCAAACTGGCCTACGACAACCAATGAGCGTTCTACTGGTTGATTACGGCATGGGCAACCTGGGCTCGGTGCGCCGGGCCGTGGAGGAGTGCGGGCACAGTGCGTTGGTTTCCGCCGACCCGGTCGAGGCCGGCCGCGCCAGCCACATCATTCTGCCCGGGGTGGGCTCCTTTGCCCAGGGCATGCAAAACCTGGCAGCCGCGGGATGGGACCATGCCCTGGAGCACGCGGCCAAGGATGTTGGCGTGCCCCTTTTGGGCATTTGTCTGGGCATGCAGTTGTTAGCCGACAGCGGCACCGAGGGCGGCTTGACCAGGGGCCTGGGCCTGGTGCCCGGCGAGGTGGTGCGCCTGGAGACCGGCAACGCCCATGAGCGCATCCCGCACATCGGCTGGAACGAACTGCGTCAACAGGGCCAAAGCGCGCTATGGCAAGGCGTGCCCCAGGGAACCGACTTGTATTTCGTGCATTCTTACCATTTCGCGGCGGCACGCGATGAAGACGTCATCGGCACCACCCCCTATTGCGGCGGATTTGTCTCGGCGGTGCGGCGGGGCAACATCGTCGGCCTGCAATTTCATCCGGAAAAGAGCCAGAAACACGGCCTGAAGATATTGGCCAACTTTCTGTCCATGTGAGGAACACGTTGCTCAAACACCGCATCATACCGACAATGCTCTGGAAGGATGTCGGCCTGGTCAAGGGCCGGGGCTTTGACAGCAGCCGTCGGGTGGGCTCGGTGTTGCCTTCCATCAAGGTCTACAACATCCGCGAGGTGGATGAACTGATCCTGCTGGACATCACGGCCACCAGGCAGGGCCGCATACCGCCCCTGGACGAGGTGGAACTGTACGCCTCGGAGTGCTTCGCGCCTCTGACCATCGGCGGCGGCATCGCTTCGGTGGAGGACATCCGCCTGCTGCTGCTGGCCGGCGCGGACAAAGTATGCATCAACACCGCGGCCTACGACGATCCGGCAATGATCCAAAAGGCGGCGGACCGTTTCGGGGCTCAGTGCCTGGTAGCGTGTATCGACACCCGTCGTCTGCCCGACGGCTCTTATTCCTGCTTCAGCGATTGCGGCACGGTGGATCGGGGCGTCAGCCCGGTGGATTGGGCCCGGACCATGGTTGAACGCGGCGCAGGGGAAATCCTCATCACCAACATCGAATGCGACGGCACCATGGAGGGCTATGACCTCGAGCTTATCGGCATGGTCAGCCGGGCGGTGCCCGTGCCGGTCATCGCCTCGGGCGGCGCCGGCGGATATGAGGATTTCTATCAGGCCCTGACCACAGCCGGAGCGTCGGCCTGCGCGGCGGCCAGCATCTTCCACTTCACCCAGCAGACGCCGCTGGAGGCCAAACGCTATTTGGCCCGGCACGGCGTGGCCGTGCGCGACGCCAATATCGGCGCTATTTCCTGATCAAAAAGACCGGCGTATTGACCAACAGGCAGCTGTCGCAGGGCGCAATGTGCCGCCCGGTGGCCATGGCCCGGCGGATGGCCAGCATGCGCGGGTTGTTCCAGACCCCCTCCAGCCCATCTTCCAGGGCGTTGCCGATGACATAGCGGCTGGTAAGGTCCAGGCAGCAAGGCACGATGTCGCCGTTATGGCGAATGGTGAGTACTTCGTCCAGATGGCCGCAACGGGTTAGGTGCTGGGGGGTTGTGTCGGTGAAGGCGCTGAAACGCTGGCGATCCAAAGACATGGCCGGCCACAGCATGGCCCAGGTGGGCAGAAATTCGACCTCGGGAAAATCGTCGAAGCATTCGCGTAAAAACAGCGGCGCCAGGGGAAACGTCTCGGCCACCGCCGATCCCGCCTGGGCCAGATCGTCGGTCAGGGCCTGGTCGATGAACTGGGTGCTGGCTATGGAAACCTTGGGCGTCGAACGGTTCAGGGATTTTTTCAACTCCAGCAGCCGCCGAACGTTGGTGACGACGCGCCGGAAATCGTCGCCCCGACGGATGCGGTCGTTGTCTTCGGGCGACAGGCCGTCCAGGGAAAACTCCACCGCGTCAATGCCGCAATCGATCATCTCTCCGGCGGCCTGCTTGTCCAGGAGCATGCCGTTGCTGACGGTTTTGACAAAAGGCACGCCAAGTTGCTTGATACCGGCGGCCATGCGGAAAAAATGCTTGTTCAACAGCGGTTCGCCGCCATGATAGAGCACGGCGACCCTGATACGGGGGCCGTGGGGCCGCAACTGTTCAAGCAAAACCTCGAACGTTTCCGGCGTCATCAATCCCTTGGGTCCGCCGCCGCATCCGGTGGGGCAATGGATGCAGCGCAGGTTGCACGTGGCAGCGGGCTCCAGCCGGATTACCTCGGGAAAGGGCCGCCGATATTTGGCGTCATCGCTCACTTTGTCTCTTCATCGCCGTATTCGTATGATCAGGCCTTGGCGACCTTGACCATGGCCATGAACTCATCGTCGGTCAACCATCTTTGGTTGTTGTCGCTGGAATAGTGGAAGCCCTCGGGGACCATGGGGCCGATGTCCGGCTTGTAACGGTCCAGGCTCACCAGCGGCGAGTGGATGATGTAATGGCTGCCCATGTCCACTGTGTAGAGGGCCTCGTCAATGGGTATCATTGTCTCGTGCAGCTTTTCGCCGGGCCGGATGCCGATAATCTTCAAGGGGCGGCCGGGGGCGAGCATCCGCGCCACGTCGGTGAGCTTGAGGCTGCCCATCTTGGGCACGAAGACCTCGCCGCCCTTCATGTCCTCCAGCCGCTTCATCACAAAATCAACGGCCTTGTCCAGGGTTATCCAGAAACGGGTCATCCGCTCGTCGGTTATGGGTATGGGGGTGTTTTCCTCCACGCACTTGGCGAAGAGCTGGACCACGCTGCCTCGGCTGGCCACCACGTTGCCGTAGCGCACCACCGAGAATTTGGTGCCGTGTTTGTCAGAGAGCCTGTTGGCGGCTACGAACAGCTTGTCCGAGCACAGTTTGGTGGCGCCGTAGAGGTTGATGGGGTTGACGGCTTTGTCCGTGCTCAGGCAGATGACCCGGCCCACGCCCTTGTCGATGGCGGCGTTGATGATGTTTTCAGCGCCAAGTACGTTGGTGTGTATGGCCTCGCTGGGGTTGTATTCCAGGGCCGGAACCTGCTTTAGGGCCGCCGCGTGGATGACAACGTTGACGTCGTGAAAGGCGCGCTCCAAGCGCTTGAGGTCGCGGACGTCGCCAAGGAAAAACCGCAGAGTGTCGCGCTGCTCCTCGGTGAACTCCTGGGCCATTTCCCATTGCTTGAGTTCATCCCTACTGAACACGATCAGTTTACGCGGCTTGAAGTTGTTGAGAATGTAGCGAACGCAAACCCGGCCGAAAGAACCGGTGGCCCCGGTGACCAGTATGATCGCATTGTCTATCATGACCCCTCCTAGGTCTTGAGCATGTCCGGCAGCGCCAACTGGGGTGCAGTGTAGCATAACCGCTGGCGCCCGATCCCCGATTTACGTCAGATCCAGTCTCCCTCGTCCAAACCGCTGCCCAGGGCGATATGCCTGGAGGCTGTGCGGCCCTGGATTCGCTCCAGATGTCTGGGGTGCAGGCCGGGTTTCTGGTTGCCCGGCCGCAGGATGTCGAAGTTGACACCTTCTTGCAGCGCCTCGCCTGGCGCGATGTCGCGGATTGCCTGTAGGCCCCGGCGGGCGAACAGGGCCAACTCCTTCTCCTGGGGAAAGACGGCCTTTACTTCAGATCCTAACATTTCCTCGGCTATTCGTACGGCCTGAACCATTTGCTTCAATTCTTCGGCCGTGACGGCAAAAGCGTGGTCCGGTCCCGGCAGGCGATTGTGCAGGGTAAAGTGTTTTTCGATGACCACCGCACCCATGGCCACGGCGGCCACCGGAGCCAGCAGCGGGTGGCGGCTGTGGTCCGAAAGGCCCACCGGCAGGCCGAATTCGGCGGCCAGGCCCGACAGAACCCGCAGGTTAAGGCTCTCCGGCGGAGCCGGATATTTGGCCGTGCATTGCAGAAGGGTCAAATCCGCGCCGCCCGCCCGGCGGAACTGGTCCACGGCCCAGGCGATGTCCTCCATGGTGCTGGCCCCGGTGGACAATATCAGCGGCTTGCCGCTGGCCCCGGTCATCTGCAAAAGCCGCAGATGGGATATTTCGTACGAGGCTATCTTGTGCGTGCGCACGAACGGGTCCAGGGCTGCGAAATCGGCCCGGGAAAACGGCGTGCTCATAAACTCCAGGCCGCACTCCGCCGCGTGCCTGGCCAGGACGGGGATCATCTCGTAGGGCATGGCCAAGTCAGCGAAAATTTCGCCGATTTCCCGCTGTTCGCCGCCCTGTCTCAGATAATTGCTGGTTCCGGCGTTGGGCACGTACACCGTTTCCGGGCGGTAGGTCTGGAACTTGACCGCGTCGGCTCCGGCCTCGGCGGCACATTCGATCAAGGCCTTGCCCATGGCTGTGTCCCTGGCCGATGATCCCAGGCGCCAGTTGGAGCCCGCCTCGGCGATTATGAATACACCGTGACCCATGGCTCTATCTGCCGGTCTTTTTCAACAGGAACATGGCGTCCATGTTCTGGTTGGCCAGATACTTGTACTTCTCCTGTTTGACCAGGCTCAGGTCGGAGAAATTTTCAAGGTAGAGGGCGGCATAGTCGCCTTTCCACATCATCTGCCGGTGGTCGCGGTAGGCCACTTCCTGAAGGTTTTCAGCCCAATACTCATAACCCCAGATATAGCGGCGGGAGCATGAGTGGATGTTGGCCATGACCTGGGCCAGGTCTTCCGGGGCGATGTGGATCAAAACGCCGGAGGTGAACACCAGGTCGTAACGTGCGTCGGAGTCCAAATCCTGGGCCGAGCCCTCGATGATTTCGATCCCCGGGCAGCGCTGCTTGGCCTTGGCCGCGGCATAGGGCTGGACCTCCAGCCCGGTCAGGTTGCTGAAGCCCAATTTTTGCAGGCACAATAGCTGATTGCCTATGTTGCAGCCTACTTCGAGAATGGAGATGTCCCTGGACAGACCCTCCAGAAACCGGGCGTTCATTTCCGTGCGGCTCACGCCAAAGTTCTGGACGAAAAGTTGCTCCATCTCCTCGAGACTCTGGGCGTTGCGGTCGGTGTACTGTTTGCCGAAATCCGATGCCCAGTTTTGGGCCTGTTTGGTTTTGTCTGTCAATTGGCACCGCCATTCGTGTCTTGTTGGCCCATTTGCCGGAGCGCATTGTACAAGGCCTCGGCCATGAGCCAGTCTTCGGGGGTGTCTATATCCTGGACCCGGTGGCGCGGAATGACCAGGGCCACGGCGTCGTCCGCGTAGATCTTCTTGTTTTTTACGAACGACGGGGCGTCCAGCCAATAAAACTGCCCGGCGTCGTGAAGGGCCCGGGGCAGGTCGTTGGAACGCGTCAATTCATGTTCGGGCCAAATCATGGCTAGGCGGCCGTCGTCCGAGGCCTTGAAGGCCCGGAATATCGGAAAGTCGAAGCCGGTTACGGCGATGACCGCCGAGGCGCCCCCGGCGGCCAGCAGGCGGCGGCCCTGGCGGATGTCCTCCGCCGAGATCATGGGGGCGGTGGCGTAGATGCAGCACAGGGCGTCCACGGAGCAGCCTTGGGCCTCCAACCAGGCCAGGGCGTGGAGCAGGACATCGGCCGTGGGCGTGAAGTCGTCAGAGAGTTCGGACGGCCTGGTGAACGGGACTTCGGCTCCGGCTTGACTGGCGATGCGGGCGATTTCGTCCGTATCGGTGGATACGATAACTCGGCCGAAAACACCGGCTTGGCGGGCAGCATTGATGGAATATTCAATGAGAGGGCGTCCGCAGAAATTGCGTATGTTTTTGCCGGGGATTCTTTTGCTGCCGCCCCTGGCCGGTATGACCGCTACATCCACGACGACCTCGTCACATCAACTTGCATTTGCGTAAAAAGGGCAATGTGGGAGCAACCAACCTCCCCTGGTGTTGGGCCGTGAACTCTGGCAGCCGCGCCAGCGGCACCGCAGCGACGGTCTCGTACTCCCAGCCCGATAACTCATTAAAAAGTGTAAGCAATGTTTGTGCCGAAATATTGGCCCTGGCGTGCACGCAGATATCGGCCACCCGGCTGACCGGATCCTGGAACACCGCCAGGGGGACCAGCGATGCGATGTGTTCCGGCCGGAGGCCCAGTTCTTCCCGCAACTCCCGCAGGGCCTGGTCCCGTATACCCGCCGGGGCTTGGCCGGTCGCGGTGAATTCCACGCCGCCGGACGGCGCGGGCTCCCAATAGCCCGGCATCTGGCTAACTTCTTGTGACCGCTTGCCAAATATGACCGAACCGCCAGCCTCCAAGACCACGGTTAGGGCCAGGGGGTGCAGGACCAGGCCGGGTATCGCTCCCGGTTGGCGGAGGTGAGACAATATAAAGCGGTATTCCACGGCCCGGCAACGGATGGCCTCCGGAGTGATCTGCACCACGCTCAACTGCCTGCCGTTGAACAGCTTGGGGTTGGCCGCAGTTTCATCCTTCCAAATGCGCTCAACGGTAAGATGCTGTTCGGGCGTCAAAGACATGTCGTCCGGCGTCACCTCCAGACGGCAATTGGGTCTTATGGCGGTGAGGGTGTCCGGGGTCATCAGTCTTGTTCTCCCCCCGGCGACACGTGCAGGTCACGGACCAGGACATGGATATCCGCATCCTCGCCCGTGTCGGCCACGTGCTTGATCCGACGGCCCAGGTCGCGGAAGCCCGCCTTGCAGAAACAGGCCAGCGAGGCCTCATTTATTACCCGCACCTCGGCGCGGAGGCTGTCGCCGCCCAGGGCCTCGACAGCTCGGGCCGCCAGATTCAGCGCCCCCGAGCCGACGCCGCGGCCGCGAAATTGGGGGGCAACGTTGATGGAAACCTCATAGCAGGCCGCGTCGGGCCTTTCCGGGTGGGGGCATGGGTCCAGGCGCAGGTATGCCGCCTTTTGGCCCCGGTAAACGGCGAAAAAATGCCTTCTACCCGCCTCCGGCGCGAATTGGGCCTGGAAATCGGTCCAAAATTCGGACCACTGCCGGGGCTGACCATGATAGCTCATTCTCAGGGTGTGGGGATCGTTGCGCCACTGCATGACGTATTGAGCGTGGCTTCGGATGGGGCGGCATATTTCCAGGGTCAGTACATCCATGAAATACCTGACTTTGCCGAGGTTGAACTGAGGCATGATAACACAACTCACCGAAAACTGGCTTTGTTATCAGCCCGCCCGGCTGCCTTGGCCATTTCTTTGGCCCTGTTTTTGCTTTATGTTTGATACTATGATTTTCGGGCTTGCCAGACGCCGCCAAAGCCGATGGGGCGGGCGGCCGGAGGCGTAATGCGAAACGGTTGTTTTATGGGGCAATATTCGGATAACTCGCTGATCCTATTGTCCACCTCCACCTTTTGGTTCTGGCGTCAACCTTATGACGCGGCCAAAAGCCTGGAGCTGATCATGGAGCACAGGCCCTCCATTGACGGCGTTGATATCTGGTTTTTTGACGGCCGGGGCGGCGGCCTGCCTGTGTTCAACCAGGCCCAGACCAGCTATTTGCGCGATCTGCCCATGGTGTCGCTACATACCGACTTTTACGACATCCCATGGGCCGGGCAGGTAGACTACGCGGCCTTTGAAAAACGGCTGGTGAATATCCGGCGTCTGGCCCGGCAGGTGGGCGCGGCCATGCTGGTGATCCACGCCGACATGCTTGTGGGCGGCTGTTCGCGGCCCCTGGACATGCTGGCCGATGTCTTTGACGACTGTCGGGTCTGTTTTGAGTTCATGGACGCGGAAAAGGCCTACGGCAACCGGCCGGAGCACTTCCGGGGCTGGCCGCCCGAACACCGGGACTTCGGCCTGGTCCTGGATACGGCCCATTTGCAGGATTTTGAAGCCCGGTTTTCCTGGCGCGAATTTATGGATGACCCTGAACTGGTCACGCGCCTGGCCGCCGTGCATGCAAGCAATCACTCAAAGTGGCTGGGACGCAACTGGTACAGGGATAACGGTTTTAACGAAATAGAGGCGGTTCATTCGTTTTGCACCGCTGACGCCGGGCGGCTTGACCGCCAATTTCTGGCGGCCGTCGCGGGGGTGCCCGTAGTGGTGGAGGGCATAGTGCCGCCCGGACCCAGAGGCCTGGAATTGCTGGAAGCGGAAATCGCATGGTTGCGCGGCGCGCTGAAACGAGGTGAAGCATGAAAAAATGTCGCATAGGCGGCCTGGATCTGGGGCCGGACTTCCCAGTGAGGATTGTCGCCGAGCTGGGCATATGCCACAGGGGCGACGTCGAGTTGGCCAAACGCATGGTGCAGGTGGCGACCCAAGCCGACGCCGACTATATAAAATTTGAGATATATCAGCTTGATACGGCGCTGTCCAAGCCGTACCGCAACGATACGGAGTTCTCCTTTGGCACGGCCAGTCACGGCATGGTGACCCAAAACCTGTTCGAGGCCTTCCGCGAGGGCCACCTGTCGTTTGACCAGGCCGCCGAGCTCATCGCCGAGATTAAAAAAACTGGCAAGCCGTTTTTCGCCACGGCCTGTTCAAAGGAAGAAGTGGACTTTCTGCACCGGCAGGGGGCCTGCGCCATCAAACTTTCGTCCGGTGAAATCGACCACTACCCGCTCATTGCCCACGTGGCCTCGCTGGGACTACCCGCTTTCATGGACACGGCCCAGACTCAGCTTTGGGAGATCGTCCGGGCCGCCGAGGAGTTTTATTCGGCCGGAGGGGAAAATCTGGTGATAATGGTAAATCCGCCGGGCTATCCCTCGCCGCCGGAGACCACGGACCTGCGGCGCATAAACGCTCTGACCGCAGCCCTGGATTCGCCGGTGGGCTTTTCCTGCCATACGCCTGGGCGCTTGATGATCGCGGCGGCCATCGGCGCCGGGGCATGCGTGGTGGAAAAACCCATGGCCCCGGACAAGACCCAGCCCTATGTGGAATATGTCTTTTCCGAGGACATGGCCGACTATGCCGAGTTCGTGGATGAAGTGCGTTTTGTTTCCACGGCCAGGGGCGAGGCCGCCAGAACCTGGAGCCCCGATACGATTCAGGGCCAATTGGTAAACCGTCACGGGCTGGTGGCCGGCCGGGACCTCAAGGCTGGACATGTTTTGACGCCCGGGGATCTGGTTCTGGCCCGGCCCGGATTCGGCATTCGGCCCGAGCATTGGCGCCTTGCCGTGGGCCGCAGCCTGAAAAACGATCTGGAGCAGGGACGGGCGATAACCTGGGACGACATTTGACGGACAACCGGCGCCAGCGAAAAGGTTTAGGACGGATCTACACCATGAAAACCATAGCCATAATCCCGGCGCGGGGAGGCTCGAAGCGCCTGCCGCGTAAAAATATCATGCCTTTGGACGGCAAACCTCTACTGGGCCACACCATTGAGCAGGCCAGGCGGAGCGGGGTGTTCGACCATATCTTTGTGTCCACCGAGGACGATGAAATCGCAGCCGTGGCCCAGGAATTCGGTGCGACGCTGCATCGCCGCGATACCGAGCTGGCCTCTGACCAGGCCAGGGTACGCGATGTATGCCTGGCCGTGTTGGAACAATGTTTTGATGACGCGGCAGGTGAGGTGGAGTCGTTCGCCGTGCTCACGGCGACCTCTGCCCTGCGCACCGCCGAGGATATACGGGCCTGCCACGACCTGCTGCGCCGGGGCCGTGATTTTGTGACCTCCATCACCGATTACTTTTTTTATCCCCATGCCGCCATGACCGTCGACGCCCAGGGCGGGCCAAGCTATCACTGGCCGGACATTGCCTGCAGCAAGGGCCAGGACGTGCCCCAGTTGGTGGTGCACAACGGGGCCATAAGCTGGTGCCGGGTCAAGGCCTTTCTGGCCGGGCGGGAGCTGCTGGGCCCCAACGCGGTGGTCTATCCCATGCCCCGCAGCCGATCGCTGGACGTTGACACCAGCGAAGATTTTTATGTCATGGAAGCGATCTGGGAAAAGATGAAGCGCAGGGGCTGATCCTCAGTCGCTCAGGCCCCATATCCGCCCGATATGGACGCGGGCCTGGTCGAAATCGTCAAACACAGCCGCCGCACCAGCCGCCAGCAAGACCTGCCGGCGTTGGGCCCCAGCGATGCCCAGAGTGGTGATGCCCGCGCCCACGGCCGCTTGCACACCGTTGGGAGAATCCTCCATGGCCGTGGCCCGGTCGGCGGCGATGCCGCAAACCGCCAGAGCTGTTTTATAGGCACCAGGGTGCGGCTTGCCCCGTTGTGCGTCCTCGGCGCAGACCAGGGCGTCAAAAAAATGGTCCAGCGCGTGAATTGTCAGAAATTCAACGGCCATGGCCCTGGGAGCCGAGGTGACCAGAGCCACCTTTGCCTCGTTGCGACGGGCAAACTCCAGCAGTGCGGCGGCACCCCGGCGCGGCACAGCCGCCCGGGCGTAGACACCGACCAGCAGGTCCAGGTAGCGGGCGACAAGCTCCTCGGGCGCGCCGGGTAGTGAGTGGCTTTTTATCAGCTCTGTGACGATTTCGATCAATTTGGGCCCGTTGAGCCGCGTGAACTCGGCATCATTGCCGCTTTTGCCGAAGCCTTGTAGAAAAGCGTCATAAGCGATACGCAAAGCCGGCAAACTGTCGGCCAGGGTGCCGTCCAGGTCCAGAAACAGCCCGCGGGGAGGCCGGTTGGCGGTCGATTGCATGCTCAAATCCTGATCTCAGGTCCCGAAAACGTTAACTTGTTGTAATGGGCATGTTTTTTGCTTATCTTACAACAAAACCGTATTGCCGTATTCTGTTTTGTCGGAATGGTGCAAGACGACAGGAGGCAAATCCCAGATGATCAAGGTCGCCATTGTCGATTACGGCCTGGCCAACATCAAATCCGTGGTCAATGCCATCGACGGTTTTCCGGTGGAGCTGATTGTCGCCGACCGGGGCGATATGTTGGCCGACGCCGACAAGATCATTTTGCCGGGGGTGGGGCATTTTGATGCGGGCATGCGGGGCCTGGCCAAACATGGTCATATCGAGGCGCTGGCTGAGCAGGTGCTGGTCAGGAAAAAGCCGTTTTTGGGCATTTGTTTGGGTTTGCAACTGATCTTTGAAGGCAGCGACGAAGGCGAAGAGCCTGGCCTTGGCTGGCTGCCCGGCCGTTTTCGCCTTTTCCCCAAGGACAACGGCTCGCTCAAGGTGCCCCACATGGGCTGGAGCGACGTGGAAATATCTGCCCAGGGGCGGCTTCTTGCCGAGTTGAGCCCGCCCATGACCTTTTATTTCGTGCACAGTTATTATCTGCCTTTTGACGACGCCACCAGGGAAATAACCACGGCCACCTGCGACTACGGCTTTGATTTTTCCGCGGCGGTGGAGCGTGAAAATATCTTCGCCACCCAGTTTCATCCGGAAAAGTCGCAGCTTGCCGGCATGAAAATCCTCGAGACCTTTTTAGAGCGCATATGACAAAGAAAAGACTCATAGCATCACTTTTGGTCTATAACGGCAACGTCATCCAGACGCGCAAATTCAAACGCACCAACATGGTGGGCAGCGCCGTGGTGGCCGTCGACTTTTTCAACGGCTGGACCGTCGACGAAATCATCGCCCTGGACATCTCCAACGATGATTGTTTCCGGGCCCGTTTTCTGGACATCCTCGAAAACCTGTCCAAACGCTGCTTCGTTCCGCTGAGCGTGGGCGGCAAGGTCGACTCCCTGGATGTGGTAAAGGCCTATACCAGGGCCGGGGCGGACAAGGTCGTGGTCAACACCGCCGGATTTGAAAACCCGGAGTTGCTGAGCCGGATCGCCGACAGCTACGGCAGCCAGTGCCTGGTGGTGTCCATTGATTGTAAAGCCAACCCGGATCTGCCCAGCGGCTATGAGGTGATCATCGACAACGGCCGTCGCGCCACCGGCAGGGACGCCCTGGAGTGGGCCGGGCAGGCCGTGGGCCTGGGCGCCGGCGAGCTAATGATCAACAACGTCGATCACGATGGCGACAAGCGCGGCTATGACCTGGAGCTTACCCGGCTCATGGCCGGGGGCGTGAGCGTGCCTGTCATCGCCTTCGGCGGCGTGGGCAAATGGCAGGACCTGGTCGACGGCATCAACATCGGCAAGGCCGAGGCCGTGGCCGCGGGTAATATTTTCCACTATTCCGAGCACAGCACAAAAAAGGCCAAGGAATTCATGGCCGAGGCCGGCGTTCCCGTGCGCTACAGCACTTTTTATTACATCAACCGGCCCAGAATGCCCAAATACGAACGTTATATGCATGACGGCAGGCAATAGCCCCCCCGGCTACCAAGGATGGAGATTTGTAAATGGAATATTGCAAGCGATGCATGTACCCAGCCAACGCCAGACCGGGTATCATCTTTGACGAACAAGGCGTCTGTTCCGGCTGCCGCAACATCGAAGACCGCTTGAGCCGCAGTTTCGTGGACAATGAAAAGCTTCTGCTGGAGATATTGGACGAATACAGGCGGCGCCAACGGGAAAAGGGCAATCCCTACGACTGCATCATCCCGGTTGGCGGCGGCAAGGACAGCACCTATCAGACCTGGCTGGTCAAATACAAATACGGCCTCAATCCCCTGGTTGTGACCTACAACCACACATTCAACACATCGTTGGGTCTGCGCAATCTGGCCAACCTGTTGGAGCGGATGGACGTGCACCTGGTGCGCTTCACCCAGGCCCCGGGCTCGGCCAAGCGCATAGCCCGGTACATGCTGCAAAAGGTCGGCGACGTCACCTGGCACTATCACGCCGGGATCTACACCTTCCCCATGAAGGCCGCGGTGATGTACGACACGCCCCTGGTGATCTGGGGCGAAGAGGGCTACAGCGATCTGGTGGGCATGCACAACCAGGACGACTTGGTGGAGTTCACCAAAAAGCTGCGCCAGGAACACTGCATGCGGGGCTTTGAGCCCGAGGACCTGTTGAACGAGCCCGACTGCCCCCTGACGCCCTATGACCTGGAGCCATTTGTGTATCCCTCCGAGGAAGACCTGGAGCGGGTGGGAGTGCGGGGCATCTATCTGTCCAACTTCATCCGCTGGGACGCCCACGAACAGGCTCAGTTCGTCATAGACAAACTCAACTTTGAAACGGCCCAGGAACGTGAGCGCACCTTCAACACCTATTCCAAGCTCGACGACGTTCATGCCAACGGCCTGCACGACTATCTGAAATATCTCAAGTTCGGCTACGGGCGGGCCACTGACGACGCCTCCACCGAGATTCGCTACGGCCGCATGACCAGGGAGGAGGGCATCGATTTGGTGGCCAAACACGATCACGTGCGGCCGTCGGACATGGACATCTTCCTGGAGGCCGTGGGCATGACGGAAGAAGAACTGTTGGCCATGGTCGAACCCATGCGAGACCCCTCCATCTGGCAAAAGGACGGCTCGGGCCAGTGGGTGGTCAGGGACAGCATCGCCAACCACCGCCAGGATGAGGGGGTGGACGAGGTGCGTATGCCCCTGGGCGACGGCGTCAGACGCATCCAGAACACCGAGGAACGGGCCAGCCTCCACTGTCAGCCCCTGGTGGGCCAAGAGAAATACATTATTCTGTAGCTAAACGCTCTGCGGGAGACGACCGATGGCAAGCGATGTGTGGGTGACCAGACAAAAGCTCAATGAAATGGCCAAGGGCCGCAAGGTGATTTTCTGGGGCATTGGCGAATACATAGACAAGACCCTGGAACGGGCGGCCCTGGACACGGCCTTTATCGTGGACAACAACGTCTTCGTCCAAGGCACCGAGCAGCAGGGCATGGGCGTGTACGGCCCTGACAAGCTCAAGGAGATAGACGACTTTTCGCTATACCTCATCGTCATCAGCACCACGGGCTTTCGCGACGTCATCAACCAGCTACAGGGCCTGGGCTATGAGCCGGTCCGCGATTTCGTGGTCTGCCCGGCCCTGAGCAACTTCGCCGTCATCGACGAGGTGGATGCCGTGACAACCACCTTGCTGTGCTCGTGCTACCAGCCCGAGTCCGACAATTTCGGCGGCGGATTATACCTGTATCACACCGCCGATTACCGGCTGGAGAAGGTCTTGTCCGGCCGCAGCCACGGCTTGGCCCGCTTCAACGACGGTTTTCTGGTAATCGACGACGCGGCCCCGGGCATGCGCATCCTCAACAAGGATCTCAGCCAGGCCGGAATCATGGAACTGCCCAAGAAGATCCGGCCACACGGGGTGGGCTGGGACTTCAAACGCGGTCTGGCCGTGGTCGGCGAGTGCGGCATCGACGCGGTGGGCTTCTACGAGTTGGACACTGGCAAGCTGGTCAACCGCATCAGCATCTCCGACAAATACCAGGTCCAAGGCGAGGCCCAGCACCATCTCAATGACGTCTGGGTGGACGGCGACAGCCTGTTCGTATCGATGTTCTCCTTTACAGGCAACTGGCTCAAGGGCGCCTATGACGGCGGCATATTGGAGTACAACATCGAGACCGGCCAGTGCTACGGCCAGGTGGTCAGGGACCTGTGGTGCCCCCACAGCGTGATGATAATCGACAAGCGCCTGTGCTATCTCGATTCCATGCGCGGCATTGTCTACAACACCAGCGCCGCGCCCCTGGCCAAGATACCGGGCTGGGCCCGGGGCCTGGATTTCGACGGCAAATACTATTACGTGGCTCAGAGCCTGCACCGGCACTTCCACCGCCTGGCCGGTATCGCCGATAATATCCCCCTCAACGCCGGAGTCTATCTCATCGACCCCGACCGCAAGGTCACGCGGTTTTTCGCCATGCCCGAGATCACCAATATTCACGCCATGCTCTGTTACGGCAAGGACTAACGGCAGGGGGCGCCCATGCCCCCGCCGGCCCCCTAGACGGCCAGGGAGTCCTTGAGGCGGGCCGCCACGTAGTCCTGAGCCTTTTCCTCCAGCGCCGGGAAGAGCGGCAGGGTGATGCAGGCGGCGTAATAGGCGTAGGCATTGACCAGCCCGGCCTCGTCGGGGCTGTATTGCCGGCGGTAATACGGCTGAGACGATATGGGGATGTAGTGGACCTGCACCAATACGCCCGCCAGGCGCAGTTCCCGGAAGACCCTGGCCCGTCTGGCGGCCAAAGCCTGAATGTCCTCGCCTGGCCTGGGGCGCAGGCGGATCACGTAGATGTGCCAGGCCGGATGCTGGCCCGCCGGCCGGGGCGGCAGAATCAGCTCGTGGGCCATTGGGGCCAGGAGCCGGTCGTAACGGTCGGCCAGTATACGTCTTTTGCTTAAGAAATCCGGTAGCTTGCCAAGCTGGGACAGACCCAGTGCGCACTGGAAGTCTGTCAGACGGTAATTGTAGCCCAATTCGACCATTTCATAGCGCCAGGGCTCTTCCGGGTCTGTACCCCGTTCGATGCCGTGCTCCCGGAGGATGCGCAGCTTGCGGGCTAGTTCGGCATTGTTGGTCAGCACCGCGCCGCCTTCGCCCGTGGTGATGTGCTTGACCGGGTGAAAGCTGGTGATGGCCATGTCGCTGTGGGCGCAGCACCCGGCCTTGAACCTGTCGTCGCCGAAGGCATACTCCGCGCCCAGGGAATGGGCCGCGTCTTCCACCAGCACCGCGCCGTGGCGCCGGGCGATGGCGGCCAAGGCCGGCAGGTCGGCCACCACCCCGGCGAAATCCACCGCAACGATCATTTTTACCGGATTGCCCGCGGCGGCGGCTTCGTTGCAGAGCCGGTCCACCTCGGCCGGGTTCAGGCAGGTGGTTGACGGGTCGATATCGGCGAACAGGGGCTTGGCCCCGGTGTAGATCAGGCAGTTGGCCGAGGCCAAAAAGGAGATGGGCGTGGTTACACCCGCCGATCCGGGGCCCAACCCGGCGGCCAGGGCGGCGATGTGCAACGCGGCGGTGCCGCTGGACACGGCCACTGCATGGTCCGCCCCGCAGACTTGGGCCAGGGCCTGCTCAAATTGCCCGACCATGGGCCCCTGGGTGATGAACCCGGTGCCGAGCACTTCCTCCACGGCCTCGATGTCGTCTTGGTAAATGGCGTGCCGCCCGTATGGTATCTGATCCATCGCTTCTTCCCGTTCAGGTGGTTATTGCATTGTATGCCCAGAGACGCGGCTCAGTCAAAATGCGGCGGTTCGGGCGCCGAAAAAAAGCCGGGTGCGCCCGTAGACGCGCCCGGCATATTGGCTGCCGTGATTGCCGCCTAAGCGGCCTGGGTTATGGTCTGCTTGGCCTGTTCGGCCTTGTCCACCACGCAATCTCCGATGATCAGCGCGTCCAGGCCCGTGCCGAGCAAGGTTCGCACGGCGTCCTCGGGCGTCTCCACGATGGGTTCTCCGTTGTCGTTGAAACTGGTGTTCATCACCACCGGCACGCCGGTGATCTTGCGGAACTCGTCGATCAGGGCGTGATAAAGCGGATTGGTTTCGCGGTTGACGGTCTGGATGCGGGCCGTGCCGTCCACATGGGTGATGGCCGGTATGATTTCCCGCTTGTCCGGCATGACGTCCACGGTGAAGGTCATGAACGGCAAATCTCTGTCGCAGGCGAAGTACTCCGCGGCGTATTCGGACATGGCGCTGGGGGCGAAGGGCCGGAACCATTCGCGATGCTTGACCTTGGCGTTGACGATGTCTTTGTTTTCGGCCCGTCTGGGGTCGGCAATTATGGAACGGTTGCCCAGGGCCCTGGCTCCGATCTCCGAGCGTCCCTGGAACCAGCCCACGATTTTTCCGTCGGCGGCCATCTGGGCGGCGATGCGGTGGGGATCGGCTACCTTGTCGAAGCGCAGGCTGTTGCGCTGCAGGGCTGCGTTGACTTCCTTGTCGCCGAACTGTTGGCCGAAATATGCGTCATTAAGCTTGAAGCCGATGTCGATACCCAGATCGTTGGCCAGGTGATACAACACCGCGCCCAAGGCATTGCCCCGGTCCGAGGCGCTGGGATGCGCGTAGACGTCAGCAAAGCCGCTGTTGAGAAGCAAATGGCCGTTCATTGTCGAGTTCAGGGCCACGCCGCCGGTGGTTACCAGGGCTGGGGCGTTGGTTTGGCTGCGTAGGCATTTGGCCGCGTGCAGGGCCACGATGTTGAGCAACTCCTGTACCGAACAGGCCATGGCCATGTGCTGATCTTCCAGCTCTTCCGGAGGAATGCGCCGGGTGATGCGGTCGAGCAGGAAGTCGTTGAATAGGTGTTTGGTCTCCATGTAATGGCCGCCCTGGATCCATTCCTGGAGGCCCCGGACATAGTCGGTGAACTCGAAGGTGCCGTTGTCGAGCAGGGTGACGTTGTCCAGGTAGTCGTTGAGATAGGCGGGTTGGGCATAGGCGGCCAGACCCTGGGTCTTGCCTTCCGATCCGTGGGAACCCAGGCCGATCTGGTAGGTGACCCTTAAAAACTCCATGCCGATGGAATTGGGGATGGAGATGTAGCGCAGCGGAGTGATCCGGCCATTTGAGCCCACGGCCAACAGGCCGCTGGCGTCGTCACCGAATCCGTCCATGGACAGAATGGCGGCTTCGTTCCTACCCGAGCCGTAATAGGCTGCCGCTGCATGGCAAAGATGATGCTCGACATGCACATGCCTGGCCTGGGGAAACAGGCTTTTCAGATACGGTGCCGCCTTGCCTGGTTTGGCGTCCGAAAACGCCACCAACTCGACGTCGTCAGCTGATGCACCCAGGCGGCTTAAAACATATTCCACGCAAAAAGTGCTGGTGATGTCCTTGCGGTGCAGGGGGTGATGCTTTTTCCGTGAAAAGCGTTCTTCCTCGGCTAGGGCCACCTCGCCCGTGCGCGTGTTTACGGCCGCGGCGTTGAAATCGTGGAAAAAGCCACCAAGTCCTAAGGCGATCATTGGTTCCCTCCTAGGCCGAAACTATCGTTTCGATGCTTTCGCTGTACTGGGCGAAAAGTCGAATGGCACTACTCGGCGGGGTGTACATTTCATGACCCTTGACCGGCAAAATTTGCAGGAAATAGTTGCAGCCTGCCTGGTTGAATTTGTCGATCAGGTAGAAGCACTGCTCCTTAGTGTAGTTGGGGTGCATATCGTGCCGGGATTGGATGATAAAGAACAGCGGATTATCTTCAGGTTTGAAAAAATTGATGAAGTTGGTTACGTCCGCGTAGCGTGAATTAAGGTCCGGTCCGAACACCATGTCAACCTTGCGCTTGTTTTCACCATACCAAGTAGGGGCCAGGACGTTGACCTGGGGCACGTTGGCGCAGACGGCTTTGGCTCCCCAGCGCATGCCGTGTAACAAGGCGCCAAAACCTCCCATGCTGCTTCCCCAGGTATAAATATCCGAATTTAATCTATATTCGTTGGTTACAAAGCTCAGCGCGCCATCCAGTAGATCCAACATGAAAAAGTTCTGATCTTCACCCAGCCACCATGTGCCTTGCCTGGCGAAACCGAAATTGTCCCATGGCTCCAAGATATTCCATTGGGGGTGGGAAAAATTGTAGGGTGCGCCGCCCCAGCCATGGAAATCAACCATCAGGGGCGCTTGGGATGGCTCAGCCGCCGGATGGAATACAAACCGCATAACTTTGCCGCTTTTGTCATCGCGTACGGAAAGCATTTCGTTGGGTTGAGTGGTTTCAACTGTGGCATTCATGGGCATTTCTCCCGTAAATATATGGTCCGAGGCATTGTTTCGGCTGTTGGCTAATCTAAATTGCATGTGATTTATGCAAAATCAGGACCAAAGTGGCGGGCCATAAAAACACGGGCTCCGGCCTGCGCCGGAACCCGTGTTTGAATCGGGTCTCTGTGTTTGTCTAGGTTTAACCCAGGAGCTGGAGGGCCAACTGCGGCAGGCTGTTGGCCTGGGCCAGCATGGACACCGCAGCCTGGGTCATGATGTTGTTTCTGGTGAACTCGGTCATCTCCAGGGCCACGTCAACGTCGCTGATGCGCGATTCGGCCGATTGCAGGTTTTCCGCCTGGACCTGCAGGTTGGTGATGGTGTTCTCCAGCCTGTTCTGCAAGGCGCCGAGGCTGGCCCGGGCCGTGTCCTTGGTGTTGATGGCCGCGTCGATCTGGGCCAGGGCAAGCTGGGCCGCGCTCTGGGTCTGGATATTGGCTCCATCCCAGCTGGCGCCCGAGGAGTTGCTGCTGAACCATTCGGCCACATCGTCACCATCGTTCCAGTCGGAGACGTGTGTGGCCGCGGCGGTGTTGAGGGCCAGGGCCGTGTCGGCGGTGCCGGCGGTCGGTGCTCCACCGTTGGTGGTGGAGTTGGCGGCGAACGGCGTGCCGTCGGTCTGGACCAGGCGGACATAATTGCCGGCTGCGCTGCTGAGCTGCAACTCGTATTCGCCCGCGTTGTCCGGATCCTCAATGGCCGAAGCGGTGATGTCCGTACTGGCTCCGCCGCCGCTGAAGGTGGCTCCGCCCAGGGTGATGGTGGTGTAGGAGCAGGTCAGGGTGGCGGTGTTGCTGTTCATGGTGCCGTCGGTCAGAGTCACCGACAGGGTGCTGGCCGTGGCGTCGATCTGGGCGAACACGGCGTTGGAGTTGCCCACCGTGGCGGCGGTGTTGATGGCGTACTGGACGTTTGCCGCCACCGATGCCAGGGACAGGCCGGCCACGCCGATGGTGTTGGCGGTGACCGCGGCGCTGGCCGTGCTGAAGGTGAAGGTGTGGCCGTCGACAACGAGTGTTTCGCCGTCAAGGGCGGTTGTGCTGGCGCCGGTCAGGTCGATGGTGTTGGTGGCCGCGGTTCCGCTGACCTTTGCCGCCAGGGTGGTCAGTGTGTCGGTGGTCTCGACGGTCAGGAAGCCGTAGGTGGTCCAGGTGGTGCCGTCGGTGCTGGTCTGGATTCCGAAGGTGCCGGCGTTGGCCATGGTGTCGGTGTCGGCGTCGGTCATATCCAGGCCGGTGGTGCGCCACAGACTTTCGATGCCCGAGCCGCCGCCCACCTGCAGGCCGGTGATCTCGGTGGCACGCATG
Source organism: uncultured Desulfarculus sp. (assembly GCA_963665125.2). Taxonomy (GTDB): domain Bacteria; phylum Desulfobacterota; class Desulfarculia; order Desulfarculales; family Desulfarculaceae; genus Desulfarculus. The sequence continues at coordinate 1,831,565 of CAXXUK010000001.1, read as the reverse complement.
TCGCCGATGGTGACAAAGTAGTAGTCCTCGGCCGATTCGTTACCCGTGCCGAAGTGGACCTTCAGGCCGGAACCGTCGTGTTGGGTGGCCAGGGTGCCATCCAGCAGCTTGATGCCGTTGAAGTCGGTGGCGTTGGCGATACGGTCGATTTCTGCGGCCATTGCCTGATACTCGGAGTCCATGATCAGACGCTGGGCCGTGGTGTAGGTACCCGTGGCCGCCTGTTCGGCCAGTTCCTTCATACGGATGAGCTTTTCGTCGATGACGCTCATGGCGCCCTCAGCGGTTTGGATCATGCTGATGGCGTCGGAGGCGTTGCGTACGCCCTGGTTGAGCACTGCGATGTCGGCCCTCATCAGCTCGCGGACGGCCAGACCGGCGGCGTCGTCGGCGGCCGAGTTGACCCTCAGGCCCGAAGACAGACGCTGCACCGATGTCGATAAGTTGCTGTAGATATTCGACAGGTTTCGGGCTGCGTTTGCAGCCATCATGTTGTGGTTGATGTATAAAGACATTTAAGTCCCCTCCTTGGCTAGGTGCCAACCGCCATGGAAATCCATTCCCGGCGGTTAATGTTGACTCCCCTTGCTTCTGAGCCTGGTGTCCAAGTGGGCGGCGCCTCTGCCCTAATTCTTAAGAAGGTCGTCACCTTCTATTCACCCAATTAACTCATCGGAAGGAATTGGATAAATCTTTAATTTCGGGGGGTGGATTTTTACTTTTTTCGATGCGACGGCCTGAAAAACGGCAAAAAAAAGGTCCCGGCCGAAGCCGGGACCCGTGATTGGGTATCAGTTGATGGCTACATCACTATCCCAAGAGCTGGAGAGCCAGCTGGGGCAGGCTGTTGGCCTGGGCCAGCATGGACACCGCGGCCTGGGTCATGATGTTGTTTCTGGTGAACTCGGTCATCTCCAGGGCCACGTCAACGTCGCTGATGCGCGACTCGGAGGCCTGGAGGTTTTCCGCCTGGATCTGCAGGTTGGTGATGGTGTTCTCCAGCCTGTTCTGCAAGGCGCCGAGGCTGGCCCGGGCCGTGTCCTTGGTGTTGATGGCCGCGTCGATCTGGGCCAGGGCAAGCTGGGCCGCGCTCTGGGTCTGGATATTGGCTCCATCCCAGCTGGCGCCCGAGGAGTTGCTGCTGAACCATTCGGCCACATCGTCACCATCGTTCCAGTCGGAGACGTGTGTGGCCGCGGCGGTGTTGAGGGCCAGGGCCGTGTCGGCGGTGCCGGCGGTCGGTGCTCCACCGTTGGTGGTGGAGTTGGCGGCGAACGGTGTGCCGTCGGTCTGGACCAGGCGGACATAATTGCCGGCTGCGCTGCTGAGCTGCAACTCGTATTCGCCCGCGTTGTCCGGATCCTCAATGGCCGAAGCGGTGATGTCCGTACTGGCTCCGCCGCCGCTGAAGGTGGCTCCGCCCAGGGTGATGGTGGTGTAGGAGCAGGTCAGGGTGGCGGTGTTGCTGTTCATGGTGCCGTCGGTCAGGGTCACCGACAGGGTGCTGGCCGTGGCGTCGATCTGGGCGAACACGGCGTTGGAGTTGCCCACCGTGGCGGCGGTGTTGATGGCGTACTGGACGTTTGCCGCCACCGATGCCAGGGACAGGCCGGCCACGCCGATGGTGTTGGCGGTGACCGCGGCGCTGGCCGTGCTGAAGGTGAAGGTGTGGCCGTCGACAACGAGTGTTTCGCCGTCAAGGGCGGTTGTGCTGGCGCCGGTCAGGTCGATGGTGTTGGTGGCCGCGGTTCCGCTGACCTTTGCCGCCAGGGTGGTCAGTGTATCGGTGGTCTCGACGGTCAGGAAGCCGTAGGTGGTCCAGGTGGTGCCGTCGGTGCTGGTCTGGATTCCGAAGGTGCCGGCGTTGGCCATGGTGTCGGTGTCGGCGTCGGTCATATCCAGACCGGTGGTGCGCCACAGACTTTCGATGCCCGAGCCGCCGCCCACCTGCAGGCCGGTGATGGACGTGGCCTTCATGTCGCCGATGGACACGAAGTAGTAGTCCTCGGCGGCCTCGTTGCCCGTGCCGAAGTGGACCTTAAGGCCGGTGCCGTCGTGCAGAGTGGCCAGGGAGCCGTCCAGCAGCTTGATGCCGTTGAAGTCGGTGGCGTTGGCGATACGGTCGATTTCCGCGGCCATTGCCTGATACTCGGAGTCCATGATCAGACGCTGGGCCGTGGTGTAGGTACCCGTGGCCGCCTGTTCGGCCAGTTCCTTCATACGGATGAGCTTTTCGTCGATAACGCTCATGGCGCCCTCAGCGGTTTGGATCATGCTGATGGCGTCGGAGGCGTTGCGAACGCCCTGGTTGATGACGGCGATGTCGGCCCTCATCAACTCGCGAACGGCCAGACCGGCGGCGTCGTCGGCGGCGGAGTTGATCCGCAGGCCCGAAGAAAGACGCTGCACCGATGTGGAAAGGTTGCTGTAGATGTTTGACAGGTTGCGCGCCGCGTTTGCGGCCATCATGTTGTGGTTAATGTACAAAGACATATTGGTCCCCTCCTTGGACTTTTGCGCCGCGGCCGATGTCCATATCGATGCGGCAAAGGTTTTTTGAACTCCCTAGTTTCTTGTTTTTGGCGGGTCCCCGTGCCAATTCTTAGTGATCGCCCGGTCCATCCCCATGGACCTTTGAAGGCCGTCGCCTTCTTTGGCTCTCATAATTCTTTTCGGCATTGTTTGGGTTGAACTTGAGTCTTTTTTTTGTTTTTTTTGATTAGGCAACCTACCTAAAACACTCCCTGTTCGGCGGTCCGAATAGGGAGCGCTACGATGGCTGGGCCAAGTTCTTTAAGTGCTGTTAACCCAGTAGCTGCAAGGCCAGCTGGGGCAGGCTGTTGGCCTGGGCCAGCATGGACACCGCGGCCTGGGTCATGATGTTGTTCCGGGTGAACTCGGTCATCTCCAGGGCCACGTCAACGTCGCTGATGCGCGACTCGGAGGCCTGCAGGTTTTCCGCCTGGATCTGCAGGTTGGTGATGGTGTTCTCTAGCCTGTTCTGCAAGGCGCCGAGGCTGGCCCGGGCCGTGTCCTTGCGGTTTATGGCCGCGTCGATCTGGGCCAGGGCGAGCTGGGCCGCGCTCTGGGTTTGGATGTCGGCCCCGTCCCAGGCACTGCCGGGTATGGTGTTGCTGCTGAACCACTCGCTGGCTTCGTTGGCATCGCTCCAAGTGGTTACATACGACGCCGCGCCGGTGTTGATAGAAAACGATGCTTGCGATGCGCCGAGCGTGGGCGCGCCGCCGTCCGTGGAGCTGTTTGCGGTAAAGAGAGAACCGTCGGGAAGGGTCAGACGCAAAAGATAGCCATCGGTGCCTTCCAATTGCAGTTCATATTCGCCCGCGTTGTCCGGATCTTCCACTGCCGAAGCCGAGACGGCATCAAATACGCCGCCACCAATTATGGTAGAGGGGGCAACGATGATATGGAATGCGTCGGACGTGCCAACTGTGGTGGCGCCAGCCCCAAAATTGCTGTCATAAAGAACGAACGTGTGGCCTGTCCCCTGGTCAAGGGCATAAACTCCGTTGGCGTTGCCCACCGTGGCCCAGGTGTTTATTGCGTACTGGGTGTTGGCCGCGATAGAGGCAAGGGAAAGGCCGGCCATGCCGATGGTGTTGGCCGTGGCCCCGGAGATGGCGGTGCTGAAGGTGAATACGTGGTTGGCGATGCGGATGTTGTCGCCGGCAAGGTTGGCCGAAGTGGCCGTATTATCTATTGTAAATCCGCTGTTGCCGGCATTGCCCAGCCCGTTGATTTTGGCCAGCAGGTCATCCAGAGTGTCGCTGGCCTCGATCTTCAGATAGCCGTAACAGGACCAATTGGTCCCGTCTGAGCTGGCCTGGATGCCGAAGGTGCCGGAGGTGCCGATGGTGTCGGTGTCGGTGTCGGTCAGGTTCAGGCCGGTGGTCCGGAAAAATCCGCCGGCGGTTGACATGGTACCGCCGCCGTCGCCCACCTGCAGGCCGGTGACGCTGGTGGCCTTCATGTCGCCGATTGATACGAAGTAGTAGTCTTCGGCCGATTCGTTACCCGTGCCGAAGTGGACCTTCAGGCCGCTGCCGTCGTGCTGGGTGGCCAGGGTTCCGTCCAAGAGCTTGATGCCGTTGAAGTCGGTGGCGTTGGCGATACGGTCGATTTCCGCGGCCATTGCCTGATACTCGGAGTCCATGATCAGGCGCTGGGCCGTGGTGTAGGTGCCCGTGGCCGCCTGCTCGGCCAGCTCCTTCATACGGATGAGCTTTTCGTCGATGACGCTCATGGCGCCCTCGGCGGTTTGGATCATGCTGATGGCGTCGGAGGCGTTGCGAACGCCCTGGTTGATGACGGCGATGTCGGCCCTCATCAATTCGCGAACGGCCAGACCGGCGGCGTCGTCGGCGGCGGAGTTGATCCGCAGGCCCGAGGACAAACGCTGCACCGATGTGGACAGGTTGCTGTAGATGTTTGATAGATTGCGCGCCGCGTTGGCGGCCATCATATTGTGATTGATGTATAGAGACACTTGCAGCCCCTCCATGGACCTAGGCCTGGCCTGATATCCGTATCAGGCGCCTAGTGTGCCGGACTCCCTTTGCCGCGCCGGTCGGGCGGTCCCCGTGCCTTTCCGACTGGGGCCTTTGGTTCAAATCACCGAACCAAAACCCTGGATATTCCCTAGTTATGATTCTTATCGGCACGTATGGGCGGAATCTTGAATGCTCTGGCGCGGTTCCTGGCGGAAACCCTGACGAAATAAAACGCTCCCCCTCCGGTCATTCAGAGGGGGAGCGCAATGGTCTCGTTAAATCAGGCTGTCTGCTATCCCAATAGCTGCAAGGCCAATTGCGGCAGGCTGTTGGCCTGGGCCAGCATGGACACCGCGGCCTGGGTCATGATGTTGTTTCTGGTGAACTCGGTCATCTCCAGGGCCACGTCAACGTCGCTGATGCGCGACTCGGAGGCCTGCAGGTTTTCCGCCTGGATCTGCAGGTTGGTGATGGTGTTCTCCAGCCTGTTCTGCAAGGCGCCGAGGCTGGCCCGGGCCGTGTCCTTGGTGTTGATGGCCGCGTCGATCTGGGCCAGGGCAAGCTGGGCCGCGCTCTGGGTTTGGATATTGGCTCCATCCCAGCTGGCGCCCGAGGCGTTGCTGGTGAACCATTCTTCCACTTCATCGCCACTGGGCCAGTCGTTCACGTATGCCGCCGCGCCGGTGTTGAGGGCCAGTGCCGTGTCGGCGGTGCCGGAGGTCGGGTCGCCGCCGTTGGTGGTGGAGTTGGCGGCGAACGGCGTGCCGTTGGTCTGGATCAGGCGGACATAGTTGCCGGCTGCGCTGGTGAGCTGTAACTCGTAAGAGCCCGCGTCGTTCGGGTCCTCAACGCCCTCGGCCGTGATGTCCGTACTGGCTCCGCCGCCGCTGAAGGTGGCTCCGCCCAGGGTGATGGTGGTGTAGGAGCAGGTCAGGGTGGCGGTGTTGGTGTTCATGGTGCCGTCGGTCAGGGTCACCGACAGGGTGCTGGCCGTGGCGTCTATCTGGGCGAACACGGCGTCGGCGTTGCCCAAGGTGGCGGCGGTGTTGATGGCGTACTGGACGTTTGCCGCCACCGATGCCAGGGACAGGCCGGCCACGCCGATGGTGTTGGCGGTGACCGCGGCGCTGGCCGTACTGAAGGTGAAGGTGTGGCCGTCGACGACGAGTGTTTCGCCGTCAAGAGCGGTTGTGCTGGCGCCGGTTAGGTCGATGGTGTTGGTGGCCGCAGTGCCGCTGACCTTTGCCGCCAGGGTGGTCAGGGTGTCGGTGGACTCCACGCTCACGTAGCCATAGGTGGTCCAGGTGGTGCCATCGGTGCTGGTCTGGATGCCGAAGGTGCCGCTGGTGGGTACGATGTCGGTGTCGGTGTCGGTCAGGTCCAGATATGTGGTGCGCCACAGGCTCTCGACGCCCGAGCCGCCGCCCACCTGCAGGCCGGTGATGGACGTGGCCTTCATGTCGCCGATGGTGACAAAGTAGTAGTCCTCGGCGGATTCGTTGCCCGTGCCGAAGTGGACCTTCAGGCCGCTGCCGTCGTGCTGGGTGGCCAGGGTGCCGTCCAAGAGCTTGATGCCGTTGAAGTCGGTGGCGTTGGCGATACGGTCGATTTCCGCGGCCATTGCCTGATACTCGGAGTCCATGATCAGGCGCTGGGCCGTGGTGTAGGTGCCCGTGGCCGCCTGTTCGGCCAGTTCCTTCATACGGATGAGCTTTTCGTCGATGACGCTCATGGCGCCCTCAGCGGTTTGGATCATGCTGATGGCGTCGGAGGCGTTGCGCACACCCTGGTTGATGACGGCGATGTCGGCCCTCATCAATTCGCGAACGGCCAGACCGGCGGCGTCGTCGGCGGCGGAGTTGATCCGCAGGCCCGAAGACAGACGCTGCACCGATGTGGAAAGATTGCTGTAGATGTTTGACAGGTTGCGCGCCGCGTTTGCGGCCATCATATTGTGGTTAATATACAAAGACATTATCAGCCCCTCCATGGTCCTAGGCCTGGCCTGATATCCGTATCAGGCGCCTAGTGTGCCGGACTCCCTTTGCAGCGCCGGTCGGGCGGTCCCCGTGCCTTTCCGGCTTTGTCCTTTGGCTCGGATCATCAAACCAAAGGCGCAGATATTCCCTAGTTATTGTTCTTATCGGCAGGAATGGGCGGAATCTTTAAACGGCTTGTGCATTTCCATGCGGAAATACTGTCAAAATAAAACGCTCCCCCTCCGGTCATTCAGAGGGGGAGCGCAATGGTCCCGTTCAATCAGGTTGTCTGCTATCCCAATAGCTGCAAGGCCAATTGCGGCAGGCTGTTGGCCTGGGCCAGCATGGACACCGCAGCCTGGGTCATGATGTTGTTGCGTGTGAACTCGGTCATCTCCAGGGCCACGTCAACGTCGCTGATGCGCGACTCGGAGGCCTGCAGGTTTTCCGCCTGGATCTGCAGGTTGGTGATGGTGTTCTCCAGCCTGTTTTGCAAGGCGCCGAGGCTGGCCCTGGCCGTGTCCTTGGTGTTGATGGCCGCGTCGATCTGGGCCAGGGCAAGCTGGGCTCCGCTCTGGGTTTGGATGTTGGCTCCATCCCAACTCGCGCCCGAGGCATTGGAGCTGAACCAGTCGGTGATAAATTCACCACCTTTTTGCCAGATATTGATGGTCGAGCCTGCGCCATCGTACAATGCCAAAGCGGGGTCGGCGGTGCCGGCGGTGGGCGTACCACCGATGGTGGTGGCGTTGGCCGTTAACGCTCTGCCGTCGGACAGCACTATCCGCATATAGCCGCCGCTGGAGTCTGCCAGTTGCAACTCATAGCCCGAGCCGTCAGAGTCTTGCACTGCCGAAGCAATGATGTCGGTGTTGACCCCGCCGCCGCTGAAGGTGGCCCCGCCCAGGGTGATGGTGCTGTAGGAGCAGGTCAGGGTGGCGCTGTTGTCGCCCAAGTCGACATCGATCAGGTTGACGGTCAGCGTGCTGGCCGTTGCGTCAATTGTGGCGTATACGCCGTTGTCGTCATACTCGGCGGCCATGTTGACTGAGTACTGGACGTTGGCCGCCACCGAGGCCATGGATAAACCGGCCACGCCGATGGTGTTGGCTGTCGTCAACGCGTTGGCCGTGGTGAAGGTGAAGGTGTGTCCGTCAACAACGAGTGTTGTGCCGTCGAGGGCGCTGGTGGTGGCCCCGGTCAGGTCGATGCTGTTGGTGCCGGCGTTGCCCCTGCCGGTCGAGCCGTTGTTGACCTTGGCCACGATGTCGTCAAGGGTGTCGGTTAATGCGACATGGACGTAGCCGTAGGTGGTCCAGGTGGTGCCGTCGGTGCTGGTCTGGATGCCGAAGGGACCCGCGGCGCCGGTGGTCTCGGTGTCGGTGTCGCCAAGGTCCAGGCCGGTGGTGCGCCACAGGCTCTGGACACCAACGCCGCCGCCCACCTGCAGGCCGGTGATCTCGGTGGCCCGCATGTCTCCGATGGATACGAAGTAGTAATCCTCGGCAGATTCGTTGCCCGTGCCGAAGTGAACCTTCAGGCCGCTGCCGTCATGTTGGCTGGCCAGGGAGCCGTCCAGCAGCTTGATGCCGTTGAAGTCGGTGGCGTTGGCGATACGGTCGATTTCCGCGGCCATTGCCTGATACTCGGAGTCCATGATCAGGCGCTGGGCCGTGGTGTAGGTGCCCGTGGCCGCCTGTTCGGCCAGCTCCTTCATGCGGATGAGCTTTTCGTCGATGACGCTCATGGCGCCCTCGGCGGTTTGGATCATGCTGATGGCGTCGGAGGCGTTGCGAACGCCCTGGTTGAGAACGGCGATGTCGGCGCGCATCAATTCGCGAACAGCCAGACCGGCGGCGTCGTCGGCGGCGGAGTTGATCCGCAGGCCCGAAGACAGACGCTGCACCGATGTGGACAGGTTGCTGTAGATGTTCGATAGGTTGCGCGCCGCGTTGGCGGCCATCATATTGTGGTTGATGTATAGAGACACTTGAAACCCCCTCCATGGACCTAGGCTTGGCCTGATATCCGTATCAGGCGCCTAGCTTGCCGGGCTCCCTTTTGCAGTGCCGGTTGGGCGGTCCCCATGCCTTTCCGGCTTTGTTCTTTGGCTCGGATCATCGAACCAAAGCCGCAGATATTCCCTAGTTGCCTTTCTTATCGGTAGGTATCGGCCAAATCTTGAATGGCAAAATTCATTTCAATTTGAAAATATTGACGAAATAGGCGCTCCCCCTCCGGATGCCCGGAGGGGGAGCGCGATTTTATGTTTAAGTTATACTGGTTAGCCGCCCAGGAGCTGGAGGGCCAACTGCGGCAGGCTGTTGGCCTGGGCCAGCATGGCCACCGCGGCCTGGGCCATGATGTTGTTTCGGGTGAACTCGGTCATCTCCAGGGCCACGTCAACGTCGCTGATGCGCGATTCCGAGGCCTGCAGGTTTTCCGCCTGGATCTGCAGGTTGGTGATGGTGTTCTCCAGCCTGTTCTGGATGGCGCCGAGATTGGCCCGGGCCGTGTCCTTGGCGGTGATGGCCGCGTCGATCTGGGCCAGGGCAAGCTGGGCCGCGCTCTGGGTGAGGATATTGGCTCCATCCCAGCTGGCGCCCGAGGCGTTGCTGCTGAACCATTCGGCCACATCGTCACCGTCGTCCCAGTCGGAGACATATGCCGCCGCGCCGGTGTTGAGGGACAGGGCCGTGTCGGCGGTGCCGGCGGTCGGGTCGCCGCCGTTGGTGGTGGAGTTGGCGGCGAACGGCGTGCCGTCGGTCTGGACCAGGCGGATGTAGTTGCCGGCTGCGCTGGTGAGCTGCAGCTCGTATTCGCCCGCGTTGTCCGGATCCTCAATGGCCGAAGCCGTGATGTCCGTACTGGCTCCGCCGCCGGTGAAGGTGCCTCCGCCCAGGGTGATGGTGGTGTAGGAGCAGGTCAGGGTGGCGGTGTTGCTGTTCATGGTGCCGTCGGTCAGGGTCACCGACAGGGTGCTGGCCGTGGCGTCGATCTGGGCGAACACGGCGTTGGAGTTGCCCACCGTGGCGGCGGTGTTGATGGCGTACTGGACGTTTGCCGCCACCGATGCCAGGGACAGGCCGGCCACGCCGATGGTGTTGGCGGTGACCGCGGCGCTGGCCGTGCTGAAGGTGAAGGTGTGGCCGTCGACAACGAGTGTTTCGCCGTCAAGGGCGGTTGTGCTGGCGCCGGTCAGGTCGATGGTGTTGGTGGCCGCGGTTCCGCTGACCTTTGCCGCCAGGGTGGTCAGTGTATCGGTGGTCTCGACGGTCAGGAAGCCGTAGGTGGTCCAAGTGGTGCCGTCGGTGCTGGTCTGGATTCCGAAGGTGCCGCCGTTGGCCATGGTGTCGGTGTCGGCGTCGGTCATATCCAGGCCGGTGGTGCGCCACAGGCTCTCGACGCCGGTGCCGCCGCCCACCTGCAGGCCGGTGATCTCGGTGGCCCGCATGTCGCCGATGGTGATGAAGTAGTAGTCCTCGGCGGCATCGTTGCCCGTGCCGAAGTGGATCTTCATGCCCGAGCCGTCGTGCAATTGGCTCAGGCTGCCGTCGAGCACCTTGACTCCGTTGAAGTCGGTGGCGTTGGCGATACGGTCGATTTCCGCGGCCATTGCCTGATATTCGGAGTTGATGATGATGCGCTGGGCCGTGGTGTACGTACCGGTGGCCGCCTGTTCGGCCAATTCCTTCATACGGATGAGCTTTTCGTCGATGACGCTCATGGCGCCTTCAGCGGTTTGGATCAGGCTGATGGCGTCGGAGGCGTTGCGCACACCCTGGTTGATGACGGCGATGTCGGCGCGCATCAGTTCGCGAATGGCCAAACCGGCGGCGTCGTCGGCGGCCGAGTTGACCCGCAAGCCCGAGGACAGCCTCTGCACGCTGGTGCTCAGTCGACCATAAATGGCCGACAGGTTTCTGGCTGAATTGGCAGCCATCATATTGTGGTTGATAACCAGACTCATTATGACCCCTCCTTGGTCTGTGTGCGCCAATATCCTTTTGGCGCCAGATGAGGTGTGCCGTTCCCCTTGCTGTGGCAATTCATGCCCGGTGTCACACCTGTTGTTTCAAGGTACTTATCGGCATAAAAACAAAACGGTTAAGGATTTTTTCGGATTTTATGAAAAAAATTTAAAAGCTTGTTTGTCGGCGCAACAATTTAATATTAAAAACGATTTGGCGCTGCTTGCATAATATGGACCGGGGCGCGGGCCCATTGTCGCCGTTGACCGGCTCGGTCGAGGACGTGTTTGAACCGGGGTAAACAGGCTGAGAATGGCTTCAACCTTGGTCAACCGCACCACAGCGCGGCACATGTGGTTGACACTGGACTGGCAGGTACATAAACTCTTGTCTAACGTTACATTTTCTTATGCATTTCCCACTTTCCATGTGAGAGCCATGGCCAACAAAGCAAAGAAAAACCAAAAGGGCGGGCTGGAACCGAGAATAAGCCTGGCGATGATGGTTAAGAACGAAGAAAAAATGCTCCCCCGGGCCTTGGCCAGCGCCGCGCCTTGGGTAGACGAGATCATCGTCGTCGATACGGGCTCAACCGACCGAACCATTGAGATCGCGGAGTCTTATGGGGCCAAGATTTATCACCACCCGTGGGAACACAACTTTTCCATACACCGCAACCAATCCATTGGTTACTGCACCGGTGACTGGATCCTGATCCTGGACGCGGACGAGGAATTGGACCAGGAAACGGCCCCCCAGATGCGACAACTGGCCAAGCATCCCACGGCAAACTGTTTTTTGTTCAAGCTATATAATGATGTTGCCGGTGGCGGAAAAACCTTCCTGATGCACGCCCGGCTGTTCCGGGCCGGGGTGGGTTTTCATTATGAAGGGCTTATTCACAACATTCCCACCATTCCTGGTGAATACTCACCTTCGGAAGTCAAGCTTACCCACTACGGTTACAACCTCGACGCGGAGGCAATGGAGGCCAAGCACCAGCGGCGTTTGCAAATGCTGGGCAAGGCCATCGACGCCCAACCTCAGGACTACAAGCTGCACGCCTATCTGGCCCAATCGCTGGCCTCTCATGAAGAATCGCGGCCCCAGGCCATCCAGGAGTCCCTGGAGGCCATCCGTTTGGCCGACGAGCAGAGCGCGCCCGGAATGGACTTCCCACGCTGCTATTTTCCCCTGATGGGCTCTTTATTCTACATGCAGCGCTGGGACGAGCTGATCCAGCACTCCCAAGCCTGCCTGGAGCGCATGCCCCATTATCCTGACCCGTATCTTTTCTTGATGCATTCCTACGCGGCCAAGGAGAACTGGCCCGAGGTCGTTAACTGTGGCCGTAAATTTTTCCAAATGCAAAAGATGTCCCAGGCCCGGCAGACCGACTTTCTGTTTGTCGAAAACCAAACCTACAACCAGTTCCCCCAGGCCTATCACCTCTGGTGTATCGCCGAAGTCATAATCGGCAATCTTGATGAAGCGACCGAGGTTTACACAAAACTGATCAACGATGAGCGGGGCGAGCCGGAAAGCATGCCCTTGCTGCAAAAAATCCTGCGGCGCGATGCCCCTGCGTTGGCGCTTAAACTGTGCGAAATAACAAGGGAAATACATCCGGAATGGGCCTGGATCGAAAAGCTGCTGCCAATAGCCAGACAAAAAGCGGCTGATCAAGAATTCAAGGATCTGCGGGAGCAGGGGCTCCAGGCGCTCAAAGACAATGATTTCAATAAAGCTATCGATAAACTGGAAAGGGTTGCCGAATATTTCTTTGAAGACGCAGAGATTCATTTTTCCCTGGCCAAGGCGGAGTATGCGCTGAACCAGCGGGACGAGGCCAAGGCCCATATCATCAAGGGCCTCAATGCGCATCCTGGTTATGTCTGGGGCTGGAAGGCCATGATAGACCTGAGCCTGGCGGCGGGCGATGCCCGGGCGGCCGGCGTGTATTTGCAAAGACTGTTGCAGATAAACCCCGGCGATCAGCAGGTCCGGCAGTTGTATGAACAAACCAAAGGAGCCGTGGGTGGAGATGACGGCAAAACCGTTAGCCAGGAGCCTCCCGAACTGGTCGTGTTTTTGGTCGGAGGCCTCGCGCCGCAGATGGTTCGAAAAATTGCCCCCCATTTCCTGATGCATAGGGCCTGGGGCGAGCTTTTGTTTGAAAGAACCGGACCGGAAAACAGCCTGGGCCGCTGGGCGACCCTCTACACCGGCGCTGAAACCGCCGCCGGGGCCTTCAGCGGACGCAACCAAGGATTTGATCAAGTGCTGGGTCTTTCCGAACTGGGCCACGGTGACATTTGGCATCGGATTGCGGATAAAAAGAGCGTGGGCCTGTTGTCCATACCCCTGGGGCATCCGGCTCCGGTGCTCAACGGCTGGTCCGTGTCGGGCTACCCCGGAGGGCTGTTGACCCAGGAAATGGTTCATCCTGCCGATCAACTGCCCAAGGTCCTGACGAGTGGTTATCGCAGCGATTTCATCACCTGCGAGAGGGAGCAGCAATTGCTTTCGGCCCTGCTGGGCTCGAAAATGATCCACTTGGCCCGGTTGGACCAGATCGAACGCAACCGGATCAAACTAGCCATGTCCATGCCCGCGGTGGATGTGCTGGCCATCGGTTTCTCCTGTCTGGAATGGGCTCAGCAGTGCTTCGGCTCCAACGATATGCGCTGTTTTTCCCTTTATCAGCATATATACGGGGTTATCGAAACCACGCTTGCCGTGCTAAAGCCCAAGAACTTCGCCGTGTTTAGCCAATCGGCATACGATGATATATCTCTGCAACCCGACGGAAACGGGTTTTATTGCCTATCTTGGCATACCGGCGAAAACGCCAAGGCACCGGTTACGGACATCGCACCGGAGATAATGCGCCTGTTGGGGCTTTAATCCTTTCAACGCCAAGCCTTTTCCCGCGGCCGGAGTCATCAACTCCGGCCGCGTCCATTTATTGCCGCACAACACTCAAGTCCCCGGCAATACATGCCGATTAACAATATAGGCGGCCGCTCATCGCTGGGAAGAACTTGCCCCGGCAATAGGCAATAGCCTGATTTGTAAGTGATTGCTTATTGATTAAACGAAAGAAATCAATATGTTGCTGCTGGTGCTCTCGGGGCGGAACAATGGCACGTATGTTGCTAATACTTGGGTGAACCCGCGTGTTCTGTGCGCGTTGTCAATTTATTGCAACCTCGGGGCGTATTAAATGGCTACAGATGCTTCCTCGTTGAGTTCGTCTCTTGTTTCCGGGTCCATAACCTATACCGGTCTTGGCTCTGGTACGGACTTTGGCGCGGTCGTCGATCAGCTGGTCGAAGTCGAATCCATCTACATGTACCAGTTGGAGTCGTGGAAGGAGACGTGGGAAGCCAAAGTCGAGGCCATCGAGGCCCTGAACCAACGAATGCTGGCCCTTGAGGAAGCCGCAGGCGCCATGGACACCGAATCGGAATTCATGGTGCGGGCGGCTTCCAGCAGCGACCAGACCGTGGCCACCGGAGTTGCCAGTTCCAATGCCAGCACCGGCGCGTACAACCTCATCGTCGGCGAGGATGTCAAACACATCATCAGCACGGCCGGCAAAGCGGACTCCAACACCACCGCCTACGGAGGAGCCGGGGGGACCCTTACCCTTGAGTCCAACGGGTCCACCTATAACATCGCAATATTGAACACCGACACCCTAGATGGTATAGCCGCCAAAATCAATGCGGTTACCGGCGTAAATATCGTCGCCACCGTTGAGGATGACGGCACCACCAGCAATCCATACCACCTGGTGCTCACCAGCGGCACCGGAGGCAATGACGGGCGAATAAGCGTCAGCTCCAACCCTACCGATATTTCATTTGATGACGGCGACATGGCCATCAGCGATACGTCTTCCTGGGGCGCATCGACGGTTGCGGTGGTGGGGCAGTTTACCGGCGACAAGGCCACTGCCAGCGTCTACTCGTATAGCTTCACCGTTGCAAACAGCGGCAACCCTTCGACCATTGGCACCGACAGCTTTGACCTGAACTGGACGGCCAGCGCCGGCGGCGGCAGCGGCACCATAACCGTGCCTGCCGATTACCAGCCGGGCGACAGCATCGAAGTCGAAAACGGCATTTTCATTCAGTTGGGCAGCGGCACGGTCAATGACGCCGATGCCTTCACGGTCCGAGCCTTTGCCAATGATATTGACGACCCGGAATTGGGCACATGGACAGGTCCCGCCGTAAGCACCGAAGGCAACTACCAAGGCACCATCAACAAGACATATTCCTTCGAGGTCACCACGGCCGGCACGATCCAGGGCGGTGGCGGAGCCGACACAGTGGTGCTGCGCTGGACCGACTCCCTGGGCAACAACGGCACGGTCAGCATCGACGACTCGGACCTAAGTTACGAGGTCGAAGACGGTTTCAAGATCAAGTTGGCCGCCGGTACGCTGGTCAACGGCGATGACTTCCAGGTGAACGTCTTTGCCCCGACCAAGCAGCAGGGCCAGGACGACGGCCTGGCCCAGGGCACCAAGCTGGTTCATGAAGGATTTGCCGACACCACAGTAACGCCGGTGACCACGGCCGATTCGACCTTCAGCTACACCTATGGCGGCCAGACGATCAATGTCAATATACCGGCCGACACGGTCTTGTCCGACCTGGTTGATTTGATCAACAACGACGACAGCAACCCGGGCGTTGAGGCCAGCATCCTCAACGACGGCCAGGGCCTGCCCGACAGCTATAAGCTGGTGCTCACAGGCACCAAGACAGGCGCTGAATACCAGATTACGACCGTCAGCCATGATTTCACCGGCTCCACCTTCAGCAACGGCGGGAACATCGGTGGCGGCTTCACCGTCACCCAGTTGGCCACCAACTCGATGATCCAGGTGGACGGCTACCCCAGCGGCGACGAGTATTTGCAGCGCAGCAGCAACACCGTCAGCGATGTCATCACGGGCGTATCGTTGGATTTGCGCGACGGCGGCAGCACGAAAATAACCATCAGCGTCAATATCGATTCGGTGGCCTCCAAGATCGACGCATTCGTAAATGCCGTTAACTATGTACAAGATTTTATTCGGGAAAATACCCAATATTCAGCTGACGAGGATGAAAAGGGCATCCTGATCGGCAACTACGGTTTCCAGATCACCAAGGCCCAGATCGATTCGCTGCTCAACTCCTCCATTCCCGGCCTTGTGGACGGCAGCGATGTCTACACCCTGCTTTCTCAGATCGGCATAGAGTCCGATCCGGACGACAACGGTCGCTGGGTCATCAATTCCACGGCCCTTTTCGAGGCATTGACCAAGAATCCCGACGCTGTCGTCAACCTGTTTGTCAGCAATGATATCAAGGGCAGCGAAGGCATTGCCAACCGCATGTATGACCTCATGGACAAGCAGACGGACTCCGAGACCGGTGTCTGTAACGTCCTGATCAACAACTACAACGACATTATCGACAACATCGACCAAAAAATCGAATTCGAGGAAACGCGAATCGATCTGTACCGGCAACGCCAACTGGAGAAATTCGCCAGGCTGGAGGCGACGCTCAACACCCTGAACAACCAGTCGGACGCCATCGAAAGCCAGATTGCCCAGTTGCCCAGCAACAGCGATTAATAAGCAGTAAACGGCGGGCAAGGGATTGCCGGCCGGAAAATACATCAAGGATGAGGTGAAAGTATGATGAGCTACGGACAGCAACAGTACAAGCGGACTCAGGTCGCCACGGTGGATCGCGGGCGGTTGATCGTTTTGCTTTATGAAGGCGCCATCAGCTACCTGACCAAAGCCAAGGCCTGCCTGGTCGACAAAGACGTTGCCGGCGCATCAAACCTGATCAACCGGGCCCAGGACATCTTTGACGAACTCAACGCTTCGTTGAACATGGAGCAGGGCGGCGAGATAGCCACCAACCTACGCCGGTTGTACCTGTTCATGGGCGACCAGCTTATAAAGGCGAAGGTCAAGGGCGACGGCGAACCGCTGACGGACGTGATCCGGATGCTGACAACGCTCAACGAAGCCTGGCGGGAGGCCATTGCCGCTCCCGAATCCCAGGAGGTGTTGCAGCAAAAGGGCGCCAAGGTGACCGAAAAGGCCCAGACCAGAGCATCAGCCCAGGTATAGGGAATAGGTGGCAGTCCATAGCTGATCCGGGGGGCCTTCGGGCCCCTCCATGAGAGGCCTTTGGTGCTAATGGGCGCCGCAGGGGTTTGAAGACGGGCTGTTCGTCAGCCGTTTCTGGATATACCCGCCGGAGGCTTTCGTCTGAATTGGCCTCCGCCATATGCCCTGATCAGTTTTTTCCCGTTGTCGATTTTTTGTATTGTACCCCGCTGGTCCTGTTTTGCGTTTTGCAGCAGGGGGCGCAGCTTTTCGTCGTATTCATGGGTGCTGTTGGCCAGCCGGCGAATGTCGTCCAGGTACTCGTTGCACTGGTCGGCCGCCGCCGGAGTCATTGCCGCGACGATACGCTCCCAATCGCTAAAAGCGGGTTGAAGCTTATGGGCCAGGGCAGTGATCTTGCTGAAAAGAGCTTCCCGCTTTTTCCAGCTGTCGTCAAAGGCCTCCAACTCTTCCCGCTGGAACAGGGTCAGCCCGATACGGGCATGGCTTTCCAACTGGACATGGAGTTCGTGCAGGTTTTTCAGTAAACCGGCTATCTTGACCGATTGCTGTTGTATGTTGTCACCCATTTACATTCTCGTTCCATGCGCCGACGCGTCCGGGCCGCTTGATCCGGGCCCGAGGCAAACGTCCAGCAGTTTTTTCATGCGCAGGGCATAGGTGTGCTCCGCCAGAACACGTTTGCGGCCGGCCTGGGCTATGGTAAATCTTTGTTCTTTATTTCCAATATAATAGGCGGCCTTTTCCTGAAGATCATGTTCGTTTTCGAAAACGACGATCTCTTTGCCCGGCTCAAATAAGTCCTCCAGGCCAAGCACCTGATCGACGAGTTGGAAACCGCCGCAAGCGGGAATCTCGAAAGAGCGCGGGTTGGCGAAGTCGCTGAGGCCCACCGGGTCTTCGGGCCGCAGAGCCGAGTGCAGGTTTATAACCACATCGCAGGCGTTGTAGACCTTCACCACCTCTTCCTCATTGAGACGCCTGCCGCCAAGCTGCACCGCTCGGCCCAAGGTCCCGTTTTGAGGCCATTCCGTACCCCAGATGCGCAGATCCAGGCCGCCGTCCAACAGGCGGCTGAATATGGCCCGCCGGTTGGGGTAGGCGCCGGAACCCATGAAGCCCACGGCCGCTCCGAAGTTAATACGGTCATCGGCGGTCAGATCAACCTGTTTGTGGCGCGGCGGATGGGCCGCCACGGGCAGGAAATGGCCTTCAACGCCCAAGGTTGCGAGTTGATCCTGCATTTGCCGACCCTGGATATGAAAGAAAAAGTCGTAAAAGGGCGCTACGTCCTTGAAGTAGTTGAACAGGCGGTAGTTTTCGACAAACCAGAAGGCAGTGGGCACACCGGCCGCGTGCAGGCCCTTCAAGGCCTGGGGCACCAGCGGGGCCTGGGCCATCACAAAACACAAATCAGCCTGGAATTCCTCGGCCGCCAGGATGGCCGTTTCTCCCAGATACTGAACCAAGGGGCCTTGCAGCCTGGCCAGCCTGGCCGGCTCGGCATTGCTGTCCGACAGTACTTCATACAGAGGCCTGATGGCTTGCATGGGCACAAAAGAGACCTTGCAGCCCAGCTCCTTGAACGCTTCGGCGCACCAATAGGCTATCGGCAGGGAGCCTCCCATGATCGGCGGAACGACCAGCACTCTGGGGCTGCCCGGCCGCTCCAAGGCCTGCGCGCCCGAGGCAATGCGCCGCAAATAGGCCTCGGCTCCGGGATGCAGCCTGGCCGTGGCCTTGTGCAGCAGGGTTTGCCTGCCAGCCAAGTCTTCCGGTCGGGGCGGATCGACAATTATCCGCATCCTGTTCAGCAGGCCGCTCAAATCCCTTGCCGCCAAAGCCGCCATCAGCACCTGGGGGTCGGGCTCCCAGACCAGGATGTCTTTGTTTGTCAGGGGCTCCAGGTGGTAGCCCAGGCCGAATCCCAGGACCAGCAGTGGGCCATCCGGTGCGTCGGCGGCCATATTCCGGCCTTCCGTGGCGGGGTCCACCGTGGAGGTCAGCCAGGCCTTGCCGAGGCGTAGGCTGGGTTCGCCGCTACGGCTGGGGCGCACCAGGGCTTGTGGCGAGGTGCCGGTTTGGGCCAAACGCCCGGCCAAATCAGGCTGGCCCTCCTGCAGGACGGCCAAGTTGGTTTTTAGAAAATCGCTCATTGACCAAAAAGGCCGAATCAACTGGCCATGGTCATTCTGCGCATTTGATCCATCAACTGCGACCACGCCTCGAATTCGGGTTTGAGGTCATATTGCAGAAGGTCGGCCAGGAGAATCCAGTCGTCTTCTTCCTGGGCCGCCAGCATCTCGCCGGTCAGTTCGGACAGTCGGTCCAGTCGGTCCCTGGCGCTTACGTCTTGATGGGTCACGTTGGCCATGTCCAGATTAAGGGCGTTGCTGACCCGCTGCATGCTTTCCAGCAACAACTCCAAGGCTTCCAGAAATTGCAGGTATTCTTCATTGGCTTGCTGCTCGTCGCCAACGCGAAACAGCTCGGCCACTTTTTCCGTGGCCTGGGCCAGGGTGTCCAGGACCGGCTGATAGCTTTCCAAAAAGCCCAGGGCCAATTCCCTGGAGCTGATGGTCTCTATCTCAAGGCGCCGGATGCCTCCAAGTGTGACGTTTTCCGGTGCGCCGTGCACGTTCTCTTCATACGGGTCGCCGTTTATCAACAATTCCCGGATGGCCAGGTCGTCACCCAAGTAGGTGTCACTGATCACCTGGAGCAGTTCCAACAGATTTTCACCAATGAACTCGCCACTCAGGGCCTTGCCGTCCACCAACACTTCCATGTGCCCCTCCCTTTTTTGCGTCACGGCGTTGCCGGTAACTGGTGCATCACCGGTAATCTGCGCCAAGGTACTCTCTGGCGCATGATAAACCATAACGCCCAATCCTTGCTAATGTTTTCAGGGTCCGCAACCGGCCGCCGCATGCAACACCGATACGGCGGTGCGGCAGGCCTTGGCCAGCCTGGCCGGATTGTATTTATTGGTCAGGGCCAGGGGCCGCAACTCCGGCGCGAGCCCGGCCGCCTTAGCCGCGGCGGCTGGGTCATTGTCCTCGGCGGCCCGGGCCATAGCGGCGGCCTGCCGGGCCAAATGCCCCACTTGCGTCTTCGTTGCCTCATCGGCCGGCAGATGCTCATCGGCCAGTTCATCGGCCAGCCCGGCGTCGTCGTATTCATAACCGTTTTGGGTCAGCACCCGCCCGGCCTCGCGCAAGGCCAGGGCTGCGGCCTCGGTGGTGCTCAGCGGCTGGGGGGTGAGCACCTTGTATCTTTGGCCGTAGGCGTCGATCTTGCCCTCCAGGAGCAACACTCCCGGTGGCAATGCCAATTCCGCGGCTGCCTGCCGCGCTCCGGCCCCCTGCAACAGGGCCAGGGCCGCCTTAAGGGCCGCTTCCGGCCTGATCAGCCCGCGGCATGGCGCCCGGCCTTGGCACTGGGCCGTCTGCTCCTGGCAAGGACCGCATTTATCCCTGGCCTGGATGATCAGATGCCCTTCTCCGTAGGGCCCGGTTTCGTGGACCTGGGCCGGGCCCATGAACAACGACAGGGTCTTGGCGCCCACCGCCGTGGCCAGATGCAGGGTGCCCGTATCCCCGGACACCACCAGCCCGCAGCGGCCCAGAACGGAGGCCAGGGCCGGCAGGTCGGTCTTGCCCATCAAATTGAGCACCTTACCGGAATCTGTGTTCATGGCCTCCAGCAGGCGCAAGCCAAGGTGCTGCTCCGAAGGGGCCCCCACTAAAACGGGGGTGTACCCTGCCCGGACAAGCCCCTGGGCCAGGCTGGCGAAAGAGGCGACGGGCCAGCGCCTTAGGTCGCAGTTGGTGCCCAGTTGCAGGCCCACCAGCGTGCCGAGGCCTTCAGTGATCAGCGCCGCCGCCCTGGCCGCAGCGCGCGGTCCGTTTTGGTATTGCAGCCTGTTGAACTCGATGGGCGGGGCGTCGGCTATGCAGGCCAGAAGGTCGGTCAGATGGGTCCTGGTCAGCCGGCGGTCGGCCACCATGCTCATCATGAACCCGAACCACTGGGGCCCGTACAGGCCTTGGCCGTCGGCACTCATGCGCCAACCGTGGATCTCGGCCCCGGACCAGGCAGCGGCGATGGTGGTGTTGATGGTGCTCATGTTCAAGTTGTAGATGTGGCCGGGCCGCAGAGGGGCCAGTCTGCCGTTGAGCCCGTCCACGAGCCGCTCTTTTTCGGAGCGGTCCATGGCCGTTACGCCACTGATGGCGCTGATCTCAGCGGGTTTGACCAGCACGACCTTGTCGGCGAACCGGCAACGCCGGGCCAGAGGAGCCTGGGCCGGAGTGACCATGACGTTGATTTCCGCGCCGGGATGCTTGGCCCGCAGTACGGCCAACAGCTTGGTGCTTTGCAGAAAATCACCCAGCCGCGCCATCTGCATGGCCAGCACCTGTTCCCGGGGCGCCGTGTACGCCTGGGGTGCATTATCACAATAGGCGGGCACTGCGGATCTCCTGTTCAACCTCCGGAGGGGCGGGGCGCACCCTGAAGTATCTGGTGTTGGGATCGGTCTTGGCCGCGGAAATCCTGCCCGCCCGGACCATGGCCAGCCAACGTCCGGCGCTGTAGGCCATGTCGCCCAGGCGCACCAGGCCCTGGGGCACATGGCGCAGCTCAAAGGAAAGGTTGGCCAGCAGTTCGCTCAGGTCTTCGCCGTCCAAGTCGTGGAGCCGCCCGGCATGGCCCGCGCTGAGTAGGGGCCAGGCCCCGCTGGCCACGCACAGCAACAGGCGGCCGTTGCCGGAGCAACTGTGCATGATTTTGGCCAAAAACTCCGCCGGCTCGGGCTGGCGTTCCAGGATGTCCCTGATCACCACCAGATCCATTTTGTCCCGCCAATGGGCAAGATCCATGGCGCTGACACTGTGGTTCGGGAGGATGGCTTGCAATTCCTTGGCCGTGCGGCCGTTATCCAGGGCCGCGACACCGATGCGTTCAATGGGCAAATCAATGGCCATAATCATTTGACGCATGGTCTGAAGCAGGGCCTCTTCCCTTGGATCGGGCGGCGGCGAAGGCTCGTTCAAGCGGGCCGGTTGCCGGCCCAGCAGGCTGGCCGCGGCCTGGCGGTCGCCGTTGATGACCAGGCTTGCCGCCACTGCTTCGGGTGCGTCGCGGCAGCGGTCGGACAGGGCGTCGATAAACAACTCCTCCCATCGCCGAGCGATGCTGCTCCATTGATGTTCCTCGCGGACCATACGCCTGACCTGGGCCGCCACCTTGGCCGCTTCTTGGGGGTTGATGATAAAGTGACTGACCCTGTCGATGTAGTCGCGCACATAGCCAGGCGAGCCCGGTTTGCCCTGAACCAGGAACTCCTCGGCCCGCACGGTTTGGCTCAGAGCGAATGAATCGCTGGTGATCACAGGCGTGCCCAGAGCCTGGGCCTCCAGGGCGGCGATACAGGAAATCTCCGGGAATACGCACGGATAAAGGAGAAACTCGCAAGACGCCAGGTGGGCGTAATACTTTTCCTTGGGCAGCGGGCCCAAAGAACGCACGTCCTGGCCGTCGGCGATCATCCGCTGTATCTCGCCGTAAAGCCGTTGCAGGGAAGGAGCTATGTCCGCGGCCCTGACTTCATACCCGCAGATGTCCAGACGAAGCTGGGGGTGGCGTTTTTTTAGCTCAGGCCAGATTTCGCCCAGGAGTAGCTTCAGCCCCCGTTCCGGCCGCGAGACATAGGTCAGCTTGCCCGGTTCTATGGACGCACCCGCGCTGGCCATGTCCATCAGATCCAGATCCAGTCCGTTGACCGTATAGCGAATCTTGGCCGCGCATTGGGGCAGCTTGTCCAGGTAATCCTTGGAATGGAACCGGCTGAGCATGAGCATCATGTCGATCTGGCCCAGACGCTTGGCCAACTCCTCCGGCATATCCAGGATATCGTGATTCCACAAGACCTTGAGTCCGGCTTGCAGGGGCAGGTCAAAGGCGCTGAAAAAACGGCTGACGATCAGCACGTCCCAGCGTTTTTCCAGGGCGGCCCGCACCAATTCGGAGGTGTCGTGGTAGACGACGCCCTTGTACCAGCCCGGAGCCGGGCAGCGGCAGTAGACCTCCACGCGGTGGCCCCTGTCTGCCAGGGCCCTGGCGGCCTGAACGAGGGCCGTTTCCGAGCCGCCAAGGGCGCGTTCTTCGGGCGATGCCCCGTGGAAGGGTTCTCCGTCGGTCAATATTGCCAAGCGCAGATTTCTAGTCATGCGGCAACTCCGCATTGTTTCAGCAGCCGCAGGGCGCTGCGGTCTCCCGGCCGCCGGGCCAGGATATGGTTCAAGACGCGGGTGGCGTCGCCACGGTGGCCCGTGTCCATGAGCAGCCGGGCCAGTTCCAAAGGCGCGGCCTGGTTGGCCGGGTCAAGGGCCGCGGCCTTTTGCAGGTGCCGGGCCGCGGAATCGATCTGATCCAGTTTGGCCAGGCAGCGGCCTAGATAAAAATGGGCAAGGCCGGTGGTCTTGTCCGGATCGTTGTCTATGAAAGGCGCGTTCAGCCCCAGATCGATGGCCTCGCCAAGGGCCTTGGCCGCCTGGGCCCAGAGGCCGGCGCCGTACAAGAGCCGTCCCTTTTGGTAGAGGATCAGGCTCGACGGGCCATGGGCCGATAAAAAGCCGTCCAGCAGGGCCAGGGCTTCATTAGCCCGGCCGCCTAGTTCTAATAGTCTGGCCAGCATCATGTGTCCGCTGACCCACAGGCCGAAATTCAGCCGGGGTGCCTGCTCGTTGCCCACCAGCGCCATGAGGTGCCGTTCGGCCAACTCCGTGCGGCGCAGGTTGTGGTAACAACGGGCGATCTGGAAATGGCTGTAAAAATCGTCCGGGTCCTCGGCCAGGTTTTTTTGCAGCAGCCCGGCGTAATACTGGCCCTTGCGCCGCACGGTCGTGGGATCGTCATAACCCCAATGGCGGATTATCATGGCGCTGGTCAACAGGGGCCAATCCGGCGGGTGGATCAACTGCTCGTGCACCCGTCCCTGGAAACGCACGTCCGGTCGTCGGGCAAAACAGCGCTTTTGCCAGAGTTTTTCACCGGAGGGGATCACCTGCTCCAGGCCCCAGATCACCCCCGGACCGGTGCGGGGCAGGGTGCGCCGTAGATTGTCGATCATGCGGGGCTCGGTGGCGTTGTCGCCGTCGAGCCAGAGGAGCCAGTCGGCGTTGGCCTGGGCTATGGAATGGTTGCGTGCGGCGGCGAAGTCGTCGCACCAGGTAAAGTCATACACCCTGGCCCCGGCGTCGCGGCAGATTTGCCGCGATTCGTCGGTGGAGCCGCTGTCGACCACCACGATTTCATCAAAGCACCGCGCCACGGGCAGCAGGGACCGGGGCAGGTTTGCCGCCTCGTCTTTGATGATCATGATCAGGCCCAGGGTAGGCTCAGTCATTCAGCGCTCCTTCGGCCTTTTTGATAAATTCAAGTAAATGCTCCAGTTTGCCGGGCAACAGGTCCGCCAGGTCTGTGTGAGCCAGGCCTTCGGCGGCATAGGCCACCGCCGAACCCGGCCGCGCACTTCGCACGGCAGCCGTTGGTCCGGCCTTTATGGCCCGAGCGACTTGTTCGGATGCCGCCGCGAGGCCCTTGATCACGGCCTTGCGCCTTGGTTTGGGGGAGCGCCTATATATGGTATTCACATCATCATGGGAAATGGTTACGTCCGGGCATTGATTTATGGCCTGCTCAAGGGGCATATGGACCATTCCCGGTATCAGCGCGCCCTTGGTGGTGCAATTGATGACCCGTGTGCCATTGCCCGACCGTGCCAGGTAGCCCATGGATTCCTGATACCAGCTGAGGTAGCTGTGGAACACCGACGAGGTCATCACCGTGCCGCCGCCGATTGCCGGAACTGCCACCTGTTGGCGCACTCCATCGTCCTCGCCGCCCACCCGGCCAGCGGCGTGGACCATGCCGCCGGTGTAGGCCAAATCCTGGCCCACAAGGATGATGGGATCGCATCCCCACAGCAGGGCCAGGGTGAACGCGGCGCTGGTGGCGTGGCCGCCGTTGGGCAGGGCCGTGCCGCCAAAGGCCTGGGCCACCCAGGGCAGAAGATGAAAGTGTCCGGTAAGTCCTGGCCAGAGCCGGAAATGGTTTGGATGGGAATTGGAAGCCGCTGCCAGCAGGACCTTTTTCCTTTCCTGGCCCACGAACTGGCGTGATTCGTCCTTGGCCTCCAGGGCCGTGACGCAATGCGGCGTTAGCCGGGCCTTGTCCAGGGGGCCCAGGATCGAGGCCGCGCCCATCAGCAGCATCCGGTCTTGGCAGGTGCTAATCTGCGGCAGGCTCTCGGTCAGAGACGGACCCGCGCCGATGATCAGGGCGGGGACTCCGGCCAAGATGCCCCGCCAGGCGGAAACCTCCGGGCCGGCCATGACGGCGCCCGTGTTTTCAGCCACATAGCTGGCCCATAAATCGTTTTTTTGCAGCCTGGTGCGGGAATCGACCCTGGCCCGGCCCATGACTTCGCCAACCAGTTTGCGAACGGCCTGCAACTGGCCGGGCATGGTTTGCTCATGGCCCGGCGTGGGAAAAACCGCCACCCGGCCGCCTGGGCCATATACCGTTTGGGCGGCAAGCTCCTCGGTAAGCTGGTTGAAATCGCGGCAGATAACCAGCGTCGCCAGTTCGTCGGCCAACTGAGGCGCAATGCTGCGCCGGCCTTGATTTGGATCAAAGACCGTGAGCCGCACTCCCGCCCCGTGTTCCAGGATGGCCTTGACATGGCAGCCCGAACCCAGCCCCAGCACAATGATCATGTCATCCGGTTTGGCTTGAGCCAACAGGCGTCCCACATCGTTTCTGGCCTGGCGCATGGCGCTTTCCAGACCTGCGTCGAGGTCACGGCCAGGGTTATGGCGAGTAGGGCTCAGCACAGGTAGCCCTCCTTGGCGGCCCGCCGCAGTTTTTCCTGGAGCCTGTCGGAGGCCTCCAGAGCGCAGGCCCTGGCAAACATGACGTGGGCCTCGTTGGGAGCCCCGCGCCTGAGCAGGATGCCGCCGGCCATTTCAAAGGCCCGGGTCAGGCTGCCGTCCAGTTTTGCGGCTTCGATCAAATGCTCGAATGCGTTCCAGGCTTGTTGAGGTAGGGCAGTGCGGTTGAACCCCGGCGTCAGGTCGGCGCCTTCGTTCAACAATAGCTTGGCCGCCGCCAGATGAAACTCGGCTCGACCGGGGCCTTTGGACAGGCCGGACAACCCGTTTTGCCATTGGGCCGCCACTTGCCGGAGGACATCGCCCCGGCCCAGCGACGCGGCGGTGATGGCCAGTTGCAGCGACAGCCTCTGTCCACCGCTTTCGGCAGCCCTTAAAAGCAACGGCAAAGACTGGGCGTTCCTGCCCAGGGCGGCAAGGGCCATTGCGCTGTTTGCCAATGAATCAGGCGTATCATGATCAATGTCCGCTGCCTGGCGGAGGCGTCCGGCGGCCCGCAGCAGACGGCGTTTACCGCCCTTGCCGGGCCAGCGCAAGGCCGCCCACATCATGGCTTCGCCCTCCAGGCGCAGGGCCAGGGCGGCGTTCGGCCTTTGGCGCGGCATGTTCAGGGCGGCTTCAAGGAGCCCGGCAATTTCCGCCGCCCGATGGGCCAGGGTGTGGTTTTCAATAACGGCCTGTTTGCCGCTTTGGATCAGGGCGGCCCGCAAGGCCGAATCGGAAAGGGCCAACTCGAGCCGCTGCTCAAGATTGTCAGGATTGAAATAAAGTAAATGCTCAAACTCTTTGAAATGCCGCGTCATTGCCGGAGGAGCGCCTTCGCTGAGCAAAAACCCGCCCGCGGCCATGACCTCAAGGGGCCTTGTGGTGAAACCGGGGAAAAGATTTTCGTTCAGTACGACCTGATAGGCGCGGTACATGGCCGCCGCGTCTTTGGTGGAAAACCACTGGCCCTGGCGCCCGCCCCGGATCTCCAGGGTAGCGATGCGGCTGATGCGATCCAAGAGGGCCGAGCGCTTGGGCCGCACGGCCGGGTTGACCACCCCGACAAAGGCAACACCGGGCTTGAAGGTTTGGGGCGCGGGTCCGGTATACTTCTCCGGATCGACGCCCAGGGGCAGCCAGTGGACATTGCGGTGGATTTCAAAAAGGGCGTCTGACTGTTCGGGCTGATCAAAAAGGGCGACATCAAACAAACGGGAGTAGGGCTTTTGCCAAAATTCGTTCAAGGGAGCGTCGATTCCATAGAATGCCGTAACGGCAGGGCAATCGGCCATGCCCGTTGGCAGACAGCGCCGGCCGACATTATCGCAGACCACGACAGCGTCGAAATTCAAGCCTTGCTTTTGGGCCTCTTTTGCAATTGTCCGCCAGTCTGGATCCTGATCCATCAGGCACAGGTCCGAAGTGGAGTCCGGGCCGCAGGTAAACACGTCGTGGCCCAGCGCGTCGATATGGCCCGCAAAGTCGAAACTGCCCAATAATAGAATTCGCAAAACCGATCGTCTCCCATAGAGAACACACTTTGCTTACTAATAAGCAATCATCGTGCCATGGCTGGCGCATCTGGTAGGGCTAATTATCTTGCAAAATCAATTTGTTGGCTGGGTGTTTCTATGTGCGTGAAAAACGTGGCAATTATTTCCCGCATGCCGGGAATGTTTCGATCAGCTGCGGTGAAAGCGGTCCCGGTAATTGTCCGTGGTCTGTTGATAACAATCGCAGGCTTGGCGCGGGCTGACCTGAACGGCGGATTTTTGACGCCCCGATGCGGAATGGGCATCCTGACTCGGCGTCTGGGGATCGAAAAGACGCATGATCTGCTGCCTGCGCTTGGCCTCGCCGGCGGTGTCGGTGGGTATGTAGGCGGTTTCTTTTGCCGGGCCTTCGGATATTGAATCACACCGTGTTTGCCTGGATACTTGGTCCGGAGTAAGGTCCGCTTCTTCCTGGCGCCACGTGTAACCGACTGAAAATAGTGGTGTTCGCAACGTAAAACTGCGTGTGGTCACCGCTTTTGTCGAATCGTTGCTCATGGTTTGCCCACTAATTTTCTTCTATACCGTGGATGTTGAAACAAGAAGTATGGTATAGAATATAACGTACTGAGTTAACAATAAAAATATACCTTCAGACCTGCCTGGACGCAAGCTTTATGTCTGATGGAGATAAATTGACCGGTGATGAAAAAAAAGATAAAGTTTGAGATACCTTCTGCCGATAAAATGTATGGAGGGTTTTATAGACGATGACTATCACCTCGTACCAAGTACAGAATATTCTGCGCACTTACGCCAGGCAACTCAGCCGTGGACAAAGACTGGCCCGCGCCAAGGCCAGCAGTGTGGAACCCACACAGTCCGACCGGGTGAACCTGAGCATCGAAGCGCGTCGGAAGCAGGTGATAGAAAAGATTACGTCGGAAATCGTCTCCAACATAGGTGCTCGCCTACCCGGCTTGAAAGAGTCTTGGGGCGGCGTGGAGGAAACAGCGCTGAAGCGGCTCTCCGATGAATACGGTCAGCCTTTGGGTACATACCAGAACGAGCAGACAGGGCAGATAATGTTCAATGTTCTGGATGAGCAAAGCGGCGAAGTGGTCAAGGAACTATCGCCCGAGGAGTCGGCCAAACTTCAGGACAGGCTGTATGGGATTACCCAGGATATAATCGACGAGAATATGCTTTCTTAGAACCGGAAGGCTTGAAATGCAGGTTAAGGACACACTAGGCATAAGAGACAAGGCGCTGGAGGCGCGGGAGACCACCTCCCGGACCAAGAAGGGCGCTTCAAAGGCCATCAGTGCGTCTGGTGCGGAAGCCAACTCTGTAGCAGAAGACACGGTGGCCCTTTCCGAGCGCAGCCGGAACATGGCCAAGGCAAACGAGATTGCCACTGCTACGTCTGATTTGCGGCGTCAAAAGGTGGAGGAGCTCAAGCGTCAGGTGGCCAACAACGAGTATCACGTGGACGCGGAAAAGGTGGCCCACCGTATGATCGTTGACTTCCTTGGCGAATTGGTCTGATGCTGCTTTAAGACTGATCCGAACCAGAACGCACCGGCCGGGGGGCCGGTGCGTTTTTTTATTGCCACACTGTAAAGATGTTGCCTTTCGCTAGGTTATTCCTTTTTCAGTGGCTGGCGCATATCGTAGTCTGAGTTTTCCATCACGATTTGCGTGGCCAGTCTGTTGCCAATGTTTATCACCACCGGCGCCCTCAAGTTGGCCGTCATCTTTTCCGGTTGACCGTGGGGGATGTTGACCACCACGAAAATCTGGGCATTTTCCGGGTTGTCCAGTTCCAGCAGCTTCATTTCCGCTGATCCGATATGGATATTGTATTGCCTGTCGAACAGCAGGGGGCTGACCACGACAAAGGCGACATCGGGGGAGTCCAGGCTTTGCAGCCACTGGAACGGGGAGTTGTCGCGGTGCCTGATCAGCACAAACCGGCGCAGACCCGGGAACCCAACCATGCCCAAAGGCATGGTAAGTATTTCCTCGGTCGGCACGCTTATCTCACCGAACCGGCTGGTTTGAACCTTCAGCAGCTTGGGGGCGGGCTTGTCGGCGCTCATTTGCCGTCCTCCCCGCTCAACAAGGAGCTGATCAGATCGAGATCGTCAGCCGCGGCCGCGGCCGATTCCTTGTTAGCTTCCACGATTTTTTGAAAAATCTCCTGGCGATGGATAGGCGTATCCGCCGGAGCGTCTATGCCCAGCCTGACCTGGCGGCCCTTGATTTCCATCACGCTGACAGTGACCGATCCGTCACCAATGGTGATGCTTTGTCCGACCTTGCGGGTGAGTATCAGCAACTAATCAATCCTTGGGTTAGTCGAACAACCGCAGCATGAAAAAACATTGCCCCGGCCGCTAAATGTAATTTGCCAGAGAGACGCTGGAAACCATAGCTGTTGCTTGCAAGGCTGCCTCATACATGGTCATCTGTATGTTCCATTCAGCCGTGGCCGTGGCTACATCCAGATCTTCGAGTCTGGAGAAGCGCCCCTCTATGCGCAGTTCATCATCGGTAAAGAAGTTGGTGCGTACATCCAGGCGATTGAGCTTCGCACCGGCATCTGCGCGGTATTTTAACAGGTTGTTCATGGCTTGCTCAAGTTCCTCTATCGCCTCTTGGCTGCGTGATTGGCCCTGATTGTATTGCTGCAGGGTCAGATCCCATCTGTCGAACAAGCCGAACGTGCCGTCTTCACTGAGGGAAACGGTTATTCCGTTGCCGGAGGGCTCCAGGGAGATGGTCGTATCGTCGCCGGTGCCGGTAAATGTGGCCGTGGCCTTTTGGCGTACGCCAAAATCATCCAGATACGTGTAGGTGACCTCCATGGGGTTGGTGGCGCTGGGCGGTTGGCTGTCATCATAAGCCGAGGTCAGCTGCCAGGTTGGATCCGTGTTGTAATAGGCCGCTTCTGCCAAGGTGATATCCACCCCGCCGTCGCAAAGGGCAAAGCTGGCGTCCGGCCCGGTGCCGGTGATGGTGATCTGGTAGTTGCCCGCGGGCACGCCGCCGAATGCACCGTCATAGGTGTAGTTGATGATCATGGGGTTGCTGGCGCTGGGTTTGCCGCCCGACCAACTGGCGTCCACCGAGAAATCCGTGAAGTGGGCCCTGTCGGCGGCCGAGGCGTCGCTTTGGATCGGGCCGCCTATGTTGAACTGATATTCCAGCGCCTCCAAAGTGTCCCAATCACCGGAGACCTGAAAATTGCCTGAATGGGTGGGGTCGTTGTTTACGTTGGGAACCGCTTCGAAATAATCGTGCTCCTGGCCGTCCAGGGAAAGATAATACGACCAATTAGCCAATATATCCAATATATTGTTCCAGCCTGAACCGTCGTTGCCCTCTTCTCCGTAAAATTCGTCGGGCGTGTAGTTGTAGCGCAGGCGGTTGTCCCAGGACAAGTTGGCGTAGAGGTCGTCGGTGTTTCCGGTTTGCCTGCCCACGTTCAGGGTGTAGGTGTCGCCGGCGGAAAAACTGCCCGCGTCGATGTATATCTCCACGCCGTCGCAGATTTCCACCGCATTGCCTGCTCCGCTGGCGGCCAAAGTGACCGTGCCTGTTCTGGCGCGGCCATAGTCGTCCACGTAGCTGACATTGAATTCATTTGGCGTGGCCGTGGCCTCCAGGGTGATGGTCCGGCTCATGAACCCTTCATAGGTGCCCATACCGTATATCGATCCGCTGCCCGTGTTCGTCGTGGAAGCGGTGGCCATGTCGTCGACTTTGAGTTCCTGTTGCAAGGCTGAACTCGCTGTCGCGGAGCCCGAATAGATGTGGCTGCCCGCTATCTCCGAGTTGGCGAACTGGATAAAATCGCTAATGTAATCGAATGCCGTGTTTCCGGCGATTTGACGGTTGGCCGCGTCCATGGTGCCGGTGGCCATCTGTTCAGCCAGGGCTCGGACTTGGGTCATAACGTCGGTCATATTGCCGAAATCGCTGTCAGCCTGCTCCAGCCAACTCTGGGCGTGATCCAGGTTGGTGAAGTATTGGGTGATGTCCGTCTGTTGGACGTGCGAGTTGTAGACGGTGATGGTGTTTATCGCATTGTCGCTGGGCCTGTTGATCTGCTTTTGGGTGGCGATCTGTTCGTTGAGCTTGGCCAATTCGCTCTGATACCGGCTGACCTGCTGGGAGGTGATCCGGTAGAATGTCATCTGACTAACGCGCATCAGTTACCTCACGCACCGGTCTGGAGCAATGTTTGTAACAGTTCGTCACTGACCTTTATCATCTGGGCCGCCATCTGATAGGCGCGCTGGTACTGGATCATCTTGACCATTTCCTCGTCCGTGTTGACTCCGGAAACCGAGTCGCGCAGATTGTTGAGCTGGGTCATGGTTTCTTCGGCAAAGGCGTAGTTGTCTTCGCTGTGCTCGATGACCGTACCCAGGCTCGCCGCCCAGGATATCAAAGACTCGTTGAATGTCTCGGTGTTGTCGGTCATGGTGTCGGCGTCCTTGAGGTCGGCGATATCCAGGGCGCAGGTGTTGCTGCCCTCGGAGTGGGAACCGTCCTCGGACAGGACCCCGGCGCAGATCTTGCGCACGTCATTTGAGAGGACGCTGTTGACCGCGATGCTCGTGGCCGTGTCACCCGAGAAATAGGTGTTCACGCCCAAGGCGGCCAAGGCGTTGCTGGTGTCATTGGCGAATCCGAACTCCACGCCTTCATCGGCGTGTATCGATAGTGCGCCCAGCGAAGAAACCGAGGCGGTCAACCCGGTGACCGAGTTGATGGCCGAGACAACGTCATCCAGCGAATCGGTGGGGTCGATATTGATGGTTGTCTTGGTCCGGGTGCCTGACTGGTAAACCCAGATGTCGAACGATCCGCTGACGATTTTGTCGCCAAAAGAAAGGTTCTCCTCACCGTTCACCGTTGCGTTGAGCGCGGCCGACGAATCCTCGGCCGTGTAGGTGCCCGTTACGCTGCTGAACAGGTCCAGGCCCGCGCCGGAGGAGTGGACCTTGTTGGTTTCATAGATGACGCCCTCGGCAAGCTCGTTCATATAGTCGAGCATTTCCTCGATGTCTTCGTCGCGGACCTGCAACCAAGCGCCGATCTGACCGCCGGTGATCTCGGTGTAGTCCATGGTCAGGCCACTGTCAGACCAGGTGATCTGGTTCCACTTGTAGCCCTCGTCGGCCTTGGACTCATAGTTCAAGGGATCCGGGTCGGTGCTGCTGGGGTAGCTGTTTTGAACCAGGGTCTTGCCGCTGGTGGTCTGTACGCTCACCGCGCCCTTATTGTCTTCGTACCAGTCGATATTCATCAGGCCCGACAGCTTGCTGAGCTGCCTCTGGCGTTCGTCGCGGTAGTCGTTGGCCGTGTGGCCGGTTATCTCCATCTGCTGGATTTTGTTGTTCAACTCGGCGATACTGCGGCAGATCGTGTTGACCTGGCCCACGGCGTCCTTGATGTAGCCGTCGATGTCGCGCTGCACTGCCAGCATGTCGGTGGTTATGGAATGGAAACGCTCCACCAGGTTGTTGGAGGTTTCCAGCAGGGAGTTGCGCACCGCCGACGACGTTGGATTGTTGCTCAGATCCTGCCAGGAGTTGAAGAAGTTGGTAAGCTCGTTGCCCAGACCTGTTTCTCCGGCCTCGTTGGCCAGTGCTTCCAGCCGCTTGAGCTGCGATGTCCGGGCATCATAGTATAACAAGTCGGATTTTTTGGAGGTCAGCCTCTCGCTGAGCAGCGAATCGGCATACTGGATCACCGTGGTGGTCTCGACGCCATGACCATAGGCGCCCGATCCGGTGAGCTCCGGAGTACGCGTGGCCAAAACCGCCGACTGCCTGGAATACCCCTCGGTGTTGACATTGGCCACGTTGTGGCTGATGACGTTGAGCTGGTCGGTGCACGAATTGAGCGCCCAGCGGGATATGTCCATCATACTGTAGATGCCGGGCATAATCAGACCTCCTTGGCCACGAGCCTGCGTCCGGCGCTGCCGCGAGTCATGCCCCGGGAGTCATATGTGCTGGCCTTGTTCGATCCTGTAATGATACTTAGTAAATGATCCACCGTATCCAGCGCCTCTTCGATAAAGCCCTTGTTGCCTTCGTTGAGCTGGGACAGCCGCTTGGCCAGGCGGGCCGCTTCCCTAACGGTGCTGCGGAAATCGGCCCGGCTCTCCTGGGGCAAAAACGGTGTCAGGTCGATCAACTTGGCCGGTGTGTCCGGGGTGCCGCTAACGGCCACCATGGCCTCGCGGCGGTTTTCCTGGGCCGCGGCCAGCCGCTCGGTAAGACTGAGTTTTTGTTCGGCGGTGCCCATCAGCCGCTTGTGGTCGCCATTGAGAAGAATGTCCCTTTCCGCCTGCACCACTTCCAGAAGTTCACGGTAACATTGAACTTCCTTCGCCAGTTCGGCGGTAATTATTTCAACGGCGTGCTGCATGGTTTTTCTCCTACGCTGTCAGATCCAGCCCGGCCTTTATCAGGGGCAGGGGGTCTTGGGGTGTACCTGATGCATCGCGAAGTTCAAAATGCAAGTGTGGTCCGGTTGAGGTTCCCGTGCTGCCCACCTGGGCAATTGTTTGGCCCTTGGCGACCTTTTGGCCCTGCTCGACCAGCAGTTCGCTGCAATGGGCGTAGTAGGTTTGCTGGCCGTCGGCGTGCTCGACTATAACCAGGTTGCCGTAGCCGCCTTTTTCGCCGGCGAAAACCACTTGTCCGCTGGCCGCGGCTTCGATTTCGGTGCCTTCTTTGGCCGCCAGGTCGATGCCGGTGTGGCTATGCTCCTCGCCGGTGATGGGATGGATGCGCGTGCCGAACAGGCTGGTGATCTCGCCCTGCAATGGCGTTTCGATGGTCACCGAACTGCTGCCGTAGGAAGCCGTCGCGCCCAGGTTGACGCTGGGCCGCACCGGGGCCTGCTTGGTCAACTGTTGCTCCAGGACCGCCGAAAGGCCCATGCCGCTGCCTTGGACGGCCTCGTCGGCATAGGCCTGGTCGAGCATGTCGGTAAAGATGTCTTCGGCATTGCCGCCGTAGAGCAGATGATCGCCGGTCAGGGTGCTGCGCATGGCCGACATCATTTCCTTGAGGAAATACGCCTCGAACATCTTGCAGGCCTGGCTCAGCTTGGCCTTTTCCAACTCCTGCTTGTTCAGGCCGCTAGTGTTGACGTCGTAGCTAGGCGGTATGTAGGTGCTGCCGGTGGTCATGCTAGATAATCTCCAGCTTTGCCTGCAAGGCCCCCGCGGCCTCGATGGCCTGGAGGATGACGATCAGATCTCTGGGAGTGGCGCCCAGTGCGTTCAAAGCCTTGACCACCTGGCCGATGGAAACGCCGCTCTTGACCACGGCCAAGGGCACCTTTTGCTCACCGACCTTGACTTCGGTGCGCGGCACCACGACCGTCTCGCCGCCGGGTGCCAAGGGCAGGGCCTGGCTGACCTCGTCGGTTTCGGTGACGCTGATGCTCAGGGCCCCCGAGGCCACGGCCACTGTGCTGATGCGCACCGCTTCGCCCATGACCACCGTGCCGGTGCGTTCATCGACCACGACCTTGGCCGAGACGTCTGGCTGGATCTCCAGGTTTTCCAGGCGGGCCATCAGGCCCACATAGTCCCTGCCGTCTTCGGGCAGGATGATTTCCACTGTGGAGGGGTCCAAGGCCTTGGGATTGAGCGATGGCAGGTCCCTGCGGATGCTCTGGGCCACCCTGGAGGCCGTGGTGAAGTCCGGCGTGTTCAGGTTCACCGACAGCTTGCGGTTTTCGCCGAAGGTCTCGTTGACTTCGCGCTCAATCAGCGCTCCGCCGGGGATGCGGCCCACGGTGGGGTGGTTCTTGGAAACGCTGGCCGCTTCGCCGCCGGCTGAAAAACCACCCACGCTGACCGGGCCCTGGGCCACGGCGTAGATCTCGCCGTTGACGCCCTTGAGGGGAGTCATGATCAGGGTGCCGCCGGCCAGGCTGGTGGCGTCGCCCAGAGAGCTGAGCGTAATGTCGATGCGGCTGCCGGTGCGGGCGTAGGGCGGCAACTCGGCTGTGACCATGACCGCGGCCACGTTCTTGACCTTGACCTTGTCCGCTGAGACCTTGACCCCCATGCGGGTGAGCATGTTGGTCAGGCCCTGCACGGTGAATGTGGTGGCGGATTTGTCGCCGCTGCCGTTCAGACCCACCACCAGCCCGTAACCGATGAGCTGGTTGCTGCGCACGCCGTGAATGTCGGCCATGTCCTTGAGGCGCACGGCCCAGGCCTGGCCCGCCAGGAGCAGAATGCTCAGGGCGATGATGATGATTACTGCGCTGCGGAGCTTCATCTCACACCTCACTAGAAAGGCCAGATATGGTCGATCAAACGTCCCAGCCAGCCGGGGGTCTGCTTGTCGCTCAGGACGCCGCGGCCGGTGTAATGGATGGTGGCGTCGGCCAGCTGCGTGGAATAAACAGTGTTGTCGGTGGTCACGTCCGTGGGGCGAACGGTGCCCTGCAGGACGATGTACTGGGTCTCGCCGTTAACCTGAAGTTCACGGGAGCCCTTGATGATCATGTTGCCGTTGGCCAGCACCTCGATGACCGTGCAGCCGATGGAGCTGGTCATGGTGTCCTGCTTTGAGAGTTGGGCCTTGGCGTCGCTCTTGTTGTTGAAATTGGCCGTGATCAGCTTGTCGGGGTTTTCGCCGAGCACCGTGTCTTCGGCGCCCAGGAAGTTGGCCACGCCGATTGCGTAGTTGGTCTTGCGTTCGGCCTTTGTGTCGTTCTTCTTGTAGGCCTTGGAATTTTCAACGATCTCCACCACGATGACGTCGCCGACCTGGCGGGCCCGCAGATCCGTGAAGTAGTCGCTCTTGGCCGCCACGAACAGCGAACCGGCCGTGGGCTTGGGCATCTTCAGGTCATAGCGCGGCGGCGGCGTGGGCGGAAGCTTGGCCTCGAACTTGCCGGGGTCGGTGGCGCAGCCGGCCATGCAGATGCTGGCGGCGATGATCAGGGTGGCCATGGCTTTAGTTCTCATGGTCGAGCCTCCTAGAATTCCACCACAACCGTTCCGTCGTCGTTGACTCGGCCGGCGACGGTGCGTTGGGTGGCCAGGTTGGTCAGGCGGATGGAGCCGCCGCTGTATCCGGTCTGCTCGGCGCGGCCCTTGGTGCTAATCTTCAGGCCGGGAGCATTAACTATCATTGTTACGATGT
Source organism: uncultured Desulfarculus sp. (assembly GCA_963665125.2). Lineage (GTDB taxonomy): Bacteria > Desulfobacterota > Desulfarculia > Desulfarculales > Desulfarculaceae > Desulfarculus. The sequence goes on along the minus strand of CAXXUK010000001.1, from coordinate 1,795,321 downwards.
CGCCGCGCTTGATCAGCGGGGTGCGTTCGACCCAGCTCATCTCGATGGCTTCGCCGGCTCCGATGGAGCCCCTGGTGCGCATGCCAACCAGGCGGTCGGGGTCGCTGACCACGCCGCGGGGGGCTTCGGCCAGGTTCATGCGGCAGAGTTCCACGTCTTCGGGGCCGATGATCTGGCCGCGGCTCATGGTGCGGCTGGCCACGACCACCGCCGAGTAGACATCGACGATTCCGGTGACCCGGACGTGGCGAACCTTGCGGCCATTGACGATCAGCTCGACCAGGGCGGGCACCCGGCCCAGAATCCGGTCGCTGAGGAATCGGACCTTGTACTCGACATCACCGGCGGTGACGGCCTGCTCGGAGCCGGTCTTGATGGAGTGGATATCGACCTTGTTGGCGCCGGGGCCCAGCCGCCTCATCACCGCATCGCGGTAGGCCTGGGCGATGTCCGTGCTTTCGATCAACTGCACGGCCCGGCGGATGCTGACCTCGGCGGGCAGCAGCGTGGTCAGGTCCTTGGGAAGGTTGGCCTTCTTCAACAGGCTGCGCAGGGCCTCTCCCCTGATGGTGCGGGTGTTGCCCTTGGTGGGGGCGATGCAGACAAAGACCATCTTGAGCTTGTCCCTGACCTGCTGATCCAGCCCGGCCGGATCATCCACCAGATCCAAAAGGCTGATGCGCCTGACGTCCACTTCGGCGTTGGCGCGAAAAGACAAGACACCGGTTGCAGCCTGGGCGGCGGCGGCCGCCAGCAGGGCCGTCAAAGCGATTATGATTATTGCCGTCCTGTTAAGCCGCATGACTAAGACTCCTTACCGCTTGACCTGGTTGGCGGTCTGAAGCATCTGGTCGGCGGTGGTGATGGCCTTGGAGTTGGCTTCGTAGGCCCTCTGGGCCACGATCATGTTGACCATTTCGTCCACCACGCTGACGTTGCTCATTTCCAGGAAACCCTGGGCCAGGGTGCCGTACTGGTCCGTGCCGGGGTCGCCGGCCACGGGAGCGCCCGAGGCGGGGGTCTCGCGGAAGTAGTTGCGGCCCACGGCCATCAGGCCCGAGGCGTTGGGGAACGTGTAGAGCTGGACGTTGCCCAATTCGGTGGCCACGCCGTCGGAGGCCAGGGCCGTCACCAGACCGTTGGGGTCGACGGTGATGGAGGTGGTGTTTTCCGGCACCGTCATCTGGGGCACCAACAGGTTGCCGTTGCTGTCGACGATGTCGCGGTTGTTGTTGAGCTTGAACGATCCGTCCCTGGTGTAGACGTCTTCGTTGTCCTTCTGGATCAGGAAGAAGCCGTCGCCCTCAATGGCGATGTCCAGCTGGTTGTCGGTCTGCTGATAGTCGCCCTGGGTCCAGATCTTCTGGATGGCCACGGGCCGAACGCCCATGCCCACCTGCTTGCCGGTGGGGATCATGTTGCCGCCGGCCTGCTGGGCGCCGGGCTGGCGCATGGTCTGGTACATCAGGTCTTCAAAGTCGGCCCGGCTCTTTTTAAAACCGGTGGTGTTGACGTTGGCCAAGTTGTTGGAAATTACATCCAGGTTGAGTTCCTGGGCGGTCATTCCCGTGGCCGCGGTGTAAAGGCTCCTCATCATGGCTCATATCCTCCACTAAACCTTGCCGACCTGATTGACGGCTTTTTGGTCTATCTCAGACAAAGAATGGATGGCCTTCTGGTAGGATTCGAAGGCACGCTGGGCGGTGATCATGCTGACCATCTGCTTGACTATGTTGACGTTGCTCATCTCGATGGCGCCCTGGGCGATTGAAAAGTTGTCGCCCGGCGTCGTTTCCGGCAGGTTGCCGTCGGAGTTCATGAACGATGTGCGGCCGTCCTTCATCAAGGAGCCCATGTCCGTGGGCTCGACAATGGCGATGGTGGCCACCTGCTCGCCCTCCTGATAGATATTGCCCTGCTCGTCGACGTAGATGTCGCCGCCGGCCGGGTTCAGGGTGATGGGCGCGCGGTTGCTGTCCAGGACCTGATGGCCTTCCGGAGTGACCAGCGCGCCCTGGGCCGTCGTCTGAAAGACGCCGCTGCGGGTAAGACGCTGGCCGTCGGGCGTGTTGATCATGAAAAAACCTTCGCCGGTTATGGCCAGGTCGAGTTTGTTGCCCGTTTCGCGCAGGGAACCCTGGCTGAAGTCCGTCTTCAGTTCGCGGGAAAGCGCATCGTCAAAAACCAGGCGGTCGGCCTTGTACCCACTGGTGGCCGAGTTGGCCAGGTTGTTGGCAGTCATGTCCATGTTGCGAATCTGGATCAGGCTGCCGTACGCTGCGTCGGTTAATCCTTGGTCGTAATACATCTGGGTTTCTCTCCGCCAAACAATTCGCTCCTGATTATTGCAACGTCCATGCCAGCGCGGCGAAAGCGTGGCAAACTTGCGTTTGTTGATGGCGTAAATTGATAAAATAATAATTAAATCAATTGATTGACTGATATTGGTTTGTCTGGGAGCGTGTCGGGTTGTTGGCGTAGGGCGGCGTTATGTTGGCGGCCGGAAGTAATTGCCTACCTGGTTTGGCTGTCAGTGAATCTTTGCCGCCAGTCCTGGTTGGCCTTGTAGACAAAGGCAAGTATCTCGGCGACGACCACGTAAAGATCCGGCGGTATTTCCTGGTCCAGGTCCAATCGCGACAGGACTTCCACCAGGTCGGGGTCTTCCTTGATGGGTATGCCGTGTTCCCGGGCCAGCTCCAGGATGCGATCGGCCACCTTGGAGCGCCCCTTGGCCGTGACCCTGGGGGCGTCGTCTTCTCCGGGCTTGTAGCGCACGGCCACGGCTTTTTTGATCTTGATGGGCTTTTGCTGGTCTTTCATACGGTCACCGACAGATAGTGACCGTCCTGGCGGATCAGGCCGGCCAAGGGGGACTGTTGTTCCAGTTCCTCGCTGGGATGCACGTGCACGCTGAAAAAGGCTTCATAGCCCAGGACTTGCAAGGTACTCGACAACTCGGGCAGCCGCTGTTTCAAAAACTCGGCCTTCTCCGGCCGGTCCACCAGAAAATCGGCCTTAATCAGGCCCGGCGCCACCTGGGCCTCGATGACCAGCGGACCCAGGCCGGACAGATGCAGGAAAAACACCAACCGGGTGGTTTCTCCCCGGCTTTGTCTGGTTTCCGGATCGGGCAGGTCAAACAGAAGCTGGCCCCGGTCCAGGCCGTCGCCCAAAAGCATGGGCAACAGCAACAAAAGCGAGGCCTCCCTGGGCATCAACTCCGCGTTGACCTTGACGTTGGCCTCCATCAACGAGGCCAGGCCTTTGGCGGCCGTGGAAAACCGGCGCAGGTCCGCCGCCCGGCCCGGATCGCCGTCGGCCAGCTTGATCAACTGCTGGTCCAGATGCTGGGAGATGAAACTGACCAGGGTGCGGATATTGTCCTGGGGGATATGTCCCTTGGCCAAGACGGCCTCAAGGTTCAGGCCGCCCTTGGCCGGAAGATCGGAAAGGGCCTGCCTGATGGCTTGGGATTCCTGGGATTTGGCCTGGTCAATGGTGACCTGGCTGACGGCCTCTTGCAGCTTGACCACGGCCTGTTGCAGTTTGGGGTCGGGCAGGGGATCGGATTTGAAATCAATGTCGAGCAGGCTGGACAAATGCTGGCCGATCCGCTGGTTGCCCGCCAAGAGTTCGCCCAGGGCCTGGTTGAACAGGCCGGCCGGTTTGACCTGGCCGCCGCCCAGGGAAAGCACCAGGCGCGGCGTGGTCTGCTCCACCACCAGGTCAAGGCTCTGGCCCTGCTTGAGCGGCGTTTCGCTCTCGGCGTTGATGGTTTGGCCCATCAGGCGGACCAGGGCTCGGTTGCCCGGCAAGACCTCCAACACCGTGGCCTTGACCTCGCGGCCTGGAGAAAGATCCTGGGCGTTTGTCTTGGCGCTTTTCTGGGTGGTGTCGGTTTTCCCGAATATGCCGGGCAGAAAGGTCTTCATCAGATAGTGCTATTGTTCAGTGGCGGCCAGGCCCAACACAAGCTCCACCTCGCCCCTGGGGCGTCCGGTGGCCTCGGCTATCTGGGCCGGGGTGCGGCCCAGGCGGCTGAGTTCCTCGACCTTGCGCCGGAACACCGCCGGTCCCGATTCTCCGGCAACGGGCCCGGCGGGCTTGGCCGGCGCCGGTTTTGACTGCCTTGGCTCCGCCTGGGCCTTTTGCAGCTTGGCCCCGGTCTTCTCAGCCTGGATCAGCATTGTGTTGAGCTGATCGATTCTTTGGTCAAGGGTCTTGAGTGTGGTGCCCACCAGTTGACGTTTCTCGGCCAGCAGGCGGTCGAACTCCTTGGCCAGTTGGCCCGCTTCGTCGATGAACTCATCGAGGTCGTCGGTGGATGAGGCCGAGCGCAACCCGCCCAGGCGGTTGAGCTTGCCTAATAACAGAACCACCGCCCCAATAAGCAGGATATCGGCCCCTATCTGAATCCACCACAACCAGCTCATCAGACCACCACGTCAACCAGGCCGCCCCCGCCCTTTGTTTGGCTGGGTTCCTGCGCTTGTTCTTCGGTATCTTGCTGCTTGTTTTTTCCGCGCCTGTTTTGGCGGTCCTTGCGTTGGTCCCTGGCCTTGACGCGGTTTTGGGCGTCTGACTCCGGGTTGGCCTGCACCTGGCGGTTTTGCTCCTGGCGCTGCTCTTCGGCCTCGGCCGCTGCGGATTGCTGCTGCACTTCGCCGGTCTTCTGCGCCTGGTCCTGCATTCGGCTGACATCGCCGGCCTGCTGGATTATCTGCGGCAAATTGGGAACCGAAGTGCCCATGGCATCACCCCGAAATCAGGAACTGAGTAAAATCAACCCGGTGAACCCACAACTGTTTAAAGGAGTGGTTCAACTCGGCCTTTAATTGGGCCTGCAGGAGCCGTTTTTTCTCGGCTTGTTTCAACTCGGTGGCCGGCCGGTCCCGCAGGGCCCGGTAAATGACGTCGCGCATGTCGACGACGCGGTCGGTCAATTCGGTTTTGCTTTCAGCATCCATCGCCTCCACCGTGACCGTCATGCGCAGGATGTTGCCTTCCTTGGAGTTCAACAGAGGAACAATGAACGGCTCCAATTCCAGACGAAGTTGATCAGAGGGCAAAGGTATTTGACCGGCGAACATCCAGGGCGGCATTTCTTCCGGCTTTTCTATTTTTTCGCCCTCCTGGCGGGAATACCAAAAGCCCACGCCACCGGCGATGGCCACTATGATCAATACCGCCGCGGCCGCCAGGATCATCCTCTTGGCGGTGCCGGGAGGCTTCTCTTCCTCGGCTTCCTCCTGCTCACCGTCCGGATATGTCAGGTCTTGGTCGGCCAGGTCGACTTCGACCTCTTCGTGCTCAACGTCTGTGCCCTCAGGCAGAAAACCATCAAGAGGCAGGTCGGCCCGATCCAACTCGACCTTGTCACCTACGGCGATGACATCATCTAGCTGTTCATCTTCTCCGTTCTCAAGGCGCTGTTCAATTTCGGCCAAAATGGACTCGTCAAAGGCCTCGTTCATCAACGAGCCCTCCTCCAAGGCCTTGGGAGACGTGCCGCCCGGCCGCGGGGTCTGGTTTTCTTCCTGAGCCACCTTTTACCTCGCCGTTTCCGGCTGTGCGAACTTAGCGGTCGGCAAAGATCTTATCGATCTTTTCGCCCAAGGTCTCTGCCGTGAACGGCTTGACAATGTAGTTGCTGACCTTGGCTTTTACCGCCTCGAGCACGTTTTCCTTCTGGGCCTCGGCGGTGACCATCAAGAAGGGAAGGTCTTTGAATTCATCGTGGCTGCGCACCCACTTGAGCAGATCAAGGCCGCTCATGTTGGGCATGTTCCAGTCGCTGACCACAAAGTCGATGCGCTCAGTCTCCAGTTTGGCTTGCGCCGCCTGGCCGTCTTCCGCCTCAACGATGTTTTCAAAACCCAGCTGACGCAAAATGTTTTTAACGATACGCCGCATGGTCGAAAAATCGTCGACCACGAGAATTTTCATCTTGGTGTCGAAATTTGGCATTCAAAACTCTCCTGGCTATGATTCGGGACCACCCAAGCCCCTGAGCCTGGCCCGCAGGCGCAAGATGGCCTTGGTGTGCATCTGGCTTATCCTTGATTCTGTGTAGCCTAATACCTCGCCGATTTCCCTCATGGTTAACTCATCGTAATAATACAATGATACCACTAGTTTCTCTTTCTCTGGCAACCCTTCTATGGTTTGGGCCACCGTTGTTCGCAGTTCCAGCAGGCCCAGGCGGGCCAGAGGGTCTTCCAGACCTTCCCGGCCCAGGGCCTCCATGACCTGTTCCGAGTCCAGGTTGCCCAGAGGATTTTCCGGGTCGTCCAGGCTCAGCAGGCTTACCCCGCTGACCTCGTCCAACAGCCGGTGTAAATCGGGCAGTGAAATGCCCAACTCCGCCGCGATCTCCTCGTCTTCGGCCGGCCGGCCCAATGCATTTTGCAGCCGCCCGATGACTTCCTCCAGGTCGGAGCTTTTTTTCCGCACGCTGCGGGGCACCCAGTCCATGGCCCGCAGTTCGTCCAGGATGGCCCCCCTGATGCGGAATTCGGCGTAAGTCTTGAATTGAACGTTCTTTTCCGGGTCGAACTTGTCAACCGCATCAATGAGGCCCAACACGCCGGAGCTTATCAGGTCCTCGATTGACACGTGGGACGGCAGGCGCATGGCGATGCGTCCGGCAACAAAGCGGATCATGGGAGCGTATTCGAGGATGAGTTCTTCGCGCTCCTTTGGAGAAAAACCGGCCTTACCGGTTTTCTTGAAATAATCCGCCTTGCCGTACACCATAAATTAACTTTATCCGCCGTTATCGCCTTTTGTTTTCAAAGTTTACGCCAAGGCCACCAATCTGCGCCAGAAGAACTTGATATTTCCGTCACTGCCGGCGGCCGGTGTCGCCTCGATTGTTTTGGCCATCTTAACAAAGGCCTTGGCTATCTCCGAGCCCGGAAATGCCTCCACCACCGGTTTTTGCTGCATCACGGCATTATGAACGCTTTTGTCGGTGGGTAAAAAGCCCAGATAATCAATGGACACCTCGCCGCCGAGAAAATGATCCGCGGCCGCGGCCAACTTGCGGTAGACCTGTTTGGCCTCGGTGGCGTCGGCCACGTTGTTTACCAGCAGGCTGAAGTCGTTTTGCTGGTGATTCAGATGCAGGACCTTGATCAGGGCATAGGCGTCGGTTAGGCTGGTGGGCTCACCCGTGGCAATGACGATGCGCTGCTGGGCGGCGGTGTTGAAATACAACACCGTGTCGCTGATGCCGGCGGCCGTGTCGATGAACACGAAATCGGCGTCCAACTCAAAGGTGTCGAATACCTGCAACAGCATCATTTTTTCATCGCGGGTCAGGTTGCTCATCTCGGCCACGCCGCTGGTGGCGGGCAGGATTTGCATGCCGCCGGGCCCTTGCACCAGGACCTCTTCAATGGATTTTTCGCCATTGATCACGTCCTTGATGGTGTATTGCGGGTTGAGCCCCAGCACGACATCGACGTTGGCCAGGCCCAGGTCCGCGTCTATTATCAGCACCTTATGGCCCATTTTGCACAGGCACAGGGCCAGGTTGACCGTAATGTTGGTTTTGCCCACGCCGCCTTTGCCGCTTGTGACGGCCAAGGTGCGCAGGGGCCGGCCGCCTGCCTGGGACTGCTGCTTTTGGGCCATGCGTCTCAATGTTTGGGCTTGGTCCATAATTTCCCCGAATATCATTCCCTGGGGGACGGGCGCGGCATGAGAAGCCGGGCCAGGCCGTCCAGAGTTGCATGTTCAAAATCATCGGGCACCTTTTGGCCCGTTGTCAAAAAACTCACCGGCAGGCCGGTTCTTCGCACTTGGTTGAGAATGGGCCCGTAAATCGAGGTCTCATCCACCTTGGTGAAAATGAGGCTCTTGGGATTGAACTGGCCAAATGCCTGGGCCACCCTGGCCTGGTCGGCGTCCCTTGTGGGACAGGCCAACACCAGGTGGTTCTGGGTTTGGGGCCCGGCGGCCAAGATGGAGCGCAATTCCAGCAGGTTGCCTTCATCGCCCGGCGCTCGGCCCACCGTGTCAACTACGACCAACTCGCATCCGGACAATTCATCAAGGGCGCGTTGGTATTCCCGGGAATTACCGGCCACGATGATGGGCAATTGCATGATTTGGCCGTAGACCTTGAGTTGCTCGGCCGCGGCGATGCGAAAGGTGTCCAGGGTGATCAGGCCCACCTTGAGACCCTGTTTGAGCCCGTAATTGGCCGCCAGCTTGGCCACGGTGGTGGTCTTGCCCACGCCGGTGGGCCCAACCAGGGCCCATATTGCCGATCCTCCCGCCTGCGGTTCCGGCCCGGTCGATACCTGAAGCATCTTTTTTATTCTGATGGCCAGGCGCGGCAACAGGCCGTGGCCTTGGGGCGAAGACATGTCCTGTAAAAGCGATTCGATGATTTCCGGCGCCACTTCCTGTTGGCTCAGGTGGGCAAATAGAGGCGCCACCTCGGGCCGGGCCGAGAAATTGCCCGCGGCCTCGTTATGGAGCATATGGATCGAGAGCTGGTTGCTGAGATTGGCCACTTGCTGGGCCAGGGCCTGTAAATCGCCCTGGCTGAACTCCACGCGGGGTTCGGCCTGGGGGCTCGGCTTTGATTCGGCCTTGGGGCGGGGCGGGGCGTCGGCATCCACCGCAGCGGCGATTTCGACCATGCCGCCGGACTTGCCCGTGGACAAAATAACCGCGTCAGGCCCCAGTTCCTCCCGGACCTGGCGCATTGCCTGGGTCATATTGGGTGCTGTGAAATGCTTGATGCGCAAAAACCGCTTCTCCGCCCTGCTTGTATGGGTCTACCGATTATTTCTTTTTCACGGCCACGTTGCCCACCGTATGCACGGTGAGGTCGGTGACCAGTTCACTATGGCTTATCACCGCCAGTGTCGGCACGAACCGTTCGACAATGCGCCGGAAGTGCCGCCTCACGACCGGAGAGCATAACACCACCGGCGGCTGGGTCAAAGCTCCGAACTTGTCCAACTCCGCCTGCAGGGCGTTGATGATCTTCTGGACGTTGTCCGGAGCCAGGGACAGATAGGCCCCGTGGTCGGTCTGCTGGATCGAGGCGGTTATCGTGTCCTCCACCGTGGGGTCCAGGGTCAGGACGTACAGGTCTTCCACGCCTGGTCCGGTGATGCTCTTGAGGATACCCCGGGCCAGTCTTTGGCGGCAGTACTCGGTGAGCACCTCGTTGTCCTTGGTCATTGACGCATAGTCGCCCAGAGTCTCGGCGATTGTCAAAAGGTCGCGGATGCTGACCCGCTCCCGAAGCAGGTTTTGCAAGACCTTTTGCAGATTGCCCAGGCTCAACAAGCCCTTGAGCTCGTCCACGGACGCCGGATTGGTCTTGCCCAGGTTTTGCAACAATCTCGCCACCTCCTGGCGCCCCAGCAGTTCGTCGCTGTGGGAGCGGATGACTTCCGTCAGGTGGGTGGCGATGATGGTGGACATGTCCACCACCTGGTATCCGGCGAACTGGGCTTCCTCGCGGCGCGATTCGGGTATCCAAGTGGCGGGCAGGTTGAAGGCCGGCTCCCTGGTGGGTATGCCCTCGATTTGTTTCTTGGCGTCGCCGGGGTCCATGGCCAACAGGTACTCGATCATCAGCTCCGCGTTGGCCACCTCGTTGCCCTTGATCAGGATGGAGTACCCGCCGGGCCGGAGCTGGAGATTGTCGCGCACGTGCAGCGGCGGCACGACGATACCCATTTCCAGGGCCAATTGCTGACGGATGCTGCGGATGCGGTCCAGCAGGTCGCCGTTTTGCTCCTCGTCCACCAGGGGAATCAGGCCGTAGCCCACCTCCAGTTCCATCAGGTCCAGAGGCAGCAGGGCCTCGACCTGTTCCGGTCCTGGCGGCGGCGGCGCTTGCAGTTGCATGGTCTCGGCCTTGGCTACGGCTTCCGCTTCCTGCTGCAAAATTTGCTTGTTGGCCCGGATGATGAAATAGGCCAGGCCGCAGACGCCGGTGCCCAGGATCATGAAGGAGATGTGGGGCAAACCGGGCACCATGCCGAAGGCGAAGATGATGCCGCCGGCAATGGCCAGGGCCTTGGGCTGCATGCTGAACTGGCGCATGAATTCCTGGCCCAGGGACACGTCGCCGGCGGCCCGGCTGACGATGATACCGGCGCTGGTGGAGATGATCAGGGCCGGAATCTGGCTGACCAGACCGTCACCGATGGTCAACACTGTGTAGGTGGTCGCCGCTTCGGCAAAGGGCATGTCCTGCTGGAGGGTGCCGATGAGCAGGCCGCCCAGGATGTTGATGATTGTGATGATGATGCCGGCGATGGCGTCGCCCTTGACGAACTTGGCCGCGCCGTCCATGGAGCCGTAAAAGTCCGCTTCCTGGCGGATCTCGGCCCGGCGCTCGCGGGCCTCGTTTTCGTCGATGAGTCCGGCGTTGAGGTCGGCGTCGATGGCCATCTGCTTGCCGGGCATGGCGTCCAGGGTGAAGCGGGCGCCGACTTCGGCGATACGCTCCGAACCCTTGGTGATGACCATGAAGTTGATGATAACCAGGATCAAAAACACCACGAAGCCGACGATGTAGTTGCCTCCCACCACGAACTGGCCGAAGGCCTCGATAACTTTACCCGCGGCGTCGAATCCCTCGTCGCCCTTGAGCAGGATCAAACGGGTTGATGCGACGTTCAGCGACAGCCGGTACAGGGTCGTGATCAGCAGCACCGAGGGAAACGCCGAGAAGTCCAGGGGCCTGATGGTGTACATGGCCGTGAGCAGGATGACGATGGCGAAGGTGATGTTGAAGCTCAGCAATATATCCAAAATGAACGTGGGCAAGGGCAGGATCATCACCACCAGGATGCCCACCACGCCGATGGCCAGGCCCACCTCGGATATGTTGTTGGCGTCTATTGCCGGAAGGCCCGGAAATTTGCGCCTTTTTGTGTCGGCCGTGTCGGCCATGCCTTATCGACTCCTCGGGAAAACCCTACTTTTTAATGGCGTCCAGGACGCTTTCGTGCACGTTTTTCTGGCGGTATACGTGGGCCAGCAGGGTCGCCACCGCCTCGAACATCTCATACGGTATGTACTGCCCCACCTCCACCGCCTTGTACAGGGCCTGGGCCAAGGGTTTGTCCTCCACGATGGGAACGTCGTTCTCCCTGGCGATCTGCTTGATCTTTTCGGCGATCTTGTTCTGGCCCTTGGCCAAGACCTGGGGCGCGTCCATATCACCGGCCTTGTAGACCAGGGCCACGGCCAGATGCGTGGGGTTGGTGATGACCACGTCGGCCTCGGGCACCTTTGTCATCATGCGCTTGTGGGCGGCCTCCCGCTGCATCTGCCTGATGCGGCCCTTGACCTGGGGGTCGCCTTCGGTCTGCTTGAATTCGTCCTTTATTTCCTGTTTGGACATCTTCAGGTTTTTTTCGAAATCATACTTTTGGTAGGCGTAGTCGGCGATGGCCAGGATCAACATGGCCAAAATACACCACATGAATATGCGCAGGCACACGTCGAGGATATACAACAGGCTGGCCGCCACGGAGCCAAGCTTGCCCAGGTTGGGGAGGTTTTTGATTTCATCGGCGAGCACAAGGTACGCAACCATGCCGACAAATACAATTTTGCCCGTGTTTTTAAATACATCCACCAACATGCGCATCGAGACGAATTTTTTAAGCCCCTGGATAGGATTCATTTTCTTCAGATCAGGCTTGAGCCTGGACGGGGCGATCATGAAACCGGTCTGCACGATATTGAGTAAAATGGCCAGCACCGCCGTGGCCAACAAAAAGGGGAACACGATCTTGAAGAATTGGCCCATCACGTTGACGGAGAGGTTTTGGACGTCGGCGATATTGAGACGCGTCTCCGCCACATGACCCAGGCTGTGGCTGAGCATGCCGGTAATCTGGTCGTAGATGGCACCGCCCATCATCCACATGCACAATAGGCCCGCGGTTAGCACGCCGAAACTGCCCAACTCCGTGCTCTTGGCGACCTGGCCTTTTTCCCTGGCCTGGGACCTTCGCTTTGGAGTGGGTTTTTCAGTTTTTTCTTGTGCGCCCTTATCCGCCATTGTCCTACATAGCCTTTAATAAACCGCCCAGGACGGTGCCCAGGCCCAGGAACTGGTCCCCCATGGTGCTGACCAGAAAGCCCAGCGTAAGGGAGAGAAAAAACAAGCCGACCGCTATCTTGAGCGGCATGCCCACGATGAGGATGTTCATCTGGGGCACGGTCTTGGCCAGGATGCCCATGGTCACCGAGGTGGCCAGGAGAGCGCCCATCACCGGCGCTCCGATCTTGACGGCCACCATGAACATGTCGCCGGCGATGCTCATGATCTGGTCGAACAGAATCTGACTGAAATTGAAGTCGCCCGGCGGCACGATCTTGAAACTGTCGGCCATGGCCAGGAAAAACCAGTGGTGCCCGCCCACGGTAAAAAAGGTGAGCAGGGCGACTATATAGCAAAACTGGCCGACTACCGAAACCTGGCCGCCGCCCATTGGATCGATGACGTTGGCCACGGCAAAGCCCATCTGGAATCCGGCGAACTGACCCATGATCTGCACGGCGGTGAGCATCAGGCGCACCGTCAGGGCCATGATGCCCCCGATCAGGACCTCTCCCACGGCCAACAGCAGAAACTGATCCAGACCGGTGGGGAAGATGGCCGGGTCGATTTTCACCAGGGGAAACAAAAACACGGCCAGTCCCAGGGACAGGCCGACCTTCACCGTTGCCGGGATATTGGGCGAACCGAAAAACGGTAAAAAGGCGATCAGCGAAGAACAACGCATGAGTATCAGCAAAAAATGCATCCACTGCTGGTATGTTGCGTCACTGAAGATCATACGCCGATACGCCTACTTGATATAATTCGGTATGTTGGTGATCACCGACTCCGTGAAAGCCAGCATCTTGTTGAGCATCCAGGGGCCCACCAACAGCAGGGTCAGCATGACGGCCAGAATTTTGGGCACGAAGGTCAGGGTCATTTCCTGAATCTGGGTCACCGACTGAAAGATGCTGACCATCAGGCCCACCACCATGCCCACGCCCAGCACCGGACCGGCCATGAGCAGGGTGATCTCCATGCCCTGTCTTGCGAATCCCACGATAAAATCAATGGTCATTTTTTTCCTCACGCAAAGCTGCGGACCAGAGAGCCCACCACCAGATACCAGCCGTCAACCAGCACGAACAACATCAGCTTGAACGGTAGCGATATCATCACCGGCGGCAGCATCATCATGCCCATGGACAAAAGCACCGAGGCCACGACCATGTCGATGACCAAAAACGGCACGTAAAGTAAAAAGCCGATCTCAAAGGCCGTGCGCAATTCGCTGATCACAAACGCCGGGACCAGGGCCGTCAGGGTGATGTCGTCGCGGTTTCGGGGGCGCTCCTCGCCGGATATCTTCATGAACAGGCCCAGGTCTTTTTTACGGGTCTGCTTGAGCATGAACTCCCGCATGGGCGCCGCGGCCCGCTCGAAAAACTGCTCCTGGGATATCTTGTTGTCCATATAGGGCTTGAACGCATTGTCGTGGACCTCGCCGAACACCGGCGCCATGATAAAGAATGTCAGGAACAGGGCCAGGCCCACCACTATCTGGGCCGGGGGCACCTGGGGCGTGCCCAAGGCGTTGCGCAGCAGCGAAAACGTCACCGCTATGCGCACGAAGCAGGTCGTCATGATCAATATGGCCGGGGCCAGGCTCAACACCGTGAGCATGATGACAATCTGCATGGCTGTCGATATCTGTTCCGGAGAAGACGCATCCCCGGTGCCGATGGTTATCGAAGGCAGATTGATGGGGTTTTCCTGGGCAACGGCCGGGGCGGCCGCGGCCAGCAGGAGTGCTCCAAGAACGATGATCCACGCTGCTGTTTTCATTGGCCGCCATCCGTTGCCGTGCCCCTGGCCTTTTGCAGGATCTTGGAAAAACCCTGCCTGGGGACTGAAAGCTGTTGGAGCAATTCCGGGTCCTCGATGGTTTCGATGTGCCGGATGCCCGATTCACTGACCCCGATGACCAGTATGCGGCCGCCCAATTCCACCAGGCCCAGCCATTTGCGAGGCCCCAGGGATAGACGGCCAACCATGCGAAATTGCTCGTTGCCCGTGCCCGCCGCAGCCGGGCTTAACCGGCGCAGCAGCCAGACCAGGCCGAACAACAGCGCCAGCACAAGGGCCAGGCCAGCCGCCGTCTTGACCAGGGCCCAGCCCAGATCCGACGACGGGGGAGGGGCCGGGGCCTTTTCCTGGGCCAGGGCGGCAATGGGCGCGGCCCAGGTCAGGGCGCTAGCCAATATGACCGGCAATCGCTTCATCATCAGCCCAGGGACTTGACCCGCTCGATGGGCGAGACGATGTCGGTCAGGCGCACGCCGAATTTTTCATTGACCACCACGACCTCGCCGCGGGCGATGAGCTTGCGGTTGACCAGGATTTCCAAAGGCTCACCGGCCAGCTTGTTGAGTTCGATCACCGAACCCTGGCCCAGCTGCAACAGGTCGTTGATCAGCATGGACGTGCGGCCCAGCTCCACCGTGACTTCCAGGGGGATGTCCAGGATGAAGTCGATGTTCTGCGTGGGCTGCTGCAAGGCCCCTCCGCCATCGGCCGGGGCGATATCTCCCGCAGGCGCGTCAAAGTCCTCCAAGGATGCGGCTTCTCCGCCTGCCGCGGCGTCCCAATCATCAGCCATTTCCCAAATCCTCTCCGCTCGGGAAGCGTTAGTCGACCGAGCTTTCCACGAAACCTTCCACGCGGAAGGCCTTATTGCCTCTCACTTGACCGGGCCGGCCCTGGAATTTGGGCACGCCCTCAACCATTCCAACCAGTTTGCCGTTGGCGTCGGTGTCCAACTGTAATACGTCGCCTTCTTTCAGGTTGAGCAGCTGGCCGCTGGTGATCTCCGTGCGGCCCAGCTCCACCGTGAAGTCGACCATGGCCGCCCGGAGCTGTTGCCGGAAGCGGCGCATCCACTCGTGGTCCACCTCGAGTTGATCGCTTTGGAAACCTGCGTAAAGCTTGGTCCGGATGGGCTCAATGGTGGAGTAGGGGATGCAAACCGTGACCGTGCCCGCGGTGTGCTCCATCTCCAGTTCGAACTTGACCACGATAACCACGTCGGTGGGCGGCACGATGGACGCGAACTGGGGGTTGATCTCCGTACGGCTGTAAACCATGGTCACTTCATGGACCGGCTTCCAGGCGTTTTCCATGTCCTTGAGGGCCAGCATCACCACCTTGCGAGTGAGCTGCTGCTCAATGGCCGTGAAGTCGCGGCCCTCGATCTTGACGTTGCCGCCGCCGGTGCCGCCAAAGAAGGTCTCCACCAGGTTGAAGACCAGCTTTGATTCCAAAACGAATATGGCGTGGCCCCGCAGGGGGTCCATCTTGAAAATGTGCAGGCTGGTGGGCACCGGCAGCGAACGCATGAACTCACCGAACTTGACCATGTCCACGCTGGTGGTGGTCATGTCCACGATCTTGCGTATGGCGCTGGACAAGGTGGTGCGGAACAGCCGCGCAAAGCGGTCGTTGATGATCTCCAGTGTGGGCATGCGCCCCCGGATGATCCGGTCCTGGTTGGTCAGGTCGTAGACTATGACGCCGTCGGCCTCTGGGCCCGCGTCGGTCTCTACCTCGATTTCACCGCCGCTCATGCCTTTTAATAAGGCGTCGACTTCGTCCTGAGTCAGAATCTTGCTCATGATGCCATCCTATTGGATCACGAACTCGGTAAAGTATATGGCGTGGACAGCGCCCGCGCCCTTCAAATATCGGTTAATTACCTTTAATAGTTCGTTTTTCAGCCTGATCTTGCCCGCCGCGGCGGCTACGTCCTCATATTTTTTACTGGTCAACAGCAGCAGGATGGAGTCGCGGATCTGGGGCATTCGCGATTCTATTTCCTGGCGCAGCTTTTCATCTCCGGCGTCCACGGCCATGGTCAGCTTGAGGTAGCGCTTTCCGCCGGGATCGGCCAAGTTGACCACGAAAGGCTTCATGTCCACGATGGTGCCCGGTTTTTGTTCCCCCGCGGCAGCATCCTTGTCTTTTTCCTCGGCGTCTTCAGTCTTGGTTTGCTCCTGCTTGTCCGCAGGCGCTTCATCGGGCCCGGACAGGAAAAACCACCAACCGGCAAAACCGCCGCCAAACAGCACCACCACCAACACGATGATGATGATAATCAGCTTGCCGCCGCCTTTTTTTTCTTCGGATTGCTCTCCGCCGGCCTCCTCGCCGGTCTCCATATCCAGATCTTCTTCAGCCATGGCGGACTCCTTTTAATTCTGATTTGGCGCCAAAAGCACGATTTCCGTGCGGCGGTTCATGGCTCTGTGTTCAGCGGTGTCGTTGGGCACCAGGGGCCTTGTGTCGGCCAGCGCACCCAGGCGCAGGCGGGCCGGGTCGATGCCGCCGGGGTCGACCAGCGCGAGTAATACATTGTGGGCGCGGGCCAGGGACAATGACCAGTTGTCCTCGAACGACGAACCCTGGCCCGGTTTGCTGGCATCGGTATGGCCCTCGACGGCGATGGGCACGCTGCTGTGCTTCAATACCTGGGCCACCTGGTTGATGGATTCCACTGCCTTGGGCGTCAGGCCCGCCTGACCCGGGAGGAAAAGCAGGTCATTGGCAAGGGTGATCACCGTGCCCCTTTTTTCCCTGCGGACCTGTAGGCCGGGCTGCAACGCGCCTGATATGCCCAACTCGTTGGCCTCGGGCAACTCCATCAGCCTGGCCAATTCGGCCTGGGATTGTTGGATGTCCGAAGCGTCGCTGAGTTGCTGCATGATCCGGCGGAACTCCTGGACGCCCTGCTGGTCCGAGATGGTCATCACGCCGCTGCCGCCGCCGCCGCTGAACATGCCGAAGGCCTCCCGGAACTTGACGACAGCCGGCTTTTGCATGGCCAGCAGCATTACAAAAAACGTAAGCAGCAGCGTGACCAGGTCGCTGAAGGTAAACATCCAGCCCTGGGGGTCAAAACCGGATTCGCCTTGATGCTTGCGGCTCACTGCTACTCCTGTTCCGGCTGTTCGCTAGGCTGTTTCATCAGGTCGAACTCAAAGCCTCGGAAATCCAGTTTGCGTTCCGGCTCACTCCCGGTGAGCATGTGCTGGCTGGCGTCTTTGGCGTTGAACACCAGCGAAACCCGGTTGTTCAGGCGGCGGCCTTGCTTTGTGGTGTTTGGTTCGATGGGATCGTAGCCGGCCATGCCGAACGCGGCCAAACGTTTGGGGCTGATTCCCTGTTTGACCAGGTATGAAAGCACGTTGACGGCCCGGGCGGCGCTGAGGGTCCAATTGTCCTGACCATTGGGGCCATGCCATGGTTCATCGTCGGTGTGGCCGTAGATACTGATTGGATATGTGCGACCTTTGATTACCGCGGCCAGTTCGTCCAAAAACGGAGTCATGTTCGGGTTTATTTCGGTGGAGCCCTGCTTGAAAAGCATGTCGCCGCTGATAACCACCGTGCGCATGCCCTTGGAGCGCAGCATGCGGACATTGTTGTCCAAACGGTTTTCGAAAATCAGTCCGCGCATGACTTGGTAGTCCTCATCCACGGGGTTCATGGGCTGGAACGCCGCCGGCGAACCGCCCATGGCCTCGGTGCGGAAGGGGGTTATTCCGCCTTCCTGAAAGCCGAAGGTCTGCATCAGCGACTTGTAGGCCTCCTGCACCTTTGACTCCTCTGTTTCTCCCAGCGAATTGAGCATAATGAAAAACGCCAACATCAGGATCATCAGGGACGTGTAGAGCACCACGATTCCCGGCGGCGCCGACTCTTCCCTTTTTTTTCTGCCTGACATGGCGTTTTACCCCGCTGCCTACTTGAACACCGACTGGCGCATGGCCGGCGGTATGAAGCTGTGCAGCTTTTGTTCGATCACCCTGGGGTTGTCGCCCCTGGCAATGGACAGGATGCCGTTTAGGGTGATCTCCTTGATCATCACTTCCTCGGATGAACGGTTTTTCAGTTTGCCGCTCATGGGCAAAAAAATCATGTTGGCCATGACCGCGCCATAGAATGTAGTGAGAATGGCCACGGCCATGGCCGGGCCGATGGACGACGGGTCGCTCATGTTTTGCAGCATCTGCACCAGGCCGATCAAGGTGCCGATCATGCCCATGGCCGGGGCGAAGGTGCCCATTGTCAAGAAGATTTCCGCGCCGAGCCTGTGCCGTTCGCTGATGTAGTCGATTTCGGTCTCCATGATTTCCTTGATGGAGCCCGGTTCCAGACCGTCGATGGTCAGTTGCAGGCCTTTGGCCAGGAACGGATCGTCGATATCCTTCATGGCCGATTCCAAAGCCAGGATGCCCTCGCGGCGGGCTTTGGTGGCGAATTCGACGAATTGAGCGATGACCTTGCCCACGGGGCTGATTTTGTAGACGAACGTATGCTTGATGATGCTGATGAGTTTGAGCACATCGCGCATGGGGTAGTTGATGAGGGTGACGCCGATGGTGCCGCCGATGACGATAAGGATGCTGGCAGGGTCGACAAACATGACGATACTGCCGCCCAAAGTCATGGCGGTGAAGACGAGGGCAAAGGCGCTGACTATGCCTATTATGGTGGCCAGATCCATGGAATAACTCCCAGCAGTAAGCCTCTGGCAATGGTATGCAAAAAAAATGCCACCGTCTAATGAGACTGTTACGTCTTATTTTTACCAAAAAATCGTTAGGTTAGGCAACACTTTGTGGATTGTTGCAGATGATTGGCCGCATTGACGGGCGTCAAAGAGTCCGCACGGTCAACAAAATGACGCCCCCGGCGGCTAACACCGGGAGCTGATTGGAAATTGGCCGCCGGCGGCGATTGCGGAGAGAAACCGTCGGCGGGCCTGTACGCGCCCCGGCTATGGGCCGGGGCGCGGCGGGTTTTTCACTAACGCTTGAGGTTTATCAGTTCCTGAAGCATTTCATCCGTGGTGCTGATGGACTTGCTGTTGGCCTGGAATGCCCTTTGGTACAGGATCATTTTCACGAATTCGTTGGCCAGGTCCACGTTGGACTGTTCCAAGGCGCCAGACTCGATGGAGCCCGTGCCGCCTTCCTCGGGCTTGTTGTTTATGGCCGGGCCGCTGTTGACGGTCTCGCGCCAGAGGTTGTCGCCCTCACGGGCCAAGGCTTCCGAGTTGGCGAAGTTCACCAGCATCACCTGGCCCATGGTCTTGAGCTGGCCGTTGGAGAAGGTGCCGGTGATGATGCCGTCCTGGCCCACGTCCAGGCTTTGCAGGGTGCCGCGGGTGGAGCCGTCCTGGCTCAGGTACAACGTTTCATGGGCTCCGGCGCTCTGGGTGGTGGCGGCGCTGTCGACCGGAGTGTAGTCGAAGATGATCTCCTGGGGCTGTACGGCCTGGGGATAGTCGAAGGACAGGGTGACGTCGCCGTCGAGATCCAGCGATCCGGACACCGCGTCCCTGGCCACCACCGTCTGGGTGGCCGAGGTGAAGTTCACGCCGGCCAGGGTGCCCACGGTGTTGGTGCTGAGATATGAATCAACGTCAATGGTGTAGGTGGAGTCGGCGCCGGTCTGATTGCGGCTGATCTGCAGCGAGTAGGTGCCGTCGTCGTTTTCCAGGGCTGAGGCAGTGACGTCGTGGGCGTTGGCCCCGGCCACCGTGCCGTCCCAGCCGTTGGTCAGCGTGGCGTCGCTGAGGTTGATGGTGCCGCCGGGAGTGACGATATTGGCCACCAGGGTCTGGGCGTTGCCGTCGGTGCCGACGGTGTCCGTACCGTCGTTGTAGGTCAGATAGATATTGTCGCCGCTGGTTGTGGCGGTCACGTCTATGTTGCCCAGGGCCTGTTGTGCGTTGATGGCGGCGGCCAGATCGGCCAGCGTGTTCCAGTCCGTGCCCGCGGCAACGGCTTCATAGTTGAAGGTGACGCCGTCGATGGTCACGCCGTCGCCGGAGGCGGCCACCAGGGTCGCCGTGTCGATGTTGATCACGCCCGTGGCCTGGGCGCCGCTGTTGATCAGCCCGGCTAGTTCGGTCAGGGTTGTGTTCTCATCCACGGTCATGGTCTGGTCGGTGCTGTCGGTGGTCACTTCAATGTCATATGGTCCGCCGGAGCCCTTGGCGTAGAAGGTGACCACGCCGCCGCCTTCGTCAACGGCGTAGTAGTCGACCGCCGGACTGGCTCCGTTTATCAGGTCGCACAATTCAGCCGCCGCAGCGGCCGCCGTCTGGCCCGGTGTGATGACGTACGGGGCGTCGGAACCCACGGTCACCTCGATGCTGGTTGCCGTGGTGTCGGCTCCGGCAAAGGTGAGCGAGGCGGTGGTCATGATCCCCTGGTCGTTGCTGCCCGCTCCGTTGAACGTGAGCGATCCGCCAAAGGCCGAGGACACGTCGCTGGTGCTGGAGGTCACTTCGCCGTCATAGACATACGTATCGCCGTAGCCCGTATCACCGGTGGACACGCCGACCAGATGTCCGGACGTGTCGAACTGTAAATAATAGGTGTTGGCGTTGAGGGCTGTCAGATATTCGGCCTGGGTCGCATACTGGCTGGCATTGGGCGTGTAGGTGCCGTCCTCGTTTTCAAAGACGCTGACTTTCCAGTAAGTGCTGGCATCCGGCGCCTTGGTGCCGTTGTAGTCGGTGAGCTGCTGATAGAACATGGACATGTTGTGGCCGATGCCCAAGCTGTCGTAGGTGCGCACCGTGTTGAGGTAGTTCCATGTGCTCTGATCGTCGGGGTCGATGAGCTTGGACGGGTGCAGCTTGTCCTCATCTTCGGCGTTGAGGTTCATGGAGATGTCCACCTGGGTCGTGGAAACGGCATCGGTTTGCAGCTTCAACAACCTAAGGTCGGTGGGGATCTCCAGGATTTCGCCGTTGGAGTCAACGTTGTAACCCTGCAAGCGGTAGCCCTGGGGGTTGACCATGTAACCTTCCTTGTCCAGCAGGAACTGACCCGCGCGGGTATAGTAGCTGGTGTTGGAATCGGCCTGGTGAACCTCGAAGAATCCCGCGCCGTTGATGGCCAGGTCGGTTGGGATGTCGGTTGATTCGAAAGATCCCTGGGTCAACAGGTTTTGCACGCTCAGGACGTCGGCGCCCGTGCCCACCTGATTTACCACCGTGCCGCCCACGGTAAGAGAGTGGGTCATCACGTCTCCGAAGTTGATCCGTGAGCCCTTGAAGCCATGGGTGTTGACGTTTGCTATGTTGTCCGAGACAGCGCTCAGCGCCTGTCCGTGGACGTTCAGGCCGGCCACTCCGGCCCACATTGCGCTTAGCATACCCATCTAGACGGCTCCTTTCACTTGAATGGCCCGGGCGCCTCACCCGGCCCACTAATAAACTTTTTTAAAGCAACAGGGCGGCAATGCTGCCGATGGCTCCCAGTGCCTGTAGTACATCGCTCATGGTTGTCTCTTCGCCCGACTCGGCCTTTGCGGTCAGGTCTTCCAGTTCCTCTAGACTGTCTTCAAGGGTCGTGTTGTCATCGTCGCTGGTGGTGCCCGATGCCGGCACGTTGACGGCTATGGCCTTGTCAGCGGCCAGGGCGGCTTCGCCCATCAACAGGTAGGTGACTCCGTCTTCGTCGGTGGTGATGCCGGTCACCCTGGCGGTGACTGTCTGGTCGAGGATTTCGACCTCGGTCCCATCCGACGTCGCCGCGGTGATGCTTATGGTGTAGGCGCCGTCGTCGACGGTGTTTCCGGTGTTGTCAGTGCAATCCCAGGTAAAGGAATTGTTGCCCGCCGACAGGGCTCCCAGGCCGATGTTTGCCACCACCTTGCCCGAGGAGTCTGTGATCACGGCTTCCACATTGGCCGAGTTGGCCAGCTTGAAGGTGTATTTGCCGGCCTCGCCGTTGACAACGGGTATCAGGTTGCCCTGGGCGGTGACATCGTTGCCCAGGTAGCCTATGGCCGTGTTGCGCTTGGTTGCGGTGACCAGGTCGTCCATGTTGGCCATACTGTCATTGATCTGTTGCAACTGTTCCAACTGGCTGAAGGTCGCCAGTTGCGCCGTGAACTCGGTGTTGTCCATGGGGTTCATGGGGTCCTGGTTGGTCACCTGGGCCATGAACATTTTAAGAAAGGCATCCTGGCCGAGCGTGGTGTCTTCAGCGGACGAATAGGTGGCCTTTGTGGTGCTGTCGTCGTAGACTGAACCGGTGTATGTGGACGGTATTATTGATGACAT
The DNA here is from genome assembly GCA_963665125.2 of uncultured Desulfarculus sp. Classification (GTDB taxonomy): domain Bacteria; phylum Desulfobacterota; class Desulfarculia; order Desulfarculales; family Desulfarculaceae; genus Desulfarculus. The sequence continues at coordinate 1,773,140 of CAXXUK010000001.1, read as the reverse complement.
TTCACACCCCTAGGCGATAATGCTGATTCGGCTTCTAGCCGTTGTCTGCGTTGTGGACTGCTCTTCGGTCTGGCTTGCGGCGACCTGTCCATCTTCGGCGCCCGACTCGCCGGAGCCGCTGTTGCCGCTACGTCCGTTGCCGCTTTGCCCGCTTGTCTGGGCCGTCTGCTGCTGTTGCGGGTTGGCGTCGGCGTTGACCGCCACTTCGATCCGGTCGACTTTTATGCCCTGCTGCATGAGCTGCTCGCGCAGAAGGTCCAGGCCGGCTTCAAGGGTTTGCTTGGCAGCGGCATTGTCGGCGGTCAATGTGGCCTGGAGATTGCCGTCCTTCATGGTCACTTCCATGTTAAGTGAGCCAAGATGGGCGGGTTTCAGGTTCAGGGTCAAGCTCGGCGCCCCGGAGCGGACCATGCTGGCCATCTGCTGGCTGACCTGCCGGGTGACATAGGCCGGGATGCCCCTGTTCACCGTGCTCGATCCTTGACCCGCCGCGCCGCGCGCAGCGGAGTTCTGGGCTGCGGTCAAGGCGTCGTTGAACTTGGATGAGCCGGAATCCTGGGTGGCTGTTGACGTGGCGGCTTTGGCATTGACCGCCGCCTGCTGGGCCAACCCCTGATTCAGGGTCTGGTCGCCGGACTTGCCGCCCTGGAACCCGGTCTGGGACCCGGTTTCGGAGGTGGTCGCATTTTGCCGTGCGGAGGCGACCGTCTCCTGGCCCAATTTGCCGAGTATGTCGGCCGCGCTTTTGGCCGTATCGGTTTGGGTCTCGGCCGCCAATGCTTCTCCGGCCGCGGTTGCCGAGCTTTGGGTCGCGCTTTGGGTTGCACTTCCCGAGGACTGCTCGTTGGTGGCCGCCGCGGACTGGGTGCCCTCGGTCTGGGCGCTTTCAGTCTGCAAAGTTTGCGGCTGGGCGGTTTGCTGAAGCGTTTGCTGGGTCTCGGCGCTCTTTTTGGGAGCTTGTTCCAGGGCCTGACTGACCATGGTGCGCAGCTGGCGCACTATTTCCTTGGTGTCGTCGCCCTGCACTTCAATTTGGTTGGCCAGGGTCTTGAGGGCGGTGGCGATTTTGGTATCGTTCTTTTCCGCGGCCGTCTCCAGCAGGCTGAGCATGTCGCTGGGGCTGATCCGGCCCTGGCTGTCGACCTTGGAGTCAAGGAGGTTCTCGACCTCTTGCGCGTTTAGCCCCAATTTGCCCAACAGGTCTTCCAGTACGGACCGGTCGACTTCACTGCGATTTGGGTCGGCCATGGCCAACAGGTCCGTGATGCCCTTGAGTTCGATCTTTTGGCCTATGTGCTCGGCGCTTTCAAAAAAACGCCTGATTTCCCCGGCCGGAACTCCGAGGTCATTCAGGGCCTGCATGAGCTGGATCTTGGCATCCTGGTCAAGGACCAGAACAGGGCCCTGGTCCGCCGTGTACCGCGGCAGCAGCTCGAACATGGCCCCGAGATTGATGTTTCCTTCATCATCGGTGGCCCGGCGCAGGATCTCCTGGGCGTCTTCGGTGCTGTAGCCGCTGTTTTCCAGGACCTCGACCATTTTTTCCCTGGCCTCGGGCGGGACGGTTATCTTTTCCAGGGGCTGGCCGCTTTGGCGCAGGGCCGTCTCCAACCGGGCCACCGGGGTATCGGCCGGAGAGTTGATTTGAATGCTTTGCGTTGAATCTGAAGCCGATGCCTTGCCTGTTTCGGAGGTGTTGGCCGCCGTTTGAGACAAGGTCTGCTGGCTTTGGTTTGTCAACGCGGCCAACAGGGCGTCGAAGCCCGAACCCGTACCCTTGGTTTTGCCGCCGAGGGTGATGGCCGCCGCGTTGCTACTGCTGATTCCCGATATTAAATCCAAAGCTTCCAAGTAAAGCCTCCAGAAGCGGGGTGCTGCATGGTGCGAATTTTTCTGTTCCAGTTATCTGCAAGCGCCATGCCACTGTGGTTGTTAGATGAATTAGATAATATAATCAGATAGATAACAACTGGCATATGAAGCTGACCGGCAATAAATGGTAGGCAAGGACATAAAGTTTTTCCGGCAAGGGCTGCAATTTTTTCTCAAGTTGGGAGGGACATTAGCCGACGAGAGTTGGTTGGTTCTGAGTTACAATGAGGTTACAAATTGGTTGACGAATCGACCGGCTCGCGATAACACAGGCCCAAATGCCAATGCACACGTCTGAATTGGGTAGAACAACCGACTGAAAATAACGAGGTGCTGTCTCTTGGACCTAGTATATAAAGTAGCGTTCCAGGCAATGGGTGGGCTTGGCCTGTTCCTTTTCGGCATGAAACTGATGTCCGAGGCTCTGCAAAGGGTTGCAGGCGACAGGCTGCGCTCATTCTTGGAAATGGTATCCACAAACAAATGGGTGGGTGCCGCCACGGGAGCCTTGGTCACCGCAGTGGTGCAGTCATCTTCTTTGACCAGTGTTACCGTTGTCGGCTTTGTGAATGCCGGACTGTTGAGCCTGACCCAAGCCGTGGGTGTTATCCTGGGCGCCAACGTCGGAACCACCATCACCGCCCAGATCATCGCCTTCAAGCTGAGTTCTCTTGCCCCGGTGGCCATCTTTATCGGCGTGGCCATCAAGTTTTTCGCCAAACGCCGCCGCACCCGGGACATCGGCGAGGTCATCTTGGGCTTCGGTATGCTGTTCTTCGGCATGGAGATGATGAAAAACGGCTTCAAGCCGCTTCGAGCTCACCCCGATTTTGAATCGTTCTTCCTGATGTATGACGCATCGAACATGTTTGGAGTGCTCCTTTGTGTGGTGACGGGCGCTGTCCTTACCATGGTAGTCCAGTCCAGTTCAGCCACCGTGGGCATCACCATGGCCCTGGCCAGCCAGGGGTTGCTGAATCTGCCAGGCGCCGTGGCCTTGATCCTGGGTGAGAACATCGGCACCACCATCACCGCGGAGTTGGCGTCAATCGGAGGTACATTGACGGCCAGGCGGGCAGCCCGGGCTCATACCCTGTTCAATTTCTTCGGCGTGTGTATTGTTCTGCTCGTGTTCTATCCATTCGTGGATCTGGTCAAATGGATAACCGGTGTTTTAATGGGTATCGGCCAGGTCGACGACAGCAACATCGCCCGATTCATTGCCAACAGCCATACGCTGTTCAACGTGTTGAACGCCACGTTTTTCCTTATCATATTGCCGATATTGATCAAATTGGCAGTACGCCTTACCGGCGGCAAGGAAAAAGAGGACGATCTTGTCGACCTGGGGCGCACCAAGCATCTGGATGAGCGTTATATTGACAACCCCAGCGTGGCCTTGGCCCAGGCCCGCGAGGAGACCGTGCGTATGGGCACCATTGCCCAGGAAATGTACCGCGACGTGACCGAGGTCATGTTCAACCGCAAGCTCGAGCTTTTATCCCGCTGGAGGCAGCGGGAGGAGGCCCTGGACCGCTTGCAGCGCCAAATCACCGAGTTTTTGGTGACGGTAAGCCAGGGTAATATCACGGAGTCCGAGAGCATGGAGATAGCCTCGCTGATGCGCATGGTCAACAACATCGAACGCACCGGCGACGCCACCGAAAACCTGGCCGAGCTGGTGGAGGAAATGATTGAAAACAACCTCCACCTGGCCGATCAGGGCAAACGTGATTATCAGGACATCCGCAACACCGTGGCCAATTTCCTGGAACTGGTCATCCGGGGCATCGCTGAGCGCGACAAGAGCATCATGGAGCAGGCCCAGACCATGGAAGATAAGATCGACTTCATGCGCGAGCGCATGCGCGACGACTACCTGGGCAGGCTCCGTTCCGGCGTGTGCACCATTGATCCGGGCCTGTTGTTCGTGGACATGCTCACCAACTTTGAAAAAATCGGCGACTACGCCTACAACATAGCCCAGGCGGTTGCTGGTAAACGGCAGTATTAACCAATTAATACACAATCAAACGCCCGGTTTGGCCCCAAGGGGCTTGGCCGGGCGTTTCTAATATGGCATGCTGTGCCAGGGAAATGCACGGCGCGTTTTTTTTTACAATACGAAAGGGGCGGAGCATGGAACAAAAAAGAAGACGTGTTAGGGAACTGGCGCGGCGGTACACGCCTTCGATGTTCTTCCGCAGAGTCGGTTTCGCCATAATGGCCATCAACGCCATCGGCGCCACGCTTTGCACCTTTTATTTCATGATCGTCGATGCATCGGGTCTTTTCCTTGGCTTGCAGGAATATCCCACGATCATGTTTTACATGACGGTGGCCTTGTTGGCGGCCGGGGCCGGGATGTGCATGCCCTGGCAAATCAAGATCAGGAAATGCTGGATAATGGTGGCCAACGACCAAAAACCGGACGCCGAGCTGTTGACGGCGGCCCAGCGCAAGGTCGTCAACGCGCCGTTTTTCTACAGCATGGTCACCCTGTTTTTGTGGATCATCGCCGCTTTCACCATGGCCTCGGTGCGCTTTGCCCTGTACGTGGCGGAAAAAGGCGATGCCGGTCCATACGGCGAGGCAGCCTGGGTTCTGGTGGGGGTTTTGACCTCGGGCGTTTTCGTCACCACGGTAATTTTCTTCTATACCGACAGGTTGTTCAACGCCATGCGGTCGCTTTTCTTCGTGGGCGGCGAGATATTCGAGCTCAAGCGCACCCTGCGCCTGCCCGTGCGGGCCAGGTTGCTGCTGGCCCTGTTGCTGGGCGGCGCGGTTCCCATCCTTGCGCTTTCGGCCATGGTCTACCGCATCGCCAGCAAACTAGTCTACACCAACCCTTACGCCATACCCTCGAAGCTTCTGTACTTGATGGCCTTCGTGCTGGTTTTGAGCCTGGCCCTTATCTGGTTCCTGACCACGATGGTGGAAAAAAGCGTGGCCAACCCCATCGAACAACTGCGGGTGGCCATGGGCAAGGTGCGACGGGGCGACCTGGACCAGGCCGTACCGGTGTCCAGCAACGACGAAGTTGGTTATCTGGCAGACAGCTACAACAAGATGCTCACGAGCATCGAACTGCTTCATGACTTGAATCAGGATATCGTGGGATCGGTTCATCTGCCTGACGACGATGAGGAAGAAGTAGAGGCCTAGAAAAACTTGCCGGGGCCTTGATATGGCCCCGGCAAGACTAATGCCGTTGAGTCAGGGGGTGGATCTGGCCGCCGATGTCAAGGGCAAAGCCGCCGTCGTGCTCCACCAGGCGCTCGGTGATCTGATAATAGGCCTGGCGCAGGAATCTGGCCGGAAACTTGCCGTCCTTGATCATGCAGTAGAGCACCTCTCCATTGCCTATCCACAGACTGCGAGGGTCCAGAGATTCGGTGGAGCCGTCGCTGATGGTTAGTTCAACGCCGCTATCGGCAAACTCGGCCCGCGTCACCACATGAAATGTATCGGCCACCTCCAACTGGCAGCTTTGCTTACCGACCTTGAGAAAGTAGATGCCGTCTTCAAAATAAACCGATTCGTAAATAAGCTCCAGGATGCCCGGATGGATCATGGGCGCGCCATCGTGAAACAGCTTGCCGTTTTCGTCTACCTGGATAAGGCAAGGGGGGTATTTTCCTTCCCATCCTTCGGGAATGAATGCGCTGAGGTCGTCTTTGGGCTTTTGCTCCACCATGGCCTCCTTAGAATTTTTTATCCGTATCCAATAATAAAGTCACCGGGCCCTGGTTGACCAGATGGACATCCATCATTGCCCCAAATTTTCCGGTGGCCACCTTCAGGCCCATTGCTCCGAGAGCCCGGATAAAATCCTCGTACAATTGTTCGGCCAAGGGACCGGCCGCCGCCCTGCTGAACGACGGCCGTTTGCCCTTATTGCAATCGCCCCACAAGGTGAACTGGCTGACCACCAGGACATGGCCGCCGATATCGGATACGGACAGGTTGAGCTTGTCAGCCTCGTCGGGAAATATCCGCAGGCCGGCTATTTTTTTAGCCAGCCATTCCACCTGGTCCGGGCCGTCATCCTGGCCCACGCCCAACAGCACCAGCAGACCGTGTCCGATTTGGCCGGTTATTTTGCCGTCCACTTCGACTTTGGCTTGGGATACCCGCTGCAACACCGCACGCATGGCCTTAATCCATGTGGTCGATCATGCCGGCCAGATAGCCGCCGCCAAAGCCGTTGTCGATGTTGACGACGCTCAGGCCCGGCGCGCAGGAGTTGAGCATGCCCAGCAGGGCGGCCAATCCGCCAAAGGCCGTGCCATAGCCAACCGAAGTAGGCACGGCGATGACCGGTTTGTCCACAAGGCCAGCCACCACCGAGGGCAGCGCGCCTTCCATGCCCGCCACCACCACGAAGCACCGGGCGCTGGTCAATACGTCGGCCTGGGCAAATAAACGGTGCAGGCCGCTGACGCCCACATCGAATACTTTGGCCACGTTGGAGCCCATCAGCTCCGCCGTGAGCACGGCCTCCATGGCCACCGGCAGGTCCGATGTGCCCGCCGCCACCACGGCCACGGTTCCTTTGCCCGCCGGGGGCGGGTTGGTGGAGACAAAGGTCATGCAACGGGCCTGGTGGTTGTATTTAAGCTCCGGCATTGCCGCCAGAACCGACTGGGCCTTTTGGTCGTCGACCCTGGTTACCAAAACCGAAGAGCCTTGGTCGTGCAGGGCCTTGGCGATCCGCACGATCTGTTCCGGAGTCTTGCCCTGGCCGAAGATGACCTCCGGGAAACCCTGGCGCAGCACCCGGTGATGGTCCACCTTGGCAAAGCCCAGGTCCTCGAAGGGCAGGGACCGCAGACGGCTCATGGCATCGTCGGGGCTTACGTTTCCGCCCGCCACTTGTTCCAATAATTGCCGTAATAATTGAGTATCCACAGGCCGTCCTTGTCCTTTCCTTGAAGTTGCCATATGATGCAAGCCATAAATTTTAGCCTGCCGATCACCCGGATGCAATGCCAAGGGTGGAAGAGAGTTTGACCATGTCCGATTACGTATCAACGTGGGTCCAGGTTATAGTCGAGGCCCCCGAGCATCAGGCCGACGCAGCGGCTGATTTTTTGGTGGGCCTTACGGGCGCCGGCGTCGAGACTTCCCAGGCGCCCGGAAAAATCAACTGTGAGCGTGTCATCGGATACTTGGACGCATCAGGCGATGTGGCCGGTCAAAAGGCCGCCATTCAGCGCTTCGTGGACAGCCTGGCCGCCGAAGGCACGGGCGCGGTGGTGCGCTTTGAGAGCCTGGCCGGTCAGGACTGGGGCGAAAACTGGAAGCAGAATTTCGAGCCCCGGGCCGTCACCCGGACATTGGTCGTGGCCCCGCCGTGGAGGCCGGTCGCTCCCCATCCCGACCAGGAGCTGATTATCATCGACCCCGGCCAGGCCTTTGGCACGGGCCAGCATGAAACCACGCTGATCTGCCTGCAGCGCATGGAAAGCCTGGCTGATAAGGGCCGCCTGGGCCCGGAGGTGCTGGATGTGGGCTGCGGCAGCGGCATACTGGCCATGGCCGCGGTCAAACTGGGCGCCTTGGGTGCCTTGGCCATTGATATCGACCCCCAGGCCGTAGCCGCCACCATGGAAAACGCCAAGGCCAACGGCCTGGACAATGCGGTCCGCGCCGAGCAGACGCCCCTGGAGGATGTGCCGGGCACCTTTGGCGCGGTTTTGGCCAACCTCACCGGCAAGGATCTGCTGGCGCTGGCCGAGCCTTTGCGGGCCAAGGTGGCCAAGGGCGGGTATCTGATCTGCTCGGGCATGCTGGTGCACCAGGTGGAACCGGTGCAGCGGGCCTTCGAGTCCCTGGGCCTGCACATGCTGGAACAGGACACAATGGCGGCCTGGGCCGGACTGGTAATGACATGAGCCTGCGCCGCTTTTTGGTCGCGCCCGGTGATCTGGCCGAAGAGACGGTTCAACTGGACAAGACCGAGGCCAATCACGCCCGCAAAGTTCTGCGCTTGGGCGTGGGCGATAGGGTGCAACTGCTGGATGGCCGAGGCAAACGGGCCGAGGCCGAGATCCTACAGCTTGGCCGCGAGGGCATGACCTGCAAGGTGCTGCGGATTGAAGACGCCGAGCCGTTACAACCACGGCTGGTGCTCTGTCCGGGCCTGGCCAAGGGGCCGGCAATGGATTTAATCGCGGTCAAGCTCACCGAGTTGGCCGTGGACCAGATCAGGCCGTTCATGGCCCGGCGCAGCGAGCCCAAGATCAAGGACGCCGGAGCCCGTCTGGATCGCTGGCAGCGCCTGGCCGGCCAGGCCTTGAAACAATGCGGGGCTCCACGGACGCCCGAGTTTTTCGAGCCGGTGGATTTCGCGGACCTGCTGGAATCCGCGCCGGAAAACGCGGCCAAGATAATGCTCTATGAACGCCATGAAGGCATGAGCCTGGCCCGGGCCTTGGCGGATACCGGCCGGGCCGGGGAAGTATGGCTGATCATCGGGCCGGAGGGCGGCTTTGATGACAGCGAGGTCGCTTTGGCCCAAAACGCCGGTTTTACGCTCTGCGGCCTGCCGGGCACCATCCTTCGGGCCGAAACAGCCTGCCTGGCAGCCGCCTCGATAGTTCGATTTGCCTTATGATGTAAGGTAAGCTTTGACAAGTTTTGACTTATGTTGTAATGATTCACTTGACAACTTTATAAAATAGGCTAAAAAGGAACCCGAGGTTGGTGCCTTTTTGGGGCTTAATAGGGAAGGCGGTGCAAAACCGCCGCGGTCCCGCCGCTGTAACCGGTTTACCCGCCGCACAAGGTTCAGGAAGAACCCAAGCCACTGCGAGAACGTCTTGTGGGAAGGCGCGGCGTAGGCAGCCTCAGGCTGCAACCGGAAGCCAGAAGACCTGCCAGCCGACAGGGTCCGCAACAAGTCGCGGGTAATCGACATGGTTTGGGAAGAATTCTCAAGTAACCAGCGGGCCTACCTGGAGGGATCAAGAACAGGGTGCAGTCCCCCAGTCTTTTTTATGAAAAGGCTGGGGTTTTGTTTTTTTACCGGAGCACAAGAGCACTTACATGCCGAAAAAACTGTTTATCGCCATCGTCGTTTGTTGCCTGATGAGCAGCCCTGCCTGGGCCGAGCAACCGCTGGCCACTGCTTCAGGCGTCCGCAGTGACGCCGAGGCCGCTGTTCAGACCAGAGTGGGCACCCAGAAAAAGTTCGACAAATGGGCCGCCGAGGAGGCGGAACTCATGGACAAGGCCGAGGCCTTGGAGCGCGAGCTTGAGGTTACCACCAAACAGAGAAAAAAGGCCGAGATCTATCTGGACAGCCAAAAGCAAAAGGTCGCCGATCTTGAGCACAAGCTTAAAGAGATCGAGCGCATCCGGGCCGAGTTGGAGCCGTTCATGGACGAGACCATGACCCGGCTTGCCGACTTCGTGGCCCAGGATATGCCGTTCCTGGCCGAGGAGCGCCAGGACAGGCTCAAGGACCTGGCGGATAAACTAGGCGATTATGATGCCTCTCCGGCCCAAAAGGCCCGCCGCCTGATGGAGGCCCTGCGCATAGAGGCCCAATACGGCACCACCGTGGATGTGCACGAGCAGGAAGTAAATCTGGACGGCGGCCCCCGCCAAGTCCGGGTACTGCGCCTGGGGCGTTTGGGCCTTTTCGCCATCGGCCTGGACGACCGCAGCGCTTGGCGCTTTGACAAGGCCACGGGCAAATGGGTGGCAATGGATGATTACGAGAGGCTGTTGGCCCAAGCGGCGGACATGGCCCAACGCATCAGGGTGGTCAGCCTGATTGAACTGCCCGTGGGCAAGGCTCCCGCCGGGGAGGTCAAACCATGAAGCGGTTACTTGCAGCACTGACGGCTATCATATTGCTTCCGGTTTGCGCCCAGGCGGCTGATCTGCCCACCGTGGCCGGAGAGATCAAGCAGGACCTGCGCCAGGCCGGCCAGGAACGGGTCATGACCGAGCAAGATATATCCAGTGAAAAGGAACAGCTCCGGGCCAAGGTGGCCCGTCTGCAGAGCAGCCTGGCCGCAGAGCAGGCGCGCCTGAAGCAGGTGCGCGCGGAATTGACGGAGGTCAGCAAACAACGGGCCGAGCTAAGCCAGGAAGTCGCTGAAAAACAAGGTGATATCGCCGAACTGGCCGGTACCGTGCGGGCCCAGGCCCGGGAGCTTCTGGCCTTGGCCGAGCGTTCGCCGGTGACGGCCGAGCGCCCCCAGCGTCTTGAAGAGTTGCGGCCCTATCTGGGCAAGAGCCGTTTTCCCGGCTTGGATGATATCCGTAAGCTGGTCGATCTGTTCTTCGAGGAGATGCAGGCCAGCGGCCAGATAACCAGACGCAAGGGCGAATACATTGACGAGCACGGCCAGACGGCCCAGGCCGACATCATCCGCATCGGCGGATTCAGCACCGTCTATAACAACGGCCAAAGCGGCTATCTGACCCTTGGACCATCCACTGGGCGTTTGCTTGCCGTCAGCGGCGATCTGCCCTGGGGAGTCGGCGGGTCGGTGGACGCCTATTTCAGCGGCGCCGATGCGGTGACCATGGATATCAGCGGCGGCGCGGCGCTCAGGCAACTGGCCCGGCGCAGCACATTCACCGAGCGCGTGCTCAGCGGCGGCCCCCTGGTTTGGCCCATCCTGCTGGTCGGCTTGGTGGCTATCGGCCTGATCGGAGAGCGCCTGGTGTTTTTGCGCCGGGTGCGGGCCAACACCGACGAACTGATGAGCAATGTATCGGCCAAGGTGGCCCAGGGCGACATAGCCGGAGCCATTGCCGAGGCCGACAACCAGGAAGGCCGGCCCACCAGCAACGTTATCAAGGCCGGTTTGGCCCTGCTGGGGCAGCCCCAGGAAGTTGTGGAAAGCGGCCTGTCCGAGGCGATTCTGCGGGAAATGCCCCGCCTGGAGCGCTTTATCCAGGTGCTCAAGGTACTGGCGGGAGTATCGCCGCTATTGGGCCTGTTGGGCACGGTCACCGGTATGATCAACACCTTCCATGTGATCACCGTGCACGGCACGGGCGACCCCAGGCTCATGGCGGGTGGCATCAGCGAGGCCCTGATCACAACCCAATTGGGCCTGGCCGTGGCCATTCCGATTCTGATCGCCGCCGCCCTGTTGGGGCGCCGGGTCCAGCGTATCGCCGGCGACATGGAAGAAAAGGCCCTGGCCCTGGCCGCGGCCATGATGAAGGCGGGAGCCTAGGACGTGGACTTTTTGGAAAACGCCTGGTTTTTCATCCTGGCCGGAGGGCCGGTGATGTGGCCGCTGTTGGCCGTCTCGCTTTGGCTGTGGACGCTGATCATGGCCAAGTCGCTATGGCTTTGGCGAACGGGCCGGGAGCATATAGACTTGGTGTTGGCCACCCAATGCCTTTTGGGCAAGGCCTCTCCGCCTCCGCCGGAGACCGGGCCAATGGCCGGTGCGCTGGAATATTTCATGGCCCAGCCGGGCCGGGGCGGCAAGGCCGACCTGAGCCTTTGGGAAATGTCGGTGCGCCATCAGGCCCCGCGTCTGTGGCGGCATATGGACGCCATATTGATCCTAGCCGCGGCGGCGCCGCTGTTGGGCCTGTTGGGCACGGTAACCGGCATGATCGACACCTTCGAGGTAATCGGCATCTTTGGCACGGGTAATGCCCAGGCCATGGCCGGGGGCATCAGCGAGGCCCTGATCACCACCCAGACCGGGCTGATGGTGGCCATACCCGGCGTCTTGGCCGGATGGGCCTTGCGGCGGGGCGTGCGTAAACAAATCAACCGTCTGCTTTCCTTCCAGCGGGCAGTGGCCAGCTGGCTTGAATCCAGGGAGGCTTTTTAAATGAGTGGCTTACGGGGCAGATTGGGCCGTTTCGGGGGAGACACCCTCAATGAAGACAGCCAGATCGACATGGCTCCCCTTATCGATATGGTCTTCATCCTCTTGATCTTCTTCCTGGTTACAACCAGCTTCGTGCGGGAGGCGGGCGTCGACGTTCAACGGCCGACAGCCTCCACGGCCACGACCAGGGACAAGGCGGCCATGATGGTGGCCGTGGACAAACAGGGCCGTGTCTTCATGGACCGCAGGCAGGTGGACCTGCGCAGCATCCGGGGTCTGGTGGAGCGGTATTTGGCGGAAGACCCCAAGGGCGGCATTGTGGTGATCGCCGACAAGGCTAGCATGACCGGACGGGTTATCGAGGTTCTGGACCAGTGCAGATTGGCAGGAGCCAAAAACGTATCCGTGGCGGCCAACCGGAGGGCCAATTGAATCTGGCCAGGCGCAATAACGGCCGCATCAGGGGCCGAGCCATGCTCATGGCGCTGCTGTGCGCCCTGGGCATAAACCTGCTGGTGTTTTGCGGCGCGCCGATGTTGCAGCGCAATCTGGAGCATACCAGCGGTCCGGTGCTCAACGAGGTGACAACCTTCATGCCCATCAATAAGCCCAAAATCGATGAGCCCGAGCCCACGCCGCCGCCGCCGCCGCCCAAACTCCAGGCCAAGGTGATCGAAATGAAGCCGCTGTCCACCACGGTCAGCCTTCAGCGGCCTCAACTGAGCTTTGACGTCAACCCGCGGCTGAACATGGGCATGGCCGTGGCCCCGCCCGGTCCGGCCCGTTTCGAACTGGGCGACGTGGACACTCTGCCCATGGCCACGGGACGCATCCCTCCGCCGTATCCCTATCTGGCCCGGCGGCGGGGCATCGAAGGCTTTGTGGATATCAGGTTCCTGGTGGACCTGGAAGGCAACGTGCGCCATCTGGAAGTGCTTAGGGCCGAGCCCACGGGGGTGTTCGAGGAGACGGTCCTTCGCACGGTCCGGCGCTGGCGCTTCAAGCCGGGGCGTAAGGACGGCGCTCCGGTGGAAACATGGGTCGAGACTTCGGTCCGATTCTCCCTGGACAGGCGATGAAAAAGACAACGGCAATAATATCGATGTTGATGTGCCTGTTGTGGGCAGCCCCGGCCATTGCCCGGGACTGCCCCCGCGAACCGGCAATGTCGCGTACCGTGCAGGCGGCGGTGCATGCGGCCCAAAAGCTTGTATCCGAGAAAAAGGAAAAACAGGCTGCCGCCGACCTGGATAAATGGGCCAAGGAAAACCCCGACACCAAAGACCACTATCTGTGTTTTTACAGGGGCATCTTGGCCTACCAGCAAAAGCAGCTCAAAAAGGCCGCCGAGTTGTTTACCGAGTCCCTGAAAATTTATCCCTGCTATGCAGCCGCGGCCCAAAACCTGGCCGTGGTGCGTTTTGAGCAGGAAAAATACGTCGAGGCCGCCGAGCTGATGCTAACGGCCTACGAGGTGGCTGAAAAGCCCGATCCGGAAACGCTGTACTCGGCGGGGGTCTTTTATATGGCCGCCAAACAGGCTGACAAGGGACTGCCCATCCTTAAAAAACTTGCCGCAATGGACAAGCCCAAGGCCCACTGGCTGGCCGCCCTGGTGCAGTGCTATCTCAACCTCAAACAGCCCCGCAAGGCCGAGCCTGTCCTGGAAAAGCTGTTGCAGATCCAGCCGGACAAGGACGTCAACTGGCGGCTGCTGGCCTCAATTAAACTAGAACTTAGCGAATACGCCGGCGCCGCCGCGGCAATGGAGGTGGCCTATCGCCTCAAGCCGCCGGATAACGCCTCCGCATGGCGGCAACTGGGCGACATCCACCGGGCGGCAGGCGCGCCCAAGCAGGCGGCCAAACGCTACCTGATCGCTTTTGGGGCCAACCCCACGCCCAAGGACAGGGACATACTGGCCCGCGTGTACCTTGAAGGCCACTTCTACGATCAGGCCCTGGAACAGGCCGTTGCCGCGGCCAAAGCCAAACCAACGGCCAAACGCTGGGTCCTGGCGGGGCGTATAAACATGATGCGCAAACACTACGGCCAGGCCTATGACGCCTTCAGCAAGGCGGCGGCCATCGAGGACAAGGACGGCAAGAACAGCCTCCTGGCCGGATACGCCGCATGGCAGATGGAAAAGGCCGCCAAGGCCGAGGAAGCTTTCAATCTCGCCGCCAAACGGGCCGAAAAGGACAGCCGCACGGCGGTCGAAGCCAACCGCTGCCTCAAGAGCGTCCGCGCCTGGCGCCAGGCCATGGCCGAGGATCAAGCGCCAAGTTTGTGATTCGAGATGCTGGGGGAAACCTTTTTGTCTGATTTCTCTGTTGCAAGGGGCGTCCTGCCCCTTGCAACCGCAATCCAATCAAAAGCGTGATTTTGATTGGATTGCCGAAGCCGCACCCTTTCAGGTGGCTGCTTCGGCGGGCCGTCCATGACCCGCTTTATTTCAGCGGATTAATGTTTCCCCAGACCCCCATCCCAAAACAAAACCGCATCGTTTATCTGTTTTGCCTTCGGCAAAACAGATAAACGCGTTTGGCTAAGGGCCGCGCCGGGCTCTAAGACCGGGTTGCCTTTCCGCTTACTTATTTTCCGGGTATTGCTGGGCGATTTCACAGAGGGCCTGTACCAGGTCCGATTCTTGGGTGAGTTTCTTTAGCGTTTGCTTGGCTTTTTCTATGCCCAAAAGTTTGGCCTCGATTGGTGCGATGATGCTCAAAACATCCTTTTCCCTAACTTTATCACCCATATTCGATAGGACTTCTTTGGCTTCGGCAAGCAAGGCTGGATCATTGGTTTTCTCGGCGATGGTCCAAAGTACCCCTGCCTTGTCAAAATCATCGCGGATTATTCGGGCAATTGATAATGCTTCGTTCTTATCACCATTTTGGGCATGTAAAATTACGATACCTGACAATAAGTTTAAATTGTTGAGGCTTGTCGTAAAATCTTTAATAGTTGTATAGGCTTGATCAAAGTCGCCGTCCTCTGCATAGGCCAAAGCAAAACGAGACGTTATGGCTTTTACTGAATTAGGGTCTTTTATTGATGTGATAATGGTTTTTACCTGATTAATATCGTTGTTTTCAACATAGACCGTGGCTAGTAGGTATAAGGCATGAACTCGTGATTTATTATTTTTTATCGACTGTGCAGAGGTTAGAGCATCGTTCAACAGCTGTTGATTTTTGGTTGCCACGGAGATTATGCCCATAGCCCAAAGTCTCATGGACTCTATCTGGATGGATTGGGTAGTTTCCATGGCTTTTACGGTGTCGCCTGATTCTGCAAGTTTTCTTGCAATGTTGCACTTGATGACATCTCTTCCGTAAGTACTTTTTATTTCAAGTGCAGTGTCCTGAGCCTTGCCGATATCTCCTTTTTCCGCTTGACCGATTGCTATATCGATAAAGTAATTATCCCTTTCTTCGGCCGAACCCACTAAGCGTACAAAATTACTCGCATGGTCGTATTCTTCTTGCCAGATTAAATGGGTGACTATTCCCATTAACGCGAAAGCTCTGGCGAGCCTTTCCTCATCGCTGTTGAGCGCATCCTCCGCCTCGTCAAAGATTTCATCACTAACGGCTGCAACCGCCACATAACAAAGTGCCTTGGCTCTATTACTAGGATCATCAATATTTCGTGCAATTTTCAGGGCCTGATCAAGGATTGACTGGCGGTCCAGCTTGGCCAGGCTTTGATCCACCAGCCGCGCCATTCGGGCCTTTTGGGCTTCTTCTTCTTCGCGGTTTTCTTCCTGGCTGGTTTGATCTTGCAGTTGTGCCTCGACCAGGGCCCGGAGCATCTTTTCTTTCTGGGTGTCAGCATCGCCGCACCCCGGCGCGGTCAACAGCGCAAAGCACAGCATTACCCGAAATAGGAATTTCACAATCCCCCCAATCAATCAGGCGTGAACGATCCTGTTGTATCAGGTCGGCGTTTTAACCGTCTTTGCGGGTCCAATCCCAGGGCACGGCCGGGTCGTGGGCGTCCAGGCGGAACTCGTCGGGTTCTTTGTAGTCATAGGGTTTGGTGACGGTGTTGACGATGAGGGCTTCTTCCACGCTGACGCATTTCCAGCCGTGGTAGACCAGGGGCGGGATCTGCACCAAGAGGGGGCGGTGGGTGCCCATGTAGAATTCGTTGGTCATGCCCCTGGTGGGCGAGCCTTCGCGGTCGTCGTAGAGGCCCAGGCGGATCATGCCGAATACGCAGCAAACATTGTCGTGTTGTTTTTTGTGCAAATGCCAGGCCTTGACCACGCCGGGCAGGGTGGTGGTCATGTACACCTGGCCGAATTCCAGGAATAGCTCGTCGTCGCAGCGCAGTATTTCCATGAGGCGGCCCCGTTCGTCGGGGATGACCTTGAGCTGTTTGATTTTAACGCCGTCGATGAGGTCCAACTGTGTCCTCCGCTGGGTTATTGATATTCCGGTTTGATGATCTGCAACAGATATTGGCCGTAGCTGTTCTGCATCAGTGGGCGGGCCAGCCGCTCCACCTGGGCCGCATCGATGAAGCCCATGTTGTAGGCCACTTCCTCGGGGCAGGCCACCTTGAGGCTTTGGCGCGACTCCAGGGCCCCGATGAAGTTGGCGGCCTTTAAGAGCGAGCCTGGAGTGCCCGTATCCAGCCAGGCCATACCCCTGCCCATCTTTTCCACGTTGAGCTGCCCCTGGGCCAGATAGGCATTGTTGACGTCGGTTATTTCCAACTCGCCGCGGGCCGATGGTTTGAGTTTGGCGGCGATGTCCAGAACCTGGTTGTCGTAATAGTAAAGACCGGTGACGGCCCAGTTGGATTTTGGTACGGCCGGCTTTTCCTCGATATTGGTGGCCAGGCCGTTTTCGTCGAACTTGACGATGCCGTAGCGCTGGGGGTCGCGGACCAGGTAGGCGAATATCGTGGCGCCCTGGTCGCGGGCCATGGCCCGTTGCATGGCCTGGCGCAGGCCCTGGCCGAAGAAGATGTTGTCGCCCAGGATCAGGCATACGGAGTCGTTTCCGACAAATTGGCGGCCCAGAATAAAGGCGTGGGCCAGTCCCTCGGGGCGTGTCTGCTCAATGTAGGACAAGTTGATGCCCCATCGGGAGCCGTCGCCCAACAGTTCGTGGAAACGGGGCAGATCCTGGGGGGTGGAAATCACCAGAATGTCGCGGATATTGCTGAGCATCAGCACCGAAAGCGGGTAATAGATCATGGGCTTGTCGTAGACGGGCAGCAGCTGCTTGCTGACCACCTGGGTCATTGGAAAAAGCCTGGTGCCGGAACCACCGGCCAGAATTATGCCTTTCATGGCCTACTCTCCCGCTTTAGAGTGCAACTCTTTTATAACATCCGCCAGACCGCTGTCCCAGGCCTTTTGCTTGATGCCGTAGACCCGGCCAATCTTTGCGCAGTCTAGGATGCAGTTCATGGGCCGGTGGGCCGGTGTGGGAAATTCGCTTTGGCTGACGGGGATCATCTCCGGCATGTTGGCCAAATAAGGCCTGGCGTGTTTCAGGATGCGCTGGGCGAAGCCATAGCGGCTGACCTTTCCGGCGCCGCAATAGTGAAACGTGCCGAATCCGTCGCTCTTGCCTTCAAGCAACTGACGGGATATTTCAAATAAAACTTGAGAGAGGTCCGCGGAGGGAGTGGGGCAGCCGAATTGGTCGGCCACCACCCGCAGCTGAGGTTTTTCCTTGGCCAGCCTGAGGATGGCGTGTACGAAGTTTTTGCCCATGGTCGAAAAAAGCCATGAGGTGCGCACAATGACGTGGCCATGGCACAAAAGGCGCACCTGGCGTTCGGCCTCGGCCTTGCATTGACCGTAAATATTCAGGGGCGAGGTATCGTCGTCCTCAACGTAGGGCTCTTCCTGGAAGCCGTTGAAAACATATTCCGTGGAGATATGCAAAAGGTGGGCGCCGGTTTCCTCGCAGGCCCTGGCCACGGCCGCGGCGCCCTGGGTGTTGACGTCAAAGGATTGCTGCACTTGCTGTTCGGCCTTGTCCACGGCGGTGTAGGACGCACAATTGATAACCACGTCGGGCTTGATTTTCCTCAGCGCTTCCATCACTACATCAGGGTTGGTGATGTCCAAATCGCCGCGGGTCAATCCCTTGGCCGACATTCCCCGCGGAGGCCGGGTGCGAAGTAGCTCACGGCCAAGTTGACCGCCCGCTCCCAAGACGAGGATGGTCTTTTGTGCGTCGGCGCTTCCTATGGGTCAATCCCTCCGGTTTAGGCCGAGGCGCTGCCCGGCGTAGGTGCCGTCGATGATGGGCTGCCACCACCAGTGGTTGTCCAGATACCAGCGGACCGTGTCAGCCAGACCCTGTTCAAAGGTGTGCTTGGGCTGCCAGCCGAGTTCCGCGGCCAATTTGCTGTAATCCATGGCGTAACGCAGGTCGTGCCCCGGTCTGTCGGCGACCATCTTGACCAGCTGCCTGTGCGGCCTGTGCGGCGAGTCGGGCAGGGCCTTGTCCAGTTCCGCGCATATCGTCTCCACGACCTGCATGTTGTTGCGTTCGGCGTTGCCTCCGATGTTGTATGTCTGGCCTGGGCGGCCTTTTTCCAATATCATCGTCAGGGCTTCGGCATGATCATCCACATGAAGCCAGTCTCTCACGTTCATGCCTGTTCCGTAAACAGGAAGAGACTCGCCGGACATGCCTTTAATAATCATCAAGGGAATAAGTTTCTCTGGGAATTGACGCGGGCCGTAATTGTTGGAGCAGTTGCTGATAACCACGGGCAAGCCGTATGTTTTATGCCAGGCCCTAGCCAATAGATCGGAGCTAGCCTTGCTTGCCGCATAGGGTGAATTAGGCCTGTAGGGCATGTCTTCGGTGAAAAGGCCGTCGGCGCCAAGAGAACCGTATACTTCATCGGTGGAAACATGTAAAAACCGGAAAGATTCCCTTGCCGGCCCATCCAAATCTTCCCAATATTCCAGGGCGGCTCCCAAAAGGGTATATGTTCCTACAATGTTGGTCTGGATAAATTGACCGGGCGAGTCGATTGACCTGTCCACATGAGACTCGGCGGCCAAGTGCATGATGCCTGAAGGCCTATGCTGTTTGAAAATTCGCTTGATTTCATCCGCGGAGCATATATCCGTTTGCTCGAAAAAAAAGTCTGGATTGTCTGTAAAGGTCTTTAACGAAGCCAAGTTTGCGGCATAGGTCAACTTGTCAATGCATACCACTTTTACGCGGCGAACGCTGATTAAATAATGTACTAATGCTGAACCTATAAATCCCGCGCCACCTGTAACGATTATGGTCATCAATTTTTCTCCAAAGTCAGAAAATTTGCCGCATAACAATTGTCAACGGCATGATTATGACTAAAAAACACAAACCATACAAGGGGATTGCGCCTAGTGGATTGACATGTGGCATAAAGGCCGATCGGGGCCATCCATAATCTCTTGGCGCGATTGAACATCCGCTTGAAATAATTCAACGAAATAAAACCAGGCATGTCTAAAAAAGCCTATACTCGTGACGATGTTGACGGCGGCCCATTACACAAAAATAGGCTACATACCCATATGGTATGCAGCCTATTTGTAAATAGACACGCGGTGTGTTAATCTGCCGCCACCAACCGCCATGCTTGGGAACGGCCTCTAGGTTTTTCAAGCCTGAATTTGGCTCCGGCTGCGGCACCGGTGATTTCGGAAAAATCGGTAATTGAAAGACGGCCGGTATCCGTCACTTCGTATGTTTTCGCTTTTTCCACGGTTTTCTTGGCGGTTGCTTGCTTGATACGGCCGTCTTCAACCATGGCCATCTTGAACTGCTGGGCAAATTCTATGGCTGTCATGGCCTTGCCGTTAATGGCCAGTTCTTCACGAATGTCCTGTTCTGTAGTTCCATTGTTGACCATTTTAAGCAGTTTTTTTCGGTCTTCGGCAGACCATTTGGATTTTCGAGCCATAAGTATTCTCCCTTGGAAAAATTCGATTACTATATCTTTTGACATAAAATATGAAATCATTGCAACCATAATTTGATGATAAAATATCACTGATTAATTTTATTGCAATATGTTTGTTTGTAGGGCAGCTCTGTTTCGATATTTATTATGGCTGAGCTTTGGTCCGGCGAAGGTGGCTGTTTTTTCAAATGTGGTATTTTTATATTGTTCATAATTGTGACTATATAAAACGAAAAAGTGTGGTAAAAATGTGACTGGCTTTCATTTTTTAATGGAAACGGCTTGGCCCGAGACGGCCCAAATGGAATGACAGCGTGACGGAAAAAGGGAATAAAACTGGATTTCGTGTTAAGTTAACGGCCTTGAGGCGGACCATCGCCACAATGGCCGCTCATTCCGAGTTGGAAATATCGGTAATTTTCGACGAGGCATTACGCAACGCCGCCGAGGCTCTTGACGGCGCCATGACCTGTCTGCATCTGCATGACGACCAAGGTTCCACCCTCCAGCTTGTTTCTTTTCATGAGATTGACAACGGGCTTCTCAATTCCTGGCGCACTCTGGATGCAAACAGCCCACAATGGCCGGCCCGGGTTTTGCTCCAAAAAGATACGGTTCATCTTTTCGGTTCCGACAGCCCCGAAGGCACCTCCGGATTGATCAGCGCCCTTGTTTCCGGTTTGGAGGTCAGGGTCGGCGTCATCACCGCGGTTTGGCCACCAGATAAAAAGCCGGTGCATGATCCGGAAGCCATTTTGTTCATGGAGACGATTGGCGACCTGCTGGCCGTTGCCATCGAACACTACGGCCTTGTCAGTGAAATGATTGACAACATGGGGCGCATTGTCGAACTGAAGACCAAGGCCGATGAACAAAACCTAGAGTTGAAAAGCCTGAACGCCAGGTTGAAAGAGGCCAACCAGCGTCTGGTGGAGTTGTCCATCACCGACGGTTTGACCAGTTTATACAATCACCGCTACATCCACCAGCGGCTTGAAGAGGAACTGCTGCGCTCCAAGCGTTCCGGCAAGCCCATAAGCGTCGTCATGGCCGACTTGGACCACTTTAAACGACTCAATGATCAGCTTGGTCATCTGCAGGGTGATGACGCCTTGCGGCGTTTCTCGGGCTGGTTGCGCGATGGCGTGCGCAAGACCGACCTCGTGGGGCGTTTCGGCGGAGAGGAGTTCATGGTCTTGTTGCTGGACTGTGATCTGAACAAGGGCCGCAAGGTCGCCGAAAAAGTCCGCAAGAGTGTCGAGGCCAATTCCAAGGTCCCGCCCTTCGATTCACTGGGGGGCTTTACGGTGAGCATGGGCGTGGCCCAGTGGGACGGCCAACAAAGCATAGCCCAGTTGGTGGAGCAGGCCGACAAGGCCCTCTATAAAGCCAAACAGGGTGGCCGCAACCAGGTCTGCCTGCCCTGATATTACGAAAAATCGAACTCAGCTACCAACGGCGTATGGTCCGAAGGTTTTTCCAGACGCCTGGGCGCTTCGTCTGCCCAGCAGGAGGTGCAGGCCTCGGCCACGCTAGCCGTGGCCAGGATATGGTCGATGCGCCAGCCCAGGCCCCTGCTCAATGCTCCCCGCAATCGGTAGTCCCAAAAGGTGAACTGCTGCTTTTCCGGATACAGCCGCCGGAAAACGTCGTTGAAACCCCAGTCCAGCACCGCCTGATACGCCGCCCGTTCATCGGGGTGGCAGCCTATGGTGCCGGCCAGGGTTTCTGGGTCGTACAGGTCGATGTCCCGGGGCGCCACGTTGATGTCGCCGCACCAGATCACCTTTTGATCGGGCGAGGATTTAAGGTCGAACATTTTGTGGAGTTGGCTGAAAAATTCCAGTTTATAGGCAAAGGCCGGGTCCTGGGGATCTCGGCCCTGGGGCACATATGTGTTGACTATCAATATGTCGCCGTGGCGCATCCAGATAAGCCGGGCCTGATCGTCTTCCCATTGCCCATTGAAACCGCTGCCGTGTTCCTGGGGTATTTGCCGGCTGAGAATGGCCACGCCGTTGTAGCTCTTCTGGCCGTGGAAAATGGCCTCATATCCCGCATCGGCGAATTGTTCGGCTGGAAAATCCTTGTCCTGGCATTTTATTTCCTGAAGGCACAGAACGTCGGGTTGGTTCTCGGCCAGCCAGGGCAAAAGGATATGCAGCCTGGCGCGTATGCCGTTGACGTTAAAGGTGGCCAGTTTCCAGCTCATTGTGCGCTCCGCTTCGCATTTGGGCGGACGGCCTTGCCAGCAACGCTCGGCGGCGATACACTTGCCCTGCCCGTAGATCTATGAAAGGATTCGTCAATGCCCATTTATGAATTCCGCTGCGATGGCTGCGGTCATCAATTCGAGCTTCTGGCCATGCGCTCCGATGACCTTATCGAGCCCAAATGCCCCGAATGCCAAAGCCCCAACATAAGCAAACTGATGAGCGCCGGTAGCGCCGTGGTCTCCGGCGGCGGTTCCGCCTCCGGCCCTTCCGTCCAAAGTAATGACTGCGGCAGCAAGGGCTCTTGCGCCAGCATCACCCTGCCGGGACACACTCGTTAAATCAGAAAGGGCAGCCCCGTTGATGCGGGGCCGCCCATGATAATCAAAATAGTTGAGCCAATGCCGGTTTGCGATGCGGCGGTCGGGTCAATGCACTGTAATTTCGTAGAGACTTTCTATACCACGGTGGGTAAACAAGACGCCCAATTCATTTAACAGCTGGTTGCAGCACCTTTCGATGCGCGTCATTTCCGTTTCGGTTACTGATTTGTGGTCGATAAGCGACAGCATGTCGTTGAGGTGTTGCAGTTGTTCGACTATGCGGGGATTGATGTCTTCCTTGAGCAGCCTGGTGTGAATATCACGAATCACGCCCAAACAGGAATCAACGCGAATTTGTGCTGCATTGTTATCCATGACCGGCTCGTTACTCCCAACGGCCCGAGGGGCCCCTACGCAGTTCGATAATTTCTATACGACCCTTGTCAGCCACAAAACTGTTTGCGGCCATACTGATTAGACTGAGAATGATGGCTCCGCCCATGGCCGTCCAGAAACCTTGCACTTGGAATCCGGCCAACAGCGCTCCGGTCAGCCAAAGCATCAGTGCATTGACCACCAGAATGAATAAACCCATTGTCAGGAATGTGATAGGCAGCGTGAGAATAATGAGCAGGGGTCTGATAACGGCGTTTAGGATGCCAAGGAATAGCGCGGCGATAAGGGCCCAGCCAAAGCCGTCGACATGGATGCCGTCGAAGATCCAACTGACCAGCAGAAGGCCCAATGCATTCAAAAACCAGCGAAATATCAACCCCGTTTTCATGGCCTGAAGCTTAGCATAGGGTTTGGAAGGCTGCAATAGGTCCACCGGGTCTTCTTTGTTGCAGGCCATGGCCGACAAAATGATGTCGGCCATGGCCCGGCTTGCCTAATGACTGGCGGCGAAGGCCTTGTGGGCCAGCTGAATCTGTTCGTAGGCGTTGGGGAACAACCGTTTGGCCTCGGTATGGGGCAGGAACTGGGCGGCCATGTAGGCGTCCATGTAGCCCGGCGCCACGGAAAGTTCGAAGTTGGTCATCTTGTCCACGATGTCCAGCACTTCCGAGCGAAGCTGGTTGCTCATGCAGATCAACCGGGCGCCCAAAAGCGAACCGTTGCCCACAAATATGAACTGGTCGGCGGGCATCTCCGGCAGCAGGCCGATGATCTGGGCGCGTTCCAGGTTGATGCTCTGGCCGAAACCGCCGGCCAGGATAACCCGGTCCAGGTCCTTGATGGTCAGGCCCACCGACTCCAGCAGGGTCATATAGGCGGCGTACATGGCGCCCTTGGCCCTGATCAGGTTGTCCATATCCGGTTCGGTGATGGTGATGTCGCGGTCCAGGGCGCCGTCTTCCTTCCAGACCAGCACGTATTCCGGTCCGTCCTCGCCCACGCGTAGACGGTCGCTGGGGTGGTTGACGTTGAATTTGCCGCGCTCGTCGATGAGGTTGGTCAACAGCAGAGCCGAAACGGCGTTGATCAGGCCCGAGCCGCAGATGCCTCTGGCCCGGCTCCTGCCGATGGTGGTGATGGACGGTTCGCCTGTGACCGGATCCACCGAGAAATTCTCAATGGCTCCCTTGGCCGCACGCATGCCGAACTTGATGCCGCCGCCTTCGAAGGCCGGACCGGCGCTGGCCGCGGCGCAGACCATCCAGTCCTTGTTGCCCACCACGACCTCGCCGTTGGTGCCCATGTCGATGAACAGGGTCAAACGCTCGTCCACGTGCATGCCCGAACCCATGACGCCGGAGATGACATCGCCGCCCACATAGGACGCCACGGCCGGGAATATGAGCAGCGGCACGTGGTCCTGGAAGGACAGGCCGAATTTGTAGGCCTGCACGGGAGGGTAATAGGCCGCCGCGGGTACGTACGGGTCCAGCCGGATATATTGCGGGTTGACGCCCAAAAACAGCTGGGTCATCGTCGTGTTGCCGGCGATGGTGGCCAGGTTGACTTCGTTGACATCCACGCCGGTGGAGCGGGAAAGCTTTTTGAGGACCTCGTTTATCGAGTTGGCCGCGGCCTCTTGCAGGCGCTTGAGACCGCCGTCTTTCTTGGCGTACATGATGCGGGTGATGACGTCTTCGCCGTAACCGATCTGGGCGTTGAAGTCGCCCTCCGAGCCCAAGATTTCGCCCGTGGCCAAGTCGATGAATTGAGCCCAGACCGTAGTGGTGCCAAGGTCGATGGCCGCGACGATGTTGCGGGCGCTGTCGTCACCCGGCATGACGTGAATAACCTGGTTTTTACCCGTGCTGGTAGCGGCCCTTAGTATCTTGGCCGTCACGGTCCAGTTGCCTTCGCGCCATGCATCCGGCAGGTCGCGGACCGCCTCGAAGCGGAAAGCGAAGTTGCTTTCACCCATGGCCCGCATGGCCTTTAATAGGCGGCCGACGTCGTTGGTGTTGTCACTTCCGCTGGGAGGATCGGCCGTGACCACGACCTCGGCCAATGCCGGATCGTAACGGCCTTGCTGGCGCAGATCCTCGGCGCCGATGAGCTTGGCCAGTTTGGCCGAGCCGGTGGCCAGAAGCTTGAGTCCTGCGTCGTCACGGGCGGCATGGACCGGCACCTCCACCACCAAATCACCGGTGGGAATCGTCGTGCAGGCCAGGCGCACGCCCTTTGCCTGATCCTCGGCGCTGACTTTTTCGCTGATGCCGCCTTTATACTGCCCTTCCTTAACGGTGATAGCGCATTTGCCGCACACACCAGACCCGCCGCAGGAGGCGTTGATGTGTACGCCGGCCTGGAGAGACGCCTCCAGAACGCTGGTGCCAGCTTCCACTTCGATTTCCACGTCAAAGGGTTCGAACCTGATCTTCATGATTGACAAACCTCGCCAAAAGAATCGATTGGTGCGTGATTTACGCATCCGTGCGCCGGGTCTTAATAAGGGATTATGGCGGGTGATGACGATATTAGCTAGTCGTAAAAAAACTGACCAATATACTAGGCAACTTCGGATGGACTCGATTTTGTGTAGAGCCCACCCGTACCTGGACACCACCCGGCCGGTATGCCCTCGCATACGATCAACAGCCGGAAATTGTCGGCAGGTCTTCTGGCTTCCGGTTCATCCCTTTGGCCGCGCCTTCCCGCGCCGCTGGGCGCAGTGACCGCCGGTTTTATCCGGCTTGCGGCTTCGGTACCCGGTTACAGCGGCGGGGCCGCGGCGGATTTTCACCGCCTTCCCATTTGCGCCGGGGAGCCGACGCACCGACAACCTGGTATATTGACTGTCAATGCCAGTAGCATAGGCTATCGCCTGTGTCAACATGGTCCGGTTTTGTAACCAAACTTGCCTTGGACAAATAGCCGGGCCTGTGCTTCAATTGGCTGGTTAACGTAATTAAGCATTTTTATTGGAGATGAAGATGCATCGTTCCCTTAAGGCTACCGTGATCATCATGATCTGCGCCATGGTTTGCGCCGTGGCCGTATCTCCCGCGCCGGCGGCGCAACTCATGGTTAAAAAAGTCACCGAAACCGGTGAAAAGGTCTTTCTAAACGACGGTTCGGTTTGGAATGTGCCCAACCCCCGCGACTGGGACGTTGCCTATAACTGGCTGCCTGGCCATCCCGTGGAGCTTCTCAAGGATGGCAACATGCTCAACACAAAGACCGGTGAGCGGATCATGGTCAAGCGTTCCAAGGAAAGATCCGATGCGGGCGAGGGCGGCATTCCCGCCTACGGCTCCGGACAGCCCACAGCGGCGCCGGTGCTGACCCATCCAGCGCTCACGCCGATCAACACCGGCGGCGCCACTGACGCTGTGACCGAAAAGCGCCTGGAAAAATTGGAAGACGGCTTGCAGTCCCTGGAAAACAAGCTGGACATCCTCTTGCAGCGCATGGAAAACATTGAAAAGCGCCTGCCAAAGCAATAATGGCCGATAACAGGGAAATTTGGGTTGTCACCAAAGGCGAGTCCTACAATGTCGAGGCCCGTTGCCTTTGGTCCGGCCCGGACCTTGTGGTGATTGTCAACGGAGGTCCGGCGCCCCACGTGGGCGCCGTGGCCGCCGCATCGCCCCGCCCCAGCCTGGCCGATCCCGATGTGACCAGCTCCGATGCCTCGGTGATCTGTTTCCCCGGCCACAAGGAAGACATGCTGGCCCGCGACTTGGCCAAAACCCTGGCCGCCTACCTGGGCGTGCGGGTGGTGGTTTGTGCCGGCATCCACTGGGATTCTCTGAACGCCGGTGATTTGGCCCAGGTCCTGCACAACGCAGCTTCATTGCCCCGCCTGATTATCGAATCCCTGGAAAAAGACGCATAATCGCTGGAATATCGGCCTCCTTATGCCGCAAAATAAATTATGCGTTTGATCTGAATACGTTGCGTGCAGATGGCACCGCCGCTGGTAATCCTTGGCCTCGACGGTCAGGTCACGGTCGTGGCGGCGGACTTGTACACGGTCTGTCAGGGAGGAAAGAGATGTTCGCGGTATTGGACGGCAGCCGGGGCAATGTCCTTGGCGTTGAGATAAGCCAGGGCTACACCATGGACGATATCGAGCAGTTCAAGAAGGCTTTCGAGGGCGTCCTGGCCCAGGGCAACGACAGGGTCAACCTGCTTTGCAAGATCGATGAACTGGAGATAACCGCCAGCGAGTTCAAGGCCTTTGTGGAAGACGCCCGCTACGCCCTGAAACATATCGGGCAACTCCGCCACATCGCCGTGGTCGGCGACAGCAAGATCCAGGAAATCATGATCAAGGCCGACAATATGCTCCTCGGCAGTAAGGAAAAGGAGCGCATTGAAAAATATTTCAATGTCGCCGATATCGACCAGGCCTGGGCCTTTGTCCGCGGCTAAGCCTAAATAACACCTCCGGTTTTATACCGGAGGCGTGATTCGGGAGGCCTTAAACGGCCTCCCGATTCGTTTACAGCATGCCCCGGTACAACCCGCCGTCAAGGGCGTATGATGCGCCGGTGATGTAGGCCGCCTGTTGGCTGGCCAAAAACGCTGCCAACGCGCCCAGTTCTGCGGGTTTGCCCATGCGCCCGGTGGGGATGCCGGATAGTACGCCCGCCATGACCTGGTCCTTGGTGGCGCCCGCATCAGCCGCCTTGTTTTCAAGAAGATCGTCCACCCGTTTGGTCAGAAACCAGCCGGGGCAGATGTTGTTGACGGTCACGCCGTGGGGTGCGGCTTCGTCGGCCAGGCTCTTGGCCCAGCCGATGACGGCCGAGCGTATGGCATTGCTGAGCATCAAGCCGTCCAGGGGCTGCTTTACACAGATGCTGGTGAGGTTGATGATACGGCCCCAGCCCTGTTGGATCATGCCGGGCAGGGTCGCGCGGGTCATGGCCTGGGCCGAGAGCAGGGTCAGATCCACGGTTTTACGCCAGACGTCTTCGGACAAGTCGGCCCACTTGCCCGGGGGCGGCCCGCCGTTGTTGTTGATCAGGATGTCCACTCGGCCCAGAGCGGCCAGTGCTTTTTCCGCCGCCGCCGTCGCCTGTTTGCTGTCTGACAAATCCGCCGGAGCGGCAATTGTCTTAACGCCGTAGGCCCCGGCGATGTCGGCGACCGCCTGCTCCATGTCTTGGCTGCCCCTGGCGCACAGGGCCACGTTGCAGCCCTCGGCGGCAAGGGCTTCGGCGCAGGCCCGTCCCAGGCCCCGGCTGGCCCCGCAGACCAGGGCGTTTTTCCCGGCAATACCCAAATTCATTGAGGACTCCTTTGTTTGCTTGCAAGCGGCTGAGCAAGGACTCCGTGTTTCGGAGCATGTTATTTGTAGCATGCCTTTGGGGCGGGGCAAAACCGCTATTGACACGGCTCGGATGGGCGGTTTAAAGTGCTTAAGTTAGTCGATTGACTAATTTGGGGGCGGGCGAAATGGATCGGCCCTGAAAAAAGACCACCCAAACACGGCGGTGCCTGATGATCGACATCCACTCACACTTGGGCGATATCCTGGAGCCGGACGGCGGCGGGCTGATCTGGCGGACGGGCGTAACCAAAAAAGCCGGTTTCGACGTTGTGAGCGTATCCGAGGCCGGGCTGCACGGCGGCCTGCCGTTCGGCGAGCGGCTCGTCTACGGGCTGATCATGGGCCTTGTCTCCAAGGCCGAGGTGGCCCGCAACGCCACGGCGACCCTGGAGAATATGCAGGCTACCCTGAACCGCAACAATGTCGGCTACATCGCCGTGATGCCCATTGAGCCGTACGTTGGGTTCAAGGATCTGCTCGAAGCCCATAAGCGCGACAGCCGGGTGCTGCCGTTCACCAGCGTGGATTTCACCAGGCCGCATGATGTGGCCGAGGCGTTGGCGGCCGACGTCGCGGCCGGGGCCAGGGGCCTGAAGCTGCATCCGGTGATCCAGCAGAAACGGGCCGACTCGCCGGAGATGATGGCGGCGGTGGAGGCCTTCGCGCCCCACGGCCTGCCGGTGCTTATCCACACCGGCGTTTCGTCGTATTATTTTGGCCAGGAAAAGACCACCCGCCAGAAATCGGAATACGGCGAAATCGAATCCATCCGCAACCTGATGGCCGCGTTCCCCAAGGTCAACTTCATAGCCGGGCACTCGGGTCTCTACGATATTCCGGACGTGTTGGAGTTGTTGCCGGTCCTGAAAAACGTCTATGCCGAGACGTCCTTCCAAAGCGTGGGCAAGGTGCGCAAGCTGATCAAGGCATTCGGTCCGCAGCGGGTGGTCCTGGGCTCGGATTGGCCCTACGGCAACCAGGAACCGGCCATGAAAATCGCCCGCAAGGCCTGCAAGGGCGACGCCGCCCTGGAGCGGGCCATCACCCACGACAACGCGGCAGGGCTCCTGGGGCTTTAGCCCGCCGGTTCCCTGCCTTTCATTTCCTCCAGCCGCACCAGGCGGGCGTAGAGCCCCCCGGCGGCGGCCAGTTCGTCGTGCCTGCCCTGTTCGACCACGCGGCCGTTTTGCATGACCAGGATATTGTCGGCGTTGCGGATGGTCGACAGCCTGTGGGCCACCACCAGGCTGGTGCGCCCGGCCATGACCCTGGGCAGGGCCTGCTGGATCAGCCTCTCCGAGGCCGGGTCCACGCTGCTGGTGGCCTCGTCCAGAATCAAGACCTTGGGCCGCCCGGCCAGGGCCCGGGCCAATGACAGGATCTGCCGCTGGCCCGCGCTGAGCTTGCGGCCGCCTTCGCCCAGCTGGGTCTGGGCGCCGCCGGGCAACTGATCCACGAAAGTGGACGCGCCGCTGACCTCCAGGGCCCGGCGCAGGTCGTCTTCCGTGGCCTGGGATCTGTCCAGCAGGACGTTGTCGGCGATGGTCCCGGCCAGCAGCACCACCTCCTGGGGCACCAGGGCCACCCGCCGGGCGATGGCCTGACGGTCCATGGTCCGCAAATCCACGCCGTCGATGAGCACCCGGCCCTGCTGGGGATCGTACAGGCGCATCAAAAGCGAGGTGAGGCTGGTCTTGCCCGCGCCGGTGGGGCCCACCACGGCCCAGACCTGGCCCGGCGGTATGGTGAAGCTCACCTCCCGCACCACCGGCTTGGCCGGGTCATAACCGAAGCCGACGTTTTCGAAGACCACCCGGCCCGGCCCCGGCTCCGGGTCCACGGGTTCGGGCGGCAGGGGCAGGGCCGCGTCATCGTCCAAAAGGTTGAAGATGCGCTCGCCGCTGGCCATGGCCGCCTGGAGGATGTTGTATTTCTCGGCCAGGTCGCGCACGGGCCGGAAGAACATCTGCATGTACGACAAAAACGCCACCAGGGTGCCCAGGCTGATGCGGTCCTGGATGACCTGGCCTCCGCCGTACCAGATGATCAGGGCCACGGCCAGGGCGGAAAAAAGCTCGGCCAGGGGCATGAACACGGCGAAGACCTTGACCTGTTTCATGCCCGCTTCGTAGTAGGACTGGTTCATGCCCCGGAAGCGCCGGGAGCCCGCGGCCTCGGCGCGCAGAAGCTGCACCACGGCCAAGCCGCTGAGCGTCTCGCTGAGCCAGGAATTGATACGGCCCAGGTGACCCTGCAAGGCCCGGAAGGCCTCCCTGGCCAGGCGGGCGAAGACATAGGCCATCACCGCGATGATCGGCACGAGGGTCAGACAGACCAGGGCCAGGGTCACGTCAAGGGCCAGCATCACCGCCACGATGCCCAGCAGCATGAATAAGTCCTGGATCAGCGAAACCAGGGTGGAGCGGAACATCTCGTTGATGTTCTGTACGTCGTTGGTGATGCGGGTGACCAGCTTGCCCACCGGGTTTTTGGAGAAAAACGCCGACGAGCGGCTCAGCACGTGGCCGAACAGGTCTTGGCGCAGGTCATACATCATCTCCTGGCCCGCCCGTTCCAGGATCATGGACTGGGCATACTCAAAGGCCAGGCCGAAAAGCGAAAGCAGGGCAAAGGCCAGGCCCAGCACGGCCAGGCCGTAGGCGTCCGGCGTGCGTAGCTCCCGCAACGAGCCCTCGGGCAGGCGCTTCAGGTCGGCCGTGTGGATCAGGTATCGGCTGTCGGCCCTGGTGAACAGGTTGGGATACTGCTTGGCCAAAGCCCTGGTCGTGTCATTGTCCGGTGCCAGATAAAAGGGCGATTCGTCCACAACGCCGTCGCGCCGCAGTTGGGCCACAAGGCGCGGGTCCACCTTGCGCAGGTCCGGTTCGGTGATGAAGGCCCCACCGTGGGAACCTTGGATGATCTTGCCCGCAGCCTGGGCCCTTAGGTTTTTCTCCTGCTGGGGCGTGGCTTTGCCTAGGCGCAGGGCCAGGGCTTGGCGGACCATGTAGTTGTCGATGCCGATGCGGGTGATATAGGGCAGGGCCAGTTGCAGCAGGGTGGCCAACAGCACCAGAACCGCGGCCACGGCAAGTTTACGGCCCGAGCCGCCAAGATAACGGGCCAGTCTGGCGATGAGGCTGAAATTGTAGGCCTTGCCCAGTTCGCCTTCTTCCATGTATCCGAAATCACCTGGAGGCATGGGTCAACCCTCCAGGGCGGCGATGGCCGCCTGCTCGGCGAAGAGGCTCTGGTACAGGCCGCCCTGGCGCACAAGCCCGTGGTGCACTCCGCGCTCGACGACCTTGCCGTGGTCGAGCACGTAGATGGCGTCGGCAAAGGCCACCGAGGCCAGGCGGTGGCTGACGATGACCGTGGTCTTGCCCCGGCGCAACGTGGCCAGGTTTTGTAGGATTCTCTGCTCGGTGCTGGTGTCCACCGCCGAAAGGGGGTCGTCCAGCAGCAGGACCGGCGGGTTCAAGAGAAGGACCCTGGCCAGTCCAAGGCGCTGGCGCTGGCCGCCGCTGAGGGTGTGGCCCCGTTCGCCAAGCTCGGTGTCCAGGCCGGACGGCAGGGCCCGCACTTCGTCGGCGAATTCCGCGGCCTCCAGGGCCTGCCAAAGCTCGTCCTCCGTGGCGTCGGGCCTGCCCAGGCTCAGGTTTTCACGAACCGAGGTGGAAAAGATATAGGCCTCCTGGGGCGCCAGGACCACGTAGCCGCGCAAATCGGCCAAGGCCAGGCGGCGAACGTCGACGCCATCCACCCGCACGGCCTCATCCGGCGGATCTATGACCCTGGGGATCAGTGAAAGCAGGGTTGATTTGCCGCAGCCCACCGGTCCGACAACGGCAGTAACCCGACCATGGGCCACATCCAGATCAACGTCATGCAGCGCGCCTACGGCAGCCCCTTCATAGGTGTAATTCAGGCCGCGTACGCTGATGCCGCCGTGGGCTTGGGGCAAAGGCGCGGGATCGGCCGGGTCGTTTATCAGGGGTTGGGCCGTGATGATCTCCGTGACCCGCTGCATGCTCGCCCGGCCCCGCTGCAACAGGCCCACCACCCAGCCCAGGGCCATCATGGGCCAGGTCAGCAGGCCCAGGTAGGCCGTAAAGGCCACGAAGTCGCCGGGGGTGATCTGGCTGAACACGGCCAGGGGGCCGCCCGCGCCCAGCACGATGGCCAGGCTAAGACTGGTGAAAAAGGAGGCCAGGGGGAACATCAGCGACTGGAGCCGGGCCACGCGCATGTTCAGGGCCAGGTAATCGCGTCCGGCGGCGGCCAGACGGCGTTCCTCCCGCCCGGCCAGGGCGTAGACTTTGATCATGCCAATGGCGCTGAGCACCTCCCGGACCTCTTCGGTCATGGTCGCGAACGACTCCTGCACGGCCATGAACCCCGCGTGCATGCGGCGGCCCACCACCCTGCCGATAACCACGATCAGAGGCATGGGCAAAAGGGCAAAAAGCGTCAGAACCGGATTGATGACCATCATGAAGCCGATGGCGGCAAGGCCCATGACCAAGCCGTCGGTGGCCGCGATGAGCCCGAAGCTCACCGACATGCGGATGTTGTTGAGGTCGCTGGTGGCACGGGCCATGATCTCGCCCGGCGGGTTGTCGGCAAGATAGCCCACGTGCATGGTTTGTACGTGGTCGAAGATCTGCTGGCGAAGCTTGCGCTCGGTGCGCCGGGCGAAACCGAATAAAAGAGGCCGCCACAACAGGCGCAACAGACCCATGGACGCGGCCAAGCCCAGGACGATGAGGCCGTAGATTGCCAGCAGGCGGCTGTCGGCCCGGCCCAGGGTCAATTCGTCCACGGCCAGCTTGATGACCCGGGGCACGCTGAGCTGTAAAAAATCCACCATCAACAGGGCGACCAGGCCCAGCAGCAGGGAAGGTACGCTCTTTTTAGCCAGGCGTTTTACTATTTGGCCCGCGGTCTCCACCCTTACGGAATGGCCTTGAATTCTTCGGTCCGCTGGGCCTTTGCAGACCCGGCCCGGCATGGGCTGGTCAGGTTGAACACGCCCGAGCGCTCCAGGGCCATGCGGTTGCGGCCGGACAACAGGCTGACCCACATGCCCGAGTCGCCCCTGGCCGCCGAGGCGGGCAGTTGGCCGCAACTGACAAAGAGGATGTAGTGGGACGGAAACTTGCTGTCCACCCGGTGAAGCAGCCGGGCCGAGGAATAGCCGCCCGCGCCCTTGGCGCTGCTGGGCGGGCCGAAATTAAGGCAGAACCACACGCCGTCGTCCAGGTCCAGGCCGTCCAACTCCGCGTTGATATGGACCAGATAGCCGGGCTGGTCTTCATGGGTGGTCGGGCCGGTGAGCCAGACGCTGCTCAGGCGGCCCTCGCCGTTCCAGCGGTGGCCGTCAACCATGCCGGTCTGGCGGGGCGTCTTTTCGCCGCGCAGCCAGGGATCGGCTTGTTCGAATTCTTTTTTAGGCTCGGCTGGTCCGGCGCCGCATTCGTCGGACATCCAGAAGTCGTCACTGCGGGCCAGGACTTTTTCGCCCGGACCCAGCAGGGTCATCCGGGAGCGCAGAGCCCCGCCCCGGCCCAGCCTGGGAAACTGGTCGCAGCTCAGAAACAGGATGAAGTGGGAGCGCCAGGCGTCGTCGATGCGCTGATATCGCTGCACCACCTGCCCCAGGGGCGTGGCCGATCCGTCGCCATTAAGGCGGGTGGGCGTCATGTTCAGGCCCAGCCAAAGGCCTTGGTATGGGTTGAGGTCGGCCACGTTTACGATGGCGTGGACAAATACGCCTTCCTTGCCGTGGAACAGCATGTTGGGGGTCACCCAGACCCGGCTGAACCGCTTTGACGAGGGCTGGCTGTATTGCTCGGACGCCGCGACCGGGGCGGGCTTGGCCCCGGAGCGCAGATAGGGCCGCACCGCCGCCAGCAGGCGATCCTTGCCCACGGCACCCTTGAAACGGGCCACCACCCGGCCCTGGGGGTCGATGACCAGCGTGGTGGGCAGGGCCTCAACCTCGGCGATGCTTTTGGCTTCCTTGGTGTCGCCCAGGACAACGGGGAAATTCAGGCCGTTGCGGGCGGCATAGGGGCCAACCACCGTGGCCCCCTCGCGGTCGACGCTATAGCCCAGCACGCTCAGCCCGGCGTGGCCGTAGGCCTTTTGCAGGCTGACCAGCTTGGGCATGGCCTGGGTGCAGGGGCCGCAATATGTCGCGAAAAAATCCAACACCACCACCCGGCCCCGGAACTGGCTCAGGGTTATGACCTCGCCCTCCAGGGTGGAGCGGCGGAAGTCCATGCTCTGGGCGGCCTGGGGGATGATCAGGCAAATCAGGAAAATCAGAAGTGTGCCCATGCGGGCCGTATGGCGAATCATGAACGCTCCGTAACGCGGCAGGTGGTTTGTTGGCAACCGGTGATCGCCGCCTGGGGGGCAGGCCGGGCCGTTTGCAGGCTATATTGTATATCAGAATGCCGGATAACCCAATTGCGACGTTGAGTCAAGTTGACACCCCATGGGCCTGTGGGTACACTGAATGACCTCATGCTCCGGGAGATTGATTAATCAAATTATGTCCGATCCTGTAGGCCAGTTGGTCGAATTCATCGATAAGAACCGCATCAATATTGGCTTGGTCCAGAGCGCCAAGAAAACCAAGTTGAATATCCTTACCAGTGCCGACAAGGAACTCTCGTTGCCCCAGGGCCGGGTGCTGTTGATGACCAGCGGCGGCGGGGCCTCGGGCGGCAACCGCCAGGCACAGGTGGAGGCCTTGCAGGACATTCTGCAACGCCGGGAGGATATGGCCGGACAGGTCGATGTCCTGGAACTTTGGGAACTGGTGGCCGAGGAAGACGATGCCCTGCCCCTGGAGGAACTTGCCGGGCTGGCCTTTTCCGGCGACGTGGGCGGCGACCATCTCTCAGCCACCCTGCGGGCGCTTTTTGACGAACATGTGCATTTCAAGCTTTCCGGCGGCCAGTTTTTGCCTCTGAGCCCCGAGCAACTCGAACAAAAACAGATCCAGGCCGAACGCGAGGAAAACCGCCGCCAACAGATCGACGCGTCCGTGGAGTTTCTCAATAATCTGCCCGGCCAGCCGCCTTTCCCCGAGCCCCCGGAAGGACTGATTGACCTGCTGGTTGATCTGGTGGTCCACGAGGACGAATCATCCAGCGCCAAGATTGCCAAGGAGATCGTCAGCCTGGCCGAGGTTGGCGGCCGCCGTCAGCTTTTCAACCTGCTGGTTCGCCTGGGCGTATTCGACAAGCACGAAAACCTGCCCCTGCGCCAGGAGGGCATCCATAAGGGATTTTCGCCGTCAATCATGGAGGCCGTGGGCGCGATCAGCGTGGGCGCCGCCCTGGAAGACGGCGGACGCAGCGACCTCACCGGCCTGCACACCTTTACCATTGACGGGGCCTACACCAGCGACTTTGACGACGCCCTGTCGTTCCAGCCAGACGGCCGGGGCGGCGGCGTGCTGGGCGTGCATATCACCGACGCCGGGGCCGTGCTGGAGAGCGACGGCGTTTTGGACATGGAAGGCCGGGGCCGGGGCACCAGCATCTACATGCCCGACGACCGCATTCCCATGCTGCCGCCCATGCTCAGCGAAGACGCCCTGAGCCTGCGCCAGGACATGCTGCGTCCGGCCATCAGCACCTTCGTCGAGCTGGACTCCCAGGGCAATATCCTGGATTGGCGGCTGGAGCGCAGCATCATCCGGGTGGACAGCCGCCTGACCTATGACGAGGCCGACGGCCTGTTGGGCGATGACATGCGCCTGTCGGACATGCACAAGGTCTGCCTGGCCCTTAAGCGCAAGCGGGCCCAGGCCGGGGCCTATTTCCTGCCCCTGCCCGAGGTCATCGTGGGCATTGACGACGAGACCGGCGAGGTCTACGTGCGGCGCATCGACCGCGAGGGCGCGACCAGGGAGATGGTCGCCGAAACGGCGATCCTGGCCAACTGGCTGGCCGCCCGCTATCTGATGGAAAGCGAAGCGCCGTGCCTTTACCGCCGCCAGGCACCTCCGTCACAGCCCCTGAACGAGGGCGACCCGGAAGATATCTATCTGCATTTCAGCCAGCGCAGGCTTCTGAATCCAGCCGACTTGACCACCAAGCCAGGCCTGCATTCCAGCCTGGGCGTGGACCCCTACACCCACGCCACCAGCCCCATCCGGCGCTATCTGGATCTGGTGGTGCAGCGGCAGTTGGGCTCGGTGCTGGCCGGCCGGGAACCGGCATACACCAAGCAGCAACTCAAGGACATCGCCCAGGAGGTGGAGCCGGTGGTACGGCGTGCGGGCAGGGTTCGCAACATGCGCCAGCGCTATTGGCTGATGAGATGGCTGGAGGCCAGGCGGGGCCAGGAATTGCCGGCCATTGCCATGGAGCCCCAGATGCGGCGCTGGTCCATCCTGCTGCCGGACATCATGATGCTCACCGGCGTACCCAAAACGTCCGACCTAAAGCTCAAACCGGGCCAGCAGGTCACGGCAATCGTTGAAAAGGCCGACGCCTTCAACGACATCCTGCGGATCAAACTGGTTTAACCGTCAGGCCTTCTTGCCGGTCATCCGGTCGATGTCGATGCGCACCACCGCGGCGATTTCAGCCTTTTCCGGGGCGAACTCATATTTGCCCGGCCCGGCGTAATGCTCCATTATTAGCTGGAACCCGGCCAGCTTTTCCGCTTCGTCTCTGACCACGGCGGCTGTCCCGAAACCGATCACGCTTT
Source organism: uncultured Desulfarculus sp. (assembly GCA_963665125.2). Taxonomy (GTDB): domain Bacteria; phylum Desulfobacterota; class Desulfarculia; order Desulfarculales; family Desulfarculaceae; genus Desulfarculus. The sequence continues at coordinate 1,736,503 of CAXXUK010000001.1, read as the reverse complement.
CATAGTTCCAGTCCCATTTGCAGGGGGTTTCGCCGCGCACGGGCTTGCTGTTGGCCACGGCCGAAAAGCTGACCTTGGGGTTGTCCTGGAGCAGTTCCATCTTCAGGCCCTTTTTGCCGCTGTGGAAATAGATCTTGCCGTCGGCGTAGCCGAAGTTCAGGGGCACCGTATAGGGCTGGCCTTCCTGACACATTGCCAGGTGCAGCACCTCGGCCTCCAGCAAGGCCTTTTCCACTTCCGTCTTGCCTGTGATTTCGTTTTTTGGTTTACGCATTTTCCGGTTCATCGATCGCCTCCCTGATCACCTCTTGCCAGGCCGGAGCCTGAATCGTCCAGGTAAAGTCCTTGGCCAGATTTCGCCAATTGCCCCGGCGCGTCTGGTCCGGGTCGGTCGCCAGAGCGGCCAGGGCCTCTTGCAGGTCGCCCCGCCGGTACAGGCATTGGGGCGGATACAACTCCGGATAGACCAGATCAGCGGGCGCTACGGGCAGGCATCCGGCCCAGACCGCCTCGGCCATGGACAGGCCGAAATACTCCTGCCTTGCCGTGCTCACGGCCACGTCGGCCCAGAATAGCCATTGCCAGTATTGGTCCCTGGTATCGGCCGGGCCAAGTTGGACCAGACGGTCGCCCAGGCGGGCCGGGGCCTTGTCGAACACCTCAGGCCAGCGGGCCGGCCGGGGGCCGATCACTGCCGCCTGGAAGTCCGCGCCGCTGTCGGCCAGGCCGAACAGGGCCTTGAACAGGGCCTCGGGGTCCTTGTCGTGCTCCCAACGGTGGTTCCAGACAAGGCGCAATGGGCCCGTGCGCGATTCCCGGTTGAATCCGTGGGCCTCGCCCGGGGCAACGGGTATGGGCAACACCCTGGAGCGCCCGGCAATCTTGTCCACCAGGCCCTGGGGCCGCATGTCCGGCAGTTTGGCGAAAAGCTCCGTTGCCGCCGCCAAAAACTGATCCCGGTGAAACCGCGAGTTGAATACGACGCGCCGGGCTGATGTAGCCGTGCTGATGTTGCTCAGGGCCAGGTAAAGGTCCCGGCGCTGCATGGCGGAGTCGGCCTGGCCCGGCGCGGGATAGGCCAACTGGTTTTCGTGAAAAACCACAACGGCCGGTACGTTTGGCAGGTCCGAGACCAGGCCCCGCAGTTCGGCCAGGCCCAGCATGGACGAGCAGACCAGGCCGTCCCAGGGCTCTTGCAGGATACCGGCGGCCTGTTGGGCCAGAAACAGCGGCGCCCCGCGCATGCGCCAACGGAAGTTCCGCCCTGGCAGGCCCAGCAGGGTCCAGCGGCCCGGCACATGGGCCACGAGCTCCTGGGCGAACGCCTGGTGGCTGTGGGTCATGTAGGGCTCTATAAAAAGCAGACGCGGCCCGGAATGGCCGGACCGCGCTATGTGCAGGATATCGGCCACGCCTACCTGATGACCGAGCGGTTCTTGTGGAAGCCCGGCGGCACGCTGACACAGGGAGCCACCAGGCTCCGCCTGCCCAGGATGGTGCCCGGGTTGGTCACGCTGTTGCAGCCGGTTTCGCAGCCGTCGCCCATGATGGCCCCGAATTTACGGCGCTTGATTACATAGGCTTCGTCACCGATCTTGATACGGTAGGGGCTTTCGACGATCTTGAGGTTGGCCAGCTTGGTGCCCGCGCCCAGGTTGCATTCGCGCCCCAGGATGGAATCGCCCAGATAGGCGAAGTGCCCGGCCTTGGCTCCGTCGAGCATGACCGCGTTTTTCAGCTCCGTGGCGTGGCCCACCACGCAGCCCCGGCCCACCAGGACCGAGCCGCGGACATAGGCCCCCTGGCGCACTTCCGTGCCCGGGCCGATGTAGGCCGGGCCCTTCAGCAGCGCGCCGGGCTCCACCTTGACGCCGGGCGCCAGGTGGATGTCGTCGCTCATGAACGCCGCGCTGGCGTGGATGACCGTGGCGTCGGTGACCTCGACGCCGTCGATGCTCACGCACATGGAGCCCTTGGTGGGATCGCCGCCCATGAGGCAGTAATTGTCCTCATAGGCCATGCCCCGGTGAATGACCACGGTCACGGGCATCACCTCGCCAAAGGCCTCCCGCAGCAGCTTGCCGGTCAGGCCGTCGCGCTCGACGAGCCGGGCCGTGAAAGGCTTGATGCGGTCCAGGGCCTGCCAGACCTGGTCCACGCCGTCGAAAAGCGCGGCATGGGTCAGGCCTTCCAGATCAAACAAATCAGCCGGGGCGATCATAAGCAATTGCCTACCAGTAGTTGCGCACCTTGATGCCCTGGGCGCTCAGGTGCTGTTTGATTTCGGCCACCGTGTAGTCGCCATAGTGGGTCATTGATGCTATCAGCGCGGCGTCGGCCTTGGCCTGGGCCAGGACATCGGCCAGATGCTGGGGTATGCCCGCGCCGCCCGAGGCGATCACCGGGATGCTCACGGCTTCGGAGATGATCCGGGTCAGATTCAGCTCATAGCCTTCCCTGGTGCCGTCTGCGTCGATGCTGTTTAGACATATCTCGCCCGCGCCCAGGTCCTGGGCCCGCTTGGCCCACTCCACCGCATCGATGCCCATCTGTTTGCGGCCGCCGTGGATGACGATTTCGTAACCGCTGGGGATCTGCGGGGTCTTTTCCACCCGCAGCACGTCCATGCCCAAAACCACGCACTGGTTGCCGAAACGCCTGGCCCCCTCGCTGATGATGTCGGGGTTTTTCACGGCCTGGGAATTGACGCTGACCTTTTCGGCCCCGGCCGCCAGAACGTCGTACATGTCCGACAGGCCCGCCAGGCCGCCGCCCACTGAAAATGGGATAAAGATCGTCTCGGCCACCCGGCGCACCACGTCGAGCATGATGCCCCGGCGCTCGTGACTGGCCGTGATGTCGTAAAACACCAACTCGTCGGCGCCTTCTTCATAGTAGAACGCAGCCATCTCCACGGGATCGCCGATGTCCACGTTGCCCTTGAACTTGATGCCCTTGGTCAGTTTGCCATCGCGCACGTCCAGGCAGGGGATGATTCTCTTAGACAGCATCGGCGGCCTCCTTGCCGTCCCAGGCGGTGAAATTCCGCAGAATCCGTAGGCCGGGGCGGCCGGATTTTTCCGGGTGGAACTGCATGGCCACCAGGTTGTTTCGAGCTACCACCGAGGCGAATTCATGGCCGTAGCCGGTCACCCCGATGATGTCATCGGGATTGGCCGGAGCCGGGTGGTATGAGTGCACGAAATAGAACTCGGCCTCGCCGGGCACTCCGGCGAAGACGGGGTGTGGCCTGCGGAAACTGACGCGGTTCCAGCCCATGTGGGGGATCTTGATGGCCCGTCCGTCCTCGTCGGTCAACGAGCCGAGGAACTTCACCGTCTTGCCGGGCAACAGACCCAGGCATGTGGCGTTGTCTTCCTCGGAAGATTCAAAGATGATCTGGGTTCCCAGGCAAATGCCCATGACCGGCTTTCCGGCGCTGAGGGCCTGGCGCAGGGCAAGGTCCAGACCCAGCCTGCGCAGGCTTTCGGTGGCCGAGCCTGCCGCGCCCACGCCTGGAAAAATCACCCGGTCGGCGGCGGCGATCTCTGCGGCGTCCTGGGTGATCTTGCAATCCGCCCCAAGGCTGCGCAAGGCCCGCTCCACGCTGGTCAGGTTGCCCGCTTCATAGTTGATTATGGCTATCAAAACAATCTACTCCAGGCCGTTTAAAGGCCTCTTTTTTCCAGTGCCGCGATCAGCACTTTGGCTTCCATGAGTTCCGGGTTTATTTGCAGGGCCCGCTGCAGGGCGGCCTTGCCTTTGGCCAGCATGCCGCCCTCGCAAAGGGCCCGGCCAAGGTTGAACCACAGGTTCTCATCGGTTTTTTCTATATTCAATGCCTTATGATAATGCTTGACCGCCTCGGCATACATGCCCATTTTGCGCAGTTGGATGCCGAATTCATTAAAAATATGCTTGTGTTTAGGGTCAAGCAACTCATCGATGTCGACCAGTTTTTTGAACTGCTCGCGGGCTTTATCCTGATCGCCCATGGCCACGTAAGTCTTGCCAAGTCCGAAATTGGCCCGCACATTGTCTTCTTCGCTTTTCAGCGATTTGTTGAACTCGAATTCGGCCGACAGGTATTCATTGTTCTCCAGGTGCCGTTCACCCCTGGCCGCGTGCCGGTCGGCCTGGCGTTGCTGGGGTGTCTGCTTTACCGGCTCGAAGCCTTCCTGGTACACGAAACGGTTGGCCAGTTCGGAGTATTCCACGGTTTCCTTGTACCCGCTGGGCTCGTGGTTCATGTCCAGCAACTCCAATTGAACCTGGCCGCCCTGGTCGTGGGCTATCCAATAGGTTTCAATGGTTGAATCCCTGGTGGTGTCGCCGGTGCCGACCTTGCCCTTATGGGTTTCCTTGTAAATCCCGCCTTCGTGGATTGCGTTGCCAGCTTTGTCGCTCATGTCAATGATCCGGGTTTACGGCTTGGCCTTTGTCTTTCCGCCGATCAGGCGGGCAGGCATTGGTGGCGCACTGATTTATTTGTAATTGCCATGACGCCCCGATGAAAACCAGGGTCAGGCCCATTCTCCCTTGGCCCAGTCATAAATATAACGGGCAAAGGCCATCCAGCCCAACACAACGGCAAACCACATGCCGAACATGCCGATGCCGTCGGCCACGACCCATCCGGTCAAGTGACCGACGATGAGAACGGCCATGCCCCAGCCGAGGGCGCCGAATTTCCACTTGCCGAACACGTTGGCCTTGGCCTGGGGCAGGGGCGTCAGCGGCTGCCTGGTGATGCTGCGCCTGATTATGTGCAATATCGGCAAGATAATGGCGTGAGTCTCGGCCAGCATGACCAAAAGCAACGGCAGGCCCGGCAATACGCCCCGCCGCCATAGGACATAGCCCACCACCACGGCCAGAACCTTGTCGCACAGCGGATCAAGGTACGAGCCCAGTTGGGTTATCTGGCCCCGCTCCCTGGCCACGGCGCCGTCGAGAAAGTCGGTTATCCCGGCGATAAAGCCCAGGAGCAGGACCCACCACAGAGTAAGGCCGTAGACATCGACCAGGACGATGGACGACGTGAGCACCAGCCTGAACACCGTGAGCATGTTGGGGCTGATCCAGGAAGGCACCATGGCCGCCAGGGACGCCTGAAGCCCTGTATTGCCCAGCTTGTTTTTTTTGCGTTTGAAACTGATGATGCCACTCCCCGCGATATATGCAGGCCAAATAAAACCATTGCCGGTTTGGCGGCGCCGCGGATGCCGCTGAAACAGCCTGCCACCAAACCCGGAATATAGCTCAATCAAAACCAATAAACAAGGTGCTTCAATTGGTTGGCCGCATGCGCCCCACGTGAAAGCTTATCAGGGTCAGGGCCGCCGGGGTCACGCCACTGATGCGTCCGGCCTGGCCCAGGTTGGCCGGTTTGATACGGCTGAGTTTTTCGACCACCTCCCGGCTGAGCCCGGCGATGACGCCGTATTCCATGTCCGCCGGCAAGGTCACCGATTCCTTGGCCTTGAATTGCTCCACCCGCTGGCGCTCCTGCTCCACGTATCCGGCGTAGTGGGTTTCTATTTCGATTTGAGTGGCCACCTCGGGCCCGAGGTCCTTCAGCGGCTCCAGGGCCGGGTGCAGGGTGGCCAGCTTGGCCAGGTCCATGCCCGGCCGCCGCAGCACCTCGGCGGCGCTCAGGGGCTTGGTCAACGATCCGGTGCCCAGGCGTTCCAAAGCATCCAAGATGTCTTTGGTGGGGTTGATGCGCACCTCCCGGAGCAGTTCAGCGGCTTTGTGCAGGGCCTCCAATTTGGCCGAAAACACGGCCCAGCGGGTGTCGTCGACCAGGCCGATGTCCCGGCCGATGCGGCTCAGGCGCACGTCGGCGTTGTCTTCCCGCAGGCTCAGGCGGTACTCGGCACGGCTGGTGAACATGCGGTAGGGCTCTCCCGTGCCCTTGGTCACCAGATCGTCGGCCAATACGGCCATGTAGGCCTGGCTGCGGTCCAGGACCAGCGGATCTTCGCCACGCAGGGCCAGCACCGCGTTGACCCCAGCCCATAGGCCCTGGGCCGCGGCCTCTTCATAGCCGCTGGTGCCGTTGATCTGCCCGGCCAGATACAGCCCCGGCACGATCTTGGACTCGAAGGTGGGCTTCAGGTCCAGGGGATCGCTGTAGTCGTATTCAATGGCATAGCCCGGCCGCACGATAAAGGCGTTTTCGCAGCCGGGCAAAGAGCGGACCATGCCCACCTGGGCCTCCAGGGGCAACGAGGTGGGGATGCCGTTGGGGTAGAGCAGGCCGCTTTCCAGGCCCTGGGGCTCCAGGAAGACCTGGTGGCCGCCCCGTTCGGGAAAGCGCACCACCTTGTCCTCGATGGACGGGCAGTAGCGGGCGCCCACGCCGGTTATCACCCCGGCGTACAGCGGTGACTGGTCCAGGTGGGCCCGGATGATTTCGTGGGTCTTTTCATTGGTGCCCGTGACCCAGCATGGCATCTGGGGCAGTTTGGGCTTTTGGGACAAAAAGCTGAACATGCGCGGGTCGTCGTCGCCGGGCTGGGTCTCCAGGCTGTCCAGGTCCACGGTCCGTGCGTCCAGGCGGGGGCAAGTGCCGGTTTTCAGGCGGCCCAGATTCAGGCCCAGGTCTTTGAGTTGGGCCGAAAGGGCTTCGGCGGAAGGGTCGCCCATGCGGCCGGCCGGCCAGTTGCGCAGGCCCACGTGGATCAGGCCCCGCAGAAAGGTGCCCGTGGTCAAAACAACCGCCCGGGCCTCGATGCGGTGTCCCCGGTCGGTGGTCACGCCCGTAGCCCGGCCGTTTTCGATGATCAGGCCCCGGGCCTTGGAATCCAACAGCCACAACGAGTCCTGGTTCAGGCAGACGCCCCGCATGTATTTGGGGTAGCGGTCCATGTCCACCTGGGCCCGGCTTGACCACACCGCCGCGCCCTTGCTGCGGTTTAATAAGCGGAACTGGATGCCCGCCGCGTCGGCCGCCAAGCCCATCTGGCCGCCCATGGCGTCGATCTCGCGCACCAGGTGCCCCTTGGCCAGGCCGCCCACGGCGGGGTTGCAGCTAAGGGCGGCTATGTGGTCGAGGTTGATGGTGACCAATAGGCATTTTTGGCCCATGCGGGCCGCGGCAAGGGCCGCCTCGCAACCGGCGTGACCTCCGCCCACCACGATGACGTCGAATTTGTCAGGAGGAGTCATGGGGCTCATGGGGCAGGCTCCATTTGCGGCGGCCAGAAACCGTGAAAGCGGGCCCACAGCAGGCCCAAGTATTCATGAAAGGCCGCGGAACTCATATAAAGACCTTCAATACAGGGTAAGGCGTATACATACCACGGCTCGTCCGAGGTGGAGCGGAAATCCGTGGGAGCGGGCACCGGGTCCAGCCCCTGGGCTTTGAACAGGGCCATGGAGCGGGGCATGTGGCTGGCCGAGGTGACCAGGGCGAAGGACTGCCCGCTGAGCAGGGGGACCAGCAGCCTGGCCTCGTCGGCTGTATCTTTTGATTGGTCTTCGAGCACAATGGCGTGGGGCGGTACGCCCATGGCCTGGGCCAGATCGGCCATGCGCCTGGCGCTGCTTACCTCGCCGCTGAGCACCCCGCCCGAGAGGATCAGCCGGCCCCTGGGCAGACTACGCCACAGGCGCACGCCTTCGATCAGGCGCTTGAGGCTGGACTGGCTGAGTTTGTCCGACACGGGCCGCCGGCCGGTGTTGGTGCCTCCGGCCAAGACTACGACATCCCGGACCCCGGCCAGGGCCAGGGCCTGTGGTTCGGCATAAGAGCCCGCATCGGTTTCCAAAGGCCGCAAAAGGGCCTGGCCTACCAGCGGCAGGGAAAGGGCGATCAGCAGCAGGGCGGCTATGACCATGAGACTGCCGCCCAGGCCACGCCGTTTCTTCCAGAAAAACAGCGCCGCCCCGGCCAGCCAGACGACGACGACCAGGCCCAGGGGCATGACGAATACACTGATTATTTTCTTGATCGTAAACATAGCTGCCGTAACTATGTAGCAACAGCCCAGGCCCTGCAAGGGGCGGCTGAATTTAACGTGAATATTATGGGGGAAGGGACATGCCTATAAAAGAATCGAGACCGCTGGCGGCCGCATTGGTCGTTGTCTGCGCCTTGGCCCTGCCGTTTGTCTCCGGTTGCGCCGCCGGAAAGAACATCGGGCCCGCCCTGGATAAAAAAGGCATATTCGAGGCCTTGGATGAAGATCATGACGGCAGGCTGAGCCCGGATGAATATTACCGCCTGTATAAAAGCAAGAACGATTCGGCGGGGATGTTTTCCCAGTATGACAGCAACGGCGACGGTTATCTGGACTACAATGAGTTCAACATACCGGGCAACGCCGTGATACGCTGGTGATCACTCCGGGATGATCAAATATGCCGGTCCGTGCAGCCGGGCCAAGTCCAGTGAGAACTTGGTTATATTTATACACGTATCCACGGCTTTATCATAGACATCCAGGCCGGCGGAATCCACGGCTTCGTCGTTGCCGCCGGGTTTGTCGATGCCCAGAAAAGACGCCAGTTCGGTCACTGTAGAGTGCGCGAACCCGTAGGCGTCTTTTAGTTGTTCAGGTTTGATTTTTTCGCCGTCGGATGTACGCTGTCTGAGCTTGTCGAGCAAACCGTTATTGTCGGTTATGCGCTTCAGAAAGCCGTTGTAGGGGTTTTCATACGCCATATGAATGCTCCCGCCGGCTGTCGGCCTTGGTCAACGATCCGTTAATCCAAAAGGCGGGTGGCCACAGCCTGGTCAATATTGGCCTGGGCCAATAAAGAGGATAGAGGCCTTTGGGGCATTTGGGCCTTGGCGAACAGCAGCCGGGCCTCGGCCTCTCCTCTGCTGACACTGTTTCTGATCTGGCTTGGGTCCAGTCTGCGCAGCCCGCTGGTGTCGCAGGCCCCGGCATCCTGGGCAATGACGGCTTTTTCCGAATTGGGCTTTACCCTGGATGACGCGGCTTGCCTGCCCGAGGGCTCCACGGGCCGTAAAAGCTGCGACAAGGGAATGGTGGTTTTCATGGTCCTGGCCTCCTGTGGTCGCCATCCCTTGGCAATTTGGGCCATCCATGGAAGCCATGTTAAATTGATCAATCAGGAATAATAGTAGCATAGGTTTCATTTTAGTCCAACTGGTGATTTAAATGTCGAAATCATTCGGTCCCAAGGTCTTTGCTTGGTTGTCTGCCGCTTTACTGGTCATGAGTGCCTCCGGTTGCGGAAATGGTTCCGCGCCAGACGGGTTGTCCATCTTCATCCTGGCCGGCCAATCAAACATCTCGGGTAGGGGAGATTTGGCCGACTTTCCCGCGGAATTCAACCAACCTAATGAAAATATATGGCTTTTCGGAAACGACGATGTGTGGAAACCCGCGCTGGAACCCCTGGACGACGCCACCGGCCAGATTGATTTGGTCTCGGCGGACTACGACGCCGGGGTGGGGCCTGGCCTGGCCTTTGCCAAGGAACTCAGAAGGCTGCGGCCCGGTTTGAAGATTGGTTTGGTGCCCTGCGCCTTGGGCGGCTCGGCAATGGCCCAGTGGACGGCCCAGGGCGGGGCGGAGACGCTTTACGGCTCATGCATCCGCCGGGCCAAGGCCGCCGCCCAAAAAGGGCGCATCACCGGTTTGGTGTGGTATCAGGGGGAATCTGACACCGTCACCGCCGAAACGGTCAGGGATTGGCCCTTGAATTTCAAGGAGATACTCTTGGGATTCCGCCGGGATCTGGACTGCAATGAGATACCCGTGGTTTTCGTGCAGATCGGCGATCTGGGGCCGCGCTTTCAAAACAGGCTTTTCCTGGCCTATTGGCGGGATATGCAGAAAAACCAGGCCGCCATGAAAATCGCCGATGGGGAAATGGTCAGCGCCAAGGGCCTGCCGCTACAGTCCGACGGCGTGCATCTGTCCACACAGGCCGAGTTGGTCCTGGGCCGGAGAATAGCCGGGGCCATGAACAATCTGCTTGTTGACTAAAAAGACCAAACCTCATATGTTTTTCCATAGTTGCTTTCTGTGCTATCATTGTGTTCAATGATGCACAGTAGGCGTAACTAAAATAAGATCTTGGAAGGTAGGCCTTGCAGCCCCAGTCAACTCCGATCAGTTCCGTTCAGGAAGATTTGCTCGCCGTGGCCGAGCAACTGTTGCTGGTCCCGGATCCGGATACAATCTTGGACGGCATACTGGACTGCTCCCGCAGGATATGCCGGGCCGAGGCCGGGACGATCTTCCTTAAAAAGGGCGACAAACTGCTGTTTTCCTATGTGCACAACGATGTGCTGTTTGCCTCCAGGAGAAGCCGCCAATACCTGTATCAGGACTATTCTGTGGAAATCGATGACAGTTCACTGGCCGGTTTCGTGGCCCACCACGGAGAAACCCTGGTCATCGACGACGCTTACCATATCGACCCCGACGCCCCGTACGGCTATAACCGCAGCTTTGACGAGGCCTCGGGATACCGCTGCAAGTCTTTTTTGATTACGCCCATCCGCACCAGGGCCGGCAACATCGTCGGCGTGTTGGAGCTGATCAACGCCAAGGACTATGACGGCCATACGTCGACGTTTTCCCCGCAGTGCCGCAAACTGGTGGAGTTTTTCTGTAAAAGCGCCGCCGCGGCATTGGAAAAGGCCCTGAACACCCGTGAACTGTTGCTGCGCCAGATCCGCATGGTGCGCCTGCGCGATCCCAAGGAGACCGGCAGCCACGTGACCAGGGTCGGAGGATACGCGGCGGAGATATTCGAACACCTGGCCCTGAAGAGGGGCATGGACACCCAGGAGATCCGGCGCCAGAAAGGCATCATCCGCATCGCGGCCATGATGCACGACATCGGCAAGGTGGCCATCAGCGATACCATCTTGAAAAAGCCGGGACGGCTGACGCCGGCGGAATTCCAGATTATTAAATTCCACACCATCAGCGGAGCCCAGTTGTTTGAAGACGCCGGCACCGAGGTCGACATAGCCTCCAGGGAAGTGGCCCTGCATCACCATGAACGGTGGGACGGCAAGGGCTATCCCGGAAAGGTCAAGAACCTGTATTCCTCCCAGGCCGAACCGGGGGCGGGGCTCAAGGAAAAGCAGATCCCCTTGTTTGCCCGCATAACGGCACTGGCTGATGTGTTCGACGCCTTGATTTCCATCCGCGTCTACAAGGACGCCTGGCCCATTCAAAAAGCCCTTGATGAAATAGACAGCGTCAGGGGCACTCAATTCGACCCCGAAGTCGTGGAAGCGTTCTTCGATGTCTTTGAAGTCATCGACACCATCCGCAAACGCTATCCCGAACGGATTTGACCAAAAACTGAAAACAGGCATGTTGGGACCGCGAAAGCCGGTGACTGGAAGGGCGGTTTATTTACCGCTGGTCCATTTGGCGGCCCAGTCGCTATTGGGGAAAAGCCGCACCAACTCGCGGCCGTATTGACCGGCTTTTTGCGGGTCGCCGTTATTTTCGTATGACCGGGCCAGATGGTATAGGGTTTCCGGGAGCAGGGACGAATCCGGGTAGTCGCGCAGCAATTGAAGCCACAAGGTAATGGCGCGTTCATAGTCGCCTTCGGAGTAGTGGGTCATGGCCATTCCGCTCAGACAATGGTCGCCGACGTCGCACATGCCGTATTCAGCGAGGATTTCGGAATATAGCCCTCTGGCCTGTTCCCTCCGGCCCTCTTCGGCCGCCCGCTTGGCCTTGTCGCACAAGGTTCGGGGGTCGTCATGGACCAACCAAAGCCAGCTCACCCCCGCGACAACCAGTATCAAAGCCAGCGCCACCAGCCTCCGCTTGAGCGGGGGGCGCCCAATGAAATCGGAAATACGGCCCAGGGGTTGCTCCAGGCCCAAGGGCCTTGCGGCGATGAACAGGCCCAGTAAGCCGCCGCAGATTGTCAAAGCCAGGCCCAGCCAGTGTGGCCAGGTGGGGCCGTGGACCAGCTTTAGTGATGTGCCGGTGGGGTAGATCAGCATGAAGGCCGGAGATGCCTCGTATACGGCTTCTCCGCTGGTGCTGCGCCATCCGCGGTCAAAAGAGATGCTGATCAACACCGGTTGGCCCGGAATGAGGCCCTGCAACTCAATGGTTTGGGGCCCGATCTTTTCGGATATCGCGGCGTGGCCGCCCATGGCCCGGCAAGGCAAACCGTCATCCCGCAAAATCTTGAGGATAGGGCTGGCGCGGGTGCCGTCGTCATGCAGGACGGAGGCGAACCTCCCGGCCGGAATGTCGTCATCCGAGTTGAAAAAGACCAACGGCGTTTTCAGGTTCGTGAATCTGAACCACTGCAAGGCGATGAACCGGGGGCGTTCGGTCACCACGGCCACTGGCCCGCATTCGGGGGGCGTGGCGTAGGTGTCGGGACAGCCTTCCACCGTAAAAACATGGAAAGGTCCGAATTCTCCCGATGGCTTCAGGCCCGGTGTGGCTAGAGCCGCTTGCACGGTGCCTCGGTCCATGGCGATGAAGTGTCCGACGTTGTATAGGGCCAGATGCCTCAGGGCCCTGGCCAGGTTCAGGTGGGTGTGATGATACAAGGGCAGTGGGGTGGGGCAGTATGTGCTGATTTCCGACCGCAGATAAAACAGAAAAGGCGAGTTGGGGCTGGCTTGGATATGAAGACCTCCCAGGGTGGGTCGCCCGGTCCAATGAGACAGGGCCTCCAAGGATCTGTCCGAGCCATACCTGTCGTTATGGGAAACATGCTCGAAGATTATGCGGCTGTCACCGGTTTGGCCCTTCAGGATTTCGTTCATTCTGGCCATATCCGGCCATAGTGTCATGGCTTCGGAGCCGCTGTTGTTGTGGTGTAGCCAGACGGGCAGGTTTTTAACCTTGGCGCAGGGCCAGGCCAGGGCGACCGCGATGATGACGACGGCGGCAAGCCAGCGGGCGCGTTGGTTCTTCAAGGCCACGCCGATGCCGCATGCGGTGATTATCAGTCCGGTAAACTGGATAAACGGAACGAAACGCACAGTTACGGCGTTGATAAGCGGCGAAATCAACAGCAGGACCCCGGCGGCCGCCAGCCAGCCGACAAGGTAGTTGGCCCGGAACTTGTCGTTGAGGTCTCCCATGAAATAGCTGAGCAGCAAACCGGCCGGGGCCAACAAGAAAAGGGGCCACATCAGAGGCGGAAGATATTTGTGCCAGTCGTCGACTATCCAGATGAAATTGAAAAGATCCGATTGGGCTCCGCTTGTGATAAAGGGGATGAGCCAAAAACCAAGCAATAAAAAGGAGAGAACGTACAGAACCAGCAGACGCACCGCCGCCCGCCGCCAATCGCGTCGTATTCCCACGGCGAAAACACCGGCCAAAAGGCAGAACAACAGCGAAGATGCATGGCAAAGGCCAACGGCCATCAGCATCAGGGACGGCGCAACCACGCCGCTGCGACCCTTGAGCCACCATGTCGCCATCCCCAGATAGACCCAGGTGAGGCAAAAACCATAGCCGTAGCAGACCTCGCCGGCCAGCAGGGAACCAATATTGCCGCCCCAGACGGAGTGGTTTTCCACGAAAAGAAACGACAAGGAAAAAACAGCGGCGACAATCGCGCCCGGAAAATGGGCCCGCAGCAGCCGGAGGCTCAGGTATGTGCAAAAAGGCAGGGCGAATGCGGGCAGCAGCACGCCGATTTTATAGGCTATGGGCAGGGGGAAAATTAACCCTAGAGCGCTGAAAATCAAGAAAGGCAGGGGAAAATAGAACTCAAATTGGGAAAAACCGGCCAGGTTGCCCTGGTTCCAGCCCCACAGCCGCAGGTTGGGCAATATGTGGTCATTGAAATAAACAAATGCCGAATAGTGGCCGGAGGTGTCGCCGCCAGTGGGGGCAGTGGCTGAAAACACCAACTCCCATGGCACAAGCAAGGCCAACACCGTTGTTGCGGCGGCCAGTGCTATCGAGTCTATGACATCGCGTGAACTCAGTTGGCTCTCCGCCAAGGGTAAAATATACACAAGTCCGTAAGGCCGGATCATACATTCAGACAGGTCTGTTGTCGCGCCTTGGTCCAGTAGATAAACAAGGATCGCTGTTAAAATATAGTCGCTGATGTTCAGGCTTGTGAAGGTCTTTGCGGTAAATTAAAGAGGGTTTTTTATTTGGCGGGAGTTTGGCAGTCGATTCCAGGGCATTTTTTGCTGCGCGTATGTTGCTTCCAGGGCGGGCTTTGCCACTCTTGGTCGGACCCTTTCAACGGGGCCGCGGTTTCCGCGAAAGTGGTTCTGTTTGGCCCGCCAATTCACTCGGTTGATCGGAAGAAACCGGCGAAGAAAACTAATTTGTATGCATCGCCGGACAGGTCTAGTAAATTCAATAAAATAACTCCACACGGATCGACTTTGCCCCTTGCTGGGTTTTTTCTCCGAAAAAAAATTTATGGCGCATGACCGAATACCTGGTGCGTGGGTGGTTGATTAATTTGCATCCGGGAGGATAGTTACTATTTTAGACACATTGACGCATGGTTGGGCGCCGGTTTTTCGCCTGCACGGTTTGATTCAAACAATGGCGCAACAAAAATAGTGGGTTTATGTAAATTTGCGCATTCTATGGTATATAGACACTTTCGTGATTTTATACTTGGTCATTTGCGTCACCGCAAAATGAAGTAACTTCGAAACGCCTAGAACAGGGTAAAGATAAGATGAAGGTCAACGTTGAAGAACTCAATTCGGTAAAGCGCCAGCTCACTGTTGAAGTGCCTGCCGCCGAGGTCGACAAAACCATTGATAAACTGCTGAACAAGCACGGCCGCAATGCCAAGATCAAGGGTTTCCGTCCGGGCAAGGTGCCCCGCAAGGTAATCGAGCGCTATTATGGCCCCCAGGCGGCGTACGAGTCCGCCGAGGTACTGATCCGCGAACAGTACGACCAGGCCATGGATGAATCCGGCATGAGTCCGTTGGCCCAGCCCGAGTTTGACTTTCAGGCCGTGCCCTCACGGGGCGAAGACTTTATCTTCCAGGTAATTTTCGATGTCAGGCCCGAGTTCGACATCGAGCCCGAGGCCTATAAGGGATTTGAAATCAAGGAGCCCACGCTGGAGGCCAGCGACGAGGAGATCGAAAAGCGCATCGACATGATGCGCGACCGCCAGGCCATGCTCAAAACGGTGGAGGAAGATCGCCCGGCCCAGACCGGTGACGTTGTGGTGGTGGATTACCAGACCTTTGACGGTGACGAACCCCTGGAAGGCGGTACGGCCGACAACGTGGACGTTGAGTTGGGCGCAGGCCAAGTGCAGGAAGAAATCGAAGTCGCCCTGGTCAAGACCAAGCCCGGCGATATTGTCGAGGCCATCGTGCACATGGACGAAGACTCATCCAACGAGGAAATGCGCGGCAAGGACATCAAGTTCAAGCTGGTGGTCAAGGAACTCAAGCAGAAGCTGCTGCCCGACGCTGATGATGATTTCGCCCGCAGCGTTTCGCCGGAGTTCGAAACCATCGGCGCCCTCAAGGACAAGATCAAGGAAGAACTGGAGCGCCAGTACCAGCAGGAAAAAGACATGCAGGTGCGCCGCCAGATTCTCGACCACATCCGCGATCTTGGCGAGTTCGACATCCCCGAGACCCTGGTCAAGCAGGAACTGGAAGAGATGGTGGCCTCGTTCAAGAGCCGCCTTCGCCAGAGCGGCATGGACCCGGACGCCGTTGGTCTTGACGAAGAGCGTCTGTCCACCGACTTCAAGCCCGAAGCCGAGAAGAAAGTCCGCTCTGGAATCGTCCTGGGCCGCATTTCCGAGTTGGAAAAAGTCGAGGTCGAGGAAGAAGATTACGAATCGCACTACCAAAAGGTAGCTGATCAGACTGGCCAACCGGCACAGTCCATCAAAGATATTTATATTAAAAACAACATGTTGCCGAGCGTGATGGCCCAGATCCTGGAAGAAAAGACGTTGCAGGCCCTCAAGGCCGGTGCTATCATAAAACTAGTCGATCCCGCTGAATTGGCAGAAGAATTGGCCCAGAAAAAGGCGGAAGAAGCCGCTGCAGGCAGTAACGAAGACGAGAAAGAGTCCTAAATGAGCAGCCTTATACCATTTGTCATCGAGCAGACAAGCCGCGGCGAACGGTCATATGACATATACTCCAGGTTGTTGAAAGATAGGATCATCATCCTGGGCCAGGCCATCGATGACAACGTTGCCAACGTAATAACCGCTCAGTTGTTGTTTTTGGAGGCGGACGACCCCAACAAGGACATACACCTGTACATAAACTCGCCCGGCGGTGTGGTGACGTCTGGAATGGCCATCTACGACACCATGAAGTTTATCAAGGCCCCGGTGAGCACGCTGTGCATGGGTCAGGCCGCATCCATGGCTGCGGTTTTACTGGCGGCGGGGGAAAAGGGCAAACGTTTCAGTCTGCCCCATGCCCGCATTTTGATTCACCAGCCCTCTGGCGGGGCCCAGGGCCAGGCCACGGACATCGAGATTCACGCCAGGGAAATCCTGCGGATGCGCGAGGAGCTCAACCAGATCCTGGCCGACCACACGGGTCAAAAACTTGAGAAGATTTCCGTTGACACGGAGCGCGACTTCTTCATGAGCGGGGCTGAGGCCAAGCAGTACGGCATCGTTGATGAAGTCATCACCCACCGCGAGGTGGAGGAAACTTAGAGCAACCGGTTATTGAGGCGCTTGGAGGCCACTTTTTATGAGCAAGAAAAGCAACGGCAAGGGCCCTGATCTTGTTTGTTCCTTCTGCGGCAAGAGCCAAGAGGAAGTAAAAAAGCTCATTGCCGGACCTTCTGTTTATATCTGCGATGAGTGCATTGAGCTTTGCAACGAGATCATCGAAGAGGAATATCAGAAGGAGGAAGCGGCTACTCAGGTCAGTATTCCCAAGCCCAAGGAAATCAAGGCGATCATCGACGACTATGTTGTCGAGCAGGAGCGGGCCAAAAAGATTCTTTCGGTGGCGGTGCACAACCACTACAAGCGTATCGACGCCAAAACCGAGATGGGCGGCGTGGAGTTGCAGAAGAGCAATATCATGCTCATAGGCCCCACCGGCAGCGGCAAGACCCTGTTGGCCCAGACCTTGGCGCGCATATTGAATGTGCCGTTTACCATTGCCGACGCCACAACCCTGACCGAAGCCGGCTATGTCGGTGAGGATGTCGAGAACATCATTCTCAACCTGCTTCAGGCCGCGGATTATGACGTGGAACGGGCCCAGCGCGGTATCGTATACATCGACGAGATCGACAAGATCGCCCGCAAGAGCGAAAACCCGTCCATTACCAGGGACGTTTCCGGCGAAGGTGTGCAGCAGGCCCTGTTGAAGATCATCGAGGGCACCGTGGCATCCGTGCCGCCCAAGGGCGGGCGCAAGCATCCGCAGCAGGAGTTCGTCAAGGTCGACACGACCAACATCCTGTTTATCTGCGGCGGCGCGTTCGTGGGACTGGACAAGCTCGTCGCCAACCGCATCGGCAGCAAGTCCATGGGCTTTACGGCCAACGTGAAAAAGCGCAACGAGGAAATGCCTCTGGGCGATATCCTGGCCCAGTGCCGGCCCGAGGATCTGATCCGCTACGGCCTGATTCCCGAATTTGTCGGACGCTTGCCCGTGGTGGCTACCCTGGATGAACTCAGCGAGGACGCCCTGATCCGCATTCTCACCGAACCCAAGAACGCTCTGGTCAAGCAGTATCAGAAGCTGTTCGAGTTCGAGGGCGTGGACTTGAAGTTCACCGACGAGGCTCTCAAGGCCGTGGCCGAAGAGGCCATCACCCGCAAGAGCGGCGCCCGCGGCCTGCGCTCCATTCTGGAAGCCTCCATGCTCGATATCATGTACGAACTGCCTTCCCTGAAGGACGTGCAGGAATGCGTGGTCGGCGAAGAGGTGATCACCAAGGGCGAACAGCCGATGCTCTTGTATTCCAGCCAGGCGGAGTATGCCTAGCACATCCGTATTCCTTGATTAACACGGGCCCGCCTAGGCGGGCCCATTGTTTCCCGCCTGGCAAAACCGGCCCTGTTCAGGGTCAAGAGAGGTACGCCGATGCGTGCGCCGTTATTACCGCTTAGAGACATTGTAGTATTTCCCCGCATGGTTGCTCCGTTGTTCGTGGGGCGCCAGCGTTCCGTGGCGGCCCTGGAATACGCCATGGAACACGGTAAAATGATTTTTCTGGCCACCCAGAAAGACGCCAGGATCGACGAGCCCAACCGCGAAGACATCCACCGCCTGGGCACGTTGTCCACGGTGTTGCAACTGCTGCGCCTGCCCGACGGCACGGTGAAGGCCCTCATCGAGGGCAAGGAGCGGGCCCGGGTGGCCGAATACCTGCCCAACGACGACTTCTTCATGGTCGATCTGGAGATGGTGCCCGAGCAGTTTTCGCCCGATCTGGAATCCGAGGCCCTGATCCGCTCGGTAAACCAGGCCTTTGAGCAGTTCGCCAAACTCAACAAGAAGATCCCCCAGGAAGTTGTGCAGTCCATTGCCGGGATAACCGATCCCGGTTCTTTGAGCGACAATATCGTGGGCCATCTGCCCATAAAGCTGGAAGAAAAGCAAAACCTCCTGGAGACCCTTGAACCCAACCTGCGCCTGGAAAAACTCTATGAACTGATGCGCGGCGAGATCGAGATTTTGCAGCTCGAGCAGCGCATCAAGGGCCGCGTCAAGCGCCAGATGGAGAAAAACCAGCGGGAGTACTACCTCAACGAGCAGATGCGGGCCATCCAGAAGGAGATGGGCGAAAAGGGCAGCGCCGAGAACGAGGTGCGCGAGCTAGAGGAAAAGATCGAAAAACGCCGCTATCCCCGTCAGGTGGCCGAGAGGCTTCGGGGCGAGCTCAAAAAGCTCAAGCTGATGTCGCCCATGAGCGCCGAGGCCACGGTGGTGCGCAATTATATCGACTGGCTCATGGGCCTGCCCTGGTATGAGCGCACCAGGGACAAACATGACCTCGTCGACGCCCAGGGTATTCTCGACGACGATCACTACGGCCTGGAAAAGCCCAAGGAGCGCATCCTGGAGTTCCTGGCCGTCCAAGCCATGACCAAGAAGATCAAGGGACCCATTCTCTGCTTCGTGGGTCCTCCGGGCGTGGGCAAAACATCCCTGGCCCGTTCCATCGCCAGGGCCATGGGCCGCAAGTTCATACGCCTGTCCCTGGGCGGCGTGCGCGACGAGGCCGAGATCCGCGGCCACCGCCGCACCTACATCGGCGCGTTGCCCGGCAAGATCATCCAGAGCATGCGCCGGGTAAAGAGCGTCAATCCGGTGTTCTGCCTGGACGAGGTGGACAAGATGTCCACCGACTTCCGGGGCGACCCCTCGGCGGCCTTGCTGGAGGTCCTGGACCCGGAACAGAACTTCGCCTTCAATGACCACTACCTCGAGGTGGACTACAACCTGTCCGAGGTGATGTTCATCACCACGGCCAACACCCTGTATTCCATCCCCGCGCCGTTGCAGGACCGTATGGAGATAATCCGCCTGCCCGGCTACACCGAATTGGAAAAGGTCTCCATCGCCAGGCAGTTCCTGCTGCCCAAGCAGGCCAAGGCCCACGGCTTGAAGCCCGAGCAGGTGCAGCTCAGCGACAACGCCCTGCAGCAGATTATCCAGCGCTACACCCGAGAGGCGGGAGTGCGCAACCTGGAGCGCGAGATCGCCACCATCTGCCGCAAGGTAACCAAGGAACTGGTCACCAGCGGCGACCGCGAGGCCGTGGCCAAGGTGCCGGCCAATGTCCTGGAAAAGCACCTTGGCGTGCCCAAGTTCCGCCACGGACTGCCCGAGACTGAGGACCATGTGGGCCTGACCAACGGCCTGGCCTGGACCGAGGTGGGCGGCGAGGTGCTGACCACCGAGGCGGTGATCATGCCCGGCAAGGGCAAGCTGATCATCACCGGCAAGCTGGGCGAGGTGATGCAGGAGTCGGCCCAGGCCGCCCTGTCATACGTGCGCACCAGGGCCAAGCGTCTGGGCCTGCCTGAAACATTTTACAGACACGTTGACCTGCACATCCACGTGCCAGAGGGCGCCACGCCAAAGGACGGCCCCTCGGCGGGCATCACCCTGACCACCTCGCTGGTAAGCGCCCTGACACGCATACCCGTGCGGGCCAATGTGGCCATGACCGGCGAGATCACCCTGCGCGGCCGGGTGCTGCCCATCGGCGGCCTGCGCGAAAAAGTTTTGGCCGCCCACAGGGTGGGGATGACCAAGGTTCTGATACCCAAGGATAACACTAAGGATATCAAGGAAATACCGCAAAAGGTGCTGCGCTCGCTGGAGTTGGTGCCCGTGGAACACATGGATGAGGTGCTGCGCCACTCCTTGGCCGTGGACAACCCCGACGACCTGTTTCACGGCGAGGACGAGCCTTTTTTCCCGGACATTCCTGAGGGTGAAGACCCGCCAGCGGATTTAGTTGCTCATTGAGCGAATTCTGGTTGACAGAACAGAGCCTTGCTGATAAATAAATATCCGCTTTGGGGGCCGAGCCGAGACGGCTGATCCCCTGGTAAGTGGGCGGGTAGCTCAGTTGGGAGAGCATCGGCCTTACACGCCGGAGGTCACAGGTTCGAGCCCTGTTCCGCCTACCACCTTTTTACCGGGGCGGCCGAAGCAAAAAAATTGAATACGATACGCGGGGGCGTAGCTCAGCTTTGGTTAGAGCGCCGGCCTGTCACGCCGGAGGCCGCGAGTTCAAGTCTCGTCGTCCCCGCCACTTCTTAAATAAAAAAGATCCAGTCAGAAATGGCTGGATCTTTTGCTTTTCCATGACGTTTGTTGGTAATTCTCTGCAATCCGTTTCTTTCATGTTCATGGGTGCATGGTTGTCCGTGGCGCCAGCATGACGCCATTGGGCGGCATGATGAACGAACCGAGCGATCCGGTGCGGCCAACGGCGAAGGACCCTTGTTGATGAGCGCGGCTCAGTCACTATTGACGCCCGTACCTTTGTCATAGCGATGTAGGAAGTTGTCGAACCGCGGGAAACACGCCGGGCGTTCATGTTCGGCCGGTGGCCGTCGATGGTTTCTCTGTTCGGAGGGGATAGGCGCCATCACCGTGAACGATCACTTCCTTTTCCTGGGGAGAGGTCATTCTCAGATACCTGGATGATTTGGGCCACATTCTGTATGGCAAATCCTCCGGGGCGGAGGCGGCTCACCGGATTGATCGGCGATGTCCGCTGCCGCCCCGGAGGGGAAGAGGTTTGCCCGCCCGGGGGGGGCTCGCGAGGCGGGCCGATTTTAGGCCCAACAACGGAGCCGTATCCAGGCGCTGTTTGCCGCGCGCCTATTTGGTGCGCACGGTTTCCCTGGCCAGCATCATGTTGCGCTCCAACAGGACGTGCAGCACTATGCCGATGCCGAGGCCCCAGGCGGCGCCGTGCATGGCCAACACAATGGCCATGGTTCCGGCCACGCCCAGTTGGGAGGCGTTTTCTATCTGCTTAAAGGCCGTGATGATGCACAGGTAGCCGGTTACCACCAGAGTGAGCGACAGGCCGATGGGCAAAAACGGCTTGAAGAAGCTCACCAAGGGCAAGGCGAACAGGGCGAGGAAACCGGCGATCCAAAAGGTTCCGCTGCCGCTGAAAATGGAATCCATGGCCCCGCGGCCGTGGCGGTAGCGGTCGGCCACCGTGGCGGTCACCGCGGTCCAGATGGGGCCGGCCAGGCCCGGGTAAGGCGCCAAGAATGCATGCAACACGTTGCGCAGGCCGGTGACCAGGTGAATGCGGTCGCTGTCCGTATCCACCTTTTCGTCAGTGCGGACCTCTTCCGCCGCGTCTTTGACCAGGGTGGTGCCGACGATCACGTCGCCGAAGGCGATGATATAGGCGATGATTGCCGTGGGAATCGCCTGGATGAACATCTCGGCCGAGGGGAAGCCCACGCTAAAGGGCAGATATTTCCACATCTCCGCGAACTGGGGCATGGTGATCCCCAACTGGATGTCAGGCAGGGGATATTCCTTGACCAAGAGGCCGACGCCGATGGACAGAAGCATGGCCGGCACCATGCCGTATTTGCCCAGGATGCGGCAAAAGGCGTTGCGTTCGCGTAGTTTGGCGAACGACACCGAAAACAGCATGTAGAAGCAGACCAGCGCGCCGAATCCTATGGCCAGGGGAGTAGCCGGTATGCGGCCGCCCATCTTCATTTCACCCATGAAGGCGGCCACGCCGGCGCCCAAGAGGATGCCGGCCTTGATGGAGGCTGGCACTCTTCTGACCACCTTGCTGCTCAATTTGCTGATGCCCAGGACCAGGAATATGATGGCAACCAGGATTTGCAGGGCCACCAGGGCCTGGATGGCCTCGGGACCGGGCTTGTATTGACTGACGAAGAGCAGAACCACCGGTATGGCTGGGGTGATCCAGCCCGGCACCATGGGGACTCCTAAAAGCGCCGGCAGCATGAAACCCACGCCGCAAACAAAGACATAGGCCAGGGCCACTTCATAGGGCAGGCCGAGATATTTCTGTAAAAGCGGGATCATGGCCAAGCTGACCACGAACAGGATCAAGGCCTGAACGAATTCCACCGACTCCCAACGGTAGTGGATAAAGGGCAGCCTGATTTTAAAAGGACCGAGTGGCCAGAATGGCTGCTCATCACCGTCGTTGCGTTTCAATAGGCAGAAAGACATCTTAAGCACCTCCCTTAAAAAGGCTTGTTAATTGACCATGCGATCGCGGCCTTGCCATTCTTTTTCCCGGAGTTTGAATTTTTGGATCTTGCCGGTGGCCGTTTTGGGCAATTCCCCGAATTCAACCGTCTTGGGCGCCTTGAACCTGGCCAGTCTCTCTTTGCAGAAATCAATGATGCTGTCAGCCGTGGGCTGGGTTCCCGGCTTGGCCACCACAAAGGCTTTGGGCACTTCTCCCCACCGCTGGTCCGGAATGGGAATCACCGCCACCTCCAGTACGTCGGGATGCCTGTAAATGGTGGATTCGATTTCCACGGTGGAGATGTTTTCTCCGCCGCTGATGATAATGTCCTTCTTGCGGTCCATGATCTGGACATAGCCGTCAGGGTGGATCACCGCCAGGTCGCCGCTGTGAAACCATCCTCCGGCAAAGGCGGTGTCCGTGGCCTCCTGGTCTTTGTAATAGCCCAACATGACGTTGTTGCCCCGCATGACTATCTCGCCGATGGTCTTGGCGTCTCCGGGAACCGGCGTCATGCTCAGCGGATCCACAACATCCATGAATTGTGTGGTGACATAGGGAACACCTTGGCGCGATTTGATCACGGCCCGCTCCTCGGGCTGTAGCAGGTCCCAATCCTTTTGCCAGGCACATACGCTGTGGGGCCCGTAAACCTCGGTAAGGCCGTAAACGTGAATCACGTTGGCGCCCATGGCCTCCACGTTCTGGATGACGGTGGGAGCCGGAGGCGCGCCGGCGGTGAGAATCTCGAGTTTGCGGTTCAACTTGAGGTTTTGGGCATCGGGATATTGGGCCATGGTGATGAGGACCGTGGGGGCGGCGCATAGATGGGAGACATTTTCTTTTTCAATGGCACTGAAAATTTCGTCGGCAACCACCTTGCGCAGGCAAACGTGGGTGCCGCCGATGGCGGTCACCGCCCAGGTGAAACACCAGCCGTTGCAATGAAACATGGGGAGGGTCCAGAGGTAGACGGCGTCGGGGGTCAAATTAGCCTCAATAAGCTCGCCCAAAGCGTTTAGATAGGCGCCTCGATGATGATACATGACTCCTTTTGGCTGTCCGGTGGTGCCGCTTGTGTAGTTGATGGTGGCGACTTCTCTTTCGTCCTGGATGTTTAGGTCAAAGGGCTTTTCAGATGAGGCAGCGAGAATATCTTCGTATTCCGGGCCGTCCAAGGGTTTTTGCCCGTCCAGATCGCAGATGTTGACGAAATGCTTCACTGCGGGCAACTGATCGGCGATGGCCGCCACCATCTGACCGAACTCATTGTCCACAAAGACCGCCTTGCTGTCGGAATGGTTGAGAATATATTCGATTTCGTTGCCGGAGAGGCGAATGTTGACGCTCACCAATGCGGCACCGATCATGGGAACCGCGTAATGGGCCTCCAGCATGGGCGGCGTGTTGGGACAAATAAAGGCGACCTTGTCCCCCTTGCCGATTCCCATGTCGAGCAAGGCGTTGGCCAGGCGGTAGACCCTTTGCTGAAATTGGGAATAGGTATAGCGCTTGTCGCCATAAACAACCGCCTCTTTGTTGGGGTAGACATAAGCACTGCGCATTAAAAATTTTACAGGGCTCAATACTTCGTAACTAACGCCGTTTTGGGGCATGTCTCACCTCTCCGAAGGTTTTTTGTCATCTTGTCTTTTCAGACGCTTATTAATTGCAAAAGGAAATCTTTGTCACACACATGCGAATGCCGTAAAGGCGGCTAGCTGAAAAATCTTTAGCAGGAGCGATGAGAGAACGAGCGATTTTGAATATGATGAGGGTGCCGCCATGTCCATTGGAGACTAAAGCAAGGCGGCGGTTCAATCGGTATTCAACTGAATTTTTTGGTGTGGTTTTCTGATGGGCTGTAGGTTTTAAACCTATGGCATGATAGGTTTAAAACTGAGGAAACAAAGCCGGGACGCGGGAAGAACTAACTTCCTGTGGATTAATAATATACTAGCTCCGCGATTTTTCAAGCCAATATACCGCACATTTTATCAGCTCGGCATAGTGTTTAAGATTAAGTTTTTCCTTGATGTGTTCGCGATAGGTTCCGATTGTCTTGACACTCAGATTCATACGTTGGGATATTTCCTTGGTGGAAAATCCATCACCTATATATCTAAAAACCTCAAGTTCTCTTTCGGTGAGCAGATCGAAAGGCGTTGGTTCAAGGCCTTCCTGGTGGGAAGCTAAGCGCATCAGCGCCTTTTCTTTCACCTCGTCACTTGCATATATTTTACCGGATAAAATATGGCGAATAGCCTGAACAACTACGCTGATCGCCTCCTGCTTCATCATATAGCCTTTAGCCCCAGCGGCTAGGGCTCGCTCGGCATATAATTCTTCATCATACATGGATAGCACCAGCACGGCCAAAGTGGGATATTTGGCGTTAATTTCCTTAACCAGGTCAATTCCATTGCTGCCTTTTAATGAGACATCAACTATGGCAAAGTCAGGACTGTATTTCTCGATAGCGGTGCGGGCTTTGACTACGTCTTCAACGCTGGCGCAAACCAACATATCGTTTTCTCGATTTATTAGTTCTGTCAGCCCCAAACAAAAGATGGGATGGTCGTCAACAATCAATATGCATGTTTTATTTTTTTTCGCCATTTGAACGACTCCATCTGGCTAAATCGTATTGGTATTTATACGAACATCCACAACTGTTCCGTCATTATTGCCAGTTCTTATGTCATAGCTTGCCCCAATTAAGTTGGCACGATATCGCATTATCTGCATGCCGATTCCATCGGCCATCTGGTTTTCGACTATACCAATACCATCATCACATATTATCATACTTAGCCACTCTCCGGTCTTGTCCAGGGTTAATTTAATGATATTAGCATTGGAATGCTTGATGGCATTATTCACCGCTTCTCGGGCGATATAATATAGATTGGTCGCCACAGTATTACTGCAAGCCAAATCTATGTCCTGGCCAGTATAGCTAACGGAGGCTTCGGTGGTTTTGTTTGCATTATCAATGTATTCTTTCAGAGCAGTATTAAGTCCATGCGACACCATATGTACAGGGCATAAACCGCGGGCTAGAATCCTTGTTTTCTCTATGGAATTCTGAATCAGTGCTTTGATGTTTTCAGACAAGCTCTTGACCCTTGGATCGCTGTTGGTCAACTCGCTATCAAGCACGGTGCTTAATCCCAAAATTCCGATTAACTGCGGACATAGATCGTCGTGCAGATCTTGCCCGATGGTTTGCCGCGCCATATCGCCGATATCCATGACCCTCTTTTCCAGCTCAACCGACTTGGTTATGTCCATCAAGATTATGACGCTTCCTGCCAGATTCCCATTAATATCGCGATAAGTCGCCCCGCTTATGCTGACATGTATTATGTCACCAACCTTGCTATATCGTTTGGTTTTTATGCTATACAAGGTATCACCAGACAGTACTTTTTGGATCATCTGGTTTGTTTCTGGCCAACTTTCATCTGGGACAAAATAATCGAGTTTCTTGCCTTTGCATTCGTCCCAGCTCCAGCCGAACACCCGGGTGAATGCAGGATTCAAATATATGACATTACCTCTAATGTCATACACAACCACGGGATTTGGCACGGCCTCCATGACCGATCTATATCTTTCCTCACTTTCCCTCAGTGCCTTTTCAGTGTTTTTACGCACTAAAATTTGCGCCTCCATCTCATCATTATATACTTTCAGCTGACTCATAAACTTTTCTAAATACGAAGTCAAAATGCCAATTTCATCACTTTTTTGAAGTGGCACGCTAACCGGAAAATAGCGATGGGACATATTTTCCAATCTGTCCATAACTTGCATAAGCGGGCTTGTTATGGATGAGCTTATCTTGAGTGTGGCTGGTATGGCTAAAATAAACGTTAAGATGGCTGTCACTGCCACGATATTTCCGATTATATCGAGCGGTTCAAAAAGTTCATCAAGGTAGGTGCTTGATGCGACAATCCACTCATATTCGGGGATATAATCAAATATCACCAACTTATCACGGGCAATACTTTCGCTGGGGTTTTTCCATTTGTAAATAATTTTGCCTTTCTTTTTCTTTATCATTTCCTCCAAAAATCTGGTCGGCGCATCTTTTAACTCAAATACATTCAAACCGGGTATAACAGGATGCACTACAGCTTTTCCATTTAAGTCAGACACATATGTATATCCACTTTTCCCGAACTTGACCGGCAAAATGCTATTTGAGATGTCGTTTATATTGATTAAGTCTCTAAATTCGTTGCGATAGGCTGATGCGGAAATGATCCAGTCCCAAGGCTCAAAATATACCATATATAACGCCTTGGAACGTACTTTTACGTCCTCTGGGTTTTGCCAATCGTATTCTATATATCCCAATTTTTTCTGTGTCATTTTTGCCACGAAATAATGGTTGGAAACATCCGTATGCAGAACGCCACCTTTGGGATGAACAACCACCAAGCCTTTGGAGTTTAAACAATATACATAACCAGAATTACCTATTTTCTGATTGAGAAGAATCTCCGCTACTTTTTCTTGCGCCTCCTGTTCAGACATTAAATTTTTTTGCTGCTTTTCATAATAGAATTTAGCCAACTCCAAATTTTTTTCCGCAACCGCTCGCAAATAATTTTTCATTGAAGAACTTATGTTGGTTTTAAGCATATTTGCAATTATCATGGTTGTGTTGTTCAAAGACATCTCTATATTTTGTTTAAGTGTTCTTTGTACAAAATAATAAATAAATAGGCTGCCAAGCGATATCGAAATGATAAACACCAAAGAATATGTAATAAAAAGCTTGTATTTTATCTTAATATTCTTGAACATTGCCATTCCATCCTTATGCGATCAATTTGCGCCGCGAACTGCCTTGCTATCTTTTTAGCATGTCTTTGCATATTAATGCTAGACACAACAGAACTTTATCCGCACCGCCAAAAGTCTCTGAACTATCTTATTCACCACACGATGAAAGAAGTTGCATTAATGTTTGATAGACAATTATTGTAATAGTTGGCCGGGTCACGCCCCGTGGTGTCCTTGGCGTTTCCTACAATAAAATCTGATATGGCCCAGTTTTGACTGAAATCGGAATAAACGAGTAAATTGCTTAACCGAGGCGTTCGATGAGATCACAGAAAGGACAGATGGAATACACCAAACAGCGTTATTCGCCGGATTTCAAGGTCAAGGTACTTGGTCTGGAAGATCAAGTCGGGGTGGCTTGTGTTGCACTGCCCTCACTATGGGCCACTGACAGTGGGGAGAATATGCAAGTTTCAATATTATGCAATTTTCATGGCTTCAACATGTGTTAAGCAAGTCTTATGGAGCTTCACCTATCACGTCCCCGACGCCAGCACTTCGTTCATCTCTGTATCTGTTTTAACAAGAAGCTTCAAATAGCCGGGTTTGTTTGCTCCAAAAAACAGATGGCAACAGCCACGAACAAGAAAAAAGGTGGCCGAAGTGGCTATGTGTAGGCTGGGAATGGGGATGCGCGGAGGTGCGTTTTTATGCAGACGGTAGCGTTTATGTTCGGCTAACTGCATGAAATCAAGAGATGTACTATTCTCAGGCGGGCCTGTCACGCAGGAGGCGGCGAGTTTCGGTCTCGTCGCCCCCGCCACTTCTTAAATATAAAAGATCCAGTCAGAAACGGCTGGATCTTTTGTTTTTCCATGACGTTTGGTGGTAGTTCTCTACAATCCGTATCTTTTATGTCTATGGGTGCATGGTTGTCCGCGGCTAACAGCATGACGCACTCATTGTGCACCATGATGAACGAGCGGAGCGATACTGCCCGCGGACCCTGGGGCACGGCCAGGCTGGAGGTATGGCATGGGTACGGCTTTGTGTATATATTAATCTAAACAATCTTTGTTGATGCGTTACAAACTGGTCTGAAAGCCAGCCGAGGCCAGGTGGGGTCACGAAAGACCGCGACGGCCGTAATTGCCTGAGGGGACTTGTTTGTTCCCGGCAAGGCGGTACGGAAACGCGTGACCCGCTGCTAGGGGGGCGCGCGGCAAGGAGTGTGTCGTGAAAATAGGAATCTGTGGCAAGGGCGGCAGTGGCAAGAGCAGCCTGGTGGCGCTGTTGGCCGATCACATGGAACAAATGGGCAAGCAGGTGCTGGTGGTGGACTCGGATGATTCCAACGCGGGCCTGCACGGACTGCTGGGATTGTCTGATCTGCCGACTCCGCTGATGGAGTTGATAGGCGGCAAGCGGGCAGTGCAACAAAAGATGATCAGTCGCATGGCTGCCGGCGAGCAAGAGACCCAGCTCTCACTGCTGCTATGGCCTGAAATCCCCAGCCGGGACATCCCTTCGGAATATTTGGCCGGGCGGCCGGGCCGCCGCCTGATGATGATTGGCAAGATTCAGCAGCCTCTGGAGGGATGCGCTTGCCCCATGGGGGCGGTGGCAAAGGAACTCGTGCGCAAGCTGAGTCTGGAGCCCGACGAGGTGGCTTTGGTGGATCTGGAGGCCGGTCTGGAACACTTTGGCCGGGGCATCGAGGAAGGCCTGGACCTGGTGCTGGTGGTGGTGGAACCTTCACTGGCCTCGTTGCAACTGGCCCTGCGGGTCAAGGACCTTTGTCAGCGCATGGGCGTAACTCTTGCCGGGGCGGTGCTCAACAAGATGCCTGACGACAGCGTGGCCCAGCGCCTGCGGCAGGAACTTGAGGATAACCAGGTGACCGTGCTGGCCTGCCTGCCCAACATTGATCAGGTGGCCAAGGCCGGCTTGGACGGCGCCGCCCTGGCCGCTGCCGATGTCATGGCCGTGGAACCGGTGGCCAGCGCTTTGCTGGGCTGATTTGGCCTGACTGCGGGGCTTCTCCAAGAAGCCCCGCAGGCGCGGGTTTTGAAATTGAGTGGGGTGCGTTTCTCGGCCGGGCCCGTCACGCCGGAGGCCGTGAGGGTTGGTCTCGCCGTCCCCGCCACTTATTAAATAAAGAGCCAGGGAGTTAGGACAACCCAGCTCCCTGGCTTTTTATTCTGAATGTCACCCGAAGCGGTCAAGCCTATTCGCGGCTGGCCATGACCTGGTTTTCGGCCTTCACCGGTTCGCCGCCCAAGGCCTGGTACAGCACAAGGTAGTTAAGCAGCCGGTTCAGGCGGTTGCCGAGCAGCGAACTCTCGGCGCTCTGGCGCTTGTCCTGGGCGTCCAGCCACACCTGCATGGAATCGGTGCCGCTGCGGTAGCGTGTCTCATAGATGTCTTCGACGATCTTGGCGGCATGGAGCGCCTCCTGCAATTTTCGGCCCTGGGCGTCGTAATACTGCCCGGCCGACAGGGCGTCTTCCACCTCCTTGAGCGCCTCGTAGAGCGTCTGGCGGAATTCCACCACTGCCTGGTCATATTCGGCCTGGGCCACGGCTGTGGTGAGCTTCATCTCGTTCCACTGCAAAAACGGCAGGCTGATGCCCGCCACCAGGCTGGCCACGGGGTGGTTGATCACCTGCAACAGGGCCGAACTGGTGGAGCCCAAGGCGCCGGTCAGCGACAGGGTGGGGTAGTAACTGGTGCGCTTTACGTCGATGTTGGTCAGGGATTCGCGCAGGCGAAGCTCGGCCGCGCGCAGGTCGGGCCTGCGTCCCAGAATGTCGGCGGGCAGGCCCTCGGCCACCAAAGGCAAAGAGCCCTGGGGCATTTGCTTGGGATCGCTGACAATGCCCTGGGGCGGGCCGTCAAAGAGCACGGCCAAGGCGCTGCGGTTCTGGGCCAGCTGGCGGCGCAGATCCTCCTGGGTGGCCTGGAGGGTGGCCAGGGAGCGCAGGGCTTCCTGCTCCTCCAGGGCCGAGTCGGCCCCGGCGCCGTGGCGCAGGCGGGCCAGATCCAGACTCTTTTGGGACCTGGCGATGCTCCGCTCGCCCAAGACGATGGATTCGTTCAAATAGGCGATCTGGAAATACAGCTCTGCCGTGGTGCAGACCAGGGCTATGGCCGCGGTGCGGCGGTCCTGGTCCGTGGCTTCGGCTTCCCACTGGGCGATGTCGCGCTGATTGGCCAGCTTGCCCCACAGGTCGATTTCGTAGCTCAGGGTACCGCTGGCCGCGTGGGAGCTGTCGTTTTCCGCGTCATGCAGGTCGCGGGTGTAGTTGCCGCTGATGTCCGCGCCCAGCTTGGGAATCAGGGCGTCGGCCTTGAGTCCGGCCTCCAGACGGGCCTGGCGCACCTTGATGGCCGCGGCGGCCAGGTTGTTGTTGCGCTTGAGCACCTCGGTCAGCAGCCGTTCCAGTTCCGGGTCATGGAAGCCCAGGGCTCCGGCGGCCAGGGCCTTGACCTCTTCCTCGGTTACGGCCGGGGACTGGTCCGTGGTTTCAGTCTTGGCTAGGGCCTTGGGTTGGGCCGGTTCCGTGCCCTGCCATGTGGCGGGCATCTCCACCTGGGGTCGCAGATAGGCCGTGGTCTGGAACGAGCCGCAGCCGGTCAGCAGGAGGCACAAGGCCACCAGGGCCATCCAATGGTTTTTACGAAGCGTTTTCATCATTCCCTCGCCAATGCCTCAACAGGGTCGAGATGGGAGGCGTTTTTGGCCGGCAGATAGCCGAAGGCCACGCCCACCAGGGTGGAGCAGGCAAAAGCCGCTATTATGGAGGCCGTTGAATAGACCATGCTGAAACTGCTGCCTGTCCAGGAGAAAACCACTCCCACGCCCAGGGCCAGCAGCACTCCCAAAATGCCGCCGCAGAGGCACACCAGCACGGCTTCCACCAGGAACTGGCGCATGATGTCGCCGCGCCGCGCACCCACAGCCATGCGCACGCCAATCTCCCTGGTGCGCTCGGTCACCGAAACCAGCATGATGTTCATAACCCCGATGCCGCCCACCACCAGCGAGATCAGGGCGATGGCCGAGATCAACAGGCGCATGGTGGCCGTGGTCTGCTCGATGGTCTGGCGGATGGCGTCGGTGTTGAGCGTGAAGAAGTCCTTGCGGCCGTGGCGCTGGGTCATCAGCTTGATGATGCCCTGTTCGGCGGCGTCGGTGTCCACCGTGTCGCTTACCCGCACGTTTATGGATCCCAGATAGGGCTGGCCGCTGATCCGCCACATGGCCGTGGTGTAGGGCACCCACACGTTGAGGTTTTCGTTGTTGCCGAAACCGCTTGTCTTCTTCTTGGTCACGCCCACAACCTTGGCGGGCACCTTGCCCAGGAGAATCACCTTGCCGATGGGGTTGGCCTCATTTGCGAAGAGCTTCTTGCGGGTGTTGTTGTCGATGACCACTTCCTGGGCCACGTCCCTGGCGGCCTTTTCATCAAAAAACCGCCCCATGTCCAGTTCGTAGCCCCGCACCCGGAAGTATTGCTCGCCCACGCCCTGGATGGAGCCGGAAAGCGACAGGTTGCGGTAGCGCAGGCTGCCGTTGGCCGAGACCTTTGGCGTGACGCTGTCAACGTATTCCTGCTGCTTGAGTGCGTCGGCGTCACCGGGCACAAGTGTTTCGATGCGTCCGCTGCGTTCGTCGCCAAAGTCCCTGCCAGGAAAAATCTCGATGGTGTTGGTGCCGATGGAGCTGATGTCCTTGAGGATGCGCTGGTGCGAGCCCTCGCCCAGGGCCACCACCGAGACCACCGAGGCGATGCCGATGATGATGCCCAGCATGGTCAGAAAGGTGCGCAGTCGGTGGGAGGCCATGGCCAACAGGGCCATGCGCGCCGCCTCGAAAAAACGGCTCCAATCGGTGATCCAGGAGCGGCTTGCCCGTTGCGCAGCGTCCGCCGGCTTCCGGGTGTGGTCCTGGTTGGGCTTGGCTTCCTGGGTCCGGCTGTCGGAGATGATTTCGCCGTCGCTGATCTCGATGATGCGCTGGGCGTGGGCGGCCACCTGGGGGTCGTGGGTGACGATGACCACGGTGTGGCCCTCGGCGTGCAGCTCTTCCAACAGCTCCAGCATGTCCTGGCCGCTGCGGCTGTCCAAGGCGCCGGTGGGTTCGTCGGCCAGGATCACGTGACCGCCGTTCATCAGGGCCCTGGCGATGCTGACGCGCTGCTGCTGGCCGCCGGAGAGCTGGCCCGGCCGGTAATTCAGGCGGTTGTCCAGGCCCAGACGCTGCAACAGCTCTTCGCTGCGGGCCCGTCTGGCCCGGCGGTCGCGGCCGGCGTAGATGGCCGGGATCTCCACGTTGCCCGCGGCGCTCAAGTCCGGCAGCAGGTGATAGCGCTGGAAGATGAATCCGAAGTGCTCCCGCCTGAGCCGGGCCAGTTCATTGCCGTCCATCGTGGCGGTGTCGCGTCCGTTAAACAGGTAGTCGCCCTTGGAAGGCCGGTCCAGGCAGCCCATGATGTTCATCAGGGTTGATTTGCCCGAGCCGGACGTGCCGATGATGGCCACCATTTCGCCAGCTTCGATGGTCAGGTTGATTTCCTTGAGCACAGCCATCATCTGACCGCCCGAGGGATATTCGCGGTAAACACCGCGCAGTTGAATCTGCGGAGAAGACATGGTTACAACCCCATCCGCGGCGGCCCGCGGCGCGGCGTGTTTTGCTGGGCCTCCTCCTCGGCCGAAAGGGCCTGGCCCACGATGACCCGTTCTCCGGCCTGGATGCCCTGGACGATCTGCACCTTGGTGTTGTCGGTGATGCCGGTCTGGACGTGGCGCATTTCAGGCCTGCCGTCCTTGCCCAGCACACGCACGGTATGTTGCCCGTTGGGCCCCTTCTCACCCAGGGCCGTGGAGGGGATGCAAACCGCGCCCTTGGCCTCGGACAGCACAATGGTGCACTGGGCGGTCATGTCGATGCGCAGCTTTCCCTCGGGGTTGGGTACGTCGAACTGGCCGATGTAATAGACGGCCGAGCTGGATGAAGACGAACTGCTGCTGGACGACGAGCTGCTGTCGCTTTCTATGGATTCGGGGGCCGGTTTGATGGTGCGCAGGGCCGCCTCGTAGCGGTGGTCCGGTTCGCCCAGGATGGTGAAATAGACCTTTTGACCGGCTTTGACGCGCACCACATCGGCCTCGGAGATCTCGGCGTTGACGGTCATGGTGTCGAGCTGGGCCAGCTTGATGATCGTTGGCGCGCTCTGGGCCGCATTGACCGTCTGGCCCTGCTTGGTGATCACGGCCACCACCACCCCGTCCATGGGCGCGGTGATCCGGGTGTAGCCCAGATTGACCTCGGCGGTTGAAACATCCACCTCGGACTCCTCGATCTGGGCCTCCAGGGCGATGATTTCAGCCTTGGTCACGTCCCGGTCGGCCAGGGCGGATTCATAGTCCTCTCTTGAACCGGCATCGCCCTTCAATAGCGTCTTTTGCCTTTCCAGGGACGCCTGCTGCTGGCGCAGGGTTGCCCGTTTGGCTGTGAGCTGGGCGTGCATGCTGCGCAGGGCGGCTTTGGCTGTCTTGAGGGTGTTTTGCTGGGTCAGCGAGTCGATTTCGGCTATAAGCTGGCCCTTGGTCACCTTGTCGCCCACGGCCACATACAGCGACTTGACCTGGCCCGAGGCCTGGGCGCCCACGCTGACTAGCTCAAAAGCGTCCAATTCGCCGGTGGCCAGCACCGAGTCTTCCATGTCGGCCATCGTTGCCTGGGACGTGAGAAATGCCGGTTGTTCCGGTGGTGAAAAAAAGGCCGCGTGCGCCGCCACGGCCGCGACGGCCAGGATCGCGGCGGCCAGGAGCCAGTGCAGTGGTTTTTTCGGCAGATATTTCATGGCCCATCCTATTGGTTAATGGAAATTCACTTTGTTCCAGGGCTTCAACACCGCCCTTGCTTGGAACTATAGCCATATAGACGCATGGTTGCGGTTATGGAAGCGCTAGGCATGTGTAAAAATAGTGTAAAGATGGGGGGATCCGGCGTATTGGCCCTGGATGCGGACCTGCCGCAAGGGTAACAATAGGGTGGAAAGGCGTTTGCCGCCCGTACTGGCAATTCGCATTGGAGGCTGGAAATCATGGAAAACCGGCGCCCCGCCGACAAAGTGCGCATCCTGCTCGTGGACGACGACGCCGAGTTGGGCGAGATGCTTGCCGAGTACATGGACCGCGAGGGTTTCGAGACCAGCCTGGCCTACAACGGCGAGGACGGCGTAACGGCCGCTCTCAGCGGGGAGCACGACGTGGTGGTTCTGGATGTGATGCTGCCCCGGCTAAACGGCATCGAGGTGCTGCGCCGCATCAGGCAGACCAGCGCCATACCGGTGATCATGCTCACGGCTAAGGGCGACCACGTGGACCGCATTGTGGGCCTGGAGATGGGCGCCGACGACTATATGCCCAAACCCTGCTATCCCCGGGAACTGGTGGCCCGCCTGCGGGCCGTGCTGCGGCGCAGCGAAGGCGGCGGGCAGAGCCATGGCCAGGCTCTGGCCTTGGGCGGCCTGCGTCTGGCGCCGGACCAGCGCCGAGTGTCCTGGCGGGACAATGACCTGGATCTGACCGCTACGGAGTTCAACCTGCTGGAGGCCTTGATGCGCGAGCCAGGCCGGGTATTGACCAAGGACGAGCTTTCCCAAAGGGCCCTGGGCCGTCCAAGGGAGCCCTATGACCGCAGCGTTGATGTTCACGTGAGCAACTTGCGCCAGAAATTGGCCGCCGCCGCCGGCCAGACGGTGGAGATCGAAACCGTGCGCGGGGTGGGCTACCGCCTGAGGGAGAACTAGACATGCGCGGCCGCCTGTTCTGGAAAATACTGATCCTGTTCTGGATCACTTTCATGGTCATCATCGAGGGCGTGTGGGTAGTGTTCGCCCTTTACGGCAGCCAACACAAACCGCTGGATGTAAGAATGGCCGAGCGTCTGGCCGGACAACAGATAGCAGCCGTGGCGGCGGTGCTGCATGGCGGCGGACCTGCCGCCGTGGCGGATTTTGTCAATGCGTGGCCGCAAAATGAGAGGGCCCTGCTTACGGTGAGCCAAGGGCAGGCCCCGGCCAACCCGGCCGAGCAACAAGGCGACGCCTTGCCGCCCCTGAGAGCCGTTGCCCAGGCCCCGGACGGCGGGCAATACAACCTGTCATATGATGTCGAGGCCCTGCGCCGGGAGTTCCGGCCGCCGGGCCCCCTGCATATCCCCGTGCATCTACTGGTTGTCGGCCTGCTGGGCGGTCTGGTTTTCAGCGCCACGTTGGCCTGGTATTTGACCAAGCCCATCCAGCGCATCCGGGACGGCTTTGCCCAACTGGCCCTGGGCAACCTGGGCGTGCGCCTCCAGGCCCACATGGGCCGCCGCCGGGATGAACTGGCCGATCTGGCCCGGGCCTTTGACCTGATGGCCATGCGCCTGCAGGAGTTGATGACCGCCCGGGAGCGCATGCTCCACGTCGTATCCCACGAGCTGCGCTCACCCCTTGCCAGGCTGCATTTGGCCGTGGGCCTGGTCCATCAGGACCCGGCCCGCCTGGAGGCCACCCTGGAACGCATAGATCTGGAAACAAGACGCCTGGACGAGATTGTCGGCGAGGTGCTCACCCTGGCCAGGGTGGAAAGCGGCACGCCCCAGATGGACGACTACCTGGATCTTGGCAGCCTGACCCTGGCCGTGGCCGCAGACGCCCGTTTCGAGGCCCAGCCTGTCGACGTGGAAGTGCTGGCCGATCTGGACCCCGAGGCCTGTGAGCAGTGGCCCACGGTAAAAGGCAACGCCCAGCTCCTGCGCCGGGCTTTGGAGAACGTAGTGCGCAACGCCCTGCAGCACAGCTCGGCGGGCCAGCACGTGCGCATCGACGTGCGGCCAGAGTGGTCCGGC
Source organism: uncultured Desulfarculus sp. (assembly GCA_963665125.2). GTDB lineage: Bacteria > Desulfobacterota > Desulfarculia > Desulfarculales > Desulfarculaceae > Desulfarculus. The sequence continues at coordinate 1,700,137 of CAXXUK010000001.1, read as the reverse complement.
AATCATTTTGTCATCGAGGTTTCCGACCAGGGGCCGGGCATGGGACCAAAGGCCCTGGAGACGCTGTTCGAGCCGTTTGTGCGGGGCAGGGGCCAGGCCGACGGCAAGGGCTTCGGATTGGGCCTGACCATAGCCCACAAGGCCGTGTTGGCCCATGGCGGGACCATCAAGGCCGCCAACCGGCCCGAAGGCGGCCTGCGGGTGTTTATCACATTGCCCTTTGGCCCTCTGAGTTGAGCACTTATCAATACAGTCCTTGCTGATGGTTGCCAAAGTAAACACATTCCACTGAAACGGTTGTTCGCCGGATAATTTGCCCGCGCGCCAACATCGCCTGATTCAGCCTAGTTGGACCGGTAGTTCGAGTACGTGGCCTGCCCTGTCTCGCCAGTCATGGAAAAACAAAATAAACCATTTCCTGCTATTGAACCGTGGGTATCGCCCAACAAGTTGAATTGATTGGGATATTGACATTGTGAACGGCGGTTGGCCATAATACGTCAGGTAGGGACCCCGCATCCTCTCATCCATGTTTCCCCATCCGGTCAACGCGGTCCGCCTTTGAGGAAAGCTTCAGTCCTGGCCTGTTGGACGAAATGGATCCGACGGGCCGGTGATCGATTAATGGATGACGCTCTATGTTTGACGATGCCCTGTTAGTGGACGCCAGTGGCAGGCCGGTTCAGTATCACAATCGCACCCATTCAAGAGACTGGGACGAAATACGCGATTTCTGCGACAAGGTCTACATGCCCTATCATGTCGAGCCCCTTGGGCGGTCATCGCGGCCCGACGCCAACATGTATTCGGCCCAGGTCGGGAGCGTCACCGTCACCCGGTTCCGCTACGGCGTTCCCGTGGCCCTGAGCAGCTTCAACCAGGATGCCGGAAAGGTGATCGTTCTGACCACCCTGAAGGGTGGCCTGCGCCATGGCGTTGACCGTAGGAACTGGGCCCATACCGCCGAGGGCGAGAGCTTTGTCGTTGATTGTTCAAAGACCGATTATTGGCTGGATGCCGACGGCGGCCATCTGCAGTTGAACCTTACCATTTCCCACAAAACCCTGGCCGAGACAGCCTTGCGTTGGTATGGAGTTGCGCCCGATGACCGGCTGTGGATGCGCAAATTGAAGTTCGGCGGGCCCGGTTCGGCCTGGGCGGCCTCGCTGGATTATATGTTGAAGACAATCGCCGAGATACCCGGCGATCTCAAGGAAAGCCGTGTGGCGGCCCATTTGGAGCAGATGGTCTGCGTGGAGTTGCTGCGCAACTGGGCGGGGCATGCCCGGTATGAGCTGGGGCCGGGGCCGCGCTGGGCCGCGCCCCATTATGTGCGCCGGGCCGAAAGCTATATTGAAGCCTATGCAAGCTCGGTCCCCACCTTGACGGAGATAGCCAAGGCGGTGGGTGTCAGCGTGCGCACGCTTTCGGCCGCCTTCCGGCGCTTCCGCAACACCACCACACACGCCTTTTTGCGGGAGCAGCGCCTGCAAGGGGTGCGGCGCGACCTGTTGGCCAGCCGGGGCCAGCGAACCGTCTCTGACGTGGCGGCCGACTGGGGCTATGCCAATTTCAGCATTTTCGCCAGGGCCTATAAGAAACGCTTTGGTGAATTGCCCTCCCATACCCGCAAAATGGCCCGGCGGTAAAATCCGTCTTTTTTGCCATCCGGAAGCATTCTTGCCAAAACGAAGCGGCGCCCGGCGCGTTCCAGAGACTAGCGTGCCTGTATACCCGTAGCAAGGAGAGTATATGGGAACGCCTTTGCAAAACAGATGCGATCAGGTTTTGGCCAAAGCAACATCCGGGCAGACCAGGGTTCCGGGAGTAGTGGCCATGGTCACCGACCCCAATGAGATGCTCTACCAGGGCGCGGCCGGAGTAAGAACCTTGGGCCAGGAAGATCCAATGACCACCGACACCGTGGTCTGCATATTTTCCTGCACCAAGGCCATCACCGGCACCGCGGCCATGCAACTGGTGGAGGAGGGCCGTCTGGAACTGGACGTCCCGGCCAAAAAGTATGTCCCGGAGTTGGGCGATATCAAGGTGATCGAGGGCTTTGATTCTTCGGGCAACCCGATTCTGCGCCCCCCCAAGCGCGACATCACCACCAGGATGCTTATGCTGCACACGGCCGGATTCGGCTATGAATTCCTGAACGAGGATTACCTGCGTCTGCTTTCGGAACATGGCCAGCCCAGCATTATCACCTGTAGCAAGGCCTCCATCACCTCACCGCTGCTGTTCGATCCTGGAGAAGGGTGGGCCTACGGCGTCAATATGGATTGGTGCGGCCAGGTGGTGGAACGGATCGCCGGCAAGGGCCTGGACCAGGTGATGAAGGAGCGTATTTTCGAGCCGCTGGGCATGAACGACACCGGATTTTTCATCACCGACGGCATGCGCGAGCGCCTGGCCGTGCTGCACCAGCGCGGCGAGGACGGGTCATTGACGCCGTTGCCGGATCTGCAACTGCCCCAGGAGCCCGAAGTGTTCATGGGCGGCCAGGGCTTGTATTCCACGGTTGGCGACTATATGCGCTTCATCCGGATGCTGCTCAACAAGGGCCAAGGCGAGGCGGGCCGGGTGCTCAAACCCGAGACCGTGGCCCAGATGGCCGACAACGGTTTGGGCGCCAGGAAAATCACCCCGTTACAAACTACGATCCCCAGCCTGTGCAATGACGCGGAGTTTTTCCCGGAAATTACCAAGTCATGGGGCTACAGCTTTATGATCAACGACGAACAGGCCCCCACCGGAAGGCCGGCCGGAGCCTTGGGCTGGGCCGGATTGGCCAACTCGTATTATTGGATCGACCAGCAAAACGGCCTCGGCGGTTTTTGGACCACCCAGGTCCTGCCTTTTGCCGATGAGGTGTCCTTCACCAACTATCTGGAATTCGAAACCGCGGTCTACGGCTGTCGGCAATAGCGATTGACATCCGGTGAAGCCGTGGATCTCGGCCGCCGGGGCCGTGCCGCTCGGGCGCGGCCCCGGCCATTTCCGCCGGCCGGATCTGTCAGTCCTGCCCACTTGACTTGTAAAAGACATTGAATTCCTTGTTGCCTTTGTCGGTTAAAAACGCATTGTTGAGTATCTCTCCGGCAAAGCTCATTGCAACGTCAATGCTGTAGCTTTTGTCCATGGAAGTCAGGTGGATGGCCGCTTCGTTTACGGCCAGGTTGAAATAGGCCATCAAAACCGGATCGATCTTGCGGATTATGCCGTTGCGCATTCCGCCCTGAAGCTCCCTGATCAGGTTTCCCATCATCTCCCGGTAAAGCCGCGACAGTCGCTCACAGCTCCAAGGGTCGCCGATTATCACTCCCGAGCGGAGCTGGTTCAGGATCTCGCCCATCATCGGGTAATGGGCGTAAAAAATTTTGAACATGATTTTGGAGCGCTGGGTAGGGTCTTTCTCGTTCTTCATGGCCTCCTTTATCTCTTTTGTGTACTTCCTGACCACGTATTCGATGGTTTCGACGAACAACTCGCGTTTGTCCTTGAAATAGCGGTAAAAGGTGGGCGAAGTGATGCCCACGGCCCGGACGATGTCGCGGATGTTGGTCAGGTAGTAGCCCCGGTGGGCGTATAGCTGGAGGGTGGCTTCGATAATGGCCTCCTTCTTTTGTTGTCTTTTGGGGTCGGCGTTGTCCGGAGAAGCCTGGGGGGCGTCGTCTGGCGGCTTGACCAGGGAATATGTTTCGCTGAGTTTGTGCTTGATGTAGTCCAGGGGGATGCGGGTACTTTTAGTCCTTTTCAGGTATTCCAGTTTTACTTTTTGAATGGCCTCAAGCCGTTTGATATGGGTGTCGTCATAGTAGGCCATGGTATGACTGGTTTTCAAAGGGCGGTGCAATAATCCCTGGTTTACATAGTGGTGGATCGTCGAGCGGGGAACGCCGGTGGCTATTTCCAACTCTTTGATTTTAAATTGATTCTTTAGTGTCATGCTTGCCTGCCCATCTTGCCGGAACGGCCTTTAGCTCTAAAACAAAAGCAGGTGGACTCCATATCCCCAACCGCAAGTTGCTATCAAGCTTAAATTATAAATTTAAACTATAAAGTAAAAAATGCAATCAACATGTTTTATTTTTAATTTCAGTGCATTATACGAATAATTGAAATGAACACAGTTCATAAAGAATAAAATAAAAAATAAAAACAAATAGTTGGCACCTTTGCCGGGGTTAGATGCAGATGATTTTACGTTTGACAACCCACGGTTTTATTAGCGTAAAATACAACTTTCGCGGTGTGCCTTTGGGGTGTTCGGTTTACACCGCGTAACAACATTAAAGAAACGGGCAGGGCCCCCCAAGGCCCGCATCGACCTACCTAAGGAGGCATCCTCAATGTTAAATACAGAACTATGCAAAATGTTGGGCACCAAATACCCCATCATCCAGGCGGGCATGGGGCCGTTCAGCAACAACAAACTGTGCATCGCCACGGCCAATGCCGGTGTCCTGGGCCTGCTGTCCACCAGCGGCATTACCACCAAAGACGACCAGCCAGCTATTTACAAGCACTTTGCCGAGACCGGCGGCGCTTCGCCCGATGACCCGCCCCAGGAGATCTTCCGCAAGATTTATCAGCAGACCTTTGAGCAGACCAAGGAAAAGGGCGGCATCTTCGGCGTTAACGTCATGGTCTCCGCCGAACTCAAGCCCATCGCCGACATGATCATCGACACGGCCATCAAGATGAGGAACGAAAACCCTGAAATGCACGACCGTTTCAAGGTGATTTTCACCTCGGCCGGCGACCCCATGGGCTGGGGCGACAAGATCAAGGGCGCGGGCTTCAAATGGCTGCACGTCGTACCGTCTGTCAAGGGCGCCGACCGCTGCCGCAAGGCCGGTGTGGACCTGATCGTGGCTTCGGGCCATGAAGGCGGCTTCCATACTTCCTGGGAACCGGTGCACAGCATGATCCTGCTGCCCGCTGTTGCCGAGGCCATGGCACCCTACGGCATTCCCGTTGCCGGCGCGGGCGGTTATTGCGACGGTAAAACCTTGGCCGCCGCTCTGGCCCTGGGCGGAGCCGGCGCTCAGATGGGCACCCGCTTTCTGGCCACCCAGGAGAGTGATTTCGCCCAGCTGTGGAAACAGGGCGTGGTCAACGCTGGCGATCGGGGCACCCTGGTGGCCAGGGGCTTCGTGGGTCCGGCCCGCTGGATCAAGACTCCGGCCAGCCTAGAGCACCAGAGAAACACCATCGAAAAGGCCCCCGGCGTTTTCTTGGGAACTCCGGACAACGGCATGAGCCAGGGCGCCATCGAGTTGATGGAATATGAAAAGAAGGGCATCGACGCCACTTATGAAGGCGACGAAAGCCGCGCCCTTTACGCGGGCGGCGAATGCGCCCAGCGCATCAACAGCATGCCCACGGTCCAGGAAGTGGTGGACAGCATTGTCAGCGAAGCCAAGGACATCATCCAGGGCTTCCCCACGCGTTATCTCTAGGCTTTACTTAGCTTGATAAATCCCCCGACCTTCGTCCCTCCCCCAGCCGGGGAGGGACGGGGCCACGGGGCCGGATTGGCGGGGACATACACAAAGTCCACGTCCACGGTATCAACATAGCAACTAAATTATATCAATAGCTTGTAGATAAACACCACCGCGCCTCATAGGGGGCTTCAGCCGTCGGCGAGATTCCTTGACATGCCTTGGCGAGCCTGATCAACACTGACACACCACCCGCTTGAACCCTTGGGCTTTAACGGAAATACGTCGTTTGCGGCGAGGTATACGTGAAAAATATTGTTTTGGAGAGCGATAAATGGCGATGAATACGACGACGGTAACCGTGCCGCGCGGCCGGTTCAATGTTCGGCTTGGCGGCGATGCGAACGGGACTCCGGTTGTCATGCTGCATGGTTGGCCGGAGAGTTCGTACTGCTGGGAGGGCGTGGCCCGGCATCTTGATCCCGGACTGAGAATCATCGCCCCAGACCTGCGCGGCCTCGGGGACAGCGAACGCACCATGGATGTGGCCGCCTATCAAAAACACGAACTGGCCAAGGATGTCATCGAGGTCGTCAACTCCCTGCAAGTTGATTCGTTTTTCCTGGTCGGTCATGACTGGGGCGGGGTCGTGGCCCAGGAGGTGGCGCTATTGATCCCCGAGCGGATCAAACGCATGGCCTTGATGAACATCAACATAGTGACCAACCCCCAGGGTACCAAAGAGGCCCGCGAATTGATCATGAGCTTTGGCGGCATCCATTTCTGGTACCAATATTTCCAGATGATGCCTGGTTTGCCCGAGGCCATGATCAAGGGCAAGGAAAAGCCCTGGGTAAGTTTTTTCTTTGGCGCAGAGGGCCGCAACGGCACCATCCCGGCGGAAGCGATTGCCGAGTATGTCCGCTGTTACAGCGTGGAAAACACTCCCGCCACCGCAGCGTCATATTACCGCATCATGTCAAAGGACAACGAGCACTGGGCCACCCTTGGCGACAAGAAGTTTCCCATGCCCAGCCTGTATATCTATGGAAACAAGGATTCCGTGATAATTCCGCAGTTTCTCAACCACATAGAGGATGGTTTCGAGTCCGTCCGGGTAGAGCAGATCGAGGCGGCCCACTTTGTCCAAGAGGAGAAACCCGCCGAGGTGGCCGCGCTGCTGAACGAGTTTTTCAGCCAAGCCGACTGAGGGGTCACGCGGAGATCATCCCCGGTCAGGCATGATGGTTTGCCGACGCCATATGTGTTTCAGACGGTAAGTTAAGGCATATGGCGTCCGGCAAACACCGCGGGTGCGGCCGGGCGTGAGTTTAAGTCGCTTTCATCCCCGACATGGGCTCGTCATGGCCGAAGGCTCTCTATGAGTTCGGCCATGGTTTCCTTGACTTCTTTAAGCGCCCGGTCGGGATCATCGGAACCTGCGATGAACAAGACACCTTCATTGGCCGCTCCGGAGATGATATGGGCAAGGGCGTCCACCGGAACCGGCTTGATAATCCCCAGATCAGACAGAGCATGCAATGCGGTCTTGTAGGAGCCCAGAACATACTGCTCGTCCAATTGCCGCCAGGTGTCCCAGCCAAGTACGGCCGGGGCGTCGATAAGCAGGATCCGCCTCACGGACGGATCGCTGGCCGCCTCAAGAAAGGCATCGTTGCCCTTGATTTGCTTCTTGAATAAATTGGGCTCGGCCTCGGTGCGTTGTTGCACATGATCAAGCACCTCCTGGTGGATTTCTTTGAATATCTCCAGGAAAAGGCCTTTTTTCCCGTCAAAGTGGTGATACAGGGCGCCGCGCGTGACCTGGGCGGCATCGACGATCTCCTCGGCGGAGGTGCCGGCATAACCCTTTTGGGCGAACAGTTCCCTGGCCTTGGTCATGATCAGCCGGGCTGTCTGCTGGCCGCGCTCTTTTTTGAGGTTCACTTTGGCGTTTTTCATTTCGACCATGTGTGATGTATGCATAAGTGCAAGTAAAAACTATAGAACCTGCCAAAAAAAGTCAAGCTGCATATGCCATGAAGGCGGGATGGAGAAATCCTCCGGCCGCGAATCGGGCCACGCCATGCCCACCTGAAAAACAAAGGGGCGGTTAGATCGAGCCGCCCCTTTGCATTCCCACGGCGTTGGTTGTTGTTTCTATAATTCGTACCTTTCATACTCATGGTTGCAGGGAGTGCCCGCCGTCATCAGCATGGCGCCCTCGGTGGGCAGCATGATGAACGAACCCAGGGACTCGGCCCGCATGCCCTCGGGGAAGGCCGGATCAGGGTGGCGGCAGATGGAATTGGGATGACCCTGGTGATCCGCCAGGGCCTGACCCAGTGTTTGGGGCGTCAGCTTGCCCCCAAGACCGGCCGCCAACACATCCATGCGCGCGGTGCGGGCCGGGCTGTCGGGAAAGATCATCGGGTAGCCGTCCACGGCCTGGAAACGTGGTGTGCGGTAGTTGTTGGCGTGGGCCAGAAAACCATCTTTAGGCTTTAGAACTTCATAATCATCCAATGTGCCTTCCACGCAAACCAGGCTGCCTTGGGCGTCGGCCAGGGTCACGGCCACAATGCCCCGGCTGGCCTGCTCCAAAATTTTCAGGGCCTTCGCATGGCTGGTCTGGCGCATGGCCAGGGGCAGATACGCGGCAATGGGCAGCTTGGGTCTCAACTCCGGCTGCATGGGCGCAACCCCGTTGAGGCAGCAGGCCAGGCCGCTGGAGTTCAGGGTGTATTCGCCAAGACCCAATATGGGCAGCACCAACTGGCGCAGGCCGTCGCTTCGCTTGATGCGCACCAGGGAAATAGGTGTGCCGGTGAACCAGTCGATGTTCTGGCCCATGATGGTTTTTCCGTCCGGGGTGGCCGGTCCGGTGCCGGCCAGAGTGGTGCACATGGCGGCCAGATTGGTGTTGAAGAACAACAACTCCAGGCCGCATCTTGTGGCCCAAGCTTCTTCCAGGCTCATTTCCGCGCCTTGGGCTTGTCCCTTCACGAATGGTTCGAGTTCGGGATCGAATTGCGTGGCCGCGGGCCACAGTTTCATGGCGTAGGCCAGGGCATCGGTGCGGGAGGTTTTGTGCACTTCGTGGACCAAGGAGAGAATGCGGTCCAGGCCTTGCCGCATGGGCCCGGCCAAGGCCCGACCCCAGCCCGTGCCCACCTCCGCCGGCGAACCGGACAGTTCAACTGCATGCAATTTCACCTGCTGCTTCATGGATGAACCTCCCCATACTTTTTTGTTCCCAAGGGTGAAGACCGTCAGGCCCGCACCAAGGGAAGCCGTTGCCGTCAATTTCAGCCATTGTCTATGTTTACAACACGATTGGGCGGCATTGGAGCTTCCTGTTTTGAATATGGTTAATCCTTGCTGTTGGTTCGGCCGTTGAGCCGACCGCTGGAGCAATAAAAACATACATACAGTATGTATGTCAAGCGTATTTGCGATCTCAACAGGCAAGGCGTCGGTTGACGGGTTTATCGGTTGACCTGTGTCAGCCGCCGGTGCCTCTGAAAAGCGCCGCCGGATTTTTTCTTCCGACCAAGGCGGTCAAATCCGGGGGCAGGCTTCGCAAGATGGCCAGGGCGCCCAGCATGCTGTCGGGGAAACGCAGGGGCGATTGTGGGGTTTGATAGAACTGGTCGCTGCCCATCACGAAACGCTTCGGGAACAGCCGGACCAGATTGAGCCAACCGGCCCTTAGGCGTCCGTGGTCCAGGGCCTGGGTGATTCGGGAGCTGTGCCTGTGCGTCTTGAAGCTCATGAACAGGTTGGGGTGCCGCTTCAGCAGCCGCTCGCAATGGGCAGGGGTGCGCATGCCGGTATGTTCCCAGCCCACGTGGCTTCAGAATATACGCGCCGCCGGTTATGCTCGAGCAATCTTTCCAACCCATCGATATTGGGCCTCAGCCGCTTGGCGTTGGGCGGCGAGGCCAGGTGCGGCGGCAGGTCCATGGCCTGGGGCACCGCCTCCATGTGCAGGTCTATTGGTACATCGTTTTCCGCGGCGATATCGGCAAGCAACAGGAACAGGGGGTGATCCGGAGGGGCAGATTAATAAGGATGGTTGGTGGTGAAGGAAAAATGTTCGGCGGCCATCTCCCCGAAGCCAGCCGCCCCCATGGCCAGTATTTGTTTGGCCGTGTCCCTGAAGCGGCGTTCCATTGACGGCTCCACCGAACCCTGGCGCCAGGCCTGGTGGATCATGGGGTTGAGGGAGCCTCCGCCGGCCATGAAGATGAAACGGTCTTTGTTTTCCGCGCAGACACCGCGCAATTCGGCGGCGTCATAGGTGCCGTCCTGCCCGGGCATCATCGGGGGCGGCATTATCACCGTGTGGGATATTCCAGCCTGGTCCATTCGGGACAGGGCCACCGCCACGGCTCCGGTCCAGTCAAAAGACAGGCCGACGCCATGGACGGGATACAGGGGCTGCAAATGGGCGTGGCAATCGATCCAGGCTTCGGGACGCTGGGGCGTTTGGCGCTCAGGCGAGGCTTTTGCGCCTGATCCAGGCAGCAAAAGGGCCAATGACGACCCGATAGCCAACCTGAATGCCTTGTTGAGAAAACGTCGCCTGTTGTGTTTACCCTGTAACATTGTCGTGCCTTTCTTTCGGCAACTTGCTCGAGCCGCGCCCACGGCGGGTGGCGCGGAAAACGCCGGTCACCATTTCAGACTAACTTGGATATCTCCTCGAATCAAAGGCCTTTCAAGGGCAGTCGGCGCCTCGGTTCCAACCATCACGGGAATCCATCGTTTTGCAGTGTATTTTTTAAAAAAAATATATAATCAGACGCAGGTTTTCGGCTCTTGGCGCGTTTAACAAATGAGAGCCAATTTTTTTTGGGAGGCGATCTATGGATTGCATGAGTGTCGGAAAACTATTGGACCTATGGCTGGACGGCGAGCTGGACAGCGCCAGGGCCGCCGAGGTTCGGGAGCATCTGGATATCTGCCCTGAGTGCGCCGCAAAGGTGCGCGAGATGCAAGGACTGACAGTCCTGCTGGACCAATATATGCCAGCCCATACGCCGCCGGACCTGATGGAACGGACCATGGCGGCCTTTAATCAGGAAAATGCGGCCTTGTCTCTGGGCAACTGGTGGCGGGGCCTGAGCCTGGGCATGCGCGGGGCCGCCTTGGGTTTGGCTGCGGCAGGGCTGCTCTTGGGCCTGGTTATGGCCGGGACTTTGAACGGCGGAACCGAGGTCAACCAGTACTATACCCAATTGGCCTCGCTGGATAACGGGGGGTTGTGGCAATGAAACCGGAAAACAAACGCTGGGTCATGATCTTTTCCCTGGCCCTTAATATCGGTTTTGTGATCATGGCCGCCTACGGCCTGTACGCCCATTACCTGGCCGGGCCTTCCCACATTCGCCACATCCAGGCCATTGAGCAGTCCCTGCAGGAACTGGACCTGCCTCCCCAAATCAAACAGCAAGCCAAGGCCGAGTACTCCCGCTTCCTCAACCAAATGGGGCTGATCAGGTCCGAGATCAGGGCCACAGGCCACAACAACTTTGAGCTACTGAGCCGTGAGGGAACCTTTGATCAACAGGCTTTTGACCAGAACTGGGCCAAAATATTTGAACTCGGGAGCCGCAAATACGCCCTGGTCAAAGAGCATTTGATGAATATGCACCAGATTCTGGGGCCTGAATACAGCGCGGCGTTTTTCAATGACGTCAAGCTGAAAACGCAGGGCGGCGAAAAACAAAAATAGGGCGGCTTGTTGGTGCGAAAGGTATCAGACATAGCCGCCGCCGCTGACGCGGATTTGGTGGGGCGCATGGCCGCTGGCGATGAGGCGGCCTTTCGGGAGCTTTTGTCGCGCTATCAGGGCCTGGTATACGGCTATGCCCGGCGCATGCTCGGCGATGAGAGCCTGGCCGAGGACGTGGCCCAGGAGACGTTTTTACGCCTGTACCGCAATGCGCTCAGGTTTCGCCCCGAGGGGACCATCAAGGGATATTTGCTGCGGATATGCCGGAATCTTTGTCTGGATAACCTGCGCGTCAAGGGATTGAAATTGGTGGATGAAATGCCGGAACAAATCACTGAAACAACGCCCCACAGCCAACTGGAGGGCAAACAGGCGGCTCTGGCCCTGGACCGGGCCTTGCAGAAACTGCCGCCAAACCAACGTTCGGCCGTGGTGCTGCGCCACGGCCAGGGCCTGGCCTATGCCGAGATAGCCGAGGTCATGCAGACATCGGTCGGCGCGGTGGAAAGCCTGCTGGTCAGGGCCAGAAGGGCCTTGCGAGATAGTTTAAGCGTTTACTGTAATATTTAGGCGGGTGCCGCAATTCACCCGGATCGTTTGTCATGAAAACCAACTGGGCCTCCGACAGGCCTGGAGAAGGCGATGAATAGGCTTTCAATATTAATCGTGGCCCTGCTGTTGCTGGCCGGGTGCTCACCATTCGCGCCCCAGGCCCGCACCGAGCCTCCTGTGGACCTGCCGGATCAATACCTATTTTACGGCAAGGGCGAACGGGGTCCAGGCAAATGGTGGCAGGCCTTTGCCAGCGATGAACTCAACACCCTGGTAGAGACGGCATTGAAGGACAACTTCGACATCCGCACGGCCTGGGCCAAGCTGAGCCAGGCCGAGGCCATTGCCGTGCAGGCCGGGGCCTACCGCTATCCGGAACTGGACGCCACGGGCAAGGCCACTCAAAGCAGCACCCAGAGTCAGCCAAACCGCGATGTCGACGGCTCCATAACCGAAACCCAATCGTGGAAGCTGGGCCTGGCGGCGTCATATGAGCTGGACCTGTGGGGCAGGGTGCGCTCAACCCATGAGGCGAAAATCCTCAACGCCTCGGCGGCCAGGGAAGACCTGGAAACCGCTGCGGTGTCGGTGGCCGCGGAGGTGGTCGACACCTGGGTCGATCTCATCTCGGTGCGCACCAGGCAGGGCATCGTCCAGCAGCAGGTTGAACTCAACTCCACGCTCTTGGACTTGCAGATGCTGCGTTTTTCCAATGGCCAGGCCTCTGCATTGGATGTCTCCCAGCAGCGTCAGGCCCTGGCCGCGGCCAGGGCGGATCTGCCCCTGCTGAAGCTGGAGCAAAGCACCCTGACCAGCAAGCTCAACGTTCTGTTGGGCCGGGCCACCGCCGGAGAGGCCAAATGTGAGCAGTTGGAAATGCCCAAGCTCGGCCAGGTGCCGTCCGTGGGCCTGCCGGCGGATTTATTGTCATCCCGACCCGATGTGAGGGCGGCGGGGCTACGCTTGCAGTCGGCCGATTGGTCCGTGGCCGCGGCCAGGGCCAACCGCCTGCCCAATATCAGCATCTCGGCCGAGGCCGCCTTTAGTAGCGGCGCCTTGGACGTGTTTTTCGGCAACTGGGTGACCATGCTGGCCGCCAACCTCACCGCGCCCATTTTCGACGGCGGACGCAGGGCGGCGGTGGTGGATGAAAACCGGGCCATCGCCGAAGAGCGCTTGGCCGCCTACGCCCAGACCGTGGCCGAGGCCATCAAGGAGGTCGAGGACAGCCTGGTCAGCGAAACCAGGGAGCGCGAATACATCGAGCGGCTCCAGGAACAGTTGACGGCCGCGCGGTTGTCCATGCGCGACGCCAGCCTGCAATACCTCAACGGGCAAAGCGATTATCTGCCATATTTGTCGGCCCGCGACACGGTCCAGCGGCTGGAGCGCCAGGTTGTAGCCGAGCGGGCAAAGCTTGTCAAATACCGGGTGGGCTTGTACCGCTCTCTGGGTGGGGACTGGACCCGCAAACTTGAAAAACCGGCCAAGGCTGCCGAAGCCGAGTCCAATGGTAAATTACAATCTGAAGAGGAACGAATCAGCTGATGGGCATACGCGGTAAATCCAAGAAAGACAAGAGCACGCTGCTCAAGGTTGTCGCCCCCCTGGTGTTGGTCGCCATTGGTGTCGGAGCGTGGATGGTTTTCAATCTGACCGCGCCGAAAATAGTGCGCAAACACCACGCGGCCATGCCGACGATTGTCGAACTGGCCACTGTCGAAAAGGGCCAGGCCACGGCCTATGTCTCGGCAATGGGCGTGGTGGTGGCGGCAACCGAGGTTGATTTGCGCTCCAGGGTTTCGGGCGACGTTATGGCCCTGGGCCAGGGCTTCACACCCGGCGGCCATGTGGCCAAGGGCGATGTGCTGGTGCGCCTGGACAAGGCCGACTATGAAATCGAATTGCAAAAGGCCCAGGCGGCGTTGAACACCGCCCAGGCTGATCTTTCCATAGAGCAGGGCAGTCAGGCCATAGCCCGAGAAGAAATGCGCCTGATGAGCCAGGCCGCCGGCGAGGAGATCAAGGCCACCGACCTGATGCTCCGGGCGCCGCAACTCAAACAGGCCCTGGCTGCCGTGGCCAGCGCCCAGGCGGCTGTGGCCAAGGCCAAGCTGGATCTGGAACGCACCGTGGTCCGGGCGCCGTTCAATGCGCTGATCATCGAAAGGAGCGTAAACATCGGCTCCCATGTCAAGGCCCAGGAATCGGTGGCCACCCTTGTGGGCACCGACGAGTTCTGGGTGGAGGCGGCCGTGCCTCTGGACCGCCTGACCGCGCTGCACCTGGGCGAGGGCAACGGGGCCGAGGCCGTTGTTTCATCCCAGGCCGCGGGCGGCAAGTGGACGGGACGGGCCACACGGCTGACCGGTAAGCTTGGCGAAAACGGACGCATGGCCAAGGTCATCATCGCGGTTTCCGACCCCCTGGGTCTGGCGGGCGATAACAGCGGTCCCCAACTGATGATCGACGACTATGTAAACGTGAACATCGCCGGAAAACCTTTGAAAAACGTGATCAAAGTGCCCCGCACCGCCCTGCGCGAAGGTGAAAACGTGTGGGTGTTCGATAGCGGCAAACTCGATATCCGGCCGGTGAAAACGGCCTGGAAGCAAGCCGACAGCGTATTCATCGCCTCTGGATTGAAATCCGGTGACATGGTGGTGATGTCGGATCTGGCAACTCCGGTGCAGGGCATGTTGCTTCGGTCCGCTGGTGATGCCCCGCAGGCCGCGCCGGCGCGCACCGCTTCGGCCAAAGGTGAACAAAAATGAGCGATAAGCAGGTTCACAACGAGCCGCGAGGGCCGATCAGCTGGATGGCCGGCAACAGCGTGGCGGCCAACCTGCTGATGGCTGTACTGCTTGTCGGCGGTTTGCTCGTCGGCCTCAACATCAAGCAGGAAGTGTTCCCCGACTTTGACATGGACATGGTCAAGGTCAGCGTCGCCTATCCCGGGGCCAGCCCTGAGGAAGTTGAACAAGGCATTATCCTGCCCGTGGAAGAGGCCATCCAGGGCCTGGAAGGCGTTAAGGAGGTCACCTCCGTGGCTTCGGAGGGGTCCGGTTCAATTATCGTGGAGGCCATCGAAGGAGCGGACGTCACCAGGCTTTGGCAGGAGATGAAAAGCGAGGTCGACCGCATCGATACCTTCCCCGAGGAGGCCAAGGAGCCATCGGTCACCATAGTCGCCCGCAAGCGCGAGGTTATTTCGTTCTCCCTGTATGGAAACGTAAGCGAGCGCACCCTGCGCGAGGTGGGCGAGACTGTTCGCGACGAGCTGCTTAATGACCCGGAAATCACCCAGGTTGAGTTTGAGGGCGTTCGGGACATGGAGATCCATGTGGAGATCAGCCAGGCCAACCTGCGGCGCTACGGCCTGACCCTGGGTGAGGTCAGCAGCGCGGTGGCCCACGCCTCGGTGGAACTGGGCGGAGGCTCCCTGGAGACGCCGGGCGGCGACATCCTTGTGCGGGTCAAGGACCGGCGCGACTTTGCCCGGCAATTCGCCAGGTTGCCGATAATCACCACCAAAGACGGCAGCCAGGTGCTCCTGGAAGACGTCGCCACCGTCACCGAAGGGTTTGAGGACACCGATTCCTGGGCCAACTACAACGGCAAACCGGCCATCAACTTGGAGGTCTACCGGGTGGGCAACCAGAAGCCCATACCCGTTGCCGCGGCCGCCAAAAAGGTTATCGATCGCCTTAACCAGACCCTGCCCAGCGAACTGAAGATAAATGTTGTCAGGGACCGCTCCGAGATGTTTGAACAGCGGGCCACCCTGCTGATGAACAACGCCTACCTGGGTCTGGCCCTGGTGTTTATACTGCTGGCGCTGTTTTTGGATATCCGCCTGGCGTTTTGGGTCAGCCTGGGCATCCCCATTTCGTTTTTCGGGGCGTTCCTGTTGCTGGCGACCACCGATTTCACCATCAACATGATCACCATGTTCGGCTTTATCGTCACCCTGGGCATCGTGGTTGACGACGCCATCGTGGTGGGCGAAAACGTCTACTACCACCGCCGCAGGGGCATGGGCATGTTGCCCGCCGCCATCAAGGGCGCCCGGGAGGTTGCCATGCCGGTGGTGTTCAGCGTAATCACCAACATGGTTGCTTTCCTGCCGCTGTTTTTCGTGCCCGGCATGATGGGCAAGATATTCAAGTCCATCCCCATCGTGGTCGTTGCCGTCTTTGCCGTTTCCCTGATCGAGAGCCTGTTCGTTTTACCGGCCCACTTGAGCCATGGAGGCGGAAAACTGTTTTGGCCGCTTTCGGCCCTGCAAAAGTGGCAGGACCGTTTTAGCCAAAAGTTCGAGCACTTCGTGCGGCGCAGATACGGTCACCTGCTGGCCTGGATGCTCGAACACCGCTACGTTGTGCTGGCCTTTGGCATAACCATACTCCTGGCCACCATGGGCTATATCAATTCGGGCCGGATGGGCATGGTTCTGTTCCCGAAAATCGAGGCCGACTATGCCTATGCCGAGGCTGTGTTGCCCTATGGTTCGCCCCGGCAAAGGGCGGAAGAGGTCGAACAACGACTGGTCAAGGCCGCCGGGGTGGTGGTCGATGAAAACGGCGGGGAAGACCTGGCCCTGGGCATCTTCAGCTATGTCAAGGAAAACACGGTGGCGGCGCGGATATACATGGTTCGGGCTGAAAAACGGCCCATGTCCACAGCAGCCGTAACCAAACTCTGGCGTGAAAAGGTCGGCCCTGTATCCGGCCTGGAGTCCATCAAGTTCGAATCAGACCGCGGCGGGCCCGGCCACGGCAAAAGCCTGACCATTCAGCTTTCCCACCGCGACAAGGACAGGCTGGACGCGGCCGGGCGGGAATTGGCGGATATCCTGGCCGAATTCCCCATGGTCAGCGACATCGACGACGGTTCGGCCAAGGGCAAGAAACAATACGACATCCATCTGCTCCCGGCGGGCAAGAGCATGGGGCTGACCTCCAGGGAGGTGGCCAACCAAGTGCGTTACGCTTTCCAGGGTTCCGAGGCGGTGCGCCAGCTCAGGGGACGCAACGAAGTCACCGTGCGGGTGCGGCTGCCCGAAAACGAGCGGGCAGACGAGACCACCCTGGAAGACCTGGTGCTCAAGGCCCCCCAGGGCGAGATCATGCTCCGGGACGCGGTGAAGATGGTGCCCGGCCGCGCGTTTACGTCCATCAACCGCATGGACGGCCGCCGGGTGGTCAGCGTCACCGCCAACGTGACTCCCGCCTCGATGGCCGAAAACATCGTGACCAGTGTCAAACGGGATACGCTACAGGAACTGGTGGCCCGCTATCCCGGTTTGTCGTTTAGCTTCGAGGGCAAACAGGCCGATATCCGCGATAGCGTAACGGCGCTGATTTCCGGCCTGTTGATGACCCTGATCGCCATTTACGCGCTGTTGGCCATCCCTTTCCGGAGCTACGCCCAGCCGCTGATCATCATGTTCTGCATACCCTTCGGCATGATCGGCGCAGTCATCGGCCACGTGCTCATGGGCTACTCAATGTCGGTGATGAGCCTGTTCGGCGTGGTGGCGCTGTCGGGTGTGGTGGTCAACGACTCCCTGGTGATGATCGACTTTGCCAACCGCAAGAGGCATGCCGGGACGGATGCCTCAAGGGCGATTCTCGAAGCGGGTATCCAGCGCTTCCGGCCGATCATGCTCACCACCCTGACGACCTTCGGCGGACTGGCCCCGATGATTTTGGAGACCTCCCGCCAGGCTCGATTCCTTATCCCCATGGCCATTTCCCTGGGCTTTGGCATCCTGTTCGCGACCTTCATCACCCTGGCCATGGTCCCGGCCCTTTATCTGGTCCTGGAGGACGTCGGCCGCCTGTTCAAGCGCAAGCCGAAACAGGTTGCCGACCAATTGCCGAGCGTCGAGGAACTCCAGCGGCAAAGTTGATCCTTGGCGACCAGCCATTCCGGGGCCGGGCCGTTTGGTCCGGCCCTGCTTTTTTGAATGCCTTCACGAGATAGCGCCGCTTCCATGGTCTAGGTTTGCTCAAGTTGAGCAACGCCATGGAGGTCGGGCCGAATGTTCACCAAAAAGCAGATGCAAAGGCAGGTCCCCGGAGCGCCGGATTTTACCTGGGCCGAGTTGACGGCCAGTACGGTTGTACGGCGGCTGGGCGTGGCCAATGCGCCCGGCCCGGACCAGGTTATGCGCCTGGGCCATATCTGCGCCTCCTTGGCCCAGCCGGCCAGGGACGCCTTGGGGCCCATAGCCGTAAGCAGCGGCTTCCGCTGCCCCGGGCTGAACAAGGCCGTGGGGGGAGCGGCGGATTCGGCCCATCTGTACGGCGCGGCCCTGGACATGGTGCCGCGAAAGGTGGCGGTCGGACGGCTGTTCGCCTGGTTGGCCGCCAATGCGGCGGACTGGGATCAGATCATCTGGGAGCAAGACAGCCTGGGCCGCCAATGGGTGCATGCCTCGCTGTGGCCTTTTGGCGAGCGGCATAACCGGCGGCACCTGCTCAAGAAAGATCCGCGAAACGGGGGGCGCCGCATCGAACTGGATGCGGCGGAACAACAACGATTGCTTATGGAGAAAAGAGCACATGGAATGGATTATGGGCAACTGGCCTGAAATCATCGCCGTCTTGGGGGCGGGCCATGCACTGGCCCTGGCCGTGGTAAACCTGACTCCGACGCCGGCTGACAACCAGGCCCTGGCCAAGGTCTACCGCTTGGTGGAGATCGCCGCCGGGCTTTTCAGCGGCAAGGCCAAACAAACCGGCAACTAAGACCAAGCTGGCCTCCCATCGCCGGGAGGCCGTTTTTTAGAAATCATAGGCCAGGCCGACCTGCCATCCGGTCATGTCGTCGCCGAATAAATACGACCCTCTGAGACCGATGTGGTTCAGGAAATTGTTTTCCGTGGATATATCCACATCAAAGCCCAGGCCGACCTCGGCAATATAGCTGAAACCAAGTGCATCGCGGTTGGGGCCGAAAAAGGTGGTGTACCCGGCCAGCCCCAGCCAGCGCACGCCGTGCCCGGCAAGGGACAGGCCCGTGGGTGCCCGAGTCTCCAGGCGAACCACCAGGGTTTCGGTGTCCTCGGAAATGGATTGCACGTCGTGGGTTTGCTTGAACGAATCCGTATAGGCGTAGGTGAACATGCCGCGCAGGCATACGTCGACCACGCCCAACGTCTCTTCATAACCCAGGCCTAGGGCCGCGGAATATGTCATGGACTGGACGTCAAAGTCGGTGACAATGCCGTTGAACAGCGGGTCCAGCAGTTGCTTGGCTCGGCTGGTGGGATAATCGGCCCGGTTTTTTAGGTATGAATAGGCCACGGCCGCGTTGGGATACAGGTAAACAGCGTTGGTAAGGGGCACCTTGAGCCCCAGGCCGCCCTGCGCCGTGTAGGCCGTCCATTTGATGTCGAATTTGGTGTCCAGATCATAATCGGAAACTACGGCGAAGGCCTCGTCTTTGGCTTGAAGATAGCCCAGGTTGCCGCTGAGCACCAGCTCCCACCCCGGCTTGGACAACGCAAAAGAAGTGCCCAGGGGAATCTTGAAGGTGCTCATTTCCCGGGCCGAGTCGCTGTCGTTGGTAACGTCATAATTGGCCGCCGCGATATCCGGCGAAATGGTGACGTTGAGGACACCGGCCAGGAAATTGGCAAAGTCGTCCTGACGTAATAGTTCGGCCAGAAGCTTGCGGAACTCATCAATGTCAACTTGGCTCGGGACCTCCTGGGCTCTGACGGCGTTTGGCGCCAAGACCAGCCAACCAAGAAGAATGAAAGAAAAAAACACCAGGGCGGCGTCCCTGATAATTGCTTTGGCCGAGAAATTCATATCGTATATCCTGCTCGTATGAAATCGCGCGCTTGTTATGCGGTTCGCCATAATGTGCCACGACAGCCCGGGAAATAGTAAGTGAATTTTTGATCTGCCGGGGTTTTTAAGCCTTGGGTCAGCGGAGGTGCGCCTTCATCTTTATCGGCGGGGTTCAGCCCAAGAAAACCAAGCTCGAGTCCGGGGTCAGGACCTGCCCGGCCTGTGGATTGCCGGCGGCAAGGCTGGTGCGGCTGGACAACTATCTGAGCCTGTTCTTTGTCCCGCTGTTTCCTCTGAAAAAGGGGCAGGTGGTCTTGGAGTGCGGGCGTTGCGGGGCCATGAGCGACCCCGGCGGCGAATCGGGCGGCGGCGACGTGCGCCCGTCGAACCGCTGCCCCGGCTGCGGCGGCAAGATCGAACCGGGTTTCGGGTTTTGTCCCCATTGCGGGGCGCGGTTGAAATGAAAAACCGCTCCCCATGGGCGAAAGCGGCTAAAGCGTCCTATTGGTATGCAGGCTATTTAGTACACGTAGTAGCCGTACTGGGGTCCCTGGGGACGGTAGCTGCCCGGATTGTAGGCCGGCGGACGGTAGGCGGGAGGCCTGTTATAGGCCGGAGGGCCGTAAGACGGGCGGTGGTTGTAATTGTTGCGGGATGCGTTGGCGCTGATGTCGCCCATGGCCGAACCCAGGATGGCCCCCAGACCCGCGCCGATAGCCCCGCCGCGCCAGGGATTGCCGGCGTCGATGAGCGCGCCGGCCACGGCGCCCACGCCCGCGCCCACGGCCCCGCCTTGGTAACCGGCGTAGGTGGTGGCGCAGCCCGATGTCATGGCGCCGCCGATGAGGATCATGGCCAGGGCGGCGGCGATTAGCAGTCTGTTAGTCATTTTAACCCTCCCCTTATCTTGAATTCGTTTGAATCGTGTTAATTTGTCACCGAGTAGAGCACAGGACCGCCATGCTGGTGATGCCGTTGCCAGTTGAATTGGCGCTGGGCCTGGTTGTAGCGGTGCTGCCCCAGAAGGCGGCGCACATCCAGGTCGTGGCGCAGGTGCAAACCGGCCAACTCGGCTGTGGCCTGTTCAATGGTGCGAATCTCGCGCTCAACGCGGTCCATATGGGGATTCCTGCGGCCAAGTTCGCCGTCGATGCTTCTGTGGGCCTGTAGGATGCGGTTGTTGAGTTCGGCCATGCGCTGATTGACGCCTCTTTGCATGTATTCAAGTTGGTCGACTTCGTAGCGGGTGAGCCTCAGGTCCGCGGCGATGCGACCGTCGCGCCACCAGCAGCTGTTTTCCCAAACGGCCTGAACGGCCATTGCCGAACTTGCGGTCAGACAAATTATCGCCGTGAAAACTGCGATTATGGTTCGTCTTGCGGTCATCGGGTCATCTCCCCTCTACACGTTTGGACGCATAAAGTTCCTGTTTGCTTTCTTAGACGCAGCCCGCCGACGAATTGTTTACAAAATTTTAAGAAAAAATATTTTTTGGATCAGGGCCATTTTTTAGAAAACAGGTAACCCGGATATGGTTTTGATTTATAAAGGCTGGAATTGTGTAAATGGCTGATGAGGGGCGTGGACGGCGCGGCCCTATTTACGGCTTTTGTTTTGGTCTTTGGGGCCCTTGCCAAGGCCTAAAAAATCCTCAAGGCCCCGGCGTAGCGCGCCAAGTCCGTCCGCCGGAGATGACGTTTTGCCGCCGTCCAGGCCCAGGATTGCCCGGAAGCCCCTGTCCGCCGCCTCTCGCATGCCCAGCCACATCTCCATGAGCGCCTTCAAATGGCCCCGGAAAAAGCCGTCCAAGGACGGGCCGTGGCGGATGATCATATGCAGTATGTCCGGAGGCAGCAGCAAGTCACGGTTCTTGGCCTCTTCCAGAAGGATCTGGGTGAGGACCAGGGCGGTGAGATCGTCGCCGCCTTTGGCCGCGACAACCCGCAGCCGCTTGCCCCCGCGGATCATATCGGCGGCCTCGGCCAGGGTTACATGGCGGCTGGCCGAGGTGTCGTAGAGCCTGCGGTTGGCGTAGCGTTTGAGAACTACTTCTTCGGCCACCGGGCTACAGCACGCGCATGTCGCCAAAGGCGTCCAGGGCCCGGTTGACACCCCTGGTCACCTCGCGGAGGACGGACAAAGCACCCTTTGCCGAACTGCGGGTGATGCGGCCGGTATTGCGCACGCAACGCCGGGGGGCCAGCCTGGCCCGGCGGTGCAGGGCCTTGGCCGCATCTTCTACTGTTTCGGCCTTGAGCATGCTTCTGGCTGTTTCCGCGCCGCAGTTGCAGTGGCCCTGGATGGCGTCGATGGCGATGCCTGCGGTCTCCTTGGCGCTTTCGTGGGCCAGCCGGTGGGCCTTGCGCAAGGATACGCGCATGCGCGCCGCGGCCTTGTTCCAGGCCTTGCGGGCCTCTTCGGCCCGGTCAAATCCCTGCGGTTCTTCCACTGACTTGTCTTGTTTGATTTCGCTCATGACAACCCCCTTTGCATGTCTATTTTCATTGTAGCAAAGACAGCGGAGGCGGCAAGATTATTTTGCAATGCAAAAAAATAAAACCAAACTAAATCAAATTGATGAAATAATCAGTGCGCAAATAAAACAGCCGGACCATATGCGGCCCGGCTGTTTGCGCGGCGGATGTCCGGCCTATGCCGCCAGGCGCAGCTGCTCCTCGAGCTTGCGGCGCAGTTTGGCGTAGCGGACCATGCCGGCCATGGCCCTGGCCGCCCGCTGGGGCGTGGGGAACACCGGCATGCCAGCCCGCAGCAGGCTCTTTATGGGTTCTTTTTCCAGGCTGTTGAAGCTGTAGCCCATGATCGGCTTGCCATGCTTTTTGACCATGTCCAAAGTCGACGTGTAAAGCTTTGCCGTCTGTTTGATGGCTTCCTCTGTCGCCTCTTCAGGAGTCATGCCCTGGGCCACCAATGAGGGCTGCATCAGGTTCACCGGCAGAATGAAATAGACCAGTAAACCGGCAAGCTCGGGGTCTTGCAGCAGGATGTCCGGCAGGTCGTGGTAGTAGTTTCTGAATTCTCTGGGGAAGGTGATGTCCACCGGGTTGTTGGCGCTGGCCGTGGGCGGGATAAGCGGTTTTAGCAATTCCTTGGTGGAGTTCGACAACGGCGGCACCCGTAGGCCTGCCCGCTCCACGGCGTCTGCCCCGGCCGCGCCCGGTCCGCCCGAGTCGGTCTGGATGGCCATGCCGTCTCCCTGGGGCAGGGGCAGGGCGCCCAGGGCCCAGCACATGTCGAACATCTCGGTGATGGTCTGGGCCCGTACCACTCCGCTTTGGGCGAAGATGCCGTCATAGAGCTTGTCCGGCCCGGCCAGGGCTCCGGTGTGGGACAACGCCGCCCGGCTGCCGGTCTCCGAGCCGCCCACGTAAAAGGCCACGATGGGCTTGTGGGGCGTGATCTGGCGGGCAAGCTCCACGAACTCGCGGCCCCGGCGGATGGACTCGATGTACATGCCGATGACCTTGGTATTCGGGTCTTGGCCCAACAACTCCAGGCAGTCAACCAGATCCACGTTGGCCTCGTTGCCCACGCTCAGGGCCGTGCTGAAGCCGATCTCGTGACGGTCGAGAAAGTCGTACATCTGGGTCATGAAGCTGCCGCTTTGGGTTACCAGGCCGATAAAACCGGGTTTGGCTTCGTAGGGCAGGGGAGTGGTGTTGAGGCCGATGTGCGGATTGCAAACGCCCAGGCAGTTGGGGCCCACAAAGCGCATGCCGTATTGGTCGGCTATCTCGGCCATTCGCTTTTGCATGGCCGCGCCTTCGGCGCCCACCTCCTCGAAACCTCCGCTGACCACCACGGCGTTTTTCACGCCCCGTTTGCCGCACTGCTCCATAACGTCGGGGATTACCTTGGAAGGCAGGATCATTACTGCCAGGTCGGGGATTTCAGGGGTGTCGGCTATGGTTGCATAGGCCTTGTGCCCCAGCACAGTGTCTTCCTTGGGATGGATCGGGAATATCTGGCCCTGGTAGCCAAGCTCCATGACCCTGGCCAGTATCATGGAGCCCATGTTCATCATATTGTTGGAGGCCCCGAAAAAGGCCAGGCTGCGGGGCGAAATCAAACGGAACAGCGGGTTGTCATGCAACGGCTTCATGGTCTATTCTCCCAACACAACCAGCCCGTCAACGGCTTTTATTGCGCCGCCGGGCTCGATGATCAGCGGGTTGACGTCGATTTCGGCAATTTCGGGGTGCTCCAGGCCGATGGCCGCCACGCCCTGGATGGCCCGGCAAAGCGACTGCATGTCAACCGGCCCCTGTCCCCGGAACGATCCCAGCATCTTGGCGCATTTGAGATCGCCGATCATTTCTTCGGCTTCGAACTGGTCCAAGGGGGCCATGCGGAAGGCGGTGTCCGAGAGGACCTCGGCGAATACGCCGCCCATGCCCACCATTACGCAGGGGCCGAATTGGGGGTCGCGGTTGAGGCCCAGCACCAACTCACGATTGCCGGAGATCATCTCCTGGACCAGGACTCCCTGCAACTCGATGCCCTGTTGGAGTGCCTTAGCTGTCAGACGACCATAGGCCTCGGCCACGTCGTCGTCGTTTTGCAGGCCAAGGACGATCCAGCCGCCGTCGCTTTTATGCATCAACTGCGGCGAACAGGCCTTTAGGGCCACCTTGACGGGCATTTTCCTGGCGGCCGACACGGCCTGTTCCCAGTTCTGGGCAAGAATTTCCCTGGTGATGGGCACGCCGTAGGCCTCCAATAACTGTTTGGAGTCAAACTCGCTCAGCGCCCGGGAGCCCGCTGACCGGGCATCGTCGATGATCTGTTGGGGATTCACCGCCCGCCTCCTTGAATTTGTTTTGCCTTGCCCGGGCCGAAGAGGGCCTCGGGGTCCATATCGTTGATGTTTTGGGCAACGATGCGGCTGATGCGCATCAGTTGATCCAGGTCTTCTTGGGTCAGTCCGATGAAGGCATGTTCGGTGAACTGCTCGGCGACATCGGTCAGTTTTTGCTGCATCTTCAGGCCGCTGGTGGTGATGAAAACCAGATTGCAGCGCCGGTCGTTGGGATGGGGTCTGCGTTGGACGTGGCCGCCGCTTTCCAGCAAATCCAGAATGCGGGTCATGGTCTGGCGGTCTTTGGTCACCGTGGCGGCCAGGTCTGTCTGGGAGAGGCCGTCCTGTTGGCGCAATGCGGCCAACACGGACCACTGCTCGGCGGTCATTTCCAAATTGGCGGCCTGAAAGGCCCTGTTAAGCCCGCTTTTCATGCGGTTTGCCGCCAGCCTCATTACAAAGCCGTTGGACTGCTCCATGGGGAACATGGTCAATTTCAGAGCCATACCGCCTCCACTGGTGGTGCGCTGATAGTATATGATGAGATTGTCGTCATGCTGACAATAAATGTCAAGACAAAAATAACGCGGCGGGATTTAATGGCCTATTGGTTGGTAGGAATGCCGTGGACGCAACGATGTCGTTGTGTAATCCTTTTGATAGTAGTTACTATGACGTCTCCAACTCGTGGGGGATGCGCAGTAGAGTCGATTGGTTGCGGAAGTGAACTGATGCTGTTTACCTATCCCTTATATCCCGCCTTGGTTTTTTGTTGTCTTGGCCTGCTGTGGCGCTTTTGGCAGTGGCTCAGCGAACCGGTCGGCCTAGACGGCAGGGCGCACGGCCCGTTCAGCAGGCTTTCGCACGTTATCGGATGAGTGGCGGCCTTCCTCTTCAGCGCCCGAATCTTCAAATTCATTTGGGCGGCAATCCTTGACGGGCTGTTTCAGCGGCGCTTGTTGCTCACGGGTTTTTCCCGCTGGCTGGGGCACATGCTCATTTTAGCCGGGTTTATCCTGCTGCTGGTTTTTCACGCCATGCAGGAAATCGCCTCGGCGAACCTCTTCGATGATTACTATTTCACATTGAACCCGTTTTTGTTTTTGCGCGATCTTTGCGGAGTGCTGATCCTCTTCGGCGTGGCCATGGCGGTTTACCGCCGTTACACCGAGCGGGGTATGCGCCGCACGAACCGGGCCGTGGACGTGGTGGCGTTGGTGGCGGTGGCGCTGATCGTAATATCCGGCTTCGGGCTGTGGTCCGTCAAGATCGGCTCGTACAAGGTCTTTGACCGGATGATTGAGGACTATGGCGACCCTGACGAACCCGACGAAGTCGAGGCCTTGCGCCTGGTCTGGTCCGCGGATTACGGCGTGGCCTTTCCCAAAGGAAAAGTGCCTCCCCACAGCGAAGAGCTGATGGAGAAGGGCAGCGAATTGAACCAGGACTCCTGTGTTGCTTGCCACGCACGGCCCCAGTGGTCATTCGCCTCGTACGGCCTGTCCAAGGCCGTTTCACCGGCGGCAGTCATGTTGGTCGATGCGGGCGCTGAGCATTTCTTGTGGGTCCTGCATTATATGGCCTGCTTCGTGGGTCTGGCCCTGCTGCCCTGGACCAAATTCCTGCACATATTCACCTCGCCGCTGGTGGCGGCGATAAACCACGCCAACAAACGCCGGGATATGTATCCGGCATCAAGAGCATTTGTTCGGGCTCTGGAAATCGACGCCTGCACCCACTGCGCGTTGTGCTCCATCCATTGTTCGGTGTCCACGGCCATGGACGAACTGGGCATCCTGGACATCCTGCCCTCGGAAAAGCTTCATTCCCTGGCCCGGATGAGCCGGGGCGTGAAGATGGACGCCCGGAGCCTGAACCTGCTGCGCCAGGGGGCCGATATATGCACATCCTGCCATCGTTGCACCGACCTTTGTCCGGTGGGCATCGACCTGCATGACCTGTGGGCCGCCCAGCTTGAGGATTTGGACGCCGCGGGCATGGAGGATACCTACGGGGGCGCGGCCAGGCGTACTTCCGAGGCGGCCGAACCAAGCCGCCGGGCCGAGGTGCTCCGTATCGGATCCGGCGCCGAAATTCCCGGTATGGAACTATCGGCCAAGGCCCAGACCTTTGCCGGATGCTACGAATGCAAGACCTGCACCACGGTTTGCCCGGTTGTGCAGTAGTGCGATGATCCCAAGGCAACGCTGGATTTGACGCCTCATCAGGTGATGCACACTTTAGGCATGGGCCTGCGGGAAGAGGCCTTGGGCGCGCGGATGATCTGGAACTGCCTGAGTTGTTACCGTTGCCAGGAGGCCTGTCCCCAGGGAGTGCGCGTCACCGACATTTTCATTGAGTTGACAAACCTGGCTGCCGGAACCGGCCGGGCCGGGAAGGCGGATTGATATGAGATACGCATTCTTTCTGGGTTGTAAGACGCCGTTTTACGTACCCGCTTACGAGTCGTCGACTCGCGCCGTATGCGCCGCCCTTGACGTGGAACTGGTGGAACTGGAGTTCACCTGCTGCGGTTATCCCATGCGCAACCTGTATTTTGAGTCTTTTTTGCACTCCGCCTGCCGTACCTTGGCCATGGCCGAAAAGGCCGGCCTGGACATCATGACCCAGTGCAAGTGCTGTCTGGGGGCATTCAAGACCGCGGCGTATTACCTGCAAGAAGACCGAAATCTTTGGGATCACGTCAACGCCAGGCTGTCCGAGGATGGCCTGGAGTACACCGGCAAGGCCGTGGCCAAACATTTGCTTACTGTTTTGCACAACGACGTGGGGCTGGAGACCATAAAACAAAAGATCGTGCGGCCATACCGGGACATGAATGTGGCCGTGCTGCACGGCTGCCACGCCCTGCGGCCAAGCCAGATGACCAACTTCGACGACCCCTGGCACCCCCTGATCAGTGATGAACTGGTATTGGTCACCGGCGCCCAAATTGTCGACTGGGCGGGGAAGCTTTCCTGCTGCGGCGCGCCGTTGCGGGGCCGCAATGATGAACTGGCCGCCGGGATGATCGAAAAACGCCTCAATGAGGCCCAGGAGGCCGGGGGAGAGGTGCTTTGCGTTTCATGCCCGTATTCCCCCACATGCAGGCCAGCGGGGCCTATGAACACGAAACACCGCCGGACTCGCCGCGGATCAGCGGCGCTGCCCTGTACCCGCAACTCCTGGGGCTGGCCATGGGCCAGGACCCAGGAGACCTGGGCATCGGCCAAGGCCCGGTCGGTGGAGCCATCCTGTTGAAATTCGCCGCCCAAAAAGCCGCCTGAACGATGCACCTTGCAAAACGGACTTGCGCGTTTGCCCGGCAGGGGGGACAATTCCGCCTTTATCCGCGCATTCGATGTATGAGCAATAACGATGGTATACGGCAGACTGGTTTTGGTGCGTCACGGCCAAAGCCTTTCCAATAAATCACGTAAATACACCGGTTGGGACAACCCCGGTCTTTCGGATTTGGGGCGCAGGCAGGCCGCCGAGGCGGGCAGGCTCATCAATCAAGCGGGCATCGCCTTTGACGCGGCCTTCTGTTCGCGCCTTATACGGACATTCGAGACCCTCAAGGCCCTGCTGGCGGCCATGGGGCAGTGTGACCTGGACGCCAAGCACCGCTGGCAGCTTAATGAGCGTCATGTGGGCGTGCTTCAGGGCATGACCAAAGAGGACGTCTTGGCCCGGTATGGCGAATTGCAGGTCCGAGCCTGGCGTTTTGGCCAGACCCAGGCCCCGCCGCCATTGTCTTTTGATGACCCCAGACACCCGTGCAATGATCCGGCCTACGCCGACGTCCCCAGGGATCTGTTGCCGTCCGGCGAATCGCTGGCCGATACCCGCGCCAGGGTGGAGCCGTGCTGGAAAGGTGAGATACTGCCTTTATTGGAGGATGGCGGGAATATCGTCGTGGCGGGCCACGGCGTGGCCCTGTGGGCCCTGGCCAGTCTGGCTTTGGCCAACGCTAACCTGGAACTGCCGGTAATCAAGATGCCCAACGCCGATCCCCTGGTGTTGAATTTTGACCGGCGGATGCATTTGCTCTTCGCCGGTTATCTGGGCGATTCCGGCGCCGAAGTGCCTAGAAATCTGAAAAACATCCCCGGAAATCCAAAAGAAAAAGCCGTTCCGTTTCGTCTACGATAAGCAAGCGTAGTTTGAGCCGCCGCCCGACAGGCCTGTGTTAACATGACTGAAGGGGGCTCCAGAAATTTGCTTATAACGGGAAGGATCGTCATGTTTGCTGTCAAACGTATAATGGTAATTTTCATGGCCGGCATCCTGTTGGCCGCCGGTGCTTGTGGCGGTCTTGACACGGAAGATCAGGCCCCCGTGGCCAATCCGCAACAGACCCAGGTAAAGCAGGAAGGCAAGGCGTCAGCCCCCATGGACGGCCAGGCGGCCCAGGAAACCGCCAAGCTCGCCTACGCCGTCTCGCCGGCTCCGGCCAGGGGCAGGATGATGACCGGAATGGCCCCGCCGCCGCCCATGCCCGTTGACCGCGAGCAGTATCAGGAGCTCAAGGGCAATCCGGTCAAGCGCGTGGCCGAAGATCCGGTATCCACTTTCAGTATCGACGTTGACACCGGCTCCTATGCCAATGTGCGGCGTTTTCTCAATCACGGCCAGATGCCGCGCACCGACGCCGTGCGCGTGGAAGAGCTGATCAACTACTTCAGCTACAATTATCCCGCGCCGGGCGACAAGTCCGCGCCGTTCAAGGCTTCGGTGGCGGTCGCCCCCACGCCCTGGAACAAGGACACCTTGCTGATGCGCGTCGGCATAAAGGGCTATGAAGTCAAGACCGACAAGCGGCCTCCGGCAAACCTGGTGTTTTTGCTGGACGTCTCGGGCTCCATGGGTTCGCCGGACAAGCTGCCGCTCTTGAAGAGCGCCTTCAAGATGCTTTCCCAGCAACTTCGGGCCGATGACAAGGTGAGCATCGTGGTTTATGCCGGCGCGGCCGGCGTGGTGTTGGAGCCCACTTCCGGCGACCAGCACGCCAAGATCATGGCGGCCATGGACAAGTTGCAGGCCGGCGGCTCCACGGCGGGCGGCCAGGGCATCCAGCTTGCCTACAACGTGGCCCGCCAGGCCTTTGTCAAAGACGGCATCAACCGGATCCTGCTGGCCACCGACGGCGACTTCAACGTGGGCACGACCAACTTCCGGGCCCTGTTGGACATGGTCGAGCAGCAGCGCAAGGACGGCATCGGCCTGACCACCCTGGGGTTCGGCGCGGGCAACTACAATGAAAAACTCATGGAGCAGCTGGCCGACAAAGGCAACGGCAACTACGCCTACATCGACCGCCTCAGCGAGGCCAACAAGGTTTTGGTGGAGCAGCTTTCCGGCACGCTGTTGACCATCGCCAAGGATGTCAAGCTCCAGGTTGAATTCAATCCGGCCATTGTGGCCGAATACCGGCTCATCGGTTATGAAAACCGCATCCTGGCCAGGGAAGACTTCAATAACGACAAGGTCGACGCTGGCGAGATCGGCGCGGGCCACACCGTTACGGCCCTGTACGAGATCGCCCTGGTGGGCGGCAAGGGTCTGCGCATGGAGCCCCTGCGCTACCAGGATCAGAAGCAGGCCAAGGGCAGCGCCGACGAGCTGGCCTTCCTCAAGATCCGCTACAAGCTGCCCGACCAGGAAAGCAGCAAGCTGATCGAGATGCCCATTGCCAAGGACCTGGAGGTCGAGAGCATCGCCAAGGCTGACCAGGACTTCCGCTGGGCTGCCTCCGTGGCCGCCTTTGGCCAGATCCTGCGCGGCGGCAAGTACACCGGCCAGTTTACCTACGACGATGTCCTCGAATTGGCCCGTGGCGCCCGTGGCGACGATCCTTACGGCTACCGCGGCGGTTTTGTCGAGATGGTGGGCCTGGCCAAGGCCCTGGACAACAGCGCCAAGTAAGCCCTATCCGAATAAATATGCGGGCGGCCGATTCGGCCGCCCGTTCCGTATTGTCGTACGAAAAGTCGTTTATGGTCCAGATGAACGGACAAATACGCCACAATCTTCAACCGCTTGCCAAAAAAAGTTGTTCAATTGTGTGAAATTGTTTGATATGCTCCTTGATAACGCCGCCACCAGGGGATGCATTCGCACGGCGGCGCGGCTCCCTCGCGGGGTTGTGGAGCCGCACTGATAACCAGGTAAAAGACGATGTCGACCGGATTGGCACGGTTGGCAGGCGTCGGCCGCGCCCGCTTTATCGGCGGGGGTGGAGTAATGCCTGAACAGTGACGGCAGTCCGCAGGGAGCGGTGCATGAGCAAGAGCCCAACAAACGATTTCGATTCGTTACGTCTGGAAGTTCAGCGTCTTCACGCTGAAAACGCCAATCTCCGAAAAGAGATAGCCGTACTGGCCGAAGAGGCCGCGTTGTTCCGCGTCCTGGCCGACAGCGCCATGGTCGGCGTCAATATCAACCAGGACGGGCATTTTGTTTATGTCAATGACCGTCTCGCCGACATGTTCGGCTATGACGAGCCCCAAAAGCTGCTGGGACGCTGCCTTTGGGATATGGTCCATCCCGATGATCTCGACAAGGTCAAGCGACGGATTCGCCAGCGCCTTTGCGACAACGGGACCAAGACCAAGCAGCGTTTCCGGGGGTTGCGGGCCGACGGCGGGGTGATCTGGGTGGACAGCCACACCAGCCAGGTCTTCCACCACGGCAAACCGGCCGCCCTGGCCCATCTGGTCGATGTCACCAGCCAACAAGAGGCCGAAACGGCCCTGACCTTCGCCTACAGCGAACTGGATCAGCTTTTCAATATCGTGGCCTCGGCGGTTTGCGTGATATCAGCCGACCGCACGGTGTTGCGCGTCAACCATGCCTTTCAACAGCTTTTCGGGCCGGACGCACGCAATGTGGTGGGGCGCAAGTGCGACCAGGCGTGGCTGCACGGCCGCTGCAAGGGAGGCGACTGCCCCCTGGAACGGATCATCGCCGGAGAGACCAAGATCGAATACAGGATGGAGCGCAAAGGCCCTGACGGCGCGCCCCTGAATATCATCGTCACCGCCGTGCCCTTCAGGGGCCCCGACGGTCAGCTCCTGGGCATTGTCGAGAACTTCATCGACGTTACCCAGCTCAAACGCAGCGAGGAACAGATCGCCTTTCAGGCCTATCACGACGCCCTCACCGGCCTGCCCAACCGCCTGCTCTTCAACGATCGCCTGAACATGGCCATGGCCCACGCCCAACGCCAGGAGCAGGGCCTGGCCGTGCTGTTTCTGGACCTGGACCACTTCAAGACCATCAACGACAGCCTGGGACACGCGGTGGGAGACTCGCTGTTGCAGGCCGTGGCCGAGCGCCTGCAAGGGGTGCTTCGCGACGAAGATACGGCGGCCCGCATCGGCGGCGATGAATTCATGGTGCTGTTGCAAAGCGCCACCGACCCGGAGAGCGCCGGTGTGGTGGCAGAACGCCTGCTGGAGGTCGTGTCCGGGCCTTTTGCCATCAGCGGTTATGAACTCTATGTCACCGCCAGCATCGGCGTGACCCTGTTCCCCCATGACGGCCAAGATCCAGAGAGCCTGACCGCCAACGCGGATATGGCCATGTACCGGGCCAAGGAAGACGGGCGCAACACCTACAGGATGTTCACCCCGGCCATGAATCAGCAGGTGATCCAGCGCTTGGCCATGGAAAACGACCTGCGCAAGGCCATGGAACGGGAAGAGTTCGTGGTGCACTATCAGCCCAAGGTATCCTTGGACAGCGGCTGCATCATGGGCGCCGAGGCTTTGGTGCGCTGGATGAGGCCGGGCAACGGCGGCCTGGTGCCGCCGGGCGAGTTCATACCCCTTGCCGAGGAAAACGGCATGATCGTGGGCATCGGCCAATGGGTCCTGCGCCAGGCCTGCCTGGCCGCCAAGGGCTGGCACGACATGGGGTTCGGAAGCCTGTGCGTGGCCGTGAACCTCTCGCCCCGTCAGTTCAACCAGCGCGATTTGGTGGATGTGGTGCGTTCGGCATTGGATGAAAGCGGGCTGCCGGCTCAATGCCTGGAACTGGAAGTAACAGAAAACGCGGTTATGAACGACGTGGACCGGGCCATCGAGACCATGCGTCAGCTCAGCGACCTTGGCGTGCATTTGTCCATGGACGACTTTGGTCGGGGCTACTCATCGCTGTATCACCTCAAGCGTTTCCCCATGGATTCACTGAAGATCGACCGCCTGTTCATCCGCGACGCCCTCAACAGCGACGACGAGGCCCTGCTGGTCAACACAATCATCGCCATGAGCAAGAGCATGAACCTGGAGGTGGTGGCCGAGGGCGTGGAGACAGAGGCCCAACTCGATTTCCTGCGGCGCAATGAATGCGACCAAACCCAGGGCTTTTTGTTCAGCAAACCATTGCCCGGCGGTGAACTGAGCGAACTGCTGACTTCCTGCGGCGGCCGGTTGGACGGCCCGCTCAACGGCAGGAAGGCTGCCACGTCCTAGCGTAAAAGCAGATGCGAAGCATGAGTAGCCGGTTAGGATCATCCGATACCGTTCGTTTGTTCGGAAAATTATCTCGCATACAAACTAAATTATGCAAACGCCGCCCGGAATATGTTACAAGCATTGTATGGATCGTTCCCGCAGGCGTCCTGAATTATCTATAATTGAGATACGGTGGAGGAAAAAATGTTGAAGACCAAGCTCACCGAGATGTTGGGCGTCAAACATCCCATTGTCGGCGGAACCATGATGCACATTTCCACGGCGGATTTCGTGGGAGCCATCTCCGATGCCGGCGGCCTGGGCGTACTGGCCTCGGCCATTTATCAGTCCAGGGACGAGTTCGCCGCGGCAATCGACAGGATAAGGGAAATTACCAGTAACCCCTTTGCGGTCAACATCAACCTTTTTCCATCCATGCGTCCCATAGACAACAATGACTACCTGGATGTCCTCATCGACAAGGGCGTCAAGATCGTGGAAACATCGGGCCACTCGGCGCCGGAAGACCTTTGCGGCCGGTTCAAGGACGCGGGCATGACCTGGATTCACAAATGCGTGGGCGTACGTTACGCCAAAAAGGTCGAGGCCATGGGCGCGGACATGGTAACCGTGGTGGGCTATGAAAACGGCGGCGCCACCGGCGCCTTGGATATCGGCACCCTGGTGCTGGTTCCCAGGGTCGTCGACGCGGTGAATCTGCCGGTTATCGGCGGCGGCGGCGTGTCCGACGGCCGGGGCCTGCTGGCCGTACTGACTCTGGGCGCGGTGGGGGCCATCATAGGCACCCGGATCATGGCCACCAAGGAATGTCCCCTGCACGACAACGTCAAACAGATGCTCCTGAATGCCCAGGAGACCGACACCATGCTGATCATGCGTTCCATCCACGCCACCCACCGCGTATGGGCCAACGAGGCGGCCAAAAAATGCTTGGAGGTCGAGACCAAGGGTGGCAGCTTCGAAGAGTTACTGCCCATCGTAGCTGGCGAGAACGCTAAAAAGATGTATGACAGCGGCCAGCTGGACGTGGGCATCATCAGCTGCGGCCAGGGGGTTGGTTTGACCAACGACATCCCCTCGGTGTCAGAGCTGTTTGAGCGGATGGTTTCCGAGGCCGAGCAGGCCTGGGACAGGGTGCGGCCCGTCTAGCGAGCCGAGGCCGCCGGGGAGTATTCCAAAATGGAATATAGAGCTATCAAAACATTTTTCTGTGTTGTTTCGCTGGGTTTGATGCTGGCAATCCCGTCAACGGCTTCGGCCTATGACGTGGGAGAGTCCGATGCCTTTCGCAGCCTGGGTGACGGTTACAATTACCGCCCTCCAAGCAAATGGAAAGGTTCCGGCGGCTACAATGAAGGCGGAGGTCCCATAATGATGGACCAGTACCTGCCGCCAAGGAAAAAGAAGCAGACCTCCGACGGTCAGCAGGAGAAAGACGGCGATACGATGCCCGGAGACAATACCCGGGAGGGTGACACCCGCTAGCGTCCAGAACAATATGTAAAAAAGACAACAGGCCCCCGTGTTTTTGGCGCGGGGGCTTTTCTGTGCCAATTTGGAATGTATTTTCTGATATGTATTCCAAATTGGCATACGTTCGTTTTTTCTTGGCTATCCATAAATGCACGTCATCTGTGCCAAAATGAATGATGGTTCATTTTGGCACACCTTATGCAGTAATAGTTATCAGGAAAGCGTCAACCGATTAACTTCACTGGAGGGTGAAAATGGCACGACTAAGAATTGCAGCCTTGGCCCTCGCCCTTTTGCTTGGACTAAGCGCTCCCGCATCGGCCTTTGACGTAGGCATGATGGATGCGGCCAATAGTTTGCCGGAAGGCTTCATCGACAGCCAATACCTGGCGCCCCGTTCCGCCCCTGTGGTGGTTGGGCACCGTTTGGCCGCCACCAACGAATGGAATATTCCGGTTGCCTGGAGCGGCGACACTCGGCAACCGACTATTACCCGTGCTTGGGGCATGAACCTGCCGACCGGTACCAACGAGTGGAACGTACCGCTGGAATGGGTGGTCGAACCACGCCGATAACGGCATGTTGAGCTAACCTGCGCGCCGGGGGCTTTGGTCTCCGGCGCGGCTTTTTTTTAAGACGAGCCGCCCAGGGTCAGGGCAGGGTCGAAGCGGCCGGACACCGTGGGTGCCTGGTTGCCGCCTGTCTCTTCCCTCACGGTTTCGGAAACATAGGGAATCAACTCGCCCAGGGTGACCTTGCCGTCGCCGTTGTAGTCGGCCTTGCCGCCCAGGCCCCTTAGAACGGCCCAGGTGAACACTCCGTGGCCGCCGCCCCATCTGACGGCTTCCTGGGTGAGTTGGCTGTTGTCCGAGGCGGTGAATACGGCCACGCCCTGGCTGGTCTTGGACATTTCCTGGAAGGCTTTGTTGACTTTTGGTTTGATGTCCAGACCCCGGCGGCCGATGTCAAACTCAGAGCCCATGCCGCCGGAGTGGCAGGCGTCGGCCAAGATCACCACCCGCTTGGCCTTGACCATGCGCTGGAGGGCGTTCTTGAATTCCCACATGGGCAGGCCCGTGGCCCCGATCTTGGAGTAATCGGCGTCATAGGGCAGCAGGAACAGGTTGTCGTCGCCGTCGGGCGAGTCGGGCGAGCCGTGCCCGGCAAAGTAGATCACCACCATGTCCTCGGGGTGGGGCTGCTTGAGCCAATCGAATAAGGCCTCGCGCATATTGCGCAGGGTGGCCTCCTGGCCTAAAAGAACCTTGACCCGGCTGGAGGCATAGGCTCCGCCGCCCGGAGCGATTAGCCAGTGGTACATGGCCTTGGCGTCGCGCTCGGCATAGCGCAGGTCCGGGATGCGGGTGTCGGCGTAGTTGCTCACTCCGATGACCAGGGCCCAGCGCTGGATGGGGCCGCCAGCGGCCAGGGGTGGTTCCGATGTGGGCGTTGCCACGGGCTTGGGCGTTGGTGTAGGCGTCGGTTTCGGTTTAACGGTGGGCCGCGGCGTTGGAGTGGGCTGGGGCACCGGTGGTTGCGGCGCGGGCGCCCCTGAGGCCGCCATGGCAGCGGCATAGGCCATGGTGTTGGCGATGATCTGGCGGGCGTCGGGGTCCTGAACAAAGGCGGTGATGCACTTGAGCAATTGTTGCTCGACAAGGCCCAGGTCATAAATGGTGCGTATATAAGGCCGGTTGGTGGTGTAGGTCTTGCTGAAGATCAGCGAACCGTCGCTGATGCGGGTCATGATAAAGGTCAGCGTGGTGGTGGACCAGCCCCAGGCGCCTTGGCCGAAGCCCAGGGCCTGGACCTGAACATCCAGGCGCACCGGTCCGCCGTTGAGGTTGAAGCCCGAGTGCATCAGCACGTCGTTTACCGCCAATCGTACCTGTTGGCTGACCGGACGTTTCAACCACACGTTGAAGCGCACCTGCCTGGGGTCGCCGTAGCCGATATGGTTGGTCACCTGGCCCAGGGAAATGCTGGGCTGTGGAGCCTTGCCATAATTAAAGGGCACCGGGTCGTATCTCGTGCCCCAGGGCCCTTGGTCATAGGTGGCGCAAGCGGCCACGGTCGTGAGCAACCCCAGGAGCAGCAGACAGGTTATTTTTGATACAGCCTTCATATCACCACTATGCGATGGCGGAAACAATGCCAACGTCCGATTCTTCCGGAATGCGGATAACTCATATTGCCAGATTCACGGCAAAAACTCATGCCAATTATGGCCTTCCGGAGGCCAGCAGCCGCCTGGTAATCTCCATGGCCTGGGCCGCCTCCGCGTCGCCGGGGTGCTTGCGTACCAGTTTGCTCAAAATGCCCAGGGCCTCCTTATAGCGTTTTTGCTCCACCAGCAACAGCGCCAGGTTGCGCGACGAGCCGGTGTGGCCGGGCTGGGCCCGCAGTTTTTCGCGGAGCACGCCCTCGGCCCGGCCGCCCTGGCCGGACATGGCCTTGAAAATGGCATTGTTGCCCGGCGCCACGGCACTGGCCGGTTCAGCCTTGGCAATGGGCGCGGATTTGGCCGTCCTGGGTTCAATGACCGCCCTGGCCGGGGCGGCGATTGCGGTCCTTTTCGGAACGGCCAGAGCCTTTACCCGGGGAGGAGTGATGGGCTTTGCAACGCGTGTCGGCCTTGGCAAAGGCGGCCGCGCAGTGGCCATTTCCTTATGCACCGCCGTTGAGGGGACCTGCGGCGTGTCCGAGGCGGCGACGGGTGCCGATTGCGGCGTCTCCGGGGCGGCAACCTGCTGGGCCGCCGTGGTTTGGGTCGCCGCGGGTGTCGGCGCTTGTTCCACCAGGGCTATGGAGCCGGGCTTTGGGGGCTGCTCTTGCCAGATATAGGCCCCGGCGGCCATGGTGCCGATCAAAACGAGTATGGCGCAGGCGGCCATGGCCAAGACTTTGCGGTTTTGCCGTGGCTTGGCGGTTTTTTCGTTCAAGGTTATCCGGGGCATTTCCTCACGGGCGCACTCCATGCAAATATCCATGCCCCAGGGTGCGTCGCCCCCGCATTTTTTACACCGCCATTGTGGCGCCTCTGTGGGCAGCCCCTGGCTGACTTTTTTGCCGCCTTCTTCATCTTGGCCGCCGGATTGCCGGTTCAGAACCTCCAGTTCGCGGCGGGCCTGGTCCGCGTCAATACGCCGGGCCGGGTCCATCTCCAGCATGCGGTGTAGCAGATTGCTGACGCCGGAGGTTGTGGTCAGACCGCAGTGGCGCATCCTGGCCGCGATGTCGCCGGGACCGCTGAGCACGGCCTGGACGATGGTGTCGCGGTCCTCGCCCTCAAAACACAGCCGCCCGGTGAGCATTTCATAAAGCATGGCCCCCAGGGCCCAGACATCGCAGGAAAGACCATATGAACCCTGGATCTGCTCCGGGGGCATGTAGTTGGGCGTACCGCCAGGATGTCCTTCCGGACAGGATTCCAGGGCTACGGCCAGGCCGAAATCGCTGATCACCGCGTCACCGGGAACGCGCAGCAGGATATTCTCGGGCTTGATATCCAGGTGGCTGATGCCTGCTTCGTGGGCCTCTGCCAGTCCATCGGCCACCTGGGCCGCCAACTCCAAGGCCTGGGCAGGCTCCAGGGGGCCCTCCTTGTCCAGCAGAGCCCGCAGGCTGCCGCCGGGGGCGTATTCCATGACCAGAAAGAGCTTGCCGGTCTGGGGGTCGATTTCCTGGTCATAGACCTGCAAAATGCGCCGGTGGCTCAGGCCGGCCTGATGCACTGCCTCGGGCAACAGCCCCTTGCTGTCGACGGTGCGGCCGGTTTCAAAGACCTTGATGGCCCTTGGCTGGCGCAGGTCCGGATGCTGGGCCAGGTACACCGATGCCGTGGCGCCTTGGCCGATCAGTTCGAGACCCGTGTATTTTCCGATTCGCGCAGGCACAACTCTTCTCCGTGAAAGGATGCTTCCACCTTGGGGCTTCGCAGATCACTTCCGGGACTGAAGGCAAGACCCAGCACGCCGAAGGGCTCCAGGCCTTGTCCTTCCATGAACTGCGTGAGCCAGGCCAGGATGTCTCGTTCTATCTCCGGCAACACCGGCTCCAGGCGCTGATAATCAGCCTGGGGCAGTTTGACCTTGAACAGATTGGGCCCGTATGCTCGGCTCAGGGTGCGGCGTTCGTTTTTCAACACGGCCCGCTGCACCGCCTTGGCCAGGTCGACCGGCTGCAAATTGTTGCGGAACAGGCGGTCAAGCCCCTGGCCTATGGCCATGTCCATCAGGGTCAGACGAGGCATCCTTCTTCTCCGATTTTTCTGTTTTGTCTTGGGGTATCTGCCAGCCCAGGGCCCCTGCCAACAGCCTCACCGCCGCCGGAGCGGCCGCATGGCTGCCGTGGCCGCCGTTTTCGATTACCACGGCAACGGCGTAGCGAGGCTCATCCGCCGGGGCGAAACCGACAAACCAGGAATGCGGCTGCTCCCCCTTGACGCCGGTTTCCGAGGTGCCGGTTTTCCCGGCCACCTGGCCCCGGTTCTCCTTGGCCAGCATCCGGTTGGAGCGGCGGCCCGTGCCGTTGGTAAGCACGGAGTTCATCATTTTTGAAAGCGCGTTGGCCGTTGCGGCGCCAGTGACCCTGCGGCCCGATGGCGGGGCAAGCTCCCGCCAGGCCCCGTCGGCCGGGTCCTGGAAGGCGGCCACCAGGTGCGGCGGCATCAACAGACCCTTGTTGGCGATGCTTTGGGCCACCATGGCCATTTGCAGGCAGGTGGCCGAGACCAGGTTCTGGCCGATGGCGCATTGGGCGGCAACCTTCTTATCCCGCTTGAATGTATTGAACAGGCGCAGGCCGCCACCCTTGGCCCCGGGCTCGCTCAACCAGGCATAGGCCAGGCTGGGGGCGGCGGCCAGGGTTATGTCGCGCATGCGCGGCAGCAGGTCCGTCTGCTGGTTGAAGCCGAAGAGCTGGGCCATCTCTCTAACTTTGGGCCCCAGATCCCGGCCCAGCCGGGCAAAGTAGACATTGCAGGAATGGGTTATGGCGTTGGCCAAGCCGGTGCGGCCGTGGGCCCGCAGGTCGTGAATGCGCAGCACCGGGTCATAGCCGTGGCACACTATCACCGGCGGCTGTTTGCCGGGGTTGGCCTCCAGCCAGGCGGCGGCCAGCACCAGCTTGAAGCATGAGCCAGGCGGGTAGCGCTTTTGCCAGGCCGGCGACAACAGAAGGCTGCCCTTGTCCCGGCTGCGGGCCTGACGCCATATCTCCGAATCTTCGGTATTCGGGTCCAGGGCCGGAAATCCGGCGGCGGCGACCACTGCACCGGTCTTGATGTCCAACAGCACCGCCGCTCCGCTGCGGCTTTCCAACAGCTCGTGGGCCAGGGTTTGCAGGCGGGAGTCTATGGTAAGGCGCACGTTGCAACCCAGCTTGTAA
This sequence comes from uncultured Desulfarculus sp., assembly GCA_963665125.2. Taxonomy (GTDB): domain Bacteria; phylum Desulfobacterota; class Desulfarculia; order Desulfarculales; family Desulfarculaceae; genus Desulfarculus. Next base: position 1,660,427 of record CAXXUK010000001.1, on the reverse strand, counting down.
CGGAAGGGCGGGCCGCTGAGGGCCAGATCGGGCACGGCCGGATTGGCGGCCGAGAGTATGGGCTCCAACTCCTGTTCCAGGCCGCCTGAACCATGCACCGGATTGTAAAAGCCAAGGGCCGACATGCCGACCGCGCCCAAGACATAGCTGCGGGATTGGGCCCCGCCCCGGCCCGCCGTGCTGTAGGCCAGGGCCTTGCCTGCGGCGTCCATGATGGTGCCCCGCAGGATCATCGGTTTGGCCAGACGGCGTTGGGGTGGCAGGATGCGCAGCAGGCGCGGGTCGAATTCCTTTTGGCCGGGCCGCAGATAAGCCGCCGCGGCGAGGCTTTCGTATCGCGCCCGCAGGGCCTGGTTCGGTTCGGCCTTGGCCAGGGCGGGTTTGTTCACGATCACCTCGCCCTGGGGGCCGCGGCTGAACACGCCGGCGGCCAGCAGAATATTCATCCGCCCGAGTTCGCTTTGGTCGACGTAGCCCTGTTCCAGAACCTGGGCCCGGTCCACGACCTGCAACCAATAGATGCGCCCGCCAACCAGGGCCAGGCTCACCGCCACCAGCAGGGCGGCGACTATGAATCTCGTATTAATCCCGCCTTGCATCGCTCAACATCCGCAGCACCAGGCCAATCAAGGCCATGTTGACGACCATGGAACTGCCGCCGTAGGACACGAACGGCAGAGTCAGACCGGCCAGGGGGATCAGGCCGCTGACGCCGCCCATGACCAGTACGGCCTGGAGGGCCAGCAAAAGGCCGATGCCCGCCACGGTCAGCCTGGCAAGGGGCCTGAGTCTTGATCCGGACACCAGCAGGCGGCCGCAGAGCAGGGCGAACACGGCCAACAAGGCCAGGCCGCCCACCAGCCCGGTCTCCTCGCACCAGGCGGCGAAGACAAAGTCGGAATAGGCCAGGGGCACTGTCTGGGGCCGCCCCATGCCCAGGCCCGAGCCCCAAAGTCCGCCAGCGGCGATGGACCAGATTCCCCGGCTGAGCTGTTCACAGGCGCTGAATGGTTCCAACAGGGCCCGGACCCTGGCTTCCAACACCGGCGGCCAGCCCATGACCAGGCCCAGCCAACCCAGGGAGGCCGCCGCGGCCACCGAGGCGAAGGGCAGCCTGATCTGGCCCGTGGCCAGAAAGTAGATGCCGATCATGAAACCCAGCAGCAGCAGGGTGGGGCCGAAGTCGCGCATGACCACCAGGGCGGCAAGGGGCAGGGCCATCATCAGCAGCATGGGCCCGGCCGAGCGGCTGGTGCTCACGAACTTCGAACCCGGCCCGCCGCTGAGTTGGGGCAGTTCCACGGCAAAGTATCCGGCGGCGAACAGCACCATCATGGCCTTGACCACCTCCACGGTCTGGATGCTAAGCCCGCCCATGACCAGCCACAGACGGCGGCCGTTGATCATCGGGCCGAAGAGCCAGGTGGCGGCCAACAGCAGGGCCGCGGCGATTGGCAAAAGCAGTTTGCGCCGGGCGATTCGAACTTGGCGGCGGGGCGTGGTCCACAGGGCCGTGGCCATCATGGCCACCGATCCGGCGGCGATCCAGCCCGCCTGGCGCAGGGCCAAGGTGGCCAGGACATCCTGGCGTCCGGCGGCGGTGATTTCGGCCCCGATGCGGCCAAGCAGCACCACGCTCAGGCCGCTGAGCAGCATCAGGCAGCCGGCCAAAATAGAGTCGCTGCGCACCCCGGCGGCCCGTAGGACCAAAAGGGCTCCGGCCACCGAACCCATGGCCAACAGCACCGGCGTGGCCCACTGCAAAAGGCCCTGCCAAGAGGCCTCCAATATCTGGCGAATGCACAGGCCGGAATAAGCTGCTAGACAGGCCCCGCAAACCGCAGCCAGGCCCGCTGTCCACAGCCAGGCGGGAGGTCCCTTTCGCCGCAGGCCGCCGGCGGCCAGGGCCAGCACGGCCGACCACAACAGCAGGGCAAAGGCCTGGCGCATGTCCGAATAGGCCCAAAGCCCGTTGGCCATGCGCACCGCACAGACTACGAAACCGGCCGTGCCGGCGGCGCTCATGATCCCGGCCATGTAGGCCGGGGCGGACCACAACATGGATTGCTGTCTAGGCAGCGCCTGGTTCATGATCCTCCTCCGGATGCTTGCCCGCCGGCAGGCACAGGCGAAGCGATACGTTCCCAAGTCCGATGACGTCTCCGCCCTTGAGGCCGCAAATGCCCATGGGCCGCTGGTTGACGAACACGCCGGTGCGGCTGCCCAGGTCTTCGATGCTCCAACCGTCATGGGACAGGCTGAGCCGGGCATGGCGGCGGGAGACAAACGTGTAGTCGTCGGGCAGGGCCACATCCACCTCTCCCCGGCCGATGATCGATTCGGGCAGGCGCAGGGAAAAGCCGATGCCGGGCGTAAGGCCCGCCACGGACACCAACTGGGGTTCTTTGACGCTTAGCGGAATAAATGAACTGGTGACCAGCGGCCGTTTTCCGGTGGAGCCCGTGCCCGTGATGCGCACGATAAACCCGCCGGGCGGCGTCTCCACGCCCAGCTTGTGGGCGGCCAGGTCCAGATGGTCGGCCAGCTCACGCTCCAACAAGGGGATGAATGGCCGCCACTGGCTGGTAATCCCCTCGGGCAGGTGCACCAGAAAGAGCTGGGGAGCCAATACCTTATAGATCAGGCGCAGGCAATCCCGGCGCAAGGCCTTTTGCAGAAGCTTGGCGATTTCCTTGGGACGCAATTCCACGGTTGACCTCCCTTTTCCCGCTTGTTGAATGAAGACGTATGCAGCTTGGTTTTTCTTTCCGGGAGCCAAGTTTCTTGCCTGGTGGTTCGAGCCGATGCTATAAGTTTTCAACAGGTTGTAAAGCTATGAAATTTCCACGCGTTTGCATAACACCGGCCCTGGGCCAATCCCGATGGCGGCTGTGTCCGGAAATGACCTTTTCCGTGGGACGCTCTCCCGCCTGCTGGGTGCGGATCGCCGACCGGGCCGTCAGCGCCGTGCACGCCCGCCTGGATATAAAAGGCGGCAGGGTCCTCGTCAACGACATGGGCTCTTTGAGCGGCGTGATAATCGGCGGTGAAAAGGTGCGGGCAGCGGATATCGAGTTGGGCCGGGAGATCGGCCTGGCCGGTTGGCGGTTGAGTGTCAGCATTGTGGACTCCGCCGATGCGCCCGTGGACGAGATGCTGCACATGTTGGGCGCGATGCGCGCGGCGGGCCGGACTGGTGAAATGCCGCCCATCTGCCGTGATTGGGCCGTGGCGGCGCCCAAGCTGGCGGCGTCCCAACGGGCCCATGCCCAGGCCGCTCTTGATGCCGGAGATGCGTCAACGGCATTGGATGCCGCCCGCCGGGCAATGGCCCTGAATCCCGGCGATCCCCGCTCGGTTGCCCTGGAGGCCATGGCCCTGGAGGCTTTGGGCAGCCTGGATCAGGCCCGCCGGGCCTGGGACGGAGCGGCCGCGGCGGGAATGGACCGGGTCGAGTCGGCCAAGGCCCTGCGCCGCCTGGACACTAAGCTAGACGTGTTCGGCAAGATCAGCCGGATAATGGACGGCGGCGGGAACGACACCCCGCAGGTGAACGATGAGCCCGCCAAGCTCCAGGCGGGGCCGTTCAATATATCGTTTCTCGCGCCCGGTCAGGGTGATTTGGTGTTGCGGGCCCACGCCATGCTGGTCAGAGCGGCCGAGACGGTGGAAGGCTTTTTGGATTACAAGCCCACGGACGTTGCGGTAAGCCTGGCTTCCGAGCAGTGGCCAGGTCCGCAAGGCGCGGCGGCCCTGTACAATGGTGAAATTCTGTTGCGGGCTGAGGCCTTTGAAAACAGTGACCCGGTGTTTCTGCCCGTGGCCCTGGCCCATGAATACGTGCACCTGGCCGTGGACAGGCTTTCGGGCGGCAAATGCCCCCGCTGGTTGGATGAGGGCCTGGCCCAATACATCACCCAGAACCTGCGGCCGGCCGATGTCCGGGCCCTGCAAAACGCCCTGGCCGCCGGTGCCCTGTTGCCCCTGGAGGTGCTGGCTTCCGATTGGTCCATGTTGGAGGACCGGGCGCTTGTGGACCTTGCCTATGCCCAGGCTTTCAGCGTGGCGCAATATATAGTGGAAAAAAACGGCTGGGGCGCGGTGCGTGATATGCTAAGACAAGCGGCCGGGGGCGATCCTCCGTCCGCCGCGGAAATTGAAATAAGTTGGCTGGAATGGCTGAGTTGATGGAAAGAAAGCAAACGGATTTGGCGTCATGAGTTCAGATAGCGGCTCAAAGGCGGCCGAAGCCGCCAAAATCCACGAGCTGTGCCTGGCGGGGGATGACCGGGCCTGGCGCAAGCTCTACACCTGGTGCCGCGATCTGGCCGCAGCCAAGCTGCCTTCCGAGGCCGAGGACGCGGCCCAGCAGGTGTGCCTGAAGCTTTTGAGCGGCGGCCTGGAGGCCCTGCGGGAACCAAAGGCCTTTCTCGGCTATGTGCGGCGAGCGGTGACCAACGAAGTGATCAGCCGTCTGCGCAAGAGCGGCCGGGAGGTTTCCCTGGATCAGCCTCTGGCCGGCGGTGATGATGAAGACGGGCCCGGCCTGCTGGACATTATGGATACCGGCTGTCATACGCCCGAAGATCAGGCAGGGGCCCGGCTGGCCCTGGAGAGCCTGGCCGGACTCATCACCGAGCTGCCGGCGTATTGCGAAGGCGTGATGGGTGTCTACATCCGCTACCGCATGGGGTTGTTGCACAGCTACAAGGAGATGGCCGACGTCTTGGATGTACCGGTTAACACCATTTCCGTGCAGATAAAGCGCTGTCTGGAACGGCTGCGCGCCTTGCCCGGATTTGACCGTTTGGCCGGTATGATGGAGTGATGATCATGCACGCTGAAAAACCCGATTTGCTGGCGTATATTGAAAAAAGGCTCAGCGCCGCCGACAGGGTGGAGGTTGAGGCCATGCTGCAAAAGTCGGACGACCTGCGTGAGGAACTGGCGGCATTGCGGGCCGGTGTTGAAATGGTCGGCAAGGCCGCGGATATGGCCAAAGAAACCGCTCAAGACCAGGCGGCGCTTGGCCGTATGGCCGACCAGGTCTTCGGGGCCGTTGATGATGAACCCCTGCCGCCTCTGCCCGACGAGACCCTTGAACTGCCGGGGGAGCTACAAAAGGCCGTGGCCGCCCAGCGCAGGGCCCATTTGGCCGGACGGGTGGCCAAAAGCCTGGGAGTAGTGGGCCGCATGGGCGCGGAAAAGGCCCGGGACCTGGCTGAGAAGATCACCGGCGCGGCGCCCCAGACCGGCGCGGCCATGGCCATCCGCGACGATGCCACGGACGTGGAAGATCAGCAGGCCGACCGATCGGACAAGGACCCAGACGGCGAAAATGGACAGCAGGAGCGCTGATACGCCGCAGACCATTGGCAAGTACCGTGTGGAGCGTTTGCTCGGGCGCGGTGCCTACGGCCGGGTGTATCTGGCCGTCCACCCCGAGTTGCAGGCCAACCGGGCCATAAAATTGCTAAATCACGATGTTTCCGGGCCGTCGGGCCTGGAGGAGGCCGTGTTGCAGGCCTCCCTGGAACACCCCAACATTATCCAAATACACGACGTTGGCCGCCATGACGGCTGCCTGTTCATGGTCACGGAATACGCGCCGGGCGGCAGCCTGACCGAACTGCTTTCCTCGGGCGTAGTGGACTATCAACAGGCGGCGGACATTGCCCGGCAGGTCCTGGCGGCCCTGACTTTGGCCCACGAACGCGGCGTGGTCCACCGCGATTTAAAGCCGGACAATGTCCTTTTCGGCCGGGACCGGACGGTCAAGGTGGCCGATTTCGGCCTGGCCGCCGTCTTGGATAAATCCGGTCACGGTTCAGGGCCCGTGGCGGGCTCGCCGGGCTATATGGCCCCAGAGCAGTTTGGCGGCCGCTGGTCCCCGGCCAGCGATGTCTGGGCCGTGGGCTGTTTGCTGGCCCATATGCTCGGCGGCAGGGCTCCTTTTAATTCGGTGGATGAATTCCAGGGCCTGACCCAGGCCCGGCAGGGCCCGGACCGGCTTTTGGATGATCTGCGGGACAAGGCCCCCCAGCCGTTATTGGATGTGCTGGGCCGCCTGCTGGAGCCATCGCCGGACAACCGGCCCAAATCCGCCCGGGATGCGGCGGACCTGCTGGAACGGGCCCTGGTTCGGATAACGGCAAAGGCCAGCCTGGACACCATCCACCTGCCCACCATGGAGGCCGACGACTGGTCGGTTTTCCGGGCAGGTCCCGGCAGGAGTGGCGTGGTCTGCGGCGATCTGGCCGATGATCTGTCCCCGGCCTGGCAATATTCCGCCGGGGCTGCTGTTTTTTCGTCTCCGGCCGTAAGCCGGGGCGCGGTCTTTTTTGGAGACAACAGCGGCTGGCTCACGGCCCTGGATCTGCTCAGCGGACAGTTGATGTGGCGCTGGCAGGGGCCTTCCCCGGCCTTTGCCCAGCCCGTGGCGGCAGCCGGTGTGGTGGCGGCCTGCTGGCACGACGGCGCGATTCGCGTCTTTGATGCCGACAGCGGTCATATTATTTGGCAGACCAAGCCGGGCGGCGAGATGTGGGCCGGACCCCAGATCAGCGGCGACGGGCTGGCCGTGGCCTGCCTTGACGGCAGGTCCTTCATCCTCGACGGCCGGGACGGGTCGGTTCTGCGCCAATGGCACCTAGGCCAGGCCATGGAGGCCGAGCCGCTGCTTGTGGGAGGGCGCATGATCCTGGCCGGGCGCTATGGTTTGCTTTTGGCCGTGGACCCGGCCAACGGGGCCGAATTGTGGCGCAAGCACATAGGCGGCACCCTGGAGGCCGCCCCGGCGGGCCAAGATACAAAAGTGTATTGCAATACCCTTGAGGGCAGGGTGTTTTGCCTCTCTGCCGAAGACGGCTCGATCCTTTGGAAAACAGACACCGGCCAGATGTTGGCCGCCGGACCGGCATTGGGCGAAGATTGCCTGGCCCTGGCCTCGGTGCAGGGCGGCGTTTGGCTGCTGAATAGCGCCGAAGGCGGGGTTTTGTGGCAGGTCCACTTGCCAGAGGCAATCACCGCGCCGCCGGCCCTGACGGCCCGGCAGGTGGTGCTTTGCGGCAGACAAGGAAAAATTTATCTGTTGGACCTGAAAGACGGCAAGCTGCGGCAGCGTCTGGATACTCAAGGATCTTTTGGCGCGGGACCGGCGGTTTGGCGCCGCATGCTGGTGACCATCGATTCAGGCGGCCTGACGCGGTTATGGCGTTCGGGCGGCGGGCCTGGCGGAGACGACCTATGAAAGCCAAGTTATCGCTGACCTTGATTTTGATGTGCTGTCTGGCCTTTTCGGGCTGCGCCGCGGCGGTGGGCATCAACGATGCGGTCAAGCCAGAGGCCGCCGCCGAGGACGCGGTGGGCAAGCTGGCCGACGGCCTGATGGCCGGCATAAACAAGGCCGGAGCCCAACGCCTGGCCGTGATGGACCCCCTGGACCCGGAGGGCAACCTTAGCGAACTGTCGCTGTTCATCTCGGACCAACTCAGCGCCCGCCTGTCCCAAAAACCGGGCGTGGCCCAGATCATGGAGCGCCGCAGGCTCAACGAGATCATTTTGCAGCAGCAGCTTGAACTCTCGGCCCAATTCGATCCGGCCACGGTGGTACCCCTGGGCCACAAGGCCGGGGTTGACGCCCTGATCATGGGCCGCATCTGGAACCTGGGCCATGGGGTCGTGCTGGCCTCGTTCAAGGTCATTTCCGTTGAGACCGGCCGCATCGTCGGGGCCAGCCAGGCCCGCATAGCCGACGCCGGCTTCGCGGCCATGATGCAACGGCCCCTCAAGGCCGATCTGACCGTGGTCCTGGAGCCCGCCGCCAGCGGCGCGGCGCTGATGCTCGACAGCCGCGAAGAGGGCGCCGTGGGCGGCCGGGCCGTATTCCGCAACGCCAACCAGGGCTCCCGGGTTCTGACCATCACCGCGCCGGGCTATCAGACCATAAACCGGGGCCTGTACCTGAGCGGCAACACCACCCTTCGCATACCACTGGTGCGCGACAAGAATCAGGCCCTGCCGGTGGCCGCCTCGGACAGGGCCGCGCCCCTTACGGTGAGGGTTTGGACCGATAAAAACGTCTATCGCGTCGGCGACAGCCTCAAGGTGCATTTCCAGGCCAACCGGGATTGCTATCTGTATCTGTATCACCAATCAGCCGACGGCAGGCTCAGCCTGATTTTCCCCAACCGCTTGGGAAGATTGAACATGGTCGTCGGCGGCCGCGCCTACACCGTGCCCGGCCCGGAACACGCCTTTGATCTGGTGGTCACGCCGCCGCCGGGCGTGGAAAAAATCGTGGCCCTGGCCACCACCGAGCCGGAAAAGGCTGCAAGCTGGGAGGCCGTGGGCGTGCGTGGTTTGGCCGTCAAGGCCCTGAAGCAGCGGGCCGACGCCACCTATACCGTGGCCCCGTAGCATGGAGCGGATCATGAGAAGCATGAGATTAATAATGATCGCCCTGGCTTCACTGGCGCTGTTTACCACCGCCGGTGTTGCCCTGGCCGGCCAGGACCCTGATACAATCCTGGATCAAAAAATGGATCATGGTTCCTGGCAGAGCAGGGTGCAATGGGAAGACGGCTTTGTCCAGGTTACGGCCCAGGCAGGCGCCGACCCCCAAAAGGCCGTCAGCGTGGCCCATGCCGAGACCATGGCCCTCAAGGCGGCCCGCTATCTGGCCTATGAAAAGCTTTTGGAGCTGATCCAGGGCCTGGATGTGGACAGCCGGACCACCATCAAGCGCGAGATGCTCGATGACTCCACCTTGAGGACCCGCCTGGCCGGTATGGTCCGCGGGGCCAGGGTAGTCGAGGAACGGGTGGATCGCCGGGAGGATGGCTCGGTCATGGCCAGCGTGAGCCTTGAATTGCCCCTGAACAGCCGCAAGGGCCTCAGCGCGGCCATGGCCCCCTGGTTCAACAAGCAAGTCAAGACGGAGGTCGTCAAGCCCACCGTGGTGGCCAAGCCGACCAAGCAGCCGACGCCGACGCCAACGCCCAAGCCCACCGTGATTGCCCCGACACCCACACCCACACCAAAGCCCACGGCCACTCCCAAGCCAACTCCGGCTGCGATGCGGGAATATACCGGCCTGATCATCATTGCCGAGGGCCTTGACGCCCGTCCGGCGCTGTTCCCCAGGATCTTGGACCAGACCAGCGGCAAGGAGCTCTATGGCCCGGCCCAGGTTGACAAGACCTATGCCGTGGAGCGTGGTGTGGTCGGCTACGCCACCAGCCTGGCAAAGGCCCGGACTTTGGCCCGGGTGGGCGATAACCCCCTGGTGCTCAAGGCCGAGTCGGTGCTGGGACCGGGGAAGGCCAACCTGGTGCTTGGACATAAGCAGGCCGTCAAACTCTTGGCCGCCGACCTGAGCGGAGGCTTTTTGGCCAAGTGCGCCGTGGCGATAGTGCTCAAGTGAACGAGACGACGATCATAAGCCCTGAGCTGTGGCAGCGGATCAAGCGGGCCGAAAGAGGCCTGGACCACGGCAACGGACCGATCACGGCTGAGGTCCGTCTGGACCGAGATGCCAGGGTGGAATCAATGGGCCTGGACGAACTGGGCGCCTACAAGCGCAAAGGCAAGGGCCCGTTGCTCCTGAACGCCGCGCCGGCCGGTCTGGTCAACCTGGCCGCCATACCCCAGGTCAAGACCATCGGCCTGGCGGCCAATGACCCCAAGGCGCGTGTGACGGCCCTTGGACGTATCGCCGGACTGGTGTTTGTGCTCGGGCTGGGCTTGGTGTTGATCGGGCCCTTTGGCCAAAAAGTAACACCGCCGCAACCGGTAAAGGATGTACAGCAGCTTTACGAACAGGGCCGGCAGGCTTATGATCAGGGCAGACAGGCCCAGGCGGCCGAGCTTTGGCGTCAGGCCCTGGATCAAAAGCCTGCTATAAGAGGCCTGCGCCTGAACCTGGCCTGGTTATACTATGAAATGGGACGCACCGAAGACGCCCTGGCCCAGGTGCGCGTTCTGCTGGAGCAAAATCCCGGCGACAAGGAAGCAATGTCGGCCCTGGATGTAATCAAGGCAAAGACAGCCCCCAACGCGGAGTCTGATAGATGAATAAACGTGTTTTGGCATTGATAACGGCGGCGGCGGTTTTGATGAGCCTGGCCTGCGTGGCCGTGGCCCAGGAACAAAACCAGCCCCCGGCGGAAACTCAGAAAATCATCGTAACCGGCAGATCGACGGTGGAGGGCAAGGACTTTGGCGGCGCCATAATGAGGGCCAAAACCGATGCCCTGCGCACGGCCATAGAGCAGGTCCTGGGCCTGGAGCTTCAGAGCGAGGCCGTATTGCGCAATGAATTGCTGGACCAAAGCACCTTGAGGACATGCAGCAGGGGCGGCATAAAAACCTACCGTATGCTTGAATACAAACTCCAGGACAACATGATGCTTGTGCGGTTGGAAGTCGAGGTCGTGCCCAGCCCGGAATTGACGCCGATCCGCTTGTTTACCGAGCTCTCCGGAGTCCCCAGGATAGCTGTTGTGGCCAAACCCGATGCGCCCATGGTGACCCAGCTTGCCATGGACGCCTTGAAACAACAGCTGCTCCAGGCAGGCTGCGAACTTCTGGACCGCTCCGGTATTTTGGAGATCGAGGCTGAACTGTCCCATAATCTCGCCGAGCAAAAAACCTTGCACGCCGCGGTGAACCAACGGGCCGACATGGTTATTTACGCCCATACGGTCAACTCCCGCAGCCAGTTCGACGGTGCTTCGGAAAACGCTTCGGTTGTCTTTGAAGCCCTGGCCTTCGACACCATGCAGGGCAACTTGATTTCGGTCCAAAAGGCCCAGGGACGCGCCGTACACAGTGAAAGATTCGAGGCCGAACAGATAGCTGCCTTGCAGGCCGGCAATGCGGTGGCGTCGAAAATGGAGCCGGCCCTGCGGGCCTGGTGGGCCAAACAACTTACCGCCGGTGTGCCTTATCAAATGCGAATCGGTAACATAAGCAATGAGAAAACCATTGAGTTTGTGAATGAGATCCGCAGCCAGCCCGGCATTGTCGACGCGGTGTTGATCAAATGGGAAAACGATGCGGCAAGAATCATTGTCCGTTTCTTCGGCTCAAATGACCAACTCCAGCGGGTAATCAACAACGCCTGCCGCCAGACCACGGGGATGAGGGACTACAGGGTGCGCAAGGCCGACGACCGCTATTTCATCGTGGGATAACACGACTTTAATTTCATGAGACCAATAGGGGATTTGTGGTATATGTAAATATCTTTTGGATGTTTTCGCGGGAGAGCAGGCGTGTGGGACCCTGTGGAAAGTAAGCCGCCAAGTATTTTGATTGTGGGCGCGCGCTCAGGCGAGGACGGCGTCATCAGCCATATCTTGGGCGGCATGGATCTTAACGCCAGACTGTTGCCGATCTCATCCTGTCACTCCGCCATGCAGGCGCTGATGCAAAAAGGGCCATACGCGGATTGGCCCTTGCCAGACCTGATTCTGCTTTTCTGTGACCGCACCGACCCCGATGCTCTCGACTTGCTGGCTCAGATAAGGCAGTCGGATGCGAATTCCCTTACCCCTTTGATTGTATTCACCACAGTCCAAAGCCCGTCGACAATCCAGCGCGCATACAAACTCGGCGCAAATTGCGTGATATGCAAACCAGCGTCTGCGTATGAATTTGAAGACCTGTGCAGAAAGACCTTGCATTTTTGGCTCAACATAGCCGAACCTCCAGTTCAATAAAAAGACAATCAATGCATCTTCGACGGCGACCCAACAGGCTGCGGTCAGCGTCGGTGTGTTGCGCTTTATTCCGCTTGTGATGGATAATGGCCAATGATACGGTAGTGCATACGAAGATTACCTGTTTGCCTGCCCCTTTTGTGGCCTCTGGTTTTCCCGAAAGTATTTGGTTGTTTTGGATGCGGCGGATTGACGCCGATTTGTTTTGGGCTGAAAACGTTTTTTGTTGAAGCTTGTTTATGCTGCGGCGGTATGGCCGTGGCGGCGATGAGCAGCCAGAGGCGGACTGATGGCTGGTATTTCATCTAACGATGCTTGGGGCAAGGTGCTTTCCATAATCAATGGGTTGGCCCTGTCGCGCAGTACCGATGGTTCGCCCGAGCCCGGCGAAAACGTTTGGTATTGGCGTGAGCAAGTTTTTTTCGCGGTGTTTCTGGCCGCCGCGGTGCTCGGCTCCTTGACTTATTTCCCCACCCTGCTCAAATCCATTGAAAAGCAGCATTTGGATGTGGCGGTGTTGTACACCGCGGGCTACCTTGGCACCCTGTGCGTTACTTTTGTCTGGCGCATTCCCTACAAACTCAGGGCTGTCCTGGGCCTGTTGTTTGTTTACTGCATCGGCGTCTATACGCTCAATATCGTCGGGCTATATGGCAGCGGGCGCATCTGGCTTTTGCTGTTTTCCCTGTTAAGCGCGTTGTTCCTGGGCATGCGTTTCGGCTTTTTGGCCTTGGTGATCAATGTGTTGACCATGGTTTCGTATCCTACGTTACTGCCGGGCAAGGGCGAGGAATGGAAAGTTCTGTACCAGCAAATAAGCCATGCATCGATGTGGGATATCGCCACTTCGACATTCATAGCCATAAATGCCCTGTCCCTGATTTCCATCGCCCTGTTGATGAAGGGCCTGGAGGTGGGGCTGGGACGTTCCAAAAAACTTCGCGCGGATCTTGAAAAAGCCAATGTCGGTCTTCAGCGGGAAATAGAGGAGCGCATTGCCGCCGAAAATGCCCTGGTGATCAGCCGCGAGCGAAACGAAAGGCTTTTGGCCGCTTCGCCAGACCCCATCGTTATGCTTGATTCAAAGGGGTTGGTCAGCTACGCGAATCCGGCCATTGAATTCTTATTTGGTTGGCGGCCCGATGATATGCTGGGCAAAAAAATGCCCATTGATGATTTGCCGGAATTAGTCGGCGAAAAAGGCGGGGATTATACTGATCATATCAGCAGGACGATAACGGTCCGACGGGATGACGGCGTTGACCTTTTCATCAAGCTGAGTGCGGCGCATATGCCGGGCAACGATACGACTGGCGAGGGAGCGGTGTATGTGTTTCATGATTTCACCGAGTCCCAAAAGGCCGAGCAGGAGAGATTGGACAAACAAAAGCTCCGGGCGGCCATAGAAACCGCCGGGGCGGCTTGTCATGAACTCAACCAGCCATTGCAGTCGGCGTTGATTCAGTCCGAGTTGGTGCTTGATGATCTGGAGCCCAACACCGAAACGGCACGCAGGGTCGAGTCTATCTTGGCCCAGATCAAGCGCATGAGCCAGATAACCTATAACCTCAACAGGCTTGCCGAATATCACACCAAGCAGTATGTTGGCAAATCAAGGATTTTGGACGTCGACCGTTCCGCCGGCGCCGTTGATGCCGACTCTGATGAATAGCAAACCGGGAGCCCGGATTTAGCAAACCGTTGGTGGTTGTTGTTATGCCTGATCAAGACCGGCCGGATTGTTTCAAATGCCGGTTTCTACAAATTACCTGGGATGAATCAAGGCCCTACGCCTGCAAGGCTATGGGTTTCAAGTCATCCCAGATTCCCTGGCGGGTGGTGCTCAGATCTTCGGGTGAACCATGTCTGCTGTTTGAACCCAAACAAACAGCCTCCAAAAACAACCAATAGTTCGATGGGCGCAAGCGGCGTTTACAACTATTAATTGACGCAACGCTCCCGGTTCTGGGACAATAATAACAAGAGGTATGACGCCGGAAAATCCACTGGTGTCGCTTCCTGTAACTTGAGCGGGTATCTTTTGATCCGGTTTCAGGTGCCGTGGCGGGCCTCCGAAAAAAGGCCCGCCAATCTCTCCTCCTTTTCATCACCTCATGATGCATAGTCCGGTGTCGTGAATTTGGCGTCCGCCAAAAGCGGCCAATAGCGCAGCATCCGTCGGGCGCCGGTATGGGAGTCAAACACAAGGAGGATTTGTATGACCATGGCAGTAAAACACATGAATTACAAGACCATGGGCAAGATCAGCGAGATCGTAAGCTCGACCATGGATATGGCGGACATATGCCATCACATCGTGGCCCAGTTGACTCAGATCCTAAGGCTCAAGGGAGCCGCTATCATGGTGCTCAACCGCAAGACCGGCGAGTTGGAGCTGGCCTCCAGTGCCGGCCTGAGTCAAAAATACCTCAGCAAGGGCCCGATCAGCGCCTCGAAGTCCATCGCCGCGACCCTAACCGATGGACCGGTGGCCATTTACAATGTCCAGGATGATCCCCGGCTGCAATACCCCGAAGAGGCCATGGCTGAAGGCATCGCCTCAATCCTTAGCCTGCCCTTGGTCCTGCGCGGGCGGCCTCTGGGTGTTCTGCGTGTTTACACCACCGAGCCGTGGGAGTTCACCATGGAGGATATCACCTTCATGCAGGCCATCGCCGACATCATCACCTTGGCTATCGAAAACCTCAGGATCACCCATGCCTACAAGACGTCGATTTCCGTACTCAAGGAATTGCGGGATCGGAAGCAATTCGGCACGCCCGCAATGTAAGCAACCCCCATACCGCCGCGCCCGCGACGCCGCCGGTTTCCCTCGAACCGGCGGCTTCTTTTTGGGCATCGGTTGCGTGGATTGGGCCAGGACAGCCCTTGGCTGATTTTGCTGATTATCGCCCCACGAGCCTCTGGGCAAACGGAGGGGCTTCGGTATACACTGTTAAATAAAAAACGGTCCGCGAGCCGAGCATTTGATGATCGCCAATTCGCCACGCTGGAGTTTTTTTGATGAGCAGGGATTATATTGGAGCCATTGATCAGGGAACCACGAGTTCGCGCTTTGTTGTTTTCGACCGCGCTTGCCGGGTTGTGGCCAGCGCCCAAAAGGAGCACAAACAGATATTCCCAAATCCAGGCTGGGTGGAACACGATCCCGAGGAAATCATCATCAACACCGGTCAGGTCATCCGGCAGGCCCTGGAACAGGCGGGCATCAGCGGCGGCGACCTGGCGGCCATAGGCGTAACCAACCAGCGCGAGACCACGGTGGCCTGGGACCCGAAAACCGGCAAGGCCTATTGCAACGCCATTGTTTGGCAGGACACCCGCACCGCGGCCATCAGCGACGCCCTCAAGGCAAAGCACGGCGGCGAACTGTTTTGGGACAAGTGCGGCCTGCCTGTTTCCACTTATTTCTCCGGCACCAAGATGAAATGGATGCTCGACAACGTCGCCGATGTGCGACAGGCGGCCAAAGACGGCAGGCTCATGTTCGGCACCATAGACACCTGGCTGATCTGGCGGCTGTCGGGCGGGCCCAAGGGCGGAGCCCACGTGACCGACGCCACCAACGCCAGCCGGACCCTGCTAATGGATATCGCGGCGACCAAGTGGGACCAAGGCATGCTCGATGTGTTCGGCATCGATGCCGCGTGGCTGCCGGAGATCCGCAGTTCCAGCGAGGTCTATTGCCATTGCGACCCGGCGGGCCCCCTTGGTGCGGATACGCCCATATCCGGCATCCTGGGCGACCAGCAGGCGGCCCTGTGCGGCCAGTGCTGCTTTGAGCCGGGCCAGGCCAAAAACACATATGGCACGGGCTGCTTTTTGCTGATGAACACGGGCAAGGACCTGGTTCACTCAAAACACGGCATGCTCACCACCGTAGCCTACAGCGACCCCGTGCACGGCGTGCATTACGCCCTGGAAGGCTCCATAGCCGTGGCCGGTTCCCTGATCCAGTGGCTGCGGGACAACCTGATGTTTTTCAACAATGCCCCGGAGGTCGAGGAACTGGCCCGCACGGTAAAAGACAACGGCGGGGTGTATTTTGTGCCGGCCTTTTCCGGGCTTTTCGCACCCCATTGGGACAACACCGCCAGGGGCCTGATGATCGGCCTGACCCATTATGTCAACCGGGGGCACATCGCCAGGGCGGCCCTGGAGGCGGTGGCCTTCCAGACCTGGGAAGTCATGCGGGCCATGGCCGAGGACGCTGGCAAGCCTTTGGCCGAACTCAAGGTAGACGGCGGCATGGTTGAAAACGACCTGCTGATGCAGTTTCAAAGCGATTTGCTGAGCCTGCCGGTGAGCAAGCCGGTGATCAAGGAGACCACGGTGCTGGGCGCCGCCTTTGCCGCCGGATTGGCCGTGGGCTTTTGGCCGGACAAGGAAGCGGTCTGCGGCCTGGTGTCCCTGGAAAAGACCTGGACGCCGAATATGAACGAACAAACCCGCAACCAGGCGGTGAACGGCTGGCTGCGGGCTGTTGAAAAATCCCGGGGCTGGATCAGATAGAACCCGTCATCCCATGATAACGCTGGCGTCGACGGCCACCGGCTTGCCCCCCGAAATAAGCACCGGATTGATGTCGATCTGGCTGATGTCCGGCCTTTCGGCGCCAATAGCGGCCAGTTTGACCAGCAGATCGGCCATGGCCCGGCGGTCCAGGGACGGCATTTTGCGGAAGCCGTCAAACAGCTTGCGGCTCTCAAGTCGCTCCAGCATGGCCAGGGCCCGATTCGTGCTCAAGGGCGCCAGGGCAAAGGTGATGTCCGGCCGCAACTCGGCCAGTTGGCCGCCCATGCCCAGCATCACGCACGGTCCGTATTGGTCGTCGCGCACCAGGCCCGCCATAAGCTCGTAATCAGCCGAAACGCGCTGCTGGACCAGCAGCTTGCCCTTGCCGTCCATGCGTTTTTGCATGTCTTCGGCCAGCCGCCGCAGATCCTGTTCATTGGCCACGTTGGGCTGGACCAGCCCCAGTTCCGTCTTGTGGACCACATCGGGCAAGATGCCCTTGAGCACCACGGGATAACCTATGTCGGAGGCCATACGCGCCGCCTGGTCAACCGTGTCGGCCAGGTGATCGGCCACCACCGGTATGCCCGCTTGGGCCAAAAGCTCCTTGGACGCGATTTCGTCCAGGGTTCCAACAGGCCCGGCGGGGGTGGAGGCTGTCGCAACGGGCGGTACTTTTTCCGCGGCCTGGGGATTGAACTTGGCCGCCTCAGCCACGCAGGCGCTCAAGCGGGAAAGTTCGTCGAATACGGGGATGCCCAGCGAGTTGAGGTATTTTTTTACTCGGCAGTACGAATCGGGCATGCCGAAACACCACACGGCCATGAACTTTCCGGCGGCCTTTGCCTTTGCCTGGACTTCGGCGAATTCAAGCCCCATTTCTTCCCATAACGAAATCGAATGGGCCAACACGCCATCGACATTGGGGTCGGCGATGGCTGCATGCATGGCATAGTTCAGGCCCTGGGCGAAACCGACTTTTTCCATGGCCGGGTACAGGTCCATGGGGTTGGCCGGCGGCATCCACGGAGGATAGATTTTTTCCATTTCCGCGATGGTCTCGGGCGAGAGCGTGGCCAGTTGCAAGCCGTTGGCCTCCAAAACATCGCAGGAAAGGATTCCCGCGCCGCCGCTGAAAGTAGTAACCGCCATCCTGGCATTTGGTTTAGCCTGCGGTATCATTGCCGCCGTGTCTGCAATATCGAACATATGGTTGAAATCATTGGCCAACAGCGCTCCGGCCTCCCTGAGCAGGCTGTCGGTGAGCCGGGCGTTTCCGGCCAGGCTGGCGGTATGGCTGATGGCGGCCTTGGCCCCGGAAACGCTGCGCCCCGCCTTGAGCACCACCACCGGTTTGGTGGCGCCCGAGATCAGATCGAGAAAGCGTCTGCCGTTGCCGATGGATTCCAGGTACAGTCCCACGGAGGTGGTGTCCGGATCGGCCAACAGGTATTCCAGCACATCGCTTTCATCAATATCGCATTTGTTTCCAATGGAACAGGCTTTGCTCACGCCCATATGGCGGCGATGGGTCTGGTCCACCAGGAAGCCGGCCGAGAGCATGCCGCTTTGAACCACCAAAGAAACTCCGCCGGCCATGCTGAGGTCGATCTTGATGTTATGGTCCATAAAGGTGAAGAACCGCTTGTTGGGTATGTCGACCACGCCCATGCAGTTCGGGCCCCATAGACGCATATTGTTTGCCCTGGCGATTTCGACGCATCTGGCCTGCAACTTGCGGCCTTCTTCGCCGGTTTCGGCGAATCCGGCGCTTTGGATAATCACGCCGCCAATGCCCTTGCGGGCGCAGGCCTCAAGGGCCTCGGGCAAAATCGGGGCGGGCACCATGACCATGGCCATGTCGACATCGGCTTCAATGGCGTCGACGGTTGGGTAGGCCTTCAGGCCGCAGATTGTTTCGTATCTGGGGTTAACCGGATAAATGGCATCCCTATCCATGCAGCTAAGAGCGTTGGTAACCAGGTTGATTCCTACGCCGCGTTCGCTGGCCCCGATGATCGCCACTGATTTGGGATTGAAGAAGAAGTCCATGAAGCCTTGCCTTTTTTGTATTTGCCGCTGGGCTGTTGTTTTGAAACGTGAACACTAATATTGCAGACAATTGGCCGGCGGACAATTAAAAAGCGAACGAACGCTTGGTAGGTTTTATTTTTCACAAAAAGCTCCAGGACGGATCGAGCCGCTGCCTGGGGACCGTATTTTTCAACACCCTGCTAGTACAGTTGATAGGCCTCTATTACCGATTGGCGCAGTTCGTCCCGGAAATCCGGGTGGGCAATGTTGATCAGCGCTTCGGCCCGCTGGAGCATGGTCTTGCCGTGCAGGCTGGCAACGCCGTACTCGGTCACGATATGGTCCACGTCATTGCGGGAGGTGGTGACGGCCTGGCCCTGGGCCAGGGTTGCCACGATGCGCGAGGTCGTGCCGTGCCGGGCCGTGGAGGGCATGGCTATGATGCTGCGGCCGCCCTTGGAGCGCTTGGCGCCGCGCACGAAATCCACCTGGCCGCCCACGCCGCTGAAGGGTCTGCGGTCCAGGCTGTCGGCGGCCACCTGGCCGCTGAGGTCCACGGCCAGGCAGGAGTTAATGGAGACCATGTTGTCGTTTTGGGCGATGATGAACGGGTCGTTGGTGTAGTCCACCGGGAAGGTCTGGATGGAGCTGTTGTCGTCGATCCAGTCGTAGAAGCCCCTGGTGCCCATGGCAAAGGTGATCACGATTTTCCCGGAGTGCAGGTTTTTGCGGCGGCCGGTGATCACGCCCTTTTCCGCCAGGCGCATGACGCCGTCGGAGATCATCTCCGAATGGATGCCCAGGTCTTTTTTGTCGTCCAGGAAGCTCAGGGTGGCGTCGGGAATGGCCCCGATGCCCAGTTGGAGGCAGTCGCCGTCGTTGATCATCCGGGCGATGTTTTGGCCGATGGCTTTTTCGATGTCGCCGATGGCCGGAGGCTGCATCTCGATGATCTGGCGGTCTGTAGGCACGAAATAATCGATTTCGCTGACGTGCATGAACGACTGGCCGTGGGTTCGCGGCATATGCGGCGTCACCTCGGCGATGACCAATTTGGCCGACTGGGCTGCCTGCTTGGTGTAGTCGATGGACACGCCCAGGCTGACGTTTCCGGCCTTGTCCGGCTCGGAGACGGTGATCAGGGCCACGTCGACGGGCAGGGCGCCGGAGGCGAACAGGCTCGGCACTTCATTGAAAAAGCAGGGCGTGAAATCGGCGCGGCCCTCGGCCACGGCCGGACGCGAGCCACAGCCGCAGAACATGGTGTTGTGGCGGAAGGCACTCTCGAACTCGGGCAGCAGATAGGCGCAGTTGCCCATGGCGATAAGATGACAGATGTTCACGGCCCTGAGCTCGGCGGCCCGTTGCACCAGGGCCTCGGTAAGGCTTTCCGGCGCGGCGCAGGCATGTCCGCAGACAATGTTTTGGCCTGATTCGATTAGGTTGGCCGCTTCTCGGGCGGTGATGCTGTGGCTTTGGTAGTGCTTCATCCAACTCATGATCTGTCTCCTGCTCATTTTCAACTGCTGCTCGGTCGTTTGTTTGCCTGGATGACCGCTCAGTCATTTTGTATGCGTAGTTTCGGGCGCGCCTGCCTAAAGCAATGCCTCTACCTGCCAGCCGGCTGGGCTGGGCTTTGATTGACCTGTTTTGATTTGTTGATTGCCAGAACCACCGGACAGCCAGGCACGAGTGAAGCGGCTTTGGTCCTGGGGGAAATTATTTGTGATATTATCATGTTGCAGTATGTTCTCATGCTGTTGGCCCATTTTGCGGGCGGTATTTTGATGCCTAGCTGCAAAGTAGCTAAAAAGTAACACCGCCTGATTTTTATGCAAGGCAAAACGGTGTTCAGATGCGAAAAAGTAGCCGTAATGTAGCTGTAATAAAACTGGAATATATTTATTTAGTATTTGTATCGGTTGTTGCTGGCGACGGCGTAGGAATATCATCAGTGGACAATACTCGTTAACATGTTGCCCGGTAAAACCTGGCTGGCCTACAATATTCCTGATGTCGACCCAACAAAGTTGTTTCACGGAGGAGTTGCCCCGATGTACAAGACCAAAGATCTGCTGCCTGGCTTGTCGATTAATCCCCAAACCATACAAACCAAGCTCGGCGTGGTGGAGTATGACTTGACCGAAGGCGACGGGCCGGTGGTGCTGGTGTCGCACGGCGGCATAGGCGGCGTGGATCAGGCCCGCATCATGTCGGCTTGGGTGGATACATCAAAATACCGGGTGCTTTCGGTGAGCAGGCCGGGTTATCTGGGCACTCCCCTGGAGAGCGGCCAAAGCATGGAGGCCCAGGCCGATTTGTTCGCGGCCCTGCTGGACGAACTGGGCGTGGAAAAGGCCGCCATCGTTTCGGCATCGGCCGGAGGGCCCCCGGCCTACATGTTCGCCATCCGCCAGCCCCAGCGGTGCTGGGGTCTTGTGGCCATCGACAGCGTCAGCGGCTATTACGACATGCCCAGTACGGCCGGACCCATAGCCCAGGCCATTTTCACCTCTGATCTGGGCCAGAAATTGTTGAAAATGATCGGTGAAAAGCGGCCCGATATGTTCCTCAAACAGATATTCCAGGCCGAGGCCCTGTTCACCAAAAAGCAGTTTGACGAACACCTAGAATACGCCATGGGTAGCGAATTCGCCAAGAGCTTCGTTCTGGCCTTCATGGAGAGCATGAACCCCTACAAGCCCCGCAAGGTCGGCACGGACAATGACATGGAAATCTACCGCAACATGGGATTCATGCCGGTGGATCAGATCAAGTGTCCCTCGCTGATCATCCACGGAACCCACGATGCGGACGTCAAGTTCTATGACGCGGTGTATGTGGTGGAGCACTTGCCCGGCGCAAGGCGGCATTGGATCGAAGAAGGCAGCCACATCGGCTTCTGGATCAGCAAAAACGGCGCCGCCGCCCAGGATACGGCCAGGGCTTTTCTGGATGAGCACGCGGTGTAAATGCTTGGCCGGTGGCGGCGCGAAAAACGCCACCGGCTGTTAAGCCAAGAAATATAACTCCTATCCCGCCCGTTAAATGCGAAAATGGACCAAAACATCTACTCCATTAACTAGCGGGGTAACCACCATCTTCCCTTCACAAA
The DNA here is from genome assembly GCA_963665125.2 of uncultured Desulfarculus sp. GTDB lineage: Bacteria > Desulfobacterota > Desulfarculia > Desulfarculales > Desulfarculaceae > Desulfarculus. The sequence continues at coordinate 1,639,019 of CAXXUK010000001.1, read as the reverse complement.
ACACGCGGCAAACTTTTGAGCACCTGCTGGTTCTAATTCCGGTGTTCCTGATCATTCAGGCCCTGGTGATCCTGATGCACGAGTTTACGCACAGCACCGTGGCTTGGCTTCTTGATGATATGCACAGCCCTTGGGACATTGTCTGGGGCAACCCGGTGATGATGACCGGTTGGGACGAGGGTGTGGGCTATAGAAAGCTCTTTGCCATGGGCCGGCTGCACCAGGCGGCCATCATCGGCGTAAGCCCGTTGATCATGCATACGGTCATGGTGGCCTTGAGCATCATCATCATGCTTGGTAACTGGGTATGGACCAGGAAGCGGCTTTTTTATGTGCTTTTCTGGTTCGCCATAGTCAACCTGATGGAGCTGATCGCTTATGTCCTGATGCGTGGTTTTGCCGATCACGGCGATACGGGCAATTTCAACCGGGGCATGGAAATTTCGCCGTGGTTTCTTTTTGTTTTCGGTTCGCTGTTCCTCATGGCCGTGGTGTTCGTTCTTTATGGCCGGGCATTTCCGATATTTTGCGCCTTGTTGGCGCCGAACAACCGCAATTTGCAGTGGGCCTATCTGGTCTTTTCGGCACTTGCCTTGTTTTTATGGGGCAGTGGAATCCGGGTGTTGTTCTACGTTTATCCTGACCCGCAGTACCTGTTCGGCCTGCTTGGAGTCGCCGGTTTCGCGGTTGTCCTCTATTTATTTGGGCCCAAAATGCAAGACAACGGCCCGGCCATCCGGGGCAAGACAGGGTAGCTCCCGGATCGGCGCGGGCCGTAATGAGTTCTTTCGGGCCGGCAACTCAGACGAATGTGACCGGCTCTCTACGTTCCTGGGTATTCTTGCAGACCCAGGCCACGATCTTGTTGATCATCGGGTCGTCCACCACCCTGGCTCCGGTGGGGCAGTTCTTGACGCAGGCATTGCATAGAATGCAGGCCATGTTGTCGGTCACCACGGCTTCGTCGACGGTAACGGCTCCCACCGGGCAGACCGAGGCGCAGGTGCCGCACAGGGTGCAGTCGTCGGCAAGGGTCGTGGCGGCCCTGTCGGCCAGGGGACTCCTATCGCGGTCGATGTAGGGCCTGTTGCCCGGCGGTTCGACCAGAGCGGCATCGGAGGCTGAAGACAGGCCTTCCAGTTTGGCCCGGATCTTTTGGCCAAACTCCTTGGCGGCGGCGATATCGGCCGCATCGGGCCTGCCGTTGGCCATGGGGCGGTCATCCCTGGCAAATGAATGCTCGCCGATAAAGGCCCCCGCCGCCAGAGGCAAAAAGCCCCATTCCCTGGTCAGGTCGTAAAGCTCGATCAGGGCGTCTTCAAAATCCCGGTTGCCGTATAGCACCACGATGGCCGCCGGGGTGTTGTCGGCCTTCAACTGGCTCAGCCGTTCCAGGGCCGTTTTGGCGGCCCGGCCCTCGTATACCGGCAGGCCGATGAACACCAGCTCTCCGTTGAGCTTGCCTGGGCTTTGGGCTTCTGTTTGGGGCAGAGTCAGGTCAATGTGTTGAATGTTTGCCGCGCCCAGGCCCTCGGCTATGCTGCCGAGGATTTTCCTGGTGGTGCCGGTGGGCGAAAAATAAGCCAGTTTTACGGTATCAAAATTCAAAGCCATGCTCCTTGCTGGTCCTGTTGCAGCGTTTCAGATTACCGGATCATCTTCAAACGGGTGCGCTTTTTGACGCTAGTATAAAACCTTGTAAACGGTGTTTACAAGGATGAGTTGCCGGGTCCGGCCAGGCCAAGACGGGGAGGGGGCGTTAAATAACCGTGCTCGGCCGTTAATGTGCAGCCGAGTTCAATAATTCCATGCGGTTCACCCGGTAATTTATTTCCGGGTAAATGTAAGATGTCCCGGTAGGGTCCGTCGAAGCTATAAAACGCCTGGCCCTTTGAAACGAAATTGGGATATCATGCAACTGTTTTGGAATATTGAAATTATGAACTTATTTTCAACGGTGGCCAGCCGTATGGGTTTGTACCGGAGCATATGGATGGTATTGGCTCTGGTGGCGCAACAGACCATGGGGTCTTAAAGGTTTAAACCAGTTTTTTTAATCATACTGCGATGGGTTCCGGACCGGGCCTGGCCGCGTATCGGCGGGCGCCATGAGGTGGAGCGGCGAAACATGAAAAGAAATCGTACTCGAATAATCCCCGTGCTCGTTATTCTGGCGTATTGCCTTCTGCCGACAATGGCAATCGCCGACGACCAATACCAGCAATTGGCCCAGATTCAGCAGCAGAATCCGGCTCAGCAGGGGTATGTTTTTCAACAGCCCCAGCAGCAAGTTCCGGCTCAGCAGGGAGTCGTTCAGCAGCCCCAACAGCAAGTTCCGGTGCAACAGGGCGTTGTGCCGCAGCCTCAGCAACAGGTGCCGGTCCAGCAGCAACAGCAGCAGGCACCGCAACAGCCGGTCACCCCTGATCTGCGTGGATACTGGCTCCAACAGGGCGGGCTTTATTATCAGCTTGTCGTCAACCCAGGCCAGTGGCCGGTGGCTCACACCCACCAGTTGATTCTCGTCAAAAAACTGGTGGCCTGGTTGGTGCCCATTAATGTCGGCACGGTTACTTGCGTGTTTAACCTCAAACCGGGGGCGGCCAGCGCACAGGGTATGATGCTTACCGCCACTCCTGGGGTTGGGGTGCATTGGACCAGGGCAAAGATCAATGTGGTGGGCGCAAACACGCTTTCAGTACAGCCCACTGAATTGCCGATGCCCCCTGTCGAACTCAAGAGGGTGGACTCTATAGATTAATATCCAACGCCTCTAAGTGTTTACATGTGAGGCACATATCTCGTAAATAGACGGTGCCCAGGTGGCAATGAAAAGCAAAACGCCGGTTAGAGGGTGACATCTCTAACCGGTTGTTATTTTATTGGGATATGGTTGCTGTTGCTCACATGCCAGCCGCAGGGATTATTTCCGAATGCTGGTGAAAATCTTGTAGTCCATGCGAATTATGAAACCGTTTTCCAATTGGCTAAAGGCATCAGCCTCTTCGAACTCGCGGCCCAGCGCCTCGGTAGCCCGCAGACGGTTATTGTCCAATTTGTATCGCTTGGCCAAAAATGCCGAGTCCATTGGCAGAGGCGGAGCGTCAATGACATCCTGCACTCTCCAGCCAGATTGACCAAGTATTTCCTTTAGATTGGCCGTTAAAGGGGCACCTTTGCCTATCTGAGACATTTCCGTGAATTTGCTTATAAACCGGGCATTCTGTTCATTGTCAAAGCATGCGCTTTGGTGCACCATGCACTCGCCAGGCTTTAGTAGCGAGGCCAAATCCTTTAAAAAGGGCTCTGTGCCGGACGGCCCGAAATATTGCAAAACCGAGCGCATGGTCAGCATTAAAACGTCATCCTCGCCGCAAAGGTCTTCACGCTTCACGTCCTGGGCCATGGCCTGAATTTTGGTGATATTGTGCTGCTGTTCCCCGGAAAGCTGGGTTGGCGAGGCATCCAGGTCGATGAGGCGCAGTTGGCCGTTGGGGTATATCCGAGAAAGCTCGGACAGTATAAAGCCGGTACCTCCTCCGATATCGACCAACACCGTTGGCGAGTGCCTCTCGATGGCCTTTTGCAGGGCGTCCACCAACGACCTGGCGATTGCCGGGTCTGAGAAATATCCGCCCAGAACACTGGCCCAGTGATCACCGTGGAGGTTTTTTTCGTTTTCAATATCGAACGATTCTAGGGCTCCCTTAGGTTGCTTGCCATTTTCAGTCATGTCCAAACCTCTGATTGGTGTATGTTGTTGACATTTTATATTTTCTTGGCTACACGGGGAAGGCAAATTCAGATCATTCTTATCGAAAAATCAAGATCGGTAGGGCTTTACACACACTGTCCGATAAATGAAACCGGCTAGCCCTTGCCGGGTTAGCCGGTTGATGTCTTTTGTACTGTCTGCGGACGGGGTTTGAACCAGCCGTCCATGTCTACATATTCATTTTGGCTTGATGCTTCTCCACCAAGATGCCCGTGGGTTGTTCGGGCAGTTCCGGTGCGTGGGCCGCGGTTATTGCCCGCCACCCCTTGAACAGCACCCCCGAGCCCAGCAGGATGAGCAGGGCGGATATTGCGCCAAGATAATAGTTTGGCTTGGCCCCGGTGAAATAGCCGTCAGCGGGGTTGAACATCTCCCACAACAGGGCGCAGACCGTGGTCAGTAGCATGAACAGGGCCGGGGCCATGGTGTAGCGCAGGGGCAGCTTCTGGGCGGCAAGCATGGCGGTGATCGTTAATAATGTAACAGCGGCGATGAGCTGGTTGGCCGCGCCGAAGAGCTTCCACACCTCGGCATAGGAGTTGGTCAGGGCCAAAAGCAGGGCGGGAGCCAAAACCACCGCCGTGGAAACCCACAGTCCGCCGAAAAGGGGCACCTTCTTGCCCACAGATTCGTTGATCAAGAACCTGGCCAGGCGGGTGCCCGCGTCCAGGGTGGTCAGGATGAAGCTCTTGACCATCACCGCGCCCAAGAGGGCGGCCACGCCGCTGGTAAGCAAAGGAATCTGCAGATCGCTGACCAAACGGCCGAAGCCTGATCCAAAGGCCACGATCCAGCCCTTATGCAGAGCGCTGGCAAAGTATTGGTTGGCGGCCTGGCCGGTGACTCCATCCGGGGCTGCGCCCCATTTCATGCCCGCGGTGACCAGCAGGATAACCAATGCGGCCAGAGCGCCCTCCATGAGCATGCCGCCGAAGGCCACGCTGCGCCCATCGCTTTCCTTGTTGAGCTGGCGGGCCGTGGTGCCTGTGGAGACAATGGCGTGGAAACCGCTGATGGCGCCGCAGGCGACCAGGATGAACAGGATAGGCCAGATGGGTTTGCCGTGAGAAATGGCCCCCTCGAACATGGGGGCGTCGATCACCGGATGGGTCACGAATATTGCCGCGAAGCCCAGCACCATGCCCACGGCCAGTTTGATGCCGGAGATGAAGTCCCGTGGCCGCAAGAGCACCCACATCGGCGCCACCGAGGCCAGCAGGCAGTAGGCTGTCAGCACCACCAGCCACACGGCCATGATACCGTGGGGGCCCAGGAACGACGGCAGGGATATGGGCACCCAATAGCCGACCCAGATCAGGAAATAGGCCAGAAACACGGCCAAAGGCGAGGCGATCAACTCGGGCACATGCCAGCGCTCCAGGGCCAGGCCCAGCAGCACGGCCACGCCGATTAGGCCAAAGGTGGGGATGACCAAGGCTGGCATGTTGATCAGGGCCTGGGCCACCGAAACCATGAACACGGCGATAAGAAGCACCAGCACGCAATAGAGCATGATGGCGAACATTGCCGCGGCCGTGCGCCCCACGGTGAGCGAGGCCAGTTCGCTGATGCCGCGCCCCTTGTGGCGCACGGACATCATCAGGGACAGGTAATCGTGCACCGCGCCCATGAACACCGCGCCGATGACCACCCACAACAGGGTGGGCCCCCAGCCAAAGTAGGACACCGCCACGATTGGCCCAATTATGGGCCCAGCCCCGGCTATGGATGAAAAGTGGTTGCCCCACAAAAAGCGGCGCTTGCTGGGGCTGTAGTCCAGCCCGTCGTTCAGGGCGTGAGCCGGGGTGGTGCGCGAATCGTCGGGCTTCACCAGGGTCCAGGAGATGAATCGGCCATAGGTGAAATATGCCAGGCCAAACCAAACCAACACCAGGATTGCCACTATGGTCGCGTTCATAGTCCACCTTGCTTTGTTGTATGGGAACAACCGGCTCGCGGGAAGTTATCATCCCACGACATAGTTGTCATATCACAGTTCCGGTTGGTTGATAAGGCTCTAGTGGAGTTAGTTTTTGGCGAAGCTTCAGGTTGTAGTCCGGGGCGTACCCATGGGCCATTTTGCCCGGCCGGGTTCGCCTGTTACACGCAAACAAGCGGATGATATTTTCATGTGTGCCATGAAAGATTCAGGTGTCAGTTGGTGGCGGCGGTGGGTGGTCTACATGGGCGTAAGGGTTGGGGGTTGGGCATGCTGGAAGGAATAAAGCGTTGTCGCCCTTTTTTTACTCGTCAAACGTATCAAGGGGCTAACCGTTATCCGGCTAACCCCTTGTTATTGTTGAGTGGTAGGGCCGATGGGATTTGAACCCATGACTTCCACCGTGTGAGGATGGCACTTGCAGTACATCGTGAATAGTTAATGAAATCAAGTAGATAAAAACATAAAAATGCCATGTAGTAAGGAAGTAGTAAGGAATTGGTCCAGAGAGGCCCAAATTTGAGGGGTGAAAACGCCGTATTTTTCATCCTGCCTTGACCTATGACGTTATGTGTAATATTATTGCTTCATGATCAAGTCATTTAAAAACAGCGACACCGAAAACGTTTACAACTGCGAACGGGTCAGCCGGTTTTCAAATGACCTTCAGCGAGCCGCAGAGCGTAAACTGGAATTGATTGCCTCTGCGCACAACGTGAACGACTTGCGGGTGCCACCAGGAAATCAGCTTGAAGCTTTGAAAGGTGATCGCAAGGGGCAGTTCAGCATCCGCATCAACAGGCAATACAGAATATGCTTCCGTTGGGAAGGCGACGACGCCTACGACGTGGAGATAACTGATTACCATAAATAAGAAGGGAGGGCTCAGATGGCCGCCCAGAAGCTACCGCCCATCCATCCAGGCGAAATACTACTTGAAGAATTCATGAAGCCGTTGAATTTGAGCCAAAATGCCTTGGCCAAGGCGCTCAATGTTTCCGCCCGCCGGATCAACGAGATCGTCAACGGCAAGCGCAGCATCACGGCGGATACCGCGCTACGGCTCAGCCGCTACTGGGGAAATTCGCCTGAGTTCTGGCTGAACCTGCAGAGCCATTATGATCTGAAGCTGGCCCGCTACCACGCAAGCGCTCAGATTGAGGCAGAGGTGATGCCAAGGGCTGCAAACGGATAGTAACAACCTCCACAGCGGTCCTTGAACCGGCAGCCAGGATGCAAGGTTGCCGGTTTGCTATTCTTTCCAGTACGCCCAACCGCCGACCCGAACCCCGGCCCAGGCCGCATTGCTCTTAAATCCGCCGGCTCCGTCAGCTTCCGCAGCCTCCTTGAACAGCGCGTCGGCTTTAGCTCGGCTGATATTGATCCCGTAACGCCGCTTCGCCTCTTCGCTATACAGAAAGTCATGGAGGATGGCCGCTGCGAACAGCGCACCGGTGGGAGATATCAGGAACCACAACAGCCAAGGTACGCTGGCCCCGTCGCTGACAAAGCCCTTTGGCACCGTGTACTTAGTGCCATCGGCGGACACAAACTCCAATGGAGCCAGCAATTCCCAGGCGCTTGCCAGAGCCCAGAACTTCCACCATGCGGCATTTTGGGGCCGGTGCCTCTTTACCTCGGGTTCGTTGAGGAATCGCCCCTTATTCATCGGCCGACTCGCTTACGTCATGAGAGTCCGTACTGTCGTGGCTGTCAGCAGGGGCAAGGGTGGTGTTGCCGGTGCTGTTGCCGGGCGCATAGTTCAAGGAACTCTGAGCCCCGCTCTGGTTGAAACTGCCGGTGATTTTTGTGCCGGCCGCCGCACCGACCGTGGCCGCCAATTCGTTGGCATAGTAGCCTGCCACACCTGCTCCGAGAATAGCGCCTGCTACACCGCCGTACTGGCTCAGTACATCCCAAGCCGGATGGCGATATTGCCTGATCTTGCCACCTTCGCCGCCGAACACCTCGAATTTGGCCACGTTGCTCAGAGTAATGGGCTTGGTGTCATCCACGGCGGTAATGCTCACGATGGGTTTGATGGCCGCCTGCTGGGCCTGGACAAACACCGCCTCGTCAGTCAGTTCCTGAACCACGGTGACGGTATTGCCATCTGGGCCAACGGTGGTTGTGGTAATCTTGCTGACCGTGGTGCATCCGGCAACCACGGCCAGGGCGATGATCAACAACAGGGCCAATACTTTTTTCATGTCAAACCTCCTAATAGGTCCAGAGTACCGGGCGGGGTTTGTGCGGCACATTGTCAAGGTGCACAAAACCATCTCCCACGCCGATGCGGTCAATTCCCATGAATGCAGCCAGCGTGACCAGTTCATAGCGCTCAGTGCTGTTGGCCGTCGCAATATCCGCGGCAAGGCCCGTGCTGTGGTTGCCCTTGCCGCCGTATTTTTGGTCATAGTCCGGGCAGCGAAATCCGCTGGTGACGGTCAAGGGCCTGCCTACCAGGCCGCGCAGCCTGTCCAACAGGGCCACGAACGCGGGATCCATTTCAGCCCGGCCGCAGCCGCATTTGCATTTAAACTCGTGCCGCTTGAAGTAGCGATATGCGTCCCAGTTGATGCTCATGGCTTGCCCTTTTCCGTGTGGCCGTTGAACCGGCCCTTGAGGTAGGTCAATTCCTTGGCCGCGTCTGTGATCCGCCCGTGGAGTTCCTTTTCCTCTTTTTCGCGGGCCGTCTTGCACACGCTGATTTGCTTTTCAATGGCAATGAGCCGCTGCCTCATGCCGCCGAACCAGATGGCCACAGTGACCACCGGAGACAAGACGCCCACGATCAGCACGCCCCAAGACAGCAACTCTTTACCCTCCATGGCTCCCTCAACTGACAATGGCGCTGGTGTAGACGTCGGGATCCGGCTGCAAGGTGCCCTCGACGCCGTAGAGCGCCTCAAACCAGCCGTAGCTGATATCCACGGCATCAAGGGCTGATTGATCCACTGCCGCGGCTATGGCCTGCTTGCGCTCGAAATAGGCCGATTGCACGGTGCTGATCCAGGTGCGCACCTGGGTAACGGGCGCGGGCACGGCCTGGCCTGCTGCCATGGCATCCATTGCCGCCTGCATCAGATTGAGCTTTAGGTTTTGGTCATAGCGGGTTTCGCCAGTGGGCTTTGCCTCAATGAAGCGGTTCACATTGACTAGCAGGTTGCCCTGGGCCTTGTACTTGGCCGCAACCAGCATTTCCGCCGCCGTGGGTTCGGGAATCGCCACGAACGCGCCATCTACATAGATGTGGGTCTGGCGGTCATAGTCACCGGGGTCTTCGACGCGTGCGCGGTTTTCATCTTCGGCCAAAAGATGGGCTTGGCGGATGGGCTGCTCAGCGGCGAACCTTGCAACGATTTCGTTGGTAATGGAATTGACAATATAGATAGTCATGTCTGCTCCTTACCTGGCCATGCCGGTGGGGATGTCAATCGCATTCAGGTAGAGGTACATCACCGTCGCCGTGCCTCCAACATTCGAGACATGCAGATCGGCGTAGCCGTCGTCAGCTTTGATTTCTATTCCTTGGTAGTGTTCGCGGCCTGTTCCGCCCATTGTGTAGGCGCTATTCACGAGGAGACGCTGAGTTGTCGTTGACGAGTCTCCATTTATCCTAGCTGTGTAGTGTCCTGTGATGTTGTATCCGGACTCGAGGTTGGGCAGGCCGACATTGTACGGCGTGGCACTTGTCGGCGGCGATGTCTCGGCGACTATCAACACAGTTCCGCAATTATATTCCCCGCCGCTTTTTGTGCTAAACCCGCTTAGCACTGCATCATCTTTTGCTGGATAAAGCCCGATAACACGCCGCGTCGGTTGGCCGACTCGATGCCAATAGGTGCCGTCGTCGCTTTTTTGGATGTAGGCCGGGGTGGCGGTGATGTCCTGAAAACACTCCGCCGACAACAAGCTTCCACTGGCTGGCGGTATTATGTTGATTCCGCGTATTGTGAACAATGACGTGGCTAATACGTCAATCGTTACAGCGCTTTCCAGCACATAAAGTTTTCCATCGGTCTCACACGCGCCGGGCTGAATTGTGATCTCTGTTGCACTTGCTTCGCTAAGCTGCATGCCGATGATGTAGCCGGGAGCGGGCACTTGCCCCGGTCGAGCCAGTTCGAGCACCTTTTCCCCTGCTTTGTAGTAAAGGCAGGTATCGCCGCCATCGTCGGCGGTGTAGATTACGCCTTCATCTGCGCCGCACGCAGGTTCCTCCGCCTGCTCAGAGAACGGAATCGGGGCGCCTGCAGGCGGGCCTTCGCCATGGGTATGCAGGGCGTTGGCTTTGCCGTCCAGGTCTTCGCCGACCTGATCCACGAAAGCCGGCCACTTCTGCACGTAATCGCGGCCGTCTCCATCGCTGGTGGGCTTGAAAGAACTGTAATCAGGCATTATTCCACCACCTCTCTGAACCGCACGTCCGCGGTGTTGTGGTTGTAGTTGGCCATGCTCACTGCCGGGGATTGATCCTCAAAGCGTCCGTAATAGGTGTAGAAACACCGGGTGCGGTCGTCGGCGTCGCTGCGTAGTTCCAAGAGAAAGTCCTTGTCCACGCCCACCGCGGACACCAGCCGGGCAAACTCGCTCTGCACCTCGCTGTCGCGCATGGGGAAGCTGAATTCCACGGACCAATATTTTTCCAAGCGGTTGGTGAAGATGGCGTTGCGCGGGGCAATGATTTTGCTGGGCGAAACCCGCTGCACCCTGGCCCCGTAGGCGGCCTTGTTCACCGGCTCCCACAAGGGACCCAGCAGCACCCGGCCCAAATAGAACTCGGTTGTGCCGTTGTCGATCTCCAGTTCCCAATAGCGGGCCAGCCGGGCAAGATAGTCGCCTTCGGTGAGCCAGTAGCCGTAGGCGGGCCTGGGGAAATAGGCCAGCTCTTCCGGCGTGGGCAGGCCGCCATAAGGGAATTCGCCCCACCGGGCGTCTCCCCACTTGGTGATGGGGCCAATGGCGCTCCAGGCCTGCTCGACCTGCAGCTGCGAATAGGCGGCATCGGCATAGGCCCGTAGCGTGATTCCGGCGCCCGGGGATAGATCGGTTTCAATGAGCCCCAAGCCGGAACACTGCTGGGTTGCGCCCAGATCGATCCTAAGCGTCACCTGGCCCGTGCCCGTGGTCTTCATGACCTCCTTGCGGTAGGTGCTCTGCAGGTTGGCCAAGGGCCAGTCCGCATCTATGGCGTCGGGCACCGTGGCGGCGATCGCCGCATCGTCAAAATATGTGTTGGCCAGGATTCTCATCTGAACAGCCCCAGGGTGGTTTGGGAGTTGTCCCAGTCCTCATTGAGGCCGGTTACGCGCCACAGGCCGTTTTGGCTGTAGCGGCTTCTGCCGCTGAGCTCAACCTGATGGCCAAGGCGCAGAGCCGAAGCCTGGGCCATGACGCAGGGCCTGATAATCGTCCGGGGCACCGAGCGCAGAGCCCACCACCTGTCCCGCACGGTCTGGGCCTGGGCCGCAACGGTCAGGCACGATTCCTTTACGGTTTCCTGGGCCGTGGGATTGAGCGTCAGGATGCTCGAGTCTTCCCGGCTGGTGGTGGCGTACTCCGGGTTGTCGCCCGTGGACGTCAAGTACCGCACGCCGACCTTCCAATACTGCTTGAGCATTTCGCCGGGCGTGTCGTTGACGATCTCTGCATCCCGGATGCTCAGGTCGGGGGTGCCGCTAGGAGCCAGCATGGTTCCGATGATGAAGGTGCCGGTGCGGTCAAAGGTGTACCAGCAGGCCAGAGGGACCAGGATGTCGTCCAGGATGGTGCTGATGGATTCCTCACCGCCGGCGCGATACCAGGCGCTGAAACCGTTGGCCGCGGCCCAGGCGTTCCAGGCGGTGGTGTCGATATTGGTGATGCCCGCCCCGGTCAGGCACGCTGATACGAGGGTCGGAATCGTGCCGCTGTAGTCGCCCGCAGTGCGGTGCTTGTTCCAGAGGTCGCCCTGGTAATCCTCGATGCCCAGGCTGATGTAATTGTCATCAAAATCAACATCGGCAATGCGGCCCGTGAAGACGGTTTCGTACTGATCGGAGCTGAGCTCAGGGAAGCCCAGCTTGACCACCACCGGACGGCCGAGCCAGGTCCAACCTGTCGCGTAGGTGTCCAGCTTGCCGTCAGTGTTGACTATCTCCAGGCTGCCGAAGCTGATGGCGCTTTGGCCGTAGCGTGCCTCCTGCATCTCGATGGTGAACGAGGGGATGCCCGAAATACGCGGCTCATAATAATGGGCCGTCTTGTCCGGGTCATGGCCCCTGGTGATCAGCCTGAGCGTGTGCGTCTCAATGCCGCCGTTATCGCGGGCCATCTCAATCTCGACCTGATACACCTTCTGGCTGTCGGGCCGCCTGATGAGGTCGTTCCACGTCATGGTCAACCCCTCAGATTCCCGACGCCCCGGGCGTCTATGACCACCTGGCCCCGGGCGCTGCTTTCGCGCAGAGCCTGCAGGGCGCCGTCCTTGGCTGCCTTGGCGGCCATGGCTCCGATGCGGTTCAGGGCTCCCTGATCGCCGACCACATCGCCGTCGATGATGAATTGCTGCGACAGGTGCACCGTGGGTCCGCGCTGGGACTGCACGCCCGGTACGGCCACCGGAGCCAAAAGGGCTGGGGGCAGTTCGGGCACCCGGCCGAACTCGTTGAGATAGGTGAGCCAGGGCAGGGTTCCGGCGTTCACGGCGCTACGCTGGACCATGAATTCGCCCCTTTGGGCGATGATGCCCAGTTCGTCGGAAGCAAGCCCGCCCGTGTGCATCCGGGGCAGCGCCCCGCCGTGTTCGGTGATGAAGCCGGACGCCATGGCGGCCTGGATGAATCCGCCGCCGTGGTACCTGGGGATCAGCCCGCCGTCGTGATAAGTGAGGTCGGACAGGATGGCCTTGAATTCGGTGGGCAGGGAATCAATGCCGCCCACGGCCTGTATCCCAAGAGCAAGTTTGCCAAAGGAAACAGCGGCTGTTTCAGCACTGGCGCCGTAGCTGTCCAGGGCCTTGGCAGCTGTATCAATTTGCTCGGTTGGGCTGGCCACGGCCTCGTTGGCCGCGCCTATGGCAGTTGTAAGCTCGTCCGCTCCGTCCGCCGCTCCATATAGCTTGTCAACCAGGCCGTCAAGTTCGGCGATGGCCGTATCGGTATCAATGCCTTTCATGGCCGCGGACATCATAATCGCGGCCGCGGTCATCTTTTCCGTGGCGCTGGTCAACCCGGCCATGGAGTTGCTTTCCAGACCGAGCTCACGGTGCAGGGCCTGGCCTTCGGCAACCAGGGCCTCGACTTCCTCGCGGCTCATGCTGTACGAATTTTTCAGCAGGCCCTGTATTTCCTGATAGCGGTTGTACTTGGCCGTGAGATCAGCCACGCTGCCCGATTCGCGCATCAATAGATCAATGAGATCGTCCTGGGCCTCCGCCGTCAGGTCCGTGGTGCCCAGCAGACTGCTTATGGTCTGATCCAGGGCCTGCTCATGGGCCGTGAGCGCATTAACCCCATCTGCCAGGTTGTGGTTCAATTCGTTCTGAATCAGCCAAGCCGGTGTGAGCCGCTCTTCGATGGTGGCGGCCAGGTCTTCAGCGCTGATGTTCTGCAGGTCGAGGTCTTCGATGATCCCGCGCAGCCCGCCGGACAGAGGCCCGAGCAATTCATCAAGCTCGGTGATGGCTTCCTTGAACTGGTCAAAGCCTTCAAGGTCGTCAGCGTCAATTCCGCCTAAGGCGCTGGATGCCATCCAATACGATGCATCGTCCAGGTGGCCCTTGGTTTTGCCTGTGTAGTAGTCGGGAGCCCACCACTCAAGGGCACCGGCCTTGCGCAGCTCTTCATAGATTTCCTGAAGCTCGCCGTATTTTGAGCGGGCCTTGTTGTCGGACTTTTCGTACTGGTTGATGGCGTCCAGCCAGGCCCTTCCGCCGTCTTCGCCGCTGGTGATCTTTTGAATGTTCTGGGCAAAATAGCCCAAAGCCTCTTCGGCATCGCTGTCATCGTCACCGCCGAAAAGCGAGCCCAGGCCGCCGCCGGCCAATCCGCCCAAGATGGCCCCGGCCCATGTGCCAATACCGGGCAGCAGCGTCGAGCCAATCACGGCCCCGGCAGCCGAACCAAGCCCGCCGCCAATGTCGCTGTAGTTGTCGTCGCCGTAGATCAGCGGAGCCAGGGTGTACCCGGCCATGCCCGCTGCCAAGCCGGTCCCGGCCGTGCCCAGGACACTGCTCCAAGTGGCTGCGTCCATGCCCATTAAGGTGCTGGTGGGCAGGGCGCCCGTCCAGCCCGCCGGGTTGTTGCCGAATGTGGAAACCAGCCAGTTGCCCATCTGATCGGTTATGGTCGGGCCGCCGGCAGAGCCGAAAAGGCTGCTCACAAAAGAGCTGATGCCGTTACCGGCCGAAGCCAGCGTGGATCCGCCCGCCTGGCCTGCAATGTTCAAGCTGAAACCGCTGAAGCCCTGGCCGCTGAACAGCCCGGCAAAGCCGCTCAGGGTCCACTGGGCCAGCAGCTGCGCCAGCATCCGCTTCCAGATCGTGAAGATGGTGCCGGCCAAATCGCCGAAAGAGTCGCCTATGGCATCCAGGCTGAAATCAAAGTCATCGATGAAGCCGAACCAGGCATCGCTGACGGCGTTTACGGTGTTCTTGGTGCCTTCCTCGAGCAGGTGGTCATAGTCCTGCCAGGACTCCACGGTCTTTTGCAGCCAGGTCTTTTCCGCCTCATACTTTTGCCCGGCGGCCTTGTCCGCGGCCTGGACTTCTTTTTCGAGTTGGCTGATGGCGTCTTCGGTGGCCCGGCGGCCAATTTCGCTGAGCTTGTCGTTGTATTGCTCGTTGGTCAGGTAGCGCTTGCCGGAAATGCGGGAGTGCTCCTGCTCCAGTTCCTCGAGTTGCCGCACTTCCCGCTGGAAGGCGTCCTCATCGATGCGGGCCACCTTTTCATCAAGCTTCTTTCGGATGATCTCAAGCTGCTTGGCAGCCTTTTCGTTGACCTTGACTGTTGCTTTGGCACCGCTCTGGGCCGCATCAGTGGAAGCCTTGGCGTCCTTTTTAAATTCGTCGGCAGCCCAACCCCAGGCATCGGCGGTGGCATTGGCCGCATCGACAAGCTTGCCCCGGGATTCGGCGGTCTGGATGTCAAGTTCCTGCAGCTTGTACTGCAGTTCGGCTATCTTGGCCTTGAAACGCTCAATCCCGGCTTCCGTGAGATGATAAATGCCATTGTCTTCGTCACCGGCCTTTTCAAGGATCTCCTGGAGGCGGGCAATTTGTTCTTTGTAGCTTTCGCGGTAATGATCCCGCTGGGCCTCCTCAGTGGCATCAGTGAGCTGGTTAAATTTGTCGTATAGGTCCTGGCCTTTTTTGATGATATTGCCCAGGACTATGAGCGCGTTGCCGCCGACTTCGACAATTGTGGCCATGGCCCGGCCAATGGCCTTGGCCGCGTCTTTGGCGTCGGGATCCTTGAGCGATTCGGTCAGATCGCGCAAGGTTTCTGTCATGCTGTCGAGTGCGCCGGAAGTGGAGATCTCGACAATGAAGTCGGACCATGCCTCACTGAACTTGTTCTGGGCAGCCGTGGCGCTGTTTACGTTCTTGACCGCCTCTTCGCCGTAGGTCTTCTTGATCTCGGCGGCAAGCCGGGGCAGGAAGTCCGCGGCAAGAACTTCGCCCTTTTCGAGCATCTTGCCCAGCTGCTCGGTGGAAACGCCCATGGCCCTGGCCGCCACCTGGAAGGCGCCATAAAGCCGTTCGCCCAGCTGGCCGCGCAGCTCTTCGGCCTGCACGGTGCCCTTGGAGATCATCTGGGCCAGGGCGTTCAGGGCGCCCTTGGTCTGGTCCGACGAAAGGCCCAGGGCGGTGGAGGCCATGGTTATGGCCTCGAACACATTGCGCACCGCTTCGCCTTCCAGAGACGTGCCTCTGGCCGCGGCTGCGATGCCCTTGTAGGAGTCGGTCAGATCCCAGAAGTTCTGGCCCAGGCGGTCGGCCACGCCCCGCAGCCAATCCATTTCCTCGGATGCGGCCTGGGTGCTGCCGAAAATGGCCTTGAACGAGCGGTTCAGCTGGTCCGCGGCCTTGCCAGCGTCGTAGATCTCGCCCACGGCATAGCCGACGCCCAGGGCGGCAACCGCCGTGCCTAGGTTGAATATGGTCCTGGTGACGGCCTGGAACTTGGAAACGACAACGCCGGCCATGGTCCGGGCCGCTCCCGTGGCGTCGCCCATACGAAGGCGCAGCTTGGCCATTTGCAGGTTGGTCAGGTTGGCCTGGCTTTGCAGAGACTTTAAGGCACGCTCAGCGGTCTTAGTGGCCTGGGTCTTGAGCATGCGCGAATGCAGCTGCTGGAATTCACGGTCGGTCAAGCCGGTGACGTGGCCGACTTCTTTCAGATCCAGCTTGAGCTTGTCAAACTGCCGTCCGGCAACCTGAGTTGCCCGGTGGGCCCTGTTGAGGTTGCCGATCAGGGAATTAGTGTAGCGCTTGACACGATCATCATCCAGGGCATTACCGATAGCGTCGGACATGTCTTCGGCAGTCTCGCGCACAATGCCGCGAGCCCTGGTCATGTCCTGCTTCAGCTGGGTGGTGTCCCCGGCTATCTCGACGTATATGCCCGGTATCCTAATTCCCATTACTCTCGCCTATGAACTCCCTGGAAAGCAGCAGCACTTTCTTGAAGCAGTCCCGCTTGTCTTGGACCCCGTAGAGCGCCATGGCCTCATGAATGGCCAATTGGTTCACCGCAACCGGCCCGCCCATGGGGGCCAGAATCACCTGGTCCTGGACAATGCTCCAGATGGTTACGGCGTCCGCGTTTTCCGGCAGCAGGGGCGGTGTGCATTCATCGCAGGGCGTTTCTTCGCCCCGTTTGCCGTGGATCTTGGCGCACATGTCACACGGCGGGCGCTCCCTGAGCCGTGTGACATGCTCGATCAGTTTTTTTGGGCCTGCTCCCGGCGCTCTTCCATTTGCTCGTTCAACTGCCTCAGACAGTCCGAAACCAGTTGCAGGAAAAGCGGCGATTTGCTCAGCAGGGCCACCTTGTTTTCCTTGGTGCACTCGATGGTCTTGCCCTTTTCATCCTCGATGCCTTCCCAATCGACCACGCAGTAGTCGTGGAGCATCTCAAAGGACACTTCGTCATCGGTTTCCGTGACCATCTGGCGGGCGCGTTTGTCCCACTTCTGCTTGGTGGCCTTTTTGTTGATGGCCGAAAGCAGATCCTTGTTGGAAACCCGCAGGCAGATGCGGGCGTCTTCGCCCAGGTCGAACCAGGTGCCGGGGTTGAGCTCTTCGAGGTTGAATTTCATGGCCATGGTTACGCCACCACCGCTTCAAATGTCTTGACCGGGCCGCTGCCGCTGAAAGTCACGGAGAGCTGAGCCACGCCGGACTTGTCCACGTTGGAGTCGAAGCCGGTGACGCGCAGACCGGCCTTGGGATCGCTGGCCGTATCCGGCGCCAGATAGCGGATGGTGTCTCCGCTGGTTTCGCTGTACTGGATGTAGAAGCGGATATCGCTGATCAGCTCGCCGCTGTCGTAGGCGTCTTCCAGCACCTTCTGGCCGTCGGCGTCCGCCGGGTCGTAATGGCCGCTGATGGAGCCGGACCATTTCTTCATGCCCACATCGGACTTGCCCCAGCCGTCACCAAAGGCGGAAGCATCAACCTCTTCGGCGCTCCGGTTCACGGACCAGTTGCCCATCTCGGTGATAAGCGCTTCGGTGGTGGAGGCGTTGACGGTAATCCTGGCTTTTCGCCCGCTATAAGTTGCCATTTTCTAGCTCCTTGTTTTTTCAAGCGTTACAACATGCTGGACGATCCACCGCCAGCAGTGTTTTTCCTGTAATTCCTGGGCAAAGATGCGGTCCATCTTGCCGAATAAATAGCCGCTGACATTCAGCCTGCAGTCATCGAAAACGGCCTTGAGCGTCTCGTAGAGATCCGCGGCCTGGGCCTTTTCCCGGGCGTACAGATCGAACTGCAGGGTCACGCGCTCATGGGTGGTGTCAAAGGTGTAGCTGGGCACGTCCGACACCTGGATGTAAGAGCCGTAGGGCAGCGCCGTTCTCTGGGGCGCCCGTCCGGCAAACAGCTTGCCGGCCAAGGCCGTGTCCAGGGCCGAGCCGCTAAACCGTTCGGCCAGGGCTTCAAACAGCGCCTTCATCCGTTGCCCTCGATGATCTGCCTGGCCATGGGCAACACTTTGTCTCTGGCCGGGCCAAGGAAGGGCTTGGCCTCTACATGGCCAACCGTTCTGCCGTCCTTTGTGACCATGGCGTGCCCGAACTCGATGAGATGGGCCTTGGGGTCACGGGCCGAAACCACATAGCCTGGGCCGTCCGGGTTCTTCTCGACCTTGATGGACTTGCGCAGCTTGCCGGTATCGTCGGTAAAGGCCGTGCTGTTCCGCGCCTCTTCGGCCACCACCGTGGCCAAGCGCTCTTCGGCGCCCTCGACCTGATCCAGGATGGCCGACAGATCAATGTCGTCCGGCATTCTTGTCTCTACGTGGGCCTTGACCAGGCCGCCGCGTTTACGCGCCATCGCCTTCGCTCCCTTGGGTGCACATCAGAATCAATTTGCGGTGGCGTTTATCCGGGTCGATCACGCTGGCGATGTTGTAGATCTCGCTGCCGTGCACCACTCGCATGGATGATTCAACGCCGTCCCGATACCACATCCGAATGCGCACGCTCACTTCGTCCTGGGTCTGCCGTGCGCTGAGATATTCCTTGCCGTTGAGAGGTTCGATCCCGGCCCGCACGTTGTTGGCCACGTCTTCCCAGGTGCGCACGGGCTCGAGCATGCCGCCTGTGGCCTGCTTCTGGCGCTGGATGGTGACGATATGGCGCAGCTGTCCGGCTCCCATCAGGCCATCTCCTTGAGCGTGTAGCGGTCCAAGAGCCCATCGAAGAAACGGCCCGGCAGTTTCTGCAAGCCCTGGCCGTAACCGGCCTGGATGTCTTCCCGGTGCTCGTACATGGTGCTGACCATGGCCTTGAGCCAGGTAAGCAGAGCCTCGGGCACCTCATCCACTGGCCAGCCCGCGGTAAAGCGGATCGTCACCGCATCGGGCACTGCCCTAGCCGCGGGCCAGCTGCGGCCATAGGCCGGGTGCAACTCGCACTGGCTCAACTGGCCGAAGATGCGCACCTGATAGTCGTCGGTGCTCAGGGCCTGGCTTTGGCCGTCCCCGTCGATGTAGCTGACGCTGATCACCTCTTGCACCGGGTGCAGGGGCAGGCGGATTAAGCCCTTGGGAAAAGCAATAAGCCGCTCTTCCCAGGTGGACTGGATCCAGGCCGCATTGGTCAGGAGTTCGCCCCTCTGCCTAGCCGTGATAATGAAGCCTTCAAGCAGCGCATCATCGGCGGTAAAATCCGCGGCGATGTTTGCGTGCTCCTTGGCCTTATCAACACCAATGGGCTCGGCAGCGGGCGGCGTGATCAGCGTCAGGGCCATCTACTTCTTGTCTCCTTCAGCCGCTTCGGCGATGCCCGCCTTGATCCAGGCCTTGCCGTGGGCGTCCTTTACATCGACCACCTGGCCGGGCCTGTAGCTGAAGTTCATCCCGGCCATGGCGGTCAGCATCTTTACCTTCATTTGTTCCGCTCCCTGTTCAGGGGCAGGAAAAACCAGCCCCGTTTACGGCCTAGCTGGCGGCGTTGGCGTAGTGCTTCACCGGGTGGGCGCCCGCGTCCAACAATTCGCCGTCATGACGGCTGAAAGCCATGAAGCCCACCTGCAGGTAATCGGCGTAGCGTTCGTTGAGGCGCATCATGTGGATCCCCAGCACATCGCGGATGATGTACTTGTGCAGAGCGCCGAACAGAATGCTCTTGGCGCCCGCGGCCATGGCCGGCACGTCCTGGTTCACCGTGAAGGGGTAGCTCAGGATGGTATCCGGCTCCCTGGTGGCCAGACCGGGCAGCCACAAGAAGCGGCCATCGGCGTCCTTGAGCTTCTTGAGCACCTTCAAGGTGCTGTCGGCGAACATCCACTTGGCGCCCCGGCGGTATGCCGGATCAATGGAGTGCTCCAGATCCACCAGGTCGTCGGTGGTCACGCTGTCAACCTGGCCGGCGGCGCCGGTCTTGCCCAGGGTGGAAGCGGTGACAATGCCGTCGGGCTGGTCGGTGCCGGTGCCAATGGTGCAGTGCTCGTTGACGATGCGGGCGATGCGCTCGCCCAGCAGGCTGGCCAGCAGGCTCTGCAGGTTGATGGCGCTGTCCTGCAGCAGCTGCAGGCTCACGCGCACCAGCTTGGACGTGTACATGTAGGCGTCCAGGCTGACCTGGCCGAACGTCACGTCCTGCTCGCTGACCTGGGTGTTCTCGCCCAGGATCGCGCCCTTGTTGCTGGTGTCGTCGGTGGTGGGCATCAGCAGGGTGCCGCCGGTGGCCGTGGGCAGGATCGTAGCCACGGACCGCATACCGCCGAATTCCTTCATGACCTTCTCGAGAAGGGCGCGGAAGTCGTCGGGCACCAGGTAGCCGCCGCCGGTATTGGCTCCGGTGGACTGGGCATTCTGGATCCGGCGCAGATCATTGGAATTGGCCTGGAAACGGCCCATGATCTGCCGCTGCTCGTCGCTCAGCATGCTCATGCCGCCCGCCAACCAGGCGTTGAACACCTCGTTTTCGACTTCCATGTCGCGCTGGGCTTCGCCCGTGGTGATGTCTTCGCGGCCGGCACGCTGGTAGACGCGCTCCGAAAGATCGTGCTCGGCATCGGCCAGACGCTCCAGGCGGTCGATTTCCGCCTTGAGCTTGTCGGCTTCGGCCATCAGCTCGTCAAAACGGGCCTCGTCATCGGCGCCCAGGTCTGCCTTGTCCATGATTGCGCGGGCGTCCTCGACCAGCTTGGCGCGTTTTTCCCGCAATTGTTTGGCCTTGATAAGCATGTCAGTCTCCTTTGCTTATGCGCTGCGGGCAGCGCCTCACAGCAATTCCCGCTGGGCCACTGCCAAGCGGCGTTTCATCATCATTTGGCGGCTGATGGGGCTGTCCGGCTCTTGGGCCGGTTCGGGCTTGGGCGCATTGCGGAAGATGCTCAGGTCAAAGCGGGCCTGGGGCTCGTCTTCCGTCTTGCCGTCGTAGATCTCGTCCACAAAGCCGATCTCCTTGGCCTCCTGGGCGGTGAACCACGTCTCCTCGTCCATCAGGGCCTTGAATTCGGCTGCGTCCTTGCCGGTTTTGGCCGCATAGGTGCCGGCAATGGTGCCGTCCACCTTTTGCAGGAGCTCAGCGGCCTTGATCATGTCCGCGGCGTTGCCCGCGGCCAGGGTCCAGGCGTTGTGAATCATCATCAGGCCGTTGGAGGCCATGCGCACCTCATCACCGGCCAGGGCGATTACGCTGGCGATGGAAGCGGCCACACCGTCGATGAAGGTGATCACCTTGGCCTTGTGCTGCTTCAGGGCGTTGTAGATGGCCATGCCGTCCCAAACATCGCCGCCGGGCGAACTCAGGTGCAGGTGAATGGCCGCTGCCTCGATGCGGTCCAGGTCGTTGGCAAAGTCTTCGGCGGTGACGCCGAACCAGCTGATCTCGTCATAGATACGCACCGTGGCCACATCGCCCACGGCCTGGATCGAATACCAGCTTCGCGGCTGGGCCTTGACCTCGTGCTTGGCCTGTCGGCCCTTAATCAGCATTGGTTTCCTCCTGCACCGAGCCCATCTGGGTGATGGGCGTGATGTTTGTTTGGATAAGCAGGCCATCGCCGCCGGGCAGGGCGGGCAGGTTCTGGGTGCGGCGCACCTCGTTGGGCGTCATCCAGGCGTTTTGGATGGCCGATGCGTACATTTCGGATTGGCTCTTGGTGTCGCCCCGCAGCAGGCCATTTACGTCGTGCTCCACGTAGTGGTCGGCATCGCGCTCAAACAGCTTGCGGTTGAGCTCCTGCTCAATCTTGGTCAGCCAGGGGCGCAAGGTGTAGATCACAAAGCCGATGGACTGCTGCTCGATGCCCGAGCCCCAGCTGGTGCTCTTTTCAACGTGGGCGATCAGATGCAGCGGCACCCGGAAGATCCGGGCGATCTCTTCCACCTGAAACTTGCGGGTTTCCAGGAACTGCGCGTCATTGGAGTTCATGGCCAAGGGTTTGAAGGTCATGCCCTCTTCGAGGATGGCCACCTTGTGCGCATTGGAGAGCCCGCCGTAGGTTTCCTGCCAGCTCTGGCGCAGATTGTCGCGGGCGTCCTTGCCCAGGGCCTCGGGATGCTCCAAGACACCGCCGGGCCGGGCGCCGTTCTTGAACAGCTCTGCCCCGTATTGCTCGGTGGCCAGGGCCAGGCCGATGGCCTGTCTGAAGGCGCTGATGGGCGACAGCCCGGTTACGCCGTTGAACATCATGCCGGGCACATGGATCATGTCCGACTGGTCGAAGATCTCTTGGCCGCCGTCCTCCAGGCTCACCCGATAAAGCAGGCGTCCGTCCTTGCGCTCCACCGTCACCGCGTGGGGGAAGATGGGCAGCAGATCCACGGCACGCCCGGCTCGGTTGCGGCCTATGACGGCATAGGCATTGCCCGAAAGCAGCACATGGGTCATCAACAGCTCGCGGCACACCGCCGAAGTCATGTTCAGGTTGGGCTGGTCGTGCAGCAGGCCGAAAAGCTGGTGCTCTCTGGCTTTGGTGCGGCCATCGTCGGTGCGCTTGTAGACATGCAGGGGCAAGGATGCGATGGACTGGGCCAATAGGGATACGCAGGCGTAGACGGCGCCGCAACGGATAGCGGTTTCCTCGCTGACCGTTACGCCCGAAGCGGTGGGGCCGCCGCCGAACCACTCCACCAGCCATTCAGCCGGATTGCTCAGCGGCGTGGAAGGGTTCTCAGGGGAGGCATTTTTAGGTTTTAGCCACGAAAAAAGGCCCATGTGCTTGCTCCAATGTCGTTGGATCAAGATTAGGGCTAATTTTTTTCTTGGGTAAGGTGGCGGTCACTATATATAGTGAACAATACCTGTCAAAAAGGGTGAAATGTCATTTATTAAAATTGGTTCTTTCGATGGCAATAGCCTTTTTGTATAGCTAACTAATAATACTGTGGGGGTTGAAATGGCTGCATTCAAATGGAATAAATTGAGTTTCCTCATACTGACAATATTATTATTGGCATCTGCATCGTGTATGTCTGGCCCAAAGTTCATACCTTCGTCAGTGGAAAATCTACCCATGGACCAGAGAGTTACAATTCTTCCGACTGATGCCGTTCCGGGGTGGGGGTTATTTATAGAAGAGTTTGATGGAGAAGATATTTTTGCTCCATACAATATGATATCTTTTAAGCCTGGCGAGCATCATTTTACAATTCGGAGAAATTATAGAGAAATTGTTGGATCACAACCCAAGTTCAAACCGGTGCGTTATGTTGGAGGGGGACTGTATGAGGGTCACTATTATTCTGAAGCTGTTTGGAAAAATAAAACTGATGTCATAAGTGGTGAAGTTTATGTTAATCAGGGAGTTTATACACGGGCTAATATTTTTTTCTGCTTGAAAAAAAACAATTCATTTTACACATCAAACATTATCAAACAGGCGAACGACGAAAATTTTGCAATAATTCCAACTTATTGCTATTTTGTAAAGGATAAACGTTCTTTCAAGATGGATACTTTGCGTGTTGGGGGGCAAGACATACCACCTGATAACTCAGTGATTATTACTTCTCCAGGAGAAGCTTCTATTGAATATAGAATAAGAAAAGTGAGTTCTATAGACGAAGATGATGGACAAAAATATAAAAAAGCCATTTTGCTCAATAGCGGATGTAATTCGCTGATTGACAAGCTTGGTCTGCAGTAATGCGTTGGTTGCGGGTATTAGCATATACAATACTGACTTGGTAGTGTGGGGGATGTAATATACATCGTGCTTTTGGCATCGCAAAATCGATGGTCTTAAATTAACACATTGTTTACTGGTCTTGTTCGGTTGCCTGGCTGATATGCCGGGAAGGTTCAGCTCAAATTATTTAGACTTTTATGTGTTGCAGAAAGCTGTAACCTCAAGAGCAACAGCTGCATGCTATACAGTACAGCGTGAAATATGTTTGCGAAAACATGGGGGGTAAAATGCCATATGTCAAATCTTTACGGTTTAGAGATGACCTTACGGCTTCCGAGCAGGAGAAGGTGCTTAGTTGCCTGAAGGCCGAGTCTGGATTAATAAAGGGGCTGAACGATAAATATAGTGAGGCTAAGGCTACGCACCTTTTCATGCTTCATTGCATAAAAAAATACTCTCTTGAGCGATATTGTGAAGAAAGCAAAATACTCCTTGACGAATCTGAAATTGATAAGGGGTGGGAGTGGAGCTGGGGCGGCTGCTTTTTAGTTTTTCTTTATTGCTTCGGTTTGTATAAAGCATTGGCCGTGATAGTTACAGATCTAGCCGCAGCAGGAGTCGGTGGGTTTGCCAGTCTTATAATCGGTATTGCGTTCCTTTGGTTTCTTCTTATAGCATGTTATAATTTATATACATGGTTCAAGTCAGAAGGGAAGCTAGCTGACATATTAAGGCAGATTCCTTGGCAAGGGCTAACATATGTGCTGGCCGGGATTATCATTATCATTGTGGTATCGCTTGAGGTCATCCATCAGCTCACAGGCGACGCAGTTTACTCAATAATTAGTGAATTTAGAGAATTTGGAAATGTTGTCGCTGAAAATCGTAGATTTATAGTGTTTATCGTTGTTTTATCGTTGATATTTGGAGGTATTAAAAACAGCTTGATACGGCCTAATAGGAGCTGGAAATGGCATCGCGTATTGTACAGCAAAGAAATAGTTGTCTCTTATGTTAAAGCTGTATTTGTTGCTCCCATTGCTGAAGAACTTGTCTTTAGGCTGTTTTTCTTTAATCTACTAGTGCTCTTGTTTTTACAGACATCTGGATTGAGTGAGGTGCCGGTGGTGCATATACAGCCGTTTGCCTGGATACCTGTTCTCAATGGGTTTGATTGATTTCTTAATGTTTCGGGAACCGAGTTTGGATATTTCTTAGCCATAGGAATTAATTCTTTTACATTTATGGCAACCCATACTGTGTTTAGGGGTTTTCATAATATTGTTTTCAGTGTTATGGTATGCTGGGCATATAGTGAAACTGATTCAATTCTATTTGCTATACTGCTCCATTTTATTTGGAATTTTGTAGTGATTGCGCAAAGTGTTTTTTTGGACCATGTTAATCCCGCACCCCCAAAAAAAGCTTAATTTAAATTGTGGGCATCTCTGTTATATGTCTCGCAAAATTGTGAAACGTTGATTGGTAACCAACGCAAGATAATAAAATGGTAGGACAACGCAGTCCCAATTTGGTTTTTTGGGCTTCGCTATGGACTCTGACCATATTTGTTCTACTTTTATCATATACTCTCCTGCAAGCTATTAAACTTACTCCCGCACTCCCGGCAAACATGCCGCCGCTTGCGAAACCAAACACTATCGCCCTTGAACCAAGGCTCACAGTAGATAGTCCGGGCCTTGGGGCTGCCGCACCGCGGGCACACGGCCTTGAGCCTGGGCGTGTAGTCCACTATGATCGCCGGTTCGCTCATAGCGTAAAGATCCCTCTAGTCTCGTAGACCGATGGCCCCTTTTGGTCGGTAGCCATCACCCGGTTCATGGCCATGATTAGGGCCACGGCGCCGTCAATTTTGTTGGCTGCCCGCTCCTTGTTGGGGAAGATGTTGTCTTTCTTGTCGTAGTGGGCCACCACGTTGCTCATCATCCAGGTCAGCACCGGGCAGCCGTCGTGGTGCAGGGTGTTGGCCAGGATCCGCGCTTCCACTTCCTTCATGGGCTCCGAGAAATTGCGTACCGTGGCGCCCACCTCGATCATGGGAAAGCCTTCGGCGGCCATGCGCGTGGAAAACTGCGTGGCCTGGAACGGATCATAGGCCACGGCCCGGATCTCGAACCGCGAACGCAGGCCCTTGAGATCATCCTCGATGTAGCCGTAGTCGATGATGGCGCCGGGCGTCTCAATGATCCGGTCCATGATCCGCCAGGTCTGGTAATGCTGGTTGTCCGGTTTGTTGATGGTTTCTTCGGGCAGATAGTACCGGCCAAAGGTGAACAGCTCGCCATCCCGCTGCACAAGCATGACCATGCCCGCGATATCGGTCTTGCTGGCCAGGTCGATGGCGATGTAGCAGGGCAGGCCCTCCAACTGATCCAAGAGCACATCGCTCTTGGCCTGCTTCCAGGCCAGCATGTTCATCCAGGCCGTATCCACGTTGAGCCACTGGTTCAGGTGCTTGCAGCGCAGAATGTTCTGCTTGTGGGCCAGCTGGGTTGCTTCCCGGTGCCGTTCGGCCAGGAAGTCCTCAAACACCGATACGCCGAAGTTGGGGTTGGCCTTTTTCCAAACCGAAAAGTCGGCCCAATCGTCATCCTCGTCAATGGTGTAGATCACCGTGAACAGCTCGTCGTTTTGCATCTGGCCGCTGAGCACCTTGACGGCCTCGTCGTGTTTGGCATAGCAAGGCCCGCGCAGATCCGTGCCCGCGGTGGTGATCACAACCCGCATTGGTTGTGCCCTGGCTCCCATGCCCGTGACCATGGTGTCGTACAGGTCAGAGGTCTTATGCTCGTGGTATTCGTCCACGATGGCGCAGTGCGGGCTTGATCCGTCGCCGGGATTGCCCACCACCGGCTCAAAACGTGATGCGGTGGGGATGACGTGAATGCTCTTGGCGGCGACATTGACGCCGAAGCGACCGGTAAAGCCCGGCGACTTCTCAGCCATCAGTTTTGCCGGGCGAAATACCTCCCAGGCCTGCTTTTCACTGGTCGCTCCGCTGTAGACCTCTGCGCCGCCTTCGCCATCGGCCACCAGCATGTTCAAGCCGATGATCGCGGCTAAGGTGGATTTGGCGTTCTTGCGCGGGATCTCGGCATATATCTCCCTGAAGCGGCGCATGCCGTCTGATTTGCGCACCCAGCCGAACAGTACGGCCAGCATGAAGCACTGCCACGGTTGCAGCTGGATCAGCGAGCCCTGCCACTGGCCCTTGACGTGGGGCATGTTTTCGGCCAGCCGGCAGATGCGGTTGCCCTTTTCGCGGTCGAATTTGAAGCGGTAGTTGCGCTCGCTCTCCCTGCTCAGGTCGTCCAGGTGGCGCTGGCAGGCCTGCTTCACGTAAAGGCATGCGTCTATCTTGCCCGAAACCACATCGCGGGCATAGCGGTTGGCCTTATTGACGTATGGAAAGCGCTCAGGCGCCATTGCCAAAGCCTTCCCACGGGTCTTTGCTCTTTTGCTTGCCGTCGCCCAGGGAAACCTTGCCAATGGAAGCGGGCGTGAGCCCCAGTTCGGCCAGCAGCGACTGGGCGTGCCTTCTGGCCTCGTTGAGCATGGCCACCTCGGGCCTCTGGCGGTGGATGAAGCCGTTCTGGGTGTCGCTAGTGTAGGAGCGGCCATTTTCAGCGATGTCTTTTTCCAGAGCCTCCATCTCAGCCAGCCTGGACGCCAAAATGGTCATCACCTCGGTGAAGGTGGCCGAAGCCAGGCCCAGGCGCTGCAGGCGATCGCTGATCAAATCGAACCACTCAAGGGCCTCATCGGTCAGGAATGCCGGCGCCGCGGGCAGCTCTTTGGCCGGATCGGGCGCGTTGGCGTTCGTCCTGTCTTTTCGGGCGGTTCCCTTGATCAATTTGAGGTTATCCGGGGTGCGTTTTCGGCCCTTTGCCATGGCTTCACTTTTTCTTCTCAATTTTGACAGCGTGCACGGAAAGATGCACGCTCGGTCTGTCAATGATTTCAATAACCTTTGGACCCGCCCCCGGCCTGTGCCGGTCGGTCCTCACTTGCCGTCTTCTTGTCGTGGCAGCGCTTGCACAGAGGCTGCCAGTTGGAGGTGTCCCAGAACAATCCTTTGTCACCGCGATGAGGCTTGATGTGATCAACCACGGTGGCCGGTTGACCGCAACGGGCGCAAACCGGATGGCGTCTTAGAAACCATTGGCGAGCCTTTTGCCACCGCCCATCGTAGCCACGTTGCGCCGCGGTGCCTCTGGCCTTGTCATATCTGCGGCGATCGGCCTTCATACGGCTCTGATGCAATACCTGATGGCGCTGACAGTACGGCGTCCCGCGAACCAGTTCGGGGCAACCTGGATGAGCACATGGTTTTAGGGGCGCTTGGGGCATAAAAACCTCGTTCATCTTGATTCCCTATCGTTGACAAGAGTATCCTGCAAAATGATCGCGGCCTAAAGAGGGTTCGTACTACATGTAGTATTAAGTTCTTTGAGAGTGGAAGGGGGATACGGTGGCGCTTACTTCTATTGGCTTTAATGATGGCTCATTGATGCGAGATTTTGCACCAATCTTTCAGAATTGGTTCGAAATACATCAAACATATAAATGGAATAATACCGATCCGTTGTATTGGTACAATGAACGCGCCAATGTTGGGACATTTGCGGGAGCCGTTTGGAGGTCTGGATTCCACGCGTTGGAAGAGTACTCCTCCACAAAAAGGCCTGATGAGGATCAGGATAAAAACTTTGAAAAGCTTGGCAGGGTTGACCTTTGGATTTATCCAAATGAAATGGAGTATGTGATAGAAGCGAAGCAAGTAAGGGAAAAGGTGGGTGATAATTTTAGTGGTGTTATAAACAGTGCACTCAAGAAAGCCGTGGGTGATGTAGCTAAATCCACGGAGGGTGGCCTTGTAAACGTAAAGTATCTGGGCCTTACGTTCATTATTCCCATGTTAACCGCAGCTGATCGTGACGATTACACGGGCTGGTTTAAAAACTATACTGACACCTCTAAAGAAGTTAAGTGTGACTTCTTTGCCAATTGGTTCCAAGACGTTCCTTTACCAATACGGGATGACAAGCTCGCTCAACCGGGTATATCCGTTTTCGGTCGGCTTTGGGACGGTTCCTAAGCAGCCCAAACGTCAACCTCAACGGACTTGAACCGCCGGCCACATTTGCATTTGTGATATCTAATACGCGATGAGCCCTCCCACTTCCGTGTGGTTGTGGGAGGGACATTGCGTTGACCGCAGCTTGGACAGACCGCACCAAACCGCGGACTCCATACAACGCCTAAGTCTTTTCCTGGTCTTCTCATAAGTCGTCCAAGTAATCCTTGATGGTGGTTATGGCCTCATCGGCGCCAATGCACACGGCGGTCATGTATCCCTGGCCGGCCAAGGCCTTGAGCCACAGCTCTTGATTCGGCCTGAGCTTGCCGCCTGGCCGTTTTAGTTCTATATAGAGGCCATGGAAATCACCGCGTGGCGTGGGAAGGCAGAGATCCGGCAGACCAGGGCGCATACCTTGAGCTTTGAGCTTGCGCACCCGTTCCACGGAGCGTTTGTCTTCGTTGGGTATGGCGTAGAGCAGATTGAGCTCGGGCCACTGCTCACGGTTGGCCATGGCCCAGGTAAACACCGCTTTCTGATGATCATGTTCTTTTAGGATTTGCATCGATATCTGTCCCATTTGTGTCCCCATGTCCGGGGGACACAAATCGATCTTGGATTTGCTGTTTTTTCGGTCAGTTGGTCGGCGAAATTGAATTGTGTCCCTTCTGTCCCCCACCCCCCTTGTCTGTGGGAAGAAGGATGTAAATAGTTGATAAACACTGATAGAGAGACAAAAGGGACAGAAATAAAAAATATATTTATATATAAAATAATATTAATAACTTACCTCTTTCGATTTCTGTCCCCAGCGTTGGGGACAGAAAGGACACAATTAGCCGATCGCCAAGCAAAAGAGCTCAGACGGACGTCCTCTGTCCGGCTTGTATTCGATCTTCACCAGGACGCCGCTCGCAACCATAGTCCCCAAGATCTTGTCGCAGTTGTCCTTGGTCGTTTTCAGGGCCTTGTATATTTCGCGCAGAGTCGCGCCGGGCCGTCCCGGGGCGATGCACCTCCTGACGATGCTCTTGACCTTGTTCTGCAGCCGCTCGAACTCGCTCTCAGCTATGTTCTCCCTGGCCTGCTCCAGGGTGTTGGGCACGATGTACTCAACCATGGCGATCGCCCATTCAAGGTCTTCGGCCTCGATGAGCTCATCAGGCACCTTCCGCCCGCAACGTGAGACGGCCCGCACCAGAGCCAACTTGAGGGCGTGCTCACGCATGCGCCCATACATTGCCGATGCCACGTCATCATGGGCGTTATCTGCGATGATCTTGTAGAGCTGCACGGTCCAGTCGTTGACGATCTCCCTGGCATCCACCGACATGGGAATTTTGTAGGGGTTGGGCCGGCGGTCCATGTTGCCGCTGTATTCAACCAGGCGCAGCAAACGGGCGATCGCCTCGAGCTCATCCACCAGCTTGAGCGGGATCTCGCCGTATGCCGCTTCCTGGGGCGGGCTGGGCGCGTGGGTGCTCTGGAAGGCCAGCATGCGGGCTGCAAAGCCGTCTGACATCATACCCGAGCTGAGAGCCTCCCAGAACCTGCTGGGCGTGGTGGCGCCGTACAGGCTCAAATGATGGAAGCGTATGTTTTTGTCGTTGGTGCTGTCGGCATAGGCCTTGATATAGCCGCGATCGGTGGAACTCCACAGCGTCATCAAGAGCTGGGGCGTAGCCTCAACCCAGGTGTTGCCGCTCTTGCCCGTGCGCTTGAAGATGAGCCCTATCTCGTCAATGGTGAGCAGGGTAATGGCCCGCTCGGGCGTGGCCAGCCAGTTGATCACCGCGGGAGCCGTGGGCAAATCATGAGGCCCGAGCATGGGCCTTAGCGTGTTTGATGCGCCCAGGAGGGCCTGGGCCGCGCTATGCGGCGCATCCTTGCCCGAGCCGGAATAACCCACCGCAATATTGTAGAAGTTGGTGCGCAGGCCCGTTTCCGTCTGCACGCGCTGGCCGGCCACAGTGCCCAACAGCGATATGGCCCCGGCCAGGCTGTAAACCGGATGACTGGCAGCCGATGACGCAGCCGTGTAGTCCATGATCGACTGCAGCAAGCCACCTGGTTTGAGCAAATGCTCCGGGAAGACGGTGGATGTCTGGTCCGGCACATATATCTGAGCCTGGATTTCCTCTTCCATGTCCTGGTGATGCCTGCCCCAGATGGAGCGCACCACAAGACGCACTTCGGCCTCTCCCAGGGGCGGCCTGCAGTGCTCCCGGTTCCAGCCCTTGGCCAGGACTTCCAATTCCTCCTGGCAGATGCCGTCGAACTTGCGCAGCCACTGGCCGACCATGGACGCCAAGTAGCTGTTGCGCTCGCCCTGGGCCGCGTCACGGCTCATTGCCGCGGGCTGTACGCCAGAGAGGTCTATGCCCTTGTCATTGACAGCCGCGGCCCTGAGCAGGCCGTTGGGGGGCGTCCACTCGGGCACGTCGTCCCAGCCGTTGAAACCCTGGATGAACTCCCAGGCATAAGCTTTGCCGCTGATGATGCTGGGCGGAATCAGGATGTAGCCGCCTTCGCCGCGAACGTCCAGGCCGGGCGCCACCTTTACGCCGTTGCTTACCCGGGCGCCCCGGGGCAGCCGATAGAGAGCATGCACGCCGTTGTTGGGCGTGTGGTTGTAAACTGAGGTGGTCGGGTAATCGCCGCGGGCCAGCGTCTCCTGGCCTACTTGACCGTCAGCGTCCAAGGCCCAATAGCCGGACACCGCGCCCGTGACCATGGCCCAGTTGGCATCAGGCGCGGCCTCGTGCCATGCCTCTACCTCTTCGGGCGTGGGTTGGCGCTGCTGGTACTGGCTCCACTTGAAGCCCTTGGCCGGGATCTTGGTGCCCGCCGCCACCGGAATGATGGACAGGCCCATGTCCAGGTACTCGAGCAGTATGTCAAGCTTATCGCTCAACTAATCCTCCAGCCTCCAAAAGACCATGAAGCCACGGCAGCAGGGCACCAAGTACCCGCCGCCAAAGTGCCTGCCCGCCAAGTTCAAATAGTCTTCCGCCGTGCCTTTGATGGTGGTCAGAATGCCCGCATACTTCACGTCAAACATGATGCCCAGCTGGACGCAGGCGGCCTTGATCTGGTTCCTGTTGAGCTGTTCCATTAGAAGGGCACCTCCTGCCTGGCCTGCCAAGCCGTGCAGCCCGAGCGGCCCCATTCGGTGATCAGGGCATTGAAGTTGGTGCAGCTGGGGTAAAGGCCGTCAAAGAGCAGATGGCGGCATGATCCGCAGGTCTGCCACTTCTGAAAATGCTGATCCGGCGCATAGCAGAGAATCCGGTAATCGCAGTACCGGCAATCAAAGCTGTCCTGCTTAAACGGCTGGGCCGGCGTCTCGTTGGCGCTGATGATGTGTTCGGCACGCTGGCGCAGGGCTTCAAAGTCGGAGCGGATGAACCTGATGCGCTCGGTGAAAATCTCGGACGTTTCCTTGTTGTAGACAACCACCAAGGCCCGATCCAGGCCGGAATAGCCCATGTAGAGCTGACACTGGCAGTAATACACGGGATAGACCTTGTGCGTGCCGAACTGCTGGAACGCCTTGAACTTCTTGCTGTTGGCGCTCTTGCACTCCAGGATGTGCTCACGCTTGGTGACGCCGTGGACGTGGCCGTCACAGTGGCCGCAGAATAGGCCGTTCAGGTCCGAAAAGGCCTCCTGGCCGCTGTCGTCCACGTCATAGCCCAGCAGGCGCAGAACCGAAGCAATGCGCCTGTCTATGTGGGTGACTTCATATCCGCTGTCGATGAGCCCGCGGATGATCAGAAATTCGATCCAGTTGCCCAGCTCGAAGAGCATCTTCACCCGGCCTTCCAGGGGCAGGGGCGAATACTGCCGGAACTGGTACCACAGAGCCCGGTCACACGGGGCGCCTATCTGGCTCATGCCCAGGTAGCGCCTGGGGCGGTCTTCCTGCCTTGCCGCCGCTTCGTAGAGCGCCGCGGCGATGGGGCTTGGATCCTGGTTTGTATTTAGCTGCGCCATTGGTCCATTCCTTATTATTGATAGCCCACAACGTTTAGATACTTGCCGCTCTGCTTGACCAGTACACAGGCCGGCAGCCGCACTTCACCGAAGCGGAGCGTGGCTTCCTCCACCGTCTGAGGCATTGGGGATGATCCATATGCTTGCCAGAGCCGCAGAGCCTTGCCCCGGCCTACTTCCGATCCCTGGCCCTCGATATCCCAGTAGTGGTGAACCGTGGCCGGCAATACGCCGCCTTCCGGCTGGCAGGCCAGGGTGACGCGCAGCAGTTTGTTGCCCGCCCGGCTGGTGAAGGGCTCCGCCGCGGCCTTGACGATGCTCATGGGCCTGGGCGTGTTATCCAGCTCGCGCATCTCAACCCGCCGGTTGATATCGGTGATCCGTACTTCCCACTTCCAGCCGCACTTGGGGCAGACCATTACGCTGGGTTTGACTATGTTCAGGCACTCCGGGCAATACTTGGCCTGCTCAGCTGCTTCGGCCTTTTGCTTGGCCCGTTTGCGGGGCACCTCCACCTTGGGATCGTCGGGATCTCCATGCCGCAGCCAGTTGTCCGAAAGATCCAGGACCAGGGCGTCCCGCTTGCCGGGGTGGATGCGCAGAGCCCGGCCCACCATCTGCACCCATAGGGCAGGGCTCAAGGTGGGCCTGCACATCAGCACGCAATCAACCGCGGCGCAGTCCCAGCCTTCGGTGAGCACGCCCACGTTGGCGATGACTTTGACGCGGCCCGCTTCAAAGTCGGCCAAGGCCTTCTGGCGCTCCCGCTTGCTCATCTGGGAATGCACCACCGCTGCAGGATGCCCGGCCCGGTTGAAGGCGTCGGCCAGTCGCTGGGCATGGGCGATGACCACGCAAAAGGCCACTATGTGCTCTCGCCCTTCGCCGTATTCCTCGTAGGCCTGCACGGCGCCATGGATATGCACTTCCCGGCCCATGAGATCGCCCAACTGCTGCAGGTTGAAGTCACCGGCTGATTTCTTGACCTGCTTAAGTTCTTCGCCCATGTTCACGGCGGTCTTGCCGCGATACGGCGCCAGAAAGCCCAGGTCCACCAGGTCGGCTATGCCGATGCGCGAATGCAGGGTCTGCCACCAGTTGCGCGAACCCGTGCGGCACTGGCTGCCGTAAATGTAGCCGTGGCCCAGGCGAAACGGCGTGGCCGTGACGCCCAGCACCCGCATATCGGAGTTGTAGCCCGTGAGCACCTCCAACAGGGCCTGATACTGGCTGGCAACGTTGGCCGGGGGCACCCGGTGGCATTCGTCCACGATGACCAAATCCACCGGGGGCATTTCCCCCAGCCGGTTTACAAGGGTCTGAGGCGAGCCGATGGTAATGGGCCGGTCCATATCCACGGCGCCGATGCTCGAGCAGGCCAGGCCGGTTTGA
The DNA here is from genome assembly GCA_963665125.2 of uncultured Desulfarculus sp. Taxonomy (GTDB): domain Bacteria; phylum Desulfobacterota; class Desulfarculia; order Desulfarculales; family Desulfarculaceae; genus Desulfarculus. The sequence continues at coordinate 1,605,025 of CAXXUK010000001.1, read as the reverse complement.
AGCTCGGCCTGGGGCCAGACCTTGACCAGCTTGTCATGGCTCTGGCTCACCAAAAGCTCACGGTGGGCCAGGATCAAAACCCGCATCTCGTAGCGCTGCAGAAAGCGCTTGGTCAGCTCACTGAACAGAATGGTCTTGCCCGCGCCCGTGGCGGCCTGCAGGAGCACAAAGCGCTCGCGCAGCATGGCCTTGAACACGTCGTCAAGGGCCTGATCCTGGTATGGTCTGAGTTCATAGGCCATGGTCTACAGATGACAGGCGCCGTCTTCGCACTGGGCGGGCTCGTCCAGCCGGGTGTCATCAATGAAGCCTTCGCAGTCGGCGCCGCCGATGAACCTGGCCCAGCTCTGGTAGAGATCGGGCCGGGCCGTGTAACGCAGGCAGTCGTATTTGCGGGGGCAGTCGTGGTTGCCGCACTTGGTAATGTCGCTCATGAAATCCGCTCCAAATAGAAAAGGGGCGGTCGGCCATGGTGGCAGCGGGGGGAACTACCGGCCAACCGCCCCGGACATTCGAGGGTTATGCCGCGGGCTTGGCCCAGGGCGGTGGCCCAGCGGCCCCGGCGGTCGCGGCCTGGTTGCTCAGGGTCGGCTGGCTCGGCTGCCTGGCCGGGCCTGCAGCGGGCTGAGACTGGGGCTTGGGCTGGGCAGCCGGTGCGCCGCCGGCGGCCTTGTAGCTGCTGATGCGGTTGCGCGGATCAAAGTTGTCCTTCTGCTCCACCTTGACCTTGACCGCCAGCGACTTGCCGTGCACCTCTTCGGTGTCGCCCAGGAAATCCGGGCTGGGGTGCCCCGCGGCGATGAGCATGCCCTTCAGGCGGCGCATGCCTACTTCGTTTTCCAGGACGAACTGGTCCCAAAGCTTGCGCCCGGCATGGCTGGGGCCAAGCACCTCGAACTCGAACACGGCCATGAGGTTGCCGTTCTTGGAGTTCTTGACGTCGCTGTCGGTGATCTCCACCACGTAGTCGCCCGGCGGGATGGGATCAAACCCGGTATCCGGGTCATAGTTGCCAAGGTTTGCATTTATGTGAGCCATGGTTTCCTCCTTACTGGCCCAGGATCTTGCGCCTGATATGCAAAAGGTTTGGTGGTTCCATGAGTTCGAGCAGGCCGGACCGGTCCTTGGCCGGGCGGCGCTCATAAGGCTGGGTGAGCAGGGCGCGATAGGTGCCGCCCGAGCCGTCGTCCATGGCGTCCAGATAGAACACCTCGTCAAAGTAGCTGGTCAGCCTGCCCTTGATCTTCTGGCCGCTGATGGCCGCGCCGATGAAGCGCCTGCTCTGGTCGTCCTTTTCCACCTGGGGCAGGCAGGTAAAGGCCACGCTGTAGGCGGACAGATCGCGGAAGTCCTTGATGGCCCCGGTGAGTTGGTCGGTGTAGTCGCCCCAGATCTTGTAGGCGTCGGTGTGGCGCTCCTTGGAGCTGGCCTCGCAGCGGTCGGCAATCTCGGTGAGCGAGTCGATGAAGATCCACTCGTAATTGGCCTTGGCCTCTTCGTCGTGGGCCAGCCAGTTGAAGGCTTCGGCCACTTCGGACCAGGTGGAAACCTGGATGGCCTCCACATGGCCGGACAAGACCAGATCGCGCACCGACAAAAGGCCGGGCTCCGCGGCCAGGATCAGCACCTTCTTGAACTGGTCCAGAGGCTCCACCTGCTGCCACTTGCCGTCTTGCCACTGCTGGCCCAGGCAGGTGCGCACCAGACAGGTCTTGCCCATGCCCGCTTCAGCGATGATCAGGCAGCAGATGCGGTTGAGGGCCTCCAGAGAGACGCGGCTAAGCGGCATTGGGCACCTCTTCCTCGATGGGCTCGTAGCTCACCTGGGGAGCGCCGGGCGTGACGGTGCAGGCCCATTTGACGCCATCGGCAAAGTCCTTGTGCTGGGCGGCCACCACCTCCAGGACCTGGGCCGACGTTGGCTTGTATTCCGGCTTGAATCCGTCCTTGAACTGGTCGGGGTAATATTCCCGCAGCTTCTTCAAGCGCTCCTGGTCCCACTTGATGTTGTCCTTGAGCGTGACCTTGGCCCGGATCCCGGCGCCTACGGCGTGACCGGTCTTGGAGCCGGTCTTGAAATGGGCCTTCTGGGCCACGCTCAGGTTGATTTCCTTGAGCCGGGCCTTCTTGGCGTCGATCTCGGCCTTGAGGGCTTCGCCTTCCCGAAGCAGATCATTGAGTTCCATAGTTTCTCCTTTTGGGGCGGTGCAGCGCCTGGGGCACGGTTCCGCCCAATAGCGTGACATTTTGCCGGTGCGCCACTGGCCCCGGCTCAGGCCGCAGGCATTGCAGCAGGTGACGCAGCCGTGATCCCCATGCAGGCAAAGGGAGCCCATTTGCCAGGGGCAGGCCATGGCCTAATGAGCCAGCAGGACAACCTGAGTCGGCCTGCCGATCCAGGGCTTGTAGGGCTGCACATGCAGCAGACGCTGCTCCTGCAGGTCGTGCACATGGCGGCCCACCGTGGCCCGGTCGGTGTGCAGCATGCGCTGAATCTCCCGGAAGGTGGCCCCGGGCCGGTGGCTGCGGGTGCTGATCTTGGCCACGGCACCCATCACACGGGAACGCAGGCCCGGCGCCGTGGGCGGATCGTCGCCGCAAGCCTGCTCCAAGCTGGTGGCCGTTTTCAGCAGCAGGGCGGCAGCCTGCTTGAGGTCGGCGGCCAGGCCGGCGGCCTCTGCCGGGGTTAAGGTGATTTGCTCGGGCATACTCATGCCGCCTTTCTTTTACGCTTGACGTAAAACGTAAAAGCGCTAACGTTGGAGCCAGGAATTAGGAGCTCACAGATGACACGCATCAAGACACATCCAGGGGCCGTGCTGGCCGAAGAACTGGAGGCCAGGGGGCTGAGCGCCAACAAGTTCGCCGCAATGCTGGGCGTGCCCACCAACCGCATTTGCCTGATTCTGGGCAAGCAGCGGGGCATCACGCCGGATACGGCCATTCGCCTGGGCGAATTCTTCGGCAACACGCCCGAGTTCTGGCTGAACATGCAGGCCGCCCACGACCTCTCCATAACCGAAGTGGAGCGTGGCGCGGAGATCCGCGCACAGGTACAGCGTCCACACGCTGCATAGGCTTGGGCTGGCATCATTTCGTCCGTCCGCCGATGAGCCCGCGGACCACCACGGGGTTGCAGGTAGCTGGCCCCTGGTCCCAGGTGCATTTGCCTGATCCATTGGGGATGCGCGTGCCCTTCTTGCGGTTGGACATGCCTTTCCAGTGGGGGCACTTATTGCAATCGCGGGGCGTGCTCATTTGCCGTTGTTCCTCCACGAGTTGGTTTCCTTTCCGGGCAGCGGGGGTAGGTTTTGATGCTACTCACACCTGACGCCCCGAGCCCTTAGTGGTTATTGTTCGGCCTGCCATCATCAGGATCGGGAGGCCAGCCCCGACCGACGCCGCAATTCGCGGCGTTTCGGCTGGTGCGGCTCAAGCTGCTTTGCGGGTGGCCAGGTGGGCCCGGCCAACACCAGTCAAAGCATCCAGGCTCTGGCTCTTGCTTTTCATGGCCAAGGCAACGGCATCGGTGATATCAAGCCCGGCGGCCTCAAACCGCTTGATGGACTTGATGGTTTCGTTGTCGATGAACTCGGTAACGCCGCTGTAGATTTTGCCCAGAGCCGGGCCGATCTCGCCGGTGAGCGTCGGCAGCACCGCCTTGATGACCAGAGGCGCAACGGTGGTAACGATCTCCAGCATTTCTTTCAGGTCTTCGAGGTCACTACGGTCCATGGGTTTCCTCCTTTGGGTATTGTCAAAGGGCAACCGTTAGTTGGGTTTTGCCCGCTATGAGTTCTTGAATTGCGGCCTTGGTCTGACGCCATTCCTCGTCGGATTGACGGATGCACTGTTCAACCCGCCGGGCGTCGGACTTGGTGATGGTCCCTTTGCGGACCAGGGCGCGAACGGTGACGGCCAGGGCGCCCATGCGCTCCACGTCGTCCAGAAGTTCGCCTTCGGCGTCCTTGTCCGGCTGGACGCTGCTGTCATCAGCCACCAGGACAAAGCCTTCGGGCTCCAGAAAGCGCCTGATGCGCGGGTTGCCGCCGGTAGCCCGCACAGCGGCGTGCAGAAAAGTCAGGGTCATCTTGATACGGCCTTCCAGGTAGTCGCGCACGGTCCATTCGGACCGGCCAATGATGGCGGCTATGCGCCTGACCGCCCCTTGGCAGCCTGGGTCATCGCCGTAGACGATCTCGTCTTTGATCAGAGGGCCGATATCCTGCATGTCCAGATTCATTTACCCAAAACCTCAGTGAGCATTTGTGTAGTCCTGCATCCATGGGCGCTGCATGATGGAGCCATGAACAGCGCGGCGAAAATACAGCCCTATGCGGCAACCCGGTCTTGGTGGTCGAAGAGCACCTCTTCGGGCATGCCGGTGGCGTCCGCCAGGATCCGGCGCACCTTGGGGTTGGGGCGTTTGCCGGTGATGGTCTGGTTGATGGAAGAAAGCGGCACGTTGTATCGGCGCGAAACCAGGGACTGGTTGAGGCCGACCTGGGCCAGGAGACGATTGATCAAAGTGGCCCGGTCGATATCAAGAGCCTGCTGCAAACGCTTGCGCTGGGCAGGCGTGAGGCCGTTCAAATCGCTTTGGGTAAGGTTATTCATTGTGATATCCTCGATAAAGTTCAGTGAGACTGAACGATTAAAAGGAGTCCCAGCCTTCTTTTTGCATGCGCTCATATCGGTTGAGCTTTTCTCGAATGAGGGCGTTGAATTGTTGGATACGAAGAAGGCAATCTTGCTTGATGACAGGGTTGGATGACTCGACGCCAATAATTAGTACGAGCTCCAACAGACTCCTTCTGATGGAGTCCAGGTCGTTCTGGATATTGACAAGGGCTCTTTTTGTGAGCTGGCGCTCTTCGCGGCGCGATTTGAAAAACATGTAATCTCTCCTTGTGGTGAGAAGAGTATTACAAGTTTGCGTAGAGTAGGTCAAGGGAAACTTGGATACGACTCAAATAAAACTTAGTCTATTCGGCGACAGGCTGAGAAGTGCTTGTAGTGATAACGGAATCTCTGCGAGTGAACTTGCTGTTAAGACAGGAATTTCTGCGAACACTATCTCGGCATACATGAACGGTAAGCAGTGGCCGAACGCCGAGAAGTCATTGTTGCTACAATCCGCTCTTGAAGTTTCCTTGGATTGGCTATTGGCGGGCGAATCCCAGAACGCACCTCAATGGTCAGATAACTACATCGAAGTACCCCTTTACGAAACCACACTCTCCGGTGGCCACGGCAACGAGGTTATCAGCGAAAGTCCGGTCAGCCGGCTGAGCTTCAAGCGCACCTGGTTTGTCGGCCAAAAGCAGCTGGATCCCAAACACGCCGCCCTGATGTTCGTCAAGGGCGACTCCATGGAGCCCACCTTCTACGATGGGGATCTGGTCCTGATCAATCTGAACAATCGCGATATCAACGGCGGCGGCATCTACGCCGTGCGCTGGGAGAACCGCCTAATGGTAAAGCGCCTGTCCTGGGCTGCGCCGGATAGGCTGCGCGTAGCCTCGGACAACGAGCGCTTCTATCCGCCCATCGAGGTAGACGCCAGCGATGGCGTGGAGGTCTTAGGCGAGATTGTTTGGTATTGCAGGGATTTGAGAAAGTAAGAGCGCTATTTACGTAGATGGTAAATTCTAATCGAAAAAAAATAATAAACAATATTTTGGCGATTGTGTTGTTTTGTAGTTTTGAATTACTGGTATGCAATACATTTACTGCTTTTGCCGTGGATGTCAGTAATTTTCAGCAAAAAAAACAATTTGCAGAAGCGATCAAACGGCATCAGTTGTGGCTCAAAACGGATGGAGAAAAAGGGCAAATGCTAAATATCTCTGACATGAATTTGTCAGGGGTTACTGTAAAAAATTGTGACCTGTCTAATGCGGTTATCTCTAATATAGATTTCTCAAATTCATTATTCGAAAACGTAATATTATGTAAAGCAGATTTAACAAACTCGAATTTTTTTCATGCATCAATTATCAATGCGAATATGGAGAGAGTTGAAGCGGATGGCGCTAATTTCTCACACGCAATATTAAAGCAAGTCAATTTTAAAAAGGCTTACGTAAAAAATTCAAAATTCGTATTTGTTAATGAAAACGAATATAAAACATCACTAGACCATTTTTCTACTTTTGATCCTTACGGTAAGTTGCGGCGTAAGAGAAAACATTATCGTATGTTGCTTGACAACCCCAACAATATTATCAATGATTTTTCTGAGGCAGAATTGGATAATGCTGATTTTTCGAACGCAAATCTGGAATTTTCGATTTTTAAATATAGCTATTTAATTTCGGCAAAGTTTAATAATGCAAACTTAGTCGGAGTTGATTGGGAGGGTGCCAATATAGAGTATGGACAATTTGCTAATGCCGCTCTTCCGTTATCAAACTTTAAATATTGTTATATTCGTGACGCTAAATTTCAAAAGACCTTTTTAAAATGGGCGATATTAACAGATAGCAATATTGAATATTCAGATTTTTCAGGAGCAAATCTATTTGCAGCTGATTTGTCAGACATAAGTGCAAGAGGCGCAGTTTTTCAGTCTTCGACTTTGGACAATGCGATACTAATAAATGCAGATTTGTACATGGCGGACCTGGATAAAGCAAGTATGATCAACACGGAAATTAGGGGGGCTAATTTTTCTAGGGTGTTGTTTTCTGATACTGTTTTTGAGTGTCGACCAGGATTTGAAAGTTCAATCTATAGCTTAGCAAGAGCTGCTCCATTAGCAGGCCTCACATATAAAGAGTCTAGACTAGCGTTGGCAGAATTAAAGGTGGGGCTAAGGCGAGAGGTGGCCCCCAATCGTTAGACAGTTTGGCGGCGTAGTTAAGGTGGATGGTATTTGTTGTTGTCATGCCGCCGTTTCGGTCAATCCCGTCGTGGGTCGGCCCCAGTATGCCTCGTCCGTCGTTTTGCCATCCAGGCTGGAGTGGGGTCGCCGTTGGTTATAGTAATCGATCCAGGAGCCGATTCCCTTCCTGGCCTCGCTTCCCGTCTCAAAGGCATGCAGATAGACACATTCATATTTGAGAGAGCGCCACAGGCGTTCGATCATGACATTGTCCATCCAGCGGCCTTTGCCATCCATGGAAATTTTGATATCAGCATCCTTGAGCACCTGGGTAAAGCCAAAGCTTGTGAATTGGCTCCCCTGATCGGTATTGAAAATCAGGGGGTTGGGAAACCTTCGCAGGGCATCACTCAAGGCGGCCACGCAAAAATCAGCATCCAAGGTGTTGGACAGTCGCCAGCTCAGCACCTTGCGGCTGGCCCAGTCCATGATCGCCACCAGGTAGAGAAAACCACGCCTCATCGGGATATAAGTGATATCGGCGCACCAGATGTGGCCGGGTTCGCTTATCTCCACCCCGCGCAGTAAATAGGGGTAAACCTTGTGCCCCGGCTGGGGCTTGGATGTCCCGGGCTTCTGGTAGACGGGGCTAAGCCCCATCTTGCGCATCAGCCGCACCACCCGCTTCCTGCCCACGCGATGCCCCTCACGCCGGAGCCAGCGGACCATCTGACGAGAGCCGTACCAGGGCGTTTCCAGAAACTGCTCATCCATCTTGCGCATCAGCTCAATATTCAGCGGGTTTTCGCCCGTGGCTTCTTAATAAAACGATGAGCGGCTGATTCCCAGGAGCTCACATTGGCGGACAATGCTCAATCCCTTGGGCCTGCTTGCCTTCACCATCGCTTTCCTCCGATCAAAGCTCAGCGACCGGAGGCCTTGGCCAAAAAATCCCGTTCAATGGTCAACTGCCCAATCTTTGCATGAAGCTCCTTGATCTGGGATTCTCCGGCCTCTTGCTGCTTCGCACCCTTGCTGGAGAAAACTTCTGTCAGGCCTTCGGTGGCCTGGCGCTTCCACTGCGCAATCATATTGGGGTGGATGTCAAACCGTGCTGCCAGCTCGGAAAGAGTCTGCTCGCCCTTCAATGCCTCCAGCGCTACCGTGGCCTTGAATTCGGCCGAAAAGCGCCTGCGTTTGGTCTTGCTCATAGCTGGTGTCCCTCCATCGGACTCATCCATACCACCTTACACTATTGTCCGATTTTTGGGGTCCACCTCTGCGTCTTGGTTTAACAAATCAAGATCGGGGCGTCGTTTTTGCCATCAATTGTCAAGATACCCTTAAGATGTTGGAATCAGATTCAGTAATAACGCAATTAGAAGGGGGATTAAATTTTATTCTATTTGGATATACTACTTACTGGGGCTTGGCTCCATTTCGTCCACTCTCTTTTCTGCTTTCGTTTATTGTAATGTTTTCTTTTTGTTACTATTACTATCTTGGGAAGAACAGAGAAGGATCAATTGTGAAAATAGCCATGCCAATAAGTGGTGGCGCCATTATTGGTTCCGAGCCGACAGTAATTGAATATGATGGTTTTCATTGGAAAAGACTTCGATTGGCTTTATTTTATTCGATATTATCCGCCTTCCATTTTGGATGGCGAGACATGAATTTCAATAGGTGGATATCTGGTTTGCAGTTTGAAAACTATAAACTATATGCTACTGGTAGTGCAAGGTTCGTCTCAGGTGTTCAGTCACTTATTAGTTTATATTTTATTGCTCTATGGTTTCTTTGCATATTTGCTCATCCCTTTGGTTAACCTTTCTTAGATAAAATGTGCGGTCAAATCAGGCATTAAAGATCAAAATATATTCTTCCCTCATGGTCGGCACTCTAGAATACCTTGAATTGTTATTTCCTTTTAATCGTGCCAAGCGGTTAATGTAAGCAGGCGCTACTTTTGAAATAATCTTTCTCCGCCTCACCTCACTGATAAACCAACCATTTTTATTCATGGTATCAATCAATAGCTTATCAATGTAATAGCGCCAACCGCCTACAAGGCGCCTAGATACAACAAAAATGATAGTACCATCTCGCTTTACCTGCTTACATATCTGAGAAGTACTTTCTATCAGGTCGTTTGAAAATGAAATAACTCTACTAATGGCGGAGTTGTCTTGCCCACCATGCCAGTAATCTTTCAGGTTAAAGCCATCGTGAAGTAGCTTGTTGTTGCTATATGGCTGATCGCCGCCTAGGCAAAGATTGTCAATATGTTGACCCGAGATGAAAGTGATATTTAAATCCTTGATGTTCATCAGCACGCCAAGGCAAAGACTGGACATAGCTCCATATTGAACGGTGGTTTTTGAATCACCATAAGGTGGAGAAGTAATTACAATATCAAATAGTTGATCGCGAGGAGTTAGCCCAGGGAAGTCGCACAAATTTTTAGTGTCACCATTGAGGATGGAGTAGGAACCTCTCGGTTTATTATTTGTTGTAATTGCACCTTCCATTTTCATCAACCGACGCAGGAAGACATCCCAGGCCGATACAGTAAGGCGGTCACGCTTGTCTTTGCTCAAACGATGAAGTTTCCATTGGTCATTTCTACAAAACGAAACTTCTCTGACTGTGGCGCTCAGAACTGTAGATAGAAAGACTAATTCTTCATATGACACGATATTCTGGTTGATGTATTCAATGATTTGACATAGCTCATTCTTATTCTGTTCTGAAAACCAGTTTACTTTTCGGTTGGGTTCAACATCATAACGAGAGATATTGGAATTTGATGACCTGAAAAGTAGTATCGAATCATAGATTTCTGAAAACCTAGGCTCTGGTATGTTAATGTTTTTTGATTTTGCTATCAAGCAAGCTAAGGGGTTAATGTCTATTCCAACAGAGTCGTGCCCGAGTAAGGAAGAATTAAAAACAATTCTACCTGAACCGCAAAATGGATCTAATAGGGTAGCTTTATTATGAGCAAACTCACTTATCAAGCCTTCTGATACCTGATCAGGTATCATGGCGGGGTAAGGATGTATAAAGTTAATTTGGTTCATTATTGTTTCATTATAGTATCAATAATTATTGCTACGCATTCATCAATGCCTATTGATGAAGTGTCAACGGTAATTGCTTCAGGCAATGAGTTCAATGCGTATTTATATGTCTCAGCCGTAAAAGCACGATCTTTGCAATCAATGTCACTTATTAATAAATTAGTTGAATTGCCAAATCTAGATAAAAGTCTATCTTGCCTTTCACCATCATTACATTTAACCTCTATAAAAATTATGTCATCACTATCGAACAGTACAAAGTTAAGGAACCTTCCTTCGACAATACATGGCGTTGTAGAACTGGAGACAAATTCTTTGGTAGCTCTGTCAACCTCTTCATGAATACTGAGAGGAACGTTATCTAAATCGTAATATCCGTGCTCACGTGCAAGATCTTTTAATTCCTGACCACAATATCTAATCTTATAATTAAGCTTACTCGAAAGCCCAGCACCTATTGTTGTCTTGCCTGTACAAGAACCACCAAATAGTGCAACTTTTCTTAGTTTTTTTGGAATACGCATATTGCCTCTGAAGCTGCACTTCCTTTTCTTTCACGAAGTCGAGATCGCGTTGTTTGCCGTAGTGTAGGCCCCCAAATCAACTGAAAATGATTCTTAAAAATGCCTACCACTTCGTCTAATGCATGGGGATATTTTCTTGATGCTCCAATAATAATAGCGCAATATTTGGTTGGCTTTAGAACTCTGTTCAGCTCAAAGCAACAGGAATCAATGTCCTTGAGATACTCAGTAAAGGAGTACTTTCTAAACCGTTTATATCTTGCTCCAATTTCATCATTACGTGTTTTATTGAGATCCCAATCCATCCATGTATAAAACATCCTATTTGCCATGGTATAGTCGATCATTGATATATACGGCGGAGAGGTGATGATACAATCAATCGTGTCGTCTTCTAATGGAAGATTTCTGCAATCTCCATGACTGATTGAAAAGGTTCCTAGATTATCTTTTGAGTGCCTTGAAATAATGTCCAAAACGTTGAGAAGCTTTTGTTTCATTGTCTCAATGGCATTGTGCCTTGTTAATTCCTTAGGCGCAACATTGTCTGCCACCCAGCCCCAATGGTGTCTCCTAACGCCACCTGACGACGTAGACTGCCTTTTAGTGCTTGTACATGCGAACAATAAGTCTGAAAAAATAGTTTGAAAGACAATATATGATTTAGTATTAGAAAACTTACTAATTTGATCCCATATAAAAATTAGTTGGCGTAATGTTTGAGGATGATACCATTTGACCAAATATTCAGAGTTTTCTAGCGCGTTATTGGCTATGTTATGGCTTCCTATTACATCATCCCAAAAGAGATGTGAAATCAATGTGTTGATATCGTCGTAAAGGCAGCTATAGCTAAGAATTATTTGTTTCGCCTGAGATATGAGGATGGCCATCTCATTATTATCAAACATACAGGCGTTTCGGTCTTGCAATATAGATTCAATACCGGTTGTGCCGCTTCCACAGAAAGGATCAAGGATTGTATCGCCTGGCTCACTTAATAAATTCATTAAATAGTTTGGTATTTGTAGAATAAAATTTCCTGGAAAATAATGAATTGAATGAATGGAATATTTAGGTGTTTGAACGCTTGTAAAGTTCCAGTCAATTTTATCAAGCTGAGTAGTTATTGTGTCAGCACTCGGCATTTAAAATTCCTAAAACAGTTGCCCTTGTTGTGAAATCACATTTGCTGGTCCCATATACTCGCACCCAAAAAAGTTGCATGCATTTTTTATGATTAAATTATTTTCATGCTTTGTAAAATCTTTTTTTACTGGAGATCCAACACCTAAAAGCCACCGATTAGGATCATCACCCAAGGATAACCTGTCTTGATTGCTTGTTAGAATGGTAATTTTTCTTGAGCGCTTATCCTTAATCCTATATGAGTAACAGTCACGCCCTAAAATAAATGAAATTTGTTTATTGAACTCTAAAAGATCTGGATAATCAGGGGCGGGGTATCTAAACCATGTTAAGTCTGATATGTCCCACAAATCGCCGACAAGCCATCTTAAAAAATGGTTTTTGGCCTCAGGAATATTGTAATCCCCTGATGCGTTACGGCTCAATAGCTTAATTGCAAAATCAAGATCGTTTGATTTCCACTCATCTTTCGCAATAATTGAGTTTTGAAGTGCATAAATTGTTGTATAAATTAACATTAGCTTTCCGATAAAATCTAATTCGGATAGCATAAAATGAGTATAGACTTCTTTTCTAAGGATAAGCCAATCATTCAATAGTTGGACTGCGCTTGAATCTATAGCAACACTGCTATTGAGCAATTTCAATGACTTCGCAAGCAAAACAGGTAACCTTTTATTAAAAGAAATTCCCATATGGTATGCTGCTCGACACACGTTGTCAATGTTGTCTAAATCAATGTCGCCAGAAATTGCCTGGCCGAAATCTCCCTTACCCTGTATTGTAGCTCCGATATCGTTAAGCACTTCTTCGAAGCTTCGGTCAAAATGGCCCAAAACCCACTTTCTGATTTGAGCACTTCTACCAAAAAGAACTTGAGAATCGATGCCGCCTATCTCGTCCGTTTTGTAAATATTTAAAAGTTCATTTAATTTGGTTTCATGGTTGAAAGAGATACTCAAAAAGCTCATCGCCTCTTCGACCAAGTGTCCATATGGCGAGATCATACAGTCATGTAATAAAGCTGCTGCCTGTATTATAAGTGCATCATCGCCAGAAATACTATTCATGAAACCAGCTATTGACGTTAGATACCAAACTCCTAGAGAATGTTCAAAGCGTGAAATGTTCGCAATACCAGGCATCTGCAATGAATCAATGTTTGATAGACGGATATGTCTAAGACGCTGAACGGTAGCGTCTTTGGCTAACACATCTATAGGATGAGGAATTTCTACATCACCATATAATGGATCTAGGTACTGCATTACTTTTCCTCATTACCCGCTATCGGTTCTATAGCGGTGCATTCTTGTTCCCAATGGATATCTGCAAGGGATTTTAATAATTTCCAGCTATCATCGTTTAACCCATTCTCAATCCAAATGGTAATCATTCCGCCCCATAATTTTTCAGAGGGTATAACATGCCTTAAGAAAATCTTATATTGTTCTTCAGATTCAACTTCAGATACTGCGTACGGAGTCTCATATATAACAACTGTTACTGGACGTTGATTTTTGCTTTTAGCGATTTTGCGTACCTCGTTAAAGGCTTTTGTTGCCGCAGTATGCATTCCAGCATATGTAGGAGATGATTTGACAAGGGGGATAGGTGAATTTTCAATCTCAGCATCAAAAAACGTATAAATTGAATCGGTAAATCCAAAATGCGGAGTGTATGCATCTACTACTACGAGCCTTTTTTTGATAGATTCCCAGATTTGATCCTCTTTCCTTTCAAGGAACTTCACAAATTCAATAGGGTGTCTAGAGCATGACATATATTGAAAGAAACAATTTGTTTGATGCAGTTTGCCAACTATCTCTGATAGTTTATAATCTAATTCTTTCTTGTCGGATATTGATAAAGCTACAGATAAAGATGATTTGTTTAATTTATTCGCATCTAATATTTCCATTAAGGTGTCATTATCAACAAAGTCCATTGAACCAATGGCAGCAATAAAGGCGCCATCAAAAGCATCTGGATTGTGTTCGTATGGCTTGCCTTTACGTATTTTGCGAAAATAATATTTTACTTTTCTGACGAAAATACTATTTTTAAAAGGACTGTCATCTCTGAAATTAATATGACGATTATGTATGACTACAATTCTGACAAAAATGTAGATCAAACAAAAAATAAGACTAATAACGGATAATAATTTTAAGAAGCCAGATAGTGGTTCATAATTAATGAGGTCAGATAAAACCGTAATTGATAGAGTAAATAAAATTATACCGCAAATAAAATAAATTGATTTTGTAATATATGGTGTTTTTCTTTCACGCGCGACTAATGCATAAAAAGCTAAAATGAATGCCAAGAGTCCTGCTGAAATAGTATATATATTTAGGGGCGAGCTGGTAGTGCTGTTATCAGCAAAATAAATAATTAAATTCATAATGTAACTGACTCCAAAATCTCCATTGGAAGTGTTTTAATCATTTCTAGGTTTTCACGGATGCTTTTCTCCCATTTTGATAGTTCTATGTTAAGTTCAGATTGGCTTAGTTCTATGTTGGTCTCTTGCCGTTGGCATTTCTGTTCAAGAGAAAAGGGGCTTAGACCGTGATGCTCCAAAAGATTTATTGCCTCTTCTTTGGAGTCTATATCGTACACTGGTAATTCAAGAGTAATACCGTACTTATTTAATATGTTGTGTAATATTGAAATTGCTTCTGGCGATTGCTCCGGCCACACAGATTGATAGCTGGCGTATCCAAGTCCTAAGTGATTTATTCCGTTCTCAATACAAAATTTTGTACCTATCGAGATATATTCACTTTGACACGGAAGACAGGTCGGCAAAAAAGATCCATAGTTAGTAGTTATATTTATCTCTTGTCTAACTAAGACCCAATTTAAACGAATAGTAAGCAATGATGATAATTCTTCTAATCGCTCTTTAACTTGCTCGATACCATATAGATGGTCAGAAGTTATCGTAATCAGCATAAGTTCATTAAAAAAACTGGACAGTTTTATTACTGAAAGAGAAGAATCTCTGCCGCCCGAAAAGAGAAGGGCGCAGCCTTTCGATGCCATAAATCCCCCAATTAGTGAATAAAAGGTTTCTTAATAAAGACACTTCCTAATGGCTCAATAGCCTACAAATGCGGTGGTAAATAGGTACTGGCCTGGCCGTGAATGATTTTAAGACGGCTCAGCCGGTACTAGTAATTGCCTTGCATATGAACCTTGACTGTCCATAATATTATCTTTAGAATCAGATTGCTACTCACATCTGACGTCCCGAGCCCATATCTGGAGCATCTCCAGGATGGGCTCACGTCTTTCGCCTCAAATACTTGCGCTGCTGGCGGCGCAAGAGGATGCAATGACTAGACTACCAGGCAGAATAGTCAGTCAGCAGACGTGCCCCGTTTGTAAGGCTAAGGGCCAATATGAAGAGGTCAGCCACGGCAAAATCTCCTTCCTGGCCTGCCAATGCGGGCAGTATATGCCTACGCAGGTCGATATTCTGCTTTGGTGGCAGGGCAAGACCCGCCGCATCTCCCACGATCAAAAAGGCCAGCGCTTCGAGTCCTACCAGGCCGCACAACTGGCTCTGGGAGTAATCCGCGATCAGATCAGAGAAGGCAACTTCTATCCCGAACTCTGGGTTGTAAAGTCCAAGAATCAACTGCTGTGGGAAAACTGGATGGCTGCCTACCTGGATAGGGAAGGGCGCCGCTGTACGTCGGCCTACCACGACAAGAAGCGACAGATGGCCGTGCACATGGAGTGGTTCAACGGTATCAACGTCAGAGAGCTCCGTACAGCGCATATCCAGGACTTTGCCGCATCGGAGGGCCTGCACAGCCTATCGCCAAAATACAGGGCTGATATTCTCTCTGAGCTCAAACACATCCTCGCGGAGGCCGTGGAGCGGGAGGATCTCGCTCGTATGCCCAAAGTGCCATCGGTCACGGTGCCCAAGAAGCGCATCAAGTGGCTGGCGCCCGAGCTCCAGGATGCAGCCTTTGAGAAGATCCCGGAAGAGCACAAGCCGATATTCTCCTTCATGTTCACCTACGGCCCGCGGCCTGCAGAGGCATGCGCCCTGATGTGGGATTGCATCGACCGCAACAACCCCTTGGCGCCGGAAGGCGTGTTCTACCTGGCCCGCACCTTCAGCCGGCGGGAGCTCACCAATACGCCCAAGACCAAAGCAGACAACGAACTGCCCATCACCGAGCAGTTCGCGGCCTACCTGGATCTGGTGCCTCGAGGCATGCCGGACATGCCGGTATTCGTCAACATGAAGGCCAACCCAAGCCGCAACCCAAAGCGGTTCTACAATCCCGACTTTCTGAGAGCCATCTGGGCCAAGGCCTCCAGGGAGGCCGGCTTGCCGGAGATCAATCTCTACAACGCCACCAAGCACAGCAGGGGAATGCAGGCTATCAACCTCGAGGGTTGGAGCCTGGAAACCGTTGCCCGACTCTTCGGCCATGCCGACTTAAAGCACACCCAAAAATATGCCGCCACCGGCACAAAGATGCTCTCCGACCTTCTTAACAAAAAGGTCCGGCCTCTCCGCAAAAAGAAGTCCGAATAGCTTCCAGCTGCAGCTCAAAAACGAGTAGTAAGGAATTTTGGCAAAGTAGTAAGGAAGTAGTAAGGAAAATCGGCTCAACAAACGTATCAAGGGCTTAGCCGGAAAACCAGCTAAGCCCTTGTAATTGTTTAGTGGTAGGGCCGATGGGATTTGAACCCATGACTTCCACCGTGTGAGGATGGCACTCTCCCGCTGAGTTACGGCCCTATGTTTTTTTGCGGGTGGGCTTTACACCCTGCCGCGGCGATTTTTGTACACCATGGGAGCCTGGTTTGCAACCAGATAATGTCTGAACCGCCCGCTTTAACTTGGACAACTCGTCGCGACGCAGACGCCGCGCCGCGCCCACCGGCAAGTCTTCAAGCCGCAGTGGGCCCATGCCCACCCGCACCAGCTTGGTCACTCTCATGCCCAGAGCCCGCCAGATGTAGCGGATCTCGCGCTTGCGGCCCTCGTGCAACTCCATATGCACCTTGGCCTGTTTGGGCGTGGCCGACTTGATGGTAACCTGGGCCGGGGCGTACTGAACGCCTTCGTACTCAACGCCGGTACGCACCGCTTCTAGTTGGCCGGCCGTGGGTCTGCCGCCCAGCCATACGCGGTAGATTTTGGCTACGCCGTAGCTGGGGTGCATCAGCCTGTGGGCCAGATCGCCGTCGTTGGTCATGAGCACCAGGCCCTCGGAGTCGATGTCAAGCCTTCCCACCGGGTAAAGCCGGCCCCTGGCCTGTTCGGGCAACAGATCGCCGATCAGTGGCCTGCCCTGGGGGTCGCGCACGGTGCTGACAAAACCCACGGGTTTGTTGATTAGCCAGTATTCCTTGATTTCCTTGCTGGCGATGGGCTTGCCGTCAACAGTAATGGATTGGCGCGTCGGATCGGCTTTGACGCCTAGTTGCGTCACGGTTTTGCCGTTGACGCCGACCCGGCCCTGTCTGATCATTTCCTCGGCAGCCCTGCGGCTGGCCACCCCGGCGTGGGCCAGGATCTTTTGCAAGCGGTCTTTTGCCAAATGCGTATCCGTTATTGATTTTCCGGTGTTTCACCGGAGTCTTGGGAATCTTCCGTGGAAGATCCGTTGTAGGGAAGCTCCGGCTCGTCGTCATCTTCCCTTTGTTCCGGGAAATTCAGCAACTGCTGGGCCTCGAAGGCTTGTTCCGGATCATTGGTGAGCCTGTCGATTTCTTCCAGGGTGGGTAGTTCACTGATGTCCTTGAGGTCGAAAAACTCCAAAAAACGTTTGGTGGTGGCATAGACCAGGGGCTTGCCGGGCAGGTCCCGGCGGCCGGCAACCCGCAGGAGGTTGCGCTCCATAAGCATGCGCAACACCCCACCCACGTCCACGCCACGGATGCGTTCGATTTCGGCCCTGAGCACGGGCTGCTTGTAGGCAACGATGGCCAGGGTCTCCAGGGCGGCTCGGCTGAGTTTGCTGGCCTGCTGCTTGCGCAGGCGGCTGAGCCAGGGGGCCATTTCCGGCCGGGAGCGGAAGATGTAGCCGCCGCCCACCTCGACAATGGTGTAGGCCCGCTCCATGGACCGGTATTCGGCCACAAGCTCGTCAACGGCCGCCTGCACGTCATCGGCATGGGGCGCTTCCAGGATCTGGGCGATCTGCGCTGCGTTCAGCGGTGCCTCGGCCACGAACAGCAGGCCTTCGATTATGCGCTTGATATTGATATGCACTAGAGTTCGTCCTCCAGTTCATCCTCGTTTTCGCGCAAAAACACGCGCAATACGCTCCATTGGACGCTGGGCCGGTGTTCCTCATCCAGGCGCTCCTGATACACCCTTATCAGGCCCAGGCGGGTGAGTTCAAGTATGGACAAAAACGTCACCACCATGTGCGAGCGGTCCAGGTCGCCGGCAAAGCACTCGATGAACGAAAGGCTCTCGTGTCTGCGCAACTGGTCCAGAAGCACGCCCATACGGTCTTCGACGGACATCCGGGCCAGGGGCAGGTCCAGCACTAATTGGCGGGAGCGGTCGGCCAACAGCTCCCGAAAGGCCTCGATTAGCTCGAAAACCCCCGCAGCCACCAGTTGCTGGGGCTGGGACTGCACGGCATGGTCGATCTCCTGCACTGCGGCCTGGCGCATGAACACGTCGCGGTCCAGCCACTGGCGCTCCATGAGCATATCAGCGGCGGCCTTGATGCGCATGTGATCTCTGAGCCGCTCGACCAGGTTGTCCAACGGGTCGCCGTCCTCGTCGTCATCATCGGCCTTGCTATAGCTGGGCAGCAACATGCGGCTTTTGATGTGGGTCAGGGTGCTGGCCATGACCAGGAACTCACCGGCCAAGCTGATGTTGAGTTCGCGCATCATTTCGAGGTAGTCAAGGTATTGCTTGGTGATCAGGGCGATGGGTATGTCATAGATGTCCACCTCATTCTTGCGGATGAGGTGTAACAGCAGGTCCAGCGGCCCTTCGAATATTTCAAGCTTTACCGCAACGTCCATGCGCTACTCAGCCAATAAGCAGATCGGTCAGCCAGGCGGCGGCCGGTACGATGATCCCGCCGATAATGTCGGGAAAGACCGGAATCAGCGCCGGTAAAAACAGCAAAGCCAGCAGAATGGCGAAACCGTAGCGGCTCAGCTTTTGCTGATAACTGTAAGCGGCACGGGGCGGCAACAGCCCGGCCAACACCCCGGAGCCGTCCAGCGGAGGCAGGGGGATCAGGTTAAAAAAGGCCAGGATCACGTTGATGAATACGCCATAGGCGAACATTTGGCCCAAAAACGCCCCTGCCATGCCCTGGTGCAACCCCAAAGCCACCACACCTTTTAGCACAAAGGCACAGGCCGTGGCACACAGAATATTGGCAATGGGGCCGGCCGCCGAAACCCACATCATGTCCTTGCGCGGATTCTTGAAATAGCGCGGGTTTACCGGCACTGGTTTGGCCCAGCCAAAGCCCGAGCCAAGAAAGGCCGTGACGAAAAAGACCAGGGTGCCCGCCGGGTCCAGGTGCTTCAGGGGATTGAGGGTCAGGCGCCCGGCCATCTTGGCCGTGGGGTCTCCGAAGCGCAGGGCCACGACGCCGTGGGACACCTCGTGCACGGTAAGGGCTATGAGGATCGGCGGCGCCAACAGCAAAACCCTGATTAAAAATTCCGTAAAATCAAAATTCATGAAGCGGCCTCCGCTGGATGATGGCTGAATTCGCGTTTGATCAGGTCTATCTCGCCCTGGCGTCCCAGGACCTCGCCGTCGAGCTTCGCCGCGAGAATGCGGTCCAGGATCTTCTTGTATAACGGGCCCGGTTCATAGCCCATGGCCGTAAGGTCGTCACCTGTGGTTTCGGGCCGAATGTTGACCAGCGTTGTCAGATACTGGCTCACGGCCCGGCGCACGTGCTCCTTGCCGGTTTTGGCCATGATGAAAAGCTGGTATTCCAGATGCAGCGGAATCAGCAGCTTGTGGATGAGCGATGCGGGCGGAGTGCGGCGCTGCATGATGTTGACGGCCTTTAGGGCATTGGCCCGCATCTCGCGGATTTCGTTACGCAGCTTGGGAGCCATGCTCAGCCTGCGGCACATTTCACCAACCTGGTTTTCGTCCAAGCCTTCGGTCATGGCCAGGAAGAACAACAGCCAGCGCCTGAGCGGCTTTTCAATAAAGGAAAGCTTGTACCAGGACAGTGCTTCATCGGCCCGGCCCAGGATCTCGTTTTGTTTAGGCGTAAGTTTGAGTTCGGAGTGAAAAATGCCCAGCAGCTTGAATTGATCCAGCCTCTGGATGCAGTCGGTGACCTTTTCTTCATCAAGCATATGCTTGAACTCGCTGAAAAGACGGGTGCCGGTCAACCGCCTGAAGGCGTCGATCTTGATGGCGTTTTTTATCAGGGCCTCGGTGAGCTTGCCGATGCGGAAGCCGAAGCGCTGTTCAAAGCGAATGGCCCGGAAAACCCTGGTGGGGTCTTCCACGAAAGACAGGTTGTGCAACACCCTGATGACCTTTTCCTTGATGTCGCGCATGGCTTCGAAAAAGTCGATGAGCATGCCGAATTGGCCGCCGCTGAGCTTGATGGCCAGGGTGTTGATTGTGAAGTCCCGGCGGTAGAGGTCCAGCTTGATGCTGGAATGCTCCACCACGGGCAGGGCCGCCGGAGACATGTAGTATTCCAGGCGGGCCGAGGCTACGTCGATGGTCAGGCCGTCGTCGAAAATAAGCTTGGCCGTGTTGAATTTCTTGTGGGCTCGAACGCGCACGTCGCCTCGGAATTTGCTGAAGGTCCGGGCCAAACGGATGCCGTCGCCCTCTACGACCACGTCCAGGTCCAGGTTGTCGCTGCGCAGGAACAGATCGCGCACCGAGCCGCCCACCAGGTAGACGTCCATGCCCAGGTCGTCGCCCACCTTGCCGATATCCTGCAAGATGCGCACAACGGGTTTGGGCAGTCGTTCGCGCACCATGTTGCCCACGTTTTTATGGCGGATGGGGTGGTTGCCGGTGTCGTCGTTCTGCAGGTGATCGGCCACCAGGGGCCGTTCGATGAGCGTATTGAGCAGGTCGGTGCGGGTGATCACGCCGAGCATCTTGCCGTCTTCCATCACCGGAATAAGGCGGAAGCGCTCTTCCAGAAGGGCCTTTTCCACATCGGCCAGCGGCGCATTGGGCGCCACCGGATGCACCCCCGGCGTCATGTATTCGCCGATGGGATAGTTGCCCAGTCCATGGTAGACGGCCTTTTCCACGTCTTGGCGGGTGATTATGCCCTTGATTTCGTTGTTTTGAACCACGGGCAGAACGTTGATGTCATAGCGGGTGAAACGGTCCGGCAGTTCGCTCAGGGGTGTGTCGATTTCCACGGTGATCACCGGGCTTGTCATCAACTGGCTGGCCATTATGCTGGGGTTGATGTGGGTCTGCAGGGCCATTTCCAGCTTGGCCCGGGCCTCCACCAAGGTGATGTCGCGCATGGTGGCGCTGGCCGCCGTGGGGTGTCCGCCGCCGCCCATTGCCTTGGTGATGACGCCCACGTCAACCTCGTGCAGCCGGGAGCGGGCCACCAGGTAGATGCGGCCCTCCATGCGGGCCAGGGCGAAGATGGCGTCGAGGTTTTCCATCTCCATGAACTTGTGCACCAAGACGGCGAACTCGGGAAAGTAGGTTTCACGGCTGACTTCGGAGATCACCACCTCGGTGCCGTTGACGTTTGTTTTTTCCGAGTCGTGGATCAGGTCGTTCAACAGGCCTATTTCCTCGGCCGTGAGTTCGCGGGTGATCAATTCGCTGATCACGCTGAGATTGGCCCCTTGATGCAGGAACCATGCGGCGGCCTGGTAGTCGTCCGGCGTGGTGGAGGTGAAGGTGAAACTGCCGGTGTCTTCATAGATGCCCAGGGACATCAGGGTGGCTTCGTCCTCGGTGAGTTCGATTTGTTGCTCCCGCAAATGGCGGCACAACAGGCTCACCGTGGCGCCGATCTGCTCCACCTCTTGTTGGTCGGCCTTGACGTCCTGTTCGCTGTCAGGGTGGTGGTCATAGGCTATGACTTCGACCTCGGGGTCCTTGGCCAGTTTGGCAAAGGCGCCGATGCGGTCCTTGCGCCTGGTGTCCACCAATATCAGCCGCTTGACCCTGTCAAAAGGCACCTGTTTGACTTTGACGAAATTGTAGAGAAAGCACACCGACTCAACGTAAAAGTTGCGCAGGTTGCGCTCCTGGGCCCCTGGGAAGGCCAGCATGGCCTGGGGGTAGAGCTTGGCCGCGGCCAGCATGCTGGCCAGGGCGTCGAAGTCCGCGTTGACGTGGGTGGTGATCACATCCACGTTGCGGATGTTGTTATTGTTGTTGTCGGCCATGGTCTCCTTCACCCCCTGGGGTGATAGCGGCTGTGCACTTCTGCCAGTCGTTTGGTCGTAACGTGAGTATACACTTGTGTCGTGCTGATGTCCGCATGGCCCAGCATCAGTTGTACGCTTCGCAGGTCGGCGCCGCCTTCCAACAGGTGGGTGGCAAAGGTGTGGCGCAGGGTGTGCGGGCTGACATGGGTTGTTATGCCCGCCGCGGTCACGTGTTTGCTCAGAATCTTCCAAAGGCCCATGCGGCTAAGGGCGCCGCCCCTGGCGTTCAGGAAGACTTCTTCCCTGGGCGGCCGACCGGCCAGCAGCCGGGCCCGGGGGCCTTCCAGGTATGCCCCCAGCCGGTCCAGGGCCAGCTGGTGCAGGGGCACGATGCGCTCCTTGTTGCCCTTGCCCCGGACCATCAGGCAGCCCACCTGGAATTGGATCTGGCCCACTCCGATGGTGGTTATCTCCGATGCCCTGAGCCCGGCGCCGTACATCATTTCCAGCATGGCCCGGTCGCGCAGGCCCAGGTCTGTGTGGTCCGGCGGGGTTTCCAGCAAACGGCTGATCTCCTCCCGGCTCAGAAAGCTGGGAAGACCCTGGTTTTGCTTGGGCCCCCGCAGGCCGGCCAGGGGATCGTCGTCCAGAAGCTCCCTGCGCATGAGGTACTGCATCAGCCCCCGGGCCGCCGACAGGCGTCTGGCCCGGCTGGCCGGAGCCAGCCCATCCCTGGCCTTTTGGGCCAGGTAGGATACCATGTGCAGGTCTTTGAACTGGTCCCAGGCCGTGACGCCGTTTTGGTCCAAAAAGCCGCAGATGTCGGCCAGGTCCTCGGCGTAGGAGCGCACCGTGGTCTCGGCCAGGCCCCGCTCGGCGGCAAGGTGGCTCAGGTAAACATCGACCATGCCGTAGAGGTCAAGATCAGTTTTGGGTGTCACGGGTTCGCACCGCCTGCTCAGGTCAAATCATAGAATCCGCCGCCGCTGCCGATCAGCCGGCAGCCTTCGGCCTCCAGGGCCACCATGACTTCCAGACGCACGCCGCCCCATCCGGCAAGATAGATACCCGGTTCTATGGTGAAGACCATGCCTTCGGTGAGCATCTCCCCGGAACTGGGGCCCACCGAGGGCGCTTCATGGGTTGCCAGGCCGATGCCGTGGCCCAGGGAATGGCCGAATTTGCCCTCATACCCGGCCTCGTGGATAATGGCCCTGGCCAGTTCATCAGCTTCGGCGCCCAGCAGGCCCGGCATGATCAACTCCAGGGCCGTCAACTGGGCCTGGCGCACCGTGGCGTAGACTTTCTTGAATTGGTCATCGGCCTTTTCCAGGCCGCCGGCCACCACAGTGCGGCTCATGTCCGAATGATAGCCGTTCAGTTTGGCACCCACGTCGAACAGCACCGGCTCGCCCTCGGCTATGATTCTCGGTCCGGGCTCGGCATGGGGCTCGGCCGCGTTGGGGCCGCTGGCCACGATGGGCGGGAAGGCCGGTCCGTCGCCGCCGTTGTCTTCGATGGTCCGTACGATCTGCAAGGCCACTTCACGTTCGCTGCGTCCCACCAGGGGGCCGTTCATGATCGGATCGAGTACCCGCTCCATGAGCAGGGCGCTTTTTTCCAGGGCCATCAGCTCGGCCCTGTCCTTGTATTTGCGCAGTTTTGACACGAAACCCGTGGTGGGTTGAAATTCGATATCGGGCAGGGCTTTGGTCAGCATTTGATACTGCGAGACCAGTAGCGCATCCGCCTCGAAGCCAAGCTTCTTCAGGCGCAGATCACCGGCCAGTTGGCCGAGGCTGTGGGCCAGTCCCTTGGTGTAGATAACGGTCTCGAAATATTGGGCTTGCTCCAAGGCCGTGAGTTTATAGCGGAAGTCGGTCAGTAAAAAGGCTCCGGCGGCTGAAATGAGCAGGTGGCCCGACGATTCTCCCGGCTGGCTGTCGTCTGGTTCAAAACCCGAAAGATAGCGCCGGTTTGCCGGAAGACTGATCAGGAGTCCGTCCAATTGATTGCGCTGGATAAGCTCACGCAGCCTGGAAATCCGCTTTTTAATCATGCCAACTCCATTGAGCCTGGTTCACGGGTCATTTCCCATGTCTTTAAAATGTGTTATAACACCCGGCCAGAGGCGAGGCAACCACGGTGACATGTTGTCTACGCACTGATCGCGGGAAGCGTTATCAGCCAGGAGGTCATTGTTGCCTAATCATTCTGACACTAAGATATTACTTGCGGCCTCATCATGGTTGAGCGCAAATCTAATATCTGTTGGCGCAATGGGGGGGCCACGGGTGTCGGAAATAATAAAAATACGGGGTCCGGCAGTCGATATCGATGCGGAAGTCCTGGATCTTTGCAACCGCCTGGCCAAGGGCGTGGTGCGCGCCGTAATGGACATGCCGCCGGGGCGGATGGACAAGGTCGGCGTTTTGGAGGCCATAGGCAAGGCAACGGAGCAATGCCTGGCCCAGCGGCCCGAGTTGGCCGCCGTAATGCGGGCCAGGCTGGTGGGGTTGTCCGATCGGCTGATGGAACTGCCCGCCGTGAGCCAAGTGGCCAAGCAGGGAGTGGAAGCCGGGCCGTCAGCGGCTGCCGGAGACGGTATGGTGGGCGGCCAATCACCGGAGTTCGCCAAACTGCTGGAGCAACTGGAGAGGGTGGCCGCCTGCGAATTGCCGGTGTGTCTGCAGGGTGAAAGCGGAACGGGCAAGGAAGTCATGGCCCGCCGGCTGCACAACCTGTCTCCTAGGCGAAACGGTCCTTTCCAGGCCGTCAACTGCGCCGCCTTGTCCGAGACGCTGTTGGAGGCCGAACTCTTCGGCAGCGTACGCGGGGCCTACACCGGGGCGGACAAACCCCGCAAGGGGCATATCAGGGCGGCTGACAGCGGCACCTTGTTTTTAGACGAAATAAACGAGAGCACGCCGCAATTGCAGAAAAAACTGCTGCGGGTGCTGGAGGAAACGGCCGTGATGCCGGTGGGCTCCGAGCGGCCGGTCCGGGTGGACTTCCGGCTGATTACAGCCTCATCCCAAGACCTTGAGGACTTGGCGTCCCGGGGCGAATTCAATACGGCCCTGCAATACCGCATAGACGTTCTGCCCCTGCGGCTGCCGCCCCTGCGTCGGCGCATTGAAGACCTTCCCGAGCTTGTGGAGCACTTCCGCCGGGATGCCTGCCGCAGTGTGGGCTGCGAGCGCGGCTTCAGCCCGGATGCCATTGCCGTATTGAGTAAATACCAGTGGCCGGGCAATGTGCGGGAGCTGCGCAACGTGGTGCAGCAGGCCGTGGCCCTGGCTCATGGCGAACTCATCGGCCCCGAAGAACTGCCCCAAAAGGTCCGCCAGGGCGATCCGGACACGCTTGCGAAGCTGTTCGAGACGCGTTTGGCCGGCGTTGACGGCATTGTCCAAAACCGAAAGGGGCATCTGGCCAAGTTGCTGGCCCAATCCAGCGGCGAAGAGGTTTATAATAGGAATCTGCGTGAGGAACTGGGCGTTTCCGATTCCACGGCCAAAAACATGCTGCGGGCCTTGGCCGAGGCCGGACTTGTCGAAGTGCAAGGCAAAAGGGGAGGCCGCAGTTACCTGGTCCGCCAACTGACGTGAGAGAAAAAATGGCTATCAAGGGACAAATAGGATTTATCGGCGGCGGCAACATGGGCGCGGCCTTGTTGGCCGGTTTGCTCGGCAAGGGCGTGGACGCCGCTCAGATCCAGGTGGCGGAAAAAAGCGCCGCCAGGGCCGAGTACCTGGCCGGCGAGTACGGTGTAAAGGTCGTCGAGGCAATCCGGGAACTCAATAATATCGATATCCTGATCCTGGCGGTCAAGCCCTTGGATATCACGGCCTGCGTGTCCGGCGCCAGTGGCTGTTTAAACAGCGGGGCCCTGGTGATAAGCATCGCCGCCGGAGTGCGCATCGCCTCGGTGCAAAACGCTTTGCCCAGAAATATCGCCGTGGTGCGGGCCATGCCCAATACTCCCGCCCTGGTGGGCAAGGGCGTCACCGCCATCGCCCCCGGCGATTCGGCCGATGAGGAACACCTCAAGCTGGCCCGTCAGGTCTTTGAGGCCGTGGGCAGCGTGGCCCAAGTCAACGAGGCCCAGATGGACGCCGTCACGGGGCTTTCCGGCTCCGGACCGGCATATGTCTACATGTTCATCGAGGCCCTGGCCGACGCCGGAGTGATGCAGGGTCTGCCCAGGCCGGTGGCCCTGGAGCTGGCCACCCGGACAGTGGCCGGTTCCGCGGAAATGGTGGCCCGCAGCGGTCAGCACCCCGCTGTTTTAAAGGACCAGGTCACCTCACCCGGCGGCACAACCATCAGTGGCGTGCTGGCCTTGGAAGAAAGTGGTCTTCGGGCCGCCGTCATGAAGGCCGTCGCGGCGGCGACCAAACGCAGCCACGAATTGGCATAAACCATATTTAATTGGTAGTTAAAAATATTCTTGCATTGTCCGTTTCCGGCATAAAAAAATAGAAGAATAGCTCAGACAATTAGCCGGTTCCCTCTGTTTAGGTAAAAATGGTCAGAAAAACAACATTTCCAGTATTGTGCCTGGTAGCGATTTTGGCCCTGTCGCCACTTGCCGCGTCGGCCCAGGAGCCACCCAAGGCAGGAGACAAACTCGGCAAGATCAGCTTTGCCGCGCCGGTTTCAAACGAGGACCTGGCCTATCTCGACGTGGCCAATGGCGCCAAGGAATTTTCGCTTGATCAAATAAAGTCCCCGTTGGTGGTGCTTCAGCTTTTCAGCATGTACTGCACCTATTGCCAGGAGGAGGCCCCCCAGGTTAATGAGTTCTACAAACTTATCAACCAGAAGGGCCTGGGGGACAAAATCAAGATTTTTGGCGTGGGCGTGAAGAACAGCCGCATGGAGACCGACCTGTTCCGCAAGAAGTTCAAGGTGGCGTTTCCTCTGCTGCCTGACCCGGAAGGCGTTGTCCACGGTCAGCTTGGCAATCCGATGACTCCGTTCTTTGTGGTTATCGACAACAAAGACGGCGGAAGGATCTTATTCACCCATCTGGGGGCGATGCCCTCGGCCGAGAGTTTTCTGCAGAGCGTTGTCAGCAAGGCCGGTTTGAAGTAGGAACGGCTCATGAAAAAAACGGCAATGATCATTTGCTTGGTTGTGGCGGCAACGATGCTCTGGGGGAGTTCGGCCCGATGCGACCTCAAGGAAGGCATCTACAACCCCGGACAACTAAAGGCCACCGACAGTCAACTCAAGGTCAAGGTCGGTGATAAGGCTCCGTCATTCACCTTGCCCGGCATATCAGGCGAAAAGGTCAGCCTGGGCCAATACCTCGGTAAAAAGAACGTTGTTATTTCATTTGTTCCCGCTGCCTGGACACCGATATGCTCCGGCCAGTGGCCTGGCTACAACCTGGCCGAAGAACTGTTCGCCGAGCGTGACGCCATATTGTTGGGAATCACCGCCGATAACGTTCCGACCCTGCATTCTTGGACCAAGGCCATGGGCGGCGTTTGGTTCCCGGTTCTCTCTGATTTCTGGCCCCATGGAAAAGTGGCCCAGGAGTTCGGCGTGCTTCGCTCGGACGGCACCACTGAACGGGCCCTGTTCATAATCGATAAAAACGGCGTAATCCGCTATATCGACGTCCACGACATCAACACGCGTCCCCGCCTGGATGTCCTGGTCGAGGAACTTGATAAACTCAAGTAGCTTTAATTCGGAAGAGCCCCACCACGGCCCCGAAAAAACATGACCGTTTATTGTTTGGCGGCGCAGCCGGCAAACAATAAACGGTAAAGTTCTTTTAGGGGTGTGGGGGTGTTAAAACACCCCCACGAAAATCAATCAAAATACCTAGCCGTTACTTCTTCCCACTTGCCGCTGCACTTCATGATCAGCTCAACGGCCTGGCGCACGGCGCCCTTGCCGCCGTTGAAGTCGGAGACCCAGTGGGCGGTTTGCCTGGCTTCGGCGATGCCGTCGGCCGGGGTCATGGCCAGGCCCACGATGCGCATGGGCGGCAGGTCGATGAGGTCGTCGCCCATGAAGGCGGTTTCTTCCGGGGTGACTCCCTGGGCCTTCATGATGTCTTCCAAGGCCGGAAGCTTGATCTTGGTGTCTTCCAGAAGATGGTCGATCTGAAGCTCCTTGGCCCGGACGCGGTTGGCCGCGCTGCCCCGGCCCGAGAGCCAGACGATCTTGTAGCCGGCGCGCTGGAACAGCTTGAGGCCGTGGCCGTCGCGGACGTTGAAGAACTTAATTTCGCGGCCCTCATGATCGTAGACCACGCTGCCGTCGGTGAGCACGCCGTCGACGTCCAGGACCAGCAGCTTGATTTTTTTCGCCCGTTGGGCCAGTTCCGGCGTGATGACCATTAGTCGTCTCCGCGCACGAGTTGGTAGATGCTTTTCAGCTGCCGCAGCAGGCCTTCGACCTCGTCCAGGGGCAGGGTGTTGGGTCCGTCGCACAGGGCCTTGTCCGGCTGGGGATGGACCTCCAGAAACACGCCGTGGGCTCCGGCGGCCACCGCGGCCCGGGCCAGGGTGCCCACGAAGCGCCGCTCGCCGCCGCTGCTTTGGCCCAGGCCGCCGGGGAGCTGCACGCTGTGAGTCGCGTCGAATACAACGGGGCAGCCCGTCTGGGCCATGACGGTCAGGGAGCGCATGTCCACCACCAGATTGTTGTAGCCGAAGGACGCCCCGCGCTCGGTAAGCCAGATGTTGCGGTTGCCGGTGTCCAGGACCTTTTGCACCAGGGGGCCGACGTCGTGGGGGGCCAGGAATTGGCCTTTTTTGACGTTTACCGGCTTGCCGGTGTTGCCCGCCGCGACGAGCAGATCCGTCTGGCGGCAAAGAAAGGCCGGTATCTGCAAAACATCCAGGACCTCGGCGGCCGGTGCGGCCTGCTGAGGGTTGTGGATGTCGCTGATAATGGGCAGGCCGCTTTGCTGGCGGGCCTCGGAGAGGATGCCCAGGCCTTCGTCCATGCCAAGGCCGCGATAGCTGGTGATGCTGGTGCGGTTGGCCTTGTCAAAGCTGGACTTGAAGATCAGGGGCAGGTCCAGCCGCTGGGCCATGGACGCCAGGCGGCAGGCCACCTCCAGGGCCAGTTCGCGGCTTTCTATGACGCATGGCCCGGCGATAACGAAAAATTCATCGCGGCCGAACTGTTTGCCGCCGATGTTTACCTTGCTGGCTGGTTTGCTCATGGCTCAGACCTATTTGCTGTTTTTATAGCGCAACGCCGCCCGGATGTATTCGCGGAACAGCGGATGGGGGTCCATGGGCCTTGACTTGAACTCCGGGTGGAACTGGCATCCCAGGAACCAGGGATGGTCGGCCAACTCAACGATTTCCACCAGTTCGCCGTCCGGGCTGGTGCCGCTGACGATGAGGCCCGCTTCCTGCAGTGTATCACGGTATTCGTTGTTGTACTCATAGCGGTGGCGGTGGCGCTCGGATATTTCCTCGGCGCGGTAGGCCTTGTGGGCCAGTGTGCCCTCGATGAGCTTGCAGGGATAGGCGCCCAGGCGCATGGTGCCGCCCATGTCGGTTCCTTCGTCGCGGCGTTCGATTTTCTGGGTGCGGAAATCAAACCACTCACGCATGAGATAGATGACCTGGTGCGTGGAGTTGGGATCGATCTCGCCGGAATGGGCGTCTTTCCAGCCCATGACATTGCGGGCGAATTCGATGACGGCCATGTGCAGGCCATAGCAGATGCCGAAGTAGGGGATCTTTTTCTCACGGGCCATTTGCACGGCCTTGAGCTTGCCTTCGACGCCTCTGGCCCCAAAGCCGCCCGGCACCAGGATGCCGTCCACGTCGCCGATGATTTCCACGCCCTCGCGCTCGACCTGCTCGCTGTCGATGAATTTGATGTTGACCTTGGTGTTGTTAGCCACGCCGCCATGGTACAGCGCTTCGTTGAGGCTCTTGTAGGACTCGCGCAAGTCCACGTATTTGCCGACCATGGCGATGGTGAGCTCATTGCCGAGGTTGTGGATCTTGTAAACCAGCTCCTCCCAGTTCTGCAGGTGCGGCGTGCGGGTCCAGATGTTGAGCTTGCGGCAGATCTGCTCGTCCATGCCCTGTTCGTGGAAGGTCAGGGGGACTTCATAGATGTGATCGACGTCGATGGCGGTAATGACCGCTTCCGGTTCCACGTTACAGAAAAGGGCGATCTTTTCCTTCATGCCCTTTTCCAGGGGCTTTTCCGTGCGGCACAAAAGAATGTCGGGCTGGATACCCACGCGGCGCAGTTCGGAGACCGAGTGCTGGGTGGGTTTGGTTTTCAGCTCTCCGGCGGCCTTGATATAGGGCACCAGGGTCAGGTGGATGTAGAGGCAGTTTTCGCGGCCCACGTCGGCCCGGAACTGGCGGATGGCCTCCAGGAAGGGCAGGGACTCGATATCGCCCACCGTACCGCCGATTTCGATGATGGCCAGGTCCACGCCCTGGGCCACATCGTGGATGGCCTTTTTGATTTCATCGGTGACGTGGGGGATGATCTGGACCGTGCCGCCCAGGTAGTCGCCCCGGCGCTCCTTAGTGATGACGCTGTAATAGATGCTGCCCGTGGTGTGGTTGCAGTGTTTGCCCAGCTTGGCGTGGGTGAAGCGTTCGTAATGGCCCAGGTCCAGGTCTGTTTCGGCGCCATCGTCGGTGACGAAAACCTCGCCGTGCTGGAACGGGTTCATTGTGCCGGGGTCGACGTTGACGTAGGGGTCGAGTTTTTGCAGGATGACCGACAGGCCCCTGGCTTCCAAGAGGGCTCCGATGCTGGCCGCCGCCAGGCCCTTGCCCAGGGAAGAAAGAACACCGCCTGTAACAAAGATGAATTTAGGAGACATGCCCCAACCTCCTTTGAGGTGCACCCGACTTCAAATCAAATCGGGCGTGGTGTTGAGAAAAGCTGTGCTAACTAGCTAAAAATAAAAACAAAAATAAAATAAACCTAAATAATCCACAATTTCAGATTATCATAGAAGCAAAAAAAGGTGCACTAAAATAACCGCCGTAGCGAAGGCTCGACAGTAATAAAAATAAGTGACCTGCCAGTCAAATTTATGGCGTTTTGGTGATTTTATACCACTTTGCGGCAAAAAGCTGTTAATTCAATAAAAGGAGCTAACCAAGGGAGGCCGATATATGAAGGTTGCCAACCGGATGACAGCCGCGCCGTTGACCATAGCGCCCGATGTCACCGTGGACGAGGCCCTGAAAATGATGCGCACCAACCAGGTGCGTCATCTGCCGGTTATCCAGAATCAAAAGCTGGTGGGGCTGGTCACGGACATTGAACTGCGGACCGCCTGGTTCCCTTCGCTGCTGGAAAGCCTCACGGTTGAAGACGTGATGGTCAAACAGCCGGTGACGGTTCGCAGCGACGAAACCGTGTTTCAGGCCGCGCGTTTGTTGCACCACAACAAGATCACCGGTTTGCCTGTGCTGGAAAACGGCTACTTGGTGGGCATCATCACCCAAGCCGATATCCTGGGCCTGTTCCTGGAGGTCATGGGCCTGTTGGACGAGACCCGTCGGCTGGATGTGGTGTTGGCCGAGTTTGACGGGGCCCTTCAGCAGGTGCACGCCATAATCGCCGAAAACGGTGGACAGATCGTTAGCGTTTCCCAACTGCCTGCCGAGCCCGGCCGAAGGATTTACTCATTTCGCTTGAGAATGGGCGACATTTCGAAAATCAGCTCCTTGCTGACCGGGGCCGGCCATCGGGTGATGGAATAGGGCATGAATCCCGTATATGACGAAAGCTCCCTGAGCGGGGAGGACGCTGGGGCGTGGGCCGGACTCAAAGCAATACTGAGCGGCATGGGCTCGGTATTGGTCGCCTTTTCCGGAGGCGTGGACTCCACACTCTTGTTGGCGGCGGCCCACGGCGCCCTGGGAGACAGGGCCGTTGCCGTGCTTTGCGAGGGCGACTTCACCCCGCCATGGGAAAAAGAACGTGCCCGAAAGATATGCCAGTCCTTGGGCGTCCAGCTAATAAGCAAGGATGCCGGAGAACTGGCAATTGAGGAAATAAGGGCCAACAGCCCAAGACGTTGCTATTTTTGCAAACGACGCAGGCTGGAGCTGATGCTGGGTTTGGCCGCCGAGATGGGCATGGCCCATGTCGCCGAGGGCAGCCACCTCGACGACTCCGCGGATGACCGGCCGGGCGCGCTGGCTGTAAAAGAGCTGAGGGTGCGCAGTCCCCTGGCCGAGGCCGGACTGGGCAAAAAGCGCATCCGCGGCCTGAGCCGGGCCCTGGGCCTGCCCACGGCCGATATTGCCGCCAGCGCTTGTCTGGCCAGCAGGGTGCCGTACGGACGGCCACTGGACAAAGACACCTTGGCCCGCATAGGCAGGGCCGAACAAGGGGTCCGAGGCATCATGGGCAACGTCCAGCTAAGGGTTCGGGACCATTACCCCCTGGCCCGAATAGAATTGGACCCGGCAGGATTGGCCAAAGCTGTCGGGGAGCCTTGTCGAAAAAGTATCGTGGACGAAATTCACAAGGCGGGCTATGATCAGGCCTGTTTGGACCTTGAGGGCTATCGCACCGGCGGCGCCCAGTCCGGACAAAACATGAAGAAATGAAAAAACGGAGAGATACCTTACATGAAGCTGAACAGAGTAGTCTTTTCTATTGTCGCGGCCACAATCGCCCTGGCCATGACTGTCGGTTTGGCCCTGGCCGCTGATAACCCCTTCAGCCCCAAAAAACCGCCCTTTAAAACGGCTATCGTGAAATACACGCTCAAGGGCACCTCCAGCGGCAAGGAAGTGCTTTACGTCAATGGCCTTGACCGGGCCATTCATACCGATGCCAAGACGACCGTCTTTGGCATGACCAACGAGCAGAAGACCATCACCATCACCAAACAGAAGACCATCACCCAGATCGACCTGGTTGAACAGCGGGCCATCGAATCTGGCAATTTCATGTATTACATGGCCCAGGAATACGACAAGCTCAGCTCCTCGGAAAAGGCCACGGTGCGCAAGAACGCCGAAGGCATGGGCCAGAACCTGGCCGGCATGATGCCAGGCATGGACGTTAAAAAAAGAAAAGGCAAACTCATGGGCAAGAACGTGGAGATCGTTACTGTCATGGGTATGACCAGCTATGTTTGGGAAGACACCGGGATCACGCTCAAGACCGAGGGCAGCCTGGGGCCGATCAAGATCAACTCCGCCGCCACCAGCGTTGACACCAACGTTTCATTGCCCGGCAGCGCCTTTGCCGTTCCGGCCGGCCTCAAGGTCGTCTGGGATGAACAGGCCGATCAGCAGCAGCGCAATATGGCCAAGCAGTGGATGGACAACCTCAAGGACCCCAACTTCGGTAAAAACAGCGGCAAGTCCGGCATGGGCGCCATGTTCAATACCCAGCGGCCGACCTATCAAGACGGCGATGATTCCTCCCAGAGGGAGCCGGCTGGCGAAGAAGATAGCAGCGGAGGCGCCGAAGAGGCCGTGGAACAGGGCATGAAGGTCCTCAAGGGTCTGTTTAACTAACAGCGTTTTTTATCGATTCGAATGCGGCGGCCGAAAGGCCGCCGCGTTTATTTATGAGGCGATTTCGTGGTATAGGGCCATGTATTGCCGGGCGCTGGCGTCCCAGGAATAGTCCTTGCTCATGGCGTTATGCTGCAACCTCCGCCAGAGCTCGGGCCGCTGGAAGGTCCACAGGGCCTCGCGCAGGGCGCAGTGCAGGCTTCGGCCGTCGGGCCTGTCAAATGTGAAGCCCGTGCCCTGACCGCCCATGGGGTCGAAATGGGGCACTGTATCGGCCAGGCCGCCCGTGGCGCGCACCACCGGTATGGTTCCGGCCCGCATGGCGTAGAGCTGGCTGAGCCCGCAAGGCTCATAGCGGCTGGGCATCAGCAGGATGTCGCTGCCCGAGGTCAGGATATGGGCAAGCTCCTCGTTGAAGCCGATGATCGCCCCCAGGCGTCCGGGATAGCGCGCCGCCAGGTCGCGCAAGGTGTTTTCCAGGTGTGAGTCGCCCGAGCCGAACAGGCACAGCCGCACATTGTCCAGCATGATCTTGGGCACTGTCTCGATGATGAAATCCACGCCTTTTTGGTGGGTCAGACGTCCCAGGAAGCTGATAACCGCGCAGCCGTCATCGGCCGGCTCCAGACCGAAACGGTTCAGCAGTTCGTCGCGGCAGTTGACCTTGCCCGTCATGTCGTCCGCCGAGAATTTTTGGGGCAAATACGGGTCGGATTCCGGGGACCAGAGATCGTAATCAGCTCCGTTGAGGATGCCCCGCAGGACGCTGCGCCGGGAGGCCAGCACGCCGTCCATGCTGTGGCCGCCCTCGGGGGTCTGGATCTCCCAGGCATAGGTGGGGCTGACCGTGGTAATGGCGTCGGCGCAGACAAGCCCGGCCTTGAGGATGGAGATGTTGCCCCAATACTCCGCACCCTGGATGGTGTCCATGAACGGCGGCAACTGGGTTTCGCCGAACAGCTCACGGCCGTAGACGCCCTGGTAGGCCAGGTTGTGCACGGTGATCACCGAGGCCGAGCTGGCCATGGGCGCGATGTCAAAGGGCCGCGTTTTGATGAAGGCGGGCAGCAGGGCGCACTGCCAGTCGTGGACGTGCACCACGTCGGGCCGCAGATCCAGCCAGCGGGCCAGTTCGATCACACCGCGGTTGAACACCACGAACCGCAGCAGATTGTCGCCGTATTCGCCGCCCGGCGGGCCGTAGAGATCCGGCCGGTCGAACAGGTCGGCGCTACGCAGGAAATAGACCGTGCAACCGTCATGCTTGGCGGTCCAGACCTCAAGCTCGAATTCCCGGCCAAGGGCCGGGGACCATACACGGGCGCCCGTGTCAGTGATGCCGTGCTTTTGGCGGTCGATATTGCCGTACAGGGGCATGACCAGAGTCATGTCCAGGCCCAGGCCGGCCAAGGCCTTGGGCAGGCTGCCCGCCACGTCGGCCAAGCCGCCGCTTTTGGCAAAGGGAGCGATTTCCGAAGAAACAAACAAAATCCGCATTGATGGCCATCCGCTGCAACTGGTTTGAAAAGCCTGACATATCTTACGATTGTAACAATAATCCGGCCAATTTTTTAGTCCGCTAAATGCAAAAGGGCTTTTCGTTAATCTTGGGGCCCGGCTAAACTATAAAGATAGGAGACAAACTCGACGAATAATAGAAAAAATAAACCGTGATGGCTTTTTGCCAAGCCGGGAGGATGGTTCATGAGCATTGTCGAGGGCATCTATCTGGAAGAAAAAAAGAGCCAACTCGGTACGGGCCACACGGCGTCCACGGTGACGTTTCGCAATTTCTTTGCCGTTGTGGTCGAGGGCGGCTCGATATTGGCCTTTTTGTTGGATGACGATCTGGGCCTGACCGGCATCAAGGAAAAGATGACCCAGGAAAAGATCACGGCCACGCTCAAACATCAGCCCGATCTGCAGGACAGGTTCGAGCAGTTGCGGCCCAGCCTGGGCGGAAGACGCGAAAAGCCCAAGGCCGAACCTCCGGTGAAGGCTCAGCCCAGGCCCAAACCCGTGACCAAGCCAAGCGGCGAGATCCAAAAGAAATCATCAGATAACTGGTGGGATAAGCCGGGCAGCGGACTCTGATCAGTCTTCCATTTCCGCAATGGCCTGCACCAGCGGCAGGTTGCCCAGCCTGGGGGGCATATCGCCCCAAAACGCGGGTTGGGGCAGCGCCGCGCCGGTGGTGATGGCCTGTTGGGCGGTTACCAACAGGCCCGCCGGAACGTCCCATTCCTCCCTGGGCACCTCGTCGACGATCTGCTCCTGATCCATGAGCACGACAAGGTTCGTCTTTTTTGACACCGAACCAACGCGGCTGAGCAGGGCATAAGCCAGGTCCAAC
This sequence comes from uncultured Desulfarculus sp., assembly GCA_963665125.2. GTDB lineage: Bacteria > Desulfobacterota > Desulfarculia > Desulfarculales > Desulfarculaceae > Desulfarculus. The sequence continues at coordinate 1,569,221 of CAXXUK010000001.1, read as the reverse complement.
AGGCCTCTGCCGTCTCCGAGCAGATTGCCGGACCGGTCGGCGGCAACGGCCGGGCCAATGATCAGATCAACCTTGCCGGGGCTGTCTTCGGGCAGGCGCAGGGGCCGTCCCGCCTTGAACATGGCTCCGCCGCGCAGGTCCCGGCTGCGGGCGGCCACGGGCACCTGGTCAGGGGTGATGCGCACGAGGCCCTGCTTTAGCCCGGGGGTGGCTGCCAGCAGGTTTTTGCCGTCCTGCAAGGCGTTGATCCTCACCTGCAACAGCACCGGGTCGGGCATGATGAAAATATTGCGGGCAATGCGGTATTGGGGCAGGGCGCGCAGACGCTGGGCTGCCTTGCCCACGCTCTCGAATACGGGCGGCCTGTCCGGAACCGCAGTGTCCGGCCATAAGCCTGCCCAGCGTGCTCCCAGGTCCCGGCGCATTTGCTGTTTGATTTCGGCGCTGTTCATTATCGCTCCAATAGCCTGTTTTCGTCCCTGGCCAGATTGACGGCACGCTCGTACATCAAGGCCGGATCAAACTCTTCCGAGGCCTCCAGAAGGATGGCGGCGTCTTTGCCCGGCACCTGGGGCGAGGTCTTTTCCAGTTCCCCGATCGTGGTCTTGGGCTGCTTGAATTTGACCAGCCTGCCGTCGTCCAGGGGCGCGGCAAGGCGCTCGGATGTCAGCTTGATTCTGGGCCCGTCCGGGGAATCCAGCAGGAATTCCAGTTTATGTCGGTAGTATGTCGCCTGGGCGCCCGAGGGCTTGCCCACGGCGAAGCCGGTGGCCGAGGTGCCGTCGTGGCTGAGCAGATAGCGCCCAAAGTAGTGCGGCCCCTGTCGGGTGGAATAGTACCAGAACATGAACAATCGGCTGCCGCTTCTTTTGATGAAAAAGCGGCCCCAGCCCTCGCCCTGCCATGACCCGGCCCAGGTATAGGGCAGGGGAACGGCTGGCTGCTTTTCTCCGGCAGGGCGGACGTGGGCCACGATATTGGGCGTGTCGTAACCGGCCCCGGCCAGACGGCCTTGTTCGTCCTTGAGCGTGGAGTAGAGGTTGTCGGTTTTGGCCGGTCCCCGGCCCAGGGGCGCAGCGAATTTGCCGCTGAATCCCAGCAAGGCCACCGTGGCGTCACCGGAAGAGACCTTGGCGTAACCCAGGGGCCACATGGCCTTGTATCCGGGAGGGGACTGCTTGCCCTTGGTGATTATAAACGGCCCGTCGGCCTGGTAGCGGTGGGCCCATAGCTGCACCATGCCGTCACCTGGTTCCTTCCACAGCCCGGCCAGGGGGCCGCCGGACCGGAAACCCTCATCGGCAAGCTTTTCCTGCTGCTGCTGGTCCACCACATAGGCGTGCTGCATCAGCCTGGGATTCCACAGGCGGGTCAACGTGATTAGTTCCTGGCTTGTTTGCTGGGCCTTTGCGGGGCCGCCGTCTCCGCTTACCTGTGGCTCGATGACCAGGGCGGCCTCTTCCGGGGCCTGGTGATCCTGGTTGGTGCCCCAGAGGCTCACCTTGGTGATTTCGCCCTGGAATTCCCGGCCGGGCCAGCGGCTGGCGCCGATGATGTAGGGGGACTGCGATCCGGTCCATTTGCCGTCCATGTCTTCATCGGCCACCTCTTGGCCGTCCAGGATCAACCTGGCTTCATCGCCGGATTTGTAGACCAGCCAGGCCTTGTGCGGTGTGTCGGGAACCACGGCCGCGTCGCTTTCCAGGCTCACCGGGCCCTGGTCCGTGGTAATCAGGGCTGCAAGATGACCGTTGCGGTCGATATAGATGTCCATGTCCCGGCCGTAGCCGCCCTGGGAGAACAGGGTCTGGGCCCTGGAACCGCCCACGGGTTTCCAGGTGAACTCCACGGCCAAGGTACCGGCGCTGGTGTCCAACAGGCCCGGCTGGGCCGCCACCACCAGGGGCCAGCCTTGCTGTTCTTGGGCCTGGCCGCCGGATTTTTGCTCGGACGCCCGCTTCAAGACAACCAGATTGCCGAGTTGTCCGCCGGGGTCTTTCTGGCCCTGGGGCCACCAGAATGATCGAACCTCCAGGCGGCCGCCGTCGGTTGTCTGAAAGCTGATGCGGCCCTGTTTTCCGCAGCAATAGCCAGGCTGGTCCTTGGCCGTGCCGGTCCAGAGACCCTGGGCGTCCTGGGCGGCCTGGCCCTTGCTGAGATAGCGCGGGCTCTTTTTGCTGCCGCCGTAGGCCGTAAAACTTATGCCGCCGGGAGCATCGCTGATTTCGTAAAAGTCGCGGCCGGTCAGGGGGTTGACCCACAGGCCGGACAATAAGCTGCCCTCGGCCGATCCCTGGGCCTGGGGCGATGCGGGCAGACCCTGGCGGACCAATAACAGACGGCCCGCGCCCAAGGTGGAACGGAAGGCCCCGGACAGGGCCAACCCCTGGGCCTGCTCACTGAGATCGGCCTCCAGGCTAAAGCCCGCCTTGGCGTCGCGGTAGTTCAGCACCGCGCCGCCTGTTGACGGCGTAATGCTCAATTCGCCTGGTTTGCCCAGCCATTTGCCGCTCAGACCCTCTCCGCTGACCTCCAGGGACAGGGATCCGGAAACCGTATCGGCGCTGGCCCCGCCGGGCAAAAGGTCGGTGTACCAGTAGACCATGCGCCAGCCGCCGGAAAGCCGCTGCAAGGGGCTGGCCGGGGCCGGTTCGGCCACACGGCTGAACTGCATGCCCGGCATCAGCCGCCAGGACGGCTCCCCAAGGGCGGGGGCGAAATAGACGATATTAAAGGTGTCGGCGCCCGAGGCCTGCAACTCGATGCGGCCCGACACAGGGCAGCAGGTGCCAGGCAGGGACTGAAAGGCCCCGGCCAAGCGCCCTTCGGAGCCGGCCACCAGGCGCCCGCCAAAGGAAAACCCGCCCCGCTGGCCGGCCTGGCGCGCGCCGCCCTGCCACAGCATCATCAGCATGGAGCCGTCCGGCATGGCCGACAGGCGGCAGCTTGCCGAGGCGTCCTGGCTCTGGTACAGGCCGGGGAAAAGCGAACCACGGGTCTGGGCCGGGGCGTTGGCGGACCAAGAAACGAAAACAACGGCCAATAAACATATGAGCAAGGCCGTTGGGGAAAAACGATTTTCTTTGGCGGGCATCAATGACTCCGTTGACGGTTTGAAAAAGTATTGTCCAACCGATGGGGCAGTGTTGTCAACCAAGGCAATATTTCCAAAAAAAATGCCGGGACTTGCAAGATGTAATCTTGGTGATTATATTTCGTTGTAAAGCCTAGGGGTAAGGAGCTGTTTTGGTGACGCTTCAGGCGTTTGGACCATATGAAGAGGCCATACTGAGCCAGGCTGCGGTGGTTGCCGAAGAGTCGGTGAGCGACTTCTTCCATATTACCGAAAGCTTTTGGTCTGAAAACCCCTATGAGCTTCGGACGGCCAAGTACCTGCAACCGGGCGAGATAAGCCATTGTTGCCTGGCCCAGGTGCTGAAGATGCGCAGCCCTCCGGCCGGGGGCAGGCTCAGGGCCAGGGATTTTTACCGCATCTGTTTGCAGGACCACAGCCTGATGGCGCTGGTCCAGCGTGACAAGCGCGTCGAACTGATGCATCCGCTTCTGGTCTACATCCTGGCCCACGAACTGGTGCACATTGTCCGCTTTTTCAAACATTTCCATTTGTTTGAAGCGGACTTGAGCCAGCGGCGCCATGAAGAAACAAAAGTTCACGCCCTTACAGCCGAGGCGTTGGGGCGTATAAAGTTACCCGGACTCGACCGGGTTATAAGATTGTACGAAAGCCACTATGCGGGCGTCGTGGATTTCGCCCAAGCATCAGAACCAAGGGAATATGAACAATGCCGATTTATGAATACGAATGTGATTCCTGCCATGAGGTGACCGAGGCCATTCAGAAATTTTCTGACGCGCCTTTGGACACTTGCCCCAACTGCGGCGGCAAGCTCCATAAACTGATGAGCCTCAACGCCTTTCATTTGAAGGGCAACGGCTGGTATGTCACCGATTATAAGGGCAAGAACAGTTCCACTGGCCCCAGCCCTCACGGCGACGATTCCACGAGTTCCTCAGCGGACAGCGGTTCTTCGGACAGCACTCCTTCCACCACCGCTTCTTCTTCGCCTGCTTCCGACGACTAATACCGGCAATTTTGATTTCAGCAGGGGGCGCTTCGGCGCTCCCTTTGCTTTTGCCTCGTTGACAGCTGCGTTGGGCCCGGCCTATCTTTATAGTCCTGTCATGCCTAATCAGGAGCAGGCCCATGCCCATGGATCAAGCCTTGAAAACAGCCCGAGATGCCTTGGCCGAGGCCGGAAGCATCGCCGTGCTGACCGGGGCCGGGGTTTCTGCCGATTCCGGAGTGCCGACTTTCCGGGGACCGGGCGGCCTCTGGGAAAACCACCGGCCCGAGGAGTTGGCCACGCCCCAGGCCTTTGCCGCGGACCCGGAGCTGGTCTGGCGCTGGTATGCCTGGCGCAGATCGCTTATTGCCGATTGCAGGCCCAACGCCGCCCATCTGGCCCTGGCCCAACTCGAGGCGGGCATTCCGGAATACACTCTGATCACCCAGAATGTGGACGGCCTGCATCATCTTGCGGGCAGCCGCAATGTCCTGGAACTGCACGGCAGCATCTGGCGGCTGCGCTGCCTTGCCTGCGGCGCCGAGGAGACGAACCGCACTCTTAACCTGCCGCCGCTGCCAAAATGCGGTCAATGCGGCGGTCTGCTGCGGCCCGGCGTGGTCTGGTTCGGCGAAAACCTGGATCAGGCCGTTCTGCAAAAGGCCTGGCGGGCGGTCCAGGACTGCCGGGTCATGCTGGTCATCGGCACTTCGGCCGTGGTGCAGCCGGCGGCCAGCCTTTCCACGGTGGCCAAACGGGCAGGGGCCTTTGTCATTGAAGTGAACCTGGACCCCACGCCCAACAGCGGCCTGGTGGACATCAGCCTTATGGGCAAGGCCGCCGAGATCATGTCCGCCCTGGTGGAGCGCCCATGACCCGCCCGGTGATAACCCTGACCACGGACTTTGGCCATGGGCCTTTCGTGGGCGTCATGAAGGGCGTGGTCCTGGGCATCTGCCGCGAGGCCGCCCTGGTGGATATCTGCCACACCATCGCACCCCAGGACGTGCGGGCCGGTGCCCTTGCCGTCGAACAGGCCATGACCGCCTTTCCGCCGGGCACGGTTCATTTGTGTGTGGTCGACCCAGGCGTGGGTAGCTCACGCAGGGCCATGGCCGTGCGGGCCATGGATATGTTTTTCGTGGGGCCGGACAACGGCCTGTTGAGCGCGCCGCTGTTGGCCGACGCCAAGGCCGAGGCCTGGGCCCTGGAAAACCAGGCCTTTTTCCGCCGGCCCGTTTCGGCCACATTTCACGGCCGGGATATCTTCGCCCCTTGCGCGGCCCGGCTGGCCTGCGGCTTGGCCCCGGAAGAACTTGGCCCGATGATCAGCGATCCGGTGTTGCTGGCCTGGCCCAAGGCACGCCGGACGGCGGAGGTCATCAGCGGCGAGGTCATCGGCGTGGATTCGTTCGGCAACCTGGCCAGCAACATTCCGGCGGAGATGCTGCATGGGTTCCTGGCCGGGCAACCCGGCGAGGTCACGCTGCATCTGCCCGGTCAAACCATTACTATCGGTCAAATAAGTCACACCTATGGCGCGGCGGAAAGGGGCCGGTACGTGGCTGTCGTAAGTTCTGACGGCCGTCTTGAATTGAGCCTGAATGGCGGATCCCTGGCCGGGCGGATCAGCGCTCTGTCCAGTGATCCCAGGGGCCTGCGGGTGACGGTTAAACACCGCCAAGATTGACACATTGCCGGGCGCAGCCTATACTCGGCACATGTTGAAACTACGCGATCTGCAAAACTTCAAGGAGTGGCTGGCCAACGGAGGATGGGCCGATGCCTTTCAGTATGCCGGTGAGGAATTGCGCGGCGAGATGATCGAGGTCGTCGAAATGCTGCTTGACACGGCCGACGAAGCCGACCGGGTGGTGGGAGAGGTGCTGTTCAACAAGGACGGCATGGTGCCCGCCGGAGACACGGCTTCGTCCATCAAAGAGGAATGACCCTTGAAACGGTTTTTTACTATAGTTCTGCCCCTGGCTTTGGCGGCGGCGGCATTTTGGGGCACTTATACACTGCTGCACAGCCCGCGCTATGCCCTTTACCAGGTAGCCTCCTCACTGCGTGACGGCGATGCCGCCACATTCCTGGCCTATGTGGATTTGCCCAGGATCATGGCTGAACAGACCAATCTGACCATGGGCAAGACCGCCGGCGATCAGGCCATCAATCAGAACAATCTTCGCAATGCCCTGCAAGGGGTGCTCAGTACGGTGGTGGCCAGCAATCCCCGCTTGGTTCAGGAACAGTTCAAGCAAATAATGAAAAGCCTGGACGCCGACCAACTGCCTTCGCCGTTTGTGGTGGCCTATGCCGCCACGGTGAACCAAAACGGCGACAGGGCCTTGGTGGTGTTTGCCGATCCGGAAAGAGGCGACCGTCTGCGCATGGGAATGATGCGCCAGGCTGATGTCTGGCGTATTGTCCACGTGGATAAACGCGACGTGCAGAGGCTCTGGGCCAAATACGGCACCGGCGAGGCTGCCAAAAAGTTCAGCGGCGCCATTCCGGAGATGCAGGCCACGCCCGCCAACTAACCGGCCGAACCGGCCGCTTCAATCCGTCTGCTCACCTGTTTGCATCGGCAGGCTGACGTAAAACGTCGAGCCCTTGCCTTCGGTGCTTTCAAACCAGATTTTTCCGCCATGGGCCTCGGTGGCCAGCTTGCAAAAGGTCAGGCCGAGGCCCGTGCTCGTGCGCGGTCCGCCACTGTCGCTGGCCTGCATGAACTTGCGGAAAATGAGGTCGTGGGCCTTTTTAGGTATGCCCTTGCCCGTATCGGCCACGCTGACAATGATGGTCGCGTCGTCAGAACTGTGGGCGGAGATGGCGATGCCGCCTTTGTCCGTGTACTGCAAGGCATTGGTCAACAGGTTCTGGATCACGCGCTCCATCAGATCCTGGTCGGCGAACAGCCCGGAGGCCGTGGAATCGTCGATAGTGATATCCAGCCCCTTGAGCCTGATCATGGTCGTGAACTTGTCGACCACCCTCTGGGCCAGGGGTACGAAATCGATGGCCTGTTTGCGGGCCTTGAGGCGATCTTCTTCCAGACGGTCGATATCCAGCAGGTTCATGATCATGCGCAGGAGGTCCCGGGCGCCCATGGTGGCCAAGTCGAGGGTCTCGTCCCGCTGCATTTTTTCCAGGTCATAATAGAGCAGGTCCAGATTGCCCATGAGTTCGGCCAGGGGGCCTTTCATGTCGTGAACCACCATATTTGTCAGATCGTGGCGCAGCTGATCCAGGCGTTGAAGCTCCATGTTCACCTGGGCCAGGCGGTCTCTTTCTTCGCTGAGCTCCTGATGGGCCACGGTAAGCTCGGCGGTTCTTTCGGCCACCATGGCCTCCAGCTCTTCGTTGTAGCGCCGTATCTGTATCTCAAGGCGTTTGATTTCTGTGACATCGACAAAGTGAATGATACCCAGAGCTATGCCGCCGCCGTCGTTATGGGCCGGGGTGACGTTGATTTCGAAAAACATGGGCCCTTCATTGGAAGGGTATTCCACCAAGCGCCATTGATAGCTCCGGCTTTCGAGCATTGTTTTAAAGGATTCGAGCACCGTTTCGCCCACCGTGGGGTGAAGGTCGATGCGGTTTAAATACTCCGCGGCCGAGAGGCCCACCAAATCCCGGGGGTGCCCCTGGGCAAAGGCCGCCGCGGCCAGGTTCATGGATTCTATTTCCCTTTCCGGCGTTACGGAGATGATCGGGTCGCTGAGGCCGTCGAATATGGCTTTGAGTTTGTTGCGGCTGGTCTGGATGATTTTACGTGTGGTGCTCAGTTCTTCAAGGGCCCTGCCGAGTTCATCGGATTTGGCCATTATCTCCTGGTCGGCTTTTTTGCGTCTGGTGACATCGCGGCTGACGCCCTGAATGCCCATGGGGTTGCCATTTTCGTCGCGCATTATGCCCATGCCGGTGCTGAGCCAGACCATTTCACCATCGTCTCGATATATGCGCACGTCGAACGCGCCGTTGCCAAACGGGGGGGCGCCCATGGCTTGGTTGGCCTTTTCCGCGGCGAGATACGCCGAAAGCTTGTCATATTCCTCAGGCGGTATATACATCTTCAGGCCTCGGCTGAGCGCCTCCGCCGGGGTCATATGCAAGATTCTTTCGATAGATGGGCTGACATAGGTCAGATTGAGTTCAAGGTCGGCCATCCATATGATATCAACGGCGTTTTGAGCCAGTAAGCGGAATCTGGCTTCGCTCTTTTTCAATTCCCCTACGGTTTCGCCGTGGGCCATGCTTTCCAGGCGTAGCTGCTCCTGCTCCTGTTTCAACACTTCGCTGACTGATGTGAGGCTGGCCATGCTTGTCCGCAGGCCGCGCAGTAAATAGGCGATCCCCAGGGTGCCGGCGGAGCAGAAGATCATAAAGCCGGTGATGATCCAGGCCCACTGGACAACGTCCAGTGATGAACCCGCTGGCAGAACGACCACCCCTTCCAGCGAATAATAAGCAGCGGCAATGAGCAGAAGCAGGTTGATGGCCAGTGTCGTGGCGGCCGCGATCAGGCCGATGAACATGGCGGCAAGCAACGAGGCGCTGAGCAGCCATAAAGGCGCGGACCACTGGCTTAGTAAAAAGCCGGTCACGGCCATGCAATAGAAGAACGCCATGCCCAAAGTTGCCCGCAGACCCAGGTCGGCGCGGCGCCAAAACAGCGACACCAAGCCGGGCAGGGCGGCAATGGCCAGCCAAACCAGGGAAGTTTGCTTGTGGGCGCAGGTAAATGAAACCAATGAAGCTATTTGCCAGATACCCAACAACCAATAGGCGGCCATGATGGACGTGAAAAAAAACCGCCGTTTGGGGCCGAACTTGCCCCATCCGCCAACGATGAGTGATTCTTCCATGGTTTCAAAGCCTTGCGGCTCAGAGTGGAAATGTGGGGATTTTTTGGTATATTTTAATGCCATTGTTGCCCGGTTCCACCGTCGCTTTCCAAGTGACGCCTCCTTAGCAAATGTAATGACGGCCCAATTGGATCAACAAAGCGGGCTCTTTCATCACTGATTGCTTTTTAGACAGATTAGTAAAATGAGGCCAAAGTAGCAACCCGGTCAATCGTGTAAGTTGCTTTATCTGATCAAACTGTTGAGATGATAATTATTCGTAAAAAAGCATTGCAATGGCGATGATGTTGTGCTTTTTTATTAGGTCCCAAACGGTGAGATTAACGTCAGCGCCCCGCCAAATGGACCGAAATTAACAATAACCACCCGCCCAGTACCGTCAACCCGGTGCCTGTGGCCAGTATTGTAATCATGGAATGGGTCAGGATGTAGGCTTATGAGTGAAGTTGCGAAGATTATTATTGGCGACAAGACAATAGAGTTGCCCGTAGTCGAGGGATCCGAGGGTGAAAAGGCGATTGATATCCGCCAACTAAGACAAAAAACCGGCTACATCACTCTGGACCCCGGATTTGCAAACACCGGCAGCTGCACCTCGGATATTACATTCATGAACGGTGAAGAGGGCGTTTTGCGCTACCGGGGCATCCCGGTGCAGCAACTGGCCGAGCAGGCGAGCTTCGTGGAAACGGCCTATCTGCTGATCAACGGCAGATTGCCCACCCGTGATGAACTCAGCCGTTTTTCCGAGCTGTTGAACGAGCACTCGCTGGTGCATGAAGACATGCATTTGTTCTTCAACAATTTCCCCCGCAACGCCCACCCCATGGGCATTTTGTCTTCCATGGTCAATGCCCTGCGCAGTTTCTACCCACTCTTGAGGGGCAGACCGCTAAGGAGGAAATCAACATCACCCTGACCCGCCTGCTGTCCAAGGTGAGGACCATGGCGGCAATGGCCTACAAGATGTCCCGGGGTCATGTGGTGGTTTATCCCAAGCCCAATTTGAGCTACTGCGCCAACTTCCTGAACATGATGTTCGACAGCCCGGTCAAGCCCTACAAGCTCGACGAGGATCTGCTGCGGGCCCTCAACGTGTTCTGGATTCTGCATGCCGATCACGAGCAAAACTGCTCCACGGCCGCGGTTCGCCTGGTGGGCAGCGCCAGGGTCAATCTTTACGCGGCTATTTCGGCCGGTATCGCCGCCTTGTGGGGTCCGCTGCACGGAGGCGCCAACCAGGCCGTCATCGAAATGCTGGAAATGATCCAGGCCAATGGCGGCGACGCATCGCCTTTTATCAAAAAGGCCCAGGACAAGGACGATCCGTTCCGGCTGATGGGTTTTGGTCACCGGGTGTACAAGGCATATGACCCCAGGGCCAAGATCATGAAGCAGATGTGCGACAACGTGCTGGCAAAGCTGAATATCCACGATCCGCTGCTGGACATCGCCAAGCAGTTGGAAGAGGTCGCTTTGGAAGATCAATACTTCATCGACCACAACCTCTATCCCAACGTGGACTTCTACAGCGGAATCGTCCTGCGGGCCATGGGCATCCCCACCAACATGTTCACGGTGATGTTTGCCATCGGCCGCTTGCCCGGCTGGATCGCCCAGTGGAAGGAAGGCGCCAGCGATCCTAATTGGAAGTTGTACAGGCCACGCCAGATCTACACGGGCAAGACCCTGTCGGACTATACTCCGATTGACGATCGTTCCTGATCCTGCCGTACCGACACATAACCGGCCGCGGGTGCGTAAAGCGCCCGCGGCTTTTTCGTTTGGCGCCAAGGGGTGTAATGGCACCTTAATCTGCCGAGTTGAACGCTGGTTTTAATTGGGGATAACATAAAAACATACGGTGAATGTCGGAACGGGTCGAAACGGTGTAGGCGCGGCTATGAACAAACGTCGGCCAATGCTGTTTTCCCGGCTGCCAGCCATGGGGAGAAGAAAACCCAAGACGGGTGTAATGTCATGGAAATCAAACGTTTGCCTTTTTGGATAACCATTTGCCTGGCTGCGGTGTTGGTGTTTTGGCCCGGTGTCGCCCCCGCGCCCATAATAATGTGGGATATCAACGCACCGGTGGAAGTCGATAAACCGCTGGCGGATTATTACAAACCCAATTTCATGGTCTATGCCTTTAACAACGAAAACGGATTGTCTCTCAATGACTTCACGGTTTCGGTGATGCACAGCGGTACTAAAAAGTTGATGGAAAACACCAGCACGGAAATGCGCAACATCCATTTTCAGCGTGACTTGGGCCAGGCCGTGGCCTATGCAAACGTCAAGACCGGCCAATATCACATTTGGGTCAAGAAAAACGGCTATGAAACGGTCCAACGCAATTTCTGGATAAGAAGTGATTCCTCTGAAACAATAAAGGTGTATTTAAAGCCGGTTGCCCTGCAAGCGCCCCTGCCGGAACCTGAACCGACCGAGCCCGTTCAAAGGGAGCCGATCTACATCAAAGGTATTGATATGGAACCCAAGGTCGTTTCCATCAACGGCTGGGGCAAGGACATTTCGGACGGATCCGCCGTGTGTTTTTTCAGCGATTTTCCCAACCTGAAGATGAGTGACGACCCAAAGCGCTGCGCGTCCAAAGACAAACGGGCCAACGCCCAATGGGCCGGTTATTACAAGTTCCTGGACCGCAAACGCCTGGTGCTGATGGTCCGTAACTTGAGCGCCCCCAGCGTGCCGCGCAACAGGTTGGCCATCGGCTACACCGTGCGTATAAAAAACGCCACCTTCAGCGACGGCACGACCACAAAGACTTTCAGGATGATGGATTTCAGCGGCAAGCCGAGGGATATTTCGGCAAACAAAATCATCGACCTGGTGCTCAAACCAGGAGCGGGCCAGTAACCCCATAAAACGAGAAAGGGCGTGGACGCCGAAACCAAAAGGCCGACACATGGCGTCCACGCCCCGGGTGGGGTCGTTGGTTGGAATTACTTCCATGTTACATTTTTGGGCAGGCTCTCGCTGAGGATCTCCACTGCCTCTTCGACCATTTCCTCCAAAACCTTGGCTGCGGGTTTGATTTCGTGAATGATGCCCGAAATCTGACCGGCCAGGCCGCCCACGTAATCGTTCTTCTGGGCCTGGAGGAAGCTGCTGAGCATGGCGGAGCTGAGCATGACCTGGGTCGGGAACGGTAGCGGCGGCAGGCCGGAGGCGTCCCACAGGTCATGGAAGCCGTTGTAGCTGGCCCGCAGGGTCTTGCCGGAGTAGGCCCGGCTGACTCTGGTGTCTTCATCGGTGGAGTCGATGATGCGCTGCTTGTTGACGGGCAGGGCGCCGCCTTCGTTGGTGGCCAGGAAGCGGGTGCCGACCCATACGCCGACGCAGCCCATGGCCAGACAGGCCGCCAGTCCGCGGCCGTCGCCGATGCCGCCCGCGCCCACCAGGGGCACCGGAGCGGCTGCGTCCATGGCCGCCGGAAGCAGGGCCATGGTGCCGATACGGCCGGTGTGGCCGCCGCCCTCGTAGCCTTGGGCTATCAGGAAGTCCACGCCCGATTCAGCTATACGCTTGGCATTTTTGGAGTTGCCGGTGATGCCAGCCACCTTGATTCCCTTGGAGTGGGCCTCGGGGACCATAAAACCGGGGTTGCCCAGACCGGCGACAAACAGGGGGATGCCTTCTTCCATGCACGCGGCCACGGCTTCTTGGGGGCGCATGGTCGTGGTGTTGGTGCGCACGATGACGTCATCGTCGGGTAGGCTCATCTCGGTTTTGATTTTTTTCATCCACTCCTGGTATTCCTTGGGCAGCATGGCAACGATATCGCGCAGGGGCATCTCGGTCGAGCCTTCCTTACGCGCGCTGAAGTCGATGTTTTTAGGCAGGAGCAGGTCCACGCCAAAGGGCTTGTCAGTGAGCTTTTTGATCTCGCGGATGGCGTCGCGCAGTTCGTCGACGGTAAAGCCGCTGCCGCCCAATACGCCCATGCCGCCGGCCTCGCTTACTGCCACGACCAGTTCCACCGGCGCTCCGGTGGTTTCACCCATCAGAGTGGGGCCCATTCCAGCGCTGAGGATGGGATATTCGATGCCCAGCACTTCACAAAGTCTGGTTTTTAAAACTTTTTTACCCATTTTAATCCTCCAGTAGGCAGGCGGCTAAGCAGCGCCCGCTAAAATTTTGTCGGCCAGTTGGCCAAACCGTTATTGCTAATGCCTCCCGTGCGATCATCCTGGCAGACGTCTAGGCACCGGATGATGTAGTCACGAGTTTCACGCGGGTCTATTACATCGTGAATCATGTGCACGCCGGCGGCGGCATATGGAGTCGAGTCTTCGATCATGTTGTCGACCATCTGCTGCCATTTTTCTTTTTCCCGGTCATCCTTGGGCACCTTGCCGCCAAAGACCACGTTGGCCGCTATCTCCGGAGCCACGAAGCTGATCTCGGCCGAAGGCCAGGCCACCAGGAAATCGGCGCCCGTGCCGGAGCCGAGCATATTATAAAAGGCCATGCCGTATGATTTGCGGGCGATGATGGATATGCGCGGCACGCTCAACAGGCCCAGGGCGTTCATGAAGTTCATCACCTTGGCCCCGACGCGGCGGCGTTCGGCCTCCCGGCCCACCAGGAAGCCCGGCGTATCGTGCATGAAAACCAGGGGCACGTTGAATGTGTCGCACAGGCACAGGAAGCTGGTGACCTTGTCGATGCCGTCGGTGTCCATGGCTCCGGCGCCGCACATGGGCTGGTTGGCCACGAAGCCCACCGAGCGTCCGCCTATGCGGGCGAATGCCGTGATGACGTTCTTGCCGAAGCTGGGCTTCAGGGGCATCAGGCTGCCGGTGTCGGCGATGCAGGCCAGGATCTTATGCATGTCATAAGCCCGGTTGCGCTTCTCGGGCAAAATGTCCAGGATGTTAGGCATGCCGTCGCCAGAACCCTCGGGCGGCTCAACATACGGCGGAAGCTCATCGCGGTGAGAGGGAAGATAGCTCAGGTAGCGTTTGATTACCTCGAAGCATTCGTCCTCGTTTTCCACCACGGCGTCGCTCATGCCGGTCACTTCGGCGTGAACCTTCCAGCCGCCCAGCTCTTCGTCGGTGATCTTTTCGCCCAGGGCTATCTCCAGCACCCTGGGGCCGGAAACGCCAAGGGCCGAACCTTTTACCTGGACCACGATATCGGCCAGACAGGACATCCATGTGGGCATGCCGTAGCATTCGCCCATGACCGCCGCGATCATCGGGGTTTGACGCACCCTGGTCATTATGTGTAAATATGAATCCAGGCCGCCGCCGCCAAAAGAGGCCAGGCCCTTGGAGCCCATGATGTCGGGCATGCGCGCGCCGCCGGCTTCGCCCAGGTAGACCAGGGGCAGGCCATGCTTGGCGGCGATATGTTTGATGTGGCCTTCCTTGTAGCCGGCCACCCGGCTGGATGTGGCGGCCAATGTCGTGAAGTCGTTGGCCAGAATGGCGATGGAGCGGCCATCGATCTTGGCCAGTCCGCCCACTTTGGAGTCGGCCGGGGTCTTGTCTTCCATGCCCGGCATGTCGGAATGATTCAACAGGCCCACTTCCATGAAGGAGCCGTTGTCAACCAAATGGTCTATGCGTTGCCTGGCGTCGTATTTACCCTTGGCATGATGTTGGGCCACTTTTTCCGGACCGCCCATGGCCAGGGCGCGTTGTTTTCGTTTTTCGAGCTGTTCCAATTCTTTTTCAAAAGCCATTGTTACCCCACCTAGATTGACACTTTAGTATTTGCTCCAAAAACCGAGAGCAAATCAGATATTGGGATGTATAGCATATCAAATAGTACATATACAATAAAAAGAAGAGCCTTGGTTTATTGGATGTCTGTTTTTGGAGTGGCTATGTAAAGAAAGCCGATGAAAACTAGTGGCTCTATCGAAGACGCCCCGTTGGGCAGCGTTTTTGCCAATCTTGACCCACGGGCATGGTGCTGCTATTGTCGAGGGCCAGGAACAGAGGCGGCATGGGGAGGGTATATGCCGAAAATCATTGCGGTTGCCAACCTGAAAGGCGGTGTGGGCAAGACGACCATTGCCCTGAACCTGGCGGCGGCTCTGGCTGCCAGGCGCAAGGCCCAGGTGGGGGTGGTCGATTTGGACCTGCAAAAGTCGGCCATGCGCTGGGCCCGGCAGGGCGACGGCGAGGCTTTGGGCTTCCAGGTGGCCTTTCTCGGGGCCGGCGCCGGGGCCATGAAATTCAAGGCCACCCTGGACCAGGCGATCAAGCAGTCCCGGGCCGATATACTGGTTTTCGACACGCCGCCGCAGTTGGCCGATCCCACCATGCTGGCGGCCCTTACCGCCGATTTCGTGCTCATACCGGTGGGGCCGTCACCATTGGATCTTTGGGCCGCCCAGGAAGCCGTGGACCTGGTTGAACAGGCCCGCCGGGAGAGGGACGACGGTCTGCCGCTTATGGCCCTGGTTCCCTCAAGGTTAAAAAATGGCACCGTGCTGGCCAGGGAACTGCCCGAGCAGCTTTCGGCCATGGGACCGGTGTCGCCGCCCATCCACGACCGGGTGGCCGTTGTGGAATCGGCGGTGCTGGGCCGCACTGTGGCCACCTATGCCGCGGGCAGCCTCTGTCACCAGGAATTCGAGGAACTGGGGCGCTATGTGCTCGCCAGGCTCAAGGAGGTTGGATGATGGGCAAAAAGGCCAGACTGAGCCAGCTTAAAAAGGATCTGGACCAGGCCGCTCCGGCCGCATCCGGGGCTTTGCCGCCGCCCAACGCACCGGCCATACGCAAGACCGAAAAAAGCACCACGCCGGGCGGCTTTCTGCGCCGGACCATCTACGTAACCGAAGCCGAATGGGCCGGGCTGCTGGAGCGCTCCTACACCAGCGGGCTCAGCGTCTCCGAGCTGGTTCGCCGGGCCGTGCGCCGGGAATTGGGCTTGGATCAGGACTGATCAAAACGCACCAGGACCTTGCCCGCGCCGGGTGTCGCCGCGTGTGCGAAGGCCTCCGTCATTTCCCCGAAGCCAAATACGCTGTCGATCAGGGGCAGCACATCAAGGGCGTTCCGGGCCAGGTGGTCTAGTGCAAGGGCCATATCGCCGCAGCGTGAACCAATAATCTGAATTTCATCGACAACGATTCGGGCCAAGTTGATCTGCGACGGCAGATGCGAGGTTGTTTTAGCCACCAGAATGCCCTCTGATTTTACAAGCTCCAGGGACTTGTTGATGCCGTCGGGACTGCCGGTTGCCTCCACCACGATGTCGAAGCGGCCCAGTTCGTCCGCGAGCCGGGTCCAGTCTTCATCGGCCCGCACCAGCCTGGTTCCAATGCCCTGATTCGCCGCCAGGGCCAGCTTTTCGGGGTGCTTGCCCAACAGCAACAGGACGGGGTTGTACACGGCCAACCCCAGGGCCACAAGCAGACCAAGTTTGCCGTCGCCGACCACGGCCATCTTGTGCGCGGCAGTAAGGTGGATCTGCTGGGATATCTCCAGGGCTGCTGCCAGGGGTTCGCAGAATACGGCCTGTTCGTTGCTCAGCCATGCCGGTATTTCGTACAGATTGGCCACGGGCGCGCAGAGGTATTCGGCAAATGCGCCCTGGGAATATTTTATGCCTATGACGTGGCGTTGAATACAGTGCCGCTGGTTGCCCCGCAGGCAAAACTCGCACTTGCCGCAGCCTATGTTGATGTCGGCGGTGACCCGCTTGCCGACCCAGCTTGGGTCATCGGGCGCTTGCATCACCTCGGCCACGAATTCATGGCCCGCAACGCCCTCGAAGCCGTAGTATCCGGACAGCAGCTCAAGGTCGGTGTTGCATATTCCGGCAATCAGCGGTTTGAGCAGGGCCTGACCCGGTCCTGGTTCCGTTTTGGGGATGTCCCTGATGTCCAACTTGCCGCCGCTTATCCACGCCGCTTTCATTGCCCGCGCCACTCCAGTAATATTATTGACGTTACCCAAGGGATTATAGCACCGCCCCGCATCAATATGGAGCGTTCAAGATGATCATCGACGCCACTGTGCCCCTGCACCCGGCCATGGCCGTGTTCGAAGGCGATCCGCCATTTGAGATGTCGCCGCACAATGCCATGGACAGGGGCGAGCCGTACAATCTGAGCCGCATAAGCATGGGCAGCCACACGGGCACCCATATCGACGCCCCCCGGCACTATCTGCCCAACGGGGCCACGGTGGATCAACTGCCCCTGGGGGTGCTCATGGGCAAGGCCGTGGTCGTGGATGTGACGGGCAAGGCGGTCATCGACGTCGATGCATTGATCGCGGCGGGCGTCAAAGGCTCCCAACGGGTGCTGTTCAAGACCAGCGGCGGGCCTTATCTGGAAAGAGGCGAAACGCGGCAGTATTGCGCGCTTTTGCCCGATGCCGCCGAAATGTTGGTGCAATGGGGCGTAAAGCTGGTGGGCATCGACCAGCTCTCTGTGGAAAACCACGAGGGGGGGCGGTCGCCGGTGCACCATATCTTGCTTGGGGCCGGGATCGTAATCATCGAAGGCCTGCGTCTGAGCCGGGCCCCGGCCGGAGACTGCGAGGTGATCTGTCTGCCCCTGGCCATAAGCGGCGGCGACGGCGCACCGGCCAGGGTTGTTTTACGCTACCGTTAGCTCAATAGGCCATACACCACCATAATGCTGATGCAGCTGACAATGGTTGTGGCAAAAACCAGCTTAGAGGCCAGCTTGGCGTCGCAGCCGTAGGTGGCCGCAAGCACCACCGTGAGCATGGCCGAGGGCATGGCCCCTTCCAGCACCAGGATATGGACCTGGGTGGCGGTAAAAGACATGGCCAGGGTGGGCAGCCAGACCATGATCGGTTTGAGCACCAGCTTGATAACGATGACAATGGCCGCCATCAGGGCCACTTCCTTTAATTCCTGGAATTGCAGCATCACGCCGACGGTCAGGGCCACCATCAGGGTGTTGGCCGCGCCGATGACCTTGAGGCCGTCGAAGATCGTGGAAAGCACCGGAAGGTCGCAGGGCAGTTTCAACGCCGACCAGGCCAGCCCGGCAACCACTGAAAAGAAAATCGGCGACTTGAAAAAGGCCATGGCCGCCTTGAACCTTTGGGCCGAACTCACAGACTGGGCGCCGTAGTAGATGGCGATCATCACGCCGATGGTGAACAGGGCCGGGCCCACGCCCAATTCCGAAATGATCACGGCCTCGACAATGGCGGCGGTATCGCCGGGGAAAAGCTCGCTGATGAAGGCATAGCCCAGCAGGGAGCTGCTGCCGAATCCGCAGACCAGGATAAAGGCGCCCATCTGGGGAGGAGCCAGCTTGAGGCCCCGGCCGATGAACCAGGCCAACCCCAGACAGAGAATTTCAGCGGCCAGCATGACCAGGGCCAGATAGGCCTGGTCCCAGACAAGGGTGGTTCGGGCCAGGGAAAAGAAGATCAGGGCGGGCAGGGTGAACTGGGTCACCAGCTTGGCGAACTGCGGGCCGCTGTCTTCGGCGATTACGCCTTTTTTGCGCAGCAGGACCACCAGCCCGATCAGGGCGACCAGGACCAGGATGCTGCTTATGGCTTTTTCATAAGAGTGCATGCTTGATAGGCTCCGGATAAAGGCCGGTAAAAGCAGAACAGATTCTGGCATGATAGACCCAATGCCGACTTGCCGTCAATGCGGGCAGGCTTCGAGTGCGGGCTTGAAGATGGCCTGGCGATGTGATAGGCATGGCTGGAACCAGCATAAGAGGAAGAGATGCCGCCCAAACCCCTTACCAAACGCCAGCAGCAGGCCCTAAATACCAAGAAGAAAATCTATGATATCGCGGCCAAGCTGATCAGCGACCATGGTTTCGAGCATGTGACGGTGGACCAGATATGCAAAGAGGCCGGTGTGGCCAAGGGCGGCTTTTACCATCACTTTACGTCCAAAGATGAAATCATCATCGAAATCTACCGCCAGATCGACTCGGACCTGATCGAGGCCATGGGGCAAATGGAAAAGGGTTTGGACTGGCGCGGACGCATTAAGTTCGCCACCTGGTTCATGGCCAAGACAGCAGACTCCTATGAACCGGCCTTTTGCCGCCAGATCTACCGCAGCCAGGTTGAAACCGGAACCGGCTTTTTGCTTTCTCCAGATCGTCCGTTCTATTCGACGGTCCACTCTTCCCTGCAGGAGGCCCAGCGTATGGGGCGGGTTGCTAAAAGCCTATCGGCTTCCGATACGGCGAGGATGATTATGGCCCTGGCCCGGGGGATCATCTACGATTGGGGCCTTTCCGACGGCAACTACAATGTTATGGAATACATGGACCGCAGTGTTTCCATTTTCCTAAATGGAATATCCGACAGCACATCTTGTTGAATTAATAGGTAAAAATAAAAATAAAACATGCTCGCACATAAGGACTTGCCTTTGGCTGGTTTCCTGTGTAACGATGTTCACCGACTACGGTCTGTGAAACAGCCAAGGGAACCAGAAATGAGGGAGACGAATCCATGAATTTTGATTTTGGCAGAATCCAGGGCAAAAAAACCTATGCCGATGACGCCATGAGCACCGTTCGCACAAACGTGATAAAAAACCCGGATAAGACGGCGGTTATGTTCGGCGATCAAAGCATGACCTGGAGCCAGCTCTGGGAGCGCAGCAACCGATTGGGCAATGGATTGAAAAGCCTGGGCCTGAACAAGGACGACAGGGCCATTATATTTTTGCCCAACTGCATGCAGTACCCCGAGGCGATCCTGGGCATCAACAAGGCCGGCTTGGTGGCCACCGGCGCCAACTTCCGCCTGACCGGGCCGGAAGTGGCCTACCAGATCAACGACTCCGGAGCCAGGGCCATCATCCTCAAGGGACCCGACCAGTTGGCGATAATCCAGGAAATCCGCAGCCAGATCCCCGCCCTGGAGCACATCATCATGGTCGAAGACGGCGCCCCGGAAGGTGTTGTCGACTACGGCAAGCTCCTCGCCTCGGCCGGCGCCGAAGATCCGGAGATGCTCCTGGCCCCGGATGACGTGCATTTGCTGATGTATACCTCGGGCACCACGGGCAAGCCCAAGGCTGCCGCCAGGACCTGTAAAAGCGACTATCACATGGCCAACGCCGTTTGCCACGAACTGGGCCTGACCGGCGACGACGTCTATCTGGCGGTTGCGCCCATGTACGCCGCGGCCAGCATGGGCTATGCCTTCGCCACCATGATGAGCGGCGGCACCATGGCCATCATCCCGGCCTTCGAGCCGGACAAGGTCTTTGCCCAGATCGCGAAATACAAGCCCACCTGGATCTTCATGGTGCCGATCATGTACGAGTGGATGCTGAGCATGCCCGCCGAGATCCTCGACGCCCATGACGTGTCCAGCGTCCGGCGGGTCATCGCCTGCGGTGCTCCCCTGCATAACGCCACGGCCCAGAAGATGATCGACCGTTTTCCAGATGCCGAGGTGTCCAACTGGCTGGGCGCGTCGGAGTTTGGATTCATCTCCAAATTCAGCTACAACGACGGATCGGGCCAGGAGGGCTGCGTGGGCAAGCCCCTGTTCGACCTCGAGTTGGCCGTGTTCGATGAAGACGGCAAAAAGGCCCCGGTCGGCCAACCCGGAGTACTCTACGGCAGGGGATTCAGCATGTGGGAAGGCTACCTGAACAAGCCCGAAGCCACTGCCGAATCATACCTGGACCACGAATGGGGCACGGTGGGCGATATCGCCAAACTGGGCGAGGACGGCAACTTCTATATCGTCGACCGCAAGAACGACATGATCATCACCGGCGGCATCAATGTCTACCCCGTGGAGATCGAAAACGTGCTCATGCACCATGACGCGGTGGCCGACGTGGCGGTCATCGGGGTGCCCGACGAAAAATGGGGCGAGTCGGTCAAGGCCCTGGTGGTCCCGGCCCAGGGAGCCCAGGCCAGCGAAGATGAGATCATGGCCTATTGCCGGGACAAGCTGGCCGGCTTCAAGGTGCCCAAGAGCGTGGAATTCATTGAGGCCGTGCCTCGTTCGATGATCGGCAAGGCCCTGAAGACCAAGCTGCGGGAAAAATACTGGAAAGACAGCGAAACCAAGATTTGATATGGCGCGCCGCCGGGTTATCTGTCGGCCCGGCGGCGTATCCTCGCCCAGACCAATAGCGCTGCGGCTAGGATCAGGGACCCCGGGCTCCATATCCAGCCCAACCGCGTGTACAGGGTTCGTTGGCCCATCAACGGCACCGAGCCGCACAAAACAGCCCCCCTGGTGCTCTCAATGCCACCGTCGGGCATGATCAGGGCGCTCAGGCCCATGTCGGACGCCCGAGCGCATGCCCTCCTGGTTTCCAGGCAGCGCATGCGCATGTGGGCCAGGATCTGCCGGGAAACACCGTCGATAAACCATGCCTCGTTGGATATGTTGACCAGTACCTGGGCGCCGTCATTAGTCTGCATACGGGCCAGACTGGGCACGAGGGCCTCGAAACAGATCAACGGCCCGATTTTATATTGTCCCGCATCCAGTATCCTCCCCGGTTCGCCCCTGGCGAATTCGTACTTATCCACGGCCAAAAGTTCCAGGAGCCACAAAGGCCCTAGCGGCGAGTATTCGCCAAAGGGGGCCAGGGCCGCCTTGTCATAAAAACCCAAAGCCGTACCTTCCGGACCGATGAGCCATGCCCGGTTGGTGCGGGCCAGGCCTTTGCCCCGGCGCACGACTCCTTTGGAGCCGAGGATGAGGTGGCTCTTCTTTTCCAGGGCGAGATATTTCATGACCAGGCCGTCGCCGGGCATTGTGAACAGGTAGTAAGGCGCGGCCGATTCGGGCCAGACAATGAGCTGGGGTTGCGCTCCGCCGCCCGGACAGCCCCGGCGGCTCAGCTCGGCCAACATTTCCGGGCTCTGGCGGGGAGAGCCCTCCAGTTGGGTGATCGTCCTTTCCGCCTGGGCGGTCATGACCCGGATTCCGGGGGCCTGGGCCATCTGGCTGCGGACAGCGCCGAGGCGCATCTGGCCCCATAGGGCCATCGCGGCCAGAAGAGCCAATACCGCGCCCAAGGCCAGAAGCCTTTTGCCTGCCGCTGTTTTTCGCGGCAAAAGGGCCCGGGCTATTAGGGTGTTCATCAATGCGACAATGATCGAAAGGCCTCTGACGCCCCACCACTCAGCGGTTTGGCATAATACATCGCATCCGGCGAGGGCCTGACCCAGGGGCTGCCAGGAGACTTTCAGGATGATTTCACCGCGGAGCCACTCAAGCCCGGTCCAACAAAGGGCGATAGACAACAGCCCAACGATTCCGCCGGGTCTGGCCAGGGCCAGGGCAAAGCAAAATACTGCGGGATAGAGGGCCTGGAACAGCGCCGCCAGCAGATTCAAGCCAGCAGCAGCCACTAGCCACAAACCGGCATGGGTAGACAACAAGGGCGTCACCCAATGGAGAAGAACGAGGGCATGGGCCACTCCCCATGCCAGACCAGCCAAAGCGGCCAGGCGAGGCCGCAGGCAATAGGCGGCCAACACCAGGGGCGCCAGGCAGACAAGGGCCAGCGGCCAGAGGAAATCGCATAAAAGACTTAGCCCTCCCGCCAGTCCGCCCAACAGGGCCAGACCCAGCAGGGGGCCAAATCCCATGACTGGTTCATTATCGGATAGGGCGGGTTTCACCTTTACGGCTTACCACCACAGATAGGGAGAGGTGTACCAATACATGTTCGGCGGCATGCCCGGGTAGTACGGCGGATAGGTCATGTTGTCGATCTTGACGTTAACCGGGCGCTTGGGCCAAAGCTTGATGGTCTTGGCCCGCAGCAGGGCATAGGTGTATTTCAACTCGCCGATGGGCAGGTCCTCCACGCCGGTCACCTCGCCGGCGACGCTGATGTCCCGGCCCTGGGCATAGATGGCCGGGTCCATGAATTCCTGGATGGCTACGATGAACCGGCCCTGGGTTTGGTCCACGTCCTTGGGCCTGCCGCTGTCGTCCAGAGGCAGTTGGACTATCTCGATCAGGCTGCCTTTTTTCTTGTTGATGGTCTTGACGATGATACCGCCCCACAACACGATCTGGCCATCATAGGCATCCGGGTCCTTGACAACCTGGGTGAGGGAAAGGTTGGGATTGATCTGATCGCGGGTCGCCTTGGGCACAAAGGTAGGACCGCAGCCGGACAAGATCATCGCCGAACACAACACAAGGCTAATTATTAGCTTTTTCATCGAATGGCCCCCGGAGGAAAGAGTTTGTCCCAGCTTAACCCAAGATTTTCCAGGGTGACAGCATAAAAAACGCGCGCCGGAGTCCCGGAGCGCGTCTGATTGTGCGGATGCGGCGGTCCTAGGCGGCTTCTTCTTCCGAGTCGCCCCAGCCGTCAAGGCCGGTGATCAGGGTGCGGGTGGTGGTGTTGCCGTCGGTGCGGTAGTACAGGTACAGGTCTTCACCGTCGGCCAGCACTTCCGGGCCGTCATAGCCGTAGCCATATTCCGGGTTGCTGACAATGGGCCCGCCCTCATACTTCTCCCACGGCCCGTCCGGGCTCTCGGCCCTGGCTAGGTTGATGCCCCATTTGGCCGTGTCGGTGGAGAAATAGTTGTTTTCACTGACTTCATAGAACATGTAGTAATAATCGCCCGACTTAAAGACGCTGCTGCGGTTGCCCACGGTCTGGTTTTCCGAGCCCGAGGCGTCAACGTCGATGATGGGCTGCTCCTGGACTGTCAGGTCCTTGAGGTCCGTCCCGCTGGCATAGCCGATGCGGGTGCGGCCGTCATCGGAATGGGCGTGGAAGTAGACGTGCCAGTTGTCGCCTTCCTTGAAGAACGTCGGCGTGCCCACATCAACGGCGCTGATGTCACCGGCGTCGCCGGGCCAGATCACCTCGCCCTGTTTGTCCCAGTTTACGCCGTCGGAGCTGGTGGCCATGCAGATGCTGTTGTAACCGATCTCGTTTTCCGATTCGTAGAGCATGGTCCATTCGCCGCTTTCCTCGTCGTAGTTGACGCTGGGAAAGCTGGCCATGACATTGTCAAAGGAATCGCCCTTTGTCAGCACCTTGCCCTGATATTCGAAATTCACGCCGTCGGTGCTGGTGGCCAGGCCAACGTCATACGTGCTGTCGTCGTTGTGGTCCACAAAGTAGGCGTAGATCACCCCGTCTTTTTCCACGAACGACGGGTTGTGGAAGTAGGGCACATCCTCGCCGACCTGTTCCTCGCCGCTGGCGCTCAGGCCATCCATGGAGAAACTGGCGCCGCTCCAGGTGCTGATGGCATAGGGCAGCTCATTGACCTCATCGGGCACGGAACTGTCGGTGCCGTCGTAATCAACGCTCAGGGACATGTTGTGCATGCACCAGCGGTCCGCCCCCAGGGAGATGATCTCCGAGGCGTACACGAAATCGTTTTCCAGGGTGCTGGTGGATTCCTGCTCCTCGGTGCTGGAAAGGGCCGACTCCAGAGCGGACTCGAACGATGAACCCGAGGCGCTGCTGGTGCTGCTCGACGAATTGGTGGTGGTGGCAGCGGTTGTGCTGGTTACCGCGTCTATCATTTTTCCCTCCACGGATCGGAGAAATATTGTTGTCCAACGTGGAGTGATGCAAATAGGTTGCCAGTTTGACTTGTGTTGGATAAGTAAGCAATATCGGATTGATAAGATATGCGAAGCCGACCGGTAGGCCGCTTGGGGCAGTTTTTACCGTCAATGCATCAGGGAAATGCTTGCCGGTTTTAGTGGGTGGAGCGTTTTTTCACCGCCATGATCATAGCCGCACCTATCAGGTCCAGGCCGATGAAAATGTAGTAGGCGGCATCGTATGATCCGGTCCATTCAAAGGATTGGCCCATGACCAGCGACCCCAGGCCTTCCATGCCCAAAAACAGCACCAGGAAGCGGAAGGCGCTGGCAAAGGCCAGCCGGCCGTAGAGATAACCGACCATGATGGGGAACGTGGACATGGCCCCGCCCATGGCGAAGCCGAATACCATGGCAAAGGCGAATCCGCCCAGCCACCCGCTGACGTTGAGGCCGATAATCAGGCCCGCCGCGTTGGAGACCATCATCAGCGAAATTACCTTACGGGGGTCGAAACTGTCGCAGACCCAGCCCCAGGCGGCTTTGCCCACCGCACCCATGAACGTGGCCACGCCGACCATGATCATGCCCGTGCGGTTATCGAATCCCAGATCCAGAAAGCGCGGCGCCAACTGGAACATGACGCCGACCACACCCATCAGGGTGACGCCGAACGCAAGCCCTGTGATCCAGAAGTCTGGCTGGCGGACTATTTGGCCCGCGGAAAGGCGCACTATTAACGGCTGCCCGGGGATATCGCCGGCGACGGCGGTAAGATTCTCAAGATAATCATCCGGTTGTTGCTGGGCTCCGTCGGGGAATTGACCGCATGATTCCGGCGTATCGCGAACCAGCAGCCAGCTGAGCGGCGAAACCAAAAGGATGGCCAACCCCACCGCGATGAACGTGTTTTCCAGAGTCGTGTGCTCCAAAAGATAAAGGGCGGCCATGGGCAGCACGACGCCGGAGAAGGACACGCCGGCAGTGGCCAGGCCCAGGGCCTTGCCTCGTTTTTCGACAAACCAGTTGGCAACCGCAGTATTGGCCACAATGCCGTTCATGGTGCCGTTGCCGCCTACCAGCAGGATATACATCAGATAAAAAATGAAGAGATTGTGCGTGTAGCCCAGGCTGATAAAGGCGGCGGCCGAGAGCGCCGGACCAAAGGTCATGAGCTTTCTGGATCCGACTTTCTCGATAACCGAGCCGTAGACAAGCTGAAAAAGCAGGCCCAGGCTGAAGCCGAGCATGGGGGCGTAGTTGACTTCGGCCCTGGTCCAGCCGCGCTCGGCGCACAGCGGCAGCA
The DNA here is from genome assembly GCA_963665125.2 of uncultured Desulfarculus sp. Lineage (GTDB taxonomy): Bacteria > Desulfobacterota > Desulfarculia > Desulfarculales > Desulfarculaceae > Desulfarculus. The sequence goes on along the minus strand of CAXXUK010000001.1, from coordinate 1,543,438 downwards.
TCAGGGCGTTGAAAATGTAAAACGCCGTGCCCGTGGCCATGAAATTGCCGAAAAAGGCGGCCGCGACCACGCGCCACCCCCGGAAGCCCACGGGAGGTGCTTCCAGGTTGTTTATAGCCGGTTGGGCGGAAAGATTCATGCGGTCAACCACGATACGAGGAAAAAACCATGACGTAGTATCCGCTGGATAAACCTGTTGGTCAAGGTAATAAGAGCGGTCGTTCGGAAAATAACACACGCCAGGCACGGCGCAGATATCTGTTCAAATGACCGCCTATCTTGCTGATTACACTATTTATAGCGGTCGTGACATTCCGCTTTCATTTTTTTCATGTCCGCCATGGACGTCTTGAAGGACGCGAGATTTCCCGCTTCTGCGCTTGAGAGAACACGCTCGGCCACAGCTATGAACTGGGGGTAGTAGACATCGCCCTTGCCGCTGTAGGAAGTCATCAGCAGGCAGTCATTGTAAAAGGCCTGGATAATGGCAAGGTCGGCGATTTCTTCTTGGCCGATCTGTTCGTTGATGGCCTTGTAAGCCTTTTGCAGCCTTTTTTTCAGCTTTTTGTAGGAGGGCCGCTCAGCATCCGCCAGGTCGTCTTCCGCAGATACCGTTTCCTGGTCGGCCTCCGAATCGTCTTCATCCTCGGACTCGGTTTCAATGGTGATGTCTTCATCGTCTCCGGGATGAGCGCCCAAACCGTAGATCTTCAGCTTGACCTTTAGAGTATTTTTGTCCGACTTGGATTTGAGGCTCTCCTTGAGGCTGACCACGCCGCTGACATCCATGTCGGCCTCGTCGAAAAATACCGAGCCGTTTTCGAGCTGGCCGGCCAGTTGCCGCAGATAGGCGGCCGCTTCGTGGGCCGAGAGCATCCTTTTGGTTTGTTTGTTAGCATCCATTTTTCACCATGTTACTTTTAGAATGTTTTGATTGCCGTAGGTTTATTCGTAAATGCCTCATACAAGCGACAGCAACGCGCCCAGCAGCTTGTCCGGGTCCAAACGCGTTGCTTTGTCCTTTTGGGCCAAATCCGTGTCAATTATCACAACACCCAATTCCTCAATGGCCCTTTTATCCAACCCGCCCGGATAGTCGCCGTGTTCCGAGTCAACCAGGACGAAATTAAGGAACCGGTCAACCGGTATGGCCTTGTCCGCATTGGCTTGCAGTTGGGTTATGAGCCTGTGAACCGTTTCATGCACCGGGGTGCCCACCAATTCAGGGTCCCGGCCGGTGCTGGGTATGAACACTTTGGGGCAGCCTTTTTTCGCCACGGCGTCCGCCACGCCGCCGGGCAGCAGGTTTGCCATCAGACTCGAATAAAAGCTGCCCATGGGATAGCAGATCAACTCGGCCTCGGAGATAAGGCCGCGTATCTTATCCCTGATCACCACCTCGGCCGGGGTGTGATCGTCCAAACCGTTTACCAGGTAAAGGCTTTGTACCGCTGAAGTGATTGGTTTGACTTCCTTGCCGGTCAGCAGGTGCTGGCCGATGACCTTTGAGCCGTCGGCCAGGTTCACCGCCAGGTGGCAGTCCTTGTTGACGATGGGACGAACGGTGCCCCGGACCTCTACCAGCTTGGAAAACAGGAAAAGCACCGGGTCGATGTGACGGTTGTTGTTCAGATAGCCGCCCACCAGGACAAGGTTCCCCACGCTGGCCCCCCGCAGGTCGAAGTCTTGGGGCATTTCGTTGCGGAAATAGCCGAGGTGATTGCGGATTATTTTACGCATTGGGTCTGGCACGGCCGCCACGAGCTCGTCACGGCCCAGGATCATGCTGTCCAGCCTGGCCGAAAGCTCCCCTTGGGATTGGTCCTTGGGCAGTCGAAAGGCGAACAGGGCGTAAATGCTGGGGTTGCCCTGCACGGTTTGATCGGCCAAGGCCATCATCCGGTTGCGCAGGTCTCCCACAGCGGGCATGCCGAATGCCTTGCGCAGAACGGCCGAGGAACCGCCCGAGTCAAACGGCGTGATCAAATGAATGGAGTTGTGGGTATAGTTGATCAAACGGCGGCTTAGGGGGTTGAGCGCGCTGCCACCGCTGAAAAATAGCACCCTGGGGCCCAGTTCCGGGGTGCGGGCAAAGCGGGCCAGCCTGACTTTGTCGGGCAGCCGGACCGTGCGGGTTATGGTCAGATGGTCGGTCATCTGGCGCTAGAGGCTCCGCAACTTGTCCAGGCAGATGCCGGCCGCCTGGATAAAGTCAGCGCCGCCGCTGAGTTCGTACACAACGACGTTTTTCATTACCTTGATATATGCCTCATCCGAGTAGTCTCTGGCCTGGCCATCCTCGATGAAGAAAAGGCCCGGCGACTTCTTGAAGGCCTCCAGCAGATCCAGCCGTCTGGATATATCGATTTCCCGGACCTGTAGCGGGCCGCCGTCGCGTTGCCAGTTGAGCAGGCCCAGGGCGTCGAAGGCATGGTCCAGGGTGAAGCGTCCCGGACCAAAGCAGGCCTCGATATCCACATCGTATTTGTGCTCCAGGGGCCAAAGCTCCTCGGGCGGCAGACCGGCAAAGCGAATGCGGTCTTTTTCGGGCATGACCGTGGCAAGGTCGGGGTTGTTCAGGGCCGTGCCGGGGTTGATGCGCGGCAGCTTGGCCACTCCCGTCATCCAGGCGCCAGGGCCGCTGTTTTTTACCAACAGGCGGTCGTTGCTTACAAAGTCAGCGCCAAGACTCATCATGTGTAGGGCCAGGGTGGATTTGCCCATGCCCGAGAAACCGGCCAAGGCCATGCCCTTGCCGCCGCTGGTCACAGCGGCCGCGTGGGCCAGCAGACAGCCCCGGTCAAGCTCCCATTGGATCAGGCGGTTGTTGATGAAGTTGATGACCTGGTTGCTGTTTTTCAGGCAGGGGCCGATGGCCAGGTGCGTATCCTTGCCGAACAGAAAGATCAACCCCGTGAGCCGTTTGCGGACCAGGCGGCCGTCTGCCAGATCGTAAAATTCTTCCTTGATCTTGGTCTTGCCGGGGTCGGGCTGCTTGACCATCAGATCCAGGTCAATAACCGGCGGTTCCTGCTCAATGGTCGTGACGGTCATCTGGGCCGGGGTGTCGCTGTTGACCACGAATTGGTCAAAGTATTGCGAAAGCTCGGCCAGCAGGGGCTCGTGGTTGGACTGGACCTTGATCGCGCATTCCCCGAAACCCAGGACCATGGCACCGACCATTGGGGCATCCTTGGCCGTGGGCGGGATCACCTCGTCAACATATCGCGGGCTATTCACCGCTGATCTCCTTGTAGACATGGTCGGTGTACAAGGCGGCGGCATCCATGCCGCAGCCCTCCAACAGTCCCCTGAATCCGCCAAAGGCCGAGACCTCGAACACAACCGGGCCGTCTGGCGTTTCGGCCACGTCAACGCAGGTGAAATCCAGGCCGAAAATGGCCTGGGCCTTTTGGGCAATGGCCTTTACTTCCTCGGATGGCTCGTAGTGTTGGTATTTGCCGCCGGAGTTGGTGGTGGTGTTCCATGAGCCCTTTTTGCCGACCCTGGCGTAGGTGGTCAGGTATTGGCCGCCCAAAAAGACCACGCCAAGATCCTGGCCGGGAAGCTCAACAACCTTTTGTAAATAGATCATCTGGTTGCCCGAGGCCTTGAAATTGGCCACGTCCTCGCGCAGGCCGTTGCCCGGCTGGACTATGGTCATACCCCTGGCCTTTGACGTATACAGGGGCTTGAGTACGCAGGGCCCGAAATTGCGTACGGCTTCGACCGCTTCGCCGACATCTTCGGTTACCACGGTTGGCGGCAAGGGGATTCCGGCTTTGAACAGGCCGGTTGTGCAACTGAGACGGTTCAAGACCCGGTGAATGCGTTCCGGCTCCGAAAAAATGCGCACGCCCATGGATTCGATGCAGCGCAATAGCTCAAGCCGGTCAAGCAGGTCCGGCGAATAGGCCGGGCCGACCTTTTTAATGATCAGGCCATCGAAGTCAGAGATTGCCCGGCCCTTGAAAAAGGCCTTGTTGCGGGCCATGTCCACCGATATCTCGGCCAAATCGATAACGCAACGGAAGCCTGTCTTTTTTTCCACGGCATCGGCCAGCTTTTCCGTGGACCAGCCTTCGGTGATGCCTACAACGCCTATTTCCATGCTAACGAACCCTCGCGTGTACTAGTAATAGAGAATATCTTCGGGCAGTTGGAAGCTCTGCCAAGGCTTTGGCCTGTGAGCGTTGAGCATTTCCAGCAGATACTTGGACCGCAGGAACATTTCCTTGGCGAACTTGCGGTTGTATTCAAAGCGGGTACTGGAGAAGAAAGACCTGCTCAGGCCCAGAGCCAAACGCGCCTGGAATGTTTCGTCGCCCATTTCCCCTGCCTGCTTCATGGCGAAACCATACATCGCCTTGGCCACCCTATTCAGGCGGCCGCGCAGGTCGCTGGCAAAGATGGGCAGCCGGAATCCCGACACCAGGAAAACCGAGATGTCCTGGGCATAGTCGGACATCTTGGAGCGGTGCAGGTCGATGAAGTGGATGGTTTTCCCGGCCGGGTCATAAATAACGTTGTTGAGGTTGAAGTCGCCGTGAATCATCACCGAAAATGGTGCGTTCAGTTGTTTTTCCTCGGGCCGGAGCCACTTGACCAACTGGCCGAAAGTTGGCAGGGCCAGTTCGCCGATGGCGCCGGTGTGGCCGTTGAACGACGGGTGCAGGCGGAAGACCGAATAGCGGCGGCTTTCTATCTGCTCGATGAAACCGGCGTTGTTCTCCTGATCCTGGCGCGTTGACGACCAGATGCGGGTAATTACCTCCTGCAGGGCCTCCAGGGCCACCATGAAAAATGAGCGTTCCGTAGTGAGGATCAGTTCCTGCAAGTTGATGCCTTGAAGAAACTCCACCATCAAAGAGGCGTTGTCCTCATCGACCTGCTGAAAGCCCCATACCTTGGGCGGCAGGCCGGGAAACAGCCGGTCCCAGGTTTGCAGTTTTTCCCGCTCCTGCCACAACTTGCGCGGGTTGCCCTGCTTGAACAGCACCGGAGATGAGCCCTCGGGCCCCCCCCGGTCTTTGGCCGTGCCGATGCGGCAGCCCGAACGGGTGCCCCAAATGGAGTTGAGCTCCACTTTTTGCAGCGAACTTTGGCGGCCTGTTGCCTCGAGGCCTTCGCTGAGGGCCTCGTATTGGTGGATCTTCATCTTTTCGCCGACCAGGGCGAAGATGATGGCCTCGCCGATGTTTTGCAGCGAGTCGCCCATGCGCTCTAGGTAATGGCAAATGAACAGGGTGGTGACCAAGTCCTGGGCCGGACCGCCCGACTTCAGCTCGCGCAGAATACGGGCGAAGCGGTTTTCGTAGAGCTTGTCGATATTGTGTTCGGCCTGACAGATGCTCACGGCCTTGGAAAGATCCCGCCTGCTCAAGGCATCTTCAACCGACTCCAGGCTGAGCATGGATATGTGAAAAAACGCGGCAAGATCATAGTCGGAGGCAAAGGTAGGGTCGCTCATGTGGGTGGTTTGCCGCAGGATGTTCACGGCAAAATCGGCGATGCGCTCCAGGTTGGCGCTTATGGTGATCATCGAACGCAGGTAATTGGCCTGCATTTTTCCCAACGACTCGGCTTTCATGAGCATTTCGTGGCACTGGTCTTCGATGAGCGTTTTTAGGGTGTCGATGTAATCGTCCCTGGCGCTGAGCTTACTCATGAGCTTTGGCTCGGGGTCGCTAAAAAAATGGTTTGCCTGGTCCACCTGGGCGATGGTTTCGGTGACCATGATGCGAAAATTTTCAGTAATACTTTCAGGCAGAAGCATATGCCGTCAGCGCTTTCAGGCGTTTTCCGCGGGCTGGATGGTCAATCCGTTGGTTCTGAGGTCCAGGTCCTTTTCCTTGTCCCGCCAACGTAATTTGACCGTGAGCTTCATCTCGCCGTCTTTGCTTTTAGCGTCCACTTCAAGGTTGATCATGCCCTTGGGCCTGAGTACCAGACACTGATCCTCGGAGCTGAAGGTGAGGGCCTCGCTTTCGAAACCGTCACAAAGCGCCTTGAGGTACTTGATAACGGCTGCCGACTCTTGGATTGATTCGTGCTTGAATCTTTGGCCACTGGACATTGCTTGGCTGCCTCCTTGCGTTAACCCAGGCGCTGTTTGTATTGTTCGATGGCCGATTCACGGCTGGCGCCCGCCAGGCTGAGCGTCTTGCGCATGCCGATTTCGTCCCAAACAGGTTGCAACCCGATTTCCCGCTCGAGTTTTGATTTTTCCAGGGTGGCCGGGTCCTTGATCTTGACCGACATGTGGGTGTCGTCGCCCATGAAGACCAGCAGCGAACGCTTGGCCGTTGAATACTGTTTGTTGTGCGTGTTGAGGGCCCTGACCAAAAACTCGGTGTATTCCCGGGATTGCGGATTCCAGACCTCCCAGCCGTCAACGTCGTAGTCGGCCAGGAGTATGGGCCAAAACTGTTCGGGGTGGGGTATGACGATGCCGCCGCCCAGCGAACGCGCCTCTTCGATGACCTCGGAGGCCCGGAAGAAATAATCGAACGAAAAGTGCAGCTTGGTGATGGCCTTGACCGCCTTGATCAGCAACAGGGCCCGGTTTATGGTGATGTCCGGGTGGCGTTTGCGCTGGGCGTCAATGTACTCGGTCAGCAGTTTGTTCTTGATCATGAACGGCGGCGTGCGGTTTTCGTTTTTATCCAGCAGGGCGTTCAACCGCGCCGTGTAGAAGCGCACCAACTCCACCAACTCCTCATTGGCCCCGGTGTCGGCCACGGCTTCTTCCAGCCGGTGCTGCTGGTCGGGGTTGATGATGTTGTTGATGAATTCGAAGAGCTGGGATGAACGGTAGCTGGCCGTATGCTCCAGCATGGACCGCAGGATGTGGGCGTTTTTGACCTTGTCGGCCTTGAAGTGCAGCAGAAGCTGGACCTTGCGATTGAAGCCCGAAGAATAGCAGTCAACCTCCACGCCGGCATATTCGCCGTATGTAAGCAGCTTGTTGTGCTGGGTGGGGATGATCAGCTCCCGCTCGCTGTTTGGGTACATGGTTTGGATTCGGCGGGTGATCAGGTCAAAGGGAATCCACTCGGGGTGCCAATGAACCGCCAACACGGCCTTTTGTTTGGGGTAGGATTCAGTCGGGTTTACCACGCTTTCAATTTGCCTGGCGGTCAAATCCGTGGCGATGATCGCATCGTAGGTTTCCTGATCCCAAGGCTCTATTTCATCCACCGCCCGTTGCAGATCAAAATCCGGCGGTGGGGGTATTTGGTCTTTTTTTAGCTTCAGGGCTATTTTGTTGTTTTTTCCGGAATCACCCATTGTCTTTTATCCCAATATCCTTGGCTAATTTTAGAATCAAAATATAGCCGTCATTGAAGCGGATCGGGTGATGGACATGTGACTTTTCTGTTACAAGTGTGACGCCGGGGCAATTGATCGTTGCAAAAGGGGGACGGATGAAATCTGTTGGCGGATTGCTATCGCCTGCCTGCCGGTTGGCCTGACGGGTTGTGTTAAGTGCCTGACGTTTGGATAAGGGCGGTAGGCCGGTTAGTTCAGGGCCTTCGGGGTGCGTGTCGGAGCCCCGGGGCTCCGACACGGCAATTGGTTTAGATGTACTTCAAGATGCCGGCGAAAATTACCAGCAAGGCCGCGTTGACGGCGGCCAATGACCCGATGACCTTGACCTGGTTGCGGGGCTTCCAGTCGTAGCAATACATCGACACCACGAAGAACGGAATATAGACAAAGATGAACACCGTGAATGAACCCCACCAGGGATAGACCCAGACAAATGCCGGAGTCTTGGCCAGGAAAATCTCGAAAATGGAGAAAAACGCGGCATTGCCGATGGCGAAGACCAGCCTGTTGTTCAGGCCCAAAATCTTGGCCTTGGGGTCCTCGGGCAGGAGCTTGCTGAAAATCAAACCGGCCACCGAAAACATCAGGCTAAGCTCCACGCCCACGCCGATCAGCAGCAGGAAGGCAGTGCCCGTGGGCACGGTCCACAAGGCGTGGCCGCTATAGTGCTGGATCAGGGCGTTGGCTATCTCAAACAGCCAATGGACCATGTACAGCGACAAACCGGCGGCAATGCCTTTCCAGTTCTTTTTGGATGCTTCGTTAAAATAGATGTAGACCACGCAGGCCAGGATCGGAATTACGTACCATTGGAACAACTCGCCGTTTCTGAGAATGGCCAGGGCCTGCTCGGTGGCCTGGGGGTTATGCAGCATAGCGTCTCCTTTTGGCTGGCGTCTATTAACGCTGTTCAGAATTAGCTATGCCAATAATGAAGTAAACCGTCCTCCAAAGGCAAGGGGTAATAGCCGAACTATGATGGGGGTCAGGCCGGCGGCCGGCGGGCTATTGCGCAGATGTTGCCGCGTTTGGGGTCGCAGTAGACCTCTATGCCCTCAAAACCAGACCCGCTGAACAATTCCTCAAAGTCTTCCTTGCCCAGATAGGCCATATTCCCGGTCTTGAGCACTATGCTGTCGCGCTTTGCCTGGGGGCTGCCCTTATAGATCGCGGCCAAGACCATGAATTGGCCGCCGGGTTTTAACACACGCAGGACTTCCCTGAAATTGGCGGGCAGATCGGGCCAGAAAAAGTGGGTTTCAATGGCCGTGGCCAGGTCAAAGGTCTGGTCGGCAAAAGGAAGCTTGCCAACGGAGGCCTCTTGTATTTCCGCTCGGCCTTGACCGATAAGCTCACGGTTGGTTTTTTGGGCGATATTCACGGAGTCCGGCGACAGGTCAACGCCAACCACTTTGCCGCTACTGGCCAGACGGGCCAACCGGTTCACCGTGCCGCCGCCGCCGCAGCCGATATCTATGATGACCGCATCTTGGGCAATGCTTAGCTTCTCCAGACCCCACATGGTTAGGGGGCCGTGGCCCTGGTTCATGCCCCTGGCCAGCAGCCGTCCAAAAAAGCCGGAAGGGTGTGAGCATTGTTCCAAGAGTTTGCGCATCGGATAGGACAAAATTCCCATGGGTTGTCTCCCGGAGTATGGATGCGTTGCCGCATGGTCTATTACAACAGCCGCACTGCCGAAGTGATCAAATCAACCGTCAGCGGTATAGTTGCCATGATCTTATCAACTGAATAAGAATATTCAAACATTATTTAGTAATAAAAAAACTGTTGATTATGGCCGCGACTGAATGGCCTTTGCCGATGCCGGATCAAAGAAAGGCCGCGGCGCTACGTAGCGCCGCGGCAAGATCGCTTTAAGTTATATGTTGGCTTAAAAGGCGTAACTCAGGCCCAGCGACACCAGGGTGCTGGTGATGAAAACGCCTTGCAGATTTACCGTGAAATGCTCACTGGCGTCCCAGTTGAGCCCCGCCAATGCGCCGGCTTTATGCTCGTTATCATTGGTCATTTCCAGGTGCTCACCTACGCCGTTGGGGTAGGTCCAGTTTCCGTCCCATTCGGTTTCGAGCTGTACAGGGTGCCGAGATATGGCGTGAACTCTCCCAGCTTTTGATAGATGGCGGCTGATGTGTTTATTTGCCAAAACGTGAGCGTATCATCTGTACCTGAGGCGTCCGAGGGCCCTATGTCGGCCTTCCAGGAGTCTATTTCGCGGTCGTCGTAGCGGGAATATTGGGCGCTGAACAGCATGCCAAGGCCGCCATCGGTTTCAAAAATTCTCGCTTTTGCCCCCAACACCCAGGCGAAGGCGCCGTGCAAATCGGCCTCCAGGATGAACTGGCCCAGGTAACTCAATGCGGTTATCTCTAGTTTGCCTCCATCGACCATGCCAAACTTGGCGTAAATATTAAGCTGATCAAAAACACCGAAAGTCAGCGTGGCCATACAGGCCATGTCATCGGTGATTTTCATATCCTTGGCCTGGGCGTTACCCTTGAAGGTCCTTCCTTGATATGACTGGGTCACCGCGATATAGGAGCCTCTTTGTTGCAGTTCATTGGTCCAGCCGGCTTCGGCTCCCACCGCTAACTCGCCTTGCCCCAGCATGGTGAACTGGTTGCAGAATTCTCCGGCCTGGGCAATTGACGCGGCCCCACAAACGGCCACAACCATCATGATCACCAAAATCAGTCTCGCGCTTTTCTTGTTGAGCATAATCCGCCTAACTCCGCAGTGCTTGTCATCAGTGTTGGTGGGTTGGTCCGCCTAACGTCAACTATTCGAGACGTCCATTAATTGGGAATAGAAAAGCCGGGGCGCTTCGAGGCGCCCCGGCTTTGTCGGGCTTGGTTGGTCTGAGGCTACTCGTTCATCTCGTAAAGACCGTCCAACTCCAGGACTTCGTTCCAAATCTTGTCGAAGCGGGCCTGATCCACGTTGGGCTTGGTGACCATCTTCTGCAGGAGTTCACACTGTTCGGGCGTGGTGCTGGGCTTCTGGAACAGCTCCAACGCGAACTTGTTGAAGTCGCGGACCATGAAGTCGAAGATCTGGTCCACCAGGACCTCGTCGATGCCCAGGATCTTGGCGTTTTCCAGGATCAACTGGCCATAAGGCACCAGGGTGAAGATCTCGCCCAGGTTGAGCAGGAAGTCGGTGTCCATGGCCTGGGCCTTGCTGGGCGTGGCCTTGACCAACAGCTGCTCCAAAACCTTGATCTGCTCCTGGAAGATATTGACGTTGGGCAGATTCCACTGGGCGTAGACCGGATGGTAGTCGTTGAACTGGATCTTGCCCAGGCCGCGGGTTGGGCCCTGGTCCCAGAAGAAGCTGTCGTCGGCGTCGTCGTTGCGGGTCGGCACCTCGGGATAGGTCGTCGGGTTGAAGAAGTAGTTCTGCATGAACTTGACGATGAGGGCCATGTTCACATGGGTGGTGCCTTCCAGCTTGGGCAGGCCGCGGATTTCCTGGGCCGCCATGTGGAAGTAGGTGTCCTTTTCAAAGCCCTTGGCCGCGATGACGCTCCAGATGGCGTCGATGATGTTTTCGCCTTGGACCGTGACCTTCATCTTGACGATGGGGTTGAACAGCAGATAGCGGCGGTCGTCCGGACCGGCGGAGCGGAAGTAATCCGAAGCGCGGTAGGCGAACAGCTTCATGGCCACCAGGCGGGTGTAGCTGTCGGTGAATATCTGCTTCACGTGTTGGAAGTCAGTGACGAAAATGTTGTAGAGCCTGCGGTTGGCCGCGTGGTTCAGGGCCTCGTACAGGGCATGGGTGCAGATGCCGATGCTGGCCCAGCCGAGGTTGTATTTGCCCACGTTTACCGTGTTGAGGGAGCTGTCCCAGGCCCTGGGGCCCCGGCTGATGATGTCGGCCTCGGTGATGGGGTAGTCGTGAAGGGCGTATTCACTGACGTAGTTGTGGCTGTGGACCACGTTTTTGACCAGCTCGTATTTATCGTGCTGGGAATCGACGGCGAAGAATACGTATTCATCCTTGGACCCGGCCATGCGGCCGAAGGTCGAGACGATGGCCGCCTTGTTGCCGTTGCCGATGTAGTATTTGCCGCCCCTGGCCCGGTAGGTGCCGTCGTCATTGGGGTAGAGCGTCATATCGGTGCTGTAGATGTCGGCGCCGTGCTCTTTTTCGCTCAGGCCGAAGGCGAAGATCTGGCCCTGCTTCAACAGCTCGGCGGTCTTGTACTTCAGATCCTCGTTGGTGCCCATCCATAGCGGGCCAAGACCCAGGATGGAGACCTGCCAGGTGTACCAGTAGCCCAGGCCGTAGAAGCCCAGGATCTCGGCGAATTCACAGTTGCGGTAGGTGTTCCAGCTCGTGGTGCCGTCGCCATACTCCCTGGGAGTGAGCATGGTGTAGAAAAGCTTGTTCTCGGCCTGGAAGTCCAGGAAATCCTGATACCAGACACGGTTTTCAAAGCTGTCAATAAGTGTGGCTTTGCCGCGCTTTTCAAAGAACTCGACTGTTTTAGCCATCAGCTCGCCGGATTTGTCATCGGCGTATTTGTCCCTGAGGTGGTTCGGATCAAGAAGGATCATATTTTACCCCACTGCCTGAAACGGTGTTTATGGTGATTAACAGTGCTGAATCAAAATCTATAATCTAGGCAGTGTGCCCTGTCAATATCTAATGGTCCAGAGCACTTAAGTATTTTTGGGGTCTGACTGGCCAGTCACGGGAAAATCAATTGTAACTGTTTGTAATAGCTTCCGCTAAGGCGTCAGTCCAAAACAACGGCCGTAAACCAGGCCGGAACGAATGAACCGTCTTCATTGAATTTGACCTCGAAGCCGGCCTTGGCCACGGTCTTGATCACGTCATATCCCAAGCCGTCCAATGCGGGGCGGGCGGCTTCCGGGTGGATGCAGGGCTCGGGGTAGGCGCATGGGTCGCACTTGACGCACAGGGCCAAGGCCAGAGCCATGGACATGCCGTGGCTGATCATGGCCGTTTTTTCCACGGCCAGGGCGGCGTTCTGGCCCGATAGACGATCCGGCGAGCGCAGGATCAGGGCGTTTTCGTATTTGCTTATGGCCTGGCGCAGAAAAACGCGGTCAAATCCCAGATGGGGCGGACAGGTCCAGTATTTGCCCCAACGGTCGCAGCCGAAGCGGCATTTGAGTTCCGCCCTGGGGTCGTAAACGAATTCGCTGACCGCCAAAGGCCTGGCCGCGTCGGCGCCGTTGCCCAGGGCGGTTTTTATAAGTGCCTCGATGCTGCCGGGCATGGAGCCTCCTTGGTGTGCGCCTTGATGGAAAAAAGGCCGGGACCGCTAAAAAAACTGAAATCCTACAACGAATTACCTCACAATATATAGGTGTTGGAACATGTCAATAATTAACAAGGGGTAGATGTCATGATTTGTTCTTTCGCCAATATCGACAAGAGTAAGCTCGAAGAAGTACAGGCCATGGAAAAGAAAATGGGCAAGGTCTTGTTGGCCTATACCTGCGCCGATGCCAACCCGGCCATTTTGTCCTCGGAAGAAGTGGCCCAGGTCCATGAATTGGAGAAAAAACTGGGCCTGATCCTTTATGCCGTGGATGGATGATTCCCTGCCCCTTGCATAAAGGGATTGGGGGCGGATAACCTGACCGGGTATGCAGGGGAGGAATAAATGACGGTTCCCGTTTTGGCCTTGTTGGCCCTCGCGCCAATCGCAGCCGCTTTGGTCATGATGGTCGGCATGCGTCAGCCTGCCACGCGGGCCATGCCCCTGGCCTGGCTTTTATGCGCCGTGTTGGGCTGGTGGGCCTGGGACATGCCCGTGGCCCTATTGGCCGCCTCGACCATCGCTGGATTCGGCAACGCCCTGAACGTGCTGATTATCGTCTTCGGGGCGTTGGCGGTGTTGTACACCCTGCGCGACAGCGGAGGGGCCACGACCATTAACAAGTGGTTTCACGACGTCAGCGCCGACCGCCGGGTCCAGGCCGTCATCATCGGCGTATTGTTCAACGCCTTTTTGGAAGGCGCGGCCGGTTTCGGCACGCCGGCGGCAATCTGCGCGCCGCTGATGATGACCCTGGGTTTTCCGGCCTTGGCCGCGGCCATGATTTGCCTGGTGGCCAACAGCTTTCCGGTGACCTTCGGCGCGGTGGGCACGCCGGTGTGGTTCGGCCTCAAACCCTTGAGCGCGCAGGTCGAACAGGCCATCGCCGCGGGCAAGGCCGGCGATATCCAGAGCATGGCCCAGTTTCTGTCGGACGTGGGCGGCTGGTCGGCGATAATCCACCTGGCCATGGTCTTTTTGCTGCCGCTGTTCATCCTGGCCATGATGACTCGCTTTTTCGGCAAGAACCGATCCTGGAAAGAGGGCTTCGGGGCCTGGAAATTCAGCCTGTTCGCCTCGGCCTGTTTTACCGTGCCGTATGTGTTCACGGCGCTGACTCTGGGCGAGGATTTCCCGTCGTTGTTGGGCGGATTGATATCGCTGGCCATTGTGGTTCCGGCGGCCAAGAAGGGGCTTTTAGTACCCAAGGATGCCTGGGAGTTCGGGCCAAGGGCTCAGTGGGAGCCGGACTGGAGCGGCGAGATACCTCCCGCCGGGCCGGTGGAGCGCCAACGTCCCCTGACGGTCTTGCAGGCCTGGACGCCGTATCTGCTCATCGGGGCTATTCTGGTGATCACCCGTCTGGACTTTTTGCCCCTAAAAGCCTGGCTGGCGTCCATCAGCTTAGGCTGGAAAGACATCATGGGCCAGCAGGGCGTGGGATTCGGCGTAAAGATCCTCTACCTGCCCGGCGTCATCCCCTTCATTCTGGTGGCCCTGTTGACCATATTCATCCACCGAATGCGGGCCCATCAGGTAAAGATGGCCTGGAAAGACTCGTTCCTGCGGATGAAGAACCCCACCATTGCCATGCTTTTCGCCGTGGCCCTGGTGGAGATATTCAAGCAATCAGCCGGCAACCCCGGCAACCTGCCGTCCATGCCCCTGAGCATGGCCCATGCCGCGGCCGATTTGGCCGGGGGCACCTGGCCGTTGTTCGCGCCACTGGTGGGGGCCCTGGGATCGTTCATCTCCGGCAGCAACACGGTCTCAAACCTGATGTTCGGCCTGTTTCAGTATGACGTGGCCGGCCAGTTGGGCCTGCCGCACCAGATCATCGTGGCCCTTCAGGCCGTGGGCGGGGCAATGGGCAACATGGTATGCATCCACAACATCGTGGCCGTGTCAGCCACGGTGGGCCTAAAGGGAGTCGAGGGCCTGATCATCAAGCGCAACGTCTTGCCGCTGATGTTCTATGCCGCTGTTGTCGGCAGCGTGGGCCTGCTTCTGGCCTATTGGATAGTGCCTGGCATTTTTTAAAGAAAACACAGAAACTGCATATTCGAATATCTGCAACGGCGGCCCGCCAACATGGTTCGGGCCGCCATTTTTTCTGTGCTACTCAGTGCATTGCCAGCCCCATCTCGGCTCGGTGGCCAACCTGCGGAAGTTGGCCGATGATTTGTCGCTGACGCTACATCCGGCTGATTTTGCCCCGGTCACCAGTCTGAACAGCTTGACATCGGCCCGGTATTTTTCGCAGACGGCCAGCTTGACGTTTGTAAACGACTCCGGCGTGCCGAGCCTTTTACGTTCGTGGTGCGCGCGAACATAAGCATCGCTTTTATCTTTTAGGACCGCCTCGGCCGCTTCAACCTTGCTTTTCCATTTATCGCAGGCGGTTTGCCGGGAATTCGAGCCACCGCCTGAATTTTGATCCTGCCGCCACCTCCAACAACGCAGACCGACTACGTCATAATTACCTATCGATAAAGGAGACTTGACCGCTGAACGACAGCCAAGCCGATTGCGTGCGTCCTTTCGCATTGCTACCAGCAACGCGTATGCATCCGAAACCGCGCAGGCGGCTGGTCCCGTCTCGGAGCGGTCGGCTCGACTTTCAGTCAATGTGGCAAAATTGTCGTAAAGGCCGAGCATCTTGTCCGCTTGGGCCTGGATTTTTTGTTCGTATTCCTGACAAGACCTTGGCTGCCCCTGGGTAGGCGGTCCTTGGCCATCGCCGCTGCCGCCGCTGGTGCCGCTGCCGCCGCTGGTGCCGCTGCCGCCACTAATGCCGCTGCCGCCGCCATCACCGCTGCCGCCACTAGTGATTCCTGCGTCGGCCTTGGCGATCCATCTTGTAAGGTCATCTTCATATTTCGAACACTTGGTGTGGGTCTTGGCCCTTTGCAGGTAGCCCTTTGCCTCGGCGTACTTGCCGTCACCCATCAGCTTTTTAGCTTTTGTAAACAAATCAATGGTGGTCTCTTCGTGGGTTTGTTTGGCCGTAGCCTTGCGCCCCATCCTGTCGACCTTTTCTTCATAGGCGTCGCATTTGGCAAACTGCCTGGCCTGTTGGAGGGTCTCAATTGATTTTTGATAATTGCAGTCAAGGTACTGAGCCTTGGCCTGCTCCAACAGCGGAAGAAGCTTGGCTTCGGCCTCTTGGGCAGCTTTAACCCGGGCGATACTTTTGTTGATTTCTTTCTTGTGATTTTCACACTTGACCATACCCAGGGCCTGGACCAACAGATCCATGGATTGCTGGAGCTCGCAGGCCTTGAATTTGTCCTTGGCCTGGCGGCCCACAAGGAGCTTGGCCTGCTCAAAAATCCTTCCGTCGGCCACGGCGCTTCGCTTCAGGTCGTCAATGGCCTGCTTTGTGTCCGCGCACCTTGCACTTTGACCGGCCTGGTCCAAAATCTGTATTGACCGGTTGTATTTACAGTCATCGTAAAGGGCGCGGGCCTGGGCAAACTTTGATTTGGCATCGGTGTCTTGGGTTTTGTAGTCGGTGAGTTGTTGGTACAGGTCGTCCCTGGTTTGGTTGTAGGGAATGGCGTTGATCAAGGACTCGGCCCGGCCGAAGTCGCATTTGTCCAGGGCCTGGCGTACGGAAGCATCATCGGTGGGTTGGGCGGCTTCGGGGCTCCGGGCCAGGACGGCCACGCAGCTGTTGGCCTCTATCATGTAATTCCCGGCGGCTCCGGCGGCCAATCCCGCCCCGAAACGCGCGGTGCGCGCCTGCTCCAGTACCGGTTCGGCCTGTTTTACGGCCCCTTCACAAAAACTGATATGACGCTTGGTGGTGCCGACGATATCATTTGCGGCTTTGATATTTTTGGGGATGCTCTCGAGATTGATTCCGTGTCCTTTACGCCAGCCTGGTACCTGGTTGTCACTGCAACGAATGATCAATCTCTCGGCCATTTTCCGGATATTCGCCAAATCGGCCTGTATGTCCGGGTCTGTTGTCTTGGCGCCAAGCTCGGACGAGGCTGCCTGGATTGCTTTAAGCTCCTCCAAGATCGTCTGCTTTTGGGCTAGCGTTGCCCGGGCCTCTTTTTCAATATCCGGCATAAGCGAGTCGGCATTTTGCAAGGTCTCGAGCACCCCAGGCAGTTCCATGCCGATTTGTTCATGGGCCTTGGACCAAATGTGTATATCCTCCTTCATTTTGGTCAAGCCATCCTTGATCTCGGTGGTTTCGTCGATTGCCTGGCCCAGGATTTTGGATTGCTCCAAGACTTGGTCACGGGCGTTTTTCACCTCTTGCGTAACCTGAATAGCCCTGTCTCGGGACTGCTGGTGCCAACTCGCCACCTGGGAGGCGCTGGGAGGGTTCGCTGATTTTGCCTTTTCCGCGCGGTCACAGGCCTGCTGTTTTGCCTCTTTTGCATTATCCGTCGCATCTTCCAACAGTTGGGCCTTCTCTTTAAACAACTCGGTCTGTTGGGTCAGGTTGGTTGAAGATGACTCCAATTCTCCGATCAGCGTGTTGGGATCAAGGCCTCCGAAGCGCGGCTGAAGCATGGCGCGCAATGTCACAAGGGTGTCATACTTCAACTTGGCCGTATCGACAGTTCGCTGGTAGTCATTGATCCGCTCGCTGACTTCACTGACCCTGTGCGCAAGCAGCATGCTTCGCCGCTGGGCGTCTTCCAGCCGGTTTTGCAAGGCATCCGTTTCAGCCAGGGCCGGATCCTGGCTGTCACCTCCCGGAGCGGCCTTGCGCAATACGGCCAGACAATCGCGGCCCTTGCGAAAACCTCCGAACCCGGCCTGGGCGCCGGCTGCCTGTTTCAGGGCCGCCTGGGCCGACGATATGGCGGGTTTCAATTCGGGAGTCAGTGAACGGGCTGAATCCAACGCCTCGGTTACGATCTGGGCATTTACCTGCTCGGATTGGCGGATTATTTTTTCTGATTCAGAGCTGATACCATAAATGGCCTGCGGCTCTTCGGGTAGAGATGCCGATTTCATTCTTTTAAGCGCATCGTCAATCTGCTTGACCAATTGGGGCGATGATTGGTTTAGTAACCGCAAATGTTGCAATTGGCCGCGCAAATAAACAGAGTCGGCGCGTAATTGTTTGAGTTCCGTTACCAACTCCCCGCGTTGCTCCCGGGCCTTGGCCAAGTCCTTTTGTGCCGCTTTCAAGGACGTGGCGTGTTCTTCCAGACGCCGATAGGCTGCCTGTACGGCGGGCGCCCTGGCTAGCAAATGTTCTATGCCGCTCCACAGGCCGATCAACCTTTGCGTGGAATCGTCCAAAGCGTTCCATGCCGTGTTGAGAGCCGAGCGTTTGGACTGCAAGCTGGCATGGCTCGAGTCAATACTGCGGTCGGCTTGATTGATCCATTGGGATATGTCGCTGGCTGACGGCGCTGGAGATCCGTTGATCTTTTTTGCATTGGCGCAGATGTCTTCTTGAATCGTTCGGGCCTGCTCCACTTCCTCGGACCAGGCCTTGACGGCTTGTTGCAGTTTTTCAGCGAGGCCGGGTAGCTTTTTTGCCGTATCTTGGGCCCGGCCTATAGTGCCTGCGACCATCCAGTCTAAAACACCGCTGGCCCTTAGGTCAGTATCGGCCAGCACTTTGGCCTCTGCTCGTTTGCCAGCCGATAGATTAAACACCATCTCCGCCTCTTTAAGCCGGTAGGCGGTGATACGGTCCTCGAATGCGGAAACGCCTCTTTCCAGGGCTTCAAAATTTTCCTGGGGGGGCCTGTCATCGGCGTGTGCAAGCGACGCCAGGCATAAGGCCAGACACAAGGACAGGCCGGTCAGCAATAATCGGTATGGGTTGGATCTGCATCGCATGGAGCGACTCCTTGAAGTGGTGGAGTTGCAGGCCTATCGCGTGGCAGGGCGATATACTTTTTCAGGTTTTGACGAAACCGGCAGTGCTTTTCTGACTTAAAAAATACGGTTCGTCCGCTTCAACGTGTTCTGCAAGAGGGCTCGGCGTTTGGGTTTTTGCCCTATACCAAAATGACCATGAATGCGGCTGCCCCGCAAATCGAGGCGTGTGGATGCAAAGAAGTGATGCAATTCAGCGCAATACGTGCCTGTGTCGGCATATAAATGATATTATCAACCAGTATTTCTTGAAGTCAACCAAAGGCGGCAATGTCGTACTTTGCTCAATAATAACAAGTTGTCGCGTTAAATCGCCTTGCCCTCCCAAGCTCGTGCCTATTGCACTAAAATGAGTGCAAATTTCTGATGCCCTGGCGAAAACTTGGCATATAATTCGGCCAAACATTTACTGGTTTAACCTTATGCAGCACATAATGGTCGTCTGCCGGAACTCTTCGGCAATAGAGATCATAAAAAAAAGCCTCCCTTCGCCGGGGTTCGAGGTCTCCGTATTAGGCGCGGGCCACGAAAATGACCCTTCCGCCAACCAAAGCGTATACCCATATGTGGATGTGGTTTTTGCGGACTTCCTGGATATCAGCGAACTGGTGTCGTCAGCCGGCAATGGTAAGACTCTGCATCAGATGTGGGAGATTTTTCCCAACGCCGATATTGTCGTCATGGGTCCGATCGAGCAGACAAGGCCCTTGGTATCGCTGGTCAAGGCCGGCGCAACAAACTACCTGACCTATCCCCTGGACCCGGAAGAAATCAAGCTTGTCATAGATGATCTGACCGAAGCCAGCCTCAGGCAGTCGGAACTGGATTACCTGAGGGACTACGCCTGGCGCGAAGACGTGGAACAGGGCGCCGGTGTGAACAGTCCCAAGATGCGCCGCCTTATGCATCAGGTCCTCAAGGTGGCCCCCACCATGACGACCTTGCTGATCAGCGGCGAAACCGGTACGGGAAAGAGCTATCTGGCCAAGCAGATTCATCAGGCCAGCGGCCGTAAGGACAACGCCTTCATCACCGTGCATTGCGGGGCCATCCCGGAAAACCTTGTCGAAAGCGAGTTGTTCGGTCACGAAAAGGGCGCCTTTACCGGCGCCACAAACACGAAGCCGGGTAAATTCGAGGTGGCCGGAGGAGGGACGATTTTTCTGGACGAGGTGGGTACGCTCACCCCTTCGACCCAAATCAAGCTGTTGCAAGTGCTGCAGGACCGCACCTTTCATCGGGTCGGCGGAGTAAAGGAAATAGACGCCGACGTCAGGATCATTGCCGCGACAAACGAAAACCTGGACGAGCTTTGCCGTAAGGGCGTTTTCCGCTATGACCTTTATTACCGGCTTAACGTTTTCCCCATGCACCTGCCGCCGCTGCGCGAAAGGAAGGAAGATATACCCCTGCTGGCCAAGAGCTTCCTCGACAGGCTCAATACTTATTACCATAAGAATATCAAGCGGATCGCTCCAGAGGTGCTCAAGGCCCTGATGGAATACCGCTGGCCCGGAAACGTCAGGGAGTTGGACAACCTCATTGAGCGGGCATATATCCTGGAGTCCGATCGGGTGCTGGGCGTGGACGGCTTTCCCAGCGAGTTTTTCGCCTTTGAAACCAGAATAGCCGCCGAACCCCACGAAAACGGCCCGACTTTGGCCGAAGTCCGCAAGAAAGGCGCCGAATTGATTGAGCGTCAATACCTGCAGGAATTGCTTTCCTTATATAACGGTCGTATCGATCACACTTCGGTAGCGGCGGGCATCAGCACGCGTCAGCTTCACAAGCTCATGGCAAAGCACCGCCTAAAAAAAGAGGATTACAAGGCTCCATCCAACCAAGATTGATCGGAATCGCCAGTTCTTATTGTCAAGTAATTCGGAATAGCGAGTTCCGAAAGCCGAATTCCGTTTATCTTCAATGTGTTATGGTTGTCCATACGGCCAAGTCCACGCCTTAAACCCTACCCGGTGTCAAATCGGAATTCTTTGTTCTGGTGCCCGTATACGCTGTCTTTTAAATAATTAATGATAACAATATGATACCTATTGGCACGCAGTTTGAATTATAGGTGCGCGCGTTGCTGATTGCAGACGCAGCCCGGGGCCGGGGCTTCGGGCATAACTATTAACGATTTGTTGGAGTTAGTATGAAAAAGTGGTTGGGCAAATCCATTGCCCTAACGGCTTTGATCGCCGCCTTCGTGCTGTCCATGGCGGTTGGTACGGTTTCCGCGGCTGATGACCAGGAAGCCAATACCCAGCAGGAGCAGACCGTGGATAACGGTCAGGCTCAATCCGGATCCGACGAGCAGGCCCAGCAGGGTGACCAATCGTCTGAGCAGGAAAACACCGACGAAAAAGCTCAGGAAAAAACCGGCGAATAAGGCTCTCCCCATGGGGATGCTAGTAGGTCTGGTGCCTCGGACCTAAAAGCCGGCAATGAAAAGGCAGCGCCCCCCCGCACGCAACGCGGGGGGGCGCTCCCAAATTGATGGCATTTACATAAGGAGAGGATGCGATGTCTTCCTCTGAAAAAGTAGTTCTGGCCGGCATGGTTTCACCCTACAAGGGCTGGCACTCCAAAGACGGATCGCCCAGCCTGATTCTCATGGGTAACAATGGCGAGGATTATCTACTTTTTGAGGATAACAAAGCCAAGGCTTTGCGGGAATTGGTTTACGAGCGTGTTTTGGTTAAGGGCGAGATCGATGATTCCGGTGATCGTCCCACGATCAAGGTGGAGTCTTATCAACGCTTGGAAATTGAGCCTGATGATGAATGGCGCGAATCTGAATACATGGACTACTGATTTGGAATGGCGGAACCAGGAGGCGGTTGTGTCCGGCGCTAAAGATCAATCTGCTGACATGTGGCTGGTGTGCCAACAGTGCGGAGGCCATTTCATTTTTTCAGCGACTGAGCAGGTTAATTATTCGAAAAGAGGGTTTGATCCACCCTTGCGGTGTCCCGAATGCAGGAAGCATCGAAACCGGATCAATGAAGATGATTCGTGGAGCCCGCGGCAAAAGAAAAAGCGCCGCCGGGAGCAAGACGACTACTAGTTGGGTTGACCGGGCCGAAATCACGCCCGGCTGGACGGAGTTTAACGAGATGAAACAAAACACCGCAATAAGCATCGCCCCGGTCGAAGAGGTGTGGGGTATCGCCAGTTCCATTGATATTTACGACTGCAACCCGGATACGATTCGCGACGAGCGCGAAATCCGCAGATTCGTTGTAGAACTGTGTGACCTCATTGAAATGAAGCGCTTTGGCGAAACTGTTGTCGTTCACTTCGGTGAAGACGAAAAGGTCGCCGGTTTTTCGATGACCCAGCTTATCGAAACGTCGCTGATCAGCGCCCATTTCGCCAACCAGACCAACACCACCTATTTGGACGTGTTCAGCTGCAAGGCCTATGATCCGGATGTGGTGGCGCGGTTTGCCCAAGATTTCTTCGAGGGCTCCGATGTGGTCCTCCAGGTCAACTTGAGGCGTTAGGGTGTCCGGCGTTCGCTACATAACAAAGCTCGATGAGTGCCGCAGTATCTGGCAGGCACTGATGCCGCGGGAAACTCTCACCGACTTGTGGGCGGTGAGAGCGTCCTTTCATGAGCAATTCAAACGGCAGATGCTGTTTGTAATCCATGAAACCAAAGGCGTGGCGGATGGTCTTCTGCCCCTGAGCTTTGTTGACGAATGCGGCGCTTATGCCTATTTCCCCGGAGAGACCTGGCAGGGATTGACTTGGCTGGAACAAAACAGAATCATTGCAGCCAATTCCGATGTCCTTTACA
Organism: uncultured Desulfarculus sp.; assembly: GCA_963665125.2. GTDB lineage: Bacteria > Desulfobacterota > Desulfarculia > Desulfarculales > Desulfarculaceae > Desulfarculus. The sequence goes on along the minus strand of CAXXUK010000001.1, from coordinate 1,521,128 downwards.
AGATGCTTGAGGCGGTGCCGGCGCCTTTCAGTATCCGTTATCTCGACGACGATGGCGGTTTTGGTGACGGGCTGGAAGCAGATGAAATAGGCTATTTGTTTCATCCCGCGGATTGCCAATACAGCCTTGAATCCCATTTGGCCGAACTGCCGGCCAAGAGGCGTTCTCAGTATAAAAAAACGGTTCAGGAGTTCGAGACCCGCGGTTATAAATTGCGCGTCAATCACCTGCCGGATTTCAGGGAAATGATCTCCATGAATCTGGCCGTGTTCGAAGAGAAATCGTATTTCAGGGACAGGCGCTTTCGAGCCGGATTCAAGCGGCTGGCCCAGTGGCTTAACCAAAACGGTTTGATGAGGCTTGTTGCGGTGCTGGTCGAAGACAAGATCGCCGCTGTCGATTTCGGGGCGATCCACAACGGCATATATACTGTATTGGCCGGTGGGGTCAACCGCGAGTTTCCCGGCGTGGCCAAGCTGATCAACCTGCATCATTTGGCCTTTGCCTGTGAGCAAAAGATGCAAGAAGTCGACTTTCTGTGCGGTGATTTCGGCTGGAAGAGCAAATTGCATCTCGGCCCGCGCCCCCTGTACCGCATCAACGCCCAACCCGCACAGCGTTTGCTATCGGTTGCGACGGCCTAGAATGTCCGAAAAAATACTTGTGGTTGCCACCACTTGGGATTATATCGAAATCCTTAGGCAAAAGGCGCCAGATCGCCTGGTGTTCATAACCAACGCTCACCAGAGACGAATGGCGCCCGAACTCGCCCTCGGGCCGGACGTGGAACTGCTTTGCGACACGTCCGACCATGCGGCCGTATTGCAGGCCGTCCAGTCCCATGGCATGCGCTACGGCCAGCACTATGACGGACTTGTCGCCTTTGACTGCGGCTCCCTGGAACTGGCCGCATTTCTGGCCGAGAGCCTGGGGCTGGCTTTTGCGTCGCGGCGGACCGTGGCCCTATGCCGCGACAAAACAGCCCAAAACCACGTCCTGCAAGAACGCGGAGTGTGCGTCCCCAAGTGCATCAAGACCGACGAACCGGCCACGGCGGCGGAGTTCGGCGATGAACATGGCTGGCCTGTGGTGCTCAAACCCGTGGACGGCACCGGCGGGGAAGGGGTTTTTCTCTGCCAGACGCCCGACCACATCCGTGATGTTTTTATTTACAGCTATAGCGATCCGGCCAGGGGCAGCCTGGCTGTGGAACAGTTTGTTGAAGGCCCCGAACTGAGTTGCGATTTCCTGGTTGATGGCGGCCGGGTCCGGATCATCAGAATTACAAAAAAATTGGCCCTGCCCGGCGAGCGCTTCGCGGGCAAGCGGATCTATGTCTTGGGCGCCGGATGGCAATTGGGTATAGACCCCGATGTCTTGCAAAATGATTTGACCCTTGCGGCGGAGGCCCTGGGCATTGGCTTCGGCTTGTGCATGTGCGATTTTATCTGGCGCGGCGGCAGGCCTTGGATTTTGGAGATAACGCCACGGCCCGGCGGGGACTGCCTGCCCTGGCTGATTAAGGCCGCCGGCGGTCCGGACATGTTTGACTTGAGCCTTGAGGTCGCCCTGGGTGGCAGGAGCTTTGCCGAGTATGAGCCGCCATGGCCGCCCATGGTCGGCTACAGGCTTTTGGCCAATCGCGAAGGGGTTATCGAAAAACTGGATGTGCAGCGCCTTGGCCGTGACCCGAGGGTGCATAGCGTCTATTTGCTGGTCAACCCCGGACACCATGTGGTCATGCCGCCCGAGGACTATGATTCGGTCGTGTTGGGTCATGTGATATTCGGATCCGACAACTCGGATATGATCGAGTCGGAGTGCCGTGAGCTCGATGATTTGATAGATCTGGAAATTTCTCCATGGAACTTCTGACCCCGGAAGAACTATACGCCCGCTACCTGGCTCTGGCCCAAAAACAACCGCCTGTTTTGGAGCCAAGGACGCTGGAAGGTTATATCCAAAGATTTCTGGACCGGGCGACCGACTTTGAAAAGGCGGCGGGCCAGGGTAGCACTCCGTTGTACGTGGTGGACCATCAAAGCCTTGCCGGTAAATATCACCGCTTTAGCGATGTGTTCGAGTCTCGTCTGTCCCGGTTCCAGGCGTTTTACGCCTTGAAGAGCAACAGCCACCCGGCCATCGCCGGAAAACTGGTGGAAATGGGCGCGGGCTTGGATGTGTCCAGCGGCGTCGAACTGCAAACGGCCTTGGACCTCGGCTGCCGGAAAATCATTTTCAGCGGCCTGGGAAAGACAGAGGCCGAACTGGATCTGGCCCTGGCCAACGCGGACCGCGTTGCCGTGCTCATGGACAGCTTTGGCGAACTGGACAGGCTGGAGCGAGGGGCCAGCAAGAGGCGGACAAAGATCATGGCCGGCGTGCGCCTGACCACGCTGGAACACGGCGTATGGCGTAAATTCGGCATACCCCTGGCCCGGTTGAATGATTTTGTGGAAAAAGCCCAATCCTGCGCTTGGGTTGACCTGTGCGGCCTGCAATTCCATACGAGTTGGAATCTGGGCCCGGACGCCCAAGTTGCTTTTATTGCCCGGCTGGGAGAATGGTTCAGGGACAACAGCGCCGTGTTTGGCGATCGTCTGCGTTTCTTGGATATCGGCGGCGGCTATTGGCCGGAAGACGGCGAATGGTCGCGGGGCGACACCACTGAGTTGGGCCTGGTGCACAAGGCCCTGGCCCTGGATGCCGGGGAAAATACGAGACACCGGGCGGCCGCCGCGCCGCTTGAAACCTTTGCCCGGGACATCTCCCAGGCTTTGAAACGGCATATTCCGGTTTTCGACAACCTGACGATATATGCCGAGCCAGGACGCTGGCTGTGTCACGCAGCGATGCACTTTTTGGTGCGGGTGTTGGATAAAAAGGCCCCGGATATGGTTATCACCGACGGCGGCATCCACATGGCCGGATGGGAGCGTTATGAAAATGACTTCGCGCCGGTGATCAACCTGTCCAGGCCGTCAACCGACGAACAACAATGCCTTGTCTGCGGTTCCCTTTGCACGCCCCACGATGTCTGGGGGACGTCGTATTTTGGCGCGGGCATGGAAGAGGGCGATCTGCTGCTCATCCCGGATCAGGGCGCCTATACCTACAGCCTGCGGCAAAACTTCATCAAGCCCGAGGCCGCCACGGTAATTATGTAATTTTAATTGCGCCGGGTCTTTGCCGGGCCGCCCTATATGCAGTTCAGGGTGATGAGCTGGCGATATTGCCTGAGAATGCCGGAGAGGATTAATTCAAGCTGGCCGTTGTCCAGGTCTGAGACGACCGAGAGCATGGCCAGCCCTTCCAATTGACTGACGATCTGATAGCCGACCCTGACGGCGGCCTCGGCTTCCAGGCCCATATTGGTCAGCTCCTTGGCCATGACTTCCACCCACAGCCGATAGGCCGAATTTAACTTTTGACGCACCTGGGGCTTGTACAGGGCTATTTCGGCGATCTCCACGAAGATGCGCGACAGCGGTCGGTCAAGGGTTATCTCCTGCATGCACATTTCAAGGAAGGCCATGAAAAGCTCTTGGGGCTCCATGGGCGCATTCTTGTGGTCCTGCTCCCAGAACTCCAGCCATTGCAGATAGTTGGAAACAACATAGTCAATGTAGCTGATGAGAATGTCGTCCTTGCTGCGAAAATAATAGTGCAGCATGCCATGGTTAATGCCGGCCTGCTGGGCGATGTCCTTGATTGATGTTTTGTCAAAGGACTTTTCCTGGAGGCACACATCCAGGGCCTTGAATATCTCTTCTCTCCTTTGATCTTGCATGCTTTTGCGCGACATAGCCTTAAAACCTCTCAAATGCTTACCAACCACAATACCAACAACCAGTCAAGCGCCAATAGATGTTTGACCGCCGGGGCCATATTCCGCCCTCCGGGAAAGTATAACCGGGTATTGACAAAACAGGAACCTTAATGTTAGTTAGTTGACTGACTAACATTAAGGTTCCTGGTTCAACCAAGAAAGGGGTGGCCCATGGCCCAAGCGGCGACAAAAAAGCAATTGGAAGACAAGGCCAAGGTTTTGGCCGAGTTCGGCGAACACATCTCCGAAGGGCAGTTGCGCTATTTGCGGGCCGCCCATCTGGACATGCTCGAATCCCGGCCCATGGGAATCGGTTTTACCAACGCCTGCGACAGCTCCAGGGTGGTCGACGGATTCACCTCCGCCGGGTGCTTCAACGTAGGCAGGGGCAATAAATCCGTCATCGCGGCATTGGCCGGCGGCCTCGAGGGTCACGATCTGGGGGGCGGAGGGCTGTTGAGTCCGGCAAAGGTCAACTTCGCCGCAAAGCTGGCCGATATCTGCCCGGCGGATCTCAACCGCGTCTTGCCGGCAGGCAGCGGAGCCGAGGCCATCGAAGGGGCTCTGAAACTCGCCTGGGGCGCCACGGGCCGCCCCCGGATCATCTCCATGCTCAAGGCCTATCACGGTCATTCCGGCTACAGCTTAAGCATAAACGGCAAGGACTATTACAAGGAGCTGTTCCTGCCGCTGAGCCCGGATGTTGATTTCGCCCGGTTCGGCGATATTGCCGATATCCGGCGGCTGGCTTCCAAGGATACGGCTGCCATCATCCTGGAGCCCATACAGGGCGAAGGCGGCATCCACGTTGCCGATGATTTCTACCTGAACGGCCTACGGCAGGTCTGCGACGAACTTGGCATATTGCTCATATTCGACGAGATCCAGACCGGATTCGGCCGTACGGGCAAACTCTGGGCGTCCGAACACTCCGGAGTGGTGCCCGACATCATGGTAGTCGCCAAATCAATCGGCGGCGGCGTTTTCCCCAACGCGGCGGTGATCTACCGCGACATCCCAGCGCTGTCCGACTTTGTCGACCGAAACCCGCAATTCCACGCCACCTCGAGCGGCTTTTCCGAGCTGGGCTGCATCGTCTCCAGCCGGGTAGTCGACTACATCTGCGAGAACAGGCTCTGGGAAAACGCAGAGGCCATGGGAGCCCGATTCCGCCGGGGCCTGGAGGAACTGAGCCATAAGCTGCCGGGCGTTATCAAAGAGATCCGGGGCCGGGGGCTGATGGTGGGCATCGAATACAAATACGAGTTCATGGGCGCGCTCATGGCCGACTGCCTGGCCAAACAAAACATATTCGCGGCCTATTCGGGAAACGCCCCCCAGGTAATGCGTTTCATGATGCCCATAACCATTACCGAACATGAGGTGGATATTGTACTGGCCAAGATCAAACTGGCCATGAAGACGATGCGGCGCTACCTGATGCTGCTCTTGCCGCTGACCAAGATACCCAAGGCCGTGTCCATCCTGGACAACATCAAGGTGCAGATCGCCTTTTTCAATTGGCTGCGCAAGTTCGAACGGGGCTAGGCCTTGTCTTGCTGATATGTCGCCAACCCCGAGAGTGAGGGAAAAATGAGTAGTAAAGTCAGTGCCATAAATACAGCAGAGCCTGCAGGTTTGCATGACCTGGCCCGCAAGGTCTTTGGAGGGCTGGCCGCCAGGGACGGCTTTCTGGACCAAGCCGGTTTTATGGAGGCAAGGGCCGGGGAACAATATGTATTTGACGCCGACGGCCGTAGATACCTCGATTGCCATACATCGGCCGGGGCGTTTAATCTGGGCCGGGCCAACCCGGACTTGCAGGAGCAGTTGAAAAACGCCGCCCGTGAGCTGGACCAGGGCAACTTTGTCATGGTTTCAGCCGAAAAGGCCCGCCTGGCCAATAAACTGGCCCAATTCATGCCCGGTACCCTGGAATGCAGCCTGTTTACCGTGGTGCGAGGCGAGGCCTTTGACGCGGCCTGCAAGCTGGCCCGGGGATTCACCGGCAGGCCGGAGCTTGTGTCCGTTGAGGGCGGTTGGCACGGCCAAACCGGCTTCGCGGCCAGCCTGTCCCACGGCTGCGGTCAATACGCCCACGCCCCGCAACTGCCGGGCACCAAGACGGTTGCCCTCGATGATCAGGACAAGGTCAAACAACAGGTTAACGGCAGAACCGCCGCCGTGATCTTCGAGCCGGTTCAGGCCGAAAACCACTGCCGGGCCATCAACAAAGCCACGGCCCAGTATTTGCGAAAGTTGTGCGACGCTGTGGGCGCGTTGCTCATCGTGGACGAAACCCAAACCGGATTCGGGCGTACTGGCCGGAAATTCGCCTTTGAGGGCCTGGGTATCCAGCCGGATATCGCGCTTTTGGGCGAGGCACTGAGCGGCGGCATGTTTCCCATGACGGCCATGGTCTTCACAAAGCGCGTGAAGAGCTTCTTTGACGCCCACCCGCTGATCCATCTCTGCACCTTTGGCGGCCATGACGTGGGATGCCGGGTGGCTTGTCGGGCCCTGGAACTCTATGAAGCCCAAAAGCCATGGCAAAACGCGGCCGAAAGGGAAGGGCAGTTGGGAGATGGCCTCCGGCGGCTGGCCTCGGCTCATGGGGACATCGTCGAATCGGTCCGGGGTCGGGGCCTGCTCTGGTCGTTGCGGACCACCAGCCCGGAACAGGCGGACGGGCTTTGCCGAAGCGCATTGCAAAACAATGTGTTGGCCATGCCGGGCAGGGTGGATGCGGCCACGGTCCTGATTCGACCTCCACTAACCATCACCAAGGATCAAATCGACGCCTTGGTCGAAGCCCTGGGCAGCGCGTTGGCCGGGATGACCCGCTGAACGCCTGCCCGGTTTGCCTGAACCATAAATGACGGCACGTACATTGACATGTGCCGCCAGGGGAAAACAATGATAGTCGGGATACTCAAGGAAATAAAAAAACACGAAAACAGGGTCTCCATGACCCCTCCGGGCGTGGAGATGATGACCGCCAACGGGCATACGGTGTTGGTGGAGGCCTCGGCGGGCCGGGGCAGCGGCATCAGTGACGAGGCCTACATCAGGGCCGGCGCCGAAATATTGGCCGCGCCCCATGAGGTCTTTGCCGGAGCCGATATGGTGATGCACGTCAAGGAGCCCCAGCCTTCCGAATTCGGCCTGATCCGCAAGGACCAGATCGTCTTTACATACCTGCATTTGGCGGCCGACGAGGCGCTGACCATGGCCCTGATGGAGTCCGGTTCCGTCAACATCGCCTATGAGACCATTGAGACCGGCTCGGGAGCCTTGCCGCTGTTGACGCCCATGAGCGAGGTTGCCGGCCGTATGTCCATTCAGCAGGGCGCCAAGTACTTGGAGATGGCCCAGGGCGGTCACGGCGTGTTGATGGGCGGGGTGCCCGGTGTTGATCCGGGCACGGTGCTGATCATCGGCGGCGGCGTGGTGGGCGCCAACGCGGCCAAGATGGCCTGCGGCCTGGGGGCCAAGGTATATATCCTGGATATGAACCTGGACCGCCTGCGCTATCTGAGCGACGTCATGCCCGCCAATTGCTTTCCGCTGATGGCCACGCCGGCTTTGATCCGCAAGCTCTTGCGCGAGGCCGACGTGGTGGTCGGCGCCGTGTTGGTGGCCGGGGCAAAGGCGCCCAAACTGGTGACCAGGGACATGCTGCCAACCATGAAAAAAGGCGCGGTCCTGGTGGATGTGGCAATCGACCAGGGCGGCTGCTTTGAGACATCCCGGCCCACCACCCATGACGACCCAATTTACACCGTCGATGGCGTGGTCCATTACTGCGTGGCCAACATGCCCGGCGCCGTGGCCCGGACATCAACCTGCGCCCTGACCAACGCCACCTTGCCCTATGCCCTTCAAATAGCCAACCTGGGCTGGCAACAGGCCATGCGCGACAGCCGGGAGATCGCCCTGGGCGCCAATGTCGTGAAAGGCAAGGTCACCTGCCGGGGTGTGGCCGAGGCCTTTGGTCTGACTTATACGCCCCTGGACCAACTGATCGGTTAGCCATCCGTGATGCCAAATTGACCGGTTTATAAGGGTTTGGGGAATATCTGATATCAGATCATCCCAACTCGTCGGTATTAACACGACGAGTTGGGATTTTCCGGAAAGGACATTGGATTTGGTGAAATCAGTACCCCACGCTCATCAGAATACGTACGTTTGGCCTGCGGAAAGGACCTCGAATTCCGCCGGCAGGTTCTGGTTAAAATAATCAAGTGCGTAGTCACAAGTGTCGTGAGCGGAAAGCAACAGACGCTTGGGGTTTACTTCCCGGAGTGCTTGAACCGCTTGCGCTAGGTCGTTTTGGTTGATCCGTTTCCAGGGTGGCTTGCCTGTTCCAAATACCATTGTCGCTTCAATCCCTGGTTTTTTTAAACGGCTCTCGGTAAGCGGATAATGCAAGCCGCCCAAGACCGCATGAATTGGGTTTTTCGAGAGGCGCCGAGCCATGTTGAGGACCGTCTCCAAACCTGGGTGCCCGCAACCTGTTATCACCACCAGGCCTTTATCCTTTACACGGGCCATTATCACCTGCTCTTCGCACCAGCCCATGAAAAATAGACGCCTGGCCAATGGGCCTGTACTGGCTATGCCGCCCGGCAGTAAAGTAGGCTTTTCAACTGCCAGAGGTGTGAAGCCATGGGCCTCAGCGCTTTCCGGTAAAAAGCAGGGCTTGCCGCCGGGGTCGCCGAGTTCCGAGGGCCAATGGATTTTGTCTCCAACAATTGTTGGGCCACCGCCTATGTGATCGATGTGCAAATGAGTTATGACCAATGCAACGATTGAGTTGATATCAAAGCCAAATTTTAATGCATTACGTGCCAGGACACCGCTGTCGGCTCCAAACCCCAAATCTATCAACACATTTCCCTCATCTGTTGATACCAGCAGGGAGACTCCCGGTTCACCGGCGAATCCATCGTTGGTTCGCCATTCCACCAACGGTGTTATCTCGAGGCGCTCAAGTTGCGGCATGTCCAAGGATTGTGCGCGGTCAATACGCCTTTGGTTTGCAATGGAAGCTTTTTTGACATCTTTTTGAAAGTCACGGTTTTTCAAGGCCATGAGCGGGATCAATACAGGACTGGCCACCGCAAAGGCTGGCCACCATAGAGGTGAAAATCTTCTTTTCATGCTGTTCTCCCTCCAACAACGGTAATCGGTTTTTCTGTATTAAGAGCAAGGAGCCTGCCAAAAAATAAGACAATAAAATCAGTATAATAAGTTGTGGAACATTGACATGATGTTAAATTTAACGAATAATTAAGTTATATTTGACGAAACGTTATATTTGGAGAATTCCGTGGCGGTAGAACGAAATCAATTTTTTCTGGAATCAATATTGGCCATTACGAGCAGCCTTGACATTGAGCAGGCGCTGTTTCGCTGTTATCAAATCTTCAAACAGTACCTGCCTGTTGACCATTTAATGTTGATGCATCCACAGTTCGCCAAGGGGCAAATGAAGGTATTAGCTAGTGCCAATGATGATGGTGGGACTGTTGACAATAGATGTTGGGATTTGCCGGAAGACGTTATCGCTCTAATGGATTCAAACCAAGTACCGCAGATTATGATTGTCAATCACCCGGAAGAACATTTCATTGCCAAACATGCCCTTTGGTTGGGTGCTCATGGGGCGTCGATCCTTATTGTTCGCCTTATTGTTGGTGAGAAACTTATAGGCTCACTGATTTTGCGCAAATCCGGCCATGGTCAGTTTGAACAGGCGCACGCTGATCTGTTATCGCTGCTGCGTGAGCCCTTTGCTGTTGCCCTGTCAAATAGCCTGCGTTTTTTGGAGTTGAACGAGCTGAAAAACCGTTTTGCCGATGAAAGCCGTTTTTTTCAGGATGAACTAAACCGTAAAGTGAGTAAGGAAATCATTGGAGCGGATTACGGGCTCCGGTGGGTGATGGAAATGGTACGCAGAGTCGCTCATGGTGAATCTCCGGTTCTTTTATTGGGTGAGACAGGAGTTGGTAAAGAGGTCATTGCCGGCGCGATTCATGAGCTGTCGAGTCACCCAAATGGTCCTTTGATCAAATTAAATTGCGGTGCAATCGCCCCCTCACTTTTAGACAGCGAACTGTTCGGCCATGAAAAAGGGGCCTTTACCGGGGCCATGGCGCTCTACAAGGGCCGTTTTGAACGGGCTGATGGAGGCACCCTGTTCTTAGACGAAATTGGCGAGCTTACTGCTGAAGCACAGATCCGGTTATTACGCGTATTGCAGGAGCGTGAAATAGAGCGTCTCGGTGGAAAAGGGCCGATCAAGGTTAACGTCAGGGTAGTGGCGGCGACCAACCGGAATTTGGAGGAGATGGTCGCCCAGGGGCATTTTCGGCAGGACCTGTATTATCGTTTGTCGGTATTTCCCATCAAAATACCACCATTGAAGGAACGCAAAGGCGATCTGCCAATGCTGGTAAAATATTTCATTTTACAGAAAGGGCGCCGTATGGGTTTTGCCGACCCACCGGAAATAAGCCGGGAAACCATGCGCCGCCTAAGGGCGTACGACTGGCCCGGCAATGTCCGGGAACTGGAAAACGCCATTGAGCGTGAGTTGTTTCTGGCCAATGGCGGCGAATTGGTTTTTAACTGGCTTGGTGGTAACCAGTTGGTCGGCTCAGCCCGGGCCGATCATAATGCCGACGCTCCTATTTCTTCACTGAACGAAGCTGTTAAGGGCCATATTGCCTTGGCCCTAAAAAAAACGAACAACAAAATATCCGGCCCCAATGGCGCTGCGGAATTATTGGAGATTAATCCCTCGACTCTGCGGTCAAAAATCCGCAAGCTCCGCATATCCACCAAATGAAAAAACATAATGTCCAGGAAAAGCGCCAATATCCTCTGAAAATAGTTCGGCCTCCCAGGATTATTCCCAAGAGGCCTTAGATTAAAGGAATACGAGAAACCTACCCCGCGGTCACCTCTTCGGCCTCCAGAGGATAGACCCCGTTTTCGTCGTGCACTTCCGCGCCGTGCAGGGCGGGCCGGAACACGCAGGCCAGCTTCATGGTTTTGTGGGCCCGCAGCAGGTGTTCGTCATTGTCATTGAGGGCGTACATGGTGCCCGGCTCGATCTTGTGGATCGTGCCGTCGGCCAGGGTCTCCACCTCGCCATGGCCTTCCATGCAATAGACCGTCTCCAGATGGTTTTGGTACCAGATGTGGGTTTCGGTGCCCGCATGGATGGTGGTTATGTGGAACGAATAGCCCATGCCGTCGCCTTTGAGCAGCATGCGCACGCTCTGCCAGTTGTCGGTGTTCACGCAACGGGGGCTGTTTTCCGCCTGTTCCAGGGTGCGAACTATCATGTTGATCTCCTATAGATTGACTGTCCTGGGGCTGCCGCCGCTCGTGGCCTCGGCAACGGCCTGTTCCAGGATGTCCAGTCCCTTGTTCAGGTGCTTTTCGCTGATGGTCAGCGGGCAAAGGCACTTGACCACCTGGCCGTCGGCGCCCGATGTCTCGATGACCAGGCCCTTTTTAAAGGCATTGCCGGTAATCTCCGAGGCCAGTTCGCCGCAGCCGCAATCAAGGCCCTGGACCATGCCCCGGCCCCGCAGTTGGATATCGCCCTCGGCCATGTCTTCCAGGCGCCGGCGCATCATGCGGCCCTTTTGCCTAACGTCGGAGGCAAACTCGCCGTCGCTCCAAAACTCATCAATGGCCGCCCGGGCCGTGACAAAGGCCAGATTGTTGCCCCTGAATGTACCGTTGTGCTCGCCTGGCTTCCATTGGTCCAGCTCGGGCTTCATCAGCACCACCGACATGGGCAGGCCATAGCCGCTGAGGCTCTTGGACAAGGTGACGATGTCGGGGTTGATGCCCGCGTGTTCAAAGCTGAAGAACGAGCCCGTGCGGCCGCAGCCCATCTGGATATCGTCCACGATGAGCAGTACATCATGGGCCTTGCAGACCTTGGCCAGTCTGCGCAGCCACTTGGTGTCGGAGACATTGATGCCGCCTTCGCCCTGGACCGTTTCAACGATTACCGCCGCGGGATGGTCCATGCCGCTGGATCCGTCGGTGAGCATCTTGTCCAAGATTTCGGTGGTGTCGATTTCCTCGCCAAGATAGCCGTCATACGGCGCGAACTGTACGCCCTGCAAGGGCAGGCCCGAGGCGTCGCGGAAGTGCGAATTGGCCGTGCAGGCCAGGGACCCGGAGGTGACGCCATGAAATCCATTGGTAAATGAAATGATATTGTGTCGGCCGGTTACCTTGCGGGCGATCTTCAGGGCCGCTTCCACGGCGTTGGTGCCGGTGGGGCCGGTGAACTGCACCTTGTAGCGCAGGTTGCGTGGACGCAGGATGTTGCACTCAAGAGCCAGAAGAAACTTTTCCTTGGCCACGGTGGTCATGTCCAGTCCGTGGAGGATACCGTCCTTTTCAATATATTCGGAGAGGGCCTGCTTGAGCACGGGATGGTTGTGGCCATAGTTCAGCGTGCCCGCTCCGGCCAGGAAGTCGATATACTCGCGTCCCTTGTCGTCGGTTAAAATCGCGCCGCTTGCCTGGGAGAATCTTGTGGGAAAAGACCGGCAATAACTGCGTACGTTCGATTCCATTCTCTCAGTGATAGACATTGGTTACTCTCCATATTGTTTGTTTGAATCATGGCATGAGCTCATGAAAGAATTTTTAGAAAGGTCCTATGCGTATCAACGGCTCGGCCGGGTGGTCGTGTCCGCCGAAATGGCCTTCGGCGAGGTACGGCTCCTCCCTCAGAGGCGCGCCGAGCTTTTGGGCCAGCCCGCCGAACAACCCGCGCGAAGCCTGGTTGTCCCCGGCCACCGTGGCTTCGACATAGCTGATGGATTCTTTGGTTTGGCTGAGTCCGGCGGCCAGATCATGGAGCATCTTGCCGCCCACTCCCGTGCCTTGGGCGTCGGGAGAAACGACTATCTGCCAGATGAAAACCGCTTCAGGCCGCTGCGGAGGCCTGAACCCGCAGACGTAGCCAATTGGTTTGCCGTCCCGGAAGGCCATGCGTGAGGTGCGGCTGAATTCCTTGCAAAGCATCAGATAGGCATACAGGGAGTTGATATCCATGCCGGGGCAGGCCTTGACCAGACCGTAAGCCGCGGCGCCGTCCTCCAGCCGGGTGGGGCGTACGAGCAGTTCCATGGCTTAGCCAACCTGTGGCGGAGATTGCCGCGCAGGATCGCGTAAAACGTTGATTGACGTCGTCACGTCGCCTGCAAGCTGGATAGGCAAGATGCGTGGGCGGGTGGCCGGTCTGTGGGTGCTATGCTCTGCGCGGGGCGTGCCGCGTTGACCAGTATCCGGGTCCTCGTTGTCTTCTTTGCCGCTTGTACGCATGTTTGATCCTCTTTAATGCGGAAAAAATATTTGTGAAGAAAATATTAGAAGCGAAATATTTTGAACACAAATAATATGCATTCAAACCGTAGCACATCGGGCCGGAAATGCAACCCCCAGACCCACGGCGCAACGTGCACGCGCAGGGACGCCTGCTGCAACCGGTGTGTTTCATTGCATATTTGCAGGAAAAACAGCCGTGAAAAAACCGAAGAAAACTCTTTTTCGGCCCATGATTCATGGCCCAAAGAGGCTTTTTACGGCAAAAAGGCATCACTGGTCCTGTTTTGCCGCTATTTTATCACCCAAATACCGATCACGTTGGTCTGGCCCCGGCGTTCCTGCTCCAGGCGGTGGCCCGTTTGGCGGATCAGGTGTTCGCCCATGTTGCTCAGCTGGTGCTATTTCAGCCGCGATTCCATATCCGCCGCGGCGATTCCCAGCGGATTGCACGCCGGGCCACTTGTGGTCTAAGTTCTCAGCATAACCTTGCGCGTGTTGTCGTCCCAACCGGCTATACTTGTATTTAGCTACCATAAACAACCTCAGTCATGGACGCAGCTGGTTGGTGCATGTGGCTCCTCCGGTTCTCCTGTTTCACCACTACCGACCCTTTGCGGCGCAGGGGCAGCGATGAAGGCTGCCAGGCTGGGGGAGTGAACTTGGCTGCGGTTCTCAAAATAGCCGTGGTCGTGTTTCCCGCGAGAAACCATCTCCATGGTAGGCAATGATGACTTTGGTCTTGGCCAACCGCATGACGGTGAGCAGTGGTAATGAGTAACCGGGGAAGTAATGACGGCCCGGAGTTGTCCTGGGGTGTGCGCATCCCGATTATTAGCAATCCCTTCATCTGGTGGGACTCCGGCAAGTGGCTGAGTCTGGCCCTTTTCCTGGTCTATCTGTTCGTGCTTTTCTGCGCGTGGTCCAGCGGCGAATTAACCCGATATTGGGCCTGTATCTCGCTGATTTTCGCGGCCGGTACCATTTGTTTCACGATGCTGGCGGTGCTGATACTGGTGGGAATGTTCCGCAATCGTTACGGCGCCCGGTTCACCATCAACAGCGACGGGGCCCGTTTCCAGTCCGGTGGGCTGGGCAAGGCCGTAGCGGAAGCGGCCGGCGGGGCGGGCTTTGCTCTGGGTGTGTCCATGCTGGGGGGCAGTGCCTTGGGAACGGGCCTAATGACTTTCAATTACAGTGATCTGCGCCTGCCCTGGAGCAAGGTCCGGAAAATCACCGCGCATTTCCGGTACAAGGCCATCACCCTCTCCAACCGCTGGCGGCCGGTGTTGAGGCTATATTGCGCGGACCAAAAGACCTATGAACAGGCCTTGCAGCTCTGCCGGTCCCTTTGCCCCGGGGCAAGGGAATTGCGAGGACGTGTGTTTACATGATCCTTTTGAGCCCGCGCGGTTACATGAACCTGCGGGTGCTGCATCGGAGCCGCTGAGCCGTCAATGGGCCCGGAGATTGCCGATGAACCCAATGGACCAATCCGTGGTAGTCAAAGACGAGGGCGGTATGGAAGTATCAACGGACGGGCGGGAAATGAGTTGGGAGGCCAAAATCAGCCTGATCAATAACCGCTTCATGCAGTGGGCCACCTTCAAGTTCTTGCTGGCGCTGGCCCCGGTCCTCCTGCTGGCTTGGGGTCTGATGGCATACAATGACCCTTATGCCAAAACCCCATTAAGGGGAACCCTGGTGCTGACCGGATTGAGCCTGGTCGCGATTTACCTTTTGTTCCAATTCATGTACCTGGTGTTTTTTTTCAATCGCTACTGCAAACGCTTTTTGCTAACTCCCCAGGGGGTGGGATTCGCCACCAGCGGAGGCACCAGGGTGTTGATTTCACTGGTTTCAATACTGAGCGGCACGGCGGGCGCGGCCGGAGGAAACATGGGCCTGACCAGCGGCGCCCTGATGCAATCAGCCCAGATGGACCGCTTCGTGCCCTGGGGCAAAGTGCGCAAGGCCGTGGTTTATAATAGGTCCATGGTCATCAGCCTGAAGAACTCCTGGCGGGTGGTGATGAGGATCTATTGCCCCAACCGGGAAGTTTTCCAAGCGGCGCTGGACAAGGCGTCGCGGCATTGCGCCGGGGTTGTTTGGAATCGAGACGGACAAGAGGGAGAATGACGATGGAAACGGTTGGCCGATTTACAACCGGCGGAAAACACGGTAGGGCCGGAGCGCGATTTTTGGGCCTGGCTTGCCTGTTTCTGGCCCTGCTGTTGGACCCGTTCTCAACGGTCCAGGCCGATGACGACCCGGTGCTGGATAATATCGAGCGCCTGCGCACCGGAGGCGGCTATGTCAGTGCCCATTCCGCTGAGATTCTGGGCAATCTGGGTGACCGCCGGGCGGTGCCGGCCCTTGTCCTGGCCCTTGGGAGTTCGGATGTTGTGGTGCGCATGGAGGCCGCGATGGCCTTGATGAAAATCAGGGATCCATCGGCTGTGCCAGCCTTGATTGAAACGTTGCAAAAATCCGATCCCTCCACGCGTTATTTCGCGGCCGACGCTCTGGGCTGCATCGGAGATCCGCGCGCAACGGAAGCTTTGATCGCGGCCCTGAAGGATGAATCCATCGAATTGCGGGGGGCGGCGGCCCAGGCCCTGGGCATGGTGGGGGACGCCAGGGCGGTGGAGCCCCTCATCGCCGCCCTGGATGACAAGGCCCACAACAACCGCCGCCTGGCGGTGATGGCCCTGGGCCAGATCGGTGACGCCAGGGCGGTGCCGGTTCTGCTGCCCCGGCTGAAGGACGAGAGCTATGCCATCCGGATGGAGGCGGCCTGGTCCCTGGGGCGCATCGGGGACAAACGGGCCTTGGCCCCTCTGCAGGCCATGAACAATGATCCGGAGCAATTGGTGAGCCAGGCCGCGGCCCAGGCGGTGCGGATGATCAAACACCCCCCGGCCAAGCCGGCGGACGGCGACCAACTGGGCAAGGCCATCTACAGCCTGGATTACGGCCGGGGAGAAGAGCGGCTGGATGCCGCCCGGGTGCTGGCCAAGCTGCGCGACCCCAAAAGCATGCCCGCCTTGCTGCGGGCCCTGCATGACCCCAGCAAAAGCGTGCGCCTGGAGGTCATCATAGCCCTAGGCGCCGTGGGGGACAGGCGAGCCACGCCCGACCTTATCGAACAGCTGGACAAGCCCGACATCCTCAACCAGCGGGCAACGGTGGAGGCGCTGGGAGCCTTGGCCGACCCCCGGGCCATCGGCCCCCTGACTGCGGCCCTGGACCGCCCCGGATCCGAGGTGCGGGGCCGGGCGTTGGAGGCCCTGGGCCGCATCCAGGATCCCAGGGTGCTGCCGCCCCTGGCTACCTGGTTGCGCATGGGCAATGAAAACCTGCGTTTGCTGGCCGTGCAGGCCCTGGTCGAATGCGGCCAGGCCGAGGCGGTCTATCCCTTGTGCCGGGCCCTGGGGGACGAATCATCCAGGGTGAGCGAAAGGGCGGCGGCGGGTCTGGGCAAGCTGAGTGGACCGGATGCCCTGGCCTGTTTACGCAAGGCCTTGCAGTATCCGGACTGGGGGTTGCGCCTCAGCGCCGTGGAAGCCCTGGGCGAAATAGGCGGACCAGAAGCGCGTGATGCCTTGAAACTGGCCCTGGAGGACGATGAACGGGCGGTGAGGGAACGGGCCGAAGAGCTGTTGAAGTAGATGGTTTGCCAGTAGGGTTTATGTGGTGGCCGTTGGGCCTTTTGGGCTCTGATCCAGCCCAGTTTTGACGGGCGCTCGTTTAAGCGAGTAAATTGCTTAACGGAGGCGTTCGGCGCCATCACAGAAGAGCCAGAAGAAATCCACCAGGCGACGGTACTCGCTGGAATTCAAGATTGAGGCGCTGGGTTTGGCCGAGCAAGCGGGCGTGGCTGGTGCGGCCAAGCAGCTTGGCCTGCATGAGTCCCAGGTTTACGCTTGGCGCAAAAAGGCTCGCTATGAGGCCGGCCGCAATGAAACCGAAAAGGAATTGGAAATTGAAAACGCCAAGCTGAAGCGGCAGTTGGCCAAGAAAGAAGAGGAGTTGGCCATATTTAAAAAGGCCGCCGCAGACTTCGCCAAAAGCCTGAAGTGAAGTACGCGTTCATGCAGCAAAACGCAGGCACATTCAGCATCACGGCACAGTGTTTTGCCTTTGGTGTATCGCGTGGCGGGTATTATGGCCGGCGGCGCAGGCTGCAAAATCCCAGTAAAAGGCAGATGGAGCGTGAGAGACTCGATCACCTGGTGAAAAAAGCCTTTGAAGTTCGCAAGGGCCGTAGCGGAGCAGTTGGGCTGACTCTCGATCTTGATGAGCAGGGCTGCAAATACAACCGCAAAACAGTGGCCAAAAGCATGAATAGGCAGGGCCTTGTAGCTAAAGCGGGCAGGAAGTTCAAGGCCACCACGGATTCGGGCCATAGTCTGCCGGTGGCTCCAAATCTATTGGCCCAGGATTTTAGCGCAACCGCTCCAAATCAGAGGTGGGTCTGCGATATCACCTGCCTTTGGACCGGCGAGGGCTGGTTGTATCTGGCAGTGTTGCTCGACCTGTTTTCGCGCATGGTGGTTGGCTGGGCCATGGATAAGCGTATGAAAGCCGACCTGGTCTGTGACGCATTGCAGATGGCCTTGTGGCGGCGGCATATGCCCAAAGGTGTGATGGTCCATTCGGATCGTGGCAGCCAGTACTGCTCCCGGAAATACCAGGCCCTCTTGGCCAAACGTGAACTGGTTTGCAGCATGAGCGGTAAGGGCAACTGTTATGACAACGCCGTGGCCGAAAGCTTCTTCCATACCCTCAAGGTGGAGTTGGTTCATGGCGAAAGCTTCGCCACTCGACAGGACTTACGCCGGGCCGTATTCGAGTATATCGAGGTTGACTACAACCGAACCAGGAGGCACAGTGCCAATGGCTACATCAGACCGCTGGCCTTTGAAAACCAAATAGTCGCTTAGTAAACTGTCCGTCGTTTGTGGGGAAGATCATTCAGAGGTTGGCCGTGCAATTATCACGAAATTACACTTGCGGCTTGCGGCTTTGTGTGCTTGTGCCGCATGCGGTGAGCATTGGTCCTTTGGTCGGAAATCCGCTAATAATAGCCCTACTCCGGAGCATGTAATATCACTTCGCTGAAAACAGCTTCCTATATTTATTTATCCAAGTACCCGTGTTAATGAAGTAAATCAATTCTTCTTGACCCTGGTCCGAAATTCAGCTAGAAAGACTACTCAACGAAATATGGCTTCTTAGAAGAGACGCCGTTCAAATTACTATTTCTTAAATCTGCAACTCGGACAGATGAAACTGGCCGCATGACCAGACGGCGACGGTGGGAGTAACCGCCGGGCATCGTCAGTTGTTATCACAATAAAAATTAGGACCTGCAAGGTCCGGTAAAACGCTGAACGCGGTGTTTTACCGGACCTTTTTGTTTTTTAGGCCCGGTTGACTCCTAGCGGTCAACTCCGAAGACAAACGGAAAAGAGCGAACTTTGGCTGGAGTTGGAATCCAAGCTCATACCGTCTCGGCGGACAGCGTGTCTCGCGGCCGGCAGCACATTTGGCGGAGCCACCGAAATATCGCTGCAAAGGTCACCAGGAAAGGCCGTTTGACGCATGGCCCGGCCAGGCGTCTACACGAGGCGGTGTCTGCGTACACTCCACCCAAACAGGCCCCCATACAATACGCGGGTGTTAGGCCTGGGCCGCCCTGAGCCCTCGTTCTCATTTGTCCAACCCGATTACCCATTGCCCAAAAACGGAGGTTTCTGGTGAAAAAAACCTTTATTCATTTGTTGCCGCGCCAGGGACGTTGGGGGGCGGCCCTGGCCATCATGGTCCTATTGGCCCTACCCCAGCCGGCCCTGGCCCACGGCGTAGTAGCCCAGTCCGGTAAGGGAGGAGACACGGCCTGGGCCCAGTGCAATTATGACGACGGCGAGCCAATGTCCTTCGCCGAGGTGAAGGTCACAGGGCCGAGCAAATCAGTCCATCAGGTTGGCCATGCCGACCGCCAAGGCCGTTTCGCATGGTTCCCGGCCGGTTCGGGAACCTACACCGCCGTCTTTAAGGACGGCTTGGGGCACCGGGGACAGGTTGAGCTGACTTGGTCGGCAACCCCAGGCTCTTTGTCCACGGGCACCCCGGAAGACCAGGAATCGTCACCAAACGCCGACTCATCCTCTGTTTCCCGTTGGAGCCGAGCGGTCTGGGGCATCTCGGCCATATTTTGGCTGAGCGGGCTGATCTTCTGGCTCCAAGCCCGGCGGCTCAAGCGCAAAACACAATAAGTGCCTATTGGTGAAGAGGAAAAACCATTCTATGGGAAGGAAGACAGCACGGTTATGAACTTTAAATCATTAACAAAACATTTTCTGCCGGGCCTGGCGCTGTTTGGATTGCTCTCTGCGCCCATGCCGGCATGGACGGCCGATGCGGCGGATCCAGGGTCAAAGGTCGTCAATACTGAGAGCTCCAGCGTGCAACCGGGAACCGAAACCGAGGCCGAGCGAAAAAAGGTCTATATGAAGATCGGCGAGATTAACGTTACCGAACGTGCGGACTATTTGGAATCCGCCGACCAGCCCGCTTCGGTGGACGTAATCGGCTCAGACCAGATCGCGATGGAAAACGTCGACTTCAGCATGGAGCTTTTAAAAAAGGTCCCAGGCGTGTATTACGGCGACTGGAACCAGGGAGTGGTCTCGGGCACCATTTCCATGCGCGGCTACGACGCCAATCATGACGCCCCCCTCACCCTGATCGTCGATGGCATCCCCCACAATTTCGGCTATGGCCGTATGGATATGCAGCCTTACTTTCCCTTGGAAATCGACTATATCGAGACGGTCAAGGGAACCAGCGACCCCAGATACGGCGTACAGAATATTGCCGGCGACATCAACCTGCATACCAAGCGGGGGGGCAATTTCGTGGATACGCGCCTGCTGGCGGGCAGCTACCAGACCTACGACGCCGGCCTTGCCGCGGGCAAGGATGATGGCAACTTCAGCCAAACCTACTTTGTGGGCTACCGCCAGACCGACGGCTACCGTGATCATTCAGACCTGCAAAAAGGCTCCGCCTCGGGAAAATGGTTTTATACCACAGACGACCAGGACCTCTCGGTGGGCATTATAGCCCGTTACTTTAGTATGGATGCAGACGCGCCCGGCTATCTGACCAAAGAGCAAGCCGACGACAATCCCACCCAAGCGGCTCCTTTTGCCCTTTCCGATGGTGGCAAGCAGGACGACGGGCATGTCAGCGCCCACCTGGACTACGCCTTTACCGACAATCTGGTTTGGTCCTTTAAGACCTATTATCAGACCATAGAACGCACCCGTTGGTGCCGCTGGAGCATGGCCGGCTCCCAGCAGGAGCGCTATAGCGACGACAAACAAATGGGCGCGATATCCGTCCTTAGCTACGAGATCAAAGACGTGGTGATTCCCCGGCTGATGCTCAACTGGGGCCTGGACTATCAACACCAGGACAACCTGGAGCAGCGCTGGGTCACCGACAACCGGGTGCACCAGGGCAGCCCCACCCGCGATTGGGACTCCACCTGGCATTCAGTGGGCACCTACGTTCAGGCGGACGGCGACGTCAACACCTGGCTGCGCCTGACCGCAGCCATGAGGGTGGACAAGCTGGACGGCGAGTTGACCAACAGGATCAGCGGGTTGACCAGCGACATGGTGGACATGGGCTATATCTGGCAGCCCAAGGTCGGCTTCGTCGTAACACCCTGGGAAGGCTATAACCTCTACGGCAACTACGGCCGCACCTTTCAGGCCCCCTCGGTCCCGACCCTATACGGGCAAAACTCCGCCGGATCGGCCATTTCCCGGGATATCGAATATTCCAAAAACGACGGCTGGGAGCTGGGCGTCAAGGTCTCTCCCTTTACTTGGCTATCGGCGCGCATCGATTATTGGCAAATGGTGGCCAGTGACGAAGTCCGCAGTAAAAACGACGGCTCCGGCGATTACGTGAACGCCGGCGAAACAACCCGAAAAGGATGGGACTTCGTCGCCAGCATACGTCCCCATGAGTGGGTGGCCGTTTGGGGGTCTTATTCCATCATCAACGCCAAGTACACAGATCCCGGACCTTCGCTGCAGAGCATAAAGGATAACGACATCGAAAACATCCCCGACTGGGTGTCCAAGGCGGGCGTGGACTTCACCCACCCCTGCGGCTTCTGCTCCAACCTCTGGATAGAGATGCAGGGAGATTACGAGATCAATTCGGCAAACACCCGCCCAAGGAATGGTGGCTACACCGTCTGGAACTGGTCCCTTGCCTACACGTGGGAAAAAGTCACGCTGGGCCTCGAGATAAAGAACCTCTTTGATGAGTCTTACTACAGCTTCGTTTGGGACAACGATGCGGGATTCAACCCCGGCGACGACAGAAGCTACTATGTTTGGCTTTCCACGGAGTTCTAAGGCGAATCAAGCCAAAATAATGTCAACACACGACGGAGAGAAGAAAAACATGACATCGCTGACAATTAAGAGTTTTTTGAGGGCGGCTATCCTTTGCCTGGCCGCCATGTGTCTCGCCAACGCTCTACCGGCCCAGGCCCACGAGCTATGGGTCGTGGCCCAGCAGCCCGAAGGGGACGTTTTCAAGGCCGATATCGGTTATGGGCACAGCTTCCCCAAATTGGAGCCCATAGCGGCCGACAGGATTCATATTTTCGATCCCTTGGTGCTGGCGACCCCGGACGGAAAAGTTACTCTGGACCAAGTTGGCGAGAACTACGCCTATCAAAAGAAAATCGACCTTAAAAAAGGCAGCTATCTGGTGCTGGGCTACTATAAGCCCACCTTCTGGTCCAACGGCCCCGAGGGCTGGGCCCAGAGCGACCGGATCCAGCGGCCCGACGCCGCATACGTGGAAGAAGCCATCATGCTCGGCAAGACCATTGCCAACGTAAAGGGCGCCACGGACGACGATTTCATCAGCAAGCCCGTAGGTCAACAATTGGAGATAGTGCCCCTGGTCAACCCGGCCAAAGTCAAGGTGGGCGATAAAATGCCCCTGTTGGTGCTGTTGGACGGCAAACCTGTCAAGGCCGCGGCGGTGAACGCTACTTTTGGCGGCTTCTCCGATAAGGGTTGCCAGGCCTTTGCCGGGAAAACCGACGGCCAAGGACGTATTGACTTCATACCGCTGAAGGAAGGGTATTGGGTGGTCAGGGTGAGCAACAAAGCCGATCACCCGGACCCTAAAAAGGCCGATGATTTAATCATTAATTCCTCCCTGACCTTTAGTATTGACCGCTAGGATACAGCAGATCAAATTCGGGTAAAGAATGAATAAGGCCGGGGGATTGCATATAATTTCCCCCGGCCTTATTCAACGCAGCACCCGGCCTACCAGTGGCTGCGAGCCCAAATGCGCCGCTGATGTGCTTTTCCAGCCCATCGACAACGGCGCTGGGCCATGACCATGGTGAGGGCCGAAGAGATTAGATGGCTGTCCACCCCCATGTCCTGCAGCCGGGTGATCCAGCCCATCAACAACGGACAGTTGGTTAAGCGACAATTTGGTTTTCAAAGGCCAGCGGGCTGATGTAGCCATTGGCACTGTGCCTCCTGTTACGGTTGTAGTCAACCTCGATATACTCGAATACGGCCCGGCGTAAGTCCTGTCGAGTGGCGAAGCTTTCGCCATGAACCAACTCCACCTTGAGGGTATGGAAGAAGCTTTCGGCCACGGCGTTGTCATAACAGTTGCCCTTACCGCTCATGCTGCAAACCAGTTCACGTTTGGCCAAGAGGGCCTGGTATTTCCGGGAGCAGTACTGGCTGCCACGATCCGAATGGACCATCACACCTTTGGGCATATGCCGCCGCCACAAGGCCATCTGCAATGCGTCACAGACCAGGTCTTCTTTCATACGCTTATCCATGGCCCAGCCCACCACCATGCGCGAAAACAGGTCGAGCACCACTGCCAGATACAACCAGCCCTCGCCGGTCCAAAGGTAGGTGATGTCGCAGACCCACTTCTGATTTGGAGCGGTTGCGCTAAAGTCCTGGGCCAACAGATTTGGAGCCACCGGCCTACCGTGATCCGAATCCGTGGTGGCCTTGAACTTCCTGCCCGCTTTAGCTACAAGGCCCTGCCTATTCATGCTTTTGGCCACTGTTTTGCGGTTGTATTTGCAGCCCTGCTCATCAAGATCGAGAGTCAGCCCAACTGCTCCGCTACGGCCCTTGCGAACTTCAAAGGCTTCTTTCACCAGGTGATCGAGCCTCTCACGCTCCACCTGCCTTTGGCTGGGATTTTGCAACCTGCGCCGCCAGCCATAATACCCGCCACGCGATACGCCAAAGGCCTCGGATTGCGCCGTGATGCTGTATGTGCCTGCGTTTTGCTGCATGAACGCGTACTTCACTTCAGGCTTTTCGCGAAGTACGCGCTTGCCTTTTTTAAGATTTCAATCTCCTCGGCCTGCTTGGCAAGCTGCCGCTTCAGCCGGGCGTTTTCCACCGCCAGTTCCTTCTCGGTCTCACTGCGGCTTGCCTCATATCGGGCTTTCTTGCGCCAAGCATAAACCTGGGACTCATGCAGGCCAAGCTGCTTGGCAGCACCAGTCACGCCCACTTGCTCGGCCAAGCCCAGCGCCTCAATCTTGAATTCCGGCGAATAGCGCCGCCTGGTGGATTTTTTCTGGCTCTTCTGTGATGGCATAGAACACCTCCGTTAAGCAATTTACTCGCTTAAACGCGTGTCCGTCAAAACTGGGCTGGATCACCCCTTTCCAGACCTTTACCGACGGCCTGGAACTGTATCAAAGGCATGTCCATGAAGGGATAGAAATCGAGGACGCAGCGTAGTAACCTAAACCATCTGCCGGAAGGCCAAACTGTCAACGCATTTAGTGACTAGGACACATCAAGATTAACTTGATGCCTTTTTACCTATGTCTTTATGTTTATGAACGATATCTGTTTTTACCAGTCAATGGTGGACGAATTAATTACTTTTCCGATTCTCCATCCATCATCATATTTCAAAAATTGAAGTTTCTTCTTATATTCGCTGTATTCTTTTTCTGAATTGGAAATATCAGTTTTTTTGTAAATTATCGTGGCTTGAACAATAGCTTGTCTATCATCACCAACAATGCCTGTAACATCGACTTTGTCTAATTTCCTATCGATTATTTCAACATTGATTTGGTTAGATCGCATACTATCTTGGGGTCTGTATAATTTTACAAAAAATGGCATCGCTTTATCTGTAAGCTTCACATTGTATAAAGCAAAAACATAGTTATAGCTATCTGTTTGAACTTTTTTGGGTAATTCTACAGAAATGAAATCATTTTCTAAATAGAATTGCAAATAATCCGGCAATTCGCTCATGGTATAGTTTGACAAATCAAGTTGTTCTTTTCGGCTACCTTTGATTGATATTTCATATGGAATATGGTTCACATCAAATTTTATTTCTGGCCTGCCAAATTTGCCGTAATAGCCTACTGTCACTGATTCCATTTTTTCTTTTTTATTAAATTCCCAAATAATATCCTCCGCTTCACCTCTGGACAATTCACCGGAACAACCAGCCAAAAGCGCAAAGAACGTCATTGCGATCATTAATTTCCCCGCTATGTTTACCATAACTTCCTCCCCATTATAATATTTAATAAGATCATCAATCAGATGAGATCGACTTATCACGACCTTTTGGTTCTACACAAACCACAGTTGCATAGCCTGTAAACCATACACTCGTGCTATGCTCTGTTTTATAATACGGGTTTCCCTTTGGACCATGTCCGGCCACTACTCTTTCAGAACTATGTTCAACATGCTTTGTCCACCAAAACTTAATAAATGCGTTTCCATCACATTGTGCTGCATATAAAGTTAATAACCACTCTACACATTCGGGATCACTGCATCCCCGTTCATTGTATTCCACCTTACCAATTACATTTACAATATCGTATCATCTAACAAATTAACCTTTTGTGCCCACAACCCAATTTTCCAGGTTATTTATTACTCTTCCAATTTTTATCCTGGCCTCTTCCTCGCATCTCTCGCATAGATATTTAACTTTATTCACAGACGTCACATATGGGTAAATATATACAATGTCAGGGTTTACCCTTTTAGCCACCTTTTTGTAACACTCACCGTGACCAATTCTTCCACACACAGAGCACTTTTTGGGCATCTCACTTGGAAAACCCATTATGTTTTCATTTGCAGTAAAATCTGCCGCACATATTTCGCAGTATCGTTCCTCACCAAACTTCCGCAAGTTTTCCTTAAAACATTCATTGCAAAGAAACTTTACCGGTTCTATTACACCAATTTTAAATTGGTCGTAATCAATAGTAATTTTCCCACAAGTTCGATGTAATAATGCCCCACATCTGACACACTCCGTGGAGGTCAATCGACTAAACAGACCAATTCTTTCCCAGCAATTTACACATACCTTTTTTGCCAATCTCAATTTCTCCGTGTGACGTCTTTATATACTTCTAAATATTGGATACAAACCTGATCCCAGGAAAAACGTCGTTCAATTTCTTTTCGTGCGGCATTACCCAATGCAGTGGCCAACTGGGGTTTGCTTAATACATCATTCAGGCACATAGCTAAATCATCCACATCGCCAATATCAACCATCAAACCGGTCTTGCCATTGCTGATGACACCCATCAATTCACCGTTTCCGGTGCAGCCGACAACCGGCAGGGAACAAGCCATGGCGTTGAGAGTATTATTCAGGCAGCGCCCGTTATCGGATACGGGCACATAGCAGTCAGCGGCATTGATAAGATTTCCAGGAGAGGTCAAATTTCCGGCAAAGATTACATACTTTTGCAAAACCAGAGCCTTCACCAGCTTTTCCATGTACCCGCGATATGGGCCATCGCCAACCAGCACCAGCCTGAGATTCCGGTGCTCCGCCGTGAGCTGACTAACCGCCCTGATCAAATATTCAAGGCTTCCATCCGGCGAATAAAATCCACCGATAGCCATAAGCACGACATCTTCAGGCTTCAGCCCCAGAGCCGCTCTGGCTATCTCGCGCCCCTGGTTATTATTTTTTATTTCTTCAACGTCGATGCCATCCCTGATAAGGCGGGCTTTTCTTTTTGGGGTCATATCCTCGTTCAGGGCCTGATTCAGGATCTCCGTTGATACGCAAACCGAGAAGGCGCTTATTTGTGAAACAGCCTTTCGCAAAATGCGGGTCCCAAAATAATCTGACGGCTCAAATCACGGCGATTCAGCACCACCGGCACCCTATTGCGAATTCTCGCCATTGCCGAATAAATCCCGGATGTTATGTCATGTGCGTGTATTACATTGATGTTATATAGGCGTATAACCCTCTCAATAGCGGCCCAGTGCCGCCAGAAGGTCCTTGGGCTTGATTTGTTCAACGAAATGAATTGGATATCATCTTGATCAAGAAAAGCTACCAGAGGAGCATTTTGCCCCATGGCTATCAAAACGGGTTTAACTCCATTTGCAACTTGCCTCTTTATCAATTGAATTATGGCGTATGCCTTGTTTTCGCTGATGGTATTGTTGGTTAGGTGGAGAATCCGCAGGTATGGCGGGTTAGTGATGGATGTTAATTGCCCAGGCATGATCCCCCCCGCTACCTGGACCCTAAGTAATGTTGATACTGGTGCATGATCAGTCCAGATTCACCGTGCAACAGCTTCAGTACGGACACCGCTATCCAATACAAGCGGCCCTGATATCACCTGATGTCCTCATCTTGATCCAGTATATGCATATAAGGTATTTCCAGCAAGCCATTTAAAACCTCTTAGTCATTTGCATTACGCCGGTATAACCTTATCCTCTTTCGAGGAGGCTTATATGAAACCAGCCCAAATAGCATTTGGCCAAAAAATTCGACGCATTAGGGAATCCCGGAAGCTGACCCAGGAGCAGGTTGCGGAGGTGGTTAATATTTCGCTGAAACACATGGGGCATATCGAGCGGGGAATAGCCAATCCTACGTTCAAGACCCTGCTAGGCCTGGCCAAGGCATTGGAAACTCCCTTGCCTGATTTGATTGATTATGGCGATTTCAGGCTGACCGATCGGGAGTTGCGCGACAGCGTCAAAAGGTCGATGGCTGAAATGAATACCGACCAGTTACGGGCCGTGAAGATGTTTTGCGAGATTATTAATCAATAGGATCGGGCCGTTGCCTCCATTGCCGGTATCTCTTGACAACAACCACCTTTAAATCCGATAAATATCGATAATCCTGCGACTCTTCACCTTTGGGGGGATCATGTCTGCACGTTTTTTCAATAAAATACATTTCCTGGCGCTTGTCTGTTTTTTAATAATATTACTGGTTGGCCCTTCAGCCAGTAAAAGCCTTGCCGAGCAAGTTACTGAAGTTAAGATTATTCCCTGGTATTATCAACCACACCTTAACTCATTAGAAAAAATGGAGTACATCTATCGCAAAATCCAAAACGATCAAATACAAGCGCGTAAAGATGCCGGAAAAGAAATATGTTACGGAAACTTGAAAATTACCAGCAACCCTCCAGATGCTAAGGCCTGGATAAGTTCCTATTTGCCCCAAGGGAACACCCCCTTTATAAAAGAACAGATTTTGTGTGGTAAGCAAAGAGTGACCATACGAAAAACTGATTATTACGAACAGGCGCGAATGGTAGATATTAATCCGAACACACTGTCTACGTTACATTTTGATTTAAAACCTATCCCTTATGCCAAATTGTTTTTTGAAACAATTCCTTCTGATGCTAAAATTCGTATCATTGGTCCGCCTTATGATTACTCTCCAGGCATAAAACTGGCACCAGGTGAATACACCCTTGAAATAAACCATCCTAACTGTGGAGTCAAGAGGGTCTGCGTACAGCTTGATGATCATCAATCTCGGAAGCTGGTAGTTTTTCTTGACGCTTCTACCGGCTCACTTGAAATAAATTCAAACCAGCCAGACTCAGTAGTATATCTAGACGGCCAGGAAGTTGGTCTAACTCCGATGAAAATTAACGGTTTGCTTTCAGGGCCGCATAAATTACAGGTCTGGAAAAGCCTGTATAAACCAGTTACACGCATTATAAATATTGGAATAAATGATGCTAAAAAAATAGACATCGACCTGAAACAGGTGGACTATTTCGTCAATAGCATTGGTATGGAATTTGTTAAGATTCCGGCTGGTAAATTCATGATGGGTTTCAGAGATAATCCAGACATCTTCGAAAAGCATGACAACGATAAAAATGCATACATGTACTTTATGGAAGGGCATCCAAGACATCTCGTTGAAATATCAAAACCGTTTTATATGCAAACCACTGAAGTAACCATGCGTCAGTGGGACAAAGTTATGGAAAAGCAGTATATTCGTAAAGATGACACTCCATATGGTATTCACAAATTGGAAGACATTGCTGAATTTATTTCAAAACTGAACAAATTTTCTAATGGAAAATATAGATATAGGCTTCCAACGGAAGCAGAATGGGAGTATGCCTGTCGTGCAGGAACAACGGGACGCTTCTATACCGGAGAAAAAATTACGCCCGAGCAGGTTGCTTACCATGCCCACATTACCTTAATTAACATTTTAGGTAAACACTTTGATGGCGCAACCAAATCCAACAAGCAATACCAAGTTACCGTTAAACGGTTTTCATGCAACCCTTTTGGCCTATATGGCATGCATGGAAATATTGCTGAAGTTTGCGACGGCTTTTATGATATTTTTTTCAATGTCTATTGCTCAATTGTTGATCCTAATAATATAACTAAGAATATAGGTGCACCAGCCGCACGTGGTGGTTCTTGGTGTTCATTAGCCATGGGATGTATGTCTTCTTCGCGGATGGCGGCAACCCAAGATAGAATAGGTGGTGGAGCTCAAATTGGTTTTCGTCTTATCGCAGAAAAATGCGATAAGGACTAGCCTTATGATAAACTAACCGTATTGATTATGCTTTGAAATATGGCGCGAACCTTTCCCAGTTTCCGACAAACCAGCTATCAATATCAGAACTTTGACTTTGCATGACATAGTCATTCTTTTCTTCTATCTGCTCAATTATATCGTTATTACTACCTTTAATTTCTTCCAATAAATATAGATAGATAATACCTGGTAGACCGAATTCAATACACTCCTTTTTTACCATTTCGTTAAATGTTTTCACCTCATTTTTAATATCAGTACCAAGTTTTGATTCCAGGCGCATAGACAGTTCAAACGAAAAGTTACCCAAATCATCTGTTGTTTTCATCATGGGCAAGGTTATATCTCTTAGCGTGACAATTCTATTTGAAATTCTATGAGCTTCTGTGATTATATTTTTCTGCAAATGAGAAGGGATTTGTCCCCAAACAGCTCCAAGCGCTGACATAGGCAACGATAGCTTTTTTACAGCAAATCCTAATGCTGAAAATAACCAGCTAATAATATCTGACTCCATTTCTGCCTTTTCCATTACCATTGCTAGAAGCTCCTCTTCTTGTTCTTCATAATATTTTTCCAGAGAGGGAGCCATATTTTTATCATATTGCTCTGCGAACTCTCCAGCTACTGCCAGAGGGTGTACCTTCAGATAATTGGCAACATCACCAATTAATGGTTTAGCTTTTAATACCTTAGATACTGTTTCCTTGTAAAAAGGATATGAGTATTTTATGTCATGCATCGTATCAAGAAGTACCGGTGCAACACAGTTTCTTAATGTATTTTTTTGATCATTTGTTAAAACGGTTTTTCGATTAAACAATTCTCCAAATTTTTTATCAAATTCACCCACTATTTCATCTATTACACACAAACCAGGTGAGTAGAATTCGAATGCAATTTTAATACTACGTCGAAAGCGTTCATATTCAATTTCTATATAGAGGTGGCCCCCAATCGTTAGACAATTTGGCGGCGTAGTTAAGGTGGATGGTATTTGTTGTTGTCATGCCGCCGCTTCGGTCAATCCCGTCGTGGGTCGGCCCCAGTATGCCTCGTCCGGCGTTTTGCCATCCAGGCTGGAGTGGGGTCGCCGTTGGTTATAGTAATCGATCCAGGAGCCGATTCCCTTCCTGGCCTCGCTTCCCGTCTCAAAGGCATGCAGATAGACACATTCATATTTGAGAGAGCGCCACAGGCGTTCGATCATGACATTGTCCATCCAGCGGCCTTTGCCATCCATGGAAATTTTGATCTCAGCATCCTTGAGCACCTGGGTAAAGCCAAAGCTTGTGAATTGGCTCCCCTGATCGGTATTGAAAATCAGGGGGTTGGGAAACCTTCGCAGGGCATCACTCAAGGCGGCCACGCAAAAATCAGCATCCAAGGTGTTGGACAGTCGCCAGTTCAGCACCTTGCGGCTGGCCCAGTCCATGATCGCCACCAGGTAGAGAAAACCACGCCTCATCGGGATATAAGTGATATCGGCGCACCAGATGTGGCCGGGTTCGCTTATCTCCACCCCGCGCAGTAAATAGGGGTAAACCTTGTGTCCCGGCTGGGGCTTGGATGTCCCGGGCTTCTGGTAGACGGGGCTAAGCCCCATCTTGCGCATCAGCCGCACCACCCGCTTCCTGCCCACGCGATGCCCCTCACGCCGGAGCCAGCGGACCATCTGACGAGAGCCGTACCAGGGCGTTTCCAGAAACTGCTCATCCATCTTGTGATCCAGCCCAGTTTTGACGGGCGCTCGTTTAAGCGAGTAAATTGCTTAACGGAGGCGTTCGGCGCCATCACAGAAGAGCCAGAAGAAATCCACCAGGCGACGGTACTCGCTGGAATTCAAGATTGAGGCGCTGGGTTTGGCCGAGCAAGCGGGCGTGGCTGGTGCGGCCAAGCAGCTTGGCCTGCATGAGTCCCAGGTTTACGCTTGGCGCAAAAAGACTCGCTATGAGGCCGGCCGCAATGAAACCGAAAAGGAATTGGAAATTGAAAACGCCAAGCTGAAGCGGCAGTTGGCCAAGAAAGAAGAGGAGTTGGCCATATTTAAAAAGGCCGCCGCAGACTTCGCCAAAAGCCTGAAGTGAAGTACGCGTTCATGCAGCAAAACGCAGGCACATACAGCATCACGGCGCAATCCGAGGCCTTTGGCGTATCACGTGGCGGGTATTATGGCTGGCGGAGCAGGCTGCAAAATCCCAGTCAGAGGCAGATGGAGCGTGAGAGGCTCGATCACCTGGTGAAAGAAGCCTTTGAAGTTCGCAAGGGCCGTAGCGGAGCAGTTGGGCTGACTCTCGACCTTGATGAGCAAGGCCGTAAATACAACCGCAAAACAGTGGCCAAGAGCATGAATAGACAGGGCCTGGTGGCCAAAGCGGCCAGGAAGTTCAAGGCCACCACGGATTCGGATCACGGTATGCCGGTGGCTCCAAATCTGTTGGCCCAGGACTTCAACGCAACGGCTCCAAATCAGAAGTGGGTCTGCGACATTACATACCTTTGGACCGGCGAGGGCTGGTTGTATCTGGCGGTGGTGCTCGACCTGTTTTCGCGCATGGTGGTGGGCTGGGCCATGGATGAACGCATGAAGGCCGATTTAGTCTGTGACGCCTTGCAGATGGCCTTGTGGCGACGGCATATGTCCAAAGGTGTGTTGGTTCATTCGGATCGGGGCAGCCAGTATTGCTCTAGGAAATACCAGGCCCTTTTGACCAAGCATGAACTGGTTTGCAGCATGAGCGGCAGAGGCAACTGTTACGACAACGCCGTTGCTGAAAGCTTCTTCCATACCCTCAAGGTGGAACTGATCCACGGTGCGCACTTCGCCACCCGCCAAGGTATGCGCCGTGCCGTATTCGAGTATATCGAGGTTGACTACAACCGAAACAGGAGACACAGTGCCAACGGATACATCAGCCCGCTGGCCTTTGAAAATCAAATTGTCGCTTAACCAAATGTCCGTTGTTGATGGGTTAGATCAGTTTCCCAGAGTCTGGCCCAACTCCAGGATATTGAGCTTGCGGTTGATGATATACTGCGATTGAGTCATGGTCCTTCCTTTCAATTAAGATGTTTCTTTTGGCTTGAACCATCTTAACCGGAAGGCCATGGCTCCTTCAGCTAGGACCTTGACCTGTCAACGCTTTTCTCGACTAGGACAAATTAGCAATCTTCAGGTTCGCCATCAGGGGTGGGCATGAGCTTTGCGGCCTTTTGCTGGGCACCTTTCATAACACCACTGTAAACATCCAGGGTGGTGCTCAAACGGCGATGACCTAGCTGGTGCTGTACGGCAGCTGGATCGGCGCCATTAGCCAGCATCTCTGTTGCAGCCACATGGCGTAGGTCATACATGCGGATGGAACTGTCACCGTAGCCAGCCCGTTCTTTTGCGCTGCCCCAGGCTCTTTTTTAGGCTTCTAATCTGTCTGCCCCTAAAGTGGACCACCCAGGGGATGTTTGCGGCCTTGTCCTGTTCGTATCTGGCCTTAGCTTTTTTCATGAATGACTCGGGCGGGTAGACGGTTTTACGTCCTGCCCTTTGACCTTCTTTTTGCCGTGGCCGTTGCGCGTATTGCTGGCCTTGCGGCCCGGCTTCTCGCCCTTCTCATAACCCAGATGATGGGTCAACTCGGCCCCAAGCGCCTTCTCCACCAGGGCCTTCTTCAACTCCTGGAGTATCCCGTCCTCACCCAGCAGGTCCTCGGGCTTCTGGTACTCCTCCAGCAACTGCTCCAGCAATTCGTCATTGATAGCCATGTCGTGAGTTCCTCCAATAAAGGCAGAGTATCTCACGAACAGCTACATACACGGAATTCCTGACACACCCGCCGGGGCAGGATCCTTTCGGATCCGGTCCGGATATGGATTTCTTTCTGGATTTTCAGCCCTTCGTAAACATGCTTGTGCTGGAGCTTCGGGACAGCTTTTCAGCGGCTTAATAATGACCTGGCATATCACACGCGGACCAACCGCTGGTTTGTTCAATAACTAGGGGCCAAAACCATTTCAACGCAGGATCAATATGGAAGATTGGCTTTGAGCCACCAACCCGGCAAACCACTTGGGCGGGAGCAGCCGCTTCAATAATGATTTTTCACCGCGCCAGATCACCAGAAGGTCGGGCCGTGACTCGTTGGATACAAACGGTTGCAACTCTGAATGTTCCTTGAAGCCGGTCATGACCTTTTCCTGCGAGGCATCAAAATAACTCCATAATCCGGTGAGCTTGGAATCCACTTCCACGCGCAGCCAACCTTCGCGGGTGATGCCTAAAAGCTCCAGGTCCGCGCCGTGGATCGTAGCCATTTGGTTGATCATTTCAAGGGAACTTTGGGGCACCTCCGTGCGGTCCAGGCAGCAGACAATCTTATGGATCGCTTGATCCTCCTTTACCAACAGCACCGATGCCCTGGCGTCTTCGATTATTTTCATAAGTGGGCCCAGCGAACTTCCTCCCAGGTTTTGCCCCTGGGGACCGCAGCCCAGCACGATGAGGTCGTAGTCGTCGGCCGCGTCCTCGGCCAGTACCTGGCCGGCGTCCCCCCGCCGTACAAGGGTGCGCAACCGCTTCTGCGCGCCCTGCAGAACCATCAACTCTTCCCACACGCCCTTGTCAATCTGAAGCCATTCTTGGGCTGCCTGGTTTGGGGTATATGGGTTCTCATCGCTGGGCTGGTGGCGCAGGAACATGTTTCGGTAGCTTTCCATGAGCAGGGCCAGATTTGATTGAGGCAATTCCCCTGCCTTGCCGGATTGGCCGCCGTTGCCGTTGCTCAAGCCCAGAATCGAGACCTCTGCCCTGGAATTGAAGGCCAGGCTGACTACTTCGTCGGCCGCATAACGGCTGTAGAGGCTATCGTCGACCGCTAAAAGTATCTTCATGTTTAAACCACCTTTCCGGGTTGGAGAAATTCAGCAAACCAATATGGTAGTGGAAGAATGGCTCAAAATGGCCAGCCAGGCGCTGTCTTTGGGCGTGCCCCGGCTGAGCGGTGGAACCACCATACCGTACTGATTGATGATCCCCGATGTCTGTTCCGCCGTCCCCTCCAATAGCCTGTGCTGGCCCACGGCTATACCGCTTGCTTCAAAGAGTTTGGCGGCGTAATCCATGCGATCTTGCGCCGACATGGGCGATGCGCTGATTACACCATCATTGGGGCCGGTGGCCAGATCTAGTTTGACCGGAGCGCCTTCCATCAGCTTAAGAAAATTTGCGATCCGGCGGCTGTCGGCCTTTGCTTCTGCAAGGCAAAAAAGAACATTCTCGGGAGGGGCCATGGTCAGGCCGAACAGAACAGGGCAAGAAGTTATATGAGCCACTTCCAGGCGGAATAATTTATGGAGAAGATCCGGTGTTAGCGGTAGCGGCAGTCCCACTGCGGCCAAGGCATACGGTTTGCGGCCGAGCTCGGCCATAATCTGCGCTTCTCGGTCGCCCACCTCCAGGATCGGTTCCAACAGAACAGGGCCTTGGATTTGATCATCGCGCAGAATCTGGGTGATTTCATGCCGGGCCTGGGTCAGGAGGTCTTCGCGCCACGCATGTTGGGCCCATCCCGCGCCTATGGCAGGCGCGTCCTTTCCCGGCGCCCTGGAGTGGATCACCTGTACTCTGGCCTGAATCAAACCGGCCAGGCGGCAGCAATAGCGCAGCGTAATACTGGAGGGCAGGTCGTTTTCTATGGAAACCAGGATATCCTTCATTGGTAATGCATCCTTACTGACTCTGGACGTTAAGACGGTTTTGCAGGGCCTTTGCTTCGGCCTTTTTGACAACCTTCTGGATTTCGCTAAGAGAAAAGGGCTTAGCGATGAAGTCGAACACGCCCTTTTGGTAAGACTGCTTGGCCGTATCCATGGTGGCGAAGCCGGTAATGACCACCACTTCGGTTTCAGGAGATATCTTTTTGACCTCCTCCATGAAGCCCAGACCGTCGAGGCCCTCCATCTTTATATCGGTGATGACCACATCGAATCGTTTTTGGCGCACCCGCTCCAGGGCTTCGTTGCTTTTGGTAAAGGATTCAACTTCAAAACCGCTCTTTTCCAGATTTGGCCGGAGTCTTTTGCACACGATGAGTTCATCGTCGAGGATCAGTATTTGGCTCTTCTGTTCGGGGTCCATAATTAGCCTCCCTTCAGGCCATGGGGACCATCGTCCGGCTATCGTTCATTGATAGGAAATTCTGGAGGTATTGGTCGATAGCCTCATCGTTTTGCATTTTTATATCCAACTGGCGGCTGAATGAGACCAGCCGTCCCAGGAGACGAACCTTCTCCAGCATGATCTCTTCAGGCAGTTTTTTTATGCGGGCCACCACCAAGTCTCCCCGCACATCCACCATGAAATCATGGTGGGACAGCACCTCCGATAGGAACCTGGCCCTCCGCGCCCGACGCAGCATGTCGGTGACGCCGCCGTGGAAGCGGAAGTAGGCGTAATTGGCGTTGGAATCTTCGCTGACATAGGCGTCCACAATGTTGAAGTGGTAGCCCAGTCGCATGTTGAGGTTCAGATAATCCCGGGACACCACGGCCAGGTTCTGGCCCACCGCCTGGGGTGAGGTCATGTAAGAGGCAAAGGTGCGGGTGACGCTGGACATGAAACCGCCGAAGTCAACCGGCATGGGATCGGTGGCCCACAAGCCCGGCTCGGCCATGCCCTCCAAAAAGGCCAGGGCCGGCTTTGAGCAAAGCTCGTCAAGCCCCACATCCGTGGAGCCGGGCGCGGCGTCCAGCCCGCCGCCTATGTCGATGACCAGCAGGCCCAGCGGCAGACCGGTGTCAAGCCTTTTGGATGGCGCCCCGTGACTGTGATGGTATTCAATGGACAGCAGTTCTTCCACGGCCTTTTCGTGGGCGAACCGGGTAATGTCGTGCAGGGTGAGGCATCCCTTGGGCGTGAAGTTCGCCCCCTTGGGGTCCACCAGGTTAAGCGGAGCTATGCGCCTGAGCACCCGGCAAAGCAACCGGTATTCCGGCGTCTCCTCAAAGGCGTCCTCGGCGAACTGGAAATAGCACAGTTCTTTAATTTTCCCGGCGTATACCACGTTTTGTCCGGCGTCCATGGTGATTTCCATGCCTGTTTGGAGCACCTTGGTGGCGATGCCCGCGCCGACGATGGTGGGCACGCGGAATTCCCTGGCAATGGTTGCCAAGTGACCGGTTGGCGATCCCAGATCGGTAATGACGCCCCTGGCCCGGCTCATGACCTTGCCCAGGCGCGGCGAGGTGAAGCGGGTGACCAGAATGGCCCCTTCGGGAAAGTCGTCCAGGTCTTTATCGTTGTGGACAACGTAGACGGGACCGGCGCCGATGCCCTGCTGGGCCACCGCGCCGCGCCTGGAAAGCAACACAGGCTGCTTGTCCAGCACATCGGCGATATCGCAGATCATGTTGCTGACCTGGGGCTTGAGGTTCAATGAGCGCACCTGGAGGATCACCGGATTGCCGTCCTGGTCCAAAGCCCACTCGATGTCCTGCGGTGCCTTGAAGTAGTTTTCGATGCGTATGGCCATCTCGGCCAGGACTGCGGCCTGGTTCGAGTTAATGGCCAAAGACGATTCCGACTCAGGTCCAACAGGCACCGTTGCGATGCCTCCACCGGGAACCGGCACCAACTTGCTGGGCTTTGGCACGGCATTTAAGCTCAGGACATTGTAGGGAGCCCCGCGGGACACACGGAGGTGGTCGGCCGGGGCTTGGCCGGACACCACGGGACCGCCCAGTCCGAAGGCCGCCGAAATAAGCATGTACTCCTGTTCCGGGGCCAGCGGATCAAGGGTGTATAGCACTCCAGCCGCCTGGGCGGGCACCATTAGCTGGCATCCCACGGCCATGGCGACCTGATCTTCGGAAATGCCCCATTGGCGGCGGTATTCCAGGGCGCGGGCCCGGAAAACACTGGCCACCACCGAGATGTAGGCCTTGGGCAGGTCTTCGGCCGTGACACCCAACTCGGTCCTGTATTGACCGGCGAAAGAGAGCGCTCCGTCTTCACCGGTGGCGCTGCTGCGTACGGCCAGGCTGGCCGCCCCCCCGCCCGCTTGGTTCAGCAGGTGATGGGCGTTCTTACGTAGCGCACGCTCCAGGCTGTGGGGCAACTCGGCATTGCTGATTATCGGCCGCAGGGCCTCGGCGGCCTTTTCGCTATCGATTTCCCCCGCCTTCCATTGCTCGAGCCAGGGCTGCATGCGCTCACGCAGACCGTCATGAGCCATAAGATCATGGTAGGCCTTGGTGGTGATCATGAAACATGGGGGGGTGGGCAGGCCCAGTACCTGGTGCACGGCCGCCAGATGGGCGTTTTTATTGCCCACCACCTCGGCCGACTCGCGGGTGAATTCATTGTTGGAGATCACATAGGGCGTCTTGGGGATTATCATTTGGCCCGACAGGTCCGCGTCGATCTGGTCTTCTATGGCCTGAAAAGCCTCGTACAAACCCAGGAACTTCTTTGGCGCCAGTTTGTTGAGTTCCATGATGATGTGCTGGCTCAACTCCTTGGCTTTTTCGCAGGAGGAAATGATGTACTGGCGGTCGAAAACAAATTGCCCACCCTGCTTGTCACCCATATCCGCCATCAACTCCAGGATCTGGTTGTTGGTCTCCAGAATTTTCTGGAAGCTGGCAAAGGCCAGGGTAAAGTTGGCCTGGTCCGCCCGGCGCGGCTTGCTGA
Organism: uncultured Desulfarculus sp.; assembly: GCA_963665125.2. Lineage (GTDB taxonomy): Bacteria > Desulfobacterota > Desulfarculia > Desulfarculales > Desulfarculaceae > Desulfarculus. Next base: position 1,483,287 of record CAXXUK010000001.1, on the reverse strand, counting down.
TGACCAAATCCTTTATGCGGCCAAACCAGTTCATACCGTCTCCGCCCTAGTGGGCCCCGCCGCCGCCCTGGCGGAAGATAATTGAAGTAACCATGCCGCCGCAGATGGCGATAACCACGGCCAAAAGACCGTAAAGCGTACCGTATTCAAAGGCGAGTTCCGAGAGCAACGCGGGCAGGCCGCTCTCGCTGACCTTGAGTTGTTTGCTGCCTGCTTCGGTGATGCGTCCCTGGGGATCTATGTCTATCAGCCTTACGGAAAACTCGCCTAATGGCATTTTTGCCGGGATCTCCAGGTCGCAGTGCAAGGTCTGGATTCCGCTATCGGCCTGGTCCAGAGTCAATGCGCCGTAATTGATCGAATAAAGCCCTTCGCCTTGTTTCATTTTTGCAAATTCATCAAAGAGCTGCTCGTGATTCTGGGCGTTGGACTGGACATGAGCCTCGGTGCGCAGGTGTTCCAGACCTAGAGCCGCGTCCACGTCCCGGGCAGCATCGCCAGTGGCCGAGGCGGCCAGCAGATAAACCATGGGCAGGTTGTCGAAAGACACCGTGGCCCGATTCATCCACAGCACGCCGCCAACCTTTTCTTTGACCCTGAAAGATTGCTCGGCCGCACCGCTGGAAAGCACCACGGCGGCTTGGTGGCCCTGGGGCACGCTGCCGTCAACCCGCACCTGAGTGCCATTGTAAAAAGCGGTGATCTTCACCTCCGGCGGGGACAATTGCGGACCGGCGGCGGTGCCGGCCAGGGCCATGGGCAGGCCGGACAGCGCCAAGGCCAGTACGGCGATAATTGCTGTTTTTTTCCAAATCGCGCGCATCTTAGTGGCCTCCCGCGTAGCTCAGAAGGTAGGTGGGATGCACCAACAGGCCCAGGAGCATCTTGGCCATGACAACCAGCACCAGGCAGGCCAGGATCAGCTTGAGCTGTTCTCCGTGCAGGCGCTTGCCCATTTTGGCTCCGATCTGGGCCCCCAGTGTGGAGCCCAAGAGCAGGATCAGGGCCAGGATGAAGTCCACGGTGTGGTTGGTGGAGGCCTGCATGATCGTGACCACCACGCAGGTAAACAGAATCTGGAACAGGCTGGTGCCCACCACCACGTGCATGGGCATGCGCAGCATGTAGACCATAACCGGCACCATTATGAAACCGCCGCCTACGCCCATGATAGCCGCCAGCACGCCCACGAAGCCGCCGAGGACCACCGGCATCAATAGCGACATCTCCACGCCGGATTTCTCGAACCTGGTCTGCAGCGGCAGGCTGCGCATGAACTTGGCGTAGGCCGATTCCTTTTTGGCCGCAGGGGCCGCGTCGCCGGTCTTATTACGGCGCAGGGTCTGGATGCTCTCCAGCAGCATGTAGCCGCCCACAAAACCAAGCATCAATACGTAGGTGATCTGGATCAGGAAGTCCGCGTTGCCCATGGCCCGCAGCATCTTGATCAACTGGACCCCACCTATGCCTCCGGCTACACCGCCAACCAGTAAGAGTAGCCCCATTTTGATATCAACGTTGCCCAGCCGGTAGTGGGCCAGCGTCCCCGAGGTGGAGGCTCCGACGATCTGGTTGGAATCGGATGCGGCGGCCACCGTCGGCGGAATGCCGACCATGATCAGCAAGGGAGTCATCAGAAAACCGCCGCCGACCCCGAAGAGGCCGGATAAAAGACCCACCGCGCCCCCCATGATGAATATCAACACCACATTTACGCTGTTGCCGGCGATTGGCAAATACAGGTGCCAAGGCATGTTCAATCCCCTTCCATGGTGGCAGTGCGCTCGCGCTGATTAACCACCTCGATGTGACAGTCGACCCGAAGCCGGATGTTGTCCAAAACATTGCGAAAATCGCGCATGGCCGCGTCTCCGCCCTTGGTCGGCGGTTCGACCACCAAAATGGTTATTCCCTTTTCCTGAATTAGCTGGACGGTTTCGTTTTCAAAGGGCCCGTCGGCGAGGTAGTAGCTCACGTTCAGGCCCTCGCGGCGGGCCTGGTTGATGAGCAGCTCTACGGGATTGCCTTGTTCCCGCGCGTCCGTGACGCCCGGGTCGGCGTTGTCTTGATGCTCCGGCTGGCGGCCCACACGCAGGACATAGACCTGGGCCTGGATGCGCTTGGCCAGGTTTAGGGCGTACAAACCCGCCCCCAACCCTGGGTCCATGGAGTCAAGGCTCAGTAAAATCCTGTCCATAGATCCTCCTCCGCGAATGTCCCCAAATGGAGCAAAAAGCAGACCAGTCGCTATGGCGTTGTTTTTACATGATTATTCTGTAAAATCGGTTTGGAGGGGGCTGTCCGCGTTTCATATCGGAACATGGCAGGATGGTGCCGGATAACCAACTGTACTGGCTCGTAAATAATCCGAGGGGCTGTTATTCGTGTTTCAATATGGAAAATTTGAGAGCATGGGTGGGCAGCCCCGGATCAGTCGTCCAGGCCGTATTTTTTTAGCTTGCGCCAGAAGGTGGTGCGGGGAATGCCCAGGATGTTGCTGGCCAGGCCCTTGTTGTTGTTGGTCTTGGACAGCACCATCTTGATGTGGCGGCGTTCCACCTCATCCAGGGAGTAGATGTCTTCGCCTTCGAAGGAGCTGAATTCCAGCTTTTGCAGGTCGGCGGGCAGGTCGCCCACTTCGATGACCTCGCTGTCCGACAAGGCCACGGCCCGCTCGATGATATTCTCCAACTCGCGGACATTACCGGGAAAATTGTATCGCGTCAGCACGTTCAAGGCATCCGGAGAAATGCGCAGCACCTTCTTGCCGCAGGCCTCGCTGTGCAGGCGGCAGAAGTGGGCCGCCAGCAGGGGGATGTCTTCGCGGCGTTCGGCCAGGCGTGGCAGCCGCAAAGTGACCACGTTGAGGCGGTAGAACAGGTCCTCCCGCACCGTGCCGTCGGCGGCGGCTTTTTTCATGTTGCGGTTGGTGGCCGAAACAATGCGGATATCCAGGTTGATGGGCTTGGTGCCGCCCACCCGGAAGATGCGTTTTTCCTGCAACACGTGCAGCAGCTTGACCTGCATAGACAGCGGCACCTCGCCGATTTCATCGAGGAAAACCGTACCCTTGGCCGCCGACTCCAGCAGGCCGATCTTGGTGGCCACCGCGCCGGTGAAGGCGCCTTTTTCGTGGCCGAACAGCTCGTTGGTAATCAAATCATCGCTGAAGCCGCCACAGTTGAACGACACGAAGGGGTGTTTGGCCCGGGGGCTAAGGTAGTGGATGGCCCTGGCAGCCAATTCCTTTCCCGTGCCGCTTTCCCCCTGAATAAGCACGTTGCAATCCACGGAGGCCACCTTCTCGATCATCGAATAAAGTTCGCGCATGGCCGGGCTGCCGCCCACGAAACCCTGGAACCGGTTGCGCCGCATTAATTCATCCCTGAGCCGTTTGTTCTCCCTGCGCAGGGTGATCTTTTCCTCGGCTCTGGTGGCCAAGTGCCTGATTTCCTCTAGTCTTAGAGGCTTGGCAACATAGTGGAACGCTCCGTGTTGTACGGCCTCGATAGCACCATCGATGGAGCTGTGGCCGGTGATGACGATGACCTCGCTGCCCTCGTGTTCAGCCTTTATCCGGCTCAAGACCTCCATGCCGTCGATGCCGGGCATGCGCAGGTCGGTGAAGACGATGTCAAAGGGATGATCCTGCATTCGCCGCAGAAGGGAGCTTCCCTCGGCAAAGCACTCCACATCGTGGCCGTCCTTGGCCAGCGCCCGTTGCAGCCTGCTGCAAACGATCGGTTCGTCATCGACAATGGCCACGCGGGCTGCCATCAAGCCTCCTTGAGCCCGTTTTCCGTGAACGGTAGAAATACTGTAAATACAGACCCTTGACCAACCGTACTATCAACCACGATATAGCCGCCGTGTTTTTTGACAAGGCCGTAGGTCACCGAAAGCCCAAGCCCGGTGCCCTGTCCCACTTCCTTAGTAGTGTAAAACGGATCGAAGATGTGTTCCAAGTCCTCCGGTAAAATTCCCGTCCCCGTGTCGGCGACATCCACCCGCAGCATGTCGCCTTCCTGGCAGGCCGTAACGCTTAAATCACCTCCGCCGGACATGGACTGCACGGCATTGAGGAGCAAGTTTAAAAACACCTGCTGAAGATTGCGTAGGCTGCCAGCGATATGCGGCAGGTCATCCGGGATCTCGCTGTGCAGTGTCACACCGTCGACCATGATCTGATTGCGCACCAGCCTGAAAGTGCTTTCCAATACATCCTTGATGGAAAATTCGGCGGTGCCCGGTTGATCTTGTCGAGAAAACTCCAGTAAATTCTTGACGATATCGCTGGCCCGGTCAGCCTGGCTGAGGATATCCAGGCTCAACTCGGCCACTTCGGCGCTGTTTAAATTTTCAAGGTCGTCCAGCAGTGTCTCGGCAGTGAGCCGAATGTTGTTGATGGGGTTGTTGAGCTCGTGGGCAACACCGCTGGTAAAGGTGCCGATGGCCGCGATCTTGCGGGTCTGGACGAGCTGTTCCTGGCGCTCGTCGATCTCCCTGGCCATGCGGTTGAACGCCGTGACCAAGGCCGAGACCTCATCGTCGCCGGTGGCCGGGTAAGGTATTGGTTCAAAATTACCCTTTGCCACTTCGTCGGTGGTTCGGCGGATGATATTCAACGGCCGGATGATGTTGCGTGAAACCAGGTGGCCCACCAATATCAACAGTATGCTAACAATGACTAAAAACGTCAGCGGCACCATCAGGGTCAATCGCAAGGCTTTTTCAATCCGCCGCCGCTTAATTATCAGCAGTTGCTGACTAAAATCAACCATTTGCTTGCCGTAAACGCGTACTCGCTCATCATCGTATGCATCGACATACGAGGCGGTGTTGTTTTGATGGATGGCCTGGCCGAGAATTTTGCCGTAGGCGGCGATATTGGCCGTGAACTCATCGTAGGCGGGTTTTCCGGCCAATGTGATAATGCTGGCTGAAAGTTCATCGGCTTGAACGCGGCCCCGGTTCAGGTAGCGCTCCGCCTCCAACAAGTCCTTTTCATCCCTGTATATGATGTAGTTCTTTTCATAGCGGCGCACTTCCAGCATATCGTTGAAAAGCAGGTAGTAATCCTCAACCAAATCGAATTTTTCGTGCAAGGAGAATACGTTGAACAGGTGATAACCAGCCAGGGCAAGAGCCAGCGAGAGATAGGCCAGCAAGATAACGATGATTTTACGGCGGGTTTTATGTTTCATCGTCCCCATCCTCCGTTGATTTGCACTTCAGCCATCTATCGGGCTTCTGGGAATATTTATATTAGCAATCTTTATGCCGACTAGGCGAGGGGAGTATTCATCGGGAAATAAGTCAAATTATGGTGGCGTACGCAAACAAGGAACGTACTTAAACGGCATAAGTGGCGGAATTAGGCCTGATGACCAACGCAAATCGCCCTTGATGAAGATGCCTCCGCACCAGCTGAGGCAGCCGGCCAACCATCGCCTAGCGTGCTTGATCAGCAACGGACTTTTCCGCCACGTGATAACAAGCACGCTCTATGGTCGCTTAATCAACTGCCCATCAAAATTGGGCTGGATCACATTATCGGGAGCATAAAAGGGGGGACATGCGCCAGACGAGGAAGGCGTTTCACTGGATTGTTTCCAACTCATCCTGAGCAACAGCGTTTATTGCCTGTTCTCGGCCTCCAGGCCAAGCTGCGGCCAGCATCGCTTCGCTCCGACCAAGTGGCCGCCTTGCCTCGGAATAGATGGCCGGATTCAGCGGAATTAGCACCGGCGAAGCACCGCACCTGCCGTCCGCAAATGAGCCTGAGCGCCTGCGCCGTCAGTTCGCCGTCTTGGGTTTCCTGCCCGATCGCCACCCCATGAAGCTATTCACTGAAAAGCTTAAGTGACTGAACCTGGCCAAAGCGCGGGACCCGCCCAATCATGCAGGCAGGCGCGTCTCTATGTCTGGGTGGCTTTTGTTAGGTAAGTTCGTCAGCACGGGCAAGAACGAGCCCATGCAGTTTCTGACCTTTGAGGACGAAACCGGCATGGTGGAGGAAAACTACGTTACGGCACGGTGACGCTGACCGTAGATGAGGTCCGTAGGGTTTGAGGTGTCCTGAACATCAGGCTGGACAAGGACAGATACAGCCGCTGTTAACGTTGCTTAGCATAACTTGAAGCCGCATGAAGTGAAGTTCCCCTGAAATTGTGGACACCTCGAAAAGCATGATATGAATTGCTTGGAGGTGTTGAATGGGCAACAGACGCAGGAGTTATAGCCGGGAGTTCAAGATCGAAGCCGTGGCCTTGGTCACCGAGGGAGGTTTGAGCATTTCCCAGGCGGCCGGGGACCTTGGCATCAGCCAGACCGTGCTGGGCCGCTGGAAGAAGCAGCTCGAAGCAGACCCTGAGCAGGCCTTCCCAGGCAAGGGCAATTTAAAGCCGCAAGATGAGGAGCTAGCCCATCTGAGACGCGAACTGGCCATTGTACGCCAGGAGCGTGACATATTAAAAAAAGCCATCGGCATCTTCTCGCGGATGCCAAAATGAAGTTTCAGTTCATCAGGGATCAGAGTGAAGGATTCCAGATCAGGCGCATGTGCCGGGTTTTGGAGGTGTCAGCCAGCGGGTACTACGCTTGGCTGAACCGGCCGGAAAGCAGCCGGGCGCGAGAGAACCGGAGGCTCTTTGTCGAGATCAAGGCCATTCATAAAGAAAATCGTGGCGTGTACGGAAGCCCCCGGATACAGGCGGAACTCAAGGATCGTGAAATCCATGTGAGCGAGAACCGGGTGGCTCGATTAATGCGCGATAACGGCATCGCTGCCAAGCAGAAGAAAAAGTACAAGGCCACCACGGATTCCAATCACGGCCACCTGGCGGCCCCCAATATCCTGGGGCGGGACTTTGAAGCGGACGGCCCTGATCAAAAATGGCTGGCTGATATAACCTACATTCCTACTCGTGAAGGCTGGCTGTACCTGGCGGCCGTCCTGGATCTTTATTCCAAGCTGATCGTGGGCTGGTCCATGTCAAGCCGCATGACCAAAAAGCTGGTGCTCGATGCGCTGAACATGGCGGTGGACCGGCGGAAACCTGGGCCTGGGCTGATCCATCATTCAGATCAAGGACGTCAATATGCCAGCAAGGCCTACCGCAAAAAGCTGAAGTCGCACCGCATGATATGCAGCATGAGCCGCAAGGGCGACTGCTGGGATAACGCGCCCATGGAAAGCTGGTTTCATTCCCTGAAAACCGAACTGGTGGCGCATAAAGATTATCTGAGCAGGACGCAGGCCAAGGCTGACATCTTTGAGTACATCGAAGTCTTCTACAACCGCAGCCGCAAACACTCAGCTCTGGGGTACATGAACCCGGCTCAATATGAGATGATCAATATGGCTGCTTAACTACGTGTCCACAAAAATTGGGGAAGATCAGCTGCTGCCAACCTTGAGCAAGACTCGTTGCGTTTTTACTTCTTGGGTAAAAACTATAAGCGCCGCCTTGAGCATATCGGGGCCAAGCCGGGATACGATCCAGAGGGTCTATTGGTGGTGTAGTGTGGCCGCGCGAACATCAAGCACACGACGATTCTCCGGAAGCTTCGCGCTGTGGCCAAGGTCATGCAATTACAGGCTAATTAGCGCTCATGAACGGGAAAAGGCACTCTAGGTGAGGCTCTGGCCCACAGTTTCGCGCAAACGGGACAATATATTAAGTTTTTTTGCGGATTTGCATAATCCGCGGTCGCCCTCCGTGCGAGGGCGTGGATTGAAACACGCCGTCGTCGTCTTTGGTGTATACCGCACCGGTGTCGCCCTCCGTGCGAGGGCGTGGATTGAAACATGTGGTTTCGGTAGTTGTTACAGTGCCGTCAGGTCGCCCTCCGTGCGAGGGCGTGGATTGAAACGTTTTGTTGGGGTTGAACTGAAAGAAAGAAACGTACTGGTCGCCCTCCGTGCGAGGGCGTGGATTGAAACATAAATTCGTACATGGAGGGCCTTTACGCTGGCAGGTCGCCCTCCGTGCGAGGGCGTGGATTGAAACATGTCTGAGCGTGACGACACAGCGGCGCGCATCGTCGCCCTCCGTGCGAGGGCGTGGATTGAAACTTGAGTACGAGTTCACCACGGTTTTAGACCTTTGTCGCCCTCCGTGCGAGGGCGTGGATTGAAACTCAATGGTGTGGAGAGCATCAACTCGGCTGCCGCGTCGCCCTCCGTGCGAGGGCGTGGATTGAAACATCGCCTATTCTCCAACCTGTCTATGGCACACCCAAGTCGCCCTCCGTGCGAGGGCGTGGATTGAAACAAAATAGACTGACATTGAGCCTGTAACCATGCAAGTCGCCCTCCGTGCGAGGGCGTGGATTGAAACTGTTTCGCTGGCGTTGACCGATTTTCGAGAGCCAGTCGCCCTCCGTGCGAGGGCGTGGATTGAAACATTATTCCCCATACTCCAGGCCGAAGCGTTCGCAAGTCGCCCTCCGTGCGAGGGCGTGGATTGAAACTTCTTTGCGGTATAAGCCGTCGCGTTCCACACCCCAGTCGCCCTCCGTGCGAGGGCGTGGATTGAAACAAAAGTACCACGAACTCAATTGCTGGTTCCAAAAGGTCGCCCTCCGTGCGAGGGCGTGGATTGAAACGAATCGCATTCCGTTCTCCAGTTTTGGGCGTTCTGTCGCCCTCCGTGCGAGGGCGTGGATTGAAACCAGCCAACCCTTTGAGGCTTCTGTGTATTTCTTGAGTCGCCCTCCGTGCGAGGGCGTGGATTGAAACGATATCGTGCGTTGGATGGTGGCCGGCGGCCGCGTCGCCCTCCGTGCGAGGGCGTGGATTGAAACTTATACCCCAAAAGAACAACCCATGGAGGTTTGGTCGCCCTCCGTGCGAGGGCGTGGATTGAAACAGCCTCTTTGCGTGTGACCGGTGATCCGGGCCGTGTCGCCCTCCGTGCGAGGGCGTGGATTGAAACCATTGGCCACTGCTATGGTTGTCGCCGCCGTGGTGGTCGCCCTCCGTGCGAGGGCGTGGATTGAAACCTGAAAAGCTCGTCCAAGAGGGACTTGGTAAGCTGGTCGCCCTCCGTGCGAGGGCGTGGATTGAAACAACTTTGAAACATCATATAAAAAGGTTGCGGCTGGTCGCCCTCCGTGCGAGGGCGTGGATTGAAACAACCTCAACCGGATATGGGTATACGGTGACTTTTGTCGCCCTCCGTGCGAGGGCGTGGATTGAAACATCCACTCCTACATGTAGGGCCTTTACGCTAGCAGGTCGCCCTCCGTGCGAGGGCGTGGATTGAAACTATGTAGTAAATAGGCATCTATGCGCTCCTTTATCGTCGCCCTCCGTGCGAGGGCGTGGATTGAAACGTTGACACCACCGTGCAGCGTCTGCGCTGCTGGGTCGCCCTCCGTGCGAGGGCGTGGATTGAAACATCACCGAGACCGACGTCGGCGGCCCCCTGGCCAAGTCGCCCTCCGTGCGAGGGCGTGGATTGAAACTTCTACCCGTCCAACGGGGGGCAATCGGACGCCGTCGCCCTCCGTGCGAGGGCGTGGATTGAAACTTTACAGCGTCTGACCTCGGCCGCGTTTTTTCCGGTCGCCCTCCGTGCGAGGGCGTGGATTGAAACTATCATTGTTGCCTCCCTATTCAAACCGAGACACTGTCGCCCTCCGTGCGAGGGCGTGGATTGAAACATATTCATCGCTGTTTCTCCATCTCCCGCCGAAGGTCGCCCTCCGTGCGAGGGCGTGGATTGAAACCACTTGATTTGTAGGCCGTTGTCAAGCGTGGCATGTCGCCCTCCGTGCGAGGGCGTGGATTGAAACACCGTGCCAAACGGTTTTGTTTCGGACGGGGCGTCGTCGCCCTCCGTGCGAGGGCGTGGATTGAAACGTTGATATACCTCAAGACCGGAAGGGTCTGTTGGGTCGCCCTCCGTGCGAGGGCGTGGATTGAAACTTGGATATACTGGGTGCCAAGCGCAAATATTTTAGGTCGCCCTCCGTGCGAGGGCGTGGATTGAAACTTCTTGTGCGTTAAAATCATCGCCTAACAGGGCCGGTCGCCCTCCGTGCGAGGGCGTGGATTGAAACTATGTCTACCGCATCGAATGGAGATGTAAAGACAAGTCGCCCTCCGTGCGAGGGCGTGGATTGAAACGCATCCGAAATGGCTGAACATATAGCTGCTCACTGTCGCCCTCCGTGCGAGGGCGTGGATTGAAACCTCGGCTTGAAGCGCAGGCCCTAGATATGCTGGTGTCGCCCTCCGTGCGAGGGCGTGGATTGAAACAATACCTTTTCCCAATCGGGCAGCATTGCTTGAGTCGCCCTCCGTGCGAGGGCGTGGATTGAAACGATTGAGGGCGATTGTTTTGCCCTCGCTGGCTGTGTCGCCCTCCGTGCGAGGGCGTGGATTGAAACAGTGGCGGCCAGATTAAAAGCTGCACGACTCGATGTCGCCCTCCGTGCGAGGGCGTGGATTGAAACACGTCGATGAGTTCGGCGCAGGCCGTGAAAATGAACGTCGCCCTCCGTGCGAGGGCGTGGATTGAAACTATTTAGGCGCCAGCATGCGAGTGTATAAAAGCGGTCGCCCTCCGTGCGAGGGCGTGGATTGAAACTCGATAAAGTGCAGCAAGCCGCGCATCTTGCGCGCGGTCGCCCTCCGTGCGAGGGCGTGGATTGAAACCCTGATCCCGGCCAGCCGCCTGGGCCAACAGCTCTTGTCGCCCTCCGTGCGAGGGCGTGGATTGAAACTTCGGCTAAGGTCGGCGTGCCCGGCAGCGTTTTTGTCGCCCTCCGTGCGAGGGCGTGGATTGAAACAAATCGGAGCAGGGCGACGAGTTGCACGGCCTTTGTCGCCCTCCGTGCGAGGGCGTGGATTGAAACAACGAAGAGGACGGATCCTATTACCACACCTGGGCGTCGCCCTCCGTGCGAGGGCGTGGATTGAAACATGATATACACCAGCCCGGAATACGACGCGGCCGCGGGTCGCCCTCCGTGCGAGGGCGTGGATTGAAACATCGAGGACGTCATCACCCCCATGATCGAGGCCGTCGCCCTCCGTGCGAGGGCGTGGATTGAAACTTATTAATGCTGTATTGCGCGTTGCATTCAATCTCTAGTTACCCTTGTCGGCTACAAGTTGCCCTCACCAAACCTAGACTCTTTAGTCTTTATCAGCTACAATATAACTACCTAATATAACGAAATATAAAGCTAGTTATGCATCCCATATTTCACCCCTGATCCATGCTCCAAGACAACAATCTGATTGCCGTGTCAAGCCGGGGCGCTGGTCTTGCCCGGCCCGAGGCGGCGCGGCCGGAAAACCTCTGGCTTCACAACTTCATCAGCCCTAACACTAAGGCAGCATACCGGCAGGCCGTGCTCAGCTTCGCCCAATTCGCCGGGCTGACCGGGCCGGATGACCTGAGGCGGGTGGATCGCGGCATGGTGCTGGCCTGGCGCGGCCACATGGAGGCGATAGGCTTTGCGCCGCGCACCATTCGCGCTCGGCTTGCCGCCCTTAGCTCACTGTTCGGAGAACTGTGCGAGGCCCAACTCATCGGCTTGAATCCCTGCCATGGTCTCAAGCGCCCCAGCGTCAACGACCGCCAGGTGGAGAGCGTGCTGCTGACCAAGGCCCAGGCCCGGCGGCTGCTGGCCGCGCCCGACCCCGGCACCCTGGCGGGCAAGCGCGACCTGGCCATCCTGTGTGTGCTGCTCTACACCGGGGCCAGAATCAGCGAAGCAGCCGGGCTCAAGGTCTGCGACCTGTTCGAGGACGCTGGTTTCTGGGTGCTGCGCTACCGCATCAAGGGCGGCAAGACCATCCGCAATCCTTTGAGTAGCCAGCTCCTGTATTGGCTGCGGCAGTGGCTGGAGGCGGCAGGACACGGCCTCGAGGACGACAGCCCGCTGTTTCTGCCGGTGAAGCCGTTCGGGCCGCGAGGCGGCACCTGCGGCGGCTGCAAATTCAGCGCATCTTCGACAAATACGCCCGCCTGGCCGAACTGCCCGCCAAGGCCACGCCCCACTCCTGTCGGGCAACCTTTGCCAGCCACGCCTTGGACGCCGGGGTGCCCATCGAACTGGTGCAGGAGGCCCTGGGCCACGCCAGCATCGCCACCACCCGCAAGTACTGCAAGAAACCCACCGCCTACCAAGAAGCGGCTACCCTACGTATTCATTATTAACTTAAAACTATGTCCAGATTCTGGGATGAAGTCGACGCAACCGGCCGCTTCGAACTGCGGCAATCCGGCCGCGTACTGGCCAGCGCCCAGCCCTCGAGCAGGGCGGCCGTGCGCACCCTGCGCTTGTGGGCCAGCAGGCAAGACGGCGCGCGTCTGCACTGGCGGCAATTCGGCAGGCTGCATATTGCGTGGAAGCGGTGGTTATTGCGGTTTCGGGTGCAAGGTTATGAGGCTCTTCGCCGGAATTAAATCTTGCCGGGCTCGTCCGAGCCGTGATAATTTCCGAACCAACAGCAACAACGAATAGATAGTCAACATGATTTGGGGGGATCATCTTGTCACCAGAAGAGCGCGTAGACCTTTCCGAAGCCATATCCATTCTTGAAATCACCGATCTCGACAGCCTGACCGAAGCGGATTTGCCAAAGTTGCGGCGCAAGGCCCAGGTGCGTTGGCACCCGGACAAAATCCTCTACACCAAGCCGTCGGAAGAGACCTTGCAGCGCTATCAGCGCAATTTCCGGCTCATCGGCCCGGCCATTGAGGCGGTGGAGGGATATCTAAAAGGCCAAGTCCACGCCGACACCTACGATGATGCCTATGAGCAGAAACGGGCTCAGACCTACGAGCCGCCCCAGGAGACCATCCGCCGCAACGCCGGGCGTATGCAGGACGAGCTGCGCAACGCCTGGGACGGCATCCGGGCCAATTCCTACAAGATGCACGAAGAAGAGGTGGTGGTGGCCCCTGGCTTGCGCTTTGCCGACATGCTGCGGGCTGATCTCGCCGACAAGGTGCCGCTCAGCTGCATGCTGTCGTTCGTCACCTGCGCCTTTTTGGGCATTTTCGCCCTGATCATCGCCTTGCTCGCCTCGCAGGCGATGAAGATCAATCCCAATTTCCTGACCTCGCTTGTCGGGCTGGTTCTCTTGGTGCAGTTCGCGGGTTGCGCCTTGGCCTTTTTGCCCATGTCTCGGTTTTGGCTGCCTGACGCACTGTCTGACTTCGCGGTGAAAATGGTCAATATAGGGCTGTGGATTCGCGGCTATATCGCCAAAAAGAACTGGCATGAACATTCCTGGATCGGCATTCCCTTGGGGCTGATGTCCTGGGTGGCCCTTGCTCTGTATTGGGTGATCATATTCCCGCTGTACCTGCTGGCAGGCGCATTGCTGGGCGATCGTGGGTTCAAGGACGTCACGTCCAAAGTGCGCTATTACGCCGGGGCAGCGGACTGGTATGTCGATGATTTGATGCAAAAAGACCCGGCCGAAATGACCGATGACGAGCTTTTCGACCTTTCATACTGCTGGCGCGAGCTTAGTGATGCGCCCAAGGCTGCATATTGACATTTAATTGGCGTCAATGTATTGATAGCGGCAATACTAATATTGTTACTGCTTAATCAAAAATCTATCTACTGACCAAATATTTGAGCATAAAGGTAATAATTAATTGTCTTCTATAGATGAATCAATAGTCAAAGAGTCATTAAGCTCTTTCGATTCAAATATTCTTGAAAAACATTTCGACGATATACTTTTAACAAGAACAAAACTTAAATTTTTTTTGGGTCTATTCCGTCGCCAAAACGATTTAATAATGGAGTATCCAAACAAAAAACGCGAAATCAAGAGGGAAGCATATTTCAGATTTTTAAAAACTTATATTGAAGGTGAGCTTGGCTTAGAAGCCGTCTTAATTGTCGAAAAAGAAATTGAATTAATAAAATTAGTTGAGCACGTTTACCGTTCTATTTTGGGATGTTTAGGTAAATGTGATATCTCCAAGTTGCCTCCAAATATACGCGTTGCATCTTATATAAAAAGGACTGAAGAACAATTTAATATCGTGAGAATTAAACAGGATGAATTTATTAAAAATCATGCTAACAAAAAGGTCGCAATTAACCGAACTTTGAAATACGACCAAGATGACCCTTGCACGGCTGATGATGCGATAATAGCATTAATTAGAGTATTATCTAACTCATTGCTCATGGAGGCTCATCGAAACAAATGGTTCACCGATGACAATTTTGTACAATTACCTGAATTGCCGGAAGTAGGTGATGATGAAGTATATAAAGCAGGATCCAATGAACTGTTAGCAGCGGCATGGGCAAGCTGGAAGAATATTGAGCAAAGGTGCCGCTTTCTTGGTGGAAAAATATACAGACACCAAGGCGCAGAACTTTCTCATTCGCTTACAGCAAATATTGATAAATGTTTGGACGTGTTTTTGTTTATTTGATCCAGCCCATCAACAACGGACAGTTGGTTAAGCGACAATTTGGTTTTCAAAGGCCAGCGGGCTGATGTAGCCATTGGCACTGTGCCTCCTGTTACGGTTGTAGTCAACCTCGATATACTCGAATACGGCCCGGCGTAAGTCCTGTCGAGTGGCGAAGCTTTCGCCATGAACCAACTCCACCTTGAGGGTATGGAAGAAGCTTTCGGCCACGGCGTTGTCATAACAGTTGCCCTTACCGCTCATGCTGCAAACCAGTTCACGTTTGGCCAAGAGGGCCTGGTATTTCCGGGAGCAGTACTGGCTGCCACGATCCGAATGGACCATCACACCTTTGGGCATATGCCGCCGCCACAAGGCCATCTGCAATGCGTCACAGACCAGGTCTTCTTTCATACGCTTATCCATGGCCCAGCCCACCACCATGCGCGAAAACAGGTCGAGCACCACTGCCAGATACAACCAGCCCTCGCCGGTCCAAAGGTAGGTGATGTCGCAGACCCACTTCTGATTTGGAGCGGTTGCGCTAAAGTCCTGGGCCAACAGATTTGGAGCCACCGGCCTACCGTGATCCGAATCCGTGGTGGCCTTGAACTTCCTGCCCGCTTTAGCTACAAGGCCCTGCCTATTCATGCTTTTTGATCTACCCCACAAACGACGGACAATTGTTTAAGCGACAATTTGATTTTCAAAGGCCAGCGGGCTGATGTATCCGTTGGCACTGTGTCTCCTGTTTCGGTTGTAGTCAACCTCGATATACTCGAATACGGCACGGCGCATACCTTGGCGGGTGGCGAAGTGCTCACCGTGGATCAGTTCCACCTTGAGGGTATGGAAGAAGCTTTCGGCCACGGCGTTGTCATAACAGTTGCCTCTGCCGCTCATGCTGCAAACCAGTTCATGCTTGGTCAAAAGGGCCTGGTATTTCCTAGAGCAATACTGGCTGCCCCGATCCGAATGAACCAACACACCTTTGGACATATGCCGTCGCCACAAGGCCATCTGCAAGGCGTCACAGACTAAATCGGCTTTCATGCGCTTATCCATGGCCCAGCCAACCACCATGCGCGAAAACAGGTCGAGCACCACCGCCAGATACAACCAGCCCTCGCCGGTCCAAAGGTAAGTGATATCACAGACCCACTTCTGATTTGGAGCCGTTGCGTTAAAGTCCTGGGCCAACAGATTTGGAGCAACCGGCATACCGTGATCCGAATCCGTGGTGGCCTTGAACTTCCTGGCCGCTTTGGCCACCAGGCCCTGTCTATTCATGCTCTTGGCCACTGTTTTGCGGTTGTATTTACGGCCTTGCTCATCAAGGTCGAGAGTCAGCCCAACTGCTCCGCTACGGCCCTTGCGAACTTCAAAGGCTTCTTTCACCAGGTGATCGAGCCTCTCACGCTCCATCTGCCTCTGACTGGGATTTTGCAGCCTGCGCCGCCAGCCATAATACCCGCCACGTGATACGCCAAAGGCCTCGGATTGCGCCGTGACGCTGTATGTGCCTGCGTTTTGCTGCATGAACGCGTACTTCACTTCAGGCTTTTCGCGAAGTACGCCGCGGCCTTTTTTAATATGGCCAACTCCTCTTCCTTCTTGGCCAACTGCCGCTTCAACTTGGCGTTTTCGAGCTCCAGTTCCTTCTCGGTCTCGCTGCGGCTGGCCTCATAGCGGGCCTTCTTGCGCCAAGCGTAAACCTGGGACTCATGCAGGCCAAGCTGCTTGGCCGCACCGGCAACGCCAACCTGCTCAGCCAAGCCCAGAGCTTCGATTTTGAACTCCGGCGAATAGCGCCGCCTGGTGGATTTCTTCTGGCTCTTCTGTGATGGCATCGAACACCTCCGTTAAGCAATTTACTCGCTTAATCGGGTGTCCGTCAAAACTGGGCTGGATCAATCCAGCACAACCCGGCAATCCAGGTCGGCAGACTAGGAAAGTCTGAGCCGGGCGAAGATACCATTACGCCGTTTACGGCGAGTGAACTTGATCAGGTCTTGCAGGACGTAAAAGACAGGTGGCCTTTTTACTACCCGTTTGCGTTGTGCTTGGCGCGTACTGGTATGCGCGTTGGCGAGGCGATAGCCCTGGAGTGGGGCGATATAGACTTCACCAATCGCGTTATACATGTGCGCCGCGCAATGGGGCAATATGGGCTTAGCACACCTAAAAGTGGCAAGGCGCGTAAGGTGGACATGAGCCTTCAGCTAACCGCTGAACTGCAAGAGCTAAAACACCAACGCAAGAGCGAGACCCTTGCAAACGGTTGGGGCTCGATGCCGGAAGTGGTGTTTGTGAATACAGCAGGCACCATGATTGACGTGAACAATTTCCGCAAGGTATGGAACAAAGCTCAAGACCGCCTGAACATTGCCCGCCGACGTATCCACGATATCCGCCACACCTATGCCACACTTAGGATAATGGCTGGTCATAACCTTGCTGACGTAAGCGGCCAACTAGGGCACCACAGCGTTAAGTTCACCTTGGACCAGTATTTTCACTATCTGCCAGGTCATGCAAAGGGTGAAGTTGATGAGCTTGACCAGTTGCAACCGTCCGCAACCCAGGCGCAACCAGAGCAAAGAGAAAGGGACTTAGCCGAAGCTAAGTCCCTGAAATCTCTTGGTGGGCTGCCAGTGGATCGAACACTGAACCTACGGATTAAGAGTCCGTTGCTCTGCCAGTTGAGCTAGCAGCCCGTGAGTGAAAGCGTTTTTATCAGTAGACGGGCGATTCGTCAATAGGTATTTACTCACACAAACGCAGGCATAGCTCATTTACCCTGTCGTGGCCGTCTTGGCCGTTCTCCAGAGTTTGAGTCCAGTTTTGGGGCAGGCTTTGTTTGCCCCAATAAACACCGGCCAAAACTCCGGCCATGGCGCCGATGGTGTCCGTGTCGCCGCCAAGGTTCACGGCCAAAATAATGGCCTCCTTGGCCGAATGGCCGCCGCTGGCCCATATGAACGAGCCGATGGCCGGGGGCACTGCTTCGGCGGCGGTGACGTCACAGGCGTATTCCTCGGTCAGGGCGTTTACGGCCTGGTCGAACTCCAGGCCTTGCAGGGTGGGCATGGCCTTCAGGCGGCCCGCCATATGTGCGTCGATTGGCGATGTTTTTTTCACCAGATAGTCGATGAAATCTTGCTGGTCCACGACAAGGCCATTGTCGGCCAAACGGCAGGCCCGGCCCACGGCCAGGGCTTGGGCCGCCGTCCCGGCCAGACCCCGGGGATGGGAATGGGTGATAAGGCATTGGTCCAGGGCCGCCCGAAGTAGGGTGTCCGGGTCGTGGGCCAGCCATGCCCCAAGCACGCCTACCCGCATGGCCCCGCCATTGCCAAAGGAATCGGTTCCTGCCTGGTCCCATTTGGCTCCGGCGCTTATGCGCTCCATCACCCCGGCTATGCGGCCGCCATAGCCCCGCCAGGGCTGGAATTTTCGGGCGAAACGACGGGCCAGGTCCGCCGGATCAAATCGGCCGCCGCATTCCGCCAGCGACTCCAGGATGGCGATCATCATCTGGGAGTCATCGGTGTATGACCCGGCGGGCAGGCGTCCGGCAATCATCCGGTCCAAAACGCCGTGGGTTTTTCTGATAGCCGTGGCTGTCCAGCCTTCCACGGGCATGCCCAGGGCATCGCCGCACATGCAGCCCAAGGCCCCTCCGGTCAGGCGTTCAAGGCGGTTTTTTCGCGGCATGGCCAGCCTCCATGATTCCGGCGCCCGGCTAAACAACGCTTTGGCCGAGTGCGATTATGTGGCCCATGATCGCAAAACGAGCGGAATTGTCAACACGCCGCATTGTCAACGCCCCATTGCCGTGATAAATAAATTTTAGTCTGTAAACCTTTGGTTTCGTGGAGATTGAATTGGTTCAGGTCACCATCACCTGTGGCGAATATCGTAGCGGAAGGCAGCTCCTTAACCTGGAGCGCCGCCTGGAGCAGGAAGCCGACACGCTCAGCGATGAGGAACGCCGCGAGATTGAACAAGAGATAGCCGAACTGGAAAAATTCCTGGGCATGGATTGATGCCCCCAGCCATCAAGGAGCGCCCATGCCCCTGATCGCCGACACCCACCGGCCGGGCCGTCACTGCGCCAGCAGCGGTATTCGTGACCTTGTCGACTTCCACGGCATCAAACTCAGCGAGGCCATGTGTTTCGGCATTGGAGCGGGCCTGGGCATCTGGCGTTTCCCGTCCGACAAACCTTCACGGCTGGTGCACGTACGCTCCCAGGATTTGGAAGAGCAATTCTTCCGCCGCATCGGCCTGGACTTCAACTGGGCCACCTTTGCCGACCCACCGGCCAGCCATCAGGGCCTGATCAAGGCCCTGGACCAAGGCCGGCCAGTCTTGCTGCAGACCGATATCTACTATCTGCCTTATTATAATTCCTCGACCCATTTCCCCGGCCATGTCATCGTTGCCTGGGGCTATGATCCGGATGAGGACCAGATCATAGTCTCGGACACCGAGCGCACCGAGTTGCAGCGGGTGCCCTTTGAGGCCATGCAAAAGGCCCGCTTCAGCGTTACCCCCATGTTCACAAACCAGGGCAACATGTTCGCTCCCGAATCTCTGGATATCAGCAGCGGCATGGAGCGCATAGTAGCCGAGGCCATAGTGTTTTGTTCGGACCGGATATTTGAAGGCCTTGGCGAGTTCGGCGGCATTCCGGCCATGGAATACTGGCTGGGCGAATTGCATGAGTGGGATGATTTTGAGGACTGGCAGTGGACCGCCCGCTTCACCTATCAGGTCATTGAAAAGCGCGGCACGGGCGGCGGCGGCTTTAGGTTGATGTACGCCGATTTCCTTGGCGAGGCGGCCAGGCTGCTGCCACGGGTCGCGGCTTTGGGCCTGCCGGAAATGATGCGGGAGGTGGCCGAGGCCTGGACGGAGTTGGCCGAGGCCTGCAAGGCTGTATCAGAGGGCGACGATCCGGATTTCCTGAGCATTGAACCGGCTCTCAGGGCTGTTTTGGACAAGGAACGGGCCTATCACCAGGCGGCATTGAGCCTGGCCTGATCAGGCCTCCTGTTGCTCCAATTCCTCAAGCTCCAGGGCGATTTCCTCCCAGCGGGCGCTGATTTGCTCCAGGCGGTCGGTGGCCTCGCGGTGTTCCTTTGACAGCTCCTGCCAGCGGGACGCATCGCCCGTGGCCTCCGGGTCGAGCATCTTTTCAACCAGGACATCCACTTGGGCCGTGGCCTCGTCCAATTGCTTTTCCACCCGGGCGAATTCGGCCCGCAGGGGCTGGAGCTTCTTGAACATGGCGTTTCGGGCCTCGGCCTCCTGGCGCTTTTGCTCGGCTGTCTTGCGGCCCGGGCTCTGGGCGGCGGGTTTCGCCTGGGTAGCGGACTCGACCGGGGCATCATCATCGGCCTGGGGCGCCTCAACCGCCGTCGGTTCGATGCGGTGCTTCCACAGGCGCAGAAAATCCTCGTAATCGCCCGGAAAGACCGTGACCTTGCCATCGGCGACATAGGCCACCTTGTTGGCCACGGCGTTGACCAGGCTGCGGTCGTGGCTGATCAGCACCAGGGTGCCGTCGTATTCTTTCAGGGCCTTTTCCAGGACCAGGCGGCTGGACAGGTCAAGGTGGTTTGTGGGCTCGTCCAGGAGCAGAAAGTTGGGCCTGCTGATCAACAGCTTGGCCAGAACCAGCCTGGAGCGTTCGCCGCCGCTTAATACCCGAACTCGTTTGAATACATCGTCGCCCCGGAACAGGAACGCGCCCAGGAGGCTGCGCTGGCGACTGTGGGGCATCATACCGGCCACCGTGCCCAGTTCCGTGAGCACGTCGCGCTCCGGATCCAGGTTTTCCATACTGTGCTGGTTGAATACGCCCATCTGCACTCGGCCGCCCTGCAAACGGCGGCCCTTTTGGGGCGTTACCGCGCCGGTCAACAGGCGCAACAGCGACGACTTGCCCGCGCCGTTGCGGCCCAAAAGGGCCAGGCGGTCGCCCCGCTCGACGATCAGGTTCAGGTTGTCGTAGACCTGGTTTGATCCATAGCAGAGTCCCACGTCCAAAAGCTCGACAACCACCTTGGCCGAACGGTCCGCGGGCGGAAGCTCCAGGGACATGATCTCGTCCTGGTCCGGCGGGCTCAGCCGCTCCATCTTTTCCAGGGCCTTGATTCTGCTCTGGACCTGGGGTGCGCTGGATTTGCGGCTGCGGTTGCGCTCGATAAAGCGCTCCATCTCCTTGATGCGATCCTGCTGGGCTTCATAGGCCGCCAACTGGGCCTTGCGCCGGGACTCGCGCTGCTCAAGGAATTGGGAGTAGCCACCGCCGTAGTTGTAGAGCTTGCCTTGATCAAGTTCGACGATATGGTTGACGACCTTGTCCAGAAATACGCGGTCGTGGCTGACCAGCACCAGGGATGCCTGCATGTGCACCAGCTGGGTCTCCAGCCACAAGAGCGACTCCAGGTCCAGGTGGTTGGTGGGTTCGTCCAAAAGGATCAGATCCGGCGCGCTCAAGAGAATGCGGGCCAGGGCGGCGCGCATGAGCCAGCCGCCGGAGAGTTCGCCCACGTCGCGGTGGAGCTGGTCCTGGCGAAAGCCCAGTCCGGCCAGCACCCGTAAGGCCCTGGCCTCCAGGTCGTAGCCGCCCAGGTTTTCGAAGATGCTTTGCAGTCGGCCTTGGCGTTCCAGCAATTCGGCGGTGGTTTCTTCGTTGGACCCCGCGGCCAATTCGTGATGAACCTCGGCCAGCTCTGCCTCGACCTCGCCCAGACTGTCGCCGGTGTCCATGGCCAGCTCCAGAACGGTTTGTCCGCCGAATTTCAACAAATCCTGGGGCAGATAGCCCAGGCGCAGGCCCTTGGCCTTGAAAACCGAGCCCTGGTCCGGCTCCACCCGGCCAAGAATCAGGCCCAGCAGGGTGGATTTGCCTGCGCCATTGGGCCCCACCAGGCCGAAGCGCATGCCCGGACCTATGTGCAGGTCAACGCCTTGGAGCACGTCCTGTTTGCCGTAAAATTTATGTACATCGTGAAGTGTGATCATGGCGCAATTGATTACCATCACGCGGCGATAACCGCAAGCGGCGTTCAATTGTCATTCAATATACGATTGTGCTAGGTTAGATCGCCTACATTTTCACGATAGGGAGCACCATGAGACAAGCGCCGTTGTTCTACAACTTCATCAGTTTCGGCGGGCTGATCTGCCTGTTGGCCTTGGCCCGGCTCAGCAGCCTGGGCAAGGGCAAGATCCGCTGGAGCGCTGTCGCCTGGGGCCTGGGCCTGCAATTCGCCCTGGCCTTCGTATTTTTCGCGCTTCCCGCCGGCGG
This sequence comes from uncultured Desulfarculus sp., assembly GCA_963665125.2. Classification (GTDB taxonomy): domain Bacteria; phylum Desulfobacterota; class Desulfarculia; order Desulfarculales; family Desulfarculaceae; genus Desulfarculus. The sequence goes on along the minus strand of CAXXUK010000001.1, from coordinate 1,461,552 downwards.
CAAGGTGATGCTCTGGATCAACGGCGTGTTCCTGGCCGTGCTGGACAGCGCCCATGCCGGAACCGAGTTCCTGTTCGGGCCCCTGGCCCAGCCGCCGGGCGCGGACGGCTCCATTGGCTTCATCCTGGCCTTCCAGGGCCTGGCCACGGTGGTGTTCTTCATGGCCTTGATGGCCTTGTTGTACCAAGCGGGCATCATTCAGCGGCTGGTCAAGCTTTTCGCCCGGCTGTTTGTGCGCACCCTGGGCACCAGCGGCGCCGAGAGCCTGGGCGTGGCCGGCAACATTTTCGTGGGCGCCGAGTCCGCTGGCGTGGTCAGGCCGTTTCTGCCGGACATGACTCACTCCGAACTTTTCCAACTCTTGACGGCGTCCATGGCCACGGTGGCGGGCACGGTTCTAGGCTTGTACGTAGCAACTTTACACATGTATTTTCCCAATATCGCCGGTCATTTGATCAGCGCCTCGATCATCTCCGCCCCGGCGGCCATCGTTGTGGCCAAGCTCATGGAACCTGAAATGGACGAGCCCTTGACCGCAGGCCGGACCGTTGACCCCCACATTGGTCAATACGACGGCATCATGGAAGCCATCAGCGCCGGATCAATGGACGGAGTCAAGCTGGGGGTGGGTATCTGCGCCATGTTGTTGGGCTTTTTGGGGCTGGCCGCCCTGTTGGAAAAAATCATCGGCGGCGGGTTCAGCCTGGTGGGCCTGGATGGCTTTGGCCTCAAACAACTGCTTGCTTATGCAGCCTGGCCTTTTACCGTGGCCATGGGTGTGCCGCTGGAAGATGCGCCGCTTGTGGCCAAGCTTGTGGGAGAGCGGGTCATTGTCACCGAGATTCCGGGCTATGTGCAGCTGGCCCAGATGCTCGAGGCGGGGCAACTGACCTACAGCCGCAGCCCCCTTATCGCCACCTACGCCCTTTGCGGCTTTGCCCATGTCGGCTCCATGGCCATATATATCGGCGGTTTTGGGGCATTGGCTCCGGGCAGGCTGGGGGAACTGTCCCGCATGGGGCTAAAGGCGCTTTGGGCCGCCACGTTGACAACCCTGATGACCGGCTGCGTGGCCGGGATGTTTGCCCTGGGCGGCCCGGGCATCCTGGGATTAAATCAATGATTTGTTTTCAATAACTGGCGGAAGTTGTATGTTTTTTGCTATGATTGCAACATTTCATTCGTGTGAATAAGGCCTCATTTTCTTGGCTGGATCTGCTGGAGCGGTTTTGTGGGCGAAGAGGTAAGCAACAACGAAAAGCTGAATTCAAAGACGGAATTGGAACTGAGTGTTTCCGAGGATCGTTTGACAGCTTATCTTTCCGGGGCCTGCCCGCCTGAATGGGATCGGCGCCAGATCCAGTATGCCATTACCGATTTGCTGAAAAAACAAGGCGTTAAATACGGCTTGGATGCTCAAGCCATGCGCCAGGCCATTGACCGCATCCTGCAGGGCCACCCCATAGAAAACGTCCTCGTGGCCCGCGGCCAGATGCCGACCACAGGCTCGGACGCCGAGATCACCATGCATGTCGATTTGGTCGGCAGTGTTGTCGGCCGCGAGAAAAAAGGCGGCAAGGTGGATTTTCGGGACCGTGGGCCAATCCCCACCGTCGAGCCGGGCACGGTGCTGGCAACTCTGAAAAAAGGCCTGAGGGGCGACCCGGGCAAGGATGTCTTCGGCAATGCGCTGCATCCCGAGGAGTCGCGCATGCTCAGGCTGCTGGGCGGCGAGGGCGTTGAGATTGTCGAAGACGGAACCAAGGCCGTTTCAACGGTCGTGGGCATGGTCGCCCGGCCCGAGGAAGAAAAAATACTGGTTAAAAACGTCCTGGTGGTCAAGGAGGACGTGGATCTCAATACAGGCCATATTGATTTTCCCGGCGCGGTAAAGGTATGCGGGACCATTAGATCCGACTTCAAGGTCAAATGCTATAGTCTGGAAGTCGAAACAATCGAGCCTCGCGCTGTTATAGAGGTAAAAAACGACGTCATGGTATATGCGGGCATCATGGGCGCCGCCGTTCGCGTTGGCGGTGATTTGGCCGCCCGTTTCGTGCGCGACGCCAAGGTGATCTGCAATGGCGATGTTGTCGTTGATACCGAGATAGTCCAAAGCGTCATCCAGTCCGGCGGTATGTTGAAGGTCACCGGCTTGGAAGGACGAATCGTCGATAGCCACCTGGCGGCCATCAAGGGCATCTCCGCAGCCGACGTGCTTTGCTCCAGATCCGAGGCCACGGTTTTACGCATCGGGGTTAACCCGGAGTTTGAAAAGCAGTACTGGGCCTTTAAAAAGAATCTGGAGTCGGCCCTTAATCAGCAAAATCAGATTGCCGAGGCTGTTGACGCCCAGGCAAAGGAGCTGGAATCCACGGAAGAAGAACTCCGCGATTTGATCCATCTATTCCATAAGACCCAAGACCAAAAGGAAAGGGAAAACCAACTCACCCAGATCAATATGATCAAGCCATTGCGGGAGGCCCTGAAGCAGGGCGTTGATCAGGGCAGTCACAGGATTGAGGAGTTGGTTTACGAGATCCAGCGCCTTCGGGAAAAAGTACGCAAAATGGAGCAGGTCATGCCTGCCGGGACCATTTGGCTGGATGTGAGGGGAAGGGCGGAACAAGGGGTTCAGATTCGCACGCCCAGGGCGTCGGCGACCCTTGACAAGGCCCATCAGACATTTTCAGCCAGAGAGGTGCTTGTCAGGGATAAAAACACAAACGAAGAGCAAATCGCCGTTAAAATGGCAAAGCTGCGCATGACGGCTAAATAAGCCTGTCGCTGCTTTGCCATAGCTAGGCGCTTGGCTGCGCGTTATAATAAATCTTGATATCCAGGAAAACATCGCTTGTATCCGGTACATTCATTATGCCTCAACTAGCTAAATTTACAGCGTCATTTGTCATGCTACTGCTTTTGTGCGCCCCATTGGCGGCCAGCGCAAATCAGGAAGCGGTCGATGAGATCATGGAACAGGTCAAATTTTTCATCAGCGATGACAACGAGTTGGAAGCCTGCCGCCTGGTCATGAAATTGGATAAATATAAAGAGACAGAGGCCTACGACGCCGCAAAGGCCGAGCTGCTGCGCTACGGTATATCCATTGAGGCCCCTCTTGATTCCTATACCGTCAAGGTGATGGTCAAACTACAGAACAAACTGGAAAAAAGCAGAGCCAAAACCGGCATGATGCCAAGGCTCGGTCCTCGCAACGATGTCAAGGACGCCTGGGGAAACCCCGTAAGGGTTGAGTTTATCTCCTCGGAGGGCTATCACTACATTATCCGTTCCGCCGGCGCGGACAAACGCTTTTTTACCCACGATGACCCCGTGCTTGGCACACGGAACCAACGCGACAGAAAAGAACTTCTGGGCGATACCGGATCGAAAACCAAAAAGCCGGCACAGGAAGCGGAAACAGGTCAGGATGACCAGGGCCTCCCCGGCGGCTCAACTCCGGCCCAAAAGGTTCAGCAACAAAGCAGAGACGTTGGCCGCAGCAGCCTGATGCACGGCAGAAAACCAACGGAAAATAAAAAGCCTTCAGATATGGACGCACTGCTAGGCACCGGCCCCAATGCCCCAGCAGAACGTGAGATTACACTAGAGGAACTACAGCAAACTATCGGCAACTAGTTTTCACGTACAAGGAGCTACCGGGTGGATCTCGGCACAATTATCGGCATTGTAGTTGGCATGGCCTTGGTGCTTTTGAGCATCGTGCTCAAGGGCAGCTTGCTGGCGTTTATTGATTCTTCTTCGCTGCTCATTGTCGTGGGGGGCACCTTTTCGGCCACGCTTGTGGCCTTTCCCATGAGTGCGGTTATCCGGACCATGAAATCATCAATCAGCATTTTTTTTACTCCCCGCATTGACCATGTGGGCACGGTGCGCGAGTTGCTCAAGGCCGCCGACGCGGTGCGCAAGGAAGGTCCGCTGGCCCTGGAAAAAATGAAACCCAGCAGCGAGTTCATAGGTACGGCCTTTCAATTGGTGGCCGACGGCATGCGCCCCGAGGATATCCGCCACGTATTGACAATCGAATCCGAGGCCGCATCAACCCGAGAGGCCGAGGTCATCGGCATCATGGAAAAAATGGCTGAACTGGCACCGGCCTGGGGCATGATCGGCACGCTCATCGGTCTGGTCATCATGCTTTTGAACTTGGCCGACCCCAGTTCAATCGGCCCGGCAATGGCCGTTGCCCTTCTTACCACTTTGTATGGCGCACTATGGGCCAACTTCCTGCTGACGCCCGGCGCGGCAAAACTTGAAGAACGCATGGCGCGCCAAAGCGAAAACTCAAAGCTTATCGTGGAAGGGGCCATGGGCATGGCCCGCAATGAGAACCCCAGACAGATCCAACAGCGATTGATGGGCTTTATGCCGCCTTCGGACAGAGCAGAACTGCAGGCCAAGGCCATGGCCAAGAAAAAGGGTTAGGCCGTGCCGGAGAAAAAAATCAAAAAAGGCGCTCCTCCCTGGATGGCCACCTTTGCCGACCTGTCCACGCTGTTGATGACCTTTTTTGTTTTGCTGCTATCCATGGCCAATATCGACGTCCAGGAGTTTAGAGAGATGTTGGGCGCCGTGCAGCAGGCCTTTGGCGTGCAGTTTGACGTCAAGGGCGAATTTCAGCCCGTGATGCCCAAGGAACTGGCCAAGCAGGACCAGATGGGCAAGGTCGCCAGCCCCAGCGCCAGGATAAGCCAGGCCCGGACCGCGGCCGAGGCCCGCCAGATGTCCCAGGAAGTAAAGAACTTCGTCAACGAACAGGGGCTTGGCAGCATGGTCAACGTCAACGCGGGCAGCAACGGCGTGCGCCTGCGGGTAAAGGGACATCTCATGTTCGGCGCCGGCGGTGTTGTGGTCAGGGAAGAGGCCAAAAATCTGCTGAAGGGTATTGCCAAGGTAATGAAAAAGTTTGATTTTTACCTTACCGTGGAGGGCCATACCGACGACCAACCAATAAGCACGGCGCAATTCCCATCCAACTGGGAACTCAGCGCGGCCAGGGCATCGGCGGTGCTCCGGTATTTGATTTCCCTGGGAATCAGCGACCAGCGCCTGACCGCGGTGGGCTTTGCCAGCAACTATCCCATTGCCGCCAACAGTACCGAGGCCGGCCGGATCAAGAACCGGCGGGTGGAGTTTATCTTCACCAAACAACCGCCCCGATTGGCCGTGGACTAAACGCCCAAATCACGCAAAAAACAAAACCCCGACAGGCCTCTGACCCGCCGGGGTTTTTACTTTTACGTGGTTTGATCAGACGTTGCGGCCAAAGTCCCGGCCGATGATGCGCACCTCTGCGGGGGTGTCGTAGTGGCGGTCCTTGAGCTGAACCGTGCCGGGCCAGAACTGTTCGATGACCCTTGCGGCTGCCTTGATCGGCTGGTTGAGGCCGCCCAGCCTGATGCGGCTGATGCCTTGGGCGCAGGCCAGGGGCACCAGCAGGTCGGCTGCCTGGTTTATGGGCATGCCCGCGCCGCTTTGGAAAAAGGCCATCAGACCTTCCACGGCCTGGATGGCCACAGCTTCGGGCCTGCCGCCGCGGTGGCCCAGGGCGCTGAAACCGACCCTGTAGCCGTTGCCGTCGGACCAAGCCAGCACCGAAAGACCGTGGCCGCCCCTGGCCCGCCGGATATTACCCTTGGCCTTGATGCCTTTTACCTCCAGCCGGTCCAAGGCCCCCTGCAAGGCCATTTCGGCCAGGTGTACGGGCAGGCCGGAGGATACAACCTCGAGGTTGAGGTTTTCGGGCCGGAAGGGGTTTTCGGCGTGGATGCCCAGGAAAGATGCCGGGCCCTTGATCTGCAATTCGCCTTCGCCGCCGCCGACGGGCAGGAAACCCGGCGCGATTTCGCTGTAGGACACGGCCAGGCCCAAAGCATTGAGCGTAGGCATGAGCACATAGCGCATTTCATCGCTGGTGGGCGCGCCGTGGATGTGGGTGCCGCCGGTGACGATGAGCGAACTCTTGCCGGACGACGCCGCCAGGATCGGCAGCAGGCAAAGCATGATCGGGCTGATGGCCGCGGCGCTCTTGCGCTGGGTGGCCACATCGAATACGTAGTCGCCCGACCGGGGCTCACGCGGTTTGAGGTGGCCCTCGGTTTGACCCATGCGGGCCTCATAGCTGGCGCCGCTGATGGCCGCGGCGGCCTTGACGGCCGTTACGATGCCGGGGCCCATGCCCGGCTTGGGCTTGGAGCCTTCGTCAACCGCTCCGTTGTATTCGATGGCGCGGCCGGTGAGCACTGACAAGGTTACGGCTGTGCGCAGGGCCTGGTTGTGGCCCGCGCCTGCTTGGTTGATTTTGATCGGGTCCGACACGTCAATATTTCCTCTTATTGTGGAGGCCCCAGTATACCGCAACTGCGACAATAGGCCCAGCATTGGCTTATGGTTGCCGCGGGCGGGCGCCTGGGTTATGTTTTGGCAATGAGCGATTCAATGCAAATACCCGAAAACCCGTGGACCGTTCGGGGTGGTCTGGCCCTGGCGGCCGAAGCACTGGAAGACCACGGCCAGGCCATGCTCAACGGCATTGAGGGCGCCGCCCGGGCCTTTGCCCTTGCCCGGCTTTGGCTCCACAACCCCCGGTCCATGCTGGTGGTCTGCCCTACTTTGGCCGCAGCCGAGACGCTCCAGCGGGACCTGGAGTTCTTCCTGGATTTGGCCGCGGGTTCGCCGGTGCGCCTGTTTCCTTCCTACGAGGTTTCGCCGTACCAGGGCGTGGACCCGCCCGCCGAGGTCACGGCCCGGCGGCTGGCTGTATTGTGGGAGCTGATCGCCGCGGAACTGCCGCTGATCGTGGTCAGTTCGCCCCTGGCCATTGCCGGTAGGCTTTGCCCGCCCGAACACCTGCTGGACCGCTCCATCGACATCCGAAAAGGGGCCGTGCTGGACCGCGACGTTTTGGTGGGCGCCCTGATCGACGGAGGTTACACCTCGGTGTCCCTGGTGGAGCAGGTAGGCGATTTCGCGGTGCGCGGTTCGGTGGTTGATTTCTTTGGCCCGCTGATGGACGAGCCGGTGCGGGTGGAGTTTTTCGGTGATGAAGTCGACAGCGTGCGGCGTTTCGACCCGGCCGACCAGCGCTCGCACCTGCCCATTTCAGAGGCCACGGCCATGCCCTGCCATCCGGTGGATTTGTCCGAGGATGCGGTCAAGGAGGCCGTGGGCAAGCTGCGCAAGATCGCCGTTGAAGAAAAGATGGGCGCCCGCAGGCTGGCCGAACTCATCGAAAAGATGGAGCGGCGGGCCACGTTCCCCGGAATAGAGACTCTGTTACCTCTGTATTTTCAAAGAGCTGCGGACTTGTTTGAGTATTTGCCCGAGGGTTGTCTGCGGGTGCTTGTGGAACCCACGGAGGTGGAAAAGCGGCTGGTCGGGGTCAAGGATCAGATGGCCGCCGAATACGCCGAGGCCAAGGAGAGCGGCTCTATTGTCCTGCCGCCGCCCATGCTGATGCGCACGCCCGAACAGGTGGAAGAGCGCCTGGGCCAGGGGCCCCGTCTGGGATGCCGGGCCCTGGATCTGAGCGGACGCGAGGGCGGCGAAAATGCCGTTCGCCTGCGCTCGGCCAGCCACATCGGCCTGCGGGCCGAGTTGAACCGGGAAGGCGAGGGATCGCTGTTGGGGCGCTTTGTGCGCTGGACGGCCCAAAAGAACGAGCAGGGGCGGCAGGTGGTCTTTGTCTGCCGGTCCAAGTCCCAGGTCCAGCGCTTGGCCGAGCTTTTAAGCGAGCGGGAGGTGCCGCTGAAGGTGATCCAGCGGGCGTCTGAGGCCACCGGCGTTGTTGGTAGGCCGGAAGACGCCTTGATGCTGATGCTGGGCACGCTTACCGCCGGATTCGAGCCCGAGGACAGGCCCCTTTGCTTTGTCACCGAGGACGAAGTCTTCGGCACGCCCCGGATTGTACGCCAAAAAGCGCCCAAGAGCCTCAGCGCCATGCTGGCGGCTCTGGACGACCTGAGCCCCGATGATCTGGTGGTGCACGTGGACCACGGCGTGGGCCGCTATCTGGGCCTGAGGACCATGGCCGTTGGCGCGGCGGAAAGCGATTTCCTGGAGATCGCCTACCAGGGCGGCGACAGGCTTTATCTGCCCGCCGACCGCATGGCCCTGATAAGCAAGTACCGCGGCCCGGACGGCGCGGCTCCAGCCCTGGATCGTCTGGGCGGCAAGGCCTGGGTCAAGACCAAGAGCCGGGTCAAGAAGGCCGTGGAGGCCATTGCCCACGATCTGGTGGAGCTGTATGCGGCCCGGCAGGTGGCCAAGGGGCACCGCTACGCCCCGCCGGACTCGGAATACCGCGAGTTCGAGGCGGGCTTCCCGTATGAGGAGACACCGGACCAGGCCCAGGCCATCGAGGAGGTCATCGGCGACATGATCTCCGACAAGCCCATGGACCGCCTGATCTGCGGCGACGTGGGCTACGGCAAGACCGAGGTGGCTCTGCGGGCGGCCTATCTGGCGGCCATGCAGGGCAAACAGGCCGCGTTTCTGGTGCCAACCACGGTCTTGGCCGAGCAGCATTACCAAACCCTGGTCCAGCGCCTGGGCGAACAGCCCTTGATGGTGGAGTCTTTGAGCCGCTTCAAGACCGCGGCCCAGCAGCGCGAAATTCTGGCCCGGTTGCAAGAGGGCAAGGTCGACATCCTGGTGGGCACCCACCGCATTATCCAAAAAGACGTGGTGTTCAAGGACCTGGGGCTGGTCATCGTGGACGAGGAACAGCGCTTCGGCGTCAAGGACAAGGAGCGCCTGAAGAAGATGCGCCGCCTGGTGGATGTCCTGACCCTGACGGCCACGCCAATTCCCCGCACCTTGCAGATGAGCCTTTCGGGAATCCGGGACCTGTCGGTGATCAACACGCCGCCGGTGGACCGTCAGGCCATCAAGACGTATCTGTCCAATTTCAACCCGGCCGGCATCGCCGCGGCCATACGCAAGGAACTTGGCCGGGAAGGCCAGGTGTTCTTCGTGCACAACCGGGTGCAGGATCTGGCCAAGATGGCCGTCATGGTCCAGAGCCTGGTGCCCGAGGCCAAGGTGGGCATGGCCCACGGCCAGATGGCCGAAAAGGCCCTGGAGAAGGTAATGCTCCAGTTCATCCACAAGGAAGTGGACGTGTTGGTCTGCACGACCATTGTGGAGTCGGGCCTGGACATTCCCAGCGCCAATACCATCATCATCAACAACGCCGACCGTTTTGGCCTGAGCCAGATCTACCAGTTGCGGGGCAGGGTGGGGCGCAGCAACCAGCGGGCATACGCCCATCTGATCATCAAGAGCGAGTCGTCCCTGAGCGGCGACGCCCGCAAACGCCTCAAGGCCCTGATGGACTTCACCGAGCTGGGCGCGGGATTCGCCATTGCCATGCATGACTTGCAGATCCGCGGCGCGGGCAACATGCTGGGCGAGGCCCAAAGCGGCATGGCCGCCGAGGTGGGCTACGAACTGTACCTGGGCATGCTGGAGGAGGCCGTAGCCCGGCTCAAGGGCGAGGCCCCGGCCGAAGGGCCCGAGCCGGAAATGAACCTGGCCATGAACGCCAGCCTGCCCGAGGCATTCGTACCCGACGCACAGCTTCGCCTGTCGCTGTACAAGCGGCTCGGTTCGGCCAAGGACGCCGGGGAAATATCCACCATTTCCGGCGAATTGCAGGACCGGTTCGGCCCCTTGCCCGAACCGGTGGCCAACCTGTTGACGGCCGTGGAACTCAAGGCCATGTTGCGCAGCATCAGCGCCAGCCGCATGGATCTGTCCGAAAAGTCGCTGACCGTGTTTTTCAGCGAGACGTCCCGGCTCAACCTGGACCGGCTTTTGGCCATGGCCCAGAACGAGCCCCAAAAGCTGCGGGTATACCCCGACGGCAAGGTAAACCTCAAGCTGGAACCGGATCAGGAGCCTCTGGCCGGCGCCCGGCAATTTTTGGAACATATCTCATTGGCTTGAAAACGATGCACCTTGTCATGTTCGACATAGACGGGACCCTTGTGAAATCCACCGGATTCGACTTGGACTGCTTTCAATCGTCGGTGCAGGACGTCTTGGGAACGAAGATCGAACCCGACTGGCACCGCTACACCCACGTCACCGACGACGGGGTTCTGGGCCAGATACTGGACGAACACGACGTTCGCCAGGACCGCGAGCGTGTCTTCGGCTCCATCAAGGAGCTGTTCATCCAGCGCATCGCCGAATACGTTGCCAAACACGGCGTTGAGCCCATAGACGGGGCGCGGGAGTTTCTGGCCGCCCTGGCCGCCCGTAGCGATGTCAGTCTGGCCCTGGCCACAGGCGGCTGGCTGCAAACCGCGGAGCTGAAATTGCGGGCCGCGGGCATAAGCTACGCGGACATTCCGATCGCCACCTCCGACGACCACTACAGCCGGACCACGATCATGGAAACCGCCGCCAGGCGGGGCGGCTGCGGGCAATGCGCCTCCAAGACCTATTTCGGCGACGCCGACTGGGACATGAAGGCCTCGGCAAAACTTGGCTATAACTTCGTCCTGGTTGGCAACGGCTTTGAATACGGGCAGTCGATCGCCGACTACACCGACATCCACGGCGTGATGGCCCTGATCGGCCTTTGAGCCGTGGGGTGGGGACAAAAAAACCGGGGAACGATGCCTCGGTTTTTGGTTTCGGCTCGAAGACGGTTATCAGGTCTTGAGGCTCAGGGCCTTTTGCAGGATCTCGTCATAGGTCGTGATGGATTTGGAATTGGCCTGGTAGGCCCGCTGGTACCAAATCATGTTGGTCATTTCATCGGCCATGTCGACGTTGGAGGTCTCCAACGCGTAACTGTTGACTTCGCCCATGGCAAGATCCTCGTTGCCTGGTACGCCGGTTTGGGCAACTCCCGAATCGTCGGTGGCGGCCCAAAGCGTGGAACCCAGTCTGGCCAAGCTTTCCGGGCTGGCGAATTGGGACAGGGCCACGAATCCGATGACAACCGCTTCATTGTTGTCGTATGTAACGGTTATGCTGCCATCATCGCCAATTTCCACCCCGGCCAGGGTTCCTTCCGGATAGCCGTCCTGGTCGTAATCGTTGTTTTCATAGCCCGAGGCCATTTGGGTGGTTGTTTCGCCGTCGTTAGGGGCAAAGTCCACGGTCACCGCCTGGGTTCCGGCTGTTCCGAAGTCGAACACGAATCCGGCCTCGCCACCGGTGTCCACGACGCCGCTGGAACTCGTGGTGCCGGCCAGGGCTCCCGAACTGGTGAAGTTCAGATAAAAGGTGTTGTTTGGCGCGGCCGGATTGGCCGTCAATTCGCCGTCGGCCGATTCAAAGACCGATGCCTTCCAGACGCCGGTGGTGCCGGACGGGCTTGCCCCGCTGTAGTCGTCGACCTGCTGATACAATACGACCATGTTATGCACGTTGCCTTCGGAATCGTACATCTGCATGGTGGTGCTGTAGTTGTATGTGTCCGCGTCGCTGGGGTCTATATCGGTGGCCACATGATTGGTTTTTGTGTCCGAAGGATCGAGGTTCACGGCAACCTGGGCGTTGTTGGTGGCGTCGGCGGCAAGGGGGTCCATGGGGATTTGCAGATCAATCAACGCGCCCAGCACCGGTTCGCCCTCGTCATCAACGGCAAAGCCCTGGAGGCGGTATCCCTCCTGATTGATAATGTATCCTTGCTGGCCTTCCGTACCGTCGATGCCGAACTGGCCCGCCCTGGTGTAATAGAGCGCGTCGTCGTCGGGCATCTGCACGGTAAAGAAACCTCCGCCGTCAATGGCAAGATCAAGGCCGTTGTCCGTGGACTCAAACGACGATTGGGTCATCATTATCTGCATGTCGACAAGGGAGCCGGTTCCGACCTGGTCGGTGGTCACATCCACCATGTTGTCGCCGGTGGCCAATTGGGCCGATAGCGTATCGGCGAAATCGGCCCGCGAGGCCTTGAAGCCCACGGTGTTGGTGTTGGCCAGGTTGTCGGAAACGCTTTCCATGCCTTCGGCAAACGATTTGATGCCGCTTATTCCGTTATATAGCGCCGTTGCTTTCATAGGTATGCCACCTCGAAATGGAGAACCCGGAAATTTGCCTAAATATATGCAAGGGGGATGCCATTGGGTCTTGAAGATGCTGATGTTGCTAACAGCATTAAAATACAGATAAAATCATTGTGCGCAAAATTTAATGACAACGCTGCGGAAGGAAATTTTTTCCCACTGCGTACAAGTGGCGGGCCGTTGTTTGTCTTTGGTTGCATATTGGAGCCAGGGGTGGTAACAAACCGGATTACGATGGAAAAGAAGTACGCCACACCTAAAAAACTCATCCTGGTGCAAGTGATCCTGATTCTGTTGGCCTGCTCCGCCTGCCAACAGCAAACAGATACAGTGCTTGTAGCCAGGGTGGGCTCCGATGATATAAACTTGCAGGAGTTTTCGGCCAAAGCCGCCTACATGGGTCTCGGACCAAGTGTGGAGGGACTGCCCGACCAGTTGCGCATGGCGGTGCTCCAGGAACTCATCGACCGCAGCCTGGTCTTGCAATATGCAGCCGCGTTGGGTGTCAAGCTTGACGACAAGGAGTTCGACGATACCGAGCAGCAGTTGCGCAGCGGCATGGAACTGTCCGCTTTTGAACACAATATGTTGGCTCAGGGCATGGAGTACAAGCAGTGGCGCCAGGAACTTGCCAAGGAACTGCTGATGCGCAAGACCATGGAACTGGTTTTAACTCCAAAAATCAGGGTTGATAAAGCTGATATTGCCCAGTATCACCAAGAACACCCCGAGCTGTTCTTTCGTCCGGAACAGATTTTGGCCATGCATACTGTATTGCCCTCGGAGCAACTCGCCCGGGAACTGATAGCCAAAATGGACCAGGGCATGAGCATGGCGGAGGCCGCGTCACAGGTCGGCACGCCCCTTGGTAATGATGGACGGCCGGACTGGCTCAGCCGGGGGCATATGCCCGAAGATTTGGAAAATAAGATATTCTTGTCACCACCGGGAAAGCCCGCGGGGCCCTTTCATAGTGATTACGGCTATCATGTGGTATGGGTTGTAAGAAAACGTCCGGCGGCGTCAGTTGGGCTGGCGGAAGCTTCCGGTGACATTCAGAACACTTTGGCAAAAAAGCAGTTGGATGAACTGGCGGCCAAGTGGCTGGTTGATCTTAGGCAGAATGCCGATATATGGGTCGATCCCCAGTTCTTGGACTCCGCAACAATCGGCGAAAGAGGTAAGTGAATATGAAACTGCGCTCTGTGGTCGCCCTGATGGCGCTGGTGGCATTGTTGGGAACAACTTATGCCGCCAAGGCCGATGAATTGATTAACCGCGTCGTCGCGGTTGTGGGTGATGAGCCGATCACCGCGGTGGAATTGGAAAAATCCATAAACTCGATAGTCCGCCGTATCAAGATGATGCAAGATATGGGCAGGCAGGCCCAGGTGCCTTCGCCAAGGGAACTGCGGCACATGGCCTTGAATCAATTGATCGACGAAAAGCTGTTTCGGCAGGAAGTCGACAGGCTTGAGATGAAGGTCTCAGACGCCGAGTTGGACGGGTTCATCGAGAGGCTCAAGACCGCAAACAATATGTCCCAGGAAGAGTTTATCGCCCGTCTGAACCAGACCGGAATGACGCCCGATGAATACCGCGAGAACCTCCGCAACGACATCCTCAAACGTCGTCTCGTCAGCCGCGAGGTTAAAAGCAAGGTCATCATCAGCGACAAGCAGGTTGACGACTACCTGGCCGAACATCCGGACATCAAAAATGTAGCCGGTCAGGTGACTCTACGGGCTCTGTTTCTAAAGCTGCCCGAAAACGCCACTGCCGAAGAGGATGCCTCCCTGGCCAAAAAGGCTGAAGAGCTTCATAAAAAGGTTGTCGACGGCGCTGATTTCGCATCCCTGTGCAAGGACTTTTCCGAAGGGCCCGGTGCCGGTGATGGCGGCGAGGTTGGCCCGCTCAATCCAAACGATCTGTTGCCCGAGATGCGCAAGGCCATCGAGAGCCTCAAGCCAGGAGAACTGTCCGGCGTGCTGCGAATACCCACCGGTTTCGTGTTCATGCGCCTGTTGACCGTCAGCGGTGATGGTGGACCCGGCGTGGCCAAGTTGCGGGCCGAAGTGCGTGAGGAACTGGAAAACGAAATCCTGGACGAGCGCTTTAATCAGTGGTTAAAGGACCTTCATTCCAAAACCTACGTCCGCATCATTGACTGATTTACTTGAAAATAACCATCAGGGGCCTTCGGGCCCCATTTTTTTTGCATTTTCACAATTTAGGGGCTTTATTTTGAGAATAAAATTTATGTAAGATGTCAATGCGGATCGTTTGCGTGTAGGCAAAATAAAAAAATACTCGAAAAAATAATCTTTAACTTTGCCTGGGAGAAAAAAACTCAAGTGACGCTGTCTGAGGGACGATTCGCAATTCCATATAAAACGACAAGGTAAAGCGGCAGCGGCAGCCGGTGCGGGTTGCCGTTGCGTTCATTTGATAACTTTTTTAAACGGGTTGGCAGCATGGCAAGTAAAAGGCACAGGATCGTAAGCGAAAAGTATTCCATTGATCAGCCTATTACCGAAACCATCCCCCAGCTTTTTGACCGTAGGTGCAAAGAACTGGGTTCACGAACCGTGCTTCGCTATAAGAAGTTCGGCCTGTGGCACGATGTGTCCTGGCAGAGTTACGGACAGATAGTTCGAAAGGTGGCCATGGGCTTTGTGTCCTTGGGCCTCAAGCCAGCCGATATCGTGGCCATCATCGGTGACAACCGCCCCGAGTGGATTTTTTCCGACCTGGGTTGCATGGTGGCCGGGGGCGTTTCCGTGGGTATCTACACCACCAACTCTTCCGAGGAATGCGCCTACATCATCAAACACTCCGAGGCCAAAATCTACATCGTCGAAAACGAAGAGCAGTTGGATAAGGCCCTGGAGATCCGGGAAGACTGCTCCAGCATTAAAAAAATCGTGGTAATGGACACCGAAGGCCTTCGTCATTTTGAAGACCCCATGGTGATAAGCTTCGATGAGCTTATAAAGCTGGGCGAGGAGTTCGACAAAAACAACCCGGATGTATATGAAGCCCGCCTGGCTTGCCGCAAGCCCGACGATTTGGCCCTGCTCATCTACACCAGCGGCACCACCGGTCCGCCCAAGGGCGCCATGCTCAGCCATGAGAACGTGTTGTGGACCGGCCGGTCAATGGCCTCGGCCGAGCCGTTCTATGATGACGACGAGTCAATCAGTTTCTTGCCGCTTTCGCACATTGCCGAACGCAACTTCACAACGTTCATGCCCTTGACCTTCAAGAACACCATCAACTTCATCGAGAACGTTGATACGGTCACCGACAACGTTGTCGAAGTGTCGCCCACGGCATTTTTCGCCGTGCCGCGTATTTGGGAAAAATACGCCAGCAGCATCTATATCAAGATGAAGGACTCTTCCTGGTTCAAGCGCATGGTCTTCGGTTTTGCAATGAAGATCGGCAAAAAACGCGCCGAGGCCCGCCTGAGCCCCGAGGGCGTGCCGCCCATGCTCAAACTGGCCTACTCCATCGTCCATTTCGCGGTGTTCCGCAAACTCAAGGAACGCTTGGGCTTTGAGCGCATCAGGGTCGCCATCAGCGGCGCCGCGCCCATCAGCGCCGACGTGCTCAAGTTCTACCACGCCATCGGCATTCCCCTGCGCCAGATTTACGGCCAGACCGAGGACACGGGCCCCACGTCCATGCACCAGGGTGACATCATCGAAGCCGACAGCGTTGGTCCGGCCATTCCCGGTGTGCAGATCAAGATAGCCGAAGACGGCGAGATTCTGGTCAAGGGCAGAAACGTGTTCATGGGTTACTACAAGAACCCAGAAGCCACCGCCGAGACCATTCAGGATGGTTGGCTCTATTCCGGCGATGTCGGCGTAATCGACGACAGGGGCTTCCTGAAGATCACCGACCGCAAGAAGGACCTGATCATCACCGCAGGCGGCAAGAACATCGCCCCGCAGAACATCGAAAACCAGCTCAAGGCCAGCCCGTATATCAACGACGCCGTGGCCATCGGCGACCGGCGCAAGTTCATGAGCGCCTTGATCTTCATTGACGAGGACAACGTGGTCAAATACGCAACCGACCACAAGATTCCGTTTACCACCTACGAGTCTCTGACCCAGCGCAAGGAGATCGTCAAGCTGATCCAGGAGGAATTGGACGAGGTCAACAAGACCCTGGCCAGAGTGGAGCAGATCAAGAAGTTCACCTTGATTCCCAAAAAGCTCATGGAAGAGGACGGCGAGGTCACCCCGACCATGAAGCTCAAGCGCAAGGCCATAAACAAGGCTTACTCCGAGTTGATCGAGGGTATGTATAAATCATAAGCCTTTCTAAAGGTTCGCCAGCGCCCGTTCCAAATGGAGCGGGCGTTTTTTGTTGAATGGCGCCTACGAAGCAAGGAAAAATATAAGAAATAAGTACGGCATTTAAACTTATTTGATCTCAAAGGCAGAGGCGATATGAACCAATTGCCTGAAGAGACAAACCAAATGCCGCGATGCCCACCCAGACGTTGGCTGAGTGGGCATCGCGGCATTTTGGCAATGTCGAATTTTAAGTGTTGGTTGAATTGCCGTTGGTATTGCAGCCAACACCTTGTCAGAGCAAGAAAATCACCAACCCAACCCCACGACGTCGCGGACTTTGGCAATGGTCTGCAAGGCGATTTCGCGGGTTTTGGCCGCGCCCTTGGCCATAATTTCGTGGACCTGGCCGGGGTCGGCTTCGAACTGGGCGCGCTTTTCGCGGAAGGGCGCGAAGTATTCCCACATACGGGCGAAGAGCTCTTTCTTTACCTCGCCGTAGCCCAGGCCGCCGGCGCGGTAACGCTCGGCCAGTGCTTTTTTCTCGGATTCATCCATGAACAGGCTGATGATTTTATAGACATTGCACTTGTCCGGGTCTTTGGGGTCTTCCACGGGCGTGGAGTCGGTGACGATGCGCATCACTTTTTTCTTGAGCTGCTTTTCGGGCAGGAAGATTTCCAGGGTGTTGTCGTAGCTTTTGGACATCTTCTGGCCGTCGATTCCGGGCACCGTTGCAGTGTCGTCATCGATCCAGGGCTCGGGTACGGTGAGCACGTCGCCGTATCTGTTGTTGAATTTGATGGCGATGTCCCGGGTCATTTCCAGGTGCTGTTTCTGATCCTTGCCTACGGGCACGGCCTCGGCTTGGAACATCAGAATATCGGCGGCCATGAGCACCGGATAGTTGAACAGGCCCGCGTGAGGCTGGAAGCCCTTGGCAAGCTTGTCTTTGTAGGAATGGGCTCTTTCCAACAGGCCGACTGCCGTTTGCTGAAACAAAATCCAGGTGAGTTCACAGACCTCCGGTATGGCTGACTGCACCCAAAAGTAGCATTTTTCCGGGTCCAGACCCAGGGCCAGAAAGTCCATGGCCGCGTTGATGGTTCCCTGACGCAGTTTGGCCGGGTCGTCAACGGTGGTTAGGGCGTGGTAATCGACAATGAAGCAGAACAGGGTGTGCTGCTCCTGAAATTCGATCATCCGCTTCATCATGGCGAAATAATTGCCGATGTGAAGCGTTCCGGAAGGCTGGATACCGGACAGGACGCGCATTGTTGTCTCCTTGGTCCATCAAACGGATGTGTATACAAACCAGTTCAGCAATATACCCAAAGCCGGACCACCAGTCAAACTTGGTTGTATGTCTTGATAGGCATATAAACTGGCCATTTGCCCGGAATGGCGGTATGCTGCTGCATAGCTGTTTGAGCAATCATGCGGCTATTTTATGGATAATGCTTTTGAACGCTGTTAAAATAACAGTGTTTATATTTATAGGAATAAATCATGCCCAAAGCCATGCGCAAGCCAGAAGACATCGAAGCGGTGCGGCAGCGTATCCTTCATACCGCCCTGGAGATACTAAGCAACGAGGGCTTCAACGGGCTAAGTATGCGTAAATTGGCCTCCCGCCTGGGCATGACCGCGGCCAATATCTACAACTATTACAGCAGCAAGGACGAGCTTTTCCTGGCCTTGCAGTCCAGCGGGTTTCACGTGCTGGAGGCCATGTTCGACGAGGCCTACAAGCGCACCGACGATCCTGTCGAGCGCATGGAAGGCATGATCGACGCCTACATGGAATTTGGCCACAACAACGGGCCCCTGTACGACGCCATGCTCAACGGCAACACCCCGCGCTATACCGACTATATCGGCACCGACGCCGAAGAGGCCGCCTGGCAGGAGATTGAATCGGCCAAGCGGGTGCTGCGCCTGGCCGACAGGGTGCGCTACGAGCTTGAGGGCCGGACCCGGCCCCAGGGAAGCGAGGAGTACCGCATCGAGACCATGGAGCTTTGGTTCACCATGCACGCGGCGGTGACCCTGTACAACAGCCGCAATATCCAGCAGATCCACGACGACGCCATGTCGGTGGTCAAGACCATTGTGGCCCGGCTCAAGGAGCAGGCCAGGCAGTTGGCCGGGTAGGGAATCCAAACCTGGTGGCTTCTGCTTAATTTGCTGGGAATTTTGTATTCTGGGCTACTTCTAAAGATGGTTCAAGATACCAATGCCCGTTATTTTTAGGTCCTTTTCTGAAATCACCACTAAGAACGTATATTGTAGGGTGTGGTTCGTGCTTGTAACCGTATATATCAAATAACAATAACGTAATTTTTACAGCCAGGGCTTGCCTGCCTTTTAATTCGCTAATATCTTCTTGAAGATAGAAATGGCCACTGTAAGTGGTGCCTGGATTTAAAAGCCATGTTGCTTTGCCATTGTAGTGATCGGAATCTACTGTAAATAAAATTTGTTTGCCGCGGAAAAGTTGAACTGTAACGTTGGCTTCTAAAGGATATGTACTTCCGGTATGTGATATGCGAAAGCTAACGTCGGGAAGAGATGCACCCGAACCATTAACAACTGGAATTACAGGAGATAATAATTGGCTTGTTTGTTGATCATAGACTTGATTACGACGAGCTTTTAGCTCATCAATGTTATACTTGTTTCCCCTAGGATGGTTTTCGTTGTAATGGCCAATTGCAGCGTGACAACGATAGCAAAGTGGCATTGCATTATCTATGTCATTATTCTTATTGTTGTTGTCAAGGTGTGCAATCTCTATATGAACTCCTGCGGGTTCTCCACATAGACAGCAGTGACGCGCACACCATAAAAGGACTTTTTTCTTTACTTTCCGGCTGAAAGGCATGAATTATATCCGTTCAAGGCCCCCCTCTATGGTATATGGATATGTCCATTGCTATCCCGCGCTTTCTTGATAAAAAGCATAGATGCTTTTTCCTTTGTGAATCAATAAAAAAGCAGCGCCCCGTTCGGAGCGCTGCCCTTTGCTTCTTGGTCGGCCGCCTTACTGCCGCTGATAGACGTTCACCCCATAGGTGAGGATGTTGCCGTCAATGGAGGCCGGGTCGCTTTCGTAATATGTTTCGTCATCGCTGGTGATGGTCAGGTAGCCGCCGGCATAACTCCACGTGCCCTGAATGATGGTGCCCGGAACGCCGGTGAAATAGCCCTTCACGTCATTAACCGAGCCTGTTCCATCGGCGTTGAAGGTCATCAGCACGCAGCCGGAACAGGATTCGCCTTCGGAACTGACCATGGACCAGGTGCCCACGAAATCGGCGCTGGTGGTGCCGGAAATCGAATCACTGCTGCTACCGCTGCCGCCGCCGCTGCTGCACCCGATGAGGCCGAAAACCAGAAGACAAATAGATAGAGCGATGATCCTTTTCATTTGGGGCCTCCCTGAATTGCCAATGCATTAGACAAAGTATGTTGTTGGTTTGCCGAATGGCCTGAATAAGAGTTGAAAAAGGTTATTGCTTAGAATGTTAGCATTGTCAACAATTAACGGGAAACTCATCCCAAACGTCATATCCCAGCCCTGGGTGGGTCCCAGCGGCGGTCTTGGCCGCGCATGATCCCGGCGATGGCCTTTTTGGCCAATTCCTGCACGGCGCCCTGGGGCCAGGGAATGGTTCGGCGGTTGACGAAAAACACGTCCGTGAGGTCGGTCTTGCGCTCCATGACCAGGTCCGCGATGGTCACGCCGTTGAGGTGGGTCAGGCTAACGCCGTGGCCCACGCAGCCCAGGCTGTAGACCAGGCGCCGGTCACCGGCATAGCCCAGGGCCGGGGCCATGTCCAGCGGCACGGAAACAGGCCCGCCCCAGTGATGGGTGAATTTGATGTCCCGCAGGGCCGGGAAGGTCTCGCGGGTGTCTTTTTCCAGACCCAGGAAGGTGGCTTCGTCCAGGTCGTTGTCCATGTTCCAGCCCCGGGTGAAGCCCACGTCCCGGCCGCCCATGAGCAGACGGTTGTCGGCGGTCAGCCGGTAGTAATGGACCAGGTTGCGGGCGTCCTCAATGCCCTGGCGGTTTTGCCAGCTGATTTGCTCGAATTGTTCTTGTGACAACGGCTCGGTCAGGGCGATGTAGGTCCAGATGGGCACCTGCTTGCGCTTGAGTTCGGGGAAAAAGTGGGACCAGGCGTTCGTGGCCAGCACGGCCTTGGCGGCGCTGACTGTGCCTTCGGTTGTGCGCAGGCTGATTCCGGCGCCGCTCCGGGCGATGCCTTGCACGGGGGTGTTTTCGTATATCTCCACGCCCTGGCCGGCGATAATGTCCCGCCAACTCCAGGCCAGCTTGGCCGGGTTGAGGATGCCGCATCGCGGCTCCCGCCAGGCGCCCAGGTACTGCGGGCTGCGCACCTGTGCGGCGAGCTTCCCGGCGTCGATCCAGTCAATGCCGTCGAGGCCAAGCTTGTGGGCCAATTCCACCTCATGCATTATCCGGTTTTTATATTTTTCCGAGGTGGCCACCCGCAGGAATCCCGGGTGTTCGTAGTCGCAGTCCAGGCCCAGTTCGGCCACCAGGTCGCGCAGCGTGTCAACGGCCCGCTCCATGTAGAAATGGGCCTGGCGGGTCTTTTCCCGGCCGAAGCGCAGGGCCGTGGTGCTGAGAGTCATGCCGAACAGGGTCATGTTGAAGCCGCCGTTGCGGCCCGAAGCGCCGTAGCCGATCACCTGGCTTTCAACCAAGGCAATCTTCAAGCCCGGTTGCAGTTTTTTTAAATGATAGGCCGTGGAAAGGCCTGTGAAGCCGCCGCCGATAATGGCCACGTCCACCTTGATGTCGCCGCGCAAAGGTTGGCCGGGCGTGTAGTCCCGGGTGGAGAGCCAAAAGCTTTTCTGCCGGAAATCCTGCCGTGTCACGTGAGCCTCCTTGGAAGTGGGTGCGGGGCGCGGTCATGGCGGGGCATCATCATTGAACCGCGATAGGTGATCTTAGCAAAAGCGCATTATCAATCGCAAGGTTGGCTCTTTGCCGCCATAGCGGGCAGTATGCTGTAGAATGGGTCCTGTTGAAGGGAGAGGGCTTGTCGGCATGCTCACGGAACTCTACATCTCCGCCGTATTGGGTCTCAGCGCGGTGGTTTTCAACGTGGCCGGATTCGGTTTCGGGCTGTTGTCCGTTCCGCTGCTGGCCATGGTCATGCCCATCCAGGAGGCCGTGGCCCTGCAGTTTCCCTTTTCCCTGGCCCTGGTGGTTTTCAATGCCTGGCGTTTCCGGGCCAGCTTTCAATGGCGTATATTGACTCCCCTGATCATCGGCGCGGCTGTTTCCCAGCCGTTGGGCCTGATGTCGCTGACCCAGTTGCCCTCCGTGGTCATGAAAAGGACCCTGGCCGGCTTTATCATCCTGGCCGTGGCCAATAACCGTTTCCAGGCCGGACGCCGGATCAGCGGCGCCTGGGCCAAATCAACCTGGTGGGGCGTTTTGATGGGGCTGATCAGCGGCTGGTTCAGCGGGGCCTACACCACCGGCGGGCCGCCCGCCGTGGTTTTCAGCATGTCCACCGCCACGAATCCCCAGGAGGCCAAGGGCATGCTCGGGGCTTACTTTACCTTTTTGGATCTGGTCGTATTGGTCATGTATGCCTGGGCCGGTCTGTTGACCATGCAGGGCCTGTGGCATTCGTCTTGGCACACCCCGGCCGTGATTTTGGGCATGGTCTTGGGCGGGCTTGCCGCCGGACGCATAAGCATGCAAAAATATCGTCTAGTGGCTGATGTTCTTCTGGTGGCTTCGGCAATGCTGCTTTGGATCTATGCCTGAAATACCAAACAAAGGAAAAAGACATGGACATATTGCTATTGGTTCCCGCCGCATTCTTTTTGACAGCCCTGCTCTGGGCGGACGATAAAGACAACTTCATTGTCAGGCTGGTTTCCAAGACGCTGTTGTCGTGCGTGTTCGTGGCCGTGGCCTGGCTTCAGCCGGGATCGGGCGCGGTATATTACCTGATTTTGAGCGGGTTGATTTTAGGGCTGGTTGGTGATGTCTGCCTGGCCCTCAACGGGGCCAAACCCTTCATAGCGGGCTTGGCTGCTTTCCTGTTGGGCCATGTCTCTTATCTGGTGGCTTTCATATTTTTGAGCAAGCTCGGCGCCTGGTTCGACCCCACGGGCCTGATCGTCTTGGTGGTGGCAGCGGGCGGGCTCTTGTTCTGGTTCCTGCCCAAGGCAGGCGAGATGCGTATACCAGTGGCCGCCTACATCGCCGTGATAATTGTGATGATCGACGGCGCGTGGGCCGTGTGGAACAGCGGCCAGGTTCCGCCTAAGGCCGCATCAATGCTGCTGACGGGCGCGGTGCTCTTCGCCTTGTCGGATTTCTTCGTGGCCAGGCAGCGCTTTGACCGGCAGGAGTTCTACAATCGGGCCATCGGCCTGCCGCTGTACTACACGGCGCAGTTTCTGATCGCCTTTGCCCTGGGCATGCTGGCGGCACCCACCGCCTGACAGGCTAGATCATGCCGTCGGCTATATCGTTCAGAACCTGATCCGGATCGCCCATGGTTTTGATCTTGCGCAGGATCTTTTCCAACTCCGGCCGCATGCCGTAGCGGTCGATGTCCTGGGGTTCGCGGCAGCGCCCCATGCGGCGGCAGATGCGGTAGATCAGCCGGTCTTCATCGCCCATGTTCAAATATGAATCGATCTTGTCGAGCATGTGCTGCTGGTCGTCGGGCAGGAATCCGCTGACTGTTTCGATGAGGTTCATGATGTGGTCGCTGGTCACGGTGCTGGTGATGCCCCGGAGATGCTCGATGAACAGGCGGATCTCGGCGGCCATCTCGTCTTCGGTTATTTTTTCGAAACGGCCGTTGACCAGATCATCGTGGAGTTGCAGGCCCGGCGGCACCCGCAGGCTGCGCAGCCTGATAAAATCCGGGTTGATCTGATTAAGGGCATGGGCCGTGTCCAGGGCGTGTTTGCGGCTCCATTTTTTACCGCCCAGACCGGGCATGACGTATTCGCTGAGTTCCAGGCCGGACGCCTTGATGTTTTGACCCGCCTTGATCTGCTGGGCCTGGGTGGTGCCTTTTTTCATGAATTCCAGCACCTCGTCGCAGCCGCTTTCCATACCCACGTGCACCCGGTCCAGACCCGCCTGCTTGAGCATGGTCAGTTCCTCCACGCTACGCCGGGCCGCGCTGGAACTGCGGGCATAGGTGGTGACACGCTGGGCCTCGGGCAACTCCTGGCGCAGATAGCGCAGGGCCGCGGCCAGGGTTTTCGGGTCGATGATCAGGTTGTTGGCGTCCTGCAAAAAAACATTGCCCGTACCATAGTAGAGCCAGGCCGCGACATTGCGGAAGGCGTCGGTGAGAGGACGGGCGCTGAAGACCGCATTGACAACCGCATCGTTTATTGCCCCTCCCTGGCCCATTTCATGGGAAAGGGCTATGATCTGACGCCGCATCTCGGCTGCCGTGTCAATGTCGGCCTTGATTTCGTCCAGCCCGCGGCGGCTGAATTTGGTTCCCTTGTACACGGGGCAGAACTTGCATTTGTTCCAGGGGCAATTGCGGGAGAAACGCAAAAGCAGGCTTTTGGCTTCCGAGGGTGGGCGGATGGGCCCTTGTTCAAAATTAAGGCTGCTGTCCAACACTGTATCAAAAGCCTCCGGTTGCGAATTGGTGTGCAGAAGGTGGGACTAGAAAAACGTACCGCCCCCTTGCTCGAGAATAAAAAAATACAAGGCTCGGAAACAAAGGCCGATTGGTACGAAGATGGCCGCGTAGATAAGCGAAACTGCAAAACTCTTATTCGTGCCGATACTGCGCTTGCGCTCGTCCTTGACCAGATAGCCCAGGCCAACGGTGCCCATGAAAATGGCCAAGCCCACCGCGCACAGCACGGCAAACCAGTTGCCCGGCGCTATGAAGTCGGAAGCTGTCAGCACCGATTCACTAGTGATTTTATAGATAAAGGCAAATTCTACCGAAACAACCACGGCGGCGATGATGAAATTATACAAATAGGCTCTTAGGTACTTGAGCTTGATCCCGATGACCTTGTTTACGGCGAAACGCAGAATCAGCGCGCCCCACAGGCTTGACACCAGGGCTAGAGTGAAGGCGTGTAAAATTCCCGCAAACGGTGAAAGACTGAATATTTCGTCAGGGGTTTTCATATTCGGTTGATCCGGTTGATGGATGATGAATATGAAGAATATAGAGAAAAACAGTGATGAATACAACCGCGGTGAACCCGCGGCTGTATCATTCGTTGGCTATTGATCGGCAAGGTATTCCAGGATGTCGCCCGGTTGACACTCCAGAACCCGGCAGATGGAGTCCAAGGTGGCCAGACGCATACCCTTGATCTTGCCGGTTTTGATTAGTGATAGATTCTGTTCGGTTATACCTATCTGCGCGGCCAAATCCTTTGACTTGATCTTGCGCTTGGCCAGCATCACGTCGAGGTTGATTACAATAGTCATTTTTCCTCCCGATCCGCTAGATGAAAAGCGACTGCTCTTCGTCGATTTTGCGTCCCTCGTCCATGACCCAGGCGATTGTCAACACCGCGGCCCCCGTGAACAGACCCATGATCATGTCCGAGGACATGCTCAGTGTCAGCAGTCTTGTTCCCGGCTCGTTGTACAGGGTCAACAAGACGCTGTGCATTGGTTCGGTTATGAACTCGGCGATCACCCAATAGATGGCCGCCCAGCCCAAGGACCTGTAGCAGCGCACGTTTTTTTGGCTGAAGATGGTTCCACCGGCGTAATAGCCGAATAATTCGCGCAGCTTGTACACCGCGTACATGGCCACGCCAGCCGGAATCATGCTTACGGCGAAGCCGCCCAGAAAAATGAACCAGGGATGATTGGGATTGGGCTTCACCGGAAGATTAAGCTGGTTAATGGAGATGTTGTCGACAAATATCCAGGCCAGGGCAACGGCCACAGGTATGAACACCAGGATGACGTTGCAAAAAATCTGTAGACGGCGGCTGGCTTTTTGGATGCGCTCGATACCAGTCATGATTCGCTCCATTGGGCAAGTTGCGTTGAATCGCCTATTCGGCGGCGTTTGTTATGAAGGGAGAATACTGGCCGCGATGCCTTTAGTCAATAAAAATTTAAAACAAAACAATAAAAAATCAACGTAAAAGGTTGCATGGTGCTGGCAAAAAAAGGCCGAACCAAATGGCCCGGCCTTTCCGATGTGTTTGTATAAAAAGAGCGTTTTAGGTGCCGCTGCCCCTGTATTCGGCGGAGATAATGACCGTGCTCGGCGTTATATCAAGCGCGATTATCAGCAGTCTTGCGGCTTCAATTTTATATCAAACCCGTATGTCTACTTCATTTCGTCGATGAGCCACTTGCCGTCCTGCTTTACCAGGCTGATGGGATGATTCTCCATTTCTTTGGCGGTTTGCTGGATTACGGCCTCCATCATCTTACGCATTTGCTCGCCCTGCTCACCGGCCTTTTTCATCTGATCTTGCATCAACTCGGTCATTGCGGCGGCCATTTTTTCATCATTGATGTTGATCCATACTTTGGCCTTGTCGCCGTCGACTTCGGATTTGTTGATGCCTTCAAAAGACTTGCCCATGGATTCCATCATCCGTTTGGCTTGCGGGTCTTCGTCGTTCATCTGGGAGCGCACCGCCGGAACCACAAGCTGTTTCATGGCCTCCTGGTCGCCGTCGGCCATGGCTTTGAAACAGGCCTCCACCGTGCCTTCGGGGCTGGAGCCCGCGCCGCCGCAGGCAACCAGGATGAGCGGCAGAACCGCAACCAATACCAACCATTTCAGACTTGAACGGAAAACCATGTTAACTCCTTTTGTAAACTGTGGGACATACGACTAATTTCCTAATTTCAGCATGGTATTCCATTGAAGCGGGGAGGTCAATCAATGGTTTGGCAAGCTGCCTTCACTGTTTCATGTTGTGGCTAGCCAGTTCGAATTTGTGAATGTGAAGCTACAAAAATGTAACTTAATGGGTCGGGCATTTTGGGGTTTCTCGGTCGCATGCATATGAAAAGAACTGTAACGGTAAGTGGTTAGCTAAAAAATAAAATCTTGGCGCACTGGTTGCATTTATTTTAATCCCAGAGGCTCTTCCCGGCCCACCATGGGCACCGGGGCAGTTATGAATCGATTTGGATCAATGCGAAAATGCCTATTGCCGAACAGCATGACGCAACTAACAGCAGCAATAAGCCGTTTCTGGAGGATCAGACCCTGCGGGAAGCCTTTCAGATCCACCCACGATCCGTGCCGTTTGAACAGCGCCTGGCCCTGTTGGAGCAATTGGTCCGCGCGGGCCTGCGGCGTTTTCAGGTCGGCGCCCTGGTCCGTCCGGACAGGATGCCTCAAATGGCCGATTGCGACAGCCTCGCCGACGGTATTGCCCGTATCCCCGGAATAGAAGCCTGGGTCATGGTGTTCAATCACCAGGGACTGGTCCGGGCGGCCAAGGCCGGTTTCTCCAGAGTGGCCTTGTCCGCGTCGTTGTCCGAAATTCACAGCAGGCGCAATCTGAACTGCACGGCGGAACAGGGCCTGGACCGCTGCCGGTATCTGGCGGGGCTGGCCTTGGAAATGGGCATGCAGGTGCGCATGGGGCTGCAATGCGCCTTTGGCGGCCCCATGTTTAGTCCGCCGTCCGCTGATAACCTATTGGCAATATTCAAGCCGTTCCATGAAATAGGCGTAGACAGGCTGGCCTTGGCCGATACGGCTGCTAGGGCCCTGCCGCATATGATCGGCGCGGCGTTTGGTTGCCTGCGGCGAGGCCTTCCCGGCGCGTACCTCGGTCTGCACCTGCATGGCGCAAGCCGGCAGCTCGAGTGCAACCTTGAGGCGGCATGGCGGTGCCGGACGGATTGGCTGGACGTAACCCTGGATGGTCGGGGCGGTTGCCCTTTTTTGCCCACACAGCCCAAAGCAAACCTCTCCTCCGGGTTGGCGGCGAAATTCCTAATTAAGAAGGGCGGGGATGCAAAAATCGATTTGCGGGCTCTTGATCAGGCAAGCGCCATGTTGAATGAGTTGCTTTCCGGGAATCAGACAACCTCTCTACGATCCTACAAAAACGTATGAAACTGTGTTTAGTCGCGTCCCTGGTGTCGTTTTCAGGGTTAGCTCTAATATGCTCTTTGGTGGCGCTGCCTGTATTTGTATAAAAATCAACTTGTTATTATTGTATTTATTCCGGCACCCATATTGCATTTAATAGTGATATGAGTACTCAGGTAACAGAACTGGAGTTGCGTGTTCTCTACGAGGTGAGCCGGATCATCGGCCAGGCCCTTGATCTGCCCCAGACTTTGGAAAAGGTGCTGGAGATCATCTCGGACACGCTGTCAATGAAACGGGCCACGGTGACCCTGCGCGAGGGGGACACCGGAAGCCTGGCCATTTACGCGTCCCACGGCCTGACCAAGCGGGAGATGCTCAGAGGGGTCTACGATCAGGGCGAGGGCATAACCGGCCGCATATTCGAGACGGCCAAGCCATTTTACGTGCCCGATGTCAGCCGCGAGCCGCTTTTTCTGAACAAAACACAGTCCCGTGATCTCGACAAGGGCAAGGTCGCCTTTGTGGGCGTACCCATTGTTTTGCACGGAGACCCCATCGGCGTGCTCAGCGTGGATAGGCTCTTCGGCGAAGAGATCAGCGCCTCCGAGGATATCCGCTTTTTGTCCATCGTGGCCCAGCTCATCGGCCAGTTCGTGCACCTCAACCGCCTGGTGGAGCAGCGCGAAGGCCTGTTGCGTCGCCAGAACAAGCAGCTCAAGGACGAGATATCCAACCGCTACAATGATTTCTTCATCGTCGGCAAGAGCCCGGCCATGCGCCGGTTGCAGGCCATGCTGGGCAAGGTGGCTCCGGCCAAGGCCTCGGTGCTGCTGCTGGGTGAGTCGGGCACGGGCAAGACCCTGGTGGCGCGCATCATCCATGAGATGAGCGCCAGGGCCGACGGTCCGTTCGTCAAGATAAACTGCGCGGCGCTGCCCGAGAACCTATTGGAATCGGAGCTGTTCGGACATGCCAAGGGGGCCTTTACCGGGGCCACCAATGAAAAGCCCGGTCGCTTTGAGGAGGGCGACGGCGGCACGGTGTTCTTGGATGAAATCGGCGAGATGCCCATCGGCCTCCAGGCCAAGCTGTTGCGCTTTTTGCAGGACAAGGAATTCGAGCGCCTCGGCTCGCCAAAGACCCGCAAGGTGGATGTGCGCATAATCGCCGCCACCAACCAGGACCTGCCCTACCTTGTGGAGCGCAAGGGCTTCCGCCAGGACCTATACTATCGCCTCAATGTGTTTCCCCTACACCTGCCGCCCCTGCGGGAGCGGGTGGAGGACATCCCCCTGCTGATCGGCCATTTTCTGGAGAAAAACTCCATGGAGTACAACCGCCGGTTCGGGATGGACCGTTCGGCAAGGGAAGTGCTGATGAGCTACGGCTGGCCCGGCAATGTCCGTGAGCTGGAAAACATCATCGAACGTCTGGCCATCATGGTAGACCAGGACGTTATCAGCCATGACGACCTGCCGGACTTCCTGAAAAAAAACGCCCCAAGGGCTCAGCACGCCGACAATGAGGACGGCGGCGGCTCCAAGCTCGATGACATGGAGAAAAACGAGCTTTTGGAGGCCCTTGGACGCAACCGTTGGGTCCAGTCCCGGGCGGCCCAGGATCTGGGCATCACCCTGCGCAAACTTGGCTACCGAATCAAAAAATACGGCCTGGAAGACAAGGTCAAAGCCGAGCGCCGCCGTCTGCTGGGCGGCTGATCCTTTTGTCCTCCGACAACCAAGCATTACTAGGTGGAGCCTACGGCGGTCTTGCGGCCGTCGGTCGGCCTGCCATGCCTTTTTGCGCCGCCGCCGTACATTGACAAAAATGTAAAACCATTTTCCCTCCGCGTGTAAGGCCATGGGCCCAGGCCCGGCCCAACCAGTTTGGCGATTAGTCGAAATATACTTAATTATCAATAAAAAACGGCTAGTTGGCTATGTTGATTTGCGCCGTATGCGGTCTTGGCAAGGCCTTTGCTCTATAGGCAGGGCAAAAAACAACCACCCATGAGAGGCAGGTAGAGATGAGAACTATGAGAAAGATAGCGATTTACGGAAAGGGCGGCATCGGCAAGTCCACCACCACCCAGAACACCGTGGCCGGTCTGGCTGAAATGGGCAAAAAGGTAATGGTGGTCGGCTGCGACCCCAAGGCCGACTCCACCCGGCTTTTGCTGGGCGGCCTGGCCCAGAAGTCGGTCCTGGACACCCTGCGCGAAGAGGGCGAAGACGTCGAAATTGAAGACATCCGCAGACCCGGCTACGGCGGAACCTGGTGCGTGGAGTCCGGCGGTCCTGAACCCGGCGTCGGTTGCGCGGGCAGGGGCATCATCACCTCCATCAACATGCTCGAATCACTGGGCGCCTACGAGGAGTCGGAAGGCCTTGACTACGCCTTTTACGACGTGCTCGGCGACGTGGTCTGCGGCGGATTCGCCATGCCCATCCGCGACGGCAAGGCCCAGGAGATCTACATCGTGTGTTCCGGCGAGATGATGGCCATGTACGCGGCCAACAACATTTGCAAGGGTATCGGCAAGTACGCCGAATCCGGCGGCGTTCGGCTGGGCGGCCTTATCTGCAACTCCCGCAACGTTGACAACGAATCGGAGATGATTCAGGAACTGGCCCGCAAGATCGGCACCCAGATGATCTATTTCGTGCCCCGCGACAACGACGTGCAGCGGGCCGAGATCAACCGCAAGACCGTCATCGAATGGAACCCAGAGGCGCCCCAGGCCCAGCATTACCGCAACCTGGCCAAGGCCATCGACGAAAACCAGATGTTCGTCATTCCCAAGCCCCTGGCAATCGAAGAGCTGGAACAGTTGCTTTTGGACTTCGGCCTGATGGCGGCCTAACCACCCAACCGGCTTATTAGAGGAGGATAACAACATGATGATCATGATCAGAGCAATTGTGAGGCCGGAAAAGGCGGATGACGTGCTGGCCGCGCTCATGGATGCCGGGTTCCCCTCGGTAACCAAATATTCCGTGGCCGGCCGCGGCAAGCAGCGCGGCATCAAAATCGGCCAGGTAACCTACGACGAGATCCCCAAGACCATGCTGATGATGGTGGTTAGGGCCGAGGACAAGGACTTCGTCATCGAGACCGTGATGGGCGTGGCCCGCTCGGGCACCAAGGGCGCCTTCGGCGACGGCAAGATCTTCATCAGCGAAGTGCAGGACGTCTACACCGTCAGCACCGGCATCTGCGATACCGCCCCGGTTGAAGAGGAGGCCACGGCATGAAGGAAGTAATAGCCGTGGTGCGCATGAACACCATGAACAAGACCAAAAAGGCCCTTGCCGAAGCGGGAATCGACTCCATGTTCGCCCATGAATGCCAGGGCAGGGGCAAAGGCCTGGTGGACGTCAAGATCCTGGCCGGGGCCAACGAAGGCTACGAAGAGGCCATCGCCCTGCTGGGCGAAAAGGGCAAACTCTATTCCAAGCGAATGCTGACCATGGTGGTGCACGACAAGCTGGTCGACGAGGTGGTCCAGACCATCATCGAGACCAACCAGACCGGCAAACCCGGCGATGGCAAGATCTTTGTCCTACCCCTTGGAGACGCGGTGCGGGTTCGCACCGGCGAACGCGGCGAGAAGGCCATTTAGCTGAAACATCTGGAGACGACCATGCCAGCAAAAAATCACAAGTTCGTGCGCATGGAACCCACCGACATCAAGGAGGAACTGCTCAAGAAGTATCCTCCAAAGGTGGCCCGAAAGCGCGCCAAGCAGATTTTGATAAACGAGGCCCTGGAAAACGAAACGCCCGAGATTACCGCCAACGTGCGCACGATCCCCGGCATCATCACCATGCGCGGTTGTACATATGCCGGTTGCAAGGGCGTTATTATGGGGCCCACCAGGGATATCCTCAACATCACCCACGGCCCCATCGGTTGCGGATTTTATTCCTGGCTTACCCGCCGCAACCAGACCGACGCCTCGGCCGAAGACGCCCACAACTACATGACCTACTGCTTCAGCACGGACATGCAGGACAAGGACATCATATTCGGCGGTGAAAAGAAGCTGGAGGCGGCGATCCAGGAGGCCTACGATCTGTTCCACCCCAAGGGCATCTGCGTGTTCGCCACCTGCCCCGTTGGCCTCATCGGCGACGACATCCACGCCGTTGCCGAAAAGATGAAGAAGAAGTTCGGCGACTGCAACGTATTCGCCTTCAGTTGCGAGGGCTACAAGGGCGTCAGCCAGTCGGCCGGCCACCACATCGCCAACAACCAGGTCTTCAGGCATCTGGTGGGTCTCAACGACCACGGCAAGCAGGGCAAGTTCAAGATCAACCTGCTGGGCGAATACAACATCGGCGGCGACGGTTTCGAGATCGACCGCATTCTCAATAAGTGCGGCATCACCAACATCTCCACCTTCAGCGGCAACTCGTCCTATGACCAGTTCGCCAGCGCCCACACGGCAGACCTCAACGCGGTGATGTGCCACCGCTCCATCAACTACGTTGCCGACATGTTGGAAACCAAATACGGCATTCCCTGGGTCAAGGTCAACTTCATCGGCTCCAAGTCCACGGCCAAGAGCCTGCGCAAGATCGCCCAGTACTTCGGCGATCAGGAGCTCATCGACCGGGTGGAAGAGGTCATTGCTGAGGAAATGCCCGCGGTGGACGCCGTGGCGGCGGAAGTGCGGCCCCGCACCGAAGGCAAGACGGCCATGATGTTCGTGGGCGGCTCCCGGGCCCACCACTATCAGGGCCTCTTCGCCGAGATCGGCATGAAGACCATCAGCGCCGGCTACGAGTTCGCCCACCGTGACGACTACGAGGGCCGTCAGGTCATCCCCAACCTCAAGGTGGACGCCGACTCGCGCAACATCGAAGAACTCGAGGTGCACCCGGACGAGACCCGTTACAACCCCCGCAAGAGCGAGGGCGACATGAAGGCCCTGGAAGA
Organism: uncultured Desulfarculus sp.; assembly: GCA_963665125.2. Classification (GTDB taxonomy): domain Bacteria; phylum Desulfobacterota; class Desulfarculia; order Desulfarculales; family Desulfarculaceae; genus Desulfarculus. Next base: position 1,429,170 of record CAXXUK010000001.1, on the reverse strand, counting down.
GGCCGGATACAAGTTCAAGGAATATGACGGCATGATCCCTGACATGGATGCGGGCTCGTTTGTCATCGACGACTTGAACCAGTACGAGGCTGAAAAACTGGTGGAACTGCTCAAGCCGGACATCTTTTGCGCGGGCATCAAGGAAAAGTTCTCCATCCAGAAGCTGGGCATCCCCATGAAGCAGCTGCACAGCTATGACTCGGGCGGACCCTATGCCGGATTCCGGGGCGCGGTCAACTTCTTCCACGAGATAGACCGGCTGGTCAACAGCAAGGTCTGGAGCTACCTCAAGGCGCCGTGGCAGGAGAACCCCGAACTCTCGGCCACCTATGTTTGGGAATAGCTTCGGCGAAATAAGGACATGAACAATGCTACTTAGACATACGCCAAAAGAAATCAGCGAGCGCCATGCCTTGACCGTAAACCCGGCCAAGACCTGCCAGCCAATCGGAGCCATGTACGCGGCCCTGGGTGTGCACGGGTGCCTGCCCCACAGCCACGGATCACAGGGCTGCTGCGCCTACCACCGCAGCACCCTGACCCGGCACTACAAGGAGCCCATCAGCGCGGGCACAAGCTCGTTCACCGAGGGCGCCAGCGTGTTCGGCGGCCAGGCCAACCTGCTCCAGGCCCTGGACAACATGTTCACCGTCTACGAGCCCGAAGTGGTGGCCGTGCATACGACCTGCCTTTCAGAGACTATCGGCGACGACCTGCCCCAGATCACCGACAAGGCCATCAAGGAAGGCAAGGTGCCCAAGGGCAAGCACGTGATCTACGCCAACACGCCCAGCTATGTGGGCAGCCATGTAACCGGCTTTTCCAACATGGTCAAGGGCATGGCCCGGCTGGCAGTAACCACGGGCCACAAAAACGGCAAGGTCAACATCATTCCGGGCTGGGTGGAACCGGCCGACATGGAAGAGATCAAGCGCCTGGCCGCTCTGGTCGGTGTGGGCATCATCATGTTCCCGGACACCTCGGGCATCCTCAACGGTCCGCTGTCCGGCGAATACAAGATGTTCCCCGAGGGCGGCGCCACCATAGCCGACCTAAAGAGCGCCGGTGATTCCATCGGAACCTTGGCCCTGGGCGAATGGTGCAGCGCCGACGGCGCCAGGTTCCTGGACACCAACAACAAGGTTCCCTGCCGGGTGCTGGACATGCCCTTCGGCCTGAAGGCCACGGACCGCTTTGTCGACGCCCTGCGGACCATCGCCGGTGTCAGCGTACCCGACGAGGTGGCCCACGAACGCGGCCAGCTGGTGGACATGATCAGCGACATGCACCAGTACTTCTATCACAAGAAGGTGGCTCTGGCCGGCGACCCGGATCAGCTCATCGCCATGGCCGAATTCCTGGTCTCAATCGACATGTGGCCCACGCACCTGGTCACCGGCACGCCGGGCAAGGCCTTCGAGGCGCGCATCAGGCAGATCACCGAAGGTTTGCCCTACGCGGTGAACGTCAAGTGCGACCAGAACGCGGACATCTTCCTGCTGCACCAGTGGATCAAGAACGAGACAGTGGATCTGCTCATCGGCAACTCGTACCTCAAGTACATCTCCAGGGACGAAGACATTCCCCTGGTGCGCTGGGGCTTCCCCATCACCGACCGCGTGGGCCATCAGTACTTCCCCACCGTGGGCTACAAGGGCGGCCTCAGGCTTCTGGAAAAGATCCTTTCGACCATCCTGGACCGCAAGGACCGCGACGATCCGGAACAGAGCTTCGAACTGGTGATGTAGTGAACGAAATTGATACTCATTCCAGGCGGATAAAGCCATGAGCAAGATAATCAGCCACGAATCGGCAAAAGACTATTGCGCGGGTAGCCGCCGGGCCAGCGGCCGGGTGCACCTGCCCATAGCCCCGATAGCGCAGGCACGGGTCCGGTTCAGTCCGGAACAGCCGCTGCCCAGGGCTCTGGCGCCGGACCAGGCCCTGGCTTGGCTGGCCTACCTGGCCGACGAAGGCGAAAAAATCAGGGTCGCCAATCTCAACGGTCCCGGCGATCCCTTGGCCACGCCGGAGTTGACACTCCAGACATTGGGCCTGCTGCGCGTCACGTACCCCGATTTGTCCATCTGCTTGACGACCCTGGGCCTGGGGGCCGACAAGTTTGCCGCCGAGCTGGCCAAGTTCGGCCTGGCCCATGTGTCCATTCTCATGGATGCCGTCAACCCCAGGATCGCGGCCAAGATATACGCCTGGATCAGGCCCGGCAAGAAGACCCTGCCCCTTGAGGAATCCACCCAGATTCTCATCGCCCAACAGGCCTCGGCCATCAAGGCCCTTGCCGCCGAAGGCATCGAGGTGCAGGTCAAGACAACGGTCTATCCGGGCGTCAATTCCCGGCATGTGGAAGATATCGCCGATATAGCCGCCGAGTTGGGAGCCAGCGAGATGAAGTTGTTCTCCTTCGAACCCAAGGGCGACAACCATCCGCTGCCCATTGAGCATGCCGAACCGGCGGAAATGGAAGATCTGGCCCTGTTGGCGTCAAAGCATCTGCCGGCCAAGTACATGGACGTGGTTTCCTGCCGCGATGTCATTGAATTCCAGACAGGTGACGCGGGTGCGACCGGCAGCGTCCTGCCCAAGCCGGACGAAAAGAGTCCCAATCTGGCGGTGTGCAGTTCCGACGGCTTTGAGGTCGACCTGCACCTCGGCCAGACCGTTCAGTTCCTGATCTATGGTCCCAAGGACGGACCGGTGGTGCTACTGGAGACCCGTCCTGCCTCGGACGCGGGCCATGGCGAAGCCCGCTGGCAACAAACAGCGATGATCTTGAGCGACTGTTTCGCCGTGTTGACAGCCGCCGCCGGCGAGGCCCCCAAGCGAAGCCTAAGCGAAAAAGGCCTGGCCGTGCTGACCCAGGAAGGCAATGTCGAAGGCCTGGTGGACGTGCTCTACTGCGGCAAGAAAAAGGGCGGCAAGAAGTAGCCGCCGCCAACACAGAACAGATTGAAATAATAACGATTATGGAGTTTTAAGATGGGCATCCCCGCGAGTCAGATACTTGTTTGCCAGAGCTTCCGGGTCAATGGAGAGCCCAAGGGCATCTGCCACAAAAAGACCGACGGATTTTTGCAGTACCTGGAAGAGGAAATCCTGGACCGCGGCCTGGATTGCCAGGTAACGGCCACCGGCTGTCTCAAACAGTGCGAGAACGGTCCGGCCATGGTGGTGCAGCCGCAAAACTGGTGGTTCAAGGGAGTGGATTCCGAAGCGGCCATTGATGCGATTTTGGATGGCCTGGAGGACGGCGAGCCTCCGGCCGAATACCTGATCTCTTAAAGGAAGAGTGCCATGACCACCCAGCCGGTGACCATCCGACGCGCCAACCACGGTGACTTGAATCTCATGTGCGCTTTGTTGGAAGAGTTGTTCTCGCTGGAGACTGACTTCTACTTCGACCGCCAGCGGCAGATCAAGGGATTGAAGATGATGGTGGCCAGGGATGGCGCCAGGCTGTTGGTGGCCGAGGCCGCGGGCCGGGTGGTGGGCATGTGTTCGGGCCAGGTTGTGGTCTCCACGGCCGAGGGCGGGCCGTCGGTGCTGGTGGAAGATGTCATCGTGGACAGCCGCTGGCGCGGGTTCGGCATCGGCAAAATGCTGCTCAGGGGAGTGATCCACTGGGCCCGCGAGCAAGGGGCGGCCCGGCTGCAATTGCTGGCCGACCGGGACAACAAACCCGCATTGGCCTTTTATGAACACCTTGGATGGAGCAAGACCCGGCTGATCTGCCTGAGACTCCGGGACAGTGGCGAGGAGACATCATGGCCCAGGTAATTTTCGATGAACGCACGGACCAGATTTGTGAAACGGGCGGCGACAAGCCCTTCCGCATCAGCTGCGACAAGCAGAGCCTGGCCGGAGCGGTGAGCCAGCGGGCCTGCGTTTTCTGCGGCTCCCGGGTCGTGCTCTATCCCATTGCCGACGCCCTGCACCTGATCCACGGGCCCATTGGCTGCGCCTCCTACACCTGGGACATCCGGGGCGCGTTGTCCTCCGGGCCGGAGCTGCACCGCTACAGCTTCTGCACCGACCTGGGCGAGACCGACGTGATCTTCGGCGGCGAGGGCAAGCTGACCCGGGCCCTGGACGAACTGATTCCCAGGCACAAGCCCAAGGCGGCGTTCGTCTACAGCACCTGCATGGTGGGCCTTATCGGCGACGACATCCAGGCCGTGTGCAACAAGGCCCATGAAAAGTACGGCATCCCGGTGATCCCGGTGATGAGCGAGGGCTTCAAGGGCAACAAGCGCGCGGGCTACTACGCAGCCTGCAACGCCTTGTTCCAGCTGGTTGGCAGCGGCCCAACCAAGGGCATCCCCGAGATGTCGGTGAACCTGCTGGGCGACTTCAACCTGGCCGGCGAGATCTGGATCATCCGGGAATACCTGGAGAAGATGGGCGTCACCGTGGTGGCCAACATCACCGGCGACGGCCGGGTGGCCGATGTGCGGCGCTCCCACGGCGCGGCGTTGAACCTGGTGCAGTGCTCGGGCTCGACCATGGAACTGGCCAAGATGATGCGCGAGGCCTACGGCATTCCCTTCATGCGGGTCAGCTACCTTGGCGCCGACGACATGGCCCAGGCCCTCTACGACGTGGCCGATTTCTTCAAGAGCGAATCGGCTATGGAAAAGGCCAAGGCCCTGGTCCGCGAGGAACTGGGGGCCATCTATCCCCGGCTGATGGAGTTGCGCAAGGACCTGGAGGGCAAGAAGGCGGCCCTGTACGTGGGCGGCGCGTTCAAGGCCTTCAGCCTGATCAAGTCGTTCCGCCTGCTGGGCATGAAGGTGGTTCTGGCCGGGTCTCAGACCGGCACCCAGGAAGACTACGAGGAGTTGGCCGCCATCTGTGAACCGGGCACGGTAATCATAGATGACGCCAATCCCCTGGAATTGATGAATTATCTGGTTGAAAAGGACGTGGATGTCTTTGTGGGCGGGGTCAAGGAACGGCCCATCGCCTTCAAGCTGGGCATCGGGTTTTGCGACCATAACCACGAGCGCAAGCTTGCCCTGGAGGGTTTCGTGGGCATGCTCAACTTTGCCGAGGAGATCCACGCAACGGCCATGAGTCCGGTGTGGCGGTTCACACCCCGCAGAGCCAAGGCCAACCTGGAGGTGGCGGCATGAAGACCAACACCGCTAAAAAGCGCGAATATGTTTCCAGCACCAACGCCTGCAAGGCCTGCATGCCCCTGGGCGCCTGCATCGCCTTCAAGGGTATCGAGGGCTGCGTGCCGTTCCTGCACGGTTCCCAGGGTTGCGCCACCTATATGCGGCGCTACCTGATCAGCCATTTCCGGGAGCCTGTGGATATCGCCAGCAGCGCCCTTGGCGAGAGCGAGGCCGTGTTCGGCGGCGGGCCCAACCTAAAGCAGGGCCTGGTCAATGTGATCAACAAGTACCAGGCCAAGGCCGTGGGCATCGCCACCACATGTCTGACCGAGACCATCGGCGACAACGTCCCGGCCATAGTCAAAGAGTTTTTGAAGGAGGCCGTCCTGGAGGGTTCGTGCGGCGAGATGCCGAATCTGATCCATGCTTCCACGCCGTCCTACGCAGCCACCCATATGGAAGGTTTCCACGCGGCGGTCAAGGCAACCGTGGCCCAGATGGCCCAGCCCACAGCCCGGCACCGGGGGGTCAATATCCTGCCCGGCATGGTCAGTCCGGCTGATATCCGCCACCTGTACGACATTGCCGAGAGTTTTGGCTTGGAGGCCACCTTGCTGCCGGACTATTCCCGGCCCCTGGACGCGCCGGTCAGCGCCGGATACGAAATTTTGCCCGACGGGGGGACGCCCCTGGCGGCTATCAGGAGGATGGGCGGCGCGGCGGCCAGCCTGACCATGGGCTGGACGCCGGATAGCCGGGCCGCCGGAGAGGATCTCCAGACCCGTTGCGGGGTGCCCCTTGTTTCCCTGGGGCTGCCCATCGGCTTGCGCCACAGCGACGCCATGTTCGACGCCTTTGCCGATTTGGCCGACTCAGACATTCCCAAGCGCTTTGCCGACGAGCGGGGCCGCCTGCTGGACGCCATGGTCGACGGCCACAAGTACGTCTCCGGCGCCAAGGCCGTGGTCTACGGCGAGCAGGACCTGGTAATAGGACTGGCCGCGTTCATGGCCGAGATCGGCGTGCAGCCCGTTATATGCGCCAGCGGGGCCCGGACGCCGGGCTTCCGAGAAAAGATCGAAAAGGTCACCGATGGCCTGGTGCGCCAGCCGGTGTTGGCCGAGCCGGGGGTGGATTTCTACCGCATCGCCGAACTGGCCCGTGAACTCAAGCCAGATCTGATGGTTGGCAACTCCAAGGGCTACCGCATCAGCCGTGAGCTGGACGTGCCCCTGGTGCGGGTGGGCTTCCCCATCCACGACCGCTTCGGCGGCCAGCGCCTGAACCATTTGGGCTATCGCGGCGCCCAGGAACTTTACGACCGCGTCGTCAACGCATTGATAACCAAGAAGCAGAGCGACTCATCCGTGGGCTACGGATACATCTAGGGGAAATATCATGAAGATCGATTCCATCAGCGAAAACCATCCCTGTTTCAACAAGGCGGCCAAGGGCAGCCATGGACGGGTGCATCTGCCCGTGGCCCCGGCCTGCAACATCAAGTGCAACTACTGCGACCGCAAGTACGACTGCGTCAACGAATCGCGGCCCGGCGTGGCCAGCGCGGTGTTGTCGCCGCACCAGGCTGCGGCGTACATGACCCGGGTCCTGGAGGCCGAGCCCCGCATCAGCGTGGCCGGCATAGCCGGGCCCGGAGATCCTATGGCCAACGCTGAAAAGACCTTGCAGACCATACGGCTGATCAAGGAGCGTTTCCCGGGCATGCTGCTTTGCCTGTCGTCCAATGGCCTGGGCGTTCCGGAGCATCTGGACGACTTGGCCGATGTCGGCGTCACCCACATGACCATCACCGTCAATACGGTGGACCCCAACGTGGGGGCCAAGATCTACGCCTATGTCAAGGACGGCAAGGTGGCCTATCGGGGCCGTGAGGCGGCGGCGCTGCTGCTGGAGCGGCAGACCCAGGCCGTGGCCGGACTCAAGGAGCGGGGCATAATCGTCAAGATCAACACTATCGTCATCCCCGGTATCAATGACGACCTGGTGAACGAGGTGGCCAGTTGGGCGGCAGACCTGGGCGCGGACCTGATGAACCTGATGCCCATGTACCCCACGCCCAATACGCCCTTTGCCGAGATCAACGAGCCAAGCCGCCCGTTGATGCAGAGCCTGCGGGGCGTTTGCTCCGACCATATCAACCAGATGACCCATTGCACCCGCTGCCGGGCCGACGCAGTGGGTCTATTGGGCCAGGACATGTCAGGCGAAATGGCTGGCTGCCTGTCGGCCTGTTCCACCATTCCCGAGCCAAAGGACGTCGCCCGGCCCTACGTGGCGGTTGCCAGCCGGGAAGGCGCCCTGGTCAACCTGCACCTGGGACAGGCTACCGAATTTCAGATCTGGGGCCCGGTTGCCGGAGGCTTTGGCCATGTCGAGACCCGCACGGCTCCGTCGGCCGGTGACGGCAACCTGCGCTGGGATAAGTTGGCCGAGCTGCTCTCGGACTGCCGCCATGTCTTGGTAAGCGGAGTTGGTGACACCCCGCGGTCAATATTGATGGAGCACGGCATTGAACCCTTGGAAATGAGTGGCTTTATTGAAGAAGCCCTACGGGCCATCTACGCCGGCGACGATCTGTCGGCCATGCGGGTGCGCAAGGGCAAGGCCTGCTGCGCGGCGGCCATGGGCCAGGGTGGCGGCATGGGCTGTATGTGAGCCTGTGGAGACAGATGTTGGTTAAGAGATATGTTTTGCTATTTCAGAATGTTACTTGGTCAATCATCGGAGATTCGGCTGTGGCGGATGACAAGGCGGAAAAAACTGTATCTGATATGTTAATTTTAGCATATATTGGCCAAGTGTTGATAAATTCCGTCTTGGCCGCCAAAACCGCAATTGCGCGGGATACGCTGACTCCATGGGCTGCCCGAGAGCCCTGACAAAACCAACTGTCTGTGAAAGGCATCTACCATGCACGTTAATTCTGCAAACCACCGGAACCTGACTTGGTACGTGCCCCTATTGGGTTGTCTCGGCTTGGCCATTGCCATGCCGCCCGTATCCCTGGATTTGGGCGGCATGGACCTGGTTCGGCTGGAAAACCTACTCTATTGGGCATTTTTCGCTCTTTCAGTAATAACATCAATTTTAGCCGGTTTGAACAAGGACAGAGCCTACAAACCGGCCTCCGTGGCAACGCTGGCACTTGGTTTCGGCCTGTTGGGGGTTATCAGCCTGCGCATCGGCAGGCCGCCCCTGTCCGGGGCCTATGAGTCAATCTGTCTCATGGCTGCCGTGCTGTCGTTTTTATCCTGGCGCGCCGGCCGCTGCCGCATCAGCAACGACCTTGCCTTGCCCGCCTGGGGATTTGGCGCCGCCGCTCTTATCCTCTCGCTGTTGACCTGGGTGCCCCGCCAGGTAAATCCGGACTGGTTCGTCTATCAGTTCGGCTGGTCCAGGGCCTTTTTTCTGTGCCGGGGCATGGCCATGGCCTTTCTGCTGTTTTCGGCCCTGGCCACCCTTGCCTGGCCCAGGGGTGACATCAAGGCCGACCACAGGCGGGAGTTAACCGCCCGTTCCCGGCGCATGCTGCTTTTGGGCACGGCCCTGTTCCTGGTGGGCGAGGTCTGCGGGTTTTACTGGTGTCTGACCTGGCGCGGCGACTACTGGCTCTGGAACCGCAATTTCATGGAATCGACGATGATTTTCATCCTGGCCAGCGCGGCTTTGCATTTGCCGCCAGCCTTGGCGGCCAAGACCAAGGTCCTGCGCATCGCCTACTCCGTGCCCGGCCTGTTGGCCACGGGGGCGTATCTGGTTCATCAGGTTACGGAGGCGTTTTTATCATGAAAATGCTATCATCACTGAACCTGACTTTGTGGGCCCTAGGCGCCATAGCGCTATGCCTGCTCATCGGCATGATCCTGGCCCAGGTGCCGCTGTCCAGCGCTCTCGTGGCCTCCATGAACAAGGGCCTGGTCCTGGATTGGCTCATCGATGCCGTTTCAGCCGGGGCGGGCCCGGTGGCGTTGGCCGTCTGGTTTGCCGCCCTGTGCGCTTCGGTCGGTCTGCTGGTGCTGAATTTGGGCGCCTGCACTTACACGAGGCTTTGGCCGAGGTTGATGCACGCAAAAAGAGTCCACACCGTGCTGCTGTTCATGGTCCATGCCCTGATGATCGTGATCCTGTTGGGCCACCTTTCCCAGATGACCATGGGCTTCAAGGACGAAAGCATGCGCCTTTTGCCCGGCCAGAGCGTGGAGTTGCCCGATGGCCTGAGCCTGACCTTGGACACCGCCACGTTTGTGGACGATCACTCCCTTTTGAACCTGACCTACCGCCAGGGGCGGCGGGCCCAGACCACCACGGCTTTCCACCGGGAACTCAACACGGCGGGGATATCCCTTTGGCGGGACGGAAGAAAACTGGAATCAGGCGAAATGCGCATCCTGGAGCCGCTGCAGATCGAGGGCCTGCGGCTGACGCTTTCGGACTTTTATCTGGATAAAAGCAATGGTTCGGTGGGGGCGATCATCGCCGTTTCCGGCAATCCGTTAACAGAAGTGTTTTTCGCGGCCTATTTGGCCTGGATAGTTGTTTACGTGCTGCTGGCGGCCATGGGCTGCCGGGCTGGTGAAACCGGGGAAATGACCCCAAGCGAGGTTTGATCATGAGCATATTCAGAAAAATCATTGTAATGTTGGCCCTGCTGGCGGCCGTGTTCGTTTGCGGTCCTGCCAGGGCCGCTGACGATCTGCTGGTGTTTGCCGCAGCCTCCACCACCGACGCGGTGGGCGAGTTGGCCAAAACATTCCAGGAAAAGACCGGGGCAAAGGTCGTCTGTTCGTTCGCCTCGTCTTCGACCCTGGCCAAGCAGATCGAACAGGGCGCTCCGGCCGACGTCTATATCTCGGCCAACGTCAAGTGGACCGATTATCTGGAGAAGGCCGGCGGAATCGCCGAAGGCACCCGCATCAACCTGTTGCACAACCGCCTGGGCCTCATCGCCTCGGCCGACAGCAAACTGACCAAGCTGAACTTGACCGACCAGGCGGAGTTCGTACGGGCCATTGGCGACGGCCGCCTGGCCATGGGTGATCCGGATCATGTCCCGGCAGGGATCTACGGCAAACAGGCCCTGGTGAGCCTGGGCCTGTGGCCCAGCGTGTCGGGCAAGATTGCCGCCGCGGCAAATGTGCGCACCGCCATGGCCCTGGTGGAAATCGGCGAGGCCCCGCTTGGCATCGTCTACACCACCGACGCGGCGGTGAGCAAAAAGGTGCGCCTTGTCGCCGTGTTTCCGGCGGAAAGCCATGACCCCATAGTGTATCCGGCCGCGTTGGTGGCCGGCCGTGACACGGAAAAGGGCAGGGCGTTCCTCAAGTTTCTGACCTCCCCGGAGGCCAAGGCCGTGTTCGAACGGTATGGCTTCGGCACCAACTGACAGGCGGATGCAATGCCCGAATGGCTGATACTGACAGATCCGGAACTGGAGGCCCTAAAGCTGAGCCTTTGGGTGTCGTTCTGGGCTGTTGCCGGTATTTTGCCTTTGGGTATTGCCGCCGCCTGGCTCTTGGGTCGCTGCCGTTTTCCGGGCAAAAGCCTGCTGGACGGTCTGATCCATTTGCCGTTGGTCCTGCCGCCGGTGGTAACGGGCTATCTGCTGCTCTTGTTGCTGGGCCGCAAGGGCCCCCTGGGCGCCTGGCTATATGAATACCTGGGCATAACCGTGGCCTTCAACTGGAAGGGCGCGGCCGTGGCGGCCGGGGTGATGGCCTTTCCCCTGATGGTCCGCTCCATTCGTCTCTCGGTGGAGGCCCTGGACAAGGGTTTGGAGCAGGCGGCGCGGACCCTTGGGGCTGGTCCCTTGCGGGTGTTCTTTACGGTGTCGCTGCCTCTGCTCCTGCCCGGTCTGCTCACCGGCACGGTGCTGGCCTTTGCCCGCAGCCTGGGCGAGTTCGGGGCCACCATAACCTTTGTGTCCAATATTCCGGGCCAGACCCGCACTTTGCCCCTGGCGCTGTATTCATTCGTACAGACGCCGGGCGGCGAGACCGGGGCCCTGCGGCTGTGCGTTATAGCAGTGTTGGTTTCCCTTGGAGCCATGGTGGCCTCGGAGTTCATATCCCGGCGGCTGTCGGCAAGATTGAAAGGTTGAACCATGTTGGAAGTCGCAATCAAGACCACCCTGGGTGATTTCACCCTGGATGCCGGCTTCAAGGCCATGTGCCGGGGCGTAACAGCCCTGTTCGGGCCCTCTGGTTCGGGCAAGACATCGCTGATAAAGGCCATTGCCGGATTGCTCCGGGCCGACAAGGGGCAGATCAAGCTTGAGGACGAGACGTTGTTCGACAGCGACCGGGGCATAAACCTGCCGCCCGAACGCAGGGGCCTGGGTTATGTGTTCCAGGAAGGCCGTTTGTTTCCGCATCTGAGCGTTCGCTCCAACCTGTTGTACGGCATGAAGCTGGTGCCGCCCCAGAACCGCAGGATCATGACAGAGCAGGTGATCGAATTGATGGACATCGGGCGCTTGCTGGACCGCAGGCCAAAGAATTTGTCCGGCGGCGAGAAGCAGCGGGTGGCCGTGGGCAGGGCCTTGTTGACCAGCCCCCGTCTGCTGCTGATGGACGAGCCCCTGGCCTCGCTGGACCAGAACCGCAAGGAAGAACTGTTGCCTTTTCTGGCCAAGTTGCCCAGGGAACTCGATATTCCGGTGGTCTATGTGACCCATTCCCAGGCCGAGATCGACGCCCTGAAGGCAAAGGTTATCCCCATCAAAGAGGGCAGGGTGGTGGCTTAGAAGGGCTATCTAACTACCGAATCCGCCGAGGGGTGCCCGGCCAGTTCCCGCTTGGCGTTCAAATGCATGTCTTCGGGATAGTCGTTGTTGATCCGCCAGTGCTTTCCGTCAAATATCACGTGGATCAGGCTTGGCCTGGTATCAATGATATTGGGGTAGTTCAGCTTGCAGAAAATGTCGACTCTTCTGTCTTGGCCATCGTTTTGGAGCAGCGATCTGCCATGGGGAGATGTTTGCGGCCAGCCCATGACATCACATATTGTGGGCTCCAAATCAACCAATGACACCAACCTGTTATCCATGGACAACGGCTCTTCGTCGACCCCGGGCAGTTTGATCAATAACAGGGCCAGCGATCTGTTGTTGATGTACTTGGCGGTTTCGGCGACATGGTTGTCATCGTCGTACTGTTTGAAAAAATCCTTGGGCATTTGGTTGAAGGCATCCAATGGGCCGACGGCATGTTCGCCGTGATCCGCATGAACAATAATCAACGAATCCTTGAATTTGCCTGCTTGCTTCAACTGATCCAACAAGGCCTTGACCATTTTTAAACCACAGTTTGCCTGGGCAAGATAGTGCTCGTCCCTGAGCCGCTGAGCCCCGATGTATTCACACTCTGCGTTTACGACATACGGATAATGGGGAAGCATCAAATGGGCGAAAACATAGTTGCCTGCGGCGCTTCGGGATTTTTCGTCATCCAAAAGGATTTTGCCGAGGCCAATTGACCAGTGGGCCCAATGGCGGAAGTGGACCTTGACCCCGAACGCCCGGGAAAAAGGACCTTTGTCGTCTTTGTCAAACAGTTGCTTTTTTATCGGCACCGGCGCCAGCCGCAAGAGCCAGAGGTCGGCGAATGAAGGCACCAAACCGCCTTCCTTGGCCAGTTGGCTGCCCAGATAAAGCCGGGTGGCTTTTTCATAGGGCCACATATACAGGCGGGGGATGTATTGCGACACGGCATAGCCATCTTCGTATGCCTTGCTTAAAATACCCTTTGATTTGCATATGATGGACCAGTCGCTAACCGATTCGTACCACCACTGCTTGAGGCTTTGGTCCTTTTTCTTCTCCGGCATAAAAGAGCCGGTCATGATGCCGGGCACGGATTGGTTTGTTACCAGGCCGTTTGATCTGGTGTTTTTGTAAAATACAAACCCGTTGAATAGGCCGTTGAGCCTATTGTTGTTCATCATTTCGATAAAGGTCTGGCTGCTGAAACCGTCCAGGATAATGTGATAAACATTGTTTTTTACGCTGGGCTGGGCGGGAGCCGCATATGTCTTGAATGGTTTTGTACCCGGCCTGAGGGACCAGATGGTTTCCGGTGAGACCTCCAGGGCAAAGGTCGTCAGTTGAAGCACCAGCATCGCGGCAACAAAGGTCCCGGCAATGCGCTTGATCTTTGCCCAGTTCGTAAACCACGCCACCAGTAAACACAGCACAAGAACAAAGACTTGGATGTAAATATAGAAACTTGGTATTTGGATATTTGCCGCTATGTTTCGTCCGTCAAGCTTGCTGATGCCCACCGGGGTTATCATGTCGTTGATCAATAAACATGCGCCTATCCAAAACAGCCATTTGCAGATGGCCCCGCTGACAGGCGATTTCATGCGGCCGAGCAGGCACATGACGCCGATGCCGATGACACCGGCCAATAACATGGGAACTAAAACTATTATGCTGTTATCAAAGTGGTCCTGGTTGGGCAAATAGATGGAAAACGGGACAATTATGAACAGCACCAGAAATGGCAGCGCGCCGCCTATGCAATCAAGCATGCCAAGCAGTTTGTTGTTGGTTTTTCGTGGGGGACTGCTACCGGCATCAGCCATCACAATTCAACTCCTGATTCAATGTTTGATATTTACTTGGCTATCGCCTCCGGAAACACGGATCGTGTCGCCGGCCGGATTAAGACAATTTTGATTTCATTAAATAAATACAGCGGTTGGAGTGGTTCACGGCTTGCTTGTCAATGATATCAAAGTGTTTTGAAAAAGCATTTTCAAAACCGGCTTCATCATAATCGGGGAATATGTCTTCCCTGGTGGCCAAAAGACGCTGCACCTGCGAGTCCTGCTTGGGCACGAATTCGATAATCAGCCACTCTGCCAGGCCGGCGAAGTATTCGGCAATGTACGAAAGGGGCAGGTTGTTGGAGATTGCCAGATGGTGGATGAGGGCAAGAGCCATGATCATGTCAACCGGCCCTCTGTCCTGCAAGGAATCCCTTTCCCGCCCGGCAAAACCCAAACCGGGGCTGGGGTTGGTCAGGTCCATGACCAGGGGCAGGATGTTGTTTGCCCTATCCTGCCGGCACTGCCTGTAGTTTTGTTCCACAGCCGAGTGGTCAACATCAAAGCAAATGGTATTAAGGTTGTTGGCCGCGCTTATTCTGCTGAAAACGCCAATATTGCCGCCAAGGTCCCATACCATTTGGGGCGAGGCCTTCTGGAGCATATCTCCAACAACGGACTTTTTGGAGTCCATGGCTTGGTCATTGTAATTGGTGTCTTCGTAATACTTGGCCCACTCGGTATCGGCAACCTTAAATTCGGTTTTTTCTATTGTCCGGCGCAGCGATGAGGCCATGGCAAACAAAGAACGCCTGTCCGCGGCGCGCTTTTTCATATCCACGACTTTGTCGCTATAACGAACCTGGCTTTTGGCGTGCATATGCAGATGCATAAGGGTGCCCATACGCATATATGTCCGTTTGGGCAACAGACGCGAGGCCAGATCAAGGGGAATGCCGTCGATGAAATCCCTGAGCATTAAACTCATGCGGTGATCGCAGAACGCCATCAATAAAAGGGGGGCCAGAAAGTGTCGGCAGAACTGGCCATAGGCGGGCCAAGCGCCGTGCCCTTCTATGTTATCAAAGGACAGGTGGTCGATGAATGTGGGCCTGCCGTCGATGAACTGGATGTTGTATATACTGGCGTCCTTCAGCAGCATGTCATGTTCAATGGCGGCGAGATGGAGGTCCAAGGTTAGCAGGGCAGCGTCTTTGATTTGGGAAAAACACCATTCATATGGATATGAGACAAAGGGAACAAACCGAGGCTTAATTACCTTATAGCCTTCCGGGGACAAAGTAGGGGAATCGTGAATTTCCTCAAAGGGGAGCATCCATCCGTTGTTTATGGCCAAATCAAAAAGGCCGCAATCCTTGGCATTCTGATATTGCCGGGCGTAGGATTGATTGATCTGGCGGTATAGCACCTCGTTTTTGTAAAAAATAAATCCGGAAGGGTCGCGAAAAGAGGCAAAGGCGCGGCTGGTATCAATCATTTGTCTTTGTCGTCATTGCGTGAGAAAAAAGACTTGATCCGCCCCCAAAATACACGCAAGGCAACACCAACGCTAAGCAGACCGGCAAGGACCATCTGGATTACGTAGCTGCCGGTGCCCATGTCTATATAAGCATGGGCTGGGCTTGCAAAGGCTATGGAAACAACAGTAAAAACAAAAAGGTAAACTAGTAACTTGCCCAAAAGTTCCCCCTTTGAAAATAATGACCCGTTCCAAATGTGCCAATCATATTACAATTAAATTACAATTATAACAATCTGATTCTGTTTGCCTTTTGGGTTGGTTGGTCCCGCAGGTGCAAGGGCGCCGAACCGAAATGGATACAGGCCTGTGGTATTTAATTGCCGGTGAACATTGAAAATACCGCAATGGCTAACCACACGGTAAAGGGCCGTGAAAGGCGGAGGCCAAGGAATGCACATATATGTCCGGGGTGCGTGTTCCACGCCCTACGAACATGGCGGTTATTGAAAAAAATTAAATACTTTTTGCCGAAACTGTCGAAAATTGAATGTGTTCTTCAGGCAGAACAACGGCATCCTCCACTTTGGGGATAAAGACATTCATAAGGGTCCCCCGTCCCGGCGAACTATCCACAATAATCTGCCCTTCAAGTTTTTTCACTATGCCGTAGACAATCGATAATCCCAACCCAGTGCCTTTACCCACGCGTTTGGTGCTGAAAAACGGCTCAAACATGTGGGCGGCGGTTTCCGGGTCGATGCCGGTGCCCGTATCGCCAACCGCCAATAAAACATATTTGCCGGGCGGAATCTCTGAAGTATTGGCTATCTCATTGTTTCTTGAATCGAAATTGGCTGTTGATATTGTCAGGATGCCGCCGTGTTCCATGGCGTCATTTGCGTTAACCGCCAGATTCATTAATACCTGCTCCATCTCGCCCCGGTCTCCCAAGATGTTCCACAGGTCCGGTGCCAGTTTTACCTGGAATTTGACATCGGGATTCAACAGAGGCTTGACCATGGGGTGCATATCATTGATTACAGAATTCATATCCAGCAAATTGGGCGGGGTTATTTGCTGGCGGCTGAACATTGAAAGCTTTTCGGTCAAATTAAGAGCGCGTTTGCAGGCGGCCTTGATCTCGTTGCCAAATCCGGCAATGGCGTCGGTGCAATCCGTATGCATCATCAATATTTGGCTGTAGTTTTCTATAACCATGATCAAGTTGTTGAAGTCATGGGCAACACCAGCGGCGAGTCGGCCAAGGGCCTCCATTTTCTGGGCTTGTTGAAGCTGACGCTCCAGGCGTCTCTGGGTGGTCATATCCTGGGCAAAGGCTAAAATAACAGTTTGGCGTTCATGCTCGACCGGCGTCACCGTAAAGTCCAGAAGAAGTTGGCGGCCGTTGACCAAGTCGACCCTGTGTTCTTTGGGCCCGAATTTTCCGCCGGCACGCAAAACGGGACCGATGTCGCGTTCCAACGACTTGGCGCATAGCTCACTCACCAATGACCGCCACGGTTTGTTGGCGAGTTCGCTTTGGGGCATCCCCAATAAATCGCATGCCTTTTCATTGCAGAAATTAACCCTGTCGTCCTGCAAAATAAAGGTGGCCACATTGGCGTTTTCCAGCACAAGACTGTAGCGGGCTTCTGATTTGCGAATTTTCTCCGCGGCCCGTTTGCGTTCGGTGACGTCACTTATGCAACCGATATAGCCCTTGGCCGGCGCACTGGTGTCCACGGCTCTCAATTGGATGAATGCGTCGAAATAGGTGCCGCCAGCATGTTTCATTTCGGTTTCCACGACCGCCGATCCCACCAAGGTCATTTCCTTGAGGGCCCTGCTGGCTGCTGGTATGTATTCTTCCGGCCTGACCCAGAAATCTATGGGGGCCATTCCCATTATTTGTTTGCCGTTGTAGCCGAGTATTGTGACTATGGCCGGGTTGACCCAAACAACCTTTTCGTCACGCACCAGAAATATTCCCACGGGCGATGACGCCAAAATGGCATCAAGGGTGTTGGTCTTTTCGCGCAGCTCGGCTTCGGCGCGCAGGCGGCGGGTGGCATCCCTGACAATAGTCAGATAACCGTTGGAAAAATCAGACTCATCGACCCGCATACAAGAGCTGAGTTCACATTCCATTACCCGGCCGTCGCCCTTTTTCATGGGCACTGCAAAATCGCGGCAGTACCCATATTGAGCGATTATCTCCAACAAGGTCGTTCTGTCGGCCGGGTCGATGTAATAGTCGGTCACGTAAGCATCTATGGGACCTTCCTGGGAAACGCCGAACATTTTTCGTCCAGCCAGGTTCATGTCTTGAACCTTGCCTTCCAAATCGGAAACCACGATGCCGTCGTTGGATTGTTCAAAGATGTCGCGATACCGTTTTTCACTGTGTATCAAGGCCAGATGAGCCCCCTGCATGGCCTGAAACATACCGCGCAGGAGAACCAGACCTGCCAGCATCAAAGCCGATGTCAGCAACGCCGTGGTTTCCTGCCATACATTCGTGTTGGTTACGTCGGCGTGTCCCATGGTAAGGGAGTGGAGTTCGAGGAGCCTGCGGAAAGCCATGCAGAAAATCGCCAGGGATATCAGGCTCCAGCCATGCCTGCGTGTTGTAAAGCGGTTCAGGCTAAGCGCAACCACGGCCGCCGCGGCTTGCAGCGCCGCCGAAGCCGCGACAATAACAAATAAAACCGTTTGATTGTCCCCGGTCATGAATCACTGCTCCAAGCTAGATCCTAAAAAAATCATCCGCAGGGTCCAGATAGTTCCGGGATGTCTCCACGCCTTCGATCAACAAGGCCCTGCCGCCATCAACGCCTGGTGCTTTGTGTTTTTTGGCCGCCCCGTTTTTATGGGCGCCGCCAATAATTGCAATTAATCCTTCGACCATATCATTGGTGCTTTCGGCCTGTGCATTCAGTTCTTCGGCAGCGCTTGCCGATTCCTCGGCAACGGAAGCGGTTTGCTGGATGCGCTGATCCATTTCATTCATGGCCTGGTTGATCTGTTCCACGCCCTTGGTCTGTTCGGCCGAAGCGGTTGCTATTTCCTCGACAATGCTGGCCACTTTTCCCGAGCTGTCCCGCACCTGCCCAAAGGCCCTGGTCGTCACTTCCATCAGATTTGATAGTTGGCCGATTTTGTCAATGTTCTGATCAATCATGCTCGAGGTGCTGTGGGCCGCCTCCGCCGTGCGCAAGGCAAGGGAGCGAACTTCGTCGGCCACCACCGCGAAGCCTGACCCGGCATCACCGGCCCTGGCGGCTTCCACCGCGGCGTTGAGGGCCAGCAAGTTTGTTTGAAAGGCTATTTCGTTGATGGTCCTAACAATCTTTGCCATTTCGTCGCTGGTATTGGTTATTTGTTCTATGGCTTGGTAGAGGGCCTGCATATTGGAACCCGCCTCGCGAACCACCTGGTTGGTATCGTGCATCAGTTTGTCGGCGGCGGTTGCGCTGTTGGAGTTGCGGCCTGCCATCGAGGCCATTTCCTCCAGTGCCGCGGCTGTTTCCTCCAGTGCCGCGGCTTGCTCCGACGAGCCCTGCGCCTGTGATTGGCTCGTGGCGGCAACCTGCCCCGAGGCGGCGACCACCATCCTTGCGCCATCGCCAAGCGTGGAGGCAATACTTCTAAGTTGCTTGTTAATGGTTTTGGTAATTAAAAGACCTAAAAGGATACAGACGATAATCGAAGTGGCGGCGCCTGCGAGTATGATGATGCGGGATTGGGATTCTGAATCGCGTGCCAGTTGCAGGCTTTTTGAAAGCTGGTCCGATGCTCGTTTGGTCAACTCATCCATATGGGTGTCAACCTGCTTTTGCTGATTTCGCAGGTCCCCGCGCACCAATGTTTTAATTTTTTCCCTGAGTTGCGCTTCCTTGACAACATTGTCCTTGAGGCTGGAGAGAATGGTTTTGTATTTTTGCAGCGCATTGGACAATTCGCCGGTGCTGACCGTTTTCAAGTCCTCAAGAACCTGCTCCATATTTGATATGTATTGCTGGTCAACACGACGTAAAAAGTTTTTTTCCTGGGATCGCACCTTCATCACCAGAAAACCGACATGACCATCATCGGCGTGTTGCTGCATTTTCCTGCCGGCAAGCACGAGTTCCTTGACGGTTCCCTGGCTTTCTTGATCGCTGTCAAACCAACCGATTTGATTGACCAACTCTATTTGTTGCCTTTTTAACTCAATTAGGGTCTTACAGGTCGTTTCAAACTCATTAAGTTCCGGGTTCATTGCTTTGAGAATTTGTTCAATTCGTCCGCCGCTTGAACAGGCTGGTAAGGCTAGGTCTTTTGCCTGGGGGATTATCTCGCCCAGGTCTTTGCTGCCCAACTGCATTGCTTTGGTCAATGCCCTGACTTTTTCCAGGCGTTCCTTGGTTCGCTGGGCAAAGACCTTTTGATTGGCAATACTCCGCTCAACAGTACTCAATTCGGTTATGTTCAAGCGGGCCCCGAGAAGGAGCTCAGACATAAAGCCCGCGGTTTGCTGTTGGGGCATCCTGCTATTTGTCACATCGTGATAGTATTCACCTGTAACGCTGAACCGGTTGATGAAAAAAAACGATAAGCCAAATATTATTAAGGCCATAACACTTGTTAGAGTAAGCAGCTTCTGCCTGATGGTACCCCTTGAAAACATTGAAAAACCTCGAAAAAAAATTATTGCCGTTTGATTGGGGCATACGGATTTGCGCGGTACACATGGTTGTAGGCCAGATGTAATCCATTCGGATAATGGCCTCCAATACTGAGCCCCCCTTTGGTAAACCAGTAGGCCGGCAAGATAATGTCAAAGACATGTGGACTAGCCGAAGCCTTTAGTTGCGCCGTTGACAATTTTTCGAAGCTGCTTTTATCCTGATTGGCCGAACCCCTAGCTACCACCCGTTTGCTGACATATTTTTGGATATTCCTTGGTTGGGATACAATCAGGGAGAAACGGAAATGAATGTAGGGAAAACCCT
Source organism: uncultured Desulfarculus sp. (assembly GCA_963665125.2). GTDB lineage: Bacteria > Desulfobacterota > Desulfarculia > Desulfarculales > Desulfarculaceae > Desulfarculus. The sequence continues at coordinate 1,408,990 of CAXXUK010000001.1, read as the reverse complement.
TAGGTTATGAATTGATCACCCTAGAGCTGGACGATATGGGCGGGGTTGAAATGATTGTCAGATCGTTGTCAGCCCTTCACGTATAGCATACTTGACCAACTCGGCAGTATTGGAAATACCTAACTTGCGCATAATATTACTGCGGTGAGTGTCAATGGTTTTTACGCTTAAATTCAGTAAAGAACTGACTTCCTTGGTGCTGTTTCCATCGGCCAGAAACTGCAGGACTTCCAATTCACGAGGCGTCAAACGGGAATGCGCTGTTTGGCTATTATTGCCGCCGCGAGTCATCAGGTCCTCTAGAACGCTTTGGGTCACTCCGGCGCTAAGATAGGAATGGCCTTGCAAGACGGCATTCAGGGCTTGAAATAACTCTTCAACGGCGCATTGTTTCAGCACATAAGCCCTGGCTCCGGCCTTGAGCATTTCAACCACAAACCGGCTGTCGGAATGAATGGACAGGCCTATGATGTCGATAAGTTGGTTTTTTGCCTTTATTTGTCGTGTTGCTTCGATTCCGTTAAGATCCGGCATTGTCACATCAATAATAACCAAGTCGGGACATAGTCTGGCAGCTTTGTTGACGGCCTCCCTGCCCGTGTGAGCTATATCAACGACCTCAAGTTGATCGTTTTGTTCGATAAGCAAACGCAGCCCTTCAGACATGATGACATTGTCATCAGCCAGCAATATTTTCGTTTTCATCAATAGATTCCACTGTGTTAATCAGAGGCGTGAACGGAGCCCACAGTCTAACGGCGGTTCCGGTTTCCTGGTCCGACTCGATATGCATTCCGCCGCCAATGGCATTCAGTCGTTCCCCAATGCTGAATAGACCAAACCCATAGTCCGATTTGCAACTCAGCCGCGAAATATCAAAACCAACGCCGTCGTCAACTATGCATGCATCCATGCCGCCAGCCTGGAATTGCAATGATAACCAAACGCAGTGTGCTTTTGCATGTTTTTGAATGTTTATGGTGATTTCCCGGATGCAACGAAAAAACAAGGTTTCCACTTCCGTATCAGGCCGCCTTGCCTTGCCGCTGCGTGAGTACTCAATAAAATAACCCACTTCGGCCTTCATGCGGACCAATAGCCAGTCAACCGCCGCATCGATTCCGAATTGGCTCAGAACAGGCGGACTTAATTGAACTGTCATGTCGCGGGTTGATTTCAGGACACTATCAAGTTGACTGATTATTTGCTGTACTTCTTGTTTTCTCTCTTTTCCTGTTTGGGTGGCCAGTAGTTGAAGTTTGATACGTAAAAGGGCCAAATCCTGACTGATGCTGTCATGCAGTTCACCGGCTATGGATCGGCGCTGTCGTTCCTCGGCCATTGTTAGTTCCTTTAGAAGGATACCCAACCTTTGCTTATAGCCTTTTAATTGCAATTCATACTTTATCCGCTTGGTAATATCGGTGACTGTAAAGATCGCTCCGTTCTTTGGCTCTTCGGAATCCAACAGCTTTCCTTGCACCAGAACTTCGGCAACGGTGCCGTCACATTTTGAGATAGAGGCATCTATGGAGACGATTCCGATATTGCCGACTTGTATTAATTTGACTAAATCTGAAAACGAATCACTCGTGTTTACGGAATAACCAATTGCTGTTCTTGTGACATGGTCGGTGTTGTTACATCCCAATATTTCTAATAAAGTCTTATTCGCCCAGACTACCTTTTCCCCGTGATAAAAACCCAGTCCCACAGGCGAGGTGTCGACAATGGCGTTGATCATATCTTGTTGATCTTTTAATATTTTATGAGCTATTACCTGCTCCGTGATATCCCTGGCCGCCGCGTAAGTGATGGAAGATCCATCAGCGCTGCTCGAAGACCATGATAGTGTTTTTATTGATCCGTCCTTGGCTATATAACGGTTTTTAGAATTCCTTATTGCATAACCTTGGCATGCTAACCTAATGTCTTTGTTGGTGGATTCGTGGTCATCGGGGTGGACAAATGTCAATATGGGCTGGCTTAGCAACTCGTCACTCGTATATCCGAGCAAGTCGCAAAATGCTGGATTTACCATGTGAAATCTGCCTGCTTTGTCTGCCATACAAAATAAATCTGGTGTGATATCGAAAAATTGCTTCAATTCATACGTCTTCTGATTGAGGCTTGCCAGGGCCTCCCTCAACTCACGATTCCTTTGTTCTAATTTGGCGGTACGGTCAAAAAATCTCTTGATAAGGTTTTTTTGAGCTAAACGAAGTTGTTGGATTTCTTGTCTTCCAATAAATACGGTGTCTCCAAGGTAATCAGCTTTTTTTCTTGCAATATGCAGACTATATATGAGAGGCAAAACGCCAAGAATCAAAAAGAAAAATGTTATTAACTCAAGCATGCGTCACCTTGTCATAATAATATTTAAATTTATATTTAAAAAATTGATCAGAATCAAAGAAATTCCATATACGCAAAAAAATGATACTAGTTATTAATATTATAAGTGTTGAAATTCCAGCCGGCAGTAGCTGGCTTACTTCACTAAGTAGTATTGGTTAAATTGCTACTATCATCCTTATATTGTCAGGACTTTTTCCGATAATAAATGTTGAACGCCTGTTCCAATCAAACCAATTGAAGTCTATATGATCCATTGAAAATGTTGGTTGTGATATCTGATATTTCGGAGTATCACAAGGCCTTATACGCTGAATACCATATAATTTTCCCGTGTAAATGGGGTGATCGCCTTAAAATTTCATTAATTTACGAATCTCATAGATATGACGCTGCAAGGCTGGGTTGCACTCAGCATGATAAGTAAAAGCAAGTCTCTGTGGCTAATATGCATGAGTTTATGATGTGACTCTTAGGTTTACGTTTTTTGCTCATTTCGACAACATAGCATGATCATAACCTGGCAAAGTCATTCATTATCGACCGCATGACCTGCCGAATATATTCCCCGAAATACGGCGAAAAAAGATTTTAGAGTGCCCGGCTGGTTTTATGTGAGACCGCAGAAGCAAATGCGACCACTACGATATCTAAGGTTGTGAAGGGCAGGCCCGATACCGGAATGGGGGAATATGACTATGGCCAGGGCAGGGTAACCAACTCTTAGGACATGAGCCGGTCAATTTCAGAAAAATGATATGACTAAAAACCGAGTGCCGACGATAGGCTGTCATGGCCCATTTCGGGCGGAGCCTGTAGACGACCGTGTTATGGCTCTGGTGGTCAATAGTCGCTTTCATTCATCCCCGCGTTGTTTATCGCCTAAAAGTAATGATAAATCAATCTGTTGCAAATTGTATTTCGTGAGACTCTACATCGGTGAACTCCTTTGACGCGATTACGCGGATTGCGGCAATATCTGTTTTATTGGAGCCTACCGTTCGTTTGATCTCAAGGGACATGACCAGCGGCCCGGAAATATCCAGCCGGCAGTGGAGGGCCTTTACCGGGGTAAGGGAAAAACCCTAACCCATTATAAGTGAACGCCAGCCTCAAAAGGGGCTTCAGGCCCTATTCTTCATATGACCGAAATTTGTGAAAATTCATAGCAACATAGGGTCAGGAGCCCTTGTCTTTGTTAACACAAATACGAGTCATCGAATGGCAAGCCAGGAAAAGCACCCATACCGGCCCCTAAGAAACAAAATCCTAGCCGCAATGATTCTCGCACCTGCCATCCCATTCGTTTTGGTGGTGATTGTGGGTTTTTTTTACTTCTCATCCTCACTAGAGCGGGAATCGTTTTCGCGGATGGTGCGAATTGCTGAAGATCACCGCAAGGTCATCGAAATGTTCCTGTCGGAGCGAAAGGATGACCTGACGCTCATCGCAAGCACCGTTCCCTTTGAAAAAATCAATGAAAGCGAGAAGCTCCATAAGATTTTCGACACATTGAGGGGTATTTCCCCCGCCTTCGTCGACTTGGGCGTTTTCGATCCCTCGGGCGTCCATGTGGCTTATGTGGGGCCATACCCCCTAAAGGGAAAGATCTACATCAACGAACCGTGGTACCGGCAGGTGCTGAGCAGGGGCTATTACATTAGTGACGTGTTTCTGGGTTTCCGCAAGGTGCCTCACTTCATCATTGCTATTTCGGTTGGCGGCCAGGGTGAGCAATGGGTCCTGCGGGCTACCATCGATTCCGCCTTTTTCACCGACATGGTCGAAAAGGTGCGCATGGGCAAGACAGGTGAGGCCTACATCGTCAACAGCGCGGGCATTTTCCAAACCGAGCGCAGAAGCGGTGGCGAACTCATGGAAAAGGACAATGAGCCCATAGCCACCGAGCCCCGCTACCATGGCGTAAAGACCTTCATATCCGACAACGATGGCGAAACATACATGTACGCCGCGACTTGGCTCAAGGGCAAGGACTGGGAGCTGATAGTACGCCAGGAAAGGTCCGACGTACTAAGAGATCTGCGAACCGCGTGGTTCGTGGTGGCGCTTATCCTGTTCGCCGGTCTGGCGGGCATAGTCAGCATGGGATTCTATCTCACCAACAAGATCATCTCCCGCCTGACGAGAATGGATAGAGAAAAGAATCTGCTGAACCAGCAACTTATTGTTGCCAGTCGGCTTGCTGAGATCGGCGAGATGTCGGCTGGATTCGCCCACGAGATAAACAACCCATTGCAAATCATCAGGGCCGAACAATCCCTGGTGGAAGCCATACTGCAAGATATGCAGGCCAGCAACATATTGCCGGAAAACCAAGATACGGCTGAGCTCCTGGACTCCATCAGCCAAATTAAGCTCCAGATTGATCGATGCGGCAACATCACTCAGTCAATATTGAAGTTCGCTAGGCAAAAAGAAGCCAAGCCCCAGGAGCTCAGCCTTACTCAATTCGTTCCCGAAGTTTTGCATATGGTGGCCAAGAAGGCCCAGGTCAGCGGCGTTGAACTGGCCAGCCAGATGGACCCGGATACGCCTCCGGTCATGGCGGACCCCGGTCAACTGCAACAAGTTCTGTTGAACCTGCTCAACAATGCCTTCGACGCTGTTGTAGCAAAGCACGGAGCCCAAGGGGGACGCATAATCGTCAGCCTGAGAAGCAACGGCAACAATGATGTGCGCCTGGCCGTTTCTGACAACGGATCAGGCATAAGCCAGGAAAACATGCAGCGCATTTTCACTCCGTTCTTTACGACCAAGCCGGTGGGGCAAGGCACGGGTCTGGGGCTGCCGGTCTGTTTTGGAATCATCGAGCAAATGAAGGGAACCATTGAGGTGTCCAGCCGGGAAGGCCAGGGCTCCGAATTTACAATCACGCTACCGGCGGCCTGACGCATGTCGGGCCGGCCATAGGATAAGGAAATTTACCCGCGAGGGAGGCGAACGATGTCGATGGTCAAGATGCTTCTGGTGGACGACGAGGAAAGATTTTTGTCCACCACGGTCAAATTGCTGACACGTAAAGGCTACGAGCCGCTTACTGCCAATAGCGGCATGGAGGCCTTGGAGATATTGGAAAACAACCACGTTGATGTTGTGATCCTCGACGTGAAGATGCCGGGCATGGACGGCGTTGAGGTGCTCAAGCAGATCAAACAGCGATACCCCATGGTTGAAGTGATCATGCTTACCGGACACGCCACCATTGATTCGGCAGTGGAGGGTATGCGCACAGGCGCTTTTGATTATCTGACCAAACCCTGCGAGATCAGCGAATTGCTTGAAAAGGCGGAGGACGCCTATGGCAAGCGTTTGCAGGTCGAGGAAAAGATCCGCTCGGCGCAGATGCGCAAGGCGATGGCCTCGCCCCGGGAGTTGGTCAAGGAAGTCGATGAAAGCGGCTGGAGCCAGAGCTGAACGAAACCAAACCTAAAACGAGAGGCGATGCCGTGAACAGCTCTAATTCAAAAACAAAATGGGTTACCCGCCTGAACAGGGAAAAAGAAAGGAAGGTCTATTTCTACCTGGCGTTGATCATGTCTGCGCTTTGGTTTTTGGCGAAGTTCGCACAGACATAGTCCGGCGCGCTCATGATGCCTTTGCGAAACAGCAAAGGCTGCTAAACAGGGTCGGTTCTACAGGAGAGGTGTCTGGATGACCCAAACAAAAAGTCAAAAAAAGGCAACAGGTTACGATCGATATATCGATTGGAAGAAGTTCGTAATCCCCCTGGGGCTTTTTATTCTCGTTTTATTACTGCCGACGCCCGACAGCATGATGCGGGTCGGCGCCGAATACTCCCTTGGACCTAAGTATGTCAAGCAGTTGATCGCCAAGGAAGTGTTCAGCGCCGACTATTCAGAGTTGGTGCAGTGGCAGTTGCAGACAATCGGGCTGATGGAGGCCAGTATAAACAAGGCTTCTTTCGGCTATGAAAACTTCCTCAAGCGCGATCAGAAGTGGGCCGAGAAGGCCGGCGTCGAGGTTAGCGCGTCTAATCTGACAAAGATCCGGGAGGTTGCCAGCAACCTGGGCAAGGAAAAGTTCGAGGGCCTGTTGCGATCGGCCTACAATCTCAAGAGCAATGGCATAAAGCTCGCGGATCTATCGGATTCCGATAGGGCCAAGGTTGAAACGGCGGGCTTCCACGTCAAGGTGGCCGTGGCCTTGGTGGTCTTCGTGGTGGGTTGCTTCCTCACCGAGGCCATACCGCTGCCCATGGTCGCCTTCTGTATCGGCATCATCGGCGTGTTGGCCGGCATCTTCAACCGGAGCACCGTGGCGCCGACTTTCTGGTCCGACGCAACGTGGTTCATCATGGGTAGCCTTATGTTCGCCGTTGCCTTCGTCAAGACGGGCGTTGACCGGCGAATAGCCATGATGATGTTCGGCAGGCTCAAGAAGCCCTCGGTCAAGTGGATTACATTTATCATTATCCTGATTATCGCGCCCTTGACCATGTTCATGAGTGACCACGCCCTGGCGGCAATGTTCCTGCCCATCGGCATCCTGCTCTACACCACCGCCACCGCGGCCTCGGGCGACGATGACCCCGAATTGGGCAAGATGCTGATGATCACCATCGCCATGGCCTGCAACCTCGGCGGTTCACTTGCCCCGTCCGGCGCGGCCCGTAACATCATCATGATGAGCTACGCCGAAGACATGTTCGGCATCAACATCGGTTTCGGCCAGTGGATGATCTACTGCGTACCGTTCCTGTTGGCCGTTGTTCCGCTGACCTGGTTCGTAATCAACTGGCGCTTCAAGCCCAAGACCTTGGACCTCGGTCCGGCCATCCGCGTGGTCAAGGAGGAAATCAACCGTGAGGGCGGCGGATGGAGCAAGCAGCAAATCATATCGGTGATCATCTTCCTGGTGATGCTGTTCTGCTGGATCACTGAAAAGAACTTGTTGTACGATTTGACAGGCATCCGCTTCGGCATCGGCGTGCTGGCCGTGATGGGCGCCATAGCCTACATCCTGGCGGGAGTCGTCAACTGGCGCGACTACCAGACCGGAGTCGACTGGGGTGTTGTCTGGTTGTACGCCGGAGCCATCGCCTTCGGTCGAATCCTGACCTCCACCGGCGGCGCCTTCTGGATCGCCCAATCAATCGTCGACCTCACCGTGCCCCTTGGTTTGGGCAGCGGCCTGGGCCTCCTCTTGAGCGGCAACGTCATCACGGGTCTGCTGACCCAGCTCATGGCTGACGGTCCTGCTTGCGCGGCGGTTGGCCCCGTGACCCTGGCCATGGCCGGCTTGGTCCATCCTGGCACCAGCATGATTCCGTTCACGGCAATGAGTACGGCCATAGCTTCTTCGCTGGCCTACTGCCTGATCATCGGTACTCCGCCCAACGCCATCGTCTATGCCAGCGGCATGCTGGAGCAAAAGGACTATATGCGCGCTGGTTTGATCCTGTTCTTCACGAACTTGACCATACTGATGCTGATGGCGGCCTTCTACTGGACGGCAATGGGTTGGTCCGGATTGCCAAATTATTGATGGCCCTCGGACGTGGCACAAGGAGAGGCAAATGGCAAATAGTCGAATAAAAGTCCTTCTGGTTGACGACGAAGCCCAGTTTCGCGCGACCACCGAAAAGGTACTGTCCCGCCGCGGCTTTGAGGTGCTATTGGCGGCCGATGGCCGGGAGGCCCTTCAGAAGGCCAAACTTAACCCCGACGTAATCATCCTGGACATCAGGATGCCGGGCATGGATGGCCTCGAGGCCCTGCGGGAAATTAAACAAATCACATCCGATGTACCGGTGATCATGCTCACGGGCCATGGATCGGGGCCGGCGGCCGAGCAGGCGCTGAAGGAGGGGGCCTTTGACTTCCTGGCCAAACCCTGCGACATCGACCTGTTGGCTTCCAAGATAAAGGAAGCCCACCGTTCGGAAATGAAAACCGCTGGCGGAGTATCCGAGAGCCTGGTTCGCGATCTGATGATTCCGTTGGATGTCTACACCACCCTGGGGTCGGACGCCACGGTTGCCGATGCCGTCGAGGCCCTGCGTAATTCGGTTACGCGGCACCCGGTTGGCGATAGCGTCATGGAAACGAGCCACAGCTCCGTGTTGGTCCAGGGAGCCAACGGCCAGATATTGGGCCTTTTGGTCATCTCTGACCTTCTGGAAGCCATCATGCCGCAGTACCTCAGCGCACCCAAACCTTCAACCGCGGATTCGATCCAGTACTCACCGATGTTCTGGGCGGGAATGTTTACCAATGAAGTACGCAAGCTCGCCAAGTATCCTATCGGGGAACTGATGAGCCCCACGCCTCCCAAGGTCCGGGCTGACTCGTCCTTGTTGGAGGCGGCGTATCTGCTCATTAAATACGACGAACGCAGATTGATTGTCTACCAGGACGATCAGGTGGTGGGCGTGATCAGGGAGCAGGATCTGTTCTTTGAAATGGCCCGCCTGATGCAGAAATAGTCACCCCAAGCCTACGGCCGGTCCGCCTGACCAATCGCCAGGTCTAAGGCGGACCGGCCCGGCAAAGCGGAAGCGACATGGAAACGATCACTCAGGAGCTTTACAGACAGTTTGCCTTGGCGTTGTTATTGGTAATTCCGGCTTGGCGCATCTGCACCAGGGCCGGATTGCCTGCCGCCTTGGGGCTGTTGGTTTTTGTGCCCTATGGGGGCTATCTGGCCCTCAGCATAATTCTGGCCTTCAGGAGATGGCCGATCTTCGTAGCAAGCAGGGAGAGGCGATAATGCAAACTCCGGTGCCACTCAATGATACCACTCTTTTGCTTCTGGCCGCCCTGGTCCTGGTGGGGCTTTGGGTAACCGGTCGCATTTTGCAAAAAGCGGGGATCAGTCGCTGGTGGTCCCTGTTGATTGTTATTCCGGGGATCAACCTGGGGGCGATCTGGTGGTTTTCTTTTGCCCGCTGGCCGTCGCTGGATGATGCGTGAAATGAATGGGTCCGGACTGAACCGGACCGAGCAAAATGAGGTGTTCACGGGAGGCAAATAGGGGATTGAGCCTATTTTGCTTGACCAAGAGCCGCTGTAACCTAGGCGGCAAAGTGACCGTTTCCATGTGAGAGCTGTGTTTATCATCGGCGTGAGTAAACGCCAAAGCATGTAAAGGATTGGCTGCATGAAGTTATCTCGCTGGTCACTGTATACGACTCTGGGCCTGTTTTTGGCCCTACTGCTATCGACTTCACCGGCAAACGCGTCGACGCTCGACCAAGTGCTGGATAAGTTGGAAAAATTATCTTCGACCGTTGAAGCTCAGCAAAAACTGCTGAATGAGCAGGATGCCGAGATCAAGCGGCTTAAGCTGGAGTTGGCGGAGCAAGGCAAGACCGCCAAAGAGAACCAGGACACCATAGCCAAGGTGGCCCAGGAAACCAAGAAGCCTACGCCGGCGGAATCAATCAAGGATCTGTTGGGAGACAAGTTCAGTTTTTCCACGGACTTGAGGCTACGCTACGAAGGGCTCTATAATCGTGATTCCGGCGGCAAGGATATTGACGACCGCAACCGTTTCCGCATTCGTTGGCGTATCTTCGGCGGCTACAAGGTCACCGATGAACTGAGCATGCACTCCATGCTCACCACCAGCAGCGGCAGTTGGTTTGATAACGGCTCCAGCAGCCGCGCCTGGCAGCCCGGACGGACGTCAAACCAGACCCTGGACGACGAGTTCAACAACAAGGACGTGTTCATCGGCCGCATCTACGCCACATACAAGCCCAAGTGGCTTGACGGCCTGGAGATCACCGCCGGCAAGTTCAAGAATACGTTTTTGCACACGGACATCATGTGGGACCCGGACGTGAACCCCGAAGGCATCTATGAGAAGTACGAATACAGCGGTTGGGGTAATTTCAAGCCGTTCTTCCAATTCGGTCAGATGGCCGTTAGCGAAAACAACAAGACCGATGACGCGTATCTGCTGCTTTGGCAGGCGGGCGCCACACTGAAGCTGCCGTCCGATATTAGCTGGACCCTGGCCGGCAGTTACTATGACTGGAACAACCTCGAGATGAGCCAGATGAGCCGGATTGAGGGCACCAGCGCGGGCAACAGTGTGGGGGCTGACGGCAATTACCTCTACGAGTACAAGCTGGCCGAGGCGATTACCTTCATCAAGTTCAAGCCCTATGGTGTGCCTCTTGAGTTTTGGTTCGACTACATCGTCAATACCGCCGGTGGGTTGCCTGATGGCGACGACACTGCCTGGTCCACCGGTTTCATGTTGGGCAAGGCCAAGAAGAAGGGCGACTGGGCTATTTACTTCAAGTATGCCGAGATTGATCCCGACGCCTTGGTCGGCGCGGTTACCGATGGTGATTTCTACGGAACAAACCGCAAAGGCTACAAGGTCCAGGGCCGCTACCAGCTTTATGATCCCTGGCAGCTGCGACTCAGCTGGTTCCAGACGGATACCAAGGAAGGCCCGAGCAATAGCGAAGACCGTTTGCAATTGGACATGATCTTCATGTTCAGTCTCTGATCCATCCCCATCTGGGCCTTTCCCAAGGGCCCTGGGGCCGATCGATTATGCCGGATCGATCGGCCCCATTCCTTTTATCAATTTTAAATCATTGGACTCCGTGATTGCCTAAAATTTCAGCCGGTGAAGTTTTTTTCGGAGCCGTGGCGCGGCCTCAATTGGTTGGCTATTTTCCGGCCATGACCGCTTCCTGGGCAAGTTCCGCCGAAATATCGGCCGGAATGGTGGTAACCGGTAAAACAACGGTGAAAGAAGTGCCTTTGCCTTCCCGGCTGTCAACCAGAATGCGCCCTCCGTGTTTGGCTACGATACCCTCGGACACGCTCAGCCCCAATCCCGTACCCTTGCCACGTTCCTTGGTGGTGAAGAACGGGTCGAAGATCGACTGGATAATGTGTTTTGGAATGCCCTTGCCGAAATCAATGATTTTCACAGCCACGAAGTTCGGCTCATCCGCCGGAAGGGCCAGGACCTGGATGGTTCCTTTTTTTTCCGAGGCGTCGATGGCGTTCAGCAAAAGGTTCAGAAACACCTGGATCAACTGCTGCCTGTCGCCGTGAATCTTGGGCAGGTTTTTGGTGGCCTGATAGGCTATGTGTATGCCCGAAAGCTTGATCTGGTTTGCCGCGAGGCTGATGGTTTCCTTCAATAATATGGCCAGATCCAGGGGCTCTATCCGCGCACTGCTCTCCCGGGCAAAGTCCAGCAAGTTGCTGATGATGGTTTTGGCCCTGCTGGCCTCGCTGACAACATCGCCGATCATTTCCATGCGTTCCTGGTCATCGATGTTTTCATAATCCTCCTGAAGGACATGCGCCGTCAGGGTGATGTTGTTGAGCGGGTTGTTTAGCTCATGGGCCACGCCGGCGGTCAGTGTGCCCACCGCGCGCATTTTGTGCGACTGGATCAATACGGCTTCGCGTTGCTCCAGTTCGGCGATCATGTAGTTGATGGCCACGGCCAGTTTGGTGAATTCGTCCTTGTAACTTCGGGTGGGTGCAATGGGCGTGAAGTCACCGGCGGCAATGCGGTGGGCATATTCGCTGAACCGCTTGATGGCGCTGAGCATGCGGCTGCCGATGAAATACGCGTTGACCAACAGCAATATCAACAGCAGGCCCAGCGAGGTCATCAAAATGCGCCGGGATAAAATCAGGGATTGGGCAAGGGAATTCTTCTCTTTGCCCAGCAGCGTCTGCGCCGCCGAAACCATGAGCTGACCCTGCTCGCGGACATGCTTTTTCAAGGCCTGGGAGGCCGACTTCTTGTCGGCATGCTCCAGTTCGCTTAGCTGCTCCAAGAGCATCTGGTACTGATGCAGGTTGGGCAGCATGGCCGCGCCCCAAGCGGGGCCCAGGATATTGCGCAGTTCCTCGGCATTACGGTTGAGAATGTTTTCGGCCCTGTTTACGCTGTCCAGGGAGTCGTTGAGGTTGGTTCCGTACAGGAAATAGTTTTTCTCGTAACGCCGGGCCTGCTCCACTTCAACCACGTAATCGTTGACGATTTCCAGAAAACGGGTGGAGCTTTCCATGCGCTGGAAGCTCAGCACCAAAGCGACGGCGATGCCAAGCGCGCATAGAAAGGCCAAAAGGAACCCCAGATAAATGTGCAGGCGCAAGGTGAACGCCGGCCTGTCCATCAGCGCCTTGCGAGCCATCTCGGCATTCTGGGAAAAGCTTTTCCCCGTGTTCACCTGGGCTTCGCTGTCTATGGACGCTGTTGTGTTATCTCTGACTTCGGTGCCGTTCATAAGCCTTCAACTCATTGGTTGTTCAGGTCGTTTGACGCGCTTTCAAAATCAAGATTATAGCCCAGAGCCTTGGCCGCCTCGGCGATAACCTTGCGCAGGTCATCGGGCTTGAACGGCTTGGCGATAAAATCAAAGGCGCCTTTTTCCATGGCCTCCCGGGCAAGCGACATCATGGCGTATCCGGTGATCATGATGACCTTGGTCTTTGGCCATCTTTCGCGCACGAATTCCAAGACCTGGATGCCGTCGATCTCGTCCATGCGGATGTCCGTGACGACTATTGGAAATTCCTTTTTCTGAAGGCGGGCCAGGGCCTCCTCCGGATTTTCAAAGACTTCAACTTCACAGCCGATCTTAGCCAGAGCAGGCTTTAAACGGCGGCCCACGATGGACTCATCGTCCAGAAGCAACACTTCCAAATGGTCTGACATTTTGACCTCCTTAAACTATTCTGAAGCCATTAAGGCCTGTTTCTCAACCGCCGCTACTTTCCGCTTTCGGCAGCCTGGCCGAAATAGTCGCTGATGATATGCACTTCAACGAAATCAACGCCGGGAACCTGCTCGGCGATTTCACGCACGATCTTCTGCTTGCGCCGTTGTTCGCGCTTGAGCGACTTGACCTGGGCCACCACCGTGCCGTCGTTGGCAGCGATGCGTATTTCCGGAAAACGCTCCACGAGTTCCTGGTGGACCCGGCTGGCCAGGGCCTTGTCCCTCAGACACTTGCGAGAGTAGTTCATGGCCTGGAAACGCGGGTATCCCGCGGTCTCGCAGATGAGGTCCACGGCGTTTTGAGGTTCGATGGTGTCGAGGTTGATGATCATGTCATAGTTGGCCGGATCGGTTTCATCGGCATTGAAACAGTCCAGAGACCAGCGCTTTTGGAGCTCATCCCGGCGGCCAAGCAGCTTGGCGGCCCGCTCGACGGGCATGTTTTCCGCCTTGCTGAGCTGCTCCGCCCTGTTTTGGTGGCCGGTGATGATTCTGACCCTTATGGCATGGGAAACGCCTTTGACATAGAGGTGAGCCCCCAAGCCAAAGCAGACAACGTTGTCATCCAGGAGTTTTTCCAGGCAAGCTGTTTGAATCAGATTGACCAGGCGCTTTCTGCGGCGGCTTCTCATGCCGAAAAAACCGGGAGTCTCATCAAAGGCCTTTATCAGTTCGCTTTCGGGTATGTTTTGGGACATGGCCAGACTGGACAGTATCTCTCGGCCCAGGTGTGCCCAACCCAGGGTCTGAGCCACCTTTTGGCTTATTTCCTGGCCCGTTTCCACGGAATCGGCTGAAATTGCAATCACTGGCATGTCTTGTCCTCCTCTATGGAATGGATAGGGTGCCTTATCAAACCGCAGAAGGCGGATAGGGCACTCCTGTACGCACCTCGATATTGTTTATTCCCCTGATCTGGCCCCGCAGGTTCTGAACTTTTTCCAACAAGCGGTTTGTTTGCCGCTGGCCGAGCTTGGTGTAGACCAGCACATTGCCGTAGTCGCTGGTTACGGCAACGTCAAGGTTTTCCTCCACGACCAGGGCCGCCTTGATGCTGCATGCCAATGACAGGTCGGCCATGGCCTGCTGAGATTCGGGGGTAGTATCGAAACAGTCGCGGCCTACCGTTTCGATAACCAGGTCCACCGCGTCGTCCACCGTGAGGTTTTTGATGTTGATAATCACGTCGTACAGCGATGGATCCCAGGGGTCCACGCCGTAGAGGCTCTGGGTCCACTTGCGGCGCTCGTTGTCGTCTTTTTCGATTATGGCCAGCGCCGCGGCGTGGTCGATGTTTTCACGTTGCATCTCTTCGGCGACCCTGGATTCGATGTCGGCTATGATCCTCACGTTGACCACATGGGATATGCCGCGCAGCAGCAAGTGGCCGGCCAAACCGTGGTAGACGAGGTTGTCGGCCAGGGCCCGGTTGGCCAGGGTGCTGCGCACGCAGGCCAGAAACGATTGCTTGCCCAGGGTGAAACGCTCCAGGATGGACGGGGCGTTGTGAATCGCCCGCACCAGTTTGACCTCCGGAATGTTGTAGAAACCAGCGGCTTCCACCAGGACGTCCCTGCTCAGCACTTCGTAGCCCAGGCGTTGGGCGGTTTTGTGGGCAACCTCGCGCCCCTTGCTGTAGGAACCTCTTGAAATCGTGACTATGGCCATTTTCAAGCCCTCCGGTCTGTTAGTAGAACAGATAAAGCATTGCGATCATGACAACCAGGAAGATTACGCTCATCAGCGATCCCGCTTTCATGAAGTCAACGCTCCTGTAGCGACCCGGTCCCATGTACAGGGCGTTGACCTGGTGGGTCGGCAGGATAAAGGAGTTGCTGGTTGCCAGACCCACCACAAGGGCGGCCATGCGCGGGTCGGCTCCGGCGGCAAGGGCCATGTTGACAACCAGCGGCACCAGCAGCACTGTCGCGCCCACGTTGCTGATAACGAGGGTGAAGACGGTGGACAATACGCCGATGACCGCCAGCAAAACTATGGGTTCAACCGTACCGATTGCCCCCAGAACGGTGTGGGCTATCCAGGCGGCGGCGCCGGTTTTTTCGGTTGCGATGCCCAGGGGAATCAGGCCGGCCAGCAGGAACACGGTGCGCCAGTCAACCGCGTTGTAGGCCTCGTCGATGGAAAGAACCCTGGTGAGGACCATGCCCAGTGCGCCGGTCATCAGGCACACCGAGAGCTGGATGTTGAACACGATGACCATTACCAGGGCTATGGCCAGCCACAGACCGGCGAACAGGGCCTTGTCGGGCCTCATCTGCTCGGCGTCGATGGGCGATGTAAACAGCAGACCGCCCTCGTCGTGCAGGGTTTGGAGCCGTTTCCAGGTGCCGTGCAGCAAGATAGCGTCGCCAACCCGCAGAGGCAGTTCTCCCAGCTCGGCCCGGTAGGTGGTTCCCTGGCGGTAGACGGCCAAGGGCACGACCCGGAAACGGTGGGCCAAGTCGGCCTGGTTGAGGGTCTTGCCTTCCAGGTAGGAACGGGGGGCCACGACCGCCTCAACGGTTCCGCTGGCATGTTCCGAAAGCTCATTCTTAAAGATATCGAGCTGGGGCAGAATCTGCATGTTTTCTTCTTTGGCCATACGCTCGATGTCTTTATCCCGGCCGTAAACCGCCAGATGCACGCCGGAGCGGATTTCCCGGTCCACCGATGGGCTGAAGACCTTGATATCGGGCGGCTCGGTCAGGGCCACGACCTTGACCAGGTAACGGCGGCGCAGGGAATCGATGGTGACCGGGTCGCGGTAATGGGTGAAATCTTCGGGGGTTATCAGCTCGGTTGGCATGCCCAGGTATTCGGTCAGACGGCCCTCGGCGTCGTCCTGGCTCGCTTCTTCCTTTTGGTCCTCGGCCTTGCCGCTGGGCAGGATAAAGCGGCCCAGGAGGACGAAGCAGGCGATGCCTGCGGCCACCAGGGCCAGACCCACCGGGGTGACGTCAAACAGGCCGAAAGGCTTGAGCTTGAAGGGGGCCATCAGGTCGTTCAAAAGGATCAGTGGGCTTGAACCGACCAGGGTGACCGTACCGCCCAAGATGGCCGAAAAGCCGATGGGCATCAACAGCTTGCCGATGGGTATCTTCAGATTTTTACTGATACGCTGGACAGCGGGCAGGAACAGGGCCGCGGCGCCGATGTTTTGCATGAAGCTGGAGATGCCTGCCACGGTCATTGAAATGAAAATTATGATTCTCGATTGGCTGTTGCCGGCCAGACGCAGGATGGGCCCCACCAGCTTGTTGATGATGCCCGTCTTGTCCAGGCCCGCACCGATGATGATGACCGCTATGATCGACACCACGGCGTTGCTGCTAAGGCCCGAAAAGGCCTCCGACGGCGTGACGAGCTTCAATAACGGCAAGCTCACCATCATCAAAATGGCGACAACGTCCACCCGGACCCATTCCACGATGAATAGGAACACCGCTATGGAAATCATCACCATGACCATGATCATATCAGGGGTTAATGGCTGCATGAGCACTCACCTCTACTAAACCTGTTGCGCTGAATAAAACCACTACCTGTCAACTTTTTCCCCCAGGATCGCCTCGGCTGTGGACTGTAAGCAGGGGGCACTCCAGAACAGCGGCCGCCTGGCCGATCCAATGCTTTTTCGAGCCGCCGGGCAGGCGGTCGTCGCTGCCCCAGATGACAACCTGATATGGTGGATGCTTGGCCAGAAACTTGGCCAATTCCTGGGCCTGGTCGCCTACCTGCAGAACCGCGCTGGTGGCTATGCCGGCTTGGAGATATTGCTCTCCGATCTCGGACAAAACCCGGCTTGCCTGTTCGGTCAGCCTGCCCAGGGACTTGCGTTTTTCGGCAAGGCCCTGGCCCTGGGCAAAGGGCATATCCGCCAGCATCAGCAGGGCCACTTCCGCGTCCATGCGCAGGGCCAATTCCCTTGCGTAGGCTATGGCCCTTGGGCTGACTCTCAGGTTTTCCATCACGACCAGAATTCTTTGAAACATAGGAATTCCACCTCTTCTGGCCTTGGTATAGAGCAAAGAGCGGGCCAGTTTTCAATTTGTGGCTATGGGGGTGAATTCAATAGAAAATTAATGCACAAGCTCTGGGGTGAAACGGGGATGGAAGTGTTGCAAAACGCAACACCGGCATGTTGGCAAAGGCGTGGCGGCCCGTGAATTAAACAAAAAAACGATTTGTTGAAATTTGCAACGGCGTGTTGTGATGGGTAACGTTTTTGAAATTGACCGGCGGTGTACTATTCAGGCGTCTTCCAGGCCGTATTTCTTCAACTTGCGCCACAGGGAGACGCGGTCGATGCCCAGGATCTCGGCGGCCTTGCTGCGCACGCCACCGGTCAGGGTGAGCACGTGCTCCACATATTGCCGCTCCAGCTCTTCCAGGGTGGGGGCCTGGCTGCTTGGCTGTAGAAAGCTTTTCAATTCCAGTTCCGACAGGTCGCCGGGCAGGTCGTGGGGCATGATAACCTCGCCCCGGCACAAGGCAACGGCCCTTTCCATGATGTTCATCAGTTCCCGGACATTGCCAGGATAGGCATAGTTCTCCAACAACTCCATGGCCTCCTGGGATATGCCCCGCACGACCTTGTTCATCCGGGTCTTGAACTTGTCCAGGAAGTAATAGGCCAAAAGCGGGATGTCGCCTTTACGTTCGGCCAAAAGCGGCAGGCTCAGATTGACCACGTTGAGCCTGTAATAGAGGTCGCTACGGAAAAGGCCCTGTTCCACCGCCGCCTTGAGGTCCCGGGCGGATGCGGCGATGATGCGCACGTCCAGTGGAACCGGTTTGGTGCCGCCAACACGCAGGACTTCGCGCTCCTGCAGGGCCCGGAGCAGGGTGATCTGCATGCTTTGGGGTATCTCGCCGATTTCATCCAAAAAGACCG
This sequence comes from uncultured Desulfarculus sp., assembly GCA_963665125.2. GTDB lineage: Bacteria > Desulfobacterota > Desulfarculia > Desulfarculales > Desulfarculaceae > Desulfarculus. The sequence goes on along the minus strand of CAXXUK010000001.1, from coordinate 1,390,989 downwards.
TGCCGCCGTGGGCCGCCTCCAACAGGCCGGCCTTGGTGTCGGCCGCTCCCGTGTAGGCGCCTTTTTCGTGGCCGAACAGTTCGTTTTCCATCAGTTCCTGGTTCAGAGACGCGCAGTTGAACGCCACCAGCGGGCCTTTGTTGCGACCGCTTTGGGCGTGAATGGCCTTGGCCGCCAACTCCTTGCCCGTGCCGGATTCGCCGGAGAGCAGGATGTTGCAGTCGGTGGGCGCCACCTGGGCGATGGTTTCGCCTACCCTGATCATTTGCGGGCTCTGGCCGATGATCAGGGGGGCGTCGGGGTCAGGCTCATCGTTGGTGTTCATGCTGCGCGCCATGTTCCGGCGGCGTTTTTGATCAATGGCCTGGTTGACGACTTCCCGCAGCTGGGTGGGCTCGAATGGTTTGGCCAGAAAATGATAGGCGCCCTTTTTGGTAGCCTCCACGGCCTTGTCCAGGCTGGCGAAACCCGTGATGATGATCACTTCCAGGTCCCGGTGAACCCGTTTGGCCTGCTCCAGCAGTTCCAGGCCGTCGAGGTAGGGCATGCTCAGGTCGCTCAGCAGGATGTCAAAACAGTTTTCTTCCAATGACTCAAGGGCGCGAACCGGGTTGTTGTATGTTGAAACCCGGTGGCCTTCTTTCTCCAGGATTCGCCGCACGTTTTTCAGGGTAATATTGTCATCGTCGACCACCATGATGTGGCCGATATAGTCGGCAAGGCCTGTGCTTTGTTTGTTAACCACCCGATCCAACCTTGTTGTGAAAATGCAACATCTTATTTCTATTTACCATATTATGGTGAAGTTCAATTGGAATTACTACACGGCCATTCCGGCGGGCCGACGGCCACGGCTTTGGGGCATTGAACTTGGCCAAGCGTTGGCCGTCCGCCGTGTCGTATTAAAAATAATCGTCTTTTCGGCGACTTGTTTTGCATTCATTTCTCGACTACACCCCCGATGTTGGGGCATTCTGGGGGTAGCCGTTTGGCGCTACGTCTGGAGTTTGATGCAAATTGGATGTATCAAATATTCAATGGTAATGAACCGTAACGCTGCAAGCTGGGAGCCAGTTTGTATCCCTATCAGGGGACTGGAATTTTTTGACCATAGCGGCAAGCCTGGAGGCCGGGGAACCGATGAATAAAAGGATACTGCTGGCGGAAATAGCCTTGCGTTGCGGCCTGGGCAGGCTTGCAAGGCAGGCAAACTGCCGGTTGTTGTATGTATTCAACTATCACCGCATCAGCACGGCTTGCGGCGCGCCGGATACCCTTTTTGATGAAGGTGTTTTTGGCCAGACCCAAGACGCCTTGCGCCGCTCCGTGGAATATCTGGCCAGGTACACCACTGTCTTGAGTGAAGCCGACCTTGTGCGGGCCATGGAAAACGGTCCTACCGGCAAGGGGCCTTATTCCATGATTACCTTTGATGACGTCTATATCGACAATTTCGAATTGGCCATGCCCGTTCTGAACCAAGCGGGAGTCCCGGCAATTTTTTTCGCGCCGGCATTGTTGGTGGAAAATCGCAATCTTGGCTGGTGGGACCAGATCGCCTTTGTCATTAAAAACAGTAAAAAGCCGCGGATCGAATACAGAGGTGAAACGTTTGACCTGGAAGCAGACCGGCCAGGCGTTATCAGCCATTTTTTAACATTGATGAAGACAGCGCCCAAACAACGCACGGCCAATTTGGTTGCCGAGTTGGCCACCGCCGCCGACTCTCCGCCGCCATCAAAAGCGTTAATGGATAAGGAACTGATGACCTGGGAGCAGTTGCGCCAAGCCTATGATTCCGGCATCGCCATTGGTTCCCATACCTGCAATCATTGGGTCTTATCGACTCTGAGCAATGTGGATCAGGCAGAAGAAATAATAAAATCAAAGGTCATCATTGAAAACAGGTTGGGCCAACAAGTGCGTTCAATTGCATATCCGGTGGGCGGACTTAGACACATCAATAAGGCAACATTGGATTTGGCCCAAGACGCTGGTTATAAGTTGGCTTTCACCTATAATACCGGAGTGTCCAAAGTGTGCGATCTCAAGCGTTTTGAGATTCCGCGCCTTGATTCCGGTGATGACTTGAACTACATTCGAGCTGCCATTCATTTTCCAAAACTGATGGATTATTCCGCCAAATCCAGGCAGGAATACCAGTCGACAAACAGGAAAAATGACTGCAAACATTGAAGTATTTAAACGCACCAGGGATCTGGTGTCGCAAGGATTTGAACCGTGGCGCGAGATTTGGTCGGATGCAGCCAATCACCAGCCCCACGGCTATTTCTTCTCCTGGCCTTGGGTGGAGCTTTGGCTGAGCAAAGTTCCGCTAGATGCCGAGATCGATTTGATCAAGCTGGACGGGGAGGGTGCATGTTGCGCGTGTTTGTTGGGTCATGCCAGGCAAAACCGGCACCTGATCGTCAACAGTGATTCATATTTTCTGCATTACACGGGGCATGAATCCTACGACAGCCTGACCCTGGAATATAATCAAATCCCCGGCTTGGGGCAAAATGCCGACCTTCTTCGGGCCTTGTTGGCTGCCCTGCCTGCAAAATGGGACGAATTCCATCTGCCCGCCCTGGACGGCAGGTTGTTTCCGGCCGACTGTCTGGATGAATTGGCTGATGAATACCGAATTTTAAAACAAAAAGAGTTGGTTGCCTGTCATGTTGACCTGAGCGGCATTGACCTGGACGAAGAGAGCTTTATTGTCAAACTATCCCCGAAAACCCGGCGCAATATCCGCAGGTCAATGAGAAAGCTCTCCGAACAGGGACCTCTGCAACTTCAGGCGGCAGGCGATCTTTCCACGGCGATGCGCGTATTTGACGAGATGGTTGGGCTGCACCAAGTGTATTGGCAAAAACGGGGCTACCCCGGAGCGTTCGCCAATGAATGGTTTACGGACTTCCATAAAACCCTAATCGAAAGGCGTTTCGATGCCGGGGAAATCCAGCTTCTGCACATTCTTTGCGGTGAGGAAACTCTGGGTTGTATCTATAATTTTGTCTATCAAGGTGTGGTATACCATTACCAGAACGGATTCAATTACGAACGTTTTGCCAATTCACCGGGGATTGTTTCCCTTGCCTTGGCGATTCCCTACAACGCGGCCCAGGGCTACAAGATATTTGATTTCATGGCTGGTGACTCCGAATATAAGAGGAGTCTTTCCACTGATAGCAAATTGATGCAGTGGTATGTAATACAGCAAAAACGATTGCAATTGACGTTGGAACAAATGGCCCAAAAAGCCAAGGCCAGATTGCGTGGTTAACGCTTGGAAAATTGGGCGCCAGTTTAGTCGGCAAAATAGTTGATGAAGGGGATAATCACCGGACTCTTTGTGAATAATAAACATTCCGGAGTGAAACCATGAATCTGAAATCAATTGTCAGCGGACTGCACCTGTGGAAAATCAGGCAATTCGCATTTAGCCGCAGCGCCGAGATTTTTTATTGCGTCGATGTTGATAAGGTCAACGACCAAAAGCCCGGATTAGCTGGTTTTGAATTTTATTTCGGTACGGAAGACGACCTCGGTTACCTGGAAATGCCGGATATGGACTACGATGAGTCAAGCCTTCGCTATTCCCGAAAACGGCTTGCGGCCGGAGACAAGGTCGTTCTGGGCAGATACGGTGAAGATGTTGTGTTCTACGTTTGGGTGTCCCTGGGCGAATTGCAGGTGGTGCAGGACAAATTTATTAAAATATCTGGCGATTGCGCTTTTACCTACAAGAGCTGGGTCCGCCCGGATTACCGGGGTAAAAACATAATGTCCAGTTCTTATATTTTGATGTCCGAATGGCTGCACGCCAACGGTTACCGCCGGATTTTCACCCTGATCAGAGAGGATAACATCCCTTCGCGCAATTACGCCAAAAAGGTCGGCTTCATCCAACGCGGAACAGTCACCCATCTGCGGATTCTGGGTATGAGATTCAATGTTTTTTCCTCCGGCGCCAGGAAACTGGTCACCGGCTAAAGGCAAGACCGGGCCTAACCGCGCCCACTAGACGCCCAGCCACTGCCGCGCTATTTCCACATACACTTGGGCTGCCTGCCTGATTTGGTCCACGGGACAGAACTCGTCGGTCTGGTGGGCCTGGCCGGGGTCTCCAGGGCCAAGCACTATGGTCGGCGGGTCGCCAAGAGACGGCTTGAGCACTGAAGCGTCGGTGAAGAAATTAACGTAACCGGGCGTTGGCTGACCTCCCTGGATGCGCTGCATGATTTTTAGTATGCCGGTGATCCAGGGGTCGTCGGCCGGGGTCAGGAAGCCGGGCAGGTCGATTAGCTGCTTGACCGCGATATCCGGGCCCATGCGAAGCTTGATTTGCTCAATAAGTTCGCCATGATTTTGCCCGGGCACGGTGCGCAGGTCCACCTGGAACATGGCCTGGTCCGGCACCATGTTGATCTTGCTGCCGCCGCTGAAGGTGCCCACGTTGATGGTGGGCTTGCCCAATTGGGCGTGCTCAGCCGGATCGCTGAAGAAATGCTCCAGCCCGGCCGCGGCCCTTGCCGCCTTGTAAATGGCGTTTTCACCCTTGTCGGGCATGGAGCCGTGGGCCGACTTGCCCCGGGCAAGGCATTCCAGCCACAAGGCGCCCTTGTGCCCCAGAAACGGCTGCATGCCCGAAGGCTCGGCCACCACCAATGCGTCGGCCCTGGCGGGCACGGCATGGCTGTTAACCATTTGCCAGGCCCCGTCGCAGCCTGTTTCCTCGCCGGCAGTGAAGGCGAAGATGATTTCGCCCCGGCCGTTGGGCCCTTTCGCCAGCTCAAGGGCCGCTGCGGTCATGGCCGCGATGCCGCTTTTCATGTCGCTGGCCCCCCGGCCCCGCAGACAACCGTCGACGATTTCGCCGCCGTGGGGGTCAAAGCTCCACTGGGCCGTGCCCAGGGGCACCGTGTCCAGATGGCCGGTGAACACCAATACCGGTCCGGGTTGGTTCCCGCTCAGCGCGGCCACGACTCCGGCCCGGTTTTCGGCCAGATAGGCGTATTCGACCTTGAGCCCGGCATCGGCCATCATCTGGCCCACGTAGCGGGCCGCGGCCTCCTCGCCGCCGGGCGGGTTGATGCTGTTGATGCGAATCAGCCCTTGGGCTATTTCCACGGGGTCCGGCGTGTTGCTCATCTTCGGTCTCCTTGGCGGCCCTAGCCGAAATAGGCCTGTTGCACTTCCTGGTTGTCCCGCAGGTATTCAGCTGTGCCCTGGGCCACCACCTGGCCCTTGGAGAGCACATAGCCGAAATGGGAGATGGCCAGGGTCTGGCGCACGTTTTGTTCCACCAAAAACACGGTGATGCCCTGCTGGTTGATCTCGCGGATAATGCGGAAGTTTTCCTTGACCAGCAGGGGCGAAAGGCCCAGGGACGGCTCGTCGATGATCATCACCTTGGGGTCGCCCATCAGCCCCCGGCCGATGGAGACCATGGCCTGTTCGCCGCCGGACATGGTTCCGGCAAGCTGGCCGGTGCGCTCCCTGAGGCGGGGGAAAATGCCGTAGACCTTTTCCAGGCGTTGGGCCAGGACCTGCTTGTCGTCTTCCTGATAGCCGCCCAGGAGCAGGTTTTCCTCCACGGTCATGGCCGGGAAGACCTTGCGGCCTTCGGGAATGCTGGCCAGGCCCATGCGGGCGATCTTGAAGGTGCGCTGCTGGGTGATGTCTTGGCCCATGAACAATATCTTGCCCTTGCGGGCCGGGGTCAGACCCAGGATGGAGCGGATCAGGGTGGTCTTGCCCGAGCCGTTGGAGCCCAGCAGGCAGGTGATGGAGCCCTGGGCCACCTCCAGGTTCAGATTCTCCAGGACGTCCGCGCTGTCATATGCCGTGTATATGTTTTGGACGCTCAGCGCCGGGGTGCTATCGTGCATCAGTCCATCCCCAAATATGCTTCCTGGACGTTTTTGTCCGAGGAAACTTGCTCATAGGTGCCTTCACAGATTTTTTCGCCGAAGTTGAGCACCGCGCAGTGATCGGTGATGCGCTCCATGACCGACATTTCGTGCTCGATGATGATGATCGTAAGGTTCTGGACCTTGCTCTTGATTTCCAGGATGTCGTCGATGAGCCGGAACGTCTCGTCATGGGTCATGCCCGCCGAGGGCTCGTCCAACAGCAGCAGCTTTGGCCTGCTGATCAGGGCCCGGCAGATCTCGATGCGCCTGCGGGAGATCATCGGCAGCTTGGCCACCGGTTCGAAGATATTGCCGGCCAGAGACTCGTCAAAGATGTTGATCAATTCCCTGGCCTTTTCCAGGCGGTCGTTGAACTGCTGTTGCAAGGCCCCCCGCCGGAACATGTTAAACCACAGGCCGTTGTTGAGCCTGTTGTGGTTGCCCAGCAGGATATTGTCCAAGATCGACAGTTCCAGCAGCAGGCGCGAGCGCTGGAAGGTGCGGGCAACACCGGCCCGGTAGACCTTTTGGGGTGTGAAGTTGGTGATGTCGTGGCCTTCAAAATAGATCTTGCCGCTGGTCACGGGGTAGATGCCGGTAAGAACGTTGAAGAAGGTCGTCTTGCCAGAGCCGTTGGGCCCGATGAGCCCCATAATCTGGTTTTGCCCAACCTCAAGGTTAAGATCGGCCAGGGCCTTGACGCCACCGAAGTTTTTTTCCAGCTTTTGTACGCTCAGTAGTGATGTTTGCAATGTCATGGCTATCCCTGCCTGGATCTCAAGGGGGCGAAGCTGCGCAGGGTCCGCGGCAGCAGGCCCTGGGGCCTGAACAGCAAAATGCCTATGACCAGCGCCGCGAAGATCAGGAAGCGGTATTCCTGGAGCATCTGGAATTTTTCCGGCAGCAGGATGATGATGCCGGTGGCCGCCACGGCGCCCCAACTGGATCCCAATCCGCCCAAGATGACGATGGACAACAAGATCAGCGAGTCGCCGAAGGTGAAGTTGGTGGGTGCGATGTAGCCCAGCATCATGGCGTAAAAGGCGCCGGCCAGGCCGCAGTAGAAGTTGCCCACCGTAAAGGCCGCCACCTTCCACGTGGGAATGGAAAGGCCAAAGCAGGCGCTGACCGTTTCGTCAAGGCGAACGGCGTCCATGTTCAGGCCGATCCATGATTCTTCCATGCGCCGGGCGAAGACGAAGCCCAGCACGCACAGCACCAGAATAACGGCGATGTAGCCCAGATAGAACGAGCCTTCGAAAGAGCCGATGATGATGTCGGTGTTGAAGTCCCAGCCAAGGATATGCAGCCCGTCGCACTTGAGGCCTTGGGGGCCGCCAAGGGTGTCGTTGACTTCCAGGAAGGTCTTGAACAGCAGGGCGAAGGCTATGGTCACAAGAGCCGCGTAATGACCCCTTGTCTTGAGCACCGGCACCAGGATCAAAAAGCCCAGGGCCGCCGCTGCCAACCCGCCCAGGACCAGGATCAGCAGGTGGGGTGTGGCCGTGTGCTTGGTCAGGATGGCCGCGGTGTAGCAGCCCACGCCGAAGAACGAGGCTCCTGCGAAGTTGACCACGCCCACGAAGCCGAACTGGATATTGAGGCCCAGACAGGTCAGGGTGTAGGCCAACACCGAGCCGATCAAAAACAACACGAAGTTGTCGTCGTAAAAGTAAAGGCTGATGGCCGCGGCGGCCACGGCCACGCAAGCGCCAAAGGCCATGCTGTTGTCGGAGGCGCCGCGTCCGATTTTATCCAGAACGCCCATTTTACGCAGTATCAGCAGGACCACGCCCGCACCAAGGAGCAGGCCGAAGACCTCCAACTCGGATTCTGCGGCCAGGAAAAAGACCATGTACACCGCGCCCAGGATAACGGCGGCCAGGGCGGGGATGAATGATGATTTGCTTCTCTGTTGGATATTCATTGATTAAACCCTCTCCGTCTCTTTTTCGCCCAAAAGGCCGGAGGGCTTGAAGGCCATGATCATGATCACCACGCCAAAGGCGAACACGTCCTTGTAGGCGCTGGCAAAGGGCAGGGCGGCCGCCCCGATGGTTTGCAGGGCGGCGAACAAAAAGCCGCCGACAATGGCGCCATAGATATTGCCGAAGCCGCCCACCGCCGCGGCGCTGAAGCCGATGGCGCCCAAAAGAAGACCCATGTTGAAGCTGAGTTCATTGTAATAAAGGCCATAGGTGACACCGGCGTAGGCTGCCAGGGCCGAGCCTATGGCGAATGTTATAAACACCACCATATTGAAATTGATGCCCATGATCCGGGCCGTCTCCTCGTCCTGGGATACGGCCCGGATGGCCATGCCCAGCTTGGTGCGTTTGATCAATACCTGCACCAAGACGATAAGAGCAATGCCGGTGATGAGCATTACGGTGTTGTCAAAGCGAAGCGTGAAATTGCCCCAGGTATGGCTCCAGTCCGGCAGCAGAGCCGGGAAGCGCTTGGGGTTGGCGCCGTCGGGGTAGAACAGGCGGATCGACTCACGCAGGACGGTGCCGAGCATCAGGGTAATCAACAAGACATTGAGCGGCGGCGCCTTGCGCAGGGGCAGGATGAGCACCTTGGCTATCAAGGCCCCCAGCGCGCCGATCAGGGCCATGGAGACCACTGTCACGATGATCAGGGTGAGCCAGGGGGCGTGCAGGCCGATAATGTCCAGGCCGATATAAACCGTCAGGGCCGAAAAGACGCCCCAGGTCAAAACGTCGCCGTGGGAGAACTTGATTATGTCCAGCACTCCGAAAAACAGGGTGAAGCCCACTGCCACGAGTGCGTAGATGAGGCCCATCATCAGGCCGTTTACAACATGCTGTGCAATCAGTCCCAGATCCATCAGAACTTATCCCAAGTATTATTTCCGGCACAGAGAGCGGCCGTTTTTAATCGGGCCGCTCTCTGGTTTGCCGGTTTTAATAGGCTACTTCTTTTTGAGTTGGCGCTTGCCGCTTGCGTACTCTGAACTCTTCCAGGGCACCCATACGCCATCCTGAACAACGTATTTGGTGATGGCCGGAGAGATGTTCTGGCCATGCTCGTCAAAGGTGACCTTGCCGACGATGCTGTCGTAGTCCTTGATGTCTTCCATCCACTTGACCAGAGCCCTGCGGCTGGGTCCGACCTTTTCAATGCCGTCGAGAATCAGGTTCATGGCCGCGAAGGCAAAGGGGCCGAATGCGTCCGGAGCTTCGGCGTAACCGGCCTTTTTGTATTCTTCCATGAACCACTTGCCGCCGGGCAGGTCTTCAACGGGCTCACCCTCGCGGAAGGCCACGGTGCCCTCGGCAAGCTTGCCGGTGCCCGTGATATAGGCGTCGGACACGATGCCCGAGCAGCTCTGGAACTGGGAGTCGGAGCCCAGCTTTTCCATCTGCAGGCGGATGCGCACGCCCAAGGGGGTCAGGCCGCCGAACCAGATCACGTCCGGGTTGAGCGTCTTGGCCTGGGTTAACTCGGCGGTAAAGTCCTGCTGGTCCGGGGTGACGCCGAAGCTGGCCAGAATCTTGCCGCCTTCGGCTTCCAGGTACTTGCTGAAGTAGTTGTACATGCCCTTGCCGTAGTCGGTGGTGTCGTAGAGCAGGACATAGGTCTTGTAGCCCTGGTCCATGGCGAACTTGGCGGCGGTTTCGTTCTGGTTGACCATGGTGCCGTTGATGCGGTGGACTTCCTTGTAGTCGTTGCCATAGGTGATGTCGGGATGCACCGCACCCCAGACCACCACCGGCAGGCCGAAGCGGTGATAGACGTCCACCGACGCCAGGGCCACCACCGAGCAGTATTGGGTCACCGCGGCGATGATTTTTTTATCCGTGGCTACTTTGGTGGCCACCTGCACGCCGGAATTGGGCTTGCATTCGTCATCCAAGGCCACGAATTCATATTCATATTTCGCGTTGGGGTCGGCATTGCGCAGCCTGACGGCCAAGTCGGCGGAATTGCGTCCACCCACGCCGATCGCCGAGACTCCGCCGGTCAAGGGGCCAAGAAAAGCCACTTTGACTTTTTCTTTGGCCAGCACGGACCCGGCCGCAAGGACCAAGGTCAATACCAGAGCGAAACAAATCATGTTGCGAAACTTCATCGGTTCTCCTCCCTTGGACAGATTGTTTAAAGACAATTAGCCGGAATAGCCGTTCCCGGGCGAACTTTAGGAATGGTAGCTGAGGCAAGGAATGACATTCACGGCTGTTTGTTTTTTAAATGTTGCTGCGTCTGCAAGCCTTTATAACGTCAGGTGGTGGAGGTGCACAACATGAAAATTGTTTGTGCTTTGTACAATAGTATTGCCAACGCGTTTTTGCGACGAATCAATGATCTCGAAGATGCCTTTGTTTTTAATGATTTATTATACTGATAACGCCCATTGGTTCCAACCCGTACCACGTGGCCGCAACCGGCTGCCTACGAGGGTTGCGAGGAACGCGCGTTTTGGAGTCAGACTGTTATGGGCCGTTTATGTTTTAGGTGTTTTTTGCGGCATGGCCTGCACGATCACCCCGTACCAGTTGAGCCCCTTATAGGTTTCATAGCCTGGTGTCAGGGCATAGGCGACCATGGTGCCGGAATTGTCGACAAAGGTTCCTTTGGGTTCGTCCGTCTTTTGCAAGGCAACCGTTTCCTGTAAAAGCCCCTGGTCGTCGGAAGCCGCGATCACCCTGAATTTGGAATCCAACAGCAAGCACCTGGTGCGGCCAACTTCATCCGGATCCAAGCGCACCCCATCGACAACGGCCTGGGCCTGGGGTTCCCAATCAAAGAAGATACCCAACACGCCAAGCTCTCTGCCGTGGGCCTCGCCGTTTTCCCTGATTGCCGTGGCATATGTGGCGACGGCCTTGTTGCCCAACTCGGGGTTGGTGGCTACATCGGCCACGGCGAAACAGGTCCCGTCGTGGGTGGCCAATGCGTCTTGAAACCACGGCTGGTTTTTGTGGTTGGTGCTGTTGACCCGGTAACGGTCGGGTCTGCCGTTGGCCAGGACGTTGCCCTTGGTGTCCAGAACCCATAGATCAAGATATACGGTGTATGAATCAAGAATAACGCCCAGGCGTTTGCTGGCGAATTTCGTCTTGTCCGGCACCGGATCGGCCGCGCAGTCGACAATGGCCTGGTCGGTGGCCCACCAGCGGACATCGCAGGAGCGCTCATACAGGTTGCGGTCTATGATGTCTATCATGTTGAGAGCCAAATCGGACAGGCGCCGCCCCCGGACGTTTGCCACCATCTGCCTGCCGAGGTTGTCCAATTTGCCGACGCTCTCTTCCAGGGATTGCATCAGGTCAATGGTGATCTTGCTGATGGACTCGGATACCCGGCCGACTTCCTCGGCCACGATTGCAAATCCTCTGCCCGCCTCACCCGCTCTGGCCGCCTCCACGGCGGCATTCAGGGCCAAGTACTTGGTTGAACGGGTGACGCCGGATATCTCGGCCACTTTTCCGGTGACAAGGGTGGAAACGTCCTTTGAAAGAGCAAGTATCCTCTCGGGCATGAAGCAACCTCTCTCTTTATCTAAGCGTGATAGATTGATCTGCCAATCCGTTGCTACCGGTTTGATTGTCACCGGGTTGACGAAATTTGGAGAGCAGGCGCTGGAAATTATTAGCAATTAATATGCCAGCGGACAGGTGGCAAACGATGTTCAGATTCGCCTGCATTGATGCAGCCGTGGCGAAAATGAGGCCGAAAAAAGGCTAATTGGAATCACACCAGGGGGAATGTTTGGTGGCATGTAGATACAAAAATGTATCATTTTTGATGAAATGTAATGGGCCGGGGTGGCTTGCACATACTAAAAAGACCGGCCCCGGTAAAGGGCCGGCCCTTGGGCTCAAATCAAGTTTGGCCTAGAAGTAGTAGCCAAAGTTGATGTTGAACAGATACTGCCATTCGGCATCCGGGTCGCCTTGGGCCATGGCGTTGTTGTCGCTGCCAACCCATATGGCGTTTTTACCCATTACCAGGTCGACATAAATGTAGACCGGGTTGGCGCTGATCAGGCAGCCAAGGGTATTGATGAAGGAATTCTCGTATCCGTCCTCATCCTTGTCGATCATGCTGAAATCGTCATAGAACTGCAAGCCGGTAACCGGACCCCAGTTCACGTCAAAGTTGTAGGCGATACCGGCGATATAGAGCCAGGCCTCGGAGGCAACCGTATAATCGGCCCCAAATGCGCCCATGAGGATGGTTTGATCATTAACACCGGCCGGGTTGTCCGGGTCATATGAATAGCGGGCGGCTTCCAGCATGATGTTGACCGGGCCGTAGTTGCCGTTGACATGGGCGCCGGCTGCCCAGTGGGAGCCGTTGGAGTCGGTGGTGTTGTTGTAGAGCTGGCCTATTTGGCCCGAGAGGCCGACCTCGGTGTTGAACTTGGTGTCCTTGCCAAAGGTGTAGGCCACGCGGGCGTTGACCTGATTGCTTTCCTGGTTTTGCTGATCGCCGCTGGTGACCACGTCAATGCTGTAGCGCTCCAGGTCGGCGGGATTGCCCCATTCTTCGTTTTTGAAGAAGGCCATCTGGATATCCAGGGGGCCTTCTTTGTAAAGCACTTTGGCGCCCAGGTCATAGTCGTCTTCCAGACCCACGTAGTAGGCCAGGCTGAACCAGTAGTTATGCGAGGCCCAGGGCAGCAGGCCGAAGGGAACCTGGGTCACGCCCAACTGGCCCTGCCAGTTTTCGTTGAAATTGTAGCCCATCCAGGCGTGATGCAGAACGTCCATGTAGGAGTACCAACGGTACTCGGCGCTGACCAGGATGTTGTTGATGGAGCCGTCAACGTTGAGGCGGAAGATGTCCCAGGTGAGGTCGCCGCCGCGGCTCTTGCCCTTGTCATTGTAGTCAGTGTTGCGGTAGTTGAACCGCACAGCGCCGCCGATGTCGATGTTGGTCTGGTCTTTGATCTTGGCCAGAACACCCTCGTGCTGATCTGTGACCTCTTTGGCCTTGACGTCCTGCTGATCATTTTTGTCCAAACGGGCTTCCAGCTCAGCCAGTTTGGCTTTCAACTGGTCCATCTCGGCCAGTTTTGCCTTCAGGGCCTGAATCTCCTGCTTCAGGTCTTCTGTGTTGTCTTCACCGCCGGCGATGGCGCCCAGGGGTGCGCATAGCATCAGCGCAACCGCCAGAATCACCGGCAATACCAGCTTTTTCATTCTCCTTCTCCTAACTAATTCGCCTATGTTGTTTGTCAAAGTTGACACGCTCGGCCACGCTCTCCCTTAGGCGGGGCAGGGCGCTAAAAGCCCGGCTACTTGAGCCAGGCCGCAACCTTGTTCGGGTTCTCCTTCATCCACTTCAGAGCGCTCTGGTACGGATCGGCGCCCTTGACCGTGTTCCAGTCCATCATGGTCTGCAATTCGGTTGCGGTGATCTTGTAATTCTTCAGGAAATTGAATACCTTGGGGTCGTCTTTTTCCAGGCCCTTGCGCACGATGGTATCGACGTTTTCCTCACCACCGTAGATGCCCTTGGGGTCCTTGAGGTATTTGAGTTCCCAGCGGCCGAATTTCCAGTGAGGAGTCCAGCCGGTGACCACGACCCATTCATGCTTTTTGATGGAGTCGCCCAGGGCTGCGGTCATGGCCGCGCCGCTGGATTCGATAAGCTTGAAATTTTTAAGCCCATAGTCTTTGATGACCTTTTCCGTCTTGCTCATCAGACCGGCACCCGGATCAATGCCTACAATCTTGCCGTCGAACTTGTCGGCAACAGATTCCATCTGGTCAATGGAATCGATGGTGACGTACTTGGGAACCACCAGGCCGATACGCGTACCGGTCATGTTGTGACCTAGGTCATCGACTTTGCTCTGCACCTTTTTGAAGTAATGCGCGTGGGTGGTTGGTAGCCAAGCGCAGACCAGGCCGTCGGCATCGCCCGAGGCAACGGCCTGCCACATGGCAGCCGCGCTGACCGGCATCAGCTTGACTTTCTTACCCAATTTTGTCTCGATAACCGCAGCGACAAGATTTGTACTTGCCGTAGCGCAGGCCCATTCGACATAGACCAATTTGATGGTATCGCCGGCGTTTGCCGCCGGGGCCATTGCCAGGCCGCAAACTGCCAGGCAAAGCATAATGGCCATGGCCATTTTCGCTTTGAAACGTTTCATGTGAACTCTCCTTTTCGAACGTGCATTATCGCTATGGTTAACAATCGGCGAACTGGGCCTAGTGCCCTTCCTGTTCGCCTGATTTTGCAATTTTTTGGGTGATGCGGTCCAGTATCATTGCCAAAATAACGATGCCCAACCCGGCTTCGAAGCCCATACCCGGCTGCATACGCTGGATGGCCTTCCACACGTCGCCGCCCAGGCCACCCGCGCCGATCATGGCCGCGATTACGACCATGGAAAGCGAGAGCATGATGGTCTGGTTTACGCCGGCCATGATCGTCGGCGTGGCCAGGGGGAGCTGGAGCTTTATCAGCTTCTGGCTCCAGGTCGAACCGTATGCGTCGGCCGCCTCGATGAGTTCATTGGGCACTTGGCGGATGCCCAGACCTGTCAGTCGAATGGCCGGGGGTACTGCGAAGATCACTGTGGAGAATATGGCCGAGACCACGCCCAGGCCAAAGAACGGGATGGCCGGTATCAGGTAGACAAACGCGGGCATGGTCTGCATGAAGTCGAGAATGGGCGATATGATTTTGTAGGCTGTTTCATTGAGCGCCGCCAGTATGCCCAGAGGCAGGCCCACGGACATGGCCACGGCAGTGGAAAACAGAACCAGGGCCATTGTCTCCAGGGTCGATTGCCAAAGCCCAAGGTTCCAAAGCAGCAACAGGCCAAGGGCCGAGCCAATGCCCACCTTGCGTCCGGCAATGCGCCAAGCCACGCCGGCCAGCACGATGATCAATAGCCAAAACGGCAGCCACTCAAGCCCTTCGACAAGGCCTTCCACCACAGCCTCGATGACTTTGCTTACGGCCTTGGTCACCGGGGCAAAGTTGGTGGAGGTCCAGTCAATGGCCCCATCAATCCATTCGTCCAGGGGTATTTTGGGGATATTAAGATCAGTCATTGGTCGCTCCCGCATCAGCCAGGCCGGCCAATACCGAGCCCCGCACGACAATGCCCAACAAACGGCGGTTTTCGTCGATTACGGGCAAAGGCAGATTGCTTTCAGCAAGCAGGGGAAAAAGAGTGTTCAACGAATCGTCGGGGCTCACCGTGGGCAGGTCGGTGTGGTTGACATAGTTTTCGATTTCCTTGTCGCCCCGGTCGGCGGCCCGTTTGGCTGCTTCTGCGGTGAGCAGGCCCTTCAGGATGCGTTTTTTCTCCACCACGAAGATGCTCGACAGGCCTTCTTCGCGCATTCGCCTCAGGGCCACGTGGGGTCCTTCCTTGGGGAAGGCCACGATCTTGGGCTCGTTCATCACCGACGAGGCAGTGAGCACCTTGGACATGTCCACGTCCTCGACGAATTTTTCAACATAGCGGGTGGCCGGGTTGGTCAGGATCTCCTCCGGGGTGCCCTGCTGGACGATCTTGCCGTCCTTCATCAGGATGACCTTGTCGCCCAGCTTCAGGGCTTCGTCCAGATCGTGGGTGATGAACACGATGGTCTTTTGAAGCTCGTGTTGCAGGCTTATCAACTCGTCCTGCATGCCCCGGCGGATCAGAGGGTCCAAAGCGGAGAAGGCCTCGTCCATCAGCAGGATGTCCGGGTCCACGGCCAGGGCTCTGGCCAGGCCCACTCGCTGTTGCATGCCACCAGAGAGCTGGGCCGGGTAGGATTCCTCCCAACCCTCCAGGCCCACCTGTTTGAGGGCTGTCCGAGCTTTTTCGGCCCGCTCCATGGGGTCCATGCCCTGGATCTCCAGGCCGTACTCGGCGTTGGCCTGCACCGTGCGGTGGGGAAACAGGGCGAAGTGCTGGAATACGAAACCAAACTTGCGGCGGCGGAACTCCATGAGTTCCCTGTCGCCAAGCTTGGTGACGTCGACGCCATCGATGACGATGGAGCCTGACGTGGGTTCATTGAGCCGGTTCAGGCAACGGATCAACGTGGATTTGCCGCTGCCCGAAAGGCCCATCACCACCAACAACTGGCCTTGCTCCACCTCAAAGGAGACGTCGGCGCAACCGACGGCTTGGCCTGTTTTTTTTAGGATTTCATCCTTGGACAGGCCTTCCTTTACCAAAGGGATGGCATTTTCCGGATGGGCTCCGAAAACCTTGAAGACGTTTTCAACTTTGATCATGCAGGGCATATGCACGGTTCTCCCGGTAAGTTGATAGGAATAAAACATGGCACTGTTCGCCAGGGCGAACCGTACGGGGTGCTTAGGAAAAAGGCTTAGTTGGGAAAACGGTAGTCGCAGCTGGCCCAAAGTAGGCGCCACGAGTTGTGGATGCCGCACGCGCAGTTGAGCAGTAGGTCGGTTAGGATATGGCAGTCGGTCTTGGGGAAACCCATTATCAGTTTTTGTTTTCCTTGTTCAATATCGGAGCATCCAGGAATTCCTCAACCTGGGTGTGCTCCGCTTCCACATTGCCGCTGGTAATGACTGGAGCGACATCAAGCTCTGTCGCCTCCATCATTTCGACAATTTCTTTCAGTGTTTTGTCGATCAGAGCCTGTTGTTGTTGGTCCAACTTTGCAAGGCGTCCGGCAAACCTCTCCTGCAGGGGAAGCGGAGCACTTTGGACCAGTTCCCTGCCTTTTTCCGTGATGAAAATGCTTATCTGGCGGCGGTCTTTTTGATCACGCCGCCGTTCCACGAGCCTGCTGCGTTCCAGACGGTCGATTATTCCGGTGACCGTGGCTTGGCTCAGAGATACTTCTCTGGCCAGACGGCTGGGGGGGAGGGGGCCATCATTGTACAGCTGGCGCAGGCAGACAAGCTGTGGCGCCGTGAGCTTGTACTCGGAAGCCAACTTGCGGCTGTGCAGGTCAATGGCCCTGGTTATGCGCCTGAGCGAACTCAGGATGCTTTCGTCGTAAGCCATGCGCGGGAGATTCCAAACCGTAAGAACTAGAGGTTTCCATCTACGTTAAAAGGCAAATGTTATGTTGTCAAATGATTAGTATACTAAATATAACGATTCATTGTATTTATGTCCAACGGTTTTCACTTCATTGATGTCACTCCGGGCATACATCAGGCCCGGAGGTCTCAGCCGCAATACGGCGCACCCGTGCCGATAAATATGGGAAAAAGGCTCAGGGAGATAAAGAGAAGGATAAAACCGGAAAGGTATAGTAAAATAGTATAAAAGTGAGGAATATGAAAATTCTACTAGTAAATCCCGAGAGTCCGGATACCTTTTGGAGCTTTAAACACGCTCTGAAATTCATTGCCAAAAAAGCGCTTCACCCCCCTCTGGGACTGCTCACCGTTGCAGCCATGCTCCCTGAATCATGGGACAAAAAGCTTATAGACGAGAATGTGGAAACCCTTCGTGCAAAGCACCTGGCATGGGCTGATTATGTGATGATCAGCGCCATGGACATTCAGAGACAGTCAGTTAAGCGGATAATCGCCCTTTGCCGCGAGAATAATGTCAAGGTTGTGGCCGGCGGCCCGCTGTTCACTACCGGGCATGAGGAATTTAGCGGCGTGGACCACTTCGTGCTCGGCGAGGCCGAGATAACGCTACCGCTATTTCTGAAGGATCTTGAGGCGGGAACGCCTCGTCACATATACACAACAGATCAATTTCCAACATTGGCCAGTACTCCGCCGCCCATGTGGAGCCTGCTGAACCTCAAACGCTATGCGTCCATGAATGTTCAGTATTCCCGGGGCTGCCCCTTCGATTGCGAATTCTGCGATATTACCGCCCTGTTCGGCCGCAAGGTGCGCACCAAGAGCAAGGAACAGATTCTTGCCGAGTTTGACGCCCTTTACAGTTCGGGCTGGCGCGGCAGCCTGTTTATTGTCGATGACAATTTTATCGGCAACAAGGTGAAGTTGAAGAAGCACGTACTGCCAGCCATTATCCAGTGGATGAGCGAGCACAAACATCCCTTTAAATTGTCCACCGAGGCTTCCATTGACCTCAGCGACGACGAAGAATTGATGCGTCTGATGGCCGCCGCCGGTTTTGACGGTGTTTTTGTGGGCATCGAAACCCCAAATGAAGACAGCCTAGCCGAATGCAATAAAATTCAGAACCGTAATCGGGATATGGTGGCCAGCGTAAAGAAAATGCAGAGCTTCGGCATGGAAGTGCGCGGCGGCTTTATCGTGGGCTTTGACAATGACTCGCCGTCTGTTTTCGACCAGCAAATAGAGTTTATTCAAAACAGCAGGATAGTTACCGCCATGGTTGGGCTGCTGAATGCGCCCAGAGGTAGCCAGTTATACCAGCGGATCGTCAACGAAGGCCGTTTGCTTAAAGAGATAACCGGCGATAACACTGATTTAACTACAAATGTCGTGCCCAAAATGGGCATTGAGGCGTTATCCCAAGGATACCGCCGGATCATCAGCGGCATCTATTCCCCCAAGCCGTATTACCAGCGGGTGAAAAACTACCTGAGGGAATACAGCGCAGAGAAAAGTAAAAAGTTCCATTTCCATGCCGGATATCTGCGCCTGCACTCTGGCTATGCCTGGGCTTTTTTCAGGTCGATGCTTTTACTGGGAATCAAGGACAAGGCGAGGCTGCATTATTGGAAATTGCTGTTTTGGTCTCTGTTCAGACGCCCCAAGTTGTTCCCCTTGGCCGTGACTTTTACCATTTATGGTTTCCACTTCCGTAAGGTGTTCCGGGAGTGTCTGGCGTAGGCGTTACTATTAAACAATTAACTCCTGGGCGCGTTCGCCGCGCCCAGGAGTCTATACCAATTCCCGAGGGGCTCGATTCGTTCGAGCCCCTCGGAAATTATTTAATACTAGCGCTCTGAGAGCATATTCTTTTCGTATTCCCGCCGGTCCTTGCCAACGTAAAAGACAAAGGTCAACAGCATAACAACCAGGCAACCGGCCAGGGCCATCTTGGCCGCCCCGCTCAGGGCCACCAGGCAGAAGCCGCAGGCCAACATCGATGAAACAATCTGCAACAGGGCCTTGGAATCCCTGAAGCCGTGCCTGCGCAGCAGGTTGAGGGCCGAGTAGAAATACGGAGGCAGGGTCATCAGAACGGCGATGTTGCAGATGCTGCCGAACAGGCTCTGGGTGTTGCCGCCCTTGGAGCTGAGCATCAGGATGACCAGCAGGATGCTCATCATCACCGAGGCCATGATCAGGCCGGGGACGGGGATGCCCTTGTGGTTTTGTTTGCCGAAGATGGCGGGCAGGGTGCCGTCCTTGGAGGCCCGCATTCCGGCCTGGGACACCAGCATCATCCATGAGCCCAGGGAGGCCAGACAGGCGAAGGCCGTTACCGCCGAGACCAGCTTGGGCACTATGTCGGCAAAGGGCAGGCCCGCGCAGATATGGCCCATGGCCATGGAGAACGGCGCCCCCGAGGCGGCCATGTCCTTGGCCGGGAACATGCCCGAGATGGCCGTGCAGGAAAGGATATAAACCGTTCCGGCGATGCCCGTGCCGATCATTGTCGACAGCGGAATGGTGCGCTTGGGGTCTTTGACCACGGCGGTGTTGACCGAGGCGCTTTCCACGCCGATGAAGCTCCAGATGCACAGGATAATCGCGGCCATGACGGCCGATTCCGGCGTCTTGGAGCCCACGACCCAGTTGCTCTGGAATTGGACCGGATCAAAGAATAGCCAGCCCACGGTGCCGGTGAGCACCACCGGAATCAGCAGCAGGACCACGCCCACCGACACCAGACGGCCGATCCAGTTGGCGCCCATGATGTTGATGCCGGTGAAGATCCAGATGATGATCAGCGAGGCGATGCCCGAATAGATCGGGTCTTGCAGGGCCGGGAAAAACACCGACAGATAGTCCACGCCGGTGATGGCGATGGCCAGGTTGCCGATCCAGTTGGCATGGTAGTACAACAGGCCCGACTGGTAGCCCAGAATGGGGGAAACCTCGCCTGAATAGGCGATGGGGCCACCCTCCTGGGGATCTTCCATGCCCAGCCGGGAAAAGACATAGGCCAGGGCCAGGGAGCCGGTTAGGGCCACGAACCAGCCGATGATGGAAATGCTCCCGATGCCGGCAAGGTTGGCCGGCAGCAGGGCGATGCCCGAGCCCATCATATTGCCGGCGACCACGGAGATACATGCGAACAGCCCCATCTTGTGTGCTTCATTTGCAGCCATTGCCCCTCCTTTGCACCGATAGATTCAACAGAAAAAGTATGTCAACGCATTGATTGATTCATGACCGGGCCGCGCTTCTTTTCAGGGCGCGCCTGTAAAAATAAAGCGGAACCGCCGTGAACACGGCCATTCCCACCACCAGGAACGCGATGTATTTGGCGGAAGCTATCGTTCCGTTTTGGCTGACCGCATCAGGCGGGATAAAGCCGAAGACGGTCACGAAGATGCAGGTGCATATGGCGATGCCGCAGACCAGCCAGATGCCCGCCTTGCCGCCGGGTATGGTGTAGCCGCGCTCCACGTCGGGCCGGGTGTAGCGCAGGCGGATGGCCGCGGCGAACATCAACAGATACATGATCAGATAGAGTTGGGCGGCCAGGGCGCTCATGAGCATGAAGGCGCTGCTGACCGTGGGCATGTACAGGATCGTCAACGACAAGAGACAGGAAAACCCGCTCTGGATGACCAATATCCTGGTGGGCATGCCGTGCTCATTGGTCCGCTGCCAAGACTTGGGCAGATAGCCCTCCTTGGCCACCTCGCGGATGCCCTTGGAAGGCCCCACCATCCAGGTAATTACCATGGTGATGCCGCCGTAGGCCATGAGCAGGCAGACTATGGGCGTCATCCAGGGCATGCCGTGGATGGCGAACAGCTTGTCAAAGGCCTGGCAGACCCCGGCGCTGAGGCTGACGCTGTCGGCCGGAATGACATTGGCGATGGCCAATGAACCGCAGACGGACAGGCTCATGATGATGATGCAGGCAAAGAAAATGGCCCTGGGATAGGTCCGAGAGGGGTTTTCCACCTCGTTGACGTGCACGGCCGACATTTCCATGCCCAATAGCGACACCAGCATGGCCGCCAGGAGCATCAATTGCTGGCTGGAATCGAAATCCGGGATCAGGGCGTCCATTGAAAAATGAATCTCGGGCGGCTGGCCCGAGAGGTAGTGGATGACGCCCAGGACGATGATCAGGATGCCGGGGATGATGGTGCCGAAGATGGCGCCGCTGGAGCTGAAAAAGGCAGATAGCTTCATGTCCCGGTAATTGAGAAAGGTGGAAAGCCACATGGTGACCCAGATCACGCCCACCACGAAAATCTTGCTGTTGGCCAGATCCGGATTAAAGACATAGGCCACGTCCGAGGCGGCAAAGGCCAGCACGGCCGGAAACCAGGGCAGGTTTTCCACCCACTGCATGAAGATGGCCACAAAGCCCCATTTGGCCCCGAATGCCTCCTTGACCCACAGATAAACGCCGCCTTCCTGCTTCCAGCCCGAGGCCAGCTCGGCCGAAACCAGGGCCGAAGGCACAAAAAAACAGATGGCGCCCAGGCCCAGATAGACGATCAGGGCGTAGCCGTATTCGGCCATGCCCGGCAGGGCCCGCAGGGACAGCACCGCAGCCACGTTGATCATCATCAGGGTGAAAAAACTGAGTTTGGGCTGCGACTTGGCTTCGGACATACGGCGGTCTTCCGTTTGCTGGTATCGGTTTCGCGCTGGTATTAAGGATGCGGCGCGCCCCTGGATACTGGGCCCTTGGGGCGCGCCGGTCGATTACTACCGCATTAGCCCTGTTTGACGCACAAGGTCTTGAAGTACTTCTTGCCGCCACGCTCCACACGCTCCACGCCGTGGATGTCGCTTTCATAGCCTGGGAAGACGTTTTCAAAGTCCTGGCGGGCTGCGAGATACTCATAAATGGGCGCGGCCTTGTCGTTCATCAGTTCGCCGCCCATCATCACCGGGATGCCTGGAGGATAGGGCACCATCATCACCGCCGGAATGCGGCCTTTCATCTCGGAAAGCTCCACGTATTCCACGTTTTTGCGCACCACCTCGTGATAGGCGTCGGCGGGCTTCATGGCCTGATCCGGGATGACCTGGAAGGCGGCCTGCATCTTGTCCAGGAGCTGGTGCTCCTTGAAGTAGCGGTGGATGGCGTTGCAGTGGTCCTTGAGGCCCACGTTTTCATAGGCTTCGGGATAGGCCTTCACCAGATCGGGTTGCACCTGGGCCAGCGGGGCGTTGGTGTCGTAGAGATTCTTGAATTTCAGCAGGCCCGAAAGCAGGGTGCCCTGCTTGGCCTTGGTGGTGCCCAGGGAGTTGAGCAGCAGGAAGCTGTAGTAGTCGGTCTTTTCGCAGACAATGCCGTGGTTGATCAGATAGTTGGTGACGATGCCGGCCGGGATGCCCTCGTCGGCCATGACGCCGTCTTCGCTGAGGCCCGGCGTGGTGAAGGTCAGTTTGATGGGGTCGAGCATGGCGTAGTTGTCTTCGATGTCATCAAAGCCGTGCCAGTTGTCCTTTTGGCTGAACACCCAGGGATGCTGGTTGTCGCGGAGATAGGTGGCCGGCACGTCCTCGAACGGCGTCTGCTTGCCGATATAGTCCACCATCTTCGGCTGCCACATCTCAAAGAACCAGTCGCCGGAAGCCTTCATTTCCGCGGCGATGCGCGAGACCTTTTGCCTGAGGCTGACGGCCTCGATGATCACGTCCTCCATCATTATATGGCCGTTGTCGGCCATCATCTTGGTGGCCACGTCCAGGGAGGCGATCATGTTGTACTGGGGCGAGGTGGAGCCGTGCATCATGTACGACTCGTTGAGCTCGTCAGGGTTGATCTTGACATGGCTGCCGTTGCGCACATGCAGCATGGAGGCCTGGGAAAAAGCAGTCAGCAGCTTGTGGGTGGACTGGGAGCAGAAAATGGGCGGATGTTCCGTGTTGAGGTCGTCATCGGCCATGCCGAAGTGGTCCTTGTACACCGGGTGGAACCGGGCATAGGCATACCAGGCCTCGTCAAAGTGCAGGTTTTCCACGCTTTGCTGGAGTTGTTTCTTGATGTTGATCACGTTGTAGCAGATGCCGTCGTAGGTGGAGTTGGTCAGGGCCGACATCTTCACCTTGTCGTCTTTGCGGCCGTCGGGGATCAGTTTGTTGCCCTTGATTTTTTCGCGGATGCTTTCCACGGAAAACTCAGACAGGCGCACCGGCCCGATGATGCCGCGCTTGTTGCGCCGGGGCACCATGTACACCGGATAGGCCTCGGTGATGACCATGGCGTAGTTCAGCGATTTGTGGCAGTTGCGGTCCACGAAGGCGATGTCGTCGCGCAGGACCTGGCTGCGCCAGATGATCTGGTTGACGTTGGAGGTGCCGTTGAGCACGTAGTAGGTCATGTCCGCGCCGAACACCTTGGCCGAGTTGCCCTCGGCGTCGGACACCGGACCGCTGTGGTCCAACAGAGAGCCCAACTCGGGCACCGAGATGGACAGGTCGGCCCTGAAAACGTTTTCGCCAAAGAACTTGTGCATGGCCACGCCGGCCGGGCTGCGCAGGAATCCCAGGCCGCCCATGTGCCCGGGCGTGTGCCAGGCATATTTGTATTCCTCGGCGTATTTGACCATATAGCCGAAGAATTTGGGGTACACGCCCTTGATATATTCCACGACCAGGGCCTCGACCCGCCCGGCCAGGAACTCCGGGGTGTCGGCGGTTTTCCAGAGACATTCGTTGACCTTGGCCAATACCTGGGTGGGGATGTTTTCCACGCCCAGGCGTTCGGTTAGCAGCAGCACGGGAATGGTCTTGTTGCGTCTGCGTATTTCATCCAGCAGGATTTCCGGCGGAAGTTTTTCATCGCTGTTTTCGTCCTGAATGTCCCAGTCGATGATCACCGCGCCCAGGTCGTTGCGGGAGACAAAAATTTCAATGGCGTCTTCGTAATTTAATGAAGGAATGATCGAGCATTCCTGGACCTCTGCCAGTTCGGTTTCGAGTTCGCGGAGCCTGTAACCCTCGTCATTGGGGGTGTCGAATTGTCCGGAAACCAATAAGACGGGCCAATCGTGCTTGGTAATCTTCATATCCGAATGCTCCCTTGCTTGTTTGGGCGGACTATTTGTTTGGTTTTTCCGTGCAGTTAGTATGGACGCGCCGGGCAGGCTGAGGACACGAATCTCCCCTCGCTATAGAGCTCATGATACACTGCTGGGCCCCATGCTTGTCCAGAGGGCATTTAACGTTCTGTTATGGCATTTTAAACATGTATGCCTTGGATTTGTGTGAATTTTTTGATTCAGGTGGCGGTGATTTGAGTTGCGATGGTTGAAGTGGGTATGAAACACAACCCGAATGTTTGGTTTTCACGTCAATGAAGGGGAAGGGCGCATTTTTCAGGTTGAAATTTTTAATTTCAGCCGGCGATGAACTGCTGGCCGGTCTGGGCCAGGGTGGGCAGGGTCAACAAAAGGCCCATCAACGCAATCCAAATCTTCATCCGCTTGATATATGCCATTTCCGTTCCTCCCGAGAAAATTCGCTTTATTAATTGGGGAGACGCACGGGCGGCGATGATCTTATTGATTCACGAAGATTTTTTTATATTTAATTTGGGGGGGGCAATTGGTAGCAACCGGCCGGCCGCGGCCAATGAAGATGTAGCCGCCGGTTACCCGCCGATTGCCTCAAGTTCTTCCCAGCGGGCGTAGACCTGTTCGAGCTCGGCTTCGATCTCCTCCAGGCGTTTGCTAATGTCGGCCGCCGCCTTGCCGCCCGAGGTATACAAATCCGGATCGGCCACCTTTTCATGCAACGTGGCCTGCTCCTGCTCCAGGGCCTCGATTTTTTCGGGCAGTTGGGCCAATTCCCGCTTTTCGTTGAAGCCCAGCTTGCGGGGCTGTTCCTGCTTGGGCCGGTCCTTGGGTTTGGCGGACTTTGCGGGCTTGGCCTCCTGGGACGGACGCCGCTGGGCCAGCCAGTCGTCATAGCCGCCGGCGTATTCACGGATTACGCCGCCGCCTTCAAGGGCCAGGGTGCTGGTTACGACGTTGTTGAGAAACTGGCGGTCGTGGCTGACCAAAAGCACCGTGCCTTCAAACTCAACCAGCAGGTTCTCCAACAGCTCCAGGGTGTCGAAGTCCAGGTCGTTGGTCGGTTCGTCCAGGACCAGCAGGTTGGCCGGCTTGGTGAAGAGCTTGGCCAGCAACAGGCGGTTGCGTTCGCCGCCCGAAAGAATATGCACCGGGCTGCGGGCCCTGTCGGCAGTGAACAGGAAGTCTTTTAAATAACTTATCACATGGCGCTGCTGGCCGTTGATGATCAGGGTTTCGTGGCCGTCGGTGATGTTTTCAATGACGGTTTTGTCATTGTCAAGCTCGGCCCGCATTTGGTCGAAATAGGCTGTCTCCAGGTTGAGGCCCCGGCGGATTTCTCCGCTTTGGTGTTGCAACTTGCCAAGCAGGATGCCCAGCAGGGTGGTCTTGCCCGAGCCGTTGGGGCCGATGATGCCTACCTTGTCGCCACGCAGGATGATGGTGGTGAAGTCCTTGATGACCTGCTTTGGCCCGTAGCTGAATCCAACTGCTTCGGCCTCGGCCACTATCTTGCCCGACAGCCCGGCCTGCTGGGCCTTGAGCTTGGCCGAGCCCAGCACGTCCCGGCGGTTGGCCCTGATTCCGCGCATTTCCATGAGCCTGCGCACACGGCCCTCGTTGCGGGTGCGACGGGCCCTGATGCCGCCCGAAAGCCATTTTTCTTCCTCGGCCATTTTCTTGTCAAACTTGGCCCGCTGCTCCTGCTCGGTGGCCAGGGCCTCTTCCCGGTGACGGAGAAACTCGTCGAAGGAGCAGTTCCAGTCGTACAGAGCGCCCCGGTCCGGCTCGACGACCCTGGTGGCCAGGTTGCGGGCAAAGGCCCGGTCGTGGGATACAAAGACAATGGCCCCGCCGAATTGCAATAAAAACGACTCCAGCCAGGCAATGGATTCGATGTCCAGATGGTTGGTGGGCTCGTCCAACAGCAGCAGATCCGGTTGGCTGGCCAGGGCCCGGGCCAGCAGGACACGGCGCTGCATGCCGCCTGAGAGTGTTTCGGCACGGTCTTGGGGATTGAGGCCCAGACGGCTGAGGATGATCTGGAGCCTGTGCTCGAGGACCCATATTTCCTGCTCGTTGTCGTGCCTGCTGAGCCTGTTGCCGCCTTTGCCCTGGAACAGGCCGATCAGCAGTTCGCCGTTTTCGCCGAGGCCTCCGGCGCAAATTTCATAGACTTGGCCCCGCAGATCGCCGGGAACGTTTTGGGGCAGATGGCCCACGCTCAGGCCCGTTTCGCGGCTGATTGCGCCGGAATCGGGGCGCACCTTGCCGGCCAACAACTTTAGCAGGCTGGATTTGCCTGCGCCGTTGCGGCCCACCAGACAAACCCGTTCGCCCTGATGCACCCGGAAGTTGATCTTGTCCAATAGGGTGGGCCCGCCAAAGGCCAGGCTGACGTCAAATAGATCGATTAGGGCCATGATATTCCGCAGAAGTTAAAGCAATGGATTACAGCGCACAAATATACCGCCCGCCGGTACATTGGCCAACATCTCCTTGAACGTGCATTTGTTGTTCAAAACGGCCGGGTTTCCCGCTACCATAGGCAATATGAGATACAAACTCGGTGATTTTCCACCCTGGCGTATTCAATCTACAATTCTTGATGGAGGTGATGCCATGACCACCTCATCATCGAAGCGCACCCTGGAAAAATTGTTGGCTCCCCTGGAGATCACATTCAACGGTCCGGATCTTTGGGACTTGGAGGTACACGAGGAGCTTTTTTATGACCGCGTATTAGCCGGCGGCTCCATGGCCCTGGGCGAAACGTACATGGACGGTTGGTGGGATTGCCCGGCTTTGGATCAGTTTTTCGACCGGGTTCTGGGCGCCGGATTGGACGCCAAGGTGATCAACAGGATGACCGAGGCCTGGGCGGTTTTCCGGGCCTGGTTCTCCAACCTTCAGCGGCCGGCCAGGGCCCACGAGATCGGCGAGCATCACTATGACATAGGCAATGATCTGTACCGGGCCATGCTGGACAAGCGCATGGTTTACAGTTGCGCCTATTGGACGGGCGCCGACGACTTGGATCAGGCCCAGGAACATAAGCTGGAACTCATCTGCCGCAAGCTGCGCTTGGAGCAGGGAAAAAAGCTGTTGGATATTGGTTGCGGTTGGGGCGGGTTGGCCGCTTACGCCGCCAAGAATTACGGCGTGGAGGTCGTTGGGCTGACGGTCTCCAAGGAACAGGTGGGCCTGGCCTGCCGGATATGCCAGACGTACCCCGTGGATATTCGCTTGATGGACTACCGCTGCCTTGATGAGACGTTCGACGCCATTGTCTCGGTGGGCATGTTCGAGCATGTGGGCCACAAAAATTACCGGACCTACATGGAAGTCGTGCAACGCAGCCTCAAACCCGGCGGCCTGTTTTTGCTGCACACCATCGGCGGCAACCGTTCGAATAGGAGTTCCGACCCCTGGATGGATAAATACATCTTTCCCAATTCGCTGATACCTTCGGCCAGACAGATAACCGCGGCCAGCGAGGGGCTGTTTGTTATCGAGGATTGGCATTCATTCGGCGCGGACTATGACAAGACCCTGATGGCCTGGCACGGCAATTTCAACAAGGCCTGGCCCAAACTGGAGCCCGCTTATGGGCAACGCTTCGGGCGGATGTGGCGCTACTATCTGCTCAGCTGCGCCGGTTCTTTCCGGGCCCGCAAGAATCAACTGTGGCAGATAGTATTTTCCCGCGACGGTTTGCCCGGCGGCTACCGGCCCCAGCGCTGAACCTCGGGGCAGGGGGCGGCTCGGGCTAATGGTCGCAGGCCTTTTTCAGCACGGCGTCGCAGTTCTGCTTGATGATGCAGTCACAGACCTTTTCGTGGCAGGCCGTGCCCTTGTGGCAGTATGAATGCTGGGCCAGGCACTTGCCGCACTCGTATTCGTTGAACTCCATGCACGGCTTAAGGCAATAGCGAATGAAGTCCCAGGCCAACTCGTAGCCGCAGGCCTTGGGCAGGGCGTACATGCACGCGATGGAGATGCCTTCGCTGCCTTCAATGCCCGATAGTTGGACCTGACTGCAAAATTTGACGCACTGCTGAAATTCCTCGGCGCCTTGAATGGTGCCTTCGGTGAATAGATTGTTGCAGGCCCACTGACAGCGGTTGTCCTGCTGGGCTTGGGCCAGGCCGCAAAAAACAAAGGTGAACGCGATGGCCGTGGCCGCCATGAGAAACTTGGCATGTTTGTTCATCGAACCCTCCGGAGTTTGGCGCGTAATAGATTTGGTGAAAAGTAACTATATTAAAGATTATAGCAAACAGCGATGGGGCCTTAGGGCCTTTAATGGCCGAAAAAATAAAGCGCCCGCACCACCAGTGTGATGCGGGCGCCGCCATTATTTGGTTGAAAACTATTTTTTCATCTTGGCTTCTTCTTCGGCGCGCAGGACCTTGCGCAGAAGCTTGCCAACCGCGGATTTGGGCAGTTCGTCGCGGAATTCCACCTTCTTGGGCTGCTTGTAAGGCGCCAGGTGGTCCTTGCTGAACGCGATGATTTCTTCGGGAGTGCACTCCACGCCGGGCTTGAGCACCACGAAGGCCTTGACCGTCTCGCCGCGGTAGTCGTCGGGCACGCCCACCGTGACGACATCGGCGACCTTGGGATGCTGGAACAGCACTTCGTCGACTTCACGGGGATAGATGTTGTAGCCGCCGGCGATGATCATGTCCTTGGTGCGGTCCACAATGAACAGGAAGCCGTCTTCGTCCTGGATGGCCACGTCGCCGGTGTAGAGCCAGCCGTCCTTGAGCTGGCCGGCGGTTTCCTCGGGGTTGTCCCAGTAGCCCTGCATGACCGAGGGGCCCTTGATCAGCAGTTCGCCCTTTTCGCCCCGGGCCACTTCGGTGACGCCGTCGTTGGGGTCCACCAGCTTGATATCGGTGTCGGCGATGGGGATGCCGATGCTGCCGACTTTCTTCTTGCCGATAATGGGATTGCTAACGCCGATGGAGGTGGTTTCGCTCATGCCCCAGCCCTCGGTCATGTTGACACCGAGGTCCAGGCCTCTTTCCAGCAGGGCCGCCGGAATGGGCGCGCCGCCGCTGTTGAGGAACGAGAACCGGCGGCCCAACTCCAGTTCTTCAGCCTTGGGATGGTTGAGCACCGCGTTGATCATCGTCGGAACCGCGGGCCAGAACACCGGATCCTCCAGCATGCTGATGATGCCCATGACTTCTTCAATGTCGAATCTGGGGACCACTATCTGGGTGGCCGCGGTCAGGATCGAGCTGTTCATGGCCACGATGTCGCCGTATACGTGGAAGAACGGCAGCATCGACAGGGTAAAGCGCTTCTCGGGCGGCATTGAGCTGAAAATCGGGTCGCAGAGCCCCTTGATGATAAAGGTCGCGGCCACCAGGTTGCCGTTGGACAGGACCGCGCCTTTGGGGATGCCCGTCGTGCCGCCGGTGAACTGGATCAGTGCCGGGTCTTCGGAGTTGATTTCAATTCTAAGGGGCCGTATATCTTTGCAGTCGGCCAGCATTTTGGAAAAATGCATCCACTTGGCTTCCAGGCCCATCTCTTCAGAGGTGCTCTGGGGCATGCCGTTGATGAAGTCGGTCACCTTGGTGATTATGACCCGCTCTATATCGACAGCCTTGCAAAGTTCGTGAATGTTGGGCAAAGCCATGTCAAAGGAGAATAGGGTGCTGACGCCGGTGTTTTTGCACAGGGCCTTGAGTTCATCCACCGTGTACATGGGGTTCAGGTTGACGACTATACCGCCCGCGTTGAGCACGGCGTAGTAAGCGATTATGTACTGCGGGCAGTTGGGCAGGTGGATGGCAACGCGGTCGCCTTTTTTAACGCCGGCCTTTTTGAGGGCGTTGGCCATGTTCATGGACAGACAACGCAACTCATAGAACGTCATCTCGGTGCCGAAGAAGGTCGTGGCGACTTTCTTGGGAAATCCGTACGCGGTAAGGTTCAGGATTTCATACGCCGGGATTTCCGGGTAGTTGGCGGTCGGTTGTACACCCGGTGCATATTGTTTATGCCAGAATTTCTCTTCCATTGTGTCGTCTTCTCCTTGACCTGTGATGATTTGAGCAGCCGGTCATGTCTCGGTACGCGACAAAACGGCAGTCGTAAAAACAAAAAAACGATCCAAGATTCGTAAATTACTAATAATCAATATTAAATTGTTAAAAAAGCATAACAAATACAATGCTACTTCAGTATTCGCAGCAGTATGTTACATTGGTTGTGAAAAAATAATCAATAACAAAGTTGATCTTTTTATATTGACGTTTTTTACGAGCGGGACATTGTTTGTATTACGAAACAAGGTCCCGCTCGCGGGGCGTCAGCTCACATAGGTTCCGCCATCTATATTAATAGTCTGCCCCGTGATGAAGCTTGACTCATCGGAGGCCAGGAACATGATCAACTCGGCGGTTTCCCTGGGTGAACCCAACCTGCCCATGGGGACGGCCTGGGTCATGGCGTCGAGTATCTCCTTGGGCACTGCCTGGAGCATCTCCGTGTTGATGAACCCGGGGGCCACGCAATTGACCCGGACGCCCTTGCGGGCCAACTCCCTGGCCGCCGTGCGGGTCAGGCCCACCACGCCCGCTTTTGATGCGGCGTAGTTCAACTGGCCGGGGTTGCCGTAGCGGGAGATGGACGACAGGTTGACAATGGAGCCCGAAGCCTGGGCCCTCATCTGGATCATGGCCGCTTGCAGGCAATTGAACGATCCCTTGAGGTTGACGTCAATTACCTGATCCCACTGCTCCTCGGTCATCTTGTGTCCGATGGCGTCGCGGGTAATGCCGGCGTTGTTGACCAGAATATCGAGTCCACCGAATTGCTCCACGGTCTGCTGGACCATTTGGTCAACAAAAGAACGTTGGGCGATGTTGCCCTTGCAGATCAGACTTTGACCTCCAGCTTCGCTGATTTTTGCCGCAACTTTTTGCAGTCCCTCTTCATTCAGATCACAAAGAGTTACTTTCGCGCCCTGTTCGGCGAAAAGTATTGCCGTTGCCGCGCCAATGCCCTGGGCCGAGCCCGTAACAATGGCTACCTTGTTTTGTAATCTCATGATGCCCTCCGACTATAGTGATGGAGCAATATATAGCATTGATGAAGTGGGAGATGGTTGAAAAAATGTAATCAGAAACCGGACAAACGGTAAAAAAAAGACATGCCGATGTATAAATGGCCAAAAAAATAAAACTAGGGTGCTTTTTTAGCTGAATGTTGGCTTCTTGTTTTGGTATGCTACGCCAGTTAGGTGAACAACGTTTATGTCCCATGGAAATACAACCAGGTAAATCAAACTTACGAAATGGAGAGCACATGCCGGGAAATAAGTCGAAATTCTTTGTAATCACCATGTTATATGCATGCCTGATGCTCATCGGCTTAAGCGCTGTCAACACGGCGCAGGCATTTGAGCCGTTCAAGGGCGATCTGGCGAGTTTTGATCCTCACAACCAAACGTTCCCCCCTGTATCCGACGATGTGATCAAAGTCGGTATTTTCTGGGCATTCACCGGCCCCGCGGCTGTCAACGGCAACATCTTTTGGCTGACCATTGGTTTGGCTGTTCATGACATCAACAGCCAGGGCGGTGTTATGGTCGGTGGCAAGAAAAAGAAGATCGTGCTGATCAAGGGCGACAACCAGATGAAGCCCACCGTGGCCAAACGGGCCATGGAAAAGCTTTGCCTGGAAGACAACGTCGATATGATCATCGGCACCACCGGCACGCACATCTGCCTGGTTGGTCAACAGGTTGCGGCCAAGTACAAGAAAATCTACCTGAACGTGGCTTCGCTTTCGGACGCCTTGATGCAGGGAGAGCGCTTTAATAAGTACACCTTCCGTACCTGCGCAACCAACACCATGCTGGCCACCGGTTTGGCCAAGTTCTACGCCAAGCGTTCGGAAAAGAAATTCTATATTCTTTGCCAGGATTACGCCTACGGCCACTTCTTCGCCAAGAACTTCAAGAACGCGCTGCTGGCCGCTCGTCCCGACGCCGAAATCGTCGGCGAAGACTTCCATCCGCTGTTCGCCAAGGATTTCGCTCCGTACTTGACCAAGGTCAAGGGCAGCGGCGCCGAGGTCATCATCACCGGTGACTTCAACCCCGACAGCGACAACCTGATCAAGCAGGCCGACCAGCTTGGCGTCAACCTGCCCATGGCCGGTCCCTTTATCGACAACCCGATTCCCCTTGTGACCATCAAGCCCCCCCACGGCAAGGGTTTCGTGCCCATCCACTCCTACATGACGCTTTTGAACAAGCCCGAAAACGTGGAGTTCATGAACAAGTGGCACGAGGCCTGGAAGACCTGGAAGGCTCCGCTGTACGATGGCCCCCTGTTCAAGTGGCCCGGCGGCATCCTGCCCCAGTCCACCATCGCCACCTACTGGATGTTCAAGGTGGTGGAAAAGGCCGGTTCACTTGATCCGGACAAGATTATCGCGGCCTGGGAAGGTGATGAAATTACCCTCTTTGGCAACAACTACAAGATGCGCGCCTGCGACCACCAGGCCATCTTCGACATGAACGCCTCCGAGATGAGCTGGCCAAACGACTTCTACGAGAAGGCGGCCGCTCCGGTAAACGTGGTGACGATTCCGGCTGCCGAATGCATCCAGCCGGTGCCCGACGACGTGCCCGGATGCAAGTAAGATAAGCTGATCAGGTCCGGCCGCAAACGATGATTTGCGGCCGGGCTTTTTTCTTGCCCGCTGAATCAGGCGGCAGGAGGCTTTGTTAATTCATCTGCGAACAAGAAGGAGGACACGGCATGAGTCCGGTTACGGCCATGTACGTCACCCAAGCATTGCATGGCATCGCCTATGGAATGCTTCTATTCCTTGTATCATCAGGCCTGACCTTGATATTCGGCATGATGGGCGTGTTAAACATGGCCCATGCCGCTTTTTTCATGTTGTCGGGCTACCTCTGCTACCAGATCCTGGCAATAACGGGCAACTTTTGGGTTTCTCTGTTAATAGCACCGCTTATCGTGGCGGGCCTAGGTCTATTGGTGGAGCGTTTCCTGTTGCGTAAGGTCAAGGCCCACGGACTTGGGCACATAGCGGAATTGCTGTTGACCTTGGGCATTTCGCTGGTAATCGTTGAGTTCGTCAAGGCAATATGGGGCACCGAATCGTTGGTGATCAGGATACCCCAGGGCCTTCAGGGACTGGTCACCTTTGCCGGCCTGGAATACCCTATTTACAGGTTGTTCCTCATCGGATTGGCCCTGGTCATTCTGGTGGTATTGGTCGTGTCTCTCTACAAGACCCGATTGGGCAAGATCGTTCGGGCGGCATCCTCGGACCCCGAGATGGTCAGCGCCTTGGGCATCAACATGCCCAGCGTGTTCATGCTGGTCTTCGGTCTCGGAACCTGGATGGCCGGCGTGGCCGGCGTGGCCGCGGCGCCTCTGTTGACCGTGTTCCCCGGCATCGCCGACCAAGTGGGAATGGACGCCTTCGTGGTCGTCGTGGTGGGCGGTTTCGGCAGCCTCCTGGGCGCCTTCGTGGTTTCGCTCACCCTGGGCGAACTCAATGCCTACGGTATTCAGTTCCTGCCCAAGCTGGCGCCGGTGCTGATGTTTGGCTTCATGGCTTTGGTCTTGTCCTTTAGGCCCCAAGGCTTCTTTGGGGAGGGAGAAGGCTAATGCTGCGAAACAAACCACTGGCAATCGTTTTGGTGCTGGTGTTGGCCTTTGTGGCCATCGCCCCCAGCTTCATGGGCATCGTGAGCACGAACATGATCGCCGAACTGGCAATAATGGCCATGTTCGCGGTCAGCGTGAACATGCTGCTGAGTTTCACCGGCCTTCTGACATTTGGCCATGCCCTGTTCTTCGGTGTGGGGGCCTACGCCACGGCTCTGGCCATCATCCACATAGAGGGCATATCCCTGGTGCCGGCGCTGCTAATCGGCGTGTCCTCATCCATGGTAGCCGCGCTGATCTGTTCGCCGCTGCTGGTGCGGGTCAGCGGTACGGCCTTTGCCATGCTGACGTTGGCCTTTGGCCAGTTGATGTACGTGATGTGCCTGAAATTCCGGGATATCACCGGCGGCGAGGACGGCATTACGCTGTTTGACATGCCTTCTTTGAATCTCTTTGGGCTCGTCAGCTTGGATATAGACAATCCCACCACCTTCTACTACTTCGCGGTCATAGTCTGCGTAGCCAGTATGTGGGCCATGTGGTATTTCACCCGGACCCCCTTGGGCGGCGTACAGGTCGGTATCAGGGACAATGCCCTGCGTATCGATTATCTGGGTTATCACGTACCCACCAGCAAGGCCATCGTCTTCATCATTTCGGGCGGGTTCGCCGGTTTGGCCGGATCCCTGTTCGCCATTTTCCAGCAGGTCGTGTCTGTGGATGGTGTTTTGCACATCATGGTCTCGTTTATCCCGATCATGGCCATCATGCTGGGCGGAATCGGCAGCTTCATGGGGCCGATCACCGGTACGGGCCTGTTGCTGCTCCTGGATGAGCTGAGCAAGCACTACACCGACCGGGTGGAACTCGTGACTGGTATTGTTTTCATTCTGGCTGTGATGTATGCGCCGTTCGGACTTAATGGCCTTTATCTCAAGGCCCAGGTCGCCTGGCAGATACACAAGCGCAAAAAGCTGGAAATGGAGAGCGCGGCATGAGCAACATCTTGGAAACAAAAGACCTGCGCCACGACTTCAGCGGCCTTGAGGTGATCCGCGGGATTGACCTGCAAATCGCCGAAGGTGAGCGCCACGCCATTATCGGCCCCAACGGCGCGGGCAAGACGACCCTGTTCAACCTGATAACCGGTTTTTACAAGCCCCGGCACGGAAAGATCATGTTCGGCGGCAAGGATGTAACGGGATTTAAGCCGTATAAGCTGAACCGGCTGGGGTTGGCGAGATCTTTTCAGATAACAAGTACTTTCAATAAATTGACCGTGGCGGAAAACGTTCGTCTTGGCGTGCTCTCACGCAGGGGGATCCGTTTCAACATGTGGAAACCCATGAAAAAGATGGACGCGGTGAACCA
Organism: uncultured Desulfarculus sp.; assembly: GCA_963665125.2. Taxonomy (GTDB): domain Bacteria; phylum Desulfobacterota; class Desulfarculia; order Desulfarculales; family Desulfarculaceae; genus Desulfarculus. The sequence continues at coordinate 1,355,937 of CAXXUK010000001.1, read as the reverse complement.
GGAGGTGGATAAGATCCTGGAAAGGATCAATCTGAGCGAACAGCGCGATGTCTGGGCCAGCCTGCTTTCCTATGGTAAGAACAGGGCCCTTGAGATGAGCCTGACTCTGACCACCGACCCGAAATTGATCCTACTTGACGAGCCTTGCGCGGGCATGTCGCCTGACGAGACCCGCACCGCCGTGGACCTGATCCGCAAACTCACCGAGGGCAAGTCCATGGTCATCGTGGAACACGACATGGATGTGGTCTTTTCCTTGGCCGACAGGATCACGGTTATTCACTATGGTCAGGTTCTGGCTACCGGAAAGCCGGACGAAATCCGCGAAAACCAAGCCGTAAAAGACGCCTATCTGGGTCACGGGATAGTCGAACAATGATATTGGAAATAAATGACATAAACACCTATTACGGGCTGAGCCACGTCTTGCAGGGGATCAATTTGACCCTGGAGCAGGGACGGATAGTGTGCCTGTTAGGCCGTAACGGCATGGGTAAAAGCACCACATTGAAGACTCTTATGGGCATGGTAAAACCCAAAAGCGGCACAGTGCGCTTTCATGACACCGACATCACGGGTTGGCAGCCGCATAAGGTCGCCAAGGCCGGTATCGGCTATGTTCCCGAGGAAAGGCGCATCTTTCCCAAGTTGACGGTTTTGGACAACCTGCGCATGGGCATCAAGGAGGCCGCCAGGGAGATCAAGGGAAACGAGCCTTGGACCGAAGAACGCGTGTTCAAGCACTTCCCCAGGCTCAAGGAACGCTCGGCCAACAAGGGCGCCAACCTTTCCGGTGGAGAACAGCAGATGCTGTCCATCGCCAGGGCCCTGATGGGCAACCCAGACCTGCTATTGGTCGACGAGCCTACAGAGGGGCTCGCGCCGATCATGGTCAAGGAAGTGCGTGACGTTCTGGCCGAGATCAACCAGACCGGCGTTTCCATCTTGCTGGTTGAACACAATTTGGAAGTCGCCTTGTCTTTGGCCGATGAAGTTGTATTGTTAGGCAAAGGCTACATCGGTTTCAGAGGAACGGTGCAGGACCTCAAGGCAAACCCTGAAATTAAGGCCAAATACTTGGAAGTCTAGTATTGGCGCTCTGTGGGCATAAAAGGCCGCCAAGGGTCTTCGGCCCGCCGGAAATAGGCGTGTACTGGCGCGAGAGGTGAATATGAAATTATTAGTATGCTATGGGGGCAACAAGTCTTCTAAAAGGGCCTTGGACTTGGCCATTGATCATGCCGCCAAATTCGGGGCATCGGTGCATGTGGCCATGGTGCTGACTGAAAAGGGCGAAGGCGTCGTTGACGCCAAGGCCCAGGCTGAAAAGGCAATTGCCGAGGCGGTTCAGTCATTGGAAACGGCCGGACTGGAGTCCGCTTCCCAGATTCTGCAACAGGGCACCAGCAAGGGCGAGGCCCTGGCTCATTACGCCAAGCAGATCTCTGCTGATTTGGTCTACATTGGCGTGGCCACAAAATCCAAGGTTGGAAAACTGCTGTTTGGATCAACGGCCCAGTACCTGATTCTGGAGGCCGACTGCCCGGTTGTTACGGTGAAATAGGCAATATTTCCATAGAGGCTGGTCGCGCGGCGGGCCTGGAATTTATTCCGGGTTCGCCGCATTTTTTAGGTAGACCGGCGAATGGTGACATTAATCATTTGAAAAAATTAACACATTGACATAAATTGTAAAAATGGTAATATTTGGCTATTGGGAACGATCGCTGGAAAAATATAAATGCCAGATATGACAGCTAAAATAATTGATGGTGCGCGGCGCTGCTTTTTTCAACACGGCTTCACGCGATCCACGATGTCCATGATAGCCGAGTATTCCGGCTGCTCCCGGGTGACTCTCTACAAGTACTACAAAACCAAAGAAGACCTGTTCCGCGAATTATGCCTGGGATTTATCCGGGAAAGGGTGGCTGAATCCGAGACCCTTTTAACGAAGGAAATGACTATCTGGCAAAAACTCGAATCGATCCTTGCTTCATACATTGTTTCGCCATTTGAAGAGATCGGCAGCGACATCATTTCCAGTGATTTGGTTTCGGCAACCAGGACACTTGTGCCGGAGGTGCGCGATGAGAGAGATCATCAGCTCAGCCTGCTGCTGAATCGGCTAATCGACGACGCTTGCCAAAAAAACGAAATTTCCATTGAAGATACCGGCATAGAACCCGCTGAACTTGCCGAAATGATCAAGCTGGTAATGGCCGGCATGGCTGAACTGAGAGTAAACGATCTGAGGGGACAGGCCCAACGTGTTGTTTCGGTATTGAATAGGGCTCTTAAGCCTAAACAGCAAGCCGATAAAGACAGCGATGTTTAGGCTTGGTTATGAGGCCACAACAACCATAAATTACCTGGTTTGCATTATTTACAGGGGTGACATAACGGCGGAATTGACATTGTGATTTCACCTTTTTCTAATTGAAGGGTGGAAATGATGACACGGAAGATAGTTAAAATCAGCATCAATTTGGCGGCGATCATGTTGGGCATTTGGGTGGGCTTTGTCTTTTTTGTCGACCTTGTGCCGGTAAACCGGGCCACCGGGTTCCAAAGCCTGGCTGATTATATGATATTCGGGACGGATGTATTCTTTTCCCTGGTTGCCTGCGCCTTGGCTGCTGTCCTTGCGAAATTCGTTTTGTGGGACTGCGCCTTGGAACCATTTCTGGAAAATGCCTCGAAACGGAAAAACCAAGGTACCGGAAAACCTGATTTGCTGGCATGACGGTAATTCCGGACGCCTTGGCCGCCAGTAAATCCTGGGGTCCGGCAGCAAGACTAAGCCACCAATAATCGGCATTTTATGTAATCCAAAAATAGTGAATAATCAGTATGTTGCAGAACAGTCTTTGCCTGATGGCACAGGCTGTTTTTTATTTTTTGCACGAAATTCACCAAGGGGGTTGACTTGGCACTATATATAGAATGTATATATAAACAACAAATACATAATCACCATGAGAGGTTTCATGTCGATCAAATACGCAATTCTGGGTTTGCTTCACTACAAGGATATGCACGGCTACAGGATCAAGAGCCATATCGAGCGCAATTTCGGGCACATGTGGTCTATAAACTTCGGCCAGATATACCCGAATCTGCGCACGCTGCTGGATGAGGAACTGGTGACCATGAAGGTCGTGGCCACGCCTGGCGAGAAAGGCCCGGGCCGCAAGCTTTATTCCATCACCGATAAAGGAAAGATGGCCTTTGCCCAGTGGCTGGCCGCTCCGCCCGAGAAGAATATGATCCTGCGCGATCCCTTCTTGATGCGCTTTATTTTCTACGGTTTCGGCGATCCGGGGGACGCCTTGGCGGCCATTGAGCACCAGATGGACATATATCGGGAACAACTGGATCTGCGCCGGGAAAACCTGGGCCACTGGCAATCCCACGACGACTATGTGCGCCTGATGGCCGAATTGGGCGTGAGCTTCAACACCATGATCATCGAATGGCTGGAAAAGGCCAGGCGGGAAATTGCAGAGCTGGAGCAGAAACAAGCCGCCGCGGCCAAAACCGGCACTGCGGATTCATAAGGGGGCAGGGTATGGATTTTGGCCTGACTTTGGTGACCGGCGCGGCCGGATTCATGGGCAGCCATGTGGTGGAGTTGCTGGCCAGGAATGGTGAAAAAGTTCGAGCCACGGCCCGACCCCGGCGGGATACGTCGTTTTTCGACAACCTCGGCGTGGAATTCGTGCCCGCCGATCTAACCAAACCCGAGACCCTGCCCGCATTATTTGAGGGCGGGGTGGATAGGGTGATGCACCTGGGGGCCATCTGCAACTTGTCCACGCCGTATGAAATGCTTTTCCCCACAAATGTCGCCGGGGTCGAGCACATCACGGGTCTGGCCCTGGATGCGAGGGTCAAGAGCTTTGTCCACGTTACATCCACATCGGTGTACGGGCTTTACACCGGATCGCCTTTTACCGAACAATCGCCGCGCAACCCCAAGGACAGCTACGGCCGCAGCAAGCGAGACGGCGAGGAGGTGGTTTGGCGGCAGGTAAATAAGGGCCTGCCCGCAGTGATCATAAGGCCCTGCACGGTCTACGGGCCCCGCTGTAACGATGGCGCGGGTAAGGTTTTTTCCAGGCCCAGTTCCATACCGGCCATCCCCGGCAACGGCAAGCAGCTCTTGGCCAATATCCGGGCCGAGGACGTGGCTCTGGCCATGGACCACCTGTCGCGGCTGCCCGGGTCCGTGGGCCAGGCCTACAACATCAGCGACGACAGCAAGCCAACCTTACAGCAGGCCCTGACCTGGTCGGCCGAGGTATACGGCCAGAAGGCGCCGAACATGCATTTGCCTTTGGGCCTGATGAAGGTCATGTCACGGGTTGACGGCTTTTTCTCCGGTATGCGGGGCAAGCTCCCTGAACTGGAATACGAGGCGGTGGGCTATCTGTACCACGATTACGTGGTTTCCAATCAAAAGCTCAAAGATACGGGATTTTCTTTGAAATATCCGGACTTTCATGAATCGCTGAAAGAACTTGGACGGCTTTGGCAAAGCGGCCGGGAATAAGGGAAGGGGAGGACATGAAACAGGTAGTGGTGATTTCCGGGCTGGCCCAGGGCATGGGCCGCGAGGTGGCCAAGATGCTCGACGCCGCCGGGCATTCGGTGGCCGGTTTCGACGTGGACGCCGAGGGCATCGAATCGCTTAAGAATGAACTCAAAGGCGATCATCTGCTCAAGGTCATGAGCATCACCGACCGGCCGGGCATCCTGGCCTTTCGTGATGAAGTGCTGGCCAAATTTCCCAGGGTGCACACCGTTCTCTCCAACGTGGGCATCGGTTTTTTCAGCCCGTTCGAGGAGGTGGACCTGGAAAAGGCCCTGACCTGCCTGGATATCAATGTCATCGGCACGGCGGCCCTGTTGCAGGCCTTTGTGCCCCACATGCGCCAGCAGCGCGGCGGCAAGCTGATCTGCATGTCGTCTCTGGTGGGTCAGGTGCCGTTCCCCTTCGAGTCCATCTACAGCGGCAGCAAGTTCGCCGTGGAGGGCATGATCATGAGCCTGCGCTACGAACTGGAGCCTTTTGGCATCACCTGCACCATCATTCAGCCTGCCCAGGTCTCCACGGATTTCGCGGCCAAGATCCATGTTCTGCCGCCCGAATCTTCGCCGTATTTCGACCGGGTGCGACGGTTTATCAACCGCGACGATGAGCTGATCAAGACCGCGCCCACCCCGGATCAGGCCTCGCGAAAGATTTACGACGTGATTCTCAAGGACCGGCCCAAGAAGTTCTACCAGATCGACTTCATGAGCAGCGTGTTCCTGATTTTGAACCGCTTCCTGCCGTGCAGGGTGCGGGACGCCATTTTGCTCAAACACATGGACATAAAGGTGTGAGCCGTGACCATTCAAGCAAATACTAGAACCAATGCCGCCCTGTCAAGGGTGGAACGGGTCCGGCGGCGCATAATCAATGCGCCCCAGGAGGTCTGCGTGGAGCGGGCCCGCTGGGTGACCCGGGCCATGGCCGAAAACTGGGACGCCGACCCCTTGACCCGAATGAGCCTTGCCCTGGAAAAAATTTTGGCCAATATTTCGGTGATCATCCGCGACGATGAGTTGATCGTGGGCTGCCGCACCAGCAAGCTCAAGGGCGCGCCGCTGTTCCCGGAGAACAAATCCCGCTGGCTGGAAGGCGACACCGAAGGCTTTGACGAGCGGGTGGTGCAGCGGGCCTTGATAACCGCCGAGGAAAAGCGCGAGCTGCTGGAAGACATCTTGCCGTTCTGGCAGGGCCGCACGGTGGAGGAATATTTCGAGAGCCTGTTGCCCGAAGACGTGTCCGAGGACATGGACAAGTACATCTTCACCTTCATGCTGGAGATCACCTACGGCGTGGGACATTTCACCATGAACCACGCGAGGGTCCTGGACCAGGGCCTGGCCGGAGTCATGGCCGAGGCCCAGGCCAAGCTCGATGCTCTGGACCAAGCCGAACGGGCGGGCAAGAAGGGCAAATTCTACGAGGCGGTGATTCGTTCGCTAAAGGCCGCGGTGACGTTCGCGGGCCGCTACGCCGATCTGGCCGCCGAAATGGCCGCCGCAGAGGACGACCCTGTGCGCAAGGCCGAGCTTGAGCGCATCGCCGAGGCCTGCCGCCACGTGCCCGAACACCGGCCCCGTAATTTCCACGAGGCCGTTCAGGCCATGTACTTCATCCACCTCATCAGCCAGATCGAGACCGGCGGCAACTCCATCTCCCTGGGCCGCATCGACCAGGTGTTATACCCTTATTACAAAGAAGACTTGCAGCGGGGGGGCGTCACTCCCGAATATGCCCGTGAGCTGGTGGCTCTGATGTTCCTCAAGTGCAACGAGATCTGGAACGTGCTGGAAGAGGCCTACATCCCCGGCGGCGAAGGCACCGAGGGCAAGACCACCCAGAACGTCACCGTGGGCGGCGTGGGCATGGACGGAACCGACGCCACCAATGATCTAAGCTACATCATTCTCGATTCCTACGGCGACATCCGTACGGTGCAGCCCAACTTCGGCGTGCGTTTCGGGCCCGAGGCTTCGGCCGAGCTTTGGGAGCGCACAGTGGACTACACCAAAGACGGCGTGTTGGTGCACTTCTTCAACGACGAGGCCATTATCCGCTCGCTCACCGACGCCGGACTGACCCTGGAAGACGCCCGCGATTACGGCGTGGTGGGCTGCCTGGAGCCCAATGCCCAGGGCAAGACCTTCGGCTCCACCTTTGCCGTGCAGTTCAGCGGCATCAAGTGCCTTGAACTGGCCCTCAGCAATGGTGTGGACAATATCTTCGGCTACCAGTCCGGGCCGGAGACCGGCGACCCGGCCGATTTCAAGAGCTTTGATGACGTGTGGCAGGCCTATGACGCTCAGATAAACCACTTTGTTACCCAGTTCGTGCGGGGCATCGCCTGCCTGGACCAGGCCATCGCCGAGATGCTGCCGTCGCCGTTCGCCTCGGCCATGATCGACGGCCCCCTGGACAAGGCCCTGGACCTGACCGGCGGCGGTGCTATCTACAACTCCACCGGGGCCCAGTTCATGGGTTTCAGCAACGTGGCCGACAGCCTTACGGCCGTCAAACAGGCCGTATATGACGACCAGACCTTCGGCATTGAAGATCTGGCCGCCTGGCTGGCCGACGATTGGGACGAGGCCGAGGAACAACGCACCTACCTGGCCCGCAAGATCCCCAAATACGGCAATGACAACGACCAGGCCGACGCCATGGCCGGGCGCGTCATGGAGCACTTCTGCACGACCCTGGCCAAGCACAAAAACTACCGGGGCGGCGCGTTCTGGGCCGGGTTCTTCTCTGTGGGCTTCCATCTGGCCATGGGCGCCTTCACCGGGGCCACCCCCGACGGCCGCCATGCCGGAGACATCCTGGGCAACGGCGTGACCCCCAGCAACTGGGCGGCCATCTCCGGGCCCACGGCCATCATGAATTCCGTCACCAAGCTGCCCCTGTACCGGGCCTACAACGGCCTGAACCTGAACATGCGCTTTTCCGGCAAAAAGCTGGGCACCCACAACTTCGAGAACTTGATCAAGGGCTATTTCCAGCGGGGCGGCGTGCAGGTGCAGTTCAACATGACCGACAGCGAAGTGCTGCGCCAGGCCCAGGCAGACCCGGAAAACCACCGGGACCTGGTTGTTCGCATCAGCGGCTATTGCGGCACTTTCGTGGATCTGAGCGACTTGGCCCAGGAAGAGATCATCGCCCGTTCGGAGTTCAACCTGTAGAGCAAATTCGGAGTACTGGTTCAATGAGTAAAGTCACAACCATGAAAGAGGCCATAAGCCAACACGTATCCAGCGGGGATTTCGTGTACATCGGCGGCTATATCTGCCGCCCGCCCATGTCGGCGGTGCACGAGATCATCCGCCAGGGCCTCAAGGACCTGACCATCACCCGCAGCAACGCGGCCGACGACTTTGACATGCTCATCGGCGCGGGCTGCGTCAAACGCTTTATTTCCACTTTCCTGAGCCTGGGCATCTACGGCCTGGGACGCTGCTTCCGGCGCTCCCTGGAAAGAGGCATACCCCACAAGATAGAGATCGAGGAATACACCAACCTCTCGCTGCCCCTGATGCTCCAGGCCGGGGCCATGGGTATGCCCTTCGTGCCGGTCAAGGACATGGTCGGCACGGACCTTTTGAATATCAAGTCGTTCATGGGCGACGGCAAGTACAAACTCATCGACTCGCCCTTTGACGGTTCGCCGGTGCTGTTGGCTCCGGCTCTGACCCCGGACGTGGCCATCATCCACGTGCAGCAGGCCGACGTGGAAGGCAACGCCCAGATCTGGGGCATCGGCGGCGACTGCCAGGCCGGAGCCATGGCCTCCAAGAAGGTCATTGTAAGCTGCGAGCGCGTGGTCAGCCGTGAGACCATCGGCAAGGACCCGTCCCGGACCATCGTGCCGTCGTTCAAGGTCTGCGCCGTGGTGGAGGATCCATTCGGCGCGCATCCGGGTTATACGCCGGGCTTCTATGACGTGGATTTCGGCTGGGGCTATGAATACAAGGTCGCCTCGGACACCGAGGAAGGCTTCAAGGCCTTTGTGGACCAATGGATCTACGGTGTGGAGGACCGCGCCGCCTACACCCAGAAAGTCATCGAGAAAAAGGGCTACGCCGAATTCAAAAAGCTCATGGCCGGGTTCGATTACGGCTATCCGGTGAGCTACGCCTACTAGCGGGGGATGAGACATGCAATCCGTTGAATATATCAAACCGGAACTCATGGCCTGCTGCGGGGCCAGGGAAATAAAGGACGGCGACGTGGTCATCGTGGGTACGGGCTTTCCGACCATGAGCGCGGGCATCGCCAAGCAGACCCACGCGCCAAACGCGATTCTGATGCAGGAGTCGGGCGTAATCGACGCCCAGCCCAAGCGGCCGGCCCTGTCAGTGGGCGACCCCTGCCTCAACCCCGGCGCGGCCATGGTCGGCGGCCTGTTGGAGATCATGGCCATGTGCCTGCAAGGCGGCCTGGTGGATGTGGGCTTTTTGTCCGGCAGCCAGGTCGACAAATTCGGCAATATCAACACCACGGCAATCGGCGACTACGACAATCCAAAATCCCGCCTGCCGGGCAGCGGCGGGGCCAACGCCATCGGCTCGTTGGCCAAAAAGACCCTGATCATCGCCCTGCACGACAAACGCCGCCTGGCCGAAAAGGTGGATTTCCTGACCACACCGGGCTACATCGACGGCCCCGGCGCCCGGGAAAAGTGGGGCCTGCCCCAGGGCAGCGGCCCCGGCGCCATAATCACCAACAAGGCCCTGCTGCGCTTTGACCCCGAGACCAAGGCGGCCTATCTGGCCTCCTACCACCCCGGACATACCATCGAGGAGATCGTCGAGGCCACGCCATGGGACTTGAAGGTGGCTGACGACGTGCACGAAACCGAAACGCCTCGGCCCGAGGAACTCAAAGCCCTGCGCGAGGTCCTGGACCCGCTGGGCATGATCAAACTCTACCTCAACCGCGGCTACGTATAACCAAGGGGGCGATGATGAGTCAGACAAGGCAATTGGCGCAGTTCTGCCATGGGCTGAAGTACGACGGCATGCCGCCGGAAGTCATCGAAAAAGCCAAGCTGTGCATCCTGGATTTCGTGGCCAACGTATACGGTTCGCTGGAACTGGACGCGGCCAAGGCGGTGGCCGAATACGTTAAGACCATCGACGCCAAGGGCAAGGCCACTGTTCTTGGTTGTGGCTACTCCAGCAACGCCCACCACGCGGCGTTTGTCAACGGCACCCTGGCCGAGGCCATCGAGGCCCAGGACGGCCTGCGCTTCGGCGGCAACCACCCCGGCACGGCGGTGATCCCGGCGGCACTGGCCATTGCCGAGGAAACCGGCGCAAACGGCAAGGCCGTAATCGAGGCCGTGGTGGCCGGATATGAGGCGGCCGACAGGGCGGCGGCGGCGGTGCATCCCTGGTCCACGCTTTCTGGCTTTTTGCCCACCGGCACCTGCGGCACCTTTGGTGCGGGCGTGGCGGCTGCCCGGCTTTTGGGCTGCGATTTGGAGCAGATGCTCAGCGCCATGGGCGGCGCCGGCTACATGGCCCCCATCTCCATGGCCGAAAACCTGATGGGCGGCTTCACCGTCAAGATCGTTCAGGGTGGCCAAGCGGCCCAGGCCGGGATAATGGCCGCCGGTCTGGCCAAGCGCGGCATCACGGGCATGCCTTACGTGCTGGAAGGCTCGGCCCTGGATGGCGGCTTCTGCAAGATGACCTCAAGCGGCGGCCACAACCTGGACCACGTGACCAACGGTCTGGGTGATCACTACTCGATAATGGACATCTACTTCAAGCCGTTCACGGCCTGCCGTCACACCCACGGAGCGGCCCAGGCCTCCCTGGAGCTTGTGCTCGACGAGGGCCTGGACCCGGCCCGGATCGAGTCGGTAAGCGTTAAGACATACGGCATAGCCGAACTGGCCGTGGGCAAAGGCATTGATCAAAGCTCTTCGTTTGTTTCGGCCCAATTCTCCATTCCCTATGTCGTTGCCGTATGCCTGCTGGACGGCAAACTGGGCCCGGACCAGCTAACCGAGCGCCGGGTGGCCGACGCCGACGTGCAGGCCCTGGCCGCCAAGGTCAGCGTGCAGGCCGACGAGCAGCTCAACGCCGTGTACCCGGACAAGACCTCCAGCCGGGTGGAAGTGACCATGAACGGCGGCGGCGTGCTTACCCGCCAGGTGGACACGCCCCTGGGCGACCCGCGCACGCCTTTGAAGGCCCCGGAACTGGGCGACAAGGTGCGCGCCTTTGCCGGAGCGCGTGACGCCACCCGTATCAACGAGATGATCGACATGGTGCTGGGATTGGAAAACATCAGCGATATCAGCCTACTGACCAAGGCTGTTTAAGGAAAGAAAACCCCATGGATTTTAACTTCAGCGAAGAACAATGGATGCTCCTGGACACCATCGCCAAGATGGGCGAACGGGAAGGCTTTGCCCAGCTGGCCAACGAGATCGACGCCAAGGGAGAGTTTCCCCACGAACTGATGGACACATATAAGGATTTGGGCCTGTTGGGCATGACCCTGCCCGAAGAATACGGCGGCCAGGGCGCGGAATCCATTGACGCCGTATTGGCCATTGAGGCCCTGGCCAAATACAGCCCCATGATCGCTTCGCCGGTTTTCGAGTCATGCGTGGGCGCGGTGCGGGTCATCGACATGTTCGGCACGCTCCAGCAGAAACAGGCTGTCTTGCCCGGCGTGTGCCGGGGCGAAAACAGCGTCAGCGTATGCATGACCGAACCGGAAGCGGGCTCGGACCTCACCGGCCTGAGCACCAAACTGACGCCAAGCGGCAGCGGCTACAAACTCAACGGCCGCAAGTGTTTCATAACCGGCGCGGGATACGCCAGCCACTATCTGGTCTATGTACGCTTCGGCGATACGCAGGGCTACAAGGGCATCGGCGGCGTATTGATTGAAAAGGGCCGCCCCGGCTTCAGCTTCGGGGCCCAGGAGGAATTCATGGGCCTGCGGGGCATGCCTTCGTGCGATCTGATCTTCGAGGAGGTGGAGGTCGGCCCCGATGACCTGGTGATTCACGAAGGCGATTTCAAGAAACTGATGATGACCTTTGACATCGAGCGTTGCGGCAATTCGGCCATGTGCCTGGGCGTGGCCGGCGGGGCTCTGGAGTTCGCCCGCAACTACGCCCTGGAGCGCGAGGCTTTCGGACGGCCCATCTGCGAGTTCCAGGCCATCCAATTTCCAATAGCCGAAATGGCCATGAAGCTCGACGCGGCGCGGCTGTTGGTCTACCGGGCGGCCAGCGGCGCGGGCAAGGGCCTGCCTTCGATTTACGAGGCCTCCCTGGCCAAGTGCTTTGCCAACGAAATGGTCAAGGAAGTCACCGACAAGGCCATGCAGATATTGGGCGGCTACGGCTACTCCAAGCAGTTCCCCATGGAGCGTATGCTCCGGGACAGCCGGGCCTGGGCCGTGGCCGGGGGCACCCTGGAGATGCTCAAGATCACCCTGGCCAGTTTTCAGTTCGGCCGCCGCTTTGACCAACGCAGATCCGGCTGATCAGCCGTAAACAGCTTTCAAAATACGAGGGGTAAGAATGAGCCAATATTATAAGGATGTAGATCAATTATACGAAATCTACGGCTATTTTCTTAAGCGCGTTCTCGAAGATGACCGCATTGGCAGCAAAATGGCCAAGGCCGGAATCGTGATCAAGTTCATCTACACCGACCCGGACGCCGAGATCACCATTGATCTGAAATCGCCGCCGCCGGAAGGGGCCTACGGCAAATTTTACCTGGGCAAGTGCGATGTAAAGGAAGACGTGTGGTCAAAGCAGAGCGCCGACCACTCCCACCGTTTCTGGCACGGCTATGAGAACCCCATCGCCAGCGTGGCCAAGGGCAAGGTGCGCCAGGGCGGCAAGGTCACGGCCATGCTCAAGCTGCTGCCCGTGGTCAAACCCGCGTTCCAGATGTTCCCGATAGCCCTGGAGGAAATGGGCTACACCGATCTGATAGTGCGTAAATAAGGGGGAGGGACCATGACCGAATACCAGATGTACATCGACGGCCAGTGGTGCGATTCCTCGGACGGCCGCACCAGCCATGTGATCAATCCGGCCACCGAGGAGGTCATCGCCACCGTGCCCATGGCCACCGCGGCCGATACGGTGCGGGCCATCGAGGCGGCCCGCCGGGCCCATGACTCGGGCGTGTGGAGCGGCCTGGACCCTGCCCAGCGCTCCAAGATCCTGTCGGACCTGCTGGCCAAATATCAGGAGGTCGTGGCCGAACTGGGCGAACTGGAGAGCCAGAACCTGGGCGCGCCCATAGCCCTGGCCACCATGGTCTTCGCCGGCACGGCCCAGAACCGCCTGGACTGGTTCGCCAAGGCCGCGGCGCGTTCCTTTGAACAGCCCATGCCCATGTTCAGGGCTCCGGCGGCGGCGTTGCCCTATATCAAGCGCGACCCCATCGGCGTGTGCTCCCAGATCGTGCCCTGGAACGCACCCCTGGTCCAGGGTATCGGGAGCCTGGCCGCGCCCCTGGCAGCGGGCAACGCGGTGGTGATCAAACCGGCCACGCTCACCCCTTGCACCATGCTGGAGGTGATGAAGCTGGTGGATGCCTCGGACATCCCGCCGGGCGTGGTCAACCTGGTGACAGGCAGCGGGCCCGTTGTGGGCGAGCTGCTGGCCTCCCATCCCCTGGTGGACAAGGTCACCTTCACCGGGTCAAACGAAGTGGGCAAGCGGGTGCTGCATTTGGCCGCCGACACCATCAAGAACGCCACCATGGAGCTTGGCGGCAAGTCGGCCAATATCTTCCTGGATGACGTGGATATCGACCTTGCCGTGGATGCGGCCATGTGGGGCTGTTTCTTCAACGCGGGCCAGATCTGCTACACACCTTCCCGGGCCCTGGTCCATGAATCGATGTATGACGAGTTCGTGGAAAAGATCGCGGCCAAGACCGGCCGGATCAGGGTGGGCGACCCTGCGGCGTTCGACACCCAGATGGGGCCCCTGGTCTCCGAGGCCCACCGGGCCACGGTGGAAAAATACATCGCCATCGGCCAACAGGAGGGCGCGCGCCTGGTCTGCGGCGGCGGCAGACCCGCCGGATTTGACAAGGGCTGGTACCTGGAGCCCACCGTGTTCGCCGATGTGGACAACTCCATGCGCATAGCCAGGGAAGAGATCTTCGGCCCGGTGTTGTGCGTGATCAAATATTCCAGCGACGAAGATGCCCTGGCAATCGCCAATGACAGCGACTTCGGGCTCATGGGCGCGGTATGGTCGCCCAACGTGGAGCGGGCCATCGACCTGGGCGAAAAGCTGCGGGTGGGCAATGTCTGGATCAACGAGACCCACCTGATGAGCCTGGATCTGCCCTATGGCGGATGCAAGCAAAGCGGCATCGGCCGGGAGCGGGGCCTGGACGGCTTTATGAACGAATACACCGAGGTCAAGAGCATCCAGGTGGACCTGGGCCACACCAGGGCCCAGCGGTATTGGTACGACCTGGTGGTGCCAGAATAACAATCAGCAGGGCATTGTTTCCCCAGCGCGGCACAAGCACCAACGCCCGATACGCAAAATGGGAGCAATAATGGCTGATTCTCTAAACAACACGGTGCTAATCCGCCGTTGCGAGGAATACGACCCCAAGGCCCTGTCGGAGATCATGAAACAGGGCATGCAGTTCTACGGCTACGAGCCCAAAGGCAAGGTATATGTGAAGCCCAACGTAGTCTTTGCCTTTAAAGACGACAAGTACGGCGATACGGCCTATACCAATCGGGCCGTGATCGAATCGACCCTGGCCACACTGGCCACCAGCCCAGGAGTGGACCGGGTGGACATGGGCGAAAACACGGGCATCGGCGTACCCACCCGGCTCAATTTCAAGAACGCCGGATACTACGACGTGGTCAAGAAGGTGCGCTCCGACACGGGCAAAAAGGTGGGCATCTTCTGCATCGACGAAGAACGCCGGGACAAGATGTTCGTGGGCGGCGTGGTTCACGACACCCTGCGGGTGGCGCGCAAGATGGCCCGGGCCGATAGCAAGGTCTATCTGCCCAAGCTCAAGTGCCACAACATCACCAACATCACCGGCGCGGTAAAGCTAAACATCGGCATCTGCTCAGATGACGAGCGGGCTATCAAGCACGACTTCATGCTCATCGACAAGATCGTCGATCTGCTGACCGTGGGCTATCCTGATTTCATCTTCATGGACGCCATAAACATCGGCGTGGCCAACGAGGCCATCCCCGTGGCCCGCAAACTGGGCGTGATCATCATGGGCGTCAATCCCGTTGCCGTGGACCTGGTAGGGGCGCGGCTGCTGGGCTACAACATCGAGGACGTGCCATACCTGCAACGGGCCGTGGAACGGGGCTATACGCCGACCTGCCTGGATGAAGTAACCCTGGCCGGTGACATCACCAGCCTGGAAGAATTGGACGAACAGGCCAAGCGGATCCTGCCCTATGACGACGAGTACTACAAATGGCAGGACATCCACAAGGAACTGACGCGGCTCGAGTCGCCCCTGCGCTTCTATTGGGGGGCCTCGCGTCACGACAACCAGAGCCGCTGTAAATACGGCTGCATCATGGCCCTGAAGATGTTCCTGAGCTTTTTCGAGGAGTCGGGCGGGCCCGAGGTGTTCAAGACCTGCAAGCCCGCCGTGCTGGTAATCGGCTCCAACGGCGAGACCATCGACGCCAGGGGCGAAGAGGTCTTCATGATCGGAAGCTGCTCCAAGGCGGAAGTGGTCAACGCCAAGAAGGTTCACCACATCGACAAGTGCTTCACCACCACCAGCGAACTGAACCTGATAATCGGCAACCGCCTGGGCATGAAGACGCCGTTCTTGACCCCGGCCTATCTGTCGCGCTTTGTCGGCGCGGTATCCACCTCAGGCCTGATGAAGGCGGCCAAGCTGCGCTACCTGCAGGACGTCGGCCACTTCTTCGAGCACGGCATGCCCCGCAAGATCTAGCCATAAAAAAGGGCTGGAGGCCAAACTACCTCCAGCCCTGAATTTTTCATGGTTCAACGGCTTACTTGGCCGGCTCCGGGGACAGCGGCTGTCCGTCCTTGGTTGTCTGGATGCTAATCTCCTGGAATTCCAGGAAACGCCAGCCTTGGGCTGTCTTGGTCAGTTTAGCCTGGAATTGGGCCAGGATGGCGTACTTGTGGCCGGGATCGCTGGACCGGGTGAATTCATGGCTTTCGCTGTAGACCGCGCCCGCCTGATCCTCTCCAATGGGCCAGGCCTTTTCCACCACGTATTTGGTCTGGTCGTTCTGCCAGTCGGCTACATCCTTTTCGACGGCCTTTTCCCATTGGACCATATCAATGGTTTGACCGTTCTTATATACGATCACGGCGTTCGGGGCGCTGGCCGACAGCACGGCCTTGAGGTCTCCCTTCTGGAAATCGGCGGCCACCTGATCGAACAATTGCTGAATCTGAGTCTTCAGGTCGCCTTGGTCATCGGCGAAAGCCGGACCAGCCAAGAACACCAGTGAGACCATAAACGCGGCAAGCGGTAAAACCCAAGGCAACTTCATGGCTAATCTCCCGGAAAAACGTACAGTATTGATTGAAACGCTCCTATGCTTCTTGGCAATGTATTACACCGGATTTGTGTAGTCAATCGGTTCAAATGGAGCGTGTAAAAAGGCCGGAGGCGCTGCCGCCCCCGGCCCGTATTGATCGGATCGCCGATGGCGGTTTATCGCTCGGCCTCGTACTCCGCCTTGAGGGTGGACTTCATGATCTTGCCCACCGGCGTCATGGGCAGGGCCTCCCGGAAGATGATCTGCCGAGGAACCTTGTAGTCGGCCAAGTGCTTGCCGCAGAAAGCCTTGATTTCATCCTCGGTGGGGTCCTCGCCGGGCATGGGCACGATATAGTAACGGCCGATCTCGCCCAGCACCGGATCGGGCACGCCGATGCCCGCGGCCATGGACACCTTGGGGTGCTTGGTCAGCAGGTTTTCTACCTCCACCGGGTAGACATTGAACCCGCCCTGCAAGTACATCTCTTTTTTGCGGCCCATCAAGTAGATATAGCCGTTTTCATCCACATAGCCCATGTCGCCGGTCTTGAGCCAGCCGCCCTCGAGGAAGGCTTCATTGCTGGCGTCGGGCATGAGGAAGTAGCTGCCGCAAACCGCTCCGGCGTTGAAGTACAATTCGCCGGTTTCCCCGGTGGGGAGTTCCTGGCCGTCTTCGTTCATGATCTTGACCACGGCGTCGCCCACGGGTGTGCCGATTGATTTGAGCAAACGCTCAAAGCCGCTGTCCCAGGGGCTCAGAACCACGGCCCCGGACGACTCGCTGAGGCCATAGAGGTTCATCACCGTGGCGTTGGGGTAGTTTTTGGTGAGGTTGGTCAGCAATTCCGGTTCGGCGTTTGAGCCTCCGGTGATCACAAGGCGGACTTTGGACTTGTCCCAATCCTTGATGGCCGGGGTCATCAGCAGCAGGGTGTGCAGGGTTGGCACGCCGCCCACGACTGTTAGACCATACCGGGCGGACTGCTTGATGATCATCTCCAGATCCGGCGCGGGGATCAGCAATACGGCGGCCCCGGCCAACAGGCTGGTGAGCAGGCAGCAGGTGATGCCGCCGACGTGGTTAAAGGGCAGGGCGCCCAAAAACACGTCATCGGTCCGTATTTGGCAGTGTTCCGCCTCGCCCAGGGCCGAAGCCAACTGGCTGGCGTTGGTGATTGCCGCTCCCTTGGGTTGGCCGGTGGTGCCGGAGGTGTAGATGATCATAATCAAGTCGTCGGGCTGGACCGAGGCCTTGGCCCTGGCCAAAGCCTCGGTGTCGATGGGGGCCTGGACCAATGTGTTGAAATTTAAGGCCCCGTCAAAACCGTCCGATCCGAAAAACATGAAATTTTTAACGGTTGGAATCTTTGGTTTGAAGCCCTGGAAAAAGTCGACGTAGTTGAAATCGGGCAGCCCAGGCAAGGTTATCACTGTCTCGGTTTGGCTCTGGTTGAGTATGTACTCCAATTCGCTGTCGCGGTAGCGCACGTTGAGGCCCACGATGCAGGCGCCGATCTTTGCCGCGCCGAAATAGGCAAATAGCCAATCAGGGGTGTTGAGGCCGTTGACGGCGATGCGGTCGCCGCGCTTGATGCCCATGTTGAGCAGGCCGCAAGCCACGTGGTCGGTTATCTCGTTTACCTGGCCATAGGTGATCTGGTTGTCACCGATATAGAAAAAAATCGAACCGGGCTGTTTGGTTGCCTGTTCGTCCAAAACCTTCCAGATGACTTTGCTGTTGGAATACTGACCCATGTACCGCTCTCCACGAACTTGGTGTTTGGCGCTATGCCGATTTATGCGACCAAAGTTTTGATGAGTAAACGTGGCTGATATATCAGAACAACGTTAGCAAAAATAGCCTTGCCCAGTCCACGGCAAACACACAGCGGACGGGATATTTTTGGGATATCCGGTAAAAAACAATTAATCAGGTGAGTTAGTGGAGGAACTCGCCCCTGCGCAGAAAGTTGACGGTCTGCTCCATGACCAAAGTGTCAAGGCGCAGAAAGGCGTGGTTCGTATCGACAATGATAAAGTCGCGCATGCCCTCGACCTTGGAAGACTCCACGGTGACAAGGCCGTCGTCATCGCCGGGCAGGGTTTCATTGCTGAACGGGCCGCTGGACAATCCCGCCACGACGCCCACCGGATAAGTCGGCCTGGGCAGGGAGTTGGGCAGGCTTTGGGGGCCCGTGCCCAGGGACAGGGCGGTGGGGCCCAACCAACTCAGCCAGCATTTAGCGGCATATTTGTCGATTATTTCCGTTCCGTGATTGGGCGTACCCAGTAAAACCACCCGGCCCAGGTTGGCCGGCTTGTTTTGCTCCAGATAGGCCCTGGTCAACAGGCCGCCCAGGGAATGCCCCACGAAATGCACCTTGGGTCTGCGGGCCAGATCGAGTCCGTTGATCTGGGAGGTGACGTCGGCCAGCACGTCTTCGGACTTTTCGCCCAGGGATTTGTAATCCACCCGGTATGTGGCATAACCTGCGCCCCGCAAATGAGCGGCCATGTAGACCATGCTGCGCTGGTTGCGGCCCAGGCCATGCAACAGGACCACCAGTTCCTTACCCTGTTGGTCGTCGTATTGGGGTATGCCCGGCGCGCAGCCGACCTGGATGAACGCAAATAAGACAACCAACCAGATTTTCAAATAGGGCAGAAAGCGGCTCATCACATGCACCCCGACGTATTACAGGCCCTTGCCATCTCTCGGACAAGTATAGTGCCGCAACGGATCACTGGCAAACCATGGGCCTTTGATGACGAAGAATTGCCGGGGTAATGGTCGTAATTAGGGGTAATGGTCGTAATTAAATGATAAATCCCGTAAGGAACCATGGTGATTGATCGTCAATTAAGGCAACAATGCTTGACCTGGCCAATGATTAGAGCTTACCGTTTGATCAGGCAGTCGGTCGCCGGGCAATAAGGACCGGAGAAAGGTGTGGCCATGCGCAATTTGTCGAAAGGGCTTGCCGCCCTGGTGTTATTGATTCTTCTTTGCCTGCCGGGCGTGTCATTGGCCTGCGGTACTGTGGATATGTGGATCGGTGCCTATGAACAGGGTCAGCGCCACAAGGCCTTGTTCCACATGCTCGACTGCGCCGACGGTTATCAGGCGCCCGAGGATGACCAAAAACTGCTGCCGGTTCTGCTGGATGCCATGGGCCGCCATAAGGAAGTGGCCGAGCTGGCCTGCTCGGTGTTCAAGAATTTCAACTGCCTCTATGGCGCGCGCAACAGCGTGGGCTACCCGGAACTGCTCAAGCAGGTGGCCGACCGGACAGGCCCCATTGATTTGGCCAAATTCAAGGACTGGTACATCGTCACGGCCAATAACGGGGCCAATGTACGCAAGGGGCCGTCCACCGACACCCAGGTCATCACCGCTGTCAAGCCGGGCATGCAGGTTAAGTTGCTGGAACGCTCCGGCCAATGGATGAAGATCAAACCTGTGGGGCCCGGATCCATCGATCCCCGCTTTGAGCGCAAGGTCGGATACGTCCACGATTCCTTGCTCAAGCCTTACTGACCGGTTGGCCCGCCATATTGTCAATTCCGCTGGTTTGTGCAAGCATGGCTTGATTTTTCATCCTGGTAACGAAGTCCGCATCACCTCTGAAAACACAAATCGCAAACCGTCGCGGCGGCTAATCCGCGGCAAACAAAAAGGGTTTTTATCATGCGTTTATCGAGACAGTGGGTGATGCTGCTGGCCGCGTTATTTCTTGCATGGCCCTCCGCCTCTTCAGCCCAGCAAATCGTTCCAGAGAGGGATTGCTGCGTTCAGATTTACAGCACCGGACGCTGGATTGGCTGGGCCGCCTCTTTCATGGAAGCCACCCGGATGCGCCAGGCGCCATCACAGTTTGATGAGCCGATGTTTGAATTCCTGCAAAGGGCCGGGGATGGTTTGCGAATTGCCAATCGCTCTTGCACCCCCAATCAGATCGAGGCCTGGGGCGGCTGGACGGCCATGGTGGCGCAATTAAACGCCCTTGCCGGTAAGTTGCGCGATCCGAGGGAACATCTCATCAAACGCAGACAAATCTATGTCTACCTTCAGGGCGCGTACAACTCCTGGGGCAATGCTCTTGCGGTGATGCAAGTCAACCGCAGGACCATCAGGCAGACCACCTGCGCGACGTTGTATTTCCGGCTTGGCTATGCCACCGCCTATGCGGCTCAGGCCCTGCGCCATGCCAACGAGCAATTCAACCGCAACAATGATCTCCTGGAAGGCCAGCATCAGATGGACATGGCTGTCAGGCATCTGCGCCTGACCATGCAACTGCTTGATCAATACGACGCGATTCAGCTTACGCCATTGGGTGATTTCATGATCCAGTGCGTAGGGCTTAGGACTGACGCCATAAGGCAGGACGTGCAGCGGCTCATTGACAACGCCGAGAACATCAACATGCTGGGCCCCAATATCCAGCTTGCCGATAACATCAGCAACGCGATCGCCGATGTGCTTACCAACGGATGTGTGCCTCAGCTTGTGCCGGTGCGTCCGCCCCAACCCTCGGCATGGACCCCAACTCCCGCGCCGGTTTGGACTTCCACACCTCACCAGACGCCCGGGCCCTATCGGACCATTGAGCCGGAACCCACGGCACAACCCGGCAGATACGGCAACACCCGATGCCGCGCATACGCCACAACGGCAGTGCAGCAATACCGGGAGTTTGTCGGACGGGGTTGCCAACATAACAACAAAAACCGTTGGCAAGGCAATTTTGACAACCACTACAATTGGTGCATGAGGGTCGGTGAAAGCGACACCAGAGGCGAAGTAAAGGAGCGCAGGCTATTTTTACAGAACCAATGCCGGTGATTAATCGCTTGCCGGGAGATGTCCGATCAACCTTGCAGGTTTCGGTTTTGTTGGCGGTTGCCTTTGTACTGTTTGCATGCAACATTGCGGCGGCCGGCGAACCGTTCGGCAGTATTGAAGTGTTTGTTGCCTTGGCCGATAACAAGCATCAGGGCATAGTGCCTGTTCCTGATAGCATTGGCAATGGCGACGACCCCGGGCGCAACCTCTACTGGGGGGCAATGTACGGCCTGAAGACCATGATGAGTAGGGATAGTGCCTGGAAACTGGCAGGATGCGAAAAAACAAAGACCGGACCAATATTGGAGACATGCCGCTACAGACGCGACGGCTTGACCTTGGTTGCTTATGCCTACCAGGGCCGGGAGATAAAGAAGGCGGTATACGATTTTCTGGATGCCGCCGCGGGCCGGGGAAACATTCCCAAGCCAAAGCTGGTCGTGTATGTTGGTCACAATGGCCTCATGGAATTCGGCCCGCCGCCTTTGCCGAAGACAGCCGCGCCTGATGCGCCCAGGGTGATTATCCTGGCCTGCGCGGCCAAGGCCTTCTTTGAGCAATGGCTCAAGGCCGCCGGGGCAAAACCCCTTCTTTGGACCACCGGCCTGATGGCTCCGGAAGCATACACCCTGCTGGCTGCCCTGGATGGCTGGGCAAAAGGGGAAACCGACCAAGACATCCGACTGAGATCGGCAAGGGCCTATGCCAGGTACCAAAATATAAAAACAAAGGCGGCAAAGAGGTTGCTGGTTTCTGGATGGTAGGGCTGAAAGATGGCATGGAGAAGTAATGGCTAGGGAAATCCTGATTGTTTTTATCAGCGTAATGCTGTTGTCCTCCGTCCTCGGTGTTGTCATGGCCTGGCCCGTGAGCATGGCCGCCAAGCTGGGCTGCGGCCGCAGGGCCGGCCTGGCCAGGGCCTTCGCGGCATTTCTGGTCCAGGACGCCGGGGCTCACCTCCTGGTGTTTTTAGTCAACATCATTGTCTGGGGGCTGCGGCCTCCGGTGAGCAACACGCCGGAATCGTGGATCGGCATGACCATCGCCCTGCTGCTGACGGGCTGGTTTGCCTACGGCAGGCTGCTTTTCCCAGCAGGCGATCCCAGTTGCCCGGTAAAGGGGCGCATAGGCCTCACGTTGCTGGGTACGGTGGTGGTGCACGCGGTCAACGTGGTGCTGCTCTATATTTTTTTATTGAGCATGTCCCAGGCAGGCCTGGAAGGAGTAACGCAATGAAAGCCGTACGTCTGAAAATCTTCTGCGCCGGCCTGTCGGCGGCTTTGATGCTGGCGTCTTCTCCGGCATGGCCGCAGTCCAATCAGATTGTCCTGGACCCGTTGTGCATGGCCGACTTTTGCCCCGGCTGCCCCCAGCCGTTGGACATGGGCCTTGCCGATAACGACTGCCGGGCCTGCGTCAACCGAAACCTGATCAAGGTTTCGTTTTGCGCGAAAAGTCAAAAAAAGGTGTTGGACAAGGACTTAGTGGGGCTGTGGCGGGCCAAGTCGGGCCTGACAATGGCCGTGAAGCAGAACTCCCAGGGCTTTTGGGGCCAGTTGACGTATGTACCGGAAAAGCTCAGCGGTTATTATCCCCTGTTGGGCGTGGAGATAATCAGGGCGCAACCCGTTGCCCAAAGCAAATATAAGGGCAGCTTGCTGGCGCCTTCCGGCAAATGGGTGGACGCCGAGTTTGCCGTGTCGGGACAGGAAATGGTTTCAAACCACCCCGGCGGCAAGAGCGTTCAGTGGCGCAAGACAATCGCCGTGCATTTACCCAACCCCGCCGCCATGGAGTTCGATGATTCGCGGCGGCTTGAGCGTTTCAGGAATAATACCAACGAGTAGACCTGTAAAAACAAAGCCATATGACTATTATTTAATCCTAATTATAACCTTGGTTTTTCTACCCGCAGACAGCCTGGTACAACCCTTCGGCCTGGTATGAGCTGCGCACGAAGGGCCCCGAGGCCACTGCATTGAAGCCCATGCTCAAAGCCTGTTGCCTGAGGGCCTCAAACCGCTCCGGCGAGACATACCCGGCCACGG
The DNA here is from genome assembly GCA_963665125.2 of uncultured Desulfarculus sp. GTDB lineage: Bacteria > Desulfobacterota > Desulfarculia > Desulfarculales > Desulfarculaceae > Desulfarculus. The sequence goes on along the minus strand of CAXXUK010000001.1, from coordinate 1,332,918 downwards.
AGTGGTGATCCCGTGACGGGGCCAGGTATTGGCCCAGGGTCAGACTCTGGCAGCCCGCGTTCAATAGATCGCGGAACACCTCGCCAACCTCCGCCTCGGTCTCGCCCAGACCCAGCATGATGCCCGATTTGCGCACGATCGCCTCGTCGATGGCCCGAACATCGGCCAATAGATCCAGGCTGCGTTGGTAATCGGCCTGGGGACGCACCTCGGGGTAGAGCCGGGGCACGGTCTCGATGTTGTGGTTGAGGACCTGGGGCCTGGCGGCCAGCACTGTCTCCAGGGACCGCCTGTCACCGCCCAGGTCGGAGATCAACAGCTCCACGCCGATATTCGGATTTGTGCCGCGCAAAGCCCGCACCGTGGCCGCCACATGGGCCGCGCCGCCGTCGGGCAGATCGTCCCTGGTGACCATGGTCAATACGCAAAAAGATAGGCCCAGCCTGGCCACGGCTTGGGCGATGTGCTCGGGTTCGGCGGGGTCGGGCGGACTCATGGCTGATTTGTCCACCGCGCAAAAGGTGCAGCGCCGGGTGCAACTGGGCCCCAGCAACAAAAAAGTGGCCGTGCCGCAGGCATAGCATTCCATGCGGTTGGGGCAACGGGCCTCCCGGCAGACAGTGTGCAGACCCAATTCGTCGATGGCCCCCTGGACCCGGCCGTGGCTGCCGGGCAGGGGGATTTTTCTCTTTAGCCAGGCCGGTTTGCGTGCTGCTTGGCTCATGCTTGGCGCTCTTCCGTTCCCAGAGGCTCCACCAGCACCGGCTTGCGGGCTGCGGTTACCTCATCCAGCCTGCCCACCGGGGTGGTCTTGGGCGCGTCGTGCAGGCTCTGGGGGTCCTCGGCGCAGGCCTCGGCGATACGGTTCATGGCCTGGATGAAGCTGTCCAGGTTTTCCCTGGTCTCGGTTTCCGTAGGCTCGATCATCAATGCCTCGGGCACCACCAGGGGGAAGTATATCGTGGGCGGATGGAAGCCCGCGTCGATGAGGCTCTTGGCGATGTCCACAGCCGATACGCCGAACTGTTTGGCCTTGTCCTGGGCCGTGAACACCACCTCGTGCATGCAGGGCTTGTCCATGCCCACCTGCCAATTTTCCATGAGACCCACGCGCAGGTAGTTGGCGTTGAGGACCGCGTCTTCGCTGACGCGCTTGAGGCCCTCGCCGCCCAGGGCCAGGATATAGGCATAGGCCTTGAGGACAACGCTGAAGTTGCCGTAGAAGGGCGCCACGTAGCCGATGGTCTTGGGGTAGTCGTAGTCCAGGAACAGGGTGCCGTCGCCCCGCTCGACAATGCGCGACACGGGCAGGTAATCCAGCAGCTTGTCCACCACGCCCACCGGGCCCGAGCCGGGTCCGCCGCCGCCGTGGGGCGTGCCGAAGGTTTTGTGCAGGTTTAGGTGCACGATGTCAAAGCCCAGGTCCGCCGGTTTGGCATAGCCCATGATGGCGTTGAGGTTGGCCCCGTCATAGTAGAGCAGGGCGTCGACCTCGTGGGCCGCCTCGGCGATCTCTGCTATGTAGGGGTTGAACAGGCCCAGAGTGTTGGGATTGGTCATCATCACCCCGGCCACCTCTTCGCTGAGCATTTCCTTGAACGCCGCCGGGTCCATGACGCCGTCTTTGGACGGCACGGTGACCACCTCGTATCCGGCGATTGCCGCCGAGGCCGGGTTGGTGCCGTGGGCCGAGTCGGGCACCAGGACGATGGACTTTTTGTTGCCCTTGTCCCGGTGATAGGCGGCCATGAGCATGATGCCGGTGAGTTCGCCGTGGGCCCCGGCCAGGGGTTGCATGGTGAAGGCGCTCATGCCGGTGATCTCGGCCAAGAGCCTCTCGCAGTCATAGAGCACCCGCAGGGCCCCCTGGGTCAGCAGACCGCCCCGCCGCAGCTGAGGCAGCAGGGGGTGCAGGCCCACGAAGCCGGGCAGCCGGGCCGCCTGTTCGGTGAACTTGGGGTTGTATTTCATGGTGCACGAGCCCAGGGGGTAGGTGCCCACCTCCACGCCGAAGTTTTGGCGCGATAGATTGGTGAAGTGGCGCATTACCTCCACCTCGGCCACCTCGGGCAGCTCGGCCGGGTCCTTGCGCATCAATTCCGGCGGAAGCTGGCTCCGCTCAAAGCAATCCACGCATATATTGGGCGTGGGCAGGCTGTAGCCCTTGCGGCCCGGTCTGCTCTTGGCGTAGATGGTTTTCATAGCACCGCCTCCAGGCCTTCGGCAAAGCAGCCGATCTCTTCCTTGGTGCGCTTCTCGGTCACCGCCACCAGCAGGTAGTTGCACTGGCCCGGGTAGTAGCGGCCCAGGGGGAAGCCCGCGGCGAAGCCCTTGTCCACCAGGCGGCTGATGACCACCCGGGCGTCGGTGGGCAGCCTCAGGCGGAATTCATTGAACCATGGGCCCTTGTCCACCAGTTCCACGCCCTCGATGGCCGTGAGCCGCTGGCGGGCGTGCTCGGCAATGGCCATGTTCAGCCGGGCCTGATCCACCAGGCCGCGCTTGCCCATCAGGCTCATGTAGACCATGGAGGCCAGGGCGCATAGGGCCTGGTTTGTGCAGATGTTGCTGGTGGCCTTTTCCCGGCGGATGTGTTGCTCCCGGGTTTGCAGGGTCAGACAGTAGCCCACCCGGCCCTGGGCGTCGGTGGTGCGGCCCACCACTCGGCCGGGCATGGTCCGCAGGAGCTTTTCCCGCACGGCCATGTAACCCAGATAGGGCCCTCCAAAGGACAGGGCCAGGCCCAGGGGTTGGCCTTCGCCCACGGCGATGTCCGCGCCCATCTCGCCGGGCGACTTGATCACGGCCAGGGCCAGGGGATTGCAACTGATGATGGACAGGGTCTTGTGCTCGGCGGCCAGGGCGAAGTGCCCCTCGTAGTCGCGGATCAGACCGAAAAAGTCCGGGTTCTGGACGATCACGCCCGCCGTGTCATCGTCGATGAGTTCTTCCAGGCGGCCGATGTCGCTGATGTCGTCCTCCACCAGCTCCAGATGCAGGTTGGTTGTGTAGGAGCGCAGCATCACCCGGTAGATGGGGCTCAGGGAGGTGCAGATGATCAGCTTCTTGCGCTTGGTCTTGCGCACGGCCATCATGGCCGCTTCGTAGATGGCAGTGCCGCCGTCGTATAGCGAAGCGTTGGCCGCGTCCAGGCCCGTGAGCCGGGCTATGGCCGTCTGGTACTCGAAGATGCTCTGCAAGGTGCCCTGGGACATTTCGGCCTGGTAGGGCGTGTATGCCGTGTAGAATTCACTGCGACTGAGGACCGCGTCCACGGCCGCCGGGATGAAATGGTCATAGAAACCGCCGCCCAGAAAACATGTGAGCGCGTGGGCGTTGAGCCCTGCCAGATGGGCCATGTGGCCGGCCACCTCAAGCTCGCTTTTGGGGGCGGGCAGATTCCACGACTTTGCCCGGAGCTTTTGCGGTATGGGCGCGAACAGGTCCTCGATTGACCCCAGGCCCATCTCGGCCAGCATCTCGGCGCGGTCCTGGTTTGAGTGGGGAGAAAAATCCATCAGACAAGCCCTCCGGGACTATTCTTCTTCCAGGCCTTCCAGCAGTTCCTTGTAGGCATCCGCATCCATCAGGTTGTGCAGTTCGTCCTGGTCAAAGTCCTTGATCTTGACCAGCCAGCCCTCGCCATAGCAGTCGCTGTTGACCAACTCCGGGTGCTCTTCCAGGGCGTCGTTGACCTCGGCCACGATGCCGCCCAAAGGCGCGTATACGTCCGAGGCGGCCTTGACCGATTCCACTTCGCACATCTCGCCCATTTGCTCCAACTCCTCGCCGATCTCCGGCAGGCCAACATAGGTGATGTCGCCCAACTGGTCTTGGGCATAGTAGGTGAGCCCCACCACGGCCAGGCCGTCGTCAATGGTCACCCACTCGTGTTCTTCGGTGTAAAAAAGGCCGTCGGGGATATTTTGTTTGCTCATGATCAGTTCCCTTCCTGGAAAAGGATCGGTTGGATATAGTCTCCGGAGGGCTTGGCCAAGGCGGCCGCCACCACGCCCGGAAGTGTTCTTTTACGATAGATTATTTCAATTTTCTGGCCCGGTTGGACAGCATAATCCACCAGGCCCAGGCCGATGGGCCGCACATGGCTTTCAACGCCCGGCGCGCCGCCCTCGAAACTCCAGGCGGGCACCGTGGTGCCGCTGGTCAATACGCCGACCTGCTTGCCGCCAAGCAACACCGGCGACCCTTCCCTGATCATACCCTTGGCCAGGGCGGCAACGGCCACGACTTTTTGCGGGATCGCGGCGCTTTGTTCGATCAGGGCCCGCTTGCCGATGAAATCGCCGCGCTCCGGGCTCAGGTCCACGCCCAGGCGGGCCGTGGGCACACCGAGGATGGGCCGGTCCGGCGCGAATTCATGGCCGTACAGGGGCAGGCAGACCTCCAGGCGCAGGGTGTCCCGGGCGCCAAGGCCCACGGGGATGATGCCCAGGTCCTGGCCACCGTCCACCAGCCTTTGCCACAGCTCTGCGGTCTGGTCCCACGCCGCGAACAATTCGAAGCACACCGGTTCGCCGGTGTAGCCCGTGCGGGATACGAGCACCCTGGCGCCGTCGAACGTGCACCATGCCGCATTGTTGCGGCCCCTTGGCGGCAAGGCGTCGCCGGTCAGTGAGGCAACGAGTTGTTCGACGCGGGGGCCCTGCACGGCCAGCATGGCCATATCGGCGCTGACGTCTCGCAGGTCGGCCCCGGCCGTGTTGGCCTGGGTCAGCCACTGCCAATCCTTTTGCTTGTTGGCCGCGTTGACCACCAGCAGATACTCGGCCTCATCAAGTTGGTACAGATAGGCGTCGTCCACCGGATAGCCTTGCTCGTCGGAGATCAAGGTGTACTGCGAGCGTCCCGGCCGGAGCTTGCGGGCCGAGTTGGTCAGGGCGTATTCCAGAAATTGCAGGGCCTTTGGGCCGCCGACCCTGAATCGGCCCATGTGGCTGATGTCGAACAGCCCGCCGAATTTGCGGGTGGCCAGGTGTTCGGCAATGATGCCGCCGCCATAGGCCACCGGCAGGCTCCATCCGGCAAAATCAACCATCTTGCCGCCGTGGTCTTGGTGCCAGCTTGATAACGGGGTTTCCTGGGGCACTTCGCGCTCCTCTCGATATCTGCGGCCTCTGTCAGGATGTTTTTGGCATCCTGAAAAAACAAAAAAGGAGGCCCGGTTAAGGACCTCCTGTCTTTTGGCCTGAGAGATTCACCTTGCGGCTTGCTCCTTCGGCGGCCGGCGCGGCCGGCTCTCTCCAGGAGTAATGCTTCCAGCAGTTCTTTTGCCTGAGAGTTTCGGTCCTTGGACCTTGCACCTTCGGCGGCCGCATCGACGGCTCTCTCCCGCTGGAAGATAACTTTTGCTTCATATTGCCCCGGACTGAATCATCCAGATGCAACTATGCCCATGATAACCGCTTGGAAAAAGTTTGTCCAACCCGCTTGCACAATTATTTGCTGGTCAGGTTCCAGATGCCGTCCCATGTTTCGCCGGGTTCCAATTGGTCAAGCTTTTTGAGGTATGACCGGGCGGCAGGATCGCCTTCCAGACCGGCGAACACTTCCCGCGCCTGTTCGAGGTCGCCCGCCTCGACCAGTTTTACGCCTTGTTCAAAGGCGTCGATAAGGGCCTGATCCGCGCCGTGGTCCAGGCTCATGGGCTCGTAAACGGCCACCGGCTCGGAGCGGCCCACCACCCGCAGACGGCCCAAAAGCCTGCCCTGAATCTTGCCGCCGGTCTGCTGCCAGGTGGACTGGGAAACCATGATCGGCGTACCGAAGACCTTGTTGGCGCCCTCCAGGCGGGAGGCCAGGTTGGCCGCGTCGCCCAGCACGGTGTAGTCAAAGCGCTGCTTTGAACCCATGTTGCCCACCACCACCGGCCCGGTGTTGATGCCGATGCGTGCCGTCAGGGGCCGCCCGACGCGTTCCTTGTATTCAGCGGCCCGTTGGGCCAGGCGCTGCTGACACAGCAGGGCGGCCCGGCAGGCGGCCAGGGCGTGTTCCGGTTGATCCAGGGGCGCGTTCCAAAAGGCGATGATGGCGTCGCCCTCGAACTTGTCCAGGGTGCCGCCGGTCTCCAGGATGAAGTCGCTGGCCTCGGACAGGTAATCGTTGAGCAGTAGGGTCAGTTCCTCGGGCTCCAGGCCTTCGGACAGGCTGGTGAATCCGGCCAGGTCGCTGAAGAATATGGACAACTCCCGCCGTTCGCCGCCCAGCTTGAGTTTGTCCGGGTCTTCCAGGATGCGGTCGATGACCACGGGGCTCAGATAGTGCCTGAACGCCTTTTTGATGAACCTTCGCTGGCGGCCTTCCACGGCGAAATTGATGATGACCGCGCCCAGCAGGGTCAGGGCCGCCCCTGTTTCAACAACCAGGAAGGGCCACCACCAGCCCGCCGGGTAGGCCAGAAAAGCCCCCAGGCCGGGCAGGGGCAGCAGCAGGCACAGGCCTAGGACCGTGCGGCCCACGGTAACCGAGCCCAGGCCGATATAGGCGCAGAGCAGGCTGAAGGCCAGGGTGATCAGCACAACCCACCAATCCGGCGCGTGGCGCAGAAAATCACCGGACAGGATGTTGTCCAGGGCAGTGGCCTGGATCTCCACGCCGGGCATCAACGGCGAAACAGGCGCGGCCCGCAAGTCGTGCAGGCCCGGCGCGGTGAATCCGAAGAAGACGTAGCAATCTTTGAAGATCGCTGCGTCGGCGATGGTGGGCTCGGCGCCCTGTTCGAGTTGCAAGGCCGACTGGATCACCGCTGCGGCGGAAAAGCTTTGAAACGTGCCGGCGGGGCCGCGGTAGTTGAGCAGGGCCCGGCCCAGATCGTCCAACCGGATTGTTTGCGCGTTGGTTTGCAGTCGGTCCGGCTCCAGGGCGGCTTGGCCGGGGTTGGCCTTGAGCCAGGCGGCCAGGCCCAGGTTGGGCACCACATTGCCACCAAAGGAGCGGACCAGGCTGATGGACCGGACCACCTGGTCGGCATCGGGCCGGGAACTGACATTGCCCAAGGCCCAGGCGCTTTGGGCCAGTTCGGCGATTGGCGTCAGGGCTTCTTCACCGGCGGGGGCAGGGTGGGTTTGGAGCCAGGCTTCAGCGCCGGGCATGGCGGGGATCTTGGCGGCCACCGGCCCTGGCAGGGCATTGCGTCCGCCCTGTTTGCCCAGCATCAACGCGCCCACGAAACGCCCCGAACGGCTGGCCGCGGCGGCTAGCTGCTCGTCGTCCCCGGCCAGGTTGCTGGGTTCGCTGTACAAGACGTCAAAGATGACCGCCTTGGCTCCCGCCTTGCTCAGGTAGTCGATGACATAGGCATAGGCCTGCCTGGGCCAGGGCCAGCCCAGGCCGCTGTTCACGGCGGCCCAGTCCAGGCTGGTCTGGTCCAGGGCGATGATCTTGACCTTGTCGGTGGCCTGGCCGGGTCGGGCCCAAAACGCGGCTCGCATGTCCCAGGTGGCCCGTTCCCAAGGCGTAAGCACGCCGAGGCCCCAAAGGGCCAGGGCAATGGCGGCGGCGCTCAGGCCCAGGGCCAGGCCGCGCAGCCATTTGGCGCGTTTGGGAGTCATTGCCGGCAAACCCTAGAGGTTGGCCGTGGCCCGCTGAAAACGCACCACCTGGGCCGCCGGCGGAGTGGCCGGGCCGCCCTTGGGAACCAGGGCCTTGATGTCCTCGATCCGGTCCAGGGGGTCGGGGTGGGTTTTGGCGAAACCAACATCACCACTGGCCGGGTAGGCCTTTTTCATTTTCTGCAGCATGCTGACCAAAGCGTTGGGCGGATAGCCGACCCGCTCCATGATCACCACGGCGGCCTTGTCGGCCTCGGTTTCCTGGGATCGCGAATATCCGTTGACCATCAAGGTCTTGCTGACATCGCCCACCGATTCGCCGAACAGGTTGGTCAACTGGTTCAGTTCGCTGCCGCCGAATTCATTGATGCCTTCCTTGAGCAGCAGGCCGCCCAGGTCGGTCCATCGGCTGCTTTTGATGGACGCCACGCCGTGTTCGTACTGCACATGGCCGATCTCATGAGCCAGCACCGCGGCCAACTCGGCCTCGCTGCCGCAGATGTTCACCATGCCCTTGGCCACCATGATCAGGCCGCCCGGCGCGGCAAAGGCATTGATTTCCGGAGAATCCAGCACCACGAAATGATAGCCGCCAAAGGTCTGGGGCCGGTCCGAGACCGCGGCCAAGGCCTGGCCCAATTGATTGACATAACCGTTGAGCTCGGCGTCATCCAGGACCTGGTATTTCTCCAGAATATTGGCCGACACCGCCCGACCCAGATAATACTCCTGCTCCGGAGTCAGCTCGGTCACGGCCTTTTGGGTGGCCTCGGTGATCTTCTTGCCCTTGTTGTAGATGTCCTTGGCCTTGTTTATGTCGCCGGTGGAGGGCAGGTAATCCATGATTCCGGCTCTGGCCGTGTTCTGGCCGGCGAACGGGGCTATCAGGCCCGAAGTCATGCAAATGCCGAGCACCGAAGCCAGACCTACCAACGCGCCCTTACGCAGGATTTTGCTTGTCTGTCGTTTCATTGGCTGTCTCCCGCGTGCAGGCCGCCTTGGTTCAGGAACTGCTTGAGCTGGTTTCCGCTGAAGTTGTAGCTGCGCTCGATTTTGTCGACCATGGCGTAGTCGCCCTTGCCCGAGGCCCGGTACTTGGCTTCAACCTTCTTGTTGAAGCCCTTGCCGGCCAGAGCCATTTCCTGGCTGTCGGCCTGGACCTTGGTTTTGGAGCCGGACTGGAAGGCGATATTCTGGGAACTCAGGGCCGATGAGTGAATCCAGCCCGCGGGGGAGGCAATCTTGTACCATTGGCCTTGCTGGCCCAGGGTGTCGATCCGGGTGCCGTAGGGCAGGGCCCTGATGAGCTTGCCAAAGCAATTGGGACTGTCGAGCACGCGGCCAGTCTTTACCTGCACGCTCATGGCTTGGGATGCGGCATAGGCAATCACCGCCCCGCAGACCAAAAGGCCCGCAGCCAGGATAGCCATGACTTTTTTTCGCTTCATATTTTTCGCTCCCGATAATCAGGTGAATTGTCTTGTTACAGCTTCAAGGCGGATCGGATACGTCCCAGCACCGCCTGCAATCTTCCTTCGCGGGTTTGGTGCACCGTTTCGCTGAACAGGGCCTGAAGCTCGGCGTTTTCCTGGCGGCGGTTTTCAACCAGTTTGCTTAGGTGCTCCAGGAATTCCGGGTGCTCGGAGGCCAGTTCCTTGAACACGCCCGGCCCCATGGCGATGATCTGTGAATCACTGGCCATGCGCACGGTGGCCATGCGGGGCTGCTCCAGCAAAAGCGACATTTCGCCGCAGATCTCGCCGGGCTGCAATGTGGCCATTTTTTGCTCCCTGCCATCCGGCCTTTTCTTCAGGACCTGGGCTTCGCCGCTGATGAGCATGTACATGTTGCGGCCGGGCTGGCCTTCGTCGAAAAGGGTTTCGCCCGCGCCATAGGTTTCCAGACGCATGCCCGCGGCAATTCTTTCCAAGGTTTTGCCCGGAATGCCCCGGAAAATGTCGGCTCCCTCCAATAGCGGCACCAGTCTTTCGACAAGACCGCGCCGAATCACTTCGCTGGGCTCTTCTGCCGCCGGAGTGTGCAGGGTGCGTATGGGGAAGGGTATTTCTATGCCCTCACGCTTGAATTGGTACCAGATATACGTGTTTATCTGGTCCCTTATTTGTTCCAGCAGGCTGAAGTCGTCAATCCAGACATTGAGGCGGTAGGTGATGGATGAGTCATCATAGCCGAGCAAAAACACCGAGGGCGCCGGTGAGTAGCTTATGTTGCCGCAGAGCCTTGCCGCGCTGATTATTGCGTTCTTGACCTTGTTGGGCGGGTGACGGTAATGGGCGCCTATCTCCATGGTCACGCGGTGGGCCGGGGTTGGCCTGTTGTGATTGACTATGGTGCTTTTCATGAGCTGGGAGTTTGGTAATACCACCAGGTCGCCGTCCCTGGTGCGCATCTCGGTGCGCCGCCAGGTGATGTCGACGATCTGGCCTTCCTGGTCGTTTATGGTCACCCAATCGTCCAGACCCAGCGGCCTCTCGATGCCCACGACGATGCCGGCCAGTACCGAACCCAAAAGGTCTTGGGAGGCCAGACCGACCACGAACGAAACCACCGCCGAGGTGGCGATGAGCGATGTTACGTCGAGGTCCAAATAGGTCCTCAGGATGATGGTGGCGACTATGAAATAGGAGGCAAGCAGCACGAAACGCCGCAGGATCGGCGGTACGTGGCGGCCCTGGAGTCGGACCATGAAATAGCCTATGCTCAAGGCTTCGAGTATCTGGATAAGCAGGATCATGCAGCCGAAGGCGATCATGGCCTTGCCGTAGGGCCACATTATTTTGGCCCAGTCCGACTGTAGATAGCCCAGCGACAGATCCAGGCATAGGCCCAAGGCAATTATGTGCAGCGGGACCTTAATTCGGGCCAGGAGGGCGACCCTGCGCGATGCCATATGCAGGGCAAGGGCGAAAAACAGATAGGCGCCGACAGGAATCAACAGCCAGAGGTATGAACTTATTTCCGTAGGTGTCATCGTCGTCCCGCTGGGGCAGCAATAATGGGCTTCATGTCTATGTAATATAGTCCTGTTTTGGTGGTGTTCTCAAGAAATTCCCGGCACGGCAAGCGATAATGAATGGCGTTGTCGGCTTATTGGAACGCCATGGCCTTTTCATTGGCAAGGCACATTTGCTACCATGGCCAGGGTTGGCAATAAAGGAGTCAAAGTTTTGCGGAGACTGGCGATTCTGATGATATGCGCGTTGTTGGCCTGCGCGGCGGTTGTTACAGGGGCAAACGCGGGCAGCTATTGCGGGGCCAAGGGCGACTGGCGCAGCGAAATGATACCCGACCGTTGGCCGCCGCCCAAGGTGCGTCAAGGCTGGGTGGCCAAGCTGGGCCACATCGATATAGTGCCCGTGTTCAAGGCATGTAAAAAGCACGATGACTGTTACGACAAGCCGGGGATCAGCCGCCGGGAGTGCGACAACCGTTTTCTGGCCGACATGCGGGCCGAGTGCGAAAAGACCTACCAAAACATCCTGGAGACGCCGTTGAAGGAGGCCTGTTACCAGGCGGCCCAGGGTTATTATCAGGCTGTGGACAAGTTCGGCGGACCGGCCTTTGCGGCAGCCAGGGCGGGTAAGGCCGCGTCTTCGGACCAAGGTGACAGCAGCCGTATCAACAAACCATCGGGATCATCCGCCGGTGGAGGCAATGGCAAAGCCAAAGACGCCGGGCCCGGCCTTGTCGAGTTGAAGGCCTGGGGCAAGATTGAGGGCGGAAAAGGCATCGCCGCCATGCACGGCAAGATCTATGCGTATAAACCGGACACGCATGAGATATGGGCCAGCCCCCTGGACCAGTGCCGCTGGGAGTTGTTTTGCCAGGCGCCGCCGGCGACGCTGTTCGCCGCGGGGCAGGGCCGTTTGTATTTGTGGGATAAACAATCGGGAGAATTTTTCAGCACCCACATCAACAAAATCAAGTGGCAAAGCCTGGGCAAGCTCGAAGACGTCGATTCGTTTGCCTATTGTGGGCACCAACTGGTCTGCTGCTTGGTCGGCTCGGGGGATTTGATGGCTGCTCCTATCTGGAAGCTAAACTGGCAAAAGATCGGGGCCTTGCCGGAGCCTTCGGTAATTACCTCTTTTGGCGGTAAGATCTATGCCTTGTCCGAGGAAGATCATGTATTGTCCCAAACCCACTTGAACAAAATGGCCTGGAAGGCGGAGGCCAAACTGAGCCGCTTCGGGCCTCCGGCCGTCAATGCCGGACAGGTTTTCGTGTTGGACCAGGCAAGCGGCGAGGTGCTCAAATAGTTTGTGGCATCTACTTAGTTGATCGCCTTTGCCCGGCAAAACGGGCAGCTTGACACCCGGCATCGCTTGCAGAAATAAAGGAACTGCCCCAAATACCAGGCACCGCTGAAAACCCAAAAGGCTGTGAAATATCCCGGCAATGAAACCAGCCAATATTGAGGGAAAAGCGTAATCACCACGAAAACCACCACAAACAAAAAGCGCTGGGCCTTGTTCATGGGTTGGGTCGTGGGCTTTTTGACGATGAGCTTGGTGAGCTTTGGCGGGGCCTGTAGACAGTCTCCGTACTCATATAGATGGGGGCACCTGGGGCAGGCCAATTGCCGTTGCACTAGTCCGATAACGCCGTAAACCACCAGTCCAAGATAAATCAACGACCATGGGACGCTGCTTTGCCAGATGGCGGCGAATGCGGTTATCCAAAAGCCGTTGAAGGTGATCTGGGCGAAGAGCTTTTCCCCGATGGTAAACCCTTGGGCCAAGTCGCATGAGTTTTGTCTTTTCATTTCCCCATCTTCGCTTTCAATTAAAAAGTTGTCGGCAAACCTGATGCATAAAACAGGACGATGCCCTTCAACTAGGTCTTGAGCCGAAATGTTTGATTTTTACCCAGCGATTTTGCCTCGTACAAGGCCGCGTCAGCCTGCTTGATAAGCTTGTCGGCGTCCTCGTCACGGCTTTGCAGACTGGTCAGCCCGATACTTACGGTAACCTGCACTGATTCATCGGGCTTGGGGTTGAATACGCTTTGGCTGAATTGAATTCTTATTCTTTCGGCAACGCGAAAGGCATCCTGCTCGGCGGTGCCGGGCAACACCACCACAAACTCTTCGCCTCCATAACGGCAGCCCGAGTCCTGGGCCCGGATGCAGCCTGCGATGACTTCGGCCAATTTGACCAGCACCTTGTCGCCTTCGGGGTGGCCATAGGTGTCGTTGAAATGCTTGAAATTGTCCACGTCCATCATCATCAGGGACATGTCGCCGCCTATGCCCTTGACGGTTTCAAGTTCCTCGGGGAGTTGCTCGAAGGTGTAGCGCCTGTTGTAAAGGCCAGTCAGGCCGTCACGCACGGCCAGTTCACGAAAGTGTTTGTGGGAAACGCTCAACATTTCGTGGGACCGGCGCAGCAGGCGGATTCGGTCGGCCAGGGCGAATGACAGCAAAATGGACTCTAAGGCCGCTCCCACGGCCATGGTGTAGACCGTGATCGGCGTACGGGGGATGACGATGCCGCCCAGGGAAAAAATCATGACCCCGAAGATGAACGTGCTCCAGGCGATCATTAAAAATCTCGCAGGCTTGTACCCGCGGCGCAGATAATCTGCCAGTACGGCCAAAAACAACAGGCCGCTGGCGAACCCCAGTCCGGTCATGAACTGGTTGGTGGCGTTCACGGTAATTATCAGGCTCATCAAAGGACATACCGCCGCCAAGACCATGACCACCACCATCACCCGGTTCCAGAATCGCGAAGTCTTTTTGATGTTGAGAAAAGATCGGATGAAGTAGGGACCAAAAAAAATCGGCAGGGCGGCTATCAGCACGCGGAAAAATGGTTTCAGGCCATCGGCGGGCGCCACCAGGGCCGGAAAATGCCCATAGACAACGGACAGGTACATAGCCACGCTGAGAACATAGAAGACATAGTGAAGATAGACATTTTCCCGCAGGAACAGGAACAGGATCAGGTTATACAGGGACATTGCCGCCATTACGCCGTATACAAGGCCGAAGAGTAGGCTGTCGAGCGACACCTTGCTGATCAATTTTTGAGGCAGCCAGAACAAGACCTGGGTGTTGATCGATATATACGATTCTATGCGAAAATAGATTGGCTGGGCCGGGTCATATCCGGATGGCACCAGAAAAATAAAGCTGCGGCTCAAGACATCCCGGCTGGTGGACGGTTCGGCTTCCCCGGATGTTTTAACGAGCCAACTGGTGGGCGCGTCCGGGCCGGAGCGCAGGGGAATATACACCCTTATGGAGCTTAAGGCCGGTTTGGTGAATTCGAGCATCAAGGGGCCTTTGTAGCGGTCCACGGCGGCTTTTCTCAGGCTTGCCATGCCCCACCAGGCGGAATTGGAAAAGCCGATGCTGATTTTGGCGCCTTGCACCTGTTGGACCGGACCGGTTTTAAAAAGCCGCTTTGCTTCGGTAAAGCTCAGATCGCAGGATTTGTCCTCGACAAGGCCGATATTGGGCAACATATAATCTTGGCTATAGGATTCTGGTGATTCGCCGGTCAGGGGCCCGCCGGCGAATACCACCAGAATCGCCGTAACGGCGACCAGGCTAAAGACCCAAATTAATAAGTGGCCGGACTTTTGTTTTGGCATTCCTCTGAGATTCCCCCATCCCAGATAAGCCGGAACTTGTGGCTATCATATTGAATTATCAGTTGTTGCAGCAAAATACTTAAGCTAACCGTCTGTAGGACCTTGTTGGGACAACTTATTCAATAGCACAATGAGTTGGACTTAGTAAAACCGATGAAGCCGAGATTAAATAAAATCCTGTTGTTGGTGGTTGCCGTTTTGCTAGGCATGCTGTTTATCGCGGTGGCCGCCATCTTGATTTTCGAGCCGAGGATCGATCTTAGCCGATTTGCCCCAACCGTTGAGCGCATGGTTGAAGGCGCCACGGATCGCAAGGCCGCTGTTGCCGGACCGATATACCTGACCTTGTCATTGTGGCCCAGCCTAGAAATAGCCGATGTAACCATTCAAAACCCCGAAGGCTGTCATTACCAGACCCTGGCCAAAGTAGGCCGGTTGCAATGTCAGGTCGGGCTGTGGGACATGCTGTTTGGGGACCTTTGCATCAGCTCTCTCAAGGCTGGGGACGTTTTGGTTTGTTTGGCCTCGACCGATAATGAGGGGCAATCCGCACCACCGAAAGAAGAAAACAAGGAAGGGCGGACCGGCCTCAGGTTGGTGCAACTCAGCGGTGTGGAACTGGAAAATATCGTTCTGAAGTACTTTGACAAGGGGGGCAACCGCCAACATGAACTGTATCTGGAAGGGCTGAACGGACAGGCGGGGCGTAGTGTCGAAGTCGATTTTCACGCCAAGGGCAGGGTTGACAACTATCATTTTTCATTGAATATCGGAGCCAGCCCTTTGGGAGCGTTCCTGGGGCGGGGCCAATGGAATACCAGCATTGAAGGTAAATTGGGAGGATCGGCGATCGAGGCCCACGGCCAGTTGCTGCTCAAGGACGAACAATTCGCTTCCGAATCAAAGATGAAATTCACCAATGTCGACATTGGCGGGTTGGTTCAATGGCTAGGATTGATCGACGGCATCAAGGCGCAGGCCAAGCAGGTTGATTTGCATGTCAAATGGAGTGGAAACGACCTGTCGAGCATCATGAAATCATTAAATATCAAGGCATCGCTGACAGACGGCTATTGGATATTACAGGACTCCAACACCAAGGCTCAGGCCGAGGTCAGGCTCTTACGAGGGGAATGGGACGTAACTCCCGGACAACATTCCCAATTGACGCTGGAAGGGTCATTGAATGGCATTTCTGCAAATATTGCCGTGGCCGGTCCGGCGCCAGGAGAAAACATCGACGGCGGCAAGCCCGTAAAGTTGGAATTCAAGGCGGCCTTGGCCGGGGCTGAGGTGGAGATGACCTCTATAACGGCTTTGCCGCTCAATAGCGGCGATGCGTCCCTTGCCGTTAACATGCGGGGCCAATCAATGGCTTCCATGAGTGAATTGCTAGGGGTGACTCTGCCCGAATGGGGACCGTATGAGCTGAAAGGCAACCTGCGCATAGGTAAATCGGGTTATGAACTCAAGGGGATGGAATTGCTTGTGGGCCGTAGCGACCTCACGGGTTGGATGTCCCTGGTCACCACGGGCAAGGTCCCTGAACTGACAATTGACCTCAAAACAAAACTCCTGCAATTGGATGATTTCCTCACGAAAAATGGCAAGCCGGAAAAGGCGGCCGCGGCAAAGACAAAAACCGGCCGGGAAACAATGGTAAAAACAGAGTTGGCAGTAGGCGGCACCGGGCAACCACTCGGAAAAATATTGAGCCCGGATGTTCTGGATGGCTTCAAGGCCAAATTGAAACTCGAAGTGAATCAGGTGCGCTCCGGCCAAGACGAACTAGGCTCCGGGATTTTTGACCTATCCATTGCCGATGGTCGGATGTCCATAAACAACTTGCAGGTGAATATACCCGGCGGCCAGGTCCGGGCGGGCGGCTGGCTCAAACCCGGCAAGACCGAAGACGCCCTGGATGTGTGGGCCAAGATAGACAATTTCGATTACGGCGTCCTGGCCAGGCGCGGCGACCCCCAAACAAAGGCCAAGGGGTTATTTTCCCTGGATGGCAGGATAAATGGCAGGTATACGGACAGTGAACGCCTGATGGCCAATGCCAGCGGTTATCTGAATGTCTGGATCAAACCGGAAGACATGGGCGCCGGCATCATGGATCTTTGGGCTGCCAACATAGTGTTCGCGATCTTCAAGAGCCTTACGGCCCAGCAACAATCACGGATTAACTGCCTGCTTGCCCGTTTGAAACTGACCAACGGCATCCTCCGGCAGGAGAGCCTGGTTATCGACACCAGTAAAATGCGGGTCAATGGCGAGGCCGAGCTGGACTTTAAAAACGAAACGGTTTTTGTTCATCTGGCGCCCCAGGCCAAAAAGGCCCAGTTCTTCAGCCTGGAGACACCTATTGAGGTCAAAGGCAGGCTTGCCGATTTCGAGGCCAATATCGCGCCCGGCGGCTTGGTGGGCTCGGCAATATTTTTCGTGACCAGCCCTCTGCATGTGCCGCTGAGAAGGATGTTTGGGCCCAGCCTTCCCGAAGATGGTTGCGACATCTGTTGTGGCGGGTTGAAAAAAGAATAAACGAGGGATGAAGGTAAACCGGACAAGTCCTGTAAATGCAGTCATGACAACGAGTTGTAGGCCCTGGATACTGGTAATAAAAACGGCCGCCTGAATCCAGACGGCCGTATTCGCATCCCATGGTTGTGGGCCATCGCCCGACTGGGATGAAACCGGCTAGGCCCGCAACCTATGGTTTTTGTTCAACACGTACCGCAGCACCATAAAGGTTTCCACCAGCATCCACAACTCCAGGACCATCACCGAGGTGATGATGAAGAACAACAGCCAGTTGTTGGTGGTGAAATACGATTGCATGTTGTAGACCATGGCCCATCCGGTCATCAGGGTCATGAACAGCATTGGAATTATGGTGAAAATGATTTTGGTGCCCCGGCGGGCCAGATATACGCTGAGCACCAGCAGGGCCAAGGCGGCCAACAGCTGGTTGACCGTGCCGAACAGCGGCCACAGGGTCAAGGCTCCAGCCTTGACGTCCTCCAGGTCAAAGCCCTGGTGAAAGGCCAAAAGGGCCGCGGTGCCCACGGCGATGGTCGTGGCCGGGTAGGCGGAGGCCAGCTTGGGCATCTTCCAGGCGGTAAACAGTTCGCCCACCACATAGCGTTGGATGCGCGTGGCGCTGTCCAGGGTGGTGGCCGCGAAACTGACCAGGAACACGCCCATGATGGTCATGGCGATTTCCTTTGGAATGCCGATGGCCTCGATCATGTTGGCCGAACCAATCACAAAGGCCGACAGCTTGGCCCCAAGGCCCGAGGCCTCGGCCCATGTTTCATAGTGATCCATATAGGCCGCGAGACCCGTGAGCGTATTGCCGCCGTCGTCCAGTATGCCCATGCCCAAGCCGGCCACCGCGGCTATGATCACCAATGTGGAAAGCGAGGCTTCCACAAGCATGGAGCCGTAGCCCACCATTTGGGCGTCCTTTTCCGAGGCGCACTGTTTGGCGCTGGTGCCCGAACTGACCATGGCGTGGAATCCGCTGATGGCGCCGCAGGCCACCACCACGAATAAAAACGGCAGCACCGGCGGCGCCCCGGTCGGGCTGTTGTTGATCATGGGTGCGATAATGACCGGCTGGGCCACGGCCACGGCGACCAATAAAAGGATCAGGGCAACGAAGAGCTGGTGGCCGTTGATGTAGTCCCTCGGTTGCAGCAGGGTCGTCACCGGCAGCACGGAGGCGATGAACGAGTAGACCAGCATGATGATGGCCCACAGCACGATTGGGTTGAATCCCATGATAGTGGGCATCTTCAAGGGAACGTAAGCGCCGATAATAACCGTCAGATACATCAGGACCAGGGCCACGCCGCCCCAAAAATGCAGCCCGTCTTTTCGCCGGTAAATTACCAGTCCCAGGAACAGGGCGATGGGCACCTCCAGCCAGACCGGCATAACCGACTGGGGGTACATGTTGAACAAAATGCCGATGATCAGGGCGAACACGGCAATCAGGATCCAAAGCTCGAAAAAGATGACCAGCAGGAACAGGGTCCGCACCCTGGGCGTGACTATCTTGGAGGCAATCTCGCCCACCGAGCGGCCCTGATGGCGCATGGAGGCCACCAATGAGCCGAAGTCGTGCACCGCGCCCATGAATATCGAGCCGAGAAATACCCAGATCATGGCCGGCAGCCAGCCCCAGATAACGGCGATTGCCGGGCCGACAATGGGGCCCAGGCCGGCTATGGAGGTGAAATGGTGCCCGAATAAAACCTCTTTGGGCGTGGGCACGTAGTCAACCCCGTCTTGTAATGTTTCGCTGGGGCAGATTGCCGTGGGGTCAATTTTAAAGATTTTGCGGGCCAGAAATTTGCCATAGGTGAAGTAGGCGATGATGTAGCCGACAAAACAAAATAGCGCCAGATATAAGGAGTTCAATGCTTAACGCCCCTTTGCCGCATGTGGCCGGTTTGAACAGGCACGGAAAGTGCCGGCTCGTGAACGCATATGCTTACAGGTCACCTACAAAGCAATAATGCAAACGGCCTTTATAAGGCAAGGCCTTTGCGAGGGCAGGGCCTGCCGGCGCAATATTGCGATGTTTTCCGAAACAACTCACCGGACGGGTAACTGCTTGGCCTCCAGTTGCTCAACAAGGTGGTCGAGAGCCTTTTCAAGTTGAACGTCATGACCAGCGCAATGCCGAACATCAAAGGGAACCTCGATGTTGGGAGCCACGCCAACACCTTCCAGATCCACGCCGTCAATACGGCAACTCTGCACTGCAAGATAAAGCATGTCACCGTTTGACAAGGGGAATAGCCTGCCTCCCAGGGTGTGCCCCGCGGTTCGTTCGCCAAGTACGGTTGCCAAATGGTACTTTTTGGCGCCGAATGCCAATAATTCCTTTCCGCTACGGCTAAACCCGTTCACCAGGTACACGGCCGGTTTTCTCCATTGGGAATCGACGACGCTTTCCGAGCCGTTTCTTTCGCGCATCTTGAGGGCCGGGATGTTCCGGTTGAAGATGTTGAGGTAATAGGGCCACGCCCCGCCCAAGCCATAACGTATGTCAATAATCAGGGCATCGGCGTCCTTTAGTTTTCCCCAAACCAGGGCGTTGTGGAGTTCCGTGTGGTATTCCTCGCCGGCATAGGACCAGATGTGAATGTAGCCTATGCGCTTTTGCTGCCTTTCAATGATCCGGATGCTGGCTTTTTGCGCCTCCAGCATCTCCTGCGTGGGGTTTGCCAGTGTGGGCCGCATTAAAACGGTGAACGGCTCTGATTGTTCGGATCTCCTGATTTTAAAGGCCGCATCCCTGCCGACAGACTGCCGGATCGAGGCGATGGGCGTGTAAGGCTCTCCGTTGACCGAAAGGATTTCATCGCCTTTCAACAGGCCCGCTTGTTCGGCAGCGCTTCCGGCGAGAACTGAAACGACATACGGCCGTCCTTCAATGGTCTGGCTAATAATTCCCACCGTGGGGTAAACCACCTCCCTTCCTTTGAATACGGCGTTGATCTGGGGTATTTTCCAAAACAACGCTCCCAGCTGGTAGTACTCATAATCGTCAGGGGTCAGATAGTAGGTGTGGGAGGCGTTTAGTTCACCAAGCATCTTGTTCACGAGCCTGGAAAATCCATTCCGGGTGGATTCATTTTTAAATTGCGCGCGATAAGTGGCATGGATGGCGGGAAACGCGTTGGCGATTTTGTCCGGATCGTAAAAATGCCTTTCCA
Source organism: uncultured Desulfarculus sp. (assembly GCA_963665125.2). Taxonomy (GTDB): domain Bacteria; phylum Desulfobacterota; class Desulfarculia; order Desulfarculales; family Desulfarculaceae; genus Desulfarculus. The sequence continues at coordinate 1,312,997 of CAXXUK010000001.1, read as the reverse complement.
CGATGCCAACGATTTCCTCGAACAAAACGGAATAAGAGTCTTTATTGGCCTGTGTCTTGGCAAACGAAACACCAGTCACGGTGAGACACAAACCCAACATCAGCACAATGAGTGGTTTTTTCATGGCTATGGCTATTCCCGTGATATACGGATGGTGGAATGGGGCACGGCTTGCCCATGGAGCCCTCAACCGGGACGTCACGGTGAGTGTCACCACCCGGCGATTCCAGCCCCCGGCGCTCCGGCTTATAACCGGCCATCAGTCGATATTGATCTTGGTTGCCTTTTTGGTCGGCTGAGTTTCTTCGCCCGCCGCGGCCTGCAACAGCGTCTCAAATGCCTTAAGCACCTCCAGGCCTGCCTTGCCCATGTGCACGCAAAAGCGTCGGGCAGCCCGGGCATCACAGCCCATGGCCTTGGCCGCGCTGCCCAGGGGGCAGGTCCACTGCTGCTCCTTGGCGGATTTTTCCTCGTTGGCCTCTTTACATTCTTGCTCTTCGGTCATCTTATTCCCCCAGCTTGATCATTAATTCATCGTTGGTCAGACTGGCCCCGGTGGGCTCAAGGGCCGCGAAGGCACGGGGCAGGATAATGCTGCGCTTGATATTGCCCACCCGGACAATCAACTCGTCGCCTATCTTGGCCAGATCGATTTCCTGTTTTTGGGCAAAGGGCATGTGCAGCTTTACGCTGCAACGGCCATCCTTGCGGATAAAGTCGATGGACTGGCGGCGGTACAAGACCTTGGACGGATCGATCTGGCCGAATATCTGATCGCCGAAACGGCCCAGGGCCTCCACGCCGAGCACCTCGTCCTCGCCCAGCGGGGCCATGAACAGGGGCACCGGCTGGAAGAACTCCCTGGCCATGTCCAGGTACTTGTTCTGAACGTTGGCCCAATGCCCGAAAAAGTCGCTCTGGGCGTCCTGGGGCAGAATACGGTTGATTATCACGCCGTCTATGGCCAGGCCGTTGAGCCTGAAAGACATAAACGCCCGCTGTGTCTCCCGCAGGACCATCTTTTCCGGGTTGCAGACCAGGCGCACCGAGGTTGTTTCCATGTTGGTGAGCAGGTTGTCGGCCCCGTGCAGGCGCTGGTGCATGCGCTCGATGGAGTCGAACATGCGGTCTTCGGGCAGGGGCACGTCATAGAAACGTTTGGCCACGGGCCGGGCGAGTTTGACGATATTGCGCTCCAGGCGGAAGACTTTGCTCATGTACCAGTCCAGGGTCTGGGGCAGGCTGATGAAACGCAGGGATTCGGCCGTGGGCGCGCAGTCCAAGATTACCAGGTCATAGGCTTCCTGGTTGTAATAGCGGTTTATATGCAACAGGGCGCTGACCTCTTCCATGCCCGGCAACACGGCCAGTTCCTCGGCCAGTACGTCGTCAACTCCGGTGGTGGCCAGAAGCTGGGAAAGATACTTGTGCACCTCTCCCCAGTGGTCCACTATTTCTTCATGGATATCCAGCTCTTGGATCCACAGGTTTTCGGCAACCTCGTTGGGCTTGCCTTTGTTTTTGTCCATCAAGGATATGTCAAGGTCGAATACGTCGCTGAGACTGTGGGCCGGGTCCAGGCTCATGACCAGGGTTTTTTGACCCCGCCGGGCCGCCACAACACCGGTTGCCGCGGCCACGCTGGTTTTGCCTACGCCTCCTTTGCCCGCATACAACAGAATTCTCATTTTGGTCCCCCGGTCGATTGTAGTATGATCAGCGTTAGAACCGTTGACGCTGATGCCTTTCCATAGGCGTCTTGGCGCCGGCTCAATATGCTCTTTTCTTATCTTATGGGAGGATAACCCGTATGCCTAACATAACGACAGCAGATTTTGAAAAAGCACTTTCCGTAGGCAGGCCGCCGAACATCGTCAAACTCTTTCCCAACTCCAGGGCGCTGATCGTCAGCGGCAAGGTCATCGACCGGGCCATGCTTAAAAAAGGCAAGGCCATGACCATCGCCGCAAACGGCCGCAACACTCTGGTAATCCGGGGCGCTCTGGCCGCGGCCCAAAAGGCCAACGCGGCCATCATCATCGAGATCGCCAAGAGCGAGGGCGGCGCCTCGGCTTATTGCCCCGTGAACTATTGGAACATGGCCAAATACGTGGACCAGCTCATGAACGAGATGGGTATCACCGTGCCCGTGGCCATCCATGCCGACCATTACGGCATCAAGGGTGAAAAGGACATCAAGCAGGCCCAGGTGGAGATTCCCACCATGTTCGATGCGGGCATCACCTCCATCGCCATCGACGCCAGCCACCTGCCCGACGATGAAAACCTGCTGGCCAGCATCGCCCTCAATCCACTGGTTCCGGCCTGGGCTGGTCTGGAAACCGAGGTCGGCGAGATCAAGGGCAAGGAAGGCATGTCCACTGCCCAGGAGGCCCTGTTCCTGATCAAGGGCCTCAACGCCCATGACATCTTCCCGGACTGGATCGCCCTCAACAACGGCACGGCCCACGGCATTCAGACCGCCGACCAGGGCATCCAGGTGGATCTGACCAAGGAAATTCACGCGGCGTTGACGCCGTACAAGGTTTCCGGCGCCCAGCACGGCACCAGCGGCAACAACTCCGACCGCCTGCGGGCCATTGCCGCCGAGACCCACACCACCAAGGCCAACGTGGCCACGGCCCTGCAGATGATTTCCTGGGGCGTTGAGGTCGATGAATACGGCAATGCGGCGCTGGCAGACGGCGAGTTCAAAAAGATCCAGGGCAAGGGCGTCAGCCCCGAGGTCTGGGAGCAAATGAAGGCCTATGCCGCCGAGCAGGGCTGGAAGGGCGGCAACTACAAGAAGCTCAATCTGCCTTTTGAGAACAAGATTCTCAGCCAGCCCGCCGCGGTTCAAAAGGGCATGGCCGAAGCAGTGGAAGACTTTATCTACGGCCTGCTCGCCGACGTGTTCAATGCCGCCGACACCGCGCCCCTGGCCGTGGAGACCATCCTGGCAGCCAATAATTTCGATTTGGGTGCCAAGGGCCGGCGCATCGAGGACCCGGCCCAGTGGACCGAGGCGAAAATCCGCGAAATGGCCAAGGGCATCAACAGCGACAAGGGCCCCGCAGGGGACTTCGAAGATTAATTCAAATTGGGGGGCTTGTTACAGCCCCCCAATCAATCAAACTCTTTGCCTGCTTTGGGTGGTGTAATAGGCCACCGGCACCACTATGAGCGTAAAGGCAGTGGAGGCCAGCAGGCCGAAGATCAGGGCCCAGGCCAGACCCGAGAAGATGGGATCCAGGGTGATGGGCCAGGCTCCCAGGGCCGTGGTCAGGGCAGTGAGCACGATGGGCCGCAGGCGCACGGCCCCGCTTTCCAGGATCGCCTCCCGCAGACTCAAGCCTTCCCCAACCGACTGCTGAATGAATTCGATGAGCACCAGCGAGTTGCGAATCACTATGCCGCCCAGGGCGATCATGCCGATCATGGACGTGGCCGTGAAAAACACCGGGTTGGGAAAACCGCCCACCGGCGCGGCCCCCAAAATGTTGAGTAGCCAGAAACCGGGCATGATGCCCAGAATGGTTAGGGGGATGGCCAGCATCAACAACAGTGGCAAAAAGAACGATCCGGTTTGCAGGACCAACAAGATGTAAATGCCGATCAGCGCCGCGCCAAAGGCCAGGCCCAGATCCCGGAACACCCGCAATGTAATCTGCCATTCGCCTTCGCCGGCCCATTCCACCTGGGCTCCGTGGGGCAGGGGCGATTTTTCAAGCTGGGACTGCATGTCCAAAATGGCCGTGGCCGGAGATCGCCCGGCGACCTCGGCATAGACAAAGACAACGGGCTTCAGGTCCTTGTGGTAGATGGCCTGTTCGGCGGGCTTTTGGACAAACCGGCCCAGTTCGCCCAGGGGAACCACCCCGCCCGATGCTGTTTTCACAGGCGTCTCGGACAGCCCCGAGAGGCTTGAGCGCTGCTTGCGGGGCAGGATCAGGCGTACGGGCAGCTGATTGCGCTCGTGGGGCACATGCAGGTGGGCCGGCGTGTCGCCGCTGAGGGCCAGGCGCATGGTCTGGATGATCTGGCCGGTGCTCACGCCGTGCAGGGCCGCCTTTTCCTTGTCCACCACGAAGTTGATCCTGGCGCGCCGGGCCTGGGCCGAGTCGTCGATATCCACGACCATGGGCTCGTCGGTCATCACCTTTTCCAGGCCTTTGGCCGCCTGGATTAATTGGGCGTAGGAAGCGCTGGGTGGCCCGCCGACCTCGGCCGTGATGGTCGACATCACCGGCGGGCCGGGCGGGGTTTCGACGATTTTCAGGTTCACGCCGGATTTGTCGGCAAGGGCCGTCAGGTCGTCGCGCAGACGCAGTACTATCTCGTGGCTTTGCTGTTGCCGCTGGTCCTTTGGCAGCAGGTTTACCCTGATATCGGCCACATTGCCGCCGCTGCGCAGGTAGTAATGGCGGACCATGCCGTTGAAATCCATGGGCGAGGATACGCCCACGAAAGCGGTTAAGTCGGTTACTTCGGGCACCGTGGCCAAATAGCGCTCAAAGGCGTGCGTTGCCTTGTCGGCGGCCTCCAGGGTCGTTCCCTCGGGGAAGTCCAGGACAAGCTGAAACTCGTTTTTGTTGTCAAAGGGCAGCATCTTCAAGGGCACCTGGCGCAACAGCACCAGGGACGCGCACCCGGCCAGCATGAACAGAATGACCACAACCAGCCCCCAGCGCATGGTTCGCGAGTCCAAAAACGGCGAGACCATTTTGTGGAAAAACTTGCGTACGTGGGGATTGACCACGTCGCGGCCCCGGTCCTTGAGCATCTGGGCGGTGGCCTGGGGGTCGAGCGTGGGCGAACGGCGGCGCAAGAGCTTGTAGCAAAGCCACGGCACCACGGTCAGGGCCCAGAGGGTGGAGAACGTCACCGTTAGCGGCACGTTGACGGCCATGGGCGCCATATAGGGGCCCATCATGCCGGTGATGAAAAACATGGGCGTGAAACAGATGATGATGGCCAGGGTGGACATGATCACCGGCGGTAGGACTTCCTGCACGGCGTCCAGGGTGGCCAACAGCGGTCGTTTGCGGCCCATGAGGATATGACGCTGGATGTTGTCCACATTGGTGATGGGGTCGTCCACCACCAGGCCCAGGGACAGGATCAGGGCGAACATGGTCACCCGGTTGATGGTGTAGCCGAACAGATAGTTGACGAAAAGGGCCAGGGCGAACGACAAGGGCACGGCCACGGCAACGACCAGGGCCTCGCGCCAGCCCAAGGAAAAAGCCAACAGGGCCACCACCGTGATCACGGCGAAGACCAGGGAACTTATCAGTTCGTCGGACTTTGTCTGGGCGGTCTGGCCGTAGTTGCGGGTGACTCGGACCTCCATGCCCCTGGGTACCACCTCGCGCTGCAACCGCTCTGTCCTGCGGATGATCTCATCTGCCACGGTGACGGCGTTGGTGCCTTTCTTTTTGGAAAGGGCGATGGTCACCGCCGGGCTGGACCACTGGCCCGCCGGTTTGCCCCGGCTTTGGAGGTAGTCCGTGCCAAAGCCGATGCGGGTGTAGTTGTCCGGCTCCCTGGGGCCGTCGATGATGGCGGCGATATCGCGCAGGTAAACCGGGCGGCCGTTGTGCACGCCCACCACCAGGTCGGACACCTGGCGCGGATCGGTCAAAAAGGAGTCGCTTGTCAGTTCATATTGCGTGTCCGCCCGGTCAAAGAGGCCGGCCTTGAGGGAGGCGTCGGCACCTTGCAGGGCCCGCTGCACCTCAACGGTGGTTACGCCGAATCCGGACATGAGCCGGGAGTCCAGCTCCACGCGCACTTCCCTGGGCCTGCCGCCGATGACCACGCTGCGGCTGATGTCCGGCGTTTCGGCCAGCCGGGCCATAAGCTCCTCGGCAACGCGCCTCAGCTGGTGGCTGTCGTGCTCCAGTGAATGCAGGGTCAGCGAGACGATGGGCACATCGTCGATCTCAACCGGCTTGACGACCCAGCCTGTCACCAGGGCCGGGGCCGCGTCCTGGTTCATCATGATGCGGTTGTGCAACTTGACCAGGGACCTTTCGCGGTCCTGGCCCACGTAGAAACGCACCGTGACCACTGCCTGGCCGGGCATGCTCATGGAATAGACATGCTCAACGCCGTCTATCTGCCACAGCAGGCGCTCCAGGGGCGTGGCCACCAGTTTTTCCATTTCCTCGGCGCTGGCCCCCGGCGCATTTACGAACACGTCGGCCATGGGCACGACTATCTGGGGGTCTTCCTCCCTGGCCGTGGAGAGAACGGCGATCAGGCCCAGTCCGACGGCCAGGATGATCAGCAGAATGGCCAGCTGGGATTCCAGGAACGGCCGCACCATTTTGGCGACCAGACCCATTTTTACAGGGGCTGCCGCGGGATCATTCATTGGCCGCGCCCCCCAGGCCCAGGGTTTCATCTCCCTTGAGGCCGGAGAGGACCTCGACCCGGCCGCCGGAGACGCGGCCCGTGGTCACATAGGCCCTGGTCCAGCCCTCGCCGTTTTTTATCAGCACGGTCTCCAATTGGCCCACCCTGGCTATGGCGGCTCTGGGCGCGGTGACGACCTTGTGCTCACCGGCAGGGATCAGCAGGCGTCCGAACATGCCCGAATACAGCCCTTCGGCCTTGGGCAAAACCGCCTTGACCAAAAATGTCCTGGTCTGGGGGTCGGCCGAGGGCACGATTTCCTCCACCCGGCCAATGATGTCTCGCCCAAGGGAGGGGATGGACACGGTGAGTTCCTGGCCCAGGCGGACCTTTTCGATGAGCCCCTCCCGCACCAGGGCCTCCAAACGCATGGCTCCGCCTGTCTCCAGGACCAGCAGAGTGCGGCCGGGCAGGGCGATGTCGCCCGGCTCGATAAGCCGCTGGGTGATCTGGCCCGCCTCGGTGGCCTTGATGCGGGTGTAGCCCAGGGCCAGTTCTGCTTCTTCCGCTGCCCGTTCGGCCCTGATGACCATGGCCTGGCTGCGTTTGAGATTTTCGGTCTTGCGGTCCAAGTCCTGCTTGGGTGCGGCGTTGCGTTCATACAGGCGCTTGATGCGGCCGTAGTCGGCCTCGGCCAGCACCAGGGCCGCCTTGGCCGCGCTGAGCTCCTGCCTGGCCTGGCCCAGGCGGGCCTCGTATTGTTGGTCATCGAGCATCACCAGCAATTTGCCCTGTTCGACCACGTCGCCTGGGCGCACCTTGACCTGCAAGACCTTGGCGCTAACCTGGGCCTCGATCCTTGTCTCGGTGCGGGGGCGGATGGTGCCCACGGCCTCGAAATACTCGGGCCATGTCTCCACCGCCGCCTTGGCTTCGGTGAGGGCTTGGCTCACATCCGGCGGCGGCGGCGAGGCCTTGCCTGGCTCTACTGCGGAGAAATTGAGCATACCGCCCATGTAGGCGATGAGTACGGCCAGAATCACGACTCCGGCAGCGATGATGGCGATTTTGATACCAGAAGAGCGCATATATTCAATAACCCATGAGTAAAGGAAATAGTCAGGAGTGATTCACAGCAGCTTCTAAGATTATAAACTTCAAATTCCGCATGGCAAGTTCTTCATTCAGCGAGGAAGGTCTTATGGGGGGCACCTCCAAAAAGAAAACCACATGCGGCCCTGATTTGGCCGTAGGCCAAATCAGGGCCGCCGTTTGTTTTCCGCACACCCGTCTGCCGCCACCGGCCCCACTTGTTTTGTCTTTGACAAAACAAGTGGGGCCGTTACTGCGTGCAATTAATTTGCGTGCTTTGCAAACCCACAAAGCACGCAAAACGCCGCGAAATCATTTGCGCCGCAGGCGTAAATGATTTCGCGGAAAAGTTTTTGCGGGGTTTGGGGGGCTTTTTTCAAAAAGCCCCCCAAGAAAAGAATCTAAATAGCCCCGATCAACCTGGCGATGACCAGTCGTTGGACCTCGCTGGTGCCTTCGCCGATGGTCAGGAGCTTTTGGTCGCGGTAGAAGCGTTCAACGTCGTATTCCTGCATCAGACCGTAGCCGCCGTGAAGTTGCACGGCCTCGCTGACCACACGGCCCATGACCTCGGAGGCGTAGAGCTTGCCCATGGCCGCCAGCTTGCTGAAGGACTGGTGGTTGTCCTTGAGCCAACAGGCCTTGTAGAGCAGAAGACGGGCGGCCTCGATCTCCATGGCCATGTCGGCCAGCTTGAAGGCGTTGATCTGGAATGTGCTGATGGGCTTGCCGAACTGTTCGCGCTCCTTGGCGTATTTCAGGGCCAGATCAAAGGCCCCCTGGGCGCCGCCTATGCCCAGGGCGCCGATGGATAGGCGTCCGGCGTCGAGGGTGGCCAGCATCTGGTGAAAGCCCTTGCCCCGGTCGCCCAGGATGTTGGATTTGGGCACCCGGCAGTCGTCAAAGTACAGCTCCGAGGTGTTTGAGGCCCGCCACATCATCTTGCCGTGCATTTCCCTGGCCTCGTAGCCGGGGGTGCCGTTTTCCACCAGGATGCAGCTTAACTCGGGGCGGCCGTCGTCATAGGTGCCCGTGCGGGCCATGACCGTGCAGCCCAGGGAATTTGGTGCCGAGGCATTGGTGATGAAAATCTTGGAGCCGTTGATGACCCACTCGTCGCCGTCCAATATGGCGGTGGTGCGCGAGCCTCCGGCGTCGGAACCGGCGTTGGGTTCGGTCAGGCCGAAGCCCCACAGACCCTCGCCAGAACAGAGCTTGGGCAGGTACTTTTTCTTTTGCTCTTCACTGCCGTAATAATACAGGGGGCCTATGCCCAGGGAATTGCCCGCGGCGACCGTTGCGCCGTGGGAGCCATCGACCCTGGCTATCTCTTCCACGGCGATGATGTAGGAGATGTAGTCCATGCCCTGGCCACCGTAATCCTCGCTGACCACCATGCCGAAAAGGCCGAGCTCGGCCATGGCCTGGAAAGTCTCCAGGGAGAACTCCTCCTTGCGGTCGAGTTCCTGGGCTTTGGGTGCAATTTCCTTTTCCGCGAAATCGCGGACGCTTTTACGCAGGATTTCTTGTTCCATGGATAATTGGAAGTCCATAATCGCCTCCGGTTGAATAGCGCGTCTGTCCCACGATATGAAATCCCCGCCGTTTCGTCAAGTAAATGTAGCTAGAATATAGCTATTAAGTCATCGCAAAACGGCTATTGCACGAAACGACAGGGCGTTTCGCCGCATATGAAGGCAAAAACGGACAGCGCGGCAAAGGCGAAGGCCTACTCCGGGCAGATGGTGAAATACTCGCGGTGCAGAGTGTGATCGGCGTCCACCTGGATGGTAAGGCCCAAAAGGGTTTCCAGCTCTTCCAGGACATAACGCTCTTCCTGGAGCATCACATCGGCCACCGTGGGATGCACCGACACATGCACGGTCTCGGCGTCCACATGGGGCAACTCGCGCTCCAGTTCCCGGAATATTTCGTAGCAGGTGGTGCTGGCGTCCTTGATTTTGCCCGAGCCGTGGCAATAGAGGCAGGGCTCGGTGAGGCTCTCACCCAGGGATTGGCGCACCCGTTTGCGGGTCATCTCCACAAGGCCAAGGGGGCTCATGGGCAGGACATTGGTCTTGGAGCGGTCCGAGCGCAGGGCGTCCTTGAGAGCGTCGACTACGCGGTTGCGGTGGGGCTCCTTTTCCATGTCGATGAAGTCGATGACGATAAGGCCGCCGATGTCCCGCAGGCGGATCTGGCAGGCGATCTCCCGGACGGCCTCCAGGTTGGTCTTGAGGATGGTTTCTTCAAGGTTGTGTCCGCCCACGTAGCGGCCGGTGTTGACGTCGATGGTGGTCAGGGCCTCGGTTTTTTCGATGACCACATAGCCGCCGGATTTGAGCCACACCTTGCGGCCAAGGGCCCTGGTCAGTTCATGCTCCACGCCGTAGTAGTCGAAAATGGGTTCCACGTCGTTGTAGAGCTCCACGCAGGGCCGCAGCCGGGGCATGAAGGTGGAAACGAATTCAACGACCTCGTGATATTCCTGTTCGCAGTCGATGACCATGTGATCGACCTCGCGGGTGCACAGGTCGCGCACGGCCCGCAGACTCACCGAAAGGTCTCGGTGGAGCATGCTGGGCAGTTGGGCCCGGCTGCGGCGCTGGAGGATCGATTCCCACAGGGACACAAGGAAGTCCATTTCGGCCCGCAGCTTTTCCGGTTCCTGGGATTCGCTGGCCGTGCGGGCGATAAAGCCATAGCCATCGGGCGACATCTGTTCGATGGTCTGGCGCAGGCGGATGCGCTCGTCTTCTACTTCGATGCGGCGGCTTACTCCGATATGGTTCAGGGTGGGCATCAACACCAGATTGCGGCCGGGCAGGGTGATATGAGTGGTGATTCGGGCGCCCTTTGAGCCCAAGGGCTCCTTGGCCACCTGGACCATTATCTCCTGGCCTTGGGTCAAGAGCTGTTCGATGCGGGGCTGGCCTTCCTGGCCCAGGGGTCCTGGCTGCCCGTTCCGGGAACCTCCCATGCCGTTGCGGTCGGCCTCTTCTTCGCGGATCACGTCGTCTGGGCTGACATCGGTGCGCACGTCGCCCACATACAAAAACGCCGCCTTGGGCAGACCTACGTCCACGAACGCGGCCTGCATGCCCGGCAGGACCCTGGCCACCCGGCCCAGATAGATGTTGCCGGCCAGGGAGCCTTGCTTGTGGCGTTCCGTGTAGACCTCCACACAGTGGCCGTTTTCCAGCAGGGCGACCCTTGTTTCATATGAGCGCGCGTTTATAAGCAGTGTGGCGGACACGTTAGTTTTCTCCCCATCGGGCCTGGATTTTCAGGGCCCTGGCCCCGGCGGCCTGTTCCGGGCTGAGCCCGAAAATGCTTTCGAGCACTTCGGCTGGTTTGGGCCTGCCGCCCTCGCGGCCCACCTCCAGCAACAGATGATCGTCGGCAAACTCAATTTTACGCACAGTTTGCCGGAAATTCATCTCCCTGCTGCCTTTTGGGCTGAACCGCGTATAGGGCCAGGCGTCCGCTTGAATGAACTCTTCCAAGAGGCTCCGGTCCAGTTGCTCATCAGAGCGCACCTGATAGGTCACGCTGTCGGGTTCAGCCAGCCCTTCCTTGGGCCGGGAGGTCCTGCCGTCGGCCAAAAGCATGCCTTGGGGCAGGGCATGGCTAGCCTTCTGGGCCAGATCGGCGGGGTCGCAGGGGCTTGTGGTGGTGATTTCGATTACTTCAACCAGGCTTTCCACGCCCAGGGGCAGGGCCGAACAGGCCTTGACCTTGGCTTGCGGGTTAAAGCCCTGGGTAAAGGCCAGGGGGGCATTGGCATGGCGGAAGGCCCGCATCACCAGGGTCATCATTTCCAGATGACCGATAAAGCGGGCCTGGCCGGTCTTTTCCAGGCGGAATCTGTATTTGTAATACTGGCCGCTGGACACCACCGGTTCATAGGGCCGCAGCCGCGGCGGCGTGGGGGCCAGCTTTGGTTGGATTGTTTCAAAGTCGCATACACCGCAGCCTGAGCAGTCTCCGCCGCGGCAGTCTGCCGTGCGCGTGCCTTCCAAGGCCTTTTTGCGCTCTAACTTGAGGTATTTCTTGGTTACGCCCACGTCGATGTGGTCCCAGGGCAGCACTTCATCGAGGTCCCTGGGCCGTAGGAAATCGTCCAGTCTCAGGCCGTTGGACTCCAGCGCCTCCATCCAGGCGCTGTAATCGAGCTGCTCGGACCAACCGTCAAAGCGGCAACCGGCTTCGACCAAATGCTCCAAAACCGGGCCCAGGCGTCTGTCGCCCCGGGCCATGATGCCTTCGATCACCGACTGGTAGGGGTCGTTCCACTTGGCCTTGACCCGGCCGTTTACATTGCCCCTGGCCAGGTAAAGGGCCTGCTGGGCCTGCTTCAGGTTCAACTGGCTTTCCCATTGGAACGGGGTGTGGGGCTTGGGCACGAAAATGCCGATGCTGCTGTGAACCACCGGCTTGCGGCCCCGGCTGCGGGAAAGGGCAGCCACCTGGCGGCTCAGCTCGCCGATGGCCAGGATGTCTTCTTCGGTCTCGCCGGGCAGGCCGATCATGAAATAGAGTTTGATCAGGTTCCAGCCCAGGCCGAACACCCGCTGGGCGGTCTCGAGTATCTGATCTTTGCTCAGGTCCTTGTTGATGACCGACCGCATGCGGTCGCTGCCCGCCTCGGGCGCCAAGGTAAAGCCGGTTTTGCGCACCCGCTTGATCTGGGCGATCAACTCCTCGCTAAGGGAGTCAACCCTTAGCGAAGGCAGACTTATGCTGACCATGCGCGGCTCCAGGATATTCATCAGGGCTGCGGCCAGGGGTTCGATGCAGGTGTAGTCGCCGGCCGACAAAGACAATAGAGCCGTTTCGTCCAAACCGCTGTGGTCAACCGCCGCCGTCAGGGCTTCCACCACCTGCTCGGCCGGGCGCTCCCGCACGGGCCGGTAGATGAAGCCCGCCTGGCAAAAGCGGCAGCCCCTGGTGCAACCCCGGGATATCTCCATGCCCAGGCGGTCGTGCACCGGCTTGACCAGTGGCAGCACGGGAGTTTGAGGAGGCGGCCAGGCGCCCAGGTCGGCTTCGATGCGCCGTTGCACCTTGGTGTGGGCCGGGTCCAGGGCCTTGATTTCGGCAAGGCGTCCGTCTTGATACACCGGCAGGAAAAGGGCCGGGGCGTAGACGCCGGGGATGTCCATGGCCCGATGATACAGCTCATCCCTGGACCAGCCTTGATCCTTGGACATGATCAGCAGGTCGCACAACTCGCCGATCATTGCCTCGCCGTCGCCGATGGCCGCCAGATCCAGGAAATCGGCCAGGGGCTCGGGATTGACCGCGCAGGGCCCCCCGGCGATGATCACCGGGTCGGCCGGTCCGCGGTCCTCCCGGCGCAGGGGTATGCCCGCGAGTTTGAGCATGTGCAGCAGGTTGGTGTAGGTCAGCTCGTATTGCAGGGAAAAGCCGATGGCGTCGAAATCGGCCAGCCCGCGGCCGGTTTCCAGGGACCAGGGGCCCTCGCCGTTGGCGTATAGCACGTCCATGAGGTCGTGCCAGGGGCAAAACACCCGCTCGGCCGACACGTCGGCCCGCGGGGCAAGTTGATTGTAGAGCACCTTGAGCCCCTGGTGGCTCATGGCGATTTCATAAATCTCTGGAAAGACCAGGGCCAGATTCAGACGCACCTGGTCCTGGTCCTTGACCACGCAGAAAGGTTCGCCGCCGATGTACCGGGCGGGTTTTATCACGTTGCTGATCAGGCGGCTTTTGTCCACGGTTTAGGCGGCCTCCCACGTCTGCAAGGCGGCGTCGGCCTTTTGCAGGGCCTCGTGCAGGCCATCCAGGCAGACCGCGTCCGTGCCGCATTCGCCGGCCAGCAACTCCACCATGATGTCTTCCAGGCGGTTGCGCAGGGAGCGGACCTCGGCCACCATCTTGCGGCGTTGACCCATGTCGGCCACTGCGGCTGGTTCGGGGAAGATCTCCTCGGGCATGGCGGCGATGATCTCGGCAGCCTCCAGCACAAGGGTCTCCATCCATTTCGGAACGTGGAAACGGACCTGGGGGAATGTCTTTTGGGCCAGCTTGGCGAATCCCAGAGATTGGCTTTCCTCGCCGTGGATCAGGTTGACCTTGAGTCCGTCATGCACCTGGGGCCGGAGCCAATCGATAAGTTCCGTCTGGCCTGCGTGGGCCGAAAAACCGCCGATGGTGTGAATCGTGGCGTTCACGGAAACATCCTCGCGGAATATCCTGACCGTGTCTGCGCCTTCCACTAACTGGCGGCCGGTGGTGCCCTGGGCCTGGAAACCCACGATGAGAACGTGGCAATTGGGGCGCCACAGGTTGTGTTTCAGATGATGTTTGATGCGGCCGGCCGTGCCCATGCCGTTGCCGGCGATGACCACGAAGGGCCCGTTTTGCTCGTTGATGGCCATGCTGTCGGCCGTGGAAGGCGTGAATTTCAGGTAGGGGAAGTTCAGGGGTCGATCGCCGTTTTCAAGGATTTCCTTGGTCTCTTCGTCAAAGAATTCCGGGTTTTGCCGGAAGATTTCAGTTGCTTTGATGGCTAACGGGGAATCCAGGTACACCGGCATTTCGCCGGGCCATCTACCATCGCGCCAGGCCTTGGCCATGACAAAGATAAGCTCCTGGGTGCGCTCCACGGCGAAAGAGGGAATCACAACCCGGCCGCCCTCGTTGTAGGCTTGGGTGATAACGTCGATTAGTTCTTTTTCGCTGTCGCTGATGGTTTTGTGATTGCGTTCGCCATAGGTCGTTTCCATGAACAGGGTGTCGACCTGGGGAAGCTGCACCGGATCGGGCACGATAAGCTGATTGGGCCTGCCGATGTCGCCGCTGAAGCCCACCCTGTGCTCCCCGGTTTCGTTTTTAATATGCAGATGCAGGCTGGCAGCGCCCAGGATATGGCCAGCCGTAACGTATTTGGCGTTAACGCCTGGAATGGGCTCAAAGACGGTGTCCAACTCAATCGGGGCGATAAGATTGATCGAGGCCTCGGCGTCGGGCGTCTCGTACAGCGGTTCAATATCCTTGCCGCCCTGGCGTTTGTTCTTCCTGTTTTGCCATTGGGCTTCAGATTCTTGAATGTGAGCCGAATCAAGCCAGAGAATACGCAGCAACTGGGCCGTGGCCGTGGTGGCGTAGACCGGACCCTGAAAACCCATGCGCACCAGCCGCGGCACCAGGCCGGAGTGGTCGATATGGGCATGGGTGATGAATATGGCCTTAATTTCTCCGGCGCGGTGGGCGGCGACATCCCAGTTGCGCTCTTCTATCTTTCTGCCGCCCTGGAAAAGACCGCAGTCCACCAAAAAGCAATTGTCATCACCTGTTTCCACGAGGTAAGAAGAGCCGGTGACGGTGCGCGCGGCTCCGAGACAAGTAATCTGCATGACATCTCCGACAATGTTGCGGGTAAATAGCTGGCCGACCGCTATTGACACGTTTTGGAATTTATAAATACTATTGGGCGTTAATATTATCTGTTCGCATTGTTTGATTCAACAAACAATGGGGGTAGCTAATCAACATCTTTGCTCTGTCAGAGGTAATGAAATATGAATCAAGGCCGTGAAAAACAGTATGTGGTCGACGCGCTTTCCGCCCAGGAGTCGTGGCGCCTTTTTCGGATAATGAGTGAGTTTGTCGATGGTATCGATACGTTAAGCGAAATACCCAAAGGCGTCAGTGTGTTCGGATCGGCCCGCACCCTGCCCGGCACCGATGTGTACAAGCAGGCGGAAGAGATGGGCAAGCTGCTGGTGGATGCCGGATATTCGGTGATCACCGGCGGCGGCGGCGGCGTCATGGAGGCTGCCAACAAGGGCGCGTCCGAGGCCGGAGGGCACTCGGTGGGCCTCAACATCGAGCTGCCATTCGAACAAAAACCGAACCCTTACGCCAATGTCCGGCTCAACTTCCGGTACTTCTTTGTACGCAAGGTCATTTTCGTCAAGCACTCCATCGCCTACGTTGTCATGCCGGGAGGCTTCGGCACTCTGGACGAGCTGGCCGAGGCGCTCACGCTTATCCAGACCCATCGCATTCGGCCTTTCCCCGTGTTCCTGATGGGCAGTAAATTCTGGGGCGGTCTGGAACAATGGATCGAAAACACATTGAAAACCGAAGGCATGATCAGCCCGGGTGATACGGATCTGTTCCAGGTGGTTGACAGTCCCAAGGAAGTCATCAAGAGGATCGGCCAGATGGTCATCATGTGACGCCGCGCGATAATGAATTGGTTTTGGCGCTTTTAGGTGTCCAATTAACCTGTTATGATTCGAAGTATAATCAATGTGATCTAATGTGACCGGCGGATTCGGGGGCCACGGGCAAAACCGGTTTATGCGCAAACACCAGGAGATCGCGGAGGAAACATGGTTCTGTCAATACGGCGGTCTATGGCCGCCAAGATTATCACCCTAGCCCTGGGCGCCGCCGCGATAATGGCGCTGACCTATCTATGGGTCATTCCGCGCTTTTCCAATTCAATCCATGAAGAAAAGCGGCTTAAAACCCGGCATCTGGTCGAGACGGCAGCCAGCATCATCAACTACTACGTCGAGATGGCTAAAAAGGGGGACATGCCGTTGTATTTGGCCCAGCAAAGGGCCAAGGACGTTATCGGGTCACTGCGCTACGAACAAAAAGACTATTTTTTCGTGTTGGATTATGAAGCGAAAACCCTAGTGCATCCATTTTCCAAGGAACTGGTGGGCAAAGACTCCTCATCCGTCACGGATGCCGCGGGTAAGCCGATTTTTACGGATATGGCCAAGATCGGCCAGACCCAAGGACAGGGTTTCGTCGACTACCTGTGGCAGAAACCCGGTGAACAATCAGCCTCGCCAAAGATTTCCTATGTGAAGGCCATACCTCAATGGCGCTGGATCGTTGGTACGGGCATTTACGTGGATGATGTCGACAAACAGATCCAAAACCTGTCGTTGATCATTATCGGCGTTGTGGTCGTCATTTTCATCGCAACGGTGCTGGCAAGCGTTTTGGTGGCGCGTTCGATGACCAAGCCGCTGCGTAAAACCGTTGAGCTGATAACCGATATAGCCCAGGGACAGGGCGACCTTACAGCCCGAATCAGGGTGTCGGCCAAAGATGAAATAGCTGACTTAGCCAATGGTTTCAACAAGTTCGTTGAAAAACTTAATGAAATAATTGTGCAGGTACTTCAATCTGCCGATATTGTTCAACAATCAACCATGGAAATCAGCCAGGGCAACCAGGACCTGAGTGAACGCGTCCAACAGCAGGCGTCGGCTATCGAGGAGACCGCCAGCGCAATGGAAGAGATGACAAGCGCCGTGCGCCAGGAAGCCGCCCATGCCAAGGAAGCCAACCGCATGGCCCAGCAAACGGCCCAGGTGGCCCAAAAGGGCGGCGAGGTTGTCCAGAGCACCATCGCGGCCATGGGCGCCGTGACGGAGTCGAGTAAAAAGATCAACGAGATCATCACGGTCGTCAACGAGATCGCCTTCCAGACAAACCTGCTGGCCCTCAACGCCGCGGTGGAGGCCGCAAGGGCCGGCGAGGCCGGCCGCGGGTTCGCCGTTGTTGCCGGAGAGGTGCGCAATCTGGCCGGACGCAGCGCCAAGGCGGCAAAGGAGATCCAGTCCCTCATAACCGACAGCGTGGAAAAAGTGGCCCAGGGCAACAGACTTGTGGGCGAAAGCGGATCGCTGCTTTCCGAAATTATCAACAACGTGCAGTCGGTGGCGGATATTTCCAGCGAGATAGACTCTTCCATCCAGGAACAGGCCATTGGCATCGAACAGGTGAGCAAGGCCATAAGCCAGATGGATGAGGTTGTTCAGCAAAACGCGGCATTGGTCGAAGAGGCAGCCTCGGCCAGCGAGGAAATGGCCACTGCTGCGGCTTCCTTGAGGCACCAGATGGCCGGGTTCAAGGTCACCCAAAAACCGCGGCCCCAGGCGCATAAACCAGCATCCGCCAAGACCACGGCCATTGCCAAACGCGCGCTTGTCAATAAGCCGGTTGCCAAGAAAACCAAAGACGCGGATGACTTCTTTGAGGGGGTTGATCTGGAGGGCTTTGAAGAGTTTTAAATTGTTTTAAAAATAGCCAGCGATTCCGGCGGCAAACCAGCCGCCGGTTCTCTGTGGTACGGGGGATATCAACGTGGTAAAAGCGATAAACAGACTGACAATAATCATGCTTGCCGCATTCATCGGACTGGGCCTTGGCCTGACCGGCGCGCAAGCTAACCAGGGAGTAATTAAAGTGGTAAAATTCAGCACCAACAAGGGCGATATCGTCATTGAACTTTATCCCAAAGAGGCCCCCCAGACCGTGGGCAATTTCATGGATTACGTCAAGAGCGGCCATTACGTGGGCACGGTTTTTCACCGCGTGGTCCCGGGATTCGTGATTCAGGGCGGCGGCATGAACGAGCAGATGGGCATGAAAAAGACCAATCCGCCCATCAAGAACGAGGCCGACAACGGCCTGAAGAATGACAAATATTGGCTGAGCATGGCCCGGACCCAGGACCCCAACAGCGCCACCTGCCAGTTCTTCATCAACCTGGAAGACAACGAGTTTCTGAACCACAGCGGCAAAACCCCCCAGGGATGGGGCTACGCGGTGTTCGGCAAGGTCGTCGAGGGAATGGACGTGGTGGACGCCATCG
Source organism: uncultured Desulfarculus sp. (assembly GCA_963665125.2). GTDB lineage: Bacteria > Desulfobacterota > Desulfarculia > Desulfarculales > Desulfarculaceae > Desulfarculus. Next base: position 1,294,891 of record CAXXUK010000001.1, on the reverse strand, counting down.
GCCAGGTGGAAACCACCACCAAGGGCTATTATCAGGACGTACCCAAAGAGACCATTATCGTTGAAGCGGTAGAGGTGCTGGAGCAGTAGGCCTTATGCCCGCCAAAAGCGCCGCGAAGACCTGGAAAAAGCCCGATCCGGCCAGGGTGGAGGCCATCCTGGCCGGGCTCGAAGGCCTGTACCCCGACGCCAGCTGCGCCCTGCATTTCAACAGCTCCTGGGAACTGCTGGTGGCCACGATCCTTTCGGCCCAGTGCACCGATGAGCGGGTCAATATGGTCACCCCGGACTTTTTCAAGCGCTGGCCGAACGTGGGGGATGCCGCCCGGGCCGACGTGGCGGCAATAGAAGACGTAATCCGCTCCACCGGCTTTTTCCGCAACAAGGCCAAGAGCATCTCCGGAGCGGCCAAGGCCATTGTTGAAAAACACGGCGGAGGGCTTCCCGGCAATCTGGAAGAGTTGGTCAAGCTGCCGGGAGTGGGGCGCAAGACGGCCAATGTGGTCCTGGGCAATGCCTTCGGCGTTCCGGGAATCACCGTGGACACCCATGTCAAACGCCTCTGCACTTTGCTGGAACTGACCAACCAGACAGACCCGGACAAGATCGAACAGCAACTGATGGAGATCATTCCCCGTCAGCGATGGACCATGTTCAGCCATCAGATTATCTGGCACGGCCGCAGGGTTTGCATTGCCCGGCGGCCCAAATGCGCCGAGTGCGCGCTGTTGCCCCTGTGTCCGCACGGCCAGGGCGCGGTTTCCTAGCGGGGGCATTTGACAACCCGCCAAACACGGCAAGGTGGAATCATGGAACCGGAAAGAATATTTGTTGTGGTCATGGGGGCCGACCAAAAAGGCATCATCGCCAAGGTCAGCGGCATGCTGTTCGAGCACGACTGCAATATCATCGATGTCCAGCAAAAGGTCATGGACGGCACGTTTGTGATGACCATGCTGGCCGACATCACCGATTCGACTTTGGGCACGTCCGGCCTGCGCAGCGCCCTGGAGCAACTTGGTCAGCGACTGGGGCTGACCATCATGTTGCACAACGAAGCCGTAATTAAAAGCATGCATCAGGTGTGAGGTCGTCATGAGCATCGGTTTGCAAGAGGTCCTGGAAACCTCGGGGATGATCCTGTTCGACAACTTCGACATCCGGGCGGTGACCCTGGGCGTCAACCTGAAGGATTTGGTGGATCGCGACATCGACCGAATGGCCGCCGGCGTGGCCGGTCGCCTTGCCGATTACGGCAAGCGCCTGGTTAGCGAGGCCAACGAGATAAGCGAATCGTTCGGCGTGCCCATCGTCAACAAACGCCTGTCCATCACGCCGGCCGCCTGGCTTCTGGAGGCCTGCCCGCTGGAGGACGCGCCGCTGATCCTGGCCCAGGCCATTGACCGGGGCGCCAAAAAGGCGGGAGTCGATTTCGTGGGCGGCTTTGGCGCCTTGGTGGAAAAAGGCTGCACCAGGGCCGATCTGCGCCTGATGGAGGCGCTGCCCCTGGCTTTGGGCTCCACGGAGAGGCTCTGCGGGTTTCTGAACCTGGGCAGCACCTTGGCCGGACTGAACATGGATGCGATTGCCCATCTGGGCCACATACTGGTGGACATGGCCGGGGCCGCGCCCAAGGCTGTGGCCTGCGCAAAATTCGTGGCCTTTGCCAATGCCCCCTCGGACAACCCGTTCATGGCCGGGGCCTTCCACGGGGCCCAGGAGGGCGACACGGCCCTCAACGTGGGCATCAGCGGGCCCGGCGTGGTCCGGGCCGTGGTGGAAAAACACCCCGACTGCGACCTAACCATGCTCAGCGAGGTGATCCGACGCACGGTGTTCAAGATCACCCGGGCCGGTGAACTGGTGGGCCGGGAATTGGCCAAGCGCATGGGCGTCAATTTCGGCGTAGTGGACATCAGCCTGGCTCCGACCACGGCGGTGGGCGATTCGGTGGGCCAGATACTCGAGGCCATGGGCCTGGAACGCACTGGCGCGCCGGGCACCACGGCGGCCCTTGCCCTTTTGATCGACGCCGTCAAGCGCGGCGGAGCCATGGCTTCGGGCCACGTGGGCGGCCTGTCGGGCACCTTTATCCCGGTCAGCGAAGACCTGGCCATGATCGCGGCCGTGGAAGAGGGCGCCCTTAGCCTTGAAAAACTCGAGGCAATGACCGCCGTGTGTTCGGTTGGCCTGGATATGTTCGCCGTGCCCGGCGATACGCCTCCGACAACGCTTTCGGCTATAATCGCCGACGAACTGGCCATCGGCGTGGTCAACAACAAGACCACCGGCGTTCGCATGATCCCCGCGCCGGGCAAAAAGCCTGGCGATTTCATAGATTTCGGCGGGTTGTTGGGCCGGGCCCCGGTAATGTCCGTGGGCCGGTTCAGCGGGGCGAAGTTCATCAACAGGGGCGGGCGGATGCCTTCGCCGGTGACGGCCTTGCGCAACTAGCGGACAAGTATGGCGATCTTGGCCGTGGTTTCGCCTTTGCCCACGATATCGCGGATTTTTAGCGAGATGTAGTATTGGCCTGGCATAAGGCCGAACAGGGGCAGGTTCAGGTTGAGGAAGTATTCCCGGATGCGGTAGCGGCTGCGTACGGATTCGGTGCGAAAGGCGTCCTTCAGGAGCACGATCTTGCCCTCTGAATCCATGACCAGGACGTCAACCGCCACGCCGAACTCGAAAAAGTCGTCGTCGAGTTTGCGATATTTAAAACCGATGGGCTCCAAATAGACCAACAACGGGTCGTTGTCGCGCAGTATGTTGCTGCCCCTGGGCTCGAAGGCGCCGTAAACCTTGCATGGTTTACTCACCAGCAGGGCCTTGTTCAGCACAAAGGGCATCTCCTGCCAGACATAGGTGGTGGCCGCGTCGGCCTCGGCCAAGGCCTCCATGTATTTTTTTACCGATGCTTCCCTCGGTTTGTCGGCCTGTTCCGCCGCCGCGGGGGCCTGGATGCCCAAAGACAGCACCATGACCACCAGCATCAACCGGATTGTATTGTGCATTAACCGCTCCGGAATGTGATAAACCTAATAAAACTATCACGTTCTCGGGCGGGGCTCAACCACGGAAGCTGTTTTCTTGACACCCGAATGCAGGGCGCGTAAATTTCCCCTGTAATTGAATAAAGACAATTTTAGCGGATTAAATCAAGAGGGAAAAATGAAGGTTTACGTTTCCGGCTCATTGGCCTATGACCGCATCATGAACTTTGACGGCCGCTTTGAAGATCATATCTTGCCGGACAAGATTCACGTCCTCAATGTCAGTTTCAATGTCAACGGCCTCCAGGAACACCTGGGCGGCACGGCCGGCAATATCGCCTACGGCCTGGCCCAACTGGACCAGCGCCCCATAGTGCTCGGTTCCCTGGGCCGCGACGGTCAGCGCTACGTGGACTGGCTGGACAGCCACGGCGTGGAGACAGGCTTTATCCGCACCGTGGAAGAGGAATACACCGCCGGTGCATTCATCACCACCGACATGTCCGACAACCAGATAACCGGTTTCAACCCCGGTGCCATGAATCACTCCTGCCAGTTCGACGTGACCCTGATCGACCCCGCCGATTCGATGGTGATCGTCTCGCCGGGCAACCTGGAAGACATGACGGAGATGACTGAGCGCTATCGCCAAAACGGCATCAAGTTCATCTACGACCCCGGCCAGGCCCTGAACATCCTGGAAGGCGACGTGCTGGCCAAGGCCCTTGACGGCGCCGAGATCTTCATCTCCAACGACTATGAACTCGAGGTGACCCTGCGCAAGACCGGGATGAGCCTGGAGGAGCTTCTAGGCAAGGTCAAATACGTCATCTCCACCAAGGGTGAAAAAGGATCGGTTCTGATCGACTCCGAAAAGACCGTGGAAATCTCCACCGCCCCGGCTGACAAAGTCTTGGATCCCACCGGCGCGGGCGACGCCTATCGTTCGGGCTTGTTGGCTGGCCTGGCCAATGGTCTGCCCCTGGCCGAGGCCTGTAAATGGGGCGCTGTTGTTTCGTCGTTCGCCATAGCCTGTTTCGGCACCCAGGAATATAGCATAACCAGGGAGGCCTTTGAGACCCGCCTGGCCGCGATGAATAGCTAAGCCGGAGGATATTGGCGTGGAAACCACACCCGGCGATGTTGTGCTCGTATACCACAAGGGCAACCCGATGACGTATGCCAGGGTCGAAAAGATAGAGGCCGATGAAAAAACCGGCTGGTGGCACATCACCCTGATGCTGTTGACCATGCCCACCACCAAGGTCACCTGGATATTGAGGGATAGTTATATCGACGGCGGCGAGTTCACCATGGGCGGCGATGAGATGAAGTTGGAACGCCTTGCCCGGCCCGAGGCCTGGTACCCTGGCGAGGCCGAAAAACAACCTCAACAAGCCAATACGCAAAATACCGATGAGGTTCGGCAGGGTGGTACAAAAGTTGTGGAGTTGTTTCCGCGTAAAAAAGACAGCTAGCGGATCATTTCCTGCCAGAAATCTTCCACGGCGGGTCTGCGCCAGACCAGAGCTCTCCGGATTTCGCGTATGTCGTCGGCCCCAAGACCCAGCCAGCGGATGACGTTGGCGTCCACGGTTGGCCTGTCCGGATTGCCCGATAGACCTATGCCGAGTTCTCTGGCCAAAAAATCGGCCACATGCACGGCGGCGACCAATGGCTCAAGTTCGTCTTCCAGGTTGGGCTCGTGGTGGAAGCCCATGATGTCGCCCAGGATGGATGGTAGGCCCCATTGCTGGGCCAGTTCCTGGCCGATGGCAGCGTGATCGGTGCCGGTGGCTATTTCGGCTTGGCGGTAGGTTAAATTCTCCGCGGACATCAGCCGCAGCACATCGTCGACTTGGGCTGGGAAAAAAGCCGCCAGCACGGCTTTTCCAAGGTCGTGAACCAAGCCTGCGGTGAATGCGGAACCGGTTTCAATAAAAGAGGTCCTTTGGGCGATGAGCTGGGTGCCTTCAGCAACGGCCAGGGTATGCAGCCAGAGTTGTTCGGCGCCCTCGCGGTCCCGGAATATCGAAGGATGGATAAAACCTATCAGGCTTGCGCCCAGGCAAATATTTTGGATCTCTTCGAAACCCAAAAGCACCGTGGCCCGTTCAATGCTGACAACTTCATTGCGAAGCCCCCAATAGGCAGAATTGGCGATGGATAGAACCTTTGATGTAAGGGCCTGGTCGTGGGATATTATTTCCTCCAGCTCGGCCACGGTGGTTTTTTCGTCTCCCAGCAGTTGCATGATCTTGGCGAGGACGGCGGGCAGAGGAGGAATATATCGCAGGCCCTTTACAAAATTGGTCATAATCTGGTTAGAACTCCATTTGGTGTTCAAATTTATGGGTAATGATAACCAATCGGCAACTGATCAAAAAGATTTAGCACATTTTGATTTAAAATCTAAACGAATTACACGCAAATTCTTGTGATGTGTAGAAAAATGCCCAATATGAAATTGCAGATAAATGAGCTTGGCTCAGGCGGCCGCGGGGTGGGGCGGGCCGAGGACGGCAAAGTTGTTTTCGTGTCCGGGGCTTTGAGCGGCGAAGAAGTTGAGGTCGCCGTCACCGGCGGCAAACGGGATTATCTTGAGGCGGAAGTGACCCGGATAATCAAGCCGTCGCCCGAGCGCGTGGAGCCCGTGTGCCCCGAATACGGCAATTGCGGCGGCTGCGACCTGATGCACCTGGATTACAAGGCCCAGGTGGCGGCCAAGGCGGCCTGGGTCGACAGGGCCCTGCACAGGGTGGCCGGAACACCGGCTGCCAAACCATTCGCCTCGCCCCGGAACTTCGGCTGGCGCAACCGGGTCAGCTTTCAGGCCAGGGCCGGCGGCGTGGGCTTTTTCCAGCGCAACTCAAACCGCGTCGTTCGCCTGAACAAGTGCCCCGTGGCCCATGAGGCCATTTCGGAAATGCTTCCGGGCCTAAACCAGGAACTCGGCCGTTTTGCCGGGCGCGAGGTGCTGTGGGCCGAGATCCTGGCCGCAAAGAACCAGGGCCCGATGCTGAACCTGACCCTGCGCCGCGACGTGCGGCTCAATCCCCAACTCAAGCGAAACCTGCACACCGCCGGGCGCAAGGCGGGAGCCGAAGTGGTTCGCCTGGCCAGGGGCGGCTGGATCGAAGATTTGAAGCCGTCGCCGGAAACCGGTGTCAGCTATTACAAGGACTCCGGTCTGGAGATGCTGGCCTTTCCCGGCTTGTTTTGCCAGGTAAACTTCGCCGTCAACCGACGGCTCGTCGAGATCGTCAAACAGGCGGCCCAGGGCATCAAGACCGGCGCGGCTCTGGACCTCTACGCCGGCAGCGGCAACCTGAGCCTGCCCTTGGCCAACGCGGGCTGGCAGGTCAACGCCATCGAGGTTAGCCAGGCCGCGGTGGAGATCATGAATTGGCAGGGCCGCAAACACGGCCTGCTGGAGCGCATGCAGCTTCGCTCCATGGACGCCACCGAGGCCCTGGACGAACTGAGCGCCCAGGGCCAGAATTTCGACCTGGTGGTGCTGGACCCGCCCCGGGCCGGGGCCAAGGGCATGATGCCCCAACTGGCCTCGCTGAGTCCCGAGCGCATCGTCTATGTATCCTGCCATCCGGCGGCGTTGGCCAGAGACGCCGGCATCCTGGCCCAATACGGATACAAGCCCCTTGATCTGCACGCCCTGGACATGTTTCCCCAGACGAGCCATGTGGAGGCTGTCCTGATTTTGCAGCGGAGCCGATAGGCCTGGCAAAGACGCTACCGGGCCTGATAAAATTGACGCCCACGCCCGTATAACGGAGGCCCATATGCCCAGAGCCTTTCTGAATGCCCTTTTGGTTGTGCCGTTGGTGTTGGTTTTCCTGGCCGGGCCGGGATGGGCCCTGAGCGTTGACCAAGTCCTGGCCCTGCGCAAGGCAGGGGTCGGCGACGACACCATCCGCAAGATGATCGAAAACGAGATCGCTGCGGCCAAATCCGGGAACACGGGCCGCTATGAAATACAGACCGGCCCCGACCGCAGCGTAATCGTCTACAGCGCCAAATCGGCCAAGGGCGGCGATCAGAGTTACCAGGTGGACGTTGTCGAACAAGGGGCCAACCCGGACCGGATCAGCACGATTCTCGCGGCGCCCCGGCGGGCCAATGTGGGCGCGGTTGGCGTGGCCCTGCAACTGGGAAGCTTCCGCAGCGCCGGCGAGGCCAGGGCCCTGGCCGACAAACTCACGGCCAAAAACGTCGAGTCCAGGACCATGCGGGTTGATCTGGGCGAAAAGGGCATCTGGTACAGGGTGCTCATCGACGGATTCGACAACAAGGACCAGGCAAAAGCCAAGGGCGACGCCCTACGTAAATCCGGCCTGATTAAGGATTATTGGGTCGGCAACTGAACCGTTTTTGTGGTGATGGGAGGCTCCGCGGCGTGGACGCATTGAGCTTGTTTGCCGCCAGACGAATCTACAGCGTGGGTGAGCTTCTGGGGCAGATCAAACAGCAGACCGAATCGGCCTTTGACTTTGTCTGGGTCCAGGGCGAGGTCAGCGGCCTGCGGCGTCCGGCCAGCGGCCATGTCTATTTCAGCCTCAAGGACAGGGACGGCTCCATCCGGGCGGTGATGTTTCGGCATCAGGCCGGATTGCTGCGCTTCCGCCTGGAAGAGGGCCAGCAGGTCCTTTGCCAGGGACGCATCAGTATTTATGTGCCCAGAGGCGACATGCAGCTTGTGGTGGACACTGCCGAACCCCAGGGCGCCGGGGCCATGGCCCTGGCATTCGAGCAGCTCAAACGCCGCCTGGCCGCCGAGGGTCTGTTCGATCAGGAACACAAGGCCCCGCTGCCGGACCTGCCCGCCAGGGTGGCCGTTGTCACCTCGCCCAGCGGCGCGGCTATCCGCGACTTCCTCAAAGTGGTTCACCGCAGGCACGACCGTCTGGCCGTGGCCTTATATCCGGTGCAGGTCCAGGGTGACGCCGCGGCCGGGCAGATGGTCACGGCCCTGGGTGAGCTGGCCAGTTGGGACTGGCCCGAGGTCATCGTGTTGACCAGAGGCGGCGGTTCGCCCGAAGACCTGTGGGCCTACAATGACGAGGCCCTGGCCAGGGCCATAGCGGCTTGCCCGATCCCGGTCGTATCGGCCGTGGGTCACGAAATCGATTTCACCATGGCCGACCTTGTGGCCGACCTGCGGGCGCCCACGCCTTCGGCCGCGGCCGAGATGCTCACGGCCGACCGGGGCGAGTTGATGCGGCGCTGGCTGGAGGCCAAAGGACGTCTGGAAAAGTCAATGCTGCGCGGCCTCGACGAGCGGCGCGGGTATTTGGCGGCTCTGGAAAGGGGCTTGGCCGACCCCAGGCGGCGGCTCATCGACAAGCTCCTGCGCGTGGAAGACCTGACCATGCGCCTGGCCTCGGCCCAAAGCGGCCTGCTGGCGGAAAAACGCCTTGAGGCCCAGAAGTTGTCCGGCGCGCTCAAGGCCCTGAATCCGCGGTTGGCCCTTTCCGACGCCAGGGCCAGGCACAGGGAGGCCGCCGGGCGCATGCTGCGCGAGATGATCGAACGTCTGCGTCGCGACAGGGACCACGTCGAAGCCCTGCGCGGCCAGTTGCGGGCCCTGGGGCCGCTCAAGGTCCTGGGCCGGGGGTATTCCTTGGTTTTCGACCAAAATGAACGTATTCTACGGCAATCAAGCCAGACCGGGCCGGGTCGGGAGATCAAGGTCAGGCTGGGTGAGGGCTCTTTGAAAGCAATAGTGGAGGATATTCTGGAATGATGCGCCGGTTGCCCTGGGTTTTGTTGCTGCTGCTGTTCGTCGGATGCCCGGCCGTGGCCGACACGCTGTATGTCAGCCCCATGCCGATAGTCAAAGGCCGCTCGGCTTTGGTCAAGGCCTGCCTCAAGGGCCAACCCAAGGCGGTGGCGGCAAACTTTTTGGGGCAGGACATACCCCTGCACAAGGGGGCCGGTGGCTGCTACTATGGCCCGGCGGCCGTGCCGCTGCGGGCGAAGGGCAACTCGGCTCCCATGCGGATAATGGCCGACGGCAGACAGGCCACGGCGGCCAAGATAAAGATCATACCCGGCAAATATGGTGTGCGGAGGCTGACCGTCAGCAAAAAGTTCGACACCATGACCGATGAGCAGTGGAGGCAGTATCAACACGATCAGGCCTTGATAACGGCCGCGTTCGACAAATACACGCCCGAGCGCCATTGGAGCGGGCCGTTTATCAGGCCCGTGCCGGGCGAGGTCGTCAGCCAGTTCGGGCGGCGCAGCATTGTAAACGGCCAGGAAAAATCTCCCCACGGCGGCGTGGATCTGCGCGGAGACGTGGGCGTGCCCATCGAGGCCCCGGCCGATGGTTTGGTGGTGATTCTGTTGGATCACTACTTCGGCGGCAAGACCCTGGTTGTCGATCACGGCCAGGGAATCGTGACCTGCTACTTGCATTTGTCCAAGGCCTTGGTAAAACAAGGACAATACGTTCGCAAAGGCGATATCATCGCCGAGGTCGGGGCCAGCGGGCGGGTCACCGGGCCGCATCTGCACTATGGCGTGGTCATAAACGGCGTGAAAACCGATCCCCTGGTTTGGCAGGATGTCAGCGGCCGCCTGGCAAAGGCCCTGGAGGGTAAGTGATGGCAGCCCCCAAAAAGGCCCAGAGTTTTGAAAAGACCTTGTCCCGGCTGGAAGACATTGTCAAAAAGCTGGAGCAGGAAGACCTGACCTTGGAGCAATCGCTCAAGCTTTTCGAAGAAGGCGTGGAACTTGCCGACGACTGCGGCAAGCGCCTGGACGAGGCCGAAAAAAAGGTGTCCCTGCTGTTGCGGGACAATAACGGCGCACTGAGCCAGGTGCCTTTCGAACAAGACCGATCAGAGGACTGAGGTGGATATCAAGGCGTATTTGCTCCAAAGGCGGGAACTGGTGGACAAGGCTCTGGAGGCCTATCTGCCCGGCGACGAAAGCGGCGGCATTATCTTGAAGGCCATGCGTTACAGCCTGTTTGCCGGCGGCAAGCGTCTGCGGCCCATCCTGTGCATGGCCGGGGCCGAGGCCTCTGGCGGCGATCCCGCTTCGGTGATGTTCTGCGCCTGCGCCATGGAAATGATTCACACCTATTCGCTGATCCACGATGATCTGCCGGCCATGGACGATGACGATTTCCGGCGCGGCGTGCCCACCAACCACAAGGTGTTCGGCGACGGCATGGCCGTATTGGCCGGCGACGGCCTGCTGACCCAGGCCATGGTTCTGTTGTCGGATGAGGAGAGCGCCAAGGGCCTGGAGCCGGGCCGGGTGATCCGGGCCTCCAACATCGTCATGCGGGCGGCCGGATACCTGGGCATGGTCGGCGGCCAGGCCTCGGACCTGGAGGGAGAGGATATGGAGCCCGACCTGGCCATGGTCGATTTTATCCACTCGCGCAAAACCGGAGCCCTGATAACCGCCGCCATCCAGTCAGGCGCCGTGTTGGCCGGGGCCGACGCCGAGCGGGAGAGGCAACTGGTGCGCTACGGCCGCCGTATTGGTTTGGCCTTTCAGATAGCCGACGACCTGCTGGACCTTGAAGGCGACGCGGAAGTCCTGGGCAAGGCCACCGGGGCCGACGCGGCCCAGGGCAAGATGACCTATCCCGGGGTGCTGGGACCGGCCCAGGCCCACCAGACCGGCGACAGGCTGGTGCGGGAAGCCGCCGACATCGTCCGGGACATGGGCCCTGCCGCCGAACCGCTGGTGGATCTGGCCCTTTACATCATGGCTCGCACCCACTGATATAATTACGACTGGATGATTAATCGCGGGCAATTGTCCGCCGGGAATATAGGCTTGGCTAACGAAACTCAGACGAAATATAAATTTCTAGACAAGATCGAATCGCCGGACGACCTGAAGGATCTAGGTCCTGACGATCTAAAGATACTGGCCCAGGAAATCCGCGATTTCATCATCTCCAGGGTAACCGAAACCGGCGGGCATCTGGCCCCCAGCCTCGGCGTGGTGGAACTCACCCTGGCCCTGCACAAGGTCTTTTCCTGTCCCCAGGACGAAATTGTCTGGGACGTGGGCCACCAAACCTACACCCACAAGATCATTACCGGCAGGCGGGACCGTTTTTGCACCCTGCGCCAGTTCGGCGGGCTTTCGGGCTTTCCCAAACGCCGGGAGAGCGTTTACGACGCCTTTGACACGGGGCACTCGTCCACCAGCATATCGGCGGCATTGGGCCTGGCCGTGGGCAAGCGCCTCAATAATGACCCCGGCAAGGTCATCGCCGTGATCGGCGATGGCTCTCTCACCGGCGGCATGGCCTACGAGGGCCTGAACCAGGCCGGTTTTCTCAATGAAAACCTCATTGTCGTCTTGAACGACAACGGCATGTCCATCGCCCCCAATGTCGGAGCTTTGTCCAAGTTCATCAGCAGGTCGCTGTCGGGCGGCATGTACCAGCGCTTCCGCAAGGACCTGGAAAAGGTGCTCAAGTCCATGCCCGCGGTGGGCGACAACCTGGTGGAGTTCGCCCGGCGGGCCGAGGAGTCGTTCCGGGCCTTTTTCTCCCCCAGCATGCTTTTCGAGGCCTTCCGGTTCAACTACGTGGGCCCGGTGGATGGCCACGACCTGGACAGGTTGGTCACCGTTTTCGGCAACGTGGCCGACCTGGGCGGCCCGCATCTGATCCATGTGATGACCCAAAAGGGCAAGGGCTACAGGCCGGCCGAGGAAAACCCGGCCCATTTCCACGGCGTGGGCAAGATCGCCCGTCCGCCCCAGACCGAGCCGTGCAACGGGACGCCGTCTCCTCCACCACCGCCGCCAAAGCCCAAGGCCCAGTCCTACACGGAAGTATTCGGCCGGACCATGGTCCAGTTGGCCAAGGACCGGCCCGAAATCGTGGCCATCACCGCGGCCATGCCCGAAGGCACGGGCTTGCAGTCGTTCGCCGAGTCCTACCGGGACCGCTTCATCGACGTGGGCATTGCCGAGCAGCACGCGGTGACCTTTGCCGCCGGTCTGGCCTGCGAGGGATTTCATCCGGTGGTGGCCATCTACAGCACCTTTATGCAGCGGGCCTATGACCAGATCGTCCATGACGTCTGTCTGCCCAATCTGCCGGTGCTTCTGGCCCTGGACCGGGGCGGTATTGTCGGCGAGGACGGCGAGACTCACCAGGGGCTTTTAGATTTGAGCTTCCTGCGCTGCGTACCCAATCTTTCGCTGTTGTCGCCCATGGACGAGGGCGAACTGCGGCACATGATCTATTCCGCGCTCAAATACAAGGGCCCGGTGGCCATCCGCTATCCCCGTGGCGCGGGCTTTGGCGTGCCCACGGACGAGCCTTTCGAGGAACTGGCCTGGGGCAAGGGTAAACTCCTGCGCGAAGGCTTCGACGTGCTTCTGGTGGGCGTCGGCGTTGGCGTGCACAATTGCCTGGAGGCAGCCGAGGAACTGGCAGCCAAGGGCATCGGCGCGGCGGTGATCAATGCCCGGTTCGTCAAACCGCTTGACGAGGAACTGATCTGCAATTGGGCCCAAAAGTGCGGCAAGGTCGTCACGGTTGAGGAAAACGTCAAGGCCGGCGGTTTCGGCTCGGCCGTATTGGAGGCCCTCAGCGCCCGGGGCCTGTGCCCGCCGGTGTCGATGATCGGCATTGCCGACACCTTTGTGGAGCATGGCTCCCAGGCCAAGCTGCGCGATGTCTATGGCGTGGATGCCGCCGCGGTGGTCAAGGCCGCCCAGGACTTGGCGGACTGAGCCGTGGCCAAAGGCCGCCGTCTGGACCAATGCCTGGTGGATATGGGTCTGGCCCCCAGCCGCAGCAAGGCTCAGGCCCTGATAATGGCCGGCAAGGTCAAGGTGGGCGGCGCTCCGGCCAACAAACCAGGCCAGAACGTCAAACAAGACGCTGAAATCATCGTCGATGGTCCGGATCATCCTTATGTGTCCCGGGGCGGCGTCAAGCTGGCCGGAGCCCTGGATCAATTCAGCTTGGAACCCGGTGGGTTGAAATGCCTTGATGTGGGGGCCAGCACGGGCGGCTTCACCGACTGTCTGTTGCAGCGCGGGGCCGCCCATGTGACGGCCGTTGATGTGGGCTACGGCCAGATGGCCTGGAAACTGCGCCAGGACGAGCGCGTGGAGGTCATAGAGCGCACCAACGCCCGCAACATGGCCGACGACGTAGCCCCGGGCCCATTCGACCTCATAGTCATTGACGTTTCATTTATCAGCCTTACCTTGGTATTACCCAACCTGACGGCCAGACTCGCGCCGGGCGGTATGGTGCTGTGCATGGTCAAGCCCCAGTTCGAGGCAGGGCGGGAGCACGTCGGTGCGGGCGGAGTGGTCCGGGATGAGGACGCCCGCCGGGAGGCCGTGGACAGGGTTGCCCATTGCCTGGAACAGTTGGGCATGTTGGTGCGGGGTAGGGCCCAGAGCCCCATCACGGGCCCCAAGGGTAATGTGGAGATATTTTTATTGGCCCAAAAACCCGATGCGTAATAGCCCGGCGGGGCTTGCGGCATTGGCCGGGCCGGGGTAATAGCTATTGGATGCGGTTCGACTTAACGAGCTGATTCGGCACTGCCGGAGGAAATATGGCCAAGCTGAGCAAAAAGAAAACAGAAGAGCTTTCCGAACGGTTGTTAAAAAAAAGCAAGAACGTGTGGGTCGGTTCCAGTGCAGAACAGCGCAAAGAAATCATGGCTTTGGCTGAAAAGTTCAAGTCTTTTCTGGATATCGCCAAGACCGAGCGCCTGGCCGTGAAAGAGATCAGGCGGCAGGCCGAGGCGGCCGGATTCAAGCCCCTGACGGCAGGAGCCAAGGGCAAAAAGTTTTTCCTGGAGTTTCGGGGCAAGGTCACGGCCCTGGTGGTCTTGGGCAAGAAGGCCCCGTCGGCGGGCATGCGCCTGGTGGGCTCGCACCTGGATTCGCCCCGTCTGGATCTGAAGGCCAATCCGCTTTACGAAGAACAGGAACTGGCCTTCTTGAAGACCCACTATTACGGCGGCATCAAGAAATACCAGTGGATGGCCCGGCCCCTGGCCATCCACGGCGTGGTCTGCACCGACGACGGAAAGACTGTGTCCCTGAGCCTTGGCGAGGACCCCGACGGCCCGGTGTTTACGCTTTTGGATCTGCTGCCCCATCTGAGCCGCAAGAGCCAGGGCGAGAAAAAGCTTAACGAGGCCATTGAGGCCGAGAAGATGAACCTGGTCATCGCCGGGCTGCCCCTGGACAGCGATGAAAAGGGCGAGTTGGTCAAGCTGGCAGTCTTGCGGGAACTGAACAAGCGCTACGGCATGACCGAGGAAGACTTTATCAGCGCCGAACTGGAGATCGTTCCCGCCGGCCCCAGCCGGGATGTCGGGCTGGACCGGGCTCTGGTGGGCGGTTACGGCCAGGACGACCGGGCGGCGGCCTTTGCCACCCTGGAAGCCATCCTGGGCCTTAAGGACCCGGAGATGACAAGCGTGGCCCTGTTCGTGGACAAGGAGGAAGTGGGTTCCGACGGCGCCACCGGAGCCAAGAGCCGGTTCATCGAACTGCTTACGGCGGCCATCCTGGAAACGGTAAAACAACCTGCGGCCTATATAGACGTATGCAAGGCCCTGGCCGCCAGCCAGATGATCAGCGCCGACGCCAGTCCGGCTTTGGACCCGGATTACCCGGAAGTTCATGAAAAGCGCAACGCCGCCAAGATGGGCTATGGCGTGTGCCTGACCAAATACACCGGATCGGGCGGCAAGTACACGGCCAATGACGCCGACGCCGAGTTCGTGGCCTGGATCCGGGGTGTGTGGAATCGCGCCGGGGTCAATTGGCAGACCGCGGCCATGGGCAAGGTGGACGAGGGCGGCGGCGGAACCATCGCCAAACTGCTGGCCAGCCGGGGCATGGAAGTCATCGACGCCGGTCCGGCCCTGCTATCGATGCATTCGCCGTTTGAGATAAGCCACAAGGCCGACATCTTCGCCACCCTGAAGGCGTACGAGGCCTTTTTCCTGGCCCCGCCAAGAAGCTAAAGGAAATACCATGAGCCAGCCAATGGACATCATGATGTTCAACTGCCCTGAGTGCGGGCGGCCCACCGATGAGCCGGGCCTGTGCCCGAAATGTTCGGGCCTGGATAAGAAAAAAGGCGAATTCAAGGCCTGCCGTCCGCCGTCGTGCGACACGGACTGCGACTGCCCGGTCATCGGCTACACCAAGGTCCACGCACCCTGGTGCAAATACTTCTAGGTTGGGCCGATAGTGGATTTTTCAACCCTGCAAACCGGCATGGGTCTGGGTGGCCTGGCCCTTAGCTCATTTGTCATCGGCCTGTCCGGCGCGGTGATGCCTGGCCCGGTCCTGGCCGTAACCATAACCCACACCGTGCGGCGGGGCTTTTGGGCCGGTCCGCTGATCGTGGCCGGCCACGGACTCATTGAAGTGGCCTTGTTGGCGGGTATTGTCCTGGGCCTGGGCTCCATAATCACCAAGCCGCTGGTCTCGGGCGGCATCGGCGCGGTGGGCGGCGTGGTACTTTTATGGATGGGGCTGGGCATGTTGCGTTCCCTGCCGGGTTTGAGCCTGCGGGAAATCATGAGAGGGGAAGGGCCCCAGGGGCGGCATCCGGTGTGGGACGGCCTGATCCTCAGCGCGGCCAACCCGTATTTTGTTATCTGGTGGGCCACGGTCGGTTTGGGTCTGCTATTGGCCGCCAGCAACAGCACCTGGGGCCTGTGGGGCCTGGCGGCTTTTTACTTTGGCCACATCTGCGCCGATCTGGCCTGGTATGGTTTGGTCTCGGCCACGGTGAGCAAGGGCCGCAGCTGGCTCAGTGACAACATATACAAGTGGGTGGTGGGCGTGTGCGCCGCCGCGCTATTGATATTCGCCGTTTATTTCGGGGTGTTCGCCTGGGGGGAGCTGGGTAGGGCCTTTGCCTGAAACGGGAACGGGCACCCGCCTTGCGGCGGCTGCCCGTAACGTGCTTGTACTAGCGTATCGGACTAGAAATGGCGACGCGACTCAGCACGAGCCCTGGCCCTCGCCATCTGCCTGCGCAGACGGCGGCGCGCCTGACGCTGCTTGCGCCGACGCATGTCCGAAGGCTTTTCATGCCAACGCTTTTCTTTGAGCTGGCGGAAGATGCCTTCCTTGGTCAGCTTGCGCTTAAGGGCCTTAATGGCCTTTTCGACATTGTTGTCCTGAACTTGGACCTGCACGCGATCACCACCCTCTATAATGAATTTCATTGTAAAATGATTAATTGCTTTCGCCCTAGCGGAAGCGGAGTAAATATAGCACAAAAGACCGATATGTAAAGGCAGATTGAAGAGTTCTCGATTATGGGCCGAATTTCATACGAAAAGGGAGTCGATTTGGTGCTCGGCGGCGGCGGCGCCCGGGGCTTTGCTCATGTCGGCGTGCTGGAGCAATTCGACAAAAACGGCTTGCCGATTAAGTCGATCACCGGAGCCAGCGCCGGGGCCTTGGCAGGCGGTGGCTATGCCGCGGGAATGAGCACCCTGCACATGCGTCAGCGGGTTATTGAATTTACCAAGACCCCCATGGCCAACGACTCAAAATTGCGCAACTTCATGTCAAGCTCGGAGAGCAGCACGGCCCGTAGTTTGGTGGACAGGGTGGGGCAGTACTTTATGCAAGGCTGGCTGGTGCGTTCGTTCCTCATGGGCGATTCGGTGATGAACGCGGACTTTTTCCAGAAGATTGTCGATTTTTTTCTGCCCGACATCAATATCGAGGACATGCCCATGCCCTTCAATTGCGTGGCCACCGATATTCACACCGGCGAACCGGTTTTATTCGACAAGGGCTCCCTGCGCCGGGCCGTGTTGGCCAGCACGGCCGTGCCGGGAATCGCACCCCTGGTGCAGGTGGATGGCCGCTGGCTTACCGATGGCGGAGTGGCTTGTCTGGTTCCTACCGCGTGCGCCCGCGAAAAAGGGTACAATACAATTGTTGCGGTTAATGTGGATCGCAACGTATACTCGGATAACCTGCCTGATCAGGCTTTGGAAACATATCTCCGGGCGGGCGAAATTCAGTCTTATCATTTGGCCCAGAGAATGCTGGGCGACGCCCGGGTGGTGATAAGCCCGGATGTGGGCGATGTACATTGGGCCGACTTTACCAGCGCGGATTATGTGATGGATCAGGGCAACCTGGCCGCCCAATTGGCCTTGGGCAAGGTGAAAAAGTTGTTGGAGCCGGATCCGTTGTGGCGCAGGCTGTGTAAAAAACTGGGCCTTGCGCAATGAATATGTTTGAGCAAAGCGGCAACGCCGCGCCGGTGTCTGCGCCCCTGGCCGACCGCATGCGGCCCCGCGCCGTGGATGAAATCCTGGGGCAGGACCAGTTGCTGGCCACGGGCAAGCCGCTACGCCGCCTCATCGAGGAAGGGCGGCCCGCCTCGATGATTTTCTGGGGGCCGCCCGGCTCGGGCAAGACCACCCTGGCCAGGCTGCTGGCCGATCACTGGGACAGCGAGTTCGTGGAATTTTCGGCCGTGCTCAGCGGAGTTGCCGATGTGCGCCGGGCCGTGGAAGTGGCCCGCAAGCTGCTCAAGCACGATAGGCGCACTGTGCTGTTCGTCGATGAAATCCACCGCTTCAACAAGGCCCAGCAGGACGCCTTTTTACCCCATGTGGAATCCGGCGTGATTACGCTGTTGGGGGCCACGACCGAGAACCCGAGCTTCGAGGTGGTTCCGGCCCTGTTGTCGCGCATGCGGGTCATGGTCCTTGGGCCTCTCGGCGAAGACGTCCTGGCCCGCATACTGGACCGGGCCCTGGAGGACAAACAAAACGGCCTGGGCAACCTGGGCGTGGAGTTGACCCCCGAGGCCAGACGGCACTTTGTGGAATCGGCCTATGGCGATGCCAGGCGCATGCTGGGCTCATTGGAAGTAGCCGTCGACGCCGCCCCCCTGATCCAGGGCGGGGGCAAGCTCATTGACCAGACCTTGGCCGAGGACGCTGTTGGACGCCGAATGCTGCGCTATGACAAAGCCGGGGACGAACACTACAACCTGATCAGCGCCCTGCACAAGTCCCTGCGCGGCTCGGACCCGGACGCGGCCCTGTACTGGCTTGGCCGGATGCTCGAAGCCGGCGAAGACCCCCATTACATCCTGCGCCGGATGACCCGTTTCGCCTGCGAGGATGTGGGCCTGGCAGACTCCTACGCCCTCAATCAGCTTGTGGCTGCGTGGCAGGCCTTTGACCGGGTGGGCCTGCCCGAGGCCGAGCTGATGCTTGCCCAGGCAGCGGTGTACCTGGCCATGGCTCCAAAATCGAACGCCATTTATCTGGCCATGAAGGAAGTGAAAAAAGACATCCAACGCTTCGGGCACCTGGAGGTGCCGCTGGAGATCAGAAACGCCCCCACCAGACTAATGAAGGACCTTGATTACTCCAAGGGCTATCTCTATCCCCATGAGTACGACGGCGCGGTGGTGGACCAGCAATATCTGCCCGAACAATTGGACGGGCGCACCTATTACAGACCCACCGAGCGGGGCAGGGAAAAATTCATTAAAGAACGCCTGGCTCGTTTAGCCGAGGCCAGGCGCGATTTTAAAAAACCGGTTTGATTTGGGTGCGGCTTATTTGACCACCCGCAGTTTGGGGCGTTCCTCAAGCGCTGAAGGCGCCATGCAGTTGCGCTTTGAATTGTCCTTGAAGCGGAGGGCGTTGATTAAGAAGAAGCTGACAACCGAGCGTTCCCATTCCCGGGTGTTGTCGCAATGTTCCATTCTCTTTTGGATATCGGGAAGCAATTCAATGACGTCGCAGGATTCAAGCTCTAGAAACTGGTCGGAGAGATGATCGAGTATTTCTTTCATGCACTACACTCCAATGGTGCTGCTACGTCTGATTGGCCTGTCAAAAATGTGTAATATTCTTATATCAGTAAAAATGATTTGTCAAATTTGTGTTACGTGTTTGTGTGCACAAGCGTCTCTTGTTTGTACCTTTGCCACAAAGTATACTCGAATCAAATAGATGCATTGTTTTGCTAAGCATTGTAATAAGGTTACGGTTGCTGATAACGGAGGAATGGCATGTCCGATAGCAATGTTGTAATGGATTACGGCTACTGCCTGGATTCAGCCTTGGGCAACGGCCGGGGCCTTTCGCTGGACTTTATCAAAGGCATGGCTCCCCAAATCACGCAGTTGCACCAGCGCTTGGCGGACCAGCACGGTGCGGGGGGGCTGGGCTTCATGGACATGCCGCATCAGGGCGCCGATGTGTTGGGCCCCATCAGGCAACTGACCAGTGAATTGCAGTCGTTTGCCGAGAACTTCGTGGTTCTGGGCATCGGAGGCAGCGCCCTGGGGGCCACGGCGGTGGATATGGCCTTGGCCGGAGCCCTGCGTCATGCCTATGCCCGGCCCGGCAAGGCAATGCGTTTGTTCGTGGCCGACAACTCGGACCCGAGGATGTTCGGGGCCCTGGTGGACAACCTCGATCCGGCCAAGACCGTTTACAACGTGATAAGCAAAAGCGGCTCCACGGCCGAGACCATGAGCCAGTACCTCATCGCCCGCCAAAGGCTGGAGCAGGCCCTGGGTAAGAATGAGGCCCGCAGGAGACTGGTCTTCACCACCGACCCCAAGGCCGGCAACCTGCGCAAATTGGTGGACGGCGGCGAGGATATCGCCGTGCTGAGCGTGCCGCCCAACGTGGGAGGCCGTTATTCGGTATTGAGTTCGGTGGGCCTGTTGCCCCTGGCCTGCGCGGGCCATGACATCGAGGCCCTGCTGGCCGGGGCCGCGGCCATGGCCGTGCGCTGCGTTGATCCGGACCCGCTGAAAAATCCGGCCTATCTGTTCGCCTGCCTGGCCATCGAGCTGTTCAGGCAAGGCCGTAATATCATCGTGATGATGCCCTATGCCAGCGACTTGTTCGGCCTTTCCCAGTGGTTCGGCCAGCTCTGGGCCGAAAGCCTGGGCAAGGCCAACGCCCTGGACGGCTCGGTGGTGCATACCGGCCAGACGCCGGTTGCCGCGGTGGGCGCCACCGACCAGCACAGCCAGTTGCAGCTTTACATGGAAGGACCCCAGGACAAGCTGGTATGTTTTGTCACCGTGGACGATTACGGCAAGGACCTTATCATCCCCGAGCTGCACCCGGAGATATCGGGCCTGTCCTATCTGGGCGGCAGGGGCATGAGCGAACTGATCAAGGCCGAGGCCACGGCCACGGCGACCGCCCTGGCTCAGCAGGGCAGGCCCAGCCTGGCTCTGCGCCTGCCGGAAATCAGCGCCCATACCATCGGCCAGGTGTTTTATCTGCTGGAGCTGGCCACGGTCATGGCCGGGGCCATCCTGGGGATTGATCCTCTGGATCAGCCTGGTGTTGAACTGGGCAAACAATTGACATATGGTCTGATGGGCCGTGAAGGTTTTGAAGAACAGGCCCGTCAGATGGCAGGCGCCCAGATCGGGCGCCATACGATATAAACCCGGCAAGGGGGCGAATTGGTTCAAGGCAGCGAGCAAACGCTGAAGCCCGGCTTTGGCGAATCCGGCGAAAAGCCGTTTCAGTTGGTGGAGTACTATTCCGTCACCAGCTTGATGATCATTTTGCTTTTCGCCATGCTCATCGCTTGGACCGTGAGCACCCGGTCCACCAGCGAGGCCATTGCCAAACAGGAGCAGTTCGCCCGGCTGCTGGCCGAAAACCTCAATCATCAGGTGATGAACCGTTTTGTGGTGGCGGCCCTGCAGGAATACGGCGGCATCAACGTTGGCCAGCCCGAGCAGTTCAAGCTCCTGGACGCGGTGGTGCGCAACAGCGTGCCCATGCAGGGCGGCGACAAGGGCCTGTTCAACGTGCTCAAGGTCAATATCCTGGACCTTGACGGCAACATCATCTACAGCACCCAGCCGGAGCATATAGGCCGGGTGGGCGACGAGGGCCCTGGGTTTCGCATAGCGGCATCGGGCGGCAGCAAAAGCGTTATCAAACCCTCCCTGGACGCCATCATGATGGGCGCCGGTCCCCAGCGGATCATGCGCATGTCCATCCCCTTGCGCGACCAGCGCAGGCGCACGGCCGAACTTGGCCCGCCCAGGGCCGTGTTTGAGATCGAAATGGACGTGAGCGCCGATTTCCGGGACGTATGGCACAACCAGCTGTTGATCATGGCCGCCCTGTTGGCCATGATGGCGGTGTTGTTCGTGATCCTGCGGACCATCGTGCTCAGGGGCCAGCGGGTAATGGCCCGCCAGGCCGAGGAACGGGCCCAGCTCATTGAACAGGTCAACCAGTCGGCCCGTCTGGCCTCCCTGGGCCGCATGATAGCCGGCGTGGCCCATGAAATCCGCAACCCCCTGGGCATCATCCGCTCCACGGCCGAGCTGTTGGGTAAAAACGCCGACAAGGCCTTCAAGCCGCTTTCCGGAGTTATTGTGGAGGAAAGCAACCGGCTCAACCAGATCGTCACCGAATTTCTGGATTTTGCCAGGCCCCAACGGGCCAGCCTGGAGCCGGTGCTTCTGGAAGATGTTCTCGAACACAACCTGACAGCCTTGAAGCCCGAACTGACGCGCCTGGGAATAGCCCTGGAGCGCGATTACACCCAAGGCGGCGCAACGGTGATGGCCGACCCGGATCTGCTGTACCGGGCGTTGTTGAATATCTTCAACAATGCCCTGCAAGTGATGGAAGACGGCGGCATCCTGCGCGTTTCCACCAAGGTCGGGCGATATGACGGGCGGCGCTCGGCGGCGGTGATCGTCGAAGACAGCGGCCCGGGATTCGACCCGGAAACCTTGGACCAGATTCAGGACCCGTTTTTCACCACAAGGGAAAAAGGCACCGGGCTGGGGCTGTCCATCGTGGGCAATATCATCAACAGTCATGAAGGCAAGCTGCTTTTCGAGCGCGGCGAAGGCGGCGGCGCCGTGGTAAAGATCATCCTTCCGCTGGCTTGAAAATCCGGCCATCCATATTAAGGGGCAAGCGTGTACCGCATCCTGGTTGTAGACGACGAAAAAAACTATCTGGTGGTCCTGGAGGCTCTGTTACGGAGCGAAGGCTATGACGTTATTACCGCCGACAACGGCGCGGCCGCCCTGCGGCTAACCGAGGGCGACGAGCCGGACATGGTGGTCACGGACATGAAAATGCCCCGCATGACCGGCACGGAGCTCATCGGCAAGCTCAAGGAGCGCTATCCTGAACTGCCGGTAATCGTCATGACGGCGTTCGGCACCGTGGAAAACGCGGTGGAAGCAATGAAGCTCGGGGCCACGGACTATATCGCCAAGCCCTTTGAAAACCAGGAACTTCTGCTGACCATTGAAAAGTCGCTGAAAATGCGGCGGCTGATGACCCAGAACCGCCTGCTCAGGGAAGAGCTGGGCGGCTTCGGCGAGATAATCGGCCAGTCCTCGGCAATGCGCCAGGTCTACGCCATGGTCGAAAAGGTGGCCGACGCCAAGGCCACTGTCTTGATCACCGGCGAAAGCGGTACGGGCAAGGAACTCATAGCCAGGGCCCTGCACGCCCGCTCCAGCCGTGCCGAGGAGCCCTTCGTGGCCGTCAACTGCATGGCCATCACCGAGACGCTGATGGAAAGCGAGCTTTTCGGCCATGAAAAGGGATCGTTCACCGGGGCCACCAGCAGCCGCAAGGGCCGCTTTGAACTGGCCCACCGGGGCACCCTGTTTTTGGATGAAATCGGCGAGATTCCACCCGCGACCCAGGTCAAGCTCTTGCGGGTGTTGCAGGAACGTACCTTTGAGCGGGTTGGCGGCACCCAGCCCATAACTGTTGACGTGCGTATCGTGGCGGCCACCAACCGCGATCTGGCCGAGCAGGTCAAGCTGGGCAAGTTCCGCGACGACTTGTTTTATCGGCTCAACGTGGTACGCCTGGAAATGCCCGCCCTGCGGGAACGCGCCGAGGACCTGCCGTTGTTGGTGGCCCACTTTGTAAAAAAATACGCGGCCGAGGTGGGCAGGCCGGTGCCCAAGGTCTCGGCCCAGGCCATGCAGGCCATCTATGATCATTCCTGGCCCGGTAACGTTCGTGAGCTGGAAAACGCCCTGGAGCGTGCGGTCATCCTCTGTGGTGAGGAGATCCAGGTGGACGATCTTCCCCTGGAAGTCAGCGCACAGGCCGGCGCGGGAATTGCCGCCACGGAGCTTCCCACCGGCATGACCATCAACCAGGCCGTTGAGGACCTGGAAAAACGGATGATCCAAAGGGCCCTGGCCGAGGCCGGCGGCGTGGCGGCCCACGCGGCCCTGGCCCTTGGTGTGACCAAGAGCAATCTGGCATACAAGATAAAGAAATACGGTTTGAGCTGAGACGATACAGAGCGGAAAAGAGGCGCAAATGGTGTTTGAAGGCAAGGCGGAAGTGGATGTGACAAACGCCATGATCGGCCTGGAAAACGGCTTGGCTTACAATCAATTGGGCCGCACGGGCCTGGCCGTCAGCCAAGCCGGTTTCGGCTGTTACCGGGTTGATGACGCCACCCCGGCCCATCGCATCGCCCTTTCCGGGGCCCTGCAGGCGGGCATTAACCTCGTCGACACCAGCGCCAATTACACCGGCGGCGGTTCGGAGCGCCTGGTGGGCAAGGTGTTGGCCGAACTCATCGCCGGCGGCGCCATCAGCCGCGAACAGGTTGTGGTGGTGACCAAGGGTGGCTATCTGCAAGGCGAGAACTACGCCATCAGCCAGCAGCGCAAGGCCCAGGGCAGGCCATACCCCGATCTGGTGGAATATGCCACCGGCCTGGAACACTGCATCCATCCCGAATTTCTGGCCGACCAGATCAGCCGCAGCCTGGAGCGGATGGGCCTGGATTGCCTGGACGTCTATCTGGTTCACAACCCGGAATATTATCTGGCTTGGGCCAAGTCCCAGGGGGTAGCGCCGGACGAGGCCCGGGCGGAATACCTGCGCCGCATTGAGCTGGCCTTCAGTCATTTGGAAACCGAGGCGGCCGCCGGACGCATTCAATATTATGGAATCAGTTCCAATACTTTTCCCATGCCCGCCGATGATTTTGAGCATACGCCTCTGACCGATATTTGCGGCATCGCCGCCAGGCTGGGCCCGGACAACCATTTTGCCGTGGTGGAAATGCCCCTCAACATTCTGGAGCCCCAGGCCGTGATTCTGGCCAACCAGCCCGGCGGTCAAAGCGTGATTGAGTTTGCCGCGGCCCAGGGCCTGGGCGTGCTTATCAATCGTCCCTTGAACGCAGTAACCGAAAAACAGATGATCCGCCTAAGCGGATTCCCGGATGTGGAAGCGCCGCAACCGAGCAAGATAATTCAGGGCCTGGACAACTTGGCCGATTTGGAGGACCGGGGCAGGGAGTTGCTGGTGGAATCAGGGCTGGATCCGGCCTTGGTCAACGCCATATTCAACGCCTTGCCCGCTGCGGGCGGCCTGCGCAAGCACTGGGACGGGTTCGGGGGGCTGGAGCAGTGGCGCACCACCCGCGACAGCTTTCTGCGGCCCAGGATGGACTTTGTAGCCGCTCAACTGAATCAGAACGCCACGGACGCCGGATTGGATCAATGGCTCGAACAGTGGCGGGGGGCCAGTCAGGATCTACATCGGGCCGTGGATGAGCTGTACATGGCCATGGCCGCCAAACAGGCCGGGCAGGTGCGCCAGACCCTGGCCACGGCAGCGCCCCAATGGGCCGAGGCCGGCACGCTAAGCCAGGCGGCTGTCAGGGCCGTGCGCAGCGCTCCAGGCGTAAGCAGCGTTTTGGTGGGCATGCGCAGCCCGGATTACGTGCAGGACGTATTGACCGGGCTGCTGAGCGCCTCTGAGCATGACGATGGCCTGGAAAACTGGCGGGCGGTGGCCGCAATGGGCGACGAATTGTAAAAAAAAGAGCTTTAAACCTACCCCTTGGCCATCAGGTTGGTCATGTCAAAGGGCACCACGCTCTTGGTGATGCGCGCCGAGGCCACCAGCTTGCCCTTGCTGCGGGCTTCGGCGTCGATAAAGATAAGGCTGCGCCCTCTACGCTTTACCTCGGCCGTCAGGGTCAAATCATCGCCGTCAAAAAGCGGTTTCATTATCGATATGTGGATATCGTGGGTCGTTGCGTTGGTCGTGGGCGGCAACATGGTCAGCGATGCGCAATACGCTGCCACGTCCAATAGCGTGTAATAGTTGCCGCCGTGCATGGAGCCCAGCACGTTCATGTGATCAGGGCCGATGTGACACTGAATTTCCGATCGGCCGTCTTCGGCCTTGATGACATGCACATCAAGCATGCTGTGTAAGTGGTGCTTTTCCAGGGTGTCGCAGATGCGCCGGACATCGGCGGCGGTCATGTATGGCTCGAATTCGGACATATGTTGCTCCATGGTTGTGTGCGGCGATGATGCCATATCCAACGGGCGCTGGCAATCGCAGGCTGGGCAATGCTGTGATAAGATTGCCTTGACCTGATACATGCATCCGGAGGATCGGCGGTGTCCAAAAAAGTTATTCTGCTTACCGTTGCCGTGTTGTTGGCAACTGCCGCAGGCGTTTTCTTTTATAAAAATAGCACATTTAGCCAAAAAGACATCACCGGTTGGCAAAAGCTGACCTGGGGCATGACCCATGCCCAGGTGTCCAAGCTATACAAGCTGGGTCCGTGGCAGGACTCCGGCGGCATTGCCAGCTGCGCCTTGGTCGATCAAAATCAACTGGTTGATTCCCAGTTCACGGCTTATCTGTATTTCAGCGAAAAATCCGAAAGCGGCAAGCTCACCGAAGTCTTGCTGATGGGCGACGGGCTGGCCGCCAAACTGATGGGTTTGCCGGAACTGCTGGTCAACCAGTATGGTCAACCCACCAAGACTGATACGGACACACCCATGAAAAACTGGTCTTGGGACCGCAAGTCGGCCCGGCTTATGCTGATGATCATTCCCGCGCCGGAAGAAGAGCCGGACATGATGGACATCGACCGGGCGCCGCAGGTTGAAAGCGACCTGGCGAACTGCTCCATCCGCTACATTTCCGCCCTCAACGTTAAATGAATTTGTGAGTCTTGTTGCTGGGGGAGACCTTTTTCTTTTACAGCTAAAAGAAAAAGGTCTCCCCCAGACCCCCTTCCAAAAAGAAAACCGCGTGAGCGATTGATTTGGCCAAAGGCCAAATCAATCGCGCCGTTTTGGGCCACTACTTACGGGGTGAATTACGTTGTCTTTATCCGGCGCATTTGTTTTGCCGCAGGCAAAACAAATGCGCCCGCAATGGCAAGACACCGCGCGACGCCGAAAAAATGACCGCTTATTGTTTTGCGGCGCAGCCGGCCAACAATAAGCGGCAAAGTTTTTACGGGGTTTGGGGGGCTTTTTTTAAAAAGCCCCCCAAAGAAAAATTTGGACGCGCCTACAGGGCCGGGGCCTTGGTGTGGTGGTCCGTGGCCTGCTGATAGGCGTGGCCGACGGTCAAAAGCGTCTCTTCGGCAAAGTGCGGGGCCAGGATCTGCAAACCGATGGGCCGGCCCGACGCGGCGAATCCGCAAGGCACGCTGATGCCCGGCAGCCCGGCCATGTTCACCGAAAGCGTGAATACGTCGCCCAAATACATCTGCATGGGGTCGCCCACGTTCTGGCCGATGTCAAAGGCCGGGGTGGGGCTCACCGGGCCGACGATGGCGTCTACCTGCTCAAAGGCGGCCTTGAAGTCGTTGACCAACAGCGTACGCACCTGACCGGCCTTGTTGTAATAGGCGTCGTAATAACCGGCGCTAAGGGCGTAGGTGCCGATCATGATCCGGCGGATAACCTCGTTGCCGAAACCTTGGGAGCGGGTGTCGGTGTACATGTCGATGAGCGGCTTGTTGTCGCCGCGAATACTTATTCCGTATTTCACGCCGTCATAGCGGGCCAGGTTGCTGCTGGCCTCGGCCGGGGCTATGACGTAATAGGCCGCCACGCCGTAGTCGGTGTGGGGCAGGCTGATCTCCACGATCTCGGCGCCCTGGCTTTCCAACTCGGCGATGGCCGCCTTTACCGTGGCCTCCACCTCGGGGTCCATGCCCTCGATGAAGTATTCCTTGGGTACGCCCAGCTTGAGGCCCTTGACGTCCTTTTTCAACGCGCCCAGATAATCGCCAACCGGCGTGGGCACGCTGGTGGAGTCGGACGGGTCGTGCCCGGCAATGGCCTGGAGCACCAGGGCCGCGTCTTCCACGGTGCGGGCGATGGGCCCGGCCTGGTCCAGGCTGCTGGCAAAGGCCACCAGGCCGAACCGGCTGACCCTGCCGTAGGTGGGTTTGATGCCCACCACGCCGCAGTGGCTGGCGGGCTGCCGGATGGAACCGCCCGTGTCGGTGCCGATGGAATAGAAGCACGACCGGGCCGCCACGCTGGCCGCCGATCCGCCGCTGGATCCGCCGGGCACGGCCTTGAAATCCCACGGGTTGTGGGTCACCTGAAAGGCCGAGTTTTCCGTGCTGGAGCCCATGGCGAACTCGTCCATGTTCTGCTTGCCCAGCATGACCATGCCCGCCTGCTTGAGCTTGTTCACCAGGGTGGCGTCATAGGGCGGCACGAAATTCTCTAAAATCTTGCTGCCGCAGGTGGTGCGCACGCCGTCGGTGCAGATCACGTCCTTGATGCCCGCCGGTATGCCCGTAAGCGGTCCGGCATTGCCCGCGGCGATGCGCGCGTCGGCCGCGGCCGCCTGCTCCAGGGCCAGTTCGGGCGTGGTGGTCAAATAGGCCTTGACCTTGGGCTCGGTGGCCTCCACCCGGGCGATCATGGCCTTGGTCAGCTCCACCGAGGATATATCGCCCTTGGCCAGGGCCTCGGAGGCCTGTTTGACGCTCAGATCAGTGTAATCCATGGTTGCCGCCTTATATGACCTTAGGAACGATGAAGCTCTCGCCGTTGCTTTGGGGCGCATTGGCCAGGGCCTTGCCGCGCTCAAGGCTGGGGCTGGTCTCGTCTTCGCGCATGGCTCCGGTCAGTTGCAGGGCGTGGGTGGTGGGCTGCACGCCGCTGGTGTCCAGCTCGGCGAACTTGTCCATATAGGTCAGGATGTCGTTCATCTGGCCGGTGAGCATTTCGGTCATATCCCGGCTCAGGTCCAGCCGGGCCAGGCGGGCCACGTGGGCCACTTCGTCAGCGCTGATTTTCATCTGAAAAGGCCTCCTTAACCTTACTTAGGCATGAGAGGTTTTAGCACGGGCCAGCCCACCGCGCAAGGGCGGGGCGGCGATGCTTTGTTGAGCCGCTTCACGCGCCCGCGTCGGGCAGCGCCGGTAGCATGGCCGCAATATACCGGATGCACCGGCAAGAGAAAAGGACGAGTAAATGGTCAAGATAAGCCTGTACCAGAACGACCCTACCAATGGAAAACTGCTGTTACAGCCGCGAGCGATAAAATCAACGGCTTCACTGAAAATGGAATTCGATAGCGACGGCCGCTTGCTGGTGGACAACCTTGTGCAAGGCGTGCTCGATCATATTGCAGATGAAGCAGGAGTGAAGAGGGAATGCATTAAGACTGGGGTTGAGGATTGGCTGGAATACCGCCACCAAGTCGTGCAGGGGGTGATCAAGGAAAAGATTCATTCGCTTGATGATGTTTTAAGCTATTTCGATGAAGACGGCGAACCAGAAGTGGATGACGATGGCAATGTATCGATACCCATGAAAATGCAGGGAAGTGGATTCAGATTTGTTGTCAATTTTAATATTAAGGAAAGCGAATCAGAAAAGGTCAACAAAATTATATTATCCATTGATAATAGTTACAAAGAGGTACTCGATGTATAGCGATAGATTAAAAAAAGGCAAGGGAACTATACTGGATGATTATTCGGCAATGGGCGTACTTAATACTACACAAAAAGAGAAATTAGGTTTAAGCGCAGGGGAATGGTTGAAGTCAATCACTGAAATGGTCATCGAAAAACATCCGCTAATTACTGATGCAATTCGCTGCATGGATATAAATATTATTAGCTGGCGTGTTGCTGGCAAAGACGCGGAGTTGACTATTGGTTTGTTTGGTAAAAAAGATGAAAATACCTATCAGGTAGTGCTCCGGATGAAAGATAGTGGTCAGTTTTATTTTGAAGGTTTAGACGCGGTTGCGGAATTATACTCTAGCTATTTTGTGGACGTAGTTGGGGAGGATGGAGCCATATATGTTAAAAAACGTGTCTTACTTCAGCTGGAGGTCAAGACACAGATGATGATACAAGAATATGAACGTATGTTAAAACAATTTAGGGTTAATTTTAGCAGAGAGTTGGACAGGAGACGTGAAAAGCTTCGCAGGATCGACCTTGAGCTTAAAAAAGCAAAGGGAATTAAAGAAAAAATAATCCCCGAGAAAGGTGCGTTAAAGAAATCGACTGATAGGACAATTGAAAGTGTAGGAAGAGGTGGGATAGAAGTAAAGGTTGACAATACAGAACTTCAGGGTGCATATGATATAGTCAAGAATGCCGCGGAAGAGTTTCTAATTATATTTCCTTCTGCTTGTAATGACTGGGCATTCGTTTCATCCGATATTATGTCATATACAGCCGAACATAAGGAGATTTTCGATACGGTTTGTTTGGTGTTAAAAGTTTCAGGAATTGTCTTGACCGGTGTTGCTTCGGTTGTTCTGGAGGATATTTTGTGGCTTTTAGTTATAGACAAACTAGGTGTAGGAGTTCTTGCGGGGTATATATTAGGTAAGGCAATTGCAATCAACAATTTGCCTGGCACGTTCAGCTCTCTAGTAGAGATGGTTAAAGATGTTAAAAAAGAATTTGATGATTATAATAATCACGATGGATTTATCCCAAAAGGACAATAATTGTTCACCGCACCAAGAGGATGGTATATGATAAATGATTTGATTGCCAGATTTCATGAGATAATAAGTAACTTTGTGGATTTCACTAATATCGGTGTTGCTTCCACCATTATTTTACTTATAATCTCTCTAGTTATTGATCGGATACTTCGTCCTAAGTGGATTGTCTATAAAAAATCTATTATAAAGAATCAAGATATGTCTGGAATTATAAATTCGCAAAGAAAGATTAATCTTGAGATTGCCGAATTTACATTAAAATCTCGACCATATATAGCTGCATTAGGTGTTTTCTTAATAATGATCGGTTCTCCACGGAGTGATGGAATATATGCTTTATTTTTTCTGGGATTTTATTTGCCTGCTCTCTATTTGAGTCTACACTATATCTTTCTAGGCCATCGCTACCCAAAAGACTTCGATGACTCGCAAGACTGATTAGGACGCCGCTGTTATGTTTAGACAATTGCTTGTAGATGCAGTTGAGATAGTGTCGAGCTTTGTCAGTTTCACTAATATTGGCATTTTGCCAACGCTTATCATTTTGCCGGTTTCTATATGGGCTATATTTAAATTTGGGCCACAACAAATACTGAAAGATAAAACATTAAAAAGAAATGAACGAGTAAAGAAAATCAAATGGTTTGTTGATTATTATCGGTTGTTAACATACACATCTCCGGTTTTGCTTTTAATTGCAACAAGTGATTCATCTTTTTATAGAGGTGCGTATCCGTTATTATTTATCTTCTACTACATTCCCGCCGCATATTATTCCCTGGACGGCCTGGGCAAATACCTGGAAAAAAGAAAGCAGGCCAAGCGCTAACCCGGCCCGCCTTGATAGCCGCATGGTTTTTCCGGTCAGGCCTTTTTATCCTTGATCAAGCTGATCGTAAGCATGCCCAGAATCCACTCCAAACTGAATTTTGCTCCGGCCTTTTCCCAGAAGTACAGAGCGACTTCAAGGACCACGATCGTCGCCAGGCCGCAAAGCAGGGCGGGGACGGCCCCCACAAAGTCCTCAATGGGGTTTTTGCCCGTGACCAGGTAGATGCCGATCAACGGCCAGCCAAGCAGCATGTAGTGGCTGAAGTAGAACGTCAGGCTGAAGCGGCTGGTGCGGCTGAACAAGCGGGCCAGAGGACCAAGTATTTGGTCCTTTTTGCGCACGTCGTAGCACCAAAAAATAAAGCTGAACCCGATTAAAGACATGCCGCTCTGGATGTTGATCATGGTGAAAGAATCGGGATAAAAGCTCAGCGGTGAAATATAGCCGTTAACCACGGCCGAAGGCGGTACGGCCTTGCCCGCCACTGCTCCGCCGGCGCCGATTAGCAGGCACAGGGCCCCGATGATCACCAGAAAAGGCAGATCGTGGCGCAGGCGGTCGGCCACCAGGCGGCGGCCAAGCACAAAGCCGATTATGGAAAACATTATCCAGGGCAGAACCGGGAAGTAGCCCGACAGGAAAAAGCCCTTGACGATGCGCTCAAAATCCCACACGGCCATGTAATCGGCCTTGGGGTCCACGAAAAATCCGGGCAGGTAGTTTGATATCCAGTTTGTGGGGACAAATTCATTGCCCCAGGCGGCGGTCAGGTCAATGGACCCGCGCACCAGCGGCGAGGAGAACGCTATGGCCGCCACAATGACCAGCAGCAACCACGAGGGCAAAAAGCGGCAGAAGAAAAGAACGACCGTGGCGAAACCCATCAGGGTGAGGATGTCCCAGCGCCACATTTCGCCGGGCCCGAAGGCCAAAATCAGCATGATCAGGCCAACGACGAACAGGTAGACGCCGCGCAACAGGATGCGTTTGAAGGTGAGCCAGAGGTCGCCCTCATGCCGCCGCTTGGCCGAGAGCACCTGGCTCATGCCCATCATCATCAGGAATACAGCCGCGCCCCAGTCGGCCAGCCCGTCATTGAAGAAGAAATAGAAAAAGCTTTTTTCCGCCTCATCGTTGCCGTAATAGATCATGAAGTGCACCAGCACCATGCAAATCAGGGCGAAACCGCGAGTGATGTCAATTGATAGAATCCTGCCGGGTTTCCTGGTGGTCATTACTGGTTCTGTGGGCATGCTTGTGCGTCTTCCCCTGGTGCGCTAAAAAAATATGGTGAAAGAATCAGCGAGGCCTGCCCATAACAGGCAGGCCCCTGAATGGACTGCTAATCAAATTCCCAATAGCTCTTTTGAACCTCTTTGACCCGCTCCACGGCCTTGGGCGGTTCGGCTTCCTTGGCCTGGGCAATCAGATCGTCCTGGCGGCTGCCGCAAAGTATATCCAGACAGGCGATGACGCTGCGGGCCAGGGCCGAGACGGCGTAGCCGCCCTCCAGGGTCATCACCAGCTTGCCGTAGCAAAATTCGATGGACAGCCCCATCAATATCTGGGTCAGGGCCGCGAAACCTTGCGAGGTGATGCGCATGCCGCCAAGTGGATCTTCGTGGTGGGCGTCGAACCCGGCCGAGACAAGAATGAACTGGGGCTTGAACTGCCGGGCGATGGGCACCAGGATGTCCTGGAATACGCGGATATATTCCAGATCGCCCCGGCCCGCGTTCATGGGCACGTTTACCGTGCGGCCCTTGCCCGAGCCGCTGCCCACGGCGCTCACCGGACCCGAACCGGGGTACATCGGCGACTGGTGGGTGGAGAAATAAAGCACCCGGTCGTCCGAATAAAAGATGTCTTCGGTGCCGTTACCGTGATGCACGTCCCAATCGACGATCAACACACGTTCCAGCTTGCGGCGCTCCACCAGGTGGGCGGCGGCCACCGAGACGTTGTTGAACAGGCAAAAGCCCATGGCCCGATCCGGTGTGGCGTGGTGACCCGGAGGACGGACCATGGCCATGCCGTTGTAATTGACGCCCATCAGCACCCGGTCGCAGAGGTCGATTAGGCTGCCGGTGGCCAAAAGCGCGGCCTCGTAAGACTTGGGCGAGGTGGCGGTGTCCTGGTCCAGGGCGGTGTGCTTGCCTTCGGTGGCGGCGACGCGCTGAAGGTGGGAAGGGTGGTGCACCCTGCGCAGTTCTTCTTCCTCGGCGGGGCGCAAGGGCAAGCGCTGGCAATTGCGCAGGCCCAGCCAGCCTCTCATGGCTTGATCCAATACACGAAGACGACTGGGCGTTTCCACGTGGAATCGTCCTGGGTCGTGCTCTTGAAAAATCGGATGGTGGACCAATCCTATATGCATGGATACCTCTTTTGCTAGTGATCGGCCGGAGTGGAAGGCTTTTGGCCCTCGCCAACGATGTCTTGGGCTCCATCTACAGGGAAGAACAGGGTCCTGCCGTCAAAGCGAACTTTTGACAGTTCCGCAGGATCCACCTTGGCCAACTGGCCAAACAATTCGCTGAGGTTGAATACCACCAGCTTTTGGCCTGGGTCCAGGGTGTTCAAGTCCCGGGACATGTGTCCGGTCTGGATATTGTAGACGCCGACCATGTGCTCGGCGAATTTAAGCGTTCGGCCAACGCCGGATGAATAGCCCATCTCGGTGGGCTCATCCGCATTGGGCGGCAGGGTGACGCCGCGGGCGCTCAGGTATTCACGCAAAAGATGAAAATGGATGTTCCACAGGTTTTCGTCGGAGCGGACCAGATGAAAGCCCCAAGCGCTGATTTCCTCGGGCTGGTCCGCCTTTTTTTCGATCATTTCACCCCGGCTCTGGATAGATAGCTTTCGTTCCACTTCGGAAACGGAGATCTCCTTGTCGCCGACCTTGATGGTTTCATCGCTGCGGACCACTACGTCGACGGATTTATCCAGGCCGAATTGCTCCCTGCGTTGGGCCTGCTCGCCTCCAGGCGGCTGTTTTTCAGCGGTTTCTACATCAATGATCGGGCCTTGCTTACTGGGCGGCGGGGGAGGGGGCACGGTTACCTTGGCAACTGAGGACGTTGCCGCGGTTGAAGGCTTTTGCATTTGCAGAGTTTGTTCTCCGACGTTGCCGGCCTTCCACATGAAATAAAGCGGAATGCAGGCAAATGCCAGAATTGCCAATACGATGATCCAGGGCAGACGGGAAGGCTTCTTGTCTTGCTGAATTTGGCCGTCTCGTCTGGGGCTTTCGGGTAACTGCATGGCGATCCTCTGCGTCAAGCCCATGCTAAATAAAAAAGGGGCGCCGGTGCGTTCCGGCGCCCCCGGTTCTCATAGAAAGATTCTACAAATTGCGCCAGCAGAGATTCAAGTGCTCATCATCAATCTTTCGCGTGAAAAGACTGACAACGATGGCCAACACGAACGAAACCGGCAGCGCAACGATGTTCGGGTCGACCCACTGTAACATGAACAGCTTGCTCATTGGTACTGCCAACTGGGCCAGGCTGTCCACGCCGAACATGGCCTTGCACAGGCCGATGGACGCCGATTCCTTGGTGTGGATGAACAGCAGGTAGAACATCGAAACAGCTAAACCGCCAACCATTGAAACAAGGGCTCCGGCCTTGGTCATTCCCTTCCAATACAGGCCCATCACAAAGGCCGGTAGGAACGCGGCGGCGCAGAGACCAAAGAAGAAGGCCGTGGCCCTGGCGATGACCTGGGGCGGCAGGAATTTGCCCCAAAGCACCGTGAGAACGATGGTGATCAGGATGCCGATCTTGGTGATCAGGACCTCGTTGGCGTTTTTCTTGGCCAGGCCGCGTTCCACAAAGTCGCGGCCCAGGCTGGTGCCGCCTACATGGAACTGGCTGGAGAGGGTGCTCATGGCCGCGGCGAACATGGCCAGCAGGAACAGAATGCCGAACCAGTCGGGCATGATCTGGGTGATGTACTCGGGGATGATCTTGTCGCTGTTGCCACCGGCCACGGCGATGGAGATCTTGCCCATTTTCTGGAAGAACACCACGTTGGACAGGGCGCCCACCACAAAGGCCACGCCGGTCATGGCCAGGATGAACACGCCGCCGAAAAGCACGCCGCGGTTGAGTTCGCGGTCGCTGGGCACAGTCATGAAGCGCACGGCCAACTGGGGCTGAGCCAGCACGCCGATGCCCACGCCGTAGACGATGGTGGTGTAGATGGTCAGCCAAAGGGGCGTACCAAACGTGGCGCCTTGGGTCCAGCCGAGCATGCCGCCTTTTTGCAGTTTTTCGGGCATCATCGGAGCCATGTCGGTCAGGGCCTGATGGCCTTCGGTAACACCGCCGACGGTGTAATACGTGAAGATGATTAGGATCACCATCATCACGAACATCAACGAGCCCTGGAAGGCGTCGGTGTACATGACCGCCTTGAGGCCGCCGGTGATGACGTAAACGGCCAGGATCAAGGTGAACCCGATGAGGGCCACGTCATAGGGTATGGCCAGGTTTACTTCGAGCATGCGGCTGATGCCGATGAGCACCGCGGCTGCATACACGGGAACAAACAAAAATACGACCAAGCCGGAAAATCCCTGAATAAAGCGGGACTGATACCGTTGGCCCAACAACTCGGGAAAAGTGTGCGCGTCCAGGGCCACACCCATGCGCCGGGTGCGTTTGCCCAAAAAGGCCATGGCTATGAAGATGCCTACGAAGATGTTTAAAAAGGTCAGCCATAGCAGGGGAAAGCCGAACAGGGCGGCGGCGCCGCCGAATCCGATGATGGCCGATGTGGAGATGAACGTCGCGCCATAGCTCATGGCCATGACAAAGGGGTTCATCTGGCGGCCGGCCAGCATGTAGTCGCTGGCGCTTTTAGTCTCTCTCCAGCCTTTGAGGCCCAAATAGAAAATAACAGCAAGGTAGATTAGAGCGGTGATGATCTTGATGACTAGTGGTGACATGAATTCCTCTCCCAAACCACCGGTGCAGCGCTAAGCACCGTGGCCACGCTAAGCCCGGGGCTTAGGTTTGTTTGAGCTTTTCCGGTTCTGCCTCGGTTTTCAATTCGCCGGTGGTGGGGCCGGAGCTGTTCCACTTGGCGATGCCATAGACCACGCAGATAAACGACGCAAAGATGCATAGGACATAAGCCCAAGACAACTCCATGCTAGCGATTCCAAACACAATATTCCTCCAGTTGATAGCGCCGGGGCGCCGATTTATACAGACGCCCTTTAGGGGCGGCTGAATCGTATACTGTATGTAATCCCGCAGGATTGAAACATGATAGTTAATTGGATTTGCCAATGCAAGCCCAAGAGTTGTAACGCCTGCATTTAATTGCCGGTTCAAAGGAATGGGGCCTCTCCCTGGTGGGAAAGGCCCCTTGTTCTCTTTGTGTGCTGTGACGGTAATTACCTGACACATAGAGCCAAATGAAGAGGTGGCCATGCCGCCTCCTACCGGGTTAGAAGAAGTGTTGCGAAGCACTTCGAACCCAAGGAGGTAAAGGACATGACCACCGAAAAGAAAGTAGCACGCAGGAAGCTGAGTTTACTAGAGTTGGCGTCTGATTTGAAGAACGTCAGCCGGGCCTGCAAGATCATGGGCTATTCCCGCCAGCAATTCTATGAGATCAGGCGCAACTACCAGACGTTTGGGGCCGAAGGCCTGGTGGATCGGCTTCCCGGCCCCAAAGGACCACATCCCAACCGGGTGTCAGAAGAAATCGAAAAGGCCATTCTGGACCACAGCTTGGATTATCCCACCCATGGCTGCCTTCGCGTGGCCGACGAACTGGCCCTAAAAGGCATCCAGGTCAGCTCCGGCGGTGTGCGGGGAGTTTGGTCCCGACACAATCTTTTGAGCCGCCATGAGCGCCTGCTGCGGCTGGAGCGCCACGTGTCGGAAACCAAGATCGATTTGAGCGAGGAACAGGTCGCCCTCTTGGAGCGATTCAGCCCGGAGTTTCGAGAGCGCCACATTGAAACCAAGGGTGTGGGCGATCTGGTGGCGGTGGACACTTTCTTTGTGGGCACCCTCAAGGGCGTGGGCAAGGTCTACCTGCAATCGGTGATCGATTGCCACAGCCGCCACGCCTGGGGCAGGCTCTACACCTCCAAGCTGCCGGTGACCGCCGTCCATGTGCTCAACACCGACGTACTGCCCTTCTTCGAGCAGCATGACGCTTCAATCACGACAATTCTCAGCGACAACGGCAGGGAATTTTGTGGCCGTGAGGACCGCCACCCTTACGAGCTGTTCCTGCAACTTGAGGGCATCGAACACCGCACAACCAAGGTGCGCCGTCCCCAGTCAAACGGCTTTGTGGAGCGGCTTCACCGTACCCTGCTGGACGAGCATTTCCG
The DNA here is from genome assembly GCA_963665125.2 of uncultured Desulfarculus sp. Taxonomy (GTDB): domain Bacteria; phylum Desulfobacterota; class Desulfarculia; order Desulfarculales; family Desulfarculaceae; genus Desulfarculus. Next base: position 1,257,902 of record CAXXUK010000001.1, on the reverse strand, counting down.
CATCGTGGGCCGCAAGAAATGGTACGAGTCGGTCGATGAGATGCAGAATGATCTGGAAGAGTATCTGGCCCTTTACAATACGAAACGGCCCCACCAGGGCCGCAACATGAACGGTAGGACGCCGTATCAGGCTTTCAAAGATGGGCTGAAAGACTTGAATCCTGAACCGAAAAATAATAAGAGCAAAAAGGCAGCCTAACAACCTGCCCGGTAGGAGGCGACTGTCAGGTCAATACCATCACTGTACACTCTTTGCCTGGTGCATGCCGCCTTGATCGTTGATGGATGCGCCTATTTTATGTAGCCGGTCACCTTATAGGTCGTGGTGCTTCCGCCTTTTGGGATCACGCGCACATTACTGGTGCTTAGCAACGTGACGTCGTCCTTGTCCAGATGTAGATCCATTTCAAAGTCAGTGTCTTTTCCGTTGATAGGCACGCTGATGGCCATGGCAACAGTCACCTTTCCGTCAGAGCCCCTGGTGGCCGTGTAGCTGCTCATCATGGAATTCATATCAGCGCTGCCCTTGGTATAACAGAAATAATTGGGCTTGCCTGAATCGTCTGTTGTAAAACCGATCTTGAAATTTTCGCCTGCATTTTCCACGTACAGGTTTTTGTTTTTCATGAAATTAGGCAGGCTTTCAGGTTTGCCCGAGTCGTCTCCGGTGTCATCGCCGGTGTCGTCGTCATCATCGGAAACTTTGGGCTTGACTACGGTTTCTTGTTCACCATGCGATATATACTGGACTTCGCCTGATACATAAGTGGCGGTTGCCGATGCAGTTATTGTTGCCAACTTGCCTTCCTGCACTTCAGGAGCTTTGACTTTTATGATGTCAAAATCCTGAAAAACAACAGTCCCTCCACTTACTTGCCAAACAATGACCATGGATGTATTGTTCTGGTTCGTCTGGGCCTCTGAGCCGGATTTAGTGATTACCTCATACGTTACAACGTCTCCGGAAAAAGCAGTGGAATAGCCGGATACACGGATGCTTAATTTCGAAGGGTCATCTTTGGTGTACTTTGCTTGCCTGTAAATGGCCTCCAATTCGTCTTTAGGCATATTGATGCATGCATCGATATTGTTTATTTTTACCGATCCCTCTTTGGTGTTGAAGCTGATGCTGGTGTATAGGCCGTCACTCTGGTTATAGGTAACCATGACATTGGCCGGACAAGGCAGTTTCTCCAAGTCCACAATAACTGAGGTGTTGCCCATGCCCAAGCTGAAAGCGGCCGTAGCCGAGTCCGGCTTGCAGTAGGTTGCGTTGACGCCCGTAAGGGCCGGCAGACCGCTGATCGTCATCAGGTTCTTGTTAATCGTTGCGTTTTCCGGCAATTCCGCCAGGTTCACCTCGGTTTCGTCCACGCGCCGTTCAAGCTGTTCGGATACCTTGAGCGTTGGCTGACCCATGCCGGTCACCGGGCTGGTCAACCACTGGCCGCTGAAGGCGGGTTTGCGCGGGCCGCGGTCTCCTTCTTTGATTTCCGAAGCGGTCGAGCCGATGGGCAGGTTCACGCTGGCGTAGAGCCTGCGGTCGCTGGTGGCCAGGTCGTTGGAGTATTCGCTGTAGGTCAGGGCCACGCTAACCGGACCCACCTGCCTATCAAGGCTGACGTTCCAGCTAAGGTTGTCGTTATCGGCAAACTCCATGGACACCCCGGCCCTGAAGTTCACGCCGCTGGCCAAGATATCCCGCCAGTCATAGCTCAGGCGTCCGGCCGCCGTCTCCACATTCTTGGAGTCGTAGCCCAGCATTTCTTCATATTTGCGCCAGATTTGGCTCAGTCCCAGGCCGATATCCATGTTCAGGCCGGGCAGGCGGTAGGTGGCGTCCACGCCAAGTTCGTCATAATCGCCGCCTCGCACCGCGCCGTACAGCCAGCCATAGTGCTGCCAGTTGTCAGAATCGACGTAGTCATACTCGCTGATTCTGCCGTACTCTTGGCCCTCGGTCTTGTAGTGCTGGTAAAAGCCCGCAAGGCCAATGCTTTCCGATATTGTGTAGTCAAGGGAGATGCCCGCGCCGTACTGGTTGAGCATCTCGTTTTTATCCCAGCTTTCCACTTCTATGGTTTTGCTCAGGTAATCCAGGGTGCCCAGCAGCCTGAAATCCTGGTTCAGGCGGTAACCGGCGTTGAGTGTGGCCTGATAATGGTCCACGAATTCGCCGGTGAATTCGCCGTCCAGGTTGAGCCATAGGCCCCAGTCGCCGCCGGGAGACCAGCCGCCCGCCGCGTTGACGCCAAAGGCAAACTCTTCATTGAGCATGCCGGCCCTGCCGCCGACTTGCCAGGCCCATGATGTGTTGTTGTCGGAAAGGGCGAGGTTGCCGTTCGCGCCGCCGGATGAGAGGCTGCCCGTGGCTTTGAGCTTGCCCGATTCCGTTGTCCACTGTTGAGATGGAGCAGTCTCCGGTTTTTGGTCAACTGTATTAGACTGAGTACTTGTTGAAAGTGTGTCAGCTGCTGCCTGAGTGACGGCTGTGGGTAGGAGGAATAGACTCAAGATTATCAGTATGTAGACCTTAAGTCTTTGACTATTAATTTTTCCGTGCATAAGCTTCAGCCCCGTTTCAGCACCTAATGGTGGATCACAATGAGTGGTTGCCAAGATGTTAATCTTGGTCTGATATCCGCTTTCAGAACGAGTTGATCGTCATGCCTGATTTTACAGGGGGCAGGCTGTGCTTAATTCAGCGCCTCTAATGCGCCAAAGTAAACATCCTGAACATACAAAATAGCTATACTGTGGTCAATAGGTTATAAAAGAACAGGCCATTATTATTAATTCAAAGATGCCGACTGGGTACGCAATCATTGGAAGCGCATATAGCCTGCGGCAATATTGCCGATAAAAGGATTATTTTTCTAACGCGGAAAAAACCGAACACTTGATTTATAAATTTAACTGGGTAATATTTTGTATGCGAGATAGTCAATACCGGCACTTTGCGCCTTCTTTTAGGAGAACTTCATGTCTTCCAGTTTCGATAGATTCACAGGTACGGATAAATACATTGTTTCCGATGCGTTGCGCGATGTGGTCAACGTATCCATAGCCCTGGGCCGCCCGCTGCTGGTCAAGGGCGAACCTGGAACGGGCAAAACCCTGTTGGCCCACAACATCGCCAGGGGCCTGGAAAAGGAACTCATCGTCTGGAACGTCAAGTCCACCACCAAGGCCCGCGACGGACTCTATATATATGATACCGTCCAGCGCCTGAACGACTCGCGCTTCGGCGGCGGCGACGTCAGCGACATCAGCCACTATATTCACCTGGGCCAGTTGGGCGAATCTTTCAATCACCCAAACCAGCCGGTGCTACTCATCGACGAAGTGGACAAGGCCGACATCGAGTTCCCCAACGACCTGCTCAATGAGCTGGACGAGATGAAGTTCTACATCAACGAGACAGGTGAAACCATCGCGGCCGAGAAACGCCCCATCGTGGTGATCACCTCCAACTCGGAAAAAGAACTGCCCGACGCCTTCCTGCGCCGTTGCGTTTTCCACTACATCGAGTTTCCCGACGAGGAACTGATGACCAGGATCGTCGGCGTGCATTATCCCGGTCTGGACACCACACTGCTCAAGGAAGTTCTCAAGAAATTCTATTGGCTGCGCGAGATCGACGGCTTCCGCAAGAAACCATCCACCAGCGAACTTCTGGACTGGATTCAGGCACTCATCGCCGGTGGCATCTCGCCGGACAAGGTGGCCAAGGAACTGCCTTTCGCCGGTGCGCTGATCAAAAAAGAACAGGACGTTGAAGTGCTCCAGGCTGCCGCCGGCGGCCAGGGCACCCGAATGGGCATGAGGAGCCGCTGGTAAGTGTTTCTCAACCTTTTCTATACCCTGCGCCACGCCGGGGTGCCTGTGTCGGTCACCGAATGGATGACCTTGATGCAGGCCATGGAGCAGGGGCACGCCCAGAACAGCCTGACCAACTTCTACTATATGTCCAGGGCTGTGCTGGTAAAGAGCGAGACCTACTACGACCAATTCGACCAGGCGTTTGCCCATGTGTTCAAAGACGCGGAGATGCCCACCAACATCCGCGACGAGATCCTTGAGTGGCTGGCCAACCCGGAGAACAAGCTGCAGTTGCCCCCGGAAGAGCTCGAAAAAATGGAAAAGCTCAGCCTGGAGGAACTGCGGGAGTTGTTCGAGCGGCGGATGCGCGAACAGGATGAGGAACACCACGGCGGCAACCGCTGGATCGGCACCGGCGGCACCAGCCCCTTTGGCCACTCCGGCTCCAACCCGTCAGGCATTCGTATCGGCGGGCCGGGCGGCGGCGGCATGGCTGTCAAGATCGCCGCGGCGCGCAAGTTCCGCAACTACCGCAGCGATCTTACCCTGGACGTGCGCCAGATGAAGGTGGCTCTCAAACGCCTTCGTCAACTCGAAAAAGAGGGCCCCGAAGACGTACTGGACCTGGATGAGACAATCGACAAGACCTGCCGCGAGGCAGGCGAGATCGAACTGGTCTTCACCAAGGACCGCAAGAACACGGTCAAGGTGCTGCTCTTGATGGACTCGGGCGGCTCCATGAATCCCTATGCCCGCCTGGTCAGCCAGTTATTCTCGGCCGCACATCAGATGAGCCACTTCCGGGACTTCAAACACTACTATTTCCACAACTGCGTGTATCAGGAAATTTACAAAGACATCCGCAACTTTGACGGCGAATCAACGGCCACCATGCTCAAGAACTTCGGTCCGGAGTACAAGGTCATCATTGTGGGCGATGCCTGCATGGCCCCCTCTGAGCTGTTCTCCATCGGCGGCATAATCGATTATTATTCCCACAACCGTACGCCGGGCATGGAATGGCTGCACCGTATTGCCGATCATTTTCGCTATGCCGTGTGGCTAAACCCCCTACCTGAAAGGGCCTGGTTCCACACCACCATCCAGCCCATCGCCAAGCTGATCCCCATGTTCCCCCTGACCCTCGACGGTCTGGAGCGCGCCGTCAAACGGCTTATGGTGAAGTACTAGATTCGTCTTTTCTTGGGGGGCTTTTTTAAAAAAGCCCCCCAAACCCCCAAAAAACTTTTCCGCGAAGCCGTTTTCGCCTTTGGCGTAAATGGTTTCGCGGTGTTGAACATTGAGAGGGGCTCTGTAAACCATTTAAACAGAGGCGTTGCTTGTTTTTGGTCTAGATGGAACGGCTAGATTTTTACGTTGATGGATGGCGTTGATCCACCCGAAGTTGCGGTAGGAGTATCGAGTTGAACAGCGGTTGGGAGGTCAACTTGTGTTTGCTCCACAGTAGCCAAGGATGCACGGTAGGCTTGGGCTGCCAGTGATTGTTGGGCCATGTCCGTGAGTCGTTTTTGAGAATTGTCCAGATATTCCAAAGCCGCTTCCGGCGTTGAATATTTTGCGTAACCGTCTGCCACAAGAACGTCTTTGGCCTTTTCCTCGATATTTTCCCGTGCACGTTCCAGGTTTTCTTTGGACTTTCTATGTATCAAATCGTTTTGGGCCTCGCGGGCGAGCCTTTGCGCCTTGGCCTTGTTCAGCATTGCCTCGGTGTATTTATTCTTACTATTGTTGCGTGCAATAAGGTTCGTCGGAAGCATTGTTACAAGGGAGCCCAAAGTGCTGCTGAATTGTTTCTGTGTCTGAAAGGAATCTAGTTTTGCCGTAATGTACTTTGATTGTTGATGATGTGAATATGTGGGATTGTTTTCTGTCTGGCTTGAATATCCCGATAATGCGCCAATTAAAATAGATTCTGCCGTATCGGACAACTCAGAAGCAATTCCGCTGCTTGTAGATAATTGGAGAGTGTTTTGTTGGACCGTTTCCTCTGGTTTCTGCTTGCAAGGTGTCAGAAGGCAGTCAAAACTGTTTCCGAATGAATGGACGTTCACCTAACTCTCCAAGGGATTTGCACCTTGATACTTCAAACGAACTCTATATCATTGATCGGCACGGTGAAGGTGTTTCTTGAAATAAAAAATCCAAAAAAACAACCATATCTATATGTTAAAAGGGTAATAAGGTTGTTAAAGTAGGTTGTGCGACTCAAAAAATGCTCCCCATCAGTCTATTCGGCGTAAACGGTTTCGCGGCCTTTTTTGGCTTGGATGGTTTAAAGTGGGTGCCAGGTGGTTTCGGCTGATAGTTTAACCGTTACCGTCCTTTTCTATTACCAACGTATTGATCTTTGATCCAGCCTCATGGCGTACGTCCGGAAGAACATGCCTGACTATTTCCGGGTATGTCCATTTAAAACACAGTAACAATGGTGCACCAAAGATTCGTTAATCAGAGGGCCTTTGCCCGTTATCGCTATGGCTTCATCATTTCCATGAACTGGTCCAGGCGGCCTTTTTCGCTGACCACCTTGAGGCCCATCTCGGCGGTGGTGGCCGGGGTGTCCGGCGCGTCGGGCCGGCTTTCCAGGCTGATGGCCTCGCCCGGGCAGGTGGTGACGCACAGCCCGCAGCCGATGCAGCGCTTGGCGTTGGCCACGGCGATATCGTCCTGCAAGGCGATAGCCCCCACCGGGCAGCGTTCGTCCACACAGACTCCGCAGCCGGTGCAGAGATCGGGGTCAATGGAGACCTGGTAGCGGCTGCGTGCCACGGCATTGGGCATATTCAACTCGGTGATGCCCCGCAAGACCGTACAACAGCAAGGGCAGCAGTTGCACACCACGCTGAGCCGGTCGGCCGCGTTGTTGACGTTATGGACCAGTCCGGCTTCTTCGGAAGTTCTCAGAATATCTCTGGCATCGTCCAGGGTGATCGGCCGGGCCAAATTCCGGTCGATTAAAAACTGGGCCATTGCGTCGAAAATCATACAGACCTCAAGAGGCCGTTCGCAATTTTTCTGGGATACCCTGCAGGCGCAGTGGGCCACGCTGATCAATTTGGCCTTTGGGAGCATTTGGTCCAGGGCGTCGAACGGCATGACTTCGGTATTATTCTCGATAGTTTTATTTATCGGAATGACGCGCATTAATGGGGTTTGACTTGCGGCAAACTCTTGGCCCAGGCCTTCGTGGTGGTACTCATTCCAGAGTTTTCCAAGCTCGTCATGCATGGGTTCGCCGCCGCCGGCCATGAACGGGAACTCGAACAAACCGGGTATTGTGGGTAGGAGGGCATAGCCCATTTGTCCGCTTTTTTCGCGTCCGAAGATGACGCTCTTGTCGAGCATGGAGCGGCACCTGGCCTCGGCTTCCTCTGGTGACACGCCTGCCTTTTGGGCAATGGATTCCACGGGACGTGGCGCGAAGCCCATGCCCAGAGCCACCACCACCTCCTCGGGTGTGAAAAGGATGCGCAAAATGCGGTCAAAGGCCGCCGACTTCGGCGCTCCGGCAGTGTGGACATGCAGGTTTTGGCGAAGCTTTTCATAGGAATCCATGGATATACTCCGGAAAACGAGGTTTATATGTATAGAACGATCGTTATATTGTAAAACAAAACAAACGCCGGTAAAAAGTACCGGCGTTTGTTTATCGTATCTGGCGTTGCTTAGATAATGTTCAGGTCGTACTTGAGCGTGTAGAGCGAGAGCAAATCAGAGACCTTGGCCTTGATATCATCGGCCGTGGCCTTGTCGGCCGTGACGTTGATATGTACTACCGTGCCGTGGATCTTGCTTTCGGCGACATCCACATTGACCTCTTTGGCCATTTCGCCCAAGGCGGCTAATTCTTGCTCGTAGATGCGCTTGGTGGCATCCCAACGCATGGCCGGTTTGAACATCTTGCCCACGGGGGTCAACGGAATTTCATCGAGGATGACAACTTCCTTGGGTACAGCCGCCCGTTCACCGACGTTTTCCTTGAGATACTCCATGATCTTTTCAACGGTGAGGTCGGAGCCGTCCTGGAGCTGGACATAGGCCACCGGCACTTCACCGGCGTGGGGGTCGGGGCGGCCCACCGCCGCGGCCAAGGACACGCCGGGCAGGGCGTACAGAGGCTCCTCAATGATTGCCGGGTCGATGTTGTGGCCGCCGCGGATGATCAGCTCTTTTTTGCGGCCGGTGAGGAAGAAGTATCCGTCCGCATCCCTGCGGCCCAGGTCGCCGGTGTTGACCCAGCCCTCTTTGGGGAACAGGGTCTTGTTGTGGATATCTTCGGTGTAGCCATTGAACACGTTGGGGCCGCTGATGCACACGTTGCCGATTTCGTTGACATTGGCTTCGCGGATCAATTTGCCTTCTTCGTCGCAGATAAGGACGGCCATGTCCTGGTACGGTATGCGCAGGCCGATGGATCCGACTTTTCTTTCTCCCCAATACGGGTTTACCGAGGAAACGCAGAGGCCTTCGGTTAGGCCGTAACCCTCGGTAATCTTCATGCCGGTTTTTTGTTCAAAACGCTCGAACAGTTCCACCGAAAGAGGAGCCGCGCCGCAGACGGCGGCCTTGAGCGAAGAAATGTCGGCATCTCCCTTGGGAACTTCCATGAGCATGGCCAGCACCGTGGGCACGGCGGAGAAGGTGACTGCCTTGAATTTCTCGACGATCTTGTAGAAATTCATGATCACGCTGGGGTCCCGATAGCCGTAGGGCGAAAGGATGACCACGTGTGAACCCTTGGCAAAGGCCGAAGATCCCGTAACAGTGGTGCCGTTGGTGTGGAACAGAGGCAGACCGCTGAGAATGGTTTCGCCGGTTTCCAAGGGCGAGATCATGCCTGTCTGGACAGCGTTGGCCACTTCGTTCATGTGGGTGCGCGGAGCCAGCTTGGGCGTACCCGTTGTGCCGCCGGTGTGGAAAATCGTGGCAACGTCGTCGGGGTCGATATCCCTCTGGAAGTCGAGTTTGTTGCCATTGTATTTTTCCACGAATTCATCGTAGCCGTAAATGCCGTTTTTTTCGTCGCTGGGGCCCAGACCTCTAATGACGGCTTTGAGATATGGCAATTCGCCACGGATGGATTCCACTTTTTTCCAAATGTCCAGGCCGGGGTAGTCGCCCAAAGCTACAAGGACCTTTGTTTTGGCGGCATGGCAGATATCGCGAACCGTGTTTGCTTCCAACAGGAAGTTAATAGGATTGACGATTCCCGCCGCTTGGCCTCCCCATAGAAGGAAATGGGTCTGGGGCAGATTGGGCAGCAAATAAGACACGACATCATTGGGGCCGATGCCGAGATCGTGGAGCATGTTGGCTGCCCGGTTGATCTCGAACATGAAATTTTCATATGAACGGGTTGACGCGTTCTTGTATTGCTCACCGGAGGCGAGGAAGGAAATTGCCGGCGCCTTCGGATCTATCGCCGCGCCGTTCTTGATGAGATCATAGGTGTTGGTGGCTGTTAATAGGCTTTTGAACGGGGTTTTTTCCTGTTCGATAAGGCCTGCCATATCTTTGTGCTTGTAGTCGGACATAGATCACTCCAAAGTTGGCGATATCATTACTGTGTGAGAAATATCGCATAATGGCTTACGGCGATACAACTATTTTTTTGCTCGCGTTGAAGCTCAGCTTTGGAATTGAGCGGAAAACACCAGCCGCGATTTAGCGGCGGCGCCTATTGATAAGTAGCTATTGAAATGTAAGGATCATGCCTTGGTGCGCTTGTAAAAAACACCTGCATATATGAGTCGGCGCCGAGAGGCAATCACAGCATGGCGTCGACTCTTTGCACCTCGGGCAGCTTTTCTTTTAAGGTCTTTTCAATGATATCGCGCAAGGTGATGGGGGCCGACTTGCATCCTGCGCAGGCGCCTGTAAGCCGGACCATGACCACGCCCTGGTCGCCTACACCTACCAACTCAACGTTGCCGCCGTGCTTTTTCAATTCGGAGCGGGCCTCTTCCAGTGTTGTTTCGACCTGTTCTCTTGTCAAAGCCATTGGTTTCACCTTTTATGATGAGCCGCCGGTACGGGGACCGCCCAGTACCGGCGGGCTCGCGGCATTATTAAATCAATTCCAGCTCTTTGGCCACCTTTTCGGCAACCGCCTCGTAGGCATCGGCCGAAGAGGCGTTTTGGACGGCGGCCAAACCATTGTCGGCCATCTTGGGCACGGCCATGTCCAGGGGCAGTTCGCCCAGGAAGGGCACACCCAGCTTGGCGCAGAGAGGCTCCACCGAACCGTGTCCGAAGATTTCGTGGCGGCCGCCACAGTCCGGACAAATAAAGAAGCTCATATTTTCGACGATGCCGATGATGCCCGAACCGATCTGCCGGAACATGTCCACGGCCCGGATGGCGTCGGCCAAGGCCACGTCCTGGGGCGTGGTGACCACCACCGCACCGGTGACGGGCACTTCCTGGGCCATTGTGATCTGCACATCGCCTGTGCCGGGAGGCAGGTCCAGGACCAGCACATCCAGTTCGCCCCAGTCGGAGTCATGCAACAACTGGCGCACGGCCTTCATGATCAGCGGGCCGCGCCAGATAAGGGCCTTGTCAGCGCCGATCAAAAAGCCGATGGAAAGCACCTTGAGGCCATTTTTTTGAATGGGCAGCATTTTGCCGCCTTCGCCTGCTTCTGGTTGAGCGCCCTGCATGCCCAGCATGATCGGAATGGACGGGCCGTAAAGGTCCAGGTCCAACAGGCCGACCTTGAGGCCGCGCTCGGCCATGGCCATGGCCAGGTTTACCGAGACAGTGGATTTGCCGACTCCGCCTTTGCCCGAAGCCACGGGCACAACGGTTTTCACGCCGGGGATTGCCTGGGGGCCTTTGGGCTTTTGGGCCTTGGGTTGTGGTGGTTCCGGAATGTGCAACTCCAGTTCCTTAACGCCGGGCAGGGCGCCGATCTTGGCCGCGATGACGTCCTCAAGACCTTCACGAACTTCGGGGGGGGCCGCGACGGGCCGCATGCGTATCGTGGCCTTGCCGTTTTCCAGTTTTGCTTCCAGAACCAAGCCCATGGCAACGATGTCCTGGTTGAAACCAGGGTAGTTCACTTCCTTGAGCGCTTCTTCAATAATTGGATCGAATAACTGTTGATCGCTCATCAAGACACCTCATCAAGTCAATATTTCCAGCTTATTTATTTAAAATGTGAATTCGGCAACAACAATACCACTGTCCGTCTTGGCGCGCGAGTCCCGTTAATCAACGAAGCATCTCCAAAAAAGCCTCGATGCGTAGTCTGGTGCGGCCGTCGACAGGGCCGGTGGTGTCTCCCTCAAGGGTTAAAATAGGAACGCCGAGCATTTTTCGCAAGGCGATATCCTGAATCTGACGATGGCAGAAGGTCTGGGTATAGTGAATGAGGCCGTCAAGGGAACGCAGTTTTATCTGGGCGGCAATGTCTCTGATCCGGCCGAATATATCGTAGGGATAGGTAAAGGCCAGGTACTGCTCGCAGAGATTTTTGTGGTCCGGGCCGTTGTGAGGCATTGCGAATTGGCGCTGGACTTCATTGAAAACAATGGCCGCGCCGAATTCCGCGACGGTTTGGTGGATGTCGCTGAAAATCGGCGGCACGCCGACAAGACCCAATCTGGGGCGGTCGTCGATGGCGGGACGTTTTTCAGCCAAGCTCAGGAATTGCTTGAGCCGATTTCCGAAATCAACCGGGTCACCGTCAAAATCGCTGGAGCAGACCTGCCACAGATGGTTTTCATCGCCGGTCACAAATCCGCCGTCCCAGGTCAGGCGGTCCAGCCTGGCCAGGTCGTCTCGGATCGGCCGCAGTTCGTCGCGGATGCCTTCGGCTATGTCAAGGTCCGCCCCAAGCGCGTTGGCGAGCTTTTCGATTTGATGTTGTAGTTCATCGGGGCGGCGGCTGGTGGGATACTCGAATTTCACTACCCGTCTGCCGGCCATGCTCAGCAATTCGGCAAGGGCGTGGGTGTTGGAGCAGTCTCCCTGGGTCACCGCGACGATGGTTTCAACCTCGGGGTGATCCAGAAGCCAGGCGTACATGCCCTTGACCCAGGCGCATAGGGTGCGGGGCATGCCTTGCTCCTCGGCCTTGCGCACCAGATCGTGAGGTTGGGAGTGGGTTATGAAGCGGTTGTTCAAGTCGACAGGGCACAGTTTGGCGGCGAGAAGGACCTCCACCGGAACGGTTGTGGTTATTCCCGTCATGGGGCGTTTTGGTTTGAGAACAGCATCCTGAGACAATCAAGTCACTCCGGCAAGGGAACTTGCCAATGGTACATTCGGCGGCATAATCAGGCAAATACCAAAGTTGTGCAGTGTTTGGGCCTCCTGGTGGTAGTAAATATACCGATAACGGTTCTGATATATATAACATATTGTAATAACAATATAAAGACTGCTTGTGGCCGGCTAAAAACCTTCGCAACAAACAAAATCAAACCCACCACCCAGTTGTGCCAAACTAACCACTACCAACAACTGATAATATTAGGTGATTAAGTGGGAGGAATAATATGTCCAACAAATAGAAGGAATCTGCGACTCGTTATTCCGAGGCAATATCGGTTCAGAAACTAATAACTTCTGGTTGTTATGAATTTATATCGAACAGCACCGCCTTAATGTAAGCCTAAAAAATGGTTTATTTGTAATAAACACCATTAAAATACAGTAACTAGTAGTTATTTCTTCTTGAATCGGGCCGCATTCGGTTTTCCGAATTCACCAATCGTTCCCGTTGAGTTGGGGAATTGGCGTTATTTCGCCGTGACGACAATAGGGAACTCGCCTAGGTCGACGCCACATGTAGACTAACCGTTGAAGATTGAACATTTTAATAGTCGAGTTTTTAAACTGCACGAGATGGAATAGTTTGGCAATCTTGACTATTTTAAATTAGGAATAACTAAAAACTAAATCAAATAGGTTCATAAAAATTATAGAAGTCCCACGTTTTTCAGAATAATTGCGAAGAAATAGTTAATATTATCATGACAATTTCGTCCAAATTGAACAGTTTTAAATGAAATATACCGAAATGGTAAATCGATATAGGCAGTTATTTAGGCAAATCATCCAATAAAACGCCTAACGATTGGATATCCCTGCCACAAATTGTCTGTAGATAATCGGTCATGAATCTGAGGCCCGGGACGCCCACGGAAAGCGGAAAAGCCAGGCGTCCGCGCTGATCCGGCGCTATATCCCGAGCCGCTGACATACCCTTGACAAGGCCTTGGGGCACGGTATGACAATTTTGTGGAGCCGGGCATTGGGAACAGACGACTCCGCCTTCCAGTGACAATCGGATGTTGTCGCTGGGTTCAACCCTTTGGCCGCACCGCACGCAATATTCAAAGCTGAGACCGAATCCGAGTTTTTGGACCAGCACCACCGTGAAAATCAATAGGCTGGAGGCCATCAGGCGCTGTTCCTTTAAAGAGCATATGCGCTGTAAGGTGTTGTCGGCCAACGACAACAGACCTTCTGAAGGGTCGTGTGCGGCGGTGATGCGAAGCAGTAATTCCAGCACCGGGGCGGCAAACAGCCAGCGGGACCACTGCGCCCTTAGCGGGGCATAGGTATGCACGACCTTGGCGCTGTCGAGGCGCCACAAATCGCCGCTTTTGCCCTTAACCAATTGTGCTTCTATGAGATGGCCGACAAGCAATAAGCCGAAGAACCGCTTTTGGGAACGCCTGGCGCCTTTGGCAATGGCCGTGAGCCTGCCCATGGGCCCGGTGTAAAGATCAACGAGAAGGTCGCTTTCGCCCAATTCCCGGAGGCGCAGAATCATGCCGATTGTGGTGCGCCCCGTCATATCAAGGAATCAAAACCCTGTAGAATATCGCGGCAATGAGGAAATATATCAGGATGCCGATAATGTCATTGGCCGTGGTCACAAAGGGGCCGCTGCTTATTGCAGGATCAATGCCCAGCCTGTGGAACAGTGCCGGAGCGAGAGTGCCCATTAGCGAAGCGGCCAATATTGCCGCCAACATAGAGAGGGCCACAACAACACCCAAAACAGCATTTCCGTGCCATATATGGGCAACCAGGCCGGCCAATGTTCCGCAGATCAAGCCTATGACCAGGGCGACGCGTATCTCCTTGGAAAGGATTTGTTTGATGTTGGCCATGGACACAGCGCCAACAGCAAAACCGCGGACCATGACGGTGGACGATTGAATACCGACATTGCCGCCCATTGCCATGATGACCGGGACAAATGTCATCAAGAACAAGGCGTCGGGCAGGGTGACCTTGAAAAGCCACAAAAAGCCACCGGCCACCAAACCGCCGATAAGGTTGGTGACAAGCCAGGGAAGCCTCATGCGGCTGATGCGGAAAATGCGGTCGGTGTAGAACATGTCTTCTTCAGACGAAGTACCGGCCATGCGCAACAAGTCTTCCCGTGTTTCTTCTTCCAAGACCTCCATGACGTCGTCGATGGTGATGCGGCCCAGCAGTTTGTCGTCGTCATCCACAACCGGCGCGCTTACCAGGTCGTAATGGCGGAATTTGTGGGCCACTGTCTCCTGGTCGTCATCGGCCTTGATCAACAGAGGACAGGGGTCGGCAATATCCTCCACCAGTTCCCCGGGATCGGCCAAGATCAGCTTTTGCAGGGGCAATGAACCCACCACGCGACCGAGGGCATCCACTACAAAGACGTTGTAGACCTCACCGACTTCGTCCTTGACCTTGCGGATCTCATCCACGACCTGGCTGACCGTCTGATCGAGGCGGGCCGAGACAAGTTCCAGCTGCATGATGCCGCCGGCGCTTTCCTCGTCGTATTGCAGCAGGGTTTTGACTTCTTCGGTGTCTTCGTCGTCGATGCGGCTGAGAACCTCCGCCGCCTTGCCCGCGGGGAGGTCGGCGATGATGTCGGTGGCCTCGTCGGAAGGCATGTCGTCGACGATGTCTGCCAGACGCTGAGTCTGGATGCCTTCGAGGACCTGGTCCCTGGAAAAGTCGGAAAGCTCCACCACGACTTCCGAGGCCATGCGGGGGTCAAGGGCGTGAAAAAGAATGCGTTTTTCGTTTTCCGGGAGCCGCTCGATAATATCGGCGATATCGGCCGGGTGCATGCCGGCAATGAGTTCTCTGGCTTGATTCAATGTGCCGGGAATCAGCAGTGGCCGTATTTCTTGGATTATTAACTTGTTGGGATGAGGCACATGAATCTCCAGAAGCCGGGTGCGGGTTTGTCTTGCCGCAGTCTTAAACTACCCGCGTGGGATGATACCCCTATGACCTGAAATGTCAAATAACCGATTTTTTGCAGGTGGTGGCGTGGCAAAAAAAAGGTCATTTCATAAAAGCGGCGATGGCATCGCTAACCTGGTCGGCATTAGTATAAATAGCCATATGACCTTGATCTACAATAATATTTTTAACACCATTCATGGCGGAAGCCAAACGTTCCGTGTCCTCTGTCGGGGTTATGTGGTCTTGGGCGCCGGTAATCATGAGAACTTGAGACGTAATGGAGCCTGCATCTTGCCAAATGGGGTTTTCCAGTATGGAGCGCCCTGAACGGACCAGCGCCACCTCGCGGTTATGGGTCTGGCCGTCGTACCATTGCGCAATGAATTTTTCGCCGAACATGCGGCATATGTCGCTGGTGCGATCGGCAAAGGGCCACATGGCGATGTGTTTCATGATAATGGGCCTGACATGCCGCAGACGGTCGCCGTCCTTAACCCAAAAGGTGAATAAAAGCCTATGGTACCATCTGGCGCTCGTGTGACCGCCAGCCGGGCAAATGGCAATGACCTTGTCCAATTGGCCGGGATGATCGATTGAGTATTTGAGAACGACATGGCCGCCCATGGAATGGCCCGCAACCGCCTGGGGCCTGGCGGGTAGCTGTGCCATAACTTCTTGAACTACCATGCAAAAGAAGTCAATACCGTAATCAACATCCGGTTTGGTGGAAAACCCGAAACCCGGAAAATCAATGGCAATACACTCGAAACCATCAAACAATCGGCTCATCACCGGATAAAAATCTTCACTGCTGCCTCCCAGTCCATGCAGGAACAGGATAAGTGGCCCCGTGCCGCCGCTGACAACCTTCAACTCCATTCCTTTGCAGTTGATGCTGGTGCAATTAAATCCCTCGGGCAATGGAGCCTGGGGATAAGTCACTGCCGGCATTAGGGCTCCTTTTTCCTTGCCGCGTGATTGCGCGGGCAGTATGCTCTAGGTTATAAAAAATTGATTCTGTTGATAGAATGGGATAATTGACTTAACCTTACCACATATTGAGGACACCGAACCCGCCCAAATTTCTTGGAAGGCAACCACACCGGGAGACTCATGAGCCGGGAATCAAAATCCGACAATGCAAACAACGGAGACAATCTGGTTTCAGATTTGGAAGTTGATGTGCTGGAGCCGGAAATAATGGATTCGGACGATGCGGAGGACCAGGATGAAGACCTGGCCGCCAACGCGCCCGTGCTTGTCGGCGATGAAAAGCAAATGCCCGCGACGTCGCAAATGGGCACTTTGCAGAGGTATCTCTGGGAGGCCAGACAATATCCGTTGTTGACCAGGGAAGAGGAAACGGAACTGGCCCAGAGATACGCCAAAACCAAGGACCCAGAAGCGGCGGCCAGACTTGTCACCAGCAACCTGCGGCTGGTGGTGAAAATCGCCATGGACCATCAGCGCTACTGGATGCGCAACCTTTTGGATCTTATCCAGGAAGGCAATATTGGCCTGTTGCAGGCAGTGCAAAAGTTCGATCCTTTCAGGGATATCAAATTTTCTTATTACGCTTCATTTTGGATCAAGGCCTATATCCTGAAATTCATTATGGACAACTGGCGCATGGTCAGGGTCGGCACCACCCAGGCCCAGAGAAAACTTTTTTACAAACTGCGCCGTGAAAAAGAAAAGCTCCAAGCCCAGGGGATTACGCCCGGCCCCAGGTTGTTGAGCGACCGCTTGGGCGTCACGGAAAAAGACGTCATCGAGATGGAACAGCGTCTTGACTCCTGGGAACTAAGCCTTGATTCACCGGTGCGCGACGATTCGGACGACACCCACAAGAACCTCTTGCCTTCGGATGAAGCCACGGCAGAGGAAAATTTGGCCGATAATGAACTAAAATCGCTATTCCATGAAAAAATCATGGATTTTCGCGAAACCCTTGACGAAAAAGATAGAGATATTCTTGATAACAGACTGCTCAGCGAGAAACCAGAAACGCTCAGCGATCTTGGCGAGCGCCATGGAGTGAGCAGGGAACGGATCAGACAGTTACAGGTGAGGCTCATGGAAAATCTGCGGGAATACCTCGAAGAGCAAATCCCGGATTTTGAAGGCCAATTTTCAGACCTTGTTGCCGGGGACTAAGTTGACAATCCGGACGGTTGATAAATTGCGGGGCGTTTTCAAGATTGCGGCTCTAATGACCGCGCTGTTGTTGCTGTCACTCATTGCCGGATGCGCGGCAATGGAGCCAAGCCAGCCGGTCGTTGAAAAGCCGGCTGCCGGACGCAGCCCGCTGGCCATGTATGCCACCGCCAGAATGGCTTTTGCCAACGGTGACAAGAAAGAGGGTCTGGCTTGGTTGCAAAAGGCGGTTGCCACCGACCCCGAAAGCGCGTATTTGCGGATTGAGGCCGCCCGCATCTACGCGGGCATGGGCCGTAACGAACAGGCATTGCTCGAGGCCGAGGCCGCCGTAAAAATAGACCCAAAGTTGGTTGACGGCTGGCTCATGCTGGGCGGTATCTATTCCGGCCTGCAGGATCTGACAAGGGCGGTCCAGGCATTTGAAAAGGCATTGGCCCTGGATCCGGATCAACAGGAGGCCCGTTTGTACCTGGGCACGCTTCTGATGGACCAGGGGCGCATGGAAGACGCCGTGAAGGTGTTGGGACGCCTGGTGGAGATGCGGCCCAAGCTGGCCCTTTCCCGCTATTACCTGGGCCAGGCTCTGGCGGCCCTGAAGCGTTACAAGCAGGCCGAAGATCAATTCAAGGCCGCTCTGCTTATTGCGCCTGGCTTCGAGGCTGTCAGCTTTGAATTGGCTTCCGTGTACGAACAACAGCACAAATACCGTGAAGCGGAGGGCGTTTACCTGCGCATTCTCAATGCAAACCCCGATTCCACGGTTGCCCACGACCGCCTGGGACGTTTTTATCTGAGCACGGGCCGCTATGAAGAGGCCCTCCATGAATTCGCCATTGTAAAGGGCATCAGCAGCGACGACAGCGAGGTGAGGCTGAAGATCGGCCTGGTCTACCTTGAAGAACGCAAGTTCGATCTGGCGGTCGAGGAGTTCCGGGGCATTTTAAACGATGAGCCCCAGAACGAACGGGCCCGCTATTACCTTGGAGCCGCCTTGCAGGAGGCCGGCAAACATAATGAAGCCATCCAGGTCTTCCGGCTGATAGACAAGGATTCCGAATTTTTTATCGATTCCAGGCTCCATCAGGCCGACATGCTGTTGCAGGACGGCCGCAAGCAGGAGGCCTTGGATATATTGGCCGAGGCCAGAAAAAGCGAACCAAAGGATTCTGATCTGCTGGTGGCCATGGCGGCGATAAAGGATTCACAGAAAAAACGCGATGATGCGGAAAAACTCCTGCGCCAGGCCCTGGAGTTGGAGCCCACCAGCGCCGAGATCCATTTCAGGCTGGGCGTGGTTTTGGACAATCTGGGCAAACGAGGCCAGGCGTTGGAGCAGATGCACCAAGCCATCAAGCTGGATGAGCGGCATTCCAGGGCTCTCAATTACCTGGGTTATGTCCTGGCCGACGAGGGAGATGATCTTGATCAGGCCGAAGACTTGATCAGAAGGGCCCTGGCCGTTGAACCTCAAAGCGGCTATATACTCGATAGCCTTGGATGGGTTTTTTACAAGCGCGGCCAATATCAACAGGCCTATACTTATCTTTCCCGGGCCGCACTATCCGGGGAGGATGACGCGGAAATATACAGCCACCTCGGCGACGCCGCCGGCAAGCTCGGACTTTGGAAAGAGGCCGTGGCAGCCTATGAAAAGGCCATCGAACTGGGACATAAAGAAACACAATCGCTGCAGAACAAGCTGAAGAAGGCCCGTGAAAATAAACTGCAAAACACTTCGGGGGAAAAGAACTGAGCGGTGTAACACCGCCATATCCTTTTTGACAATGGTCCTCCTGACCGTTTGCATGATGATCAGTTCTTGCATAGCCACCCCTCAAAGCCCCGTTATTGGTGAATTGCCCAAACCGGAGCATGTAGTTGAAAGGCTTGAGCTTCGTCGGCAGGCCCTGCGTAGCTTTTTCATGCAGGGCGCCATCAGCGTGACAATGCCCGACGGCTCGGAGCTATATGGCGATCACGTTATATGGGGTGTCTATCCCGACAGAATCCGGGCCGATGTCTTCGGTCCGTTCGGTCAACCGGTCCTGCGCCTGGTGGCCGACGGCAACCGTCTTTCAGTGTTAGCCTTTGATGAAAACCGCATCTACATGGGCCGGGCGACCCGCAAAAACATCGGCGCATTCCTTGGCGTGGCCCTATCGCCCGACGAAATTTACGCCTTGTTGGGCGGCAGCGCCCCGATGCTGGAGAACATGCTTGTCACCTCATTATCCGCCGAGGAAGATGCCAAGGCATTACTCGTGTTGTCCGACTCGGCCTCCAAGGTGATGGAGCGGATTCGCTTCCGCATAGCGGATTATTCGGTGGTAAAGGCCCAGATGAGCCAACAGGGCGATAAGACCGAATCATATAACTGTGTTTACAGCGATTTTTCTCCGCTGGGGCCCTGGTTCTTTCCGAAAAACATGGAAACCCTTGGCTCGGACGGCCGCTCCCTGACCTTGGAAAACGACAGCGTGGAATACAACAAGGAATTCGACAGCGACATCTTTGAAACAGAGATGGTCGAGGGCGTGGAGATCTTCTGGTTGCAGGAATGATCTTGCTCGTTGATTCCATGTTGGCCCGCCTTGCGCGCTGGCTGCGCCTGTTGGGCCACGATGCCCGTATCCTGGAAAAACCGCCGGTTCGGGTCCCGCCCGGAGCAATATTCTTCACCCGCCGCACGGCCTGGGCCCACAAACCAGGTGTGGCGTTCATTTCCCATGACGACATCCGCGACCAGCTAAGGCAAGCCACGGCCAATCTGTCCCAAACAATCGGACCAAGCGGGTTGTTTTCCCGCTGCCTGGAGTGCAACGAGCCCGTGGAGCCCATTGACCGCGAGCAGGCCGCGGGCATTGTGCCGGATTACATAGCCGCCACGGCCGAGCGGTTTTTCATCTGCCCACGATGCCGCAAGGTCTTTTGGCCGGGCAGCCACGGTGAGCGTGCCTCAAAAATGCTTGAACGCCTTGGTATTAAGGTTGATATCCCTGTGGTTTGACTTCGCCGATGGAATAGAGTTAATATTCTAATGCTGAGTGCAAAAGGGGTAATTCTTAAACCCAGTTAAACATTGTTTTCGATAATTCGGCTGGTTTTACACTCGATAAGAAAGGGGGAGGGTGAAATGAAGAAGAGGTTGATCAAGGTGGCGATGGTCGCCACGCTGCTGTTCGGCGGGCTGGCCGCAGCGGGCTCGGCGCTGGCCTTTTACAGTGAAACCCAGTATTTGGGCTTTGATATCGTCGAGAACAATTGGTATAAGTTTTTTTACATTACCGCCAAACCGGCAATGCTGGAGAAGTATTCCCTGGCCTATTGCGAAAAGCGCTACGACGGCGGCATAGTTGTTTGGTTTCAGAAAAAGGACGACCAGGCACGCATCCAAGGCCTAGACGGTAGCAAGCAGCACACCAGCATCTATTACAGGGCGATCATGAACAGTTTTACGGCCAATGAGTACGTGCTGCACGTCCAGGTGCTCGAAGATACGCTAAAAAACGCCCGCAACCCGCGTTGCACCAAGGATTCGGACAGCAAGGTCACCATTACGCTGGACAAGTTTTAGGAACTCACTAACCGCCACGGAAGAGAAATAAAATGAGCGCCATAGCCAAAATCCTGGGAACCGAGTACCCGATCATCCTGGGGGCCATGTCCCGGATCAACAACCCCGAGCTTGTGGCTGCTGTGAGCGATGCTGGCGGATATGGGTTACTTGTTGCTAAAAACTGTGCTAACGCTGACGAATTGAAGGCCAAAATAGCTATTGTCAGGGGGCTCACAGACAAACCATTTGGTGTGAACCTGGCTGCACGGGATGAAAACGCCCCGGAATTTATCAAGGTGTTGGTGGCCGAAGGCATCCGCGCGGTGACCACCTCGGCCGGGCCGCCCACGGCAATAGTACCCATGTGCAAGGACGCCGGATTAAAGGTACTACATGTTGTGGGTAATGTTAAGGGAGCGGAAAGAGTGCAGGAATCCGGCGCCGACGCCGTGATTGCCGAGGGCGGCGAGTCCGGCGGATTGCAGGGGCCGGGGGGCATCGGCACCATGGTTCTGATCCCGGCGGTGTGCGATGCCGTGGACATACCCGTGGCCGCGGCAGGTGGCATAGCCGACAGCCGGGGCTATCGGGCGGCAATGGCCCTGGGGGCCCAAGGCGTGCAGGCGGGCACTGCCTTCATCAGCGCGGCCGAATGCAAGGCCTCGGACAGCTGGAAGGAGGCTCTTTGCCAAGCTGGAGTGTCCGACACCATGCTGCAAGGCAAGGGCGGCAAGGTCCTGGCCAGGGTGATCAGCGAGGAATTGGCCGAGATGCTGGGCGGTAAGGGCGAGTTCTGGCCCGCAGGGCAGGTGACCGGGCTGATCCATCAGATTCGCCCTGTCGCTGATATCATCAGGGATATGGTCGCCTGATATGCATCTGCAAACCGGGCGACTTACTCTCATTGCCGCGGAGGTCGCCCATCTGAAGGCCGAGCTGGACCGCTCCGAACATTTGGGCAGCCTGTTGGCAGCCAGGATGCCCGCCGATTGGCCTCCGGGCGAGTATGACCGCCAGGCCCAGGAATATCTCCTCGACAAACTAACCCGGGGCGGTACCAGTGCGGTGGGCTGGTATGGCTGGTACGCCCGGACCAATGGCCCGGACTCTGTTTTGGTGGGGGCGGGCGGCTTCATCGGCCCGCCTGATGAAAACGATTTGGTGATGTTGGGCTTTTCCGTGGCCCAAGAGCACCGGGGCCAGGGATATGCCACTGAGATGGCCCATGCCCTGGTTGGCTGGGCCTTGGCCCATGACGATGTTGCCGCCATCGAAGCCCGAACCAGGCCGGGTAACGCTTCTTCACGCCGGGTCTTGGACAAGTGCGGCTTCCGGGAAATAAGCGGGCAGGGCGGCGAAGAAGAGGTTGTTTGCCGGCTGACCCGGCAATGATGAGTTTGGGCCAAGCCGGAATAGCATACGGCAAATAAATACCTTGGTGTTGTGGGCCTAACGGCCCGGAATACCGGACCAAACATAACTACCAACAACACCGTGGATTCCAGCTTGCAAACCTGAAAAGGGAGCGGAAAGATGACGGATAAGGAAAGGGAAGAGTTTTTAAATGTCCATCTGCCTTATCGTATGGCACACCTTGATGGGCTGATTTGGCTTGCAGGAGGTATTCCCTTGGAGAACGGAGTACTTCGCACTCCGCTGGCGCCAATACCTGAAGACCAGGTCATGCTGCTTGTTAACCCAATGATCGATGCTGGGTTGCTGACGTGCCGAGTAATTGCGGATTTTCTAGGGATACGACTAAAGAAGCACAATAACGTTACTAGTAAGGGGGATATTTCAGAAACCAAATTGGATTTTGATTGTCCCCCAAAAGAAGACACAGATCATCATATAACTAAAGCCCCGCTTAACCTACAAGCTGTAGCGAAAAATGAGTTTGATGTTGAGAATGATAAGCTTAGCGAAGACTTGGAACTTGCGTTTAAGGAAACCCTATTCTCTGCCATGAAGGCTTCTGCTCATCTCACCAAGACCGACTCTTCCGTTTCGGGTCGTAAAAATCCGGCATTATGCGCCAACGCGCTGTTAACATTGGTGGAAAACAAAGTATATAAAGCTTTAAGCTGGCCTGTACCTTGTTACAAACATTGGACTGGAAATTAGCCTATTAATACAGGCGCTTACTCCAACTCCAACAACTCGAAACCCGTCTTGGGGTCCACCCGGCGGCAGGCCTCGATGCCCAGGATTTCTATAATCACCACTTCGCCGATCTGCCAGACATCCACCCCGGCCCGCACGCAGCCAGTGATGGTCTGGCCGGCCCGGCCCATGGCCCCGTGCATGTGCAACTTGGCTTTGCCGTTTTCATCGGGGAACAGGGTGCCCACGCAGGCCGCCTCGTGCACTCCGCTCAAGGGCAGGCGCATTGGGTCGGGCGGCATTTTTGCTCCGTCTTCCGGGCCCACGATCAGCGCGCCGGGGCCCACCCCGCCCAACATGGAGCAAAACGCCCGCTTCACATCGTTTTCCGTTGCGAATTGTTCTATACAGTCGGGCAGGCGGTCTCCGTCTTCCAGGCGTAAAACGAATATCCGGCCTGTTGTACCCATTGTTGCCTGCATTGTGGCTACTCCGATTGTGCTTTTGTTATAGATAGATAAGCCAAATGATTACCCACAATACCTACCGTGCGCAGTCATTTTGGTCGCCCCGCAGCTTGTCCAGGCCATGGGGCAAGGCGGGCAGGATGGCGGCCAGGTTTTCCGTGGCCCCCTTGGGCGATCCGGGCAGGTTGACGATTAGGGTTGAGCGGCGGATGCCGCAGACGGCCCGGCTGAGCATGGCGTGGGGTGTGATTTTCAGGCCCTCGGTCCGCATGGCCTCGGTCAGGCCGGGCACGGCGCGCTCGATGACTTGCAAGGTGGCCTCGGGGGTCACGTCCCTGGGGCTAAGGCCCGTGCCGCCGGTGGTCAGCACCAAACTAAGGCCGACCTCATCGCACAGGCGCTTAAGCTCCGCGGCTATGAGCGGAATTTCGTCGGGCACCACCGATGTTTCGGCAACGGATATCCCGGCGCTCTCCAGCATGGAAACCAGCCGAGGGCCGGCGGTGTCGTCCCGCAGGCCCTCGGATGCTTTGTCGCTAATCGTAACTATGGCGGCTGAATGCGAAATCATTCAGCTCCCTTGGAAGCCTGATACGTTTCGACGATCTTCTTCTGGATATCGCCGGGTACTTCCTCGTAGTGGTCCATTTCCATGGAGAACGCGCCTCGCCCACCGGTCAACGAAGTCAACTCGGGCTGATAGGTCAGCACCTCGGACATGGGAACCAGGGCGTTGATGATCTGCAGGCTGCCCTTGGCGTCCATTCCCAGAACGCGGCCGCGCCGGGAGGAGATGTCGCCCATGACGTCGCCCATGGCGTCTTCGGGAACGGTGATGGTCAGCTTCATGATCGGCTCGAGGATGGTGGGCTTGCATTCGGGCGCACCCTTTTTGAAGCCCATGGAACCGGCCACCTTGAAAGCCATTTCCGAGCTGTCGACCGTGTGGTAGGAACCGTCGTACAGGGTGACCTTGATGTCCACCACCGGGTAACCGGCCTGGATACCTTGGTTCAGAGCCTCGGCGATGCCTTTTTCCACTGCCGGGATGTACTGGCGGGGGATGGAACCGCCGACAATGGCGTCGACAAACACATAGCCCTCGCCCTCGGCGGCGGGCTCGATCTCGATCCAGGTGTCACCGAACTGGCCGCGGCCGCCGGACTGCTTTTTGTAGCGGCCCTGGACCTTGGTCTTGCCCTTGATGGTCTCGCGGTAGGGCACCATGGGGGTCTTCAGGTTGACTTCGACGCTGAATTTGCGCTTGAGCCGCTCCAGGGTGGTTTCGATGTGCACCGAACCCATTCCGCCCAACAGGGCCTCGCCCGTTGCCGGGTCGCGCTCCAGGTGCAGGGTGGGGTCTTCTTCCAGCAGCTTGTTGATGCCGGCGAAAAGCTTTTCCTCGTCGCCCTTTTCCTTGGCCTCAATGGCGTAGTTGATCACCGGAGGCATGGCTTCCACGGGATCCAGTTGGATGGGAGCCTTTTCGTCACAGATGGTGTCGCCGGTCTTGGTGACCTTGAGCTTGGGAATGGCCACGATCTGGCCGGGAATGGCCTCGGCGATGGCTTTCTGGGTCTTGCCGATCTGCTGGTAAAGCTGGCCGAACTTCTCTTTTTCATCCTTGCCGGGGTTCAACAGGGTCAGATCAGAGCTAAGCTTGCCCGAGTAGACCCGGACCATTGAAAGGCTGCCGGCAAAAGGATCGGCGATGGTCTTAAATACCAGACCGCAGAACGGGGCGGTTTCACTGGGCTCGCGCTCTATTTCGTCGCCGGTCTTGGGATCGGTGCCCTTGACCGCGCCGGCCTCGATGGGAGACGGCAGAAGGCTGTTGACCAGATCCATGACGTTCTGGATGCCCTGGTTTTTCAAGGCCGCGCAGGCGGTTACCGGAACGAAAAGCCGCTCCAAAACGCCTTTTTTGAGGGCCGCGGCCAACTCGGCGGCGGATATCTCCTCGCCTTCCAGGTAGCGTTCCATGAGCTCATCGTCGGCCTCGGCGATGTCTTCGATCAAGGATTCGCGGATGCCTTCGACTTCGTCGGCCATGTCGGCCGGGACTTCGCCGGTTTCCATCTTGCCCGAGCCGTCGGCGGCGTAGGTGTAGGCCTTGCCTGAGAGCAGGTCGACCACGCCCTTGAAATCTTCAGCCGCGCCGATGGGCAGTTGCAGCCGGATGGGCTTGATGTCGAACATATCCGGGATCATTTCCACGGCTTTTTCAAAGTCGGCACGCTCGCGGTCCATCTTGTTGACCACCACCAGGGCGGGAACTTCGGCTTTTTGGACATACTGCCAGACTTTTTCACCCTGGACCTTGATGCCGTCGATGGCGTCGATTACCACAACAGCTCCGTCCACGGCGCGCAGGGCGCTGGCGGGGTCGAAAAGGAAGTTGTCGTCACCGGGGCAGTCCACCATGCTGACGTTGTGCTTCTTGTAGGTGTAGGCGCCGAAAGCCGAGCTTACGCTGCCGCCGCGCTTGATTTCTTCGGGCTCGAAGTCCAAGGAAGTGTTGCCTTCGTCCACCTTGCCCAGGCGATCGATGGCTTTGGTGTTGAACAGCATGGCCTCGGCCAAAGATGTTTTGCCCGCGCCACCATGGCCAACCAGGGCGATAGTACGGGTTTGATTAATTTTGTCGCTCATGACAGCTCCTGATTGGAAAGAAGGTGTCCATCTTAAATAGGTATTAAGTAACGGCAAAACTTATCCAAGGGCGGCAGCCAAGTCAAGGCTTAAAAAACCTGTCGGGAGCTTAGGTTCGCCATGTTTGCCCAATAAATGCCATTTAAATGTTGATGCGGACACTTCCTCTGTCCGGTTTTCCCCGTCTATTCCTCTTTCAGACCCCAGAAAAGAGTGTAAAAAAACATGCCGCAATAATTCGGCCTGCCCAGCAAAAAACCGGGGGAATCCGGGTTGGTCAGCCCTTGGAAAAGTTCCAGTTCTTCGGAGTCGAGGTGATGTTCGGCATCGGGCCAACGCATATCCAATAGCGACATTACGGCATTGCGTTCAATTTCGTTGAGCGGAGCGCCAAACGTGACGGACAAAGCCTTTGCCTGGATGTTCACGATTCCCGCTGCCGTTAGCCCGCCGCTGACTCCCAGAAAATGGCTGTCCGGACCGGTGGAGGCGGTGTAGGGTGACAATCCGCCCGGCGTGGCGTTCAGTTTGGCCTCCAACAGGGCATGACCGCCCAGGATTTGCTGGCCGCCCCAGGCCATGAGGGCCAAGACTCCGCCGGGCCGGACGACCCTGGCCATTTCGGCAATGGCTCGTTTGAAATCCCGGCTGCCGTACCCGATGCAGTCGATGCTGACGGCCCAGTCCAAAGAGTTGGACTCCAGCGGCATGTCTTCGGCCAGCCCAATGATGAATTCGGTGTTTTGGTCAAGGTTTGCCTTGCTTGCGTTTTCGCGGGCAAGGGCGATCAATTCGTACGAAGGGTCCAGTCCGCGCACCAAGCCGCCGGGCCCGCACATTTCGGCAAAGAGAAGGGTTTGCAGGCCATTGCCGCAGCCCACGTCCAGGCCCTTGGCGCCGGGGCGGACGCCTATTAGCCCCGCGGCCTGTTCAATAACCGGGCGGCGCAGAACCTGCATGGCGTCCAGCTTGTCGGAATAGCTGCTCATATGTCAAACAACTGGTTTGCGGCCGATGTAGACGCACAGGCTGTACCACTTGTACAGCACGTCGATATCCGCAAAACCGGCTTCGTCCAGCCAGACAAGTTGATCGGCCAAGGTGTCCAGGCGGTCGCCTTCCATTCGTTCCCGGGCCTGTGCCATTTGTAGGTCGGTGGTGCCCGCCGCGCGCACCCGGCGTTCCCAGACGTCGTCGTACCAAGCGTGGGCCTGGGTAGTTGGGCCTTGGATCATGTCGGCGTTGACAAAGATGCCGCCCGGCTCCAGCAGGTCGTAACAGCGCCGGAACAATATCTTTTTCTCCGGTGTCTCAACGTGGTGGATGCTAAGGCACGAGACAATGGCGTCATAGGGCCCACCAAGGTCGTCATGAACATAGTCGGCTACGATGATTTTAACGTCTTGGCCGGCAAATCGATCTTTGGCTTGTTCGAGCATGTCTTCGGCCATGTCGGCCAGGGTCATGATGGCCCTGGGCCTTTTTTGCAAGGCAAACCAAGCCATCAGGCCGGTACCCGCGCCCATATCCAAGATTTTGGGTTCGTCGTTTTCAATAAGCTCCAAGGCCTGGGCCGCCACGCCGTTGAATTCATCCATCTGGGGGATGAGCATTTGGCGGTTTTGGTCGTATATCTTGGCGTGTTTGTTGAAAGCTTCCTTGACGCCCATGGAGTGCCTCCTAAATCATCCTATCAGTACCAAACCCAACCTGGTGTTGAGCTTCTCCTTGGTGTCTTGTTGATCCCACCCGGCGGCCTTCAATAGGCTGTTGGTGTTGATGCCGAAGCCGGAAATCGACGGACGGGCCATGTCCGGGTTGCGGCACTGGCCGTCGCCGTAGAGTACATTGCATTTGCCTTGATCATAACAGAACAGGTTTTTACACGAACCCCCGGCAAAGGCGGTTGAATTGACGAAGCCCATTTCCCTGGCCGCCTGTTCCACCTGGATCACGAAAAAATGCAGTAGCTTGCCGACCTCGCGGCGCTGGTCCGAATACATTACGTCATCGGGCAGCTCCAGCTTGAGGACCAGGGCGTATTCCACGCCTTGCAACTGCTCACGCATCCAGACGGGACCCTTGACATTGGGCGGGCAGGTGGGCGAAGAACCGTAATTTTCGCACCTGGTCTCCTTGCACAGCGCGGCCAGATGATCCTCGGCGGAGATTTCGTTGGCCGGGATTATCTTGGCGTCGCTGGCCCCCAGGCCGATGGCCAAACTGGTCAGTTCTTCCAGCTTGGAGATCAATTCCGGGTTTGCTTGCCTGCTCATTTGCTCATTTATCATGATCCCGTCCTTGGCCCTGGATGATGTTGATTGCCGATGTACAAATGGTACCGAGCACAGTACCCATTTTGTTTGAACAACGCAATCGCCCATTCGGGCGATAACGCCGTATAAACCGATGCATGGCGCAAAGGCGGTTGTCGCCGTTGAATAATAGCTGTGTTGCTGTTCGCGGGGCTTTGTCCTTGAATCAGGGCCGTGATAAGTTATGATAAATACTTTCAGTCCGGGACGACAGCCGCCCGGCCAAGGAGATGCTTCGCGGTGAAAAATCTGCTCGGCGAATTTGACCAGCATCTGGCCGAAAGCACCGGGGCCATGCCCCGCACCCGCCAGGCCTATGCCCGAGACGCCAAACAGTTCCACGAATTTCTCCAAAAAGACCGTCGGGGTAAGGACTGGCCCGATGTGACTGCCGACGACGTGCGAATGTGGCTGGCCGGGCGCATGAAAACCAGCGCCCGCTCCACGGTGGGGCGCAAGCTGGCCTCGCTGCGGGCCTGGTTCGAGTTTTTGCAGGCCAGGGGCCTATGCGGCGGCAATCCGGCCCGGCTGGTGCGGGCGCCCAAGATGGACAAGCGCCTGCCCACCCGCCTGAGCGTGGACGAGGCCTTTCACCTGGTGGACGGGCCGAAAAGGCCCAAGCAGACCAGGCCATACGGCGCCGAGGAAAAGGCCCAGGCCCTGATCATGCGCGACATGGCGATAATGGAGCTGTTGTATTCCTCGGGCTTGCGGGTCAGCGAGATGGCCGCCCTGGATGCCGGGCATCTGCGCCTGGACCTGGGCGTTGTTCGCGTGGCCATGGGCAAAGGCGGCAAGGAGCGGGTGGTGCCCGTGGGCCAGGCGGCCCAGCAGGCCCTGACGCGCTATCTCAAGGCCCGTGCGGCGATCCTGCCCAAGGGCCATGACGAGCCCACGGCTTTGTTTCTGAATCGGGGCGGAGGCAGGCTAACCAGCCGCAGCATCCAGCGCATGGTGGACAAATACCAACAGGGCCTGACCGTGGGTCGCAACGTGGGCCCGCACGCCCTGCGCCATGCCATGGCCACGCATCTGCTGGAGGGCGGGGCCGACCTGCGCTCGGTCCAGGAAATGCTGGGCCATTCCAGCCTGCAAACAACCCAGAAATATCTTCACCTCACGGTGGACCACCTGTTAAAAGTCTATGACCAGGCCCATCCACGGGCCGACAAGGATACGGAGGAGCCAGATGACGCTTAACCCCGAGATTAGATCAACCACGGTATTGGCCCTGAAAAAGGATGGCGTGACCGTGATGGCCGGTGACGGCCAGGTGACAATGGGCAACACAGTGGTCAAGGGCGGGGCCGTCAAGGTGCGGCGGCTGCACGAGGGCAAGGTCCTGGCCGGTTTCGCTGGGGCCACGGCCGACGCCTTTACGCTTTTTGAAAAGCTCGAAGGCAAACTGGAGGCCTATTCCGGCCAACTGCCCAGGGCCGCCGTTGAACTGGCCAAGGACTGGCGCACAGACAAGATGCTCCGCCGCCTGGAGGCCCTGCTCATCGCCGCGGACAAGAGTCACCTGCTGATTCTCTCGGGTTCGGGCGACGTCATCGAGCCGGAAGAGGGCGTTGCGGCCATCGGCTCAGGCGGGCCCTATGCCCTGGCCGCGGCACGGGCCCTGATGCGCCACAGCGAACTGCCCGCCGACGAGATGGCCAAGGCCGCGCTGAACATCGCCGCTGATATCTGTATCTACACCAACCATCAGATCGTGGTGGAAAAGTTGTAGGCAAGTAAGGTTGGGGGAGGGGCCGCGCATGCCGAACGATAAAATTGACTATGGAGAGCTAAGAATAGTCAATGAAGACGAGTTGCAAAATATTGTCAAGGCGCACGATATATGGCTGAACAGCGGAGGAGATCAGGGCGCGAGAGCTAACCTGCAGTATGCAAACCTTGAGAAAACCGATTTTCAAGGAGCGGATCTTAGAAAAGCGTACTTCAGCGGAAGCCGCTTGGTGTCCGCAATCTTAAGCGGCGCAAATCTTCAGGAAACCTACTTAGACGGCGCCGATCTCAGTAATGCCGACTTGACCGGCGCCGATCTCCGAAACTCATATCTGAGCGGCGCCAACTTGTTGGGTGCCGAACTCAGCCGGGCCCTGCTGGCCGGAGCCCGACTCGTGGATGCAAGACTCGGTGGCGCCAACCTCAGCGACGCCGATCTTTTTCAAGCGGATCTGAGTAAGGCCGATTTGAGAGGGGCCATTCTAAGAGGGACAAATCTGCGCAAGGCAAATATGTTTGCCGCTGATTTAAGAGGCGCGTCCCTTAGCGGAACCGACCTCCGCGGAGCATTACTCAGCAATGCCAAAATAGGCTCCCGGAGTTGCCTCAATAGGGCCAAGTTGGACTCCCTTAATGGTTTTGTTTTTTCCGATGAACAGCGCAACAAGCGCGAAGAACGCGCCGAGCAGGTCTTTGACGTAGATAAAAAGGAGATCGTGGACTTTACGCTGCCAGAGCACTTCAACCCTTTGAAGGTGGCCAAGGCCCTGCAATTAATTAGTTTTCTTATCGAGGGCGTGCGGCTCTGTTATACGGCCGATGAGCTTGGTTGGGATGACCTGGGCAAGGGCCTGGACAGGTTGGAGCTGGGCGGGGCCGAAGAAGACAAATACGCCGCCGAGCTTGTCAGTATTTCGATGCATTCGCCGGTGTCGGTTGAAGTGGCCACCATTTCCGCCATTTGCATGATCATCATAGCGGCTGGCAAGGCCTACCTTACATACCGGGGGCAAAACCTCGAGAACGCCAGGGAGTGGGCCAAGATCGCCATGGACGAGCGGCGGTTGGCCAATGAAGAAAAACAGTTGGCCCACCAAAATAAGACAGAGGTGATGAAAAGCGAGACTTCGCTTGCAGTTACCGGACAATTGGTTGATCTTCCTGATGATATTCTTGATCAACTACATGCCGAGCTAAGTGAATCAGCAGAACAACTCCAGGGGCTTTTTCGCGGCAAAATAGACAAGCCACGACGGCGGCTGCGTTGGGCAACCAGGGTTGTTTCGCTATTCCAGACCGCGTGGATGAGTCTCTTCGGCCCGGACTGGAAGCCCGAATACGCACCCATAATCAACGGCGAGCCCATGCCCATGCCCATGCCTTCCGACGACTATGAGCCTTAAAAAATAA
The DNA here is from genome assembly GCA_963665125.2 of uncultured Desulfarculus sp. Taxonomy (GTDB): domain Bacteria; phylum Desulfobacterota; class Desulfarculia; order Desulfarculales; family Desulfarculaceae; genus Desulfarculus. Next base: position 1,226,460 of record CAXXUK010000001.1, on the reverse strand, counting down.
AAACCCGGTTGTGCCTATTTGACATCACAACCGGGCATGCCCATGATATGTTACGTAACCAGCCTGTCCACATTGAAATATTCTTTTGGCAAATGCTATCGAGGGACCCATGAAAGTTGTTCTGGCCGATCCGCCCAGGCGCGAGGCGTATTACGACAACAGCTATCCGAACATCGGTATTCTCTATCTGATCAGCTACTTGAGAAAGTATAGCCAGGTGCCGGTGGAAACAGTGTATCTGGAGGGCGACTACACGCTCCAGGAGCACCTGGACCTGATAGCCAAGCACAAACCCGATATCTACGGCCTGTCTTTCGCCTTTTGGACAAAGCAACTGGCCTACCGGACCATCAACGCCGTCAAGGAGCGGTTTCCCGACCTGCTGGTCATCTGCGGCGGGCCCGAGCCAACGGCCAATTGCGAAACCGTATTCGAAAATTGCAATGTCGACGCCTGCGTATTGAGCGAGGGCGAGGAGACCTTGACCCAGCTGGTGGCCACGGTGGCCGGCAAAGGCGATATCCGCGCCGTGAACGGCCTGGCCCTGCGCAATCTCGACGGCAGCCTGCATTTTACGCCCAAGCGCGATTTTATTGCCGATCTCGATACGATACCTCTGCCCGCCTGGGAGCTTGTCGACCTTAACAATTACAACGGCATGCACATCAACAAGGCCGCGCCACAGACCCACATGCTCGTGTCCAGGGGCTGCCCCTTTGACTGCAATTTTTGTTCGAATCCTGTGTGGAAATTCAATAAACCCTGGGTGCGGATGCGCAGCCCCGAGAATATCGCCGCGGAAGTAAAGGTTCTGTACGAAAAGGGCGCCAGGGAAATCTACATGACCTCCGACGAGTTCAACGTCAGCGCACAATGGGCCTTGGATGTTTGCGCCGCGATAAAGGCCTTGAATTATAAGGACCTATATTTTCAATGTAATCTCAGGGCGGACAAGGTCAATGAGGAACTGGTCGACGCCTTCAAGAGCATCAACCTGTGGATGGTCCATCTGGGCATCGAGAGCGGCAATGACAGGACATTAAAGGGAATTGGCAAACACGTCACCTTGTCCCAGATCGAAAGCACATGCTCCTTGCTGCAATCACGGGGCATCGAGGTGTTCGGCTTTGTGATGCTCTTTCACGCCTGGGAAGAGCAGGGAAGGCTCAAGTGGGAAACCGCTGCTGACGTCAAAAAGACGCTCATGTTTTGCCGCAGCCTGTTATCCAGGAAGTTGATTCAATACATGTCCTGGCAGGTGGCCACGCCCATGCCCGGTTCGCGGTTGCATAAGCTGGCCCATAAGTATTGCCTCATACCGGAAAAGGACATCTCCGGAGTTTGGGCCCACAACCTTCTTCTGCCCGGCATCGGCCCAAAGGATGTCCAAAAAATGCTGCGCCTGGGCATGCTCATGAAGAACTTGTATTTGGTGAAAAACGGCAACATCAACTTCGCCCATGTTGACCGTATCTGGCGCAACCTGAAAGTGTTGCTGGGCAGATCCGTTGGCTAAACCGCATCTATACATCGCCCGATGACGGTTATGAGGAATATGGCGCGGCTATATTAAGTTTTCAACTCGCGCCTAAATCAAGTCCTTATAACATTCCTTCAAAATGACGCTCCATTATTGCTGCGAAGACCGGCATAATATGATAATTAATTACTTTTTCGACCCAAACGAGGCACAGAGGATTAAACGGATATGGCTACCCTCACTCCTCGACAGATAGTTGCCGAGCTTGATAAATACGTTATCGGCCAGGACAAGGCCAAACGCAGCGTGGCGATAGCCCTGCGCAACCGCTGGCGCAGGCGGCAGGTGCCCGAGGAACTGCGCGAAGAGATAGCGCCTAAAAACATCATCATGATGGGCCCCACCGGCGTGGGCAAAACGGAAATAGCCAGACGTTTGGCCCGGTTGGCCGATGCGCCGTTTTTCAAGGTCGAGGCCAGCAAGTTCACCGAGGTGGGCTACATGGGCCGCGACGTGGAGTCCATGATCCGCGATCTTACCGAATTGGCCATCAGCATGGTCAAGAACGCCGAGCGCGAGCGGGTCACGGAAAAGGCCCAGGAACTGGCTGAGGAGCGGCTGCTGGACATCATGCTGCCGCCGCGCCAGCCCGGCCTGGAGCCCATTGGCGAAGACGATCCGGCCCATCTGGAACTGGTCAAGGGTGATCATGAAAACCCCACCAGGTCCAAGCTGCGCAAACTGCTGCGCGAGGGCAAGATGAACGAACGCTATGTGGACCTGGAGGTCGACGCCAGTAGCGGAAGTTCGCCCACGGTGGAAATCTTCAGCGCCGGAGGTTTGGAAGACCTGGAAATGAACCTGCGGGACATGCTGGGCAGCGTATTTCCCAAGCAGCCCAAACGGCGCAAGGTCAAAGTGCCCGAGGCCCTACAGATTTTGGCCAATGTCGAGGCCTCCAAGCTCATTGACATGGACAAGGTTGTTGAAGAGGCTCTGAAAAAGGTGGAGCAGGAAGGCATCATCTTCCTGGACGAGATAGACAAGATCGCCACCCGCGAGCAGAGCGGCCGGGGCCCGGATGTCAGCCGCGAGGGCGTGCAGCGTGACCTGCTGCCCCTGGTGGAAGGCTCCACGGTGACGACCAAATACGGCATGATCAAGACCGATCACATCCTGTTCATCGCCGCGGGCGCGTTCCACATGTCCAAGCCCTCGGATCTGATTCCGGAGTTGCAGGGCCGCTTCCCCATCCGGGTGGAGCTGGACGCGCTGACGCCTGATGATTTCGTCAGGATTCTGACCGAGCCTGAAAACGCCCTGACCATACAGTATACGGCGCTGATGGCCACCGAGGGCTTGGCCATCGAATTCACCGAAGACGCCATAAGGGCCATGGCCGAAATAGCCGGACGGGTGAACCAGGCCACGGAGAACATCGGGGCCCGTCGTCTGCACACGGTTATGGAACGCCTGCTGGAAGAGGTTGCCTTCGAGGCGCCGGACATGGAAGGCGTGACTCTGAAGATCGACTCTGATTATGTGAACCAGCGCTTGGGCGAAATCAGCATGGATAACGACCTGAGCCGCTATATTCTATAGGAAGCCGACAAAATGCCTATCAATCCTGCCGATAGGGGCCAGACCCTGATTGAAGCGCTGCCGTACATCAGGCAGTTCGCCGGTCAGACGGTGGTGATCAAATACGGCGGCCACGCCATGAAGGACGAAGATCTCAAGACTGCCTTTGCCCTGAACGTGATTCTGCTGCGGGCCGTGGGCATATACCCCGTGGTGGTTCACGGAGGCGGGCCCCAGATCGGCCAGCTTTTGGACCGGCTCAACATCAAGTCCGATTTCGTGGACGGCATGCGGGTGACCAGCCCGGAGGTAATGGACGTGGTCAAGATGGTCCTCAAGGGCCAGGTCAACACCAGCATCGTCAGCCTGATCAACCACAACGGCGGCAGGGCCGTGGGCCTCAGCGGTCATGACGGCAGGCTTATCGAGGCCTCCAAGATGACCATCACCAGGGGCGGCCAGAGCGCCGAGCAACCGCCCGAGATCATCGACCTGGGCCAGGTGGGCAAGGTCGAAAAGGTCAATCCCCAGGTCTTGCATGCCCTGGAGCACGGTAACTTTATTCCGGTGATCGCGCCAGTTGGCGTTGGGCCGGATGGTGAATCTTTCAATATAAACGCGGACTTGGTGGCTGGTGCAATTGCCGCAGGTCTGCGGGCCAGCAAATTGATCCTGCTTACAGACACGCCGGGCGTGCTGGATGAAGACGGCAAACTGATCAATTCGCTCACGGCCAAGGAGGCTGGCGTCTTGCAGGCTGATGGAGTCATCTCCGGGGGCATGATCCCCAAGGTGAGTTGCTGCCTGCAGGCCCTGAACCGAGGCGTGGAGCGCGCGCACATTATCGACGGCCGCGTACCCAACGCCCTTTTGTTGGAGATCTTTTCAGATCAGGGTGTGGGCACCATCTTCCGGGAAAAATGATTTTTATTGAAAGACAAGAGAAATGAACGCCAAACAAAAAATAGATAAATACGTAATGCAGACCTATGGCCGGTTTCCGGTGTGCTTCACCGAGGGCAACGGCTGCATTCTAAAAGACGATTCGGGCAAAGAATATATCGACTTTCTGGCTGGCATAGCCGTATGCAATCTGGGCCACGCCCATCCGGCCATTGCCAAGGCCGTCAGCGACCAGGCCGCCAAGCTGCTGCACGTCAGCAACCTGTTCTACACCGAGCCCCAGGCCAGGGTGGCCGAGCTTCTGGTGGAGAACTCATTTGCCGACCGGGTGTTTTTCTGCAACTCCGGGGCCGAGGCCAATGAAGGCGCTCTGAAGCTGGCCAGGCTGTGGGGCAAGGCCATGGGCAAAGGCCATTTCACCGTGATCACGGCTAAAAAATCTTTTCACGGCCGGACCTTGGCCACGCTTTCGGCCACGGGCCAGGAAAAGATCCAGAAGGGCTTCGATCCCCTGGTCCAGACCTTCAAGTACGTGACATGGGGCGACCTGGCCGAGCTTGAGGCCCTGGTAGACGACAGCGTGTGCGCGGTGATGTTGGAGCCCGTGCTGGGCGAGGGCGGGGTGCTGCCGCCGCCCGATGGCTACCTCAAGGCCGTCAGGGAGCTTTGCGACAAAAAAGGCGTAATGCTGATCTTCGACGAGATCCAGACCGGTTTGGGCCGGACGGGCAAACTATTCGCCCACGAGCATTTCGGCGTGACGCCCGACGTGATGACCCTGGCCAAGGGCCTGGCCGGCGGATTGCCCGCCGGGGCCGTCTGCGCCACTCAAAAGTTCGCCGACTTGTTCCAGCCTGGCGCCCACGCCACGACCTTTGGCGCGGGCCCGGTTATCATGGAAGCGGCCAGGGTGGTCCTGGAGACCATGACCGCGCCCGGCTTCATGGAGCGGGTGGTCCAGGCCGGGGACAAGCTGGGCAAGGGGCTCAAGGGCCTGTGCGACAAGCATCCGGGCCATAACCTGGGCACCAGGGGCTTGGGCTTGATGCAGGGCCTGCTGCTGCCGGTGCCGGGCGCGCCTGTCGTGCTAAAGCTTTTGGAAAGGGGCTTCGTGGTTAACTGCACCCAGGACACCGTGCTGCGGTTTCTGCCGCCGTTGATCATCGAAGACGCCCACATCGACGCCCTCATAGAGAACCTCGATGATATGCTGGCCACCGGAGAAATCCCCACGGGGAATTGATATGGGACCATTGCTATGCAGTTGAATACAGAACATTTGTTAAGCATTAGAGATCTTAGTCCGGACGAGGTGCTGGGCCTGGTGGCCAGGGCCAGGGAACTGAAGGCCGGCTGGGGCAGGGGCGACAGGCCCCGGCCCCTGGCCGACAAAAGCGTGGCCATGATCTTTGAAAAGCCATCTACCCGCACCAGGGTCTCTTTCGAGACGGGCGTGTTTCAGCTTGGCGGCAAGGCCTTGTTCATCGCCTCCAGGGACAGTCAGTTGTCGCGCTCCGAGCCCATCGCCGATACGGCCAGGGTGCTCAGCCGCTACGTGGACGGCGTCGTGGTGCGCACCTATGGTCACGATATAGTGGAAGACCTGGCCTTTTACGGCTCCGTGCCGGTGATCAACGCCCTGACCGACCTGTATCATCCCTGTCAGGTGCTGGGCGATCTGCAAACCGTGCAGGAATACAAGGACGACGTGCAAGGCCAGGTGTATGCCTGGATCGGCGACGGCAACAACATGGCCCACTCCTGGATCGAGGCCGCTGCCTCCCTGGAATTGGAACTGCGCCTGGCCTGCCCCGAAGGCTATGACCCGGATCCGGAAATCGTGGCCCACGCCAAGCTGAAGGGCGCCAACATAATCCTGACCAGAGACCCCAAGGCGGCCATCGAGGACGCCACGGTGATCAGCACCGATGTCTGGGCCTCCATGGGCCAGGAAGACGAGGCCCGAAGCCGGGCCAAGGTCTTTGACGGATTCTGCGTGGACGCGGAACTCTTGTCCTTGGCCGCTGATGATGCCATAGTACTGCATTGCCTGCCCGCCCACCGGGGTGAGGAGATCACCGACGAAGTAATAGAGGGGCCCCAGTCGGCTGTGTGGGACCAGGCTGAAAACAGACTGCATATTCAAAAGGCGATCATGGAAGCCTTGATCGGCGACAACAATTAAACCAACACGCATATATTGCTAAAATTTTAGGTGCGAAAATGACTGAAAAGCTAAAGGGCATCGTGCTGGCCTACTCAGGCGGCCTGGATACTTCGATTATCCTGAAGTGGCTTCAGGAAAAGTATCAATGCGACGTGATCGCCTTTGCCGCAGACCTGGGCCAGGGCGAAGAGCTGGAGCCCGTGCGGGAAAAGGCCATCAAGACAGGGGCCAGCAAGGTCTATATCGACGACCTGCGCGAGGAATTCGTGCGGGACTACGTGTTCCCCATGTTCCGGGCCAACGCATTGTATGAGAGCGTCTACCTGCTGGGAACCTCCATCGCCAGGCCGCTGATTGCCAAACGGCAGATCGAAATCGCCAAGGCCGAGGGCGTCGACGCGGTGAGCCACGGCGCCACGGGCAAGGGCAACGACCAGGTGCGTTTCGAGCTTGGCTACCAGGCCCTGGCCCCGGAGATCAAGATCATCGCCCCCTGGCGGATCTGGGACCTCAATTCCCGTGAGTCGCTCATCGCCTATGCCAAAAAGAACGACATCCACGTGCCGGTGACCAAGGCAAAGCCGTACTCCAGCGACCGCAACTTGCTGCATATCTCCTTTGAGGGAGGCATCTTGGAAGACCCCTGGGCCGAGCCGCCCGAGGACATGTTCGTCCTGAGCGTTTCGCCCCAGGCTGCGCCGGACCAGCCCGAGGAGATCGTAATTAATTTCGAGGCCGGTGACGCGGTGGCCGTAGACGGTGAAAAACTGACCCCGGCGGCCATGCTCCAGCGCCTCAACGAACTGGGCGGAAAGCACGGCGTGGGCAGGGTGGATCTTGTGGAAAACCGCTACGTTGGTATGAAGAGCCGCGGCGTGTACGAGACCCCCGGCGGCACCATCCTGCGTCACGCACGCCTGGCCATGGAGAGCCTGTGCCTGGACCGCGAGGTCCTGCACATGCGCGACAGCCTGGTGATTAAGTACGCCGAACTGATCTACAACGGCTACTGGTTCAGCCCGGAGCGCCAGCTTCTGCAATCGCTGATGGACCAGGCCGCGGCCCCGGTAAAGGGCCAGGTGCGCCTCAAGCTGTACAAGGGCAATGTGATCATCACCGGCAGGCAGTCGCCCAACAGCCTCTACCGGCCCGATTTTGCCACGTTCGAGGCCGACACTGTGTACAACCAGGCCGACGCCACCGGATTCATCAGGCTCAACGGCCTGAGGCTGCGCATTCGCCACGCCTTGGACGCAATGAAGTAGTTCTGGAACCAAAACGGGGAATTTTTGCGTAAAGTGGCCGAAAAGACGGAAAATAAGCTTTGGGGAGGCCGGTTCGAGGAAGGCACCCACGAGTTGATGGAGCGGCTCAACGCCTCCATCAGCTTTGACAAGCGGCTCTACCGCCAGGACATCACCGGTTCCAAGGCCCATGCGGCCATGCTGGCTCGGCAGGGCATACTTTCGCCCGAGGACGAGGCGGCCATCCAAAAGGGACTGGATCAGGTTCTGGACGAGGTGGAGGCCGGCAAAATGCAGTGGCGGCTTGACCTCGAGGACATCCACACCCATGTGGAGGGACGCCTGGCCGAGATCATCGGCGCGGCGGCGGGCCGCCTGCACACCGGACGCTCCCGCAACGACCAGGTGGCCACTGACCTGCGCCTGTGGGTCATGGATGAGGGCCGAAGCCTGGACAAGGCCCTGCTGGAGTATCAGAGGGCCCTGGTGCGCCTTGCCGAAAAGAACGTCGATACGCTGATGCCCGGCTATACGCATTTGCAGCGGGCCCAGCCCGTGGTTTTGGCCCATCACCTGTTGGCCTATGTGGAGATGGCCTGGCGGGACCGCGCCCGTCTGGCCGATTGTTTGGGGCGCACTGCCATCATGCCTCTGGGGGCCGCGGCCCTGGCCGGCACCACGTTCCCCCTCGATCCGCCGTTCACCGCCGGGCAACTGGGCTTCAAGGGCGCTTTTGCCAATTCCATGGACGCGGTGAGCGACAGAGACTTTGCAGCCGAGTTCATCTTTGTGTTAGGACTGTTGCAGGTCCATCTGTCGCGGCTGGCCGAGGAACTGATCATCTGGTCCAGCAGCGAATTCGGATTCGTGACGCTGTCGGACGCCTTTTCCACGGGTTCTTCGATCATGCCCCAGAAAAAGAACCCCGACGCGGCTGAATTGATCCGGGGCAAGACGGGCAGGGTCCTCGGCGACCTGGTGAGTATCCTGACCGTGCTCAAGGGTCTTCCTCTGGCCTATAACAAGGATATGCAGGAAGACAAGGAGCCGGTGTTCGACGCGTTCGATACGGTCATGGACTGCCTGCGGGTCTTGGCTCCGCTTTTGGACGGCATTAAGGTCAACACCGACCGCATGGCCCTGGCCGTGCGCGGCGGGTTCCTCAACGCCACGGAACTGGCCGATTATTTGGCCGGAAGGGGAGTGCCTTTCCGCAAGGCCCACGAGATCACCGGCCTGGCCGTGCGCCTGGCCGAGAAAAAAGATTGCGCCCTTGAGCAACTTGGGTTGGAAGAAATTCGCGAGTTGTGCTCGGGTCATGATATAACGGTCGATGAGACGGTCTTTGACGCCCTTGATCCACAGAGGGCGGTGGACCGGCGCACCAGCCCCGGCGCTACGGCCAGGGCCAACGTGAATTTTGCTCTTGAGGAGGCGAGGAAACGCTTATGGCCATTAGGTTGAGGTTCATTGCGGGCCTGTCGTTGGTTCTCGTTGCGGCTATTTTTACAGCTGGTTGCGGCGTGAAAGCTCCGCCCACCGCCCGGTCAGAGATTAAACCGGCAGAGGTGATGGACATGACGGCGGAAGTTGAGGCAGACGGCGTGCGGGTGTCGTTCACCGTGCCCGAGGGCGAAAGACCCAGTCAGGCCATTGAACTGGTCAAACTATACTATGGTTACCTGCCCCTGGGTGGCAACCCGGATTGTCCGCCGTGTCCGCCAAAGCTCACGGAGTTCCACCAGTTCAACCTTAAGGCCCAGACCCCTCAGACCGCCAAGCTGATGGAGGGTGGCCGTTTCGCCTATTTGGATACCGACGCGCCCATGAACAAGCAGTCGGTTTACCGCGTGGTGCTCATCGACCTTGACGGCAGAATCAGCGACATTTCCGCGCCGGTCAGGGCGTACCGGGTTGGTCCGGCTGCGGCTCCGGCAGGACTGAAGGCCAAGGTCTCCGAGACGGAAGTCGAGTTGGAGTGGCAGGAGGTCACGACCATGGCCACAGGCGCCGCCGCCGAAGATATTGTGGGCTACTTTATCTGGCGTACGTCCGAAGCGGTAGACCCCCAGTTGGGTCCCCAGGAACGCCAATTGAACATGGCGCCCCTGAAGGAGCTTACTTTCATCGATAAGACCGTTAGAAAGGGCAAAAACTACGCCTACAAGGTGCAGGCGGTGCGGAAAATCGAAAAGACCTTAGCCGGAGGAAATTTCTCCGAAACGGTCAACGTTATGCCCAAGGACACCGAGAAACCGGCTCCGCCGGAGGACATGCGCGGCATATCCCAGGAAGAAGGTGCGTTCATCAGCTTCAGCCCCAGCCCGGACAAAGATGTTGAAGGCTATGTGATTTATCGCAAACTCAAGGGCCCGGATTCTTCCTGGGTTCAGATCAGCCAGGAACTGATTGTGGACAAGTCGTACACTGACAGCGGCGCGGAAAAGGGCGAAACCTATCTCTACCGCGTGCAGGCCATAGACTCCAGCGGCAATGCAAGTGAGTTCAGCGAAGTGGTGGAAATAGGCCGCTGATAGTAAAATAAAATATTGGGCGATTTCGCCCGTGAGTTGTTTAGATTAATCCAACCCGTGACAGCGGAAATCATAGAATCCGCTGTCGCGGGTTGCTTCAACTGGCACATATTGTGGCCCGGCTATATCATGAGCTATTTTGAATATATAGACGGCATCCTTCATGCCGAGGGCGTGAACCTGGCCGAATTGGCGGCCGAGGTGGGCACTCCGGCGTTCGTGTACTCGCAAAAGGCCCTTGAAGATGAATTCAAGTCCTTTCAAGAAGCCTTTGAGGGCACCGATGCCTTGATATGCGTTTCCATCAAGTCCAACAGCAACAAGGCGGTGATCAGCACCTTCGCCAACCTGGGCGGAGGCACCGATATCGTCAGCGGCGGCGAATTGGCCCGGGCCTTGGCCGCGGGAGTGCCGCCGGAGCGCATTGTTTACTCCGGCGTGGGCAAACAGGACTGGGAGATCGAAGCAGCCCTGGAAGCCGGCATCCTCATGTTCAACGTGGAAAGCGCCCAGGAACTAGATGTTCTGGATGAGGTGGCCGGAACAATGGGGCTCAAGGCCCCCATCAGTATCAGGGTCAATCCGGACGTCGACGCCAAAACCCACCCCAAGATCACCACGGGGTTGGCCAAGAACAAGTTCGGCATGGACATGGATCTGGCCTTTGAGCAATATCAGCGAGCCGCCAAGATGCCCAATCTGGCCATCAAGGGCATTGACTGTCACATCGGCAGCCAGCTCACCGATGTGCAGCCCTTTGCCGACGCCCTGCAAAGATTGGCAGCATTGGTGGAAAAGCTGTCCGATGTCGGCATCAATTTGGAGATGATTGACTTGGGTGGCGGCGTTGGCATCACGTACAATGAAGAAAGGCCGCCCACGCCTGGGCAATACGCCGCGGCGCTGAAGCCTCTGCTGGCCAAGACCGGCTTGAAACCCATACTGGAGCCGGGCCGCCGTCTGGTGGGCAACGCCGGAGTGCTGCTGACCCAGGTGCTCTATACCAAGACCACCCCGGCCAAGCACTTCGTGGTGGTGGACGCGGCTATGAACGACCTGATGCGACCGGCATTTTATGATTCGTATCACGGCGTATTGCCTTTGGAGCAAAACCTGGCCCAAGGGCGCATGGTCGAGGCCGATATTGTGGGCGGCATTTGCGAATCCGGCGATTTCCTGGTCAAAGAGCGCGAGATTCCGGACTTCAAGCGCGGTGACGACATGGCTTTTTTAAGCGCGGGCGCCTATGGTTTTTCCATGAGCAGTCAGTACAACAGCCGCCCCCGGGCCGTTGAAGTCATGGTAAACGGTGACCGATGGGCCATTGTGCGCCGCCGCGAGACCATTGATGATCTTAGCCGGGGTGAGCAACTGGCCCCCTGGATGGTCTGACGGGTTGAGAGATTATGTCTTCTGCTAGCTTAAGTGCCTTCGCCGGCTTGAATTTCGTCAAGATGACCGGCACGGGCAATGACTTTATCCTGATGGACAACCGCCGGGCCCAGATTCCGCCGGAACTGATGTCCGAATTTGCCCGGGCGGTGTGTTGCCGCAGGCGCTCGGTTGGCGCCGACGGCTTGATTTTGCTCAGTCCCAGCGATAGAGTGGATTCTAAATTCGGAAAGATTGATTTCCGATGGGATTTCTACAATGCCGACGGCTCATCGGCGGAGATGTGCGGCAATGGCGGCCGTTGCGCAGCCCGTTATGCCGTGCAGATCGGCCTGGCCGGCCCGGAGATGGTTTTCGACACCATTGCCGGGCCCATCCGGGCCTGGGTCGACGGCATAATCGTCAAGTTGGAAATGAGCAAGCCCCAAGACGCCTATGAAAACCTTGGGTTGGATGTGGGCGGAGAGATGATGGTCATGGACGGCGTAAATACCGGAGTGCCCCACGCGGTGATTCCGATGGACGACCTTGCCTCCGCCGATGTGGACGGCATTGGCCGAACCGTGCGCTTCCATGAACATTTTCAACCAGCCGGGACAAACGTCAACTTTATAGCCGCCCAAAACGGGCGGTTAAAAGTGCGCACCTATGAGCGCGGGGTGGAGGGTGAGACCCTGGCCTGCGGTACCGGAGCTGTAGCATCAGCTTTGGTCGCCGGCCGCCGGGGCTGGCTGAAATCTCCGGTCAAGGTGGACGTCGCCAGCGGCGAAGAACTGACGATTTACTTTAATCAAGACGAAAACAACTCCGGCGAGGTTTTCTTGGAGGGCGCGGCCCATATCGTATACGAGGGCGTGCTGGACCAGGGGGCCTTTGCCTGGCTGGACAACTAAAGGAGAAAAAAATGCTCAAGGGTTCATTGGTGGCGCTCGTCACTCCGTTTACCGGCGGCAAGGTGGACGAGAACACTTTGCGTGAGCTGGTTGAGTTCCATATTGAAAACGGCACCAACGGCATCGTGCCCTGCGGCACCACCGGCGAGTCGGCAACGCTGACTCACGACGAACACCGCCAGGTGATCAAGGCCGTGGTGGATCAGGTTGGCGGCCGTATACCGGTCGTGGCCGGAACGGGCTCCAACAACACCGCCGAGGCCATCGAACTGACTCTGTACGCCAAGCAGATCGGCGCCGACGCGGCCCTGCTCATAGCTCCGTATTACAACAAGCCCACCCAGGAGGGCCTGTACCTGCATTTCAAGGCCATTGCCGAGGCGACCAAGTTCCCCCTGGTGCCCTACAATATCAAGGGCCGCACGGCCATCAACGTCGAAACTCCGACCATGGTGCGCATCGCCCAGTTGCCCGAGGTGGTGGCGGTCAAGGAGGCCTCGGGCGACATCAACCAGATGGCCGACGTATACCGTCTTTGCGGTGACAAGATGAATGTGCTTTCCGGCGACGACGCCATGTTGCTGCCTCTATTGGCCATCGGCGGCAAGGGCGTGATCAGCGTGGTCAACAACATCGTGCCCAGGGATGTGGCCGATGTTATCGCCGCCTGGGACGCCGGCGACGTGGCACTGGCCCAAGAGCGTTTTTACAAGCTGCTGCCCTTGGTAAAGGCCATGTTCATCGAGACCAACCCCATCCCGGTCAAGACGGCCATGGCCATGGTTGGCCGCATCCCCAGCGACGAGATGCGCTTGCCCATGTGTCCCATGAGCGCCGCCAACCGGGCCAAGCTCCAAGAGGCCTTGACCGCCTACGGTCTTTTGTAAGGGAGGGCTTCCATGGTTCGCATAGCCGTGGCCGGTATTGCCGGCCGCATGGGCAACGCAATTGCCAGGGCCGTCAAGTTCAATGATAACGCCGAATTGACCGGGGGCATCGAGGCTCCCGGTCATCCGGCCATTGGCAAGACCATTGCCGAGACCGCCGGTGTATCCGGCGCGGAAGGAATTGTTGCCGACAACCTGGCCCAGGCCATGGCCCAGGCCGACGTGCTCATCGACTTCACGGCCCCCCAGGTTTCGCTTAACAACGCCAAGTGGTGCGCCGAAAACGGCAAAAAGATCGTCATCGGCACCACGGGACTTGATCTGAGCCAAAACCAAACCCTGGTTGAGTTGGGTAAAAAGACGCCCATCGTCTTCGCGCCGAACATGAGCGTGGGCATGAATCTTATGTTCAAGCTCGTGGGCATGATCGCCGAGGTGTTGGGGCTGGATTACGCCCTGGAGCTCATCGAGGCCCATCACGATCAGAAAAAGGACGCGCCTAGCGGTTCGGCCGTGCGGCTTCTCAAGGAAATGTGCGCGGCCAGGGGTTGGGACTATGAAAAGGTCTGCGCTCACGGGCGTTGCGGCCTGACCGGCGAACGCCCCAAGGAACAGATCGGCGTGGGCGTCATCCGCGGCGGCGACATCGTCGGCGACCACACGGTGTTTTACATCGGTCAGGGCGAGCGCATCGAGTTGACCCACCGGGCCCATTCCCGCGACACCTTTGCCGGCGGCGCGGTTAGGGCGGCCCTGTGGCTCAATGACAAACCGGCCGGGCTGTATGACATGCAGGACGTCCTGGGATTGAAGAAATGAGCCAACAGCCCAAAAATAGTGAATTAATCAAGGCCGAAACGGGCATAATCCGTTTCAGCTACCAGGGCAAGGTCGGCTACGGCCAGGTCAAAAACGGCATCGTGCGGGCCTATGACGGTTCGCCGTTCACGGGCGGCAAACCCGGATCGACGATCCTGCCGCTCAACGACGTGCGTCTGCTGGCTCCTTGCCGTCCGTCCAAGGTCGTGGCCGTAGGGCTAAACTACAAAAGCCACGCCAAGGAAATGGGCATGGACCTGCCCGAAGAGCCAATGCTGTTCATGAAGCCGTCGACTTCGGTCGTCGGTCCGGGCGAGGCCATCAGGCTCACCCCCATGAGCAAACGGGTGGATTACGAGTGCGAACTGGGCGTGGTCATCGGCCGCAAATGCAAGGGCGTCAGCCCTGTCCAGGCCAAGGAATATATTCTGGGTTATACCTGTCTAAACGACGTGACGGCCAGGGATCTGCAAGCCAAAGACGGCCAGTTCACCAGGGCCAAGGGCTTTGATACTTTTTGTCCCATCGGACCGGTCATTGCCCAGGATATCGAACCCGGCGGCCTTCAGGTGCGGACCCTGGTGGACGGCCAAGTTCGTCAGGACGGCCACACATCTGATTTGATTTTTTCGGCCGCCAAGCTGGTTTCATTCATAAGCCAGGTCATGACTCTGGCGCCCGGCGATGTCATCGCCACGGGAACGCCCTCGGGAATTGGTCCGTTGGCTGACGGCGAGGTGGTTACGGTTGAAGTGCAGGCAATAGGAAGCCTGATAAATCCGGTAAGGAAATAAGGGGTTTAGGATGAATATTCAGCGCGCGGAGCGCCTTCGGAAACTACCACCATATCTGTTCCAGGAGCTGGACCGCCTGCGTGACGAAGTCAAGGCCAGGGGTGTGGATATCATTGATCTGGGCGTCGGCGACCCGGACAAGCCCACCCCGCAGCATATTATCGATTCATTGGCCAAAGCCACGAATAATCCGGCTACCCATAAGTATCCGGCCTATTCGGGCATGGGTAAATTCCGCGAGGTTGCCGCCGACTGGTACAAGAGCCGTTTTGACGTGGACCTGGTGCCTTCCAAGGAAGTGATCACCCTCATCGGCTCCAAGGAGGGCATCGCCCATTTTCCGTTTGCCTTTGTCAATCCCGGCGACGTGGTTCTGGTGCCCAGCCCGGCCTATCCGGTTTACAAGGGCTCCACGATCCTGGCAGGCGGCGAGCCGGTTGACATGCCCCTGCTCAAGAAGAACGGTTTTTTACCGGATCTGGACGGCATCGACCCCACCTTGGCTCAAAAGGCCAAAGTCATGGTCATCAACTACCCCAACAACCCCACGGCGGCCTGCGCGGACCTGGAATTTTATGAGAAGGTCGTGGCCTTTGCCAAGAAATACGGGATAATCGTCGTTTCCGACGCGGCCTACACCGAAATGGGTTTTGACGGCTACAAGCCGCCCAGCTTCATGCAGGTTCCGGGTGCCAAGGACGTGGGCATCGAGTTCCACAGCCTGTCCAAGACCTATAACATGACCGGCTGGCGCATCGGCATGGCCGTTGGCAACGCAGAATTGGTCGGCGGACTGGGCCAGGTCAAGAGCCAGATCGACTCGGGCGCCTTTGACGCGGTGCAGTGGGCCGGAATCACCGCTCTGACCGGCAGCCAGCAGTGCGTGGCCGACATGATAAAGCTGTACACCGGACGCCGGGACGTGCTGGTGGCCGGTTTGCAGAAGCTTGGCCTGGAAGTGGAAAACCCCAAGGCCACGTTCTATGTGTGGTGCTCCACGCCCGGCGGCATGAGCAGCACCGAACTGACCAAAAAATTGTTGCAGGAGGCCGGTGTGGTCACCACGCCCGGCAATGGCTTCGGCGACTCGGGAGAAGGATTCATCCGTTTCGCACTGACCGTTGACGAGGCCCGGCTCCAGGAAGCCGTGGACAGGCTGGCCGGACTGGGTCTCTAGGACCATGGGCGAGGCCGTCAGGGCCTATATCGGCCTGGGCGCCAACCTGGGTGATCCGGTGGGGCAGATCCGTGCGGGTATGGACATGGTATGCCGCTTGGCCGGTGTCGGCAATGCGGTGATGTCGTCTTTGTACCGCACCGCGCCGGTGGGCAAAACCGATCAGCCGGATTTTGTCAACGCCGTGGCCGGGTTTGACTACCAGGGCGATGCCCTGGATTTGCTTGATGACCTTCTGGCCATCGAGACCAGGCTGGGCCGGGTGCGTGAGGAAAAATGGGGCCCCAGGCTCCTGGACCTGGATCTATTGATATTTGGCAATGAAATAATAGAATTGCCCAAGCTGAGGGTGCCTCATCCGGAGATGCGGGGCAGGGCGTTCGTGCTGATTCCGCTGGCCGAGTTGGCAGCTGATCTGTTAATACCGGGTATTGCCAAGACGTGCGGAGAGTTGTTGGACTTGTTGCCGGAACCGGAAAAAAGGGCCCAGAAAGTCGAGAGTTTGTAGTGGGGCTTTGGGGCTTGTTGCGCCTCATACTGATCGGATTTTGCGTGTGGTTCATATACCGGGCCATTCGCAACTGGATGTTCAATGCCAACCGGCAGCGGCCCCAGGTTGATAAAAACCAGGCCCAACGCCGGGAGTTCATTGAAGAACTGGTCCAAGACCCCCAGTGCCAGACCTACCTGCCCAGGAGCGACGCCCTGCGGGCCAGGATAAACGGCAAAGAGGTCTATTTTTGCAGCGAGAAATGCCGCGACGAGTATTTAGCTGGTCGCAACAGATAATTGATTGATCACCTTTGCATGGCGTTTGGAGGATAGCCATGAAAATCTTTATCGACACCGCAGACATCAGTGAAATCAAGGAAGCGAAAAGCCTGGGCGTATTGGATGGCGTGACCACCAACCCCTCGCTGGTCGCCAAAACCGGCAAGCCCTTTGAAAAGTGCATCCGCGAGATCCTCGACGAGGTTCCCGGGCCGGTCAGCGTTGAGTGTGTCGGCGTTACCCACGATGAGATGGTCGCCGAGGCCGAGAAATACGCCGCCTGGGCCGACAATGTCGTCATCAAGATTCCGATCATCAGGGAAGGCCTCAAGGCCATCAAAACCCTTTCGGACAAGGGCATCAAGGTCAACACGACGCTGTGCTTCTCGCCCATGCAGGCGCTTTTGGCCGCCAAGGCCGGTGCGGCCTATATCAGCCCGTTCGTGGGCCGCTTGGACGACATCTCCCAAAACGGCATGGACCTGATCAGCCAGATTGTCGACATCTACGACAATTACGCTTTTGACACCGAGGTCCTGGTGGCCAGCATCCGCAACCCCATGCATGTGGTGGACGCCGCCTTGATGGGCGCCGATGTCTGCACCATCCCGCTGAAGGTCATCAACCAGCTGTTGGCTCACCCGCTGACCGACAATGGTCTGGCGGCATTCCTGGCCGATTGGGAGAAACGAGCCAAATAGCGAAAGGAACGAGGCACTTAGCATGACACCGGCCAGGAGGGAAGACCTGTTCAACCTGCCGAACCTGCTCAGCATGCTGCGCATGGGTTCGATCCCCTTTTTGCTGATAATGCTTTATCAGCCGGGCAGGGGCTTCGCCTGGGCTACGGGCGGCTTGTTTTTCGTGGCTGGTCTGACCGATCTATTCGACGGCATTTTGGCCCGCAGGCTAAAGAAGGTCACCTTGATCGGCCAGTTTCTGGACCCGGTGTCAGACAAATTGCTTATCGCTTCGTTGCTGATAGTGCTTACCGACATCGGCAGGGCTCCGGCCTGGATGAGCGTGATTATCGTTGGCCGCGAAATAGCGGTCACGGGCATGCGGGCACTGGCTTCGTCACAGGGGCTTACCGTGCCCAGCGA
Organism: uncultured Desulfarculus sp.; assembly: GCA_963665125.2. GTDB lineage: Bacteria > Desulfobacterota > Desulfarculia > Desulfarculales > Desulfarculaceae > Desulfarculus. The sequence continues at coordinate 1,208,715 of CAXXUK010000001.1, read as the reverse complement.
CTATCTGGGCAAATTCAAGACCGCTGTTCAGATGTTGGCGGTATTTTTACTGATCCTGCCGGAGACTATCGGCGCGGCCCAGATGCATGTCTGGGGTTCCTATGTGCTGTGGGTGGCGGTGATTTTAACGGCTTGGTCCGGGCTGTCTTACTTTGTGCAATTCAAACGCAGCCTGGAGCAAAATTCAGATGAAAAAATGCAATAAGGCAGCCTTGACAACGTAACGTAATCATGTATTATTGCTCACGGAACTTGCGGGAGTAACTCAGAGGTAGAGTGCAACCTTGCCAAGGTTGAAGTCGCGGGTTCAACTCCCGTCTCCCGCTCCACCAAGGAGTACCAGCCAGCCTTTCGGGGCTGGCTTTTTTTTGTGCCTGCTTTTAAGGTATTATTCATAATCATCACGTTAGCAACAGGGATGTATTATATGACCGAGCAAGCACTATTTTCCGAGGACCAACTCAAGGCCCTGCCCGATGTTACACATCTGCTGGTAAACGCCTACCGGTTGATCAGCCCCAAGCTTCTCGAGCACAGCCAGGAGTTGGCCAAATTATGCAAGGAAGTGGCGTCCCGGCTGGGTTGGGATGACGGTCTTCAGCGCGCGGCTTTTTTGGGTGGGCTGTTCCATGATGTGGGGTATCTCACCTCTCCCATGAGTTTACAGGATTGGCAGGCTGAAAACGCTCACAACGCGGACATGGAAAACCAGCACCCGGAATTGGGCGCCGAACTGCTGAAAAATGTTTCCTGCATGTTGCCCATCTTGCCCGTGGTGCGCCATCACCATGAGCACTGGGACGGTTCCGGGTTCCCCGATGGCCTGAAGGGGGAACAGGTTCCGAAACTGGCTCGCCTGGTTTCTGTTCTGCATGCATATCAGACACTTGTGCGTGGCCACGGCACCACCGACGCAATGAATGAACAGGAGGCCAGGGAAATAATGCTGGAAGACGCCGGACTTACCCTTGACCCGAATATAGTCGACGCGTTTTTAAAACTACTGGATGAAAAGGCCGCAGCCAATGCTGAACAAGAGCAGGCTTGAAACCCTTGACACCTTGGGCGCGAGCCTATAAGATTGCCCTGTTTTCGGGGCTGCATAACGCGGCGTACCCAAAGACAATTCAGCTATATACGGCGGCGTAGCCAAGTGGTAAGGCAGCGGACTGCAAATCCGTTATTCACCGGTTCAAATCCGGTCGCCGCCTCCAAAAAAAAGGACCCAAAGAGCCAGACCAATAGGTTTGGCTCTTTTTTTTGCATTTTCCTTGCAGTTGGCGCGTTTTCGCGGAAATAGTCAGTAATTATGTTGCCAATAACGGAAAGTGGGGTAATGACATGCGCCGTGCAACTATCATGTGTCTCATTTTTGTTGTTACTTTTGCGGCCCCGGGCATGGCCGATAATCTGTTAAACCTGCCGCTGGACGATGCTGCCCTGGTCAGCCCGCAGATCAAGGCCGACTCCACATACAAGACTCAGGGTGAGGCTTCCATCAACATCCAAACGAAGTGGCCCGCCGTGGTTTGTCTTGGCCAGATTGACGGCCTTGAGGTTGACAATGCCCGCCTGGTGTATCAGGCAAAGGTGAAAAGCCGCCTGCAAGGCAGTGCATACCTGGAGATGTGGGTGGAGGTCGCCGGGCGCGGCTATTTTTCCAGGGGCCTGAATGATCAGGCCAATGGTGACGGCGGCTGGAAGGGTATCAAAACCGAGTTTGTCCTTAAAAAAGGGCAAAAGGCCACCAAAGTCACCCTGAACCTGGTCATCAACGGTGTCGGCCAGGTCTGGGTCGATGATGCTGTATTGCGAAAACTGCCTTTGAAGTAGTCAAAGCCACAATGTGCCAAGTATTGTTACATTTACGGGAGCAATCTGCTAACATTTTAAAAACATTTATCTAATTTATCAACATCCGGAGAATACCAGTAATGCCCGCCAAGCAAACCACCAATGTGTTTCATGCCGCGCTGCTGATCGGCGGCGCGGCGGTAGGAGCGGGCATCCTGGGCCTGCCCATTCAGACCGGCCTAACCGGATTCTGGCCCGCAATGGTGGGCATGACCTTAATTTGGGTGGCCAGCATGGCCACGGCCTGGGTCATTGCCGGGGCCTATCTGCGCTGTCACGATCCAAAAGCCGATCTGGCCACCATTTACCAGAACGAACTGGGAACCTGGGCCAAATGGCTGGCTCTGACCGGTTATCTGATCAACTATTATGGCATCATGGTGGCCTATCTGGCCGGCGCGGGGTCGGTGATCAATTCGTTATTGGGGATCGGCGGCTCCGGCGCGGTGGCCATGTTGTCATTTTTCGCCGTGGCCACGGCCGCCTGCCTGTTCGGCCATGAACTGCTGATGCGTCTGAACGCATATATTATGGCCTTGCTTTTCATCAGCCTGGCGGCTTTGCTTTATTTTACGTTCCAGCATATGGATGCACAGCGCCTGTATTATGTGGATTGGGGCTATCTGCCGGCCACCTTGCCGGTGATAACCTGCAGCCTTGCCTTTCATAACCTCGTGCCTCTCACCTGCCGCTATATGGGCGGAAACCGTAAAAGGATTTTCAGCGCCATGGTTATAGGCTCGCTGATACCCTGGGTGGTGGGCAGCCTGTGTCTGCTGGCCTTTATCGGAGCCCTGCCCATGACAGGCGGCGAGGCCAGCATCTTGAAGGCCTTTGAATTGGATCAGCCCGCCACGGTTCCCCTGGCCAAGGGCATTCACTCTACCCAGGTTACGCTGATGGGCATGATCTTTTCCCTTACGGCCATCTTCACCAGCTATCTCGGCGTCGGAGCGGGCCTAATGGCATTTTGGGGCGATCTGGCCTCAAAATACATCGGCGGCCGTGAGCGGTGGGCCAAGCCCTTGATAACTTTTCTTCCTCCGCTTCTGGTTGTGCTGATCTGGCCGGACCTGTTTCTGGTTGCGCTGGATGTGGCCGGCGGCCTGGGGCTGGGCATATTCATAGGCCTGGCGCCAGCTCTGGTGCTGATCCTGCGGCGGCCCCAGGGCTGGCCGGCGCCCCGCCTTTGGGGCGTATTGTTGCTGGTACTGTTCAGTGTGGTTATCATTATGGAACTGGGGCAGGAATTTGGTTTCCTGCATATCCACCCCGCTGTTGAACACTGGACTTCCTACGTACCGAAAAAATGATATGGTTAAAAAAAATATAATGCTGGTTGGCGGGGGGCGGTTCGGCAAGCTTGCCCTCCAGCGCATACCCGAGCGCATCGCCATTGTGGCCGATATGCAGCCTGACCGGGAGGTTGCCGGCTTGACCGAGGCTGCCGGCGCGGAACTATGGCAAAAGGACGCCGTGGATGCCGTGGTCGAGGCCCTTGCAGGGCGCAAAACGCCGGTGAAATGGATCATCCCCGCGGCGCCTATTCATCTCCTGGCAAAATGGATAGCCGCTGATTTGGCGCGGAAAAATCCGGTTTTTGGACCGGTGCCGGATCATCTGATCCCCGAAGTCAAGATGCTGCATAGAGGTGAAGGCGGCGAGGCTTATCTCAGCCTGGCCGATTTCATGTGCCCCGACGATTGCCCGGAGCCTGTGGAAGTGTGCACCCATACCGGCAAACCAAGGGGCACCCCCATGTTCAAGCGGATTTCCGATATAAAGGCCGTGGGCATGCGGGTGGGCGTTGTGCGCAGCCTCCAACTGGCACCGGGCGTGGGCGGACTGCCCGTGCACGAGATGCTTCAATTGAAACAGGAAGTCGGCCGTCTTGGCGGCGAGTGGCTGCTGGCCACGGCCTGCCGTTGCCACGGCGTGGTCAGTTATGTGGATTTCAACGGCGGTGCGGCAAAATGACTGGCAGGGCATTCCAGGCGGTGCTTTTTGATATGGATGGGGTTGTCCTGGACACCATGGACCGCCATGCGGCCTGCTGGCGCGAACTTCTTTTCGAAAAGGGCTTCCGGGTTGATCTGGAGTTTATCTTGCGCCACGAGGGCTGTTTGAAGCCCCAGGTGCTATGCGAATTGGCCGGTGCGTCCCAAAAACTGACGCCGGATCAGGCCGCCGGACTCATGGCCGAGCTTTTGCCCCGTCAGGCCAAAATGTATATAGAACGCCACGCCGACGAAGTGCGTCCTTTTCCCGAGGCCGTGGAGGTGATCAGGCGCGTGGCCAACAACGGCATTCCTCTGGCCCTGGTTACCAGTTCCAGCCGCCCGGTGGTGGAGTCCAGCCTTGGCTCTGAGCTATATAACATGTTCAGCCATATCGTCACCTCCGAAGACGTAAGCCGGCACAAACCAGAGCCGGAACCCTATCTGGCGGCTGCGCGGGCCTTGTCGGCCGATCCGTCCGCTTGCCTGGTTATCGAAAACGCCCCTGCCGGAATCCAGGCGGCAAAAGCGGCCGGAGCCACCTGTTATGCCCTTACCACCACCCTGAAGGCCCATTACCTGGATCAGGCCGCCCGGGTCTTCGACTCCCATCTTGAATTGGCCCTATGCGCCGGGATTATCTAGCTTCCGCCGCATCTGCGGCAACCCCTTGACAAATTTTCGATAAGCGATAGTGTACCAATACACTTATTCTCAGGGCGGGGTGAAAGTCCCCACCGGCGGTGTCCCGCGAAAACTGCGGGGAGCCCGCGAGCGCCTTGGCAAAAAGCCAAGGGTCAGCAGATCCGGTGAGATGCCGGAGCCGACGGTTACAGTCCGGATGGAAGAGAATAGGGCAGGTCAACTTTGCCTTTCGGGCCCAACAGCCCGTGCAGCGGCCGGTGCATTGATATGTGCGCCGCCGTACCTGTCCCACGCCCTGATTCTGGCAACAACATGCTGTTATTGTTAAAGGAGTAGAGCCATGAATCAGTCCTTGTTAACCCGTTTTGGATCATCCGTACAAAGGGTGGAAACCGCCATGGGGGCCTTGGGCAAAGGCTCCGGAGTGTTGGTGGTGGACGACGAAGACCGCGAAAACGAGGGTGATCTGATCTTCGCCGCCCAAAGCCTCACCGATGAACAGATGGCTATGCTGATCCGGGAATGCAGCGGTATCGTCTGCCTATGTCTGACGGGCGAAAGGATCAAGGCCCTTGATCTGCCCATGATGACAGATCACAACAGCAGCCGCTACGGCACGGCATTCACGGTGAGTATCGAGGCCGCCCAGGGCGTGACCACCGGCGTGTCGGCGGCCGACAGGGTGACTACAGTCAAGGCCGCCATCGCCGACAATGCGGTGCCTGCTGATCTGAGCAGGCCGGGGCATGTCTTTCCCCTGCGGGCCCGTGACGGCGGGGTGATCGAGCGCCGGGGCCATACCGAGGCCACGGTTGACCTGATGCGCCTGGCCGGCCTCCGGCCCTATGGCGTACTGTGCGAGCTGACCAATCCCGACGGCACCATGGCCAAGCTGCCTGGCATTGTCCGGTTTGCCGAGCAACAGGGTTTCCCGGTTCTGAGCGTTGAAGATGTGGCCCATTACCGCATGGAGCGCTCGGTGTAGTTCAAAACGGCGCCGCCGGAATGGTGTATGGCATCCCGGCGGCGCTGTTCACGTTATCCCCTGAAATTTACTGGTCAACCTGGGCTGCTGATAATTTTTCAAACATCTCCGGGGTGATTATATCTCCGTCATCCATGATCTTTTGGACCGAGCGGATAATCGGTGAATCAAGCCCCAGGTCATCGGCCATGGCCACGGCTGAGAGCAGGTCCTTGCGGGCGATGAGGTTGAAGTTCTCCCGCTGGGGCGGATCATTGGCCACGATGCCCAACAGGCCCATGTACATGCCCCAGTTTTCTAAAAGCCAGTTGCTGCCCGAGCTGGCCCGCATCACCTGGACCATTTGGGCAACGTCAAGGCCTCCCTTGACGCCCATCTTCAAAGCCTCTGGCAGAATATAGGCGTTAGCAAGGCCGATGATATTGTTGACCATCTTCATGGACATGCCCGCGCCAAGGGGACCCATGTGCTCTATGGACTGGCCCATGGCCTTGAAATAGGGCATCAGCTTTTGCACGTCCGACTGGTCGCCGCCGACCATGATGCTAAGGGCGGCCAATTGGGCCACAATGGGCGCGCCGCTCACCGGAGCGTCGACAAACTCGAGGCCCTGTTGCCCATATTCCTGGGCGAGCTCGCGCACCAATTGCGGCGTAACCGTGGACATTATGGCTATCGTACGACCCTCTCCGTTGTTTGGAGCTTCGGCCAGTTGGCGCACCACCCCGCGGACCTGATCGCCGGTCTGAACTATAACCAACACCGGGTCGCATTCAGCCAAACCGCCGAGGTCGGCCGCCGGGCGCGCTCCCATTGCCGCCAGTTCCTCGACAGCGTCGGGACGCAGATCAAAGACCGTTACTTCAAAACCGGCGTTCACCAGATTCTTGGCCATTGGGTTGCCCATCCAGCCCAAGCCGATCACTCCCACGGATTTCATGATTGCACTTCCTTCCATACGGCCACGGCGTCGGCCACGGCACCTTGCCCGGCATAAAGGCCGGCCTGGAACAGCACTTCCTCGATTTCAACAGCGCTGGCCCCGCTATTGAGCGCGGCGGCAATGAAAGGTTTGAGCATCCGGGGGCTGCGGAGGGCGGCAAAGGCCGTGGTCAAGCAAAGGCAGACCGTGCGGTCGTCGATCCTGCCCCTGGTGAGCATCCTGCCGAAAAGGTTTGATACGGCCCATTTTTTCAGGTCCGGATCAAGCAGGTCCAGGGCGTCGGTCAGCTCTTTCCACGGCCCCTCGCCAAACAGGCTTTGGCACTTTTTTTCGCCCATACCGTACCAGTCCAGGTTGTCGTATCCATCCCTTCGGGGGCCCGGGGCCGCCAGGGGCACTTCCTTTTCCAGACACCAGCCAACCAACTGGCGCAGGGCGTCGGCCACTGCGGGCCAACCGGTGGTGAGCACTGAAATAAGCATTATTTCGCGCAGCTCTTCGTAGGTCCAGCCCAGGTTGAAGGCCGCGGTGAGGTGGGTCTTGATTTCCTCTGGTTTGTGCAACGCCGTCAACGTGGCGATGATGCAAAGCTCTCTGGTCTTCAGGTCCAGCTTGTCTTCCCGGCCGTAGAGCTGACCAAACAGCAAATCCATGGTCAGGTCCGCGAATTCATCATCCACCATGCCGATGGTGTCCCTGAGCACCTTTTCCGACTCCCGCCACATGCGCACCGACGATCCTTCAGCCATCAGAACCTCCGTTAGGAAAAAGAGCGTATCCCTTGTTGAATCATGCGGCTGGTGGTGCGAAGCAGAGGATATGGAAAATAGGCCGTAAACATGATAGCCCATCGTTCAGCAAAATGTACACTGTTTCGAGGAGGCGGAAAGGGGTAAAAAAAGCTCCGGCGAATGCCGGAGCTTAGGGTAATGGACTTTAATTCCAGCGCTTTTTGCGCTTATAACGCTGATAACCTTTGACTGAGACATCGCTCTTGACGCCAAGGTAAAATTCCTTCACGTCTTCGTTTTCCATCAGGTCCTTAGCTGTGCCATCCAGCACGAAACGACCGTTCTCCAACACATATCCCCTGTGGCAAACGCTCAAGGCCATGTTTGCGTTCTGCTCGACAAGAAGAATGGTGGTGCCTTCTTGCTCGTTGATCTGCTTGATGGTGGCGAAAATTTCCTGGGTCAGAAGGGGGCTCAGGCCCAGAGAGGGCTCGTCGAGGAACAGGATGCGCGGGCGCATCATAAGGGCGCGGCCAATTGCCACCATTTGCTGCTCGCCGCCGGACAGGGTGCCTGCTGTCTGCTTGATACGCTCTTTTAACCTGGGGAACAGGGTGAAAACCCAGTCCAAGTCTTTTTTGGCGTCGCCGCCCCTGCGGGTATAGGCCCCCATTTGCAGGTTTTCCAGGACCGTCAGCTCCTCGAAAACCTCGCGGCCTTCAGGAACAAAGGCCAAGCCCATGCGGACTATGTCCTCGGTTTCCTTTTTATCGATGCGCTTGCCGTCAAGTTCGATGGAGCCCTTGTCGGGCTGGTCATCCAGCAGGCCCATGATCGTCTTGATCAGTGTGGATTTGCCCGCGCCGTTTGAACCGAGGATCGCCGTGATCTTGTGCTCTTCCAGCTGAAGCGAGACGCCGCGCAGGGCCATGATCAACCCGTAGAGGGTTTCGATGTTTTTAACCTCAAGCATCACTGCCTCCCGGGATGTTGGCTGCTTCGGTATCGCCAAGATATGCTGCGAGAACCTCGGGGTTCTTCTGGACTTCCTCGGGTTTGCCGTAGGCAATGGGCTCGCCGTAGTTGAGCACCATGACGTCGTCGCTGATCTGCATGACCATGCGCATGTCGTGCTCGATAATCAACAGGGTCACCCCGAATACTTCCTTGATATCCTGTAGCCAGAACAGAAGGTCTTGTTTCTCCTCCAGGTTCATGCCGGCCACGGGTTCGTCCAACAGCAGAAGCTGCGGCTCGGTGGCCAGGGCCCGGCCCAATTCGACGACCTTTTGGGTGCCGTAGGGCAGTCCGCCCACGAAACGGTCGCGGGCCGATTGCAAGTCAAGGAAATCGATGATTTCTTCGACCTTTTCGCGATGGTTGATTTCCATCTGGCAGGCCTTGGAACCCCTGCGCCACCATGTGCAGCTTGACCAGAGCCCTGTCTTCATGTGCAGGTGCCTGCCCAGCATCAGGTTTTCCAGGGTGGTCATATTGCTGAAAAGCTCGATGTTCTGGAAAGTGCGCCCCACGCCCATGGCGGCTATTTGATGGGGCTTCTTGCCGGTAATCTTCTGACCGTTGAAGTAGATATCTCCGATGGTTGGCTTGTACAAGCCGGAGATGCAGTTGAACAGAGTCGTCTTGCCCGCACCGTTGGGGCCGATCACCGCGGTGATCGAACCTTTTTCAACACTGAGAGAGACCTTGTCCAAGGCAGTCAGACCGCCGAAGATCATTGATAGGTTTTTTACTTCAAAAATCGCCATGGCGCCTCGCCGTGATCGGGCGGCCTTGTTGGAGGGCCGACCAGTTTCGATTATTTAATTCATTAAATCCATTCGTTGTTGCGTTTGGCATCGCCGGTGCCTTGGGTCGTGCTAAAAGCCGGGTCCAAGGCCGCCAGGTCATTAGACCTTGCGCACGTAATGCTTGGCGAACAAGCCACTGGGCTTGAAGCACAGCACCAAAACGATTACGCCGAAAGCAACAACGCTTTTGAATTCAATTGAGACGTAACCTCCGAACAGGTTTTCGATGACTCCCAGGAGGAATCCACCGGCCACGGGACCCACCAGGGAGGTCATGCCGCCCAAAACCGCCGCGGAAAAGCCCTTGAGCTGCGGCGTCCACATGAGGTTGGGGTCCAGGGTGTCAGTGGAGGCGATCAGGAACGCGGCGGCCGCGCCGATTACCGAACTGATTCCCCAGGTCATCATTAAAATGCGGTTTACGCGAATACCCATCAGCTTGGCCACCTGGGCGTTTTGCTGGGTGGCTTTCATGGCTACGCCGGATTTTGTGTAGCGGAAGAACGAGAACAGCATGATCATCAAGGCAAAGGCGACGCCCAGCGTGACCAAGTTAAGGTCGCTGATGACAACGCCGCCGCCCAGGTCGTGGACGTCAAAGTCGCTAACCGGGAAGGGGAACATTTTCTGGTCGGCGCCCCATTTCCAGGAAGCCACGCCGTATAGGATCATCTGGATGCCCAGGGTAATGATGATAAGGCCCAACAGGTTGGGTTCCTTTGCCCTGCGCAGGAATGCGAATTCCAAAAACGCGCCGAGGCAAAAGGCGAACAAAATGGCGACCGGGAACGATACCCAGTAGCCGTAGCCAAGGGATTCCATCATCGTATAGGCGATGAAAGCGCTGATCATGCCCATGTCGCCCTGGGCGAAGTTCAGCACCTCACTGGTTTTATAGATAACGACCATGGCCAGTGCCATTAGCGCGTAGGTGGCACCGATGGCAATTCCACTGACTAAGAGTTGGCCGAGCATGTTTCCTCCTTTAAATAAAGGCTAAAGTCAGGGTTGAGGTTAAAATGGCCATGTGCGCCAGTAGATCTTGGTTCTTATCCATAGGCCGTATAGGCCCAGGGGTTCGAAAATCACGATCAGCACCATGATCAAACCGAATACGACAAACTGTACGTTGGGCAGTCCGTTTACGGAGAGATACTTTTCGCTCAATTCCAGGAGCAAGGGACCGACCATGGGCAGTTCGCTGATTTTTTCAAGTTCCTGGCCCAAGTAGGTGATCAGAATAGCCCCCATGACAGAACCGAGGATTGAGCCCAATCCGCCAACGACAATCATGGCCAGGAACATTACCGAGACCATGAGGTTGAATGTGTTGGGGCTGATGAAACCAAGAATGAAGGCCATCAGGCCACCGGCTATGCCAGTGAAAAATGCGCTGACCGCGAAAGACAGTGTCTTGAAATAGGTAATGTTGACACCGATGCACTCTGCGGCGATTTCGCTGTCGCGGATGGACACGAAGGCCCTGCCGATCTTTGTTCGGGTCAGGTTTCGCAGAGCGATGGCTGAGATCACGGTTATCGGCATGATGATGGCATACCGTTCAGCGTCAGTGTTGACCACCCATCCGAAGATGTTGAGTTCCGGTGCCTGCAGGCCCATGTGACCGCCCAGCCAGTCGATGCGTCCCAATATCTGGGTGATCGTCAGGCCGAAACCCAAGGTGGCTATGGCAAGGTAGGGGCCTTCAAGGCGCAGGGCGGGCAAGCCCAGCAAAAAGCCGAATAGAGCGGCCAGAAGACCACCACAAGGCAACGCGGCTACGAACGGTAAGCCTATCTTCATTAGAGCCAGTGTGCCATAGGCACCTATGGCAAAGAACCCTGCATGACCCAAGCTGATTTGTCCGGTGTAACCCACCAAAACGTTCAGCCCCAGAGCAACAATAATATTGATGGCAATGAGGTTGATTGTATAGATCTCGTAAGATCCAAACATGAATGGCAGGGCCGTCAAGACAGCAAGCAGGAAAAGGAACCAGAACCACTGGGCGCCGCTGTCAAGCAGACGTATGTCCTCATAGTAATCCCGCTTCATCTCCATAGACGCCGCTCCTGTGAAGTATTGAGGCGCCAGCTACATCGAGGTTCCGGTTTCTGTCCGGAAAAACTGACGAGTGGTAATCACCTCAAGCGAAAAGGTGTTAATTGGCCTGGTATAGCCCAAGCCTACGTTTATCCAGTATCAGCTAGTTGTTGGATGAGTAGGATTTGGATTTAAACCGAGCCCTTACATCCGCCATGGCAATAAAAGTGGCCAGCTATTTCATTATTGCTGGCCCCGACCACTTGTTTGGTCAATAGGAATTGAACACGGTATTGTCTTCCTCCTCGGTGCTTACAACTTGCACGACCCCAAAAATGAGCCGTTTTCTGCAATCCGTGCCGAACACGAAAAATGCTATCCTACTGAGACTTAAAAAATCAACCATCTTTGGGCTTCAAATGAGCATTTTTTACATTTTTTTAAAGCTGAATACCTATTCATCGTGATTATAGCGAGATGGCCTTCATAATTAGGCCAAAAATTCACATGATTGGTGCCCAAACGGAGCCTATTTAGCAATAGGAAGACTGCGTGGTAGCGGTGATGAACATTTTTTTATGATTAGAATCCGGTAAAAACTTTGAAAAAATCACAGCTGTGAGTTATTATATGCACATATATAGTTGGGATAGGCCAAATCAATAATCGAGAGGCTTAGAAGATGAGCAGGATTAGCACCATATTAGCGATTACGCTGGCTCTGGTATTTTCGTGCGGCGCGGCCAACGCAGCCATGGTTGATGTCAGTTGGGACCTGGGCTACACCATCAAGTCCAAGGTTCGGCCCGAAGGGCAAAACTGGAAGAACAAGACCGCCTATACCGCCGAATTCAGTGCGACCATTGACGGGCAAAGCGGCTACACCGGCTATTGCGTTGATATCTTTCACAACGCGGGCGACGGTAATTTCGACATAATCGGTTGGGACGACTTTGATCTCGCCTACAAGCGGGCCGCGTACCTGCTTGACAACTATGCTCTGGGGCTCAATGACGATGATCCGGTCAGCGGTTATTCCCGCAAGGCGACCATCACTGCATTGTCCTCGGCCGTTTGGGAAGTTACCCAATTCGACTCGCATGGCAACGACGCCTTCAAGTATCTTCAATCGACCAGTGAAAACGGGGCGGTAACCAGCTTTTATCAGGCAATGCTTCATGACGTGATGACCGCTGATTTGAGCTCCTACACTTTCAAGTTTGATTACGAAGTCATCACCAACGATAAGCTGCAAAACCTGATCGTGGCGTCGCAAAAGGCGTCCGAAACCCCCGAGCCAGCCACTCTGGTGCTTTTGGGTTCGGCCCTTGGGCTGGGGGCGTTCGCGCGCAGGCGCCGCAACAGCTAGCAAAGCCCACCTATTTGAGCTACCATTGGCCCTGGCATATGCCGGGGCCTTTTTCGTTTTTTGGGGAAATAATGGATTTTTTAAAATATTCTCATCGGTTTGCAGATATTATCCTCAATTCAGATTATGACCTAAAAAAAGAAGTAGATAGGGTGATAAATGAGGTCGGCAATGAGGAAATAGCTAGAGAATTCGATAGAATAAATGAAGAGAGGGTGCAAAACGGCAAGACCTCTGCCAAAGGAAAACAATCTACAATAAACGCAATTTTAAAGAGAAAATTCGTATCGTTGGGTTGGGAGTCAGAAAAAAGTGTCTTTGAAGATTCTTCAAACGATTTGGCTATGGACTTTTGGAAAAGGAGCGTGGGTATCGACGTTGCATTTAACCACAGATCGTTCATAGGCGGAGATTTGTTGCGATTTCAAGCGGCAGCAGAGGTCACTGGTTTAATAAAAGTTGGTATTTATATTTGTCCGACAAAGGCATTTGCTAAAGAAGTTTCACCTCGTGATGGATCTTCCATGGTTATATTTGAGCGCACCCAATGGTATCTTGAAAAATTCCGTCAGGTTATAACTGTTCCAATCCAGGTGATTGGTTTGTTAGGCTGAAATACAAAACGCAGCCCCGAGAGGCTGCGTTTGTGTTTTTTTGGTGCCGAAGGGGAGACTCGAACTCCCACGAGCGTACACTCACTAGACCCTGAACCTAGCGCGTCTACCAATTCCGCCACTTCGGCATTTTTTGCGGGGCAATTCCGCGAATTTTATGCGGAACTTGCCAACCAGCGATGCGAAATATATAATCACTACCCTCTGCTGTCAAGGGCTTTGATCATCTTTTGGATGAGCAAACAATAAAGATTTTTACAAGGGAGGACCTAGTCAAAATGGTCGTACTGCAAGGCTTGGAAGAACTGCGGGAGAGATTTCCCTCGCCGGTAGTGACGATCGGAAATTTTGACGGCGTGCACCTGGGGCACCAGGCCTTGTTCGCCAAGGCCATGGAGCGGGCAGGGACCATTGGCGGCACCACCGTGGCCATGACCTTTGAGCCCCATCCCATGCGCGTACTGCGCCCGGCGGTGAATCTTCCATTGATCACTCCCCTGGAGCAGAAGCTGCTGCTCATCGAAGAAAACGGCATGGATGTCGCCCTGTGCGTGCGCTTCGATGAAGACTTCGCGGCCCTGAGCGCCGATGGTTTCGTGGACAAGCTGCTGGTGGGCCGCCTAAAGGCCTCGGAGATCGTGGTGGGATATGACTTCACCTTTGGCCACCGGGGGCTTGGCGACCTGGAGTTATTGGAACAGAAATCCCGGCAGCACGGTTTCGGGCTGAACGTGGTCGGGCCGGTTATCGTTGAGGAAAGGCCGGTCAGTTCCACCAGGGTGCGCCAGGAGATCAAGTCCGGCAACCTGGAGGCCGCTCGGATGTTGCTGGGCAGGCAGTACCGCATCGCCGGCAAGGTCATCACCGGCCATGGCCGGGGCGCCAAGGTCCTGGGGTTTGCCACGGCCAACCTCAAGGTCAGCGACGAGCTGCTGCCGGCCGACGGCGTTTATGCGGTGTTGGTCAAGGATGCCGACGGCAACCTGCTCAAGGGCGTGACCAACATCGGCAACAACCCCACCTTTGAAAACGGCGAACTGAGCGTCGAGACACACCTGCTGGATTACAAGGGTGACCTATACGGCAGACATATCGTGGTCATCTTCGCAGCCCGCCTGCGCGGCGAGGTTAAATTTCCATCCGTGGACGCCCTGCGGGACCAGATAGCCAAGGACATCCAACAGGCGCATATTTTCCTGGACAAGGAAATAGAGCGGCGACGCTGAAACGATTAATCCGCTTTCAAGCCGAAGGCCATGTCTTCGATTTTTTCCAGCAGGGGATGCAGCGTCTTGGGGTCAAGGGCGCTGACGGCTACGCCGCCGTAGCGGTTGACCAGTGCCTCCATGGTCTCTTCGTCGCACCTGTCGGCCTTGTTGAGCACCAACAGCGAATGCCTTTCACCAAGCTCCAGGTCATTCAATGTCCGGTTCACCGCCGCGATCTGTTCCTCGACCCGCAGGTTGGAGGCATCGGCGACATGTAAAAGCAGATCAGCCTGGGCCAGTTCTTCCAGGGTGGCGGCAAATGCCTTTTTCATTTCATCGGGCAGATCACGGATAAAACCCACCGTGTCGGTGACGATGACCTCACGCTCCTGGGGGAAGCGCAAGCGACGGGTGGTTGGGTCAAGGGTGGCGAAGAGTTTGTTTTCCACCAAAACCTGGCTGCCGGTAAGGGCGTTGAGCAGGGTTGATTTGCCCGCGTTGGTGTAGCCCACAATGGACAGCACCGGCAGCCCGCCTTTTTGGCGCTGGTCCCGGCGGCGCTGGCGTTGCAGACTTACCTGCTTGAGGTCCTTTTCCAGGCGGTTGAGCTTTTCCCGGACCCGGCGGCGGTCGATCTCCAGCTTGGTTTCGCCCGGGCCACGGCCGCCGATGCCGCCGGTCAAACGGCTGAGCCCGTCGTCCCTGCTGCTCAGTCGGGGCATCAGGTAGCGCAACTGGGCCATTTCAACCTGAAGCTTACCCTCCCTGGTGGCCGCCCGCCGGGCGAAAATATCCAGGATCAACTGGGTGCGGTCGATGACCTTTAGGCCGCTGTCGGTTTGTAGAGCTAGATTGTGCGCCTGGCTGGGGGAAAGCTCCTGGTCGAATACCAGAACCGAGGCACCCCGGCGAAGGGCCGTCAACAGCACTTCCGAAAGGCGGCCCGGCCCCAGAACCGTACGCGGATCAAGTTTGTTCCTGCGTTGAATCACCTTGCCGCGAACATCCAACCCGGCCGAACGGGCCAGCTCCGCCAGCTCCTGCATGTGCTCCTCGGCCTCGGCCCTGGAACCGGTGGTCACGCATATCAAGATCGCCGCGGCCTCGGCCTCCACATCCAGCGGCGGGGCCAAACGGGCCAATTCGTCTTCCAGCGATGAAACCAGTTCCGCGAAGTTGTCCCTGGGGCGTCCGGGAGGGAAGGGGTCCAGTTCGCGTACGTCCCGGCCTTCAACCGGCTCGGGCAGCAGGTGCGCGGCCGTGACCAGCCCGGGCAGGCCGTCGGCGCCCACGGGCACTGCGGCGATATAGTCCCAGCGCGTATCCGCAAGGGATGTCATATCGGCGCGGCTGAGCCCGCCCTGGCCGAATACCGAGTGAATCAGGGCATATCCGGCCAGGCGCGAACGGCTGCGGCGCAGGCGGCTCAGATCAACGCCGGGCAGGCCGTCCGGGCCGCCCACCACCACGCTGACCACTTCGCCCTTGCGACTGACCACCAGGCCGATCTGGCGGCCGATCTCCAAAGAAAGCTCGCTCAAGGCCCTGGCTTGCTCAGGCAATATCATCTCGGCGGCCGGCAGGCGGCGGCGGTAGAGGTTGTTCAGGAGCTTGAGTTGATTGGGTTTGAGACCCTGGGTGTTGCCGGAGATTTTAGGCAAGTTTGGCGCTCCTACTGGGCCATTTCGTCATAGCCCATGTTGTCAAAGGCCATGTCTTCGAACTTGGTCAGGTCGTCCAGGAACACCAGTTTGACCGTGCCGGTGGGGCCGTTACGCTGCTTGCCGATGATTATTTCAGCGATGTTGTCGTCGGGCATGGGTGGCAGGTCTTCATCCACGCCTTCTTCTTTTTGGGCCTTTTGACGGTAGACTTTTTCGCGGTAGATAAAAGCGATGACGTCGGCGTCCTGCTCAATGGCCCCGGATTCGCGCAGGTCCGATAGGATGGGGCGCTTGTTGGGGCGCTCCTCCACCTTGCGGTTGAGCTGGCTCAGGGCCACAACGGGCACGTTCAGCTCCTTGGCCAGGGCCTTGAGGGACCGGGAGATGTCGCTGATTTCTTGCTCCCGGCTGTCCGTGCCGGTGCGGCCGCGCATGAGCTGCAAGTAGTCCACGACGATAAAGCCGAGATTGTGCTCACTACGCAGGCGGCGGGCCTTGGAGCGCATCTCCAAAACGGTGATGGCCGGCGTGTCGTCGATGAAGATCGGGGCCTGTGACAGAACGTCGGCGGCCTCGGTCAGGCAAGGCCAGTCCTTGTTTTGGCTCAGAAAACCGCTGCGGATCTTGGAGCCCGAAACCCGGGCCTCGCTGGCCAGCAGGCGCAAGCCAAGCTGCTCGGCGCTCATTTCAAGGCTGAACACCGCCGTGGGCACGCCGCCGCGGATGGATGCGTTGGCCGCGATGTTCAGGGCGAAGGCTGTCTTGCCCATGGACGGACGTCCGGCGATGATAATCAGGTCGCCTGGTTGCAGGCCGGTGGTGAGCTGATCGAGCATTTTGAAGCCGGTGGTCACGCCCAGGACCTGGCCCTTGTTTTGAAAGCGGGCCTGCAATACGGCCAGGGCCGAAGTGACCACGTCGCGCATGGATTGCATGCTGCTGGTCAGGCGTTCCTGGGTGGCCTGGAAAATGGCCTTTTCCGCGGCCTCCAGGGCCATGTCCGGGTCGCCCTGGTTGGCATAGGCCTCCTCGATGCCCTGGGAGGCCGCGCCGATAAAACCGCGCAGCATGGCCTTGTCGCGGATCAGCGAGGCGTAGTGGTCGATGTGGGCCGGAGACAAAACAACATCAGCCAACTCGGTCAGGTAGGCTGCACCGCCCACCTGGTCGAGTTGGCCGTCATCTCTTAGTCGGCTGGTCGTGGTAATAAGATCGACAGGCTGGCCCTTGTCATAGAGCTTGAGCATGGCCTCATAGATAAGGCCGTGACGCCTGTCGTAAAAGGCTCCCCTGCCCAGACTGGCCGCAATTGTGGCCAATACGTCTTCACCGTGGGCCAATACGCCACCCAGGACGCCTTGCTCGGCTTCCATGTCATGGGGCGGCACACGGCCAGGGCCAGCCAAATCCTACTCCTCGTCGAGCTCTTCCTCGGCCTCACCGGCTTCCTCGGCTGCCTCGTCCGCTTCGGCAACCTCGGCGGCGGGGGCTGCCTCGGCAATTTGAACTTCAGACTTTTCGATTATGCCTTCAACCACAACGGCGATCTCTACGAACACCTGGGGGTGCAGCTTGATCTTCACCGGGTACTCGCCAAGGTCCTTGATGGCGGTGTCGAGCATGATCCGGCGGCGGTCCACGTCATGACCCAACTCAGCCAGGGCGGCGGCGATGTCCTTGGTGGCCACCGAGCCGTAGAGCTTGCCGGTTTCACCGGCCCGCACGGCGATGGTCACCTTGGCGCCGTTGATACCCGCGGCTTCGGCCCGGACAGTCTCGGCTTCCTTGGCCTGTTGGGTTTCCAGACGCTTGCGCTCGGACTCCAGGAGAACCATGTTCTTCTTGGTCGCCTGAAGCGCAAACCCCTTGGGAATGAGGTAGTTACGGGCATAGCCGTTTTTTACGGTCACTGTCTCGCCCGGGTCGCCAAGACCCAGAACTTCTTTAGTGAGGATGACCTGCATTGGTATTTCCTCCGAATTACAATCAGCCCGGCCTGCCGACGGCAAACCGTCTGAGATTAAAACATGTATCAAACAGACCCGCTATCGCAAGTAAAATCAGCGAGGTCTGCGAGGCAACAAAGACCATTATGTAGACACAGACTCTGAACCACATCGGGACGCTGTGCTTTTTCATAAAGTGCGTCAAAAAGCCCATGCCCTGCAGAAAGTAGATCATGCATAAGGCGATGACCATATTGACGCCCAGCCAAAAGAGCCAGCCATCGCCAAAGGCGGCCACGGCCAAGGCTGCCGCCAAAAACCAGATCATGTGGAACGGCGTCTGCCAATCGGCCAACCGTTGGGGCTTTTGGCCGGTCTGCCTGGCGGCTATTTGCCTTATCAGCAGGACATTGCCCCAAGTCACTAAAAGGCAGAATCCGAAGATTATACCCGGCGTGGTGTGGTACAAAATCCCGCCGATTGCGCGAAGCTGCTCCGACAGCTCATATCTTTGCTCGGGGCTTATATCCTCGCTCTGATCTGCGGCATGGCCTATGGTGGCTTCCACCTGAGACCATTGCCTCTGCCAGATCTGCTCGAGGCCCTCGAGATCGCCGCCGGTGCCTATGGCCATGGTCACGGCCATGATCACAACCGCCAGCAGAGTGCCACCGGCAATGGCCCTTGGAGCCCCGTGTCCCGCCCGCAGCAGTTCGCCTGCGGCAACCGCTAGAGGCAGGCTCATGGCGGCATAGAACAAAAGCCCGGGTGGATCGAAACCCGTGGCCAAAGCCGCCAGGAGCAAAGCCCCGGCAGCGGTAAGCCTACCTTGCCTGCTGCCGTATTTGGCGTATGCCAATAGTACCGGAGCAGGGCTGAGCAGACTGAGCACCGAGCCAATGACGCCCAGGGCCAGCGGCGCTATGCCCAACAGGGCCGAACCAACGGCGCAGCCCGCCGTGAATGGCAACCGTACGGCCGGAGGCCTTGACACGGTGCTTCGCCGCCTACATATACGACGAGCCGAAAGGCAGCAGGGCGATATGACGCGCCCGCTTGATGGCCAAAGTCAACTCGCGCTGGTGCTTGGCGCAGCAACCGCTGATGCGCCTGGGAATAATCTTGCCGCGTTCAGTGGTGAAATACCGCAGGTTGCGGGGATCCTTATAGTCGATCTTCAAGGTCGAATCTGCGCAAAAACGGCAGACCTTGCGGCGACCGAATCTTCTTTTCCTGGAAATCATTTCATGCCCTCCCGCGGCCTAGCTTTCGTCGTCTTCGTCGGAATAGTCATCGTCGGAATCGGCGTGTACATCGTAGTCGTCTTCAGCGTCCTCGTCAGCCCTCGGCGGGGTGGGGGGGGCATCTGCGCGGGCGGCCTTTTCGACCTTGGCGGCCTCGATGTCGAAGACATCGTCGAGCTTCACCGTGAGGAAGCGGATGACATTTTCATCGATCTTGAAAATGCGCTCCATCTCGTCGACGGCGGCGGGCTCCGAACCGTACTCAAACAGTACGTAGAAACCCTTGGTTTGCTTTTTAACGGGGTAAGCCAAGCGGCGGCGGCCCCACAGGTCCACTTTGGACATGAATGCGCCACCGTCTTCCAGAATGCCTTGGAATTTCTCGATGACGGCGTTGGTGTCGTCTTCGGGCAACTCCGGATGAACGATGAATATCGTTTCGTAATGCCTCATAGTTCCTCCTCTTGGGCTTTACGTCCCCGGCCCCATGCCGGAGAAAGGAGTATGGTCAGATTGGCTTAGGTACCACTGACCCGGCCTTTTGTCAAGCAGCGCCAAAGGTTAATCCCTTGGAAAGGCGCAATATCGTCATCTTGGCTGGCGTTGGGCAGTGTATTTCGTTTTTTAGACGGCTAATCCTGTTTTTTGTACAGTCCCGCCGCGGCGATGACGTTGAGAACCAGGCCGAAAACGTTGATGGTCCAGGCCAGGAGCCAGGACAAAAACGAGTGGTAGCCCTCCAGTCCGGTTGCGAAGTATAGCGAAAGGTGCTTGTAGATGCCGCCGAAACCGTAAAACAGAATCGAAATACCCATCAGGATTCTGTAGATGTTGAACTTGCCCACAAAACCGGGAATCAGAAACAGGCCATAGGTAAACATGGCGATGCCGCCCAGAACCGGCGGGGTGGTCGACAGCTGGGCGCCGCCCTGGGCAACGACAAAATAACTGAGTACATTATAGGCCACGCCGACGACGCAGTAGGCCAGTTGCATTAACAACAGGCTTTCCAGGCCGATTCTCATTGCACCTCCTAGGGTTTGCCGCTTTTCAGCAGCCTGGTCCGCAGGTTCATGTAGGCATCTTCCACCTCAGGGCATTCGCCGCATTTGTCCAGGATTTTGCCGTATAGTTCCAGGGCTTCCCGGTCCTGTTCCTGGGCTTCCAGAAGCTGGGCCAGACGTAGGGCCTGGGCCATGTCGTCGGGACGAGCCTTACAGGAAGCACGCAGGACTTCGATGGCCTTGTCCGGATCGCCTTGTTCGAGGGCCAATGCGGCGCGCATTTCGTGTAAAAATGCATTCCCGGTAGCTTTGGCCTGGGCGTTTTCCAATAGATCGGCCAGCTTTTCCGGCTGGTGTTGGGAAAGGGCGGGGTAGACAATCCCGGCGACCTTTTGGGCGTCGCCGGCCTCAAACATCTTTTCCGCCGTGTCTGCGGCATCCTTATAACGCTTCAGGCCAACCTGGGCCTCATACAGCAGTTCCATGATTTCCAGATCATCGGGCTTGGCGGCCACGGCCGGCGTCAATGCATCCAGTGCCTTTTGATATTGGTTGATCTCAAGCAGGATAACGGCAAGGTTGTAGCCGATGTCCGGGTCTCCTGGCCGTAGCTGGGCCAGTTTGCCGTACACCTCGGCCAGGGCCTTGTGGTCCTCGCGTTTTTGGTACAGCCGGGCCAGGGCCAACAGAATGGCCGTGTCTTGGGGGGTAAGCTCGGACAGCCGCTGGAAATGGGCCAAGGCGGCTTCATCATCGCCCGAATCCAGGTAAGCCCTGGCCAGGCGCTGTTGCAGGGGCATGTCCTCCGGACGGAGCCTTGCCGCATTTTCCAGGGCGGCGAGGCTGCCTTGTTTGTTGCCCGCCTTTTCCAGGGAGTAGGCCAGTTTTAGTTGCAGTTCCGGGTCGGAGGGCAACAGCGGGGCGGCCTGTTCCAGATATGTCAGGGCCTTTTCGCTTTTGCCGGACGTTTCATATATGGCGGCCAGTTGCATAAAGGTATGGGCTTTTTGCGAACCTTTTTGCAGGGCTGCCAACTGCTCCAGAACACCTATGGCCTCGGGCCAGCGGCGCAGCTGACTGTAAATGGCGGCCAGAGAGGTAAGCAGTTCCTCGTCCTCGGGGAAGTCGGGACGCAGTTTGCTCAGCACCGCGGCGGCCTGTTCGATCTTGTCCTGTTTGAGATACAACTCGGCCAAAAGCCGCTGCAATCTGGGGTCATCCTGATCGGCCAGCCGGGCGGAAACCATATCCGCCGCATCGTTATACTTTCCGGCGGTGATCAGCATATCCAAAAGGGTCTGCCAAACCAGTTCATCGCCGGGATTGAGCTCGGCGACTTTTTTCATATAGCGGATCTTGTCGGCCGGGTCCTCTACCTCACCGGCACGGCGCAGCCAATCCAGGGAAGACGGAGAGACAAGCAGGCTGATCTCGCCGACCTGAACGGCATTCTTGAAGACCTGCAACTCCATCTGGCCGATGTCGAAAATCTTGTCGCCCAGGATTTCCCTTAAGGTATGAGGGCGCCGCAGGTCATAGGCAGGATGGGATTTCAACCGGTATTCCAGGCCGATGTCCAGCCAGTCGTCCGTGCTGGCCCTGACGACCCGGAAGAGAAGGTCCGGATTTAGCGCCAGGGCGCTGCCGGCGTTGATCCGGATGGTGCCGCCGTTGACCTCAAGGTCAATGGTTTTCAAACGCGAGGGCTCTTGTTGGGCCTGGACCGGCGCCGGAAACAAGAACAGCAAGGCTGCCAGCATGGACAGCGCAAGGCAAGCTCTACTGAAACCGGTGACATTGGCCAAGTTCCACATCCTCATGGGCGGTTTTGCCTAAACTTACCCAATAATCGGGCCGCTAGTCAAAGATTGCTTTAAGCGTCCGTTAAAACGCGGCCCACAAGGCACGGCTCGGAGCCGTCTGTCCGGCAACCGGTTGCTTCGACCTGGAACGTCTCTCCCCGGGGCAACTTCTGGGCCAGCTTGACCAGGGCGTATTCCGAACTGCGGCCCATGGATCTGCCTTCCACAACAACCTCCAGGGTCTTGCCGACCAGGTTTTGCAGGAACCGGAGTTTTCTTTCCGCGCCCAATTCCCGCAACATGGCACAGCGTTCGTTTACCTGCTGCCCGGACGGTCGTTCGGGCATGGTGTAGGCCCTGGTGCCCGGCCGGGGCGAGTAGGGAAACACGTGCAGATATGATATTGGAAGCTCCCGGATGAGCGAGCGCGTTTGTTCGAATGCTTCCTCGTCTTCGCCTGGCAGGCCCACCAGCACGTCGGCCCCGATGCACACACCGGGTATGGCTTTGGCGATGTCCTCCACCACCCGGCGGTATTGCCCGGAGGTGTAGGGCCTGCCCATGGCCGCCAGGACCTTGTCGCTGCCCGATTGCAGGGGCAGGTGAAAGTGGCGGCAGACCCTGTCGTGGGTGGCCGCCAAACGTACAAGGCCCGGCGTGACTTCATGGGATTCCAGGGAGCTCAGGCGCAAACGCGGCCGTTCATCGGCGGCCAG
The DNA here is from genome assembly GCA_963665125.2 of uncultured Desulfarculus sp. Classification (GTDB taxonomy): domain Bacteria; phylum Desulfobacterota; class Desulfarculia; order Desulfarculales; family Desulfarculaceae; genus Desulfarculus. The sequence goes on along the minus strand of CAXXUK010000001.1, from coordinate 1,186,139 downwards.
CAGAGCTTGGGCGAGGTCTTCCAAACGTCCGGCCGGGTCGAAATCCCAACCCCAGCGGCCTAGGTGAATACCGGTAAGCACGATCTCATTGGCCCCGGTCTGGGCCAGTTCGCGCCAGTATCGCACGGCTTGTTCGTGCGGCAGGCTGCGGGGTCCACCCCTGGTGGAAGGCACGATGCAGTAGGCGCAGTTGGCGTTGCATCCGTCCTGGACCTTGAGCATTGCCCGGCTGCGGGCATTGCCCGGAGCAAGCACGCCGGGGCAGAATTGGCCGCCATCCGGCCCGATGGAGGGCGGACCCTCGGGCAGGCGGTCGCTGCCTAGCAAATCGGCCAGGCTAGACAATTGCCCCCGGCCCAGGACCTTGTGGCCGTCATCGAGGTAGGCCCGGGCCTCGGCCTCCACGCCGCAGCCGGTGACAAGCACGATCCCAGAATCGGCCTGTTTGGCAAGGCGGCGAGCCATCTGCCGGGACTGACGCGCCGCGGATGAAGTGACCGCGCAGGTCATCAACAGCGAGAAATCAACGGGCTGGCCGCGCTCGACACGCAACCAGCCCATGTTTTCAAGTTGTCTGCCCAAGTAGTCAGCCTCGGCCTGGTTGACCCGGCAGCCGAGACTGGTCAGGCTGAATCGCCTCTGCTTCATGACTAAAAGCGGCTGCGGACCTTTTTAAAGGCGTTTGCCGAGCGCTCTATGGTTTCATCGGAGCAGCAGAAGGCGATGCGGAAGTGCCCCGGTCCGGCAAAACCGGCGCCGGGTACCAGCAGCAGGTTTTCCTCCTGGGCCGCCTTGACAAAGGCCACATCATCGGCGATGGGGCTCTTGGGATAGACATAGAACGTGCCGCCGGGCTTGATGAAGTCAAATCCAGCGTCATCCAGCACTTTGCAGATCATCTCGCGCTTTTTGGCGTATTGGGAGATGTCGGCGCTATGATCCAGAAGTTCGGCCACGATGCGCTGTTGCAGGCCAGGCGCATTGACAAAGCCCAGAATGCGGTTGGCCAGGGTCATGCCGCCGATGAGACGGTCGTGGTCATCGGCGCCCTTGCCCACGGCCACGTAGCCGATGCGTTCGCCGGGCAGGCTCAGGTTTTTGGAGAATGATGTGGCCAGTATGCTGTGGGGGTAGGCCTTCAAGGTGCTGGGCACATGAAGCCCATCGTAGACTATCTGGCGGTAGGGCTCATCGCTTATCAGGTAAATCTGCCTGCCGATCTCGCTGCTCTTGGCTGTGAGCATGGAAGCCAGATCATCTATCTGTTGTTGGCTGTACACCGCGCCGGTTGGGTTGTTGGGGTTGTTGATAAGCACGGCCGCGGTCTTGGGGGTGATCGCCTCGGCCATGGCATCGATATTCAGGCTGAAATCTTCATTGGTGGGCACGATGATCATCTTGCCGCCGTGATTCTCAACGTAGAAATTGTATTCCATGAACAGCGGGGCAGGGACCACAACCTCGTCTTGGGGGTTGAGGATAGTCTTCAATGCGATATTCAGACCACCCGCCGCGCCGACGGTCATGATGATGGAGTCGGAACTCAGCGGAACTTCATGGATTCTGCTCAGGTAGTCAGCCACTTTCTGGCGCACCGGCATAAAGCCGCTGTTGGGCATGTAGGAGTGGTCTCCCGGTGACGGCTGGCCAACCAGCCGTCTGACTACATGATAAAAGTCTTCCGGCGGGTCCAAGTTTGGATTGCCCAGGGAAAAGTCATAGACATTCTCGTCGCCATATTGGGCCTTGAGCTTTGCGCCCGCTTCAAACATGGCCCGGATCCAGCTTGCGCGTTCCATGTAATCAACGATTTTCACTGCGACAGGCATTTTGATCTTCTCCCCGTGTGCTTAAAAATAAAGGCCGCGGACGCATTGGACATCCGCGGCAGATATATCTGGTTGTGCGGCGGTTGCCGGCCACCGGTCCTGTGCGACGGCGTGAAAAAATTTAACACCGCCCGCCGCCCCGGTCAAGCAGGCTAACTTGTCGGCCCTACTCGTGGAAAATGGGCGGGCCCATTTCCTGGTAAGTAAAGTTGAAGAATACGTTGTGGCCGTTGTAATCGAGCACGCGGATATCCTCCTGCGGCAAGAGGTCGCTTTGTATCACCTCGAATTGTTTGCCGTAACGCTGGCGGACCAGTTCGGTGTCCAACTCGTGGGCTATAAATTTCATAATGCCCTTGCGTGACATCTTTTGAGCGAAATCCGCGTCGCCCAATGACGCGTAGCTTGTCAGGACCAAAATCGGACCAGTGCCAGTGAAGATTATTCCTGCCTTCATCGTATAAACCCTTTCAATTTGGGTTATTGTAACAACTCAACTATTTTGGCCAGATCCATGGCACCGGCGAATTCTTCGGCGACATCGCCGGGGTCTTCGGTCTGTAACACTTCGATTTTCAAGATGTGTTCGTTGGCCGGAGTCAGAACCAGTTGGGCTTCGGTTTCGCCCTTTTCGATGATAGTGCCCTTCATGCCGCCGATCAGGACTGGCTTGCCGCCACCCATGCGTTGGAGCATCATCGGGTTGAACATCATGCCCATGCCCTGGCCAAGGCGCATGATCTCGATCTGGACCTTGCCCTTGCCGCCATCTTGTTTGTATGACCGCGAGGCAATGGTGCCCGCGCCCATTATTGACTGGTTGCCGCTTGTTTTAACTTTTTTAGCGGTCCAACCCTCCACCTTTTCGGGTATAAGCGCCGCTATGGCCTCTGCCTGCTTTTGGCGCATCTGGCCCAGGGCGAAATCTATCTCGTTGATGGCCTTGCTTATCTTGCCTTCCTCGTACAGCTTGATGCCCGCGTTAACCTGGTCCGTAATCTGGTCTGCATTGGCGGTCGCGGCCAGGATCATTGCGGAAACGGCCAGCATGATTATTTTCGCGGCTTTATTCATTTTTCCTCCCTCATTCATTTTATTGCAAGATCGATCAGGCCGCCATTACGATAACCGCCCGAGAAAAACTACGAATTCGTGGACCAGCTTTTGATCGAGCTGTTGGGCCAACTCGATATTCATCATCCGCAGGGCGACATACGGCGAACTGTTTTGGTTGTCGCCCGAGGTGCGGAGTTCATAAAAATCGGCAATTCTGGCAATCCTCGACGCCTCGGAGAGCTTGTCGGCGCACAACCCTCGGGGAAATCCGCTGCAGTCCATGTTCTCATGATGGTTTTGCACGGTATCCAGCACGCGAGGATTGGCTTCGGGCAACTGGGTTAAAAAATCACGCGAGCGGGTTGGGTGATCCTGGTCCGTTTCCTCAAGCTGAAGATTGACGCCAAAGGGATTGGGTTCATCGTTGTCACCGTAAACCACGAGCCCCAGGTCATGGTAGTAAAGGGACAAAGCCAGTTCTTCGGTATCTTTTTGCGTCCATCCCAGGAATTTGGCGAAACCAGCACCCAATAGGCAGGTCTTGATGGAGTGGTTGAAAATGTCATTGCTAATGGTCATCAGGGCAAGAAGCCGCTTAATGTTCAGCATGCTTTCATAAATCGTGCTGACCATATTGCGCACCACACGCACGCCCATTGCCAAGCGTCGTCCGTTTCTGGGTTCGAGCATGGCCGATTTGATGGTGCAAACGGCCGCATCATACAACAGTTCCACGCGCTCTTGCTTGGATAGGCCGGAGAAGTTGTCCGCCGACATCATGAACAGATATTGCTGGAGGCTGCCAAGATCCTCCTGTTTTGCGTAAGAGTGGACAACACCCTGTGATGCAAGGTCTTCAAGGATAACCGGTTCAACCGTTTGATCTTTTCTGAGGGCCAATGTAAGGCTGTTTCGGCCGAGGCGTTCGCTATAGACTTCGAAAAACACATCGCAAGGTGTAAGCGTATCGTGAATCAGGTTTGAAAGCTCAAAACTGACATAGCCGGGAAAAACCGTGGGTCGTGAACCTGTATTTGATGTGCTGTTGTGCATTAACCGCCCGGAATTAATTTATTATTTGATTGTATGGCTACTATCTGTAACCCTACCTTCGGCTTACCGGTTGGGGCTGAAGCCTGGCTCCAATTTGACAGGAGTCCTGCAATATGGGCAGTAGGCCAATGACAATAAACTAGTTTTAAAACTTCTTTTGCATTTAGGGCACTGTACTTCCCGTTGTCTGGGCGGGGTGATCTTGTTCATTGATGGTCCTTTCACGTCATATTGGGCAAAACAGTCTTGAATAAGTGGCCCCCTGGGCTACAAAGGAGTATAGAAAGCATTGTGAGGACTGTCAATTCGCATGCTCAACGAAGTATGGCGCCCGGTGTGGAAACTGAACACGCATGGATAAACAATACATTGCCCTAAAAACCCTGGTCTCATTATATAATGCCTTTGACGAGCATGTCGGCGCAACGATTTGGGCCTGTGAAAGCGGCTGCGCGGTTTGTTGCACCGACCGGGTAATGCTTACGACGCTGGAAATGCAGATTTTGGCGGATCTTGCGCAAGCCAATGGCCAAGAAAATACCTTGAGAGCCTTGGCCGAGATAACTGTTGACCCGGCCGCCCGTCCAGCAACAACGCCCAATCAGTTTGCAAGGATGTTTCTGGGTGGCCAGGAGCCGCCGGAGGAACAAACCCCCACCACCATCCCTGGTATATGTCCTTTTTTAGATGCCAATGGCGCCTGCTCGGTATACGAGGCAAGGCCATTGGCTTGCCGAATGATGATGTCCATGGAAAAGTGCGGGCCGGGTAGCCCGGCCATGATGGACGAATGGTATGTCACGCTTGGCCTTGTCTTCAGCCAATTGGTGGAGCAGGCGGCAGTAGGGGGCGCCTACGGCCTCATGGCGGACGTGTATGCGGCCGCATGCGGTGAGAATAGACCTTTGCTGATCTGTGAGAACCTGCCCGGCATACCCGCACCGCCACGGCATCAACAGCGTCTGGGACAGGCATTGCAACGAATAATGGCCAAACCGGTCCTTAACGGCCTACCTTTGGGGCATTGGATCGGTGTTCTGCAGCAATAAAACGTTGAATGTTTACATAAGGCTTTGGTTTACGCCGGGCCGTTCAAACATGGTAATATGAGTATTATGGAAACCAGCAAAGCATCACATATGACGGAACAAGGCTTTGTCCGCGAAATTCGAGGCGGACTGGCCATGGTTGAAACGGTTCAGACCGAGGCCTGCTCACATTGCGCGGCCAAGGGGGCCTGCCAGATGATGGGCGGCGAAAAAATCCGCCTGGTTCCGGCAATCAATGAAGCCGGAGCGGACGAAGGGGATCGAGTTTTGGTCGCGGCCAAGCGTAAGGGTGTTCTGGGAGCCGGATTCATGGTTTACATGGTTCCGGTCATAGCCCTGATTTTGGGCGCCGCCTTGGGCAAGGCCTATGGCCCGAGATACGGTTACGACTCCCAGGTGTCCGCCGTTGTTTTGGGGCTGTCGTTGTTGGCGCTGTGCTGGTTCGGGGTGAGCCGCCTGTCCAAAAGGCTGGCCGGCAGTGAACACCTGGCCGTGAAGGTGGTCAGGGTAATCGCTAAAGCTGATGAAGATGGAGGACCGGATGCTGTGGACCAATGTACTGTTGGCGTATGACAATTCTCAGACAGCCCTGCGCGCGGTTGAGTATGTCGGACAGATGTTTTCCCGCGTGGAGGGGGTGAAGGTCACCATTTTTTCCGTATACGACAAGGCGCCGGATTATGAAATGGTGGAGACACCCTTCACCAACAAGGTCCGTTCGAATATTGAAGCCATCAAAAGGGAACGGGCGTCCGTGGAAGAGAACATGGCCGAATCCAAGAAGCATCTTTGCCGCATGGGTTTTGACGAAGACCAGATCAAGATCACGGCCATGGAGCGCAAGAAGGGCATTGCCAAAGATATCGTCGATGTAGTCAGAAACGGCGGCTTTGGCACCGTTGTGGTGGGCAGCAAGGGCGACAGAAGCAGCATTTTCGGCTCGCTGGCCACCAGCGTGCTCAAGAGCCTCAGTGAAGTCACGGTTGTGGCCGTGGCCTGATCATTCCCCAGTGGTTCATTTTTGCGGACCGCCCATCGGGCGGTCCGTTTTTTTATGCGGCGTCGCTGTTTTCCACGGCCTTTTGATGAACCTTGGCCAAGGCGATGAGCAGGGCTTCGCCTGGTGAGCGCAGCCCGAAGCTGCGTGCGCCAGCGGGCAATAGGTCAAGGTTGTCCATCACGGCACGCCTGTAGTCTTCGTATACTCGTCTCTGGCCCTTATATCCGTTTGGCGCCAAGAATTGTTCCGGGCCGGCCATGATCTCTTCGTCGGCGGCCAAGTTCACCAGGTGACCCATCCAAAAGGCGCAACGGTGCCAGTCCATATCCGGGGCCGGGAATACGGTAAAGCTTTTAAATTCCTTGCCCGGTTCCAGGCAAAGGCCGACTGCGCCGAAAAAGGTGCGCCCGATGAAATAGACCATTTTGCGAAAAACCTTTTCGGTCACGGCAAACCCCATGCCCGCGGTTTGATCATGGGAGGGTAGGCCAAGCACCTGAATCAGCCGTTCGATGCCAATGGAACTTGGCGTGATAGTGTTATTTAGCATGGCTGCCTCCTTTCCCTAATTACATTATAATCCCTAGCAATTGCCGGGCCAATTAGACTGGCGTGAGAAAAGGTGAACAATTGACGTGCTGTTTTGTGGAAAGCGGCTGGCCACAGGGGCATGGATTATCAAAATTGATAAATGAAAAAGTTGGATTCCCTTGTTGAGGCGGGGTTGGTGGCCGGCGGCTGGTGTTGGGCTCTGATAAACATGGCAACTCTTGCCGGTTACAATAAAAAACGGCCCCGCCGCGAAAAGGGCGGGGCCGATACATGGCTGACGGTCGGATTGCCTAGCCGGCGAATCCTTCGGTCATATAGCGCTGGCCTTGACGGGTCAGGATCATGCCGTCCAGGCCCTGGTTGCTCGCAAGCAGCTTGCGGGCGGCCTTGGGCTCCATCACAAAGCAGGCCGTGGACAGGGCGTCGGCCAGAGCGGCGGAGCCGGCCCGAACGCTGACGCTGGTGTCCATGCGGGGGCTGGCGCCCGTCGCGGGGTCTATGATGTGATGATAGAGCTTGTCACGGTCGAAGTAGACCTCGTAGTTGCCGCTGGTGGCCACCGCGCCGCTGGTCAGCGAGATAACCGCCTTGGCCTTGCTGGGCTCGGCCGGATCGGATACGGCCACGCGCCAGGGCTGGCCGTTGCCGCGGTCGCCCAATACGCCCACGTCTCCGCCGGCGTTGATCAACACGTGCGAGGCGCCTGCGGCCTTGGCCGCCGCCAGGCCCTGGTCAACCAGGTAGCCCTTGGCCACGCCGTCGAGGGTCACGCCAGCGCCTTGGCGGGTGATGGCCATGGCGTTGCCGTTTACGCTAACGCCGCCCATGGTGTTCATGGCGGCCCGCAGTTCGTCCTTGCTGGGAGCACGGCCGGAAGCGGCGAAGCTCTGGCGGTAGGCGTCGATGATCGGAGCCACGGTGATGTCAAAGGCGCCGCCGCTGAGCCGATGCACGCTCTGGCACAGATCGATGACCTTGCTCAGCTCGGCGGGCATCGCGGTTATGCTGCCGCTGGTGTTCAGTGCGTTGAGCAGGCCCGCTCCGCTGTGCCGGTCAAAGATCGGCGTCAGGGAGGCCATGCGGTCAAATGTTTTGTTCATGGCGTCCTGGGCCAGGGCCGGTGAGCTGTCAACGATAGTGACCGATACCAGCGTGCCCATCATCATCCTGGTCTGCTGGGCGACATGCAGCTTGCGGCCCATGTCGGCCAGACCGATGGCCGGAGATACCAGGGGCAGGGCGGCCGCAGCGCCGGCCATGCCGGCCAGCTTCAGGAAACCACGGCGGTTCATTGTCGGGGTGGATTTCATTTTCATCCTCCCGCTAGGAGCCCGAACAACTTGCACAGGTTGAATCTGTGCATTCGCCGGACTTTTTGTAGCAGTAAATGCCGCACTGCAAGCAGCGCTGGGCTTCTCGCTTGGCGTCTTCTTCCAACAGCCCCAATTCGACCTCGATGAACGAATTGGCGCGTTCGGAAACGGTGAGTTCGCGCATTTTGGCGCGCTGGCCCGGGACCGGCGCGTTGGGAATTTCCTTCACGCGCTGGTTGACCTGCTTGGGGTTCTTGACCCATTGCTGGGGATCGCCGAGAGTGTCGCCACCCAGATACAGGTGGATCGACCTGGCGGCCTTGCGGGCGGCGCCGATAGCCTCTACAACGGTTTTGGCGCCGTGCACGCCGTCACCGGCGGCAAATACGCCGGTCATGGTGGTGGTGCCCAGCCGCTCGTCACATTCGATTGTGTTCCAGCGGCTTATGGTCAGGTCCTTGCAAGCGCCGTCCTGCTCCAGGAAGGCCAAGTCGGGGAACTGACCGATAGCGGCGATGACGTTGTCGACCGCTATCACCGTCTCGGAACCCTCAATGGGCACCGGGCGGCGGCGGCCGGACGCATCAGGCTCGCCAAGCTCCATGGTGATGTACTCAAGCCCCACGAGCTTGCCGTTTTCATCGCCGATGAGCTTGGTGGGGGCGGCGAGGAACTTGTAATTAAGGCCCTCGTGCTCGCCTTCCTCGACTTCGATGTCGTTGGCCGGCATTTCGGCACGGGAGCGGCGGTAAAGTACGGTGACTTCATCGGCGCCCAGGCGCCAGCAGGTGCGGGCGCAGTCCAGAGCCGTGTTGCCGCCGCCGATGATGACGACCTTCTTGCCCACCGGCGTGTCCTTTTCCAGACCGCGGTCGATGAGCATGTTCGTTCCGGGCAGAACGCCCTGGAGGTTTTCGCCCTCCAGGCCCATGTTGCGGCTGTCCCAGCAACCGGGGCCCACGAAGATGGCTTCGAAGCCCTCATCCTGGAGCGACTGCATGGTAAAGTCGCGGCCCATCTTCTGGTTCATCCTGGCTTCGACGCCAAGCTCCAGAATGCCTTGGCATTCCCAATCGAGAATGGCCTTGGGCAGGCGGTACTCGGGGATGCCGTAGCGCAGCATGCCGCCGAGTTTGGGCTGCTGTTCAAAGATCGTGGGCACGTAACCAAGACGCACCAGATAGTAGGCAACGGTCAGGCCGGCGGGACCGCCGCCGACAACGGCGACCTTGCGTCCGTTGGACGGCATGACCAGCGGTTGGATGCGTTTGCCGGAGTTCATCTCATAGTCAGCGGCAAACCGCTTGATATGGTTGATGTTCACCGGCTCGCCGTCCAGGCCGCGTCGGCAGGCGTCCTCGCATGGATGCGGGCAGACACGGCCGCAGACCAGGGGCAGCGGGTTGTGTTCCTTGATGATCTGCACCGCATCTTCGTAGCGGCCTTCACCCACGGCCTTGATGTAGCCCGGAATGTTGATCTGGGCCGGACAAGTGGCCTGGCAGGGCGCCACGCAGTTTTCAACAGAGTTGAACTGCAGGATGCGGTCGGTGATCGAAGAAAGATGAATGATGTTTTTAGGACAGGAACGCTCGCAGGTTCCGCAGCCGGTGCACAGCAGGGGATCGATCTTTGGCAGATGATCCTCGCCAATGGTGATGGCGCCGAACGGGCAAGCGGCTGCGCAGGTGCCAAGGCCAAGGCAGCCGATCTCGCACTCTTTGGCTCCACCGGCCAACAGAGCGGCGGCTTTGCAGTCCTGAACACCGTCATAAACGTATTTTAGCGCGGCCCGGTCGGTACCATAGGTGCAGTCGGGCAGGGCGATTTGCGGTTCGCGGAAGGAGATCTCCACGCCCAATATCGCGGCAATGGCTTCACCGACTTCCGGACCGCCGCCTACGCAGACGTTGGCAGCGGCTTTACCGGAGGCGATGGCCACCGCGCATGAAGAACAACCGGCAAAGCCGCAGCCGCCGCAGTTCGCGCCGGGCAGGGCCTCCTCGATTGCCTCAACGAGCGGATCGACCTCCACGGCGAATATGCGGGCGGCTATGCCCAGGCCCAGGGCCGAGGCTAGTCCCAATCCACCGATGGCCAATGCTTCTATCAGCATTATATATCTCTCCATGGGCTGCCTTGGGCAGCCCCAGTTGCGCTAGTGACCAACAAGCCCGGCGAAACCGGAAAAAGCCAGAGCCAGGAAACCGGCTGTGACCAGACCGATGGCCGTGCCCTCGAACACCTTGGGGATACGGGCCAGCACGTACCGTTCGCGAATGCCCGCGAACAGCACCAGCGCCAGGCTGTAACCCAGGGCCGAGGCGAACGAGAAGATCAGCGTGTCAAAGAAATCGTATTCAGAGCTGATGTTGATGATGGCCACACCCAAGACGGCGCAGTTGGTGGTGATCAGCGGCAGGAAGATGCCAAGGGCCCGGTAAAGAGCGGGCATGGTTTTCTGCATGACGATCTCGACCAACTGAACCAGGGCGGCGATTACCAGAATGAATGCGATTGTCTGTAGATACTCGATCTCCAGGGGCACCAGCAGGAAGTACTGCACCACCCAGGTGGTCATGCCGGCCATGGTCATAACGAAGATGACGGCCATGGACATGCCGGTGGCGGTGTCCATGCGGCGGCTGACGCCCAGGAAGGGACAGTTGCCCAGGAACTTGGCCAACAGGATGTTGTTGACCAGGATGGCGCCGACGATAAACAGCAGATAGTCGCCGAAACTCATGACTGGGCCCTCCTCTTACGCTCGTCCAATTTGACGCTGACGTAGTTGATCACGGCCAACAGGCAACCCAGGCAGACAAAGGCGCCGGGGGCGCGCACCATGAATGTGAAGGGCTCGTAGCCTTCACCCATGATGTTGAAGGCCAGACCTGCCTTGGCCACCAGGGTCAGCGTGCCCGCGCCCAGTATCTCGCGGATGGCGCCCAGGGTGAACAGGCTGAGGGTGAAACCCAGGCCGATGCCCAAGCCGTCCATGATGCTGGGCAGGGGGCCGTTCTTGGCGGCAAAGGCCTCGGCGCGTCCCAGGATGATGCAGTTGACCACGATCAAGGGGATGAATATGCCCAACGACTGGTAAAGGCCGAAAACATAGGCCTGCATCAACAGCTCGACCACGACGACGAAGCTGGCGATGATAACGATGAACGCCGCGATACGGACTTTGCTGGGAATCACCTTGCGCAGCAAAGATATGAGCAGGTTGGAACCGACCAACACGAAGGTGGTGGCCAGACCCATGCCGTACCCGTTTTCAGCCGACGTGGTGACGGCCAGGGTGGGGCAGAGGCCGAGAACCAACCGGAAAGGCGGCAGCAGGTCCCAAAAGCCCTTGGTAAAATCCTTCATTAGAGCCATTGTATTAATCCCTCCCTACTGCAACATCTGGTCGCGGTACTTATCAAAAAGCTCCCGCGCCTGGTTGACGGCGGCGACAACGCCATTGGTTGACAGTGTCGCGCCGCTGAGGGCGTCGATGTCCTCTTTGGTCAGCTCTTTTTCCAGAGACTTGCCCTTGAACGAATCGGTGAAGTTTGCCTGAACAATGCGCGCGCCCAGGCCGGGAGTCTCACTGTGGCTGACGATTGAAATGCCGCTGATGTCTTTCTTGTCGGCATCAATGCCTATCATCACGCCGATGGGGCCGTGATAACCGTTGGCTGAGGTCTCGAAGGCCACCGCGAATGTCTTGCCGGCTTTCTTGGCCGGGAAGACCTTCAGGTCGATCGCCTTGCCTTTTTTGTCCTTGCCCATGGGGATCTTGACCAGGTCCTTGACCGGGTCGTTGTCAAATCCCGTCAGAACGGCCTTAATGGCGGGTTCCTTGACGTTTTTGAGTACTGCGTACTCAATGGGCGCCTTGGTGAAACCATGCACCAGGGCCAGCAGGAAGCCGCTGGCAGCGCAGATCACGGTAAGGACGACGGCCAGTTTAAGTATTTCACGCACTGTGCACCACCTTCCCCAGGACCGCGGGCCTGATGCGATCGAACAGCGGAGTGGCCGCGTTCATAATCAGCACGCCGTAGAACACGCCGTCAACGGGCGCGCCCCAGAAACGGACGATTACGGCCATGGCGCCGATGCCGATGCCGTAGAGCAGCATGCCCCAGGGCGTTACCGGGCTGGATACCGGTTCGGGCGCCAGGAAGAACGCCGCGATCATCAAGCCGCCGGTTGCCAACATGAATTCAGCAACCGCCCAGCGGTCGGCGAACTCCTCCAACCCCAGATCCTCGACAATGCGCGTATCGGTGTAGGTTGCCAAAAGAGCCAGGGCGATGGCGCCGATGATCACGCCAACGGGAATCTGCCAAGCCACGATGCGGCGGATCACCAGATAGATGCCGCCCGCCAACAGGGCCCATGTGCCGCCCACGCCAACGGCGCTGGGATACATGCCTTTCCACAGGTTGGCCATTTCATAGCTCATCAGGGCGCCGATGTCGTTCTTGAGCTCCATGAGCGGAGTAGTGCTGACGACCCATTCGGGATCTTCGGTGCCGAATGGCATCGGATCCAGGATGGCCATGGTGTGCTCGGGCCAGGAAAGAGCCAGAGCGGCCCAGGCTATGATGACCGGGTTCATGGGGTAATTGCCCAGTCCGCCGAAAACGGTCTTGCCAAGGCCGATGGCCAGGGCCGAACCGACAACCGGAATCCACCAGGGGCAGGCGTCTTCAACGCCAAAAGCCACAGGTGGCAGGAGCAGGCCCAACAAAAGGCCCATGAGAACCGCATGGAGATCCCCGACCTTGACCGGCTGCTTGGTCAGCTTGGCCAGGACCACTTCGGTGACCACGGCCGATGCGACCGCCAGCAGAATGGTAGTGATGGCCGGGGCGCCAAAATAATAAACGCCGGTTACGATGGCCGGCAACAGGGCAATCATGAACTCGATGTGCATGGAGCGCACGGTCATTTTGCCCATGATATGCGGAGAGGTCGATACGGTTAGAAGCTGTTTACTCATGACTGCTCCTTCCCTGCCATAACCTCGCTCTTGCCCAGGCGGATCAGATGAACCATGGGCCGTTTGGCGGGGCATACATATGCGCAGCAGCCGCATTCAATACAATGGAGCAGGTCTCTCTCCTCGGCTTCGGCGTATTGGCCGAATTCGCACATTTTGCCCAGTTCGCAGGGAATCAGGTTGACCGGGCAGGCCTGCACGCAGCGTCCGCAGTGGATGCACGCTTCGCCGGAGAAATTCTGCACGTTTTTCTTGCTGATCACATAGAGGCCGTCGGTCTCCTTGGTGATCGGCGTGTTCACGTCAAAGTGGGCCAGACCCATCATGGGGCCGCCGAAGATGACCTTGCCGGGTTCGCCGGCAGGTCCGCAGGCGGCCAGGATGGCCGAAACGGGCGTGCCGAGCCTGACCTTGAAGACGCCAGGTTTGGCAACGTCGCCGGCCACGCTGAAGACACGTTCCACGGAGGGGCGGCCGTCCATCAGGGCCTTGCCAAAGGCCATGGCCGTGGCCAGGGGTTCCACCAGAACACCGACATCCCTGGGCTCACCATACGGCGTGGGCACTTCCCGGCCGGTGAGGTTGAAGACCATGATGTCGTCCATGGCATAGGGATAGTGCGCTCCGTTGACGCTGGTGATTTCCCACTCACGGGCCTGGGCCGTTTTGGCCAGGTCGCCCAGATCGGCTCCGGCGGCGGCGGCGATGATCACGCGTTTGGCGCCGGCCACCCGAGCCAAGGCGGCGATGCCTATCTCCAACTCGGGGCCGAAACCGGCCAGGCAGGCCTGGTTCGGTATCACCGGCGGATCAGCGTCGACGGCCTTGATGATCAAGGTGTCTATGGCCCGCACGACCGGTATGCCTGTCATGAACAGGTAGCTGCGCGGAGCCATGGGTGGGGAAAGTTCCAGATGCAGGGGAAGGCCATGGGCAGCGGCCCTGACCAGACCTGCGCCGCGTACGGCGTTGAGCAACCGGCTGGGCTTGGTTTCAAACACCTTGTCGGCGGTGTCGACCAGGGTGACTTCATCGGCCAGATCGGCCCAGTCGTCCTTGCCGTCGTTGCTGATAACGACAGTGGGGACAACGCGGCCTTCGGGGTCGCTGACGTCGATAATCTGTTCGACTTTACCGCTGACCGAGGCGTGAACCAATGCCGCTTCCAAGCCGTCGGCCTCGCCGATGATCTGGCCGACTTTAACCAGATCGCCGGGTTGAACCAGTGGCTTGCAGATCTCACCGCGGTGTTGCCTCAGAGGCAGATACACCCGCTCGGGAGCGGGAAACTCTGAGGGCGGAGCCGCGGGTGCCTGCGGTTTACTCAGGCGAACGCCTTTGAACCACTGTGCGACACTCATGCGGGATCACTCCATGCGGCGGCGGATAAATATAAAACCGGCAATAACTAACCCGGCCCCCTGGCCGGTTGTTTTGCCTTGATCCGCCGCCATTAACGGTTCGGGTATGTATAATTCCTACGGCCGCCTACGGCCGCCAGTATCCTTAAATAATGCGAGTCTCTATTTCATTGCGTCGGCGCGCGGCAGGATAACGGTAAATGTCGAGCCTTCTCCCATTGTCGATAATACCTTTATCTCGCCGTCATGGGCCATGACGATCTTTCTGGAGATCGAAAGTCCCAGACCGGTTCCTGGTTTGTTTTTTAATTCAGGCCGCTGTGAGCGGAAAAAATCATCAAACAAAAACGGCCATTCCGCTTCGGGAATGCCAGGGCCTTGATCGGTGACGTCTATGTGCACCAGAAAATCGTCAGCCCGCCAGGACAGCGCCACCTCTCCTCCGGGCTTGTTATATTTAACAGCATTCGAAGCGATGTTATACAACGCCTCCATCAAACTTTCACTGTCCACATCAACGGCGACCGAGTCGTCGTCTTGGCCGGACAGCTTAATGGTTTGACCCGCAGCTTCCGCGTCGACGGAAATCCTGCGAGCCAGCCGGCTTAAAAGCTCACCGATTTTGATCTCGCTCTTGCGCTCTACGATGCCCTTGTCCTGAATCTGACTCATACTCAGCCAGCTGTTCAGGCTTTGCAGGAGATCGTCCAGCCGCGAGGTCGCACGGCTCATAATATCACGGTAAGGGCCTTCCATGGGACCAAGGGCCTCGCTGGCGGCCACTTCCAGCAATTGACGGACGGCGGCCAGGGGCGAACGCAATTGGTGGGAAACCATGGTGATGAAGTTGGCCTCCATCCGGTCCTTTTCTTCGCGCAGAGCGGCGGTTTCCATTTCCAGAAAACGCCGTTCCAGGCCCCGGTCTATGGCCCTTTTCAACTCGCTGGGCGAAAAAGGCTTGGCCAGGAAATCGTAGGCCCCTTCCTTGAGGGCATCAACCGCAGACTGCAAAGTGGCGTAACCGGTTACCATGATGCAGACAATGGTCGAATCGAAGTCTTTTATTTTCCCCAGCACTTCCAGGCCCGACAAACCGGGCATCTGCAAGTCGACCAGACACAGGTCCGGAGGGTCCTGGCGCATCAAGTGCAGACCGGTCTCGCCTCCTTCAGCCAAACTGACGCGGTTGCCCCAGCGGTTCAGCAGAATTTGGGCTGATTCTCGGGCTACCTCGTCATCGTCGATGACCAGGATATGCGGCTGTGCGCGCAGAACCATTGTGTCATCGGCCTATTTGCCTAGCAGCTTGTTAACCCTGTTCAGCAGCACTTCGGCGCTGAAGGGCTTGTCAAGATAGTCGTCACCTTGAGCAAGCTGTGCGTCCTTGGGAACATTGAACCGTTCGCCGGTAATCTTCTTTACCGCCGAGCACATCAGCACCGGCGTATCCCGAAAATCGATGTATTCGGGAGTGCCGCGCAACGTGGTCGTCACCGAGAACCCCTCATATATCGAGTCCATCATGATGTCGAGGATGATCAAGTCGGGGTCTTCGTCCTTGATCTTGTCCAGGCCGTCCTTGCCCGAGGGGGCTGCGCTAACCTGGTGGCCGGCTGATTCCAAAATAGCCTTGGTGGCCAAGGTGAAATCTGCGTCATCGTCGATTATTAGAATCTTCGCCATATCCCTGCCTGACCGGATAGTGAAGAGGTTAACAAACCGGAAGCACAATAAACCACAGGTAGTTTGTTGTCAACTTGAAGCCTGCCCCGATTGTGATTTTTTTTACACTAGCGGAGCGGTAACTTATCAGTAGCTGTAGAGAAACTCCTGCGTGCTGTCCACCATAACGCGCTTAGTCATTATCAGTACGTCGTAGGGCTTGCCCGTTCTGTCCACACGGTAATCCTCCAGTATTGCTTTTAGGTGAAAACCAAGCCTTTTGTACGCCGTGACAAGGTCGCGGCGCTCGGCCGGCAACTCGGCTTTGGCGAACATCAAACCCAGGCCCTCTGCGTGTCTGACGATTTCCCGCAACAGGGCGCTTCCCAGGCCCAGATTGCGGTAATCCGGATGTACATAGGCCTCCACAGTGCCCATGTGTGACGACCACAGCATGCCTTTTTGCAAATACACGTAACCAGCGGCCCGGTTACCCTTGCCGGGGTCCTGGGCCACAAGCACCGACAAACCTCCCTTGCCAAGGGCCCCCAGCCACTGCTCAACGGCTTTGGGGTTGGTTAAATCCTGGCGGTGCCTGCCCACCATGTCTGGCTTTAGCTGACGGGAAAGATCGAGGAGGGGCTCTTTATTTTCCGGAGTCAGCCAGATGCAATCCACCAGGCTTCCGTCGTTAAGCATAAGATCGGCGTTGGGGGCGTCCACTAAATCCTCCGCTGTGCAAACGTTACCGCAAAAAAAGACGGTGCTGGATTTTATTAACACTTTACATCTGTTGTACCAAGCATGATATCTATTTGCCCTTGACAGAGCTTACTGCGCAGACTAGTTTCAGAAACCACTCTCTTTATATCATCTTACCTGATTGCGCAGGGCAACAGGGTAGCCTTTGTGAGCTTGCGCCCGCCTGGCGGGAAAAAACTTGAAGCCCTGTGCCGGAGAACGGCTTATGGACCAACTTCTTTCGCCAAAAGGCGGACAAAAAAGCCTGTTGTTGGGCAACGAGGCCATCGTGCGCGGCGCCCTGGAAGCCGGTATGGCTTTCGCCACTTGTTATCCCGGCACACCTTCGTCGGAGGTGCCCGACAACTTGCACAGGCTTATGCGGGCCCATCCCGATGAGGTCAAATACAAGTTCGAGTACTCCGTAAACGAAAAGGTGGCCCTGGAGACGGCCGCCGGAGCGGCTGTCACCGGTCTGCGCACCCTGTGCACCATGAAGCACGTGGGCATGAACGTGGCCGCCGACCCGATGTTGACCCTGGCCTACACCGGCGTGCGCGCTGGCATGGTCATTCTCTGCGCCGACGATCCGTCGCTGTTTTCCAGCCAAAACGAGCAGGACAACCGCTACTACGCCCGCATGAGCGGCCTGCCCATGCTGGAGCCCGCCGATCCGGCCCAGGCCAAGGCCATGGTCAAATACGCCTATGAACTCAGCGAAAAGCTGGAGTCGCCGGTGATATTGCGCACGACCACCAGGGTCAACCACGCCCGCAGCCAGGTTGAGTTCGATGACCTGCCCGAAACCATTACCAAGGGCAGGTTCATCAAGGAGCCGACCCGCTTCGCCACGGTTCCCGCCGTGAGCCGCAACCTGCATCTGCGTTTACTGCGAATCATCGAGCAGGCCAAGGAAATATCCGAGCAGTGCGAATTCAACGTGACGGTGGGCTCGGGCAAACTTGGCGTAATCACCTCGGGCGTATGCGTCAATTATGTCGCCGATGCCCTGGACGACCTGAACGCGGACGACAAAGTCATGGTCTTGAACCTGGGCATGAGCTTCCCTCTGCCCGAGAACAAGATCGCCGCCCTGCTGGAGGCCTGCGACAAGGTCCTGGTGGTCGAGGAACTGGAGCCCATCGTCGAGCAGGCCGCCAGAGCCATCGCTCAGGAACGGGGCATCAGCGTGGAGATCAGCGGCAAGGTGCCGGGTGCCATCCCCGATGTTTCGGTGGACTTGGCTCCGCCAAAGGTCTTTACCAAGGCCTTTGAATACACTCCGCGTTTGGTCCGCAAGACCATTGCCGAAACATTCGGCCTGGAAGACACTTCGCCGGCCATGATCGAGCTGGCCCAGAGGCCGGGCCTGCCGGGCAGGCCGCCGAACCTCTGCTCGGGTTGCCCCCACAGGGCCACGTTCTACGCGGTCAAGGAAGTGGTGGGCTCTGAGACGATCTTCCCTTCGGACATCGGTTGCTACACCCTGGGCATGCTGCCGCCCATCTCCATGGCCGACTTTTTGATCTGCATGGGATCGTCGGTAAGCGCTTCAGCCGGCATCAGCTCGGCTACTGATCAAAAGGTCGTTGCATTCATCGGCGACAGCACGTTTTTCCATTCCGGCATCACCGGCCTGGTCAGCGCCGTGCACAACCAGCACAACTTCACCCTGATCATCCTGGACAACGGCACCACGGCCATGACCGGCCACCAGCCTCACCCCGGCGTGGAGCACGGCCTGCACGACGACAAGGAGCACTTGCCCCTGGAGCCGCTTATTCGCGGCTTGGGCGTCAAGCACGTCACGGTCATCAAGCCGCTGAAGACCGGCGCGGCCATCAAGGCCATCCGGGAGGCCGTGGAATATGACGGCGTCAGCGTGGTCATCAGCCGGGAGATCTGTCCGCTGTACGGCCGCAGGGTCAAACCCGTGAGCCGCAAGTCGTTCCAGGTGGACCCGGCCAAATGTAAAAATCATCGCACCTGCATCGACAAGATCGCCTGTCCGGCGTTCTATCTTGACGGCCAACAGGCGCAGATCAACACCAGCATGTGCATCGGCTGCGCCCTGTGCGCCCAGATCTGCCCCGAAAAAGCAATCGTGCCGGTGAAGGAGGGTTGATCATGAAGACACTGCGCATTGTTTTTGTGGGTGTTGGCGGCCAGGGCAACCTGCTGGCCAGTAATCTGTTGGGCCAGGCCGCCGTGGAGGTCGGAGTGCCCGCGGTGGTCAGCGAGATCCACGGCATGGCCCAGCGCGGCGGCGTGGTTGAATCGGCGGTGATCCTGGGCGGCCCCAAGAGCCCCATCGTCAGCCAGGGAGAAGCCGACGTGCTGGTGGCCTTCGAGCCTGCCGAGGCCCTGCGTCTGTTGGACAAGGCCCGCACCGACAGCCTTGTCATCCTCAGCACCAGGCCGCTTCCGCCATTCACCGTGGCCACGGGCCAAGCCGCGTACCCTGACCCGGACGAGGGAATTAAGTACCTGAAATCCAAGGTGGCCAAGGTCGTTTCCTTTGACGGCCAGGCCCTGGCCGAGCAGGCCAAGAACCCCCTGAGCCTGAACATGGTAATGCTGGGTTCGCTGTTCGCGGCGGCCGACATGCCCGTGCCGGTGGAAAAGATGAAGGATGTTATCCGGGCCAAGACCAAGGCCAAGTTCGCCGATGCCAACATCGCGGCCTTTGACTTGGGCTACGAGGCGGCCAAGGCCTAAGCCCAAAAATCAGCAATAAACCAAGAGCCCAGCTGCAACATGTGGCCGGGCTTTTGTATTTAGTATTGGTCTGTTATGGTTTTGTTTAACAGGTAGGTTTAAAGACCAGACAGCTGCCTGCCGTCCCGGCGGATGCGCCAGAAATGATACAGGCACAGGCAAAAGGCCAACAGCGGCAGGGCCAGGCAGTGCAGAACATAAAAGCGCAACAGGGCGGGCGGGCCCAGGCTCTGGCCGCCCAAGAGCAGGCGCTTAAGCAGGTCGCCCACCAGGGGGATCTCGCCGACGAGCGAGGCGCTGACCATGACCGCGGATTGGGTGGCCGGGTCCCAGCGCAGGATATAGCCGCTCAGGTCCATGGCCAGGGTCAGGACCAACAGCCCCAGCCCAACCACCCAATTCGATGCCCTGGGCGGCAAATGGGCGCCGGTGATCAAAACCCGCGCCATGTGCAGCAGCACGGTGATGACCATGGCCTGGCCCGCCAGCCAGTGCACCCGCCGGAAGAACCAACCGAAGGGCAGGTTGCCCGCCTCCAGGGCGAAAAAATTGGATGCGCCCTGGGGCGTGGGCGTGTAGACGAACATGAGCAGCCCGCCGCTTAGGGCCAGCACCAGAAACAAAAAAAAGCTTAGACCTCCCAGGCAAAACGTATGGCTGAAGCGGATGCGGCGCTCATCCAGGCGGGGAGGGTGTAGGTGTTCCAGAAATCCAGGTTTGGCCATGCCTAGACCTGCAACCTTTGGCCGGGGTCGGCTTCCTGGGACGGTTTGACTATAAGGTGGCCCTGTTTGTCCACATGCACGGCCACGGCCGGTAGACCGCTCTTGGCCGGGCCCTGAAGCAATGCGCCGTCGGCGGCGAAACGAGAGCCATGGCAGGGGCAGAGGAATTGGCCCTTGGCCCTGTCATAGTCCGGGGCGCAGCCCAGGTGAGGGCAGGCCAGGCGCAGAGCCAGGATGCCCTGGTCGTCGCGGGTTACGGCGGCATGGCCCTTGGTCAGCACTTGGCCGGGCTTGATGTCGGCCACAGGGCCCATGTCCACCGGGGCCAGGTTGGCGTCGGCCGCCGGGCCATGGGCCAACAGGCGGAACGCCGAGCCGCTGAGCAGGGCCACGGCTGCCGTGATCAGGCCCCAGGCCGCCCAGGGGGCCTGTTTGAGCCATGATCGGCGGGTCTGGCCGTTATTGGTGTGGACATCTGCCATGAATCAACCATAATCGCCCGCAATGCCGGTTGCAAGCCCGCCGTGCTTGGCCGTATGTTTATATTCATGGAAAACAGCCCTCAAACCCGCCAGACACTTTTAGCCAAGGAAGGCCTGGCCCTGCTGATCGGCCTGGCCGCCATCGTGGCCGGGGCCGCTCTGTATCCCCTGGAGCCGGTGGGCGGAGCGGCAGCCGCCCAAGCCCATGCGCCGTGGATTTTCGTGGGCCTGCAACAGGTACTGCGCCTGGCCGATCCGTTGTGGGGCGGGTTGGTGCTGCCCCTGGCGGCGTTGGGTTGGCTAGGGGCGCTGCCCTGGCTGGCCAAGGAACAAGGCCTACCCACGCCCCGGGCCCGCCGACCGGCTTGGGCAGAGTGGATCGCCTGGGCCATTCTGACCGCCTGGATCGGGCTTACCGTCTGGGGCTATTGGGCCTGATTCGGTTCGGGATAGCGCTGCTCCAAGGCCCTGAGTAGCCAGCGGGTGTACGTCTTGCCCGGCCTCAGGAGCATCTTCAGTTCTTTTTCGTTATAGGGCCTCGACCCATCCACCAATAACGCCTGCAAAGGCTCGCCCTTTATATCAACCACCTGGGTCCAGCCGTGATCAAGGCCCAGACCCTCGCTGCGGGGCAGCCAAAGCTCGGGAGCCAGCTTTGGCTTGCCGTCCGCGCCGGGCTGAGCGTCAAAGGTGAGCCCCAGACCGATAGCCTCGGCATTGCCGTGGCAGGCGATGCAGTTAATGGTGGGCTTGGCCACGGTGTGGGAATGCCACGGCGTCATTCCCAGGCCGGGTTTGGGGATCTCGGCCTTTTTAATGGCCTTACCGTCTTTGCCTAACGTCGTAACAACGTACTGATAGCGCGGCGAGAGCAGGAAGGTGCGCCCGCCGGGCCCCAGCCCGTAAACCCGCCACTCGAAGCGCCGGAAAAACGGCGACACCAGCCACACGCCGGGCCGCATCTCTCCGCTTAAATGATCCCTGGTTTGCGGCGGAATGCGCCTTTCGGGCGGCAAGGCCAGTTGATCAATAATCAGGTCCCAGACCTGCGGGTCGCCCTGGGCCGCTATTTCTCGCCATTGCCCATATTGAGGTCGGGTTTCCCTGAGCACTTGCAGACCCCACACGGCCGGGTTGGCGTAGTTGTGGCAGGCATGGCAGGCCACGCGCTCATGGCCCGGCGCAACGTGGGCTATGGGCGCGCCCGGGCCGGTCTTGAGCAGCGGCACTGGCAGCACCTTGCCAGAGAGCTTGGTTTTAAGCTTTACGCCGTCCTTAGCGATAATAAGGCTCTTAATCGGTGCGCCGCGGCTGGTTACTGGCTTTGCCGGCGGCTTGCCCGGTCTGCCGTGGCAGGATGTGCAGCGAAGACCCACGTGCAGCAGCCCGGCCTGGCGGATTTGGCCATCGCCCATTATTTCATCGGCAACATGGCAATCGATGCAGGCCATGCCAGCCTTGAAATGGGCGTCCGGGGTCATTCTTCGCCAGGCGCGGCCCTGCCACAGGTTCGGCTTATGCGGGTTATTGGCGTCGAAGCGGGCCGAGCGATGGGCGTCGCGAGGCATGAGTCCGCTGAATTGGGCCCCGGCCCCGCAATCGGCGTGGCAAGCCTGGCATTGCCCAACCGGCACGGCCTTGCGCAGGGCATGCGACCGCTTGCCGTCGGCTCCGGCCATTGACCGGTGACAGGCCGCGCAGCCCGCCGAACGGTTTTGTGATTCATCGGCCGCGCCCAAATGACAGCGCAGGCAACGCCGCCTGAGCAGGTCGTCCACGTCTTGGCCGCTTTGTTTTGGATGGGGCAGGGCGGTCAAGTCTCCTCCCGCGCGGGCGGCGAATCGCGGCTTTGGCTCGGCATGTGCGCCCCATAGATAACGCGTCTGGTTGATCAGGCCCACTGCCGTGGCCATGGGTGAACGTTTGATCCTGGCGGCCCATTTGGGATGGCACTGGCCGCAGGTGACGTCTACATGCTCCAGGTCCGAAGGGTTGGCTCTCATGGCCTTATGGGCGTTTTCGGCGTCCGCCGCCGCGCTGTCGCCGCCGTGGCACTGGATACAGGCCAGCTTGGGGCCGCCAGCGGCGGGCATGGGCGAGACAATTCCCCCATGGCAGGCCGTGCACCCTTTAACGGCGGCAGGGGAGCCCACGGGCAAGCACAGGGCCAATACGGCGCATATGATCAGCAGACGCTTCATTTCAGGGCCTTCTCCACCTGGAGCTTGTGCTTTTGGTAGTGATCGCCGTCCCTGGCGATGCGTTTGTAGGCCTTGGCCGGGTCCCGCACAACAGGGTCGGTTGGCTTTTCGTGGCAGGCTAGGCACTTGCCGAAACGCAGCACCCGCGCCACCTCGGCATTGTTCAAAGGCCGGGCTCCCTGGTGGGTCTGGGCCTGCAAGGGTTGACCCTCGGAGTTGGCCAGCTTATCCCAGTCACAATCAAGGCCAAAGCCGCCAAGATCGGCAATGTTGCCGGCCTCCATTTGTCCGATCGCCACCGGGCCGCCGCCCCGGCCCAACACGGCCGGATCAAGGTGGCAGGAACGGCAGGGCCGCACCTCCCGCCGGGATGTATGTGGCGATACCGGCGTATAGACGAGGCTGCCGCCCGCCGGGCCGCTGGTTGATATCTGCGGCTTGCCTTGCCCGTTGACGCTGAGCATGGCCTGGCAGCCGGGCGCGAAGGGCCTGATTTGGCCGCGCGAGTCCAGGCCCAGCACGGTCTTGTTAAAGCGGTAGAGGTCCCGCGATTCGCGCCATACGCCGGGCGTGGGCCTGTTTTCGGCATAGTCCCACATTTGCCCCCCATCATCATCGCGGTAATCGTGGCATCCAAAACACTGGGGCGTCCAGCGGCTGTGGCAGGCCTGACAGGCCAGGCGCTCATGGCCGGGGATGTCGTGGGCCGGATCGGCATTAATCTGGGCGGCCTTGTGTGTCTTGCCGGGCGAACTCTTGGAATACACCAGGACATCGTGGCCTGTTTGGCGCACATTGGCCAGGGGCCTGTTTTTGGCGCTGAGGGCCAGAACCTGGCCGGGCCGCAGGTTGGGCGCGGCCTTCAACGGGCCGTAGCGCAGTTCATAGGCCGTGTCCCGGTTTGGCTGGCCAAATGACACAGGCTTGCCCGGCGCGCCGTGGCAGGAGGCGCAGCGCACCTCGGTCTGGAAGCGCATGCGGCCGTAGATGTTACCATCGCCCATGACTTCGGCCGAGGTGTGGCAATCAATGCAGGTCATGCCTTTTTCAGCGTGCGCGTCGGGCAGCAGGCTGCGCACCGAGCGCCCGCCGCTGAGGTGGTTCTGCTGGTCGCCGTTGGGCCAGGGCACCCGGCCGGATTCGTCTTCCATCCAGCCGTAAAAATTCAGGCCGATACGACCGCTACGGTTGTGGCAGCGCAGGCAATTGTCAACCGGCGGCGTTGGCGAAAGGCGGTGGCGTTTGGCGTGTCCCGGCTCGTTGCGCTCGATGGCCGCGTCCAGGTCCTGGTAGAGGCCGGATTCATCACGCACTCCGTGGCAGGCCGCGCAGCCCCGGCCATGAACGCTCTTGCCCTTGTCTCGGTCGGCGTTCAGATGGCAGCGGGCGCAGAACTTGCGCCACTGCTCGTCGGCAAAGTCTTTCATTTCCCGGCCATTGGAGGCGCCCGGCCCTACCTTTTCGATGCGGGCCAGGGCTCCCGGCGGCAGGGTTTGGCCCGCCTCGGGGTTGTTTACGTCAATGGTACCGTAACGGGCCTTGAAATCATCCTGGGCGCCCCAGG
This sequence comes from uncultured Desulfarculus sp., assembly GCA_963665125.2. Lineage (GTDB taxonomy): Bacteria > Desulfobacterota > Desulfarculia > Desulfarculales > Desulfarculaceae > Desulfarculus. The sequence goes on along the minus strand of CAXXUK010000001.1, from coordinate 1,161,837 downwards.
AGACCCGCAGGCTGGTCAATACGCCGGTCATGGTTGACATGACTCCGCGCCTGGTGCGGCTGATGGTGTTGGCCGCGGCTGTTTCGCGGTTGGCGTGGCAGCTCGCCCCGTTGGGCCCGCCGCCGCATGAATCATGAACAGTTTCAAAGCTGGACGGGTTGCGGCCACGAAGGCCCTTATGGGCTTGGGCCTTGGTCAGGCCCAGGCCGTTGCCGCCGTGGCAGATGACGCAACCGAATGCCTCGGTTGGGTGGGAGTCGCTGATGGGCTCAATGCCCTTGTGACAGCTCAGGCAGCGCTCGGGCTTGCCGGTGAGGGTGGGGACGATCTCCAACACCTGGGGCGCCTCGCTGGCCAGTTCCCGGCCCAGGGCGGCGGCTCGTTCCTCCGGCACCCCTGCCTCCCGCAGCCGTGTTTCGGTGATCCGGCCGCGCCGCAGGTTTATGGCCCCCACTTCGTCCTGCCAGGGCCGGGCGGCCTCCTGAAGCCAGACGGCCAACGCCGCCAGAAACAGAAGCAATGCGCCAAACCCATACCACAATGCCCAATGGCCGCTAAATCTTGTCTTTGACTGGCGCTTGCTCATGGGTTAGCTTGGACCAAATACGCGCCAGAGGCAAGTGGAGGCTTGAATATGAACGATAAGCTGCAAGCGTTGGCCGGGGCCATGCGCCAACATATCGAGACAATACCTGAGGTCATGGTGCAGGACGAGGTGATCAGACGCGGCCTGGTTTGCTTTCTGGCCGGGGCCGTGCGGGACATGGGCCTCGTTCCGCTGATGGGCTGGAGACCGCCCCGCAGCACCAGGGACGTCATCGATCTGGTGGGCGTAGACGCGTCCGGCGAGACGCCCAAGGTAGAAATTGCCTTTGTTGTCGATGCCCTGGTGGAGTTGCCCCGTCTGAAAAACCTGGAGTGGGTCGATTGCCCCCACAAGATCGTGATCAGCTTTTCCAAGCGGGCCGACAAGGTGGCCCAGACCAGCTTTTTCCTGGGCAAGGAACACACCCACCTGAAGCTCTATGAATAAAAGCAGCGGGGACCGGCGTTTTGCCGATCCCCGCTGAATCGCTGAATATGTCGAGCGATTAGCCCTTTTTGAGGAAGAAGCTGATGTAGCCGTCACGCTCTTCCTCGCCCAGGTATTCGTCGCCGGAGCGGGAGGTAAAGGCGGGAAGGTCGTTGCGGGTTCCGGGGTCGGTGCCTTGGATCTCCAGGATTTGGCCCGGTTTCATGTTTTTGATCAGCTTTTTGGTCTTGAGGATGGGCATGGGGCAGGTCAGCCCGCGGGCATCCAATACCTCATCAGGGGTCCACTCAGCCATATCTTTACTCCTTGGCTAGATTTGCTCAGGTCACTTTTTCATATACTACCGAATCACATCGCTGTTGGCGAATGATTCTTATTTCACACTAAACAAGCGTCAGTTTGTCGGTTTCCTCGTTCCAAGCCATGATCGCCCACCAAACGAGCATCACGCCCGCCGTGAGCAGGATGGCCCAGAAGTATCCGCCCACCAGGTCGGGCAGGAACAGGCCGCTCTTGCCCCAGGACGCCGCGACTTTGTTGGTGAAGACGTACTCCTTGAACAAGCTGTTGGACAGGGCGAAGAAGATCACCGCGATGATAAGCTTGATGTGGCCCTCACCGGCGCGCCACACCGAGCCGGAGCCGCAGCCGCCCGCCAGGAGCATGCCGATGCCGAAAATCAGGCCGCCCACCAGGCCGCCGATCCAGTGATGATAGGTATAGACCAACGCCAGGTCGGAGTTGTACCACTTGACCAGGAAGAAGCCCAGAACGCTGACGATAACGCTGAAGGCTACGGCCCGGGTGGCCTCGGCCTCGCCGGTCATGAACGGATCGCGGAACGAACGCACGAAGCAGAAACGGCAGCGCTGGATCACCAGGCCGATGGCCACGGCCAGCATGAGCAGCTGGGCTTCATGGGCATAGGCCCGTAGGCCCAGGCAGTAGCCGTAGCCGATGAGCAGGACAAAGAAACCCGCGCCCAGCCATGGTTGCACCTTGTACCAGTCAAAGGCATTCTCGGCCTTGGGCGGCTTTTGTTTGGGCGGTTTGGTGGGGATGTGTTCGATCTCCCACAGAAGGTACTTCAGGCCGATAATAGCGCCAAGGATCAGCCCGATCATCATGCCGAAGCCGCTGACGCTGCCAGCGGCCAGGGCGCTGTAGAAACCACCCACGTTGCACCCGCCGGCAAAGACCGAACCGATGCCCATGAGGATGCCGCCGACCACGCCCTTGATCAGCTCCAGGTTGGGCGCCATGCGCAGGGCGAACTGTTTGGACAAAAGCGCGGAGCCAAACGCCCCGAACAGCAGGCCCCAGGTGAGAATCGACGCGTCGCTGAGAAACAGGGCCTTAGTTGGAGCTTGGCCGTAAAGACCAATGCCGTAAAAGAACCAGTCTCCCCATACGCGAAGGCCGCCGGCAACGCCCCAGGGGCGCCCGGCCACCATGCACAGGATCCCCAGCAGGGCCAGGAACAGACCTCCGATCCATAGGGGCCAGTTGTTGTCAAATACGGCGGCGTAGCCTTCCTTGAACTTTTCAACCAATACGCTTTCGGCCATTATCATCTCCGGTGCGGCAGAGGTTAACCACTCAGTCGATCATGATGTATAATCTTGCTGACCCTGAAATTAGGCAAAATGAGTCTCGAGATCAAGCTTTGTGAACAAGTCGATTATGACCGTTTGGCTGATTCGTTTCAACCCGTTAGATCAATAGGATTGCTAAGGGTTGACATCTTGGCCGTCGGCGGTTTATCAAGCTGTAGCAAAACGGCAAACAGCGGAGAGCAATATGAAACACGGTTTGTTGCGCGGATTCGGTCTACCAGTTTTTTTCCTGGTTCTCATTGTCCTTGGCGTCGCACCAGCCATGGCCGATGAAACCGTTGATTTGGGCATAATCACGGTGGCCACTCAACAGGAGGCCGAGCAGATACGCGGCAAGCTGGCAAAGGGAGCCTCTTTTGAGGAAACCGCCCGCAAGTATTCCCAGGGACCGGCCGTTTCCAGAGGCGGCAGGGTGGGGCGGCAAAATTTAAAGAGCATGCGCCTTGAATACCGCAACGCGATCAAGGATCTAGCTCCCAACAAGCCCAGCGCCGTGGTGCCCGTCGAAGACGGCTACGCTGTTTTGATGCGCTTTGATCAGCCCCGTAAAGAGGAGCCGGTCAAGGAAAAAACCAACATAGCCCTGCTGCCGCAGACTCATTTCCAGCCCAAGATCGCGCCACTGCCCGAATTGAAGGCCTCGGACATCGAAGAAACGCCTGGTTATTTAAAATCAAGGCGTTCGATTATGGCCTGTATCGAGGCCATGGTCGCCGGCGACTTCCAGGAAGCGGACAAAAAGGCATCAGAGGCCCTGGGCTACAACCCCTATGAAGAAAGCGCCGCGTTCCTCAAGCAGGTCTGCGACGGAGTTTTGCAGAATAAATACAACAAAAACGCCGCGGTGGTCTTTGGCGACGGCTTCATGGCCTTAAACGATGGAGATTCGGCCCGGGCGGGCGAACTTTTCGCCAGGGCGTACAAGCAGGATTCAACCCTCTGGCAGGCGCGGCTTTTCGAGGCCAACATGGTCGCCGGCCAGGGTGATGAGGGCAAGGCCCGCAAGATGCTCGAAGAACTGCTGGCCCAGAACCCCAAAATCGCCGAAGCCTATCTCAGCCTTGGAATCATGGATGTTTACGCCATGAAACCGAAGCAGGCCAAAGTCAATTTGGAAAAGGCCCTGGAACTCAAACCGGCCATGGCCCAGGCCCTTTATCAGATGGGCCAGATTTCAGTTATGGAGGGCAACGCCCAAAAGGCCGAAGGCTACTTCCGCTCGGCAATCGCGGCCAATCCTTATTTTGAGGAAGCCTACAACGACCTGGGCCTGATCTACATGCACCTGGGCCGCCAAACCGAAGCTGAAAAAAGCTTTCATAAGGCCTTGTCGGTCAACCCGTCATTCGCCCTGCCGCATTTGAGCCTGGGCAATCTATATGCCCAGGAAAAGCAGTTCAACAAGGCCATTGACGAGTACAACAAGGGCCTTGAGTTGGATCCCAACATGGCTCCTGCCCACTTCAATGCCGCTTTGGCCTACATCAACTTGGGCGACTGGCAATCGGCCAACGACCACGCCCGCAGGGCCGCCGCCATGGGCATGGCCATACCGCCCCAGATGCAGGCCGACCTGAAGAAGCACAATCAATAATTGCTTTCGGGATACTCCGGCAAAGCCAGCATTGACCAAACCAATTCGGCCCGGCGCATCATCGCCGGGTCGTTTTCGTCTCTTGGGCCCAGGGTGCTCATGGCGTTGGTTTGGGCGACCCGGCCTTGACCGTCAAGTATTTCGATCAACACCTGGCCGGCCCCGTCCCGGCGGCGCTTGTATTGCCCGCCCGCGTCTTCAAGGGCCCGCAGTTTGATCAGGCCCATGACGTCCAGGGCGGGCAGGGCGCTCATCCCATCCCCAAGAACCCGGAGTTCGCTCATGTCCAGCCGCAACACCTCGCATAGGCGGGTGATGTGCCGGGGGGCGGCGCTGATATACTTTCGGCCATCGGCCAGGGCTTGGTTTTCATTTTCAAGGTAACGCCAAAGTTGACGGGACAGGCTGTCGACGAGCCCCTTGGGCAGGCTGTCGCCGCATTTGGCCAAAAAGGTTTCGAGTCTGCCGATGTTGGCCAGGGCGCGCCCAAGACCACGGTAGTGGCTGAGACCCACATTGTCCGGGTTAAAATCGCGGGATATCATGGCAATGTATGTGCGGGCAACGGCCGCTTCCAGGCATTTTCGCCAAGAGTTTTCAATTACGCCCAAGGCCTCCAGGCTCTCGGCCAATGCAACTTCCGGCATTTCTCCGGCGGTCTCGATCATGAATACTTCGTCTTCAAGTTCTTCCGGGCAATCATTGTTGAAATATTCTGTGTTCATTTTTGTAATTCTTTAAACAATTCGTTGCTAATGTGGTCTGCTGGTGTTAGAAAACCCATAAAGCACGCCAACAGGGAAATAAAAGATACCCCATGGCGGACTAACGCGCATTAAACCCAAATCTTGGGATGTGCGCTGACACGACAGTAAGGAAGGTAAAAAATGGGCGCTGGAGGTTTCAGCACAAATTACCGTGAAAGCAATCTGATTTCCAGATTGGAAAGCTCGCGCCAATCAGCCTGGAGCCGGCAATTGGCCATGCTCAATGATCTTGGCGAGGAAATTTCCCGCAAATTGGCCCTCAAACTCGTCGATGCCGGTCTGGTCGAAGTTAAAAATATCCGTGAGCTGGAAGAACAACTTTTCGGCTGCATCAACGACCTGCTCAACGCCGAAGACTTTGATATACAATTCGCAATTTCCCCCATTCGCGATCTGGTGTCCAAGCCGAACAGGGTCAGCCTTTATATAACGGCATTCATAATTGAAAAGCTTCTCAATCATCGTACTGTTGTCGATATCTACGGCACCGACGAAGAAATTTATGAAGCGGTGAACGACGAGATCACCAAAAACATCAAATAAAAATTACGTTAAAACCACGTCTCTTGTTGGCAGCCGCGGCGGAAATTGCTGCGGCTCTGGTTTTCTTGGGTGATGCCGATGGAAATGGACATTGTATTCAACGGCGGAAAAAAGATTGAAGCCCGCTGGGACAATCACGTAGTAGCCACGGACCAGCCTTCATTTGCCGGAGGTGAAAACAGCGCTCCGGCCCCGTTCTTTTTATTCCTGGCCAGCCTGGGAACCTGCGCCGCTGCATATGTGCAGGGTTTCTGCGAAGCCCGCCAAATAGACACCAAAGGCATTCAACTCAAGCAGAGAATGATCCACGACGCGTCAGGCCAAAAGGTGGAGCGCATTGAGATTGACGTGCAATTGCCGCCGGAATTCCCGGAAAAATACGAAAAGGCGGTTCTAAGGGTGGCCGGTCAATGCGCCGTCAAGAAGGTCTTGGTCGATCCACCGGAGGTCGTGCTCAGCGCGGTCAGGCCCTAGAACCAGCTAAACGGCAATAGCCAGGCAGTGAAGGCGGCAGCCAGGCCGGCCAGAAGCGTGGCGATCACCAGAAGCCTGTTTACGGCCTGCACGTCGCCCTTGGCCGCGTCGCGTCCGGCGCTGTTTATCCAGGGCTTGTCATGCAATACTCCGCCGTACACCGTGGGTCCGCCCAGACGCAGCCCCAGAGCCCCGGCCGCGGCTGCCTCGGGCCAGCCGGAATTGGGGCTGGGATGGGCGCCGTGATTGGCCAAACCCGACAGCCAGGCGCCCCTGGCGTTCGTGCCGGTCAACGAAGCGGCCGCAGCGATAAACAGCGCGCTGAGCCTCGCTGGAATCCAGCCCACAATGTCGTCGAACTTTGCCGCGGCCCGGCCGTAGTTTATGTATCGATCGTTTTTATAGCCGATCATCGAATCCAGGGTGTTGACGGCCTTGAAAGCCACAGACAGGGCCGGTCCTCCCAGGGCCATGTAAAACAGCGGGGCTATGACGCCGTCGTTGAGGTTTTCGGCGACGGTTTCAATGATCGCCCTGCGAACGCCTGCCTCGTCGAGCCTGGCAGTGTCCCGGCCCACGATCATGGCCAGACGGATGCGGGCCAACTCGATGTCACCCCTGTCCAGGGGCTCGGCAACACGCACCGCCTCGCGCCACAGCTGACCGGCGGCCACGCTTTGAAATGCAAAAATGAGGGCCATGATCCAGCCCAGCGGAGCCCAGAGATTGAAGGTGACGAAAAGGAAAGACCAGGCAACAAGCCAAGAGCCGCCGACAACGATGCACACCAGCAACAGACCGGCCACTTGCTGCTCGGCAGCGGAGGGCCTTCTTCTGCGGAGATTTTGCTCGAATGCCTTGATGGCCGAGCCTATGAACCTGACCATGTGAGGCCATGTGGGAGGGTCGCCGATCAGGGCGTCCAAAACCAAAGCGGCAGTCAGAAGCAGGGGTTCAATCACTTTATCCTCCGCTGGATACGGTTTGCTTTGCTATAACAGATGCTGACGTTAAAGCCAACAGACAATAGCTCACGGAAACCGGGAAAGCGGGGCTGGTGGCCAAAGTACTCATAAAATACATTGTAACAATGATCGTCGGCCTGTTGCCCGGCGCGCCCGGCACCTACGGCTCGGCGCTGGTTGCCGGGATTGCAGCGGTCTGGTTGTGGCTCGGCGGTTGGCCTCTGTTCGGGACCTGGTATGTTGCGTTTATTTCGCTGCTGACGGTTCTCGCCCTATGGGCCTGCCGTGCGGCCCTTGCGTACAAAGTCTTCGGCGACGATCAGGATCCATCGCCGGTGGTTATCGACGAGGCCGTGGGCGTGGCCATAGCCATGTACGGCATCGCCTCATTGGACTGGCGCCTGCCCGCCGCCTTCATAGCCTTCCGTTTTTTTGATATCCTCAAACCGTTTCCGGTGGGTTGGAGCCAAAAACTGCCTGGCCAGTGGGGTATCGTGATCGACGACATGCTTGCCGGGTTATATGCCCTGCTGGCGGTTCGGCTAATGCAATACGGGCTGTTGCTGTGGTTTCCCGCCCTAGCCGCGGGCTAATTAGCGGAACCGTTTACGATTTCCGAAACCGGCACCATCCGTACTTCGTTTTTCAGGCGGTCTTCGTAATTTTTAAGGGCGTTTAGGGTGTTGGTGTGTGGATGGCCGATGGCGATGACGCCGTGGCCGTTCTGGGCCAGATGGATCAAGGTCTCCAACTGGTGCTCGATGGCCTCCTGGCTTTGATCGTGGTCCAAAAACACGCCTCTGCGGCCCCGGCGCATCTTTAATTCGCCCGCAAGTTCATAAGCCTTGGACCGTGGGGAGGTAAAGCTGTCAACGAAAAACAGCCCCCTGGCCCGGATTGTCCGCAACACCGGCAGAAGGGCCTCTCTGTCCTCGGTAAGGCTGGAACCCATATGGTTGTTGACACCCTTCGCCTGTGGCAGGAAGTCAAGATCCCTGGCGGTCTGTACGGCCAGGTCTTCGGCCGTCATATTGCGATAGAGCCCGCCTGGCCCGGGGCTGGTGCCCGGATATGATTTGGGCTCCATGGGCAGGTGCAACAGCACATCCTTGCCGCTGGCGGCGGCCAGTTTGGCCACCTTGTGGCCATGTGGAGAGTAGGGCAATATTGAAAAGCTGAGTGGAATGTCCAGGGCGATAAGCTGTTTGGCCATGCCCAACTGATAGCCCATGTCGTCAATGACGATGGCCACCTTGGGCTTGCCTTTGCTGACAATGGGTTTGTCCGGAGTTTTTGCCTTGATCAGAATCAAGCGGTGGGTGACCCGGCCGTTTTGCTGAAGCTCCAGGATATGGCCGGTGGCGATTTCGCGCCAGAGTGTTTTAGTAGCAAGTTGGTGCGTCTTGGTATCAAGGGCCTTGCGAATGTCCTGCCATTGTTGGCCCTTGGTCAAGTAGGCCTTTATTTGCGACACCTCGCCCCATGGCTCGGCCACAACGGCCAGTTTGGCCTGGGCCGGGGATACGCCGCCCATGGCAAGGGCCTCCAGCAGGGCGTCGTTGATTTGTTCTCGTTTGTCGGTTCGCTGGAGCGGCGGCGGGGTCTCCTCAAAGACGATGGTCGCATTAGAGGCTGGTTTGGAGCCATTGTCAGCCAACGGCGTGGGCAGGTTGCCGTTTCCCTGACCCAAATACCAGGCAAGGGCCACGGCGGCCGTGACCAGTATCCCTGCCACGGTCCACAACAGCCAGACGCGAACGTCGCTCCATACTGTGGCGGCAGTGGAACGACGCTGCTTTTTTTTGGGGCCGGGCCGCTTGCTATCCAAGCGGCCCTTGTATTTCTTGTTGGTTTTTCGCCGGGCCAATTTATTTGGTTGCCGCGGCCTTGCCTGAGTCCTGTTTGGCTATGGGCGCGAACACCTGCCAGGCCTTGAGCAAATCCAGAGCGCGCCTAAGCTGATTATCCCGCTCCAAGCGGTCCTTGGCATAGTAAAGCTTGGATTCGCTCTTGCGCTTGGCTGAATCGGTTTCGCCCTCTGCCTTCATGGCGCCCTGGAGATCTTTTTCCCGGATGGACTGATCCTTGGCCTTGTCGTCCTTGGGATCTTCCTTGGGAGGAACAAAGTCGACAACCAGGTCCGGCGTGATGCCCTTGGCCTGGATGGCCCTGCCGTTGGGCGTATAGTATCGGGCTGTGGTCAGGCGCAGGGCACCGTTGTCCTCAAGGGGAATGATGGTCTGCACCGAGCCCTTGCCAAAGGACTGGGAGCCGACGATCATGGCCCGCTTGTGGTCTTGCAGCGCACCGGCCAGAATTTCGCTGGCGCTGGCCGAACCCTGGTTGACCAGGACGATGATGGGATAGTCGCCCGCGGTGACCTGGGGTGAGGCCTTGAAGACCATGTCCTGGGTCTTGCTGCGGCCCTTGGTGGAGACGATAACGCCGCTGGACAGGAACTGGTCAGCCGCCGTGACCGATTCCTGCAGCAATCCGCCGGGATCGTTGCGCAGGTCCAGAATCAGGCCGCTCAGGGGCGTCTTTTGGTTTTGCAGGGTCTGCAGGGCCTCGATAAGGTCCCTGGTGGTCGATTCCTGGAAGCTGACGATGCGGACATAGCCGTAGCCGTCTTCCAGGAGGTTGAAACGCACACTCTGGATCGGAATCAGATCCCTGACGATGGGGATGTCGATCAGTTGGGCCGCACCTTCGCGCATCATGGTCAATACGACCTTGCTGCCTTTTTCGCCGCGAATGGCCTTGACCGCGTCCATCAGGCTCATGCCCTTGGTCAGCTTGCCGTCGATTTTGACTATGCGGTCGCCGGCCTGCACGCCAGCGTTGGAGGCCGGAGTGCCCTCGATGGGTGACACCACGGTAAGCACGTCGTCACGCATGGTGATTTCGATGCCCACGCCAAAGAAGCTGCCTTTGGTTTCGATCTGCAACTCGGCGAATTCCTCTGGGGTCATATACGAGGAGTGGGGATCAAGGCTTTGCACCATGCCTTTGATGGCTTCCTTGATTAGTTCATCGGTGGTTTTTTCTTCTACGTACTTTTGTTTTACTTCTTCCAGGACGTCGGTAAATAGGCGCATTTGCCTGTATTGATCATCATTGGCCGCCTCGCTGGAGCGCGTGGGAATGTACTGCGAGAGGATGAAAGAAAGAGCGATGATCGCCATTACCGTCAATGGTGCTTTGAAAACGCCACGGCGCATGTAAGCCTCCTGAATGATAATTAGGGCCCAGCCAAGCCCAAAGGCCTCAATTGAAAAACAAAATCTAGCTTAACGCCTCACCCGTCCCTGGTCAAGGGCGTAGCCTGAGCCAATCCTCGGAATCCACCGGCTTGGCATTCTTGCGAACCTGTAAAAACAGCCTGCCGCCCGGCCCAACCGAGCCAACGACCTCTCCGGCGGCAACGGGCTGGCCCGGCTCCACGGCAAGGGTCCCAAGATGGGCCAGAACCGTATGAACCCTGTCGCCGTGATCCAGGACCACGACCTTTCCCCAGCCGCTGATACTGGAGGCAAAGGCCACCTGGCCGTCCCACGGCGCCCGAACCTGGGCCCCGCGGCGTGCCATGAAATGCACACCACCGGCACCTGAGCCCTGCATTGATCCATCCACCGGCGCGGCGGCGCGGCGGGATTCCACGGCCTCGGGAGCCTCCGCCGGATCAAAGCGCACATCCAAGGCGAAGGTTCTCACAAGCCGGTTTTCGGCCTGTTTTACCTGGTATATGGAGCCGGCCAGCAGTTTTTGCTGCTGGTGCACCTTTACCAGGATCAGGTCCATGGTTTTTTGGCGCTGTTTGAGGCGCAGCAGACTCTGTTGCAACTCAGCCCTGGTTTGGCTGTTTTCCGCCAAGCGGCGGCCATGTTCCGCCCGCAGCATATCCAGCCTGCGGGAATAGGCCTGAAGCTTTGAGAGCCTTTTCCCGTCCGCGTCTATAACCATGCCCAATGACCGCGAGCGCTCCAGGGCCTCGTTAAAGGTGTCTGCCGAGGCCAGCCAGTGCCAGCTTAGATCGACCCCTTGCAGATAAAGGGCCCGCAGCCTGCGCTCATAAGCAGCTTTGCCTTTCTTGAGGTATTTATTCAGCAGTTTGATCTTGTACTCAATTTCAATGAGGCGCTTTTGTTCGCCTTGCTGCTTATCGCCTAAAAACTCCAAAAACCGTTGTTCCTTGCTTGTTTTAAGCTTGGCGTATTCCAGATCGCGGCGCAGACCGGCCTCGCGTTGGGCTATGGATTGGTTTTGATCCAGCAAATCGGCCAGCTTGGCCCGCAACTCGGCACGGGCGTCCATCTCCTGGCTGGCCGGGCAAGGGGTGGCGAACCACAGAGACACAAAACAGACCAGCGCCGCCAGCGCGGCCGATTTCCGGCCGACAAACCTCAAAGGTTCAACCTCCGCAAAACCCTGCCCACACCCAGCCAGGAACCCGCCATTGTCGAGGTCAGGGCCACGGCGGCCAACAGCAGCGGCAGTTGCAGGGGCAATTCCAGGAGGCCTTGCAGATCCATGCCAAAGGGCAGGGTGCCCGGCGCGGACAAAACCCACATCATGACCCAAACTCCGCCGTAGGCGATCAGGGCCGCCAATATGCCCTGCAACACCGCCTCTATGACAAAGGGTCGCCTCATGTAACCCGGTGTGGCCCCCACCAGGACCAGCACCTCCAGTTCGCGGCGGCGGGCGTAATAGGCCAAACGGACCGTGTTGGCAGCCAGCAGGGTGACGGCCAGAAAAAGCAGGATGCCCAGGGCCGCGGCCAGGCTGATCAAGGACCGCCTGGCCTTTTCCAACAACATCAGCCACGGTCTGCTGGTGACCACGTCGACCACTCCGTCGAGGCCGCGCAGCTCTTCCACCAGGCCCTGATCTTCCTGACGCCCCGGATTCAAGATTACTTCCACGGTATGGGGCAGAGGGTTGTTTTCAAGGCCCTCCAGCAGGCCCTTGCGGTTGCCCAGGCTGCGCCGGAATCGTTGCAGGGCCTGGTCCTTGTGCACGAACATGGCCCCGGCCACCCTGGCGTAATTCATGGACTCCTTGGCAACATTGGCGCCGGTTTGCGGGGTGGCGTCATCGGACAGGACCAATATTAGCTTTGAACCGGTAAAGAAATCGGTAGCTTGACGCTCAACGTTGATTAAAAGGGTAAAATATACGCCGATGATCATATAGGCCACGGTGAGGCTGGTCACGGCGACGATCTGCAACCAGGGGTTTTCGCCGATCTGCCGCAAGGCCCGGCTGACGGCGTTCTGTCTGGTTCTGGTTGCGCTCACTGCACCCGCTCCAGACGCCCATTGTTTATCCGAATTTCCGAGGTCCCGGCAATGATCTGGGGAAGGTCGGGATCATGGGTGGCCAACAGCACAGTTGCGCCGCTCTTATGGGCGCGCTGCAACAGGTTCATTACCCGCCGGGTGTTCTTGGGGTCCAGGTTGCCCGTGGGCTCATCGGCCAGGATCAGCCTTGGCCTGCGCACCAGGGCTCTGGCAATGGCCACGCGCTGCTGTTCGCCGCCGCTCAGGGTTCCGGCCTTGACCTCGGACATATCGGAAAGATCAACGCTTGCCAGGGCCGCGTCGACTCTGTCGGCAAGGTTTTGTTTGGCGGGGCGTCCCTGAACCCGCAAGGCCAAGGCCACATTTTCGAAAACGCTGCGCTTTTCCAGCAGGCGGAAATCCTGAAAAACCACGCCCAGGTTTTGGCGCAGGACAGCCAGGCCCCTGGGCGACAGCATGCCCAAATCGCGGCCTCCCACCAGGATTTTGCCCCTGGTGGGAAGCACGTTGCCGATTATCAGATGGATCAGGGTGGATTTGCCCGCGCCCGACGGTCCCGTCAGAAAGACCAGGCCGCCCGGCTCAATGGCGAAATCAATGTCCGACAGCACGGCGCGGCCGGAACCCGGATATTTTTTACTGACCGAGTCCAGCCGAACCATTACAGAGCGCTCCGTTTTGTTTGGCCAGCGTCAGGGAAGAAGATTCTTTTCCTCCTTGGTCAGTGCGGCCATTTTCGTCTGGTCCACGCCACGGCCCATGGCTCTGAGCAGGCGGGCTTTGGCGATATTGTAGGTCCCCAAGGCGGAGTAGTAGTTGTTCTGGGCCTGGGTCAGCAAGGTCTGGGCGTCCAACAACTCGGTGTTGGTGGTGAGCTGTTCCTTGTACCGCTCATTGGTGATGCGGTAGTTTTCCTTGGCCTGGGTCACCGAGGTCTTGGCCGTGACTATGTTTTTTTCGGCCTCCAGCATGTACAAATAGGTCTCCTTGACCTGTAGATCGACCTGATCGCGCAGATCCTTGAGGGCTTTTTGAGCCTTTCGCACATCCGCCCTTGCCTTGTTGACCTCGGCGGCGGTACTGCCCCAACTGAATATGTTCAGCGAAGCCTGGGCCGAGATGGTCCAGCCGGTGGTGTCGTAATACTCGGAAGGCCCGAAGTCCCAGTTCTCTCCAGTGAAGTCATAGCTGCCCTTCACGCCGACCTGGGGGTAATAATCGCTTTGGGCCCTGGTGACGCTCCAGTCGGCCTGCTGGATTTGCAGCTTAACGCTCTGGAGTTCAGGACGCTCCTTACGGGCCAGGTCCCGTACGGTCTTGTATTCGAAATTCACCTGCTCGTACTTGCCTAGGATGTCCTCGACCTGCAAGGCCGAGTCGACATTGACGCCCAGCAGGGTGTTGAGTTGCGCCCTGGCGATTGCAACATTGTTGGCGGCCTTTACCGCATTTTGCTGGGCATTGGACAACTCGACCTCGACCTTGAGTACATCGTTTATGGGCAGTATGCCCACTTCATGGAAATCCTTGGCGTTTTTCAGGTGTGAGGTAAGCTGCAACACCGCCTGGTCTGACACCTCCTTGGCTTTGATTGCCACGAGGTAGCCGTAGTATGCGTCTTTGACGTTCACCGCCAGGTCCAGGATGGAAAGCTGGAGGTCCAAACGGGCCACATCGACGCCCAAGTCCGACAGTTTATATGAACTGGTCAGCTTGAAGCCGGTGAATAAGGGCTGGGTCAGGCTGGTGCTCCAGACATAGGTGTTGTCTGCGGCCGTGGTGAACGAGCCGTAGGGGGTGTTGACCGTAACCGGATTCTGAGTCTTTTGATAGCTGTAGCTGGTGTCCAAGACAGGCAGAAAGCCGGTGACGGCCTGCCAGCGGGAACCCTTGGCCTGTTCAAGGGAGTCCCTGGTCTGGGAAACGGTGGGCGAATAAGCCAAGGCGGCGTCAATTGCCTGTTCGAGGGTCATCACACCCTCTGCTTTCGGTTTTTCCGGGATGTCCTGCTGGCTGGTCTGGGCAAAGCAGACCGAGGCCGCCGTCAGGACGCCAATCAAGCAGGAAATCACTAAAATTATCGGCCGTGATTTCTTTTTGTGCTCTAGCACGGTATTTTCTCCCATTCATTTTTGACAATTTATGCCGCAAATGTGTGCCCAGTATGGAACTATAAGGCCCAAGTGAGGGTTTTGGCAACTTTTTCGCCAAGTCTGGGGAATTATGAGCCAATCAGGCGCAGAAAAGCTGATTTGAGCAGACCGCCGGTGCGGCAGGGCGCGCGTAGCAGACAATACAGCAGGGCCTTGTTCATTAACTCAGGGGCGGTTTCCGAAACCTGTTTGAGGAAACGGCGGTTTACGGGATAGAGGAGCAATAGGCAGATCAGGGCGCGGATCAGGTTTCCCGCGGTGTCGTGAAATAAGGCGAACCCCGCGAACCCTGCTGCGGCCAGCATGAGCAAGGCCTCCCAGGCGGCTCCGGGCAACCAGGGCCTTTTCTCCAGATCCATGCCGCCGACTCCGGCCAGGCGTCTGGCGAATTGCTCGCCCTGGCCCACGAAACAGGAGGCAGTCTCCCGCCAATTTCCAGGCGCCTTGCATCGGGCCCGCAAAGCGGGGGCAAAGCCGACTTCGTGGCCCATGGCCCAAAGGGCGCAGGCAAGTTCGTGGACATTGTCAAGACCGCATACATCGCCGCCTCTGGAAACCAGCCTAAAGGCCTCGGGGGTGAACACGGCGCACGATGGATCGACGGGCAGGTTTTCCCTTTGGGCGATTTGTTGGTGGCGTAGGGCAAGATCAATATCGGCCAGCCGGGAAAACGAATCCCCGCCGTCGTGCATGGCCGAGCCCAGGATGGCCGCGTAGCCTTTTTGTTGGATCACGTCTCGCGCCGCGGCAATGGTCCGTTTATCGGGCGCCGCGCCCGGCGATAGCAGCAACACGGCGGAATCGGGCTCCAAGGCCTTTAATGAGGCGATTTGACCGCCGCCGGCCCGTATTTCGACGACCGAACATGCGCCGTCGATATCCTCGGCAACGCGGGCCGCCTTGGCCGCTTCCGCGTTTTGTCCGTCCGCCAGGCAGACGATCATGTTGATATGGGTCTGTTTCACTTCATCCATCCGTCGCCAACACAGCGGCAAGCCGCCAGAATTCGCCGGCTGAAATGGCTTCTGCCCGCATGACATTTTGATGGTTGCCAGAGCATAACACGGCCATGGGTGGCTTGGAGCCCAAACCTTCGGTGATGAAGAACAGCTTATCCAGGCCCAGCTGCGAGGCCATGGCCCTGGCGTGGGCAGCGATCTGAGCGGCATAAAAGCTATCAAAGCCCATGGGCATGCCCTTGGTCCGTTTGATCACGGCCAGGCCGTTGAATCCCACGGCCAGGACCTCCGGTCTGTACTTCAGGGCCAGGCGCAGGGTATGCTCGCGGACGATGCGGGCGGCGGCGGCCTGTTCAGCGAAAATCTGTTCCGGATCTTTATGTGATTTTACGCGGATCGTGCCTGTACAGCCGTCATCGAAATCGCCAAGGTCGCCGCGAAGCTCGGGCGGAAGGGCGCACTGGTTTGGATTGCCGTGGAGGGAGCAGGGCACCAGAACCTTGGGTTGCAAACATCCCGGCAACTCAGCCGGGTAGCTGACCAGCCCCAGCCTGGGGCTAATGTCCCTGCATTCCGGCACGGAAACCAGTTCCCGCCAAAATGCTCCGCCCTCGGCATTGGCAACACCCAATTCAGAGGCGCCGCATGCCGATTCAGGTGCACCCAAGTGGGTCCATTCCTGGTTTGGGCCCGGATATCCGGCCAGGCAGATTATCAATACTCTGGTCATTATTGTTTATGCAAAACCGTGATGCGGTGCATTACAAGTCGGTGAGGGCGTCCTGGAACGACCGGTAATGTTCTTTGGCCTTGGCTTCATCGCCCACGGCCTCATAGGCCCGGCTAAGGGCCAGGTGGATGCTGCGGCCCTGCAAATGGTCCTCGGCCTTGGGCAGGGCCATTTGCAGCCGCTCAATGGCCGTTTCAGGCCTTTCCAGGGACATGTAAACCTTGGCGGCATCCAACAGGGTGCCGGGGTCCTCCTTACCGGCGGCAATGGCTTTTTCAAACAACCCCGCGGCCTTTTCCAAATCCCCTTCCAACAGGGCGAACTGAGCCTGGTTCAGCAAGGCCTTTGGGTCATCGGGATCGGCGTCACTAAAAAATAGGGCAGCCAAATCTTCAGTGCCATTTTCGTGTTCGCTCAAATCATCCTCCGTCAACTGTTGGGTTAGATGATATCAATGCAAGGCACGTCCGATCAACACCGCATTGGAATACCGTGATGTTATTGGAAAATTCAAACAAAAGCTTGACATGCAGTTGATATGGGCTCAAATCAATGTGTTTTTAACCGACAACAAACGCCAGTGGAAGGCCTGCCGTTGATTCTGGATATAATAATGCCCGTTTATAATGAGCGGGAATTTCTGCTGCAAATCCTGGGAAGGGTGCAACAGGCCCATGCGGCGGGTCTGCCCAAGCGTCTCATCATCGTTGATGATTGCTCGGATGACGGCAGCGGGGAAATAATCAGCTCCCTCCAGGGGAAAGCGGCCGTGGAAGGCTTTGACGGCGGCTTTGGCGCACTCATAATTGCCATCCGGCACCAAAGCAACCAGGGCAAGGGGGCGGCCCTGCGTTCGGGTTTCGCCGTTTCCACCGGTGATATTGTCCTGATCCAGGATGCCGACTTGGAGTATGACCCGGCCGATTACGACGCCATGTTGGAGCCGATCCTGGCAGGCAGGTGTAAAGTTGTTTACGGATCGAGGTTTCTGCAGGGCAGGCCGACCAGGGTCTATCTATGGCTGGCCAATAAAATATTGACCATGGCGGCCAATTTTTTGCTCGGAACCCGCCTCACGGACATGGAAACGTGTTACAAGGTGTTCACACGCGATGTTTTGGCTGAAATCCAATTGCATAGCAGCGGCTTTGACATCGAACCGGAAATTACCGCCAAAATCGCCCGCAAGGGCCACGACATAGTCGAAGTTCCCATCAGCTACCAGGGCAGGCGGGCCTGGCAAGGAAAGAAAATACGCTGGAGCGACGGGATCAAGGCCTTGAAAACCTTGATTCGCCTTAGGCTGTCCAGCTAATTGGACGGATACATATATTTATGTGGAAATATTACATTATCGGCATTTTGTTCAGTATTGCCGCCCTGTGGATATTCTTTACCCAAGCCCCGCCGGACCAGATGTTGGCCGCCTTTGCCCATATGAAGGCCTGGTATCTGATACCGGTTATCGCTATTTATCTGTTCAACTACGCAATCAGGGCCTACAGGTGGAAATACCTGATAAAACCGGTAGGCGACATCCCGTTCAAGCCGCTGTTTTCCGCGGTGATGCTAGGCTATCTGGCCAACAACATCCTGCCGGCCCACTTGGGCGAGATCGTTAGGGCCGTGGTCATCGGTCGAAGCGAAAAGATCAGCATTTCCGCATCAATGGCCACCATTGTAATGGAACGGGTTTACGACGGGCTTACCATTCTGCTGATGCTGTTGATCGTGGTCTTCTTCATGGACGTGCCGGACTGGCTGCGTCTGGGAGGTTGGGCCGGACTGGCGTTTTTCGGCGGCGTTTTGGTTGTGTTACAGGCCTTCCGCTGGCAAAAGGAGCGCAGCCTGAAGGTATTGGCCCTGCTGCTAAGGCCGCTGCCCCATAAATGGTCTAAAAAAATTCTCAACACCACCGAGGCTTTTGCCCAAGGCCTGGCAATTTCAAGCGCCAAGGATCTGTTGATGGTGGGCGTTCTTTCCATTGCCCTGTGGGCCAACCTGACCGTTTGGGCCTGGCTGCTGATGCCCGCCTTTTCCATACACCTAGGTCTCATCAATGCCATATTTATTGAGGTAGTCCTGGCTCTGGCCCTGGTCATTCCGGCGGCCCCGGGCTTTGTGGGCACGTTCCACCTGGGCGCCCAGATGTGCCTGGTCGGCTTTGGGATCAGCGACAGCGTGGCCGGCAGTTACGCCATGATGCTGTGGTTGACCCATTTCGTCCCCACCACCATTGTCGGTCTGTATTACCTCCGGCAAACGGGAATGAGCATTTCCAGCCTGACAAAATACAAGGAACAGGCCAGCTAAGTTATCCGCACTGTATGGCGTTGTCCTCTTGCACTCCTTCTTTGACAAAGGTACTCTTTAAATATATGCCCCTGCTTGATAAAAACCTGAATGGAGAAGTCCATGACTAAGTGCCGATTGGCAGCGGAATTCTTCCAAAAGCTGGGCGACGGGTCGACCGATTTCATAACTGGTATGATCGAAGAAGAAATGAGCGCGGATCTTGTGGAAGTTTTCAACAAGTTCGGTGGACGAATTGAAAAGGGTGATATGGATCCAAGCAGGTTTCAAACCAGTTTAATGATAATCGGCTATCTGCTCCGGGCTCATGAAGATATAAAGCTTGGCCAAGACGACCAGCCTCTTGAGGGGATGCTGCATTAAATGACCGGTCTTGTGCGGACCAAGGCACTCACTTTTCCCACGCAAGACAATCAGCTAGCAGCAAAACTGCATACTTGCCAAAATACAATCAAAGCCAGGGTTATAATAGCCCATGGCTTGTTTTCTTCCATGGCCAGCGAAAAACTGACCAGCTTGGCCCTGTTTTTATGCCGGGCGGGCTGCTGCGTTTTGCAGTTCGACCACTCCGGTTGCGGAGATTCCACAGGCGACATCCGCCACACCACCTTGACCAGCCGCAAGGACGAATACCTGGCGGCGGTTGATGCCTTGCCCGCCGGCGATGCGCCCCTTGTGTATATCGGCTCGTCCATGGGCGGGACGGCCGCAGGAATGGCGGCTGACGTCATACCCCCGGCATGCTCGGTGCATTGGTCGGCTCCTTGGGATTATTTCGATCTGATGAAGAGAATCTCGTCCCAGGATGACGCCCCTGATTTACCCTTGATGCCCGGCGATATTGTTCGCCACGACATGGAAGGGCTGCTGGGCCGTCTGCGGAACGCATGTTTCATCCATGGCTCTGAAGACGAAGTCGTGCCCGTGGCCCAGGCTCGAAGGGGTCATCAACTGGCCAGGGAACCCAAGGACCTGCTTATCATCAACAGGGCGGACCACCGTATAAGCAGCCCAGCCGATCAAGCCGAGGCCTTTGATCACACCTTGGCCTGGATAAAACGGTTCGTCAGCCTCTGACCCAAATATCTAATCTTGTATCTTAGCAATTCAAGCTAACACCACATAATTTATAATCAATATCGGCAGGATATTATGCCGCATTGGTGGCGAATAATGCCGCTATTAGTCACTAACTTGGTTTTGGACGCCCGTACAAAAGATACCTTGACTTGGTACAAACGTCGTGCAAATATCACCTATGATATTTGAGCAGAAAATTATGTGCGCAGCATGAGTGGCGGATGCTTAGGCCATCACCTTTCATGCGACAGCCTGATTTTCAAGGCCTCATGACGTCAGATCAAAAAAGCCGAAGACAAAGGAGAAGGGCAAAATGGATAAATTGTGGTTAAAAAGCTGGCCCGAAGACGTTCCCAAAGAATTGAGTTACGAAGCCGGCAAAAAACCGGTTCACGAATATCTTCGCCTGCGGGCCAAACAGACTCCGGATAAAACGGCCATCATCTATTACGGCAAAGAAATCAGCTATGCCGAGTTGGATAAGGCCAGTGACCGATTTGCCAATTATCTATTGGCCAATGGTGTGGGCAAGGGCGACCGGGTCGGCATCTTCATGGGAAGCTGCCCGCAATACGCCATAGCCCATTTCGGCACCCAAAAGATCGGGGCCATCGTTTGTCCATGTTCGCCGCTGTTCAAGGAAATGGAGCTGGAATACGAACTTAACGACGCCGGAATCGAGGTATTGGTCTCCCTGGACCTGCTTCTGCCGGTTGTCCAGGCCGCCCAGGCCAAAACCAAACTGCGCAAGGTCGTTGCCACCAACTTCAATGATTTCCTGCCCGCTGAACCGTCCATTCCCACCCTTGATATCATGGCCATCCCCAAGCAGGCGATCCCCGGCGTGGACGACCTGCTGGACATCGTCACCAACGGCGACGACACGCCGCCCCAGGCCGATATCGACATCGAAAAAGATATAGCCCTGTTCCAGTACACCGGCGGAACCACGGGTATGCCCAAAGGCTGCATGCTCACCTATAATGCGGCCCTGTTCAAGACCGCCTGTGTCGCCTTGGCCACCCGGATGAACAAGGACACGATCAACCTGGTTAATATGCCCATATTCCATATCGCGGGCATGGTGGCCGGACTCAACAGCACCATTTTCGCCGGCGGCACCCAGATTCTGATGACCCAGTTCGATCCGGTGGCCACGATGGCGGCCATTGACCAGTACAAGGTCAATTTCTGGTATAGCGCGGTGCCCATGAACGTCGGCCTGATGCAGCATCCGGCGTCATCCAAATATGATTTCTCAAGCCTGAAGCTGTGCCTGACATCTTCTTTCGGCATCCAGCTCACCGAGGAGATATCCAAACAGTGGGAGGCCTTCAGTAAGGGCGGCGTGCTCATTGAAGGCGCCTACGGCCTCAGCGAAACACATACCGCCGATACGTTCATGCCCCGCAACAAGGTCAAGTACGGCAGTTGCGGCATTCCCATGCCCGAGGAGGAATTCAAGATCGTCGACCTGCAGGACAGGGACAAGGAAATGCCCATCGGCGAGCAAGGCGAAATCGTGCTGCGCAACCCGGCCAGCTTCAAGGGCTACTGGAACAGGCCCGAAGAGACGGCCGACACCCTGCGCGACGGCTGGGTATACACCGGCGACATCGGCAAGTTCGACGAAGACGGCTATCTGTTCCTGCTGGGCCGGGTCAAGGAAATGATCAAGGTCTCCGGCTTCTCGGTATTCCCCGAAGAGGTCGAGCTGCTGCTCAACAAGTACCCCGGCGTGGTTCAGTCGGCGGTCATCGGCGTGTCTGATGCCCAAAAGGGTGAGGTGGTCAAGGCCTTCCTGGTGATGAGCCCCGGTTCGGACGCCACGCAGGAATCGGTCATCGCCTGGGCCAAGGAAAAGATGTCGGCCTATAAGGTGCCCAAGTACGTTGAATTCCGTGATGTGTTGCCCACCCTGGGCACCGGCAAACTCCTGCGCCGGGCCCTGAAGGACTAAGGCCAAATCACGCACTAAAAAATCAGCGCCCCGCCGGAATCCGGCGGGGCGCTGATTTTACGAATAATTCAGACTAGTCCCAAAGGATGGTCTGGCCGTCGGGGATTTCGTCGACCATGGGCACCTTGATCCAACGGACCCTGATGCCCTTGGGGGTGTTCACCTTGATCCTTTGCCAAGACTGACCGGTCTGAGTGTCGACCATCATCAGTCCGCCATAGGGCTTGGGAGCGTCGAATATCTGAAAGCGCGGAGGAGGGCAGTACCAGGCCGAATCATTGAATGCCTTGACCTGGGCGGCCTGGGCCATTGCCGGAGCCGGCGCGGCCAGGAACAACACCGCCATCAGCAGCAGGATTGACAGCAAGGTCTTTATTTGCATCGTGTATTCCTCCTTTTACGATACAGCCATTCTAGAAGCTGCCGATGCCGAAGCAAAGCAAAATATCAGGCCACTATGTCTAATACGGTGCTGGTAATTTCATCATGGGTCTGTACGGCCTTGACGTTGGCCTCGAACGAGCGCTGACCGATGATCAAATTAACCATCTCCGTGCCGATGTCCGTACCCGAGGCCTGCAACGCTCCCGATGTTATCACGCCGTGCCCGGCTGCACCGGGATCGTCCAGAACAGGCGGCCCAGAGGCGGCGGTCTGGCGGAATGCATTGCCGCCGATAGGTTCCAGTCCGCCGGGATTGGCAAAAACCGCGGTCTGTAATTGGCTGTCGGCCAATACATTTCCGTCCGCGTCCATGGCCGTCATGCGTCCTTCGGGCGTAACCTCCACCTGGGCGGCGTTCTGGGGCATTTCCAAGCCGCCGGCAACGGCCCTGCCGCTGGTGTCCACCAGCCGACCCTGGTCGTCGAAAGAGAAATTACCGGCCCGGGTGTAGAATTCGCCGCCCTGGCCGTTGCGCACCACGAAAAAACCGCCGCCATCAATGGCCAGATCCATGGGGCGCCCCGTGGATACAACCGGGCCGGACTGCATGAGGGTGGTGCCGGTGACGGTAGTGCCGCCGGTTGAGGTGTCCGCCAGGTTCACCCTTGTCGGCGTATAGCCTGTGGTGGAAACATTGGCCAGGTTATTGGCGCTATTATTTACCCGCCGAGTGGCGGCTTTCATTCCGGAAAGGCTTGCTAGCAGACCATTGACAAACATGGCTATAAAACCCGGTTGGGGTAAGATCCTTACTCATTTTATACCATGGATGACGCGCGGGCATAAGGTGAACTTACCTGAAAAGGATTTTAATCCTCCACAAGGGGCGAGAGCAGGGCCATCACGCGGCGCCTATCGGCGAATTCGTGGACCTGACCCAAATCCTGGCGGGAGCCTGTAAGATCTCTGACAAGGCTTTCAAGGGCGTAATTCGCCTCTTCGCGGGTAGGCACTTCTCCGGTGTAATCAATGCCGCGGCCCTTGGGGAACTGCAAGACGACCCGGTCACAGAGGGTGCAATCAGTGTTTGTTACGCTGGTTGCGTCCGCTGTAGGCGAAATTTCCGGCTCTTGGCGCTTTTCGGTCTTCTGAGTGCCACGCTTGCCGGCTGCAAAATCGATCAGCCTTATATTTGAATTAAATTCAATCACTTAAAAGCCTATATTTGTTTTGGGCAGGCTCGTTGTTTTACTTCTCCTATACCGCTTATCGGCTGTTGTTTCCTTAAACTTTAATTATTTTTTCGTTTTTTTTATTTTTTTACGACCCAAAGGGACAATACCGTTTCATGCCGAGAAGGGCGGCAGCTCCGGCTATGGTTATTCCGAAAAACATGATTTCCACATCGCCCGCATCATGGAGGACCTGGTCTATACTACCATTGGCCAGCGTGGAACCGGTGGCCAAAATAAGATCAAAGGATGGCAGGTATTTAGCTTCTTCAGCACCATCCAATATTGTGGCGCCGAACTTCTCTTTTCCTATGTTGTCCGGGTCCCGGTCGAAAATCGTCAACTCGTATCCCGCATCGGATAGGGACTGGGCCATTGCCGGCTGCAAACCGACCAGAGCAATGGCTTTTGCATGGGGATAATTTTGTTTTACAAACTCAGGCAGGCGTTCGGCACACATCTTGGGTTCCTTGTCCCGGCAATGGACCGTACCGTCGCATAACGCCAAACTGCGGGTAACGGCGTTCGCGGCGGCTGTGAAAGCTGCCTGATTGGCCTTTGACGACAAATCCATTTCCAGCAACTGGGCCACCGTACAGCTATGAGGCACCAGTTCGTCGCTGAAGGCCTGACCGGCAAAACCATTGAACCGGGCTTCGATGACCTTTTCCTTGCCTTTTTGAATCGGAAAGTCCTGGCGCTCGGGTGTACCGATGGCCTGTTCAGTGGTCAGGGGGGTTAGAGTTACATCCACCCTTTGGTGGAGGATGTCCCGGTTTGAAACGGCATCGCCAAGCTTTTCGCGTAGTTTTTCTATGACACTCATGTCGTGGCCCCCTAAATAAAGATGGGCGGGCGGTGAAAACCGCTTCCGCCCATGTATTGGTCCGGGCGGGGAGGGCCTCAAGGACCCTCCCTAAACCCGGTGGCGTTTTGGCTAGTAGTCTTCTTTCTCGAAGACGCCGGCAGCGCCCATGCCCAAGCCGATGCACATGGAGACCAGGCCGAAGCGGCAGTTGTCGCGACGGGACATCTCGTAAACCAGCTGGGTGGTCAGCTTGGCGCCGGTGCAGCCCAGGGGGTGGCCCAGGGCGATGGCGCCGCCGTTGACGTTAATCACGTCCTGACGGCCCAACAGATCCAGCTCGCGCATGCAATAGAGGGCCTGGGAAGCGAAGGCCTCGTTGAGCTCGATGAGATCCATCTGGTCCAGGGTCATGCCCAGTTGCTTCATGACCTTGGGGATGGCCTTCACCGGGCCGATGCCCATGTACTTGCCCGGGACGCCGCCCACGGCGAAGCCGCGGTAGGTGGCTAGAGGCTTCAGGCCCATTTCCTTGGCCTTTTCCTTGGACATCAGCATAACGGCTGCGGCGCCGTCACTGGTCTGGCTGGAGTTGCCCGCGGTAACGCAGCCGCCCATCATGAAGGCGGGGCGCAGTTTGGCCAGGCCTTCGACGGTTCCGCCGCGGGGGCATTCGTCCGTGTCGAAAACCTCTTCATAGATCTCGTAAGAGCCGTCGGCCTTTTGGCGCTGTTTGACGGCCATGACCGGCAGGATCTCGTCCTTGAACTTACCGGCCTTGATGGCGGCGATGGCGCGTGCGTTGGACTGGACGGCGAAGGCGTCCTGATCCTCACGGGAGATGCCGAAGTCCTTGGCGACGTTTTCAGCGGTGAAGCCCATGCCTTCCAGGTCCCAGGGGCGGCTGGAGGCGATATCGGGCTCGACGGACATGATGTTGCCGCCCATGGGCACGATGCTCATGGACTCCACACCACCGGCGATCAGGCAGTCGGCGGCGCCGACCATGATGCGCTCGGCGGCCATGGAGATGGCGTTGAGACCGGAAGAGCAGAAACGGTTGATGGTGATACCGGAGATGTCATCCGGCAGACCGGCCTTCTGGATCAGAACGCGGGCCATGTTCATGCCCTGCTCGGCTTCGGGGAAGGAGCAGCCCATCACCACGTCATCGATATCGATGGGATCCAGACCGGGGGTCCGTTTGATGACTTCCTTGACCACCTCGGTACCCAAGTATTCGGGCCTGGTAAGGCGCAGGGTGCCCCTGGGGGCGCGCCCGACGGCGGTCCTGCAGGCCGCGACGATCACGGCTTCTTTCATTGGAATCCTCCTAAATTACCTTCCAGGTAATATATATTGAACAGGAGAAGGGGTTAACCGTATCGGTGCCCGCATTGGAGAATCAGCTTGAGATCCCTTCTCCTGTCCTTTTTTCACCAAAAAGACCTAGTTGCGTAGCGGCTTACCGGTTTTGAGCATGTGCTCCATACGATCCTGGGTCTGCTTGTTGCCGCACAGGCGGACGAACGACTCGCGTTCCAGATCCAGCAGGTGCTGCTCGGTCACGAAGGTGTCGGCCAACACATCGCCGCCGGTCAGGATGCGGGCGACTTCGGTGCCCACGACCACGTCGTAGTCGCTGGCGTAGCCGGCCTTGTTCATGTTGTACAGCGCGTATTTGAACACCGCCAGGGTGTCGCGGCCCATCACCCGGATATTGTTGACGGGCTTGGGCGGCTCGTAACCGACCATGTTCATGGCCAGAACCATGTCCTTGGCCTTTTTGAACCGGAAGTCGGCGTTGGGAACCATCACGTCGGTGGACCGGAAAGTACCCATGGCCTGGGCTTCACGGAAGCTGGTGCCGACCTGCGCGGTGGCGATGTTCTGGAAGGCCCGGGCGATGAAGGGCAGCAGCCAAATTTGCTTGGAAACCAGGCCGCCCTTGGCAACCGGGAACACTCTTTCGTGGGAGTTGCGGATCAGCAGTTCCTTGGTGCCGCCGCCGGCGGGGATCAGGCCGACGCCGACTTCTACCAAACCGGCGTAGGTCTCGGCCGCGCCCACGATCTTGTCGGAGTGCAGGCAGACTTCGCAGCCACCGCCAAGAGCCATGGCGTGCGGAGCGGCAACCACCGGCTTGGGCAGGTACTTCATCTTCATCATGGCGTCCTGCAGGGTCTTGACGCCTTGTTCGATCAGATCGAACTTGCCTTCCATGGCCCCGGCCAGGACGAAGAAGATGTTGGCGCCGGCGCAGAAGGCCGTGCCGTTGTTGGCGATGACCATGCCGTCGAATTTTTCCATGACAATGTCACAGGCCTGGCTGATCATCGAGACCATGTCGTCGCCCAAGGCGTTCATCTTGCTATGGAACTCGAGGCAGGCAACGCCGTCGCCCATGTCGATGACCGAGGCTTCGCTGTTGCTGGCAACGACCTTGTTCTGTTCCTTCAGGGAGGGCAGCAGAATCAGGTTGGGGCTTACGGGCACGTCCTTGTAGGACTTGCTGGCCACATCGTAGTACATCAGCTTGCCGGTTTCCTTCTTATAGAAGGTCTTGCAACCGGCGGCCAGCATTTCCTCGACCCAGGCGGGAACGGTCATGCCGGCGGCCTTCATCTTGGCCACGGATTCTTCAACACCAAGGGCGTCCCAGGTCTCGAACGGGCCGGTCTGCCAGTTGAAGCCCCACTTCATGGCGTTGTCGATGTTGACCACGTCGTCGGCGATCTCGGGAACGCGATTGGCGGAGTAGATCAGGATTTCGCTTTGAGATTTGAAGCTGAACTCGGCGGCCTTGTCGGTGCCGTAGTACAGGGTCTTCATCTTCTCGGCCAGTCCCTTTGCGCCCTTGGCGGCGGTCAGGCCTTCGAATTCGGGCTTGATGGGCTCGCGGTATTCCATGGTCTTGCGGTCAAGCACCAGGCTCACCTTTTTGCCGCCCACCTTGTCTTTCTTGTAGAAGCCGCCCTTGGTCTTCATGCCAAGCAGCTTGTTTTCGACCATCTTCGTAATCCACTCAGTGGCTTTAAAGACGTCGCGCTTCTCGTCGTCGGGAGCGCCATCGTAGACGTTATCGGCAACGTGAGCCATGGTGTCGAGGCCCACCAGGTCAGCCAGCTTGTACGTGGCCATCTTCGGGTGGCCGATGACCGGACCGGTCAGGGCGTCGGCTTCCTCGAAGCTCAGGTCCATCTCGTCGATGAGCTGGTTGATGTAGTTGCCGGCAAAGCTGCCGATACGGTTGGCTATGAAGTTGGGGGTGTCCTTGGCCCAGACCACGCCCTTGCCCAGCTTATCTTCGGCGAATTTCGCCATGTCATCCAACAGGGCCTTGTCGGTCTTGGGCCCGGGGATAAGCTCGAAAAGCTTCATGTAGCGGGGGGGGTTGAAGTAGTGGGTGCCGAAGAAGCGCTTCTGGAAAGCTTCGCTGCAATGAGCGCTCATGGCGCCAACGGAGATGCCGCTGGTGTTGGTGGTTACGATCGCCGTGGGCTTGACGACCTTTTCGATGCGGGACAGAAGGTCCTGCTTGATCTTGAGAAGCTCGACGACAACCTCAACGATCCAGTCGCAGTCGGCCAACTGATCAAAGTCGTCTTCCAGGTTGCCGATGGTGATCAATTCGGCATCTGAGGGAGTATAGAAGGAAGCAGGACGGCTTTTTTTTACGCCTTCGAGGCCCTTGGCCGCGAAGAGGTTACGGAACTGCTTGGAGTCCTCCTTTACACCTTTTTTGGCCAGATCGTCAGGCATTTTGGGCGGGACGATGTCCAGCAGGACTGTGGGGATACCCACACCGGCCATGTGAGCGGCGATGGTGGCGCCCATGACGCCGGCGCCAATGACGCCCACTTTTTTAATTTCGAGGGACATGTTAATAACCTCCTTGAAGGGCAGCTAGAAATCATCGGGCCGCGAAGACGTCCCACGTCTCCGAGGCCAGAGTTTTTTGGGGTCGGCCCTGGTCGGCTAACGATATCTGAATGAATTGTCATTCAGTGGTTGCGAAAACTATCACGCTACAATCGGATCTGTCAACGGTTTTTTGGGCCGACATAGGCCACAAATACTCATAACGGCAACTCGGAGCCGAACATGGTCCTCCCTTGGAGTTGTGTTTTATTGATTGCCCCTACCCATCATCTTGTGGTATCAAGTTTCGAGGGAAGAAACGGAGTATAACGGTTTTGCCGCACCGTGATACTTTTAGGCAAGAGCAGGGTGCAATCCAACAGGGAAATGCCGTTAAAGGACCAAGAACCTTTTGTTTGATGACGCCTTATGCTATTGAACACTTATATGGACTCATCATCACACAATCTCACATCAAGATTAAGCACCATGGCTAATAAATGGGTTCATTTTGCCGCCAGCCTTATAATGGCGTTCGTTGTCATGACGACGAGCGTCGGCCTGGTTCGGGCCCAGGAAGAAACAGGCTCGTTCGTTTTTTGTTATCAGGGTGAAATCGAAGACCACCGTTTGGTCATTGTCGACAAGCAAATGCAGAGGACCCTGGTTTTCATGTATGTCGGTGATCTTGTCTTGGTGGATGAATACCCATGCGGCACGGGTGAACGTCAAGGCAACAAAACCATTGCCGGAGATGAAAAGACGCCGGAAGGAGTCTACTTCATTACCCACCGCTACCTGGACAACAAGGTGACCATTTTCGGTGACAGGGCTCTGCACCTTGATTATCCCAACGCAATAGACCGGTTGCAGGGCCGCATGGGCGACGGCATCTATATCCACGGCACCAACAAAAAGCTCAAACCACGCTCCAGCAACGGCTGCGTCACCCTTGCCAACGGGGATCTCGGCCGCATTGGTCCGGTCATCAGAGACCAATCAACCCCAGTTCTGATCCTCAATCATTTCCAGCTCCCGACTCACAAGGAGCGTGAATCCGCCTGTCAATTCCTGCAGGAACTGCGTTCAAACAATATGGCCACCGGCGGCGAATCGCCAGGGCACGACTTGGCACTGCGGCAAGGCAAAGGCATTTACAAAGGCGCGAAAACCCTCGCGGAAAAACTGGCGGCTTTTGATGAAAACAATATTGCCGATGTGAAGACCGAAGTCGTCGGCACCGCCCTCTGGCGGGCGGGCAAACAATGGGTCGTATTGACAAACCTCAAACTCAGCGCCTCAAAACGGCAGTCCGTCAGAGCCCTGCGGAGAATGTACTTCACCGGCGACTCGCCGCAAACACTGGCTCTTGTGCGCAGCCAATGGCTTTTGGATGACATAAAAAGCGCTAAAATGCTCGCCAGTTGGCTGCCGTCCCACACAACCGTGGCCAGCGTGGCGCCTGTCAAGGCTCCCCCGGCCGCCGATACAGCCAAGCCGCAGGCCGTAGAGGTAAGCCCCGAAGACCAGATAAAAGGCATGCTTCAAGATTGGCTGGCTGCCTGGCAAAACAAAAAACTCAAGTATTACATGTCGTTTTACGCCAGCGATTTCAAGTCGGACGGCTTGAACAAAAGGGCTTGGCAACAAAAAAAGGCTCATCTGAACAAAGTATATAAAAACCTGAAAATACATGCCAAAGATATCAAAATCTCGATAGATGGAGATTCGGCAACCGTCATATTCACCCAATACTACAAATCCGACTGGCACACTGACGTGGGCAAAAAGACCATGTCGCTAGTAAAAAGAAAGGGCCGTTGGCAAATTCTTGGCGAGGAATGGACGGCAATGGAGCCTGTCCAAGAAGCCGCCTGCAACGCGCCCCCCAACTCCTGATACTGCTTCCCGACGCTGCATGGGTGAGGTGGATAAAAAAGAATGGAAATACTGATGGTTCGCAAATCCGGCCCGGTCCAGCCCATCAGACTTGGGTCTTGGATTATCGGCCTGTTCATCATGCTGCTGTTGGTCATGATGCTTGCGCTTGCCGGCGGAGGCTACCTGTTTTTACAGCAAAGCAAGGTGCTGGCCGAATTCGGCGAGGGCATAAACCTTCTGATGCTGCGCGTAGAGCGTCTTGAGTACCTCGCCCAGGAACAGGAGACACGTGAAATCATCGCTCAAGAGGAGGCCCAGGCCAAGGCAAGCGTAACAACCCCGCAACGCGAGGAAACGCCGGTGGTGGCCTCCCTGGAAACCGGAGAAAAGCCGCCCCAGGCGGAACCGACCCCCGCTGTTCAACAGGAAGAAAGCCCCAGGACTTCTGAAGTAGTAAGCATAGACAGAATTGACCAGAGCTACGAAGGAAACGAATTACTGGTCAATTATGACGTCACCAATCAGATGGGCGACGGCAATAGAGCCGAGGGCTATGTTTCGCTTATTTTACATTCCATCAAGGACGGCAAGCCGCGGCTGGAGGCAAGCCCGCCCATGCGTTTGAACGCCCAGGGCAGGCCGGTAGGTTACAGGCGGGGCATGCCCTTTGCCGTTCATCGCTTCCGGCGCATCGCGGCGCGGTTCAATGTCGAAGGCAAGACCCCCGAAAGGCTGGAGTTCGTGGTTTATTCCCGGCGGGGACAAGTGCTCCTGGTCTTCGATCAATCCGTGCGAGTAAAGCCCTTGCCGACAGCCGCGCCAACCGAGGAGACAACGCCCGAACCGCAACCGACCGAAGCGGCCACGACGGATGTCCAACCTCAGGCGACGGTCGGATCTCCGCCTTCCACATCGGTTGCAACACCGACGGGAACCCAATAGTGAAAGCCCTAAGGATCATACTGGCGTTTTTCGCCATTGCCGCCTTTTCGGCGTTGCCTGTTTTGGCCAGCGGCATCCAGCGGCCTCACCGCCAGCACATTACCTATTTTGCCCATACCCCGGATGAACTCAACGTTTACCGCGTCTACGGAGCCGAAGACGGCAACACCCTGATGATAATCGGCGGCATTCAGGGAGACGAACCTGGCGGCTTTATGTCCGCCGACCTGTATGCCGACATATCCCTGGCCAAAGGCAATTTGATTGTGGTGCCCAGGGCCAATTTCTTTTCAATAATAATGAAGCACCGTGGCCCGGACGGCGATATGAACCGGCAATTCGGCGATCCGGTAACCGCCAAACGGCACAAGAAAATCGTCCAGGTTCTCAAGGGGTTGATAGCCGAAAGCGACTTGTTTCTCAACCTTCACGACGGCAGCGGATTTTACCGCCCAACCTGGGAAGGCCCCATGGCCAACCCCAAGCGCTACGGCCAATCCCTGATCGCCGACACCGCGGTTTTCACCAAGGCCGACGGCAGTACCATAAACATGAAGTCCATGGCCGAACGCGTCCTGGCCAAGGTTAACCCGCAGATCAAGGACAAACGTTACCACCTGTCGTTCAACAACCACCGCACGGCAAACGTGGATTCCATGCATAAGGAGCAAAGGCGTAGCGCAACCTATTATGCCCTCAGCCAATGCGGCATTCCCGCCTTTGGGGTCGAAACCAGCAAATCACTGCCCAACGTGGCCATGAAGGTGCGCCATCACAACCTGGCAATCAACGCGTTCATGGAAGAACTTGGCATTGAGGTCATGCACCCCGGCGTTTATGTTGAGACGCCCCAGTTCAAATATCTGGTTATCAGCATTAACGACGCCTTGCCCGTGGTCGCCACCAAGGATTCCACATTAAATGTCGCACCCGGCGACAAAATCAGCGTCTTGCACATTGAGGCGAACAGGGAAAGGGGACTTTCCTGCGATGTGGTGGGCATGGGCTCTGTCAGCGATTTGCGGCATTGCTTCACCATAGACAAGCCGACCCAAATAGTCATTCGCAAGGACTACCAGAAAATCGGCCAGGTGAGCATTGTGCCCGACAAACAGCTGGCCGGTGAAAGCCCCGGCATCAAGGCAAAACGCCTTTACTTTCTCGTGGAGGCCATGGGCCAGCGGACAATGGTGGCCGATGGAGAGCGTGTACGTCTGGTCAAAGGCGACGAACTGATTATCGTGGACCTGATCAGCAATCTTGACGACCAGCGCGGCCTTGAAGTCAACTTTAAGGGATTTGTGCCGGCCGGAGGCAGTAATACCGGGGAGGACCGGGGTTATAGGATCAACACATCGCAAGATCTGCTGCCAAGATTCTCCCGTTGCGGATCTTCGTCTCCCAAAGGTATGGAATGCTATCAGGTCATCGCCAAAAAAAACGGCAGCAAAATTGGCGAAATCCAGGTTGAGGTCGTTCCCGCCACCATGGATTACCTGGTCGTCAGCCAGGGCAACGGGCCCAAGATGGTGTATTTTAACGGCGAAACAATCTCCGCGGACAAAAGCGGAAGACTGCAAATAATCGATGTGAAGACCAACGTAAACCAAGCAGGCCACCTGCGGCTTGTTTTGGAATGCGGCGGTCAAAAAATCGATCTGCAGGAAAGTTGCGTTGATCCGTCTGCAAAAGAAGTACAAGAAGCGATCAAACCCGGCACGAATAACGTTCGCCTACTGGTAATGCGCAATGACCAGGCAATCGGAGCTGTTGGCCTGGATCTGGGAGGTAACTAATTGGGCGGCAAGGGCAACAAGTTGACCATCTTGGCCGGCGGAACATATTTTCGAGGCGATATCTTCAGTGATGACATTCTTATTGTCGAAGGCGGCCTCGAAGGGAACCTCATGGGCAACCGCGTTATCGTAAAATCCACGGGCTGGATTCAGGGCAATGTGACCTGCCGCTCCCTTTCCATCGAGCTGGGCGGCATCGTCAACGGCGGCGTGCGGGTTTCCTTGGGTGACGCGCTGCCTCCGGTTAAGGCTGGAGCCCAGCTGCCGCCTCACCATGACGAACCTGCCTTGCCGGATGGTGAAAGCTCAACCGAGTAGACTCCCAAGCGGCATCAATTCATTAGACGAGGTCTGAATAATGGCTAAATTGTTGGTGGCATTTTATTCCCATGGCGGCAACACCCGCAAGATGGCCGAGGCGATCGGCCTGGCAGCCGAGAAAAACGGCGTGGAAGTGGAAGTGGCCAAGGTGACCGAGTTTGACCAGAACCGGCTGACGGAATTCGACGGCATTGTCCTGGGTTCGCCGTGCTACTTTGGCGTAATGGCTGCCGAGATCAAGAAATTCATCGACGAGTCGATCAAGTTCTTTGGCAAGGGTGAACTCGTTGGCAAGGTCGGCGGCGTGTTTTGCAGCACCGGCGGCATCGGCGGCGGCGGTGAACTGACCATGATCAGCCTTCTGGCCGGTCTGATGATCCACGGCATGGTAGTGCAGGGCTCACGCAAGGGCGGCCATTTCGGCCCGCTGGCCATCGGCGAACCGGACGAACGCGCCCTGGCCGAATGCGATAACTACGGCGCATTGGTGGCCGGGCTGGTGAAGCGTCTTGCCTGACGAAACGCCACCGGAACTATCCAAAGGCCCCGTATGCCTGGTCGCCAAAGGCCTTGCCGGGGCAAACATAGCTGATGACGCCCCGGCCGCGGTGCTGATCAACAAGGGCCGGATCGAATCCTTGGGTCAGGCGGCCCTGGCCTCTGGGGCCAAACGCCTGCTGCTGCCTGATCTTTGGCTGAGCCCCGCGCCCCTAGACGCCCATGTGCATCTTTTGATGCGATCCAACCTGAACAACAGCCTTGAAGAGTTTCACCGTGCCGGCATCGCCGCCGTGCGCGATCTGGGCAACAGGCCGGTTGACGCCACTCCCGCCGCGATAAAGAACCGGGCTCCCCTGGTCAAAGTGAGTGGACCAGGCCTGTGCATCAACGGTCCCGGCTCTTGCTGGCTGGCCCACAAACTCGACACACCCGAGCAATTCGCAATCCAGGCCCGTAAAACAGCCAATTCCGGCGTGGACCTGGTCAAGGTCTTTGTCAGCGGGCTGTTGAGCTTTGACCAGCCCGGCGAGGTGGAACACCCGGACGCCGTAAATGAGGCCTGCCTGGCGGCCGTGGTGCGGGAAGCAGACGACGCCGGCTTGCCGGTGGCCGTCCACGCCAGCGGCATCGAGGCCGTGAGCAGGGCGGTGCGTTGCGGCGTGCGGTCCGTGGAGCACGGGTATTTTCTGGACGAGCCCACCTGGCTGATGATGGCCCAGCGCGGCGTCAGCTGGGTGCCGACCATAGCGCCCATAGCCACCCATTATGAAGACAATGACGGACGTCACGGCCCGGACACTTTGGCCGTATTGCGCCAGATAGCCAGGCGGCAGATCGCCGATTTGACCACTGCCGACAGTCTGGGAGTAGATCTGGTGTTGGGCACCGACGCTGGAAGCTACGGGCTGCCCCATGAACACGCGGTCAGGCGCGAACTGGAATTATGGGTCGAATCGGGTCTTGATCCTCTGGTTATCTTCCAAGCGGCGACCATCCGGGCGGCCAGGTTGCTGGGCCTGGAAGGCGAAGTGGGCGAGATAAGACCGGGTGCCAGGGCCTGGTTTTTGGGCCTGGACGCCGATCCCAGGCAAAAGCCGCTGCTCATGTGCTCGCCGAGTTGGCGGTCGTTTTAGTTGATGCCCACGAATCTGGGGTAGTACAGGATATAATTTGTGGCCAAGGCTTGATAGCGGCTGCCGGATATATCCCTTATTTCATCGAAAAATCGGCTGAGATTGTCGATGTTTTCCAGCCGCTTGTTCATCATGTCCGGGTCCTTGGCGTCCTGCTCCAGCAACAGCATCAACCGGCCGGAATGGCTTGACCAGCGCAGGCCCAGTTCATCGGACAGGGTTTCGACCTCCCGGTAAACCCTTCTGATCAGGTCGGTGCGTAAAATGGCGCAAGGGGCGGTGATAAGGGCCTCGAGAAGGGCGGCCAGATAATAGGCGCGGCGCTGCTGTTGCTCGTTATTGCGAAAGCGCAACAAGGCCAGGGCGGTTTCCCGGATTCCTCCGCTGAGCTCATGGGCCGGGGGCACCTGGGACGCGGGATCATGGCCCTGCTCGATGCACTCCTGGCGAAAGTCCTCGTATATGGCCGCCGCGCCCACGTGGACCTGCAAAATTTTGTTGGAGCGCCACTCCCCCCAGCGCAGGCGCATAGGTTTGGTGGTGATCACGTTGTCCCGGCCGGGCAGGCCCTTGTCTGGAAATTTGATTATATCGGACAAACCTTGTCTCCGGTCTTTCCATTGCAGCGTGGAGCATGGTAACAGAGAATTCATGACCCTTAAACCACATATTATTTCAGGTGCTGAAGCTATCGCTCATATTTGGCCCAGCGGCCTGGCCCAGAAACAGGCTGTTTCCCGTGCCGCACTGATGAGAAACGGCGGAATGTTGCTGTTGGGCGCCAACTTCACCCAGGACAACTTCCTGCCCAAAGTAATCAGCATGCTCACTGTGGCAAACAAGGCGAAGCCCCTGAGCGACTTGGCTGGAGCTTTGCTGGTTCACCGGCTGCTGCACCATGACCCGGCCAGGGCCGACATTTTCCAGGGTCTGCGCCAGGGCTGGCGCCTGCCGTCGCGGTTGTGGCGTCTGCTGGTGGAAATACGGGCCGGCGGCTTGAATATGGAGCAACTGAGGAAACTAGGCGGTGAACGCAGCCAAGCCTTGGCCGATCTGCTTGGCCAATACGAGCAGGCCCTGGAGGACATGGGCCTGGAGGATCAGGCAGACGGCATACGCCGCATCGAACAGCAGCGGGACCGGTTGCGCCTGCCCTGGTCCGGCATGATCTTTCACGATGTGCTGTGGTTGCGGTCACTGGATATGCGCCTGATCCGGATTTTGTCAGAGATACTGCCCGTGGAGATAGGCTTTTCGCTGCCTCCACACGATTGTTCCAACGGTGAGCTGGCCAGGCTGCAACGCAACAGCGCCGAATACCTGGAAGCATCCGACAGCCGGTTTCTTGATATCAAATGGCAATACGCGCAAGCGGACAACGCCATTGCCCGCCTGGTTGATTCGCTGCTTGCGCCGGGCGGGGCGTCTCTGGATGACCCGCCCGCAAACGTCGAACTGGTGCAAGCTCCGGGCCGCTACGGTGAAGTCGAGTTTATTCTGCGAAAGGCCGATGAGTTTGTTTCCAATGGCGCAGCGCCCCATGAAATAGCCCTTGCTTTTCCTGACCTGGACATCTACGGCCAAATGGTCGCCGACGTTGCCGGGCGCATGAGTTTGCCGGTGAATATCAGCGGCGGCAATAAGCTCGGTTCCTCTCCGCTGATCAGCGGGCTTTTGGATTTATTGGCCCTGCCGTCCGGCGGATATCCCCGGGTTACGCTGGCCAACGTCATTGATTCTCCCCTAATAGGCCGGGCTGTGTACATGATGCTCGGTTGTGGGCATGTTGATAACGCCGAGTTCCTTCTGAAAAAAGCGGGCTATATCGACGGACGGGAAACGCCCCCCGGCGACTATTTGGGCGGCTTTGAGGGCACACCCTACAAAGACCTGGCCTGGGCCTGCGCGGCTCTGCAAAACCGCCTGGATATCTTCGGGAATAGCGCCGATATTCCATCGTTTACGGCACATTTAACAAGTTTGTTGGACGAGTTGGGCCTTGAACGGCTTATTGTCGGGGCGGAAGGCAGGCCGGACATCCGCGTGTCCGAGTTGAAGGCCCTTGATTTACTGCGGCGCACCTGCCGCGAACTGGACCAGGCGGCGGAAACGGCCCAATGGGATGCTGCGCTTTCCGCCGGGCGTCTGTTGTCATTGTTGAAGCAGTGTCTGGACATGAATCCGGCCCCATCGGCCAAGGGCCCCAACGGCGGCATCCAGGTCATGCGCCTGGACCAGGCCACCGGAGCCAAATTCAAATACCTGCTGGTGGGCGGGCTGGCCCAAAACGAGTTTCCCCGCCAGATTTCCCAGGCCGTTCGCATCCTGTCCTCAGCCGAACGGATGGCCCTGGGGCAAAGGGCGGGCATGCCCATCTGGCGCACCGACGACGAGGAATACAGCGGCCAGATGATGCGCCTGGCCGGTCTGATGTACGCCGCTGAAGAAACCGTCATGCTCTGCTGCCCGGCGGCCGACACGGGCGGCGCGGAGCTGGAGCCGGCATACCTGATGCGCGAGGTCTCCAGACTAACGGGCATGGAGATAACAAAGAGCCCCGGCGGCGTTTTCGGCTCTTTGCCCGCCCTGAACGAATGCAACGGCATCCAGGCGCTCATGGGTTCCCTGGCGGCCGATCTTGCCGGCGGCTTGCCGGGGGATATGGCAAAGGCTGTGCTGCATTGGCTGGGCCAAGACAGCGGCCTGGCCCGGCGCTGGGAGGAGATCAACCAAAAGGCGGGCACCGAGTCGGCCCGAACCAGGCTCGACGCGTTGGCGGGCCGGACCAGGATAGATGCCGCCGGTGAATATGACGGTGCCATGGGCTCGGATGACGCCCGTGGCCTGCTGCAAAGCCTTTTAGCCGATCCCGCCCGCCGCAAGGTTTCGCCCAGCATGATCGAGGCCTATGCCCAGTGCCCCATGAGCTGGTTCCTGGCCCGGCTCCTGGGTATCCGCCTGCTTGACGAGCCGGGGTGGGGCGTATCCGGCAGCCAGGAGGGCGAAATTGTGCATGACGTCCTGGCGGCGTTTTTCAAGCCCGATGATTTCGCGCCAACATGGGATTTCGAGTTCCGCAGGGCAAGGCTGGCCCAGTGTCTTGAAGCCGAGTTCAACAAGCATGGCGGCGGCCATCCCTTTGCCCGACAGGCCCGGCGTTTGGCCCTGGAAAAGTACCTGGCCGCGGTGATCGAACAGCAATGGCCCCTGTTCAGTGACGGCATGGTCCCCGTGGCCGTGGAGGAGGATATCTCCGGCGAAAACGGCAATGCTTTCGAGGTAGCCGTGGCCGAGGGAGAGCCCCTAGTCATCAGCGGCAGGCTGGACCGCCTGGACGCCAACCCGGCGGAGCAATATTCCACCCTGCGCGTTGTCGATTACAAGCACGCAAACGACATCCAAAATATCAAGAATATGGCCAACCCAAAAAATTGGCTTACCAAATTTTACCAAATGCCAACATACATGGCCGCCTCGGCAAGGGTGCGCGGGCCGGAGGTCAAGCACATCCAGGGGCTGGTGGTGTCCACCCGCAAGCCCTTTGACAGCCCCAAAACGGTTGACCTGGCGTCCGACGATCCGCTTATCAACGACAAGCTGGTTGAGGCCATTGCCGGGTTGTGGTCATCCCTGAGCGGTGGCGATTTCGTGGCCTCGCCCAGCCCAGCGGCCTGCAAGTACTGCGACTTTGCCGGGGCCTGTCGGGCCAGGGTCAACCCGGCGGCCGAAGAGGGCGGTGAGTTATGAGCCGGCAACGCATCGCCCTGATGGACCAAAACTACTGCGTCACGGCCGGGGCCGGTGCGGGCAAGACCACCTGCCTGGTTGAGGCCTACCTTGGCCTGCTAGGCGGCAATGGTGACAGGCCGCCCCTTGATCCGGGCCAGATAGTGGCCATCACCTTCACCGAAAAGGCCGCCGCCGAGATGCGGGCCAGGGTCATGGCCGCCGCGGCGGAAAAGGCGTCTGACACTGGCGGGCGCTGGCGGGAGGTGCTCCCGGCCCTGGAATGGGCTCCCATAACCACTATCCACAGCTTTTGCACCACGGTCCTGCGCGACCACGGGGCCGGTCTGGGCATTGACCCTGATTTCAGCATCATGGATGCCGACGCCTTTGAACGGATGCTGGAAGAGGCTGTCGATTCGCTGCTGCGGCTGTGTTTGTCCGGGCAAGACGACGACCTCAAGCTCCTGTTGCAGCACTATAGCCTGGGGGGGGCCTGGGGCGTGGCCGGCATGCTGACCCAGGCATGTCACGGTTTGGCTACCATGGGCCTAACCGCGGCTCAGGCTGCCGAGGCCGCAGCCCAAGCCCATGATGAGGCCATAGACCAGGCCCAAAACCTTGCCGCCCAACTGATCGGCCTGGGCGATGAACTCTCGGCCTTGATCTCGGGCGATGATTCACTGGCCAAGTCCAAGGCCAAATTCGCCACATATCTTCTTGATTTTATAAAACAATGGCCGGTATTGAGCGGCCGCTTGCAAACCGACGCCCTGGACAGTGCCGCAGCCCTGGGCGTGGAAGCCGCGCTGGGGCCCAATCAGGGCGGCTTGGCCGAAATAAAGGACCTGCGCAAACAGGCCAAGGACACGGCCAAGGCCCTGGCCGAAGCGTCCTCCTTGCCCGATGCGGCCATACTGACCAGCGCGCTGCTTGGTTTGCTCCAGCGCCTGGAAATCAACCTTGCCAGGGAAAAGACCCGGCGTTCGGCCTTGAGCTTTGACGATCTGCTGCTGATGTCGCTGAATCTGCTGGAGCAGAGGCCCAACGTGCTGGCCGGCCTGCGCCGCCAATTCCGGGCAATCATGGTCGACGAGTTTCAGGACGTCAACCCGGTGCAAGGGCGCTTCGTGCGCCTGTTGTGCGGACTCGAGGGCGTTGACCCAGGCGCGGACGCGGACAAGCCATTGCTATTGGTTGTCGGTGACCGCAAGCAGTCCATCTATGCCTTCCGGGGCGCGGATGTCAGCTTATTCGCCCAGACCATGGAATCGTTCGAAACCGGCGGCTGGGGCTCGTTGGTGGCCCTGCAACGCAATTTCCGCTCCCATCCCCGGCTCATAGATTTCTTCAACCGGATTTTCGAGCGGGTTTTCACTCAGAGCGTTGAGGAGGCTTGCGGCGCTGATTGCCATGTGCAATTCCGTCCCGACGATAGCCAAAGGCCGGGCAGGGACGAATACGCCGAGCTCGGCGGACCCGCCGTGGAGCTGTTGGACTGCACCGGGCTGCTGGAAGACGGCGGCAACGCGGCCGCCTGGCGTAGCGCCGAGGCCGACGCCGTGGCCGCCCACCTGGCGGCGATAATTGACAGCGGCGAGGCCGCACCGGGAGATATCGCCATCCTGCTGCGCCGCATGACCCAGGTGGCCCTGTATGAGCAGGCCCTGGCCCAGGCGGGCGTGGCCTACTACACCGTGCGGGGCAGGGGCTTTTTTCAATGCCTGGAAATCAGCGACATGGCCAATTGCCTGCGCGTGCTGCTGAGGCCCCATGACGACCTGGCGGCGGCTGCGTTTTTACGTTCGCCCCTGGTTGGCCTGCACGACGAAAGCCTGCTGGCCTTGGTGCACGGAGGAACCGGCGAACCCGTGCCCTTGTCCCAAGCCTTGCGCGGCGACACGCCGTTACCCAGCTGGTGCGGCCAGGGCCAAGCCCGGCGTCTGGCCAAGGCCAGGGCGCTGGTGGCCGGATTCAGCCCTTGGGCCACCCGCATGGCCCCGGCCGAACTGCTCACCGAGTTGTCGGCGGCCACGGACTACGAGGCCGTTTTGCTGGCTGTGGACCCCGGCGGGCAAAAGGCGGCCAACCTGCGCAAACTAATTGAATCAGCTCGTTTTTTCGACGGCGGCGTCCTGCAATATTTTGATGACCTGGAGCAGAAAATCGCCAGGGGAGACCAGGACCCTCAAGCGCCGCTGATGGGCAACCAGGGCAGGATGGTGCGGATAATGACCATCCACCAGGCAAAGGGCCTGCAATTCCCGGTGGTCGTACTCTGCGATCTGGGCGCGGGGCGCGGCCCTGCCGACAGTCTGCCCGGTCCGGGGCCCGGCGGGGTGATCAGTCTGCGGCCCATTGATTTCAGCACGGGCCAAAAGCCGGCCAATCCGGTTTACAAGGCCCTGCTCCAACGCCGCAAGGCCGTTGATGACGCCGAAGCCGCCCGCCTGCTGTACGTGGCCTGCACCAGGGCCGAGCGGCGCTTGATTCTGAGTCTGACGGGCGCCGGTCGTCAGGGTGTCTGGGCCCAGTGGGTGCGGGAATTCGTGGCCGATGATCCGGCGGTTACGACGACCAAGGCCGTGGCTGTTACTAAAGTTGGCCAGGTTGGACCGTCCATCGATGCCGCCAACCTGATGCTGCCCCCTGAACCGGGTCCCCAAAGCGAGCAGGGCCGGGCCATTGTCCAACGCTGCATTGCGCCGGGCGTCGTACCCACCAGGCTGGTGCAAACCTCGGTCAGCGGCATGGAGGACTGGCTGGAATGCCCCCGGCGCTTTGTCTTTACCCAGCGCTTGGGCCTGGACACGGCCTCGCTACCCGGCAGCCTGAGCGGCGATTCCAATCACGGCGCTGTTCAGCGGGCGGTGATGTTGGGCAGCCTGGTGCATAACATCCTGGAACTCGTGGACATCAGCGGCGAAAACCCGGCTTTGGAGGAGGCCTGCACAGAAGCCCAAACCCGCCTGCAAGCGCCGGAAGAGCTTGTGGCGGATGCCCTGGCCGCGGCATCGGCCTTTTTTGATCTGCCCCTGGCAACTCGATTGAGGCACTTGCCACCGGAGGCCATTCTGAGAGAGCAGCCGTTTTTGCTTCGCCTGGATGCCGACGGCCCCGTGCTTGAACTCAACGGCGAGATCGATCTGGCAGCCCCGGCGGATGATGGCGGCGGCTGGATCATTGCCGACTACAAGGTGGGCCGCAAGCTGGACCCGGCCAAATACCGCAACCAGATGCTGATCTACAGCACGGCCTGGTGGCGGATGCTGGACCGTGGGCCGGCGCCCAGGGCTGTTCTTGTGCATCTGGGGCCCGGCGGCGCGGCCCTGCACGAGATGAATTTTACACCCGAGGACCTGGGCGGCATGGAGCTGCGTCTGGCCCGGGCGGCCCGGGAAATCTGCGCCCTGGGCCCCATCTGCGACCCGGCCCAGGCGCCAGTCGGCCGCGATTGCCATAGGGACAAGTGCCCCTTGGCCCCCTTGTGCCCGGAGGAGCGCTGAGTGGCCAGCCAAACCGAACAAAAGCACCGGGGAAGGGTGGAACGTTTGACCTTCCACAACCCTGACAACGGCTATACCGTGGCCAAGGTGCGATTGCCGGGGCAGAACGACTTGATGACCATGGTCGGCACCATGTTCGGCGTCAGCGAAGGCCAGGAGATCGAGGTCAGCGGCAGGGCCTGCCTGCACCCCAAATTCGGCCCCCAACTCGAAGTCGACACATGCCGCATCCTGGAGCCCAGCGACGCCGAAGGCGTCAGGCGCTATCTCAGCTCCGGCCTGATCAAAGGCTGCGGCCCCATGCTGGCCCAGCGCATTGTCGACGCCCTTGGTCAGGAAGCCATTGACATCATTCTCAACGAGCCGGACAAGCTGCGCTCGGTGTCCGGCGTGGGCCCCAAAAAGGCCAAGAGCAT
Source organism: uncultured Desulfarculus sp. (assembly GCA_963665125.2). Classification (GTDB taxonomy): domain Bacteria; phylum Desulfobacterota; class Desulfarculia; order Desulfarculales; family Desulfarculaceae; genus Desulfarculus. The sequence goes on along the minus strand of CAXXUK010000001.1, from coordinate 1,119,843 downwards.
AGCCAAGGCCGTGGCCGATCACGGCGTTCTGCGCGAGGCCATGATTTTTTTACAGGCCCACGGCGTGGGGCCGTCCACGGCCATGCGCATCTACAAGCATTACGGCTCCAAGACCAGATACATCCTGGAAAACGAGCCCCACAGCATGGCCGCCGAAATCCACGGCATCGGCTTTGCCACGGCCGACCAGATAGCCCATAAGCTGGGCATCGCCGACGATCACCCCTCCCGGCTGGCCGCGGGCATTGTCCATACCCTGCAAAAAGCCACGGAGCAGGGGCATTGCTATCTGCCCTATGACGAATTGATGAACCAGGCCGCAGATTTGCTGCAAATCGACAGGCAGGCCCTGGGGCCATCCTTTGCCGATCTGCACCAGAAACGCCGCCTGGTGGTGGATGAAACCATCCAGGGGCGGGCGGTCTATCTGGGCGGCATGATGCGCCTGGAGCAAAACGCTGCCCTGTGCGCGGCTGGCCTGGCCAGGGGCGCGGGCATCCTGTCCGAAAAACGCGCCGCATCGGCCGTGCAATGGGCGGCCGAACAGATGGATGTCAGGCCAAGCCAAGCCCAGGCCAAGGCCCTCGTTGATCTGTTGAAAGCACCACTGGGCATCCTCACGGGCGGGCCGGGCACGGGCAAGACCACCTTGATTAAGGCCCTGACAGCCATTGCCCGGCGCATGGACCTAAAGGTGGAAATGGCCGCGCCCACGGGCAGGGCGGCCAAGCGCATGAGCGAGGCCAGCGGTCATCCGGCCAAGACCCTGCATCGTCTGTTGGAGTTCAGCCCCAAGGAAAACCGGTTCCAAAGGGGGCCCGAAAATCCGCTGGATTGCGATCTGCTGATCGTCGACGAGGCCAGCATGATCGATATCTGGCTGGGCTCACATCTGCTTTCAGCCGTTGCCGAGCCCACGCGCCTGTTGCTGGTGGGCGACGTCAATCAGCTGCCTCCCGTGGGGCCGGGCCTGCTGCTGCGCCATATAATCGAAAGCAACGCGGCCACCGTGGCCCAGCTAACCGAAATCTTCAGGCAAAAAGGCGGCGGCCTTATCGTGGAAAACGCCCACCGCATCCTGGCCGGGCAGATGCCCAACCTGCCCGGACCGGGCCAGGAGGCTGATTTCTATTTCATTGAAAACAATGACCCGATCCAGTGCGCCCGGGAAATAGCCGATCTGGCGTCCCGGCGGCTGCCAGGCAAGTTTGGCTTTGATCCATTTGACGACATACAGGTGCTGGCGCCCATGCACAAGGGCAACATGGGCTGCCAGAACCTGAACAACATTCTGCGCCACAGGCTCAACCCCGGTGCCGATGAAACGCGCTTTTCGCCCGGCGATAAGGTCATGCAGGTGCGCAACAACTATGACCTCGACGTATTCAACGGCGACGTGGGCCGGGTTATCAGCGACGACGGCGAGGAATGCCGGGTGAACATGGACGGCCGCGCTGTCTCCTACAGCCCCATGGAACGGGCGGATCTTGTGTTGGCCTATGCCGTCACCATCCACAAATCCCAGGGCAGCGAATATCCCGCCGTGATAATAGCCCTGGCCAACGAGCATCACGTCATGCTCAACCGCCCCCTGATCTACACCGCTGTCACCAGGGCCCGCAAATTGGTGCTGGTCATCGGCGGCAGGCAGGCTCTGCGCCGGGCAATCGAGCACGACAAGCCCGTGCGGCGCTATGCCGCCCTGGACAGCCGCCTGGCCGCTCTGATGGCCTACCGCAATATCACCCTCATCGGCATGCCCGGCGCGGGCAAGAGCTATTGGGGAGCCAAGTTGGCCACCCGCCTGGGCTGGCGGTTCATCGACGGTGACGACCTGATAGAGGACCGTGCCGGTATGGGCGTGCAGGATTATCTGGAAAAAAGGGGCAGGGCGGCTTTCATTGATTTGGAAAGCGATATCATCATGGGTGTGGACCTGTCCCGGCCCACGGTTATCTCTCCCGGAGGCAGCGTTATATATTCGCCCACGGCCATGCAATGGCTGCGGGCCCACAGCACGGTGGTGTTTTTGAAAGACGATATGGAGAATATAAAAGGGCGCATCAACAACCTCGACAGCCGCGGCGTGGTGGGTCTGGAACAGGCTGGTAGCCTGGATAACCTATGGAGGGAGCGACGGCCATTGTACTTCCGTTACAAGCACTTTGAGGTTGATCTATCCTCGGAAAACGATGTGACCGGCCTGATTTCGTCGTTAATAAAGCCATAACAATAACATATAGATAATCAGCTTTATTAACGTTTAGCATAAAAAGCTTGCGGGCAAGCCCGTCGACTTGCCCGCAATCAGGGAGTTTATTGGCGACCGAGAATAAGTTGGGGACCTTTTCTTGAGCCGCCTACGTTGCACTTCGGAGGGGACCGAAGCAACCTGTTAGCCCCGTTTAGGGGTTTTTTACATATATTTGTCTTCTACTTGTTTTCTGGCCAACACGTCCTGAATTTGCAATAAGTGTGCTTTGCGGGTTTCAACAAGCTGCCGGGCCAGATCATCCAGTATTTCTTCGGCTTTCTTTTCCTTTGAACAACCACCATTCTCGTCGCTTGCAGCGGGCAAAGTCGTGGTGCTCATTTGTCATCCCTAGATATAGTCTCCGCGTTGGAACTTCATCACTTCGACTTTAGTTTGGGTGACCACCTGCCGGACCAAACCAGCAAGCTCTTCATCAAGCTCGTCCAGAGAGCCGAGGCTTTGTTCAAGTTCGCCGGCCATGTCTTCAATGCGCGTGACTTCCGGATCAACCTGCTTGAGGGTGTAGGAGCCGCTGGCCAACTTGGCAGCGAAGTCCTCCAAAGCCTCCAACAATTCGCTGGTCTGGCCGAGCATCAGGATGGCATCTTCGGAAACACCGGCTTCCACCACGGACTCTGTCGAACCCGCAGGGGATACATTTTTTATTTCTGAAACAGCCTCAGGAGTTTCGATCTCTTTGACGGCGTTACGAAGTACGTCGGAAAAAGACATCGCCCCTTCAGGGCTGGCCGCCTGGGTGCCGGTCGCGGCAGTTATCTGATCGAATGAGGCTAAGTTATCAATCTTCACCATGACAACCTCCCATGGTCACCCATGCTTGTTGCAGGTCCCGTGCCATTTTAATATAAAATCTATTTAGCGTTATTATTCATTTAGTTATCCATATATTGATTGATCATAACGGCGGGTAACAAGTTCCAGAAGGTCCCCAGGTAGGCAATTAATGCCCACCTAGAGTGTGATCTGGTGTCAAATTTTGAACTTGTTTTATGCTATCCGGTACTTATGATCTTCCAGAATGGCGTGGTCGAGATCGGCCTGCTCATGGATATAAACGTTCACCGATTGATCCAAAGTGGTCGGCAGACTCAGGCCAACGTAATCTGGTTGAATGGGCATTTCACGGTGTCCGCGGTCCACCAACACTGCAAGTTCAATGGATTTGGGACGCCCAAGGGAAAAAATGCCTTCCATGGCCGAACGCACCGTACGGCCCGTGAAAACCACGTCATCAACCAGAATGATGGGGCGGTCGTCCACCACAAAGGGCACAACCGTATCCTGAACGCTGGGGACTTGCTGCAAACGGCTCCAGTCGTCGCGGTAAAAGCTGATATCCAACAGGCCAATATCGACGCGTTTATCACGGCCGGACAGACGGACCAGTTCGGCAATTATTTTGCGCAGCAACAGATCGCCGCCGGTATGGATGCCAATAAAGGCCAGATCATCCCAGGAAGGGTGATTTTCCAAAATACCGGAAGCGATATTTGTCAAGCCCTTGGCGATATGCTGGGAGTTGTAGACAACCTTGGGGGCGTTTTGCGCTGGCGTGTTCATTTTGCTTTATCAACCAAAAATAGCAATCAGATATTGAAGTAGTGTAGGTACCAATTAAGCCCCTAAAAGTCAAGTGGCATTACGGCGATTGGGGTCTGCTATGGGGCGTGATGTTTTTACCATATATGGGTTTACATAATATATCTTATGCGACTCAATATATGTCGCACGGGCCTATTTGTCGATATCGGCCTCCAAGGTGGCGTCTTTGGCCGGATGTATATAAACAACCCTTTGCGGGTATGGAATGCCGATGCCCTCGTCCTTGAACTTGTAATAGATGTTGCGGTTGATCTCATGGGTGACCCGTCCTTTGTCGGCGGGCATGGCGATCCAGGCCAATAGATCGAAGATCAAAGCCGAATCACCGAATTCCCGGAACCGCACCCTTGGCACCGGTTGCCATAAAACAGACTCGACTCCGCTTAGGGACTCGATCAATGCGGTTTCGATTTCATCGGGCTCGTTGTCATAGCTGACGCCAATTCGTATTCTGAGCCGGTAACGATCCACCTGGCCGCTCTGGTTGGTGATCATGCGGTTTGACATCATCGAGTTTGGTATGGAAATCAGCACGTCGTCCCTGGTCAGGATTCTCGTGCTGCGCATACCGATATTCACGACTTCGCCGCGTTCACCCGATTCAAGGACGATATAGTCGCCAACGACATACGGACGGTCGACAAATACGCTAATGCCGCCAAAAAAGTTTGAGAGCGTGTCCTTGGAGGCCAAGGCAACAGCGGCCGTGACAATACCGGCCGATGCCAGAAGCGGCGTGACGTTTACTCCCCAAAGGGACAACAGCAAATATGCGCAGTGGATTACAACGACCGCGATGGTGAGGTTTTTTATCAAAGGAAGGATCTGAGTAAACTTGCGTCTTTTGGATTTTAGCTGTAAGTGGTTGAATATAGTATGGCTTATTCGCCACAAGACCCACGAGTAGACCAAAATGAAGGCAGTGTCGGTGAACTTGGAGACCAGCGGCGACCATTCTTCTTTGTCGAAAAACTCATTTACGATCAACAATATTGAAAACAGCAAGACCGTGGCCTGGATCGGCCGGTGAAGCTCCGCGACGATCTTGTCGTCCAAGGTGTTTGTTGTTTTTTTTGTAAATGCCTTCAGGACGTTGGAAAACAGTTTGTCCACAATGAAAGCGGCAGCCAAGCCAATCATTGCCAAGACAAAACCGGCAACAAACGGATGTTGGTGAAGCCAAACATTGACCACATCATACAATTGCTGGATTTGGTCCATTATTGCCACCGAGTACAAAGTATGGTTCAATTTGCAATGACAATCAGTTATGTTATTGGCAACGTTATCAGGTGTCAATCAGCAAAGGTTCAACTAGCCGGAGTAAATATTATTAATGGTAATCGCCCCGAAACGCACCTTTAGCCCTAACAAATTTTCTATCGTATTTTTAATTTTATCAATTTGTTGCCTGTTGTCCTCATGCAGCAAGGGCACTTTGGGCACCACGACAAAAGGACGCGTCGGCCCGTCCAAGCCATACACCGTATGGGGTAAAACATATCATCCCCTGCCCAGCGCCAAAGGATTCACCCAAGACGGCATAGCCTCCTGGTATGGCAGCAAATTTCACGGCAGAAAAACATCGAACGGCGAAACCTATGACATGGAATCCATGACCGCCGCGCATAAGCTCCTGCCCTTTGGCACATATGTCGAGGTTTACAACCGGGACAATGGTAAAAAAACCGTCGTTCGCATCAACGACCGGGGGCCATTTGTCCAAGGCAGGGTCATTGACCTCTCCAAGGCGGCTGCCCGCGAAATAGGCCTAATCGGACCGGGAACGGCCTCTGTGCATATCAAGGCCGTGGGCTATGCCGAAGGCGGATCCAAGCCAGCCCCCGGGCAATCATCAACCGCGCTTGCCAAATCCGTTGCCCCGCAATTCGGTCCTTTCACCGTGCAGGTCGGCGCGTTCACCCAGGAAAGCAACGCCTGGCGTCTGGCCGCCAAGCTTCGCGTACACAACCCCCAGGTTCAGGTTGTAAAATTCGACCGCGGTGATCAGGTATTCTACCGCGTGCGCGTGGGCAAGGAACAGGAACTGGCATCAGCCCAAAAGCTTGAAACAGACCTCCGCTCCGGCGGTTTCAACAACGCCTTTGTGGTGGCCTATTATTAGGTTGAGAGTTCCGCGATGATTTCGTCGCAACCAGCCACTTTGCAATAAACCGATCCCAAAGCGGCGATGAAAGCCGTATGCACTGCTTCGGCGGCGACCTCCCTGCCCTCCAACTGCAAATCTTTGGTGGCGCAGGCGTCTTGAACCAAGGTGCATTGGTAACCCAGATCAAAAGCCGCACGCACGGTTGCATCGATGCACATGTGGGTCATCATGCCGGCGATAATCAGCTTACCCACCGCAAGTGACTTAAGGTGCTCATCAATGCCGGTTTCCCTGAAGCTGTTGGGGTAATTTTTTTGGAATATGCGTTCTTCCGGCAACGGTTGAACGCTTTGATGGATCAATGCGCCATCCGTATCGGGCAAAAAGAAACCCGCGCCGGACCTTATGGAGATGTGCTGAACATGGCACACCGGAATGCGCCGTTCTCTGCACGCCGCCAACAAAAGACCTGCGGATGTTCCTGCCCGTGCTGCTCCCTCCAGAGGCATCTTGCCCCCTGGAAAGTAGTCGTTCTGGATGTCAATGAGCAGCAGGGCTTTTCCCACTAAACTAATCTTTGCAACAAGTTAGACGTCAAGACCATCATTGAGGTTTTTGCGCAGAACACCGGAGGTCTTGAAAACAACGACCTTGCGAGCCCGCAGCCTCATGTCTTCCTTGGTCTGGGGATTGCGCCCCCGGCGAGCTCTTTTGTCTTTGACCATAAACTTGCCAAAACCGCTAATCAAGAGATCCTGAGACTCACCAAGAGTGTCTTTAATCAGCTCCAGCGCGGTTTCAACAACATCGCGCGATTTGCTCTTTGGGAGCTGCGTGCGCTCAAAGACCTCATTAATGATATGCTCCTTGGTCAGTGCCACCCCCACTCTCCTTGTCTGTGGTAAATGCCCTTTGAAAATGAATACGCCAGAAGCGAATATGCAAAAAAAAGAACCGGATGTCAACCCCTTAATATTTATTATAATTGCCTTTCCGGTTGCGGGAGGGCCCAGCCCGCTATATATTTTAGCTATAGAGGCGTGTGATATGCATGGGGGCGACATGGTTTCGACGGGGGTTGTTGAAGCCCAGAGTAGCATGCCGGGCTCCGCTGGCCCGTTATTCCGGCGGAATATAAAGTAATCGCAGACGATTACAATTACGCCGTAGCAGCTTAATGCTACCGTCCGCCCGGTCCTCTCCCGCGGGGCCGGAGTCGGGCGTCGACTAGCGGGATAGGTTCCCGGTTCGGCCACATAGGCCTGGCGCCGAAATCAAATGTGAGGCTAGCTGCGGTCAACCCTGCCTGTGGGGGTGGCCAAGGTGAAATTAAATCATAGGCTAAGCATGTAGAAGCCTGGGCTGAAAGCTTTCGGACGGGGGTTCGATTCCCCCCGCCTCCACCAACAGGAAATCCAAGCAAGTCCAACAAAGTCCAAAAAGCCTGTTAAAACAGATAGAAGCCGACCAGAGATGGTCCGGCTTTGTCTGTTTTGGTGCGTTGACATCTGAGTTTTTCATGAGTAACATGTCGAGTAACTCTTGATCGGCGGGATTCAAACTAGAGTAACTCCCCCAAGCTCCCGCCAATGCTGGCTTACTCAAGACAGGGTGTTACTCATGCCTCTAACCGACCTGTTTGCAAAAAACCTCAAACCTGCCCCCAAAACCAAGCGCTACAACGATGAACGTGGACTTTGCCTGGAAATGAATAAAAATGGCGGGAAATGGTGGCGTTTCCGTTATTCGTTCCAGCAAAAACAAAAAATGATCTCCCTTGGCGTCTATCCTGACGTTTCCCTCAAGATGGCCCGAGAACGCCGTGACGAGGCCCGGCGCTTGTTGGCTGAAGGTATGGACCCCAGTCAAGTACGCAAGGCAGAAAAACTTCAGGAAGCCATGGAAGCGGCCACGTTTGAAATGGTGGCCCGTGAATGGCATGCCAAATTCCGAGTTAGCTGGTCTAATGGTCACGCCTTGCGAATTATGAGGAGGCTTGAAAACGACGCCTTCCCTTGGATAGGCCGTTCGCCTATTGCCAATATCAGTCCGCCTGAATTACTGGAAGTGGTAAGGCGTGTAGAGTCCAGAGGAGCCATAGAGACGGCACACCGTCTTTTGCAGAACTGCGGCCAAGTATTTCGCTATGCAGTGGCAACCGGTAGGGCGGAACGTGACCCATCATCTGACCTCAAGGGGGCCTTGTCACCCTCCCCTGTTAAACATCACCCCAGCATTACCAATCCCAAGGAAGTCACCGGCTTGCTGCGGGCAATAGACGATTACAGAGGTTCCCTGATTGTCCGTTGCGCCTTACGCTTCGCCTACTTGACCTTTGTTCGGCCTGGAGAGCTGCGGCATGCTGAATGGTCCGAAATAGACCTTGAAGAATCACAGTGGCGGATACCGGCTGAAAAAATGAAGATGCGAGAACAACACATAGTGCCTCTTTCCACACAAGCTCTTGAAATACTGGATGAGCTTAGGCCACTAACCGGCCAAGGACGCTATGTTGATCTTCCCCAATTTTTGTGGACACGTAGTTAAGCAGCCATATTGATCATCTCATATTGAGCCGGGTTCATGTACCCCAGAGCTGAGTGTTTGCGGCTGCGGTTGTAGAAGACTTCGATGTACTCAAAGATGTCAGCCTTGGCCTGCGTCCTGCTCAGATAATCTTTATGCGCCACCAGTTCGGTTTTCAGGGAATGAAACCAGCTTTCCATGGGCGCGTTATCCCAGCAGTCGCCCTTGCGGCTCATGCTGCATATCATGCGGTGCGACTTCAGCTTTTTGCGGTAGGCCTTGCTGGCATATTGACGTCCTTGATCTGAATGATGGATCAGCCCAGGCCCAGGTTTCCGCCGGTCCACCGCCATGTTCAGCGCATCGAGCACCAGCTTTTTGGTCATGCGGCTTGACATGGACCAGCCCACGATCAGCTTGGAATAAAGATCCAGGACGGCCGCCAGGTACAGCCAGCCTTCACGAGTAGGAATGTAGGTTATATCAGCCAGCCATTTTTGATCAGGGCCGTCCGCTTCAAAGTCCCGCCCCAGGATATTGGGGGCCGCCAGGTGGCCGTGATTGGAATCCGTGGTGGCCTTGTACTTTTTCTTCTGCTTGGCAGCGATGCCGTTATCGCGCATTAATCGAGCCACCCGGTTCTCGCTCACATGGATTTCACGATCCTTGAGTTCCGCCTGTATCCGGGGGCTTCCGTACACGCCACGATTTTCTTTATGAATGGCCTTGATCTCGACAACGAGCCTCCGGTTCTCTCGCGCCCGGCTGCTTTCCGGCCGGTTCAGCCAAGCGTAGTACCCGCTGGCTGACACCTCCAAAATCCGGCACATACGCCTGATCTGGAATCCTTCACTCTGATCCCTGATGAACTGAAACTTCATTTTGGCATCCGCGAGAAGATGCCGATGGCTTTTTTTAATATGTCACGCTCCTGGCGTACAATGGCCAGTTCGCGTCTCAGATGGGCTAGCTCCTCATCTTGCGGCTTTAAATTGCCCTTGCCTGGGAAGGCCTGCTCAGGGTCTGTTTCGAGCTGCTTCTTCCAGCGGCCCAGCACGGTCTGGCTGATGCCAAGGTCCCTGGCCGCCTGGGAAATGCTCAAACCTCCCTCGGTGACCAAGGCCACGGCTTCGATCTTGAACTCCCGGCTATAACTCCTGCGTCTGTTGCCCATTCAACACCTCCAAGCAATTCATATCATGCTTTTCGAGGTGTCCACAATTTCAGGGGAACTTCATTGGCTTTTTGTGAGGATTAGTCCTGTCCTGTACAGTGTCAGGTGTTGCTGTCGGCCTTGCCCATTCCAGGGCCCCATTGAAACGGCGTTGTATGCTCACTGACAATGATTGAGCACGGTGCCGTCCTTTCTTTTGATGTATATACCGGTTTTTTGGATGTCCACTATCACGCGCGATTCCTTTATGGCTGAAGCTGGTTCAAACTTGCAACGGTTAGCTTTTGGGCAGTCGGGGCAGTGATAATACGGATTATACCTGGTGACATTTACCAGCTTGACGGTTATGCCAATCGAATTAGTGCAGGAATCGGTTTGGTACGTTAACAAATCCTATAGACCCCGATCAAGGCCATGCCAGCTGGTTCACTAACGTAAAATGGCTAGGCGACCTCTTCCTCGTCCAACTCTTTCAACACCTTGTTCAACTCACTGTCCATGTTCACGCCATGGTCGCGCAATGTCCGGATCACTTCAACACCGCCTTCAAATTCAGCCGGTTTGAATTGCCAGGGTTTGCCATCCTGCATCTCAACCTCAACAAACGCCACCCTATTGTCTTTAGCGCCCAGACTCAGGCCCATGGCATATGTGCCGGCATTGCCGAATGAACTCAGAGCCAGGACAAGCTGCACCATCCAGCCGTAGTCCTTGATCTTCAAGCCGGCCTGTTTCATGTCGGCGTATGCGTAATAAGTGGCGCCATTAACCGTGTGTTTTTCCAGGCCATCGGGCAGCAACTTAATCCAGAAATTGCGGCGGCTGACGCATGGCCACATTGCCCCGAGGATTAAAACAGCTATGATCCATAAGACTACAACGCTAATCTGGAAGCCGGAATCCATGCTGCTGATTGTAAGGATGTTGGCCTCATGCAGAGACAGCAGCCCACAGCCAACCAGAAAAAACAACCCGGAAAACAGTAGGACGAAAAAGTCCGTAATCATCAGCCCCCACAACCTGGCGTAACCAATGGCGTCCTCGGGCCTCTTGACTTTGGGAATCAGCAGATATATGGCCAGGCCCAAGGCAAAGGGTAGCCAGAAATAGGCCCGCCAGGGATGCAGAACGCTTTCGGGAAGGTATTTGTCCGCAATAAAGCGGTTCAAGGAGTACACCTTTAAATATTGCGTGGAACCGCCTTCGTTGTAGAGCAGGTAATAGATGCGCACCCCGGTGTGCACACTGGCAAAAGGTTCTTTGTCGTCGGGGAAGATAAGACTTGGGTAGCCGTTTATCGTTTCCGCGGTGTTGTCTTGCCATTGTTCCGGCGTCCGGCCCTGGTAATACTCATCGACCATCCGCATCACGGATTGCCATCCCGGGCCGGATATCTCCGTGGACTTGCTGTTGCTAACCACCGCTGCTATGTATTTGGCTAGGGGCTCGTTGCGCTCGGCCTCCAGGGCGTTTTTCATTGATTCGAGCTTGGTCCGCATTCCATTTAAATACTTGACGAACATGCTACGGTCGCCGCACCTCTCTTGCTCCGAGAGGTATTTTTTTTCGTAGGCCCTCACCCGCTCAGCCTTCTTTTCAAGATAGGCCTGCTTCATCAGGGTGAAGTCGGGCTTGAGCACCATGTAGCATTCACCGATGGTGGTCATGTACATGAGAATGGAGCAAAACAGACCCAGCGCAATGGCCAAACGGCGCAAGAGTTCCTTGTTTAGCAGCAACCGCACAGGCTTACCCCCTCAACGTTACTTGATGAATTTGAAGGTGCTTAACGATTTGACAGTGATGCCTTTTTTACCAATATCCTCGGACGTTTTGGCTTCCGCTCTGGAGGTAATCTGGCTCATGGCCAAAACGCAGTTGGGGCTGTCAGGGTTCAAAATCCCTACCAGCCATACATATATACGTCCCTCTCTGAGGTCATCATACTGGGCGATTGCTTCAATTGCGTCCAGGCCGTGGATCTTGGCCATGCGACCCGCCAATATCTTGGGGTTGACATGATCCTTTAAAGCCATGGGCAAGGCCTGATTGACGAAAAGTTGCTTTAAGGTGGCCACCCGCTGTTCCAGGGATCCCAGGGGAATTGTCATGCCGATGATACGAATATTCTCAATTAACTCTTTGTTTTTTGTAGCGAAACTTATCTTGAAGTATTCGCCGCCGACTTTTGGCGGAAATGCGGCAAACACCTGGACGCCGTCGATATTGGGGATGATCAGTTCAAACGGGGCCTTGACCGGCCTTTTATATTGTTGGGCATATGTTTGATCAACTTTTAACGTTTTTCCGATCACCAGACCTTCTACTTTTAGAACATGCGCCTCAACTTTCGTTTCCGCCGCCGCGTCCGCCGCGTGGATCGACAAGGCTAATAGGGCTGCAAACATGATGAATACGGCGCGTCGGGTGCTTTGTCTCATGAAGTTCCTCCAGGGCTGAACAAAATCAATATTCACATCAACGGGCATGAACACCCGCTTATTTATTGCAGGCAGGCTTCGGTGGTCTTGGTCTTTGACGACCCCAAAGCATGTTTAATTACCTTGAACCGGTCGCGGCAAGACGAAAACCCAGACAGCTGTACCGAAAGTTCGGCGTGCCGCCATAGCGCAGATAGATACGGCAGGCATCGGCGGCGTCGTTGAAACTACCACCGCGAAACACGCGGGCCTTGCCCGAGTCCGGACCTCGGGGGTCGGTAATGGGACCGGTTGGATAATCTTCCCACCAATCCTCACACCATTCCAATACGTTACCGGTCATATCATACAAGCCCCAAGCGTTGGGATTTTTTTGGCCCACCGAATGGGATTTGTCAGCGTTTGCCGCACACCAGGCATAAGAGCCGTCCATACGGTCTCCCCAGTAATAAGCCGTGGAGGTCCCCGCCCGGGCGCTGTATTCCCACTGGGCTTCCGTGGGCAAGCGGTATTTTTCCGTGCCTTCGAGTTTATTCAGACGGCGGATAAACTCCTGTGCATCGTTCCAGGACACCATCCGCACAGGGCAGTTTGGGCCGCAGTCCTCATTTTCCGACGGGTTGTTTCCCATCACTTTTTCCCATTGTCCTTGGGTGACCTCGGTTTTTTGCATATAAAAGGGTTTGGATATTGTTACCTGGTGTTGCGCATCGCCGGCGGCCCTGCCCTGCTTGTTTTCAGGGCTTCCCATCATAAAACTCCCGGCTGGTATCAAGACAAACTCCTGGCCTATGGAATTGGTAAAACCATTGGTCATGGTTTCGTCGGCACTGACGGAAAAAGACACTGCAATTGCCAAAATCAACAAACCAGAGTACGCCAATGCTTTTTTCACCAGCAATCTCCTCTACGTCGATACGGCCTGAAAACGCAGGGCCGCAGAACAAATTCACTTATTGGGTTTTTAGCATGATTAGGTAAGGGTATGTCGCAAAAAATATTTCCAATCGCCATATAACTTATCGATATAATATGGTTAACGGTTTTAATCATCCGTAGCGTAACGGGTGTTCGCAGTTACTCACCGCGTAATTTTGCGTTTTTGTTGCGGCTTGTTTGATTTGTTATGCGGCAACCAACATATAATCTATGGAATGTACTGCACGAGGACAGCCCATGCGTCAGGAAACGAACGATCTATATAACAAACAGCGATTGTTGTTGGTGCTCGGTTTCTTAGGTCTGCTTAGCGTGGTGGTTTTCATCATTGCCGGGCAGTTCGACTTTTTGGAATGGTTCGTAAGCTTTTCCAGAACTCATGAAAACTGGGAACTAGACGAAATATTTGCGGTTTGTATTTTTTGGATATTAATGTTGGCCGTGGTAAGCTACGTGTTGTTCAGAAAGGCCAAATCACGCCATGCCGCTCTGGTCGAAGCCAACGACAAATTGCAAGGGGCCATGGCTGAAATCAAACAGTTGAGGGGGATTATTCCCATTTGCGCGAATTGCAAGAAAATCAGGGATGAAAAAGGAGACTGGCAACAGGTGGAGGTGTATGTGCGCGACCACTCTCAAGCGGATTTCAGCCACGGCTTGTGCCCGGAGTGCATAACACGGTTGTACCCGGATTTAAAAATTGAGCAAAAGGACAACCATCAGTAGCTCTTTCCAGTTTAATAGCCTGAGTCGCCCCTCGAACAAACCCATGCTTTTCCGGTAAAACCTAAAGGCGTTGTTGTTTGTCATATCACTGAGATTCGCCATAATAGGCGGCGAAAGGCCATTATCATGAATTGCCTTCGACTGTAACCCCAACCGGTTCATGCGTGAATCATTAATATATGTCTTCAACTATCCGGAGAGAGCCCGATGTCCAGATGCAGAGCTGTAGTCGCCGCCCTGTCTATTGCCATAATCAGCCTAAACTGCGGATCAAGCATTGCAGCGCAAAACGAGCCCGCATTTGACGCCCATGCCACGAGTTTCAGCTATTTTTTCAAAGACGGGGACATGGATTTCCATTTCGGCAACCTCGCCCTGGGAGCGGCCGTAAACCAGGGCCTGGCCATTGGCGAAGCATTCTACGCGGCGTCCCAAATCAAGGATGGCGACGCGAAATCTTGGCAAGACGCCTGGTACGGGTTGGCCGAGCGCGTCGAGTCCCGTGGTGAAAAGTCTCTGGCGGCAGGACACCTTGTCAGCGCCAGAAAGCAGCTCTTGCGGGCCGCATACTACTATCGTCTGTCCACTCTTGCCATGTTGCCCGACAATCCCGAAATGCTGAAGCGCGGATTAAAGTGCCGCGAGCTGATGAAAAAAGCTGGGAACCTCTTTGATCCTCCATTGAAATACTTTGAAATTCCGTTTGAAGGCACTGTGATCCCCGGCTATTTCCGGGCCGCGGACACCGGCGGCAAGCTGTCCAAGACCCTGATCATGATCGGCGGCGGCGAAACCTTCATGGAAGACCTCTATTTTTACATCGCCCCCCAGGCATTTGAACGCGGCTACAATTTCATCACGGTAGACCTGCCCGGCCAAGGCCTTATGCCTTTTGACGGCAAGACCTTCCGAACCGACACCTATGCACCCATGAAGCTGGTTGTGGACTATGCCCTCAAACAGCCGGGCGTTGAGCCAAGTCAACTGGCCGTATACGGCATAAGCGGCGGCGGGCTGTTCGTTCCCCAGGCCGCGGAGCACGACCAGCGCATCAAAGCCATCGCCATGAATTCCGCGGTGGTTGACGCGCACCGCCTTTTTGGCACAATGCCGGCCGCCGTGGCGTCGGAAGAAGAAATGAAATCATGGACCTCCTTTCACCGCAATATTGTCGAGGTCATCTGCTGGCGATACGGCGTGGATCAGCCCTCTGCGTTGATCGAGGCGAACAAGGGCAACACCTTTGATCCGGCGAAGATATCTGTGCCGGCCTTGATCATCGTCGGCCAAGGCGAATACCAAAGTGAAGAAGTCCAGAAGCAACAGCAGGCCGCCTTTGACAATTTCCCCAATAACAAGAAAAAAATGGTGGTTACACCCACCGAGGAAGGGGCGAGCAACCACTGCGTAATGGAAAACCGGGCCTTGATCGGACAAGTGCTGTTTGATTGGCTGGACGATGTATTTGAATAAGTTTTAGAACGTTAGTGGAGTCGCAGGCCTTCAGGACAAGCACCGCCATGCTGCGAAAGTTTGACATCAAAGACTGTCTGATTACGCGAATACCAAGACTGCGCACACCATATTAGGGCGCGGGCTAGCCTTTGTGCCCCGCCCTACCCGTCCGCGCACCCCGTAAGACAAAACTGCTCTGGCTTCACGCATCCTGAGCCGTGGCCGAAAAAGTTCGCCGCCGGGCATCCAAGAGTAGGCCCGGCGGCGAAAGACTGCTTCTGCAGCAGGTCGGCCTTTGGCCGACGAACCACATGTTTATTCAGCGGTCGTTACTTTTTTACATCCTTGAACAGGTAATCCAGGGCTTCGCGATTTCCGCCGCCCATGCCCGCCAGGTACTTCACCAGTTCCTTGCGGGCCTGAATGTCGTACTGGGTGGTGATGGCGATCTGTTCCATGATCGGCGAGCCGCCGCCATGGTAGTTGCCCACGTTGGTGATGCCGCCGTTGGCCGAGCACAGCACGTCGCCCAGGTAGCGCCAGAACTGGGCCTGGTCCTCCACGGGCATGTCGGGGTTGCGCGTGGTGTATTTCAGCAGCAGTTCGCCGACCTTGTCATTGGCGAAGTCTTTTTCATGCGGGAAGGTGGCCACCACGCCGCCGGCCAGATCGCAAAGCAGCTCGGCCTCGTGCCACACGGCCTCGCCGGTGAGGCAGCGGCCCACGTTGCAGTAGATGGAATGCGGGATGTAGGAGCCGGGGCCGTAGGGCCGGAAGCCCACGCCGGGGACGTACACTTCCGGGCGGCCCAGGTCGGAGGCCGTGTAACCAGCGGCGTAGCCCAACTCGGTGGTCATAATGATGTCCGCCAACTTCTCGCGGACGTGGGATTCCTTGTGGATGTTGTTGACCTCGGCGGCCAGGGCGGCCGTGCCCAGGATAACGTCACCGATTGCGGGCTTGCAGCCAGAGTAGGAGTGACGGTGGAACAGGGCGAACAACAGGGCGCAAACGCCGCCGTGTACATGTTCGCCGGCCAGGAACACGCGTTCCCACGGCACGAAGCAGTTATCGAAGATCATGTAGGAGTCGGTGCTGCCCTGCATGAAGCCGCGCTTGTAGATCTCGCGGGGGCGCAGGTTGTGGATGGTCACCACCTGGGTCAGGCCTTCCCAGTCTGCGGGTACGGCGAAGGCCACTGCGTAATCTTTATCCTCGGGACGCATGGCGCGGGTGGGCACCACCAGCACCTCGTCGGCCACCGAAGCTTCGGAGATGTGCACCTTGCAGCCTTCCACCACGATGCCGTCGCTCTTGTATTCCTTGATATGCACGTACGAGCCGGGGATGGGCTGGTCGGCCGGGCGCTTCATGCGGTCGCCCTTGACGTCGGTCTGGGCGCAGCAGCCGACCAGGTCCTCGGTCTGGAAGCGGGCCAGCCATTTTTTGAAGTTTTCGTGGTATTGGGTGGCGCCCTTGTTCACTTTGTCGGCTTCGTAGGACACGTTGTACACTGCGTTGGTGGCGTCGATGCCCATGCAGCGCTGGATGCAGCCGCCCACCTTCTGGCACAGGAAACGGGTCATGTCCTGTTTCTTGTGCAGGTCATCCGCATTCTGGTGGATGTGGTTGAAACGGTTGATGCGTTCGCCGGTGAGATGCGAGATTGCGGTGAGTAGATCCTGGTTCTCCGGTTTGGCGGCTTCGTCGTATGTGGTGCCGATGGTATCCAGGCATCGTTGCTGGAGTTCATCGGTACGGTCGATGAGTTGGCCATTGAAATAAATATTGCGTTTCATCTTGGCCAGGCCCTGGATGTATTCGGCTTTGGTCCGCATGCATTCTCCTTTGGCTAGAGTCAATTTAAATTTCAATATTATCCGTAAAATTAATCCCGTACACCAGTAAAATCAACATAAAAAGAAGATTCATTTTAAAAAACGTACAAGCAAAAAGTCTCTATTAAATTAAACCATGTTTTACGCATAGCAACTTTGTGGGATGGGGGCTATGATGAAGGTCCTTCACGGAGCGTACGGGGATAGACAGGCAGGGAAATCGAGTCTTTTTCAGGATGCGCCGCAAAGGGCCAACAAGTCACGGAGATTAAACCCGTAAAAGGAGGGCTATCCATTATATATAAGGGCCGGGTTTTGGCCGCTGCCGCGCCAGGACGAACCAGTATTGGGCAATCACCTCGCCGCGCAACAGCTTAACAACACACAAATTTCCGGGATTGACACCACCACGGGGCGCTTTTTTCCGTTCAGGACCATGTGACCGGCATTGGCGCAAAGGAAAAAATGTAGTCACGCACTTTTTTTCATACAGGCGCAGAAGCTTGACTTTATTTCTTTGACTTGTGGGTTTACGAGTATTTATGGCTGGCTGTTTATTTGTTTATAAATACTGTGTACAATATATTGAAGGAAGTTGAGCAACAAAGAGTCAACAGGGTTAATCCATTTGAAATACACCAAAATCCTTCGTAGAAAACTATTCTTGTTGCAGAGCGTTGTGCTGATACTTTTCGGCATTGTCGTTGTCTTTGGCGTTTCCGTCATTATCTACCAACATATGATCGAAGACATCGAGAATGAGTTTGCCACCGGTGTCATCAGCAAAGCCGAGGCTGTTTCGCAATGGCTCGTTCGCGCCGAGGATGTGGCCCGACAAATCACCAGCCGCAGCAGAATCAGACAGGAGTTGGAAAAATACAACCATGGTGAAATACACCTGGCGCAACTTGTTGAATTCACTCGCCCAAAGCTCAGCGATGCCATCAGATCCTCAAGTGAAGTCGAAGGAATCACGCGCCTGGATGCAAAGGGGACAGTGATAACCAGTCTTGGGCTGCCGCCACCTCAGGCATCATTAAATGTCTCTATCCCACTAAATAATGACCTGACAAACGGGTACTTGTTCAAATACGACGACACTGTTTTTTTCTGGGTCCGCGCGCCGATCATCAATAGAAAGGACGAGGCGGTGGGTGCGGACATCGTCGTATTATCAACAAAAAGATTGGCTTATGCCCTTAAGCCTGGCATGTCCACAGCTTCTTTACATAACATCTGGGGTTTCCTGCTGATCTCCGTTAAAGAACACAACGTTGTCTTTAAATCGATGCAGGGGTCAAAGCCGATATCCAATGATTTGATTAATAAATGCCTAGCAAATGAAGAATTAGCCTCCCGTATGGATTCAGTAGGCGCGTCCCATCTGGATAATCATTTTTGCGTGTCGGCTCCGGTGAAAGGCTCCAATTGGAAAGTCGTTTCCTGGCTGGACCGGGAACAACTCGTTGTTCCGATCTTTTATGAGTTGATCAAGCTGTTGCCCCTGGTCATTGCGCTCTATGCGATATGCCTGCTGGCCTATTGGATCGCCCTTCGCCCACTGGCTGAGCGCATCCTTCTCAAACACAGCGAACTTCAGGCCGAAATAGAAGCGAAGACCGATGCCCTGCACAAAGAATTGCTTGCCCGAAAAAAAGCGGAACAAGATAAAGACGCAGTCATTGTAGACCTAAAAAAGGCACTGCAAGAGGTAAAAACACTTGGAGGATTGCTGCCTATTTGCGCCAACTGCAAAAAAATAAGGGACGACAAAGGGTACTGGCTGCAAGTTGAGGAATATATCAAATCCCATGCAGACGTGGAATTCACCCATGGCATCTGCCCGGAGTGTCAACACCAGCTATATCCGGAAATATTCAAGAAAAAATGATAATAGGCGCCTCGGCCACACACGTCATCCGGCCAACGTCAGACCTGCAAATCACGTCGCCAAAGGTTTACTGAATCAGCCTCCCGCAATTGCTCCACGTCCGACTTGGTCCAGGTTTGACCCTCCTCCACCATTTTTAATAGATGCCTTGCAGCCATGAATTTGGGCGCCATCTCAATGGCCTGCTCCAGCAAAGCCGCCGCCTCCAGGTTACGATTTGCCTCCATGTGGGCCCTGGCGGCGTTGAAAAGCAGATGCTCGTCATCGGGGTGATATGTCCTAGCTTGGTCGTAGAGTTTCAGGGCCTTGTCATATTTGCTCTGTTTGCGGTAGGCGATCCCCAGACGGTTAAAGATATGGGCCTGGTTCGGATCGATCATCAGTGATGCTTGATAGTGCTCCTCGCATTCCTGCAAATGGCCCTTTTCCATATAAGAATCGCCGATGTCCGACCTCAGAACCGCATCGTCGGGGTTAAGGTCGATCGCCGTATTAAATGATTTCGAGGCCTTACGTAGCCGCTTGAGGCGCAGTTCAAATTCACCGATGAAAAAATTGATCCGGGATATGGATTTTTTCGAGGCCTTGAGCATTTGAGCCAAACCCAGCGCCTGGGTAAGTACGCTGATGGTGTGCTCGTAGTCGCCCCGGCACTCATACAACTCGGCCAGCCCGAAATACGCCACCAGGGAATATTGATCCAATTCCAAGGCGTTCAGATAGGCGTCTTCCGCTTCGTCATATTTTTCCATGACTGAATACACGGCGGCCAAGCTGAGCGCCGCCCCCAGGTTTTCCGGGTCCAGCATGCGGGCCTGGGAATACAATTCCGCCGCTTTTTTCAGATTGTCTTTCTTTACCGAGATGTCCGCCCGGTCCATTAGTTCCAGGGCCTTTTCGTGCCCGGGATTGATGAACGGCGTCATCAGGTCAACCACTGCCTGATAAAACTCCTTACCGTCCGCGGGCAACCCCACGAACGCCGCCTTGTCGAATCTGCGAACACTTTCCGCCAATCCGCCGGGTTTGTCGTCTTCCTTTGCTCCTATTATGAGGAACGGCGTATCCGCCAAATCCGGGTCTTGGCGGGCGGCGCTGAGGATTTGAGGGCCGGAAAAAACGCTAATATCAGTGGTGGCCACCACCATGTCCGGGGAAATTTTCTTTGCCGTTCCCAATACTTGCTGGCCGGTGTGGACTCCTACCACCTTGGCCACTCCAAGGGGTTTGATCAAGCCCCGGTAGATGTCGGTGGTCGCCTTGTTGGTGGCCAGCAACACCACGTACTCTCTAAACGATAATGGGATTTGGATGTCTTTCAGCTCAGCGATCATGATTGTCCCCGGCGCCCTGATTGTCATACGGTATTTGGTGAATCATTGTACAATATATTAAATATGGTTTTTCGGTAAAATGCACCCTCCATCAATAATTAGTCACTATTCATACCCAGTTTTATCCGTAGCAAGTCACAAGATAACCGCCCGTTTTGCTTTTTTCCTTGGCATCGGCTATGGTTGCGCAGGATGATTCAACATTCCCCAAACGTGGACGTGAATATGGCCGTCTCTGCAAAATTCAAAGCCCTGCTGGTTTTGATATGCCTTTTGCTCCCCTGTACGGCAGCCTGGGCCGACGCCACCTTTGACAAAGCAGTGCAGGTCTATGAGCAGGGCCAGTACCGCCATGCGGCAAGCCTGTTTTTAAAGGCCGCCCAAAATGGAGACGCTCGGGCTCAATACAATCTGGGTCTGATGCACCTCAAGGGCCTTGGGGCCCCGAAAAGCGCGGAAGAAGCGGCCCATTGGTTCCAAAAGGCCGCCAAACAGGGCGATGCCGAAGCCCAATACAATCTGGCCACCATGTATGAGTCAGGCGTGGGCGTGGCCAAAGACCAGGCAAGGGCTGTGTATTGGTATAAAAAGGCAGCGGAACAAGGAGACAAGGACGCCCAGTACAGCCTCGGCGTTTGCCATCTCAATGGCCAGGGAGTAGACAAGAGCCCCAAATTGGCGGCCAAATGGTTTCTCATGGCCGCATTTCAGCAGGAACCCAAATCCCAATACAATATGGGGGTCATGTACGCCAAGGGCCTGGGCATGCCCGCCGACTTGATTCAGGCCCAGATGTGGTTCACCCTAAGCGCCGCCCAAGGCTACCCCAAGGCCGTGAAGGCCAAGGGGATCATGGACAAGGCTCTGGACGCCCGCCAGCTTGCCGAGGCCGACAAATTGGCCCGCCAGTGGAACACGCTGCACGAATAATATAAAATGGGCCCCGGCAACAACCGCGCCGGGGCCCATCTAATTGCTGAGACTCGCACCTATTTTGGCACGATCCGCTTGCCCTTTTCATCGTAGTCGTAAAAGCCCTTGCCGACCTTGCGGCCCAGTTTGCCCTCGGCCACCATGCGCCTCACCAGGTCGCTGTGTTCCTTGATGCGCTGTTCGCCCACGGACTTGAAAAACTCGTTGACCAGCATGTGCACGTCCAGCCCGGCATTGTCGGCGATCTCAAAGGGACCTGCACCCCAGCCGTAACCAAGCTTCATGCCGATGTCGGTCTCCCAGGGGGTGACCACGCCGTCGTCCACCAGCTTAACGGCCTCGCTGAAGGCCGCGGCAAAGATGCGGTTCATGACAAAACCGGGAATGTCTTTTTGCACTCGAACAGGAGTCTTGCCCACTGACTTGCAGAACGCCACGCCCTTTTCCATCACTTCCTTGCTGGTTTTTTCGCCGCGAACCACTTCCACCAGGGGCATCAGCGGTACCGGTCCGAAAAAGTGCAGGCCCACCACCCTTTCCGGGTGTTTGGTGGCCTCGGCCAGGCTGGTGATGGGTATGGACGAAGTATTGCTGGCCAGAATCGCCTCGGGATCGGCCAATTCGTCCAGCTTGGCGAAAATCTCCAGCTTGAGGTCGAGCATCTCCGGAACCACCTCGATCACCAGGGCGGCGTCCTTGGCCGGCGACATGTCGTCACATGGAGTTATGCGTCCCATGACCTCTTGGGGGTCATCAGCCACCAGGCCTTTTTTATGCAGCTTGGCCACGGAATCGGCGATTATGTCCAGGGCCTTGGTTCTGGCCTCGGCCGATGCGTCGGTCAGGCTGACTTGGCAGCCGGCCTGGGCGCAGACCTGCGCGATGCCCGAGCCCATGAACCCCGAACCGATGACCAATACTTTTTTTTCATCCATGGCCCGGCCTACTTCACCTCAAAGTGATCGAAATCGAACTCGGGTTTGTCTTTGTAACGCTTGAGGAAAAATCCGGGCATCTGGTCCATGTTCATTATGATGTTGGGGTCCACATCAATGCCGGCTTCCTTGAGCGCGTCGATGATCTGTTCAGGCTTTGGCGGGCAACCTTTGATGGCGATCAAGTGGTTGATATCAGGGTTGTCCTTGTTGGCCTGGTAGATGCATTTACCCAAAAGGATGGTGTGCTTCATGCCGGGGGTCGGTTTCATGGTCTTGCCGGTGAGGATTTCCACATCGTCAAAGGGCTTGCCCTTCCAGGCCATTGCCACCGAAGACAGCACCGCGCCGTTGACACCCGAGCAATAGGTGCACATGGTGGTGTCGTACTTTTTATAGCTCAGTCCCGATATGCCGGCCTTGGCCATGGCTTCGGGCATGCTGTTTTTGCCTTCCGTAAGATAGGGGAAGAAAGCCTCGTGCCATTTGGCGTTTGCTTCGATGCTTTCGCCCCTGGCTTCGACATCGCTCAAGTCCGAAGGGCGGCCGTGGTTCTTGGCGTAATGCATCAGGTGGGGGATATCCTCGACCTTGTGGCCCAGCAGCAGGCAGCCCACCTTGTCGGCGCTGAAGATATCGCTGGAGGCAACCAGCAGGTTGCTGCGATGCATCTTACCGTCAAAAGACGGACCCCGCTCGGCGGTGTAGATGCCGTCGATCATGTTGAATACCGGTGGCATGGCATCCGAAAGCCGGGCTACCCAGAAATGCAGATCCTTCACCGGATCCGGGCTGTGGCAGGCCCGGCGGCTGGGAATGTCGATGGTGCCCTTCAGGTTTTTGATGCCCAATGAAATGCCTGTCTGGGCATGGGTCTTCATGACCGGAATATCGACAACATAGTCGGCATTAAGAATATCGGCGTTGAACTTGAGAACCACTCCGTCTCCCAGATCCCTCTCTTCGAACGGGCGGGAAAATACGGAATAAGCCTTTACGCCATAGCGGCGTTCCAGTTCGTTGTAGCCTAGTTTTTCAAAGGCGTCTTTGGCGCTTGCTTCCATTTCCTTGGGATTGCGGGTGACCGAGCCCTCGACAATAGTTATTTCCGAAGCGCCGGCGTCCTTGAGTAGAACGCAGATGTCTTCAACGATGCGGCTTGTGGTCAACGCGCCGAACTTGGGAAATGGCACGGCGGCAGTCCAAAAGACGATGTTGGGTTTGATGACAACCTTGGCCCCTTTGGGCATATCCTTGAATCCGCCGGCCAGTTCCACCACCTGGCGCACTGAATCAAACGGTTTTTCGTATTTCCCCACCGCTACGGTGTGCTTGCTCATTTGTTATCCCCTTTTCTCCCGAGGTGTCCCCGGCGCCTTCAGGCGCCAGTCTACAAATCGATGTTGTCCATGGCCCACCTGATGCGATCTTCGATCAAATGCGCCCCGAGGCCAAATATCTTGAATCGCTCATCCTTAGTCTGGCCATGATAATAACGATAATATATCTGTTGGAGAATTACCAACAAACGGAAAATTGAGAAGATGTAGTAGTAGTTGAAATTTTCCAGCTTTGACCCGGAAAGTTCCCTGTAATAATCCACAAGTTCTCTGCGGGTTGGCATGCCCTCCAGCGTGGTGCTGGTTTGGCGCATTTTGTCTATCTCGGAGGGATCGTCCTTCTGGACCCAATAGGCGATGGTACAACCAATGTCGAGCATCTGATCGCCGACCGTGCACATCTCCCAGTCCAACACGCCCAGGATGTCGGTGACGTCGTTGGGGTTGAGGACCAGGTTGTCGAATTTGAAGTCATTATGCACGATGCCGATAAGATTGGATTCCGTTGGGATGTTTTCCAGGAAATATTTCATATGGTCTTCGCAGTCAGGCACGTCAGGCGTGCGGGCCCTGCGATAGCGTTCACACCACCCCTCGACCTGTCTGCGGCAGTACCCGTCGGGATTGCCCATATCGCCAAAGCCCACGGCCTTGTAATCCAGGCTGTGCAGTTCGTGAAGCACCTCGATATGCCTAAAGGCCAGCCGCCTGGCCTGTTCGGGGCTGATCTTCACCCAGTCCGGAGGTTCGCGGCGCAGAACAAAACCCAACACCCGCTCCATGACGTAGAACGGGCATCCGATTATGGAGGAATCATCGGAATAGGCCAGAGGTTTTGGCGCATATTTGAATACGGGATTGAGTGCGCTGAGCACCTTGAATTCGCGATGCATGTCATGGCCGCTTTTGGGTTTGGTGCCAAAAGGCGGCCGGCGCAGGATCATTTCCTTTTCACCGATCTTGACCAGATATGTAAGGTTTGAATGCCCCCCAGGGAATTGTTGAATGACTATATCACCCTTGAGCCCTGGTACGCGTTCCAGGAGAAATCGATGAACGGCCGCGGCATCCAGTTCTTCGCCTTCGCGAACCGCCCCGGCCGGATCATTATAGTCCATTATTAATCACCCTCTTATGCGTTGTATATCGAGCTGTTCCGGCGCAAGGCAACGCGCTTCGACGATACCTATAAGAAAATCGGCGTAGTCATCGACACTGATGCCGCGCTTGGCGTATTTCCAGCGTTTGACATACCAGTCCTGCATCATGGCCTTTGTTGCCGATGCCATTAACTGGGCGTCCAATTTGAGGAAAACACCTTGTTCCTGACCTTGTTTTATAATGTCCGCGATGATGCTTTCAGTGAACAGCTCGCCGGTAACAGCTTTGTCCTTTTCGTCATCACTGAGGTTCTTGGCTTCCATGTATGAGAAATAAAACCACGGCTGCATGGCCTCACTGAGAAAAACATGGGACTTAATGGCCATGCGCAAACGGTCTACAGGCCCTTCCACGGTTTCCAGGCACTGGACCAGGATATTGCCGGAAACTTTTCGGCCGGCCTCTTGCAATAAAGCCAGCAGCTCTTCCTTGCTGGAAAAATAGGCGTACAGCGCACCCATGCTCAGACCGGTCTCCCGGCTGAGGGTGCGCATGCTCATGGCCTGAAACCCGCACTGGTTGCTAATGCGCATGGCGGCTTCGAAAATGCGGGGCAAATTCTTGGCTACCGTCTTGCCTTTTTTAATCCTGATGGACTCTCCATGGTCCTCGTAGACCTTTTTACAAAGGTCTTTCCACGAGACATGGACCATCTCGTTGAACTCGGCAAAATTCATTTACGCAACAGTCTCCATCAAGCCCAGGCCATGAGCACTAGAGGCAGCTGTTAGCTCATGCCCTTTTGGGCCTTGTATTCGTTGATTATCCTCTTGGCCACAGACATCTTGTGGACCTCGTCGACTCCGTCGTAAATCCGGGCCGCGCGTTCGCCCCGGTAGAAAGAAGCTATCACAGTATCGTCGCTCATGCCTAGTCCGCCATGAACCTGCAGGGCCTTGTCCATGACATCCTGCAAAATACCGGCGGCGTAGAATTTGATCAGCGAAACCTGCTGGCGGGCTTCCTTGTGGCCCATGGTGTCCATCATCCAGGCCGCGTTGAGGATCATCAGCCTGGCGGCCTGTGTTTCGGCGGCCATTTCGGCGATCCAGGTCTGGATGATCTGCTGGTCGGCCAACACCTCGCGGCTGTTGATCTGGCGGGTGGTGGCCCGCTGAAGAACCAGTTCCAGACAGCGGTTGCAGATACCGACCCAACGCATGCAGTGATGGATGCGTCCCGGGCCCAGGCGCTCCTGAGCGATGACGAAGCCATGACCCTGGGGCCCCAACAGGTTTTCCTTGGGCACGCGGCAGTTTTGATAAAGAATCTCGGCGTGGCTGTGCCAGCCGCTGCCGGTGTGGCCCATGATCTGGATGTTGCGCACATGGTTGAAGCCCGGCGTGTCCGTGGGGACGATAATCATCGAGGCCTGGAGGTATTTGTGCGCATCCGGATCGGTCTTGGCCATTACGATGGCGAATTTTGCGCCATCAGCCGATGAAGTATACCATTTTTGGCCGTTGATGACCCATTCATCGCCATCCAGCACAGCTGTGGTGTTCATCATTGTGGGGTTGGAGCCGGGAAGATCCACCTCGGTCATGGAGAAGCATGAGCGGATTTCGCCCTGAATCAGGGGATGCAGGTATTTATCCTTTTGTTCCGGTGTGCCGTATTTATGCAGGATTTCGGCGTTGCCGGCATCCGGGGCCTGGCAACCGAAAACAAACACGCCCAACGGAGTGCGGGCCAGGGCTTCGCAAACTAGGCCGTATTCGACCAGGTTCAGGCCCAAGCCGCCGTACTCTTTGGGGTGCATAGGCGCCCAAAGCTCCATCTCCTTGACCATGCGCCGCTTTTCAGCGACTACATCCTCAAAGTCTTCCATTTCTTTGGTCAGAAATTCACTCTCCCAAGGAATAAGTTCCTTGTCGATGAATTCGTTGATCATACCCAGAATGGTTTGCATCTTTTCAGATATGGCAAAGTCCATGATTACCCCTCTGTCATCGATAGGTTATCAAATTTTCTTGATCGTATTGTTCAAGGTGTGAGATACCGTTGAAAAACCACAAAAAGAACCGGTCGTCGCTGTATTTGCAGGCGGTGACCGAACTGTTGACAATCTGCCAGGTTATGCGCAGCGTAACCTCGTCGCTGAGAGACAAGGCCTTGTTCATTACCGAAGACAAGGGTCCGCCCGAGGTAAATACGGCGATTTTTTTGCCGGATTCGGGGTGGGCGGCCGTTGCCCTGTCTATGGCCGATTGGCAACGCTGGTGAAAGGCGCGCCAGGAATCAATGCCCGGCTGGTCATACTTGCCGGTTATCCAGCGCAACATGGCCTTTTCATAAACCAGCTGAAACGACCTTTTGTTTTTGTGGATGTCCCCCAATGAATCTGCCATGGAAGGCTCTTCCTCGATCATTTGGGGCAACAATGCCTGGAGTACGTGAAAAGAACTGTACTCATTGAAATCGGGATCGATTGTCAGGTCGGTGCTGGATGCCCCGCCATTCAGGCAATCCAGGACTATTTGGGCCGTATCACGTTGCCGCACCTGGTTGCCACTATAGGCGGCGTCAAAGACCATGCCCTGTTCGGCCAGGAACCGGCCCAACACCTCACACTGCCTGCGTCCCAAATCAGACAGCTGATCATAGTTTTCGCTGCCAAAGGATGCTTGGCCGTGCCTTATAAAATAAATCACACTCATTTGAATCCTCGAAAAGCACCTCGGAAAAGTGAAGTCCACTCACTTTCGAGATAATTTTTTACACAACCGAATCACCGTGTCAACAAAAAAGAACGATCGTTCGCTTTTGTCTTGTTTTTTTTGCAAAAGGCCTATAAATTAAATTACATATTTGATTACCTATCTCACCCAGGTGTTGGAAAGATGAAGATATTGGTATGCGTTAAACAGGTTTTCGATCCTGAGCTGCCCGTCGTGGTCAGCGAAGACTCGGCCGGTTTGATCAGGCGCGGCCAGCCCCGTTTCCAGATGAACCGCTATGATGAATTTGCAGTGGAAGCCGCCGTTGTCTTGAAAAAAGAACACCAGAACATTTCGGCGGATGTGCTCACCGTGGGGCCGGACGGGGCCAGGACCGTGCTTGACCGGGCCATAGGCATGGGTTGCGACAATGGCGTCCACATCATAGCGCCCGATCCGGATGCCCTCGACGCTTTTGCAACGGCTTCGCTGATCGCCGACTATGCCAGGGACAAATCGTACGATCTGGTGCTGTGCGGAATCATGAGTGAAGACCAGATGCGGGCCCAAGTCGGCCCCATGCTGGCCGAGATGCTGGACCTGCCCTGCGCCACCGCGGTTATTGACCTTGTCCTGACACCTGATAAGCAATATGTCCTGGTTCAGCGCGAAACCGAAGGCGGCGGCCGCGACGGCCTGGAAATTACCCTGCCCGCCCTGCTCACCGTGCAAAGCGGCATCAACAAGCCCCGTTATCCCAGCCTGTCCAACCTGCTCAGGGCCAAAAGTCAAAGGCACGAGACCATAGAGCCCACCAGTTTCATGGCGATATCAAGGGAAAACGTGACATCCTTCAGCCTGCCCGGCCGTACGCGACAGGGCCTAGTTCTTGAGGGCGACGCCGCCTCCAAGGCCGACCAACTGGCCGCCATCCTGCACGACAAGGCCTTGATATAGGAGCATGATCATGCCTGAACAGATATTTGCGGTATTGGAACATGCCGACGGAGCACCGGCCGCTTCCGCATACGAAGCAGTGAGCCTTTGTCTGACCATGCTGGAAAAAACCGAGGCAATGATCATCGGAGTGGCCGTGGGCCCCGGCGCGGAACAGGCAGCCCATGCGGTTTCCACAAAAACGGGCATCGACGTAATCGCCGCTAGCACCGACAGCCCATACAACAGCGAAGTCATGCGCCATGTTTTGGGGCACCTGGCCCAGATGCACAAACCGGCCTACATCGTCGCCGGCGGCACCAGTCAGGGCATGGATTACGCCCCTGGCCTTGCCGTGCGCCTTGGCGGCTCCTGCGTCAGCGGAGTGAGGGGCGTTGAAAAATCAGAGAAATGTCTGGGCTTTGTCCGCGAAGTCCAGGCGGGCAAGCTACATGCCCTGGTCATGGCCGCGTCCCGGCCAACCGTGCTGCTGGCCCAGCCGGGCGTGTTCAGCGGCCGCCAATGGCACCCCAGCAGCCCCGGCAAGGTGGAGACCGTCGATATCGACCCTTATATGCGGCGTACCCGTAATGTTGATGTGCAGCCCAGGGAGACCGGCAAAAGCGACCTCAACGGCGCGGAGGTCATCGTTGCCGTGGGCCGGGGCATCGGCAAGCCGGAAAACCTGGAGCTGGCCGAAAAGCTTGCCACGCTGTTCAACCGCTCGGCTGTGGCCGGTTCCCGGCCGGTTTGTGATTCCGGCTGGCTGGCCTATCTCAAACAGGTGGGTATTACCGGCCAAACCGTGGCCCCTAAACTGTACATTGCCGCAGGCATCTCCGGGGCCAGCCAACACGTCTCGGCCATGGCCGGATCGGGGTTTGTTGTTTCCATCAACAACGATCCCCAGGCGGCGATTTTCAATGTCTCCGACGTATGCATAGTTGAAGACTTGGTAAAATTCATTCCGCTATTGGTAAAATCACTAAACACAATTTCGAATTGACATCCTTCCATTAAAGGCATTTGTGTAACACTGATTGACGGAATAAAAGCCATGCTTTATCATTTTGGAATTGACTAACAACTATCCACATCAAAGCGTGAAGCATGGCTACTTTATTTAGAAATTCAACCATTGCCCTGGTCTTCGCCATTGTATTGGCAACCGGAGTAAACGCGTTTGCCGCGACCATCGACCTGATGACGGCGGGCAAATACAACACTTTCATCTTCAATAACTTTTCCGGTTCGTCCGACACCCAGGGCAGCCTGGCCGTGGGCGGCAACGCCAAACTTGACCACTATTCCGTGGGCGACCAACTGAACTCGAGCTATAGCGGCGATTCGCTGGTAGTCGGCGGCAATCTGGACTACAGCGGCGGCCGGGTTTATTACGGCAATATCTCGGTCGGCGGAAAGGCCAATGTGGACTCAAGCGTCACCAACGGCCTGAGCGGCTCCCAGTCGTTCAACCAGGGCGTGGGTAACCTATCGGTGGATTTCGCGGCCGAGGAAAAATATCTGCAAAACCTGTCGCAAAACCTATCAGGCATGACCACAACGGGCAGCAGCGGCATTCTCTGGAACGGCATGCAGGTCAAGGGCGACGGCACCAGCGACTTGCAGATATTCAACCTTGACGGCAATGACCTGAGCAAGTCCACCTGGTGGCACGCCCTGTCCGGGATTCCCGACGACGCCACGATCGTCCTGAACATCAGCGGCAAGAACGCCAAACTCAGCGGCGGCCAGCAGGTCCTGGCCGGGTTTTCCAACCGGGTCCTGTTCAACTTTTACGAGGCGGTAAATCTGGAGATCAGCGGCATCAGCGTCGAGGGCAGCATTCTGGCCCCCTACGCCACCATCAACAATGCCCAGGGCGTGATCCAGGGCAATGTCATCGCCAAGAACCTTAGCGGTTCAATCCAGCAAAACCTCAACCCGTTCCAGGGGTACGGCGACGATCCCCCCGGCGGTGAAACGCCGGAGCCCGGCACCCTGCTGCTGCTTGGTTCTGGTCTGGGCGTGTTTCTGGCGGGGCGCCGCTTCCGCTGCAAGGAACGGACCGAATAAAGAACCACACGCCGCTTCCGTACAAATCACCACGGGCGGGCCCTTTATGGCCTGCCCGCTTTATTTTGATGGCCTGATCCTCTATATTGAGGTCTTGCCTACAACCTCTGCCGGGGGCCTGCGCGAAAATGCCGGAAAACTTACACCTAGCCAAACTGCTTTGGGACCACAGCGGCCTGTGGGGCCTGATGACCCTGGAATCATGTCGGGCCCTTGGCCTGCCCGTGGAACCCGTCACCGCAGTTGAAATCAAAACAGGAGCCCTGGCACATTGCAGATTGCTAGTGGTTCCCGGAGGCTGGCCATCGCTGAGGCGCAAGGCCCTTGGCGATGCCGGGGCCGAGGCAATCCGCCGATTCGTCGACGGGGGCGGCTATTACCTGGGATTCTGCGGCGGCGGCGGGCTGGCCCTCAGCGAAAACGACGGCCTGGGCCTGATCCCCCTGGGTCGCTGCCGAGGCAAAGGCAGGGTGCAGTCGGCCAGCGGTCCCATCCGCATACGGGCCAGCCGGGAGCATCCTCTTTGGCGCGGACTGGGCGAGGAAGCCATATTCCATGTCTGGTTTCCAGGCCAGTTCAGCCAGGACATGCCCACGGAAGCCCAACCGGTGGGCGTTTATCAAGGCGCGGCGAAAGATCTTTACTGCGCCGATGTGGCCGTGGGCAGTCTGGCGCCGGATGAATTGATCAAAAAAGAAAAACAATACGGCATCCGGCTCGATCCGGCGGTTCTGTGGGGCCGGGCGGCCATGATCGAGGCCCAATACGGCCGGGGCAAAGTCATGGCCTCGTATGCCCACCTGGACACCACCGGTGATGCGGCGGGCGGCAGGGCCATGCAAAACCTCTGGCAACACTGGGCCGGTATAGAGCCCGTCGAGCCCCAAGTCCAGGATGCCTCCCCGCCCCATCCCGTTGCCCAAAGGGAAGCTGAACAGGCGTGGTCTCTGTGGGAGCATGGCCGCAAACGGGGTCTATGGCGGCCCAGACATCCCCAGATGCCCCTGTGGCGGCGCGGGGCAAGGGGCCTGGAGTTCTGGACTTTGCTGCGCCTGTGCCGTTTTGCCGCCCAAAACAGCCGCCCCGAATCCGCATCCGTGGACTGGCCTGCTCTGGTTGAACTGCTGGAGCCGGTTTGGGCCGGGGGCGATGAAGTCCTGGACGCCCAGGCCTGCCGCCTGGCGGGAATCGAGCCCCACCAGGCTGGCGCGGCGGCGGAATCAAGGTGGTTTCCCGCGGCCCGGCGCATGGGCGCGGAACTGCTTGCGGCTGTAAAGGCCCTGGAAAATGTGGCATTGCAACTGATTAGGGCGGCTTAGCTGATTGACAACCAGGGCCTGCGATGGTACATAATCGCTCGTCGGGACGTGGCGCAGACTGGGAGCGCACTTGAATGGGGTTCAAGGGGTCGCTGGTTCAAATCCAGTCGTCCCGACCACTCGCAAACAACGGGTTGCAGCAGCAGTGCTGTAACCCGTTTTGCTTTTTGGGAACATCTTTGGCGGCAACTCATATCAGAGTATATTTGTTGACAATTTCAAGCACTTGCTCTAGTATCCAGCAGCTGATTCAGTTGTACTAACCAGGCCGGGGTGCCCACTGCCCAATGATATTCAGTTCACCGATATTCCTGTTTTTATTCCTGCCGCTGGCCCTGAGCTGTTATTACCTGGCTCCGGGCAGGGCCAAAAACTATGTGCTCATCGCCTTCAGCCTGGCCTTTTATTTCTGGGGCGAACCCAGCTTTGTCTTCGTGGCCCTTGTTTCCACGGCCTTTGACTGGATCGTGGTGCGCTTCATGGGCCGGGCCCGCAAGCAGACCACCCGCAAGTGGTGCGTGGCCCTGGGCGTAATCAGCAACGTCGGCATCCTGTTCTATTTCAAATACGTCAACTTCTTTGCCGCGAGCATCGGCGCGATAATGGCCAAGCTCGGGCTCAACCCCTTTGTGCTGACCAAGATAGCCCTGCCCATCGGCGTTTCTTTCATCGTATTCGAAAAAATCACCTACCTGGTGGATGTCTACCGGGGCGTGGGCCGGCCCTCGCGCAACTTCGCCAACTACCTGCTCTACGTGTTCTTTTTCCCCAAGCTGCTGGCGGGGCCCATCATCAAATACCACGATATCGCCGACCAGCTCCGCAACCGGGAGCACAACTTCGACAACATCGTCCACGGTGTGGTGCGCTTTGCCGTGGGCCTGGCCAAAAAGGTGCTGATCGCCGACACCATGGCCGAAATAGCCGACTTTTCCTTTGGCGCGGACCCGGTCTCCCTGGGACCCTACTACGCCTGGCTGGGCGTGATCTGCTTCACATTCCAGATATATTTCGATTTTTCCGGCTACAGCGACATGGCCATCGGCCTGGCCCGGATGATGGGTTTCCGCTTGCTGGAAAACTTCAACATGCCCTACATCTCCCAGAGCTTCAGCGAGTTCTGGCGGCGCTGGCACATTTCGCTGTCTTCGTGGATTCGCGACTACCTCTATATCCCCCTGGGCGGCAACCGCGTATCCACCGGGCGTCTGTATTTCAACCTGTGGTTCTGCTTCCTGCTTTCGGGCCTATGGCACGGCGCTAACTGGACCTTTGTAATCTGGGGCGCCTACCACGGCGTTTTTCTGGTCCTGGACCGCCTTTTCTGGACCGAGGCCAGCCATAAGCTGCCCAAGGCCTTCAACATAGCCGTGACCTTCTTTTTCGTGGTCATCGGCTGGACCGTATTCCGGGCCGAAAGCATCGGGCACCTCTGGGCCTATCTGTCGGCCATGTTGGGTCAGGCCGCCGATCCTCCGGCGTTCAAGTACATCACCAGCAATGTGTTCTTTTTCCTGGCCCTGGCCCTGGCCATATCATTCGTCCCGTCCTTCAACCGGCCCTGGGCCTGGCTGGAAGGCTGGCGGCGCTGGGCCTACCGCCAGGAAGCGGCCCTGGGCGGCGCGTTCGTCTTGTTGGTGCTGGCCATCGGCAAGATGTCGACCCTAACCTTCAACCCGTTCATATACTTCAGGTTTTAGGGGCGAAGCATGAGAATTTCACGCATAAAATTCGCCCTGCTCGGTCTGTGGCTGGCCCTTTTGGCCTATTGCGTCAAGATCGTTCTGCACTACCCCGCGCCGTTTGCCCCGCTGAAATGTCTCCTGGCCTGCGTCATCGGCTTCGCGGCGTTTTTCGTTATTCACCTGGGATTGGAAAAATACGCCCCCGGCATCTTGAGCCGCAATGACGCGATCGTGGACCGGCCCGGAAGGCCGGCCGGGGCTCTGCGGTTTGTGTTGGCCCTCAGTTGCCTGGTCCTGTTCGCCATGCCGCTGTTGACCGGCGCGGCCCAGGAATGGTTCGGCTGGCGCTATGACCAATACGACCTTAAAAAGCTCTACGGCGTCTACATCGCCAAGGATGAGCCCCTGGCCAGCGCGGAGGGTCTGTTCGCGGGCAAGTATCAGGAAAAGTTCAGCAATTATTTCAATGAGAATTTCGCCCTGCGCCCCTTGTTCATTAAGCTCAACAATCAGCTCTTTTATGACCTGTTCGACACCTCATACATGTATGACAAGGCCATCGTGGTTGGCAAAAAGCGCCAGCTATACGAAGAAAACTACATCCTGTTTTATTACGATATCGCCGACCAGACCCAGCCGGACCTTGCCGACATCTACGCCAAACAACTCCGGGACTTGCAGGATCTGCTGGCCGGACGCGGCATAAGCTTTCTGTTGTTGATCAGCCCCAACAAGGCCGCCACCTACCCGGAATACATCCCCGACCAGTTCCAGCGGTCCCGCAGGCCGGGCAAGCTCAACCGGCAAATCCTGCTGCCTTTTCTGAAAAAATACGGCGTGAATTTTTACGACGCCCAAGAGGCCATGGACGCCTGGCGCAAGAAACAGCCCATACCGTTGTTTTGCCAGGGCGGCACCCACTGGAACGACCTGGGCGCGGTGTATTCCCTGCAAGGCATGCTGGCCGAGCTTGAGCGGATCAGCGGCAAAAAGCTGGTCAAGCTGCGGCTGGACGACGTGGCGGTCGACAACAGCCCCACCGGCTATGACCGCGACCTGGCCGAACTGTTGAACCTCTATTACCAGCCCTATGACTTTGCCAGCCCCCATCCAAAGGTCACTCCCGTCAGGGACGAAAGCACGTTCACCGGAAGCCTGGCATTGGTCGGCGGCAGCTTCAATTGGATCATCCTGGATTTGATGCACAAATACGGAGTGTTCAACCAGATGGATTTTTACTACTACTATCACACCTTTTTCAGGCGCTACGAGGCAGGCAAACCGGCCGAGGAAAAGACCACGCTGGATGTCTGGAACATGGATTGGGACAAGCGGATATTCAACAAGGACTTCGTGATCATCGAGATGAACTCTGCTGTTGTTCCCTTCGGCAACTACCCTTCGGCCTTTATCAAGGGGGCCTTTGACAACAGCCCCAAGCGGAATCAGGAAGCAGCCGTCCCGGCCCGTTGACGCACAACCTCGAAAAGCAGCACCGCCGCCGCCACCGAGGCGTTGAGGCTTTCCACGCCCGGCGCCAGGGGGAAGGTGGCCAGGTAGTCGCAGCGCTCCGCCATTTTCTGGGATACGCCCTTGTGTTCGCCGCCCACCACCAGAGCCAGCGGCCCAGTTAGGTCCATATCCCAAGGCGATTCGCCGCCCCTGGTGGCCGCCGCCGCCGCCCACAGCCCCATTTTCTTTAGTTCATCGACGGCCTGACCCAGGTTTGCCACCCGGCATACTGCGATGCGGCTGGTAGTCCCTGCCGAGGCCTTCATCACCGCCGGGGTCAGCTGGCAGGCCCGATCCTTGGGGATGACCACCCCGCAGGCCCCGGCCGCTGCCGAGGAACGGATGATCGCCCCCAGATTGTGCGGGTCCTGGACATGGTCGGCCACCACGACCAGGGCCTCCCGGCCCTGTTGCTGGACAATGTCGCAGAAATCCTGCCAATCGGTGTAGGCCGCCCCGCCGGAGGTGCGCAGAACCAGTCCCTGGTGCACGGCGCCATCGGAGGCCAGTTGGTCCAGTTGCTTGCGCCCGGCGTAACGAACCTTGATGCCGTGTTTTTTGGCCAAATCCAGCATTTTGCCGATGGACTGGGGCTTTACGCCGGAGGCCACCACCAGTTCGACGGCATTGTGGGGCGACTGCTCCAGAAATTCCTGCACCGCATGGCGGCCCACCACCAGCTGATCATCATTGACGGTCAATCAGATGCCCCATTCCTTGCGCAGTGCCGCCATCTGGCGGGATGTGCGCAGGCGGTCGGTCTTGATGATGGCCTCGATCTGGGCCACTGCTTCATCAAGATCATCGTTGAACACCAGATGGGTGTAGTTTTTTGCCGCGCCTATTTCATAGGCCACCCGGTCCAGGCGCTGGCGGATGTTGTCCTCGGTCTCGGTGCCCCGGTCCCGCAGCCTGCGCTCAAGCTCGGCCCGGGAAGGCGGCACGATGAAGATGA
This sequence comes from uncultured Desulfarculus sp., assembly GCA_963665125.2. Lineage (GTDB taxonomy): Bacteria > Desulfobacterota > Desulfarculia > Desulfarculales > Desulfarculaceae > Desulfarculus. The sequence continues at coordinate 1,084,020 of CAXXUK010000001.1, read as the reverse complement.
ACACGCCTTCGGGGTAGCGCTCGCGCAGGGCCGCGCCGCCGTTGACATCGGTGTCGAGAAACAAATCATGCCCCTGGTTCACGGTCTCTTCGATGACCTGGGCCGAGGTGCCGTATAGGTTACCGAAGATCTCCACGTACTCCAGTATATCGCCGGAGGTCCGGCGCTTTTCAAACTCGTCGCGGGTGACGAAATGATAATCAACCCCGTCCTGTTCGCCCGGCCTTGGATCCCTGGTAGTATAGCTGACCGAGTAGGCCAAGTCCGTCATATGCTCGCGCACTTTGGCCCCGGCCGTTGATTTGCCCGCCCCCGGCGGTCCGGAAAGAACGAATATCTGCCCATGGTCGCTCATATCAGGACTCTTCCACATCGAGGGGAAGGTTGTGGCCGTCCCAAGAGGTGTTTTCGTAGCGCTGGGCCATGGTCTCGGTCTGGATGGCGCTAAGAATCACATGTCCTGTGTCGGTGATGATAATGGAGCGGGTGCGGCGTCCCTGGGTCGCGTCCAGGAGCTTGTCGGCCTGGCGCGCCTCCTCGCGCAACCGTTTCATGGGCGCGCTGTTGGGGCTCAATATTGCCACCACCCGCCGGGCCACCACGGCGTTGCCAAATCCCAGGTTCATCAGTTTGTTGGGCATTGGTCCCCTACTCGATATTCTGAACCTGCTCCCGCAGGCGCTCCAATTCGGCTTTGATCTCCACCACGACGCTGCTGGCCGCGGCGTCGGGGCTCTTGGAGCCCATGGTGTTGGCCTCGCGGTTGAGTTCCTGAAGCAGGAAATCAAGCTTGCGTCCCACGGGCTCTGCGTCCGCCAAAAAGGTCTGGAACTGCTCCAAATGGCTTTGGGCCCGGACCGCCTCTTCGGTTACGTCGCATTTGTCGGCGATAATGGCCACTTCGGTGGCCAGGCGCTCCGGGTCGGGCTCCATGTCGCCGTTCATCAGCTTGGCCACCCGCTCCAACAAGCGTTGGCGGTAGTTTTCCACGATTTCCGGCGAACGCTTGGCCACTTCCTTGAACAGGCCGTCCAGCCTCTCCAGCCTGGTGATGAAGTCCTGTTTGAGCGACTCTCCCTCGGCGACGCGCATTTGCTCGGCCTCGTCCAGGGCCATGTTTATCGCCGGTTCGAGCTGGCTCCAGGTATTGTCCAGGTCGGGCGTTTGTTCCTCGGTAAGGATCATGTCGCGGTAGTTGAGATAGGGCCAGGCGCCCACCGGCCTGTCCATGCCCAGCTCGGTTTCGACCTGCCGGACAACCTCCCTGTATTGGTCAAACAGGGGTTTGTTGAGCACCAGCTTGGGGGTGGCCTCGACAGCTCCGCTGGCCGTGATGCTGATATTCACCCGGCCCCGGCTTATCCGGGCGCCGATGGCCTTCTTGATGCGGTCCTCCAGGGCCAGAATGCCCGACGGGGCCCGCAGGTGAACATCCAAAAAGCGGGAATTGACCGTACGGAATTCGACGATCCACTGGCCGTCGGCCACCGCCGTTTGGCCCCGGCCATATCCTGTCATGGATTTAATCATTGATTTGGCTCCTTGTTGCCGTTGCCTAGATGTCTAAGCTGCCATAAATACCGTTGCCGCAGCAATGTCAGTATTTGAATTATTTCTTCCGATGCGTAGTCCTGGTAAGTCCATACCTGAGGCTGGAACCGGCCCTGGTGAAAAAACAGCGTAAGCTCGCAAAAAAGACCCTGCCCCATTGGCGTGCGGTGTAGCGCCGGTTTATGGGTGGCCAGGACCAGCGAACCGGAACCGAGCAGACCGGGATCGATATTTACCGTGCGCCCGCCGTCGACGGACAATTGCCGCTCCAGGTCCATGCAGCGCCGTTTGATGCGCTCCAGGTCGTCGGGCTTCACCAACTCATGAAACGCGGCGATCTTGCGGGTCAGGCCCGTCCCCATTTCCTGGTCATAATAACCGCCGTGGACAAACGTCAGGGGCCGGCTCATGGAAACAAGGGGACCGAACTCATTGACCAAACCATCAAGCGCCTTGAGCCGCATAGCCTCGTCGGAAGCTAGCAGACTAATCACCAGCTTCGCTGACTCGCCCACGCCCGGCCGCCCCGGCCCTAGTCTATGGCCCGGCCGACGCTATGGTAGTCAAAGCCCCACTGGACCATACGGTCCTTTTTGTAGACATTGCGCAGGTCGCAGATAACATTGCCGTTCATGGCCTGCTTGATCCTCTCCAGATCCAGGTTGCGGAACTGGTTCCATTCGGTCATCAGGACCATGGCGTCGCAGCCGTTTACGGCGTCGTAGGCGTTTTCGCACATCACAACGCCGTCCAAAAGCGGCGCCGCGGCCTCCATGCCCACCGGGTCAAAGGCCCGGACCGTGGCCCCCTGCTGAATCAGGGCGGGCAGGATGGTCAGGCTGGGCGCCTCGCGCATGTCATCGGTGTTGGGCTTGAAGGTCAGGCCCAGGCAGCCGATGGTCTTGCCGGACACGTCGCCGCCAAGGGCTTTTTTGATCTTTTCGGTCATGATCAAACGCTGGTTGCGATTCACCTCCATCACCGTCTCGACGATCTTGAAGGTGTAGCCCTTTTGCTTGGCTATGTGGGCGATGGCTTCGGTGTCCTTGGGGAAGCAGGATCCGCCGTAGCCGGGCCCGGCATGCAGGAACTTGGGCCCGATGCGCCTATCCAGGCCCATGCCCTTGGCCACGGTCTGCACGTCGGCGCCGACCAATTCGCAGATATTGGCCATCTCGTTGATAAAGCTGATCTTGGTGGCCAGAAACGCGTTGGAGGCGTATTTGATCATCTCGGCCGTTTCGACGTTGGTGACCACAAAGGGGGTCTCGATAAGGTACAACGGGGCGTAGAGGTCTTTCATTATGGCCTGGGCCTGATCGCTCTCGGCGCCGATCACCACCCGGTTGGGCCGCATGAAGTCTTCGATGGCCGAGCCTTCCCGCAAAAACTCCGGGTTGGAGACCATATCGAATTTCATGGGCGTTTTCTGGTTCTTGCGGATAACCTCGGCCACTTTCTGGCCCGTACCCACCGGCACGGTGGACTTGGTGACCACTACCTTGTAGGAGTTCATGTTCCGGCCGATTGCCTCGGCCACGTCATAGACGTAATGCAGATCAGCCGCGCCGTCGTCACCCTGGGGCGTGCCCACGGCAATGAACACAACCAAGGCGTTGGCAACGCTTTTTTCCACGTCGGTGGTAAAGTGCAGACGGCCTTCCCTGGTGTTTTTGGACATGAGTTCTTCAAGACCCGGCTCGAAGATAGGCGATTTGCCCTGTTTGAGCATTTCTATTTTCTGGGGATCAATATCAACGCAAGTGACATTGAGGCCGAACTCGGCAAAGCAGGTGCCGGTAACCAGGCCGACGTAACCAACGCCAACGACGCATATATTCATGCTAAAAAATCCTTATTTATTGTTCTCTGCCGTGACCGCGTCGCCCTCGCTTTTCGCAGTGAAGACCTCGTAGGCGCCCATGGCCAATCCTGCCAGAAGATAGACCATCAGCGCCGAGTCATCGGCATAAAAGTCGTCTGTCATATTGCGCAGGCAGAAACCGGCGATCATTATCGCCGTTGCCGCGCAGAACACGGAGCCCACATGGCCGGTTTGGAGCGGCGCTCTGGGCCAGCAATAGTATACAAGCGCGCCGAGGAACCACAACAGGGCCAGCAGCCCTTGTACGCCGGTTTGTACGCCTATATCCAAAAACATATTGTGAGCGTGCCACAAAAGCGGCTGATTATCGTCACGAAAGTCCGGATACGCCTTGGAAAAGCTGTGACGGCCCAGGCCGATTCCCGTAAACGGGTGTTTGGCTATCTGGCCCAGGGTGTGTTCCCACACTACGAACAGGTCACCGGTGGTTCCGCCTATTTCGTGGGGCCGGTCCATGAGTTCATCCCAATTTTCGCCGTGGCGCGATCCGGGCAGCATGGAGAAAATAAACAGCCCGATCAAAATCACGGCCACGCCGGACGCCAGGACCTTGAGCCGTTTCTTGCTGATTACAACCCAAACCAGCCACAATTCCACAAGCATGCTCATCCAGCACGCCCGGCTGAAGGTGATGTAGCCGGCAAAGGCCGTCAGGCCGGTCAACAGCCAGAGAGGCTTGCGCAAACTCTGCTGATCGAAGATAAAAGCCGACAGCACGACAAACGGCCAGACGGTCACCAGGAAGGTGCTGAACGTGCCGTAGCCGTTGTGCAAAGACCCGGCCCGTAGCTGATAGTTGAGCAGGCTGCCGCCGTTATGGAAAAACAGCAGGATGCCGCAGACCACCATCAACGCCGCGCAGACCAGGATTCCGGCATAGGCCTGGCGCAGGTGTTCGGGTCGATCCACAAAATGCACTCCGCTGTAGAAAATAACCAGCGGCTTGATAATCTCGGAGCGCACCTCGCTGAGCGAGTATTTGAAATCCACGGCCGAAACCAGGCTGAACACGGCGCAAAAGGCGTAAAAAACCAAGGGCAGAAAAACCGCGGTTTTACGAAAACTCAGGCCGTTACGGGCCCACCAGCTTATGGCCAGAAACAGGGCCAAGCCGGCCATGGCCACCTCGCGGGTGGCGGTTATGGCGGCCATGGGCAGGACAATTATCAGCAGGAGCAGAAATATCCGCGCCGTGCGGAAGGAACAGCCCGCCAGTATTTGCCGGTTCATGTTTAATGCATGGCTGGCAATCATCGCACCGCCCTAGTGAGCATTATGGTTTTCCAGGCTAAGCTGAGACAGGGCCTGGGCGTTTTCATCCAGGGCCCGGGCCAGCCTGCCCGCCGTAACGGCAGATGTGCCCACCTCGCCGACCACCACTCCGGCGGCGAAGTTGGCCATGGCCGCGGCGTCCTGGGGGGTCAGCCCGGCCACCAGCCCAAGGGTCAGGGTGCTGATCACCGTATCGCCGGCTCCGGTGACGTCAAAGACTTTTTTAGCCATTGTCGGAATGTGGGTCTCGTGGCCCTTGGTGAACAGGGTCATGCCTCTTTCGCTCTGGGTCACCAACACGTAGCGGGCTTCCAGTTCTTCCAGCAGCCGCCGCCCGGCCTTGATCACCGCCTTGGGATCGTCGCCGTTGATGCGGGCCGCGGCCACGGCCTCGTGGTGGTTGGGCGTAATCACGGTGGCCCCGGCGTAAAGCGACATGTTCACCACTTTGGGGTCCACGGTTATTATTTTCTGGCCCTTGCGGGATTTTTGCATCAGCGGCTCCAGCAGCCTGCCGGTGATTACGCCCTTGGCGTAGTCGCTGATGATCACGGCGTCGCAGTCGGGCAGAACCTTGTCCAGGTATGCCTGCAAATCCTCGATTTCCGCGTCCCTGGCCGGCAGGCGGTGTTCCCGGTCTACTCTGACCACCTGCTGACTGTGGGCCACGACACGGGTCTTGACCGTCGTGGGCCGGGAGTCGGACTTGATTATGCCGTCGCAGGGCACCTCAAGGTCTTCCAGCAGCTCGCACACCTGGCGTCCCGCTTCGTCGTCGCCCACCAAACCGCAGACCAAAGTACGGCAGCCCAAGGCGGCCAGGTTGTGCACCACGTTGGCCGCGCCGCCGAGCATGTATGTCTCCTGGTCGACCTCCACCACCGGCACCGGGGCCTCGGGCGAAATGCGCCCCACCCTGCCCCAGATGAATTGATCGAGCATCACATCGCCGATGACCAGGATGCGGGCCATGGAAAATCGTTCCACGGCGTCTTTCATTTTTTGTATATCAAAGGCCAGTGCCATAACTAAACCTCTCGTTCCGCCAACAACTTTTCCACAGCCTTCACCACGGCGTCAACCTGGATTTCCTCCACTTTCTCCTCGGCCTTGAGCGGTAAAAACGGCGCGTTCCACGGTGTCCAGACATCAAGGGGTGTGCGTTTGCTCCAGATAACCACCTGGGGCGTATGCACGGCCGCCGCGATGTGCATGGGCCCGCCTTCAACAGTGGCGAACACAGACACAGACTTGATCATGGCCGCGAAATCCTTGAGGCTCCTGGACCAGAAAACCGGAACATCCAGCCCGGCAAGCAGGCCGGAGATCCATTCCCGGTCGGCCGGGGCATGGGTGACCACCAATCCCTCGGGCCGTTTCATCAGCCTCTCGACCAGTTGACGGTAGCGTTCCTCGGGCCAACGCCGAAAAGCGCTGTACTGCCACCGCGTAACGTTGACCAATATGGGTGGACTGCCGGGTTTCAAGCCGTGTTTTTTCAAAAAAGCTGCGGCTTTGTCCGCAGACTCTTTTGGAACATTCAGATATAAACTTTTATCGGCGCTGTCAACATTGATATGCCTGAGCAAATCAAAGCAACGCTGGACCTCGTGGATGTTGCTTGGCGGCCAATCCACGCCCATGTTGTAATAAAATGCCCACCGCTCCTTTTTGCCTTTTGCCCTTGGGCCATAGCGCCAGCGTCCGCCGCTGGCATAGGCCAGCCAGGCCTGGGACGACGAAAACGACGACCGCGGGGCCAGGACCAGGTCATAGCCTTCGCGGCGGATGTCGGACAACATCTTTTGCAGCATGCGCAGAGATTGCCACGCGCCGTATTGCTTGTGTTTGGCCTTGGGGTAGACCCACAGCTTGTCCAGGGCCCGGTGGCCGGTGATGGCCTCTTCGGCCAGGGTGCAGACAACCGCGGCGATATGGGCCTGGGGGAAGGCCTCCCTGAGGGCGTCGAGCATGGGCGTGGTACAGATCACATCGCCTATGTTGTCGTTGCGCACCACCAGGATTTTCCTGACCTTTGATGCATCGTAGGGGCCGGGGTCATCGTTGAAACGGTGCAGTATTATTATGTTGAATAGCCTCGAAAGGACTGACAATTTAGTCTCCCTTTGGCTTGAATCCGTCGATCATTCTTTGGGCGCAGGCCTGCCATGTAAACAGCTTCAAGACCCGCTGCTTGCCGCCGGAGATCATCCGCTCACGCAAAGTACCGTCATCAATTAGCCTCTCGATGGCCGTGGCCAGGCTTTGCACGTCGCGCTGCCGAACCAGGATTCCGCAGTCTCCGACAACCTCTGGCAGGCCGCCCAAGTCGCTGGCGATCACCGGCACCCCGCAGGCCATGGCCTCGGCCGGAGAAAGGCCCAGGGCCTCCTCGCCAAGGCTGGGGAACACGGCGACATGACCCAGGGCGTAGAAGCCGGCCAGACGCTCCTGGGGCAAGAGCCCCGTGAAAAAGACCCTGTTTTTCAGCCCCAGCCGTTGGGCCTCTTTTTCCAGTTCGGACTTGTATGGCCCCTGGCCGGCCACCAGCATGCGCAGGCGGGGCCGTTTCTCGGCCAACAGGGCCATGGCCTGGATGGCCCGCTGCACGCCCTTTAAGGCAACCAGACGCACGGCGCTGACGATCACCTCATCATCCGGTTCGATTCCAGCGGCTTCGGCCAGCTCCTTATCCGGCTCGGCGGGATAAAAGCAATCCGTATCAACACCAAGGTAGTTCACTTCGGGCGCCAAGCCGGTGGCCTTGGTCATCTGTGCCGCGTTGAACCGGCTGACGCAGGCCAGATAGTCCAATTTACGGCCCAGCCGGGCATAGCCGGGATAATACTCGGTGCCTCCGCTCAGGTAGCCGACCAGGCCGGGCCTGCCCCGCATGTACCACAGCCCCGGCGCCACGTCATAGGTCTTGAACAGCATCACCCTGTCATAACCGTTACCGCGCAGCATGGGCCCGGCGTTGCAGGCGAAACTGAGGCGCTCCATGAATTTGCGGGCCCGTGAACCCAAATCGGGAAAATTGTCCCGGTCGCGATAGCCGAACTCGACAACCCGCACCAACTCATGAGTCCGAGGCAGGTTTATTTTAACCGTTCCACCAATGATATCAACTTGATGACCCATGGCGGCCAGGGTATTGGCCAGACGCCAGACCCCGGTTTCCACACCGCCGCTCTGGGTGGTGCTGGTCAGATTGTACAACGCCCACTTCACGACGCCATCTCTCCGGTAATGGCCATTAGCTTTTGAGCCCTCTTGAGCCAGGTGTAGTCGTGGGCCAATTCCCGGGCGGCCCGGCCCAGCCGAAGCCTTTTTTCGCGATCGGCCAACAGAGCTTCAATGGCATCGGCCAGGGACGCCGGATCATCGGGCTCGAAAAGCACCGCCTGCTGCCCATCACGCAACAAGGCCCTGGCCGCCGGCACATCTGGAGCCATCACGGCGCAACCGGCGGCCATGTATTCGAACAATTTCAGCGGGCTTGTAAACTCGGCGGCGATCCGTTGCCTGGCCGTTCCCGGCCATACGGCGATTGCCGCCCTTTCCAACAAATCAAGGACCTGGTCTTTCCCGGCCCTGCGCCTCAGGGTGATCCTTGAGCTCATTCCAGCCAGTTCGGCCAGGGTCAACAAGCGGTGCCAGTCCGGGCTCTCGGGCGAACCGCCGAGTATTTCCAGGTGGGCGCTTTTGGTTTCGGCAACAGCGTCAACCAGCAGATCAACGCCCTTCCAGGGGCCCAGCCCCCCGGCATACACCACCAGATCATCCTGGCGGCGGTCCTGGCGGGCTTCAAGGAACATTTCATCCACGCCCGAGGCCAGAACATCAACCTTGCTCCTTACGCCCCAATTGCGAGCCAGCTCATCGGCCAGGGGGGCGCTGATGGCAATAACCTTGTCCGCGCCAGATAAAACCCTTTTTTCCATATCGCGCAGACTGGAGAGTTTTTCGCCGCCCATGCCTTCTTCCTGGGCTGTGACGCTGAACAATTCATGGGCTTCAAAGACAAGGGGCACAGCCAGTTTCGTTTTATTGGCCAGCAGATGGTCGGCCAGTTTCAAATGGCGCACCAAAACGGCGGACAGACCCTTGGCGGCGGGCCGGGACAGCGCCCTTAGGCAGGCCCGGTGATAAACGCCGTGCCATGACAGCGGCGCGATCTTGCCCGGCCCCTTTTGGCACATGGCAACGGCATTGACATCAAGGCCGCTGACGCCGCCCAACCCCATCTTGGCCAGCCGCTGGTCCAGCCCCCTGAACCGGCCAACGATAAACTCCACCCCCGCTCCCAAGTCCGTCAGTGCCTTGATGGTGGCGCTGATCTGCAACAGCCGGGCGCGTTCGAAATAGAGATGCTCCGGATATGCGAATGCCAGCCTCAATAGAACTAACGCTCCACTGTTTCATCAAGGTGCTCGATCATTTCATCCAAAACACCAAGAACCTGCTCAACCCTGAGATTTTGCATACATTTAGGGTCTTCGCATTGCTTTGTCCGGCAGGGATTGCATGTCCTGGGAACCTTGACGACGCGATGGTGGGGCCCTCTGGGGCCGATGGTGTCCGGGTCCGTGGGGCCGAACAAGCCCAGCACCCTGGTGCCCACGGCCTGGCCCATGTGCAGCGGGCCCGTATCGTTGGTTAAAAGGATGTCGGCCCGGCTTATACCCGAGGCCAAACGCCGTAGCGGCACATCAACGAGCCTGGGCACAGGAGCGCCGGCCACTTTTTCTATTTCCTCAAAGAGGTTCATCTCCGAGCCGGTGCCCACGCAAAAAACCCCGATGCCCATTTTATGCAAATGCCTGGCAACGTCACCGAAGCACTGGGCAGGCCAGCGCTTAAAAAGATTCGCGGCTCCGGGCACAAAAGCAACCCGGCGTCTGTCGGCGGGAAGGCCTTTTTCTACGAGCCAATTTTCGGCCTCGCGCTTTTCCTCCTCCAGCAGGTACACCCTGGGAGCCGGATCGACGTTTTCAGTGCCACCGGCCAGTTGAGCCATGATCAGGCGCTTGTCCACCACATGCATATCCTGGGGCAGGTCCAGGGCCTCTATCCTAAGGGCTTTTTCCCGCCAACCCTGGATGTTGTAGGCCTTGTCATATTTGATCCTGGGCATCAATTTTTTCAGGTCGTCGTTGGCGTGCATGATCACCAGACGGTCATAATGCATGCGGCACAGGCGCCAAGCCAGGGTAAGACGAAAAACGGCATTGTTGCGATAAGCAAAAAGCCTGCGTATGTGGGGCTGGTTCTCCAGCAGGGCCAGGCGGTGTTGATGCACCAAAACGTCGAGGTCGTACGAGCGGCCCAGACATTCCAGGGCCGGTATGCTCAACAGCGTATCTCCGATGGCCGTGGTGCAGACGGCCAAGGCCTTGGGCCTGTTCATTGCCGCCCTCCGGCCACGGTGTTTTCCAACACGGCTATTGTCTGGTCCAGCCATCTATCCATGGTGGGCACCTTATGTGTAAAGTTTCTGTCCAGTTTCATGGCGTCCGCGCACAACCGTGCCAATTCAGTATCAAAATCAGGCCTGTCGATGACATACCCGCTGAGCCCCGGATCGATCAACTCCGCCGCCCCGTTGCCACTGGTGGTAACCACCGGCAGCCCGGCCCAAAGGGCCTCCAGGCAGGCATTGGCGCAGGGGTCGTATATGGTGGGCAGAACCATGGCGTCGGCTGCGGCCAATAAGCTTGCTATGCCGCTCTGCTTGCCCATGAATCTGATCCTGCCGGCAACACCGGTTTTGCGGGCCAGTCGCTGATAACGGCCGATGCGGTCCTTGCCCACCACCAAAAGCTCGGCATCTGGCAAATGGCCCATGGCCCTGATGGCGAATTCCAGGCCTTTTCTTTCAAACCCGGAACCCAGAAACAATAGGGCCGGTTTGTCGATCCGCAACTCGCGCCTGGCCTGTTCCCTTTGCCGAGAATCAGCCCTGGCGCCCAGATGATTTTCATCCACGCCGTTGTAGACCACGCTGATCTTTTCCATGGGCACGCCGCAATATTGGTGCAGTTCCCTGGCCACCATGTTGCTGTTGGCGATGACCCTCTGCAATTCCGGCGCGGCAAAGGTCCGCCGTTCCAGATCCAGAAAAGTGCGGTGCTTGGGATTGACCTCGAACGACCAGCGCTTCAAGGCCGAGCAATACACCGAGCGTCTATCCAGCCAGGCGGCGTGGCAGCCGTCCCCGGCCCGAACCACCGGACTGCCGGGTATGCGGTCGAGGCTCAAAAAAGTATTAACCTTGCATTTGGCCATCTGCACCCTGGAAGCCAGAGCCCAATCCTTGAGTTGCGCCCGGGGCGGCGTGTTGTCCACAAAGGCATAGTGTACGTGCAGGCCCTCGGGCCTGTCGCCCTGCCAGTTAGTGGTCACCACGTGGACCTCGTGCCCCCTGTCCATGAGCCCCTTGGCCAGCAGCAAAAGGGACTTCTCCGCACCGCCGGAGTCGTCGTATTTGAATCTGGCCAGGCCTATGCGCATCAGTTCGTTGCCTCGTTCAGCAGGACATCGACGGCGGTGATTACCTTGCCGGGCTCCAGTTCTTCCAGACAGCGGCTCACCTTGCTGCCGTTGCAGCCGTCACGGCCGCAGGGCCTCTCCGTGCAATCGCCGGTAATCGTCTGGTTGGCCACTTTCCAGGGCCCCCACATGACATCGCCGGACGGCCCGAAAATCGCCGCCACGGGTGTGCCCAGGGCCGCGGCCATGTGCATGGGCGCGCTATCCACACCGAAAAAAAGTTTGGCGCGTTCTATCAACGCACCCAGCAGGAGCAAGTCGACCTTGCCCGAAAGGTCCAGGACATCTTGTGTGCCGGCCTTTTCCAAAACCTGGTAATTATACCGCATTTCATGTTCATCCGGAGCGCAGGTCAGCACAATAGCCAATCCGCGTTCCCGGAGGCGGCCTATAACCTCGGCCACGCCGCCGGTGGTCCAGCACTTGAACATCCAGCGGCTGGTGGGATGAACCAAAGCAAAAGGTCTGTCGGTGAGCCCAGCTTCTGTAAGGATGCCCTCCGCCCTAGCCTTGGCCTCCCTGCCCGGCTCGAATAGCATTCGCGTGTCATCGGGCTCCAAACCAAGGGCCCTGGGCTGGCGCAGAAACGTATCCACCACATGATTCTGGGTGCCCCGCTGATCCACCAGCATATGAAACGCCTTGGCCCGGAAATGGGTTTTTTTGGGCTCAAAACCCACCCGCAGCCCTGCCCCGCTGGCCCGGCAAAGCAACGCGCCCCGGTCGCCGCCGCTGAGTTCCAGGGCCAGATCAAACCGGCTGGAACGCAGCGCGCCCAAAAGGGCCAGTTGGCCGCGCAAAGCGGCCATGCCGTTCAGGTCGCGCCTGACCACCAACACCTGTTCTATTTGCGGGTTGTGGTCAACCATGGCTTCGGTGCCCTGGTTGACCACCATGGTCACGCGCACGCCGGGCCAGGCCTCATGCAGGGCCCGGACAACCGGCGTGGTCACCAATACGTCGCCGATATGGCCCAGCTTGATCACCAGCGCTCTTTTTACCGAGGCGGGCGCTTGCCGGTTCATTTCACTAGTCTTCCAGAGGCCGGGCCTGGTCCACCAGCATGATGGGCACGTCGTTTCTTACTTCGTAGCGCAATTTGCATTGCCTGCAATCCAGCCAGGCCCAGTCTTCGGTGGGCTCCACCGGCTGTTTGCACTGGGGACACACCAGGATTTCCAACAGTTCCTTATTCAGAGCCATCTTTGTTTCCTTTGACAGCGATTTGTTTATGCGCAAGCTTTTCAGCCACTGCCGAAGCCACGCTCTCTGGCGTAATGCCGCTCATGCAGCGGCAATCTTCGCAGGTGCGCTTGAAGCACGGGCTGCAATCCAGGCCCAGACGGATCACGTTTTGCACCTGCCCGAAAGGCCCCGTGCGCCAGGGGGCCGTGGGCCCGAACAGGGCCACCACGGGCGTGTTCATGGCCGCCGCCAGATGCATGGCCCCCGTATCGGTGCTTACCACCGCGTCGGCCCGTTTCATCAGCGCGGCAAGGACGCGCATGTCGGTCTTGCCGGTCAGGTCGCGGGGCACACCGGCCGCTTCGCAGCCCTTGACCATGGCCTCGGCCCAGGGCCTGTCTGCCGCCGTGCCGGTGACAACCATGTTGCATCCCTGCCCGGCCAGCATCCCAGCCAGGGCGGCCCAGTGAGCCATTGGCCAGAGCTTGCTGTCCCACAGGGCCACCGGATGCATCACAACCAGGGGCCTGCCGTGATCCAGGCCTTGCAGCAAGCCGTCAACCTGCATATCCTCGGCTGCGGTTGGCTCAAGGCCGTATTCGATGACAGCCGGGCGTTGCAGGCCCAGGGGCTCCAGCAGGTCGAGATATCGTTGAAGGGCGTGACGGTCGGGATCGTACGGCGGCATTTTTTCGTTCAGGGCCAGGGCGGCCGCAGGCTCCTTGCCGCCGCTGAATCCGATCTTGCGGCTCCCCCTGCTGAGAGAGACCAAAATACCACTTTTAATAAGGCCTTGCAAGTCGAGCACCGCGTCGTAGCGGGTGCTCTGGAGCTTGTCGCGGAAGCCCCACATCTGGCCCATTTTTCCCATCGCCGAGCCCTTGAGGCGGCCCCTGGGGCTTATCAAGACATTATCCAAAGCCGGGTGGCCCTGGAGGATGGCCGATGCGGCAGGCTCCACAAGCCAGTCAAGGCGAACGGCTGGCATCTGGTTGCGGATGGCCATGGCTACGGGCAGGGTCTGCACCACGTCGCCGAACGCAGACAGCTTGACCAGAAGTATCTTCATCAGTTCCGTCCCAGCCTGGCCAAAATCCATTGGGCGGCCTGGGCCAGATCATCGGCCACGTAATCGGGCCGCTGGATGTCTTCGGTGGGCTCGCCGTCATCCTGGCCCGAACGCACCAGGATGCTGATAAGCCCGGCTGCATTGCCGCAGGCCACGTCCCGGTGCCTGTCACCGGCCATATACGAGCCGTCCAGCTCCAGATCCATCTCGTCCGCGGCCTGATAGACCAAACCCGGCTCGGGCTTGCGGCAACCGCAGACCATCCGGAATTCCTCGACCTCGCCATGGGGATGATGCACGCAGTTGTACCAGCCGTCGATTTCAGCGCCGTGTTCGGCAAGTTGCCGAGTTATCTCGTCCTGCACCGCTTGCAGGTCGTCGTGGGTGAAATAGCCCCTGGCAATGCCGGACTGATTGCTTATCACCACCACGGCGAATCCGGCCTTGCGCAGCCCGGCTATGGCTCGGCCCGCGCCGGGCAACAGCTCGGCGTCTTCGGGACGGCTGAGGTAGTTGACCTCGCGGACCATGGTCCCGTCCCGGTCCAGGAATACGGCCTTGCGTCTAGCCATCGGCCTTGCCTCCCCGTCCGGTCAGCGCAAGGGCTGCGGCAAATACATCATCCGGCGATATGACCGAAAAACAGCGCATGTCGCCTGTCGGGCATTGGGGCTTTTTGCACGGCGCGCAGTCAACGGGTTTGCGCACTATGGCCACCCTGGGGCCCAGGGGTCCGGTGGTGGTGGGATTGGTGGAGCCGAAGACAGCCACCGTAGGCACGCCCAGGGCCGCGGCAGCGTGCATCAGGCCGCTGTCGTTGGTCAGGAACAGATCCAGCCGTTCCAGCAGGGCCAGGGCCTGGCCCAGACCGGTGCCTCCGGCCAAATCCAGGCATCGGGCCTCTGTAGCATCCCGGGACACGGCCCTGGTGGCCTCGGCCTCGCCCTTGCTGCCGAACAAAAGAACATGCTCGTAGCCCTCTGCGCAGAGCATATCCGCCGTTTGGGCGTATCGTTCGGCTGGCCAGCACTTGGCCGGGCCGAATGCCGCGCCCGGAGCGATTCCCAGCAGCTTTTTACCGTCCAGGTTGTTTTGGGCCAGGAACTCCCCGGCCCAGGCCCGATCTTCCTGGCCTATCCGCAGGACAGGCGCTACGCCCTCGTCCGGCGGCGGGTCCATAGTCAGGCCCGCGCCCCTGAGCATATGCAGATAATAGGATGTCTCGTGCACCGCCCGCACGTCCGGGCCGCAGGGCACGGCCGAGGTCAGCAGCAGGCCCCGCCCGTCGCGGCTGTAGCCGATGCGCCGGGGGATGCGGGCGGCCCAGGCCACCAAGGCCGCGCCAAAGGCGTTTTGCAAGAGCACGGCCATGTCGTAGCCGCCGCCGCGCAACTCGGCGGCCAGGCCCAGGCGGCCCTTCCAGCCCTGGTGGCGGCCCGGTTCCTCCACCGCCACGATCCGCCGCACGGCCGGATGGCCCTGGTACACCGCGCCCACCCAGGGCTTGGCCAATACATGCAATTCGGCGTCGGGCCAGGCCTCGGCCATGGCGTCAACGGCGGGCAAAGTCATCACCGCGTCGCCGACCCAGTTGGTTGCCCGGATCAACACGCGTTTGGCTTTGGTATTTGAGCTGCTTCGGATCAATTATTTTTCCGGGGCCAATAGTGGAACGGCTTTGTCTTCCAGCGCTGATGCATCCAGAACCACTGTTCGGGCTTCATGCGGATTATCCGTTCCAGTTCAGCCTGGTATATCTGGGTGTTGTCCCAGACATCCTGGAGCTTGTTGCCGGTTTCGACCAGCGGCAGGGTGTCGCCGATATAAACATCAAACTTGCCGTCATCGCCTCGAAAGCACCAAATAGCAACCACCGGGGCCTTGGTCTTCATGGCCAGCAGGGCCGCGCCCTTGTTGGAGCAGGCCGGACGGCCGAAAAACTCGACCCATTGGCCATCGTACCAATCTACATTCTGGTCCAGGAGCAAGGCGATACCGCCGCCGGAACGCAGGCGCTTCAAAAGGGCCCTTGCCGAGCCGTCCTTTGGTACGATCTCCGAGCCGTCCTTGGTGCGCCAGGAATTGACCAGGTCGTCGGCCGGTTTCCAGTCTATGGGCCGGGCCACAACCGAAACATCGGGCTCGAAAACGGCCTTACCCATGGCATTGACCCATTCCCAGTTGCCAAGATGGCCCGTGAGCAGGATAACGCCCCGGCCCTGGGCGACGAGATTGTCCAGGTTTTGCTTGTTGTGGATCCGGGTGATTTTGGCCATCTGCCTGGGGGTGTAGCGCACCAGCTTGGGCAACTCAAGGAAGACTATGCCCACATGCTCAAAGCAACGGCGGGCCGTGTCTCTGATCCAGGCCTCGTTCTTGTCTGGATATGACTGACGCAGGTTGTTGAGGACGATTTCCCTGTGCCGTTTATCCAGCCCCAGGCCTAGCTGGCCCAGTACGCGGCCCACAAAACGGGCCAGCCCCCAGGGAAGCCATGAAAGAACCCATAAAAACGAACGCAGAATATGGTAAGCAACGTTCAACGTGCGAACTTTCTTTTATAAAAGAACACGGCTCAGCGCTTGCCTGAGCGCCTCGCCCTGATCTTCAAACTTCATTTCCAGCCGGGCGACCAACAGCGGCAGCTTGCCAAATTCCATGCCTTGGAGCTTGACCCAGTCCTTTTCCGAACAGATCAGGCAGTCTGCATTGGCAATTGTAGCCTTTTTCTCAATAATTGCCAGATCTTCCCTTGTGTAGGAATGATGATCGCCAAAGGGCTCCAGCCCGGCCAGGCCGATGCCCAATTTTTCCAGGCCCCGGCCGAACTGCTCTGGATCGGCCAACCCGCAAAAAGCGAAGGCCTTTTTCCCGGCCATGGCGCTTGGCCTGCTGAAAGAGCCATCCGCCCCTTCAAAGCCGCTGATGATATGCCGTGCCGCGATGATGGGAATATCGCTCCCACATATCCCGCGCAGCAAGCGCCGAGACTTTATCGTAGCCTCGGCGTCGTCGGCCCTGGTCTGGATGATCACTCCGGCCCGCCGCAACCGTGCGGAAGGTTCCCGCAAAAGGCCCCTGGGCAGCATCGCCCCGCCCCCCAGTGGGTCCAAGGCGTCCACCGCCACTATGTCCAGGTCGCGGTGCAGGCGATGGTGTTGAAACATGTCGTCGCCCACCAAAACCGCGTCCGGGTATTGGGACAGAACAACCCGGCCCACCTGGCAACGGTCTCGGCCAACGGCCACCGGTATTTTCAGGCGCTTGGCCATGAGTACGGGCTCGTCACCGCATTGCTTTGCATTGCCGACCAGTTCGCCGCCGCGCCAGACCCAGGCCACATCCGCATCGCTGTTGCCACCGTAGCCCCGGCTGATGACGGCCGGTTGGCGGCCCATTTCGGCTATGGCCCTGGCCACGGCCATGGTCAGGGGGGTCTTGCCCGTGCCGCCAATGGTTATATTGCCCACCGAAATCACCGGTGCATCCAGCTTGCCGCGCTGCCGCCAATGCAGGTCGTATGACGCCCGGTCGAGCCAGGCCCCCAGGCCGTAGAGCTTGGACCCGCCCCAGGCCACTGCGCGCAACGGCCCCAGCCACCAGGGGCCGGGCCAATTGCCGGCCACCAGGCGCAACAGGCCGCCGCCCTGCTTAACGGGCATCCCGGCTCTCCATCAGCGAGCTGATCTCGGCCACGACCTTGTCCAGCGCCCCCCTGTGGGACAGGCAAAACTCGCGGGCCTTTTGGCCCATGGCTTTGGCCTTGCCCGGATCTTGCAGAAAGCCTTGCCACACGTCGACAAGCTCACCGCCCCGCTCTATGCGCACAGCTCCGCCTGTTTTTTCAAGGTCTTCCGACATTTCCTTAAAGTTATGCATTATGGTCCCGAACACCACAGGCACGCCATGGGCGGCGGGTTCCAGCAGGTTGTGGCCGCCCACATTGCACAAAGAGCCGCCCACGAACGCCGCCCGGCCCAAGGCATAGGCCTGGGCCAAACGGCCCAGCACGTCCAGGACCACCACGTCGCATCCCGGAGGAGGAGTTCCTTCCGAAACCTGGGCAACGCTGAAGCCGCGCTGCCGGGCCAGGGCGGCCACCGCCCCGCCCCGGTGGATTTCCCTGGGGGCCAACAGCAGCGCCGTGTTCGGTTCATGCCTCTTGAGGGCCGCCAGAGCGTCCAGGCAAGGCTCCTCCTCGCCTTCGTGGGTGGAGCCGGCCACAAACACCGTTCGGCCATCCAGGCCCAGCTCACGGCCCATTTCAGAGGCCTGCTCCGGGCTCAGCGGCTCGGGCGCGCTGTCGAACTTCAGGTTGCCGCCGATCTGCAACTTGCTTGGATCAATGCCCACGGCGTCCAGGCGCTCAAAGTCCGTGGCCGTCTGGACCAAGATCCGGTCAAAGCCGTTGAGCAGGCCCTTGGCCATGGGACCCAGGCGGCGGTAGCCCTTGAAGGTGCGAGGACTGACCCTGCCGTTGATCAAAATACTGGGAACGCCGCGTTTGGCCAGGGCCCAGTTCCAGGCGGGCCAGATATCGCCCTCCACCAGGCAAAACAGCGACGGCCGCAAGGCACCAACCACCCGGTCCACGGCCCAGGGCACGTCGATGGGCCGCACCAACAGCGTCACCGGCTCGTTGGCCAATTGCTCCTGGGCCATGGCCATGCCTTGGGCCGTGGCCACGGAGAAAATCAGCGGCTTGCCGGGGAAATTCCGGGCAAGACGACGGACCAAGGGCAATGCCGAGCGCACCTCACCCACGCTCAGGGCATGGAGCCAGATGCCGCCGGGCCGTGGCGGAATATTTAGCCAGGATGAACCCAGGCCCAGCCGAGCCAGGGTGATGCTGCGGTAGCGGCCCCTGGCAAAGCGGGCGGCCAGCCAAGGCGCGGCCGCGGCCAGGCCCAGCATCTGGGCGAAATAATACCAGTACCGGCCCATCAGACCGGCTCCCCACCGGGGTAGACCGATTCCTGAGCCGAAACCTGATAGGCCCGGTGGGGCACATCGGCCCAGACAATCCGTTCGCAAGGCAGGTCCGGCTGGGTTGCGGCCTTCAGGGCGGCGTCGCAGAGCGTCTCGAAACCCACGCCGCGATCAATAAGCAGCCGGACCATCCGCTCAAAGGCCGGGGCAAGGGCCCTGCCCTCCACCTCGCCGTGCATGGTGAAGACATTGAGGCGGCCCGGTAGGACCTGATCGGCCATCCATTGCCCCACGTTGGATGCGTCGACCCCGTCGCGGCCCAGGACCTCGTCAAAGGTGGGCATTGTGGTGGGGATCTCGACCATGGGCAGAGCGCGGCCCCGGACAACGGGCCTAAACGGCGACACGCCCCGTCCGCAGGAGATATGGGTAAGGCCCATTTCCTCGAAGGCCAGCAGGGCCTCGGCGGACACCTGCCAACCCGGCGAGGCCCAGGTCACCGGAGGGCGGCCGGTGATTTCCCGGAACAGCCGCCAGGCCTGGCCCAGGTGGGAGCGCACCCTGTTCCGCTTCAAATAGCGCACCCGGTCGTGCCAGAACACATGATCCCAGCCGTGCAGGCCCACTTCATGGCCACTGGCTGCCAGTTCATTGAACAGGCCCGGCGCTGTCTTGGAGATGATCGGTCCGGGCAGGGCCAAGCCGTAGAGCATGGTCACCGGACCGTAGGCCCCGGCGGCCCCGGATTTGAGCTGTTTGCCCAGGAAACCGGGCCGGAAAACCCGGCGCAGGGCCCGGCCTGAATTGTCCGGCCCCATGGCGATGAAATAGGAAGCCCGCACCCCCAGCCTCAGCATTATGTCCATCAGCCGGGGCACGCCGTCGATCAGCCCGACCTTGGTGTCCACATCCACCTTCAGGACAATACTGGTTTCTCCGGGCGGGTTTTCGTGTTGTCCCGCTTGCAAAACCTAGCCTCGCGTTTCGCGGATCAGGAACCTGGGCCGGTGGCGCACTTCGCGGTAGATGCGGCCCACGTATTCGCCGATGAGCCCCACGCAGAAGATCTGCAACCCGACAAAGGTAAACAGAATGGCGAACAGGGTGAAGGCGCCTTCCAGTTCCGGCCCCACGAAGATACGCCGGATCAACAGAAACGCGCCGAAACCCATGCCCACCAGAGCGATTAGCAGGCCCATGACGCTGACGAACTGGATCGGCAGCACGGAAAAGCCCGTGGCCAAGTCAAAATGCAGACGAATGAGTTTGACCACGCTGTATTTCGACTGGCCGCCCGAACGTTCGGCATGCCCCACCGGAATTTCTGCCACGTTGCTGGCAAAGGTGTTGGCCAGGGCCGGGATAAAGCTGCTGGTCTCCTCGCAGGAGTTCATGGCCTCGATTACCTGGCGGGTGTAGGCCCTGAGCATGCAGCCGTAGTCCTTGAGGTCCACGCCCACCACCCTGCTGGTGACCCGGTTGACGATCAGCGAGGGCAACTTGCGCAGCCATGAATCCTGGCGGTGTTCGCGCCATCCGCCGACCACGTCGTAGCCGTCATTGATTTTATCCACCAACTTGGGGATGTCCTCGGGCGGATTTTGCAGGTCGGCATCCAGGGTGACGATGATCTCGCCACGCACGCGCTCGAATCCGGCGAATACGGCCATGTGCTGGCCATAGTTGCGGTTAAAGCGCACCAGGCGAACCCTGGAGTTGTTTTCCCTGAATGAGCAGAGCATGTTCCAGGACTGGTCCTTGGAACCGTCGTCCACGTATATGACTTCCCAATCATAGCCCGCCTTATCCAGGGTCAGCTCCAGCCGGGCCTGAAGCTCGACCAGGTTCTCCTGTTCATTGAACACGGGAATAACCACCGATATGTTTGGGCTGGACGCCTCGGAAGCGTGTTCCATCAACAACTCCAAGCTGGTATGCCCACAATGCAAGCTGCGACACCAAAGGTTGAGCTGTTACGCAAAATCACGTAACACCGCATGCCGGTTCAGCGTTTGGGACGGTTGCAGAACAATGTCTTGTCCCCTGCTTGGGCCCATTTATAAAGGGGCGGACCGTTTTTTTTGCGCTGGGGTGAATTCATTACCCGCTTAAATTTATCCGTCTCCGTTATAACAAAAATCCGCTCCGGGCGGTACATCACCTTTAGCAGATTATCAGGATCAGGCCTCTCATTGACAAACCACTTGTCCGCCTGGGGGTCCCTGGCCCTGCCGTATTCAAGCTCACCCCAGTTGCCGATGACCATGACCCGGCGCTGGGCGTAAAACACCGCGCCGTGATAATAGTCGCCATAGGTGGCCAGGATGTCATCCGGTTTCAGTTCTTTTTCAACGGCCGCGACCAATGGCTCCATCGAGCGGTACTGGTCCAGGGTTCCGGCCGCCGCGGTCCAGATGCCGGCCAGCATGGCGAACACCGCCAGGGGCGCGGCCACGGCAACCCAGGCCCTGTGCCGCAGCAGATGGCACAACAGCGCGGCCAAACCCAGGGCCACGGGCCCGGCTATGATCAGCAGGCCGAAGTGGTCGTAGCTGACGTCAGGGATGAATTGCGGCGCCGCCACCAGGGCCGCCCCGGCCACCAAAAGAGATACGGCCAGGACGTCGATGCTGTAGGCCAAAAAAGATCCTGATTCGCCGGGCCAGCCTGTTTCGCCCAGGCTTGCCAGGGCCCGGCCCGTAAGCAGGGCCAGGGGCGGCATCATGGGCAAGGCATAGTGCAGCATCTTGGATTGACTCAGGGTCAGGAAGATGAAATACGAGCCGAACCAGACCACGCTCAGCAGCCAGGGCCGGTTTTCCGGCGAACGCCACGCGCCGCCGGGCCAGGTCTTCCACAGGGCCCACGGCAGCAAGACTATCCAGGGTGCGAATCCGGCGGGTACGATGCCGAAGTAATAGTAAAACGGTTCATGGCGCTGATGCGCGTTGGTGGCCAGCCTGCCGAACTGTTCGTCCCAAAAGAAATACTTGATAAAGCCGTCTTCCAGGATCGCGGCGGAAATGAGCCAGGGCAGGACCAAAACGGCGAACAGGACAATGCCCCGCCAGTTGAAAAGGCGAATCAGCGTGCGGTACTGACCACTGATCAGCAGATACAGCACCGAGGCCATGCCCGCCAGTCCGGGCCCCAAGAGGCCCTTGGTCAGGAAACCGATGGCGCAACCGGTCCAGAATGCGTAAATGCCCCAGCCTTTATCCTGGGTTATGGCCCACAGGCCGTATATGGCCAGCACTATGCCGAAGCACAGGACCATATCCACCAGCAATATCCGCGACAACAGGGCGAACATAACCGAACAGGCCAGGCAGACGCCGGTGAAGAACCCCGCCCTGCCCGTCCACATGGCCCGGCCCAACAAAAACGCAAGCATCAGCGAAAGCGTGCCGAACACGGCCGGCGTCAGACGGGCGCTGTAGTCGTTTATGCCGAAAACCTTGAAGAATATCGCTGTGGTCCAGTATGACAGCGGCGGTTTTTCCATGTATTTTACGTAGTTCAGGCGGGGAACCACCCACCATTCCCAGGACGGCGCCTCGACCATTTCCCGGGCGATCTCGGCGTAACGGGCCTCATCGGTCTCCCACAGGGTGCGCATATTGAGCATGCCGAAAAACAACGCAGCGCAGACCAGCACCAGCAAGCCCGCGTACAGCGCGTCAGACAGCGGCAGTTTTTGATCACGGGTCTTTGGACCCACCTTGCGCCTCCTGTTCCTTTCCCGTTTGCCATTTCGCCGCGGCGGCCTGGTTGCCGCCCAGCAAATAGCCCTTGTCCCTGGCAAGTTTCACAAAGCCGGGCAATTGCGCCAGCTTGTCGGTCAACCTGGCCCGGCTGGTCACCCATACCGGTTCGGGCCCGGCCAGCAACTCGGCCAGTTTGTCGCCCTGCTCCACCCGAAAGCGGGGAACCACCCGGTCTGCGTAATATATCACGGACGGCTTCCAAAGGCCGTAAGACACTATTTTGTCATCGCCGGCCTTTTGCACGGCGGCGATTGTCAGACGCTTGGCCGGTTCGTTGATCTCGTCGGCCACTTGGGGCAAAAGGCCGAAAAACAGCCCGGCGCAACACAATGCCGCCCCGAGCATCAAGGCGCAGGGCATGAAGTTCTTTCTGCCCTTTAGCCAAACGATCCTGGCCCCGGCGACCATGGCCGCCAGAGACGTCAAAATCAGCGCGGGCCACAACAGCAACACCGGAGCCCTGAGCGGCAGGGCGTATTCGCTGCTGTCAAAGCGGATGGAGTCCATGATCTTGTCCCAAAACGCCGGAAGGCCGCCGGGTATGGCCGCCAGGGCCACGCCCAGGATCACGGCGAACAAGATAAGGCCGCCCCAGAATACGTGGGATGCGAATTTGCCGGGGATCTCGCCAGAGGCCATGCGCCACAGCTTGTACCCGGCCAATGGGGCCGCAAAGGGCAAAGCCGGCAGGATGTAGTTTATCTGCTTGGTGGCGGCCAGGCTGAACACCACGAACACCACCAATACGGCGATGGCCGACAGCATCCGCAACCGGGCCAGAGGATCGGCTGCCCGCACCAGGTGGGGATTTTTGGTCAGGGCCCGGACCATGGCGGGCAACGCGATGATAAAAAACGGAAAAGCCCCCAGCAGCAGCACTGGGATGTAGTAGGCCAGACCACCGCCATGGCCCAAAAGCACCTCGCTGAAACGGCGTATGTTTTGGGAGACGAAAAAATCCTGCCAAAACTGGGAGCCCAGGCGCATGAACACCAGGCCGTACCACGGCAGGTTGATAATCACCACGATGAGCAGGCCCCAATGGATGCGGGCGCGCTTGATGGTCAGCCACAGGTTACGCTGGACCAGGGCATAGATTAAGGCCGTGGGCAATACCACCGCCGGGCCAACCGGGCCCTTGGTGAGAAACGACAAACCCAGCCCGGCCCAGGCCAGGAGCCACCACTTGGCGTCCTTGGGTCTGGCCGTTTCGGTGGCCATGAAAAAGGCAAGAACGGCCATTGTCGTCCACAGGGTCAGCAGCATGTCGGTCAGGCAAGCCCTGGCCACCAGCACATAGAGCGGCGTAAATGCGCAGGCCCCGGCCGAGCACACGGCCAGGGGCACGCTGCCCGATGCGAACCAGGCAATGGCCGCCACCATCAGGACCACGGCCATGGCGCTTATGGCAGACGGCAGGCGGGCGGCCAGTTCGCCCCGCCCGGCCACGGCCTCGGCCCCGGCAATGGCCCAAAAGGCCAGAATCGGTTTTTCCAGATAGCGGTTGCAGTTTAGGGTGGGCACGATGTAGTCGCCGCTACGGCGCATCTCGTTCACGGCGGCGCCGTATTCGCCCTCGTCGCGGTCGGTCAGGGCCATGCCGCCCAGGTCGGCGAAAAACATCAAAGCCGCGGCCACCAGGACCACAGCCGCCAGAGCGGGCCAGTATGCGTTGGCGGCCCGGATCATCTTATGTCCTCGCGTAGCTTGAAACGCCAGGCGATGAGCCAGCCGCACAGCAGGCCCAGGATGCACCCGGCGATGACGTCGCTGGCGAAATGGGAGCCGCCCATCACCCGGCCCAGGCCTATCAAGGCCGCCATGGCGTAAAACAGCCAGGCCAGGCGGGGAAAGCGCGCCGCCAATACGGCCGCCAGGGCAAAGCTGGTTGCCGCGTGCCCCGAGGGAAACGAGTGCATGTCGCTTTCAAAAGTAAAGCCCTGCAATTGCCAGGCATCCATGTTCTGTCCGGGCCTGGGGCGGCCCACGATGTGCTTGAACACCTGAACCAGCAGGCCCGATGCGGCCACGGCTATGAGCGCGGCCCAGCCCGTGGCGGTTATGCGCAGATGCTCCCATAGCATGCCGGCCAGGATCAACACTCCGGCAAACGCCGCCTGCAAGGCTCCCAGGCCCAGCCAATACGCGGCATGCTTGAGGCCAAAGCCAAAGCCGAAAGAGCCGAAGTATTCCATATCGCTAAGGAGCATTCGGTCATCGCCATAGGCCCACATGGCGGCCAGTGCCGCCGACAAAAGCAGCACTATGACAATGCGCGGGGACCAAGTCCTAAGCATCGTCGGCGGCCTCCAGGCCTTCCATGCCGCTGTCGACGGTGAATTGCATCTTGTGCAGCTTGGTGTAGAGACCGCCGTTTTTCAACAGGTCCTCGTGCCTGCCCTGCTCCACGATCTTGCCGCCGCTCATGACCAGGATGCGGTCTGCCCGGCGCACGGTGGACAGGCGGTGGGCGATGACAAACGAGGTTCGGCCCTGCATCAGGTTTTCCAGGGCCTTTTGCACGTACAGTTCGCTCTCGGTGTCCAGGCTGGAGGTGGCCTCGTCCAGGATCAGGATGGGCCGATCGGCCAGGATGGCCCGGGCAATGCTCAGGCGCTGGCGCTCCCCGCCGCTTAGCAGCACGCCGGACTCTCCGATCATGGTGTCGAAGCCCTGGGGCAGTTTTTCAATGAAGCCCGTGGCGAAGGCCGCGTCAGCGGCGGCCCTGATCTCGTCCTCGGTGGCCTCGGGCCTGCCGTAGGAGATATTGTAGCGCACGGAATTGTTGAACAAAATCGTCTGTTGGGTGACGATGCTGATCTGCCTGCGCAGGCTCTGCATGGTCACGTCGCGGATGTCAATGCCGTCGATGAGGATGGCGCCCCTTGAAACCTCGTAAAAGCGCGGTAACAGATTGACCATGGTGGTCTTGCCGCCACCGCTGGTGCCCACCAGGGCCACGGCCTGGCCCTTGGGCACTTCAAGGTCGATACCCTTTAGCACGTCGCCTTTTTCCAGGTCATAGGCGAAGCGGACATCCTTGAAGGCCACTGTCAGTTGTATAGGTGGCAATTCAACAGCGCCGGGCTTGTCCTGGATCTCCGGTTCGGCGTCCAATATGGCGTAGACGCGCACCGCGGCGGCCAAACCGTTCTGGATGTCGTTGTTGATATTGGAAAGCCGCTTGACCGGCTCGTAGAGCATGATCAGGGCCGTCAGAAAGCTGAAGAAGGTTCCCGGCGTGGACTCGCCGTTGACCACCTGGTAGCCGCCGTAAAAGATGATGCCGGCTATGGCCAAGCCGCCTAGGAACTCCATGAGCGGGCTGGAGATGGCCCGGGTGCTGACGTCCTTCATCTTTAACCAGAAAAGCCTGTGGGCCTCGTCACTGAAACGCTGGGCCTCGAATTCTTCCCGGCAAAAGCCCTTGACGATGCGGGCGCCGCCGATGGTCTCGTGCAAGAGCACGTTGACGTCGGCCATGGTCTCCTGAGAACGCGTGGATATCTTGCGCAGCCTGCGGCCCAGCTTTACAAGGGGTATTACGCATATCGGGAAAATACCCAGGGCGAAAACAGCCAGGAACGGATCACGGTAAACCACCACGCCCACCAGGGCCAGAATTGTGAAAAAATCCTTGAATACGCCGGTGACCACGCTGCTCACCGCGCCCTGAATCATGTTGACGTCGTTGGTGATGCGGCTCATTAACTCGCCGGTGGGCACCCGGTCGAAATAGCCCAGGGGCATGCGCTGAAGCTGGTGATAGAGATCCACCCGGAATTCGGTGACGATGCTGTTGCCCACATACGACATCAGGTATGTCTGGCCATAGGTGGCCGTGCCCTTGACGGCGTAGAGGATGATGATGGCCACGGGCACGGCGTACAACAGCCACATGTTGCGTTCGGCGAAGATTCCGTCCAGCACGTCCTTGACCATGTAGGCCATGGCGCCCTGGGTGGAGGCGGCCACGGCCATCAGCACCATGGAAAACACCAGACGCCATTTATAGGGCTTAACTTTTTGCAGCAAGCGGCTGTATAGCGCCGCGTCGCCTTTGGCTCCGGTCAACATGCTCAATTGCGGCTCTCTTCCATAAGTTGCATGACCAGCCCGGCCGTGCGGGCGTTGGCTCCGGGCCCGCCCAGGCGGCGGCGCACCTCGTCCAAGCCCCGGATCATGGCCTCCCGGCGCTGGGTGTTCTCCAGTATATCCAGGCCTTCGGCGGCCACGGACTGGGGCGTGGCTTCGTCCTGGACCAGTTCCGGCAACAACCTGCCCTCATAGATCAAATTGGGCATGGCGATGTGTTCCACTTTCACCAGGGAACTGGCCAGCCAGTAGTTGAAGCCCCCGGTCTTGTATACCACCACCATGGGGGCTCCCGCCAGAGCGGCTTGCAATGTGGCGGTGCCCGAAGTTATCAACAGCAGATCGGCCTGGCGCATGACCCGTTCGGCCTGGCCATCCAAAACAAGCAGATTTTCCGGGGCGCCGCCCATGAACGTGGCCAATTTCTCCCGGCTCAAACCAGGCGCCACGGGCATGGCAAAGCGGATATCGGGCCTGTTTTGGAGCATGATGCCCGCCGCGTCCAGCAACAGCGGCAACAGGCGCTCGATTTCGGCCATGCGGCTGCCCGGCAGCAGCCCCACCACGGGACCTTCGCCATTAAAAGGCAGAGGCTCGTCAGCCTGGGGATCGGCGGGGCGGTCCAGAAAAGGATGCCCCACGAACGTCACCGGCATATCCGGGGCGATCTTTTTATAAAAGTCCTCTTCAAACGGAAAAACGCAGGCCAGGGCGTCGCTGAATTTGGCCAGGGTCCTGGCCCTGCCCTGACGCCAGGCCCAAAGCTGGGGGCTGATGTAATAGAGCACCTTGAGGCCCAGTTTTTTGGCGGCCTTGCCCACCCGGAAATTGAAGTCGGGAAAATCGATAAGGACGACCACATCGGGCCTGGTTTGACGCATGTGTTTTTTCAGGCCGCGCAGGATCGACAGGATATGCCCCAGCTTTGGAAGGACATCGGAAAAGCCCATCACGGCCAACTCTTCATAGTCGTAGAGGATGTCCACCCCGGCCTGCCGCATTGCCGGGCCGCCGATGCCGCTGAAAACGGCCCGGGGCGCGCGGTTTTTCAGTTCCCGCACCAGGGAGGCGCCGTGGATATCTCCACTGGCCTCTCCGGCCACCAGCAACAATCGAGGTTCAGCACCCACCAAACAACTACTCCGGCATCTCGGCGTCGACCCACTTGCGCGAGGCGTCCAGAACATGCTCCATGCCGCAGAGGCCGTCTTCGACGCATTGTTTAACGGCAAGGGCGCAGGCCAAGGCCTTGCGGGCGGCCTTGCCGTCAACCACCGGCGCACGGCGTTTTTGCACGCATTCCACAAACGAGGCGATCTCCTGGGCCAGGGGATCGCTGGGCCCGAAATCATGCAACTGCATATCGACCTTGGGGTCTTCACCGGCCACGTATTGCACGCCGCTGACCACCTGGACCTGGCGCTCCTTGAAGTCCAGGGCCACGTAGGCCTCTGGCTGGAAGATGCGCATTCGCCGTTCGTCCTTGAGGGCCAGCCTCGAGGCCGTCACATTGGCCACGCAGCCGCCGGGAAACTCCAAGCGGGCGTTGACCAGATCGGCGTGAGGCCCCAGCACTGGCACGCCCTTGGCCCTGATTTCGCTTGGCTCCTCGCCCACGAAGGCGATGATTATGTCCAGGTCGTGAATCATCAGGTCCAGGGCCACATCCACGTCCATGGCCCGGGCCTTGAATGGAGCGATGCGGTTGCATTCGATAAACATGGGCTGGCTGATGCACTCGTCGGCTTTTTGAACCGCCGGGTTGAAGCGTTCCAAATGGCCGACCTGGAGGATGCAGTTGTTGTCGGTGGCCAAATCCACCAGTTCATCGGCCTGATCCAGGGTGGCGGTCATGGGCTTTTCGCACAAAACATCCCTGCCGTTGCGTAACAGCTCGGCGGCCACCGCGTAATGATAAACCGTTGGCGTGACCACGCAGGCGGCGTCTATATCGCCAATAATCTCAGTGACGTCCGCGCTGGCCCGGCAGCCCAATTCCGCGGCCAGGGCAGTGGCGCGGGCCAGGTCCTTGTCAACCACGGCAACCAGTTCGGCGCTATCCAGGGCCGCAACCTTTTGAGCATGAAAGCGCCCCAAATATCCCACGCCCACAACGGCGATGCGGGTCTTAGCCATTATTTTCATCTCCCGTGGCCCAGGCCATCACGCAGATGCCGGATTTGTCGGCCAGGTCAATCATCAGGTCCTTGTCGAATATCAGGGTTTTTTCGGCCTCTATGAGCAGGCAACTGCAGCCTGATTGTTTCATAACCTCAATGGTCCGCAGGCCCACCGAAGGCAGGTCGAAACGCATATCCTGGATCGGCTTGCAACGTTTGACCACCACAGCCTTGCCCCGGGCCAACTCACCGCCCCGGGCGATGCAGGCGTCGGTGCCTTCTATGGCCTCCACCGCCACCACTGCCCGGTCGCGCACCACCACGCACTGGCCTATGTCCAGGCAGCCCATTTGGGCGCAGACCTGCCAGCCCACCTCCGCGCTCTGCTGTTCATCGGAGTCGGGTTTGCGCCGGGTGTATACGCCCTCTTGGGCCAGTAGTTCGGGCACCATATCATGGCTGGCGATGACCTTTACCCCCTCGTCTGAAAGATAATCGGCCAAAGTGCGTAGGATGCCGTCGTCGGCCATGTGGCGGATGCGGTTGATCAAGGCCAGAGCCTTCATGTCCGGCCGCACGTCCTTGAACATCCGGGTTTTGGTCACCCCGCCGCACATCACGGCTTGGTTCACCCCGGCCTTGCGAAAGGCCTTCAAGAGCTTGCCTACCTGGCCCAGCTGAATCCAGGTGATCTCATCGACTTCAGCCTCAAGCTCGGGAAAGGTCTCGCCCTTGTGGGCCACGGCAACGACGCGCAGGCCCCGCTTTTTGGCCGCCTTGGCGAAAAGCAGGGGAAACTGGCTGGTGCCGGCTATGATTCCTATGGTCTTGTCGGCCATAGTCAGCGGGCCACGCCCCTTTCGGACTCTTCGATAAATTTCAGCAAAGTCTGGACTTCCACGGTATCCGCGACTTCCTGACGGACCTGCTCAATGGCCTTTTTAATGGGCGTGCGGGTCCGGAAGATGATCCGGTAGGCGTCCTTGAGAGCCTTTATGGATTCTTCGGAGAATCCGGAACGCTTCAGTCCGATAACATTTATCGCGTGTGGTTTGGCCCGGTTGCCTTCACAGAGGCAATACGGCGGTAGGTCATTGGCGATGCCGCTCATGCCCCCCACAAAGCAGCGGGTGCCGATGCGTGTGAATTGATGCACCGCGGTCATGCCGCCTATGCTGCAACGATCCTGCAAAGTCACATGACCAGCCAGGTTTACGGCATTGCTCATGATCACACCATCGCCAAGATGGCAATCATGGGCCACATGGGCATAGGCCATCAATAGGCACTCATTGCCGATCCTGGTGACAAGGCCTCCGTCTGCCGTGCCCCGGTTTGCGGTGACACATTCGCGGATCATGACATTGTCGCCTATTTCCAAGGTCGAACGTTCGCCTTGAAATTTCAGATCCTGCGGATCGGTGCCCAACGAGGCAAAGGGCCAGATAACGCAATTAGAACCGATTGTCGTCAGCTTATGAATATTGACATGATGCATGATCTCGGTATTGGAGCCGATTTTCACCTCGGGCCCAATGACCGTATACGCACCAATTCCGGCGTCCCCGGCAATTTCCGCAGACGGGTCTATTATCGCAGTTGGATGAATAGCCATTTTTTGATTTCAATCCAGATGTATTTAGGGCTAATTGCCCGGTGCAGGTATCTGCACCGCCGCCGACAGCTCAGCCTGGGCGACAACCTTGTCTCCGACAAAGGCTTTGCCGGCCATTTTCCAGGCGCGGCTCGAACGGTGCACCGATTCAACCTCGATGATCAACTGATCGCCCGGTTCAACGGTTTGGCGGAATTTTACCTTATCGAGGCTCATGAAATAAATGATCATGTCCCTGGCTTCGGGCACCTCATTGTAGGCCATGACGCCTCCGGCCTGGCCCATGGCCTCAACGATCAATACGCCAGGCATGACCGGGCGCTGGGGAAAATGTCCCTGAAAAAAATGCTCATTGTAAGTCACGTTTTTAAGGGCCTTGATCCGCTGGCCCGGATCCAGTTCCAGAATCCTGTCGATAAGTAAAAACGGATACCGGTGCGGCAGGAAGCTCATTATCTTTTCAATATCCATGAGCGGCACAACCATAAATACGCCCCTTATTCGTCAACAATATTAGCTTATTGCAACTTCTTTTCTATTTCCTTGACCCGGTCGTACAACTCCGGCAACCGCTTGATCAAGGCCCTGGTGCGCAGCCACAACCGGTGCGGCATGGCCGGGAATCCGGCGAGAACTTCGCCGTCCTTTACATTGTTCTGGATCCCCGATCGCGCGGCTATCTTGACGTTGTTGCCGACTTTCAAGTGTCCGGCCAAGCCTGTTTGGCCGCCGATAACCACATTGTCGCCCACGCTGGTGGAACCGCTGATGCCGACCTTGGCCACCAGCAGTGTGTTTTTGCCCACCGTGCAGTTATGGGCCACATGCACCATATTGTCGGTCTTGACCCCGCTCTTGATCCATGTCCGGCCCATTGCCGCCCTATCCACTGTATTCAGGGCGCCCAGTTCGACATCATCATCGATTTGCACCGTGCCTACCTGGGGAATCTTGAAATGGCCGTCTTTCTGGGGCACGAAGCCGTATCCGTCGGCCCCGATGACCGACCCCGCGTGGATGATGCATCTATTGCCGATTATGCAGCCCTGTTCAACCACAACGTTGGAATGCAGAACCGTGTCATCTCCGATGCTGACGCCTTCGCCGACAACAACGCCCGGATGCAATACAACTTTGTTGCCAAGCTTCGCACCCGGCCCCACGCAGGCCAGGGCATGGATGGTGACATCGTCGCCCAACTGGGCTGTCTCATCGACGACCGCGCGCCGGTGGACTCCGCCGGGCTTATAGGGCTTTCGTGTGGCCATATCCAACACCCTGGCAAAAGCCAGATAGGGATCGTCCACCCGAATCACGGCCAGTTCCTTTGGTGTTTCCTGGTCCGGCGAAACAAAAACCACACCGGCCTGACAACTAGCCAGGGCCGGGGCGTATTTCTGATTTGCCAGAAAAGACAACTCCGAAGGGCCCGCTTTGTCTATTCCGTTTATGCCAGAAACGACCCGGTCGGCGGGGCCCTCGAGGCTGCCGCCGACCAGCTCTGCCAATTGGGCTAGAGTGAGCTCCAATTGTCGATCCTTTTTTTAGGCTTTCCGTCTATTTATATTGCGCATCATAGGCGGAAATGATTTCGTCGGTGATATCGGCGCTCTTGGGATGATAAACAACGCCGCCCTCGGCCGCGATGATCATCTCATACTTGCCCTTGGTGCCGACTGCCTTGATCAGTTCGGCCATCTTGCGCTTGATGGGGTCGAACAGACGCCGTTCGGCGGCGGAGAGCTCACGGGCGCGGTCGTCACGCATATCATTGAACTGCTTGATTTTCTTTTGCAGTTCATACTGCTTCTGCACCCGCACTTCGCTCTTCATCATATCCTGGGCGTCAAACAGGTAGGCCCGCAGTTTGTTGATTTCATTGCCAAGCTGCTTCATCTCGGTCTGGCTTTTTTCGTCCTGACGCTTCAACTCGGCCCGAGCCTTTTTACCGTCATTGCATTCGGCGATGGCCCGAAGCATATAAACAACACCGATTTTGGTTTCAGCTTTTGCTACGTTTGGAACCGCCGTCAAACCCAGCACCAACAAAGCACCAAGGCCGGCCGCGATAAGTTTCTTGCTTGCTTTAATCATTTAGGATCTCCTGCCGTGAAGCGGTTTAGAACATACTTCCGATTGTGAATTCCCAGTTTGAGTCGTCGTCGCCGGGCTCCGGATCAAGCACGTAGCCGTATTCAAGACGAAGCGGACCGATGGGCGACATCCACCGTATACCCGCGCCGACGCTTTGGCGCATATCGCCAAGCTGGTAGCCTTCGTCCTTGGTCCAAACATTACCGGTATCGAAGAACACCACGCCGCTGAGTCCGGCCTTGGGCACCAGGGGGAAACGGTACTCAAAGTTGAACAGCAACATGTGCTCACCACCGATACGGTCGCCGTTGGCGTCCATGGGGCTGACCGACAGATAGTCAAAGCCGCGCAGGGTGTTGATGCCGCCAAGGTAGAATTTTTCGTACATTGGCAGGTCGCCGCCCGAGTTTTGGGTCAGCCAACCGATGCGGCCGTGTGCCACGAAAACCGTCTCCCACCAGAGCGGGAAATACCATCCCGTGTCGCCAATAACCTTGGTGAAGTAGTTGGTGCCGCCCAGAGGACCGCCGGCGTATTCAACACTGATGCTGTTATCGGAGCCCTCATCGGCGTTGATGGCTTTGTTTCTCGTATCTCGCCGCACCATGGCGCGGACCGAACTGGTGGTGTGCCAGCCCGCCTGATCCTGGACCTGCACCGACGCGCTGTCCGAGATATCCGTTATATTGGCCTCTTCATATTTGTAGTACAGATAGAATCTGGTGGCGTAAAGAGGCGTGGGGAAGCCCCAGCGCAAACGTCCACCGATCGCCTCCTTGTCATAATCGATGTATTCGCGTTCCCAGTCGTAAATATCTATACCAAAGCTTATGGGCCGGTCAAACAGCCAGGGCTCGGTAAAGCTGATGGTGTAGCGGGTGGACTTGCCGCCGACTTGACCCTTGAGTTCCAAGGTCTGGCCCCTGCCGAACAGGTTCGACTCGCTGATGGAGCCCATGACCATAAAGCTGTCCTGGGTGGAGTAACCGGCGCCAAGGGATATCTGGCCGGTGCGCTTTTCCTTGACCTTGATGCCAAGGTTCATCTTGTCCGCGGCCGAACCCTTGGTGGTGGTCACCTGCACGTCTTCAAAGAAGTTCAGACGACGCAGCCTCAGGTTGGCGTTGCGGATGGCCGTACCGGAGAACATGTCTCCCTCGGCGGCGCTCAGTTCACGCCTGATCACGTAGTCGCGGGTCCTGGAGTTGCCGGTGATGAGTATATTCTCGAAATAGACCTCGATACCCTTTTTGATATCCAATGTAATATCAACGGTATAGTTGGAATCGTTTTCCTTGATCTGGGGCCTGACCTCGACGTAGGCAAAACCCTGGTCCGAATAACGGGTGTTGACGTCCATTATGTCGGCCCGGAGATTCTGGCGGTTGTACCATTCGCCGACCTTGGTTTTCATCCCCTCGATCAGCTTTTCCTTGGGCACGATCATTTCGCCCTGGACATCCAGGCTGCCGACTTTGAAGCGGTTGCCCTCGACGATCTTGATGGTGATGATCAGGCCGTCTTCACCCCTGGTGATCTGCGGGTCTCCGACCTTTGCCCGCATGAAACCGTGGTTGTAATAGAAATCACTGATGTGGTTGATATCCTGTTCCAGCTTGGCGCTTTCCAGGACGTTGGCGTCGGTGATCCATGTGAACCATCCTTCACCCTGAGTGCTCATCAGATCCTCAAGCTCATCGGAATCAAAGGACTTGTTGCCCTCGAATTCGATCTTGCTGATGAGGACCTTTTTACCTTCATCGATATTGAAGGTGATGCTCTTGTCGCCGGAAGGAAGATCCTTTACCGTATCGGTGACCTGGACGTCGTAATAGCCCTTGTTGCGGTACATTTCGACGATTTTTTGGTCGGCTTCCTTGATTTCGACGGGTTTGTATACGCCAAAAGGCTTGATGCCCAGATCATCCTTGATGTCCTGGGGATCGAGTTCCTTGGCGCCTACAATGCGGATTTCCTTTATGCTGGGCTTTTCCTTGACGTCGACAATGACGATCTTGCCACGCTCGGTGTCGCGGGTCTTGAGGCGAACGTCCTCGAAATATCCCATATTCCAGATGCGCTTGAGGTCGTCGTCCAGACGGATCATGGAGAACGGTCCGCCGGCCTTTGTTTTCATGACGGCCTTGACCGCCTCGGCCTCGATGCGTTTTGCGCCCACGACTTCAATGTCGGCGACCTGTTCGCGGCCCGAGGACAGTACGGCGACTTCCCTGGCCAGCTTATTGCTCATGTCAGGAAGAGAGTCTATGCCCACGCCCTCGCTGAAGACCGTTTGGGGTCTGCGAATGCCCAAGACGTCAAGGACCTTGACGTCGATGGAGACCCTGGCGCCGATTTTGGTAAGCGAACCATAGACCGCGAACTCGGCCCCCAACTGGTCGGCCAGCTTTCTGGCAAGGGCAAGGTCCAGCGGTTGATTGATGGAGCGAAGTGCTTGATTCACTTGGCCCGAATCAATAACGCCGACACCTTCCTTGGCCAGTCTATCGGCCAACATTTTCTGCAGATCAAGACTGAGATGACTCAGCGGTTCACTGCTGAAAATCTGGAAAGGAAAGACGGCCACCTTGTTCTGTTCCTGAGCCCAGGCGGCGGGGGCCGCCAGCATGATCAGAACAAGAGCCGCAAGCAAGCAGGTCTTTTTCACCGAGCCGCTATACATCCCAATTCGCTCCACGCCGCTAATCAACCGGATGAGCCAGGCCGTCAGCCAATCTGACCCGGCGGTCCATCTGTGCGGCAAGCCTTTCGTTGTGAGTCGCAACCAAGGTCGTCAAGCCCCTGGCCGCGTTCAAGTTCCTTATTATATCGAAAACTTTCTGTCCTGTACGCTCATCTAGGTTTCCGGTCGGTTCATCGGCCAACAGCACCTTGGGTCCCCTGACCAAGGCCCGGGCGATGGCCACTCGCTGCTGTTCGCCTCCGGACATTTCGGCCAGTCTATGGTCGAGCCTGTGGGTCATGCCCACCGACTCCAAAAGCTCCAATGCCTTTTCCCTGGCCTCCGATTCGGCTATTCTCCCCACCAATGCCGGCATCATTACATTTTCCAAGGCAGAAAATTCCGGAAGAAGGTGGTGAAATTGGAAAACAAACCCGACATGCTTATTTCTGAAGGCGGCAAGAGAGTTTTCATCGAGTTTGAAGAGATCTCGCCCCTCCATGAACAACTGCCCTGAAGAAGGGCGGTCCAGGGTTCCGGTGATGTGCAACAAAGTGGATTTGCCTACACCAGAGGCCCCCAATACGGCCACCATTTCGCCTGCGGCCACATCCAGGTCCAGTCCCTTGAGCACCTGCACCTTCCGGCCGCCAAGGGTGTACGCCTTTACGAGCTTACTTATATGAATCAGTGGCTGGCCTTCTGTCAAGTGTTTAGCTCCAACAAGCGCCCGTTAACATGGCGGTGTTTAGGCAATCTACTCATAACGCAAAGCATCCACGGGATTCATCGCACCGGCCTTGTGCGCCGGATAAATAGTGGCCGCCAGACTGATCACAATGGCACTGGCCGCGATAATGGCAACGGTAATCGGGTCTATTTCAACGGGCAGCTTGCCTAGGGCGTAAATGTCCTTGGGCAACTCTATAAATTGGTAGCGGGTCAGCAATGCGCACAGGCCAAGGCCGCCCAGTAGGCCGATAAGCGTACCCAACACACCGATGGTCAGCCCGACCATGGTGAACACCCGCCTGATCATGTTGCTCGAGGCGCCCATGGCCTTAAGCACCCCGATATCCGATGTCTTGTCCATCACCAGCATTATAAGCGAACTGACTATTCCAAATGCCGCCACCATTACGATGAGCGTGAGGATGATGAACATCACCACCCGTTCCAGCTTCAGGGCCGCGAACAGGCTATGGTTCATGGCTATCCAGTCGCGAGTGTAGTAGGCAAAGCCCAACTCATCGTCAAGCCTTTTGGCCACCTCTGGAGCATCATAAATGTCGCGGACCGTCAGTTCAAGGCCGGACACCTTGCCGCCGAGGCCGAAAAAGTCCTGGGTGGCGGGCAACGCGGCGAAACATATGCTCGAATCGTACTGATACATGCCCGATTCAAAGATACCCACCACCTGGAAGGGCTCGCTTCGGGGCAACCGCCCCACGGGCGTGTCCTCTCCCAGCGGGTTGACCACCGTGACGACACCGCCCTTGTGCAGCCCCATTGACCGGGCCAGGGCCATACCCACCACGAGCCCGGGCATTTGACCTTCCGGGCGTTTCAGGTCCTCCAGCGACCCGCTGACCATGATATTCTTCAGGTCCAGGACCTTGATGGCCGAGGGCACGTCAACGCCGCGCATAAGGGCGCCGCTAGCCTCGCCCGGCGCCAGGATCATCACCTGGCCGTAAACAAACGGCGTGACCGCCGTTACGTCGGGGTCACGCCGCACTTTATCCATTACTTTTTCCGGGTCTGAAATGCCGCCGCCCAGTCCATAGACCAGGACATGGGAATTAAGCCCCAGAATCTTCTTTTTCCATTCGCGCTCAAATCCGCCCATCACCGACAAGACGACTATCAACGCGCACACGCCCAGAGCAACTCCGGCCATGGACAGCACGGTGATCAGCGAGATGAAACCCTGTTTGCGTTTAACGCGCAAATAGCGCAGGGCCACGAATAGTTCAAACTTCATTACGCCTGCTCAGGCCTCAACAGCGGGAATAGAATTACCTCACGAATACTGGGCTGGTCGGTCAGCAACATCACCAGCCTGTCTATACCGATGCCCTCGCCCGCCGTGGGAGGCATGCCGAATTCCAGGGCCCGGACGTAGTCGGCGTCCATGAACTGTGCTTCATCGTCACCGGCTTCACGCTGGGCGACCTGCTCGAAGAAGCGGTCGCGCTGATCGTCGGGATCGTTGAGTTCGCTGAATCCGTTGCCCATTTCCCGGCCGGTTATGAAAAATTCGAAGCGGTCGACGATTTCCGGGTCCAGGTCATTGGTGCGGCTCAGCGGCGATATGTCCCGGGGATAGCCGGTGATGTACGTAGGCTGCCACAGGTGGGGCTCCACGGTCACGTCGAAAATCTTGGCCAGGGCCTTGCCCAGGTTGTCGCCGGGCTTGTGCTTGCCGCCCAGGTGGGTGCTCATATTGAGCGCCTTTTCCGTATCGAAAAGCACTTCCGATGGCACATGGCCGATCTCTATGAGGCTGCTGCGGAAATCGAGATTTTCCCAAGGCGGAGTCAGGTCGACCTCCCTGCCCTGGTAGTCGAACTTCAAAGAGCCGCGCACGGCCATGGCGCAGGCGCCGAAAACCTCCTCGGTGATGGACATCAGGTCCTCGTAGGAGGCATAGGCCATGTAAAACTCGAGCATGGTGAATTCCGGATTGTGCCGGATGCTGATGCCCTCGTTGCGGAAGTTGCGGTTCAGTTCAAAGACCCGCTCCAGGCCGCCCACTACCAGGCGCTTGAGGTACAACTCCGGAGCCACGCGCAAATACAGCTTCATGCCCAGGGCGTTGTGGTAGGTCTCAAAAGGCCTGGCCGTGGCACCGCCGGGAATGATCTGCATCATGGGCGTCTCCACCTCCATGAAGCCCTTGTCCGTTAGCGAAGACCGCAGTGTGTTCACGATCTTGGAACGGGCGATGAAGATGTCCCGGACCTCGTCGTTCATGATCAGGTCCAGGTAACGCTGGCGGTAGCGCGCCTCCACGTCGGTGAGTCCGTGGAATTTTTCCGGCAGCGGGCGGTAGCTCTTGGTGATCAGCCGGAAAGTTTCAACCCTCAGGGTCAGTTCCCTGGTCTTTGTGCGGAAAAGCGAGCCGCTCACACCTATTATGTCGCCCACGTCCAGCTTCTTGAACAACGCGAAGCTGTCGCCCAAAATATCTTTCTGGAGATGCAGCTGCAAAGTACCGGTGCGGTCACGCAATTTGACAAAGGCGGCCTTGCCGAAGCTGCGTATGGCAATGATCCGGCCGGCGAGGGTGAATTTGGTGTCTTCCAGTGACTCGAGCCTGGCGGCGTCGAGGTTGTCGTACTGGGCCCGGAGTTCGCCGATGGCGTCACGGGGGCGAAACGTATTGGGGAAGAGGGGGAACCCCATCTCCTTGATGTCAGCGGCTTTTTTACGGCGCTGGCGTATTAGATTGTTTTCATCGAGGATGTTGTCTGGCTTGGCCCCGCTGGGCTTTTTCTTTTCGCCGTTGTTAGCCACTTTCATTAACTCCAAATATGTTTCGCAGCCCCTGGTTAGTAGACGTTCAAAGGGGCGTTTTTCTCCTTGAACCAAGCTAATTTATCTACGTCAGCGCGCCTTATTTGTCAAGGTCGGTCACTCACTGTAAAATCGAGTTATAATTTAATCTTGACAGTATGTTGTTTGGCCACCATAATTGCGATTCTGACAGGGCCGGACAAAATGCTGGACCCGGTCATTTTTATTGCCATTATCCAACCGGTGACATAACCGGATTATTTAACACCCAAGGAGCAAGACAATGCTGTGCACGACCACTCGCGAAGGTCAGGAATGCGCCCTGATGGGCAAAAACGGCTGCACCTACAATGGCGGCACCTGCCATCCGGCCATCGAAGCTTGCCTGGGCTGTGATCGACTGGTCGAAGCCGGCGATATGCAGTACTGCCGCAGCTATCCGGACCCGGCCGCCAAGTGGCGCCATGGGGTTTGCAACTTCGCCACCCACGTCAAGGGCGAAATGAAGGAAGAGATCAAGATCAACCCCCTCAAGGCTTCCCGCCGCGCCCACCGCAGGTAGTACTCACATCAATTGTAATAAAAAACCCGGCCCGAGTGGGCCGGGTTTTTTGTTTCGCTCCGCATATGAGAAGCGATTTCATTTATTAGCTGAGTTTGGCCAAGGCGTCGGCAACGCGCTTTACGCCTTCGATGATCAACTCATCGCTGGTGGCGAAGCTGAAGCGGATGCACTCGTCCGTGCCGAACGCGCTGCCCGGAACCAGGGCGACATGGGCGTTTTCCAGCAAATGGTCGCACAGATCCGATGAGCCGGTCATGACCTTGTCCCCGGCCTTCTTGCCGTAATAGGCGCTGAAGTTGGGGAAGGCATAAAACGCGCCCTCGGGCTTGAAGCATTCCACGCCGGGGATGTCGTTTAGAAGCTTGTAAATCAGATCGCGGCGGCGGGCGAACACCCCCACCATCTGGCCGACTTCGTCCTGGGGACCGTTGATGGCCTCGACGGCCGCCTTCTGGGCGATGGAGGTCGGGTTGCTGGTGGACTGCGACTGAATCTTGGTGCAGGCCTTGATCAGTTCAACCGGACCGCCCATGTAGCCGATGCGCCAGCCGGTCATGGCATAGGTCTTTGACACGCCGTTGAGGGTGACGGTGTTTTCATAGATCTTCTGGCTTAGCGATGCCGTGGCCACGAATTTGGCGCCGTCGTACATCATCGGCTCGTAGATCTCGTCGCTGACGATGAGGATGCCCTTTTCAGCGCAGAACTCGGCAATCGGGCGCAGTTCGTCTTCGCTGTAGGCCGCGCCGGTGGGATTGCTGGGCGAGTTGAGGAAAATGGCCTTGGTCTTTTCGTTAACCAGGGGCTTCAATTCATCAAGTTGCAGCTTGAACTTGTTTTCTTCCTTGGTCTGGATGATCACCGGGGTGCCGCCGGCCAAAATGACCATGGGCGGGTAGCTGACCCAATACGGGGCCGGCACGATGACCTCGTCGCCCTCGTTCAAAAGGGCCTGCATCACAAGGTAGCCCGAGTGTTTACCGCCGACGTTGACCATCACCTGCTCGGGTTTGTAGTCCAGACCGTTGTCGCGTTTGAATTTGTCGCAGATGGCCTGTTTGAGCTCGGGGATGCCGGCCGCGGGAGTGTAGCGGGTAAAGCCGTCTTCGATGGCTTTGATTGCCGCCTTGCAGATCCGCTCGGGGGTGTTGAAGTCCGGCTGCCCCACGGTGAAGTTGATGACGTCCACACCTTCGGCGCGCATTGCATTGGCCTTGGCATCCAGGGCCAAGGTGGGCGAAGGTGCAATACTGGTCACACGTCGGGATAGGTCCATTTTTTTGGGCCTCCTCAGGGTTGTGGCGGTTTCGGTACCGCGTTGATATGGGAAGGATATTATTAAAAACGGGCCGAAATGGCCCAGTTGACCTGCTTTTTTACCCGTAAGAATGATTTCTGTCAAGAACCGGGCTTATGCTTAACCTTTTCCCTCCAGATCAGGAAAAGCAGGTTCCACAAACTCCTTGGCCGTCTCCACAGGGTTTTCGGCGTTCAACAGCACCAGAT
Source organism: uncultured Desulfarculus sp. (assembly GCA_963665125.2). GTDB lineage: Bacteria > Desulfobacterota > Desulfarculia > Desulfarculales > Desulfarculaceae > Desulfarculus. Next base: position 1,043,613 of record CAXXUK010000001.1, on the reverse strand, counting down.
GCCGCAGGTGCATGTATGTATCGGGGTCCATGGAAATGAAGTCGATGGCCACGCCCTCGGCCGTTAGGCGGGCCACCCTGCCCTCCATATGCAGGATGGGCGAACTTTCATCGTCTCCCAGTTGAATGGTTACTCCACATTTCTGACCGACCTCAAGAGGCAATTCCCCCAGCACAAACACCCCTTTGTGGCTCAAGTCCCTAGTCTGCATCCCTAAAACGCGGGCGCCGGTTGTCTGGATGTCTGCCGTTGTATGAAATTCAACCCTGGTGCGTTTACGCTGCTCGACCATCTGTCACCTCACCCGAAAGGCCTTTGTATGCTTTTAGTATATAGCAACACCACACCAAGCACACAAGTTCACTTTTCAAATGCGGCGCTATTGACATCAAAGGCGTCCGCGGTAACAATTGCGGTCACATAGCGGCTTCACCGCCGCGCCAGTGTAATGCTGGGGGAGCCGAATTTTCGGCTGAGAGTGCGCATGGTGCGCAGACCCCTTGAACCTGTTGGGTAATGCCAGCGTAGGGAAGCAACTGGGCCATTTATAAGCAGGTTTTGGCTTTAGGCCGGTTTCCCCCCGCGGAGGCTGGCCTTTCGTTTATCGAGGGCCGGCGGAAAGGTGAATTGTGATGTTGGATGAAGTTGTTATCACCAGAGCGATCGTCGACACCTATTTCAAGAAGCTCCAGGATCATCTGGACATCGACGTGGCCATCGTCGGCGGCGGCCCATCGGGTATTGTGGCCGGCTACAAGCTGGCCAAGGCCGGGCGCAAGGTGGCCATGTTCGAGCGCAAGCTTTCCATAGGCGGCGGCATGTGGGGCGGCGGCATGATGTTCAACGAGATCGTCGTGCAACAGGAAGCAAAACGGATACTGGATGAACTTGGCGTGCCTACCCAGGAATATGAAAAGGGCTACTTCACGGCCGACAGCGTAATGTGCACCAGCACCATGACCTCCAAGGCCTGCCTGGCCGGTCTGAAAATTTTCAACCTGGTAAGCGTGGAAGACGTCATGGTCCGCGACAGCCGGGTCACCGGCCTGGTCATCAACTGGAGCCCGGTGGAAATGGCCGGACTGCACATCGACCCGCTGACCATCCGCTGCAAATGGGTCATCGACGCCACGGGCCATGACTCGGAGGTGCTCAACGTCATTTCCCGCAAGGTCGACGCCAAACTGATGACCCCCAGCGGCAAGGTCGAAGGCGAGCGTTCGATGTGGGCTGAAATCGCGGAAAGCAACACCCTGAACCACACCAAGGAGGCGTTCCCCGGGGTGTATACGGCTGGCATGTGCGCCAACGCGGTGTTCGGTTCCTATCGTATGGGCCCGGTGTTCGGCGGAATGTTGCTGTCGGGCGAAAAGGCCGCCCTGGATGTGGACAGGCACTTGGCCGAATAAAAATTGTTCTTGGGCCGTCCCGGCTTTGTGGGGCGGCCCAAGAACACACTTTTCTTATTTCATAGGCTGGCCATGGCCCGAGTCGGCGTGTCTTGCGGCAATGTGCCGCGGTCAACCAACAAGAACTCCCTGATTCGTCCCTGGCCTTTGAGTTTCTCGGCCTTGGCCGCGGCTTCCGCCTTGGTGTTGAACGGGCCCAACAGAACCCTGTACCAAGTTTTGCCGTTGGCGGCCTGCCACTGCTCCACCTTGCCCTGGACCCCGCGCTTGCTCCATGATTTGACGCAGCTTTGGGCCCGGGCCTCGCTGGACATGGACGCCACCTGGATGAAATGGCCTTCCGCTTCCGCGTCCGGAGCCTTGGTTTCGGCCTTTTTCTCCGGGTCCCTGGGGGGCTCGGCAGCCGGTTGGGCTACCACTGTCTTGGCCTTGGGCGCGGTGGGCCGCAGGGAGTTGATGCTCTGCACGACGGCGGCCCGGTTGATCAGTTCAGCCTTTGCATCCTTGGGCGTGCTGGCCGTGACCTTCACTGCGACCTTCTTTTCAGGCGTCGCGGCCTTGGGCTGATCAGGAGCGCTGGTGCTTTTAACGGCGGCCATGGTCGAAGTATTGCCCCTAAACTCGCCCTTTTTGACAGGAACGGCGGTGTCGGCCTTGTACCTGACCTCTTCATAATGGTCGGCGGCCAACTTATAATAGGTCGGAGATATCTCCACCGCCGAGTTGAACATCTGGGCCGCTTTTTCGTAATGGCCTTGCCAAGCCAGCAGGCAACCGAGGTTGTTGTGGGCCTTGGCCGCGCCCAGAGTTCTCTCGAACAAAGGCAAAGCCATTTCCGTTTTGCCCTGCTTGAAGAAGGTCAAGGCAAGATTATTATTAGCCTGAACATAGCCCGGATTGATCCTCAAGGCCTTCTGGAACGAATCCGCGGCTTGGCTCAACTGGCCGGTCATCATGTAGGCCAGGCCCTGGTTGTTGTATAGCGCCGCGGAATTACGCTGGTATTTCAACGCCTGTTCAAAGGCGGTCAAGGCCTGAGCAGACTTGCCCTGCCGGTTCAGGATGATGCCCCTGCCGTTTTGGGCCTTCCACAGTTTTGGATCAAGCGACACGGCCTTGTCCAGAGCGTCCATGGCATCATCGGGCCGCGCCTGGGACAGCAGCGAAAGGCCGAGCCCCTGCCAAGCGAATCCGTCTCCGGAATCCATCTTGGTCAGCGCGGCAAACTGTTTTTCAGCCTCGACAAAGTTGCCGCCGCGCAGGCTGGTTACGGCCAACTTGCGGCGGAGGCGCAATTGGTCGGCTTGTTCCTTGGCCATTTTGAAGGCCCGACCGTACTCAAAATACGCCGCCGCATATTCACCGCGCATGCCCATCGAATCGCCGTGCCGTTCCAATGCACCCAAGTCCTGCAACGGCTTGACGACAGGATCGCCCATATTCATTCGGGCGCGCTGTTCAGCCATGAGCGTTTCGACTTCATCGTTATTGAAACCGCGAAGCCTTGGCTCCTTGGTGCTGGCGCAACCGGCCGCAACCAGGCCCAGCAACACCAACATCGCCACAGCCGCCAAATTGAATTTCTTTACACCATTCATTCCGGGCCTCCTTTCCAGGAGGAATTAAATATTGACCGGCTCGAATCCGCCGCTGTTCTCCCGCAGCAAATCGCCGAGATGTTCCAACACTTGATCGTTGATGGACCAACCCATGTTGGTTAAAAACTCATTCACGGGCCCGCCCAGGGGCAGCCTTTTGGGCAGGCTCTTTGGCGCTCCACCCACGTTGAATTTATCCAATTGGGCCAGGATGTCGGCAATAAATACCAAACCGGCGCTGCGCGCCTTGTCGCCCATGTTCCACGGCTCGTGGTGCCCAGCGGCGGCGGCAACCAAGTTGGCAGGAAAATTCCAATACTCCAACAGCGCCCCCCCGACCAGGCCGTGATCAATGCCCATGATTTCGCGTTCGGCCGTCATCCAGTCCACACGGCCCCTGGCAACCACATCCAAGACCCTGTCGAATTCCTCGGGGCGGTGGGCGTCCAGGGCTACCTTGCCGATATCGTGGAGCAGGCCCGAGACATAGTAGCCGTTGCCCAGCCCTAGCACGTGTTTGCCCAGCAATTCGGCCAATATGCCGACGTGCTGAGAATGGGCCCAAAGATTGTTGCGCTGCATGCGCCTACGCAGCGCCCTTTTAGTGCGGACGCTTTCAAAGGCGGCAATGCCCATGGCTATGTTGCGGACTTCGTCGAAACCCATCAGCACAACAGCCCTGTTGAGGTCTTCCACCTTGGCCAAATAGCCAAAAAAAGGTGAATTTGCCGCCCTCAGAACCCTTGAGGCCAACGAAGGGTCCTGGCCGATCTCATGGGCCAGTTCCTTTGCGGTATGTTCATCGGATGCCGTCAGGTGCATGATGCGCATGGCGACATCGGGCAAAGTGGGCAGATCGTCTAGGGCACACCCCAGACAACCGGTCAGGAATTCCTCCGGCGTCTGCTCCGACGCCCCTGACTTCTCCATGTAGCCAGAACTTATCAAAACATGTTCTCCATGATATTGATTAACGCCGGTCCGGCCATGACCGCCATGATGGCCGGAAAAATCATGAACAAGACGGGAAACAGCAGCTTCAAGGGTATCTTGGCCGCTTTTTCTTCCATTTGCTGGCGACGCTTGGTGCGCATTTCATCGGAGAAAACCCTTATGGAACGGCCGACGCTGACGCCGAACCTGTCCGCTTGGATCAACATGGCCACCAAGGAGCCCATTTCATCCACGCCGCAACGCTTGGCCAGGTTGCGCAGGGCGTCCGCCCTGCTGGCGCCCAGTTTCAATTCCAACGAAAAGATAGCCAGTTCCTGGGCCAGAAGAGGACTGGACTGGACGATGTCCTTGCTGACACGCTGCACGGCCGCGTCCAGGCCAAGGCCGGACTCAACGGCGATAACCAACAGGTCCAGCATCTGCGGCATCTGTGAGGCAATCCTGGCTGCCCGGGCAGCCGCCTTCTTTTCCAGGATGTAGCCCGGCAGGATGTAACCCGCGGCGGCGGCGACCATTGTTGAAATCAACAGGGCCGGCTGACGGGTGTTGTTGAATATACCCACGGCAAAGGTAATGGCCGGCAGAAGGATCAAAGCGGCTATGCGGATGCCTATAAATATGTTGAGTGCATCAACCGAACGGAACCCGGCGGTCACCAGTTCGTCGCGCAGCTTGCTCTTTTCCCAGGCTTGGGCCTTGTCCGATTTGGGCGCGGCGATCTTGGCGATTTCCACCAGTCGCTGCTTGATGCGCTTGACGCCGCTCTTTTTCTTGTCGGCCTTTTTCCCGCTCATGCGCAGGCCCTGCAACCTGCGTTCATCGGCGTCGGCGCCCTTGGTCAACTGGTAAAGGGCCATGGCCAGGAGGATCACGACCATGGCGGCGGATATGGCCAGACCGATTATGATTAGCGTCAACATATCCATGATTTAGACCTTCATCTTAATGATCTGCTTGATAACCACAATGCCCAGGACCTCGAAAGCCGCGCCGATAACCAGCATGGTTTGGCCGATGGGGTGGTTCATGGCCATGTTGATGTAGTCCGGCGAGACCCACCAGAGCATCAGAAGCAGAGCAGGAGGCATCAAGGAAAGAATCCAGCCGGAAAGACGGCCCTCGGCCGACAGAGCCTTGACTGTGCGCTGAAGCCTGAATCTCTCGCGAATGATGTAGCTGATGTTGTCCAGGATTTCGGTGAGATTGCCGCCCGTTTCACGCTGAAGGCTGACCGCGCTGGCGAAGAACTTGACGTCTTCCAACTCGACCCGCTGCACCAGCCCATGCAGGGCCTCTTCCATGGTCTTGCCGAAAGAATAATCTTCAAAGGTCTTGACGAATTCACTGGCCACCGGCTCGGACATCTCCTCGCCTACCATGCGCAGGCCCGAACTGAAGCCGTGACCGGCCCGCAGGGCCCTGGCCACCAGTTCAACCGCTTCGGGGAACTGGGACTCGAAAACATCGAGCCTCTTTTGCTTGATCTTGGAGACCGCCATGTAAGGCAAGGCGCCGAGAAGGAAAAACGGAATCAAGGTGGCCCAGCCCAATCCCATGACCGCGCCCACCAGAGCCCCGACCATGGCCAGGGTGGCGGACAGCAAAAGCAGCGTGCCCAGGTTTATGGGGTTGCCTGCCTTGTCCAACAGGTCCTGAAGGTTGGCAATCTGGCTGGTGCCGGACAAAAACCGGTCCAGGAACCCGATCTCGGAATAGGTTGTGACCCTGAGAATGGCCTCGAGATGGGTTTCGGCCGGCACAGCGTCGTGCTTTAGCTGCACATAGCGGCGTTTGGTGGCGGTACGGGCGTTTTCCTCGGCAGGGCTCATAAACAGACGGATGGACACCGCCACCAGAGCAACGCTGAAAAACACCAGTATGGCCAACACCCAGATCATAAAGAGCCCATCCCGATTCTGCGGTCCGGCCCGCCAAACAAATTGCTGTCCAGGTCAAAGCCGTGGGCCTTGAGTTTCTGGCTGAACGAGGGTCTGATGCCCGTGGGACCGAATTCGCCCAGGACCTTGCCGCGGTCGTCCACGCCGGTCTGGGTGAACTTGAAAATCTCCTGCATGGTCACCATATCGCCTTCCATGCCGGTAACCTCGGAGAAGCTCGTCACCTTTCTGGAACCGTCGGAAAGGCGGGCGACCTGCACGATGACGTCGACAGCGCTGGATATCTGCCGCCTGATGGCCTTTTCGCTGATATCCAAACCGCCCATGGATACCAGTGTCTCCAGACGGCTGATGCAGTCACGGGGATTGTTGGCGTGGACGGTCGTAAGACTCCCGTCGTGACCGGTGCTCATGGCCTGCATCATGTCCAGGGCTTCGCCGCCGCGGCACTCGCCGACGACGATGCGGTCCGGGCGCATACGCAGGCTGTTCTTGACCAGGTCGCGCATGGCCACTTCGCCGGAACCTTCGATGTTGGCCGGCCGGGTCTCCAGTCGCACCACGTGATCCTGCTGAAGCTGCAACTCTGCGGAGTCCTCAATCGTGACGATGCGCTCGTCGTGGGGGATGAACGATGAAAACACATTCAACAAAGTGGTCTTGCCCGAGCCGGTACCACCGCTGATGATTACGTTTAGCCGTGCCAGGACCACGCCCTCCATGACCCTTGCCAACTCCGGCGAAAAACTGCCGAAACGAATCAGGTCAGTAACCTTGAGCGGGTCCTTGGCGAATTTACGAATGGTCAGCGAAGGTCCGTCCAGGGCCAGGGGCGGAATGATGGCGTTGACGCGGCTGCCGTCGGCCAGGCGGGCGTCGACCATGGGAGAAGATTCGTCGATGCGCCTGCCCACGCTGGTGGCGATCTTGTCGATGATCTTGAGCAGATGGGCGTCATCCCGGAAACGGACCGGCACCTTGGTCAGGCGGCCGCCGCGTTCCACATAGATCATGTTGTAGCGGTTGCACATGATCTCGGTGATGCTCTCGTCGGCGAGCAGCGGCTCCAGGGGCCCCAGGCCCAGCACTTCATCCTTGATTTCCAGGATCAGGCGCTGGCGTTCTTCCGGGCCCAGCTGGGTGTCCTCGGCATCCAAGACCTGGGCGATGGCCGTTTCCAGGTCCTTGTCGACCGATGCGTCAAGGTTCTGCGACAACTGGGCCAGGTCGACCTTGTCGATGACCTTGTAGTGCATCCGTCCCTTAAGCTGCTGATATGCGGCCTGACGTTCATCGTCTTCCGGGGTCGTGGGCGTATTCACATCCCCGGCGGGCGCCTTGCCAAGCCTCTGCCGTAAACTCACTTACCGTCTCCGTTGAGGCTGATAACCTTTTTTGCCAAGTCGGCCACGGACTTGCTCCACTTTGCCTTTGGCCGCAGCCGCAGGGCCGGTTGGCCCATATTGCTAGATTCAACTATCGTGTTGTGATCGTTGGGAAGCCAGGCCAAGACCTTTCGTCCCAGCACGGATTCCACATCTCGGAAGGCAATGGAACGTTTGGCATTGGAACGGTTTATCACCGGCCTGACCTTGTTTTCGCCGTGGCCCAATCTGCGGCCCAGCGAACAGATGCGCACCGCGCTCTTGAGGCCAACCAGGGAAGGCTCCACCACCAGCAGCACCCGCTCGGCCAGGTCCATGGCCGCCAGGGTCGTCTCTTCCAGGCCGTCGCCCAGATCCACTATGACAATGGAATGGTTTCGGGCCAGGGCCGACAAAACCGTTATCACATGATCCGCGCCGACGACTTCGGCATCGGAGGGATCTTCCGGGGCAGCCAGAAGACGCAGGCCCGGAGCGATTTCCTCCAAAAAGCGCTCCATGCGCGAAGGCGTAATCTCCTCGGTCTCGGCAACCACATCGCTCCAGTCCCGTGACGGTTCCTGATCGAGCATGAACGCCTGATTGCCGCCGAAAAGGTCCAGGTCCACCAGGGCCACGCGCATGCCTTCGGTTTGGCTCATGGCCCAGGCGATGTTTATGGCCAGGTGGCTGACCCCAACTCCGCCCTTGGCGCCCATGACGCCGATGATTCTGCCGCCCAGGTCGTCGCCTTCGGTGATCTTGTCCGAACGCAGCCGCAACAGGGCTTCCCTGAAGGTGTCGCCTATGGACTGGTCGTTTATCAGGTATTCGTTGACGCCGACACGCATGGCCTCAATGATGCCGTCAGGGTCTTTTTCCTGGGCAATGGCGATGACCGAACAAAGGGGATGGCGCACACGCAGCTGCTTGACCACGTCGGAAAAATTGCCGGACTCTTTTTCATGCTCAATGATTATTATTTCCGGGCGTTTTGATATGGCGGTCTGCTCGAAATCCGCCAGAGAGCTTTCGTTTCCGAGCATATCCACGAACGGTGAATCGGCAACCAGGCCTTCTATGACCCGCCCCGCCTTCTTGGAAAAATGCAGGGCCAAAACTTTGGATGGAACGTTTTCCACCGTAAATACCTCCTAGCGGATCAGGGTTGCCCGTCCGGCGCGCACGCCGTAGCAGGCGCCGTTGCCCACCGCGCCGGGCGCCTCAAGCTGATGATCATTGTCCCAATAGCCCACGATCTTCTTGCTGTCGGGCCCTCCCGGCCCCACGACCTCGGTAATCACGAAGCTGACGAAACCAACCACCGTTCCTTCATTTTGCGGCGGCTCCCAATCCACCACCGGCAACATGACGTGCCATGTTCCATCGGGACCCTTGTTTTCCTCGAACAGAGCTTCCAGCGAACCGAACAGCGGCGTGATTTCGCCGTTGTTCATGGCAATCTCATCACCAACATTGAGTTGGGGAATCTCGTCCGGATTATCCATGTAATAATCGATGGTGTTCTTGTTGGTGGGCCAGGTGAAAAACGAGGTCCACTGGCCGTTTTCCTCGTTCTCGCTGTTGAGTACGATGTCGTCATTGGGGCCCAGCGAATCAAGCACGTCATCATTGATGGCGATGGGCAGATCGGCCTTGCCGCCGCTGCCGGCGCAACCCAAAAAAGCCGTGGATGAAACGCCCACCTGGACCTGATCAAGACCAACGACCTTGGCGAAAAGCATGTTCACGGGCCGTTGCATGCTCACCCGCACCGCGTTGAGGTCGTCGGGGTCGGCGCTGTCGCCCAACTTGGAGAAGTCATCCAGGTCAAAATCCCACAGGCCTGCCTCATACAGATCGATTTCCTCGTTCCAGACCAGGCCTTCGGTGACCATCGTATTGGATTCGACAAACCCAATGGCTGAATCCCTTGCCCCCGAATAGTTGGTTTCCACTATCTGGTCACCATTGGTGTCGGAGACCAACTCGGCGGCGCCTGCCATGGCCGCGGCGTCGGTGGCGTTTTGCAGTTCGCTGCGGGCCGAATAGACCACGCCCAAATCAACCGCCGCGCCCGTGAGCGCCACCAGGCCGGTGAGGGCCACGGCCGTTATTACGGCCACGGCGCCACGCTCGGTCCGCCACAGTTTTTGCAGCTTAGTAAACAACCTCATGGCCGAATTTCCCTTCCATCTCCATGAGCCGGTCTTCGCTCTTACGGCGGTATGCGGGCACGTCATCTTCCAGTCCGGTCTTGCCCCAGACATAGAAATCAACGTCGTCTGGCTCTTCAAAGTCTTTTTGCTTGATGAGCTGGGTCGGTTGTTGCATTCCGGGCCGCACGATCATCGGAGTGACCACGATCAGCAACTCGGTTTCCCGGTTTTGAAACGCCGTGCTGCGGAACAAAGCGCCGATGATGGGCAAATCGCCCAACAGCGGCCACTTTGATATGGTGCGCGATACATCCTGCTTGAGCAGGCCGGCGATTACAAATCCCTGTCCGTCCGTGAGTTCAAGCTGGGTGGAGGCCTTGCGGGTCGTCAGACCGGGGACGGCAAAACCATCGGTGACCACGCCCGGCGTATAGTCCAGTTCGCTAACCTCGGGCTCGACCTGCAGATTGATCTTGCCGTTGGAAAGGACCTTGGGGGTAAAGGTCAACTGAACGCCATACTTCTTGAAAACAATGGCCGTGTAGTCCTTGCCGGGCACCGGAATCGGGAACTCGCCGCCGGCCAGGAAGTTGGCCTTTTGGCCGGAGACGCAGACCAGGTTGGGCTCGGCCAGAATCTTGGCCAAGCCGTTTTGCTTTAAAATATCCAAAAAGGCCATGAAACGTTGGGTGCCGTGACCTGTACCGGCCCAGGCGCCCAGCTTGTTTGAAAAATCGTATTCAATCGACCGGTTGGCATAGTCTATTTCCGGCGGGCCGGTCAAGCCGTCCAGGAACGTAAAGAAGATGTTGCCGGGGTTGGCCCAATCCCAATAACCCAGGTTGATGTTAAAGCGCTTGGCCGCCTGGCGGTTGACCTCGGCGAAGCGCAGCTTCAACAGCACCTGCTTCTGGTTTTCCACCTCCAGGAGGCTGGTGACCCGTTCCTTTTCATATATCTTGGCCACTTCCTCGGCCCTGGTCTTGTTGGCTTCGCTGGAGACGGTTCCGGCGATGACCACCGCGCCTTCAAGCTCGTAGACCTTGATGGCCTCACCAGGGAATATCCTGGAATAGGCGGCCTTGAGCCTAGTCAGGTCACGGCGAACCTTGACGTAATAGGTTGCGATTACATCGCTCCCCGAGCCCCAGACGGTGATGTTGGTGTTGCCGGCGGCCTTGCCGTTCACATAGATCTGGCGAGGGCTGATCACCAGCACATCGGCGATTTTTTCATCAGCCACGCTGATCCGTTTTACGCTCTTTCGCAGGTCCAGGAGCTTTGACTGACCGGCCTGCATATCCAGCGTGTACATCTGCATCTCCGCCAGGGCAGCGCCCGCCGCAAGCAGCATTGCCAAGACGGATATGATTATGATTCTTGTCTTTTTCATAGCTTCAACTCCTGCCTGGAGCGAGCCACGCCCTTGATCACCTCGACCACCGGCGCCGGAGGCGGCTTGGGCTTGCTGACTTGCTTGGCGACCTTTACCGCGACCGGAGTCGGGCTGGAGAAAAGCGAGGTCATCCGGACGCCCGGGGTAACGGCGATGGACTGGTCGGCACGGTTGCGCAGGGCCATCAGTATCTCGCCCTCGGTGGTGGCCAGGGCAAGCTTTTCCACATCTGAAGGATTGATCAACACCGTGACCATCTGGCCCTTTACGCGGCCCTTGCCCTTCTTGTCGCTGCTTTCCTTGTTGCGCTCCACGGACAGGACTTCCACGTTTTGCAAGACCACTTTGGCCGTGGGGTCCTTGCTGTTGGTGGTGCCCTTGACTGCGGCGATGACGTCGACCTTGTCGCCGGGCTTGAGGTATCCGGCCACGCCGATCACCTCGCTGGCGCTGATGCTCACGGCCCTCATACCGCTGCGCACCGCTGCGGCCATACCGGCGGCCATGCCCTTGGGCGCGAGCTTGGCCTCCAGAATCGGCTCGGCCTTTACCACCGGCTTGTGCAAGACGCGGCCCAAAAGGCTTTTAACCGAGGGGAAATGGCCCGGAGGCCTGTTCTTGTAAGGCCATTCCAACACCGCCAGATCGGAGGACTTCAACTCCGAACCGGCGGGCATGTCATGCACGGCCACAACCACGGGTCCGGTCTGGATTTTCTTGGCTGCGGCTTCGTCGGCCTTGGCCGCGATGTACTTCTTGGCCCCAATTGCGACGCCAACCGCCAATACAAGGGCGACGATCAACAGCAACGGGGCAAGGGCTTTGCGTGACATCATGGCGCCCCCTTTATTCGTGTCTCATTACGGTGGTTGCGGATAAATTGATTGTTCCCGCCACACTACCGGTAATGGCGCTTAGTACGGGAAGGTTGTACGGAGAGGTGATATTGACCGTAACCGCATCACCAGTGGCTCCGTCGACTCCCGTGACCTGCACGGTCGGCTGTCCGGGAAATCCGCCTTGGGTCAGGTATTCATTGACACGTGCTTCGACTTCCTGGGCCGTAATGCCATCTTCACTGTACAGGGTGGCCATTCTGGCCCCTTCGCGGCTGGCGCTGACCAGCATCTGCTTTTGATACCAGGCGGCTCCCAGTTCGATTATGCCGAAGGTCAACAGTAAGAAGACCGGCAGGAACAATGCGAATTCCACGGCCACCACGCCGCGGTTTTCCCTTAACAATCTGCGAAAGAGATTCATGCATAGCCTCCCAGAAGCAGCAGCAACACCCCGCTCCATATGGCCAATCCATAAGGCATGCTGAGATTATTGGTTCCCAGGCGTATCGCCCCTAAACCGGCGACCCTGAACTCCTTGAACCTTTTTACAAGAAGCAGGGCAACGGCCAGAACACCGCCCGCGAGCGTCGTGAAAACAAATAAATAAATCGCGTTCATCGGCGAAAGGAAACAGGCCAAGGCGGCCAGGGCCTTGACGTCGCCGCCGCCGATGGCCCCGATGAAAAAGAAGAAACACATAAAGGCGAAGACCATGATCCCGCTCAGAAAAGCCCAGCTCATGGCTTCGAGACCGCCCAAGGCCAGGCATCCGGCCAGGCCCGTAACAGCGGTGATCAGGTTGAGCGAATTGGGTATCCGGCGCACGGCCAAATCATTGCAGGCCATCAGACTGGCGAAAACCAGCATGGCCGCCTGTTGCCAGTCAAACCAGCCGGACTCCACCAGAAGCGGCCAGCAAAGCAGGACTGGGAGGAGCCCCCACTGAGCCCCTCCCAGTTCCCTTGCCAGATTGGCGGTATCGGTATTTTGATTCATGCCCCACATGGCTTCCATGCTCCGCGCAGCCCGCAGGGTCTTTCCGGACTAACCCTGGAGCTCAGTCGTGGCGCCGGTAATGTTGGTTTCCACCTGATCGCCAAGAGCGAAAGCCGCGGCGGCGATGCCAGCGCCAATCAGGGCCAGCAGCAGGGCATACTCAACAGCACTGATACCACGATCGTCGGTGAAAACTCTCTTAATTGCATTGATCATCTTCATTTTGGGCCTCCTATTATTTGTTTTTCAAATATCTTTTTTTGCTTTCTGGTTGTGCCCCCCTATATAAGCAAGTGCCATGCCAAACAAGTTAATAATTTATTTATCCTTTTATTTCAAATAGTTACGCACATAGATAGAAAAAGCGCCTTCGATTACGAAAGGCGCTTAATTACAATATGGTAATTCAGTTTTGTAATTAGTAATAACCCAGGTGGATTAAGGAATTAGACTCAGCGTCTCCTCCTGGCGTCAAGTTCCGGGTGACTCAAGCCAAGTTTTTGGATCTTGTAATGAAGCGTACGGGGGGTTATGCCCAGCAGGTCAGCCGCCCTTGCCTGAACCCAGTCGGAGCTTTCAAGAGCGGCCATAATCGTGTTGCATTCCACCTGGTTCAAATCAAAGGTGTCCAACTGAACCGTCGCCGTCGCGGCTTGCCTGGTGGAATACTTTTCGATGTTGAAGTCCTCAACGTCGATTGATGTTCCTTCGGAAAGCAGGATGGCCCTTTCCACGGCATTGCGCAGTTCCCGGACATTGCCCGGCCAGTCATATGAAACCAGCTTTTGGGCGGCCCTGTTGGTCATCTCTTTCATGGGGCGTTTGGAGTCGCCGCATATTTGTTGAATAAAGCGGTGTGTCAGGGGCAGGATGTCTTCCCGGCGCTCTCTCAACGGGGGCACGTCCAGGCTGGTAACGCTGAGGCGGTAGTACAGGTCTTCCCTGAAACGGCCCTCCTCCACGGCCTTGACAAGATCTACGTTGGTGGCCGAAAGCACCCGGACATCGACTTTGATGGAACGAGTGCTGCCCAGGGGCTGGATGATCTTGTCTTCCAGGGCCCTCAGCAGCTTGGCCTGGATGGCCAGAGACATGTCGCCCACTTCATCCAGAAACAGGGTGCCGCCATGGGCCTGCTGGATGCGCCCCACCCTGTTGCGGTCCGCCCCGGTGAAGGCTCCCTTTTCGTGCCCGAAAAGCTCGCTTTCCAGCAGGGTCTCCGGCAGGGCCGCGCAGTTGACGGTGATGATGGTGTTGTCGTTTCTGGGGCTGTTGACGTGAATGCTGCCGGCTATCAGGCTCTTTCCGGTTCCGGTTTCGCCGGTGAGCAACACCGTTATATCGCTGCTGGCCAACTTCGCGGTCTGCTTCAGGAGCTGTTTCATCTGGGCGCTCTCAGCCACGATGTCCTTATACTTATATATATATGGCTGTTCCCGCCGCAGATAATCGAAAGCATGCCGCAAAACGGTCTTGCGCAGGGCCCGTTCGATGGTCATGCAAAGGTGCTCGGTATTGAGGGGTTTCTCCTGGAAATCATAGGCGCCCTTGTGCATTGCCTCGACAGCCAGATTTATACTGCCATAACCGCTCATGACAATCACCGGCGTCGATGGCAGATGCTCATTGACATAGGCCAGGATATCCAGTCCGCTGCCGTCGGGCAGGCGCAGATCAGTAAGGACCACGTTGAACCCCTGGCGTTTCAATGCCTCCATTCCAGCTGAAACGTCCTCGGCAAGTATTACATCATAGCCTTGCTTGCCAAGAGTTTCGTTCAGGAGGATGCGGTTTGCCTCGTCGTCTTCCACCACCAGAATTGTGTTAACCGTTGCAGCAGTCATTTATTTATCCAAGACTCCCCTTTACCGTTTATCAACAAGCCTCGCTTTGTGCCCGGTCCAAGGCGCCCCTCACCGCCGTGGCCAAATCCGCCATCAACATGGGCTTGGTTATCAGCTGATCCACCCCCGACCTCCGCAGGTCAACCGATGAAATATGTTCGCTGTAGCCCGTGCACAAAATCACCGGCAGGTCCGGCCTGATCTTTCGGGCTTGTATTGCCAGTTCCAGACCGGTCATCTTGGGCATGGTTTGATCCGTCAACAACAAGTCATATTTGTCCGGATCATTGTCGATCATTGTCAAAGCAATCGTTCCGTCGGACGCGGACTCCACGCAATAGCCCAGGCTTTCGAGAATGCCTTGTCCCAATTCGATCAGGGACGGTTCGTCCTCGACCAGCAATATGAATTCGCAGCCGGTGGGAATGCTCTGCTCGATTTCGTCAATCTCCGTGACAGTCAGTTCCGGGATGGGCAAATAAACATGAAAAACGCTGCCTTTGCCCATGACGCTGCTTACGTCCACCGCGCCTCCCAGACTACCCACGATGCCGTGGACGACAGCCAAGCCCAGGCCTGTGCCGCCCATGGCCTCCTTGGTGGTGAAATAGGGCTCGAAAACCCTGGCCAAATTCGCGGCAGGTATGCCGGGGCCATTGTCCTTTACCGTCAGCACCAAATATTCACCGGGTTTCAGTTCGTCCAGGGTCAGCCCTAGCGGCTTTTCAACAACCTTTTTCTCCAGAACTACTTCCAACACCCCACCATTGTCTCCCATGGCCTGGGCCGCGTTGGTGCATAGATTCATCAACACCTGGTGAATCTGGCTCGGATCGGCCATGATCATCACCGGTTTATTGGAAATTTTTGGCTGGATATCCACCGTCGCGGGCAGAGATGCGCGCAGGAGCTTGAGCACCTCCTTGACAATTGTGACCATCTGAATGGGCTTATTCTCTGGTTCGCCTCCCCTGCTGAATGTCAGGATCTGCCGGACAAGACCGCCGGCCCTCTTGCCCGCCTGTAATACGTGTTTTAAGTAGGTGCGAACATCGCTATCCTGGGGCATTTCACGCAGGGCCAACTCGGTGAATCCGATAACCGAATTGAGGATATTGTTGAAATCGTGGGCCACACCGCCGGCTAGGCTGCCCAAGGCCTCCATCTTTTGCGCCTGGCGGACCCGGCTTTCCATCATCTTGCGTTCGAGTTCATCCTGTTTGCGCCGGGTGATGTTGTGGGCGATGGCCCTGGCCACGATGGTTCCGTCAGGGGCGTGAAAAAAGTTGCTGTTCAACATTACCCAGATATTTCGACCATCTTTTGTCTGAATCTGGTATTCGCACGTCTCGGGCACCTTTTCGCCGGCAACGAGTTTTTGTTGCCGTTTGAGGTACTCGCTGAAACTTTCCTCGGTTAGAAGTTTGGTTGGGTCCATTTCCAGAAATTCTTCCCTGGAATATCCCGTATATTCGAGCATCACATCGTTGACGCTGACGAAACGCCCTTTACTAAAATCAAACTCCCAAATTCCGGCCGGCGCGTGTTCAACAAGCTGACGATACCTGGCTTCGCTCTCGTTTAACGCCTGCTCCCATTTTTTCCTTTCAGTTAGGTCTACAATAGCCTCGATCAAGACTTCTTCGTTATCCAGAGTGGCAAAAACGGCATTCTTAAGAATCGGAATTTCATTGCCATTGGCTGATATCATTACACATTCGTGATTTTCGAGCTTCGAATCATTATTCTTGAGCGGGCATAGTTCCGAATCTTCGGCGCATATGGTGTCAGTGCAAAGCATGCCGACAATGTCCTGATCGTCGGCGCGTCCCATCAGTGTGAGGGCCTCTTTGTTGACGCGGCGTATCCGTTTATCCTTGCCAACAATGGCAATGCTGACCGGCACCGAATTCAATATGGTCTTGAGATTTTGCTCCGAGCGCTCCAACTCTCGTTGTTTGGTTATCCGCTGCTCTATCTCGCTTTGCAGCAACTGGTTGGCTCTGGCCAGTTCGGATGTGCGTTCACGGACCCTCTTTTCCAGTTCCTGGTGAGATTGTTTGAGCTGTCTTTGGGCGGTCCATTTTTCAGAAAGAGATGCAACAAGCTGTCGCAGTTCATTTGAGTGAAAAGGCTTTTGCATGTACAGCAGCTTGCCCGCCGGAGGCGCCAAACGGCTTATGGTCTGGGGAGCGATGTCGGTGTATGCCGTCATTATGACAAATTCGACATCCGGATCCTGGGCCCGTATTTGCTGAACGGCCCATACTCCATCGGGACCCGGCGGCATGCGAACATCTATGAAGGCAACGGCAAAAGGATCCTGGTCTTCTATTGATTGCTGCACAATGGCCACGGCATCTTCCGCCTGTGTACATGTCACGAGATCGATCTCGGGCAACTGCTCCTCTATGGGTGCGCCAAACAATTCGCGGCCCAGTTGTTGCATTCGCGCGGCGGCGGTTGGGTTTTTATTTCCGCCGACAAGAACCGCGGCAACGGAATCGAGAATGGCTTGTTCGTCGTCTACTACCAGGACCCTTAGTTTCATGACGATTCCATTGCCTTATTGTTGGAAAGGGGTAAAAGCAGATGAAATACCGCGCCATGGCCCACACCGGCGCTCTCGGCATAAAGACGGCCGCCCAAAGAGGATGCCGCATTGGCACTCCAATGTAGGCCCAAGCCCGCCGATTCCGTCCCCTTGCTGCTTACGCCGCGCTGAAAAAGCTGTTGCAGACCGCTGTTGGAAATGCCGTAACCATTATCGCGCACCATTATGTGAACAGTGCTGACTCCTTCGTTATCTTCGAGTGAGGCATTTACCTCGATAACACCATTCTCCTGAGTTGCCCGTTTAATTGATTCGGCGGCGTTGGACAACAAGTTGCACATGATTTGCATCAA
Organism: uncultured Desulfarculus sp.; assembly: GCA_963665125.2. Classification (GTDB taxonomy): domain Bacteria; phylum Desulfobacterota; class Desulfarculia; order Desulfarculales; family Desulfarculaceae; genus Desulfarculus. The sequence continues at coordinate 1,026,249 of CAXXUK010000001.1, read as the reverse complement.
CGGCACCCGATGAGAACGAATGTGGCCCACGGCAACCAGGCTTTGCCCGAGGTGAAAATCCGCCAAATAACGTAATGAAGGATCGATCATCCCCAGCGCCTCACGGGTCAACTGATCAAGGCGGATTTTTTCTATGGGTCTGCTGAAAGCCTGCCTGAACCGACTATCGGCCAAGATGTTTTCGATGCGTTTTATCCCGGACAAAACCTTTTGATGCTCTTCAACCAGTTCGGGCACCATGGCCAGAATTTCCGCGTTGGCCAAATTCAGGTATTCGTTCAACTGAGCCCTGCGCTTGGCGTCCAGGGCGCCGATGGCCAGTTCTTTATTGGCCGCTTCAATATTGGCCAATGGGATTGTGGTCAATCTATCCAACTCTTCGCTCAGCCTGACAATTATCGGGCTCAAGGCGTTGCCGATATTATGCAGGACTCCGGCGTTCATATCGGCTTGTCCGGAGTAATACGATTGTTCGACAAGGTTTCTTTGTATATCGGCCAACCGGGCCACCATGTTATCGAATTCCCTGGCCAACAGTCCGAACTCATCGTTTTTTCGGATGTTCAACCTGTCATTTGACAGTTCCGTACCGGCGATATTCATGGCGTGATGGGTCAGTTTGGTCAGTGGGTTGATAACCGTGCGGTTGAGCAGGATAGTAAACAAGCCAAGAATCAAAAACGCAGAAGTCAGGGTCGAGGCCATGGCATAGCCCGTGGCGGTGTCGCCCTGGCTGACAATGTCGCGGGCGCTGTAGGTGGTCAACAGGGCAGCTGGTTTGCCTGCGATGTCTCTCAATAAAACAAAAACTTGCCGTCTGTTGTCTTTAACAATGCTTATGCTGGCTTTATTGGTCTCTTCCAGTTTGTAGAGGGCCTGCATCTGCTCATCCGTGAAATCCTTGGATGGTATTCGTTGTATCTCAAATGTAACCTTGATGTTTTTTGATATTGACTCGAGCAGAGCAGCGTCGACGAGTCTGCCCATGGCCAGCATGCCCTTTGAGACCGATGTCTTGTCGCTGGTCGTAATGGGCTCCACGGAAAGAAGCATCAGCCCGTGCTCTGTTGCCCATAATCCACGAAATCCACTGGTATAATTATCTACTAACAATTTATGCAGGTCACCCGAAAGCCTGTCCCCTTCGAAACCTTCAAAATTGACAGGCTCAAGATTAGGCAGCAAACAGGACTTGCGCCAAAAAAACTTGCCGCTTGGCTCTATAAAGCAGATCAGATTGAGTTCGTTGTCCGTGAAAGTGGAATCAACAAGATTGGATTCCGCGAACCCGGGTTCATTACCCTGGATAAAGGCGAAAGCATCGTCCCAATTAGACCAGTCCGTGCATAACACCTTGAGGTGGGCCAGTTCACGATCAATGGCCAGTTGGACCCTGTCGGAATCGTTTTGCGCTTCGTTGATATCAAGAGCGAGGAATCTCGGCTGAATAACCAGAGTCAGAATTGCGTAATCGACAATAGCGAAAAGGGCAAATGCGCACACAACGATGAGGGTTATCTTTGTTTTTAGCGACACTGTCCACCTTGAAACCCAGCTTTATGGCAATGTTATTTATGTAATAATAGCACACCTCATTACGTTTTCGTAATTCATTACTCCCACAAAATGAACGAACTACGACTCGCCATGGGTTATTAACGGGATTATATATCTTGCCAATCCCCCCGGGTCACCATGCATGTGCAGCTAACTTTGGCTACCAGTTTGTCATCCGGATTGGTGATGGTGCCCTCAATATAGGCCGTGGTGCGCCCCCGGCGGATGACTTCACCATGGGCCCGCAGCAATGTCGCCGACTTGGCCTGGTATAGGTAGTTTGTATGCAGGTCCAGCGTGGTGAACAACTCACCCGGCTTGAGAGTCGTCATCAGGGCCGCGCCCAGAACTCCGTCGCCCAACGTGGCGATGGCTCCGCCATGAGCGTAACCCATGGCGTTTGTGTGGCCCCGAACCACTTCCATCTCCAGAACAGCCCAGCCTTCGCCGAAACTGTGCAGGTTTATACCCATGGTCTGGAATATGGGCGGGTTTTCAACCATTCCTTTATGTACTAAATCCAGTACCTCTTTGCCTGCCAGCGCTTTTTCGGCCATCTGCGTCGCCTCCCCTACCGATGCATGGTTCGCTTTTATTTATCACGTCCCGCTGATTATCGGCCATGGGCCCGCCTGGAGGTCAAGCCAATAATCAGGCGCAGAAAGCATAAAAAATGCGGGACTCCGAAAAATACGAAGTCCCGCTGAATTTTCAAATATCGGCAAAGCGCGCCAGGCGCCCGCCGGGGTCCATGCCGATTTTAGAACGGCATGCCCAACACCGCCGTGTCTGCCAGTTCTTCCTCGATGCGCAGCAAGCGGTTGTACTTGCAAATGCGCTCGGACCGGCACAGGGAGCCGGTCTTGATCTGTCCGCAACCCACGGCCACGGCTAGGTCGGCGATGAAGGTGTCTTCTGTTTCGCCGCTGCGGTGGCTGACCACCTGGGTAAAGCCGTTGCGCTTGGCCAAATCGATGGCCGCCAGGGTCTCGGTGACCGTGCCGATCTGATTGAGCTTTATCAGGATGGAGTTGGCGCAGCCGGCCTCGATGCCCTGGGCCAGGCGCTCGGGGTTGGTAACGAAAAGGTCGTCGCCCACCAGCTGAATCTTGTCGCCCAGAGCGTCGGTGAGTTTTTTCCAGCCCTGCCAGTCGTCCTCGGCCAAGCCGTCTTCAATGCTGACTATGGGGTATTTGTCCACCCAGCTACTGTACAACTCGATCATGTCTTCGACGCTGCGGCTCTTGCCGTCGGACTTGTGGAAGACATAGCTGCCGTCGCGGTAGAATTCGCTGGCTGCGGCGTCCATGGCGATGGCCACGTCGTCGCCTGGGGTGTAGCCGGCCTTTTCAATGGCCTCGCAGATTACCTGCAGGGCCTCTTCGTTGGTGGCCAGGTTGGGCGCGAAGCCGCCCTCGTCACCCACGCTAGTGACCATGCCGCGGCCGGAAAGGACCTTTTTCAGGTTGTGGAACACCTCGGCGCCCATGCGCAAAGCCTCGGAAAAGACTATGCCGCCCTTGGGCACGATCATGAATTCCTGGATATCCAGGGTGTTCGGGGCGTGCTCGCCGCCGTTGACAATGTTCATCATGGGCATGGGCAGCACATGGGCGTAGGCCCCGCCCAGATAGCGGTACAGCGGCACCAGCAGGGCCTGGGCCGCCGCCCGGGCCGTGGCCATGGATACGCCCAAAATGGCGTTGGCGCCAAGCTTGGCCTTATTGGGCGTGCCGTCAAGTTCCAACATGGTCTTGTCTACGAGCACCTGGTCCAGGCCGTCGAGGCCCATCAGCTCAGGCGCGATGACTTCGTGCACGTTGATCACGGCCTTGCGCACGCCCTTGCCCATGTAACGGCTCTTGTCGCCGTCACGCAGTTCCAGGGCCTCGTGTTCGCCGGTGGAGGCGCCGGAGGGCACCGCGGCCATGCCCAGGGAACCGTCCTCGAGCATCACTTCGCATTCAACCGTGGGATTTCCGCGGGAATCCAGAATCTCGCGGGCTACTATTTTTTCAATGGCTAACATATGTTATCCCTCGCCGATAAAGGGTTGGCAACTATGGCTCATACACTACGTTTTTAACCGACTAAAGTCAAGAAATCCAACGTCCTGCGGCGCACTTAGCCGGAAAAATCATAGGCTCCGCCGATTTCCGGCGAAGCCTGTGTGGCGCAATTGCTCCGGTGTTGTTCAGTTTGCCAGTTTGGCCCGCAGTTTCAGCAAGTTATCCTTGGCGAAATCAAGGCCGGGGTCCATCTCCAAGGCGTTTTCATACATCTCGCAGGCCTCTTCCAGGCGGCCCAGTTCGCGCAGGTTGGAGCCGATGTTGGCGTAGTTAATGGCCGCGCCCGGTTCGATCTCCACCGCCCTGCTGAAGGCCTCGATGGATTCCTCGTGGCGTTTCAACATGAACAGGCAAAAGCCCGTGAGGTTGAACACTTCGTGGTGGGGCTCCGGGAAACTGGCCGCCTTGGCCAAGGCCATAAGGGCCTCCTCGTAGCGGCCCATGTCCTTGAGGGCCGCGCCGATCTGGGTGTGTATGCTGGCCTCGTCCCGCTGGGGCGGGTTCAGGACCAGGGCTGTCTGCAACTCGACCAAGGCCTTTTCAGGCTCACCCAGTTCGATCTGCACCACGGCCCGGAAAAAGTGGGTGGCATAGCGGGCCCCGGCGATGTCGGCCATCTGGTCCAGGATGTCGACTGCGATAACCGGGCTGGGGATCTGGGCCGCCAGCTTCGACGAATGAAAAATAACGTCCGTGCCGGTGGTGCGTTCGGCAAAATGGGCGCCGGGCACGATGGTGTAGACCGCAGGCACCTGCAATACCGGGTGGGTCACGTCCATGGTGTAGACGTCATAGCCCCGCTCTTTCAGGGCCGCCACGCAGTTCATGACCTCGTCCTTGAAATCGTCGGCGCTTAGATCGGGTAAATCGCTGACTGGCACGGTCCAGGCCGCCCCGATGACATAATCAGCCTGGTCCAGACTACTGAACTTGGGCAGGGCGCTGACCTTGTAACTGGTGGAATTTTGGAAATCACCGGCCAGTTGGGCCACCTCGGTCAATGCCCGGATCAGGGCCTTTTGTGGATCGGGCGAGGTGCCCGCCGCGTAGACGATTTCGCTGGACTCGGGGAAGGTGCCCGGGTCGTAGCACAGTGCCGCCACGGTGGGCACACCCATGTCGCAGGTAAAGTCCTTGAGATAAACCTTGATCCCAGCCTGTTCGAACTTGTTCAGCAGATCGATGGCGATGGGGTCGGTCAGAGAAGCCGGATCAATGGCCGGGGTGGGCCGTTTTTCCAGGGTGACAACGGCGCAGACATGGCGCTCGACGACCTCGCAGAGGCTTTGCAGCACCGCCTCTTCCAGGCAGTTTCCGGCGGCCGGGCCGTTGTATTCGTTGATGGCGAAAAACCAGCTCAAAGGCACGCGTTCCTCGGCGCCGCTGGTCAAATTGCGGGCCCAGGCCCATTGCTGGGGCAGCAGTTCGTATACGCTCCGGGCCGTATCAAAATCATCGGCCGAATGATAAACCGCCTTGGCCGCCAGGCTGAAATCCATGCGCGAATTTCCCGCCTCAGAGGGAATACCCCAGGGAAAGTCGCCATTTTCCATGAAATAAAAGAAGCTGAAGCGCTCGGCCAGTTCCATCAGGGCGCTGGCCTCGGCCTGGTCCGGCGAAGCGCCTTTGCCCATCTGTTTTTTGGTGCCGGTGAGCATGCTGGCTTGGTCGCCGCAAAGGCTGATATATACGGGAATATCCAGGCGTCCGCTGTCAATGCGCATGGTCTGGCGCAGTACTTCCTGGCCCATCAAGCCGAAACGCTCCCTGACCCATTGGACGGTCTGGGCCGGAGGCCTGGTCTTGTCCTGCTCGCCGGAATAGCTTTTAGGTGCGCTTTGCAGCATTATCCCGGATGCGCTGTTGGTGTTTGCCTCAGTAGCGGCCATGGCCCTTGCACCTATCATTTTGTTGCAAAAAAACGATCCACATAAAAAAAATCACGGCGCCCAGCCGTGAGGCTAGACGCCGCAAATGCGACTATGGGCGGCGATTAGACGCAGCCGGTCGGCTTGGCCAGGCCGGCCATCTTACAGGCGCCCTTGCCAGGTCCGCTCGGGAACAGCTCGTAGATCTGCTTCAGCTTGTAGCCGGTGACCTTGGTCATGATACGAACCATCGGAGCGATGCCGTTCTTCTTGTAGTAGTCCTGGAGGTAGTTAATAACCTTCCAGTGCTCTTCAGTCAATTCGGAGATGCCTTCCTCTTCCTTGACGTAAGATGCGAAATCCTCGTCCCAGGACTCGGGATCCAACAGGAATCCATCCTCGTCCACTTCGTAAGTTTTGCCCTTAAAAGTAACGGTAGGCATTGTGGGGGTCCTCCTTAAGATTTGTTTGGATTTCGGCCCTTGGGCCGATTATGTGCCAGAAAGTACCTAGAACTCTCTATCAATAACCCCTTTATCTGTCAAGCAAAAAACTATATGCGTCCTTTGCCCGCCAGCGGGGTGCCGCTCGTTGTGATTATCGTTGTACACACCTGCAATGCACTGAAAAAACGGTCAAAATCCGTGCCCTATTTCACAATCAACGCAATCAATCGCACAAATCATCCTACGTTTATCAGGTGTTTTTTATATAAAGCTGCGGATTCTTTCCAGGTTGGCCTGAAGAGTCTGCATCTTGTTTTCCGCCTCTGCCACCTTGGTCTTTTCCTTGGCCACGACCTCTGCCGGAGCCTTGGCCAAAAATCCCTCGTTCTGCAATTTTTTTCGGCTGGGCGTAATTTCCTTTTCCAGCTTGGCCAGTTCCTTGTTCAACCGGGCCTCTTCGGCGCTGAAATCGACCAGGCCTTCCAAGGGCACATACACCGACAGACCCTGCAGTGCGCTGCCGGCCGCCTTTTTAGGCGCCGCGCCGCCACTATTGATTTCAAGGCGTTCCAGCCTGGCCAGACTGGATATGTGTGCTGCTTGGGCCTGTAATATGTCTTCGACCTGTGTGCTTTCCGTCAAAATCACGGTGGGAACGGCCTTGCCGGGGCTGATGCCCATCTCGCCGCGGATGTTGCGCACGGCGCTGATGACGTCCATGACCAGTTGCATCTGGGCCTCGGCCTCGTCGTCAATCTCGCCCTCGGCGGCCAGGGGCCAGTCGGCCTTCATTACACTGCCCTGGGTTCCGGGCAGGCGCTGCCACAGTTCTTCAGTAATGTAGGGCATAAACGGGTGCAGAATGCGCACCAGGCGCGACAAGGCCTCGGCCAGGACCTTGCGGGTGGCTGCCTGACGCTGGGGCTCTTCGTCGTTGTACAACGCGCCCTTGATCAGCTCCAGGTACCAGTCGCAGAACTCATGCCAGGCAAACTGATACGCCGCTCCGGCCGCCTCGTTGAAGCGGTACTCGTCAATGGCCTTGCCCACTTCCTGGGCCACTTTGCCCAAACGGGACAAGACCCAGCGGTCCTCCAGGCTGGGCTCGATATCGCCATCGGGCTCCATGGAGCCTTCGAGATTCATCATGGTGAACCTGGCGGCGTTCCAGATCTTGTTGACAAAGTTGCGGTATCCGGCGATGCGCTCCTCGCTGAGCTTGATATCGCGGCCCTGAGCGGCAAAGGCGGCCAGGGTGAAGCGCACGGCGTCGGTGCCGAACTGGTCCATCACCACAAGCGGGTCGATGACATTGCCCGTGCTCTTGGACATCTTGCGGCCGGTCTCGTCGCGGACCAGGGCGTGGATATAAACATCATGGAACGGCACCTGCCCGTCCATGAACTTCAGGCCCATCATCATCATGCGGGCCACCCAGAAGAACAGGATGTCAAAGGCCGTGACCAGGCATGAAGTTGGGTAGAACTTGGCCAGCTCCGGAGTCTGGTCCGGCCAGCCCATGGTCGAAAACGGCCACAATGCGCTGCTGAACCAGGTATCCAGGACATCGGTCTCCCTGGTCAGTTCGGTGGATCCGCAGACCGGGCACTTGTCCGGGTCCTGGCGGCTGACAATGACCTCGCCGCACTCACAGTACCAGGCCGGGATGCGGTGACCCCACCAGATTTGACGGCTGATGCACCAGTCGCGGATGCCGTCCATCCATTCATAGTAGGTCTTGGTCCAATTTTCGGGGATGATCTTGGTGCGCCCATCCTGCACGGCCTTTGTGGCCTCATCGGCAAGGGGAGCCACCTTGACGAACCACTGCTTGCTGAGAATGGGCTCGACCATGGTGTGGCAGCGGTAGCAGTGCCCGACGTTGTGCATGTGTTCTTCCTGCTTTTCCAGCAGGCCCTGGGCCTCCAGGTCGGCCAGCACCTTCTTGCGGGCCGCGAAGCGGTCCATGCCGGCGTATGGGCCGCCCAGTTCGTTGATCCGGGCGTCGTCGTCCATGACCCGAATCGACTCCAGGCCGTGCTTCTGGCCGATGAGGAAGTCGTTGGGGTCGTGGGCCGGGGTGACCTTGAGGGCGCCGGTGCCGAAGTCCATGGCCACATAGCCATCGCGGATTATCGGAATCTCGCGGCCCACCAGGGGCAGGATCAGGGTCTCGTCGACCAGGTCGGCGTAGCGCGGATCTTCGGGGTTGATGGCCACGGCCGTATCGCCCAGCATGGTCTCGGGCCGGGTGGTGGCCACGACGATATGGCCCTTGCCGTTTTTGAACGGATAACGAATATGATAAAGGCCGCCCTTGGTTTCCTCGTGTTCGGATTCCAGATCCGAAAGCGCGGTGTGGCAGCGTGGGCACCAGTTGATGATGTAATCGCCCTGGTAAATCAGGCCTTCCTCATACAGCCGGACAAAGACCTCCCGCACGGCCTTGCTCAGGCCGTCGTCCATGGTGAAGCGTTCCCTGGACCAGTCGCATGAGGCGCCCAGGCGCTTGAGCTGGTTGATGATCCGCCCGCCGTATTCCTTGCGCCATTGCCAAACGCGCTCGATGAACTGGTCCCGGCCAAGGTCGTGCCTGGTGGTGTCCTCGGCGGCCAACTGGCGCTCGACCACGTTTTGGGTGGCGATGCCCGCATGGTCGGTGCCGGGCACCCAGAGGACCTCCCAGCCGGTCATGCGCCTGTAGCGGCACATGACGTCTTGCAGGGTGTTGTTAAGGGCATGGCCCATGTGCAACTGACCGGTTACGTTGGGCGGCGGGATTACAATGGAATACGGCGGCTTTTCCGAGGTCGGATCTGCCTTGAACAGTTCGTTGTCTTCCCAGTATTTATACCAGCGAGCTTCAACTTCTTGCGGCTCATACGATTTCGCCAGCTTGCCAGTTTCCATCATTATTACTCCCGTCCGGTGTATTCCCGGCGTTGCTTTTCGAGATGTCGGAAAAATAAAAAGGGCGGGGAGCCGTGCTCCCACGCCACGAACCGGCCAAACTGGCCGGTTTTTTAGCTTACTACGTCTTCGCCGTCGGACTCGGCCTCACGTTTAATCGCCTCTATTTCAGCGGCCACTCTTTCGGCCACCAGCCTGGGCACCAATTCCTTTATCACTTCGTCCAGGACCTCCCGGGCCACGCGCTCAAATATAACAGCAGCCTCCAAATGGTCCAGCGGTTTTAATTCGCCTGTCTTGCTCTCCATGGCCGTAGCCGCCAAACCGACAGCAGCTGCCGCCGTCGTGGCCTTTGCAATAGAGACTGCAGGTTTAATTTCGGGCGCCGGTTCCACAATGGGCGCCTGTGCCGATTCGGGTTCTTTTTCCAACTCGGCTAACAAGACATCCAAATCATCTTCTTGATCAGCGGGTTTTGTGTCTGCCTCTGGCGTCTGGTCTACAGGCGCGGCCAAATCACCGCTTTCCAAATCGCTTAGCAAGGCGTCCAGGTCATCTTCGACGGGTGCGGATTCAGTCTGGGCCTCCACGGGCGCGGGCTCAGATTCGGAACCGCCGCCGCTCTCCAGATCGGCCAACAGCGAATCAAGATCATCCTGGCCCAGATCGGCGGACTCGGCCGCGGGCGCGGGTGCCGGCGCGGAACCGCCGCCGCTCTCCAGATCGGCCAACAGCGAATCAAGATCATCCTGGCCCAGATCGGCGGACTCGGCCGCGGGCGCGGGTGCCGGCGCGGAACCGCCGCCGCTCTCCAGATCGGCCAACAGCGAATCAAGATCATCCTGGCCCAGATCGGCGGACTCGGCCGCGGGCTCGGGCGCGGGTGCCGGCGCGGAACCACCTCCGCTCTCCAGATCGGAAAGCAATGAATCAAGATCATCCTGGCCCAGATCGGCGGACTCGGCCGCGGGCGCGGGCTCAGGCGCCGGCGCGGAACCGCCGCCGCCATCCAGATCGGCCAACAGCGAATCAAGATCATCCTGGCCCAGATCGGCGGACTCGGCCGCGGGCTCGGGCGCGGGTGCCGGCGCGGAACCGCCGCCGCCATCCAGATCGGCCAACAGCGAATCAAGATCATCCTGGCCCAGATCGGCGGACTCGGCCGCGGGCTCGGGCGCGGGTGCCGGCGCGGAACCGCCGCCGCTCTCCAGATCGGCCAACAGCGAATCAAGATCATCCTGGCCCAGATCGGCGGACTCGGCCGCGGGCTCGGGCGCGGGTGCCGGCGCGGAACCGCCGCCGCTCTCCAGATCGGCCAACAGCGAATCAAGATCATCCTGGCCCAGATCAGCGGACTCGGCCGCGGGCTCGGGCTCAGGCGCCGGTGCGGGACCGCCGCTGCCATCCAGATCGGCCAACAGCGAATCAAGATCATCCTGGCCCAGATCGGCGGACTCGGCCGCAGGCTCGGGCTCAGGCGCCGGCGCGGAACCACCGCCTCCTGACAATTCAGCCAATAGCGAATCAAGGTCGTCGCCCTCAACAGACGGGGGAGCTTCGCCTTGAGTTTGCGGGGCAGGCCTTGGCGGGGCGGAATCAACTTCGCCGCCCAAATCAGCTAACAGAGAATCGAGATCGTCGCCGCCGGTGTCCCCAGTTGGTTGTTCCGGCGTTGATTCGACAACCTCGTCGACTAGATCAATGATCACCGCTCCGGGCGGGGGTCCGGCTTTTTCGGCCAAAGCCTCCTCCTGCATAAGTTCTTATACCTTGAGAAAAATTAGCATAACGGGAGGTTAGAGTCAACCAGACCAGGACCTTCCCCGGAGCCTGTCATACGGCGTAGCCACAGGACGTTTCGCCGGTCGGCCCAACGAGAATTTTTCGGGGTCTCCATGATTGCCGCGGCATGTTTCATCCGGTGATCGGCGACCAGTGCCGCGAATCCCTGTTTGCCGATTCGGCCCTTGCCAAGGTGAGTGTGAACATCCCGCTTGCGCCCCCTTGGCAGAGCTATATCATTGAAGTGCCATACTTTTACGTTCTGTAGCCCTATCAGCTCATCAACCCTGTCCAGGTACCGCGCAACAGCCCTTTGGTCGTCAAGCCGATATCCGGAGGCCCAGGCATGGGCCGTATCCAGGCACACCGCGCAAGGCAAACCGCGCATGGTTTTCAACATGGCAGACATCTGGCTAAGGGTGCCGCCCAGATGTCCACCTCCACCCGCAGTATTTTCTAAAATTATTTTTACGCCGCCTGTTCCATCACCAAGTACCTCTTCCAACGCCCTGGCAATGCGTTCGATACCCCATTCTATCGTGCGCCCTCCCCTGCTCCCCGGGTGCATAACCACGCCGTCGGCGTCCAACAATTTTGCCTTGCCAACCTGGTCGCGCATCACCTCAATGGACTTGCGCCACAGGTCATCATTCTCGGCCGCCAAATTCACCAGGTAGGGGGCGTGAATCACCACCGGGTCCAGGCGGGCTTTTTGGGCGATGAGCCTGAAACGCGCCGCATCGGGCTGCGAAATTTCAGTGCGTTTCCACATTCTTGGGCTGCCAGCGAAAATCTGAAGGCAATCCAATCCAAGGTCGGCCGCCTGTTGGGCAGCCTTGTGAACTCCTCCCGCTGTTGACAAATGCAAACCGATCCGCAAGCGAAACATCCTTGGCTAATTAGTTTATTCATACTTAATTAGATTTATTAAATTTATCTCGCATCATCCACAATCGTGTCTTATATTAATTTTGACAGTGGAAACGCATAGCTCAACACCAAAAAGGGAGCGGCGAAAATGAAACAAAAAACCGTAAACATTCCCGATATTTCCTGTGGTCATTGTCTGGCTGCCGTCAAACGCGAAGCCGGCGAAGTCAGTGGCGTGGTATCCGTTGAAGGCGATGCGCAGACGAAAAATGTTACCATTCAATGGAACGCGCCTGCGACTTGGGATGCCATCGAAGCCCAACTCAAAGATGCCGGTTACCCCCCAAAATAGCCGGATCAACGACTGGAGTTAGCCTTGGCTGTCAAAGAAGTCGATTTACCGGTGGTAGGTATGAGTTGCACCCGTTGCGCGGCGAACGTCGAACGGGTGCTTCAAAAAAAAGTTGACGGAGTGGAGTCAGCCAGAGTCAACTTCGCTGCCGAAACCGCCCACATAGCCTATGACCCGAAAAAAGTCGGCCTGCCGGCCATTGCCGAAGCGGTAAAGGAGGCGGGGTTTTCCCTGGTCTTGCCCGAGTCGAAAAGGCATGCCGAAATTCCGGTCGTGGGCATGACCTGCACCCGTTGCGCGGCAAACGTCGAACGCGTGTTGCTGAAAAAAGCGCCGGGCGTTGAAAAGGCTGCGGTGAATTTCGCCTCGGAAACTCTATCCGTTGACTACGATCCAAGCATAATTGATTTGGAACAGATGGCCAAGGTCGTCCACGAAGCCGGGTTTGATTTGGTGCTGCCCAGCGGTCAGGATGATCAGGAGGCAGACCCGGAAACCCTGGCCAGGCAGGCCGAGTTGGCGGCCCAGCGCCGTTATTTCTGGACCGGTGTGGCCCTGACCCTACCCTTGTTCCTGGTGCACATAGGCCACGCCCTGGGCCTGCTGGGTCCGTGGGCGATGTCTCCTTGGTACGGCTGGTGCGCCTTTGCCCTGGCCACTCCGGTGCAGTTTTACACTGGTTGGGGCTTTTATGAAGGCGGCTGGAAAAGCGTCAAGGCCGGGGCTGCCAATATGGACGTACTGGTGGCCATGGGCGCCTCGGCGGCATATTTCTACAGCGTCGCGGCCCTGCTGTTCCCCGGCCTGGGGCCCCAGCTTTATTTCGAAACCTCGGCCATGATCATCACCCTGATCAAGCTGGGCAAGCTGCTGGAGGCCAAGGCCAAGGGCCAGGCCGGCGCGGCCATCCGCAAGCTCATGGACCTGGCCCCCAAAAAGGCCAGAATCCTGCAAGACGACGGCACGGAGCTTGAAATACCGGCCGGTTCGGTGAAAAGGGATCAGACCGTCATGGTCCGGCCCGGCGAGTCCATCCCCGTGGACGGCGTTGTGGTCGGCGGCGTCTCATCGGTGGACGAATCGCTGATGACCGGCGAATCCATTCCCGTGGACAAGGCCGACGGCGACAAGGTCTTCGGAGCCACCATCAACCAGCAGGGCCTGCTCAAAATCAGGGCCATTGGCGTGGGGTCGGACACGGCCCTTTCCCAGATCATCCGCCTGGTGCGCCAGGCCCAGGGCTCCAAAGCACCCATCCAGCGCCTGGCCGACAGCGTGGCCGCTGTATTTGTGCCCAGCATTATTTTGATCGCCCTGGCCACCCTGGCCGCATGGTGGATCCACAGCGGCCTGTTTGTCCCGGCCATGGTCCGCATGACGGCGGTGCTGGTCATCGCCTGCCCCTGCGCCCTGGGCCTGGCCACACCCACGGCGATCATGGTGGGCACGGGCCGGGGTGCGACCATGGGCATCCTGTTCCGCAACTCCGAGGCCCTGGAGACGGCCCATAAAATCAAGACCGTCATGTTCGACAAGACCGGCACGATCACCCAAGGCAAGCCAAGGCTAACAGACACCTATTACCTGGGCAAAGGCGGAACCGAGACCCTGGCCCTTGCCGCGGCCGCGGAAAACGCCTCCGAGCACCCGATCGCCAAGGCCGTGGTCCAAGGCGCCCGGGACCAGGGCATAACCCCGGCGGAACTTACCGGTTTTGAATCGTTCACCGGTTTCGGCATCAAAGCCAACGTTCAGGGCAAAACCATCGTGGTGGGCCGGCCGGACTGGCTCGACGAGTTGGGCCTGTCTTCCGACCAAGCAAAGGCCAAGGCCGACGAACTCTCAGCCCAGGGCAAGACAGTGATCCTGGCGGCCGTTGACGGTGAGCTATGCGGCGTCTTTGCGGTATCCGATGAAGAAAAACCGGGCGCGGCCCAGGTGGTGGCCCAGTTGAAGAGCATGGACATCACTCCGGTGATGCTTACCGGCGACAACCAAAAGGCCGCCGAGGCCATCGCCCGTCAGGTTGGCATTGAACGCGTGATCGCCGAAGTGCTGCCCGAGACAAAGGAACAGGCAATTCGCGGCGAGCAGAACAAGGGCAACCTGGTGGCAATGGTCGGCGACGGCATCAATGACGCCCCTGCCCTGGCCAGGGCCGACCTGGGCATAGCCATAGGATCGGGCGCTGACGTGGCCATGGAAGCAAGCGACGTGACCCTGGTGGGCAATGAGATATCCGGAGTGCCCCGATCCATCGCTCTATCCAAGGCAACCATGCGTACTATAAAGCAAAACCTGTTTTGGGCATTTTTCTACAACGTGCTGTTGGTGCCCCTTGCCGCCGGAGCAGCCCAGGGGTTTATGTGGCTGCCCACGGTAATTAGGGAACTGCACCCTGCAATGGCTGCTGGCGCAATGGCCTTTTCCAGTGTTACAGTAGTCCTCAACAGTTTGCGGCTGGCCAAACGCCGCATTTGAGGCGATGACGTTTAACAAGGCGGTTGCGTGTGACAGACGGTGGCAACAAGCATCATCTGGAATTTGAGGCGGATTTGGCCAATCTGGCACTGATGGCCGAATTTATCGAAGACAAAGGCCTCGAACTGGGCCTGCCGGACGAAGCCCGCAGGGCCCTGGAACTGGCCACGGACGAAGCCGTCACCAACGTTATCAGCTATGCCTATGAAGGCCGGGAGCATGGGCCGGTACGCCTCACCCTGAGCCGTATCGGCAAAAAAGCCTATCTGGTCATCGAAGACGAAGGCTCCGGTTTTGACTTGGCCGACGTCAAGGAGCCCAACTTGGATGCGCCCCTTGAAGAGCGCGACATCGGCGGCCTGGGCTGGTTTTTCATCAAGGAAATGACCAACGGTTACACTTATGAACGCAACGGCGGCGTCAACCGCCTGACCTTGGTCAAATATCTGGACTAGCCGGGCGGAGCAAATCTATAATTTATGGCTATTTTCTCGTTAATTTTATATGCATGGGGCCATATCGGCCCAATGTGTATGTCTATTTTACCTCATTTAATTACCATAATATTTTAAGCCAATCCAAGGTTAACATGGTTGATTTAAACAACCACCATGTGCATGTTGTAGAGGCATGTCTAAATCAGGGGGAACCATGATGGAGAATCTTCCAGATAGCCCAAAAGGACCCTGGTGGGGCATAATGCCATCCGAGTCCGAATGGCAAAACCTGCGCGAATCTCTAAACAGAAGATATGAAACACTCAACGAGGGCGATACTACCACCCTTGATTTTAGAGGTATTGTTCTAACGCAGTTTGACCTCGGCAGGACCAAGTTCCTAGATGTCGATCTTTCTTATGCCAATTTTACTGAAGCTCAGTTTTCTTCAAATCGCGATTCAAATAGAGAAAAGGGGAGAGGTACAACCCTGTTTAAAAATTGTACCTTTAAGAATACAAAATTTAACAAAATAGAATTCCGTTACACTTTCTTCGAAGGGTGTACGCTCAAAGAGGACACAGAGTTTATAGAAGCAAAAATGTCTGGCGTTTCCATGAGGGATTGCATTCTAGAAAAAATTTGTTTCCATGGCTCAACCCTTAACAATATAGCTCTGAATTCAGTTAGTTTTAAGAATTGTGAATTTCATTCGATAACATGGCAAGAGCAAAAACCAGCACAAGCAATCAATAATAAATTTGATGACGTTAAGTTTGAATTATGCAAATTCATCCACGCAAACATGATTGGCTCATACTTGCCTGATGGGATATTTTTCATAGAATGTGAGTTTAGTAACGATACGAACCTAAATTTTGCAATATTTAACAAATGTGATTTATTTCAATGTGTTTTCAAAGGAACACATCTTGGCCATACTCGGTTCCTCAATTCAAGGTTAAATGATTCCCGAATGGAATGTGCGATCCTTCAGGGAGCATCATTTGGTGGACCAACGGAACCAACCGAGATACCAAGAGTGAGTTTCTCGAACTCAGACACACGCAGAATTAATTTGGAATTTGCTGTTGGTCTAGAAAGCACTCAACTTAAGGGTCTAGATCTCAATGGTGCGGTCCTACCTCGGCATATAGCGGACTTTCCGGTCAAGGATGCCGCTGCAAAGGCTGCCGGCTACGCTCGCAAACTATTCACGCCAATCGTATTGTTCTGCATGTTCATAGTCGCCTGCTCCTTTTTGCTTTCCCATGATCATAAGGTAAAAATACTTAATTTTGATCTTCAAGTAACAGCCGATACCCTTGCATGGTGTGCCCCGGTCATTCTTATTATGTGGCAAAGCGTATTCTTGTTTTATACGAATAGGCTATGGGAAACCGTGGAGCGGTTACCTGCCGTTTTCCCCGACGGCTCCAAAATCTACGAGTACCCCGACCTTTGGTTGCCCATAAATTATACTCGTCTTGAAAATCACCATTTTTCGGGGCAGTCAGGTTCCTCCTTTAAAGATCGCCTAAGACATGGGCGCTGGCGTGCGTGGCTGGCAGTAGTTTTTCTGTGGTTTGTAGTACCGATAGCTTTACTGCTCTCCGCCATAGGGTTTTACAGGTACGGTAATACAGGGCTAAATCTATGGTTATTTTTTATGTTTTTATCTTCTTTGGTTCAAGCGTTTTGGAGCCAGAACAAGGCTGCGGAATTATTAGGCGGCAAAGGATGGTGTAGAAAATTAGATTTAGGTGGTTATGTTGTTTTAGCTGCTTTAACTATTTTCCTTACTGTAATATTTTTGATTGCAGCAGAAAGCTGGTATTCATATGTAGGCTCAATTCTTTATTAGATTTTCCAAGGCGTAATGCCTTCGAACTGTAGTTAATCTACACTGGTTTCGCGGAAGTACTGGCCCTTGATGGACCCGATGTATTGCCAATGGGTCTTGCGTTTGAGAGGCATGCGGGCCTGAATATAGCATTCTTCGCACAACACTTCGGAAAGATGCCGAAAGCTGGATTCGGCAGTGAGCTGGCCGCCGCACCTGTCGCATCTTGGAACGCCGCGTTGTCCTGGAGACGCTGTTTTATCTTCCATTGTTTTCCCCCATAAAATCAGCCCTTCCGGTTCAAGCCTATCACACGGTAACGCCGATACCAAAAAAACAGAGCCAGACCAAAGGCCCGGCTCGTGGTCAACCGTGGTTGAATTGCATCAGTCGTTATTGAAGAAAGTGCCCAAGGCGCCGCCCAGCAGGCTGCCCTCGCCTTTTTGCTGGCCGCCGCCCTGCTTGGCCGCGGCGTAGATGCGGTCGGCCAGACGGCTGAGGGGCAGCGATTGCAGCCAGACCCGGCCGGGCCCGCGCAAGGTGGCGAAGAAAAGGCCCTCGCCACCGAAAAAGGCCGTTTTTATGCCGCCGACGAACTCCACGTCATAATTGACGCTGGGCATCAGGGCCACCAGGCAGCCGGTGTCAACCCGCAGCTTTTCGCCGGGCTGGAGGTCTTTTTCAAAGACGGTGCCTCCGGCGTGGACAAAGGCCAGGCCGTCGCCCAACAGGCGCTGCATGATGAAACCCTCGCCGCCGAACAGGCCCGCGCCGATCTTCTTCTGGAAGGCTATCTCCAGGGCCACGCCCCGGGCCGCGCACAAAAAGGCGTCTTTTTGGCAGATCAGTTCACCGCCAAGCTCGTTGAGATGCATGGGGATAATCTTGCCCGCGTAGGGCGCGCCGAATGCCACATGAGCCTTTGGCGAGCTGCCTTTATGGGTGAAGATTGTCATGAACAGACTTTCGCCGGTTAGCAGGCGTTTGCCCGCTCCCAGCAGTGAATCCATCAGGCCGCCGGACTTCTTGGCCGTGCGCCTACCATCGCCGAAAATAGTCTCCATCTGGATGTCATCGGTCATATAGAGCATGGCCCCGGCCTCGGCCACTGCCGACTCTCCCGGGTCCAGCTCGATTTCCACGAACTGCATCTCGTTGCCTTCGATGCGGTAGTCAATAACATCGGCCGAAGTGGCGTTCTTGGGCGGCGGCGGCGGCGATTTGGGGCTGAGCTGCTCCTGCAAGAAGCCCAGGGTGCCCAGGGGCGACCATTCGCTGACATCCGGCCCCCAAACCATGGTTTCGGGGCCTATGCTGCCGCTGGCCAGCATTTCTCGCAGTTGTTGTTTGTCATAGGGGCCCTTGCTCTGGCCGCCATCGGCAACGTACCATTCAGCAGACATCCTAAAATCCTCCCAAACATAAGAACCAATGCCGCCCCGGCGGCGGCACATCGCGCGTTATTTTACGCGCGGGCGGCCCCGTTCGCCAGGCCGCGGGTTATTTCAATTGCTCGGCAATGCTCTGCAATGCCTCCACAACCATGTAGTTTCTATCTTGCCCGGATTTCCAGGTCGGGTCAGCAGAATTTTTCACGATGACCACCTTATTGTCCGGGTTCACGTAGATGTACTGACCATGCACGCCCAGGGCCATGAAGTCGCCCTTGGGGTGTTCGGGAATCCACCACTGGTAGCCGTAGCCCCACCGGGAAGATGATAGGGGATTCTTGCCCGGCTGGAGATGAGGCGCGTCCGGCGTGGTGGAGTCCTTGACCCACTGTGCCGGGACGACCTGTTCGCCGTTCCAGTTGCCGTTGTTCAAATACAACCGGCCGAAGCGGGCGAAATCCCGCAAGGTCACGTTGAGGGTGCCGAACACCAGTTCCATGCCAAAGTCGTCGACGACCCATTTGGCATCGGACTGCATTCCGATCTTTTTCCAGATTTTCTCTTGCAGATATTCCGAGGGGCTCTTGCCCGTGGCCTGCTGGAGAACCATGCCCAGGACTTGCGTGTCCATACTTACATAGTGGTGATAGGTGCCCGGCTTGCGCTGTGATTCTAGGCTGGCCGCGAACCCGTTGATGGAACTGCCCAAGGCGATTGTGCGCCCCATGCGGTTGATGTCGGATCCGTAGTCGGCGTAATCCTCGTTGAATTGCACCCCGGACGACATCTGCAAGACGTCCTTGAGCGCAACGCCGTCATAGCCCGTGCCCTTGAGCTGGGGCACGATATCCGAAACTGGTTGGTTGATGTTCTTGATCTTGCCTTCGGCCAGGGCTATGCCCACCAGGGCCGAAACAAAGGACTTGCCCACGGACCAGGATATATTGTGCGTGTCGGGCGTGTTGCCCAGGTAATACTCTTCAAAGCAGATTTTGTCGTCCTTGATGATTATCAGGCCGGTGGTCCATGTGTCCTTGAGCATCTGCCTGGTGTTGTAGTCCTTGTCGTTGTAGGAAAATGTCTCTGGAAGCGGTTGGGGCGCCGAACCGAATTCAAACACGGGGCCTTCCCTCTTCACCTCGCGAAAGGGGAATATACCGGCCATATTGCGGAAGTTGTCTACTATCTGGTCTTCGTTGAACAGGGTGACCACCTTGTAGAATCTGTAGATTTCACGATGTTTCCAGACGCCCGCAACAGCGGCGACAAGCAGCAGCGCAACAAAGGTAATTAATGTGATGCGCAGCCAGCTGGTTTTCTTTCTGTTATTTTTCGCCATCTGATCCTCTTTATTCAATGCCGACGATGGTAAACGCTTTTTATCCCTGCAAGCTCATTATCAATTGCTCGGCGCAACGCCTTGCCAAATTCCGGTTTGTATATGCCAGGCCGATACTGACCATCAGGTCGTTACCGGAACCCATGCTCAATACGCCATAGGCCACCTGTCTGGTTTTTTCCTCGGGCGCTTCGGGAAAAACCTTGCGCAACTCCGCTTCGCAGGCGGAGAGAAATGTCTTGTACATTTCCACCACCTTTTGGCGCAGGTCGTCATCGCGCCGGGCCGCCGCCAGCAATTCCGCCAGGGGGCGCTGTTTTGTCCGTTGCCCCAGGAAATCGGGCCCGAACAACCAATCCAGGGCCTTTTCCAACCGCTGCTCACCGGTGGTCTCCTCCAGGGTTTGTTCAAGCCGGGACAGATAGTAGCCCCCTACCTTTTCGACCAGCGCCTGAACCAGACTGGCCTTGTTGCCGAAATAGTGAGCAATGGCCGGTTGTTTGACCCCGGCGATTTCGGCTATTTTCCTGGTGCTCGACTGGTGAAAGCCATAGTCCCTGACGCAAGCTTCATATGCGTCAAGAATCTCCTTGCGGCGTATGTCGGCGACACTTTTTCTGCCCATACAGGCTTAAACCTCCATGCATTGTTTTATCAATCGATAAAACATCCACCAGGGCAATGTCAACAATTATTTATCACATGATAATTCTATATTGACCGCAAGCTTCAATGATATGTCAGTTTTGATATATGCCCAATTTGACATGCAAATTAGCCCTTCACAATCACACCTGGTTATTGACTTGCATCTCGTTTTGGCATAATTCATAGGTTCTAAAAAAAACAAGGCACTAATAAGGCCTTTTTAATTACCGGAGAAAGACATGGCCAAACCTACTCTCACCTTGAATGGCAAGGTTGTCGGTTTCCAGCCTGGGCAAACCATCCTTGAAGTCGCCAGGGACAATGGAGTGGAAATTCCCACCCTGTGCCATCTCAAGGATGCCACGCCCACCGGAGCCTGCCGCATGTGCCTGGTAGCCATAAAGGGCGCCCGCAGCCTCATGGCCTCCTGCACCGTGCCGGCCGGCGAAGGCATGGAGATTCAGACCGACACCCCTGAGGTCATTGCCAGCCGCAAGCTAAACCTGGAATTGCTTCTATCCAGCGGCGACCACAACTGTCTGGTTTGCGAGGCCAACGGCGACTGCAAATTGCAGCAGCTTGCCTATGATTACGGCGTTGATATGGTGCGTTTCACGGGCCGGACCACCAATTATCCCATCGAGGATATGAACCCCCTGATTATCCGGGATTTCAGCAAGTGCATCCTCTGCGGCCGTTGCGTCCAGGCTTGTAACGAATTACAGGTCAACCGGGCCATCGGCTACGGCTACCGGGGCGCGGCCAGCAAGATAGTTACCGCCGGCGATCAGCCCTACCACCTCAGCGACTGCGTATTCTGCGGCCAGTGCGTGCAGGTCTGCCCCACC
This sequence comes from uncultured Desulfarculus sp., assembly GCA_963665125.2. Taxonomy (GTDB): domain Bacteria; phylum Desulfobacterota; class Desulfarculia; order Desulfarculales; family Desulfarculaceae; genus Desulfarculus. The sequence continues at coordinate 1,005,408 of CAXXUK010000001.1, read as the reverse complement.
GGCGCCCTGACCGAAAAAAAGGCCAAGGGCGTAGGCCGTTCCTGGGAGATGGAGAAGGTCCGCACCACCTGCCCATACTGCGGTGTCGGCTGCCAGATGGAACTGCATGTCAAGGACAACAAGGTGGTCAAGGTCATGGCCGCGGAAGTCGGCGAACCAAACCAGGGCCGCCTCTGCGTCAAGGGCCGTTTCGGTTATGACTTCATCGACAGCCCCGACCGCCTGACCTCGCCGCTGATCAAGGAGAACGGCCAGTTCCGCGAGGCCTCCTGGGATGAGGCCCTCGACCTTGTCGCCTCCAAAATGAAGGCCGCCGCCGCCGACAGCGGCGCAAACGCCCTGGCCGGGCTGGCCTCGGCAAGGGTTACCAACGAAGAAAACTACCTCTTCCAGAAGCTTTTCCGCGCGGGGTTCGGCACCAACAATGTCGATCACTGCGCCCGTCTCTGACACAGCTCCACTGTCGCCGGTCTGGCGGCATCATTCGGAAGCGGCGCGATGACCAACTCCATCGCCGAGATGGAAAACACAGACTGCATGCTGGTCATCGGATCAAACACTACTGAAAACCACCCGGTCATCGGTACGGTCCTGCGGCGAAATGTCACCCGCAACGGCGGCAAGCTGATAGTCTGCGACCCCCGCAAGATCGGCCTGGTCCAGGATGCGGAACTGTGGCTTCGCCAGCGCCCGGGCACGGACGCTGCCCTGATCAACGGCATGATGAACGTCATCATCGCCGAAGGACTGCAAAACCAGAAGTTCATCGATGAACGCACGGAAAACTTTGAGGCGCTCAAAGAGTGCGTGGCCAAATACACGCCCGAAAAGGTCGCCGAGATCACCGGCGTTCCGGCGGAAGACATCCGCGCGGCTGCCCGGCTCTACGCCACCAGTGAAAGCGCGGCCATCTTCTATGCCATGGGCATCACCCAGCACACCAACGGCACGGACAACGTCAAGAGCCTGGCCAATCTGTCCATGCTCTGCGGTCAAATCGGACGGCCCGGCACCGGCGTCAACCCCCTCAGGGGCCAAAACAACGTCCAGGGCGCCTGCGACATGGGCGGCCTGCCCAACGTGTTCAGCGGCTACCAGCCTGTCGCCGACCTGGCGGCCAGGGGCAAGATGGAAACCGCCTGGGGCGCCAAGGGCCTTGGCGACAAGCCCGGCCTCACCGTCACCGAGATGATGGATGCCATACACCACGGCGATGTCAAGTTCCTGTTTGTCATGGGTGAAAACCCGGCTGTTTCAGACCCGGACTCCCGTCACGTCATCGAATCGCTGGAGTCATGCGAATTCCTGGTGGTCCAGGATATATTCCTCACCGAGACGGCCGCCCTGGCCGACGTGGTCCTGCCCACGGCATGTTGGGCTGAAAAAGACGGCACCTTCTCCAACACTGAACGCAGGGTGCAGCTGGTGCGCAAGGCCGTTGACGCCCCCGGCCAGGCCAAAGCCGACTGGTGGGTGATCAACGAGTTGGCCAAGCGCGTGGGCCTAGACTGGAATTACCGCAGCCCCAAACAGATCATGACCGAGATTTCCGAGGTCACCCCCAGCTACGCCGGCATCACCTACGCTCGTTTGGAAAAACTGGGCAGCCTGCAATGGCCCTGCCCCGATGTCAAACACAAGGGCACGCCCGTCCTCCACACGGCCCAGTTCACCAGGGGCAAGGGCATGTTCAGCGTAGTGGAGCACCAGGAGCCGGCCGAGTTGCCCGATGCGGGCTACCCGTTCACCCTGACCACCGGCCGCGTGCTCTATCAGTACCATACGGCCACCATGACCAAGCGGGCCAAGGGTGTAAACGATCTGGCCCCGGTTTGCCAGGTGGAGATCAACCCGGCGGATGCGGCGGCCATGGGCGTGGCCAATGGCGACATGGTGCGGGTGAGTTCCCGGCGCGGAGAGATAACCGCGGCCGCCAACATCACCGATCGGGTCTCACCCAAGCTGATCTTCCTGCCGTTCCACTATGCCGACGCGGCAGCCAACCGGTTGACCGACAAGAAGCTTGACCCCGTGGCCAAGATTCCCGAGTTGAAAGTCTGCGCCGTTAAGGTGGCAAAGGCCTCATAAATAATTTCTGGGAAAACCTTTCTTAAACGAAAGGTTTTCCCAGACCCTTTTCAAAGAATTTTCCGCCCAATACGCCTAGGCGTATTGGGCGGTTGCTTGTATTACGGGTAATAGTTCGAGGTTACTTGCCGCAGGAGCAGGCATGCCTGTAATTGCCTTCCGGCGCCTCGCCCTTGTTTACCGCATCGAACAAGGCAATCTGCTCGGCCATTGATAGCCCGGCAAACTGGAACGCGTCGGAACCTGCTTGGCCGCGGCATAAATTGCACCTGGCCTCCGAACAACCCTGGCATTGCTTGCAATCAGGGCATTGATGCTTTTTTTGGCTTCTGGTTGTCATCGCAATCTCCCAATTTCAAGCGCAATTTTACGCCTGCAATCGATATGCCGCCCCTCATGTTTAAAAACTAATACCTGCCAGGGCTCATTGCAGAAAAATCTTTGCTACTGCCCATCACCCTGGGTTAAACTTCCAGGGCGAAAACGGCCGCCGAAAACCAGCCGTACGAATATTTCATGGAAAATCATATTATAGAACAAGCGATCACCAGCTATGGCTATTGGGCCCTTTTTGTGGGCACCTTTCTCGAAGGAGAAACCTTTTTTCTGCTGGCGGGCATAGCCGCCCGCAAACAACTGCTCAATCCGTATTACGTTGCCTTGGCAGCCATGGCCGGCGGTTTTATCGGGGACCAGCTTTTTTTCTTCCTGGGTCTATGGCGGGGCAATGACATTCTCCGCCGTTCAAGGCGCATGAGCCGAAAAGCCGACGAAGTAAAAAAACTGGTACGCAAGCACGCCGTGGCCCTTATTCTGTCTTCACGCTTTCTTTACGGCCTGCGCATGGTCATACCCCTGGCCTGCGGCATTTCCCATATCCCACCGTGGCGCTTCATGCTGCTTAATTTCGCCTCGGCGCTGTTGTGGACCATCACATTCGGCGGGCTGGGTTATTTCTTTGGCGGATGGCTGTCCAACAACCTGAGCCTGTTTAAGAACATGCAGATTGTCGTGGCCGTGCTGCTCACCGTCATGGTGGGCACCGTGATCGTTGGGAGGATCATCCGCAAGCGCCTGTCGGACAACGCCCCCGGAGTCGTGGATGAACTCTCCAGCGACAGCACAACGAGTCAGAATACAGATTAGCGATCCGAATAAAAAACGCCTTCCGGCCTTTGACCGGAAGGCGCTCTCATTTGGGCACATCCGATATTTTTCAAGTCAACAGGACCAGCTTGAACGCAGGTCTTATTCGACCTCGTAATCAAAGGGGATTTCCAGTAATTCGGGCATGTGGCAAACGTTGTCGTCACATCCCTGGTATTCCACCACCAGCGTGCCCTTGTATTGGCCCTTGGCCGCATCGGAAGCGACCTTTAGCACGATGGTAAACTGCGCCTCGTCCTCAAAGACCGGTGCCGGATCTTTTGAAAAGGCCAGTCTGACCTTGCTGGCTTTGGGATAGACTACTTCCTTCAACTCAAGGGACTTGTCAGCCTCCAGGGTGATATTCATAGGCATGCCGATGGGCTTTTGGTCGGGGTCACTGTTTATATGGAAGCCCTTGGCTATATTCAGCTCCAATTGGGCCTTCACCTCCTTACCGGGTTGGAAGGCGCCCTCTACAACAAATTCGCCAGAAACTTTCGCCTGTTCCTCGGCGGCGGCGGCCCCGGTCAGACAGATGGTAAAAATGCATACGGCGGCCACAGCCAGCCATTTCTTGGAGTTGATCCACATCATACGGTGCTCTCCCGTCGGCAATAAGTTGCCCGGCTAATCCAGGCTGCGCAAGATTTCGTCCACGCGCAAGCACTTGCTCGGCGCGGCTTCTTTCCATCCTTTCGGCGCCATGGCCCCTTCGGGAAGCACCCGCAGCCTGGCTATGGCCCTGGCCAGACGACGCCACACCAAGTTTGGCATATCGCCGGGCTCCATGTCTGCCCCAAACAGAACCAGGGGTTCAAGAAAAATACCTTCCTCCCTGGCCAATTGGAAAAAGGCCCACACCCTGCGTCCGGAAAGCCTCGGCATTTGTACGGGCCCTTCAATGGTAACCTCGTCGGTCAGACCGTTCTGCTGGCAATAGTATTCCAGGCCCGTACAAAATAGACGCCCCAGTTCGGCGATTCTTGCAGCAGTGTCCATCCGGCCAATGCCTTGGAGCATACCGGCAACCAGGTTCAACACGTCGTCCTGGGGCGGTTTTTTAGCTTCGGGCGCCGCCTCGCCCTTGCCGGCCAGCACGGCAGCCTTTCTGCCGCCGGGCAAGGTAAACACGTATAAAACCGCGTCCGGCTCCAAACCGTGGGCCTCAACCGCGCCACCGGCAGCCAACCGAAAACCGGTTGAAGATTCGTCCACGATCAGCAATCCGCCCTTTTGTTTGGCCTGGGCGGCGGCCTGTTGCAGCTTTTCGGTGGATTCAGTCCAGTCAGCCCGCAGGACGAACACCCCCGGTTCGCCGGAGGGCGGGTCGAACGGAGCTCCGGCGCCGGGGGCCATCCAGCAGACACCGCTGGGAAGACCTTGGTTCCGGGCCCACTTTCCGGCGGAGATAATGGCCTGGGGCGGTTTGGCGTATAACCGTGCCCATTGAGGCCACCCCAATCTATCCACCACCGCCCGCTCCACCGATTGCACGGATGCGCCCTCTGCTTTGTCAGGAGCGATCACCATCTTGGAGGTGAGGTCCACGACCGGACCACCCACTTTTTCCTGTTCATGCCAGATGCTGGCCAGAACCGCTTTTTCCGAATCACTGGGAGTCAAATTCATTTATTAATCCACGGTTGGGTTATCGAAGAGCAGGGTTATTCTACCCCAGGGTCACAAATGGCTCCAGTTCGGGGAATTCGGGCTTTTTTCTTTTTTTATTAAAGTTTTTCAGCCAAACAGCCGAAAAGAAGAATAAGGAAGATTTTGGCAAAACAGATTAACGCCGGGTGCCACGGAGGGCAAGGCCATGGAAATAACGACGACAAGAATCAATGTCGCGCCAAATGCCGTTGCCAAGCGAACGCAACAGACCATCGACAGACCCGCCAATTCAGGGCAGGAAGAAACAGTTGCGGCTCAGAGCGATCAACAAGCAGAGGAAACGGTATCGCGCAAGGAACTCGAACAGTTTGCCGAAAACCTGGAGCGTACGTTTGACGTAAACATCCAGGTTGCGGTTGACCAGGAAACAGGCCGCGACATAGTGAAGGTGCTTTCCTCGGACGGAAAGAGGCTAATCAGGCAAATACCAGCTGAGGCAGCCCTAAAGATGGCCCATCGAGCCAAGTCGGGCCAACTGGATGGACTGCTGGACTCCCTAGTCTAGTCTATCGGACCCGGCTCCCCGGCCGGGTCCGATAGGCGGCCCCCACTTCGTGCCATCTTAAGCGGCACACCAAACAGACATATCTTGTTTTCTTTTAATTAGCCCTGCCTAGTGCTGTCTATCGCATTATGCTACAATCCGTTAGTTCAAATAGGTAAGATAGATAGGGACTAGATAAACAGCCTGCCATATATCGCTAGGCTGCCAATCATCAATACCACCGGAGACGCAGGGTTGTCGATAGAAGGAAGAACCTCCCAGGCAACAGACACCATTAACGAACCTGAACGTCTGAGGATTCTGCTGGTCGATGATGAACCCAACATCCGTGAGGCGTTGCGCGAATACCTCTCATCCATAAACAACCACCATGTTGTCTGCGCTTCCAGCGGACCGGAGGCTCTCACCCTATTCAAGCCCGGCGACTTTGATTGCGCCTTCCTAGACCTTAAAATGCCCGAAATGACCGGCGTTGAGCTACTGAGCAGGCTGAAAGAGCAAGACACGACCTTGCCGGTCGTAATCATGACCGGCTTTCCCTCCCTGGATGCCGCCATTGACACCATGCGTCAGGGCGCCAGCGACTTTTTGATCAAACCGTTCAATCTCAGCGAGATCAAGGTCACCGTGGAACGCGTTGTCCGCGAACAGAGGCTCCTAAAGGAAAACCTGCGCCTGGCAGACAGCCTGCGGCACCAAAAACGGATTGAAAAGCTCAATCATGAATTGCAAAGGCGGATCAAAGAGCAACACGTAATCCATAAAATATCCGAATCCATCGACAGGCTGCACACCTCCGAAGAGATTTACCAAGGCATGGCGTCTCTGGCCGCTCGTTTTTTGGAAGCGGAAAAAGCCGCTGTTTTATTGTTGGACAGATCCTCCGGCCAATTGCTGACCATTGCGGCGCATGGATTTGAAAACGCCAAGCTGGGCTATCCCGCCGCCGCATTCGGACAAGGCCCCATTGGAAAGGTGGCAGCCGAGGGCCAGCCCATGATAGGCAGGGCCAACGGCGACCAACAACTGGACGACAGCTTGCCCATGCAAGACGCCTATTTGGTCATGCCCATCCAAATCAGAGAAGAAATTTTCGGCGTGCTGGTGGTGGGCGACAAATCGGGAGGCCTTCCCTTTGGCGGCGAGGACATCTTTATCAGCCGTTTCCTTTGCCAAAAGGCCGTACTGTCCATTGAAAACATCGCCCTGTATGAATCCATGGTCGCCAACATGCACTCCACGTTGGGGGCGCTGGTCGGGGCGATGGAGGCCAAGGATCCCTACACCAGGCAACACAGCCGCCGGGTGACCAACTTCAGCGTTCTCACCGCCCAGGCCATGAGCTTGGATCTTGACCTTGTAGAGTCAATCAGATTTGCGGCATACCTGCATGATATCGGCAAGATAGGCATAAAAGATAATATCTTACTCAAAGAAACATGCCTAAGCGACGAAGAATATGAGCAAATTAAGACACATCCCGTAGTTGGCGAAACAATTATCCGCTCAATGGACCTCAGTGAAAACGAAAGGGCCATCATCCGTCACCACCATGAGCGTTGGGACGGCAAAGGCTACCCCGACGGCCTAACGGGCGAGGCCATTCCGCTATTGGCCCGCATTGTCGCCGTGGCCGACGCCTATGACGCCATGACCAGCGACCGCCCTTACAGGCAGGCAAAAACCAGGCAGGAAGCCGTCAATGAGATAAATCGCTGCTCTGGAGGCCAATTCGACCCCCAGGTTGTAATTGCTTTTGTGGACATGCTCGAACGGTATGCACCCTCGGAATCCGGCGACACTGTTGTGGAAATATCTCGATAGAATTCATTGTATTCGCCACGGGAAGCTTTTGCGGTGTAAACTCATTGTATGAACATGAACGAAAACAACAGTTCAGAACGACAATTTTACCGTACCAGCGTGCGCTTACTGGTGCGCTATGGAACGGAAAACGAAAGCTCCCGGCAGGCCATGGCCATGGACCAGGAAATGTGGGCCATGCAAAGCAAATTGGAGGAAGCCGCCGGGGCTGTATGGGAAAAGCAGAGTCTATCCGAATCAGTGATGCCCCTACTGGATGTAATCCGCTGGATGGACTTCAAAATCGATATGATTTTGTACCATTTACGGACACGGGAGTATGACCTGCATTTTCCAGGCAAAATGAATGTAGTCAACATATCCGGGTCGGGCTTGGGCGTCTGCGGCGAATCCGATCTAACCCTGGGCCAAAGGATCATCTTGGCCATCAACCTGCCCAACAGCCCCTGGCGTCCGGTATACGCGATTGGGGAAGTGGTCAGGGCCGATCAACCAGATGATTGTGACGACAACCATATCGGCATCAATTTTGTGGAAATAGCCGATTCTGACAGGGAACGAATCATCCGCTTCACCTTTGAGCAACAGCGACGCCAATTGGCCCGCCGAAACCAGGAGATGGAGTCTTGAGCGGCAGCGAGCTTCTATCGGAAAAAGTGATCAACGCCCTGGTCGCAAGGGAAAAATTGGCCTTTGTCGGACGGCTGCTCAAAGGGGTTGTCCACAATATTTCCGGGGCCGTGCAGATGGTGCGCCTGCCTCTGGACCTGATGGAGCTTCGCCTCGAGGCAATGGACCTGGATCAAATCAGGCAGAAAATCGACTCTTCCCAACAGGGTCTGGTCAAGCTAACCGATGAAATTGGCATGCTGGCATCCCATAGCAGCCAGGGGCAGCGCACTTCACCGGACCCAACCGATCTCAACCAATTGGTCAGGGAACAACTTCCTTTTTGGAGTGCCAACCCATATTTCAAACATCAGATCAAATTGGACCTGCAAACCGATGACAACCTGCCGCTGTTGAAAATCAGCTACATCGACGTATCCCTGGCCTTCAACGAGGTCATAGCCAATGCCGTGGAATCGTTGACCAACACTAAAACAGTGGAAATGAGCGTTCGAGTCTTGCGGGACTCTGAAAACGCCGTACTGGAAGTCACGGACTCCGGTCCCGGTCCGGACGCCGAAATAGCCGAATCGATGTTTGAACCGTTCACCAGCGACAAAGGCGGCGACCATGACGGGCTTGGTCTTTTCCTGGCCAACACCGTCTTGTCCAAATGGAACGGTCACGTTGCCTGGCAGCCGTCAAGGCCTACGACCTTCAGCGTGCGCATACCAATGAATTGAACCACATGTCCTCACAACTGGCATCACGCTTACTAGAAGAACTCAACAGCCCCTCGCCGGCGGTGCGCAGAGAAGCCGCAAAAACATTAGGCAACATTGCCGAACGTTCGGCCATCCCCGCCCTGATTGACCATCTGGCTGACGGCGACCCGGATGTGGAGGAAGCCGCCGTTGAATCCCTGGCGAAACTGCGCGGCCGCGAAGTCGCCGTGCGGCTGATTCCAATGCTGGCGATAGAACACGTGGTCATGCGTAACCGGGCAATTCAACTGCTCAGGATCGTCGGCGAAGACGCCCCGGAAATGCTCATAAGACTTTTATCCGACGGCGACAGGGACCAACGCATTTTTTGCGCCGACATTCTCGGCTCCATTAAAATCGCTGGTGCGATAAAGGCCTTGACCGAGGCCCTAAAAGACAGTGATGCCAATGTGCGGGCCATGGCGGCCGACAGTTTGGGCAAAATCGGTTCCTCGGCCGCAGTGGCCCCCCTTCTAGGCCAGCTTCATGATGATGAATGGGTCCAATACTCGGTGGTGCAGGCCCTTTCCCACATCGGAGATACGTCCGTCGTGCGCCCCCTTCTGGAACATATGGACAAGGCTTCCGAATTTGTACAGATCAGCATAGTGGAGGCCCTTGGGGACCTGGAAGATCCGCTTATTGTCGAACCGTTATTGGCAAAGATAAGCGATGCCCAGGGCCTGCTGCTGACGGCCATATGCGGCGCACTGGTAAAGTCCTCCTCATCCGAGATACTGTCCGCGTTGGATCCGGACTTAAAGGAAAAGCTTGATACCGGCTTATGGGACGCCTTGAACGACATGAACGAAAACGTTCAGGCCCTTGCCCTCAAAGGCCTGGCCATGCTTGCCGATACATCAAGTGTTTACAATATCATGGAGCTTGCCCGCAACACGGAATCCAACAACCTGATTGAATTGATTTACGATACTCTTCAGGCCATTGGCTCCGAAGCCCCCTTGGTGGGAGCCTCCACTTCGGCAGACCCCAAATTGGCCCTGGTTGCAGTAACCGCCCTGAGCCGTATGCCTGGCCCGGAACCAAATGCCGCCCTGATCAAAGCCCTGGGGCATCCTTCCGCCCAAGTCAGGGCCCAGGCTGCCGCTGGTTTGGGAAGCAGACAAGACACTCAGGCGGGTGAAATTCTCCTCGGTCTGCTTGCCGATGATGACATAAATGTGGTTTTCGAATCAGCCAGGGCCTTGGGCAAGTTGCAATTTGAACCGGCTGTTCCGGTTTTGGCCAGGCTTCTGGGAAACGATCACAAGGACCTCAGACGCCAGGCCATGAGATCAATGCTCCAAATAGGTGGCAATGATCTTGTGGACATCCTCACCAAAGGACTGGAAGCCTCCAACAGTAATCACCGGCGCATGGCGGCCCGAGGCATAGGCACTCTTGCTTTGCCCGATGCCGGCAACCTACTGCGGGGTCTTCTCTTTGATGAAGACCCGAGTGTTCGGCGGGTTACGGTCTGGGCCCTTTTGCAATCCGACGGAGCCAATGCCCTTGAGCAGATGATACCGCTGGTAAATGATCCCTCGACTTCCGTCAGACGCGCATTGATTACGGCACTGGCTGAAACGGCCAACCCGAATGCGCATAAAATCCTCATCAAGTTTTTGGGTGATGACGACCAGGAACTTCGTCTGCATGCGGTAAGGTCACTGGGATTGACGGAAGCCGAGGATGCGGTCATTCCGCTTATGGAAATGCTTGGTTCCAAAGACATCGCCACAAAATCGGCGGCGGCAAAGGCCCTCGGACGCATCAAGGACCAACGGGCCATACCGTCCCTTTTGGGCCTTTTATCCGATGAAAGTCCGGATGTGCGGTCAACGGCGGATATCGCGATTCAAGTCATCGAAGGACGGCTCTAAATTGTGAAAAAGGTAATTTTCATCCTCACTTCAGACAGACTATTGTTGTTCGATGACCTGAAACATGATAATTTGACGATATACTTCGCTTGAGGATTCCTCTTGGTATGACTGTAGCCGTGAACAAACCCAGCATTCTTGTAGTTGATGATTCACCTACTATTCAGAACATACTGGGCACAATGCTGCGCCAAAACGGATTCAACGTCCTGTTAGCCAGCGATGGCGTGGCAGGCCTGGAGGTCCTCTCCTGCAACCATGTCGATTTGGTTTTGACCGACCTCAACATGCCCCGCATGGACGGCCTTACCCTTTTAAAAAAAATTAGGGAAAATAAAAAAAGCGCTGCTTTGCCGGTCATAATGCTTTCAACAGAGGGGCATCAAACAGACATCGACCGGGCCCTGAACATGGGGGCCACCAAGTATCTAATAAAACCTGTTCAACCCGGAGTCCTGGCTGGGGCCATAAATGAGCTTCTGAACTGATTTTTGCAACATGAATCTTTATAATACCAGTAGCAGATGAGCGTTTTCACCAGCACCCCCTAAAGGCAGCCGATCTTATTTGGGGAAAATCAACCTGCCCGGCCTCAAATGGAGGAAAGCCTTGGAACCTTCAAGGGACCCGAATACCCGTTTTTTGGTTGTCGACGACCAGTTCAACGTCCGTAGAATGGTCTTTAATTTTCTTCGCACTTTTGGCTACACAAAAGTCACGGATGCTTCCGACGGTCTTGATGCTTGGCAAAAGCTGGAGCAGACCCACGTTGATTTCATAATCTGCGACTGGAACATGCCCAACATGACGGGTCTGGATCTATTGAAAAAGGTCAGGGGCGACGAGGGCATGCGGAACACCCCTTTTCTCATGGTCACGGCTGAAGTCGTCGAAGACATCGTGGCTGAAGCGATTGAAGAAGGCGTCGACGGCTATATCGTCAAACCATTCCAAGCCCAAACCCTTATGGACAGAATCGACCATATTTTGGAGAAACGCCGCAACCCCCATCCGGTGGATGAAGCACTGGATAAAGGTGCCGGCTTGATGCACCAGGGCAAGTTTGAAGAAGCACTCAAATCGTTTGAAGAAGCAATAACCCTGGCCCCCAAAAGCCCCAGGACGCTATTGGCCATGGGAGAGGCCCTGGAGGCACTGGAAAAGGAAGAGGCCGCGCTTAGCAGGTATCATGAGGCAGCCGACATGGCGAACCGCTTTGTCAAAGCCCGGGACCGACTGGCCCATCTTTACACCAAACGAGGCCAACTCGAAGAAGCCACCCAACAGATGCGCGCTGCCGCCAGAATCAGCCCGCGCAACGCCCGCCGTCAGCTGAACCTGGGCAAGGCCCTGTTGCAACAAGGAAACATTGAAGAAGGCCTTGAAGCATTAAACCGGGCAAAAAAGGCGGCGACAAATGATTCGGATATGATCTCCGAAGTTGGTGATGCTTTATTGGATGCCGGTTTAAACGAGCAGGCCGCGCAAGTCTTTTCCGACGCCGTTTCCATTGATCCCCAAAAGGTGCATATCTACAACCGGTTGGGAATTGCCTACCGCCGCCAAAAACGCATTGACAAGGCCATTGAAATATACAGACAAGCCTTGGAAGTGGCGCCTGACGATGAAAACCTGCTCTATAACGTAGCCCTGGCTTTGGCCGAACAAAAGCAATTCGCCGAATCAAAAAAGCTGCTGCAAAAGGCCTTGGAAATTCGGCCAGGTTTCAAGGAAGCACAGATGCTGTTGGCAAAATTGCCGTAGCCCCAACCAGCTATGACTCCATGAAAATCTCGGCGAGCTTTGTGTTGAAGTCGGCCAGGCGGAATGGTTTGGCGATATAAAAGCAACTCTTAGACAATAGGTTGTTTTCAATGGCGGGCTGTAGGCCGTTGCCGGTGGCAAAAAGGACCATTGGATCGTGGTTGCTGGTTTTCAACCATTGATAGAATTCGTTCCCATCCATATCGGGCATGATCATGTCGAGGACGATCAGGTCCACATCGTTGTTGCCGCCCTCCATCAGCTTCCGGGCCTGCAGTCCGTCGCCCGCCTCAAAAACTTTCGCGCCCGTCTGTAGAAGCATGTCCACGATGGTCTGACGGACACCAACCTCATCATCGACAACCATTATGGTTTTGCCCTCGAGGTTGCCCGGACTTTCCTGGAGGGGGTTGCATGGCTTCAACTTGCGTTTTTTGTCTGCCACGCAGGCCGGCAGCAAGACGGTAAATGTCGTTCCCTTGGCCTTTTGAGACTCCACGCCGATAAAACCATTGTGTTGTTTTATGGTCCGGTAGGTCATGGTAAGCCCCAACCCGGTGCCGCGGTTACGGTCTTTGGTGGAAAAAAACGGATCAAAAATGCGTTTCAGGTCACCCTCTTCAATGCCATGGCCGTTGTCATGAACCTCGATTCTAAAAAACTCGCCCATCTCCAGGTCCCGGGCCTGGGCATCTTCGGTATTGAGGGAAGTTGAAGCGGCTTTGACTTGCACCCAGCCTCCATCTTCTGTGGCTTGGGCGGCGTTGATCAGCAAATTCATGAACGCCTGGTGGAGTTGCCCCTCGTCTCCCTTGATCTCCGGAAGGTGTTTGTCGGTGTTAAGCTCAACGGTCAATCCTCGGTGGGTGCGGCGAACCACCTCCACTATCCCTTGGAGCATCGCCACCACGTCCACTTGGGTGTGATCTGGCCTTTTAGTCCTGGCTATATTGAGCAGCTGTTTGGTCACAGAGCATCCGGACAAGGCCTGTTGCTCTATATTGGCCAGGCGCTTATAAGTGTTGGTGTCCGCCTGGACTTCGGACATCAACAATGAGGTGTTACCAAGTACGGCCATCAGGACATTATTGAAGTCATGGGCCATACCGCCGGCCATAATTGCCAACGACTCTATGCGCTGGGCCCGCTGCATATGTTCCTGAAGCATGCGGTTGGTGGTCACATCCCGGACAATTGAACGTGTATAAGCTATCTGGCCGTTGCGCACCCGGGCCGTAATGCCGCCTTCAACCCGAACTTGGCCGCCGTCCTTACAAACATAGACAAGCTCAGCGTTTTCTATTTCACCCTTTGCCTTTACCTCCTCGATCAGCTTTTTATAGGTATCCAACCAAGCGGGATCAACAACGTCGTCTACACGCAGATTTTCAACTTCGCTTTCGGTATAGCCCAGCACTTCCTTCCAGCGTTTGTTCACATAGACATAACGGCCCTGATCGTCAACCGCCTCGATCAGGTCTCCGGCATTCTCAAACAAATCGCGGTATCTGCGTTCACTGGTCTGGAGTGCTTCCACCAGCCGAAGCCTCTCGACGGTCGCACCCAGTTCCAGGCTGACTGAGGTTATAAACCGGGCCGTGTTGTGATCAGGCGTTTTTTCGCCCCACATGAGCAGGCAGCCCACGGGTCTGTCAACGCTCATGAGAGGAACAATGCAGGCTGCGGTGTTTTGCGGACCACCGACATAGGATGCCGGAAAGGATTCAATACCCCGGTCGGGGAGTTTTGATTGTTTGTAGGTCGCGGCTAGTTCACGGGCGTATTCCATCAACCAGTTCGGAGCATTATCTTGGCATTTCAAAACAAGCGCTTGTTCGGATCGGCTCTCCAGCAAAACGCAGCCACCCTGCAGGCCCACGATTTCGTTCATCGCGGCTACAGCCTTGTTGAGCATGGTTTCCAAATCCTGGGCCCTGTTGGCCAAGGCGCTGATGCGGCCCAACACCTCGATTTCACGCAACCTGTTGCGGGCCTCCTGCCTGGCTAGCCTGCTCTCGGTTATATCCTTCACGTTGCCAATCGTGGCGGGCTTGCCGTTAAGCAAAAAGCTGCCTGATTGCAACTCCACCCATTTGGTTTCGCCTTTTACAGTCTTAAGTTTTATCTCCAGGGAAGGTGTCCCAGCGGGCAGTGCTTTTGTTCTTTTTAACATTCTGGTTTGAATGGCCTGAATGTCAGCCGGATCAAAGAAGTCCCACAGGTTGCCTTTCAAAAGGTCGTCAGGGTTTGAATCCAACATGGCGGCCAACCGTTGGTTCGCAAAAACCAGCTTTCCTTCCTGATATATATAGATTCCCAAAGGCGAACCGTCAGTAACCAGGCGATAGCGATGCTCCGATTCCTCCAAAGCCTTGATGGCCTTGTGCCTGGCCGATACGTCTCTCACTGCTGAAATGTAGAGGTTTCTGCCCAGGCTTTTAAAGCTGCCGACCGGCGCCACGGTAGCTTCGGCATAAATAAACTCGCCATTGGCGGACCGTAGCCTCAAGTCACCCTGATAATAACCGTTACGCGAAATTTCCTTGGTGACCTTGTCCAGAACCTGGTAAAAAACATCTTCTCCCAAGGCCAGAAAAACCGGCGCCGTCCCTATGTGCCGATAAGCGGAAAGGCCGAAAAGCCTCTCACTAACTGCATTAAAATCCTGGAGCTTTCCCTGGCCGTCAAAGACCAAGATAGCCTCGCCCACACTCTCCAATAAAAGATCCGTGTAATCGCGCGCCTCGTTCAGCTCCGCGATTAATCCCTTTTCCCTGGAGATTGCGCGTTTAAGCCTGCCCAGGATCTTTTCGAAATGCGGATAGACCGCTTTGGCCGTCCTGTTTAGGTTTATTTCAGCAGCGCTGAAGGAAGGGGTTTCGACATCAATGGCATTTAATTGCCTGTTGAATTGCCGCAACCGGATCAGCTGAAAAATTTGCAAAGGAATAATTGCCAAGGCGGCAAGCAGAAGAGTCAACCAGATGGACCAAGTCAGCAACTGTTGGATTGAACATTGGGTAAAATTATTGCTCCCAAGCAAATATTCTACCCCAAGACTGCTTATCCATGGTGCGACAATAGCAGTACAAGCCAAAACGAATAAAAAGACCATGGGCCTGGGGGTCATCAAAAAACAGCTCTAACAGGTGCATTTTTCCGGTGTTTTTTCACCGACGCACCACAATTCCGAACGTTCACATTGTGCGTATTCACTTGATTTGAAGTGAACCCAACAAGTTGCTTTTTCCTAGGCGCCGCGACAGACGAAATCTGATTGGGCTCCATCCAGGTCATACCGGTTCGCAACGAGCAAGCATTTAACCGGGACACGACAATTTCGCCGCAATGGTGGAAAACCCATCCCGCGGGAAATTTTCGCCAAAACTTTATAATGAATTTGGGGGAAAAAGCAATGCATCGGCAGGTGTTTTGGTCGTTTATTTTGTTAAATTTATTTCCAGCGGTGTTGAACCCAAAACGATCATTAACTAATTTTTTTCAAGTTATTCAAATTCACATCTCCGGCAAAACGATTGATAACACATATGAACATCGTTCAGCGATTATCCCCGCAAGTATTCGCCTCAAGGGGCCGAAGCCCAACAAAACCGGTAAGTTCGTAACCCACAGGTATTGTTGACTATGCTTATGATGTTTTTTTAAAAGCAGCATCGTCATTGCAGATGGCTGGTTGAATAATTTCTCGCAACACCACTATTGATTCAACATAATGGCAGCAGGCTGCGCCTTACTGCCGTTATGGTTAACCCAACAACAAGTTTGTTTACTATCTATAGGATACAGCGCCTCGGGTTCAGGAAATCACGCTCACCATAATCTTGGCAGACTCCCCTCTTCCCAGCGCCAGGCGCGTACCTTTTACCGCCACGACTGTCGGGCCGTTTCCCGCTGAGAGCACGTGCATCTCCGCGCCCTTGTTGATTCCCATTGATTCCAGGCGTCGCGAAGCCCTTTCGCCCTTGGGCAGTTTTTCCACACGGACCCTTTCACCGGAGGCGATTGCCGAAAGCGGCTGTAGCGAGGGCCGCTTGGCCAGGCATTCGCTGCAAAGGCCATAGATTTGCAATCTATGCCTCAAGGGACGGAATCCGTAATCCAAGACCGATTTTTCCTGCAAACGCTCCAGTTCAGGATTCATGAATTCGGTAATCTTGCCGCATGAGGTGCAGATCATATGGTCGTGGTGTTCGCCCAAGTGATGGTGTTCATAACGGGTGGGTTCGTTTTCAAACTCACGTTTATAGGCCATGCCGAACCTGGCAAGCAACTCCAGATTCTGGGTGACGAAATCCAAGTCAAAACTTAGGCCGCGCCTCTGCATGAATTTTCGCCAGCCATCAGCGGTATGGTGCTCTTCGGAGTTGAAGAACACCTCGGCCAAGGCCATGCGCTCATCTATCTCGCCGATGCGCAACTGATGCAAGAGACTTAGAAATTGTTGTTTTTCATCGTCGTGCAACGCTGTTTGCAATTGGTCCCTCTATGACGGAAGTTTGATGAATCGAATTTATTACTGAGAAGATAACAATTAATGCATCCCAGTCAAGCTAAAAACTAAATTACGTTGCGGATTTTTCATGGCCCGGGCGTTGTCTGTGCACGAGCCGGTCGCCGGCGGCAGTGGTCCCGTCCGTTCTCATCAAGCCTACCGCCCACGCCTAGCCGGAAAAGCCAGGCAATCCCGCTTGACAGCGGCGCCCAAATGAATATCAACACTTTCTTGATCACGGAAAACGGCGCGTTATCATGTTGCTGCCGGGCCGTGTAATCCAGCCTCGGAACGATTAAAAGGAGCAAACGGCGTGGCAAGAAAAATCGGGTTGATTATTGTGTTACTTATCGTTTTCGGTGCCGGCATGACCACCGGCGCGTTGATCCAAACTCCCACGGCCAGAGGCGATTGCAACCACTTTGTCAAAGTCACATCATGTAATCAGGAGCAGAGTGACGACTATACCAAGCAATACACAAGGTTCACCATAACCAGCGACACTTATAGTATCATCAGCGCCAGAATCAGCGAGAAAACAAATACCAAAGTGACTGTGGAGATAGTAACGCCCGCGCCGTAAGCATTTGACAGGTCGCTGGGAAAAGCCATGACTGCCTTTTTTCGACGACCTGCCAACGGCACGGGTATATCGCCCTCACTTGAGGTTTTATTTGTCCTAGTCAGTAATTGCGTTGACAGTTTGGCCTTCCGGCAGATGGCTTAGGTTACTACGCCGCGTCGTCTATTTCTATCCCTTCATGGACATGCCTTTGATACAGTTCCAGGCCGTCGGTAAAGGTCTGGAAAGGGGTGCGCCCCTGGCAATAGCGGCCCTGGTGGGTCCGTTCGGTGTTGTAGTAGGTCATGAAGGCGTCCAGGTCGGCCTGGATTTCATCCAGCGTGCGGTACAGCTTTTTCCGGAAGGCCACCTCATAGAATTCATTTTGGATGGTCTGGTGGAGCCGCTCCACCGCTCCGTTGGTCTGGGGATGGCGCACCTTGGTTCTGGTGTGCTCGATGTCGTTTAGGTGCAGAAATAGCTCGTAGGGGTGGCTGTCCTGACGACCGCACAGCTCCGGGCCATTGTCGGTGAGCACCCGGTGCACCCTGATGCCGTGGTGGTCGTAAAAGGGCAGCACCCTGTCGTTGAGCAGGTCGGCGGCGGTCAGGGCCGTCTTTTCACGATAAACCTTGGCAAAACCATGGCTGCCGTGGGTGTCGATGGCCGTTTGCTGGTAGATGCGGCCTATGCCCTTGATAATGCCCACATAGCAGGTGTCCTGGGCCACCAAAAAGCCGGGATGAGGGCTTTCCACCTCGCCGTGGGCTTCTTTTTCCTGCTTGGCGTTCTCCAAGGCTTGGACCTGGGATTCGGTGAGCACCTCGGTGTTTTCCGCCGCCCATTTCTCCAGGCGCTTGAGGCGCTGGGCCTTTAGCGTCAGATCGTGCCGCTGCCAGATGCTGCGGATGCCTCCGGCGCTGACCTGGATACCGATTTTCTTCAGTTCGTTGGCCACCCTCGTCTGTCCGTGGGTGGGAAACTGTAAAGAATAATCCAGCACTTTTTGCTCTATCTCAGGGGCCACACGGTTGCCGATCCTGGGCACACGGCGGCTCTTCTCCAAGAGCCCTTCCAGACCTTCTTCATCGATGGCTTGCTTGATGTCGTAATAGTGCTGGCGGCTGATGCCCAGCTTGCGGCAGGCCTCGGAGATGTTTCCCAGAGCCTGGCCCAACTCCAGAATATTGAGCTTGCGGTTGATGATATACTGCGATTGAGTCATGGTCCTTCCTTTCAATTAAGATGTTTCTTTTGGCTTGAACCATCTTAACCGGAAGGCCATGGCTCCTTCAGCTAGGACCTTGACCTGTCAACGCTTTTCTCGACTAGGACATTTTATTGGGCATTAGGGCTAAGGCTCCCGGTTAAGCCATTAACAATTTCAACTTCTCCTTAACCATCACGTTAACAGTTAACGATATCATTAACACAATAGCTTGGCCATGGCTTGCGCCCCGTCCACCAAGTAGGGCATAATGTCTTGTATGACAAGATGTTATCCACCTTGCGCCACACTTTTCGATTTCGGCACAACAGTTGCTATAACTCACATACAAGCTCGAATAGGTTTTAAATGCTGTTGTCCAGGAGCAAGTAAATGTCCAAACACATATCAAGACGGGGCTTTTTAAAATCAGGCCTTGCCGCTGCCGCCGGCGCCGCCGCATCCAGCGTGGCCCTTCCCCAAGCCGTCATGGCCTCGGGCGGTCGGGAGCTTTGCACTCTGCTGGACCTGAGCAAGTGCATCGGCTGCGAGGCCTGCGTGGAGGCCTGCCGCGAACAATGGCAATCCACCGTGCCGAACCCGACCGGTCCCATGCCCAAGTCTTTTCCGGATCGCGTGCCCATCGAAGACTGGTCCAAGCACAAGGATGTCCAGGACAGGCTAACACCCTACAACTTCCTGTATGTTGACATGCTGGCCGTTAACCACAAGGGCCAGGAAGTGGAACTCAACGTTCCCCGGCGCTGCATGCATTGCCAGAATCCGCCCTGCACCAACCTGTGCCCCTTCGGCGCTGGCCGTGTTGAATCTAACGGCATTGTCCGCATCGACCCCGACATATGCCTGGGCGGAGCCAAATGCAAGCAGGTTTGCCCGTGGGACGTCCCCCAGCGTCAGAGCGGAGTGGGCCTGTATCTGGATATTCTTCCCGAATACGCGGGCAACGGCGCCATGTTCAAGTGCCACCGCTGCATGCCCCTGGTCGAAAAGGGGCAACTGCCCCGCTGCATCGAGGTATGCCCGGAAAAGGTGCAGAGCATAGGCCCCAGGACCGAGATGGTGGCCAAGGCCGAGGCTCTGGCCAGGGAAATGGCCCAAAAGGACGGCGCAAGCCCTGATAAGTGGGGCGAATACATCTACGGCCTGGAAGAAAACGGCGGAACCAACACGCTCTACGTCTCGCCGGTTCCCTTCAATGAAGTTAATCAGGCCATGGTGGCCCAGCACCAGGAGCAGGCCAAGGAAGACATGCTCTCGGGCATGCCGCCCATCACCAGGTCCGGCGGCCAAGGCCGGGGCCAAGGACAAGGCGCTGGCAAGAAGCTCGGCGGTAACCTGGCCCGCTTCGGCAGACCATCCATGGCTCCGGTTGCCGACTCCATGGCCAGCGAAAAAAACCTCACCCTGGCCCTGATGATCGCCCCCATCGCGGGCATTGCCGCCGGACTGGGCAAGTTCCTGGCCAAAGGCGGATCGGGCAAGGGAGGTGACAAATGAAAAACGCGCAATACTCCCCGGGCGGCGGCGGCGTCAAGCTGCTCTATATCGTGACCATCGTTGCGGCCGTTTTCAGCGGGTTTGCCCAGATGCCCATCATGAAGCGTTATTATCTGGCCGATCTGCCGGGCATGGCCTGGGCGGCTGACTTTTATGCAACCAGCGACATCCACTACATCGCGGCGGCCTTACTGATATTCATGTATTTCTGGCGGCTGACCCTGGACACCCGCGCCGGCATTAGCGGCTGGTCCTGGGGCCCGCGTTCCTGGTGGGGCTGGCTACTGCTGGCATTGCTGCTGATCACCGGCATCGGCAAAGTCATCCGCAACATGGGCGTCTTTGTTTCACCCCCGCTGATGGTCGTCCTGGATCTGAGCCACATGATGGGCGGCATGGTCTTCATGTTCACGGGCCTGATCGCTCTGTTCGTGCCCCGGCACAAGCCACAGGAGCTTTCAATAAAATAACACCGCGACAAAGCCGCCCGGACACGCTTCGGGCGGCTTTCCGTACATATAGCCGCCTAACCACGCAAAACCCAGCGAATTATACAATGTTGCTGCAAAGATACAGAAACCGCTAATCTCTCCGGGCCATGGCGTACATCGCCATGCCAAATCCCCAAAAGGCCCGCATGTAACTTTTAGCCATGCTACTAGTGCCAAAAGTAACTAGCAACTTGACATGGCTACCTGTTCCTGATATTCAAGTTCCGATAGTCTCATGGAGTAGAAGCACGCGTGCGGTGTTTTTTTGCGCCGGGCGTGTTTAATATTTTCTGTTGTCCTTCAGCTAAGGAGTTTAAGGAACATGACCGCAACGCCGTTCCTCGAAGTCGCCGAAGCCATCGCTGCGATGGGTGGTGAAACCCTGACCCAGTGCATGCAGTGCGGCCTGTGCTCCGGCCTGTGCCCCTGGCCTTCCGTCGGTTCCGAGTTCCGCACCCGCAAACTTATGCGCATGGCCCAGATGGGCCTGGAAGGTTTCGAATCCGACGACATTCTTTATGCCTGCACCACTTGTAAACTTTGCGTGGAAAACTGCCCCCGCGAGGTCGGCATCATCGACACCGTCCGCGCCATGCGCGCCATGATCGCCGAGACCGGCGCCGCCCCGTCCAGCCTGCGCACCATCATGGGCTCCATCCACAGCCAGGGCAACCCCTGGTCCGGCCAGCGCGATGACCGCGAAAAGTGGACCGCCGGCTTGGACGTGCCCCGCTTTGAAGAAGGCACCGAGTACTTCCTCAGCGTTTGCTGCACCAGCGCCTATGACCCCCGGGCCATCTCAATCGCCAAGGCCCTTGTAAAGGTGCTCAACGCCGCCGGCGTCAGCTACGGCATCATCGGCAACGAGGAAAGCTGCTGCGGCGAGTCCCTGCGCAAGATGGGCGACGAAGAGCAGTTCATGAGCCTGGCCGAGAAGAACATCAACCTGTTCAACGACAAGGGCGTCAAGAAGATCATCACCACCAGCCCTCACTGCTACATGACCTTCAGCCAGGAATACCCCGAGTTCGGCGGCGAGTTCGAGGTCATGCACTACACCGAGCTTCTCAAGCAGCTGGTTGACGAAGGCAAGCTGAAGATTGATCCCAAGATGGCCAAGAAGATCATCTACCACGATCCCTGCTACCTGGGCCGTCACTGCGGCGTGTACGAGCAGCCCCGCGACCTGTTGGCGGCAGCTGGCGCCGAGGTCATGGAATTCAACCGCAACAAGGGTCTGGCCGTCTGCTGCGGCGGCGGTGGTGGCCGTCTGTGGATGGAAGCCGACCCCGAGCAGCGTTTCAGCACCCACAAGGTGCGCGAGGCCGTGGAAAAGGGTGCCGAGGTCGTGGCCATGGGCTGCCCCTACTGCATCAACATGTTCGTCGACTCCACCAAGACCGAAAACGTCGACGACAAGCTCCAGGTCATGGACATCGCCGAGGTTCTGGCCGAGTGCATCTAGCCTTTAGGCTAATCTAAAGCAATCACCCCCCGGGCTTCGGCCCGGGGGTTTCTTTTTCATGGCTCATGGTGGTATGTTGTACCGTGTTTTTGATGCGTTAGACGCCATTTACCAAGGAGGCCGCCATGAGTGGGGAACATACCTTCCAGACCAAAGACGGGTTTCAATTAAAGGCATCGAGCACGGTGCCCGAAAGCCCCAAGGCCGCCGCCCTCATCCTGCACGGTTTTGGTGAACATTACGGCAGATATGACCATGTTTGCCAAAAGCTAAACGACATCGGGCTGGCCACCTTTATCTATGACCAGCGCGGCCACGGCCGGTCCCAGGGCATCCGCGGCGGCATCATGAAATGGGAAGAATACCTCGACGACATTGATTTGGCCGTGGCCAAGGCAGGCGAGGTGCTGGGCATGGAGCCCACGGTGCTCATCTCCCACAGTATGGGCGGTTTGCAGGCCGTATCCTACGCCGTCAACCGACGGCACCCGTTCAAGATCATAACCCTGTCCGGTCCTTATCTGAGGGCGGGCCAGGCCCTGCCCGCGGCAAAGATATTCATGGCCAGGCTATTGTCCTATCTAGCGCCGAAACTGCTTATCCCCAATCCTGTTGATGAAAACACCCTGACCAAGGACCCGGTCCTGAACCAGGCCTACGTGGACGACCCCCTGGTGCTCAAGGGCGGCACCAGCCGTTTATTCACCGAATCATCCAAGGCTCAGCTAGACTGCCTGGCCAACGCGGCCAAGCTCAAGACCGATAGCCTGCTTTTGATGTACGGCACTGACGACAAACTTGTTTCGCCAAGCGGTTCGGAAGATTTCTTTGCCGCTTGCACCGTGGAAGACCGCAAGCTGGTGCCTTACTCCGGACTGCGTCATGAGATATTCAATGAACTGGAAAAAGAACAGGTGCTTTCCGACCTGTGCCAGTGGCTGGTTCAGCGGATATAGCCCAAAAAACTTGACCGCGGGCCACGGACCGGTAAATTATTGAATGACTGTTATTAATTTATAATCAGCACTATGGAGCCATGGCCAATTCACTAATCAAAGAAATCCGCACCAAGCAGGTGGTGGACGCCACCAAGCGCTGCATCGTGGAAAAAGGCTTTGCCAACCTCTCGGTCAAGGACATCGCCAGGGAGGCCGGAGTAAGCACGGGCGTTATCTATCACTATTTCAAGAACAAGGAAGACATCCTTTTGCAGGTTATTGTCGATGCCTTCCGCAAGTCCTATGAACAGGTCATGGATGAAGTCGACCCCATAGAGGACCCTGGCCGCAAGCTGATGAGCTATATTGAAAAGGCCCAGGCCGTACCCCAGGACAACCCTGATTTTCAGATCGTGATGATGAACTATCTGGGCCAGGCCAACAGCAACCCGGAAATAACCAACGTCATGGTCCGGTTCTTCAACAACCTGACCTCGTATGTCTCCAATATCGTCAAAGGCCAGGGCAAACCCAATTGCCGCATCGGCCAGGCCATCCCGGCAATGGTCATCGCCATGAGCATCGGTACGGGCATATTATCGTCGCTGAGCAGCGAACAATACGACTCCCAGCAGATCGGCGAAGCCTTCAAGCAACTCATTCGTCTGGCCATCAAGTAATCCGCGCATCACTTGCGGAACTGTTCTTACGGCTTGACATATAACGATCGTTATATTTATATTCTAATCGTTATTTATACAAATCATCATAGCGATCGGCCTTCACACATGAACACCATCTCGTCGATACTGACCAATTCAAGGCAAGCGGGAAGACCCTTGATAGGATGCTTTCCCCTTTATCCGCCCCTGGAACTCCTATCCAGCCTGGGCCTGACGCCCGTGGTGCTATGGAGTCTGGGGCGCTGGCTTCCAGAAACGCCCAACGCGGACCTGCACGTGCAGCAGTATGCCTGTTCAGTGGGCCGCAGACTTGCCGAAGCCGTTGCCGGCTCCGCTGGAGAGGTATTCGACGGCCTGTTCATGTACAACGCCTGCGACACCCTGCGCAACCTGCCGGAACTGCTTCAACTTGTCCGCCCCAGCCTACCCATATTCCGCATCCACGTACCCCAAACCGTGCCCCAGGGTGAATTTGTCCAGGGCTATCTGGCCCGGGAGGTCGAAAACCTGATCCAGCGCCTGGAAGCGGAATACGCCGTTTCATACTCGGATCAGGCCTTCAGGGCCACTGTGGAACAATACCGCGCCGTTCGCGGCCTGGCCCAGGGCATCCAGCAGGCAGCCGCCCAGGGACGCCTACGTTTCGCCGACTATACCAGGACCATTAACACTGCCTGGCTCAGCCCCATCGAACAGCAGCGGGCCATGCTTCAGGAATTGTTGGACTCGGCGGGCGAGGAGGCAAAAGCCTCAGGACCCAAAGTCATGCTCAGCGGCATTATGCCGCCGCCCGGCCCGATCATGGAGCTCATCGAACAGGCCGGCCTTAGGGTCGCGGCCAACGACATCGCCAGCCTGGGCCGTTCAATCGAATACACGCCGGAGGGCTTTGATTCGGCGGCGGATTATTACCAACAGTTCTACTTTGACCATCCACCCTGCTCCACCCTGCTCTACAGCGGCGAAGCCCGCCACGCATCCCTACCCAGGGCTGCCACCGACAGCAGAGTGGACGGCGTAATTTTCGTGGCCGAAAAATTTTGCGAATACGAATATTTTGAATTTCCGCTGATGCAAAAGGCCCTTGGCGAAATGAACATACCCAGCCTGGTGCTGGAAATAGCCATGCACGACAGGGATAACGTGGGGGCCTTCCGCACCAGGATCGAGGCCTTTGCCGAACTGCTGGGCCAATAACAGGAGGCAATCATGGCCAATACCAGGATGCTGCCCGAGGCGTCGAAAAACCTGAGCAAACTAATGGCCCGGGAGTACATGGACATGCACCAGCGGGCGGCCAAAGGCGTGCCCGTTGTCTGGATAGCCATTATCGTGCCCATCGAGATCCTCAAGGGCTTTGACCTGGTGATCTGCGTGCCGGAAAACCATGCGGCGGCCTGCGCGGCCAAGGGCGTGGGGCCCCGGCAATGCGAAGCCGCCGAGCAGCAAGGCTATTCCATGGACCTGTGCTCCTATGCCCGCATCGATCTGGGCACGGCTTTTCAAGGCGGCCAGGGTTCGCCGACCATGGGCATGCCAAAGCCCGACATCCTGATCAGCAACAACAACAACTGCTCACTTTTGGTCAAGTGGTTCGAGGTGCACCAGCGCATGACCGGAGCCAGGCACTTTGTGCTGGACATCCCCTTTTGCTACGAGCCGCAAAAGGAAAAAGACCTGCTCTATATCGTGGACCAGTACAAGGAAATGATCCGCTTTATCGAAGATGCAACGGGGCAAGTCTTTGACATGGACAAGGTCAGGCAGTCCCTGGAGTATTCCCGCCAGATAAACAGCCTGTGGAAGCGCTTCCTGGGCCTGGCCGCCGGCAAACCAGCGGGCATAACGGCATTCGACACATTCGCCCACATGGCGCCGTTCATCACCAGTTGGCGGGGCAGCAAGGAATTGGCCGAGCATTTGGCCCTGGTCTGCGATGAGGCCGAGCAGCAAATAGCCGACGGCCAGGTCCCCGTGCCCAAGGAACGCTACCGCCTGCTGTGGGACAACATCGCTCCCTGGCATCAGATGAGCGCCATGAGCTCGCGTTTGCGGGAAATGGACGCCAACATCACCTGCGCCACCTATACCTCCTGCCTGGGCTCCCTGGAGGGAGATATCGCCCTGCACGACTTTTCCATGGACGAAGACCCGCTACGCACTCTGGCCAGGGTCCAGAACTTCTCCATGTGCCCCCACGGCCTGAACCTGCGGCTGAACGGCATGAAGAAGCTCATTGAACAAAACGACATCGACGGTGTGATCTTTGCCAGCAACCGCAGTTGCAAGGTCTATTCGGTGATGCAGATGGACCAAAAGGAGCTGATCCGCCGCCAGACAGGAGTACCCACGGTGATGATCGACGTGGATCACGCAGACAGCCGCAAATACAGCGAAGACGCCGCTTTTTTACGCATCGAGGCCTTGTTGGAGGAGATCGACGCCGCCCGGTCCGCTAGTCAATAGGCAGAGCGCCCGAACCGTATACACCTGGGTCGTAGAGGACCAGATACCAAACGCGAACGTCATCCCGGTCGACAATTTCGCCCCGGCCGTAGCGCTGCCGGGCCTGGTCCAGCCGCTCATCGGCCAGGCGGCTTATCTCGGCCTTGTCGCCGAACACGAGCGCACCGGTGGGGCAGGCCGCCACGCAGGCCGGTTGCAGGCCCTCGTGGACCCTGTCCAGGCACATGGTGCACTTATACACCCTGCCGCCATCCTTGGTCCTGCGGGGAATGTTGTACGGGCAGGCATCGCGCACGTCTGAGAAGTGATCGGCAAGTTTGCTGCTTTTTGCCGTAAAGATCACCGCTCCGGTTGCCGGGTCTATCCGCACCGCATCCGGTACGTACTCTTCGGCCTCTTCCTTGCAAAACGGCTCCAGGCAGTGCCGGCAGGCATCGCTGAAAAACAGCCACCGCAAACCCGAGCGGCGGCCGTTGTGCTCGGCGAAACGAACCAGGCGCCAATCATGGGGCCCCAGGTCCTTGGGATTCTGGTAACTGCCGCGCTGTTTGGTTTTGTCGGCGGGCAGCTTGTTCCACTGTTTGCAGGCCGCCTGGCATCCCCGGCATGCCGTGCACCTGGTTGTATCCACCAAAAAATACTTGCCGCCCATGATCAGCCTCTTTCCACGCGCTCAACATTGACCATGAAGGCCTTGGTTTCCGGTATTTTGGTGTTGGGGTCACCGGCCGACGGCGTGAGCAGGTTGGCCGAATCGCCGCCGCCCTTAGGCTGCACCCAGCCGTAGCACCAGGGCAGGCCCACGAAATGCACGGTCTGCCCCTCTATCATCATGGGCCGCAGGCGAGGGGTCACAATGGCCACGGCCTCCAGGCTTCCGCGGATGGAGCTTATGCGGCAAATGCCGCCGTTTTTGATGCCCTGCTCGCGGGCCAGTTCGTGGCTCATCTCCACGAACAATTGGGGCTGCATCTCCAGCAGCCACGGCTGCCAGCGGGTCATAACGCCGGTTTGCCAGTGTTCGGTAACCCGGTAGGTGGTGGCGACGATGGGGAACCTGGGGTCGCAGGTCGCCAGGCGGGCCTGGCAAAATTGACCGGTTACCACGGCCGGATTGGTCAATTGGCTCGACAACAAATTCACCGCCACAGGACATTCCATGGGCTCATAGTGCTCTGGCATGGGCCCGTCCTTGAGCCCCGGCCCGAATACCGAGCCCACACCGTCGGGCTTCATGATGAACGGCAGCCGGGTCTTGGCCGGGTCCACCAGCATGGGCGGCCAGCCTCCGTCCGGCACGTCGCCCACCCATTTGCCCTGCTTCCACTCAAGGATATTTTTCCCCGGCGACCAGGCCTTGCCGTTTAAATCCACCGACGCCCGGTTGTAGAGGATGCGCCTGTTGACCGGCCAGCACCAGGCCCAGCCGTGATGCATGCCCATGCCTGTCGGGTCAGCCGGATCGCGCCGGGCGGCCATGTTGCCGTCATTGGTGTATGAGCCGCAGTAGAGCCAATTACCAGAAGACGTTGCCCCGTCGCCGGTGAGATAGGCGAACGACGGCGCCTGATCGCCCTTTTTGAATTTTTTTCCTTTTACTACTGCGTCACGCTCAAAGCGGCCGTTTATCTGCTTTGCCGCCGCCGCCGCGTCGAATCTGCCGTCTTTGTCTCCGTCCAGGCGCAAATTCAAAACCGGCTCACCGAACACGCCGCCCTTGCCGTAAAGCGCCTTAAGGCGCCTGTGCAGGTCCACGACGATATCGCCGTCCGGGCGGCATTGGCCAGGCGGCTCGGCGGCCTTGTAGCGCCACTGCATCCAACGGCCCGAGTTGGTTATCGAGCCCTCTTTTTCCACACTCACCGCAGCGGGCAGTAAAAACACCTCGGTGTCTATCGTGGCCGGGTCAACGCCGGGACCGTGCCAGAACGAGCTTGTCTCATTGTCAAACAGGTTCACGGTGACCAGCCAGTCCAGCTTGGCCAGCGATTCCCGCACCCGTCCGGCATCCGCCCCGGAACAGGCCGGATTCTGGCCCCAGGCAAAGAACCCCTTGATCTTGCCCCGGTGCATGTCTTCGAACAGTTCGACCCAGGTATGGCCGCGGCCCGGTTCGGTCTTGGGCAGCCAATCGTAGCCCCACTGGTTTTGCTCATCGGCTGCGTCGCCATACACGGCCTTTAGATAGCTGACCATGTACTTGGGCTTGTTTTGCCACCAGTTGGCCGACTGTGGATCGTTGGCCTTGGGTGTAAAGCGCTTGCAATATTCTTCCAGGTTGGCCAGGTCGGCCTTTGGCGTCTGCAAGTATCCGGGCAGGATATGATATAGGATCGCGTGGTCCGTGGAACCCTGGACGTTGCTTTCGCCGCGCAGGGCGTTGACCCCGCCGCCGGGCCTGCCGATGTTGCCCAAAACGAGTTGAATCATGGACATCAGGCGGATCGTCTGCACGCCCACGGTGTGTTGGGTCCAACCCATAGCGTACATTATCGTGCCTGTTTTGTCCCTGGCGCCGCTTGAGCCGTAGGCCCGCCAGACCTTGAGCAGATCCTTTTCCGATGTGCCGGTGATGCGGGAGACGACCTCGGGCGAATAGCGGCTGTAGTGCTGCTTCATTACCTGGTATACGCACCCTGGGTTTTCCAGGGTCTTGTCCCGGCGGGGCATCCCGTTTTCATCCCGGACAAAATCCCACTGTCCCTTGTCATAGCGGCATTTTTGGGGATCGAAACCGCTGAAAAGGCCGTCATGAAACGAATAGCCCGGCCCCACAATGAACGACGCGTTGGTGTAGTTGGCCAGATACTCCCGGTGCTCCAGGCCGTTTTGCAGAATATGGTTCAGCATGCCGCCTAAAAAGGCGATGTCCGTGCCCGGCCTGAGCGGTGCGTAAATATCGGCCCTGGCCGAGGTCCTGGTGAAACGCGGATCCACATGGATCAGCTTCGCCCCGGCCTCCTGGGCCTTGGTGACCCACTTGAACGATACGGGGTGGTTCTCCGCCGCGTTGGAGCCCATGACCAGGATACAATCCGAGTTACGGATATCTATCCAATGGTTGGTCATGGCCCCTCTTCCAAACGACTCTGCCAGAGCCGCTACGGTTGCGCTGTGTCATATTCGGGCCTGGTGTTCGATGTACACCAGCCCCAAGGAGCGCATCAGGGCCTGCAAGGACCAGCATTCTTCGTTGTCCAAAGCGGCGGAACCGACGTGGGCGATCGCTGTGGTGCGATTGACGGTGCGGCCGTTTTTGTCGATCCGCTCAAACGAGGCATCGCGGTCTTTTTGGGTCAAATGGGCGATGCGGTCCATGGCCCAGTCCCAACTGACCTCCCGCCACTTGTCGTCCTTGGGCTTTCGATGAAGGACCTTTGTCACGCGGCTGTTGTTTACGGCCAATTGATATAGGGCTGCGCCCTTGGCGCACAACGCGCCCTGGTTTATGGGATGGTCCGGGTCGCCTTCGATGTTGATGATCTTGCCGCTGTCCCTGTCGGTAAAAACCAACAGACCGCAACCGACGGCGCAGTATGGACAAATCGTGGTGGTTTTGCGGGCTTTTTGCAGCTGCGTTTCGGAGGCCACCGCCTTGGTGACCAGCGGCTCCATACCCAGGGCCATGCCGCCCCCTGCCACGGTTATGGCGGTGCTTTTCAGGAATTGCCTGCGATCAATGCCTTTTTTACCCATCGGCAATTACGCTCTTTTCATTACATTTACGGTATTGTTCTGACACGGCAACTAATTAAGCATGCCAAAAAGCGGCTATATATATCAATATGTTAATTGATTGCTTAAAAAAGCAAAGAGCCGGCCAACCGGCCGACCCTTTGCCATTTATTGGCGTTTGTTTTATTGGCCCAGCTTTTTTAATAATCCGCCAACCTCTTCCCTGCCCTTTTCCAAGGCGTCACCGGCCTTGCCCTCGATTGCCCCGGTCACGGTCTGGCGGGCTGCCTCGGCCATTATCTTGGCCACGATCTGGCCCATGGCCTGCTTGGCCACTTGGGCGGGCGTACCCTTGAGATTACTGACGCTCAGTCGCTTAAGCGTCATCTCCTTTGGCTCCTGAAGCTGGTCCGAGATGACCTTGAGCGAGGCGTTTTCAATGGTGAAATCGTCAATCTGGATTATCGTGTCTTCCGGACTGCCGGTTTCCTTTGGTTCTTCCTTTGCGGCTGGCTCGCTCTTGGTTGCCGTTTGGATATTTTTCTGTAATTGACCGAAATTGCTCTGTGCGCCCTTTTGTTCAAAGACGAATGCCGGTGTGCCCGTGTATATCCTTTGGACAGCCCCGGTCTTGTAGTCAATGTCAATGGTCAACTCGCCGAAACTGATGGCCGGCGCCGAAGAGAACCCCGCCGGGTTGGCCACGGTAAACTGCTTGATAGTGGCCTTGCCGTCCTTCAACGAAATACTTACCGAGCCCACCCCAACCTTGGTGCCCACGGTCTTGGTTCCCGCGGTTTCAATCACTTCTTTGACGATGCTGTCGAGGTTGCTGATAGTAAACCAGATAGCCCCGCCGATAACCACGATGACCAGGGCCACGATTATGAGAATCGCTTTTTTCATACCAGCTCCTTTTGGTTAATATGGTTTATCATGCCACCAACCATGGCCTTCAAACAACAAACAAACCGGCGCCAATCGAGTCAAAAAACCTTTTCGAAACAATGCTATTTTAGGATAATCATCCAGATGAAAGATCAACCAAAGCACCAGGTGGAAAAAATGATCCGTTCACGATTTTTGGTTTTAGGGTTGGCGCTTGCGCTCATCACGCTTTGCTCCTGCGGAACTGGCGGCGGCGAAAACGAACAATACCTTGATTTATTTGATCAATTCTGGATCAAGAGCCAACAGGGGCAACTCTTCAACCTTGATGTCGTCTCCGTGGCAGACAGCCAGGACGGCTGGAAGCAGGTAACCATCAGTTATACCCACGGCATTGGCGAAAACTATCCCAGCCGGGAAAACCAGGCGGCCATGCTTGTATCGCCCGACGGCAAGGCAACCAAGAAATGCGTCTATGACCTGTCTACTGGTTCATGTCTTGGCGGTGTGCAGCCGGATTGGACCTATCAACCGTAAGGCAAAAAAACACTCACCCCATCGTCGAGTAAACCTTGTATTGCTTCATATACATTGTTTACAATTCATGGGCCGCAACACGATTACTTTTCAAAGGGGTGCACGATGAAACAAATATGCGCGGACCTGAGAGCTGAATACGACTCACTGGATGCGGTGGTTACAGGCCTGGACGATGCCGGTTGGTCCTTGAAGGTGCCGTTTTTACACTGGGATGTTCATTACGAGATTGCCCACATCGCCTACTTCGACGGCACCGGGCGCCTTGCCGCCACTGATGCCGAGGCCTTTGGCAAACACGTTGAGGAGTTACTTGCTAATCTCGACAATTGGGATGAAATGTTCGGCAAGGTCAACAACAAGGGCAATAGCGAGCTGTTGGCCTATTGGCGCGATGAACGCAACGCGCTGTTGGCCGCCCTTGAGCCACTTGGCCCCAAGGACCGCCTGCCCTGGTACGGCCCGCCCATGAGCGCCCGATCCTTTACCACCGCCCGTCTCATGGAGACCTGGGCCCATGGCCAGGACATTTACGACGCCCTGAAAATCCGGCGCGAGCCCACCGACCGCTTGCAGCACATCGCCCACCTGGGCGTGACCACATACGGCTGGAGCTTTGCCGTACACGGCCAGCAAAAACCCGAAGCGCAAATCCGCGTGGAACTCGAAGGGCCCGGCGGTCAGCTTTGGTCCTGGGGCCCTGAAGACGGCGCGGAGAGCATCAAAGGCGATGCCCAGGACTTCTGCCTGGTCGTCACCCAGCGCAGGCACGTCGATGACACAGGCCTAGCCGTTCAGGGAGACGCGGCCCGCAAATGGATGGAAGTGGCCCAGTGCTTTGCCGGACCGCCTGCGGACGGACCAGCCCCGGGCGTGCGCGCCTGGTAAATAACCACAGCACCAAAAATCAGCGGCCGGGCGCTATGCCCGGCCGTTTGCGTTGAGTCTGATCGTACTGTTAAACTTCTGTGTCTATGTGCAGGGCCTTGCCCATGCGATTCATCATATCCCTGTTGAGGACCTTGACGTTGAAGTCATAGGTGGCCTTCATGGACTCCTGCAGGGTCATGCCGTTTTTTTTGGGATTCTGAATAATATCATTGGCCTTGTCAAAGGCCTGGATCATTTCAGTGGCCTTGGTGGCCTCCGCTGTCAGTTCCTTGGCCAGGGTCTGAATCTCTTGCTGGCTCAGGCTGGTGAAACTGCCTGATATACTGTTCATATCGCCACTGCCTTTCCCGCTCGGCTACGGAATGAATCCGCCCATATAAGTTTCATCGGCACTGGCTTTAGCTTTCTTGAATTTTATCCGCGAACTTATTCCACTATTTCATCGTGGTTGTCGCTGTTGTCGTCGTGGCTGTCGCTGGGCGTGCTTATGCTGGTGTCGCCGGTGCTGTTGCCCGGAGCCCAATTCACGCTGCTTTGGCCCGAACCGCCGTTGAAGCTACCGCTGATGTGGGTCCCGGCGGCCTTGCCCGCGGCGTCCACCAGGCGAACGGCAGCCTCGCCGCCCACATAGATGCCGGCGATTGCCCCGATGACCCCGGCCGCGTCCCGGGCCGCGGCGATAGCTTCATCACGGTACTGGGCCACGCCCTTTTCACCGGGCGCGTATACGGCCAGTTCTTCAACTCCCTTGAGTTCGATGTGCTGGCCTTGCTTTGCTCTGATCAACAACAAGGGCTTTTGCAACTTGGCCATTTGCACGTTGGCGTCGTAGTAGGCCTTTTTTTCCTCCATGGTGGCGCAGCCGGTCAAAACCGGCAGGACGAGCAATATGATCAACAAATTGGCAAGCAACTTCATGATTTCCCCCCTTTACGTGATGTTGACATTCGCGGGCCGACGTAACTGCGGCACCGCCCGGGTCAATCATGGACCGAATGTAAGGGGCCATCCAGTGAGGCGGTGCGCCAAAGCCCCCCCAAAAAGGACCGCCCGGGCCCCCAAGCGGGAGTCCGGGCGGTAATTGCCTCTTTATGTCCGGTTGGCTTAGAAAGCTTCCAGCGCGATATCGATGGCGGAGGTGTCTTCCTGGCTGATCGCGGTGTGACGCGCGAACACGTTGGGCAGGAAGTTCTTGCAGAAATAGTTGACGGTCTGAAGCTTGCCGGTCAGGAATGTATGCTCGGCGCTGCCTTCCTTGAGGGAGGCCAGCTTCTCACGGGCCTTGACGCCCTGCTGCAGCATCAGGTAGCCCATGGTGCACTCGGCCAGGCAGTCCAGGAAGCGGGTGCTGCTCAGCGGAATGAGCTGCATTTTGCCTTCACCGAAGTAGTTCATGTACTTCATGGAGATGTCGGCCGTGGCCTGGATGGCCTTGAACAGCATCTTGGAGGAAGCGCCGAAGTCATCGTCTTCCTTCAGGTTGCCGCAGAAGTCCATGATCTCCTTGATGAAGTTCTGGTAGACCTTGCCGCCGTCCATAGCCAGCTTGCGGCCGACCAGGTCCAGGCTCTGGATGAAGTTGGTGCCTTCCCAGATGCTCAGGATCTTGATGTCGCGGTAGTGCTGCTCAATGGGGAACTCGGCGCAGTAGCCGACGCCGCCCAAAACCTGCATGGCGTCGCGGCAAAGCTGGGCGCCCATGTCGGTGATGTAGGACTTCACCAGAGGAGTCATCAGCTCGGAGCGCATGCCATAGGCCTTGCGAACTTCCTCGTCCGGGTCGTTTTCGGCCACGTCGACCATCCAGAAGTTGTAGGCGATCAGGGCGCGGCCTGCTTCGGTGCCGGCCTTGAGGTTCATCAGCATGCGGCGGACGTCTTCGTGGTTGATGATCTCCACGGGGGGCTGCTTGCGATCGACAAAGGGCGGGCCCTGGACGCGCTCTTTGGCGTATTGCAGGGCGCTGTCGTAGGCTGCGGCCGCGGCGGCGTTGGCCTGGACACCGCAACCGATGCGGGCTTCGTTCATCATCTGGAACATCTTGGCCATACCGCTGTGGGGCTCGCCCAGCAGGATACCGCGGCACTTGCCGTTTTCGCCGAAGCTCATGGAGCAGGTGGCCGAGCCGTGGATGCCCATCTTGTGCTCGATGCCGGTGCAGAAGACGTCGTTGTCTTCGCCGATGGAACCGTCTTCATTGACCCACTTGGTGGGAACGATGAACAGGCTGATGCCCTTGGTGCCGGCCGGGCCGCCGTCGATCTTGGCCAGGACCAGGTGCACGATGACATCCACCAGGTCGTGTCGACCGCAGGTGATGAAGCGTTTGACGCCCTCGATCAGGTAGACGCGGGGATCGTCGCTGTTCGGGTCGGGTTTGGCCTTGGTCAGGATCTCGCCGACGTCGGAACCGGCGTCAGGCTCGGTGAGGCACATGGTGCCGCCGAACTGACCGGTCAACATGGGCTCCACAAACATCTCTTTGTCTTTTTCGGTGCCGTAGTTGCAGATAACACCGGAGTTGGAAACCGACAGGCCTACATAGGTCATGAAGGCAAAGTGGGCGGAGTTGAAGAATTCGTTGATCACGCCGGCGACCGTTGCGGGCATGCCCTGTCCGCCGTACTCGGGCTCACTGGCAATGCCGATCCAGCCGTTTTCGGCCATGGCCTCGAAGGCGGGCTTGAATGAATCAGGCGTGGTGACCACGCCATCATTGTACTGTGCGCCGATTTCGTCGCCGTCCTTAAAGGTCGGGCCGATGAGATCGCGGGAAATTTTGAAGGCCTCGTCCAGCATCATGCTGAAGTCGTCCAGCTCAAAATCAGCAAACTTCTCGTAGCTGAGAATCTTGTCCATATCCAGCCAGTCGAGCAGGACAAACCTCATGTCGCGATCGTCACGGTTGAAGAAATTGAGTCCCATTAAACTCACCCCTTTCTGTGGGCCTGTAGGTAATATGCAGCCGGATGAGCAATCAGCCGGCGAGCTGCTCCGCCTCCAGGCGGTTTTACTTCCTTAACCCTTCAAAAAGCATGAAATGGGCGTCCCGGCGCAATCGTTTGCCGCGAACCGGCAAACGCCGAGTGCACATTCCGCTTTTTTACGAACTTTCAAAATTTCTACGTTTGTGCCAGTTTTGTCAAGGAAAAATGAAGCTTCATTCAGAATTATTAATGTTATTATAG
Source organism: uncultured Desulfarculus sp. (assembly GCA_963665125.2). Classification (GTDB taxonomy): domain Bacteria; phylum Desulfobacterota; class Desulfarculia; order Desulfarculales; family Desulfarculaceae; genus Desulfarculus. The sequence goes on along the minus strand of CAXXUK010000001.1, from coordinate 970,129 downwards.
GCGCCTGTAAACGTGTCATTTTCCCGCTGAACGCGGTTCCGGTTTGACGAATCGGATAGTTACTGTTTTATTATATGATGAGCCTAATGTTGTATGATTTACTCGATTGAGAGGTGCTGTTAAATGGTCCTGAGTATCAAAGAGCCGGTCAACGGCTTTACACACTTGGTCGGAGCGTTATTTTCCGTAGCCGCGCTCACCCTTCTGGTGACGCTATCGGCTATCAACGCCACGGCTTGGCATGTGGTTTCGTTTTCGATTTACGGCTCATCAATGATTTTGCTCTACACCGCCAGTTCGCTGTATCATCTTCTTCCGCTTTCGGAAAAAGGCACGCGGATATTTCGCACCATCGACCATGCCATGATCTATGTGCTGATCGCAGGAACCTATACGCCATGTTGTCTGGTGGCTCTGCGGGGCGGCTGGGGCTGGAGCCTGTTCGGCGTGGTCTGGGGACTGGCCGTCTTGGGCATAGCCTTCAAGATTTTCTGGCTGGAAGCCCCCCGCTGGATTTCCACCACCTTTTATGTGGGCATGGGCTGGGTGGTCGTCGTGGCCGTGTATCCGCTGGTTCAGCGCATGCCCCTGGGCGGGCTGCTGTGGCTGGCCGGCGGCGGCGTGTTCTACACCATCGGCGCGGTGATCTACGGCATCAAGAAGCCCGATCCCTGGCCCAAGGTCTTCGGCCATCACGAGATATTCCATCTCTTCGTATTGGCCGGCAGCTTCTGTCACTTCATGCTGATGTACAGCTATATCCTGGAAATGCCGTAACCGGTCGTTAATATGGCTTAACAATCACCGGCGCCGCACGGCGCCGGTTTTTTATTACCGAAAAGTTACCATCCAACGGTATGTGCTGTCATTATTAGAGACAATTCACCCGAGCGAGTCTTTTGACCAAACCAAAGGGGAGATGACCGGACATGAAAATACGCCTGATATTTATCCTGTGCCTGGGTCTGTTGGCGATTCTCGTTGTCAGCGGCTGCAATGGCGGCGATGAAGACAAAGTCACCCTGGAAGACGTAAAAAAGCAGGCCTCCGAAGCGGTGGACACGGCCATCAAATACACCAAGCAGCAACATGAAGAGATCATGGCCAAGTTCGACGAGCAGTATAAACAGATGCAGGGCCAGGTTGATGAATTCATGGACCAGGCCAAGGAAAAGGCCAGGGAGGGACACCAACAAGCCCGGCAGGTGATCATCGAACTGCAACAAAAGCAGGCCGTGGCCTCCGAAAAGCTCAAGGCCCTGCAGGATGCCGGCGAAGACACCTACAAACAGGCCAAACAAGAACTTGCCGAAGCCCTTGCCGATCTCAGCGAAACCCTGGCCAAGGCCAGCGAGGAGATAAAAAAAGACTGATTGCCGAAATTACGAGCATGACCAGTAGAAGGGCCGGGATTCCCCCGGCCTTTTTCAACCGCATGTTGGTGATTCACCGGAACCGGCGGCATTCCGAACATTCCCCGGGAGATTGACTGGAATATTATAGTGGTTTACTATGCCGCACTGAAAACAGGTGGATTACCTTTTACGATTTGTTTAATTAACATTCACAAGTGAATAAATAAAAAATAGCGGCCGGGGACGTCACTTTTTCCACCAAGCCGCCAATTCACCAACAACCAAGGAGTCATAGCAGCTGCCGCATAATACCGGTTGGTAAGCACTTCGTCTCCATCGCCTAATACGCCTTGCCTTTCCAAACGGCGTCGGCAATCAGGATCACAGAACATGACATCGCCCCCCCAATTATTGGTTCACATTGGTTATCCCAAGGCCGGATCATCCACGCTGCAAGGCGGTCTTTTCCTGTCATTGGATAAGGAGGGCAAGCGCAATTTCTTGGGGAGCGCCCGGGATTATTATCCATATACCGACATTTCCTCGGCCCTGATCAGTATGGCCACTGATTTTTCCGGAAGCCTGGACAGGTTGCGCCAAAGACTCCAGGAGGGCTTTGCAGCCAAACCCGGCCTGCCGGCCATACTCTCGGATGAATGTCTGTGCCAAACCCAACACGTGCTGTCCTTTGACCGCAACGCGGCTCTCAGCGCCAAGCGGCTCCATAAATTGCTCGAGGGTTATGACGCGCATATTCTGGTGATTATCAGAAACCAGCCCAAGGCCCTTTTGTCCCATTACGTCCAGGCCAATTACGAGTATGTCAAATACCCCCACCAAAACACCTTTGCAAAATTTGCCGAATATCAATTGAGCCGGCCCCATGACTGCATCCTGCCCATGTACGACTACCAGGCGCGCCTGGCGCACTTGACGCAACTTTTCGGCAATGAAAACGTGACGGCTATCGTGTTTGAGGATCTGTTTTCCGGCGGAGAAAAGGCCATCCACGATCTGGCCCTGGCCTTGGCGGTGCCCGACGAATACGTCCGTGACAAATTAAGCAACTTTCACGACAACAAAACGGCCAGCGCCAAGGACGGCTACTATACCGAGCCGCGCACGGACATCCGCCGTCTGGGCGACAGCCTGGTTGCCGGCATGCTTAAAAGCGAAAGGATCTGGCGGCTCAGGCACGCGCATTACAGCCGGAGGCCGCGCCTGCAACATGCCCTGGACAAATACGTCTTCCAGGTGCTGCGGTATACGCGCGAACAAGAACCGATTCTGGTCTCATATCCCGGCAAAGAACTGCGAAGGCGCCTGGCCGACCCGTTCAGGGAGGGCAATGCCAAGCTTGTTGAGGAACGAAGCCTGCCCTTGGCCCAATACGGCTATCCCCTGCCATAATCCCGGTATGCGAAAGGCCCGGCACCATTTGATTCGCTGATGCCGGGCCTTGTCATTGATTTGATTGTTGTGTTTATTGCGTGCGCCTAGAGCACTTCGGCGATCTTCGCTGCGGTCTTTTCGATCTGGCCCATGTCCCCGGGCTTCATCTCCCAGGTCAATTTTTCATCAAGCCCATCGCCGCTGTTGCGGGGAATCAGATGCACATGGTAGTGCATGATCACCTGCCCGGCCGCCAGGCCGTTGAGCTGGGCGATCATGATGCCCTCGGGCTTGAGCGTGGTTTTTATGGCCTTGGCCACCTTGAGCACTGTCTGGTTGACCGCCGCCACGTCACCGGGGGTCAGGCTGTACACGGTTTCGTGGTGTTGCTTGACGATAACCAGCGTATGACCCGGAGTGGCTGGGTTGATGTCGGCGAAGGCCATGGTTCGCTCATCTTCATAAATGACATAAGCCGGGATTTTCCTCTCGACAATGTCACAGAAAACACAGTGTTCGTCGCTCATTACCGTCCTCCGTCGCTGGGTTGCTCAGCCCTCGTCAGCCGCCGCCGTGGCGGCCTGTAAATCAATGATTTTCATACCCTGGGCGTAAGGCCGAGTTACGTATTCCTTTACTTCGCTGATGTTCTGGACCATCTGTCCAACGCGCTCCATTTCGTCGCGCAGGTCCTCCATCTGGCCGCGTAGCGGATCGCCCGTCGGCAGCTCGCGCAGCATTGTCTCCATCTTGATTATCAACGAGGTCAAGGGCTGGGCCAGTTCGTGACAGGCCGCCCCGGCCATTTCCATAACGGCCTCGCGCCGCTCCATGAGCCGGTTTTGCTCATGCACCAGGGCCGACTCCAGGCTCACGCTTATCTTGCGCGCGAGTTTGTCGATGAAATGGGTCTCCAGGCCCTTGTGATAACGGCTGTCCTGGGCCGAGCCCATATTCAGCGAACCCAGCCACATGCCCCTGGCCCACAGCGGCAAAACCGCGATGGACGCCAGGCCGATGTTGCGGCCAAACAAAAAGTCCAGGGCATCCGCGCTGACCCGGTTGGTCAACAAAGGTCTTTCCAGGTCGGCGACCAACAGACGGAGTTCATTACGGGGGCACATGAAACAACCAGTCGGCGGGCGGCGTCCTTCCAGGGCCCTGACCAATCCTTCATGCTCGGGCGACAAGGCCAGCGACACGGCTTCCAGGTTGTATATATCGGCGATTTTTTCGCATATCCCGGTAAGGAAATCATCGAGAGGCATTGGGCGGAGAAGAAACTCCTCCACCTTGTCCAAGCGCTGCAATATCTGCTCGTTAAGCTTGGCTTGCTTGATCAGGCTGTCGATGTCGGTATTGGCAGTGCTTTTCATAAGGCCCCTTTCGCCCCCAATCCGGCAGGCACATGCTATCATAAGGGCCTTGCCAGAGCAATAATGCAAGCTTCGGGCTTTTTCGGCACGGCAATGGCTAATATACTGCCTCTAATACGCACTTAACGCGGAGCGTCAATGAAAGCCGCTGTCATTCAGATGAACTCGAACCAGGACCGCAGGGCCAACCTAAACCAGGCCTCCGAGCTTGTCCACGGTACCGCCGAGGCTGGCGCCAAGCTGGCGGTGCTTCCCGAGCATTTCGCCTATATGCAGGCCGAGGGTCTGGCCCCGGCCGAGCCCGAGGGCCTCGACGGCCCCACGGTGGCCTTTTTGGGGGGATTGGCCCAAAAACTGGGTCTGTGGATTGTGGGCGGGTCGTTTGCCGAAAAGAGCGCTGTTCCGGGCAAGGTGCACAACACCTGCCCGGTGTTGAACCCCGACGGCGCGCTTGCCGCCGTGTACCGCAAGATTCATCTTTTCGACCTGAATCTGCCCGAGCGGCCGTCGTTGATGGAGTCGAAATTCGTGGAACCGGGGCGGGAGCTTGGGCTGGTACAAACGCCCTTGGGCCTGATCGGCCTGAGCATCTGCTATGACTTGCGCTTCGCCGAGTTGTACCGCCGCCTGCGCCTGGCCGGAGCGGAAATCCTCACCGCTCCCAGCGCCTTTACCCGGGTCACCGGCCAGGCCCACTGGGAATTGCTGGTCCGAACCAGGGCCGTGGAAAACGCCTGTTTCATGTTGGCCGCGGCACAGTGGGGCCTTCACGGCGGCAACAGGGAAAGCTTTGGCCAGGCCATGATCATCGACCCCTGGGGACGCATCCTGGCCCGCTGTCCGGCCGGACCGGGCGTGGCGATCGCGGATATAAGCGAAAACTCCGTCCAAAAGGCCCGCGGCAATCTCGATTCCACCCTGCACGCCAAGCTCCTGCCGCCCCAGTGGCAAACAGCGGAGGCCGCAAAATGATCAACGACCCCAAAGGCTCGTTCGGCAGCAACACCAGCCGCTGGTTCTTCATGGCCTGCTTTTTATTCATGCTCTATTGGGCCTATCTGCTGGTCCAGCCCTATCTGACGCCGATTTTCCTGGCCATCGTCCTGGTGGTGGTGGGAGGTCCGGTCTACGATTATCTGCTCAAGCTGATGCGCGGCAAACGGGGCCTGGCCTCGGCCGCGGCGTGCACCCTGTTCCTGCTGATAATCGTGATACCGGCCATTTTCATCACAGGCGTCATCACCTCGCAAGCCCTGGAGCTGTACAACACAGTCACCTACATGGTGGCCGGGGACAAGCTGCAAGACATAGTTGAAAAAGGCCTGGGCAGCCTGAGCCCGTATTTCGATAGGATAGAGCACCTCACAGGACTCAAGCGGGCCGACCTCCTGGGCCACGCCGCCGATTTCCTAAAATATATCAGCAACCTGCTCTACCTTAACCTGTCGGGACTGGTGCGCGGCGCCACAAACATGGCCATCGGTTTCGCCTTGATGATGTTCGTGACGTTCTTTTTGCTCATGGATGGCCAGCGCATGGCCCGGCGGATCATCCAGCTTTCGCCGCTGCCCGCCGAAACCACCGCCCATATCCGCGACGACATCCTGGAAACCCTGCGCACCACCCTGCGCGGCACCGTGGTCCTGGCCATCATCCAGGGCACCTTTGGCGGGCTTGGCTTTTTCGTCTTCGGCGTACCCCACGCCCTGTTCTGGGGCACGGTGATGGTCTTTGCCTCGGTGGTGCCCCTGGTGGGCACGGCGCTGTTGTTCATTCCGGCCGGCGTGTATCTTATCCTGACCGGCCATACCTGGCAGGCAGCCGGGGTCATGATCTGGTGCGGCGCGGCCCAGCTGATATGCGACAACCTCCTTCGTCCAAGATTGGTGGGCGGCACGGACATCCACCCCCTGCTGACTTTTTTCAGCATCCTGGGCGGACTAAGCGTCTTCGGCATGGTGGGCCTGATCCTCGGCCCGTTGATTCTGGCGGTATTCATCTCCTTGCTGGAGATATATGAAAATTACTTCCAGGAACCGGCCGCTCCGCCCCAGGAAGCGCCGGAACCGGAGCGACAGACGCCTCCGGACGCCTAGCGCGCCATTCGCTTGGAAAGCTCCAGGCAGAAAATCAACGGGTCTTCGCTCTCCAGGTGGGCCAGGGCCTGATCCCGGAGCATTTGCGTCCAAAGAATAGCCAGATCGCTGCCCTCGGCCGGCCGGCGCAGGGGCGGATAAAAACCGCTTCTGCGGTTTGTCTCGATGACCTCGTTGGCCTCCAGGCCAAAGGCTGCCTCCACCGCCCGCTTGAAACGGTCCAGGTCTGTCTCGTTGTTCAACAGCGAAAGCAGAGCGTCGCTGCGCAGTTTTTCGATACTCCGATCCAGATCCCCGCTCGTCTTCGCCTTCATCAGCCACCCCTTTTTATGAAACCCCGATTTTACGATCATTACATTTTGATGTCATGCAGCATTGGATTGCAAGTGCGGCCCAACAATGGTCAAATACAGTTAATGGCTGTTGCGGTTGACAGCGCACATAATTCAACATCCACAAGCTCTCCCGCTGTCCGGAGGATTCACTTTGAAAGACGTACTTGCCGTTATCATGGCAGGAGGCAAGGGCCAGCGCCTGGCCCCACTCACCGACGACCGTTCCAAACCGTCGGTTCCCTTTGGCGGCATCTATCGGCTGATAGATATCACCCTGAGCAACGTCATCAACAGCGGCATATACAAAATCATGGTCTTGCCGCAGTATAAAAGCCAGTCTTTGGTGGACCACCTGGAAGCCGGGTGGAACATATTCAACTATGACCTGGGTCACTATCTGCGCATCGTACCGCCCCAGATGCGCTCGGGCGACCAGTGGTATCAGGGCACCGCCGATTCGGTGCGTCAAAACGCCTACCTTCTCGAGCGCGACCACAATCTGGAAGCGGTGCTCATCCTCAGCGGCGACCACGTCTACAAGATGAATTACGCCCTGTTCCGCGAATACCACGACGAAAAAGACGCCGATGTGAGCATCAGCGTGATCGAGGTGGACCGCCAAATGGCCCGGGAATTCGGCGTGGTCGAAGTCGATCCGGAGTTCACCATCCAGGCGTTCCATGAAAAGCCCAAAGATCCTTGTTGCATCCCCGGAGACCCGAACCATTCCCTGGCCAGCATGGGCATCTACATGTTCCGCAAGGAAGTGTTGATGGACATCCTGGAAAACGCCGAGGGAACGGATTTCGGCCATGACATCATTCCTACGCTCCTGGGCAAATACAAGGTGGTGGCCTATCCGTACCGGGCAAACAACATAATCTCCGACTATGCCTATGTGTACGACGATGAGGGCCGACGCCATCGCGTAATGGAAGAGCGCACCCGCGACAGCGGCTATTGGCGGGACGTGGGAAATCTGGACGCCTATTGGAACGCCAACATGGATCTGTGCGGCGTGGAGCCATACTTCAGCCTCTACGGCACCACCTGGTCCCTGCGGACCCACAGGCGGCAGTTCCCCCCGGCCAAGTTCGTGTTCCAGGACGAACGCAGTTCGACGCCCAGGGCGGGCAAGGCCCTGGACTCCCTGGTGGGCTCGGGCTGCATCATCAGCGGTGCCATTGTGCGCAACAGCGTGTTGTCATCCAATGTCATCGTTGAATCCTGGGCCGATGTCGATGAAAGCGTCATCTTGGACGACGTCATAATCGGTCGCCGCTGCACCGTTAAAAAGGCCATTATCGACAAGCAAAACACCTTGCCCGAGGGCACCGAAATAGGCGTCAATCCCAAGGAGGACCGCAAGCGCTTCACCGTCACGCCCAGGGGCATTACCGTGGTGCCCAAAAACTATTTCAGCTGATGTTGTCGAATCGGTTTTCATAGGTTTGCTGATCGGGAACACCGCTATATGAAAAGCCTTCATGCATCCATCCGGGCAGCCGTAACGGCTGCCCTTATCGTTGCCCTTTTATTAATCCCCGCGCCATCCGGCGCCGGTCAAGCCGACCAAATCATCCTGCCTCCTGGTCAGCTCTTGGGCATTTACAGCACGGCCTTTGTCAATCAGGAGTTGATTGATCAGGGCCGGGCAACCCCCACCACCCTGCCCTTTGAACAGGGCTCCAATGTTTATGAGGTGCGCACCACTCAAGTCACCTATTACGTGCGTTTTTATGAATTGGATGGATCACGCCTGCGCGGCGGAGGCGTGGGCGGCTGGATAATGTCCGCCGACAGCGTCCGCGGCATGACCCCGGAACAGGTCCGCGACAAGTTCGCTCTTCCCTCGACGCCCGACTACTTCATAGCCGTAAGGGTCCCCGGCGGCGTGACCATGCGCACCGGCACGGCGGGTGAGATCAACGGCTGGGGCCAAGGCGGGGGCCAGCAGGTGCTCTTGATGGAGTACATCCCCCTCAGCGGCTACCGCGCCGACAGACCCTTTATCGGCCCGGCATTGAGTTATAGTCCATATGTAACCAGCGGCAACGCCGGTGACATGGCCGCTTATGTCGATTCCCTGGCCACCCCGGACAGGTACAGCGATTTCGACTTTGTGCTGTCCAACCTCAACCTCCAGGAAACCAGCGCTCTTGTCCAAAGCCTGCGCACCATCAGCCCCGAGGCCTATGACAGCCTGACCAGCATAACCATTCAACAAAGCCTGTTGGCCCTGGACAGCATGGCCGCCCACCGCAGGGAACTCGGCCTTTGCCGGTCATCGGGCCAGATCCAAGACCGGGAAGGCTTCATTCCCTGGCTCAAGGTTTTGGGAGCAAAGGGCGATTTCGAGGACACAGCCGAAAGGGTCGGATTCGGGTATGACACCGCTGGCGTGGCCGGTGGCTGCGACTGGCTTGCCGGGGCCAACACCATCATGGGCCTGAATCTTTTCTACGGCCGCACCAACTTCGACTGGGCACGGGGCAAGGGCGACGGCGACGTTGAGAACCTCGATCTGGGCTTTGAGGCCCTGTACTCCGCCGAAGGCTGGTTTTTTGAAGGCGCCGCCCTGGCCGGACTTCGCCGGGCGGACGCCAACCGGGTGATCCGTTTTGAAGACGTCGACCGCACGGCCAAAGGCTCACCCGACGGCCACACCTTTGCCGGTCAACTCGGAGCGGGCCTGAAATACCAATGGCAAGAGTGGTGGCTGCGCCCCGCCGTAACGCTGAACCTCGTCAATCTGCACCAGGACGGCTTCACGGAAACCGGGGCCGGCAGTCTCAACCTCAAAGTCGAAGACATTGACGCATCAAGCCTCATCGGCCGCCTGGAACTGCGCTTCAGCCGCGTCTTCACCCTTGATCAAGGCCTCGTCCTGCGCCCCGAACTGACCCTGGTCTATCAGTACAACGCCCCGCTTGATGACCGCGGCATCGAGGCCTCGCTATCCGGCCAAGGCGGTAGTTTTACGGTTGACGGCGACAACGATGACCGGCAAGCCTTTGCCCCCAGCCTGGAAATATCGGCCAAAACCCAGGGCGGCTTTGTCTTCTATGGCCGGTACGAAGGCCAACTTGCCAACGCTTACAACCAACACGCCCTTACCGCCGGGGCGGCCATTGAGTTTTGATTTTCTGAAGGTTTCCCCCATACCCCCTTCCAAAAAGAAAACCGCGTGCGCGATTGATTTGGCCTTTGGCCAAATCAATCGCGCAACGCCGGAAAAAATGACCGCTTATCGTTTGGCGGCGCAGCCGGCAAACGATAAGCGGCGAAGTTTTTTGGGGGCTTGGGGGGCTTTTTTCAAAAAGCCCCCCAAGATAAAAAATCTTAGCCGAACGTATAATCCTGCGGCAGTTGATCTGCGCTGGTGCCATCCTCGACAAAGGCCAGGTCGAGGATTGTGTAGGTGGGGTTGACGGTTTTGAAGATAGGCACTACGCGCTTGCCGATCTCCGGTTCGCCGATCACCAGATAGCTCATCAGGATGGTTGCCACTCCTTCGAATTCAACGTTGATGAACTTGATGGGCTTGTCCAGGGTGTTGAAGGCGCCGGAGCGGGCGCAGACCATGAAGGTGTGGATTTTTGCGGTCTTGCGAACGACATCCGTCAAGTCGACGACCGTGTTGCGAGTAAGGCAATCGGCGCAGTGGATGCGGAACGGCAGATAGATGGTGCCGGGGAACTCGCAATCCGGGTTGTCGCAGCGGGTGCCCAGCAGCTTGCCCTGGCCCAGGCTTTCGAAGAATATGGCTTCGCCGCCGTACATGTGGATATGGGTGATGTCACGAGGGTTGGTGACGCCCATCAGACGCCAGCCCTCATCCTCGTTGCGAATGGGCATGTTCTGGCGAATCTGGTGAAAATCGCCCTTGATCTTATACTGCCCGTCTTTGACTTTTACTTGACCAAAAGTAGCCATTATTTATTCCTCCCCAGTCTAGGCGTCGGCCTTGAGCAGGTGGTCGGGATCCTGCAGGATTGTGGCGGTTACGTGGGAACCCACGCCGGCGTGGCTGATGGCCAGGGCCCGCTTGGCGCCGGCCACCTGCAAATCGGTCCAATCGGCGGGCTTTTGGCGGCCGAATTCGTCCCACAGTTTCTGGTCGCCGTGTATCTCGGCCCAGCGGTTCCAGATCTGCACCGCGATCTCGAATGTTTGCATGATGCCCGTGGCGCCCACGGCGTGCATGCAGCCGATGAGACCGCCCGACAGGTTGGAGGGCAGCTTGCCGGGTTTGCCGGTGTGCGGGTTGATGTGATAGCAATCGCCGCTTTCCACATAATTGCGACCCTCGCCATAGGGACGGATTCCGACGTCTTCATACGTCTGCACGTCGCTGATAGTAAAGGCGTCGTGCAGTTCGATGACATCCAAGTCCTCGGTGGGGTCGTTGATGCCGCACATATTGTAGGCATAATAGGCCGCGATGCGGGCGGCCAGGAAGCCGGTGAAGCCGGGATAGCGCTCACCGCCGGGGAAACGCTCGCCAAGGTCTTTATATTGGTCGGCGCTTTCATTGGGCAACAGCGGGATGGCCATGTCGCGGCGGCAGGCCGGGCGCAGGGTGTGGCTGCCGGCAGTCACCCAGATGCGCAGGGGCTTGTTCTTGGTGCCCTTGGTCAGTTCGATGGCCGTCTTTTCATCGCAGAGGATGGCGCAGGCCGCGCCGACGCTCATCAGGCAGCAGTCCAGGGCCCGCAGGGGATAGGCCACCACCGGCGAATTGAGCACGTCCTCCACAGTGATTTTCATGGGCGCCTGGGCAAACGGGTTGTGCCTGGCGTAGCCGTGGTGTTTAACGGCGATTTCGGCCAGGGTGCGGCGGAACGAATCCTCCTGCTTGCCGAAAACCTGCCAATATTTCTGAGCCATGACCGCGTAGTAGCCGGTGTAGATATGGCCCAGTGGGGTCTCCCAGTCCTTGTCGGCCGCGCAGGAGATGTAGTTGTTGCCCTCGTCGGTGGGCACCTCGTCCATGCGCTCCCAGCCCATGGTCAGCACGCAGTCGCTGTAGCCCGAGGCCACGGCCTTGAAGCCTTCCCACAGGGTGGACCCGCCGGTGGCGCCGCCGGTTTTCACGCCGATATTGCCCAGGGGATCCAGGCCCAGACGGTCGTGGATGACAGCCTCGCCCAGGAGCTGATCACCAAAGTGGTCGGCGAAATGGCCATAATAGCATGAATGGATGTATTTCTTCAGCTCGGCCGGTGTCTTGTCTATCAACTGTGCGGCCATTGTCAGCGAATCGATACATAGCTCTTCTGTGCGTTTGTAGGGCATGGCCCTGTCAAACTTGGACTGGCCGGCCGTTACCAGATAAACCGGCCGCATCATTTTGGGAATTGCCAACTGGCGTTCACTGAATGTGATCATCCTGTGCGCTCCTTTCGTCGGAAGGCTGCCATATCACTCAAGCTACCTATTAGCTATAACGTAGCTGTTTCATGACTAGGAAATAGCACAATCGGAGAATCAGGTAAAGCCAAAACGCCACCCCCAACACCGGGGGCAATAAAAAACCGGCGCATTGAGCGCCGGTGGTGTTTCTGGCAAGGGGCCATGCTTATTTTAGCGACTGCATCTTTTTCAGATCCGGCGGATACACCAGCCGGGGCTCAATCTTGCGGCTGACCGGCAGGCCCCAAAAGACCCAGCCGTTCAACCGGCCGCGCTGGCCGTAGAACGGCGAATACTTTTCAGCCAGCTTCTGGTCATCCTTGGGGATCAATTGGTCGCCCCAAAAACCATGTTTGATGTTATAGACCTGGCTGAAACCGGACTCGGCCAGGGCGTCGGCCGCTTCGGTTCCCATGTCGCCGCTCTCTGAAATGATGATCAGCTTATCGTCAGGCTTGAAAAGGCTCTTTACCACGCTGACAAAGTTGGGATTAGGTTCGGATGAAAGCTGATATCCGGTATAGGCGGCCTTACCACCGTCGTAGGCGCCGCCTTCGGCCTGGAAGTCGGTGGTGGCGAAGCGCCAGGGAATATTGTAGGCCGTGGGAGGGTGCCCCGCCAGGGCATAGGCGAATCTGGGCCTTATATCGATAATGAAAACGTCCTTTTGGTCCTGGTCCATCATCTCCCAGGCTTCGAGGGCGCTGACCACCTTGGGTTTGACTGTATCCTGGGCGGCTGCCCCCAGGGGTAGGCATATAATAAAGGCAATAATTGTAACGGCCTGGAGAAATCGCAAATTCTACCTCGCAAACGGCAGTTGGATATAAACCGTAGTTGATGTTACGACCGCTTGCGGAGCCGTGTCAACGCAAACAGCATGGACACAACGCAAATTGACCCCCCGCAACGGCTATGATAATTTTACCGCAAAGGCATTTACAAGCTTTCTCTATTTCTATCAAGAGGATAGATTTCATGAGCCTCGAACTCGATGTAACGCCGATTCTTGAAACCGCCATGAGCCGCGCCGGCCAGATGGCTGATATCTTTTTAGAGCACTCCACAAGCCTTATGGTGGTAATGGATGACGGCCGCATTGAGAAGGTTTTAGGAGGCTCGGACCGGGGCGCGGGCCTGCGGCTGATTCATGACCTGCGCACTTCCTACGCCCACACCAATGACATCACCGCCGATGCCTTGAACTCCCTGGCCATGGATCTCTCGGCCGGATCGTCCGGCGACCGGGGGAAAATCGTCGTTCCCGGGGCCGTCCAACCTGGCCTGATCTACACCATTGAAAAGCCTCCGTCCGGCGTAGCCACCGACCAGAAGGTGGACTTGGTCCGGGCCGCCGAGGCCGCGGCCAGGGCGGTGGACCCCAGAATCCGCCAGGTCCGGGTGACCTATCTCGACCGCCTGCAACGGGTGCGCATCGCCAACACCCTGGGCACCGACGCAGCCGAAGACCGCACCTACGTGGTTCTGTTCATCCAATGCGTTGCCGAGGAAAACGGCATATTGCAGACCGGTTTCGAATCAGTGGGCGGCCTCTGCGGCATGGAGCTTTTCAATGAAAAGTCTCCCGAAGACGTTGCCAGGGAAGCCGCGCGCAAGGCCGTCATGATGCTGTCGGCCCAGCCGGCCAAGGGAGGTTCCATGCCCGTGGTGCTGCACAGCAGCGCCGGCGGCACCATGATCCATGAAGCCGTCGGCCACGGACTGGAAGCCGACATCGTCCTGGAAGGCATGAGCGTCTACAAGGACCGCATAGGCCAACAGGTGGCCACCGACCTTATCACGGTGATAGACGACGGAACCATTCCCGGCAAGCGGGGATCGATGGGTTTTGACGACGAAGGCCAACCCACCAGGCGCAACGTGCTCATTGAAAACGGTGTATTGAAGAGCTACATCCATGACCGGCTCTCGGCCATGAAAATGAACGCCAACCCCACGGGCAACGGCCGCCGGGAAAGCTACCGCCAGCGGCCCATCCCCCGCATGACCAACACCCTCATCGCGCCGGGCAATGATGATCCCGACGCCATCATCGCCGACACGCCCAACGGCCTGTTGGTCAAGAAAATGGGCGGCGGCCAGGTCAACACAGTCAATGGGGATTTCGTGTTTGAAGTCAGCGAAGGCTATCTGATTGAGAACGGCAAAATCGGGGCGCCGGTGCGCGGGGCCACCCTCACCGGCAACGGGCCCAAGGTGCTAATGGAAATAGACCGGGTGGCCTCTGACCTGGGCTTCGGCATAGGCACCTGCGGCAAGGACGGCCAGGGAGCGCCGGTGGCCGACGCCCAGCCAACGCTGCGCATACCCAGCATTGTCGTTGGAGGGGCCCAGGGTTAGGAACACCCGGCGGACAGGTTGGTTATTTCAACTCTCGGTTGGCTCCAGCCTGTCCACCTCGTCCATGACCGCGCGCAACAGTTCGGGCGGCACCTCGAGAATTTGGACGGCCGAGTCAACCTCCCTGACCGGATACACCGTCTGGTGGCTCTTGTCGCCGATGGATTCGTACATGCGGGTTTTTCCATAGCTCTGCTCCCTGTTGACCAACAGGACCAGAACACTGGTCTTCACCCCCAGATGAAGGCCCATTGATTCCAAATTTCGTGCGAACTCAAACATTTTACTGAAATTCACATCAATCGTGGCCCACCGCAAATCCAGGAGCACCTTGGCTTCGGCCTTTCTATCCTTGTCGGACATGGCCGACTTTACGAACAAACTCAGATCATCAAGGCTTCCCTTGCCGACCGGGCGCTCATATACAAAATTTTCGTGATGGACTTGGCAGTAATAAAAACGTGCGTCTTTAAATGTTATGCGTTTGATAATGCCGACGGTGCTCGAGAAGGCTTCCGGCTCGACAAATGAAAATTGAATGGCCTGGTTTTCCTTGTGTGTTGGTTTCGAGTTGATGGACATGGATCCACTCCACCGCCATTAAGAAGCATTACACATTGTTTAGTCTATAGTTTTACTTGCAGATTCTCTGCGTTGCCGAAAACCTGCGAATACATAAAGCGCTTCTTCATTTCCACGAAGTATATGACAGAAAACCACAAAAATACAGGCCCAAACCGGTTAGCCGCCGCATAGCTCGGCGATCAGCCATTGCCGCAGTTCATCGTTCAGGGGCAATTGGCCCCGGGGATAATCCCGGCCGTCCATTTCGGCCATTGCCGCGTCTACCAATCCATTGGGCGCCGGAGCCTCGGCGATCTCCTCGCTGTGGACAAATGTGCGCCGGACCAGCACCACCCTGCCCCGCCCCTGCCAAACGGACAGGTAAAAATAATACACGTCCTCCAGGCCGCGGTTGCGCCACGAGCCTGTGGACTTGATCTGGTAGGACTCAAAGGCCTGGGCCGGAGTAATGTCCCAGTCGATGAGGTCCAGGATTTGTTTTTCCCTTTTCAGTTCATCCCAAGTGAGCAACGCGAACTCCTTTTTCGTAATGTTAAACATTATTCTCCAAGTCCGCACCTTCAAGCTGTCGTTGCGGGCGACCGGGTTTTGCGTTATGAAGGGTGCATGCCTGAACACACACTCATATTGGGCGGCGCGGCCAGCGGCAAAAGCGCCTATGCCGAACGCATGGCCCTGGCGGCCTGTGAACGGCCGTTTTACATTGCCACGTCCCAGGCCTGGGATGAGGAAATGCGCCGCCGCATTGCCCGGCACAAGGCCCGGCGCGGCCCCCAGTGGACGACCATCGAAGAGCCCCTGGCCCTGGAAGACACCCTGGGGGAAACGGACAGGCCCGGCGGCCTGGTGCTGGTGGACTGTCTGACCTTGTGGGTCACCAACCTGATGGTGTCCGATGCCGACGATGACCAAATCGGCCTGCGTTTCGAGGAGTTGTGCCGTTTGCTGCCGCTGCTCAAGGGGCGGGCCCTGCTGGTCAGCAACGAAGTCGGCCTGGGCATCGTTCCGGAAAACCCCATGGCCCGGCGCTTCCGCGACCTCACCGGTTCACTGCACCAAAGACTGGCCCAGGCATGCGACAACGTAATCATGGTGGCCGCAGGGCTGCCGCTTGCACTAAAGGGCTCTGCCCCAGCGCTTTAGGAGACCAAATTTTGAATAAACTCGAAAGCATCGTCGCACGCATCAAAAAACCTGATTTCGGTGTAGCAGAAGCCGCCCAGGCCCACCTGGACAACCTCACCAAACCCCAAGGTTCATTGGGCCGCCTGGAGGAATTCGCCAAGCGGCTTTGCATCATCCGGGGCAGCGCCGAAAAACTGGCCCAGCCCAAGGCGGCCTCATCGGTCTTTGCCGGTGACCACGGAGTGGCCGCGGGCGGCGTCAGCGCCTTTCCCCAGGACCTGACCAAGCTGATGGTCTACAACTTCCTCTCCGGCGGCGCGGCCATCAATGTTCTCTGCCGCCAGGCCGGGGCCGATGTGTGGGTCGTCGACGTTGGCGTGGCCTCTGACATAGAAGACGCGGACGGCCTGATCATCAAAAAAGTGGCCCATGGCACAGCTGATCTCAGCAAGGGCCCGGCCATGACCCGGGAACAAACCCTGGCCGCCATCGAGGCCGGCTCCCAGGTGGCGGCAGACCTGGTGGCCAAGGGATACGACTTGCTGATCCCCGGCGAAATGGGCATCGGAAACACGACGCCCTGCTCGGCAATCACCGCCGTGATGTGCGGGGTTGACCCGGAAAAGGTGATCGGCAGAGGCACCGGCATCGACGATGACGGTCTGGCCCGCAAGTCCGCGGCCATCCGAGCAGCCCTGGAAATCAACCGGCCCGACGCCGCCAAGCCCTTTGAGGTCCTGCAGAAAGTCGGTGGCCTGGAGATCGCGGCCATGTGCGGCTATATCCTGGAAGGCGCGGCCCAAGGCGTTCCGGTGCTCCTGGACGGCTTTATCTGCACCACCGCCGCCCTGATCGCCGATGGCATGTGCCCGTCGGCCATGGACTACTGTTTCAGCGCCCACAGCTCGGTTGAAATCGGCCACCGGGCCCAGGTGCAAAAACTGAATCTTCGGCCCATGCTGGAACTGGACATGCGTCTGGGCGAGGGAACCGGGGCAGCCGTGGCCCTGGGCCTGATCCGCTCGGCCGTGGCCATGTATTCGGAGATGTCCACCTTTGCCGACATCGGCGCCGCCTGAGGTATGGGGTTTTAGGATGAAAGCCTTTTTGCTGGCCTTGCAGTTCCTGACCGTGGCCATGCCCCAGAAAAACCTGGTGGCCGACGAACAGGACTTTCTGCGCAGCAGGGCCTGGTACGCGGTGGTGGGCGGCCTGCTGGGCCTGTTCCTGGCCCTCGCGGCCTGGCTGCTGGGGTTCATCCTGCCCGGCCTTGTACTGGCCGCCTTGCTGGTGGTCTTGTGGGGCCTGGCTTCGCGTTTTTTGCATCTGGACGGCCTGGCCGACACAGCCGACGCCTTTGGCACCACCTCGGAGCGTCAACGCGCCCTGGAAATAATGAAAGACACCATGACAGGCTCTTACGGCCTTGCCGCGGTGTGTTGCGACCTGCTGCTGAAGTTCGCCCTGCTGGCCAGCCTGCGGGGACCAGCCCTGTTGGCCGCACTGATCTGCGCCCCGGCTCTGGCCCGGGCCGTGCCGGTGTTCATCTCGGGCCTGTTGCCGCCGGCCCGGGACTATGGCCTGGGCAAGGCCGTGTCCGGCGGCCGCGGTCTGGCCCTTGAGTTTGTATGTGGGGCATCCGCCCTAATGATAGCCATTGTCTTCGGCGGACTGAAAGGCGCCGTGGCGGCATTATTGGTGGCCCTTGCGGGTCTTGGCCTGGGCGTATGGTTTCACCGCCGCATAGGCGGTTTCACAGGCGACACCCTGGGCGCGTCCATCGAGATTTGTGAAATTGCGGCCCTGTTGGCCTTTGCCGTCTTATGATTGCTTGCGGGCCGTGTTGGCTTGTGCTAAATAAATTCTCTACAATCAACCGCCTAATCAACAATTATCGCGGTACAGCAGCATAAATACCGGCCCGCTCAACAATCGCGGAGCCGCTATTGCCATAAAGGAGCCTGATATGAGCCTGGCAGCCAAAAACACAGCGACCATGCCCGATGATATTACGCCTGAAATGCTTGAAAAAGTTGATGAAATTTGCGCCGCGTACCGCGGCAAGCCCGGTTCACTGATTCCCGTGCTCCAGCAGTGCCAAAACGTGTGCGGCTATCTGCCCGAGGCGGTTCAGCTGCGCGTGGCCGATGGTCTGGGCGTACCGGGGCATGACGTTTTCGGTGTGACGACCTTCTACTCTTTCTTCACCATGAAACCCAGGGGCCGTAACGTTGTCCGCGTCTGCCTGGGCACCGCCTGCTACGTGCGCGGCGGCAAGGAGGCCATGGACCGCCTGAAGAACAACATGGTGTTGGATGAAGACGGCACCACCCTGGACCGGCGTTACACCCTGGAAGGCGTGCGCTGTCTGGGCGCCTGCGGCGTGGCCCCGGTCGTGGTGGTCAATGAGGACACCCACCGCAAGGTCATGGCCGACTCCGTTCTGGACCTGGTGGCTCGTTACGAGTAGGCAAAAAATGGTTTCACCGACCATCAGGGAGATAATCCCGATATTGAACGCCAGGGTGCTCTGTTGTCAGGAGAAACTGGACACGCCTATCAAACAGGCTTTCGGTTCCGACTTGATGAGCGACGTCCTGGCGTTTTCGCCTGAAGGCACCTTGCTGCTCACTGGCCTTACGAACGTACAGGTGGTGAGAACCAGCGAGATTTCCGGCATATGCGGCGTCATATTCGTACGGGGCAAGCAGCCGGATGAGAAGGTAATCGAATTGGCCAAGCAGTTTGAACTGCCTCTGCTCAGCACGGATCTACCCATGTTCGATTCTTGCGGCCTTCTTTACCAACTAGGGCTCAAAGGCTTTTCCGGCTAATAGGTGTGTTATGAACGAAACTGCCACAGACAGCCAGGAGAAGCCCCAGCTGGTCCAAGCCTTCCCGGTAAAAGAAGGCGATTTCGCTTCCGCCGGATCAGTGTCGATTGCCGTGAAAAAAATGCTCAAGGATGTCGGCCTGGATCACCAACTTTTACGCCGGGCGGCCATCGCCACCTTTGAAGCGGAAATGAATCTGGTCATGTACGGCGGCGGCGGTGAAATTCGCCTTTTGATGTCGCCGCACACCCTGCGGATGGAGATCCAAGACCAAGGGCCGGGAATCCCCGATCTTGACCTTGCCATGACCGAAGGTTGGTCCACCGCCACCCCCGAAATGAGGGAGATGGGCTTTGGGGCCGGCATGGGCCTGCCCAATATAAAACGCAATTGTGACCGGCTCAACATACAGACGGAAGTAAGCCACGGTACGACTGTAGAGTTCGAATTGGATATTATTTAAGCGGTTACTCGGCAGAAGACCAGACCACAGGCGCTTGAATTGAACAGCACCGGCAAAAAAAATCGGCAGATTCACGCTCTGCGCATTATCGAAGACATGTGCACGGGCTGTGTTGTATGCATGAAGGCCTGCCCCAACAAGGCCATCAGGGTCAAGAACGGCAAGGCCCAGATCCTTTATGACCGCTGCGTGGCCTGTGGGGCATGCTATAAGGCCTGCAATCACGGCGCCATCGAACCGCTGAGCACTCCGCTGGAACGCATCAAACAGTTCGCCCACCCAGTGGCAATACCAAATCCGGCCCTTTTCATGCAGTTCGGCTATGATGTAACGCCGAACAAAGTTATGCTGGCCCTGCGCAAGCTCGGGTTCGAACACGTTGTGGACACCTGCTGGGTGGCCGAAATGCTGGCTGTGGCCATGACCGATTATCTGGCCGACAATCCCTCGATACGGCCGGGCATAAGCCCCAGCTGCCCCGCCGTGGTCAGGCTGGTGGCCATGCGTTTTCCCAGCCTGGTGCCCAACATCATGCCGCTGTTGTCCAACCAGACGTTGTCCGCCAAATACATCAAGACCCATACCGCACTTGAACGCGGGTGGAACATCGACGACGTGGGCGTATTCATCATCAGCCCCTGCGTGGCCATCCGCCCCACGATTGAAGACCCCTTTTCCGTGAAGTCGCCCTATGTCGACGGCATCATCTGTGCTTCGGAAATATTCGGCTACATCCTGCAGGCTCTCAGCGATTTGGAAGAAAACGAAACCATCCAGCGTTGTTCCGGTGTCGGTCTGGCTTGGGCCGGTTCCGGTGGCCAGGCAGCTTCGGTGCAGGCCGAGCACACCCTGGCCGTAACCGGGTTCAGCGAAGTGGTCAATATGTTGGAGATGCTCGAGGCCGGACGTTTCCCCGAGCTTAGGTTCATGGAAGCCCATATCTGCGCCGGGGGCTGCATCGGAGGGCCTCTGGTGGTTGAAAACCGCTACCGCGCTGCCAGCATCAGGGATGAACTTGTTCGCCGATACGGCAACGTGTCCAGGGTGGACCACGACAAGGTGGCCGCCCTGTACAAAGCCGGCGACTTCAACTGGGAGACATCCCTGGAACCCCACCCGCTGCCGCCCTTGGCGCCCGACCCGCGGCAGGCGCTGCAAAAACTGCATCAGATCCAGGAAATCAAATCCCGCCTGTTGATGCTCGAATGCGGTGTTTGCGGTTCGCCGGATTGCGACACCTTTGCCGAAGATGTGGTACAGGGCCAAGCCGTGGAAAACGACTGCCCTTACATAAAGCCCAAAGCGGCTGCCGGAAGCAGCACCAAATCCAAGGAGGATACCGTGACCGTCAAGGACATTGCCGAGGCCCTAAACCTTGAAGTTTTGGCAGGCAAAGAAGGTCTGAACAAAACGGTCTCAGTGGGCTATGTTTCCGACTTGCTCAGCGACGTCATGGCCAAGGCCCCTGCCGACGCCTTGTGGCTGACCGTGCAGACCCACCAAAACGTGGCAGCCGTTGCCGTGCTCAAGGATCTGGCGGCAGTTTGCATCGTCGGCGGCCGCACGCCCGGCGAAGACACCCTGCAAAAGGCCCAGGAAGAGGGTCTGCCAGTATTGGCGGCCAGCCAGGACGCCTACACCCTGGTCTGCCGGCTAAGCGAACTGGGATTGGCCGGAAGGGAATAGGCCTTGCGCACAATCCGCGCCGATCTGCACTTGCACACATGTCTGAGCCCCTGCGGCGGATTTGACGTAACCCCCTCGGCCGTGGTGAGCCGCGCCGCAGAGACCGGCCTGGATATAGTCGCCATCTGTGACCACAACAGCGCCGAAAACGTCCGTGCCGCCCGGCAAGCCGCTGAAAGGCTCGGACCTGGCGCTCCCCATGTCTTGGCGGGCATGGAGATAACATCCGCCGAAGAGGCGCACATGGTGGCCCTTTTCGATGACCTGGAAAACGCTCTGACCATGCAGGCCATGGTTTTCGACCACCTCCAGCCGGGCGAGAACAACCCGGACCTGTTCGGCATGCAGATAGTCGCCAATGCCGACGACGAGGTTGAATACTTTAACGAACGTCTGCTTATCGGCGCCACGGACCTGACCGTGACCGACATCGCCCAAAGGGTTCACTCCCTTGGCGGACTCATTATCGCGGCCCATATCGACCGGCCGGCCTTCAGCCTGATCAGCAACCTGGGCCTGATCCCGCCGGAACTGAAGCTCGACGCGGTGGAAATCAGCAGATTGCATGATCCGGCGGACAGCGGCCAATGGCTGTTTGGGGCCGAACTTCCGGTGATCACCAGCAGCGACGCCCACCATCTGGAGGATGTCGGCGTGGTGTGGACCGAACTGATCATGGACTCGCCTTGTCTGTCTGAACTGGCCCTGGCCCTGGCCGGGGTCCAAGGCAGGGCCATCCGCGGCTGGTGCCGCCGTCCGGTGGCGGAGCTATAATGGAAGAGTTGTCCCTGCACTTCATGGATCTAATCGAAAACTCGCTCAAGGCGGGGGCCGACCTGGTGGAAATCGACATCATCGAAGACCCGGCCGGAGACCGCATGGAAGTGACGATAAAGGATAACGGCAGCGGCATGGACGCCGAGACGCTGGCCAAGGCCGTTGATCCCTTTTACACGACCCGCACCACCAGACGCATCGGCCTGGGCCTTAGCCTGATGAAGGCCAATGCCGAGGCCTGGGACGGGGGTCTGGAATTAAGCAGCGAGCCGGGAGTCGGCACGAAGCTGAAAACATGGTTCAGGCTCAGCCACATAGACCGCCAACCGATGGGCGATTGGCCGGGAACGCTGATGGGCCTTGTCATGAGCAGGCCTGGCGTGGGTTTCAAATACCGGCACCAAGTCGGTGAAAATGAGTTTGAGTTGGACACAATTGAGTTGGAGCAGGAATTGGGCGCCGGAGCCATGCAAAACCCGCAAGTGATTGGGTTATTGGAAACGCAGGTGCGCCAGGCTCTGGAGGCGCTGGGCTCTACGGCCTAGACAACATATGAGCCGCCGGGCGGCAACATATCAAAATTCGTGGACTAGCGGCGTTTATATTGATATATTCCCCATCTAGTCATCACCCTACAAGGTATAGGGGAGAGAAATACCATGGCAAAAATAAAGATTAGCGACCTCGCGAAAATCAAAGAGCGAGTCACCGAGCAAACCAACCTGCGTGAGGGCGGAGCCCAAATCAAGGTTACCGTTCACATGGGTACGTGTGGAATCGCCAGCGGCGCACGTAATGTCCTCAAAGCACTGATGGAAGAACTCGACAAATCCGGCCGTAAAGACATCATCGTCACCACCAGCGGCTGCGTGGGGCTTTGCAGCCAGGAGCCCATCGTAACCGTGGAGCGTATTGGCGAAGAACCGATAAAATACGTATTTGTCGACGATCCGAAAATGCGCCAGATATTCAACCAACACGCCCTGGAAGGCTCGGTGCAGTCCCAATGGGCACTAGCCAAGGGCAGTGAGCAATAAAGGCATCTTAACGATGAAAAGATTCAGGCAACACCTACTCATTTGTGGCGGCACCGGCTGTCATGCCGCAGGTAGTCTGCAGGTCCGAAAGGCCCTAGAGGCTGAAATCAAAAATCAAGGCCTGGCCGAGGAAGTGGCCGTGGTCGAGACCGGCTGCAACGGTTTCTGCGCCATGGGTCCGGTGATGGTCGTCTATCCGGAAGGCATATTCTATGTGTCCCTGGAGGAAAAAGACATCCCCGAACTGGTCGAGGAGCACCTGCTCAAGGGCCGTCCGGTGGAAAGGCTCATGTACAAGGAGCCGGCTTCCAAGGAAGTCATTCCGGACATGCTCGACATCCCGTTCTTCGCCCATCAGCAGCTCATCGCCCTGCGCAACCGCGGCCTGCTGGACGCCGAAAACATCGACGAATATATCGCCCGCGACGGCTACCGGGCCTTGGCCAAGGCCCTCACCGAGATGTCTCCCCAGGACATCGTCGAGGAAGTCAAGAAGTCCGGCCTGCGCGGCCGTGGCGGCGGCGGCTTCCCCACGGGTCTGAAGTGGCAGTTCTGCCAGGGCACGCCGGGCGAGCATAAATATGTCCTCTGTAACGCCGACGAGGGCGACCCCGGCGCGTTCATGGACCGCTCCATCCTCGAGGCCGACCCGCATTCGGTCCTGGAAGGCATGACAATCGCGGCCAAGGCCATCGGCGCCAACGAAGGATACATCTACTGCCGCGCCGAGTATCCCCTGGCCGTCCAGCGTTTGGAACACGCCATTGTCCAGGCCAAGGAATACGGTCTGCTGGGTAAAAACATTCTCGACACCGGCTTCGACTTCGACCTGCACGTATACCAGGGCGCCGGCGCGTTTGTCTGCGGCGAGGAAACGGCCCTGATGCGTTCCATTGAGGGCAAGCGCGGCATGCCGCGGCCCAGGCCACCCTTCCCGGCCGTCAAGGGCCTCTATGACAAACCAACGGTCCTCAACAACGTCGAGACCTGGGCCAACGTGGCGCCCATCATCCTCAAAGGCGGCGACTGGTACGCCAGCATCGGTACCGAGGGCTCCAAGGGCACCAAGGTCTTCGCTCTCACCGGCCATGTCAACAACATCGGCCTGGTCGAAGTCCCCATGGGCACGTCCCTGCGCACGATCATCTATGACATCGGCGGCGGCATGCCCAAGAAACACCGCAAGTTCAAAGCGGTGCAGTTGGGCGGTCCTTCAGGCGGCTGCGTGCCCGAACAATATCTCGACCTGCCTTGTGACTACGAAGAAATCATCAAGGCCGGCGCCATCATGGGCTCGGGCGGCATGATCGTCATGGACGACTCCACCTGCATGGTGGACATGGCCCGCTTCTTCATGGAGTTTGTCCAGGATGAGTCCTGCGGAAAATGCACCCCCTGCCGCGAAGGCACCCGCCGCATGCTTCAGGTTCTGGAGCGCATCTGCGACGGCGAAGGCAAGGCCGGCGATATCGAACTGTTGGAAGAGCTTGCCGGCATGATCAAGGAATCGGCCCTCTGCGGTCTGGGCCAGACCGGTCCCAACCCGGTACTGAGCACCCTACGCTATTTCCGCGACGAGTACGAGGCCCATATCTTTGACAAGAAATGCCCGGCTCGCACCTGCGTCAACCTCATAGAATTCCGGGTTGACGAGGATCTTTGTAAAAAATGCGGCCTATGTTCCAAGGCCTGCCCCGTGGGCGCCATCACCTGGGAAAAGAAGCAGCCTGCGGTCATCGACCTTGACAAGTGTATCAAGTGCAAGACCTGTATCGACACCTGTAAGTTCGACGCTATCGTTTAGTACTATCCGATACGATAAAAAGCCCGCCCCTTTCGGGGCGGGCTTTTTTTGCGCCGGGGCGCCGTTTTCCTAGAAGTCCTGGAAGTCGTCGTCGTCCAGGGGTATGGCGTGGCTCGGGCTCTTTGCCGCCGCCTTCTTGGCCACTACGCCGTTGCCGACCTTGGGAGCGCGGTTCGCGGGCTTCGGCCCGGGGAGCGCTCTTTGCTGCTGCCTGGGCGCCTGCGGCAATTGAGCGCTCGAAGTCTCAATGGTCGTACCGCCGGTGATGACCATGGTCAGAGTCATGGCGATATCATGCATGGAGGCGGCCTGTGAGTTGAGTTCCTCGGCTGCCGCCGCGGATTCCTCGGCATTGGCCGCCGTGGTCTGGGTGACCCGGTCCATCTCGCTGACCGCGTCGTTGATCTGGGTGATGCCCTGAGACTGTTCGTTGGATGCCGCTGAAATTTCGGCAACCAGTTCGGCGACCTTGTTGGCGTTGCCGGTGACGTTGCTGAAGGCCTCGTCCATTTGAGTGGCCAGGTTGGTGCCGTGGGAGATCTTTTCGTTGACCCCGGTGATCAGATCAGAGGTGCTGCGGGCGGCTTCAGCAGCCCTCATGGCCAAGTTGCGAACCTCGTCGGCGACCACGGCGAATCCGGCACCGGCCTCGCCGGCCCTTGCGGCCTCGACGGCGGCATTGAGGGCCAGCAGGTTGGTCTGGAAGGCGATCTCATCAATGCTCTTGATGATCTTGTTGATCTCCTGGCCCGCGTCGTTGATTTCGTTCATGGAGCCAAGCAGTTCGCTCATGGTGGAGTTTGCCGATTCGGCCATGGAGCGCACGTTGACCATCAGGCTGTCGGCCTGGCTGGCGTTGTCGGCGTTCTGCTTGGTCATGGAGGTCAGCTCTTCCAGGCTGGCAGAGGTTTCCTCGAGGCTGGCAGCCTGCTGGGACGTGCCTTCGGCCAGGGACTGGCCCGCCGAGGCGACCTGGCTGGAAGCCGCGGCAACCTGATCGGAGCCCTTGTTGAGTTGGTCCACGGCCGCGATAACCGGCTTGGTTATGCTGCGGGCGAAGAGGTAGACACCGAAGGCCGTCAGCAGCAGCACCGCGCCTGCGATGATCAGAGTCAGGTTACGGATGTTATTGACCGGCGCCATGAACTCATCGATGTTCTGGGTAAAGCCCACCGACCATCCGGTAGCCGGCACAAAGGCGAAACCACAAACCTTGTGATCACCCTTGAAGATATAGGTGTCAACACCCTCCTCACCCTTCATCATCCTGGAGGTGATGCGCTCCATGTCCGGAAGACTATGCAGGTTGGTGTTGAGGATGTGCTCACTATTGGGGTGGGCCACAACCAGTCCGGTGGTGTCAATCATCCAGGGGTAACCGGTCTGGCCGATCTTGGTCTCGGTGACCGTCTTGGAAAGGTTTGTGGTGACAATCACGTTGAGATAGACGCCCACCGTCTTTCCGCTGGCGTTTCTAACCGGTGCGGCGGCAACTATGACAGGCTTGCCTGTAGACTTGGACTTGAGCGGAGGACTGATTACGGCCTGACCACCCATTGCTGTCTTGAAGTAGTCTCGTTGGGCAAGATCAAGGCCCTTACTCTTGCCATTGACGCTGTCGGCGACCACCTTGCCCGAAGAATCGAGAAGTAAGTTGCTTTCATAGTCGTCGCGGTAGTCCTTGAAAGCAGCGTACAGCCAATTGTTGAGCTCAGCCGATGCGGCCTCATCCTGGCCGTTGTCTTCGGCGACCTTCGCCACCAATGGGTTGGTGGCAACTTCCTCGGCGGCCTTGGCTTCGCCACTGATGACCTCTTGGACCATATTGGCAATATTCTTGGCCAAATACTTGGCCTGGCCCTGAGCGATCTCTTCCAGGGCATTACCGGAATTCCAAACCGCCACGAATCCCACGAGAGCCATTGGCAACAGAGCCAGGAATAAACCGCCAGTGATTAACTTGAATGAAAGGCTTCTTCTCTTCATTTGATCCTCCAACCGGCTGAGTGCCAATCAGTGTTTTCTTTCCTAGCTGTTCCTACTGTCTATTATCACTGCCTTGACGGCGATTTCTCAAGCGCACAATGTTCAAACGCTTTTTTTATCTCAGTCCAGTGGTGCAACTCGTTAATAACGTGATTTATTCACCAGCCATTATTAACGGCGCCATCCTACACAGCATATAAGCAATATCCTTGCCAACCATCATTATTTATTTATCTGTTTGTTTTTATTTATTTTTAGCTTCGACAGGTTAATTTTATTTTCTTTTCCAACCGCATTTTCCTATTTTTGCGGAATGCGAGTTCCCTAAAACATGAACATCTGTGAATTATCCGAAAAACAAGGAATGGAGTATTTAAGCAGTGGACGAAAAAACGCGCTCATTGAGAGCGCGTTTTTTTGGATTTTGGGAAAACCGGTTTAGGCCAGGAGATTTTGCGCGGCCATGCCCAGGATTTGTTCGAGTTGCTTATCAGTCAACCCACTGGACGGGTCTGACAATTCCTTTTTATAACGCGGCAAACGAAGCAATGGATAATCAGTGCCCAACAACACTTTGTCGTCGCCCAAAAGCTGCACGGCCAAACCATACGCCGCGGGCTTATACAAAAACGGAGCCGCCGCGGTGTCGATCCAGACATTTTCCAGCACCTGGCCGACTTCTTTCTTCAACAGTGAGTAAAAAAACAATCCGCCCGCCATATGGGCTAAAACGAATTTCGTTTTCGGATTGCTTTTTATCAGCCTGTAAAGCGATGCCAGAGTCATTGGCGCCTTGCCGGGATAGATATGCCCCACGGGTTCATTGGTGTGCAGAAGCAAGGGGACATCGGCCTCGGCGCAGAGTTTAGCCAATGGATCAAGGCTTTCGACATCCAGGTCGCTGTCGTAAAAGGCTAGTTCACCCAAGCCGTGCAGGCCCATTTCAAGGGCTTTTTGGGCTTGAGCAAAGGCCCATGAAGCTGGTGGGCGAACACAGGCCATTCCCCTTAGGCGTCCTCCGCTCTGCTCAACCGCCTTGACCAGGTACTCATTGTGCAGAGCCGCATTTTCTTCCTTCACCCAGGGGAATCCCATGGCCCACGAGACATCCACGCCGTCTTCATCCATGGCCCGGACCAGTCCCAGGCCGTCAACCATCGGAGCTTTTGGGTCGGAATAAATGGCCGCGAAGGCCGGCTCCCCGTCCAAGAACCTCTGCCGGTCAGCTATAACTTCCGGCGGGAATATATGTGTGTGTACGTCGATAATCATGCCGCAAACTATATCACGCTGCTATCGACCAATCCAAACATTAAAAGCTTGACATAAAATCAACGCGCGTATAGTCTACTAGACAGTGGTTTAGCGGAGGTGTCAAATGGATCTCAAGGACCTTGGCTTCAGCGAAATCGACTTGGATGAGAGAGATATTCCTCTTTTGGGTATCGTGGCGGCTGGCCAACCAATCGAAGCCATGTCGTACGACCGGACGGTGTCCATCCCCAAGGATATGCTCGGGCGCTTTCGCACTTTTGCCTTGGAAGTGCGTGGCGACTCCATGATCGACGAACAAATCGCTCCCGGCGATATTATTGTGGTCGAAGAGCGCCAAACAGCCGAAAACGGCCAAATGGTTGTAGCGCTGATCAATGAAACGGACGTCACCCTGAAAAAGTTTTACATGGAAAAAGACCACATAAAGCTGGTCCCGGCCAATTCCACAATGGAACCAATCGTCTTGCGCAACGAACAAGTTCGGGTTTTAGGGGTCGTTGCCGGTTTGTTACGCCACTATGGACGCCACTAGGCAACCTTTAAATACGCATTATGTTGCATCGCTGCTTGACAAGGTGGCCGTCCTGAGTTTAGCCTCTGGCAGAACTGTATCCTTGATAGGGAGGAAGAGGTGAAACTCGGTCTGGCAAAGCTGTTTATAAGCACGATTATCATTGCGGCATTAGCCTCATCGGCTGGTTGCGCATATATAAAAACGACACAAGAAGCGAGGGACCCTCTCAGGGGCGAAATCAACAAGGCGGCGCTGTCCGCAGAGATGCCGCCCATTGACGACGCACGCGCCTGGGAAGAGGGAACCTGGGACGCTCCAAACTATAATATTCATATATTTGCTCCCGCCATCACCGAGAAGCTGCGAGCAGACCTTTTAAGCAGCGGGCTATTCAGCGCCTTGCCGACCCCGAATTCACAAGAGGCGGCAGATCTCCCTTATCGGCTTGAAGTCAAGGTTACGGCATTCGCCCTTAACGTAATTGGGTCAAATGCGTACCGGGTTCCCCAGGTCATAGCCAACGGCGCCTTATTGCCTGCATTTGCCCTGACCAATCTGGCCACCCAGGGTCAGGTTGACATGGCCGGATACGTCATACCCAGCATCAATCTGGGCACCAGGCTCAACGCTAAATTTTCTCTCCTCGACAAGGAAAATGAAGTAACCCTCCTCAGCAGGTCGTATCTGTCCACGTTTGAATTGGGCGCTGTAAGTCAAAGAGACATCTTCAAGGGAAGCGAAACGGGCGAATATGGCGTGGAAGCCGGAGCAGGTAGGGCCGACGAAGCCATCAAAGACCTTGCCGACCTCTGCTCCCGGGACCCTGCCTGGAAGTATTTAAATCAATACAAGGCATTGGCCCTCGCCCAATATGCCATTTCCGAAAGCGAATCTTCATCAGTAGTTAGATGTGAGTCTGCCTTGCAATTGCTTCCACTGCTGGAGAAATTCAGATACACGGCAAAACAGGTGAAGTTGTTGTACGACGATTTGCTTGATGCTGATGTACGAGCCCCGATCTATAACGAAATGCGTGCTAGGTCGCTGGGATATTCCAGCCCGGAAGATATGCCCAAAGACCAAATCATCACCGAAGAACAAGCGGAGGAGTTGCTCAACGATATATCTCTGCTTACCGATTTGGTTCTGGTGGATCTTGACACCAAAATATTACAACTCGCGCTGGATGCCGTAATACCCAATGAAGAGGCGCAACTAAACCCTGCCGAACAACCCGAAATGCAGGATGTTGCGCAAAACAGGCCTCTGGATCAGAATGGGCCCATGCCTGCTCAGGAAGCACCGGTCAGGGATGAAGCCTTGACTCAGGCGGGACCCGATGCTCAAAAAGAACTCGAGGCGCCAGTAGAAGCCTCTCCTGAAATGCGTGAAGCGGTTATGAAGGCCCTGGTGCAGAGCGTCAAGAACGATCTGCTGATGCAGGACATCATAATTGAAATGGCTGACAAAAAAATCGGTGAACAATGGCCCAAAATGAAAGAAATTTTGGAAGCGATTGATTCGCCGGTGACCAAGAGATATTTGGAAAGCCGTGCCGGCAGCTAATCTAAACGGCCACCTGCCTTGGGCAGGTGGCCGACGAGTTGTTTCATGCGCGTTATAAGGCCTGCCTTTAATATCATATTCATGCCCGAAGCCGATCAACTGATGAAGCTGATCGAGTCGGCCGGTCGGACTTGTTATAAGTCCGAAGATCTGACCACCGATGACTCCGCAGAAGGTTTTGTGCGAAGAATAATCGCTTCGGGGCACCACAGCGTCATAGAACACGCTAACATCAGTGTACGCTTCATCTGCGACCGGGGCGTTACCCATGAACTGGTTCGCCACCGTCTTGCCGCCTTCAGCCAGGAAAGCACACGCTACGCCAATTACGCCAAGGACAAGTTCGGCAGCGAAATCACCGTTATCAAGCCACTGTTCTGGGAAGAACAAGAGGAAAACTATCAGACTTGGCTCCAGGCCATGGCCATGGCTGAAAAGGCTTACATGGCTCTACTGGAAAACGGTGCAAAGGCCCAGGAGGCCCGGAGCGTTCTTCCCAACAGTCTAAAAACAGAAATCGTGATGACAGCCAACCTCAGGGAATGGCGGCACGTATTGAACCTGCGTTGCGGACGGCCGTCCCATCCCCAGATTAGACAAATCATGTTGCCCCTGCTTGCCGAATTTAACAAGCGTCTGCCGGTGATGTTCAGCGATCTTTATGAAAAATATTCAGAAGATATAGACAGCTTTGCCAAAAACGCGCCTGTGGACTACTGATCCAGGCCGTTACTCCAGAGCTTCTCCATCATCGTTATCACTTTGGCTGGCCGACAACCGTGCCGGTCCGGGAATGACGATTGATGGCGAGCCAGGCTTAAGACCAGGCAAAACCTGTTGGCCCTGGATGGCGCTTCCGCCCCGCACGTTGGAAGGCAGGGCCGGTTCCGGCAATTCCACATCTTCTCCAAGGTCGGCCTTTGGCGGAAGGGGCTTGCCGTCTTTTTCCATTTTTGCAATGGAGTCGCCCAGCCACATGCGGCGCTTGCGGGCGGCTTCACGCAGTGTTTTGGTATAGGCGGTTTGTTCGGCATCCAAAAAGGCGGTGTATGCTTGCGTGTAGCGGCCTTGCTTGAGCAATTCCTCGCCGTATTCGTACATCCGGTTGGCATAGCCTTCGTCAAGGTATTTTTCCTCGATCGCCCGGGTGCTGATGGGCGTGGTGCCGCATCCTGCCATGCAGCAGGCCGCCGTTGCCACCACAATCAAAGCGATTGATATTGCTATCCGCCCCATTACGTCTTTTCCTGTTTTTTAACTACCGCCTAATTATCACTTGCGAGTTAGTACCATGGGCGAACCGGTTGTTGTCTGAAGATAAATTGGAAAGGCCCAGCAGGCACAGCGCAATGGTGAAAACCATCAAAACCAGACCCAGCCACATGACCAGATTGTTTGACACGCGACCAAACAGAACCGCTCTGGCCCGCAAGCGCAAATCATTTACCATATTATCGCAGTGGATTTCAGGCCTCTTGGTCTGAGCTCCGTATTTTCCATAGTAGCGCATTGTCGCTCCCACCCCCCGTTCTCAGGGAGACCACCGAGCATGAGTTGTTTTATTGACGCATATCCCACTATGATTAATGTTCAACATTAACACTAAATCGATTTTTTGTAAAAACATAAATGGTTTGAACGATGTTAATCCGTTATGGCAAGGCGCTGATGTTCGACTTTGATGCAAAGGTCGCTGATCACCGACATTCCGGCCTTCATCGCAATATCGCAGGCCTGTTGGTTGTGCACGCCCTCTTGCAGCCACAGGACTTTGGCTCCGGTTTGCACAGCCTCCTCAGCAATGGCGATGGCGTGCTCGGGCCTGCGGAAAACATCCACGATATCGACCTGTTTTGGGATATCAGCCAAGGTTGGATATGCCTTGCAGCCAAGCACCTCATCAACGGCCGGGTTCACGGGGATGATCTCATAGCCGGCGTTCCGGAGATAACGGGCCACCATGTTGCTGTCTCGCTCGTGTTTGGGCGAAAGCCCCACAACGGCGATGACCTTGCTTTCCCGCAGGATGCCGCGCAGTTCGTCGTCCTTGGGCCGTATGGCGATCCCTCCGAACATATCAACCTCCTTGGCCGATATCTTAGCACGGCTTTTCCCACGTGGTTATTTATTCGCATTATCCGAATTGCAAAAAACGTAAAGCAACTGCAATTGCAGCCATAGAGCCCAAACATCGTCATGCCCCATCATGCGGCACAAACGGGCAATCCTTTCCAGGTCGCCGTCCTTGGCGCCCCCAGCCAATTCGAAAATCTCTTTCAACGGGGCCAAGGACTGAGGAACCGGCACAAACCCACACTGGTTGCAATCAAACGCCGGTTCTTCAAACTCCTGCCCATTTATGCAATTGGCGCAGTTGATCTCCGGATAGTCGGAGGCAAAACGCAGATGTCCGGCAAGTTGGGACAGATCATCGGCTTGCCCGGTGCTGAGCATGGGTTTGCAGGCCTGGTCCACGATCATCCTGGCAGCCTCCACCGGCAGGTCGCGCCAGTCCCAAAGGGCGTCGCCGGGATTGCCGTCCGGATAATGTACGCCTCGCCATTGAAGGTCCAACTCCGGCAGAACGGCCCGGGCCAAAGCGCCCTTGCCCACGCACCGAGCCGCCTCTGCCGACCAAGCCAAAGGACCCAGTTGCCGGAATCGCAGCAGGGAGTCACCTATTTCAAGGAATTCGTATTTGGATGGCGGCTGTTCCATGGTCACAGCCTGACATGGAACGGGTGTGCGGGCCATTGAGCCCGTTCTCTAAACGGAAGCCGTCTTCATGTCCTGGACCACCAGTTCCAGGCGGCGCCCCCGGAAATTGGATATGCGCGGGTGAAAAACCAGGTCGCAGCGGCAGTTGTCCGGCGGGCAATCGTTGATATGGCCAAACCATATGGCCTGCATCTGCATGCGCCCCTGGGCCACGTTCATGCGCAGATGGCCCTTGCCGACTTCCCACGCGCGTACGACTCTGACGTTCCGTGCCGTGAGCAGCGGCTCGGGGTTGCCTTCGCCATAGGGGCCTAGGCAATCCATGAAGCCCATGAACCGCGGCCCCAGGTCGTCCAGGGCAGCTACGGCCTCCACCTGCAACGAATCATTGCCCGGGGCCTCGGCCAACTGGCGTTTGGCCAATTTGTCCAACTCATCGGAAAGTTTGCCCAGGTCAGCCGTGGCGGCGGTCATGCCCGCGGCCATGGCGTGGCCGCCGTAATGTTGCATCAGGTGGGCGCACTTGGCCAGGGCCTGTTGCAAATGAAAGCCTTGCACCGAGCGACCCGAGCCCACGGCCTTGCCGTTTTCCACGGCGAACAGTATCGCAGGCTTGCCCGTGGCCTCCACCACCCGGCTGGCAACAATGCCCAGCACGCCCTTGTGCCAGCCCTCTTGGCTGAGCACCAGCATGCCCCGGCGATCAAAGCCATTGTCGCCGATGACCTGGTCCATGGCCTGGCCGAACATCTCTTCTTCGATGCCCCGCCGGGCCACATTAAAGCCGTCGAGCAGACCGGCCAATTCCCTGGCAATATCTTCCCGCTCGGCCAGCAGCAGGCGCAGGGCCTGTTCGGGGTGATCCACCCTGCCCGCGGCGTTTATCCGGGGCGCCAGGCCAAATCCCAGGTCTCGGGCATCCATGGCGCCGTTTACCCCGGAGGCCCGTGAAAGGGCCTGCAAACCCAAACGGCCGCCTTCATTGAGCACCCGCAGCCCTTCATTGACCAAAATCCGGTTGTGCCCTACCAGGGGAACGACATCGGCGCAGGTGCCCAAAGCCACCAGGTCAAGGCTGTTGCGTAGATTTGGCTCCGGAATGGTCCTGTAATGCCCCCTGGCCCGCAGACCCGCCCGTAGCGCCGCGGCCAGATAAAATGACACGCCCACACCGGCCAGGTTGCGCGCCAGGGCGTCGTTGCCCTGCTGGGGATTGACCACGGCATCGGCGGGCACCACCGCGCCCGGCGGCAGTTGGTGATGGTCCGTGACCACCACCCCCATACCCAGCTCCTTGGCCCTGGCCACCCCCTCGTGGTCGGAAATGCCGCAGTCAACGGTGATGATAACCTCGGCCCCGGCCGCTTTAAGCCTGTCAGCCCTGGGCGGCAGAAAGCCGTAGCCTTCGTTGAGCCTGTGGGGCAGATCCCACACCACCCTAGCCCGGGAGTTTTGGAGGAAATCCACCATCAGCGCCGTGGCCGTTACGCCGTCGGCGTCGTAATCGCCGGCCACGCCGATGGTCCGGCCATCTTGAACCGCCTCGCAAAGCAGTTCCACGGCCTGTTCCATGCCATCGAAACCGTCCGGACCGGGCAGTTCGGCCAGGCTGGGATACAAAAAGGACCTGGCCTCGGCCGGATCACTGAATCCCCGGTTGCAAAGCAGTTGGGCCGCCAAGACGGGAATGCCCAATTCACGGGCCAACGCATCCGCCGCCCGGGGCGTTTCCGGCATCACGTTCCAGGTTTTCGGGGTGGAGGTTACATGCATACACGCACTATATATGCCGCCCCAAATCCGGTCAAGCACAATATCTGGTGCCCAATACTTTGGGCCCAATGCTTGGGCTCCCGTATCGCGGGCAATACTCAGTGTGCGCATGAACACCACTGGCCCCGGCCGGGCGTCTCAACATGATGATGCGGCGCGAGGCCCAATGCTTGGGCTCCCGTATCGCGGGCAATACTCAGTGCGCGCATGAACACCGCTGGCCCCGGCCGGGCTTATCTACATAGCAATGCAGTTTCACGGCCAGACTTGACCGGAGACATGTCTTAGGTCTGAAGCTAGTTTCAGCGGATGATGCAGGTGTTCAACAGGCGGCTCGCGTGCATCTTCCAGAGCTTGTCCTCGGGCTCAAGACCGGACATGGTGGAAGTGTTTACAACCTGTTGCAGGACTTTTTCGGCCTTGCTGGGTCTGTCCGTCTGGATGTACACGTCGGCCAGATAGAGATGGTTCAACAGATACTGTGGACCGATTTTGCAGGCCTCGCTGAGCATCTGTTCGGCCTTGTCATAAT
This sequence comes from uncultured Desulfarculus sp., assembly GCA_963665125.2. Lineage (GTDB taxonomy): Bacteria > Desulfobacterota > Desulfarculia > Desulfarculales > Desulfarculaceae > Desulfarculus. The sequence continues at coordinate 935,124 of CAXXUK010000001.1, read as the reverse complement.
CGCCGCCCACGATGCCCGGCAACAGGGCGTACATGCGGCCCAGGATGCGGTAGGCGCCGCCATAGTCATAATTGGGGTCCAGCTTCATGACCATGGCCATTTGCTGTTTGGTCTCGTCGATATAGGGCAAGGCGCCGATGCCGCCATTGGCCGCGCCCATCAGCCCGCAGGCCATGCCCAGCCAATAGTGGGGCCCCGGTTTGCCAGGATGAAGCTTGGAGGCCTGGCGTGAAACGTCAATGGCTTCCTGGTAATACTGGGATTCTTCTTCCGGGCTGTTGCACTGCGCCCCGATATAGATCAGCACCCGGGCCAGACGCAAAGAGGCGGTAAGCGAATCAGGGTCCGTGGCCAGAACCTTGCGGTAGTATTCCACGGATTCTCTGGCCTTGGCCATATCCTCGCGCTGCATGAAAAGGTTTTCAGCCTGTGACATCAGGGAGCAGCTGTCCAGGGCGTAACAGGCAGTGCAACTCAGCACTAATGCGGCAACGATAGCGGGGATTGTCAAACGTGTTTTATTCAAGGTGCGGTTCAACCCCTGATCAATGGGAAAAGCCGACATTCAAAGACATACCGGGCAGGCATGCCCGGTTACGAATTAATATATGAATTAACAGTTAGTGTTAATTCTCTAATTTGTCAAGAAATATGTTTTCGTTTTTTAACTAACAGACTGTTATCATTAACTTAAGAAGCTAATAATCATTCCTGGCCCGGTGGCGTGGGATAGCCGGTTATTTCCATAAGGTGGTTATAGAATTTCTTCAACCGGCCATACATACGGCTGTAAACCTTGTCGTATATCTCGTCATAGATGCGGGTGTTTTGGCCTATGGGCTCGAACACGCGCCCCTTCCTGGTCATTGCCGCCACGGCCTGATCAAGATTGTTGTGCACTCCCGAACCAACCGCCGCCAATATGGCCGCGCCCAGCCCAGAGGCCTCATACACATGGGGCCTGGCTGCCGGCAGGTTGAACACGTCTGCATGAATCTGCATGGCCAGATCGCTGCGGGAACCGCCGCCGCTTATCCATAATTCGGAAATGGGCTTTTTGGTGCGTTTCTCGATGCGCTCCCTGCCGTCCCGCAGGGCGTAGGCCAATCCCTCCAGCATTGCCCGGTACATATGCTGCTTGTGGTGGGCGCTGCCGAATCCGATAATGGCGCCCTTGGCCTCCGGTCCGGGAAAACGCACGCCGGGGCTCCAATACGGCTGCAACACAAGGCCCAGCGAACCCGGCGGCACCTCCAGAGCCAGTTCCTCCAGCAGTTCCTCGGCGGCTATTCCCCTCTGCCGGGCCGCCTCCTGCTCCAGTTGGGCGAACTGCTCCTTGAACCAGGTGACCATCCAGAAGCCGCGGTAGATCTGCACTTCCAGATTGTACGATCCGGCCTTGGCGCTGGGATAAGGCGGCAGCAGGGTTATCGGCTCGATATATTTGTCGGAGTTGACGTTGATGGTCGCCGTGGTGCCCAGGCCTATGCCCGCCTGGTGGGGCTCCAGGCAGCCCGAACCCAGCACTTCGCAGGCCTTGTCCGAGGCGCCGGCAATGATGGGCAGTCCCTGGGGAATGCCCGTTGCTTCGGCCGCGCCGGGCGATATCCGGCCCAGCTCTTCTCCGGGCCGCACCAGATCGAACAACCACTGCTTCTCAATGGGCAGAGCCCGCCAGCGCCAGGACAGTGGCCCGGCCCAGGTAAGCTTTTTATAATCAAACGGGACGTAGCCCACGCAGCTTCCCACTGAATCGGCCACCCTGCCCGACAGTTTGTAATTGATATACCCCGACAAAAAGAGCATGTGCGCGGTTTGGCGCAGCACTTCCGGCTGGTGCTGCCGAATCCAGTTCACCTCGGCTTCGGCCATGAGGTAATCCACCGTAGCGCCCTGGCCCACCAGGCCAAACGCGGCCCGCAGCCAGCGGGGTATGGCGCTGAAGTCGCTGGCCCGGCGCTGGTCCAGCCAGACGATGGCCGGCCGTAGCGGTTTTTTGTCTTTATCAAGATTGATCAGAGTGTTGCGCTGGCTGGTCAGGGCCACGGCAGCCAGGTCATCCGGGGCCACGGGGCTGTTTTGCCACAACTGGCGGCAGACCAGGCAAACCTTGTACCAGTACATGTCCGGATCCTGCTCGGCCCAGCCCGGATGGGGCGAAACATAGGCTGGGTCATAGATGGAGCGGGCCGAGGCCATTATTTCGCCCTTATCGTTGAAGATAAAGGCCCTGGTGCTTTGGGTCCCCACATCAATGGCCATCACGTGCCGTTTGCCGCTCACGCTAATTTTGCTCCTCATGAATCAGTCAATATCAGCAGGCGACCAGACCAGGGCTGTAGGCCCTGTCCCACAGGTCCAGATAGGCCCGCTGCTGGTCCTGCCATTGCCGGTCGTCCCAGCCCATGGCCTGTTGCACTTGTGCGCGAACCCTGTCCATCAGGTCCCTGCCGCCACCAGGCAGCAGAAGGCCCAGCCGTGTGCGGCGCAGCATGATGTCTTCCAGGTTCACCGCCTGTTCGTGCAGGGCCGCCCATTTCAGCTCGGCCCACAAAAACGACGTGTCGCCTATGCGGCCGCCGTCAGGTTCGGCGGCCAGCACGGCCACGCCCGGGGCGTCGGCGCCGTATCGCCCGCTAAGGCGGCGCATGAAGGCGTCATCGCCCATTTGGCCATCGCCGGGGCTGTCGTAGTCGTCCGAGGCCCGCCGGGCGTCACTTTCGACCATGTGCGAACCCCGCAGCCACTTGGCCGCCGCATCCAGGCCCTGGCCCGCCACGATGCCGAAGGTGGTCAGCTTGCCGCCGGTCATGGTCACCAGGCCGTCCTCATCCCAGATCGCGTGGTCCCGCGACTCTTTCGAGGGGTCGGCCTTGCCGGTGTTGATCACCGGACGCACGCCGGAGAAGGTGCTGATCACGTCAGACTTGACGATTCCGGCCGACGGGAACCAATAATCCACGGCTTCCAGCAAATAATCGCCCTCTTCCGGCGTAATATGCGGTTCCTGATAGATATCCTCATGGTGGTCGATATCGGTGGTGCCCACCATGGTCGCTCCCTCCCATGGCATTATATACATTGACCGGCCATCCGTGGGATGTTTGATGCCGACGGCCTGGCTCAGGGGCAGACGCCAGCGGGGAATCACGATATGGCTGCCCCGCAGACGGCGCAACCGGGCCGGTTGGCCCAGATGGGCCCGCACGTCATCGGTCCAGGCCCCCGAGGCGTTGATGACCACCCTGGCGGCCACTTCATGGGTCTTGCCGGTGAGCATGTCCTGGACCAGCACGCCCCGGACCTCGCCGCGGGGCGCGCGAATCAGTTCCCGGACCGCGGCATAGTTCAGGGCCGCGCCGCCCAGCACCTTGCCCCGCTGCAACACGCGCCAGACCAAGCGGGCGTCGTCGGCCGTAGCGTCGCTGAAGGAAAAACCGCCGCATAGCTTTGTCGCGGCCACCCGGGGGGCCAGCAGGGAAAACCGCTCTCCCTTGTGGAACTTGTAGCTCAGGCGTCCGGCCATCAGCTCATAGCCGGACAAAAGAGCGTGGACCACGGGCTTGGCCAGGGCCAGCTTCTTGGGCATGGGAAACAAAAAGCCCAGATGCTCCACCAGGCCGCCGTAATGCCTCAGTAGCTTTTCCCGTTCGTGGACCGAATGCCAGGTGGTGCGGGGCTGGCCCTGCAACAAATAGCGCAGGCCGCCGTGGACCATCTTGCCCGAACGGCTGGAAGTGCCCCAACCAAAGTCCCGCTGCTCCAGCAGCAACACCTTGAGGCCCTGGGCGGCCGCCCGGCTGAAGACACCGGCTCCGTTGATGCCGCCGCCGATGACCACGACGTCCCATGGCTGAACCAGGCCTTGAATTATTTGTTCACGGGTCATTGTCCGCTCCTAATCAGTCAAAGAGCTTGCCCGGATTCATCATGCCCTCCGGGTCCACGGCCCGGCACTGGGCCTTGATGATGTCCATACCCAGAGGCCCCTTTTCGGCTGGCAGATAGTGCTTGTGATCCAGGCCCACGCCGTGCTGGTGGCTGATGGTGCCCCTGCACTCCACCAGGGCCCGGCTGGCCGCTGTCTTGAGGATGCGCCAGCGCTCCAGGGTCTCGGCCGGGTCCGCGCCCAGACGAAAGACATACGAGGTGTAGATGCTCGAGCCGTTGGAGTAGATATGCGAAAGATGGGTAAAGACATGCACCTTTTCCCCCAGATGCTCCAAACCGGTGCGCAAGGCCTTTTCCACGGCGCCCACCGTACGGGTTACGTCCTTCCAAGGCACGGCAGTCTCAAGGGTGTCGGCGGCATATCCCAGTTCCCACAGATTATTGCGCACATAGGGCAACCGGAAGCGGTCTTTGTGCCACTTGCGGCCCGGCGTCTGGCCCACGCCCACCCCGGCGTGATGGCGTATGATTGCCTTGGCCGCCTTGATGGTCCAATGGGCCCGGACCTTGCTCCCGCAGATGCCGTAGAGCAGCATGCACATATCCCGGCGCACGCCCCGCCACTCCAGATATTTCTTGAGTATCTCGATGCTCTGACCGCCGCCGCTCAGGTTCAGCGAAGTCTCGGTCTCCATGGGCAGGCTCAGGCGCAGCATGGTCAGGTTCAGGCCGGCCTGGGCCATCTCCCGCACAGCGGCCATGGCCCTATCCTGGTCCGGGAAAAACGCGCCGTAAAACTCTTCCACCTCGGGCAGAGGCGATATCTTCACCGTGCAGCGGGTGATCACGCCCATGCGGCCCTCGCTGCCCAGCACGGCCTCCTTGACGCTGGGCCCGCCGGCGGACGCCGGATGAGGCAGCATTTCCAAACGGCCCAGGGGCGTCTCCATGGCCCCGCCGATAAACAGCGACTCGATGCGGCCGTAGCCCAGGGAAAACTGCCCACTGGAGCGCGAGGCCACCCATCCGCCCAGGGTCGACAGCTCCCACGACTGGGGATAATGGCCCAGAGTGAAGCCCTTGGCCCGCAGATTGGCCTCGATGTCCGGCCCGGCAATGCCCGCCCCAAAGGTGGCCAGACAGCCTTTGCCGTCAAACTCCAACATGGCGCTGTGGCGGCCCATGTCCAGGCTGATCACCGGACGGTCCAGGCCGCCGGGGTCCAGGTGGCCCACCACGCTGGTGCCGCCGCCATAGGGGATAACCGCCGCGCCGGTATCCTTGGCCAAGCCCAGCACCTGCCGCACTTCATCGTCAGTGGCAGGATTGGCCACGGCATCGACATAGCCCGGTATGTTCCCGCCGCGCACGGCGATCATATCGGGCAGGCTTTCGCCTATGCTGTGACGCAGGCGGCCGTATGGGTCCTTGTCCAACAGGGCGTGGTCAGTCAGTCGCGACGGCGGCACCGCCGCCACGGCCTCTTCCCTGGTCACGTCACGAACCGGCCGCCCCTTGCCCAGCTTGGATTGAATAAATTCCACAGCGGACTGGGGAACATCCAAAGTAACGGTTTCGTCCCCCCAACCATTCCAACGTCTCATCAGACCGCCTCTTGTCTTTGTAGTTTTGCTTCCCGCCAGGACTCGGCAGCGGTGTTCATGACCTCCAGGGCCACTTCCTCGGCCAATTGCGGGTTTCCCGCCATGGCCGCCTCGATCAGCCGCCGGTAAAAGCGCCTGGAATTGTCCCTGTTCATCCGTATGGCAAAGTATTCAGTGGCCGCGGGAATATAGACCTGATCAAATGAATTGAGCATCAGGGTGTACACCGGGTTTGGCGCGATGGCCGCCAGGGCTTTTTGCAAACCCCAGTCAAACCGGGCGAACTCTTCCGGATCGTCGCCCAAGCGCTCGTGATCCACCAGGGCCGCCACGGCCCGAGGCGCGTTTGCCTGCACGGCCGACTTGATATAAAACGGGGCCAGAGCCACCCGCAGTTCCAGAAGATATTGCACGAACCTGTCGTCAACGAACTTTGGCTGATGGGCCAATGTGGCGATTATATTAATGTTGCCTGTGCGCCAATAGTCATTGACCCTGGTGGCCTGGCCCTTGCGCACACTGAGCCAGCCGTCGCGCTCCAAACGCTGGATGGCCTCCCGCAAGGTCGGACGACCCACCCCCAACTCGGCGGCCAATTCCCGCTCCAGAGGCAACGTCCCGCCCACGGGATACACGCCGCTAACCATCCGCTGTATCAGCTCTTCCTCAACTATGTCCGACAGCCGCCTGCCGTCTTTTTCTATGGCCATAAACCCTCACAACCGACCTGGTATGATTTCAGGTATTACCTGATTATGATATAGATATTACCAGTTGTCAATTTATTGGGGGGCTTTTTGAAAAAAGCCCCCCAAACCCCGCAAAAACTTTTCCGCGAAACCTTTTCCGCCTGAGGCGTAAATGCTTTCGCGGTGTTTTGCGTGCTTGGCGGGTTTGTAAAGTCTGGTTATGGAATACACACCTGCGAGCAAAAACCGGCGCCCCTGATTTGGCCATTGGCCAAATCAGGGGCGCAATGCGCTTTTCTTTTTGGAAGGGGGTTTGGGGGAAACCTTTTTCTTTTGGCTACAAAAGAAAAAGGTTTCCCCCAAGAGTTCTATTTACCGCCGCTGGTCAATACGGCAAGGATCTGGGTTGGTTCGTCGCCATAGGCGCGCACCAGGTGGGGCACGTTGGAGTCGTAGTAGATGCTGTCGCCGGGTTCCAGAATTTCCGTGGCGTCACCGACCAGGGCTTCCATACTGCCGCTGAGGACGAAGATGAATTCCTCGCCGTCATGGGAAGATGGCGGTTTGACCTCGGTGTTGGGCTTGAGGGTGACGACAAAGGGCTCCATTGTGCGGTTGCACTTGGCCTGGGCCAGGTGTTCGTAAGAGTAGCCGTAGTTTGTGTCGCGGTCCGCCGGGCGGCGGTGCATCTGCGTGCGGTCGGCCTGGCGGACGATTACGTACGGCACCGTGCGGCCCGTGGCGAACAAGGTGCCCAGTTCGGTGCCCAGGGCCTTGCCCAGTTTGATCAGCACTCCCAGGGGCGGACTGGTCTGCCCCGCCTCGATGGCCGAGACCTCCGCCTGGGCGAGGCCGGTTCGCTGGGCGACATCTTTCAGATCAAGCCCCTTTTGCTCGCGCAAGGCCTTGATTCTGACGCCGATGGGCGTGTCATCGACCATTTCGGCTTCAACGCCGGCCACCTTTTCCACACCGCGCAAATAGTCATCCTGGCCGTGGCTGGATGAGTCGGCGCCGTTTTCCCGGGAGAAAAGTTTTATGTGTCTATCGTCTTTTTCAGCAACCATGATCTGCTCCCGTGTGCAATACAGCTACATTATAGCCATATTACCGCCGGGATAAAGCTTTTTATTTGCCATCTACCATAAAGGCCGCGCCTCGGCGCAGGGCCTCTGTGTTGATGGGTATCATCTTGTGGTAGCGCTTATCCAGGGCCACGGGCAAAGCCTTGACGATGTCATCCACGCTGAGGATGCCGCTGGCCTGGACCAAGGCCCCCAGCATGATCATGTTGCCGAGGCGGTCGTTGCCGATCTCCAGGGCCAATTCCAGGGTGGGCACGAACGTCACCTTTTTGGCCTTGGTTTCGATGTGCTCCTGGTCGACCAGGGAGGCGTTGACAAACAGATGGCCTTTTTTCTTGACCCTGGGGCCGAATTTCTCGGCCGAGGGGCGGTTCATGGCCACCACGGTGAGCGGCTCGTGGATGACCGGCGAACCCACCGGCTTTTCACTGACCACGACGGTGCAGTTGGCCGTGCCGCCGCGCATTTCCACGCCGTATACCGGCATATAGGTAACCTGTTTGCCGGCTTCCATGCCCGCGTAGGCGAGCATGTTGCCCATGAGCATTACGCCCTGGCCGCCGAACCCGGCGATAATGGTGTCAAAATACATATATCGCTCCTGCTGGCGCCTAACCGCGCACGTCCTTGAAAGTACCCAACGGGAAATAGGCCGCCATCTGCGAGCCGACGTGTTCGTTGGCCTGTTTGGCGCTCATCTTCCAGTTGGTGGGACAAGCCGACAGGAACTCGATGAAGGAAAAGCCCCAGCCGTTGGTTTGATACTCAAAGGCCCGTTTGACGGCCTTTTTGGCCTTTTGCAGGTTCTTGATGTCGTTGACCGCGACTCTTGCCGCAAAGCCCACGCCCTCCAGGGTGGAGAGCATCTCGGCCATGCGGATGGGCAGTCCGGCCTCTTCGGCCTTGCGGCCGTAGGGACTGGTGGTGGTGACCTGGCCTTCCAGGGTCGTGGGGGCCATCTGGCCGCCGGTCATGCCGAACACGGCGTTGTTGACAAAGACCACGGTGATCTTCTCGCCGCGGTTGGCCGCGTGGACGATCTCGGCCGTGCCGATTGCCGCCAGGTCGCCGTCACCCTGATAGGTGAACACGAAGTTGTCGGGGCGGGCCCTTTTCACGCCCGTGGCCACCGCGGCGGCCCGGCCGTGGGGCGCTTCCACCACGTCGACGTCGAAATAGTCGTACAAGAACACGCTACAGCCCACGCTGGCCACGCCGATGGTCTTGCCCTGGACGCCGAAGGCGTCGATCTGCTCGGCCACCAGGCGGTGAATCACGCCGTGGTGACAGCCCGGGCAGAAATGGGTGGGCACGTCGCGCAACGCCTTGGGGCGGTCGAATGCCTGCTTCAATGCTGTCTCGCTCATTTCGCCCTCCTCTTCTTCCAGACCTTGTCCACTTCCTTGGCCAGTTCATCGGGCGTGGGAATGGAGCCCGGCGGGCGGCCGTAGAAATCAACCGGAGCCACGCCTTCGACGGCCAGACGCACGTCCTCGACCATCTGGCCGGTGTTGAGTTCCAACACCATCAGCGAGTCGGCCTTTTCGGCGGCCCGGCGCACGGCCAGACTGGGGAACGGGTACAGGGTTATGGGGCGAAGCAGCCCGACCTTGCGGCCCTTTTCGCGCAGGATGTCCACCGAGGTCTTGATGATGCGGCCCACCGAACCAAAAGCCACCAGGACCATCTCGGCGTCGTCGGTCTCGTATTCCTCGAAGCGCACTTCCTTGGCCATGCGGGCGTATTTCTTGGCCAGCTTCCAGTTTTGTTCGGTAAGCTCGCCGTCGGCCAGGTACAGCGACTTGAGCAGGCGCTTGTCGCGGCCCTCGTTGCCGGTCAGGGCCCAGTCCTTTTGGGGCATGTTCTTGCGGTAGGGTTTAAGCTCCACCGGCTCCTTGATCTGCCCGATCAGGGCGTCGCCCAGGATCATTACCGGGTTGCGGTACTTGTCGGCCAGGTCAAAGGCCAGCACGGTCAGGTCGTAGTTTTCCTGGGCCGTTGACGGGGCCAGAACCAGCGTGCGGTAGTCGCCGTGGCCGCCGCCCCTGGTGGCCTGGAAATAGTCGCCCTGGGACGGATGGATGCCGCCCAGGCCCGGTCCGCTGCGGCTCATGTTGACGATGACGCCGGGGATCTCCGAGCCCGCCAGATAGCTGATCCCCTCCTGCTTGAGGCTGATGCCCGGGCTGGAAGAGCTGGTCATGGCCCTGGCGCCGGTTGAAGCCGCGCCCAGGAGCATGTTGATGGAGGCTATCTCGCTCTCGGCCTGGAGGAACGTGCCTCCGATGGGGGGCAGATGGGCGCTCATGTATTCGGGAATGTCGTTCTGAGGCGTGATGGGATAGCCGAAATAATAGCGGCAGCCCGCCGCGATGGCTCCCATGGCAATGGCCTCGTTGCCCTTTACCAGAACTCGCTTAGCCATTATTTGCCTCGCTCTTCTTTGAAAACGCGCAGAGCCACATCAGGGCAGAGTTCGGCGCAGAAGGCGCACCCGTTGCACGGCTTTTCGCCGCCATTGGTCCACTCCACGAAATGGTAGCCCTTGGCGTTGATGTTCTGGCCAAGCTGGAGGTTGCCGCGCGGACAGGCGTCCACGCAGAGCCCGCAGCCCTTGCAGCGTTCGCTGATTACCGTCACCTTAGCCATATGTTGTCTCATTTGATTTCGCCGAGGACCTTATCCAGGCTCCCGGGATCTTGGATGTTGAATATATTGGCGGCGCCCGATGGCGCGGTCTTCTTGATCAATCCCGCCAGTACGTTCTTGGGGCCCACCTCGATGAAGGTGTCGACGCCCTCGGCCAACATGGCCTCAATGGTCTGGACCCAGCGCACCGGCGCGGTGATCTGGGCGGCCAGTTGCTCGGCAAGCTCGGAAGCTTTGCCCGTGAGCCGGCCCGTGGTGTTGGGGGCCACCGGGCAGCCGGGCTCGTCCCATTTCACGTCGGCCAAAGCCTGGGCCATTTCGTCGGCGGCCTTTTGCATCAGCGGGCTGTGCCAGGCGCCGGAGACCCGCAGCGGTATGGACTTGAGGCCCTTTTCCTTGGCCAGGTCCGAGGCGGCGCCCACGGCGTCCTTGGCTCCGGTGATCACCGTCTGCTGGGGAGTGTTGTAGTTGGCCGGCTGGACCATGCCTCCGGCCTCGGCGCACAGGGCGGCCACGTCGTCGGGACCCGCGCCCATGATGGCGGCCATTGCTCCGGGATTGGCCTGGGCCTCGCGGTCCATTAGCCTGCCCCGTAGGGCCACCAGTTCAAAGCATTTTTCCAGGGGCAGCGCGCCGGCGGCGGCCAGGGCCGAGTATTCGCCCAAACTGTGGCCGGCCGTCATCGCCGCATCCACGCCCGCAGCCTTCAGGGCCTGCCAGCAGATCATGTTCACGGCCGTGATGGCCGGTTGCAGATTCACGGTCTGGGTCAACTCATCCATTGGGCCCTCGAAGCAAAGGCGCTGCAAAGCAAGGCCACTGGCCTTTTCAGCCTTGGCGAAGATATCCCGCGCCTGGTCCGAAGCCTCGAAAAACTCCTTGCCCATGCCCACGAACTGGGAACCTTGTCCTGGAAATACAACCGCGATTTTCAATGCCGCTCCTCCCAACATGCCGCGCGCGTCCCACAAAAAAAGGGCCCGCGCCAAGCGGGAACTTAAAATCTACCCACCAGTATGAAACCTGTCAACTTATTGCGCGCACTGGCATATTCCGGAATTTGTCCGTCATTGGCGAACGTTTCCGGCCAGGGCCCGAGTCATCAATGCCATAAGGAGTTAATTTAACAGCCCGAGAGCCATTCTTGAAACCCTTTAACCATTTTTTTTCAGGGCTCAAGAACAACGGGCCATGGGTGGCGGTTAGATGCCGATTATTTCGGCCCTGGTGGTACCGTTTTGCTCGTTGCGGTAGTAGACGTACAACTGGCCGTCCTGTTCCAGGATCTCCGGTCCGTCGGTTCCGAAGCCGACTTCATCGGATTGCAGCAATGGTCCGTCCATTTTTTCCCAGGGGCCGCCCGGTGAGGTGGACCGGGCCAGGTTGATGCCCCAGGTGTGGGTGTTGAAGTCGTAATTTTCGCCGTTACTGATCTCGTAGGCCATGTAATAGTAGCCGTCGCGCTGGAAGATGCGGCTGCGGGAGCCCACGGTAACGCTTTCGTCGCCACTAGCGTCCACATCCAACAGCGGACCCTGCATGACCTCCAGGTTTTCCAGGTCCGTGCCGCTGGCATAGCCTATGCGCACCCTGCCGTCCTCGGCAAAGGTGTGGAAGTAGACATGCCACACGCCGTTTTCCTTGAACATGGTTGGGGTGCCCACATCAACATTGCTGATCCATCCGGCGTCGCCGGGCTCGATGATCGGGCCGTGCTTGGTCCAATTGATGCCATCGTCGCTGGTGGCCAGGCATACTGTGTCGATGTCGCCTTCGGCCGAGGTCGCTTCATAGAGCATGATCCACTGGCCGCTGTCCTCGTCGTATTCCACGCTGGGGAAGCTGGCCTTGTTGGCGTCAAATGAGTCGCCCTTGGTCAGAACCTTGCCCTGGTATTCGAAATTCACGCCGTCGGAGCTGATGGCCAGGCCGACGTCGTTGAGGGTGCCTTCGCTGTGGTCGATGAAGTATGCGTAGATCAGGCCGTCTTTTTCCACGAAATGGACATTGTGGAAGTCCTGGATATTGTCGCCGACCACCTCTTGGGTGCCGACGCTTACGCCATCGATGGTGAATTTCTCACCCTTGTAATAGCTCTTCATGCCGGGTAGCAGAGTGGCCGCGCCGTCCGTGCCGTCGCCCTGCCACCACGCGGCTTCGCCATCCGTCCCCCCGGACGAACTGTATGTGTAATACTGCAACTCGTTGGGATCCACCTTGCCGATGTCGCTGGCCAGGATCAGATATGAACCCAGGGCCGTATCCGAGCCGTCCTTGCTTACCAGGGAGGTGGAACTGATCAAGCCGCCCGATGCGCTGGAAGACGTACTGCTTTGCAGGGCGCTTTGCAGTGTGCTGCTAAACGCCTCGCCCGACGACGATGCCCTTTGCAAACTCGTGGTCCGAACGCTGGACACCCCGGCCTGATAAAGTTGTGCGCTGCTGACGATAGCCATTGCATCTCCATGGATGTTTCCGGCGGTTTTTATTGCAATCAACGGGCCAGCCAGGAGCAACAAACACCATAATATTCTTTTTCCAGCTTATTCAACAGGTTACATATTGTCGCCCAAAAACGGCCCAACAAATCGGACCCTGGGGACCGGAAAAAAGTTCCACTTCTTGACATTGACAGCCATATCAACTATTTCAACTTAGGCCAGGTGAAAATGTTACCCATGACCAAGGATGCCTGATGGGTCTGTTTAGCAAAAAGACAATTCTGGACGCCGGCAGCGACGAGCAATTCGTCGATTTTCTCTACCAGGTGATGATGGGCCGCAAGGCCGACGAAGGGGGCCGCAGCTATTATCTGGGCAACCTGGCCTCGGGCTCCATGACCCGTCAGGATGTGTCCCGCTCCTTTGCCGATTCCGACGAGTTCAAGCTCCGCAACCGGATCCTCTATGATGTCACGGATGTGCTTTTCGACTTTGTCGACATTTACAGCGGCGACATCTTCGACAAGCATGTGCAGGACGATCCGTTCACCGAATATCAACTTTGCGAACTGGTGAACCCCCGGCGCTGGCTGGAAGAAAAATGGCGTTCCTATCAGCGGGAACTGACGGTCATCCCCATGAGCCTGCAATCAATGCACCGCAAGGGCTGGGAATGGACCCACACCATGCTGGGCCTGGACATGCTGGGCATGCTGGGCGACGACAAACGCTGCCTGGGCGTTGGCGCCGGGCACGAGGCCCTGGCCTACTGGCTGGCCACCAAGACCGGCGAGGTTATCGCCACCGACCTGTACGAGGGAAGCTGGACCGACAGGGGCAGCCGCGAGGGTGATCCGACAGTAATTGACGATCCTAAAAAATACGCGCCATTCGACTACCCCGAAGACCGCCTGAAATTCATGCGCATGGACGGCACCAAGCTGGAATTCGAGGACAACTCCTTTGACGTGGTGTTTTCCATCTCCAGCATCGAGCATTTCGGAGGACACGAAGGTTCCGCCCGGTCCATGTCAGAGATCGGCCGGGTGCTCAAGCCCGGCGGCATGGCGGCCATCGTCACCGAATGCATCATCAACGACAACACCCACGAGGAATTTTTCCGCATCGACGAGTTGGAAAAGTATGTGGTGGCCCCCAGCGGCCTCAAGCTGATCCAAAAGCCGACCTGGCAAATGCCCCGCAAGGCCCTGGATCGGCCCACGGAAATGCCTCACGAGCAGCAGCACACCCCGCACCTGATCCTCAAACAGGGCAAGATACTCTACACCTCGGTGTTGTTCTTCCTGCGCAAGTTCTAGGAACAAGCATAAAAACCACCAGCCGGGCCGCCATGGTCCGGCTTTTTTATTGGCTCCGGGGTGGGCACAATGTCACAATTGGCCATGACAACTCCAGCCGGGAGAGCCTCATGACCATTCAAAATATCGAACAAAATTCGGCGGAAGCCATCAACAGCCTGGTCGATGATTTCGTGGCCCATTCGCCGCTGAACAAATTCCGCAACGAAGACCGTCAGGTTTGGGAAGAGTATTTGCTGGGGTTTTCGGCTGGCGACGACCATATCTACGCGTCGTATAAAGAGCATGTTGGCCCGTTCCATTTCACCCCGGCCGAGATCTTCAACCTGACGTTTCCCGACAACCCGGCCGATGGCGGCGGTCTGACGGTCATCAGCTGGATATTATTGCAGAATCACCAGACCAAGGCCGACAACAGCAAGCAGACCCGTTTCGCGGCGGAGCGCTGGTTCCGGGCCAGGGCCGAAGGCGAGGTCTTCAACGAGGCCCTGCGGAGCCATGTGGCCCAAAGCCTGATCGACACCGGGATTCAGGCCGTGGCGCCCCAATTGTCCTCCCACTGGTCGTGGGAAACATCGCCTACATACGGCTTTGCCTCCCGCTGGAGCGAACGCCACGCGGCCCACGCCGCCGGTCTGGGCACCTTCGGCCTATGCGATGGCCTGATCACCCGCCGGGGCAAGGCCCACAGGGTGGGCTCGGTGGTGGCCCGGCTGAATATCGAGGCCACTCCCCGGCCCTATGACAATCACCGGGCCTGGTGCGCCTATTTCACTGGACACGGCTGCATGGCCTGCGCGGAAAGATGTCCTGTTGGGGCCATCAGCGAAAAGGGCCACGAAAAGGCCGCCTGTTTGAAATATTTGTCTGAAGTCTCGTCCCCGCACTGCAAGGAGACCTACGGCTTCGAGGCCTATGGCTGCGGACTCTGCCAGACCAAGGTGCCCTGCGAAAACGGCATCCCGGCAAAGATCCTAAGAGATATGGATCGAGGTTAGTTCTTTAAATGCCCGGTGATACTTGGCCAGCCGTTCAAGCTCCTTTGAGCCCACGTTTTCCAAACGCATCAGATTCATGTTGTCGGCCAGATCGGCCAGCTTGACCTTGCGGGCCAAGGCGTTGGGCTTGATTTGGGTGATAAACTGCTCATAGGCTTGGCCGTCGCGGCGGCTGAGAAGCTCCAGGGCCTGCAATACTTCATCCGGTACGCCTTCCGAGCGCAAATCATCGAGGCGAACATCGCTGTCTTCGATGACATCGTGCAGCACCGCGGTCATCATTTCGTGTGGCGTTTCCATCCGCATCATCAGGCGCAGCGGATGCAGGATATAAGGCCGCCCAGCCTTGTCCACCTGCCCGGCGTGGGCCTTTGCGGCGATCTCCACGCATCTGGTCAATACGTCCATTAACTATCCTTTTATAGGCATTTATTGGCCCTATGCAATTCTTAGAGAAAAACGCTAAGTCAAAACATTTGTATAGACATATAGCCGAATATCGTCCCCGCATGCAAGAAATTTGCCTTTACCGCGCATCATGCTCTAGCTATACTTTGTGTGCCGCGCGGAAGGTCCGCGAATGGCCTCATGCTTGCTTTTGGTGAACAACATATTCAGGCACTCGATCTTGAGACGCACTCAACTAATCATTGCAATCAGCCTGGTGGCTATCATCGCCGGCGTGGCGTTGGCCACCATTATGCATAAACCGGCCAGGTTGCCGCTGATAGACCCCAACGAACCCGCGCCCGTAATGGACCAGGACGGCAAACCGCACATGCGGGGCATCACCTACACCCATGTGGAAGAAGGCGTCCGCAAGTGGACCCTCACGGCCTCGGGCGCGAAGCAGGACCCGGCCAAGGAAGAATTTGAACTGGCCAACGTCAAGGTTGATTTTTTCCCCAAGGGCGGCGGAAAGGTGACCCTGCGGGGCGACACGGGCACCTACATTCGCGGCGAACGGATTGTGGTGCTAAAAGGCAACGTGGTGGGAACAACCCATGACGGCATGCGCCTGGTCACCGATTCGCTCACCTACACCGACGCGGACCAGGTAGTGACCACCACCGATCCGGTAAAGATTACAGGCACGGATTTCAGCCTGGACGCAGTGGGGATGAAGGTATTCGTGCCCGAAGACAAGATCCTTTTTGAAAAAAACGTAAAATCGACGTTCATTCCTTCGGGCGACGGACCTCCGCCCGGGGCAACCGTGGACTAGCATTATTAACCTCAAATGCCAACGGAGGACTAACCAATGAGGCGCCTTGCCATAACGGCCCTAATTATCGCCATCGCGGCCCTGATCGCCGCACCAGCCATGGCCGTGGACCCGATGGCCAGCGACAAGCCCATCTCGGTTAATGCCGACAGCCTTGAGGTAGACAACAAAGCCAACATCGCCCACTTTGTCGGCAACGTCGACGCGGTCCAGGGCGACGTGAAAATCCTGTGCGACCAACTTGACGTCCATTACAGCAATGAAGGCAAAAAAGGCCAGGACGACGGCGGAGTCATGGCCGGCAGCGGCGGCAGAGTGACCATGGTCGTGGCTCTGGGCCATGTCAAAATCACCCAGAAAGACCGGGTGGCCGTGGGCCGCAAGGGCACCTACTGGGCCGGCGGCCGCAAATTGCTCATGGAGGGCAAGGCCACGGTCTGGCAGGGCAAAAACCAGGTCTCCGGCGACAAGATCACCGTATACCTGGACAAGGACCGGGCCGTGGTGCACGGCGAGCCGGGCAAGCGTGTGTCGGTGACTATTGTTCCCAAGCAAAACGAACAAAAATAACGGCGGATTCCGTGGCCGAACTGAGTTTACACAATCTGGTTAAGTTGTACGGCCGACGCAAGGTCGTTGATGATGTTTCACTCTTTGTCAAGGACCGGGAAATCGTCGGTCTGCTGGGCCCCAACGGGGCGGGCAAGACCACCTCGTTCTACATGACCGTGGGCATGATCCGGCCCAATGAGGGCGTGGTCAAACTTAACGGCGAGGAAATAACCAACCTGCCCATGTATTTGCGGGCCCGCAGAGGCATCAGCTACCTTCCCCAGGAATCCAGCATATTCCAAAAGCTGTCCGTGGAAGACAACATCAAGGCCATCCTGCAAACCCTGGACCTGACGGACCAGCAACAGGAAGATCGCCTTGAACGGCTTTTGGGTGAACTGGGCGTCGAGCATCTACGTAAAAACAAGGCTTTCAGCCTGTCCGGCGGAGAACGCCGCAGGGTAGAAATTTGCCGCCTGCTGGTTACCGAGCCGCAGTTTGTTTTGCTGGACGAACCATTTGCGGGAATCGACCCCCTGGCCGTCGCGGATTTGCAAAACATAATCCGCCAATTAAAGGACCTGGGCATCGGAATATTGATCAGTGACCACAACGTTCGTGAGACACTTGGGGTGTGTGACCGCGCATACATCCTCGCATCGGGGACGGTTATAGAACAAGGCGGTCCGGAGCACATCGCCAAGAGCGAAGTTGCCCGGCAATATTACCTAGGAGAAGACTTCAGCCTCTAGCTGCGCTTATGGGACTTGAAATCAAACAAAGCCTCAAGCTGACCCAACAGCTTGTAATGACTCCACAGTTGCAACAGGCAATAAAGCTGTTGCAATTGTCGAGGCTTGAGCTGAGCGACGCCATAAACCAGGAACTGTTGGAAAATCCCATGCTGGATATAGATGAGGAGAACCAGCAGCAGCAGCAAAAGGACGAAGCCGAGGTCCTTGGCGAACCTGTTGAGGAATCACCCGTTGAAACAACTGCCCAAGAGCAGCTCCGGGAAGACGGCGCCTCGGAAATTGACGTAAATGACAACGTCAGCGACGAGTTTGACTGGGAAAATTACCTGGGCGAGTACTCTTCAGCCACCCGCTCCGAAGAAGCCGTAATCCACGAAGACCGCGAAGCGCCGCCCTATGAAAACGTAATGACCAGGGCGACAACCTTGCAAGAGCATCTGCTGTGGCAGCTGACCATGAGCAGCCTGGATGAAAAAGGCGTCCATATTGGCCAGTTGATCATCGGCAACCTCGACGATGACGGTTACCTGCAGGCGGAAATCGCAGACATCGCCGAACAGACGGGTTGTGAGCCTGAAGCGGTGGAAAAAGTCCTGGGAGTAATCCAGCAGATGGACCCCTTGGGCGTGGGCGCCCGGGACCTGCGTGAGTGCCTGCTTATTCAGGCCCTTGTCCTCTACCCCCACCAGGACGTGGTCTTGGATATTCTCGAGGACTACCTGGACCTGCTGGAAAAACGCCAATACCAGCCCCTGGCCAAAAAGCTGGGTGTAAAACTCGATGACATAGCCGAAGCTTTGGAGATAATCCGGCTTCTTGACCCCAGACCGGGCCGCACCGTCAGCGGCGAAGAACCCCAATACATAACACCGGATATATACGTCTACAAGATCGACGGCGAGTTCGTGGTGGTGCTCAACGAAGACGGGCTGCCCAAACTCAAGGTCAACAATTTTTACCGTGACAGCCTGGCCAAAGGGGCCGACCCCAAGGCCAAGGAATACGTCCAGGACAAACTGCGTAGCGCCATGTGGCTTATCCGGTCCATACACCAGCGCCAACGCACGATCTTCAAGGTCACAGAGGCCATCGTCAAGTTCCAGCGCGGTTTTTTTGAAAAGGGAGTTTCAGCGCTGCGGCCCCTGGTCCTGAGGGATATTGCCGAAGAAGTGGGCATGCACGAATCGACCATCAGCCGCGTGACCACCAACAAGTATGTACACACGCCCCAGGGTGTGTTCGAACTGAAATTCTTTTTCAACAGTGGCATCAACAAGGTGGAAGGCGGATCCTTGGCATCAGAGGCGGTCAAGGAGCGCATCCGAAAAATCATCGCGGAAGAAAACACCGCTAAGCCCCTATCAGATCAGGCAATTGCAGATATCCTAATACGCGAGAACATAGACATCGCCCGTCGCACAGTGGCAAAATATAGAGAGATGCTGGGCATCTTGCCATCGAGCCGGCGCCGCGAAACCCTTGGCAACTTCACGGGCAGGGGAGCGCGGAAAAAAGGCCGTTGACAAGGTCTGTTCAGCGGGATATCAAACAATTTTGTCGCGACCACCGGAAAGCGCAGCAAGGAGGCCTATGATATGCAGACTCAAGTGACGTTTCGAAATGTGGAGTCATCCGAGGCTATCAAGGAATACGCACGCGAAAAGGTGAGCAAGGTACAAAAGTATCTTGACGGCCCCATCGAGGCCAATGTCACTGTGCAGGTGGAAAAGCACCGTCATCAAGCAGATGTGTACATCATTGCCAGCGGTCTGAAGATCCACGGCAGCGAAACAACCGGAGACCTGTACAGCGCTATCGATCTGGTTATGGACAAGTTGGAGCGCCAACTGCGGCGCTACCGCGACAAGCTGAAGAACTTCGGCCGCAACAACCGCCGGGAGCGTGAAATCCCGTATCAGGTGGCTGTTTTTGAACCTGAGAGCGTTTTAGAAGAAGACGCTCCGCTCAACATTATGAGTGAATCGCTGGTGGCCAAGCCCATGGACGTCGATGAGGCGGCCATGCAACTCGATCTGTCGCAGGGCGATGAATTCATGGTGTTCATCAACGCCAAGACGGACACGCTAAACGTTATTTACCGCCGTTCCGACGGCAACTTCGGCCTTATCGAGCCGCAATAGAAAAGTGCATCCAGCCAAACAATGAAGCTGACGGACATACTAGATAAAAAACACATCATCGCCGACCTGAAGTCACGCACCAAACGGGGCGTGATGGAGGAGCTTTGCCAAATCCTCGCCTCCGGCAATCCGGGTCTTGACCCAACCAGACTCATGGAAGTGCTGGTTGAACGGGAGCGGCTTGGTTCCACGGGCATCGGCGACGGCATAGCCATCCCCCACGGCAAGACGGACCAGGTCGATGCCCTGCAACTGGCCTTCGGCCGGTCCGTAGCCGGGGTGGATTTTGATTCGCTGGACGGCAAACCGGCCCACTTGTTCTTTTTGGTGATCGCCCCGGAAAATTCGGCCGGGGTGCACCTTAAAGCGCTGGCCCGCATTTCGCGCCTGCTCAAGAGCACCGTCGTTCGAAGAGAACTCCTGGAGGCTCCTGACGCCATTGATATCTACGAAATCGTTATGGAACAGGACGAGGAATTCTGACGAACAGCCGACCCGGAAAGTACCGGCAACGGTTATGAGCGGTGGGAAGCAATATGGCCAAACACCTGGAAACAGAACAAGCCCGCTTCGTGGTTGTCACGGGTCTTTCCGGTTCCGGTAAAAGCTCGGTTCTAAAGGCCATGGAAGACATCGGCTTTTACGCCGTGGACAACCTGCCGCCCCAGTTGTTGCCCGCCTTTGTCAATCTGCCTGTAAAACGCCTGGACGATGCTTTCAAGGCCGTCATGGGCATGGACATCAGGGGCCACCGCTTCCCCGAGGTTTTTCCCGCCGTATTCCAGAATCTAGCGCAACGCGGCTTTAATCTTGAGTTGCTGTTTCTGGATGCCTCCGACGAGGTGTTGACCCGCCGCTTTTCCGAAACAAGGCGCGTGCATCCCCTGGCCGGCGGCCAAGACGTCTCCCTGGCCACCGGCATCAGCCGTGAACGGGCCTTGATGGAGCCCATCAAGGCCATCGCCACCCAGATCCTGGACACGTCCAACCTGACCATTCACCAATTACGCAAAGCAATCGGCGACATGTTCAGGGAAAACAACATAACCGCGGGCATGCGTATCAACATCATGTCTTTCGGTTTTAAAAAGGGACTGCCGGTCGAGGCTGATCTGGTTTTTGACGTGCGATTTTTACCCAATCCGCATTTTGTCGACGAGTTGCGGCCGCAAACAGGCCTGGACAAACCGGTTGCCGATTATGTATTCAAGGAAAAGGTCACCAAACAGTTCCAAAAGCATTTATTAGACATGCTTTCGTTTCTGATACCCCAATACCAGGCTGAAGGAAAAAGCCGCCTTACAATTGCAATTGGTTGCACTGGTGGACGCCACCGTAGCGTGGCACTGGCAAAATGGCTCCACTCCGAGTTAAAATCAGAAGAACTGCCCACTTTTGTCAGGCACCGCGACCTGGATTGAGAGCTTTAACGTGATCGGTATTTTGGTAATAACCCATGCGCGCCTTGGCCGGGAACTGGTCAACGCGGCTGAATTTATTCTCGGCAAGATAGACCGTATTGACACGATCAGCCTGGAACCGCAAACCAAAACCGATCAACTAAGCGCTCACATTGAAAAATCCCTGGCCAGCCTGGACGATGGCGACGGCGTGCTGGTGCTGACCGACATGTTCGGCGGCACGCCCAACAACATCTCCCTGGCCTACCTTGAGGAAGGCCGGGTAGAGGTTGCCACGGGCGTAAATCTGCCCATGCTGATCAAGGCTGCCACGGGTCGTAAAAACGTCAAACTCGGCGATCTGGGCCGGCTCGTGTGCAAAGCCGGTCAAGATGCGATCTCCGTTGCCGGTGAACTTCTCAACTCCTGAGTTGAAAATATCCGGCGGCGCCTCCGTAATAACCGCCCGAATGCATCCGAGCCACGTGGGTCAGGTCGGCTTCATTGAGCGGGCGTCTTTTTCAACGCCGTGGCCGGACAAGTTTTTCCACGCCCATATCCTGCACCCGTGCGGCATGCCTATGGTGGCCATGGCCCTGCCCTCCCAGCGGATCATCGGCTATCTGATATTGTGGCGCGAAAACAGCAAACAAACCGTGCAGATCCAAAATCTGGCCGTGCACCAGGACTACCGCGGACAGGGCGTGGGCCGCTTACTGATGCTTGCCGGTTTGCGCCGCGCCGCGGAGATCGGTTTCAAGCGGGCCACCCTGGAAGTGCGCCCCAGCAACACACACGCCCTGGAGTTGTACCGTTCCCTGGGCTTTGTCCACACCGGCGTCAGACCCGGCTATTACCAGCCCGAAAACGAAGAGGCCCTTGTTATGGCATGTGACCTGGATGCCCTGGGTTCCTCAGGTGTACACGAATCAAATCGGCAGTGAAAACAATTGAGTCGGTCCTGAATCCATCGTATAATCAGCCTTGATTTAACCTGGAAAATTCTAGGGGATTAGCCGGTTAACGGCTTTCCGAAAACAAACGCCATTTGACCGTGCATGCCGTGGCGGCGGCGCATCGGCCAATGACACGCCGAGTCAGCCCGGTGTTCGGCACGCTTCGAGTTGCCAACACCCACGGACCGGCCTCGCCTGAAATGGGAGTGCTATAGTGAAATACCTAAATCAGTTGGATGACCTAAAGGGCAAAAAAGTCCTAATCAGGGTCGATTTCAACGTTCCGCTGGACGAAGAACGCAACATAGCCGACGACAACCGTATCCGCGCCGCTTTGCCGTCTTTGAACTACCTGCTTGACGAAGGCGCCAAGGTTCTGGTCGCCTCTCACATGGGCCGCCCCAAAGGCAAACGCGTCGACAGCCTGTCCATGGCTCCGGTGGCCCGCCGTCTGGGCCGCTTGCTGAAAAAAGACGTCGTCATGGCCCCTGACTGCATCGGCCCGGATGTGGCCAAGCTGGCCGACGGACTGCCCGACGGCGGCGTGATGATGCTGGAAAACCTGCGCTATCACGAGGGAGAGACCAAAAACGATCCCGAGTTCAGCAAGGCCTTGGCCGATCTGTGCGACATCTATGTCGATGACGCCTTTGCCGTGGCCCACCGGGCCCACGCCTCGGTGGTCGGCGTCACGGAATACGCCAAGATTTGCGTGGCCGGTTTCACCATGAAAAAGGAGCTGGAGTATTTCCGCCGGGCAATGGTCGATCCGGCCCGGCCCCTGGCCGCGGTGGTCGGCGGTGCCAAGGCCGTGACCAAGCTCGAGGCCCTGGAAAACCTGATGAACCACGTGAACAAGATCGTCATCGGCGGGGCCATGGCCAACACCTTCCTAAAAAGCGTGGACTATGACGTCGGCAACAGCATGTTCGAGCCCGAGTTGGTTCCGGTGGCCAACTGCCTGCTGCGCAAGGCCAAGGAACTCGGCGTAAAGATGTACATCCCCATCGACTGCGTGGTGGCCGACCGGTTCGACCCCAAGGCCGAGACAATGATCACCACGGTGCAGGAAGTTCCCAAGGACTGGATGATCCTCGACATCGGCCCGGCCACCAGCCAGCTATACCGCGAGGCCCTGGCCAACTGCAAGACCATCATCTGGAACGGCCCCATGGGAGCCTTTGAGATGGACGCGTTCAGCCGCGGCACCTTGAACATGGTTTCCACCGTGGCCCAAAGCTACGCCCTGACCATCATCGGCGGCGGCGACACTGACGTGGCCATTCACCGCATGGGCGAAACGGAAAACATCAGCTACATATCCACCGGAGGCGGCGCGTTCCTGGCCATGCTCACCGGCGACACCCTGCCCGCGGTTGCGGCCCTGGGCGGCGCCACGGGCATGGAGATCGAAGGAGAAGGCGGCGACAAGTGCTTTACTAAACCTTGCTGATCATGGGAGAGGACTGATGAGCCGAAAAATAATGATCGCCGGCAACTGGAAGATGTACAAAACCGTGCCCGAGGCCGTGGAGTTGGCCTCCGGCGTGGCCAAAGGACTAGATAACCCGGCTTGCGACGTGCTCGTTTGCCCCAACAGCCTGGCCCTGGAAGAGGTGGCCAAGGCCGTGGCCGGCACGCCGGTAATGGTCGGCGGCCAAAACCTGTATTGGCAAGACCAGGGAGCCTTTACCGCCGAGGTCAGCGGCCCGATGCTCAAAAGCGCCGGAGCCAGCCATGTGATCATCGGTCATTCCGAACGCCGACAGTATTTCGGCGAAACGGAAAAGACTGTCAACCTGCGCATCGGCGCGGCCCTCAAGCATGGCCTGGTGCCGGTGATGTGCATCGGCGAGACCATTGACGAGCGCAAGGGCGGCAAAACCGAGGGCGTTCTGGCCTCGCAACTGGCTGGCGGCTTGGCCGGTTTCAGCGCTGGCGACATCGCCACCCTGATCCTGGCCTACGAGCCGGTTTGGGCCATCGGCACCGGCGAAACGGCCACCGACGAGCAAGCCCAGGAGACTCATGCATTTATCCGCGCCTGGATGGCACAAAACTTTGACAATGATGTTGCGAACTCTTGCAGAATCCTGTATGGAGGTAGTGTCAAGCCGGCCAACGCGGCCGGTCTTTTGCGTCAACCGGATGTGGATGGCGCTTTAGTGGGTGGCGCATCACTTGAAGCCGAGAGTTTCCTTGGTATAATTGCGGCCGCATAGACTCATAATGGGAACGCGTAAATGCAAATCGCGATGATAACGATCCATCTGCTGGCCTGCATCATCATGGTGCTGGTTGTTCTGCTGCAAACCGGTAAAGGCGCCTCGCTGGGTGCCGCTTTCGGCGGAGCTTCCCAGACCGTGTTCGGCAGTACAGGGGCTCAGACCTTTTTAGGCAAACTGACTACTGCGGTGGCCATAATCTTCATGATCACCTCGTTGGTCCTGTCGGTCGGCTCCCTTGGCAGCAGTAGTTCTTCGCTGATGCAGGACACCGCCCAGCAGGCCCCGGCAGCCACCCAGGCCGCCACGGCCGCGGCCGAGCAGACCAATCAGGCCGCCGCGACTACCGCCCCGGCCCAGAGCCAGGCTGTGGAAGAGCAAAAGACCGAAGCAACGGCCCAGGCTGCCGCGCCTGCCACCGAGCAAACAACAGCACCGGCCAAGGCCGACGCTCCCGCGGCAAAATCAACCGATGCTCCGGCAAAGGCTGACAAAAAGTAATAAAACGCCGTGGTGGTGGAATAGGTAGACACGCCGTCTTGAGGGGGCGGTGGGGAGACCCGTGCCGGTTCAAATCCGGCCCACGGCACCAAAATAAAAACACCGGCTACTGTTGAGGTGGCCGGTGTTTTCTTTTGACTACATTTTGCCAATGAGCATCAGCACGCCGATGATAATAAAGCCCACGGCCGCGATGCGCTTGATCCACTCGGTGGGCAGCACGCCGGAAACGACCTGGGCAAACAGCACGCCTATAAGCGACACCAGCACCAGGGCCAAAGAGGTGCCCACGAACACAGTCCACGGTTTGCCGGTCTTGGAGGCCATCATTATGCAGGCCAACTGGGTCTTGTCGCCCAGCTCGGCCAAAAAAATTGCTCCGAATGTTGTTGCCAGGACCTTTAAATCCATTACACTCCTCTTACCTTTTACCTTTGACCAATTTCACACGGCGGAATTATGCCTGAAATTAACATAGAACGACGCATTAAGCGTCATATATGGGCCACCGAACATCAGTTTTTCGCCGTGACCAAACCCGGCCTGGAGCAGATCTGCGCGGCCGAGCTTTCCCAACTGGGCATGAACGGCCTGGACATCCAGGAAGGCGGCGTGGAGTTTTCCGGGTCCATCGAGGACATATACGCCGCCAACCTGCACCTGCGCAGCGCGGGCCGGGTGCTGATGCGCCTGAAGGACTTTCGCGTGCGCTCCTGGGCCGATTTGTTGCGCCATGCCGACAATATCCCCTGGGAGCTGATCCTGCCGGGACAGGGATGCGCTTTGGCGGTGCGGGTCAGCCTGCATCAAAGCAATCTCAGGCACACCGGCCGAATAGCCGACGAAATTTTCCTGGCCGCGGCCAAGCACATGAAACAGGCGGGCCTGACCCCGCCCGAGCAGGCCCGTAACGACCAGGACGCCTTTATGATTCAGGTGCGGGCCGTGGACCGGCGCTGCATGATCTCCCTGGACACCAGCGGCGAAAACCTGCACCGCCGGGGCTACCGTCTGGCCGGAGGCAAGGCTCCCCTGCGGGAAGACCTGGCCGCGTCCATGCTCATTTTCTGCGGGTATGACGGAGTGGAGCCGCTCATCGATCCCATGTGCGGCAGCGGAGCCCTGCCCATCGAAGCGGCCATGATCGCCAGGCAAATGGCCCCCGGCCTGAACCGACGGTTCGCCTTTGAGCAGTTGACCTGCCACCGCGAAGCGGCCTGGAACCATATCCTGGGCCAGGCACGTGAGTATGTGGCCGACCGCGCGCCCGGCCCGATCATGGCCGGAGAAAAGGCCAAGGGCGGCCTGGAGTTGGCCAAGGACAATGCCCAGCGGGCCGGTGTGACCGACGATATCGCCTTTGAGCAAAAAGACTTTCTCCTGGCGGACGTCCCCCAGGGACCGGGGCTCATCGTGATGAACCCGCCCTATGGCAAACGCCTGGGCAGCGTGAAGCAGGCGGAAGCCACCATAGCCAAAATCGGCGCTCACCTGCGCGAAAACTACAAGGGCTGGCGCTGCGGCGTGGTGCTCTACAAACCGCACTGGGCCGAGATGCTGGGCCTCAAGGACCAGCGCAGCTTCGACGCGCCCCATGGCGGCATCAACGTGACCATTGTCTGCGGCGAGGTGAGCGCCTAGCCGAACACCGCCAGGGCAAATTCCTTGGCGTCAAAGGGCCGTAGGTCTTCGATGCTCTCTCCAAGGCCCACATAGGCGATGGGCAGATCAAGCTCCGAGGCGATGGCCACGGCCACCCCGCCCTTGGCCGTGCCGTCGAGCTTGGTCAGCACCAGGCCTGTCAGGGGCACGGCCTCGTTGAACAACTTGGCCTGGCTCAGAGCGTTTTGGCCGGTGGTGGAATCCAGCACCAAAATCACCTCGTGGGGCGCGCCCTCCATCTTTTTGCCGATGACCCTATGGATCTTGCGCAGTTCGTCCATGAGGTTGACCTTGGTGTGCAGGCGGCCGGCCGTGTCGATGATTGCGATATCCACGCCCCGGTTAACGGCGGCGTCCACCGCGTCGTAGGCCACGGCCGAGGGGTCGGCGCCTTCGCTCTGGCGCACTATCTGACATCCGGCTCGTTTGGACCAGATCTCCAGTTGCTCGGCCGCGGCGGCACGGAAGGTGTCGGCCGCGCCCATGAGCACGCTGTTGCCCTGCTGCCGCAACTGATGGGCCAGCTTGCCTATGGTGGTGGTCTTGCCCACGCCGTTGACGCCCACCACCATGATCACGTGGGGTTTGTTCTCCCGTTGGGGCAGCGCGGGAGTTTTGGCGAAGATATCTTCGATGCCCTGGCGCAGGGCGGTTTTCAGGGCCTCGACGTCGTTTAGCTCCTTGCGTTTGACCTTGCCCCTGAGGTTTTCGATCAGCGCCGTGGAAGTCTTTACGCCCAGGTCGGCGGTAACCAGAATCTCCTCGAGCTCGTCCAGGACGTCTTCGTCAATAGTCTTGCCCAGGGTGGCCCGCTCGATGGAACCGCCGATCTTATCCCTGGTCTTGCCCAGGCGGTCGGCCATGCGGGCGAAAAGGCCCTTGCGCTTGGCTTTGGGTTCAGGCTCCGGCTCTGGTTCAGACTCGGGCTCGAACTCAGACTCGGGTTCTGGTTCAATTTCCGGCTCTGGTTCAGGCTCCGGTTCGGGCTCTGGTTCGCGTTCCGGCTCGGGAAGCTCGTCAACAACGGCCTCGGACTCCTGGGCATGGGCCGTTTGCCCCGCGTCTTCAGCGGTTTCGTCCTCCGAATCCTCCGGCGCCTCTTCCTGCTCCGCTATTTCCTGCTCTTGTTTGGCCTGTTCGGCCTCGAGCTCTTTTTGTTTCTTCTTGCGTCCAAATCCAAAGATGCCCATCGCGGCAATCCCCTCAACATAGTTAGAGCGGACCGGAAGCGGCCCGCCCTGCAAATTTAAAGTGCCTGGGTCCCCGCGTCAAGGCCGTCATGCGGCCATGGACGATCCTTCGGCCAGGGTCACGGTCAACAGCTTGCTCACGCCCCGCTCTTCCATGGTCACGCCGTAGAGTGTATCCATGATTTCCATGGTCCGGCGGTTGTGGGTAATGGTGACAATCTGGGAGCGTCCGCCGAGATCGCGCACCAGGTCCAGGAAGCGGCCCGTGTTGGCCTCGTCCAGGGGCGCGTCCACCTCGTCGAGGATGCAGAACGGCGCGGGCCGGATCAGGAACAGGGCGAACAGCACGGCCACGGCCGAAAGAGCCTTTTCGCCGCCGCTGAGTGCTTCTAGGTTTTTGACCTTTTTGCCCGGCGGCTCGACCATCAGGTGCAGGCCGGCCTCCAGGGGATCGACGCCTTCGTCCAGGACAAGCTTGGCCGTGCCCCCGCCGAACAACACCGGAAACACCGTACCCAGGCGGTCGTTGACCTCGTCCAGGGTCTCGGTGAAGCGGTTGCGGCTGGTCTTGTTGATCTTGCGGATGGCCCGGCGCAGGTCTTCCAGGGATTCCTCCAGATCGGCCCTCTGCCCGGTCAGGAATTCATGGCGCTCCTTGAGGGCCTCGTGCTCGCTGATGGCCTCCATGTTCACCGGGCCCAGGCGGCCCAGGCGCACCCGAAGCTTGTCCAGGCGCAGTCTGGCGTTTTCCGGTTCAAATGCCTTGTCGGGCAGATGGGCCATGGCCTCATTGGCTAGGTCAATGCGGCAGCGGTCCATGACCTGCTCGCGGAGCTGGCCCCGGCGCATTTCCAGTTCCCGGCGCTGAAAGTCAAGCTCCTGGTGCCTGGTTTCAACCTCCTTGAGCGTCACCCGCACCTGCTTGATCTCGGCCTCCAGGGACTGGGCCTTGGCCTGGATACCGGCGTGGGAATCCCTGGCCTGTTTGTAGGCCTCCTCCTGCCGGTCCATGGTCTCGTAAAGGCCGCCCAGGCGAATCTGCTCGTTCTCCCGCCGCTTTAACAGCGACTCCACCGAGGCGGCGGTCCCGGCTATCTCCTCGGCCAGGGACGCGGCCCGCTGACCGGAGTGCTCCACTTCGCGGGACAGTCGCTTGGCCTCCTGCACCGCGTGTTCGGCCTCGCTGCCCCTGGAGGCGGCCATGAGCTTGACCTCGCTCTCCCGGCCTCTTGCGTCTTCCAGGTCCTCGCGTTTCTGAACCAATATCTCCTGGGCCAGAGTAAGTTCTTGTTCCAAACGGGCATGGCGGTCGTCGAGCTGGCCGGCCTCGTCTTCCAGTTGCTCGCGCTCCTGTCGCAGATCGGCCAGGGCCTCGCTGGATTCGAGGTTGTCGAATTCCAGGCCCTCCAGCTGGCGTCGGTGCTGGGCCGCGCCCTGCTCTATCTGGGCTACCTGCTGCCTGGCCCGCTGAAGCTCCTGTTGCAGGCCCCGCAGCTGCTCCTCGAGAAGCCTTTTATTGGATTCCAACTCACCGGCCCGGATTTGTAAATCCTCGATGGCCAGGGAGATGTCATCCAGGTCGCGTTGGGCCTCTCCCAATTCGGCGCGGCGCTTTTGCAACTCATTGCGCTGGGCCAGGATCGCCCCGCCGCCCTGGCCTTCGGCAACCCCGGCGGAAATGGCGGCAGGCCCATCCAGGCGCAGGCCGCCCGGAGCCACGATGGCCTGGCCGGGCGTCAGCGACGCGGCCACGGCCCAGGCCGCGGAATCGTCCGGGCACCAGCCCACCAGGGCCAGCAGGCCGCCCAAGGACTCGAAGCCCTGAGCGAACTTGACCAGGCCCGCGGCCGGTTGAGCGCCAAGGGGCGTATTTTCGCCGTCGGCGTCCAAGGCATCCAGGGCCACGATGTGCAGACGCCCGATCTGTTTTTCCGCGGCCCAGGCGGCCAGGTCCTTGGCGTCGGTCGCGGTCTTGGTTATCACGGCCTGGAAATAAGGCCCAAAGGCGGCGGCGGCCAGATCTTCCCGGCCCGGACCGGCCTCGATGCGCTGGGCAACCAGACCCAGTGTTTCAACGGGCAGTCCGCCGGTTTCCTGGGCGCTGATCACCTCGCGGACGGCCTCGGCGGCCCAATCCAGGGAGCCCAGGCTCATCTGCAGGGCCTCCACCCCGGCGGCCAAGCCGTGGCGTTTGCGGGCGGCCTCCTGCTCCCGACGGCGCTGCACGGCCAGTTCCTCGGCCAAGGCGTCGGTCTGGCCGTGGATATGCTCGATCTTTTCCTCGAAGCGTTGGATTTCGGCGGCCTTGTCGTCCAGCTCGTTCAGGGCCTGGCCGGCCTGGTCGTCCAGAGCGGCCAGTTCCTCTTCCATGTCGGCCCGGCGCTGGGCCAGTTGCTCCTGGCGGCGGCGCATCTCGGTTTCGCGGCGCTCCAGATCGCCCAGGCGGTTGTTGATCTGCCCCCGGCGGGACAGGTGGTCCACCACCTGGTTCTTGGCCTCGTCGGCCCGGTTCTGGTGCACCCGCACGGCCTCCTGGGCGGCCAGGACCAGGTCCGCGGCTTCCTCGGCCAGGCGCTTGCCCTCCTCGGCCTCGGCGCTGTATTTCTCGGCCTTGCGGGCGGCCTTTACCTGGTCGGCCTGCATGGTCTTCAGGCGCTGATCCAGTTCGTTCTTCTCGCCGCCTAGCCGCTCTCCCAGACGCCTCAGGTTCTCGGCCTCGCGTCCCAGCAGGGTCAGTTCGTTTTCGGCCCGCTGGATCGATCCCTGGACCTCCAGGCGGCTTGCTCCGGCCTGTTCGATGAGTTTTTCGGCCTCGACCATGGCCAGGCGGGCGCTTTCCAGTTCCGTTTCCAAGCTGGTCGAGCGGCCGCCGGTCACTTCAAGTTGGGCGGTCACCGCGTCCAATTCGGCTCGGGTTTCGCCGATGCTCTCGCCCAGAGCCATGTATTCGTGGCTGCCGATGCGCAGGTCAAGTTCCTGGATCTGATCGCGCAGATCCTTGTGCAGCAGGGCCTTTTTGGCTTGGCGTTGCAGGCGCTGCATCTGGGTCTCGACCTCGAGGATGATATCGCTGAGCCGGTCCATGTTTTCCTGGGCCCCGGCCATCTTCTTGAGGCTGAGCTTCTTCTGGTTTTTGTAGCGGGTGATGCCGGCGGCCTCTTCCACCCACAGGCGGCGCTCCTCGGGCCTGGCGTCGATGAACGAAGCCACCTTGCCCTGCTCAATGATGGCGTAGGCCCGGTTGCCCAGACCGGTGTCCATGAGCAGTTGCTGGATGTCCTTGAGGCGGCAGGAGCGCTTGTTGATCATGTATTCGCTGTCGCCGTTGCGGTAGAGCCGCCGGGTGACGGCGATTTCGCTGAGGTCGGCGAACTGGGGCGCAGAAATGGAGCCGTTGTTTTCAAAGACGATGGAGACCTCGGCCAGGCCGGTGGGCTTTTGCCGCTGGGCCCCGTTGAACAAAACGTCTTCCATGGCTTGGCCGCGAAGTTGGCGTGCCGACTGTTCGCCCAAAACCCAGCGGATGGCGTCGACCACGTTGGACTTGCCGCAGCCGTTGGGGCCCACCACCGCGCAAAGGCCCTCGGGAAAATCGAGGACCGAACGGTCGGCAAAAGATTTGAAGCCGTTGATTTCCAGGCGTTTGACCCTCATGGTCACCTCGTTCGCTTGATAGATGGCTGTTGGCCGCACCACGGCGATCACTACACGAGCACCATATTACGTGGTGTCGCCACTATTTTGCAACTACATATTGTGTATAAGACGAATTAACACATCACACCCAACAGCCCGGAATGACAAAACCATCCCGTGCAATTCACCATGTTGAATGTTTTTTGTGGCTTTTCTTGACTGGCCAAGGCCGCTGAATCAATCTGGAATAAAGCCGCCCTAGGGAAATTATTCAACCAGGGGGACCCCATGCTCTCTTATGCCCGGCCCAGAGTCGTGGTCAGCAAATGCCTGGGCTTTGAAGCCTGCCGCTGGAACGGCGATATTATCCATGACGATTTCGTGGCCCGCCTGGGGCAATTCGCGGACTACCTGCCGGTCTGCCCCGAGGTGGAGATCGGTTTGGGCGTGCCCCGCAAACCCATCCGGCTGATATCATCCGCGGGTGGCATACGGGTATTCCAGCCCGACACGGACCTGGATCACACCGACGAAATGCGGCGTTTCTGTAAAAAACATCTGGAATCCCTGGCCGCTATCGACGGCTTTGTTCTGAAAAACCGTTCGCCGTCCTGCGGGCCCTATGACGTAAAGATCTACCATGGTCCCCAGCGGGGGGCCGCATCCCAAAAAGGCAAGGGAGTCTTCGGCGGCGTGGCCCAGGAGCGATTTCCACATGCGGCCGTGGAGCACGACGGCCGGATCAGGAACTTTAGCCTGCGGGAGCATTTCCTGACCAAACTTTTCACCCTGGCCTCTTTGCGAGAGGTTGCCGCTTCGGGTTCCATGGGCTGCCTGGTGCAGTTTCACTCGGCCAACAAGCTGTTGTTGATGGCCTACAACCAGCAGCAGATGCGGGTCATGGGCCGCATCGTGGCCAACCCCGGCGGCCAATCATTTGCCACGGTAGTGGCAAATTACGGCCAAAGCCTGTCCCAGGCCATGAAGCGCGGCGCCCGCTACACCAGCCATATCAACGCCATTGAACACATAATGGGATACTTTAAGAAACAGCTTAACACATCGGAAAAACAGTTTTTTGGTGAGCTGATAGAGCAGTACCGCCAGGGCCGCACGCCTCTGAGCGCCCTGTTGGCCGTCCTGCATTCCTGGGTGGTTCGCTACGACAACCCCTATCTGGCAGCCCAAACCTATTTCGCGCCCTACCCCCTTGAGTTGGTGGACATCAGCGACTCGGGCAAAGGACGGGACCTGAATTGACCATTACCAAATGCATTGCCCTTTGTTTGTTGGCCGCTCTGGCCATCACTGCCGGTTGTTCGACGCGACGGCCCGGCCCCGGCGAAGTAGTCGATCTAGTTGACCTGAACCGCTACATGGGCCGGTGGTATGAAATCGCCTCTTTTCCCAACTCCTTTCAAAAAGGCTGCCGCTGTTCCACGGCTGATTATTCTGTAACCATCCCATAAAATAGGTCCACTGACAGGTAGAGACTTCTGGCAGGATGTAACCTGCAAGGAGGAATCTACGCAATGCGCAAGACCAGATTTACCGAGAGCCAGATAGTCAAGATTTTGAAGGAAGTTGAAGCAGGCCGGACAGCCAAGGATGTTTGCCGTGAGCAAGGGATCAGCAGTGCCACCTATTACAAGTGGAAATCCAAGTACGGCGGCATGGAGGCCTCGGACATAAGGCGTCTCAAGGAGCTTGAGGAAGAAAACCAGCGGTTAAAACAGATGTATGCAGAGTTGAGCCTGGAGAATCGCGCTTTAAAGGATGTCATCGAAAAAAAGCTCTGAAACCGGCTGAACGGCGGCGCCTGGTCGACTTTATGCGGCGGGAGCATAAGCTGAGCATTCGCAAGGCCTGTGGCGCTTTGAATCTAAGCCGGAGTGTATATGCCTACCAGCCCAAACCGCATGATGATGCGCCCATAATAGGGGCGCTGACCTCGCTGGCGGACAAACACCCCAGATGGGGCTTTTACAAGCTATTTCAGGTGATCAAACGCCAAGGCCACGGCTGGAACCACAAAAGAGTTTATCGGGTGTACTGCGAGCTGAAAATGAATCTTCGACGTAAGGGCAAAAAGCGCCTGCCATCAAGGAATCCGGAGCCACTGACCGTGCCCGACCTGGCCAATATTTGCTGGTCGATAGATTTCATGAGCGATGCCTTGTATGGTGGCCATCGTTTCCGCACCTTCAACGTGGTGGATGATTTCAACCGGGAGGGTTTGGCGATTGAGATCGATATCAGCCTTCAGGCTCCCAGGGTGCTTCGGGTGCTGGAACGCATCGCAGCTTGGCGGGGGTATCCGCAAAAGTTGCGTATGGACAATGGACCGGAATTTGTCAGTGCGGCCATGGCCGAATGGGCAGACGACCACGGCGTGCAATTGGATTTCATCCAGCCCGGCAAGCCGACCCAGAACTCATACATAGAACGATTCAACCGGACCTACCGAGAGGAGGTCCTGGACCTTTACATTTTCAACAGCTTGAGCGAGGTGCGGGAAATTACCGATAGATGGTTAAAAGAGTACAACGAGGTGCGTCCCCACGAGTCCCTCGGCAACCTGACGCCATCGGAATACCTTGCTCTAAACGACCCGGAAATCTCTGCTTTTCAATGGCACTAAATGAGGGAAGTTTACAATTCATTACGGAAAGACGGCTCCGTAACCGTGACAAACAAGTGCAAACGGGGAACTGACGACACCTGGGACCAAGCCCAAGGCCTGGCCAAGCCGGTGGAGGGCTCAAACAACGCCCGTCTGCAAGTCAGCTTTTTTCGCCCGTTCTGGGGCGACTACTGGGTCATCGCTCTAGATCCGGATTACCGCTGGGCCATGGTGGGTCATCCGGACAAGAAATATCTCTGGATACTGTCCCGCACTCCGGAAATGGCCCCCGGCATCTATAAAAAACTGGTAGCTCAAGCCAACTCACTTGGCTACCATATTGAATCGCTCAAAAAAACTGATCAGTCCTGCGTCCGCTAGGCCAGTTGCAGATAGGTGAACTCGGCCAGCCCGCTGAACATCCCGGCCACGGCGCTCAGGATAGCCAGCCTGTTGCGGCGTACGGCCTCGTCCTTGTCCATGACCATGACGTTGTCGAAAAACGCGTCAATGGGGCCTTTGAGTTCCGAGAGCTTCTTGAGGAAGCTGGCATAATCCCCCTTTGCGAACAGCTCCTTGGCCTCGCCTTCCAGGGCCTGGAACGCGCCGAACAGGCCGCGCTCGGCGTCCTCGGTCATCACGTCGGCCTGGGGCGCGCTGTCGGGAACCTGGTCGGCTTCCTTCTTGAGGATATTCATCACCCGCTTCATACCGGCGGCCAGGGGCGCGAAGTCCGGGCTGTCCTTGACGGCGGCCAGGGCCTTGGCCCTCGCCGCGGTGGCGCTCAGGTCGTCCAGCCCCACGGCCAGCACGGCCTGGGCAACGTCGGTGGGCACACCGGCATCGGCCAGAAGTCCGCTGAAACGGGCGGCGAAGAACTTGACCACCTCGGCTTTCACCTCTTCGGCCGGAGTGGCGAGTTTGCCTTCCAGACCGGCCAGGGCCTTGTCAAGGGCCGCGCCCAGGCTCAGGGTCAGCTCTTTTTCGGTGATCAGCCTGATCACGGCGATTGCCGTCCTGCGCAGGGCATAGGGGTCGGCCGCGCCGGTGGGGATTTCGCCCACGCCGAACAGGCCGCAGATGGTGTCCAGGCGGTCGGCCAAACCAACCAGCAGGCCCACCATGCCCTGGGGCAGCGGCGCGTCTGCGCCGGCAGGCATGTAGTGTTCCTCGATGGCAGCGGCCACATCGGGGTCTTCGTTGTCCCGGCGGGCATAGTCCGCGCCGACAACGCCCTGCAACGAGGGAAACTCGCCGACCATTTCGGTGACCAGGTCACACTTGGCCAGCCGGGCGGCCCGCTGGGCCTTGTCGGCCAGCTCCGGAGCCAGCACCCCGGCCAGCCACTGGGCCATGGCCGTGATGCGCTGGACCTTTTCATAGCTAGAGCCAAGCTTGGCGTGATATGTCACCGGCTTCAGATTATCCATGAAGTCGATGAGGGCGCGCTTGCGGTCTTCGTCCAGGAAGAACCGGGCGTCGGCCAGGCGTGCCCGCAGGACCTTCTGGTGACCGGCCGTAACCACGGCCAGGTCCTTGGGCTTGGTGTTGTTGACGGCGATGAACGCGGCCATCAGCTTGCCCTGGTCGTCTTCCAGCGAATGATACCGCTGGTGCTCGCGCATGGCAGTGACCACGACCTCACGGGGCACTTCCAGGAACTGCTCGTCAAAGGTGCCGCAGCAGGCCGTGGGCTGTTCCACCAGGTCGGCGTTTTCCAACAGCAGGGTTTCGTCGTCCAGCAGGTTGAAGCCCGCCTCCCGGGCGGCCTTGTCGACCTCGGCCCTGGTGGCGGCTATGCGCTCGTCGCGGTCAACCAAAACATGGGCCTGGCGCAGTTTTTCCACGTAGTCCGCGCCGCCGGTGACTTCAATGGCCGCCGGGGCCATGAAGCGGTGGCCACGGGTCTGGTTGCCGCTTTTGATGCCGGTCATCTCCAGAGGCACGACCTTGCCGTCCAGCAGGGCCACGAACCAATGGATGGGCCGGGCGAAGCGGAATTGTTCCGCGCCCCAGCGCATGCTTTTGGGGAAGTGCAGCGACTCAACGATCTTCTGCAGGATGCCGGGCATCACCGCCTCGGCGTCCTGACCGGGCACATGCTTGATGTAGCCTAGGCGCTCACCCTTGGCCGTATCGATCGACTTGAGTTGGCCCACCTCAACGCCCTGGCTCTTGGCAAAGCCCAGGGCCGCCTTGGTGGGGTTGCCGTTGGCGTCAAAGGCGTTGGCCTTGGGCGGGCCCAGGAACTGCTCTTCCATGTCCGGCTGGCGCTGGGCCAGGCCGTCGACCACCACGGCCAGACGCCGGGGCGTGCCATAGGCCTTGACGGCTGAATCGTCGCCGATCAGTCCGGCGTTGGCCAGGAGCTTTTGGGCCAGTTCGCTGATCTGCCCGATGGCCGGGGCCACGAAACGAGCTGGCATTTCCTCCATGCCGATTTCAAATAGCAACTGCGCCATCAGGCCACCTCCCTCTTCACGAGCGGATGGCCCATCTCCTGGCGTTGGTTCACATAGGCCTCGGCGGCCTTGCGGGCCATGTCGCGGATGCGGCCGATGTAGGCCGTGCGCTGGGTCACGCTGATTGCGCCCCGGGCCTCGAGCAGGTTGAAGGTGTGCGAGCACTTGAGGCAGTAGTCATAACCCGGCAGGACCAGGCCCATGTCCAGGGCGCGTTTTGCTTCCTTTTCATATGACTCGAAAAGGTTCCAAAGCATGTCGATATCGGCCACCTCGAAGTTGTAGGTGCTGTGCTCCCATTCGCCCTTGTGGTGCACGTCGCCGTAGCTGACGCCCTTGGTCCACTCCAGGTCATAGACATTATCCACGCCCTGCAAATACATGGCGATGCGCTCCAGGCCATAGGTAAGCTCGACGCTCACCGGGCTCAGGTCAATGGAACCGGCCTGCTGGAAATAGGTGAACTGGGTCACCTCCATGCCGTCGAGCCAGACCTCCCAGCCCAGGCCCCAGGCGCCCAGGGTCGGGGATTCCCAGTCGTCTTCCACAAAGCGGATGTCGTGCTCCAGGGGATCGATGCCAAAGGCCTTGAGCGAATCCAGGTACAGATCCTGGACGTTGAGCGGCGAAGGCTTGAGAATCACCTGAAACTGATAATAGGCCTGCAGGCGGTTGGGGTTCTCGCCGTATCGGCCGTCGGTGGGCCGGCGCGAAGGCTCGACGTATGCAACGCTCCAAGGCTCGGGACCCAGAACCCTGAGTAGGGTGTGCGGGTTGAAGGTTCCCGCGCCCACTTCCAGATCATAAGGCTGGCCGATGATGCAGCCTTGTTTGGCCCAGTAGTTTTGCAGGGCCAGGATCAGGTTTTGAAAAGTCATTTTGCCATTTCCCAATAGAAAACTTATGCCCCAAATCACGGGCTTTGCAACAGATTGCGGAACAATGGATGCTATCACCTGTCACGGGATGTTGCAAGTATGCCTTAACCGTCCGTACTTGGCGATTCCCGCTGCATAATCCCGCCCCATGACTGGGAACCTCGGGCAAAAATTATTGATATGTTTCACTTATATTTTGGTGTTAGTATCATCGGTGCCCGGCGCGGCGAGGAGCGGCGGTCATACACCGAAAAAACCAACCACAGCCACGGAGCCGAACTTGCAGCCCGACAAGCCAACACCCGAGGGGAAAACGGTCCAGGAATACATAGACGAAACACCTGTTTGGGCCGACGGCACCAAGGTCTCCTTTTCCCCCATGACCCAGATGCAATGGCGCATCTGGTGCCTGGCCACGGCGGGCAAGTTCTTCGAAGGCCTGGTGGTGTTCATGACCGGTGTGGCCCTGCCGCTGATCGTCAAGGAATTCGACCTGACGGCCATGGAGAAAGGCCTGGTCAGCGCGGCGCCCCTGGCGGGCATACTCATCGGCGCCTCGGGCCTGGGCGGTCTTGCCGACCGGTTTGGCCGCAAGCTGATATTCATCATTGAGATGGTTCTTTTCGCGGTGTTTTTAGCGCTCACCGTCCTCGCTTCCAACTTTGGTTGGCTTCTGGCCTGTCTCTTCGGCATGGGAACGGCCCTGGGCTGCGACTATCCCACGGCCCACATGGTCATTTCCGAATCCATACCCAGCACCTCCAGGGGCAAGCTGGTGCTCAGCGCATTCGGCTTCCAGGCGGTGGGGGCCTTGGTCGGCACGGCCGTGGGCTATCTGATCCTGTACGAAAATCCGGACCTCTCCGCCTGGCGATGGATGTACGCCACGGCCGTCGCGCCGGCAATATTGGTTTTCCTGGGGCGTTTCTTCATACCCGACAGCGGCCACTGGCTCGTCTCCAAGAATAAAATCGCCCAGGCCGAGCAGGAACTGCATCGCCTGCTGGACCGCTATCCCCCATACCCCAAAGAAATCAACCTGATCAAACCCGACACCTGCCCGCCCGACGAACAAGGCAAGCAAAACGGCAACGGATATACGACGCTGTTCAATGGAAAAAACAAACGGGCCACGATCCTGGCGTCCCTGCCCTGGTTCCTGCAGGATCTGGGCACCTATGGCATCGGCATATTCACCCCCACCATTCTTGCTTCCACCATTGGCGCGGAAACCAAATACGCCCATAACCTCTCGGTGATCATTCAAAACGACATGCTCGCCGCCAAGGGCGCGGCGCTGTTGGATTTGCTGCTTCTGGTGGGCATTGTGCTTGCGGTGCTATTGGTGGACCGCATGGGCCGCATCAAACTGCAAATAAGCGGGTTTATCGGTTGCGCGGCCGGTTTGTTCCTGGCCGCCATTTCCCTCAACTTCAGCGGAGCGCTGAACATCCTGCTCATTTTCGCCGGTTTCATGATTTTCAACCTGATGACCAACATGGGCCCCAATGCCATGACCTACCTCATCGCCGGAGAGGTGTTTCCCACCCAAATCCGCGGCAAGGGGGCCGGTTTCGCCGCATCGTTCGCCAAAATCGGCGCCATCATCACTGCGTTTTTATTCCCGATCCTGCTAAAGGATATCGGCACCCAGGTCCTGCTCTTCATCCTGGTGGGCACATCGCTGGCGGGAGCGCTGATCACCTGGCTGTTCGCCATAGAAACCACGGGGGTCAATCTGGAGGAAATCGGCCAAGGATGATAAACGGTCGCCTTGTATGAATAATTGCCGGCAACGTGCCTTGGCCGCCAAGGCATCAAATCGGCCGTAGGCGTCCGACCACGTCATATTCGCAAACCATATTCCCTTGGTCGGGCAAATCCTATATGATCAGAAAGATTTTTGGCCTGATCGCGTCAATGTTAGAGCCATGACTTTGAACATGAAACAGCTCAGCCTCTTAATATTAGTATTGGCGGCCTTGGTTTTTCTGAATCTGGGCCACGGCGCATTGGCTTCTTCGGAAGCCCCCCTGATCTTGTCAGCCGAGAAATCCAGCCAGGCCCTGGGCGGACATTTGGCATACCTGCCGGACCCGGATGAAAAACTGTCCATCAACTCGGTGGCGGACCAACTCAACGCAGCCAAATTCACGTCCATTGCCGGTGATATTCCCCATTTGGGTAGGGTCGAGGGCGCGGTCTGGCTGCGGTTCACCTTGGCCAACCCCGGCGGCGAAAAGTTGTCCAGGTACCTTGTCTACGGCTATCCGGTCACCGATTACGCGGCCATCTACATTCCCACGTCCGGGGGCGGCTACCAACGGTTATTGAGCGGCGACGCCTCGGTCCGCAGCCCGGAAGTGGTGCCCAACAGGCTCATTGTCTTTCCCCTGGACCTGGAGCCCAACACCACAAGCACCTATTACATGCGCTTCAGGTCAACCGGCGACATGGCCTTTCCCCTCTGCGTATGGGAGCCAACGGCGTTTTTCCGAAACGATCACTGGTCGCAAATGGGCTACGGCCTGTTCTTCGGCTGCTGCCTGGGTTTCATCATTTATTTTCTGGTAATAGCCTGGAGACTGCACAGCGTGCCTGCGGCGTGGTTCGTGGCCTACGTTCTGATGATCGCCATGCTGCTTGGTTTCCGCCAGGGCTTCGTCCAGGAGGTGATGGGCCAGGGACTGCGCCATTACAACAACCTGCTGCACCTGCTGGTCATCTCTTTTTTGTACTTTACCGGCGCGAAATTTTTACGGGTATTCCTCTCCATACACAGGTATGCGCCCAAGGCCGACCGGGTTATCCAAGTTCTGCAATGGATGGGAGTCTTCCTGATCCCCATGGCCATTTTCAACAACCCGGCGACGCCCGTTTATTCGTTTATCTTGATCGGCGTCGGCCCGTGGTTCAGTACGGGCACGGCCCTGTATTTGTGGATCAAGGGCATACCCCACGCCCGCTATTTCGCCATCGGCTGGCTGATCGGCCACGCCACCTCCACTGTAGACCTGTTGAGAATATACGGCGCGATTCCCTACCTGGATTTCACCGACACCCTGATGCCCATGGCCCTTGTGTCGGCAATGGCCTTCTATACCGTCGCCCTGGTCGAAAAAACCAGGGAATACAAGATCCAATCCGATATGGACACCCTGACCGGCCTGGCCAACCGGCGAAAGTTCGACCTGCACCTCAACGAAGAGTGGAACCGCAACATGCGCTATAACAGACCGCTTTCGTTGATCATGGCCGATGTGGACTGTTTCAAGGACTACAACGACAACTACGGTCACGGCGCCGGTGACGAATGCCTCAGGCAGGTATCCAAGGTGCTCAGGGACAATGCCCGCCGGCCCGGTGACCTTGTGGCGCGCTATGGAGGCGAAGAATTTTTGATCTGCCTGCCGGAAACGGACCTGCCCCAGGCCCAGGCGGTGGCCGAAACGATCCGCGCCCAGATCAGCGATCTGGCCATCAAACACGGCCATTCCCCGGTATCGAAGGTTCTTACCCTGAGTCTGGGCGTGGCCTCGGTGACACCCAGCGAGGGCGTCCAGCCGGTCCAACTTGTCGAACGGGCTGACAAGGCAATGTACGAGGCCAAACAAAAAGGGCGCAATTGCGTAATGCCGTCCTGCACACGAGCCCTGGGCAAGCTGGCCACCCAGTCGTAATACCCCCAGCGACGGCTCGAAAAAAAACCCGCCTTTATGAAAGGCGGGTTTTGTCAGCGTATATTCACATCAACGCGGTCAGGCCATCTTTTCTCCGACTTGTTTGCCATAGCCTTGGGCCATGGGCACCGCGCCGTCGAGGTTGGCCGCCTTCAAACGCAGGCTGTCGCCGACCATGTCCATGTTGAAAATGTGGCGCATGGTCTCGAAAATACGCTCGGGCGCCTCGCCGCTCCAGCCGTAGGCGCCGAATGCAGCGCCCACCTTGCCGTCCAGCTTGGCCTTTTCGGCATGGAAAAGCACCTGTTTCATGCCCGGCAGCATTTCACCATGATAGGTGGCCGAGCCGAACACATAGCCGTCATAACCCTTCAGGGCTTCCGGCGATTTGATTTCGGCGGCGTCTTTGATATCCACTTCGGCCATGGTGAAGCGCAGCCCCTCGGCAATGAGTGCGGCTATCTTTTTGGTTTCACCAGACCTGGAAGAATATACGATAAGTGCTTTGGCCATTTTTTCTCCTTATCCACCGCTTTTAGCTATTTTTTGTCCCAATTCATAGGCCTCATCGAGCAACTCGGGCATCTGGGCAACGCTGCCTTTGGCTTCCATGCCCCGCACCAATTGGCCTCCTTCATATGACATATCCAATGCGTCGAAAAAGTACTTGGCTTCAAGCTCGACGCCGACAAACATGTTTTTTCCCTGCGTGGCTCCCACGGCGATGAGATAGCCTTTTCCGCTGTCGAATGCCCGGCGGTCTTCCTTTGTCTTTTTGGCAAGCAAGCGCCGCGACCATTCGGCCTGGGACCGGTCGATCAGGGCCTTGGTCTGGGCCGGCGATCCATAGAAAAAGATCGGCACGGCCAGGATGATCGCGTCGGCCTGGCGCATCAGCGGGTACACATCCTGCATGCCGTCGTCAATGACGCATTTACCGGTCTTTTCGCAGCCCCCACACTCGAGACAACCCGATATGGCCAGCTTGCGGCAATAAACCGCATCGGTCTGGGCACCGGCGTCGGCCGCACCTTGCAGGGCTTTTTCAAGCAGAATGTCGCTGTTGCCGTTCTTGCGAGGGCTTCCGTATATCCCCAATACCTTCATTTTCCGCTCTCTTGTTCCGGTTCTGATTTCAATACAGTCGTTCTCTTAAAGCATCATAGCTCAGGAACCGGCCGAGGACATCCCATTAACCCAGGCGGTCATCCCTGCCCGGCCCTTTGCAGTCCGGCGTGTAGCAGGTTACGTCAACGAAATCGCACTTTTCCTTGCAGGACGGACACTGCTCGGGCGGCTTAGGAGCATCCAACGTGTAACCACAGTTGGTGCATTTCCAGTTCATTTGCATATTCTGCGACATTTCATCCCTCTTAATTGCTATTAATTATCATTCCTGTTATTCTGATATTACATTTCATCCTTGTCAATATTTTAAAAGGGTCTGCTGATCATTTGCTATGGCCTACGGCACATTGCCCTTTTTTTCTATCGTTTTACTTTACGTATGGCCCTGCTGAGGTGTTGCCTTATAATTATTTCAATACTTAATTGCTGTTTTGATCGTTAATCTCTATAGGAGGTCAAGGTGATAGGACGCAAAAAGACGATACATCTCCTCTCTTTTCTGGCGGCTGTATTTGCTGCTGTTTTTTTGGCTGGCACGGGGCAATCCCTTGCCGCTGACGATCTAAAGGCCGGTAAATGCCTGAAGTGCCATACGGAATTTACCAATGAGGCCAACTTGGTTGCCGGCGATTTCATC
Organism: uncultured Desulfarculus sp.; assembly: GCA_963665125.2. GTDB lineage: Bacteria > Desulfobacterota > Desulfarculia > Desulfarculales > Desulfarculaceae > Desulfarculus. Next base: position 892,797 of record CAXXUK010000001.1, on the reverse strand, counting down.
AGCCGCTCCAACAAGGCAAAATCCATTTCAGTGCAAACCAACGGCGACAAGATCCAAATCATCAAGTTCACCAAAGACACCACCGTGGAAAACGTCCCCAGCATCAAGGATTTGCAGAAGCCGATCCCCGTTGCCGTGACTTTTGTGCGTCAAGGTTCCGACCTTGTGGCCACCGCCATCAAGGCCAAGCCTCAGATCAAGGTTCCAGAAAAGCAGCTCATCAGCACCGAGGAACTGGCCAAGCTGCTGGCCTCTGACAAGGAAAAAGGCAAGTTCAAACTCATAGACTCACGCCCCCCTGCTCCATTTAACGAAGGTCATATCCCCGGCGCGGTGAACGTGCCCTTCCCCAAAATGCCCCAGATGATGGCCTCCGTCCTGCCCAAGGACAAGTCCGAGCTGGTAATCTTCTACTGCGGGGGCTTCAGATGAGTGCTCTCACCCATGGCCGCCAGGTTGGCGGAAAAGAACGGTTACACTAACGTCAAGGTCTATCACGCAGGCATGCCCGCATGGAAAAAGGCGGGGCTTCCGGTCATTACCACCACCAAATTCGTAGGCTCCCTGTTGGGCTATATCGTAGTCATCGACACACGAGGAGTCGAGGCCGCCAAGAAGGGTCACATCCAAGGCGCGGTGGCAATCGCCGCTGCTGAGATCCCCGCCCAGCGCGAACAGTTCCCACTGGACCGCAAAGCCTATATCATCCTTTATGGCGATGACACCAACATGGACACCCTCAAGGAAGTGGCCAAGACCATATCCAGTTGGGGCTATGCCAATGTCGCGGTGCTGAGCGGCGGCTATAAAGGCTGGGTCAAGGGCAACAAGCCCATACAGAAAGACCTGGTCAGCACCAAGATATTCTACCTGCCCAGGCCCCACCCCGGCGAAATCGTCGGTGACGAGTTCATGAACATCGTCAACAACAAGCCCCCGGACAAGCTTATCCTAGACGTGCGCACCGGAGCCGAAACGGCCGGCGGCATGCTGCCCGGCGCAGTCAACATCCCTGTGGATGAACTTAGCTCCAGGCTCGCGGAAGTCCCCAAGGACAAGGAAATCATCACCCATTGCCGCACCGGCCTGCGCGCCGAGATGGCCTATAACATCCTGCGCAACGCCGGATACAACGCCCGGTTCCTCAACGACAAGGTCGAAATTCTCGAAAACCGCATCTTCTGCTGCTTTAAGTAGATTTAACAACGTGGGGGGCTTTTTTCAAAAAGCCCCCCACACCCCAAAAAAACTTCGCCGTTTATCAATTGCCGGCTGCGCCGCCGATTGATAAACGGTCATTTTTCCGGTGTTGCGACCGCCATGGCAAACCCGGAAGTATCGGCTTAAACGGCGCAATTGATTTGGCTGAAGGCCAAATCAATTGCGCATGCGGTTTTCTTTTTGGAAGGGGGGCTGGGGGAAACCTTTTTCTTTTGTAGCCAAAAGAAAAAGGTTTCCCCCAAAAGTCTCACTTAATCACGCACGCAGCCAAGGGCCTGGGGTTGGCGTGGGCGGCCCATTGCCAGCCCTTGTCGGTTTTAACGAAAACGCTCATGCGGGGGAAGGCGTGGTCGGCCAAGCGCTCGCCCTTGATGGTTTCGGCCACTCCCACGCGGTAGGTGACAATGATGACGCTGTCACTCACGGAGGTTACGTTGAAGTCGCTGAGAACCACATCCTTGGGCTTGAGTTTTTTGAGAATATCTAATTCGCCCTGCCGGTCGCTGTGACCGTCGCAGTGGACGCTTTGAAAGCCCTCGGCAATAAGTATTTCCAGAGCCGGCATGTCGGTGGCTTTCATTGCCGCCCACAGTTCCCTGGTCATTTTTTCACCATCCGGCTGCTGGGCCATGGCGATAGAAGTAACACCCAATAACGAAACCAACATCAACAAACAGATCAGCTTGCGCATTTTATTTTTCCTCTGTTGTGCCCACTGGTGTATTGCTCATGGCCAATGCTGTGACCAGGGCATAATCTCTGTCGGAACCTGTTGCGCCGGATTTCAATTCGATATCAGGCGGCAAGCCCTGCCCATGATAGGCCTTTCCCGAAGGCGGAATCAAGTCGGCATAGGTGATCAATACCGCCGATCCATCGGAAAGTTCGATTATGTTTTGGGCCACGCCCTTGCCAAAGGTGGTTGTACCCACGGACTTGGCGCGGTTGTTTTGGGTCAGGGCCGCGGTGAACACCTCGGCCGCGCTGGCCGTCAGGTCGTCCTGCCAGATAAAAATGCGCCGCTTGGGGTCTTCCGGCGGTTTGGTCACTCTGTAGCGCGTTGCCTCGCTCTTTTGGCGTTTGGTGATGATGGCCGCGCCTTGCGGCAGAAACAATGCCGCCGCGTCAATGGCAGACATCAGGTCTCCACCCACGTTGCCCCGCAGATCAATGATCAGCGGTGTTTTGAGGGGCAGTTGTTTCAGGGCCTCAGCCATCTGTTTGGCAGTGTGGGCGCTGAAGCGCCAGACCCTCATGCGTGGCAGACTGCCCTGGTTGGCCATCTGCACCGAAGGGTAATCCAGCTTGTGGCGGTCAATTGCCAGATCAACGGTCTGGTCGCCACGGCGCAGCTTCAGGGTCACAGGCTGGCCCTGCTCTCCCCTGATCATGGCCCCGGTCAGGTAGAAGTCGGCGCCGGACACTGTTTTGCCGTCAACAGCTACCAGCACGTCACCGTATTGCACCCCGGCCTTTTCAGCAGGACCGTCGGGATGCGGTATGCAAACGATATCGCCGTTGCGGGCGCGCCAGATATCCATGCCCACACCGGCGTATTTGGGGCTGTTGGCCTCCTTGAAGGCCTGATACTCGGCGGGAGGCCAATAATCGCTGTACTGGTCAATGCCTTTGAGGGCCGCACGCAGGGCGTTTTGGGTAAAGGCCATGGAATCCGGGACATGCAATGCGTTTTTTTGCACCGCTGTCAGTGCTTCAAAATAAATCAAGGCCGCGTCGTCCCCGGTCCAGGATGCGTCCCGCGCATAAGCGGCCATGGTGACGCAAAGAACCAGAATTGCGGCCAATAAAGCCTTGGCAAGTTTATGGGAAATCATATGACGTATAATGCGGCCCGGCCTTGTTGGGACCGGGCCGCAAACCTTTTACATGCGGCTAAGGGCTTCGGCTTCTTCCAAGAGGGAATCAAGCTTCTTTTCAAGGCGCTTCGCCTCTTTGACCTTGGCCTCGTTCTCAGGCGATTTCGAATTCTTGATGCTGGTGATATCGGATTTTACCTGTTGCAACCTACCGGATATCCGTTCGAATTCGGCCTTCTTGGCCTCGGTGTCCAACTTCACCTTGCGGATATCGTACTCGGCCTTGGCAACCTTGCTGTCAAGTTCGGCGATTTTTTTATTAAGGGCTTTTTTCTCGGCTTCCTTGGCGGCCTTTTGCTTTTGCAGATATGCCGCGGTCTGCTGATTCTGAGCCTTTTGCTGTTCTTCGGCCTGTAGCTGCTGTTCCCTGGTCTGTACGCGCTTTTGATAGGCTTCGGGGTTGTAACTGAACAATCCGCCTGCGTGCGGATCGTCAGTAGTGGCGCATCCGGCCACCAGGGCCAGGCAAACCAGTATTACCGGGGTCAACTTTTTCAACAAATCCCACCTCCAAAGTGCAGGGCCTTGTCTTGCGGCCCAGAGAAATCTAGACAGACATACGGGCCGAAATGGAGGCCAGGGACTCGGTATGGCCTTCGAGCTCGCCTATCTGGGCCTTAAGCTGTTCGATCTGCTTGTCCAAGGCCGCAGCGTGCTTCTTGTTTCCGTTTTCCTCGGCGTCTGCCAAAACCTTTTCCTGCACATCCAACTCTGCCTTTGCCCTGTCGAGCTTGTCCTTGGCCGCGGCCATCTGCTTGTCAACCTTTTGCTTTTCGGCGGCAAGCTGAGAGGACTTCACCTGTCTCTTTTGATAGGCCATGGCCAGAGCCTTGGTTTCGGTGTCAAGCTTTTGCACCTGCTTGGCCAGTTGGTCGTTATAAGCTCTGGTGTCTGCGTTGACCTTTTGAGCGCTGGCGATACAGGCATTAAGCCAGTCCTCGCGCTTGGCATACTTGGACTTTTCATTGGCCACGTGGGAGCCATAGGCATAGCCCGCCGCCGAACCGGCCAGGGCGCCAACGGCCGCGCCGATCAGGGTTCCTGCCGTGTCGCCACCGATAAGCTGACCTAAAAGACCGCCGATGATGGCGCCGGCTCCGGCGCCAACAGCCGTGCCTTCGGTTTTGGTGCGGGTTTGGTCGTCCTTGATGTTGGTACAGCCGCCCACGCTGGTGATGGCGAACAGACCCACCAAGAGCAACACTCCGATTTTTTTCATTTTTATTCTCCCCGATTCATATGCTGTAACAACCGGTTGCAGCCCGGCCGTATATTTACATTTTAAAACCATCGTACCAAACAGGTAAATAGAATCCGTCCTATTTTATGGTCTGGCTCAGTTCCTTGAACTGTTCGGTCCATTGTTGCTGATCGGCGCGCTTTTCCTTGTTGAACGCCGTATATTGCTCCCGCACCAGCTTGAGCACTCTAAGTTGCCTGGATGCCTGATGCTCTACCAAAAATTTGGTGTATTTGTCAAAGCCTGCCGTAACCGCATCGGGGCTGATATTGTCCAACTGGCGGTATGAGTCCGACAACGTGGCCAGGGCGTCCTTCACATTGGCGTTCATTTCCTCGATCAGGGTCTCGTATTTGCCAACCATGGTTGTGCGCCCGGCCTTTTCAGCTATGTTTTTAAGACTCTCCACGGTGGGCAATTTTTTCAGTTGATTGTATAAAAAGTAGCCCCTCTCGCCGGATATCTTGGCCCAGGCAAAGGCCGAATCCTCTTCTGCCTGGCGGCGGATGAAGCGGATGTCGCTCAAGGCGGCTTCCAGGCGGCCGATCTCCTGCTTGGCCGTCTCGCTGAGCTTGTCCGGGCCCAGTTCCTCCTTGAGGCGCTGCAAATGCGTCATGGCCTGGCTTTCGGTGAGGCCGGTCTTTTTGCTGGCCGGGCCCACGGAAACCGCCGCGGGCAGATCCGCGCCCTTGCCCTTGCGATAGATGTCCCACTCGTCAGACATCTCTCGCACAACCTTGAGGTTGGAAAACACCACCGAGCTGATCATCAGACGCAGGCCCAGGGTGGATTTGGCGTTGGGCTTGAGGCCGCTCTTGGCGTTGCCGATGTAGAACGGCTCCTCCGAGCGCATGGACGAGCGCAGTTTGTCTTGGGACGTATAGAAATTGCCGCCCCTGGCCGCAAAGCCGCCGCTACGGCCCTGGTAATACTCCACGTGATACAGCGAATGGGTCATTTCCGAGACATTGCCCAGCATGTCGTGCAGGCCCAGGGGGTTGGGCTCCAAGAGGCCTATCTCCTGGAGCTTATTGTGGGAGCTCGTAGGGCCGGAAAACCACTCGCAACGTACAAGATCGATCTTGTAGGGTTGGCGCAGGTCAAAGTCGTCGGCCGATACCGCCGCGCCGCCCCTGGCCGCGAATTCCCACTCAGCCTCGCTGGGCAGGCGCACAAACCCCGGCACGCCATTGTTTTGGGGCAGCTTGTCCTGGGCGTTGGCAAACAGCCACAGGTTGTATTTATCCACGAACTGGCTGGCGTCGAACCAACTAACCCCGGTGATGGGCTTGTTGCTCTTCAAGAGATCCTGCGAAGCGCCCTGGGGCAGGCCCATGACCGCATAATACTGGCCTTCGGTAACCTCGTATTTACCCATGTAATAGAGCCAGTCTCCGTCCGCGCCGCTCTTGCCTTGGAAAGCCCCGCCAACGGTCATGGACGTGGGGTGCTCCTTGAAACCGCCAAACGGGTCGCCAGCCATGAACTTGCGCTGGGCGAACGGCCCGCCACCTTCGCCGATGTACACCGGCCGGAAAGCCATTGCCCCACCGCCCGGCAGGGGCAGGCTCAAGTCGCCCTGGGCCGGTTTGGGATTGGACGGATCGGCGGCCAGCACCGGCGCGGCCAGGCACAGAGCCAGCAAAACGGTAATGATCGAGGCAAGGTATTTATTCATCACGCAGAGCCTCCGCGGGATCGATACGGGTTGTGCGCAAGGCAGCAGCCACGCTGGCCAATACGGCCAGGGCCAAAACGCCGCCGCAGGCCATGGCCGCGTGATCCCAGGGCAGGCGGCACAGGCTCTCGGAGGCGGCCAAATGGGCCTTGAACAATGTATTGATTGTGTATGCCAGGCCGTGGAACACGCCCAGGGCGATGAGCAGGCCGCCGCCGGCTATGAACAGGCCCTGGTACAATGGGAAGCGCAACAACGCGCCCATGGGCAGGCCCAGCAGCCGCAGCACGCTGAGTTCCTTTTGCTTGCGCTCCACCGAGGCGTAGAGGCTGGCCGTCAGGGCCGCCGCCCCGCCGATGAGCCCCACAACGGCGATGAGCCAGAAGATAAGACTCAGATACTTGTCCAGTTGGGTCACGTCACGGATACGCTGGGCCTCGGTATTGACGTTTATCCCCTGCTCGTTGAAGTATTGTCTGAGCCCGGCCACGTCGTCGATGGTGGAGGCATACAGCCTGAACGAGGCATAGCCCCGCCGGGCCAAAACAAAGCCGCCCGCATCGGCCTCGAAAAGGATATTGCGGGTGGTGGCCAGGCGCAATACGCCGGCCAGCCGGGGCGGTGCGAAGGCCAGCCCGGACGGGGCCCTGGCCGGAGCCAGTTCAACGGGAAAGCGTAGTTCGTGTTTGCCGTTCTGGTAAAGCAGACTGTAAGGCCCTTGGCCCTCCGGCAGATCGGCAGGGGCCATCAGCAGCCGCGGCACGGGTTCGGCCTCGGCCACGGGCTGCCAGGGCGGCGGCGGGTCGATCCGGACCTCTTCGCTGTCCAAGGTTGCGGCCCGGCCCAGGGCCCTGAGGTTCAGGGTGGCCAGAGGCTTGCCGTCCTTGTCCAGCAGCCTGACCTCGATGGGCTTGATCCAGGGAAGGATCACGGCATTGCGGCCCCGTAGGCGGTGTTTGACAGCCTCCAGGCTCTGCAGGTTCACCGGACTGCGCAGGGTGGACACCAGATAAACGGCCATGTCCGGAGGCAGGGCGTATCCCGCCGTTTCCCGTAGCTGGGCCGCGTTGATGCGCTCTATCTTGCTCAGGCCCGTACCGCTGATCAGTTTGAACTCGTCGAGCCTGCCCAGGGCCTCGGGCATGACAACCACGGCCCCGTCGAACAGCGGATAGGCCAAAGGCTGTTCGCCCGGCCAACCCAACTCGGGCACGGCCTGGCCGTCCTTGTAATTTTCAACGGCCTCCAGCATGTCCAGGGGCATGTACACCGATTTGAGCGCCGTGGCCCTGGCGTCCAGCACACCGACAACGCTTAGTTCCACCTGGGCGTTTTCATAGTTTGAGCCGCGAAGGCGCTTGGCCGTGATGGTGATCTTGTCGCCGGTCGCCGCGCCCATGGCCTCGGCCGCCAACTGGCTGAGCACGCACTGGCCCTTGCCGGGCACGGGCGCGCCGTTTTCGGCGATCAAGGGATCGCCCGGAGCGGTGGGCACCACGTCCAGGGTCACGGACTTGCCGCCGGGCTTGGCCGCGTCCACGTTGGCCGACAGGGTGCGGGTGTTGGGGATCACAAAGGCCACATCGGCCCGGGCGGCCATCTTTTCCAGCCACTCCAGGCTGTAGGATTGGCTGGTCATGGGCCGTATTTCGCGGTTGCGGGGGTCTTCGATAAGCCGGTGGCGCAGGGTCTCGATGGTGCCGAACTTCAGCCCGAACAGCAGCAGCAGCGGCGACAAAATGGCCGCCACGGCCAGCACCAGGCACATGCTCAGCACCCATTCATGCATCAGGTCCGCCCGGGCCAGACGCAACACCATGCCCGCTGGCATTCGCTTGGTGTGCTCAGCGGCCATCGAGGTCCTCCACCAGTCGCGAGACGGTCAGCTCCGCCGATGGCCGCTGGACCTCGAAGGTGAACACGCGGTTGGCAATGGGCCGCACCAATTCCTGGTCGTGGGTGACCATAAGCACCGTGGCGCCCATTTTTTGGGCCATCTCCCGGAACTGGTCCCTGATCTCCAGGGCGGTTTCGCGGTCAACCGCCGCGGTGGGCTCGTCGGCCAGGATGATAAACGGCTGATGGGCCAGGGCCCTGGCAATGGCCGCCCTTTGGCGTTGGCCGCCTGACAGGTGGGCCGGTTTCTTGGCCAGCTGTTCGGCGATGCCCAACCGCCGGGCCAGCTTTTCCACGCCCTGGTGATCCTTGGGCAGGCCATTGAGCCTGCGGGTCAGGGTGATGTTGTCCCGAACGCTCAAGAACGGCAGCAGGCCGCCGGTTTGCAGGACATAGCCGATATTGGCCTTGCGCAACAAGGCCAGGCCCCGCTCGCTGAGGGCGGTTACGTCCCGCCAGCCGGGCTCGGCGCCGCGCTGGGCCCAGACCCGGAATTCCGCCGCCGAAGTGGGCCGTAGCACCAGGCCGAGCATGTCCAACAGCGTCGATTTGCCGCAGCCGCTGGCGCCCACCAGGGCCACGAACTGGCCCCGGTGAACCCGCATGGCGGGCACGTGCAGCTCAAAGGCCACACCGCCCTTTTCCCGGCGTTTGACAACGTCGGACAGGCTTATGGCAAGCTCGATGCGGCCTACTGTCGATCCGTCAGCCATGGACTTGCGCCCTATGGCAGCAGTTCGAGGCTTATGGGGTAGACCATGTCCCCAGCGTCGTCTCCCTGGTTAAGGGCGATCCAGCCGTCCGGGCTCTCGTGGATGGCCTGGTAGGCGGCGATCCGCGCCTCAAGCTCGTTGAGGAACTCGTCCTGGGCGTCCGGCCCCATGTTCTGCCAATATTCATTGGTCATGGACATGAGCCTGCTTTCATACGGCAGCCCAACCAGGAACTCGGGAACCAAACCGGTGTCGGCCATGGTACGGGCGTTCTTGATCTGGTTGGGGTCACGGGCGGCCGTGGCTGCCGTGGCCTGCAAGGCGGTGAAGAAGTCCTCGCCGCCGATCTGGCCCAGGCGGCCGGCGCCCAACACCTCGGTAAGCACGTCCTTGAGGGAACTAAGCTGGCGCTTATTGATCAACAGCCTAACCTCCATGGAGGTAATGGCCGGTTCGATGAGGTCCTTGTCCACGGCCCAGGCTTCAATATCCCTGGGGGCCTGGGCTCCTGTCTGGCGGCCGATCCACTGCACCAATGCGGCCCTGAGGGCCAGGTTGGTCATGTTCGTGGCCTGGTCGGCGGTGGTCACGCCGGGCTGGGGTTCCACCTCGGACAGTTCGGACTGCGTTGCCGCAGGCGAGGGCGCGGGCGCGGGCGCGGTGGGGGTGGGCTGGGCCGTTTCCGGCGTGGGCTCGGGATCAAGCCCGGCCAGTTCGCCGCCGCCCTGGGTGGGCTTGGGCGCCGTGGGAGGCATGGCCGGTCCGGCAGGCTCCACGGCCGGAGTCACTTGGCCCTTTTTGGCCGAACGCAGGAAGTTCAGCACCGCGCCGGTGATGGCGTCGGTAGCGGCCTGATAGGCGGCCAGGTCCTTGCTGGGAACCGTGGAATACGAGGCGTTGCCGCTGCCGGGGTTGGTGGACAATACCTTGTATTGCTCCTCTGCCCTGGGGTTGTACTTGGTGGCCCTGGGGTTTTTGATGTGCAGGGCCAGGATGTAAAGTGACTCGTCGTCAGCGATGGCTCTGAGGGTATTTTCGTCCTGCCCCGAAAGGTTCCACTTATGGCCCAGGTCGTGGCCCGGCGCGTCACCCACCAGGACCAGCAGCTTGATGGCCTCGGGGGTCCAGGATGTCTTGCGCATGGCTTCGTCAACACCGCTGAACACGTCTTCGGCGTAGTCAACCGAGTCGATTTCGGTCACATTGACCCCGGCCATGGTCTGTTGGAAGTCCTGGGCCGATTGCAACTGCGGAGTGTAGTTCTTGGTCGTGTAGCCGATGCCGGGGATGTCCTTGGACGAGTCGCGGTAGCCCCAGAAACCGAACTTGATGCTGGAGGCCACGTCGGGCTCGCCCGCCACATTGGCGGCAACCTGCTTGATAACATTGAGCGTGGAGTCGATGTTGGGCCGCATGCTTACCGTCGTGTCCATGACGAACACAACGTCAACATTGATATTCTTGAGCGTTTCGGCCGAAACCTGGGTGGAGCCCTCGGTGGCCTTGTCCACGTATTGTTTGTTTTCACGGATATCGCTGGTTTGGCGGGCATCCGGCCCGGACCCGGTAACGGCGGCCAGCTTGACGATGCGGCCCTCCCTGCCGTCGATCTTTATGACCTTGTAGTCGAGAATGGGCAGCAGATAAAATTGCTTGGCGATATCAACGGCCTTTTCCGGCTCAACGGACTTGACCGGGAAATCCGGGGGGATGTTCTTGTCCTTGATATCTTTGTAGAGCTTGTCGGCTTCGGCGGTGCGCTGGCTGGCGGGATCGGCAACCAGTTTGGCCAAGGGCTGCTCCTGGGCGAACATCAACACCGGGTGCCGGCCCTGGGGGTGGGTGTAGGCCAAACACATGGCCTGCTTCCATTCGAATACGTCTTTGGCCTGCATCCAGCCCAAGATGGTGCCCCGGGCGTCGGAGCCGACTTCGTACCAGCCCTGATGGTTGGCCCGCTCCTGATCGGAGGGTCTGGTGTAGACATAAAAAGGCTGGAACGCAGGAACGTTTTCCTTCACCGTACCGCTCTGGACGTCCTGGCTCTTGTAGACGTGTGAAAACGGCCTGGCCAACACGCGCAAAGGCAGATGTTGTTTACCGTCTATCTTGACCGGCCTGCGGGCGTCGTCCGCCTGGGCCACGCACACCGCCGGAATGATTAATAGCAATGCAGTTAGAACTACAAGCAAACGCTTCATTTCAAGAAACCTCCCCCGGACACGGCTACTCCACCGCCCCGCCAGGGGCGACAAGCCAGTGGAGCCCGTACCGGCAAAGCCGTTAGGTAAGCCGTTTCATCATAGCAAACAGTGCACTCTTGTAAACCAATATTACAGACGAATTGAGATTATTGATCCTTACGTCACCGGCGCATTAAAAATTGGTTTATCTTTTCCCCTGCCCGTCCTATCCTCTAAAAATAATCTACTTGAAAGATCATCCGGAATGGTTTCGTCAAATTAAGAAACGAAAGCAATTCTGGATATAGGGGAGGTTTGCATGAAACCGGCGCGTATTGTTTTTTCAGTTGCCGCGGCTATTATCTGCGCCGCCATGTTCACGATCATTTCCGGCGCGTCATTCCAGGCCCAGGCAGGCGTGGCCGGAGACTTGTGGAACCAGGCCGCTTCGGGCGGCAAGGCTCAAACCGCGGCCACCGTAACGGCCACGCCGACCCCGCAAAACACCGCGCCGGTGGAAAAGGGATCCCTGGGCAAAATGTGGGACAAAGCCGCATCCGGCGATAAAACCGCAACTAACGCCGGCCAAACGGCCCAGCCTCCGGACCCGGACGGGCCCAAGGAGCCAGCCGAACCGACCCATGACATTTCAGACTGGCAACGCGTCAAATTCCTCGACATCGTTGACATTTTGTTCCCGCCGGACGCCAGCCGGTACACCGATCACAAAAACGATCTGCTTTGGGTGGTCGGCAAGTACTACGAATACAAGCTTTTCTTTGGCGCGGAAATGGTCCGCGATCCCAAGGCCAAGGCCAAATCCATGAAGGTGGCCCGGGAAGACAAGGCCGTGCTCAACGGCCCGGTGGGTAAAAACTGGATCTGTTGTTTTCAGTACGACGGCACCATGAACATCGGGGGCAAAGACCTTCCGGCCCGCCTGATCGTCACCGCCGACCCCCTGCCCAACGGCATGTATCTGGCGTTCTGGGTCTGCGGCAAGGATTTCCAGGCCCGTCAAAACGACGTAGCGGTGTTTTTCGAAAGCATCCGCATCCATATGCCGGAGGGCGATGACTACTGGCAATGGCAACAGTGGCGGGGACTGAAATTCAAGACGCCCTGGGGATGGGTGCGTTACAAGAGCAACAACTGGGCCAACGACTACAAGGGTTATGAACGCGGTACGGATAGGGAGATGACTTTCGGTGTCCAATGGTCGAAAACACCCTATGAGAAGGAACTGGAAGACCTTAAAAAGTTGAATAATGTCACCGAACTTGGTGGTAATACGATCAACGGCATGCCCGTGATGCTCTACGAACTGGCCAGCGGGCCGGGACAGCCCTTTGCCGCCACGTTGTTGGCCTCGGTGCAGGTTCCGCTGAAATCCGGAGGATATATCCAGATCAGCGGTTCGGTGAGCGGCGGCGACCAGTGGGGCGATGCCCGCGAGTTGATCGAGGAAATGATGCAAAGCGTCACGCCCCAGGCTGACAGCTTTGACATGAGCGCGGCTCCGGTGGCGGCGGCGACGCCCGCCGCCCAGGCAACCGGCGCGGTTCCCGCGCAGTTGCCCGAACCTCCGCCGGAGGCCACGGCTGCCAACGCCACGCCGGAAACAGCCGCGCCGGAGACTCAGGGCAACCTGCCCATGGCCTCCACGCCCCAGCCCACGGAGCCGGTGCAAACGGCTACGGGCAATCCAACGCCAGATTCCGCCCCGCCGGAGACCCAGGGCAACCTGCCCCTGACTGCCACACCAGAGCCCACGGCCCAGACAACAACCCCGCAAACGGAGCCGGCCGTGGATGTTTCCGCCTGGCAGAAATCCGGCTTCCTGGGCATCGTTGACATCCTGACGCCGCCTGACGCCCAAAAAGAGGAACAACGCAAAACCAAAAGCGGACAAGACCAAAGCCTGCGCTGGGTCGTCGGCAGCAAATATAATTCCAGCCTGATCCTCGGCGCGGAAATGGTCGTGGACCCCGAGGCCGCGGCCAAGGACCAGCACATCGAGGTTTCGGCAAAATCTGAAACCACGCTCAGCGGCGGCCAGGGCAAGGATCGGATCGCCTTCCATCAACTCGACGGCAATATTTCGTCGCGAAAGGATATTCCGGCCCGCATGCTTGTTGCCGCCGAGCCACTGCCCAACGGCATGTATCTGGTCTTCTACGCCCAGGGCAAGGATTTCGCGGCCCGGCAAAAGGAAGTCGACGCATTCTTTGAAAACATCCGGATCAGCCTGCCGGCGGGCGAAGACTTGTGGCAGGCCCATGAGTGGAAAGGCTTCAAGTTCAAGACGCCCTGGGGTTGGTTCACAATACCCATCCAACCGGCGGCCGTTTCCTATGGCGCCTATGAATGCGGCACGGGGCGCAAAATGGATTTCACCATTATTTGCGACAACATCCCCTTTGAAAAAACCTTGTCCACCACTGAAAGGATATTCGACGTCGTCAACCTGGGCGACAAGACTATAAACGGCCTTCCGGTGAAGCTCTACGAATTGACCCGCAAGCCAGGCGAGCCCTTCTCCGCCCGGCTGCTGGCCTCGGTGCAGGCTCCGCTTGCCGCCGGTGGTTATGCCCAGATCGCCATATCCGTGTTTGGCGGCGACGCTTGGGGCCAGGCCCGCAAGCAGTGCGAAGAAATACTCAACAACGTCAGCGCCGAACCGGGCACCTTTGACCTGAGCAAGGTTCCGGCCGCCACGCAGACGCCGGGCGTGAACGCCACGCCGGAAACGGCTGCCCCGGAGACCCAGGGCAACCTGCCCCTGCCCGCCGCCACGCAGACGCCGAGCGTAAACACCACCCCGGAAACCACCGCCACCGAGCCGGCCACCCCGCCCGAGCAAACTCCGGCGGCCACGGTCCAGGCCGGCGCCCAGTACGAATCGTCATGCAAGGTCAAGACCCTGCGCGGCTTCTATGACAAGACAGGCCGCGGCGAGGAAATGCGCGGCGACGGTTCTCCCGAGGCGGTGCTTGACCTCAAGCTCAAGGCGCCGGGCCGCACCATTGAAACCATGACCATCAAGAGCACCCAGGGCCAACAGGCCCAGTGGGACACCGTCCCCGGCAACGGCCATTGGCTGGTGGTCATCACGGAAAAGGGCAAGGCCCTCAACAACCCCGACGGATCGGTTATCATCAAGCTGGGCGACAGCACTCGCAAGTTTGGTTTGTTGATTCAGGACAACAACGCCCTGGCCTCGGGCAAGGGAGCATTCGTCGTGCAGATCCAGCTCGACGGCGGCGAAACCCTTGAGATACCGGTTCAGCAATAACCACTTGCCCGCACCGGAAGGCAACCACCCTCCGGTGCGGGCCTGAGACCATGGATTCCATGATTCGTTTCGCGGCCAAGCTATCAATAATCCTGTTTTTGATATTTGCCGGCCTGGGGCAGGCTCATGCCGCAACCCAGGCGGAGCAGCAAAAACAGGCCCTGGACCTGCTGGAGCAGTTGGCCAACACAGCCCCCCAGAATTATCAAGTCCAACGCCGCCTGCTGGAGAAAATCATAGACCAGTGCCCGGACACCGCGCAGGCCCACGACGCCTATTGGCAATTATCATCGGTGTTTAAACGCTACATGGGCCTGCCGGACTACACGGCCATTGCCGAGCTTTTCGAAAAATACCTGCGGCGCTATCCCGACTCACCCCATGCCCCCCAGGCCAGGCGCGAACTGGTTTTGGCCTATGAAAAAATCGGCCGCTGGGATAAAGTCGCCAAGTATTACGAACAATCGTTCAAAGGCCGCCGCCTGACCGACAGCGAAATCATGACGGACGGCCTCAGCTATGCCCAGGCCCTGGAGCGCACTGGCAACAAGCGGGAAGCTTCCAGATGGTACTCCATGGTCCTGCAAAGCGACCGGGGCATGAACTCCTATGCCGCCAAAGTGGCGCGGCAACGGCTCAACTACCTGGCGGCCGACGGCGTGGTGGAGCCGCAACCGGGGTCCAGCGTCCAGGCGGACCAATCAACCGGCCGGCCAACCGCGGCCCCCACTCCCGCCTATCCCACGCCGCCGCCCGTCTCAAACCCGGATGACAAGGAAACCATCGAGGCCATTGACGAGCCGACGCCACGGCCGACCATAAGTCAGACGGCCACCCCGGCGCCCACTCCCGTTACGCCGCCGCCAACCACCGCCACGGCCGGTTTTCCGGCACAATGCAAGGTGGTAAAGGTCCGCTCGTTCCGGGACACCGTGGGCCGGGGAGTGAACAAGGCCGACGGTTCGCCGGACGCCCAATTGCAGCTCAAACTGGGGCCCGGCGCGGGCATCATCACGGCCATGGAGTTGCGGGCCGTTGGTCGCCTGTCGGGTTACTGGTCCACGGCCACGGCGGGGGGAGCCTGGCCCATGAACGTGCTGCGCCACGGCAAACCGGCCGGCGGCGCGGGCCTGCCCCTGTATCTGGCCATCGCCCCGGAAGGCGAAAAGCTGGATCTGCTGGTCCAGGACAACAACGCCATTGCCTCTGGTTCGGCCCTGACCCTGTTTATCACCACCAGCAACGGAAACCGGCATCAGGTGTCAGTGACGCGATAGCATCGCCCCGCAGGATGCCGCATCCGGGAAAACCACCATATTCAGAAAGATTTCCCCTAAAAAAATCGTTTAGCCTAACGTCTGCTATAATTCGCCCAGCGGGAGCGATTCATATATGGATGACAATGCCAGGCGAGCCCTGATTCAGGCCGCCGGAAAACACAATTTCAGCGATTGGCTCGGAGCCAGGCTGGCCCACGCCAGCGACGGCACGGGCCGGATGCATCCGCCCGAGGCCGTTGTGCGGGCCACCGACGCAGGGCAGATCGCCAGGGTCCTGGCGGCGTGCAGCGCATTTGGCGTGCCCGTGGTGCCCAGGGGCGCGGGCAGCGGCCAGAGCGGCGGAGCCCTGGCCCTGGCCGGAGGCGTGATCCTGGACATGGCCGGGATGGACCGGATCATCCGCATCAGCCGGGCCGACCAGACCGCAGTGGTGCAGCCCGGCGTGGTCACGGCCGATCTGCAAAGGGCGGCCGCCCAAAAGGGCCTGTTTTATCCGCCCGACCCAGCCAGCGTGGAATTTTGCACCATCGGCGGCAATGCCGCGGAAAACGCGGGCGGCCTGCGGGCCGTCAAGTATGGCGTGACCCGGGACTACATCCTGGCCCTGGAGGCCGTCTTGCCCTCGGGCAAGGTCATGCGCACCGGTTCGGCCACCATGAAGGGCGTTGTCGGCTATGACCTAACCCGGCTTTTGGTGGGCAGCGAAGGCACCCTGGCGGTAATCACCGAGCTTACCCTGCGCCTGTTGCCCCTGCCCGAAGCCACGGCCACCCTCAGCGCCGTATTCGAGGACCTGGACCACGCGGCCGAGGCCATCGCGGCGGTGCTGGCCGGCGGCATCCGTCCGGTGGCCCTGGAGTTCATGGACGCGGCCAGTTTGCAGGCGGTGCAAAGCTATGGCGGGCTGGAGGTCGCACCGGTCACCCAGGCCATGGTTCTGGTGGAGATAGACGGCCCGCCCGAGGTTGTCCGGCGGCAAGGCGCAGAGCTCCAGGAGACCTTGCGCCAAACCAAGGGCCGGGACGTGCGGCTGGCCTTTGGCGGCCAGGACAGCCAGACTATCTGGCGAGCCCGCAAGGCCATGGGACCAGCCATGAAGCGGCTGGCCAAAGGCAAATTCAACGAGGATATCGTGGTGCCCTTGGGCAAAATGGCCGAAATGACCCGTAGGGTGCAGGCCATCGCCGCCGAGCGCGAAGTGCTTATCGTCACCTTTGGCCACGCCGGAGACGGCAACCTGCACGTAAACGTGATGTACGACCCCGCCGAAGAGTTCAGCGTGGCCAACGCCCACAAGGCGGTCAGCGATGTCTTTGCCAACACCCTGGCCCTTGGCGGCACCCTAAGCGGCGAGCACGGCGTTGGCGTGGCCAAGCTGGGGGCCAGCGGCGCGGAGATCGATCCGGCGGCCCTGGAATTGATGCACGGCATTAAGAAGGTCTTTGATCCTGCGGGCGTGCTCAACCCCCATAAGGCCATACCACCGCTGGAAGTCCTGGGGAACTGATGGCCGGAGTCAGGGATGAAATCATCCAGGCTGTTGAGGCTTGCAGCAGTTGCGGAGCCTGCCAGGCGGTTTGCCCTGTTTACCGCGCCACCCGCCGGGAGGAAACCAGCGCCAGGGCCAAACTCCGAGTGGCCGGGGCCCTGGCCAAAGACCAGTTGCAGGCGGATGCGGCGGTAAAGCAACTGCTTTCGGCCTGCCTGCTCTGCGGCCGATGCACCCAGGCCTGCCCGAACCAGGTGGACGCCCGCAAGGCCCAGGAGCAAGCCAGGGTTCTGGCAGGCCGCAGCATCCAGCGGAAGATCGTGGACGCGGCCTTTTCCAAACCTGAGCGCCTGGATGCCTTGATGAAGGCCCTGCGGATGGCCCTGCCCGGCGAAAGCGGCCTCTTGCTGCGCCTGGCCGAGTTGGAAGGCCTAAACCAGTTGCCCAAACCGGCCAAACGACCTTTTCTGCATCAAACGCCTGAAATTATTCAGGGCCCGGCCAATGCGCCAAGGGTGGCCTTTTTCGTGGGCTGCCTGGCCAATTATCTGCGCCCCGAACTGGCCCAAAAGGCCGTCGATATGCTTGCCCGTCGTTATACGGTCGTCGTGCCGCCGGATCAGGGCTGCTGCGGGTTGATGGCCCGCTCGGCCGGGGCGCAAGACACTGTCGCCACGTTGAACCGGCGCAACCAGGACGCCCTGCTGCGAACCGAAGCGGACATGGTGGTGACGGCGTGCAGTTCCTGTGCCTATGCCCTGCAGGATTTATCATTGCCGCCCGTGCGGGAGATCTGCCAGGTGTTGTCCGAAGAGCCCGGCGGCCTCGCTTCGGCCGTTCGGGAGGCAGTGCTGCTGCACACGCCTTGCCACCAGGCCATCGGCCTGGGTGGGGCTGAAAACCCAAGGCAAATGCTTAAGGCCGCCGGCGTGACCATGGTCGATGCGCCGGGCGCCGACCAATGCTGCGGCGGAGGCGGCCTTTTCGCCCCGGCCAACGTGGAATTCAGCCGGGAGATATTCGGGCCTAGGCTGCGGGAGATGGTCCAAAGCGGGGCCGACATGTTGGCGACCACTTGCAGCGGCTGTTTCATCCAATGGCGCAGGGGATTGCCGCCCGGGAAAAAGGTGTGTCATCCCATTGAATTGCTTGAATAGATCCATCTGCGAAAAAATGTTTCGCGGTTTCAATCGGCTGAAAAAAAATTATGCACCGACTCCGACCCGGACCATTGATCCGCACAGAATAAAATAAAGCTAACAAACTGTAATTAATACCTATTTAACAATAAGGCTCCAATTGGCACGGCCTGTGCTTTATATAAGGGCCAGAAAACAAACGCTACTCATATAAAGGAGCAAAAAAATGAGCAAAAAGACTTTGACTGCAAGTGTTGTCGCCCTGGCCATGATGGCCCTTTTGGCCTCCACCGCTTTGGCCGGCCCCTATGGACCAGGCCGCGGACAGGGCCCCAATGCCCCTCAATTGACCCAGGAGCAGATTGCCAAGATCGAGCAGGACCGTGCGGCCTTCATGAACGCAACTCTTGACCTGCGCAAGAAGATCGCCGAAAAGCAGGTTGAAATGCGCACCGTCATGGCCCAGCCCCAGGTCGACAAGGCCAAGTTCAACGCCCTGGCCAATGAAATGATCGACCTTAGGGCCCAGATGGCCAAGGAACGCGTCAAGTACATGGGTGACGATGTCAACCAGTTGCGCGGATACGGCGCCGGTCTGTGTGGCGGTCGCGGATCCTTCGGTGGTCACGGAATGGGTATGGGCAATTCCGGCCGCGGTGGCCGCATGGGCGGATTTGGCGGCGGTCCCGGTGGCGGCTACTGCTGGCAGTAATGTAGAATAACTTCACGGCCGGGGCCGATCGTGGGGACGGCCCCGGCGCGGTTTTTTCAAGGAACGCGGCATGAAGGATTTTCAGGCGGAAAACAAGGCAGGCAACTCCGGATTGAACTGGTTGGTTCTATTCGGAGTTTTGCTGATTGTCCTGGCCGTGCTCGCCGTCTCGACCCAGGACAGGCTGTTCAGAACCCGCGAGTTGATGACAAACTCCCTGACATCCCAGGGTGAGTTGGTCATCCGTTCGCTGGAAAGCGCGGCCCGGGCCAGCATGCGCCACGGCTTTGGCCGCCGGGTTATGATGCAAAGCCTGGTCGAGGAGATGCTTGACCATCCCCACGTCGAATCCCTGACCCTGGTCGGTCCCTACGGCTGGTTTGTCACGGCCAGCAAAACGCCCAAAGACAGCAAAAACAGTGTGCCTAAGAATCTGGTTCCCCATATAAAAAACGGCGATCCGATCATGATGTTCGAACACGGATCTTTGTGGGTCGGCCGCCAGTTCAAGCCTTTGAGACCGCTGAGACGGGGGAATCAGCCCCTGCCCGAGTGGGCGTGCCCGCCTTGGCTGCAACAAAACAAGCCGGAACCCGACGCATCCACATGCCCCTTGCCCGAAAACCCGCCGCCTGAAAAGCGAAATCTCGGATCAGGCGGTGGAAAACAGGGACGCGGGGGCGGTCCGGGCCTGATGATGGGTCCCGTAGAATTGGTGCCGGGAAACGGAGATGAAGACGCTCGTCCATATGCCTTGATCCAGCTTAACACCAAGCAGTTTGAGGCCGCGGCGGCGGAAGACCTTCATCAGGCCCTGTTCCTGGCTTGCCTGATTTTCGCGGCCGCCGGAGCCGCTGCCGCTGCCATGGTTTATTACGCCAAGCGCAAGGATTCGGAACTCATGCGCCTGCGCCGCCAAATGGCCCAATCCCAACACATGGCGGCGGTTGGCCGACTGGCCGCCTCGGTGGCCCACGAGATTCGCAACCCGCTTTCGGCCCTGCGCGGTCTGGTGCAGTTTATTACCAAAGGCTATCCGCCGGACAGCCGTCAGGGCCAATATGGGGCCGTGGCCGTGGAAGAAGTGGACCGGCTGGAGCGGGTTGTCAGCGGACTGTTGGATTATGCCCGGCCCAAGGAGCCGCGCCGGGCGCCCCTGGATCTGGTTGAGTCCGTTGAAAGCACGATGGCCCTGATGAACGACGACCCCCGGTGCGAAGGCATCGACATTTCAGTGGTGGCTCCCGATGAACTGCCCGGAGTCACGGCAGATCCGGATCAGATGCGTCAGGTCATCCTCAACCTGATGGTCAACGCCTTGGAGGCCCTCAACGGCCGGGGCCGCCTTGAGTTCCGCCTGCGCAAGGCAAAGTCGCGCCTGGAACTGGAAGTGGCCGACAGCGGACCAGGCCTGGAGGGGACCACGCCGGAGAGTCTGTTCGACCCGTTTTTCAGCACCAAGGAACGTGGCTCGGGCCTGGGCCTGGCCATTGCCCGGCGCATAGCCAGGGCCCACGGCGGTGATCTGACGGCGGGCAATTCCGATCTGGGCGGGGCCTCATTCGTGTTGTCACTGCCCTTCAATGGAGCGCGGGGATGAGAAACAGCAACAATGTATTGGTCGTGGACGACGAGCGGGCCCACCGCCTGATGCTCCGCGCGCATCTGGAAGACGAAGGCTACGGCGTGATCGAGGCCGGAGACGGCCAGGCCGCCCTGGTTCAGTTGGACTCCGAACCCGTCGACCTTGTGCTCCTGGACCAGGTAATGCCCCGCATGGACGGCGTGGAGACCCTGGCCCGCATCAAGGCCGCCCGGCCCGATCTGCCCGTGTTGATGATGACGGCATTCGGCAGCATTGACAACGCGGTCAAGGCCCTCAAGGCCGGGGCCGACGACTACCTGACCAAACCCCTCGATGTCGAGGAGGTGTTGATAAAAGTGGGGCGCCGCCTGGAGCAGGCGGCCATGGCCCGCCGGGTGGAAGAGCAGGCCCGGCGGTTGGGCGAGCGCTTCGACTTTTCGGCCATGATCGGCAACAGCCCGCCCATGCTGCGCCTCAAGGAATCCCTGGCCATGGTGGCCCCCACCAACGCCACGGTGCTCATCACCGGCGAAAGCGGCACGGGCAAGGAGGTGGCCTCCCAAACGATTCACCAGAACTCCAAGCGCGCCAACGGCCCTCTGGTGGGCGTCAACTGTGCGGCCCTGCCCGAAAACCTTTTGGAGTCCGAGCTGTTCGGCCATGAAAAAGGCGCCTTCACCGGGGCCATCAACCGCCGGGACGGCCGCTTCAAGGTGGCTGACGGCGGCACTCTGTTCCTCGACGAGATCGGCGAGATGAATCCTTCCACCCAGGCCAAGCTGCTGCGAGTGTTGCAAGACGGTCAGTACACGCCGGTGGGTTCGGACAAGGTCATGTTCTGCGACGTACGGATCATCGCCGCCACCAACCGCGACCTGAAGCAGGCCGTGGCCGAACACGAATTCCGAGAGGATCTTTACTACCGCCTCAACGTGGTGAACATCGAGATGCCGCCACTGCGCATCCGCGGAGAGGACATCATGCTCATGGCCCAGCATTTTCTCAAGCACTTCGCGGGGGAACACGGCCGCAACCTCGGCGGGTTCAGCCAGGCGGCGCGGGCCAAGATCATGGGCTACCACTGGCCGGGCAACGTGCGCGAGTTGATCAACGCCGTGGAACGGGCGGTGATCATGAGCGTTTCCGACGTGGTGCAGGCCGAGGACCTGCCCCTGGCCATCAGCGAGCAGACTCCGGCCGGTGAAATGACCCTGCGCCCGGGCATGACCGTGCGCCAGGCCGAGCGGTCGCTGATCGTGGCCACCCTGGAGGCCACCGGCGGCAACCGCACCCAGGCCGCCCAGATGCTTGGCATCACCCGCAAGACCCTGCAAAACAAGATCAAGGAATACGAAGCCGAAGGCCTGACTCTTTAATGCCGTGCTTACCCTGCCCAAAAAAATGACCGGTTATTGTTTGGCGGCAAAGCCGAAAACAATAACCGGCAATGTTTTTTGAGGGGCTTGGGGAACTTTTTTGAAAAAAAATTTCCCAAATACAGCTAATTATACTCCTCACGAGCCAGCTTGCTGACACCGGCAGTGAGGTCCAGGATGGCCCTGGCCTTTGTTTCGTCCAGGGAGCCCAACCCGCAGGCGGGCGTCACCAGGGCCTGGGCGGCCAGGAGCTTGCGGTCAAAGCCCTTGCCTTCCAGTTCCACCAGCAGGGCCTTGAGGTCGGCCCATAGGCCCTCCACGGTCTCGTCGCCCTTGTATTCGCTGGTGGGCACGGCGCCCCAAGCCACGGCCCCGCCGCGATCCAGGAGTTGGCGCACGGCCTCGGGGTACAGCAGCAGGTGCTTGCCGAATCCGGCGGAATCCAGATTGATCACGTCGGCCCCGGCCTCGATAAGCATGGCCCAGTCGGTGTTGCCGCAACAATGGATGCCGATGACCATCTCCGGGCCACGCTGGCGGGCCTCTTCCATGGTCATGGACAACAGGCTGACGACCTTGTCCCGGTTGATCGGCGTAAAGGCGCTGCCGAATCCCGACAGGAACGGCTCATCCAGGAACATCATCACCTTGCGCCCCAGTGGGGCCATCTGGACAACCTGTGCGGCCACGGCCGCACCGAGCCCCCTGGCGATGGCTTCGGCGGCCTCGTCGTCATACAGCAGGGCCTTGCCGTTTTCGCCCATGACGGCGGCTGCTTGGGTCAGCGGACCGGTGACGTGGCCCTTGATCCAGGGGAACGCGTCTCCACCGGCATTTCCGACGTATTCCATGAACACGTTGAAACCGGCCGCGGCCCCGGCGTCCAGATCGAACGGCGTCTGTTCGCCGCCAAAGAGCTTTTCATAAAAGCCAGCCAGAGCCTCCTCCCGGCTCATGCCGGGGTGGGCCTTGGGCTCGCGCGCAACCGTATCGGCCCGCACCAGCGGCTCCAGGGCCGAGGTGTATTGCAGGTTCATGTCTTCGACCGGGCTCACGTTGGGCAACTGGGGCCAATAAGGCATCTCGGTAAGCCGCGTGGCCACGTCGGCCACGGCCACGGCCGGGTCGCCGTGGGGCAACGATCCGATGCCGGTGGCCATGAAGTTTGGCCTGAAGTCCTTAGGCACGTTCCATGTACTCCCCTGTGCGGGTGTCGATCTTGAGCAAATCGCCTTCGTTCACGAACAAAGGCACGTTGATGACTAGACCCGTCTCCAGGGTGGCGGGTTTGGTCACGCCCGTGGCGGTGTCGCCCTTCACGCCCGGCTCGGTGTGGGTCACGGTCATTTCCACGGAGATGGGCAGATCCACGCCGATTGGTTTGCCGTTGAAGAACAGCACGTCCACGTTGATGTTGGGCAGCATGTAGTTTACGGCGTCACCCAGAAAATCGCCCTCGATGAAGACCTGATCATAGGTGTCGTTGTCCATGAACACATACTGGGTGCCCTCGAGATAGAGGTACTGCATGTTCTTTTGCTCCAAATCGGGTTTGTCCACCTTGGCGCCCGACCGGAACGTCTGTTCCAAGACCTGGCCTGTTTCCAGGTTTTTCATCTTGGTGCGCACAAAAGCGCCGCCCTTGCCGGGCTTGACGTGCTGGGATTCCACGATGATGAATGGTTTGCCGTCGATTTCAATCTTGAGCCCCTTGCGGAACTCTGCAGTGCTGATCGCCATATTGCTTACCGCCTGTACTAATAGTTTGGGTTTATGCGGGAGCGGCCCCGGCGGCCCGGCGCATGGCCGCCTGTTTGAAGCGGTTGAGTTTTTGGATTACCTTACCGCCCTGGTCCAAAGCCGTCTTTTGCTGTGTGGCCGCCAATTTCGCCCCGACTTCAACGTCGCCGGGCTGACGCGCCAGTAGTTTCTTGTATATTTCTTCCGCCTGCTCGGAATGTCCCTGAGCCGCGTAGATATTGGCCATTGTCGCCGACTCGAGACCGTCGAACGAAGGCAACGGCCCTATGCCCGTTTCCAGGGCCTCGGCCAACACCCTGGCCTTGGCGGCCTCTTTTTCCCGTCCTTGCTCGTCCAACAGCCGTGCCAGGTGCGAAAACACCACCGCGTGACGGCCCAGTTCCTGGGCGGCCAGCAGCAATTGGGCGGCTGCACCGTCCCTGTCGCCGCGCTGTTCCAAAACCCTGGCCAGCAATTCCCGGGCCTGGACATTGGCCGGGTGCAGGGCCAGGTACTTGCCCAGGATTTCCCTGGCCTCGGCGGGCCGCTGCGTCTCGATGAAGGCGGCGGCAAGCTTCAGGGCCGCCTGGGAGCCGGGGTTGTCATAAACCCAGGCCTCAAGCAGGACCATTTCCGCGGCCGTACCGCGGTTACCCGTGCTGTCGGAGCTCACCTTGCAGCCTCCTTTTGGTTTCGGCCGGAGTCAAACTGGTACACCACCTCGTCCGGCCTGACCATGTCCATCTCCCGGCGCACGGCCCTGTCGATAGCCTGTTTGTCGTCCCTGAGCCGCTGCACCTGGCTATGCAGGATCTTGTTATCGCGGTCCAGATCCTGGTTTATCTCTTGTATCTGTTGCAAGCGCCAACTGGAATCACGCAGTTTGCCGATACCGGAATAAATCATCAGGGCGCAGGCCAGCACGGCGCTGCAAACCAACGCCATACGCCAAATGCTTCTGCCCTGTGATTCGGCCAAAGGACCACCTTCCCTTTTGGTCTGCAAGCGCGGGGGGGCACCCTTCCAAGTGATCCCGTCAACTTACGGGACAACTATAGTATGCCGAAGCCTGGGGGTCAAGGTTGGGGGGCAGCCCCCGGAAGCCTCTGATCACCTCTGACCAGATTTTTGCCGAAGCCACCTCTCCCCTGAGAAGCCGCCAGCCCAATTCAATTCCCCCCGGGTGTCTGCGCACCAGGTTCAGAGCCAAACCGGGCCAGCCGTAGATCAAGCCGGCTACAAATACGCTGTGCCAATGATCTCGCAATAGGGTTTGGCCCAGCCGCGACTCATACAGGCCCATGTTTCCGGCGATGATGGCCCCAGCGGCCATCCTGCCGCTGACAATGGCCGGGGCGATGCCCTCGCCCAGGAAGGGATCGGCCAAGGCCGCGGCATCGCCGATGACCGCCGCCCTGGCCCTGCTCCGGCGGCATGGCCGCAGTCGCGGATAGGGTATGACCGCCCCGCGGGGATTGCCGCCTGCGACCAGGCCGTGCCGAGCCAAAAAACGACCGTAGGAACGTTTCAGCCCCCCGGAAGCGGCCAACTTCCCGCGCTGGCCGGCCATGCCGAGATTCAGCGTATCGCCCAGGCCGAAAAGCCAGCCATAGCCGCCACGTATGCCGCCCAACTCAATCACGGCGGCGTTTTTCAGGGGTTCTGCCAACCGGGCGGGCATGGGCCTGTTTTCCACCAGGGCCACGAACTCGCGGTTGGTCCAGCCCAAGCCAAAGGCCCGGCCCACAATGCTGTTGGCCCCGTCGGAGCCCAGGAGCCAGTCTGATTTGAACACACCCTCCGGGCAGGCCACCTTATAGCCATTGCCCTGATCGACAACAAATCTGGCCTTGCTTTTTACAATCTCCACCCCGGCAGCGGCGGTTTTTTGAGCTAAAAAGGCGTCCAGCCTGCCGCGATCAATGAAGTAGCAACCCGTTTGATCAGTGTCGTATCGCCCCGGCCTTCGCCCCGGACCGGTGAGCCACAGGGTTGAAACCGGATAATCATAGAGCCACGCCGGCGGCCCAAAGGGCGCCAGGGCCCTTACGGCGCGCAGGGACAGGCATCCGCCACAGGGCTTGGCCGAGACGCCGGAACCGTCCACAACCAGAACCCTGGCCCCGGCCCCGGCCAGATCCATGGCCGCGGCGGCCCCGGCCGGTCCCAGGCCGATTATGATTACGTCAAACTTCTTCATGAGCCATCTTTTAACAAAACCCGCCCAATGTAACAACCCGCTGATGCACTGCGGCCACGGCTGTGGTAGAAACGAAGCACATTTTCTTTTGGCAATGTGTGAACAGGAGCCGATCATGAACGCCCCCCGCTTGGTATACGCAGACGAAGAGGGCAACATCTTCGACCACCCCGAGATGGCCATGTGCGGCTCGGCGGGCGGCAAATGGCAAAAGGTCGAGGCCGAGGACTGCATTCCCCTGCCCGAGGGCAGCGAGCTGTTCCTGCTGCCCCAGCGCCTGCCCGTGGGCGTAAACTCCAAGGGCAGGATCGCTCCTGTTGAATACAACCCCGACGAGCCCGAAGAGCGGGTCACGGCCGTGGCGGCGTTCATGGCCCCGGCCCACACGGCCACGCTTTGGGCGGCCTACAAGACCGTGGGAGACGCGCCCAATCTGCCGTTGTTCGCCTATGCCGCCGTGGGCTTTCAAGGTGACCAATTCGTCGTTACGGGTCTGAGGGTCGACCCCCTTCCCCGCCAGGACCCCGGCCGCTTCCCCACGCCGGACCGTCTGCAGGCCGCCGCCAGGCGTCTGCTGCGGCAATACAAAAACAACCGTTTGTGGCAGCACCTGGGCACATGCGCCATGACCTACGGCTGCCCGGCGGCCAAAAACCTGGTCCTGGGCCGCTGGGAGGCCCCCCTGCCTACCAGCCCGGTATGCAACGCCGACTGCATCGGCTGTCTGTCGTATCAGCCCTCGGGCACCTTCCCCTGCACCCAGGAGCGCATCGATTTCGCGCCCTTGCCCGAGGAAGTGGCAGAGGTGGCCCTGCATCATTTCGGCCAACAGCGCGACCCCTTGGTCAGCTTTGGCCAAGGCTGCGAGGGCGAGCCCCTGATGCAGGCCGACCTGTTGGCCCGCTCCATCAGGTTGATCAGGCAAAAGGAGCCCAAAGGCACCATCAATCTCAACACCAACGGCAGCAGGCCGGATCAGGTGCGCCGCCTGATGGGCGAAGGTCTTAGTTCCATCCGCGTTTCCTTGAATTCGCTGATTCCAGAGCGCCACGCAACCTATTACCGGCCCAAGGGCTGGAGCCTGGAACAGGCCATCGAGTCTCTGAAGGAAGTGAAAAAGGCCGGAGGATTCGCCTCCATCAACCTGCTTACCATGCCCGGCCTCACCGACCGCGAGGAAGAGGTGGAGGCACTGATCAGGATCATCGAGGACGTCCGCCTGGATTTGATTCAGTGGCGCAATATCAACATCGACCCCGAGATATACCTGCGGGCCCTGGAAATCGATCCCGACGGCAAACGCGTGGGTATCGCCCAACTGATCGAAAGGCTGCGCAAGGATTATCCCTCGCTTCGGCACGGGTATTTCAACCCCAAGCTTGATTGATTTTGGATAAACGCCTTTTCTTTCTGTGGAATTGGTGTTAATAATTAAAATATATTCAAAACCTCCATGGATGGCTCGCTTCAGCCTAAGGACAGGCAATTAGCCGGAGGTCTTTGATGGCTTTCACTTTTGGCTCAATGGCCAACATCTCCACCCAAAGCGCTCTTAGTTCCGCCCAGTCCCAGGCCAACACCTATGGTCTGGGCAGTGACGAGACCAATGCCCTTGCCATCGGCAACCTGATGGATCAGGACGAGGAAAAGAGCCTCGTCGGCAAGCTCATGGGCGGCAACACGAACATGAACAGAAACCGCAACCGTAACAACATAGGCCTTCAGTCCCAGCAGCAGACCTATGAGTTCGGCAAGGACATACTCAGCGGCATCATCAGTAAGACCATCTGACGCCTGCTGAAAAAAGAAAAAGCGCTCCTGGCCTTATTCGAGGCAGGACCGCTTTTTCCCGAGCCTGAATCGTGGTAGGTTTGGGCCATGAACAACCGCCGCGATTTCATAGTATGCCCCAGACGCGCGGGACGCCACCGCGTGCCCGTGGAGTTATGTCCGGACTGCCGGCACAAGGCCACATGCGAGGCCTGGCGCGATTACAAGCAGCCCGCCCTTTTCCACGGCCTATACGATCCGCCTAAAAAGCAGCGCGACTAGGTCCGGGGCTATTCGCCGGACAACAGGGCTGGAATCTGGGCCATGCCCTGAACATGGGCCCAGGCCTTGAGCCTTGCGTCCCGGAAGGCCACCAATGGCACATCCGAAGCCAGGCATAGATCCTGGTCAATCACCGAATCGCCGACATATACCACGTCCCTCCTGGTCAGGCTCAATTTTTCCAGGGTGTACGTCATGAACTCCGCCTGGGGCTTGCTGGCCCGGGCGTCGGCGGGCGTGACCACCAGTTCGAAAAAACTGGCCAGCTCCAGATGTTCCAGAGCCGGTATTGTGCTGGAAATGCGGTTGGTGGCCACGGCCAGCCTCACTGTTTGGGCCAATGTTTCCAAGGTCTTATGCACATCCGGAAAGAGCTTGAGCCTTTTGATGAACGGCTCGAAGTCCAACCCCTTGCAATAGGCCATGGCCCGCTCGTATTCCGCGCCGTCTCCAACCAGGGCCTTGAGCGAACCGTGAATGCTTTCGCGGTGAACAAGGTCTTTTAGATGTCCGGGGACCGGTGGTTTGCCGATGTGCTCCAGAATGTGATCGTAAAAAGCCACATTGGAATCATATGAATCAAACAGTACGCCGTCGAGGTCGAAAACCACGGCCTTTATTTGGGACAGCACGGGTGATGGTATTTTCAAGCTCATCTGCTTTGCCGGAAAAAAAGGCGGAGCCCCGAGGGGCCCCGCCGTAGTCTTTAGATGCCGGTATGCCTATGCCTCGGCGGCCTCGGCATGGGCGTCGTGTTCATCATCGTGCTCCACATGAGCATGCCCGGAGGCGATGTCCTTGCCGGTCTTGAAGATGGTTGCCACCAAAGTGATGCCAATCACCGTCAGAGCCGCGTAGAACACGCCGAAGAACACCAGGTGGCCGATATCCCAATGCCATTCGAATGAGAAGGGGAACATTTCTTTCCTCCCTAATCCTGGCTAAGTTCGACTTCCTTGGGGAATATCGGCAGATACCGATAGGCCAAGGAGTAGACCAGGAAACCATAACCAAGAATCAAGGAACCCACCGCGATCTCCTGCCAAGTCGGCATGAAGGCGATGAACTTCTCGAACGGCAGCACGGGTATGGCCAGGCTCTGGATCGTAAACACGAACCTGTTGAGCACTATACCTGTACAGTTTAACAGCATGGCCAGGAACAGCAAGCCATAGCTTTGACGCACCCTCGGCACCAGAAGCATGATGGCCGGCAGCACGCCGCAGACGCCGAGTTCGGCCCACAGCAGCCACGTGCCGTAGGGAGCCTGGTACATAACGTCCAGAGAGCTGCCCACTCCCGGAACCATTACCTTGGCCCAGTAGTAGGTGTCGGCCAGCTTGAGCACCATGTAGGCGGTCAGCAGCAGGCCGCTGATCTTGCCCATGAGCATCTTGGTCTTGTGGGGCACCAGCTTGCGGCCGGTAACCTTCTCGGTGATCATCACGCAAAGGGTGGTGAAGGAAGGACCGGTTGCAATGGCGCTGAGAATGAACAGGAAGAACGTCCAGGGCCAGATCATGAAGCCCTCGCGGAAGGCAAAGGGACGCGCGAACAGCACGCCGAACATGCCGCCCAAAGAGCCCTGATGGAAGAAGCTCAGGAACGTACCGGTTCCGGCGAACACGATCATGATCCGGTGCAGGTTGTGGGCGAAAGTGCCGAATTCGGGCACTTTGGCGATCTGCCGGTTCTCCAGCACCGCCGGAAGCAGTTCGATAATCAGCACTATGGCGTAAGTGGTGATACAGAACATAACTTCGGTGAGCATGGAGTGGATGTTGGCATGCCAGAAGCCGAACCAGCCGCGGATGGGCTGACCAATATCGATACCCAGCATCATGATGGCGCCGGTGTAGCAGATGAAACCGATCAACACGGCGACACCCACGATATTTTTCAGCTCTTTGATCCTCACGATATAGCTCAAGAAGCTCGTGAAGAAAGCACCCGCTCCCAGGGCAATGACCGCCAAGTCGATGACGATCCACAGACCAAAGGCATAATAGTCGTTCATGCCCGTTTGGTTGAGGCCCTTCCACAGGCACAGGAATGCGCCGATGCCGGTGAACTGCAGTATGGCGCCGCAGATCAACAGCCAGAAGACGAACAGCACCGGGTGCCCACGGGTTACGCCCTTTGGCCAGAAACTGGAATCATACATGGGTAACCTCGCTACCTAATCTCCTAAGCGGCCTAGCCTTTCTGGCCGGGCAATGCTTGTTTAAAGTCCTCGTCACTTATGAAGTTGTCAGCCTTGCGGCGGACCCATTCACGCTCGGTGGTGTAGAACACCTTGGTGTTTGTACCCAGTCGCTCCAGCAGCCTGAAGACAAAGCGGCCTTCTTTTTGGTATTGCTGGATGGTCTGGCCCACCTTGTGGTCCGGGTTGTTCAGATCGCCGAACATGATCGCGCCGGAGGGACAAGCCTCGGTGCAAGCGGTCTGGTAATCCATCTCGGCGATTTTTTCTTCCCCGTCCTTGAAGGCCTTGTTTTGAGCCTGCTGGTAGCGGTGGAAGCAGAAGGTGCACTTTTCCACGACGCCGCGCATGCGCGGGCTGACGAACGGGCTCAAGGCGCGCTCGCTGCCCTTGGGCCATGGCACGTCATACCAGTTGAAATAACGTGCATGGTAAGGACACGCCGCCACACAGTACCGGCAGCCGATGCACCGGGTTGGCACCTGGCTGACAATACCGGTTTTTTCGTCATAGTCCGTGGCCGTGGCCGGGCAAACCGAAACGCAAGGCGTATGGTTTTCGTGGGCGTCCGGGTCTTCAAAGAAGAAGCCTTCCTTGTAGTTGCCCACCTTGCCGCCCTGGCAGTGCTGACAGGGACGCGGGAAGAAGGCCACCTCGGTTTTGGGGAAGGCCTGGCCGTTGTCTACCTGATACACCCGCAGCCAAGTGACGGAGCGGATCTTGTTGGTCTCGTCTTCCAGCACGCCGGAGTTATTTTCGGACATGCAGGCCACTGAACAGGCGCCGCAGCCAGTGCACTTATCGATATTGATAAGCATGCCGTAGCGGGACTCTTCAGTGCGGTAGATCTTTTTGAAATCATACATGACTAGTGCCCTCCGAGTTTGCGGACGGCCACGCGGGTCAGCTGCCAGTCGGGCAGGCCGCTTTCGGGATCGCTGACCACCTCAACCGCCTGGTTGAAGTTGTCACCCTTGCCGCCGACAAACATGCCAAAGGCCGTATGCCCCAGGCCCACCGGAGCGAACACCATGCCCGGCTGGGCACCCGCGAACAGATGCACCTTGGCCTGGATGCCGCCGAAGGTCGAGGTCAATTCGATCTCGTCGCCTTCGGCCAAATGCATGTGATGGGCAGTTTCTGGGTTGATCTCGACCACCAGCTTGTGGACATCGGCCAAAGTGGTGTCGTAGAGGATCTTGATCATATACGGGGTAATGGGATCGCGTCCCCAGGTGGTGCGCAACGAGGGGATGCCCTGCATCACCAATCCGTGATGACTCTCATGGGCAACCGCCTCGGGGACCCTCCAGGAGATGCCGCCCAGCTTTGCCGAACCGAGTCCGCCATAGCTTGGCTTGTCCTGAGCCCAGAAGCCGCTGGTAGTCAGTTCCTCAAAGTCGCCCAGCGCGGCCGATTTGGCCTTGAGAGCGGCAAAGAGGTTTTCATAGGGCAGTGCCTCGAAGGTCTTGCCGCCAAGCTTGGCCGCCAGAGCGAGGATCACGTCGCCCACGCTCTTGGCCTGGGCCTCGCCTGCCACCAGGGGCTTGTGCACGCCGTAGAAGGCCGTGGCGCTGCCGAACGGAGTGGGCATGTCGCCCCAGCACTCCAGGAAGTGGGCGCCGGGCAGAATCAGATCCGCCACCGCGGCGCTTTCGTCCATGTACGGAGTGATGGCCACCACGAACGGAACCTTGCGGGCCAGGTTGGCTGTAACCTGGGCCTGCGGGCCGTTGAACACCGGATTGCCGCCGGCCAGGATCAATACCTCGGGCAGGTAGGGTTTACCGGCCAAGGCGTTGACCGCCAACGCATAGGGATCGTACATGCCTCTGGTCAGCGCGGGCTTGGAGCTTCCGGACACCTTGCCGCCCAGGGCCTTCAGTTCGGGCTCCTTGCGGGCCACCACACCGCCGGGCTTGCCGAGCTTGCCGGCAACGGCATTGAGGGCCAACACGGCCAGGAAGTCCTGCAAACGGCCGGGTCCGCCTTCGGGGCCGGGACCGCATACGGCCACGCCGGCCTTGCTGGCGGCCAGAGCAAGAGCCGTTGCCTTGATTACTTCGGCTTCGACTCCGGTGATCTCGGCCACCTTTTCGGCGGCGAACTCGCCGTCGGCCAGGGCCGGAGCGCTGACAGCGGCCTTGCCCGCGTCGATGATGGCCTTGGCCATGGCCAGGGCCAGCAGGCCTTCGGTGCCAGGCTTGCAGGCGATCCATTGATCAGCCTGGCTGGCCGTTACCGAACAACGCGTATCCACCTGAACCAGCTTGCCGCCGTCGGCGCGCCATTTGACAAAGGCGGCGCGGGCCGCAACCGGCGCGCCCCAGCCTTCCAGCAGCGGAGTGCCGAAGGAGACCACGTAGTCGGCGTTGATCAGGTCGAAACCTATATCCGACTGGCCGAAGACCTTATCGGCTGCCAGGGCCATGGTCTGGCTTGCGGTGGGTAAAAAGGCGAGGTTGGGCGAATCGTAGGCCGCCATGAAACGGGCCAGGATTTCAGCCGTGGCGTCGCCGGCCGGTCCGGCCAGGCAGGCCACCGCCTCGGTCTTGCCCGCGGCGGAAAGCTGGCCCAATTTACCGGCCAGCACTTCCAACGCATCGTCCCAGCTCAGATTTTTGTACACGCCGGTGAGCTTGTCGCGCAGCATGGGCTGCTGAACGCGAATCTCACGGTTGTACAGCAACTGCAAGGCCGAAGCGTCGGCGGGGATCACGCCCTCGCCAAGGGGGTTATCTGAATTGTCCTCTAGGCGAATCAAACGTTCGCCCTTGAGGCGTCCTTGGATGATCCTGGCCTTCAGGACCGTGCCTGTACCGGGGTTGACCGTGCTGGCATAGGCCACTGCGCCCTCTTCGGGCACCGGCACCCAGTTCCAGTTCTGAGTCCAGATGGTCGAGTCATCCATCAATTTCCAGACGAGCGGGCTGCAATGTAGTCCCAGCACTCCGCCCACTGCAAATTTGACAAAGGATCGTCTATCCAAAGCCATTGGAGCTATCTCCCAAGATCCTTGAACCGCCTACTTGTGACAAACAAAGCACGCATCGTGTACGTTGTTTTCACGGTGGCAGGCCGCGCAATCGTCCATCTTCATGCGCTCAGGAGGCCCGCCCAGTCCCAACTGGCTGTAGCCCCAGATATCGCGGCTCAGACCGGTCAGGCGGTTGTAAACGTAGGGACGGAGGTTGTCGGTTTCACCATGATTTCCATGGCATGTGGCACATTCCAAGCCTTTTTTCTCCACATGCGCAATGTGCGAGAAGAAAACGCAGTCCTGCTGCTTGGAGTACACGTACCATTCAATGGGCTTACCCGCGGTAACATACTCCACCAGCTTGGCCTCGGCTTCTTTGTGCCTGGGGTTTTCGATGTCCTCACCCATGGGATCTTCATGACACTCGATGCATTTTTCCAGCGACGGAATCCCGGTAAAGGAACCGTCATCGCGGAAGGAGTGGCAGTCTTCGCAACTGCTTCCCGCAGACTCGATATGCACCTTGTGCGAGAAATCAATGGGCTGCGTTTTTTCGGCGTAGAGAATCGTCGGCGTCAGCCAGAAACCAAAAGCTGATGCCAACACGAAACCCAGCACGAACAGCAGCCAATCCGGGGGGGACTTCTTCTGTCCTTGCTCCTGCTTAGACATAGAAACAACGCCTCTGTTTGCTGATTCAGGTGATGCTTCCAACGGAAGCAACAAATGCCGCCGTCTGGGCGTAATTTCCGCCCGCGGCAGTCACCCTATGATGTGCCTCACGCTTCCCACGAAGACCGTCTCCAAGCGCCGCGGAGACCTTTTCCCTGACTTCGTGAAAGCTGGCGCAGCTTAGCAGCAGTTGCGGGGGTCTGTCAACCAAACAAGGCCGGTCGATGTTGATTTTCAGTAACATGAGGCCATGTCGATGGCCTTGTGGATCACGCGCAGGGTGTCGGGGGTAAGACCCACGCCGTCGAGATCGCCGTAAGAAACCCACTTGGCATCGGCGGCGTCGTCACCGTTGCGGGGAGGATCGGCCTCGCAATGGCAAAGATAATCCAGCAGCACATAGTGGTATTCCACCGCCCCGGAGTCATCAAACATGCGGCGTTCAAAGACTTCCACCAGGGGTCCAACCTCGACTTTCAAGCCGGTCTCCTCTAAAACCTCCCGGGCACATGCGTCGTGAAGGATTTCACCCAGTTCAACCGCGCCGCCGGGTATGGACCAAAGCCCGCGTCCGGGCTCTGACCCGCGTTTTATCAACAACACGCCTGCCTCGGATAACACGATGCCCCCTACCCCCACAACGGGCCTGTCCGGATATCTTCTACTCATATACCGAATTTTCCATTCCAAAGGATTCAAATGCGCCGGCCATTCGCGAAACAACTTTCATGGCCTGCAATAATCAACGCCGCAACCAAGGTTCGTCAAGCAGGTATTGCCGAATCATCTTTCTCATGACACAATTACTAGACCCGGCTCAAAGGATTAAATCATGAAAATGCAGGAAAAGTGCCGTAACCACCCGGATCGTGACGCTGTTGTCAATTGTCAAAAACTCGGCCACGGCTATTGCGAGGAATGTCTGGAAACCGATCCGCACTGCTCGGAACCGGAAATCTACTGCAAATTCCGGCCCCAATGCGTCATCAATTTTCAGGCCAAGGAACACCGCCGGCAGGCCCGGCAAGCGGGAGCACAGTCGTGAGCGACAAACCAGTATTCGCCGAGTTTCTCAGAAACCTGCCCCAGGTGGCCGTGCCCTTCGAAGGCGTCGACGCCCGTCTTATGACCGGCCCGGACGGCCAGGCGGTGTTTTTCTACCTGCCCAAGGGCGTCACCGTGCCGCCACACAGCCACTGCGCCCAGTGGGGCATCGTGGTGGAAGGCGAACTGGAACTGACCATAGGCGGCGTGACCCACATATTTAAAAGAGGCGACCGCTACGAGATCGGTGACGGTGAGGAGCATTCGGCCCTGATGCTGACCGATTGCTGGGTCATCGACGTATTCGCCGACCCCAACCGCTATAGTGCTAAATAGCCAGGATACTTTCCAGGGCGACGAAGACGCCTTATACATGGCCACACCGGAGGAGGCGGCCAGGCGTCTGGCCAGCCGCCTGCCGACCGGCCCTGTTCTGGAACTGTGTTGCGGCGTGGGCGGCCTTACGCGGGTTCTGGCCCGCAACCGCAAAGTGGTGGCTGTCGATAAAAATCATGACCGCATCATCCAGGCCCAGGCCAATCTGCGCCAACTGGGCCTGGATGTCAATGTCGACTATATCTGCTGCGACCTTTCCGATCCGGCTCTCAAACCTACCCCCGGCAAATTCCGCATCGTTATTTTGGACCCCGACTGGTCGGCCCCAGGCGACCCGCCAAACGTCTGGACCAATGACCTGACAAGGATGCAGCCGGACGCGGACAAACTTATCCGCTGGGCCCAAGGCTTCAGATGCATGGTCATCATGCGCATGCCGCCGGACTGGCGGCACGGCGAATTGATCCAATACGGATATTTCCACCGTTACCATTTCAAATCTTCCCGCAAAACAAAGTTCACTTGGGTCATCTGGGGCTCATAAAGACGGTTGCCTTTGGCGCCGCCGTGAAGCTATTATCTCCATAACAGTGTTACGCGGAACGTTGGCTGATCTGATTTATCAAGGGAGAAACACATGAAAAAAGCAATCACAATAGCCATGGCAATCTTGGTCGCGCTGACGACCTGCGCATTCGCCCAGGACAAGGCAACGCCCACTGAGGTGTACGAGCAAGTCAACAAGGCCTCGGAGATGCTTACCCAGCTGGGCGAAGATGGTCTTCCGGCCTTCAACGACCCCAAGGGCGAGTTTGTATGGAAAGACTCCTACGTCTTCGTGCTCAACTGCAGCAAGCTGACCCTGGCCGGTCACCCGGACAAGCGCTTCGTGGGCGCCGACGCCACCAAGATCGTGGACATGAAGACCAAGGCTCCGATCCTCAAGCAGGCCTGCGAGACGGCCACGCCCAAGGGTCTGTGGATGGCCTACTACTGGCCGTATCCGGGCTCCAAGGAAATCGCCCGCAAGGTTTCCTTCTCGGTTCCGGTTGAAGTCAACGGCACCAAGTACATCGTCGGTGCCGGTGTGTGGGACGAAGAGGTCGACGTGGACAAGCTCAACGCCGGCGCCAAGTAGCCCAGCACCCTGAAATACAAAACCCCGGCCCTGCGCTTTCGGCAAGGCCGGGGTTTTCTTTTTTTATATCAGGGTCAGATCTGGGGCCTTGGCAGCAGGCCGGCGCCCTTGACGATCTCCGGCGCGCGGTGCTCCCACTCGATGGCCATGACATGCACGCCCGACACGCCCTCTATTTCCTTGAGTTGCTCAATGGTTTCGATGCATATCCTGATGCCCTCGGCGGCCTGGTCTTTCTTGTCCACTCCCCGCAGCCGGGTTAGGATATCTTCCGGCACGTCCATTCCCGGCACGAACTTGGCCATGTACTTGGCCATACCCACGGACTTCATCGGCGTGACGCCGCCCAGGATATAGCATTTCTCGTGCAGGCCCCGATCCACGGCCCTTTTCATGTATTCACGAAACTTTTCCATGTTGTATATGCACTGCGTCTGCACGAAATCAGCCCCGGCGGCGATCTTCTTGGCCAGGCGGCTTACCCGGAAACTGAAGGGATCGGCGAACGGGTTCACCGCCGCACCGATGAAGATCTGTGGCGCTCCCTCCAGGTCCTTGTCGTTGAGAAACTTCTTTTCGTCCCGCATTTTCTTGAAGGTGGCCAATAGCTGCATCGAGTCCAGGTCATAGACGTTCTTGGCCTCAGGATGGTCGCCGAACCGCTGGTGGTCGCCCGACAGGCAAAGCACGTTTTTAATACCCAGGGCCGTGGCGCCGAGGATGTTGGCCATGAGCCCCAGGCGGTTGGCGTCCCGACAGACCATCTGCAAATTGGGCTCGATGCCGTCGTCGAGAATCAGCTTGCCGGCGGCCCAGGAAGCCATGCGGACAACCGATGTCTGGTTGTCGGTGATGTTCACCGAATCCACCACGCCCTTCAGATGCTTGGCCTTTTCCAAGACCTCGTGGGCGTCATTGCCCCTGGGCGGACCCAACTCGCCCGTCACGGCGAAGTGGCCGGCCGTCAACACCTTTTCCAGGTTGCTGCCCGCTTTCATTGCTTGAGGTCCTCCCTGATCCGCGTCCGTGGTCCGCCGTCCCGCGAGGTTATCCAGTTCTTGATGGGCCAAACCCGCTCAAGCTCTTCCAACCGGCCCATGCGCTCCATTTTTTCCACTATCAGGTGCCAAACGCAGTCTACCTCCGGGCCGATCTCGCATTTGCCGCTGGCCGATCCGCCGCAGGGGCCGTTCATCAGACTCTTGCTGCACCGGGCTATGGGGCACAACCCGCCAAAGTGGTGCACCAAGCAATTGCCGCAGCTCTGGCAGCGTTCGCTCCACACGCCGTGCTCCAGGGCGCCACCGATAAACGTGGTGTTGATGCCCGGGAAAACGGCAAGCTCGGGAAAGCGCTCGCTGAGGAACTGGGGCCCCACTCCGCAGGCTATGGACACAATGGCGTCGTACCCGGCCGCCACATCGGCCAGTTCTTCGATGTACTCAGGGTCGCACTGGCGCTCCAGAGTCATCTCGTCCACCGATGGCGGCAGGCCGTCTTTTTTGCGGGCGATTCGCAGGGCCGCGGCCAGGATGCCCACCTCTTTTTCGCCACCCACATTGCAAACCGTCACGCAGCCGCGGCAGCCCAGGACCAGCACCTTTTCCCGGCCCGCGATCATCTCCAGGATTTCTTCCAGGGGCTTGGAATCGCCTATAATCATCGCCAGTCACCTCCGGTACGCATGGTCACGCCGCCTGCCCGGCCGGCACCGGGCTGGGTCCAACTTGCCTGATCTGTTCGGTAAACTCCCTGGCCACTTCGGCGAAGCGGGGGCCTTCGGCCGAGGACATGTTGAACATCTCGATGCGCTCGGGCTCCAGGCCGAGCTGGCTCAACACGCCCTTGACGTATTCAACCTTGCGCCGGGCCTTGAGGTTGCCGGTTAGGAAATGGCAATCGCCCTCCAGGCAACCGGCCACATACACACCATCGGCCCCGTCCTCAAAGGCCCGCAGCAGATGCAGGATGTCCACCCTCCCCGAACAGGGCAGTTGGATCACCCGCACGTTGGGGGGATACTGCAATCTCATCGAACCTGCCAGGTCCGCAGCGGAATACGCTCAGTACTGGCAGCAGAAAGCCACGATCTTGGGCTCGAACCCTTCGCTCATATCCGCTCCCTTTCCCCCTAGCCCATGGCCGCCTTTTCCTTGGCCAGGATCTGGGCGTCGGTGAAATGTTGCAGGGTTATGGCCTTGCCGGGGCACTCGGCGGCGCATGCCCCGCAGCCGTAACACGAGGCCACCTCGATATAGGCCTTGCCGTCCTTTATCTTTGGCACGTTGTACGGACAGGTGCGCACGCAGGTCAGGCACACCGAACACTTGGATTCGTCCACCGTGGCCACCACGCCGCCGACTCTGATCACGTTTCGGGCCAAAACGGTCATGGCCCTGCCCACAGCCGCCTCGGCTTGGGCGATGGCCTCGTCAATGGGCTTGGGATAATGGGCCAATCCGGCGATATATAGCCCCTCGCTGGCCAGGTCCACGGGCCGCAGCTTCATGTGGGCCTCCAGGAAGAAACCCTCGCCCTGCAACGGCGCCTTGAAGGCCTCGGCCAATTGGCCCACGTCGTTGGGCACGATCGCCGAAGCCAGGACCAGCCTGTCGACCTCCACCTCCACCGGCCGCCTCAGAATATGATCCTCGGCGCTGACGATGATCTTGTCGCCCTCCTGGCGCGCCATTGGCTTGTTGTCCAGGCTGTAGCGGATGAACAATACGCCAAGTTCCCTGGCCTTGCGGTAGAGATCCTCGCGCACGCCATAGGTGCGGATCTCGCGGTAAAACACATAGACCAAGGCCTCGGGGTTGGCCTCCTTGATGCGGATGGCGCTTTCCACGCTATGGGTGCAGCACAGGCGGCTGCAATAGGGCCGCTGGGGCTCCCGTGAACCCACGCACTGTATAAAGGCCACGGCCCCGAGCTTTTTGGGCAGCTCCGGGTCGCCCTTGAGGGAGGCGTCAAGCTCCAGCGACGTAATCACGTTGGGACTATCACCATAAAGGTATTCCGTTGGCCGGGATTCCCGGCCGCCGGTGGCCAGGATTGCCACTCCGAAGTCAATGGGCGTCAGTTGTTGTTTGGAGTCCCTGATGGTGGCCGTGAAGTTGCCCACAAAGCCCTTGGCAGCGACGACTTCGCTTTCCAGGTGCAGGGTGATGTCCGGGCTGTTGCTGAGCTTGGCCACGAGGTCTTCCAGATAGGGCTTGATCATCTCGCCCTTCCAGGTGCTCAGCAGCAGATTGGCGTTGCCGCCCAAGGACGAAGTTTTTTCCACCAGATGCACCGGATAGCCGGCCTCGGCCAGGCTCAGGGCCGCGGTCATCCCGGCCACGCCGCCGCCCACCACCAGGGCCGTCTTGTTCAGGGGCAGATCGACCTGGTGCAGCGGTTCGATGAGCGCGGCCTTGGCCACGGCCATGCGCACCAGGTCCTTGGCCTTGTCCGTGGCCTTGTCCGGCTCGGACTGGTGGACCCAGGAATCCTGGTCGCGGATATTTGCCATTTCAAAGAGATATTTGTTCAGGCCCGCCTCGCGGATCGTCTCCTGGAACAGCGGCTCGTGGGTGCGCGGCGAACACGAAGCCACCACCACCCGGTTAATGCCGTGCTCCTCGATGACCTGCTTCATATTGTTTTGGGTGTCCTGGGAACAGGTGAAGAGGTTTTCCTCCACATAGACCACGTGGGGCAGCTTGGCCGCGTATTCACGCACCGCCGGCACATCCACCACGCCGCCGATATTGATACCGCAGTTGCACACGAAAACACCGACCCTGGGTGCCGCTCCGCTGACATCGTGCTCCACGGGGTACTCAAGCTCCCTGGTCATGGTGCCACGTACCGCGGCCATGCCCTTGACCGACGAACGGGCCGCGGCCGAGGCCTCCATAACGGCCTGGGGGATGTCCTTGGGCCCGGAGAAGCAACCGCAGGCGTAGATTCCGGGCTGGCTGGTGCCCACGGGTAAAAAGCTGCTGGTGTCGCTGAATCTGTAAGGGGTAAGGTCCACGCCCAGGCGTTGGGCCAACTCGATCGCCGATGGGCTGGTCTGCAGACCCACGCTGAGCACCACCATGTCAAAGTATTCGTTCACCGGCTCGCCGTTGTCGTCGACATACTCTATGCCCAGGCGGCCGTCCGGGGCTGGATCGACGGTATGCACCCGGCTGCGGATGAACCTCACGCCGTGTTCGTCCCTGGCCCGTTCGAAATACTTGTCAAAGTCCTTGCCCGGCGTGCGCATGTCCATGAAGAAAATGGCCGTGTCCAGGTCCTCGTGGCTGTGCTCCTTGGCGATGACCGCCTCCTTGATGGCGTACATGCAGCACACGGCCGAGCAATAACCATTGTCGCAGTGGTTGATGTCCCGGCTGCCCACGCATTGCAGCCAGGCGATCTTGCGGGGCTCCCGGCTGTCGCCGGGCCGCTGTAAATGGCCCTGATAGGGCCCCGAGGCGCTCAAGATGCGCTCGAATTCCATGGACGTGACCACGTTGGGATGATTGGCGTAGTTGTAGACGTCAAAGCCCTTTGGGTCATAGGCGTCAAAGCCCGGCGCAAGGATCACGCTGCCCACACTAATTTCCAGCTCTTGGGGCTGCTGGTCATGGGCCGGGGCCTTGGCCTCGCAAGCAGCCACGCATTGCAGGCAATCGCAGCACACCGCGCAGTTTAGACAGCGCTCGCCCTCGGTCCGGCCCTGCTCGGGACTAAGGCCCATGGCGAACTGGTCCCAGTCGCCCACCCGTTCCCCGGCGTCGCGGTATTTCATGCGCTGCCTGGGTTTGATGGGCTCGTCTTCGGGTATATCCGACCAGCCAAGCTTGGGCTCGGGCTTCATGCCCACCGGCGTGCGGTCCTGGGCCATATCCTGGCCGTCGAACATGCGCAGCATGCTTATGGCCGCCTCCCGGCCATGGGCGATGGCTCCGATGGCTATCCAAGGCCCGCTGACCACGTCGCCGCCCGCGAACACGCCCTGGCGGCTGGTGGCCAAGGTCACGTCGTCAACCTCTATGTAGCCCCGTTTACTGACCGCCACCCCGCTGCCGGACAGGAAACCCACTTCCGTGGCCTGGCCGATTGCCGGGACCACCAGATCGGCCTCCATGACCTGCTCGGAACCCGCGACGGGCACGGGCCTGCGGCGGCCGCTCTGGTCGGGCTCACCCAGTTCCATGCGCACGTATTCGATGGCCGTGACCTTGCCGCCCTTGGTGATGACCTTGGTTGGCGCGGCCAGTAATTCGAACCGGACGTTCTCTTCCTCAGCCTCGCTCACCTCCTCGTGGCTGGCGGGCATCTCCACCCGGGAGCGGCGATACAGGCAGACCACTTCGTCGGCCCCGTTGCGCAGGGCCGTGCGGCAGCAGTCCATGGCCGTGTCGCCGCCGCCGATTACCACGACTTTCTTTCCGGCGGGCGGGTCCTCGCCCAGCTTTACGCGCCGGAGGTATTCCAGGGCCGGCACCACGCCCTGGGAGTCTTCGCCTTCCAGGCCCAGACTGGTGCTCTTGGGCGCGCCCAGGCCCAGGAATATGGCGTCATAATCTTTCAACTCGTCAAGATTGCCCACCGGAGCGTTTAGCTTGATCTCAACGCCCATGTTCTGGATGACGCTGATTTCATCGAACAGTATCTCGTTGGGCAGGCGGAAGGCCGGAATGCTCTGGGCCAATGCGCCGCCTGGCACCTTGCCGGCCTCGAAGATCGTCGAGCCCACACCGGCCCTGGCCAGGTGATAGGCGCAGGCCAAACCGGCCGGACCGGCGCCGACGATGGCCACCTTTTCCTTGCGCAGGGCCACATCGGGCTGGGGCACGTTCTTCACCCCGGCTTCGTCGGCGGCCAGGCGTTTGATATCGCGGATGGCGATGGCCTCGTCCACCTCAAGGCGGCGGCAGGCCTCCTCGCAGGGATGGGGGCAGACCCGGCCGATTGCGCCCGGCAGCGGCAGATCCTGCATGATGATTGACAGGCAATCGTCCAGGCGGCCCAGCTTGGCCATCTGCACATATCCCTGCACGTTCAATCCGGCCGGGCAGGCCGTGCGGCAGGGAGCCTTGTCGAGTTTGGTTATGCAATAGGCGTTGGGGTAGGCCTGGGCGTATTTTTTATAGATTGCATTGCGGACGCCGAGACCCTGGTCGAATTCATTGGGCACTTCCACCGGGCAGGCCTTGATGCAGTCGCCGCAGGCGGTACAGGCGTCGTCGGATACGTAGCGCGGATCCTGTTGCACGCTTACCCTGAAGGCGCCGGGCGTACCGTCGATGGATCGCACCTCGGCGTTGGTGATCACCTCGATATTGAGATGACGTCCGCATTCCACCAGCTTGGGCGAAACAATGCACATGGCGCAATCATTGGTGGGAAAAGTCTTGTCGAGCTGAGCCATTCTGCCGCCGATTGCCGGCGACTGCTCGACGAGGTATACGTAGAAGCCGCTGTTGGCCAAATCAAGAGATGCCTGCACGCCGGCAATTCCCGCGCCGACGACCATCACAGCCCCAACCTTGTTCTGTCCTCCGCTGGCCATATCCGCATCTCCCTGAGCCCCGGCCGTACGATCGGCCTGCTGCCTATATGCTTGGTTCGCTTTGGTTGCAGTCAATATTGGGGTGGATATGTCAGGTGGGTCCAGCCCGCACAGAAATACAGCGCATCATAATCAATACCATCTCCGTACATCTCATGTACTTATTACGATACACAACAAATCGGCTAATTGGAAGCTTTCCTAGTATTTTACTTAGTTTTTTCGTATTTATAGAGGCTGTTTGGCGCAACTTGCTGTGTGGACTTGTTTTTTAGTTAACAAACACCGACCCAAAAACAAGAGCCGCCCCGGGTCGGAGCGGCTCTTGCGTTAGCCTAGTCGGCGATCATGACGCATGGGCCAAGGCCCGCGTCACGGTCGTGAGCGGTCTTAGAAGATGCCCTTGACCTTGCCGGTCTCGGTGTCGACGTCCACGCGGCGGAAGGCCGGGTTGGAGCCGGAACCAGGCATCAGGCTGATGGTACCGGCGACGGGCACCACGAATCCGGCGCCGCCGTAGGTCAGGACGTCGCGGATGTACAGGCGCCAATTCTTCGGAACGCCCTTCAGAGCCGGGTTGTCGGTCAACGACAGGTGGGTCTTGACCATGCAGGTGCCCAGCTTGGACAGCTCGGGATCGCCCTCGATCTTCTTGGCCTTCTTCTCGGCCTCGGGGCTGTAGTCCACGCCGTCGGCGCCGTAGACTTCCTTGGCGATCAGTTCGATGCGCTGACGCAGCGGAGTCTCCAGTTCGTACAGCAGCTTGAACTCGTTCTCTTCGGCGCAGGCGTCCTTGACGGCCTCGGCGAACTCGATGGCGCCTTCGCCACCCTTCTCCCAATGACGGCTGACGGCCACGCGGGCGCCGGCGGCTTCGGCCAGGCGCTTGACGGCGGCGATTTCATTGTCAGTGTCAGTGTAGAAGCTGTTGACGCAGACGACCGGGTTGATGCCGGCCTTCTTGACGGTGGCGATGTGGTGCAGCAGGTTGGCGCAGCCCTTCTCGACCCATTCGACGTTCTCGCCCTGGTACTCGGGAGGCATGGGCTTGCCGGGCACCGGAATCGGAGCGCCACCGTGGCACTTCAGGGCGCGGATGGTGGCCACGACCACGGCGCAGTGGGGCTTGAGGCCGGAGAAGCGGCACTTCAGGTTCCAGAACTTCTCGAAGCCGATGTCGGCGCCGAAGCCGGACTCGGTCACATGGTAGTCGCTGAGCTTCAGGGCCACGCGGTCGGCCAGGATGGAGCTTTGGCCGATGGCGATGTTGGCGAACGGACCGGCGTGCACGAAGGTCGGCTGACCTTCAAGGGTCTGCAGCAGGTTCGGGTTCAGGGCCTCGTTCATCCAGGCGGTCATGGCGCCGGCGACCTGCAGGTCCTCGGTGGTGATGGCCTTACCGGAGCGGTCGTAAGCCACGACGATCTTGCCCATGCGCTCACGCATGTCTTTGAGGTCCTTGGCCACGGCCAGGATGGCCATGACTTCGGAGCTGACGGCGATGCCGAACTTGGACTGCATCAGGAAACCGTCGGTGCGGCCGCCCAGACCCATGATAATGTTGCGCAGGCCCTGGCAGCAGAAGTCGATGATCCAACCCATTTCGATGTTGGTCGGGTCGATGTTGATGCGCTCCATGTTGGAAAGCCGCATCAGCTGCTCGTCGGTGTAGTTGCGCTCGTGCTGCATACGGGTGTTCAACGCAACCATGGCCAGGTTGTGGGCGTTCATGATGGCGTTGATGTCACCGGTCAGACCCAGGGAGAACGGGGTCAGCGGAATGCACTGGGCCAGACCGCCACCGGCGGCGGAGCCCTTGATGTTCATGGTCGGGCCGCCGGAGGGCTGACGGATGGCGGCGGTGACGTTCAGGCCGAGTTTACCCATACCTTCGACCAGACCCATGGTGGA
Organism: uncultured Desulfarculus sp.; assembly: GCA_963665125.2. Taxonomy (GTDB): domain Bacteria; phylum Desulfobacterota; class Desulfarculia; order Desulfarculales; family Desulfarculaceae; genus Desulfarculus. Next base: position 848,287 of record CAXXUK010000001.1, on the reverse strand, counting down.
GGTGCTCTTGCCCTCGCCCAGCGGAGTCGGGGTAATGGCGGTCACGTCGATGTACTTGCCGTCGGGTTTGTCTTTCAGGCGCTCCAGGACCTTTTTGTAGTCCACTTTGGCCACGTAGTGACCATGCAGCAGCAGCTCGTCCTCGGTCAAGCCGAGTCCATCAGCGATCTCTTTGATCGGCTTCATGAACTCTTCGGCTGCCTCAGCGATTACGTAATCTGGGTTTTTAGTAGGATCGGGCAGCTTAGACATAAATAGTCCTCCCTAAGATATCTGCACATGTAATAGGCCGCCGCGCGCTCGGGTCCGGCAGGACACCGCCGGCGGCCAAATGTGGTGAAAGCCCTTGTACCGTACGGCACCGCGCCGTGGGCCAGGCTCCCTTTTTGCCATCTAATTTAATCAATTCCGGCCAATACCACGGAAATTACAAATCCGTCAAGAGAATACCGTCACAAGGTTTGATGTTTTTTATTTCCTATCTAACAACCTGTGAATAAAGCCTTTTTCACACTAACAATTAAGACCCCGCAGCCGTTGGTGGCTGCGGGGCCGTTGCAGGTCAAACTACGAGGTTAGGCCGCTTTTTCAACCTTCACGGCACAGACCTTATACTCGGGAATCTTGCAGGTCGGGTCATGGGCCGGGTTGGTCAAGGTGTTGGCGCAGGCCTCGAAAAAGTGGAACGGAACAAACACGGTGCCCTTTTCCACCCTGTCGGTGATCATGGCCGGAGCGTTTATTGTTCCCCTGCGGGTGGTCAGGCGTACGGGCATGCCTTCCTTGATATCCATGGCCTGGGCGTCGGAGGGGCTGACCTCCACGAAACCGGTGGGCATCTGGGCGTGCAGGCTGGGGCTGTTGCGGGTCATGGTGCCGGTGTGATAGTGCACATGAGCCCTGCCAGTAGTCAGCCACATGGGATATTCGGCGTCCACGCATTCGGCCGGCGGCCGGTATTCAATGGCATGGAACAGGCCCTTGCCCCGGCTGAATTTGCCGGCGTGCAGGAACTTGGTGCCCGGGTGATCCTTGGTCGGACAGGGCCAGCACAGGCCCTCGCCCTCCAGGCGGTCGTAGCTGATGCCGCCGTACGAAGGAGTAACCTGGGCGATCTCTTCCATGATCTGTTCGGGCGATTCAAAGTTCATTTCCATGCCGAAGCGCCGAGCCACTTCCTGGATGATCCACCAGTCGGGCTTGCTGTCGCCCATGGGCTCCACGGCCTTGCGGATGCGCTGCACACGGCGCTCGGTGTTGGAGAAAGTGCCGTCCTTTTCGGCATAGGTGGCGCCGGGAAGCACCACATGGGCCATTTCCGCGGTCTGGTTCAGGAAGATGTCCTGGACAATCAGCAGATCGGCCTTTTTCAGGGCTTTGACCACGTGTTCGCTGTCCGGGTCGCTCATCACCGGGTTTTCGCCCATCACATAAAGGGCCCGCACGTCGCCGTTGTTGATGCCGTCGAGGATGTCCGGGATCGTCAGGCCCAGCTTGGGACTGAGTTCCACGCCCCAGGCGGCCTCGAATTTCTTGCGGGCGTCCTCGGAGGTCACCGGCTGGTAGCCGGGATACACGTTGGGCAGCCCGCCCATGTCGCAGGCGCCCTGCACGTTGTTTTGACCGCGCAGGGGGTTTACGCCGGTGGACTCGCGGCCGATCTGTCCGCAGAGCATGGACAGGTTGGCCAAGCTCTTGACGTTGTCCACGCCGGTGGTGTGCTGGGTAATGCCCATGCAATAAACAATGGACGAGGCCTCGGCCTGGGCGTACCACTGGGCCATCAACCGGATATCACCTTCGGACACACCGGTGATTTCTGCCACCCGGTCCGGGGTGTACTGCTCCACCAGGGCCTTGAATTCCTCAAAGCCCTCGCAGCGCTCGTCGATGAACTCCTGGTTTTGCCACCCCTCGGCCAAAATCACGTTCATGATGCCGTTGATCAGAGCCGCGTCCGTGCCCAGCTTCTGGCGCACGTGCAGATCGGCCTGGGTGGTCAACTGAATCTTGCGCGGATCGGCCACGATAATCTTGGCGCCCCTGGCCTTGGCCCTATACAGGCGCGTGGCCACCAGCGGGTGCGCCGCGGTGGTATTGGAACCGATCACTAAAATTGTATCCGCCGTCGCCAACTCCTCGATGGAGTTGGTCATGGCACCGCTCCCGAATGCTGCGGCCAGACCGGCCACCGTGGAGCTGTGTCAGAGACGTGCGCAGTGATCGACGCTATTTGTGCCGACCCCCGCGCGGGCGAATTTCTGCAAGAGATAGTTTTCTTCGTTGCTCACCTTGGCCGAGGCGAAAAACGCCACCGAATCCGGGCCGCTCTCGCCGGTGATGCGCCGCATTTCATTGGCCACGAAATCCAGAGCCTCGTCCCAGGAGCACTCCACCAGCTGGCCGTCCTTGCGGATCAGCGGCGAAGTCAGCCTCCGGGCGCTCTGCACGAACTCATGAGCGTTCCAGCCCTTGACGCAAAGTTTGCCCTGGTTGATCGGGCTGACCTCGTTCGGCGTGGTGGCCGTCAGTTTGCCGTCCACAGACTCCAAATAGAAGCTGCAACCGCATCCGCAGTATGGGCAAACAGTCAAAGTTGATTGATATTCCATCTATATAAACCTTCTGATCAACATTATCGGATCATGGTTGGTTTACTCAGCACGCTTTGGCCGTTATGGCACCGCTGCCGGCCCGCCTGCCCGTGAGGCGGCTGACCAGCCTGTAAAGTTGCTTCAAGGGGATATCGGCCGGGCAAGCCTCCTCGCACAGGCCGCAATACACGCAACGGTCCACCATGTGCACGGCCCTGGTCATAAGGAAGCTGGGGTCGATGGGCAATTGCCGCTGTTGGACAAAGGCCTCTTCCTCCACCGTGCATTCCTTGCACTGGCACACCGGGCAGATGTTGCGGCAGCCGAAGCATTTGACGCAGCGGTCAAACACCGCCAGCCACTGGGCCAGTTCGGCCTGGGGATCTTCCTCGCCGAACACCGGGGGCATAACGCCCTTGGCCTGCTCTCCGGCGACAAGCGCGTCGGGCCATGGCTTGGGGCACTCGTGTTTTTGGGCCAATTCCTCCGGACAGGAGAAGCCGATCATCCGCACCCGCCGTAGATTCAGGGGATTGATGCGGCCGTCGGCGGCCAGCACCTGAAGAGCCCGCTCGTCGCAACCCCGCACGATGATCCCAAAGGTGTCGGCAGGATGGGCCTGGGCCACCCGGGCCAGAACCTTGGCCAGGGGATAGCGGGCATCGCCGGGCTCTGCGCTGTCGCCCAGATTGAGGCTGTCAAGTTGTTCCGGCTCTGTGAACACGTAGGGGCCGATCTGTTCGCCGGTCTGGCGCAGCCCGACAACCCCGGCCACTTCACCGGTAATCAACAGCCCTTTGGCTTTCGTGATGATCTGATCTTTGATTGATGACATATCCAGCCTCACCTTCAAACCTGGGCGGGCAGTTTGCCGTCGCGCTTGTAGCACAACAGGCCGCAATTGAGACACCGGGAGGCTTCGGCTTTGAGGGTTTGTTCGTCAAAGCCAAGCTCGATCTCCACGGCGGGGTTGAGCAATTTTTCCGGCGTCGCCCGGGGCATTTCCTGGCGCACCGGAACGTCGAGCAGGTCTTCCAGGGCCATGACGTCCACGCCGCACTTGCCGGCGCCGAGTATTTTTTCGGGCCTTTGCTCTTCCATGCCGCTCAGAACCCTGTGAACCATGGCCGCGGCCCGCCGTCCGGAACCGATGGCCTCAACCGCGGCGCGGTGATCGCTTACCGGCTTCAGGTCATCGAACAGATCGGTGGGGCCCTGACCTTGGGGCCCGTACGGCCTCAGGCTGCGCCAATGCACCGCCGGATTGTCTTCATATGGATCGACGATCCTGGTGAAGACGAACTTGGGCATGCGGCCACTGGCCACAACCACTGCGGAAATCCCGGAAATGATGTTCTCGCCGCCGTTGGCTTCGAATTCCAGATTTTCCATGGTTTGGCCCCGGCCGGTGAGCCCGGTGGCCGTGGCGTTGAAGCTGTAGGCGATGGCCGCGGAGGAAAGCTTTTCCAACTCACTGTCGTCAATGCCCAGGGCTCCCTGGCTCTCACGCCACAACAGGCTCACCCTGGACGCGCCCTGCTGTTTGACCTTCAGGGCCGTACCGACAGCCTCCTTGCCGCCGCCGATGAGCACAACGTTGTCGCCCAGGTCCACCTGGCGGCCCATGGCCCAAGCCATGTTCAGGGCCAGCAGCAGATGAACCCCAGGCAGCCCGGCCGCCTCTTCGGGGCTGCGTCCCGCGGTGGTCATGGTGTCCCAACCGCCCGGAGCCATGATCACGGACTCAAAGCCGTCTTCAAAAAGGCTGCTCAAGCTGAAATCGCGGCCCAGGGCCTTGCCGGTGTGGGCCTCGACGCCGACATCCAAGATGCCCTGAATCTCCCAGTCCAGGACATTTCTGGGCAATCTATTCTCCGGAATGGCCGTGCGCAGCAGGCCGCCGAGCTCTTGTTCCGCCTCGAATATGGCCGGGGAGTGGCCCATGCGGGCCAGGAAATAAGCTGCGGTGAGACCTTCGGCGCCGCCGCCGATAACCGCGACCTTGCGGTCGGTTGCCGGGGCCTTGTACTGCTCGTAGCGCTTGCCGGAATTCATCTCATAGTCGGCCAGGAAACGTTTGATTGCGTCAATGGCCACCGGTTCGTCGGCTAGGTTGCGGCGGCAGGCTATCTCACAGGGCCGCGGACAGATGCGGCCGCAGATCAGCGGCAGCGGATTGCGCTCGCGGATCACCGCCAAGGCATGCTCGTATTGGCCCTTTGAGGCCAAGTCGATATACCGGGCCACATCAATGCCCGCCGGACAAGTGCGCTGGCAGGGCGCGGTGCACTCGTCGGCGGTGTATTCGCCCAAAATCCTGTTGGTCATGGAGCTGAGCCCGGCCGAACCCATGGGGCAAACCCGCTCACAGGTGCCGCAGCCGGTGCAAAGGCTGGCGTCGACCACGGGCAATCCGGCCGGTCCTATCTTAATGGCCCCGAACGGACAGTTGGTGACGCAGGTTCCCAAACCAAGGCAACCAACGGGGCACTCTTTCGGCCCGCCAAATAAAAGAACAGCCGCTCGGCAGTCCTGCAAACCTTGATATTCATATTTGACGTCAGCGCAGGCCGTGGAATAACGGCAATTGATATCGGCCAAAATCGGTTCGGACGCTTTGAGTTCCATGCCCAGGATAGCCGCAACTTCGGCCTGCACCTCCGGCCCGCCACCCACGCAGGCGCTCGGTAATATCCTACCTGTTGCCATGGCCTCGGCAGCCGAAGAGCAACCGGCCATTCCGCAACCGCCGCAGTTTGCGCCCGGCAGCGCTTCTTCTATCGCCTGTACGACCGGATCGACTTCCACAGCGAAAATCTTGGCAGCAACGCCAAGGCCTAAGGCGGCTGCTAAGCCCAGTCCGCCAATCGCCAGAGCCTCAACAATCATTATGTTGTCCCCTTGTTGAGTAATCCCTTCGACATTTACAAGGAAATACTGATAGTTATAATCTTCAGACACCCGGCAGCCGCCACCCCCGCACGGTCTGAATCATTTTCAGAGGTTAATGTAACCCCATGGAGCATTTGTTTCCAAGCCCCTTTTGTATTTTTTTGCACAAATTTACTTCGCACTAATAACCGAACGTTAAATAAACGCCCCGACTAATTAAAACTTAATCCTACAAAACGCCTTGCCTTGGCGGAAATCGTCAACACTCGGCTTGAATGTAATCATACCAAAAATTGGCAAACAGCAGCTTATGCCAATTTTCACATATCATTACCCCGGCAAATATCGCATTTTCGTATATCGCGTCCACTTACCCTTCGCCATTTTCCTACTTTTCCTATTTGTATTATTCCTATTCGCGCTTTAGGTAGGTATCATCGATAAATGAAGGTGGAACCAATCGGGAGAAATAGATGTACACAATAGTGGCTAAGCAAATCATGGCCCAAGGCACCGTTGTGATGAACGAGATACATGCCCCGGCTATTGCATCAAAAGCAAAGCCAGGCCAGTTCATAATCCTTCGGGTCAATGAAACCGGTGAACGCATACCTCTGACCATGGCCGACACCGATCCTCACCATGGAACCATAAAAATCATTTATCAAATTGTGGGGAAAACAACCGCCTTGCTGGCCAGCCTGAGCGTGACCGACCAAATCCAGGATGTGGTCGGGCCCCTGGGCAAACCCACCCAGATTAAAAAACTCGGCACGGTGGTTTGCGTCGGCGGTGGCACTGGAATAGCGGTTCTTCATCCCATCGCCAGAGGGTTCAAACTGGCCGGCAACCATGTCATAGGCATCATCGGTGCCCGCAGCAAAGAGCTATTGATCATGGAGCAGGATATGGAACAGGCCTGCAACGAATTGCATGTCTGCACCGACGACGGGAGCTACGGCCACGCCGGTTTTGTCACCGATGTATTACGCGAGACCCTGGACAGGCTGGGCGCCAGCGTCAAGGAGACCGTATGCATAGGGCCGGTGCCTATGATGAAATTTTGTTGTGAAGTCACCAAGAAATTCGGCGTGCCCACCCAGGTCAGCCTCAACGCCATAATGCTTGACGGAACGGGCATGTGCGGCTGCTGCCGGGTCAAGGTTGGCGATGAAATCCGCTTTGCCTGCGTCGACGGACCCGAGTTCGACGGTCACAAGGTGGATTACGCCGGTTTGGACCACCGCCTTGCCGCCTACCGTCTGCAAGAAAAGGCGTCCATGGAAAAATACCGCGCCACCTGCGCCTTGCCGCGAACGGAACAGGGAGGCAACTGACATGGAAACGAACAATCAGGCCATTCCCCGCCAGGTGATGTTCGAACAGGACCCGGAGATTCGCCGCCGCAATTTTGATGAAGTCCCCCTTGGCTATGACGCCGATAGTGCCCAAAAAGAGGCATCCCGCTGTTTGCAGTGTAAAAAACCGGCCTGCGTTGCCGGTTGTCCGGTCAATGTGGAAATACCGCGCTTCGTCAAGGCCATTCAGGACGGAGACTTCATCAAGGCCATCATGGTGCTTTGGGATAAAAACGCCCTGCCCGCCGTGTGCGGCCGGGTCTGCCCCCAGGAGAATCAATGCGAAGGCCTGTGCATCCTGGGCAAAAAGGACAAACCCGTGGCCATCGGCAACCTGGAGCGGTTTGCCGCCGACTGGGCGCGGGCCCGCAAGGACATACCCTTGCCGGCCGTGGCTCCAAGCACCGGCAAGAAGGTGGCCGTGGTTGGATCTGGTCCGGGCGGTCTAACCGTTGCCGGCGACCTGATCAAAAAAGGCCACGAGGTCACGGTTTTCGAGGCCTTTCACAAGGCGGGCGGCGTCTTGGTCTACGGCATTCCCGAATTCCGCCTGCCCAAGGAAATCGTGGCCGCCGAGATCCACCTGTTGGAGCGCCTTGGCGTGCGGTTCGAACTGAACACCGTGGTGGGCACCGTTGTCACCATTGACGAGTTGTTGCAAGACAAGGGCTATGACGCGGTCTACATCGGCGTCGGAGCGGGTCTGCCCACCTTCCTGGGCGTCCCCGGCGAAGACTTGATCGGCGTCTTCAGCGCCAACGAATACCTCACAAGATCCAACCTGATGAAGGCCTACCTTTTCCCCGACTATGACACGCCGATCATGAAGGGCAAACACATCTGCGTATTCGGCGGCGGCAACGTGGCCATGGACGCCCTGCGCACGGCCCTACGCCTGGGCTGCGACGACGTCAAGTGCGTCTACCGCCGGGGGCGTGAAGAGTTGCCGGCCCGTTTCGAGGAGATTCACCACGGTGAGCAGGAGGGCATTGAATTTTACCTGTTGCACTCGCCCCTGCGCTTTATAGGCGACGACGACGGTGTGCTCAAGGCGGTTGAATTGCAGCAGATGGAACTGGGCCCCGAGGATGAATCGGGCAGGCGCAGGCCCCAGCCCGTTGCCGGCGGCATCACCAGGCTGGAATGCGACCTGGCCGTGGTGGCCATCGGCTCGGGCGCAAACCCTTTGATCACCAAAACGACGCCTAATTTGGTCACCAACGAATGGGGCTATATCGCCTGCGACAAGGAGGGACGCACCAAAAAAAGAGCCGTCTGGGCCGGAGGCGACATCGTCACCGGCGCGGCCACGGTGATCAAGGCCGCCAGGGCGGGACGGACAGCCGCCGACTCCATCCACCGTTATATGTGCTGGGGCTGGTGATCCCGCGGCCTAGCCGCAAAAATAATCTTCCAAGCCCGGGAGCAAGTTGTTCATATCAACCTGAAATAGCTCCAGCAACATGTTGTCCGGCGCCGGAGCCATGACGTACTTCCACGATCCGAAGTCCTGGATGGGCTTTGGGATCTTCACGCCGCCTTCTTTCAACCGCCACACCAATCCCTCCAGGTCGTCGGTTTGAATGCCAAGGTGGTGCACCTGGCCGCGCCTGTCGCCTTGGGGCGGCTGCTCGTAAAAATGCAGTCTGCCGCAGCCTATCTTCATGAAAACATTACGGGCTCCGGCCATGTCCTGATCCAATACAACCTTCGCGCCAAAGAACTTAACGAAAAAATCAATACTGGCGTCTATGTCCGAGGCCATCAAATGGGTGTGGTGCAGGTTTTCGCTCAATTTGATCCTCCCATAAAAAAGTCGAGCTTTGCTTGACTAAACCGCATCTCTCACTATAATCGCAGCCAACGAGATATTCCTATGAAAGACGTACAAAGCCAAAGAGACGACCGGAACATTCCCATCGACAAAGTGGGCGTGAAAAATATCCGGTATCCCATCACCGTGCTGGACCAGGCCAATGTAACCCAACAAACAGTGGCCTCAATCAACATGTATGTCAATCTGCCCCATCAGTACAAGGGCACCCACATGAGCCGCTTTGTGGAGATCCTGGCCGAGCGCTCAAACAATATGAGCCTTGAAAAGCTGCCGGGCATCCTCCAGGAGATGAAAACCCGCCTCAATGCCCAAAGCGCCCACATCGAAGTCGAGTTCCCCTACTTCATTGAAAAGGCCGCCCCTGTCAGCGGCGCGCTGGGCCTGATGGAATACAACGCGGCTTTCCGGGGCAGCCTCAACGGCAGCGGCATGGACCTTGTGGTGCAGATTTCCGTGCCGGTCACCACATTGTGCCCCTGCTCCAGGGAAATCAGCAGCGACGGCGCCCACAACCAGCGCGGCATTGTCCGTTTGGCCGTTCGCTACAAAAAGTTCATCTGGATTGAAAACCTGATCCGCCTGGTGGAAGAATCGGCCAGTTGCGAGGTGTTTTCCCTGCTCAAGCGCGAAGACGAAAAGTACGTCACCGAGACGGCTTACGATAATCCCATGTTCGTCGAGGATATCGTTCGCGAAGTAGCCAGTAAGATGGAGCAGGACGACAACATCACCTGGTATTCGGTGGACAGCGAAAACTTCGAGTCCATCCACAACCACAGCGCCTATGCCTATGTGGAGCGCGACAAGCGCCTGCCCCGGGATAAGTAGATTCTGATGCCCCGCTACCCCATCCCCCCGGACAATGAACTGGACTGGACCTTTTTCAAGGCTTCGGGCCCCGGCGGACAACACCGCAACAAGACCGAAACCGGCGTACGCCTGACTCATCTGCCAACCGGCATGGTGGTGACCGCCACCGAGCGCCGCAGCAGGCACCAGAACATGCAGGCGGCCCTGTTGCGGCTGGCCCAGCGCCTAAGCGAACTGGACAGGCCCGTTAAAATCAGGCGACCCACCAAGCCCAGCCGGGCGGCCCGTAAAAAACGCCTGGAGGCCAAGAGGCGCCGCGCCCAGGTCAAGGCCCGCCGCGGCGGGGTCAGCGGTGAAGACTATTAGCCCTCCCGCCGTTTATCATCTTGGTTATGGTCAACACCACCTGCTGCATCTCCACGGCCTGGGCGTTGAGTTGTTCGGCGGCCACAGCGGCCTGTTCGGCGCTGGCCGCGACATGCTGGGTGATGCCGTTCATGGATGAGGCGGAATCGCTCATCTGTTCCACGCCCAGAGCCTGTTCCTGGGACGCCTCGGCGATCTGATCCACGAGCCGGCCGACCTCGGTGTTGTGATCCACTACAATATCGAAAGAATCCTTGGCCCTGGCCACCAGAGCAGCACCCTCGACGATGTCTTGCACCGATCCCTGGATCAGGTTTTGGGTGTTGCGCGCGGCATCGGCCGCCCGCAGAGCCAGGTTGCGCACTTCCTCGGCCACCACGGCGAATCCGTTTCCGGCGTCTCCGGCCCTGGCAGCCTCCACCGCCGCGTTCAGAGCCAGCATGTTGGTCTGGAACGCAATCTCATCGATGGCCTTGACCACCTTGGCCGTTTGCTGGCCAGCCTGCTCAACCTTGTCCATTGCCGATCCGGCCTGCTGCATCAAATCCGCCGCTTCCTGCAACTTGGCATGGGCGGCCTTGCGTGACTTGGTCGCCTCCTGGGCTCCGTCGGCCGTGTTGCGGATCATGGCGCTCATCTGTTCCAGAGTTGCCGAGGTTTCCTCTAGCGTCGCTGCCTGGCTGCCCGCGCCTTCGGCCAGGGTCTGGCTTGCCTGGGAAACATGGCCGGATGTATTGGCCACTTCTGCCGAGCCTGAGCTGAGCACATCAATTACCCGGCGCAGGGGCCTGGTGACCGCCAAGGTTATAAGCCAAGCGCACAACAAGCCGATGCTGATGCCTATTCCCAGTCCTATGCCGTTTTGCCATTTGGCGCTGGAGATGTAATCGGCCATCTGTTGTCTTTGCCGGTTTCGCACGGACTCGCAGGCGGCAATGGCGGCCCGAGCGGTCTTGACCATCGCGCTTCCCTCTTCGTCCTGAACCTTTGAATCCTCGGCCTGTTCATTACCGACGGCCTTTTGCTTCAGCATGTCGGCATAAGCGTGAAAAGCCTTTTGGTAGGCCCGCGTCTGCAGATCAACGGCATTGAGTTCTTCGCGCTCCCCGTCGGAATCCACCTGTCCGACCACCATGCCGGCTGTCGTTAAAACAGACTCTACGGATTTATCAACCTTGGCTATGTATTTGGCATCAAGCCTGATGATGTAGTTTTTTTCATGCCTTCTCGCTTCGAGAAGATTGTTGATCATATCTCCGCATAGGTCGGCGACCTGGGCGCTGTGGGCGACATTGCCCATGGCCCACAATCCGCTGAGTGACACAGCCGTCATCAGCACCAGCACCACGGCAAAGCCCGCGAACACCTGAGTACCAAGTGTCATTTTCTTAACCATCACCAGTTCCCCTCTGTTGATGTTTTTCAAAGTTGACCAATTCCCATACTACGGGTGGATGATCACCCGTTAAATAGGGTGAACGCCTTAATTAGTGCCCATGTATTGCTCATATTAATTCCTGCCCGCCATAACCAATTACGCAACAGGACTTGACTTTCTGCCCGTTATATTGAGACAGTACTCAGATGAATGGGGGATATTAGCCAGATCGCTTTAAACAAGAGGAAGAATATGGACCAGCGCTACAAAACACTAACCCTAAAAATCAATATGGGTGATTCCGAGCGCATTGCGCGCCTGTTCTCCATGATCGCCGATGAATTGGATGCGGACATGATGCTGGCTATGCCCGCCCAGGCCCCCGAGCTTGCCGAAAAATTCAACCTGGACGAATCAAGGGTTCAAGAGCGGCTGGACGAGTTGTTCCTCAAGGGTCTTGTGTTTAAAAATAAAAGGACCAATCCCATCTCCTACCGAATGGTCCGCGACTTCTTTCAGTTCCATGACGCCACGATCCTGTGGCCCGAGGCAACCCAGGAATTTTTCGACCTCTGGGTTGAATACATGGATGAGGAATGGCCGGAATTCGCCAAGCAGGTTGAGCAGGTCATGCCCAAACCCGGCATGCGGGTCATCCCGGTCAACATATCAGTACCGGCCAAGCAAGCCGTGCTCAGTTTCGAAGACATCAAGGAGCTCATAGACGAAGCGAACGTCCTGGCCGTGACAGCCTGCACCTGCCGTCTGACCATGAAACGCTGGGACCGTGAGGTCTACAACTGCATTCAGCTCAACAACGGCGCGCTCTACGCCCTGGAGCGAGGAACAGGGCGCGAGGTCACCAAACAGGAAGCCATCGACATCTGCAAACAGGCCGAGGAACAGGGTCTGATCCACTCAGCGTTCAACACCACAAAACCAGGCCACGTTATCTGCAACTGCTGTCCATGTTGCTGCGAAAACCTGGACATCCTTCTCAAATACAACACCAAGTTCGTTGATCCCAGCCGCTTCAAGGCCGAAATCGACCAAGACGAATGCACGGCATGCGGCGTCTGCCACGACGCATGCCACTTTGGAGCCATTGGCTGGACCGGCGACGAGGGCAGCGAAAGTGTGGTCGACCCCGACAAATGCCTCGGTTGCGGCGTCTGTCTGGTCCAGTGCCCCACGGAGGCTATCAGCTTGATCGAGGTGCGCCCCAAAGACTTTATTCCCGGCGCGGCATGATAGTTTAGCGGGGGCATTTTCTTGAAAGAAAATACCCCCGCACCCCCAAAAGAACTTTGCCGGTTATTGTTTGTCGGACATGCAGCCAAACAATAACCGGTCTTTTTTTGGCGTTTGGGGGCGATTGCCCGTTTTGTTTGTTTTGCCCGCTGCAAAACAAACAAAACAAGTAGCTCGAAACCATGCACAAACGATTATTAGCCCTCCAATTTCCCAAAAACGACGCGAAACGATTTGCGCCAAAGGCGGAAATTGTTTCGCGCGAAGTTTTTCGGGGGTTTGGGGGGCTTTTTTCAAAAAGCCCCCCAAGAATACAAACTATTTTTGAGCTTCGACAGCGCAGGCCAGATGACCGGACATGGCCGTGCCGAAGCATTTGCCGCAGGAGATGCAGGCCGCCGGTTCATTGCCGCCCTCGGCCCACAGCTGGGGCAGGTTGGGCTGGCGAACCAGGGGGCGGGACATGGCCACGGCGTCGACGATGTCCAGGGCGTCCTGGATGCGGGGCTTGCTGCGCCAGCCGCCAACCACGATCACCGGGCACTTGACGGCGTCCTTGACGGCCTTGGCATTGTCCAGGAAATAGCCTTCGTCAGAGGGTTCCTTGACCATGCGTGAAGGCGAGTTTTTACGGGCCGCAGGCACGCCGCCGCTGACTTCGATGGCGTCGATGCCCCTGGCGTCGAGCATCTTGGCCACTTCCAAGGCGTCGGCGAATTCCAGGCCGCCCTCCAGGGCGTCGGTGGTGTTGAGTTTGATGAACAGCGGGTAGTCCGGTCCCACGGCCTGGCGGGCGGCTTCGTAGACCTCCAGGCAGAAACGGGCCCTGCCGTTTATGTCGCCGCCGTACTCATCGGTGCGCAGGTTGGTGTTGGGCGACAGAAACTGGTTGATCAGGTACCCATGGGCGCCATGCAACTGGACCGCGTCAAACCCTGCTGCCTTGGCCCTGGCGGCGCCGTCTGCAAAGGCCTGGACCGTCCCGGCGATGTGCTCCTTGCTCATTTCATGCACCTGGCCGCCAAAGGCCGGGTGGGTAATGGCTGATGGGCCGTACAGTGCTTCCTGGCGGGTCCAGTCGGTCTTGGTCTGGCCGCCGGCGTGTACGATCTGGGCCGCGATAACGCCGCCGGCTTTATGCACCGCGTCGCTGACCCTGGTCAGGGGCCCGACATGGGCGTCCATGAATATGCCCGTCTGATGGGGCAGACCCAATCCTTCGGGTTGCACATACATATAACCGGAAATAAGCAGGCCCACGCCTCCCTCGGCCAGTTCGGCCGATAGATTGGCCAATTCGATTTTCGGCGTTCCGTCGTCCTCGGCCAGGCCCTCCCAGGTAGCGCTACGCACCAGGCGGTTGGGAATATCCAGGTTGCCCATTTTCCATGGAATGAAGATATCAGCCATTGGTTATGCTCCCGTGATTGTGAATACTAGGTCCACAATACCGAGCAACCGTTCGCTTTGCAACGATTGTTTTACTACTGCTGAAATTGCTCCAGGCGGCGGCGTAATTCCGGGGAAATCTCGATGATGCAATCGTCACCCATACGCAGGCCCAGCTCCAGGGCCCTGCCTTCGGCGATCTCCAGGACAAAATGCACCGGCTGGTCCGAAGACACTTCCACGGCCCTCTCCGAAGGCCGCACCCCGCGCTCTATCTGGGTGATTCTGCCATTGCGGCAAAAGATGAAATCCAGGCCGAATTTCATGCCCTTCATGTGCATCATAAGCGTATGGGGCTGGAGGTAGACAAAGGCCATGCCCTGGCCTGGGGCCAGGCTTTCCCGGCCCGAGAAGCCCCTGGCCCGCTGGGCCCAAGACACCGGAACCTCGGCTGCGACCTGGTAGCCGCCCACCCTGACGATGGCCGTAGGAAGCGGTTCGGCGCAGGCCGGCCCAACGGCGGCCAGACACAGGCAAACGACTATTGTGGTGATTGTTCTGCGCATGATAAACCGGCGCTAGTGGCCCCGCATCAAGGGAATGATATAGACCACTGCGGTGGCCAGGTAGCCCAGGTTCATCAGCAGGGACATTGGAGTGAATACTTTAAACAAGCGGTTTTGCAAACCCAAACGCAAGAGCCAAAAAGCGGCGAATAATGTTAGCAGCTTGCGGCCGATACCAGGCTGCAACAACTCCGGGGCGTACACCAGGGAAAAATATGCGCAGGCGCACATGAAAAAGATCATGCTGATATTGAGCATCTGGTAAAAGCTGCGGTTGCCGCTGTCCCAATTTTCAGAGGCCTGTTTCCAGCCCATTATACGGGGCGCTAAAAGATGAAAAATCACCCAGGCCACATGCAGGCCGCCGCCGATGTAGATGCAGACCAGCGATGTGTTCAAACTACAGCTCCAGGTTTTCTTCGCGCATGCGCGACACTATCCACAACCCACCCCGGCTGACGTGTTCCTTGGCGATATCGGCCGCCTGCTCGGAGTCGCCGTCCTTGATGGCCTGTAAGATCGCCCGGTGTTCGTCGCAGGACCATTCTCCGGCGCTCATATTGGATATCAGGGCCCTGGAGATTCGCTCCACCGTGGTCTCCAAGTCGCCGAGCTGCCGTGAAAGGAGCTTTGACTGGGCGGCCTGGTGCAGCAAATGATGGAACTCGCTGTTGAGCTCGATCAGCTTCTGTTCGTCGCGCTCCACCAGCGCCTGATCAAAGGCATCGAGATTGTTTTCGATCTCCCGGATCACCTCCGGGTCCCGTCGCTGGGCGGCCCGCTGGGCGGCATAGGCCTCCAGCACGGCCCGCAGGCCCTCGGCGTCCTCGACCTCTTCGGGCGTCAGCGGCCTGACCACGTAGCCGCCCCTGGTGCGCTTGCTAAGCAGTTCTTCCTGAGCCAGGCGGTGCAGTGCTTCCCGCACGGGCGTGCGGCTGATGCCCAGGCCCTCGGCCAGGCGCTGTTCCACCAGACGCTGGCCTATCTTCAGCTTGCCGGAAACCACCAGCTTGCGCACCAGATCGGTAACCTGCTGGCCCAGGTTGCGACGGGTCAAGCCCTCGCCTGCGGCCAACTTGTTTAATTCCTCAATAATTTGGCTATCTTTATCCATAAACCTTCAATTTTATTTTTCGGTTTTTGTGTACAATATGCCCGGATATTCACACACAGCCGCCGTGATGTCAAGCCAAGCCGGTTCAGCCTCGGGAGGCCAATCCAACGGAATCAGCGGCCAACTCGCCCACCGTGGTCATAATCAAAGCGCCGTCTTGAAAAACAGCGCAAGCGGTCTGGTCACCGGTTAGAGCTTCCAGGGCCGGCAAGGCCTGCCGGCCGGCGAACAAACCCAAGGCCCAGGCGCAGCATCCCCTGACCTGGCCGTCGGGGCTGGCCAGATGATCCAAAAGCGGCCCGGCTGCGCCCCGCCCAAGAACGAGTTTTGGAAAGGCCTGGGCCACCCGTCCCACTCCCCAGGCCACTCCGGCCTGCAGCGGCTCGAACTCCAGGTAATTGCCGTCGATCCATATGTAGGAAATCAGCAGATTTAGGTATTCCTCGGCCAGGCGGCGGTCATTGGCCATGATCTCCCCCATGGCCTCGGGTGCGCCCCAGGGCACGGCGCCTGACTCTTCGTTGAGGCTCCAAACCAGCCGCCGCAAGACCTCGCGGCCGGTCTCCAAATCGGAAGCGGCCAGCTCCCGGACCACCAGGCCCAAGGCGCTGACCGCTTGAAATTTCACCACCACATCGCCATCGGCGATGAGGCCCAGCAGCAGGGTGGCGGCCTTGCGTCCGCCAAGTTCACCCAGAAGCGCCCCGGCGGCCTCCATTTCGGAGTTTGCCAACAATGAACGCAGGCGCTTCTTTAAAATGGCCTTTCCGGCCAATGGGGTCAGCCCCCTACCCGCTCGATAACTTTTTGCCCCACGGTCTGGCCCAGTTCCACGCATTTGTGCAGCGCGGCGTGGTCGGGCACATACTGGTGCTTGACTCCGTCGGCCACGATCTCGATCTTGGCCTGTTCCAAAACTGCCGTGATGTCCTTGACCGCCTCGCCGGACCAGCCGAATGAACCGAAGACCGCGCCGATCTTGTTCATGGGGCGCAGGCCTTTCATGTAGGTCAGCATATCGGCCATGCGCGGCAGCATGTTGTTGTTGAGGGTGGCCGAGCCGAACACCAATGCCGCGGCGTCGAGCATTTCGGTGACAACGTCGCTGCGGTGCCAATCGGCCAGGTTCATCAGCTTGACGCTGACGCCCTGGTCCTGGATGCCGCCGGCCACGGCCTTGGCCATGGCCTCGGTGCTGTGCCACATGGTGTCGTAGATCACCAGGGCCTTTTTGGTCTGCTCCTGACGCGACCATTTGTCATAAGCGGCAATGATTTTGCCGGGATCGCCGCGCCAAATCACGCCGTGGTCCGGGGCGATCATGTCGATCTCCAGACCCATTTCCTTGACGTCGGCCAGCAGTTTTTGGATCAAAGCCGAGTAGGGCATAAGGATATTGGCGAAGTATTTTGCGCCGTGCTGCATCAACTCATTGTTGTCCACATGGTCGTCGAAGCGTTCGCTGGTGGCCCAATGCAGGCCGAACGCGTCGGAGCTGATCAGCAGCTTTTCCTCGGGAATATAGGAGAACATGCTGTCGGGCCAGTGGAGCATGCGCGTTTCCAGAAAATTGATGTTGCGCTTGCCCAGGTTGATGGAATCACCGGATTTCATGGACTCCAGAGGCCAATCGGTGATGTGGTAGTGCGCCTTGAGGGCCTTTTCGCCCATCTTGGAGCAAAAGACCTTTTCCGGGTTGGTGTATTCGATGATCTCTTTCACCGATCCGGAATGGTCCATCTCCACATGATTGACCACCAGATAATCAATCTTCTTGGGGTCGATTATTTCGTGGACCCTATGCAGCAAATCACCCTGGAATCCTTTTTTGACGCAATCGACCAGGGTAATCTTGTCGTCGATAATAAGGTAGGCGTTATACGTGCTGCCGCGTTCGGTGGAGTAGCCGTGAAAGTCACGGATATTCCAGTCCACCGCGCCAACCCAGTAAATACCTTTTTTCAGCTCTGTAGGTTTCATTGCTTTTCCCGGAATTTCGCCGGCGCGGGGCCAAACGAAAAACAGACCGCCCGGCGACAAGCGCCGAGAGGTCCGTGCTATGTGTGACTAGTTTTCGGGCTCAAACTGGTCCTTGGAAGCGCCACAAACCGGGCAAGACCAATCATCGGGCAGGTCTTCGAAGGCCGTTCCGGGGGCTACGCCGTTGTCGGGGTCGCCTTTTGCAGGATCGTATTCATATCCGCATACGCCGCATACATACTTCTTCATCTATTCAACTCCAAATGCCTGGGCTTGATCACAGGCTGATTAATCTTAGTTGTCGGCTTTCCAGTGGCCGTGGATATTGCAGTATTCCCGTGCGCTGACCTTGGCCGCGTCGATCTTGAATTCCGCCTCCGGGGCCTGACCGGGCTTCAGATACTGAGTATAGCACTTGCCGTCGGCAATCAGCTCGATCCACTGGATGTAATGTTTTTCTTCCATGGGATGAGCCACCGATCCGACCATGACCTTGTAACCGCCGTCGATTTTTTCGATCACCGGAACGTGTTTTTCCTTGGCCGCGTCAACGGTGTTCTCGTTTTGTAGAACCATATCCTGGCCGCAGCACATCAGATTGCCGGGACCGCCGAACATTACCTCAACGATGTTTCCACACTTTTCGCATTTGTAGACTTGGAGCCTTTCGGCCATGAGGTCATCTCCTTTTAAAACGGTTCGGATAAGTCGTTACCGTGCTGTTATCGTTACCAGTTTTCGCACTTCAATTCAAAGTGGGCCTTGGGATGGGCGCAAGCCGGGCACAACTCGGGGGCTTCAGTGCCTTCGTGGAGATAACCACAGTTGCGGCAGCGCCAGACCACCTTCTCATCTTTTTTGAACACGGTGCCGGCCTCGATGTTGGCGGCAAAGGCGCGGTAGCGTTTCTCATGAAAACGCTCGGCCACCGATACGCGTTCGAACACTTCGGCAATCTCGTTGAAACCTTCTTCACGGGCCACCTTGGCCATGCCGGGATACATCTCAGCCTGTTCGTGGTGTTCGCCTGCCGCGGCTTCCTTGAGGTTTTCCAAGGTGGAGCCGATTACGCCGGCCGGGAAAGCCGCGGTAATCTCGACATCACCGCCCTCCAGGAATTTAAAGAACCGCTTGGCGTGTTCTTTTTCCTGGTCAGCCGTTTCCTCGAAAATGGCCGCGATTTGGACATAACCCTCTTTGCGGGCTTTTCCTGCGAAATAGTTGTAGCGATTGCGTGCCTGGGATTCCCCGGCAAAGGCGGTCAACAGGTTCTTTTCAGTTTTTGTGCCTTTGAGGCTTGCCATCGTTTTACTCCTTCAAACAATAGTAGCATGCATTTAGTTGGTCAGTTCAGCTTTGCCTGCTTGGGTGATGACATATTTACAGCGGACCGGGCTATCCACCAGGCCCTTCTTTTTCAAGCTGCTCATTTGGCAACTGATCTGTTTGGATTCGAGACCTGAAATCTCGGCGATTTCCTTGCTGGAAAACGGCCCGTCACCGGATGCCAGGGCCTGTAAAACTTTAATACCGTTGTCGCTGGCCATAGCTGTGGCGTCCTCCCATTAAGATACAATGACGAGCCGTGTCAGGATGATATTTTAATGTCTAGTTTCAAGGGGTTTGCAGTTTGGGCACAACCCCTCGAACTCGACCCTGTGTCCGGTAATCAGGTAATCGCTGGCAGCGGCCGCCTCCGCCTCCAGGTTGGCGACCATGTGCATTTCAAGATCAGCGACGGCGCCGCAAGATTTGCACCTAACATGGTAATGGTTTGAGGTGTCGCCGTCAAAACGCATTTCCACGCCCGCAACGTCGATTCTCTGAATAATTCCGGTCCGCGAGAGGATTTCAAGATTGCGGTATACCGTACCCAGGCTAATCCTGGGCAAGCGGCGGCGAACGATCTGGCAAAGCTCCGCCGCGGTCGGATGGGACTTAAGCTTTTGTAATTCTTCCAGAATAACCTGACGCTGCGCGGTCATTCTAAGCTTTGGTGTGGGCTGCATTTGCATTGCTCCACTAAACGTTAAAATATAGTAATAATTACTATCAGGAATAGCATAAACGGTCAAGCCCCAAGGACCCTTGCAAAGGTAATTATGCGGCAGGCCAGGGACGCGCGCCCGTTGAATAATAATCAATTCGATTATAAAAATTTTGCGCGTACAGACCTTTTGTGTCAACATTTTCAGCCGCTGTTGGCCAAGTTTGGGCTTTATATTTTAAAAAACAACATGCTAGCGTATTGCCATCTTTATCCTTTCGGCCACCCATGCAGGATATTCAAAAGGTAGTTTCATGAATAAAGACGTCAAATCACCTCCCGCGATTATTTTGTTATCCGGCGGTCTGGATTCGTCAACCTGTCTGGCCATGGCCAAGGATCAGGGATTCGACTGCCACGCCCTGAGTTTTCGCTACGGCCAGCGCCACAGCGTTGAGCTGGAGGCCGCCGCACGCGTGGCCAGGGCCATGGGCGTGACCCGGCACCTGATCCTGGACGTGGACATGGGCGGCGTGGGAGGATCGGCGCTGACCGACGATATCGAGGTGCCCAAAGGCCGCAGCCTAGATGACATGAGCCACGGCATACCAGTCACCTACGTCCCGGCCCGCAATACGCTGTTTTTGTCCCTGGCCCTGGCCTGGGCCGAAACCCTGGACTGCACCGACATCTTCATCGGCGTCAACGCCCTGGACTACTCGGGCTACCCGGACTGCCGGCCGGAATTCATCCTGGCCTTTGAAAACATGGCCAACTTGGCCACCAAGATTGCCACCGAACAGGGGCGCCACATCCGCATCCACGCCCCGCTTATCCGCCTGACCAAGGCCCAGATCATCAAACAGGGTCTCAAGCTGGGCGTTGATTACGGTCTGACCCATTCCTGCTACGACCCGGCTGATGACGGCACTCCCTGTGGGCAGTGCGATTCCTGCCTGCTGCGGGCCAAGGGCTTTGACGAAGCCGGATTGGCCGACCCGGCCCTGGCCTGAAAAACCGGTCATTGACTTGGGACCGCGCCAAGGAGCAAACTTGGTCATCCATCCTCTCCCTATGACAGGAGATGGCCATGAACCAATTTCTCTATGACGCCATAGCCTTTGTCCTGCGGGACACCCCTTTGGCCATGCTGATCCTGGCCCTGGTCCTGGGCACATTGCGGTGGGCCTTGTTTGGGAAAAAGCGCCGCAACATATCCATGCCCGAGGCCTTTCTGAGGCCCTTGTTCGTGCTGGCCGTGGGCGTGTCGGGCTTCTGGGGCGCGTATTGGCACGGCCTCCATCCGGCGGAGACGGCGGCCTTTATCGGCTGGAAGCCCAGCCCTTTCCAGTGGGAAGTGGCCATGGCCAACCTGGCAATGGGCGTCTGCGGCCTGCTGTGCTGGCGGGCGTCCAGGTCTTTCCGTCTGGCCACGGCCGTGATGGTCGTCTGTTTTTTATGGGGGGCCGCCGTGGGCCATGTGCGGCAGATGATCGAGGCGGGCAACTTCGCTCCCGGCAATGCCGGAGCGATATTTTACACCGATTTATTAATCCCGCTTCTGTGCCTGGCGTTCCTCGCCTTCCAAAGGAAACCCGGCAACTCCCTGCTCATACAGCGAGATAAGCTTTCCTGACGTGCTCGTTTTGGGCCAGTTCCGCAGCCGGTCCATGAAGGACCACACGGCCCTTTTCCAGGACATAGGCCCGGGAACTCATCTCCAGGGCAAAGGACACCTTTTGCTCCACCAGCAATATGGTAACGCCCTGGCGGTTGATTTCGCTTATGGCCTCGAACACCTGGCTGGCCATCAGCGGATGCAGGCCCAGGGACGGCTCATCCAATAGCAGCATGCGCGGCTTGGCCATCAGGGCCCGGCCAAGGGCCAGCATCTGGCGTTCCCCGCCGCTGAAGGTCGATGCCTTTTGTCCCGCCCTTTCAGCCAGCCTCGGAAAAATGTCCTCGACCCATCGCAACCTCTGGCCGCGCTCCCTTGCCGAGCCCAGCACATGGCCGCCGGTGAGCAGGTTGTCGCGGCAAGTCATTTCCGGAAAAACGTGGCCGCCTTCGGGCACCAGGCACAGGCCCTGTTTGACCAATTCCTCGGCGGGGCGTTTCAAGATATTTTGCCCATCAAACCGCACGCCGCCCCGGACTTGGATAAAGCCCATCAACGCCTGCAAAAGCGAACTCTTGCCCGCGCCGTTGGGCCCAATAAGGGCCACGATTTCGCCCTTGGCAACATTAAGGTCAACATCCCACAAGACCTGTACGTCGCCGTAATAAGCGCTGAAGCCCGACAGCCTAAGCATAGCGGTCCCCCAGATAGGCCTCTATGACCTCGGGCGCGCGCACCACATCGCCAGCCGGGCCCTGGGCGATGATCTTGCCGTAGTCCAGGACGATAATCCGGCTGCAAACGCCGATGACCGCCTGCATCACATGCTCGACCATGATCATGGATACGCCCTGCTGATTTATGGTGCGGATCAGCTCCAGGGACTGCTCGATCTCGGCCGTGGTCAGCCCGGCAAGGTTTTCATCCAGCAGCAGGACCTTGGGTTCGGTGGCCAAGGCCCTGGCCAGTTCCAGGCTGCGGCGCTGGACCAGGGTGAGATCCCCGGCCATGAGCATTGACTGGTCCTGGAGCCCGACCAGCTCGAGCATTTCCAGGGCCAGGCGTTTGGCCCCGCGGTTGCGCTTGCCCCCGCCGAACGTGGCAGCCACCACGGCGTTTTCCAAAACCGTCATTTCGGCCAGGGGCGAGGCCACCTGTCCGGTCAGGGCAAGGCCCAGGCGGCAAATCCGCCAATCCGGCCTGCCGGTGATGTCGGAGCCCAATAACCGGACCCGCCCGGCGTCGGGCTTCAGGATGCCGGACAACACCTTGAACAACGTGCTCTTGCCGCTGCCGTTGGGGCCGATGACGCCCAGGATTTCGCCGGACTCAAGGCTCAGGTCAACGCCATCCAGGGCGGCCAGCGAACCGAAGCGTTTGACAATGCCCGTGGCCTGTAAAACCGCCGCCATACTAGCGCCTCCCGGCCCAACCGGCCACGCGGCGGCCCAGAACGCCCCGGGGCAGGAATAAGATAACGCCGACGATCACCACACCGACGATGGCCAGGTACAGGTCGAGAAACTCGGCGCCCAGGTAGTCCTCCAGTATCTGCAAGGCCGAAGCGCCCAGCACCGGCCCCCAGAGGGTGCCCATGCCGCCCAACAGGCTCATGATCACCATTTTGATGGTGATATGCACATTGAACACGTCGCCGGGCGTGAAGTAGCTGAGCCTTGTGGCCTCCAGGCCGCCCAACAGGCCGATGGCCGCCGCCGCGGTCACATAAGCGGCCAGCTTGGCCCGCAGGGTGTTGACGCCCAGGCGCGAGGCCACGCGCTCATCCTCGCGGATGGCCCGCAGGGCCAGGCCCAGGCTGCCGCGCCCGATAAGCCAGGCCACGGCCACCACGCCGCAGGCCCCGGCCAAAAACGAATAATAATAGCCCAGCGGCTCCAGGCGGACGCTCACGGTCAGACCCATGGCCCCGCCGGTGAGCCAGCCCATCTCCCCGCTGAGCTGTTTGACCGCCTCGGCCAAGGCCAGGGTGGCGATGGCGAAATAGGCCCCGCGCAGACGCAGGGTGGGCATGCCCACGGCCGCGGCCAGCAAAGCGGAGCAGCCCGCCCCAAGGGCCAGGGCCAGGGGCATGGGCAGACCGAAATTCATCAGGGCCAGGCCAGCAGCGTACGAGCCGATGCCGGCATAGGTCACCGAGCCGAAATCAACATACCCCGTGTAGCCGCAGGCGATGTTCCAGGCCGAAGCCATGCCCACCCAAAAGAAAACGTCCGTAAGCAGGTCCAGGTGATAGCCCGGCCCGGCCAGGGGCAACAGCGCCAGTCCTCCGGCGCACACGGCCGCTAAAATCCAGCCCATCCGCTTCATTCCACGATCCCCTTGCCGGTTATGCCCGTGGGCCGCAGGACCAGCATGATGTACAAGAGGCTGAAGGTGATGGCCGAGGACCAGCCGGTGGTCAGCAGTGCCGTGCAGAGTTCGCCCACAATGCCCAGGATCAGCCCGCCCACCAGCGCGCCGGGCAGATAACCCATGCCTCCCAGGACCACCACGCAAAAGGCCAGGATTGTATAGGGCAGGCCCATGGACACGTCAACGTCGCGCACGGCCGCCACCAGCGACCCGGCCAGGCCCGTGAGCCCCGCGCCCAGTGCGAAGGTGAAGGCAAACACGGTGCGCACGTTGATGCCCACCATGCGGGCCATGTTGCGGTCCTGGGCAGTGGCCCGGATGGCCCGGCCCAAGGCCGTGCGGGACAACAAGACATGCAGCCCGCCGATGATCAATAGGGCCATGAAAAAGGTGACCAGTTTCAGCACCGGCAAGTCGATGGGACCCAGAGCGATGCTTTGGCCGGACAGGCCGGTGGTTATGGCCCTGGGGTCGGCGGTCCAGGCCAACAGGGCCATATTGGCGATGATCAAATGAATGCCGAAGGTGAGGATATAGCTCATGACCGGGGGCTGTCCGGCGATGCGGTCCAGAAAAACTCTCTGGATCAGCCAGCCCAATATGAACATCAGACCGAAGCTCAGGGGCAAAGACCACAGGGGCCCCAGGCCCGTGGCGTTGAAAAGCCAGACGCTGGCAAAGGCGCCGAGCATCACCAACTCGCCGTGGGCGATGTTCAACACGCCCATCACGCCGAAGATAAGCGACAGGCCGGCGGCGAACGATGCGTAAACACCACCGGCCAGTACACCGTTTATAAGTGCCTGAATAAGCAGCATGCCCGAAATTTACGCCGCCTGGCGGCGGCGCGCAAGCCTCCTACTTCCGCTCACCCCATGGCGGCATGGGATAACTGGGTTTGGCGACTGCTGTTTCCGGCGGATAAACCCCGAGGAGTTCGCCGCCCTGGATCTGCACGCACACTGGAGGATGGGCCACGTTGGCGCCATCGGCGCCGAAATGCACCCTGCCGTAAAACGTTTCAATGTCCATCTCGTGCAGCTTTTCCATTAATTTCTTGCGGGCGGCGCCGTCCAACGGAGGCGTCAGACCCAGATCCTGCACGGCGATCTGTTGGACCACCGCCCCGGCCACAGCCGCGGCCTCGACATAGTCCGGCGCCCGGCCAAAGCGCTTCATATACAGATCGTTGAACTGCCCGGCCGTACCGAACACCGGCCCCTTGTAGGGCAGGCTCGGCAACCATTCGCTGGCCGCGAATACATACTCGGCGCTTTTGCCAAGGGACTGGCGGAAGGCCGGAACCGTGGGCCCATATGAAAAGGCCACGGCCTTGGGGCTGAAATTGATTTCCTGCATGGCCCGGATCACCCGCAGTGCCACCTGCAAATGGGAGCCGACCAACAGGATGTCGGGGTTCTTGTCCTTGGCCTTGGCCAGCATGGTGTTGTAGTCCTGCAAGGATATCGGGAAAAGTTCGTAATGGACGACTTGGAGGCCCATCTCTTCGGCGAAGTGTTTGAATCCCTGGCAGGCCAAGGCCGTAAAGGGAATATCCGAGCCCACGATGGCCACGGTCTTTGGCTTTGGCGAAACAACGCCGAACACCCGAACAGCGCCCGAGACCTCGTCGGTAGCCTTGCCCAGAGTCGAAAAATAGTATTTGAATCCCCGTTCAAAGAGCTTGTTGGAGCTGGCCCCGCCGCTGATCAATGGATAGCCCAGGGCTTCAGACGAGGCGCTGGCTGCCATGACCAGGCTTGAGCCGTAACCGCCCAGCATCAGGTCGACATTGTCCTTGGTGGCCAATTTGCGAACCAAGAGCTGGGCTCTTTGCGGAGTTGAGCTGTCATCGTAGATGACCAGCTTCACCTTGTGACGTTTACCGCCTATCTCCAGGCCGCCGTCGGCGTTGACCTTCTCGGCCCACAGGGTATACGCGTCGCGTATCTGGCTTCCGGCCTTGCCGAAGATTCCAGTCAGGGGCAGCACGGCTCCTATCTTCAGAGGCGGTGTGTCGGACCAGGCCGACGAAGGAACAACCAACAAGAGCGCCGCAACAAACATCAACAGCTTACGCATTATCAATATCCTTTCGCTGCCAACAGCAGGACTCAGTGGGCGATTGTGGCGGCAGGCGCCTGGGGTTGTTCATCCGGCCGCAGCGGCGTGATCCTTAGCGTTGTACGCTTGTTTTCCACGGGTTGCTGGGGCTCGCCGTCATTGATTTCCGGAGGGCTGGCCTCCTCGGAAGGCGGTTCGACCACCTCCTCGATCTGTTCAGTGGTCTGCCGAGCCTCCGCCAGGGGAACAAAGCGGCCACGTTCAACCGTGAACAGTTGCAAGCCCTTGTGGAACTGCCCATCCTGGCCCACGCCCATGGCGCCGCAAACGCCGTTGAAGGACTTGGTCTGGCCCAGTGCGGAGCAGAAGCCAGCCCTGGTCCGGGGCGCGTCGGAGCCTTGCATAATCGAACGCACCAGCAAACCGGTGTCATAACCGTGGGCGTCGAGCAGGTTCGGCTCCCGGCCGGTCGTGCTTTGGTATTCGCTGACAAACTGCCGGACCTTGGGGTCCTTGGAATACGGATCAAAGGCAACCGGGAAATAACAGCCGTCAAGGTATCTCGAGGCGTTTTTCAGCAGGGCCTCGTTGAGCCAGATGCTGGTGCCCAACAGGTCCACGCCGATGACGTCGTAATAAGCCAATTGCGGAGCCAACATGCCCAGACGGGCCGCGCCGTCGGGGATGAACAGGGTCTCGAAATCTATGACCGGCTCTGGCGATTCAGGCATGCCCGGCCGGTATTCGCCATCAGGCAGGGCCACCAGCTTCTTGATCTCGCGGCTGAAGTCGGTCTGGTTCGGATCATAGTAGACAGTGCGCACCACGCTGCCGCCCCGCTCCACAAGGCTTTGTTCCATGAGCTGGACAAAACCCTTGCCATAAGAATTGTCGGGCGCGAGTATGGCGATGAGCCGCTTGTCGCGGTTGCCGGACATTTCCTTTAGCAGCGCGTCCACCTGTTCCTGGGGTGTAAAGAAGTTCTGGAACACACACGGCCCGGCGTCACTGAGGCCGCCGACCTGACTCAGGGCGATGAGCGGGACCGAAAGCACCGTCGCCTGGCGGGCCGCCGCCAGGGCGGAACTTGAGCGCAAGGGGCCAATTATGGCCATGACCCGGTGCTGGGTTACAAGCTTTTCAACGGCTTGGGCGGCCGTGCGCGGATCGCCCTTGCTGTCTTCGATATACAAGGTGATGTTGCCGCCGGGCGAGAAAACCCCCAAGCCCATCTCCACCGCCGACAGGACCTGGGCGCCGGTGGCGGCATAGGGTCCGCTCAGGGGAAGTATCACACCCACGGCCATGGGATCGACAAGCCGAGCCTGGGCAACATCCTGCGTCAATCGCTCGATTTCAGAGGCCAACGGGGCCGATGCCGGCATGGCCTGAACCTCGGCGATGGTGTCCTTGGCCTCATTGAGCATTCCGGCGCGCATCTGTGATTCGGCCAAGCCCAGCAGCACGGCCGCTTTGAGTTCCGGCGCGGTTGCCCGGGAACGAAGGGTCTCTACCCTGTCCAACGGCAATTTGCCGCACGCGGCCGCCAATTGCTGTTGAATGATCTGGTCCGTCAGGCCATATTTCTGCCCCCAGGAAACCAGGGATTGGGCCGCCTCTTCATAGCGCCCCAACTCCTGCAACGACGTGGCCAGCAAACCAAGGGCCTGCCCAGCCTGCGAGCGTGACAGTTCCGTGGGTGGTTTGTACATCAGGCTGCGCAACCGCGTGGCCGCCGGCTCTGGTTTGCCTTCCTGCAACTCCAAATCCGCCCGTAATATCTGGGCGTCTATTTCAGCGGCGGGAGTCATTTCCCCGGCGGGCGCTTGCTGCAAGGCCTCCGAGGCGGCCCTGGGATCGCCGCCGGCCGCCAAGGCCCTAGCCAAGCCAAGATAAGCCGCCGATCTATCCCGGGAAGTCGAAGCGCTCTGCACGGCCGCGTTGTATGCGTCTCTGGCGCCCTGGTAGTTGGCCTTTTCCATGCGCTCCCGGCCCAGTTGCAAAAGGGCCTGCACCTGTGAATCGGTCTCTCCCGGTTTTTTAACGCCGGGACCGCCCGGAGCCGAGCAACCGGCAAAGGCCAGGGCCATTAACAAAAAAATGACGCTACCCGTGGTTTTCCAGCCTATTTTCAATTTTTTTCCTCAAGTCCGGCTTCGCGCATTCCGTCGAAATCCACAGCCGGATCTTTGGATGATTTTTTTGCTTCTTTGTTGCCGGCATGGTCAAAATCCACCCGGCTGGCATACATGGCCTGGGAAAGCCGGTGACCGGCGTCCTGCAACTTTTCAATTGCCTTTTTTATGGCCCTGCTGTCTTGTCCGTCAAGTTTATCTTGCAGATCGGCTATGGATTTAATGACCTGGTCGGATACCTGCGGCGCGACGGGCTTGCCGTCGGCGCGTTCCAGAACGGAACGCACCTGTTCGATCAGCGTGGCCCCTTCGTTTCTGGTTTCGACCAATTCGCGTTTGATCCGGTCCAGTTCGGCATTGGCCTCGGCCTCGGCGATAAGGCGTTCGACATCTTCCTCGCTGAGCCCGCTGGAGCCCCTGATGGCGATGGATTGCCTCTTGCCGATGGATATGTCCCTGGCGCTGACATTTACGATGCCATTGGCGTCGATATCAAAGCAAACCTCCACCTGGGGCACTCCCTTTGGCGCCGGCTCTATGCCCGTCAGATCAAACCGCCCAAGGGTTCGGCAGTCCTCGGCCATCTCCCTTTCACCCTGGAGCACGTGGATGCTTACCGCGGGCTGGTTGTCCACCGCCGTGGTGAACACCTGGGTCGTTCTTGTGGGAATGGTTGTGTTGCGGTTGATCAGCACGGTCATCACCCCGCCCATGGTCTCGATGCCCAGGCTCAGGGGCGTGATGTCCAAAAGGACGACCTCGGGCATATCCCCGGCCAGGATGCCAGCCTGGATGCTGGCTCCCATAGCCACCACCTCGTCGGGGTTGACTCCTTTGCTGGGTTCCCGTCCAAATATGGCGGCAACCATCCTTTGGATGGAGGGCATCCGGGTCATGCCGCCGACAAGGATCACTTCGTCAATATCCCAGGGCGACAAACCGGCGTCTTTGAGGGCCATGCGACAGGGGCCTTCGGTCCTCTTGACAAGATCGGTGGTCATCAGTTCCAGCTTGGCCCGGCTGATCCTGATCTGCAAGTGTTTAGGCCCCTCTGGTCCGGCGGAGACAAATGGCAGGTTTACTTCCGTAGTAGTCAGGGAACTCAGTTCGAATTTGGCCCTTTCGGCCGCCTCCTTGAGCCGCTGCAGGGCCATGTTGTCCCGGCGCAGATCAATGCCGTTTTCCGCCAGAAACGTGTCAGCGAGGTAGTCAACGATGCGGTTGTCGAAATCCTCGCCGCCCAGATGCGTGTCGCCGTTGGTGCTCACCACTTCGAACATGTCTTCCTGCAATTGCAGGATCGAAATGTCAAAGGTGCCGCCGCCCAAATCAAAGACGGCAACGGTCTTGGAGCCTTTTTTATCGAGCCCGTAGGCCAAAGCCGCGGCAGTGGGCTCGTTGATGATGCGCACCACCTCCAGCCCGGCGATGCGCGCGGCGTCCCGGGTGGCCTGGCGTTGGTTGTCGTCGAAATAGGCCGGCACGGTGACCACGGCCTTGTCGACCGCGCAGCCGAAGTAGTCCTCGGCGGTCCTTTTCAGCTTGGCCAGGACCATGGAACTGATTTCCGGAGGGCTGACCACCTTGCCTTGTAACTTGATGTGGGCGTCGCCGTTTTTAGACGGAGTGATTATGTAGGGCAGAAGCGGGATATCTGCCTGGACGATATCATTGTCGAAGGCGCGTCCGATGAGCCTCTTGACGGCAAAGATGGTGTTGACCGGATTGGTCACGGCCTGACGTTTGGCGGCCTCGCCAACCAACCTGTCTCCGCTGGAGGTCACCGCTATCATGCTCGGTGTGGTCCGGCCGCCCTCCTGATTGGTCAGCACTTGCGCACCACCACCATCCAAAACCGCTACGCAGGAGTTGGTCGTACCAAGGTCGATGCCGATAATCTTACTCATCTCATTACAATATCACAGGCCGGCGAATTTGTTGTTTTTAAGCGCTGTCCGTCTCCGGCTCCTTGGCCACCACAACCATGGCCGGGCGCAACAGCCTATCCCGGAAGCGATAACCCTTTTGATATTGGCTTAGCACCGTGCCCGCTTCGGCATCCGGGTCCTCTTGCTGCATCATTGCTTCATGCAACTGGGGATCAAACGGCTTGCCCAGGGCTTCTATCTCTTCCAGGCCGAACTTGGCCAGGCCCTTGCGCAGTTGGTCCAGAACCATCTCAACGCCCTTTTGCATGGTCTGGGCGTCGGAACCGTCCGAGGCTTCAACCGCGCGCTCCAGGTTGTCCAACACCGGCAGCAATTCAGCCAACAGAGACTCGTTGGCCCGTTTGAGGAATTCGGCTTTTTCCCGCTCGGAACGTTTCTTGTAGTTTTCAAATTCCGCGGCAAGACGCATGAAGCGGTCTTCGAAATCGACTGTTTCTTCAGCCACGGCAACGGGTTCCTCGGGGTCCAACACCTCTGGTTCCTGAATATCCTGCTCAACAGCGGCGTCGTCGCCGGAGTTAACTTTTATTTTGATATGATCCTTTTCAGACAACTTTGGTCACCTCCCGATAACCACTGGGCAATTAGTTCCCGCGGGAATCCAAGATGCGGGTCACAAGCTTGGCGGTGTAGTCCACAGTGGCGATTACCTTGGAATAATCCATTCGCGTGGGCCCTATCACTGCCAGAGCCCCGGCCGGAGAGCCTTCCGGGCCATACGACGACGTCACGGCGGTGACGCCTTCCATGCCGGAAAGCAGGCTGTCTGACCCGATGAAGATCCTGACGCCTTCGGCCTCCATGGAGCGCTCCAGAAGCCGTAGAAGAACCGACTTTTCCTCAAAGGCCTGAAAAACGGTTCTCAGGCGGGAAACATCGGCGAACTCGGGCTCGTCCATCAAGTTCGTGCGGCCTTCGATAAAAACATCGCCATCGACTTCGCCGCCAAAGGCCTTTTGGCCCAACTTGAGGGCATTGCTCAAGATCTCGTCAAACCGGTTTTTATCCTTGGCCATTTCCAGGGCCACGCGTTTCCTCACCTCACTCAAGGTAAGATCGCCCAGCAGACTATTCAAGTATCGCGTATATTTATCCAGTTCATCCTGGTGGATGTCATCGTCATGGTGGATAAGGCGGTTTTGCACGGCACCGCTACGCGAAACCAGCACCACCAAAATCAGACCCTTGCCCAGCCGCACGAACTCCATATGCCTGAACATCTCCTGCTCAGGCTTTGGCGCCGCGACCACTGCCGCCAACCGGTTGATGTCGCTTAGGGCCTTGCCGGCGTTCTTGAGCACCTCTGCCGGGTCCAGGCCCCGGGTTTCGTTCAAGGCCTGCCGCAGCGTCTGTTTGACGGCGAAGTCAAGATCGCCCACCTGGAGGATGGTATCCACATAGAGACGCAGGCCTTCTTCCGTGGGGATTCTGCCCGCCGATACGTGGGGCTGTTCCAGCAAGCCCAACTCTTCCAGTTCGGCCATGACACTACGCACGGTGGCGGCGGAGACATTGACCATGTCCTGCCTGCTGACCGTTTTTGAGCCCACGGGTTCGGCGGTCACTATGTAGTTGGCCACCACGGCGGCCAGAATCAGCTTTGATCTGTCGCTAATTTGCCTGGTCAAAAGTTGCTACCATCTTTCCGATAAGCCCAGAAACACTCAGCGAATCTATCAATGGTTCAACCGGGTGTCAAGCAGGGCGCTGGGCCGTGAGCCACTGGGCTATGGCCGAGGCGACCGTCGCCGTCAATCCGGCGGGCGCGCCGCCTGACAACACGTCTTCCAATTGGCGTCCGGCCTGGAACCGCACGCCGCCGGACGCGCCACCCATGGCCGCCACGGCCACCCGCAGGGCGCGGCCCATCAACTGGCTGCCGCCGCCCGGTTCGTCGAACATGCTCAAGGCCAGGGGCGCCGCCGTGCTGATCAAGCGGCGGTCCACCATTTCATATACCGCCCTGGCCAAGGCGAGAGACATTTGGCGGGTGGCCAAGGCTATGGCTTCGTCGTCATCACCCTGGGGTTTTTGCAACACCCCGTCGGCCCCGGCCATGCTCATGGCCACGGCATCGGCGTACAGGGCCTTGCGACTGTAGCCCACGGCCGCGGCCCAGGGATATTTTTCGCGCACCCTGTTCAGGTTGTCCAAACCATAATGACGGCCCTGGCCCAACATGCCCGCCGCGCGGCTGAAGGCCATCTGGATGCGGTTTACATAGGCGTAGATGCGCCGCAGCAGCAGGTTGGCCTCCTTGGGTGAAGGCTTCTCAACATTGCTGTATAGCCGCTCCACAGACGGCGGCTTGCCCATCATCTTCACCGTTTCCTGGGGCTTGGGCAGACGGGGTTTGGCCTCGGGGTCGCCCCCGAAGATATCCAACAAAAAGCAGACCGGTATCCGGCCGCCTATCTCCTGCACGGCCTGATCGAACGTACCGGCGTATACGAACTCGGCCCGGTCGTATGCCTTGGCGGCATTGGCCTTAAAGTTCTCCAACTCAAACTCGGAATCATCGATAAATACAAATAAGCCGCTCATAAGCCCTCCTCCCCCCGCCGGCCACCCCCATATTATATACTCAAAGTGCTCATCAGCATCGTGTTGCGCACTTGACCCCGCGCATGGGCGGTGCTATTGACTAAAGCCAAATCAATCACACAATGAGAGAGTTTCATACAAAATAACATCTTTGGAGCATAGAGATGAAAAATGTGATGGTAATCGGTTGCGGTTCCTACATGGACAGTGGTTACGGCTGCCCCGGCGAATGGCGCTGCCTCAAAGCCGCGGCCATGGGCGAAGGCAAATTCGAAGAGCCAGTCAAGGTTGTCGCTTTTGTAAAATGCGAGTGCCCCGGCCGGACCATGGTCCCCAATCTGGGCATGGCCATGAAGCTTTCGGAAGTGAAGCCCGACGCCGTGTATCTGAGCTCCTGCATGGTGGGCGCCAAGCCTGATTGCCCCAACAGCACGGTCGAGGAAAAAGTGGCCTTTATCAAGGACAAGTTCGGTCTGCCCGTGATCACCGGCACCCACGACTACCATTAAAAGGTTTTACGTGCCCGGTCCGTTTGGGGCCGGGCATTTGATTTGTCCCTAGTAGTGTCTAGATGCCGATTGGCAATCCTCACTTTTGCGGCTTTTCAGTTTTCCTCCGGCGGGCTATCTCTTGCTCATCGGCCCGAGGAACACCCTCCAATGCAATGAATCCGGTCCGGGGCTCACGGCGCATGGCTTCGCGCTACGCCGGGTCAGCGGCCGACAACCAGTGTCCGAGGGCACAGGTGCTTATTGGGGATCTGAAGTTTGCCCGTTATTTGGCGGCCAAAGCATTTTGCCTCCGGCGGCCAGAGGGGATTCTTCGCTTTTGAGCAATATCAAAAGCTCGCCATCCCCTCTGGACTCCCGGCTCGCAAAAATATATCTGGCCCAGTAGGATCGGGACCGGCCCTACGAGCGGAAATCTTAAGGGTGCTATCATCTCCCTACCCAGTTGTGAACCGCACTGCTTTTGGCCGCTGCTCCTTGGCTGGGTCTCGCAAACGGCGTGGGGGCAGTGCCCGAAGCGGGCGGCGAGGCCGATCAAGCCGGGCGGCGTTGCAATTGTTCTGCGTCGCGGTCGGGGCCACTGCCGCATATCCGTGCGCTGAGCGCTGTCCGCGATGTGGGAGCCCAAGCATTGGGCTTCCGGTCGTATTTTGCAACATCGCCCGGCCGGGGCCATCGGCCTTCATGCGTGCTTTGAGTGCTGCCTCCGCTGTGGGTGCGCAAGCATTGCGCTTGCGGGATGAAGGTTGAGTGCCTATATTTTGAGGGATTGATAATAACTGCATTGAATATGGAGATAAAGATATGGCCCTGGCCGAACCCCAAGGCTTTGACTATGTAGGCAACTGCATCCGCCCGCCCAGCGAGGCCTACTCCATCCTGATTCAGGCCACCCTCGGTTGCAGCCACAACAAATGCGGCTTTTGCGGCACCTATTACGACAAGCGCTTTGCCATAAAAAGCAGGGAAACTCTTGAGCAGGATATCCGCTTTGCCCAAAAACACTGCCGTCGGCAAAACCGCGTGTTCATCATGGACGGCGACGCCATGATCATGCCCATGCGCCACTGGGAATGGCTGCTCACCGAGATCAAGGAAAAGCTGCCCTGGGTCGAGCGGGTTGGGTCATACGCCAACAGCAAGAGCATTGCCCTGAAGAGCGACGAGGATCTGCGCAAGCTGGCCGACATGGGCCTGAAGATCATCTACTACGGCGTGGAAAGCGGCCATCGGGATGTCTTGAAGGACATTAACAAGGGGGCCACACCGGAAAAGCTGATTTTGCAGGGCCAGCGGGCCAAGGCCGCGGGCATGAAGGTGTCGGTGACCGTGCTGCTGGGAGTGGGCGGAGCGGAGCGCAGCTATGAGCACGCCAAGGAAACCGGCCTTTTGCTCAGCGCGATGGACCCTGATTACGTGGGCGCCCTGACCTTGATGCTCTATCCGGGCACGCCCATGGGCGACGCCTATCAGCGGGGCGAATTCAAGCTGCCCGACGCCATCGGCATGCTTGGAGAACTGCGGGTGATGCTGGCCAACACCGACCTGAGCAACGGACTGTTCTTTGCCAACCATGCCAGCAATTATCTGCCCATCAGGGCCTACCTGCCCCAGGACAAGGAAAAAACCCTTGCATTGATCGACAGCGCCATTAAGGGCGATGTGGGATTAAAACCGGAATGGATGCGGGCTCTTTAGCGCTTCCGTCGGGTTGAAGACATTCCGCCGCCGCTGCGGGCATTGATCTGCCTGAAGCGGCGGTTTCAGTTCAAGGCCTGCCAGACGGCCGCGGCCAGGCCTTCCATGGTGTAGGGTTTGGCCAGGTAGCCCGAAACGCCCAGCCTCATGGCCTCGCGCACCCTGTCGGTTTCGGCATAACCGCTGGCGATGATGGCCTTTTGGCCCGGGACGACTTTAATTATCTTTTTATAGGTGTCTAGCCCGTCCCAACCATTGGGCATGATCATGTCCAACAGCACCAGATCAGGCTTCGCATCTTTGAAAAAACGAACCGCCGCCTCGCCGCTATTTACGGCGAAGGTCCTGTATCCGAGAGATTCAAGTATCTTGCAGGCTATCTCCGTCTGCACGTCCAGGTCGTCCACCACGAGCACCAGACGGCCCTTACCCGCGAATTTACTCAAATTTTCAGGCGGCTGCCGATCTTCTATTTTTTCCCTGGTGGCCGGCAGATACACGTCGAAGGTCGTACCGACATTGGCGCTGGTGGAAACGTCCACATAGCCGCCGTAGTCTTTAACCGTGCTCCAAACCACGGAGAGGCCCAACCCGGTGCCGCTGCGGCCCATCTTCTTTTTGGTGTAAAAAGGCTCGAAGATGTGTTCAAGGTCTTCCGCGCTGATGCCTTTACCGGTGTCGGAAACAGACAGCATGCAGTATTCGCCTTCGCCTATGGTTTCATAGCGGCTCAACGGTTCGTCGATGTAGATGTTTCTGGTGGCAATATTCACCGATCCGCCGTCTTCCATGGCCTCCAAGGCATTGCGGACCAGGTTGCTCACGGTTTTGGCGATATGCACTTGGGATCCCTTGACGTTGAGCAGTCCGTCGTCAAGCTTGGTGTAAACGCGGCAGGCCGTATGCACCCGCATCAGTTTGGCGTATTCGTTGCCGCCCAAGTATGTTTCGACAACGTCGTTGACGTCAACGACCTCTTCCACCGAAACTCCGCGGCGAGCCAGGGCCAGCAGGTCCCGCACAATGGCAGCAGCGTTTTCGCCGGAACTCTTGATGCGCATCAATGGCTTGCGCAGTTCACTGTCATTGGGCAGGTTGTACAAGACCAGGTCCGGATAACTGACCAGGCCGGACAACACATTGTTGAGGTCATGGGCCACGCCGCCGGCCAGTTGGCCCAGGGCCTCCATTTTTTCGGCCCTTTGCAGCCGCTGGGCCAGAGCTCTGGCCTCGGCTTCGGCTTGCAGGCGTTCGGCTATCTCCTTTTCCAGGCTGCGCTTGGCGGCGATAAGCTCCGTCCGCTCCTCCCGCAGGTTGCGGGAAAGCTCCCTGTCCTTTTGGTGCAGAACGACCATTCCCCGGACCAACACAGCCACGCTCATGGCCGTAATGGCATTGACCACCAGAAAGTTGATCATTGCGGAGATCATAGTCATGTCGCTCGAAAATGTCGGAACTTCGGGCGGGAAATAGCCAGTTTTAATCAGGTAGCCGACAAATACGAGCGTGCATGCGTTGACCAACAATGCTATGGCGGCCATCTTGGCCCCATACATCACGCCAATCAAAATGGCGAAGCTGAACAGCCAGATGGGTCCGCCGCTCAGTGGGCCAACGGTCAAAATAACGTATAGACCGACAAAATATTGCAAAGCCAAAACAATACCCGCGCGGATCTTGTAATTGGGTTTTTTTGATAACAGCAGGACAAAGGCGAGGATATAGGCAACAACATTCAGGGCAAACAGCACCCATATGCCTTGATTGAGGGCTATGAAAAATGAGGTAACAACCGCGGCCGAGGCGAAAAACAGCGCCGAAAATATTATTGCGAAAAGGATCCGAACCCGCCAATAGATCAGGCTGTTGTCCTCCTGGACGTCAACCGGCGCCATGCGGTTGATTATCACTTTTCCAACATGTTTTATCGAACGGACAAGGCGGATCATTGGCGTGAGCCCCACATGGTTGCCGTAGAGAAAAGCCACGCTAAGACGGGTGGTTTCGCTTTAATTCCAATTATACACGGCAGAAAGGGATAATTTGACATTGTTTGGCGCCCCGCCGATTGGTCTGTATAACCATGGATATTGCAGATTTTCGGCGAAACGTATTGCCAATTGGGCGTGTCGGCGGATTGGGGCCGCAGGCCCAATCCGGGAGTGTCGCCGGACTTTTCAGGGGCCGCACCGCCCGTCTAACGCCGCCCGGGCCTATTGCCCGCCGGGTATGTTGCGGAACATGAAAAAGGCCGCGCCTGCCAGGCAAAGACCGGCCCAGAGAAAATCCCAGGTCATCTTTTCACGCATGTAGAAGACGCAGAAACCGGCGAAGACGACCATGGCCAGGATTTCCTGCAAAACCTTGAGCTGCGGCAGGGTGAAATAGGCGCTGCCCATGCGGTTGGCCGGCACCTGGAGGCAGTATTCAAAAAAGGCCACGCCCCAACTGATGGCGATGACGGCCAGCAAGGGCTTGGCCCTCAGGTCCCGCAAGTGGCCGTACCAGGCATAGGTCATGAAGATGTTCGACAACGTCAACATCAAAATGGGCAGCAAGCGCATGGCCTTCTCGCGGTGTTGGCAACAGCATAAGCCCCAGGGCGTAATCAACCCTGGGGCTTATGCTAGTGATATTTTTTCCACCAAATAGCGGTGGTTCTTTTTTGGCTCCCCGGGACGGATTCGAACCATCGACAGGGTGGTTAACAGCCACCTGCTCTGCCAGCTGAGCTACCGGGGAATTTTCGTGGCCAGTATGTACCACAAGCCCATAAGGCCGTCAATACGCTAGATCAAGGTTTTTGCACGGCAAATGGGGTATAAACGCACAACTGTCATTGGCCCCTGGCGGCCGGCCATGGTATTGATTTAACGTCCCGCTGCAATGTCAAACCCTATCGGAGGTCGATTGTGGACGAAAACGTCAAGTGGTTCCATGAAACCAGGGCCAAGGCCACCCTTGAGGCGTTGAAAAAAAACCGCATCAACGGCAGCTTTGTCGCCGAGGCGTCTGACGTAAAAAAACACGTCATGGACATGATTCCGGCGGGCAGCACCGTGGCCGTGGGCGGCTCCATGACCCTGATCGAGACCGGCGTGTTGGACGCCGTCCGCCAGGCCGACGTCAACTTCATCGACCGTTACGAAAAAGACATCAGCGTCGAGGAATTGATGAAGCGCCTGCGGGCCGGGCTCACGGCGGACTATTTCATCTCCGGCGTCAACGGCATCAGCGAAGACGGCCATTTGGTCTTTGTCGACGCCTACTGCAACCGGGTGGCCCCGATCCTCTTCGGCCCGAAAAAGGTCATCCTGATATCCGGCTGCAACAAGATCTGCCCGGACACCGATTCGGCCCTGCAACGCATCACCTACATGACCGCTCCGACCAATGCCAAGCGTCTGGGCCGTAAGACTCCCTGCGCCGTCACCGGCGTATGCCACGATTGCGACAGCCCGGACCGCATCTGCAACGCCAGCGTGATCATCCACAAGCAGGCCGATGCCGAGAGAATGCATGTGGTCCTGGTGGGCCAGGACCTGGGCTATTAATGGCCCTGGACTATAAAAACAGCCGCTGGGGGCGGGTTCTGCTGTGGCTCATCGCCACGATCATCGGCCGCATATTATGGCTGATGTTCAAGACCTGCCGGGTCACCTACATGGACCCGAAGGTATGGGATTTCTTTGACCGCGGCCAAAGCGGCGTGTTGCTTACCTGGCACCGGGCGGCGATTTTCTTTCTGGGCAATTTCGGCAACTACCACCCGGCAATAATGATCAGCCGCAGCAATGACGGCGAAATCCTGTCCGGGTTTCTCAAGGCCCTGGGAGGCATACCGGTGCGTGGAAGTTCCTCGGGCGGCGGCATGGCCGCCCTGCGCCAGATGGCCGTCTACATCACCGGAGGCCCCAGGCGTTACGCCGGCACGGTGGCCGACGGACCCCGGGGCCCCCGCTACAAGGCCAAGGACGGCATGATCCGCCTTTCGTGCCACACCAGCCTGCCCCTGGCGCCGGTCATGTGGTCGGCCAGGCGCTGCTGGTGCCTGAAAGGCACCTGGGACAAGACCGCCATCCCCAAGCCGTTTGCAAAGGTGTATGTGGACTTCGGCGCGCCACGCAGCTATTTGCCGAATCTCAGCAGAGAACAGATCGAACTGGCCAGGCAAGAGTTGGAGGCCGAACTCATCGCCATGAAGGACAACCTAGACGCCATCAGCGGCTATGAGGACCCCGCCTAGGAGGAACATGGTTCCCAGCGGCCTGCGGGTCCTGGGAAAAAAAATCCTAGTTTGGTGGGCAACCGACTTGCAGCCTTCTTTTCATCCGGCAAAGGCCAACACCACATCTAATTGTATTTATTATAATTTTGTCACCGCCATCATCTAGCGTCTGTTTTTGGCACGCCGGTTGCTAAATATCCGTGTGAACCGCGACTGGTTGTATCGCGGTTCATGGGACGCAGGGAGGCGTCCCTCCCCTTGCAAAGTCGCCAGGGACGGTGACGCCCGGTGTCCCCCCGCTTCCGTTGAGACGGGAGACGGGGGGTGCCACCCCTGCATTTCGGCTTTTCCCCTTCAACTGAGGCACCCCTGGAGCACGGCGTAACGCCTTGGCTCAGGTGCGCCATCTTTGTCTCGCCAAGGCCTTGCGGCATTCCATTTTGGCTCCGCCTGCAGTGCTATCATGTAAGTTGCGATAAAAGCTCAATTAGTGTAGCATCTGCGCCGACGGAGAATGAGTTGACACAACGCAGAACAAAAAATCAGGTCAAGGGCAAGCAACCTTATAAACGCAGGCCCCCAGCCCAGCCGCGCAGC
Source organism: uncultured Desulfarculus sp. (assembly GCA_963665125.2). Lineage (GTDB taxonomy): Bacteria > Desulfobacterota > Desulfarculia > Desulfarculales > Desulfarculaceae > Desulfarculus. Next base: position 809,050 of record CAXXUK010000001.1, on the reverse strand, counting down.
CGCACGGCCCGGTCCTCAACGGTTTTCAGCCCCAGGGTCAATCCGAGGCTGCAACCCATCCTGGAGCATATCGGCGTTCCCGAGGCCGAGGCATTCCGTGCCGATCCATTTCAGGACGAAGCCATCGCCCGCCTGGAAACGGCCGACGTGGTGGTCAGCGCGCCAACCGGCAGCGGCAAGACCTGGATCGCCGAGCAGGCCATCAGACAGGTGCTTGAAAAAGGCCAACGGGCCTGGTACGCCAGCCCGCTCAAGGCCCTGTCCAACGCCAAGTATCACGAATTCGGCCAGATATTCGGGCCGGAGAACGTGGGCATTCTGACCGGCGACCGCAAGGAAAACACCCAGGCCCCGCTGATAGTCGGCACCACGGAGATCCTGCGCAACCAGCTCTACGACACCATGTATCGGGGGGTCAACCTCGATTCGAGCCTCATTGTCCTGGATGAGGCCCACTATCTGGGCGATCCGGACCGCGGGGTGGTATGGGAAGAGGTGATCATCTACACCCCGCCCAGGGTGCGCCTGCTGCTGCTGTCGGCAACCGTGGAAAACGCCGAACAGATATCGCGCTGGCTGGAGTTTGTCCGGGGCGGCTCCTGCGAAACCGTCATCACCCACCACCGTCCAGTGCCCTTGTTTCCGGTTTTCCTGTTCCCGGACGGCGAACTGACCCCCCTGAAGACCAGACAGGGTGTATTCGGCAAGGTGAAGCATTTTCTGGAACAGGAGAGCAAGCACCAGCGCCAACGTCCCGCATCGTACGTACCTCCGTTTTCCAACATCCTGGCGGTCCTGGAAAAAGCGGACATGCTGCCGGCCATTTTTTTCCTGAAATCCCGGGCCGATTGCGACAGCGCCCTTGGCTTCGCGGCATCGGCTCATCTGGATATCGATCCGGACGCATCGGATAAGCTCAACCGTTTCATCGACGATTTCATCGCCGATTTTCCCTTCCTGGACGGCCACCCCCAACTGGACACCCTGCGCAGGCTGCACGTGGCCAGCCACCATGCGGGCCACCTGCCCCACTGGAAACTGCTGGTGGAACGGCTGATGCAAACGGGCCTTTTAAAGGCCATCTTCAGCACCTCCACCGTGGCCGCAGGGGTCAACTTCCCGGCCCGCACCGTGGTGGTGACCCAGTCGGACAGGTTCAACGGCCGGGAGTTCGTGGATCTGGGCGCCACTGATTTATTGCAGATGACCGGCAGGGCCGGTCGCCGCGGCATGGACAACATCGGCTTTGCCCTGATCGTTCCAGGGCCGTTCCAAAACGTCACCCTGCTGGCCTCGCTGCTTGACGGCCAACCCGAACCAATCCAAAGCCAGTTGCATATCAACTTCTCCATGGTCCTCAACCTGTTGCTGAGTCAGCGGCCGGCCGAGGTCAAGCAACTCCTGGGCGCCAGTCTGGCCACTTTCCAGCGCCTGGAGCAAAGGGGAGACGCTCCGGCGGCCGACAGCGGCCTGGGCCGGGTGCTCAGCACACTGGCCCCGCTATTGGCCGGCTCCAACTGCAACGGCCCGGAAGAAGCCATTGTCAGACGCAAACGCCGCCGTCAATTGGAAAGCCTGCGCCGCAAGCTGGCCCGGGAGCTCAACTCCATGAACCACCTCCAGGGGCTATGGGCCGCCCTGGAAAGGGGCCGGGTGTTCATGGACATGTTCGGGGCCATGGCCGCCGTATTGCGGCGCGAAGGCCATGGCGAAGAAGCGGGCGTATTGGCCGTCAGCCTCATTCCGGACCGCCGCCTGCAGCGGGGCCGCCCCAGGCTGGACTTTATTCCCCTGGACGAAATCGCCGGGGTTTTTAATGAAATCATCGACCTGCCCATGTCCGGCGGAGGCCGCACCCTGGCCCAGGCCGTATTGGATCAGATACCCGACGAGCCCAAACCGCTTTCCGACGAGCAACTGGAAATGCTGGCCGGACGGGAGTTGGCCGACACCCAGGCCAAACTGAACGACCTCAACGAACAGGTCTCCCAGCAGATGTGCACCGACTGCAAGTTGGAGCAAAGCTGCCTCAGGGGCGGTGATGAATTGGACCCCCTGCTGGCCAAGGCCGAGCATCTGCTGTCCAAGGTCCAGGAGGAAAGCCACGCCTTTTGGTACGACTTTGTCAAACGCCTGGAATTCCTGCGCAGCGAAGGCTTTGTCGACGCCAAGGGCAAGCTGACTCAGGACGGCCTGTGGGCCAGCAAGCTGCGCCTGGACCAGCCCGTGCTGATAGCCCAGGCCATCCGCGACAGGGCCCTGCCCGCCGATGACCCCGTGCTCCTGTCGGCCCTATTGGCCCTGTTTGTCGATGAGCGGGAGAGGGACTATGAAACACCCTATGTCAGTCAGCGCCTCAAGGAAGGCGTGTCCGAACTGCTGCGGGTGATTTCTCCCCTCTTGGACCGCTTGCGCCAATGGGGCTTCGACACCCCGGCGATGCCCCTGCCGGCCGCCACGGCCATGTTTGCTTGGGCCCAGGGCCAGGACTTCAACGACGTAGTGTTCCTCTATGGCGGCGCCGAAGGCGATCTGGCCGCCCTGATCTACCGCACCTCGGACAACCTGCGCCAGTTGGCGTCGTTGTACGAAACCCACCCCACCCTGGCTGCCACGGCCAGGGAAGCGGTGGACCTGCTGCTGCGTCCTCCGGTGGTGGTGCCCACCTAGCATCTGTTGACCAGATGACGGCCCCGTGTTAATTTTGAGCATTGACACAAAACGGAGCCCAAATGCCCAGACCTCGCAAACCCCGTCAATGCGGCTGTCAAACAGAATGCCGTGGCCTCCGGCCCACAGGCGTGCCGATGCACATGGTGGACGTCACTCTTCTTGAGACGGACGAGTTGGAAGCCATGCGGCTTTGCGATTTGGAAGGTCTGACCCAGGAAGAGGCGGGGGAGCGGATGGGCGTCAGCCGGGGTACGGTGCAACGTACGGTAAAAACCGCCAGGGCCAAAATCGTCGAAGCCTTGGTGGAGGGCAAGGCGATATTCATAAACGATTCACCAAACGGATGTCAGTGATGCCGCTTTTTGATTTTGTTTGCAATGATTGTGGCCGGTCGAGCGAGGTGTTGGTTTTCAGCGATAGCGAATCCGTCAAATGCCCCCACTGCGGCGGCGCCAACATGACCAAGCACATGTCGCCCACCAGCAGCCTCACCGGCCGTCAGGGCTCCGGCCTGCCCGGCCCAGGCGATACGGCCTGTTGCGGCTCAGCTCCGGGCCACGCCGGCTGCGCCGGTCCCGGCTCATGCTGCGGCAAGGCCTGATTATTTTTCCGGCCGCCGGGTGTCCATGACTTTGCGGATGGATTTGGCCAATTGCCCGGCCAACACCGGCTTCATTATGAAATCTCCGAAACCCATTGTTCCGGCAACTTGCCGGCTGATGGTTTCGCTGAAGCCCGTGCAAAGTATGAGCGGCAAATCCGGACGGATTTCCAACATGCTTCTAGCCAGGTCAGTCCCACTCATCACGGGCATGGCATAGTCGGTTATCACCAGATCAAAGGCCATGGGATCGGCCTTGAACAAATCAAGGGCCTCTACGGGCTTGGCGCAGATGCTTACCCGGTAGCCCATTTTGCCCAGCATTTCACCATTTGCCTTGATCAGGGCCTGTTCGTCGTCGACCAACAATACCCGTTCGCTTCCATGATAGTTGGTGTAATCATAGGCCGACGGCTCGGCGGCCTCGGTGGTTATTCGGGGCAAAAAAATCTTGAACGTCGTGCCATCGCCCGGTTTGCTGTATACGCTGACCACCCCGCCGTGGCTATTGACTATCCCATGAACCATGGCCAAGCCCAGTCCGGTTCCCTCCCCTGGTTTTTTAGTGGAAAAATAGGGGTCGAAAATCTTATCAATATTTTGTTTGGGAATCCCGCAGCCGGTATCGCTTACGACAAGCAAGGTATACATGCCGGGTTTCAACTCGGGATGCAACGCACCGCCTTGCCGGTCGACAAGTTGTTCCGTCAAGGAAATTGAGATGTGCCCGGTCTGCTCACCAATGGCCTGGGCGGCATTGGTGGCCAGGTTCATCAACACCTGCTGAATCTGCACCGGATCGGACAAGACCGAGCCGCTTTCCTTGTCCAAACTGGACTCAATATCGATTATGGCCGGAAGCGAAGCCCGCAGTAGCTTCACCGTCTCCTTGATAATCGGAGTGAGTTTTATGGGGCGGCGCTCTTTTTCGCCCTGACGGCTGAATGACAATATTTGTCCGACCAACTCCTTGGCCCGCTCGCCCGCCATCAACACCTGTTCCATATACCTTTTAGGGCCGCTGTCCGGGGGCATGTCCCAGGCGGCCAGTTCCGTATAACCTATGATGGAGCCTAGAATATTGTTGAAATCGTGGGCAATGCCGCCGGCCAGCGTGCCGATGGCCTCCATTTTTTGCGACTGCCGAAGCTTGTTCTCCAGGCGCCGAAGGTCAGTGACATCCCGTAGCACCACCACAAATCCGGACAGGCGCTGACCGTCTTGGCGCACCGGAGAGATCGTCATTTCCAGGCTTTTTTCCCGGCCATCCGAATCCGTTCTCTGGAACTTGGTTTGATAAGCCCCCCGGGCCGCCTTGGCCAGGGAGGACAACTGCAAATTGGCTGCCTGACCCGGGCCGTCCTGGCCGATATAATCAAAAATGGAGCAGCCTACCATATCCTGTCCGGCAGCCCCGGTGATCTCCACAAAGGAAGGATTGACATAATCAGTCACGCCATGGGTGTTGATTGTAGCTATGCCTTCGGCTGCCTGTTCAACCGCCCGCATCAACCGTAGATGCCCCTGTTGCGCCTGGTGTTTGTCGGTCACGTCCTCACCATAGCTGAGGCTGGCCTCGAATCCACCGTCGTCTCCCTTGAGAATGGTATTGCGCCACTCGATGATCCTGGTGATGCCGCCTTTGATAATCACCCGGTTTTCATAACTTTCAGCGGCCTCCATTTGGCCTTGGACGATCAGATGAAATACATCTCTGACGTTTTCTCTTTCGTCCTCGGGAATAAAGTAATCAAACCAGTTGCGGCCCAAGATTTCCTTTTCAGGATATCCAAGGATCTCACACCCCTTTGGGTTGACCATGGCGACTTTTTCATCACGCCCGATGGCCACCATTATGGCTCCCGCCACGTTTAGATACTTTTGGGCCAGATCCCTTTGACGGCGCAGTTGGTCCATCCGCTCCAGGTTGTCGGTAACATCTTCGGCGATGACCGCCAATTTGGACGGATCGCCGTTGGAATCCAATCGCAACACGGAAAACAGTTTGACCCAACGCGCTGATCCATCAGGCCAAGCGATACGAAATTGATGGGCTTGGTCCTGGTCCTTTTCCAGACCCGATGCGGCGGCGAGTGCCGAATCCAAATCCTGTTGATACACCGCCCCCAAATACGCTGACGGATCGTCATACAGTTTTTTATTAGAAATTTTCCATAGGTCCTCGAAACCAGGACTTACGTAATCAATCTTGTTTTTCTTAAGGTCCTTGATCCAAAAAGCGTCACAACCGGCGCAGGCGACATCCTTGAACTCATCCGCCAACTCGGACCAATTGCCGCGCCCTATCGCCCCCCGATAGCCGCGCGGCTCGCCAACGGCCGAGGCCCTGGATAAGGCCCAATACAAAAAAAGCGCACTGGCCATTACGAACAGCCAGCCTTTCACCATCTCCAGCACAACCAGAACTTCTTTGTCGGAAGAAAGCATCGCCGCGACGGAGTCTGAAAAGAAAATCCAAAGCACGGACGCAACAAGATAAATTGCGGCGATGTATATTGGTCGCATCAGCGTTTTTTCTCTCACGGCCAACACCTTTCGAACCTTGACAAAATGACCATGCTCAGTATTAAAGGCTATCATATAATTTCATATTTTCGGTCATCAATACAGCGGACCCCAACAACATTGGCCCAAGCTCTTGACCGCGGGGGCCCATATACATAGAATCTGCGGTGTATTTTCAAAAAACCTCTTACAGTGGGAGTAACCCAGTGAGCGATATAAAAAAACAATACCGCACGGTTATGGATGATCATTTTCCGCCGGAAGTGACTCTCACCGTTGGCGACACCGTCTTGAAATATCAAAAACGTGCCTGGAAGCTCTCCGACGGCCAGGGCGGGCTGGTGGAAAAAGGCCTTCGCTATGGTGAAAACCCCGGCCAGGAAGCAGCGCTGTACGAATTGGCCCAAGGCCGGCTCAAGGTCGGCGATGTCGAGTTGATCGAGCCCGGCCGCGGTTTGGTCTCGGCCCTGGACGAGTCGCAGATGGTTCAGGCGGGCAAGCATCCCGGCAAGACCAACCTGACGGACGTTGACGGCGCCCTGCACATCTTGCGCTACCTCACGGACCGACCCGCCGCGGCGATCATGAAGCACAACAACCCCTCCGGCGCGGCCGTGGCCGACGACATCTCCACTGCCTATCACCGGGCATTCATGGCCGACCTCATCGCGGCCTTCGGCGGCGCGGCCGTATTGAACCGGCCGGTGGACAAGACAGCGGCCGAGATGATGAGCGATCTTTACCTGGAGGTGGTGGCCGCACCCGACTATGAGGAAGGCAGCCTGGACATCCTGGCCTCGCGCAAAAACCTGCGCATCCTGCGCATACCGCGCATCGCCGAGCTGGATCAGTGGCGCGACAAGAGATTCCTGGATATCAAGTGCCTCATCGACGGCGGCATGGTCTTGCAAACCTCCAGCTTCAACCCCATCAGGACCGCCGGCGATCTGCTGCCCGCCAAGTGCGAACATGACGGCAAGGTCTATGAGCCCATACGCCAGCCAACGGCCCAAGAACTGGCCGACGTGGTGTTCGGCTGGGCCGTGGAGCAGGGCGTTACCAGCAACAGCGTAATCTACGTGAAAGACGGCTGCACGGTGGGCATCGGCACAGGCGAGCAGGACCGCGTGGGCGTGGCCCGCATTGCCGTTGACAAGGCCTATTCCAAATACGCCAACAAGCTCTGCTGGCGGGAGCACGGCCTGAAGCTCGACGAACTGGCCGCCAAGATCGCCCAGGGTGAAAAGCCCGCCGAACTCATGGACAAGATCATGGCCCGAACCAAGGCCGACAAGGCCGGTCTGCCCGGCTCGGTGATGATCTCCGACGCGTTCTTCCCCTTCCGGGACGGCGTCGACGTGGGTCTGGCCCAGGGCGTGGGCTGCATCGCCCATCCCGGCGGGGCCATGCGCGACTGGGAGTCAATCGAGGCCTGCAACCAGGCCGACCCGCCGGTGGCCATGGTCTTCACCGGCCAGCGGGCCTTCAAGCACTAGCCCGGCAAATTCCTGGCAAGCCAATAAGAAAAGCCCCCTCACGGGGGCCTTTCTTTTGCCATGTAACGCCGGATCTACTCGGCCAACTCCTTCATCCAGGAAGCCCTCTGGAACCAGCGTTCCTCAACCAGCTTCTGTTGGCCGCTGCCGTGAAAAACCAGCAAAAAGTTGTCCAGCAGATTGGTCAGTTCCGGGTCGCCGGCCTTGATGGCGATGCCGTAGGGCTCAAAGGTGAAAGGCTTGCCGATCACTGCCAGGCCTTTGTCCTTGTAGCGGAAGGCGGCCATGGCCGCGAAACCGTAGTCGACCATCATCATGTCGACCTTCTTATCCAGCAACAGCTTGAGGCTGGCCTCGGGGTCGGCGGTCTCGACCAGCTTGGCCTTTGAAAGAAGCTTTTCCGCCGCGTTCAACGACGTCGTGTCTTCGGCGGCCGTCACCGAATACTTGTCGGAGTTGAGGTCTTCCCGTCCGTTGATCTTGGCCATCAGGGCGTCGGTGCCCAGGACAGTCTGGCCGGAAACAAAATACGGACCAGAGAAGGCAACCCGCATATTGCGTTTCGGGGTAATGGTCATGGCGCTGATGATGGCGTCGATCTTGTCCTGCTCCAGGGCGTTCAACAGCTCGGGAAAGGGCATCTCCACAAAGCGGAGCTTGATATCCATGGCCCCGGCCAAAATGTTGGCCACGTCGGCGTCATAGCCTATGATCATGCCGTTTTTGGCCTTGGCGCTGAACGGCGGTATGGTGGGGCAGGTGCCTATGCGGATCTCACCGCTTTGCTTGATGCGGTCCAGAGTGGGGCCTGCATATGCAGTGACGGACAGGGCGCAAACCAGGGCCAAAAGGGTCAATAAAATAACAACAGTCTTGCGCATTGGCGGTGTCTCCTTGATTATCTGGTAACAATGGCGTTGATTATGAACCACCCGGCCGTTTCGGCACAAGAAATATCGTAGGTCGGCAGCGCCGCCCGAATCCTTCTCATTCCTATCAAGGGGTACCGTATGATCCACCGCAAATCAGACCGAGCCAGATACCGCAATTCGCCCTACCTGACGCCCACATACGGCAGCCGGGCCCTGACATCGGCCATACCACGCTTTGAGATGCCCCAAAACGAAATGAGCCCCGGCACTGCTTACAACGTCGTACACGACGAATTGATGCTCGACGGCAACTCCCGGCTCAACCTAGCCACCTTCGTCACCACCTGGATGGAGCCCGAAGCCAGGCAGCTTATGTCCGAGACGTTCGACAAGAACATGATCGACAAGGACGAATACCCCCAGACCGCCGAACTGGAAATGCGCTGTGTGAACATGCTGGCGCATCTGTTCAACGCGCCGGAGGAGGCCAACCACGCCGGATGCTCCACGATCGGTTCGTCCGAGGCGGCCATGCTGGGCGGCATGGCCATGAAGTGGCAGTGGAAAAAACGCTTGCAGGCCAAGGGCAAACCCACGGACAAGCCCAACCTGGTCATGGGCATCGACGTGCAGGTTTGCTGGGAAAAATTCGCCCGCTACTGGGAGGTGGAGCCCCGTCTGGCGCCCATGGAGCCGGGCCAGTACATGATGACGCCCGGGCAGATGGTGGAACTCTGCGATGAAAACACCATCGGCGTCGTGGGCATCCTGGGCACCACCTTCACCGGCCAGTACGAGGACATCCAGGGCTTCAACGACGCCCTGGACGAGCTCAACGCTAAAACCGGCTGGGACATCCCCCTTCACGTGGACGGGGCCAGCGGGGCCTTTGTGGCGCCGTTTTTACAGCCCGAGCTGGAATGGGACTTTCGCCTGAAATGGGTCAAGAGCATCAACGTCTCGGGCCACAAATACGGCTTGGTCTACCCCGGCGTGGGCTGGGTCATCTGGCGCTCCTGGGAAGACCTGCCCGAGGAGCTGATCTTCAAGGTCAATTACCTGGGCGGCGAGATGCCCACCTTCGCCTTGAATTTCAGCCGTCCCGGCAACCAGATCGTGGCCCAATACTACAATTTCCTGCGCCTGGGCCGGGAGGGCTACCAGCGCATCCAGCAGGCCAGCCGGGACGTGGCCATGTACCTGAGCTCGGCCATAGCCAAGCTGGGGCCTTTCGAGCTACTCAGCGACGGATCGGACATCCCGGTGTTCGCCTGGAAGCTCAAGAAGCCCACAAATTACACCCTGTTCGACCTAAGCGAGCAGCTCAGGCACCGGGGCTGGCTGGTCCCCGCCTACACACTGCCTGAAAACGCCCAGGACATCGTGGTCTGCCGCATCGTGGTCAAGGAGGGCATGAGCCGGGACATGGCCGACATGTTGCTGGAGGATATCGATCGGGCCCTGGAACATTTCGCGGCCCAGCCCGACTACAAGCCCACCCAGCCCGCGAAAAAAGGCAAGGTCAGGCGTCACTGCTGAGGCGACCGGCAAAAAGTTGAAACCCCGGCTCCATAATGGGGCCGGGGTTGTTTGTTGTGCGACAGTGAGTAAAAGTCCGCTAAATCTAATCACCAATTTTCAGCGGGAAGCTCCATGCGGCTCAGGTTGGTCTGTTTCAGCAGGTCAATGGCAAAGGCTTGGTGCTCCTTGACTGCTTCCTGGAACCGATACCACGGCGTATCTTTATAACCGGCTGGATATTTCCACCGGTAGTCGTCTTTGAACAGTACGAAATTGCTGACCATCTCCGAGCGGCGGTCACTAAGGCCATTGACCGTCTCATCGATGGCACCACTGATCCATTCGTCCTCGTCGTATTTAGCCAGCGGCAGCCCTCCGTATTCTTCATTACAAGACAGATTGATATAATTTTTAATCCGCTGGCCTTTTTTCGCATTGCCGTAATCCGGTCCGCCGATGGCCCCGGCCAAATCGTCTCTCAAGCTATTCTGCAGGCTTGCAACATCTTCTTCACTCATGCCCGGTTTGGTTAAGGAAAGCAGCTTGGCCAGCATGTTTTGGGCTGCGTCGAGGAATCGTTTGGTGTTATCGACGATGCCGTGCTTGAGCCTGGGGTCCAGCCAGATCAGTCCAGGCAGGTCCGGGTCATGTTTGGCGTCGGCATGCCCGATGTTGGGCAGCAATTCGCCCATGCCGTTATGGGCAGAATAATAGCCCACGAAATTCTGATGGGCCCAGGTGTCGGCATATCCATGCATGGCTATGCCGATGCGGTACAAATCACCGGTATCCAGAGCGGCGTCAACGATTTTGTTGGCATTTTCGCTATTGGGAGTAGTGTTGAGCCAATGCATGCAGCCGTCTTTGCGGCAAGCCCCTTCAAACAACGGGTCTCCCGGAATGAAATGGAATATAGGATAAATTCGATATAGTTCGGGCTTGGGTTTGAGGATGTTGAGCGTCTGGCTAATGTAATTATTATAGGAAGTATCTGGTGAGTCCTTGTCCACTTCGAGGACAACGTCGTTATCGTCGACATATTGCGAAGCATAGGCAATCGTCAGCGCGTCTTTTTGTTGGAAGCCTGCCTTGGCCGCGATCAGATAAGTAACATAATAATGAAATTCCACCTCCATTTCGCCCCCCTTTTCTAAACAGATTGTCAATATACAGCACAAAACAGGCCATTAAACAATGCTAATATCAGGCCCTCTAAAGGCTCACCGCACCACGCTGTCCACCTCGATGCCGTACTTGTTGATGCGCTTCCACAGGGTCACCCGGCTGATGCCCAGCATATCGGCCGCGGCCTGCTTTCTGCCGCCGCTGGCCCGCAGGGCCTCGATGATCCGGCCCCGCTCATCCACGGGCCGCCCCGGAGTTGGGGCGCTGACCGGCAGGGCGCACGAGCCGTTGAGCACCGGGCCCAGGCTTTCGGGCAAATGCTCGGGTTGGATAACGCCGCCCGGACAGACCACAAAGGCGTATTCAATGACGTTGATCAGTTCCCGCACGTTGCCGGGCCAGTGGTAGATTTCCAAGATGTTCATGGCCGCCCGGCTGACGCCCGATATGGCCTTGCCGGTCCGCTTGGCGATGCGGGTGACAAAGGTCTCCACCAGAAGCGGTATGTCTTCCCGCCGCTCCCGCAGGGAAGGCACCCGGATGGGAATCACCGCCACCCGGTAGAACAGGTCCTCGCGGAAGGCACCCTCCCCCACCAAGGTTTTGAGGTCCTTGTTGGTGGCCGAGATGATGCGAACATCCACCGGAACGGGCATGTGGTCGCCGACCTTTTCGATGATTTTTTCCTGCAACACCCGCAGCAGCTTGACCTGGGTGTGGGGGGGCAGATCGCCCACCTCGTCCAGCATGAAATCACCGCCCGCCGCGGCCTCGAAGCGGCCCTGGCGGGTCTTGTCGGCCCCGGTGAAGGCCCCTTTGACGTGGCCGAACAACTCACTTTCCAATAACGATTCATTCAGGGAGGCGCAGTTGACCTTGATGAACGGACCGGCCGCCCTGGGCCCCAGGCGGTGCAGGGCATTGGCGATCATCTCCTTGCCCGTGCCGCTTTCGCCCTGGATCAGCACCGGGGCGTCGGATTCGGCCGCGCTGCGGATCAGGTTGAACAGGCCCAGCATCTGGGGCGAGCGGCCCACCAGGCCCTCGAACTCGGACTCGATGGCCATCTCCCGGCGCAGATCGGCCAATTCGCGCTCCTTGGCCTTGACCTCGCTGAGGTCGGTGAGCGTTTCCACGCCGCCCAGGAAATTGCCCTGGCCGTCATTGATCACAGCCGCGTTTTTCATCACGTGCAACGGCGAGCCGTCCCTGCGGCGCAGGGTGCATTTGCAGCGCCGGATCTGACCGTCCCTGAACAACTCGCAATGGGCGCCGTCGGCGGCGTTACGGCTGTAGGTGCAGGAATCACAGTTGAGCATGCGGCATGAGTTGCCCACCAGTTCGTCGGCCTCATAGCCGGTGAGTTTGGCCATCGCGGGATTAACGCTTATTATCACGCCATCGGAATCCACCACCATCAGGCCGTCTTCCATGGTCTCGATGACCGTCTGCCAGTATTGGCTGTATTCCTCGCTGATATTGTTTTGACTCATGTTCACACCATTAACACTAGTTAGCGATATTTGTGTCAATATGTTAACAACGATTAACGTTTTCCGCACAAATAAATTTGTACCAGGTAATTAATATCGTTATTTCCAACAATTACAGATGATAGCAATTTGGCCTGGCTCTTGCTGATAAATAGGCAGGGACAATGTCAATCAACGGAGAACACATGGACCGGCAAATATCCACATTCAGCAGCCTCGAAAACCTGGACGCCAGGGGGCGCGGCACGGTGTGGAGTATTTTGCTGGTGAGGCGGCAATTGCGCTGCATGGCCATCGGCCAGTGTCTGGAGGTCCAATACGACGACGACGACCTGCCCCTGAACCTGGCCAAAATTCTCGATGGCACTTGTTTCGAGCTTTCCACCCGTCAGGTGGAACAGGGCCGCGGCGTACTGCGCATCAGGCGCTTGACCGGCCGGGCATGAATGCATCGAAACGGCCTGTCCAAGCGGCAAGCTTGGCGGCCAAGGATATACCAACCAAATCAATGGCGTCAAACCGCCGGACAGGAGGAAGGCTATACAGATTAAACACTTTGTGCTGAAAAGGTTGTTTGACAGCCACGGGCTTTAAATAACCATAAGCACCAAAACTTATTTGAAAAACATTCAAATAGCCGGGTCTAAAAGTCCGGTTCCGCATTGGGCGGGGCCGGGCTTTTTTTCTATTAACCACTATCTGTCCTCTGTTTTACCCTGTCCCAAGTTGACGAAACACGTTGCCAAGGTTATCCTCCCAAGTCAGTCTAATATATGAGGAGGCCCGCTCTTGGCAGACCGCGAACATACCCGCAATTTCAGCATCATCGCCCACATCGACCACGGCAAATCAACCTTGGCCGACCGCCTGATCCAGGCCTGCGGCGCGGTGGAAGACCGCCAGTTCCAAAATCAGCTTTTGGACAACATGTACCTGGAGCGAGAGCGGGGCATCACCATCAAGAGCCAGGCCATCACCCTGCCCTACACCGCCAAGAACGGCGAGATATACGAACTCAACCTCATCGACACCCCCGGCCACGTGGACTTCACCTACGAGGTGTCCCGGGCCCTGGCCTCCTGCGAAGGCGTCTTGCTGATCGTCGACGCATCCCAGGGTGTGGAGGCCCAGACCCTGGCCAACATGTATCTGGCCATGGAGCACGACCTGGAGATCGTGCCGGTGATCAACAAGATCGACCTGATCAGCGCCGATGTCGACGGCACCCGCATGCAGATCACCGAGGATCTGGGCCTGGACGGTGATGCGGCCATCGCCGTGTCGGCCAAGCAGGGCACCAACATCGAGGCCGTGCTGGAGGCTATTGTCGAACAGCTTCCGCCGCCCAAAGGCGATGCTGGCGCGCCGTTGCAGGCCCTTATCTTCGACGCCCAGTACGATCCGTACCGGGGCACGATCATCTCGGCGCGGATCATGGAGGGAGCCGTCCAGCCTGGTCATATGATCCGCTTCATGTACGGCGGAGCCGTCTACCGCGTGGAGGAGGTGGGTCTGTTCGGCGTGCAGCGCAAGGTGGTAAAGCAGCTCAGGGCGGGCCAGGTGGGCTACATCATCGCCGGAGTCAAGGCCGTCAGCGACGTGGACGTGGGCGACACCATCACCGACGACAACGCCCCGGCATCAGGGCCCCTGCCCGGCTTTCAGGAAGCCAAACCGGTGGTGTTTTCCTCGATTTATCCCGTGGCCACCGACGATTACCCCGAACTGGTCGACGCCATTGACAAGCTCAAGCTCAACGACGCCAGCCTGACCTATCAAAAAGACTATTCCCAGGCCCTGGGTACGGGATTCCGTTGCGGCTTCCTGGGCCTGTTGCATCTGGAGGTAGTCCAGGAGCGCCTGGAGCGGGAATTCGGCCTAAGCCTTATCCTCACCGCGCCCAGCGTGCGTTACATCATCCATATGAACGACGGCGAAATCAAGGATATCGAAAACCCGGCCCTGTATCCCGACCCGGCGTCCATCGACTTTTGTGAAGAGCCATATGTGCGGGCCTCGATCCTCATGCCAGAGCGCTATATCGGCTCGGTGATGCAGCTTTGCCTGGAACGCCGCGGCGAGGGCAACACCATGAGCTATCCCACGCCGGGCCGCGTGGAGATCATAAGCGAGTTGCCCCTGGCCGAAATCATCTACGATTTCTACGACAAGCTCAAGACAGTGACCCAGGGCTACGGCTCGTTCGACTTCGAACCTCTGAACTACCGCCGCTCGGATCTGGTCAAGCTCGACATCCTGGTCAACGGCGAAAAGGTCGACGCCCTGTCCATGCTGGTCCACCGCGACGGCGCCCGCGCCAGGGCCCTGCACGCGGTCAACAAGCTCAAGGATTCAATACCCCGCCAGCAGTTCAAAATCGCCATCCAGGGGGCCATCGGAGGCACGATCATTGCTCGCAGCACCATCAACGCCTTCCGCAAGGATGTTACGGCCAAATGCTATGGCGGCGACGTCAGCCGCAAGCGAAAACTGCTGGAAAAACAAAAGGCTGGAAAAAAGCGCATGAAGCTGGTGGGCAACGTGCCGATACCCCAAAAGGCGTTTTTGGCCGTGTTGCAAAGCGATACCGACAATTAATACCGGCATTAGCCGGTTTCAACCCTCTAATAATGGCGAAAGCCCTAGGGCAAACCAACCAATTGGCCCAAACAACTTGCTCACTTAACGTTTTTGCTATATATTTTCCAATCACATAAGGGTTGGGAATTTTCTATTCCCGGCCCTTTGTTTCAACTTTCGCTGATCCACCCACTGAGACAGCACCGAAAACCAATAACATAATGCCAAGACCGGCAGAGCTTTTGAGGCCCGCTGGATCTGAAGCAAACCGGAGGTTAACATGGAACCGGTAAACTGGGGGGAAGCGTTTCGCATCGTAGGCGGCGGCCTAGTTGTGGTCTTCTTGATAATGTCGATTCTGGCGGCTTGCACCCACTTCATGGGCAAGATCTTCA
Source organism: uncultured Desulfarculus sp. (assembly GCA_963665125.2). GTDB lineage: Bacteria > Desulfobacterota > Desulfarculia > Desulfarculales > Desulfarculaceae > Desulfarculus. The sequence goes on along the minus strand of CAXXUK010000001.1, from coordinate 793,768 downwards.
TCAACATCGAAGCCAAGAAGAAAGCAGCTGCTAAGCAGGCCCAAGCCAAGGAGGAGGCCGCATCATGAGCTTTATGGACCACCTCATTACCTACCATGACGGCGTTTTAAAGATTCTCAATGTCCAGGTCGGCTTCGGCAACATGGACCTGCCCCACCTGATCATGATCCTGGTCGGGCTGGGATTCATCTTCCTGGCCATTAAAAAAGAGTGGGAGCCCTACGAGCTTCTGCCCATCGGCGCGGGCATGATCCTGGCCAACCTGCCGCTTACCGGCCTGACCACCCTGCCCGGCCCCGGCATCCCCGACGGCGGAGCGGGCGTTCTGGGCATCATCCTCAAATACGGCCTGTACACCTGGACCATTCTGCCCCAGTTCATTTTCTTCGGCATCGGCGCTCTCACCGACTTCAGCCCGCTGATCGCCAATCCCAGGGCCTTCCTCCTGGGCGCGGCCGCCCAGATAGGCATCTACTGCGCGTTCCTGGGCGCCCTTGCCGTGGGCCTTCTGGTGCCCGAATGGGGCTTCACCCTCAAGGAAGCCTGCTCCATCGGCATCATCGGCGGCGCCGACGGACCCACCACCATCTACACCACCGGCCTGCTGGCCCCGGACATCATGGGCATCACCGCCACCGCGGCCTATTCCTACATGGCCATGGTTGCAATCATCCAACCGCCCATCATCAAGGCCCTGACCAGCAAAGCCGAACGCGAAACCTACATGAAGCCCATGATCCGGCCCGTCAGCCGCATGGAACGCATCCTGTTCCCGATCATGGCCATGCTGATCATCATCCTGATCATCCCCAAGAGCGCTCCGTTGGTGGGCTTCCTGCTGCTGGGCAACCTCTTCCGGGAATCCGGCGTGGTCGAGCGTCTGAGCCAGACCGCCCAGAACGAGCTGATCAACATAATCACCATCCTGCTGATGCTCGGTATCGGAGCCTCCATGCCCGCGGATAGGGTCATGGACCCGCAGACCCTGCTGGTGCTGGGTCTTGGCCTGCTGGCCTTCTGCATGGGCACCGCCGGCGGCGTGATCTTCGGCAAGATCATGTCCAAGTTCAGCAAGGAGCCTTTCAACCCCATGCTCGGCGCGGCGGGCGTGTCCGCCGTTCCCATGAGCGCACGCATCGTCCACCATATGGGCCAGCAGGAAAACAAGCGCAACTTCCTGCTGATGCACGCCATGGGCCCCAACGTGGCCGGCGTTATCGGCTCCGCCGTTGCCGGTGGTTACTTCCTCGGCCTGTTCATAAACTTCTAGAAATTCGTGGGGGCCTTTTCTTAAAAGAAAAGGCCCCCACACCCCCAAAAGAATTTCGCCGGTTATTGATTTCGGCTTCGCCGCAAATCAATAACCGGTCATTTTTTGGTGGCGCGTGGTTTCTTTGCCGATCAAGAGGTCGACAAAGAAATGGCATTGGCCAAACACAGCGCGTTCAATTTAGCCGCAGGCTAAATTGAACGCGCATTTGGTTTTCTTTTTGGAAGGGGGTGTGGGGGAGACCTTTTTCTTTTTTGTAAAAAGAAAAAGGTCTCCCCCACAAAAGCTCAAGCCCAACGGGCGGTTTCCTTGGCCAGGGCGGCGGCCAGTCCGGCGAATTGTTTGCGGGCCAATTTGCCGACCTCGGCCATGTCCAATTCCCTGGTGTCTTCAATGGTCAGGGGCACTTCGAGCAGGTAGTCGCCCAAGCGGACCTTGAACCAGACATTGGCTCCGCCGTCGGAGCGTGTGTCTATCTTGGCGAGTTTTGCCGAGGCGTAACTTTCCATGAACGTGCTACCTTATGCGGCCCGTGGCCTTTAGCAGGCCCTCGGGGGTTATGGGCAATTGGGTGCAAAAACCGCCGCTGGCGGCGGCCACTGAAGCGGCCAAGGCCGGGGCCACGCCATAGGACGGCCCGGCGGTGATCTCCGGAGCTGGTCCGTTTCCGGTGAACTCCAGTTTCACGCGCGGCATGTCCAGGCTGTTTGCATGGTGTTTTTCCGCTGCGTTGACGACCTTGCCCTCGACCGTTTTCAGGCCGCTGACCAAGGCCGCGGATACTCCGTCCTGGAGTTGGGCCAGGATGCGGCTTTGGGCTGCGGCGGCGTCAGACGGCTGAGAGCCGCTGATTATAGCCTGCATGGATGACAGGGTGATCATGCCCGTTTCCAGGTCTGTTTCCGCCCTGACCAGCTGCACGCCGGCGCCGATTTCAGCGCCATCGCCGAAGACGAAACAGGCCGCGCCGGTCTGTTTGCCGCCGTCCCAGAGGGCCGATTTTTTGGCGGATTCTAGGCACTGGGCCAGAGTGCCGCCGGGGGCGACGTTGGCCTGGCGCATCTCAACGGGGTCCATGGCCAATTGGCGGGCTGATTCGTTGAGCAGCCCCTCCACGGCGAAATGAACCGCAGAGGCGATGCATGAAGCGGAGACTTCCGCAGGCGGAGTGTTGGTGAAGCCCCGGCTCACCCGGCAGCGGAAATTATCCGTGGAGTAGGCAAATGCACCAGCCATGGCCACGGCTTGGTCCAGCTTGGCCTGGTTGGCCCCGCCGTCCACGCTAATATCCAGATCCAGGGCAGTAAGGCGGCCCTTGTCATCCACTCCGGCCCGGCCAAGGATCACCGTGCCGGGCACGCGCAGGCCATGGGCCACGTTTTCGGCCAGGCTGGGGGCGATCCTGACGGCCCTGCCGCTCTTTATCGCCAAACTCAATGCGGCGTACTGCATCGCCGTTTCCCAGGGCCCGGCGGGCGCATCGCCCAGGCACTCGATCCGCAACTTGGCCTGGTCCATATCCAGTGCCGCCGCCAAAGCGCCATGTTGGACGTCGGCCCTGCCGCGGTTGGCGTAGAGGATCAAGCCGCCGTCAGGCTCGTGGGCCGCCACGCACACGGCCGGTTCAACGCCGGCCAGGGATCTGGGCGCTGTCTGGAAGCGGGCCATGACCACCTGCGACGCCTGGGACAGGGCGTTTTCCACATCGCCCTTTTCGTCGTTGGCGCGGGAAACCACATTGCCGCCATCCAACAGGGATGGAGCGCCATCGGCCATGGCCAGCTCAAGCTCGAACAGCGGCTCCTGTGCGGCGAATTCGTACTTTATCCGGCCAAGGGCAATGACCGCTGCCTGGGCGGTTTCAGCGCAGATGGCCGCCACCGGTTGACCCAGGTAATCAATCTCGACGCCCAGCAATCCTTGGTCCGCCACGGCGGCAACCACGCCGGGAGCCTTTAGGGCTTCCTTGAAATCAATGCCGCTGATCCTGCCCCTTGCCTGCGGGCCGGCCAACAGGCAGGCGTGCAGCATGCCCGGCAGGCTGATGTCACCGGCGAAAATCGAACGGCCCATGATGGCGTGCTCTCCGCGAAGGCCTGCCAAATCACTGCTGATATTGCTCATCACAATTCCCTCCGGGCCATTTCCAAACAGGCCAGCAAGACCCTGCGGGCCAGGACCTGGGTCATCATTCTGCGATAAAAGGCCGTGGCCAGATGATCGTCGGACGGTGACGTGGCCCGCACGCAGGCCGCGGCCGCCCGGGCCAACAGGGTCTCATCCGGGGTCATGCCGTCCAACAGGCTTTCGGCCTCGTTGGCCCGCACGGGCGTGGGCGCAGCGCCGGATATGGCCAGGCGGGAGCGGATGATGTTGCCGTCGGCGTCGAGGCTCAATAGCCCGGCCACGCCCAGGATCAACCGGCCGCAGGCTCCGCCGGAGGTAAGGCGCAGATAGCACGAGCCAAACCGCTTGGGCGGAGCGGGCACCCTTATGGCCTCGATCATCTCCATGGGCTCGATAACGGTTTGATGCGGCCCAGTGAATAAACGCTCCAGCATGACCTGCCTGCGGCCGCCGCGCTCCACCAAGACAACACTGCCGCCATGGGCCAATAGGGGTGCGGCGCAATCAGCCGCCGGCGAGGCGTTGGCCAGGTTGCCGGCCACGGTGGCCATATTGCGGACCTGGGGCGTGGCCATCTGGGCGCAGGCCTGGGCCAGGGCGGGATAATAGCGGAGGACGTCCGGGCTCACGGCCACGTCCGCCACCTTGGCCCCGGCTCCGATGACCAGGCCGTCCGCATCAATGTATGATATTGGGCTCAGGCCTTTAACCCGGCTTAGGCTGACCAGGTTGCCAACTGTTTTGCTGCCGTCGCGCATCTGGGGCACGATGGCTGTGCCTCCGGCTATTATGGCTACATCGGTGCGAAAGCGGCCCAGGAAGTCCAGGGCTGTTTCCAGCGATCCGGGCTGATGATGTTGAATCAACGACGCCATGACTAGCCCTCCTTGCCCGCCGCAGCCTTGACGGCCGAGATGGCTTGATCATATCCCGAGGCGTCCAGGCAATGGCCGGAAAGGCCCCTGGCGATGCCTTCATCGTCGGCGACGCCTGCTTTGGCCAGTTGAAACGCCGAAATGCTCAACCCTGCCGCGCCGAAGCCGTCATTGGCCGCGCCGGTCTCCAGGAGGCCGCGGCGAATGGCCCCTACTTCCGGCGATGCGTCTTTGAGCCCCTCAACGGTTACTATCTCGCGCTGGTGGGCTTCCAAGGCCAAAACTAGGCATGAACTGACGGCCCGACCGTCCATCAAGACAGTGCAGCAACCGCAATTTCCGAGGCCGCAGCCTTTTTTTACGCCCAAAAGGCCAAATTCATCACGCAGGACATCCGCCAGGCTCATGGAGGCGTCAGCGGCCACCTCGCGCGTGAAACCGTTCACTATTATTTCTATAATTTTTTTTGCCAAGTTGGTCCTCACTTGGGACTTTCGTTTAAGTGCCTGATTATATTGATACTACAATAAGTAGGATAGCTTATCAGCGTTATGGTCGCCGGTCAAGTCCGGGCTTGCCCGCGCCGAGAGCCTCCCGATTGCTCCATATCAAGGCATTTCGCGGGGTTCCATTATGCAGTTCTTTGCTTTTTTGTCGCATTAGAAGTGGTTTTTTGTGTTTTGTTTATAGTAACATCATGCGTAAGCAAACTTGCGGAGGCCGCAGACAGGGTTCTTTTATGACGAGATACCAACTAAAGCCGCCAACATTTTGCAGGGAATTAATTTTTTCTTTGTTGCAGGATTGACCTGACCGGTTTTTTTCTGCTTATATGTTCATGATGCATCGTGCATTGTGGGAGTTGATAACAAATCCGGATTAGGCAAAGATTTGCTTGAGTCCAGTAAAGTTGGTGAGTTACACTGACATGAAGTTGTAACGCGCGTATGTTGCGCCTTCACCCGACAATTCGGGTGTTGCTGGTCAGCGCGGCGGCGTGTTCAATAATTAAAAACACGTAGAAGGGAGAGAAGGAGATGAAGAGAAGTTGGATCGGTCTTGCGGTCATCGTTGCACTGCTGATGGTCCCGAGCCTGGCTACCGCCAAGCCGGCTACCATTGAGGGCAGCATCCAGGGTCTGCTGTGCGCCCTGAATAAAAAGGCCTGCCCTGTGGGCGCAGAGGATATCGTGGCCGCTATCGAGCAAAACTTTGTCCTGGTAGATGCCCAGGGCAACTGGTACGCCATCAGCAACATTGGTCAGCAGTGGATTAGCCGCCTGCTGGGCAAAAAGGTCAAGGTTGAGGGCGATCTGGCTGACAGCAGCCGTTCGATCAAAGTCAACAAGGCCTGGATGGAAGAAGACGGCAAGTGGAAGCTCATCTACAGCCCGGAGATCCTGCGTAAGGTCCTGGAGCAGATGGAGTGGAACTACCCCGTGCCGCTGGTGGACGTCAAGTAGTCACCTCTCGGTGATGCCGCATAATTAAGCGGCAACTCTGACTCCTAAACGCCGGTTCCTGTCGGGAACCGGCGTTTTCATTTTTTTCGCATGATTTCCGGCACCCTTATGCTTGCCTTGAAACCCGTTATGCCGTTATGCTTGGAGAACCGAATAGATGTAGATGATCAAGGGGGTTTCCAATGTTCGAGGTTCTGCCCCAAAGTAAAGGTAACATTCTGGCCATAAGGGTCTCGCGAAGCTTTGATATCGACAATGACCTTCCCGTTCTTTATCAGGGACTGGCCAAAGCGGCTGAGTCAGACGGCAAATACCGGCTTGTTCTGGATTTCGGGCAACCAATCGTCGGCATGAACCTGCATGAGGCCACTGAGATTGCCAGGTTCGTCATCGAACAGGAAGGCCAACTGCAAAAGGTTGCCTTGATCGGAAAGCCGAGTTGGGCCGGATCTTTTGCCCAGTACTTGGAGATGGCGACCGGCGTGGATATAAGAAGCTTTCGGCACGATGATTTAGACAAAGCCATGGCCTGGGTGAGCAGTTGATAGGCCAAAGGCCTGGACTTGATAATTCAGGCCCATACGACCACATTTTCCGGGAATACCGGCTATGAGCATCATTAATCTAAAACTCAGAATCAGTTTACTCGCCATTGCCTGGGCACTGATTGTCTGCGTCAGCCCGGCAGCGGCCCAAGATGAGCCGAATGTGCTCAAAATGGCCACCGGTCCGGCCGTGGGCGCTGACTTCGCCGTGGGCAGGGGCATGGCCACATTGTGGTCGATGACACTGGCTGAAAGCGATCTGATTCAATGCCAGGCCATTGTCAGCCCCGGCAGCGAGGAAAACCTTTCGAGCCTAAGGCTGAATAAAGTCGACTTGGCTGTCCTTGAGAACCTCATTGCCAACACATCCTGGCAGGGAACCGGCCTGTACCAGGGCGCTCCATTCAAGGAATTGCGCTCTATTTTCAGATTATGGCCCAACGTTGAATATTTCATCCTGCGTGGTGAAAAGGTCGATACCGGCACAATAAAAGACTTGGGCGGCCAAGCGGTTTCGGCGGGAATGCCGGGCAGCGGAGAATTTTCCGCCCTGGTCATCCTTCAGGCCATAGGCGTCAACCGCAGTGAAATGCAATTACGCTATCTGCTGCCCTTCAAGGCCTACCGCTATTTTCAGTCCCAAAAGGTCGCAGGCTTGATGATATCCGACGGACCGTTTTCTTATCCCGTAAAATATGTAATGCAGGTTAAGGAAAACAATCCCCGGCTGTTGGAGGTAAGCGACGAGCAGTTGGCGACTATCAACAGCACCTCGCCCTACAAGGGATTCCGCTTCGTGGTCAAGGCGGGAAAGTTCCCAGGCCAGGAAAATGACCTGAAAACAATCGCCCAGCACAACCACCTGTATTGTCGGGCCGAGCTTGATGAACAAACCGTCTACAAGCTGACCAAGGTTTTCTTTGACCAATTCGGTCAATGGGGCAACATGGACCTGGGCGACGCAAACCTTGAAGACCCTCAAAAGGCCCTCATCGGCCTGGAAGTGCCACTACACGTGGGAGCATACCGATACTTCAAGGAAAACAAGATACCCGTTCCGGATGCCTTGATCCCGCCGGAGGCCAAACAAGCGCCCCTCGCCAGCCAGCAGCAAAAGGGGGAATAAATTGACCGGTTTAATCATAATCGTAAAAAAAGCGGGGGTGGTCCTGCTTTTGGCCTGGGCCGCGGCCGTGGTTTTCAACGCGGTGATGCCCCAGGGAATCGGCTTCCTGCCAAAGGAATTGTTCAAACCCCTTTGGAAACCGGCGACAATGCTCGACTCCTGGGACATGTTCAATGAAGGCGGGATGTTCATCGACTCTCGTTCCTCCCAGGAATACGAGCAGGGGCATATCCTCTGGGCCTTCAATTTTCCGCCCAAGGCGGTGGAAATGATGGGCGACATGCTGGCCCCGGCCCTGGTCAAGGATCAGGTGATCGTCATCTACGGCCGAACGGCAAGCCGCTGGCCTGCGGCGGTGGTGGCCCAAAAGATGAGAGACAAGGGTTTCAGCAATGTTTACGTAATGGACGCCAGCTACGATCAATGGGTTCTGGCAGGCTATCCCACAAGTAAAGAGCCATATTCGCCATGACAAAAGTATTTGAAATCATATCCCTGGGAAGCAGGATAGCCCTGGCAACAGTCTTTTATTTGGCTAGCCTGGAAAAGGTGTGGGATCCCGCCTCATTTGCCCAGGCCACGGCCACCTATGACATCTTGCCGATATGGGCGGTCAATACCTTCAGCGCCGTGCTGGCGTGGCTTGAATTTTTTCTTGCCACAATGATGGTTTTTGGAATATGGATTCGTCCTGCGGCACTGTGGCTGGCCTATCTGATGGCCTTTTTCACAGCCCTGATGATCCACGCCGGCGCCACGGGGCAAAGCCACAACTGCGGCTGTTTCCCGGGCCAGGATAGCGCCGTTGGTTACGCCGACGCTCTCCGCGACTTCATAATTATGCTTCCCGCCCTTTGGCTGCTGTGGAAGCCGGGGTCGTGGCTGTCACTTGACACATTGACCCAAAAACGGACCGAAAAACGGATTCGGGAAGGCTATTGAGCGAAAGAATGCTGAGGGTTGACTGATAGGCTTGTTGAGCATCAAGCTTTGCCCCAAAACCGATGCGCCGCCCATTGGAGGTCGGTCGGGGTCCAGCGAAGAGTCCTAATCAGATAAATAAAAATCCCGCCCAGGCATAGTCTGGACGGGATTTTTATTTGCGTTGAGGAATCAGGCTAATTGCCGGCGGCTTCCTTGAGTTCCTTGACAAAGACGTCCAAAGGTCCCACATCACCGACCTTGGTGACAAAGACCTTGCAGGGAGAAGACTTCGTTACCACGATAAATGTCGGAGTGGCAAACACGCCCACGGCCTTGGTGTTGGCCATCTTGGGATCGGGCACACCCGGGAACAGCACTTTGAGTTGCTTACGGAAGGCCGCCACCTCAAAAGCCGAGTTGTTGACGCCCACACCAAGGAATTTGACCTTGTCGCCAAGGCCTTCGTCCTGGATCATCTTATAGAGTTGGGCCACCTTGGGGGCTTCGCTGCGGCAGTGCAGGCAATAGAGGCCAAAAAACTCTAACACAATTACCTTGGCGTCGATTTGGTCAATGCTGAAGGTTTTGGCCGAGACATCCAAGCCCAAGTACTTTTTGCCATTGGCATCAAGCTCAGCAGCAAACTCGACCTTGGGGAAGTCCTCTCCGGCCTTAACGATCGAATCCCTCTCAGCGGCAAACCCAGCCACTGAAAAACCCATGACCAAAGCCATTACGGCGGCCATACTCACAAATCTTTTTAATAGCATTAACCCTCTCTTGTCCTGATGTTTTCACTGCCGCGCATTTGCGCGGCCGCGCCGCTCTCGTGCCCTTAGGCAGCATATTCAATAGCCGCCGTTTTTAACATGGACTTATCATAACCAAGCCTTGTTGACAGGCCAACAAGAAAATACGCATAAAAGCCCATAATTAGCATGGGTTTTTGATTGATTGTTAAGCTCGGAGTTCAACCGATTTTACAATTACTTATTCAAAACAGCTCGTACAGCCGAAAGCAATTGCGTCTTGCCGTTGGGTTTTGGCAGGTACTCTTTCGCACCCATTGCAAGCACGTCTTTTCTCTGGGTGTCTTCCGAATAACCACTTGTAACAAGCACTGTTGCGGCTGAATCAAAAGTCAGTATCTCCTTTAGGCAGAAGATCCCGCCCAGCCCGGGCATGCTCAAGTCGAGAATGACCAAATCGATATCTTTGGCTCCCGCCTTGTACATTTCCAAGGCCAGTTCCCCACTATCGGCCGTAATGACTTTATAACCCGCCCGCATAAGGTGTATAGCGGCTATCTCCCTCAGGGCCTGTTCGTCATCCACGAAAAGGATTGTCGCTCCTCCGTTGGCGGCTTCGTGCGAGTCCTTCCCCATTTCAAGGCCTTGGCCGTTTTGTTCACCGCATACGGGTAGAAACATCTTAAACACAGTTCCTTGACCGATCTCGCTCATGCAGGAAATCGCTCCACCATGCTCCTTGATGATTCCAAACACCGTCGAAAGACCAAGTCCGGTGCCTTTGCCAACGTCCTTTGTGGTAAAAAACGGATCAAATATTTGGACAAGGGTGTTTTCATCCATGCCCGATCCCGTATCGGCAACTTCCAGTAAAACATATGGCCCGGGACTAACTTCGGCATGGCGCCTGCAATATTGCTCATCCAAAACCACGTTCGAGGTCTCTATGCGCAGTGTCCCGCCTTGCGGCATGGCATCGGCTGCATTGCTCCCCAGATTCAGCAGCACTTGTTCGATCTGGGTCTGGTCCGCGGCAATGGCTTGGAGGTCCGGATCTAGTTTGATTTTGATTTCTATCATCTTTGGCAAGGCGTGCTTAAGAATTTCCGAGACCCGCTTCACCTCCTTGTTTAGGTCAAGCGGCTGCAATTCAACCTGCATTTTGCGGCTAAAGGTAAGGATTTGCCTAACCAACTCCCTGCCCCGCTCGGCTGATTTGATCAATTGCTCGAGATCTTCCGCGCAATCCTCTCCCTCTTTTACCGAGTCCAAGGCCAGCTCTGAATATCCGAGAATCGCGGCCAGCAAGTTGTTGAAGTCGTGGGCCACGCCACCGGCCAAGGTGCCCAGAGCCTCCATTTTTTGCGACTGAAGTAGTTTGTCCTCCAGTTTCTCCTTTTCCTCCTCGGCTGCCTTGCGTTCGCCAATATCTTCAATAACACCGATAAAATGAACCGGCAGCCCCTGTTCATCCAACCGCAGCGACAATGTGAGGTGGCCCCACATCATGGAGCCGTCTTTTCTTATGTAGCGTTTTTCGGTGGACATCTTGTCCGCTTTGCCGGAGAGCAGGTCCACCCGCATCTGCTCACTGGTTTTCATGTCTTCGGGATGGGAAATATCACGCAGACTCAACAGTCGAAACTCATCCCGGCTGTAGCCGAGCATATCGCAAAAGCGTCTGTTTACGCGAAGGAACTCGCCCTTTAAATCAAGATGAAGAATGCCCACGGCGGCCTGTTCGAAAGTGGAGCGGAAACGCCCTTCACTTTCGCGCAGTTTTTCTTCGGACCTTCTACGCTGCAATGCATTGAAAACCAAAACAATGACTATGGTCACCAGGCTGATGAATAAAAACAACAGCCACAAGACCATCATTATATTTTTATGTAAAAAGCTCTCGGGCTTGAAAAGGACCACACTGTCCGGCGGCAGGCCGGCTTCATCCAACCGAAATCTCTGTAGCTGGCGGTGGTCGAAATAATACCTGTTGGGGCTCTGGCTGCTGACTGATATATCCCTTAGCGGCGTACCCTTAAGAACCTTGAGAGCCATCAAAGCGGCGCTTTGTCCCTGGTCGAAATGGCTGACCAGCTTTCCGCCCAAAACACCTTCGCCCAGGCCGTGATGCCAAAGGTGATATAGAGGCCGGTTCAGGTTGCGGGCAATCAGGTCCAGGGAATCGTGGAATTGCAATGACTTGCCCTGATTGTCATGATATGCCGAAAGCAGCAAAACGGCCGTGTCATCGCCGATTTCCCGCAGTCTTTGCTTAAATTGATCAAACGACATATCCGCCAGGCATATGTCTTCGAACTTTACATCCTTGAAATTACCTTCCAGATCGTAAAACCGCTTGAGATCGGCTTGGCCGCTGGGCGAGGCATCGACCAGGGCGACCATTTTTTTTGTTTGGGGATGTAGTTTGAGCATGAGGGAGATTGTGTCCGCCATGGACACATCTTCCACAACACCGGTCACCATTTCATTGTCGTTTTGTTCGAGAGCCTTATCTACGTTGTTCACACCGAAGAAGATAATCGGCAAGCCCTTGAGCAGGTCGTTTTGCTGGTCCAGGGCGAAGTTCAACGCATTGTCGTCGGCCGTCATCACAATATCGTATGGTTTAAGGTGGGCGAGCTTGAAGCGTAGGCTCTCCTTAAAGTTGTCCCGGTTTTCTTTCTGTTTGAAGCGCTTGGTGTCCATGAACTCGACATCGAGTAGGATATGCTCCGGGTCGAAGACGCTCTTGATTCCGTTAATTTGGTGAAAAAATGCAGGAAATCCTGGGTGATAGGAACTTATGAGCAATGCGCGCCCATGTTGCCCCCCGCCGGATGCGAGTAGGGGTGACCATGACAGTGTTGACATGGCAACAATGATTACAATCAGGATGAATGGCGAAAGGGACAGGCGCTGTGTTGAGCTACAAGCCATTGTAATGTTTGCCCGTACTCTGCTCTATTTACAGTCAGTTGTCACGATGAACTTTTACGCATCATTTTGGGAGTAGATCAAAGCAGATAGAAATATGTCCGCAGTTTTTTTACTCTATTATTTTTTTAATACTTTAGTCAATGAAAGCATAACCTTTATGATCGATCACCTGAAAAATACTGAACAATCTGTTCATCTTTGTTGAACAGCCTGCGGCGGGCGAGGTGCACACCGACCACACTGCTCAGTGTTGTTGATCCGACCAGCATCAACATAACCACTATCTGGTACTTGATACTGACCAGGGGATCGGCCCCCGCCAGTATTTGGCCGGTCATCATGCCGGGAATGAAAACCACGCCCACGCCCATCATGGAGTTTATGCTGGGGATCATGCCCGCCGACACCGCTGAGGCGAAAATACCAGCTGTTGCCTCTTTGTGATTGGCCCCCAGGCTGAGCATGGCCTCCACTTCGTTACGCTTGGCCGCCATATCGCTGAAAAGCCTCTCCAGGGCCAGGGCCATGGCGTTCATGGAGTTACCAACCACCATGCCGCCAAGTGGTATGAAGTAGCGAGGCTGCCACCAGGGTTCGGCCTGGACCACCACCGCCACCACCACGAACGTGACCACCATGTAGCTCAACAGCATGGACAAAAACACCGGCCCGAAGACCTTGGGGCCCTTGCCCTTGACCCGTCCCGCCACGATCCGTGCGGCGAAAAAGATCATTGCGCCAAACACGGTCAGGACCAGCGGCGGAATATCCAGCTGAAAAATATAGACCAGGACATAACCCATCAAAAATAGTTGGGCAAAGGTGCGGATGGCGCCCCAGGCGATGTCCTTGCCCAGGCCCAGGCGCAAGCGGATGCTGGCCGCTCCCGCCAGCAACACGAAGACAAGAGCCAGGGCCAATTGCCAGGGGCCGATCGCCGCGATGCCCGTCATTGCCTGTCCTCCATCTTGCCCTCGGCCAATACCAGATGGCGCGCCGATTTGGCCGGTCGTTGATGGCTGACCATCAACACGGCCCCGCCCTGATCCACATATTGCGACAACCGGTTTACAACCAGATCCGCCGCCTCGGGATCCAGGGGCGCCAGGGGTTCGTCTAAAAGCAAAACAGCAGGCCCAAGCAACAAGGCCCGGCACAGACAAAGACGCTGCAACTGTCCCACGGAAAGGCCCTGAACATCCCGGTCCAGGCCGATATCGCCAAAGCCCAGCAGGCCGAGTTCGGCGCTTATTTTTTCCGGGGTCGGCGGCGTGTTATTCCGGGAAACCCTATAGGAAAACGGGGCAAGGAGGTTGCGCCGCACGGTTTGGCCCAATACGGCGGGTATCTGGCCCACCAACACGGCCTGACGGCGAAAGTCCCATGATTTCCATTCGGTCATGGACCGGCCGTTGAGGATAATGTCTCCCGTGGAGGGCGAAATGAGCCGCCCCAATAGGCGCAACAGTGTAGACTTTCCGCCGCCCGATGGTCCGCTTAGCCAAACCAACTCACCGGCCGCCAGCCCAAAGGAAACGCCTAACAGAACCTTATTGCCGTCAGGCGCTGTCCATTGGACACCGGCCGCTTCAAGCACAAACCCGGACATGGCACCCCAATTGGTAGTGTGGTGTTAAACCGGAGCTAAATTCGCACCAACTCGTAGTCTCGGCTGCCCAGCCCCACCTGCTCGGCGTATTCCAGCTGCACCTTCCAGTCGATCTCGGGATGGATGTCGCGGAATTTATCGGCCCCCTCGGCAAAGGCGCTCTCCAGGCGGCTGGTGGGCAGGCCCGGCGAGTTGTTCACCAGGTCCACGCTGGCCTGGTCCAGGGCCACCGGATCGTTGGAGGCGGCCAGGCCGATGTCGTGAACGATGGGCGCGTCTTGGAAAGGCATGCAGTTGCAATCCGGGTTGACGTCCACGATGAAGTTGAAGAACAGGGACTTCTCCCGTTTGCCCTCCAAAGCGGCCTTGGCGTGGCCGACCATGCGCTTCATCAACTCCGGCACCTGGGAATCCCACGGTATCATGATTGCCCCCTGGTTGCAGGTGGCGATGCAGTCTCCGCAGCCGATGCACTTTGCGCTGTCCTTGATGGCCACGAAATCCGGTTTTTTTGAGTTGTCCGGAGCGGCGTCCATATCCGGTCCGCGCTTGACCAGCCTGATGGCCAGGCCGGGGCAGCGGACAATGCAATCGCCGCAGGCAATGCAGCGTTTGGGCTTGATGATCGGTGAAATATTGGCGTGCTGATAAAGCTTGCCCCGGCGGCTGGCGCAGCCCATGCCCAGGTTTTTAATGGTCCCGCCGAATCCGGCCACCTCATGGCCCTTGAAATGGGCAATGCTGATCAGAGCGTCGGCGTGGATGATCTCCTGGCCTATGTAGGCCTCGGGGCAATCGGGCAGGCCCAGGGGCACGATGATCTCGGTGCTGCCCCGTAGTCCGTCGGCTATGACCAGTGGCGCTCCGGCCACACTATAGGCAAATCCGTTTTCCGTGGCCGTGTGCAGATGGTTCACCGCGTCTGAACGAGAACCAACGTAAAGCGTATTGCAGTCGGTAAAGAAAGGCTTGCCGCCGGCGTTCTTGACTGCATCGGCCCAGCGACGGGCCAGCACGGGCCGGATAAAGGTTGTGTTGCCCTTTTCGCCGAAATGAATCTTCAGGGCGGTCAAGGCGCCGGGTTTGATGATGGAGGCCAACCCCACCCGTTCCATGAGTTCGTCAATCTTCTGGTTGAAGGTTCGCTTCAGCGAAGCCCTCATATCGGCGAGAAATACGGTGCTTGGCATTCCAACCTCCTTGATTGGCTTATCTACGCATTCACCTTGCGCCGGAAGACGGTCAAGGCCTCGGGAATGATCGACCGTATGGCCGCCTCGGGCTCCATCTCCAGGCGTTTACTCATTTCTTCATACCGGGGGTATGCCCGCAAAAGCATGGGTGGCTCAGCCACGCGGGCCATGAGGTGCTTGTGGTTCAGGGCCAGGTCGGCGATGGGGACTTCCGAACAAACCGTCGCGCCCAGCCAGCCCAGGCGGCGCATCACCTCGAAGCGTACCTGGTCGGCCAGAAAAAGATACGAGTCAAGGGCCTCCATCTTGCGGCCCGGCTCAAGATAATTGAAGGCTTCGCCGACGCCCCAACCTCGGACGCCCAACACAACGTCGTAGAGGGCCAGTACGCCTTCGTTGCCCAGTTCAGCCAGTTCGATCAGGATTTTATCGGGAATGGCGTCCAGGGCCTCGTCCGGCCCCGGGGTGAATCCAAGCCGTTTTTCCCAGTTGCTGAACGCAGGCCCAGCCACCTTGCTGCGCCTGGCGCTGCCGATATCTACCACTTCCGCCAATATAGACTCCGCCGATCAACGAATTTACTTGAGATATGCCCGTCCCTCTTCGGCCGCGGGCAATGTGACTAAAAACGAGGTGCCTTCGCCTTCCCTGTTGTGCACCTCCACGCCGCCGAAATGCCTGGTGACGATCTTGTGCACGATGGACAGTCCCATGCCCGAACCCTGGTCTTTTGTGGTGAAGAACGGGTTGAAAATGTGGTGCACCACATCCATGGGTATGCCGCCGCCGGTGTCGCTGACCTCGCCGGCCACGAACTGCTTGGACTCCCGAACCACGGTAAACGTCCGCAAGGTCAACCTGCCGCCCATATCCATGGCCTGGATGGCATTGATGAACAGGTTTAAAAAGACGTGCTTGATTTGCCTTTCATCGCAAAAGACTTTGGGCAGGTCCGTGGAATAATGGCGCACCACCTCGATGCGCTTGTCGTCAAGATCGCGGCGCAACAGGTCCAAGGAGCGGTCGATAATCTCGTTGAGATCGTTCTCTTCGAAATGGTCGCGCTTTTCAGAAGAAAACTCCAGCATTTCATTGAGAGTGCGCTCGAGCCGGGTGACTTCCTCGATGATCACTTCCAGGTATGGAGTAATCGGCGAATCATCGCCGACCCGTTTACGAATCCTGCGGGTAAAGCCGCCGATGCTAACCAGTGGATTGCGAATTTCATGGGCCACACCGGCGGCTATTTCGCCCAAGGCGGCCAACTTGTCTGCCTCCAGCAGGCGGTTGCGCATATGGGCCAACTCGCGGTTGGCGTTTTCAATATTCTGGTACAGCCTGCTGGTCTCAAGGGCCAGGGCGGCCTGGTTGGCCAGCATATCCACCAAGCGCAGGCCTCGTTCGTCCACGGACTTTGCCGCGCTGTGGGTGCTGGCCACCAATACGCCGACGTTCTTGTCCTTGGCGATCATGGGCACGGCCACCAGATATTTGGGTTCCAGGGCGTCGCGCAGAATCGAATCCACCTTTGAGCGGCCGCTGAAACTTTCCTTGACCAACGGTTTGCGCTCCAGCAGAGCCTTGGTCAGGATGTTGCCCTTGCCTTTAATCGGCACTTCCAGTTCGCTGACGATGTTGTCATGCATGCGCGGGGGAAATTCAGGCAGTTGCTTGATAATGTTGAGTGTAGGGCTCAGCTCGCCCGTGCCCACCTGCATCTTTTGGCTCAAATCGGCCACCGGCAGCAGCGTCTGCCCCTTGTCGTCGGCCAGGAACAAAATAACGTTGTCGTAATCCAATCCGGCCTGGTGCACCAATGAAACCAGGATAATCATCACGGTCTCTTCGAAATCGACCGTGGTCATCAAAATCGTGCTAATTTCATGGAGGGTGGCCAAATAATTGACCATCTCCTCGTTGCGCTGGACAAGATCCTCCAAGCGGTGAAAGGTAAGAGCGTTTTCCAGGGCCGGGGCGACCATCGAGGCCATGGTGCCCAGGAGGTTTTGATCGTCTACATTGAATCCGGGCGTGGTTCCCTTGACCAGGGCGACCTTGTTGAAAACGCACAAATTGCCGCTGTAGCTGCCCTTGAAACTGAGGTGAACGCAAAGGCGGTCCCGGCTGTTTTCCGTGCCGTTAGTCATGCCGTTACATTCGGGGACAAACGCTTTCTGAGCGGCCCTGGGGCCGCTGGGCTTGGAGTTGACGCAGGTCACAAATTCCGGGCAACCCTTTGGGATGGTTCCATAGCGGGCCGAAAAAGTCCGGCCGGCCCCTTCAATGGCCACCAGGCCCCCGCCGGCCCCCAGAAGTTTGGCGCACATGCTGGCAACGGTGTCCAGCAGTTCATCGACTTCAATTGTGGAGATGGCCGCCAAACCAAGATCGGATATAACGTTGAGTTCGGCGATGCGGCGTTTGGCCTCCATGTATAAACGGGAATTGCGGACCGTACCGGCAATCTCCCTGGCGATCATCTGCAACAACTTGAAAATGTTGTCATCTACGATGGCTTCCTGGGACATGACCAGAACCAGTACGCCGTACACCTGGCTGTCGTCGCATACGGGCAGCAGGCTGACCAGTTCGCCGGCCGAGCAGAGCTCATTTAGGAGATCATCTCCGCAAGGCATTGATACGCTGATCACCGCAGGTTTACGGCGCAGGATCACCTGGTCCATCACTCCGTTGCCCAGCGGAACCACCATGTCCGGATCAAGATCCAACTCACGCGGCCATGAACTGGCGCGAACCATGTTGCGCTTTGATTTGTCCAGCATGAACAAGACGGCGAGCCGGGCTTCCAACTGGCTCTGTACGACACCCAAGATACTTTGCAGACGCTCACTGACGTCAACCGAAGTGGTGGCTATCTCCACCACACGGGATAATATGTCAAATCTACGTTCATCAATCATGGCGTGGTGCCTCTTCAACGTTGTTGCGCAGTTCAAGTGCTCTACGGTAGACCTGATCATAGTTTACTACTGCGGAATTCCATGAAAAATCGCTGTTCATGCCCCGCAGAATCAAGTCCCGCCAGCGATCGGGCGCGGCGAAGACGTCTTTTGCCCGGGACAATGCGGCCAACATGGCCTCTGATGAATACTGGTCAAAAACAAACCCGTTTCCATCTGCGGATTGATCGAAATCAGCAACCGTATCAGCCAACCCACCCGTCCGCCGCACTATGGGGACGGTGCCGTAACGCATGCCATGCATCTGGTGCAAACCGCAGGGCTCGTAACGGCTGGGCATGAGGATCATATCCGCGCCGGCGATAATCTTATGGGCGAGTTCGGTCTCGAAACCAAGCCAAAGTCCCATGTTTTGCGGGTGCCGTTTCACCGCGGCGTCCAACAGGTCATGATAGTGGTTGTCACCGAAGCCCATCACGACCAGATCAAACCCCATTTGGATAATTTCGTCCGCGCTGCCGGCCACCAAGTCGGTGCCCTTGCGTTCCAAGAGGTTGCCCAACACCGCCAAAACAGGCCGCGATCCTTCCATATCCAGGCCAAAGTGACGCCGGACATCGGTCTGGCATATCTTTTTATTTTCCAAATTGGCGGCATCATAGTTGGCTGCCAGATGCTTATCCGTGGCCGGATCCCAGACACTGAAATCAACGCCGTTGGTGATGGCGACGAGCCTGTCTCTACGGGAATTCAGTACCCCCTCGAGTCCGAAACCCAAGTCTTGGGTGAGGATATCCCTGAGGTATGTGTCGGAAACCGTGGTGATCATGTCCGCGGCCACGAGACCGGCCTTCAGGAAATTGATCTTCCCATAAAACTCGATCAACTCCGGCGTGAAGCATTCCCACCCCAGTCCGGTCAGGGGCATGTCATAGTGCCAAAAGACACCTTGTTTGCCGATGTTGTGCACGGTGAATACGCTGGCGGCCTTGCGCAGGCAGGCGGTATCCTTGTAAATGGTCCGCATGTAAAGAGGAACCAGCCCCGTGGTCCAGTCATTGGCGTGAACTATATCTACCTTCCAGTCCATGGCCTTGGCCAGTTCAAGGCAAGCCCTGCTAAAAAAGACAAACCTCTCGGCATTGTCCTCGTAATCTCCAAATTGGTTGCCATACAAGCCATCCCGGTCAAACATGTTTTCATGGCCGATAAGGTAGGCGTTTACACCTTTACCCATTTCACGCAAATACACGTTTGCCCTTTGGACACTGTATGAAACCGGCACATCAAGGACAATGTCCAGCTTTTTCAATCCTTCGCTGCTATTGCCATTGATGTTCAGACCGGGGGTAATGACAGCGACCTGATGGCCCGCTCGCCCCAGTGCCAGCGGAAGGTCGTGGGAGACTTCCGACAACCCCCCGACATGGGAGAACGGCCAAACTTCCGGCGATAAGAATAGAACGTGCATAATCGACATCCAGCATGTGATGGTTTTGATAGTAGCACGCATTTGCCCATAGTTACAAAAGCGCTTATGGATCAAGTTGACATTACTTTTATGTAAGGCTACTCTCATATGGCAAATTTTTAACAATCACGAAAAATCTGAAATCAATGAACATTAAGGCAGACCATAAACGGCTGCTGATGCTGGCGTTTTGCACCGCGGTACCAGTAGCGGCAGTCATGGCGGCACACGCCATTGCGGACTGGCCAACCTCGAACGGCTGGTTTGGCACTTGGCTCCATGGCAAGGGATTGCCCTTGTTCCTGCCTTGGATGGTGCTGGTTTTCCTGGCCGCCCTGGCCGGGTCCTTGTTCGGTGGGCATCTATGGCGGCGCAAACTTCAGGCAAACGAGCAGGTTCTGCTGGACTCATGCCGCCGGATGGCCCTGGGCGAATTCGTTACCGACTGGCGGCATTTCGACCAAAGCGACGAACTGGGACGCCTTGGCCTGGCCATGCAGATATTGCGTGATACCGTTGCGGATCAACAAAGCCATTATCAGCACTTTTTCCAAGCCGCATCGGACATGTTTCTATCCATCGCACCGGCGAGCCGGCGCATTCTCGACATCAACCCCGCGCTGTTGGATGGTTTGTCGCTGAAGCGTTCGGCGGTAATCGGCCGCAAGGTGGAGAGCATCATCTTCCTTGAAGAAGGCTGGGACAAGGCCATGCTCAATCCGGCGGAGCTTTTGAGGGGGCATTTCCAAGGCCCCGGCGGCATGGTCAAGGTTGAAGTATCGGTTTCCGTTCAATTCACCCCCCAGGGCCAACCCTGGTTTTTTGGTGCGATCCTCCGAGACGTCACCGAACGCGAAAAGCTGGCCGACGAACTGATCAATAAGACAAAGGCCCTGGAATCGGCTCTTGAGGAGATACGCAGTGTGGAAAATATAAAAGACGAATTCCTGACCACGCTAAGCCATGAGTTGAAAACTCCCCTGGTCTCGTTAAAGGGCTTTTTGCAGTTGCTGCTCAGAGGCCAGGACATGAGCGACCAGTCGAAAAACCATTTGGATGTTTGCTGGCGCAATTTGCTCAAGCTGGAAAACCAGATCAACAACCTGCTGGATCTGGCCCGGTTGAGCAGATACAAGGATCAGTACGTACTGGCGCCGCTGGACTTGGGCCTGTTGTTACAAACCGAATGCGAAAACCTCAAACCGGCGGCCCAGGAGCGCAACATTGACATCAATCTCGCCCCCCTGCCCCTGCCCGAAATAAAAGTCCTGGGCCATATGGAGAAGATGGCCCAACTGATGGACAATCTGATTATGAACGCCGTCAAATACAACAAAGACGGTGGAGAGGTCCTTCTCTCACTTGGCAGAAACAACAGCAAAGCGGTGTTTCAGGTCAAAGATTCCGGCGTCGGCATAGCCAGAGAGCATATGGCAAATATTTTCAACAGGTTTTATCAGGCAAACCTGTCCGGCACAGGACGGCTGGAAGGATTGGGTATTGGTTTGTCTCTTGTCCAGGAAATCGTGAAGCTTCACAATGGTGATATCAGCGTGGACAGTGAAATCGGCAAAGGCACCACCTTCACGGTCACCATGGAGGCTCTACAGTGAAACAAGCACTTCCCCTGGTGCTTATTATTGAAGACGACAACGACACATCGGTGTTATATCGAAGCGTGTTGATGGATGACAACATCCAAGTTGTAACGGTTGGAACCGCCAATCTGGCTCGCTGCTGGCTGGCGGATACCCCACAGCATCCCGATCTGCTCATAATCGATGTCCGGCTTCCGGACGCAAATGGTCTGGACCTTTGCAAGGAATTCATCGTTTCATGCCCCAAATCACCTAAAACGCCAATTCTCATGCTCAGCGCCCACGGTGACCCGCGGCTGCCCACCCGCTGCAGGGAAGCCGGCGCGGCTGAATTCCTTGACAAATTGGTGGGCCTCGACGATTTCCGCCACACTGTTCGGCGGCTGCTGCGCGAGTCACGCCGCACGCCCACGGCAGTTTCGGTATAATTTTACCGACAAATCGCGCTAAATTATTTTTAGGGCATTTTTTACCGATAATATAGGGCATAAATACCCGTTTTGCTTGTCTAGTCCACTGGTCTGATTTGGTGACAAAGTCAACATATAATTTTCTTGCCCTGATGTTGACATCACGCTTTTCATTCCTTCACGGAAAAGCAGGGCCCGCTATATCGGCTTTTATAATCATTGAGTTAGGCCATGGCCGAGTTAAAGCCGACCCCTAAAAAGACGGGTTGCGTTCCAGAACTGCCGTCCTCCCTGCCTGCCCCTGTTGGGAGAACATTAGCGTTCCAAAACGCAACCTGGCATATAGTGAATGCAACTTATAGGCCAACTGAACAGGCCAACTACAATTATTTGTTCAGCGCCAGTTGGTAAGCATCAAAGGCGGCTTTGCCGAACAAGACAAACCTCACCTCGTCAAAGGCCTCGGGATTGGCACCGATGACCGCCGAAACGGCTTGCAGGGCCACCATGGCCGCCTCATCCAGGGGGTAGCCGTAGGCCCCGGTGGAGATGCTGGGAAAGGCCACCGTGCGCAGGCCCCTGGTTGAGGCCAGGCCAAGCGATTGGCCGTAGCACGAGGCCAGCAACTCGGCATCGCGAACCGTACCCCGATATATCGGCCCCACTGTGTGAATGACGTACTTTGCCGGCAGATTGCCGCCGGTGGTGATCACGGCCTGGCCCGTGGGGCAGCCGCCGATTTTGCGGCACTGCTCCATGATCGTCGGGCCGCCCGCCCGGTGGATCGCGCCGTCCACCCCGCCGCCGCCGTCCAGCCTGCTGTTGGCCGCGTTGACAATGGCGTCGACCTTCTGTCCGGTGATGTCGCCCTCGGTCAGACTCAGTTTGGTCTTGCCGATGCTCTTTTCCGCGTACATGGTCCGCACTCCTTATTTGGGCAAAAGGAAATACAGCCTGCCTTCGTATTTCATGTGCCCGGCCATGCGCCCGGCCTCGTCGCCGGTGCCAAAGAACAGATCAACCCTGCCCGCTCCCCTAATGGCCCCGCCGGTGTCCAGGTTGACCACGAAACGCGCGGCGGGCCGCACTTGGTCTTCGGCGGCCGGTATCTCCGTCTCGATATAGGCCATGGCCGGAGCCGTGAAAAACCGGCGGTCGGTGGCAATGGCCCTGCCTCCATTGACCGGGGCGTTGTAGCAGCCCAGGGGCCCGCCCTCGGTGTCCAGGGGCCGGAAGAAAACATATGACGGGTTGTGCGACAGCACGCGTCGCATATGCTGCGGGTTTTCGTCCAAAAACTTCAATATGCCCTGCATGGACATTTCGCCCGGCTGCATCAGGCCCTCGTCCAGGAGCAGACGGCCGATGGAGCGGTAGGGGTGCCCGTTGGCCCCGGCATAACCCACCCGCAGACGGCTGCCGTCTTCAAACTGCAACTGGCCCGAGCCCTGGATCTGCAAAAAAAACGACTCTACCATCTCGTCCACATAGCCCAGCACCGGGGCCTTGTCCTTGAGTTGGCCCTCGAAGTCGATGTCCTCGCGGTCGTAATACGGTACGACCTTCTTGCCCTCGACCATGCAGACAAGCTTTTTATCGGGCAACAACTCGCTGAAATCCTGCAAGTCAATGGTCAGCAGGTTTTCCGGCAGGCCGTAGACAGGCTGGTCGAATTTGGCGTCGGGCTGGTGGCGGGCCTCCAGCATGGGCTCGTAATAGCCGGTGAACAAGACCCGGCCCAAGCCGTCGGAGCCCCGTGACTTGTAGAGGTTGAACTCCCGTTTCAGAGCCTGGGTGCGGTCAACCGGATCTGGGTAGCGCACCAGCATGTCTTTCTGGCGTTCCAGGGCTGCGATCAGCTCCGCGGCGGTAAAGTGCGCGCCGCCAAAATTGAAAAGACGTTCGGGCGGCATTTTTTGGAGATAGCCCAGGGCTGAGTCGCAGGCCAGCACCAGACTCTCCGAGTCCAAATCATCGGTGAAGACCGGCCATTCATCGGGGTGCACCAGCTCAAGGGCGTTTTCCGGCCCGATGATCACCGGAGTGGGCGTGGATGAACACGCTGCCGCCAGGCCCAGAAGGCATACAAAAATAACCGCCAGAATTTTTCGCATGATTTTTCCGCTCATTTATCTGGTGTAGCCCGTTGTCGTTACATATGTCAACCGGCCGGGATAAACCTGGCCACGCCTTGGCCCGGCTCCAGGCCCAGGCTGCGGGCCACGGGCTCGCACTTGGCTAAAAAAAGCATCAACAGCGGCCAGCGCACCCTTCCGCCGGGCCATAGCCCCGCCTGGGGCCCCATGGTCTCGAAGTGGCCCATACCCTTGGCGATGACCAGGTCGCAGGCATCCAGAAAACGGCCCAATTCGCCGGGTGTGTCGGTCGGGTCCAGGCCCACCTGCTCGGTGCCGCTGCCGATGACCATACCCAAGCCGTGGCCCTGCCGCCGCTGTCGAAGATCGTCCAGGGTCAGATCATTTTGGGCCGGGCCGGACTTGACCACATAAGCCACCCGGCAGTCCCGGCCTTCCAGATGTTCCACCAAAAACCGGTCAAAGGACTGCTCGCCGCAATTGTCGGATAATATTGCCACCAGGGCCCCGGGCGCCAGCAGTTCTTCAACCTGGGCCAGATCGTCCACGCCCATGTCCAGATCCAGGCCCCGGCCCCATATTTCAGCCTGATTGGCGATAAAAAAATGATCAAAGGCATTGCCCAGGATGGCCGCCTTGACCCTGGCCGCCAGGGTGTCGGGCAGATCGCCCAGGGCCTCGGCCGCCTTGGCCGCCGCCGCGAAATCGTGGTCCTTCTTGGCGGCGAACGGGTCGTCAATGCCGCTGTGCCGCCGGGCCAGGGCCAGAAAGCGGGTGGCTATGACGGCGGGCGTTTCCCCCGCGGCCAAGCCGTGGGCCACGATCTTGTCCATGTCTTGGGCAAGCTCACCGGGCGCTGGGCCGTTTTGGCCGCATCCGTTCAGGGTGGCAGCCACCAGGCGGCTCAGGCAGGCGGTGCATTCCGGGCCGGGTATGCGTCTCACTTGAATCTCTCCCGCAGGGTTTCCCACTGCCACTCAACAGGGGCGCGCAGTATGCCCTGTTTCTTGCGCTCGAAAAGCAGGTGGCCCTCCTTTTGGCCGTAGAGGAACAGGTCCCTGGTCAACTCCACATCCTTTTGGCAATAGGCCGTGAGATCGGCCATGTTGCCCTGACGCCACCATTCCACGGCCTGTAGTCCGTCGGCGCTCTTGCCCGCGTCCAGGGTGGCCTCGCCCAGGGCCTGCAAGCTGATCCGGTGGCCAAGGGTCTGATGCAGGTCGGCCAGCATGTCCAGGGTGGGTAGGCGCTGCAAATCACCGGTGCTGTAGGCTCCAAGCACGCCGTAGTCAAAGCCCAGGATATTAAAACCGATTATCAGTTCCAACTCGGCCATGCGCTTGAGCAGATGGTGCAATTGTTTTTCTTCGTATGCCTCGTATTTATCGGTCTTGCTGTCATAAAGCACGGCCACGCTGACCTTCATCAGGTGCGTATTGTTCCAGCCGCCCACTTCGCTGGCCAGTCGCTGGGTTTCCAGGTCCAGCACGCCGTAGCGCATGGCCCCGTTGGGGCTCACGGCCCTGGGTCCAGCGATGACCTGGGGCGGCGGGGCGGGCGCGGCAGCCGCTTCCAGGCTTTCCAGGCCCAACAACGTACGAGTCAGCAACAGGGCCCCGGCCTTGTCCAGGGGTTTGTTGCCCGAGCCGCACTTGGGCGAATACACGCAGGCCGGGCAGCCCTCCTCGCAGGGGCATTGTTCCAGCAGATCCGCGACCTTTTGCAACAGCTCCTCGATGATCTCGAAGCCCCGCTCGGCCAGGCCCACGCCCCCGGCCACGCCGTCATAGATGAACACCGCCGCCTTGCCGGTCTGGGGGTGCAGGGGGATGGATATGCCGCCGATATCGCCCCGGTCGCACAGGGCGAAAAGCGGGAACATGGCAATGGCCGCGTGCTCCAGGGCATGGATGGAGCCCATGAAATGGCGGCCCGCCCGCTCCACCTTTTGGCGCACCGCGTCCTCGATGTCGATCCACAGGCCGTGGGTCTCGAATGTCTGGGGCGGCAGGTCAAGGCCGTAGACGCCCAGGAGATCCTGGCCCGAGAGCCTGCGCCGCTCGTAGCCGGTGATGGTCTCGGTGACCTTGAGCCTGCCCTGGCGCACCAGGAAATTGGCCACCGGCCGGCGGCCCGTCTCTTGGATGATCTCGGTCTCTTTTTCCGAGCGGGTGCGGGTGTAGTAGTCCACGCTGTGCAGCCGGGCCGTGACCCTACGCTCGGGAATGTCCAGGTCGACGACCTCGTAGGATTTGGTGCGGTGCAGGTAGATGGCCCCAGGATGGCCTTCCTTGAACACGCGCACCCCGTCGATGGTGCCGATGACCTTGCCGCCGGGGTCGACGATGGTGAAGCTCTCGCCAGCGCCCCGCAGGTCCACCAGGCGCTGGGGCCGCTTGCGGGCGGCGAACCAGCGGCTGCCCGAGGCGTCCAGCAGCAGCTCTCCGGCCTGGGCCTGCTCCCGCAGGGCCTCGGCGTGCCGTTTCAAATCGAAAAATTTGTCGTTCAGGGCCAGGGGCTCCTCGGCGGCGGCGCAAACCAGATGCCGCCCGACGATTGCCTTGTTGTCCGGGTCCAGCACTGCGGCCTCCACCGGCCGGGCGAAAAACTCCCGGGGATGATTGATCAGGTATTGGTCCAGAGCATCGGGCGCGGCCACCAGCAATACGGCGCTGTCACGCCCGGCCCGGCCCACCCTGCCCCCCCGCTGCCAGGTGTTGATCTGGCTGCCCGGATAGCCCACCAGGATGCAGACATCCAGCCCGCCGATGTCTATGCCCATCTCCAGGGCGCTGGTGCTGACCACGCCGGACAGGCGGCCCGAGGCCAGGTCGTGCTCGATGCGGCGGCGTTCCTCGGGCAGGAATCCGGCCCGGTATCCGGCCACGGATCCCCGCAGGTCCGGGTTGGAGCGGGTGATCCAGGAATGGATCAGCTCGGTGTGGATGCGGCTCTTGGTAAAGCAGATGGTGGCCAGGCCCTTGCGCATTGACGAGACCATCAGCCGGGAGGCCGTGGTGCTGGCCGCGCCAACCGGGTTGATCAGGGCAAAGGCCCGCCCGGCCGCCGGAGCGCCGCAGGTATCCACCACCTGGTCCGGCCCGAACTCCCGGCCCGTCAAGGCCGAGGCATGGGCCGCCGGATTGGCCACGGTGGCCGAACAAAGCACGAACGACGGATCGGCCCCCAGGCCGGCGGCCAGGCGCAACAAACGCCGCAGCACCTGGGCCACGTGGGAGCCGAACACGCCCCGGTAGGTGTGCACCTCGTCGATGACGATAAAGCGCAGGTTGGCCAGGAACTCCTTCCAGGCTTCGGGGTAGGCGCACACCGCCGCGTGGACCATGTCCGGGTTGGAGATCAGCACGGGCGGCGTTTTTTCGCGGATCTTGCGGCGCAGGCCCTGGGGCGTGTCGCCGTCGTACACGGCGGCCACCGGCCCCAGACCGGCCCGAAAGGCCAGATCGTTGATGGACTTGAGCTGGTCCTGCTCCAGGGCCTTCAGGGGAAAGAGCATCAGGGTCTTGGCCCGGGGCTCGTAGAAAAGGCGTTCCAGCACCGGCAGGCTGTAGATCAGGCTCTTGCCCGAGGCCGTGGGCGTTGCCGCTACAACATCCCGGCCCAACCTGGCCAGGTCGATGGCCGCGCTCTGGTGGGAATATAATTCGCCCACGCCCAGCGACTTCAGGGCTCTGCTCAGCGGCTCGGCCAGGGCGGGTTCGAGCCTGCCAAATGCCGCGGGACGGGCCGGGATGCGCTCCACATGGGAGATCAGGGCCGAGCCCTTTACCAGCCCCGGCAGCCCTTGGACAAAGCTGTTCAACTCATCGTTCATACAGTGGCTTGTACCATGGCCGGGCCCGGCAGTCCACCATTGCAAGCAGGGCCTGAAAAGGTGTGATAAAATAGGCACAGTATTGCGAGGCATGCTTGATGCGTTGGCTAACTGCGTTGATATTATTGGCAATATTTCTTTTTCCGACCGGCGCGGCGGCCGAATTGAGCGAAAGCCAGGCCAAGCAGATGGTCAGTGAGTATCTGCAAGGGTCCATCAAACACGGCGATACCTACGAGGATATAAGCTGGAGCAAACTGGTCAAACACCCCCATGGCGGGGCCTATGACTATTCGATCCGGCACAAGTACAGGTTCGTGCACAGTTATGACGACAAAGGAGCGGCCACCCACGGCGTCTGCGACCAGGTGTTTCACCTAGATTACGAGGGCAATGTCATCGGCGGCGAAACCCTGAAGCCGGACACCAGGCACCCAGGCAAAACCCGCTGGCGGCCCTGAGCCCTGCACCTTGACATTCTGGCCCGCTTTTGATAATCATGACCAGACCTTCAGATACGTGTTGGCACTAGGGAGTGGCCTATGGGCATCGTTGGCCCGGCGAGGGCTAAAACGCCGCAAACTGCCCCAAACTGATAACACCTCCGCACAGCTGGTGCTCGGAGGTTTTTTTTGGCCATAACCCGCCGGACATGAAACAAGGCGGAGGTGTGTTTATTGGACTGGACACGCAAGAATCTTTTGGGCCTGGAAGGCGTAACAGCCGAGGAAATCGGGACAATTCTCGACACCGCGGAATCGATGAAGGACATCAGCCTGCGGCCCATCAAAAAGGTGCCCACCCTGCGCGGCCGCACCGTGGTCTTGTTTTTCTATGAGCCGTCCACCCGGACCAAGACCTCCTTTGAGCTGGCCTGCAAGCGTTTGTCGGCCGATTCAGTGGCCCTGGCTCCCAAGACAAGCTCCCTGACCAAGGGCGAAACCCTCATCGACACGGTCAGGACCCTTGAAGCCATGAGCCCTGACTTGGTGATAATCCGCCATTCATCTTCAGGCGCTCCGCATTTTCTGACCAGGCACACCAGGGTGCCCATCATCAATGCCGGAGACGGCACCCACGAGCACCCCACCCAATCGTTGTTGGACATGATGACCATCCGCGAGCACAAGGGCGGCATCGAGGGCCTCAACGTGGCCATAATCGGCGACATCGCCCACTCCAGGGTGGCCCGCTCCAATGTCATCGGCCTGAAAACCATGGGCGCCAAGGTCCGGCTCTACGGCCCGCCCACCCTGCTGCCGCCCTATGTGGAGACCCTGGGCGCCGACGTGGCCGGGTCCATGGCCGAGGCTGTCGATGGCGCGGACGTGGTGATGATGCTCAGGGTCCAGCAGGAACGCCTGAACGACGTGCTGTTCCCCTCGCTGCGGGAATATTCCAGAATGTTCGGCCTGAACGCCAACCTCTTGAAAAAAGCGGCCAAAGACGCCATCGTGATGCACCCCGGCCCCATCAACCGCGGCGTGGAGATCGCCCCGGATGTGGCCGACGCGCCCCAATCGGTTATCCTTGAACAGGTTACCAACGGCGTTGCCGTGCGCATGGCCCTTTTGTATTTGCTTATCGGCGCGGAGGCCTCGTAAATGCTTTCTTCGGGTAAAAAAGATATTTTGTTGACCAACGGCAGGCTTTTCGATCCGGCGGCGGGCCTGGACCAAAAGGGCGACATCCTGCTCTCGGGCGGCAAGATCAAACAGATCGGCGGCTATATCGAAGCGCCGGAGGCCCAAGCCGTCAATTGCGACTCCCTGTTGGTGGTGCCCGGCCTGATGGACATCCACGTGCATCTGCGCGAACCGGGCCAGGAATACAAGGAAGACATTGCCAGCGGCACCAGGGCCGCGGCGGCGGGCGGTTTCACGGCAGTGGCCTGCATGCCCAACACCAGCCCGGTAAACGACTGCAAGGCAGTCACCGACCTGATCATCGAGCGGGCCCGGCAAGCCGGATCGGCCAGGGTCTATCCCATCGGGGCCATAACTCCGGGCCTGAAGGGCGAGGCCCTCACCGAAATGGCCGAGATGAAGCAGGCCGGTTGCGTTGCGGTAAGCGATGACGGCAGGCCCGTGCCCGACAGCAGGCTGCTGCGCCGGGCCATGGAATACGCCCGCGGCCTGAACCTGCCGGTGGTCTGCCACAGCGAGGACCTGCGGCTCTCGGCGGGCGGGGCCATGCACGAAGGCCCCACGGCCACCCGCATGGGCATCCCCGGCATCCCGGCCGAGGCCGAGGTCATGGCCGTGGAGCGCGATATATCCCTGGCCGGGCTCACCGGAGCCAGGGTGCACATCGCCCATGTGTCCTGCGCGGGCAGCGTGGAGGCCGTGCGCCGGGCCAAGGACGCGGGCTTAAACGTCACGGCCGAGACGTGCCCCCACTACCTGGCCCTGTGCGACGAGGACATCGGCCAGTACGACACCCATCGCAAGATGAATCCGCCCCTGCGCTCAAGGGCCGACATGGAGGCCGTGCGCCTCGGGCTGTCCGAGGGAATCATCGACACCCTGGCCACTGATCACGCCCCGCATTCCACCATCGAAAAGGACGTGGAATTCGACAAGGCCCTGTTCGGCGTCACCGGCCTGGAAACGGCCCTGGCCATCGGCCTGGAACTGGTCGCCAAGGGCGTGCTATCTTTGGAGCGGCTCATTTCGGCCATGACCACCGCCCCTGCGGCGGCCCTGAGCCTGCCCGGCGGCACCTTGCAACAGGGCGGACCGGCCGACGTAACCGTAATCGACGCCACCAGGCCCTGGACCGTCGAACCGGGAAAAATGCACTCCAAATCCCGCAACACGCCGTTTGCCGGGCGGTCCATGACCGGGCGCGCTGTGCTGACCATCTGCGCCGGCAACATATCTCATAGTCTGGAGGATTTCGCCGTATGAGTATTATCAGACCTGGAATTATAGCCCTGCTGAGTATTTTGGCCGTGGTGGCGATATTTGTCTTTGCCCATTACGACCGCCAGGCAAAGTCATACGATGAAGCGGCCCAACGCGCGGCCATGCGCATCCACCACCTCCTGGCCCAGCAGGCCCAGGCCCAGCAAAAAGAGCAGATCAAGGACGCGGCGGCCGGGCAGGAAACACCCCAGGAGCAGTTGCAGGCCATCAGGCAGGCGCGCGCCGGCGAACCGATGATCATCGACATGGAGGCCGTCAAGCAGGCCGGCCTGAAGATTTCGCCCGATGTGCAGCTTAGGGCCGTGGCCGGGCCTGAAGGCGACACCGAGTCCATAGTCGTATGGCACCCCAAGGGCATCATGGAATACGTAGTCACCGCCAAGGGCGTCAAGACCGAATATCAATAGCCAATGGTTAAAAGACAGGAACAAAAGGAAGATGCGCTTGCGCGCATAATGCGCTACGCCCTGGGAGTCAACCCGGCCGAGTTGGCCCTGTTGCCCGACGAGCAGGGCTGGATCAAACTCAAGGAACTGTTGGCCGCCCTGCAAGGCGAGGAAGGCTGGCGGGGCATCCGCCAGACCATGATCGAAGACGTGGCCGGGCGCATTGCCAAGGACCTGTTCGAGATCGAGGACAACCGCATCCGTTGCCGGGAGCGCGGCTACGCGCCGCCCGACTACGACGCCGTGCATCCGGCCCACCTTTATTACGGCGCGCGGCGCAAGGCCTATCCGGTGATCAAGGAGCACGGACTCAACGCCGGGGAAGACGGCAGGCCGCTGATCCTGGCCGCCGACGAACAGCGGGCCCTGGCCATCGGCAGACGCCGGGACGCCGAACCGGTTCTGGTGACCGTCCAGGCCCGTCAGGCCGCCGAGCAGGGTTCCATGTTCCCGGCCTGGGGCGACGGCGGCCTTTTTCTGTGCGACTGGGCCGACGCCCGGTTCCTGATGGGTCCGCCCCTGCCCGAAAAGCCCCTGCCCAAAACCCAGACCAGGGAGAAGAAAAAGGAAATAGCTGCCCGCCTGAAACAGCAGGCCGTCCAGCAGCCCCAGCAGCCGCCGGGCAGCTTTATCGTCACGCCCGAAGACGTGGAAAAGCCCTACAAGCAAAAAGGTTTGCGCAAGGAAATATCCTGGAAGAACGACCGCCGCAAAGACCGCCGCAAAGACCGTTAGACCTTGTCCGCGGGCTTATCGTCCCGCAGATACTTGCCTACCAGAATGCCGATGAGCACTGTGATATAGAACTGGCCGGCCACCGCTTCAAAGGCGGCGACCATGCGGGGCAGATTGCCCACCGGCACCATGTCGCCGAATCCCAGGGTGGATATGGTCACCAGGCTGAAGTAGAAATTGGCGATATAGATGTCGGTGTAATCGGCGCCAGAGCCCATCAATGGCGTTTCATAGACCTGAATCCCCACAAGCTGCAGGGCGTGGTAGATGTTTTGCCAGGCCAGGGCCAGCATCAGATAACCAAAAAAGCCGCTGAGAACCATTTTGATGTTCACCGTCTTTGAGCGCATGAGATCGGCCACGGTGAACAGCACCAGCAAAAGCATTAGAAACGCGAAATACAGACCGGCCAGCATATCGAAAAACAAGGAAACATCATCGCCGCCACCCAGGTAGTGGGCCAGCGAGGTTATGACCATAACCGCGGCAAAGGAGATAAAGATCAACCGCGATCTTCTGGCGTGCAGCCGACGCCTGTCATCTGGGATGGCGAACACCATGCCCAAATAAAGAATCACGAACACCAACGAAGGCACGAACGCCTCGCGCATGACCGACCGGTTGGAGATTATGGCCTCGGCAAGCCCGATGGCGATGAAAAAGATCATCAGGGGCATGCCCAACAAATCGTATACGGAACGATTTTTAAAAAATTTTCGCAACTTCATAATCCATCCGAATCGCGCGGTTGGCTGTTTCGTCAAATATTCCCACAACAAGCCATCAGGAGGCAAGCGCCGTTCTAACCGGCCCGGATGAGCCCCATTTCCCGGCCCCAGCGGCGTAAGGCCTCATCGACAACCGGTTTGACGCGCTGGTCGCCGGGATGCGCCAGCCAGACGGCCAGAATATCCCGTATGGGCTCGAGCAACTCCAGATCAGCGGGCCAGGAACAAATGCGCAGCGGCAGCAGGCCCGACTGGCGGTCGCCCAGGGTCTGGCCCGGCCCGCGCAGGGCCAGGTCGGCCTCGGCGATCTCCAGGCCGTCATTGGTGCGGGCCAGGGTCTCCAGACGCTTTTGGCCCGTTTCGCCTGGATCGGGCCCGGCAACCAGGCAACAGTGTCCGGGCTTTGAGCCCCGGCCAACCCTGCCCCGCAACTGGTGCAACTGGCTCAGGCCGAATCGCTCGGCCCCCAGGACCACCATCAGCGTGGCGTTGGCCACGTCCACCCCGACCTCGACCACGGTGGTCGCCACCAGGATGTCTATTTCTCCGGACCTGAATCCTTCCAGCACTTCCTGCTGCCGGGCGCCGTCCATGCGGCCGTGCAACAGGGCCACGTTGTATTTGGGGAAATAATCGGCCAGGCGCCTGTGGGTTTGCACGGCGTCGTTGGCCTCTATCTTGTCAGAGGCCTCCACCAGAGGACAGATCACATAGACCTGTTCCTTGGCCTCCAGCCTCTGGGTCATGGCCTCCACGGCCTCCCGGCGCTGTTCATAGCCGAGCACCGCGGTCTTCACCTTGGGCCTGTTTCCGGGCAGTTGATCCAGTCCCGAGATATCCATGTGCCCGCCCAGGGCCAGGGCCATGGTCCGGGGGATGGGCGTGGCCGAGAGCACCAGCATGTGCGGCGCGGCCCCTTTGCGGGCCAGGC
Source organism: uncultured Desulfarculus sp. (assembly GCA_963665125.2). Classification (GTDB taxonomy): domain Bacteria; phylum Desulfobacterota; class Desulfarculia; order Desulfarculales; family Desulfarculaceae; genus Desulfarculus. The sequence continues at coordinate 760,852 of CAXXUK010000001.1, read as the reverse complement.
CCAGGCGCTGATGCACGCCGAAGCGCTGTTGTTCGTCGATGATCACCAGGCCCAACTCGTCGAATTCCAAACCCGAAGCTAACAAGGCGTGGGTGCCCACCATCACTCGCGCCCCGCCTGCCGCCGCCCAGGATGCCTGTTTTTTTTCGTCCAGCCCGGCCCCGCCCAGGACCAGGGCCAGATCTATGCCCAACGCTCCCAGATAACCGCCCAGGGTGTTGAAATGTTGCCGGGCCAAAACCTCGGTGGGGGCCATCAGGGCCGTCTGCACCCCGGCCTCGGCTGCTGCCGCGGCGGCGGCGGCGGCCACCACGGTCTTGCCCGAGCCCACGTCTCCGGCCAGCAACCGGGCCATGGGCCGGGTCCCGGCCATGTCGGCCAACACGGCGGAAACGGCCTGATTCTGGCCCTGGGTAAGTTGGAACGGCAGGCGGGCGACAAATTCGGCCAGCATCTCGCCGGGCGGGTCAAGGGGCTTTGCCCGGCTGGTCTGGTATCGGCCGCGCCGCAGGGCCAGGGCCAATTCGTAATGAAGCAGTTCGTTGAGGGCCAGCACCATGCGCCAGGGGGCCCGCTCAGTGTCCAGGTCTTGGTCCGTGGCCTCGTTGGGCGGCTGATGGGCCAACTCAAAGGCCCGTCCCACGGGCATGGGGTACAGTGCCTCGGGCAGCAGGCCGTAGAGGGGGTCGGGCAGTTCCGGGCACACCCGGCCCACCAGTTCGGCCATGAACCGCCGCACCTTGCCCCTGGCCACGCCGCCCAGCTCGGAATATACGGGCACGATGCGGCCCACCGAGGAATGATCGGGCCCGATCTGGTCGGCCTTGTATAGCTCGGGGTGGGCCATCTGCAACACACCGCGGGCGTTTTCGGCCACCCCCACGGCGACCACCTCGTCGCCCTTTTTAAAGGAATCGAACTGGCCTTTTTTATAGCGGAACCAGATAAGGCTCAGGTTTTTTTCGCCCTGGGCCAGTTCCATGCGCCACATGTTGCCCCGGCGGCCCCAGGAACCGCTGGAGGCCAGGCTGCCCCGCACCACGGCCAACAGACCAGGCCGCAGATCGGCTATGGCCGTGGGATGGCGGCGGTCTTCATAGCGCAGCGGCAAAAAAAACAGCGCATCGCCCCAGGTCCGCAGGCCCCTGTCGGCCAGCTTGGCTGCGGTTTTGGGGCCTATCCCCGGCAGGGCCGAAAGCGAACGGGCCAAAGCGGGCAGCGGAAATGGTGTTTGTTGGGCTATCATGTCAATGATCTCTTTTTACGATTATTGATTTCTGCCGTTACGGCACCAACATGTCAAGCCCGGCTTTTGAATTGCGCTTTTTTCTGATAGACTCGGTCCCAGGTTGCTTCCGCTTGGTTCCTTGTATGGAGATACAAAAAATGAGTACAAACGACCGCTACCGCGATGCGGGCGTGGATATTGAAAAGGGCAACGAGTTTGTCCGCCGCATCGGCAAAATGGTCAAATCCACCCACTCGGCCTCGGTGCTGACCGACATCGGCGGGTTTTCGGGCTTGTTTTCCCTGAATACCGAAAAATACAAGAGCCCTATCCTGGTCAGTTCCACCGACGGCGTGGGCACCAAGCTCAAGATCGCCTTCATGATGGACAAGCATGACACCATCGGCATCGACATGGTGGCCATGGTCATCAACGACGTGGTGGTCACGGGCGCCAAGCCATTATTCATGCTGGATTATCTGGCCACGGGCAAACTGGAATTGGGCGTTGCCGAAGCCATCATAGCCGGTGTGGTCGAGGGTTGCCGCCAGGCCGGTTGCGCCCTGATCGGCGGCGAGACGGCCGAAATGCCCGGTTTTTACCCGGACGGCGAGTACGACCTGGCCGGTTTCGGCGTTGGCGTGGTGGACCGCGACGCCATCATCGACGGATCGTCCATCAACAAAAACAGCGCCATGGTCGGCCTGGCCAGCAGCGGCCTGCACAGCAACGGCTTTTCCCTGGTGCGGCGCATTATCTTCGAGGAAATGGGCCTGGGCATTGCCGACAAGATCGACGACCTTCCCCTGAGCGTGGGCGAAGAGCTGCTGACCCCAACCCGCATCTACGCCGAAACCGTGGCCCATATCAACCGGGACTTTACCCTGCAGGGCGTAGCCAACATCACCGGCGGCGGTTTGTTGGAAAACGTGCCCAGGGTCATGCCGGAATCCCTGCGGGCGGTGATCAATACGAGTTCCTGGGACATGCAGCCCATATTCCATTTCCTCCAAAAGGCTGGAAAGCTTGACCAGAGGGAGATGATGCGCACATTCAACTCCGGCGTGGGCATGGTCATTTTCACTCCCGCCGACCAGGCCGAAGAGGTGGTGGATCGCCTTGGGGCACTGGACCAACCGGCATTTATTATCGGCCAGGTGGAGACACGGGCCGAAGGCCAGGAGCCGGTGGAGTTTGTGGATTGATCCTGGTATCGGCCTGCCTTCTGGGCCATCGCACGCGCTACGACGGCCGTCACAGCAAAGCCGACGACCTATTGAAACTTATCGAGGACCGGCAGGTTTTGCCCGTGTGCCCGGAGATGTTGGGCGGCCTGGGTGTGCCGCGTCCTCCGGCGCGCTTTGAAGGCGTGTCATGGGGCCGCGAAGGCTCCGATGTCCTGACAGGGCGGGCCAGACTCGTCAACAGCCTGGGCCAAGACGTCAGCCGGGCCTTTATAAAGGGTTCCGGAAAAGCCTTGAAGCAAGCGCTCGAGGCAGGTGTTAAGCTGGCCTATCTCAAAGACCGTTCGCCTTCCTGCGGATACGACCCAAAAGGCGTCAACCCCCAGGGCGGGCCGGGCCAAGGGGTGTTCACCGCGCTGTTATTGGAGCACGGGGTTGAAATTATTGAAGTGCGGGCCGCAGCCCGCGACGACTGAGAATAGACATGCAGCAACAAGAAGTTCAAACAAAAGCCGCCGAGCATGCCACGGCCGTCTATGACCTGGCCGTGCGGCTGTCCGAGGTCTTGGCCGCGGGCCTGGCCGACAGCCTGCCCATGACCGGTTCTCCCTTGAACAACCCGGAACTGGACCGCCAGGGTCTGGCCGGGGTGTTTCAATACGGCCTGGTGTTCTGCGCCATTGACAAATGCCGCCTCAACAGGCAGGCCGGCGCGGAATACTGGGATGGCGTGGCCCAGGGCCTGTCCTTTATGGCCGGCCGGGGAGCCCGGCAATCGGCGGACAAGATACTGACGCCCCTGGAGCGGATGACCACTCCCGAGGAAATGCGGGACTTGACTTCGGGCAACTACGACCCCCTGGCCGTCTTTGAGGGCAAGACCCTGGCGGCCATTGAAAAAGGCCCGGAGCATACGCCCATCGGCGTGTTGATCAAGCAGATCGTGACCTTGTTTTATTCCGATTCGGATCACTCGGCCGTGGCCGACAAGGTGATCAATATTTCCTTTGAAGGCATCAAGGTGCTGTTCACCGACGGCGGTTTGATCTAGGGGGCCAGCTTGTCTTACACCAGGCAGACAACCAGGCGCATCAACGTGGGCGCGGTGCCCCTTGGCGGTAAAGCGCCGGTGGCCGTGCAGTCCATGACCAATACCGACACCCGGGACGCCGAAGCCACCCTGGCCCAGATAAACCGCCTGGCCCAGGCGGGCTGCCACATCGTGCGCTGCGCCGTGCCGGACATGGAAGCCGCCCAGGCTTTCAAGCAGATCTGCGGCCAAAGCCCCTTGCCGGTCATCGCCGACATCCATTTCGACGCCCGGCTGGCCGTGGCGGCCGTGGAAAACGGCGCGGCGGCCATGCGCATCAACCCCGGCAACATCGGCGATGAGGCCGCCGTGGACCGGGTCGTCGCGGCGGCAAAGGCCCACGGCGTTTGCATCCGGGTGGGGGCCAACAGCGGCTCGCTGCCCAAGGACATCGCCCAAAAGCACGGCGGCCCCTGCCCCGAGGCCCTGGTGGAGTCGGCCCTGCGGCATGTGAAAATGCTCGAAGACCGCGGCATGACTGCCATCAAGGTCAGCCTGAAATCATCAAGCGTTTTGGACACCATCGCCGCCTACAGGCTCTACGCCGCCCAGGCCGACCACCCCCTGCATTTGGGCGTCACCGAGGCGGGCGGCCTGCTGGCCGGTACGGTAAAATCCTCGGTCGGCATCGGCGCGCTGCTCCTGGAGGGCATCGGCGACACGTTCCGAGTATCCCTGACAGCAGACCCGGTGCGCGAAGTGGAGGTGGCCTGGCATATGCTGGCCGCCTGCGGTATTGACAGGCGCGGCGTGGAGATCATCTCCTGCCCCACCTGCGGCCGCACCGAAATCGACCTTTTCAGCCTTTTGGAAGCGGCCGAGCGGGAGTTGGCCTCGGTGCCCGAACCCCTGACCGTGGCCATCATGGGCTGCGTTGTCAACGGACCGGACGAGGCCAAACACGCAGACGTGGGCATTGCCGGCGGCCAGGGCCAGGGCATTGTGTTCGCCCATGGCGAGGTTATCAGGAAAGTACCCGAGGCCGACCTGCTGGACGAGTTAATGAAGCAGGTGCGGCTGGCGCAAAAAAAATACAAGCAATCCGATAAATAGCGGCAGGTTAATCATGAAGTTCAGCCAAAGTCTTATCCCCACCCTCAAGGAAATACCCAGCGACGCCGAGGTCATCAGCCACCAGTTGATGCTGCGGGCCGGCCTGATCCGCAAGCTCAGCGGCGGCATATACACCTGGATGCCCATGGGCCTGCGGGTGCTGCGCAAGGTCGAGGCCATCGTGCGCCGGGAAATGAACGCCGCCGGGGCTCAGGAGCTGTTGATGCCCGGCGTGCAGCCAGCCGAACTTTGGCAGGAATCGGGCCGCTGGGAACTCTACGGCAAGGAGCTGCTGCGCTTCGTGGACCGTCACGACAACGGCTATTGCCTGGCCCCCACCCACGAGGAGGTCATCACCGACCTGGTGCGCCGGGAGATCCAGTCCTACCGCGACATGCCGCTGAACCTGTACCAGATTCAGACCAAATTCCGCGACGAGATCCGGCCCCGTTTCGGCGTTATGCGCGCCCGGGAATTCCTGATGAAGGACGCCTATTCCTTTGACGTGGACGACGAGGCCTCGGCGGCCTCCTATCAAATCATGCGCCAGGCCTACACCAACATCTTTGACAAGCTGGGCCTGAAATACGGCGTGGTGGAGGCCGACAGCGGCTCCATCGGCGGTTCGTTCAGCCACGAATTCATGGTCCTGGCCGAGACCGGCGAAGACGCCATAGTCTCCTGTCCGGCCTGCGGTTATTCGGCCAACGTGGAAAAGGCCCCGGTCAAGGCCCCGGAAACGCCGCCCGCCGAGCCCAAGGCCGAGCTGGCCGAAGTGGCCACCCCCGGCGCCCACACCGTGGAGGAAGTGGCCAAGTTCCTCAAGACCAAGCCCAAGAGCGTGGCCAAGACCATGATCTACGTGGCCGACGGCGAGTTCGTGGCCGTGATGGTCCGGGGCGACCGCGAGGTCAACGAGGTAAAGCTGAAAAACGCCCTGGACGCCGACATGCTGGAACTGGCCGGACCGGCCAAAATCCCCGAGGCCACGGGCGGCCCGGTGGGCTTCAGTGGTCCGGTGGGCCTGAATATCCCCATCTACGCCGACTACGAAGTGGCCCAAAACGGCTGGCTGGTGGTGGGGGCCAACAAGGCCGACGCCCACTACACCGGCTTCTGCCTGAGCCGGGACGCAGCCCAGGCCAAAATCATGGACCTGCGCAACATGGCGCCCGGCGACACCTGCCCCGGCTGCGGCCAGGAGCCGACATTCGCCAGGGGCATCGAGGTGGGCCACATCTTCCGTCTGGGCACCAAGTACTCCAAGGCCTTGGGTGCCAAATACCTCGACGCCGACGGCGAGGAAAAGACAATCGTCATGGGCTGCTACGGCATCGGCGTCAGCCGCATCGTGGCCGCGGCCATCGAGCAGGGCAACGACGAGTCGGGCATCATCTTCCCCCTGCCCATCGCCCCGGTGTCGGTGTGCGTGATGCCCATCAAGCCCGAGGGCGAGGCCCTGGAAGCAGCCCAGAGACTCCACGACGAGTTGTGGGCCAGGGGCATCGACTGCCTGCTGGACGACCGCGACATCCGGGCCGGCGTCAAGTTCAAGGACTCGGACCTGCTGGGCGTTCCCCTGCGGGTGGTGGCCGGTCCCAAGGGCCTGGCCAACGGCGAACTGGAACTCAAGGACCGCCGCAGCGGCGAGATGACCATGATCCCGGTTGAAAAGGCGGCCGCTATTCTGGCCGAAATGGTGGCCCAGGGCGGCGGCCAGTGCCTGTGAGGCCTTGATGGCTGATTTCAGCGAAAAGGACCTAACCGCCTTTTGCGGGCTGTATTGCGAAGACTGCATCCGCTTTCAGAGCCAGGCGGCCTCCCTGGCCGAAAAATTACTGAAGGCCCTGGATCAGGAAGGTTATGGGGTCTATGCCGCTGCCAAGGCCGGAGGCGATCCGGCCCGGATCAAAGGCGTCGAGGCCTATGCGGGCTATGACCAGGCCTTGGCTCTGTTGGAGGCCTTGGTCGACGGCCGATGCGACAGCCCCTGCCGCCTGGGCGGCGACGGCTGCTCCGACAATTGCCCGGTCAAGGACTGCTGCCTGCAGCGCGGCTTGGAAGGCTGCTGGCAATGCGGCGATTTCAACAAATGCGCCAAAGCCGACTTCCTCGAGCCAATCAGCGGCACCTATCCCAAGCAAAATGTGTGTATCATAGAAAAAGATGGTCTGGACGGCTGGTCGGCCCGGCGGTGTAGATTTTACAAGTGGCAATAAGCTGGAGTTGCGTGTCCGCCTGAAACGCGGGCAATTTTGACATGATCCGCATCAACGAAATAATCGACACTGTTGTCGGCTACCACCCCAGCGCGGACACCAAGGCCATCATGAAGGCCTATGTCTATTCGGCTAGGGTCCACTCCGGACAGGTGCGCAGTTCCGGCGAGCCCTACCTCAGCCACCCCCTGGCCGTGGCCGCACTGATGGCCGAAATGCAGTTGGACGTGGCCAGCATCTGCGCGGGCCTGCTGCACGACACCGTCGAGGACACCCAGACCACCCTGGAGGACATCGAGGCCCTGTTGGGCCCGGAAGTGGCGGCCCTGGTCGACGGCGTCACCAAGATCACCCTGCTCAACGCCCGCACGGATTCCGGCGCGGCCCGCCAGGCCCAGAGCCTGCGCAAGATGATCCTGGCCATGGCCAGCGACATCCGGGTGCTGCTCATAAAATTGGCCGACCGGCTGCACAACATGCGCACCCTGGGCTATCTAAAACCGGCGAAGCAGCAGCGCATCGCCCAGGAGACCAGGGACATCTACGCCCCCATGGCCCACCGTTTGGGCGTGCGCCGCTGGCAGGCCGAATTGGAGGACCTGGCCCTTTTCTACCTTGAGCCGGAGATATACCAACGGATCAAGGACGATGTGGCCCAAAACCAAAACCAGCAGACCGTATTCATCAGCGATGTAACCGGCAAGCTGGAAAAGATGATGGCCGACAACGGCATCAAGTGCCGGGTCAGCGGCAGGCCCAAGCACCTGGCCAGCATCTACAACAAATTGCAGCGCCGCAACCTCGACATCACCGAACTCTACGACATCCTGGCCTTCCGGGTCATAGTGGAATCCCTCAAGGACTGCTACGGGGCCCTGGGGGTGATCCACTCGGTGTGGAAACCCGTGCCCGGCCGGGTGCGCGACTACATCGGCATGCCCAAGGCCAACATGTACCAGTCGCTGCACACCGCGGTGCTGGGGCCGGCTGGCCAGCGCATGGAGGTGCAGATCCGCACCGAGGAGATGCACCGCATCGCCGAGGAAGGCATCGCGGCCCACTGGCGCTACAAGGAACAAGGCGGCGGCGACGCGGCCGAGGAGCGCCGTTTCGCCTGGTTGCGGCGGCTGCTGGAGTGGCAGCAGGAACAGGATGTCGACGAACCCCGGGAGTTCATGCAATCGCTGCGCATGGACCTCTACCCGGAAGAGATCTTCGTGTTCACGCCCACCGGCGAGGTAAAGGAATTGCCCAAGGGGGCCACGCCGGTTGACTTCGCCTATTCCATCCACACCGAGGTGGGCGACCAATGCGTGGGCGCCAAGGTCAACGGCCGCATGGTCAGCCTGCGCACCGAGCTAAAGACCGGCGACCAGGTCTCGGTGACCACCAACCCCAAACACCATCCCAGCAAGGACTGGCTGTCCTTTGTACAAACCAACCGGGCCCGCTCCAAGATAAGGGCCTATATCCGCAAGGAGGAACGCGACCGGGCCGTGGCTCTTGGCCGGGATCTGCTGGAGCGCGAACTGCGCAAACGCGGCACGACCTACAATGCATCGCTCAAAGACGGCCGTCTGAAGAAAATAGCCGAGGAATACTCGTTTACGGAAACGGACTCCCTGTTGGCCTCCGTGGCCTACGGCAAGCTGTCGGCCAAACAGGTCGCCAACCGGGTGGCGCCCAGGGAAGACGAGGACATCAAAAAACCCGGCTTCATAGAGCGCTCCATCGGCAGGCTTCGCAAAAGGGCCCACGACGGCATCACGGTCAGAGGCGTAGACGACATCATGATCCGCTTTGCCGGATGCTGCAATCCCCTGCCCGGCGACCCCATTGTGGGGTTCATCACCCGGGGCCGGGGCGTCACCGTGCACAGGGCCGACTGCCCGCATTTGGACGAGGTGGACCCCGAACGCCGTGTCGACGTGGAATGGGAAGTGGCCGAAGACCAGGTCCGCCCGGTGCGCATCACCGTCGAGAGCATCGACCGGGCCGGCATCCTGGCCGATGTGGCCCAGGTCCTCAAACAACGCAACGTCAACATCCTGGAGGCCGAAGTAAAGGCCCAGCCCGAAAAACAGCGGGGACTGGCCAACTTCCTGATCCAGGTCCACGACACCGGCCAACTGCACCACGTATTCGGTGACATCAAAAAAATCAAGGGCGTGTATTCGGTCCGCCGTCTGGGCGTAAAAAAGGGCCAGGACAAGAGGCGCTAGACACACCGCACCCGCACCTTGACACATCAAACACTTGAGCTTATGATTGCGCCAAAATACGTTTGGGCTGTGATGGTTAACGGAACACGGTGCGAATCCGTGGCGGTCCCGCCGCTGTAACCGGTGACGATTTCCCAAAGGCCACTGCGACACCTCAAGTGTTGTGGGAAGGCGGGAAAGAGGCATCAACCGGAAGCCAGAAGACGAACCAGCACAGCCGATGCCGGGCCGCGGCCCGGACAATATGGGGAGCCAATGGTAAAAGCGCCTCCCGTCCGATTGTGGACGGGAGGCTTTTTTTATTTTGGGGGCATGCACCAATGCTGGCGGCAAAGCTTATACAACCCGGTGAAATATTGGTGGATCACACCACGGACGCGAAATGCCCGGAAGGCGGCCTGCTCATTGAAGTGGCGGCCTGCGGCATCTGCGCCTCCGACGTCAAGATGTGGCGTCTGGGGCACAAGGAACTGGTTTTGCCCCGGATCCTGGGCCATGAAGTGGCGGGACGGATCATCGAATCCAAGGCGGGGCATCAAGCGCCGCCCGTGGGTTCACTGGTCCAGATAGCCCCCGGCGATCCCTGCGGAAAATGCCCAGCCTGTCTGTCGGGCCATGAAAACCGTTGCCCGGCCATTGGCGTGCTGGGCTTCTCCACCGATGGTGGCATGGCCCGGTTCATGGCCGTACCGGCCGGTATTGTCCGGTCCGGGGGCGTAAGTCTTGTGCCGGATGGTCTGGACCCTGCCACGGCCACCCTGACCGAGCCGCTGGCCTGCGGCCTCAACGCCCTGGAGGCGGCCCGTTTCGAGCCGGGCCAGCGGGTCGCGGTGTTCGGTGCGGGCGTGGTCGGCCGTTTGGCCATGCTGGCGGCGGCCCATTGCTGGGCCGGGCGGGTGCTGGCCATAGAGGCCGATGCCGCCCGCCTGGAGGGTCTGCCCTTTGGCGGCCTGCATGTGGCAGAAAGCCTGGACCCGTCGGCGGCCATGGACCTGCTGGGCGGACCCGCCGACGTGGTCATCCCGGCCACGCCTTCGCCCGAGGCCCTGGACTGGGCCGTGCAGGTCCTGGGGCCCGGCGGCTCGCTGGTGCTGTTCTCGGGCCTGCGCCAGACCCATGCCATTGATTTGAATCAAGTCCATTACAAGGAGTTGGCCCTTTGTGGGGCGTTCGGCTGCACCGCCGCCCAAAACAACAGGGCCATCGACATCCTGGACCAAAACCGCAAGTACGCGTCCTCGTTGATAAGCCGCACCCTGCCCCTGTCCGAGGCGGTCAAGGGCCTGGAGGCGGCCGAAAGCAAAGACACCCTTAAAGTAGTCGTCAAACCATGACGGAGCGGATAACCATGTTTGAAGAAAACAAGATGCAAGAGTTTGGCCGGATCATCGGCCAATTGGGCCAGGGCCGGGACATCGGCCGCGAATCATCACGGGAATGCTACCGCCAAATCCTGCTGAGCGAACAGCCGGACTTGCAGCAGGGCGCGTTTCTGGCCGCCCATATCGCCAAGGGGCCGACCGTTGCCGAAATCGCCGGATGCTGGGATGCGATTCACCAATACGACACGGCCCTGATCGATCCGGACCTGCCCGAGGCCCCGGTGGATATCGTGGGCACGGGCTCCGACGCCCTCAAGACCGTCAACGTCTCATCGCCGGTTTCGGTCATCGTGGCGGCCTGCGGGCCCTATGTGGCCAAGAAAGGGGCCCAGCGGGTCACCGGAGTGTCCGGGGCCTCCGAGGTCTTTGCCCAGTTCGGGGTGGACCTTGCCGCGCCGCTGGAGCTGGCCGGAAGGTCTCTGGAGCGAAACGGCCTGGCCTATTTGCCCGGCGAGAGCTTTCTCAAGGCCGGCTGGGCCAGACTGGTCCAGCACATGCGCTTTACGTCCATATTCAACATCGTCGGCCCGCTGACCATGCCCTGCCCCAGCACCAAGACCATGGTCCTGGGGGTCTACCGCCGCGACCTCGCCCGGATGATGGCCGAGATATGCCGGGAGATCGGCGTGGAAAAGGCCCTGTGCATGTACGGCACCAGCAGCGAACATCCCCAGGACCAGGGCATCGACGAGGTGTCGGTCTGCGGCCCTACCCACTGCGTCGAGCTGTCGGGCGGCCAATTGCGCGAATACACCCTGACGCCCGGCGACTTCGGCCTGAGCAACCACAAATACGAGCAAATTGCCAGCAAGGGCGACGCCAGGGGCAACGCCCTGGCCGCCATATCCGTATTGGCCGGGCTTCAGGACAGCCCGCTGGCCGATTTTCTGGCGGCCAACGCGGCGGCTGTCCTGAAGCTCACCGGCCACGCGGCAAGCCTACCCCAGGGCGTGGACATGGCCAGGCAGGCCATCGCCGAGGGCAAGACCCTGGAAAAGCTGCGCAGCCTGGTGACCACCCAGAGCAGGGATGCCTCGGCCGCCGAAGCGGCACTGGACGGTCTTTTGGCCCAGGCGGCCTGATTCTTCTGGTCTTAATGGATTTGGGAACAACAAAAAGGGGCGCTTTGATAAGCGTCCCTTTTGTTCACCAGCCCCTGAAAAGGCCGGAGTATCGGGCGGCAGTTTTGCCTAGGCGGGCTTGACCACTTTGCCCGAGCGCAGGCAGCGGGTGCAGACCGTGATGCGCTTGGTGGTGCCGTTTTCAACGTGACGCACGCGCTGCAGGTTGGGATTGAACCGGCGCTTGGTCTTGTTGTGGGCGTGGCTGATGTTGAAGCCTACCTGGGGTTTCTTGCCGCAAAAGTGGCAAACCTGGCTCATTTTAATATCCTCCGCAAAACGAAACGCCCTACAACCGGGCGGTAATAGCCTTTCGAACTGGAGAAATATACCGGCTGCTCCATAGTTTGGCAAGGCCTTTCCTTTACCGCCCGCACTTGACTGCCACCAGTTGGCATGTCATATTATCCTGGCTGCCGGGAGCGGCGGTGAGAAGTATTGCCTGGCCATGCCGGGCGCGCAACAGATACCAACCGAATAGGAATATAATTTGAGTCGTGACGATCTAATCCATCTCGAAGGCGTTGTCACCCGCACCCTGGGCGGTGGCCAAATGGAGGTTGAAACCGAACAGGGTCACACCCTGCGGGCCGTTCTCTCCGGACGCATGAAAAGGTTCAAAATCAAGGTCCTGGTGGGAGACCGCGTCCGCATCAGCGTTTCGCCCTATGACCTCACCCATGGCCTGATCACCTACCGGCTCAAGTAGCAACAGCCAAAATCCATTCGCGTGCCATATCAAGAGTCGTCCGGCAGCTGACGGAATCCCGTCAGCGGGCCGATGACTTGATTTTTGGCCAATTCCCGGGCCTCTTCGCCCTGGTGGTTTTCCAAAATCTCGCCGAGGCCCTTTATGGCCTGCTGGGCCCTGTCCCAGCCCAGGTTGCGGACCTGCTCGATGACGTCCCAGTCGCCGCTTCTCATGAACTCCATGACCGCGGCGTCTATTTCCGGAAACATCAGCCTGGGGAAACCGTGCAGCCAGGCCGGATAAAACCCCAGGGCGCCCCGGCTTTGATGGGCGGCGATCTGGGCCAGCCTGCCGCTGGGCCCGGTGTCTGCCAACAGGTCTTTGACCCCGCGCACGAAATGCTCCAGTTCGCTGCCCGAGTGTTCCACTGCGGTGCGTCTCAATAAATCCATGGCCTGTTCGCCGCTGGTGGATTCGCCTATCTCGTGCCACAGCACGGCCTGCAACTCGCCCTCCAGCACCGGGCCCAAGGCATCCCAGGCGGGATTTTCCAGCAGTTTTTTGTAGCTGACGCCGTAACCCTCCAGGCCGAAGCGAACATAACGTTGCTGGGACCGCCTAGGGTCGGCGATAAGGTCCCAGACCAGATAGCCCAGGGGCTGCCGCCGCAGATATACGGCGCTGTCCTGGCGCAGGCCGGGCAGAAAAAACAAGTCGGCGCACAGTTCATCGCCGATCAGATGCACATCCAGGCCGTCGCGGCCCCAGCGCCGCTCCAATTGGCCAAGGAAAAACACCGGCAGCATACCCCCCACCCGGCCGGCGCCGTAGAGCAGCCCCAACGGCTCGACAATGGCGTTCACGGCCTCGGTGTCAAAGGGGTCATATTCCTTGCCGTCGATCTCCAGGGGCGCGGGCGTCAGATCGTCAATGGCGTCCCAGGCCTCCTCCCGCTGGCTGACCCATTCCAGCACCAGGCCGGGGTCCTGCTCCTGCCAGGGGTCGATGCCGTGCTCCCATTTGTAGAGATTGCGCAGCCTGAGAAGCAGGCCGCACAGGGCAAAGCGGCCCGCCACGGCGGCGTCGGCCTTGCGGCAGTTTTGCTGCACCTGCTCGGACAATCTGTCGGTTATAACGGCGGAGGCTGGCCGGCTCATGGCTTGCGCACCCCCTCGGGCTGTTTCCACAGTCTGGCATGCTGCTCCGCGGTCTCCAGGTATCTGCGGACCTGGTTGGAGTTGCGCTCCATATCTTTTTCAGTGAGATCGCGGCGGACCTTGGCCGGCGATCCCATGACCAACACGCCCGGCGGCACCTCCATGCCCGGCGGCACCAGGCTGCCCGCTCCGACCATGGCATTTTTGCCGATCACCGCGCCGTCGAGAACAATGGCCCCGATGCCTATGAAAGCGCCGTCTTTAACGGTGCAACCGTGCAGCACCGCCCGGTGACCCACCAACACGTCATCGCCAACCACGCAGGGAGGACCGCCACGGGATACGTGCAACACGCTCATGTCCTGAATGTTGCTGCGCGCGCCGACACGGACAGTGCCAACGTCGCCCCGGATGACGCAGCCGTACCAGATGTTGGCCTGGGCGGCCACCTCCACGTCACCGGCCACCAGGGCCGATTCCGCCACGAACGCCGACTCGTCAACCTTTGGTTTGAGATCACCGAGAGCTGCTATCATCGCCATACCGCCGCAAGAAGAATATTTTGAGATTCAATCCGTCGAACCAACGCCCCAGCCGCTTAACCACAGGCGCCCGGCAACCGCGATCCGTTGCATTCATGCAACAATAGGCTACCACCCGCCTTTAAAGCAGGCAACTTGGCAGGATTTGTTGACAGTCACCGCGCCCTGCCATAACCTGAGGCGAGTTGGCCCTCACAAGACAAAAAAGGAGCTTGCTTTCATGGCCTTGAAGTTGCGTCCGGTTTTATTGATTTCCCTGGTGCTAATCGTCGCGGTGGCGGTTGCGGCCTTGTATTTCAGCCCGTTCTACGAGGGCGAACCGCCGGAAATCATCATCGACAATCCCCCGGCCGCCCTGGGCACGAGCAACACCATAACCTTCAAAGCCGTGGACAAGGGCAACGGCCTGCGCCTGGTGCGGGTCTATTTGAAGCAAGGCGACAAAAAGGCCTCGCTGCTGGAAGAAACCATCAGCGGCAACAGCCGCGAAGCCAACTTTGAGATAGCCGTTTCGCCCCTGGCCTTGGGCTTTTCCCAGGGCCAGGCCGCCCTGGTCTTCGAGGCAATTGACAGCTCTTTCCGGGGCTGGGGAGCGGGCAACACCGCCCTGCTCAGCATTCCCCTGGAAATCGACACCATCCGGCCGGAAGTGCGCCAGGCCGGCGGCATGATCTACATCAACCGTGGCGGGAGCGCCCTGGCGGTTTATGAGGTCAGCGAACCTTCGGCATGGCACGGCGTCAGAGTGGACGACCAAGTATTCACCGGCTACCATCCCTGGCCGGAAAAGCCCAAAATGGCGGCTTGCCTTTTCGCCTATCCCGTCAGCGCCCAGCGTGGAGCCAAAATCAAGCTGTGGGCCACCGACGTAGCGGGCAACAAGTCCGAGGCTTCATTGCGGCATCGTCTGCGCTGGCGCAACTTCCGTCATTCACGCATCAATCTCTCCGATGGTTTCCTCGAAGCCATAAGCGAGCGCTTCGCCGCCCAGGCGCCCATAGGGCAGAAAACGCCCTTGGCCGTATTCAAGTGGGTCAATGAAACGCTACGCCAATCAGATGACAACAAGATAATGGTCGCCATGGGCGACCCCGGCCCGTATCAGCTCTGGAACGGACCTCTGCTTCGGGCCATGGGCGGCCGCATGGCCGGATTCGGCGATCACCGTTCGTATTACTACAAGGACGCCTTGGAGAGCGAGGCAACCCACCTGGGGATCGATCTGGCCCATACGGCCAATTCACCCGTCCCGGCCGCGGCGAACGGGTTGGTTCGCTTTGCCGGCAGCCTGGGGATCTACGGCAATTGCGTACTCCTGGACCACGGCATGGGCCTCTACAGTCTTTACGGCCATCTTTCACAACTGGTCGTAAAGGCCGGCGACCGGGTGAACAGGGGTCAGGAGCTTGGCCTTTCCGGTGCCACAGGATTGGCCCTGGGCGATCACCTGCATTTCTCGACCCTGGTTCAGGGAGTGTTCGTGGACCCGGCGGAATGGTGGGACGAGCACTGGATCCGCGACAATATAACCCTGCGATACGATCAGGCCGCCGTGCCTCAACCCCTGGCGCCCAAGCTTGATTGATAGCCAGGCCAAACGAGACTAAGTGCCGCGGCTGTGACATTATTGTGCGCAGCGCGGCCGGCCTTTTGGTAATCCGGACTTCGACCAACCCAACCCCTTGGCCTTGTTGAAGTTTCGGGACATCTGCTTTTGCCTTGCACTGTGCATGTGCTATTATTGTGGTCAATAAAGAGCGCCACAAGGAGCGGCCCTACTTGCACATCCTGGTGAAAATTATTGCACCGGCTCTATTACTGGCCTTGGCCGGCTGCGCCACAATTCAACCAACCGAAAAGTCCGGCGCCGTTCCGGGCCAGGCGTTTGTTTTACCCTCAGGCGAATCCGTTGATCAGGACCAACTCGAGCGGCTGGTCGCCCAATCACGGCTGGTTATAGTGGGCGAAAGCCACCGCCATCCCGGACACCACCAAATACAGGCCAACATTCTGAAATGGCTAGCCAAAGGCCATAACCCGCAAAAGGTGGTCGTAGGCATAGAGTGGCTGGACACCAGCCATTCGGCAGCCTGCGACGAGTTGTCCAAGGGCCAAATCAGCACCGCGCAGTTCGCCCAGAAAGTTGATTGGGGAAAAAATTGGGGCTATCCCCTGGAGCTGTTCCTGCCGGTACTGGACCAGGTGCGGCAAAACGGCTACATCCTGGTTCCCCTGAACGCACCGGCCGGTGTCATCCGTCAAATCGGCCGCAACGGACTGTCTTCGTTGAGTAAGGCCCAGCGCCAAGAGATTGCGCCGGACATGGACCTGGACGACCCGGACTACAAAAAGCAAATCGCCCGGCAATTGCCCATGCACGCCCAGATGGGCAGCGGAGTGCTGGACAACTTCTTTGCCGCCCAGGTTGCCCGGGATGAAACCATGGCCCATAACATGGCCCTGGCCATGAGCCCCTGGCCCGACAGCGGCAAGGCGGGCGTCGTCTTTACGGGCCTGGGCCACATGACCCACGGCAGGGGCGTGCCGCCCAGACTGGCCCGCCGTCTGCCCGGCACGCCGGTTTTGTCAGTTGTTCCAATAGAACCGGGCGCTATCATACAATCAGATTTAATGTTTATAGCCAAACCTGCCGATATATTGATTGTTTCCACTCCCGAACCACCCAGGCCGCCCCGTTTGGGCGTCATTTTGGAACCCACGGACAAAGGGCTTCTGGTCAAGGCCGTGGTGCCTGGGTCGGTCGCGGATTCCGCAGGGGTGAAAAAAGATGATATATTGCTGGAACTAAACGGCAACAAGCTAACCAACGTAAAGGACATTCACAACGCCGTCAAACATAAGCCGGACGCCGGGCATCTGCTGAAAATCGAGCGCGGCGGAAAAGCAATAGAACTGCGGGTATCGCTGAAATCATCGTGATCAACACAAGCATTGGGCCGCCTGGCAGGAGTAGTAGATGGACATAGCAACCATACTGGGCATTTTCTCGGGCCTGGCGTTGATTTTCGGGGCTATCATCAGCCAGGGCGGCGTGGAATTGTTTGTCAGTGTCCCGAGCATGATGATCGTTCTTGGCGGCACCTTGGCGGCAACGCTGATTACCTTTCCCCTCGGCGACGTGATCCATGCCTTCCGGGCCGCGGGCCAGGTCTTTCGCCACCGCCGCACCGATCCCAACCAAGTCGTCCGTCTGATCCTGACCCTGGCCAACATTTCCCGGCGCCAGGGCCTGGTGGCCCTGTCCAAGGTGAAAACCAACGACGCCATTTTAAAAAAATCATTGAACCTCATAGCCGACGGAGCGCCCGAGGATCTCATCAGGCACACGCTGCGCATCGAGATAGAAGCACTGCGGGCCAGGCATTCCGACGCCCAGGATGTTTTCAAAAAAATGGGCTCCTATGCTCCGGCCTTTGGCATGTTGGGCACCCTAATCGGCCTGGTGCAGATGCTTGGCCAGCTGTCCGACCCGGAGACCATCGGCCCGGCCATGGCCGTGGCCCTGATCACCACGTTTTACGGATCATTGCTGGCTTCGCTTTTTTTCCTGCCAATCGCCGGAAAATTGAGATCCAGGACAATGGTCGAGCTTGTCAACCTGGAGTTGATATTCGAAGGCGCGGTCAGCATTCTCGACAACAACAACCCCATGCTCATATACGAAAAGCTCAGTTCGTTCATTCCTCCCAAACAACGGGACGCTTATAGTCCGGAGAAGATAAGTGCCGGAAACAAAAAGTGAATATATGCCCGTAACAGAGGAGGCCAACGCCGAGGAGGGCCGGGAATGGCTGATCACCTATGCCGACATGGTGACGCTGCTGCTTACCTTCTTCGTCATGCTGCTTTCGCTGGCCACTCTGAACGAGGAACGCTTTGAGCAGGTTCGCACCTCTATTCAGTACAGCCTGGGTGCCAGCGTGGCTCCCGGCGGCCGTATCGGACGAATTGACGCCCATGACACCAAGCACATGAGTCTTTCCCAGCTTACGGGCAGAGAGACAGAGCCCCTGCTCAAAGACGTACGCCAGGCTTTGAACCAAAAGAACATCGAAGACGTTGTTGAGGTCATTGACCAAGGGGACAAAATTATTCTGAGGGTCAAGGGCAAGCTCATGTTCGACACCGGATCATCCGATATAAAAAGCAGCGCCCTGCCGGTTATCAAGGCGGTTGCCAAGGTAATCAATGAGAACAAGGGGTACCGGCTGGATGTAAAAGGCCACACCGACTCGCGGCCCATTCAGACGGATAAATTCAACAGCAACTGGGAACTCAGCGCTTTGCGCGCCACATCGGTGTTACGCGCGCTGATCGAACAAGGCGTAAACCCCAGTCAAATGACGGCCACGGGATATGCCGACACCCAACGTTTGGTGCCTGACAACAATGAAAAGAATATGGCGCTTAATCGCCGAGTAGAGTTTGTATTGGAAAAGGCCCGCAAAAACTGAGCGAGGGTGCTTTTGATTACGGCTGGAAAGAATTTTCCGGCCTATATGGGGGGAAAATAAAAAACTGACAAAAGGCTGCGCGCCGCCGAAGGGCCCGGGCAACCTGGCCGGCAATGAAATGCCAGACCAGGCCGCGCTGTGGCCAAGTCAAACAGACCAAGAGGTTGTAGCAGGTGTTTTTCCGCAAGAAGAATAAAGAAAAAGGCATTGAGATAGAGTTTGATGAAGACCGCAGGAACTATTACCGAATAGTCCCTCCGAGCGACAAGCCGGTCTATCTCCGCATTGAAGGCCATACGTTCAATGTTGTCGACATCAGCGCGGGGGGCCTGGCGTTCCAGAGCAAACCCCTGCCCGT
This sequence comes from uncultured Desulfarculus sp., assembly GCA_963665125.2. GTDB lineage: Bacteria > Desulfobacterota > Desulfarculia > Desulfarculales > Desulfarculaceae > Desulfarculus. The sequence goes on along the minus strand of CAXXUK010000001.1, from coordinate 742,130 downwards.
GGGAAAAGTGCTCAAGGCCCTGATCGTCATGACCGGCATTGACGCCCCCGTGCCGGTTATCCTGGAAACCCTGTCTCAACTCAAACCAGGGATGAGCCGGGGTGTAATCAAGAAAATCAGGGATGAAGACCGGGAACGCATCCATCAGTATGTCCTGGATGTCCAGAAAGAGGAAATGGCCCGCAAACGCCAGGAAGCCAAAGAATTAAACGACAAACTACGCAAGTAGTCCCACCATTGATTGCCAAGGTACGGCAACCTCTGTTAATACTAGAATTAATGATATTGGTTTAATCGTAGCATCCGGCAGGCGCTGCTTCCCGGATGTCTTCTGTGAAATAATGATTTCCGGGAGTCCGCTGCACATGGAAATATCGGTCACGCAAAACGAAGACCTGGTGCGTATTGAAATAGCAGGAAGCATTGACGAGCGGGGCGCGGAAGAAATGAAGCGCCGCTTTCTGGAATTGGACGTATCCTCAATCAAGGAAGTGGTTTTCGATTTTACGGGCGTCACCTTTGTAGGCAGTGCCGGTATAGGCAAACTGCTTCTGTTCTATAAGAGCCTGGCCGCCAACGGCGGCGGTATCAAAATCGAAAACATGTCCAACGATATTTACACCATGTTCAAAGTGGTCAAGCTAGACAAAATATTCAACATCTCCGCCATCAGCTAGACGGGAGATAACTTTGCTCAGTTGCGAGTTGTCCGACAATACGATGATAATTTCCGGAGATTTGCGGGTCCAATACCTTGAATCCCTGGGAGATTGCCTGCAAAAAGGCCTTAGCAGCGCGGAAGACCTGAGACTCGACCTCAGGGCCGTATACGAAGTTGATACGGCGGGATTACAGGCAGTTCTTTCATTTCTGCAATCAAGATCGCAGATTGGTCCGGTTGTTATTATCGGATACTCCGAGCCCATGACCATGGCCCTGAAAATAACCGGGCTCATGGACCAGTTTGACTCCCTCGCAACCTGAGACGGTCAAAAAACCACGGAGCCGGCATGAATAAAACGGTTTTACTGGTAGATGATTCCGCGACATTGCGCATGTCAGTGGAAATGACGCTCTCGCCAGCGGGCTTTACGGTTATCCAGGCCACTGACGGAAAACAAGGCCTAGAGGTCTTGGATAAGATAGAGCATAGCGGCCAACAACTCGATATGATCATCAGCGACGTTAACATGCCGATAATGGACGGCATCACGTTTATAAAAAAGGTAAAACAAACCAATTTTCGATTTGTACCCATCTTGGTTCTGACAACGGAACGCGAAGACAGCAAAAAGCTCGAAGGTAAAAAGGCGGGAGCCTCGGGCTGGCTGGTCAAACCTTTCAAACCGGAGACACTGATAACTGTGGTGCGGAAATTCACCCGGTCTTTGACCTAAGGCTAGGCACATGGACGACAAGCTCCTACAAATTTTCGCAGAGGAGTCATGGGAACTTATCGAGTCTCTTGAAGACGGCTTGGTCAACCTGGAACAGGACGCCGATCCGGAAAACCTAAACGCCATATTCAGGGCGGCCCACACCATGAAGGGCAACGCGGGCATTGTGGGTTTCAACGATGTCTTGGATCTGACCCACCTCATGGAAGGCGTGCTCGACGAAATGCGCCAGGGACGCCGCAAGCCCGAGAAAAATACCGTCGATCTGCTGCTTTCGGCCGTGGACTCCCTGAAGATCCTAATTTCAAGCCATTTGGAAGGCGGCCAAGCCCAACCACCCACGGAGGTCATATCGGCCTTGAGCCGCCTGATGGAAGGGGAAAGCCCTGCCACCGTCCAGCCGGCGACGGAGCACCCGGAAGAGTTTCAACACCAGCAGGAAGGCGTGCCCACTCTTTATAAAGTGACGATGCGCTTTGACCAGAACCTGTTCACCACGGGAAACGACCCGCTTTTGCTTTTATTGGAACTCGGAGACCTCGGTGAAATTAAACAGGCTGTCTGTCATAGCGAACAACTGCCGCCCTTTGAAAACTTGGACCCCAGCAAGCTCTACCTTTGGTGGGAAATTCTGATCGAAAGCCGCGAGCCCAAGTCGCGCCTGGACAACGTGTTTATCTTTGTCCAGGACGACAACGATATAACCATCAAACCGACCACCGAAAAATCTCTACCCAACCCCCAGATCGTACAGGCAAAGGCCGTTCGCGAGCCGGATCACGAACCGCCGAGGCCCGAAGAGCCCCGGGCGGCCCAAGTGCCGCCGGCCCCTTCCGGCAAGGCTCCGGTGCAGCCACCCGCCACCCTGACCACGACCAAGCCGGTGGTCTCTTCAAAAGTCCCGCAAACGGTCCCAACCATACGCGTCGACACGGACAAACTGGACAAGCTGGTCAACATGGTAGGCGAACTGGTGATCAGCGTGGCCAGGGTCGGCCAGTTGACCGACGGCGATGCGGCGCCGGAGATGGAAGCGGCTGTCGAGGCCCTCGAACATGTTAGCCGCGAGCTTCAGGAACAGATCATGCGCGTACGCATGGTGCCCGTGGAGGCCACTTTCAACCGGTTCCAGAGAGTAGTGCGCGACCTGGCCTCTGAACTTGGAAAAAAAATCAAGCTGGAAATGCTGGGCACCGAAACCGAGCTGGATAAGAACGTAATTGAACAAATCGTTGATCCGCTTAAGCACCTTGTGCGCAACAGCGCCGACCATGGTTTGGAAAAACCGGCGCAGCGCTCGGCCGAGGGCAAACCGGAAACCGGAACCATAACGCTCTGCGCCTACCAACAGGAAGGCCGGATCATCATAGAAGTGAGCGACGACGGCAGAGGCATCGACAAAGAAGCGCTACTGAAAAAGGCCGTCGAGCAATGTATTGTTGCGCCCGGCACACAAGTCAGTGAAAGCGAACTGCTTTCCTATATCTTCTTGCCGGGTTTTTCCACGGCCGCCCACGTCACCGAGGTATCCGGGCGCGGCGTTGGTCTGGATGTTGTCAAAAAGAACATCGAATCCCTGAGCGGCTCACTGGAAATCGACACCGAAGCAGGCCAGGGGACCACATTCCGGATCAAACTGCCCCTGACTCTGGCCATTATCGACGGCATGATGGTCACGGTGGGCAACGAAGTCCTTACTCTGCCGGTCTTATCGATCCTGGAGTCCATCCGGCCCAGGCCGGAAGATATCAGGACCGTGGAAGGCCAAGGCGAGCTGATAGCCGTCAGGGGAGAATACCTGCCTCTGGTGCGCTTGTACGACGTGCTCAATCTGCCCACCCAGCGCACCGACCCAACCGGCGCCCTGGTGGTGATAATTGAAAGCGTGGCCAGACGCTTCGGCATTCTGGTTGATGATATCCTGGGAGAACAGCAGGCGGTAATCAAAAGCCTGGAGCAAAATTACCGCAAAATCGAGGGCGTTGCCGGAGCAACCATCCTCGGCGATGGCAGGGTCAGCCTGATTTTGGATATCCACGGCCTTGAAAAACTGTCTTTTGCCTGAGGGAATGTCCGGAGCAGCATATGAGTTCTTTTGACGATATGGTTCCTGAATTCATTGCCGAATCCACTACGCTGTTGGCGGAGGTGGAGAACGGCCTATTGAAGTTGGAGCAAGGCGCCGCTGACCCGGAAACCACGACTACGGTCTTCAGGGCGGTTCATTCCATAAAGGGCGGTGCCGGTTTTATCGGCCTGCGAAAGATCGAAGACCTCGCCAAAAAAATGGAAGGTCTGCTCAATTTGATCCGCGGCGGAGACCTTGATCCCATACAACCGGTCACCGATTCACTACTGCAATCTCTTGATGTGCTGGCGGCGCTCTTTCAGCGCATAAATGAACAAGACGCCATTGACATAGACGGCCCCATCAGGGCTCTTGAGGCCGCCCTGAGCGCCGGAGTGGACCATAATATCAAATCCCGGTATGAATCCAGGGACACCCCGGCGCCGGAAAGCGGCCTGCCGGCCTTTTCCATCAGCAGGTACGTGCTCGAATCGAAATTCAAACAAGGCAACTTGTATCACCTTCGCTTGAAACTCGGGCTGATCGAAAAGCGGGGGCTGACGCCTATCCAACTCGTCAACGAACTGCTGTCTTTGGGTGAATTGGTAGACTCGGTTGTGGATATTGAAAGCACCGGCGCACCGAATGATTATTACGCTGATGATGTGACGTGCCACGTGCTTTATTCAACCGTTCTGGAACCGGACCTTCTTGCACCATCGCTGAGGCTTGAGCCGGATGAATTCCATCTGGTGACTCAGGCCGATTTTGTCGACTCGCCTGGCGGCGTCAATATCATCCAACCCGTTGTAACACCAACGGCAACGCCGCGGCAATCGGCCCAAAGCCCAGTCAGTCCGCCTGTGGTCACAAGAGCGGCCACGGAAAAGCCCCACCAACCGGTGGGGCCACAAAATGAACCAGAACAAGAGTCGGAAGCAAACAAACTGGAATATCTAACGATTTCCCTGGGCCGGGAAACATATGGCGTCAACATCTTGTCCGTGCAGGAAATCATAGGCATTCCCAGCCTGACCATACTCCCGCGAACGCCAGAGCATGTGCTGGGTGTCATGAACCTCCGGGGCATGGTGGTTCCGGTGGTTGACCTTCGACTGAAGTTCAACATGCCCGACGACTGCCCCGAACCGGTAATCATCGTGGTGCGCGTCGGCAGCAAAATCATTGGCGCCGTGGTGGATCAAGTAAACGACGTAGCCGAAATCAGCCGCGACGAAATCCAAGCCCCACCGGCGTTTTCGGGGAAAATCAAGCGGGACTATATCAGCGGCCTTACGCGCCACAACGGTGATCTCGTGATAATGCTGGAACTGGATCGGCTGCTGGCACCGGAGGCGATGGGCGATGCAGCATGATTCCACACCTCCCTCAAAGGCAATCATTTGGCCGAAATCCTATAAGCTCACAAACGATGAATTCGAACAGATACGGCTTCTGGTAAAGGCCCAGACGGGCATAAGCCTTGGTTTGCAAAAGCGCGACCTGGTAGTCAGCCGACTCAGCAAACGTTTACGCAGCCTAAAACTGGAATCGTTTCAGCAGTACATCAACTATCTGCAATCACCGGCTGGTGCTGATGAAATAGTGCAGATGGTCAATCGGATCACAACGAACAAAACCGATTTTTACAGAGAAAAACACCACTTCGACATATTGGCAGAGGACGTCCTGCCAATTCTGCATCAACTGGGAGAAGCATCGGGAGAACGGAAAATCAGGGCATGGTCAGCCGGTTGTTCATCCGGTGAAGAGCCATATACGCTGGCTATCACCCTTGCGGAATTTTTTTCCACGCGGCCGGGTTGGGACGTGAAGGTGCTTGCCACCGACATCGACACCGGAATGCTCACATCGGCGAGCAAGGGAGAATATGATCAATCCTTGCTGGAGCCCGTTCCGCCCTGGCTGTTGACCAAATATTTCATTCGTCAGCGCTTGGCGGAAAACGTCACCTTCAAGGTTACGCCGGAGTTGCGCCAGATGGTTACATTCCGGAAGTTCAACCTGATGAGTGAGCACTATCCGCTCAAACCGGACATAGATTTTGTATTTTGCCGCAATGTCTTGATTTATTTCGACAATGAAGACAAAACCCAAATTCTGAAAAAAATACATGGTGTCCTGAAGCCCAATGGGCATTTGTTCATGGGCCATTCGGAATCACTGATGATGGTCAAGGATCTATTTCGTTACGTTGCGACGACCACATATCAAAAGACTTAACAGCATGGTTAGAAGGCATCACAAACAACTCAACAGGGAAATGGTCGTTATCCAGCCCGGTGAGTACTATGTAACCGACAAGGACGAAGTCATTGCTACGTTGCTTGGGTCGTGTATTAGTGTCTGTCTTAGAGATGTCGACACCAATATCGGCGGCATGAACCATTTCATGCTGCCGGGTGATTTCAGGAACAACGATGTATTAAGCAGCAACAGCGGCCGCTACGGCATGTATGCCATGGAACTTCTGATCGGTGACATCATCAAGATGGGCGGCGGTCGCAATTTGGCCGCCAAGGTGTTCGGAGGCGCTCATGTCCTGAATTCGGTGCCCAACACCGCCAGAACCGTGCCTCAAGCCAACATCGAATTCATCAAGTCTTTTCTGTCAATGGAAAACATTCCGGTGGAAAGTTCCAATGTCGGTGGACGTTTCGGAAGAAAGGTTCTTTATTTGCCCAGGGGAGGCAAGGCTTATGTCAAGAAATTGATTCCTGAAGACGCCAGTCGTCTGCTTGAAAGAGAAGATAAATACGAACGTCGTATTGCGCATGAATCAGACCAGCAGGATCTTACCCTGTTTTAATTTTCAGGAGCCCTTTGGGTGTGCGTATGCACAAAAAAACGATAAATGTACTAGTTGTTGACGACTCTGCCATTATCAGGGAATTTTTAAGATCAGTCCTTGAGGCCGAGCCGGATATCCATGTTGTGGCGACCGCTGCCGACGCCTTCTTGGCCAGAGACAAATTTTTAAGATATAGGCCGGACGTAGTTACGCTGGACATTGAAATGCCGCGTATGAACGGCCTTGATTTTCTAAAAAAACTTATGGCCGCCCATCCAACGCCGGTGGTCATGTTTTCCAGCCAGACCCAACACGGGGCGGAAGCGACCATCCAGGCCCTTGCCCTTGGAGCGGTGGATTTCATACCAAAACCCCAGCACAATCTCAGGGAGAACCTGGATTCGCTGGGTAATCTTATCGTCAACAAGGTAAGAATCGCCGCCAACGCCAAGGTTACCCTCCGTCGGCCCGTTGGAGCGAAAATATCTGAGGTCCCGCCTAAATTCACGGTGGGCCAGGTGGTACCCCTGGCTGCGGCGCCCCCCCGCAAGGGCGGTCCGATGGTCGTGTTGATCGGAGCATCAACCGGAGGAACGGTGGCACTGGAAGAGGTGTTATGCGCATTGCCGGCCGACAGCCCTCCCATAGCGGTGGTCCAGCATATGCCGGAAAACTTCACCGATGCCTTTGCCAAGAGACTAGATCAAAGGTCTCTCATCACCATTCAAGAGGCCCGCAACGGCCAGCCGCTTCCGCCCGGGGTCTGCCTGATCGCGCCTGGGGGCAAACATATGCTCCTGGAGAACAGCCCCAAGGGCTATTACGTAACCGTAAAGGACGGCCCTCCGGTAAACCGTCACAAGCCGTCGGTGGATGTGTTGTTCCGTTCCGGTGTTAATTCGGCCGGGCCCAATGCCCTGGCCATCATCATGACCGGCATGGGCGATGACGGCGCAAGAGCGCTTAACGAATTGCGGCAAGCTGGCGCCTACACCATTGCCCAAAACAAAGAAACCTGTGTAGTCTATGGTATGCCCAGAGCTGCCGTGGAAATAGGAGCCGCCGAAAAAATCGCCCCCTTGGAGCACATTGCTCCACTGATAATCAATATGTGGCAAAACGGGTCTGGAGCGGCAAAATAAAATGCGTTCAAACACCACATCCGCCGAAGCCACAAACCAACCAGCGACTATCCTGATCGTCGATGATTCCAGGCTTACCCGTGAGATGCTTCGCACCGGCCTGGAGCGCCACGGCCATAATATCCTCAGCGCCGAAAACGGGCGCAAGGCCATGGATATACTCAACAAGGGTGCGGAAGTCGACCTGATCATCCTGGATCTGGTCATGCCGGACATGGATGGATTCCAATTTCTCGACTGGCGCGCCGCGGCCCCTGATACGAGGATGATACCGGTGATTGTCAGCAGTTCCCTGGACGACTTCGGCGCAATCACCAAAGCCCTGAGCATGAACTGCACGGATTATTTCACCAAACCCCTGAACAGCCGCGACCTTGAAATAACCCTGCCCCTGAAGATTCGCAATGCCGTCGCCAACCGCCGTTTGGTGCTGCAAACGCGGATGCAAAACCAGATCCTCAACCGGGAATTGGAAATCGCCGCGAGGTACCAGCATTTTCTATTGCCGCGCAAGGTGGATATTCAAGGTCTGGACGTATCATGGCATTTTGAGCCTTGCAGCGGCGTCGGCGGTGACTATTTCGACTTTTTCAAACTGGGTGAAAGCCGATATGCAGTTGTCGTGGCCGATGTCTCGGGTCACGGAGTCGCCTCGGCAATGACGGCGGCAATCATCAAGGCTCTGCTGCAAAGCTACTTTGAGAAACAGGCCACCGCAAGCGAAGCCCTGAGCATGCTAAACGAAGATCTGGTCAGGCTTACCCCCGCAGATGTCTTTGTCACGGCATTTGCCGGAATTTTCGATCAAAGCCAACACCTGTTTACCTGGTCCCTGGGTGGTCATCCCCACCCGGTTCTAATAAAGAAAGGGTCTGCGGCGTCCTTTATGGGCGGTCCGTCAAACCTGCTTGGTGTATTTAGCGGCCTTGAGCAAGTACTGGAACTGGCGGGCGGTGAAACCGAAGTCCAACCGGGCGACCGAATATTCATTTATACCGATGGGCTGACTGAAGCTGCGAATGCACAGGCGGAACCATTCGGACCGAACCGGTTGCTGTCCTTGATGGATCAAACCAAGGGGCTCCCCCCCACGCAAACCAGAGATGTGGTGTTAAATCATCTGAGCCGGTTTGTGGGCGGTGAGTTCCATGACGATGTGGCATACATCATTATGGATTTTTTGCCATGATTCCAAAAGGCGCAAACCAGCCTTCCCGGAGTATCAGCCAAAAGGCCAAGGTGCTGATCGCCGATGATGAGGTAGGCCTCAGGGACTTGCTTGAGCGTTTTTTCAAAACACGGGGCCTGGAAGTGGATATGGCCTGCGATGGGCGGGAGGCGCTGGAGATGTTCCAGGCCGGTGCCTATGATCTTGTCCTCACCGACTTAAAAATGCCGCGTCTCGATGGCCTGCAACTTTTGGTGGCCATAAAAGACATCAACCCAAAGGTGCCGGTGGTGATTATCAGCGGTTACGGCGATACGGAAACCGTGGTCCGCGCTCTTAAAAACGGCGCGGAGAATTTCCTGGCCAAACCCATAAAGATCGACCTGTTGCACAGGGTCATCGAACAGAGCCTGAACTTCAGCAGACGGCCGAGCGAATTAAAAAGGGACTTCACCAGCATAGACCAAACCACCACCGTGCAAGCACCGAGCAAACTTAGCTATATCAACGAACTGATTTATCTTGTCAGCACCCTGGCGGTGGCCGTTGGTTATGCCGACCATGATCTTGACAACAACCTAAAACTCGCCCTGGTCGAATCCATCACCAATGCCATGGAACATGGAAACGAATGGGACGAAGCCAAAAGCATAACCCTCCATTTGCAGCTAAACCCTGATCTACTGGTAGCGACGATAAGCGATCAGGGCGGCGGTTTCGACTTTTCCAAGCGGTTTGATCCCACCCGTCCCGAGACGATGTTGGAGGAAAGGGGCCGGGGCATTTTCCTGATGAACGCCATAATGGACAAGGTGCAGTACAACGGCAACGGCAACTCGGTTACCATCACTAAATACCGGGGCAAATAAATCCATTTTCAGCGCATGTATTGTAATGGCGCCCCGGGCATGGTATCTGCTCAGGTGCGAATTTTCCTGTTAAAGGGTACGAACCATGAATTTAAAACCAGAAAAACTTGCCCAACTGAGCGGTGAACGCCTTGAGCGGTTGATGCAGCGATCAAACGAAGACATTTCTTCGGTATATGACCATGTGCGCGGAATTTTGGCCGATATCAAGGCAAGGGGAGACGCCGCCAGCATAGATTGGCACAAGGAGCTGAAAGAGGATCTGACGGCCGATGAATTCAAGGTTACACCCCGGGAGATCGAGCAGGCCTATGCCCAGGTGCCGGAAGAAATCATTGGCGCCCTGAAAAAATCAGCCGAGAACATCACCATTTTTCACAAGGCCCAGTTGGAGCGCCCTGCCTGGCAGATGGAGGTCGCTCCGGGGATCATCGCCGGCCGCAAACACACGCCTTTGGACGCCGTGGGCTGTTATGTACCCGGCGGCAGGGCGGCCTACCCTTCCACGGCACTGATGACCGTGTTGCCCGCCGTGGTGGCCGGAGTGGGGCGTGTCGTGGTCTGTTCTCCGCCCATGGAAGGCCTCAAGGCCAACCCCTATGTCCTGGTGGCCTGCCATATCGCCGGAGCTCACGAAATATACAAGATCGGCGGTCCCTGGGCCGTGGGTTCAATGGCCTATGGCACGCCCACCGTGGCCAAGGTGGCCAAGATCGTCGGACCTGGCAACAAATACGTCACCGCCGCCAAGATGCAGGTCTTCGGCATGGTTGATATCGACTCCCCCGCCGGCCCATCCGAGGCCCTGCTGCTGGCCGACTCCACGGCAAACGCCCGCTGGCTGGCCCTGGATTTTCTGTCCCAGGTGGAGCACGACCCTGATTCGGCGGCCGTGCTGGTGACCGACGACCCCACCCTGGCCCAGGCGGTGTGCGACGAGGTCAACGCCCTCTACCCGGATATGCCCCGCAAGGAGATCCTGGAGCAGGCCGGCGAATACTGCGCCGTGCTTGTGGCCGACACCATGAACCAGGCCATCGAATTCACCAACGACTACGCACCGGAGCACCTGCAAATCGTCACGGCCGAACCATTCGTGACCTTACAGCGAATCAGGCACGCCGGTTCCATCTTCATGGGTCCGTATGCCCCGGTGCCGGTTGGCGACTATGCCTCGGGCACCAACCATACCCTGCCCACGGGTCAAGGCGCCAAGGCCTTCAGCGGCCTGAGCACCGACGATTTCATCAAGAAGCCGACCTTCCAGTATCTAACCAGGGAAGGCCTGGCGTCCCTGAGGGAGACCGTCACCACCTTGGCCAAGGCCGAGGGTCTGCCCATCCATGGCATGACCATCGACGAGCGATTTAAATAATACCAACGCCACATAAAAAACGGAGCATTGTCCTGGGAAGGATAATGCTCCGTTGCTATAACAACCCATTCCTTTTATTAAGCAGCGCCCGACATCCGTTTAGCTGGTTGATTTATCTATATCCAGAATTTTGGCGCCGTCCACATAATCGCGAGTTTCGTAGCTGGTAATCTTCTGCAATTTATTGGTAATTGCGGCCATCCGGCTTATTTCATTCAATAAAACCCGAAGTCGTTTTTCGTTCAATTCCGTACTCGGCCGTTTGATCATAATTTCGGTATTCAGCATAAGCGCCTGCAAGGGCTGGTTCATTTCATGGCAAACCGCTCCGGCGGTTTCGATTGCGCTTATTACTTTTTCCTGTTTTAAGCGTTCTTTCTCGGCCTGTTTACGCAAAGTAATATCTTCGCCATATAAAAGTATGCTTGGCGCGCTGTCTTGGCCGCTATTAAATATTCGGCAATGCCATGCGATTATCCTCTCGGCACCTTGAGCGTTGATCACTGCCGCCTCAAAGTATTCTGAATCGGGCAGATCCCTGTTATACATCCCTAGTAAAAAGCGCTGAAATTCGTTACGGTTTTCCGATGTACCGAGACTATTAAAGAGGTCCATACCAACAAGCTGTTCCTCGGAAAGACCCACCAAAGTACAGAATCCTTTATTGCCCATCCGAATGTTTAAATTCAAGTCTATGGTCAGCATGATTCCGGCCAAATCAAGGTATTGTTGAGTCGCGGCTTTTTGGAATTTCAACAGTCGGTTGGATTCCTTTAGGCGTTCCTGTTCTTTTTCCAATGAGTCTTGCAATGATTTCGAAAGGTTGAAATTGTGTTCCAAAAACTTGAGCATTGAAACAATCGTTATTAGGCCGACCAGACTTAATACGACAAACGTACTGCCCGTAACGGACCAGGCCTTTACATGATTCGCATCAAACGCCAAAGAGTGCCAGACAAGATCTTTTTGTCCACCGTAAATAGTGTAGTAAAACAAGATTGCCGCGTCGGCAAACAGGGCAAGCAAGCCCGCCCTCATTCCCAAGAACATCCCAGCCACAATGGGACAAAGAAAGAGCCAAAGACGACCGCTGCCGTAAAGACCGCTCATGTGAAGGGTACTCCAACCAATACCCATCAAAAGCAAAACACCAAATCCGGCTCTAATTTCAAAAGGAAGTTTTTTAAGGTAGACCAATAAAAACAAGACAAGCAAAGATACGAAATAATTAACACCAACCCACCATAAACCGGCCCCTATCGCAGTAACCAATGGGGGTATATAAACAATGGCCGATATGACCATAAGAGTGATAAACACCCGGCTAAAAGTACGTTCCCGCCAATTCAACATTTCTTCTTTGGCGAAAAGCAACGCATCGGGATCGTCAGCTATGCGTCTTGATAAATACAGGCGTTTCAATAAGGTGTCTAATCCATACCGTTTCATTTTATGGCATCTCAGCAGGTTAGCTATTTTTCATCGCGCGGTCCCACTAGAAAGCTTGGATCCCAATATCAGTATGAACAAGCGTCCTTATCCCGATTGCTTTTTTGACGCTGATTAGCGAGTTTTCCTGAGTGCCCTTTTGGATGGAAAAATAGCGAAGAAGAATATTCCTGGGCTTGCTTTCACGAGTTGGGAAACAATTGTACTTCGAGATTATGACGCATGTACGAAACTTGGTCCAGCAATATATATTAAGAACATCAGCCAGCATTGCGAATACATCTACAAGGACAATCGCCAGCAAGTTTTCTTTCGTGAGATTAGCCCAATAAGTAGTGCTGCAATTTGTTTTATCAAGGCTTCCGTCAGCGTACCAACAAACCACAACATCTATTAATTATTAGCGATTACCTCATGAATGCTGAAAGCCACCAAGTGATGGACCACGGGCATTCAGCCACGCCGCGCCGTCACGCGAAAACTAGAGAATTTTGCCATTTGGGGAAGGTTACGTAAAGCAGGCCTTGCCATTAACCATGACAAGGCCTGCATAAAAGGCTATATAGCGGAGCGGACTCTAGCTGGCGGCGGCCAAACGGCGGGTTTGCTTCTTCAAACGGCTGATGCGTTTGCGAAGCTGGCCGACCTTGGCCTTTTCGCCGGCTTCCAAAGCCTGGTCGCGCTTTTGGCGCAACTCGCGGATTTCCTGTTTGATGCGGCGAATGGCACGGGCGTTTTTCTTTTCACCCTCGCTGACAACGATACCCTTGACGTCCCTGATGGCCTCAATGAGTTCGTCTTTTTTCATGCTGTGGACGCCCACGATGCCCTTCAAGGTCAGGGCCAATTCGCGGAGTTCCTTAACCGTCATCTTGTCCAGCGGTTTACCAAAGAGTTCTTCCTCTTGTTCCTGGGCGTCTTTGGGCTTGGCCTCAGGAGCCTCGGTGGCTTCCGCAGTTTCGGTGGTCTCTTCGGCCGCCGGGGTTTCCTCTTGGGCCTGGTCTTTGACCTGATCTTCCGCCATGGCTAGAATCTTCCTCCAAAAATGTTAACAGCCCGCTAGAGGCCGACTGGTTTCTCAAAAGCGGGAGTTTACTGGTTGTCGGCCGATTTATCAACCATTTTCATGAACGGTTTGAATAAATCAAGCGGTATGGGGAACAGCGTGGTGGAGTTGTTTTCCGACGCCACTTCCCGCAGGGTTTGCAGATAACGCAGTTGCAGTGCCTGGGGGTGCTCGGCGATGATGGCGGCGGCATCAGCCAGGCGCTCGGCGGCCTGATACTCGCCCTCGGCGTTGATAATCTTGGCCCGCCGCTCGCGCTCGGCCTCGGCCTGACGGGCCATGGCCCGCTGCATCTCCGAAGGCAGGTCGATGTGCTTGAGCTCGACGATGCTCACCTTGATGCCCCAGGCGTCCGTCTGCTGATCTAGAATCTGCTGCAACTCACCGTTGATCTTGTCCCTCTCGGAAAGCAGTTCGTCAAGTTCCATCTGGCCGCAAACGCTCCTGAGCGTGGTCTGGGCCAACTGGCCGGTGGCGAAAAGATAATCTTCCACCTGCACCACGGACTTTACCGGGTCCATGACCCGAAAGTAGACCACCGCGTTGACCTTTACCGATACGTTGTCCTTGGTGATAACGTCCTGGGGCGCCACGTCCATGGCCACGGTGCGCAGGCTGATCTTTACCATGCGGTCGATCAAGGGGATCAGGATGATCAAACCAGGGCCCTTGGCCGCGATGACCCGCCCCAGGCGGAAGACTACGCCGCGCTCGTATTCGCGCAGCACCTTCAGCGCCGCGAAAAGGAACAGAATCACCAAAACGGTCAGCGGCAGGATACCGCCGACAAACGCTTCGAAATATCCGAATAAAGAAGAAAAAAAGCCGCCCATCACCACCTCCCCGTAATTACGGCCATTGCGCCGTCAATCGTCTCATGGACTAATCATCCTTTTGCCTTGCGGCCGGTTCCACGTCCAGTTCCATGCCTTCCATGCCCCGGACCACGATCCTGGTTCCCTGCTCATAGCCTTCAGTCCCCGGGGCCTTCCACAACTCCCCATGGACCCGCACCCAGCCGTTGCCCGTCACCTCGCCGTAGAGGCCAACCAGGCCCTCGCTGCCGGTGACGCTCTTTTTAAGCTGGGCCTTGCCGGCCAGATAGGCCAGACATACGAAAAACGCCGCCACGGCCGTGAGCACCGGGGCCATTACCGATATGGAAATACGCACGAGCTGCTCGTCGTTGTCAAATAGCATTACCGAGCCCAACACAAGGCAGATGATGCCGCCCACCGACAGCATGCCATAGCTGACGACCTTTATCTCGGCGATGAACAAGACCAGGGCCAACAGAATCAGGGCCAGCCCGGCATAGGAAACAGGCAGGGTGCTCATGGCGAAAAAGGCCAGGATCAGGCTTGCCGCGCCCACCACTCCGGGCAGGATTGCTCCGGGATGGCTCAGTTCGAAATACAGTCCGGCCAGGCCGATCATCATCAGGATATAGGCCAGGTTGGGGCTGGCCAGCAGGCTGAGCAGGTGGTCGCGCCAGGTGGGCCCGGAAAAATGCAGCCTGCGGCCCACGGTGGCGATGACCCGCTTGCCCGCGCCGGTCTCCACGGTCTTGCCTTCCAGCTTGACCAACAGGTCGTTGAGGTCAATTGCCGTCAAATCCACGAGCTTGAGCTTCAAGGCCTCGGCCGCGTCAAAGCTGCGGGCGTCGGTGACCATTTCCGTGGCCAGTTTGGGGTCAATGCCGCGTTTTTTGGCCAGGCTGGCGGCCAAGGCGCTGAGGTCGCTGACGGCCTTTTTACCCATGGTTCCGCCGATGTCCTGGCCCGTGCCGCTGACAGGCGAGGCCGCGCCCAAGTGTGTGGCCGGGGCCATTGCCGTCACATGACCGGCCAGCACCAGAAACGCCCCGGCGCTGGTGGCCCTGGCCCCCGCCGGAGACACATAAACGGCCACCGGAACCGGGCAGGCCAGTATGGCCCGTACCATTTCGCGCATGGACGTCACCAGACCGCCCGGCGTATCCAACATGATGACGATCAGCGAGGCATCGTCGGCCTCGGCGCTGACCAGCGACCGCTGGATGTAGTCGGCGCTGCCGGGGTTGACCGTATCGGCCAGGGCGATGACCCACACCGGCCCCTGACCGGGCTGTCCGCCCTGCTCCGCCGCCGGAGTGACGGCGCACAGGCCCGCCGCCACCAGGGCCACCAGAACCAGTATCGCAGCCTTGACAGCGTTCATGGAGCCTCCCGTGATAGAGGTCAGATATTCAACTTGCGGACCAGCGCCTTGAGGTCCTGATAGGCCGCGGCCTTGTGCTGGGGCGAGCGCAGCAGATAGGCCGGGTGGAACGTGGGCAACAGCGGCAGGCCCCAGGCCTGTTGCCAGTTGCCGCGCATGGCGCTGATGGGCGCCGTGCTGTTCAAAACGGCCTGGGCCGCCGGACGCCCCAGGGTGCAGATGACCTCCGGCTCCAGGGCCTTTACCTGGGCGTCCAGGTATGGCCGGCATGCCGCCGCTTCGGCCGCTTCGGGGTCGCGGTTGCCCGGCGGGCGGCACTTAACGATGTTGGTGATATAGACTTGCGACCTGTGCAGGCCCACCGCTTGCAGCATGCGGTCCAACAGATGACCGGCCGGGCCCACGAAAGGCAGGCCCTGCTTGTCTTCCTGGGCTCCCGGGGCCTCGCCAATGAACATCACCTTGGCGTTATCTGGCCCCTGGCCAAAGACTATGTTGGTCCGCCCCCTGTGCAAGGGGCATTTGTTACATTGTCCCATGTGGGAGCGGATGTCTTCAAGGCTTGCGTATTGCGTAGTATCGATGGGCATTTGGGCTTTGACGGCCGGGGCCGGGGCGAACTTGGCGGCAATGGCCTCCAATTCCGCGTGGCCCCCGTCTACCAAGCCGAACCCGAGACGCCCCCGGCACTCCAGGTTGGCCAGCAGTTCACGCAACGGCGAACTCACGGCTTCTCCCGACGTCCGGCCAGCCTGGCCACGTGATCCAACAGGCGGTGGGCCATCTCCAGCTTGGGCATCAAGGGCAACGCCTCGGTGGTGCCGTCGGCGAATATCAGATGGGCCCGGTTGGTCTCGGCGGCGAACCCGGCGTCATCGGCCGACACGTCATTGGCCAGAAGCAGGTCCAGGTTCTTGCGCTCCAGCTTTTCCCGGCCGTGTTTGAGCACTTCCTCGGTTTCGGCGGCAAAGCCGACCAGAATATGATCTTTTTTGCGGCGGCCCAGTTCGGCCAGGATGTCCATGGTGCCCTTGAGGCTGCAAACCTCCTCGGGCAGGGCGCCCTTTTTCACCTTTTGGGGGTGGCACGTCTCGGGCCGGTAATCGCTGACCGCCGCGGACTTGATCACCACGTGGGCGTGTTCCGCCTCGGCCAGGATTGCATTCGCCATTTCCTCGGCGCTGACCACCGGCAGGACCCTGACGCCCGGCGGCGGGGTCAACAGGGTGGGCCCCAGGACCAGAGTCACCTCCGCGCCGCGTCTGCGTGCGGCCCTGGCAACCTCGATGCCCATGCGGCCGGTGCTGGGGTTGCTCAGATAGCGAACCGGGTCCAGGTGCTCCCTGGTGGGACCGGCCGAAACCAGGACCTTGAGGCCCACCAAATCCTGGTGCGCCAGGATGTCCAGGGCTTTTTCGACGATCTCGGCAGGCTCGGCCATGCGGCCTCTGCCCTCTTCCCCGCAGGCCGTCGGGCCGCAGCCCGGGCCAACGACAATGGCGCCCCTGGCTTCGAGCTTGGCCAGGTTTTCCCTGGTGGCCGGATGAACGAACATGGCTGGATTCATGGCTGGAGCGATGAGCAGAGGCGCCTCGGTGGCCAAAAGCACGGTGCTGAGGAAATCGTCACCCAGGCCAAAGGCGGCCTTGGCGATGATGTTGGCCGTGGCCGGGGCCAGGATCACGACCTGGGCCCAGCGCGCCAACTCGATATGGCCTATGGTGCTCTCCTGGGACGGGTCAAAGAGGTCTTGGTCGCGCGTCACCGGGAAACCGGTAAGCGCGGCAAAGGTAAGCGCCCCGATGAATTTTTCAGCGTTGGCCGTCATGGCCACCCGCACCGGGTGCCCCAGCTTCGTCAAGGTGCTGGCGATCTCGGCGGCCTTGTAGGCGGCGATACCGCCGCTGACCCCAAGCAGCACTCTGCCTTTTTCCACGCTCATCGATAGTTCCTTAATTGGCCGGTATCACCCATATCTCCACCACGGTGTCCATGGTCCCTTCCGAGATCCGGACTACAGCGGCCTTGCCGGGCTTGGCGAAGAACAGGTAAATGCCAGGATACTTGTCCGACCCCTTGAGCTTCCAGTTGTCCTTGGCCATGGCTTCCAAAAAGAAGTTGGTCAGGCTCTCGCCGTCCAGGTTGGCGCTGAGCACGATGACGCCGGCCTTGAAATCGCCCACCCTCATGACATTGGAGCGGTCCTTGTCCAGCTTCATCTTGGCGGGCACCTGCACGTCGTCAAAGTCGTAATACTTGCTCAGGGCCTGCTGTGAGGCCATCTGCTGGTCATCCACCGCGGAGGCGGCCTGTTGTTGGTTGAAAAGGCTGCAACCGGTGACGGTCAACATGGAAACGGCAACCGTAAGAATGGCCAAACAAGTCTTGAGCTTCATAATGCTTCCCTTCGAATTGGTCATCGGGTTTAGTTCAGTCTGCCAACAACGAGCTCGTCCATATCCATTCTGGCGGTCTGCTTGGGATCGCCTTCCGGCCAGCCAAGGGCCACCACGGCCATGAGCTCATAATCTTCGTTCAGGCCCACCGCCCGGCTAACCTGGTCGGCGTTCTTTAATATCTCGCCCAGCCAGACCGCGCCAAGACCCAGGCCATGGGCCATAAGCAGCATGTTTTCCAGGCAGGCCCCGATGCCCTGGACGTCTTTAATCTGATTATACATTGAGGGTTTATGCATGAACGTACAAATACTTACGGGCGCCCGCTCGATTATCTTGCCGTATTTGGTCATTCCGGCCAGTTCACCCCGCACCGATTCGCTGCGTACGACCACGAACCGCCAGGGCTGGTTGTTCTGGCCGCTGGGGGCCCATCGACCGGCTTCGAGTATTTGCTCTAACAAATCGTCGTCCACCTGCCGCTGGGAGTAGCGGCGGATGCTGTGGCGAGATTTGATCAATTCCAACAACTGTTTAGCTTCCAATTTGGCCTCCTTTGGGGCTAAACGGATAGTAGCAGTCCGCCAACCCACCGTCAAGCAGGGCAAATCCCTTGCCACGGCGGCGGGGCTATGATTAAACTGACGCTGGTTCGTTTGATCATGGCCCAACAAATCCGCCAACCAGGGGAGCAAATGAAAAAGGTCTTGCGGAGTCTAGCCGCTTTATTAATTACGCTGTCGCTGACCGCACCCGCCCTTTGCGGCGTTGAACCGGTAAACGGCGGCAGGATCATCATCGGCACCATCGGCGACGCCACCAGCCTAATCCCCATGATCACCTCGGACAGCTCCAGTCACGAGATGTCCGGATTTTGCTACAACGGCCTGATCAAATACGACAAGGATCTCAACATCGTCGGTGATCTGGCCGAATCCTGGGACGTAAGCCCCGACGGCTTGGTCATCACCTTTCATTTGCGCAAAGGCGTCAAGTTTCATGACGGCGTTGAATACACCTCCCGGGACGCCCTGTTCAACTACAAGTTCATGATCGATCCCCAGACGCCCACGCCCTATGGCGGGGACTACATGAAAGTGGCCACGGCCGAAGCGCCGGACCGCTACACGTTCCGGGTGACCTACAACGAACCGTTCGCACCGGCCCTGGCCTCGTGGTCTTTGCCCCAGATGCCCGCCCACCTGCTGGAGGGCAAGGATGTGCGCCAGTCGCCCCTGAACCGCCATCCCATAGGCACCGGACCATATATATTCCACCGCTGGATTCCAGGCTCGCGCCTGGAACTGGTTTATTACGACGGCTACTTCGAGGGCCGCCCCAACCTGGACAATGTCATCTACCGGGTCATTCCCGACGACTCCACCCTGTTTCTGGAGCTCAAGGCAGGCGGCATCGACTGGATGGGTCTTACCGCCCTTAAATACCGCCGCCAGACCGAGTCCCCCGAATTCAAGGAAAAGTTTTGCAAATACCGTTACCTTGCCAGCAGCTACACCTATCTGGGCTACAATCTCAAGGACCCCCGTTTTCAAGACGTGCGGGTGCGCCGGGCTCTTACCCACGCCATCAACAAACAGGAAATCATCAAGGGCGTGCTCCTGGGCCTGGGCAAGGAGGCCTCCGGCCCATACAAGCCGGGCACCTACTGGTACAACCCCAATGTGCGCAAATATCCCTTTGACCCGGCCAAGGCCAAGGAGTTATTGGCCCAGGCCGGCTGGACCGACTCGGACGGCGACGGCTGGCTGGATAAAAACGGCGAACGATTCGAGTTTGTCCTGCTGACCAACCAGGGCAATAAATACCGCGAAAATTCGGCGGTGATCGTCCAGCACCGCCTGGCCCAGATCGGCATCAAGGTCACGCCCCGAATCATCGAGTGGGCGGCGTTTCTAAAGGAATTCATCGACAAGGGCCGTTTCGAGGTGGTGCTTCTGGCCTGGACCATGACCCCGGACCCGGACCTGTACGACGTGTGGCATTCGGACCAGATCGGTGAAGGCAAGCTCAACTTCACCTCCTACAAAAACGAGGAACTGGACAAGCTTTTAGTGGAAGGCCGGGTTACCTTTGACCGGGCCAAGCGCAAGGCCATCTACGACCGGGTCCAGGAGATCCTGGCAGAGGACCAGCCTTATACTTTTTTATATGTACCCGACGCCCTGCCGGTGATCAGCTCCCGCTTCAAGGGCATCGAACCGGCCGTGTCGGGCATTACCTACAACTTCATCCGCTGGTGGGTGCCCAAGGACCTCCAGCGCACCACCCTGGCCCAGTGAGCGACCCATGCTGATGTATCTGCTCAAACGCCTGTCGGGCATGATCCCCCTGCTCATCGGCATCACGTTCCTTAGCTTTATCGTGATGCACCTTGCACCGGGTTCGCCCACCGACCTAGCCACGGACCTGAACCCCAAGCTGAGCCAGATCGCCATGGAGCGCATGAACAAGCTCTACGGGCTGGACCAGCCGGTGCACGTGCAATACTGGAACTGGCTCAAGCGCCTAGCCGTCCTGGATTTCGGCCAGAGTTTCGCCCCGGACGGCAGGCCGGTCCTGGACAAGATCGCCGAGCGCCTTCCCATCACCATCACCATCAACCTGCTGAGCATGCTGTTGATCATCGTCGTGGCCGTGCCCATCGGCGTGTACAGCGCAACCCATCGCGGTTCGGTATTCGACCAGGCCACGACCGTGTTCGTTTTCGCCGGATTCGCCACGCCGACTTTCTGGCTGGCCCTTTTGTGCATGATTCTGTTCGGGGTTCAACTGGGATGGCTGCCCATCAGCGGCATAGAGAGCATGAACCACGACAGGCTCTCGTTCATGGGCCAGATCCTCGATTACGCCCACCACCTGCTGCTGCCCGTGGTCCTGTCGGCCTTTGCCGGTCTGGCCGGCATGAGCCGCTACATGCGCGGCAACATGCTCGAAGTCATTCGCCAGGACTACATCACCACGGCCAGGGCCAAGGGCCTGCGGGAAAGAACGGTCGTCTACCGCCACGCCCTGCGCAACGCCATGCTTCCGCTGGTCACGATCCTGGGCCTGTCCCTGCCCGGCCTGATCGGCGGATCGGTGATATTTGAATCCATCTTCGCCATCCCCGGCCTGGGCAAGCTCTTTTACGACGCGGTAATGGCCCGGGACTACCCCCTGGTCATGGGCGGGCTGGTCATCGGCGCGGCCTTGACCCTTTTGGGCAACCTGCTGGCCGACATCAGCTACGCCCTTGTTGACCCCAGGGTGAGGACATCACGATGAGCGTAACCGAAACCATAAACTCCGTGGGCGGCGGCTGGCGGGAATTCTGGCTGGCTCTCAGCGAAAACCGCCTGACCATGGCCGGGCTGGCCATTGTCGTGTTCCTTCTCGTCGTGGCCGCGTCGGCGCCGATCC
Source organism: uncultured Desulfarculus sp. (assembly GCA_963665125.2). GTDB lineage: Bacteria > Desulfobacterota > Desulfarculia > Desulfarculales > Desulfarculaceae > Desulfarculus. The sequence goes on along the minus strand of CAXXUK010000001.1, from coordinate 720,769 downwards.
TTTCGCCGCACAACCCCTTTGAGATCAACGTGGACGCCGTGCTCCTGCCGCCCAGCATGGACCACCCCTTCGGCACCGACGACCTGGGCCGCGACGTGCTCAGCCGGATGATCTACGGCAGCCGGGTCAGCCTCCAGGTGGGCCTGGTGTCTGCCGGCATAGCCACGATCATCGGCGTGATCCTTGGCGCTTTGGCCGGCTACTACGGCGGCTGGACCGATTCGGTGATCATGCGCTTTACGGACATGATGCTGTGCTTCCCCACGTTCTTTCTGATCCTGGCCGTAATCGCCCTGCTTGATCCGTCCATCATCAACATCATGGCCGTAATTGGCCTGACAAGCTGGATGGGCGTGGCCCGGCTGGTGCGCGCCGAATTTCTGAGCCTCAAGGAGCGGGAATACGTCCTGGCCGCCCGCAGCCTGGGCGTGGGCGATATGCGCATCATCTTCCGCCATATCCTGCCCAATGCCATGGCCCCGGTTTTGGTGGCCGCCACCCTGGGCGTGGCCGGAGCCATTCTCACCGAAAGCGGCCTGAGTTTCCTGGGCCTGGGCGTCCAGGCCCCGGACCCGTCCTGGGGCAACATCCTGGGCCAGGGCAAGTCATACATCCAGTTGGGCTGGTGGCTGTCGCTGTTCCCAGGCCTGGCTATCCTGATCACCGTGCTGGGCTACAACCTCCTGGGAGAAGGCATCCGCGACGCCATGGACCCGCGCCTGCGCTGATTCATGTAACACCATAATACATTGTTTATATTGCCGAATATCTGCGATGTGTCGCCGTTCCTTTTAAAGCCGGAACATCCTGCCAATCAAAAATTATCCAGTAGTTCCAATTTTCACCCCGAACACTCTTGACTGTGAACGCGCATTCACGATATAGATTTAGCGTTCATATCTTGCAATAAAGCGTCACCCGGGCGGGTGGCTTTTTAAATACCGGAGGTCTGATGGCGCAAGAAAAAACACTGACGCGCCGGGAAAAGGAAAAGCAACGTCAACGGCAATACATCCTCGACGCCGCGCTGGAGTTGTTTTCCCAAAAAGGCTACAGCAACGTTTCCATGAACGAGATCGCCGAAAAATCAGAGTTCGCCGTGGGAACGCTCTACAAGTTTTTTTGCAGCAAGGAAGAAATCTACAAGTCCATCATGCTGCAAAATTCCGAGAGGTTCCACCGCACCCTGCTTGAATCCCTGAGTGAAGGGAATGACGAGGTTGATACCCTTCGGAAATATGTGAGAACCAAAAGAGAACTTTTTTTTGAAAATGCCGCCGCCGTCCAGCTTTATCACGCCGAAACAATCCGGAAAGGCTTTGACGCCAAAGTCGGATTGGATGACGAGGTCCGTGAGCGACACGATCAGGTGCAACAGGAACTCACCACTGTTTTTGAACGGGGCATGAAGAAGGGCCTTTTCAACAAGATCGCCGAGCCGAGCCATTTGGCCATTGCTCTCGACAGCATTCACCATAGTTTTATTTTTCTGTGGATCGAAGACCCCGACAAAAATGAATATCCGGATGACCCGGATGTCATCTTAAACATTCTTTTCAAGGGACTGCTTCGCGAACCATGAAACAAACGGGATCTCGCCTTTGTCACATCAACGTCATGAGTCATTGGAGAGCGCTGATGTCAAGCACCGATGAAGGAAATAAAATGTCAAAATTGAAGCTGGTTTTGGCGGTGTTCTTAGTGAGCCTTTCGCTGTCGGCCTGCGACGGAGGGCAGCAGGCCGGGCCGCGGCAATCCACCCCGGAAGTATCCGTGGTAACGGTGCAGGCTCAACAGATAACCGAGGTCGCCGAACTGCCGGGGCGCACCGCGGCCTTTCTTATCGCGGAGATCAGGCCCCGGATCAACGGTCTGATTGAAAAGCGCCTGTTTACCGAGGGCTCGGATGTCCAAGCCGGCCAGGTGCTCTACCAGATTGATCCCGCGCCGTTTCAGGCGGCTCTGGACAACGCCGTGGCCGCCCTGGGCAGGGCCAAGGCCAATCTGCCATCTGTTAAGTTAAGGGCCGAGCGCTACAAGACCCTGCTGGAGGCCAAGGCGGTCAGCCAACAGGATTATGACGATGCCGCCGCCGCCCTGGGTCTGACCGAAGCGGATATCCGCTACTACGAAGCCTCGGTCAAAACAGCGCGCATAAATCTTGGATACACAAAAGTCGTAGCGCCCATTTCGGGCCGCATCGGCAGGTCCACCGTAACCGACGGCGCCATTGTAACGGCCTATCAACCCAGCGCCCTTGCCACGATTCAGCAGCTCAATCCCATTTACGTGGATGTGCCCCAGTCGACATCCGAGTTACTGCGTCTGCGGCGCAGCCTGAAAGAAGGCCATTTGAACCTGGACGGCGACGAACAAAACCAGGTCAAGCTCATCCTTGAAGACGGAACACCCTATCCCCAGCAAGGCACTTTGCAGTTTCGCGATGTATCGGTGGACCCCACAACCGGTTCGGTGATCCTGCGCATGGTCTTTCCAAACCCGGACGGGACCTTGCTTCCGGAGATGTTTGTCCGCGCCGTGGTGGTACAGGGTGTGAACAAAAAAGCCATACTGGTGCCCCAGCAGGCCGTGTTGCGCAACCAAAAGGGATCACCCTTCGCCTATGTGGTGGGCGCGGACAACAAAGTCGCCTTGCGCATGCTAACCGCCGACAGAGCCATCGGTGACAACTGGCTGATTTCCGACGGCATTGTCTCCGGCGACCGCGTGATCGTCGAAGGTCTGCAAAGAGTGCGGCCCGGCGCCGAGGTAAAGGTCGTGCCCTTTAACAAAACAGAAGAAGCCAAGCCCGGCAATGAGGCTCAACCCAAGGCCGAATCCAAGTAGCGGAGACACGTCATGCTGTCAAAATTCTTCCTGGATCGACCGGTCTTCGCCTGGGTCATCGCCATCGTGATGATGACCGCCGGAGCGCTGGCCATCTACAATTTGCCTATTTCGCAGTATCCGCCCATCGCGCCGCCGTCCATTGCCGTTGACTCGTTTTTCCCCGGAGCCTCGGCCGAGACCGTGGAAAACACCGTCACCCAGATCATCGAGCAAAAGATGACTGGTCTGGACAACATGCTCTATCTCTCCGGCACCAGTTCATCGTCCGGCGCATCACGAATCGAAATGACCTTCGCGCCGGGCACCGACCCGGATGTGGCCTGGTCAAAGGTGCAGAACAAGCTTCAGTTGGCCATGGCCAGCCTGCCGGACATGGTGCAGCGCCAGGGTGTTACGGTAAGCAAGTCCACCAGAAACTATCTGCTGATCGTTGGTCTGATTTCCGAAGACGGCAGCATGGACGGTGAAACCCTCCGGGATTACGCCCAGTCCAACTTGGAAAAGATTTTATCGCGCGTGCCCGGCGTTGGCGAAGTTCAGAGCTTCGGCACCCAGTTCGGCATGAGGATTTGGCTCAACCCGGACAAGCTGACCAAATACCGTCTAACCATCGAAGATGTGATCCAGGCCCTCAAGAGCTACAACGTGGAGGTCTCCGCCGGGCAGTTCGGCGGTGCGCCGGCCGTGGAGGGCCAACGCCTGAACGCGGCAATCATTGTGCAGCACCTGCTGGAGACTCCGGAACAATTCGCCGACATCCCCATCCGCACCAACCAGGACGGCTCAGTGGTGCGAGTCAAAGACGTGGCCCGCACGGAACTTGGCACAGAACGCTATGACGTGGTGGCCGAATACAACGGCCTGCCCTCGGCGGCCATGGCTATTCGCCAGGCTTCCGGAGCCAACGCCTTGGACACCGCCAATTCCGTCAGAAAAAAAATGGAGGAAATGAGCCGCTATTTTCCTCCGGGCATGAAGGTCATCTACCCCTACGACACCACGCCCTTCACCTCGGTGGCCATTGACGAGGTCGTCCAGACCCTGTTTGAAGCGGTGCTGTTGGTTTTCGTGATCATGTACGTGTTCATGGGGACCTTCCGTTCCACCCTGATTCCCACCATCGCCGTGCCGGTGGTTCTGTTGGGAACCTTCGCGATCCTGGGCCTGTTCGGCTTTTCCATCAATATGTTGACCATGTTCGCCATGGTGTTGGCCATTGGTCTATTGGTGGACGACGCCATCGTGGTTGTGGAAAACGTCGAACGAATCATGGCCGAGGAAGGGCTCTCTCCCAGGGAGGCCACGGCCAAATCCATGGAGCAGATCACCAGCGCCCTGATCGGCATCGGCCTGGTGCTCTCCGCAGTATTCGGCCCCATGGCCTTTTTCCCGGGTTCCACGGGCGTTATTTACCGCCAGTTTTCCATCACCATTATTTCATCCATGCTGCTTTCGGTGGTGGTGGCCCTGATCCTGACCCCAGTGCTCTGCGCCACTTTGCTCAAGCCCGTACCCAAGGGGCACCAGCCGTCGGACCACGTGATTTTCTTCCTGCGTCCGTTCTTCCGGTGGTTCGACCGGTTCTTCAACGGCGCCAGGGAGTTGTACATCAAGGCCGTCGGCCGGGTGCTGGCCAAAAAACTGCGTTACCTCCTTGTGTTCGTGCTCATCGTGGTCGCCATGGGCTATCTGTTCCAACGCATGCCCACCTCGTATCTACCGGATGAAGACCAGGGCATCATTCTGGTCCAGGCCATGCTTCCCTCGGGCTCTACCTTGGAACAAACGCATGAGGTCATGAACAAGGTCAAGGACTACTTCCTGAATAATGAAAAGGAAGGCGTGGAATCCCTGATGACCATTTCCGGCACCAGTTTCGGCGGCCAGGGGCAGAACGTGGGCCTCGCCTTTGTCAGACTCCAAGACTGGAAACTGCGCGAACGCCCGGATCTGAAGGTGTGGGCTATCGTGGGCCGGGCCATGGGGTCTTTTTCCCAAATCAAAGAGGCCATGGTATTCGCCTTCCCGCCTCCTGCGGTCATCGAACTGGGCAATGCCACCGGATTTGACTTCCAGTTGCAGGACCGGGGCGGTCTGGGCCACGCGAAACTCATGGCGGCCCGCAACCAGCTCCTGGGCATGGCGGCCAAGGACCCGCGTCTGGTGCGGGTGCGGCCCAACGGCATGGACGACGTGGCCGAGTATCATATCGACGTGGATTGGGACAAGGCCGGAGCCCAGGGCGTGCCCATATCCTCGATTCACAGCACAATCTCCGCGGCCTTCGGCAGCGCCTATGTCAACGACTTCATCCAGGCCGGACGTGTCAAACGTGTCTACGTCCAGGCTGACGCCCCCTACCGCATGTTGCCCAGCGACTTGGACAAGCTTTACGTGCGCAACAACAAAGGCGAGATGGTTCCTTTCTCGTCATTCGCCTCGGGCAAGTGGACCACCGGCTCACCAAAACTCGAGCGCTACAACGCCTTTTCGTCCATCAACATCTGGGGCGAACCGGCTCCGGGCAGAAGCTCCGGCGAGGCCATGGAGGCCATGGAGGAGATCGTGGCCAAATTGCCCCAGGGCATAGGCTACGATTGGACCGGCCTCTCCTACCAGGAGCGTATGGCCGGATCCCAGGCGCCGCTGCTCTACGCCTTTTCGATCTTCGTGATCTTCCTGTGCCTGGCGGCGCTGTATGAGAGCTGGCCCATCCCCATCTCCATCTTGATGACCCTGCCCTTGGGCGTCATCGGCGGCGTTATCGCCACGTCCCTGGAAGGCAAGCCCAATGACGTGTATTTCCAGATCGGCCTGTTGACCACCCTGGGTCTGACCACCAAGAACGCCATCTTGATCGTCCAGTTTGCCCGGGCAAGGGTCGACGAGGGAATCGATCTGATCAAGGCCACCCTGGAGGCGGCCAAATTGAGGCTCCGCCCCATTATCATGACCTCCCTGGCCTTCGGCTTCGGCATCCTTCCCCTGGCCCTGGCCGCCGGAGCCGGATCGGGAGCCCAAACCGCCATCGGCATTGCCGTGCTGGGCGGCATGGTGACCTCCACCCTGCTGGTGACGCTGTTCGTGCCGCTGTTTTACGTGATGATCTACAAATGGTTGGGCAAACACAAAAAGCGCGCAGAGGGCGAAACCGTTGATCAAAGCAACTCCGGAGGGCAAGCCGATGTCTAGGTGGTCATATCTTCCATTGCTGGCGATCGCCTTGCTGATGGCCGGGTGCACCCTGGCCCCGCAATACAATCGGCCCACCACGCCGGTTCCGGCCCAGTTGCCCCAGGGCGAGGCCTATTTAAAAGCGCGGGATTTACCCGAGGCCACGCCGGCGGCCGACCTTCGGTGGCAGGATTTTTTCACCGACGACAGGCTTCGGCAGATCATCGGCATGGCCCTAAAAAACAACCGTGACCTCCGGCTGGCCGCCTTGAACGTGGAAAGGGCCCGGGCCATGTACGGCATCCAACGGGCCGAGTTGTTCCCTTCCGTTGACGCGGGTGGCGCCTATAAAAGGCAACGGACATCTGCCGACCTCACTGAACCGGGTAAGCCGAGAACGACAGAATCTTATAGTGTTGATTTCGGCATCGCCTCCTGGGAAATAGATTTCTTCGGCCGCATCCGCAGCCTGGAGGATCAAGCTCTGGAGGAATACCTGGCCACGGAACAGGCCCGACGCAGCGCCCAGATAGCCCTGGTCTCCGAAGTGGCCAGGGTCTGGCTTACCTTTGCCGCAGACCGGGAAAACCTGGGGCTGGCCCTGGCCACCTATGACTCCCAGCTCGATGCCTACAACTTGATTAAAAAACGTTATGAACTGGGAGTAGCGACGGAACTGGATCTGCGCAGAACCGAGGCCCAGGTCGAGCAGGCCAAGGTGGACATATCCCGATACAGGCAGGTTGTCGCCCAGGACAAAAACGCGCTGGATCTACTGGCCGGCGCACCGGTGCCCGAAAGCCTGTTGCCGGCCGACCTGGGCAACACGCCACACTCAAAGGAAATCTTCCCAGGACTGTCCTCGGAAGTTCTGTTGCAGCGGCCGGACATCATCGCGTCCGAGCACCGGCTCAAGGGCGCATATGCCTTTATCGGCGCGGCAAGGGCCGCATTCTTCCCCCGCATAACCCTGACCACATCCTTTGGAACGGCAAGCAACGAGTTGTCCGGCCTATTCGGCTCGTCCGCTGGCACCTGGAGCTTCATGCCCAGGTTGGTCATGCCGATTTTCGATCCCCGGACCTGGGCGGCCCTGCGGGTGAGCGAGGCCGACCAGAAAATCGCCCTGACCCAATATGAAAGGACCATCCAGGCGGCCTTCCGGGAGGTGGCCGACTCCCTTGCCGTGCAAGGCACCATAGACTCTCAGGTGACGGCGCAAAAAGCCCTGGTTCACGCCACCAGTGAAACATACCGCCTGTCCTCACAACGCTATATAAACGGCGTGGACAGCTACCTGAACGTCCTTGTGGCCCAGCAATCTTTATATGCGTCGCAAAAGACGCTGGTATTGCTGCGTTTGAGCAAACTGGCCAACCAGGTGAAACTCTATGCGGTGCTCGGCGGGGGTGGAAACATGCAACCCTCCACCGAATCAACCGGCGAGGAAAAGCAGTAGAACTTGGGCAGATAATAACGACGGGGTAGCGATGCTTTTGCAGAAAGCATCGCTACCCCGCAAAGTTAATGGCATTCAAATCAATCGTTGCGTCTCCGGGGCAGCAATCGCCGACCCGCACCGCCCCGTGGTTCGGCCTGTTCATCATACTGTTGGTGCGCGACTTTGTCCTTGCTGCCCACCAATTGGCTCAAATCAGCCACATAGCCCCGCATTGTGCTGGCCTGGGCGCTGAGTTCCTCACTGGCCGCAGCGCTCTCTTCGGCATTGGCCGCCACGGCTTGGGTGACCTTGTCCATCTCGTTGGTGGCTTTGCTGATCTGGTCAATGCCCTGGGCCTGCTCTGAACTGGCTCCCGCGATTTCGCCTATCAACGCAGCCACCTGCTGGGCACTTCCCGCCACCTCTTGAAACGCCTCATTGGTACGGGACACCAAATCGGAGCCCTCCCGGGTCCTGTCGATGGTGCCCTCGATGAGATTCGCCGTATTCCTGGCAGCCTCGGCCGCCCTCAGGGCCAGATTGCGCACTTCGTCGGCAACCACGGCGAATCCCGCCCCGGCCTCGCCTGCTCGCGCCGCTTCCACTGCCGCGTTCAAGGCCAGCAGGTTGGTCTGGAAAGCGATCTCATCAATGGTCTTGATAATCTTTGCCGTCTCATCGCTGGCGGAGGTGATTTTTTCCATGGCCACGCTGAGTTCTCCCATGGAGCTATCGGCCTTGCCCACAACGGATGTGGCTTCCTTCATGAGTTGGTCCGCCTGTCGCGCGTTTTCAGCGTTCTGCCTTGTCATGGAGGCCATTTCCTCCAATGATGAGCTGGTTTCCTCCAGGCTGGCCGCCTGTTCACTAGCTCCTTCGGCCAGGGTCTGGCTGCTGTTGCTCACCTGCCGGGCGGCGCCGTCAAGTTCTTGTCCGGCAGTACTCAGACCCAATACGGAGCTTCGGATAACCAGAAAAACGCGCGTCGTGATCAGCCAGATCACGCCCACGGAAATAAGGACAGCGATAAGGCCCACCAGGGCGGAGGTCCAGCCGATGCGCCGCACCGGAGCCATCAACTCTGATACCCGTGTGGCGGCTACCACCATCCAACCGGTTTCCGAGTCCGAGGCGAAATAGGCCACGCGTTGCTCGCCTTCATAGTCGTAGAAAAGCTGGCCGCTCTTTTTCTCCAGCATTTCCTTGCCCCAGACATAATCAGTAACATTCAGATTTAGAATGAGATTGTTGTCCGGGTGGGCCAGGACCACACCGCGATCGTCGACCATATACATATAACCGGAATCACCTATCTTAACGTCTCCTATCGCCCCTTTGCTGTAGACGTTGAGTTCAATGGGTGTGCCGATAATGCCGACAAACTCGCCTTGTTTGTTCTTGACCGGCGCGGTGATCAGCACCACCGGCCGCCCGGTGGCCGGGCTTTTGGACACCGGCCCCACCCAGGACTCGCCATCCCGGGCCTTTCCTACGGCCGGGGCGTAAATGGGGACTTTTCCGATATCCACACCCACGGATTTGCCGTCAATGCTATCAAGGAACAACTTGCCTTCGGGCGTGGCCAGGAAGATGTTTTCATAGACTTTTTCCGTGCCATGGTATGTCTTCAGCCTGGCTTTGGCCTCTTCCATTCTGTTTCCCTGGCAGGCGTCTATGAAAACTCCTGTCTTTGAAAAAACCAATGTTTGGTTTTCCCGGTTTTTCAACCAGCTGCTGAACTCCGTGACGGTTTTGTCGACCAATTGCCGCATGGCGGTTTCCTGGTTCTTGAGAAGCGAATTAGAGGCGACCCAATAGGAAATTCCGGCCACTGCGCCGATGGCAACGACAAATAGAGGAATCAATGCAACTAGTAATCTGGTACGGAAATTCATGGTTAACTCCATGGTGCTTAATTAAGTTGTACGGGATTACCACGGCCGCCAAACCCCTCAAAAGGATTATGGTTGCCCTGAGTAGGGTTAGGAATCGTTATGGATAGTAAAACTTATCAATACTATGGAATATAGTCGTCAATAAATACGAAAGTCAATGTAATATCGGCATACGAAATTTCATTGCGCTTTAATATTAATCTGCCATGCCATAGGGCTGCCGATCAATGCTTCATTTTTCTTTTTCAGACTGCGCGCCATTAACAGTTAACGGTGCTTAAGCGCTAATATATATTATACATATCGTTCCAGTATAAATTAACTGCGGGCTTTTGCCCGGCAAAGAATCGTTTCGAGGCCGCGACAGCCAACCAAATAAAAAACAAAGACAGTCGGAACAATGCGCCGGTTGGCCCTGTCGGGCGATGCTTGCCGCATTGGCCGCAAGGCCATACGGCGCCGCAACAAAGTTTCCCTTGTTTACGGCTTGGCTCCTATTGCATCATTAATTGCTCGTTATTTGCCGATGATATCCGGAATTGGCCACACAAAAGCATAACCGTAACGGCAATTACATGAAACGCTTGTTGGAATTGATTAAAAACCTGCCCATAGGCATCAAAATGATGTTGGGCTTCTCCTTTGTATTCAGTGTGACAATTTTGCTCAGCAGCCTTGTGCTCTATTCCCTTGTGCGCAACATCATTCAAGACAACATAGAAAGCGAACTTAAAAACACCACCACCACCATTCTCAACATGGTGCATACGGCAGCCAGAAGCTCAATCAGAAGCTATTTGCGCGGCGTGGCGGAAACCAACCTCGGACTGGTGCAAAATATTTACGATCAATACCGGCGGGGCGAAATCACCGAACAACAGGCCAAGAACAAGGCCGCCAACCTGATCGAGTGCCAAAAGATCGGTCAGGCCGGCTATCTCTATTGCGTGGACAGCAATGGCGTGGCCGTGGTTCATCCCAGAGCCGGCGTGGCCAGCAAGCAGTTCCTTTACCGGCAATTCGTGAGAGAGCAGATCAAGCGCAGGGACGGCTATCTGGAATATGATTGGCAGAATCCTGGCGAAACGGCTCGAAGGGGCAAGGCCCTTTACATGGTCTATTTCAAGCCCTGGGATTGGATAATCTCGGCCACAACCTACCGCGACGAATTCACGGAACTGGTCAAGAAAACCGATTTCAGCCAGAGCGTGCTTTCTCTGAGATACCGGGAAACCGGCTATTCCTTTGTGGTGGACGGCCAAGGCAACATCCTGTTGCATCCCAAACTGCAGGGCAACCAACTGGAGGCCGTTGACGACCGGGGCAACAGCATCGTCAAAGACATCCTGCGCCTCAAAAGCGGCAAGCTTTTCTACAACTGGAAAAATCCCGGCGAAACGCAATACCGCAAAAAGTTATTGGTTTTCGACTATATACCGGAGTTCGACTGGGTGGTGGCCTCGTCGTGCTACCTTGAGGAATATTACGCGCCGCTGGTCACCATGCGCAAAATAGCCATGGCCACCGTGGGCGGGGCCCTGCTGCTGGCGATTCCCATAATCCTGTTGATAAGCGCCTCCATCACCCGTCCCCTGAAGACCCTGATGCAGCGTTTCGGGGCCGGCGCGGCCGGAGACCTTACAGTGCGCATGAAAAGCGACTCAAAGGACGAGGTGGGTCAACTTGCCACCTATTTCAACAAATTCATGGAAAAACTCGCCGCTTCCCAAAGGCTGGAACGAGAGCTTTTGGAGATTGGCGAGCGCGAATACCAGCGAATCGGCAGGGACCTCCACGACGACCTGTGTCCCCATCTCATCGGGGTGGAAGTGCTGACCAACGTGCTGGAGCAGAAGCTGCGTAAAAAAGGCCTGGCCGAGGCCGACGGCGCCGCCAAGATAGAGGCCCTGGTCGTCGATTCCATCAACAAGCTGCGCCGCCTGGCCAGGGGGCTTTGCCCCATGGACGTGGGCGACCAAGGGATCGACTCATCACTGAGCGAACTGACCAGTTACGTGGAGGACGTTTTCGGAGTCTCCTGCCGCATCCAGTGCGAGGAGCCCATGATAGTCGCCGACCAGAACGTCGCGACAAATATCTACTACATCGTGCACGAAGCCCTGCACAACGCGGTTAAACATTCCAACGCTAAAAATATTCGCATATATTCGTCAAAGCAAAACGGGCGCGTGATTTTTGAGATCCAGGACGACGGCACGGGCATTGACGAGCAGAGAAACAGGCAGGGCATGGGTCTGCGCATCATGCGTTACCGCGCCCGGCGCATCGGCGCCAAACTGACGATAACCAACCGGCCAAACGGGGGAACGGTGGTCACTTTGGAACTTAACCAATCCCGAACGGAATAACGCCGTGACCGACAAACCAAAAACCAGAATTTTGATTGTCGAAGACCATCCCATATTCAGAATGGGCATGGAAGAACTCATCAACCAGGAGGAGGACCTGGTCATCTGCGGCCAGGCCGAGGATGTCGCCGGAGCCAGGGCGGCGCTGAAAAAACTCCAGCCCGACATGGTGATTCTCGATCTCTTCCTCAAGGACCGCAACGGGCTCGAGCTGCTGCGGGAGATAAACTCCAACTACAAAAAACTGCCCGTGCTGGTGCTTTCCATGCATGACGAGTCTCTGCACGCCCAAAGATGCCTGAAGGCCGGGGCCAGAGGCTACATCATGAAACAGGAGGCTTCGGTATCGGTGGTCAAGGCCATCCGTCATATCCTTAGCGGCAACATCCACGTCAGCGAAAGGGTGTCCAGCCAGATATTGGAAGTGTTCGGCGGCAGCCCGCCGGCCCAGCACAAATCTCCCCTGGATCACCTGACAGACCGCGAGTTGGAGATATTCGAACTGATCGGCCGGGGCCTGTATCCCGGCGAGATCGCCGAACGCCTGAACCTTAGCACCAAAACCGTGGGCACCTACCGGGAACGCATCAAGTCCAAACTGGGATTTTCCCGGGGCGGCGATTTGATGCGGGCCGCCGTCCTCTGGGTGGAAAAGGACTCCCTGGACCGCTCGCCCAAGCCATAGGCAAATCACCTACTACAATTTAATAATTTTACCCACGCCAGCTTAATGGATCTGTCGCTCCCCAAGAGCTTCCATTGTTCATTACGCTGAACATGCATCATCCCCAAGGGGCGTGTTTGCGTTCGCCGGGGCGCTCCACGGCGCTGAAATGATTTTTCGTGCGCCCCGGCAAGTGACCACACAGGTCAAAACCAGCTTTTCAACATTGTCGGTAATTGAATCAGGTCCTCAGCCCAACCGGCTGTTCGGCCTGACTCTGATGGCTTCACCGGTTCTTTGTGGGCCCCAGGGCCCTCGTAAAACTATATGACGGCAATTGTCTGAAAAAGGAGGTCAGAGGTGGCGTTGAAAAGAGTCGATGGCGGTGTTCAACCCGGCATCAAATGGTGGAACTTCACCGCACGAATTCCCGGGGTGCACACCAAGTTGTCGCTGCCGGAAATCATCCAGGGCGGCTTGCTGACCACGGCAACCGGCGGCGTCGTGGCGGCGTTGACCATGAAGTACTTCAATGTACCCTTCGAGGTGGCGTGGGCGGTGGTCATCATCCAGCTCGTCTGGGTCTGGGCCATTCCCACCATGTTGTGCGGTGAGCCCTATGCCCCGGGCTGGATAACGCCAGCCCTGCCCCTGGTAATGGCCTTTTTGGGCACTTTTGACGTGGGGGTGCCGGCCATCAAGGCCATGACTGCCTTGACCGTGGACATATCCATAATCTTCGCCTTTTTCGCCATAACCGGTCTGGGCAAACGATTCTTCCAGTGGGTGCCGGTGGAACTGAGGGCGGCGATCATCTTCGGCGGCGCCATAGCGGCCTTCAGCAACGAATTCGGGCGCCTGGCCAAGATGCCCAACACCCTGCCCCTGGTGTGGGGAGTGGTATTCGTGCTGATGTTCTCGGTGTGGTTCACCAAGGCCAAGGAAAGCAACAAATTTTTACGGCTTGCCGGGTCCCTGGCCCTGCTCATTGGCTTTTTGGTGGCCGCGGTGGCGGGCCCCATGTTCGGCGAGCTGTCGTTTGACATCAAGATGGGCCTGCACATCCCCCACATTACCGAGTTTTTCACGGCCGTATCGCCGTTCTCCGTGGGCTGGCCCAGCATGGCGATGTTCCTGCACGCCTTCCCCCTGGCCGTCATGATCTACATCTTTGTTTTCGGCGACATCGTGCTGGCCAACACCCTGTTGGAACAGGCCTCCGAGGCCCGGCCCGACGAGACCCTGGAATACGACAACACCAGGAGTCATCTGGTGCTGTTTATACGCAACATCGGGCACCTGCTTACCGGCGGCCCGTTCATCCCCCTGCATGGGCCAATGTGGACCGGCGTGCACGTCTTCCTGGTGGAACGGTACAAGGGCGGCCGCAAGAACATGGACTCGCTCTATGACGGCCTCAGCAACTGGTACTGGCCTGCCTTCATCCTGGTGTTCCTGGTTCCGGTGGTCACCTTCATGAAGCCGCTATTGCCCGTGGCCCTGTCCATCACCCTGATACTGACCGGCTTTGCCTGCGCCTATATCGCCATCTCCATGGTCGAAACGCCGGCCAGCCGGGGCTATGCCTTCTTCGTGGGCATGATCATCGCCAACTTTGGTCCTGCCTGGGGGCTGGGCGTTGGCGTGGGTCTGTATGTCCTGCTTTTGGCCCAGGGCATACCGGGCCTGACCCGATCACCGGTTCCGGTGAAGGTAAAGGCAAGAGAATAACCCCCTGGGCCGCGCCCGTGGCTTTTGCCGCGGGCGCGGCCCAATTCCGGCCAAGCGTGACATCTACCAAGGAGGTCAAACCGTGCTCCAGGGAACAAGGATTATAAAACACGCGGATAACGCCTACGCCTATCCGCTTTTGATCAAACGCCTGCTGGATACGCCGCTGGCAAACTCCCCCCAACAGGAGATCGTCTACCGCGATGTAAAAACATTCACCTATGCCGAGTTTGCCCAGCGGGCCAAAAGGCTCGCCTCGGGCCTCAACGCCCTGGGGGTGGGCCCCGGCGACATCGTGGCTTTTTTGGATTGGGACTCCTACCGCTATCTGGAGGCCTATTTCGCCGTGCCCGGCATCGGGGCGGTGCTGCATACGGTGAACGTGCGCCTGTCACCCGAGCAGATCATGTTCACCATGAACCACGCCGAGGACGCCGTCGTCTTCGTGCACCAGGACTTCATCCCCATAATGCTGTCCCTGAAAGACAAGCTGCCCACGGTGAAAAAATGGGTCCTCATCAAGGAGCCCGGCGAAGACGGGCCGGCCCAGGGCATGGAATTCGACTTCGAATACGAGCAAGTGCTGGAGTTGGGCTCGCCCGACTTTGAATTTCCGGAGATGGACGAAAACAGCCAGGCCACGCTCTCCTACACCACCGGCACCACCGGCGACCCCAAAGGGGTCTATTTCAGCCACCGCCAGCTGGTGCTGCACACCCTGAGCGCGGGCTGCGCCACGGGCAACATGGACCCCCTGGGGCGCTTTATCTGCCGCGACGTGTACATGCCCCTGACCCCCATGTTCCACGTCCATGCCTGGGGCCTGCCCTATCTGGCCACGCTCATGGGCGTCAAGCAGGTCTATCCCGGGCGCTACGAACCGCCCATGATCCTCGGCCTGAAGCAGCGGCACAAGGTCTCTTTCAGCCACTGCGTGCCGACCATCCTGCAAATGCTGTTGGACTCTCCCGACGCGGCGAACATCGACTTTTCCGGCTGGACCATGGTCATCGGCGGCGCGGCCTTCACCAGGGGTCTGTGCAAACGGGCCCTGGACAAGGGCATCGACGTATTCACCGGATACGGGATGAGCGAAACCTGCCCGCTGTTGACCCTGGCCACCTTCAAGGCCGACAAATTGTTGGCCCCTGAAGAGTACCTTGTCGGTGTGCGGACCATGACCGGCCTTTCCATACCCCTGGTGGACCTGAAGGTGATGGACTTCAGCATGAGCCCCCAGCCCATGGATGGGGTCTCGGCCGGAGAAATCTGCGTGCGGGCCCCGTGGTGCACCCAGGGTTATTTTAAAAATCCCCAGCAGGGTGAAGCCCTGTGGCAGGGAGGATACCTGCATACCGGTGACGTTGCCGTGCGCAACCCGGAGGGCTATGTCCGCATCACCGACCGTTTGAAAGACGTTATCAAAACCGGCGGCGAGTGGATCAGCTCGTTGGAGTTGGAAAGCCTGATCAGCCAACATCCAAACGTGGTCGAAGTTGCCGTGGTTGGCGTGCCCGATGAAAAATGGGGGGAGCGGCCTTTGGCCTTGGTCGTGTTAAACAACAGCGAAGGCACCGGACCCGATGAGCTCAAGACGTTTTTGCAAAAGTTCGTGGATGACGGCAGCGTCAACAAATGGGCCATACCAGAGAAGGTTGTGATATCCGAAAGCATCCCCAAAACCAGCGTGGGCAAACTGGATAAAAAACTTATCCGGGCCAATCTTTCAGCGCAGGGTTAAAACCGTAACGGCTTTCTCCGGCGCGGATCGGCGGCAGCACGCCGTTGCCGATCCGCGCCAATCTTTTATCAACGTGTGAAGGTGCCTTCAGGGCTTGTTGGCCTACTGGCCGCACCTGGGGCTGCCGTCCATCTTTTCAGCGGTCACTTTGTTGCCGTTCTGGTTCTGGCCTTTCAAGCTTTTTCCGTCAGCATTAGGCTGTAATGTGTCGACCCATCCGCCAGTTTTCCATGTGTTCCTGATTGTTAACCGGTTTTGGTCAATATAGCTCCAGTTGCCGGCATTACCGACTTGACCATACTGATATGCCGTGGATGTTCCGTTGCTGCAAAAATGCACTTGCGCACCGTTGAACCATTTCCATACACCGACGAGGCGGTCGCCGCCCGCCGTGGGCTTGTTACACTTCTTTTGCACCCGCTTGAGATTGCTGGTGAGGTTTACTTCGCCCGGCCTGAGGCTCATTGCCGTGCGGGCGTACTCAACGGCCTTGGTGCAATCGCCCATTTCCTCGTATGTGCGGGACATGGTGTGGTACGCAAACGGATTTTTAGGGTCCAGATCCAGGGCCATTCGGCATTCGCGCAGCGCTTCGTCATAGCGCTTGCCTTTCATCAGCCACCAGCCCCGCATGTGGTGATAAACGGAATTGTTCGGGTCCAGTTGGATGGCCTTTTCCACATCGTCAAGCAAATGGGAGGTATTGCCCAGCTTCGAGTCGGCCCAGGCCCGCTGATAATAGGCGCTGGCGGCTTTTTTTATTGTCCAGTTTGCCTGTGCCCAAGGCCCTGCTCAACTTGTCCACAGCCTTTGAGTACTGGTGGCCGCGGATGGCGCTGAGGCCCTGTTCGTACCACTGCAAAGCCTGATTGGTCGAAGCCGAGCCCGTGCTCTGGGTTGAAGCGCCTCCCATCCCCCCTGAAGACCCGCCGTTGACGCGCGTGTCAGGCCTAAGTTCGGGCATGGGCTCCGCAAGTTTGCTGACGTCGAAGCTACAGGGTTGGGTGGGCACGCCGGAAGGGGGCACCACCGTAAGTTGTCCGGCCTTTAGGATAATCTTGCCCTCACCTGCTTGATTGCTGACCTCCATTTCGCCTTCCACCAGCTTTATTATGCTTAGCCGTCCTGGGTATACGTAACGATTCCAGACGTGCCTAAGGGGCCGCAAGCCGTGGTTGGTGTGACAACACGGAAACGTTTCCCCTGCTTGCGCAGGTTGAACCATGCTTCTCCCACTTGCACCTTCACGCCGCCAGCAACCAGGGTCATGATGGTGTTGGATTTCAGGCGGAAAACCGTTCCATCAGGAAAGACTATTTCAGCCCTGGATTGTTTGCCGGTGCGGATCATATCTTGGACAGAAATTTCAATGGGTTGCCCCACCGGGATAGTTGTCCAAGTCGTCCCTAAGTTGGATGATATTTCCAAGGGTTCGCGGGTGGCTGTCGCCAAAATTCTCTTTGTTTTTGAAACCTTTATTTCCGGCTTTCGAATCAATTCCGGTTCGGTGCTGGCGTCAGCGGGCGGGCTTCCCTCCACCCACTCATATGCATAGTAGACGCCTTTCTGCCGCCCCGCCGCGCAATAGCGCAGGGCAAATGATTCGCCCTTTGACCCGGACGGCACTTTGTACTCGGCTTTGCACTGGGCCGTTGGTCCGCCTACCCTGGAATAGACCACGGCGCTACCCAGTTGGATATCCCGAATAGCACCTCCGCAGCCGGCGCCGATATCATCAATGGAAATATACACCCCGAACTGTTCAGACAGCCCCACATTCTGGGTGCGGTTTGCCCGTGCGTCTAGAATTATGGTTTTACCGGGAGTCAATACCTGGGGGGGCGTTGCATAGCTGGCCGTTACTGAAAAGATTTCGTCTTTAGTCTGATTGCATCTGCCTTTATGCCAGCGTTTGAGTATGGAAAAAGAACCCTGGCCGATGTCGACTTTTTCGTCGCCTCAGTTCCATTTTTCAAAAGAAGGCGCGTCGCTTTTTACTCCCGAGAGTTTCCAGTAACCCGCCTGGGCCGCCGTGGACAGGCTGGGGCCTGCCAGTAGGATTATCACGCACGCAATCAGTACACAGGAAGCTAGCTTCTTCATCATCTCCGCTTTAGGTGGGGTCGCGCAACCCGTCGTGGCAACCCAGTTTGCGCTCAAAACAAATCACACACGATATAAAGATAAAACCATGACAAATGAGATTAATGCTGATCTTCATTCATCGTTTAGGCCCATATTACGATTCTTCGTAAACTTACATATCACGTTTTAGGACAGGCTGGGCGCCAAGCTCGTTAATTATGACAAACTGACGCCTGGTTAATCTACAAACAACCAGAAAATGAAAGGCATTGTCATGATGAGATGGCCATAGACGCGGGGGCAGACAGTTTAAGGTTTGTCCCATGATGCCAAATGGTTGCCACTCCGGCAACCTGTTGTGTTAAACCGGCTTTGGTTTTTTTGCGGGTAGCGGTGGCACGCAGCATTAGTCAGTTTGGAAGCCACCGCCGCCCAAGTCATATTACGTGGGGTCAAGAATCAGTTCCGGACATTTCCTCAAGTAGCCGCCGCATCCAACCGGCGATGACCACCTCATCCCTGGGATAAAAACCGCTGACATATGGTTTGATGTCCAGCACGGGCGAACCGTCTATGGCGTCCAGGCCGGATACGGTCAGGGTGTTGCCTTTTCGCTCGCGCAACTTGACCACGGTCGTGAGTATTGGATTGGGCCGGGCCGGACTGCAGGTGGAGAAGACACCCGTCAAGGGAATCTCCTCTCTGCCCATTGGATGAATTTTGGCCAGGGAACGGCCCTGCTCGGGGACCTTATGGGCCCAATACAGCACCATAACATGAGAATATTCGTCAATACCGTCCAAGATGCCGTCGAACTCGCCATTTATGGTTATCTCCGACAATCCGTGTTTTGCCTCATGCACCACCTTGGCGACCTTTTCCAGACCACCCTCCATCTTGAGGCCGCCCTCTCCGGCTTTTAAGAATGGATTCTTTATCGTGTTTTTTATAGTTCCCACGGGATGCAGAACCATGTCGGGTACTTGTTGTTCAGCATGAGAATTGCTCGAATATGCAGACAATTTCCTCTCCATCATAAGCACGGGCCATCCATGGAACTCAGCACCGTCATCCTTTGGAGACGCTATTGGGCCGCGTATTGCACCAGATAATTGAATCCCATATCGGCGAGGGAGACCCTTTCGAACCCGCACCCATCCAGGGCGTCGTCAATTTCCTGCGGTGACAGGCGGATATGGATCGGCGGACCGAAATCCTGATCCTCCTTTTTACATTCGATAACAGCCAAACGTCCTCCCGGCTTCAGCACCCGGTGAATTTCCTTAAACAATGTCGGCGCGGCGTTTCGCACTTGTACGATGTGCAACACGGTGGCCAGCAGACAAACGTCAACACAGCCGTCGGCAATGGGCAAGGGCTGCAAAATATCGGCTTCCATCGCCAGGATATTTGAGCACCCCTGAGCCATGATCTTCTCCTTGATCCTGGCCATGGCCTCCTGCTGTCGATCCAGGGCATACACCAGACCGGAATCGGTTATCCGCTCGGAGGCGCGCATGGAATAATCTCCGGGTCCGCACCCCAAATCTAGAAAACAGTCGCCTGGTTGTAGATTGAGTTCCGTGAAAACCTGCTCTGGATCATGCATCCAAAAGCTGCTGGGTCCGCGTCCATGTCTTACATGGCTGCACTGCCACGGTTCGTCCGTATTCGGCATCTTTGTCGCTCCCTGAGACAATGGTCAGAACATTATATGTTGTGAAACCGACCTCTGGGTAATTTAGGCGCATGTCCGGCGGCGCCTCAGAAAACAATTCCCCGCCCGTCAACCTGGGCGGCCCTGTGCTCGGCGCAGGTCAGACAGAGCCCCTTGCCGTCACCCTCGGTTACTACCTTGCTGGCCATGACCTGTTCGCCGCAAACCGGGCAAATCAGGCTCTCGGCTATGGGGGCATAATCCGGAAGCTCCGGAGTGAAGGGCTGGGATATCAGCAGTTGTTCAAAAGGCATCTCCAGCAGAGCGAATGCAGCCTTGCTCGCGGTTGTCTTGAAGGTCTCGGCTATCTTCCGCCCCCCCTCGCGCTTGATGATGACTCTTTCCAACAGGGGATAAAACTCGGGCACTGCCCGGCTGATCTGGCTCTGGAAGTCCGGCCTTACCCGCACGCGAACCCCGGAGCCGCTGCCGCGCAACGTGAAGGTGACGGCGTGTTTGCCAAGGTCGCGAAGAACCAACGCGTTGTTGCCCAAGGTGCACCCCGACACCGCCTGGACGCCATCCGTGAAACAGGCGTTTATTTCCACAATGGCCATGAGTTCTTCCAGGCCGTCGGAAAGGGACGAATCCAAGCCTAGTTGGGACAGGCCCCAAACCGAAGCCATGACGCCCAAGGCGCTGCCGGGGCAAAAATGCCCGTGAATCTCCGCAGTCTTCAGCAGGCACGCCGCCAGGTCTTTTTGCCCGATTGCCCTGCTGAATTCATATCGCGGATCTTCCCTCAATTGGGCCTCTCTAACGTCGTTGATTACTCCGTTGGATTCGTTCATGGTGAATTCTCCTGTTTGGTAAAGATTGCCGGCGCAAGCCTTACCAAATGAGCATTAATTAAAATCTATAAGTTAAGGTGCCGCCAAATGTTTGAGGAGGGCCATCAATGCCCACCGTGGTCTGTTGAAACGGACTAAGGAACGTCAGGTACTCTTCATCAAAGGCGTTTTTTGTCCATAGGACGAAATCAATGATGCCAGTTTTATACCCGAGCTGAAGATTCACGGTCATATAAGAGCTTTGCTCGGCCTTGTTGGCGGCGTCACCATAAAAAGGCCCGGTGCCCAACAAATCAGCCCTAACAAAAAGCCCCCACTCCGCCGTGTATTGCGCGCCGACGTTATAGGTGTACTTAGGAGCATATTGCAGGTAGTTGCCCTCATAATCCTTGGTTGTGAGAGCGGTCCCGGTGTCGTTCCACACCGTGGCGTTGAATTTATCGAACTTGGCTTCGGTGTATCCAAAGCCGCCGAATATATCCAGCCAGGGAAATGGTTTTGCCTGCACCTGCAACTCAAAACCCTTGGAGGTTGCTTCGGCGGCGTTGGTGATGGTGGTGGCCGCTATGGTGGGATGCAATTCCGAGACCTGTTTATCGTCAATTGAAATATAGAAAACAGACAGGTTTACCAAAAGCCTATGGTCAAGCCAGTTTGATTTGAAGCCCACCTCGTAGTTCCAGGTGTATTCCGGATCAAAGCAGAACGTATCGCGCGTACCGGTAAGCCCCCAGTTGTAGCCGCCAACCAAATATCCCTTGGCCGCCGAGGCATAGAGCATCACGTCCTGGTTGACGTCACAGGACAAGGTGGCCTTGGGCAACACCTCGTCAAAATCAAGGTCCTTGCTGTAACCGACCTTCTTGACGTCATCGCGGAGGGAGCCTTCCATGCTTTGGTGGTCAAAGCGTACGCCAGCGGTAAAACGAAGATTATCGAACATTGTATATGTCGCCTGGCCAAATGCGGCATAACCATTGGTGTCAACATCCGTAACCGGGTGCATGTAAATCATGTTCGAGGAAATAACTTCGTAACGATAATCGAATCTTGAATCTTCGATGAACCCATACACCCCCACCAGCCATTGCAGGGGACTATTATAGTTTGATGAGACTCGCAGTTCCTGGCTGTATTGTCTCTCCTTTGTCTCATTGGGGTTGATGCTTTTATTATTCGGATTATCCCACAGATCGCAGTCATTGACTTTTTCCAGGGTTTGATAAAGCGTGTTGGTAATCGACACCACCTTGATGCTCTCGCTCGCATACTTGGCGCGCAGGGTCTGGCTGTTCCAATCCTGCCGCAGGTATGCGTCGGTGTCCCTGCGAATTTCGTGGGGATCGGTCGCCCGCGATCCTGACAAAATACGTGTCTCGGCGCCATGATCATCGGCATCAATGAAATCCGCCATGAGTGATATATCCCAAGACTCCGAAGGCGTCCAACGCAGGTTTATCCTGCCGGCCATGTGTTCCTTATCAGCGGCCTTATCATCTCCATTGGCTATGTTTTCGACATAACCATTTGTTGAATAGTACAACCCCGAAAAGCCCAAGAAGAGCGTATCGTCAACTACCGGGCCTCTGACACCGGCGACGGTGCGGAAGCTGTTGTAATTGCCGTATTCGGCTGACAGCCTGCCGTTTATTTGGCTTCCAGGCTGCTTGGTGAAAAGGCTAATCACCCCGGACTCGGCGTTGCGGCCGTACAATGTTCCCTGGGGCCCTTTTAGTATTTCCGCCCGCTCCAATTCAAACAGATCGATGTTCTGCATGTAATGCAAAGGATAGCTAACCTCGTCCACATAAAATGCGGCCGGCGAATACGTGCATCCCCGGAAAGGCGATATCCCCCTGATCACCACAATGTGCTCACAAGACCTTTCCATCATGTGGGTGTTGGGGCTGAACGCAAGAAGGTCAAATACATTGTTGATTTTTGACTCTTCCAGCTGTACTTCCGAAAAATAATCTAGACTTATAGGCACTTTTTGAGGATCTTGTTCATATTTTTGCGCCGTAACGGTTATTTCCTGTAAAGCGTGTGTTTCCGCGCGGCAAATAGCACATTGCGTACACATTGCCAACAACATTATCAGGACAGGCAGCCAACTTTTCGTGCGCATACAACTCTCCATAACGTGCATTGTCAGGTATAAATAGCAGTCTTTATTTATTGAAAACGCAACTTGACATCAGGCGGTTTCGTAAAATGTAATCCCCCATGAAAAGGGTTATGATGCCGAAAACAGACAAAGACATATACAGGTCGAAATACCCGATTAACTCGCAGATCATACCGGCGGCAGGCATAACCGCGAATTGCACCAGTTGCACCAAGCTGCCCAGAACGGCGTAATTCGTAGCCGATTGAGGGCCCACGCTGATATTCATGATTACGCTTGAAATAAAAGTGATTATTATGCCCGCGAAAAGCTTTTCAGCCCCGATCATTAACGCTATCGGCCAGTTGCTTTCGGACGCCCCTTGCGAGACATATGCCGAGAAAATGCTAAGCCCCGCCACGCCCAAGCAACACAAGGCGCAAACCGGCCTTCCGCCCAATTTTGCCAATAGCGCACCGCCCACGGCTGCCCCAACAATGCACAAAGGCGAGCCGAACCAAATATTTAGCTGACCGAACCCAGCAGGATTCAAACCTATGTCAACCAGCATGGGCAATCGCAGTTGCAGGCCGCCTTGGTCCAATACCATTAAAAAACCGGCGAACACAAAAAACCACGCCGTGTTTGGTTGCCGCAGCAACGGCCATACTTTTGGTTTGCCGGCTGCCGCAAACTGACCAACATCTTCGATCCCGGCGGGATAAATGGCGGGAAGTTCACGGTGCAGAAGAATCGGAACCAGTAAAACGACCTGTACAACCGTCATCAGCAACACAGTGGCCTGCCACCCAAGGTGCTGATAGACGATTAAAAACACCCCGGATCCCAGCATATACCCCAAGACATATCCAGTTGTCTGAATGGTGTTTCCCCAAGGCCGTTCTTCCGGTGTCAGGATGTCCGTCGCATAACCATCCACTGCTATATCAATGGTCGCGAACACAAAATTAAGCAGAGTAACCACAGCTAAAATCGCGGCCAAATCACCTCCCGGTGAAAAAAACACCAATAGCGGCATGATAAATATCGAAACTAATAGCAGTGGGACTATCCAGCTTTTTCTACGCCCCATACGCCCGCCTTTTTTACGGTCTATCAATGAGGCATAGGTGAACTTAAGGGCCCACGGGCAATAGACAAGGGCTGAAAAACCAATGGTGCCGAGGCTGGCTCCTTGCTGGCGTAAAACAATGGGAAAAAGAGTCCAAGAGAAGCAGAGAAAAATTCTCTGTGACAAATACATCACCAAAAGAAGACACAACTTGTTCGAAGTTCCTGAAACCGATTTATTGGGGATGCCTGTCAGCGAAAAAGCCTTCATTACATAACCTTGCATTTTCCTGGTGGAATACGGCAACGCCCCGTCCCGGTCGGCGTGGCAACCGGGTATAAGGACTTGTTATGATTGATAGGCTAAAAAGGCGGATTTGTATTATGAACGGCGCACGGCTGCTTTTGAGAAATGCACGATTTGTCGCGGGGTGAGCATCAATTCAGGGAAATTTGCTTTGCTCCCGCCTGAGACAGACCGAATTTGCGCACCATGTTCGGCGATTGACCAAACCGGCGTCGAAAGGCGGTGGTGAAGTTGGCTTGGCTGTTATAACCGATGGCATAGGCGATATCCACCAGGCTCAACTCGGAATGCCGTAAAAGGGCGCGAGCCTTGTCCAACCTGGCGTTGCGCAGGATATTAAAGACAGTGTCACCGTAAAGTTCTTTAAAGCCGCTGTTGAGCTTGTTACGGTTGAGTCCCACCATGCGACCGAGTTGGTTCAGATCCGGGGGGGCATCCATCCGTTCCACCAAAATTTGGTGAGCCTGGCGCACCTGTTCCATCACGCGCCCGCATGGCTCTTCGGCATCTCCGCGGCTGTACGGGTCCAGTTCGGCCAGCTTGAGGGCCGCCAATTCAAGGGCCTTTGCCTCCATGAACAATTCACGTGCTTTTCCGGCATAAGGGCATTGCAAAATTTGCCACAGCACCAACCTGGTTTCGGAGTCGAATCGGGATTGGTGATAAAACGCCGGGTTGGCGCCATCACCAGTGGCCCAAGCGCGAATGGAGCCAAGCAAATCACTGCTTGCACCAAACATTTCCAAGAAGTTTTCAAGGGGAAAGTAGAGTGATATGCCCAAGACGTTTTCGCCGCTGGCCGATTCCAGAATGCCGCGGCTTTTTGGCAGATAGGCCAGTACGCCGTCCCCTGCCTTGCGTTCAAAGGCCATTTTTTCCTTGCCGCCGTTTTGCACGGTGCAGCGGGCCGTTTGCGCAAGGTTGTAGCAGAAGCATACCGGAGCCTGGTCCTGGTCAAAAGGCATTCGCAGACCTTGGCCGCGCGTTTGCCGGGTCATCACCATCCAGTGGCCCGACTTGAAATTAATTTCCTCGTGGAAAGACCTCTCTCGGCCATCAATGGCAGCGGGAGTTCCACAATTTAGCGGCATTTGGGAAGAAATGTCGTTAGTCGCGACGGAATTAATGCACTTGATCACTGATCCCCTCCCGAGTTGCGGGCGGCTTTTCCAAACATGGTCAACGCAAATCACACCAACATGGCTTGCTGATCTTGGGACAAAAAAACCACCCCTCCGAAATGGAAAGGTGGTCTTCGTGACCGGTTTCAATTTGGGGGTTCCCCGCTCAGCATTGAAAGAAATCGCGCGGGGAAACCGAGTGTCCCAAGAGACGGTATTAATTCAGCAAGTTGTATCCAAATTCATTTGGCGAATTTGAAAAATTATATTGGAACCTAAAAGGTTAGTCAATGCAAGGCGGCCCGTAAAGATATGCCCGTGGCGGTAGCGGCCCTGGGTGGTCCTTATCGTGACAACTGGGCCGGCCGAAACCGGCTGGCCCAGTTAACGTACTTGCGTCTTGGCCGCTCTCCGATCGCCGGGAATACATCTTGGTACACAAGACGATCGGCAAAGCATTCAACCAATGTGATTTAACCTTTTTTACCCACCCACTTCTGGATGTCTTCTTCAAAATCGCGCGAGGGCCTCATGAAGATGGCTTTGCCCGGCGGGAGTGGCCCGGTCAGGCGCTCCGGGTCTTTCTGCACCAGCGTAATGGCGCCTACCGGACAGCCGGTAGTGCACAGGCCGCATCCAATACAACGGTCCAAATTCAGTGACAATGCATCGTCGCCCATGGTCAAGGCTCCCATGGGGCACCGGCCGACGCAGGTTTCGCACTGGGTGCAGTCGTCTTCGGACAACTGGGCGTGATAGTTGGAACCGGCGATTTTGGCCGGGGCGGCATACAATTTTATAGTTCTTAGAGAAGTACAGCAGTCAGGGCAGCAGTTGCATACGCACTCGGTGCTCATGGTGTCTCCGCCGGTCTGGTGGACCAGTCCCGCCGCGTCGGCCTTTTTAACGATTTCCAGCGCCTCTTCACGGTCGATCCAGCGGCCCATGCCCAGGCCCTCGATGCAGTATTCCGCGTAAAAGTCAAAGCCGATGCAAACTTCCCTGGGCCTTTCGCACTCACTACCCAAAACCTGCATATGCATGTTGCATGGGCAGGGCATCACACCGATGCGCTCTTTGGATTCAATGATTTTGATCACATCGTCGAACAGGGCGACTGATCTTTCATCTTTTATGCTGGCATTGACCGGGATGGTCCGAAGCGCTTTGCCCCTGGCCTGGAATCCACCGAGCAGATAGGCGTCCATCAGTTCGGCCAATTCCTTGTCGTCTTGCATCCAGGCGTTGTTTTCATAAAAGCCATGCATGAAGGGCGCGGCGGAATACAGTCTTATGCCGTCCCTTTTGGTTGGGAGGGTCGCGCCCTTGGCCGTCATGGATTCCAGGAGTTCGGTGGCCTCCTCGACGCTATAGCCGGCGCGTTCGGCAATCACGTTGGCCGGTTCCAGGCCACGGCTCAGGCTCAGGTAAATCTCCGCCTCTTTTTCCGTAAACATCCGTTGCAGCAGTTTGATTTCAACGCCGGATTTGGTTGCCGGAAAACCCAGGGCATATTCATCAAGTCTTTCACGCAGTCTCTGGTAGATGTCTTGAGTCATCCTTTTCCTCGCAAATATGAATAGTCATTTATGATCATTTTGTGTCCCCATGCATGGGGAATTCAAATAGTTACGATTTGATGTCTCTCGCCTCGGATAGCCGTCGCAATTAAACGTTGGTCAACACAATGCGGTTATATTTTTACGGATATATTTTACCATCAATATCATTTGACAGACACATCTCAAACTTAGACTGTATTTTTTCTATCATTTCCCATGTGTGAATGTAAAGCTTGGAATGCGATTGCAGCCATCCCGTAAAAGGTCCACCGATAATGGAGAGCCTTCAGGAAAAACGCAGCCAGTGGGGCGGAATCCACTTGATGAAGAAGACCCGATTCTGCGAGAACCGGAAAGACATGATTTTGAAGTGAAAGCGTGCCGGACGACCGGGCACGTTTGCCAGGATAACGGTATCGGCAGCTCGGCCTATTGCGTTTGCCAGTCCACCTCAAGCAACTCAAACACGGCACGAAGCACGGCTGAAATACACATGGGGCGCCATGTTGCGAATGCGGATTATCTTGCGCGTAAATTTTCCGGCATTCGCGAACCTGGGCCCCACTATCCACGAACAATGATGTCGGCCGTTTACCAGGTGTCGACAAAATTGCGGCGTTGGCGATTTTTAATATTGCCGTGGGTGGCGGCGTCGATCGCTTTCAGGACAACAGACCGAGTATCGGCAGGGTCGATGACACCGTCTATCTCCAAATATGCGCCCGCTTCGGTGGCTTTGCCGATTTCATACATCTTGGCCACAAGCTCGTTGAACAGCGCTTGCCGCTCATCTTCATCCGCAACGGCTTCCAGTTCTTTTCTAAAGCCGAGGGTTACGGCGCCTTCCAGGCCCATGCCGCCGACCTCTCCCGTGGGCCAGGCGACAATATAATTTGGCGTCAGGAAGCTGCCACCGGTCATCGCCATGGCGCCAAGGCCATAGCCCTTGCGCAATATAACGGCGACAACGGGAACCGATACACTGGCGAATGAGACAAAAAGGCTGGACATCCGGCGTACGGCCGCCTGGGTTTCGCTTTCCGGCCCAACCATGAATCCCGGCGTATCCGTAAGGGACAAAATCGGCAGATCAAAAGCATCGCAAAGCTGCAGAAAACGCGACGCCTTTTCAGCGGCTTCAGCGTCAACCGCTCCGCCGAGGTGCATGGTGTTATTGGCAATCAAGCCGACGGGTTTTCCTTCCAGCCGAATAAATCCGGTTACTATTCCCTGCCCATAGGCCTTTCTTATCTCAACAAAGGAGCCCTCGTCGGCCAACAGTTCAATACCCTTGCGTACGGGGTAGGCCCTCCGCCTGTTTTCCGGTACGACGTCCCGGAGCTTTTTCTGGTCGGCGCATGACCACTCTTCGATGGGGCCCTGGAAATAACCCAGAACCTTTTGAGCAATGGCGGTGGCCTCGGCTTCGTCCTCGGCCACTATATCCACCACGCCGTTTTTGGACTGCACGTCGATGGGCCCGATTTCCGTGGGTGCGCACTTGCCCAGGCCGCCCCCTTCGATCATCGCCGGACCGGCCATCCCGATCCAGGAAGTCTTGGTCGCGATGGTAATATCGGCGCAGCCGAACAGAGCCGCGTTTCCAGCGAAGCAATACCCGTTGTTGATGGCTATGCGCGGGACAATGCCGCTGAGTTTGGCCCAAACGTAAAAGGTCGTGTAGTTAAGGCCGGCGACCAGGGTCGTGACGTCCGTATCTCCGGGACGACCGCCCCCGCCTTCGGTGTACATGATGACCGGCAGCTTCATATCCTCGGCCAAGTGAAAGATCCGGTCCAGCTTTTTGTGATGGAAAAACCCCTGGGTGCCGGCCAGCACGGAGTAGTCGTATACCACAACCGCGGCCTGGCTCTTTTCCGTTCCAAACTGTTGCCGGTTGATGGTGGCCACACCGGTGATCACACCGTCCGCCGCCGTATTGATTAGCAGGTCATCATATTTGTAACGGTTTCTCTGGGCTGCCACCGCCAGCTGTCCGTATTCAAAGAAGGACCCGTCGTCTACCAGATCGTTTAAATTTTCCCGCGCGGTCCGGTATCCCAAACCATGACGTTTTGCGGTTGCTTGCGAACGCCCCTCATCCAGGGTTCGCGATTGAAGATTGCGTAAAGCGACCAGTTCTGGGCGGATATTTTCACTCACAATTATTTCCCCTGTTGTTTTCCATTCTCAGGTAGTTCCGTCTGCCGTGGATTTGGGCTCTTTATCTTTAACAGCTAACGAACGTTTGTTCTATATTTATATTTGATCCAGACAAAATACTAACATAATCATTATTTGGCAATAAAATATCATTAAAAATCCAATTGTTAACCAGTACTAGCGACCGACGGCATTGGTATCTACTTGTTTTTTCGTTGGTCGTCCCACCACCTCCAATAGCAGCCATAGGACAGCTCCCTCCCCAAAATCCCATTGACATCGATTCATGTCCAGGTCATTATGACTGTACGATCGGATTACGACCGATGAATCGGAATTATTATGAACGAAGTACCCACTACCATAAAAAACAAGCAACTGGTGGAACAGCGGCGGGAGCAGATTGTCCTGGCGGCGATCAAGCTTTTCTCCCAAAAGGGATTCCATCAGACCACCCTGCGGATGCTCACCAAGGAAGCTGGGATAAGCTACGGAAATATATATGATTATATTGGATCAAAAGACGACATCTTCTATTTGATCCATGAATTCATGTGCAACATGATCTTCGAGGAGCTTGGCAAGGCGGCCGAAAACCAGCCCAACCCCCTCGACAAATTGAAACGCATGGTCCGCGCCGAATTCACCCTGATGGACAAATGGGCCGATGCGATCATGCTCCTGTATCAAGAGGGTCACATCCAACAGCGGCCATACCTTGGCAAATTCCTGCAAAAAGAACACGAGCATGTGCAGATGTTCGAACGCGCAGTGAGCGAATGCATCAGCCAAGGCCTGCTGCGGCCCTGCCAGGCCCGCCTGGTCGCCAACCTGATCAAGATCATGGTCGACTCATGGGTCCTGAAGCGCTGGGACTTGAGAGGCCATGTTTCCAAACTGGAAGCCGAGCAGACAATCCTCGACGTTCTTTTCAACGGCCTGATGCCGACGCCGGAAAAACAGGCCCTAATCGACCTGGGCCCATCCAATTTGGCCGGCAAGAAGGCCCTCATTGTCAACGGTTCGACATTCCTGGGCCTTTGCGCCTCAAGTTTTGCCATCAGCCGGGGAATGGATGTTGTCTGCCACTTCAACCAAGACCCTGACGAAACAACCTTGAGGGCCTATGGCGCCGGTTTCGACGCGGCCAAGGCAAAGGTTGTCCACGCCAGGGAGCACGGCCCGATGACCCCCGAGCTGTTCGAGAAAATAGAAAGGGAGCACGGTCAAATCGATGTGTATATCCAGGATTTCGGGGCCGGCTATTTGGGAGAGGAGCAGCATTCCCAGCGGGCCGGTTTGGCCTTGGAGGGCAACCTGAGCCTGGCCCACCAAATGGGAGCCTTCCTGGCAAACGCTTTTACCAACCGCTCCTACGGGCGAATCATATTCATCGCGCCATGGGCTTGGGACCAGTTTGCCGATCAAATCCGTTTTGAGAGCGTCAAGGCCGGAGCCCAGGCCATGACCGGCGTCTTTGCCAGGTCCCTGGCTTGCTCCCAGACAACCGTGAACTGTATTGTTCCGGGATTCATCAGAACCATCCGCCCCTCCGCCCTGCAAAAAGCCAAGCAGGACGAAGTGGCCGAAGAAATCCCCATGAAAAAAATGGGTGAGGCGGAAGACCTCACCGAAACAATAAATTTTATAGCCGGAGATTCAGGCAAATATCTCACCGGCCAAATCATGCGTGTCAGCGGGGGGATGCCGTAAAACCGCCCAGGGAATAAAAGGGAGATTGATAAATGCTTCGCACAAAGGAACAATTCCACGATCACATCTATAGCATGCGTCCGAACATTTATATTGCGGGCGAAAAGGTCGGCAGGGACGACCCGCGCCTCAAACCGGGCATCAAGGTCTTTGATATTTCCTTTGACCTGGCGCAGGACCCAGAGTGGAAGGGCCTGGCCACCGCCCAATCTTCCCTGATCGGCGAGGAGGTAAACCGTTTCGCCTATCTCCCCCAAAACCCTCACGATCTGATGCAAAAACAAAAGCTGATCAGGCTTGGCTCACGCCGGTCCGGCGGCTGCATCCAGCGCTGCATGGGACAGGACGGCATCATAGCCCTGGCCGTTTGCACCAAGGAAATGGACGAAGCCAAGGGGACCGAATACCACAAACGTTTTCTGGCCTGGTTCAGCGAATACCAACGAAAAGATTTAGCCGGCTGCACGGCCCAGACCGACAGCAAAGGGGACCGGATGCTGCGTCCGTCCCAGCAGGAGAATCCCGACCACTATCTGAGGATAGTGGAAGAGCGCGATGACGGAATAGTCGTGCGCGGCTACAAGATGTCCATCACCACGGTGGCTTATGCCGAAGAAATGGTGGTGGTGCCCACCAGGGCGCTCATGGAGGATGACCGCGATTATGCCGTGGCCTTCGCCATTCCGCCGGACACCGAGGGGGTCAAGCTAATCACCAGGCCGGTCTGGCACCGCAACGCCCACGAAGACGACGCCTCGCCTTTCTGCCAATATGGCGTTTCGGATTCGGTAATCCTGTTCGACGATGTCTTCATCCCCAAGGAGCGGGTCTTCATGTGCGGCGAGTGGGAATTCGGCAGGCGCATGGCCCTGCTCTTCGCCAACTCCCACCGTCACAGCTATTGCGGCTGCAAACCGGCCATGAGCGACGTGCTCTGCGGCGCAACCCTGTTGGCGGCCCAGGCCAACAACATCATGAAGACCTCCCATGTAAAAGAAAAATTGACCGAGTTCGCCAGCACCGCGGCCCTGGCCTTTTCCGCCGGTGTCGCCGCCGCCCTGTACGGCACCAAGACCTCCAGCGGCGTGTTCTTTCCCAACGAGATCTACGCCAACGTGGGCCGCCGTCTGACCGGCGAGATGATCTACCACGAGTTCAACATTCTCACCGAGATTGCCGGGGGCATTTCGGTGACCATGCCATTCCACCAGGATTTCCATGAAGGGGAAAACGTCGAGGTGCTCAACAAGTTCATCCAGCGCAATACAAAAGTGCCCGCTGACGATTCACTGAAGATATGGAAGCTGGTGGAGGACATCGGAGCCTCGGGCATGGCGGCGTGGTACAAGATCGCCGGAGTGCACGGAGGTGGTTCGCCCATTATGGAGACGATCTCCCTTAACCTGGGATACGACTACCAAGACTGCATGAATATAGCGAGGTATCTGGCCGGTATCGACGAAAAGCTCGACGATTCTAAATTGCGCGACTTGGAACCCACGTTGGGCGACAGCTTGGTTTAATACAGGGATTGTTGTAAGCACGTCAGAAAGATGCAGGTCTAATCCAGAAGCAATGGTTTATCCGTTTTTGCATTAGACCTGCATCGACATTCGGCACCCTTCGGCGCGACAGATCAAGTGACAATTGACGACGGTTTCGGGCTCAAATAGGCTACTACAAAGGGCTGGGCCGCACCAGCCACGCCCACTTGCTCGGCCAAGCCCAGCGCCTCAATCTTGAATTCCGGCGAATAGCGCCGCCTGGTGGATTTTTTCTGGCTCTTCTGTGATGGCATAGAACACCTCCGTTAAGCAATTTACTCGCTTAAACGCGTGTCCGTCAAAACTGGGCTGGATCAACCCGTTGGCGTGACAGTTCTGGTGACAGTTTTAACAAAAAATGGGCCAGCCAATTACGGCTAACCCATTGATATCATTGGTGCCCCCGGCGCGACTCGAACGCACTGCCTACGGCTTAGGAGGCCGTCGCTCTATCCAGATGAGCTACGAGGGCTTGATTGTGCTGCAAAACCTAACATAAGGTCCAGCCTCTGCCAAGGCCGATTTAATGCAGAGTGCCAGTATCGTCGGGCTCTTGGCGCTTTTTCGCGCCCGTGTCCACCGGCTTGTTGCCCGGCTTGGCCCTGCGGCGCAGTTGCATTTCCAAATACCCCTGGCTCAGCGGGTATGGTCCCTGCATGAATTTCCGGCAAGGATAACGGTCGCAATCTGCCGAGCAATAGGCGATTTTGCGTTCCACCGCGCACTGCAATATGGCGCAGGTGCCGCCGAACAGCTTGAGTTGAGCGGCCAATTTCTGCTGGGCCTGGGGCTCCAAACCGCTGCCGCAAGGGCTGCACTTGCCCTGGCGAAACAAACCGCAAACCATGCAGTTGAGGCCGCATGCGCCGGTGCCGTCACCCATTGCGCCCCCCGGTCAGCCGGTGAATAAATATATTTGTCAGGGCGAAAACCACGTCCAGGGCCATGTGGTAATGGGCCCTGGAGTCTATGCCCACAATGGCCTTGGCCGGAAATTCCTCGTCTCCTTGCCAAACCATGGCCCACATCGGGATCATGGGCAGGGCCTGGACCATCACCGCCGCGTCGGCGCCCTCAACAGGCTTGCCGCCGAGGGCCTCGCCCCGCTGGATCAACTCGGAAGGATCGGCGCCAAAACGTTTTTCCAGGGCCGGGGTGTTGATGGCATGGGGCCCCACGAAAAAAAAGTCTCCGCCCGGCAGTTCCCTGGGCAAAACCATCTCGCCGCTGGGGGCCGCGCCGGTGGAGTTGGCCATCGTGGTAATCAGGATCAAACCGGCCTGGAAGCTGACGCGTTTGCCGAGTTCGTCCAGGTCGTTGACAATGCAGTTCTCAGGGTCAACGGCGTATGTCCGGCCCAACAAAGTTATCTTGAAAAGCCCGCCGTCCCATTCAGCCCCCACCGCGTCCGCGGCCTCAGGGGCTAACCTCTTTTTCAGGTCCTGCCACAAGGCCTCGGGCAGGTCTTCAGACCAACGGAATAATTTAATTTCCGAGGGATCAGCCGTTGTCATCATTAGGCTCCATTCCGGCTCGGCGGGCAAGCATCCGCCAATAGGGCCTCAAGCCCTTTTTAGGCTTCTCTCCGGCCCGGAACCTCTCGTATAGCTGCAAATATCTGGCAACGGCCCGGCGCATCTGAGCCCTGGGCACCACTTCCTGGATTCCCCGGATATTGCCATAAAACTCCGGCAGTTCCAGGGCCTCGGCCGAGACTTCCAGGAGGGAATCCGAACGCACAAGGTCATCCTGCACGGCAAACCCACGGGCCTTCATCACCCTGGGGCCGGTGAATATCACCAGGGCGTTGGGCTCGGCAATGCACACATCGCCCAGAGCGGCGTAGGAGGCAATGGCCCCGCCCGAACTGGGATCGGCCAGGATAGATATATAGGGTATGCCCGCCTGTTTCAGGCGTTCAACGGCGGCCACTGTCTTGGTCATCTGCATCAGGGCGACAATGCCCTCATAGAGGCGTGCGCCGCCAGAACAGCAAACGCTCACCAAAGGCCAGCGTTTGCGGGTGGCGTACTCCACGGCCATGCGGAATTTTTCGCCGAACACCACGCCCATGGAACCGCCGGCAAAGTTGAACTCGCTAATGGCCAACACCGCCGGATAGCCATAGATGCGGGCGTGGGCGGTGACCAGCGACTCGGTGAAGTTGGTGCGGCCCTTTTGCTTGTCCAAAAATTCGCGGTAATAGGCGTGGATGTCTTCCTCGGGCAATACATCTGCCACCGTAATGTTGCGGAACAGCTCATGGAAAGAGCCCTGGTCGGCCAAGGCATTGACCCAGCCGGCTGCGTCCAAGACGTGCTGTTTGCCGCAATGGGGGCAGATCAGGTGGTTCGCCATATAGTCGGCGAGGGGCACCACCGCGCCGCAGCCGTCGCCGCTGGCCCCTTCCTTTTCCTCGCCGCAGCGGATGTAGGCGTCGCCAGGCATCAGGGCCGTGCCGTCACCGTAGGAGTCGTCCAGGTGGATCGTCGAACCGGATGGGTCTGAAATGAGCTTGATATCCACGGGGGGCTTGTTGAAGGTCTTCAGGGGACGCTCAATGAAACGCTTTATCTCGTAGAATTTACCCCGCTGGACCACGCCCAGCACACCGGCCTGTTCCATGCGCTTTTTCATCAGCCGGTCGAGGCGGATCTTGCACAAATCCTTGACGGTTTTTTCCAGGTAGGCCTTGATGTTGCGCGCCATCGCCCCGACATCGTCAACCTTTTTGGCCTGGGGAATTATAGCGTCTATCACCTTGAAATATTTAAGGTCTTTTGAGCTGCTTTTGCTGATGGCCAGGGCCTGTTCAATGCGGTTGGGATCGCGGAAAATAATGGCCGCCAGAGATTCGGGCGGAGCCGTGGCGTAAAGGGAGTCCTCCATGGCCGCGCGCCTGTCGGCAACCTGTAGAGCCAAGGCGCCGCCGGAACCGCCCTCGCCGATGACGATGCTGATGGTACGGATAGGCACGCACAAATAGGCCTGGATCAGGTGGGCGATGAAGAACGCCTGGAGCTGTCTAGCTGATTCCATCGAGATATCAGCGCCATAGGTGTCGATCAGCGAAAGAAGGATCGCGTCTTCCTGGGGTCCATCTTGCTTAATACGTTCCAGCAGGGCCAACACCTGGGCATGCTCCTCGGAGGTGAGCATGCCCCAGTTGAGCTTGCCCAAATCCGCGGATTTTCGCAGTTGCTCAGGCTTGGGTTTTTGCTGACCAACCACATAGATTCGCTTTCCATCCAAGTGCCCTTCGCCCATGATCAGAGAACTGCCCTTGGGTTTGTAATCCCTGAAGTCCTCAAACAGGCGCTGGACTATATCCGACGATCGCGGCCTGAAGGGATGCCTGGTTCTGGTTTTCAATATATCTATCAGCTGCAAAGCCGTATTTTCCTTTCTTGTTTCATCAGGACAGCACGTCCTAAAAACAGTGGCCGCGCTTTGCGGCCCTATGAAATCGTAGAGTACGAGGTGTTAGCTGTCAAGACAATGGACCGCGCTCGTTTTAAGGTGAAATCCCTTGCCAGAAACGCTGCGCTCTGCTATATAACCGTGGCGCAAAGACTGACTATTGTTCATACTTTGCACATATGGTGGCTGTAGCTCAGTTGGTTAGAGCGCCAGGTTGTGGCCCTGGAGGCCGTGGGTTCAAGTCCCATCAGCCACCCCATAAAATGATAAATCATTTACGGCGGTTACCCATGCGGTGCCGCCGTAAATGTTTTCTCTTTTTCATGAATTGATATTGAAACAAAATCGATCGGAAATGCTTAGCCGACAATTACCTGCCAGGCCGCCCAGTGCTCTCGGCTCATTTCGGTCAGTTTGATGCCGATGGATAGGACCAAATGGCTATTTTCATCAGTGGTGATGTGCTTAACTTTGCCAGAGGTCTCAATGCCTGGTTTGTGAATAAAAATCCTCACGCGATCCTTAATTGACACGCCGATGTCCTTTGGCAGACGCAGTCGAATCCCCTTCAGGCTTATCTCCGTAACCCAGCCCTGAACGGGATACCAACCACCTTCAGGATCTAGATATTCAATAGTAGCCCGTAAGTCCACGGCTTTTCTTGGGTGTTTGCGCCGGGGCTCTTCTTCGTCCAAGTTTAGAAGCTCATCTTGTACCATCTTCAATCCAGTTACATGGATATACATAATCATTTTAAATGATAACCCTTTGCAACTCAATTGAGATGGACGGGCTGTGATGTTTTTTTCACCAGCGATGTGGCCTCCCGGGCGGAACAGACACAATTTTTATTCTTAGTTTAACCGAGTGCTGTTGACAGAACATGTTATAGCCAGCAAAAATGACACCATTGATTTTCCACCGCGGAGGCCGCTTATGATCAGTTCGAATAGTCCCGTATTAATTGTTGGAGCGGGCGCCATCGGAGCAGTGACTGCGTCAATGATGGCCAGAGCAGGACGCAGAGTCGAGTTGGTCTGCAAGCACACCCAAATCGCCGACCGGGCGTTGTATCCTGGTTTTCATATCTTTGGCCAAGGTTTCGACATTACGGTCAAGGTTGAAGCCGTGGCCCGGATTGATGAAATTTCCACGCGCAAAGACATCGTATTTCTTGCCACCAAGGCCAACGAAGCCCTGGATGTGGCCGAGCAACTGCCAGCCATTCTTTCTCCGAACGGTTTCGTGGTGACAATGCAAAACGGCATTATAGAAGAAGATATTGCTGAAATCGTGGGCAAGCAAAGAGTGGTCGGTTGCGTTCTCAACTGGGGCTCGACGATGCACGAACCCGGTGAGGTCGAACTCACATCTCCGGGCAGCAACGTAGTGGGACTGCTGGAGGACGGAGATCCGAACGATCTGGAAGAAATCCGGGGGTTTCTTGATCTGGTCAAGCCCACAAGGGTTTCCGACAACATCATGGGGGAACTTTTCGCCAAATTGATAATGGACTCATGCATCAACAGCATGGGGGCCATTACTGGGTTGGAACTGGGCAAGCAGGTGGAAAACCGCCGCATCAGGTCGATTTTCATGGCAATCAGCAGGGAGGCCGTCAAGGTTGCCCAGGCCATGGGCCTACAGATCCCGCCTTCGTCGGAAAACAAAATAGACTTCGTGCGGCTGGTCAAGGGACGAGGCATCATGACCTTGTTTAAAAAACACCGCTTTGTCAAAGCCATAGCCGCCGATTATGAGCGAATCA
This sequence comes from uncultured Desulfarculus sp., assembly GCA_963665125.2. Taxonomy (GTDB): domain Bacteria; phylum Desulfobacterota; class Desulfarculia; order Desulfarculales; family Desulfarculaceae; genus Desulfarculus. The sequence continues at coordinate 683,535 of CAXXUK010000001.1, read as the reverse complement.
AATCACCCAGCCTTCAGTCGCTGCAAAGAGGCCGCCGTACCGAGGTAGATTTTCTAAATGGGTATATTTGCCAAAAAGGCGTACAGTACAACGTACCCACTCCGGTGAACCAAACCATTTTGGAAATGATCCATCAGATAGAGAACGGCGACCTGCGGATCTCGGCCGAAAACATCGAACAGATACCTCTGGGTTAGACCAAACCCTAACCGGAGCTTTCCGTTCCACGGCCTAGGCTGTTGCGCAAATACCTCCTTAGGTTGGCCTTCCTGTTGCCAAGGTCAAGTTTGCGCCTGATGTTGCGGCGGTGTGTTTTCACCGTATCAATGGCGATATGCAATGAATCTGATATTTGCTGACTGCTCATCCCGGATTTGACCATCACGGCAATGCGTCTTTCGCTGGGGGTCAGTTTTTGCAGGATTCCCTCGCCGTCTCCCAGGCCGGCCGCCAGGTCATCGAGTTCGTCGACCGCAGCGCCCAATTCCGTATGCACCGTTATTAACGTCTCGTCCCGGCTGATTTTCTCAAGAATCGGCCGCGTTACGCCCTGAATACGCCGGGCCACCGCGCGTTCGGAATCCAGGTGCATTTTTTCCATACTGCGGGCCAAGGCGGCCATGGCCTTGTTGCTTTCCAGCAATTGATTGACCAGATTATCGTATTCTGCGCGAGCCTGTTCCAGCATTTTTGAGCGCTGTTCAGCCAAAGCCATGGCTTGTTCAAGGCTTCGTTCAAGTTCGGCAACGCGTCTTTCCAAGAATTCACACCTTTGAGCCGATCCCCCTGATTTTTCATCCGTGTAAGCTAAATCATGGTTGTCCATCTTGCTACCCCTTATCGCAGTATGGAATTATCACGGTCTAATTTTGCATCTTTTTGATATAACATATTTTTATTAGAGATATTGCATGAAAAAATAGATATGGTGGTATTTTTAATACCTCTTTTATTCATCAATATCACCCTTGATGTAACACCTCTAGGGCAATATTCTAATAACAAAAGTGAAATGTTGAAAAATTCCTCTTGTGACTTATCAACATTTATTTGCTGCGGAGAAGATGCACAAATGAAAAAATCTGAAAACCGCAAACATAACAGGTTGCGCCCCAAGAAGCAGACATACGCCGTAATGAGGCCGATGTTTGAAACAATGGGCAGGGTTCTCGATATCAGTTCAGATGGATTGAGTATCGAATATATCTCCACCAACGGGGTTGACGGCCAGTTTACCGAGATCGACCTGATGCTCCTGGACCAGGGTCTGCTTTTACAAAAGCTGCCGTGCAGGATCGTTTACGACAACAAACTGGAGGAAACCTGTTCCAAGGCCGGGTTGATGGTGCGGCGTTGCGGTTTGCAGCTTGGCTCATTGAGCACCAATCAGCAGGCAATGCTAAAGATGTTTCTGTCGGGGCATTCCGAAGCCACGGCCTAATACGGCACCATGAAGACAAAAAGCGCCACACATTGTCGTGGCGCTTTTTATCGGCCGGCTAAAATTTCGTCGAGCATGTCTCCCAAGGCGGTAATGTGAGCCTGTTCCTCGCCGGCAATATCCATTAACAACAACCTGATTTGCTGGCTTTTCGTTTTGGTGGAAAAGCGCGAATACAGGTCCAGGGCCTGGGCCTCCAGGGCGATGGCCAGTTGTAGGGTCTGCTCCCTGTCTTGCAGGTGCGATCTATCCCTGGCCAAAAACTCCTCAACGGAAAATCCGCCTTCCATGAATGCGTTTTCCCGTACATCGGCCAAGGACCGGACGCCGCGCTGCCCGGGCGGTAACTGCTCAAACATCTTTTCGATGTGCTGTTGGTGTATTTTTTCGATGTCCGCCAAGCGCCTTAAAAGCGCGGCGGTCTGTTTATCGTCGACATTGTCGGCCATGAGCAAATAGCAACGCCCCAGGCCATATTCCAATTGTTTGGCCATGGCAAGCCATTCGGCGGGCTCATCTTTTTCAGGGGCCAGTTCAAAGGCCCATTCCCGGGGACCGGACGCCTCAAGACCGTCCCAGGCCTGAATACCCCCGGAGAGGTTGTACACCTCTTCAAAACCCTGCCCTTTCAACAACTGGGCAGCCGCCCTGCTGCGGCCACCCACGGCGCAGTAGGCTATCACCGGTTTTTGCTTGGGTATTTCCCCGGCGCGATTGTGGAGTTCCGGCAGAGGAATCAAGGTTGCGCCAGGTATATGGCTTTTTTCGTATTCCGCCGGTTGGCGCACATCCAACAATGTATAAGCGCCGGGCATCCGACCTCCCATGAATCTCCTGGCCTGGGCGGCATCCAGATTCGGCGCCTTGCTGAAAAAGTCTTTCAAGGGCATTGAGCTACTCCGTCAATTTCAACGGACATATCTGGTAACGGGCATAACCAGCAGGCGACCAAGGCCCAGCTTTGTTTCATCGAAGTGGCCGCCAACTCCTATGCGGATTTCCGACTGATCCACCTGTGACACCATCGTAGCGCAAAATCTGTCCCAAATTGAAAAGATCGTACCATAATTGCTGTCGCGCTCTTTTATCTTCACTGAATGATGAATTCGGTGCATGGAAGGCGGCACGAACAGCAGCCACCATATGGACTCAAACCAAAGGGGCACCCGCACGCTGCTGTGGTGAAACTGTGAACAAACCACCACCAACGACTCGAACAGCACCACGCCCCAAACGTCGCACCCTATGACGTAGATAAGGCCCATGCGGATTATCGTGGACAAGGCCAGTTCCCCGATATGAAACCGCGTGGCCGTGGAGACGTCCATGTTCTTGTCGCAGTGGTGCACCCGGTGAAAACGCCACAACAGGGGCACCACATGGTTGAGCAGATGCCATACGTAGAGCATGAGATCGAAAAACAAAACCGTGATCAGAAGGTTCAGCCAAAACGGAAGGCCCAGTTGTCCCAGAAGGCCCAGATTGTTGGTTGCCACGTATTGCGCCGTGGCCAATACCGTTCCGCCGAATATAAGCCAAATCAAGATGTTATTGAAAAGCGTGAGGCCCAAATTTATGCCCCAACGGCGGAGTTTGGACACGCTGGAGGGTCTGTACGAAATCACCAATTCAAAGGCCAGAAACACCGTCAGTCCGATCAGATAAACCGAACCTCGAATCAAACGGGGGTCGCCAAAGTCCATCGTCCGTCATCCTCGCGATAACATGGAGCACCGCTCCGTTGTAGCCAAAAAAAACAACAAGGGGCCAACAAGGGTGTTGCATCTTGATATGGATATCAAATCATACTGTTAATAGACTACTGGTTGCATAGGGTTGTTAAAAACAAAACAATCTCTTGCAGCCTTGATCAAATAGGGTTATGAAGTATATTCGGTAAAGTGAACTATGTCACAGGGTGATGAATTTGCTCTAAATCAAACGTGGGCAAAGTTGTCATCCACGCCGCAGGGAACGACGGGCATACATCAGGCGGTGTACCCGCCGCAGAGTCGCGTCAGCTTTGGCTTGTCCGCGTCCCTTTTTTAAAGGGAGGGCAGTAGATGGCCTTTGCAGACACTCTAAAGTCCAAGGATTTCGTGGTATTGGTCGAGATGGAGACACCCAAGGGAGTGGACATCTCGGGCTTTGTCGACAACGCCAGACATGTATCGGGCAGGATCGACGCCGCGCTTGTCCCGGACATGAGTTACGCGGTTATGAGGATGTCAGCCTTGGCGGGAGCAGTGTTGCTCAAAGGCCAGGGCGTCGAGCCGATCATCCAGTTCTCATGCCGCGACCGCAATCGCTTGGCACTGCAAGCCGATCTGCTGGCGGCCCATGTCATGGGCGTCGCGAACGTCATGGCCGTGGAGGGTGAACCCATTGAAATGGGCGACCATCTCCAGGCCAAGCCCGTGTATGACCTTAGTTCCGTCGGCTTCCTGGAGGCCGCGACCACCCTGGCCGGCGGCCGTGATATCGGCGGCCGGGAGCTTAGGGGCGTACCCAAGTTCTGCTTGGGCGCGCGCATTGAACCATGGGTGGATGATGCGCAGGGTGAACTGCGTATCGACAACGCCAGGGCCGCGGTCGGCAAGGGCGCCAAGTTCCTGATCGCCCCGCCTGTGTTCGATGTGGAAGCGTTCGCTTCCTTTATGAACAAGGCCAAGGGAATCGGCGCTCCGGTCATCGCCTCGGTGATGCTTCTGAAGTCGGTGGGCATGGCCCGCTATCTCACTCAGAACCTCACCGGCGTGCACATCGGCGAAGACGTTATCAGACGCATCCGTCAGGCCTCGGACAGGCCGGCCGAATGCGTCAAGATCGCTGGTGAGACGGTAAAGGCCCTCAAGAAGCTCTGCGGCGGAGTATTGTTGGTAACCGCCGGCTGGGAAAACAAGCTGCCGCGAATTTTGGATTCGGCAGGTTGCTGAAGCCGGCGTTAAGTGCAGGAATTCTATTAACATCGAAGGGTTTCCCATGAGCGACGCAACCAAGAACGGTCGGCTGGAAACTGTCCTCGTAATGGGTGGCGGCATCGCCGGATTGAAAGCCGCGCTGGACCTCGCAGAGTCCGGCCGTCGGGTCATCGTGACCGACAAGGCATCCAATCCCGGCGGGTTTGTCCCACTGCTGGACCGTCAGTTCCCGACCAACGATTGCCAGATCTGCTACCTGTCGCCGGACATGGCCCCCGCAGGCTTCGATATCGGCATCGGCGTAATGCCCCTGACCGAAGTCGTGGGCGTCAGCGGTGAGGCTGGCGCTTTCACCGTCGAGCTCCAGACCAATCCGCGTTACATCGACACCGAGCTTTGCACGGCATGCGGAGAGTGTCTCAAGGCGGCCCCCGAAGGTGCGGTCAGCTTCACCCCCGGTTTGGATCACAGCAGCCCAAGCTGCCTGCGTTATCCCCAAGCCGTGCCCCAAGCCTTTGCCGTCGATAAGGAAAAGGCCGGCGACGGCTCCTGGGCCAGTTGCTGCGAGCCCGGCGCCATCAAGCTTGATCAGCAGGCGACAACCACCACCATTGAGGTCGGCTCCATTATCGTGGCCAGCGGCGCGGAACTGTTCGACCCTACCCCGCTGTCGGATTACTACGGCTACGGTGTGTTCCCGGACGTGGTGACCAGCCTCGAATTCGAGCGCATCTTGTCCCCCACCGGACCAACCAGCGGCATTTTCGCCCGTCCCAGCGACGGACGCCGCCCCACCCGCGTGGGCTGGATCCAGTGCGTGGGCAGCCGCACCACCAAGGCGCCCGGCAATCCCTACTGCTCTGAAATCTGCTGCATGTTCGCCATGAAGGAAGCCTCATGGGCCAAGGAACATTTTTCCGATGAGCTGGATGCAACCATTTTCTATATGGACATCCGCCCCATGGGCAAGGACTACGAGCAATATTACCAGCGCATGAAAAACGATGTGGGCATCAACTTTGTCCGTTGCCGCCCCCACACCGTGCGCCGTGACGAGACAACCGGCGACCTGATGCTCAGCTATGCCACCGAAGACGGCCAACAGCTCGAGGCCGCCCTGGATATGCTGGTGTTGGCCACCGGTTTCTGCGCTTCCAAGGACGCCGGCAAGGTCGCCGAAACCCTGGGCATCGAGTTGGACCAGTTCAACTTCGTGGCCACCAGCGACGCCGCTCCCGTGAGCACCAGCCGCGAAGGCATCTACGCCTGCGGCATGGCCACCGGCCCCAAGGATATTCCCGATTCCATCATGCAGGCTTCGGCGGCCGCTTGCCTGGCCAGCATGCATCTGACCGCTCCCGAGCCAGTACGCTATGAAAAAGAGCTGCCCGCCGAGCGCGAAACCTCCGGCGAAGCTCCCAAGGTCGGCGTGTACCTGGCCGACTTCGGCGGCAACATCGCCCGGGCGGTGGACACGGCCAAACTTCTCGACGCGGCCAAGACCATGCCCGATGTGGCGGTGGTCGAGGAAGTATCGGTCTCCTATGGCGGCGGCGACGGGCTGGACAAACTTATCGAGTCCATCAAGGCCAATGGCGTCAACCGCGTTGTGATCATCGGCAACAGCCCGCGCACCCACGGCAAAATTTACGCCGAGGCCGTGCGCCGCGCCGGCCTGAACAGGGCCATGGTCGAGATCGCCAACGTCCGCGACCAGGATGCCCTGGTCCACCAGGGTATGCCCGAAGCCGCGACCCACAAAGCCGTTATGCTGGTTCGCATGGCCGTGGCCCGGGTCAAGGCTGCCAAGCCCATTTACACCCAGCCCCAGGGCCTCAACAAGACGGCGCTGGTGGTCGGCGGCGGCGTGGCCGGCATGAGTTCGGCCCTGTCACTTGCCGATCAGGGCTTTGATGTCAAGCTCGTCGAGCGCGAAAAGCAGCTCGGCGGTTACGCTGTCAATCTTACTCACACCCTGTCGGGCAATCCGGTTGCCCCCATTGTCGAAAACCTGGTCGCCAAGGTCGAAGCCAACGACAAGATCGAAGTGCTCACCGAAGCGCTCGTGGTCGACAACAAGGGCTGCCTGGGCGACTTCACCACCGGCGTGCAGTCCGGCCCGGCGATGTACTACCAGGAAATCAAGCACGGTGTGACCATCCTGGCCACCGGCGGCAAGGCCTACGATCCCGAGGGCTACCTCTACGGCAAGAACAACGCCGTGATAACCCAGGTTGAGCTGGGCCAGAAGCTGGCCAAGGGCGACATGGCCGGCCTCGACAGCGTGGTCATGATCCAGTGCGTGGGTTCGCGCAACGCCGCCAACCCGGCCTGCGGCCGCATCTGCTGCCGCTCGGCCCTCAAGAACGCCCTGGAACTCCGTGAAAAGAGCCCCGATGCCCAGATCGTCGTGCTCTACCGCGACATGCGCACCCCGTACGCATCCGAGGAAGACTACCGCATCGCCCGCGAGAGCGGCATCCTCTTCGTTCGCTACAACGAAGGCCAGCCTCCCGTGGTCACCGAAGACGGCGGCAAGGTCCTGGTCTCCTTTGACGATCCGGTCCTGGGACGCCCCGTGGCCGTGGAAGCCAGCGCCCTGGTGCTGTCGACCCCGCAGATCGCCGACGAAGAAGGCCTTGAGGATCTGTGCTCCATATTCGAGCTTCAGCAGACCGACGAAGGCTTCCTGCTGGAAGAGCACGTCAAGATGCGCCCGGTGGAGACCCCCGAGCCCGGCATCTTCGCCGCCGGTTCGGTGTTGGCTCCCAAGAGCATCGACGAAGCGATCATGCAGGGCCAGGCCGCTGCCGGCCGGGCCATCACCGTGCTGGCCCAGGAAGCCATCCAGGTTACCGGCGGCGTGGCCAAGGTCACCGGCGAAATGTGCGCCGCCTGTCTGGTTTGTGTGCGGGCCTGCCCGTTTGGCGTGCCGTTCATTAACGCCGACGGCTACTCGCAGATCGACCCCGAGAAGTGCCTGGGCTGCGGCGTATGCGCCGCCGAATGCCCGGCCAAGGCCATCCAACTGCAAGGCTACGAAGACGACCAGATCCTGGCCCAGACCGACGCCCTGCTGGAAGGAGTCCTGTAAATGGCTAGCTTTGAACCGATCATCGTGGCCTTTGCATGCGAATACTGCGCCTATACGGCCGCCGACATGGCTGGCCTGCAGCGCATAAGCTACCCGGCCAACGTTAATGTGATCAAGGTCCCCTGCACCGGCAAGGTGGACACCCTTCACATTATGCGCGCCCTGCAGAAAGGCGCCGACGGCGTCTTGGTGGCTGGTTGCCTTGAAGGCGACTGCCACTTCAAAAACGGCAACCTGCGGGCTGCTAAAAGAGTGGAATACGTTCAGAACCTGCTGAACGATATTGGTATCGGCGGCGAGCGGGTCATGATGACCCACATGTCGGCCGGTCAGGGCAACGTGTTCGCCTCTGTGGCGACTGAATTCACTGATAAGGTTCGCGAGTTGGGCCCCAACCCCATCAAGGGGCAGGCCCGGCAGGCGGCCTAAGTTAGGACGGACAAATCATGATCGTAGCGGAACGCAAGCCCATTGAAGAGATCATGGAGTACGTTGCGCCCTTCAGCAAGGTTCTTTTGCTGGGTTGCAACGAGTGCGTCACCGTGTGTAACGCCGGTGGACGCAAAGAGGTCGGCATTTTGGCTTCGGCCCTGCAGATGGCCTTCCTCAAAGATGGCAAGAAACTCGAAATCGACGAGCTGACCCTGGAGCGCCAGTGCGACCCCGAGTACGTCGAGGAACTGGCCAAGATTGCCGACAAATACGAGGCAATCCTGTCCATGGCCTGTGGCTGCGGTGTGCAGACCGTGGCCAGCCGGTACATGGAAAAGCCGGTCTACCCCATGGTCAACACCTCGTTCATGGGCGCCAGCGAACAGCAGGGCGTTTGGGCCGAGCGTTGCCAGGGTTGTGGCGACTGCGTGCTGGCCTACACCGGCGGTATCTGCCCGGTGGCCCGCTGTTCCAAGCGCCTTTTCAACGGCCCCTGCGGCGGCTCCACCCATGGCAGCTGTGAGATCAACCCCGATACGCCTTGCGGTTGGCAGTTGATTTGGGATCGTCTGACGGCCATGGGCCGCACCGACCTGTACGACAAGATCATGCCGGTCAAAGACTGGCGTACTTCGCGCGATGGTGGACCTCGTAAGATCGTCAGAGAGGACTTGATGTCATGAAAAGCCAAAGCAATCTTGAAAAAGTCCTGGCGGCCGGCAATTTCGCGGTAACCGGTGAGTTGGGCCCGCCCCGTGGCAACGACGTCGAGGCCGTCAAAGAAAAAGCCAAGCACTTGGTTGGCAAGGTCGACGCGGTCAATATTACCGACAACCAGACCGCCATGGTCCGCATGGCCTCCTGGGCTACCGCCTTGATCGCCAAGGATTTGGGCCTGGAGCCCAACTACCAGATGGTCAGCCGCGACCGCAACCGCATCGCCATGCAGTCCGACATTCTGGGCGCCACCGCCCTGGGCATCAACACCATGCTGTGCCTCAGCGGCGACCACCCCAGCTTCGGCGACCACCCGCAGTCGATCAACGTGCACGACCTGGACTCCATCCAAATGATCCAGATGTGCAAGATCATGCGCGACGAGGAAAAATTCCTGGGCGGCGCGGACCTCAAGGGCGCTCCCAAGATGTTCATCGGCGCCGCCGCCAACCCCTTTGGCGACCCCTATGAGCTGCGCGTCAGACGCCTGGCCAAAAAAATCGCCGCCGGTGCGGACTTCATTCAGACCCAGTGCATCTACAACATGGACAAGTTCCGTGATTACATGAAAAAGGCGCACGAAGAGGGTCTGACCGAGAAATGCGCCATCCTGGCCGGTTTGACCCCGCTCAAGAGCGCTGGCATGGCCAAATACATGGCCAACAAGGTTCCCGGCATGGAAGTGCCCGACGAACTCGTCAAACGCGTCGCCGGCGTCGACAAAAAGGAACAGGCCGAAGAAGGCATCAAGATTCTGTTGGAACAAATCGAGCAGGTAAAAGAGATGCCCGGCATCGCCGGAGTCCACCTCATGCTCATCGAATGGGAACACCGCGTACCCGAGATCACCGAAAGGGCTGGCTTATTGCCTAGGCCCCAAGTATAAAATAGATGGAGCGGCGCATATCGCGCCGCTCCAACCGATGATCGAAGGAGGTGCACATGGCCGAGCCAAAGTATGTCCTGATCGTAGACGACGATCCAGATTTGGTTGAAGCCGTGGCCATGAACCTGGAGTCCCGGGGATTCAGCATAGGCAAGGCCTATGACGGAATCGAAGCCTGGGAAAGCATCAAGGCAAAGCGGCCCGATCTGATCGTGCTTGACGTGATGATGCCCAGAAAAAACGGCTACGAAGTCTGCGATGAGCTCAAAAGCGACAGCGAGTACAAGGACATCCCGGTAATTTTGCTCACAGCCGTAGGCTCGGCCGTTCCCTCGACAACATACACCCACCAGGACGGCATGAAGGTCCAAGCTGACGATTACGTGCCCAAACCTGTGGATCTTGACAAGCTGGCCGAACTGGTTGCCGATCTGATCTAGGGCCATCCTGGATTGATCGGGAATAGACCCCTGCGGCTGGCAGGCCTAAAAAAAAGCGGCGAACTGAGTCTCCTGATTCACAAAGGGGGGCTTGGTCGGTCGCTTTTTGCCTTAACAAGCCGCCTGTCCCGATCGCATATCAACATACGCATGCTGGCCGCTGAAGACACATTTGGCCAAGCGGGTCTACTCATCGCTCCGGAATACACGGCCAGGGCAATGGCCGAGGCCAGGGACGTGGCCGCCGAGTACAACGACCCCAATCCGGAGTTGATCGGCCAAGTGGTTTGTTTTTCCTTTTATCCCTTGTCCGACAATCCCACCCTGCCCTTTTACGTTACGGCAAAACTGGCGGAAAACGGCATCCATCCGCTGTTGATGAACACAAGCACCTCAGCGATGATGATGGTTCTGAACCAGGCCAAGGCCCAACTGGCCGAGGAGATATTCACCCGGATTTTCGTATTGCCGACAGGCATCTCTCCCATGGACTCCGAGGTGCATGTGGTCCAGACCAACAGGAAAAAACCGGAGGATTAGGCAGTGGAAACCATCGCCGTCTATAGCGAACTTCCGGTAAGGGTCTACGGCATCGCCGTCAAACGGGGTCTGGCCCTGTTGCAGGTCTGGGGCCGACAAAAGGATATCCCCGCCGCTCACAGGGCCCTGGAACAGCTTCGCCTTCAGTTCAGGCCTCATTTTCTGTTGGCGGCTTGGCCCAAGGGCGACCCCCAAATATCATTGTGCCTGAGTCTTGAGACAGCGGCCAAGGCGGATTCGGCCATGTTGGCCACCGGGTTCGAAGCCGACAGACCGGTGCCGGTAAGCGTAATCCATCTGCAAGGCCCCCATTTCGGCGACCGTTGGGGCATAATGAATCTAGCTCTTGATGGCCTTGATCAGGCAAACGTGACGCCCTTGGCCATCAACGCCGCAATGCATTCGATAATGCTGGCCGTCAAGCCCGAAGACGAAGGCCCGGCAGTAACCGGGTTGCGGCTTAATTTCAACGAACCGGAGCGATGATGATGGCTTCGGATATGCAACAGCAACACAACCAATTACTGGCTGATGTTTTCCGGGCATCACCATTTCCGACGCTTGTCCTGGACACCCAAATGGTTGTTCAAGAGGTAAACCCCAGCTTTTTGCAACGTTATGGTCAAAACAGGGAAGCGGTGATAGGCAAGCGCTGTTTCGAGGTCTTCCACGGCCAAAGCCTGCCCTGCCCCCCTTCGCAGTGCCGATTCCGGGCGGCGCTTTCCGGTCAAAGGGGTCAGAGCAATATTCATGAATTCACTGACTCCAAAGGCAACCAGGTCATTGAAGAGGTGATTCTTTCGCCATTGATGGACAGTCAAAACCGGGTGGTGGGCGTCATTGAAACCATCCGGGATATCACCCAGGCCAAACAACTCGAAAAAGATTTGAAACAGGCCAACAAGTTTCTGGGCAGCGTCATGGACTCCATGGTCGACGCCGTTGTTGCCGCCGACCTCAAGGGCCATGTCCTGTTAAGCAACCGCCAGGCCCAGGCCATTTTGGGCCTGCCGCCGGATGACACCAGCCGCACCAAGCGGTTGCAGGATTTTTGCCCCATAGATGAACTTCGGCGACTGCGCGGCATCATCGACCAGGGTGGCGGAAAGGCTGAAGGGGTGCGCACCTTCCTGATTAACGGTCAGGGCGAAAAGGTGCCCGTATTAGTCAATTCCTCTACTATTCTCAGCGGGGGCCGCCCAACGGCAACGGTGGGCGTATTTCACGACCTGCGGCAACAAATCAAGATGGAGCGCCACCTAAGCGAGGCCCGGCTGCAAGTCGTTCAGTCGGACAAACTGGCCCGCCTGGGCCAACTCGCGGCCGGCGTGGCCCATGAACTCAACAACCCGCTCACCGGCATCACCATCTACGCTGAGTTGGTCAAGGAATCCCTGGAACCGGACAGCCCGGCCGTGGCCGACCTGGACAACATCATCGAAGACGTGGAGCGATGCCGGGACATAGTGGGCGATTTGCTGGACTACAGCCGCCAGACCGCGGTGCGCATAGAGGAACTAGACCTGAACAAGGTCTTGGAAGACGCCTTCAACCTCATCCGCGACGACGCGCTGTTCCTGCATGTCGACGTGGTCCGTGATTACTACAAGGGCCCGTTGGAGATTGAAGGAGATGAAAAGCTCCTGCGCCAGGTGTTCATCAATCTGCTGTCCAACGCCATAGACGCCATGAGCGGCCACGGCCGGTTGACCGTGCGCACCGGAATAGATGAAGACGGCCTGCGTTTCGCCGAAATCAGCGACACCGGGCCCGGCATCCCGCCCGAAAATGTTGACCGCATCTTTGACCCGTTTTTCACCACGAAACCGCCCGGCAAGGGCACGGGCCTTGGTCTTAGCGTTGTGTATGGCGTTGTTACCCGCACCGGCGGCAAAGTCGAAGCCCGCAACGGCAAACACGGCGGCGCCGTGCTGACCGTGAGCCTGCCCCAAAAGGCTGACGCCCAATTGGCGGCCTTTGCCGATGTTTATCCCATGAGCCTAAGCGGAGACAGTTGATCGTGAGTCCAGACAGCCCAAACCGCATCCTGGTGGTAGACGATGAAGATCGCATCCGCACGGCAGTACGGCGGGTGCTGGAAACCATGGGTATGGAGGTCTTTGACGCGGCCAACGGCCGGGAAGGCCTGGAGGCCATCGAGGCCCACAAACCCGACCTGGTGCTGGTGGACCTGATGATGCCCGTCATGGACGGCATGGAGATGATCGGCCAGGCCCGGCGGCAACACGCGACCCTGGCCTTTGTGGTCATAACCGGCTATGCCACCCTGGAAAAGGCCGTCGAGGCCATGAAACAGGGCGCCGACGATTTCCTGGCCAAGCCGTTCAAGCCCCAGGAACTGCGTCTGGTCATCGAGCGGGTGCTCAAGCGAGTGTCCACCCTGCAGGACATGGCCGTGGAGCGCAGCCGCACCAGGGTGCTCATCGAGGCCATGAGCAACGGCGTGCTGGTGGTGGACGACCAGGGCAAAATAGTCTTGATGAACCAGGCCCTGGGCAAACTGGCCAGTTGCGATGACAAACAAGTACAGGGCCGGGATTTGGCCGAGGTCATAGACTGCCCCGCAGTGATCGAAACGCTCGGTGAGGTGCTTCAGGGAAAGGCCGCCGACGGCGAGGTGATCCACTGCACCATGGACTCCGGCATCTCCGGCGAGCCGGTGTATTTACAGGTGCGTTGCGGGCCGTTTCTGGACATCCGGGGCAAAACCGTGGGAACCTTGGCCGTGTTTGACGATATCACGGCAATCCAGCGCCTGGACGAATTGAAGAACGAATATGTCTCCACCGTGGCTCACGAAATCGCCAGCCCCCTGTCGTCGGTTTTAAACCAGTTGCAAAACCTTTCCCAGGGCCTGGCCGGCGGCCTGAATGACCGTCAAAAGGGCATCGTCGACCGGGCCCGCAGCCGCATCCAGGGCATAATCAACCTCAGCAGTGATTTACTGGATCTGTCCAAGATCGAAGCCGGGGTGATGGGCGAGGCCGACGAGCAACTGGACCTGACGGCCATTGTGGAAGAATCGGTGGATATCATGCGCGCCGGGGCCGCGGACAAAGCCCAAAGCCTGTCCCTGGAGATAAGCCCGGACCTGCCCAAGGTTCGCGGAGTTGCCCGGGAGTTGCAGGAGGTCTTTGTCAACCTGGTCAGCAACGCCGTTCGCTACACCCCGGAAGATGGTTCTATTTCCGTGCAGGCCAAGCAGGATCAGGGTTGGGCCGTGATCCAGGTCAAGGACACTGGTTATGGAATACCGGCCGATGAACAGGGCAAGATATTTGACCGCTTTTACCGGGTCAAGGACGCCAATACCCGCAACATCGTGGGAACGGGTCTGGGCCTGCCGATCGTCAAACGGGTGGTGGAGTCTTGCGGCGGGGTCATAGAGCTGAGCAGCCGGCCCGGCAAGGGAAGCACCTTCACCGTCCGGCTGCCGGGGGCGGCCTGACCTACCTATTTGCGGTAGGCCGATTTCCAGTCGCCGTTTTTCTTCTTCACATAGTCGCGGATGGCTGCCTTGAGGGTAGCCGCAGCCAGCACCGCGCAATGGCGGTGATCCTTGGGCAGCCCACCCAGGACGTCCATGATTTTTTCGGCACTGATTTCGGCGGCCTCGGCCAATGTGGCCCCCTTGGCCAGCTCTGTCAGGGCGCTGCCGCTGGCCGTGGTGTTCATGCAGCCCTGGGGAATAAACCGGGCGTCGATGATCCGGTCGCCTTCGATCCGCAGATACAGTTCTATAAAGTCGCCACAGGCCCCCTTGGGCATGGCAAAGCCGTCAGGGTTGGGAAGAGTGCCGATATTCGAAGGCGTCAGGGCGTGGTTGAAGAAGTTTTCTCCCAGCCCCTCTTCCAGTGCCTCTTGCATATCTTTTTCAGGGTCGTGCTGATGGCTGTGGCCTTCCACTGGAATCGCTCCGTGTTGTTTTGAAATACAGTCCGTAAATGGCCGGTAGCGCATAATCGATAAAAAACATAGACCGGCTCTGGTTGGGCAAATATACCCCTCCAAAGCCGGTGCGGCAAGCGGTCAGATTGATTGAGGGTTACATCAACTCGGCGGACAGGTTTTGCCAAATGCCGCGAATCTTTTCCGCTGTTGGGCTTTGGGGGGCGAACTCGACAATTGACTTGCCCTGGATCATGGCCTCGACAAAAGCCGGGTCAAAATCCAGCCTGCCCAGACATGGTATGCCCTTGCTGGCGCAAAAGTCCTCGATGCGCCCGGCCATGACGCCGTTGAGGTCGGCCTTGTTGATGAGCACGCTCATGGAGACCTTGAAGTGTTCGCCCAGACCCACCACCCGCTCAAGGTCGTGCAGGCCGCTGGGCGTGGGTTCGGTGACGATGAGGGCAAGATCAACACCGGTAAGGGAGCTGATCACCGGGCAGCCGATGCCAGGAGTGCCGTCGGCCAACACCAAATTTATGCCCTGGTGCTCGGCCAACTCCCGGGCCTGCTCCCGCAGGAGACTGACCAGCCGGCCGGAATTTTCCTGTCCCGGGTGCAACAGCGCATGGACCATGGTGCCCAGGCGGGTGTCGCTGATATACCATTGGCCGCATTCCCTGGCTGGAAAATCTATGGCCTGGACCGGACACATGGCCACGCAAAGCTTGCAGCCTTCACAGTCTCCGTCGACCCTGGCTATGCCGGCGTCGTCCAGACTGATGGCCTCGTAGGCGCATAAATCGGCGCACAATCCACAGGCAGTGCAGTCCTCGGGGCGCACTTCGGCCACGGCGCCGGAAACAAATGGCTCCCGGCGGCGAGGCGAGGGACTCAGGATCAAGTGCATATCAGGTGCGTCAACATCAAGATCGACCAGTATCTTGTCCCCCGCCAGCGCCGCCAGCGCCGCAGTGATGGATGTCTTGCCCGTACCGCCCTTGCCGCTTATCACGAGTAGCTGTTTCATCGTGGATCTCCGCCAGGGCAGGTCCCGTCGCCGTTCCCGCTCAATTGCACCTTGAAATGGGCAATAACATCCTTCAACGTCTTGCTTATTTCCGGCTGGATCTGCTCCAGCCTCTTGCCGTTGCTGTAGCCCTCGGCAATTTTCTTGTCAAAAGGTATCTCCGCCACGATGGGCAGGCCTTGTTCCAGGCAATAACCGTGCACCCGGTCATCACCCATGCCGGCCCGGTTGATGATCACGCCCATGGGTTTGCCGTGGGGACGCATGGCCTCCACGGCCAGGGACAGGTCATACAGGCCAAAGGGCGTGGGCTCGGTGACCAGCACCAGGGCGTCGGCGAAACTAGTGGCCGTCATGGCCGGACACGAGGTTCCCGGAGGCGCGTCAATGATCACGTCGCCGTCCGCCGGAATGAGTTTCATCACCCTTTTCATCAGCGGCGGACTCATGGCTTCGCCGATGCGCAGCCTGCCCATTGCCAGACGCAGGCCATCGGCGTCGGCGGCAAGACCTAAAAGGCTTTCGCCCAGCTCCCGCCGGCCTTGGCTGATGCATTGCTCCGGACAAACCGTCCAGCAACCGCCGCAGCCGTGGCACATCTGGTCAAAGGTTACGATCACATCGCCCAGTACGGCGATGGCCTTGAATTGGCAAAGATCGCTGCAAGCCGCGCACCGGGTGCACCGGGATTCATCCACCACCGGCACGGGCAGGTATTGTGTGGCTTGTTCCTGCCAATGCGGCTCCACGAACAGGTGGGCGTTGGGCGCTTCCACGTCCAAGTCCACCAGGGTGGTGGGCCCTTCCTGGGCCAACAGGGCGGCCAAACTCACACTGACAGTGGTCTTGCCCGTGCCTCCCTTTCCCGATGCGACAGCCAGTATCACCAAGCGCCTCCACCGCCCATGGGTTTGTCGCCGGCCTTGTAGCGGCCGTCAATATAGCCCTTAACAGCATCGGCCACTGTTCCCGTGGCTTCCTGGACGATCTCCAGGCCGGCGGCCTCCAGGGCCTGCCAGGCCTTGGGGCCGATCATGCCGCTGACAATGGTCTTGGCGCCTGAGCGGGCCACCAATTCGGCGGCCTGAATACCCGCGCCCTGGGCCATGTCCCGGGCCTGGTTGTTGTCGAGAACTATGAATTCGTTGGTATCGGAATCCACCACCAGGAAATAAGCCGCCCGTCCGAACCGGGGGTCAACCTGGCTCTCCAAATTACGGCCCTGGGAACTCACAGCAATTTTTGCCATTACTTATTCCTTTCAGCGGTCCGATCAAGTACACCGGAGACAAGCTCCTGATAAGCCGGTCCGGCGCCCTGGTCGTCCATCATTAATTTTAGGGGACGGCCTTGGTCAGCCGCCTGAATCAAACGCGGGTCCATGGGCAGGCTGGCAAGCTTCTCCAGGCCGAACTTGTTGATCATGTCTGCCACGCCGCCGTTGCCGCTGCCGAAGAGGTTGATCATTTCGCCGCAGTGGGGGCAGACCAGTCCGGCCATGTTTTCCACCACGCCCAGCACCGGCAGTTCCAACTGACGGCAGAAGTCCAGGGACTTGCGCACGTCGGCCAAGGCGATTTCCTGGGGGGTGGTGACCACCAGGCCATAGGCGCCTTCAACGGTCTGGGCCACGGTCAGCGGCTCGTCGCCGGTGCCCGGAGGAGAGTCGATGATCAGGAAATCGAGATGGTCCCAATGCACGTCGCCGATAAACTGCTTGATCACGCCGATCTTCAGCGGACCGCGCCAGATCACCGAGGCGTCCTGATTGGGCATGAGCGACTCGATGCTGATGACCTTGAGGTTCTTGTTGTAGGTCAGCGGCATGATCAGCTGTTCGTCTTCCTGAACCACGGCGTTGGTGCGCAGGCCCAGCATGCGGGGGATGGACGGGCCGTGCAGGTCCACGTCCATCAGGCCGACATTGTAGCCCTTGTCGGCCAAACCCAAGGCCAAATAAGCGGCCACGGTGGATTTGCCCACTCCGCCCTTGCCGCTCATTACCACGATCTTGAAGCGGATCTCGGCCAGGGCCCGTTCCACGCGGGCGTCCACCGGTTCCATGCTCTGCATTTGTTGGTTGTTGTCTTGCGTCATTATTTAGTTCCTTTACTCTGGTGGCATTATGGCGGCGTCGACAAAAGCCGCCAATGCCGCGCATTTTGAGATACAACCTGCGTGCCAAAAGGCTCGCATGGCCTCAAGTCATGTCATTTCAAATAGTTGACAGCCAAACCGCTTTAGCGGCCGGCCGTCTAAGTTTCACATTGCAATGCTTTAATTTCAACATGAAATGTTAATTGAAATCAGCCTCCATACCGTAGCGTTTTATTTTTCGCCAAAGCGTGGTGGTGCTGATGCCCAACTCGGCGGCCGCCTTGGCCCTATGCCCCTTGTGCATGGTCAGGGCGCGGCGGATGGCGTTCTGCTCCCGGTGGCCCAGATCCAGATCGGCCGCGGCCTTGACCGGTTCCACCTGTGGGCGTAAGCGGCGGCGCAGGCTCTCGGGCAAATGCCGCGGCTCCACCCGGCCGCCCCTGGCCAGCACAACCGCGTGCTCAAGGGCGTTCTGCAGTTCCCGCACATTGCCGGGCCAGTTGTGCTCCAAAAGCAGCCCCATGGCCGCCGAGCCGATCTCGCTGCGGTCCTCGCCCCGTTCGGCGGCCAGTCGTTCCAGAAAATAATCCACGAGCACCGGTATGTCTTCCCGGCGGTCCCGGAGAGGCGGCATGCTCAGGTGCAAAACATTGAGCCGGTAGTACAGATCCTGGCGAAACCGCCCTTCGGCCGCCTCCCGCTCCAGATCGCGGTTGGTGGCGGCCAGCACCCTCACCTTGGCCTTCAACGGCATATTGGCCCCCAGGGGCGTGTACTCGCCCTGGTCCAGGGCCCGCAGCAGCTTGGCCTGCACGGTTATGGGCATCTCGGCTATTTCGTCCAGAAAAAGCGTCCCGCCCTTTGCCGCGGCAAACCGGCCCTGGCGTTCCCGCTCGGCCCCGGTAAAGGCGCCGCGAAGATGGCCGAACAGCTCGCTTTCCATCAATGTCTCGGGTATGGAGCCGCAGTTGACGGCCACGAAAGGGCCCTCATGGCGCGAGGAGAGATCGTGCAGAGCCCTGGCCACCAGTTCCTTGCCCGTGCCGCTCTCACCGGTGATCAACACGGTGCTGTTGCTGGCTGCCACGTCGGGCATGATCGAAAACAACCGGGTCATGGGCTCGCTCTTGCCCTTGATGTCGCAGAAGGTGTAGGCCTCGGTTATCCGTTTGACCAGGTGCCGCTCGGTGGAGACGTCGCGGAATGTTTCGACACCGCCTTGCAGCCTGCCGTCTGCGTCGCGCAGAGCTGCGGCCCGTACCCGCAGGGGAACTGCCGAGCCGTTGGCATTGGTTATTTCCACCTCGGCCTCTTCCGACGGCCGGCCGGTGCTGATGGACTCCTTCAGTGGGCATTGGCCGTCACAGATGGCCGCCCGGAACACCTCATGACATTTGCGGCCCAGCGCCCTTTCAACGGGCACCCCCGTAATCTCCTGGGCCGCCCGGTTGAAACTGGTGATGTTCATATCCGGGTCAACGGTGAAAACGCCCTCGGAGATGGCTTCCAGGATCATTTCCGTCAGATCGGCGGGAGGTGTTTTGTTTGTGGCCATTGGGGGCTCCAGTGCGAAGAAGTCCGTTCAATGTTGGCAGACCAGGGGCTGACGGTCAAGCGGCGCATTTAAGACAATTTTTTCATCCCGGAATTTGTGACTTGCGTTTCAAACAACTGTTTGTTACAGTTGCTTTAAACTAACATTTGAGAGAATATCCATGGCAACTCAATACAACGACACCGACCCCACAAAGGAACGGCTGCTCGTCGAAGCGGAGCGCCTGTTTGCCAATAAAGGCTTTGAGGCGGTCAGCGTCCGGGAAATCACCGCAGCTGCGGAAACCAACACGGCGGCGATCAATTATCATTTCGGCAGCAAGTGGAACCTGTACATGGAGGTTTTCCGCCAACGATGGATACCGAGAGCCACCCAAAATTTCCACTTATTTCAGCAACTTCAGCAAAAATCTGACGTAACGGTTGAAGAGATAATCGGTGTGTTTATCCGTTGTTTCATGGATGGGCCACTGTCGGACCATGCGGAGCGGACCACCCACGCCAGGCTGATTCACAAGGAATTGGACACCCCCACCGAGGCCTACGACTTGATCGTCAAGGAAGTTATCGTACCGTTTTATGAAGTGCTTATCGAACTAGTCCAAAGGGCCATGCCCGGCACGTCCCGGCAAGAGGCCATGTTCAAGTGCATGAGTGTCTTCGGACAGATGGTCTATTTTTCGCACGTCTTGCCGATCATGGAAGCGCTGATGGGGCCGGAATTCCTTGATGGGCTAATCGAAAAATCCATAAGGCACATCGCCGAATTCAGCATTCACGGTTTCAATGTCGATGGAGGCCGTTCATGATTGCCAAAACAATGCGAATCTGCCTTTCCTTGGCCGCCCTGGCCGCCTTGGTCCTGTCCGCGGGCTGTCTCAAGGTCGGGCCGGATTACGCCAGGCCGGAGTTGCCGGTCAAACCGCCTCCGGCCTATCAGGAGGCGGCAGGGCAAGCCGGTCCATTCCAGGACTCGACCCGTTGGTGGGAAGACTTCGGCGACCCGGAGCTAAATCGCCTGGTGGAGATGGCCCTGCAGCGCAACCAGGACCTGGCCCAGGCCACGGCCAGGGTGGACGAGTTGCAGGCGTTGTTCGGCCAGGCACGTGCCGCCCGTTACCCCCAAGTGGATATCAAGGGCTCGGGCGGCAAACAGCGCACCCAGTCGCTTTTGGCCGGCGCGGCGGAAACCGAAAATTACAACCTCGCCGTGGCCGCCACCTTTGAGGTTGACCTTTGGGGGCGTCTGGCCAGGTTGGAAGAAGCCTCAAAGGCGGAATTGCTAAACGCCGAGGAGACCCGCCGCACCATCGCCCAAACGGTGATTGCCAATGTGGTGGTCTATCACCTCACCGTGCAGACCCAGGAAAGGCGGCTCCAGGTCACCGAGTCTAGCATTTATGCCTACCAAAGGAGCATGGAATTCGTGGAGGGCCGCTATGTCAGGGGCCTGACATCGGAACTGGCCCTGCGCCAGGCAAGGCGCATCCTGGCCAATGCCAAGGCCGGGGTTCCCAGCCTGCGCCAGGAACTGGGCAAGGCCCTGCACGCCCTGGCCGTATTGACCGGCCAATACCCGAAGACCAGCCCTGCTCGCAAAATCGGCGCCGATTATTATCAAGTCCTGCCGCCCGTGCCGCCGGGGCTGCCCTCGGAATTATTGATGCGCCGGCCCGACCTTCTGGCGGCCGAAGCCAACATGCAGGCCCTGACCTCGCGCATCGGCGCGGCCAAGGCGGCGCGTTTCCCCACCATCAGCCTGACTGGCAGTTGGGGCTATTCCAGCACCCAACTGGAGCAGTTGGTGCGTCCCCAGAACGAATTATGGAATATGGCTCTGGGCATTCTGGCGCCCGTATTCGATGCTGGGCTGCGGGAAGCCCGGCAGCGCCAGGCCGAAGCCCGTTATCGCCAGGGTGTGGCCTCCTGGGCCAAAAGCGTGCTCACCGCTTTTTCAGAAGTTGAGGACGCCCTGCTGACCCGCAAGGAGCAACTGGCCCGGAGGGAACTGGTCAAGGCCGCCCTCAAGGAGGCCGTTGCCACCCAGGACGCGGCCCAGAGCCGCTATATCCGTGGACTGAGCGATTACTTGCAGGTCCTGGAGGCCCAATTCACCCGCTACAGCCTGGAAGATCAACTGGTTCTCACTGAGTTTGCCATCCTCAGCAACCGCGTTAGCCTGCACCGCGCTTTGGGCGGTGGATGGGATCAACCAAATCAAACCCGTACGGCCAAGGGAAATCAATCATGAAGGTTAAATCCAAACGCAAGATTCAAATAGCGCTGTCTCTTGGCTTTCTGGTCTTGGGCGTGGTGTTGATGGTGGCCCTGACCATGGCCAAAAAGCCCTTGGCCAAACGCCAGGAGGTCGAGCACAAACCGCTGGTACGGGTGCAGGTGTTTGAAACCGGCGACATGGTGGCCATCGTGGAGGGCCAGGGAGCCGTCTCGCCCCTGCACCGGGGCACGCTCTCGGCAGAGGTGGCTGGTACGGTGGTTTATGTTTCCGAGCAACTGGTGCCGGGCGGTTCCTTCAAGAGGGGCCAAGAACTGGTCAAGATCGATCCGGCAGATTACAAGTTGGATGTGATTTTACGCAAGGCCGAGGTCCAAACCGCGGAAAAGAACCTGCAACTGGCCCAGGAAGAGGTCGTTGTAGCCAAGGAGGAATGGTCCCGCCTCAATCTGGGCAAGGGCGGCAGTGATTCGCCTCCGCCCCTGGTGGCCAAGGAGCCCCATCTTGAAGCGGCCAAGGCGGCCCTGGAAGCGGCCAAGGCGGCCCTGGACAAAGCCCGTCTCTCATTGAAGCGCACCTCCCTGAAGGCGCCGTTCGACGGCCGGGTGGTGAGCAAGCACATTGACCAAGGCCAATACCTGGTAAAGGGCCAAACAGTGGCCAACATTTATTCCACCGAGACCGCGGAGATAACGGTTAACCTTAACGACCGCGATCTGGCCTGGATCGACGTGCCGGGCCTGACCGCCACCAGCGGCCCCGGGTCCAAGGCCGAGGTGATGGCCAACTTCGGCGGCCAGGACCTCAAGTGGAGCGGCCAGGTGGTGCGCTCGGCCGGCGAATTGGACCCCAGGACCAGACTGGTTCCGGTGGTCATCCAGGTTCCCAAGCCTTATGACACCACACCGCCCCTGGCCGTGGGCATGTACGTCAAGGTCAATATCATGGGCCACGGCATTCCGTCGGCCACCGAACTGCCGCGCTGGTCCCTGCATAACGACGATACGGTCTGGCTGGTGGACAAGGTCAACCGCCTGAAGTTCCACAAAGTCAATGTGATCCGCCTGTTCAGCGACAAGGCCCTGATAAGTCCGGGGCTGCCCGACGGCGCCAAGGTCGTCGTCACCAACATGAAACTCGTCACCGACGGCATGGCCGTGCGTGTAGCCGACAAGGCCGCCGGGGAGTAAAGACGATGTCAAAGATGATCGCCTGGTTTGCCGAAAACCATGTGGCGGCCAACCTGCTGATGTTGTTTCTGACGATCGGCGGTTTGGTCACGGTTTTCAGCATCAAACTGGAGACGTTCCCCGAGTTCAGCCTGGACAAGATCGCCATAACCGTTGAATATCCCGGAGCCTCCCCGGCCGAGGTGGAAGAAGGCGTTGTACGCCGCATCGAGGAAAAAGTCGCCGGCCTAGAAGGCGTAAAGCGTATTGATTCCTCGTCCAGCGAAGGCTATGCCACGGTCCTGGTGGAAGTCATGCAGGGCTGGGACACCCAAAAGCTCTTGGACGACGTTAAAAGCGAGGTCGACCGCATCACCACCATGCCCGACGAGGCGGAAAAGCCGGTGATCCGGGAGGTGACGGCCCGCAACCAGGTCGTCTGGGTGGCCGTGTTCGGCGACGCGCCCGAGGCATCCATCAAAAAGATGGCCGAAGACATCCGCGACGACCTGACCAACATGCCGGGCATCACCCTGGCCGAGTTTCTGGGCAACCGCACGGGCCGCATCCATATTGAAATCCCGGAGCAGACCCTGCAACGCTACGGCCTCACCCTGGAGCAGGTGGCCCAAAAGGTGCGCAGCTTTTCCCTTGACCTGCCGGCCGGCACCATCAAGACCGATGGCGGCGAGATCCTGGTTCGGGCCAAGGGCCGCAAGTACCTGGCCAAGGAATACTATGATGTGCCGATCCTGACCAATCCCGACGGCAGCAAGGTGCTGCTGGGCCAGATCGCCGAGATCAAGGAAGGCTTCCAGGACGACGTGGACATGGAGTTCCGCTTCCAGGGAGAACACGCCGTGATGGTGCGCGTCTATCGCGTTGCCGACCAAAACGCCCTGGACGTCGCCCGCATGGTCAAGGAATATGTCGAGGAAAAGGCTCCGACCATGCCTCCGGGCATCCAGATAGACACCCTATCCGACCACTCCAAGATCCTCAGGGACCGTCTGAACCTGCTCACCCGCAACATGGTCCTGGGTTTGGTCCTGGTGTCGCTGCTGTTGAGCGCTTTTCTCAACATCCGCCTGGCCTTCTGGGTCACCCTGGGCATACCCATCTCGTTTTTGGCGGGCATCATGGCCCTGCCTTATTTCGATGTGTCCATCAACATGATCAGCCTGTTCGCCTTTATCCTGGTCTTGGGCATCGTGGTCGACGACGCCATCGTGGTGGGCGAGCACGTCTTCAGCCTGCGCGAACAAGGAGTGCCGCCGCTCAAGGCCGCCGTCGAAGGCACCATCGCCATCGGCCGTCCGGTCATCTTCAGCGTGTTGACCACCGTGGCCGCGTTCTGGCCCCTGGTCCAGGCCACCGGCCAGATGGGCAAATTCATGCGCAACATCCCCATCGTGGTTATCCTGGTGCTGTTGGCCTCTCTGGTGGAGTGTCTGTTCATCCTGCCCGCCCACTTGCAGCGCTCCAAACTCAAGGTGTCGCGTGGTAAAAAGGAGAAAAAGACCGCGGTTTGGCTCAGGCATTTCATCAACGGTCCCTACCGCCGCTTTCTGGATTTTTGCCTGCGCTGGCGCTACGCCGTTGTGGCCTGCGGCATCGGGATGATCCTTATCACCATGGGATTCATCGCCGGCGGCTGGATCAAGTTCTCACTGTTCCCCAAGGTTGAGCACGACGTAATGACCGCCGAGTTGGTCATGCCATCGGGCTCGCCGGTATGGGAAACGGTTAAGGTCGTGGAACTGCTTGAAAAATCAGCAAGGGACGTGTTGGCTGAAATCGACAAAAAGGAGAGGCCCGAGGGAGCGACGCCCCTGATCAAGTACAGCATGTCTTTTGTAGGCGGCCGGGTCACCACCAGAGGTGGCGGAGCCCAGGACCTGACCACCGGCGGCCACCTGGCCAATGTCTGGGTGGAGGTCCTCGGCGGCGAAGATCGCGACATATCCACCTTTGATTTGGTCAAGCGCTGGCGCGAACGCGTCGGCGACGTGCCCGGAGTGGAAACCCTGACCTTCTCCAGCCAGTTGTTCAGCGCGGGCAACGCCATCGAGGTTCACATTTCAGCGCCTGACGAGGACATGCTGATCCTGGCCTCCGAAGACCTCAAGGCCAAGCTGGCCGATTACAACGGCGTATTCGATATTGAAGACAGCTTCCTGGCGGGCAAGCCGGAGATGCAGCTGGGTCTCAAGCCCACGGCCAAGCCCCTGGGGCTCAGCCTGGCCGACCTGGCCCGGCAGGTCCGCGCCGCGTTCTACGGGGCCGAGGCCCTGCGCATCCAGCGTGACCAGGATGAGGTAAAGGTCCTGGTGCGCTACCCCGAAGGACAGCGCCGTTCCGTATCCGACATCGAAACAATGCGCATCCGCCTGGCCGACGGCACGGAGATTCCGTTCAGCGAAGTGGCCGAAGTGACCATGAAACAAGGCTACAACAGCATCGAAAGGGCCCAGCGCCGCAAGGTGATCAAGGTCTACGCCGACGTGGACGAAGAGGTCGCCAACGCCTCGGAGATCCGGGCCTGGCTGGGCGCCACGGTGTTGCCGGAGTTGGCCAATCAATACACCGGACTGCGCTACACCATGGAGGGCGAGGGCCGGGAACAGGCCGAATCCCTGGCCGACGTGCAGCGCAGCATGATCATCGCATTGTTCGTTATCTACGCCCTGCTGGCCGTGCCGTTCCGCAGCTTTTCCCAGCCGCTCATCGTCATGGCGGCCATACCCTTCGGCATCATCGGCGCGGTGGCCGGCCATATGCTGATGGCCAAGAACCTTAGCATGCTCAGTCTGCTGGGCATGGTGGGCCTCACCGGCGTTGTCGTCAACGATTCGCTGGTGCTGATCCACGCGGCCAACCGCCTGCGCGAGGAAGAAGGTCTCAGCGCCTGGGATGCCATCAGGCAGGCGGGCCCCCTGCGTTTCCGGGCCATTATCCTCACATCACTGACCACCTTCTTCGGCCTGGTCCCGATGATCCTTGAACGCAGCCTCCAGGCCCAGTTCCTCATACCCATGGCCATCAGCCTTGGTTTCGGCGTGCTGTTCGCCACGGCGATCACCCTGTTGCTGATTCCCTGCGGCTACCTGATTCTGGATGACGCTCAACTACGAATCGCCAAATTCAGGGGCAAGGCGCCCCAGGCCGGTGAAACGCACAGCGCCTGAGTCATGTTATGCCTGCAAACCCGACGGAGGCCCCTCGCCTCCGCCGGGTTTTCTTTACCCCAAAATCCCACCGACCGACCATTTCATTAGCACTACTAAAAACAGAATCCATATCCCATTTGCGGCGTAATTGGCTTATTATTGGTAAACAGAACTTTTCAGCCGTCAGCCGCCTACATTTAGGGCACCACCTTTGGAGCGATATCGTGGAGAAAAAACATAAGTTTTCCATCTGGTACGTCTTGTTGGGCGTCTGGTTCGTTCTTTTGCTCAACAATTGGCTCTACGCGTCTTTGGGGCCGGTGCATCTGGCCTACAGCGAGTTTTTGAGCGATCTGCGCGCTGATAAAATCACCGAACTGGCCATCGGCCAGCAGATGATCACCGGCGTAATGAAGGACAAGGACGGCAAAGACGTCAAGTTCACCACCGTCCGGGTCAATCCCGACCTGGCCAAGGACCTGGAAGGCCACAACATCGTCTTTCGCGGCGAGGTGGAGTCAACATTCTTACGCAACATCCTGTCTTGGATGATCCCCATTTTCCTGTTCCTGGGCATCTGGTATTTCATGATGAAACGCATGGGGCCTGGCGCCGGGGTGATGAGCTTCAGCCGCAGCCGAGCCAAGGTCCATGCCGAACAGGACATCAAGACGCGTTTCACCGATGTGGCGGGCGTGGATGAAGCCAAGTTCGAACTGGAGGAGATCGTCCAGTTCCTGAAGACGCCCGAGCGCTTCACCGGCCTGGGCGGCCGCATGCCCAAGGGCGTGTTGCTGGTGGGCCCGCCGGGCACGGGCAAGACGCTATTGAGCCGGGCCGTTGCCGGCGAGGCCGCAGTGCCGTTCTTCTCCATCTCCGGCTCGGAATTCGTGGAACTTTTCGTGGGTGTGGGCGCGGCCAGGGTGCGCGAACTGTTCGCCCAGGCCAAGGAAAAGGCCCCGTGCATCATTTTCATCGACGAGTTGGACGCCCTGGGCAAGGCCAGGGGCATGGCCGTTTCCGGCGGCCATGACGAACGCGAGCAGACCCTGCAACAGCTATTGGTGGAAATGGACGGCTTTGACCCCCGGGTCGGTGTGATCATCATGGCCGCCACCAACCGGCCCGAAATCCTGGACCCGGCGTTACTGCGGGCCGGGCGTTTCGACCGGCATGTGCTTGTGGACAAACCCGACCTTAAAGGCCGTCTGGCAATCCTGGAGGTCCACGCCAAGCGCATATCCCTGGCCGACAATGTGGACCTGAAGATCCTGGCCCAGCGCACGCCCGGCCTGTCGGGCGCG
This sequence comes from uncultured Desulfarculus sp., assembly GCA_963665125.2. Lineage (GTDB taxonomy): Bacteria > Desulfobacterota > Desulfarculia > Desulfarculales > Desulfarculaceae > Desulfarculus. The sequence continues at coordinate 656,595 of CAXXUK010000001.1, read as the reverse complement.
GACCTGGAAAACATCCTCAACGAAGGCGCGCTGTTGGCGGCCAGGGCCGAACGCAATGAAGTGACCATGCCCGACCTGGAAGAGGCCGTGGACCGGGTCATCGGCGGCCTGGAAAAGAAAAACAGGGTCATCAACCAGCGGGAAAAGCGCATCGTGGCCTATCACGAGACCGGCCACGCCCTGGTGGCGGCCCTGACCCCGGGTGCGGACCAGGTCCACAAAATCAGCATTATTCCCAGGGGCATCGCCGCTCTGGGTTACACCGAACAGCGCCCCACCGAAGACCGGTATCTGATGGGCAAATCCGAGCTTGAAGGCAAGGTTGACGTGCTATTGGGCGGGCGGGTCGCCGAACGGATCATCATCGGCGAGGTCTCCACCGGCGCGGCCAACGACCTGCAACGGGCAACGGACCTGGTGCGGGCCATGCTGACCCAATATGGCATGGGCCAGTCCCTGGGTCCGGTCACCCTGCCCCGGCGCAACCAACCGGTGTTCCTGCCCTCGGACAGCACCATGCTGCCCCCGGCCCAGGAATACAGCGAGCACACCGCCGCTGCCCTGGATGTCGAACTGCGCCAGACCATGGACCAGCGGGAAAAACGTGTCGAGGAACTGTTGACCGGCCACCGCGACCTGCTGGAGACCGTGGCCACGCGGCTTCTGGAAAAAGAGGTCCTGGACTACGCGGAATTCCGCAAGTTGCTGGGCGAATTGGCCCCGCCCGAACCGGTGCAACCGGAGATTTAGAACAACTTGAGTTGCCGGGCCTTGGCTTTGCGAGTGGTTGTGGCATAGCTCAGCATGTCGGCGGGCAGATCTGCCCAGAACGGCGAGCGCTCCGGGGTGTAGCTGTTGCCGAACAGGGTGCGGCGCTTGGCCCGGCTGAAGTACAGCCGACGCTTGGCCCTGGTCATGGCCACGTACAACAGCCGCCGTTCTTCGGCCGCCAAAGCCGGAGCCTTGTTGGGCGGCTCATAGGGCAGCAGCCCGCTTTCCAGACCGGCGATGAACACCACCGGAAACTCCAGGCCCTTGGCCGCGTGCATGCTCAGCAGGCTGACCCGCTGGGCCCGCAGGTCCAGGGGATCGAGTTCGGCCAGGGGCCGGTCGGCGGCCACCTGCAAGGGCACCCCTGCCTCGGCAAGGGCCTCAGTAATTGGCCCGGCCTGGGCATGCAGGCGGTACAAAACGGCGATATCGGCCGCGCCATACCCCTTGCCTTTGGCGTCCGCCCCGCCTTCCACCTGCCGTGAATCCAGGCCGCCCAAAAGATCAACGACCTGTCCGGCGATCCAGCGGGCCTCGGCCATTGGATCGGCCGCCTCGCAGCAGGTGATCAGCGGCCCAGGCCCGGCTATGGCCGCCATGGCTTCGGCCTCCCTCTCGGCCCTCATCAGGGCTTCGGCGGACGCCAAAACCGGCTCGGCGTTGCGGTAGTTGCGCCGCAGGGTCAGGGCCGCCGCTCCCATGAAAGTCATTTCAAAGGAATCGAACAGGGCTCTCTCGGCCCCGCGAAAGCCGTAGATGGCCTGGTCCGGATCGCCGATGGCCGTGACCGCGGCATTGGCCGAAATTTTCCGTAGCAGCTCCACCTGCACCGGGTTGACGTCCTGGTATTCGTCCACCAGCACATGGGCAAACCTGTTTGACCATGTGTCGGACAAGGCCGCGTCGCGGTCCAGGGCCTCCACGGCCCTGAGCACCAGGTCGTCCAGGTCCAGGCGGCCGTCAACGGCCGCGTGATAGGCCCGCCAGGCATCGATGTATTTGGCCTCGGGGCGGGCATTCAGGCGCTGTTTGGCCCGGCTGACGGCCAGCTCGACATCCGCCGGACGCAGGTCGCGGTCCTTGGCGATTTGTTTGATCAAGGTCTGGCGTTCGTCAGGGTCGATCAACTCCGGCGCTTGGCCGATCTGGTCGCCCAGGATGCCCAGGCCCAGGGCATGGAACGTGCTCACCGTGGCCCGGCTTGCCGCGCCCGTTTGGGCCAGGCGCTGGCGCATCTCTTCGGCGGCCTTGCGGGTGAAGGTGATCATCAGCAAATCGCCGCCGCCCGCGCCGTGGGCCAAGGCCCCGGCCCTGGCCACCAGCATGCGGGTCTTGCCCGAGCCGGGCCCGGCCCGCACGATCAGATGCCCGCCGCGATAGTCCACGGCCGCCTGTTGCTCGGGGTTCAACACCCCGTTGTCATTTTGGCTTAATTTGGGAGTTTGGGCCGGATCAGCCTTGGGCGTCAGGGGCAGACTCAGGTCTTTTTTTTTACGCGGGGCCCGCGCCGCGCCGCCCAAATCCAGCAGGGCCTTTTGCCCGGCGAACTCGGCCCGCTCCTGTTCGGTGAAGACCTTGATCACCCCGAATTCGCCGTCATAGCCGCCAATGGGCCGCACCTGGCCCACCCGAACCCGGCGCACGGCCTCGGCCATCACCGGCCCGGCCAGGCGTTCCAAGTCTTCCAGGGGCGTATTGCGCAGGATATCCAGGTCCGGCCCCAGCTTGGCCCGCATAGCCGCCACGGCTTCCTGCACGCCCTTGGTGGCGGGGCCGCGCCCGGCCACTTCCGAGGCCACCTCGTCCAGGGGCACCAGGCATTGGAAATCCGCCGCGCCCTGGGGCCGCACACCCTCGGGCCGGTCGGCCAGGTCTTCCACCCGGCTCAGCACGCCCACGGTTATCAGCCCGCCGCACACCGGGCAGCGCCCGCCGTACTGTTTGGTCTCGGCTGGGCTCAGACGCAGGTTGCACTTGCGGTGGCCGTCCAGGTGGTATTTGCCCTCATCCGGAAAAAACTCCAGTGTGCCCCTGAAGCCGCCCTCGGGGCCCAATTCCAGGGCCCTGGCCAGGTCGTGATAGGTAGGCGGGCAGTCCAGCAGGTTGGCCTCACGGGCCAGCTTGGCCGGGCTGTGGGCGTCAGAGTTGCTGACCAGGGTGAAGCGGTCCAGGGCCGAGAGCCGCCAGTTCATGGGCGGGTCCGAAGACAGGCCCGTCTCCAGGGCGTGGATGTAGCCGGTGAGCTCGCCGAAGCACTCCTCCAGGGAGTCGAAGCCGCTCTTGCTGCCGAACACGCTGAACCACGGCGTCCAGATATGGGCCGGGATGAAGATCACCTGGGGGCAGACCTCCAGGCACAGCTCCAGCAGATCCCGGGCGTCCAGGCCCAGGATGGGCCTACCGTCGCTTTTGATGTTGCCCAGCCTGTCCAGGCGCTGGTTGAGCCGGGCCACGTCCTCCAGGGTGGGCATCAGGATCAGGCTGTGCACCTTGCGGGTCTTGCCGCCGCGCTTGTAGATGCTGCTTATCTCGCCCGAGGGGATGAAGCGCACCGGCCTTTGGCAGGCCGCAGGAACCTGGTCTTGCACTGTAGCGGCCACCTCGGGCCGCAGCTCATAGGCGCCGTCGCCGGTCTCCACCAACCTTTCCTGGAGAATCTCGAACCAGGCCGGGTGGGTGAAGTCACCGGTGCCCAGCAAGTCGATGCCCTTGAGTTGGGCGGCCATCCACAGATGCTCGGGCAGCATGGCCTTGGCCGTGGCCCGTGAGAATGGCGAGTGTATGTGCAGGTCGGCTACGATCATGATCCCAGCAGCCTACGACGCCCGGCTGCGCCTTGCAAGGGCCAACCGCGCCCAGGCATAAAAAAGCCCCGGCCGTTACACCGGGGCGGTTTATTGTCGGAGTCGGCCTATGACCGGCGGCGGCGGATGGCTACGGCCCCCAACAGCCCCGAGGCCAGCAGCAACACCGTGGCCGGTTCAGGGGTGGGGTCGGCCGTCTTTTCATAGCTTACATTCAGACCGCCCAGGCTGAAGTTGCTTTTGTCGCCGATGCCGCCCAATATCCGCCACGAACCGGGGTTCATGTTGTCGCTGTCGGCAAAAAAGGCAATGCTGGAAATATTGCTTAGGTTTATACCCAGGGTCGAGTCATCGTAGAGCCGGCGGCCGTAGCCCAGATAGCCGGGATCGCCGAGGCTGACCTGACCGGCATTGAAACTCATGTTGTAGATGATATTTCCGTCGGCGTCATAGGCGATGAACTTGCCCGCCTCCCATCCGGTGACCTGGCCGAACAGGTTTTGTTCCTGAAAGAAATCTCCCACCCAGAAGCTGTTGATGTCCACGGGCTTGCTGAACGAAACCTCGATGGACTCCTCCACCCTATTGCCGTGGCGAAAGGTGTTGTCGTCGATGAGATGGCCGCTTCCCGGCCCGGCGATGTCCTTTACACCCAATCCGCCGCCGTGCTGGGTTATCTTTGCGTTGTAGTCCACCTGGTGGCCGGAATGATCGTGGCCCCAGCTTCTGGCGGTGAGGGTCACGCCCAGTTCGTCCGTTGTTCCGGAATTGAATGTGCGGCTGTATGAAGTTTGGTTTCCCGCTCCGGACCAGGAAGGATCACCGAAATCAAGCGACAGGTTGATCATGTCCGCCACGGCCGGAGAGGCCGACATGGTTATCGTCATGGCCGCTACCACGGCCAGCGCCTTGAAAAGTCTCATCGCAATCTCCCCCTTTTTATCGCGCCAAGCCAAACCGAGTCCGGGTGGTCCTTCCCCGGCCGTTAATCAAAGACGGCAAACAACGTAACCCGAACGATCAATTCCCGGCCCCGAATGGACGCTCACAACCAGCCTGTTTTTTTATTGTACCTTAAAAATAACCTATTACTAATAGTCCTATATTTTTTACAGGAATAACCCGGTGATTACGTATTCAAAGGTTGCCGTTTTTCATCCCGAACGTATTTTGAGCGTTTGCCATCGGAAAAATTAATTAATTCTGACGTTTCATGATCCTTGATCCGCTACCGGAGAACCTGTATGATCATTTTGTCTCACTTTTTACGGCGTTGCGATTTCGTTGCCGAAAGGAGCGCAGCGTGAGTAACGACCCTCTTTGGACAAAATGCCTCCATATCGCCGCCGGAACCTGCCCCATATTGGTCACTGAAGGAAACGCCCTCTATGGCAAGGGCGGACCTAGGCCCGAATTGTCACAAGATTATGCCCTCGCCCGTCTGGCCGAGGCTTGCGGCAATTGCGCCCTGGCCCCAAAGGAGCAGGAATAGTATTGAACAAACCGCCCCTTCCAGTCTCAAAACAACACGCCAGAATCCTCATTGTCGAGGATGATCACGATTCAGCCCTGTTTTTCAGCTCCTTGATGAAAAGCGAGGGCTATGAAACCGTTGTCTGCTACGACGGTATTTCAGCGGTGGACACCCTCATGGCGGGCGGCGACTTTGATCTGATCCTGTTGGACCTCATATTGCCCGGACTCAACGGTTGGGAAGTGCTGCAGCGCATAAAAAGTGACGGCAAACTCCGTTACGTGCCGGTGGTGGTGCTTTCAGCCCTCCATGAAAAAGACGCGGCCATCAAGGCCCTGGAGGTGGGCGCCGAAGACTACATGTCCAAACCGGTTGACGTGGAGACCATGCTCAGCCGCGTCCGGGTGATGCTGAGGATCAGGAGCCTGTACGAAGACCTGATCTCCGAACGCATGGGCCGCCAGCAGGCCAAGCTAACCCTGGAGATGCGCCGTTACCTGGCCAAGGTCATGGGCGGTTCGCCCCAGGTCCTGGAAATGGCAGACATCCTCGACAACGTCGTTCATACCGACACCACGGTCATGCTCGAAGGCGAATCAGGCACGGGCAAGAGCCTGCTGGCCGAGGTGATCCACAAATACAGCAAGCGCTCCAATGGTCCCTTTATCGTGGTCAACTGCTCTGCCTATCCCGAAACCCTTCTAAGTTCCGAGTTGTTCGGCCATGAAAAAGGCGCCTTTACCGGGGCCATCCGCCGCAAGGCCGGCCGCTTCGAGTTGGCCAACGGAGGCACGATATTCCTTGATGAAATCGCCGAGATCAGCCCTCTGACCCAGCTTGCCCTGCTGCGGGTCATTCAGGACCGCCAGTTCGAACGGGTGGGCGGAGAGAAGACACTGGACGCCGACGTGCGCATCGTGACCGCCACCAACAAGCCCCTGCGTCAACAAGTGGAGCGGGGCCTGTTCCGCGAAGACCTGTATTACCGCCTCAACGTGGTGCGCCTGGAGGTCCCCCCCCTGCGCCGCCGCCCGGAGGACATTCCGTTCCTGGCCAACTTCTTCCTGCGGGCCCACAGCGAAAAGCTGGGCAAATCCATTTACGGTTTCACCCGCGAATCACTGGGCCGCCTTTTGGAATACAACTGGCCGGGCAATGTGCGCGAACTGCGCAACGTCGTTGAGCACGCCGTGTTGATGTGCCGCAAGGACGTGGTGGGCATGGAGCATCTGCCCGAGCGCATGGCCTTTGGCGACAACAACGGCGGTTCACCCACCGGCAGGCTCTATGACCAGGAAAAGGACCTGATCTCGGGCACCTTGGAAAAATGTGGCTGGAACAAATACCAGGCTGCCAAGGTCCTGGGCATTGCCCGCAGCACGCTCTACGGCAAGATGGCTAAATACGACATCACCCCGCCTGAACACGCCTAAACAAAAGGCAGACGAAACCCTTAACGCTTCGTCTGCCTCTTTTTTCGTATTTGACTTATTTGCCGTTTTTGCCTTGGCTCAATTTGCGGACTATCTCGTGCATCTCGGCCAATTTCTTTTCCACGGCCAGGTTTACCGACCCCCTGGGGAAGTTGCCCTGCTTGTTTCGTTTGCCTGCCTTTTTACCCGTGAACAGTTCCAGGGCCTGGTCAACGGTTTCCACGGCATGCACGGCGAACCTGCCCTGTTCCACGGCCGCGACGATGTCCGGATGAAGCATGAGGTTTTTTATATTGCTGGCCGGAATGACCACGCCCTGGCTGCCGGTTAGGCCCCTGGCCACGCATACCCTGAAAAAGCCTTCAATCTTGTGGTTAACTCCGCCGATGGCCTGAACCTGACCGCTCTGGCTGATGGAGCCGGTGATGGCCAGATCCTGACGCAGGGGAATATCGGCGATGGCCGACATCAGGGCCAGAGCCTCGGCCACCGAGGCCGAGTCACCGTCGATCATGGAATAGCTCTGTTCAAAGACCAGGCTGGCCGAAAGCGACAAAGGCATGCGCGCGGCAAAGCGCTTGGTCAAGAATCCGCCCAGGATCAGCACGCCCTTAGTGTGAAAAGGCCCACTGAGGTCGCTTTCCCGGTCCAGGGCCACCACGCCGTCCTTACCCAAGCCCACGGTGGCCGAGATGCGGCTGGGCTTGCCGAACATGTAATCGCCGGTCTGGAATACGGCCAGGCCGTTGATCTGGCCGACTTCGGCGCCCTTTGTGTTGATGTTTATAAAGCCCCTGGTGATCGACTCCTGCAGGCGTTCATCTATCATCGAAACCCGGCGCCGCCTGCCGGCTATGGCCTTCTCCACGTCCTTGTCATCGATGTATTCGTGCTTTTCGGCCGACGACAGATACGAAGCCTCGATCAGCACATCCTCCACTTCAGCCAAGCGCAAGGTCAGGCGCTCCCTGTCGTCAGCCAATTCGGCGCCCAATTCAACAAGGCGCGCCACGCCGGTGCGATGCAACGGGTTAAGCCTGCGTTCTTTGACAAACTTGCAAAGATGGCTCATCAGGTTACCTATTTCCGCGTTTTCCCAGTACATCCTATCGGACATCTCTGCCTTAACTTTGAACATCTTGGAAAACTGGTTGTCATGGATTTGCAGAATCTGGAAAACCTGGGTCTCCCCAACCAATATGACCTTCAGGTCCAGCGGTATGGGCTCGGGCTGCAAGCTGCGGGTTACCATATAGCCCAGTTGGTCCATGACGTCTTCGATGGTCACCTGCCTGTCCTGCAAGGCCCTTTTCAGGCCGGCCCAAGGCAGCCAGTACATAAGCAATTCTCGAATGGGTAAAACAAGGTAGCCGCCATTGGCCTTGTGCAGGGCTCCGGGCCTCAGCATGGTGAAGTCGGTGATAAGCGTGCCGAACTGGGCCTGACGCTCGATGCGGCCGAACAAGTTGGGAAATGTCGGGTTTGTCTCGACAATCACCGGCGCGCCCTGGGCCTCGGAGTTGTCGATCAACACATTGACCTTGTATTCCGGGGAGCTCTCGGGGCCGCTCTGGGGCACCATGAACGGCAGTTGGGGCTCCTCCTTTTTCACGAAGCGCTTGTAGTTCTCCACAAGGTCGGTCCTGACCTGCTCCAGATAGACCAACACGTCGCGCAGTTCGCCGTATTTATCGAAAAGCTCTTCAAAGATGTGGCCCACCGCGTAAAGCACCAACTCTTTGTCCATGTTGGCCAGCGCTTCATTGAGGCTTTTTTCATGATTGGAAACCAGTCGCAGGCTCTCGGACACTTTTTGTTGGATCAAGTCACTACGGGCGCGCAGTTCCTCGCGCTGTTCATCGCTCATTTCCCGGATGGTCTGCTCGGGGAGTTGCTCACCCTCCTCGTTTGCCGGCGCAACAACAATTCCGGTGGGCTCGAAGCGAAGGACATATCCCTGTTCCCTGGCCAACTTGTCCAATTCTTGAAAAATATCGGCCCGGCGTCTCTTGAATTGGGATACGATGGCTTCCCTTTGCCGGTTGTATTCTGCGCTTTCAAATATCTCGGGCAGTTTTGTCTGCACGCTTTCAATCAGAGCCGCCATTTCCTTGGCAAAGCCCCTGCCGCCGCCCGGCGGAAAACGCAGACAGCGGGGTTTTTCAGGCGTTCGGAAATTATGAACATAGACCCAATCCGAGGGCGGGGACTGATTGACGGCGAGTTTTTCGACAAAGCTTTTCACTAAATTTGTCTTGCCCGTCCTCTGGGGTCCGGCGACATAGACGTGAAAATCCATGTTTTTGATCGACAGGCCCAACTCCAGGGCTTCCTTGGCCCTCTTTTGGCCGATCACTTTCTCAATACATTCAGGCGAATCCTGGCTGGTTTCAAATGGAACGTTATTGGGGTCGAACAAACGTCTCAATTCTTGCACGGTCAGGGTGCGGGGATACACTCGGGCCATTTGATCTCCAACTGAAAGAGATAACAGTATTAGTGCGTTGTAATTTAGGATAACACAATAATGGGCGTACGCGGCAAACAGGCGGGCAAATTATGCGGTTATGCGTTGGCCGGTGTTGATCTCAACCACAGCGCCTTGGCGGCCTGTCCCCTCAGGAATTTGATCAACGGCTGAAGATCGGAGGACTTGCGCAGCATCACCGGATCACCCGAGCAAACCGGAGAACGGTCTTTGGGGCCCAGGAGAACCACACTGCAATGGTGTATCTTGCCCAGCACCCCGAGTGCGTCGGCCAGGTGAGCATCCGCGTTGCAAACGTCGGACAGCAGAATATCGACCGGCTCCGTTCCCAAGGCGGACTGGGCATGATGCAGATCCCGGCACAACCGTACCCCGAAGCCGGCGTCTTCTAGTTCCTCGCGAAGCAGCCAAGCCAGAGTTGGATCCGACTCCAAGACAATCACCTTGATCATCATTTCACCTCGCTCCCAAACAACCAATAAACTAGTAGTTTAGTTGCAATCATGATGCCAAAAGATGCGTCTGCTATTTCAGATAGTTACATTTCTCCCCCTTGCAACTGGTGTCCTGTTTTCGACATATTTTAGGAATGAATCGCCCTTCATGAGCCAAATTGAATCTATTTAACTGCGGAAACCCCAAATTGTTCGATATTCGGCATATGTCTTAAAACGGACGCATCCAATAACGCATATTGATATGTCTCTGATGGATAATTTTATTCTACCAAACAAGCACCCAAAGGGGCGATTTTTTCATTTTGCTGTAATTTAAAGAGCTTCCACTGAACAGACATTCATTTGAGAATCATGGCATACCTCTTGCTTGTATAAACGGGCAATATCATATGCAGGAGACGGCCAAATGAAGCGCAGAAGGAATACACGCAAGGCAAAGTCAAACTTCGTCCCTCGAATTGATGTTGACAAGTGGCTGCAGGACAACCCGGAAATGCTTATCCAGTGTCCGCATCAGCCCGGCGGGTTAAAGCTGACCAAAACGGCCTGCGCCAAGCGTCATGCAACGGCAAACGAGCCCAGGTATGCCAATATCGGAGCGGAACCGTTTCATGTGTTCGTATTCAAAATGAATCTGATTCCGTGCCGTAATTGCGAAATAGGTGCCAGACTCCAAACTGAAATCAGCACCAAGGTCGCATGACACTCTAGACCCCAACGGACGTCAAGCCGTCCCCCCCTCGGTTTGACGTCTTGGAATACCCCAACCCCCTGAACACCGGCCTTTCGGGTCGGTGTTCATTTTTTTATCCGGGGTTGCGGCGGTGCCGGGCTTTACGTAAAATGCCGGGGCCACCTGGATAAAGGCGAAATTCAAGCAAACAACCCAGTGGGAGAAAACCATGCCCAAAACACTGGTGCAGAAAATAATCGAGCAACACCTCGTACAAGGCGAGTTCATACCGGGTGCGGAGATCGGCCTGCGCATCGATCAGACCCTGACCCAGGACGCCACCGGAACTCTGGCAGCCCTGGAGTTCGAGGCCCTGGGCCTGGACCGGGTGCGGACAGAGGTTTCGGTTTCATATGTGGATCACAACATCCTGCAAACCGACTTTAAAAATCCCGACGACCACCGCTTCCTGCGCTCCATCGCCGCCCGCTACGGCCTGTGGTTTTCCCCGCCGGGCAACGGCATCTGCCACCAGCTTCATCTTCTGAATTTCGGCCGTCCGGGCGCTACCCTGCTGGGTTCGGACTCCCACACGCCCCACGGCGGCGGCCTGGGTATGCTGGCCATGGGTGCCGGAGGCCTGGACGTTGCCGCGGCCATGGCCGGACAGCCTTTTTTCCTGGTCTGCCCCAAGGTCCTGGGCGTGAAGCTCACAGGCCAACTGTCGCCGTGGGTGGGCGCCAAGGATGTAATTCTGGAAATGCTCAAGCGGCGCTCGGTTAAGGGCGGCCTTGGCTTTGTCGTGGAATATTTCGGCCCCGGCGTGACAACCCTTGGCGTGTTGCAGCGGTCCGCCATCACCAACATGGGCGCCGAACTGGGCGCCACCGGCAGCGTGTTCCCCAGCGACGCCAACACCAAGGCCTTTCTGGAGGCCCAGGGCAGGCCCGAGGCCTGGCAGGAGTTGTTGCCCGATGAGGGCGCTCACTACGACGATATCGAGGAAATCGACCTCTCGCAGTTGGTGCCCCTGGTCGCCTGCCCTTCCAGTCCGGATGCGGTCAAGCCTGTCAGCGAGCTGGAAGACATCGCCGTGGAACAGGTTATCGTCGGCTCTTGCGGCGGCGGCAGCTATGAGGACCTGATGACCATCGCCCTGGCGTTGAAGGGCAAACAGCTGGCTCCGGGCGTGAGCCTGTCGGTCAACCCCGGTTCGCGCCAGGCCCTGGCCCAGGTCACGGCCAACGGCGCCCTGATGGACATGCTCGATTCCGGCGTGCGCCTGCACCAGGCGGGCTGTCTGGGCTGCATCGGCATGAGCCAGGCACCGGCCACGGGTTCGGCCAGCGTGCGCACCTTCCCCCGCAACTTCCCCGGACGCTCCGGCACGGTTGGCGACCAGGTATACCTCACCGGCCCGGAAGTGGCCGCGGCCACGGCACTGGCCGGCCATCTTGCCGACCCACGCAAACTGGGCGAGCCCATCGTCATACCGGCTCCGCCGGATGTGCGGCCCGACGCCCTGGTGGAGCCGCCCGCCGACGGCAGCGGCGTTGAAGTCGTGCGCGGACCCAACATCGCGCCGTTCCCGGACCTGGAGCCCCTGGCTGCGGACCTGGCCTGCACGGTGGTGCTCAAGGTCGGAGACAACATCACCACCGACCATATCATGCCCGCCGGCAGCAAGATATTGCCCCTGCGTTCCAATGTCCCGGCCATCAGCCAGTTCGTCTACAACGCCGTGGATCCGGATTTCCCCCAAAAGGCCCAACAGGCCGCGCCGGCCGTGGTGGTCGGCGGCGACAACTACGGCCAGGGTTCCAGCCGCGAACACGCCGCCCTGGCTCCGCGCTATCTGGGCGTGCAGGTCAAGATCGCCAAGAGCTTCGCCCGCATCCACAAGGCCAACCTGATCAACTTCGGCATCGTGCCACTGGTGTTCGCCGACCCGGCCGATTACGAAGCGTTGGACGAAGGCCAGCAAATCGAATTCACGGGCTTCAAAGACGCCATTGTCAGCGGCGCGGAAAAACTGACCGCCCTGGTTGACGGCAAGCCCGTGGAGTTGCTTTTGGAGGCCACCGACCGCGACAGGCAAATCCTGGCCGCCGGCGGCAGGCTCAACCACATCAAAAACGCCTTATAGCACTCACCCGAATAATGCGAAAAGCCCCCTGCCACATCCGCAGGGGGTTTCTTTATTTATGCATCAAGGCATTGAAAATCACTATGATTTGACAAATAACTTGCCGTTGTTTTAGTATTCCACAATTCTTGCCAGCCCAACGCAACGATAACATCAACTTTGATCATGGAAGCCGGACATCCCGGCGGCCCAAGCATTTGATGGAGATCCCTATGAAACGCCCTTCCATGTTACCGATCGTCCTGCTTGTAGTTCTGATTTGCGCCGCCTTGCCTTTGAGCGCCCAAGCCCAGACGCTCAGCGATTACGAGCGTTGCATGCTTCAAAAAATGCGTGACGCCGGCGACGAATTGACCATCGGCGAAGCCAGGGCCCAATGCCGCAAGCAGCAGTCCGTGGTGGAGCAGGCCAAACAGGACAAGGCCCCGGAACCCGGCCAATTGGTGGCCGAGCGAAAAGAAATAGACCAGAGCAACGTCCTGAAGCCGTTTACCCTCATGGCTCACAAGCCCAACTATTTCCTTTTTTATGCATATAACTTCGTCGGTTATGATTCCACGCCCTACCAGCAGCAGTACCGCGATGACAGTATCGAAGCGGACAATGACGAAGTGCAATTCCAGATAAGCATCAAGACGCCGCTGGCGACCGACCTGTTCAAATGGAACGTGAGCCTTTGGGGCGCTTATACCAACCGCTCTTTTTGGCAATTCTATAATGGCGACATTTCATCGCCGTTCAGGGAAACCAACCACGAGCCGGAATTTTGGGCCCAGTGGGATACCGATTACGATCTTCTCGGATTTGAAAGCGCCGTGGCCCGCATGGGCATCGTGCATCAATCCAACGGTCAGGGCGGAGTGCTCTCCCGTAGTTGGAACAGGATCTTCGCCGAATTCATCCTGGAAAGGGGCAATGTCGTAGTCAGCTTCAAACCGTGGTTCCGCATCCCGGAAAGCGCCGCCGATGACGACAACCCGGAAATCACCGATTACCTGGGCAACTATGAACTTCGCTTGTCTTACAAGCTGGACGACCACGTTTTCAGCCTGATGTCGCGCAACAACGTACAATCGGGCTTCCAGCGGGGCGCCATCGAAGCTGGCTGGAGCTTCCCGATATTCGACTACCCATATCTCAAGGGCTATGTGCAGTACTTCGGCGGCTACGGCGAAAGCCTCATCGACTACGACCACTATGTAAACCGCGTCGGCATCGGCATCATCCTCGTCGACTGGCTCTAAGTATCACGGGAAATAATGAAAGCGGGGCTCCGAAAGGGGCCCCGTTTTTTAATGGGCGACCTGTAGCCAGCGCCATTCCGGATGGGCCCCGGCGGCCATGGCCCCCAGGCGCGCCCCCAGACCCAGAGGGTCCTGGCTGATCAGCAGGGACAACACTTGACGGGCGAACGGCTCGGCACGGTCATCATGAATTAAACGCTCAAATGCGTCCACGGCCTCCGGCTCTCGCTTCAGATGGGCGGCGGCGATGACCCAACGGGCCAGAACATCGGCGTACAGGCCCGCGCTGAGGTTGTGCGGATAGGGGTAGGCCGCGAAATTGACCCGCCAATGGTCCTGCATCTCCACGAAGCGGCGGCACTGGCGGCACACCGACGACCAGCGGCCCATCTCGAAAAAGGCCCAGCTAAGGCAATAGAGAGGGTCCGGGTATTGCGGCAAAACGCTCAGGCATTGATTGGCCGCGGCGATCAAGTCGTCAAACCGGCGCTGGGCGGTCAGGGCCATAAGCAAGGGGTGGTAGGCCCGGCTCAATTGGGCGGGGGCAACGCCGAAACGCCTGCCGATATCCAGGGCCGTCCGGGCCGCCTGTTCGGTCTGGTCGGGTTTACCGGCCCCGGCCATCAGCGACTGGGCCAGATAGGCCCGGGCTGAAAAATTATCCGGCTCCTGCTCGATCCATTGCCGGATGATATCCAGGTTGCGCCGGGCCTTGGCGGCCTGCACCTCGGCGCCCTGGGCAAAACCGTGGTGAATCAGGGTGACCGGTGCGGTTCGTGTATTTCCCCCGCCCTGGACATCTTCATGGATGCGGCCAGCGAAGCGGAGCCCCGAGTCGGCCCGGATCAAGCGGGGTGTGAGCTGCCAGGAGGCCGAGCCGTCGGCGGCCAGATGCTTGATACGCACCAAAAGGCAATCCTCGGCGGCGTCTTCCAGAAACGGTCTAAGCTGAGACATTGTCGACCGATCAAGCTCTTCGTCGGCATCGACCACCAAAAGCCATTGGCCGGTGGCGTATTCCAACGACTGGTTGCGGTGCAGGGCGAAATCGTTTTGCCAGGGGTGCTGAAAAACCTTGGCCCCGTATTGCCCGGCGATTCGCACAGTGGCATCCGTTGAGCCGGTATCGACCAAGACTATCTCGTCCACCCAGGGTTGGGCACTGCCCAGACACACGGGCAGCCAGCGCTCTTCGTTCTTGGCTATCATGCACAATGAAAGCAGGGGGCGCTGGGGCATCACCATCTCCTAAAAGCGTGGAGCGTTAAACAAACCTGACATGACGAACCGTTTGGGGATTTTAGCATAAAACTCCTTGCCAATTCTCCCTGCCGAGCATAGTATTATGACCATCTGGTCACAGCGGCTGGTTTTTTCTGGCTCAGCCCAATGACCACGTGGTCACACAAACCCGCAAGAGGTTAACAATGCTCGGCAATACAGCCAAAGACAACTTCGGGGATAATCCTTTTGGTTTCACCCAGCTTCTGCCTCCCCTGGAGGTGGACTTTGCCATGATCGACGATCAGGCCCTGGTCACCGTTGGTCGCAAACTGGCCGAAGGGCGGCGTCTGGACTTCGAAGACGGCATGCGCCTGATGACCACCCGAGACCTCACCGGTCTGGGACACCTGGCCCACATGGCCCGGCTGGCCAAAAACGGTGAGGTGTCGTACTACGTGCGCAACCGTCACATCAACTACTCCAACATCTGCTCCAACCGTTGCGCCTTTTGCGCCTTCTGGCGGGAAAAGGACGACGCCGGAGCCCAGACCATGACCACCCGGTTCGCGGCCTCCAAGGCGGCGGAAAACCCGCAATTGCCCCTGGAAGAACTGCACGTGGTGGGCTCCTGCCACCCCGACCTGCCCTTCAGCTATTACCCGGAGCTTCTCCGGGCCCTGCAAAAGGTCAGGCCCGAAGCGGCCCTGAAGGCCTTTACCTGCGTGGAGATCCACCACATCGCCGAGGCCGCGGGCCTGAGCATTGACGACACCCTTGACGAACTCATCGCGGCAGGTCTGAAGGCCATGCCAGGTGGCGGGGCCGAGGTTTTCTCGCCCAGGGTGCGGGCCAAGCTCTGTCCGCTGAAGCCTAGCGGC
This sequence comes from uncultured Desulfarculus sp., assembly GCA_963665125.2. Lineage (GTDB taxonomy): Bacteria > Desulfobacterota > Desulfarculia > Desulfarculales > Desulfarculaceae > Desulfarculus. The sequence continues at coordinate 641,002 of CAXXUK010000001.1, read as the reverse complement.
CAGCGCTGGCTGGAGATCGCCGGCAAGGCCCACCTCAAGGGCGTCCAGACCAACGCCACCATGCTCTACGGGCATATCGAAACGCCCGCCGAGCGTGTGGAGCATCTGCTGGCCCTGCGCGAACAACAGGACAAGACCGGCGGATTTTCGGCGTTCATCCCCCTGTCGTTCCATCCGCAAAACACCAAGCTCGCGCACCTGAGCCAAACCACGGCCCTGGAGGACCTGCGGGTCATGGCCACCAGCCGCCTGATGCTGGACAACTTCCCTCACATCAAGGCCTACTGGGTCATGTTAAGCCCCAAACTGGCCCAGGTGGCCCTGGGCTACGGGGCCGACGACATGGACGGCACCATCGTCGAGGAGCACATCACCCACGACGCCGGAGCCACCACGGCTCAGGGACTCACCGAGAGCGAACTCCGGGGCATGATCCAGGCCGCCGGTTTCGAGCCCGTGCGCCGCGACGCCTTTTACAACACGGTGGAGGACTGAGCGTGCAGGCAGCCGCCGCAGCGGCCCATCCACTCGATGACGCCCTGGCCACGGCCAAAGAGGGTCGCAGATTAACTGAAGAACAGGCCCTGGTCCTGTTGACCGAGGCCCCGCTGCACACCCTGGCCAGGCTGGCCCACCGCGCCCGGTTGATGCACAATCCTGAGCCGGTGGTGACCTATGTGGTGGACCGCAACATCAACACCACCAACATCTGCATCTCGGCCTGTCGCTTCTGCGCCTTTTACCGGACGCCCGAAAGCGGCCAGGGCTATGTGCTGGACCGCGATGAACTGGACCGCAAGATCGCCGAAACCATCGAGTTGGGCGGCACACAGATTCTGATCCAGGGTGGCCACCATCCGCAGATCGGCGTGGCCAAGACCTGCGAACTCTTCCGGCACATCAAGGCCAACTTCAATATCAACATCCACGGCCTGTCGCCCACCGAGGTGGTGCACATGGCCCAGGTGGACGCCGTGAGCATCGACGAGGCCCTGGACCGCTTCATTGACGCCGGGCTGGGCTCCATACCCGGCGGCGGGGCGGAAATCCTGGTCCACAGGGTGCGCAGCCGCATCGCGCCGGGCAAATGCACCGGTGCCCAATGGATCGAGGTCATGGACAAGGCCCATCAGCGGGGCCTTTACACCACGGCCACCATGATGTTCGGCAGCCTGGACGAGCCCATTGACCGCATCGGCCACATGGCCATGGTCCGCGCCCAGCAGGACAAGAGCATCGCCGGTGGCAAGGGCCGCTTCACCGCGTTCATTCCCTGGACCTTCCAGCCGGCCAACACGGCTCTAGACCACATCCAGCCCCTGACCGCGGTGGACTATCTGCGCACCCTGGCCGTCAGCCGCCTATTCCTGGACAATTTCGACCATGTCCAGGCCAGCTGGGTCACCCAGGGGGCCAAGATCGCCCAGCTTGCCCTGACCTACGGGGCCGATGACCTGGGCTCCACCATGCTGGAGGAAAACGTGGTTGCCGCCGCCGGTGCCCACTTCCGCATGCAGCGCCAGGGCATGATCCACCTGGCCGAGGACCTTGGCTTCAGGGCCCAGCGCCGCGACACCTTCTACAACCACATCCCGGACTAACCGTGGGTAAAGAACAGGTCATCACCGCGCGGCATGTCTGGCTGGGGCCGGGGCGGCTCGGCGATGGTCTGCAAGTGCGCCTGCGCGGCGGCCGGGTGGTTGCCGTGGAGCCCCGCGGCGCAGAGGCGAGGGATATGGGCGACGGCATGCTGATGCCCGGCCTGGTCAACGCCCACACCCATGTGGAACTCTCGGGCATGCGCGGCCAAATCACGCCCCAAGGCGATTTCATGGATTGGCTGCTGCGTCTGGTGGAAATCCGCCCCAATCAAGACCCGGATGAAGCATCCAAAGCCACTTCTGAAGCGGCAAAGGAAATGGCCGCCCTCGGCATCGCCCTGGTGGGCGACATAACCAACACCGGCCTGGCCCGCCAGGCCCTGTACAACGCGGGCTTGCACGCCGTAAGCCTCTTCGAGGCCCTGGGCGCCGCCAATTGCCCGCCGCCCGCCCCCGAGGCCCTTTGGCGCGGCGGTGTTTTGGAGGCCCAGGGCGTGGCGGCCCACTCGCCCTATTCCGTGCCCGGCTGGCGCATCGCCGAACTGAAAAAACTGGCCGACGGCAACATCTTTTGCATGCACATGGCAGAGTCAACGGCCGAAATGGAATACATCGCCGGCAGCGGACCCCAAGGCCTGCGGCTGGATGATTTCCTGAAGGTGCGCGGGGTTCAACGCGAAAAGCTGGGGATCAGCGCCGAGAGGCCCTTGCAGCATCTGATCAACCTGGGCGGCCTGGACCATAACACCCTGCTGATCCACTGCGTACAGCTCAACCAAAACGAAATCGCCCAGGTGGCCGCGGCCAAGGCCTCGGTGTGCGCCTGCCCCCGCTCCAACCTGGGGCTCACCGGCAGCCTGGCCGATGTCCAGGCCATGCATGACGCCGGGATCAACCTCTGCCTGGGCACGGATTCGCTTTCGTCTTGCCCGGACCTGAACCTGTGGCGGGAATTGGCCGAAATTTCGCGGCGTTTTCCCGGCCTGCCGCCCGAGGCCGTCTTGACCATGGCCACCAGCGGCGGGGCCGAGGCCCTGGGCCTGGGGCATCTTTTCGGATTTATCGGGGAAGGGGCCGTGGCTCCTCTGTGCTATGCGGATTTGGCTCCGGGCCTAACCGGAGAAAACGCCCTGGCCGCCGTGGTCTGCGGCGATCACGCCGCGCCGCCCCGGCCGGTGGGTAATCCTGATTCAAGCGGGGATTCTATCTGAGCCGCAGGCCCATGTCCCTGATCCGCCGGGCCAGCGGGCCGCCCGAGGCGATCTGAACGACAGCCTGTTCCAGGGTCTGCCCTGGCTCCAGGCGCAGCATACCACGGGGCTGGTCGGCCGCGTCCATGACCTCCACAACACATTCCGGCCCCGTTTCCTGTTTGATGCGCAGTCCGCCGCCGCTGTATCTGCCTGGCCATATCTGGCAAAACAGCCAGCCCGGACCGGGCCGGACGCCTTTGGCGATGGCCACCCGCGCTGAAAGGTCGTCGCAGACCTCCCGCAAGGCCGCCGACGCCCGCACTGGGCCCCGGCCGTCCCAACCCACACGCAGGGCACCATCCCTCTTGCCCTTGAATTCAGCGGGCTCCGGCCCCAGGCGCTCCCAGGCGATGAGCTTTTGCATTACGTGGCGCTCGGCCTCCGACAGGTCCGCCACCGTGTCTATGGTCCGGGCTCTGAGCGTCACGTAAAGCAAGACATCCTCACTTGACCGGCGGCGCGTGCAGGCATACGCCCAACAGCGTCTCGGCGGCCTCGGCCACGCCCTCGCTAAGGGTCGGATGGGCGTGGATCATATGGGCGATGTCTTCCACCGTGGCCCCGGTTTGCAGGGCCAGGGCGCATTCATGAATCAGATCCGTGGCATGGGGACCGATGATATGGGCGCCCAGCAGGCGACCGTCACCGGCGGCGCCGATGAGCTTGACGTGGCCGTCGATATGGCCCATGGCCTGGCTTTTGCCCAACTGACGGAACATGAATGTGCCGGTATTTACTTCAATGCCGCGATCAATGGCCTGCTCGGCGGTGAGGCCCACGGAAGCGGCCTCGGGCGTGGTGAAAATGGCCGAAGGCACCACATCGTAGTTAACCGTATCGCCGGCGCCCAGGGCATTAGCTACGGCCACCCTGCCCTCGGCCCCGGCCAGGTGCGCCAACAGGGGCCTACCCACCCCCAGGCAATCGCCAATGGCGTATACGCCGGGCAGGCTGGTTTGTAGATGCTCATCAACTTTTATGGCCCCGCGCTGGTCAAGCTCCACCCCGGCCTCGGCCAAACCAATATCAGCGGTGTTTAGTTTACGTCCCACCGAGACCAACACCTTGTCGGCCTGGACCTGTTGAGGCTTTTTGATGGGCTTGGCGGCCAAAGTCGATGGCCCCAATCCCAGGGTGACCATGCCGCCGTCAACCGTGGCGCTGGTGACCATGGCCCCGGTGATGGCCTTGACGCCGCGCTTCTTGAACTCGCGTTGCAGGGTCTTGGAGGTGTCGGAATCAATGGAATCCATGGGCAGCAGCCGGTCCAGGGCCTCGATGACGGTCACTTTGCTGCCTAGGGATGCGTAGATGCCCGCGAACTCGCAGCCGATAACCCCACCGCCGACAATGGCCAGGCTTTCGGGAACCTCGGTCAGATTAAGGGCATCCGTGGAATCAAGAAAGTATTGGCCGTCGCGCTCCAGGCCGGGCAGATCCGCCGGGCCGGAGCCGCTGGCGATGATCAGGCGGTCGTAACTAATCTGCTGCCCGCCGTCATCGGTCTCCACCGCCACGACACCCGGTCCCTCCAGGCGGGCGTGCCCATGGATCAGTTGGATTTTGTAGGCCTTGAACAGCTTTTCAATTGCCGTGACCAGGGTTTGGACAATGCCGTCCTTGCGGGCGATGACCGCGGGCATGTCCACGCCGACGTCCGCTCCGCCCCGCAGGCCGTAGGCAGCCAGGTCCTTGGCCAAGTCCATGGCCTCGGCCGTGGCCTTGAGGGCCTTGGTGGGTATGCAGCCCCAGTTGAGGCACACGCCGCCCGTTGGGCCCTTTTCGATTACCGTTACGTCCGCGCCCAGTTGGGCGGACCTGATGGCGGCCATGTATCCGCCGGGCCCGGCCCCGATCACCACAAGCTTGGTTGCCAACAAAATCCTCCGGCTAGAGTTCGGCCCATCTTAGCCCACTGCCGATGGCATACTCAAGCCTCAGTCGATGACGCCCTTCTGGCCCGGCCATATGGCATGGCAAGGCACGATGAGGTCGATCTCACCGTCTTCGAGCATTTGCTTCACCTTGTTGGCCGAGTTCCAACCGGCCAAGGCGTCGGTATGCACGCCAGGCGCCACGGCCGGTCCGGCCGAGGGGAAGTTCTGTTCGTTACAGCAAAATCCGGTGATTAGCACCTTGCCGGAGTTATCCGTGTCAACCACCACCGACTGGCCGCCCGGCGTATGCCCCGGCGTGAAGACCACCCGCACGCCGGGAAAGATCTCGGCATCGCCCTCAACCTCGACCAGGTCGCATCCTTCCAGATAATCGGCGTCGTAGCGGTGATCCAGGGGATGGGGGTTTTGGCAAAAATCCCACTCGGCCTTTTGCACGTAGACCTTGGCGTTTTCAAACATGGCGTCGTTTTCGCAGTGGTCGTTGTGCAGATGGGTATGGATCACCCCTTGGATATCCTCGGGTTTCACGCCCAGGCGTTCCAGGGCCTCGTCAAGGTATTCAGCCTTGAGGCCCAGGTCACCCTCCACGCCCTCGGGGATCAGAAAATCCTCCAGGCCCGTGTCTATGAGCAGTTTGCGCTGGCCGTCATCCAGCAGAAACACATAGATGGGGATGTAGATGGCCTTGCCGTAGTGGCGCATGTAGGTCATGACGCCCTGGTCGGTGGCGTTGAGCCCGCAGACGATGGGGGTGATCCGGTATCCCATGCCTAGCTGTCTCCCTTTGGCGGAATTATCTGATTGCCGCACATCCGGATGGCCGCCATGCCGCCGCTGACATTGACCGTATTGGTGTAGCCCGCGGCTTCGAGTTGGCGCTGGGCCTCGTACGAGCGGGCGCCGGAGTTGCAGATCAACAGCACCTCGCCGTTGTTGGGCACTTCGCCCTCCCGGCCCACGATGGTCTCCTGGGGCAGGTGCTTCCAGCGGGGAGCCAAGGCCTCCAGAAACGGCGCTACGTTGTCGATGGCCCGCACGTCGAAGATAAGCGGACCGTCTTCCCGGGCCAGGCGGGCCATGAAGTCATCGGGCGTGATGGCCCGCAAACGGCCCTCGATCATATTTTCGGCCACGTATGCGGCCGAGTTGAGGATGTCCACCGCCGCGCCCAGGGGCGGGCTGTAGGCCAGTTCCAGGTTGGCCAGGTCTTCCAGTTCGGCGCCGCTTTGCAACAGGGCGGCCACGGCATTGACCCGGCCCACCACCGCGTCGCCGCTTTCGCCCACGGCCGTGAAGCCCAGCAGCCTGCGGGAGCCCTTTTCCACCACCAGCTTGGTGTACATCATGGACATGTCCGGGTGGAAGTGGGCCCGGTCGGCCTGGACCACGATGGGAGCCACCACGTCCAGGCCCTGGGCTTTGGCATCGGCCTCGTTGAGGCCGGTGCGGGCTGCGGCCAAGCCAAAGAGCTTGATGCACCATGAACCCACGACGCCGGGGAAGGTGGCGTTGCCGCCGCAGATGTTGGTGGCCGCCACACGGCCCATGCGGTTGGCCAGGGAACCGGCGGCGATATAGGCGCTTTTGCCGGTAAGCTGGTTGACCGTGCTGACGCAGTCGCCGGCGGCGAAGATGTCCGGGTCGCTGGTGCACATGCGCTCGTCGACCTTTATGCCGCCACGTTCGACGACCGCCAACCCGGTGTCAACGGCCAGGTCCACATTGGGCCGCACGCCGGTGGCCAGAATCACCAGATCGGCCTCGATATCCTGGCCGTCGACCACCACTCCGGCGGCCTTGCCCTCTTCGTCCACCATGATCTTTGAAACCGAAGCACCCAGGTGCAGGGTGATGTCGTCCTGGTCGGCCAGGCGGGTTTGCAGCATCTTGGCCATGTCCTTGTCCAGGATGCCCGGCAGAAATTGCTCGGCCTGCTCGATGATGTGCACCTCAAGACCCCACAGGTCGGCCAGGGATTCGGCCATTTCCAGACCCGTGGCTCCGGCGCCGATGATGGCCGCCGTACCGACCATGCCCTTGCTGACCAGGCCCTTGATGGCCCTGGCGTCATGCAGGTTGGCCACTGTGTAGACGCCCTCGGCGTCCGCGCCGGGTATGGGCGGCACAGAGGCCCGTGCGCCGGTGGCGATCATCAGTTTGTCATAGGGTAGTTCAGACTCTTCGCCGGTCTGCAGGCTCTTGATCTTGACGATCTTGGCCTGGCGGTCGATGGCCGTGGCCTCGGTGGCGGTGAGCACGTCCACGCCCTTGGCGCCCTTGAAGAACTGCGGATCACGGACCATGTGGAAGCTGGTGGATAACAGCTCTTTCACGTCGGCAACATCACCGCCGACATAAAAAGGAATGCCGCAGCCACCATAAGATATATAGGTGTCGCGGTCGATCATTGTAACGTTTGCTTCGGGCAGTACGCGCTTGATCCGGCAGGCGGTTTTGGGCCCGGCTGCCACAGCACCGATGATCACAACGTTGAGACTCACTTGCTGGCTCCTTATCCTGGGGGGCGAATCCGCCCCGATACAGATTCAATGACGATGACGCCAAAACTTTACTCCGATGCGCAGGCGGAAGCAAGGAAAGCGTCCCATAATCAACCATATCTTTTAGGGCATTAAAACCGCACACCGGCCCTTTATTTCCATCGTTTAAATATATTAATATCTTCTAGTTTTTACTCATGATTACGGGCGGTGGGGATGAATTTCGACTATGTGATCGTCGGCAGCGGATTCGGGGGCAGCGTCTGCGCCCTGCGTCTGGCCGAAAAAGGCTACTCGGTGGCGGTGCTGGAACAGGGCAAATGGATCGGCCCGGAGGAGGTCAAAAAGGCCGACAGCAGCGTGCGGCATTTTCTATGGGCTCCGCAACTGGGCATGCACGGTTTTTTCGGCCAGCCCATCTTCCGCCATGTGGGGGTGGTGCATGGCGTGGGCGTGGGCGGCGGCAGCCTGGTCTACGCAGCCGTTCTGCTGGAGCCCAAGCCGGAGTTCTTCGAGGACGAGGCCTGGAGCGGCCTGGGAGTGAATTGGCAGACGGAGCTTGAGCCCCACTACGCCACGGCCAAGGCAATGCTCGGCGTTGTGGAAAACCCGGTCTACGACAAGATGGACCACCTGCTGGAGCAGACGGCCCGGGCCATGGGCGCGGGCGGCACTTTCGGCCCCACGCCCAACGGCATCTACTTCGGCAAGCCCGGCGAAACCGTGGATGATCCGTTTTTCGGCGGCAAAGGCCCCCGGCGAACCGGCTGCAAGCTCTGCGGCGACTGCCTCACCGGCTGCGGCGAAGGCGCCAAAAACACCCTGGACCGCAATTACCTGCACCTGGCCCAAAAGGCCGGGGCCAAGATCCTGCCGTCGTACAAGGTCCGCTCAATCGCCCCCCTACCCGGCGGCGGCTACAAACTGCAAGCCAGACGCCCGGCCATGACAGGCAAACGCCACCCGGAAATCATATCCCGAAATGTGGTTCTCTCCGGCGGCGTCCTGGGCACCCTGGAGTTGCTCTTCCGCTGCCGGGACAAACTGGGCACCCTGCCCGGCGTCTCGGATCAGCTGGGCCGGGTGGTGCGCACCAACAGCGAGGCAATCGTGGCCGTGCTCTCGCCGGACAAAGACGAAGACCTCACCAGGGGCAACAGCATCAGCTCCCACTTTTATCCCGACGCGCACACCCACATCACTCAGAACCGCTTCCCCGAGGGCTACCGTTTCATGCGCTGGTACATGGGGGCCCTGGTGGACGGCGAAAAGCCGCTGGGCCGGGCCCTGAAGGGCCTTGGGGCGTTCATCGCCAGGCCCGGCCAGACCACGGCCTCGTGGCGGGCCCGCAACTGGCGCAAGCGCATAACCGTGCTCACCGTCATGCAACACCTGGACAATCAGGTGGCGTTTGTCTATTGTCGTAGTGTGGTCAAGCCATTCGCCAAGGGGCTTCATTCCAGGCGAGTGCCGGGAAAAGCCGCGCCGACATACCTGCCCCAGGCCAACCGGGCCGCCCGGACAATGGCCGAGATCAGCGGCGGCACGGCCCAGAACATCATGCTGGAAAGCATCGGCAACATGTCGGTGACGGCCCACATCCTGGGCGGCTGCCACATGGGCCGCGATGCCTCCGGCGGCGTCATAGACACCGGGCACCAGGTCTTCGGCCATCCGGGCCTGTACGTGGTGGACGGCTCGGCCATCAGCGCCAACGTTGGGGTCAACCCCAGCTTGACCATAACGGCCCTGGCCGAACGGGCCATGGACTTGGTGCCGCCCAAAGCCGAACTTGGCGGGCAACAATAACTTCGGGGGTTGTAATGATCAGCAATGAAGAATACGGCCTGCGCATGGCCAGCCTGCAACAGCAGGTGGCTGCCAGCGACCTGGACGCCTATATCGTCACCAACGAGGAAAACATCTATTACCTCACCGGCGTATCCTACAAACAGCAGGAACGGCCATTCTTCATCATCGTGCGGCCCGAGCCGCCGGTGGTGCTGCTCACGCCCGCCCTGGAGGGCGAGCACCTGGGCAACGCCCCCAATATCGACCAGGTGATCTGGTACTGGGACTACCCTTCCCCGTTGGGCGAAGGCTGGAGCGAAAAGCTCAACGACATTCTCGACTCCACCATGGCCATCGGCGTGGAGCCGTCGTTGAAGCTGGAGATCGTCGAGGCCTTGTCCGAGCACGAATACCGCATCCTGCCGCTGGTGGAGGACATCCGCCTGGTCAAGTCGGCGGCCGAGATAGAGATGATCCAGACCGCGGCCCGTTTCTGCGACATGGGCGCCGGAAAGATCCTGGAGGCCGCTTATCCCGGCATAACCCTGCTGGAGATTGCCTCCCTGAGCCGGTCGGTGCAACTGGCCATCATCAAGCAGGTCGGCTACGATCCCCTGGCCACCAACCTGATGATGGCGGCCTGGCCCGCCCCCCTCAGCGCCCAGCCCCACGGGGTGCCGGCCATCGGCGATCAATTCAGGGCCGGCCCCCACATCTGGCTGAGTTACCTACGGGTAAACGGTTATGCGGCGGAAAACGAGCGCACCTTTTTCCTCAAACCGCCCACGGCCCAGGTAAAGGAAGCATTCGCGGCCATGACCGAGGCCCGCAAAAGGGCCTTTGCCGCGGTGCGGCCGGGCGTGGCCGCCGTGGAGGTGGATCTTGCGGCCAAGGAATTCCTGCGCCGGGAAGGCTTCGGAGACTACCTGCTGCACCGCACCGGCCACGGCGTGGGCCAGGACAACCACGAAGGGCCGTGGATCGCCGAGGGCTCGGACCAGGTCTTGGCTGAAAACATGGTCATCACCATCGAACCGGGCATCTACCTGCCCGACGTCGGCGGCGTCCGCCACTCCGACACGGTGCTCGTCACCCAAGACGGCTACCGGCTGCTCACGAACTTCCCCACGGACATCAAGAGCCTGACCGTAAAGGGGGCCAAGCCCATGAAGCGGATCATGGGCAAAATAATCAGGAAGGTTGCCGGAATAGGCTAAGGCTTTCTTTGAATACCGCCTGTCAGCAGGCCGGCTGCCGGGTCAGTTCCCGTTCGCCGCAGACAAGGTTCTTGCCCAGCTTTTTGGCCAGATACATAGACTTGTCCGCCCGCTCCAGGGCCTCCTCGGGGCAATTGTCGTTTTTGCTGAAGCAGGCCACGCCCAGGCTGGCTGTAATCCTGGCCCGGGTTTTGCCGTTGATCACCAGGTTGCGTTCGGCCAAGCCCACCCGCAGACGCTCGGCCACGATATAGGCCCCGTCCAGGTTGGTCTCTGGCAGCAGGCAGGTGAATTCCTCGCCGCCGTAGCGGGCCATGAAGTCAATGGTCCGCAGCTTTTCCTTGGCCAATTTGGCCACCTGAACCAGGGCTTGGTCACCAACGCGGTGGCCGAAACGGTCGTTGATGCCCTTGAAATCGTCGATATCGATCATGATCAGCGAACAGGGGCGCTGATAGCGGGCAAACCGGTTGAACTCCACCCGGATGCGCGACTCCCAGGCCCTGCGGTTGGCCACCTGGGTCAACTCGTCGGTCAAGGCCAAGACTTCGAGCTTGTCCAGCGTCTGCACAGCCCTCTCGAGTTCACTGCTCTTTTTACGCAAATCTCCGCTGAGATCGGAGCTTGCCTGGCCCATGAGTTTGATGTCGGAAAGGGCCTTGCGCATCCAGTCGCCTATCTGCACACCACCGTCCATGCCGCCGGCAAGTTGAATGGTGTCGTTGAAATTCTTGCTGGTTTGATCAGCCAGCCGGGCGGTTTCATCACTGCGGGCCAGGATGTGCTGGGTGGTTTCCCTGACCTGATTGATCAGGCGTTCGTTCTGGCGCCAAAAGTTGACATTGGCGTCGGCGCTGAACAATTGGTCGAATATCTCCCTGGTGGTTTCCAGGGTCCATGGTTCGCCGGAGTTCAGGTGTTCATCCACCACCTTGCGCACAACGTGCAGCTCACCCTCGAAATACAGATAAAATATCATGTAGTTTTCAGGTGTTGCCGGAATGCCTTGTTTTCCCAAGAAAGGCAGAACCTGCCTGGCGATGGACAGCGAAACCTCGAAAACTCTTTTTTGTTCCAGAGTGTTCATGTTTATGACAATAGCAAATCCAACCAGTGGAAACCAGTTACAGTTTGGCAAAAATCCTATTATTTCGAGCGCCTCTGGGCATACTTCTCGGTACTGGAGCGGTAGGCGACTACGTTGACGTTTTCAATGGTGACCAGGCCTTCGGAGATCAGATCGTCCAGCAGCGGCAGAAACGCGGAGATTTTTTCTTCCACATCGACGATCTCCACCACCATGGGCAGTTCCTCGCTTAGCCTCAGGATGCGGTCGGTGTGCATGCGGCTGTTGGCCCCATAGCCCAACACGCCCCGCAGGACCGTCGCCCCGGCCAGGCCTTTTTCCCGGGCCAGTTCGGCTATGGCCTGGTACAGCGGCCGTCCCTTGTGGCGATCACCTTCACCGATGAATATCCGCAGAATCTTGCACTGGCCATCGAGCTTCATGATCACGTCTCCTTATGCGGCCAATAAACGGGCCACGGCAATGCCGCCGAAAACGGCAGCCAGCCCGATTATATTTTGCAGTAAAAGGTTGCCCCCGGCCAACAGCCATTGCCCGCCGCGTATGAGTTCGCCCGTCTCGAACATGAACGTTGAAAACGTGGTGAAGGCGCCCATGAACCCGGTGAGGATGATTATGCGCGCCTCGGTGCTGATGACCATGCGCTGGGAGGCCAGGGTCCAGACCAGGCCGAATAAAAAACTCCCCAATAGATTTACACTGACCGTGCCCCAGGGAAACCCAGCGCCGAATATCCGGTGGACCAGACTGCCCAGGCCATACCGGGCCAGGGTTCCCACTCCGCCGGCCAGGGCGATCAACAACAGTTTGCTCATGTCATGCCTGCTTTACAACTCTTCTTAAATACCCGCTGCCATTTCAACAACTACATACCACGTCCGGCAATGCAAACAAATGTGAATATGTTGGTCCAAACACTTGACAGTCAGGCCTTGCTTTGCTACTTGTTTTTCTTCAACCAACATTGCTATTTAAAGCCCCCGGTAAGCAAGAATTCCCACCTGCGCCGGGAAATCCGTTGGAGTCGGGATGTCCAAAGGTAAAATCGAAATAGATCGCGAAAAGTGCAAGGGTTGCCATCTTTGCGTCGCGTTCTGTCCAAACCAGTGCATCCAGGTCAGCAAAGACATCAACAGCAAGGGCTATTACCCTGCCGATTTCAAGCCTGAAGAGGCTGCCGAAGGCAAGGATGGCTGTAGCGGATGCGCCATGTGCGCTGTGATGTGCCCCGACCTGGCGATTGAGGTGTACCGTGGCTAAGAAATTAATGCGAGGAAGCCACGTTCTGGGCGAGGCGGCGGTCCGCGCCGGTTGCCGTTATTATTTCGGCTACCCCATCACGCCGCAGAACGAAGTGCCCGAGTACATGTCCGGCCGTTTGCTGGAGGTCGGCGGCACGTTCGTGCAGGCCGAGAGCGAATTGGCCTCCATCAACATGGTGATCGGCGCTTCCATGGCCGGCGGCAGGGTAATGACCAGCTCTTCCAGCCCGGGCATCAGCCTGAAGCAGGAAGGCATCAGCTATCTGGCCGGTCTTGAACTTCCGGCCGTGGTGGCCAACATGGTCCGCGGCGGACCCGGCCTGGGCAACATCGCCCCGGCCCAGAGCGACTACTTCCAGGCCACCAGAGGCGGCGGCCACGGCGACTACCGCTGCATCGTGCTGGCTCCGGCCTCGTGCCAGGAACTGTGCGACATGACCTTCAAGGCCTTCGACCTTGCCGACAAATACCGCAACCCGGTTATGATCATGGGCGACGGCATGATGGGCCAGATGATGGAGCCGGTGGAATTCCCCGAGGCCATTGATTTGGCTTCCTTGCCGGCCAAGGACTGGACCCTGTCCGGCGCCAAGGGCCGCCCGCCCCGGGCCATCCTGTCGCTGCTGCTGAACCCCAAGGTTCTCGAGGAGCACAACTACAAGCTCACCCGTAAATACGATGCGGTTGTTCGTGAAGAGGTGGCCTGGGAATCGTACATGACCGAAGACGCCCGCATGGTGCTCGTGGCCTATGGAACGGCCGCCCGCATCGCCAAGGGCGCCATCGCCCGCGTACGGCAGATGGGCATGAAGGTCGGCCTTCTGCGGCCCAAGACCCTGTGGCCCTTCCCCTACAAGGCCCTGTGGGAACTGAGCAAGGTCGTGCGCCAACTGTTGGTGGTGGAGCTTAGCTCAGGCCAGATGATCGAAGACGTCGAACTGGCCGTCAAGGGCCGGGCCGAGGTCAACTTCTACGGCCGTCCCGGCGGCATGGTGCCCACTCCCGACGAAGTGGCCCACCAGATCACCCATTACTACTACCGGGCCCAGTTGGATCAGGACGATTCCTCCGGTTTAGCGGCGGGAGGCTTAAAATGAAAAAAGTCTTCGAAGCTCCCAAGAGCCTCAAGCCCAATATTTTCCACTACTGCCCCGGCTGCGGACACTCCCTGATCCACCGTTTGGTGGCCGAGGTGTTCGACGAACTGGGCATCCGTGAAGACGTCATCGGCGTGCCCCCGGCAGGATGCGCGGTCCTGGCCTACAACTACTTTGACGTGGACATGGGCGAGGCCCCCCACGGCAGAGCCCTGGCCGTGGCCACCGGCATCAAGCGGGTGTTGCCCGAAAAAATCGTCTTCACCTATCAGGGTGACGGCGACATCGCCGCCATAGGTACCGCTGAAACCATTCACGCGGCCAACCGTGGCGAAAACATCACTGCCATTTTCGTCAACAACGGTGTTTACGGCATGACCGGCGGCCAAATGGCCCCCACCACCCTGCCGGGCATGAATTCCACCACCACGCCGGGCGGCCGCGATGTTGATCGCGACGGTTCGCCGTTGAACCTCACCGAAATGCTGGCCATAGCCAAGGGCAGCGTATTTTTGGAGAGAGTGGCGGTGACGTCTCCGGCCAAGGTGAAAAAGGCCAAAAAGGCCATCAAAACGGCCTTCCAGACCCAGATTGACGGCAAGGGATTCAGTCTGGTAGAGGTGCTTTCAGCGTGCCCCACCAACTGGAAGATGTCGCCCGTTCAGGCCTGTAAGTGGATTGAAAGCGATATGACCAAGGTGTTCCCCCTGGGCAACATCAAAGACGAGACCGGCTACAAATAGCAGCCGCCCAAGGAGGTCTCAGTGACCGTCAAAAGCATTTTCGCCGGTTTCGGAGGCCAGGGAGTCCTTCTGATGGGATACACCCTGGCTCTGACGGCCATGAATGAAGGAAAAAACGTCACCTATCTGCCGTCCTACGGCGCCGAGGTCCGCGGGGGCACGGCAAACTGCACGGTTGTGGTTTCCGATGAGGAAATCGCCAGCCCGGTGTCCAGCACGCCCGATTTCCTGGTGGTGATGAACAACCCGAGCCTGCTGCGCTTTGCCAATGTCGTGCGCACCGGCGGCACCATCCTGATCAACGAGGACCTGGTCAAGGATGCGTTGGGCCGTGACGACCTGAAGATCATCAAAGTGCCTGTAAACACCCTGGCCCACGAGCTGGGCGAAGACCGTTCGGCCAACGTCGTAATGCTGGGCGCCATGGCCCAGGCCACCGGGGTGGTTAGTATTGATGCGATAAAGCAGGCCCTGGCCCAGACGGGCCTGGGCAAAAAAGAAAAAGTTTTGGAACTCAACCGGCGGGCCCTGGAAGTGGGTGCCGACCATGTACGCCGCCTGGCGGGCAAGGAGAGCTAGAGATGACCGTCACCCAGCTCACCATTACGATTCCGGATACTCCGGGCCAATTGGCTGCTATCAGCGAGATGATGGGAGACGCCGGAGTAAACATCATCGCGTTCTTTGTCACCACCGCTCTTCCCGGCGATGAGGGCCTGATGCGTTTCGTGGCCGACAATCCGGAAAAGGCCCACAACGTGCTCAGCGGCCAGGGCGTCGATGTCAAGACCCAGCAGGTGCTGGCGGCCGAGACACCCCACCACGCCGGAGGCCTGTTGGCGGTTCTCAACCCGCTCAAGCGCGCCGGGATCAATGTGTCTTTCATCTATCCGACGATTCAGACCACCGATTCGACCGTTTTGATTATCGGGGTCAAGGACGAAAAGCTCGAGTTGGCGGTGGACGCTCTGCAAAAGGAGTGGATCCGCCTGTACGGTGAAGAACTCTACAATATGTAGGCACTCTTACACCAAGCCCGAAAAAACCAAGCGCCGCCCGGAATCACTTCCGGACGGCGCTGCTGTTTTGGAGAATCAGGCTCGTGCTATTTCTCGAGCCATTCCATGCTGAAGTTTTCCACGGTCATCCAATCGGTCAGCTTGCGGGCCATACCCTTGGCGCTCGGGTCGCACACGACCATGAAAAGGCTGTTGCAGCCCTGGCGCTTGTTTGGCCCAAAGGTGATCGGCGCGCCGATGCCCTGGAAGTTTTTCAGGCTTTCCATGCTCTTGATGAAGTTTTCATAGCTGAGGTCGTCACCGCAACGCTTGAGCCCCTCGACCATGGTCTCGGCAAAGTAGGCGCCGACCACCAAAAACGGTCCAAAGCGTTCCTCTGGAGTAAATTTCTTCCAGGCTTCACGGAACTTCACCAGGGCCGGGTTATCCTCGGACCAGACCAAATCAATGTATGACGCGAAGATGACGTCCTTCCACAGCCCCTTGGTGATTTTGTACATCAGTTCGGAGTCGCCCAAGGCGCTGGGGGCCATAAATTGAGGTTTGAAGCCCATTTTGGCGGCGGTGCCCAGGGTGATTGCCGCCTGCTTGGGCAGCAGCCAGGCGATGACCACATCACACCCGGCGTCTTTGAGCTTGAGCACCTGCGAACTGAGGTCCGTTTCGGTGATCTCGGTGGGAACGGCGGCCGCCAGCTTCATGCCACGGTCGCGCAGCTCCTTTTCCACGCCGATCAGGCCGCCTTTGCCGTAATCGTCGTTCTGGTAAATAAAGCCGATCTTTGACTTCTTCAGGGTGTCGATGGCATAGCGGGTGATCAGGATGGCATCAACCGGGAATGTGGAATAGGTGGACCAAAGGTTGGGCTTGGGCGGGAAGGCCCAGTGGGTGCTGCCAGAAGCGGGGGACACCCAGGGGATGTTGCGCTCCACCAGATAGGGCATCACAGCCATGCCCGGGCTGGTGCCCACGCCGCCGACAAATCCCCAGACGCCTTCTTTTTCCACCAGCTCCTTGACGATTGCCTTGGTTTTGTTGGGCTGATACCCGTCGTCGCGCATGTAATAATCAATTTTTCGGCCATTGATGCCGCCCGCTTCATTGACCATTCTGAAATACAGGCCAGTACCACGGCACACAGAACCCCACAGAGCAGCCGGGCCGGTTTGAGGCCCCCACTGCCCAATTTTAACGGCGTTCTTGGTCACTCCGGGGACATCGCCGGCAATGGCCGGCACCGCCAGCGCCAAGGCCAAACCCAGCATTAATATCAGGCAAAAAAACCGTTTTTGCATCGACAAGCCTCCATCTAGGATCCATACCCAGTAAACGACGTTTCTACGTCATCCCTATACACTCAGTATCCTTATACCTTGTTTTATCATATGAGCACTCGGTAAATATAGGCTTTTCATTTTGTCTATATAATTTAATTTATTTTTTCTTATCTTTCTTGTTTTTTATTCCGTCTTTTCTTAACAGAGCATAAGCGCTAAGTTTTTGCGTCTTTGGGACCGCAAGGCCGCCCACAGGCCCCCAAAAAAAGAGCCGCCCCGGGAAAACCCGGAGCGGCGTTTAAGCGGGTAGCGCTATTTGCTTATTTGTTGAACGTCTCCGCGTTGAAGTTTTCAACGGTCATCCAGTCGGAGATCTGCTTGGCCTTGCCCTCGACCGAAGGATCGCAAACAACCATGAATACGCTGTTGACGCCCTGGCGCTGGTTGGGACCAAAGGTAATCGGTGCACCAAGGCTCTGGAAGCCCTTCAGGCCTTCCATGACCTTGACGAAGTTGTCGTAACTCAGGTCGTCGCCGCAGAGGCGAATGCCTTCCACCAGGGGCTCGGCATAGTAGGCGCCCGAACTCAGGAACACGCCCCAACGCTCCTGGGGCGCGTATTTCTTCCAGGCCTCACGGAATTTATTCAGGGCCTCGTTGTCAGTACTCCAAGGCAGCGCGCCGAAGGTGGTGAAAAGCACGCCCTTCCAAAGGCCCTTGGTGATCTTGTACATCAATTCGGTGTCGGACAGGGTGCTGGAGGTCATGAACTGGGGACGGTAGCCCATCTTGGCCGCCGTGCCCATGGTGATGGCCGCCTGCTTGGGCAAAAGCCACATAAGCACGGTATCGCAACCGGCTTCCTTGAGCTTGACGATCTGGCTGCTCAGGTCGGTGTCCGTGATCTCGGTGGAGACCGCGGCGGTTATTTTCATACCCTTTTCGCCGAGGTACTTCTCGATGCCGGAAAGGCCGCCCTTGCCGTAGTCGTCGTTCTGATAAATGAAGCCGATATTCGTCTTTTTAAGAGTTTCCACGGCGTATTTGGTCAGCAGATAGGCCTCGACTGGATACGTCGGATAGGTGGCCCAAATGTTCTTTTTGGGCGGGAAGGCCCAGTTGGTGCTGCCGGAGCAGGGAGACACCCAGGGGATGTTGCGTTCCACCAGGTAGGGCATGACAGCCATGCCCGGGCTGGTGCCTATACCACCGACAAAGCCCCAAACGCCTTCACGTTCGACCAATTCCTTGACAATGGCCTTGGTCTTGTTGGGCTGATAGCCGTCGTCGCGGTTGAAGTACTCGATTTTGCGGCCGTTGATGCCACCGGCTTCGTTGATCATTTTGAAGTACAGGCCCGTACCGCGAGCCACGGATCCCCACAAGGCCGCGGGACCGGTTTGTGGGCTCCATTGCCCGATTTTGATGGTGTCCTTGGTCACGCCCGGCACATCCGCCGCAGCGGCCGGCAAGGCCAATACCAAACTCAGGGCCATCATGCAAATCAGTGTTGAAATCCTTCTTCTCATTGAGATAACTCCTTTTTTCGGAAAATCACCCAGTGCAACCTGCCTGCTCCAAGCTGAACTTGAATTTATTTAATAAATATTAATTACCGCTACAAAAGACACCGATTAAAAAATTACCGCATCAAACTATCACCAATTTTTATAGTCGTACAGCTTAAATTAACAAAATAGCGCCCCCCAAGTCGGAAAACCTGGGAGGCGCTAATGAATAAGTCTTTTAGGTTGTTTCTACTTTTCCAACCACTCCAAACTGAAATTATCCACCGTCATCCAGTCGGAGATCTGCTTGGCCATACCCGGAGCCTCGGGATCACAAACCACCATGAACACGCTGTTGCTGCCCTGGCGTTTGTCAGGTCCGAAGGTCAAAGGCGCACCGGTTCCTTCTTTCCAGTCCTTGATGCTTTCCATGGCCTTGACAAAGTTGTCGTAACTCAGGTCGTCGCCACAGCGTTTGATGCCTTCGATCATGGGCTCGGCATAGTACATACCCGAGGTAAAGAACGGACCCCAGCGCTCCTGGGGAGCATACTGCTTCCAGGCTTCGCGGTATTTGACCATCAGCGGATGATCAGAGAACGGAAGCTGACCAAAGGTCGTGCAGATGACACCCTTCCAAAGGCCCTTTGTAATCTTGTACATCAGAGCGGTATCGGAAAGGGTGGTGGAGGTCATGAACTGGGGACGGTAACCCATCTTGGCCGCCGTACCCACGGTGATGGCCGCCTGCTTGGGCAGCAGCCACATGATCACCACGTCGCAACCGGCCTCCTTGAGCTTGATCACCTGGGTGCTCAAGTCGGTGTCGGTAACCTCGGTCGAAACCGCACCGGCCAACTTCATGCCCTTGTCGCGCAGGTATTTTTCCGCGCCAACCAGGCCGCCCTTGCCGTAGTCATCGTTCTGGTACATGAAGCCGACCTTGGTCTTCTTCAGGCCTTCCACGGCATACTGGGTCAGCAGATAGGCGTCAACCGGATACACCGGATAGGCGCCCCAGATGTTTTTCTTGGGCGGATAGCACCAGTGAGTGCTGCCCGAAGAGGGAGACACCCAGGGGATGTTTTTCTCGACCAGATAAGGCATGACAGCCATACCGGGCGTGGTGCCCACGCCGGCAATGAATCCCCAAACGCCCTCTTTTTCGACCAGTTCCTTGACAATGGCCTTGGTCTTGTTGGGCTGGTAACCGTCATCACGCAGGAAATACTCAAACTTGCGTCCATTAATCCCGCCAAGGGAGTTAATGTATTTGAGGTACAAACCGGTTCCGCGGGCGACCGAGCCCCAGAGGGCTGCGGGTCCGGTCTGGGGTCCCCATTGACCAATTTTGATGGTGTCTTTGGTAACTCCAGGCACGTCTCCGGCCGCAGCCGGCATTGCCAAGGCAAGTGCCAAGGCAAACGCCAGAGTCACGCTCAGGATTCGTTTCATCGCTTTCTCCCGAATAATGACTGTTGATTCATCATTGGCGGTTAATCCCTGCCGCCAGCCTCTCCTTCGGCGGGGCTCTCGGAACCCCTATTCAAGAAGCATTTAATAGTGTTGCGCCCTAGCGGCGCAACACTATTAACGCGCTACTTTTCCAACCACTCCATGCTGAAGTTTTCCACTGTCATCCAGTCGGAAATCTTTTTAGCCATGCCGGGCGCCGTGGGATCGCAAACCACCAAGAAGAGGCTGTTGGTTCCCTGGCGTCGGTTGGGTCCGAACGTGAGCGGTGCGCCACTGCCGCCCTTCCAGTCTTTCATATTTTCCATGATCTTGACGAAATTGTCGTAGCTCAGGTCGTCACCACAACGCTTAATGCCCTCTGCGAGGGGCTCGGCATAGTAGATTCCCGCGGTGTAGAACGGACCCCAACGCTCCTGGGGCGCGTACTTCTTCCAGGCTGCGCGGTATTTGACCATAAGGGGATGATTGGAATAGGGCAATTCTCCATATGTGGTAAAAATAACGCCCTTCCATAGTCCCTTTGTGACTTTGTGCATCAATTCGGCATCAGCCAGGGTGCTGGAGGTCATGAACTGGGGATGGTAGCCCATCTTAACAGCGGTGCCTAGGGTGATTGCCGCCTGCTTGGGCAGCAGCCACAAGAGCACCACCTCGCAACCGGCCTCCTTGAGCTTAAGCACCTGGGTGCTCAGATCGGTGTCGGCAATCTCCGTAGAAACGGATGCGGCCAGTTTCATGCCTCGATCGCGCAGTTCTTTTTCCGCGCCGACCAGGCCCCCCTTGCCGTAATCGTCATTCTGGTAGATGAAGCCGATCTTTGTCTTTTTCAGGGTGTCCAGGGCATAGCGGGTAAGCAGGATAGCATCCACAGGATATGTCGGATAGGTGGCCCAAATGTTATTCTTGGGCGGGAAGGCCCAATGGGTGCTGCCTGATGTAGGCGAAACCCAGGGGATGTTCTTCTCGACCAGATACGGCATGACGGCCATGCCCGGGCTGGTGCCCAAACCGCCGACAAAGCCCCACACGCCTTCTTTTTCGACCAGTTCCTTTACAATGGCCTTGGTCTTGTTGGGCTGGTAACCGTCGTCGCGCATGAAATACTCGACCTTGCGACCGTTGATACCACCCTCGTCGTTAATCATTTTAAAAAACAGTCCGGTGCCGCGGGCGACCGCGCCCCATAAGGCCGCCGGTCCGGTCTGCGGCCCCCATTGACCAATTTTGATGGTGTCCTTGGTTACTCCTGGAACATCTCCAGCCATGGCCGGCAAGGTCAAGGCAAGTGCCAAAGCGAGCCCCAGAATCATGCTCAAGATTCGTTTCATCGCCTTCTCCCGAATATCAACAACCGTACCCACATTAAATGGCAGCCCATCTCAACCGTCTGCCAACCTTATTTCGAAGTCCTCGGACTTCATCAAGAAACTGTCGGTGGTTTCACGCCAAATCGGCGCGAAACCACCGACAGTTACTTTTCCAACCATTCGGGACTGAAATCCTCCACGGTCATCCAGTCGGAAATCTTTACGGCCATACCCTTGACCGACGGGTCGCACTTGACAAGGAAAACGCTGTTGCAGCCCTGACGCTTGTTTGGACCAAAGGTTATCGGAGCGCCACTGGCCTGGAAATCCTTCATGGCTTCCATGACCTTGACAAAGTTGTCATAGCTCAGGTCGTCACCACAGCGTCTGATTCCTTCGGCCAGAGGCTCGGAGTAGTACATGCCGGAGGTATAGAAGGGACCCCAACGCTCATGGGGAGCGAATTTCTGCCAGGCGGCCCTTGCCTGCACCATGACCGGAGCGTCGTCCCAGGGCAGGAAACCAAAGGTCGAGCAGATCACGCCCTTCCACAGGCCCTTGGTAATTTTGTACATCAACTCGGAGTCGGCCAGGGTGGTGGAGGTCATGAACTGGGGACGGTAGCCCATCTTGGCCGCCGTGCCCAAGGTGATTGCCGCCTGCTTGGGCAGCAGCCACATGATCACAACATCGCAACCGGCCTCCTTGAGCTTAAGCACCTGGGTGCTCAGATCGGTGTCGGTGATTTCGGTTGAGACCTCGGCGGCCAGCTTCATGCCATGGTCGCGCAGGTATTTTTCCGCGCCGACTATGCCGCCCTTGCCGTAATCGTCATTTTGGTAGATAAAACCGATCTTTGTCTTTTTAAGATTTTCCACCGCGTACCTGGTCAGCAGGTAGGCATCCACTGGATATGTCGGATAGGTGGCCCAGATGTTTTTCTTGGGAGGGAAGGCCCAATGGGTGCTGCCCGAAGAGGGGGACACCCAGGGGATGTTGCGCTCCACCAGGTAAGGCATGACGGCCATGCCCGGGCTGGTGCCCACGCCGCCGACAAAGCCCCAAACGCCCTCTTTTTCAACCAATTCCTTTACAATGGCCTTGGTTTTGTTGGGCTGGTAGCCGTCGTCGCGCATGAAATATTCGATTTTTCGGCCGTTGATACCGCCTTGGTCGTTGATCATTTTAAAATAGAGATCTGAACCTCTCGCAACGGCGCCCCATAAGGCGGCCGGCCCTGTTTGGGGACCCCATTGCCCGATCTTGATGGTGTCCTTGGTAACACCCGGGACATCACCGGCCAGCGCGGGAACGGCCACGGCCACCCCCAGCGCCAATGCCAACACCATGCACCATAATCGTTTCATTCATCCTCTCCTACAAATAAATAGGAATTGGTGATTATGTGCGTCCTTCGGCCCAATAGTCCGCACCCAGTTGATTACAACTCCGTCATCAAAAGATGTGCCCTTTAGGCACGATGATCGGGGGGCTGTAAAAAACTAGCATCCTCAGGCCGCTGATGTTTTTTCAGTGCATGTCACCGCTTAAGGGTCGGCGCAGCGAGAAGTCCAGCCATTGCATTGCGGCTTTTTTCAATTGCATGTTGACAACAAACAATCGAATGACGACCGGGTGTTTGCCGCAGGTCCGTGACGTAATGCGGTAAGCAAGAATATAGAGGGACCCCACCTCGGCTTTAAAGAGTTTAAAACAATGAAATCTCAAATTTCAATGGTTTTCTGGCCGGGGCATGTTAGTGCTTTTGGCTTTTAATAATGGCAGTAAATATTTTTGGCGATTTTTGCGTTGATAATTTCGTCACAAGGATAAAAAAAAAGCCGCCCGTGGTGGACGGCTTCGTATTCGTACTTTAGATTTCTACCACCAGCTGATTATCTCATCGTTTTCAAAGATCAGACCGACCAGTTTATCGTAATCGGTATCTTCGAAAAGATTGAACCGGGTAACGTCTTTGCCCTCGGAGAGTTTAGCGGCCAGAAAAGCCGTGGACTGATCAGGCTCGCTTTTATAGATCATAAGCAGCTTCATGAACGGCCTCCCTAGAATGGAACCACGAGTTCGTATTCTTTGAGCTTTTCGGCCATGTCTTCCAAAGACATGTACTCGACATACTGAAATTTGTCCACATTTGCCTGGACGTTGCTGTAGACCTCGCCCTCGAGGTCCTCCACCAGCATCTCCAGGTTTTCCTGCAGATCCTCGGTGGTTTTCGGCGCGGACACATTCATTTCATTATCAATGACAAAAGCGGCGCACCACATGTTTTCCACCAAAAGGCCCAGGGTGGAACGGATGCCTTCCCAGCAGTCGTCCTGGTTTATGATAAACGCGACTTTTTCGATTTTCATCCCGGCCTCCTACAATACGATATACCGGTCACAGTCTTCGATCAGGTGACCGTGACGCATCTGCGTGGCGAAGTCTTCATCCTTGACCACCGGTACCGGCTTTTGCAGGTTGAAAAATTCAAACCCCACGTTGCAGAGGCTGATTGTCGTTTTACCTTCCATCTCCGGAAAGCGCTCATGCTGGGTCAGCAGGACGCCACGGGCCGACAAAAATACGATCACCTCGTGGCCCGCGGACCTGGCGGCATCGGTTATGCCGATGAGATGATCAATGTGCTTGTCGGAGGAGACCAAGATACCTAGTTTTGCCATTGGCCAGTTCTCCTGTTGTTCAATGAAAACTTGTCAAACGCTCCAGAATGCGCTTTTGTGATTATCTCAGGTCAGGAATAATAACACAATGTTTACAATCTGTTTACCCCTGGCCCCAAACAATGGAGGTCGTCAGGGAAGCCTGACCCACGGTCTGACAAACGATGCGCAACACCGGTGCGGGGACGACATCCCCCGTTTCGGAAGCCGCCCAACCCAAAGCCGGATCGCCGCGCCCGCGAACCAATTCGCAGGTGGCCCGTGGTTCAGGGCGGACCAACACGATCCCGAAGACCCCACAGACGACCCACAACCCGTCCTCGGTTTGGTGAGCATCGGAATCGGCTGCCAGCATCAAATTGATTTCCACGGTATGGACCACCTTTGAATCAAGTTGGTCCACAATGTTCAACACTCCCCGTGATGCGTCGATGTGCAACCTTCGGCGCATGATCACCGGATCTGCCAGGTATTTGTAACCGTCGAATGTAGCCGATACAAAGGCGTGGCTGCCGGTCTGCTCCATGCCTTCCAGGACTATGCCGCCGGACTTTGGCTCGAGGCCGTCCACCACCGGTCCGTTGCCTGATCTGCGGGATTTATTAAAAGACTCCATGGGCCCGCCCAACACTACCCCTGGGCTGATTACAACCGGTGCCTGATCAAGCAAAAGACCGAACGACAAGGCTTCTGCCTGGTGCTCCATCAGTCCCTGGCCGCGCCTGGGGCTGGAACGCAACATGACCCGGGACCGCCGGCCAGCCGAGTTCAGGCACAGGGCCGTGGCCCCCAGGCAAGGTGAATCAACGGCCTGGGGCGCCTTGATATTGGCAAGAGAGCGCAGCCGGGCCGGAGTTTCCGGGCCGCAGAACCAATACAAGGGCTCGTACATGTTGCGGTCGGCCCGCAGATCGGCATCCCCCAACAGCATTGCCGCCATGTTGGCGGGCCATGCGTGGGCCTCGGCCGCCGAGCACGCGCCGCCAAAGTCAAGCACGGGCCAGAGGTGGGAAAATCCCCAGCCCCTGCCGCCGCCCCACGGCGGCGCATCGGCCCGGCAAAACAGGGCCACCGGCGGCAAGGCGTCTTCCAGGCCGGGCACGTCGCAGCCGGCCTTTCGCGAAAGCCAAAGGGCCAACACGGCCCATTGGCAAATGGCCGCGGCCAGGGCCGTTGGCCTGGGTTTGTCCGCCCGGGACCAACACGCCAGACAGGGCCCCACCGCCGCCGCGCCCTGTTTGAGCCATTGGCCGGATTCTTCAAGCATGCTCAGGCAGCGCCCCAGGAACATCAAAGCGCAGCCATGGCCCAATAGATCCAGGGACGGTTCGGTCTGGGCCTCCAGTTCGCTGCTAAGAACCATACCGGCCACGCGCAGATCCAATACGGCCTGAGCTATCACCGCAGCTTCCATATGGGAAATATTTTGCACCAAGCGCAGACCCAGCAGCCAGTTGACGACCCGCAGGGCCACAAGGGCGCCGTCCTGCCAGCCCGGCCCCATCAGCGGCGGGCTGAACACATGGTAATCCCGCAACTGCCGCTCGACGCCGGATAAGAAATCCTTATCGCCACTGACCCGCCAGGCCCTGGCCAGGGGCACGATCAAATGCCCGCTGTTCCAGGGGCGTTGCCTGAGCCAAACGGCCTTGCCCTGTTTGACCACGCTGGCCGGAACCGGCCGGCCATTCTCAGGAGGCGGCAGAAAAGAGCACCCCGCCCTGGCCGCGTTCAGCGATTCGGTGGCTTTATAGTGCGAGGCCCAGTGCCTGCATTGCCGGTTGTCCGTATACAGAGGCAAGGCCAGAGGCAGTTCCATATCCAGCCTACCGGCCAAGCCCTCGGGCCTGCCGGAATAGCCGCACTGCACCAGCATTTTTTCCAGAGCCGCCGGGCCGCTAAGCTCCTCGGCGACCTTGTTTATGGTCCTGCCTCGGGAAAAACGGTGAACTATCGAGCGCAACGTCATTTTTAAACTTAAACCCCAAACATGCGAAAATGCCCAACAGTTTTATCAATCAGACCAAGCATAGCAGAAATCAGCCCGGTTGCGGCCGTTGGTGTTGCCCTCTACCCTTGTCAATTGCGGCCCACTCTGCTAGAAATGGAGCCAATCCGGTTGCGGACGCTCTCCCGAGCTTGTTGGCGGTATTGGGCTATTGTCACTGGCAGATTCCGGTTATATGGACACTATTCGATGCGCATCGTTGGACCTGGGTTCCAACACGCTGAGGTTTTTACTCGCCGACGTGGGTCGAGGCCGCTGGCAGGCCGTTGCAAGAGGCCTGGCCACGCCGCGCCTGGGCCGGGGCCTCGAGCCGGGAAAGCCTCTGGCGGATGAGGCCAAGCAAAAGGCGCGCTCGGCGGCCGGAGAATTTGTCCAACGCGCCCGCAAGGCCGGAGCCCGGCGCATCGCCCTGGCCGCCACCCAGGCCTGCCGGGCCGCTTCCGACGGCCTGGCCTTCGTGCAAGAGCTGGCTGGTGAGCTGGCCATTGATTCAGCGGCCGTGATCAGCGGCGATCAAGAGGCGCGCCTGTCCCGGCTGGGCGTCCTGAGCAGGCTTGAGGGTTCCCTGCGGGGCGCGATACTGGCCGACGTGGGCGGAGCCAGCACCGAGCTTATCGACCTTGCCGACGAGACAGCGCCTGGCCTGAGCCTCAAAATCGGCGCGGTCAGCCTGACCGAGGCCTTTGTCCGCGACGATCCGCCCGCGCGGGAGCAACTCGAAGCCTTGGCCAAAGCCGTGGAAAAGGGCCTCGAACCAGCCTCTGATAAAAGGGCTTCACGCCTTGTGGCCACGGCGGGAACCGCGGCCACCATAGCGGCCATGGCCCAGGGCCACGAGGTCTACAAACCCGACGAGATCAACAACGTCGCCGTAAGCCGATCATTATTTAATGAACACTTTCGGCGGCTGACCCATATGCCCCTGGCGCAAAGAAAGACGATCAAGGGCCTTGAGCCCGAAAGGGCTGATATAATAATAGCTGGTATGGCCATCCTGGGCGGACTTATGGGTCTGTTCGGGCTGGATGGGATGATTACCATGGACGCGGGACTGCTAGAGGGCATCCTCCTTGATGACGCGTCCATTTACTATTTTGGAGAAACCAGGCCATGAAAAGCGATATTCAATTCGGATTGACCTTTGACGATCTTCTACTGAAACCCGGCCACAGTCAGGTCTTGCCCCACGAGGTGACCACTGTCGCCAAACTGACCAGCAAAATCGCTTTAAACATCCCCCTGGTTTCCGCGGCTATGGACACGGTCACAGAAGCCGACACGGCCATTGCCATGGCCCGTCATGGCGGTCTGGGCTTTATCCACAAAAACCTGTCCATCGAGCACCAGGTGTTGGAAGCCCTCAAAGTCAAAAAGTCTGAATCCGGCATGATCATCGACCCCATCACCGTGGGCCCGGACAACACCATTCACCAGGTGTTGGACCTGATGAAGCAGTACCGCGTCAGCGGTGTGCCCGTGGTGGTGGGCGACCGCAAGCTGGTGGGCATCATCACCAACCGCGATCTGCGCTTCGAGACCAATTTCGACCAGAAGGTCTCCGACGTGATGACCAAGGAGAATCTGGTAACCGTGCGCGAGGGCATCACCCTGGAAGAATCTAAGGCCGTGCTGCACAAACACCGCATTGAAAAACTCCTGGTAACCGAGGAAGACGGCACCCTCAAGGGCCTGATCACCATCAAGGATATTGAAAAGGTCCGCAAATATCCCCAGGCCGCCAAAGACGGCCTGGGCCGCCTGCGGGTTGGTGCGGCCATCGGCGTCGGTGATGAAGGACTGCGAAGGGCCGAGCGTCTGCTGGCCGCCGGAGTCGACGTGCTGTGCCTGGACTCGGCCCACGGCCACAGCTACCGGGTTCTGGATTCGGTCAGCGAGCTCAAGAGAAATTGGCCGGACGCCCAGGTTGTGGCCGGCAACGTGGCCACGCCCCAGGGAGCCAAGGATCTCATCGACGCGGGCGCCGACTGCGTCAAGGTCGGCGTGGGCCCGGGCTCCATCTGCACCACCCGCGTGGTGGCCGGTGTTGGCGTACCCCAGATGACGGCGGTCATGGAAGTCGCCGAAGTGACCCGGGCGGCGGGCGTGTCAATGATCGCCGACGGCGGCATCAAGTTCAGCGGCGACGTGGTCAAGGCCCTGGCCGGCGGCGCCAACGTGGTGATGATCGGCTCGCTGTTCGCGGGCACCGAGGAGTCGCCCGGTGAGACGATCCTGTTCCAGGGCCGCCGCTACAAGGTCTACAGGGGCATGGGCTCCATCGACGCCATGAAGGCCGGCAGCGGCGACCGCTACGCCCAGGAAGACACCATCGAATCCAAGCTGGTGCCCGAGGGCATCGTGGGCCGGGTTCCGTTCCTGGGACCGCTGTCCGACAGCATCTACCAGCTCATGGGCGGCCTGCGCTCGGGCATGGGTTATGTGGGTGCGTCCAACCTTGAGGAACTCAAGCAAAAGGCCGAATTCATCCAGATCACGGCGGCGGGTCTGCGCGAAAGCCATGTGCATGACGTTACCATCACCAAGGAAGCGCCCAACTACCGGGTTGAGTGATATCAAGACCATTAAACTCAGGAAAGAAGGCCGGACGTGGCGGATATCCATTCAGAAAAAGTATTGATCCTGGACTTTGGCTCCCAGACCACCCAGCTCATTGCCCGCAGGGTGCGCGAGGCCAGGGTTTACTGTGAAATCCATCCCTGTACCATGTCCCTGGAGGCGATCAAGGCCTATGCGCCCATGGGCGTGATCCTCTCCGGCGGTCCGGCCTCGGTGTATGCCGACGACGCCCCCACCGTGGACCCCGGCGTGTTCGAGCTGGGCGTGCCGGTGTTGGGCATCTGCTACGGCATGCAGACCATCACCCACCTGATGGGCGGCACCGTGGCCCGGGGCGAAAAGCGCGAATACGGCCCGGCCAAGTTGAAAATCAACAAACTCGCCGGTCCGTTCCGGGAGCTGGACCAGACCGAGGAAATCCCGGTTTGGATGAGCCACGGCGACCGCATCGAGCAGTTCCCCGGCGGCTTCGAGGTCCTGGCCGTCAGCGACAACTCGCCCGTGGCGGCCATGGGCAACCTGCAAAAACGCATCTACGGCGTGCAGTTCCACCCCGAGGTGGCCCATACGCCCCAGGGCGCGGCCATGCTGGCGGCGTTCGTTCTGGGCGAGTGCGGCTGCAAGCCCATCTGGACCATGCACAACTTCGCCGAAGCGACCATTGCCGATTTCAAGACGCGCCTGGCAGGCAAGAAGGTGATATGCGCCCTGTCCGGCGGCGTGGATTCTTCGGTTGTGGCCCTGCTGCTGCACAAGGCCATCGGCGACGACCTGACCTGCATCTTCGTGGACAACGGCGTGCTGCGGGCCGGTGAGGTCAGCGAGGTCAGGGGAGTGTTCCAGGACGTGTTCGGCGTGAATCTGGTGGTTGTCGACGCCAAGGACCTGTTCCTGGACAAACTGGCCGGGGTAACCGACCCGGAAAAGAAGCGCCGCATCATCGGCCACACCTTCATCGAGGTCTTCGAGTCCGAGGCCGCCAAGATCGGCAAGGTTGACTACCTGGCCCAGGGCACGCTCTACCCCGACGTCATCGAATCCGTCAGCTTCAAGGGCCCCAGCGCGGTGATCAAGAGCCACCACAACGTGGGCGGCCTGCCCGAGCACATGAAAATGGAGTTGGTGGAGCCCCTGCGGGAGCTGTTCAAGGACGAATGCCGGGAGGTGGGCCGAGAACTGGGCCTGCCCGAGACCATCGTGGGCCGCCAGCCCTTCCCCGGACCGGGCCTGGCCATCCGCATCATGGGCGAGGTCACCAGAGAGCGCCTCAAGACCGTGCGCCAGGCCGACAGCATCGTGCTGGAGGAAATGCGCGCCGCGGAAATGTATCACAAGGTCTGGCAGAGCTTCGCCGTATTGGCCCCCGTCAAGACCGTTGGCGTCATGGGCGACGAGCGCACCTACGAAGACGTGATCGCCCTGCGGGTGGTCGACAGCGTCGACGCCATGACCGCCGACTGGACCAGGGTGCCCTATCAGGTACTGGCCACCATCTCCAGCCGGATCATCAACGAGGTCGACGGCGTCAACCGCGTGGTTTTCGACATCTCCAGCAAGCCGCCCGCAACCATCGAGTGGGAGTAACCCGTGCCCCGCTGGGACCCCGGCGATTACGCGCGCAACTCCCAGGCCCAGGCGACATGGGCAGGCGAGCTGATAGCCAAGCTCGGCCTGGGCGGAGATGAAACCATTCTGGACATCGGCTGCGGCGACGGCAAGATAACCGCCCGCCTCGCCGAACTGGTCCCCGGCGGCGCCGTGGTGGGCCTGGACAGTTCCGCCGACATGATCGCCTTTGCCCGGAGCGAGTTCCCGCCCGATCTGCGCCCTAACCTGTCCTTCGTTGTCGGCGACGCCAGCGCCCTGGACCTGGAGCAACACTTCGACGTCGTCTTTTCCAATGCCGCCTTGCACTGGATCATCGACCACCATCCGGTGCTCAAGGGAATAAGACGATGCCTGCGGCCCGGCGGCAGGGTCCTGTTGCAGATGGGCGGCACGGGCAACGCGGCCCAGATCGTGGAGGTGGTGGAGGAAATCATCCGCGAAGACCAATGGAAACAATATTTCCACGGTTTTTCATTCCCCTACGGCTTTCACGGCCCTGAGGAGTATGAAGCCTGGGCCGGCGAGGCGGGTCTCAAGGAGGTCCGGGCCAAGCTGATCCCCAAGACCATGCTTCAAAATGACGCCGAGGGTTTTGCCGGATGGCTGCGCACCACCTGGATGCCCTACCTGCAACGGGTACCGGAGCAACGGCGCGATGAACTCGTGCAGAAAATCGTCGCCCGCTACATGGCCGCATACCCGCCGGACTCCCAAGGCAACATAGTCACGCCCATGATGCGCCT
The DNA here is from genome assembly GCA_963665125.2 of uncultured Desulfarculus sp. Lineage (GTDB taxonomy): Bacteria > Desulfobacterota > Desulfarculia > Desulfarculales > Desulfarculaceae > Desulfarculus. The sequence continues at coordinate 610,345 of CAXXUK010000001.1, read as the reverse complement.
TGAGGTGGCGGCCAAGGGCTGACATCCGCAGCCTTCCGACGCCGTCTTATGCCGTAGTCCAAATTGTGGCATAGGCGCTTTCTTACGCCGCCCGAATTTGCTATATTTTGTGTTGTCGCCTGCGCATTGGCACAATATGGGCCGCACCTTGAGGGCGCAACTTACCTTGATGGATTGCTTGGACAAAGATTAAAATTATGAGCCAGCCATTCGTTCATCTGCACACACACACCGCTTACAGCCTGCTGGACGGGGCCATCCGCCTGCCCGACCTGATCAAGCGGACCAAGAAACTGGGCATGGAGGCCGCGGCCATCACCGACCACGGCAACATGTTCGGCGCCATCAATTACTATCAGAAGTGCAAGGCCGAGGGCATCAAGCCCATCATCGGCTGCGAGGTGTACGTGGCCCCCGGCGACCGCCGGGAAAAAGAGCACCGGCCGGGCCATGAAACGGCCTTTCACCTGGTGTTGTTGTGCAAGGATCAAACCGGCTACGCAAACCTGGTGCGCATGGTCAGCGCCGGATTCATGGAAGGCTTTTACTACAAGCCGCGAATCGACCTGGACCTATTGAGCCAACACAGCGAGGGGCTCATAGCCCTCAGCGCCTGTCTGGGCGGCCAGGTGCCCCACTACCTGCTGCACGGCCAGGAGGACAAGGCCTTTGAGAGCGCCCAGACCATGGCCAAAATCATGGGCGACGGCAATTTCTTCATCGAGTTGCAAGACCACGGCATGCCCGAGCAAAAGCAGGTCAATCCGGGGCTGATCGACATCTCGAAGCGCCTGGGCCTGGGGCTGGTGGTCACCAACGACTGCCACTTCCTGAACCGCGACGACCACGAGGCCCACGACCTGCTATTGTGCATCCAGACCGGCAAGACCATCGCCGAAGAACAGCGCATGACCATGAGCCAGGAGATCTATTACAAGTCTCCCGAGGAAATGGCCGCCCTGTTCCCGGAAATCCCCGAGGCCATGAGCAACACGGTGGATATTGCAAACCGCTGCAACCTCGACATCCCCCTGGGCAATCTGCGCTTTCCGCAATATCCCCTGCCCCAGGGCCAGAGCGCCGAGGACAAGCTGGTGGAAATGGCCCGCAGCGGCCTCAAACAACGCCTGGCCGAATTTGACGCCAGGGGCATCGAATACGACCTGGATTTTTATCAAAAGCGCCTGGAATACGAGATTGACGTGCTGTTGCAGATGGGCTTTGCCGGGTATTTCCTGGTGGTCTCCGACTTTATCGTCTGGGCCAAGAACCAGGCGATTCCGGTTGGGCCGGGGCGCGGTTCGGCGGCAGGGTCCCTGGTGGCCTATTCCATGCGCATCACCGATCTGGACCCCATCCGCTACGGCCTGATCTTCGAGCGTTTTTTGAACATCGAACGAAAGTCCATGCCTGACATCGACGTGGACTTTTGCTACAACCGGCGGCCCGAGGTCATCGAGTACGTCACCGGAAAATACGGCGGCGACCACGTGGCCCAGATAATCACCTTCGGTTCCATGCTGGCCAGGGCCGTTATCCGCGATGTTGGCCGGGCCATGAACATGCCCTTCGGCGATGTGGACCAGATCGCCAAGCTGATCCCCTCGACATTGAAGATGACCCTGGAAAAGGCCCTGGAGCAGGAGCCGCGCCTCAAGGAGCGCATGAAGGCAGAACCCAAGGTGGCCAAGCTGGTGAACGTGGCCCGCAAGCTCGAAGGCCTGCCCCGCCATGCCTCCACCCACGCCGCCGGGGTGGTCATCGGCGACGTGCCCCTGGACCACGTGGTGCCGCTGTACCGGGGCCCCCAGGGCGAGGCCATCACCCAGTTCGACATGAAATGCGTTGAAAAGGCCGGGCTGATCAAGTTTGACTTCCTGGGCCTGCGCACGCTGACGGTCATCGACGTGGCCGTGCAGATGATCCGCGAAGGCAAGGACCCGTCTTTCCGCATCGAAAACATCGACCTCACGGACAAGGACTCCTTTGATCTGCTGAGCAGGGGCGACACCACCGGCGTGTTCCAGCTCGAGTCCTCGGGCATGAAGGAACTGCTGACCAAGATGAAGCCCGAGGTGTTCGAGGACGTCATCGCCCTGGTGGCCCTGTACCGGCCCGGCCCCCTGGAAAGCGGCATGGTCGATGACTTTGTCAACCGCAAGCACGGCGTCAAGAAGGTGGAATACCTGCTGCCCCAGCTGGAGCCGGTCCTCAAGGAGACCTACGGCGTCATCGTCTACCAGGAGCAGGTCCAGGAAATCGCCGTGCGCCTGGCCGGTTACAGCCTGGGCGAGGGCGACATCCTACGCCGGGCCATGGGCAAGAAAGACCCATCGGTCATGGCCGAACAGCGCGAACGATTCATGACCGGAGCCAAGGAAAACAACGTCGACCCCAAGAAGGCCGGCGAAATCTTCGACCTCATGGAAAAGTTCGCCGGATACGGCTTCAACAAGAGCCACTCGGCGGCCTACGGCCTCATCGCCTTCCAGACGGCGTTCCTGAAGGCCCACTATCCCCACGAATTCATGGCCGCTCTGCTGACCAGCGAGGTCAACAACACCGACAAGGTAATGCTGCACATCGCCGAGTGCCGGGACCAGAAGCTCACCGTGCTGCCGCCGGACATCAACCAGTCCGGCCGGGCCTTTACCGTGGCCAACGACGCCATCCGCTTCGGCATGGCCGCGGTGAAAAACGTCGGCGAAGGCGCGGTGGACGCCATCATCGAGGCCCGGGAGGAAAAGCACTTCCGGGATATCTTCGACTTCTGCGAGAGGGTCAACCTTGGCAAGGTCAACCGCCGGGTCATTGAAAGCCTTATCAAGTGCGGCGCGTTCGACAGTACCGGAGCCCACCGGGCCCAGCTCATGGCCGCCCTGGACGAGGCCATAGAATACGGCCAGAAGATCGGCCGCGACCGTGACGGCGGCCAGGCCAATATGTTCTCGGCCTTCAGCGAAGCCAAGGTGGAAACCGAGCCCCAGAAGCTGCCCAATGTGCCCGAATGGGACGAATCCGACGCCCTGGCCTATGAAAAGGAGGCCCTGGGCTTCTACATCACCGGCCACCCCCTGGAGCGCTATACCGACGACATAAAGCGCATGGCCACCCTGGACACGGTGAGCATCCAGGCAGCCGGTGACGGCATGACCGTGCGCATGGCCGGGCTGCCCGCCGAGGTAAAGGAAAAGATCACCAAAAAGGGCGACCGCATGGCCTTCGTGCGCCTTGAAGACCTCAAGGGATCCCTGGAGCTCATCGTATTTCCTGACTGCTTTGCCCAATGCTGCGACTGCCTGCGCTCCGACGAGCCGGTCATGGTCAAGGGCACGGTGGACAAGGACGAGCGCGGCGTAAAGATCAAGGCCACCAAGATCATCCCCCTCGATCAGGCATCCAAGGATCTGACCACCCGCCTGCGCCTGCGCCTCCAAGCCACCGGCCTCACCCGCGAGCAATTGGTCGAACTGCGCCAGACCCTGGAACGCCACAGCAAGGCCGGCGGCGCAAGGGTGACCCTGCACCTGGGCGTGCCCGGCAAGGGCGAGGCCGTGCTGGCCCTGCCCGACCACTACCGCGTGGACCCCGGACCGGCCCTGGTGGACCATGTGGGCCGCCTGTTCGGCCACGGCGTGGTTGAGCCGGTTTTTGCCTCCGAATAGGTTCGTGGGGGAGACCTTTTTCTTTTGTAACCAAAAGAAAAAGGTCTCCCCCACACCCCCTTCCAAAAAGAAAAGCGCATCGCGCTCCTGATTTGGCCTACAGCCAAATCAGGAGCGCCGTCGTTTATTACAACGCATTTCCATACGTCGTAACGCTGAAAAATGACCGGTTATTGTTTGGCGGCGCAGCCGGCTAACAATAACCGGCAAAGTTTTTTGAGGGGTTTGGGGAACTTTTTTTCAAAAAAGTTCCCCAAAGATTCAAAGCAATCGCCCACTATCTTATACTTTATATAGGTACAACTGTTTTTGTTGTTATTTCCTCGTGGGAGGATTGACCATGGGTGACAAGGAACGTTATCTCCGGGACTCTCAACAACAGTTAAACGAATGGAAGGTCCGCCTGCATGACCTGGAAAAGCGTGTTTCCGAGGCCTCGGCGGATGTAAAGCAGAGTTACCGTGAACAAAAGACCGAGCTTCACAACAAGATGGCCGAGGCAAAACACAAGCTCGAAAGGCTGGAAAACAGCGGCCCGGAGGCCTGGCAGGAGCTCAAGAACGGCTGGGAAGCCTCCAAGTCGGTGATGACCAGAGCCATGGAGCGGGCCCTGTCCATACTGCGTTAGGTCATCAGCAGGGGCTGGTCGGACGGCGGCAACAAGCCGCTTTCCCGGCCCCTGGCCAACACTTCTTCCACGGCTTCCAGGCCTTCCGCGCCCAAGTCCTCCGTAAAATCGTTTACATACAGGGCGATGTGTTGGTCGACGACCTCTTGGTCCATTTCCTGGGCATTGGCCAAGACGTATTCCCGGCTGGCCTCGGGGTCGGCCCAGGCCTTGCGCACGCTGGCGGCCAGGGCATCCTCAATCCGGGCGATCAGTTCCGCGCCCAAATCCCGGCGGGCGGCGATGCAGCCCAGGGGGATGGGCCTGCCCGTGGTTTGTTCCCACCACTGGCCCAGGTCAGCCACCTTTTCCAGATTGTGCAGGCCATAGGTAAAACGGCCCTCGTGGATGATCAGCCCGGCATCGAAGCGCCCCTGGGCCACGGCGGGCATGACCGTGCTGAACTCCATGGGCTCCACGTCCGGCTTTTTGCCCAGGTAGAGGCTCAATAGCAGATGGGCGGTGGTCAGATGGCCCGGTACGGCCACCTTGGTTTGCCCCAGCCTTGCCGGGTCAAAGCCCGGACGCGCCACGATCAGCGGCCCGCAGCCCCGGCCAAGGGCCGCGCCGCTACGCAGCAGGGCGTAGTCGTCCAGCACGTGCCCCAGGGCGTGAAAGCTCAGCTTGGTCAGGGGTAATTCGCCGTGCATGGCCATGTTGTTGAGCCGCTCCACGTCGGCCAAATGGGCCTCTATCTTGATGCCGGGGATTTCCACCAATCCGTTGGTAAGGGCGTGAAAGGCGAATGTGTCGTTGGGGCACGGCGAATAGCCGAAGGTGATTTCCCGGTCAGACAATTTAGGCTCCCATGGCCATGACCACCCTTTGGGCGGCCTCGGCCCCGGCGGCCACATCCAGGCCGCGGTCTCCGGCGATGTTGCTGACGCCTCGCACGGCGGCAAAGGGCACATCATAGTGCGCCGCCACCTGGGCCACGGCGGCAGCCTCCATTTCCTCGATGATCACCGGCCAGCGGTCAGCCAGGGCCTCGGCGGTGGCCGGGTCTCCGCTGACCCTGCCCACCGTGGCAAAGGACCCGGTGGCGGCCAGGGGCGCGGCATTCCCGAGGCGGCGGCTCAGGATGGGGTCGCAGGTCATCTCGTTATAGATGTCCTCCCCTCCGAACGATGCGGCAAGGGGGATGCCAATCTTGTGTAAACCGTGCAGGCGGCGGGCGGTCTGCACGCCCATGTCTGCGTGAATAACCTTGTCAGCTATTGCCGTCTGGCCCACGGCCAAACCCGATGACCGGTAGGCCCCGGCGCAGCCCAGGTTGATTATTCCCGTTGCCCCGAGCGTGGCCTCCAAGACAGCCGTGGCGGCCTGGGCCGCGTTGACCATGCCCATGCCGGTGAGCACCAGCAGGACTTCTCCGCAAAACAATTGCCCCCCGTAAACCTTGCGCCGCCCGATGTCCCGGACCGGCTCCAAGGCCGCTGTCAGCAGTTGGGCCTCCTGGGGCATGGCCACGGTCAGAATCAGCATCAGGCCTTCTCCAGGCCCCGGCGCAGCACATCCACCACCGCGGCCGCCGATTTGGCGGACCGGTCAATGTCGGCGTTGTGCAGGTCCAGGCCGGTGTCCATGTGCTGTTGGCTGAAGGCGACCAAAAAGCGCTCCAGGGCGGCATCCAGGACAAAAGCCGCGGCCTCGAGATCCAGGCCGGGGCGGACCTCCCCAGCGGCAATGCCGTCGGCCAACAAATCCAAGATGTAATCCCTGGAGAAAAAACGCACGGCCGAAAGAAGCTCGGAGCGGTGGGGCACGCCCTCTTCGAACATGATCCGCAGATACAGCTGGAACAGGCGCGGCTGGGCCTGGATCAGCAGCAGACCGGCGATCAGGCTCTGCTCCAGTCGGGTGAAGATATCCTGGCCCGCGCTGTCGCTACGCACGCCGCGCAGCTGGTCCTTGACCATCTCCACGGCATGGCCGAACACGCCGTCAAACAGCCCGGCCTTATCGCCGAAATACTGAAAGATCGAGCCCTTGGATATGCCCAGTTTGGCCACCAGGGTATTGAGAGAGGCCTTGGCGTAGCCGTTTTCGGCAAACTCGCTCAAGGCCCCGTCCAGAATGCGGTGCTGTTTTTCCGGGGGCAGATTCAGAAAGGTGCTGGAAGCGCTCATCTTGCCCCGCCCAATTGGTTAGCCGTCGCCCTGTTTGATCAGCGAATCCAACACGGCGTTGACAAAGGCCGGGGATTCATCCTCGCCATAGCGTTTGGCCAATTCAATGGCCTCGGTGATGGCGGCCTTTGGGGGCAGCGGGGTTTTGGCGAAATACATCTCGTAACAGGCCAGGCGCAGGATGCTGCGGTCAATGCGGGGCATGCGCTCCACACGCCACTTGCGGCTTACCTGGTTGAGCTTTTCGTCGATGGTGCGGCGCTTGTCCGTGATCCCCCTGACCAGTTCATCGGTATAGACGAAAAGCCGTTCGGGCGCGTCAAAGTTTTCCTGGAAAACCTTGAGAGCCTCTTCGGCGTCACGCTCACCGTGCTCCATCTGGTAGAGGACCTTAAGCGCCAGTTCGCGGCTCTGACTGCGTTGGCCCACGGCTGGTTAGAATTTCCCCAGCAGGTCCACCATCTCGATGGCGGCCAAGGCGCAATCGGCGCCCTTGTTGCCCGCCTTGGTGCCGGCGCGTTCGATGGCCTGCTCAATGGTGTCGGTGGTCAATACGCCGAAAATGACCGGCACGCCGGTCTCCAGGGCCACATGGGCAACGCCCTTGCTGACCTCGGCGGCCACGTAGTCAAAATGGGGAGTGGCGCCGCGGATGACCGCGCCCAAGGCCAAAATGGCGTCGTATTTGCCCGAGGAGGCCATCTTGCTGGCGGCCAGGGGGACCTCAAAGGAACCGGGCACCCAGGCCACGGTGATGTCGTCTTCGGCGCAGCCGTGACGGCGCAGGCAGTCCAGAGCGCCTTCCAGCAGCTTGGAGCCGATAAGTTCATTGAAGCGGCCCACGATAATGCCGATGCGCATCCCGTCCGCTTTGAGTACGCCTTCCAGAACCTTGGCCATGGGAATTCTCCTTTACCCTAATCCAAATTTTCCGCCATGTGCAGAAGATGACCCATCTTCGCGCATTTGGTGCGCAGGTAGCGCTCATTTTCCGGGCAGGCTGGTATTTCCAGGGGAACCCGCTCCACCACCGAGAGGCCGTAGCCTTCCAAGCCGACCATCTTTTTGGGGTTGTTGGTCATCAACCTCATCTTGCGCACCCCAAGATCGGCCAGAATCTGGGCGCCTATGCCGTAGTCGCGCATGTCGGCCGGGAAGCCCAGGGCCTCGTTGGCCTCCACGGTGTCATAGCCCTCGTCCTGGAGTTGATAGGCCTTTAGCTTATTGAGCAGGCCGATGCCCCGTCCTTCCTGGCGCATGTACAGCAGGATGCCGTTGCCTTCCCTTTCGATCTGGCTAAGGGCTTGTCCAAGCTGGTCCCCGCAGTCGCAGCGGCGGGAGTGGAACACGTCGCCGGTGAGGCATTCGGAGTGCACCCGGACCAGAACTGGCTCTTCAGGGTCTATCTCGCCCTTGACCAGGGCCACGTGCTCGCCTTCTTCAACCGTGTTGCTGTAGCCCACGGCCCGAAAATCGCCAAAGATCGTGGGCAGGTTTACGTCGGCCTCGCGCTTGACGAACGACTCGTTGCGCATGCGGTAGGAGATAAGATCGGCAATGGTGACGATCTTCATGTCGTGTTTTGCGGCGAACTTCTCCAGGTCTGGCATGCGCGACATGGTGCCGTCATCGTTCATGATCTCGCAGATCACGCCCGACGGGCGCAGGCCCGCCAAACGGGCCAGGTCCACCGAGCCCTCGGTCTGACCGGTGCGCACCAAAACGCCGCCCCGCCGGGCCCGCAGGGGGAAGATATGGCCGGGGCTGACAATGTCCTTGGCCGTGGCTTCGGGGTGCACCGCCGCCTGGATGGTCCGGGCGCGGTCGGCCGCGGAGATGCCGGTGGTTACGCCGGCGCGGGCCTCGATACTCACGGTGAATGCTGTTTCAAAAGGCGACTCGTTATCGCGGACCATCAGTTTGAGGCCCAGCTGATTAACAATATCAGGGGTCAGGCTCAGGCAGATCAGACCCCGGCCGTAGGTGGCCATGAAGTTGATGGCCTCCGGAGTGATCATCTCGGCGGCCATGGTCAGATCGCCCTCGTTCTCCCGGTCTTCATCATCGACCAGGATGACCATCTTTCCCTGTTTGATGTCCTCAATGGCCTCTTCAATCCTGGCCACAGGCATGGCTTGCTCCTTTTATTATTACGGGCCCGCTCCGCCGCGGCTCAATCCGCGGGCGGCCGGGTCTCGAACATCTGCTCAACTATGTGGGTGCCCCAGGTGTCCAGGGCCTCCTCGTGGGCCAGCCGGAACCCGGCGCGCTCGTAAAGGGAACGGGCGGCGTCCAGGCCTCTGAAGGTGTAAAGGTACACCCTGTTATAATTATTTTCTCCGGCAAAGGCCATGGCCCGTTCCAACAGTTCACGCCCCAGGCCGCTGCCCTGCATGTCGGGCCTCACTATGAACCAGCGCAGCCTGGCGCCAGGCTCCCCGGCATCTCCGTCCAAGGCAACGAAACCGGCCAGGCCCCGGTCGTCGCCGGCAGCCAGCAGCAAGTCCCTACCCCGGCGCACCCTGCCGGCAAACGCGGCGAACTCCGTGGCCACCTGGGCCTCGAAGGACACGTCAAAGCCCCAGAAGCGGTTGTAGTAACTGCCGTGCAGTTCGGTAAGCTGGCCTATCAGGCCGGGAAAATATCCGGACCATGTAAGGGAAGCCGCCACGCCAACCAAGCCTTGTTCAGAAACCGGCCCTTAAGAGGTCCTCGGCCGTTAGGCCTTTTTCCTTTTGCCCCTGGTCGTTCTCACCGCGATTCAGGAGCCGGGCCACGTACTTGCCTATGAGGTCGGTCTCAATATTAACAGAATCGCCTTCCGTTACAAGATGGAGGGTGGTCTCCTGCCAGGTATGGGGGATGATGTTGAGTCCAAAGCGGTCCGGCCAGAGCTGATTGACGGTCAGGCTTACGCCGTCGACGGTCACCGAGCCCTTTTCCACCACATAGCGCAGGTGCTCCGGCGGAATGGAAATCTCCAGGCGCACGGAATCGCCGTGCCGGGCAATGCTGACAACCTTGCCCAGGCAATCCACATGGCCTGTCACCAGGTGGCCGCCCAGCCTGTCGCCCAGTTGCATGGCCCGCTCCAGGTTCACCGGATCGCCCTGGCGCAGCTTGCCGACCTTGGTCCGGGACAGGGTCTCGGCCGAGACGTCCAAACTGAAACCGCCGCCGCCGATGCCGGTGACGGTGAGGCAGGCCCCGTTGACGGCCACGGACTCGCCCATCACGACTTGATCCATGCTCCAGGTCGGTTTGATGACCAACACGGCATCCGGGCCCTTGGGGGTAATCCGGCTGATCTGGCCCACGCCTTCTACTAGTCCGGTAAACATCTGCTGGCCTGTCCCTTAATTCCGCCGTGGAATCCGGCGAAAAAAGAATACGAACATCAACCGCGCTTTACGCAGCCCCAAAGCAAGACATCTGGATTATAACGGCGGATGGTCAGCCCGTCCAACGCAATGGCCTGGGCCATCAGCTCCACGCCGCCGCCGCCCAGCATGGGCGCGGCATCCACGCCGCCGCAGATCTTGGGTGCGAAGAAGTACATCACCTCGTCCACCAGGCCGTGCTCCATGAAGCTCCAGGCCAGGGTCGAGCCGCCCTCCAAAAGCATGCTGGTGACGCCCTTGGCCCCGAGGTGGCGGAGCAAAGCCGTTATATCCACTCCCCCGGATGAATTGTCGTCCAGACGCACCACTTCCGCGCCGATATCGCGCAGGGCCCGGACATCATCTTCCGGGGCGCTGTGGCCGCAGGCCACCAGGCAGCCGCCGCCTGCTTGCGGATCAAAGACCTTGGCGTTTTTTTTCATCCTCAGGTGCTTGTCCACGATGACCCGCAGGGGATCGCGGCCGCCGGGCAGGCGGCAGGTGAGCTGGGGATCGTCGGCCATAACCGTGCCCACGCCCACGCAGATGCTGTCGCACCAGTGACGCAGCCGGTGCACATAGCGCCTGGCGTTTGGCCCTGTGATCCAGCGGCTGTCGCCGATGCGGGTGGCGGTCTTACCGTCCATGGTGGCGGCGGTCTTGAGGATTACGTGGGGGCGTCCCTTGGTGATGTGGGTCAGGAAAAAGCGGTGTTCATGCTCGCATTGGGCGGCCAGCACCCCCGGCGTGACGCCTAGGCCGTTTTGGGCCAGAAACTCGCCGCCGCCCCCGGCCACGGTGGGGTTGGGGTCCGAGGCGCCGTAGACCACCCTGCCGATGCCTGCCGCAAGAATAGCCCGGGTGCATGGAGGCGTGCTGCCCTGGTGATTGCACGGTTCCAGGGTCACATAAATTGTGGCGCCTTGCGCGGCATCGCCGGCATCGGCAAGAGCCAGGGGCTCGGCGTGGGGCTGGCCTTTTTTCATGTGCCAGCCCTTGCCGACGATCAGGCCGTCACGGACCACAACGGCGCCGACGGCCGGGTTGGGCGAGCTGGCGCCCAGGCCGCGCCTGGTCAAGGCCAAGGCCCTGCGCATGAAATGTTCGTCTTGGGGCTCGGGGGGCCGGAAGGAAGACATGGCTACTTACGCGTTATTGTTCTTGCGGTATTCCAGGATTCGTTCAAGTTCACGCTTGAACTCCGCCAGGCTATTGAAGTCTTTGTAAACACTGGCGAAGCGGATATATGCGACATCGTCCCATTCCTGGAGCTTGTTCATGACCGCCTCGCCGAGTTCGGTTGTGGGGACCTCGCGGACGTTGCGCTCCTGAAAACTGTTTTCCAATTTGTCCAAAAACTCTTCCACTTGATCGGCCCGAATGCCGGGGCGCTTGTTCAGGGCGATCATCAGGCCTTTCATCAGCTTGTTGCGGTCGTAGACCTCCCGGGAACCATCTTTTTTGATCACATAGGTGACCAGTTCCTCAAGCCTTTCATACGTTGTGAAACGCTTGTCGCACTCAAGGCACTGACGACGGCGCCTGATCACGGAGGCGTCCTTGCTTACCCGCGAATCAACTACCTTGTTTTCCACATAACCGCAAAATGGGCAACGCACCGCTTCTTCTCCCGCTGGATTACAACTGTGTCACCATCGCGCCCGGACCGGGCTTGCCGGCCTCGGCAGCCTTGTTCTCCTCATCTATCCATATTTGAGGGTCGGTGTGCAAGATCGCTTGCCCTTTTGGCTGCGTAATTACCAGGCTGATTCCGGCATTGATGATGACTCTGCGGCAAAGCAGACAGGGTTCGGGCCTCTCGGTGGGCTCACCGGTGGCGACTTCAATTCCGGCCAGATAGAGCTTGCCCCCCAGGGTCTGGGCCCGGGATGCGTGGATCACCGCATTCATCTCGGCGTGCACCGAGCGGCAAAGCTCATAGCGTTGGCCGGAGGGGATGGCCAGTTCCTCGCGCAGGCACTTGCCCAGATCAACGCAGTTGGCAACACCCCTGGGCGATCCGGCATACCCCGTCGATACTATCTGGTCGTCCTTGACAATGACCGCTCCGTATTGTCTGCGCAGGCAAGTACCCCGCCTAGCCACCTCCCTGGCTATATTGAGGTAATATTCGTCCTTGCCCGGCCTTTGGGTCACTATCCTTGCTCCGCCAAAGTGTCTATCTTTTGGACCCGGCGCTCGTGGCGCCCGCCCTCGAATTCGGTGGTCAGGAAAGTATCGGTGATGATCAAGGCCTCGTCCAGGGGCGTCAGACGCTCACCCAGGCACAAAACGTTGCCGTTGTTGTGCTGGCGGCCAAGCTTGGCGTGCTCACTTGTCGGAGCCAATACGGCGCGCACGCCCTTGAACCGGTTTGCCGTGATCGACATGCCGATGCCGCTACCGCAGACCAGGATGCCGAAATCGGCCTCCCCGGCCGCCACGGCCTTGGCCACCTGGGCCGCCCAGTCCGGATAGTCGGTGGAATCAGGCGTGTGCACGCCCTTGTCGTCTATCTCGTGGCCCTGGCCGGCGAGGTGCTTTTTTATTTCCTGCTTTAGATTTAGTCCTGCGTGGTCGCAGCCCATGACAATCTTCATGACCAAGGCCTTCCTAATCCTGGTACAGCTTGAGCACCAATGAAGCGTTGGTGCCGCCGAAGCCGAAGGAGTTGGTAAGCGCCGCCTGGATCTGACCCGCCCGCTTGACATTGGGCACGTAATCCAGGTCGCATTCCGGATCCTGCGTCTCATAGTTGATGGTCGGCGGCATGATCTGATCTCTGAGGGTCAGAACCGTCAATACCGCCTCAACCGCCCCGGTGGCCCCGAGCATATGGCCGTGCATGCTCTTGGTGGAACTGACGGCCAGTTTATCGGCGTGGCTGCCGAAGACCCTGCGGATCGACAGCGATTCTGCCGCGTCGTTTAGCCCGGTGCTGGTGCCGTGAGCATTGATGTACTGGATATCCTCCGGGGCCATTCCGGCGTCCCGCAGGGCGTTGCGCATGCACTGGGTCGTGCCGACCCCATCCGGGTCGGGGGCTGTCATATGATACGCGTCGCAGGTGAGGCCGTATCCCGCCAACTCGGCCAGAATTGTCGCGCCCCTGGCCTTGGCGTGTTCCAGTTCCTCAATGACCATCACACCGCCGCCTTCGCTCATTACAAAGCCGTCGCGGTCTTTGTCAAAGGGCCTGCTGGCTCTTTCGGGCTCGTCGTTTCTTGTACTCAGGGCCCTGGCCGCGTTGAAGCCTGCCACAGTGGTTCTGGTGCTCACTGATTCGGCCCCGCCCGCAACCATGATATCCATGCCGCCGTATTGGATGGCCCGCATGGACTCGCCGATGCCGTGGGCGCCTGCCGCGCAAGCCGTGGAAACACAAAGGTTTGGTCCGCGCAGATTGTATTCCATGGCAATGGCGCCCGGCGCCATGTTGCCGATGAGCCTAGGGATAAAGAATGGACTGACCCTGTCGGCGCCCTTGTTTTTAACGACCTCGTAGTTTTCGGTCAAGGTGGCTATGCCGCCCAGACCGACACCCATGACCGAACCGGCACGGAAAGATTGCTCATCGCTGAGTGGCCCGCCAAACCCGGCCTGATCCCAGGACATCTTTGCGCTAGCCAAGGCAAAGTGAATGAACCGGTCCAGGCGTTTGACTTTTTTCTTGTCAATAAAATCTTCGGGGTTGAAATCATTGACTTCACCAAGGATCTGGCTTTTCAGACCTTCCGAATCAAAATGCGTGATGGGACCGATGCCGCTGACACCTTCAAGTACGCGGCTCCATGTCTCTTCCACACCCGTGGCTACGGGTGTTACGCAACCAACCCCAGTGACAACCACCCTGCGCTTCACTGCGACTCCTTTATGTCAATCTTTCACCGCTAAACATAGCGGCCGCCGGAAAGAGGCACCCGGTGCCTCTTTCCGGCGCAGGTGGCCAGTTCAAATATCTACTTGGCGGCCTTGTCAATATAACTGAATGCGTCCTGGACGGTCTTGATTTTTTCAGCATCTTCATCGGCAATGGAAATATCGAAAGCTTCTTCCATGGCCATAATCATCTCAACCAGATCCAGGGAGTCGGCGCCCAGGTCGTCCACAAAGGAGGCCTCGGGTACGACGTCCTCTTCGCTGACCGAAAGCTGCTCGCAAATAATCTGGATTACCTTTTTCTTGATATCTTCCATAGCCGTCTCACTCCTAAAAATTCAGGCTCACCACAAGCCGTGCGGCCTCGCGGCCGGAAATAGCGCCTCTTTGACGCCAGATTTCAATTAACAGTACATTCCGCCGTTGACGTGTATCACCTGGCCGGTGATGTATTTTGCCTTATCCGAGCACAAAAAGGCTACCGTATCGGCGATATCTTCGGGCATGCCGTAGGATCCCGCGGGTATGGCCGACAGCATCATCTGCACGACCTTTTCGGGCAGAGTGGCTGTCATATCCGTCTTGATGAAACCCGGGGCCACGGCGTTCACTCTGACATTTCTACGGGCCAATTCCTTGGCCGCGGTCTTGGCCATGGCCATCACGCCCGCCTTTGTGGCGGTATAATTGACCTGGCCTAGGTTGCCGGTCTGACCAACGATACTGGCGATATTGACGATGGACCCGCTACGTTGCTTACTCATGATCTTTGACGCCGCCTGCATGCACAGGAAGGTGCCGGTCAGATTGACCCGGATCACCTGATCCCATTGGTCAAAGCTCATACGCATAAGCAGGCCGTCGCGGATAATCCCGGCATTGTTGATCAGATTGTCCAGACGCCCGTATTTCTCGACCACATATTCGAAAAAGCCTTTCACAGCCTCCGGGTCACCCACGTCAAACTTCCGGTATTCGGCTGTAACGCCTTTTCCCTCCAATAGTTTCCGGGTTTCGTCGGCCGCCTCGTCATCCGGGTCGTAATGGTTGAATACAACCACATCACCCGGTTCACCCAGAGCAAGGCAAATGGCCCGGCCTATATTGCGCGAACCACCTGTAACCAACGAAACTTTCTTCTCCTCAGCCATGCTTTCACCTTTCACATACTGCGCGGATTGTCAACACTATTTACGCATCCGCCAATCCGGCAGATTAGTGCAAAAGCAGTTAGTAAACCCACTCGGCAAACGCCACTCATCCCGAGCGCCGCTGACGCAAACGCTCAATCATCGCCGGCACGACGTCGAAAAGATCTCCCACTATACCATAGTGGGCGGCTTGGAAAATCGGCGCGCCGGGATCTTTATTAACGGCAACTATGGTGTCCGACGACTGCATACCCACCAGATGCTGGACAGCCCCGGCCACGCCCAAACCGATATACAGTCTTGGGGCGATGGTCCGGCCGGTCTGGCCCACCTGATGGGCGTGGCCGATCCATTCGCTGTCCACCGCGCCCCGGGTGGCGCCAACGACGCCGCCCAGTTCCCTGGCCAGTTCACGCACAAGCTCGAACCCTTCGGGGCCACCCACCCCTCGGCCGCCGCAAACCACTACCTCCGCGCCGGTCAGGTTGACCTGATCCTCGATCTCCTGGACTACCTTTAGCACCTCGGTGGAACCGGCCGGTTTGACGTCCACCTTGACCAGGCGGCCCTGTCTGCCGGGCTGGGGTTCCAGGGCCTTCATCACCCTGGGCCGCACCGTGGCCATCTGGGGCCGGGCCCGGGCGCAGGTGATCGTGGCCATGATGTTGCCGCCGAAGGCCGGTCGGGTCTGCAACAGGAGCTTGGTCTCCGAGTCGATGGCCAGGTTGGTGCAGTCGGCGGTCAAACCGGTGCGCACGGCCGTTGCCAGGCGGGGTATCATGGAACGGCCAACCGCCGTGGCCCCGGCCAGTAGAACCTCCGGTTTGTGCTCGGCGATCAACCCGGCCAGAACGCCCGCATAGGCGTCGTCGTTGAAAAACTCCAGACCGGGATCATCGGCCAGGTACACGCAGTCAGCGCCCTGGGCAAACAATTCGGCGGCCAGGCCTTCAACGCCCGAGCCCAGCAAAACAGCGCTGAGTTCGGCGCCCAGCTCATCGGCCAGCCGGCGACCCTGGCCCAGCAGTTCGGCCACCACCTCGGGCATCTGGCCGCCGCGCTTCTCGGCATAGACCCAAACGCCCTTGGCCTCGGCGGCCCGGCCGTCGGCCTTGCGCTCGATCTCCTCCAGGGTGATGGCCTCTTCAGGGCAAACATCCACGCAACTGCCGCACAGGGTGCAGCCATCGCCAACGACCGCGATATCGTCGACAACATCGATAGCCTCGAAGGGGCAGGCGTCGGCGCAGGAACCGCAGCCGGTGCAAAGCTCTTTATTTATCAGCAGGGCCATGGCTCACTCCCCCAACCGGATTACGTGGGTGTCGACCAACGCGTCGATGGCCTCGGCCCCGATCTGGGCCGCCGGGCCTTCGAACATGCGGCGTTCCCCGCCCATCTCCGGCGCGAAGACCTTGACGACCTGGGTGTAGCTGCCGGCCAGGCCGATGTCCGCCGGGTCCAGGCCCAGAGCCGCGGCGTCGGCAACGGGCACCTCGTATTTTTTGGCCCTCATCTTGCCCTTCAGGGAAGGCGGCCGGGGTTGGCCTATCTGCCGAACGACCGTCAACAGCACCGGCAGCGTGGCCTTGACCACGTCGTAACCGTCGTCCATCTGCCGTTCCACGGTCATGTCGCTGCCGGTCACTTCGTTGATGGCCCGCACAAATGCGATATGGGGGATGCCCAGGCGCTGGGCCAAGCCCGGCCCCACCTGGGCGGTGTCGCCGTCTATGGCCTGCTTGCCGCAGATGATCACGTCCGCCCCGCCCAGGTGATCCACTCCCGCGGCCAAGGCGGCGGTGGTGGCCCAGGTGTCGGCCCCGGCAAAGGCCCGGTCACTTAAAAGCAAACCCTCGTTCACGCCGTAGCCGATGGCCTCCTTGATAACTTCGGCGGCCTGGGGCGGGCCCATGCTCAGCACATCGATGGCGCCGCCGTGTTCCTCGCGCAGCCGCAGGGCGGCCTCCAGGGCGAACAAATCAAAGGGGTTGATTATACTATCAACACCCTCGCGCTTGAGGGTGTGGGTCTCGGGGTCCAGCTTAACGCTGGCCGTATCCGGGACTTGTTTTATGCATACAATTATTTTCATTGGGCGCACCTCTGGCCAACCACCGTCAAGTTAAAGCAATAACTTTAATGCGGTGGCCGATTACTTGCGTCGACCGTACTCCTTGTTCAGTTCCTGGCCGATGACATTGCGCTGAATCTGGTTCGTGCCTTCGTAGATCTGGAGGATCTTGGCGTCACGCATCATTTTTTCAACCGGATATTCGCGCATATAGCCGTGACCACCCATAACCTGCACCGCGTCGGTGGTCACCTGCATGGCCATATCGGTGGGCATCACCTTGGCCATGGCGCTGACCTTACTGATGTCCTTGGCCCCGCTGTCGATATAGCGGGCCACGCTGTAGGTCAGGGCACGAGCCGCTTCGACCTTGGTGGCCATATCGGCCAGCATGTGGGCCACGGCCTGGAAGGTGATGATGGGTTTGCCGAACTGCTTGCGCGTGCGGGCAAAGGCGGCTGCTTCGTCCAGGGCCCCCTGGGCCACGCCCACGCCCTGGGCTCCCACGCCGGGGCGCGACAGGTCAAAGGTGCGCATGGCCACCACAAAACCCATGCCCTCACGGCTGATCAGCCGGTCGGCAGGGATGCGGCAGTCGTTGAAGATCAACTCGGCCGTGGCGCTGGCCCTGATGCCCAGCTTGGTTTCCTTTTTGCCGACGCTGAAGCCTTCGTCGCCCTCTTCAACGATAAAGGCGCTGGCGCCCCGGGGGCCCTTGCTGCGGTCTGTGATGGCGATGACGGTGTAGATCCCGGCGTGACCTCCGTTGGTGATCCACTGTTTGGAACCGTTGAGCACGTAATAGTCGCCTTCCTTGCGGGCCTCGGTTGTAATGGCCGAGGCGTCCGAGCCGGCCGCCGACTCGGTCAGGGCAAAGGCGCATAGCTTTTCGCCGGTGGCGATCTGGCTCAGGTAGTGCTCCTTTTGGGCTTTGGAGCCGTAAAGGATAATGGGAAAGGCACCGAGGAAGGTCGCGGCGTAACTGGTGGATACGCCAACGCAGGCCCTGGAAAGTTCTTCAACGGCGATGCAGTTTTCCAGGCAACCGCCACCCAATCCGCCGTATTCCTCGGGAATCACAAGGCCCAGCAAATCGGCTTGGGCCAAGGCCTTGATAATCTCTGTGGGGAACTCTTCTTTTTCATCAAGTTCCGCCCGCACCGGCTTGATTCGCTCCTCGGCGATCTGCCGGCACAGGTCTCTAATCATCTCCTGCTCTTCACTAAGGAAATAGTCCATAGACCTATCCAACTGGAGTTAACCAAAAAAAACAGCCCACATCCGGACGCGGGCCATTCTAACCCTGGTCGCCCTCGCCTAGCAAGGTTCCACGGAATTGTTGTAGTCCTTCGGCTAAATGGTGTGTCAAACGACCGTTAACCGCTTCGGTCGCCTGGCGCAAGGCCGCGGAGATTGCTTTGGGTGAGGACGCGCCGTGACAAATAAACGCCACGCCATTTATGCCCAGCAACGGGGCACCGCCATAATTGGCATGGTCGAAGCGCGCGATCATTTTTTTGAGTTGGGACTTTAAAAGCAGGCTGGCCGTTTTTCCCAGGGCGCTGCTGGAAAGCAGTTCCATGAACACGCCAACGGCCATTTCGATGAGGGACTCGCTGAGTTTCAGGCAAACATTGCCGACAAACCCGTCGCAGACAATGACCTGGGCGGTGTCGGAAAAGATATCACGGCCTTCGACGTTGCCGACGAAGTTGAGGCCGCTGTCCATGAATTCTTCATATGCCCGCTTGACGACCTGGTTGCCCTTGCCGCCTTCCTCGCCGATGGACATCAGGCCGACCTTTGGATTTTCGACCTCCAGCACGCGCTGGGCAAAGGCCGAGCCCATGTATCCGAACTGCAAAAGCACCAGCGGACTGCAATCGACGTTGGCGCCGACGTCCACCAGCACCACCGGGCCGTAAGGCCCCGGCAAAACGGAAGCCAGAGCCGGTCGGTCCACCTCGGGCAAACGGCCCATGACCACCGCGCCCGTGGCCATGGTCGCGCCGCTGTTGCCGGCGCTGACCACCGCGTCGACATCGCCCTCTTTGAGCAGGTCGAAACAAACGCGGATGGATGCGTCACGCAGGCGGCGCAGAGCTGCGGCGGGAGCATCGGCCATGCCCACCACCTGGGAGGCGTGATGCAGATGAAGGCCTTCCGGCGCACCGCCGAGGCGCTCGAGTTCCTGCTCAAGCACCTCGGTCTGGCCCACCAAAACCACTTCGTAGGCTTTTTTGGACTTTTTCAGCCCTAAAATAGCCCCTTCGACGATGGAGCCAGGGGCCCCATCGCCACCCATGCCGTCAAGGGCGATGCGCATTAGAATAACCTAGGCCTGGTTACTCTTTGGGCTCGACTACCTGGCGTCCCTTATAGGTGCCGCAGGAAGGGCACACGCGATGGGGCATCTTCGGCTCGCCGCACTGGGGGCACGGCGTGGGGTTGGGCAGAGTGATGGCATCGTGCGAGCGTCGTTTATCCCGTCGGGTGGTGGACTGTCGTCTTTTGGGAACGGCCATTTTATCAACTCCATTGAGGCCGCGGTGTCAGGCCGCGGTTTTAGTCAATTTGTTTTTTCAATTCGGCCAGCCTGACCCAGCGGGGGTCAAGCTCCTTGGCGCCGCACTGACACGGGCCCTGGCGCAAATCCTTGCCGCAATGCGGGCATATGCCGTCGCATTCCGGCCTGCATAGCGGAGCCATGGGTATGGCCAGGCCGATTTCATCCAAAACCGCCTGCCCCAGGTCCACTTCGTCACCTTCATAAAAACTGACTTCCATGTCTGCGGAAGCCAGGGCTATCTCGTCGTCGTGTTCGACCGCGGGCTGGAACACGAGGTCCATGTCCTGGTCGATGCTCATGTCAAAGCTTTGGAGGCAGCGGCTGCAATCCATGCGCAGACGGGCCGAAGCCCTGCCCCTGGCCAACACGATATCGCCGGTTTTATTCAAATACAGCGATGCCCTGGGAGCCTCAATGATCTCTTCGACCACGTCGCCGAGGTCTTGAGCCGCCGCCGATTTTATTTCAAACGCGACATCAAGGCCCTCTTCGGGTATGTCTTCCAAACGGACCTTCATCGGCAGCCTGGCTCCAGATTGTGTTCACTACACAAAAGCGACGCCGTTGTCAAGACGCACTAAAACATCGTCCAAAGACGCTGTCGGCCTTTGGCTCTATGTCGGGGGCAAAGTATAGCACCGGCCATGCAATGCTACAACAGAACAAGCTCGTATATTTATATGATAATTTGTGCGCCGGGCCGAAAGCTGTTATACTTCGTTCCATGTTTTAGGATTGAGTATTCGCCTCCGGGCCGTTCGCCCCGGGGGCGGCTTTGCTATTGTACTATCCTGATTTTTCGCAAGGAGCCATTCGTGGACAGAAGGCTGCTGACCGCCGTGGGGCGGAACAGACTCCAGGAAGAGTTGAGTCAATTGCGCAAGGTGGAGCTTCCGGCTTCGGTTACGGCCATCGAAGAAGCCAGGGCACACGGCGATCTCTCCGAAAACGCCGAATACCATGCGGCCAAGGAACGCAACGCCATTATCTCGGCCAAAATAGCTGAGATAAAAATGGAACTTGCAATGTCCGAAGTCATTGACCCGCTGCCGAGCCCCAACGGCAGGGTGGTCTTCGGCTGCACGGTGACCCTGTACGACCCGGATAGCGATGATGAGTTCAGCTATCAGATAGTCGGACCGGCTGAAAGCGACGCCAGCGCCGGCCGCATATCCATGACCTCGCCGGTGGGCCAGGCCCTCATAGGCAAGGAAGAAGGCGACGAAGTCAAGGTAATCACGCCGGGCGGCCAGCGCATCGTCGAAATCGTCAGCGTAGGTTGATCGCGAATCAAGGAGGGCCGGGCCGGGGATGAGCTCATTACTTCGGACCATCGTCAGCCGCCGCATGCTGGTGGCTTTTGTCATGGGCTTTTCCTCGGGCCTGCCGCTTTTACTCACAATCAGCCTCCTGCAAGCCTGGATGAAGCAGGCAGGGGTCGACCTGGCCACCATCGGGCTGATGGCCCTGGTGGGCCTGCCCTACACCCTCAAGTTCGTCTGGGCTCCCCTTTTAGACCGCAACAGCTTTCCCTGGCTGGAACCTCAGCCCGGCCAGCCCTATCCTCTCTGGAAACGCGCCCTTAACTTGCCCCTACGCCTTACGCTGGGCATCTTGGGCCGCCGCCGGGGCTGGATGCTCTGGGCCCAGGGCCTGTTGATTCTTGCCATAATCTGGCTGGCCTTCACCAACCCGGCCCACAACCCGGCCATGGTCGCCCTGGCCGCCCTGTTCGTGACGTTCTTCAGCGCCAGCCAGGACATCACCATAGACGCCTACCGGCGGGAAGACCTGGCCGACAACGAACTGGGTCTGGGTTCATCGCTGTACATCAACGGCTATAGGGTGGGCATGCTCCTGGCCAGCGGCGGCGGCCTGATCATGGCCGACCACATGAGCTTCCGAGAAGTCTATCTGATCATGGCGGCCTGCATGGCTGCCGGCGTCATAACCACCCTATTCACGCCCGAGCCCGACGCCAGCTCCGGCGCCCCACGGACCATGCGCGAAGCCTTGGTGGAGCCCTTCGTGGAATACTTCAGCCGCTCGGGCGTTCGCTGGGGCCTGGGAGTCCTGGCCTTCATCCTTTTGTACAAAATCGGCGACACCATGGCCTCCACCATGACCACGCCGTTTTACCTGGATATCGGCTTCACCAAGACCCAGATCGGCGCGGTGGTCAAGCTCTTCGGCTTTTGGGCCACCATCGCCGGAGCCCTGCTGGGCGGCGTGATCATGATCAAGACCGGCATCAACCGGGCCCTGTGGATCTTCGGCTTTTTGCAGGCCATCAGCACGGCCGGATTCGCCGTGCTGGCCCATATAGGCCCCAGCGTTACCGGCCTTGCCGCGGTCATCGCCTTCGAGAACCTCTCCGGCGGCATGGGCACGGCGGCCTATGCGGCGTTCATGGCCGCCCTGACCAACAAGAAATTCACGGCCACCCAATACGCCCTGCTCTCCAGCCTGATGGGCGTGCCCAGGGTCTTCGCCTCGGCCCCCACCGGCTTCATGGCCGAGCACATGGGCTGGTCGGGCTTCTTCATCTTCTGCACCCTGATCGCCATTCCGGGCATGCTGCTGCTGTTTAAATTCGCCCCCTGGAACGGACGCCCACAAACAGAAGCCGCCTAAGCTTGTGTATGAGCCCGTAACTTGCTAAGCTTTTGGCGTATGAAGCACTGGAACCGAAAATTTTTACAAGAGGATAAACAATGCCCATGGACTGGACTCCCCCGCCAAAGGGCACGGGGAGCGAACCCGACTTCAACAAAGTCGTAGAGGATCTAAAAAACCGCTTTGGCGGGAAAAAGCCCAAGGGTCTGTGGATCATCCTGGTTTTGATTATCGTGGTGGTGCTGGGCACGACATCGGTTTACAAGGTCGACACCGAAGAAACCGGCGTGGTCCAGCGTTTCGGCAAATTCAGCCGCCTGGCCGATCCGGGACTGAATTTCAAGCTGCCGCTGGGTATCGAGCAGGTCACCAAGGTCAAGACCAAATTCATCTACAAGATGGAATTCGGCCAACGAACCATCAAGGCCGGGGTGCGCACCCGCTACGCCGAACAGGACTTCAGCGACGTTTCGCTGATGCTCAGCGGCGACCTGAACGTCATCAACGTCAGTTGGATCGTTCAATACCGCATCAAGGACCCCAAAAAATATCTGTTCGCCATCCGCGACCCGGAAAAGGCCATATGGGACCTGTCCCAGTCGGTGATGCGCGACATCGTCGGCGACCGTTATGCCGACGATGTGCTGACCGGGGGGCGTACCGAGATAGGCAACCAAATGCAGGTGGAGTTGCAAACGCTGCTGGATCAATATGACACCGGCATAGGAATTCACACCGTTCAGATGAAGGACATCAACCCGCCAGACCCGGTGCGTCCGGCCTTCAACGAGGTCAACGAGGCCCGTCAGCAAAAGGAACGTATGATCAACGAGGCCCAGGAAGCCTATAACCGGGAGATTCCAAAGGCCAAGGGCGACGCCAAGCGCATTGTCAGCGAGGCCGAGGGTTACGCCACAGAGATAGTCAACCGGGCCGACGGCGAGGCCAAGCGGTTTATTTCGGTGCTGACCAGCTACCGCCAGGCCCAGGAAGTCACCAAGCGGCGCATGTATCTCGACGCCCTGCGGGATCTGGTGGCCAAGGCCGCCAAGGTCTATGTGGTCGATGACAAGGTCAAGGGCATCCTGCCCCATTTGAGCCTTGACCAGGGCAATGGAAAGGGGGCGGTAAAATGAACAGCTCGAAATTGGCAGTTCCCCTGATTATTCTGCTGGTGTTGGTGGGCGCGGTGGCTTACGCCTCGTTCTTCGTGGTTCCCGAGGGCCAGCAAGTCATCCTGACCCAGTTCGGCAAGCCCGTGGGCAAGCCCTACAAGGACGCCGGCCTGTATTTCAAGCTGCCGTTCATCCAAAAGGTCAACCTCATCGAAAAACGGATTCTGAAATGGGACGGCGACCCCAAGCAGATCAACACCGCGGATAAAAAATACATCTTCGTGGACACCACGGCCCGCTGGCACATCGTTGAGCCGCTGCTGTATCTACAGACAGTGGCCACCATGGATGATGCCCAGAGCCGCCTGGACGACATCATCGGTTCGGTGGTCAACAACGCCATCGCGGCGCACCAGCTGGTTGAACTGGTGAGAAGCGCCAATTGGAAAGATATGGCCAATCCGGCCGGAGAATATGACTTCGGCGCCGCCAGGCAAGACGCCCAAGATGCCATCAAGGAGCCCGGCGATCCGGTGATGAAGGTGGGCCGGGGCGAGATTCTGGCCGAGATGCTCAAGGCAGCCCAGAAAAAGACGCCCGAGTTCGGCATCGAGGTCATCGACCTGCGCATCAAAAAAATCAACTATGAGTCATCGGTGCAGAAGCGGGTCTTCGAGCGCATGATCAGCGAACGCAAGCGCATCGCCAGCCAGTACCGCAGCGAGGGCGAGGGCGAAAAGCAGTCCATCCTGGGCCGCATGAAAAAGGAACTGGCGGGCATCCGCTCCGAGGCCTACCGCAAGGCCCAGGAGATCCGGGGCCAGGCCGACGCCAAGGCCACCGAGATCTACGGCAAGGCCTTTGGCCAGGACCCGCAGTTCTACGCCATGTTCAAGACCCTGGAAAGCTACGGCCAAGTGCCCAGCGAAAAGCTGGAACTGATCCTGAGCACCGATGGCGACTACATGAAGTACATCAAGAGCCCGCAGTAAATTCGGGCCAAATCGGCATTACGGGCCTCGGTGAGAACCGGGGCCTTTTTATTTGCCTCTAGACGCTTGAAAAACCAGGCTCCGTGGTGTATTAAAGGTCCCCAGCCGAAAGTGGGCGGCCCAACCCGCAAAGGGGTGGTTTGGGCCGCGTGCGGTGTTGACAGAAGGGCAATCACCTCCTATACTTGCCTTTCTGTGCGTTTTGGAGGACAAACTAACATGTACGCAGTAGTCGCCAACGGTGGCAAACAATACAAACTGGAACCCGGCCAGGTCCTGCGCCTGGAAAAAATGACCGGTGAAGTGGGCGATAAGATCAGCATCGAACCGGTCCTTCTGGTCAGTGGCGAAGGCGAGCCCAAAGTGGGTCAGCCGTACATTGACGGCGCCGCCGTCGAGGCCACCATCATCGAGCAGGGCAAGAGCCGCAAGATCGTTGTTTTCAAAAAGAAACGCCGCAAGGGCTACCGCGTCAAGCGGGGTCATCGCCAGCACTTTACTGCTGTGCGCGTCGAGGCCATCAAGGCCTAGCCAAGGCGGGGAGAACTAGCAAATGGCACATAAAAAAGCAGGCGGTTCGTCCCGCAACGGCCGCGACTCCAAAGGTCAACGGCGAGGCGTGAAGATCGGTGACGGCACCAACGTGCGGGCCGGCAACATCATCATTCGCCAGTTGGGCACGCGGGTTCACCCCGGCGAAAACGTCGGAATGGGCCGTGACTACACCATCTTCGCCACAATCGACGGCACCGTCCGTTTCGAGCGCCTGGGCAAAGACAAGAAAAAAGTCAGCGTCTACCCGGCCTAGTACGGCGGCCGTTCCCCTAAAAGCGGCTCAGGTTGCGTCCCGATTACGGACGTTTTGCCTGGCCGCTTTAGTTTTTTATGGACGTCTAATTCGAGCGTCAGGTCATGCGGTTTATCGATGAAGCCATAATCGAAGTGTACGCCGGCAACGGCGGCGACGGCTGCGTCAGCTTCTGCCGGGAAAAATACCGCCCCAAGGGCGGGCCCGACGGCGGCGACGGTGGACGGGGCGGCAATGTCATCGTCACCGGCACCACCCGCGTGGCCACTTTGGCCGACCACAGTTATCTGCGCCACTTCAAGGCCAAACGCGGCACCCACGGCCAGGGCTCCCAGAAAAACGGCCGCGGCGGCGAGGACCGCTACCTCAAGGTGCCCGTGGGCACCCTGATCTTCGACGACGAGACGGATGAACTCATCGCCGACATCATCGAGGACGGCCAGGAAGTCGTGGTGGCCCAGGGCGGCTATGGCGGCTGGGGCAACATGCATTTTGTCAGCTCCACCAACCGTGCGCCCAGAGAGGCCAACCCCGGCGGTGAAGGCGAACAGCGCCGTCTGCGCCTGGAGCTCAAACTCCTGGCCCAGGTGGGGCTCATCGGCCAGCCCAACGCGGGCAAATCCAGCCTGGTGCGGGCTTTCAGCGCGGCCCGGCCCAAGGTGGCCGACTATCCCTTCACTACGCTGACGCCCAGCCTGGGCGTGGCCCAGGTGCCCGGAGGCGAACCCTTCACCATCGCCGACATCCCCGGCCTGGTGGAAGGCGCCCACGAGGGCTCGGGCCTTGGGCTGCGGTTCTTAAAGCATGTGGAGCGCACCAGGGTCTTTGTTTATGTCGTCGACATGTCCGGCGCCGATCCCTACAATGATTTTGAAACGATCCGCACCGAGCTCGCCGCCTATGACCAGACCCTGGCCGACCGGGCCGGTGTCATAGCCGCCAACAAGATGGACCTGCCCGGCGCGGAAGACAACCTTGAACTGTTCCGGGAGTTTGCCCAAGCCGAGGGACTGGAAATATATCCCTGCTCCACGGTGACGGCCCAGGGGCTCAAGGAACTATTGCTGCGGATCAACGAAATCGTCTTTGCCTCCAACAGCCCCGAGGTGGCTGATGAATAGAAACCAAATCATTTCTTCGGTTCGCCGGGTCATCGTCAAAGTTGGCTCGGGCGTGCTCACAGCCGGAGGCAACGGCCTGGACCTGGAACGGGTGCGCCTGCTGGGCGACCAACTCGCCCGTCTGCTCCAGACCGGCAGACAGGTTCTGTTGGTTTCCTCCGGGGCCATTGCCAGCGGTAGGGCCCATATCGGCAAACGCGAGCTCAACACCATACCCGAAAAGCAGGCCGCCGCGGCCCTGGGCCAGTCCCGCCTGATCCAGGAATATGAAACCGTATTGGAGGCGCGGGGCGTCAAGGTTGCCCAGATCCTGCTCACAGCCGGGGATCTGCGTTCGCGGCACCGCTATCTCAACGTGCGCAACACCATCAACACCCTTTTCGAGTGGGGCGTGCTGCCGGTGGTTAACGAAAACGACACCGTGGCCGTTGATGAAATTAAACTGGGCGACAATGACAACCTGGCGGCCATGCTGACCAACCTGCTGGACGCCCAGTTGTTGATCAACCTGACCAACGTGGACGGCATTCTCGACGCCGACCCCAGGGCCAATCCCGCGGCCAAACGCATCGCCGTGGTGGAAAAGGTCGACAGCGCCCTGCTCAACTCGGCCTCGGCCCAGCCCGGCGCGGTGGGCCGCGGCGGCATCTTCAGCAAGGTCAAGGCCGCCGACAAGGTTTCCCGCTGTGGAGCCCACACCATCGTGGCCAACGGCCTGGTGGACGACATCCTCGACGGCATCTTCGCCGGACAGGATATGGGCACCCTGTTCCTGCCCCGCACCACCAGGCTGTCCAGCCGCAAACACTGGATCGCCTTTGCCGCTTGTCAAAACCAGACAGGTGAAGTAGTGGTGGACCAGGGAGCCGTAGGACCCATCACTCGGGGCGGCAAGAGTCTCCTGGCCGCCGGAGTCATGGGCGTGCGCGGCAAATTCGGACCGGGCGGCGCGGTAAAGGTCGTCGCCCCCGACGGCCACACCCTGGCTGTTGGCTTGAGCAATTACTCAAGCGGCGACCTGGAGCAAATTATGGGCCTGCACAGCAATGAAATCGAAGACCTGTTGGGCCAAAAATTTTTTGGGGAAGTCATCCACCGCGACAACCTGGTGGTGTTCGGACCTGATGAAGGGGAGAGTTTGGAATGTCTGTTGAACAACTAGTTGTCGGACTTTGCCAAAAGGCCCGTCAAGCGGCCCGAAAAATAGCCGTGGCCCCCACGGACAAAAAAAACCAGGCCCTGTTGGACATGGCTGTGGCCCTGGAAAACAACAAGGCCCAGATCCAGGCCGAAAACGCCAAGGATGTGGACGCGGGCCGACAGGCCGGACTCACCTCGGCAATGATCGACCGCCTTACCCTTTCCGACGCGGTCATCGCCTCCATGGCCCAAGGCCTGCGCGAAGTGGCCGCCCTGCCTGACCCCGTAGGCGAAGTCGTGGCCATGTGGCGCCGGCCCAATGGCTTGCAGGTGGGCCGCCAGCGCATTCCCCTGGGCGTCATCGGCTTCATCTACGAGTCCCGGCCCAACGTGACCATCGACTCGGCGGCCCTTTGCCTGAAAAGCGGCAACGCAGTGGTCCTCAAAGGCGGCAAGGAGGCCATCAACTCCAACCTGGCCCTGAACAAGATCATCGCCGAGGCCCTTACGGCCAACAGCCTGCCCGTCGACGCGGTGCAGGTCATCGCCACCACCGACCGGGCGGCCACCCTGGCCCTCTTGAAGCAGGACGAACTGGTGGACGTGATCATCCCCAGGGGCGGCGAAAGCCTGATCCGCTTCGTGGCCAACGAGTCGCGCATCCCTGTGCTCAAGCACTACAAGGGAGTGTGTCACGCCTTTGTGGACCAAAGCGCCGACATGGACATGGCCGTGGATATCTGCATCAATTCCAAGTGCCACCGGCCCGGCGTGTGCAACGCCCTGGAGACCATGCTGGTGCACGAGGCAATCGCCGGCGAATTTCTGCCCAAATGCGCCGCGGCCATGAAGGCCCAGGGCGTTGAGCTGAGAGGTTGCCCTCAAACGCTGGCAATCGTGCCCGAGGCCGTGCCCGCCGTTGAAGAAGACTGGCCCGCCGAATTCCTGGACCTGATCCTGGCGGTGAAGGTGGTGCCCGACATGGACGCGGCCATGGACCATATCGCCAAGTACGGCTCCCAGCACACCGAGGCCATCATCACCAGCGACTACCAGCGGGCCCGCCGCTTCATCGACAGCGTGGACAGCTCCCTGGTCATAGTCAACGCCTCCACGCGCTTCAACGACGGCGGCCAGCTTGGCCTTGGCGCGGAGATCGGCATCAACACCAGCAAGCTGCACGCCTTCGGGCCCATGGGCCTGGCCGAGCTGACCACCACCAAATTCATCGCCTTTGGCCAGGGTCAGGTGCGCTCCTAGTGGACGGGAAGATCGCCATATTCGGGGGGACCTTCGACCCTATCCATATAGCCCATCTGCGGGGGGCCATCGAAGTGGCCGAGGCCCTGGACCTGCCCAATGTGAGGTTCATGCCCTGCTCCACCCCGCCCCACCGCAAGGACGTCAAGGCCAGCCTGGAACACCGCCTGGCCATGTGCCGCCTGGCCGTGGAAAGCCATCCCCAGTTGATCGTCGACGACCTTGAGGCCCGGCGCGGCGGCATCAGCCGCACCATCGACACACTGAAGTATCTCAAGGCTGAAAACCCCGGGGTGAGCATATATTTCATCATCGGCGCGGACGCCTTTTTCTATCTGCACACCTGGTATGAAACACGGGCCCTGTTTGACCATGCCGACTTCGTGGTCATGGATCGGCCCCGGGCGCCACGTTTGGATATGGGCGATTATCTTCGCGAAAAGATTGACCCTTCTTTCGCCCCGGCCGAGGACGGCTGGATCCGCCTGCCTTCGGGCGGCGGCGTGCGTCAGGTTCTGACAACGCTTTTGGACGTCTCCAGCACCTATACCAAGCGCAAAGTGGCCAAAGGCCGCAGCATATCATTCCTTGTGCCCCAGAAGGTCGAGGAATATATTAAAGACATGAAACTTTATCTGGATTAAGACCGAACAAATGAGTGAGCGTACAAAGCCCCGCATACGGCCGCCCAGACCCACCACACCTGAAGACTTGGCAAAGCTCTGCGCCGCGGCCGCGGCCCAAAAAAAGGCCGAGGACATTATCGTTCTGGAAGTGGGTCCCCTGACCGGGTATGCCGACTACTTTTTGCTGGCCAGTGGGCGGTCCACACGCCAGGCTCGGGCCATCGCCGAAAACATCTCCAGGGTGCTCAAGAAATCGGGCAGGCAGGCCATCGGCGAAGAAGGCGTCCGGGAGGGCCGCTGGGCGCTGTTGGACTTCGGCGACGTGGTTGTCCACGTCTTTCACCAGCCGGTGCGCGAATTTTATGACCTGGAGTCACTCTGGGGCGACGCACCGCGCATGGAACTGGACTTCAAGGAACTGAATTCCATTTTACCGCCGGAGGCCGACCAACACTCCGCGGGCATCGTCTGGGACTGACTTTATGAGCAACAAGCCCGTTGTACTGATAATTCTCGATGGTTTCGGCATTGCTCCCGATGAAAACGGCAATGCCGTGATCGGAGCCGACACGCCCTATATTGATTCGCTTTTCGCCAAATGGCCCCATACCGAAATTCTCTGCTACGGCGAGGCCGTTGGCCTGCCTGAGGGCCAGATGGGTAACTCCGAGGTGGGGCACCTCAACCTGGGCTCGGGCCGGGTCATTTATCAAGACATCACCCGCATCTCCAAGGCCATCCGCGACGGCGAACTGCCCAAAAACGAGGCCATAATGGGCGCAATCAAGGCCGTGGAGACCCACGGCAAGGCCCTGCACCTCATCGGCCTGGTCAGCGACGGCGGCGTTCACTCGCTCCAAACGCATCTGGAGTCGCTGATTGACTTGGCGGCCCAAAACGGCGTCAAGCGCATCCACGTGCACGCCATTCTCGACGGCCGGGATACTCCGCCCGATTCGGGCGTGGGCTACCTGCGCCAGTTGGAGGAGTTTATCAACGCCTATCCCCAGGCTGACATCGCCAGCGTCAGCGGCCGATTCTGGGCCATGGACCGCGACAAGCGCTGGGAACGCGTGGAAAAGGGCTGGAACGCCATAGTCCGGGGCCAGGGCGACATGCAGGCCGATCCGGTGGCCGCCGTGGAGGAGGCCTACTCCAGGCAGCAGTACGACGAGTTCATCGAGCCCATTGTGATAGAAGACATGGAAGGCCGGCCGGTGGGCAAAATCCTTGACGGCGATGCCGTGATCTTCTTCAACTTCCGAGCCGACCGGGCCAGGGAGTTCACCTGGGCCTTCAACCAGCCGGGCTTTGACGGATTTGACGTCTCGGACAAGCCCGAGCTTTCCAGCTACGTCTGCATGACCCAGTATGACGAACACCTCAACATGCCCGTGGCCTTCCCGCCCCAGACCATCGATATGACCCTGGCCGACGTGATCAGCAACGCCGGCGGCAAACAGCTCCATATCGCCGAGACCGAAAAATACGCCCATGTGACGTTCTTTTTCAACGGTGGCCGGGAAGAGCCGGTCCAGGGCGAAGACCGGGTGCTGATCCCCTCGCCCAGCGAGGTGGAGACCTACGACCAAAAGCCCCAGATGAGCGCGCCCGAGGTCACCGAGGAGGTCCTCAAACGCATTGATTCGGGCAAATACGACCTCATCATCATAAACTACGCCAACGGCGACATGGTGGGCCACACCGGCGTGTACGAGGCCGCCCGCCAAGCCGTGGTGACCCTGGACAAGAGCCTGAGCCAGGTCATCCCGGCGGTGCTCAAGGCCGGCGGCAAGGTTGTTCTGACCGCTGACCACGGCAACGCCGAACAGATGATAGATCCGGCCACCGGCGGCCCCTATACCGCCCACACGGTAAGTAACCCGGTGCCGCTGATATTGATAGACCCGGACAATCCCCACGCCACTCTCAAACCGGGGGCCTTGTGCGACGTATCCCCCACCCTGCTGGGATTGCTGGGCCTTGAACAGCCGGAGCAGATGACCGGCTGCTGTTTATATAAATAAAACAAAGGAGTATCATGATCCGGCGAGCGCTGAGCTACATTCTGACCGTGGCGGTAATCATTGGAACCATTCCCGCGCCAGCCGGGGCCATGATGACCACAGAGGAAGAGCGCAAGCTGGGCCGCGAGACCTACAACGAGATCATGCACTCCATTCCCATGGTCACCGATCCAGAGGTCATGCGCTATATCAACAACCTGGGCAAAAACCTTGTCGAATTCCTGCCGGAAAAGCGCTTTGACTACCACTTTTACGTGGCCGACTCCGACGAAATAAACGCCTTTGCCATTCCCGGCGGCTATATCTTCTTTTACCGGGGCATGATCACCTCCCTGGAAAACGAGGCCGAGTTGGCCGGCATCATGGCTCACGAAATGGGGCACGTCTGGCGGCGACATATAGCCAAACGCATGGAAAAGGCCGCTCCGGCCCAGGCCCTGTCCATGGCCGGTGTTGTCGCCGGGCTGCTTCTGGGCGCCCTGGCCGGCGCCCCCCAGCTTGGCTCGGCCCTGGCCATGGGCTCCATGGCCGGCAATATCCAGGCGCAATTGGCCTACAGCCGCCAGGACGAGTCGGAGGCCGACTGGGCCGGATACAAAATCATGACCGACGCCGGATATCCCGGCACGGAAATGGCCAACACCTTTGGCCGTATGTGGAAGCTCGAACAGCAGATGGGCGTCAACGTGCCCACCTACATGCGCACCCACCCCCAGAGCCCTGAACGCATGGAGGCCATCGAGCAGATGGCCCGCCGGGACACCCGCAAGGGCGCCAAGTTTGACAACAGTGAATTTCAGCGGATCAAGGTGAGGCTCATCGCCTTATACGAGGACGTTGATCATGCCCAGGCCAACTTGCAGGCCATGTACCGCCAACACCCCGACGACCCCATTCCGCTGTACGGCCTGGGCCTTTTGGACATGCGCCGCCGCGACTATAAGCAGGCCCTTAATTCTTTTGACAAGGTTCTGAAGATGCTGCCGGACGCGGCCTGGGTCCAAAAGGAAAAGGGCCTCTGCCTGGTCCGCCTGGGCAATTTCAAGGAGGCCCAGTTCATTTTGGACAAGGCCCTGACCAAAAGGCCGGGCGATCCGTCGGTCCTCTTTGCCCTTGGCGAAGCCTACATGCAGAGCGGCGACTATTCGGTTGCCGTGCATGCCTTCAAGCGAGTGCTTGAAACCATCCCGGACAACATCGAGGCAAGGCGGATGCTGGGCATGGCCCTGGGCCGCCTGGGCCGTCACGGCGAGGCGTCGTACCAACTGGGCATGGCTTTCAAAACCGAAGGCAATATGAAGACCGCCCAGTATCATTTCGAAAGGGCCGTGCGCAGCCTGGACGACAACCCGGAACTCAAGGCCGAGGCCCAAAAAGAGCTTGATGCGCTCAACGATACGAACGAGAAAAAAGACAAGGAAAAGGGCCCCAAGCTGCCAGGCGAAGAATAAACCGATTCCCCCACAAACAAAGTGGGAATGACCCCGAAATACAACGGGAACATGGCGTACGCCCCGCCATGCTATGCCTACGTCACGGCATGAAGGAGTTCCCGCCGCATCGTCCAAACGAACACGCTCATTAAATCAGCGCCCGCCAACCTACCAGGAATTGTGGATATAGCAACCGGTGACCGGGGTCTTGTTTGACTGGTAGCACGCATTGCTGGCGTATCGGCGCGCGACATTACATAGTTCGCTGGTGCTGTGTTGGTTGCTCTTGGCCGAGGCCCAGCCGCAAGGCCCCTGGGAGTAGTGGCATATCACTGTGCAACCATGGGTATAGCGGCCATCGGATTGCCCCGGGGCGTTATCCGTGCCGGTCTCAACCGTCACACCCTCGGGAGGTTGCCCGCCACCATCATCGGCCATCGCCGGTTGGACCATGAAAAGGGCCAAAACCAGGCCAAGCCACAAAATATTCAACATTTTGTTAGGAATAACTTTCTCCCGCTTTTTATCGGCTTCGATGGCCGCCGCAGGTCCAATTTTTTATCGCAAAATCTCCACTCTTATCTTGTAAGCCGACAGTTAATCCAATGTTCCCATATTATTTCCTCCCCCTTGTTATCATGTTATTCCGTCACAAATCGCCGGTCAAGCCGTAGGATTTAAATCGCTCCATAATATGCCAACGCGGTATGATTACTGAGTGTAAATACAACGGCCACCCTATTTCAGGGTGGCCGAGCTGATGCGAAACGTGCGGCGGCTATTTTTTCTTGCCGTCTATCTTATCGAAGTGGCTGAATTGCATGGAGAACACCGCCCGGCCCTGGGTCGCGGAGCGCAGGCTGGTGGAATAGCCGAACATGGCCCGCAGCGGAACCTGGGCGTTGACGATATTGACCCCGGCCTTGGCGTCGACGCCTTCGACTTGGCCGCCCCTTGCGTTCAGGTCGCCGATGACCTCGCCCATGAACTCCTCGGGCGAAACCACCTCCACCTTCATCACCGGCTCCAGCAGCGCGGGCTCGGCCTGTTCCATGGCCTTGCGCACGGCCATCGAGCACGCCAAACGCATTCCCTTTTCCGTGCTCAGACCTTGCGTAAACACACCGCCAGAGATATGAACCCCGACGTCGACCACAGGGTAGCCCATGACCGGACCGCTGGCCAGGCCCTCCTGGGCCGCCGCCAGCAGCGCCGCGTGGATTTCCGGCGGAATCTGATCTTCCGGGGCGCTGACGCGCACGGTGTTGCCGCCGCCTCTGGGATTGGGGCTGACGCTTATTGTCACCTGGCCCAATTCGCGGGTGCCGCCCAGTTCGCGGTCAAAGGTCTCTTCAACGGTCTTTTCAACGGCTATGGTCTCGCGGTGCACGACCTGGGGCCGCCCAACGTTGACATTGAGGTTGTATTCCCGGGCCAGGCGGTGCACCAGCACCTCCAGGTGCAATTCGCCCATGCCGCTGATAACGGTCTGTCCGGTGTCGTCGTCGGTGCGGGCGCGGAAGGTCGGGTCCTCGTCGGCCAGCTTGGCCAGGCAGGAGTCCAGCTTCTCCTGGTCGCCCACTGTCTTGGGCTCCACGGCAATACTGATCACCGGCTCGTACGACTGGATGGGATCCAGCAAAATCGGCCGGTCGGTGGTGGCCAGGGTGTCGCCGGTGCTGGTGTTTTTCAGGCCCATGACGCCGACGATCTCGCCCGAGCGGGCCTCGTCCACCCTCTCACGCTTGTTGGCGTGCATGCGTAGGATTCTGGCGATCTTTTCCTTCTTGTCCTTGGTGACGTTGTAGACCTCGGACCCGGCCTTGAGCACGCCCGCGTAGACCCGCACGTAGACCAGCTTGCGGCCTTCGTCCATCTGCACCTTGAAGGCCAAGGCGGCCAGGGGGGCCTTGTCGTCGGCCATCCTGCGCTCGGTTTCCTCTGTCTGGGGATTGACGCCCTCCACCGGCGGAATATCCACCGGAGACGGCAGGTAGTCCACCACGCCGTCCAACACCGGCTGCACGCCCTTGTTGCGCAGGGCGCTGCCGGCGAATACCGGGACAAGCTCCAGGTTCAGACAGGCCTGGCGTACGGCCTTTTTAAGCTCGGCCACCGGAATTTCTTCCTCGGCCAGGTACAGTTCCATGATCTCGTCGTTGACCTCGGAAATGGCCTCCAGCAGGATCTCGCGTCCGGCCTGGGCCTCGTCGGTCATATCGCCGGGAATCGGACCCCGCTCAAAGCTGACGCCCTGGTCTTCCTGGTTCCAGGTGATGGCTTCCATGGTCAGCAGATCGATGACGCCCTTGAACTGATCCTCGGCGCCCCAGGGTATGGTCAGAGGCAGGGGATTGGCCGCCAGCTTGGTGCGCATCTGGCCAAGGACCCCGGCAAAGTCGGCGCCAACGCGGTCCATCTTGTTGATAAAGGCGATCTTGGGCACCTTGTAACGGTCGGCCTGGCGCCATACGGTCTCGGATTGGGGTTCAACGCCGCCCACCGCGCAGAACACCGCCACCACACCGTCCAAAACGCGCAGGCTCCGCTCGACTTCGATGGTGAAGTCGACGTGGCCCGGCGTGTCGATGATATTGAGGATGGCCCCGTTCCATTCGCAGGAAGTGGCCGCGCTGGTTATGGTGATGCCCCGTTCCTGCTCTTCGGCCATCCAGTCCATGGTGGCCGCGCCGTCGTGAACCTCACCGATCTTATGGGTACGCCGGGTGTAAAACAGCACCCGCTCGGTAAAAGTGGTCTTGCCCGCGTCAATATGGGCCACCACACCGAAGTTGCGGGTTTTTCTCAATCGGGGTTCACCTGCCATTTTCGGGGCCTTTCCGTCTTGGTTGGGGAGCAATGGGCAAATTTACCGTTACCAGGCCATAAGATCAACGATATGTATACGTCTCCATGGTTTAATGTCAAGGCGACTTTGCTGGCGCGGCGGCCTGGGCCATGCTAACTTGCCCGGTATGGCAACGGGAGGAGAAATGAACACCGGCGACAGGTTACAACAGCTTTTCAAACTGCTGCACGGACATTTCGGGCCCCAGAATTGGTGGCCCGGCGAGACGCCGCTTGAGGTCATGGTCGGTGCGGTGCTGACCCAAAACACCAACTGGACCAACGTGGAAAAGGCCATAGCCAACCTCAAACAAGCGGGCAGCCTGAGCGTCCGGGCCATGCTGGATATGGATCAAGCCAGGTTGGCTGAGCTTATCCGTCCCTCGGGATATTACAATATCAAGGCGGCCCGTCTGCGCAACCTGCTAGCCATGGTCCAGGCCGAACACGGCGGAGATCTGGACTCGCTGTTCGGCCAGCCCCTGGACCGGGCCCGGAGGCAGCTACTGGGCGTCAAGGGAATCGGCCCGGAGACGGCCGACAGCATGCTGTTGTACGCCGGGGGTTTGCCCATCTTCGTTGTTGATGCCTACACCTTCCGCATTCTGGCCCGCCACGATCTGGCCGATGAATCCATGAGTTATTTTGAGTTGCAGGAGATATTCATGGAAAATCTTTCGGCCGATGCCGGTCTATATAATGAGTTCCATGCGCTTTTGGTGATGCTGGGCAAACATTATTGCAAAAAAAGCAAGCCGTTGTGCGAAAAGTGCCCGGTGCGCGACTGGTGACAGGTTGATTGGCTGTACCAGCAAGTGTTATAAATTTAAAACTATTTTGTTCACTTGGAGACTGCATGGACGACAAAAACAAAACACCGGGCAGCCTGGGACTCGATGATATTTCTCCCGCCGCCGGGCCAAAGGGCCCCGGCCTGGGCAGTAGCGATTTCTCACTAAAAGACAACGGCGGACCGTCCATGGACCCGGCAGAGGAACAAACGGAAGCAAAACCTGTCCCAAGCGCCGCCAAAAACAACATGCCGCCCCTGGGTCTGGTGGCCCTGTTGATGGCCGCCGGGGCGCTGGTGATCAGCCTTTGGGCCCTTTGGACCACCCCCGGCGCCGTAGTCGTGGCCGACGGGGCCAATATGCAGCCGATCCAGGCCCAGATTGACAATCTGTCCAACCGAATCGCGGAGTTCGAGGTTTCTCCCCTGGGCCCGCCGGACAAAAAAAGCCATACGGCGTCGATTTCCCTGCTGCGGCGCAAGGTAGTAAGCCTTTCAGCCAAAATCGACGCCCTTGAGCAGGACCAGCGTCGACTGACGCAGGCCCAGTCCGCCGAAGCAAAAGCCGCCCAAAGACAGGAAGACAAACCGCTGCCACCCGCAAGGGCCACGTCCGCACCGGCTATAGCCCTGGCCCAGACCACGCCGGAGCCAAAGGCCACGGCAACGGCAACGGCCACACCCACGCCCCAACCAACCAAGGCCCCAACCAGCGCCACTGAAAAAATCACCCATACGGTGCGCAGCGGCCAGACTCTCAGCCTGATCTCTCGGCGCTACAACGTCACCATCACGGCCATCAAACGCTGGAACGGCCTGCGCAACAACAACATCCAGGTGGGTCAGAAACTGACGATTTATGTCAAGCATTGAACATCCTACGGAGGGTGACATGGGCTCGGGCCAGAAAAAGCTGACCGGGGCTTATTACGCGGGCGTGGGCCGGGGCACGGCATATGAGGACGACCTGTTCTTCAGCCATGTGCTCAGCGGCGGCAACGTGCGCGCCGTGGCGGCGGTGGCCGACGGCATGGGCGAGGGCCTCGGCGGCCTACGGGCGGCCCAGGCGGCCACGGGCATGATCAAAAGCCTCTTGGTGGCCCGCATTTACAATCTGCGAGACCGCAACTTCAGCGAGCTTGAACTCAGCGAGTTGCTCAAGGAATCAATGCAAAAGGCCAACGCCAGGCTGCTGCGAATGGCCGGTGAGACCCCCATGGGCGCCACTTTGACGGCCATGGTCTTTACCGACGATTTTACCGTGCTGGGCCATGTTGGCGACTGCCGGGCCTACCGCCTGCAAGAAGGCAGACTCAAGCAGCTCACCGAAGACCACGCCGTGGGCATAGCCCTCACCCGGCGGTTGGGCAAGGACCCGGCCATGCAGATAGACCTGAGCGTGGAGCAGGTACGGGACGGCCAGATATTCGTCATTTGCAGCAACGGCCTGCACAGCCGGGTGGGCGACGCCGAGATGTCAGAAACATTGGAGCAGACCGAAGACCTGAACCAGGCCTGCGTGGACATGGTCAATCTGGCCATGGAGCGCGGCGGCTTGGAAGCGGACTGCGCCTCGGCCATCGTGGTGGAGTGCGGCCGCTACACTCGTAAACCGGCCACCCAACCCCTGCCCACCCAGGAACCTGCGTTCATGGGTCCGACGGGCCAGCCCCAGGAGCCCATCATTCTGGATCATCCCCTGCCCGGCCAGGACCAACCGGCTCCCAGGCCGTCCATGGCCCGCAGGAAAAAACCGGCCCAGGCCAAACCAAAGCCGTCAAGGGCCAACGCGGCCGCCAAGATGCGCCTGCCAAAATTCAGCCTGGACAAAATCAGCCGCAAGCAGGCCCTGATCATTGGCGGATCGTCGATCGGTCTGATCCTGCTGGCCCTGATTATCGGCGGGCTGATGACCGGCCTGCAAGGCGCTCCGGCTTCAACCGCCGGCAGCGGCCCCGGCGTATTCAGCAAACTGGTGGTTAGCCTCATCGGCCTGGGCATTCCGGCCGGCGGCATCTGGTGGTGGCGCAACAAGGGCGCCTCGGACAAGCTGCGCCGGGCGTTCGAACGCTACAAATAAAAACCGGCCCCCACGAACGCGGAGACCGGAGTCATGATTTATTCGGGCGGTGGTTTTAGGGCCACCGCTTGTTTTTTGTTACACGGCCAGGGGGTCGCGCACCACGATGGTGGCGTCGCGGTCCGGGCCCACAGAGACCATGGACAGCGGAGCCCCGGCCAGTTCGGCCATGCGCCGCAGATAGGCCTGGCAGTTTTCGGGCAGATCCTCCAGGGAATGCGCTCCGGAGATGTCTTCGTCCCAGCCGGGCAGTTCCTCGTAAACCGGCGTGCAGCGACCCAGCACGGTCAAGGAGGCCGGTATGCTGTCGAGGATGGAGCCGTCGTCGAGCTTGTAGGCAGTACAGATTTTCAGGGTCTTGAGGCCGGTGAGCACGTCCAGTTTGGTGACGCACAGGCTGGTGACGCCGGCCAGGCGCACGGACTGGCGCACAACCACCATATCCAGCCAACCGCAGCGGCGCGGTCTACCCGTGGTGGAGCCGAACTCGGCGCCCTTTTCCTGCATCCAGCGGCCGTTTTCATCTTCCAACTCGACCGTGAACGGACCGCCGCCCACCCGAGTGGTATAGGCCTTGACAATGCCAATGACGCCATTTAGGCGGCCGGGGCCCACGCCCGCGCCGGGACAGGCCGCGCCAGCCACGGGGTTGGACGAGGTCACGTAGGGATAGGTGCCGTGGTCGATGTCCAGATGCACGCCCTGGGCGCCCTCAAAAAGAACCAGCCCGCCGTCGCCCAGCAGCTTGTCCAGCTCCTTGGCCACGTCGGTGATATACGGGGCCAGGCGCTTGCCGAACTCCAGGTATTGGGCGATGATGGCCTCGGGGTCCAAGGTGTCGGCCTTGAAGTACTCGGCCAGCATGAAGTTCTTTTCCTTGCAAGCCTCTTCGACCTTTTGGCGCAAAACCTCAGGCTCCAGCAGATCCACGGCGCGCACTCCGGTGCGGGCGGCCTTGTCTTCGTAGCACGGGCCGATGCCCCGGCCGGTGGTGCCGATAGCGCTCTTGCCCTTGGCCGCCTCGCGGGCCGCGTCAAGGGCCTTGTGGTAGGGCATGATCAAGTGAGCCCGTTCGCTGAGACGCAGCTTGTTCGAGCCCACGTCGATGCTCCGGTCGATGAGCCGGTCTATCTCGGAGATGAACACCTTGGGGTCCAACACCACGCCGTTGCCCACGAAGCAACGTTTGTTTTCGTGCAAAACGCCGGACGGAATCAGATGCAGGATGAATTTTTCATTGCCGACGACCACGGTGTGGCCTGCGTTGTTGCCGCCCTGAAAGCGGGCCACGCCGTCAACGCGCTGGGTAAGCAGGTCTACTACCTTGCCTTTTCCTTCATCACCCCACTGGGTGCCTATGATTACAACCCCTGGCATGGGTTAGTCCTCCAAATAGTGTTGTCGCCCCATATGGGCGTAAACCCAGTGTAACCTATAGCAAGCTGACCTGCCTGTCAATGTGAGGGCATTTGCCGGACGGAAAAAGCCGTGATATAATCGCGCTGCTTGAGCGGGAGTAGCTCAGCCTGGCCAGAGCGTTAGCCTTCCAAGCTAATGGTCGCGGGTTCGAATCCCGTCTCCCGCTCCACAACTCAGCAAATTTTTTAGGGCGGTTGCCGTGTTCGGTGGCCGCCCTAACTGGTTTTAGGATTTCCGCAGGAGGGCATTGTGGGCACGCTGTTGGACAGCCTATGATCAGGGCCGTATCCTAACAATATGACAACATAATTCAAACAATTCAATTGACCCACAGCCCGATATATTTTACACTGATTTCCCTACAATCTTTACGTTATTTCCATAAGCAGGTCAGAGGTGCTGTATGCGCAAAATGGGTTTAGCAGGGTTGGCTGTATTTACCATGGCGATAATTTTTTCAAGCGCGACGGCTATCCAGGCTTGTTGCATTTACAACAACACCACACATCCTCTGCATGTTGATTGGGGTGTATTCAATAATTGGACAATATCCCCCACCCAGCACCAATGCACTAATGGCACTGGTGGTAAGCCGCAAATTATGCTGCTGGATGGCCTGCGCAAAAATGCAATAAGTAGCTACGTTTTCGTGAGCATTGACGACCACGGATGGGTCAGCGTTTATAAGAAAGAAAACAACCGTTGGAAGGTCGTGAATAAGCGTAGAAACGGCACTATTAAAGAAACACAATACCTGACGCCTAAAGATTAGATTTTGTTAAGTATTGCCCATGGCTTGATACCATAACGATCGCGTGGATAAGATGAAGAAGTTACTTTTTACACTACTGGTTTGCACGGCTTTAATCACCATGACCGGACATAGCCAGGCGTGTTGCATTTACAACAACACCACACATCCTCTGCATGCTGATTGGGGTATGTTCAATGCTTGGACGATATCCCCCACCCACCACCAATGCACTAATGGCACTGGTGGTAAGCCGCAAATTTTCCTGCTGGATGGCCTGCGCGAGCATCCAATAAGTAGTTATGTATTTGTGAGTATTGACGACCACGGTTGGGTCAGCGTTTATAAGAAAGAAAACAACCGTTGGAAGGTCGTGAACAAGCACAAAGACGGTAGCATTAAAGAAACAAAATATCTGACTGAAGATTAGGTTTTTTATGCATTGCCCGTGGCTTGATACCATAACGATCGCGAGGACAAGATGAAGAAGTTGCTTTATA
The DNA here is from genome assembly GCA_963665125.2 of uncultured Desulfarculus sp. Classification (GTDB taxonomy): domain Bacteria; phylum Desulfobacterota; class Desulfarculia; order Desulfarculales; family Desulfarculaceae; genus Desulfarculus. Next base: position 569,306 of record CAXXUK010000001.1, on the reverse strand, counting down.
CCATTTTGGTTTGCGCGGCTGTCGTTACCACGAACGGATACAGCCAGGCCTGTTGCATTTACAACAACACCACACATCCGCTACGTGTTACCTGGACCTGCATCAACGACTGGTTCATATCACCCACCCATCACCAATGCACTGATGGCACCGGTGGGGAACCCAAAATCACCCTGTACGACGGTCTGCACAACTATGCGATAAGCACAACGGAGTATGTGAAAATTGACGACCACGGATGGGTCAGCGTTTACAAGAAAGAAAACAACCGTTGGAAGGTTGTAAGCAAGCACAAAGACGGCAGCATTAAAGAAACCAAGTACTTGAAGCCTCAGGACTAGATTTCGTCAAGCATCACGTGCGAATGTTAACCATTGCGGTGGCGGGGGCAAGATGAAGAAGCTTTTTTTAATAACTATGGTTTGCGCGGTTGTCGTTACCACGGCCGGATACAGCCAGGCATGCTGCATCTACAACAACACCAATTACCCATTGAAGGTTGAATGGGTGGGATTACTCGACACCTGGACTATTTCACCCAGCAATCACCAATGTACCAACGGCACCGGCGGCAATCCGGAAATTTATCTTCTGGATGGACTGCTCAAAACACGAATTAGCGAGAAAAAGCATTGCGAAATTGACAGCCACGGATGGCTCAGCATTTATAAAAAGGAAAGTACTCGTTGGAGAATTGTCAGCAAGGACAAAAACGGCAATGTTAAATACACCTACTATCTTGGAACGAGGGACTAGGCGGTACGTAACAAATTAACGGAACAGAGCCGACGGTTAATAATCAGGAGGCCGCAAATGACCGAAAGGTCGATTAAAAAACTAGGGCTGACAATTATGACAATGGTGCTTGTCTTTACGACATATGGCCTTGCTCAGGCTTGTTGCATCTACAACAACTCCAGGTATCCCTTGAGGGTTGAATGGAACCAGATCAATATCTGGACTATCTCTCCCAGCAATCACCAATGCACCAATGGCACCGGAGGAAAGGTTAACATCACTCTACTGGATGGACTACGGAAACATTATATTAGTAATTCTAGGCTCAGGGATATAGACGACCACGGCTGGCTCAGTGTTTACAAGAAAGAAAACAACCACTGGAAGGTCGTAAACAAGCATAAATCAGGAGATGTAAAAGATACGATGTACTTGGAGCCACTTGATTAGGTCTTAGTCAACATCTAGTACGAATCTTGGCTTTTACAATAAGCGAGGAAAAAATGAAAACGTTCGTCATTGCGATACTAGTTTGCGCGGCTTCAATTGCCGCAGCCGGATACAGCCAGGCATGTTGCATTTACAACAACTCCAGTCATCCCCTGAAGGTTGAATGGAGCACCTTCAATGATTGGATTATTTCGCCCAGCAACCACCAATGCACTGACGGCACCGGCGGTCGAGTAAAATTCGGCTTGCTAAGTGGCCTGCGCGATGAGGAAATCAGCAACGTGGAAGTTACGGATATTGATGACCACGGCTGGCTCAGCGTTTACAAAAAAGAAAACAACCGCTGGAAGGCCGTTAACAAGCGCAAGGACGGCAGCGTTAAAGAAACCAAATACTTGAAACCGGCTGACTAGATCATCCCCGGCATTAAGAATAGATCTTGGCTTTTACAATAAGTGAGGAACAAATGAAAAAGATCGTCCTTGCAATATTGGTATGCGCGTCTGTTATTGCCATGGCCGGATACAGCCAAGCATGTTGCATTTACAACAACTCTAGTCATCCTCTGAAGGTCGAATGGAGTTTATTCAATATCTGGACCATTGCACCCAGCAATAAACAATGCACAAATGGTACCGGGGGCAGCGTACACATAAAACTGATGGACGGCCTGCGCCAAAACCAAATATCCGATACGAAACAGATGGATGTAGACGACCACGGCTGGCTTAGCGTTTACAAGAAAGAAAATAACCGCTGGAAGATCGTGAGTAAGCATAAAGACGGAAGCATAAAAAGCATCAAATACCTGGAGCCAATCGATTAGGTTTGCTCAACAAAATAAATTTGCATTATAGACCGCATGTAAATGGTTTTTCGTAAAGCCAACATGTTGTTGCTATTCGTAACGATTGCGAGGAATGAATGAAAAAGCTTTCTTTATCAATAGTGATTTGCGCGGCTGTAATCTCTTTGGCTGGAATCAGCCAAGCATGTTGCATCTACAACAATTCCAGTTATCCGCTGCAGGTTGACTGGAGCTTAATCAACGAATGGATAATTTCACCAAGCAATCACCGGTGCACCAATGGCACTGGGGGCCACGTAAATATAAGTTTGCTGGATGGTCTGCGCAAGAAAGAGCTGACCAATGTAAAAGGGGTAGATATTGACGATCACGGATGGCTCAGCGTTTACAAGAAAGAAAACAACCGTTGGAAGGCCGTGAGTAAGCATAAAGACGGCAGTGTAAAAAGTACTACCTACTTGTATCCTGTTGACTAGATTTTGCAAAGCGTGACATATGATTTTTACTCATGCTATATGCGAGGGCTAAATGAAGAAGTTTGCTTTATCATTAGTGATTTGCGCGGGTATTATCTCCTTGACCGGAATCAGCCAAGCCTGTTGCATCTACAACAACTCCAGGTATCCGCTGAAGGTTGAATGGAATATTTTTAATGTCTGGGGTATTTCACCAAGCAACAAACAATGCACTAATGGCACCGGAGGCAAAGTAAAAATCCGATTGATGGACGGCCTGCGGCAAGTCGAAATATCAGACATGAAAGAGATGGAGATTGACGATCACGGATGGCTTAGCGTCTACCAAAAGGAAAACAATCGCTGGAAGGTCGTCAATAAACATTCCGACGGCAGCGTTAAAGGCACTACGTATTTGACGCCTTATGAATAGATTTTAGCAGGCACAAATTTCCGTATATTACCCATAACAACTGCGAGCGGTAAATGAAGAAGTTATTCTATTCAATACTGCTAATTTGCGCGGCTTCAATAACCATGGCCGGATCCATCCAAGCCTGTTGCATTTACAATAATACCAAATATCCATTGCAGGTGGACAAGACCTTGTTCGGCACGGGACCGGTTGTCGCCCCTTCAAACAAGTACTGCACAGACGGCGACAGCGTAAGTGCGTTCTTTTACCTACTGGACGGTCTTCGTAAGGACCGGATAAGCACCATGTCACACCAAAAAGTCGATGACCACGGTTGGCTCAGTGTTTATAAAAAAGAAAACGGCAAATGGAGAGTGGTCAACAAACACAAAGACGGCACCATCAAGAGCACTACTTTCATCGAGCCGAATGACGGTGATTCTCAAGTTTGCAAATAACCAATAAGAGGCCGATGGTTATGGGCTCAGGACGTTAAAATCGGGATTGGCGGTTTACTGATAGCGGCTTTGACCATGTTTTTATCAAACGCAGCGCCAAGCACGGCATGGCGTATCCAATTAACGATACAGCCGAAAAAAGGCAACAGCTATCAAACGCAAAGACGCCAACATCGGAGGCCAAAATGACCCATAAAACGAATAAAGTAATTATAAGTTTGGCGCTAATGGTGGCAGCGTTTGTTTTCGCGGCATCTGGCCTTGCCCAAGCTTGCTGCATTTATAATAATTCCAGGTATCCGTTTAAGGTTGAGTGGAACGTGTTCAGCGGGTGGACTATTTCACCCAGTAATCACCAATGCACCAATGGCACTGGAGGTAAAGTGAAAATACACATGCTAGATGGCCTGCGTAATACTTATATCAGCCATCCGGCATTTCTGGAAATAGATGATCATGGATGGCTCAGCGTCTATAAATAAAGAAAACGGCAAGTGGAAAGTAGTCAACAAGCGTAAAAACGGCACAGTTAAGGATACCGTGTACTTAGAGCCGGTTGAATAGGGTAACGTTTGGCATCTCGTCACCATCGGGTGGAAAGCTAATAACATGCGTGAAGACGCGGGTTTTAATAATGTTTCATCGGAAGCCCTGCACGTACCAGGGCCAACAACTGCGCCTAGGATTTGGCGCTTATTGGAGGGTCTATAAATGCATAAACCAAATTCATATTTGAACTTGGCCGCCGCGCTGGCAACTGCATTGGTATTTTCCCTGGGCGCGTCCGGCCTTGCCCAGGCTTGTTGCATTTACAACAACACTACTCATCCGCTACAGGTGGAGCAGGGCTTTCACGGTTGGGACTTTGTTGTTCCCCCTTCGAACAAAGAATGTAGACCCGGCGAAAGCATTGAAGCAAACTTTTACCTGTTGGACGCTGAGCGTGCACACCAAATTAGTACCAGCAAAAAACAAAACGTAGATGAACACGGATGGCTCAGTGTTTATAAAAAAGAAGGCGACAAGTGGAGAGTGGTCAACAAGCACAAAGACGGCAGTATAAAGAGCACTACCCACCTGTCAGATTACTAAACAACGTCCGGCGGTTTCGGAACAAAATATAGGGCGGTTGCCGTTATGGTGGCCGCCCTAACTGTTTTTTGGGTTTCCGCCCGCCGGAGGGGCATTGTGGCCGCGCTGTCGGACAGCCTATGATCAGGGCCGTATCCTAACAATATGACAACATAATTCAAACAATTCCATTGACCACCAGTCTATATTATTCTACACTGATACCCCTACAATATTTATATTATTTCCTTAGACAGGTCTGAAGGTGTGATATGCGCAAAATGGGTTTGGCATGGTTGGTTGTATTTACCATGGCTATAATTTTTACAAGCGCGACAGCAATCCAGGCGTGCTGCATCTACAACAACACCACCCATCCTCTGCATGTTGATTGGCCGGGTTTATTCAACGACTGGACAATATCCCCCACCCAGCACCAATGCACCAACGGCACTGGTGGCAAGCCGCAAATTTTCCTACTGAACGGCCTGCGCGAGAATGCAATAAGCAGTTACGTATTTGTGAATATTGACGACCACGGTTGGGTCGTCGTCCGCAAAAAGGAAAACAACCGCTGGGTGGTTGTGAGCAAACGCAAAGACGGCAGCATCAAAGAAACAAAATATCTGACGCCCAACGATTAGGTCCTCCCGGCATCAAGTATAAGTCTTGGCTCTTACAATAAGTGAGGAGCAAATGAAAAAGATCGTCCTTGCAATACTGGTATGCGCGGCTGTCATTACCTCGGCCGGATACAGCCAAGCATGTTGCATCTACAACTACTCCAGTTATCCACTCAGGGTCGAATGGAACCAGATCAATATCTGGAAAATCTCACCCAGCAACCACCAATGCACCAATGGCACCGGAGGCAAGGTCACGATAAACCTGATGGACGGCCTGCGTAAAAAATATATCAGCCACACTGCGGATTTGGATATTGACGACCATGGCTGGGTCTGTGTCCGTAAAAAGGAAAACAATCGCTGGGAGGTCGTGAACAAGCATAAGGACGGCAGCATCAAAAGCACTAAATACTTGAGGCCAATCGAATAGGCTTGTTCCAAAATAAAATCTTGCATTATCGCTCGCGTAAAAACGGCTTTCCAAGACAATGGACTGTGCTGGGTCGTAGCGGTTGCGAGGACAAGATGAAAAGGTTATTTCCCCTAATTCTGGTTTGCACGGCTGTAATTGCCACTGCCGGACACAGCCAGGCCTGCTGCATATACAACTACTCCAGTTATCCACTGAAGGTTGAATGGAGTTTGTTCAATATTTGGACTATCTCACCCAGCAATAAGCAATGCACAAATGGCACCGGGGGCAGCGTACACATCAAATTGATGGACGGTCTGCGACAAAACCAGATATCGGATACGAAACAGATAGACATAGACGACCACGGCTGGCTTACTGTCCGCAAAAAGCAAAACAACCGCTGGGAAGTCGTGAGTAAACATCAAGACGGCAGCGTTAGAAGTACTACGTATCTGGAGCCAATCGAATAGATTTTACCTAGCATTATTTTTTGGATATTACCCATAACTATGGCGAGGGGAAAATGAAGAGGTTGCTTTATACAATTCTATTAATTTGCGCGGCTTCAATAGCCATGGCCGGATCCAGCCAGGCCTGTTGCATTTACAACTATACTACGCATCCGCTGCAGGTACAGCAGGGCTTTCTCCATTGGGACTTTGTTGTTGCCCCTTCAAACAAAGAATGTAGACCCGGCGACAGCGTTGAAGCAAATTTCTACCTGTTGGACGCGGAACGCGCACACCAGATTAGCACCCCGACAAAACAAACCGTCGATAAACACGGATGGCTCGTTGTCCGCAAAAAGCAAAACAATCGCTGGGAAGTCGTAAACAAGCGCGAGGACGGCAGCATAAAGAGCACTACTTACCTGTCAGATTACTAATAGGCATTCAAAGGCTGAAAAAAGATACAGGGCGGCCGCCGATGTGGTAGCCGCCCTAAATAGTTAAGCGTAACAAGTCGTTGCGATGTGTACAGTGATGGTATTGACCTGACATGTCCTAGTCACTAATTGCGTTGACAGTTTGGCCTTCCGGCAGATGGTTTAGGTTACTACGCTGCGTCCTCGATTTCTATCCCTTCATGGACATGCTTTTGATACAGTTCCAGGCCGTCGGTAAAGGTCTGAAAAGGGGTGCGCCCCTGGCAATAGCGGCCCTGATGGGTCCGTTCGGTGTTGTAGTAGGTCATGAAAGCGTCCAGGTCGGCCTGGATTTCATCCAGCGTGCGGTACAGCTTTTTCCGGAAGGCCACCTCATAGAATTCATTCTGGATGGTCTGGTGAAGCCGCTCCACCGCGCCATTGGTCTGGGGATGGCGCACCTTGGTTCTGGTGTGCTCGATGTCGTTTAGGTGCAGAAATAGCTCGTAGGGGTGGCTGTCCTGACGACCGCACAGCTCCGGGCCATTGTCGGTGAGCACCCGGTGCACCCTGATGCCGTGGTGGTCGTAAAAGGGCAGCACCCTGTCGTTGAGCAGGTCGGCGGCGGTCAGGGCCGTCTTTTCACGATAAACCTTGGCAAAACCATGGCTGCCGTGGGTGTCGATGGCCGTTTGCTGGTAGATGCGGCCTATGCCCTTGATAATGCCCACATAGCAGGTGTCCTGGGCCACCAGAAAGCCTGGATGCGGGCTTTCCACCTCACCGTGGGCCTCTTTTTCCTGCTTGGCATTCTCCAGGGCCTGGACCTGGGATTCGGTGAGCACCTCAGTGTTTTCCGCCGCCCATTTCTCCAGTCGCTTCAAGCGCTGTGCCTTGAGCGTCAGATCATGCCGTAGCCAGATGCTGCGAATGCCTCCGGCGCTGACCTGGATACCGATTTTCTTCAGTTCGTTGGCCACTCTGGTCTGGCCGTGAGTGGGAAACTGTAAAGAATAATCCAGCACTTTCTGCTCTATCTCGAGGGCCACACGGTTGCCGATCCTGGGCACGCGACGACTCTTCTCCAAGAGCCCTTCCAGACCTTCCTCATCAATAGCTTGCTTGATGTCGTAATAGTGCTGGCGGCTGATGCCAAGTTTGCGGCAGGCCTCGGAGATGTTTCCCAGAGTTTGGCCCAACTCCAGGATATTGAGCTTGCGGTTGATGATATACTGCGATTGAGTCATGGTCCTTCCTTTCAATTAAGATGCTTCTTTTGGTTTGAACCATCTTAACCGGAAGGCCATGGCTCCTTCAGCTAGGACCTTGACCTGTCAACGCTTTTCTCGACTAGGACAGATTAATTATAAATACTTATGTCTAGTTGATTCTTAGCTTAATTAACCTCGTCTGTGCTGGATTATTTTTTGATAAATCCATAGATCTTGCGAGGAGGTAGTAGTCACCAAAAGTATCTGAAACTATATCATCAAATGAAAAAGTTGATTCAATGTCATAGAAAAATTCAGCAAGCACTTCTGACTTGCTGGTCAACTTATATAAAAAGCTCATAGCCTGCTTATTATTCAGGTCAATTTGTAACCCTACTACAAAAAAAGCATTGCGTTGACGGTGGCTACCTAATACCGAATTGACAATTACGTATATTCGTTTATTTATCCCGAGATAATATTTTGGAATATACGATTTTGAAAGCATGTTCCCTTTCGAATCTAAGGAATAGCAGACTGCTTCACTGTTTAAATTTAAAAGCGAAGTTCCGAACGTTTTAGTCATTACAGTAATAATAATATTATCTTGGAGGCTACACGCCCTATTGCCTACTAGAACTTCTGTATTTTCGGACTTAAAATCCCAGATAATTTTGCCGTACATGTCTAACATAAGAATTATATTTTGTCTTTTATTCTGATTATCAGTTGATATGCCGGTGAGAGCATAATTAAATTTGAACCTCACCATGTCGCAAAAATAACTATCGTTGTATCGTTCAAAAGATTTTTCTATTTGCATCCCTTTTTTCAATTTTAACTTGCCAAACCAACCGTTCGAAACTGTACTAACTTTCTTGGTTGACTCGTCATAGGGATACTTACACCCTACAAAATAGAGAGTATCATCGTCAATTAAATCACAATCAACAATTGAGGCTTTGTCCTTATTTACAGGAACCACTACTTGCTCTAACAGTTTGCCGTCTTTTCCAAATATTAGGATATATGGAATTACTCTGTCAGGATTTTCGATTTTTTTATCGCACACAAGCATAATTGAATTATTTGGCATTAATTTAAGAACAGACAAATCGTTTATTGTATACTTGTCTTCGAACGTGGTTCTCCATAGTTCATTTCCGTCCTGGTCCACACGGACAATAAATGGCACCGAAATACCTTTACCGTTTGGCTTTGTCCTGGCAAAAATGACACCACCTTCTGGCAAGGCGACGATAGCAGCGAATTGTCCGAGAACTTCGCTATAAAAATCCTTTTCCCAAATTACTTCAAATGATTGTGGCAGCTGCTTCTTCGTTAACAATGGAATGTCATACAATTGACTGACAACAATGACCCCAGCAAATAGCAAAATTGCAATCGCAACACCTAACTTGATCTTGCTCATAGTCCTGCCCTGGCGCACTCTACAGGATATCCGGTTAAGTCTCAGTACTCCTACATATGCCTGAACCGCCCCGGATGTCAACGATCAGGGCAGATCGGAAGTTCAGCCCATATTCATATCTCATTCAGCAATATCCCATTGACCTCATCATCGTTTATGCCCAGGTAGCGCATGGTGGTTCTGGGCGAACTGTGGTTGTAGCGCTTGGCCAGGACTTCCCATGCCACACCGTACTTGGTTCGTTGCATGTAGCCGAAGGTCTTGCGCAGTGTGGCCCTTTAGGGCCGGGAAGCCGATCAATCAGCCCATCCGCGCCAAATGTCTGGTAGTTGCGCCTGATCTCATAGAATTGCTGGCGGGTATAGCCCATGATCTTGCAGGCCCGGCTGACGTTCTTCAAATCAGACGCCAACTCTAGTAAACTCAGCTTCCTGCGTGCTACTTTCTTCTCGGTGGTCATGTCCTTTACCTCCTTGGGTTCGAAGTGCTTCGCAACACTTCTTCTAACCCGGTAGGAGGCGGCATGGCCACCTCTTCATTTGGCTCCATGTGTCAGGTAATTACCGTCACAGCACATGCGATGTTCTAGCCGCGGCGGCTAATCGCCGGGCAACTGCATGTTGGGCCGGTCCTGGTTGCACAGGCCATCAACCATCTTCAGGCATTCCTGCCGTCTTTGTTCGCAATCCACCGAAGGCGCGCTTTGCGGGGGCTCGGCCAGGGCATTGCGGGTGCATCTGTCCCCCTGTTCCTCGCACTTGTCCAAGCAGCCGGTTTTTTGACTGGTGCAATCCTTGTAGCATCCGGATTTATAGTGTTGTTCACATGCTTTTTTGCAGGCCTTGTGACCATCCCTGCACCCGTTGAGGCAATCCATTTTTTGCTGAAAGCAGTCTGCGTAACCTCCGGATTGCGGCCGCGAGGCTTCCTCCTTGCACTTGGCGTAATCCCTTTCGCAAATCTCCCCATTGGCCCGCTTGCATTGCTCAATTTTCGCCTTTTCCTCGTCGCTGATCAACGGCGCGGACTCAATGTTTTGTCCAGTATCCGCGCCTTTGACCCCTCCGTCATTTTGGTCGGCCGAGCCGGGCCGGGCCTGCAAAACAAAACCAACTGATATCAACGCAATAAAAACCCCGACTTTTCTGAGCATGGCCCAACCCCCTTTTTGATGGCGCCCCGATCAACTCCACTCCGTCCGAATTAAACCTTCCGCCATGCTCCGGGGCCTAATCACCCTGGCCGCCTCTAACAATTTCTTGCCGCCCGCCCTGCATGATCCGCCAGACCCACACGGCGACTATGATGCCCACGAAGGCCCCGGCGATGACATCGCTGGGATAATGCCGAGTCACCAGCACCCGGCTGGCCCCGACAACACAGGCCAGACTGATGAGCGGAATGCGGGCCTTGGGCCAGACAAACGACAGGGCTGTCATCAGCGAAAAGATGCGCATGTTGTGGCCCGAGGGAAACGAATGCATGCTGCCCTTGTCGGCGAACCAGGAAAAGCCGTACAGGCCCTGTTCAAAAAGCATCACCGGGCGAAAGCGGCCGAAAAACCATTTGAGCGTCTCGCCGATGAACATGGCGATAGTCACGGCCAGGCAACAATACAAAAGATTGCGCACCCAGCCGTCCGGGCCCCGCCACAGGGCCGCCACGCCGCCGATGACATAGCCGAAAAACAGCAGCACGTTGAACAGGCTGTGGTCGGCCAGCAGGCTGATTGTCTGGCCGGCCTCGAACCAGGCGGTGCCGCTGAGCTTATGGGCCGCGATATCCACCGGCTGGTCGATGAAATTGAACAGCACGGCCACGGCCGCCGCCGCCACGGCAAACCAGATCCCGGTGAGTTTTAACAGTCGCTGATCCATGCCCACGTAGCCCTGTTGACTATTTCAAACAGTACTTGCCGATGCGGTCGTTGATCAGGCTGCCCAAATAGAGGCACCCGTCATGCTCGTTGACGCTGGTGATGGTTGTCAGATGCTTGCCCGTGGGGTCCTGGTAGCTGGCGGTGATCTTGCCATCGTCATCGACGGCCAGGATAAAGCCGTAAGGCTCGGGCTTGGGCCACATAAAGTGCGGCAGCTTGGAGACCTGTTTTTTCAGCCACGGATAGGGGTGCATCTTGTCAGCCGAATCGTTACGCACCGTGTACATGGCCACCCAGTAGTTCTTGGAGCCCCGGGAGATGTTGTCCGGGAAGCCGGGCAGGTTGTCGGCAAACACATCATGCTGACTGGCCTTGGGGCCCGTGAGCCACAAGCGGGTGATGCGGTAGGCATAGGTCTCGTTGACCAGTACGAAGCTTTCATCGGGCGACAGGGCCACGCCGTTGGCAAAATACAGCTTATCCAATAGCAACTTGGTCTCTTTTGTGGCCGGGTCATAGCACAGCAACCTGCCGTTGGGCCTGTGGTCGAACAGGTCATAGAGCAGTTGATCCGGGCCATAACGGTTGCTGGCATCGGTGAAATAGATTTTACCATCCTTGGCAATATCCAAATCATCGGTGAACTTGAACGGCACGCCGCCATTTTCAGTGCTCAGGACTTCAATTACGCCGTCCGGGCTTATCTTGAGCAGGCCCTTGTAGGCATCACAGACGATCAAGTTGCCCGATCCGTCAAACTGTAGTCCCAGCGGTCTGCCTTCGGTCTTGGCAAAAACGCTGACCTTGCCGTCCGGCGCGATCTTGCGCACCGTGCCGTCTGAACAGCCGGTGTACAAGGAGCCATCGGCGGCCACGGCCACGTCTTCAGGCCCCTGGACCTGTCCGGCGGCTATAATTTCGGCTTTTTCAAGGGCGTTGTTCGGGGCCAGGGGGCCGGTCATGGCCGGTTTCGGCGGCGGGTTCCAGGCAAGGGGGTCCAAAGGCGTCTCTGCAACGAAGAAATACAAAACAATCATCACCAAGATGCCCAAAAGAGCCCAAAGCAATTTTTTCATATCGGTCCTCCGCGACATGGGTGGTCACACCTAGTCCGTTTTCATTGCCCGGAATAACCCGGGCATTAGTGATGAAAGCACGGACAGACCGATTATTGCAAGGGGTCCTTTAAAGTTCGCCCCTGCCCCGCTTGAGTTCAGCAGCTATGCGGGCGACATGGCGGCCCTGGAATTCAGCTATGGCCAGTTCGTTGGCGCTGGGCTGACGCGAGCCGTCGTTGGCGGCGATGGTCGTTGCGCCGTAGGGCGTACCGCCTGATATTTCGCCCATCTCCAGCAGGCCCGGTTCGGTGTAGGGCACGCCGACGATTACCAGGCCGTGATGCAGCAGGCTGGTTTGAAAGCTGACGATGGTGGTCTCCTGGCCGCCGTGCTGGGTGCCGGTGCTGGCGAAGACACTGCCCACCTTGCCCACCAAAGCGCCCCGGGCCCAAAGCTGGGACGTGCGGTCCAGGAAATTGCGCATCTGGGAGCACATCATGCCGAATCTGGTGGGCGTACCGAAGATGATGGCGTCGGCCTCGGCCAGCATGGCAGGCTCGGCCACCGGCACGTCGGCAAAGGCATTTCGCGCAGCCAGGGCCCCGCTCTGTTCCAGGGCCTCGCGGGGGACCAATTCGGGCACCTGTAAAAGTTTGACCTCGGCTCCACGCACCTGGCCCGCGCCCTTGGCAACGGCCTTGGCCAGTTGGTAAACATGGCCGTACATGCTATAGAACACTATTTGAACCTGCATGCGACGCACTCCCGCTTTAAATTTGGAAAAATCACACGCTCCAGCGGCCCTGGCGCATACCGAGCTTGCAAATACCATCAGGGGTTTTTACATTATCACTTAACCAATTGTGAAACAATTTGGAAGAGCCAAATGCCCAAGCCCACATTTTCCAGAGAAATAATCGACAAAGCCCTGATTGCCGCCGGGCTCGTAGCTCTGTCCTGCGTGCTCTACTTCATCCATTTCCTCGTATTCGGCTCGCATCATGACGCCGGTTATTACGGTGAAAAAATTTTTTCCCATATCGCCTTTTTGCCCATCCACGCCCTGGTCCTGGGCATCATCATCGAGGGCATGATCTCCTTTCGGGAGAACCTGTCCCGCCGTAAAAAGCTCAACATGTTCCTGGGCATCTTCTTTAGGCAATTGGGGGCCGAGTTCCTGGCCCTGGCCAACAATGTCTGCGCGAACCGGCCGGACCTGGAGGCCATCACCCTGGTCCACAAGGACTGGACCCACAAGGACTTCAACAGGGCCAAAACGCAGCTAATGTCCTTCAAGCCCAAAATGAATGCCGACCTACAAAATCTGATGCGCATTCTGGACATGCTCAAAACTCATGAAAACGACATCCTGACCATGACCCGCAATCCCCTGGTGCTGGATTTCGAAGATCTTTACAACGGGTTATTGTCCCTATTGCATCTTATCGAGGAGATTCACTTCCGGGGCATATACCAAAACATGACCAAGGGCGAAATGCAGCACCTTGCCAAGGACGTGGGCAAGGCCCTGATCAAACTCAACCACCTCTGGTTGACCTACATGGAGCACCTCAAGGCGGAACATCCGGTGTTGTTCCACTGCCAGGTGGGCGTCTGCTCCCCCCTGGGCCCCCGGCTCATCGAAGATCAACTGGATGAATAGCCCACGTGCGGGAAAAGGGGGCGGCAATGGCCGTTGACAACAACAACGTGCCGAACGCGCCCCCGTCCAAAACCGGCCTCTGGAAACCGATGCTGCTCATCGGCCTTGTGCTGGCCGTGATGGCTCTGGCCTGGTATCTGGATGCCGGGGCCTATATCCAACAGCTGCGGGATTGGATTGGCTCCATGGGCTGGTGGGGGCTGGCCGTTTTCGTGGCCATCTATGCCATGGCCACGGTGCTGGCCCTGCCCGGAATGGCCATGAGCGCTTTGGCCGCCGGCCTGTTCGGCACGGTTTGGGGCGTGGTCGCCGTCAGCCTGGGTTCGACCATCGGGGCCACCCTGGCCTTTTTGGTGGCCCGCTATTTCGCCAGGGGCGCCATAGAAAACCGGCTCAGCGGCAATGAAAAATTCCGGAAGCTCGATAAAATGACCGCTGAACACGGCGACATCATCGTGGCCATTACCCGTCTGGTGCCCTTGTTTCCCTTCAATCTGCTCAACTACGGCCTGGGCCTGACCCATGTTTCCCTGGGCAAGTATGTATTCTGGTCATGGCTGTGCATGCTGCCGGGCACGGTTTTATATGTGGCCGGATTTGATGCCGTATTCACCGGTCTGGAACAGGGCAGGGTCCCCTGGAGCCTGGTGGCGGTGGTCGCGGTGATGATCGCGGTGGTGCTGTTGTTGATCAGAAAGGCCCGCGCCCGGCTCTCCCGAGATTCCTGAAGCTTTGCCCCTCAACAATAAAATGACTTGACCGTCATATTATTTTGCCTATAAATTGACCTTGGCGTCATTTTATAGGTGGACGACATGCCCCGCCCTGCCCAAAGCGACAAGCAGATAGCCCAAAAAAAAGCGGCCATAGTGGACGCCGCGGCAGAAATATTCTCCCGGCGGGGCATTGCCGCCACGTCCATGGATCATGTCGCGGCCAAGCTGGGCTGGGCCAAGGGCACACTGTATAACTACTTTCCAACCCGCGACGACCTGATCATGGCCGTGCTCCTCTGGCTGATCAAACAGCAAACCGACGCATTGGAATGGTTCGAGGCCCAGCCGCACGCCTCGGCAAGCCAAACCATGATCGAATACCTGGAAGGCATGCTGGCCATGCGTTCCCAAATGAAGCAGCTTTTCAACCTGTCGATGGAGCTGTGGGCGGCGGCCATAGCCGATCGCGAAAAATCCCAGCTTAAAACCCGGTTTGGCGCAGTGTACAAAATCAACTGCGAGTTCCTGGGCCGGGTCCTGGCCGGCGGCCAGGCATCGGGAGAGTTCAGGGGTGACTTTGAGCCGCGGGCCATGGCATCATTATTTTTTGGGGCCTGGGACGGCCTGTTGTTTCAGGCTTGGCTAGATCCGAATTTCGACATCCAGACTCCGGCTCGCCAGCACTTGCAGGCGCTTCTCAGGGGTCTTGCAAAAAGTTTAATCAAACCCGCCATTCAGGAGTGATAGCATGAGAGCCCTTTGCACCAGCCTGTTGATCGCTTTGGCCTGTCTTTGTCTGGCGCCAGCCCAGGCCCAGGCGGAGGACGCCGCGCAAATCATTCAGGGCTACCTGGACTATGTTCGCGGAAAAGCGTCCATATCCACGGTGACGATGACCATCCAACGGCCGGATTGGCAACGCACCATGACCATCAAGGCCTGGACCAGGGGCCAAACCGACAGCCTGTTCCAGATCATGGAACCTCCCAGGGACAGCGGCAACGGCACCCTCAAGCTCGGCCCCCAGATGTGGATGTACAACCCCAAGATCAACCGGATCATCAAGCTGCCGCCGTCGATGATGGGCCAGGCCTGGATGGGCTCTGATTTCTCCAACAACGACCTGTCCAAGAGCGACACCATCATCCAGGACTACACCCACAAGATCACCGGCACCGAGCAGGTCGACGGCCACAAGGTCTACAGCATCGAAAGCATTCCCAAGCCCATGGCCGCCGTAATCTGGGGCAAGATGACCTTCAAGATCCGCGACGACAACGTGCCCGTGGAGCAAAGCTATTTTGACGAAGACATGAAGCTGGTCAAGGCCCTGTCCTTCCAGGATGTGGAAAAGATGGGGGGCAGGCTTTTGCCAAAGGTTTGGGTCATGAAAAAGGCCGACTCCGACGGCGAGTTCACCAAGGTGGTCAATGAATCCATAGAATTCAAGGACAGCATGCCGGACCGCTATTTCACCCTGGAAAACCTAAAAAATCCCAGGAGGTAAGCCCGTGTCCATAGACGCCAAAATGGCCTGGCGTAATATCTGGCGCAATCCCCGGCGCACATTCCTGACCGTGGCGGCCATCGCCTTTGCCTGTCTGATTCTGGTGTTCATGCTGTCGTTCCAGTTCGGCAGCTACGCCGAGATGATCAACAGCGCGGTCAGAGCCCACACCGGCTATGTCCAGATCCAGGCCCAAGGCTATCTGAAAGACAAGGAGATGCACAGGGTTATCCAGGACCCCAAGGCCGTGGACGCGGCCATAAAGGATATACCCTACATCAATGCATTTACTTCAAGAGCCAACGGTTTCGCCTTGATATCTTCCAAGGACCGCACCTACGGCGTAGGCGTGATCGGCGTGGAACCCGAAGGCGAGGCCAAAGTCTCCACCATCAAATCGATGATCCGCAAAGGCGACTATCTGGCCAAAGGCGACACGAGCCAGGCGATCATAGGCGATCTGCTGGCCCGCAACCTGCAGGTCGGCTTGGGCGACGAACTGACCCTGCTGGGTCAGGGCCGTGACGGCTCGGTGGCCGCCGCCGTGCTCACGGTCAAGGGCATCTACAGCTCGGGCCAGACCGATTTCGACCGCTCGGTAATGATGATCCCCCTGGGCTACTTCCAAGACACCTTTTTCATGGAAGGCGCGGTGCATGAAATCGTGATTCTGGGCCGGGAGCTTGACCAGGTGCCGGTCTTAAAGGACGCGGTAAGCCAAGCCATCAAAGACATCAAGCAGCGCCATCCCCTGGTGACCCTGGACTGGAACCAGATCATGCCCGGCCTGATGCAGAGCATCAAGATGGACCTGGTCAGCGGTTTGATCATCTACTTCGTTCTCATAGTGGTCGTGGCCTTCAGCATCCTCAACACCTTCCTCATGGCCGTGTTGGAACGCACCAGAGAATTCGGCGTGATGATGGCCGTTGGCGTCACCCCCGGCCGGCTGACCAAGGTGCTGCTCATGGAATCGACGGCCATTACCCTGGTGGGCATCATCACCGGCATGGCCCTGGGCATCGCCGTCACGGGCTATTTCCAGGCATATGGCATCAACCTCAGCGGACAAAGCGATCTGCTGCAGCAATACGGCATTCCGGCCCTTTTGCACCCGCAACTTTCCTGGACCACGGCCCTTGCCGGTCCGTCGGCCGTGCTGGTTATCACCTTCATAGCCGCTTTATTCCCGGCTCTGCGAGTCCGCAAGCTCAGACCAGTGGAGGCGCTGACCCATGTGTAGAGCTGATTTGAAAGGATGGGCCGCATGTATTTCTTGATGGCTTGGCGCAATGTCTGGCGCAACCCCCGGCGCACGGCCGTCATCGGTCTGGCCGTGGTCATAGCCGTATGGAGCATGATCTTTCTCACGGCCCTGATGTACGGCATGGTCGAAGGCATGATCCGCAACAGCATCATCACAATGACCGGCGACATCCAGATCCACCAAAAGGGATACCACGACGACCCGGTTATCGAACACAGCATCAACGACCCGGCGCCCGTCGAGGCCAAGGTGCAAAAGCTGCTGCCGCCGGGCGGTAACTGGGCCCCGCGCATCCGGGTGAACGCCATCATCAGCAATGCCCGGCATTCCGGCGGCGTCACCTTGGTTGGAATCGACCCGCCAAAGGAGGCCAAGGTCTCGTTCATCGGCGATGCCGTCAAACAGGGCGACTACCTCAAAGCCGGGGACGAATACGGCATCCTGGTAGGCCGGGCCCTGTTGGAAAAATTCGGGGCCAAGGTGGGCCACAAGGTCGTCTTGATGAGCCAGGACACCACCAAAAACATCGCATCACGGGCCTTCCGCATTGCCGGTGTATTCACCGCCGAGATGGAATCAACGGAAAAACAATACGTCTACGTGACTCTGCCCGCGGCCCAGAAAATGCTTAAAATGGACCAGGGCATCTCGGAAGTGGCCATCATGTTGGCCGAACGCGACCAAGGCGACCCCCTGGCCGCCACGCTGCGCCAGGACCTGCCCAAGGATCTGGAGGTCATGACCTGGAAACAGCTCCAGCCCATCACCGAGGCCTATCTTGCCATGTTCAACGGCTTTATCTGGCTGTGGTATCTGGTGGTGTTCATCGCCATGGGCTTCGGCATCGTCAACACCCTGCTCATGGCCGTGATGGAACGCATCCGGGAATTCGGCCTGCTCAAGGCCCTGGGCCTGCGGCCCAGGCGGATCATTGCCGAGGTCGTCACCGAATCGCTGTTTTTGATGATCTTGGGCATGCTGGTGGGCAATATCCTGGGCCTGGCCTGCACCTGGGCCGTTTCCGACACGGGCATTGATTTGTCGGCTCTGGCCGCCGGCGCCGAGTTTTGGGGCATGGAACGCATGCTCTATCCGGTGCTGCGCCTCAGCGATGTCTTGCTCGCCAACTTCATCGTGCTGATCCTTGGCATTTTGGTCAGCCTGTACCCGGCGGTCAAGGCCGCCCGCTTCACTCCGGTTGAAGCCCTGAGCCACACTTAACAAGCGGGGGCGATCCCCAATGGAGAATATGCGATGAGCCTGGTTGAATGCCGCGACGTAAAAAAAGATTACAAGCAAGGCGACGTGACAGTGCATGCCCTGCGGGGCATTAACCTGAGCATTGACCCCGGCGGCTTCGTGGCCCTGGCCGGGCCTTCCGGCTCGGGCAAAACCACCACCCTGAACATGATCGGCGGCCTGGACCTGCCCGACAGCGGCAATGTGATCGTCGACGGCAATGACTTCGCCAGGATGAACCAGGGCCAGCTGGCCAACCTGCGCCTGCAAAAAGTCGGCTTCGTATTTCAGGCCTACAACCTCATACCGGTTCTTTCCGCCCTGGAAAACGTCGAGTACGTCATGCTCTTGCAGGGCGTGGAAGCTACCAAACGCCGCAAGCTGGCCACGGAAATGCTGAACGAAGTCGGCCTGGAAGGCATGTACAACCGCCGCCCGGCCGAGCTTTCCGGCGGCCAACAACAGCGCGTGGCCGTGGCCAGGGCCATCGTCTCCAACCCGGCCATTGTGCTGGCCGACGAGCCCACGGCAAACCTGGATTCCAAGACCGGCCAGGGGCTATTGGAGATGATGAAGCTGATGAACCGGGAAAAAGGCGTGACCTTCATCTTTTCCACCCACGACGACATGGTCATGGACTATGCCCGCAGGCTGATCCACATCCGCGACGGCGTGGTGGCCGATGACGTCATCAAGAAAGACTAGAGCCATGCGCCGCGCCCTTTGCCTGATCATCATCTGTCTGAGCGCCCTTATGGCCTCTCCCGCCCTGGCCGACGGCCAGCAGCAATCGTTCTGGCAAAGCCTGTCGCCGGAATGGGGCGGCCACATCCGGGGCCAGGCCATCTATTCCCATGCCGACGATGACAGCTATTTTGCCCCGGTGGGCGCGGGCGATCTCTATGACGGCGTGTTTGATTTCCGCCTGAAGAACAAGGTCTATTTCGGCCAGTGGGGCGAATTCGAGACCCACTACGAAGCCACCCTGAACGGTGGAGACACCCGGCGCAAGCTCCTCGAGCTGTCCCGCATTCAGCCGGGCCTTGCCGCCGCCGGAGCCCTGCAAACCGTCCGGCCGATCAATGACGATCGCCGCCTTTTCGACCTTACCAAGGTCCTCAGCGACGACGACTCGTACGTTCTCTATCACCGTCTGGACCGCCTGGTCCTGGATATTTTTCCGGATTGGGGCACCATCCGCCTGGGCCGCCAGGCCCTGACCTGGGGCCACGGCCTGCTGTTCAACCCCATGGACCTGTTCAACCCCTTTTCGCCCACCGATTTCCAGCGCGATTACAAAGTCGGCGATGATATGGCCTTTGTCCAATTTGACGTGGGCTCCCTGGGCTCCATGCAGGCCCTGGCCCTGCCCCGCCGCAACCCCGCCAACAGCGACGTCGAGTGGCAGCAGTCGGCCCTGGCCGTCAAACTGCATCACGCCTGGGGCGATATGGGCGTGGACTTCATGCTCGCCAAAAACTACCAGGACAACGTGGCCGCCGTCGGCGCGGTGGGTTATGTGGGCCAGGCCGCCTGGCGCTGCGACATCACCTACACCCAAATGGACGACGACTACAGCGACGGCGGCTACCTTTCATTCATCGCCAACATCGACTACTCCTGGGTTTGGGCAGGCAAAAACTGGTACGGCTGGCTGGAGTTCTACTTCAACGGCCTGGGCCGCGACGACCCGGAACAGGCCATCGGCGACCCGGCCATTGTCGAGCGACTGGACCAGGGCACCCTGTTCGTCATGGGCCGGGCCTACATAGACGCCCAGCTCAAATACGAGTTGCACCCCCTGCTCACCCTCTACGCCATCACCATGGTCAACCTCCACGACGGCTCCCTGCTCCTGCAACCCCGGGCCGTGTGGAGCGCCACTCAAAACACCGAAGTCCAACTGGGCGGCAATGCCTATCTGGGCGGCGACGGCACCGAATACGGCGGCTTCACCCTGCCCGGCACCGACCTCAAATCAACCGCCCCGGATCAGGTCTTCCTCTGGGTGACGTATTATTTTTAGTTTTTTGTTTTTCTTGGGGGGCTTTTTTGAAAAAAAGCCCCCCAAACCCCCAAAAAACTTCGCGCGAAACCGTTTTCGCCTGCGGCGCAAACGGTTTCGCGGCGTTTTGGGCGTTAGGCGGGTTTTCACACTTTGGTGCCCAAACACGGCGCTGCCGCTTTTGCCATCAGCAAAAGCGGCAGCGCATATGGTTTTCTTTTTGGAAGGGGGTTCGGGGGAAACCTTTTTCTTTTTTCCAAAAAGAAAAAGGTTTCCCCCGAAAAAACAAACCCCCGACCCAAAACGGGCTGGGGGTTGGATAGCCGCTGGCGGCTGGTGTTTACTGATCGGCTTTGGTGCCGAAGTACACCAGGGCGGTAACGCAGCACCAGAAACAGGCCGCGCCCAGAGCGCCGAGAATAACGTCCAACATCGTGGTCCTCCGGTTGGTGATCACCTACACTGACCTGGGCATCCTAATACAGGCGGCCTGCCAATGCCAGTGATTTTTTTCACTGCCTTGATTCCAGGAGCTTTTGGGTCTCCCGGGCGATCTTGAGTTCCTCGTCGGTGGGCACCACCAACACCTGCACCGCAGTGCCGTCCTTGCTGATGCTGCGGGCCCCGGATGAGCGAACCGCGTTTTTTTGCCCGTCCACGGCGATGCCGATATGCTCCAGGCCCTGACAGCACATTGACCGGACCAGGGGGGCGTTTTCGCCGATGCCCGCCGTGAAGATTATTGCGTCCAGCCCGCCCAGTTCGGCCAGGTAGGCGCCGATGTACTTCTTTATGCGCAGGGCGTAGATATTCAGGGCCAGCCGAGCGGTTTCCTGTCCACCCTCAGCCGCCTCGATCACCTGGCGCATGTCGTTGAAGCCGCACAGGCCTTTGAGGCCGCTTTCCTTGTTCAGCAGCCTGTCGATGCCGGCCAGGTCCATGCCCAGGTTGGCGGCCAGGAAAAACGGCAGGGCCGGGTCCACGTCGCCGCTGCGCGTGCCCATGACCAAGCCTTCCAGGGGCGTCATGCCCATGGATGTGTCGACGCACTTGCCGCCATTGACCGCGGCCATGCTTGCGCCATTGCCCAGGTGGATGGTGATCATCTTGAGCTGGTCAAGGGGCCGGCCCAGAAACTCGGCGGCCTTTTCGCTGACATACCAGTGTGACGTACCGTGAAAGCCGTAACGCCGCACCCGGTGCTTTTGATAAAGCTCGTACGGCAGGGCGTAGAGATAGCTCTCGGCCGGGATGGTCTGATGAAAGGCCGTATCAAAAACGGCGACCTGCGCGGCGGCGGGAAACAACCGCCTGGCCACGTTGATGCCGATGAGGTTGGACGGGTTGTGCAAGGGGGCCAGGGGTACGAATTCCTCGATGGCCGCTATGACCTCGTCGTCGATGACGCAGGGCGCATGAAAGGCCTCGCCGCCGTGAACCACCCGGTGGCCCACCGCGTCGATGTCGCTTTTATCGGCGATAATACCGTCCGCCGTATCGGTGAGCAGATCGACTATGCGGGCCAGGCCGGCCTGGTGGTCGGCAATGGGTTCGCGGATATCCAGTTCGGCGGCCTGCCCGTTATTGAAAGTTTTATGCTTGATAAGGCTTTGTTGTTCGCCAATCCGCTCGGCCAGGCCCGAGGCAAGGATGGTCTGCCGGTCCATGTCGAACAGCTGGTACTTGATGGATGAACTGCCGGTGTTGATTACCAGGATGCGCATTACTTGAGTCCCTTGACCGCCTGGGCCTGGATGGCCGTAATGGCGATGGTGTTGAGCACGTCACTGACCAGACAACCGCGGCTGAGGTCGTTGACCGGCTTATTGAGGCCCTGCAACACGGGGCCTATGGCCACGGCCTTGGCCGTGCGCTGTACGGCCTTGTAGGTGTTGTTTCCCGTATTGAGGTCCGGGAAGATGAACACCGTGGCTTGGCCCGCCACTTCGCTGCCGGGCATCTTGGTCCGGGCCACGGCCATGTCCGTGGCCGCGTCGTACTGGATGGGGCCTTCGATCTTCAGACCGGGATGATGCTCCATGGCCATTTCCTTGACCAGGGCCGTGGCCTCGCGGACACGGTCCACGTCTTCGCCGGACCCGCTGTCACCGGTGGAGTAGCTGAGCATGGCCACCCTGGGATCCACGCCGAATATCTCTGCCGTATGGGCCGAGCTGAGGGCGATTTCGGCCAGTTGCTTCGCCGTTGGGTTGGGGTTGACGGCGCAGTCGCCGTAAACCAGCACGCGGTCCGACAGGCACATGAAAAACACGCTGGACACCACCGACACGCCAGGCCGGGTCTTGATAATCTGGAAGGCCGGGCGTACGGTGTCGGCCGTTGTATGCACGGCGCCCGAAACCATGCCGTCGGCATCGCCCTTGTGCACCATCATGGTGGCGAAATACGTCAGGTCGTTCATTATGTCCCTGGCGTTCTCCAGGGTGATGCCCTTGCGCTTGCGCATTTCATAGAACGCTTCAACGTATTCGTCGAACTTGCCGCTGGCATATGGGCAAACAATGGGCACGTCTTCCAAACGCAGCGAATATTCCCGGATCTTGGCCCGGACGGCGTCTTCGTCGCCCAACAGGGTTATATCCACGACATCGCGGCTGCGCAGGATTTCCGTAGCCCGCAGGATGCGCTCGTCGGTGGCTTCGGGCAGCACGATGTGCTGCTTGTGGCGGCGTGCCCGCTGCAACAGGCGGTACTCGAACATCTTGGGCGTCAAGACCTTGGTCTCGGTGGTGACGATCTTGCCGGCCAAGGTTTCGTCGTCCACATTGCGCTCAAAGGCGGCCAAGGCCCTGGCGATCTTGCGTTCGTCCCTGGGGCTCAGCTTGGCGCAGACGTTTTCCACCCTGATGGCCGTGGGAAAGGTGTTTTCCTGGACGCTGAGAATCGGCACCGTCCGGGAGAATCCCTCGATAAGTTCCTGGATGGGCTTTTCCGGCACCAGCCCGCCGGTCAGCACTATGCCCGAAATCTTGGGCATGGCCTGGGAACTGAGCGAGGCCAGGCAGGCCACGATCACATCGGAGCGGTCGCCGGAGGTTATCACCAGGGTGCCGTGGGTCACGCGTTGCAAAAAGTTATGCATCTGCATGGCCGCGACAGTGAATGAGTGCACGTTTCGGTTGAGCTGGTCCTTGCCGTGGATCACCCTGGCGCCCAAGGTCTCGGCCACCTGGCCCACTGTGGGCAGGTTCAGTGTGCGGCGGTTGGGTACGGCGAACACCATCTGGTTGCGCGCGAAGCGCATCCGCTGGATGGTCTTGATGACGATTTCCTGCTCGCCCGGACGCACGCGGTTGACGATGGTGGCGACCACCTCGCAGCCCTTGCTGCGCAGTGAGTCGAAAGACAACTCCACCGAACGGGCTGTTTCGTCGATACTGCGGTTATGAGCGTTGGCCACCAGCAGCACCGGGGCTTGCAAGAGCTTGGCAAACTCCGAGTTGATGTCAAACTCGAAGGCGCTGGTGGAATGGGCGAAATCCGTGCCCTCAAAGAGCACAAACTCATGGTTTTCGATAAGCTTGCCATGCTTGGCCAAAATCAGGTCTATCAATTCGGATTTGCGCCCGGTGGACCACATCAGTTCCGATTCGGTTCCGGTCAGGCCGTACATGTCTTGCCGGGGCACGTCAAGATTGAAGTGTTCTGCGATGAGGTGGATGTCATGATCGATGATCGACGGGTCATGGGGGCAGGCGTCGTCGCGGATAATGGGGCGAAAAAACGCCACCTTGTCGATCATCCTTAGCAGCATCTCCATCACGCCAAGACAGATGACGCTCTTGCCGCTGTTGGCTTCGGTTGCCGTGATGTACAAACTGTTCGCCATTTGTTCCACTCCGCTGGCGGAGCTTATCCGCCGCTTGGTCCTGTCGACCTTGGCCCGCCATGATGATTCTATGCGCTACATTAAGTAACGACATAAGCGACCAAGGTCAGATCGAAGCTGGCAATTCTATCGCTAAGCTCATTGTGCCGCAAATACCGAGGCGCGTAAACTTCAAGAACAGTATTTTGGTATAGAAACAATATTTTAAATCATAGTGGATGCTAAGTTTTTCAGAGCCATATCCGGCCCCTTACTTGACAGTGGCCACTGGCTGGGATAGGTTCGTGTATTCAGCCCAATATCAATTTTGCAGGGGACTTGCCAAGCAATCATTATCCATCTTTATTGAACAAGGATTTGGGGCAATGCAAGAATTTCGTAGAATGAAGAGGCTCCCCCCTTACGTTTTCGCCGTGGTCAACGAGCTGAAGATGGCCGCAAGGCGGCGCGGCGAAGACATCATCGACCTGGGCATGGGCAACCCTGATCTGCCCACGCCGGATCACATCGTGGAGAAGTTGGTGGAGGCCGCCCGCAAGGGCACCAATCACCGCTACTCTGCTAGCAAGGGCATTACCAAGCTGCGCCACGCCATTGCCGACTGGTACAAGCGCCGCTACGACGTATATATCGACCCCGAGACGGAGGCCGTGGCCACCATAGGCGCCAAGGAAGGCCTGAGCCACCTGGTGCTGGCCACTATCAGCCCCGGCGACGTGGTGCTGGTGCCCAGCCCCACTTATCCGATCCATCCCTACAGCGTGGTAATCGCCGGCGGCGACCTGCGCAGCGTGCCGATTCTGCCGGGCCGCGATTTCTTCGATGACCTGCAGACGGCCATGCGCCAGACCTGGCCCCAGCCAAAGATGATGATCACCAGCTTCCCGCACAACCCCACGACCTTGTGTGTGGATATGGACTTCATGGCCCGGCTGGTTGACTTTTGCAAGGCGCACGAAATCTGGCTGGTGCACGACTTCGCCTATGCCGACTTGACCTTTGACGGTTACAAGGCGCCTTCGGTGTTGCAGGTGCCCGGCGCCAAGGACATCGCCGTGGAGTTTTTCAGCACCAGCAAGAGCTACTCCATGGCCGGTTGGCGCCTGGGCTTCTGCGTGGGCAACCCTGAGATGGTCAACGCCCTGACCCGGATCAAGAGCTATTTGGACTATGGCGTTTTCCAGCCCATCCAGATCGCCGGCATCATCGCCATGAACGAAGACCAAAGCTGCGTGCAGGAGATAGTCGATGTTTACCGCAGCCGCCGGGACACCCTTATCACGGGCCTCAACCGCATCGGCTGGGATGTTCCCTCGCCCAAGGGTACAATGTTTGTATGGGCCAAGATTCCCGATGAATACATCAATCTGGGATCTGTCGAGTTCAGCAAGCGCCTGGTCGAAGGCGCGGGCGTGGCCGTAAGTCCAGGCATTGGTTTCGGTGAATACGGCGACGAATACGTGCGTTTCGCCTTGGTTGAAAACGAGCAAAGGACCAACCAGGCAATCCGCGGGCTGCGCAAGTTTTTTGGTTGATCTTGGGCCGGGGGATTTTAAATGGCTAAACACAGCGTAAACATCGGGCTAATCGGTCTGGGCACGGTGGGAGGCGGGGTCGCCGAGCTTTTGCTCGCCCATAAAAAACGCCTTTCCGATCTGATCGGCGCCGATATGAACCTGGTCAAGGCCGCGGACCTGGATAAAAACCTGGCCGACGGCCTGTGCCTGGCCGACGGCGTGTACACGCCCGACGGCCGGGACGTAATCAACGACCCCGACATCGATATCGTGGTGGAACTCATCGGCGGCCTGGAGCCGGCCCGCACTCTGGTGCTGGAGGCCATTGCCGCAGGAAAGCACGTGGCCACGGCCAACAAGGCCCTTCTGGCCCATCACGGCCGGGAGATATTCAAGGCCGCGGAAAAGCACAAGGTCGGCGTGGCCTTCGAGGCCTCGGTGGGCGGCGGAATACCGCTGATCCGCTCCCTTCGGGAGGGCCTGGCCGCCAACAAAATCAGCTCCTGCCTGGGCATACTCAACGGCACATGCAACTTCATCCTCAGCGAGATGACCAACAAGGGCGCGGAATACGCGGACGTCCTCAAACAGGCCCAGGAAGCTGGCTATGCCGAGGCGGATCCAACCTTTGACGTTCAAGGCACCGACACAGCCCACAAGCTGGCCATCGTGGCCGCCCTGGTCACAGGCAAACAGCCGGAGCTGGCCGACATCCCCACCGAGGGCATAACCGGAATTACGCCCTTGGACATCCGCTTCGCCCGTGAGTTCGGTTTCAAAATCAAGCTCCTGGCCGTCCTGGATCTGGCCGGCGACACGGTGGAGGCCAGGGTTCATCCGGCCCTGGTTCCCTTCGGCCACCCCATGGCCAACGTGGACGGGCCATTCAACGCCCTGTACGCCGTGGGCGACTGGGTGGGCGAAGTCCTATTGTACGGCCGGGGCGCCGGCCGCAGGCCCACGGCCTCGGCAGTTGTGGGCGATGTCGTCGACCTGGCCAGGGACGTGCTCAGCGGCGCTCCGGGCCGTGTACCGCCCCTGGGTTCGGCCACTCCAGACAGGGGACGCCTGGAATTGGCCGCCCTGGAACATGCATCCAGCAAGTACTATTTCCGCTTCGGCGCCCAGGACAAACCTGGCGTCTTGGCGGCCATCAGCAAGATACTTGCCGAAAACGATATTTCCATCGAGGCGGTAATCCAAAAGGGGCGTCAGAGCGGCGGGCCGGTTCCCATCGTCATGCTGACCCATGAGGCCGGCGAGGCGGCGGTGCAAAACGCCCTGGCCGTGATAAACGCCCTGCCGGTGATCGCCGAGGACACAGTACTTATCCGCGTGGCCGGTTAAACCGACTCGCCGGGGTAGTTTGGGTGATGAAGTACATCATTTTGGTCGGCGACGGCATGGGCGACGAGCCCATGGCCCAGTACGGCGGCAAAACCATTCTGCAGCAGGCATTCACGCCGAACATGGACCGGCTGGCCCAAGGAGGATCCCTGGGCCTGACCTCGACCATCCCCCAGGGCATGGAGCCGGGCAGCGACGTGGCCAACATGTCGCTGATGGGCTATGACCCGGCCAAGTACCACACCGGACGGTCGCCCATCGAGGCGGCATCCATGGGTGTGGACCTGGGTCCGGAGGACATCGCCTTCCGCTGCAACATGGTCACCCTGGACCGCACGGACGGCGTGACCATGTTGGATTATTCCGCCGGTCACCTGGAGACCGACATTGCCGCCGAGCTGATCAAAAGCCTGGACGAAAATCTGGGCAGGGAAGGCCTGCGCTTTCATCCGGGCGTGAGCTACCGCCATTTGCTGGTCTGGCAAAACGGCCCCCTGGACGCGGCCACGGTGCCGCCCCACGACCGCACCGGCCAACGTGTGGACGATGTACTGGTCAGCGGCCAAGGCCTGGGGCTAATTACCGAACTTACCAAGGCGTCGTGGCCCCTGCTTGAGGGGCACCCGGCCAATATCCAAAGAGCCAATGATGGCAAGTCCCCTGCAAACTCCATCTGGCTCTGGGGCCAGGGCACCAAACCCACCCTGCCCACCTACATGGAACGCTTTGGTCTGACGGGCCGAACCATATCGGCCGTGGACTTGGTCAAGGGCCTGGGTGTGCTGGCCGGTCTGCCGCCGGTGGATGTGCCCGGCGCCACGGGCTGGCTGGACACGAACTACGCCGGGAAGGTCGACGCGGCCATCGAAGGCCTGGCCTCGGGCGATGTGGTTTTCGTGCATGTCGAGGCCCCGGACGAGGCGGGCCACAGCGGCAAAGCCGAGCTCAAGCTTCAGGCAATCGAAGACTTTGACGCGAAAATCGTCGGGCCGATCCTGGAAAGGGCCGCGGCCTTGGGGCCCCACCGGGTGCTGCTGATGCCCGACCACTACACGCCCATCAGCACCAAGACCCACGGCATCCAGCCGGTGCCTTTCGTGATTTGGGACTCCGAGAATCAGACTATGGGCGGCGCGGGATTCAATGAACCGGACGCCAAGGCCAGCGGGCTGTTTGTCGATCGGGCCCATGAACTCATCGAAAGGCTGGTGCAAAAAAAATGATTCACCGCTGGCGCATGAGGCCGCTGTTCGGCGATACTGATGCCATGGGTGTAGTTTATTATGGTAATTATATGCGTTATTTCGAGCGGGGACGGGCCGAATTGATGCGCTCTGCCGGCAAGACCTATTCCGAGTTGGCCGACCAGGGCCTGCATCTGCCGGTGACCGAGGCCCACATCAAATATAAACTATCGGCCCGCTATGACGAAGATCTGACCATTGAAACCAACCTTACCTGGGTGAAAAAGGCTTCGATGCAGTTCGACTATCGGGTGCTTCGCACGGATAACGGCAAGGAAAAGGAGTTGGTGGCCGGTTACACGGTGCACGCCTGCGTTGACACCGACGGCAAAATTCGCCGTCTTCCCCAATGGCTGGCTGAGTTGACTAAAAAAACCGATTCATAGCAGTAGATCCCGAAGCGGTTTCCTTTTGGAGCCGCTTCGTTTGTTTTGTATACAACTCGCTTGCGCATCCCCCTTTGGGGTGCTAAGTAGAGTTGGCAAAAAACCGAATAGGTAATTTATATTGGTGCACGGTACTTACCTTGTTGAGCACCAAATCCGAGGGAGGCTTAATCGTGGCAGATAAATATGTGTACTTCTTCGGCGCAGGCAAAGCCGAAGGCGCTGCTGAAATGAAAAACTTGCTGGGCGGCAAGGGCGCGAACATCGCGGAAATGACCAATATCGGTATTCCGGTCCCGGCCGGTTTCACCATCACCACCGAGGTGTGTACCTATTATTATGACCACGACAATTCCTATCCCGAACAGCTCAAGGGCGACGTGGAAGCGGCTCTGGCCAAGGTCGAGGACGTCATGGGCGCCAAGTTCGGAGACGTGAACAACCCCCTGCTGGTTTCGGTTCGTTCCGGCGCCCGGGTCTCCATGCCCGGCATGATGGACACAGTCCTCAACGTCGGCCTCAACGATGAAACCATCAAGGGCCTCATCGCCAAGACCGGCAACGAGCGTTTTGCCTACGACGCCTACCGGCGCTTTGTCAATATGTACTCCGACGTGGTCCTGGGCGTGGGCCCGGAGCACGAAAAGGACGACGACCCCTTTGAAGTGCTTATGGAAAAGAAAAAGCACGCCCGGGGCGTCACCCTGGATACCGACTTGACCACCGAGGACCTCAAAGAGTTGGTGGCTGAGTTCAAGGCCCTGGTTCTTCAGCGCCTGGGCAAGCCCTTCCCCGAGGAGCCCATGGATCAGCTTTGGGGCGGCATCGGCGCGGTGTTCGGCTCCTGGAACATCCCCAGAGCCATCAGCTACCGCCAAATCAATGGTATTCCCGAGGATTGGGGCACCGCTGTCAACGTCCAGTCCATGGTCTTCGGCAACATGGGTGATGACTCGGCCACCGGCGTGGCCTTTACCCGCGACCCCTCCACCGGTGAGAATTACTTCTATGGTGAGTACCTGACCAATGCCCAGGGCGAAGACGTGGTGGCCGGCATCCGCACCCCGCAGCCCATCAACACGGCCAAACCCGTGCCCGAGGGAATGAACACCCTCGAAGGCGAAATGCCCGCGATTTACAAAGAGCTCGCCGACATCCGCGAAAAGCTGGAGCAGCACTACCACGAGATGCAGGACATCGAGTTCACCATCCAGCAGGGCCGCCTTTGGATGCTCCAGTGCCGCACCGGCAAGCGCACCCCGGCCTCGGCCGTGAAGATCGCCGTGGATATGGTCGAAGAAGGCCTGATCACCAAGGAAGAGGCCATCCAAAGGGTCGACCCGGAGCAAATCAACCAGCTCCTTCACCCCACCCTGGACCCCAAGGCCCAGAAGACCAAAATCGCCGCGGGTCTGCCCGCCAGCCCTGGCGCGGCCGTGGGCCAGGTCGTGTTCAGCGCTTCGGACGCCGAGAAGTGGGCCGAGGACGGCAAGAAGGTCATCCTGGTCCGCGTCGAGACCAGCCCAGACGACATCCGCGGCATGAACGTGGCCGAGGGCATTCTCACCAGCCGTGGCGGCATGACCAGCCACGCGGCGGTTGTGGCTCGCGGCATGGGCACGTGCTGCGTGGCCGGTTGCGCAGGCATCACTGTTGAGTACGCCAAGGAACAGTTCACCGCCGGCGGCACCGTTGTCAAGCAGGGCGACTGGATCTCCATGGACGGCTCCAAGGGCGAAGTCTACCTGGGCCAAGTGGCCAGGGTCGAGCCGCAGCTCACCGGCGACTTCGGCGCTTTCATGGCCTGGACCGATGAAATCCGCACCATTGGCGTGCGCACCAACGCCGACACGCCCCACGATGCCGGCGTGGCCCGCAACTTCGGCGCCGAAGGCATCGGCCTCTGCCGCACCGAGCACATGTTCTTCGAGGGCGACCGCATCAAGAGCGTGCGTGAGATGATTCTCTCCGACGACCTGGCCGCCCGTGAAAAGGCCCTGGCCAAGCTGCTGCCCATGCAGCGCGAAGACTTTATCGGCATCTTCAAGGCCATGGACGGTCTGCCGGTGACGATCCGCACCCTGGATCCGCCCCTGCACGAGTTCCTGCCCCATGTGGACAACGACGCAGACATCAATGAACTGGCCAAGGAAATGGGCGTCAGCTCCGAGCACATCAAGGCCAAGGTCGAATCCCTGGCCGAGATGAACCCCATGCTGGGCACCCGCGGTTGCCGCCTGGGCCTTAGCTTCCCCGAAATCACGGCCATGCAGGCCAGGGCCATTATTGAGGCCGCATGCACCGTGGCCGCTGCTGGCGTCAAGGTAATGCCCGAGATCATGATTCCGCTGGTGGGCCACGTCAACGAACTCAAGCGTCAGCGGGAAATCGTGGTCACGGTGGCCGACGAAGTGATGAAGGAAAAGGGTCAGAAGGTGGAATACATGGTCGGCACCATGATCGAGCTGCCTCGCGCCGCCCTGACCGCCGACCAGATCGCCAAGGAAGCCGAGTTCTTCAGCTTCGGCACCAACGACCTGACCCAGACCACCTTCGGCCTCAGCCGCGACGACACCGGTGCCATGCTGACTGCCTACGTGGCCGAGGGCATCCTGCCCAAGGATCCATTCGTTAGCATCGACGAGGACGGCGTGGGCCAATTGGTCCGCATCGGCGTGGAAAAGGGACGTTCGGTCAACCCGAAACTCAAGGTCGGCATCTGCGGCGAACACGGCGGCGATCCGGCTTCGGTGGACTTCTGCCACCGCGTGGGCATGAATTATGTCTCCTGTTCGCCCTACCGGGTGCCCATCGCCCGGTTGGCGGCGGCCCAGGCAGCCCTGCGCAACAAATAATCTAAAGTAATTACTTCAAGGGCCGCACCCAAAAACACGGTGCGGCCCTTGAATTTTGGTGAATGGTTATACACAAACGCCGTTTATGTGTATTATAGGCGGTAGCGGCATCCAGCAACAGCAACCCATGTGCACCTACGCCGCACCCAGCGCCACGTGATTGGGCATATTTTTGGAGCTATTTTAATGAGTTGCATAAAGGTATCTGGTACCGGTTTTTATGTTCCCGAAAAAGTTCTCACCAATTTCGATCTGGAAAAAAGTCTCGACACCACCGATGAATGGATAGTCAAGCGCACGGGTATTCGTGAAAGACGCATTGCCCGCCCTGATCAGGCCACCAGCCATCTAGCCTTCGAGGCATCCAAGATGGCAATGGAAAACGCCGGAATAACCGCCCAAGACCTGGATGTGATTGTTGTGGCCACGGTCACGCCGGATATGTGCTGCCCTTCGGCGGCCAACTTTCTGGAAGCCAAACTTGAAGCCCATCAGGCTGTATCCTTCGATGTCTCCGCCGCCTGTTCGGGCTTTGTTTTCGCCTTGGACGTGGCTCACCGCTACCTGGCCAGCGGCGCGGCCAAAACAATTCTGGTGGTTGGCGCCGAGGTAATGACCCGGGTCCAGGACTGGACCGACCGGGCCAACTGCGTGCTGTGGGGCGACGGGGCCGGGGCGGTTGTTTTAACAGCCGTTGACGGCGAAGAAACCACGCCCGAGCTCATTGACACCTACATCGGCACCGACGGATACAACGGCCAAGACCTGCAACTGCCCGGCGGCGGATCATTGACCACACCCATTGACCACGACTCCGTAAACGCCAAGAAGCATTCCCTGCGCTTGTATAATGCAGCCAACTCCCTTAAAACCGCTGTTCATAAATTTGTCCATTCCGTGGATACCATTTTGGGGCGCTACAACCTGACCTACGACGATGTTGCCCATTTCGTGCCCCATCAGGCAAACCTGCGCATGATCCAGCAGATATCCAAACGCATGGGCGTGCCTCTGGATAGGTTTGTCATAACTATTGATAAATACGCCAATATCAGCGCCGCCAGTTCGGCAATAGCCCTGGCCGAGGCAGTTCACACCGGCCGCGTTCAACCCGGCGACTTGGTTTGCATGCTGGTCTTCGGCGGCGGGCTCACCTGGGGAAGCGCATTGATTCAGTTCTAGCGTTCGGTGTCAGTCCGGCGGCAATTGGCGACTAGCCTGGGGATGAGTTATGAAAAAAACCGCCCTGGTCAGCTTCTTATCTTTGCTGATCGTCTTCAGCGCCGTAAGGACCGCCCTGCCGCTGGAATTTACGATTTACAGCGACATCGACTGCTTCCATTGGCCCAACATAACCCAACGCCTTTGCAATCAATGGAGTCTGCTGGCCAAGGCCGACGGCGGCCTGACATGGCATTGCCTGATTTCGGGCATTGCCATGAACGACGAATTGATGAACAAAAAGATAGAATTCAGCAAGGCCGACAAAAAACGGCTCATTGGCGCACTGGAAAAGGGCCTCAAATGGGCCGCGGCCGCCCATTCCAACAGGGTGGACATCGTCAAGCAGATAGACAAAATCGGCGAGATGGAGGTGGACTTCCTATCCACAGGCGAAGGCAGGGAATGCTTTATCCGTTTCAGATTGGCCAAGCTGTTCCGCGAGGGTCCGCTGTTCATGTTTACGCCCTATGTGCACAACAAAACAACCGAGCACAGCATAAAAAGCATGATCGCGTCCCTGAGCGCCTCTGAAAAACTTTACAAAGAGTCACTGAAAAAGCAGAAAAAACGCTACGACATGTTCAAATAGGGGTGTGCTACTTATCGCCTCCCATTAGTTCGAGTACAAGCTCAAAGATGCCGAAGCCGATCAGGCCGATGACCAGAGCCCAGAGAATTATCACACCCTGGATGGCCAAGCCCAGTTCCCCCCAGGCCAGCCAGCCGGCCAGAGTCAAGCCACCGCAAATATTGATCATTGCCGCGCCGACAAGTCCCAGGCCGGTCTTGGCGCCGCCCGCCTTGCGGTAGGCCTCCCAAACCAGGGCCAAGGCGATTCCCAGCAGCACCCCGCCAAAAACCGAAGCGTAAAACGGTGGCTGGGTCACCGGCGCGCCCAGCAACCGGATCAGCGGCGATGGAAACCACAACAACAGAACACCGAGCACGGCGTTGACCAACGCGTCTATCAATAAGGCCTTTTTTCTCATGATCGCCCCCTTAAAACTCTGTGACTTCGCCGCCGCCCTTAATGGGCCGCGACTGGCGGGTGTTGATGTCTAGGGTGCGGCCAGGCTCTATTACGCCTTCCCTGGAATAGCCCCGGTCTTCCCAATAGCCGCCGCGCATGTGGTCGCCGAACTCGATCTTGGCCAGCCACTTTGCACTCTTGTAGCCCCACAGGCAAGGCACTATCATCCGCAACGGCCCGCCATAGAGCTTTTCCAGTGGTTCGCCATCCACGTCAAGACACAGGATGGTTCTGGGCCGGGCCAGGTCGCCTAGGCTTACCGTGGTCTCATATCCTCCGCCATAGCTGATGAACGTGGCGTGGGTGGCCTCGGGTAGGGGGCTCGCTATCTCCAAAAAAACCGGCCAGGCCACGCCCTGCCACAAGACCCTCACGGAAAAGCCGCTCACCGATGTCAAACGAGCGTTGGCGGTTTCCTGGGGCCAGGAGCGTATATCCTTGAGGGTGTAACTCGCTGGATTGCGGACCAGTCCCCCGATCTCAAGTCTCCACTGCGAATCCGGGATCTTGGGCATTCCCCCGGCCCGGAAAGCCGGCATGCCCAGCCTACTCAGTACGGTCATTGAAACTCCCGACCTTATGCGCGGCGTTTCCGCGGCAACAATTTGGCATGGTTAAATCAAGCACCCTTTTGCCACTATAAATAAGCGCCGGAAGCTTTTTCAACGTACTTTTCAGAGGCTTTTGCGAGTCGGCGGCGTTTACAGCAACTCCGCGACGCACCGCACCTTGGCCTGGGTGTTGAGCAGATAGGCCATTTCATTCTGCTTTGGCTCTGGTATCGGGTCGTATTCGCTTTGCTTGATCAGTTGGACTACTTTCTGTTGGTTGCCGCCCTCTTGTTTGAGCAGCCGGGCCACCTCGTCACGAAAAGCGTCCGCGGAATCAATGGCGTCTTGCAACCTCTTCTTGACGGCCTGCCGGCCGATATAGGCATAGCTATGTCCCTGACAGAACACCTCGGCGTCCAAGGCGATCAGTTTCTTGATCGAGTTGATATAGGTGTCGAAATCAATCAGGAATTCGGCGAAGATATGACCATTGGGTGCCGCGATGCCGGCGGCTTCCGCTCCGATGAGAATGCCCCGCTGGGGTATGAAATAGCACATATGATCCCTGGTGTGCCCTGGGGTGGCGATGGCCTTTACGCTGATGCCGCCCCCCAGATCGATTTCACCGTCTCCGTCCAGGGTCATATCAACTTCAAAAGCCTGCCAGGTCAAACCAGAGGCATCATAGTCCAGCATGGCCGCGACCTGTCCTGCCGCGACCTTGTCCAGATCGCTAATCAACTTCTGGGCGCTGGGCTTGGCCCAAATCTCGGCGGCGGGCGAGGCCGCGCCTATCTTTAATCCCGCAAAGGCGTCTTTCAAATAGCCGACCGCCCCGCAGTGATCAAAATGAGAATGGGTGACAAACAAAAAACCAGGCTGCTCCCCATTCATATGGTCGGAAATCTGCCTTTGATAGAGCGGACCCAATACTGAAAAACCCGCGTCAAACAAAGCGGCTTTGGGAGCTTCAACCATGAAAGTCGCGACACTTGAAGGCCCGAAGGCATAGAACCCCTGGGCCAGCTTACCCTTACTTTCCACCATCATCGTACTTGTCTATTTCCTCAATGTTGTTTTCCCTGCGTCGCACAAGCATGATGGTCACATCGTCAAAACGTTCGTCATTTTGAAACTTGTTAACATCTTCAACCACCTCGTTGCAGATATCCTTGAGAGGTTGGCCCACGCGATCGGCAAGAAACCGTTCAAATCTTGGCTCGCCGTATTCTTCGTTTTCGGGCGACGGCGCTTCGGTGATGCCGTCGGTGTACAAGACCAGGCAATCGTCCACGCCCAGGCTAATTGTATCAGATGTATAGGACAAACCGCTCATGGCGCCAAGGGCGATATCGCCCATACGCCCGAAACGCGCGACCTGACCCGTGGCCGAGACGATATACGGGTCATTGTGTCCGGCGTTGGCAAAGAGCATTTGGCCCGTGTCGATATTATAGTAGGCCAGGAACAGCGTCACAAACATTGAGGCGTCATTGTCCTGGCACAACAGATCATTGGCCCTGGCCAGGGCCTTGGCCGGATCGGGCTCGTCAGGGCAGATATTGCGCAGCAGGGTGCGGGTCATGGTCATGAACAGAGCCGCCGGCACACCCTTGCCGGAAACGTCTCCCATAACCAGGGCCAGCAGGCTGTTTCCCACCAAGAAGAAGTCGTAGAAGTCGCCCGCCACCTCCTTGGCCGGCTGGTTGACGGCGTAAAGCTGCATGTGTCTTTTTTCGGGAAACGGCGGAAAGGTGCTGGGCAACAGCGATTCCTGGATTTGCCGGGCGATCTGCATTTCGCTGGCCACTGCCTGGCGGGCCGCGGCCTCGGCCTCCAGCCTGCGCATATAGCCTGTCAATTCATGGCCCAGATTGTTGAAGGCCTCGGCCAGTTCACCGATCTCGGCGCTGCCCGTGCCGCTGACCTTGACCTGGAAATCGCCCTGTCCCACCGCGCTAACGCCCTGGACCAATTCGTTGATGGGCCTGGTGAGGCGCAACGAAAGCCACGCGGCTCCGCACAAACCCAATATTATGGCCAATACGAAACCGACCAGCAGGATGTTCCAGACCTTGTTCAAGGCATTGGCACTGGTGTTTTCCGCCGAGGTCTGGATCAGCTTGTGCACCGGCGCAAAATACGCGTCAATGTAAACAGCGGCTACTACAATAAAATTCGTCCCCGGTATGTGGATCATGGACATGAATTTCTTGCGCGGCCGATTCTGGGTGTCAAGAAAGCTGTAATAACCGGAAGACTCCGGCACGCTGAACGAGCGCTCCACCAGCTGCCACATATCAGGGTATTTATCGGCCCATTCCTTGAAATTACGTCCTTCCACCTTTTCATTGGGATGTAAAACCGCCACGCCCTTGTCGTCGTATACATCAATGTAACCGGATTTACCGTAATCGGTGAGGATGTCCTGGGTGGCGACGGCGCGCAGGACATTGTCGGCGCGCAAGACCTTATAGTCCTTTATGTCCTTGCCGTGCATCAGATAGGCCAGTTCGTGGGCCGCGGCCCGGGCCTGTTTAATGACCAGGGCCTCGCCGGCGCTGGTCAATACCGATTGGGACAAATCAAGGTTGGTGGAGGTGACCTCGTTAACCGCCTCCTCAACCATGATGCTGGAGAACAAGGTCATCATGAACAGCGTTATGGCAACCACCGCCGTAAATGAAATAAGCATCTGGGTGCGAATCTTCATGTGTTTTCTTTTACGGTCCATATTTATCGCACCTTGGGTTTAATCAACCTCAGCAAATTTGCTGTTGACCGCGCCGCACACCGGGCAGCGTTCGGGCAACTGTTCGGCGGCCAGATAGCCGCAGATGCCGCATACCCATATTCTATCAACATTCCGGCTATTTTCAGGCGGGATTTGCCTTGCGCCGCGCATTACCTGAAGCGTCTGTTCCAAAACTCGCGCTGGTTGTTCATTGCCGCCGCTCACGGCCGACTGCCGCAAGTCTTCCAGATACGACTCAAGCTCGTCAAGTCCGCTGCCAAAGGCCTCCTCCATATTTTGTTCGTCACTGCCGATTTTACCCCGCATCAACATCTGAAACCT
Organism: uncultured Desulfarculus sp.; assembly: GCA_963665125.2. Lineage (GTDB taxonomy): Bacteria > Desulfobacterota > Desulfarculia > Desulfarculales > Desulfarculaceae > Desulfarculus. Next base: position 531,948 of record CAXXUK010000001.1, on the reverse strand, counting down.
GCGGCTTTGAACCACTTGTGATGAGTTCAGGGCCCTCAGCAGCTTGGCCTGGTTTTTGTCCTGGCCCTGAGCTGCTTTTTGGGCAAAGGCGTCGCTACGCATCTGGGCTCTGCCGATAACGGCAAAAGCCAAATTCAATTCATCGGGCTTCATGGCAATCTCCTGAACAAAAAATAAGTTAAATAAATATCACTACCTTTACATAAAAGGCCAAAAGAGTAATATTTTTTAGTGTGGCTTTGATCGACTTCACAGGCACAATGGAACGCACAATCGGCGCTGTTGCCAAACAATAGGCATATTTGTCATAGATTCTGACAATTAAGCTTTGTTACCTTAACATTAGTCACAGAGATTTCAGCAATGCGAATTTGGAGCAGGCCGGTGGATTTCCGAAAATTCAAATTCATAGTGGCAGGAGACGACCCCGCTGCCAGGGAATCCACGGCATTGGTCCTCAAGGGAATGGGGTTTGAGGAGATAACGCAACTCAACAATGGCAGCGCGGCCTGGAGTTGCCTCAAAAACCGCGGCGCGGATGTTGTAATAGCCTCCTGGAACATGACCGAAATGAACGGCATGGCCCTGCTGAAGGTCGTGCGGTCCGACCCCGAACTGGCTCATGTCCACATCATTCTCATTGCCGACAGCCTGACCAAGGCTCAAGTCATCGAGGCCGGCGAAGCCGGCGTCAGCGACATTCTCTTGGCCCCTGTCCCCAATTCGACCCTGGTCAACAAGATCCAGACCCTGTTGGAACTGGGCCGCGATCCCCAGGCCGCCGAAGTCCAGAGGCTGTACGCCAAGGGCTTGCAACTCATGGAAAACGGCCAGTGGGAAAACGCCCTGGACGCCTTCGGCCGGATCCTCACCATCTACGAAAGCGCGGAAATCTACTACAACATGGGCTATATCAGCACGGCCCGCGGCGCCTACGAAGAGGCCATCCATTATTTCCGCAAGGCCACCCAGATCAACAACACCTTTGCCCAGGCCTATGAAAAGATGGGCGAGTGCTACCGCAAACTACAGCGCCCCAAGCTGGCCCAAAAGCATTTCGAGTTGGCCGCCGAGATCTACATGGAGCGGCGCATGGACTCCAATGCCGAGGCCCTGCTGAACCAGGTTTTGGAAATAAACCCCAACACCATCAACGTCTACAACTCCCTGGGCATCATCTACCGCCGCCAGGGCCGCTATGAAATGGCTATCAAACAATATCAGAAGGCCATGAAGGTCAACCCGGAAGCCGAGTACATCCACTACAACCTGGCCCGAATTTATTATGAAACCGGGGAATACGACAAGGCCGAGACCATCCTTAAAAAGGCCATAAAAATCAATCCGGACTTTACCGAAGCCCAGGAGATGCTACGCACCGTCGGCATACGCAAACGCCAGGCTCCGGTAACGCCATAGCGGCCTAATAACCTTTCACCCTCTCATTTCCCTGTCAAGCTGGGCCTCGCGCTGGCGTTCGGCCAGCCGCACCTGACGCCTGTCCATGGCCTGGCGGTTGCGCCTCTGCTGTTCCGGGCCTTCCAGAATCAGCGGCGGCACTGCCCGGGGCCTTTTGTCATCATCCAGGGCCACAAAGGTCAAATAGGCCGAAGCGGCGTGTCGCACCTCGCCGGTGTGCGGATTCTCGGCCTCCACTCGGCAGCCCGCCTCCATGGAAGTCTTGCCGACCATATTCAGCGCGGCCTTGATTATCAGGATTTCACCCAAATAGGCCGGGCGCATGAAATCCAAGCGGTCAATGGAGGCCGTGACCACGTTGGAACCGGAATGACGGACGCACACGATACCCGCGGCCGTGTCGATCAATTTCATGATCACGCCGCCGTGGACGTTGCCCGCCGGGTTGGCGTCCGAGGGCAGCATCTGCTGGGCCAGCGTTAATTGCGTTTCATTGACGGTCTTGCCGTTCATCTTTTCCCCTCATCTGCGACCATTGAGTGACTGTTGGCAAGCATTTGATCTTTGCCACGATTATTATTGTATGATGATATTTATGATGCAGGCCAGCCATAAGCAGCAAGGGCCGTAAAACCACGGGAAAGGACGCCGCCATGGAACAAGAGCTAATCAGACGAAAGACCAAGATCGTCGCCACCATCGGCCCGGCGACCTCGGAACCGAAAATGATCGCCAGCCTGGTGGACATCGGTTTGGACGTGGTCCGGTTGAATTTCTCCCACGGCGACCATGACAGCCACCGGGCGGTGATCAAGCAGGTGCGCAAGTGCGCCGAGGAGTCCGGCCGGCCCGTGGGCGTGCTCATGGACCTACCCGGCCCTAAAATCCGCCTGGGGGACATGCCCTCGGAGCGGCGGCTCAAGACCGGCCAAACCATCACCCTGAAGGCGGAGGAGGCCGACGATTCCGATGCCCTGCCGGTGAATTACCCTCACCTTATTGAAGATGTGGAAGTGGGCGGCCGAATTCTGTTGGCCGATGGCCTGGTGGAGTTGATGGTTACCGGCAAGGATAAAAAAGGACTCAAGTGCACGGTGGTCAGCGGCGGCAAGGTCTCCTCGCGCAAGGGCGTCAACCTGCCCACCAGCGTGCTGCGCATCCCGTCGTTTACCGAAAAAGACGCGACTCACCTGGAGATGGGCCTGGCCGAAGGCGTGGATTTCGTGGCTGTCTCGTTTGTGCGCCACGAACGTGATCTGGCTCCGGTGCGGGAAATGATAGAGGCCTCCAAACACAAACCGCTGCTCATAGCCAAAATCGAAAAGCCCCAGGCCCTGGAGCGCCTGCCGCAGATATTGGCCAGTGTAGACGGTCTGATGGTGGCCAGGGGCGACCTCGGCGTGGAGATGCCCTTCGAAGACGTTCCCATCGCCCAAAAGAAGATCATCGACATGGCCCGCCGGGGCGGCAAAATCGTCATCACCGCCACCCAGATGCTGCGTTCCATGTGCGACAGCCCAAGACCCACCAGGGCCGAGGCCACCGACGTGGCCAATGCGGTTTTTGACGGCACCGACGCGGTGATGCTCTCGGACGAAACAGCGGCCGGAACCTACCCCCTGGAGTCGGTCCGGGTCATGGACCGCATCTGCCGCAGGGCCGAGCAGGAAAACAATTCCAGCGCCTACCTGCGCCAGGAACTGTCCGAACTGCTGCCGCCCACCGAGGCGGCCCTCAGCCGGGCTGTGGTCTATCTGTCCCGCGATCTGGACCCGGCGGCCATCGTCGCCTCCACCGCCGGCGGCAGCACGGCCCGGTTGATATCGCGTTATCGCCCGGACAAGCCCATCGTGGGCCTGACCCCCTCAAGGTTGGTCTACAACCAGCTGACCATGAGCTGGGGGGTCATTCCGGCCCTGAAGGACACCTTCGACACCATGGACCAGATGTTCGAGGCGGCCTGTGAATGGTGCCTGGAGCAAGGGTTGGCCCAGCAGGGCGAGCGACTGATCATCACCGCCGGGGTTCCTTTGCAGAGGCCGGGGACTACCAATATGATCAAGGTCATGGGCGTCTGAGGGGGCAAAACCCCGATCACAATCACTTGACTGTGATGATCTTTTTGTTATGGTATTTTTTTAATTTGGCATTATACCGACGGTGGAGCTTGCCAATTTTCGACAAACAAAGCACCAGGAGTGGCGTAAATGCCCGAGATCAAGTTTGACGAAATATTCACCCAGGAAGTATTGAATGACCTGCTGCCTTTGGGCGTTGCCGACCGTTTTTTCGACGCCCTCTACGGCGATGCATCGGAAGGCGCCTGGGACGTGACCCTGAATTACGCCGGATTCCGCGACGGCAACCTGTTTTTTGAATTCCGTCTGCACGAGCGGCCGGGCAAATGCCTGGCCTGCAATCTGACCTATGGACTACCCGATGTTTTTTCCCGGCATCCGGTAATCAATATCCAGGGCATTGTCAAAAAAATCGATGAGTTGTTGGCCGAGCACGCCACCGCCAACCAATGGCGTCTGGGCCGCACACAGGAACTCAGCCGCAACCTGCACGTCATTCCCCTGGCCGTGGGCTTGACCGACTAGGCAAAGCTAATTAGCGCCGGGCCTGTCCCACAAGCCCGGTGCGCCGGCAACTCCGGCGGGCTTGCGGAAAACCCGCTAGATGAACTTCTGCATGTAAACCACGCTGAAGTCCTTGCCGTTTTTCCGGCCCACGTTTTTAAATTCGCCGCAGGTTTCAAAACCGTTTCTCTGATGAAAGCGGATGCTTCCGTCATTGAGTGAGGATATGTGGGCCAAAAGGTTGTCCACGCCCATGTGCCGGGAGACTTCGGTCAGCTTATCCAACAAAAGCACGCCCAGGCCTTTGCCGGTGTGTTCCGGCGCGATGAAATAGGTGACCTGGGCCGTACGAACCAAAGTGGGAGCGCGCAAGAAAGACGACAAAAAGGCAAATCCGGCTAAACCTCCGTCGGCCTCGACAACCCAGAAGCTGCCGGGCAGCACCATCTGTTTCAACATGCCAAACATTTCCAATGGATGTTCTTTTTCTGGATAAGCCGCAAAGGAATTAATGATGTAATGGTTCATAATGGCCAGAACATCGGGGCCATCGCCGTCATCGACCGGCCTTAGCGTCGTCAAGGTTCCTTCAAGCATTCGAAATTATCCCCTGTTGAATTGTTCGTACGCTGCCGGGCTGATAAGCGCCGCTTGGCGGCGACCCGGAACATGATGCATTTTCACCTGCCATGCCGGATCGCCCAAAAACGGATCAACATGCAGGCAGTTGTAATAAATAACCCGGACCCTGTCCGCCGTGGGCAGGCGCAGCAACTTTGCGTTCAGGCGCCGCACCACGAATTCGGCAAAGGGATTATATAAATAAAAGAGCGTGCCCCGCTGGGGCAGATTCTCGATGGCGTCGCCGCCGACGATGCTGACATTGCCGTACCGCGCCAACCTTTCGGCCGTATCCGAGGCCACGTCCGGATCCAGCTCCAAGCCGTATATTTCGTTTTTCAGGCCCCGGCTGAGCAGATAGTTGATTACCCTGCCCCGGCCGCAGCCCACATCGACAATCACGTCATCCGGCCGGGGGGCCACCATCTTGAACAGACATTTCAGCACATCGTAAGATGTATCCTCGGTGTTGTACGCGCCCTTGTTGGCAAACCGGGTGGGCGAGTCCTGGCCCAGCAGCCTGCCGCCCCAGCGCCAGTCGAGCCAGGCGTCGCGGATTCGCTTCAAGGCTGTTTCCTTTTTTTCCATCAAACATGTCGCATTCTGGTCATCTATTTTTGCAATTCAGTAACAAACCAATATCGCGGACCTTGCACAGAGCCATGCCGGTTCTTAATTTATACCCACAATGGATTGAATCCAAATTAAAGAAAGGAGTCTGCCATGTACGCACTGATGCCATTTAAAAGAGAAAGAACTTTGGGCAGGCTGCGCCGCGATACAGAGGATATCTTTGAACGATTCTTCGGCGGTTTTGCCCTGCCCGAACTGAAAGCCGAGGTTGACTTTGATCCCAAGTTTGACATCAAGGAAACCGAGGAAGGCTTTGAGGTGTTGGCCGATGTGCCCGGTCTGAAGCCCGAGGAAATAGAGGTCACCCTCCAGGACGGCGTGTTGACCATCCAGGGAGAAAAGAAGAGCGAGCGCGAGGAAAAGCAGGAAAAATACCATCTGGTGGAACGCAGTTACGGCCGTTTCTACCGCAGCTTCCGCCTGCCCGAGGATATTGACTGTGAAAAGCTCAGCGCCACTCAAAAGGACGGCGTACTGAAGATCACCTTGCCGCGGGGCCCCGAGGCCAAGCCCAAGGAGATTGAAGTCAAAGCGGGTTAACGACGTCGCGTAGCCGATCATAGGCAAACCAAGCCCCGGTCCGGATTTGGGCCGGGGCCGCTTTTTTATGGATTACCCATGGAGCGCACGGCCCGTACGAAGTTGTGGCAGTCCAGATCCTGGCGGCCCATATATCCGCCGTCAAAACACGCCAGCCAGGCCGAGGTGTGGGCGCAGCGGTCGCAGGTCCAGATGCGCATCTGGGCGGGATCAAAAAGCCGGTCCGTGCACAGATCAAATGGGCCGCCCGGCGCCAGCAACAACACGGCTGCCTCCGGGGCCGTGGGCAGCCGCCAATCGCCGTGGCCCATCCAACGCTGCCTGTTGAGCCGGGCCACATACTCGTGGGCCTGGGCCCAGGTCATCACGCTTCCCGAGCCGGCCCGCTGCCAGAGCAGGCCGTGGTTTCGCCCGGCCACCATGTCTTCAAGCGTTTGCTCGAACTCTTCGACGGCCGCCCTGGGCCGCCAAAGCTCATCCAGGTCCAGGACCTCGCGGGCCTCTTTCAGGGAAATTTTACGCGGCTCGTCGCGCAGCCTTTGGCCTGCCTGATGGGGAGATGAACTGGTTCGCCACTGCAAGGGCGCGGCACATTGATCACTTAGCCGCGCCCGCCAGGCCTCGGCCAGTTCATCGACAGCCCGGCCCATTTCCGCTGCATCCCGGTGGCGCCTGACCGGGTTCGGGTCCAGGGTTTTACGAAAAAACAAGTCCCAGGGTTTATCCAGGTTGGGATTCAACTCCGTTGCCGCGCTCCCGCCGGGCAACTGGCCCGTAACCAGGCGGAACAGGCTCACCGCCACGCTGAACAGGTCAGCCGCCGGTCCGGCGCTGTCGGCATCGGCCTCCTGCTCGGGCGCGGCGTAGTGCGGCGAACCGATGCGCAGGTTGGTCGGGCCTGGCCGCACCTCTCCCCGCAGGCGCGACAGCCCCAGATCGCTGAGCTTGACCTCGTCCAATTCGCCCAGCATCACGTTGAACGGCTTGAAGTCGCGGTGGACGATGCCGGTCTGGTGCAGGACGTCGAGGCCGACCAGGGCTTGGCCCATGAAATCAAGGGCCCGGTGGGGCTCCACGGCCCGGCTGGGCGCATCGAGGTCATAACCCTCGCCGATCAACTGCCCAAGATTGTTGCAATAGTGCTCCATGACATAATACGGCTGGTCTTGATCGAGTGCGGCGTGCAGGACCTTGACCAGGTTGGGATGACTCACGGAGGACATGGCCCTGGCCTCGGCCACGAAACGGCGGCGCACCTCGCTGGAGCCCATTAGGCTAACCAGCAAGTTATTGGGTTTGAGCAGTTTGAGGGCCCTGGTTGGGCCTCCGGAAACGTGGCGGACCTTGTAGACCGAGCCCATGCCGCCCCGGCCCAGCAGACCCGATACCTGGTAATCGCCGATGAGCTTCATAGCAGGCGCAGGGCGTTGGCCTCTGGCAGACCCAGGGCACGCATCTTGGCCACGGTGGCCAGGGCGTCATAGGCCACGAAGCGCACCTCCAGCACCCCGGCATCAGTATCGTATATGCAGTATTTGGCGCTGCGGTCACCGTCCCTGGGCTGGCCAACGCTGCCCACGTTGACGATATGGCGTCCCTGGTCAAGCCTGTTCGGCCCCTTTAGAAGTCTTTGTCGCGTCAACTTCCCTTCGTGCAGGCCGATGGATTCAAGTTCGTGGGAATGACCTACAAAACAGACCTGTTCATCCATGTTTTCCAGCGTCTTGCGCAGCTTGGCGTCACGGACCTCGAACATGTATGTTTTCACGCTATCGGGTGGAAAACCGTGCACAAAGCGGCAACCGTGCTTAACTAAGTAGTATGGAAGCGAGGCAAGGAAGGCCCTTGCCTCGAAGCCGATAAGATGGGAGGTCTGCTCAATGGCCGCCCTGGCATGAGAATTGAACCAGCCGAGCGTGGCCGGCTCGATAATTGCCAGGTCGTGATTGCCCAGGGTGCATTGGATGCCCCGGCTCATTACCAGTTCGATAACCGCCTGGGGGTCCGGGCCGTAGCCCACCAGGTCGCCGACGCAGAAAACCTCCCCAACGCCGCTATTGCGGATGTCGGCCCATACGGCCTCGAACGCCTCAAGATTGGCGTGGATGTCGGCGATGATTGCAAACTTCATAAGAGTATTATTAACATAAACCACGCCGAAAAAAACAAAGGGGAGCGAACGTCATGGACCAACAATGCGATCTTATTACCGGCGGCCCCCTGCCGGACCACGATGACGAATATGTCCGCCAAAAGGTGGAGGCCTATTTGCTGCGGCTGGGGTACGGGCCCGAAGATGTGAGGGTCGACCATTGCCGCACGGTGAAGCACCGCGAAGACGACATGTGCGTCAAGGCCGACCTGCTGGTCATGGCCAACGACGCTCCGGCCCTTGTCCTGCGTTGCGCCAGGGGCTCGCTGGTGAGCAGGGAGCGGGAGGCCGTCGCCGCGGCCCGGCTGCTTGAAGACGAATGGATTCCCTTTGCCGCGGTGTGCAACGGCGACGACGCCGAGCTATTGGACGTGGCCACAGGCCGGGTGATCGCCACGGGTCTGGAGGCCCTGCCAACTCCAAACGAGTTGGCCCGCCGAGTGGCCGAGACACCTCGCAAACGGCCCAGCGAAAAGGAAACGCTCGCGGCGGCGAGGGTTTATCACACATACAGCTTCATCCAGTGCCCCGGCCAGTGCACTGTCTGAGCCGATTTTTCCGGCCCTCATTACCAGGGGGCCGGAAAAACTTCCAACTCCTTTATTAATTACTACATAATATAGATATTTTGTGTTTGACTAAATTGTGTTCGTTATGATTATATAACGAACATTCGAATTTTTTTATGGGAGGGAAAACGTGTACGACCTGAAATATGATCCAGAGGTCTGCGCCAAGTGTGAAACCGTGGATTGCCTGATGCGTTGCGATTACACGGACTACACCCTTGAGCAGGCCAGGGAGCAGAGAAGGCTCGTCTTGGAGGGGCAGGACGCCCAAGTCCTGCATGATTGCATCACATGTTACGCCTGCGAAGAATATTGTCCCTATGACAACCATCCCTTTTATCTGTTGGTGGAGCGCCAGGAGCAGCTCGACAAGGGGCTGGTGCCGGTTCCCATAGTCAACCAGCAGTTGGGCATGATGGCCATCAAGGAAAAGGACCCGCCCGGCCCATTGCAAGACACTGTCATCAACATGTGCTTTTTCCCCATGCTCAGCGACATGCTAAGAGGCGACCTGTTTGCCGACACTAGCTATTTCGTGGGTTCCGATGTCTTTTGCAACGTTATGTGGCTGCACACCGCGGGCAACTCGGTTATTCGGGAGCGCCTGCCCAAGGTCATCGACACCATCTGGACCAAGCACCTGGAGCCCAACGGCATCGAGGAAATCGTCTGCTACCATGACGAGTGCTACGGCACCTACAACTATCTGGCCCCGGCATTCGGCATCGAGGTGCCCTGGAAGTCCAAACACCTGTTCCAGTTCCTTTTTGAACGTCTCACCCAGCTCAAAGATAAAATAAAGCCCCTGGGGATCACGGTGGCCTACCAGCGTCCCTGCTCCAACCGCTTCTGCCCGGAAATCGCCCACTATGTCGACGACATCTTCGAGTTGATCGGCGTAAACCGGCCCGAGCGGCAGTACGACCGTGACCATGCCCTGTGCTGCGGCAGCGTAATCCGCCTGCAACAACGGGACAAGCTGGCAGATGACGTCCTGCAGCGCAACCTGGACGACATGAAGGCCGTGGGTGCTGAGTACTGCGTATTCAACTGCCCGGCCTGTCTGATGGGCATGGGCTACGAGACCTTCGAGGCAGGCGTGGTGCCCATCATGATGAGCGAGCTTTGCCAGATGGCCCTTGGCGAAAAACCGATCCTGGGAGGCTGAGCAATGCAGAAAATCATCGAGGAATTGAATAAGATAGTCGGCGACGCCTTTGTCAGCGATGCTGCGGAAGAACGCTTTATCTACTCCCGGGACCAGGGCACCATGGAGCCCCGCAACCCCGATGTGGTGGCCATGCCCCAAACGGTCCAGGAAATCCAGTGCATAATGCGCCTGGCCACCGAGGCGTGCGTGCCGATTGTGCCCATGGGCGGCGGCCTGGTGCTCTCGGGCCTGACCAGGCCCCTGAAGGGCGGCATTGTCCTGGACCTCAAGCGCATGAATCGCATCCTGGAGGTCAACGAGACCAGCCGCTACGCCGTTGTTGAGGCGGGCTGCGCCCAGGGCATGCTGCAATCATACCTGGCGAAAAACCACCCCGGCCTGAAGCATTCCATGCCCGATGCTCCGCCAATCGCCACTGTGGCCGGCAACGTGCTCATTCACGGCTCGGGCCACATGTCGGCCTGGGCAGGGTACCACACCGACCAACTCAACGGCTTGGAGGCGGTGTTGCCCACCGGCGAGGTGGTGCGACTGGGCTCCTGCTCCACTTCTGATTACTGGTTCGCCCGAGCCCCGCTGCCGGACCTCAGCGGCCTGTTCCTGGGCTGGGCAGGAACCACCGGCGTGGTCACCAAGCTGGCAATAAAGCTGTTCCCCAAACGGGCCTTCCAGGACGTGCGAATATTTGTTGCCGACAATCCCGAATACGGCACCGATGTCATCAACCGCTTGGCCGATGTGGGCGTGGCCGAGGACATCACCGCCTGGATGACACCAAAACCGGACTGGGCCAATGGTCTGCTCAATTTCAACATGGTCTATTCGGCCGAGGACAAAGAAGAGCTGACCTTCAAGCGAGAGCTTCTCAGCCGCTCAGTCAAGCCCTACATCGAGGCCAAGACCGGCGGCTTCATGGCCCTGCCCTACAACATGAAAAAGAGCTTCATGGCCGAACCGGCGGCCACCCTGGCCAAATACGCCGATGTCAGAAAAGGCGGCGGTTTCGAATACGTCGGGGCCATCATGCCCGTGGGCAATTTCGCCAAGGCCTATGAACTGGGCCTGGAGCAGGCCGGCAAACACGACGTGGCCTATTCCCTGGGCGCGCGCATCATCGGCCAGGCCCACAGCATGATGTTCTTCTACGCCTATGCCTTCAACCGGGCCGACAAGCAGGACGTGGCCAATGCCCAACACGCCCTGGAAGACACCAACGAGGCCGTGCTGAAGCTGGGAGGCGTGCCCTGGAAGGCCGAGGCTCCGGCCCAGAAGCAGATAATCGAGCACATGCACCCGGAGACCTACGCCCTGATGAACAAGGTCCGCTCCGTGCTTGATCCGTCCGGAATAATGAATCCCGGCAATTGGGAGGTGGACTGATGGAGATGCAGCATTCCGAAATACTCCACCGCTGTTTCCGCTGCGGTTATTGCAAAATGCCCAGCGATTTCACGGATCTTAACTGCCCATCATATCTAAAATACCGTTTCGAGACATTTTCGCCCGGCGGGCGCATGTGGCTGTTGCGGGCCTGGCTGGACGGTGAGCTTCAAACCAGCCCCCGCTTTCAGGAAATAATGTATTCCTGCGCCACCTGCGGCAACTGCGTTGAACACTGCGTAATGCCCAAGTTCAAGGATCTCCTTCTGGACGCCTTCACAGCGGCCCGTTGCCTGCTGGCCGAAGAGGGCGACGTGCCTCCGGCCGTGCGCGACTACTTCAAGGCCATGCACGTAAACGGCAACCCCTACAAGCTGCCCCAGGAAGCCAGGGGCGATTGGGCCAAGGGACTGGGACTGCCCGCGTACAACGGCCAGGAGTACCTGCTGTATATCGGCGACGTGGGTTCATACGACGAACGGGCCCAAAAGATGGCCGCCTCCGTGGCCAAGGCCCTTAAGGCCAGCGGAGTCGATGTGGGCATCCTGGGCGCCGATGAACACGCCGACGGCAACGATGTCATGGCCCTTGGCGAAAAGATGCTCTTTGAGCTGCTGGCCAAGCAGAATATCGAGCAGTGGCATGATTTAGGCGTCAGCAAGATCATCACCCTTGATCCCCACGCCTATCACGCCATCAAAAACCTGTATCCCGAACTTGGCTGCGATTTCCAGGTCCAGCACTACAGCGAGGTCCTGGCCAAATCGCTGCGGGCCAATCCGCCCAAGGGCCAAGACCGGCCGGTAAAGGTGGCGTTCCACGATCCCTGTTATCTGGGCCGACACAACGGTCAATTCAATGCTCCGCGCAATGTGCTTAAAAACATCCCCGGCGTGGAGACCGTGGAGATGGGCCGTTCCCGGAAAAACGCCCTGTGTTGCGGCGGCGGCGGCGGAAACTTCTTCACCGATATCGTTGGCTCCGGACCCAATGCCCCGGCCAGGGCCAGGGTCCTGGAAGCGGCGGCCACAGGCGCAGAAGTGTTGGCCGTGGCCTGCCCCAATTGCCTGAAAATGCTCGGCGACGCGGTAAAAGCCGAGGAATTGGATGACCAATTGAAGGTCGTTGACCTGGCCGAATTGGCTCTGAACCAATAAACGGCCGCGGGGGCTCTTCCCTTGGGATGAGCCCCCGCGCTCTTGCTCCCGCCTTGCCCCCTAGATGGGCCTGCTAGCTGATACCGGCAGCCTTCATGCACTGGACATAATTCTTGTCCGTTTGCAGGATGTGCTTATTGAGCCAGTCCTTGAGGAAAGTCGTCACACTCAAGCTCATTTTCGCCTTGCCCGAGTTGAAATCATTGAAAAGCGATTTCACCTTGCTGGTGAGCCCGTCGTGGATGCGTTTATGTTCCGCAAAATCCTCATATCCGCATTTTTGCATGTATTTTTCTTCCGTGGCGAAATGGGTAGCGCAGTAGTTGACCAAACCACCCAGCACCCGGCCAAGAACATCGTCGCCCTTGCCCTGGCTCATGGCTTCGTAAAGGTCATTGATCATGTTCACCAGCTTTTGATGTTCATTGTCAATATCCTTGATGCCCAAAACATACTGCGGGCCCCATTGCATATAAGCCATTGCCTTGTCTCTAAGTTTGGTAGGAATAAATTTTTGCTCATTGCTTGATAAGAAATTATAAATCGAGAATGATTATCGAGTCAATTAATTATATTGATCTAGTGGATATTATGACGGGGATTGCCGAAAAGAAAGGGAGCCCCGCCTGACGGCAAGGCTCCCGGTTGCATTACTGGCGGTTTTTATCTTCGATGGCCTTGACCATCAAGGTCAGTGCCTCGTTTACCGGTGTGGGCACGTTGGCCTCGGCTCCGGCCCGGCAGATGATGCCGTTGATGAACTCCACCTCGGTCTGGCGTTTGGCCAGTACATCGGCCCGCATGGAACTGACGTTCTTGGCCGTGCGGCGGGAAACGTCCTGCACCGCCGCCAACATGTCCTCGTGCAGGAACCGCACGTCCTTGGCCTTGCCCACGGCAACGGCCTCGGCCACGGCAAGCTCCATCAGGCGGGCGCTGGCCTCGGCCTCGACCAGTTGCCCGTTGGGCACGTCGAGGATGGCGGTCAGCGGGTTGATGCCCACATTGATGACCAGCTTGGTCCAGATCAGGTTCTGTACGCCCTCGGCCAGGGATGAATCAAATCCGGCCTTGATCAGAAGATCATTGACCTGGGTGCAGAATTCATCCGGCGCGCCGTCCATGGGGCCGACGTGGGTCAGCCCACGGCCCGCATGGCGCACATGTCCCGGACCCAGGATGTTGGCCCCTTCGCTGGTGATGCCGCCCAGGACCCGCTGGGGCCCCAGGGCCTCTGCCAGGATCTCCACGTTGCCCGCGCCGTTTTGCACGGTCATGGCCCGGGCGCCTTGGGGCAAATGCCTGGCCAGCAAATTGGCCACCTCGGCGGTGCGATAGGCCTTGACGCAGACCAGAGCCAGATCGGCGCTGGCCAGCTCGGCCGGATCGGCCGTTGCCTGGACCTTGACGGTCTGGCTGCCACTGTCGTCTTCAATGACCACGCCCTGGGCAGTGATGGCCTCGGCACGCTCTGATTTATAGTCCAGCAGGAACACATCGGCGCCGGCCTGGGCCAGACGGCAGGCAAAGAGCAGGCCCATTGAACCGGGCCCCACGATTGCTATGCGCATGGGTTCCCCCTAGAACTTGAGTTGGTCCACGATGGACTGATCCATTTCAAAGCCGTGTTCCTCGGCCGGGAAGCTGCCCTCGGCCACTTCCTTGCAATAGGTGCTTACGGCCTCGGTGAGCTGGCTGAACAGGTCCATGTAAGGCTTGGCCATCTTGGGCACGCGTCGGCCCGAAAGGCCCATGATGTCGTGATACACCAAGACCTGGCCGTCACAGCCCGGTCCGCCGCCGATACCGATGGTGACCATCTTGACGGCCTTGGTGATAGCCGTGGCCAGGGGTGTGGGGATGCATTCGAAGACGATCATGTCGGCGCCGGCGGCCTCCAGGGCCTTGGCGTCGTCCACCAGTTTCTGGGCTCCGGAGATGTCCTTGCCCTGGACCTTGTAGCCGCCCAGCTTGGATACGCTCTGGGGCGTCAGGCCGATATGGGCGCAGACCGGGATGCCCGCTTTGGTAATGGCCTCGACCACGGGCACCATCTCCGTGCCGCCTTCGAGCTTGACCATGTCGCAGCCGCCCTCTTTCATGAAGCGCCCGGCGTTGCGCACGGCCTCTTCTACTGAAACCTGGTAGCTCATGAACGGCATGTCGCCTATCAAAAGGGCGTTTTTAAGCCCCCGGCGCACGGCCTTGACGTGATGGATCATCTCGTCCATGGTCACCGGCACCGTGGAGTCGTAACCCAGGCAGACCATGCCCAGGCTGTCGCCCACCAACACAGTGTCCACACCGGCTTCATCCATCACCCTGGCGGTGGGATAGTCATAAGCCGTGAGCATGGTGACCTTTTCATTGTTGGCTTTTTTCTGGTAGAGGTCCGGGATTGTTACTTTTTTTTGCAGCATTGATCCTCTCCTACGGAGTAAAAACAAAAGCGGCGCCTGACCGGGCACACGTATCCCCACCATGGGGAGCCAACGTGCACCGTCTCGGTCAGTTTCTGATCCAAGCGGTCTTGCCCAAAGGCGCCGCAAACAATGTTCAACAAATAGCCGCCAGGGTCCCGCCTGTCAAGCCGAACATCCGTTCTAAACAAAAAATACACACACTTTTCCGGGGTTGTAAGAAATTTATTGACAGCCCCCCCCAGCTATGGTGTTTTGTGCCGGGGCCGTTGGCCCTTTTAATGAATAATTATTTGCGCCGAGCCTCACAAGAGGCTTGACCCTCGTTTTTCTGTTTAGAAAGGAGACGGCAATGCCGGCTGAGCTGATTAAGGGTTTGCCCATCGCTAAAGAGATCCGTGTAGAAATCACCAAAGATGTAGAAGCCTTGAAAGCAAAGGGCATTGAGCCCAAGCTGGCCGTGCTGCTGGTTGGCGACGACGAAGCCAGTGTCGTCTACGCCCAGTCCAAGGTCAAGGTCGGCGGCGGCCTTGGTGTCGACGTCGATCTGAAGGTCATGCCCGCCGACAGCAGCGAAGAAGACGTTCTGGCCCAGGTCCAGGCCTGGAATGCCGACCCCAAGGTTCACGGCATCCTGGTTGAGCTTCCCCTGCCCAAGCACCTGAGCAAAGAAAAAGTCATGGAGTCCATCGACCCGAAGAAGGACGTCGACGGCGTGCATCCGGTCAACCGCGGCTACCTGCTGGGCGGCCAGGAGCACCTGGCTTTGGTTCCGGCCACCCCGCTGAGTTGCGTGGCCCTGATGGAACGCGCGGGCATCGACCTGTCCGGCAAGCGCGTCACCCTGGTCGGCCGTGGCGACACCGTGGGCCGTCCCCTGGCCAGCCTGCTGATCAAGCGCAACGCCACCATTACCGTGTGCCACACCCGCACCAAGGATCTGCCTGCCGAGTGTAAGCGCGGCGAGATCGTCGTGGCTGCCGCCGGTTTCGCCGGCCTGGTCAAGAAGGACATGATCGCCGAAGGCACCACCGTCATCGACGCGGGCATCAACCCCACCCCTGACGGCAAGGGCATCTGCGGCGACGTGGCCCCGGACGTTGAAGAAGTGGCCGCCTTCATGAGCCCGGTTCCCGGCGGCGTGGGTTCGCTGACCACCACCATCATCATGCAGAACACCCTCAAGGCCATCGGCCTGCAGGGCTTGGCCTAAGCCTTTAAGCCCGGCCAATAGCGGAGGATAAAAATGGTTAAAAACGTTTACGATATGGTCTTCAGCGACTTCATCGCCGACGCCGCCAGCGACAGCCACGCCCCGGGCGGCGGCAACGTCTCGGCAGCGGTGGCCACACTGGCCTGCTCCATGGTCTGCATGGTCGCCAACCTCACCGTGGGCAAAAAGGCCTATCTGGATTTTGAAGACCAGGCCAAAGAGGCCGTGGCCGCTTGCGAGGCGATCATCGAAAAGCTCAAGTCCCTGACCATCAAGGACATGGAAGCCTTTGACGCCTACATGCAGGTGTACCGCATGCCCAAGGAAACCGACGAACAGAAGAAGGCCAAGGCCGCGGCCATGGAAGAGGCCGGCAAGAACGCCACCAACGTGCCCCTGGACATCTGCCGCGCCTGCCTGGAGATTTGTGTCGAGGCCGAAAAGCTCTCCAAGTACGGCAACAAGATGGCCATCAGCGACGTGGGCGTCGGCGCCATGACCGCCGTGGCGGCCATGAAGAGCTGCATGCTCAGCGTTGACATCAACCTGCCCGGCATCAAGGACCAGGATTTCGTGGGCGCTGCCAAGGCCGAAAAGGCTCGCCTGTTCATGGAAGCCGACCACCTGTGCACCCTGGCCATGGCCCGGGTCAAGGAGAAGATGGGCTAATCCATCGGCAAAGGTCTATAATGGGCGAAGCGGGGTAACACCTGCTTCGCCTTTTTTATTTGCGAGCGCAAACCATGACCGAACTGAAGGTCTGCGAAATATTCAAAAGCATCCAGGGCGAATCCACATATGCCGGTCTGCCCTGCGCTTTCGTGCGCCTGTCGGGCTGCCCCCTTGATTGCCGCTGGTGCGACACGGCCTATGCCAAGACCGAAGGCCGAACCATGACCATGGAGGCGATCCTGGCCGAGGTGGCCGCCCTGGGCGTGGACCTTGTTGAAGTGACCGGCGGCGAGCCCCTGGCCCAGGAAGGCTGCCCGGCTCTGTTGACGGCCTTGTGCGACGCGGGCTATGGGGTACTTTTGGAGACCAACGGCGCCGAGGACATTTCAGTGGTCGATGACCGCGTTCGGGTGATCATGGACATCAAGTGCCCCGGCTCGGGCATGGACCGGGCCATGCGCTGGGCCAACCTGGACAATCTGCCCCCCAAGTCCCAGATCAAGTTTGTTTTGGCCGACCGGCCTGACTATGAATACGCCCGGCAGGTTATCGGCCGCCACGGCCTCGCGGAAAGGGCCGAAATCCTGCTCAGCATGGTTCACGGCCGGCTGGAGCCCAGCCAAGTGGTCCGGTGGATGCTCGAAGACGGGATCAAGGCGAGGTTCCAGTTGCAGATGCACAAATTCATCTGGCCGCCGGAGGCAAGGGGCGTCTGATTTCACCCATATGTAACGCCCCCGTAGCGCACCAGCCGTATAATCAACCAACGATCATGTCGCCGCATGAGCCACAATCATAGGGAGTGCCAAATGAAGCGCAGATTTACGGCGGCCCTGGCGGCCTTGTTCATCGCCATATCGCTGATCGCCGGCCTACCCGTTCAATCAGCCGCGCAACCGGCCGAGGCCAAAAATGTCATCGTGCTCATCGCCGACGGCTGCGGCGTGGCCCACTACACCCTGCTGCGCTGGTGGAAGGGCGGGCCCCTGGCCATGGACCCATATCTTAAAGGCGCGGTGAAGACCTATATCGCCAATTCGGTGGTGGCCGACAGCGCTCCGGCGGCCACGGCCTTGGCCACCGGCGTGCGCAGCGGCGGCCGGGTCATCAGCGTCAGCACGGCCTTGCGCAGCGTGCCAAAGACCGAAACCGTGCCCCCGGACCAGCGCTACGTGCCCCTGGCCACGGTGCTGGAAGGCGCTCGGCTTTTGGGCAAGGCCACCGGCCTGGTCGCCACCTCGCGCATCACCCATGCCACCCCGGCGGGCTACGCCGCCCATGTGGAATCTCGCAAACGCGAAAACGAAATCATGTTGCAGATGGTTTACCAGGGCCTGGATGTGGCCCTGGGCGGCGGCAGGCGTTACGCCCTGCCCAAGGAACAGGGCGGCAAGCGCAAAGACGGCCGCGACCTAGTTAAAGAACTCAGGTCCAAGGGCTACAGCCTGCCCACCAACAAAACCGAGTTGCAAAAGGTGACCAGGGCTCCGGTGTTCGGCATGTTCGGCATGAGCCACATGGCCGCCCAGATCGACAGCGGCGAATTCGCCCCAAACCAGCCCAGTCTGACGGATATGGCCCGAAAGGCCCTGGAGATACTCAGCCAAAATCCGGACGGCTTCTTCCTGATGATCGAGGGCAGTCAGATCGACTGGGCCTCCCACGCCAATGACCCGGCCCAACTCATGGGCGAGCTGACCCAGTTTGACCAGGCCTGCCAAATCGCCCTGGATTTCGCCAAGCAGCACCCCGGCACCCTGGTCGTGGCCCTGAGCGACCACGACACCGGTGGTCTGAGCATTGGCAACGGCAACTCCGACATCAACTACATGACCATGCAACTTGATGCTCTATTGGCTCCCATACGCAATATGAAACTAAGCGCCTGGGGAATCTGGCAAAAGCTGGGCGACAGCCAGGACACGGAAATGTTGGAGCAATTACTCAAACAGTATTGGGGTCAGCGGATCACCGCCGACCATGCCACGGAAATATTTGAAATAGCGGCAAAGGCCCAAAAATATCCCGGCAAGTTCGAGCCCCATTACGGCATCGGCCAAGTGATCTGCCGGGACAACACCCTTATCGGCTGGACCACCCACGGCCATGTGGGCAACGATGTTCCGCTGTATGCCTTTGGTCCCGGCGCGCCCTCGGGCCTGCTGGACGCCCCTCAGATCGGCCAAAAATGCGCCGAGGCCATGGGCCTGGATCTGTACAGCCTCAACCAGCGTCTATTCGTGGATCTGAACAAGGCCTTCGGCCCCCGGAAATTGGAGGTGCGGACCCCGGAAAACGCCAGGGCCACCATCACCATCACGCATGGCGGGCGCCGGGCCGTGCTAATGGCCGGCACCAACAAGATGACCTTGGACGGCAAGGACGTGAAGTTGGAAGGCCTGTCGGTGTACGTGCCGGAAACGGGCCGGGCCTTCGCGCCCAGGCAAGCCGTGAACCTGATAAAGGGCGACAGGGCAGCCCTGCCGGAGATCACCGTCAAGGCTGATTAGCATACGTTTAAAGCAGCCCGTAAGCTGGCTAAACCTTTAAAATTGCTATTCACCGCTTCTGGAATTGGCCATGTCCAATATCAGGTCGGCCAGGCGCTGGGCATCGGCCTTGTCCGTAAACGAACCCAGGCGGATCCAAAACATGGGCAGGCGCACCGAGGACACCTGCACCCAATAATCACCTTCATCGCCATTGACCCTTGCGCCGTCGATCTGTTCCCAGCGCAGCAGCGGGTCCTTGAACTTTTCGCGCATGGTGTTGGAGCGCATGCGTCCCAAAATGGCGTCGCGCTGCCACACCCCGCGGTCGTCCGCCCCTATACGGGCGCTGTCGCTGGCCTTGGCCAACTGCGCCTTGATCTGGGTCAACATGCCCTGTTCACTGTCCTCAGTACCGGCCTGGGCCGCCGCGGCCAAGGTTATCATCAACAGCACCGCCGCTACGGCCAGGCTAATCGTCTTGTTCATCGTCATCATCAGCAAACACCCCCTCTAGCTCTTGTCTTGCTTCTTCCAGTTGCAATGCCGTGGCCAGATCTATTAGTAACTGCCCCAACTCATCCCGGCCCTCCACCTGGGCCACGATACCAGCGCCCAGGGTGATCAAGGTCTGGCCCAGCTGGCCCAGAGCCTCGTCGCCGCCGTCTTCGGCCACTTCGCCGGCCAGCCGCTCCACGGCCCGCCTCACGGACTCGCCAAGGTTGTCCAACAACTCGTCGTCCCGGCGGGCCCTGAAATCAACGTGGATGATGCGGTGGTCGTCATCACTCATGATTATTGTCCGCCATTGGCTTTCAGCCAATCCTGGATGCGCCGTAGGTTCTGGGCCAAATGCCAGCGCCCGCTATCGAACACGCCGATATCCGGGCCCATCATGGCCGTGGCGAAACGACTGCCGTTGGCGTGGATCAACCACTGGTCCACCCACAGGCGCTCCACATACTCGTCAAATGGGCTGCCGCCCTGGGCCGGCCCCTTGGCCAAGCCCTTATGCCAGGCCGTTTGCACCAGCTTGGTTGCCGCCAGGACCATGGCGTCGGCCGAGGCGTTGGTGCTGTCGATGCGCTTTAGCTGGCCTTCGGCCCACTGTTCACTGTGACAGGCCTGGCAAATGTCGCGCATGGCCAGCCTGCGCCGGGCCTGTTCTTCCGAACCGATGAGATACTTACCGGCGGGTTTGCCGTCCAGGGAAGTGGCCAGGGGCAAACCGTCGCTGCTTTTGATAATGCTGGTATCAGGGTTCTTGGGGTGGGGATGTGAACAAACAAGCCCCAGCAGCCTCACCCAGATGCGGTCGCTCATGGCGTGGGTCCGTTGGGCGATCACCGTGCCTTCCGAATCGGTGAGCAGGCTCACGTGGCAGGCCGCGCAGGTGGGAGCATTGAAATCCTCGCCCACGGTCCAGGGCACGTCGATCATGTCCCAGTCCTTATGCTCGGCAAAGAACAGCGCGCCGTGCCTGCTGACCTCGTAGACCTTGAAGGCCGGTACGTCCGGGCCCTTATGGCATTCGGCGCAGGTATAGGCCGAACGGGCCACGGCAATGGAGAATTTGTGGCGGCTGTGACAGGCCCCGCAGGAGCCCCTGCTGCCGTCGGGATTCACCCGGCCCACCCCGTGGTTGGGCCAGCCGCCCAGTTTGGTGAAGCTCATCTCGCCCAGTTCGGTCTCCCTGGCCTGGAGACCCATGGGTTTGATCTCCGTGCCGTGGCAGTAAAAACACGACTCGGCCTGATCATTTGCCGTGGGCTCCTTTGTCTTGAGATCCATGCCCTCCACGGTCTGCACGCCGTTGGCCTGTTTGGCAAGATCCATGTACAGAGGGTTTTTAAGCAGATTGCCCCGGGCGTGTGCCATAAGGTTGTTTTTAAACTGGGTCCGCTCATCGGTGTGACAGGTGGCGCAGTCTTCCGGCGACACCACCGTATGGACCTTGAAGCCTTCGTGATCAAAGCTGCCGGGATGCTTGCCGGAACGCATGGTGTGGCACTCGGCGCAGCCCACTGCGTTGGCGGCCAGATCGCCGGGCACGCTCTTTGCCGATATCTTGGCCTCCACGCCGCTTTTTTTCATGGCCTGGGCGGGAGTGGCGGCCGCGTGGCGGCTGGCCCGCCAATCAGACACAATGCCGGGCGTTACCTGGACATGGCAATCGATGCAGGTTTGGGTGTCATCACTGACAGGAGCCGCGGCCTGGGCCGCCGGGGCGCAAAGCAAAAAAAGGGAGAAAATCAGGAACCGGGTTTTCATCATCTACCACCACTGAAAAGTGTTCGGCCACGGGCCGCTAAATGGTCAGATCCAAGGGCATATTGAATACGCGGGCGGCAGCCTCGTTGTCGAGCATGAACAGGCCGCCGCTGGTTTTATCGATCAGGCGCAGTTTGCCGACGATCTCCGCGGCGCTGGCCTCCTCTTCCACCTGTTCGCCCACGAACCACTGCAACATGTTGTTGGTGGCGTGGTCGCGCACCTCCAGGGCCAGGTCCACCAGGCCGTTGATCAGCGAAGTAACCTTGGCTTCGTGAGCCGCCACGGCTTGAATGCAGTCGATGGGCGACTTCCATCCGGTGGGCGGCGCGTCTATGGCCTCCAGTATTACCCGCCCGCCCCTTTCGTTCACATAATTATGGAAACGCAGGGCATGGGTCATCTCTTCCTGGGCCTGGACACGCATCCAATGGGCAAACCCCGGCAACTGGATGCTGTCGAACCAGGTGGCCATGGACATGTACAGATAGGCCGAGTACAACTCGGCGTTGATCTGGCCATTGATGGCTTTTTCGATCTTTTGGTCGAGCATTTTACCGCTCCGTTGTTATGACCGTCTGTCACTGTCGGCGCCCATCCATCTGGCGTCTGTGCCTATTGTGGACCAGTGAATGACTTGTCACAAGCCCCTGGTGTTATTTCACGAGCTTTTCAAGGGTCCAAGCCATGTTGCGGCCCAGGTCGGCCATGGTGGCCATGGCTTCGGCGTCGTTTTCCACGTCGCCGCGCTGCAGCCCATAGCCGATGTTCCAGTATGACGAGCCCACCACAATCATGTTAATGGCTAAAAACAAATTGTTGATGGCGCTGAAGGTGCTGACAAGCCCCGCCCTGCGGCCACTGACAATGGCCGCGCCCACCTTTCGGGCCAGGGGGAAGCCTCCTGCTATGTTGACCATGCCCGTGCGGTCGATTAGGGCCTTGAGTTCCGGCGTGACACCGGCAAAATAGGCCGGACAGGCCAGAATGACGCCGTCGGCCTCAATCATCGTGTCGATGAGTTCGTTGAAGGAATCATCCACCTGACGGCACTTGGCGCGTTTATCCTCCCGGCATTTCAGACAATGTTGACAGTAATGTAGTTCATGGGAAGCCAGTTGAATCATTTGGCAATCAACGCCGCTTTCACGCAAGGGCCCGAAGCAATGCTCGATCATTATCGCCGTATTGCCGCCGGTTCGAGTGCTGCCGTTGAACGCAACAACCTTCATCGTTTTCTCCAATGTCACGGCCGACTTTGCATCGGCGGGCCGCAAAACAGGCCATCATTGACCTTTTATTAACATCATGCCAGGGTCTGCCTATTTCCATTCAAGGGCTTTTCACCCAAAAAAACAAGCCCCCACCGCAAGGCAGGGGCTTGTCTGTCATCTATGGCGAGCCGGTCTTATTTGGCCAGCTTTTCCTTCATCTGCTTTTTGCACTCGGCCATAATCTTGTCCTCGGCGGCGATGTCCTCCAGGGTCTTGCCCTTCATGTTGGCGGGCATCGGCTCCAGGCCGTGCTTGATACGCACGTACTGGGTGCCGGTCTGGTCGTAGATGGCGCTGGTCATCACGTCGAACTTGTCGGCGCCGGGGATATCGGCGACCCTGGCCTTGGCGGCGTCCATCTCCGGGTCCAGGATGTCGGCCGGGCGGCCGTCGAAGGGCTCGCTGCCCCGGGCGTAGCCCTTGAGCACCTTGGCCCGCACTTCTGGATCCGGGGTGGTGGGGGTCTTGCCGTAGAGGCCGTAGACCAGGCCCTTGGTCTCGTTGGTCACCAGCTTGTACTTGCCGAACAGCACGTTCAACACGGCCTGAACGCCGACGATCTGGCTGGTGGGGGTCACCAGGGGCGGAGTGCCCAGTTCGGTGCGGCAGGTGGCCACTTCCTTGTAAACCTCGTCCAGGCGATGCAGGGCGTTATTTTCGCGAAGCTGGTTGACCAGGTTGCTGATCATGCCGCCGGGCACCTGATGCACCAGCACGCCGGTGTCGATCTGGGCCATCTTGTTGCCGCCCATGAAGTCGCGGTACTTAGGCGCGATCTTTTCCAGGTGCTCGTTGATGGCCAGGCACTTGCGCAGGCTGATGCCGGTAGCTCTGGGGGTGTTCTCCAGGGTCACGATGATGGGCTCCAGGGCCGGGTGGCTGGTGCGCAGGGCGAACGGGGCCAGGCAGGTGTCGATGATGTCAACGCCGGCCTCGGCGGCCTTGAGC
The DNA here is from genome assembly GCA_963665125.2 of uncultured Desulfarculus sp. GTDB lineage: Bacteria > Desulfobacterota > Desulfarculia > Desulfarculales > Desulfarculaceae > Desulfarculus. The sequence continues at coordinate 508,437 of CAXXUK010000001.1, read as the reverse complement.
ATGGTCATCGAGCCCATGCCGCTGGTGTAGTGGCTGTGCAGGTGAATCGGAACCTTGACGTGTTCCTTCAGGGCCAGGATCAGGTTGTAGGCGTCGTACGGAGCGATGATGCCGGCCATGTCCTTGATGCAGATGCTGTCGGCATCCATGGCCACCAGTTGCTTGGCCTTGTCGATGTAGTACTCAAGGGGGAACACGTCGCCGCCCATGAAGCGCTCGGTCAGGCTGTAGCAGATGGTGCCCTGGAAATGCTGCTTGTTGGCCTTGATCCGCTCGACGACGACCTCGAAGTTGCGGTAGTCGTTAAGGGCGTCAAAGGTGCGGAACACGTTGATGCCGGCCTCGCAGGACAGGTCGACGAATTCCTTGGCCACGTCGTCGGCGTAGTTGCGGTAGCCGACTAGGTTCTGGCCCCGAAGCAGCATGCTGAACGGGGTTTTCGGCGCGTATTTGCGCAGGGTGCGCGGACGCTCCCACGGATCTTCACCCAAAAAACGGCTCATGGAATCAAAGGTAGCCCCGCCCCAAACCTCCATGGCCCAAAAACCGATCTCATCCATCTGTTCGGCGACGGGGATCATGTCTTCGGTCCGCATGCGGGTGGCAAACAGGGACTGAGTACCGTCGCGGAGGGTCAGGTCCATTACCTTGAGGGGAGTGGGGTTGCCGCCCCAATCGAGGTTGTCGCTCATCTGTTTTGTCTCCTAGGAAGCTTTTGTTGAGAGCTGCCATACCGCTGTGAATCACCGTCGCGGTCGGCATTGCGATTTTGCGTGTCTTGGTGTTCAGCCAATTAATATAACCGGCAAGCCCCATAATCGTCAAGTTATAGCCCTGGGACACAACCGCTTGTCCTCGAAAAGTGCTGGGTGTATGCTCTGGAAAGTAGAGGGGAGAGTGGCCAATCAACTCGTGAGAATGTATGGCGCCCAATAAAAACGACATTGGCAAACCGCGCAGCCTGCCCGAGGCAACCAGGCGCTTGCTGAATATCTTCCAAAGCGATGATCATGTCCTGATCTATATCGCCGCCGACCCGGATTCCATGGGTTCAGCACTGGCCTTTAAAAGATTGCTATGGCGTAAAGTGGCCGGCGTCACCATCGCCACGATCAATGAAATAAAACGGCCCGATAATCTGACCATGGTCCGTCTGCTGCAAATTCCGATCAAACATATCTCGGAGGTCAACCAGGCGGCCTTCAGCAAACGGGTGATCGTTGACGGCCAGCCCCGTCACGGTGAACTTTTTCCCGACGCGCCCATCGACGTGGTTATCGACCACCACCCCACCTCCGACCAGCGCCAGGCCACGTACGAAGACATCAGGCCCCGCTACGGCGCCACTTGTAGCATAATGACCGAATATCTCAAGGGAGCGGGCATAAACGTCTCCGAACGGTTGGCCACCGCCCTGATCTACGGCATCCGCACGGATACCGACAACTTCGGCAGACCGGCCCTGGACGAAGACATCAAGGCCTTCCACTATCTCTATTCCAAGGCCAATCAATCGGTGCTGCGCAAAATCACCTTCAGCGAAATGCGCCTGAGCGACCTGCAATTGGTCCACACGGCCCTGGAGAGCTATATCCTGCGGGGGCGCCGCATCTTCGCCCACATGGGCGAGGTGATCAGCCCGGACAACCTGGTGCAGATCGCCGACTTTTTCCAGCGAATCGCCGCCATTGACACCTGCGTGGTCAGCGGGCAGTTTGAAGACAAGGTCGTGGTCATCGTTCGCAATGTCGCGGCGCGGGTCGACGCGGGAAAGATGGTTCAGCGGGCGTTCGGCGTGCTTGGCCCGGCGGGCGGCCACAAATCAATGGCCCGGGCGGAGTTGCCCCTGTCAGCCCTTTGGGATCCGGCCAAACCCCTGGACCAGGAGGCTCTGGGCCTGCAAATACGCCAAAGATTCCAATTTCCAAACGACCCGCAGAACAACAAAACAACGCCGCCGGCAAGGTAAAAACCCTCCGGCGGCACTGTTGTCTGCCTATTTGGCCTTTATTGGCTAGTAGCCCAGGCTGGCCAGCGTATCAACCAATCCCTGTACGGCGGCGGCGCTCTTGTCCAGAGCGGCCTTTTCGTCGTCGGTCAGCTTGATCTCGATGACATCCTGCACACCGCCGGAGCCCAGCTTCACGGGCACGCCGATGTAGAGGTCCTTATAACCGTACTGCCCCTGGAGATACACGGCGCAGGGCAGGACCTTTTTCTTGTCCTTGAGGATGGCCTCGGCCATTTCAACCGCCGCGCTGGCCGGGGCGTAGTAGGCGCTGCCGGTCTTGAGCAAGCCGACGATCTCGGCGCCACCCTGGGCCGTGCGCTGGCACATGGCCGCGATCTTGTCGGCGGGCAGCAGCTCGGTGATGGGTATGCCGGCCACCGTGGAATACCGCGGCAGGGGCACCATGGTGTCGCCATGGCCGCCCAGCACAAAGGCATGGGTGTTTTCCACGCTCACATCCAGGGCCTCGGCGATGAAATAGCGGAACCGGGCCGAATCGAGCACGCCCGCCATGCCGATGACCCGCTCCGGCGGAAAACCGCTGGCTTTCAGGGCCACATGGCACATGGCGTCCAGGGGGTTGGATACGATGATTATCACCGCATTCGGGGAAAGAGGAGCCGCCTGTTCCACCACGGCCTTTACGATGCCGGCGTTGGTCTTGATCAGGTCGTCGCGGCTCATGCCGGGCTTGCGGGCGATTCCGGCCGTGACGATGATGATGTCCGAACCGGCCGTGGCCGCGTAATCATTGGTGCCCGTCAGACGGGAGTCATGTTTTTCAACGGGTGCCGCCTCGCACAGGTCCAGTGATTTACCCTGGGGCATACCGTCGACGACATCCACCAGCACCACGTCTGCCAGTTCTTTTTCAGAAGCGCGTTGGGCGCAGGTGGCGCCAACGTTGCCTGCGCCAATAACTGTTATTTTACCAACCATCTTGGTTTCTCCTTGCCCTGCGGTATGATAGATTTAGTCTGTCAGACCCAACAATACTACTGACTCCCCTTCCGCGTCAACGCTGCCGGGCATTGGGCGAAAGGGCTTTTATTATGAGGTGATTTATGGCCAATATGCCTGTAATACAGACAAATTTGGAAGATATACCCCTGGTGGGCCGCGGCAAGGTCAGAGATATTTACGACCTGGGCGAACACCTGCTCATCGTGGCCAGCGACCGCATCAGCGCCTTTGACGTGATCATGGACGATCCGGTGCCGGACAAAGGCAAGGTTCTGACCCAGATTTCCCTATACTGGTTCGAGCAAATGGCCGACATCACCCCCAACCACCTGGTGGCCTGGGAGGTCGATGATTTCCCAAAACAGCTTCACAAGTACCGCGACCAGTTGGAAGGCCGCGCCATGCTGGTGAAAAAGGCCAAGCCCCTGCCCATCGAGGCCATCGTGCGCGGTTACATCACCGGCAGTGGCTGGAAAGATTATCAGGAAACCGGCTCGCTGTGCGGCTACAAGCTGCCCCAGGGCCTGGTGGAAAGCCAAAAGCTGGAAACCCCGCTGTTCACCCCTAGCACCAAGGCCGAGTTGGGCGAGCACGACGAAAACATAGACCTGCAAAAGACGGAGGAGATCCTCGGCAAGGACCTGGCCGAGCAGGTGTCGAACCGCGCCCTGGCCATTTACAGCCGGGCCCGGGACAAGGCCGCCGAGGCGGGCATCATCATCGCCGACACCAAGTTTGAATTCGGCATTTGCAATGACCAGTTGATCCTCATCGACGAGGTGCTCACGCCGGATTCAAGCCGCTTCTGGCCTGCTGATGAATACGAAGCCGGCCGCTCGCAGAACAGTTTTGACAAGCAGTTTCTGCGCGACTACCTGGAAAGCATCAATTTCAACAAGCAACCACCGCCCCCCAAACTGCCCGCCGAAGTGCTAGACGGCACTCGCGCGCGCTATTTAGAGGCCTTGACCCGTCTCACCGGCAAGGGGCTGTAATTTTATAGGCACCGGAGGAAACCCGATGAAGGAAAAAGTAAAACAAGCCCTGGACAAGATCCGCCCGGCCCTGCAAAAGGACGGCGGCGACGTCGCGCTGGTTGACGTTACCGACGACGGCGTGGTCAAGGTTCAACTGCAAGGCGCCTGCAAGGGTTGCCCCATGAGCCAGATGACCCTTAAGATGGGCATCGAAAAAGTTCTCAAGCAGCACATTCCCGAGGTACAAAAAGTCGAATCCGTATAGCGGCCGCTGCGCCGCCCCACCGGCGGCGCAGCCCACCAAACCCGAGGACAGAGTGACCGGGACGCAAAACAACACCACCGCCCCGGAAAAACCGGAGCCCGTCGCCCAGACAACCAGGCGCGTTTGTCACCGCGTTAAAAATGATCTGCAAACCATTCTGAACCTGCTCATTCTGGCCCAGGCCCAGGCCGGCACCATTGAAGACCTCTCTGAAGCCATGCAAAAACGCATCACCGTGGTCGGCTCGGCCTATGCGATGATCGCCGACTCGGGAAAGACGCCTTCGCTGGATTCCCTGGCCAAGGAGATTGCCCGGCGCTGCGCCTCGCGTTATGGTGTGGAAATCAGCGTCACCGCAAAGACTATTGATGCAAACCTGCACCTGCGCCTGTGTACTCCTTTTGCCCTTTGGATCGGTGAAATCGTCGACAACAGCGTGGTCCACGGCCAAATCGCCACCGAAGTCCGCCTGGACATAGATGGCGGGCAGAATTCAGATGAATTATGGTTGCGGATATTGGATAATGGGCTGGGTCTACCCCTGAACTTCGACCCGGACACGGACGCGGGCCTGGGTCTGCGCCTGGCCAAAGCCATTGCCCAACGGGATTTGGGCGGTGACATGCAATTGGACAATACGCCGCACGGTCTGGCAGCCAAGCTGATAGTGCCCGTTGACGAATTCGCCAGGCTCAACAGCGACTAGCCTAAAAAGCAGCAATGGAACAAACAGTCGACCTAGAGATTATCATCGTCTCCGAAGACCGAAAGCAGGCCGAATATATCTCGGCCGGTCTCAAGGTCCATGGGATCAATGTCTGCGCCTGCCTAACCGACATCGAACTGGTCGAGGATCTTTGCCGCCGCCGACAACCGCTGGCCGTGATCGTGGATGAAGATCAGCTTCGCAGGGCCCCTGCCCCCACGCTGGCGGCCCTTGCGTCTTCGGCCGTGGTGCTGCTGGCCGATCCTGAACAGGCCTCCGATGCCGTCAGAAAGGCGCGCATACCCATCGACGCATTGGCGCTCAGGCCCATCGACACGCGCCACCTGGCAATATCCATTGACTTGGCCATGAAAAACCGTATACGCCTGGCCAAGCTGGCCCAGGACAGCGCCGAAAGGCGCACGGAGTTGGAGCAACGCAAGTTTGTAGAGCGGGCCAAGGGAATCCTGATGTCGAAAATGGACTGGGATCCCATTCAGGCGGAAGACTATCTGCAAAAAATGGCCGACGACGCCCGGACGAGTATCGGGCTGGCGGCCAAGAGCATTGTCGACAATCCCCCGGCCATGGAAACCTTGGCCAGCTAGAGATCATTCCCGGTGATAGGGCATGCCCGCCAGGATGGTGCAGGCCCGGTAGATCTGTTCGGCCGCCACCAGGGCCGCCAATTCGTGGGCCATGGTCTGGGGCCCGAAGCTGATGCGCTGGTCGGCCCGTTGCAATACCTCGGGCGCGAATCCAAGATGCCCGCCGACCACCAACACCAGCCGCCGTTTGCCGCTGAGCCGGGCGTTTTCCACCTCCGAGGCCCACTCGTGGCTGGTCCAGGCCTTGCCCGCCACGTCCAAGACCCAAACCAGATCGGCCGGCTCAAGCTTGGCCAGAATCCGCTGGGCATCCTCGGCCATGATCTCGGCCGGCGAACGGTTCTTGGAGGCCTTGGCCGCCCGAACGTGGACAAGCTCCATACCGCCGAATTGCTTCATGCGCCCGGCATAGTCGTCCAGGCCCTGGGCCACATACTTGGCCGAAGGTTTGCCCACGGTGAGCAGCGCCTGCTTCACCGCTCTTCCGCGCCCCGCCGCAGCAAAAAGTCGGCCTTGCTCTGGGCCAGCAGCTTGCCGCTTTCGGCCTCGCTGACAAAGCCCTCCACCACGGCCATGCGGCTGCGCAGGCTGGCCACCCGGCCCCGCACTTCCAGGTCGCGGCCCAGATGCACCGGGGCCTTGTAGGTGGTCTCCATCTTGGTGGTGATGCCGTGGCGGGCCGCATGGATCAGGGCGTGGGCCATGATTTCATCCAGCAAAACGGCCACTATGCCGCCGTGGGCGATGCCCGGCCAGCCCTGGTATTCACCGGGCAGGTTTATGCGGCAGACCGCCTCGTCGCCTTCATACTCCACCACCATGCGCAGGCCCCGGGGGTTGGTCTTTCCGCAGGCAAAGCAGCCGCCGTCATCGCTCAATGGTTCGGCATCAAAAACACCCATTACTTTTTCTCCAGGCCCAAACGCTTGGCCACTTCACCCGAGGTGGCCTCGACAAAACGGCGGAAGGCCTCGGCCTCCAGAGGCTTGCCCGGCGCGGGAAGCTGGTCCTCGGGCAGGGCCGCCACTTCCTGGGGCATGTTGACCAGGTCCTTGCGGGGCTTGACGCCGAACTCCGGCGGAAAACTGTCTTCAAAGTACATCTGCTGAAAGCCGATGAACTTCAGGTGGTGGGCCGTGGCGTCGCAGATGGCGTGTTCGTTATCCGAAATCACGCCCGCCTGTTTGGCCGCGGCCAAACCGGCCAGAGATTCGCCGCCCTGGGTGCAAACGATATGGCCGTGGCGGTTGGCAAGGATCATGTTGTCCATGATCTCCTGCTCGGCCACCTGGACCACGTAAAACCCGCCGCCGCCGTAGATGGCCTCGTAGCGGTTGGCCAGCTCGATGACCCTGGGCATGGACACCGGGTTGCCGATCATGGCCGCTTGGGCCACCGAGGCCTGCACGGTCACCGGCCGCCAGACCCGCTTGGCGCCGTCGGGCTCCAGGTAATACTGGAACACCGGGTCGGCGTGGTGGCTCTGCACGCCGATGACCTTAGGCAGGCTGGTGATGATGCCCAGGTCATAGAGCTTCATGAAGCCGCTCATAACCGCGCTGACGTTTCCCGCATTGCCGATGGGCACGAACACGGCCTGGCCCGTCAGGTCATAATCCAGGTCCTGGGCGATCTCGTAGGAATATGACTCCTGGCCCAGGATGCGCCAGGCGTTCTTGCTGTTGAGAAGCGCCACCTTGTAGTTTTCGGCCAAGTGCTCGACGACCTTCATGCAGTCGTCAAATACGCCGGGGATCTCCATCACCGCCGCGCCCGAGCCCAGGGGCTGGCTGAGCTGCTGGGGCGTAACCTTGCCCCTGGGCAGGAGCACCGCGCTTTTCACGGTCGGGGCAAGGTACGCTCCGTACAGGGCCGCCGCGGCGGACGTGTCGCCCGTGCTGGCGCAGATGCTCAGGATCTCGCCGGCGTCCTTGTGCCTGATCAGGTAGTTGATATAGCTCAGGGCCACGGCCATGCCCCGGTCCTTGAACGAGGCGCTGGGGTTCTGGCCGTCGTTCTTAAAGGCGAAATCAAGACCCAGCGTTTGCTTTAACAGCGGACTGGCCTCGACAATGGGCGTGTGGCCCTCGCCCAGGTACAAGACCGAATCCAGGGGCACCACCGGGGCCATCAGTTCGGCATAGCGGAAGATGCCTTTGAGCGCCGTGATGTTGAGCATGCGCCGCAGGTCGAAGATGCGCCGCCAGCCGGGGCCGTCGATCCGCTTGAGGCGGTCGAAGTCCTGGTCTTCGATCAAAAGGACCTGGCCACACTCGATGCAGGTGTAGAGCAGTTCGTCAATGCCATGGGTCTTGCCGCAGCCCAGGCAGCGGTAGGCCAACCGGCCGCCGGGTTGGGGCAGCAGGTGCTTTTGATCCTCTGGTGCGAACTGTTCAGGGCGCATGGTAATTCTCCGCGGTTATTTAATATGTGCAAAGGCCCGAAGGCCGGACCCGCCTTGTTAAAACGAATCACAAGAATATTTCAACAAATCCGAGGTGTCAAACAGCGGTTGCAAGCTATAAACAAATGCCGCCCCTGATGAGGAGCGGCGTCTGATTTGTTGCCCGTTTCGCGGCGGAGGCTACTGGATGCCGTGCTCTTTGAGCATCTCCAGGAGTTCATCCTTGGTGCAAAAGCCCACGTGGGTCATCACCAGCTTGCCCTTGTCGTCAAACAAAAGCTGCACCGGGGCGGAGTCGATACCGTACTTTTGCCGGAATGCGACGTCCTTGAGCACATCGACATAACGCACGGCCAGCTTGTCCTTGAATTGTTTATCCAGGTACTCGATGGTTGGCTCCATGACCGTGCAAAAACCGCATTTGGAGTAACCGCCCTGGATCAGGGTCTTCATGCCCTTTACCGGCTCGTTGCCTTGCTCCACCTTGGGGGCTGCCCAAGCAGTGGAAACGATGAATATTGCCAAGGTGATTACGGCCAACCTGAATGTGGTCATCAAATGATATCTCCCGCCAATTATTTGTATTGGATCGCAACTCACGTTCGGTGCATCAAACCGGGTAACAGTCAATTAAGCAACTGATTATTACATATTTCCATTACCAGTTTAAACAGCACCGTCGCCGCCTAAACATCTTTTATCGTTCGAAACACGATTTAGTAAATATTACCATTAGAGTGGCGATTTCCAACACTACCCGGCGCTATTGCACCCAACACCCTAAAAATTTTAGAGTATCAGCCTTTGATCCAGGAGATGATCTCATCCTTGGACGGAATCTTGCCGACGCACTTTACCTTCTCGTCCACAACAACCGCCGGGGTGCCCATCACGCCATAGGCCGCGATGTCCATCATTCCGGTGACCTTTTCCACATCGGCCTGTTGCCCACTGTCGGCCAGGGCCTCGTTGACCAGATCATAGGTTTTTTGGCACTTCGCGCATCCGGGTCCCAATACTTTAATTTTCATTTCAAACAACCTCTCTTGGTTAATTGGTGTATTGCTCAAGCCACTTAATTATGCGTTCCTTGGACGGCACGTGACCCACGGCCACGGCCTTGCCCGCGATGAGCAGGGCGGGCGAGCCGATCACTCCGTAGGACGCTATTTGTTTGACGTCGATTATGTGCTCCACGTCGGCGGGCAGGCCCAGCTGGGCCACGGCCTCCATGGCCAACTGGGTCAGGCGGGTGCATTGGGAGCAGCCTATGCCCAGGACCCGGATTTCCAGCGCGCCGCTTTCCGTAGCACTGTCGCCAATGGTAGCGCTTCCTGTTTCCCGCCGGAAATGCCCGGCCAGGGCCTTGGCGTATTTATCCAGAGCCGCGTCGGAGATGTAGTTCTGCTTTTGCATGCGCCGGGCAAGCTCCATCCCGATTTCGCCGTCAGGGCGGCTCGCCCACTCCGCGGTCATTTCAGCCACGGCCTGATCCAGGCCCCGCAGGCCGACCTTGTTCTGGCCCACCTTGATTATGCGGCTGTCATCGCCCATGTCAGGCCACCATGCTCCCGTAAATGACTCCCGCCAAGGTGGACATAACCACGATTATCGCGCAGAACACCGTGGTCTTCTTCCAGCCCATGACGCTGGCGATGACCAGCATATTGGGCAGCGACAGGGCCGGTCCGGCCAGCATCAGGGCCAAGGCGGGACCCTGGCCCATGCCCTTGCCCAAAAGGCCCTGAAGGATCGGCACCTCGGTAAGGGTGGCGAAGTACATGAAGGCTCCGGCCAGGGCTGAGAAGAAATTGGCTCCAATGCCGTTGCCGCCCACCATCATTTGCACCCATTCCTCCGGAATGACGCCGTGGTGGTCTGGGCGGCCCAGCAGGAAACCGGCGGCCAAGACGCCCATGGCCAGCAAGGGGAATATCTGCTTGGCGAAGCCCCAGGTGCTGTCGACCCAGGCCGTCATTTCCCACTTGGCGAACCAGCGCCAAAGCATCAGGCCAGTGGCGATGAGCAGGGCCGCGACGATCCACCACTTGGCCCCGAAGATGGCCGCGTACAGGCCTTGGCTGCCGGGCTCTGGCGCGTGCAGGGTGGCCGAAATCAGGATCAGCACCAGACCCAGCATGAAGGCGCCGTCCTGCCACAAGGCCCGGCCGGTGTCCTCGCTCTCGGGCAGGAATATCTCGCCGGCCTGGCGCTGGGCCTCGTCCTTGCGGAAGAAAAAGGCCATCAGCAGTCCGGTGACAATGGCGAAAAGGATCGCGCCGATGGCCCTGGCCAAGCCAAGCTTCCAGCCCAGGATCTGGGCCGTAAGCACCACGGCCAGGACGTTGATGGCCGGGCCGCTGTAAAGAAAGGCCGTTGCCGGGCCGATGCCCGCGCCCCTGGCGTAGATGCCCGCGAACAGCGGCAGCACCGTGCACGAGCACACGGCCAACACCGAACCGGAGACCGAGGCCACCGAGTAGCTCAGCAGCTTCTTGGCCTTGGGGCCGAAGTACTTGAGCACGGCGGCCTGGCTGACGAACACGGCGATGGCGCCGGCGATGAAGAAAGCCGGAACCAGGCACAGCAGCACGTGCTCCCGGGCGTATTCCTGGAGCATCAGGAAGGCCTCGTTCACGGCGCCGCTGACGGTAGCCGATCCCCAGGGAATAAAATAGGCCGACGAAAAGCCCAACACCAGCCAGATAAATTTCTTCAACTCATCCTTGTGTGACTGTTCCATCAGTTCCGCTCCACCACCGCATCCACCAGCTCGATCTGGGTCTGCAGACCCTGCCGGAGGACGTTTTCAATACAATCGAAAAAGCCCATCACGCACGGCGCGGTGAGGCTGTAAAAAACCTGGGAGGCCTCGCGGCGGTCGCTGACGATGCCCGCAGCCTTTAGTTGGGCCAGATGCTTGCTCACGGTGGACATGTCACAGCCGATAAGCTTGGTCAACTCGGCCACGCTACACTCGCCATTAGCCAGCGTATCGACGATGAACAACCGCGAGGGATGGGCCATGGCCTTTAGCACCTTGGCCCTGGCTTCCATTCTGAGTTTGGTTCTTTGGTCCATATCTCCCTCCTAAGCTTGACGATATGGCCATTTGGCCAAATTGTCAAGTGTGCCCAACCAAAAAACCTTCTTGCGGGGTCAAAAAATATGCTGTATATGAATATATGTTCATATATTTAAGACTAAAACATGACTACGCGAAAAACAAATCTGGTTGTTCATGAGGGTTGTCAGGTCAAGGTAATTCATGAGGACCGGGTCAGCCAGGCCCGCCGCGAAGCGCCGCAAGAACCCGAACTGGAGCGCATGAGCCTGATTTTCAAGGCCATGGGCGACCCCAGCCGCCTGCGCATCCTCACCGGCCTGATGGGCGGCGAGATGTGCGTCTGCGACATAGCGGCCTATACCGGCATGAGCGACTCGGCCGTCAGCCACGCCCTGCGCCGCCTGCGGGATTTGTCGCTGATCAAGGCCCGCCGTGACGGGCAGATGCTCTACTACTCTCTTGACGACCTACACGTGGCGGGCCAGTTGCAGATGGCCCTGGACCACCTGCGTCACACCTAGGAAATACGCAATGCAGATAATCATCAACATCTTCGAGGAGGCATGGCGGGTGCTCAGCGACTCGGCCGTTTACATCCTGTTCGGTCTGGCTCTGGGCGGCATGGTCAAGGTGTTCATGCGGCCCGGTTTCGTGGCCCAACACCTGGGCCGGGGCCGCTACAGGTCGGTGTTCAAGGCCGCGGCCCTGGGCATACCCCTGCCGCTGTGCTCCTGCGGGGTGATGCCCGCGGCGGCATCGCTCAAGGAGCAAGGAGCCAACAACGGCGCGGTGACCTCATTTTTAATCTCCACACCCGAGTCCGGCGTTGACAGCATTGCCCTGACCTACGCCCTGATGGACCCGGTGATGACCATTGCCCGGCCCGTATCGGCCATGGCCACGGCCGTGGCGGCCGGCGTGGCCGAAAACACGGCCAAGTGGCGGCCGGACAGGCGAATCGCGCCTGATTTAACCTGCCCGGTGGACGGCTGCTGCGACGGCATCGGCTGCGATCCGGCGGTACACGCTGCCCACCATACTTTTTCGGAAAAAATAATTGCCGGGCTGCGCTATGCTTTCGGCGAGATATGGGGCCATCTGGCCGGGGCCTTTTTCCTAGGCATATTCCTGTCCGGGCTCATCGGAGCCCTGATTCCCGCGGAGTGGATGGGCCGCTATCTGGGCGGCGGCATGCTGAGCATGCTGGTGATGCTGGCCGTGGGCATCCCGCTATATATCTGCGCCACGTCCTCGACGCCCATTGCCGCGTCGCTGATTCTCAAGGGTGTCAGCCCAGGCGCGGCCCTGGTGTTCCTGCTGGCCGGACCGGCCACGAACATCACCTCGCTGACCGTGCTGGGCAAGCTTTTGGGCAAGCGGGCCACGGCCATCTACCTTGCCACCATCGCTCTAATGGCGCTGCTCTGCGGCCTGGCCCTGGATCAGATCTACGCCTGGCTGGCCATCGACCCCGCGGCGGTGATGGGCAGGGCCGGCGAGATCGTGCCCCTCTGGCTCAAGCTGGCCGCCACGGCCGTACTCCTGGGCCTGTCCGTCAAGCCGCTTTGGCACAGCCTGAGGACCAGGCTGGGTCTGGCCGAACATGGCCATGACCACGGCCACGAACATAGCCATGCACATGAATCATGCGGTTGCGGAGGCCAATGCGGCACAGAGCCCCATGGCTGCACCTGCGGCCAGGAGCCCTGTATCTGTGGACGAGGGCTTTAAGACAGATCATTGATGTCCATGGTCATCATGACCGTGGTGGTGATGCCCATGATGATGGTGATGATGCTCGTCGCCGGGGCTGTGGCCTCCGGCGGCGATGTATTTGGCCTCCAAAGGACCGGGGGCCGTCCCCTGCCAGGTCTCCTCGCCGACCAGATACACGGCCTGACCCGCTTGCAGGGTCATTTTTACATCCCCGCAAACCATCTCCAAAGACCCGCCGATCACGCAAATGATCTCCTCATGGCCCACACCGGGCTTGAATATGCGCGGCCCCTCACCAGGCTGGATCACGCCCATTAGCATGTAGCAGGCATGGGTGTTCAGGTCCTTGAGTCCCAACACGGTCTCGCCGCCCTCGCGTACGGCCCTGCCGCCCAAATCAAATATCTTTTTCGCCATCTCGCTCCCCCTGGTTTCTATGGTTTGATATAGGCCCAGCCCTCGTTTTGCAGATCAACAAGCTCCACCACTCCGGCGGGAACGATCTCCACGCCCGGGGTCAGTTCATCGGGCTCTATCTCGTTGGCCTTCAGGGCGTTGTTGCACACGCATACCCGCACGCCAGACTCAAGCAAGGAAGACAGATTCACCGTGGCGCCGTGATCGGCCCGGCAAAACTGGGCGCCCGGCCCGTTGAACAACAGCACGGCCTTGGCATTGTCAACGGCCTTGTGGAAGTTGTTGATGTTGGCCTCGGCGATGTTGATGTACTTGTCCTCGAACAAGTCCACATGAAAAACAGCTTTGTAGCCCATTTTCGCTCCGTTTGCGATGCTGCCGGGGGAAGGCCTTTTTTGAAAAAAAGGCCTTCCCCCGGACCCCCATCCCAAAAAACTTCGCGCAAAACCCGCTTGCGCGGTTTTTGCGTCATCTTTTCAATTACGCCACGCTTTTGCCACTTTGTGTTTGGCCTGTTTTGCCTGGGGCAAAACAAGCCAAACCGTAAAGCAAAGGCTCATCATAAAACCTGATTCAAATCACCCCACCCTTTGGAAAACCCATGCCCGCTTATTGGCTGGCGGCAAAGCCGGCTGACAATAAGCGGCAAAGTTTTTTGAAGGGTTTGGGAAACTTTTTTTCAAAAAAGTTTCCCAAATACAGCGAATCAGCCCTGTTCCAACTCCTTGCCCATGGCGGCGCACATCACCGGATCGGGCGAGAGCCTGTCGGCGGCCCGGAAGCGGCAGCCGCCGCCGCAGTCGTCGGCCACGTCGCAGTCGCGGCAGCCGGCGATGTCGGCAAGGGCCAGGGGTTGGCGGCGCTGCCAGCAGACCCGCAGGCCCTCGGAGGCGACGCCCAGGGGATCGTCAAAATAGAAACCGCATTGGGCGACCTTGCCGTCGGCGGCCACGGTGCACAGATGCAGCCCGCAGGCCATGCCGTCGGAGCCGCCGTGAAAGGCCCCGCCATAGGCGCGGGCCATGGCCTGGACGGCCTGGTCCGGGGTGACGGCCAGATCAGGGTTGTCGCTGAGGCGGCCGGATATCACCGGCGCGTCTATGCCCCATTCGATGGCATCAAGGGAGCGCACAAGCTCTTCCATGTCGCCCATCTCGTCCAGGTTGCCGCTGTGGGCCATGGTGGCTATGGACAGGTCCAGACCAGAAGTGCGGACCAGATGGGCGGCGGCGACGGCGCGCTCAAACGAGCCCTTGCCCCGCAGCATGTCATGGCCCTTTTGCAGACCGTCGATGCTGATCTGCACCTCGTCGAAATTCAGTTGCCCTAGAATCTCCGACGTTAATAGTCCGCCGTTGCTGAGCAGAGCCCGCCGCACGGGCAAGCCGTCAAGGACGGCGTTTATTTCCGGCCATTGGGGATGGGCCAGGGGTTCGCCGCCGCTGACCATTAGCCGCAGGCCGCCCATGGCCTCGAACTCCTCCACAACCGACCTGAAATCATCCGGAGCCATGTCCTCGGCCCTGGCCTTGCCCAGATAGCAGTGGCGGCAGGCCAAGTTGCAGCGCCAGGTGATCTGGACCTCCAGGTACCTCAGGCTGGGGACGGGGCTCTGGCTCAGGGATATGGTTTGGGGCTGAGGTTCATCAAGCAGCACCAACAGGCCTTCGTCCAGGCAGTCCTGCAAGAACTCGGGCTCCAGGGCAGCCTGGGCCACGGTCATGGCCCCGTTGCAACGCTCAAGCCCCTCCAGGCCTTCGTCGTTTAATTCATACAGTTCGTCGGCCCGGCGGTCGTAGAGGCACGGCGTTTCCAACAGGCGCAGGCCAACGTGATCGGCCATTTTTATGAACTTGGCTTGGTCGATCATGGCTAAAGGCCTACATCAACCCGGGCCGCCAGCAGCCCGGCTACGGCCCGCAGGCCGCCGCAAGGCTCGCAGTCCTCCGGCGCCACCTCCGGATCCCGGAAGTCGCAGCCGTCAATGCGGAATTCGCAGGAGTTGCACACGACCCACAAACGGGGGTCGTTCGGGTCCAGACCATGCAGCATATCAGACGGCCTTGCCTGCAAGGCGGACAATGCCGCATCCAGCCCTGTCCGCGGCTTGAGCCATTCCACTCCGCCGCAGCCTGGGTCTTCGTGTTTTTCCGGTTTAAAATAGCGGCACATGCGGCCACAGATCAGCTCGCGATATTGCAAAACAGACTTCCAAAATAAGAAAGGGGAGGCTCTTCGCGGCCTCCCCTTTGTTGCTGCCTACGTTAAGAGGCTAGCAGGAGCTCTTGCACTTGCAGAGCCCACGCTGGGTGCGGACGATCTTCTTGATCTTCATTCTCGCGTCTCCCGGGTTATGGCCCCTTCTTGGGGCGGTTTGTATTAAGAAAATTTTGCTGCCGTAAGGCAAAATTGTCAACCCCCTTTTTTGTGTGGGGTCTACCATCCATGCATATAGGGGCAATGTTTGGCCCACTTGGCGGCGGTCTGCTATACTGGCTCAGCCGGATAGGGCAAAGCGCCCGCCGTGATTGGCCTCCACCTCTTGGCAAAGGCATAACTATCTTGTCAGAGCTTCTGTTATGGTTCGCCGTATTGGCCGCAAGTCTGGCCGTGCTGTTAAAAGGCGCTGATATCTTTGTGGAACAGGCCTCGGGCCTGGCCCGCACCCTGGGCGTGCCAGAGATCATCATCGGCGTGTCCTTGGTGGCCCTGGGCACCAGCCTGCCCGAGTTGGCCGCAGCCCTGGCCTCGGTGTTCACCGGCGAAGGCGAATTCGTCGCCGGCACGGTGGTGGGCTCCAATGTGGCCAACATCTGTTTCATCATGGGCGCGGCGGCCTTGGCCTTCAAGGGCTTTTCCGTCAGCGGTCAGATGAAAAGGCTGGACCTGCCGGTGCTGGTGGCCTCGGCCATGGTGCTGAGCCTCATGCTCATGGACGGCAGCGTTTCCATGGGCGAAGGCATAATTCTCATCGCAATGTATGGCATCTACCTCAGCCAAACCCTGAGACAGCAGGCGGCCTCGGATCAGGAGCCCCAGGGCAAATTCCGGCCCATTGTGATTCTGTGGCTGGTGCTGGGCGGCGCCGCGGTTTACTTTGGCGCCGAATACACCGTCAAGGCCGTGACCGAACTCACGGTGCTGTTGGGTCTGGCCGACACCTCGCTGCTGGCGTTGACGGTGGTGGCCGTGGGCTCCAGCCTGCCCGAGCTGGTGGTTTCCCTGACCGCTGCGAAAAAACAATATTTCGACCTGGCCGTTGGCAACGTGGTGGGTTCCAACATCTGCAATTCGTTTTTGGTGACAGGCCTGCCGGCCCTGGTCAAGCCCCTGCCCTCCAGCGATGTGGTGAACCATGTGGGTCTGCCGTTCATGCTGGCGGCCACGCTGCTGTTTTTCGTCATGTCCCATACTGGACGAGTCAGCCGTCACTCCGGCGTGTTGCTGCTGCTGATTTTTATTTTGTTCCTGGGAAAAACCGTGGGGCTTTTCTGACAACCCGGCGTGTCAGGTGAAAAACTGATTTACATCGGCCCCTTGCCTGGTTATTCTTTGCAGCGGTTGTATTTCCAAACTGTTGCGGATGCCTGTTGCGGTCCACTCCCTAATTCATGCCCTTGACTTGGAGTTGTACATGCTGTTTGGCTCGCTGGCCCACGGCGAAAAAAAGACCAAAAAGAAAAAACCCGTTGTCATAGAATACCTTGAAGCACTCTTATGGGCCTTGCTCCTGGCGTTCGTCATCAGGACATGGGGCGTCCAGGCCTTCAAGATTCCTTCCGGATCGATGATCCCAACCCTGTTGATCGGCGATCACCTGCTGGTCAGCAAGTCTTCCTATGATATCGGTGTGTTGCCCGGAGAACTGCACATCCCCTTCGGCATGGGCCCGGATTCTTTCATCAAGCTGCCATGGCCCGAGGTGTCGATTCCCATTTCCGATCCCGAGCGTGGCGATGTCATCGTCTTCCGGTTTCCCGAGGACCGCAGCATCGACTTCATCAAGCGCATCATCGGCCTGCCCGGCGAGACCGTGGAAATACGGGGCAAGGACATCTTCATTGACGGCAAGCAGATAGAAGACAAATGGGGCAACCACATCGGCGGCCTGCCCGATCCCGGCTGCCCCAAGCAATACCGCTTCGGCCCGACCAAGGTGCCCGATGGCCATTATTTCGTCATGGGCGACAACCGGGACAACTCCCGGGATTCCCGCTGCTGGTTCAACGGCAGGGGCGGCTTCGTCCCCAGGGAGGACATCCTGGGCCGGGCGTTCATCATCTACTGGTCGTGGAACAACGACGGCTGGGGCGTCCGCTGGGACCGCGTGCTCAAGTCCATCGACTGACGGCTCAATTCGGCATAAATAAAAGGCCGCCCCGGTTTAGGAGCGGCCTTATTCATTTACCCGACCAGGATTTGTTTGTTGTTCTACTTGCGCCGGGGCAACAAACCCAAGATCTTTTTCTTTTCCCCGCCGGAATCTTCTGATGTTGTCACACCTTGGCCGACGATATCCGTAAGCTGAACCACCAGACTGTCCATTTTCACCGCCTCGGAATACAGCGACTCGCTTGACGAGGCCACCTCCTCGGACACGGCCGCATTGTCTTGGGTAACCCGGTCCACTTCGCTGACGGCGATGTTGACCTGGTTGACTCCCTCGGCCTGCTCTGAGCTGGCCGTGGCGATCTGATCGGCCAACCTGCTGACCTCGGCTACGCCACCGACTATCTGGCCAAGGATATCCCTGACCTCGGTCACGGCGTTGAAGCCCCGATCGGCGTTTTGTTGGGACGATTCGATCAAGGTCGTGGTGTTCGTGGCTGCCTCGGCGGCCCTGGTGGCCAGGGAACGGACCTCTTCGGCCACCACGGCGAATCCAGCGCCGGCCTCTCCGGCCCGAGCAGCCTCCACCGCGGCGTTTAGGGAAAGCAGATTGGTCTGGAAGGAAATCTCCTGGATGCTCTTGATGATAACCGCCGTCTGTTCGGCCGACTTTTTGATCATTTCGATGGCCTTGTAAAGGCCTTCCATGCTGTTTTCGGCATCTTCCAGGGCCCTCCGCACCTCATGGGCCACCTTGCTGGTATCGTTGACGCTTTCGGCATTGGCCCTGGTCATGGACGTCACCTCTTCCAGGGCGGCGGAGCTTTCTTCCAGACTGGCCGCCTGACTGGCCGATCCTTCGGCCAGGGTCGTGCTTGATCTGGATACCTGCGACGAGGCCAGGTTCAGGTTATGGGACCCTTCGGAAATATCACTGATGATGCGGCGGATGGGCTTGATCACCGAATTGGAGACCAGCCTGATGGCCAACAGGGCAAAGACCACACCCATGACCACAAGGCCGACCCCGGCAAGCCAGCCGGCGGATACAATCGATTCCTTCAGTTCCTTGTCGGCGGCGTCCAAGTACTGGATAACCTCAAAGGCGCCGTGCACCTCGCCCTCTTTCCAGTCTTCCATTTTGCCGCCCGAGGGATCGAGCCCCTGGTTATTGCCCCAGAGTTCTTTCGAGGTTGCCGGGTCGCCGTGACACATCAGGCAGGTGGCGCTGAGGCGCACCGGTAAAAAGTAGCGGACCGCGTTGATCTGCGGGTCAACCTCGTGGTACTCCTTCAGATCGCCGTCCTTGATGGCCTTCAGGGCCCGGGCTTCCACGGCATCAGGTTCGTTTTTAGAGTTTCGCGGCTGGAACTTGGGCACCTTGAATTCATAGCCGCCCTCTTTGGCCTTGCGCATGGCCGCCGACCAGGCCGACACCACCGGCACCATCGCCAGAACCTTGTCCATTTTGCCTTCATTGGCATATGCCCGGATTTGGTCCTTGGAAAAGATGCCTTTGCTCCACTTGTTTTCCATCTCATCACGGATGGATTCGGTGGTCAGGCATATGGCCCTGGCCTTGTTGACAAAGTTTTCCCTGGTCTTGTCCACCGATTGGCTGACGTACGAGTTCATCAGGATCACCACCAGCACTGTCGGCAGACAAATGCCCAGTAGTACTATCTTGCCTCTCAGGGACCAGCTTTTCTTATCCATGGGTGCTCCACGCAACGATCAGGTTTTTTAACCATCAATGACATGCGGCAAACATGCTTGTTCAATTTATTCTGAACTAGTTGGCAATCCAACGCAATAAGCCCATAAAGAGGTGGTGGTTGGATTGGGGATTTTTATGAGTTGGCTGGGCTGCTGTCAAATAATTGTGGGGTATAAAAGGGCCCGTTTCTCGTGAAGACAAGAAACGGGCCCTGATGCCTGCATTAAGACTATTTGCAGAGTTTGAGCGCTTCAGCCAGGTCCAGGGTGCCCTCATAGATGGCCCTGCCGGTGATGAAGCCAGCCAGGCCGAGGTGTTCCATTGCCAGCATGCGTTTTACATCGTCGATGTCGTGAACGCCTCCGGCGGCGATGACCGGCACGCTGACGGCCTGGCACAGCTTGGCCGTGGACTCCAAGTTGGGCCCGGAGTGCATGCCGTCCCGGGAGATGTCTGTGAAGACTATGGCCGCCACGCCCTCGGCGTCAAAGCGGCGTCCGGCCTCCAGAAAATCCAGCTCGCTGGTTTCGGTCCACCCGGCGATGGCCACCTTGCCGTCACGGGCGTCGATGCCGATGACCACCCGGCCGGGAAAACGCCGGGCGGCCTCCAGGGCCGTTTCGGGCTCCTTGGCGGCCATGGTGCCCAGGATGACCCTGTCCACGCCCAGATCCAGGGCCGCGGCCAGTCCGTCCAGGTCGCGCACTCCGCCGCCGAGCTGCACCGGGATGTCCAATTCGGCGCAGATGGCCTTGATCACATTCGCATTGGCCGGGACGCCCTGGATCGCGCCGTCGAGGTCAACCACGTGCAGACGCCCGGCGCCCACGTCCTGCCAGCGGCGGGCCATGGCCACGGGATCGTCGGAAAATATCGTTTCGTCGTCCATGCGCCCCTGGCGCAGACGCACGCAACGGCCGCCCTTGAGGTCAACGGCCGGTATGGCTTCCATGTTATTGCTCCTGGTTGGTTGCTGCCGATGGTGACTCTTTGGGCCAGGGGAACGTCTCGAAGACCTGTTCCATGCCCACCCGGCCCAGTTGTTCCACGGTGTACCACTGCAGGCCGTGTCGCATGTATTGGCCCAGGTTGAGAAGATTTTGGCTCAGGGCCTGTTGCCGCTCGTCGAACACGCCCTTGAACACGATGCGGGCATCGGATGAACGCACGAGCATCAGGTTGAAGGTCGCAGCAGCCGGGTTTTCCGCGGCCGCCGCCGTGCCCTGGCGCTGTTCAAAGCGGTAGACAAAACCCACGAAAACGGCGTCCACGCCCAAAGTGCGGCCCACGGCGGCCACATCGGCCAAACCGGGAACCTTGACGCCCCGGCCCGAGAAATCACGCCAGGCGTCGGCGGCTATGGCGCTGTCGATAAGTTGCAGGTTGGTGCTGGCTTTGATCTGCGATTCCAGGGCAGAATTCAACGCCGACGCCGCGCCGGGTATGATAGGCCCTGAGGTGTAGAGAGAACCGGTCAGCGGCCCCACGGCATAGCCAGAACCGGCCTCCTTGGCCTCCACGGCCTCGAAGGGCAGTACGGCCACGGTGGCGGGCTGCCAGGTGTCTCCCTTGGCCAGGTCCGGTTCGGACCTGACGGCGGCGCAGCCGGCCAGCACCATCAGCAAGGCCGACAGCGCTGTCATGTTACGGATAAAACGTCTCACAACACCCCCTTTGTGGAAACCACGCCCGGCGCGGTGGGATCGATGGCCACGGCCTGTTTCAGCGCCCGACCCAGGGCCTTGAAGGCAGCTTCCAGCAGGTGGTGGTCATTGGTGCCGTAGTGCAAGATCACATGCAGAGTGATGCCCGCGCTGTTGGCCAGGGCCCGCCAAAACTCCTCGGCAAGCTGGCCGTCAAAGGCGCCAACCGTGCCGGGGATTTTTTCGGCCTTGAAGCTCATCAGAGGCCGGTTGCTCAAGTCCAGCACCACCTGGGCCAGGGATTCGTCCATGGGCACGAAGGCGCTGCCGAAACGAGTGATGCCCGCCTTGTCGCCAAGGGCCTGCTTCAGGGCCGCGCCCAGGCAGATGCCCACGTCCTCCACCGTGTGGTGGGAATCCACTTCCAGGTCGCCCTGGGCCCGCACGCTGAGGTCAAACCGGCCGTGAAAGGCTATGTGGGTCAGCATGTGGTCGAAAAAGCCCACGCCGGTCTGGATATCGGCATTGCCGGTGCCGTCAAGATCGAGGCTCAGCTTGATCTTGGTTTCCTTGGTATTGCGCTCCAACTTTGCCGCACGGCCCATAATGCTCCTCGCCATCCGAATCTGCGCCTTGTTTCAAAGGCGGGTTCCCGTGGCGTTTGCCCCTTGCGCGGGTCATCCGCCGCATCATGAAAGCGATGCTAGCATGCCGGGGGCCTGGTGTCGAGCCCCCGAAACCATCAATTTGCCGATGATAAACTTTGATTTCAGGGCCTTCGCCGTTGTTGGCGCTGTTGACTTTGGCGCTCCGGGACTGTATAAAAACCACTGCGCCGCTATGGGCGCACACCATCATGGGGCCGTAGCTCAGCTGGGAGAGCGGCGCGTTCGCAACGCGCAGGTCGGCGGTTCGAGCCCGCTCGGCTCCACCATAAACGCAAAAAGCCGGTATCAAACCGGCTTTTTTCATGCCATAGCCCCCGGCAGCGCCGGTTCGCTTGCCCGCCGGGGGTTGCTGTGCCACAATAATCCCCGTTGCAAACATCAAATGGAGCCGATCCATGAATCTGACAAAGGCCTTGATAATCGCAGCCGCCCTGGTCTGCCTGGCCGTGCCGGCCATGGCCGCCCAAGAACAAGCCCAGCCGACAGCCCAGGCGCAGCAAACCGACCCGGGCGCTGAGTTGATCAATAAAATCGCCCAGGCCGAGCAGACCGGCGATTTCAAGCTGGTGTTCGACGCCTGCCAGGAGGCCCTGAAATCAGGCAAACTCAACTGGGCCCAGGAACTCTACACCTATCAGAACCGGGGCATGTCCTACTTTGTGCAGCACAAATACAACGAGGCCCTGGCCGACTTCAAGACCATCACCGACAAACAAGAACGGGTCATCGCCTATTACACGCACAACCCCAACGAATCCATGTACAAGGTGCTGCGGATGATGCTCCCGGCCGCGTACATGATGAGTTCGATCATTTACGAGCAGCAGGGCAAGCCCGCCGCGGCCCTCAAATACCTTGAGGAGTATTTCAAGGTCAGCGGAGTCGACCCGGACGACGCCGACCTCAAGCGCCGCCGGGAACTGAAGAAAAAGCTCGGGCAACTGGACTGACGGACCAACGATCGCGCCGCTGGAATTGGACGATCTTTGCTATATGGAGGCAGCTATGGCTGAAAACAAGGGCGCACAGGAATTACAAAAATTGTTGGACACCTGGCCTGAAGACCAGGCCGATGTCAAAGAGGCTTATGTCTCGCTAAAGGAGCACGCCGAGTCCATCGACGGGGTTGCCTGGGAATTCATCGCCAGGCCCGGCATAACCAACAGCCTGCGATTGGATGTGTCCCCGCGTCCCGACGGGCGGGAGCGCCCACTGTTCTGCATGGCCGATGCCGTGCCCATGGGCGACGAAATGGTGCTGTCGGTGTGTTTTTACGCCGACGAGGTCGATGACCCCGACGAGGCCGGAGACATCATCCCCGGCGGCCTGCTGGGGTCGGATGGGTACTGCTTTGACGCCGATGCCGATGATCTGTCGGTGATCGGCTACATCAAGGACCGCATCAGCACGGCGGCGGCCAACGCGGCCAAAGGCTAGCCCGATCGCCGCCTGACGGAGCGGTTGACCAACCACAACGCACCCAGGAGCACCAGGGGCAGCCACCAGAAATGCAGCACATTGGCCCGCTCCCAGGCCACCGACAGGCGCATGGCCCACTGCGGCGGGCCTGTGCCGTATATCTCCTTTACAAAGTTCGCTGACGGGGCGTCCTGGACCACCAGGGCGCTCCAGCGCACCAGGGCCTCTGCATCGGTCATTGGGCCCATGCCGCGGTAGGTGATGTACAATAGCAGCGACAGGCTCAACAGCACGATTATCAATAGCTGAAACAGCACCCTGACCATCAGCGCCCTACTCCTGCCCGGCCACCCACTGCCGCAGGTCCCGCAACAGTTCCTGGGCCTGGTGGTCATCCAAACGGCGGGCCAGATAGCGCCCGAAAAGCTCCTCAATGGTGGCCAGCGCCGTTTCGGCCAGAGCGATGCGCTCCAGAATCAGGCCCTCCTCGCCGTCTTCGCCCGGCGCGGTGGGCGGCATGCGCATGGATGACACGGCCAGGTCCGCGCCCCGCAGGTTCATCCAAAACTCCTCGCCGTCGATCTCCAGGCCCAGGCGCATGGCCTCCACCTGCTTGCCTCGGCGCAGGGCCTCCCTGGCCTCGGCCAATGACACCTCCTGGCCCTTGACCGTGACCCGCACGCCCTCGGAGCCCTGCACCGGCCCCAAGACCAAGCGGTCGCCCAGCATCAACAAGACCTGTTTGCCGCTGTCCAGGGTCAGCTGCTGCTCGGTCTCGCTTTCATACCAAAGCCAGGTCAGAAACTCCTGACCCAGAAACACGTATTCGTTAAGAAGGCTCAGTACGTCCATCAGGCCGCCTCCCCGCCGCTAAGATCCCAAGGTGCAGCATGCTCCAGGCGTTGGGTGTTTTCCTCGCCGGGCAGCAGTGACCGGGCCATGAAATACGGCAGCCGGGGCATCAGTTCCACCTGGAAGCAGCGCCGGAAATAGTCCTCGAATATATCCAGCATCGATCTGGAGGCCCCGCCGAACCACACCGTTCCCTTGGCCGTGTCCCAGACCACGTCGAACACCTGGGTGCCCGGCGGAATGCGGGTCAGCAGATCCAGCTTGACCTTTTCCTTGAGCGTCTCCCGCTCGGCCCGGCTGATGACCCCGTCCTCGCGCATGGCCTTGGCCTTGGCCACGGCCATGCGGAAATACTTTTGCAGCACCCCGGCCGGCAGCTTGCGCCTGTCGATGCGCAGACCCATGACCACGTATGGGTCCAAGGCGTACGAGGCGTATTGAAAGGCCGTGTCCATGAAATCCGTTGCCGAGACCCAACCCACGGCCACTTCATCGGCGCTGTCTTCGATATCCCGGAAGGCGAACATGCGCACCCGTTCGTCCACGAAATCCCAGAAGCCGATGCGGTCGCTGACCGTGGCCTCATAGCGGCTTATGGAGGCGCTACCTTTGAAAAGTCCCATTATTCCTCGCAGTATTTGAGCAATGCCCCGCCAACACGGCGCGGCATCCACCATAGCGCAGCCGGCGGCCCGGCGCAAGCTATGCCCCGGCCAATTGCACCTCGCTGAAGACCATGCTCGGCGCGCCGATGCGGGAATGGGGATACGGATCGCCGCCCACCGCGGCAAGCCCGGACCAAAGCCCACGGTAATTGCCGGACATGTTCATGTCCTTGACCGCCTGGGCCACCTTGCCGCCTTCGATCCACAGCCCGCGTACGCCAAAGGAAAAATCGCCCGTGGTGGCGTTGAAATTGCCGCCCAGGAAGCTGGTCACGGCCAGACCGTTTTGCAGTACGGCCAGCAGGTCCGCGAAACCATGACCATGGGTCGGCTCAATGGTCACGTTGCTGGTGGAGCCGCTGTTGGGTTTCATTTTCAGGCGCTTGGCGTAATAGGTGTTGAGCAGGAACTGATCCAGCACGCCCCGTTTGATCAACTCCCGGCGGCCCACGGCCATGCCTTCATTGTCGTACCAGCGCGAACCCAGTCCGCCCCAAATGAGCGGATCGTCGACGAGCGTCAGCAGAGGGCTGCCCATGACCTGGCCCAGGCTTTCGCTAAGCCAGGAGCGTTTCTGGTCAACCGCCGCTCCGGCCAGGCAACTTAGCAGGTCCTGGACCAATTTGGTGGCGGCGATGTTTTCCACGGCCACCGGGAATTTGCCCGAAGGGCCGGGCTTGGCGTTCATCTGGCGAGCCGCCCGCTCCAAGGCGATCTGGGCCACGGCGGTCATCTGGCCCCGGCCGCCGATGCCCGCCAAAGTGCGGTCTATTTCGCCCCAGAAGCCCATCTGACGGGCTCCGGCATTGCCCGGGTCCATGAACACCAGGTTGGCGCTGTTGTAGCACACCGTCTCGCTGAGGCCGCCCATGAAGCCCTCGCTGTTGGCCATCAACTCGGATGCCTTTTCGCCATAGGACCCGCTCTGGGTGCCCACCAGCTTGTAGGGCGCGTCTGCCGCCACCTCCTTACACAGTTCATCCATGAGGGCGGCACGCTCCACCCAAAATTCGGCGGACTTGTCGGCTACGGCCTGGTCATAGACGCGCAGGTCCGGCTCCGGCGGCTTGGCCAGCAGGTCCTCCGGCGGCAGAGAGCGCAGGGGGTCTGGCTCGAGCAGTTTGGTCATGGCCGCGGCGTCCCGGACAAACTCGGACAGGGCGTCAGCCCGCAGGTCGCTGGTGCTGTGCACGGCGTAGCGGCCCTCGATGAACAGGCTGAGGCTCAGGCCCTGCTTGGCCGAGGACGACGCCCGGTCCATGTCGCCGTCGCGAAAGCTGGCCTGGGCGAACCGGGAGTGGCTCACATCCACGGCCGCCTGGGACGCCCCGGCCTTTTTAGCCAAATCCAGGGCCAGGGCCGCGTGGCGTTGCATCTTCTGCTGTCTGGTCTCAGCCATGAGCCCCTCCCACGTTTATGGATGACACAAGGGCGGTGGGCAGCCCCTGGCTCACGGGCACGCTCTGGCCCATCTTGCCGCAGGTGAATCCGCTGCGGGCCAGAGCCAGATCGTCGGCCACCATGGATATGCGGCCCAAGACCTCGGGCCCGTTGCCGATCACGTTTATGTCCTTGACCGGGTAGGTCAACTTGCCGCCTTCTATGGCCCAGCCGCTTTTTACGTAAAAACTGAAACTGCCCGAGCCGATATCCACTTGGCCGTTAGTGAACTGCTCAGCGTAGAGGCCGTCTTTGACGCTGGCGATGATCTCCGCCGCCTTGTGCGGGCCGGGCTCCATGTATGTGGCCCGCATGCGGGGCATGGGCGCGTACTCGAAGCTCTGGCGGCGGCAGTTGCCCGTGGTGGCTGTTTTATAGAAATCGGCGGTCATGCGGTCGTGCAGATACGATGAGAGCACGCCCTTTTCCACCAGGACCGTGCGCTGGCTGTCCGAGCCCTCGTCGTCGAAATTGATGGCCCCGTGGGAGGCCGCGATGGTCCCATCGTCCACCACCGTGACCTCTGGCCCGGCCACCTTCTGGCCCAGACGCCCGGAAAAGGTACTGATGTTTCGTTTGTTGAAGTCGGCCTCCAGGCCGTGGCCGATGGCCTCGTGCAGCAATATGCCCGACGAGCCCGCGGCCATGACCAGGGGCATTTCGCCGGGCCGCATGGGCCGGGCCTCGAACAGGCGAAGAGTCCGGTCCACCGCGCCGTCGGCGATCTCGGCCAGCACTTCCTGGTCGAACAGTTCAACCCCGGTCCTGGCCGTCACGTCGTAGTGGTTGTTTTCCCGGCGGCCGTCGTGTTCGGCCACCACGCTGGCCACCAGGCCCGTGCGGGGCCTCATGTCGCAGCGTTTGACGCCCTCGCTGGTGACGACCATGACCTGGCTGGAGGTGTCGCGCAGTTGCACCGTGGCCTTGACTATCCTTTTGTCGGCCGCAAAAATCCGCGATTCCACCTCGCGGACCAGCTTCATGCGTTGCGGGACCGGCACCTCGTCCCACGGCGTGTTCACCGGATAGAGGTCCAGCCCCGGTTTCAGGGCCGGATGGGCCACTTCCACACCCCTGGCGCCCTGGGGCGATCCTCCCGCGGCGGCCAGGGCCGCGGCGTTGGCCGCCGTCTCCAGCAGCACCGGCAGGTCCATGGCCTGGGCAAAGGCGTAGCCGCTGCGCTGTCCCCGGACAACCCGCACGCCCACGCCCAGGGCCACGCTGGTGAAGGCCCGGTTGACCTTGCCGTTTTCCAGCACGATCCAGTTGGACACGCTGTGCTGAAAAAACAGGTCAGCGAAATCGCCGCCGCCGTCCATGGCCCTTCTCAGCACCTTGCGGCAGTCCTCGTCGCCGATGCCGAAGGCCGTGGCGAAATAATCTCCGCAGGGCGCCGCGTCCTGGGCGGCCAAAGCCAGATGAGGCCTGCCCACCGCGCCCAGCCACACCGGCACGGCCAGGGCGGCGGCTCCAGCCGCATGGAGAAAGTCCCGGCGGTTTATATCACAAACACCCCATTGCTCCATTTGCATGGGTTCCTCCCTGAAAGACTCGTTTAGTCAATTCTGCCTACTCGGGGGCCCGCCGGGCAAGGGCGGTGTGCACTTGGCCCGCATTTTGCGAATAATCACCGGCAATCAAACAAAGCAGGGAGTTTGAGATGAGAGTCGCATCCAGTGAAATCGTCCAGCCGGGGATTGGCCGCGGCCTACCGGCGCCCAAGACCGCCCAATCAAACCCGGCCGATCTGGCGGCCCTGATCCGTTCAGCCAGCGAACGCGGCGATCAGCAGCTATTGACCAAGCTGGCGGAATTGATGATAAATCAGAGCGCCGCCCGAATCGGCAACAGCGAGGCTCCGGCGCCCAATCTGAATATCGCCGGGGCCAAGGCCAGGGTCTACGGCCAGCAGCCCGTGGTGCAATCGGATGAAACGCCGATAGTCCAGGAAAAGGCCCTTCCTGTGCGCCGCGACGAAAGCGTCAACAATTCGGCAACCGCCAGCGTCAATCTGGCCCAGGCCCAAAAGGCATATCGCCAAAAGCTTGACGATATGGTGGTGCGCACGGCCCGCCGCCACGGCATCGACCCCCACCTGGCCAGGGCCGTTGTCACTGCCGAGAGCGACTTCGACCCCAACGTCCTGTCCCACGCCGGGGCCATGGGCCTGATGCAGCTGATGCCCGAGACGGCCAAGGACCTGGGGGTAAGCGACCCTTGGGACCCGGAGCAAAATGTCGACGGCGGCGTGCGCTATCTGGGTCAGATGATCAGGCGCTTTGACGGCGATGTGGGCAAGGCCCTGATGGCTTACAACTGGGGGCCCTCCAATGTGGAAAACGGCGGCCGTCCCCCGGCCGAAACCCGCAACTACCAAACCAAGGTTCTGCGCCTGCGCAAGCTCTACGCCGAGGGATTCAGCGCCAGGGTCTGAGCTTGGCCCTTGACGTTGCCGCTAAGCGGTCATAGATTCTACCTAGGCCTTGCTGGCCGGTGTTGATGACAAATTTGCTGGCGGCGGCTTGCTGCCCGGAAAGCGCGATAAATATGCAGAAAAAAAACGAAGTAAACCCGGAAGACTATTACTGGGTGATCACCGTTACCGAGCGTTCCAAGGAAACGGACACTGGTTGGTTTGAGAGTCTGCTGGGCCTTGCCGACGAAGATGGCACGCAGTTCGTGCCGGTTACCGCAGAAAAATTCGAAGCAGAAACCCTGCTGCGGCTTCTGCCCCCGGCGGGCCACCCGGACACCCTGCGCCAGGTGGAGGCCATGCATAAAGATTTGGTCCGGCAGCAGGCCGACGAACACGGCTTTAACATATACTTGGTCGACGGCGCGGGCCGCATCCAGGGACGCATCAAATCCTAAGCATCATCCAACCATGGATCAACGGGCCGGGCTGAAACGCCCGGCCCTGTTTTTTACCTGCGGCGGCGGCCCAAGACGGCCATCAACTCGCCAAGCTCCTTCATCCGCAACATCCAGGCCAACAACAGATAGCAGACCAGGCCCACGGCCATTGCGGCCACGGGGCGCAGATATTTGCACAGCCAGCCGGCCGGATCGCCCCAATCGGGCAAATTCGCCGTCAGCCAGCACAACAGGCCCATAACGGCGCTGCATGCGGCGATATAGGCGCAGGAGCGCAAAATCCTGCGGCCGCCCAAGGGCCCGGTGCGTTTTCTGAGCAGCCACAGCAGGGCCAGCAGGTTGGCCATTCCGGCAAGGGAGGTGGCCAACGCCAAGCCGCTGTGACCCAGCCACCACATCAGCGACAGACTGGCCGCCACATTGATGACCAGGCATATCGCGGCCACCTTGACCGGCGTCTTGGTGTCCTTGAGGGCGTAGAAGGCCTGGACCACCGAACGCACCCCGGCAAAGGCCCACAGGCCCACGCCATAGCCGATAACCGCGCCAGCCGTGGCCTGGGCCGTTTCAAGGCCGAACTCGCCCCGGGCGAACAACAACACCACCAGGGGCTGGGCCAGCACCACTAGGCCCACCATGGCCGGAACCGTGATGAACATGGTCAGGCGCAGGCCATAGCCCATGGTGTCGACCAGGGCTGCCTTGTCGCCGTCGGCCGCCTGACGGGACAGGCTGGGCAGAATGGCCGTGGACACGGCAATGGCGAAGATGCCCAGGGGAAACTGGATCAGCCGGTCGGCGTAATACAGATAGCTGACGCTGCCCACCGGCAACATCGAGGCCAACTGGGTGTTGATGAACACGGCCAGCTGATACACCGCCGCGCCGAAGGCAGCCGGCCCCATCAGGCGCAGCACCCTGCGCAAGGCGGGATTGGCTGGTTGCCACAGTGGCCGCATATCGATGTCCCGGGCCTT
This sequence comes from uncultured Desulfarculus sp., assembly GCA_963665125.2. Taxonomy (GTDB): domain Bacteria; phylum Desulfobacterota; class Desulfarculia; order Desulfarculales; family Desulfarculaceae; genus Desulfarculus. The sequence goes on along the minus strand of CAXXUK010000001.1, from coordinate 478,719 downwards.
CAGATAGGGGACCTGCAACAAAAGCTGGCCCACACCGCCCACCAGCACGCCGACGGCCAGGGCCAACACCGGCGGGTCCACCCGGTCGGTGAAGGCATAGGCGCAGACGATCATGGAAACGTTGAACAGGGCCGGAGCCACGGCCGGGGCGAAAAAGTGGCCCAGGGAGTTCAATACGCCGCTGGCCAGGACCATCAGGCTGATCAAAAAGATAAACGGCAGACACCAGCGGGTCAGAAGCACGGCCAGTTCATATGTCTGGCCGCCCGGCTCAAAGCCCGGCGCGATCACCCGCACAATGTATTCGGCCCAAATAACGCCCAAAACGCAGATCACCGCCAGGACCATGGCCAGCAGGGTGTAGGTGGCCCTGGCCAGCATGATTGCCTCTTGGCGGCCCTTTTGTTTGAGCACCTCGGTGAACACCGGAATAAAAGCGATGGTCAGGGTGCCTTCGGCGAACAGGCGACGCATCAGGTTGGGAATGCGGAAGGCCACGAAAAAGGCGTCCGCCGCCGGACCGGCTCCGAAAAAATAGGCGATTACCAGGTCGCGTACAAAGCCGAAAACCCGGCTGGCCAGGGTGGCGGCGCCCACTACGCCGGCCGCTCGGGCGACCTTTTGCTTTTCACTGACGTCACTCACCCACAAACCCCTTGACAGGCGCGGCATCAGCCGTTAAATGTTGGGTCTTGACATGACCGTAATTTTTGGCAAAAGAGCCAAACGCAGATACTCTTAAATGCAGGAGGAGCCCCAAGTGGCCAATCACGCGTCCGCCCTTAAGAGGGCCAGACAGAGCGAAAAACGCCGTATCAAGAACAAAGCCGTGCGCACCACCCTGCGCCGCAGCATCAAGGCCGTGCGCCTGGCTGTCGAATCCGGCGATGCCGCTGCCGCCCAGGAAGCCCTGGCCAAGGCCATCCCGACCATTGACAAGGCTGCCAGCAAGGGCGTGATCCACAACAGGAACGCCTCGCGCAAGATTTCCCGCCTGACCCAGTCGGTCAACGGGGTAAGCGCCTAGCCCTGTCATCGGGCTCCGGCCCTTCCGCCCGGCCCCAGGGTATCCGGGTTGTTGATCAGGCACAGGTCCATGATCAGCCGCTCGACGATTACTCTGTCGGTGCCGGGCGATGATTTTAGGTCAATATCCGCACGCAGCAGCCGGGCCAGTCTTCCACTGAGCCCGGCCGAGCTTTCCCGCCTGGCCCGCGCCACCAACGCGGCCGTGGCCTGGGGTGGTATGCGCAGTTGCTGCTGCACCTGCCGCTGGTCTCCGCCGTTATCCAATACGGCGCGGACTTCAAGCACTTGGCGGATCAGCCGCTGGAGCATGGCCACCACCCGCACCGGCGCTTCGCCCAGGGCATGAAGCTGTTCAAAGGCCGTAAGCGAGCGGTGCAGATCGCAACGGGCAACGGCGTCGGTCAGGTCAAAGATCGTGTTGAGCCTGCCGCTGCCCACCACCTTGGCCACGTCGTCCATTGTAATCTCGTCCCTGCGGCCCACGAACAAAGACAGCTTCTCCAGCTCCGAATCCAAGGCCCCGAGGCCCAGCCCTGCCATTTCAGCCAGATGCAGCGCCGCCTGGGGGACCAGTCTCTTGCCCCTTTCAGCGGCCCTCTGGTTCAGCCAGGGCGGCAGTTGGTTGGGATACATCTTTTTATAGACGTGGACCTTGCCGACCTTTTGCAGGGTCTTGGCGAATTTGGTGCGGCTGTCGAGCTTGCTACCGGAAAAAACCAGGCAGGTGCTTGGCGGTGCGTCAGTTAGATAATCGATAAAATCAGACAGTTGCTGGGCCTTGTAAAGGTCGGCCCCGCGGACGATTATCAGGCGTCTGCGCCCCAGAAAAGGCAGAGTGCGGGCACTTTCCAAGACCTGAGAAGGCCCCGCGTCCTCGGCGTGGAACTGTTCGATATTCAAAGACGGATTATCGGCAAAGGCCGGGGAGGCCGCGAAGGCCTCCAGGCCCTGGTTGACTAAAAAGTCCTCTTCACCGAATACACCGTACTGTGGTCCGGGCTCACCTTGGCTGATTTCCGGCCAAGGCAGCCCGGCCGGCCCCTGGCCGCTGCGGCCTTTTACGCTGGACATGACCAGGGGCGGCCTTTCGGCTAGAAGTTTTCAAACACGCGGTCGTGCAGCGTCTGGGCCAAGTCCTCGGCCAGCATGGCTATCGCGTTGCGCTTGTTGGTCTCATCCGTAATGACGTTGCCCGTGTAGTTGTAGGTGCGGTTCTGCTTCATGTTCTTGCCCTGCCACAGCACCTTGCCGTCGCGCACCCTTGTAAGGGTGGCCGACATATAAACGGTGACCCTGCGCTGACGTGTTGTCTGCGTGCTGGTCAATGCCACGTCTTCCAGATAGATACTGGTCAGAGTGCCCCGCAGGATGGCGTCGGCCTCGCCCTCAGGCACGACCCGCACCATCTGGCTACGGGTGAACTGGAATATCACCTCGTCGGTGAAGATGGTTTCTATACGCACTTCAGCGGTATTGTTGGCAAAAACGGGAATTGCCACAGAGCGGACATCCTCGGGCAAGTTGTTCTGCCCGCCACGGAAATTATACCCGCAGCCGCCAATGAACAGAGCCAGGACCACAATACTAAATAAGGCCTTCTTCACCGATGCCTCCCGTTTTTAAGGTTTGGCGTTACCAACAGCGGCCCAAAGTCCGCCAACACTCAGATTACTATATTAACCAACTTGCCCTGAACCACGATGACTTTTTTTACCGGTTTTTCTCCGATGAATTTGGCCACCTTGGCATCGCCCAGGGCTGTCTGCTTCAACGTCTCATCGTCGGCGTCCGCCGGAAGCATGGCCTTTCCGCGCACCTTGCCATTAATCTGGAACACCACCTGCTTCTCGGCCTTGGCCAGGGCCTGATCATCCCAAACAGGCCACTGGGCCTCAAGCAGAAGCCCATCATAACCCAAGCGGTTCCAAAGTTCATCGGTGATGTGCGGGGCCATGGGGCTTAGCATGGTCACCGTGGCCTCCACGGCTTCGCGCAGCACGGCCGCCCGCTGGGGGTCGCCGGCCAGGGATTCGTCCTGTTCCACCAGGCTTACCTGGTTGACCAGTTCCATCAAGGCGGCAATGGCCGTGTTGAATTGGAAACGCTCCGCGTCTTCGGTGACCTTCTTGATGGTCTCGTGGGTCTTGCGGTGCAGATCATCCAGGGTCGGGCTGAGTTCGCCGCTTTCATAGGCCTTGACGCCGGCGGCGCTATCTACCACGGCCAGCCCCAGCCGCCACAAGCGGTTGAGGAAGCGGTGGGCGCCTTCAACGCCCTGGTCCGACCATTCCAGATCGCGCTCGGGCGGCGCGGCGAACAGGGAGAACAGCCGCACCGTGTCGGCGCCGTAACGGCCCACCATTTCGTCCGGGTCCACCACATTGCCCTTGGACTTGGACATTTTGGCGCCGTCCTTGATGACCATGCCCTGGGTCAGCAGGTTTTGGAAAGGCTCATCGGCCTTGATCATGCCCATGTCCCGCAGGACCTTGGTGTAGAACCGGGAATAAAGCAGATGCAACACCGCGTGCTCGATGCCGCCCACATACTGGTCCACGGGCATCCAATAGTTGGTGCGCTCGGGGTCCAGGGGGCCCTGGTCGTAGTCGGGGCAGGCATAGCGGGCGTAATACCACGAAGACTCCACAAAGGTGTCCATGGTGTCGGTCTCGCGCTTGGCCGGGCCTCCGCAGACCGGGCAGGTGGTGTTGACCCACTCATCCAGCAGCGGCAGCGGCGAACCGCCGGTTGTCGGCAATTCGGCGTCCAGGGGCAGCGCCACGGGCAGATCCTCTGGCTTGACCGGACTCAGGCCGCACTTTTCGCAGTGGACCATGGGAATGGGCGCGCCCCAGTAACGCTGGCGGCTGATGCCCCAGTCCCGCAGGCGGTAGTTGATGGTCTGCTTGCCCTTGCCCTGCTCTTCCAGCCAGGCAGGGATGGCCTTTTTGGCGTCGTCGCTGGTCATGCCGTCGAACCGGCCCGAGTTGACCAGCGTTCCGTAATTTGTATAGGCCTCGGTCATGTTGGACTCGCCGATGGGGCCGTCCGGACCGACGATGACCTCGACCAGTTCCAGGCCATATTGTCTGGCGAATTCAAAGTCGCGCTGGTCGTGGGTGGGCACGGCCATGACCGCGCCGGTGCCGTAGTCCATGAGCACGAAGTTGGCCGCGTAAATGGGGATGCGCTTGCCGTTGACCGGGTTGAGGGCATAGGCCCCGGTGAACACGCCTTCCTTCTGCTTTTCATCGGCGCGGTCGGCGAACGACTGGCGTCCCACGCGGTCCACGAAATCCTTGACCGCCTGCTCCTGAGCCGTTCCAGTGCTCAATTCGATGGCCATGGGATGCTCTGGGGCCAGGCTCATGAATGTGGAGCCGAACAGGGTGTCGGCCCTGGTGGTGAACACCTTGATGGCGTCGTCGCGGCCCTCTATGGGGAAATCGATCTCAGCGCCGTAGGACTTGCCGATCCAGTTGCGCTGCATGGTCAGCACGCGCTCGGGCCAACCCTCGAGCTTGTGGGTCCACTCCAACAACTCTTCGGCATAGTCGGTGATGCGGAAGAAATAGCCGTACATCTGCTTTTGCTGCACTTCGCTGTCGCAGCGCCAGCACTTGCCGTCTTCCACTTGCTCGTTGGCCAGCACGGTCTGGCACTTGTCGCACCAGTTCACCGTGGTGTTCTTGCGGTAGACCAGGCCCTTTCCCCACATCTTGACGAAGACCAGCTGTTCCCAGCGGTAGTAGCTGACGTCGCAGGTGGCCAACTCCCGGCGCCAGTCGTAGGAAAAGCCCATCTTCTTGAACTGGCCGCGCATGTAGTCGATGTTTTCGTAGGTCCACTTGGCCGGATGGGTCTTGTTGGCGATGGCCGCATTTTCGGCGGGCATGCCAAAGGCGTCCCAGCCCATGGGGTGCAGCACGTTGTGGCCGCGCATGCGCTTGAGGCGGGCCAGAGTATCGCCTATGGAGTAGTTGCGTACGTGCCCCATATGAAGGCGTCCGCTGGGATAGGGAAACATCTCCAGCAGGTAGTATTTGGGCTTGGTGGAATTCTCGTCCACATCGAAAACTCGCTGGGCGTCCCATTGTTGCTGCCAGCGTTTCTCGACCTCGGCCGGGTTGTATCTTTCGAGCTTGTTATTTTCAGCCATTATTCGCGGTTCCAGGCTGTTTGCGTATTTGGGTTGGCGGCTTCATGGTGAGTGGCCGCGCCTCCCGCCGAAATAGGCGGTTGAGCCGTTTCTATCACAGGGGGCGGAGCTTGTAAACCATTGCGATAAAGATCAATTTATCCGCGCCGGTTTGGCAAACGCGGACTTTAGTACATATGCCAACATCATAAAACCGGCTACTTCGGCCGTCAAATCAAAGGCAAAGGGCAACAAGTTGTGTTCCACTTGATGATTCAGGAAAGCGGCGAGTTGGTAATGGGCCACTCCGACAGGCAGGTTTTCATCAAAACCAGTGCCGAGAAACGGCCAAAACAGGGTGTGGGGCGACACCCAGATGCGGTCGCAAACCAGATGGAACGGCGTGGCCAGCGCCCAAGGCCAAAGGGCGGGGATCCATTGACGGCAGGCCAGGCAAAATACTACGGAAAACAATATTCCGTGGGCCCAAAGTCTGCCGGTGTGGGCCGGCGCGAAGCCCAGCCAAAAAACAGGCTTGTCAATGAGGTCGGGCAGGTAGGCGCAAAAGGCCGTGGCCCAAAAGGCCTGCCAGCCACTGAACTTGTCCGGCGCCATTTTCGACGCCAAGAACACAGACGTCCCGATATGACCCAAAAAAATCATATCCAACAATAACACAGGCTCCAGGGGTTCGAAATCCCCTGGAGCCGTTTCGTTGATTTAGTTATTAGCGGCCGGGCAGTTGCAGTTGCCGGTCGGCGCCTTTGGCCAGCTTAACCGATTTGTTCTTTTTACCGTTGCGGTTTTCCGTGGACGTGCCGTCCACCAGGCCGCGCAAATCCTTGACGACCTGGTCAACGGACCTGGCCTGGGTTTCCATCTCCTCGGCGGCCGCGGCGGCTTCCTCGGCCTGAGCGGCGTTTTTCTGAACCACGGAGTCCATCTGGTGCAGAGCCTTGCTCACCTGCTCGATGCCCCTGGCCTGTTCGTCGCTGGCCGTGGATATGTTGCTGATCAAATCCGCGGCGTGGCCGGAGGACTCGGCCATGGCCTCAAAACCTTCCCTGGTCCTGCTAACCAGTTCGGCACCCTGGTTGATCCGCTTCACAACGTCTTCGATCAGGCTCTGGGTGTCGTTGGAGGCCTGAGCCGAACGCAGGGCCAGGGCCCGCACCTCGTCGGCCACCACGGCGAACCCAGCGCCGGCCTCGCCGGCCCTGGCCGCTTCCACGGCGGCGTTGAGAGCCAGTATATTGGTCTGGAAGGCTATCTCATCGATGGTTTTGATGATTTTGCCGATTTGCTGACCCGCCTCGGCAATCTTGGACATGGAATCGCCCATCTCCCGCATATCCATCCCGGCCTGTTCAACCAGTTCCTTGGCCTTGCTCATGGAATTGTCGGCCTCGGTGGCGTCGCTGGCCGTCCGCTTGGTCATCGAAGACATCTGTTCAAGGGAAGCCGATGTCTCCTCCAGGGCAGCCGCCTGTTCGCTGGACCCTTCGGCCAGGCTCTGGGAAGAGCTGCTGAGCGTGGCCGCGTTTTCGTTCATGCGCTGGGCGCCGTCATTGAGCACTTTGATGGAGCCGATAAGGGGTTTGGCCAAGCTGCGGCTGAGGTACCAGCCGAATGGGGCCATGATAATAATGCTCAAGCCGAGAACGGTCCACGCGGTCAGGGTCATGGTATGAACGCCGGCCATCATTTCGTCTTCATAAACGACCACGCCGATGACCCAGTCCCAGGGCTTGAAAGTGGTGAAGCACATCTCGGCCTCACGGCCCGACGGATCCGTATAGATGAGGCTGTCCACCTTGCCGTCAAGACCCTCGCCGGACAGCGACTCAAGCAATTTGGCGATTACAGTGCCAACCTGGGGGTGATTGATCATGTTTTTCCCGGCGAATTTGGGATGAACGATCATCTCGCCCTGTTTGTTGAGCACAAATGCAAAGCCAGATTCGTAAACCTTGACCTTGCGGAAGGTGTCCAGCAGGCTCTTGGCCGAAAGTTCCGGCACGCCGACGTAGAGCCCGCCCACGACCTTTTCATTCATATCCATCATGGGCCGATAGGTGGTGATGTACCAGCCGTCCACCACGAATGCCCTGCCTCGATAAGGCTTGTTGGCCACAAGGCTTTGGGCCACGGGGGAAGACGCCGGCATATAGGTGCCAATGGCCCTTTTGTCGCCATCCTTGACCGTAGTCGAGACATTTAGCAGGTCTCCCTGTTCGTTCATGCGCTGAAACACGGCGACCTCGGAGCCCACCAGGGACTTCACCTTGTCCGCGACTTCAAAATTTTGCGACAGCACATGATCTCCGGCTACCAGGACCGGCAGTTCCATTTCCTTTGACTGCCTTGTCTCCTGGTTGACCACGGTCCATTTCATTTTCTGGTCCGGGTGATTGGCCATGGGAGCGTCCCAGCTGAACTGCCCCAAAACGTTGACCGCGACCAACAGATCACTGTCCACTTTTTTTTGCAGGATCTCTTGCTGGGATTGGCATAGGGCGCGCAGGTTTTGGGTGATGTGGTCCAAGTCCTGTTTGGCCCCGCTGCCTATGGTCCCGGCTGCTTGAAAAGACAAAACGAGAATTACTACAGCCATGGGAATCAGTGAAGCCAAGACACCGGACAAAATTTTCCCGCTGATACCAATCCTGAGAGCCATTTATGAAACCCCCTTGCCTTGTGGTCCACGCTACGGCGCACACCTGAATACTTGCCAAATATTGACAGTTCCCCAGTGGCACACCATATTTGATGGTGACGGTCCATTGACATTACTACACCGCAACCCTAGTTTTCTAGGTGCCAAATAAAAAAGTGCTATAAAAAATGATCATAGACGCACACTGCCATGCCTTTTTACCCGAAGATATCGAAGGACTCGTTCAAAGATTAGCCTTTTTAGACGAGTCGATGCCCGACGATGACCCCCATAAATGGCGTCTGGCCATGGGCGGGACCCTGGAAGACGTAATCAACGCACAGCTGAATTGCAGCGTGGACCGCTTCGTTCTTCTACCAGTCACCAGCCGTGTGGAGCGCGTCAGCTTCATGAACCGCTGGTCGGCCGAACAGGCCGCCAAGTTCGACCAAATAATACCCTTTGGGTCCCTGCTGCCCGGTTGCGACCTCCAGGCCGAGATGCAGACCATCCTGGAACTGGGCATCAAAGGCATCAAGGTGCATCCGTTCATTCAGAGGTTCCGGCTGGACACCCCCGAAACGGCCAGGATGTTCGACGCCATCGAGCAGAGCGGATTGCCGGTTTTGATCGACACACTGCAAGACGAAGGCCTGGTGGCCGCCAAACCCCACATGGGCCCCCTGCTTGACGCCTTTGGCCTGCACGGCTGCGAGGCTGACGAATTGGCGGCACTGGCCTTGGCCCACCCCGGCACGAAATTCATCGCGGCCCACGGCGGCAGTTGCTATGGCTGGGAGCATATCAAAAAGCTCAATGAACTGGACAACGTGTATTACGACCTTTCCTGGATCGGCTACCTCATCCCGCCGGAGCAGGTCTTGGCCATCATCAAGGGCAAGGGCTCAGATCGCGTCGTCTACGGCTCCGACGCGCCGTTCCGGGAGCCGTGCCTGTATCTTGAGTGGTTCGACACCTTGGACCTCGGCGCCTATGAGCGGGAAATGATCCTGGGCGGTACAATGGAATCTCTGCTACAATGCGCGTTTTGAAAAAACGATGCCGTCTCCGGCCCGTGACAGTCTTGACAGGACCAGCCGGGCGTACATAATCAGTAATTCGGAATTGCGGGCCCATAGCTCAGTTTGGTAGAGCCACCGGCTCATAACCGGTTAGTCCCTGGTTCGAAGCCAGGTGGGCCCACCACATATTTTCTGGAGAAGGCCGATGCCACCACTAGCACGCCGCAAACAATGGCAATATGCGGCAAGTGAGAACAAAGGCCTTGAAATGGGCGCCCTCTAGCGGGGGTGCCTGATTGTTTGTAAGCCCATGGATTCAACGGCCCAAAAACCAAAGGTCGGCGATATTGTTCAGATAATGGAGCGGTGGGCTCCGTCCTGGACCGCGGAGGACTGGGATCGGGTGGGCCTGTTGGCGGGAAACCCCGGTTGGGAGGTGGACCGGGCCATGGTGGCCCTGGAACTGACCCCGGACCTGCTGGACAAGGCCGTTTCCAGCGGCGCGCAGATGATCCTGACCCACCACCCGCCCCTGTTCAAACCATTGGGCAACCTAAGGCTGGACAACCCGGCCACCGCCAGACTGATCAAGGCCGTAAGTTCCGGCGTCGCCCTTTTCGCGGCCCACACCAATCTCGACGCCGCGCCTCTGGGAGTCAACGACGCCCTGGCCGACAGGTTGGGCTTGGTGGACACCAAAATTTTGGAACCAGCCGCGCCGGAGAGTCAGCTCAAGCTGACCGTATTCGTGCCGCCCAGCCATCACGACCAGGTGGCCGAAACGCTTTTCGCTGCCGGCGCGGGCCAAATCGGAAAATACAGCCATTGTTCCTTTGCCGCGGCGGGCCAGGGCAGCTATCTGGTGCCGGCCGACGGCAAACCTTTTGCCGGTGAGCCTGGCGGGTGGCACACCGAACAAGAGCTTCGCCTGGAAACAGTGCTGCCCAAGGCGGCGGCCGGCCGCGTGATCGCGGCGCTGTTGGCGGTCCATCCCTATGAAGAACCGGCATACGACCTGTATCCCGTAACGCAGCCCCCCAGCGGGTTCGGCATCGGCAAGGTCGGCCGTCTGCCTGAGCCTGAAAGCGGGCAACAATTCCTGGCCAAGGCGGCGAAATTGCTTGGGGTTGCGACGCACCAGATCTGCGGCCCGGTGCCCCAAACAGTGGAGAGAGTGGCCGTCGTCGGCGGTTCGGGCGGCGACTTCCTGGCCCAGGCCGCGGCGGCCGGCGCCCAGGTGTTGATCACCGGCGAAGCCCGCTATCATGCGGCTGACCAGGCCAATGACCTGGGGATTTGTCTGGCCTGTTTTGGCCACTTTGAAACTGAAGCGGTAATTATCGAGCCCTGGGCCGTCCATTTGTCGGAAATGTTGACGGCCCGGGGTTTTTCGTGCGATATCCAAGCTTATATGGACGGCCGCAGCCCCTGGAGGCCGGCGTGCTGACCACGCCCGGGCCGAGGCATGAGCTATTGGTCGCCAACTCATCGGAGGTGTTAATTTGATTGAGCAGCTACGCTTGTTGGTAAAACTGCAAGCTGTGGACAAATCAGCATATGAGGTTGAGCAGGAATTGAACCAGATTCCGGTCCAGTTTTCCGAAATGGAAGAATCCCAGCGAATCGTGGGTAGCGAACTGAGCCTGGCCAAGGAAGAACTGGAACAAGCCTCGAAGATCCGCAGCGACCTGGAAGCCCGCGCCGAAGAGCTGAAAAACCGGCAACGCAAGGCCGAAAACAGACTCATGGGCTCCAAAACCCAAAAGGAATATCAGGCCGCCAACGCCGAGATCGACGAAGCCAAGGATTCCCTCAAGGAAACCGAGGACCTGCTACTTGAAGCCATGGAGCGTTTCGAAAGTCTCGACAATAGGGCCAAGGAAATCCAAGACCAGTTGGATAGCCTGATTGCTTCTGATTCCAAGATCCGCAAAGATCTGGAAGCCCGTCAGGCGACCCTAAACAAGGAGATCGAAGTCCTCACCAAGCAGCGCCAAGGTATGCTTGAGGGCATTGATGCGCAGTTGATGAGCGAATACGATTTCATCCGCCAGCGCCGCCAGGGCGTCGCCGTAGCCGGCGTGAGCAACGGCAACTGCACATGCTGCCATATGAACCTGCCGCCCCAGCAATACAATGAGTTGCAGCGCATGGACAAGGTCATGCATTGCCCGTCCTGCCGCAGGCTTGTTTATTGGGCCGACGCGGAACAGTTCAGCGATCTGTGAGCAAATCCGAGATCTCCGCTGAACAGTGCGGACGGCTGCTAGCCGAAATGGCCTGCAGCCTCCGCAAAGGTCAATACACCTTGCCCGCCGACGCCGACACCATGGCCAATTGTCTGGAACGCGGCGCGGCCGCCATGGGGTTCACCCCGGTCGAGCCGCCCAAGCCAAGCCCCAGGCAAACCGGGCATGCCGGCCATCTGGTGATAATGGCCGACGGCGGTTCCCGGGGCAACCCCGGCCCGGCCGGGGCCGGAGCGGTGGTTAGCGACGACCAAGGCAACGAGTTGTTGGCCCTAAGCAAATTCCTGGGCAACACCACAAATAACGTGGCCGAGTACCACGGCCTGATCATGGGCCTTGAAGCCGCCGCCGAATTGAAGGCCCGTGAAATTACGGCCAAGCTGGACAGCGAGTTGCTGGTCAAACAGCTAAACGGCCAATACAAGGTCAGGGCCGAACACCTCAAACCTTTCTATGCAAAAGCCAAAGCACTGTTGCAACGCTTTGACCGGGCGCATATTATTCATATCAGAAGAGAATTAAATCAGCGTGCCGACGGTCTGGCCAACCAGGCCATGGACCGGGGCCGCTAAATCGGCTTAATAAGCTCGAAAAGGTCCGGACGAAGTTGAACGGGTGATCGCCGGTCCACTCGTGGACGGGAGGAAAGTCCGAGCACCGCAGGGCGGGGTGCTGGCTAACGGCCAGGGGGGGTGACCCCACGGAAAGTGCCACAGAAAACAAACCGCCTCCGCCATTGGCGGCGGCAAGGGTGAAACGGTGAGGTAAGAGCTCACCAGCAGGGGCGGTGACGTCCCTGGCTAGGCAAACCCCACCCGGTGCAAGACCAAATAGGGAGGCGTTCGAGGGCGGCCCGTCCGAAGCCTCCGGGTAGGTTGCTTGAGGCGGCGGGTAACCGCCGTCCTAGAGGAATGATCACCGCCCGGCCTTTGGGCCGGGAACAGAACTCGGCTTACAGTTCGGCTCCGTCCGGGCCTTACTTTTCTCGGGGGGAACATCCTTGAACGGCTCCGTGACCATACGCCCGGCCGCATATGACGATTTTTCCGCCATCCTGGCCATTGTCCGCAGTGTTGCGTGGCTGAGCCACGTGGTGCCCGCCCAAGGCGACGCGCCTGCCATGGCCGAACATCTGGCCGCATGCATCGACGGCCCTGGCCACCACGTCCTGGTGGCCCAAGAAGACGGCGGCCAAATCGTCGGATACGCTTCGGCCCATCTGCAACCCTACATGATCCTGCCGGCCAGGGAATGCTACGTCTCGGAACTGTTCATCGCCGCGGATTGGCGGGGCATGGGCGTGGGGTCGATGCTGTTAAGCAATATCGAAACGTGGGCCGCCCAAAACGACTGCCACCGGCTGATGCTCATTACAGGACGAACCCACCAGTCCTATGCCAGGAACTTTTATGCCAAGCGCGGCTGGCAGGAGCGCCCCGAGGTGGCCAATTTCGTCAAAAACCTGGACGGCGGCGGGGCGTGAAAACGCCGGTGGTGGCCATAGGCTCCCGGCTGAGCCGTTTCGATTGGGTCACCACCCTGGGTCTGCGGCCCAATCTCACGGACTATCCTCCGGAGAGCCTGGAGTTGATCGGCCGGGCCGAAAAAATCTATTACCCCACCGACGCCTTTGCCGCCCAGTTGCACGCCATGGGCAAGGCCATTTTTCCTTCGCTGGAATGCCACCTGTTTGAATGCGACAAAATCCGCCAAAACGCACTGTTCGATCTGCTGAACCTGCCCCACCCCAGGACCAGGATCTTTTACGGCCGCCAGCGGGAAAAAATCCTGGAGCACTTCCCCTTCCCGTTCATCGCCAAGACCCCCCGCAGGTCGGCCTTGGGCCGGGGCATTTTCATAATTGACGGTCCGGCGGCCCTGGCTGCCTATCTGGCAAACCACAATACCGCCCTGATTCAGGAAAAGCTGGCCATCACCCGTGACGTACGGGTGGTGGTGATCCATTTCGAGCCGGTGTGCGCCTATTGGCGGGTCTGCCGGCCCGGCGAATTCCGCGCCAACGTGGCCCAAGGCGGATCGGTGGATTTCAATAACGTTCCAGCCGAGGCGGTGGATCTGGCCGTCAACCTGGCCAAACAGGCCAATTTGGACGAAGTGGGCGTGGATGTCGCCTGGGTCGACAGCAGGCCCTTGTTGCTGGAGTTCAACGTAAAATACGGGCGAAACGGGCCGATGATGGCCGGTATCGACGTGGTGCGGGTGGTAGCCGATAAAATAATGGCTGGCGAAATCTGACCAAGGGAGGGGGCGCATGAGTAAATATCAACAAATCAGGGTTTCGGTTGAACCGGAATACAAAATTGACCTTGCCCATGATTTACCTGCAATTTTCAAGCACCTGAGCGGAGTGGACAACAGGCTCATCGAAGGGCATCAACCGGCCCTGATCGACCTGGTGCCCATGCTGGTGAGGCTTAGCCTGAGCGAACACGCCGACAGCAAGGCCAGAACCATTGTCAATGATTACCTGGGCGAGTTGGAGGACCTGGAGCGCCAGATTCAAAACTGCATTGCCGGGTGGCGGCTAAGCGGCGCGGAAACTGGCCTCAACCAGATGGACGATCTGTTCATCCGGTTGGAACAGGCACTGAGCGAAATCTAGGATTTGCGGCTGACCCCGTATTTTTTCAGGCGGTTGTAAAGGCTTGTCCTGGACAATTCGGATATGACGCAGGCCTCTTTGATATCCCAGCCGACATTGTCCATCAGGTTGCGCAGATAAGACTCCTCCACCTGGTTCATGGCCTTTTCCAGAACACCGGCAAGGGGCCTGATATCTTCAGTCCTGTCTCCGAAATCCATCAAGGCGTGTTCATGGCCCGACAAATCAGCGACCGGCTGAACGGAATCAACGGCCGCCGATTTGGTCATGACCGGCGCGGCCTTGGTCATGCTGTCAACAGCCTTGGCGATGCGGATCGACGCCGGCAGGTGTTTGGCGAAGATGGTAGGTGAAGGACCGGCGGCGGTCATGGCCTGTTCGAGGACGTTGAACAGTTCCCGGACATTGCCCGGCCAGCTGTAATGGGTCAGGGTCTCCAGGAAATCCGGCGTAAAGCCCTTGTTTTCAACGCCCCATCGTTGACTCAGGCGGGTCAGATAATGGATGGTCAGTTCCTCGATGTCGCTTTGCCGCTCATTCAGCGGCGGCAATTCTATTATCAGCGAACGCAGCCGGTACAGCAGGTCTTGACGGAAACGGCCGTCTTCGGCCATCTTGTCCAAGTCCCGGTTCGTGGCCGCCACCAGCCTGAAATTACTGCTCACCTCATGCTTGGAGCCGATGGGCCGAAAGCGCTTTTCCTGCAGGACTCGCAAAAACGCCTTTTGCATGGTCATGGGCAGTTCGCCGACCTCATCAAGGAAAAGCGTACCGCCGTTGGCCTGGCTCACCAGACCGTCCCTTGCCTGAACGGCGCCCGTGAAGGCGCCCTTTTCGTGCCCCAGCAGCATGCTTTCGACAAGGGTCTCGGGCAAGGCGGCGCAATCGACCACCACAAAGCTGTTATCAGCCACCTTGCTGTTGTCATGGATGGCCCTGGCGAACAATTCCTTGCCCGTGCCCGTCTGGCCGGTTATCAACACGTTGGCCAGCGAACCCGAGGCCTGGGCCATCAGATCAAAGCATTGTTTCATCTTTTCGCTGGAGCCGATTATATTATCGCGCTTCAGGGCCCGGGCCACGCCGGCGGATTGTTTTTCCTCGCGGTATTGCAGGGCCCGCATCAGGGGGAGGATCATATCCTTGATCGACGAGCCTTTTTCTATGTAGTCCCAAGCCCCGCTGTTGATAGCCTTTTCCGCGCCCTCGGGATCGCCCATACCGGTGATGATGATGACTTCCGGGCAGGCCTCGGTATTGCGTATCTTTTCCACCAGTTCCAGGCCATTGCCGTCGGGCATGCGCACGTCCAGGTAAACCACATCGTAGTTTTCACAGACCGCGCGGTCCAGCCCGTGGGAAAGGGTATGGGCGCTATCGGTATCGCACCCCATCTTGCCCAGCTTGGCCGCCAGCATCTCACAGATCAGCGGATCATCATCAATTATAAGCACTTGTGGCATATGGAAATTGGTTCCGGAAAAAGTTCGCGCCGGTTGCGCCTGGCAGCGGATTAACTGTCCAGAAACACTTTTTATTCAATGTATTAAATTATAGCACGTAACGAGACACAAACATCTACCAGAACAAGGGCATTAAAACCACAAGCCCGAAAAAACCAACGCCGGTTAATCTTCGAACCGGGCGCCGCACCATGGACAGTATCTGAAACCGACATCGTGAATCGCTTCGCCGCAGGCGCTGCAACGGGTGATCATTTCATTGGCGCAAAACGGACAAAACACAAACGTTGCGCTGTTGAAGGCCGATTCAGGGCCAAGCTGTTCCCAGTTTTCAGTACAGGATTCCTCTTGGCAAACCTTTTCCTTGCGGGCTATCGCTTCAGTCATTTCTATTCTCCACTTGCCTGCTGGTTTACCGCGTCAACCATGTTTCGCAGGATTTTCAGCGTTTCCAGGGCGTCTTTTTCATCCATTTTATGCATCGCGAATCCGGCGTGGGTTATCACATAGTCACCCGGCGCCAAATCCGGCACCAACATGGCGCTGACTCGCCGGATTACCCCGCCGACGTCGATGGTGGCCATTTCGTCGGCCACCTCAATAACCTTAGCCGGTACTGCCAAGCACATCAACAACCTGCTCCGGTTCTGGTTTCGGACATGCCGGCGCTCCCAATTCCACGAGCTCGGCCAGCACCGCGTCGATCATCTTTTCCATGGCCGCCTGAACCACCGGGGTCAGTTCGGTGCCCCAGGCGCTTATGTCCTGGTATTCCACCCCGATGACCACCACTCTGGGCCTTTGGCCCACCAGCGGCAACACGGCCATGGTTTCGTTGAGGTCAAGTTGGTGCAATGAATCCTTGTACTGGATATGATCGGGCTTGGCGTCCCATTCAAAGCGGTAGACCGTCCCCGGTTCGCGGCCGCCGCGCACCGCGTCGATTATGATGACCTCGTCGGCCTGCATCAGGGTGCCGGTGAGTTTTAGTCCCAGCACGCCGCCGTCAACCAGATCAACATTGGCGGGAAAGTCGAAACGCGCCTGCAAATGGTTGAGCGTTCTGATGCCCACCCCTTCATCATGAAGCAGGACATTGCCTACACCCAACACCAGAATTCGCTTGTCGCCGGATTTGTTCATCGAAATCAATTATAGCAGAAAGCGGACAGGGCGGCTAAAAATCAGCCGCCCTTCCCGCATTGAGTTTATTAACTTTATAGCACCTTGAACTTGTACACCTCGTTGGTGTCCGGATCTATCACATGCACGCCGCAGGCGATGCATGGGTCAAAGGAGTGCACCGTGCGCAGGATCTCCAGCGGGGCCTTGGGATCGGCCACCGGTGTGCCTATAAGCGCCTCCTCCACCGGACCGAGCTGGCCCTGGGCGTCCCTGGGCCCCAGGTTCCAAGTTGACGGCACGACCATCTGGTAATTCTCGATGCGGTTTTGATCGTTTTGGTGAATCCAGTGCCCCAGGGCGCCTCGGGGCACGTCGATAAGCCCCATGCCCATGGCGTCACCTGGCCATTTCCATTCGGTCACGGTCTTGGTGTCGCCCCTGCGCAAACGGTCGATAATCTGATTGACCCAGTTTTCCATCTCGTCGGCAATGGCCTTGGTGATGACCGCCCTGGCCGCGGTCCGGCCCAGGGTGCTGAACAGGGCCGTCACCGGGATGTCCAGGTGCCCCAGGATGGCGTCCACCGAGGCCTTGACGCTGGGCACTCCGCCGACATAGGCGCACAGGGCCGCGGCCAGAGGACCGACCTCCATGGGCTTGCCGTCATAGCGCGGAGCCTTGAAGAAGGAATACTTGCCGTCATAGTCGTATTCGGGCTTGATGGGTTCGGTAACGCCCTTGTACGGATGCAGGGCGGGTCCGTCGGCATACCAGGCCCGGCTGACCTCCTCGGTGATCTTATCCGGATCAAAGGCCTGGGGCGCGCCGATGTCGCGTCCCATGATGACGCCGCCGGGCAGCCAGTTGTTCTGGTTCTTGTAGCTGCCGGCCTGATCAGGGAAGTTGCCGTAGGCCATGTAGTTGGAGCAGCCGCCAATGGCGCCCCAGTCTTTGTAGAACGAGGCCACCGCCAAAAGGTCCGGCAGGTAGACATTGTCGATAAAGCGCTTCATCGTCTGCAGATACCACAGAAATTCGCTGAGCCGCTCGACGTCCATGATATTGCGTACGCTGGAGATGCCGCCGGTGACATAGACCTGCACATGGGGGTTCTTGCCGCCGAACATGGCCATCATGCGGGCTGCCCTGGCCTGGAGCCGCAGCCACTCGATATAGTGGGACGCGGCCAACAGATCCGCCTCGGGCGGCAGACGGTAGTCCTTGTGGCCCCAATAACCATTGGCGAACGGCCCCAGTTGGCCGCTGTCGGCAAACTTCTGCAATCTCTTTTGGACATCACGGAAGTCGTTGACGCCGCTGTTGGGATAATTGCCCAGGCTGTCGGCCAAAGCCGCGGTTTTCTTTGGGTCGGCCTTCAGGGCGGCCACTACATCCACCCAATCCAGGGCGTGCAGCACATAAAAATGGGTTATGTGGTCGTGAATGAATTGGGCGCCGTGGATCAGGTTGCGCGCCAGGCGGGCCAAATCCGGGACTCCCACGCCGGCCGCGTCGTCCAGGGCCATGATTGAGGCCAACGCATGCACCTCGGTGCACACGCCGCAGGCCCTTTGGGTGATATGGGGGGCGTCTCTGGGATCGCGTCCTTTTAAAATCAACTCCAAGCCGCGAAAAAGTTGGGCGGAGCTCCACGCGTCCTTTACCCTGCCGTTTTCGATCTCCACGTCTATCCGTAGGTGGCCCTCGATCCGAGTGATCGGGTCAATGGTCAGTTTCGCCATCTTATTTGTCCTCCTTCTGGGGACCGGTTTTCAACACTACACAAACGCCGCTACAAGGAATCAGGTCGTGTAGAATGGCGCCATGTTGTCCCAGAAATGCGGCTCCGCGCATCCCAGGCAGGGGTGGCCCGCGCCCACCGGCCAGTTTATGCCGTCGTTGAACTTGACCAGGGAGCAGTTGTTGTGGGTGTCGGGCCCCTTGCAGCCAAGCTCGAACAGGCACCAGCCTTCGATGGCCCCTTCATCGCCGAATTTCTTGACGAATTCGGCCTCCTCATAGTGGGCCCGGCGGGGGCACTTGTCGTGAATCGTCGCTCCGTAGGCGAACTTGGGCCTGCCGTATTGATCCAGGGCCGGAGGCCGGCCCAGCAGGAGGAACTGCACCACAGCGGATACCGTGTTGACCGGATTCGGCGGGCAACCGGCCAAGTTAATGGTTTTCACGCCGGTGGCCTTCCCCACGCCGACAGCCTTGGTGGGGTTGGGCTTGGCTGCCTGCACCCCGCCGTAGCAGGCGCAGTTGCCGGTGCAGATGGTGGCCAGGGCATCGGCCGTGGCTTCCTTGGCGATCTGCAGCATTGTCTTGCCGCCCACCTTGCCGTAGACGCCGCCGTCGGCGGTGGGAATTGCCCCTTCGCAGATCAGAATATATTTGCCCTTGTACTTTGTCATGGCGTCGTGCAACGACTTGTGGGCCGCCTCGCCCGCTGGCGCCATGATCGTCTCGTGATAGGCCACGTTGAGCACTTCCAGGACAAGTTCATCGATCCAAGGGTAGGACGTGCGGATAAACGCCTCGCTGCAGCCGGTGCATTCGGCAAAATGAAGCCAGATAACCGTCGGGCGCTCCTTGGCCGTCATGGCCTGCGCCACCTTGGGTATCATGGCCGGGGTTAATCCGAGCACCGAAGTGACCAACGTCGTCAATTTAATAAAGTCGCGTCTGTTGATCCCTTTCGAATCGATGCGCTCCAGAACGTGATCCATTTTCTCCATCTGGACCTCCCAACTCGATTCTGATTTTTTGCCGCCTTGTACGGCCCGTGACCGCTTTGGATGCGAAGATGCGCGGGAATTGCCTAATGTGCCGGAGACAAACCCGTCAGGTTGGCGCCTTGTCGGAAAAAATCCACGACAGTGAATATTTTCTTCATAGTTATGATCTCTTTTTGCAACTTTCCGGGTCAAGACCTATTTTCCGATTGATTTACGAGCCTTTTTTCACATGCGAACATTTGTCATTCATTTTGCCGCCTTTACAGGCCCTAAACCTGGCCATATACTCGTTGTTCTCGGGCAGTAAAACGCGGAGCCGAAATGACGGACCAGGCAGCCGACAACTTCAGCAAAATCGAATACCCCTTCAGTGCCATTGCCGGACAGGAGGAAATGAAACTGGCCCTGCTTTTGGCGGCCATTGATCCAGGCATAGGCGGCGTGCTGTTGCGCGGCGAAAAAGGCACGGCCAAGTCCACGGCCTCCAGGGCCCTGGCCCGTCTGCTGCCCCGGCAGGCCACGGTCAAGGGCTGTCCGGTGGGCTGCGATCCGGACGGAGACTTGTGCCCCGAATGTCTAAAGTCAACGGTATTGGAGCGGGTCCACCTCCCCGCGCCGTTCGTGGATCTGCCCCTGGGGGCGACAGAAGACCGCCTGATGGGTTCCCTGGACATTTCGGCGGCCATCAAACAGGGGCGCCTGGAGTTTTCACCCGGCCTGTTGGCCAGGGCCCACAGGGGCGTGCTCTACATCGACGAAGTCAACCTTTTGGCCCCGCATCTGGCCCATCTGGTTTTGGATGCCGCGGCCTCGGGCTGGGCCCGCATTGAGCGCGAAGGCGTCAGCTACGCCCACCCCTGCCAAATATGCCTCATCGCCAGTTGCAACCCCGAGGAAGGCCACCTTGGTCCGCAACTTCTTGACCGTTTCGGCCTGTGCGTGGAGGTCACCGGCGAGCCCGACCGCCGGATCCGCATGGAGGTCTTGCGCCGCCGCCTGGCCTTCGAGGCCGACCCTGCCGGTTTTGCCGCCAAATGGAGCGGCATGCAGGATCTCCTGGCCCAGCGGCTTTCCGAGGCCAGACAGGCCCTGCAAGGCATAAACGTCCCCGACCGGGCCATGGCCGAGGCCGCAAAAGCTGCATCCCTGGCCGGAGCCTTGGGCCAGCGCGGCGAACTGGCCTGCATCCGGGCGGCAAGGGCCATGGCGGCTCTGGAAGGCCATGACGAAACCACGCCCGGGATGGTGCGCCGGGTGGCGGCCATGGCCCTGGTCCATCGGTCTACCGCCGAGCACGCGGGCAACGCCGAAACATTTGAGCGATTGCTCAAAGAACTTCCCAAGCAGGTTGCCGAGGAACTGCACCAGCCGCCAAAGGTGGTCATGGCCCAGGAAGGCGAACAAGGCCAGCCCGTGGGCGATACACCTTCGGACCAGGAGCGCTCTCTTCGCCTGTGGGCGGCGGACCAAGCCGCGCCCATCGCCACCCGGCTCCCGGCCAAGGAAAGCGGCAGCATCCGCCAGGCCGGGCGGCGCAACGCCAGGGAAACCGATTCGGCCAGGGGGCGCTATGTGCGGGCATCGGCCCAGCGCCTGGGCAGGGGCTTGGCCTTTGACGCCACCTTCCGGGCGGCCGCGCCCCACCAGAAAAAACGGAAAACCCCCGGCGGCATGGCCCTGGAAGTGCGCCAACCCGACATCCGGGAAAAGGTGCGCCTGAGCAAGCGCGGCAGGCTGATCATGTTCTGCGTGGACGCCAGCGGGTCCATGAACGCGGCGGCCCGGATGAAGGCCAGCAAGGAGGCCATTCTGGGGCTTCTGAACGAAGCCTATCAAAAGCGCGACCGGGTGGGCCTGGTGGCCTTTGGCGGCACCGCCGCCCGGGTGCTGCTGCCGCCCACGGGCAGCGTGGAGGTGGCCCGGCGCATGCTGGCCGAGTTGCCCACCGGCGGCAAGACGCCCCTGGCCGCCGGTCTGGCCGCCACGGCCGAGGTGGTCCAGCGGGAGCTGAGCCGGGACCCCAAGCTCAACCCCCTGGTGGTGATCTTCACCGACGGCAGGCCCAACGTGCCCCTGGCAGCCAGCCTGGGCGATGACATCGACATGAGCGTGGCGGGCAACCGGGGCGGCGGCTGGGGCGACGGCTGGGGCGACGGTGGCTATGCCGACCGCGAGGTGCTCAACCTGGCCAAATCCCTGGCCAAGGACCCCAGGGTGCGCTATGTACTGGTTGATATCGACACGGGACATTGGCACGAGGTGAACCTGTGCCGCCCCCTGGCCGACTACCTGGGTGCTCCGTGCGTGTCGCTGCGCCAGCTCACCGCCGAGCGGGTGTTGGACTTGGTCAAAGAGCATTGGTGAAAAGCAACCGATTGGCGTTTTACTTAAAGTATTTGATTTAATGTTTTGGTACAGGCTGGCAAATGGCTTTAGAATCCGCAACATATCCCTTCGCGGCCCTGGTGGGCCAGGAACAGATGAAACTGGCTCTATTGGTCAACGTGGTCAACCCCAGGGTTGGCGGCGTGTTGATCCGGGGCGAAAAAGGCACGGCCAAATCCACGGCCGTGCGGGCCCTGGCCGAGCTTCTGCCCGAGCAGGATGTCGTGGCCGATTGCGGGTATTGCTGCAACCCGGCCGACAGAAGCACCATGTGCGCGTCCTGCCTGGAGCGCCTCGGCAAAGGCGAGGAGTTGCCCGTGGAGACACGGCGGGTGCGGGTGGTGGAGTTGCCCGTGGGGGCCACCGAGGACCGGCTCCTGGGCACCCTGGACCTGGAGAGCGCCCTGGCCGAGGGCGAGGCCCGCTTCCAGCCGGGCATCCTGGCCGCGGCCAACCGCCAGATACTGTATGTCGACGAGGTCAACCTGCTTGACGATCACCTGGTTGACGCGCTTTTGGATGCGGCGGCCATGGGAACCAACACGGTGGAGCGCGAATCCATCAGCGTGGTGCATCCGGCCAGGTTCACCCTGGTGGGCACCATGAACCCCGAGGAGGGCGAGTTGAGGCCCCAGTTGACCGACCGCTTCGGCCTGTGCGTGCAGGTGGCCGGTCTGAACGACCCGGCCCAGCGCATGGAGGTGATCAACAACCGCCTGGCCTTTGAAAAAGACCCCAAACGCTTTGCCCAAAAATTCGCCCCGGCCGGGCGCAAGCTGACCAGGATCATCGCCAAGGCCCGCAAGCTGCTGCCCAGAGTCAAGGCAGGAGACGAGATCCTGCAACGGGTTGTGGACATCACCCTGGGCCTGGGCGTGGACGGGCACCGTGGCGACCTGACCCTGCTGAAATGCGCCACGACACTGGCCGCGTTGGACGGCCGCCGGGTTGTGGAGAGGGCCGATGTGGACGCGGCCGCGCTGCTGGCCCTGCCCCACCGTCTGCGGCGGCGGCCCCTGGCCGAGATGGAGTTTGATATCGCCCGGAAGATCAAACTGATTTAGGCGGTAATTTATATTTTTATGTCTGTAGAGCCGTGCTCGACCGCATGCGCTGCTGATCCATATTTCCTGGAAAATCATTTTGTTATATGGGGGTAGTGGGGACCCCCTTTCGACAAAGGTGGTCCCCGTCTACCCCCAAGCCCCCTCTCCCCCCCAAATGACGTTGCCTCAAGATGAGTCTGAGGCTCCCTGGGCTGCGCCTGTAGAAATAGTCAATCCGTGCGTGTTGGAGAATAACTGGGACCGGTTGTAGCAAGCCTGCGTTACGCTACCGGCGCTAAAGGTCGTGCCCGATGACAAGTTTGGGGCCGTATGGTTCGCGAAATAGCAACTTCTACCGGCCCGATCGGCCACGACACACGCTCCAGGCACTGCCCCCACGCCGTTTTCGAAATGCAGCCAAGGAATTTGGCCAATAGCAGTGCGGTCCACAACTGGGCAGTGTAGAGATAGCGCCACTGACATGATCTTCGCGGGGCCGGTCCCGATCCTGCTGGGCCAGATATATTTTTGCGAGCGGGGAGTCCAGAGGGGATGGCGAGCTTTTGATATTGCTCAAAAGCGAAGAATCCCCTCTGGCCGCCGGAGGCATGTTTTTTAATTCTAATGTAGTGCTCGCTTGGGCCCTTTAACTACTTCAATCATTTGGAATGAATATTTTTCCCTGGGGGAAGTGGGGTCCCTCAGACCCCGCCTCCCCCTCCAAATGACGTTGCCTCGAGTTGGGTCAGAGGTTCCCTGGGCTACGCTGAAATTTGTAGATACTCAGTGCGTGTTGGCGTGTGTGATCGATTGTCTCAGGCAGGCCTATGCCATGACTCGGCGTGCGGGTAGTGCCTGATGGCAGGTGCGGGGCCGGTTAAACCGGGCGGCTGTGGTCTTGCCCAATGCAAAGGCCCCGGCGGGAGCTCATCCTGCCGAGGCCTTTTTATTTTTCTAAGTCTTATGCAGTGAACCCACTCGGGGCCACAAGCGCTCATCCGAGGACTGAGTCCTGCCCGCGATATGGGAGCCCAAGCATTGGGCCGGGGCCACAAGCGCTCATCTGAGGACTGAGTCCTGCCGGCGATATGGGAACGCGAGCCTCGCGTTATTCGCCTTTGAACTGGGGCGGCCGTTTTTCCATGAAAGCGGTCACGGCTTCCATGAGGTCGTCGCTGAAGATCATTGCCGCGTTTTTCTGGGCGATGTATTGCAGGCCGGCCTGCACGCCGAAATCGCGGGTAAAGTTCATGACGTCCTTGGTGCCCTGGACGGTCAGCGGCGGCATGGCGGCGATGTCAGCGGCCATCTTGTCGGCCTCGGCGTAGAGCTCGTCCTGGTCGGCGTAGATATGGGTCACAAAGCCCATTTCCTTGGCCTCGGCGGCGCCGAAGTCGCGGCTGGTCAGAGCCAGTTCGCGGTACCATCCCTGGCCCACAATGGTGTGGAAGCGCTGGAGGGTGCCCAGGTCGGCGATGATGGCCATCTTGGTTTCGCGGATGCTGTAGCGGGAGTCGGCCGTGCACAGGCGGATGTCGCAGGCCGCGGTGAGGTCGATGCCGCCGCCGATGCAGGCGCCGTGAATGGCGGCGATGACCGGCTTGCGGCACTTCTCAAAGACATTCATGCACTCTTGCAAATGAAATACATGCTGGCGCAGGGCCTCGCGCTTGCGGGCGGTGGGCTCGCCGACAACGGCGGAGATGTCGCCGAGGTCGATGCCGGAGGTAAAGTTCTTGCCGTTGGCCCTGAGCACTATGACGCGGACCTCGTCATCCTGGTCCAGCTTGGGCAGTTCCGCCAGAAACGTCTCATAGGTGGCCAGGTTCAGGGCGTTGTACTTTTCAGGCCTGTTCAAGGTGATATAGGCGATATGGCCTTTCTTTTCGATGATAACCGGCTGGCTCATAAATTACCTCTTTTGCTGTGCCGCATTGCGGGTTTTTGGAGTTTTTTCCGATATCAGCAATGGATCATATTAGAAAATCAAGTTGCCTGTCAAATGGCTAACGCCTCTTTCAAGACACCGCTCAGCCGCTGCTGGTTTTCCGGCGTGGTCACCGCCAGGCGCAGGTGCCGGGGCGTACAGCCCCTGAAGTTGGAGGCGTCACGAACCAAAACGCCCTTGCCGGCGCAGAACGCCGCCACGGCGGACGCGTCCGGACCACTGTCCGGCAGCCGGCAAAGCAGATAGTTCACGCTGCTCGGCAGGACGTGGAGGCCCAGACCGGCCAACAACTCGGCCTGCTGGCCGCGCCAGAGGTCCACCGTGCGCCGTGTCTTGTCGGCGTAGCTGTCCTGGTCCAGGCAAAACAAGCCCGCCTCCTGGGCCATGGTGTTCACAG
Source organism: uncultured Desulfarculus sp. (assembly GCA_963665125.2). GTDB lineage: Bacteria > Desulfobacterota > Desulfarculia > Desulfarculales > Desulfarculaceae > Desulfarculus. The sequence continues at coordinate 453,900 of CAXXUK010000001.1, read as the reverse complement.
CCCACGGCTCGGAAAGGGGCAGCATCTCGGCCAAGGCGTGGCGGTTGCCCAGGGCATATCCAAGGCGCAGACCGGCCATGCAGTAGAATTTGGTCATGGAACGCAGGACGATGAGCCTGGGGTATTTATCGACCAATTGAAGCGACCATTTGCCAGCTTCCACGGGCGCGAAGTCGATGAAGGCCTCGTCCAGGATGACCCAAATACCCCGGCGGTGCGCCTGTTCCAGCAAATACTCCAAGTCTTCGGTGGCGCTGAGGGCTCCGGCCGGCGTGGAGGGGTTGGTGACCACGATGGCGGAGGGCTCATTTTCCAGCATCAAATCCACATCATGGCGTGTAACGATAAATCCGTTGGCTTCGGCCAGTTGCTGATAATGAAAATGCCTGCCCGACGAAGCAAACCCGCGCCGGAATTCACCGAACACAGGGGAATAAATATAAATTTCATGGAGGTCCAACGACTTGGCCATCAGGCGGATAAGCGCCGTGGAGCCGTTGCCTGGCAAGACGTTCACCCGGGCGACGCCGAGCTTGTCGGCAATGGCCTGGCGCAGGTCATATGCGCGGCGGTCGGGATAATGGCAGATGCGGTCAAAGGCGTCGTTGATCACATCTCGCAGGCCCGGTGGCGGGCCCAGCGGATTCAGGGAAGCGGAAAGATCGAGGATCTGTTCCACCGGGATGCCCAGTTTTCTCGAGGCGCCCCAGACATCGCCGCCATGAAGGTCTTCCGGGCCGTACAGGCCCAACAGGTGCACTTGCTCTTTTTCGATGTTGTCGCTCAAGTCAATCATCCAAACAAATCCGGCCGGTCGGGGCCAAGGCCCGCCGCCGGCCGCAGCGCCGGAGGAATGCTCCGGCCCTGGTCGATATTTTTTACATCAGTCGCAGACAGTGCGTTCAACGACCTTAACCAGTTGACCCTGGTCGTAATACTTTTCCTTGACCACGTGGCAATTGCCGCGGTTGCCCTGGGGGTAGGCCTCGACGCGCTGACCGGCCTGGTTTTGATAATACACCGGCTTTTGGTAGGTGCTGGCCTCGCGGGCCGCCCTGTTGCTGATTTCGCCCATGGCGCCGCCCAAGGCCGCACCCAAAGCGCCGCCGATCACGCCGCCGCGCCAACGGTTGTCGTCATCGATAAGAGCGCCGGCCACGCCGCCCACGGCCGCTCCAACGCCTGCGCCTTCATAAGCGCTGCCGGAAGGCCCCCTGCCGCCGCAGCCTACAGCCGCAAATCCAGCCATGAGCACCACTGTTACAACGATAGAAATGACAGCCCTATTTTTCATGTGAATCCTCCATGGCTAATAGACGCCGCCGGAAAAAAGATTCTTTCCGATCCATCACGGGTCAATTATTACACGGCCGTGGTTTTACCGCGAGGTTTTTAACGGCTCCGCCCTTGGCGGTAATCCTCCTTGCGCAGGCCATGCCTGTTCATTTTCAGATAAAGGGTCTTGGGGTTGACTCCGGCGGCCTTGGCGACCTGGCCTATGCGCCCGGCGTAACGGTCCAGCAGACTCTCCAGATAGCTCTTTTCGCAGGAATCTATGTATTCCGTCAGGTCCACATCAACCGCCTGAGTGGTCGCCATTTCCGTCATGGCCGGTCCGGGGCTGTCCTGGGGCGCGGCCGGGTCTGCCTCAGCCGTGCCGTGGTGAGATAGATCCAGCTTTTCCACCACCGAACCCTGGCACAGGATAACCGCACGTTCCAGGGAGTGTTCCATTTCGCGTACATTGCCCGGCCAATGGTATTCCATCATCTGCTTGCGGGCAAAGGCGGACAGGCCCCGCACTTGCTTGTCGTATTTGATACCGAAGCGCTGCATGAACGTTTCGGCCAGGGTGGAGATATCGCTTCTACGATCCCGCAGGGGCGGCAGGTACAGTTCTATCACGTGCAGGCGGTAGTACAGGTCTTCCCGGAACCGCCCTTCCTGTACGGCCTGGCGCAGGTTGCGGTTGGTGGCCGCTATGACCCGCACATCGGCGGAAAGCTTCTTTGTGCCGCCCACCCGCTCAAAGGTGAACTCCTGCAAAAACCGCAGCAGCTTGGCCTGCATATCCAGCGACATTTCGCCCACTTCGTCCAACAGCAGCGTGCCGCCCTCGGCAGCCTCCACCCGGCCGATCTTGCGGGCCACGGCCCCGGTAAAGGCCCCTTTTTCGTGGCCGAACAATTCACTCTCAATGAGGGGTTCCGGAATGGCCGCGCAGTTGATTTCCGTGAAGGGCCGGTCGCAACGGGGGCTGGTATTGTGAATAGCCTTGGCCAACACGCTTTTGCCGGTGCCGGTCTCTCCGCTGATCAAGACCGTCACGTCGGTTGGGGCCACGGTTTCGGCCAAGTCGCGCAGGCGGGCCATGACCTGGTCCCGGGCCAGGATGTCCGACAGGGTAATGCCTTTGCCCGCGCGCAGGCTGGCCACCTCCCGGCGCAGGCGTCTACGCTCCAGGCAACGGTTCAGGGCGTGTTGGACCTCGCCCATTGTGAATGGCTTGCGCAGGTAATCGGCAACGCCCAGGCGAATGGCGCTGATGGTGTCCTCGATATCGGAAAACGCCGTCATCAGAATGTATTGGGTTTCGGGAAAACGGGATTTGAGATCCTTGACCAGGCTCAGGCCGTCGCAGTCGGGCATTCGGACATCGGTGAGAACCACGTCGAAGTGCCTGGCTTCCATTAGGGAAACGGCATGGTCGGCCCGGGAGGCTATCTCCACTGCAAACTGGTTGACCAGCGAACTCTTGATGACCTCCAGGGTGGTCCACTCGTCATCGAGCACCAACACCGAAGGCCGCCAACCCGGCAAATGCTGTGTTTTCTTTTTGGCGTCCACGCTAAAACCACCGCCGTCTATGCGGCAAAAGCCGTTACCCTTCAAAAATAAGATATTAACACATGCCGTAAACTCACGGAATTTGAACCCGGCAAAAAACAACATCATCCATTGCCCAATGTAAATATGGCCACGAAAGCCCATTGGAAAAAGCGTTCTTGACATCTCCTGTCCGCTATGAGTAATCCTGTAGCAGTTTTTCTATAAGGAGCCATCGCCGATGTTTCGCAGTCCCGACCCGTCGAAAGTGGGCCTCAAAAGGCCGAAAGTCAAATCCGGAGAATTTCCCCAGCAATATGCCTACAGGGGCTGCATCAGGGCCCAGATCGCGGGCGGTGAGTTCACCGGTCTGTACGCCTTTTACGGGGCCAAGGAGGCATTGGTCACCGGCGGTGTATTCAATTCCAACTTGTGTTTTTACGCTTGCGAGCGCGCCAGGGTCGAAGGTGGCGCCTTCAACGGTAAAAACGCCTTTTACGGAGCCCAGGAGATCATGATCTCCGGAGGACTGTTCCAGGGAGACTGGGCCCTGTGCGAAGCCCAAAAGGCTTTGATTTCCACGGGATCGTTCACCGGCGCCGGCGCCCTCAGCGAGGCGCGGGACGCCAAAATCGCCGGGGGCCAGTTCAGCGGCGACGACTTCGGCATCACCAGCCGGGACATGATCATCCGAGGCGGCCAGTTCAGCGGCGACGGCCTTTTGAAAAGCAGCCGGGGCGGCACGGTCCTGGGCGGCGGCATCACTGGTAAAGGCGCCTTTGCCGGGGCCGAGGATATCCGCGTGTTCACCAACGGCGAAATCCCCGAGGTCAGCGGCCCGGTCAGCGGCATCATCGCCGCTCGCAAGATCGGCGCGATCAACATGCCCGGCGGCATGCCCGACGATCTGGTCATTGTGGCCGAGGAAGTGGGCCAGGGCGCGGAATTCGCCCGCATCGTCGAACGGGGCGCCATTCCCCAGGCACCAGCCGATCCGGTCACGGCCCGCAAGATGCTCTTCGACCTGGCCGCGGCGGCCCACTGATCGTGGACGGCTGTATGGCGGAGCCGACATGAGCCCCAGACCCCTGAAGGATCCCCCCCAGATCGTGCTGCCCGTGGGCGGCGGCAAGGGGGGCATCGGCAAAAGCGCGGTTACTGCCAATTTGGGCCTGGCCCTGGCCCGCCTGGACCACACGGTCCTGGTGGTGGACGCCGACCTGGGCGGTTCGGACCTGCACGAAGTCCTGGGCCTGCCCAACGATCAGCCGGGCATCGGCGAACTGATGACGGCCAAGGACCTCAAGGTCGAGGATGTGGTAGCTCCGGCCCTGGAGCCGCGTTTCAATTTTCTGGCCGGAGACGCCATGATGGTGGCCACGGCCAACCCCAGCTACCAGAAAAAACGCAAGATTCTCCACGCCGTGAAAAAGCAGCCCGTGGACTTCATCCTGTTGGACCTGGGTGCGGGCACGGCCATCACGGTGATGGACTTCTACCTGACTAGCCCGCTGTCGCTGGTGATCATGCTGCCCGAGCAACCCGCCGTGAAGAATGCCTTCAATTTCCTGAAAAACGCCGTGTTCCGGGCCATGGACCGCATCTTCCGGGACAACGCGGGCACCAAATCCGCCTTGGCCCAATTCCAGGTGCGGGGCCGGGGGCCGGGGGCCATGAAGATGGACGAGCTGGTGGAGGCCATTGACAAGGCCATGCCTGGCCAGGGCCAGCGGGCTCTCAGGGCCGTGCAGCGCTGGCGGCCCAAGCTGGTTTTGAACCGGGTGCGCCGGGTGGAGGATTTCGCCTACGCCCGCCAGTTGGAGACCTGGGCCGCCGAGGACCTGGGCCTGCCGGTGGAGGTCTTCGGCTTTCTGCCCGAGGACGACATCGTCCGCGAAGCCGCCGCCCAGGGCAAAGCCGCCCTGGACATAGACCCCAGGACCCCTTTCTGCCGGGCCGTGGCCATCCTGGGCCTGAATATCGGCCAGTGGGCCGGACGCCCCAGGGACTGGGCCGCCCACAGCGACTTTTACGGCAGCTTCGAGCGGGCCGCCACCCAATACGCCACCCTGTTCCCGCCGCCGGGCACGCCGGTGCCCACCAGGGACGAGCTGGAACGCAAGCTCAAGGAAGTGGGGGTGAGCCTCATCGGCTGATCATGGACCCGTACGAAACATACGAACGCAAGCGCCGGGCCCGCAACGAGGCCTTTTTGCAGCGGCACCACAAGGTCTTCACCGCGCTGATCTTCATCGCCGCGCTGTGCTGCTTTATCCTGCCCTGGGTCTGGCTGCCGTTCTGGGCGGCGCTGTGGGTGCAGATCGTGGCCTGCATGTGCCTGTATCTGCTGGGCCGGGCCTACACCTGGGCCTTTCATAAGAAGCAGGAGCAGGAAAACGAAGAAGAGTAAGCTTTGACTGGGGGGCTCTTGAATAATTTACACAAGATGATTTTAAACGGCGAGGAATGCTTTGTTGCCGATGGTCGCACCATTGGCCACTGCGTCAAGGAATTCTGGAGTTGGTACGCCTCGGATTTGGTGTCAAATGCCATGCGGGGCGTGCTTGCCGAATTTATTGTAGCGCTTGCGGCAGATGCGGCGAACGACATTCGCAATGAATGGGACGCTTATGATCTTGAAACGCACAATGGGGTAAAAATTGAAGTCAAATCAGCCGCATATATCCAGTCATGGGATCAAATATCGTTCTCCAGAATCAGTTTTGATATCGCCCCTAAGAAATTTTATAACTACGAAACAAACACTTATGCTGACGAGCTAAAACGTCATGCAGAAGTCTATGTTTTCTGTATCCTTAAGCATCGGGATTCAGCCACGCTGAACCCGCTAAACCTGGACCAATGGACTTTCCTGGTCCTGCCGACTTCTGTGCTCGACCAAAACAAGCCCCACCAAAAATCCATTGGCCTTAATTCATTGAAAAGGCTCCACCCTTTTGAAACCAATTTTTCCGGATTGCATGACGCCATAGAGCGTGCGGCCAGAGCAAGTTAGTTTTCCGGCATCTACGGACCCTACCGCTACAGCACCCCCGGCCCCTGCTTCAACAACAGCTCGCCGTCGCGGCGGCCCGCACCAAAAACCTCCGCCGATATCCACCATTTGCCCCCAAAAAACCACAGGTTGACATCGTACATATAACTTGATTGAATGGATTGAAATTCGGCCTGTGCGCCGGCAGCTCCGGCGCGATGACAAAACCCAATTTTCAACTGAACAGAAGGCATGCCCATGCACAAAACAGGAAAAATCGCGCTTTTACTGGCCATGGCGGCCCTGTTGGCCTTTAGCTCACCCTGTTGGGCTGGTCAGGCGGGCAGATTCGCCACCGCCCTGAAAGACCAGTTCTGCGGAGGTACATCCGGGGCGTCATGGTACGGCTGCTATGCCTACATGCATTACCGAGTGGACCTTAACAAGAACAAGGACGGCGCTAAAAATACCTGTTTGAAAACCGGATGCGTCAGTAAATACGGCAAAACCGACCCCGCCCAGTTGCAAAGCTGCTTCGAGGGCTGCAACAAGGCTTATGAAGCTGATATGCCGTAAGCTCGTTTTTCTTTTACGACGTTTTTTGGTAACGGCAGGCGCTACTACCGCCACTTACCGCTGCAACACCTCGGGCCCGTATTTCAAGAGCAGCTCGCCGTCCCGGCGTCCCTGGTCCAGGGTCTCCAGGGACAGATCCGGACTGGCGTAGTCCCACTTTTTAATGGGTACGGGCTTGGACGGCTGGAGGTACAACCTGCCGTCGTGGCCCTGGAGTTGCTCGGGCTTGTAGCGCCGGGTCAACAGCACCAAGGCCGGGCCGTCATCCGGGCCCAATGCTGCAAGGGGCACGTTGTCGATAACCCCGCCGTCCAAAACAGGCCTGCCCTGGCGGTACATGGGCGGCAGAAGCGGCGGCGTGCAGCAGGTGGCGGTCATCAGGTTGACCAGGTCTTCGATGTCGGCGCAGTCGGCGGCGGGCACCACCTCGGGCGTGAAACCGATTTTGGTGGGCCACTGGGGATGCAGGGGGTGGTTGATGGCCTTTTCCAGGCTGTAGGCGATGATGCCCAGCACGGCCCCGCTGACCGGTCCGCAGAACTTGGGCGGCCGGGCGATGAGCACCCGCATCTCGGGGCCCCGCTTCATTTTTTCCAAGGCGCCGCCCTCGAAAGCCGCCCGGATGGTGCCCTCGAAGATGGGCGGATGGGGCAACGGCCGTTTGCCCTCCAGAATCCACTCGGGATAGAAATTCTTTTCATTGCGCTCGGCCTCGCCCAGGAAAAATTCCGTGGCCCTGGGCATGTCGCCGAAAATGGTCATGGCCGACATGCAGGCCCCGGCGCTGACCCCGGCGATGATCTCCGGTTTGAGGCCAATGGCCGGAGCGACTACCTCCCAAAAACCGACCTGCCAAAAGCAACGGCTGCCGCCGCCGGCAAACACAACTGACTTGAACTCGTTTTGCATGGACCCACCCGCCGTCAATGAATCATCGTTCATTTATTGTGACCGCAACGGCGTGGAGGTGTCAAGAATTGAAAAATGACGTTTTGGGGGCATTTTCAACCATGCCCAACCGGGCCAGATAGCTGAAAAACCGCTCAAGGCCCTGGCGGTATTCCGGCCCAAGGCCGTAGTGCAGCAAACGGTAGTAGGCCAGCATGCCGGGCTTGTCGCTGCCCATGAGCCGCGCGGCCTCCTCGGCGCTGGAGCACAAATCGGCCACCCCGGCGTCGCGGGAGGCCAACAGGGCCTTGTGCAGGGCCCTGACGTCATCGGGCCTCTTGCGGGCCATTTCCCGGCGCACGGCCCAGACGGCGAAGACAAACGGTAGCCCGCTCAGTTCCAGCCACTGCTGACCCAGGTCCCAGATATGGGCCCACTGGCCCGATGCCGCGCCCTTGAGAGCCCGGTCGCCGATGCGCAGCACCGCCGCCGGGTCTGCTGTCTCGCCTTCTCCGGCCAGGGGCGCCTCCATCTGCCAGTGCCATCTGAGCAGCACCCGCATCAAGGCCACCGAGGTGTCCGACTCGAACGGCGCCTCAATGGCCCGCCCTTTCCAGTGCAGGGGAAATTCATTGGAAAACAAGAGCACCGAGCCCACCTTTCCGGCGGCGCTGATGCTCAGGTCCGGCAACAGAAAATATTCCTCGGAATGCAGGGCGTATTCAACGCTGGAGATAACGCTAAGGTCCAACTCACCGGTGCGCAGCATGCGGTTCAGGGCCGACGGCACGCCGCGAACTTCCTCGAAAAGCCGCGGGTCGGCTTGCATGTGCAGATGCACCGGCAGGATGTTGACAAAATCAATGCGCCCCAGGCGCAACGGTTGGCTCATGGCTATCTCGCGCTGATGTGATTTCAGTAGGCTCCAACCATACCACCAGTGGCGCGCCGGGCCAAGGACGGCTTATTTTATCGAGTGTTTAGTCCCACTTGCGGCGGTCTTCGATGACCTTGCAGCCCTCGCTCAGGGTGCCCCTTTCCACGAACCTGACCCCGCCGCTGACCCGCAGCACGTCCTTCATGGTCGCTTCCATGCGCGCGCCCAAGTCCGCCGCGCCGCCCCCGGCCAACTCGCAGACCAGGGTCATCACGTCCTTGTGGCCGTCCCGTTCAACCAACAGTTGATAAGCCGCCACCTCGGGGAAATGGTCGGCCACCTGTTTGACGCCGCCGGGGTGCACGAACATGCCCTTGATCTTGGTCACCTGGTCCACCCGGCCCATGATCCGGGTCAGCTTGGCGCTGGTGCGGCCGCAGGCGCAGGTCCCTTGCTCATAGGCGCTCAGGTCGCCGGTGCCGAAGCGGATCAGCGGATAGGCCTTGTTGAACACCGTGGCAACGACCTCGCCGGGCTCGCCGGGCCCCAGCTGCTTGCCTGTCTCCGGATCGACGATCTCCATCACGCAGTTCTGGGCATAGTGCATGCCGCCCATCTCAAAGCATTCATAGCTCAGGCAGCCCACGTCGGCCGTGCCGTAGCTCTGACGGATGACCATGCCGAAGCGGTCTTCCAGATCGGCCCGCAAGCTCTCGGGCAGCATTTCGGCGGCCACGAATCCGGCTTGCAAATTCAAGTCCTTACGCGTGTCGATACCCATGGCCTCGGCCTTTTCGGCAACGGCCGCCAGAAAAGACGGCGTGCCCAAATAGCCCGACACCTGCAGGTCCTTCATGATCTGCACCTGCAATTCGGTGTTGCCCACGCCGGTGGGCACGCTCTTGCAGCCGATCATGTTCAGGCAGTCGTCCAGCCAAAAGGCGAAAGGCACCATGTTGAAGTTGAAGGTGACCTGGCAAATGTCCCCGGCCCGGAAACCGGCGGCGAAAAAGGCCTGGGCCCAGCGGTTGTCGTCAAAATTGTTCTCGCCCGGTTCATAGATGGGCCCCGGCGAAATGTAGATGCGCCGCATTGTTTCGATGGGCTCGCCGTTGAGCCCGCCAAAGGGCAGGTTTTTCTTTTGAAGCTCCACCAGTTCGGACTTTTGGATCACCGGCAGCTTTTGCAGATCGCTTATGGAGCGTACATCGCCGGGCAAAAGCCCCGCGTCATTCATCCGCTTGGTGAATGCCGGGGCGTTGGCATAGGCATGGGCCACGATATCGGCCACGGCCTTGTCTTGAGCCTCCCTCCGGGCCTGGGGATCCATGGTCTCAAGTTCGTGTTCCAGATAGCCGGACTTGCGGTCTACAGCGGTCATCACAATCTCCAAACAGGTGGTGGAGTGCTAGGTCAGCCAGCGCTTGCGGCGCTTGTAGTGCTTCACATCGCGGTAGGAGCGTTTCTTGCCGCCTTCACCGATGCCCAGGTAGAAGCGCTTGACGTCTTCGTTGTTTTTCAGTTTTTCAGTAGTGTCGTCCAGGACGATCTTGCCATTTTCCATGATATAGCCGTGGTCGGCTATATTCAGGGCCATACGGGCGTTCTGCTCCACCAGCAGAATGGTGGTGCCGATCTCGCGGTTGAGGCGCACGATGATCTCGAATATCTCGCTGACCAACAGCGGCGACAGGCCCAGGCTGGGCTCGTCTAGCATCATCAGTTTGGGCCGGGCCATCATGCCCCTGCCGATGACCAGCATCTGCTGCTCGCCGCCGGACAAGTAGCCCGCCAAGCCGTTTTCCCGTTCCTTGAGCCGGGGGAAATACTTGTAGACCTGGTTTATACGGTCTTCCAACTCGCCCCGGGAGCATTTCTGGGTGTGGGCCGCGGCGATGAGGTTTTCCTTGGCCGTCAGGTCTACAAAGACCCTGCGGCCCTCCATTACCTGGAAGATGCCCTTGCGGACGATCTTTTCCGGCTCCATGCCATTGATCTGCTCGTCGTCAAAGGTGATGGTTCCATCGGTGACCTCGCCTTCTTCCGTCTTGAGCAGGCCGCTGATGGCCTTTAGGGTGGTGGTCTTGCCCGCGCCGTTGGCCCCCAACAGCGCCACAATGGAGCCCTTTTCCACATCCAGCGACAGGCCCTTGAGCACCAGGATCACATCATCGTAGATGACTTCGATGTTGTTGACTGACAGCAGCGGCATTGACGTCCCCTTTATGCTGAACAAGGGCGGAGGCCCGCAAAGGCCCCCGCCAGCTAATCACTACTTGCCGATGTACTTGTCCATGCGCGGCATGGTCACCTTGTCGGCCACGACCACGACCTTACCGTCCTTGATGCCGCCGAGCATGCAAGTGGTGTTGGGCCGGTGGTCCGAGGGGGTGTAGGTGATGGGGTAGCACAGGCCACCGGTCGCGAAGTCGGTAAGCGTCTCAAGGGCGGCCTTGAGTTCGGGCCCGCCCAGCTTGCCGGCGGCCTTGGCCTTCTTGAGGCCCTCGGCCATGACCAGCACCGAGACCCATCCCTTGACAAAGTGCAGGGTATGGGGCTCGCCCTTGGTCCAGGCCAGGATGTCCTTCATGCCCGGCACGTCCCAGCCGTAAGGCACCACGGGCAGAATGCCGAAGGCCCGGCCCTCTGCGGCGCCCTGGGCCAGCTTGGGCAGGTTGGAGTCAAAGCCCCAGCAATTGATGACGAACTTGGCGTCGGGCAGGTTGGTGGCCGCGCCCTTTAAGATCACCGCCGCCGAAGGCGTGGTGCCGCCGATCCAGACAAAGTCCGGGTTGAACTGCTTCATGCGCAGAAGCTGCTGAGTGGCGTCGGTGGCCTTGAGATCCACCAACTCGTCCGGGCCGATCTCCAGGCCCAGTTCCTTGGCGTATTCCTTGCCCGAGGCGATGGGAGCCCGGCCATAGGGGTGGTCAGGGTAGCAGAAGACCACCTTCTTGGCCCCGCTGTCCTTGGCGAACTGCATGGCCAGACGGATCGACGTGCTGTAGTCGGTGCCGATGAAGAAGTTGTAGGGGTTGGTCTTGGGGTCGGTCAAATTGGCGTCATAGCTGGCGCTCATGTAGATGACCTTGTCCTTCTTGAGCTTGGGCGTCAAGGCGTTGGTGTCGCCGGTGCCCCAGCCCTGGATGATAAAGGCCTTGCCGACATTGACGTATTTCTTGTACAGGTTCAGGGCCTTGGGAATGGCATAGGCGTAGTCCGCGCTTTCCAGGTCCAGCTTCATGCCGTCGATGCCGCCCTTGGAGTTGACATAGTCGCAGGCCGCCCGGACGCCTTGAGCATAGTCGGCGCCGACTTTTGATGTGGGACCGGTGATGTCGAAGATGCCGCCGACTTTTATGTCCTTGGCCATTACAGCTGGGGCCGCCACCAGGCAGGCTGCCGCCAATAGCGCCACGATGAGGGTCAGTTTTCTCATAATTTCCGTCTCCCTTGAATTGTTCGGCCGTCTCGACCATACCGGCGCTTGCTTGGGGCGCCGGCGTAGACTCACGGTCTATTTTCACCGCCCATTGGGCGGCAATCCATGCCTGGCAGGGTGCGCATGATCAAAGACGTTTTTGCGCCAGACGGGTATCCCGGGCCATTCTCAGTAAGAGAAGGGCCATAACTTCCAATAAGACCTGATCGTGTGCCATCGGGCACTGAGGCCGTCGGGCTCGAAGATCAGGAACATCACCACGATCATGCCGAAGAACACCTCCCGCAGGCTGGCCAGCTTTTCGAAGATGTTGGGGAAAATGTTCGACAATGCGTCGGTGGGCACCTCCAGGAGCCAGTGCAGAAGCTCCAGGAAAGTAACACCGAAAATGGCTCCGGTGACATGCCCCAGGCCGCCGACGATGATGAAGGCCAGATACTTGATGCTGAGCATCACGCCGAAGGCCTCGTCGGTGACCGCGTTTTCGGTAAAGGCCCAAAGCCCGCCGGCCACGCCGACCATGAACGAGCTGATGGCAAAGCTGAGGATGCGGTATTTGAACAGGTTCACGCCGATGACCTCGGCGCTCAAATAGCGGTCGCGCACGGCCACGAAGGCCCGTCCCGTGCGGGTGCGGGTCAGATTTTTCAGGTACATCGTACCCAGGGCCGCGAAAAACAGGCACAGGTAATACTTTTTGATGTCTGTGTCAAAAGCGAAGCCGAAGATGGTGGCGTCATCGACCTCCACAGCGCCGGCCTGGAAGATGCTCCTGAGCAGCCAAATTATGATGATCTGGGCGGCCAGGGTGGCGATGGCCAGGTACAGTCCCCGCAGGCGCAGGGACGGTATGCCGAAGACCATGCCCAGCGCCGCGGTCATCAGCCCGCCAGCCAAAAGGGCCAACAGGAACGGCCAACCCAGGGTCATGGACACCAGGCCGGTGGTGAAGGCCCCCACGGCCATGAACGCGCCATGTCCCAGCGATATCTGACCCGTGAATCCCGTGAGCAGGTTGAGGCCCTGGGCTCCCAGGATAAAGATGAAGATGTGGGTCATGATGCCGATCCAATACAGGTTCGTCAACTCGCTGAGCCAATCGGAATACAACGGAAAAGACAACATCAACACGGCAAAGGCGGCCATCCAGCACTTGAGCCAAGTGGTTTGGAAAATGGCCTCGTCTTTTTCGTAGGTCTCGAAAAACAATCCGCAGGGCATTTGGCCTCTCCCTCCAGCCTAGACTCGTTCGATCTCCTTGATGCCGAACAGACCATAGGGCTTGATCATCAAAATGGCTATCAGCACCACAAACGGAAGCACCGCCTCAAGGTTGCCGGGCATGGGGAAGGACGTGCCGAACGCGCCGTTCCACAGCCGGATGCACCAGCCTACAAACTCCGGGCCCAGATATTGGATCAGGCCGATGGCCAGCCCGCCGATGATGGCTCCGCCCACCGATTCAAGGCCTCCCAAAATCACTGCCGGGAACACCGTGAGGCCGAAGTGACTCAGGTCGATGTTCACGCCGTTGATGTTGCCCACCAGCATGCCGCCGACCATTGCCACCACCGCGCCGATGGACCAGCTTATGGCGAAGACGGATTTGACGCTGATGCCCATGGATTGCGACACCTGCTGGTCTGCCGCCACGGCCCGCATGGACACGCCGACCCTGGTGAACTTGAAGAACAGGGCAAAGGTGATCAGGAATATGGCCGCGAAAATGAATATCCACAGATAGACCGAAGGCAATTTGATAACCCCCAGGTCCAGGCCAGCCCGCTCGAAGATCGGCGGGTTGAAGTTGCGGATCTGGGTCTCCCAGATCAGCATGACCAGGCCCTTGAGGACCGTAGCCAGGGCGATGGTGACCATGATAACGCTGATGATGGGCTCGCCGATCATGGGCCTCAGAATCAGCCGCTCCAGGATCAAGACCATCAGCACGCCGGCGACAATGGTCAGGCTGAAGGCGATGACCACCACCAGGATCTGCAACCACGCTTCGGGCATGATCGTGAAGATGTCCGGATAGGCCGCCCCGATGACCGTGAACACCAGGTGGCGGATGTCGGTGTAGAGCCACAGGGCCACATAACCGCCCACCAGCACGAACTCTCCCTGGGCGAAGTTGATGATGCTGGTGGATTTATAGATTAGGGCGAAACCCATGGCCACCAGGGCGTAGACGCTGCCTATGGCCAGTCCGGTGATGGCCAGACTAAGTATCATTTCCATGATTCGCTCCTAGCCTCCAATTAGTGCACCGGCTTCCAGAACTGCCACCATTTGCGTTCAGCCTCCAAAGCGTATTGATCCAGGGGCTTGAGCTTGCGGATATGCAGGTCGGTGATGATGGTCGCCGTCTTGCCGTCCTGGTACTGAATCTCGCTCTCCACGTGAACCGAATCCACATCCTTATAAAGGGCCTCGATTTCATCGCCGTAACGCTCGGCGATGAACCGGCGGCGCAGCTTGCGCGTACGGGTCAATTCGCCGTCATCGGGGTCGAACTCCTTGTAAAGCAGCAAAAATTTGTCAATGCGGGCGGCATCCGGCAGGGACCGGTTGACCCGCACCACTTCTTTTTCGATCAGTTCGTAGACCTCGCTCTTGCTGGCCAGGTCGGTGTAGGTGGTGTAGTTGAGCCGCTTTTCCTCGGCCCACTTGCCGGTATGCTTGTAGTCGATGCAGATCAGCGCCGTGACATAGTCGCGATCATGGCCCAACACGCAGCATTCGATGATATAGGGGCAGAACTTGAGCTTGTTTTCGATGAACATGGGCGAAAACCGCGCCCCGCTGGTCAAGCGCATCAAGTCCTTGACGCGGTCGATGCATACCAGTTGGCCTTTTTCAGTCAGGTATCCCGCATCGCCGGAATGCAACCAGCCATCAAGGATCGTCTCGGCGGTGGCCTTGTCGTTTTTCAGGTAACCGACAAACAAGGCCGGGGACTTGCTGACGATCTCGCCCACGCCTTCGGGGTCGGGGTCGTGGATCAGCACCTCGGTCTCGGGGATGGGCTCGCCCACCGAGGTAAAGTCCACGGCGTCTTCGCGGTGGATGCAGCTGATGCCGCTGATCTCGGTCTGGCCGTAGATCTGCTTGAGTTTGACGCCGCAGGCATGGAAGAAGCGGAACACGTCCGGGCCCAGGGCCGCACCGCCGGTGGAGGCGCTGCGGATATTGGAAAAGCCCAGCCGGTCCTTGAGGGCCCGGAAGAGCATGATCCAGCTAAGACTGTAGAGGACGCGCCAGCCAAAGGAAGGCGTCTTTTTCTCAAAATGGAAGTCGGCCATCTGGTAGCCGATGGGCATGCACAACCGGTAGATAAAACGCTTGAGCCACGAGGCGTCCATATGCCGGACGATCACCGAGCGGGCAAGCTGCTCCCAGACCCGGGGCGGCGAGAACACCACATTGGGCCCTATATCGTAGAGATCGGCCATGGCCGTGTCCGGCTCCTCGGGGAAATTCACCGTAAAGCCGATGGCCAGGGCCGAGCTGACGCTCATCATCTGCTCGCCGATCCAGGGCAGCGGCAGAAACGATACGAACTCGTCCTCGGGCCGTTTGGGGTCCACGCCATGCAGGTTCAGGGCCATCTTGAGCATGTTGGAATGGGTTAAAAGCGAACCCTTGGGGAACCCGGTGGTGCCCGAGGTGTAGGCGATCAGGGCGATGTCCTCGGAGCGCAGCCGGTCGATGGAGCGCTCAAAGTAGAGGTTGTTCTGCAACTCGAACTTGCGGCCCAACTCCTCCACATCGTCGAAAAATATCAGGCGCTCGTCGTTGTAGCCGCGCATGCCCTTGGGGTCGGTGTAGATGATCTTTTTGACCTTGGGCAGATCAGCGATCATGTCCAGGACCTTGTCGACCTGCTCCTGGTCCTCGGCCACGACATACGAGGCGTCCGAGTGGTCTATGACATAGGCCACCTCGGTGAGGATGGAATCCTGATAGATGCCCAGGGGCCTGCCTTTGAGGCTCTGGGCCGCCAGTTCGGCATAAACCCATTCCGGCCGGTTGTCGCCGATGATGGCCAAGGCGTCGTTGTCTTGAAAACCCAACGAAGCCAAACCCAGGGCCAGGTATTTGACGTGCTGGTAATAACCGCGCCAGGTCACCGACTGCCAGATGCCGAATTCCTTTTCCCGCAGGGCCACTCTTTCGTCACCGAACCTTTCGGCGTTGCGCCTTAACAGTTCCGGCATGGTGGCCCCTTGAATATCGGCGCCCGGCTCCTTAGCCTTGACATAGGTGAGTGCCAACAGTTCTTCTCCGCCTGAGGTTACACGCCCAGCTTGGAATGGGCCGCGTCGTCCGCTCCCAGGTAAGCCTCGATCACATGAGGATTCCTGCTAACTTCTTCCGGTGAGCCTTGGGCTATTTTCGTACCGAAATCCAGCACCACGACGTTGTCGCTGATGTCCATGACAACGCCCATGTCGTGCTCGATGAGGACCACGGTGACGCCCCATTCCTGGTTGATGTCCAGGATGAAGCGGGCCATGTCCTCGGTTTCCTCCAGGTTCATGCCGGCCATGGGTTCGTCCAGCAGCAGCAGTTTGGGCTTCATGGCCAGGGCCCGGGCCAGTTCCACACGCTTCTGGAAGCCGTAGGGCAAGGTGCCCACGGTCTTTTTGCGGATGGCCTCGATTTCCAGCAGGTCGATGATCTTTTCCTCGATCTCGGTGCGCACCCGCATTTCTTCCTTCCGGGCCTTGCCCAGGTAGAGGCCGCCCGAGACAAACCCGCTGCTCATATGCACGTGATGGCCAAGCTTGATGTTGTCCAAAACGGACATACCCTTGAACAGCTCGATGTTCTGGAAGCTGCGGGCAATGCCCAGCTTGGCAACCGTGTGCGTCGGCACCTTGGAGATGTTCTTGCCCATAAAGATGATTTTGCCGTGCTGCGGATGATAGAAGCGGCAGATGCAATTGAGGATGCAGGTCTTCCCCGCGCCGTTGGGTCCGATAATGGCCTGAATGACGCCCGGCTCGATATCGAAACTGACGCCGGCCAGGGCGGCCAATCCTCCAAATCTCAGATGCAGGTCATCAACTTGCAGAATAGGCGTCTTTGCGGAAACAGAGCCGGTATAGCCACTGCCAGAGGTGCTTGAGTGGTTCATCTTTCCTCCCGCGAGGTATTGATTGCTGGGAGTCTTTTCAGCCCTACCCTGTTGTGAAATTGTGATGAATCCGGCTCTTAAAAGTCAACCCCCCTTTTATGCAAGTACCTGATTTTAAAGGTATTGTGAAATATGGCTCAATGGCGACCCCAATAGTAGGCTACACCCCATATGCAGGTAATTTAGTTAAGCTTTTTGTTGATGTATACTGGATACATTCGAGCCAACGCCGTCAGAAGCCACTTAATTTCAAATGAAAAACCCTTTACTTTTTTTACCAAGATCGCCTTTTACCCGTATTGGCGTCCCACGTCGGCGGTAATAAACCAGTTTTGGGATGATTACCGCCAACTCTCCATGTTACCTTTTAGCTACGTAATTTAGCCGCCTACCGGATGATATGCGGTTTCCATTAGCCCTATGAACAATTTGGAGAGTAACAATGAATAAACAAATAGCGACGCTGTTGTTCCTGCTTCTTATAGCTGTAATGGCCATACCGGCCGCCCAGGCGGCGACCATGACCGAGAAGGTGGCCAAGGCTGTCTGCTCCAGTGACACTGGCACCTATGACCTGGACGAGCAGGACATGCAATATTATGTCGCCAATGATGAATATGAAGGCATGTTCCAGGAATTTACGGAAGACAAGGGAATCTTCGCCTCCTACAAAAAAACCAAAAATCCCCAATCCAGCTTTTGCAAGAGAGTGGTCTACGGCAAGGATAAAAACGGCGTCTGGCAAAAGCAGGGCGTTTACACCGCCAATACGGTGTTAAAGGGCAAAACCCTTTCCGCGCCCGCTTGGACCAAGACCGAATAATCACAATTAAGTTAAGCCACGCCGTAACCGCCTGATAAACCGGGCGGTTTTTCTTTTTTAGGCAACCTTTCCCGAATCAACTTTCGGCAAACCAGTGCAAGCGTTGTCCACCCCTGATTAAAGTGTTAGGATTCCGATCAATTTACTTGCGCTGTCAGTTGAAACACGCCTAGGGGGAATTAATGCACGACTTTAAGGGAAAAACCGCTGTAATCACCGGCGCGGCCAGCGGTATCGGCTTGGCCCTTGCTTACAACTGCGTTACCCGGGAGATGAACGTAGTCATGGCCGATGTCAACAGCGAACGGCTTGAGCAGGCGGCCGGGCATCTGCGGAAGGCTGGAGCCGACGTCCTGGCAATTACCACCGACACTTCCAAAGCAGACCAGGTTGAAGCCCTGGCCCAAGCGGCTTATGACAAATTCGGTTCAGTACAATTGCTTTTAAACAATGCCGGCGTTGGGGCTGGTCTTTCATTATGGGAAGACACCCGAAAAGACCTGGAATGGGCCATTGGGGTAAATCTCTGGGGCGTCATCAACGGCGTGCGGTCTTTTGTGCCGCGCATGCTGGCCCAGGACGATGAATGCCATATCGTAAATACTTCTTCCGTGGCCGGCCTGCTCACCTTTCACCCCAGCGCCTCGTATCAGCTCAGCAAACACGCTGTTGTGGGGTTATCCGAACAGCTTTACCACGACCTAAAATTCCGGGGCGCCAGGATCGGCGTCAGCGTGCTGTGTCCGGGCTTTGTGGCCACGGGCATCATGGACAGCGCGCAAAACCGGCCCGCGGACCTGAAAAACGACGGACCGGAACCGGTCATGCCGTCGGAACAACAGGCCATGCTGGAATTTTTTCGCAAAATGGTGGAAATGGGTTTGAAGCCCGAAGACGTGGCTGAAACGGTGATGCAGGCCGTGGAACAGGACAAGTTTTACATCCTGACCCACCCGGAAATTACCCCGGCTATTGAAACCAGAATGAGCGACATCATCAGCGGCGCCAACCCCACGCCGCCCGAACCGCCGACATTACCGGAATAGCGGCCACGGTCAAACCGGTTGGTCGTCCAGGCCGCCTGGGCTGAACCTGCGGGGCAGCCGGTCGGGCCACACGGACTCCCGGAAACGGCGCAGAAAATATTCGTCGGTCATTCCGGCCAGGAAATCCCGCACAACCATGGCCGAGGGCGTCTCTTGGCGATATTGCTCGTTCATGCCGGAAAGGAAACCCGCATACACGTGGCTTTTGGTGCGTCCCGCTTGCAGATCGTCAAGGTATTGCTCAAACAGGGCCCGGTAAATGGCTTCAATCTTGGCGTGCTGGCTCTTTATCTTGGGGTTGAGGTAAATCCGCTCCAGGTTGAAACGCTTCAACTCGGCCAAGGCCCGGCCCGTTTCCGGGCTGAACCGCACCATGCACTGCCCCAGGCTGTGCAGGGCCAGGTCTTCCACCAGGCGGTAAACCATGGTCCCGTTGGTCCGGCCCAACACCTCGGCAACCCCCCCAGGCAGATCCGAACGCTCGATGAGGCCGATGCGGATGGCGTCTTCAAAGTCCCGGCCCACATAGGCCACCGTGTCGGCCACCCGCACCACGCAGCCCTCCAGGGTCATGGGCCGCAGGTTCAGTTTGGGATCGGCCAGCTTTGACCGTATCTCATCGTCCAAAACTTGGAAATCCTTGTCATTTTTCGGTGACAGCTCACCGGTGTGCACCTCGCCGTCGTGGCACAAAACGCCGTCGAGGACCTGCAACGACAGATTGAGGCCTTGGCCGCCCTTTTCCACCCGCTCCAAAAAGCGCACCGACTGCACGTTGTGCATGAACGCCCCGATGCCGTGTTCCAGGCACAGCCGGTTTAGATAGGTCTCTCCGTCGTGGCCGAAGGGCGGATGGCCGATGTCGTGGGCCAGGGCCATGGCCTCGATGAGGTCCTCGTTGAGCCCCAGCATGCGGCCGATGGTCCGGCCGATCTTGCTGACCAGCTGCACATGCAGCACCCGGTGAGTGATGTGGTCGTTGTCGATCAGGCTGAAGACCTGGGTCTTGTCGATGTAGCGGGTATAGGAAAGCGAATGCAGCACCCGGTCGCCGTCCACGGCAAAGGCCAGGCGGTGGCCGGATTCCGCGGCCGGGTCGGGCTCGCGGCGCAGGGCGGCGCTGCTGGGGCAGCCGAATTCGCTTAGCCCTGCGCTCTCCCGCCGCTCCAGTTCGGCCCGCAACTTCAACAGGTCCTTGTCGTGCACTGAACAACCCCATGGAGTTCGATGGATGGGTTTCATTGAACATTGCCGTCACACCGCTGTCAAGCCCCTGGATGAACTTGCCTTGCCCAGGCGTCCCGGCTACAATGCCCCATGATCGTAGCAGCGGACAATCTCACCTCATCGCGGCCCTCGGTGCGCCGGGCCATTGAAGCCAGGGACGCCGGGTTCATCGGCGATCTGTGCCGCCGCATCGCCGACGCCGGGGCCGACTGGCTGGACATCAACCCCGGCTACATCGCCCCGGCCAAACGGGCCGATGTCTGGCGTTTTCTGATCCAGACATCTGAACAAGCCTGCGGCCTCAAGTTGATCCTGGACCCGCCCGAGGCCGGGACCCTGGCCGTGGCCCTGGAGTTCTGCACCCGGCCTCCGGTGTTGAACATGGCCACTGCCCTGGACGATAAGCTCGACCCCATTGTCGAGCTGGCCTCACGCCACGGCCTGGAAATGATCGCCGCGACCATCGACAAGGCCGTGCCGGTAACGGCCGAGGAACGACTGGCCCTGGCGGCCCATATTATCCACAAGGCCCAGGCGGGCGGCGTGAGCCCGGACAAGGTGCTCATCGACCCGATGATCATGCCCCTGGCCCTGCAGGACGGCGAGGTCCACGCCGCGGCCGTGCTGGAGGTGCTCAAGGCCCTGCCCTATGTTTCCTCTCCCCCGCCCAGGGGATTCATCGCCCTTAGCAACCTGACCACCGGATCGGCAGGGGCCAATGTGCGTTTCGCGGGCCCACCGTTTTTGGCCGCCGCATTCGGCGCGGGACTTTCGGCGGTCATGCTGGATGCTCTAGACCCGGAGCTGATGAATTTGGTACGCTTGATCAAGGTGTTTTCCGGAAACCGGGTCTTTGCCGCCGCCGAATACGGCATTCCCGGCTGATTCTTTTTCGGCCATTTCGTGAGCCAATATCCAGGAAAAACCATGAGCTTTTAGACCGTAGTTGGCCATTGAAAAAGGCCGGATCAATGGTATTCTACAATGCTGGTCCCCAAACAACTTCGGGTCTTGCTCTTGATATGAGCCTGTTTATGGAGTCTGACAAAAAATGAAAGTGGTGGATAGCCACGCGCACCTCGATCTGTTGAAGCATCCCGCACAAGCAGTGAGAAGGGCCCGCGAAGCAGGTGTAGCCCAGATCATCACCATTGGTATTGACCTGGATTCTTCGATTCGCGCCGCCCATATGTCCCGGGAAATTGGCGGCGTTTTTTGCACGGTGGGCCAGCATCCCAACAGCGCGGCGCATATGGAGCGCAGCATCTGGTCCGAATTCAAGCGCCTGGCCCTGACCGCTCCGGCCGTGGCCATCGGCGAATGCGGCCTGGACTACTTCCGCGACCGCACTCCCAAGTCGGCCCAGCGCGAGACGTTCGCCCGTCAGATCGAAATAGCCTCGGACCTGGGCCTGCCCCTGGTCATCCACGACCGCGAGGCCCATGAAGACACCCTGGCCATGCTCAAGGAACAAAACGCCGAGCGCATCGGCGGGGTGGTGCATTGTTTTTCCGGGGATCAGGCCTTTGCCAAAAAGGTCCTGGACATCGGATTCCATATCGGCCTCACCGGCGTGCTGACCTTCCCCAACAACCAGGAGCTCAGGGATCTGGTAAAGCTGGTGCCCCTTGAGCGTTTACTTATAGAAACCGACTGCCCGTTCCTGGCGCCCCAGCCCGTGCGGGGCCAGCAGAACGAACCGGCCTATGTGATTCACGTATTGAACGAGTTGGCGGCCTGCCTGGACATCACCCCGGAAGAGGCGGCTTTTGCCACGGCCGACGCCACCCGCCGCCTGTTCGGCCTGCCCGAACTGGGTGAATAAGGCGTGTATCAATTCGCTCCAGGCCTGAGGCTAGTGTTGGCCTCGGCCTCTCCCCGCCGCAAAAAGCTCCTGGGGTGGCTGGGCTTTGATTTTGAAATCCGCCCCACCGACGTGGACGAAACCATACCGGCGGGAGAATCGGCCAATGAAGCCTGCCGCCGCCTGGCCCGGGCCAAGGCCGATGCGGCGTTCCAAGACGACAACGGCGAAGTCATCCTGGCCGCCGACACCCTCGTAACCATTGACGGCCGCATACTGGGCAAACCCGGAGACGTCGCCGACGCCAAGCGCATGCTGGGCTATCTGAGCGGGCGGGAGCACCAGGTCGTGACCGGCTTTCATCTCATCGGCCCCTTTGGCGGCAAGACCGGCTCTGCCCAGAGCAGGGTCCGTTTCCGCAGGCTGTCCCAGGCCGAGATCGACGCCTACGTGGCCACCGGCGAGCCCATGGACAAGGCAGGCAGCTACGCCATCCAGGGCATGGGCGCCTGCATCGTCGAAGAGGTCTCGGGAAGCTACACCAACGTGGTGGGCCTGCCTTTGGCACGTGTTGTTGAAGGACTATTATCTTCGGGTATCATCGTTCCAAAGGAAGGCTAGAACGTATGTTCGACTCTTTTCCAATGGAATTATCTACGCAAATCGTACAACATGATTAAAAAAGGTCGGATATATTCCCCAACAGGTTGCCACACTTTTCAACCAGATCAATACATGGAACATGTATGCGCTGTATTTTTTGCGAATCAAGTGTAAATACATTTACAAGCGCCGAGCATATTATTCCAGAATCTCTAGGAAACACGAAAACAATTCTTCCCCCAGGTATTGTTTGCGATAAGTGCAACAATTATTTCGCACGTAAAGTTGAAGCAGAGCTATTAAATTCAGACTTTTTTAAGTTTGCACGATTTAGAAATGCTATCCCTAGTAAAAAAGGTAAAATACCAAATTTAGAGCCCATATTGGGACCGGATTCGTCAGTGTTAGGGATGTATAAAACCACAAATGGACTTCAAGGTATTTACCCTCTTGACATAAAAAGTGAACAGTCGTTTATAAGCCACCTTGATGAACACAAGTCGGGGACAATTTCCTACCCAATACCACGAAAAGTAAATACCTACAGCATGTCAAGATTGTTAGCAAAAATAGGTATTGAGTTGTTAACCTCACGGGTTATTAACGCTCCTGGATGGGAGGAAGAAGTCATTTTCAAGCCGGAACTTGATGCGTTAAGAAAATATGCTAGATATGGTTCTCAAGTATTTGAGTGGCAGTTTTATGAGCGACGGATTTATGATGAAAACGTACCCATCAAGGACGAAAATGGCAACCTGTATGAAATCCTAAACGAGATGGATCTTCTATTTTCTAATGGCCAATTTCTTTTTTCTGTGGTCTGTATATTTGGTATAGAATATACAATTGATATGGCAAATCCAGATATTAAACTATACAAGAATTGGTTGAAAAAAAATAATTATAAAAGTCCATTGTATAGCAACAAATATAAAAATATTCACTGTCAACAAATAGGTTATTTATAATTTATCACTGGGCTTACATCAGGCGGTGACAAGTAAAATAAAGCATGTATGAAAGATAGGACGTGGCTGATTTTTAACTGAGACTAGCTATGTTTGCCTACCCCTGGCAGCCATGGTAAATTGATGCTATGACAAGGCGTAATCAGCGCAACCAGTGGAGCCTTATTGTGAGCATCAGTCAGAATCTTGAGGAAATAAACCAACGCATAGCCCAGGCCGCCAAGCAGGCCGGCCGCGACCCTTCCGGGGTGCGGCTGGTGGCCGTATCCAAGACCAAACCGGCCCAGGCCGTGCATGAGGCCCTGGCCGCCGGTCAAGTACTGTTCGGCGAAAACTACATCCAGGAACTGCGCGACAAGTCCGCCCAGATAGGGCCGGGCCCCCAGTGGCACTTCATCGGCCATTTGCAGAGCAAAAAGGCCCGCCAGGCCGCCGAGTTGGCCCACGTCATCCAAAGCGTGGATCGGATCAAACTGGTCGATATCATCAGCAAGCGGGCCGTGGAGTTGAACAAACAATTGGGCGTATTGGTCCAGGTCAACGTGGGCGGCGAGGAACAGAAATCAGGCTGCGATGAAAACGAGGCCCAGGCCCTGTGCCAGGCCGTGGCCGAGGCTCCCAACCTGGAGTTGAAGGGCCTGATGACCATGCCGCCGTTTTTCGACGAACCCGAGCGGGTGCGGCCCATCTTCGCCCGCCTTCGTAAGCTGGCCCTGACCCTGGCCCCCAACCTTCCGCCGGGCTCCATGGATGAGCTGTCCATGGGCATGAGCGGCGACTTCGAAGCCGCCATCGCCGAGGGCGCCACCCTGGTCCGGGTTGGCACGGCCATCTTCGGCTCGCGGTATTGATCCGCGTTTGCCGGGAGGCCCTATAGCCCAAAAACAACCCCGCCCTCATGCAGGCCGTTGAAAAGTCCCGGCCGGACTTTTTCAACAGCCCTTTTGATGAAGACGGGGCCAACGATTATTGTTCGCGGTAGTTACTGCACCTTTTTGTCCCGGCCCTTCCAGGCCTCTTCACGCAGCTTGAATTTCTGGATCTTGCCCGTGGCCGTCTTGGGCAGCGAGCCGAACTCGATATGTTTGGGCGCCTTGAAGCGGGCCAAGCGCTCCCGGCAGAAGGCGATAAGATCCTCGGGCGTGGGGTTGGTTCCTTCCTTGGGCGTCACATAGGCCTTGGGCACCTCGCCCCATTTTTCATCGGGCACGGCGATAACCGCCACCTCCAGCACGTCCGGATGGCCATAGAGGGTGTTTTCCACCTCCACGGTGGAGATGTTCTCGCCGCCGCTGATGATGATGTCCTTGGAGCGGTCCATGATCTGCACGTAGCCGTCGGGGTGCACCACGGCCAGATCTCCGCTGTGGAACCAGCCGCCCCGGAAGGCCTCGGCCGAAGCTTCGGGGTCTTTGTAGTAGCCCAGCATGACGTTGTTGCCGCGCATGATGATCTCGCCGATGGTCTTGCCGTCATGGGGCACGGGCTCCATGTTCAGCTGGTCCACCACGTCCATGTACAGCGCCGTGGTGTAGGGCACGCCCTGGCGGGCCTTGAACGATGCGCGCTCGGCCGGGGAGAGGTTGTCCCATTTTGTCTGCCAGGCGCAGATACTATGGGGGCCGAAGACCTCGGTGAGGCCGTAGGTCTGGGTCACGTTGGCGCCGATGGCCTCCATGTTCTGGATGATGGCAGGGGCCGGCGGCGCTCCGGCAGTCATGATATCCAGGGGCACCTTCATTTTAACTTCCGACGCCTTGGGATAGACCGACATGGAAACCAATACCGTGGGCGCGGCGCAGAGATTGGTCACGCCTTCCTCTTCGATGAGGCCGTAAATCTCCTCGGGCACGACCTTGCGCAGGCAGACATGGGTTCCGGCCGCGGCTGTTACGCCCCAGGTAAAGCACCAGCCGTTGCAGTGGAACATGGGCAGGGTCCAAAGATACACCGAATGATTGTGCAGCTTGGCCTCGATCATCTCGCCGATGGCGTTGAGGTAGGCCCCCCGGTGATGGTACATCACGCCCTTGGGCTTGCCGGTGGTGCCGCTGGTGTAGTTGATCGTCGCCACCTGATATTCATCGTCCACTTCGATATCCAGCGGTTCTTCCGACCCGGTGGCCAGAAATTCCTCGTAGCTGGGCCCGTCCAGGGGCCTTGAATCGTCGATGTCGCAAATATTGATAAGCCTGCGCACGGCCTTGATTTCATTTAAAACCGGCAGAATCTGGGGTGCCAATTCGTTGTCCACGAACAAGGCTTTGGCGTCGCTGTGGTTGACTATATAGGCGATTTCCTGGGGTGAAAGCCTGGTGTTGATGCTCACCAATGCAGCCCCGATCATCGGCACGGCGTTGTGGGCTTCGAGCATGGGCGGAATATTGGGGCAGAGAAACGCCACTTTGTCGCCCTTGCCGATCCCCAGATTTTTCAGGGCGCTGCCCAACCGGTAGACTCTTTGGGCGAACTCCTGGTATGTAAACCTCTTCAGGCCATGAACTATTGCTGTTTTTTCGGGGAAAATGGCTGCTGAACGGGGCAAAAATTTTACCGGTGAGAGTACATCGAAATACACCGATTTATCGACCATGATACCCAAACCTCCCAAGACACGGGGTCTTGTTTTGTGTTATCGAGGATGTTGGCAAATTGGCACCCTAAGTTGATTGTCTATCACCCCTCCTTTGTAAACATTGTTTTGTCTTATTTTATACCCAAAAATGAGCGCCGTTCATTAAAAATAAATTCACCTTTTCACAAGCTTGCAACAAACCGACAGACGCCTCCCTGTCGGCTTGGCATCCTGTGGAAGCAATCAGATTTATCTGTTTGTTTTACTTGACGATATGATAATAAATGCCGGCATATTAATTTTCAGGATTTTTTGGGAGTCCCCTAGGAGCCGCAGCATTTTTTGTATTTTTTACCGCTGCCGCAGGGGCATGGATCGTTGCGGCCGACCTTGCCTTGGGGCTGGAGATCGGATTCCCGCATCTCCGCCTCGGCCATCCCGGCCCGCCACTGCCGGGCAAGCTCTCGCAGGTCCGCGTCAGCGTGCCGGAAAAACATCTTCATGCCGGCGCAAAAGTGGTTCATGCCGTGGTCGGCCGGATCGCGCAGGCGGTCCTTGAGGCAGCCGCCCCGGCAATACCTTAGCCACTCGCACTTGCGGCACGGCCCGGGCAGGTCGGCTTTTTGTCTGCCGAATCTGGTTTGCAGGCCGCTGTTGAGCATGTCGATGAGCCTGCCCTGGGTGATGTTGCCCAGCCGCCAGCCCGGCTCCACGAAAAAGTCGCAGGAATACACGTCGCCGTTGTGCTCCACCACCACATACGGCCCGCACTCCTTGTGGAACAGGCACTCCGGCGCATCCATGCTCATGTACATGTAGAACACCGAGTCGAAAAAGCGTACGGATGTGAAGGCCAGTCCGTCTTTGAAGTCGGCCCGCCACAGGTCGTAGATGGTGCACAAGAACTGGCCGTAGGCCTCGGCGGATACGGAAAAAGGCGCGGCGCGGCCGTCCGGGCCGGTTTCCACGCAGGGGATGAACTGCATGTGGATCAGCCCCAGTTCCTTGAAATATTCATATATCTCGGCGGCGTGGGCTACGGAATAGTCATTGACCACGGCCAGAGCGTTGACGGCCACGCCCCCGTCCAACAGCAGCTTGGCCCGGTCGGAGACCATGGCCCAGGACGGCCCTCCCCCGGCCAGGCGGCGGTAGTGGTCGTGCACATGCTCGGGCCCGTCGAGGCTCAGGCCAACCAGAAAGTTGTATTGGCCTAAAAAACGGGCCCAATCCTTGTCCAGCAGCAGGCCGTTGGTCTGCAGGCCGTTGCCCACGGTCTGGCCTTGGCCATGTTCCTGCTCCAGGTCCACGGCCTTTTGGAAGAAATCCAGGCCCATCAAGGTGGGTTCGCCGCCCTGCCAGCCCAGGGAGACCTCCGGGCCGGATTGGCTCATGACCTGGCGGATCAGCTCTTCCAGGGTCTCGGTGCTCATCCTGTGACGCGGCCCGTCGCCGAACATGGCCGCCTTGGCGCTGTAAAAGCAATATTCGCAGGCCATGTTGCAGTCCGGCCCTGCCGGTTTGATCAGGATGCTGTTCAGCTGTTTGCGCGGCAAATCGTAATTCCCAGGTATTTCTTTGGGCGATTCTAGCAGAGCGCCGCCTCGTTGGGAAACCGGGCGGCGCTGCGAACATTTTTACCACCGGCAAGATCATTTGATGTAAACGATGAAATTTTCGTTGCTTTTCCAATCGACAGCAACATCTTTTTTTGTGACGCCGTTTATAAAATCAACGCCAAAGGTAGCTCTGTAACCGGTCGGGGCGCCCAAATCGTGCACCCTGTAATACTGGGTGCTGTATTGCCCATAGGCATAGCTGCGGCCGTGAAACAAAAGCCTCCAACGATCAGACAGCCAATGGTGTAGGCGGCAAAAGCGAGTTTTTTCATGGCTTGTCTCCTCCAAATGGTGAAAACATTTCGATGACATAATATTGCTTATGGTCAATATAGCAGAAAAGCGAAAGGGATTGAGCCTCCCTTTCGCCTTGTTTGCCGCCGGTGTTCCGGGACGGGCTATTTGGCCTGCTCGAAGACCTTCCACATCTGCTCGTCGTCGAAAATCTTTTCCTGGTCGTCCTGGGCGTTCATGGCGTCGCCCTCGTAATCGCGGTATTTGGCCCCCTCACCCAGGACCTCCTTGTAGAACTCGTGCTGAATCAGCAGGTCCATGATCTGATTGGTGCCGGTCCAGATCTGGCAGAGCCGGGCGTCGCGCACGAATTTCTCCACCGGGAAGATGTCGGTGTAGCCGATGCCGCCCATGATCTGCATGGCCAGGTTGGCAATTTCCCACTGGCTGTCGGTGGCGAAGCGCTTGGCCTCGCTGACCACACGGCGCAGGGTGGGCTCGTCGCGGTCGGCGGCTATGGCCGCCTGATAGACCAGCCCGGCGCTGGCGTCCATCAGGGTCACGGCCCTGGCCAGCATTCCGTTGACGGCCTGGAATTTCATGATTTTTTTACCAAAGGCCTTGCGCCGGCTGGAGTAGCGGGCCGCAACGTTGATGGCCGCGCGCATGCCGCCGATGGCCGGGGCCGCGCTGCACAGGCGCTCGGGCACCATCATCGTATGGAAGACCAGGGCCCCGCCGTGCAGCGGCCCCACCAGGTTTTCCTTGGGCACCTTGACGTTGCGGAAGGTGACCCGGCCGGTGCCGCCGCCCCGGGAGCCCAGCAGGCCATAGAGGTAGCTGACCTCCACGCCAGGCCCCCGCTCGATGATCAATGTGCTGATCTGCTGATACGGGTCGGCGTCGGGCGCGAAGTTGCTGCGCGCGTAGACCAGGAAGAAATCCGCGCCCTCGGCGCCCACCACGAAACGCTTGGCCCCGTTTACCAGGAAGTGGTCGCCCTTGTCTTCGGCCTTGCTGGTGGCCCCGAAAAAGTCCGAGCCGCCCCTGGGTTCGGTGAGGGCCTCGGCGCTAACCAGTTCACCGGCCAGCATGGGCTTGAGGAATTTTTGCTTCTGCTCCTCGGTGCCGAACTTGTTCAGGGCCTCGCCGACAATGCTGGGCATGACAAAGGCGCAGCCCAGGGCCGAACCCAGGCAGCCGATCTCGGCCTGGGCGGCGATGTCGGCCACCCAGTTGAGGCCCCTGCCGCCGTACTCCTTGGGAAAGCGGATGCCCAGGAGATTTTTCTTGCCGTATTGCTCATAGATCTCCCGGGGGAACTGGACCTCGTCCCGGTCCATGGCCCGCAGGTAATCGGCGTCTATATCGTTTTTGACAAATTCACGGGTCTCGTCCGCCAGGGCCTTGGCCACCGGGTCCAGCAGAAAATCGTGGAATGACATACAGCCCTCCTGTCAGTCATTGATACTATTTATGCTGCCGCATTGCGCTGCCGCGCATCATCCAAGGCGATTGTATCAACGCTGGGGCGCCATATTCCACAAAATAACGAACAGCGTTCTGTTTTATTAACTATGTTTTGTAGCCTTCCGGGCCCCACACGCCAACGGCTAGCGCTTTTCCGCCTCCTCGATAAAGGCGATCAGGGCCGGGTTGACCACATCGGGCTTTTCGTATTGGGGGATATGACCGGCCCCGGCCACTGAGACGAATTTGGTCTGGGGTATGGCTGAGCGCACCTTTTCGCTGCGGTCATAGGGTATGACCTGATCTTCCTCGCCCCAGAACAGCAGCACCGGAATCTTGGTCTTGCCCACCGCCTCGAAGGCCCAGGCCTGGTTCGAAAAATCATAATCACGCAGGGTGCGCAGGATGGCGCGCTTGAAACCATAGTATTGCATCTGATCCTTGAACATCTGGCGCATTTCCGGCACCATGTCCTTGTTGTACAGCGACTTGCCCGCACCCTGCACCAGCGTCGTGTCGCCGATTACCGTCATCAGGTATTCGCCCAGGCCTGGCACCCGCACCAACTTGCCGGTGAACGGCACCACCACCGGGTATCCCGCCGGGTCCACCAGGCTCAGGCTGGCCACCTTGTCCGGCCGCTTGGCCGCATAGATGGTTGAGATGGCCCCGCCCATGGAAAGCCCCACGAGGTTTACCGGTTTGTCTATGCCCTGGTCCTTGATCAGCTCATCCAATTGGCGGTCGAACAGGTCGACATCATAGGCCACATCGGGTCTTGATGAACGCCCCCGGCCATAGAGGTCATAGAACAGCACATGGAAACCCGCCTTTGCCAAGGCGCCGACGTTTTTTAGCCAGATGAACGAAGGCGTGGAAAAACCGTGGACCATAACCACGGGCGGCCCGTCGGGCGGCCCGGCCCACTGGTACCAGGTGTAGCCGTCGCTGAGCTTGGCCGACTTGCCCGGCAGGTTTGCCCGGAGTTGGTCGATGTCTTTTTGCTCCATGTTCGGGGCCAGCCAATACGCCGCTATGCCCGCCGCGATCAAAACCAAAACCAGGAATAATACGATCTTGGTCCAAAGTCCCTTGCCCCCTGATTTAGCCATGACACCCCTCTCCCGTCAGGTTCTCGGATAACCAACCGCCCCACGATAACACACCCCGATAGAGCATTTCCCGTCCCGCTTCATCCCTTGCGGCAAAATCAATCAACCAAGTCCGGCCAAACCGATTTGCCGTCTATAGGCCGCTGTGTTCATAGTCGATCTCATAGCCATTTCCCCGCGCATGCGCTATCAGTTCATCTATGAGCACCTGCAATGCCGGCGGCAGGGCGCGGTTGCCGTGAAAGGCCAGGCAATAGCTCAACTCCGGATATGGCGGCAAATCGGCAGGCACTTCACACAGGGTGCCCTCCTCCAACTCCCGCTCAATCACCGGCCTGGCGCAGCCGCTGACGCAATCGCTGTTTCTGACGATGGTGTTGAGCACACTTAGATTGTCGCATTGGACAAAACTTCGCTGGATCACCACATCGTCTTCCACACTGACGCCTATGGATTCGGCAAACCATTCAAGCCACCAGTCATGGGTCTTTATGGAAACCGCCGGGTATTTGAGGGTCTCCATCCAGTCGGCCGGGGCGTTTTCCAAAAGGGGATGGCCGGGGCGGCAGAAATAGACGATCTCCGGAAAACCGATAACTTTGACATAGCACAGCCTGTCGTCCATGGCGTTTTCCGGCGCGCCAATGACCAGATCCAGTTGGCGGTCCCTGAGCAACTCCAAAATCACGTCCCAGGCGATGACCTCGGCCCGGATGCGTAGATTCGGATGTTTGCGAAGCAGCGAGCCAAGGACCGGAGCCATGCACACCTCCGCGAAAAAAGGGTCGCAACCGATTTTAAGCTGACCCTTGCCCAGACCCTTGAGCAGGTTGATTTCGTTCTCCACCTCCTCGATGCCCGGCAGATAGCGCTCGGCGGCGTCCACCAGGGTCGTGCCGAAGACCGTGGGCACGGTTCCTTCGGCGCCCCGCTCAAACAGCGGTACACCGAAATATTCCTCCAATTTTTGGATGCTTTTGGTCAGAGCGGGCTGGGTGATGTAGAGGGCTTCGGCAGCCCGCCGGTAGTTGCCGTATTTGGCCAGCGTGGCCACATGCTTTAATGAACGAACCCCAAGCATAAGAATCCTTGTCTGCGTAGTGTTGTTTCGTAGTTGCGTAATTACCTTTTCAACCGCGCCATTATTACAAAAAGTTATTAATTTTTAGAATTTTTTTAATTTGAATTATATCAACCCAATTTTGCATAGTCATTTAATAGACCGTTCAACCAATTCAGGCAAATTCAACTTCTGTCCAAAATTGACACATTTTTAGCCGTAGGGAGGTTCCAGTGGATCATTACAAGCTGTTTATTAATGGCGAATTCGTGGAGGCCAAAGACGGGGCCAAATTCGAGACCATTGACCCGGGCATGGGTCTGCCCATCGCCACCGTGGCCCAGGCGGGGGTCGCCGATGCCGAGGCGGCGATCATGGCCGCCCGCAAAGCCTTTGACAGCGGCGTGTGGAGCGCCCTGGAGCCGGCCCAGCGCGCCGAAAAGATGATGAACTTCGCCGATCACCTCAACAACCAGGGCGTGCGCCTGGCCCTTACCGAGTCCATGGACTCCGGCGGCGTAATCGGCCGCACCAAATACGAACCCATCACCCTTTCGGGCATGTGCCGCAACCTTTCCTACGCCGCCACCAATGATTTTCCCTGGTATGAGGACATCCCCTACACCGGCAACCCCTTCTTCCCCGGCCGCAACTACATCCGCCGGGAGCCCATCGGCGTTTGCGTGGGCATCATCCCCTGGAACTTCCCCCTGCAAATGGCCGTGTGGAAGATCGCCCATGCCGTGACCATGGGCAACTCAATCGTACTCAAACCGGCCACCCAGACCCCGCTGACGGCCCTGATCGTAGCCGAGGCCGCCCAGGCCGCCGGCATTCCCGCGGGCGTGATCAACGTCATCACCGGCCCCGGCGCCGCCCTGGGCCAGGTGCTGTGCACCCACCGCGAGGTGGACAAGATCGCCTTTACCGGCAGCACCGAGGTGGGCAGCGCCATCATGCGCATGGCCGCCGACACGGTCAAAAAGGTCACCCTGGAGTTGGGAGGCAAGTCGGCCAATATCATCCTGGACGACACGGATTTGGACTTTGCCGTGGACAACGCAATCTATGGCACCTTCCTGCATCAGGGCCAGATCTGCGAATCAGGCACCAGGGTTTTGGTGCAGTCGAGCATCTACGATGAATTCATCGAGCGCATGAAGGTCAGGGCCGAGGGCATCCGGGTGGGCTATCAGGCCGATTTCAACTCCCAGATGGGTCCCCTGGTCAGCGAGCAGCAACTGGCCACGGTGGAAAACTACGTCAAGCTGGGCAAGGAGCAAGGCGCCCGGGTCATCACCGGCGGCGAGCGGGCCGAGGTAGAAGGCCTGGCCGGCTACTATTACAAGCCCACCATCTTCGTGGACGTGGACAACAAGATGCGCATCGCCCAGGAAGAGATCTTCGGGCCGGTGGTCTGCGTGATGAAGTTCGACACCGATGAAGAGGCCATCGCCTTGGCCAATGATTCGCTCTACGGGTTGGGGGGAGGTGTCTTCACCACGGACATGAGCCGGGCCGAAAAGGTGGCCCACGGCGTCAAGACCGGCACCATGTGGGTCAACGAATATCACTCCTTCGGCGACTTCTGCCCGTTCGGCGGCTACAAGCAGTCCGGCGTGGGCCGGGAATTCGGCGTCGGCGGCCTGGAGGAGTACACCGAGGTCAAGCGGGTGTCCATGGCGGCCAACGGCGACCGCGAGGCCAGCCTGGGCCTGCAGATCATGTTCGACTACCCCAACACCTCGTCGTTCAGCTATCAGGGCACCACCAAGGTCAACTCGGGCCACGGCAGCATCAACGGCCTGATCAACGAAGTGACCCGCCTGGGCGCCAGCCGGGCCATGATCCTCACCGACCCCGGCGTGCGCGACGCCGGACTGGCCTCCAAGGCCCGCAAGGCCCTTGGGCCGCTGTATGCCGGGACCTTCGACGACATCGCCCAGGACACCGACCTGCAAACAGTTGACGCGGCCGTGACCGCCTGCCGCCTGGCCGGCGCCGACTGTATCGTCAGCGTGGGCGGCGGCAGCGTCATCGACACGGCCAAGGTGGTGGCGGTGACCCTGGAACTGGGCGGCAGCGCCAACGAACACGTGGCCATCCAGCGCCTCCAGGGACCGGTGACGCCGCACATCGTGGTGCCCACCACCTCGGGCACGGGCAGCGAAGTGACCACCGTGGCCGTTATCAAGAGCCAGAACGCCGGACGCAAGGTCTTCCTTGTCGATCCGTTCATTGCCCCGGACGTGGCCATCCTGGACCCGGCCTTCACCGTGGGCCTGCCCAAGGGCCTGACGGCCACCACGGCCATGGACGCCCTGACCCACGCCGTGGAGGCCTGCACCAGCATCCTGGCCAACGCGGTTTGCGACGGCCAGGCCCTGCACGCCATCCGCATGATCAAGGAGAACCTGCCCAAGGTCATCGCCAACCCCGGCGACGAAAAAGCCCGCTCCAACATGCAGGTTGCCTCCACCATGGCCGGGTGGGCCTTCAGCGTGGCCCAGGTCGGCCTGGCCCATGCCATGGCCCACACGGTGGGCATCCTCTACAACGTGCCCCACGGCGCGGCTTGCGGCATCATGCTGCCCAAGGTGATGCGCTTCAACGTGGACCACGCCACGGACAAGCTGGTGCAGATCGCCCAGGCCCTTGGCGTCAACACCTTTGACATGGAGCCCCGGGACGCCGCCCTGGCCGCGGCCGACGCGGTGGAGGCCCTGATGAAGCAGATCGGCCACCCCATGGGCCTGCGGGAAGTGGGAGTGCCCGAGGATGGGCTGCTGAATTGCGCCTTCCACGCCCTGGGCGACGCGGCATCGATCTTCAACGCCAGGCAAACAGGCAACCCCGAAGAGGTCTTCAACCTGTATACCGAGGCATATTAGTATTAAGTAATAACCGCCCCCGGCCCGTACGGGCCGGGGGCCCACCAAGGTCCGAAGACAAGATGATCACACTCACGGAAAAAGCCATACAGGCCATCAGGCAACAGATAGCCGACCCGGAAAACATGCACCTGCGGGTGCGCCTGCAATCGGCCGGTTGCTGCGATCCGGTGCTGGCCCTTTTGATCGACAAACCCGAGACGGAAGACCAAACGCTGGTTGTCGATGGGATCAACCTGCTGGTTGACGGGCACACCGCCGCCACCTGCGGACTCATTGACATCGACTACGTTGAAAAAAGCTGGAACCAGGGCTTTGTCATCACCTCGGAAAAGCCGCTCAGTGAATGGCAGGGCATGTCCGCCTGCAAGATCATCGGATTGTAAAGCCATAATACCTTACGCTGTGTCGCTTTTTCTTTATTGCGATACCATTGTTGATATTTAACCAATCGCAATCTCCAGCCCCACCGACACATCCACTAACACCTTTATCTTATTAATATTTCACATTTTGGGATATTGGTACGGGCCTTGCAAAACATTGTTTTTTGGGAAAATCATTGGTTCGCTCCTAAACAAACCGGTTATCCGAGGAAGCCGATTTCACCCTTTGTCAACGCGTAAGGCCAAAACCTGGAGAGGCACATGGACGAGCAGACTCAACCCACTGAATTTCAACCCGGTGAAGACATCGCCAACGGATTCCATGAAGTCATCAAGGACCGCCTGGACAAGACCGCCATTGTCTATAAAGACCGGCGAATAACCTGGGGACAGTTGGCCAAGCGCGTCAACCGGGTCGCCAACGCCCTCGCGGCCTTGGGATTCAAAAAGGGCGACCGGGTCGGCATGCTCTCGCGCAACTCGGTGGAGATATGCGAGGTGTTTCTGGGCTGTCTATGCGCCGGCGGCTGCGCAGTGCCTCTGCCCTCCATGGTTAGCCCCGAGGCCCTGCGCCTGATGCTGGAGGACTCCAACGTCAAGGCGCTTTTTGTTTCTAAGGAAATGCGTTCAAACCTTGATCCGTTTGTGGAGGAATTGGACATCCTATTGCCGGGGGCCAGCTTCGGCCTTGATTTCGAGGACGGCCCCTGGGCCTCCTACGCCAAGTGGACCGACGCGGCTTCCGACGAATACAACCCCATCGATATCGGCGCTGACGACGAATTCAACATCATCTACAGTTCGGGCACCACGGGCACGCCCAAGGGCATCCTGCACACACACGGATTCCGCAAAGGCTATTTCGACGGGATCGGCCCGCTGATCGACCTGCCGGGCATGGTCTGCGGCGTAACCACGCCGTTGTACTCCAACACCACCCTGACCGCGTGGCTGCCGTCGATGCGCTTTGGCGTACCCTGCGTGATCATGGAAAAATTCAACACCCAGGAATTTTTGAAACTCATCGGCGAGGAGAAAATCACCTTCGCCATGCTGGTTCCCGTGCAATACGAGCGCATCGTCAAGGAACTGGAGCAAAACCCCGGCAAATACGACCTGTCGTCCATCGTGGGCATGCTCTGCACCAGCGCCCCGCTGCACGCCGAGACCAAACGCAAAATCCTGAAGCTGATTCCCGGCATGTTTGTCGAATTTTACGGAATGACCGAGGGCGGGGTCAGTTGCCGGCTCAACGCCACGGAAAACCCGGACAAGCTCGACTCGGTTGGCCAGCCTTCGGAAAACTGCGAGATACTCATCATCGACGATGACGGCAACATTTTGCCGCCCAACACGCCGGGCGAGATCATCGGCTACGCGCCCAGCCTGATGAAGGGCTACGAAAACAAGGAAGAAGAGACCAAAAAGTCACTTTACCATCATGAAGACGGCAGAATATTCATGCGCTCAGGAGACGTCGGCTACCTGGACGACGACGGCTTTTTGTTCCTTTCAGACCGCAAAAAGGACATGATCATCTCCGGCGGCTTCAATATCTACCCGATTGACCTTGAAAAAGCCCTTTTGGAGCATCCCGATGTGCTGGAGGTGTCGGTGTACGGCGTGCCCAGCGAGCAATGGGGCGAGACGCCGTTCGCCTCGGTGGTCCTCGAAAAGGGAGCGGACGTCTCTTCCGATGAACTGCTGAAGTGGGCCAACGGGCGCCTGGGCAAGGCCCAGAAAATCTCCGGCCTGGAGTTCCGGGAAGAACTGCCGCGCAGCCCCGTGGGAAAGATCCTCAAAAAGGATCTGCAAAAAGATTATCAGAGCAAAAAGGCCTGACGTTATCTTCACGCCGGTCCCGGAATCAAGCGCCGGGGCCGGCGTTTATTTCTTCCAGCACCTTTTCCAGATCATCATCCAACTTCACGCCGTTGTCCTTCAGGCTGCGCACCAGCTTGCGCGGATACTGAAAACTTTGCAGTCTGATCCACTTGGTGCGGCCGTTTTTCAGGGTTATGCCAAGGCCAAAATGGTCATTGCCCGAGAGCATGACCGCATGCCCGGCCGAACTCGCGCTGCCGGCCGCCGCGCCCGCCGTCGAGGCGAACATCGCCAACTTGGACAAAGGCATGATATCGATCCTGGCCTGTTCCATATCGCCGTAGGCAAAGCGCGTCACACCAAAAAGCTTATGCAGTTCGATGCCGCCGGAATAAAAGCTCACCCAGAAGTTGTGGTACCACGCGCCCACGGCCATGATTATCAAGCCCAGCGTGCTCAGACAAAACATGCCCACGGCCAGCCCTGCCGTGCCGTGTTCGAAGTAGAACAGCGACATAAGGCCGTTTTCCTCTTTCACGGCCTGGTAAATGACCAGGGCAAAACAAAGGCCGCAGATGACCAGGCCCAAAACATCGGAGATGACCGTGCCCCAGAGCCGGTTGTAGCCCAGGCTGTCATCGGGTTTGCGCGCCTTGGGCAAAAAAATGTAACCGGCCAGGCCCAACAACAGGGCGACCCACGACCATAGGCGCAGCGGAGCGACGATTTCATCCCGGGCGTCGAAGGCCCGACCGGGCCGCATTTTTTCCATGGCGATGCAGAGCCTTTCCGGTCCCTGGCCAAACACCAGATAGGCCTCGCCACTACGCTGGGGCACGACCGAGTCAAAGGGCTGCCGGCCAGGCGCGAAATAAAGCTCCTTGTCCCCGATTTCCACGTCGTCGCTGCGATTGTTCATCCATTGCTCGGGCGTATGGCCCTGATCATGGCTGACCAGGCCTTCCACCGCGGCCTGCCAATGGGGGCCGGAGACCTCGCGGGGCGAAGCCTGACCAGGGCCTTGCCTGATCTTCTGCGGATCGACCAGTTTGACCTGGACTATGTATGCGGGATGATACAGGTACGTTATGATGGCCGCGAAAAGCCCCAGCAAGGCCGCCAGGCGGCGCACAATCTCTGGATTGACCAGGAACTTCATTATTGCACCTTGGAATCCAGGTCGATGGTGTAATAGGCAAAGTCATTGCGCCGGGAAACCTTCATGCTCATCTTGGCCGGAGCGCCGCCGGTTCCCTGGATATCCCATATGCGCCAGAAAACGTTGGGCATCTCCATGGAGCCGAACTTGGTTATGCCGTCCATCTTGTTGACCTCCTTGGCTGGCGGCCCATAGGTCTGGGCATACCAGCCGAAGATCTCCTTGGAGGCGTCCAGGCCTTCCTGACATATTATCTTTGCCACTATCCTGGTTATCGGTTTGTCCGGCTTGGTCTCGTCAACGTCAAAGGTCATGGCCGCGAAATCTTTTTCCTTTTCAACGCCCCTGACCGAACTGAAGGCATAGCGGTAATAGGCCAGGCAGGGAATCTTGGCCTGCCATACCCTGTATTTTCCGTTCTCGGAGGTGCTGGAGCTTTGGGGCACCACCTGGTATTTGGCCTCGACATCGGCCAGGGACATACCCATCTTCAGAGTCACCACATTGCCCGAGCCGGCGTCGGCAGCCATGTAACAGGCGTTCTTGACCGGCGAGCCCTGCATTGCCGGCGTTTCGGGTTTGGGCGCTACGGTTGGGGCCGCCGTGGCGGCAGGGTTGGCCTCATCAACGGGCTGGGCGGTGGGAGCTGCGGTGGTTTCGACGATGACCGCCTCCTCGGGCTCTTCCGGCGCGGGGGCGGCGCCCGGCGACAGGCTCATCCCGGCCAACAGGTCCTTGGCCGGTTGGGGCATGGACTCGGCCTTGCCCTTGTTCCACACGTATATGTCGTAAAGTTTGGTTGGGGTATGGGGCAGGACAATGAAAATTGTGTTGCCGTCGTCATAATAACGCAACACCAGGGTGCGTTCACCGCGGATGTCCATGTTCTGAACGGCAAAGCCATTGGCAAAGCTCTGTTTGATTTCGCGCAGGATTTCGACCTGCCTGGCGTAAACATCGTCCTTGCTCGCCCCGGTTTTGGGCTCGGCGGCCAGGCTTATCGACAACGTGGACTGGCTGACGTCGATTCCGCCGGGCTGGTAGCGCAGACGCCAGCCGATCTTGTTGCCGTTCTTGGTCCAGTCAGCCTGACTCCAGTCCTGGGTGATTTGCAGCTTAAAATCGGCCAGTTGCGTGTCTTTACCCTGAGACGAAGCCGAAACGGCGATAGAAGCCGAAGCCGCCAGAAACAGACCAACCAATAGGACCAGCAGAGCATTTTTTCTCACTGTCAAAATCTCCCTTAACAGCTTTCGGTAGCGTTGATTTAAATCTCAACGAGATCCGGCGAACAGACTTGTAAAAAATCGAGCAATTATATGATTAAACGACCTGAGCGAACCATGATTTCTTACTGTTGGAACCTGAGAGATCAGCCGCACCCTCCCGGTTTGGGGCCACGGCTAGCACCGATGGCCACGGAAACCCATAATTGTCGTTATTTCGCAAATCGTGGCATTGATTTACCGACATTTTTCTTATAAAGATTATGGCAATATCAGGCAGCAACCCCAAAACACGGAGCCACGATGCAATCAGCCGAGATTAACGCGCCACTGAAAGGACCGCCTCCCCAGATAATTTCCATGGCCTCCTTGTTTGACGGCTTTTTCTCCATCGACTGGATTCAGGCCCTTTCCGGAGCCAAGGCAACGGAAGTGTTGGTGTTGTGTGACCAATACGCCCAGAAGGGCATATTTCAAAAAGGTGAAACCGGCTTTTATTGCTTTTCCGATGAAGCCGCCAAAAACAACATCCGCGACTTCATCCCCATTGAGCAGCGCCAAACATTGCACAAAAACATCGCCAAATTGTTGGCCTCCGAAGTGGTGGAAGGCGACCAGGCCTTCATGGCCGGGGCCAAGCACCTGATGCACGTGGAAAACGACTACGAAGGGTGCGAAATACTTAAAAAAGCCGGGGATGTCCTACGCAGGGAGGGTCAGTCGACCCAGTCGATGGCCTATTACGACAAGGTAATCAATGATCTCAAGGCCCTCACCGGCCGCAAGGTCGACAATCTGTTCGCCGAGGTGGCCATAGCCTTTTCCAAGGACAGCGCCGCGGTGGGCCATTCAAACAAGATCATTTCTTACCTGCAACAGGCCTTGCGGCGCCTGGAACGGCGCGGGGGCAACCAGGCCCTGACCACCCTGGTGCTTTTCCACCTGGCTTCCAATGAATACATCATCGGCAACATCGACGTGGCCCTGGAATACCGCGCCGCCGGCCTGGAAAAGGCCAAG
Organism: uncultured Desulfarculus sp.; assembly: GCA_963665125.2. Taxonomy (GTDB): domain Bacteria; phylum Desulfobacterota; class Desulfarculia; order Desulfarculales; family Desulfarculaceae; genus Desulfarculus. The sequence goes on along the minus strand of CAXXUK010000001.1, from coordinate 414,106 downwards.
GGTCTCAACGACCCGAAGGTGGAGCGCACGCTTTTCACCAGCAAGGTGGTGTATCTGGTGGAGACCGGCCAGCACAAAAAGGCCATCGAAACCTATGAGGCAGGCGAGCCCCTGTTCACCAAGAAGCACCCCAAGCACAAGCTTTCCATGAAGATGATCCACATGATGGGCGTGTCCTACGCCCTCACCGGCCAGGTCTCCCAAGGCCTGGGCATGCTCGACGGCCTGCACGACCACGCCCTGAAAATGGGCGACTATGACACGGCCGCCACGGCGCTGATGCACATCGGCCTGATCCTGACAATGACCGCCGACTATGAAACTTCAATCAAACACTTGAAGGAGGCCCTGCGCCTATCCAAGGGCGTCAAACAATTCGTTCAGTGCTACGGTTTCGGCTATCTGGGTTTCTGCTACTACAAGCTCGGCGACAACCAGACCTCGCATCATTATCTCAAGCGGGCCCTGGATATCGTCGAAAAACACCAGTATTACCTTGGGGGCTTGTTGCTGGAGTTCTGTCTGGCCATGGAAAAGGGCAACTACCCGGCAATAAAAGGCATTTCCCTAAAGGATGAAATAGAAAAGGCCCTGAAGGGTGAAAACTTCAACCACAAAGGCCAAGCCTACTATTTTCTGGCCCTGTATCAGAAAAGCCAGGGTCTAGATTCCGAAACCATCCTGGGCAATCTGCACAAGGCCCTGGAGCTGACCCGCGAATGCGGCAACATCCAGCCCGTCGCCTGGATCCAGGTGGAAATCGCCAGGCAGATGCTGGCCCAGGGCCGGGAAAACCAGGCCAGGACCCTGGTCAAGGAGGCCTCGGCCGTGCTGCACCAATTCGGCCGCCAAAAGGTGCCCGGAGACCTGCGTCACCTGACCGAAGGCCTTGCCGTCAACGATGAAATCACCAAGGAGATCCTCTCCCTGGGCCGCGAGCTGGTGGCCAAGCGCGACACCAAGGAAATCGTCAACCATATCCTTTCCACGGTAAATAAAATCACCGGCGCGGAACGGGCCGGCATCTTCCGCAGCAGGGACAAGGACGGCAAAAAGGGGTTTGAGCTGTGGGCGGCCAAGAACCTGCTCATAGAGGATGTCGAGCAACCGGACTTCGCCCATTCACTACACATGATCCGCCAGGCCGCCGACGCCGGGAAGGGCTTTTTGCACAACCAAAACCCGGATGATCTGGACGAATACCAGCAGCGCGGTTCCATCAAATCGCGGATCTGCGTGCCCATGTCCTACCGGGGGCGGACCATCGGCGTGCTGTATCACGACAACCGCCTGTTACGCAGCACCTTCCACAAGGGCGACCTGGACGTGCTGCCCTACTTCGCATCATTGGCTGCCATCGCCCTGGACAACGCCTGGGCCTATGAGGAGATCCAGCGTCTGAACCAGCGGCTGCACGAGGAAAAGCAATACCTCGAGGAACAGCAGCTGGAGCAACTGCACTTTGATGACTTCGTGGCCGCCAGCCCGCCCATCAAGCGGGTGCTGACCTTGGTTGAACGGGTTGCCACAACCGATTCAACGGTGATGATTCTGGGCGAAACCGGCGTGGGCAAGGAGATGGTCGCCCGAGCCCTGCACCAGCAAAGCCAAAGGAAAGACAACTCCTTTATCAGGGTCCACTGCAGTTCCCTGCCGGAAAGCCTCATCACCAGCGAGCTGTTTGGCCATGAAAAGGGCGCGTTCACCGGAGCCATCGAAAGGCGGGTCGGCCGCTTTGAACTGGCCGACGGCGGAACACTGTTTTTGGATGAGATCGGCGAGATATCCATGGACATCCAGGTGCGGCTGCTGCGGGTGTTGCAGACCAGGGAATTCGAGCGTGTTGGCGGCAGGGAGACCATAAGATCGGATTTCCGGCTGGTCGTGGCCACCAACCGCAACCTGGAAGAGGAAGTGGCCGCCGGACGTTTTCGCTCCGACCTGTACTACCGGCTCAGCGTCTTTCCCATCTTTGTCCCCCCGCTTAGGGACAGGATTCAGGACATCGCGCCGCTGGCCAACCACTTTTTGCGCATTCATTCCGAGAGAATGGGCAAGGCCTTCAAAGGCATCCCGGAAATGGAAATGCAAAAGTTGTTGGCCTATCACTGGCCGGGAAACGTCCGCGAACTGGAAAACGTCATCGAGCGGGGAGTCATCCTCAATTCGGGCAGCCTCTTCGTGGTGCCGGAGTTGGGAATCCACTCGCCGGAAGCACCCGCCACAGGGCAACTGACCCTGGAGGAAATGGAACGCCGCTATATCCTTGACACCCTGCAAAAAACCGGTTGGAAGGTCTACGGCCCCGGCGGCGCCGCGGAGTTGCTAGGCTTGAACCACAGCACGCTCTACTCGCGCATGAAAAAACTGGGCATCAAAAAAACCGATAAAATATAACCCGCGCTCTTTTCTTGGAACCTATCGAGCGGCAAAGAAAGCAAATCATAGCTTTGAAGCCGCTTTCGATTTTTTAAATTCCGACAGGCTTGTTCATATTTCGCGAATCGAATGCCATCCCCGCCCAAGCACCCAGTTAAGAGCATGTAATAATTGCTAATTTTATCGGCAGCCTTTGGCACGCCTCTTGCCATGATTGGTTCCATTGTTTTTTATGCATTTTGCTGCGAACAGTGCCATGCGCGGCAACCGCTCAGCAAGGAAAGAGGCAGGCCAGATGAAGACCGACTACAACAAAGTACATGTTGATATCAAAAATGGCGTGGCCGTCCTGACCATGAACAACCCTCCGGTGAACCAATTCTCGGCCGATTTCACCCAGGAACTGGGTCAGGCCATCATGGAGGCTCTGGATGATGATGCCGTCAAGGCGTTAATCCTGACCGGCACGGGCGGAACATTCATCGCCGGCGGCGACATCAACTTGCTCAAGGCCGTTGAAAAGCGTGAAGACATTCTGCCCGGCCTGATGAGCTTGCATGAATTGTTCAACGCCTTTGAGGGCGGCCGCAAGCCGGTGATCGCGGCCATCAACGGCAACTGCCTGGGCGGCGGCCTGGAGTTGGCCATGGCGTGCCATCACCGCGTTGCCGTACCCACGGCCAAGCTGGGCCTGCCCGAGGTTCAACTGGGCCTGTTGCCCGGTTCGGCGGGAACCCAGCGCATGCCCCGTCTGGTGGGTCTGCAAAGGGCCCTGGATCTGATGACCTCCGGCCGCCAGATAAGCGCCGACAAGGCTCTGCTCTACGGCCTGATTCACGAAATAGTCCCCGCCGACAAGCTGATGGACAAGGCCATGGAGGCCGTGGGCCTGTTCCAAATGGGCCTTGCCAATGTCCGGGCCAGAGCGGTGAGCAAAAACCTGGGCCGCCTGCCCAGCGCCGCGGAAAAGGCGGCGGTTCTGGGCTTCGCCAAGATGCAGATCGCCCAGAAGTCCAAAGGCTACATCGCCCCCCTGAAGATTGTTGAAGCCTTGGAAAAGGGCCTCACCGCGGATTTCCAGACCGATATCGAGCGTGAAGCCGAACTCTTCGCCGACTGCGCCACCAGCGACGTGGCCAAGAACATGATGAATATGTTCCTAACCCAGCGTTCGGCCGGCCGCCTGCCCCGGATCAAGGACGTCAAACCGACCAAGCCCCAAAAGGTGGCCCAACTGGGCGGCGGCGTCATGGGCTGCGGCATCGTGCATCTGCTTTTAGCGGGCGGCTTTGACTGCGTGCTGTGGGACATAAACCCGGAGGCCCTGGCCAAGGGCGTTGAGTCGGTGAAGAAGACCTTTGCCTTTCAGATCAAAAAGAAGAAGATGAAGTCCGCCGACCTGGACAGGCTCATCGCCGAAAAGCTGACCACCACCACCAAACTCGAGGATCTGGGCGACGTGGACCTGATCATCGAGGCCGTGCTGGAAGACATGAAGGTCAAGCAGGATATCTGGCTGACCCTGGAAAAAACTTGCCGCGACGACGTGATCTTCGGCACCAACACCTCGGCCCTGCCCATCACCGAGATGGCCGGTGTCCTCAAAGACCCTGGCCGGATGATCGGCCTGCACTTCTTCAACCCGGCCGAGCGCATGCCTCTGTTGGAGATCATCTGCGCCAAGCAGACCTCGGATCAGACCCTGGCCACCAGCGTTGACTTTGCCAAACGCATCAGGAAAACGCCCGTGGTGGTCAACGACGGGCCGGGCTTCTATGTTTCGCGCCAGTTGGGCGGCCTGATGGGCGGCGGCGTGTTCCTCAGCGCCGATGGCGTCAGCGGAGAAGAAGTCGAAGCGGCCATGCTGGATTTCGGCATGCCCATGGGCCCGGCAACCCTGGCCGACCTGACCGGAATCGACATCAACTACCACGTCAACAAGACATTCGAGCGGGAGATGGGCGAACGATACAAGGTTCACCCGCTGACCCAAGCCATCTACGAATTGGGCGACTACGGCCGCAAGACCGGAGCCGGCTTCATGGATTACACCTCGGGCAAACCCGTGCCCAACCCCAGGGTCAAGGAAATTGTCGACAAATACCTGGCGGACAACGGCGTTGAGCCCCGCAAGGCCGCTGACGGCGAGATCATCGAACTAATGCTGGCCAACGCCATCAACGAGGCGGCTTTGATGATGGAACAGGGCATCTGCGACCGCCCGGCCGACATGGACCTGGCCATGATCATGGGAACCGGCTTCCCGCCCTTCCGCGGCGGCATCCTGGCTTATGCCGACAAATGGGGCGTCAAAAACGTTTACGAAAAGCTGGTGGAGTTGGAGGCCAAATACGGCCAACGCTTTGAACCGGCCAAACTGATCAAGGACATGGCTGAACAGGGCAAAACCTTCTACGCCAATAATTAAAGGGGCTTAAAGAATGAGTAAATTCATCAGCGAACGCAACTTAAAGTTTTTACTTTATAACGTGCACGACGTGGAGAGTCTGATTTCGATTCCTTTCTTTGAGGATCATGACAAGGAAGGTTTCGACATCATGTTGGACATGGCCATGCGCATGGCCAATGACCAACTCTACCCGTTCTTCCAGGAGATGGACCGCCAGCCCCCCGAGTTGGTCGACGGCCAGATCAAGGTTCACCCCTCGGTCAAGGACTACATCGCGACATATGCCGAAAACGGCTGGTTCACCGCTCCGTTGTCCTATGACGAAGACGGCCAACAGCTTCCATTGACGGTATTCAACGCCTGCTCACTGATCCTGGCCGCGGCCAACTACGGCGGATCGGTGTACCCCGGCCTGACCATCGGCGCGGCCAACCTGATCCGCGATTTCGGCGCCAAGGAACTCCACGAGCCGTACATCGAAAACATGATGAACGGAACCTGGCAGGGCACCATGGCCCTCACCGAGCCCGACGCCGGCAGTTCGCTCAGCGATGTGGCCACCATGGCCTATCCCACCGATGGAGACCACTACCTGATCAAGGGCCAGAAGATATTCATCTCGGCCGGTGACCACGACGCCGTGGACAACATCGTGCACCTGATGCTGGCTCGCATCGAAGGCGCCCCGCCAGGCGTCAAGGGCATCAGCCTGTTCCTGGTTCCCAAGTATCGTCCCGAGGGCGACGAACTGGTCCCCAACGACCTGCTCACCGCGGGCATCTTCCACAAGATGGGCTACCGCGGCTGCCCCATCGCCCATCTGAGCATGGGTGAGGAAGGCGATTGCCGGGGCTGGCTGGTGGGCGAGGCGCACAAGGGCCTCAGCTACATGTTCCAGATGATGAACGAAGCGCGCATCGGCACGGGCATCGGCGCCACGGGCCTGGCTTCGGGAGCATATTACGCTTCCCTTGAATACGCGGGCGAGCGTCCCCAGGGCCGCATGATCAACGACAAGGACCTGACCAAGCCCCAGGTCATGATCATCAACCACGCCGACATCAAGCGGATGCTCTTGTTCCAGCGCGCAGTGACCGAGGGTTCCGAGTCGCTGATCCTGGAGACCTCCAAGTACGCCGACCTGGCCCTCAACGGCCCCGAGGACACCAAGCACGACTATTGGCTGCTGCTGGAACTACTGACCCCGGTGGCCAAGACCTACCCCTCTGAAATGGGCATCCTGTCCATCAGCGCGGGCGTGCAGATCCTGGGCGGCTACGGCTATACCGATGAGTTCATCCTTGAGCAGTATTACCGGGACTGCCGCATCCATCCCATCCATGAAGGCACCACCGGCATCCAGGGCATGGACCTGCTGGGCCGCAAGGTGATGATGGAGGAAGGCAAGGCCCTGAAGCTGTTCTTCAAGGAAGTTGCCCCGGTATTAGCCAAAGCCGCCGAAAACGAGGCCACGGCGCCCTATGCCCAGCGCCTGCAGCAGGCCATGGACAAGCTCCAGGAGGTTGTCAAAGCCAAGATCGCCCTGGCCATGAAGGGCAGGCCCGACATTTTCCTGGCCGACGCCACGCTATTCCTGGAGATGTTTGGTCTGGTTGTGGTGGCCTGGCAGTGGCTCAAGCAGGGCGTCGCCGCCCAGCAGGGTCTGGCCGGCAATCCTTCGGAAAAGGAAAAAGAGTTCTTCCAGGGCAAGCTGGATACCATGCGTTACTTCTTCCATTACGAATTGTCCAAGATGTCCGGTCTGGCGGACCGTCTGGAAGAGGACGATGGTCTTACGGCCTTGATCCAGCCAGCCGCATTTAACGACTGATAGCCGGGAGTGCTGTCGTGAAAAAATTGCCTAAAGTCAAAACCAGGAAGGCGCAGATTATCTTGGCTGCGGCCAAAGTATTCGCGGAAAACGGCTATGACTACGCCACGGTTGAGGAAATCGCCAACAAGGCCGGTTTTTCCGACAGCACCATCTACAAGTACTTCGCCAACAAGCAGGTATTGCTGGGCCAGGTGATCGCAAAATTCGCCAGACAAGTTGAAGATATGGTCTTGGAGCACCTGCAACTCATCAGGGGTGCGGGACACCAGATCAGGGGAATCCTCGGGTCGTATGCCAAGGCCTTCGAGCAGGATCCGATTTTCGGCAGGGCCTGCCGCGTTTGCATTCATCAGTACCAGATGCTGGAAAGAGAAAACTCCGCCGAACCCCTCGATAAATTGAGGCGGCTGGTCGAGTCGACCATCAAACAAGGCATGGCCAGCGGCGAGTTCAACAACAACATCGACGTGGCAACGACTGCGGCAGTGCTGATCGGCGCGGTTAACCAAACCGTGCTTCTCTGGCTGTACACCCCCAAGAGATACGACCTGATCGAGGCGGTGGACGACATCCTGGACATAGTGTTTCTGGGTGTCGTTCAGCCATCCGGTTATACCGATGCATACTGCGATAACAACCAGATTTTGGCGGCATATCAGGCGAATTCCCATTAAGGAGACCATAAGGATGCAAGAAGTAGTTATTGTCGGTTATCTGCGCACCGCCCAGTCCCGCTGCCGTCCCAACGACCCCGGACGCGACTGGTTTCACGCTCTGCGCGGCGACGAACTGATCGGAAAACTCCTGCCGAAACTCATTGAAAAGTCAGGTGTCGAACCGGCCGAAATCGATGACTTCATTGTGGGTTGCGCCATGGGCATCGGCGAGCAGTGGACCTACGGCGGCCGCATGCCCATTTTCATGGCCAACCTGCCCGAGACCATCAGCGCTAAGTTTGTGGATCAGCAGTGCGGCAGCGCCATGGCCGGCATCCATATCGGCTTCATGGAAATCGCCACCGGCGCGGCCGACGTCGTCATGGTCGGCGGCATGGAGCACATGACCCGAGTGTCCATGGGCGGGTCCACCCAGGAACGCGGTCTGGTCGCTCCGAACATGCAGCTTTTCATGGGCCAGGAATACCTGCATTGGGACATGATGAACGCCATGAATATGGGCATGACCGCGGAAAAGCTGCTGAGCCAGACCGACTTCACCAAAGAGGACATGGACAAATGGGCTGTTCGCTCCCACCAGAGGGCGGCCCAGGCCCAGGCCGACGGCTTCTTTGACGGCGAGATCCTGCCCATCGAGGCGCCCCAGGCGGACGGCAGCACCATGACCGTAACCACGGACCAGGCCGTCCGCGGCGACACCACCCTGGAGGGCCTGGCCCAACTCCGGCCCGCCTACAAGAAAGACGGCATGATCACCGCAGGTGTTTCCTCGCCGCTCAACGCCGCGGCCACGGGCCTGATCCTGATGTCCAAGGAAAAAGCCAAGGCCAAGGGCATCAAGCCCCTGGCCACGGTGCGCAGCATCGGCTTCGCCGGCGTGGACCCCACGATCATGGGGCACGGCCCGGTGCCCGCCAGCCAAAAGGCCCTGGCCCAGATCGGCCTGGATGCCAAGGAAGTGGACTTTTGGGAAATCAACGAGGCGTTCGCCATCGTGGCCCTCAACTGCATCGCCCAATTGGGCCTGGACCCGGAAAAGGTCAATGTCATGGGCGGCGGTCTGGCCATCGGCCACCCCCTGGGCGCCACGGGTTGCCGCCTGGTCGGCACCCTGGCCCGCATCCTGGAGGCCAAGGGCGGCCGCTGGGGCGTGGCCAACGCCTGCGTGGGCGGCGGCCAAGGCGTGGCCACGGTCATCGAACGCGAAAACTAACAAGCAATGCCGGTTTTTCGGGCCAAACCTCCCGGCCCGGATCGCCGGTTTGTTCTCGACATAGCCGTAACTAAGGAATGCTAGAGGGGTCTGGCCCTGGTTCGGCTAAAAGGGGGACGGCCTATTTTCGAGGGACGGGCCGTCCCCCTCTTTCAACGCCGCATTTCGGCTCTATTCACAAGGAGTACTCCAAATGAGTGAAATAAGATTTGACGGAAGAGTTGCGATCGTTTCTGGCGCGGGAGGCGGCGTGGGCCGCACCTATGCCCTGGATCTGGCCAAGCGCGGAGCCAAAGTCGTGGTCAACGACCTGGGCGGCTCCGTCGACGGAGTGGGCACCGGCAGCGCGGCCGCCGACGCCGTGGTCGAGGAGATCAAGGCCGCCGGTGGCGAGGCCGTGGCCAACTACGACTCGGTGAGCACCATGGAAGGCGGCCAAAGCATTGTCCAGACCGCCTTGGACAACTACGGCACCGTGGATATCCTGATCAACAACGCCGGAATCCTGCGGGACCGCTCGTTCTTCAAAATGACCGCCGATGAATGGGACCTGGTGGTGTCGGTGCACCTCAGGGGCGCCTTCTGCCTGACCCAGCCCGCGGCCAAGGTCATGAAGGACAATCTCTACGGCCGCATCATCTTCACGGCCAGCACCTCGGGCCTCTACGGCAACTTCGGACAGACCAACTACGGCGCGGCCAAGCTGGGCCTGGTGGGCATCATGAACACCCTCAAGCTCGAGGCGGCCAAATACAACATCATGGTCAACACCGTGGCCCCCAACGCCTATTCCCGGATGACCGCCGATATCTTCGGACCGGACCTCAAGGACAAGCTGCGTCCCGAATTCAATACGCCCATGGTCACCTACCTCTGTTCCGAGGAATGCCAGGTCAGCGGCATGACCTTCACCATGAGCGGCGGCTGGTTCGCCCGTAGCGCGGTTGTCAGCAATGCCGGCGTGGGCCTGGTCAAAAACGACCAACTGGTGACGGCCGAGGAGATCAGGGACAACTTCGACAAGATCAGCGACCTGACCGAAAACCAGACCTTCAACAGCGGCACCGACATTTTCATGCACAGCATGGGCTTGATTTCCTAGGGAGGCCAAAGTGACTATCGACGACGTCAAAACTATTGCCGTTGTGGGCGCCGGAGACATGGGCCACGGCATCGCCGAGGTGGCGCTCATAGCCGGGTACAAGGTCTTTCTCTACGACATCAACGACGAGGCCGTTAACAAGGGCATGACCCGCATCAACACCAGCCTGGACAAGCTGTCCCAAAAGGGCAAGGTGCCGGCGGAACACGTCGCCCTGGTCCGGGAGCATTTGCTCAAATCCAGCACCGACCTCAAACAGGCCGTGGCCCAGGCCGACCTGGTCATCGAAGCCGCGCCGGAATTGATGGACCTCAAAAAGAAGATCTTCGCCGAGGCCGACGCCGCCGCCCCGGCCCACGCCATTCTGGCATCCAACACCTCCACCATGAAAATCACCGAGATCGCCAAGGCCACAGGCAGACCAGACAAGGTCGTTGGCCTGCACTACTTCAACCCGGCGGTGCTGATGAAGCTGGTGGAAGTCATCCGGGGCGAGGGCACCTCTGACGAAACCATGGACATCTGCGTGGAGTTCGTCCTCAAAAACAAGAAGGTCCCGGTGCGAGTGGAAAAGGACGTGCCCGGCTTCATCGTCAACCGGGTCCAGGCCCCCAGCGGCGTGCTGCTCAACGCCATTCTCGACAGCGGCGAAGTCCAGCCCGAGGAGTTGGACGCCACGGTGCGCAAGACCGGCGCCCCCATGGGTCCCTACGAGACCATGGATTATACCGGCCTGGACATCTCGGTGATGGGCAGCGCCTACTATGCCCAGGCCATCCACCCGGACTTCAAGATCGGTTCGACAATCCAACAGCTTGTGGACCAGGGCAACCTGGGCAAAAAGACCGGCAAGGGCCTGTTCGACTGGAGCAACGGCCGGCCCGCCATCGACATGGACAAGGCCACCGACAAATTCGACGTCATGAACATGATGTTTGTCAACGCCAACGAAGCCATGAAAATAATCGAAGCTGGAGCCTGCAAGCTGGAAGATATAGACAAGGCAATCATCAATGCCACCGGAGCCATGTTCGGCCCCATGGCCCTGGTGGCCGGAATCGAGCCGGAGGACCTGGCCGCCCGTCTGGACGGCCTGGCCGACAGGTACGGCAAGGAAATCTTCCGCCCCAACAAGCTGATCAAACAAGGGGCTTACAGATAAGTCAATAATCTTCCCGGACCTACCGCAGGCACGCTGTCGGGCCGGTTTTTCGCCGGCTCGGCAGCGTTTTTTCGTTCGTACGGGCAACCAGTCCCCGGGCTTTTGTCTTGATGCCTTTCCTAGCGCTGGATCTCCAGCCTTTTCAACAAATCGCCGGTTGGTATGCCGTCGGAGTCATAGCCCCGAACCTTGTAGTAGCCGTCGAGCATCTTGTCCAGGGGCACGGTCAGCCCCCTGGGGTCGCTGCGGCGGCCTTCGGTCAGCAGCCGGTTGGGCAAGGTGTCATCCTTGCGGCTGACGCCCTCCCGGGTGTTCATGTAGCGCTCCAAGACATGGATCCTCTCGCCGCAACGCAGGAATTCCATATGACCCAGCTTGAGGCCTGTTACCGAGTTCCACAGGTTGCGGTAGACCGAAAAGTCCACCAGGTAGGTGGTCATCTTGGGCAGGTATTGCATCAGCAGCTTGAGCTGCCAGTCTGGCGTGTATTTGGTCAGCGGCACCTCGAAGATATAGGCGAACATGGTGAACTGGCAGGTCTGGAGGGCGTTGACGCACGCCGTGAGGTCTTCGAAATATTTCACCCACACCGGCTTGCCGTATGTGCTGTCTGGGTTGAGCAGATTGAAGAACACCTCCTGGGCGCACAAATAGGCCGACAGATGGCAGGCTCCGCGGTTGGCCACGGCATAGTTGAGGCCCTGGCCGAACGAGCCGCGCGGATCATAGGCCGCCATTTCCAGCCCCTTGACCTGCATGGCAAAATCACCGCCGCCGTATTTCTGCGAAAGCCGGCGGGTGCCCAGGCACATCTCGTCGCCAAAGCCCTGCCGCAGGGCCATGTCGGCGATGGCCTCACGAACCCCGGCTTCCGAGCCGAAACGCAAATCAGAATGAATCAGTCCCCTCTCGGCCGCCTCCATAACCCAGGCGATGGTGCCGCCAGCGCTGATGGTGTCCATGCCGTATTTACCGCACAACTCGTTAAAATCGCTGACAGTTTCCGGGTCGAAAATCTCCAGGTTGGTGCCCATCAACCCCACTGTTTCAAACTCGGGCAAGGCCCGTTTTTCCCCCTTGATATTGGCTTGATGGCCGCACAGAATTGAACAGGGCCGGCATGTGTGCGGCTTTGTGGACCACCTTTCGGCCATGCTTGGGCCGGATAACCGGTCACAGTCAGGGTGGTTGCCATCGCTGAAATTGCGCACCGGCACTATGTCGCCCCTGAGGCTTTCGCGCATGTTGTAGGCGGTGCCGTACTTGCGGTAGCTTTCGCTGGTCATGTGGTTCGATTCGATGTATTTGGCGGCCTTTTTCTTGACCTTGTCAAAGGCCTGCTGATCCACGGGCCTTATCTTGTAGGCCCCACCTTGGGCGACCACGGCCTTGAGGTTTTTGGAGCCCATCACCGCGCCAATGCCGCCGCGGCCCAAAAAACGGTGTCCGCTGCGGACGTTGGCCATGGGCACCAGGTTTTCACCCGCCTGGCCGATCACCACCGAGGCCATGCGTTTGCCGTCGAGCTTATGCTGGGTCTCAACGGTATCGAGACCCCACAAGGCCCTGGCGTCCCTGAAACCGGCCCCTTGGGAGTCCACGACAACATAGACCGGGCTTTCCGAGCGGCCCCTGATGATCAGCCCGTCCCAACCGGCGGTCTTGAGATTCATGCCAAAAGGTCCGCCGCAGGAACTGGTGACGAATATGCCGGTCAGGGGCGACTTGGCCACAGTATGGAAACGGCCCGTGCACGGCGCACCGGTGCCCATGAGCACGCCGGGCATGAACGCTATGTGGTTGTCCGGGCCCAGGGGATCGGAGCCGGGGTTCATGCGGTCATACAGCAGCTTGAGCCCGAGGCCCTTTGCCCCCAGGTACCTGCGGCGGATATCTTCGGGCACTTCATACACCCTTGAGGTCTTTGCGCTCAGATCCACTTCCAATATCTTGTTTGACGTGCCGAATATTTCAGCCATGTTGAATGCTCCAGTAAGAAACCAATATGACAATTGCCGTTACCCCCAGCCCGGTTCTCGGCGGCAGGTACTATTGTTCGGCATGGGCCAGGAAAAATCCGGCAAGCGTGAATCCGACGGCAATGGCCATGGGCAGCAACGGAGGCGAAGCGCTGGTCCGGTTGATGATGTCCACAAGGAGCGCGCATTCGCCGCCCGTATAAATCAAGGCAACCGTAGCCAGGGCCCAGCGGGCCCAACCCTCGCCACGCCGAAAAGGGATGGCCAATAAAAAACCCATGGACGCGGCCACCACCAGAAAACCCAAACCGCCCGCCCGCATGTAATTGACGGTCTGGACCTGGGCCGTTGGCGACATTTCCTCCCAGCTGACTCCCATTCCCTGTTGGTGGTAAGCCGTGATCTGGGTAGCGAACGTGTAACGCAGCCCAACCGCCAAAGCGGCCAAACAAACCAGAGCAAAACAAACAAACGCCAGCTTGTTTCTCAGTGACATCTACCTTCCCCTTTACCTGGATTTATCGTCTAAGCAGCGGTAAGCGCGAACGGGAACCGACCCCGCCGCGAACCCACAAACAACAATAGATGACCTTTAGTCATTTATCAATTATTTTTTGACACAGAGTCAATTATTTTTTCTGATCGTGCTCGACGTGCAATTGTTTGCGTTTTCACTGCTTTATTGCCATTTATGCACTATATTGCGTCATATTCCAGTCGACCTACAATAAAAATCTATTGACACGTGACCGTCGGTCATTATTAAATCACCTCAAATGACTACAGGTCATTTAATAACCATCAAAGCCGAAGGCCCTTTGCTAGCAACCAGGAGGAAAAAATGTCAGTGCCCAATTTAAAGGGAACCACCTTGCCCCTATCACCGGACGGTTCCGCTGAACTACTGTCGCCGTTCCCCCATCACCTGCTGATGGAAATGATTTGCGTGACCTTCAAGGGCGACCCGGAAAAGTTAAACGCCTGGATTCCCGCGCCCCTCGAGCCGCCGGACGAGCCGGGCTCGGCGGCCGTCTGGGTGGGCGATTTGCTCAACGTGCCCGACGGCAAAGAGGATCTGTTCTGGAAAAACCCAGAACGGGCAAAATACCGCGAAGCCGGCATAATTTTGTTCTGTAAATACAAGGGCGAAGACGCGGCCATCGTACCTTATCTCTGCGTAGACTCCGACTGGGCCATGGTCGGCGGCTGGTTCTACGGCTGGCCAAAGAAACTGGGGCAAATCTATTTGTCCCAGCCGCGCGACGGCCACTTCACCATCCCGCCGCTGGGCGTCGGCTCCAAGCTCCGGGGCGGTCTGACGCGGCATCACCACAACGTCTTTGACGCCCTGGTGGATGTCAAGATGCAGGGTGACCCCAGCATGTATCCGGCAGCCCCGTTCTACGGTGTCAGGCATTGGCCCGACTGCACCGACCCCGGCAAGCTGTTGATGAACTGTGAGCTGGTAAAGCTGCATTCGGAGAACGAAAAGGTGCACGAACTGTGGGTTGGCGATGCAGAGCTTACTTTCGGCGGCAATGAAAACGACAATCTGCGGGATTTCGAGCCAAAGGAAGTTACCGCCGGGCTGTTCGTTCGCAGCACCATGTCATTCGTCAAGGCCGAAGTGGTTCACCAGTATCCACTGGATGCCTAACAACACGACGGAAATATCTTTTCAAAAAACCGGCCTTGTCGCGTCAAGCTGTCGGGCGGGCAGCTTGACGCCGCTGGGCCTGGTAACGCCGGGGCCGGTTCAATCCTCTCCCACGGGTTGGACCGGCCCCGGTTCTTGTTGTTTACGCGGTCTAACAGGTTTGATATGTTGGATTGCCGAGAGCCCAGGGCCCCGGCCTGTTTACGACTTCACCCCGCATAGGTAGATCGGATTCCAGGATGCCGGTTCAAAAGCGCGCCATATCCGACGGAGCAAAAGAGCGCCGCAGAGCGCACATCATCGATTCGGCCTGGGCCCTATATAAAAAAAACAAAGGCGGCACCTCAACCGTGAATGAAATCGCGGCCAAGGCCGGTTTGGCCAAGGGAACGGTTTATCTTTATTTCAAATCAAAGGAGGAAATCTATCTGGCCGTATTCCTGCAACAAATCCAGCTATGGGTCGATTCCATCGCCCAAAACCTGAACAAGCTGCCGAGCGACAGCTCCAGACGCGAAATCGCCGACGCCCTTCTGGCTTATATTTACGACAATCCCCTGTTGTTGAACCTGACCAGCCTGACCTACATCCTGCTGGACAATCGCACCAGGGAGCAACAGCTGTTCGAGTCAAAGGTTCACATGGCCCTGATGGCTAATGAGGTTGGCCGGGCCATAACCCATAAATGGCCCTTACTATCCTTCGAGGACTCGTCGCGTCTTGCCCTAAGAATTTACGCCCTGGTCATTGGTCACGGCCAGACCCTTTCCCAGGCCCGGAGGGTCAACAAAAAAGTCGCCGCCATGGGCCTGACCCTCTATGACACGGACATGATGGAATTCATCAGGGATTCGGTGGAATTTTTGGTAAGCGGGGCCCTGGTTAGGCAATAAGTCACAACCTAACCACCACTATTTAATCACTATCCATCCTCTTTCGAGGCGCTGGTCACAACGCCCATCGGTTCCCCAACAAACCAGTTTTGGAAGTATACTTACGTGTTTTCCATGAACGTTGGCGATCATTTAGCACAGGGTTTTTATTTGACAATCAAGGAAGAGGACTATACCATTTTCAAGACCGAATATTGTAGTATTTTCGTCATATTGGCATGTTTTATAATATCAATGCAAACAATCTCGTTGAATCGGCCTTAACCCTACTCCACCCCCAAACATGGAGTCAGAAGGCTTGACAAATGTAACCAACGGCTCAATCAAACCAACAGTTGCGTACAGCCATCTGCCGGGTTACAAATCAATTCTGATATTGATATTGCTCATTCTGGTGTGCGCCGCCTGCGATTCGGTTCCCGCCTCCACCCAAGCGCAACCTCCAACGCATATAGGCCTGCTCGAGGACCCAAGCGAAGAAA
Organism: uncultured Desulfarculus sp.; assembly: GCA_963665125.2. Lineage (GTDB taxonomy): Bacteria > Desulfobacterota > Desulfarculia > Desulfarculales > Desulfarculaceae > Desulfarculus. The sequence goes on along the minus strand of CAXXUK010000001.1, from coordinate 398,318 downwards.
TGGACATCGAGCGCGCGGCATCACCGCAAACAGCCGCAAGCTATAAAACCATTGAGAGAAACCGCGTATCGCTGGGCTTCAACCGTTCGCCGCTGTGGGTGCGCATAGACCTGGATCAAACGCCGGCAACCGGTCCATGGGTCTTGGACGTAGCCGCGCCGTGGATGGACCGGATAGATTATTATCTGCCCCTGCCCAATGGCGGCTGGCTGGAAAATTCAACCGGACTCCAGCAGCCATCGCCCACCAGCCGCCTGGGTCTGTTCGCCTTTTTGGCCCCGGACGACACCCCCAGGAAAGGATTCGCCTACCTCCGCCTTCAATCGGTATTGTCGCTCAACGCGGGGCTGCGCATCTATTCGCGTAGCGATTTTGAAGATTGCGTCGTACATGAAACCTATCTGTTCGGGGCGCTCTACGGCGTGATGGGGGCAATGCTGCTGTTCAACACTCTGGTGTTTCTGGCCACCCGCGACAAGGTCTATCTGCGCTATATCCTCTACATGGTCAGCATCATCGCCCACCAGTTTTGTTTGCAGGGTCAAGTGCTATTCCTACCCAAGGAGCTTTGGCATCTGATCCCGGCCATAAGCCTGGTGTCCTCGTCGTTCCTGTTGTTCTTCGGCGCCGAGTTCAGCAGCGCATTTTTGATCACCAAGACAAACACCCCGCTGATCCATAAATTCCTCAGGGCTACGCAGGCGGCGTCCGTGGTGCTGTTTGTCCTGGCCCTGACCAACCAAATCTGGTACGGGACATGGCTCATCCACAGCCTTGCCCTGGTGGCTCCCGTAATCGCCATTGCCGCGGGCACCCAGGCAATGAGCAGAGGCTTCCGGCCTGCGCGCTTCTACCTGATCGCCTGGTGCGTGCTGCTATTGGGCGCCATGGCCTGGGGGGCCTGGAGCATGGGGCTCAACCTGCTGGTGCCCCTGCCCCGCTCACTGATGACCATCGCCGCCGCCATCGAAAGCATACTTTTATCCATGGCCCTGGCCGACCGTATCAGGGAGATCCAAAACGAGCGGCAAATCCTTGTGCAGCGCGAACGGCGGTACCGCCACCTCAGCCTGACCGACGAGCTCACCGGCCTGTTCAACTCACGCTATTTCTGGAACAAGTTGGACAGCGAAACAAGGCACGCCCATGAAACAGGCGACCCCATGGGCCTTATTTTGTTGGACGTGGATGATTTCAAACGCTTCAACGACACCTATGGTCATACCGAAGGCGACAAGGTGCTGGCGGTCCTGGGCAAACAGATGCAAAGCGCGGTGCGCCTGGACGACTCGCCCTGCCGCTATGGCGGCGAGGAATTCGCGCTGATCCTTCCCGGCGTTGAAGGACAGGCCATTCTGGAAATTGGCGAACGTATCAGGCAGGGCTTTGCCCGCCACGTTTTTGAACCTTCGCCTGGCATGCAGGTCAAGGTAACCGTCAGCCTGGGCGCGGCCCAGCTTCGACTGAACGAAGACTCAAAGACCGTGGTCAAGCGGGCCGACCAGGCCCTGTATCAGGCCAAGGCCAGGGGTAAAAACCAGACTGTGGAAGCCGCCGGATAGGGCTCTGTCGAAGCCGGACGGACGTTTTAATCGGGCACACCGGCCGCCTTGTTCCACTTGCGCCAGGCCTGTGCATACAAAAATCCGGAACCGCCAGCCTTTGATTGGCCTTGCAACGCGGCCAGACTCTCATTTATAAATTTATCGCCTTGCCCAAAGGCCTGTTTGGCGATTTGTTCGCGAACGGACCGGTCCGCGCCGGACGCGCCAAGGGCCTGCTCCAGCAGCCCGGCCTCCAGTTCGTCCCTGGCCGGAGCAATCACCCCCATGCCCTGCGGATAGTTTTGCAGCACCCGGCGATGGAGTCTTTCATGCCGCCAGAACAGGCTTTGCCCATCGCAGGTCTTGTCCGCCGGTTGAGTCGGCAAGGCCCCTGGCGTGTCGATCCAAATGGGTTTGAACACGCTGGTGCAAGGCGCGGCGGTGCCGGTGACAAAATGCGTGGCCAGGCCCGGAGTCAGGCGGCTGACCAGCGAACCCACGGTCTGGCTGATTCGCACCGGTCCCCATGCCGCGTGATTGCAGACCTGGGAGACGAACAGCCCCTTGTCCGGCCGGTATGAATCGCCTGAACTATCGCCATGGTCCCGCAAGACAGCAAAGAAATCGCCGACCGCAAGCTTGCCCTGTTTGGCGGCAAGCAGATGCCTGGAGCAACCGCAACGATGCTCGGCGGCACTGAACTTGGAGTACAGGAAGTCGCTGTAGCAGCGGGCAAAGGAAAAATCCGCCGCCGAGCGGCACCATTTCTTTTGCACGGCGTAATCCACCAGCTCATCGGAGGCCAGGTCCCAATCCGACTCGATGGTGATTTTGTTGGATATGGAATACACCCCGTTGATTTTCTTGCCGGCCCAGTGGGGACCGGCCGTTTCCAGGACCCAGACCTCGGTCGGGTCGGCCATCAAAAAGCTGTTGTGATAATAGAGCTTGTGGGTGTAGCCGCAGTTGCCGCCCTGGCCGTGGGCGGCCAGCAGGCCGGTGATAACCGCCACCGCCTCCCGGGCCGTGGCGGCCCGCTCCAGGGCCAGGCGCAACAGGTCCATGCCGGTAAGGGCCGGGGCCTTTTCATATGGCACTTTGGTGAACACCGCCTCGTTGCCGATGGCCAGGCCGTGCTCGTTGACGCCCATTTCCGCGCCCCACATCCAAAACGGCTTGCTTAATAGCATCGTGTTGGTCCGCTCCACCTGGGGGATGGAGACATACGTGCATTGCACGGTCGAGCCGGGCTCAAACTCACGGCCGGGAACATGGCACAGGTTCTGGGCCTCGTTGGGCTCGCGGTCGGAGTTCTTGCCGAATAGGGTGACGCCGTCGGCGGTGGCCCCGGGCGCGGCGGCAATGGTATCGCACATGGCGGCTCCTTATCGTTTGATCTTGCCGGGTAAGATGAATTCGTAGCGCTTTCGCAAAAGTTTGGTGGTTATGAAGCGGTCAAAGCGCCGCAGGCCCAGGAAGACCCGCCAGATCATCTTGTCTTCCCTGTAGTATTTATCCACCTCGGTTTTGGTCAGGGGCTCCTGGCCGGCGGGCATCCCGTCATTGACCAAGGCGATGGCCGGTTCGATCAGCTCCGGCCGTTGCTCCTTGTACAGATTGGCGACCAGATCGGTAAATACCAGCCGGGGCGCGTAATAGCGGGTCATCACGCCTTCCAGGAAAAACAGGCGGATGACCCAGCGCATAAAGGACGGAGCGCTCTGCAGCAGCAACTCAGGATCCTGCTGTTCAATGCCCCGGATGCAATAAAGCGGCGTGCTGGTGTCGATATAGTAGAGTTTATTGGACTCCCCGGCGTCCAGGACCCAGTTGGAAAGCTGGCCGTCGATGGCCAGAGCCACTTCCGGCGAATTGGCGGCGTTGAAGGCCCAGACCTTACTGGTCTCGTCTACGACCGATCCGATCAATTTCAGACATGCCGCGTCATCGGGTTGTTGAATCCGTTTGTGGGCGAAGTTGCTTTCAGGTTGGGCTTTCTGGGCTATGTACAGGGAAACCGGCCTGCCCGGCGCAGCCACCAGCCTGGTGTCGTGGCCTGGCAGATTCAGCCCGGCCTTTTCCAGCAGATCGCAATATTCATAGTACATCCGCTGGTACCGCTCGGCGCCTTGGATGTCGCCGAAAAGAGGCATGCGCTTGTAGACGTTTTCCTTGTCTGCTTCCAAGGCGAAGATGGCCGACATCTCGCCATAGCCGACGATCCTGGCCGGAATGGATGAGTCTTGCGGCTTTTGGGGGTCGAGGCCTTGTTCGAATTTTTGCAGAAATTCAGTTGAAAGCATTTTCCGCTCCTTTAAGCCGGGAGGCGGTTTCAGGCCTTGCCGCGGCCTAGGACGAACATATCTTCAAGGCCGTCTCAAACCTGTCCAGGATGTCGCCGATCAGGGCCTCGTCCAGATACAGCCAGGGCTTGCATTGCATCACCGAGTAATCAAAACCGGCGATCATGGCCCACACGCCGTTTTCGTACAGGGCCTTGCACATATTCACGGCGCCCATGGGGTCGTCGTATTGCAGGCCGATGACCAGGCCGCACTGCCGGATTTCCTTGAGGAACGGGTAGCTGCTTTGCAGTTGGGCAAAGCCGTCGCCCAAAATGGCCGCATGCTCCCTTACCGAGGTCAACAGGGCCGGGTCGGAGCAGATGTCGATGACCCGGGAGGCAACATGGCAGCCCGGTTCTGCCCCGCCAAAGGTGGAGATATGGCCAAAGCCGTTTTCCGTGAGCCAGCCGCCGTATTGCTTGGCGATCACCGTGGCCGCGATGGGGTAGATGCCGCCGGAGAGGCCCTTGCCGGTGATCAAGATGTCCGGCGCGACGCCAAAGGCATCAACGCCCCACATGTGTCCGGTGCGGCCCAGGCCGGTCTGCACCTCGTCGGCGATGTAGAGCGCGCCGTATTTGGAGCACAGTTCCCGCACGCCGCTCAGGTAGCCGTCGGCGGGCAAAGGGAAGCCGTAGGTAGCCGGGATGGTCTCCATGATCACGGCCGCGGTCTGCTCTTTTTTGAGGACATTCTCCATGGCCGCCAGGTCATTGAACGGCACGTGCTCATAATCGAGCTTTGTGCCTCGGCTCAGAAAAAAGTCCATGTTTGCCGGGTCGCCCACATTGCCGGATATGCCGGTGCTGCCGTGATAGCCCTTGTCCAGGGAAACGATCTGCCGCCGCTTTGTGGCCCAGCGCGCGGTTTTTACGGCGATGTCCACGGCCTCGCTGCCGCCCGAGGCAAAGACTGTGTAATGCAGATCGCCCGGCGTGTTTTGGGCCAGCTTTTGGGCCAACAGGGCCCTGGCCTTGCTGGCGAAATGGTGGTTGCCGACGTCCACCTCGTCCAAAGCCGCCTTGAGCACCGCGACGAGTTCCGGGTTGCGGTGACCCAGGCTGAAGGTGCCGCCGTTGATGTGCAGATCGATAAGCCTTTGGCCGTCGACATCGAACAGATACGGGCCCTGCCTGTCGCCGATGACCAGATCCACGCCGATCATGGCGAAAGTGTCCAGCTTGCCCGGACAGACATACTGTCTGGCCAGTTCCAGGATTTCTTTTTTTTCCATGGCCTTCACCTTGCCGAACTTTCACAATCCCATTGCATTATTTTATTTAACGCGTTAATAAAAACACAAGCCGTCAGCGGATTGCAAGTTTATTTCATACGCGTTACACAAAAGAACTACCCATGACCGAACCTATAAAACAGCGGGGCCGCCCTCCCCAAAGCGAAGAGCAAAAGCAGGCCCTGCGCCTACGCATAATCGATGCCGCGCGGACCATGTTTCTGGAACAGGGCTTTGAAAAGGTGTCCATGCGCAAGGTGGCGGCACAGGCGGGCCTCAACCCCACCACGCTCTACCACTACTTCCACAACAAACGCCACATCCTGCATTTTCTGTGGGAAGAGTTGTTCCAGCGCCTATCGGATTGCTGCATGGCGGCCATCGCCGGCGTCGATGATCCGCTTGAGCGCATCCGGGTCATCTTGACCCAGTACATCAAATACTGGGTCGCCAACCCGGACCATTACCGGGTGATCTTCATGATCGAGGACCTGTCGTCCACGCCCGACGAGGACATGAACGGGCTGGCCGTGATGTCCGGGATGGAAGCCTACCAGGCCCTGGTGCGGGCCATTGACGACGCCCGCCAACGGGGCATGATCCAAGGCGATGACACCGAACTTATCTGGCAGGCCCTGCTGACCCAGGCCCAGGGCATTGTCACCTGCCTGATCACCGTACGGGAGATCCCCTGGCGGCCGGTTGACGCGCTCATCGAGCAAAGCATCGGAACATCATTGAAGTCTTTACTTTAATGTTTGGCGACTGGCAAATACCGGCATGGTTCAGGCATGTTCCGTCAAAGGCCTGATGAAAGTGCTTGGCCCTGTGTTCATGGTTGTTGTAACCTGATCGAAATAATGCGGGGCAAAGCCCCCTGGTTATTCCTCAACCATATCTGTCACACACAGGGGTGAATTATGAAAATCAAAGCATTGGCCATGGCGATTTGCTTGAGCCTGGTTCTGGCCATGGGGTGCGGCGGCGGAGCCACGCTTTACACCCTGACCACCAACGCCGGCAAATCCTACACCACCATGGAAAAGCCCGAACTCAACAAAGACACCAAGACCTACGATTTCAAGGATATGGACGGCAACGCCATTACCGTTAATCAGGATGAGGTGGCCGAGGTAAAGGCCCAGCAGCAAAAATAGCATTTCCATCTTTCCCATCAAGCAATCGAAAGCGGGCCGCGCTCACCCGGCGGCCCGCTTTGCGTAATCAATTGTCATATCCAGGCGCCGGGGCCCGCCTTTTTCCCGGCGAAGGCCAGTGTTCCAAAAGAACGATACGTTTCCTTAAGGCCCTTGGCCGCTATTTGTTGGCTGCGCCTTCCAATGATATTGACAGTTCATCTCTTTGTTGGTAAGGGCTCTGTATAATCTGAATTGGGAACAGGTGCCTGAAAAATGGCCCAGAGGGAAGCCGGTGAAAATCCGGCGCGGTCCCGCCGCTGTAACCGGGGACGAAAGCCGCAACCAAGCCACTGTTGGTGTCAACCAATGGGAAGGCGCGGCAAATAGGATGATCCGGGAGTCAGAAGACCTGCCTGCTCCTTAAAAAAGGCTGTCCGCGCCGGGTTATGCGTATTGGAGGCCGACCTAGGGGTCAAGTAAGCTGGGTGCAGTCCCTCGGTTCTTTTGGACCGGGGGTTTTTTGTTTTGAGTAAACGCATCAAGGCGCTGAGCATCGGGGCCACCGGCAGCGGAGGGGGCAAGACCACCGTTACGCTGGCCCTGCTGGCTGCGCTGCACCGCAGGGGCCTGGCCGTCCAGCCGTTCAAGACCGGCCCCGATTTCATCGACCCCGGCCACCACTTCACCGCCTGCGGGCGGCTTTCGCACAATCTAGACACCTGGATGCTCGACCCGGAGGAAAACCGGGCCATTTTCTGCCGCTACGCCGCCGACGCCGACATCGCTATCGTCGAAGGCGTCATGGGCATCTTTGACGGCTTTTCCGCCCATGACGAAACCGGCTCCTCGGCCCATTTGGCCAAGCTTTTGGGCATACCAGCGGCTCTGGTGATCAACGCCAAGGGCATGGCCCGCAGCATCGCCGCCATGGCCGCCGGATTCAAGGGCTTTGACCCGGACCTTGCCTGGGCCGGAGTCATCGCCAACAAATGCGGCAGCCAGATGCACATCAACCTGCTGGGCCAATCCATGACCAGGCCCGGCGACATGCCTTTCCTGGGAGGGCTTTTACGCGACGGCGGCCTTTCCATGCCCGAGCGGCATCTGGGACTGATCACCGCCGAGGAAGGCGGCCTGGGCAGCCAAACCCTGGAGCGTCTGGCAGACCTGGCAGAAGAGGGCCTGGACCTTGACGGACTGATCGCCGGGCTGCCCGAAATCCAATTATCGGCCGTGGCCGATGATCCTCCCCAGGCCGCCGAGGTGCGCATCGGCGTGGCCAGGGACGAGGCCTTTTGCTTTTACTACCAGGAAAACCTGCGCCGCTTGCGCCAGGCCGGGGCTGAACTGGTTTTCTTTTCGCCCCTGCGTGACAGCGCCCCGCCCGCCGGTTTGCACGGCCTCTACCTGGGCGGGGGCTATCCCGAGCTGTTCGCCGACCGGTTGGCCCAAAACACGGCCATGCTCCTGGAGATCAAAAAGATGGCCCAAGGCGGCCTGCCCATCCTGGGCGAATGCGGCGGCATGATCTACCTGGGCCGCACCATCGAAGACCTGGAGGGCCGCAAGTGGCCTCTGTGCGGCGTACTGCCCATTGACACGGGCATGAACAACAAGTTGCGCAAATTGGGATACCGCCGTGCGGCCTTTGCCACGGACACGCCTCTGGGCCCCAAGGGCGCCACGGCCAGGGGCCATGAATTTCATTATTCGGAGATCATCTGCGACCATGGCGGCGCCGAGACCGGCGTACTTGATCTCACCGGCCGCAAGAGCCTGCCCTTTGGCCCAGCCGGTTTCCGGGTGGCCAACACCGTGGCCAGTTACATGCATTTCCATTTCGGCAGCAATCCTCTATTGGCCGAAAACTTTGTCAACTTTTGCCGGGGGACGAACTGATGGAGCAAAAAGCCTGGAACCTGAGGCCCGAGGACATTGAAGCCCGCAGCCTGGCCATTATCGACTCCGAAACGGGCGAGCACGGATATTCCCTGCGGCAATGGTCCATCGTCCGCCGGATGATCCACACCACGGCCGATTTCGACTGGGCCGGCATCACCATATTCAGCAACGGGGCCATAGAAAAAGGCATTGATTCATTGAAGAGTGGCTGCACCATCTTCACCGACACCCAGATGGCCAAAATGGGCATATCCCCCTGGCGTATGGACCCCCTGGGCGTGGATGTGCGCTGCCTGATCAGCCGGGGCCAGACCATCGCCAGAGCCACGGCCGGAGCCACAACCAGGTCCGTTGCCGCCGTGGACCTGGCCGTGGAAACAAATCCCGAGGCCGTGTTCGTGATCGGCAACGCCCCCACCGCCCTGCTGCGCCTGTTGGAGCACGCCATGGCGGGCCGGGCCAAACCGGGCCTGGTGGTGGGCCTGCCGGTGGGGTTTGTCAATGCCGCCGAGGCCAAGCAATGTCTGGCCGAGGCCGCCGATCTACCGTTCATCACCGCCAGGGGCCGCAAGGGCGGCTCCGCAGTGGCGGCCAGCGTCATCAACGCCATGGCCATCATGGCCACGGAGAACCAACAATGAATGACCAAACCATCGGCACCCTCTACGGTGTCGGCGTGGGTCCCGGCGACCCGGAACTATTGACCATAAAAGCCGTCAACGTGCTCAAAAGCGTTGACGTGGTTTTCGCGGCCAGCTCTCCAAAAAACGGCTACAGCCTGGCCCTTAACACCGCCGAAAAAATGATCCCGGAAACGACAAAGGTAGTCAAGCTGCCCTTCCCCATGACCAACGACGACGCCGTTTTGCAAAGGGCCTGGCAGGAAAACGCCGAGGCCGTGCGCGGGGTGCTGGTCCAGGGGCTGGACGCGGCGTTCATCACCATTGGCGACCCGCTTACCTACAGCACCTACGGCTATCTCCTGGAGACCCTGGCCAAGGCCGGCTGCCGGGCCAAAGCCGTGACCGTGCCGGGCATCACCGCCTATCACGCCGCCGCCGCCAGGCTGAACAAGCCCCTGGTGGAAAGCAACGAATCGCTGGTGGTGGTCAGCGGCGTGGGCGATCCCGAGGCAATAAGGAGGCTGTCCGATTTCAGCGAAAATATCGTGATCATGAAAGCCTACCGCCAATTTGACGACATCGTCGAGACCGTGGAAAGCCTACCCAGGACCTGCACCATCTCGGCGGTCTCCCAGATCGGCCTGCCCGATGAGCGTGTTACGCCCGACGCCACGTCCATCAAGGGCCAGAAGATGCCCTACCTGACCCTTTGCGTGGTCAAACGGCAAAAAGGCCGGGAGGCGTAGCCAATGGCCAGGCGCAGGCTCAGAAGCGGATTCACCACCGGTACGGCCGCCGCCGCGGCGGCCAAGGCAGCGGTGATGTCCGCCTTTGGCCTGGAGTTCGACTGCGTGGACGTCAGCCTGCCTGACGGCGGCAGTATCGAGGTGCCGGTGGCCCTGGTGATCCGCCAGGCAAACAGGCCCTGCAAGGCCGAAGTGATCAAGGACGCCGGAGACGACCCCGACGTGACCAACCGGGCCCGGATCGCCGCAGAAGTGGAGATCAGCGTATCGCGAAACGGCAGCGGAAGCCTGGAAATTCTGGGCGGCGAAGGCGTGGGCCAGGTGACTAAACCCGGCCTGCCCGTGGAGCCGGGAAACCCGGCCATCAACCCCACGCCCCGGCAGATGATCGCCAAGGCCGTGCGCCAGGCCCTGGCCTGGGCCGCGCCGGACAAACAATACTGCGTCACGGTGACGATCAGCGTGCAAAAAGGCGAGGAACTGGCCAAACGCACCCTCAATCCCCGACTGGGCGTGCTGGGGGGCATATCCATCCTGGGCACTACCGGCCTGGTCAAGCCGTTCAGCCACGAGGCCTACACCGAAACCATAGACATGGGTCTGTCCGTGGCCAGGGCCGAGGGTGTCATCGAAGCGGTGTTGACCACCGGCGGCAAAAGCGAAAAACGGGCCATGACCCTGCGGCCGGACCTTCCGGAAACGGCTTTTGTGCAGATTGCCGACTTCTTCGGCTACGCCCTGGGGGCCTGCGCAGTGGCTGGCATGCAACGCATCGGCCTGGTCTCGTTTTTCGGCAAGGCCGTCAAACAGGCCGCCGGTCTGGAATACACCCACGCCCACAAGGCGGCCATGGATTTGCCCATGCTGGCCGGATGGCTGGGCCCGGCGGGCCTTGATGAGACTACGGCGGCGGAAATAGCCGGGGCCAATACGGCCCGTCAGGCCCTGGACATCCTGCGCAAGGCGGGCCGCCTGGAGTTCGTGGGAGAGGTGGGCAGGCGCATGCTGCCTTCGGCCCGCAAATTCGCCGGACCAAAGCCCGATTTATGGGCCGTAATCATAGACTACGACGGCGCCGTGCTGTTCCGGGGCAGACAGGAGGGGCGGGCCTAATGTTGCCGGTGCATGTCATAGGCCTGGGTCTGGGCCCGGAAGACCTTACTCCGTCCATGGCCGAAATCATCGCCAAGTCCCAGGTCCTGGCCGGGGGGCGGCGCTTGCTGGATTGGTTTAAAGGTCACAAGGCCGAGAGCCTGGAGCTGTCCGGCGGCATGGGGGCCTGGCTTGACGCCGTGGCCGGGGCCGCCGAGACGCAACACGTCGTGGTTCTGGCCTCGGGCGATCCTAGCTTTTTCGGAGTGGCCGGGTCCGTGATCAAACGACTGGGCCGGGACAACGTGGTTGTGGCACCCAACATCAGCGCCATGCAGGCGGCCTGCGCCCAATTGGGCCTGCAATGGGGCCGGGCGGCCCATGTCTCCCTGCACGCTACAGCCGAAAACGCCCTGGGCTCCCTATGGCGGGCCATGGCCTTCCACGACCTGGTCAGCGTGTACACCCGGCCCGGCATGGGCCCCGCCGACATTGCCGCGATCCTCAACCACCGGGGTCTGGGCGGCTGGCGCATGCACGTGTTGGAGGATTTGGGCTCGGCCAGTGAACGCATCGGCCTGTACGAGCCCGGCAAGGCGGCGGACATGGATTTCTCAGCCCTGAGCGTGATCCTGCTGGAGCGCGTCGGGCACCCCGCCAGACTGCACCTGGGCATGCCCGAGGAGGCCTATGAGCACGAAAACAGCTTGATCACCAAGGCCGAGGTGCGTGCCGTGGCCCTGGCCAGGCTGGAGCTGGGGCCGGACCTGACCCTGTGGGACCTCGGGGCGGGCAGCGGCTCCCTGGGCCTGGAGGCCAGTCTGCTCCTGCCCGGCGGCCAGGTGGTGGCCGTGGAGCAAAACCCCGGCCGTGTAGAGATGATCAAGGCCAACCGGGCCCGCTTCGGCGTAGGCCTGCTGGAGGTCGTCCAAGGCGCGGCGCCCGAGGCGCTGGCGGAACTGCCTTTGCCGGACCGGGTATTCATCGGCGGCGGAGGCAAGGACCTGGCCGCCATTATACGGGCCTCGGCCGAGGTCCTTTCGCCGGGCGGGGTCATCGTGGTCAGCGCCGTGCTGCTGCAAAGCCTGGAGGCCGCACGAACGGCCCTGGCCGAAGCCGGTCTGGCCGTGGACGAAACGCTATTACAGGTAAGCCGCGGCGTTCCGGTGGCGGGCCAAACCATGATGGGTGCCTTAAACCCGGTTTGGCTGGTCAGAGGCAAAAAGGCGCCAGGAGATAAACACAATGAATAAACAAACCGACAACCCGGTGATTTTCGTGGGCGCCGGGCCGGGTGATCCCGATCTGGTCACCGTGGCCGGTAAAAACGCCCTGGAAAAGGCCGACCTGGTGGTCTACGCCGGTTCCCTGGTCAGCCGGGAGATGCTCACCTGGTGCCGCCCCCAATGCGAAACCATCAGCAGCGCCGGGTTGGACCTCGACCAAATAACCGAGGCCATGGCCCAGGCCCACGGCCAAGGCAAAAAGGTCGTGCGTTTGCAGACCGGCGACATCAGCCTCTATGGCGCTCTGCCCGAGCAACTGGCCGCCCTGGCCGATTTGGGCATACCCTGGCGGATAATCCCCGGCGTGACGGCCGCCTTTGCCGCCGCCGCCGCCCTGGGCCTGAGCTACACCCTGCCGGAATCATGTCAGAGCCTGATCTTCACCAGGGCCGGCGGGCGCACGCCCATGCCCGAGGCCGAGAATCTGGCCTCCATGGCCGCCCATGGTTGCAGCATCGCCATATATCTTTCGGCGGCGCTGAGTGAAGAGGTGGCCCAGACCCTGTCCAAGGCCTATGGGCCCGGCAGCCCCATCGCCGTGGTGCAGCGGGCGAGTTGGCCCGACGAAAAGATCATATGGTCCACGGCGGGCGGCCTTAACACAGATCTGGCGGACGCGGGCATCGGCAGGCAGGCCCTGATATTGGCCGGACCGGCCGTGGCGGCCCTGCAGGGTGGCTACAGCGGCGGCAGTAAATCCAAACTCTACGACGGGGCCTTCAGCCACGGCTGGCGCAAGGGGCAGGAATAATGAGCGGCCAACCGCCAAACCTGGCCCTGTACGCCCTGGGCGCGCCGGGAGCGGAGATTTGCCGCAACCTGGCCATTGTCCTGGATAACGCCCAGGTGTTTCTGCCCGCGCGTCACGCCCGGCACGAGATCGGGGAAAAGGCCTTTGATTCGCTGCACAACGTGCTGGAACGCAATTTCAACCAATATTCCGGCCACGTCCTGGTCTGTGCGGCGGGCATGGTCATCCGCTGCCTGGCCCCGCTGTTGGTGAGCAAGGCCCAGGACCCGGCCGTGGTGGTGGTGGACCAACAGGGCCGCTATGCCGTGAGCCTGTTGTCGGGGCATTTGGGCGGGGCCAACGACCTGGCCCAACAAGTAGCCGAAGCCCTGGAAGGCCAGGCCGTAATAACCACGGCCACCGACAACCTGGGCCTGCCCAGCCTGGAGATGGAAGCCAAACGACTGGGCATGGCCGTGGAAAATCTCGGGGCCCTAGCCGGGGTCAGCGGAGCCCTGGTGGACGGCCGCAAGGTGCCGGTATGCGACCCCAGCGGCTGGCTCGGGCCGGTGACTGGCGAGCACCCGGACCTGTTTGAGTTGGTCGATTCCGACAGGACCAAAGGTATGGCCGACGAACCCCTGGTCTGGGTGGGCTGGCAAAAAATCGCGGCTCCCGCCTCCTGGCTGGTGCTCAGGCCCCGCTGCGTGGCCCTGGGCATGGGCTGCAACAAGAACACCGCGCCCGACGAGCTGCTGCGCCTGGCCCATCTGGCTTTGGCCCAGGCCGGGGCGGCACCGGGCAGTCTAAAGGCCTTGGCCAGCGCCGAGGCCAAACGCGACGAACCGGGCCTGCGGGAAGTGGCCAGGCATCTGGAGGTGGATCCGGTGTTTTACGCCCACGGCGAGTTGGCCGAAGTAAAGGTGCCCAATCCCTCCGAAGCGGCCCTGCGCTGTCTGGGCACGCCCAGCGTATGCGAGGCGGCGGCCATCCTGGCCAGCGGCGGCGGAAAACTGATCCTGACCAAAACCAAAAGCATCAACGCCACAGCAGCGGTAGCAATCAAATGAGCGCAAAACTTTTCATAGTGGGGCTGGGCCCCGGCGGCCTGGATCACATGACCGGCCGGGCCAGGCAGGCCCTGGCCGAGGCCGACGTGGTGGCCGGGTACAAGACATACTTAAGGCACATCGAAGAACTCCTGGAGGGCAAACGGATCCTGGCCAGCGGCATGACCAAAGAGATCGACCGGGCCTGGGCGGCCATTCAATCAGCCCTGGACGGCGCGGTTACGGCCCTGGTATCCGGCGGCGACGCGGGCATCTACGCCATGGCCCCGGTGGTCTACGAGTTGTTGCACGAAAAAGGCATCCAGACCGGCCCGGAAGGCCTGGAGGTGGAGGCCGTACCGGGCGTACCGGCCGTGGCCGCCGCCGGGGCGCTATTGGGCGCGCCGCTTTCCCATGATTTCGCCTGCATCAGCCTAAGCGACCGGCTGACGCCCTGGGAGGTCATCGAAAAAAGGCTGCACGCCGCCGCAGACGCCGACTTTGTCATCGCCCTGTACAACCCCAGGAGCAAGGGCCGCGATTGGCAGCTCAGCCGGGCCCTGGAGATCATCGGCCGCAGCCGCGAGCCCAAGACCCCGGTGGGGCTTGTCCGGGCGGCCATGCGGGCCGAACAAAGCGTCGAACTCCATACCCTGTCCACGGCGGAAAACGCCGAGGTGGACATGGCCAGCATCATGATCATCGGCAACAGCAACAGCTTCCGGCACATGGGGGCCATGGTCACGCCCAGGGGCTATCTGGCCAAATACGGCAACGGCAAATTGACGGAGGTGGAAAATGGATAAGCCAGCCATCGTCCTGGCCGCGTTCGGGGCCAGCATCCCCGAGGCCTTGGCCGGCATCAGCAACATCGTCCAAAAGGTCCAAGGGGCTTTCGACTGCCCGGTGGAGGTCTGCTTCACCTCGAACATCGTCCGCTCCATCTGGCAAAAGCGGCTTGCCGACGGCCAGTGGCTCAAGGACAACCCGGACACGCCGGATTACGTGCGCAACATCAAAGGCACCCTGGCCACCATGGCCGATTTGCAGGACCGGGGATACAAGAACCAGATCGTCCAACCGCTGCATATCTACGCGGGCGAGGAATACCACGACCTGAGCAAATACGTGTCGGCCCTGTCGGGCATAGAGACGATCAAGACCAAATGGCGGCCGTTCAACAAGGTGGCCCTGGGCCGTCCGGCCCTGGGCGCGCCGGGGGTCCTGCATCCCTACATGGATGACATCAAGCGGGCCGCGGATGCTTTGGACCAAGACGTGCAGGCGGCCAGGGACAAAGGCGCGGCCCTGGTCTACGTGGGCCACGGCAACCACGTCTTCAGCACCGGCGTGTACCACGAGATGCAGCAGATACTCAAAGAACGCCATCCGGACGTGATTATCGAAATCGGCGCGGTGGAAGGCATGTTCGACGCCAATTACATTGCCGGGCGCCTGGGAGAATGGGGCGCCCGGAGGGTGTTGTTGAAGCCTCTGATGGTGGTGGCCGGAGTGCACGCCAGGGACGACATGGCCGGAGACGAGGACGACTCGTGGTGTTCGATCCTGACCGGTGAGGGTTTCGAGGTTGAGTGCCAATTGCAGGGTCTAGGCGAAAACAACGCCTGGGCCGGGATCTACGTGCAAAACATCATGGACTGCGCTGCGGACGCGGGCATCGATTTGCAGGCGGAGGTGGCCTAACACACCAGCAAGTTCGTGGAGGCAGGCGCCCTGAGCGCTTAATTGGGAATCCCGTGCAAATCGGGAGCGGGCCCGCCGCTGTAACCGGGGACCAAAGCCGCAAAAAACGCCACTGGCCCAAGGGGCCGGGAAGGCGCGGCAAATGGGACGATCCGGAAGCCAGAAGACCAACCTGCCCACAACACAAAAGACCGGTCCATCCCGGGGAACGGATGGGCGCGGCCAATGAGTTCACGCGGACAAACGGGACATCGCCGGACTCTCCATTAACGGAGTCCGGTTTTTGATTGAGGTTAGTCAATGAATCAACCAGTGATCCAGACCCATAACCTGACCAAGTTTTACGGCAAAACCAGGGCCCTTGACGGCCTGGACCTGGCCGTTGGCCGGGGCGAGATATTCGGTTTTTTGGGGCCCAACGGCGCGGGCAAGACAACGACCTGCCGCATCCTGACCACCCTGACCAAGCCCACCTCGGGCACGGCGTCGGTCTCGGGCTTTGATGTGGTGAACCAGGCGGTTCAGGCCAAAAGCGGCATGGGCGTTGTGGCCCAGCACACCAATGTCGACGGCGAACTGAGCGTCTACGCCAACCTCAGGATTCACGCCATGTTGCACAAGATGCCGGTCACCCCCCGGGAAGAGCGCATTGAAAAGTTGCTTGAATTCGTCGGTTTGGCCAAGCGCCGTAATGATCCGGCCCGGCAGCTCTCGGGCGGGTTCAAGCGCCGCCTGATGATCGCCAGGGCCATGCTCCATGAGCCGAAGGTCCTGTTTCTGGACGAGCCCACCGTGGGCCTGGACGCCCAGACCCGCCGCCGCATCTGGGACCTGATCCGCCGCAGCCACCAGGCCGGGATCACCATCATGCTCACCACCCATTACATCGAGGAGGCCGAGGCTCTGTGCCACAGGGTGGGCATCATCGATCACGGCAAGTTAATCGCCCTGGACAGCCCGGCCAACCTACTGGCCGGAGCGGGCAGCCACGTGGTGGAGCAGGTCGACGGCAACGGTCAAAGCTGGTTTTTCGAAAGCCGCGAAAAGGCCTCGGAATACGCGGCCACCATCCAGGAGCCCGTGATGATCCGCCGGATCAACCTCGAGGATGTCTTTATCCGCATGACCGGAAGGAAGGTGCGGCCATGAGCGGCGTGTGGGCTGTTTTTTACCGTGAATTGCTGATCCTGCGCAGCCGCCTGGGCCGCCAGATGGCCAACTATGCCGTCAGCCCGCTGCTGTATATCATCGCATTTGGTTGGGGCATGGGCCGGGGCGTGACCATGGACGGAGTTGAGTACCTGGCCTACATGCTGCCCGGCCTGATGGCCCTGTCGTCCATGAGCCGCTCGTTCGGCATCTCCTCGGAGATCAACATCGCCCGGTTCTACTGGCACACCTTCGAGGAGTTCCAGACCGCGCCGGTCTCTCCGGCGGCCATTGCCTTGGGCGAGGTGCTGGGCGGCGTGGTGCGCGGGTTCCTTGCCGTGGCCGTGGTGATCTGCCTGGCCCTTATCAGCGGCGTGAAGCTCAACTACGGGCCGGGCCTGCTATTGGGCGTGTTCATGAACTGCTTCATGTTTTCCGCGGCGGCTGTTTGGGCGGCCATGGTGGTGCGCTCCCATGCCGACCAGTCCAACCTTACCGGATTCATCATCACGCCCATGTCTTTTTTGTGCGGTACGTTTTTCAGCCTGGACAAGCTGCCAGGCTGGGCGGCCACGGCCATAGAGGCCCTGCCGCTGACCCACGCCAGCCACTTCATCCGGGCCTCGGCCCTGGACAATCCCTTGCCCTGGCTGTCCTTGGCCGTGATGGCGGCATATGGCTGCCTGTTCTTTTCAATGGCCGTCTGGCATGTACGAAAGGCCAGCATCTAACTCATGGAAAACCCAATGAAACAAATCTGCATCTCCGCCATTTGCCTTCTCTATTGCCTTGTTAGTGCCTGGCCTTCCCTGGCCGCCGGCGTGCCGGACGGCGAAACCATCGTCTTGAGTTACGAAAATATCGCAGAACTCAATGTGCGCACGGTGGAAGAACTCCTCAATCTGATTCCCGGCGTCAAGGCCGGCAGTTCGTCGGTGAGCATTCGGGGCAACTCCAACGTGGCCGTGTTTATGGACGGCATGAGCCTCATCAATACGGCCAGCGCCCATAAAAGCGTCAAATGGGATCTGGTGGCCCTGGAAGACATCGCCTCCATGAAAATAATCAAGGGCGGCGGCGCGGTGGCCTTTGGCGACAACTCCAGCGGCGGCGTGATAATCATCACATCCAAGGCCGTGGACCGCACCAAGGCCAGCGTGTCCTTTGAGGCGGGCAATCAAAACTACTGGCGGGTCCGCGGCAATGCCAGCCGCAAGGCAGGACCGTGGGGGTTGGCCCTTAACGGCGATTTTTCCTCCACCGAAGGTTTCCGCCGCAACGGCGACAAGGATCAGGGCCGGGCCGGGATCAAGCTGTCGTACGCGCCGGAGAGCTGGATCAAATGGGCCGGGGCCGACTCGTCCGCGCCGACCGTGGCCATCGACTACGGCGAAACGCGCAAGGGCAATCCGGGCCTGCCCAAATACCCCACCCCCAGGGCCCGCTCCCGTGACGAGGCCTTGGGCACCTCCTTCAACTTCAAGGCCCGGGGCTGGAAAAACGCGACCTCGTTCACCCGATTTCAAAACGATTTTGAAAACCCCGATTCCTGCACGGAAACAACCCTGCGCAGTTGGACCGTCAACGAGGACCTGCGCAAGGCCTTTGCCGTGCCCTTGTTAGGCAAAATAAGCACCGGGATCATGGTTTCGCACACAGAGGCCCAGGGCAACAAGGTCAAGCCCATGGACGAGCAGGCCTTCGGCATATTCGGCCTGAAGTCTTTCATGTTCAAGGCCGTGCCGGTACGCCTGGATTTCGGACTGCGGGCCAACGCCTACTCGGATTTTGATTCAGCCGTCAATCCGGAGGTAAAGGCTTCCTGGAAAAAAGGCATCTTCCGGGTGGAGGCCGCCTTCCAGATGACCAACAACACCCCCACCATCCGCCAGCGTTATTACGAAACCTCCAGCACCCGGCCCAACCCCGGCCTGAACAGCGAACAGGCCACCAACTACAGCCTGGGCGCCAGCGTCGCCCCGTGGAGCTGGATCAGCGCCTCGGCCACGGTTTTCTACAACCAGGTCAACGACCGCATAACCTATATGCGCGGCAACGACGGGGTGGGCCAATACGAAAACGTCGGCGAAGCCCACCTCAGCGGTGTGGACGCCTTCATCTCGTTCACGCCGTGCAAGTGGCTGGTCTTCCGGCCTTCCTACACCTATCTGGAGGCCATCAACGACGACGACGGCCTGTGGCTGTCCACCAAACCCCGCCACAAAATCAAGGCCGACCTTCAGGTGCGGCCCATGGACGGGCTGATGCTGGGCTGCCAGGCCACCTACAGTTCCGAGGTCTACACCAACGCTGCCAACACGACCACGGCCCCGGAATACTTCACCATGGACCTGCGGGGCGAATACCGCCTGGACCAGGCCCGGTTCTTCTTCCGCATAGACAACCTGCTGGACGAGGACTACCTCTACGCCGACGGCTACCCCGCTCCGCCGCGCACCTGGCTGGCGGGTGTGGGCTGGGATTTCTGATCATGGCCAGGGCCTGCGCATATCCGGCAATCAGACATCTGGTGCTGTGGCTGACCACGGGCTGCAACCTCTCCTGCGCCTACTGCTACCGAGGCGCGCCAGAGCGGTCCGTGGTCATGCCCCGGCCCACGGCCATGGCCGCCCTGGATCTGGCCAATCAAGGCGGCAGACCGTTTCATGTGCAGATGGCTGGGGGTGAGCCCTGCCTGGAGCCGTCTTTGATTGAAGCCATCGCCGCCAGGGTGCGCAGTGCGGACATGCCCGCAACCATCGCCGTGCAGACCAACGGCACGTTGATCACCCGCCCCTTGGCCGAGATGTTCCGACGCTGGGACATCACCGTGGGGGTGAGCATGGACGGGCCGCCGGCCCAGCATGAATTGCTGCGCGGCCGCTATGCCGAGACCTTGCGGGGCCTGGAGCACCTGGAACGGGCCGGGGTGCGTTTTGGCGTCACGGCCGTCGTCTGCGCGGAAAATGTTTCTCAAATGCCCAGCCTGGCCATGCTGCTGAGCAATTACAAGTATGCCCACGGCCTAGGCCTGGACCTGTTGGTGCGCCGGGGCCGGGCAGCCCGTGGCGAACCGGCCATGGCCGAAGCAAATACTTTAACCAAGGCCATGGTCGAGCTGGCCCAAACCGTGGTCTGGATCAACCGCCGCCGACACAGCCCCCTGGTGCTGCGCGAAATGGACCGCCTCAGAAACGGGCAAAGGGCATTTTGCCACGCCGCCGTGGGTTCGTCTTTGGCCGTGCATCCGGACGGCAGCCTATACCCCTGCGGCCAGACCATGGGCGACCCGGACCTGGCCCTGGGCACCATCGACAAACCCGATTTCAGCCGCATACGCGGCCTGGGCCGCTACGAGCTACCCGCCGCCGACTGCGGGGGGTGTCCCCTGGAGGGCCATTGCCCGGGCGAGTGCCCCAGCAGGCTCAAATACAACGGCCCAGAGGGGCGGGAGCTGGCTTGCGCCTTGCTGCGCGGCCTCACCCTTGGCTATGGCCGCCAGACCCCGCGAACAACCGCTTCAATGGAGCAAACTCATGCCACAGCTTGATCTGGTCTTTTTCAGCACCACCTCCAATGAACTGCCCAGCTACATCGGGGCGGTTGAGACAATGGCCCAACAGGGGCTTGATGTAAACCTGTGCGCCTATACCAAATTCCAGTTGGAGACCGACCAGGGCAAGGCCCGGTTCATGGAAAAGGCAATGCAGGCCCAGGCCGTGGTCATCACCCTGATGGGCGGCAAGGCCTCCTTCCCGGCCTGGGACGAACTCGTTGAGGCCATTGAGCGGACCCGCCGGGACGGCAACGCGCCGTATCTACACATTCAGCCCACCGGAGGCAACAACGAGGCCTGGAGCGAGGCCGGCCAGTGGTCCGACGGCATGGATGACGGCCGCTGGCGGGACCTGAACAAGTATTACCGCCACGGCGGCAGGGCCAACGCCGCCCAGTTCCTCAAGCTGATGTGCAACATTGCCAACGGCACGGACCTGGCCCTTGAGCCGCCGGAGATCCCGCCCACCGAGGGCGTGTACCACCCGGACTGGCCCGGCTCGCCGCCCCTGGAGGAATACCTGGCCTCCCTGGACCCGGCCAAACCCACCATAGGCGTGTGGTTCTACCAAAACCTCTGGGTCAACGGCGCCCTGGAACATATCGACGCCCTGATCCGGGCCATCGAACGGCGCGGCGCCCAGGCCCTGGCTGTGTTCCACTACCGCTTCCAGGACGACGTGGTGGGCAACAAGGGCGCGGACTGGGTGATTGACAACCTCTTCCGCCGCGACGGCAAGCCCCTCATCGACGCCCTCTTGAGCCCGATGATGTTCAGCCTGAGCATGGCCGCGCCCAAATACAGGGGCCTGTTGCAGCGGCTGGACGTGCCGGTTATCCAGGCCATAACCACTTTGCAGCCCGCCGACCAGTGGCGTCAGAGCGTTCAGGGTCTCACGGCCATGGACGTAACCATGTCAGTGGCCCAGCCCGAGTTTGACGGCAACATCATCTCCGCGCCGGTGGCCTCCAAGCAGCAGACCCGGCGCGACCCCGGCAGCGGGGCCGTGCTGGTGGAATACAGGCCCATTGACGACGGCGTAGAACAGGCCGTTTCCCTGGCCATGAACTGGGCCCGTTTGCGGCGTAAGGCCAACAAGGACAAGCGGGTGGCCATAATCTTTCATCACTACCCGCCGCGCAACGACCGCATCGGCTGCGCCGCCGGCCTGGACAGCTTCGCCAGCGTGTACAACCTGCTTCTGCGTATGGTCGACGATGGCTACCACCTTGAAAAAATGTACGAAAACGGCGAGGAACTGGCCCAGGAGATCGTCTCGGGCCTCACCGGCGACCGGCGCTGGCTGACCCCGGACGAGATGTCCCGGCGGGCCGCCGCCGCCGCGGGGCCAGCCGACTATCAGCCCTGGCACGACCACCTACCCGAGGTAAACCGGCAAAAGATGACCGCCGACTGGGGTCCCATGCCCGGCGAGTTGTTCGTGCATGATAAAGGCCTGCTGATCCAGGGCCGGGTCAACGGCAATGTATTCATCTCCATGCAGCCGCCCAGGGGCTTCATCGAGCAGGCCGACAAGATCTATCACGATCCGCACCTCTCGCCGCCCCACCACTACCTGGCCTTTTACCGCTGGATCAAATACAGCTTCAAGGCCGACGTGGTTTTACACATCGGCAAGCACGGCTCCCTGGAATGGCTGCCGGGCAAGGGCGCGGGTCTTAGCCGTGAATGCTACCCCGAGTTGGCCATCATGGACCTTCCCAATGTCTACCCTTACATCATCAACGACCCCGGCGAGGGCACCCAGGCCAAGCGCCGCAGCGCGGCCTGCATTATTGACCACATGACCCCGGTCATGGTCAATGCCGACCTGTACGAGGAAATGGCCCAAGTCGACAACCTGATCAAACAGTACAACGAGGCCCGCATCGAGGACCCCGGCAAGCTGGAGATCCTGCGGCCCATGCTCTGGCAGGCCGTGGAAGAGGCGGACCTGCAAAAGGACCTGGACCTGACCGAGGACCAGGCCATGGCCGACTTTGACGCCTTTCTGGAAAAGCTCCACGACTATCTCGGCGACTTGGCCGACACCCTGATCAACGACGGGCTGCACATCATGGGCCAGGTGCCCCGGGACGAAGCCATGATCAACTGCCTGGCCCAGCTCACCCGCCTGGCCAACGGCGATACGCCCTCATTGCGCCAATCGGTTATCACTGCCGACGGCTATGATTATGACCACCTGCTGGAAAAACGCGGGGCCGTGGTCACGCCCGAAGGCAAAACCGGCGGCGCTCTGATTGCCGAGGCCCAGGACAAATGCCTGGCCCTGTTGGGCGAACTGGCCCGGCGGGGCTTTGATCCGGTCCAGGCCGAAGCCGTGGCCGAGGAAATCTTGGGCCGCCCCCACCACGACACGGCCCAGGCCCTGCGCTTTGCCGCCGAGGATGTCCTGCCCCGGTTGCAGGGCATTACGGACGAGATTGACGCCTGCCTTGCAGCCATGGATGGCCGCCACGTGGCCGCGGGGCCGTCCGGCGCGCCCAGCCGAGGCCAGGTGGAGGTCTTGCCCACGGGGCGCAATTTCTATTCCGTGGATCCGCAAAAAATCCCCACTCCGGCGGCATGCAAGGTGGGCCAAGCCCTGGGCCAGGCCATGATCGACAGGCATTTGCAGGGCCACGGCCGCTATCCCGAAAGCATCGGCATCATTCTTTGGGGCAGCCCGACCATGCGCTCCAAGGGCGACGACGTGGCCGAAATCCTCTGGCTGATGGGCCTGAAACCGGTGTGGCAAAAGGGCTCGGGCAACGTCATCGGCCTGGAGGTGATCCCCCTGTCCGAACTCGGACGGCCCCGCCTTGACGTAAGTCCCCGGATGTCGGGCATCTTCCGCGACGCCTTCCCCAATGTGGTGGAGCTAATCGACAAGGGCGTACAGATGATCGCCGCGCTCAATGAAAAACCGGAAATGAACTACCTGCGGGCCCATGTGATCGATGACATGGCCGTTTACAAAAAAGACGGCATGGACGGCGACGAAGCCTTCCGCCAGGCCACCCTGCGCCTGTTCGGTTGCCCGCCCGGGGCCTACGGCGCGGGAGTGGCGGCCCTGATGGAGGCCAAGAACTGGAAGGACATCCACGACATCGGCGACGTGTTCGTGAACTGGTCGTCATACGCCTATGGCCAAGGCGTGCAGGGCGTCCAACAAGAACAGACCTATCGCCGCCTGCTGAGCCGCATGGACGTCACGGTGAAAAACGAAGACAGCCGGGAATACGACATGATGTCGTGCACGGACTTTTACTCCTACCACGGCGGACTCATCGCCGCGGTGCGCTCGGTGCGGGGCCAGGCCCCGGAGTCATTCGCCGGTGACAGCTCCGACCCCGAGCGGGTCAAGATCCGCACCGCCGCC
The DNA here is from genome assembly GCA_963665125.2 of uncultured Desulfarculus sp. Lineage (GTDB taxonomy): Bacteria > Desulfobacterota > Desulfarculia > Desulfarculales > Desulfarculaceae > Desulfarculus. The sequence continues at coordinate 374,837 of CAXXUK010000001.1, read as the reverse complement.
GAGGAGGCCAAACACGTCTTCCGCTCACGTCTACTCAATCCCAAATGGATCAAGGGCCTGATGCGCCACGGCTACAAGGGCGCGGGCGACATCTCCAAGGCCGTTGACGTGGCCTTCGGCTGGGACGCCACGGCCGACGTGGTCGATGACTTCATGTATGAACGCCTGGCCCAGAGGGTGGCCTTTGACCCCGAAGTGCGCCAGTGGATGAGCGAGGTGAACCCCACTGCCATCCACAACATCACTGAAAAACTGCTGGAGGCCATCAGCCGGGGAATGTGGAACGCCGACGAGCAAACCCACCAGCAACTGATGCAACTCTATCTGGAAGCCGAGGGCGATGTGGAACAGGCCATGGAATCCGGCTCCACGGGAGGCGGCCGATGAACCCCATGACACCTTACATCGCCTACCTGTTTCAGGTAGGAGCGCTTTTATACATCTTGGCCGCGCTATTGGTCGCGTTTCGGGGCCGTTTGGCGGTGTCGGTTGCCTTGGGCCTGGCCCTGGCCGCCAATACGGCCTCGATTTTACTGAAGCTCTATCTTTCATGGCCCATGCAGTCGCCGTTTCAGGAGCCCTTTTGGCTGCCCGCGGCCATGGCCGTATTGGCCCTGGGCCTGTTCCGGCGTGGCCGCCCGGCCCTGGCCATGCGCCTGGTGGTGTTCACGGCCCTGTTGGCCCTGGCGGCGGCCCTGTTCCCCAATGATTATTATCTGCCCTTCCCCCGCTCCAACACCATCGTGGCCCACATCTTCCTACCCATGAGCGTCATGGGCAAGGCCTGTTTCTACGCGGCCGGGGTGGCGGCCTTGATGTACCTGGCCCGACGTGATGAAACCATCGAGCAGGACCGGGCCCGCCCCCTGTTCGGCCGGTTTATCGTCTGGGGTTTCGTGATCTTCACCCTGAGCCTGTTTCTGGCCGAAATTTGGTCCTATCTGGGTTGGGCCAGCCCGGTGATCTGGAACAACGCCACCATGACCTCCACCATGGCCGTGTGGTTCTACTACGGCTGTTTCCTGCACCTGTACTTGCTGCGCAGTTGGCCGGCCAGGCGCAGAGCCTGGGTCGCCGTGGCCGGTGTGCCTCTATTGATCGTCTTCACCCTGCTGCCCGAAACCGGCGGGTTCAAGTTGCCGGAGTGGCTGTCATGAAAATCCTCAGAGCGATGTGGTCATTCTTCGGTTCGGCCCTGCTCAGCGTCTGGGTGCTTCTGGCCCTGGTCGTTGTCCTGTGCTGCGGTTACTACCTATTTGAATCGGCCAAACACATCTATGAACCGCTGAACCGCCTGCTGCTGTGGGACTGGATCGTCTCCTACGGCTGGAGCAGCCTCAAAAACACCTGGTGGTTTTTCTGTTTTTTGGCGCTGTTGGGCCTGTTGGTGTTCAACACGTTTGTCTGCACCTGGCAAAAGGTGGCCGCCCTGGTCCGACGGGGAGCCGGCGGTTCGCGCCTGGACTTCATCCTGCGCTTTTCACCCCATGTAATGCACGCGGCATTCATCATCATCCTGGCTTCGCACCTGGTCACCTATGTCTTCGGCCTCAACGTGCAAAACAACGTCCTATTGGTAGGCCGGGAGATAACCATGCCCGGCTCCGACACCAAACTTAAGCTGGAGTCCATTGATTCGGAGTTTTATGAGGGCACACGGCTTGCCTTTTACAAAGGCCGGGCCGTAACCCAGGACATAGCCCTTGTGCTCACCGACGCCGACGGCTCGGCGACCCGAAAGTCGCTGGCCTACAACAGCCCGATCTGGTTCGGCGGCTACAGCATCCACCTGAAAAACTATTACCCCGCGGCTAAAAGCTCCATGCCCAGACGGCCCTACGCCAACCTGATCATCAGGCGCGATCCGGGCGTAAAGACCTTTTTCTTTGGCACGCTCGTGTTTGCCGTGGGCCTGCTGGCCTATCTGTGGCAAGCCCTGCGCCAACACCGCCACCGCGCTTCAAGGGAGACCAATTCATGAAAAAAAGCATCATCATTGTCTTGGTGGTTTCAGCCTTGTGGCTGGGCCTTGCCGGTTCGGCCTTGGCCGAATTCGAGGCCATCGGCCAGTTCAGCGTCGAGTCCCTCAATAACGGCATATTCGTCGTTACCGACGGCATCGGCAGGCGCATCCACCTGGTTCCCAGGGGCCAACAGCCGCCGCCGGGCCTGCAACCAAGCGAAATCGTCCCCATTCCCGTGCAAAGCGTGGCCACCGATTCAGCCCGTGACACATCCCTGTTGGTGGCCCTGGACGCCATCGACACGGTAAAGGCGGTGACAGGAAAAGCCAAGGACTGGACCATACCCCAAATCCACCAGGGCCTGAAAAACGGCGCCATAGTTTCGGTGGGCCAGAGCCACGCCCTGGATTACGAACAATTGGCCAGGATCAAGCCGGACGTGTTTTTCACCTGGGACGAATCGCTGGTGCCCGTTATGGATGAATTCGGCATCCCCACGATCATCACAAACACCGGCACGGCCCGGAACCTGGACACCCAGATCCGTTTCGCCAAGTTCCTGGCTCCCTTCTTCGGCAGCCAGAGGCAGGCCGACGAATACGCCGCCCGGTCTTACGCCGCCCTGGAGAACATCAAGGCCAAGACCAGGACCATTAAAGCACGGCCCAAGGTCATCTGGGGCGATGTCTACTCCAAGCGGGTTTTAGTGGAGCCTGGCAATTCCTGGGCCGCCCAGATCGTCCAGGCCGCCGGCGGCGACTATCTGTTTGCCGATGTCTCGGGCGACACCTGCCTGGAAATCGCCCTGGAGAGGTTTTTTTCCAGCGGCAACGAAGCCGACGTGATGATCACCTACCGCACGCCCCGCCAGGGCATGGCCACCAAGGCCAGAATGAAGGCCACCAACAAGACCATAGCCGGCATAAAGCCCCTGAACGGCGGCAAGGTCTATTATCCCCAGGAGCACTACCGGCAGTCGGCCGACAAGCTCGACGAGATACTGATCGAACTGGCGGCGATAATCCACCCGGAACTGTATCCCGGTTTTGAGTTGCGGTACTTCAAAGAAATGACCGAGGAGTAGGCCCATGAATCCGGCGGTCGCCAGGAAAAAACGGGCCGCGATGATGCTGCCCCTGCTTGCCGCGGTCATGCTCGGCGTGTTCTGGATGAGCCTGAACTTGGGCAGCGTCGGCAGCAGCGCCGGCCAAGTCTGGGACATCTTATTGGGCAAGGCCTCGGACGCCAACCTTGACTTCATCGTCCGCAATATCCGTCTGCCCAGGGCTCTTGCCGCTCTGGGCGGCGGGGCCATGCTGGCCGTCAGCGGGCTATTGTTGCAGGTCTATTTCCGCAACCCCATCGTCGGTCCGTTTGTCCTGGGCATTTCCCACGGCGCGACCCTGATGGTCTCGCTGGTAATGCTCACCTCCGTTGCCGTGGGCATGGTGGGCATCGTGCCCTATTTGACGCCCCTGGCGGGTTTTGTCGGCGCCTTGGGCGCCATGGGCCTGGTCATGGCCATCGCGTCCAAGGTCAAACAGGGCGTCACCCTGCTCATAGCCGGCATCATGATCGGCTACCTGACCCACGCGGTGACCAGCCTTTTGATCACCTTTGCCGAAGCCGAGCGCATCAAGGGCTTCAACCTGTGGCAACTGGGCAGCTTCAGCGGATACACCTGGACCGAATTGGCGCTGATGATGAGCATCGGCGCGGTGCTGTTGGTGCTGGTCTTCGGCATGAGCAAACAGCTCAACGCCTTTTTGCTTGGCGAAAACTACGCCGCCACCATGGGCGTCAATATCCGCCGCTTCCGCATGGTCCTGGTCTTCACCTCCTGCGGCCTGTCGGCCCTGGTCACGGCCACGGCCGGGCCGGTGGCATTCGTGGGCCTGGCCGTACCCCACATGGCCCGGCTGGCCATGGGCACCTCGGACAACAAGCTGTTGATCCCGGCAACGGCCCTGATCGGCGCGGTGGTCTGCGGGTTCTGCGACATCGTGGCCCGGATGCTCTTCGCTCCGGTCGAGTCCCCTCTCAGCGCAATAACCTCCTTTTTCGGCGCACCGGTGGTTATCGCCCTGCTGATGCGCAACAAGGCAAACCGATGACCCACCCATCAACCAAGCAAGACATATTACGGCTCGATGGTCTGGCCGTGGGCTACGGCCACAAGGCAGTCCTCAGCGAAGTCAGCTTTTGCCTGAAATCGGGACGTTTTTTATCCCTGCTGGGCCCCAACGGCGCGGGCAAGACAACACTGCTGCGGACCCTGGCCGGGCTGCTGCCGCCCCTGACCGGAGATATCGCCGTTGCCGGAAAGAGCCTGACCCAAACCAGTCAGGCCCAATTGGCCCGCATCCAGGCGGTGGTGCTCACCGATCGGCTTGCCCCCGGCCTGCTCACGGCCTATGAGGTGGCCGCCCTGGGCCGTCACCCCCATACAGGTTTTTTCGGCAAGCTGGGCCCGGAAGATCACCAGGCCGTGCGCCGGGCCATTGAGATGGTGGGGGCCCAGGACCTGGCCGATCGTTTTTACGAGCGGCTCAGCGACGGCGAAAAACAAAAAATCGTCCTGGCCAGGGCCCTGGCCCAGGAGCCGCGCCTGATCCTACTGGACGAACCCACCGTGCACCTGGATCTGAAGCACCGCCTTGAAGTCATGAGTATCCTGCGGGGCCTTTGCCGGGAAATGGACATCGCCGTTGTGGCCTCGCTGCATGACGTTGACATCGCCTCCAGGGTTTCGGACCAGGTGGCTCTTATCTCCGGCGGCGGCATGGCCGATTTCGGTCCGCCGGAGTCGGTCCTCAGCGACCAGGCGGTGGCCCATTTATATAATCTGCAAGGTGCGCATTATGACAGCCGCCTGGGCGTCATTGAACTCAGCGGCGTTGGGCGCCGGGGGCCGGTGTTTGTCCTGCCCGGCGGAGGAGCGGCCACGGCAGCCCTGCGCCTGTTGTACAAACGCGACTACGCCATCATGTGCGGGGTGGCCCACCAGGGGGACATAGACACCCACATAGCTGCCACCCTGGGCGCGGAAGTGGTCAGCGTCCCGGCATTCAGCCAAGTGAGCCCAGAGGCCATGGCCCAGTGCCGGGACATGATCGCCAGGGCGGAAGTGGTTATCGACAGCGGGTTCACCCTAGGCCAAGCCAATCAGGGCAATACGGAGCTACTAAAGGAAGCGGCCCTGATGGGCAAGCCGGTCTTCAGCCTGCGCAAATCATTTCTTGAGGGCGACCCCATTGCATCCCTGACCTCCAACGCCATTGTCTGCGGCGATGAGATGGAATTGGCTTCCAAGCTCTCGGCCCATTTTCATGGCGGCGGCAACGCCCACGCCGCTTGATCCCTCATCCGTAAAAGTTGCGGGGGAGCCTTTGTTTCAAGACTCCCCCGCCAGGTGAGAATAAGGGGTTTTAAGCCCTACAGGAGACTGAAGTCGACTTCCACGCCGCCGTAGATCCACAAACCGGCATCAAGCACCTCATAGGGGCTGGAATATCCGGGGGTCATGTTGCCGTAGACTACCAGGTCTCTGTCCAACAGGTTGTTGGCCTTGACCTTGAGCTTAAGCCAGTCATTGACCTGATATGATCCGGTCATATTCACGCTGCAGAAGTCTTCTAGGTTCTGCTCGCGCTCGAGCAAAATCGTGGCGTTGAGGCCCAGCTTCAGCGGACCGTTGTCAAAATAAACACCGGGGACCATCTGCCATTTGGGGCCGGCCTGTTGTTCTACGCCGTCCTCTTCCTCCCAGGGGTCGGCGCCGAATCCGCCAAAGGTCAGGTTGACGTAGTCATGAACCTGCAAGGCGAATTTCCATTCCACGCCCGACGTTTGGTATTTGTCCATGTTCCGGGCGTAGTAGCGGTCGTCGGTGGTGTCCATGACATAGCGGATCTTGTCCGTGTAGTTCATCAGGAAGGCGCTGACCGCACCGCTGAAAATACCCGCCTCGAACTTGTAGCCGATTTCGTAGGTCCAGCCGTATTCCGGTTCCAGTTCCGGGTTGCCGACAAAGGTGGCGGTCTCGGAATAGAGTTGGTTGAAGGTGGGAACCCTGAAAGCGCGGCCGACGTTGGCATAGATGGACTGCTGGCCGGTGACCTTGTAAACGGCCTGGAACTGGGGGACCGGCTCGAAGTAGTCGTCCGAGCCTTCTTCGGTGTTCAATACGCCTTGGCCGCGGATGCCCAGGGTCAGAATCAGGCTGTCCCAGAAAGTTTTTTCAGCTTGGAAAAAGATGGATGGCAGGTGCCGGGTATGGTCCAGAACCGCCTCTTTCACATAATAACCGCTTGAGGTGGAGCCATAGACATCCTGGCGGGTTTCATCCTGCTGCTCGAAAATGTAGGTGCCGCCATAGAGGAACATCGTGCCCCAAGCCTGTGTGGAATCCTGCAAATCCAAGCCGGTGGTGAAACTCTTCTTCTCGTTTGTTTTACCCGGTTTTGCCGTGTTGCCGTAGTAGTCGTAAACGAGTTCCATGTAGTTGTAGTTGAAAAACGCCGTGGCTTTCAGAGTGTCCTTTTCGTAGATTGCCGAGAGATAGTGGTGATATACGGTCTCGTCCACTTTGTCGTTACTGGTGGGTTTGGTGTAATAGTCGTTGCTGTATCCCACTTCGGTGTGGTTGAACATGTAACTGAACACTAGAGGCTCCCAGGGCTGCACCGAGACCAGCGTGGAGACCTTTTTGGGAGCTTCCATATTCATGGAACGGGGGCTTCTTGTGCTGTAGTATTTTTTGACGTCGCTCAGGTCATCGTACTGCACATAATTTGCCCCAATAAAAATCATGTCATTGCGATATGAGGCGTTGCCCTCCCAATAGGCATTGCTGCCCGCGGTCACAGAACCGCCGATCGCGGGATCGCCCGGCCGCCTTGTACGCATATTGATTACACCGGTCATGGCCCGGGAACCGTACAGGGCGGAGTTGGAGCCCTTGACTACTTCGATGCGCTCCAGGAACGAAGCCGGAATCTGGTCGATGTCATAGGAACCGGCGGTTGGCTCGATGAGAGGGATGCCGTTCATCATGATCTGCTCGCCGCCCTTGATGCCGCGAATGCCGATCTCTCCGTTCATGCCGCCCTGAGTGATGCCACCCGGCAATGATGATGAGAAGTTGATGCCCTCGGTGCGTTGCAGAACTTCGTAGGCGTTGTCGCCGCCCATCTGCTCCATCTGCTCGGCGGTGATTACGTTGGTAGAGGCTCCGGTATCGAGGTCTTCGGCCTGGTAGCGTTTTGCTGTCACGTTGATGCTGTCGATGGTGGCTTTTTGTTTGGCTTCTTCCTTGACCGCAGACGTGTTTTCGGACGCTATGGCGTCATCTGATTTGTCTACCCGCGCCCATGCCGGCGCGGCGGCCAAGGCCAGCGTAATGCATAGGCTGATTAGCGCAATTGTTGTTCTTCTCACGTATCGCTCCTTTTTTCCTCTCCTTAAAGCTGCAAAAAGGTGCGCACGCGGGTTGCCGTAGCCTATAAAAACAAAACGCTCCGAGATTGCATATAAATGCAGTCTCGGAGCGCACCCTGTTTCTTTGCTCCAGCTACACCCCTTTCACGCATTTCCACGTGCGCACCAGGGTTTTCGTCGGACAGGTCTTCTGGCTCTCAGCTCATCCTACTTGCCGCGCCTTCCCACCGTCCTCATTGGTCGGCAGTGGCTTGCGTGCGGCTTTCGTCACCGATTACAGCGGCGGGACCGCGCCGGTTTTTCACCGGCTTCCCTATTAAGCCTCATGGGCATCCGTCGAAATTATGTTGTCTGAATTTATAAAAGGTTTTCGGCCTTGTCAATACTATTCGGGCCAGGCATGATGAGATTTTACGTCAATTCAAATCCGCCTTTTTCTTTGCAGATATCAACTCCAATTTTCAGCACGGGTCCGACTCAATAAATGGGATTTATTTTGCAGCTTAATCGACGCCCAAAACGATAAACCAAGTTTATTAAACGTCTTATTTATCTTGCGGCAAACCACGTTTGTAATGATCAAGCAGCCTGGACATTCCCATTGTACGGCGCATGGGTTGTCCGCAATGACCGCATTTAACCTGATGGTCGTCAACACCAGTCACACAGTTCTCGCCGTGGCTGCAACGTTGACATACATAGTAATAGATCGGCATCGCCATCCTCCCCGATATCATTGGTTAATTAGTATTATTTACAGGTCGTTGGATCCAATCGAGGCCTATGCCACCCGAGCCAAATTGCCGCCAACTATCCGGCTCAGCTTGGCCTCGCGGCCTACCTTTGCCACGGCCAGCCCATGGGCCTGTGCGTAATGTTCCCTGGCTTGGTTGCTGTCGCCCTTCAATTCAAAAACAATACCCAGGTTGTTCAATATTTTTACTTGGTAGCATTCCAGGCCTATTTTTCGCGTCTCATCCAAAGCGAGATGCAATTTCGCTACCGCCTGATCGAAATCGCCAGATTGACAATATTGCATTCCATCCCGATGCAAGTTGATTATTTTTTTTGCCCTACACATTGCGCCTTGCCTCTGTTGACTTGTGTAATAATTGGTTATATGGAAGAAGCAACATTTTCAGCCCATTCGACTACTTCCGCTTTATAATCATCAGGGTCTCCATCAATCTTTAATCCGCTTATAATCAGTTCAGCACCAAGCGCTTTTATCTTTTCTTCAATTGCATCCACAGCACCGCAAAAGTGTTCATAAGTGCTATCGCCGCAACCGAAGACAGCTACTTTTTTGCCGGAAAAATCATATTGATCAATATTTTCAAAAAATTCCGCAAAGTCTTCCTGCAACTCTATTTCATCGTCGCCCCAAGTGGAGCATCCAAAGACGATAAGGTCATAGCGCCCTCCAAAATCGTCAGGTTCGGCCCGCGCAACATCCTTTATCTGCGCCTTAAACCCATTTTCCGCCAGAACGGGAGCAACCATTTGAGCTACTGACTCTGTATTCCCCGTGGTTGACCCAAACATAACCAACGCATTTGCCATTTCCTAGCTCCATTCCATATGAGTAATATTATCTTATTAGATTTTTATTATTATATTCGATTACGCTAACTTAGCAAGAAAATTTTTTTACCCCACCCCCCTTATATGACATAAATCTGATACGGTTTTTATTTCCCCACAATCGTTTAAGATTATACAATTTCCACCCTTGTTTTTAGCGATATAAACGGCCTTATCCGCCGACCGTATCCAATGATTCGCCGCCGCCTCATTTTCGAGTCCGCAATTTTCAAACTTCGCTATTCCTATGCTCAGGGAAGTCTTGCCCATTGCCCATTTCACCAAATATCCATCCGTGATCCTCCTGGCCACATCGACAACAATAGGCAAATCAACATTTGACAATATCAGCCCAAACTCATCACCGCCGTATCTAAACGGCACGTCTTGCTCAACCCTGGTTGAATGCATAATTATACATCCGATATCCCTGATTACCCTATCACCTTCCTGGTGCCCGAACGCGTCATTTATGTGTTTGAAATTATCCACATCCATCAGCATTAAATAGGTTGGGAGACTCAAGTTACCCGCCTCATTAGCGCATTGGATTATTTTTTCATCAAAATACCTCCGGTTGTACAACCCGCTCAATGGATCGCGCACCGACAACTCCAACAGCCTGCTGCTTTTTTCGACGCTTTCACTGAGGTGCCTCATGAGATGTTGTTCCCTGCCCGACACTGCATGAATCACAAAATTTATGTTTCTTTTCAACTCCAACAATTCATGCTCATCATCGGTTTCATTTGGCAAGTCTGCAACCTTTACGGCTGTCCCCATACGCAAGTCACGGCAAATATCATTTATTTGTCTTAAATCATTAACGACCAGGAAATTACTAAACAACCCCATCAACGGATAACCCAAGCTGATAGCAACAGCCAAATACACTCCTACATACGTCGAAATTTCACGTTTGCTCTCCGGCTCCATCACTAATAAAACAATTGCCGGACAAATAACTAATAATAAAAAGATCAGAGCCAAACGAGATCTGATACTAATTTTTACCCAAAAATTAGCCATGGTTTTCAGCCATCTAGCCCCTTCAAAACTGCTGCAGCTCTGTACATTAATGCCCTTTGACCATTGGTCTCATTTTATCATTGGCAATTTCAAAAACTATTGTACTCGTTTGTTTTTTTTGAAGATAGCGATCTTTTTCATCCTCGGGTGCAGGCGTATTTATGGAAAATCGTAAAAACCATCTCCCTGTTTTCTCGATCGGCATGAAAATCAAACCGTTGCTCATTTTTCGCTTTTGAATAAACATATCTTCGGGCTGGGTCGAATAGCCGTTGTATGTTGCATCCCATTGCCCTTCACCAAGATATGGCTTGCCATTATGGTATACTTGGAGTTTTAAAGTGTCGCCTTTTTTTAACTTTGTAATATCCGATAAAGGAACTAGCTCCACATCGAGTCCTACCATTGCCGGGAATTTCAACGACGCCTCATCACAAACGACATAAGTCTTGGTGTATTGCTCGCTGAAAAAACTCTTCTTGATCTCAGCGGCATCTTCCTTCACCGCCTGCATCGGTTTAATTGTATGGCGCTCACGCCCTTTTTTATCGATATAAACAGTATAAAACCCAGGATTTGTTTCAGCCGTCAATACATAGGTGCCAGGCTGGTCATATATGACCATATAAGACTGTAAAGAAATTTCATTACGTACTTTTATGGCTTTGACGCCATCCGCCGGAGTATGGACCGCAACCGACTTCAACTTACTGCCACGAACCCCGTCATCTACCGGTACGCGGTGACCGTAACAAAAAAACAATGGTGACGATTTGCCCAGATCCACATTATACCGGCTGGACTGAATAAATATTGAATGGGCATGGACGACTACAGGCATCAAGAAAGCTGCTGCAAACACGGTAATTACAGCCCAACGTACAACCTTTAGCATTTTATTTTTTCGCTTATTCATAGTCATCCCCCCCCGACTCTTTCTGAGGCTTGGCATACACCCCTGGTAAACATTCAAATATTGCAGACGGCATCCAGGCCCTGAGGTAGCATTAGGCCCGGACGCCATCTGCGAGAGGCGTTTTAGAAGCCCACGGCCAATTGTGTGGTGAACAGGTCGCGGTCATCGTCGTTTTCATAGCTGCCGTGCAGGTATTCCAGGCTCAGAGTCGTGTCGGGCAGGAAATCCCAGGCAACGGTCAGGCCGTACTGGTTGTCCGGCTCAAAGTCGCCGGTGTCCTCGCTGCCCTCGTAACGCACCGCAATGGTCCAGGCGTCGATGGGCATGCAGGCCAGTTCAAAGTTATAGGCAGTGGGACGGGCCTTTTTACCGCCGTCAAAGCTGAGTTCGCCCGCCTTGAAATCATCGGCGGCCGTCATGTATTCAGCGGTAAAGGCGATCATCTTGTACTGGGCGCTGATCATGGCCGACCAGCCGCCGACGATCTCCTGAAGCTCCCCGGCCACGACTTCGTCACCCAGGTTGCCCGCGGCGATGTTGTTGATGTAGGCCACGCCGAAGTTGAGGTCCACGTCCTCGCCCAAGGCGCCCTCGGGAGCGTCGAACTGGGCCCTGACATAGAATGTGTTGATGTTGTTGTCCGGCGCGTCGCCGGACTCATGAATACCGGCGTTGAAGATACCCGCGCCGATATTGAACCAGTCCTGGGCCCAGCCGATCTCGGCGGCAGTGGCCTGGGTCTCGAACAGGTTCTGGGTGATGGGGTCGCTGACCATGTAGGTCTCGAACAAGGCGATGGCCGGATAGATTTTACCGCCCATGAAGTAGGCCGGAATATCATCGGTCTGGCCCAGCAGGATAAAGGCTTCGTCGACGTTTATGGCATCGCCTTCATCCTCATACAGCAAATGGAGCAAGCCCTTGGTGTACTTGTTGATGGTGGCGTCGAAGAATATCTCGGCCGTGGCCATGGTGAAGTTGCTGTCGGAAACCGAATCGCCGCTCTTGGGCTTGTAATTGGAGTAGGAGCCTTCCAACTCCACGGCGCCGTAGATCTTGAGGCGCTTGCCGGCCTCGGTCAACAGTCCCTCGATCTGACCGCCTTTGGTCCTGGCTACTTCCTGGGACATCTTCAGAGACTTGGAACTGGTCGCCCTGGCCTCCATGGCCGCCTGGGAGGCCTGGTCGGCCGAGTCCTTATATTCGCTGAGTTTGTTTTCGAGGTAATTGACCCTGTCCCTGAGGGCCTTGAGTTCGTCCAGCACCGCCTGCATGTCAGCGTCGGCGGCAAAGGACATGCCCGGCGCAAGCATCAACATGGCCAAAGCGAGACATGCCATTTGTTTCAGTCTTTTTATCACTTCGCTAACCCTTTTCCTTTCATGTTGTCTATCCGGCTGGGCCGGTCTAGGTTGTAGCGCGGCGGTTTCCCTCCCCCCTCCCCCTGAAACCGCCGCACTACGGTTGTTACTTCATATCCACCGCGTGGACCCAGATAACCGCGTCCTGGGAATTTTCCTTGCCCTTGTATTTGTCGTCCGGGCCCACGCCCAGGGCGGCGAAACCCCACCAGCCGGCCTTGGGAATGCCAAAGGCGAATTCACCATTGGCGTCGGTCTTTATGGTCATGGTCACGAAAGCGTCCTGGGGAGCCTCGGCCAAGGCCTTTTTCTGGAATTCATTTTTACCGGGCACTGGCGGATGGTTCAGGAACTCCACCTCGACATCGGTGAAGGGAACCGGCTTTCCGTTGGACTTGACCACGCCGCGGAAGACGTTTCCGGTCCACAGGGCGTAGGGCTTATCCAGGGCGACGATCTCGGCGGGCAGACCCAACTCGGCGTCCCAGTCGGTGGGCAGGCCGGCCACATTGACCACCATCTTGGTGATCTGCTGGATGTAGCAATCTTCTTCAGACTCGAAATAGGGCTCGGGCACCAGGACAAACACCCAGTCGCCCATACCGCGCATCTTGTAGCTGGCCTCAAAGGCCTTGCCGGAGTTGGTCAGGCTCTTCCACTCAATTGGTTTAATGGTTTTAAGCAGGTCGGTCTTTTGACCTTTGTGAACCACATAAAACGCCTGGGGCTGGCCCATGTCCATGGTGTGGCCCGCCTCGAAGGGATGGGTAAACACCAGCTTCAAGGGAATCTCGCCGCCTTTGTCCATGAATGCATCGGGCGTATACACCATTTGAAAATGGGCCAAGGCCGCGCTGCCCACCGCCATTACAACGGCCAAGGCCATGGCCAGAATAAGCATGCTCTTTTTCATCTCTCTCCTCCGTATGTTGAATCTGACTATTTGAGAATTGGCTAATTTTTATCTTAAAAAAACACCTCCACGCATGGAGGCGGTCTTGATTACTCCACGATGTCTTTGCCGTCGATGGTCACTTTGTGACCCTCACCGGCGTCGAATTCCACCTTGTAGTCGCCCTTGGGCTTGTCAAATGTAAATTCGCTGTCCTGGTTCATGGCCCCCTTGAGGACCTGCTTGCCCTGGCCGTCGAACACATACATGTTCACACCCGAGGCCGAGGAGCCATCACTGAATCCGCCTTCGCAGGTTACGGTGCCGTCTCCATTGTCATAGCAGGTGCATATGGGCGAATGGGCAAAGGCCATGACCGCAAGGCCCAGAACCAGAGCCGCCACGGTTGACAAGAACGCTATTTTTTTCATCTTTCCATTCCTCGTCATATCAAGTGGTTGTACGTTTATCCGGCAAGGCCGCCATGAGCGCGGCAAAGGCCAAGGCGATTCCATAGAAGGTCCACATGGATTGCCAGCCATCCAGGCCCAACGCGCCTCCGCCGGTAAAGATAAAAGTAGCCGCGCTTATGCCCAACAAACAGGGGTATGCAAAGGAGAACAGCATCCACGGATAGCTCCTTGTGGCCACGCGAACCATGATCGTGGTGGCCAAACAGGGCGGGAACAGGGCCATGAACAGCATCAGGGCTATGGCGTTGAGGCTGCTCACCTCTTTTTCACCATCCGCCCCGGCCAGAGCCTTGCCCGAATATTTTCCGTCATTGCCGATGCCGTACAGGGCCTTGAACGTGGCGGTGGCGCTTTCCCGTGCGGCAAACGAACTGAGCATGGCCACGTTCACCCGCCAGTCGAATCCGGCATACTGGGACAAAGGCTCAAGCATCTTACCGAAACGGCCCAGCAGACTGTTGTGGATGCGCTCCTGCTGGCGTTCCCGCCACAGTCGCAAACGGGTCTTGCGCAGTTTGTCGAAGGCCTTATAGGTCTTGTCCCGGCGGTCCTTGACTGCAGTGAAGAAAACAGAATTTTGTTCCTCATACACGTCGTCGACCTCCTTGGAGGCCTGCCGGTCACCGGCAGCCGAGGCCTTGGCCGCCTTGTACTGTTCCTGGAATTCGATCAAAGACATGATGTCTTTTTCGCTCTTTACGGAGTCGGCCAAGGGAGTGCCCTGTATGGCTTTGTGGAACCCGGCTATTGCCGCGGCCGCCTGTTTTTCCATGTCAGCCTGGAAGGCCGGCGGCGCGCCGGGGAACTGGAGCAAGGCCCAGATCACCACGGCCACCGCCGCAACAATGGTGAGCACCTTACGAATGTAGGTCCAGATCCGCTCAAAGGCCCTGGTCAGCACCCCCCGGAGAGTAGGCAGGTGGTAGTTGGGCATTTCCATGATGAATGGAGCCGTTTCCCGGCCTCTGAGCACGGTCAAGGTGAGAACTTTGGCGATTGGCAAAGCTACTATCAGGGTTATCGTGGAAATAAAGAACATGGCTCCGGCCTTGTGGGCGGGAAAGAAGGCGTCCACCAGCATGATGTAAAACACCGTCTTGGCCAGGCAGTTCATCAGGGGCACGGTGAGGATCGTGGCCATCCTGGCCCGGTCGTCGGGTACGGCCCGACTGGCCATGACCGCCGGCACGGCGCAGCCTCCGACATAGATCCCGCCCAGGATAAAAGGCAGGGTTGAGTTGCCGTGCAGACCGAAACGGCGGAACACCCTATCGAGCATAAAAGCCATGCGCGGCATGTAGCCGACATCCTCGAGTACTGCGATGAGGGCGAACAAAATAAAAAACTGGGGGATGTAGACCAGCAGAGCATTGACGCTGGTCATGAACCAGCTTGCCAGGGAACTTAGCAAAGGCTGTTCCAGAAAACCCGGCGCGGGCAGGAAACTTTCCAGAAAGGCCTGGGCCTGGCCTAGATACGGTGTGACCATGGCCGCCAGCTTGCCCCCCTGGTTGACGGCCAGTTCGAACAGCAGATAAAACACGCCGCACATCAAAACAGGACCGGCAAAACGGTGACACAGCAGGCGGTCCGCCTTGTCGGTAAAGCTTTCGCTGGTGCCGGCCTTGTCTTTAAGAACGCTGCGGCAGATATTGGCGGCCAATTCATGGCGTTTGAAGGCGATG
The DNA here is from genome assembly GCA_963665125.2 of uncultured Desulfarculus sp. Taxonomy (GTDB): domain Bacteria; phylum Desulfobacterota; class Desulfarculia; order Desulfarculales; family Desulfarculaceae; genus Desulfarculus. The sequence continues at coordinate 359,494 of CAXXUK010000001.1, read as the reverse complement.
TGTCGAAAGGCCGGAGTGGAGCGATTCCGCTGAAAGTCCTCTTGCTCCTGTTTGACGGCCCCTTCTAAAGCCGGCCAATCGGGCGACACCTGCCGCGCAATTTCTTCAGCCTTGCCGTCGCCCTCCAACAATTTAACGGCCAGCCATCGGGCCGGATAATGGCCGGTCAAATTGGTTTGCTCCACCAACAGGCCCTGTATTCTCTCCAGTGCCGGTTCCAGATGACCGTAATTGATCCTAAAATCAGATTTTGGGTAATCTTTTGAGTTCGCTTCGGAAATGAGTTGGCGCAACTCATCACGGCCCTTGCCCCGTTTCCCGTCTGAAACCAGGACTTTTACACCCAAAATCCTTTCCAACTCCGCGGCGTCGATCTCATAGCCTTTTTTGGCGGCCACATCGATCATGTTCAGATCGACGATCAACGGCCGTTCCATCTCCAGGAGCTGAAAGGTCAGGTAAAGGTTGCGCCGCAGGTTGGATGCGTCGACCACGTTGACCACCACCGATGGTTGGTCATGCAGCACAAAATCGCGGGCCACCATCTCTTCCATTGAATAGGAAGTAAGGCTGTAGGTGCCGGGCAGGTCAACCAACTCCACGCGGCTGTCGCCCTGGCTGAAGTAACCGACCTTTTTCTCCACCGTCACACCTGGGTAGTTGGCCACGAACTGCCTTGCGCCGGTAAGAAGGTTGAAAATGGTGGATTTGCCGGAATTCGGCTGGCCAGCCAAAGCGGCGAGAACCTGTGAACTCATAATTTGGCGACCTCTACAAACCCGGCCTCCTCGTGGCGCAGGCTCACGCAATACCCCAGCATTTCGATTTCCAAAGGGTCCAACAACGGCGCGTTGCGGATGATTTTGAATTCGACACCCGGAAAGAAGCCCAGGTCCATCAAACGCTGTCCCAAATTGCCTGTGGCCGTCAGCCCCAGCACCCTGCCGAACGAGCCAGGAGCCAAGGCGGCCAGCGTATGTTGGCTCGTATCTATTTCGTATTTATTTTGTTTTTTAGCCACTTCTAACTTTAACCGCAATTAAAAGGCCGTCAAAACGACCAAGTTAACCACGCGATAGCGATGACGGCATAACTTACCATTACCACGCGTGTTATTTTGATTTCACCAAGCCCAGAGCCAACTGACGCCGGGCTAACTCGGTTTTTTAGCGGATTCTATCCGTCAATATTGAATATGTCAATTTGTTTTGTTTATCTAACTTTTGTTTTTTTGCACCCTGACAAAGAAGCAGCCCGCCTTTAAGAGAGGCAAGATTAGGCCTCTTCAGATACGGCTTTGGTCTCGCCTGCGTTTGAAAGCCCCTGTCGGCATTTGCAGTCATGGCAGCGGCCATTGCAATGGCAATGTTGCTGTTTGGCGTTTTTCGAGTCTGCGTGTTCTAATTTTTCGTGGTTTTGACAAGACATGTTACTCCTCCAAATTTAGCATCAACCCTGGTGAGTTTGATTTTGCAGGCCCAGCCATGCCGGCCTGTCCGGCCTAATTATCATGGGTATGGCTACGACAAACCGCCCACCTTCATGGCTTACCCGGGGGAAGAACAGTGCCTCCCCCATTACAATTTCTTTTATTCCGCGAGCCCTCATTGGCGCCCCCTTTCAGCCGGCCATTGCCAATAGCAAGTTTTCCAAGGAACTCACTCCCGCCCCGTTCAAGGGACAGAATTGCTTTTGACAGCGTTTGCACTGTTTTTTCACCGTGTTCATGGCCCCGTGGCTGTTGACCGAAGTGATGCAGACTACCACATCCGATTTGTCCACAAGCTGCCGCAGGCCCTGAGCCCCGGATTTCATTTCACCGGAATGAAACAAGCACTCGCCTCCCAGGCGCCTTACCACTTCGCAATACCCCCGCTCCAAACGCTTCAAACCGCCGACAATGCCGATTTTGCGGCCCTGCAACGGACAGCGTAAAAAAACGTTGCAATCGTGGCTGTTCTCCATTTCCCCTGAAGCCGGCTCGCCGCAGCAGACCCAACAACGGTTTGGTGCGCTGGTCGATCCTGAATTATCCCGTATCGTTTTGCCCACGTTGGCAAGGGCCAACGAGCGCCATACGGCAAGTTGCGTTCGGAGCTTTTTCTGTTCGTCCCCTTGCGCGTCCAATTGGTTACGCAAAGACTTGACCTCTTTGCGCAGGACTGAAATGCCGGTCTGGACATGGGTGTCCATCATGGCGGGACGCTTTGCCATGCCGTCGAGCTTGGCTCGTAGCTGCTGGTTTTCGCGGCCTTCAGTTTCGAGTTTACGGCGTAGGGCTTGGTTTTTCTTGTTAAGCCTGTCGACCTTTTCAGCGGCGGCGTCGCCCATGGTGCCCTGTTTGAGCTGCAACATTCCAAGGGCAATGGCTAAATGGGCCAATCGCCGACCCAGCCGATGAGCCGGCGCCTCATCACGGCTGAAACACGCCCACATGAAAGGAATCAGCCACGGCCCTTCCATCGCCATGCACCGGATTTCGTCAACACCCAAGCTTTTACACTTGGCCAGCGTGGTCCTGTATTTGGCGTTCAGCTCTTTGGCCACCATGGCCCGAATCTCCGGGTCATGGTGACAGGCTTCGTGCATGGCGGCCAACAGCAATTCGTGGTCATCCTGCATGGACTCCGTGTCATAACCCGAGCGTTTCAGCAGGCGGCGCATGGCCTTGGGCCCAAAGGACGAAGCCAGCAGAACCGTCACACTCAGGCAATCCTGATGCCATTTCAGGGAATCCACCTTGATGGCTGTCTTCCGCTCTGTTGCTGCCTGTGTTTTAGTTGAGACAATCACTTGCCGTCCCCCGCGCTGCCGCCCTTATTAGCGAGTCAATTTTTTGTTAGTCTACCCTTATTTTTCTCAATAGCAAGTCTTTTTTTTCTCGTTAATAGATCCATCACAAAAAAAGTCAGGCGGCCGAACGCACGAATATAAGGCATGCGGCTGTTAAGAAGTTTCCATTTTCAGGGATTTGACAATATCACAAGGGGGGCTGGTATCGTTGCGCCGCCAGCCTGGGAAGCCTGATCTCCGACCATGGACGCCACCCCAAAAGGTCCCGAACAAATCGCGCCAATCAAACAAGCAAACATCCAAGCAGCCAACGGGACCATGGTCCAATAATCTTTTGCAGCAGGATCCAATGCATTGGCTCCGCAATCGATTCCCGCCTTCGTTTTTGGCTCTGACCGGCCGACAGGGTCGGTATTTTTTCAGGCTGGCTCCCATCGGCGGGCAAAACCACCGACCAAAATAGTTTCCATCCACTATAAACCATTTTCCGTGGTTTTCAGCCGGATGCCGCACCATCCAAGTTAACACCGTTCACATTGGTCAACCGTTTTTCTGTGCATAAATCATACGTTGATGGAATTTATCCACGCATCAATCGACACATTTAAAACCAGCCATAAGTCCTTTTTTAATTGCTAGTTATATAAAGACAAATCCTACATCATGCCGAACCAACCGCGCTTTTTTCACAATCTGTTACCAACTGTGATCAATCAATTAAAAACCCTCATTCAAAACACCTAACACAATAAGGGTTTCTTGCGTGGGGAAATCAGGCTTTCCCCGTATTGCCGCCGCTGTTGAATGCCCATATGCTAAATCGCTAAATCGTACTTACACCTCCGATTCACATCATTTTTTCAATAACCACGGCTCCTGACCGCCCCCCTGTTATAGAGAGCTACGGTGACAACCAAAGCCTGGCGTACGTCTAAATCATCGGGAAATAATGGCTCCATAGGCGACCTGCGTGCGGTGTCCGTTGACAAGGCGGCTTTCAACAATGCCACTCGCGATATGGTTCCCGTTGCCAACCGTGTAATCGATTCGGACAGGCTGCTGCCTCTTGATTTGTACATGCCTTTTACCGGTAAAGACGCCAGCGTCCGCCTAATCAAGGTTTTAAAGGAAGGAACAAAGCCAAACTCCGCCTACTTGCTGAAGATGCACAACCTGGGCATGAACGAATTTTTCGCGGAACGCAAATACCGCAAGCCGCTTTTGGATTATGTGGCCGGACGCACCTTGCAAATACTGCAGCACCCTTCCCCTAGCGTGGAACAAAAATGCGAGGCTGTCTACGATAACGCCATGCTGCTCATTCGCTCGGCCATGGAAGACGGCGATATCGTCGAAACACTGCGTTATGGCCTTGAATACTCTCGAACCTTCGCCAATGTCGTGCGGCAAAATCCGGTTTTGATCTACAAGCTCCCTGATCTTTTGACGATTGATTACGACTTGTATAACCACTCAGTTAATGTCTGCGTGTTGTGCACGGCGTTTGGCGCGTTCCTCAAGCTTGAAGACAAACAGGCCGTGGCCCTGTCCGCAGGTGCCCTGTACCACGATATAGGCAAGAAATATATTAATCCGAATATCCTTTCCAAGCCAAGCGGCCTTGATTCGATGGAGTGGGCCGAGATACGCACGCATCCCATTCACAGCTACCAAATACTTGCCGAGCAGCGGACACTTCCTGCGGCCGCCTTGGAAATAGCCCTGCAACATCACGAGAACCAGGACGGCAGCGGATATCCCAATGGCCTGGTTGGAGAAGAGATATCTTACCTCGCTTCAATAGTTCGCATAGTAGATGCCTACGATGCCATAACCTCTGAGCGGTGTTACAAGCCAGCCCTCAAACCAATGGACGCGGTCTTGTTAATGATCAATGAGATGGGCAACCAATTGCTCCCTGACTTGTTGAGCCACTTTTTAGATTTCATGTTCATGCTTTCAAAGGGCAGAAGTGCATATAACTACTAATAAAACGGCGGCGCAAAACCGTCGAACCGTTGACTTGGTTTAAAAAGCTTATTAAATGAAGATGGATAGTTATTCAAAATATATGATCAACGGCATTCCGACCGTGCATCAGGTTCGCCGTTATAAAATGGTCAACGAACTTGCCGAAACATGCTCGGGCAGTGCACTTGACTACGGCTGTGGTTTCGGTGACGTTACCTACCGCTTGTCGTCACGCTTTGATTCCATCGTTGGCGTGGATCCCCAAGAAGAAAGGGTTCGCTGGGCGAAAAGTGAATATCCATCACTGCAGTTCATGCACTGCGACACATGCGGTACTGAGTTTTCGGATCATTCATTCGATACAGTGATATCCACCATGGTCATCAACTGGGTGGACAATCCCTCTGATCACTTGGCCGAGATCGTCCGTTTGCTTAAACCCGGTGGCAAGCTGATTATTTCAGCCCGCGCCCCGGACAAAATAGACACGTTTTTTTCTCGCTTGAGAAAAAAGACTTGGTCTGAAGATTATATCCGCAACCATTCCATTGTGGATCTCTGTTCACTCCTGAGAGCCAATGACTTTTGGGTGGAAGAAATAAAATGTTACTGGGATTCAATTGATGAAACTAGACTCGGATGGAAGCGTATTTGTACTGAGATGATGTACACGGCTGCCCGCTTGCGTAAAAAATGCTCGTTTGCACCGTATTTTGGAGTGAGGGCGCGACTAGCAAAACGTCTAACTTAATATAATTCGTAATCAATTTTAAATTCTTGAAGCACAATTAATATCAGCGGATTGGCCTATCCTCATAAGGCATGACGCACCCCAGAAAGCCATGCTATACTAGCGACTAGCTATAAGAGAGTGCTGCACGGCAAATTGCCTGACAATTTAATTTAAACGTATGTGATTATTAGTTAAAATACTCCAAAGGCACGGTTTGGAGGCATTGGTGGCCAATCGATTCGACAAAAAAGGCGGTTTCGCCGATATGGCGGCGGCGCGGCGCAAAAGGAACAAGACCACACCTGAAAAGATCGACGAATTGGTCGACTGGCGGCCCATCGAAAAGCTGCTCAAGAAAAAGCTTCGCCGTAAGCCGGACGCCGTGGGCAATCCCAGCTACCCCGCCCTGAGCATGTTCAAGGCTCTACTATTGCAATCCTGGTATGGCCTTTCGGACCGGGAGCTTTCGGAAAACCTGGAAGACCGCATTTCCTTCAGCCACTTTTGCGGCTTCTCCCTGGACAACGAGGTGCCCGACAATTCCACAATCTGCCGTTTCCGCAACCAGTTACATGAAAAAGGCCTGGCCAAACCCCTGCTGGATACGATCAACGACCAGATCGCGGCGGGTGGTTTGGAAATCAAGGCCGGTGTCATCATCGACGCCAGCATTGTCGAGAGCGCCCGCCGTCCCCGCAAACAACAGGAGGTGATCCCCGTGGACCGCCAGGAAGACGATGAGGAGCCAGATACAGGCGGCCATGACGTAAAGACCAGTTATTCCGGTGAGGTGGAGGCGACGTGGACCAGAAAGGGCAAGCGGGCTTGGTACGGCTATAAGGTGCATATGGCCGTGGACGGGGAGCACGGATTCATCATGGCGGGCCACGCCACCCCGGCCAATCGGGCAGACTGCAAGGAAATGATGGCAGTGGTCGCGCAATGTGATTTGGAGCAGGGTGCGCCGGTCATGGCGGACAAGGGCTACAGCAGCCGGGAGAACCGCAGCGCCCTTGCAAATAGCGGATTATTTGACCTTATTATGTACAAGGCGGCCCGAAACCGGCCATTGTGCAATGCGGAAAGGATGGATAACCGGGCCATCAGTAGTGGCCGGGGCTCGGTGGAACGGGCTTTTGGGACACTGAAAAAGGATTATCGCCTGGCGCGGGCCAGATACCTGGGCGCGGCGAAAATGGGAATGCAATTGCTCATGGATGCAATGGCCTACAACCTCAAAAAGGCCGCCCGGATGATGGCGGGAGGACGATAATAAGGCCTGGGGCGACCCACACGCGGCCATCATTGATGACTTTCTGGGGCGATTATTGATGAAACAAAAGCCTGCAAAATAGCCCGCCGTGTCATTTTCCTCGTCAAAACTGCCCAAAATACAAATCACTTAATTGCGCAGCACTCTCACATTGTTAAAAAAGTGACAATCAGGCCATGGACTGATTTTGATTGGTACGGGGGCATGAAAAAGGTACTAAGAATAAAGTATTAGGTCACACTTTATCCAAATATTATCAACCATTTATTCAATTTAAAAAGATGTATGGCGGATGCCCGCGCCCAGATTTTTTCAAGTAATTTTTTTACATCGGCACAATTAGCGAACAATAGTCACAATATTATCTATTGTAAGTTATTATATATTTTCAATATCGTCACATTATTATTCCACAAGTGAAACAAATATGCGCACCTCTGCTCCGCCGATACTTGATGGGCTTTTTTTGATCCAACCACCAATACCTCGTAGCCGTTCCTCGATGCTAAACAGACCAAATTTGCCTGACACCGGGTATACCTCCGGCTTGTCCTTGAAACCGCAGCCGTCATCACTTACCGTCAGCAATGCCCCCCGTTGCGCGGCGGACAAATCCACCACCACCAAAGACGCCCCGGCATGTTTGCCCACGTTGTGGAGCAATTCGGCGGCCATACGATACAGGGCGGACTCTTCCTCCCTGGTCAGTGAGCCAAGGTCCGGGTCGATATTCATTTCCACCCTGAAGCCGAATTCCCGCTGTGTTTTGTGGGCCAGCCAGCGCAGGCCGGAGCCAAGGCCCATCTGACAAAGGGCCGGCGGGCAGAGTTCTGAAACCAGGTTGCGGGTGTCGCTGATGGCCTGGTCCACAATATCCCTGATTTCCCTGATTGCCTCTGGATCGGCATCCTTGCCGGATGCCAGGCGGCCCAGCTTGAAAATGGCCAGGGAAAGGTCCTGCCCCACTCCGTCATGGAGCAAACCGGCTATGCGGGTGCGCTCGCGCTCCTCGGCCAGGAAAAGTTGCCGCGTCAAGGATTGCAGCCGCTGCTGGTAGGCCAGCATGGCGTTTTCCGCCCGCTTTTGTTCAGTGATGTCCATGACAATGCCGTTGACGAAATACGGATGGCCGTCCTCGGCCCGAACCCCGTTGCCCACAAAATGCAGCCAGCGCCATTCCTGCAGCCGGTTGCTGAACATGCGGACCTTCATGTTGAACTGGTTTTTTTGCGGCGCATCCTCCTGGCGGGCCAAGGCCTCGGCTATGTCATCGGGATGAATGTTTTCAAACCAGGACTGGTGATCCATGGGATCTTGGCAGTCGACAATGCTGGAAAATGACGGACTGACAAACAGGACGTCATACTGGGTGCTGTTCGGATAGACACGCAGCTTGTAGGTGGCAAAAGATTCGGATTCCTTGAAGTGGTTCTTGTAAAGATCCAATTCATAGCGGACCTGCTCAACCTCATAGTTGAGTTGGCTGATCTCAGCCCGCAATTTGGCGATTGTTTCTTCGGCGGCCTTGATTTGTATGTGCAACTGGTTGTTGTCCGGCACCAGTATCCCCCCATCCCTGGCTCACAAAGGCAAAGTTATTGTAATATCGGCACCGTTTCCCGGGGAGCTGACGACATCCAGGCTGCCGTCAAAATACCTCAGTTTTTCCCTGATGCTGAACAACCCAAAACCGGCCATGTCATCCTGATCGCCACCATATGCGAAGCCCAGACCGTCGTCTGTCACCCGCAGGCAAAGACCCTCGTTATTCTCAAAAAGCGATAGACAAACCTGCCTGGCTCCGGAGTTTTTTTTGCTGTTGTTCAGCAGTTCCATTGCGGCCCGATACAAAAAAATGGCCATATCTTTATCGAGGTCCAGATGCCCGACATCAGCTTCAAACCGGATATCAAGCCCCGAAAAATCAGGTCCTCTGCAACACAGCCATTCCAGCGTTTTGACAAGCCCGGCCTCATGCAGGGAGTTTGGGTAGATCCCGGCGGTCAGTGCGCGGGTCTCTTTGATTACCTGGTCAACCAGTTCCAGGCGTTGCGTCAGTGCGCTATCCCCAGGCGAGGTCTTGCCCTCACGAACCAAAATAAAACGAAGCAGGCTCAGGCTCTGACCGACCTTGTCGTGCATGGCGCCTGCAATGGATTGCCACTGCCGCTCTTCTTCCTGATACAGCCGGTAAGACAGCCTGCGCAGACGATCGCCTTGGCGGTCGGCCTCCGACCGGGCCTGCACTTCATCGGTTACGTCCCAAAGGAACCCGTTAAATTGTTCTTTCTCGTGTCTTTCATTGTCGACGGCAAATGAGTAATGCCTCATCCAGCGCCAACTATTGTCTTTTTCTTGGAATATACGCAAAGCGGCATTGAAAACGCCTGTTTCCAATGCCTCGGCCTGCATTTCAAGGCCTTTCTGGATGTCATCCGGATGCAACCTTGAAAACCAACTCTCATAATTATCCGTTTCAGAGAGCCCCAACAGCCTCCTGCCCGCCTTGTTGATATACACAAGACGGGCATGTTCCGGGTCATCCGGATTGGTGCGCAGGCGGTACACGCCCACGTCTTCGGAATTGTTGAAAAGATCGCGCAGGTGGTCCGCCTCGATGTCGCACTGTTTTTGGAAGGTCTCCAGTTGGGCGACTTCGGCCCGCAGAAGCTCTCTTTCCGCCGTCAAAGCCCCTAGTCTGGCAGCCAAATCCTCTACCGTTTGGCCGTCTTTTTCGTCGGAGATTATTTTGACCATCAACCCACTACAACCCAGCCGTCCCTAATAAGGGACAGAGACAGTTATTTCAGTGCCGGCGCCAGGTGCTGTTTCAATATCCAAACGGCCTTCAAGATAAATCAGCTTTTCCCTGATGCTGAACAGGCCAAACCCGCCTGGATTTGCCTTTTCGTCGTTATAGACAAAGCCCCGGCCGTTATCTGACATCTTCATGCACAGGCCTTCCCGGCCCTCAAAAAGCGACAGTGAAACACGCGCGGCCCCGGAATGTTTCATGCAGTTGGTCAATAGCTCGGACGCGGTACGGTACAGGAATATGGCGATATCGTTGTCCAGGTCTTTGTGCTCTGAGTTGGTGTCGAATTGGATATCAATGCCCATGACTTCGTGGCCCATGGAACACAACCAGCGCAAAGCCTCCACCAAACCTGCCTGGCGCAGGATATTCGGGTACAATTCCGTGGTAAGCGTGCGGGTTTCCGCGATTATCTGGTCAAGGATTGTCAGGCATTGATGCAGGGCCGAACCTTGCGTCTCCGTCTTGGCCTCCCGGGCCAGGGAAAAACGCAGCAGACTCAGGCTCTGGCCTATCTTGTCATGAAGTACTCCGGCAATGTTTTTCCGCTGTCGCTCTTCTTCCTGAAAGAGCTGATACGAAAGCCTGCGCAAACGTTTGCTTTTTTGCTCGGCTTCCTGCCGGGCCCGTTTTTCGGCGGTCACGTCCCAGACAAACCCGTTGAAAACATCCTTTTCATTCTTTTCATTGGGCGTGGCAAAGGCATACATCCTCACCCAGCGCCAAGAGCCGTCCTCGTTTTGAAACAGCCTGGCGTCCAGCCGGAAGACGCCTGTGCGCAAGGCTTCCATTTGCCGTTCAAGGCCAAGTTTTTGGTCATCGGGATGGCAATAGGCGAACCATGAATTGTGGTCCATGGGGTTTGGTACGCCCAAGATCCGTTTGGCGGCCGGGCTCATGTATAAAACACGGCCCCGTTCGGGATTGTCGATATCCGCACGCAGGCGGTATATGCCCATGTCACGGGACAACTCGGCGAGATTTCGCAGGTGGGTGGCTTCCCGGTCACATTCCAGTTGGAATGACTCCAGTTGGGTTATTTCCGCTTTTAGTAGTTGGTTCTGCTCCTCAAGTTCGCTGATCTCTTTGAGTAATTTATCTTTATCCGAAGAAATATCATCATTACCCGTCTTTTGCGGCTTGCCGTTCATAGTCCCCCCCCAGGTTCCAACCGGCACAATTAGATACTATCAAGACATGAACAAATGCACCAATACCGTCATTCAATAGGATGATTAGTTTGATAGCATAGGGTTTTCCGGTATTCAACCCAATTTCGAATTATGATACTTTATTGCATCTTGAACAAATAGTATTGGACCAGACGTTTAACCAATGAATAACAAAAGCAAAATATCGATCGTCCTGGCCGACGACCACGCCCTTTTCAGGGTGGGGGTGGCCGCCGCGCTAAGCGCCGAACCAGACATGCAAGTGCTGGCTGAGATGTCCAACGGACGCGACGCGTTGAAGGCCGCCGAAAAATACAACCCGGATGTATTGATCATGGACATCAGCATGCCGGACCTCAACGGTATCGAGGCGACACGGATGGTGCGTAAAAGCTGCCCCGAGACCAAGGTTTTGGGATTGTCCTTCTATCAGGACGGCCCCATGGTTTCCGAAATAATCCGCTCGGGAGCTTCAGGATACATATCAAAGGCTTGCGACCCAGACGAGTTGGCAAACGCCGTCCGGATCATCTCCAAAGGCGGCAGCTACCTTGGGCCCAACGCGGCCAAGCAGCTTGTCGAATCGATGTGGGAAGGTCACAGCCATCAAAGTCCGGACAGTCAGGAGTCTCCCTTGTCCGTAAGGGAAAAGGAAGTCCTGCAACTGGTCGCGGAAGGCTACAAGACCGCCGAAATTGCCGACACGCTTTTCATCAGCGTCAAGACCGTTGAAAGCCACCGCAAACAGATAATGAGCAAGCTGAAAATCCACAGGGTCGCCGAATTGACAAAATATGCAATTCAAAATGGGATTACGTCCCTGGATTTCTAGTTTGATGATTAGGGATTTTGACAAACCGATTCAGGGTTTTCCCTAATTTATAAACTAAAGCAATTTTAATATGCTCATATTGTCGATCAAATGATCGGCGCAAGGTGCGGTGATTAGAGGGGCAGGTTTGATCACCGCACCCCCTTTTTTTTCGGCCCAACAATTTGTTTATCCTAATCTTCTCAAGCACAATCACATAAAATACTTTCGCCGGTCCTCACGGGCGGTTTGACCTGCGAAGCAGAGCGCCTCTGCCATGGTCCTTGCCAGCCGCTTGGCTCAAACCCGCCTGACCTCATCCACCGTCAGCGTCGCCGCGCCGTAGTTTTCCTCCACCAGGCCGCGCAGGATATAGGGGTGGCCCCAATCGAGCATCATGTGGAACTTGCGGAAGGCATCGGGAAAGAACGTGGCCTCCACCAGGCCGGTTTCGTCCTCGAATGTCAGAAACTGCATGGGCTCGTTCTTGCCCGTGCTGACGACCTTGCCCACCAACAGCCACCCGGCCAGGCAGACGCGCCGACCCGCGTGATTGGCCAAGTCCCGCGCCTTGACCAGGTTCAGGCCCTTTAGCTGCGCCGCGAAAAGCTCCATGGGGTGGCCGCCGGGCAGAAAGCCCAGCACGGCGAATTGGCGGCGCAAAAGCTCGCGCTGGTCAGCGGGCGGCAGGGGCGGCGCTTCGCCGGGAACGGACCAAAACAGCGATCCCGCACCGGCCCGCCTGGCCGCCCCGGCCCGACTCTGAGCCAGTTGCCACAGCAGGCGGGCAGGCTCCCCTCCCGGATGCAGGGCCTCGAAGGTCCCGGCGTGGATCAGGGCCTTGGCCTCGTCGTCGGCTGGACGCACCCGCTGCATGAAGTCGGCAAAGCCTACAAACGACCGCATCTCGCGCGCATTGAGCAGACGCTCCAAGGTCTGGCGGCCCAGGCCCTTGACGGCCATCAGACCCACCCGCACCGCGTCTCCCTGGCCGGTCCAGCGCACCCGGCTCCGGTTCACGCAGGGCGGCAATATTTGGAGCCCTAGGCGCCGGGCCTCGGACACATAGGCGAAGGTGGAATAAAACCCGCCCTGGTTGCTGATCACCGCGGCCATGAACTGGGCCGGATGGTGGGCCTTCAGATACGCCGCCTGGAACGAGACCCGGGCATAGCTGGCGCTGTGGGGCTTGCAAAAGCTGTATCCGGAAAAGCTCATCATCATCCGCCACAGTTCGTCGACCTTTTCCGGGCTCACGCCCCTGGCCCTGGCTCCGGCCTCGAACATGCCCCGGTAGTCCTTTACGGCCCGGCCGGGGTCTTTCCAGCTCATGGCCTTGCGCAGGCGGTCGCCCTGGGCGTGGGTGAATCCGGCCAGGGCCATTGCCGCCTGGGAGACCTGCTCCTGATAGACCATGATGCCGTAGGTCTCGTCCAACACGTCGTCCAACAGGGGGTGGATCGGCTGCCAGGCCCCGCCGTGCAAACGGCGCAGGTATTCCTGGATATAGTCGTTGGCCGCTGGGCGGATGATGCTGGAATGGATCACCATGTGCTCGTAGTCGCCCCGGCGGGCCTTTTCCTGCAACAGCCGGGTGGCCGGGCTCTCGATGTAAAAGCAGCCCATGGTTTGGCCTCGTTTGACCATCTCCTGGGTCGCGGCGTCGTCCTCGGGCTGCCATCGGGTCTCGTCAAAGGCCTGGCCGCTTTGGCGCAGTTCTGCGATGGCGTCGCGGATCACGGCCAGGGAGCGGTTGCCCAAAAGATCGATCTTGACCAGCCCGGCGTCCTCGGCCCCCTCCTTTTCCCACTGGATCACCGGAACGCCCTTGGCGGCCGTTTCCAGGGGCGCGTGGTCGGCGATTGGGCCGGGGGTGATGACCACGCCGCCCACGTGCACGGCGATGTGCCGGGGCATCTTCATCAGGCCCTGGGCCAGGCCTAGGATCTCGGGCCAGGGCCGGGGCAGTTCGGCCTTGGCCCCGGCGGGCAGGGCCTGGCGCTTGGGGTACATGCCCGTCTCGCCCTCGGCCGGGCCGCGCATCCAGGGCAGCCGCTTTATGGTGCGTTTGATCTCGTCGGCCGGGATGCCGTAGACCTTGGCCACCTCGCGGATGGCCATGCGCCCCCGGAATAGGATGTGGGTGCCCACCATGGCCGAACGGCCCTTGTATTGCTCCAGCACCGAGTTGATGACGTCGTCGCGCTCGTCCCAGGCAAAGTCGATGTCGATGTCCGGCGGGTCGATGCGCTGGGGGTTGATGAAGCGCTCGAAGTAGAGGTTGAACTTGATGGGGCAGACATTGGTGATGCCCAGGGAGTAGGCCACCAGTGAGGCCGCGCCCGATCCCCGGCCGCAGATGCGCGGGCTGCGGCGCACGATGTCTTCCACCACCAGGAAATACGACGAGAATTGCTTTTGGGCGATGACGTCCAACTCGTATTCCAGGCGTTTTTTAACCAGGGCGGGCAAAGGCCGTCCATAGCGCCGGGCCGCCCCGGCATAAGCTTCTTCCCGCAACACTTCGTCGGCCGTGCGGCCCTTGGCGTCGACCCACGGCGGCATGGTCAGGCCGGGGCCGGGCACGTAGTCCAAGCGCGACGCCAGCTTTTCGGCCTCGCGCAGGGCTTGGGGCAGGGCCTCGAAGCGCCGGGAGAATTCATCGGGCGGGGCCAACCAGGCGTCGGGCGGGGCCAGGTCACCCGGCTCCAGACGCGATAGCGAGGTGTTCAGGGCGATGGCCCGCTGCACCCGGTGCAAAAGATAATCGCCGGGCTCCAGAAAAAAGCTGCCCGCCACTGCCGCCATGGGCGCGTTGATCCGGCGGGCCGTCTGGCGCAGGCGATAGGTCTGGCCGTTCAGGCCCCGGGGCAAGGCGGCAATCACCGGCAGGCCTGCCTTGCGCCAAGCCTGGAGCAGTTCGGCGCTGGTGGTCAATATCTCAAGCCCGGCCGCGTGGCGGGGCAGGTCCTTTTGCAGGTCAAACTTGGGGTCGATGTGCCGGGCCGTGAGCAGGCGGCAGAGGCTGGTGAAGCCCTGGGCGCTGGTCATCAGGCAAAGGGCCCGCCGGGGCGCGGCGGGGTCGGTGATCTCGGCCCCGGCCACCGGGTGCAGACCGTGGCGGGAACAAGCCCGCAGAAACTCCCACAGGCCGTAGAGGTTATCCGTGTCTGTCAGCGCCACGCCGTCGTAGCCAAGCTCCTTGGCCCGGCGGCACAGGGCGTCGGTGGACGGGGTGGCCCACATCAGCGAATAGTGGGATCGTACGCACAGGGCCAGCATAACTAGCCTTCCATGGCCCGGCCCAGGCGCACGGCCCCGAAGCCGTGACGGACGCGGATGCTGTCCAGGGCGCCGACCAGCTTGTCCCGGCGCATGCTGCGCAATTCGGCGGGGTCCAGCATGAACGGCAAATCGAGCTGGGCCGGAGGATAGACCAGACGGTCGCAGATCAGGCGCAGATGGCGCAGGCGCACCCGCCGCTGCCAGGCCATGTCCAGGGCCGCCCCGGCCAGGTCGTAAAGCAGAAAATCATTGGCCGTGCCCAGGGCGTGGGAGCGCTGGCGAATGACCCGCGCGCCGTCGCTGTAGGTTAGCGCCACGGCCACCCGCCGGGCGGCCTTGCCCATGCGCCTTAGCGCGGCCCCGGCCCGCTCCGCCAACAGAAACAAACGGCGCTCCACCAGGCCCGCGTCATTGGTGTCGTCCTCGAATTCGTGGTCCAGGCGCACCACCGGCGGCTTCAGGCCGGCGGGCAGCACCGGCGTTTCGTCCCGGCCCCGCAACAGGTCGTAGATCTCGGCCCCGCGTTTGCCGAAGATGGCCGTGAAATGCTCGGCGCGCCAGGCCAGGGCCTGGTCAACCCGGCGCAGGTTGTACTGGGCCAGGACGGCCAGGTCCGGGGCCTCCAGGCCGGGCAGCAGGTGCAAGGGCAAGGGACGCAGAAACGCGGCCTCGGAGCCGGGTTCGACGATATGCTCGCCGTTGGGTTTGACCACCCGGGTGGCGGCCTTGGCCATCATCTTGCCCGTGGCCAGGCCCCATATCGGGTCCAGGCCCAGGCGGCCCCTGGCCTCCCGGCGCATGCGCCAGGCCACGTCCCTGGCCGGGCCGAACAGCCGCCGGGTGCCGCTTAAATCCACGAACACATGGCCGGTGTCGTCCTCGCTCTCCACCAGGGGCGAAAACGGCAGGGCCAGGGACATCAGCTCGCGCATGGCTTGTTCGTAGCGGTGGGGCCGGGGCGCCACAATACGTGCCCCGGCGCAGCGGCGGCGGGCCAGGTCCAGGGGCATGTGCTTGCGGACTCCAGCCTGGAACGCTTCCTCGCTCATGTCGTAAACGCGGGCCCGTGCCGCGCCCAGTGGGGCCACGATCACCGGGCGGTCGTGCAGGCCCGGCTGACTAAGGCGCTCCACGGCCACGGCAAAGTCGGCCACGTTTAGATGCACGATGGCTTTTTCGGCGCAAACTGCTGTATTCACGGCTTTTTACCCCATAATATCCAAGCACTCCGGCCCGAGAAAAACTCCCCCTCGGCCTGATTCAGGATACCGCAGACCGCATTTTTAGTCTACATATGTTTAGTTCTACCCCAAAAGGCCCTTCATTTTTTTCTATATATACCGAACGGTCTTATGGCATAATCCAGGAATCAGACTGGAGGTGCATCATCGTAACCAAACAAGAAATCAGCGCCAAGGCCCTGGAACTGGGCTTTGTGGATATCGGCTTTGCCACGGCCGAGCCTTTTGAGTCCCAGCGGAAGGTTCTGGAGGAACGCGCGGAGGACTATGGCTTCCTGATCAGGGTCGGCCAGCTTATGGAAGGCACAGACCCCAAGACGGTCTACCCCGAGGCCAAGTCCATAATCGTGCTGTTGAACAACTACTTCGCCCAGGCCTTCCCGCCGGAACTGGAGGCCCATTTCGGCCGTTGTTACCAAGACGACGACCGGGTCACCAAGGACAACATGTACGTGCAGATGAAGTCCTTCCGGAGCTTCCTGCGCGACAACGGCATCGGCTCCAAGGGTGCTCCCAACCTGCCCCACCGCATGTCGGCGGCCAGGGCCGGGGTGGCCAGCTTTGGTAAAAACAATTTCCTGTACGCCAACCGCACCAACGCCAACAGTTCCTGGGTCATCCCCTATGTGCTCTTGGTCGACGCCGAGTTTGAGCCGGACACCCCCACGGAGGAGGTGACCTGTCCGACCTGGTGCAAAAACGCCTGCATCGCCGCCTGCCCCACCGGGGCCATCAAAGGCCCCCGCAGGCTCAACCCCCAAAAATGCATCTCGTTTCTAACCTACTTCGCCCGGAAGATCACCCCCCTGGAGATGCGCGAACAGATGGGCACCTGGGTCTACGGCTGCGACCGCTGCCAGAACGTCTGCCCCCGCAATACGGCCTGGCTGTCGCGCAACCTGCCCGCCAACCCACGGGCGGCTGCCAAGGCGGCGGACTTCGAGTTGACCAAACTGCTGCACATGGACACGGCCTATTTTGAAAAACACATCTGGCCGCACATGTTCTACCTGAACTCGGACAAGCTGTGGCTGTGGAAAATGAACGTGGCCCGGGCCATGGGCAACACCCTGGATCGCAAATATGTACCGGAATTGATCCGCGCGTTCGGCGAAAACAGCGACGAGCGGGTTTTGGGCATGATCGCCTGGTCCCTGGGCCGCCTGGGCGGCGACGAAGCCAAACAGGCCCTGGAGGGTTTCGCGGCCCAGAGCGACGGAGCCGTCCGCCAAGAGGCCGAACAGGCCTTGGAGCGCCTGAAGGCCGCATAAACAGCCGGCACGTCAATCATCAATCAAAGGCCGCCCCTCCAAAGGGCGGCTTTTCAATTCCCCTCGCGGGCTGTTGCGTCTTGCATCTGATTCGAGCCAAGCCCACGCCCTTCGAACTTTATCTTTATTATTGAAATCGCAAATAACGGAGAGCATATAAATCTATATATTCGTCTGAATCGACCATATAATGGGTAGAATCCATACATACCCGGCCTGATGCGAGGAGATCGCCATGCACGACAAATCGAAATCCGCCCCAAAAACCAGACAACTCATTTCAATGGTTTTATTGGCGTGCCTGCTTCTGCTCTTAAACGGACCTCCCGCCCAGGCCGGCCAGTTGGAAGCGGCGATTTGCAGCAAGGCCGACCTGGTCAGCGGCGAATACGAAAAAACCCTGGTGGTCCCGGAAGGGGCCAAGGGCTTCACCGTGGCGGTGACCTCCGGCTACCCAAAGCCGGTGGTGGTGGAGTTGAGCTGGGAGGCGGTAAAGGTATCGGGCCTGGACAGCGGACAGAGCCTGGGTCAGGACACCTTGGCCCTGGGGCCAGGTCAGACCAAGTTCGCGCCCTTCCGCTCCGCTGACAAGGGTCTGCCCGCCGGGCTCTACCGCGTCTCCCTGGCCGTTGAAGGGCAGCGGCAAAAGGCCCTGGGCTTCGTGGTCAAGCCGATGCCTCTAACCACGGCGCAGCAAAAGGCGACTCTCGAGGCTCCGGCCGCCGGGCCGTCGGGCAAGCAGGAAAACGTCAGCGACGCCCTGACCCATGTCTTCAAGACCAAACAGGGACCCGAGGCGGCCCAGGAGGGCATCAAGGTTGTCGGCGATTTCCTGGACAAGGAGATGAGCACCCCGGCCCGCAAGGACGACAACAACAGGCAACGGCCAACCAGCCAGGCCCAGCCGGCCGCCACGCAGGCCTCAGCGGAGCCCACAGCCCCCCCTGCCACGGCCACAGCGGCGGCCCAACCGGCTGAGCCCCGGCCACAGGCCACCCCAGGGGCCCAGGCCCAGGTCACCGCCAGCGGCGGCATCGAGATCGTCTGCGCCCGGGCGGTCGACGCCAACAAGGCCCCAACCGACAAGCCCGCCGTATTCAACACAGACGACGTCAAAATCTACCTGGCCATGCGCAGCCTGGATCCCGGGCTGAAGGACATTGTCAGGGTCAAGTGGTCGGCGGTCCAGGTGGAGGGCCTGCCCGCCGGGAAAAAGCTCACTTCCACACCGACAATCCTGCGGGTCAACGACTGGAGCACCGACGCGTTCCTGCCGCCCAAAGGCGGATTTTGGCCGGGGCAATACCGCGCGGAGGTGTTCAAGGACGACAAGCTACTGGCCACGGTTGACCTCCGCATCCAATCAACCCATGAATCGGCATTGTTGCCGGACGAGGCCGCGCCACCGGCCGGGGCCAACCTGGCCCATCAAGGCCTGGGCGGCAAGGTGGTCTCGGCCACATCACAGGCCAACAAGACATACTGGTCCCAAGACGGGCTCAACGACGGCTTCGGCTATGGCGGCGAAGACTGCAAGCCTGCCTGCGGCTGGGCCTCTTCGGACAACAAGTTTCCCCAGGAAATCGTTTTTTCGTTCAACCAGAACCGCAGCGCACGGTTGAAGGCGGTGGTCCTGGACTGCCAGTCCTGCTCCGGCGATGAAAATTGCCTGTCCAGCCTGCCCCGCATGGTGGAAGTGTGGGTCTCGGAACAGTCGCCGGATTCGGGATACAAACTGGCGGCTGCCAGAGAGCTGCGGCCAGTTGCCGCGCGCCAGGTCATCCCCCTGCCGGGTATTCAGGCCAAGTATCTAAAACTGATCATAAAATCAAATTACGGCGGTTCGCGGCGCACCCAATTGGCCGAGGTGGAAATCATTGAGGAGCAGGGCCCGGACTCCATAGTCAAGGACGTCGAGGTTGATCTGGCCCTGCCGGCCTTTGGCGGGGCGGTGTTGCGTTACACCTCCCAGTACTACGGCGGCGAGGCTGTCAACACCCTGCAAAGGCAGCGCAAGGGCCGGGGCTGGCGTTCGGACAACGACCAGCTTCCCCAGGAATTCGTCTTCTGCCTGCGTGATGACGGCGAGGCCCTGATCGACAGGCTGGAGCTGGAACTGGACTCCGGGTTTGACGCCAAGACCAGGCCCAAGGAAATCGCCGTTCTGGTCTCCACGGACAGCCCCACCGGCGGTTTCGTGGAGGTGGCCAGGGCCGAGATGCCCGCCGACAGCCCCAGCCACACCATTCCCATCAAGCGCAAGGCCAGGTTCATCAAGCTGCGCATCCTGGAAAACCAGGGCGGCAGATTCACCAGCCTGGGCAAGGTGGCCATTATCGAAGGCCATGCGCCTGGCTATACTTCGCTGTTGTCCAGGCCGGTGCGGCCCCTGGCCTCCGAGGGCGCGGCAGCCCCCAAACCCGACCCCGCGCTGGTCACGTCATCGGTCCGGCCCGGCCTTACGCCTGGCAGCGCCCCGGCCCTGGAGCTCGGCAAACGGGTGATGGCGCCGTTCAAGGACTACAACCAGCGCCATTACTATTCGCTGAACCTGGAAGGCGACCGGCCCGGCATGCTCAACCTGGAACTGATGGGCCTGCCCTTCCTGCGTACCCGGTTCACCCTGCGCGACAGCCAGGGCCGCGAGGTGGCCGTATTTGAGCCCCAGCGCAACTCCAGCCCCAAGACCATCGTGTCTTGGCGGGTTGATCCGGGCCGGTATCTTTTGGAGGCCCAGACAACCCCGGCCAATATTGTCCTGGCCTGGGACGTCTCGGGCAGCATGGCCAACCACACCGAACTGCTGCAAAAGGCGGTGACCGGATTTATCGAGAATGTCCAGCCCAGCGAAAAGCTGGCCCTCATCGCCTTCAACAACAACCTGCATGTGCTGACCAGCGAGTTCACCAGCGACAAGAACAAGCTGCTTTCCGCAGTTGCCGACGAATTCAAGGCCGAAATGGCCACCCGTCTGTACGATGCCGTGGACAAGGGCATCGAAATGTTGAGCGGGGCCAAGGGAGCCGGGGCCATGGTCGTGATGACCGATGGCGTGGACATGGGCAGCGCCCTGAAATACCCGCAGTTCTGGGAGGTCTTGGACGGCAACCCCGTGCGGCTTTTCACCATCGGCCTGGGCGGAGAACTAAAGGCCTACAACCCCAAAGCCGGACTCACCGGAAGCCGCCTGTTGCGCCACATTTCGCTAGCCAGCGGCGGGCGCTTTATCTATGTGCCCAACGTGGACCAGCTTGTCGGCGTGTACAAGCAAATCGCCCAGGAACTGATGAGCGGCACGACCTATTACCTGCAACCCACCTGGAGCTTCAAGCCAGGCACCTTGCTGGTCAAGACCGAGGGCGAGCGCATCGCCCAAATCGCCGTGCCGCCCCGCATCGAACTGGTTCTGGACGGCAGCGGCTCCATGAACAGAAAGCTGGGCGGCAAGTCGCGCATGGATATCGCCAAGCAGGTCCTGACAGAGTTGATCGAGCAGTTGCCGCCGGACGTGGAAGTGGCCCTGCGCGTCTACGGCCACCGCATCCGGGAAGGCCGCCCCGGCGACTGCCAGGACACCGAGTTGGTCTATTCCTTTGGCAAACTGGACAAGGCCAAGCTCATCTCCAAGATAAAAGCCGTTAAGCCCCTGGGCACCACGCCCATCGCCTATTCCCTGAGCCAGACGGTCAAGGACTTTGGCCAGTCCAAGGGCGAAAAGACCATCATCCTGGTCACCGACGGCAAGGAGGAATGCAAGGGCAACCTGGTCAAGACAATCGACGACCTGCGGGCCCAAGGTCTGGACGTGCGCCTGCACGTGGTGGGCTTCGCGGTGAACGACCCCAAGACCCGCGAGCAGATGGAACAGGCCACCAAGGCAGGCAAGGGCCGCTATCTCGACGCGGCCGATCAGCAAGGGCTTAAAACGGCCATGGCCAAGACCCTGGCCATACCCTATACGGTCCGCGACTCCAGGGGCCAGGAAGTGGCCAGGGGAGTAGCCGGCGAGGAACTCAGCCTGCCCGCCGGTTATTACGACGTTGTCCTGGATTCGCCCAAGGGGGAGATGGTCCAGCGAAATGTATTGGTGGAGGCGGGCCGAAGCACCCTGATGCGCGTGACCAAGGACGGGCCCAAGATCGGGGTTCAGGTGGTGGCGCCGGACGCCGCCCAATAGGCAAAACAACGGTTCCCCGGCCGGTAACGCGTTTGCCAGCCGGGGAACCTGATATCGCTTATTTTTGGTAATTCAGGGCCATAAAGGTGTGGAACATGTAACCGTAGCGGGCGTACCAGTCCAGTTCATTGAAATACGCACGTTCGCACGCGGCAACCTCCAGCAAGGCCTGTTTCAGCTTGTCCAACAACTCGGCGTACTTCTTTTTATAGGCCGCTTCAAAGGCCTTGAACGACTTTCTGATATTGCCGCGCTGATGGGCCCACTCCAACGCGCCGACACCCGCCGAACCAGCCACGCCATCGCCAAAGGCAATCGCCGCCTTGGTGTACTCGTCGGTGTCTTTGTAGAGTATGCGCAGCTTTTCAAATGAAACCCTTAACTTTTCTATCTTTTCGTTGGCCTTTTTATAGCATTTCCAGCAGTCGTTGTTGTCGCCGCAGGAAACCGGCACCTCGGGCATGCCCGGCGGATCATAATCTGGGCCTCCGCCTTTTTCGTCGGGGTCCAAAGGTTTTTTCTTTTCCCAATACTCGTCGAGTTTCTGGCTCAGATCCCCAAACTTGGACGCCCCGGCGCCCACCGGACCGAAGGCCATGACGGGCCTTGCCGTGATAACAAGCGCCACGGTCAACAGGCCAATGGCAGCCACCAAACGGAGGCCATACGAATTCACTTTGATCATGCCTGCTTTTTTCATTGCCTGACCCCCTTTGGCACAAGGACAGACTTCATTTTGGGCGTTTCTTCCAGGCCGATCTCCGCGGCCACGTACACTTTGGCCGGGCCGTCCGGCGCGGTGATTTTTATGAGTACATCGCCCTGATTGCTGAAGACAAAGCCGCATTGCCCCTTTCCCGCCGTTGAGCAACTTCTTAGCGGCGGCTTCCAATGGTACTTGAACAGATCAACCCGCAAGTCCTGTCCCTTGTCATCCGGCAGAACGATGAGCTTGACGGGCTGGGTGGACCAAAGGCCCTTTATCGTCAGATACACCCCCTCTGGCGTGGCCGTACCTTCCACATAGGCTCTCTTCACGCCCTTGGCGTCTTTGTTGAAACCTATGACATAAGCATCCGGCTCATCCATCGGGCTCTTTTTCGCCGCCGCAAAGGCGTCGCCCGGGGCCGCCAAAGCCAGGCACAATGCCGCCAGCAAGGCTGCGATGATTATCGAGGCCCTTGAATCAGCCCCATCCAATCGGCTCATGACTCACTCCACGATAGGTGTAATTGCAATCAATCCCCTAATTCCGGTCACAGCATGGTCAGTCCAAGATACACTTCCAGTCTCCAAGATACACAAATTTACATCCGAACACACCCGATGATTAATTTTAATACCCACGGCCGGGCACTGGTTCCGGGTCATGACGGCGGTTTGGCCTTGTGCGCCAGCCACCGTTACGCTCCCCGGATAATGACGTCCCGGTTCCGCAAAATAAAATCCTCCGTTGACTTTTTTAGTATTTATATTCTAATATTATCATTCTAATAACCGCTGGATGCTTAGGGTTTTCCAGCTCAACCACCGCAAACAACCCATAAATCTGTGAGGGGAAAATGGACCTTATCAACCAATGGCCGGAAATCAGGCAGATATTCGAAGACGCGGGGCAGAGTTCTTTTTCTTACTCAATCGCCACGGTTGACGCCAATGGGTATCCCCACGTCACACCCATCGGCTCGCTGATCCTGCGGGACGACCGCACCGGCTACTATTTCGAGAAATTTCCGGTTCAACTTGGGGCAAACCTGGACAAAAACCACAGAGTCGCGGTGTTGGCCATAAACGGCGATTTTCAATCTTTCTGGCTGGAAGCCCTTTCCGCTGGCAAGTTCAAGACCTTTCCCGGCATGCGCCTGATGGGCAAGGCTTCGGCCAGGAGAGAGGCCACCGAGGAGGAGATCAAATCCTGGCAACAGAGGGTCAGTTTCGCGGAGGGATTGAAAGGTCATGAAATCTTGTGGAAGAATATGAAAACCGTGCGGGACATCCAATTCGATAGTTGCAGACCGGTCCTTTGCGGTGAAATGACCGCCCATCTCCGGCAATGACACCGTGGCCGGCAGGTGAATTGTAAAAATCATTGGACAAGTTGAGTAAAGTTGGGACGAAAAGCGCGATTTACCAACGAAGATTTTCTAGAAGCCGCGCTTGCGCTGCTGGCCGACAAGGGACCCGGCGGGGTGACCATTGCCGCAATCGCCGACAAAATAGGGGCCCCGGTGGGCTCGGTATATCACCGGTTCGCTTCCCGGGAGATCCTGCTGGCCGAGCTATGGGTGGAATTGATCGAGTCATTCCAGGCCGGTTTCCTTGAGGAACTCAATAAGGGCGACGGGCAAAAGGCAGCCCTCCACACCCTGAAATGGGTTAAAAAGCACCCGAACCAGGCCAGGGTCTTCCTGCTTTACCGGCGGGAGGAATTGATTGCCGGGGATTGGCCTGGGAGCATCAAGGACAGGGTGGCAAACCTGATATCCGAGCTTGATGCAGGTTTGACCGGATTCACCCGACATTTCCTCGGCAAAGCCAGCAAAAAAAACCTGGACCGCGTCGCCTTATGTCTGATCCAGATACCGGCAAGCGCCGTAAGGGCGTACCTGGAGGCTGGCAAGCCCGTTCCCGGCTATTACGAACAGTTCATCAGGGAAACATACATGTCACTGCTCGGAGATCATCGAACAACAATTAGCGACTAACACAAGCAAGTTAACAAATCAAAGGGGCCCGGCCGCGCAGCCAGTCCCCTTTGTCTTGCGGTGTTTAAAAAACGCCCCGCCAGCCTCAGGCCATTTTCTCCAGCCTGACCGCGCAGGCCTTATATTCGGCGGTCTGGGAGACCGGATCATAAACAGGGTTGGTCAGCCAGTTGGCGTTGTTTTCCCGGAAGTGGAAGGCCATCCAGACCATTCCCGGCGGCACCTGGGGCGTCACCCTGGCCCGTACCTTGACGCTGCCCCGCCTTGAGCTCACCTTGATCAGTTCGCCGTCGGCCACGCCGAGTTTATCGGCATCGGCGGCGGCGATGTCGGCCGTCTCTTCACCCAATAGCACATTGAGGCCCTCGGCCCGGCCGGTCTGGGTGCGGGTGTGGTAGTGGTACAGGCGGCGGCCGGTGCTCAAAACCCAGGGGTATTCGTCGTTGGCGCACTCGGCGGGCGGGGTCCAGTCAACGGCCACGAAGTTGCCCAGCCCGCAGGTGAAGCAGCCGTCCTTGTGCAGGAAAGGCGTGCCGGGGTGATCCTCGGACGGGGCGGGCCATTGCAGGCCGTCCCACTCAATACGATGGTATTTGATGCCGCCGAACGCGGGAGCCAAGGCGGCTATTTCATTGTCCCATATCTCCTGGGAGCTGTTTGATTCCCAGTCGTCGCCCATACGCTTGGCCACTTGCTTGAATATCCACCAGTTGGGGCGGGAATCTCCCGGCGGTTCGGAGACCTTACGCACCCGGTTGACCCGCCGTTCGCTGTTGGTAAAGGTGCCGTCGTCCTCGCTCCAGGCGGCGGCCGGAAAGATCACGTCGGCGAAACGGGTTGTCTCCGTGGGGAAAATGTCGTTACAGATCATGAATTCGGCCGACTGCATGCAACTTTCCACGTGGTGGATGTCCGGTTCGGTGTTGGCCAGGTTTTCGCCGAAGACCCAGAAGGCCTTGACCTTTCCTGACTTGAGCCCGTCCATCATGGCCGGCATCATCAACCCGTTTTGGTCGGGCAGATCGTCCACGCCCCAGGCCTCCTGGAACTTCTGGCGGGCCTTTTCGTCGATAACCTTCTGGTAGCCGTGAAACACGTTGGGCAGCGCGCCCATGTCGCAGGCCCCCTGCACGTTGTTCTGGCCGCGCAAGGGGTTGACGCCGCCGCACTCGAATCCCACGTTGCCCAAGAGCATTTGCAGGTTGGCGCAACTCATCACGTTGTTGACGCCGCAGGTGTGCTCGGTGATGCCCAGGGTGTACATGAGCATGGCCGGCCGCACCGTGGCCAGGCGGCGGGCCACCCGGACGATGTCTTGGGCCGGGATGCCGCTGATCTCGGCGGCGCGCTCCGGCGGGTACTCCATGACCTTGGCCTTGAGTTCCTCAAAGCCCGCCGTGCAGGAATTTACATATTCCTTGGCGTATAGCTCCTCGCTGATCAACACATGCATCAGCCCGTTGAGCAGGGCTATATCGCTGCCGACTTTGAGCGGGAGATGCTCCACGCTGTATTTGGTCAGTTCCGTGGCCCTGGGGTCGATCACGATCAACTCGGCGCCGTTCTTCACGGCGTTCTTGACGAACGTGGCCGCCACCGGGTGGGCATGGGTCATGTTGGAGCCGATCACCAGGATCATCTTGGCCCTGGCAAAGTCGGCAAAACTGTTTGTCATTGCACCTGAACCGAATGAGTTCGCCAGACCGGCGACAGTGGGAGCATGTCAGGTACGCGCGCAGTGATCGATATTATTCGTACCGATCACCGCGCGAAACAGCTTCTGCATATTGTATGAGTCTTCGTTGATGCTCCTGGCGCAACTCACCCCGGCGATGGCGTCGGGCCCATACTCCTTTTTGATTTCCGAGAGACGGTCGGCCACCAAATCCAGGGCCTCGTCCCAGCTAGCCTCCCGGAAGCCGCCGCCGTCCTTGAT
The DNA here is from genome assembly GCA_963665125.2 of uncultured Desulfarculus sp. Taxonomy (GTDB): domain Bacteria; phylum Desulfobacterota; class Desulfarculia; order Desulfarculales; family Desulfarculaceae; genus Desulfarculus. The sequence goes on along the minus strand of CAXXUK010000001.1, from coordinate 333,311 downwards.
CAGGGGGCTGGTCAGGCGCTCCGGGGAGTAGATGAAGTCATAGCCAAAGCGGCCCTTGACGCAAAGCCTGCCCTGGTTGGGCTGGGCCCCGTCCACGCCGGTGACCTTGACGATCCTGCCGTCCTTTACATGCAACCAAAGCTGGCAGCCCACCCCGCAGTAGGGGCAGGTGGTGCGCACCATCCGGGCGTCGTGGCCGTGAGATAGGCCAAAGGCCTTTTTCTCGAAGAGCGCGCCCACCGGGCAGGCCTGAACGCACTCGCCGCAATGGGTGCAGTCTTCATAATTAACCAGGGGGTGCCAGCCGAGCTGATTCCCGCCGTCGGGTGCGTCCTGAACCGGTATGGCCTCGTTGACCTGCACCTGATTGCAGGCGGCCACGCAGCGGCCGCACTGGATGCAGCGGCTGAAGTCCCGCACGATCATGGGGTGGCTGTCGTCCAGGGTGGCCGGTTCGGCGGAGTGCTCGCAACCGTTGATGCTCACGCCGAATTCAATGGCCAGATCCTGCAGGCGGCAATTGCCATGGGACGGGCATTGGCTTTCATGCCAGGGCTTTTGCATGATCCGCAGCTGCTCTTTGGTCCACTGTTCCGGCGGCAGGTCCATGACCAGGCAGTTGTGGTCTCCCGACAACAGCAGTGTCCTGATGGCCTCTTCCCGGGCCTGGCGGGCCTGGGCGCTGTAGGTGGAAATCCGCATGCCATCGATCGCCATCTCATGGCAGGCGCGCAGAATCTTTCCCGTTTCCAGGTCTTCCACGGCGCAAACGCCGCACACCCCGCCGCTATGGGCCTTTGGGTAGTGGCATAGGGTGGGAATCCTGATGCCATGCGCCTCGGCGGCATCCAAAATGGTGGAGCCGTCGGGGCAATCAATCTCCCTGGTGTTTATGAAAAGCCTTGGCATTGCTTTCCTCTCCACTTGCCGGGGCTCAGGCCCCAGGCCGTCGCTGTCATGCTCTCCAGGCCTCTATATGTCTTTTTTGACATATTTATGGCGGCCATTTTCCAACCCACGAATCAAGCATTCAAAATTCGTGTTATTGCGGTGGGATAGCCCCGACCGCCCAAGGTTCTCAATTCAGTGAATAAGTTGTAGGGCCGGTTCCTTGTCAAATGCGGGGGAACGCCCCAGATCAAGGCTACGTAGCCGACCCGTGTGGAGCGGCGACATTACCGCAATTGGCAAGGCTTATCCCAAATAATCATCTTGTATTAATTTTGCATATGTCATTACTGACATATGTCAATATTGGTATATTTCCACAGCCGGGATACGGTGTCAATCGATCATTGTGGCCAAAGTCACAATATTCCGTCCGCATCGCGCGGGCCATATACAGGTGCTTCAGACGGTCCGGAAACAGACCTTAAAATGAACTTTCAGGCAAGCTCAGGCTGCGGGCGAACAGGGTATTGAATTTCGTCTCGCTTGCCAGTTCCACGTAGCGGCTCATGGCCGGAATGGCCTTGGCCCTCGCGCGCATTTCAGAGGCAACCAGCACCTTGCGGGCGCCCTTGCCCGCCGCGTTGCCCACCTGGGCGTATGACGCGGCCGCCACATTGGGTATCAGGCCTATGCGCTTGGCGCCGGCCACGTCAATATGGCCGCCGAACGACCCGGCCAAGACGACCTCGGCGATGTCGTCGACGCCCAAACCAGCCAGTTCCAGCAAAGTCCCGGCCGCAGCGCTGATGGCCGCCTTGGCCAGTTGCACCTGGCTTATGTCCTTCTGGGTGATGGCGATATCCTGGCCAATGGCCGACTGTTCCGCAGGGACCAGGATATAGCTGATGTTGCGTTGGTCCGCCCGCACCCTGGGGTGGCTTCGGTCCAAATGCCCCCGGCTGTTTATGATCCCGGCCTCCAATAGCCGGGCCACGGTGTCGATTATGCCCGAGCCGCAGATTCCGGCCGGTGCTCCGCCGTCAATGGTGAAGCACACCGGTTGGTCATCGAGTATCTCCACTTTGGATATTGCCCCGGCCATGGCTCGCATGCCAGAACTCAGGTGCGCGCCCTCAAAGGTCGGGCCGGACGGAGCTGAAGCTATTACCATGGCATGCTCGCCGCCCGGTACGGTGAGCACCACTTCGGTGTTGGTGCCGATGTCCAGGCCCAGACGCACCGGACCCGGCCTGTCCAGGTCCGCCCCCATGATCATGGCCACATTGTCCGAGCCCACAAAACCGCCCACCAGGGGCGGCAGATGCACATAAGCTCCCGGAGCCAGTTTCAAACCAAGTTCCCTGGCCTTGATATCAATGGCCTGGCCCAGGCAGGCCACGAACGGCGGCGCTCCAAGCTGCTCCAGGGGCAGGCCCAGCAGCAGATGATGCATGGCTGAGTTGCCAACCAGGGTCATATCGCAGATTTGGCTTGGTTCCACCCCGGCCTGGGCGGCAAGTTCGCCCGCCAAATCGCCGACGGCCCGGCGGACCAACCGGGTCATTCGGCGGCCTTCGGCAGGGTCGCGGATGGCCTTTTGCAAGCGGGTGACCACATCGGCCCCAAATGTCACCTGGGGATTGAGACGCCCCCTGGAGGCCAGGACCTTACCGTCTTCCAAGTTGACCAGATAGGCCGCGATCTTGGTGGAGCCCAGGTCCACGGCCAGGCCCAGGGGCGGCACGCCAGGCGCGGCCACGCCCACCAGCTCCGCGCCGCGCCTAAACGCCGCCAGATGCCAGTTGTGCTTGCGGGCCAGCGCCGAAACCTGGGAGGCCGTGGCCAGATCGGCCCCGGCATGTTCCTCGCCGCCGGCCAGGGCCAACACCCTGGCCAGGTCGGAGCGGGGGTCCTGCAAGGTCGGAGCGGGTATTTCCAGGGCCAGGGCCGTGACAACCGGGGTGCCGCCCTCTAAATCCTTCACGTCGCCGTCGTCTATGCGCCAACCGCCGTCGGCCCGTTCTGCCGTTTCCGGCACGGCCACCCGCAGGTCGCCCAGGGCCTTGGTTTGGCAGGCCAAGCGCCAGCCCTGGTCCAGTTGCTCCCGGTCCAGCAGGCGTTCCTCGGCCTGGCTGGGCGGGGACGTGGCTCCTTCCACCAGCACCAAACAGCGGCCGCAAGTCCCGTTACCACCGCAGTCCAGCGGTAACAGCACACCGGCTTCCAGCATGGCCCTGGTGATCAGACTGCCGCCGGGCACCATAGCCCGCAGGCCCAGGGGCTCGAATTTTACTTCGACCGTTGATCTTTCAGCCAAGACAGTTCTCCATTAAAAAAACATATTCCTCAAACGGCCCGGACGCAAGCAAAGGAAAAGGCCCGCCAAACGGCGAGGGGGGGACAAACGCCGTCCGGCGGGCCGTTAGGACCCGAGTTTACGGGCCCGGCGATGTTCACACCGCTAGAACGAGCCGATCAAGGTTAAGCAGACATTCTGCCCCTCGGTGGTGTTTTCACAGCCGTATTCAAACAGATAGCGCAGGCTGACCTGCCAGACAAAGGGCTTGAACACCAAAACCCGCAGTTCGGGGCCAACGGCGTTGCCGAAGTATTTCTCATCGTCATCCACGCTGTCGTCGTCGGTGAGCTGGGCATAGGTGTAGCCCGCCACACCGGCGGTAAAGATAAAGTTGTCATTGACCGGCAAGGCCTTGGCCAAACCGTACTCGGCCACAACGTCCGCGCCGGGGGTAATGTTGGTGTCGCGGTCCTCGGTGTTTTGCAGCCAGCGGGTCAACACGGAGAATGTCCAGGTGCGGGCGTCGTCAAAGTAGTAGGTGGCGCCCAGGGTCTCCATGAAACTCCAGTAGCCCGCGCCGGGCGAAGACGGCTTGTCGCTTTCAGCGGTGGGGGCGTAGAAGCCCAGGGCAAAGGCCACATCCCAGTTTTGGGTGTGCCAAGCCAGCACGAACGGCTCGAAATACAAATCGCCAATGCCGAAAGTGTCTTCATCAACGCCCGCGGCCTTGATCTCGATGTTGGTGTAGACCAGCGGAATGATGGCGTCAAAGCCGAAGTCGGCGCCAAGGATCTTGTAGTCGGTCATGTAGGTGAATTGATGCACGCTGGCGAATACGTTGAGGTCCATGCCCACCTGGAGATCATTGCCCGAGTTGTCCTTCAAGGTGTCGGCGTTGTAGAAAATGTTGTACATGGTGTAGTGGAAGCCCTGGGGCGGCAGGGTGGCCGCGTTCAGGCCCAGTGAACCCGGGGTGTAGTGGCCGAAGGCCATGGCCGAACCGGCACCGGCCAGTACCAGCACGGCGGCGACCGCCGCGGCCGCGAACACGCGAATCTTAAATAGCTTCTTCACCCTCTTCTCCTCTTGCGCTTGCGTTGTTGTTCTTTGCGGAGGCCGGGGCGCACCTCTCCCGTCGGCGCGTTGACCCGTGCCGCTATCCTGGAAACGGGCCCGGTTTTCCGGGCCCGCTCAGCTTGATTTATGGCTTAGTACTTGCCGTATTCCAGCCCGGCTTCGACAAAGGCCCTCATGGTGTCGGCCTTGCCCTCGTCCATGGCGCAACCGATGCTCAACACGTAACCGCCGTCGCCAGCGGCTTCGTCCAGAAGCTTCTTGGTCTCGTCGCGGACCTGCTCCGGGGTGCCGGTGAGGATCAGCGTCACCGGGAAACCGCCGGCGATGCAGACCTTGCCGCCCAGGACCTTGCGGGCCTGGGCCATGTCGGTGCGGTCGAACAGGTACATGCAGCGAATGTCGGACGTCTCGGCCAGATACTCCAGTCGCTGGTTGTATCCACCCTCCACGAAGCACGCCGGCACGCAACCGGCTTCGGCCAGGCCGTACATCAGGGCCTTGAGGGTCGGCCAGTAATACGTGCGGAACTGCTCGTCGGACATGAATCCGTCCGCCCCCTTGTGCAGGGGTATGAAAACCAGCGGATTGCCGTTGGCAACCGCGCCGCCCACGCCGGTGTCGATCATCGGCTTCAGCAGCCGCTGGCACGCCTCCAACACCTTTTCCGGACGGCGGTAGAGGTCCATCATCAAGGGGGTGGTGCCGCGGAAAGAGTCGCTCAAGGCATCGAATGGGGCCTTGGTGGCGCCGCCGGCGCAGAAGGGGTGTCCCATGCCGGAGATTTGGGCCATGTACGCGCCCAGTTCATTGATCCAGTCAAAGCACTGTTTTCCGGCCTTGAGCAGGGCCTGGAAGGCCTCCTGCACCGGAGGAGTGCCCAGGCTGATCAGCCAGTTGCTGCTCATGGGCAATTCCATGGTGCCGTATACCGGGGCCATGGTCGACAGGGCCTCCAGGGCGCCGTGGGTCTTGGGCAGCCAGGAGCGCAGCCAGTAGTCGGTGGGGTCGGCAATCAGGTGGTCATACTCGTCGACCTTCATGTATTCCTTTTCAAGAAATTGATAGGAAAGGTGTTCGGCAACGCCGTGACCGGGCCACTTATACAGATTATATTGCAGGGTCTCCAGGGCCGGCCCGTACATGAGCATGGGGGCGGCACCGGCCAGGTCGGGTTTGTAGGTCTTGCAGAAGTCCACGTAGGACTGACCAGCGGCCTTGGGGTCGTACATGGCCTGCTTGCCGCTGACGCCCGCCATCTGGGGCGGAGCAAAGGTCGTCAGGGGAGCGATCGGCACCCGCTTGGGAGACTTCTTCAACTGGAGCGATTCGGCCATCAGGATGCAGCGCTCGGCATAGTCGGCCTTGGCTTGGTCGCTTTCAAAGGGCAGCCCCTCGCCTTGGGCCCACTTGGCCAAAAAGGCGTCCTGCCGCTCGATGACGCTCATCTTATCCCATCCCTCGAACATATCTATTATCCTTTTCAAGATTATGTAGGTTGCGAAGGCCCGGCCTTAGCTCAACCAATTTTTACAGTAGTTGATGCCCACCACGGCGTCGGTGCAAAAGGCGTCGGCGCCCACATAGGTGCAGACCTGCTCGTCCATCTGACCGCCGCCGATCATCACCTTCACCTTGTCCCGCAAGCCGGCTTCCTTCAGCTTTTCCACAACCTGCTTCATGGGGTCAAAGGCCAGAGTCAGCAGGCCCGAAAGCCCGATGATATCCGCGCCGAAATCCTGGGCCTCGGCGATGATCTTGTCGGCCGGGACATCCACGCCGATGTCGCGTACCTCAAAGCCGTTGAGTTCCATCATCATGGTTACGATGTTTTTGCCGATGTCGTGAATGTCTCCCTCGACAGTGGCTATGAGCACCTTGCCCAGCTTCTTGAAATCTCCAGCGCCTTCCGATTCTTCGGCGGTCAGCATGGGCTTGAGGATATCGCTGCCGGCCTTCATCATTTCGCCGGACATGATCAACTCGGGGATGAAGTAAAGCTGCTTTTCAAAGCGCTTGCCGATCTCTTCCAGGGCTTCCTGATATGTGTTGAACACCTGCATGGCCGGCTTGCCCTCGTCCACCAATTGCTGGGTGAGCTGCAGGGCGGTGTCTTCCTGCATCTCGACAACCGCAGTATATAAATCCTTTAGTTCAGCCATTTGTAGTCTCCAAGTCGTTTAATTGTTTTTTGGTCCAATATTTCCGGACCTGTAGGCCCGGCTGAATTTCTGACAAAACTTGTCCTTGCCCATTAGCATCTCAGCCGCCAGCATCATGCTGATGAGGTTGCGGTCATTGGGATCGATGATGGCGCTGTCCAGGCCCACCTGGATGCACATGGCCATGAAGGTCTGATTGATCAGCGAACGCAGGGGCATGCCGAACGAGATATTGCTCAGGCCGCAGGTGATATGAGCTTCGGGGTAGGCCTCGCGCACGCCCTTGATGGCGTCGAAAGTGATCAGGGCGTTACGGTCGCCGGTGCTGATGGCCGTGACCAGCGGGTCCACGAAAAGCTGATCCTCGGCCAAGCCTCCGTCCTTGGCCAGGCCCGCCAGGCGGTGGACGATTTCCAGGCGTCCCTGACTCGTGGCCGGGATGCCCACCTCGTCGTCCAGGGCCAGCAGGATCAAGCCGGTCTTGTACTCCAGGGCCAAGGGCAACACGCCCTCGATGCGGGTTTTTTCGCCGCTTACCGAGTTTATGATGGGAGTTTTTTGCACCAGATCCAGGCCTGCTTTCAGGGCCTTGGGATTGGCGCTGTCCAGACACAGCGGGCAGTCGGTGACAGCTTGGATGCACTCAACCAGCCAGGCCATGTCCTCGGGCTCGCGCTCGGGGGAAGTGCCCGCGTTCACATCGAGGTAGTTGCTGCCGGCCGCCACCTGATCCAGGGCAAGCTGCTTGATATGCTCGGCATTGCGCTCCCGGATGGCCGCGCCCACGGCCTTTCGGGTGCCGTTTATCTTTTCTCCAATGATGATCATGAATTTCTCGCTTTTCCTAAAACAAGGGAATCGGCACACCCGGGGCGGCCTTGATGAAATCCGGCCCGTCCCACGGCCCATGTAAAAGTTTGTCCATCAGGCTCAGATCCTGAACCAGCCGGACGAAGTCCATATCGTATTCACCGGCCAAAGCGCGGCAGCGCCTTTCAGGCTCTCGCTGGTCGCCCTGGGGCCGCTCCAGCATCACCAGCCGGTCGTAGTGTTTCAAGGCGATCCTGAGCAATTGCCTACGCCGCTCCGGCGAGACATGCCCCAGGCCTTTTTTCATTTCCTCGAAGATGTTCAGTTCAGTCTCCAGCCAGGCCGGCTCCATGAAGTAGCTGCCTGGATGTTCGGCCAGGGTCTGCTGGTGTCTGGTCCGGGAGCCCAGGAGCATACCCACGCAGTCGTCGACCTTGGGCAAAACAAGGGTGCTTTTGGCCGACACCACGCCCTCCAGGGCCCGGCCGCATAACCCGTAACCCAGCAGGATGGTGGAACCGTCGATTTCCAGTTCCGCCACCGTCTCCATGAGCGTCCGGCGCAGCCTGTCAGGCTGTAGATGAAGGGCGATGTCCAATACGGTCAAGGCCTCGCCACTGCCCAGCATCTGCTCCAGCACCGGCGCCACGGAACGGCAGGTGATGATTTTGTAAGGAAAGCTCGTCACGAATCCTCCATAGCGCTTCTTGCATTCTTATATTATTATAGTCTTATAGAGGACTGCCACAAAAAAATGATAAATTCGACACTTTTTCATGGCATTTAAACCCACAACACTGATAACCGTTTGAAAAATATGATCTTTAAAGAAGCTTTATTTTCGTATATATTAAAGGTCTCGGGTGCTTTCCTACTGGACAGTGTAGCAATGATGACCTTTTTGGCTATAAGGGCAAAGAGATACGCCGCGACTAATCCCGTATTCCGGGTTTGTCTGGAGCTGCCTAGGTGAAAACCAACCATCAAAAAGGCTTGTTTAATCCGGGTCAGGCAAACGAACCGCCGCCCATGGTTAAAGGCACCATAGACAAGTCCTCGCGCCTGCCCGCCTATGCCCAGATGGCCAACGGCCTGCGCTCGGCAATTTCCAGCGGTGAATTCCCGCCCGGATCACGACTGCCGGCCGAATCAGCCTTGGCCAAGGCCTACGGGGTTAGCGCCATGACCGCCCGCCAAGCCGTGAGCGTGTTGGAAGAGGAAGGGCTGGTGCGCCGGATGCAGGGCAAGGGCACCTTTGTCCGCAAGATAGGCGTTGCCGCCAGCAGTTTCGGTTTGGACGCCCTGAGCGCCATAATAGCCGACCGGGAAAACCTGGCCGTGCGCATTGTCGAGGCTTCCGTGAAAAAGACGCCCGGACCGGAGAAGGCAGTTCTGGGCCTGGACGACAACAGCCCGGTCATCAAGGTGCAGCGGATCATCCTGCACCGCAACGAACCGTTCACCCTGCATATATCCTTTACCAATTTCGACCCGCGCTCCCCCACGGTCGAAGCCATGCTCGACACGGTTGTCCTCACCGGGCTCATTTTTCAGGAAGGCTACTCCAACTTCAAACGCGGAATGCTGCGGCTGTTGCCCACCCAACTCGACGCCCAGGAAGCCCGTTTGCTCGACATGAACGAGGGCGAAAACGCATTCAAGCTGGAGCATCTGTTCTTTGATTTCGATGACACGCCCGCGGCCTTTGGCTGGTTTATTGTCAGTCATGAAAAAATGCCCCTGATCAGCAAGGTTGGAGTTTGGGATGAGTGACCAGCTTGAACGAGAGGCCCTGGATCAACGTTTGCAGCGGCTCCTGACCATGATTGTGGAGTTGCGTGAAGAAGACAGCATGGCCGAATTGCAGGGCATGCTGGCCGAGGGTGTGGACTCCAAGGAATTGCTGGCCTGTTACATGGAGGGCATGCGGCGCATCGGAGTCTTGTTCGAGGAAGGGGCGTATTTCATCGCCGCGCTGATAATGGCCGGGGAGATCATGCGCTCGGCCATGGAGGTTCTGCGGCCGTATCTGGCGGCCCCCGAGCAGGAAGGGAAGAGCGCGGGGCGCATCATCCTGGGCACCATCCAGGGCGACATCCACGATCTGGGCAAAAACCTGTTTGCCCTGTTGCTCAACTGCAACAGCTTCGAGGTCATCGACCTTGGCGTTGACGTGCCGGCCCAGGTGTTCCTGGAGAAGGCCTGGGAATTAAAGCCGGACGTCATCGGCATAAGTTGCGTGCTTACCAACAGCGTGGAAAACCTCAAGGCCGCCGTGGAGCTATTGCAAGACCAACTTCCAGAGCCCAAGGCCAAGATCGTCATCGGCGGCACCTGCCTGGATGAGCACATGGCCGCCTATGTGGGCGCCGCCCATTGGGCAAGCGACGCTGTTGTGGGGCTGAAAGTTTGCCAACAACTTGTGCATTGTTCCCCCGGCGGTGACCAATCCCCAACAGACGTTTAACTTCACCATATCACTACCATTTTAGGCATCTATCCAAGCATATCCCGGCCAGCCCTTTTTTCGGATGACAGCCGCCTCCATGTGTATGATGATGTTTGTCGGCATTATTTGTAATGATTAAATTATAGTAAGTAGGTGAAGCGTGAACGCCAAAAACGCACTGGACTACCATAAATATCCCCGCCCCGGCAAAATCGAGGTTATACCCAGCAAGCCGTGCAGCACCCAGGCGGATCTGAGCCTTGCCTATACTCCCGGCGTGGCCGTGCCCTGCCTGGAGATACAGGCCGACCCCAACGCCTCGTTCGACTACACGGCCAGAGGCAACCTGGTGGGCGTGATCACCAACGGCACGGCCGTATTGGGCCTGGGCCACATCGGTCCCCTGGCCGGCAAGCCCGTAATGGAGGGCAAGGGCGTATTATTCAAGCGTTTCGCCGATCTTGACGTATTCGACATCGAGGTGAACACCACCGACCCCGACGAGTTCATCCGCACCGTCGAGCGCCTGGAGCCCACTTTCGGCGGCATCAACCTGGAAGACATCAAGGCCCCGGACTGTTTTTATATTGAGCAGGAACTCAGCCGGCGCATGTCCATCCCGGTATTTCACGACGACCAACACGGCACGGCGATCATCTCGGCGGCGGCCCTTTTAAACGCCGCCGAACTCACCGGCCGCACCATGGAATCCATGCGCGTAGTGGTCAACGGCGCCGGAGCCGCGGCCATGTCCTGCGCAAGACTATATGTCAAGCTGGGCGTGCATCCCCAAAACCTGATCATGGTCGACTCCAAGGGTGTGATCTACAAGGGCCGCACCAGGGGCATGAACCCTTACAAGGAAGACTTTGCCCAGGACACGCCTCTGCGCACCCTGGCCGAAGCCGTCAATGGAGCAGACGTGCTGGTGGGCCTGTCGGTGGGCGGCGCGTTCACCGCCGATCTGCTGCGCACCATGGCCCCCAAGCCCATCGTCTTCGCCCTGGCCAACCCTGACGCCGAAATCGACTATGACGAGGCCAAGGCGGCCCGGCCCGATGCCGTGGTGGCCACGGGCCGTTCGGACTATCCCAACCAGGTCAACAACGTGCTGGGTTTTCCGTTTATCTTCAGGGGCGCCCTGGACGCCCGGGCCACGGCCATCAACGAAGAGATGAAGCTGGCCGCCGTGTGGGCCCTGGCCAAGCTGGCCCGGGAGGACGTGCCCGACTCGGTGGTGCGGGCCTATGGCGGCAAACCGATCCAGTTCGGGCCGGAATACATCATTCCCAAACCCCTGGACACCAGGGTGTTATTGACCGTGACCCCGGCCGTGGCCGAAGCGGCGGTGCATAGCGGCGTGGCCAGGATCAACCTGCCGGAGCGCCAGGAATATCTGCAAATGCTGGAGGCCCGTCTGGGGCCCGAGCGCGAAATCATGCGTAAAATCATCATCCGCGCCCAGCAGCAGCCCAAACGCATCGTTCTGCCCGAAGGCGACAATCCGGTGATCATGCGGGCGGCCCACCACGTGGCCGTCGAGGGTATTGCCAGGCCCGTGCTGCTGGGCGAGGAGACACGCATCCACGCCCTGGCCGCTGATTTGGGCATCCCCCTGACGGGCATAGAGGTGGTCAACAACATCACCAGCCCGCTGTATGAAAAGTTTTGCCAAAAACTGTATGAGCGCCGGGCCCGCAAGGGCTGGAGCATGGAGGAAACCCGCCGCCAACTTCGGCACCGCTACGTGTTCGGGGCCATGATGGTCCGCGAGGGGATAATGGACGGCCAGGTGCACGGCATTGCCCATTCCTACCCCGACGCCATCCGTCCGGTATTGTGGGTCATCCCCCGCCGCCAGGGCATAGCCAAGGTCGCGGGCATATACATGATGATCTTCCGCCACAGAACCCTACTTTTCGCGGATGCCACGGTGAACATCCACCCCGACTCCGAGGAATTGGCGGAGATCGCCGTTCTGGCGGCCGAGCAGGCCGAATTCCTCGGCCTGGATCCCAAAGTGGCCATGATCTCCTTTTCCAACTTCGGCAGCACCCGCCACCCGGATTCGGCAAAGGTGGTGCGCGCGGTGGAACTGGTGAGGCAGCGCATGCCGGAGTTGGCCATTGACGGCGAAATGCAGGCCGACACGGCGGTGGACGAGGCGTTGTTGAACTCGCGTTTTCCGTTCAACCGGCTGGGCAAGGCGGCCAACGTGCTTGTCTTCCCGGATCTTTCGGCGGCCAACGTGGCCTATAAGCTGCTGCAAACCCTGGGCGGCGCCAAGGCGGTTGGCCCGTTGCTCATGGGCCTGACCAGGCCTTTCAACGTATTGCCCAGGGGCACGGACATGGAAAACGTGGTCAACGTCATCGCCCTTACCGTGGCCCAGGCCCAGGGAATCCATCTGGCGTCCGGCCCCGCGTTTGGGTAACGGCCTTCGGCTCTCGGCATGCGCCGAAGGACTCACGCCAACAAAGAGCCAACGCCCTGCCCGCCTTGAAACAACGCCCCAACAGGCCCCGGTCAGCGGAGCCTGTTGGGGCTGTTATCTGCTGGGTTTTCCGTTTACCTAGTCGTTCAAGGACTTATGCCGGCACGCGCCCGGCCTGCCGTTGAGGCCTGCTCCATATAAATCGCGAACGTCCGTTCATTTTTTATTTGCATCAATCGCCATCCTGTCCTTATGATTAGGCAGTTCTCACACAAACGAACAATCAACAGCTCCCTGGAGCCATAACCGCAGGACAAATCATGGAAAACAATTTGAAGCACCTATTTTCGCCAATAAAAATCGGGGACTTGGAAATTCCCAACCGCAGCGTCATGCCGCCGATGGGATGCCACCTGGAAAACAGGGACGCCACGGTCAGCGATGCCAATATTGCCTACATCAGCAGGCAGGCCTCGGGCGGCATTGGTCTGGTCATCACCGAGATCACGGCTGTTCATCCCACGGGCGCCATCGGCATAGGTGTTTGGGATGACAGCTTTATCCCTGGTTTGACCAAAGTTGCGGAAGCCATCCACCAAGGCGGCGCCAAGGCGGCCATGCAACTCCACCATTCCGGCCGGGAGAACTACATCGGCCTGAAAAAAGGCTATGCCCTGGGGCCATCGGCTCTGCCCAGTCTGGTTTACGGCATGGCCCCCAAGGAGATGACCAAAGACGAGATCAAGATGATCATCGAATCCTTTGGTCAGGCGGCCGTCCGGGCGGTCAAGGCCGGGTTCGACGCTGTCGAGATCCACGGCGCGCACGGCTACCTGCTGACCCAGTTCCTGTCGGCCATCAGCAACCAGCGCACCGACGAGTATGGCGGCGATTTCAAGAGCCGCGCCCGGTTCATGATCGAGGTGGTCCGGGAAGTCAGAAAAAACGTCGGAGCCAAGTTCCCGGTGATGCTGCGGCTGTCGGTGGAGGAATACATCAGGGGCGGTTTTACGTCGGAAGACACGCAGACCATCATCCCGGATCTGGTCGAAGCGGGCGTGGATGTTTTCCATGCCTCGGTGGGCACCCACGGCAGTCCCGGCGGCGTGACCAGCGCGCCGCCCGAGTTCGAGCCGGGCTGGAACGTCGGGCGGGCCCAGAAGATCAAGGAAGTCACCGACCGGCCGGTTATCGCCGTGGGCCGGTTCAGCGATCCCAGGCTGGCCGATAAGTTCATCGCCGAGGGCGCCGCGGACATGATCGCCTTTGGCCGCCAGCAACTGGCCGACCCCGATTTCCTGAACAAGGCCAAGGCCGGCCAATACGATCAGATCCGCAAATGCATCGCCTGCAACCAGGGCTGCATCGAGCGGCTGATGTTCGAGCCAGGCTCCAGCGTGCGCTGCGCCATCAACCCGGAGACAGGCCAGGAGCTTTTGTATCCCCGGACGCCGGCCGCGAAAAAGCGCAAGGTCTGGGTCATCGGCGCTGGGCCGGCCGGCTTGACCGCCGCCAATGAAGCCAAGAGGCTGGGGCACGATGTGTCGCTGTTTGAAAAAGCCGAAAATCCCGGCGGCCAGATCATGTTTGCCAGGGTTCCCCCTTCAAAGAAAATTTATGGCGAGTGGATTGATTGGTTGATCAAACAGGTGGAGCAGTCCGGCGTGACCATTCAGACCAACACCGCCGTTACTCCCGAGATGATCAAAACCGGCGCTCCCGAGGCGGTGATTCTGGCCATCGGCGGTGAAAAGATCATCCCAGACATTCCCGGCCTGGACGAATCCATTGTCTGCACGGCTTGGCAGATCCTGGGCAAGACCGTTGCGCCGGGCAAGAATGTGGTCGTGGTCGGCGGCGGTTTGATCGGCATGGAAACAGCCGACTTCCTGTCATCCAGCGGCAGCCAGGTCACTTTGGTGGAGATGCTGCCCAATTCCCCGGTGATCAAGGCTGCCTCCCACGGCTACATGCTGCACAAACGGCTGCGGGAAGCCGGTTGCCGGATGATGTTCAATACTTGTCTGGAAAGCGTGGGTAAAAACTCCGTCACTCTTTCCGTGGACGGACAACCCGAGGTGCTGCAAGACGTTGACCAGGTGGTGCTGGCCGTGGGCATGAAGCCCAAGGACGAACTGAAGCAATATCTGGAGAGCAGCGGCATCGAATACAAAGTGGTCGGCGATGCCATGCAGGTCCGCCGCATCATCGAGGCCACGGACGAAGGCGCGAAGGCCGCCTGGAGCCTCTAGGTTAAAAACTTCCCAGAAGGGAATCACGACACGGAAAGAATCCACATGGCAAAATCAGCTATCGGTGAAATAACCCTGGATCGGTCCGGAGCGGCTCTTGGCGTATCCAGGGTGTCGGCGGAAAAATCCTACCAGGAAATCGGGGCCCTGCTTAAGCAAGTGATCGAAGATAATGATCAGGCTGCCTGGGTGGGGATAAAGGACAGGATCGATTACACTTATGAGAACCTGAGCAAGGCAATGAACGCCCTGGAGCAGGCAGAGCCGTTCATTGCAAAGGTTCAAGGCCAGCTCAAACAAGGCAAAAAGCTGCTCATGAAGCCCAACCTGGTTACCGTGGAAAGCCTTGAGCCGTACACCCACCTGCCAATGCCCGGCACATTCGCCAACACGGAATGGTCTTTTGTGGCGGCGGTTATGCGCTGGTTCCATGACCAGGCTGGAATACGTTACGACCAGATGTGCCTTGGCGAAGCCGCCTCGGGAAGCATCCTCAAAGCCACGCAGTATTCGCATATTAAAAAGGAAGGCCGGCCCGTCACCCCTGAAGCGGCCTACGAGGGTCGTTCCGATGACTTTTTCGGCGGCTGGGGCTTCTACTTCGCCAGGCGCTATCTGGCTGAAGCTCTGAGCCCTGAATTGGACGAAGATCCCATGAGCGGGCTGGAAGAGAGCATGGCCGGAACATATGTCGCCCCTGGCGACGCCGGCGGCCGTCTGATGGTCTACGACCTGAACCGTATCTGCGACGACCCCACAAAGGGCCGGGCGGTTCCGCTGCCCGACGGCGAGAACTTCAAGTCCATCATCCTGCACAAGGTGATCGTGGGCGGCGATCCGGCGGACGCCGAAGACCGTAGACGCTATCCCGGCTGCGTGTTGATCAACCTGCCCAAGCTGAAGGTCCACTCCCAGGCGGTTTTCACCAATGCCATCAAAAACCTGGGCATCGGCCTTTATCCCTTGCAGGCCAACCACGGCAGCGCCAAATGCTGGGCCTACGGCTCGCCTGATACGGATATCCCGACCATGAAAAGCCGGATTCCCCATCAGGTGTGGGTGCCGGAACTGAACCCGCATACCCATATCCCCCAAAAGGACGGCCAGGGCAATTACAAGGTTACCAAGACGGGCGGCCTCACGGGCACCATGCTGGATATCATCCGCGCGGTGGCCGGTACGGGTGTCTCCATGATGCACATCGTGGACGGCATCGAGGCCGTAAACCGCGACCACCAGGGCGTGGGCCTGGGTGTTGCCCATCCCGAGGGCCTGATGGTGGCCGGAGCCGATGTGGTGGCCGTGGATCTGATGTGCGCTCGGTATCTGTTCAGCAACGTGGGCCTCCAAGAGGCCGCCCAAAACGGCCCGGAAGACGGCTTTGGCGGCCGTTTCCCCCAGCGGGTCCCCGTGCCCAAGCTTGACGGCAAGGCCATAAAGACGGTCCAGGAATACGATTGCCCCATCATGCGCGACTACAGCATGGCCAAGGCCGTGGAATACGGCATGGGCCAGAGCGCCTACCATATATCGGGCTGGGATGCGGTAACGGATAATCCCCTGGTCTCATCCGGCGGCAGGCTCGGATATCTGGAGGGAGACACCTTCAACGACATCCACACGAAAATCCTCTATTGGGACATATACAAACTGCCTTGGGACCTGCAAAAGACCTTCCTTGGGTACATGGATGCCGCGGACGGCCTGGAAGGCACGAGCCTTAAGGCAAACTTCCTCGAAGCCTTTGACGAAACCGGAGACGGTTCCGTCAGCTACGAGGAAAACGGCAAAAAAGGAGTCTTCGGCCCGGCCCTTTTCCTTGGCGGAGAATACGTGAGCGCCATGGGATATAAAGATCATGGAAAGCTTCTTCAGACCTTTTTCGCCATGATCGCCAATCCGCTTCGGGGCGCCAACCCGGATTGGAGCGCCCAGGGCCATCATTTCAACCGGGAGTTTTTCTATGGTTCCGTGGCCGTGGTGGCGTTGGCCATGTCGGCAATGGACAAACAATTTCCTGACAGCCATGTCCCGGAAATGACCTGGGGCAAAGGCCAATGGCCCAGCTATTCCCAGGCCAGGGACGCCTATCTGCACCAAATCCTGTATGGCTGGAGGTTCCCGAAACAGATCGGATTGCTCAGCTTGTATGGCTGTGCTCTGGGTTACGCCGATTACGTCTTTAACGGCAGCCGTTTCGTGGGCAAGACGTTCAGAGTGCCCAACGCCAAGGCTCCCAACCAATATTTCGAGGCCCTGAAAAACGGCGAAACAACCCCTCTGGATTTCACGCTATATGTTCCCAAGGGGTATGGCGCGGGCGGAAAACTGCCCCACGTAAAAGAAACCGCGGATCCGGCACTGGTGTTCACTGCCGAATTCGATGGGGGCAAGATCAAATGGACCGGCGAGGCCCCGGGCTGGAACTCCGGTGGTGACCGCGTAATGCAACAATAAATTGATGCGTTGCACTGTCTTGACTAGAGGTGCGGGAGAAATCCCGCACCTTTTCTTTGGACCGTGGCCTAAGCCGATCGCGGCCGCTTACGGCACTTGGCAATTGCCAACCAACCGGTTCAAAATAGTAAAATGCTGTAACAGCGAACCATGGTCAGGCTGTTTTCAAAGGCAATCGGTTGAACAAAGATTTTAAACACATGGCGACAAGCAACATCCCTATTCCAGCTGATCCCCCAGCGCGGATGGACTTCGCCGACAAGCTCAAGGTGGCGCTGACCATGCTCGTCATCGCCCACCATGCCGCGCAGCCCTACGGAGCCACGGGCGGGGCCTGGCCCATCGACAATGTCCGGCACAGTATGTTGCTTGAGCCGTTCCTGGCGGTGAACGCGGCCTTTTTCATGGGCTTGTTCTGCCTGGTTTCCGGCTTTTTCGTCCCCCAGTCCTATGACAAAAAAGGCGCGGCTGGTTTCCTGCAAACCCGTTTAAAGCGCCTGGGCATCCCCACGGCCGTCTATGCCCTGTTTTTTACCGGCCCCATCGCCTATTTCGCCCTTTTCGATCCGGGCTCGGGCTTTGCCCTGTTATCCATCGGGCCGACTGAGCACCTGGACCTGGAACACACCAGCGCATTCGTGGCCTTTCTGGGCTACCTCTATGATCACGCCTGGCTGCCGCTGTATGACCAGTTGTGGTTTCTGCTCCATCTTCTGCTGTACGGCTCCGTCTATGTCCTTTGGCGCAGGTTCGGGCCGTCAGGCCTTGGCTTTGGCCGGGCCGGGGAGCACCCCACCCACGGACAGATCGTGGTCTATCTTTTGGCCTTGGTTGCGGTGACTTGGGTGGTGCGCATCTGGTATCCCGTTGACCGCTGGGTGCCGTTGTTTTTCCTGATCCCCTCCGAGATAGCGCACCTGCCGCAGTATTTCAGCCTGTTCATGATAGGCGTGCTGGCCGCCCGTCATGACTGGCCGCGGCGCACCCCCGCCCCCCTGGGCATGTTCTGGCTGAAGGTCGGTTTGGGCGCCGCAGTGTTGTTCTATATCTACCGTTTGGCGGGCATGGCCTATCTGCCCGTTATCATAGCCAAAGGCGGGGCCAGCTGGCAGTCGCTGGTCTGGTGCGCCTGGGAGGCGTGCATCTGCGTGGGTTTGTGCGTGGGCCTGCCGGTTTGGTTTCGGGAGCGCCTCAACAAGCAACCGGACGGCCTGGGGCGGGCAATGATAACGGCGGCCTACGGAGCCTATATCGTCCACTTCCTGTTGGTGATCGCCCTGCAAATCCCCTTGCGCACGGCTCCCCTGCCCCCCTTGGCCAAGTTCGCCCTGGTGACCACGGCCGGCATCGTCGTTAGCTTTGCCCTGGCCCACGCGCTCAGGCGCATCCCCGGCTTCAACCAAGTGCTTTAGCCGGCGGTCCGCCCTACACCGGGCTGGCTGGCCACTCAAACCCCTCCGGTTGCGCCAGGTTGTCCTCGAGGCTTTGGGTCAACCTGCCGTGCAGGGCCTTCATCAGCTCAATATTGGCCGATGACGGTTTAAAGGCCAGGTTGTCCATCTGATATGGGTCGGAGATGTTGTCGTACATCTCGTATTCGAACGAGCCGCCGTCCGCCGAGTAATACGCCGCATAGGTGTGGCGGGCGTCAACCAGGGCCCGGATATGGGAAGACGGCGTATCCAGCGGCAGGAAAAAGTGGTCGTCGTAGGCGAAAAGCACGTCCCGGCGCACTGATGAGCCGGGGTCCAGGAGGACCGGAACCTGGCTTTTGCCCACCCCGATGCCGGGAACCCCGGCCAGTTCGGCCATGGTCGCGGCCAGGTCCACGTGGGAATACAGGGCGTCGGTGCTCACCGGCCGGGGGAACAGCTCCGGGTTGGATATGGTCAGCGGCACGTGAAGCGCCTCGTTATAGGCCACATAGGCCTTTTCCCGCAGACCGTGGGACAGCCCCAGTTCGCCGTGGTCGGCCGTGCGGATGATTATGGTGTCCCGGGTTAGTCCGGCCTCGTCCATGGCGTCCAGCAGGGCCTCGATGTGACCGTTGACCACGCCGTGCAGGTGGGCGTAGAAATTCACGTAGTTCAATTGGTCGGCTTCGCTGCCAAGCGGCCCTTCCTTGTTCAGGTAATCATAATACTTCTTCTGCACGCTGGGTTTGGTGGCCAGGTTATCCCTGAAATTGGGCGGCAGGCCAACGCCCAGGTCCTTGAACCGCGCCAGGTCATAGCCCCCCTCTTGCCAGCCATTGGGGAAATAGGCGATGTCGTGGGGATTGACCAGAGACACGAACAGACAGAACGGCCTTCTCAGCTGTTTGGGGGTCGCGCCCAACTGCCCGATGTAGTCGAGAGCGCTCATGCCGTATCCCGGAGTCTGCCTGGCATCTCCCGGCGACATCCCCCGCATGTAGCGTCCGTCATTATCGGCCCAGCCGCCCCCCATGGTGGCCCTGGAACCGGGAGTATTGAGGACATTGGTTCCGGCATCGGGCGGGTCCCATTGGGTCAGGCCATACCGGTCGGCCATGGCGGTGATGTCCGCCCCGGTCCAGACCTCGTCCTCGACCAAACCGCCTTTGAAGCCCACCGGAAAGCTCAAGTGCCATTTACCCTTCCACACCACCTCGTAACCGGCCTTTTCGGCCAGCCATGAACCGATGTTGGGCAAAACGTTTTTATCCGGCAGGCAGGCAGGGTAGCCGATGTAGGGAACTTTATTAATATTGGAGTATTGTCCCGTAAGGATGCAGGCCCGGCTGGGGGAGCACTGGGTGGCGGAGCAATAGGCTCGGTTGAAGGTTACGCCGTTTTTCCGCAACCTCTGCCAGGAGGGCATCTGCTTTTGCGCCAAGCCCTTGGGCCAGTGCATGTGCTGGCGTTCCTGGTCGGTAATGATGACCAGGAAGTTGGGCCTGCGGGGATTGCCCGCGACAGCGGATCGCCGGTGGCCGCCCAGGGCCGTGGTTGCGCCCATGGCCGCCAGCAGTTTAATAAAGTCACGTCGTTTCATGACTGCCGCTCCCTCCCGGTTGACCCCGGCAACACCGGCGCGTGGATGATTGGGTACAGTCTAGCATTTACCTTGGCCAACGGTACACACGGCAGGCTTTGGGAAACCAGCCTTCGCCGATCATTACGAGCGTCTGGCTTACAAATACCCGCCTGGAACAAACCAAACTAGATATTCAGCCGATCGAGACTGATGGTCAGCCTTTCACCATTCATAAGCATTGTAAAATCAAACCGTTGCCCGCGGCGACAATTTCGATCAGTATTGCAAATACCAAAGGCCTACAATTATCGGAATTTCATATTTGTGTAATTGCTTGAAATTCGTAGTCTTGTATGCGGAAGAAGAACCTCCATTTCATAGGTGGTTACTGGCGTTTTCACAGGGAAGAGGGCAAAGGGATGAATGTGAAAAATTATTTGGCAACCAGATGGGGAATCATCACGGTAGGCGGCCTGATCGGAATTTTCGCCGCTTTACTGCAATATTGGGGCAACCCGGGCAACATGGGCGTTTGCGTGGCCTGCTTTGAGCGCGACATCGCCGGAGCGGTGGGACTTCACCGCGCCGGGGTGGTGCAGTACATGCGCCCGGAGATCATCGGCTTTGTAATCGGCGCGCTGGTCGCGGCGCTGGCCTTCGGCGAGTTCCGGGCAAGAACAGGCTCGGCCCCCATCGTTCGTTTCGTGTTGGGTGTCTTCGCCATGATCGGAGCCCTGGTCTTTTTGGGCTGCCCCTGGCGGGCCATGCTGCGGCTGGCCGGCGGCGACGGCAGCGCCCTGTTCGGCCTGGCCGGGCTGGTGTTCGGCATCTGGATTGGGACCTTGTTCCTGAAAAAGGGCTACAACCTGGGCCGCAGCCATCAGACCCACGCCGCCGTGGGCTGGCTCCTGCCGCTTACCATGGTGGGCTTCCTGGCGCTGATGCTCATCTACCCCCAGATCGAAGGCCAGGATAAGAGCGGCGTGCTATGGTACAGTTTGAAGGGACCCGGCGCCATGCACGCGCCACTGGTGGTGTCGTTGTTGGTTGGCCTGGGCGTGGGAGCGCTTGCCCAGCGCAGCCGTTTCTGCACCATGGGCGCCTTCCGTGACCTGTTGTTGTTCAAACAAACGCACCTGCTCTCCGGCGCGGCGGCCCTAGTGGTCTTCGCCTTTGGCACCAACATGCTCGTGGGCCAGTTCCACCCGGGCTTCGAGGGTCAGCCCGTGGCCCATACCCAGCAGGTATGGAACTTCCTGGGCATGACCCTGGCCGGTTTGGCCTTTGCCTTGGCCGGCGGCTGCCCGGGACGTCAGCTGTTTTTGGCCGGCGAGGGTGACGGCGACGCGGCGGTTTTCGTCATGGGCATGATCGTAGGCGCGGCCTTTGCCCACAACTTCGGCCTGGCCAGTTCACCCAAGGGCATCGGGCCTCACGGCATGGCCGCCACCTTCATCGGTTTGGCCGTATGCCTTTTTATCGGTTTTACCATGAGCAAGAAGGCTGCCGCCTAGGCGGAGCCTCCAAGATATAAGGAGTTGATCACCATGAGCGAGACCGTAGACGCCAGGGGGCTTTCCTGCCCCCAGCCGGTGATGGAGACATTGGACGCCATTAAGCGGGTCGGAAGCGGAACACTTGAGGTCCTGGTGGACACCGAAACCTCCAAGGAGAACGTCAGCCGGGCCGCGCGCTCGCAAGGTTGGGATGTCAGCGGAGTTGCCGAAGACGGTGGCGGCTTTCGTTTAACCATCGCCAAAGCATAGACATGGGTCTGTTAAACCGGCTCAAGGACAAACTCGTCACCAAGCCGGATCGTAAGATATCGGGCGAGGACAGGGGCCTGTTGGTCTACGCCAACACCAGCGAGGTAATACGCGCTGAAAACACGCTCAAGGAGCGCGGCTGGACCATACAGGTCAAGGGCCCGCCCCCGGAGATCAGAAGCGGTTGCGACTTGGTCATCGAGTTCCCCTTGATCGAGGAACTGGCCATTTTGCGCCTGCTGGAGGACAAGGGACTGGAGCCCCTTCAGGTGGCTCCGGTCACTGGTCCGCTGCTGGAGCCGGTGGATATTTACCAGTCCGTGGACTTTGGCGAATACCTGATGGTCAGGGCCGCCAACATGAAGCTTACGATTGAAAAGGCCACGGCAATGATAGTCAACGTCTCCGGCGGCGGATGCCCGGATGTGCCCTACCTGGCCCAGGAGCTCATCGGCCATCGGCTCAATGATGCTCCCAGCCCCCGCCAGTTGGGGCACACCCTTTGCGGCTATGCCCTTGAGCTGGCCTATCAGGAGATCAAACGGCGATGCTAGCGGTTGTGGGCACGGTTCCCGAACAAGAGGCTGGCCTGGTGCACGGCCTGGCTCGCCTGGATAACGGGCACCTTTTGGTGGAGGACCATTCCTTTCCGATCAACCGCGGCACGCCGGCACTTTTGGCCGCCGCCTTGGCCGCGGCCGAGGTGGTCGGCGGCCAAGAGATC
The DNA here is from genome assembly GCA_963665125.2 of uncultured Desulfarculus sp. Taxonomy (GTDB): domain Bacteria; phylum Desulfobacterota; class Desulfarculia; order Desulfarculales; family Desulfarculaceae; genus Desulfarculus. Next base: position 310,996 of record CAXXUK010000001.1, on the reverse strand, counting down.
TTCGCCTATCTGGTGGGCGACATCGGCACCGGCCAGGGCAGCCGCCGGCTTTACGGCTATCTTGCCGAACACCTGCCGGAACGGCATTTCACGGTGATGGTCTTCCACTATCTGCAGCCCGACGTGGATGGGCATGGCAGGGTGCTGATGGCGGTGGAACTGATGTCCCCCCGGCCTCTGCTGGTGGCCGACGCCGGTTTCATGTACGCCGCCAAGATGTGCGGCCAGGCCCCCAGCTATGATCTATTCACTCCGGACGCGGGCGAGTTGGCCTTTTTGGCCGACCACAAGGCCCCGCATCCTTTTTACACCCAGGGTTTCATCCTTCACCAGGAGGGCCAAGTGCCCCAGCAGATCGCCCAGGCCTATGCCCACGGCAACGCGGCCCGGCATCTTTTGGTCAAAGGAAAGCAGGACTACCTGGTCACTGGCCCCCAGAAGATAGAGGCATTGGAGGGCCCCTCCCATCCGGCCCTGGAGGCCATCGGCGGCACGGGCGACACCCTGACCGGCGTGGCCGCCGCCCTGACCGCCAGCGGCATGGAAGTCGGTCAAGCCGCCAAGACGGCGGCGTTGGCCAACCGGCTGGCCGGCGTCATGGTCCAACCAACCCCCGCCACCCAAATCTCCGAAATCATCGCCCAGTTGCCGACGGCGGTGGAAAAGGCCTTGGCAACCCTACGGGAGAAAAGGTCGTGAGCGGCCCCGCCGAGTTTGGCGGCATATCGCCAACCATGACGGTGCTGGAGGTAATCCAGCTACATCGCAGCACCGAAGCGGTCTTCAAGGCCTTGGAGGCCGAGACCGGTCATTGCATCTGCTGCGAGGCCCTGTTCGACCCCCTGGAGCAAGTCGCCCGGCGTTACAGGCTGGACCTGGCGGACCTGAAGGCCCGGCTGGAAAAGGCCGCCTCCACCTCGCGGCCCGGCGAATGAATTCGCCCCGCGGATGAAAGCGGCCAACAAGTTTAAGCAATCACACCAGACACTGCATCTTCCGCGATGCCCGGTATCACCGTGAGCGGCCTATTTACGCTGTTTTCCGGTGTCGCTTCCCCTTTCCCTGAACTTGCCTTCATCTTCCTGGGTCCGTAAGCCTCCACCGCCCGATTGGGTTTGACCCAGGCAATCATCATTGGCTCCCGGCGACACCTTGACTTCGTCGATCTCTTCAAAGGCGTGGTTTTTATTGTCCCAAACCGTGAGCACCGCCCGATACGTCTGGCTGGTCCCGCCCAACTTTTTGCTCAAGGTCTGGGGATAGCAATGGGTCTGTACGGCCGGAGGCATGCCTTGCCCCCCGAATGGGGCCGAGCCGTCCCCGAATTCCAGTTGCCAACGAGACAGGCGTCCGCCGCCAGTGGGCACCACCGACATCGCACAGGTCTTGCGGTTTTTTGATCCGGTGCAGCTCAGGCGCATCCGAGGCGGGACCGGCGCCACTTCCACCTCCAAGGTCACGGGCTCGCCGGTGAGGACATGGGCTCCGCTTTGGCCGCCGCCAGGCGGCGCCGTCCCTGTCTGTGGGGCTATGACCAGCGTGTACTTGCCTTCGTTCTGGTAGCGATGGACCAAGGTGCACTTTGCCCGGCCCATGGTCTTGGTGTACTTTTCCCCGTCTCCCCAAGCAACCACCACCTGCACGGGCTTGGCTGTTTTCTTGGCGTTTTTCAGGGCGATATGCAACTCGCAGGTTTTTCCCGGCTGGATTTTGCCGGATATCAGCCGAGCCGTGATTTTGGGCGGCTCCAGGGCCCGGACCACCCTTAATTTCAGGGTCTTGCGCTGGGTGTTGGACTCGTCGGAAGCCTCGAGGACAAGAACATGGACGCCGGGATTTGGCGCCTGGAATTCGTGACTGAACTCCGCGCGCTTGGTGTTGAAGGTCTGTTGGGCGATCCGCCGCCCGTCCAACTTGAGCCTAAGGGTCAATTCGTTGCTGTCGTCGTCAGTCACCAGGGCGCTGACCGTGACCGGAGTCTTGCTGGGGGGCTCGCCGGGATTGGTCGCGAATTGTTTGATCACCGGAGGCTGTGAGGCCGTGGCCAGGTCGATTGTTGCCGCAGGTGTGAGCCAGCTTCCCGTGGAGTCCTTGGCCCGAAGGGTGACCTTGTAGGTCTTGCGGGGCGCCAGGCCATGGAATGTGTGGGAGGTGGTGCCCGCGTCGTTCAGGCTGATGCCGGGGCGGCCTTCCAGGGTGAGGACGTATTTGGCGAAGCGGGTACAGCCCTTGAGTGCGTCCCAGGACACCACGGCGCTTTGGCCTATGGCCTGGCTTGACCGCAGGTTGAAGGCCGTATCGCTCCAGCGCAGGAACTCCACAGGCGGGGCGTCCTTGACCACCCGGTTGAAGCGGTCCTTGGCCGCAGCCTGCACCTGATAGCATCCCCAGGCGGTCTCGGCGATGGTCTTGTCATGGTTGCGTATCATGCCCCCCGCAAAGGGCAGGGATTTGTTCTGGCCGGCCGGGGTGCGGTAGTCGGCTCCCCCCTGCCCCGCATATTCATCGCCGTTGCGGGCTTCGTTGAGCCGGAAGGTAAGCCGGATTCCCTGGGGAATGGTCTGAAGGTTAACGTTTTCGATCAGGGGCGGCAGCCGCAAGGGAGGAAAGACCTCCACAACCTGATCCACACCGGGGCGATGGGTCACCTGGGGGCTGTTGGCCACATAGTATGGCGAGTCGTAGCCAGGGAGGACCTGAATGGTGTACTTGCGGTCCTGTGGTGTATTAAAGGCGATGGTGGTGGTTACTTCCCCGGCGGAGTTGGTGGCGCCCAGGTCCTGATGGGCTCCCGAGGTGGGCAGCAGCTTCACCTGGGTGCCGCTCAGGGGAATGGAGGCCTTGGTCGAAAGGTTGGTCCCCTTCACCCGCACCGTGAGCTGGGCCGAAGTGGGGCTCAGGGCTATGATGCGGTGCTCCATGCGGCCGCAGGCGTTGAAAGCGATGGGCGCCCGGGTGGTGAAGAACCCCGTCTTGCTAATCTCCGCATCGTGCAATCCGGGGGCAATCCCGTTGACATTGAAGGAGCCGTCGGAGGAGGTGTAGTGGGTCCCGCCGCTTCCGATAAACTGTACCTTGGCTCCGGAAACCGCCGCGCCGGTGGGGGTGAGCACGGCTCCTCCCGTGGGCCGGTAGGCGACCCTCACCTCGGCCTGGGGCGTGGCGTTGCCCGTGGGCACGGTATAGTTGACCGTATTGTCCTCGTAGCAGGGGTGGTTCCGGCTCTCCAGGCGGTAGACCTCGCCGGGTTGCACAGTGATGGGCGGTGTGCGTCCGTCATTGCCCGTGGTGTAATAACCCAGGAAAAGATAATCGGGCGAGGTGCGAAAGACCGAGACCGATACTCCGCCCACATGCTGACTGGGAGTCAGGGTGGTGAAAACGCGCATCGGGACCGGAGGCGAGCCGGTGGTCTGGGCCGCGCCGTTGTAGCGCAGGGTTCCCAGCAGGCTGCTGGCCTGCACTGCTCCGTTGTAGACGCCAGAATGCACGCTGTAAAGGTAGGTGGTGCCCGGGGTCAGTCCCGTGACACGGATGCTGTGGCTGGTGGTTTGTTCCTTGGGCCCCAGGTCCGGAGGCTCGTTGTCCACACCTCCTATCCAGGTGCCGTTGGCATGCTTGCTGGCCGGCAAATGCACGTGGGCGATGTCGTCGGTGGGTGCCAGGCGCACCTCGGTGGTGGTCGGGTGGTTGGTGCCCCAGGTAAACTCCAACCAATCCGGGCCTGCCTGCACCGTGGGATAGCTGCTGAATTCGTTTTCGCCGACGGTCGAGACGGCGGTGTAACCGGTTGGGCTGGACGTGGTGGTTACCGAATAGGTCTGGCCCAGGCCATGGGGCGTGCCGTCATCGGTGAGGCAGTAGCCGTCCACCACATATGCGTGGTCGGGCGACAGGCCGGTGGCCCAAATGAAGTGGTAGCGTTGACCGGCGCGGCCTTCCACACGTTTGACCACGGCGTGAGTGGCGGCATCGGAAACAATGAGCCCCCCCCGGCCCGGCCGGTTGGTGGCGAAAGCCAACCGCACGGTGTCCGAGCCGGTCACAATCGACACGTTGCCCAGGGGTTGATCAGACGGAGCCAGGGGCAGGCTGATCTTCTGCCCGGCGCTTTGGGGATCCGCCGGGAACTCCTTGGCGGCGGTGAGGCGGCCGATCTTTTTTTCATAGGCGGGCAGGTTCACGGATGGTCCGGACAGGCTGAGCTTGCCGCCCAGGCCCTGATAAAGATCGAACTGGTACTCCACCCGGGTGAGGAAGACCTCCAGGGTGTCGCTGTTGTCCAGAAAATAAGGCAATCGCAACTTCACGAGCCGGGAGCCATCGCCGGGCAGGCCCGCTCCTGGGAAGGTGATGGGCACGGTTCCTTCCAGGAACTTGCCCGGCACCCGGTAGCCGACCACCACACGGAGTTCGCCGTTGGCGATCTTCCAATAGGGCTCGCCGATGATCTTGAAGCTGCCCAGGTTGCTGAGCAGATTCACTCCCTGGCCCAGGGCCGAGTTGATCTTTTCCTCGATCTGGTCGGAGTCCAGTAGAGAGACGACCTTGAGCGCGGCCTTGATGTCGCTCTTGCGGGGGATCGCGTTGTTAAGTTTTTCCACCAGCTTGGATTTAGGCCCTGCGCTGGAAAGCGTGGAAAATGGCACCGTGAGAAGGGCGCGCGAGGCGCTGAACTTGGCCGAAGCGCTTGGCCCCAAAGGCAGGGCGTCGGTGCCTTGCATGCTCACCGATACGTTGGAGACGGCGGCCGGTATCTGGTTGAAGGGTGGGGGCAAAAAGCCAAAGGTCGCCCACAGGTCTATGGGCAGATCAAACCAGGGGACGATGTCGGGCAGGCCGGTGATGCCCAAAAAGCCGGCCTGGACCCTGGTCGGCAGGTCCACCCCGAAGTTGCTGTCCAGGGTCTTTTCAGAGCCGCTGGCGGCCGTGGGCGCCGCCTTGACCCTGAACTCAAGCTCCCGCCCGCCCTTGGCCATGGCCGGGTCCCAGGTCACCTTTAGTTCAACTGGGCAATGGATGCGCAGGCTGGGTCCGGAGAGGCGGATGCCGAAGGACGAACGCGTACCCACCTGGGACCCAACGGGTATCCAGGGCGACCACAGCACCTGGGGCGGCGGGCTGTCGCCGATCACCCGCTCCGTGCCGACGAAAGGCAGGCTTTTTTCATTGGCCGAGGCCGAATCAACGACGAAAACCAACGCCAGCGCAAGGGCCAACAAGCCGGCTGTCCTAAAGCCAAACCGCATGAACCGCATGAAACCCACTCCCCGGAAATAAAGGTTGGGGCATCCGCCTGGTGGCTGCTTCCGGGGAACGGCATCCTGGTCCATCAGACCCCAAAGCCCATCAGGCCGTGTCTTCCTTAAACCAAGACTATGCGGCTGATACCGCTCTTTCCTGCATTATGCGCTTTCCGGGGAGACTCGGGGCATGGAATCATCCCAGGAGCCGCACCAGAAATACAAATAAACAGTTTAGGGGTAATTTTTAGGTCCAAAAAGTCTGTCTCAAGCGTCAGTTTTGCGGGATTCAACTTTCTGGGCAATGGCAGATCGCCTCGATCTCCACCTTGCCGCCCTTGGGCAGGGCCGCAACCTGCACGCAGGCCCTGGCGGGCAGATATTCCAAGCCGTCGAATGCGGCGGCGTAGATCCCGTTGACCGTGGCAAAGTCGTTCATGTCGGTGAGGAAGATGGTGGCCTTGACCACATTGCGCCAGCCCAACCCGGCGGCGGTGATGATTGCTTCCAGATTGGCCATGACCTGTTTGGCCTGGCCGGACACATCGTCCGAGACCATCTCGCCGGTAGCGGGCGCCAGGCCCAACTGGCCGGAGACGAACAAAAGATCACCGGCCCGGCGTGCCTGGGCATAGGGGCCCACCGCCGCCGGTGCGCTTGATGTATTGACGGTAACTTCACGGCCCATTGCATCTCCTTAGATCTGGCTTGCGTAATCGGAAAAGCGCTTGTTCAGCATTATGTGCAGGATGGTCCGGTCTGTTTCGACCATGCCCTCACGGCTCAATTCACCGATGTTTTTGGTGGTCTGTTCCAGGGAGTCTCCGGCGATTCCGTCGGTGGGCCGCACGCAGATGCCCTGCACGGCCAGCAAGGCCGCCTGCACGGCTGTACCGGCCGCCGTGGCCAGTTTGAGACTACAGGCCGTCTTGGCGCCGTCGCAGATCACCCCGGCCAGGTCTTCGATGAGGTTGGTCACCGCCGCGGCTATCTGGGCCGCCGTGCCGCCCAGCAGGTATGTCGTGCCGGCGGCCGCCCCGGCCCCGGCGGCGATGGAGCAGCCGCACACCGCCGAGAGTCGTCCGGTGTGGGCCTTGACATAGGCCGTGACAAAGTGGCTCAGGGCGATGGCCCGCAGTTTTTGCTCCCTGGTGCAGTCGATGTATTCACTGACGGCGGCGATGGGCAACACGGCAGTCAGGCCGTGATTGCCGCTGCCCGCAGAACTCATGGCCGGCAGCTTGGCCCCGGACATCCGAGCGTCGGCGGCAGCCGAGGCCGTCATGCGTGCCGCCAGGACCATGTCCCGTTTGATCAGGTTCTGCCTCACCAGCCGCTCCAGGGCCTTGCCGATGCCCAGGCCCGGCCCGTGCTTGAGGCCGTATTCGGCCAGGCGCAGGTTGACGTCCAGGCCTTCCTGCAAAAAGGCCAAGTCATCGCCGTCCAGTTCATCGGTCAGCTCCATCAACTGGTCCAGGTTCAGGCCGCGCAGCCATTCCTCCAGGTCGCCGGCGGCATCGCCGCCCTGTTCCCGCCTGCGGGCCAACAGGGGGTGTTCGGCAATTTCCCCGTTGTCCAGGGCCAGCGTGACCAGGTTGTCGTGCAGCTTCTCGATGACCGACAAGGCCTCGTGTCCGCCCGCCTTGACCAGCGACTTGACGTACAGGCCATGACGATCGGCCAGGATGTCGACCTTTACCTTGCCTTCTCCAGCGAACCGGCGGGCCTCGGAGACGCACTTTTCATCAATGGGCTCCAGAACCTCCAGCATCAGCGACGGATCGCCGCCCAGGGCGCCCAAGGCAGCGGCCAAATCCAGTCCATGCATGCCCTCGGCCCCGGGAATGGCCACGGCCAGGCCGTTTTTGTAAACATTGGGGTCCACCCATACCTCAATGGAATCCACCTCCGCTCCCTTTGGCAGCAGAGACGCGGCCGCCGCCGCGCCCAGGGCTATGGCCGCCGGTTCGGTGCAGCCCAGGGCCGGGGCCACCTGGATATTCAGGACGTCTTTGGCTGTGTAGCCCATTTAGTGTCGTCTCCTAACAGTCCGGTTGCCGTTATTTCATGAATACGGCGGCCGAGCCGATGCAGTTGAGGATGAAGGCGATGACCAGCACGATATTGATGAACCAGGAGTACTTGTGTTCGCCCATCACGCCAGCCTTGTTGCCTATGTATAAATAGAACGCCAATACCGCCGGACCGATCAACAGAAATATGACCATGGCGAATACGATGTAGCGCATGGCCGGCAGGCCGCTGAGCCACGGCCCCAGCATCCCCACGAGGATGCTACAGAAGATCAGCGTGCGGAATTTCTTATTATTGAGGTCGGCCGGGATTCCCAGCATGTCGGCTATGAAATAGCCCTGCACCGTGGCCAGGGCGCCCAGGGTGGTGAAAATCGCCCCGAAAAGGCCCAGCAGGAACAGCCACTTGGACAGCGAACCCACCAGTGGTTCCAGGCTTTGGGCCGCGTCAATGGCCGAGTTGACGGCAATGCCCTGGGGGTGCAACACCGCCGCCGCCGTTACGTATACCCCAACCGAGAACACGCCAAAGGCTATGCCCGAAAACACGATCTGGTCCCTGGTCATCCGCCCGATGAATTCGACTCCGTTCCAGCCCTTGTTGCGCACCAGATAGGAATAGCCGATGGCCACTATGCCCGAGGCCGAACCACCCATGATCCCGCCCAGGGCCAGCATTCCGGTCTTGTCGGTGGGAAGGGCGGGAATCAGGCCCTCGGCGAACCCGACGGGATCGATATGCACCAGGAAGATGTTGGCCAAAAACAGGGCCGCCATGACCGCCACCATGATCGAGCAAAGCTGCACCACCCGCTTGAAGCCGAAGGAGAAGATGACCGCCGCGGCCACCACCAGCACCGGTAGCAAGACCCAGTCGTTGACCGTGGGGCTTATGTTGGGAAACATCATGGCCGTTGTGTGGGCCATGAGTTTGCCCTCCGAGGCCAAAACAAAGAATCCGGCAAGGGCCATCCAGATGAACACCGGATAGGTGATCCATTTGCCCATGGTCCCGAGAATCAGGTCATAGCCCGTCTTGCCGGTGACGGCGTAGACCCTGCCCCCGGCCAGGGAAACCACGGCGCAGAGGAATCCGCTGAGGGCCACCAGCCAAAGCAGGTTGTAGCCCTCCACCGAACCACCAAGCATGCAGGAGGCCACGGTGCCGGGACCCATGGAGCAGGCCGCCAATATGGCCGCCGGGCCGATGGACTTCATTTTTTCCATAAAACCTTTTTCAGCCATGACTGTTCCTTATGTGCCGGTGAGGGTTTTGACCAGTTGGTTGTAGACAGCGGTTCCCCTGGTCATGTTTTCCGCTGAAATCTTTTCGTCCACCCCGTGGATCATGGCCAGGTGCCCGGCGGGGATGACCACCGGGCAAAAGCCGTAGGAATCGATGCCTTGGTAACGGAAAAACCGCGAGTCGCTGGTGCCGGGCATCAAAGACGGCGCGACAACGGCATCGGGGAAAGCCTCGCCAAGGACATCGGCGATTACCTGGTAGCCTCCGCCCTGCCACGGCGACTGGCTGGCCTCGTCCACGGTGATCTTTTCGATTTCGATCTTGGGCTCGGCCAGCTTTTGCCTGATGGTTTCGATGAACTTCTCACCGTTCTGGCCGGGCAGCAGACGTCCGTCCAGGTGAACGGTTGCCTTGTCCGGGATCACGTTTGTCTTGCGGCCGGCCTCCAGCACGGTGAGGCTTATGGTGTTGCGAACCATGGCCCCGATCTGGGGCAGGCCGATGAGTCCGCTTTGCTCCAACAGCGCCAGAAGCACTTCGGGCAACGGATTTTTCCGAAAGGGCTCAAGCAAATCCAGAACCTTGGCCAGGCTCAGAAAATATTCGGAGACGATGGGGGTAATCCGAACCGGGGCCGGATCGGCCAATACACGGGCCACGGCGGCCACCAGCTCGGCGGCCGGGTTTTCCGGGCCGGGCATGGAGCCGTGGCCCGCCTGGCCATGGCAATGGAGCTTGAGCCAGCACAGGCCCTTTTCAGCGGCGCTGATCATCATCAGCGGGCGGCCCGGCAGCATGCCCTCGATGCCGAAGCCGCCTTCGTTGAGCACCAGCGAGGCCCGGAAATCCGCCGCGTGGTTTTCCAGCAGCCACTTGGCTCCCAGGCCGCCGCCCTCTTCCTCGTCGGCCACGGCCAGAAAGACCACGTCGCGGTCCGGCCTTAGGCCCCGGCGTTTCAGGTCTATCAAGGCCAACAGCTGCATGACGCCGATGTTTTTCATGTCCAGGGCCCCCCGGCCGCAGACGAATCCGTCGATGATAGCGCCGCCAAAAGGATCAAAGCTCCACTGGCTCCTGTCGGCGGGCACCACGTCCATGTGGTTGAGCAGGATCAGCGGCTTTTGTTGGCCGCCGCCTTTGATCTCGGCCCGCAGGGACAAGCGTCCCGGCGCCGATTCATAGGTCTTGGATTCGATCCCCGCCTGGGCCAGGACCCGGCCCAGAAAACGGGCGGCTTCGGCTTCGTCGCCCGGCGGGTTTGAGGTGTCGATGCGCAGGTAGTCGGCCAGCAGCCGCACCGGATCAATGTCGTATGTCATATGCACCCTCGCTTTGGCCGGCTATTCTTCGGTTACAAAGCGGAAGTCGCAGTATTCCGCGCCCTGCATGATGGTCTGGCTGCGCTTGAGCTTGATCTTGGGGTTGAAGCCCTCGATAAGGTCGAAGTCCCGGCCGCAGGAAAGCAAAAAGCCCATGTCCTCCAGGCCGTATTCACGGTACATCTCGGCGTAGCGGCAGCGGGTTATGTTGACCTTGGCCTGGGTCGCGCCGGTCTCGACAACCTCGATCTCCAAGGCCCCTCCCTGGCTGAACAGCGGCAGAGCCCGGTTGAGATGCTCCATGGTGTTGCCCCCGGCAAAGGCGGCCAGCAGCTTGCCGCTGTCCATGGCCAGATCGGCGATGACCTTGCGGGCCACGGCCAGGGCCTTTTCCCCACCGAACTCCTCCATGTATGCATTGATCAGCGGCGCGGCGATGAGGGCCTCGATCTCCCGGCGCACGATAATCGGCACATCGTTGATGTCCGGCTCCTTTGCCAGTTCCAGGTCTGAATCGTCGGCGGCCTGGGCCTCTTTTTTAGGCTTTACGCAGACCAGGTCCTTGAGCACCTTGTCCCGGGACAGAGGCTCCAGCTTCAAGTCGTCGCTCACGGGCGTCTGGCAAAGCAGGCCGGGCTTGCCGTTGATCCGGGCCGTGCAGCGGCCGCAGATGCCCAGGGCGCATCCGGCGTGGTCGTAATAGGCCAGGGTGGAGTCCAGGTTCTGGTAGATGTAATCCAGGGCGTCCATGGCGCTCATGCCGTCTTCCAACGGCACCTGATATGTCTGGAACCGGGGCTCCCGGTCCTGGCTGGGGTCAAAGCGGAACACTTCGACATTGATCGTTTTATTGGCGGTCATTTGATACCCCCTAGCATGCGTCCGTTACGGGGACGCCGAGTTTGATTTGGTTAGTGCTTGCCTGCCGTGTCCGAACGGGATTCCATCAGATGCTTCACGTAATCCATGTACGGGCTCTTGCCGCCGGGCAAAGGCATGGTCGTCACGGTCACCGGCCGGGTGCCCACGTTGAAGCCGCTGTCCGTGGGCTCGATGACGCTCTCGGCCAGCCACTTGTCGTTGTCGGCATGGGGGAAGTCCCGGCGGTAATGCACGCCCCTGCTCTCGGTGCGGGCCAGGGCGCTGGTGGCCGACATCTCCAATAGCCCGAGCATGTTGCCCAGTTCGATGGCGTCGATCCATTCCTTGTTGTAGGTGCGGCTTGCCGACTGCAACTGGATCCGGCCCAGCTTTTCGTTTTTGATCTCGGCAAGTTGGGCCCGAAGCTTTTGCAGGCCGGTTTCGTCCCGGACCGGCCCCAGCAGTTCATGGGCCATGGTCTGCATGCCCCGGCGCACATCGGCCACCCGCAGGCCGCCCTGGTTGGCCAGGGGCGCCAGGGCCTTTTGCTCCAGAGGCTCAAAGGCCGCGGCATCGGGCAACGGCGCCTGGGTCTGCCTGGCGTAGGCCGCGGCATTGTCTCCGGCCTCGGCGCCGTGGACCAGCATCTCGGTGATGGCAGCAAATACACGGTTGGCCCCGAATGCGCCCAGGGTGACCTCGCCGGCGGCGAACAGGCCGGGCAGAGTTGTGCGCATGTGCTCGTCGATCACGATTCCGCCGTCAAAGTATTCCACCGCCGGGCCGACCTCGGCGATTTCGTTGTTTCTTAGCATCTCGGCCCAGGGCGCAAGATCAATGGCCTTGTATTTCCACTTGGGGAACATCAATTGGGCGATGAACTCCACGTCTTCCCATTTGGTCCGTCCCCGGCGGAAGCCCACGCCGCCGTTGGCCAGGCCCTTGCCGTCCAGGGCCTCCAGGCGGCTGGTGATGGACAAAATGCTCTTGTTCCATTCGGTGAAGGTGCCGGTTTTGACCACAAAGGGGTCGTATTTTTCCAGGAACCTCTCTCCGGCGCTGTTGACCATCTCGCCGCCCACCATCAGGGTCATCAGATACGGCGCCAGGCTGCCCCGCCAGATCTGGGGCTGGTAGAACACATTGCAGCAAAAGGTGATGAACTCCAGGTTGCCCAATTGGGCCCCGGCCCGGAAGGCCATGGCCATGCCCTCGCCGGCCAGATCGCGCATGCCCGTGTTGGGCCAGAAGGCCTTGTGCCAGCCGCCGGTGGCCATGACCACGGCCCTGGCGCGGAAGTGGATGAACTGGCCGCCGCGGATATCCAGGCCCAGCGCCCCGACCACCTGGCCGTCCTCGACCACCAGATCCAAAACGGCCACGTCTTCCTGGAAAGTCACCCCGGCGCTGCGGGCCTTTTTATGCAGGGCGTCCATGATGCCGATGCCCGAGGTGAAGACCATCCGTTCGTCCGCGGCCTTGATCTGGATGCCCCAGTCGATCAGCTCTTGCAGGCATTGGGGGGCGACGCGGAGGTATTGCTCCACGATCTTCTGATTGTTGAGATAAAAGCCCTGGGTGACGATGTCGTTCATGGCCTTTTCCGGGCTGTCGCTGGGGTCGCCGGTCAGGCCGTCTATCCGGCTCATGCTCCTGCCGTCCAGGGTGAAGTCGGCCCCGGCCATGGGCGAGGCCCCGCAGCGGGCCAGGGGGCCCTTGCTGATCATCACCGTGGAACAGCCTTTTTCAGCCGCGCCGATGGCCGCCCGGAAGCCCGCGCCGCCGCCGCCGATGACCAATACATCCGAATCGATAATTTGTTTGCTCATATTCATCCCCGCTCGAAGTTCGAGATTTGGTTGCTTGGGTTCACGCGGTTTCGCACCACATGTATACAAATACGACGTCGTATTCGGTTTTGTCAACCAAAAAACCGACGTCTAGTTCGGATTGACCATTGCGGCTTTTTCTGGTAGTGATAGGTCCCAGCAAAACCATAAGATGAAAAACAAGAAATGCCGAACTTGGTTGCATTGAATATCTCAGGGGAAATTGATGACGGTGATGGGCAGCCCGGCGAAAAAGCTCGATATTAAAAAACCCCGGCAAAAACGCTCCGTGCAGACCAGGGCCAAAATTCTTCAGGCCGCCTATGATCTATTCACCGAATATGGCTTTGACGAGACCACCACGCACTTGATAGCCGAACGGTCGGGCATCTCCGTGGGCGGGCTATACGCCCACTTCAAAAACAAGGAAGAGATGTTCCTGACCCTCATGGAACAGCGCTCCAGAAACAGTTATGAGATGACCCAGGATTTCATGGCCGAAATCCGGGACAAGGCCATGAGCGTCCAACAGTGCATGGGGGAAATGATCCCCCGAATGTGGGCGGCCCACAGCCGTCACGGCAAGTTGAACCTGGAGATGAACAAGTTCGTCCACATGAACCCCCAGGCCGCCGAGATCCACGACTACTGGGAAAACAAGGAGGTGGAGGCCCTGCGTGACTGGCTGAGGGAATCCCACCAGGACCAGTGCCCCGGCGACCTGGACGAGGTGGTCTGCGTGATGAGCCGCTCCATCCATGAGGTATTCCAATTTTTATATAAAAACAGCTTCAAGCCGGAGCAGGAGCGCATGGACGAGCGCAAAATACTGCAGGTGTTGGTGCGGCTCTGCGAAAGCATGTTGGGCCCCGGATAACCTGCTACTAAATACTTGCACCTCCTACAACATCTCTTTAATCAAGTTTCCTACCGTTTCAGCAATGGCCGCCGAGTCCGCTGCCATGCGGCATGCCGCGCCAACAGCACCGTCTAGGGGTTGTTCCTGGCGTTACGCTGATCAACGGCATAGTGGCGGGCGCTGAACCAATAGAACACCGCCCCGACAAAGGCCCCGATGGTGGAAATCAACAGGCCTATCTTTAACCCGTGGGCTCCGCCCCCCAACCCGTCGGATATGGCGCCCACGATCATCGGCGCCCAGGCCCCGCCCAGCACATAGCAACAAAACGCGTTCATGCCCCAGGACACGCTTTTCATATTATCCGGCGCCACGTCCTGGGTCACGGCGGTGACAGCCGGGATCGGCACCACCGAGGCTATGCCGTAGAAAATGCCGACTACAAAGCCGGGACCGGCCAGGTCCAGCCACACGCTTATAACCAACAGCACCGAGGCCGCCAACAGGCCGATGGATGCCGTAAGCATGCGGCCTTTATCGTTGCGCTTTTGCCAGTGGTCGGCGATGAACCCGCCTACAATTGAGCCCAAGATGGCCATGATGGCGATGATGCCCACGGTCATGCCCGCCTGGGATGCGCTGCAATCCTCGGTGCGCATGATGAACGCCGGAGACCAGGTCAGAAACGAAAACAAGGTGATGTTTTGCATGGCGAACCCCAGGTAGAGCCAGCGCAGAGTCGGGATGCGCAGCAGGGCCGCCGCGGCCTTGAAGATGTTTATCCTGGGGCCTGCCTCCTGAGGGACCGCCTGGACCGAATAGTCTTTCATGAACAGGGCCAGGATGCCCAGGATGACCCCTGGCACGGCAAAGATGAAAAAGGCCATCCGCCATCCCCAGGCCTTGGAGATTACCCCGCCCAGAAGCATCCCGATGGCCGAGCCGATGGGGATGGCCATATTGAAAATGCCCATTGCCCGGCCCCGTTTTTCCTCGGGAAAGGCCGCGGCGATCATCGGTATGCCGCCAGAGGTGAAGCCGGCCTCGCCGATGCCCACCAAAGACCGTGGCACCAGCACGCCCAGAAAGCTCTTGCCCAGGCCGGTGATGTAGGTGAAGGCGCTCCAGATGATGGCCATCACGGCGATGCTTTTTTTGCGGCTCCAGCGGTCGGCCAGGTACGCCGCCGGGAAAGCGAACAAGGCCATGCTCATGAAGAACGTGGTCTGGATGATCCCGACCTGGGTGTCGTCAAGGCCCAGATCGCGCTGGATGTCGATGACGGTGATGGACAACACCTGACGGTCCACATAGTTGACCATGTAAAGGAGGGTGCAGATTGTCAGGATATACCATGCCGAAAACCGGCCCACCTTCCGCTTCAAGTCTTTACCATTGCCCATCGTAGTCCCCATTCTCCCGAAAAAGCGCCGAAGCCGGAGCCCCCCGCCTTATACGCGGCGGGGAACCCCAGGTGCAGGAAGAGGCGTTTATGCCTAAAATTCACCGGTGTTGACCATGGCCAGGCCCGCCGAAGCCGGCCCCATGATTTCCGCATCGATCATCACGTTGATCACCGCCGTCTTGCCCGAGGCAAAGGCCTCCTCAAGGGCAGGCCGGATGTCTTCCGGTTTTTCAACCAGGATGCCCACGCCGCCCAGGGCCTTCATCATCTCCTGGTAAGGCACGTAATCCAATTGCACCGTGCCGGGCACGTGGTGTTTGAATTTGCTCTTCATGCTGTTGGCGGTCATGCCCCAGAGGTTGTTGTTGCCGATTACCACAACAATGGGAAGGCCTTTGCGGATGGAGGTCTCCAACTCCATGAAGTTGAAGCCCACCGATCCGTCGCCGATGCACAACATCACCCGGCTATTGGGCCTGATGGCCTTGGCCGCATTGGCGTAGGGCAGGCCGCAGCCCAGACAGCCGAACAGTCCCGAGGTCATTTCGTTCCAGGGGGCGCGGCTGGTCCGGGTAATCAGAACCCAGCCGGGCAGATCGCCGCCGTCGGCCACCACGATGTCGTCCTCGCGGTCCATGAACGCATCGATCTCGGCGGTCAAACGGCCGGGGTTGATGGGAACGGCGTTGCTTTCGGTCTGGAACTTGGCCAGTTCCTTTTTCTCTTTATGTTCGGTTTGTAGAGCCTCCAGCCACGGCGCGAAACGGGCCTTGAGCTCATCGGAGGCGTTGTTTTGGTCGATCCATTGGTTGCAGCCGTCCATGACCCTGGCCACGTCGCCGAACACCGGCAGATGGATGGACTGGTTGCGGCCGATCTCCTCGGGTTCGATATCCACCTGAATGAGTTTGGCGTCGCGGCGGTAGAAGTCGCCGTTGGCGTTGTACAGGCACAGACGGGTGCCCAGGATGATGATGCAGTCGGAGTCGATGGTGGCCAGGGGGGCGCAGCCGGGCCGCAGGCCCACCGACGACTCGAAGCACATCGGGTGTTCGTCGGAGATCAGACCCCGGGCGAATTTGCCGGTAAACACCGGAATGCCCGTCTTTTCCACGAAAGCGGTGATATCTTTGCCCGCGTCGGAGTAATAGGCCCCGCTGCCGGCGATGACCATGGGCTTTTCGCTTTGGCCGACGATCTCCATGATCTTGGGCACGTCGGCCGGGTCATAGGGCCGCGACTCCACTCTAGTGCTGGGTTTGACGACCTGGTCCACCCTGACCGTGGCGTCGAGCACATCGATGGGCAGTTCCAAGAACACCGGGCCGGGCCGCCCGCCCATGGCATAGCGGAAGGCCATGTCGATGTAGTCGGGAATACGCTCGGCGCAGCGGCACTCCAGCACCTTCTTGACGATGGTCTGGATGATCGGGGCCTGTTTCATGTCCTGGAGACCCAGGCGGTCCGGCGCCTTGGCCGGGTGGGCCCCGGCGATGACGATCAGCGGCGAATTGGACATATTGGCGTTCTGGATGGCCGAAATGGTGTTGGTGAAGCCCGGCCCAAAGGTGACGACCACGATGCCTGGCTTGCGGGTCATCCGGCCGTAGGTCTCGGCCATGAAGGCCGCGGACTGTTCGTGGCGGGCGGCGATGATCTTGATCGGCGTATCCTCCACGGCCCTCTGCACCGGGGAGATGCTTTCGCCCGGCACGGTGAAGAGGAACTCAACGCCCTTGTCCAGGAAGGCGTCGGTGATAAGTTCCCAAGCTTTTTTGGTTTCGATGGCGGAGTCGCTCATATTCTTGCTCCCTTATGCATGCAATAAATTTTCCCGGAGCAGCCATTGG
Source organism: uncultured Desulfarculus sp. (assembly GCA_963665125.2). Taxonomy (GTDB): domain Bacteria; phylum Desulfobacterota; class Desulfarculia; order Desulfarculales; family Desulfarculaceae; genus Desulfarculus. The sequence goes on along the minus strand of CAXXUK010000001.1, from coordinate 294,351 downwards.
TAGCTGTCGTTGAACATCTCTTCCAATGGCGCGTGCTTCAGGCCCAGGTCCCGGATTGCCAACCGGTCGTCGCATAGCTGGGTACCGACCAGGCGCATGTATTTTTCCCGGGTGACCAGGGGTTCCTTGTGGTCAAACCATGACTTGATCTTGAAAAGCTGGGTGGCCAGGGCCAGTTTGCCCTTGGAGATGACCTTGCCGTCGTGGGGACGCCCCAGGATCGACTCGATGACGGCGAAGACCTTTTCGAACTGGGTCGGGGTGCCGCCGATGACGTATTGGCCCAAGGGGTTGTCGATCTCGGCGGCGGCGATGTGGGCGGAGACCACGTCGCGCACATGGGCGAAGGTGCCCAGGCCGGGCGGATAACCGGGCAGGCTGCCCTGATAAACGGTCAGGATCGTCTGGGCCCAGTTCTTCTGGTCATAGGGGCCGATAACGTTGCAGGGATTGAGGATCACTGTCTGGATGCCGCTGCTGATCTTGCGGACTTCCTGCTCCGAGATGTGCTTGGAGATATGGTAGGTGATCTTCGACTCTTTGGCCCGTGACGGCGTGGCCTCGGAAATGGCCTTATCATGGAAGCCGAAGGCCGAGATCGACGAGGTGTAGACAAAACGCTTGGTCCCGGCGGACATGGCCGCCCGCAGCACGTTCACCGTGCCGCCCACGTTGATCTCCATCTGGCGGGCGTTGTTTTTTGACCATGTGCTGGTGTCCCCGGCCATGTGGAACACCGCGTCGACGCCTTTGGGGATTGCCGCCTGCAAAGCCATCGGGTTAAGGATATTGCCCTGGCAAGTGCGCACCTTGAACCGCGACAGATAGCTCAGGTCTTCGCCTGGCAAATGCATCACGTGGATTTCCCAGCCCTTGTCCTGAAGCTGCTCCACGAGATTGAGGCCCAAGAAGCCGGTGGCTCCGGTGATGAAAGCCTTTTTCATATGATAACCTCCGTGGCCGCCAATTGCGCCGGGCGCTGGGCGCACCGAAGCACAAAGGCGGGTCGAACCGTGTTTAGGGTTAAGTTAGACGAGCCACGGAGGACGGGGCATTAACCTAGGTTAACGATCAGCGGTTTTTTCTCTGGCGGAGCGTTTTTTTGATGCGGCTTAGGGCCACCGGCGTGATGCCGAGATAGGATGCGATCTGGTATTGGGGCACCCGGTTTTCGATGTCCGGGTAATTGTTCAAGAAATTCAAGTAACGGGTTTCAGCGTTCTCGGAAAGAAACTCCCGCTCCCGTTTTTCCTTTTCCAGAAAAAGGTTTTCGACATATTTCCGGCTGAGCTGGCTCCAATACGGATTTTCGGCAACCAGATCCCTGTAGCGGGCCAAGGATATGGTTATCAGGACGCTGGGTTCCAAGGCCTGGATGCCGTACCAGGAGGGCTGGCCTTCCAAAAAGGCGCTGTAGGCGGACAAGTAGTAGTTTTCACCCCGGAAGACCAATATCCGCTCGTCGCCCTGCTCGGTGATGTAAAACACCCGGAACAGGCCGGACCAGATAAAGCCGAGTTTGTCGGGGATGTCGCCCACCTGGACGAAAAATTGGCCTTTGCGGTAGTTTTCAGTTTCAAAAGGCAGGTTGCAGGCCAGGGCCCATTCTTTTTCGGGCACTGGGCCGAATTTGGCCAATGCCTCGTATATCCTCTGTTGATATTGACTTTCGACCAAGCTGCCCGGCCCTCCTTTCCGAGCCATTATAGCCTATCCGGAGTATCGCCTACTTGGGAAAATAAGGGTCATCGCCCCTTACCAATATGGCCATGGAAGCGGGGGAATTTGTCAGGTCCTGGCCATAAAGGCGCAACTTCAGTAAACGCAAACAGAGGCTGACTCAATCCACCTTTTTGTCAATGCGCACTTTAGTAGGTGCTCTTGGTGCAGCTTATGCAGCAGCCACTGGTGCACCACTTGGTGCAGCTGGCGATGCAGTTGGAAGTACAGCCGGCGATGCAATACTTGGTGCAACTGGAGGTGCAACTGCTGATGCAGGAGGTGCATGATTGGCATTCATCAGGCACCACAGTAGTGGCGCTGGTGCAGCTTTGTACGCAGGTAGAGGTGCAGCCCGCATCGCACATTCCGGCCCGGGCTCCCGACGCACCGGCAAATACGGAGATAACGGTATAAGACGCGGTAAAAAGCAAGGCTTTGCCCGACTGACACAGAAACTGCCTGCGCAATGGCGCGCTGCAGGAATCGTCGCCCGGGGCTGGCTTGGACTCAATATCCTTTTTCTTGTCCATCGTGGGCCTCCATTCCATTAGCAGTTAATGGTATGTTCAATGGCCGCGCCATCGGCCTTGGGCAATTCACTAAAAACCTGCTCCGCCGCTTTTTGGGCGAACTCCCACAACATCAGCTCTATGGTCTTGCGGGAATACACGCAGCGGATCGCGTTGCAGTACCGCTTGATTTTGTCGTCCGCATCGGGATTACCCAAGATGGTCAGCTTTCCCACCGGGCAACCTCCCCCGCAGATATAGCGCCACGCACAGTTCCGGCATTCGTCCATGTTGTCCACGTGCAGATAATCCATCATCCAGTCCAGCACCCTGTTGTCGGGGTAGTCGTTGGCCATGATGTTGCCCAGATAAAAGCGCTTGATGCCGACAAGATAGATGCAGGGATAGACATCGCCGCCCACATCCACCACCGGCGTATTGCCATAGGGCGCGCCGCAACCCAGGACATTTCTGCCGCCGCAGCGCAAATGCGAGGCGTAGACGTTGAAGGGAAACAGGTCGTCGCTCTGCCAGAGCCCGCTTTGGTGGATGGCGGTAAGCCCCTGAACCAACTTTTCGGCCTGGGGCAGCATTTCGCCGGAAAGGATATCCTCGTCGGAGTTGATGGGGTTCACCGGCACCAGGGCGCAGCCCGTACCGCCGAGGTCGCGATGATGGTTGGCGATTTCGAGCATCAGGTCCTGGTTGACGCTGGTAATGGTCGACCGCAGAGCCACGGGCAGGCCCGCTTTTCGCAGCTTTTCAATATTTGCGGCAGTCCGGTGATGGGAAGGCTTGCCGTTTTTGTAGGGCCGGCATGCGTCATGCACGGCTGGCGGGCCGTCGATATCGCATAAAAACGTCATATTGTATTGCTTGGCCCAGTCGATCAGATCCTTTGGCATGATGGTCAGGTTGCTGGTCAGATGGTATTGCACCGAACGGCTCGGAAACCTGTCCTTCGACAGCTGTTGGGTGTGGAGGATGATTTTCTTGGCCAGGGGCCAATTCAGCAGGGGCTCCCCACCGAAAAACACGATCTCCAGCCTGCCGTTTTCGTTCAAGCTCTCCAAACAGCGCTCCACGCTGCGGAAGGCGACCCGCTCGTCCATCTTCAGGCCGGCGTCCTTATGGTAGGTGTCGCGGCCGTTGAGGCAATACACGCAACCCAGATTGCAGGACTGGGCCAGCAGAAGATACAGCGACATGGCCTCGCGGTCGTCTCGGGCCTTGCCGAGGTGCGATCGGTCGGCCAGATCGGCTCCGGCCTGTTGCTGCTGTTCGTAAAGGACTATGCGATGCTCCAGCAGCATGTCCAATAGCGCGCCATCCTCGGGAAAGGCCCGCCGCACTTCATCCTCGGATTCCATGAGGCAGGCCGTTTCGAGGTAGTTTTTGACCTGTTCCCTGCCTCTGGGGATATACAAAGGCCGGTTATGGATGGAGTTCAGGAGCAACAGTTCATCAGCGCCCCGCTCGAGCATGAGCAGGTTTTTGCTGGGCACAAGGCGGCCGCCCCGGTTTTGCTCCCCGCCGTTGATCATGATCCCTGGCTTCTCCTTCCGACAAGTCCGCTGTGCCGGCAAGGGCATGGAATCACCTGTAATTTTGGCGCGAACCAAGGTGTAGTCACCCATCCGGCGGCTTCTCTAATTTCAGTGTAAGGCGGCCGTTTACAAGCAGTCAATCGCTCAAGCCATTTGCGGATTTTTGCCGTGGCGATCTTCATTTGAGCACCACCTTTACCGTTGCCTGGGCGCAACACACCGCCGCCGTGGGCTGGTTCCCCGGTTCCCCGAGGGTGGCCAGGCAGTTGCGCAGCCTCTGCACATCCCCGTGGGGCCCAGTGACCTTGAAATCACTCACCGCCACCGCGGTCAGGCGGCCGTCCGGCCCCATGCATATCTTCAGTGTAAGCTCGCCACTGAGTTTGCCGGGCTTGGATGCCACCTGCCGGATGCAGGCGTTAAGCCTGAAGCGCAGGCGCTCCAAGGCCAGGGGGAACTTGTCCTTGGCGCAACCGGTCTTATGGCCGGCCAGGTGCATTTCCGCCAATTCGGCGAAGTTGTCCCGCTTGTTGAGCCATGGCGTCCAGGGTTTTTCTTCCTTTTTCTTGGTACCGTCGAAGGAGTATGAGCCTCCATCCGGCCCCACATCAACGCACTCCGACACTCCCCTACCAGGGCTCTGCGGCGGGGTGTTGTAGGCCAGGGTGGGAGCCGAGGTATATACCCCGCCTATCGCCGAGTTGGGCACGCCGGCAGGCAAGGGCAACGGCTGTTTGACCGTGATGGACTCCCCGCCCTTGGCCCGCACCTGGGTGTCTATGGCCACAAAGGACGTGTAGTCGGTCAGCAGGTTGTATTCGAGGCCCAAGGCCACCACTTCCGCCACCCGCTTATCGTCTGGAGAAAGCCGGTTGAGATCGCTCAGCGCGGCTATGCGCTTGCGGGCCCATAAACGGGGCAGGGCCGAGTCGCTGACCTGCTCTCCCTGGGCCACGTCCATGACCTGGCGAAATGCTCCGTCGGGGCCGCGGCCCTGGACAATAATCCGGCCATGGGCCTTACCGCGGTATTTGCCCACTATCATCAACGACCGGCCAAAGAACAGGTCGGGCACCACGGCTGGTTCCAGGGATTCCATGGCAAAACCTTCGGCGCTGACCTTGATGTCCCTTAGCGTCGGGTAAGAGATGCTTTTACTGAAGGCCCGGACCTTGTCCGGGCCTTCACCGCGGTTGAGCACCACCTGGGCCTCGCCCTGCCCCGCCCTGGCCAGGCCTTCCAGCAAATAGCGGTTGACCGATGAGCCCACGCCGAATACAAAGAGATTGGCCTGTCCCAGGTTCCGCTGCACCAGATCGAAGGCCCGCTTTTCCACGTGTACGTAGCCGTCGGTGATCAACACCACGCTTCTGCTATTCTCGTCGCTGCGCGGCATGGCCATGGCCCGCGTTAGGGCCGGCAACAATTCGGTGCCCCCGCCGCCCCGCTGCTGCTGCACAAACCGAACGGCGTTGGCGATGTTTTCCTTGGTGGCCGGCATTGACTTCGGGCTGAGCATCAGGCTGTCACCGGCAAAGAAGAGGATATTGAAAGAATCCCTGGGCTGCATTTTGCCGAGCAGGCCCAGCATAAGGTCCTTGGCAGTATCAAGTGGGAATCCGCGCATGGAGCCGGAGACGTCCAGGACAAAAATGTATTCCCTGGGCAGGACTTGTTGGGGGGTTAGCGATTTGGGCGGTTCCATCAGCCAGAGGAAGTAGTTGTCCTTTTCGCCCTTGGACAGCAGAAGCCCGCTGGTGGGCCTTTTATCCGCCAAGGCGTAGTGGAGCACAAAGTCCCTGTTGCCGATGATGTCGGACTCCGGAAGGCTGACCCGCACCCGCTTGGGGTCCAGGAACTTGATGTTCGCCTCATGGCTGGGGCAGGCAATCTTTTGCACGGCCAAGGGACTACTCAGGGTCAAATCCAGCTTGAACTTGAACGGCGAGGCCTCCCCGCCGGGCAGATAAGGATTGTTGGTCCACGTCTCGGAGGAACCGCCTTCCGGGCGCCCGACATAACGCGGCCCCACCACGGTGGGAAATACGTATTCGTAAATCCCGTCAATGGGTGACAGCAGTTCCGTGTAGGCCAGTTCCACCTTTATTTCATCGCCGGGCAGGATGTTGGCCACGTTCATCTGGAAAACATTGGGGCGCTGCTGCTCGAGTAGTGCCGCGGTGCGGCCCTGGCTGCGGGCCTCCTCGTAATCCTTTCTGGCCTTGGCCCGTTTTTCGATCTTGGCCATTATCTCGCGCTCGCCTATGCGTATCTTCAGCCGATGAACCGCGGCCCTGGTGGAAGCGGGAAAGATATAAATGCCTTCCAGGGTGTTTTTACCGTTATTCGCATAGCGCTGAAATATCGTGACTTCGGCGACAACACCAGAGATGTTTACTTCCGCTCTGGTGCTTTTCAGGGGAAGCTGGTCAATGCCCTGTTGGTCGCCCTTCACAAAGAAATATGGCGACGATGTTTTGTCTTTGCTGGTCACTTCCCCGGCCGCTGCATGACCCTGAGCCAGGCACAGGCAGGCCGCCAGGCCCAACAGAATCAAATACGGCCACAAACGTTTGCTTACTCTTTGCTCCATGATCTGTCCCCTTGTTTATGAGGATCGGCTTACCCTCTTTGACGAGGCCACCGGCCGTTTCTTAGGCCTGAGCCTTCGTCAAGATCTGATCATGGCGTATCGCACGGTGATCCCGACCAATTGGAGTGATACACTGCCGATGTGATAAGATCGTGGCCCGGAGAACGTCTGAGCCACCATGACCCGTTGCCCTCCAAAGAGAGAAACTGCCCTTGGGTAACGGACCATGCGCTGGATGAAGCCGCAAACAGGCGTGCCGGAAAGTATGGAGTGACATCATGAATCCATGGACCGATGCCTCGAAATCCATAGTTCCTTTTATTTTGGCAGGCGTTGTAGGCAGTCTGGTTTGCGGTTTGTTGTGCGGGATAGCGGCTTTGGCGGTGTCTCGCTTTCTGGGCAAGCGCGGTCTGATCACTCCATATTACGAAAACAAAATCAGCTCGTTGGGTTTCACCTTTGGTTTCACATTGGGCGCGGTTTTGGGCCTGGTCTACGCCTGGCAATCCTGATCAAGGTAGGGCTCCCAAATACCCAAGCCTGCCGACCACTCCAGGCGACAAACCGTTTAATTCACCCCAACCAAAATGCCTCCACCGGCGGAGCCGCTTTGGGGGTTTTTTAATCATTCGCGCGTCAGGCTGTGACTGAAAACAAAAAGCATACCTGCCAGGAGACGACTCTCAAAGACGCCGCATACGCAACCCATTAGCCAAACAAGCCTTATCGTGGTCGGCGTTAGTCCGGGCGTCAAGCCGCCATAGGGATAGAGGCGGCAACCGCCGCAATTATTGAGACAGCATGCCCAAGGCTCTCATTCGTGAATAAAGGCTGGTCCTTTTCATGCCCAGGATTTCCGCCGCCCCGCCGGGCCCGCCCATTTTCCCGTTGGTGCTATTGAGGACCTGGCGGATGTAGGTCCTCTGCATTTCATCCAAGGTCGGCCGGCCATCAAAGGGGGAATCAGCCTTGGGGCCGACATCCAGAGGCAGATTCACCTCAAGCCGGTCGGCGGAAAGCAAAACAGCCCGCTCCATGACATTCTCCAATTCGCGCACATTGCCCGGCCAGAAATAACCCTCCAACTTTGCCTGTTGCTCCGGGAAAAGCAGCAGATCGGCCCTGTTGTATTTCTTGGCGTAACGCTGCAAAAAGAATTGGGCCAAGTAGGCGATATCCTCTTTGCGCTCCCGCAAAGGCGGCAGGGTGACAGGCACGACGTTCAACCGGTAGTAGAGGTCTTCCCGGAACCGGCCCGCCGAAACCTGGGCGGCGAGATCACGGTTGGTCGCCGCCACAAGGCGGAAATCGGAGTTGATCGACCGCAGTCCGCCCACCCGGGAAAAGGATTTTTCTTGCAGCGCCCGCAGAAACTTGGCCTGGGTGGAAAGCGGCAGTTCCCCAACCTCGTCAATGAACAAGGTGCCGCCGTCAGCCAATTCCAGACGCCCTCTCTTCTGGCGGTCAGCGCCGGTAAACGAACCCTTCTCGTGGCCGAACAGTTCGCTTTCGAAAAGGGACTCCGGTATGGTCGTGGCGTCGACCACCACAAAGGCGCCCTCGCCGCGGCCGCTATTGGCGTGTATGCGCCGGGCCAGCAGTTCCTTGCCCACTCCGGTTTCGCCCAGAATCAAGATGCTGGAATCGGCGGCGGCGGCCTTGTCCACCTGACCGATAAGCCTTTGCATGACCGAACTGCGGAAAACCAGGTTTTCGCCGTCGTTATGGGACGCACATAGCGAAACATCGGGCCCCAGGGCCACGCTTTTTTGCGCCTGCAAAGATTCGTTTATGATCCGTTCAACATAGCTGCTTATGTGCCCCACAAGCCGCTGGATCAGGGCCTCGTCCAAAAAATCGAAGCAGTCGTCCATGAAGGTGTTGTCGTGATACAAAACACCCCGCAGTCCGTTGCCGACCGTGATGGGCAGACACACGGCGGCGGCTACCTTGTGTCGGATGTTGCCGGCCGGCGCGCCGTGATGGAATCTGGTCAGGATGGGCCGGTTTTCCCTAAACGAGCGAATCACCAAATCAAGCAAATCTTTAAAGTCGTCCCCCGACACTTCGCCCTTGGTCAGGTTGGCGGTGGCCCTGATTAGGGGAGTGTCGGTCGGCTTTCCGCCCGGAAACCAAAATAAGGCCCCTCTTTCGGCGCCGAACAGCCGGTTGGTGGCCGCCACGGTCTTGTAGAGAATTTCCTCCTGATCCTCCAAGGGGAGAAGGCTCTCCATCAGGGCCAAATAGCGGTTGAGAAAATCACGTTTGCCCGCCTCCTTGCTTTCCGAAAGGTCCCGCTGTTCCAATAGTGGCCGCATGTCGTCCGGGAAAAACGCCTCGGCATAACCACCGAGGGTGTTCCAGGCCCTCTTGGCCAAAGTTCGGGCCTCATCACCCCGGCCCATGGACTTCTGGTGCCGCGCCATGGCCAATAGCGTCTTGGCCAACTGCACGGAGTCTCCCGAACACTGGAGATATTCCATGCTCTTTTCAAACATCGCCGTTATCGCCTCAGGCTTGCGGCCGCCCTCCTGGGCCAGTTTTGCCTGAAGGCGCAGGGCCACGCCCTTGAGATGGACGTTTTCCTCCTGCCAAATCTGTTCGACGGCCTCGCTGAAACCATGGTTTTTAACTGGCGGCAACCCTAACCGCTCCATTTTGAACGTCATCTCCAGAATCCAGGGAGAGGAATACTGGCGGGCCATTCCGATTTCGGCGCTACGCCTGAAGGACTTTTCCAACACCTGCCGGGCCTTGGTTGCTTCTCCGTCAAGCATATGGCCCATGGCGATACCACCGCTTATCAGGTATTGGGTCAGGTCGCTGCCGATGGATGTGGCCTGCTCCAACGCCGCCTCCAGGTGGACCTTGGCCTCCCGCTTTTTATTCAGCAGAACCAGCAGCGTGCCCAGCGTTGACCTCAGCGCCGAGGCCAAGGCGTGTTCTCCACGTTCCATGGCCAGCCGCCAGTTGCAATCCAAACTGCCCAGGGCCTGATGCATTTCTCCCAGGTAGATCAAACAATATCCCAACAGCAACGGCGCCATGGGTGCTGGAACGGTGAACGGGCCAGGGTTGCCATAAAGCTCATCAGCTCTTTCCAGATGCGTGCGCGCTTCCCTGAACATGCCCTGCATGTAGTAGCACAAGCCCAGGAACTCGGCGGCGCGGCATTTCATTTCATAGTCCCCCAGGTCTTCCACCTCGGTCAGGCCGACATTCAAGGCCAGCAGGGCATCCTTTCGCCGGTTCGAAAAATAGAAGATCCTGCCCAGATGAAGGTTGATCAAGGCATGGGACCGTTGATCGCCCAGCAAAGCGCTGAGTTCCTGGGCCCGCAGCAACAACTCCGGAAGCTTGGCAAAGCCCTTGCCCAGCAAAAACGACAGGTTGGAAAAATCCAGGGCTCCGGAGATGAATTCAGAGGTCATGCGGTTGGCGTCAAGGTGCGTCCGAATCGTATCCAAAGCGGACGCCAGCCCGTCCCATGCCGAGTGGTAGTCCTTGTCCACCAGCGATTCGTAGGCTTGGCCCAACAACGCCTCGGCAAGTCCCTCGTGCCTGCCGCATCGGCGCAGCAAATCCAAATAGTCCCGGGAGGACAATTGTTTTTCCGCACCCAGGTCGCAAAGCTTGTCCAGAACCGAGCCCAGGTCTTCGTTCCGGCCAATTTCCCGCATTTTATCCAATGCCCAGGCGGGAACATCTTTGGTGAGGCCGAGCCGATGAGCGGCGTCCTGCTTGAGCCAACCCATGTCCTTTGCCGTATCCAGCAACATAAACAAGGGCCCCGGCTTTAAAGGCACCACCTCCCCGACCACATCTAAAAGGGCCGACTCACCCAGGATGTCCACCACGGCCAGGAAACGCCATTGTTCATCGCTGAACATTGTCCCGCCGCTTTCCGGTTTTTGCTGCTGTGTTGTTACCGGCATCGCCCTCTCCTTCAACCGATTGACCTGTAATCAAGTGATCTAATTGAGTCAGAAATGGCGTCCGCATTTCAACAATTATTTTCACCTCTGGACCATAGTTTTTATTTTTACTTTATTTTCAATATTTTATCTTGCAACTATTTTTGGCATGGGCGTTGCTTAACAGTGCCAAACAGTTATTAACGCTTTGTCGAAATAGGATCAAAGAGAGGGATAACATGGCAATTTATACCAATACGGCCCTGGCTGAAGAGTTGTTCGGCGATCTCTGGGTGAAACTGATCAACGAGACCGAGTTTGGCACCAAACTCAAGGCTCTCGGCGTTTCCATGACGTTCTACGTCAACGACCCGGACGTGGTCATGTACATCGACAGCAACGGCCCCAAGTTCGGCGACGATGCCAGCGCCCAGAAACCAACCGTTGTCATGAAGATGAGCGGTAACACGGTCCATAATTTCTGGCTCAACCGGGTCAACATTCCCAAGGCCATAGCGACCCGCAAGATAAAGGCCAAAGGCCCCGTGGGCAAGGTCATGCAGATACTGCCGCTCCTCAGCTCCGGCCGGGATCTCTATCCGGAGTATTGCCAAAAATACGGCGTGCCCCTGAACTGAACCGGCCCGTCGCACCTTTCAAAACCAATTTGAATCATGAGGAGTGGAAATGAGCATCAACGGATATTTCGACATGAACATCGAATTGACCGATGAGGACATCGCCCTGCGCGAAGCGGCCCACAAATTCGCCAAAGAGGTCATGCGCCCCGTGGCCAGGGAACTGGACGCGATGACCGGCGAGGAGGCCATCGCCGAAGGGTCGCCCATGTGGGAATTTTGGAAGCAGGCCTACCAACTCGGCTACCATACGATCCTCCTGCCGGAGTACTACGGCGGCCTGGGCCTAACCCCGCTGCAAACCCACCTGGTCTACGAGGAAATGGGTTGGGGCAGCATCGGCCTGTCGGTGATGCTGGCCGTCGGTGCCTTCCCCTTTGCCTTTATCTGCATGAACGGCAACGAGGAGCTGGTCGACAAATACGTGGTGCCGTTCGCCGAGTGCACCGACGGCAGCATCAGGGGATGCTGGGGCATCACCGAACCGGACCACGGCTCAGACAGCGTGGGCATGGGCGAGGAATGGTTCGAATCGTCAAAATTGCGCGGCAGCCTCCAGGCCCGGCTGGATGGCGACGACTGGGTGCTTAACGGCCAGAAATCAGCCTGGGTCTCCGGCGGCACCATCGCCACCCACACCCTGCTGCACGTGCAGATCGACCCTTCCCTGGGCTTCACCGGAAACGGCGTATGCATGGTTCCCCTGGATCTGCCGGGGGTGGCCAAGGGCAAACCGCTGGAAAAGATCGGCCAGCGCGACCTGAACCAGGGCGAAATTTTTTTCGATAACGTTCACGTGCCCCAAAACCACATGCTGGTTGAACCCGACTTTTACGTGCCACTGTTGGACATGATCCTGGCCTCGGCCAACATGTCCATGGCCTGCTGGTCCACCGGTGTGGCCCGGGCGGCCTTTGAGGAATCACTTGAATACGCCAAGGAAAGGGTCCAGGGCGGCCGCCCCATCATCGAGCACTACACCACCAAGCAGCGGGTCTTCAAGCTGTTCGCCCGCACGGAAACCTGCCGGGCCCTGTCACGGGCCGTGCTGAACCTGAACCTCAACGTGTCTCCGCCGGTGACTGAATACTCGCTGGTGGCCAAGACCCAATGCACCGAGATGGCCTACCGCAACGCCCACGACTCTGTCCAGCTCTTCGGAGGCAACGGCCTGACCAAGGAATACCTCATCGAAAAGCTCTTCCGCGATTCCAGGGCCTCCCTTATCGAAGACGGCAACAATGAAACCCTTCAGCGCCACGGCGGCCATTTGCTGAAGGAAGACTACCCGCGCCCGCCCCTGGATTTCTAGCAGGAGGCCGGCGGGTTCGACAAACCACCGACACCAAAGAACAGGCACCGAAATGAATCACGCGGAGTAATTATCAGATGGACCAAAACAGACAATATTGGAATATGGAAATAGAGCCGCTGTTGAACACTCCCCAGATGGAGCAGATCCAGCTAAAAAAGCTCAAAGTCATGCTGGGGCGCATGGAGGCCAATGCGCCCTTTTACGCCAAAATGTTCAAGGAGGCCGGGCTCGTTCCCGATCAGTTGTCCGGCTTTGATGAGTTCAAGGAGAAGATAAGACCGTTTGACAAGGCGTCACTGATAGCATTGGTCGGCGAATGCGGCGGCGACATCCTCAAGGCCCTGGACCAGATCATGCCGGTCCCCATCGACGAAATCGACTACCTGGCCACCACCACCGGCACCACCGGCATCCCCACGCCGTACCCCCTGACCAACTTCGACATCACCGACCTGTGGGGTGAATCCGGGGCCCGTGGCGCCTGGCGGGCCGGAATCCGGCCCAACGACCGCGTCCTGTGGTGTTTTGCCCTTTCCATGGTCATCGCCGGGGTGCCCAGCATGATGGGCATGCAGAAGCTTGGCTCCACCATGCTGCCGGTAGGCGCCGAAGCCAAAAGCGAGCGCATTTTGCTGATGCAAAGCCTTTTCCGGGGCACGGTCTACTCCGGCACGCCATCCCTGGCCGAATACCTCATCGAGCAATGCCCCAAGATCCTGGGCAAACCGGTGAGCGAGTTGGGGTTCAAGGCCCTGTTTCTGGGCGGCGAACCGGGAGCGGGCATTCCAGAAGTACGTAAAAAGCTGGAAGAAGCCTATGGCTGCCGGGTATTCGACGCGGGCGCGGGCTTCGGATGCTCCTGCGACCATGAAGAGTATCAAGGCATGCACTGGCTCGGCGACGACCTGGCCTACTACGAGTTGGTCGACCCGGAGACCAGGGAGCCAATCCCTTTGGAAAACGGGGCCAAGGGCGAGGCCCTGTTCACCACCCTGGTCGGAGACGGCTTTGTCTGGATGCGCCAGGGCATGGGAGACATCCATCAGGTCTTCACCGCCCCCTGCCCCTGCGGCCGCACGGGCTTCCGCTACAAGGTCATCGGCCGGGCCGACGACATGCTCAAGGTCAAGGGCGTAATGGTCTACCCCAGCCACATCAAGGGCGTGGTCAACGAATTCTTGCCCAGGGTCACCGGCGAGATGCGCATCGTTTTGGACGAAAAGCCGCCAAGGGTGGTTCCGCCCCTGAAGATCCGGGTGGAGCACGCCCAGGGGGTGGAAGGCTCCGCCCTGGAGGCTTTGGAAAAGGAACTGGCCGAGACCATGAGCCGCAAGCTCAAGATCAACCCCAAGATTATCTGGGCCGAGCCGGGTTCCCTGGAGCGCAGCCATTACAAGGGCCAGGTCTTCGAAAAACTCTACGAGGGCAAATAGGGAGCGGGCATGCGCGATGTATATGTGATCGGCGTTGGCATGACCCAATTTGCCAAACACCTGGACCGAAGCGAAAAGCATTTGGTTGCCGAAGCCGTTGGCGACACCTTGAAAGACGCAGGGGTGGCCGCGAGACAAATAGAAACCGCGATCTTTTCCAATTCCGCGTGGGGCTGGTTCGAGAACCAGCACTGCATCCGTGGTCAGGTGGCTCTCAGGCCCCTGGGCCTACAGGGCATCCCCATCACCAACGTGGAAAACGCCTGCGCCGGCGGAGCCACCGCCTTTCACCTGGCCTGGCAGGGGGTGGCCGCGGGGATGTACGACTGCGCCATGGCCGTGGGCATGGAAAAGCTCTACAACCAAGACAAGATCAAAACCTTCCAGGCCTACAACTCCGGGGTTGACGTGGCGGAGATAGCAACCCATTTCGCCATGTGGCGTGGTGTGCTCGACGATCTTGATCTGAAAATTCAGGTAGAGACAGACAACGATGGGGCGGGCAAGAGCCGTAGCGCATTCATGGACGTATACGCCGGGATGTGCCGCTGGCACATGGCCACTTTCGGCACCACCCAGGAGCAGTTGGCATTCATAGCCAGCAAGAACCACTTCCACGGTTCACTCAACCCCAAGGCCCAGTTCCGCAAAGACATGAGCGTGGAGGAGATTCTGGCGGCGCGGCCGGTGGTCTACCCCCTTACCGTGCCCATGTGCGCGCCGGTGGGAGACGGCGCGGCTGCGGCGGTGGTCTGCTCCGCCGATTACCTCAAAAAATTGGGTTCGTCCCGGGCGGTGAAGATCAGGGCCTCGGTGCTCGGCTCCGGAATAGACCGCCCGATCGGCGACCTGGACCGCTGTATTGGGGCCCGGCTGGGCCGCAGGGCCTATGAAATGGCTGGGCTGGGCCCCCGGGATATCGACCTGGCCGAGGTGCACGACGCCACGGCCTTCGGCGAAGTGGCCCAGTGCGAGGTCCTGGGATTTTGCCCCTCGGGAGAGGGCGGCCCCTTTGCCATGAGCGGCGCCACGCGCCTGGGCGGCAAGCTGCCGATCAACCCCTCCGGCGGCCTGGAATCCCGCGGCCATCCGGTGGGGGCTTCGGGCCTGGGGCAGATACACGAGTTGGTAACGCAGCTACGCCACGAGGCAGGGCCAAGGCAGGTCGAGGGCTGCCGCATCGCCCTTGCCGAAAACGGCGGCGGCAACCTCGGCTTTGAAGAGGCCGCCATGTGCGTGCACATCCTGGAAGGGCTAACAAGGTGTTGAAAAAGTCCGTCCTGGACTTTTTCAACCGCTACTTGGCAAAAGCGCAGTTTTGCCAAGTAGCTCAATTTGCTTGTTTTTGCAAACTGCGCAAATTGGCGGGCCAAACAGGCCGAGGTCGGGGGGGAAAACACGCCGTAAACCCGTGCCCTCTGAGCGGGAGCCGGCGTTTAATCCAACCTATCGGACGGGGCACCCATCCTTGTCCGATAGGTTGGCATAGCCTTTCCTGGACGGTTAAGGAGCGGGGATAGGATGAAAAAATACCAAAACTCAGTGAGCGTCGTAACGGGAGCGGCCTCGGGCATCGGCAAGGCCCTATGCCGCGAGCTGGCCCAAAGAGGCTCCTTGGTCATTGCCACCGACGTCAACGAAGACGCATTGCGACAGTCCATACCGGAGATTACGGCCCAAGGAGGAAGAGCCAGGGCGGCGGCGCTGAACGTCACCGACCACGATGCCTTTGACAAGCTAATCGCCGATACGGCCCGGCAGGAAGGGCGGCTGGATTATCTGTTCAACAACGCAGGCATAGCGGCGGGTGGCGAAATCCGCGACACATCGGTGGCTGACTGGCGAAAGATTCTGGATGTGAACCTTTTCGGAGTGATCCACGGCAGTTTGAGCGCCTACAAGCTGATGACCAACCAGGGGTTCGGACACATCATCAACCTGTCTTCGGTGGAAGGTTTGGTGCCCTTTCCTTCCACGGCGTCTTATGTGGCCAGCAAATTCGCGGTCATGGGCCTGTCGCAAAGCATGTGGGTTGAAGGCAGGGATCTGGGGGTAAAGGTCAGCGTGGTCTGCCCCGGCTTCATCAAGACCCCGATTTTCGACACCAGCGAAAAAATCAACTTGGATCCGGAAAAGTGGAAAGCGGCGATATCAGCCTATGAACGGTTCGGCATATCACCGGAAAAATGCGCCCGGGAAATAATTAAAGGTGTTGCCAAGGACAAGGCAATCATTCCCGTAACCGGCATGACCAGAGTCATGTGGTGGGTGGCTAGGCTGAGCCCGACATTGATGATGAAGTTTGCCCTGAAGGATTACAGAAGATGGCGTAACGGAATCAGGCTGACCTGAGCACCGGGGTACGGTCCTGGTTTGCCGTCAATCCGGCCGGGGATGCCGCCGACTCCGAACTGGGCAGTGGGTTGCGGTGGGGCATTCCATGAAAGAGCAGCGCGGCATTCCTGGCCATATCCACTTTTCCCCAAAGCGGCCGGCAATCACATTCGTTAGCCGTTTTCCGCGCCGAGGAGGCCCAAGCTCCACGGGGAGACCATGGTCTCGCAAACCGGCGGATAATAAAACAATTCAGGAGGGTTTGTTCCATGGAAAAAGCTGAAGCCAAACGCATCAATCCACCGGAATCCGGAGCGGATTTCAACGAGGTGGAAGACATCATATACCGAAGAAGAAGCGTTCGCGCCTACAAACAAAAACAGGTGCCGGAGTACCTGATCCGCCGCATCCTAGAGGCGGGCCGTTTCGCCCCCTCGGCGGGCAATGCCCAAACCTGGAAGTTCATCGTGGTTCGCGACGGCAAGATGATCGAGGAGATGACCCAACATGTCATAAAGCAATGCGCCAAGATTAGCAAGGTGGTTGACTACACCGACCCCGGCAAGGAAAAGAAGATATGGCGGGCAAAGCTGGCCCAGAGAATCCTGCCCAGGGCATTTCATCCGGTTCCCTTCACCGCAATGAAGCTTATCGGCAATCAAAGGCTCGGCCTCTGGCACGGTGCCCCTACGGTCGTACTCATATTGGCCGATATCCGAACCCCTGGTGATGAGCGTATCGACGTGGGCATCACGGGCCAGAACATGGTCCTGGCTGCGCACAGCTTCGGCTTGGGCACCTGCTGGGTCAGCTTCTCGTCGATAGCGGGCACTTCCAAGGAATGGAAAAAGCGCCTCGGAATCGAATATCCATATAAATTCTACACCTCCATTGGCATCGGCTACCCCAAGGGCATCCCCGATGGTTATGTGCCCCGCGAAACCCAGGCCATTGACTGGTACGACGAGGACGGCTTAAAAATCGTCTATTGAAATAATGGAGCGACAAGATGCCGGAAAAACTGGACAAAAAATCCATAAAGCACATTGAGAACCTGACGCTCATCGGACGGGACGTCTTCTTCGGCTCGGTTGAATTCGACCATGAAAAGTGCATCGGCTGCGGTCTTTGCGCCCAGACCTGCGCCGCAGACGCCATCTATTTAGATGAGAAAAAGCCCAGTATGCGCCCCAGCCTGGAGGGTCAATGCATGAGTTGTTGCGATTGCGTGGCCATCTGCCCGGAAAGCGCCATAATGGTCGCCACCTTCATTCAATTTAAACATCATTTCAGATACTTGGACCGTGGAGAGCCCATGCTCCCCAGGAGGTTCTGACCGGGCGAACAACCAATGGCTATGAGGATGGTTTAAATGGAACGGCCGCGATGGGAAGCAGTTCCAATTATCAAACCGGTCCAAGCATGACGACCGCAAAACATTGAGGGGCACTTTCAACCGGCGTTGGATTGCCGAGGATTTATACAAGCGAAAACACATGCGTCATTGGCGTAAACATGCTCGGGTACGGCAAGTATCTGGAAAAGGATGTCAAGCAGCCGATCGGTGAGGTTTTTAGCCTCATTTTTACAGAACCACCGACCAGAACCCGGCGACTTGGCGGCCGCCGGGTTTTCCAACTCCGGCCCGTGAAACCAGCCGGGGCGGCATTGCCTTCGCGAACAGGCGGAACTTCATCATGCATGGAGATGCGCCCCACGGCCGTGCCTTGCGTGGATCCGGGACCATATGTTTGTTGAATGACGGTTAAAAATTGAACTACTTTGCAATAAAATGTGGGGGGGCAAATGATGCCCGCGACAGAACCAGTTCATAAGACCTATGACCGCGGACATGTTCTCATATCGCGCTGAACTGCATCACTTCCAAGAAATCGCGCACCCCATCTCCCAAGTCCCGTGGCCATGCCGCAAAAAAAGTTTGTCAGAAAAACGACAAAGTCATCGTCTGACCACGAAAGAGCATAAGCGAATCTCCAGCATTGTGACAGCCGTAGCACCCCGCTCACTCAAGGAGTCGCCCATGCGATATCGGTTGATTCCGTTTAAATCATTTTTTGCCGTCACATCCTTGAGCCTGACTTTTTGCCGGGCTTTACCGGCTGCCACCCAAAAGGCCGAAGCCGAGTTGTTGCAGATGTTGGAGCAGGCCAGGGTTTTTACCAAGTGCACGGGCTACAAAGAAGGATTCACGAACTGGATAGCCAAATTTGACATGCAAATCAATGCATGGGGCAACAGCGGCGACACCGGTGGTGACGGCAGCAGAGGCGGAAGTCAAGTCGTCCAAACTCCTTCGCCCCCTGCGCGACCGCAATCTTGTCAAGACTATGAACGGGTGATCAGGGCCCAACTCCAAAATGTTTCCGGGTTATTCGAGGATTTCAACATAAAGCTAGGCAACAGAGAGCCCATCGCAGTAACCCGCCCCATTGTCTGTGAGGCCCTTGATGCCTCAACAAAATTTTCCGCAATATCGAAAGAAGCCAACGAGCGGTTGGACTGTCAAATCAGATCCAGACGTCATCGGGGGACGGCTACAGAAGAACGGATAATTTGCTCTCAATGGCGACAAGACCAACAACGTCAAGGCTCGGGATCACGTTAATCCCGGCGAAGGCCGGGCATCCGGGCGAGGGCGAAGGAACCGGCGGCTGTTGCCGCATGACCCAAGACCTTAAAAAGGGAGCGTTGTCATGAAAACGGCTGGACTGGGATATAGGTTTTGGTCGGGACTCATAAGCGCGGCTCTGTTTCTTCCTTGCTTGATCATTGCCGCCTTGGTGGCCGACAGTATCGTGTCCAACCTGTTGGGACTGCCGCCCGGCCAAGTGCCGGCGGATGGGCCACAGGCCTCGGCCGCGGTCTTTCTCTTCATCATCGTAAGCCTGGTGTTGATACCGCTGTCCGCCCTGGTTTATGGGCTGATCGGGCTGCTGCTGGGCAAAAGCCCGGGCCAAGCCATCCTAAAAATATCCATTTGGAGGGCCAAGGGCGAACGCGCGGGATTCACCGGGCGGCTGCGTAGGTATCTAATTATTTATGGCTGGGCAGTAATTATGATGAGCGGCACCTTGCTTGCCATCGCCATCCAAAAAAGCGTTATGGCCGGACAAGGCGATTTTTTCTTCAACATGATGTTTGCCGTGTTGGTTATTGCCGTGCTTTGGGTGGCCATATCAATAATTGAGCCACTGATTAGCGCCATGGCTGACCGCGGGAGTTTTCTAATAGACAAATTCAGCGGCACTCTGCCCGTCGTCAAGCAATGGGATGAGGCCGATTCCAAAAGGTGATCATGGCATATTTTTCCGGGGGCCAAGCCCAAAACGCAAGGAAGAGCACAAAGGCCATGCCCACTCAACCGTTGGGCAACCAGTACGCGGTATAGAGGTTGGTTTTGTTCCGCGCTAATGTTTTTTCCGGCCGAAGGGGATAGCCAGTTTACGCATTTTATGCCGCAGGGTGGACTCGTTGATGCCCATCAATTCCGCGGCGCCGTCGCTGCCGCCCACCTTGCCGCCGGTGGCTTCCAGGATTTTGACAATGTGCCTGCGAAGCACCTCATCCAGGTGTAGCGCTTCGCCCCCGCCCTGCTCCGGCTCAACACCGGCGTTTGTTTTCGAGTTCAAACCCAAATCGTCAAAACAAAGCGGGCCCTTGCCGCTGATTATGCTGGCGCGCTCCACTGCGTTTTCCAATTCGCGGATATTGCCCGGCCATTTATATTGGGCCAGTATGGACAAGGCCCTATTGTCGAGGGCCGGTGGGGGTGAGATGCCCAGTTCCCGGGATTTCTTGATCAAAAAGTGGGCAGCCAGGGCGGGGATGTCCGCCAGCCGGTCCCGGAGGGGCGGAATGGTGATGGGGAAGACCTGAAGGCGGAAAAACAAATCCTGACGAAATTCTCCCCGCTCGATCATCAACGGCAAATCACGGTGAGTCGCGGCGATGATACGAATGTCCACCGGTATGCTTTCGCTGCCCCCGATACGCTCGATTTCCTTTTCCTGTAAAACCCGCAATAGGCGGACCTGGGCGTTCAAGGGCAGTTCGCCCACCTCATCCAAAAAGAGCGTGCCGCCATGGGCCCGTTCGAAGCGGCCCCGCTTGCGGGCGGTCGCGCCGGTAAAGGCGCCTTTTTCAAAACCGAACAATTCGCTGTCTATGAGGCTGTCCGGGATGGCCCCACAGTTGACCTTGATGAAAGGGCCGTTGCGGCGGGGTGACCCGTTGTGCAAGGCATTGGCGATGATTTCCTTGCCCACGCCTGTTTCGCCCAGCAGCAGCACCGGAGTGTCCAAGTGGGACACCTGGTTCACTTTTTCCATGACCGGCTTGAGGCCGCTGTCCGCGCCGATGATGGTGCCTTGATAATCCCGCCGCAGTTCTTTTTCCAGGTAGCGCTTGTCGTCGGCCAACAACTCTTTATGGGACAGTAGTTCCTGGTATCTGCGGGAATTTGACAGGGCGATCGTGAAGGGGTCCCGCAGCAGGGCGAACAGGCGCATATGCTCTTCCACGAACCTGTCCCTGCCCGGGGCGTACAGGGTGACGCCACCGATCCATTGACCGTCGACAGTAA
Organism: uncultured Desulfarculus sp.; assembly: GCA_963665125.2. GTDB lineage: Bacteria > Desulfobacterota > Desulfarculia > Desulfarculales > Desulfarculaceae > Desulfarculus. The sequence goes on along the minus strand of CAXXUK010000001.1, from coordinate 273,743 downwards.
GACGAACCACCAACAATGAAAACTTGTCATCGCTTATGAATGGTTTAAGCATCAGCCGGGCCAACTCATGGGAATCGGCGTCATTGATGATTATGTTCGCGGGAAGTTGATCGTTGACGGCCATACGGTGCCAATGCTCGGGCCAGACGGTCTTTGCTTGGTGGCGCTGACCGCCTCTGTTGTCGGCCGAGGCGCTGACCGTGGATGTGGCTGAAACGGGATCATAATAATGCAGAAAGGCCTTTTCCGCTGGTAAGTACGGGCGCAGGAATTCAAGCGTTCGAAACAGGGCCTTTTCCAAATCCAAAGTGCCGCAAATACGCAGGGTGGCTTCCTTGAAAAAAAAATTGCTGTCCATTCTCACCCTCGTCTTTACTCGCCCGGCCTAGGATGCGCCGGTTTGGCCATAAAGGATTTCCGGAAATACAAATTTATGCGGTCTTGCCGGAAACGTCAAATACGACAGTTCGCGTTCTCGATTCTATTACACCAGGCCAAATGAATGCAAAGTCGGGGACAACGCAACAACCCGCAGAACTGGGCGAGGTTGTTGATCCGAGGGGTCAACTTGACCATAACCATTCAATTATTCTATTTATTTCACTTATGCGAATGCGCCGGTACGGCCTCCGTTTTTTTGTTTGGCTTCTAAAAAGCCCGCGTCCCATCGAGTGGCATGGCCATTGCTCCTTAGTTCCGCAGCAAGATCGCCAGCAAGAAGGAGAGGCTTTTTATCATGGGCGCAGAAACTATGAATACCGGACGGTTGCTGAGTGTCGACCTGAATACCGGCGAGGTGGCCAGACGGTCCCTTGGGGCCGAGCAGATGCAGCGGTTCATTGGCGGAGGCGGCATGAACGCCTGGCTCCTTTACAACATGATAGACGAGAACACCGAGCCATTGAGCCCTGACAATCCGTTGATTTTCGGTGCAGGCCCTTTGGTCGGCACCAGCTATCCCACCAGCGCCCGCACCACCGCCACGGCTCTGAGCCCGCTTACCAATATATACGGCGATTCCAACGGTGGCGGCATCTGGGGCGTAATGATGCGCAGCGTGGGCATCGATCATCTGGTCATAACCGGCGCTTTGCCAAAGCCCGGCTATCTGCTCATTGGGCCCGATGGCCAATGCAGCATAGAAGACGCCTCGGATATCTGGGGAATGACCACCGGCGAGGTGGACAAGGCTCTGAAAGCCAGGCACAAAAGCTCGGTGGCCGCGGTCATCGGACCGGCCGGGGAAAACCTTGTGCGTTATGCCAACATTACCTTTGAAAACAACGCCCACAGCTTTTCCCGCTCCGGCATGGGCGCGGTCATGGGCTCCAAGAAGCTCAAGGCCATCGTCATTGCCAGGGGAAAGCAAAAGAATCCGGTTCATGACGCGGAGGAATTGAATACGTTGGGCCAACAGGTAAAAGACTGGTGCAAGAGCCTGGCCTTTCCCAAGATGTTTACCAAATACGGCACAATGCTGTTCATCCACACCCTAGAGTCCCTGGGCCTGATGTATGCCGACAACTGGCGCAGACCGATAACCCCCGGCGACATTGCCAACATTGATACCTGCGCCTATCTCAAGGCTGTTGAGTCAAAGGATGTTGGTTGTTACAAATGCCCGCTCAGATGCGGCAAGCAGTGGCGGATTCTGGGCGGTGATTTCGCGGGAGAACACGGCCATGGATACGAAGTGGCCTATATCATGACATTGGGCCTCATCCTGGGATTCAGGGATGTGGGCGCGATACTGCACCTAGCCAACCTTATCAATGAAAAAGGTTTTGATATCAATGAGTTTTGTGGAGCCGTGGGCATGCTCAATGATGCCTACGCACACGGGTTGCTGGATCCAAGCCTTTTAGAGGGCATCAAGCCTGGTTGGGGTGATCTGGCCGCCGTGGAGCAACTCATCGAAAAGGTTGCCGCCAACCAAGGCATCGGGGCCATATTGGCCCTGGGCACCAGGGGTGCCGCCGCCGCCATCGGCAACGGCGCCGAACAGTATGCCCTGCATATGAAGGGCATGCATTGGCCCGCCCATTCTGCGCCGCCGTTTGTGCTGGCGTTTTCCCTTTCTCCCCGGGGCGGCGATTTCCTCAAGGGCGTTCCCTATTTGCTTTTGCAACCCATCAACGACCAGACGTCAAAGCTGTTGTTTGGCGGGACCAAAAAAACCATGAACTTCAACTCCCACGCAGACAAGGGCCGAGCCGTGTGGTGGCACGAGAACTACAAGCTGATCCTAGATAGTTTGGGCATCTGTTTTTACCTGGGCTTGAGCATGCTCAACCACGGCAAGCTGGTGCCCGCCCACCTGGCCGCAGCCTGGAATGCCGCCACCGGCGCATCGATGAGCGGCGCTGATTTGCAGATGGCCGCCGAAAGAGGCTATCACATCCAGCGCGCCATCAATACCCTTCGGGGCCTGGACAGGCGTCACGACAGTTTTACCCGCCGTCCGGAGCCGGACTCGTGGGCCAGGGGCATAGACATGAACAAGCAGGGCATGCTGGATGAATACTATGCCTATCGCGGGTTGTGCGAAGACGGCCTGCCCACCCTGGAACGCCTGGCTGAGCTCGGTCTAAGCGATGTGGCCTGGCGCCTTGATTCCGTGGGCCGTTTGGGTTGCATGAACGAGCCAAAGTATTACTTGCCCGTACAGAAAGTGATCAAGGATCCCGCGCCGGACAAGTTTGGCAAGGGCCTGAAAATGAAGATAAAGAACAAGGTTCGGGCCAAGGTGATGGGCAACATGACCGAAAGTCCGGAAAACCTCAAGAACCAGTTCCTGAAGATGAGTGAAAAGCGCAGGCGCAAGCAACGCCAATAGAAGTATTGGCGATCAAGCCGCGTAGGCAAAACGGCCCGGCCGTCCAGGACATTTCCGGACGGCCGGGCTTTATTACGTCCCCAAAAGCATTTACCGGCCATTCGCCAGGCTGACCAAAACCAATCCTGCTTGGCCTTTGAATTCCCTGGGCCGATCCGTCACATACGACAGTTTGCTGTCAAATACGCCGCCTTCAGCTGCTCTACCGTTTGTATGTAATTGATTTATTAGCCCATTTATGTCTGGCACGGATCTGGCTAAATGATTTTCACCACACTCCGCAACCATAACCGCTGGGAGAAAAATGATGAATACAGACTATAAGATCCGCTGGAACTGGCTCAAGTTCATGTATGTCTATACGATCGTTTTACCCGGCTTTACGGGTGTCACTGTAATATTCGCGCCCGAATTTTATCTCAGCATGTATGGGTGGCTGCCGCAAGATCAATACCTGTTGGGCATAACCGGCAGCATGTGGCTGACGTTTGCCATCCTGGCCAGCTTCGGACTGCGCAATCCCCTCAAGTTCTTACCGCTTTTATTATTCCAGCTGTCCTACAAAGTCATCTGGCTTAGCTGTGTCGTGGCGCCCATATGGATCTCCGAAGGGCTGTCGGTCATGGAAATTCTTTTTGCCCTGACCATGCTCAGCTATGTAATCGGCGACCTGATCGCAATTCCCTTTAAGTTGGTTTTCTCCAAAGACAAAACCACAAATTCCAAATGATACGCCCCGGCGTATTTAACCAGGGAAGAGGCAGATGAAAATACTGGTTTTGAATGGTAGCCCCAAAGGCATGACCAGCGCGACAATGCAATATATTCATTATATTGCAAACAATTTTCCCCAACACGACCTGACCATAGAGAATATTTCGCAGCCGATTAAAAAGATCGAGAACAAGACCGAAATATTCGATAGCATCATCGACAAGGTGCGCAACAGTGATGCCGTTATCTGGGCGTTTCCCGTCTACTATATGCTCGTGCCCGGCCACTACAAGAGATTTATCGAGCTGATATGGGAACGTAACGCCGAAGCCGCATTCAAGGACAAACCAGCCGCGATAATCACCACTTCAATCAAGTATATGGACCATGCCGCCTGTTACTACATGCAGGCCATATGCGAAGACCTCGGCATGTTGCTAATGGGGCAATTCACGCCGTCAATGTATGACCTGGAGAACGAACAGGGCCAAAAGAAGACTCTGATCTTTGCCAGGAACCTGTTCGCCGACATCGAGCGAAAATCATTGTTTCCAAGGGGGTATCCACCAGTTTTCCGGCAAGAATTCAATTATCAGCCCGGCGCGGCGGAATCGAAGATCAGCACCAAGGACAAACGAGTTCTGATAATTACCGACCATGAAGACCATGACCACAATTTAAAAAACATGATCAACCGGTTCGCCGCTTGTTTTGCCGAAGAAATAGAAATCATAAACCTGCGCGACGTGGAAACAAAGGGCTCCTGCCTGGGCTGCATAAAGTGCTGGTATGATCACGCCTGTATTTACAATGACGGCTTCATAGATTTCATGCAAGACAAGGTGCTCAAGGCCGATGTCATGATCTGGGCCGGCACGGTAAAAGACCGCTTTTTGTCGTCCAAATGGAAAATATTTCTCGACCGCTCGTTCTGCAATGGCCATGTCCCATGGTTGAACAATGTCCAGGTCGCCTATCTCGTTTCCGGCCCGCTAAGCCAGACGCCAAATATCCGGGAAGTCCTCGAGGTTATTCTCGAGCTAACCAACGCGAATACCTGCGGATTCATTACCGACGAATGCCGCGACTCCGTTTCCATTGACAAACAAATCGGTAACATGGCCGACAGGATGATCCGCTACGCCATGGATGAATATTGCCGCCCGATGACCTATCTGGGTTATGGCTCAAACCTCGTCTTGCGCGAGGTGTTTTGGGGCAGATTCCGCTTTCCGTTTGTCGCGGATTGGCGGCACCGTTTCAGCAGGCTCGACGATTTTAAATTCCCGCATAGCGACTATAAGACACGGCTGAAAAATACCGTTTTAATTCAGTTGGCCCATTCGGAAAAATTCCGAAAAAACGTAACCAAAAATCTTAAACAAGAACTAATCAAGCCGCTCCAAAAAGTGGTTTCAAAAGAGAGGGTTTAAATGGATCTTAATGTTGTATACGCCAAACTGACCAAATATATGCGGCCGCAGACCCATCCCGTGGCAGTCCGAATGCTCAAACCGGGCGAGCCTCTACAAGACAAGACAAAGGTTCCGGGAAAGAATTTCGACGAAGACATATCGGTTTGTCATGCAATCAGCCTGGCCCGCAAATACGGCTGGACCATGTCCGTTGGCCCCAGGCAGACCTGCTGGGTCGCGGCCCTGGGCCTTGGCTTCGCGCCGCTCAAGCCGGATGTGGCCGACGGCACGAGACAAGCTGAATTAGGCATATGGGGCCTGAGCAAGGAGGCAGACGAGACCTTTGTAAACAGTTTCGCCAAGCTCGAGTACGGCACCTACGACCGCGTCGTGACGGCTACCCTGGAGAGGGCCCAGTTCGAGCCTCACGTGATTCTGGTCTACGGCAACCCCGCCCAAATATGGTCGTTGGTCTCCGGCTATGTCTTGATGGGCCAGCAATTCTCCATGGATGCCACCTTGTCTGTTGGAGCGGGCTGCACCACCAGCATCGCCAAGACCATGCTGACCGATCAACCCCAATTCGGCCTCGTCGGCATTGGCGAGCGCTACAACAATGCCCAGGATCACGAGTGTCTGTTGTCCATACCGGCCAGCAAAATCGAACGGGTGATCATGGGCCTTGAGTTTGTCAATAAGGCTGGAATCGTCAGGTATCCCTTCCCCAGCCACATGCAGTACGACTCCGTTCACCCCGAAGGATACCGCGAGGTATTGGACCACCTCATGTCCTAGGCGCGAGGACACGGAGCAAAGGAGAAAAACATGTTTATCGAAGAAAACTGCATACTTTGCGGTGAGTGTTTTACAGGGTGCCATTGGGTCGGCGCCGACGACGATACAGCCCTTTTGTGGATCAACGAGATCATCGACGGCAAGAACTCCGATGTTTTGTACAAATGCGTGACCTGCTATTCCTGTAACGAGCGGTGCCCCCAGCAGGCCAACCCCTACGACAGGATCGCCGAACTTCAGGACAAATACCGGACCCTGCTTCCCCAGGACAGGGTTGACGCCCTGGAACGGCAGTTCACCTTCAACGGCGAACTGGACCAGACGCCGCGGAAACGGCGGATCATGTCAGGGTGCATCTTCAACCGCACCCACGCCCACCTGATGCAGGGCCAGCTCTACGACATACCAAAGGTGGGCGGCAAGCCGTATTTCTGCTGGGTGATGCTTGGCCATGCCGGTGCCCAGAGCGTGCAGAAAAAACACGCCCAGGATTTCGTGGACCGTCTGGCCGACACAGGAGCCGAGGAAATAGTGTGTTTTCACGACGACTGCTACACCATGCTCGCCCGCGAGGCCCCGGAATTCGGCGTGAAGGTGCCGTTTAAGCCGGTGCACCTGGCGCAGTATCTCGTTGAATACTTGGAGGACAACCAGGACAAGGTAACCCCGCTCAATATTGATGTGGCCTACCAGCGCCCCTGCGCTTCCAAGCTGACCCCCGAAAAAGAACCGTTCATCGACAGGTTTTTCGAGTTGATCGGCGTCAACCGTGTCCATCGGCACTATGACCGTGAAAACGGCATGTGCTGCGGTGGGGCGGCCTTTATGCTGAATATCGGCGATCCATCCATCAACAGGCAGAAGAACCTCGACGACGCCTTGTCCCACGGAGCCAAGGCCATGGTCTGCCTATGCCCCATGTGCATCGAGCAACTGACCCCCGACGCCAAAAAGAAAAACCTGCCCCTGATTTTTATCAGCGACATCGCACGCATGGCCTTGGGTGAACTCGAAACGCCTTTTTAGCCGGTCACGAAAGGGAAAGGTAAACCAAGGAGGAGCAATATGAACGTAGGTGAATGGACAACCCAGTGGGCCTATCTGCATCCCAATGAGCCGTGCATCACCGAGGGCGGCGCAACGTTGAGCAAACTGGAGTTCAACCAGCGCGTGAACCGTCTGTGCCACGCCCTGCAGCACGCTGGTCTGAAAAAGGGAGACCGGCTGGCGGCCCTGATGGCCAACGGACACGTCCTGCTGGAATTGTTTTTCGCCCTGTCAAAGCTGGGCGGCATCCTGGTGCCCCTCAATTTCAGGCTCTCGGCAACCGAACTGGTGGGCATCCTCCAAGACAGCGAACCGGATATGCTGGTCTATTCACCGGAGTTCGCCTCATTGCTGGGAGCGATGCGCAAAAAGATCACAGGCGTCAAACAAACGATCTGCGAACTCGCCGGAGGCATTGACGGCGACATGGAGCATGAGGCCTGGATCGCCGGCCACTCCGATGCCGAGCCGGTGGTGCCCTATGAGGTCGGTTCGGACGATCCACACCTGATCATTTATACTTCGGGCACCACGGGCAAACCCAAGGGGGCTGTCATCTCCCACGGCAACACCCTTTGGAACGCAATCCACTACCTGGGCACCTACCGCTGCGACAAATCCCATGTCACGGCGTGTTGCGCCCCGTTTTTCCATGTGGGTGGATTGCTTTGCTCGGCGGTGCCCAATCTTTATGTAGGCGCCCAACTGGTTATCCAGCGGTTGTTCGACCCGGTGGGCATCCTTCGCTTGATCGAAGACCACAAGGTCAACAGCATGCTGGGCATCCCGGTGATGTATTTGTTCATGAGCTACGCCCCCAACTTCCCCGACGCGGACCTGTCCAGCCTGGACTTCTGCGTGGCCGGCGGGTCGCCGTGCTCCGAGGCGCTGATCAAAACCTTTCAGGCCAAGGGCGTCAGGTTTTCCCAGGGCTACGGCATGACCGAAGCGGCCGTGGTCACCACGCTACGCGCGGAAGACTGCCTGGCCAAAGCGGGATCTTGCGGCAAACCCATGTTCCACATGTCGGTCAGGGTGGTCGATGATCATGGCGAGGACCTGCCCTGGGGCGAGTCCGGCGAGATCCTGGCCAAGGGCCCTGTTGTTTTCACCGAGTACTGGCGCAACCCCGAGGCCACCGAGGCGGCCATTGTCGACGGCTGGATTCACACCGGCGACATGGGTTATCTGGACCGGGACGGCTACCTCTACATAAAGGACCGTAAAAAGGACATGTACATCAGCGGGGGTGAAAACGTCTACCCGGCTGAAGTGGAAAACGTCCTGACTGCCCTGCCTGGAGTGGTGGACGCGGCGGTTATCGGCGTCCCGCACAAGATCTGGGGCGAAACCGGCTTGGCCGTTGTCATCAGGGATGCCGAGGCGTCGATAAGCGGCGATCAGATTCTGGAGGCCTGCAAGGGCAAATTGGCGCCCTACAAGATACCCAAGAAGGTTGTTTTCACCGATGAACTGCCCCGGACGCCTTCGGGCAAGGTCTTGAAAAAGGCTTTGCGCAAGGAATACGGCGCGGGCGCCTAAACACCGACAAACCGCGCCGCGCCGGAAAACAGGTCTGCATCCAACGGGAAGGACGAATCATGGGCAATGGCTACATGGGCAAGATACTCAACGTGGATCTTGATTCCGGTATTATCCGGGAAGAGATCATTGCCGAGGCACTGTACGATGGTTTTACCTCAGGTGCCGGTCTGGCCGTCCGCCTGCTTTATGAACGCATCCCGGCCGGAGCCGACCCCTTGGGCGCGGACAATACATTGGCGCTGGTATCGGGCCTGCTGACCGGCAGCGGCGCGTTTTTCACCGGCCGTTGGATAGCGGCCGCCAAATCTCCCCTGACCGGAGGCTGGGGCGAATCCAATGCCGGCGGCAAGTTCTCCCATGCCCTCAAACGGAGCGGCTTTGACGGCATCTTTGTCCGCGGCGTGTCCCGCACCCCGGTCTATCTGAAAGTGATGGACGGGGCCGCCAAATTGGTGGACGCCGGCCACCTTTGGGGGCTCGACTGCGTGGATGCTGATGACCGCATCAAGGCCGAAGCCGGGGCCAAGTGCCAAGTCGCCCTGATCGGCCCGGCCGGGGAAAGGCTGTCGCTGATTTCCGGGATCGTCACCGACAAGGGCCGCATCGCCGCCCGTTCGGGCCTGGGCGCGGTCATGGGCGCCAAAAAACTCAAAGCCGTGGTGGTGGGCGGTAAGCAAAAAATCAAGGTGGCCGACCGGGAAAGGGTCAGCGCCTTGAACAAGGAATTCACCGCCTGGTTCGACAAGGGCAGAGCCGCCCAGAAATACCTCAGTGCCGGAATGCTCAACGCCCTCGGCCGGGTCATGCGCGTCTCGCCCGTGGCCATGGCCCAGTCCGGCGACCTGACCAAACTGGCCCTGGGCAAATACGGCACCGTGGTCACCAACGTACTTTCCTCGGAAAACGGCGACTCCCCGGTGAAAAACTGGAAAGGCAGCGGCGTGGGAGATTTCCCCATCGCCACCCACGCCGACCAACTCAACCCGCAGCGCATAGTCGACTGTCAGGTGAAAAAATACCATTGCTTCTCATGCCCTTTGGGGTGCGGGGGCATTGTCGAGATAAAGGAAGGCCCTTACCCGCTTGGCGAGACACACAAGCCGGAATATGAATCCGTGTGCGCCTTTGGACCGCTGATGTTGAACAGAGACCTATACGCTATCTTCAAGATAAACGATCTGCTCAACCGGGCGGGAATGGACACCATCAGTGCCGGAGCCACCATTGCCTGGGTCATGGATTGCTATGAACAGGGAATCTTGGGAAAAGCCGAATTGGACGGAATCGATATGGCCTGGGGGGATTCCGAGGCAGTCATGAAGATGATTGACAAAATGATTCGGCGTGACGGCATTGGCGATATTCTGGCTGACGGTAGTAAACGGGCGGTAGCCAGGCTGGGTAAGGGCCATTCTTTAGCCATGCATGCCGGGGGGCAGGAAATGCCGATGCACGACAGCCGCTTTGATCCAGGCTTTGTGATCAGCTACGTCCTGGAGCCCACCCCAGGCAGGCACACCAACATGTCCTATCAGTGGATCGAGATGTTCGCCCTGAACCGGTTATTCAAGGATTTGCCAAAGCTTCCCGTGTTTTCCATGGTGAAGTCAAAATACAAGCTGGAGCAGGACAGGGCCCTGCATATGTTTGTCGCCAGCAACTACATGCAGTTTGTAAACGGGGTGGGCGGCTGCCTGTTCGGCGTACAGATGGACGGCAGGCTCAATCTGCCCGCCTATACCAACGCTGTCACCGGCTGGGACCACGAGCCGGAGCACTACCTGGTGGTGGGTGAACGCATCCAGAACCTGCGTCAGGCCTTCAACGCCAAGCACGGCATAAAGCCGCTCAAGGACTTCCGGCTTCCCTTGCGGGCGGAGGGTACACCACCGCTGACAAAGGGACCCATGCGGAAAATCACCGTGGACGTAAAAACCCTGCAAGGTGATTTTTTGGAACGCCGGGGCTGGGACATGGAGGACGGGACACCCACCCAAGCCAAACTCGCCCAATTGAATTTGGACTCATTGGTCAAGGAAAACACTCAATAAATCATTAATTATTGAGGCCATATAACACCGCGGCGTAGTGCAGGTTGAACGGAGCTTTAACCTGACGCTACCAATCCCTAGACAGACGTTGGATGTCGTTTTGCAGCCGGGGCGGCACCATTTTGCCCAGTTCGCCGACCACCTTTTCTTTTATGGCTCGCAGACCCGGTTCCACCACGGCGACGTCGCCTTCCTCGGCCTTGATCACCAGCATGGTTTGCAGCTTGCGCGGTATCAATATACCCACCCGGCCCACCAGCACGTGGGTGTCCTGCAATTCAAAGCCTTGGACGCTCTCCCAGGGCAGCATGCGGCGGCCGCCGGGGCCGTGGCGAATGACAGCGGCGGGCGTGATCTCCAGGGTCTGGCAAGCCAGCCTGGCGGCGAACACGGCCATGAACACCAGGGACGGCAGATACATCAAGGCGCACACCGCTTGCACGGCCTCATCCATCTGGGCCAGCGCCCCCAACAGATCGGCCATGGCCAAATCAACGATGCAATAGGCTCCGAAAGCAGCGGCCAATATAAATACGGTGTCGGCGAACACCGCCGCCCACTGGGGGTTCAGGCGTATACCCGGCCCCACCAGATAGGCCCTGCGCATGACCCAGAGTCCCAAAATGAACAGCAGGCCTGCGGCTATCACCCGTCCCCAGAATGCGCCCCCGATTAGCACCTCAACGGTCTCGGTCAGTTGCTCGACCTGGCCGATGAACAGATAACCGCCGTAGGTAAAGGCCTGCCAATTATCGGAATTGCCCAGGCTTTTCATCAGGGAGTGCCAGCGCTCCGGCGGCATGTCCAGCCGCGACCGGCGGTAATAGGGACTGAACCGGCTCTGGTCGCGCAGATCGTTTATCCATTCGTGATTTGCCCGGGCGCTTTCCTCGATCTGGCGCCAGGCCTGGGCGGCGCGCTCGTGGTCGGAAACCGCCTCTTTTGTGGGCCTGGCGGCTTGCCCTTTTTGGCGCTGTGCGCGCTGATAGCGTTCAATGGCCTTCTCTGACAATTCATCCAGTTCGGCCAGGCGTCCGGCAAGGGCTGGATAGTCGGCCAGGTCCTCCCGGCCAAGGGCCTTGGCCAAGTCGGGGCGAGGAGTTTGCACTCCGGCCACCCAGACTGCGGCGCGGTTGTCGCCTTGGACGATGTGTGGGCGCAGCAGATATAGTTGGCCGCCATAAGCAAAACAAAAGGAGCCGGCCTGGCCTTGGCCCAGGCGCTCGGCCAAGGCCGCTGGCTGCCGTGAGAAGATCTGCACCCCGCCCTCCTGGGGGCCTTGCTTCAACAGGCGCGCAACGGCCGCTTTCACCAGGGGGGCCTGGTCCAAATACGCGTCGGAAATGGCGAGGGGCTCGGCTTTGCAGGCGGGAGCCAAGGCCTTGCTATTCAAGGCCACGGCGGTGAGGAACACCACCGGGTGGGTCACGGTTTCACTACGACGGTCCGCCTGGAAAAGCGGCGGTATTGCCAGGCCCAGAGCGAAGCTCAAACAGACGTAACCAATAATGCGACCCCAGCAGGGAGACAAGACTCCACTCCCTTGCCCTGACAATAGCCGTCACGTCCGGAAAGCGGTCAGAGCATGCCGCTGGCCGACGAAGCGGCGAATGAAGGCCCCCAGCCGAGAGCTGTCATCCGCCAGCGGGCCTTCGATTTATTATATCCCGCAAAGGCCATGCAAAGAAAGGTTTGCGTAAGAAAGTGATGGAACAGCGCCAGGCAAAAAGCTATCGCCTTTGGCGAGGGGCAACTAACTTGGCTAGCAGATAGACCCTCATATATGCCCAATCCATGAATACCTTTATGCTATTATAAATCCTATCAATCGACAGACCATTTATTGCAGCGAATACAATGTTGGATACATCCAAAACCAAAGCCCAACTGATAGAAGAGCTGTCAGCCCTGCGCGGCAGGCTTGCCCACCTTGAAGCCCAGGCGCGCAATGGACATCAGGCGGAAGTGTCGGCTTCGGAGGATGAAGAGCGTTTTCGCTCGGTGGTCGAGTATTCCCACGACGGCATCATCATCATAAACGATGACTTTAAAATCGTTTACGCCAACAGCCATATCTGCCAGATGACCGGATACACCTATGAAGAGATTGTAGGCAGCCCGCCTACCCTTATCATGGCCCAAGAAGCCAAGGAACTGATAACGGACCGCTACCACCGCCGTATGAGGGGCGAGGACGTACCCTCCCGCTATCAGTTTGATTTACAGCATAAAGACGGACGAACGTTTAACGTCGAGATCAGCGCCACTGTTTTTATTGACAAATCCGGAAGGCGCTTCAATGTTTCACAGTTTTTGGACCTGACCGAACAAAGGAGGGCCCAAGCCGCTCTCGAGGAAAGCGAAGAGCGCTACCGTCTCATCGCCGACCATTCACTCACCGGCGCGTACATTATTCAGGGCGACAAGTTTCTCTATGTCAACCCTCGTTTTGCCGAAATCCTGGGCTCCAGGGTCGAAGAAATAATCGGAAGCGATTTCTGGCGGCATGTCCATCCCGACGACCGGCAAATGGTCAAAGGCCGGGGCCTCGCCCGGCAACGGGGAATAAAGGGCATACCTTCACGCTACGAATACCGCGTGCTCCGCCGTGACGGCGGGTCCGCCTGGGTGGAAATTTTAGCCACGACCATAACCCTGGCCGGCGCCTTGGCCAACATGGGTAACGTTGTTGACATCACCAAAAGGAAAAGGGCCGAAACGGAATTGCTGGAAAGTGAATACCGTTTCCGTTGCCTCCAGGAAGCCTCTTTTGGCGGCATCGCAATCCATGAAGACGGCTTTATTCTTGACGCCAACCAGGCCCTGACGGACCTGACCGGTTTCAGCGAAAACGAACTGGTAGGCATGGATGGCTTAAAAATCATCGCCCCGCGTTGGCGCGACGAGGTCAGAGCCAAAATACGATCCGCATACGGCCAGACCTACGAAGCCGAAGGCTTGCGCAAGGACGGCACGGTTTACCCCCTGGAGATCCGGGGCAAAACCATGCCTTATAGGGGCCGCATAGCCAGGGTTACCGAGTTTCGCGACATCACCGAACGGGTGATGGCTGAAAAGGCGTTGCAAAAATCCGAACAACGCTTTGCGACCGCCCTGGAAGCCAGCCCGCAATGCATGGCCATTTCCACCAAGTCGAAAGGCCGTCTTCTGGAAACAAACGAAGCCTTTTCAGTGGTTTCAGGTTACAGCAGAGATCAAGTCATCGGACGGACATCACTTGAAGTGGGGTTATGGCAAGACCCCGTCGAGCGCTCCAGGCTCATAAAACAGCTCGACCTTCACGGGCGCATCAGGGGCGAAGAAATGTTATGGAGCCTCAATAACGGCCGTATTCTCAACATGCTTTGGTCCGCGGATCAGATAGAATGGTCCGGCCAGGAGTGTCTGATCAATTCGTTCACCAACATCACCGAGCTAAAAAAGACCCAGGAAAGCCTTCGAGTATCAGAGGAAAGATACCGTTCGGCCATGGAGGCATCATACGAGCCCATGGTGGTCTATGACTTCGAAGGCAGGGCCCAGTATATAAATCCTGCGTTTACAAGGGTTTTTGGGTGGACAGCCGATGAAGTCATTGGCAAGAAAATCGACTTCGTACCGGACGAAGAGAAAGAGATCACCTTCAAGGAAATAGCAGCCGCGATATACGACGGTTACAAGAGCAACTTCGAAACCAGACGCAGGACCAAAGACGGCAGAATTTTGGATGTGGGTATCAGCGCGGCCAGATTCAAAGGTGTTGACGGCGCCGTCAAGGGCATGGTCGTCAACCTGCGCGACATTACGCAGCAAAAAAAGCAGGAAAGGGAAATAAAGCTTAGCGAGGCGCGGTTCAAGCACATGGTGGAACTGGCCGGGGACTGGTTTTGGGAAATGGATTCAGCCCTCCGTTTCTCCGAAATATCACCCAAATTCTTTAACATGACCGGCATTGGCAAAGAGGAAATCATCGGTAAAACCAGTTGGGATTTCATCACCCCCCAAAAGCGCCTATGTGACCCGGCGCTGTGGCAAGCCCATACCGACAATTTGAAAGCCCACAGACCTTTTTATCAGTTTGAATACGGTCTTGTAACTCCAAGTCAGAAGCCATTCCATATGTCCATAAGCGGGGTGCCTCTATTTGATCAACAAGGCAAATTCACCGGTTACCGCGGTTCGGGCAGTGAAATCACCGATCGGGTGCAAGCCAACAAGGCTCTTCGAAAAGCTCACGATGACTTGGAGAAAAAAGTCAAGGCGCGCACTGCGGAGCTGGCCGAGAGCAGACGCAACTTTATGCAGGCTTTTCATGAATCTCCGGCCTGGATGTGCATCACGGACATGGGTACCGGCCGGTTCATTGAAGTCAACGACGCCTACAGCCACGGTTTAGGACGCACGCGGGAAGAACTGATCGGCAAGACCACTTTGGAAGCCGCGATCTGGCCCAACCAGGAAGCCCGCAAGAAATGGCTAAGTATGGTTCAGCCAGGGGTGGACAGCGGCTCTCCGGGGACCATAGAGGCAGAGTTGCAGCACAAGGATGGATCCACCAGGATGGTGACCGGATCGGTCGGCGTCATGCAGTGGGACGACAGCCAGGCGTTTTTATCCACGGCCATTGACGTCACTGAGCGAATGAAGGCCCAGGCGGCTCTGCGGGAATCGGAGCAGCGATATAGGACCGTGCTGGATAACACCGGAACGGCCATCGCAATCGTGGATGAAAACACTTTCATCACCTTTGCCAACCGTGAATTCGAGCATCTTAGCGGGTACTCGTCCGATGAATACCTGGGCAGGATCAAATGGACTCAATTCGTACACGATGACGATGTGGACAGAATGCAGGAGTTTGCCCGCCGCAGAAGAACGGACGACGACGACGTGCCTAATCAATATGAGTTTCGCATGGTCACCCGTTCGGGAGAGATACGAAATATTTTATTGGTTACGGAAATGCTGCCGGGCACCAACAGCAACGTGTGCTCGCTGATGGACGTCACCGAATTGAAATCAGCCCAGGAGGAGTTGCGCAAACATCGGGACCGTCTCGAGGACATCGTGGCCGACCGCACCCATGAACTCCGCACGGCCCTGGCCGAAAAGGAAGTCTTGCTCAGGGAAATCCACCACCGCGTCAAAAACAACATGGCCGTGGTGTCTAGCCTGCTCAACCTTCAAGCCAACAAAGTCAACGATCTCCACGTTCAAATGGCGCTGCAAGAGAGCCAAAACAGGGTGCGGACCATGGCCCTGATCCATGAAACCCTTTACCGGTCCGACAGCTTGGCCGAGGTTGATCTGCAAAGCTACATCGACGGGCTTGTCGCCAGCCTGACCGGCATATTCGAGACCCAGCCGGGCCGCATTGGTTTCCACGTGGATGCCGGCGGAGTTAAACTTGAGGTCAACAAGGCCGTACCATGCGGGTTGATCATCAACGAGTTGGTCACCAATACACTGAAATACGCCTTTCCCCAAAACAGCCTAGGCGATGTTCATATTGTGGCGCGCCGGCTGGATGAAGATGCAATCGAGTTGGTGTTGAGTGACACCGGCGTCGGATTCCCCACCGAGCTTGATATCCACAAGGAGAAATCCCTAGGGCTCAGACTCATTGGCCTGATGGTGGAACAACTTCACGGTCAATGGAAAATCGAAAACTGCGGTGGCGCCAGAACAATAATCCGTTGGCCCCTAAACGGATAAAGGTCGGGAGGACTTTTCATGCCTAAAATAATGATTGTCGAGGATGAAAGAATTCTCGCGGCGGATCTGGAAGACCGTCTGGGGGCCATGGGTTACTCTGTTTGCGCCAAGGCCAGTTCCGGAGAGCACGCCATTGAACTTGCCATTGAAAACAAACCTGACTTGATTCTGATGGATATACACCTGGAGGGCCAGATGGATGGCATCCAGGCGGCCCGGATAATAAAAGACAGCGGCGAGTTTCCCGTTGTTTATCTAACCGCTTTCGCCGACCAGGGAATCCTGGACCGCGCGAAAGTCACCGAGCCTTTCGGTTATCTGATCAAGCCGTTCCAACTAAGGGAGTTGCATTCCACCATCGAAATGGCTTTGTACAAGGCGGATATGGATAGAAAACTCAAAGAAACCAACCGGGAGCTCAAAGAGGCCTTGGCCAAGGTGAAGCAATTGAGCGGTCTTTTACCGATCTGCGCCAATTGTAAAAAAATTCGTGACAGCCAAGACTATTGGCATCAGGTGGAAACCTACATCGCGGCCCATTCGGAAGCGGATTTTTCACACAGTATTTGTCCAGATTGCATGAAAACCCTTTACCCCGAGATATATGAAGCCAGGTTGAAAAAGGCAAACCCATCCACGGCCATGTAATATAAGGGGTGCGGCCAAAAGCTTTTTCCTCACCCTAAAGGCGGACACGTCAGCCAATCGGCTTTTGAAACCCTATGGCCGCTTATTGAATCGGCCCTTGGTAGGTAGTCTGATTTAAACCAATATTTGATCAGGCGCAGACCGTATTGAATACCCATCCCCGGCGGGGTGCAAGCCCCAGCAATTTGCTCCGACCAACCGTCTACCCCAACCGCAGGCAAAGACCCGTTGCCGCATGCTTGCATAACGATATTTCGTCTATCAACGTTATTTCGTGTGCCGACAATTGCGTCCTATCCTCAAGCGCCTGCATATCCCCTTGATTTAACGCGCTAATAAACACACCAATCGCCTGGCATTCAACTTGCTAATTCAAGCCGTCAGCGCTCAAACGCTAGCCTATTAAGGTTATCCATTAGCGCATAGCAGGTCATTCATACGGAGTAAGCAAAGTTATTAACAAATATTCATACCGTGAATATCAGGATGTTTACTTGAGCTTAATAGATAAACATAGGCGTTTATCACCAACGTTAACAAATAACAAGCAGCCATGTTAGGCGGATTTACATCCGGAATATTATCTTGATGAAACGATATTATTCCGGCTATTTCATAAAAATCAAAGGCCGATAAGTCAAGGCCTTTATTGGCATGTGAGGATGAGCCATCACCGTGGTCTAAAGTCAAGTTTTTACTGGTTTTTTCTCAGGTAAAGCCCTGTCGACCAAGCTTGCAGACAAACACGGCTAATCATTACGGCAAACTGTTTGCACTTTGGTTGTTGGTAAATCATGGATACCTGCCTTTTTTAACCTTTCCGGAGGAGAAAACGTGATGAGAAGAGCAATTGTTTTGGTGATATTTGCCATATGCCTGGCTTTCACGGCCTTGCCCCATACGGCTCATGCCGGCGCTGTAGTCCACTGGAAAATGCAAAGCTTCATGCCGGCTTCTTCCAACCTGCACAAGTATTTGCAGGAATTTTGCGACTTGGTTAAAACATCGACCGGCGGCCGTATGGAGATCACCCTGTTTCCCGCCAATGCCCTGTTTCCGACCCTGAAAGTATTTAACAACGTAAAGGCCGGAGTGGTTCAGATTGCCCACACCTCGGCTGTTTTTTATCAGGGCGAATGGCCTGACGGCATCGTCTTGACGCCGCCATTCGGATCCACCGATGCCTTGGATTATTCCGCGTATTGGGAATACAGAGGCCTCAAGGAATTGGCCGCTCCATTTTATGATAAAAACGGCCTGTTGACCCGAGGCCGCATCATCGGCAACGCCGAGCCCATCTGGAGCCGGGTGCCCATCAGGACCATCGACGATTTCAAGGGCAAGAAGATCCGCATGTCCGGCGCACCGGCCAAGTTCTTCACCGAAAAGCTCGGCGCTTCGGTGATCATGCTGGGCCCCGGCGATCTGTTCACCGCCTTGAACAACGGCACCATCGACGCCTGCGAATTTTCCGGGGGATCGGTTGACTACGCCCTGGGCCTGCACAAGGTGACCAACTACATGATCATGCCCCAGTATCTGGGCGCGGCTCCCACCGAGTTTCTGATCAACAAAAAGGCCTACGACGCCCTGCCTGACGACATCAAGGTGATCTTCGATCTTTGTTGCGACTGGGCCGAAATGCGCATCACCCAAAAGATCATCCGGGACGACGCCGAGGCGGTCAAGAAGATGGTCGCCGACGGTGACATGGAGATCATCTGGCTCTCGGATGAGGATGTCGCCAAGATCCGCAAGCTCGCCGTGGATTACTGGACCGAACAAATGGGTTCCGTCTCGCCTGTCACCCAGAAGGCGATGGCCATCTACAAGGAAATGGCCAAGGAACGCGGCCTCATCAAATAGGCAACCCCACCGAATTGGCTGGCTGCGGCGCCCGCAGGCCGCGGCCGGCCAATTCAACCCGAGGAATCACAAATGTCGAATACTCTTATCCATGGATTGAACGCTCTAAGCGATTGGACGGGAAAGGTATTTGCCTGGCTCATTATTCCAATCTCCGCAGTCACATTCCTGGAGGTGGTCCTGAGGTATTTCTTCAACTCGCCCACCATCTGGAGCAGCGAACTCATAGGGTACATGTTCGGCGCCATGACCTTCATGAGCGGCGCATATTGCCTGCGTCACGATCAGCACATCCGTCTGGACCTGATCCGGGGAAGACTCGGCCCAAAGGCCAAAGCCATCCTCGACCTAGTGTCATCGGGTTTCACCTACCTCTTTTTAATAATGCTCATCTGGCAGGGGACGGCGTTGGCCGTCGATAACACGAGCTGCCTTTTGACCAGCGGCACGGTTTGGGACCCCCCGTACTGGCCGTTCGCCTGGTTTCTGCCGTTGGGGGCTCTGCTCCTGATGCTTCAGGAACTGAGCAACCTGTTCAGAAACCTGCTCATTTTAATCGGTAAGGAGGTCCCCAGTTGAGCCCGGAAATCATCCTGTTCTTAATGATTGGGGGTCTGCTGGCCTTGTTGGCCTTGGGCTTGCCCTTGGTATTTCTGACCGGCGGCATCGGCTCATTGGTCCTGTTGTCCCTCTTTGGACCGGATTTCTTTGTTTCATTGGTTTGCAGTATGTTGAGCACCAGTTCCAACATACTTTACGCAGCCGTACCCGTGTTTATCTTCATGGGCACGATCTTGGAGAGATCAGGCATAGCGGAGGACCTCTACACGGCCCTTCATGCCTGGTTCGGCGGGGTGCGCGGCGGCCTGGCCATGGGGACCGTGGTTATCTGCTGCATCTTCGCCGCCATGGTCGGCGTGGCCGGGGCCTCCATTGTCATCATCGGGCTTATCGCCCTGCCCAACATGCTCAAATACAAGTATGACAAGAGCATCGCCATGGGCACGATCCTGGCCGGCGGAACCCTGGGCCAATTGATTCCGCCCAGCCTGCTGTTCATCGCCTATGGCGTGGAGGCCGGGGTTTCCATTGGCGATCTTTTTAAAGGCGGCGTTCCGGCCGGCCTTATCCTGGGCGGCTTGTTCTTGGTCTACATCTTCATCCGGGCCTCGCTGAACAAGGACCTCTGCCCGGTTGTTCCCCCTGAGGACCGCCCCAGATTAAAAGAAAAAATCGCTTTATTGAAAAACCTGGTGCTGCCCGGCCTGTTGATAGTATTCGTCCTGGGCTCTATATTCGCGGGCATAGCCACCCCCTCCGAGGCCGCATCCGTTGGCGTGGTAGGCGCCCTGGTTTCCGCCGCCGTCAACCGGCGCCTGACCTTCGATCTGATCAAACATGCCGTAATCAGCACCGTGGGCATCAGTTCAATGATTCTCTGGCTGATCTTCGGCGCCAAATGCTATTCCCTGGCCCTCATCGCTTCCGGCGGCATGCACTTGCTGCAAGGCTTTTTCGGCGAGATGTCCGGCACGATGAGCGTGTACCCCACCCTGGCAACCATGTTGCTGACGGTCTTCGCCATGGGCTTTTTCCTGGACCCGGTGACCATCATCGTCATCACCGTGCCCATATTCACCCCGATCATCAAGGCATTCAACCTGGACCAAATCTGGTTCGGCGTAATCTACGTTGTGGCCCTTCAGCTGAGCTATATCACGCCGCCGTTTGGCTACAGCCTCTTTTATCTCAAAGGTGTTACCCCACCGGACATATCACTTACCGACATTTTCTCATCCGTATGGTGGTTTGTTCTGCTTAATCTCATAGGCCTGTTGCTGATGACGGGAATACCTGTGCTCATTACGGGTTTTACCTCCTGAAAATGAGCCCACCGCATGGAGAACCTAAACCTTTTGCACTCGGCTGGTAAGCCAACATTAGAGGGAGCTTGAAATGTCATCATTGAATAAAGCCGGATTGGCCTATCTGAAAAACGAGATGGCGATCTGTGAGCGCAGAATACAAAAGATCAACGACAATCCCGACCCTTCAAAACCAAAATCCAACGTTCTGCTCTATGAACTGGAGCGGGATCTCCGCCTGGAGCAAATCGAGGCCTATCAAAACGGCAAACCCCTGGGCCTTACGGGCATGGGCCCCCTGACCCGGGCCATGGGCATGACCCCCTGGGACGCCATCATGGCCGCTGACCGGACCCACGGCAAGGCCGCCACGGAATACTTCGCCCAGGTCCGCCAGTTGGGTATGCCCGACCATACCTGCGACCGCTGCTCCATCCTGGTGCCGATGATCCTGAACGGCGACTTCCCCAGGCCGAGCTTTCTGTTCACCTCCAACTTTGAATGCCTGCCGGTGTTTTTGGCCCACAACATGCTGGCCGAATACCTCGACGTGCCCAAGTTCAACATCGACCGCCCGTTCGACAACTACAAGGGCCGGATGAACGAGGAGCAGCTTGGTTATGTCACCGACCAGATCAAGGAGATGGTCGCCTACATCGAAGCCAATGTTCCCGGATGCAAGTACGACGAAGACCGGATGATCGAGTTGCTGGATTATGACCGGCGATACCTGCAAACATTCCAGGAACTATGGAAGCTCAAGGCGGCCATCCCCTGCCCCTTGAGCGGCCGGGAAAGTTTCCGGGAAATTCGTTTGTCAAACATGTATCCCGACCCGGCCAAGGCCATCAAGTACATGCGCCTGTACGTGGACGAAGTCGGAGAACGCGTGGAAAAGGGCCTGGGCGCGGCCCAGCCCGAGGAAAAGCTGCGCCTGCTGTGGTCGGTGGCCGGTCCCTTCTATGACGACCCCTTCAGTTGGTTGGAACAGCGGGGCGTATCCATCCCCGCGGCCGAGATGACCGTGTACAACGGATGGTTCTCCGGCAGGGAACCCATCTGGGGCGATCCGTGGAACGGCCGCCAGCTCTCGCCCCTGGAGGAGGAAGCCCGGCAATTCGACTTTGTCTGGGGCCGCTTGGGTGAAGACTGGATCGAGACCCACCTTCACTCCTGCCGGGACCTCCATCTGGACGGCATCATCTATTTCCTGCAATGGGGCTGTCCGGTGAGCAACAACCTTGGCCGGCTGGTGGCCGCCGAAGCTGAAAAGCAGCTGGGCCTTCCCTCCCTGCTCGTCGAAGGCCGCATGCTGGAGAGCAGCGCCTATGACCGGAACGATTTTTTCACCAAATTGAGTGAGTTCCTTGAAGTCTGCACCGCCTGGAAACAAAACCGGGCCTAGGTGATTACCGCCGCGTCAATCGCGCCAAAGTTCGAAGCGGACAGAGGAATCGTCACCAATCGCATATGGGAGTTCTAGAGTGGACAGCAATACGAATATGGAAAGCAGACTCAATGCGTTGATCAACGCCAATCAACCGGAAAACCGACAAAAATGGGCTTTGGAGTGGAAGGGCCAAGGCAAAAAAGTAATTGGCCTATTGTGCGTTTACGTGCCCGAGGAAATAATCTCCGCGGCCGGGGTTCTGCCCTGGCGTATTACCGGCACCTGGGAGGAATCAACACCCAGGGCCTCGATCTATCGCCCGGAGATGACCTGCCGTTACTGTTCCCACGTGCTTGAGTCGGTGTTGTCCGGCCAGTTGGGTTTTCTCGACGGAGTGGCCACGACCCAGGTCGACGACGATTTCAAACGTCTCTGGGATGTGCTCAATTACATAAACAAACCGCCGTTCCAGCACATCATGTATCTTCCCCACACCGTGTCCAAAACAACCCTGGACATGTGGAACAAATCGGTGTCCGGCCTTGTCGGAGCCATGGAAAAGTTCGCCGGGAAGAAGATCACCGACGACGATATCCTGGAGCAAATCGAGATATACAACAAGATGCGCGGCCTGTTGCACCGGCTCTATGAGATGCGCAAAAGAGAAACCCCGCCGTTGACCGGCGCCGAGTTCCTGGGCATCACCACCGCCGCCAGGATCATGCCCAAGGAGGTGTTCAACCAAGAGTTGGAAGCCCTGTTGCCATATATCCAGACCCGCGAGCCCGCCGTGAAAAACAACAAGCCCCGCCTGCTGTTGTGCGGTGAATTTCTGGACAACCCCGACTACGTCAAGGTCGTGGAAGACACCGGCGCCATCGTGGTCATGGATGAGTTGGATACTGGAAGCAAATACTTTTGTGAGTTGGTCGGCGACTCGCCAAACACGCCGTTGGAGCGTCTGGCGGACCGTTACATGAACCGGCCCGGCCTTTCCCGCATGGGCGACTGGCGCGGCCAGGCCAACCAAATCATTTCCTGGGCCAAGGAGTACGACGTGCAGGGCATTGTCGAACTGCGCCAGCTTTATTCCTTGCCCCTGGATTACCGCTCGTTTTATCTGAGCAAAACGCTCCAGGACGTCGGCGTGCCTTATCTGAGCATCAACCGGGAATACCACCCGTCGCACATCGGCATGCTCAGCACCAGAATTGAAGCATTTACTGAAATGATCAACTAAGGGGTCCCCACGCCATGCTCAATGTGGGAGTAGATGCTGGATTTGAAAATACCAAGGCCTTGATATTGCGGGACGGCGTAATCCTGGCTGATTCCGTATTGCCCAACGGCAACCGCGATTTGGCCGCCGTTACAACCGAGGCGATAAACAGGGCCGTGGACAAGGCCGGGATATCGTTGGGCGCCGTCGACCGCATCATCGCCACCGGCGACGGCGGGGCCCACGTATCCCAGGCCCACGGTCGGGCCCCCGAAGCCCTGTGCTGTTGCCGGGGAGCGGTCATGCTCATGCCCTCGGCGCGGACAATTCTGGACATGGGGGCCGAGACATGCATGGCCATCAGGAGCAAACAAGGCAATCTTCTCAACGTGGTCAGAAACGAGCGTTGCGCCTCTGGTACCGGCAGGAGCCTCAAGGCGGCGGCAAAAATCCTCGGGACCA
This sequence comes from uncultured Desulfarculus sp., assembly GCA_963665125.2. GTDB lineage: Bacteria > Desulfobacterota > Desulfarculia > Desulfarculales > Desulfarculaceae > Desulfarculus. The sequence goes on along the minus strand of CAXXUK010000001.1, from coordinate 250,175 downwards.
GCCTGGATGAGATGGGTGCGTTGTCCCTGCTGTCCAAAAAGGAAATCAGCATCAACAGCACCTGCGCCGTGTTTGCCGAGTCTGAAATTATTTCCAAAATACACCACAAGGACCGGGTCGAAGACATCGCCAGGGCCGTGTTCAGGGGCTTGGCTCGCCGGGCCTATTCCCTGGTTCTCAAGGTGGGCCTGAAACAAGATGTGGCCATGGTGGGGGGCTGCGCCAACAACGTGGGCATACTCAAGTCTCTGGAACAAGAACTGGGTTGCAAGATACTGGTCCCCGGTGATCCGCTGGTCATCGGGGCCCTGGGGGCCGCCCTGATCGCCGAGGAAAACGGCAGGGAGACCGCCCCATGATCGTCTGCGGAGTTGATATCGGGTCCCTGAGCACCAAGGCCGTTTTATTGGAGAACGACCGGCTGCTGGGCTGGCGGATCGTGCGCACCGGCCCCGACTCCGTTGAATCGGCCCAGCGGGCCGTGGATGCGGTGCTGGCGGCTACGGACCTCGCGTTCGAGGACATCGGCTACACCGTCTCCACAGGCTACGGCCGGGCCAATGTGCCCTTTGCCGATAAAACCATATCCGAAATATCCTGCCACGCCGCCGGCTGCTTTTGGACGTTTCCCGAAGTCAGAACCATCCTGGACATGGGCGGCCAGGACTGCAAGGCCATCAGATGCGACGGCGATGGACGGATAACCAACTTCGTCATGAACGACAAATGCGCGGCCGGTACGGGGCGCTACCTGGAACGGATGGCCGAATCCCTCGAGCTTGCCCTGGAAGCCATCGGCCCGTTGTCGATGCTGCCCACTGACGAGGCCTTGACCGTGGGCAGCCAGTGCGTGGTTTTCGCCGAGGCCGACATCATCAGATGGAGGCGCCAAGGCAAGAAAACCGGCGACATCCTGGCCGGCGCCACGGACGCCATTGTGGAACGGATCGTTGACTTGCTCGAACGGGTGGGCGTTGAACCGGCGTTGTGCATAAGCGGAGGCGTGGCCAAGAACATCGGCGTGGTCAAACGCCTGGAGCGCAAGCTGGGGGTACCGGCGCACATCGCCCAAGAGCCTCAAATCATCGGAGCCCTGGGCGCGGCCTTGCTGGCGAAAACCGCATAGGCGGATGCGATTTTATTTTGGCGGGCTGTAAAAGGTGGCGCACCAGTCGCCGTCCTCGGGCTGGGGGCCGCGCTTCCTGGCCGGTGATATTCCCAGCTTTTTCATTCGCGAATAAAGGGTGTTGGGGTGTATGTCCAGAATCGCCGCGGCGCCGTCGTCTCCGCGGACTTTGCCGTTTGTCAGCTCCAACACACTCAAAATATGCGACCGCTCGTTTTCATCGAGGCTCATATTGGAACGCACGTTGGCAAAGGTGTTGCGGGTCAGACTTGTGGTCGGAACCCGGTAAAGAGGCCCCGTGCTTAAAATGACGCCTCTTTCGACTATGTTCTCCAGTTCCCGCACATTGCCCGGCCAAGTGTAGTCCATGAGCTTCTGCATTTCCGCATTGGGGATTTTCTCAACTCTTTTATTCAGGCGCTTGGCGTGAAGCTGTAGGAAGTGCAGAGCCAATAGAGGGATATCTTCCAGGCGTTCCCGCAAGGGCGGGACTTGGATGGGAAAAACGCTTAGGCGGTAAAAGAGGTCTTCCCGAAAACGGCCGGCCTCGACGAGTTTGGGCAGGTCGCGGTTGGTGGCGGCCATGAGTCTGAAATCGGACCGGATGGTTTCATGACCGCCGACGCGCTCGAACTCCTTGCTTTGCAGCACCCGCAACAGCTGTACCTGGGAATTTAGAGGCATATCGCCGATCTCGTCCAGGAAGATGGTGCCCCTGTCAGCCAACTCGAACCTGCCGATCCGCCTTTGAATGGCCCCGGTGAAGGCGCCCTTTTCATGGCCGAACAGTTCGCTGGAAATCAGGTATTCCGAAAGGGAGCTGCAATTGACCCGGATAAACGGGCCCTCCCGGCGGCTGCTGTTGTGGTGGATCGCCCTGGCCACCAGTTCCTTGCCCACGCCGGTTTCACCAAGTATGAGCACGGTGGCGTCGGTCTTGGAAACGGAGTCGATGTGGGCGAAAACCTTGCGTATGGCCGGCGTTTTGCCCACTATCTCCTCGAAATGCAGGCTCTCCAGGTGTTGTTCCTCGAAATATTGCTTTTCCTCCACCTGCTTCTGGTACATCTCCCGAAGCGATTCATAGGCCTTGGCGTTGTCCATGGCGATGGCGGCCTGGGCCGCGAAATACCCCAGAATATCCAGATCGTCTTCCTTGAAGGCGCTTTCGAACAGACGGTTGTCGTGATAGAGCACGCCGATCACCTGGTCTCTGAGACACATGGGCGCGCAGATGCATGAGCGTATCGTCTCCTGGGAACACGCCGCGCCTTGCTTGTTTGCTTCAAGCTCGAGAAAGTTGCCTTTTCCGGTTTGGAACGTCTTTTCTATCAACTCCATGGACTGGGCAAAGCACGGATTTTCAAGGCTTTCCCATGTCAGGTTTTTTGCCGCCCGCAATTTCAGACGGCCGGTCTCGCCGTCCATAAGGAAAATGGCTCCGCGCTCGGCACCCGTAACGCTGTTGGCCACGGAAATTATCTTGATGGCAACCTCCCGGTTGTCGCGGATCGTAACCATCTCCTGGCCCAGCTTCAGTATTTCGTCCAACAGGTTGTCCCTGCTGTGAATGTCGCCCAGCAGGGAGCGCAGCCCGTCGGGAATCAGGGATTCATTCAGGGAATAAAGCCGCTTGGCCGATGGGCTGGCCAAGGCCTTGGCGCGGTCCTCCTCGCCGTTGTGCAGATACTCCACGGCCAGGTGCAACCTGGTCTTGGCCAGTTCAATCTGATGGCCAGAAATCTCCAACAACGCAATGGCCTGGTTGAGGTTCTTGACAACCTCTTGGGAAGAAGCGCCGTGCTTTTTCTGGAGCAGCGCCTTGTAACGGTAGCCCAAGCCGCACATGCAGACGTTTTGGCTGTCAAAGGCTTCGTCTATTTCTTTTTCAAGGGACATGCCCTGGATCCGGGGCAACAGCCCCTGTTCCATGGCCCAGCAAAGCTCCATGATAATGGCCAGGTTCCTGAAGTGAATCTGGGTGTGCTGACTTAGTTTTAGGAACTCGCGCAAGGAGGCCTGGGCGCGTTTGTTGTCGCCCATTTTGTGATCAATGTAGCCCCTGCAAGCCAATGCGCCCACTTTGCCGAAGTTGTTTTGGCCTCTGGTGGTTTCGTCCAGGGCGCGGTCGCAGTATTTGTCGGCCTCGGAGAAAAGGCCGATTTCGCACAGGGCCCAGGCGATGGTCGAAGAGGCGTGACCGGCCATGCCGATGTTGTCCGTTTTCAGGCATTGGCTGTGAATCGAATCCAACATGCCCAAGCCCTGGGACACCTGCCCGCAGTGGCAATAGCAAAAGCCGATGGTCAACCGGGCCATCAAGGGAAATTCTTCTTTGGGCAGGTTCTCGATCTGGGGCGCCTCTTTTTCATAACTTTCCACGGCGTCTTTATAGCGGCCCTGCCAATAGTGGAAAAACATGCTGAAGATAAACGCCGAGCGTTGAATGAACGGGCTGTCGGCCTCCTTGGTCATGGCCCAGCCTTCATCAAACAGCTCCAGGGCGGTTTTGAAATTGGAGCGCAGCCACTCATTCTTGGCCAGATGCATTTTGAGAAGGCCATGGTAGCCCTGATCGCCCTGGATTTTGGCCCTTTCAATGGCCTTCAGCAGATATGAGTTGACCAGGCCGGCATTGCGGGTGCCCATGGAAATTTTGGAAAACTGGATGGCCGTTTCTATGAACAAACGCGCCGAGGACCCGCCGGAAATGTTCTCCAGGCTGTTGATCGCCTTTTCAAAATATTGAAGCGCCTCGGTGTTGCGAAATTTCTTGCGGAGATAATTGCCTTCGGCGACCAACCTCCGGCAGCCTTCCAAATCATTGTTAACGTGAAGCAGCAATTTCGCCAATGCGTGATCCAGCTGTTCATCGTCGGGTATATCTTCCAAAAGGCTGTCGACGGTCCGCTTATAAAGACCTTCCTTTTCTTCCGGGGAAATCGATTCGAGAAATGATTGCCGTTTTTGCGGATTGGTGAACCGGAAACGGCCGGGCTCCGTCTCCTCCAGCCATTTGTCTTCCATTCCTTCACGCAGGGCTTGGAGAATCAGCGACGGCTTTTCTTTTGATACTTCCTGAAGCCAATCGATGGAGAAGCTTTCATCGAATAAGGCGGCCACACTAAGTATGCGTTGTTTGATCATATTGTGATCGCTCCACTTGTCTGCATTGGCTGGCGTAATCCGCTATTTCTCACGGAAGAAACCGAATCAGCCTCGATGATAGGTCATGACAAAGCAACCCGTCAACAGCGATAAAACGATAATTCGTCTATTAAACGCATTGTCGTTTTAACCCATCTGCCGTCAAGCCGATCATGCATTTATATCTTTGATTTTATTATTATTTAATAGAAAGCACGGTTGGCGTCAAATTTGCTTGGTCTATGAAGACATGATTTATATCAAGGGATCGCCAACAGAAAAAAAAGTTCTGCTCAAGGTGGAAGGCCGTTTGGACCGCGACTCCCTGCCCGTTCTCCGCAATGTGTGCGAACGTCACTGGAAAGAGGGACGTTCAATATCACTCGACTTATCGGGGATATATTACGTGGGCATGGCGGGACGAGATTTTTTGGCGGACATCAAACAGAAGGTCAGGTTCATCGGGATGAGCCAATACCTGAAGCAAATGCTGGAATAAGGCCCCAGCCCCAGCATCAAACTCTGATGGCTTTGACACGGAGAAACAACAAGCAATGCCGGGTGCGCTTAACGGACTTAAAATACTTGATTTCACAACGCTTTTACCGGGGCCATTCGCCACGCTCACCTTGGCCGACCTGGGCGCCGATATCTTGCGAATCGGTTCGGCAAGCCGTCCCGACCTCAATTCGCAGACGCCTCCCTTTCTTCCCGGATCAGGGCTGGCGGCGAACCTGGCCTATTTGGGGCGCAACAAACGTTCCATCACCTTGAACCTGAAGCACCCCACGGGCGTGGAAATTGTCCACAAGCTCCTACGGGAATACGACTTAATCATCGAGCAGTTCAGGCCCGGGGTCATGGAGCGGCTGGGTTTGGGCTACGAAGCCCTTTCGTCGATCCAGCCGTCCCTCATCTACTGCTCCTTGAGCGGTTACGGTCAAGACGGCCCCTTAAGGGACAAGGCCGGACACGACATCAACTACCTGGCCCTCTCGGGGGTCATGGGGCACACCGGCAGCAGGGAAAACGGCCCCATGATCACCGGCATGCAGATAGCGGATATGGCCTCCGGCTCCTACGGCGCCGTGATCGCCATCTTGTCAGCGGTGATTCATCGCAACCGGACAGGACAGGGTCAGTATTTGGACGTAGCGCTGACCGACGGGGTGGTTCCCTTCAACCTCGTGGCGGCCATGAACTATCTCGTGGAGGGTGTCGATCCCCAAAGGGAAGGCTATTTCCTCAATGGCGGTTCTTTATACGATTTCTACAAAACCGCGGACGGGCAATATCTGAGCTTCGGGGGGCTGGAGCCCAAGTTCTTCGAGGCATTTTGCCGCGCCATCGGCCGCGACGACCTCATCCGGGGAACGATTTCACCGCCGAACCTGGCGGAGGTCAAAGACCAGGTGCGCCAGGTGATCGCCTCCAAAACCAGGGAAGAATGGCTGGAGGTCTTCAAAGGAGTGGAGGCCTGCCTGGAACCGGTGCTCAGCCTGGGCGAGGCCTTTGACAGCCCGTTGGCAGAGGCCCGGGGCTGGACGGTCGAGATGGAAGGTCCGGACGGCCGGAAAATCCGGCAGCCCGCCAATCCCCTGAAATTTTCCCTAACCCCGCCGGAATACCGGGAGCTTGGCGCCCCGGCCGGCAGCCACAACATGGAAATCATGCGGGGTTTGAGTTTTTCCGACGAGGAAATAGCCCAAATGCAAAGGGATGGGGTGTTTGACTAGCCTCTGAATGATTTTGCAATAACGCGGATGCCTTTCGCTGTTGACGGCTTGTTGTTGTTTAAAAAGCCCATGCGAAGCGGTGAGGCGACCGAAGTCCGCTCAACAAAAATAACGTCCTGTAGTAGCTGCCGTGCATTTAAGGCAAGGAGGAAACAAAATGGTAGTTGGAGAACTGTTCGAAAGAGCCGCCAAAAGGTACCCCAAAAAAGAGGCCATCGTATATAAGGATACGCGGCTTAGCTACGAGCTGCTGAACGAGCGCGTCAACCGCCTCGCCAATGCATTGCTTGACATGGGCCTGAAAAAGCAAGACCGGGTGGCCTTGATTCTGGACAATTGCTACAAATACATCGAAATCATCGGCGCATGCGCCAAGGCCGGACTGATCCTGGCCCCGATCAGCACCAAGCTCAAAGACGAGTTGGATTATATCCTGGGCAACGCCGAACCACGCCTTGTGTTCGTGGGAAAAAACCACGCCGACAAGATCAAACCGCAATATGGCTATATCGAGAAGGTCATCTGCGTTGACGACGATTCCAGCGAATATATGAGCTATGAAAAACTGCTCTCCCAGTATCCGGACGACGAACCCGATGTCGAAATAGATGAAAGCGATATCATCCTTCTATATTACACCAGCGGTACGACGAGCCTGCCCAAGGGCGCGGCCTTGAGTCATCGGGCCATTGTGGCCAACGCCGTCAACGGCATTATCGAAGCGCAATTACACCATGACGACGTAAATCTCTCCGTTCACCCGCTGTTTTTCACCGCTCCGGTGAACTGCCTTGTACTGCCCCTTATCTATGTGGGCGGAACTTCCGTAATCGTCGACGCCTTTGAGCCGGAAAGCTTCCTGAGCGCGGTCCAGAAGGAAAAGATCACCATTGTGGTCGTCGTTCCCACGATGATCATCCGCCTGCTGCAATACCCGTCCATAGACGACTGGGACGTCTCCAGCCTGAGGGCTATCCTCTATGGTTCATCGGCCATGCCCGAGTCGGTGATCAGCGAGGCGATCGGCAGATTCGGCAACATCTTCCATCAAGGCTACGGCCTGACCGAAACCACTTGTTTCGCCACGATGTTGAGCGCCGACCAACATATCAACAGCGACCAGTCGCGCAAGATGCCGCGCTTGCGCTCATGCGGCCGCGAAGTGGTCAACACCAGGGTCCGGGTCGTGCGCAAGGACAACACCGATGTTGCCAGGGACATGGAAGACGTCGGCGAGGTTATCATCAAGGGTGAAAACATCCTCGACCGTTATTGGAACATGCCGGAGCTCACGGCGGAAACCATCAGGGACGGCTGGTTCTATTCCGGAGATTTGGGCGTCATGGACGAAGACGGCTACGTTTACATCGTCGACCGGGAAAAGGACATGATAGTCAGCGGCGCCATCAATATCTATCCCCGGGAAATCGAAGAGGTGCTGTTCAAGCACCCCTCCATTGTCGAGGTCAGCGTGATTGGCGTGCCGGACGCCGACTGGGGCGAGAAAGTCACCGCGCTGGTGGTTCTGAAACCTGGCGAAAAAGCAACGGAAGATGAATTGGTCGCCTACACAAAGAAGCATCTTGCCACCTACAAGGCGCCGAAGTCATTTGTGTTTGTCGACGATCTGCCCAAGGGTCCGACGGGCAAGGTGCTCAAGAGAGTCCTCAAGGACGAGTACTCCGCTGAATAGAGACTAAATTAAAACACCGGCCTGCGGAAATTGACTTGGGTCATGCGGTATTTTCAAGGGCCGGTGTGTCTATTTTCATGACGGCCAAACCAAGGAGGCGACGCATCCGCTCTTGCCCCGGCGCACGGAATTGGCGACAAAGGAACAGGAAGGCCCAAGGGTTCCGCCAGGACCATGTTTTACCTCCCAAAAATTTGGTCCCGCCTAGTCCTCCTCTTCGTAGCTTTCAAAATCCATTTTGCGGTAGGCCCCGCTCGAGACATAGTCGAGCACCTTTAAAAAGCGCTCCGACCCCGCAACACCTTTGAGCAGATAAACCTGCTTGCCACCGGGCTCCAGGAACAAGTGGGTCGGCGTATAGCTGACGCCGAATTGTTTACCCACCGGTTTGTCGGCTTCAACGGTCAGGTTCACCAACACCGGAATGAATTCCTGTTTGATGGCAGCCAAAACCCCGGGGTTTTTATAGGCGCCTTGTTCCATTTTTTTGCACCGGTAGCAATACGGTATGGAGAAATACAACATGACTGGCTTACCGGAGACCTTTTGCATCTCAAGGGCCTGGGCGTAGCCTTGCCAGGCAACGCCGGCCGCAGCCGCCTGTGCCTGGGTTGACCCCAGGCTCCAGAGCAGCCCGACCGTAGCCGCGAGACACATTATTTTTTTCAACAACATGTCTCTTCTTTCCTAGAACCGGTAGCTGAGCATGAAGTGCAGGGAATTCTGGTAATGCGACACTTCAGTGCCCGCGAATGGGTTTGTTGACGAAGGGGCGCCCGTGTTTGTCTGGTCGTTGCTGAAGGCGTACTCATAGGCGAAGTCAAAGTCCCAGTTGCTGTATTTCCAGGAGAATCCGGCGGTGAGGTGGTGCTCGACGATGGCGGGGAACAGCGGGTTAAGGTTCTCGTCTGGGACGGGGTTTTTGCCGTAGTTGTAACCGGCGCGCACTGCCCACATATCGTTGATTTCATACTGGGCGCCCAGGGCGAAGACGAACTGGTCGTCCCAATTCATCTCAAAAGGCACGCTGATGGTGTTGTAGCCCACGGGCAGGGGAACGTTGGGGTTGGTGGCCCGCACCGTCACCTTTTCAATCGCGTTGGACCAGTTGACCCAGGAAACGTCAAAGGCCAAAAGCCACTTTTCGGCAGGTCGCCAGGAGACACCCGCCTCGACCTGCTGGGGCCAGGTGAAGTTGTCCATGGAAACATCGTTGTAGGTTACCACGCCCATGCCAGGCCCCATATTGAGCTTCATGGTGCCGTCTTCAAAGTCCAGGGCGCTTTCGCTGGTGTAGGTCAGGCCCACCGACCATTGGTCGTTGATGTCATAGGTTGCGCCGATGCGTCCGGCAAAAGTGTAGGACGACAAGCCGGTTACATCCTGGCCCTGCATCATGTTGGGGAAAAACTCGTAGTCCATGGTGGCGTAGCCCAGAAACAACGTGGCGCCCAGGCGAAACTTTTCGCTCACATTATAGGAAGCCGTGGGGGCCACGCGCAAAAAGGCGATCTGGGAATACAGACTGTCCGCGGCGCCCATGAAATTGGGCACGTTGCGGAAATCGACACCCATTCCACCCTGGGCGAACACGCCAATGCCGAGGGCCCACGGTGTATCGCCCACACGCTGGGCGTAACCGAAAAACGGCAGGAAAAACATTTGGTTTTCGTTGTCTACCTCACCGGCTCCAGCCATGGTGACGCTCATGCTAGGCATCAGAACGGAGGTGCCCACAGACACCACCTGGCTACAGGTGGTGGCAAGGTTGGCCGGGTTGCCGGCCACGGCCGTGCAGCCAGCGGGCACCGCGGCATCCGCCCCGCCCATGCCCGAAGAGACGGCGCCGATGCCAATCATGTTCATGCCGTTGGTGGCTTGGCTGACACCAGGCAGCGCCGCTACCAAACTCAACGCAAACACCAGGTAAACGATTTTTTTCATTACGATACCCTTTCCCTCTTCATTGTTGATACCGCCCTACCGCCTTCTCCACCGGTGAGGCGTTTGGTTGTGCGAGACCCAACTGTGCTCGCTGGCCCTGGACGGGTCGGGCAACAGATTGAGTAGAGGCGATGGATCTCTTTTTCTCCCGGACCACCCCGTCAGTGGCCGACCAGTGTATTCAAGACCCGAAGCCGGAGGAGGACAAAAACCGTTAACCGGGTGCGCCTCAACTCCGGCCCAAGGTGTCAACAGGCTCATCGTTCTCCCCATACCGCCGGGAGCTTTCGCGAATGCAATCAATGATTTTGTAAATTTCCGGACGCTCGATCGAATAAAAAACGCAGGCCGCCTTGCGGCGGGCGCTGAGCAGCCCTCTGACCCGCATGGCTTTCAAATGTTGGGAGGTGACCGATTGGGTGAGCCCCAACGCCTTGGCGATATCGCCCACTTTGAGTTCACCGGCCTCGAGGCTCTGAGCGATTTTTATCCTTACCGGATGGCCCATGACCTTGAGCATCTCGGCCGCTTCCTGCAGAAACCGCTCGTCCATGCCGCTCCTTGACTCTGCGTATAATTATATAAATATTTATATATATTATTTTTGTCAAGTTTAATCTTTACCATTTTGGTAGGCTTTCTCCGGCACTGCCCCATAACACATGTTTATGTTAATACTATTATTCTGTTTGAATTAAGCTCGGCTGACGGTACGATTATCATATTATATCGTTTTAACAAGCATTATCATTTATTTCATATTATTTTTATATGATAAAAATACTTGACTAAACACTGCATAGGCCTTAAATAGTTAATAATATGAACGACACTACTGAACATACCACGGAGGGCTTGTTGACTCTCCAGGCCCAAAGGCTGGAAGACCTGGTCGGCGCAATCATGGACTGCTGTCAGGACAGAATGCTTTTCCAGTGCAAGTCTTTCGGGCTGCCCCAGGCCGAGCTCAAATGCCTAATGCTGTTCGGGCAGGACCGCTATCTGACGACCAAGGGCATAAGCCAGAGCATGGAAGTTGCCAAAAGCAGGGTGACGATCATTGTTGACGGTCTGGTTCAAAAAGGCCTGGTGGAAAGGACCCACGACCCAAAAGACGCCCGGGTTGTTTTACTGAGCCTCACGGCCGAGGGCAGGCGCAAGCACAAGGAGATAGCATCCTTTGTCGAAAAGATGCCCTTACGCATTCTCGGCCAACTCGACCCGCAGGAGCGCAAGGACGTGCTGGCCGCGCTGGATAATTTGCGCAACGCCATGCAGACCGTAAAAGAGCAGATGATATAAGGCCTTAGCGGCTTTAAGGACGTTCCCCAAAGAACTCATAAAAAGGTTTTTTAAACTTTGAGAATCGGACGCACCAAAACAGACTTATATACTACTAAAATAGTATGCTTTATAGTAATTGGCTAGGTGGGACATAACCTTGACAGGAGCTACGTATGACCAGTGAAAAAACGGCCAATCCCATGGCCCAAGAAGAAATGCAGGCTCAACTGGCCGATCTGAAGGAAAAGATGGCTCAGATGAAGCCGGGCAAGGCCGACAAGATTTCGATGATCGCATTCAGCGGCGACATGGACAAATTGCTGGCCTCGATGATCATCGCCACCGGTTCCGTGGCCATGGGCATGGAAGCGGTGATGTTCTTCACCTTCTGGGGTACCGCCGCCCTGCGCGATCCCAAGAAAAAGGTCGGAGGCAAGGACTTCATGTCCAAGATGTTCGGCTGGATGCTGCCCAACGGCCGCAACAAGACCAAGCTCTCCAAAATGAACATGGGCGGCATGGGCACTTCGATGATGAAGGGCCTGATGAAGAAAAAGAACGCCCCCACCCTGGATCTGCTGTTCGAGGCCGCTGCCGAACTCGACGTTAAGATCTACGTTTGTGAAATGTCGATGGACCTGATGGGCCTCAAGCACGAAGAAATGATCGACTACCCCAATATCGAATACGTTGGCGTGGCCACCTTCCTGGATCACGCCATGGACTCTTCCATCCAACTCTTTATCTAAAGGAGACAAAAATGGCTGATTTCGCAGTGGATAAAGTGGCCGACTTCAAGGGCCTGGCCTGCCCCATGCCCGTGGTCAAAATGAGCAAGGAAATCAAGACTGTCAACGTCGGCCAGGTAATCGAAGTGCTGAGCACCGACCCCGGTTCGCTGTCGGACATCCCGGCCTGGGCCAAGAGCTCCGGCAACGAGTTCCTGGGCAGCGAACAGGACGGCAGCGTAATCAGGCTGTACGTAAAACGCCAAAAGTAGCGCCAGTGGAGGTTCGGCCATGGTGGACCAGATCTTCTATTTCATAACCGTACCCATGGTGTACTTCGCGTTCGCCTGGTGCATCACGGGGATCGGAATAAAAATCGTCTCCATCCTGAAGGCGCCAAAGCAGCCTTTCACTTTGAAGATATTCCCGGAGACAAACAAGACACTCTGGGCCGCCGTGGCCGACGCCTTTACCCTGCCCACGGTCCGTAAACACAAGCCCCTGCTGTGGCTTGCCCTGATGCTTTTCCACATAGGCATCTTGTTGCTGATCATATCCCATCTGGATATGCTGCCGCAGATCAACATCATGCCCGAGGACTCGGTGCATATGCTCGGCAACGGCGCGGTGGGCGTGGTGGTCACCTTGTCGCTGTTGTATCTGCTGTTCCGGCGTTTCCGCGCCCCGGTGCGCGAACTCAGCGTGCCGTCGGACTACCTGCTGCTGTTCCTGCTGTTTCTGATCCTGATCAGCGGGGACATCATCAGCTGGGCCAACTCCTGGTCGGAAAACGGCTTTGTCCTGAGCAAACAAGACTTCGGGGCCTATCTCAACGGGTTGATGCACCTTAGCTTCGCCGACCCGGTGGATATCCTCGACGGCGGCCACTACGTGGTGCTGGTCACCCACGTGTTTTTGGCCAACCTGTTCCTGCTGGTGCTGCCGTTCAGCAAAATCATGCACACGTTTTTCGCCGTGCCTCTCAACAAGGTCAGGAGGGGTTGATCATGGATCAGAAGCTCAAAAAAGAACTCATCGATATTTTCGAGGGCAAGCTGACCCAGGCGGCGAGAATGTACCTGGACAACTGCACCCGCTGCGGCGTGTGCATCGAGGCCTGCCACGCCTACGCCTCGGCCCCGGAAACCCGCCACAGCGCGGTGGGCCGCGCCCAGAACGTGCGGCGGGTCTACGAAAAATATTTCAAGAAATCCGGCAAGGCCGCGCCCTGGCTCAACGAGGCCCAGGAGCTTGACGACCACTGGATGGAAAAAATCTACGAGACGGCCTTCACCTGCACGGGCTGCCGCCGCTGCATGACCTACTGCCCGTTCGGCATCGACACCCAGGTGATCCAGGGAATCGCCAAGGGCCTGCTCATCGGCGCCGAAAAGGAGCCCGAAGAGCTTTCCATGCTCGCCGACATGTCGATCATGAAGGGCGAGAACATTGATAATACCAAGGACAGCTTTGCCCAGGCCGTCGGCAACCTCGAGGCCGAGGTCATCGAGATGTGGCGTCATGAAGGCGGCGACAAGGTAGTGCCCATGGAGGTCGCCGACGCCGACGTACTCTATGTGGCCCTGGCCGGCAAGCATTCGATCATTCCGGCCGCGGCGATCATGAACGCCGCCGGTGAAAAATGGTCGCTGAGTTATTACGAAGCAGTCAACTTCGGCGCTTTCGTGGGCAACCCGGTTGCCACCAAAAAGATCGCCGACCGCATAATCAACGAGGCCATCAAGCTCAACATCAAGGAAGTCGTGATCTGCGAATGCGGCACGGCCTACCGCGTGATGAAACATATGACCGGCGAGCATCCGTTCAAGGTCATCACCTTCGTGGAGCTGATGGAGCGCTATGTGAAAGAAGGCCGCATCAAGCTGGACCCCAATAAGATCAAGGGCAAGGTGACGTATCACGACCCCTGTCAGATCGCCCGCAACGGCGGCATCTACGAGCAGCCGCGTTACCTCATCAACCAGCTCACCAAGGACTTCACCGAGATGACGCCAAACCGCCAGGCCAACTGGTGTTGCGGCGGCGGCGGCGGCCTGGGCGTGGTGGCCGACCCGGACTGGCTGATGAAATCGGCCAAGGTCAAGGCCGACCAGGTCAAGGCCACAGGAGCCACGGTGCTGGTCACGGCCTGCGAAAACTGCCACACGCAGTTGGAGAAGCTCAACCACCATTACGAGTTGGGCTGCCAGGTCGAGTTTCTTTCCAATGTGGTTGCCCAGGCTCTGGTGCAATCCGCCTAATTCGCCATTACCCGATCCTCCATGGGTATGTTTGCCGCGGTCAGGCCGCCCCTTCCTGGCCGCGGTTTTTTCGCGACTGGTGCTTTAACGAAGGGGCTCCGTCGATTTGCTTAATTCAGAAATGGACCGGGTGTCGGGGGCAGGTCGACGCATTCATCCTGTCCAGACACTGATTTGCCAGGGCGGTGGCTTTCGCTCAGAACCGCAGTTCCAGGCCCAGATCCACCGACCACCACTCGTCACGGTCTCCGTTGTACTCCTGGCCGTAGGACGTCACGCAGGTCAACCCCACGGCGGGCGTGATTTGCCAGGAAACCAGAGCCGATCCCAGGCCCAGGATGCTGGATTCCTTTTGGGAGTATTCCCACTGCCACGATAAATCCACGGCCAGGCCCTTTAGCGGCGCCCACTGCCAGCCGGTCAGCCAGTTGTAGAGAGTCTCGGGCTCTTCGGTGTAGTGACCCACGCCAAGGCCGATCCGCAGTTCCGGCAGCCAGGCGGGCCGGTGCAGCACCTGGCCGTTGATGTTGATCTGCTCGGGCCGATCGCTGCCGTACTGCTCGTAAAAAACGCTGGCGTTGGCCTCCCAGCCCAGGCCCAGCGAACGCCCGGCGGCCAGGCCGTAGAGCTCCTGGGCCTCCAGGCGCAGCACACCCCTGCCGGTGTTGGCGTCCACCATGGGCCAGGTGTCGCGCTCGCGGCTGGCGCTCAGGTTGGCCCACCATGGCCCGGCGGAATATTGCAACAACCCGTAACCCGTCCACAGGTCCTGGTCGTCGGGCATCTGGTAATAGGAGCTTCCGTTGTCGTTGCTGAAGGTCTCGCGCCGCAGCCTGAAGCGCAGGTTCAAATCGGGCCGGGGCCGGTATTGGCCGGTGATGAAAACACCGCTGCGGCTCAGGTCAAAGTCATCGTCGCCGTAGAACAGGCTCTCCTGGCGCAAGCGGCCCTGCAAATACCCGGCGCCCAGCCGCCAAAACTGTCCCACCGGCGTGTCGGCCTGCAACTGCCAGGTGGTCTCGTGGACCTTGTACACGTGTCGCCCATATGACGGCCAATACTCGCGGTTGACGCCATGGTAAAACCCGGCGCGCAGGCGGCTGGCCCGGGACAGGCGCAGGGACTCCATCTCGGCCGTCAGCCGCTGATCGCCGGGGCTCAAAGCCAGAGCGCGTTCATAGGCGGCCACGGCCTCGTCGCCCCTGCCCAGGGCCGCCAGCACCCTGGCCAGTCCGGCTGCCGCCAGGGGGTTGGCCGGGTCTTCCGCAAGGGCGGTGCGGTAGAAATCCACCAGTTTCCAGAGGATCTCGTTCCTCAGCCCCTGACCGGCGGCCAAGGTGAAGTTGACCCCCTGCCCCGCATCCAAGGCCAGGCGCCGGAGTTCTTCATCCAACAGCTGTTCAGTCTCCAGCACCTTGGCCAGACGCGCGGCCGGGTCCGAATCGGAGACTGCTTCGCCGGTATCGGCGGTTTGAGACAAGGCGGCCGGGGCCGAGGCCGCCAAGAGCAACAGGGCGCAGACGGTCAAGAGCATTGCGGCAAAGGAGGCGTATCGCGGCATGGTGTTTCTTCTCCAGGGGCTGGTGGTTGCAGACGGCCGTGGGGCGGTTTATCCCCACGGCCGGCCGTTGAAGGGGACAGTTGCCTAGCGGCCGCCGCGGTAGCCCAGGCCGGTGCCGTCCAGGGGGCGATCGGCGTAGTTGTCGCAGACGCCGTCGCCGTCGGCATCCACGAACTCGCCTTGCTGGCTGCCGCGGTAGCCCAGGCCGGTGCCGTCCTGGGGACGATCGGCGTAGTTGTCACAGACGCCGTCGCCATCGGCATCCACGAACTCGCCGTACTGGCCGCCGGTGGCCTGATTCCAGGCCTCTTGATTCTGGGCCCAGTCGCACACCCCGTCGCCGTCTTCATCAACAAAGCCAGGGCCGGTGCCCAGGGTTTCGCCGAGGGTGGCGTTGGGGCCCGGCCCGGCCGAGGTGTCCCTGAAACGGGCATCGGCGCTGAAGGGAAGAGCCAAGGCCAGGGTGAGGACCAAGGCCAGGGTCGCGAGAGTGGTCATCTTTTTCATGGGTTTAACCTCCGGTTAAAGTTTGGGTCTGTTTCCTGTCGCCGGACAGAAATTGCAACGCGTATGCCAAGACCGCGGGTGGCTTATGGGGTGCATTCACCGGAGCGGGGGAGTATGCTCCAAAGTTAGACCAAGCCGTGCATGGGGAGGGACCTGGATGCCCGGAGGCTCCATTAAGCTGAAAGTGTTCCTGGTGGTGTTGCTGGTAGTCGGGGGATTCGTGGCCCTGGCCGGGGTTTGGTTTCACCAGCGGGCCAGGGACGAACTGCTTGGCGAGGCCGCGGCCCAGGCCCGTGAGGTGCTCTTTCACGCCTCGCAAGAGATGGTGCTCGAAGGCCGCTGGCTGCCCCCCCAGCAGCTCAAACGCATCAGCGATTACCATACCCATTTGCGCCCCCGCCTGCGGGCCATGCTGCCCTTTGACCAGACTGACCAACCTTTGCTGCCCAACGCAGCGGACCAGAAGCTGGTGGACAACCTATCGTCATATTTGGACAAACCAGAGATAACCCTGGTGAGGCTCGGGCCCGAGCCCCTTTTCGCCGCGGTGCAGCCGGTGCTGCGGGGCGGCCACAGGGTGGGCACTCTGGTGGGGCTGCTTTGGCTCCAGGATCTGGCCCGTCAGTTGGAGGTGATGCAGCGGAGCTTTTGGTGGCTGGGCCTGGGCAGTTGGGCCCTGTTGATCAGCGCCCTTTACGGCGCGCTGCACTGGCTGGTGGTGCGGCCCCTGGAGCGCCTGGAACGCGCATCCACCGCCCTGGCCCGGGGCGAATTGGAGACCAGGGCCGCCGTGGTCGGCGATGACGAATTGGGTCGCCTGGGAGCGGCTTTCAACAAAATGGCCGACTCCCTGACCAACTCCCTGGCCGTCACTGACCAACAGCGGCAAAAACTCCGTGTTATCATGGACACCCAGAGCGACTGTCTCTTCGCGGTGGACCCCCAGGGCCGCCTGATGTTTGCCAACCGCCGCTTCAGTGAGCTCATGGGCCTGGACGTAGACGAAATGATCGGCCGTAAGTGTTCGGAAATAATGCACTTAGACGTGTGCGGCATGGAGTGCCCCCTGTTCGGCCCCAACCCGGCCCCCATGTCCGAAGACGGTGTGGAGGCCCGCCTGGGCCTGCCGGGGGGCCATACCATCCCCATTCGCAAATATGCTAAAGTGGTTCGCAATAATGCGGGAGAAATAGTGGGCGCGGTGGAGACGTTCCGCGACATAAGCCATGAAAAAGAGCTGGTCCGGCTGCGGTCCGAATGGGAATCGTTCATGCGCCACGAACTCAAAAACCATCTGAATCCCATCCAGGCCCTGTCCGGCGAACTTTTGCGCCAAAAACCCGCGTCGGAGGAGCGCCAGCGCTATCTGGGGCTGATCAACGACAGTGCGCGCAACATGAACAGGCTCCTGGACCTGACCCGCGAAGTCAATCTTTACGAGGCAGGCAGGCTTCACCTGAACCTGGTGGAGCACGACCTGGCCGCCACCATCGCCAGGGCCGCCGAACAGGCCTCGGCGGCTGTGCGGGCGCGGCCCGCGCTGTGGGCGGTACCCGAGGCCCCGGCCTGGCGCCTGGAGGCCGAGCCGGGGCTGGACACGGTGATCCGCCACGACCCCGAAAAGATGGCCCGTGCCCTGGCCAATCTGATGCAAAATGCCTGGGAGCACCATCCCGGCGTGGTCACGGTGCGGCTGGCCGAGCCCGCTCCGGGTTGGCTCCAGGCCACGGTGCACAACCAGGGCGAACCCATTGAGCCCCGGCGTCTGGCCACCATTTTCGAGAAATTCAACACCACCAAGGAGAGGCAAGGCGGCTCCGGTCTGGGCACCACCATCGCCCGCCTGTTCGTGGAGGGCCACGGCGGGGCCATCACCGCCGCTTCCTCGGCCCAGGACGGCACCGAGTTCACCCTGCGTCTGCCCCGAAACCCGGCGGAGGATTAGCCATGGCCCGGCTGCTGCTTGTTGACGACGACCCCGGCTCCCTGGTTGTCTTGGAGGCGCTTTTGGCCGGCGAGGGCCACGAACTGGTCAAGGCAATGGACGGAGGCCAGGCCTTGCAAGCCCTGGCCAAGGGCGGGCTGGACCTGGCCCTGGTGGATATCGGCCTGCCGGACATCAGCGGTTTGGAGGTGCTCAAACAGGCGGCGGAGATAGTCCCGGGCACACCGGTGGTCATGGTCACGGCCAACACCAGCCTGGACAGCGCCGTGGAGTCGCTCCGCTGGGGTGCGGCGGACTACGTTGCCAAGCCGGTTGAGCGGGAGGAGCTTCTGGCCACGGTGCGCCGTCTGTTGGAGTTGGGGTTGTTGCGGGCCGAAAACCGCGAACTGCGCCAAAGGCTGCAATCCCTGGACGCGGACAAGGCCATGGTGGCGGCCAGTCCGGCCATGGGCCAGGTTCTGCGGCTCATGGAAAAGATCGCCCCTTTTGACACCACGGTGCTGCTCACCGGCGAATCGGGCACGGGCAAGAGCCTGGCCGCCCGCCTGATCCACCAGGCCTCGCCCCGGACCAAGGCCCCCCTGGTCAAGGTCAACTGCGGGGCAATCCCCGAGAACCTTCTGGAATCAGAGCTGTTCGGTTATAAAAAGGGCGCGTTTACCGGCGCGACCCGGGACAAGGACGGCCTCTTTCGCCAGGCCATGGGCGGCACCCTCTTTTTGGACGAGGTTGGCGAGTTGCCCCTGGGCCTACAGGTCAAGCTGTTGCACGCCGTGCAGGAGCGCACCATTACCCCCTTGGGCGCGGGGCGGGAGGTGGAGGTGGACGTGCGCCTGGTCGCGGCCACCAACCGCGACCTGGCCAAGGAGGTGGCCGCGGGCCGCTTTCGCGAAGACCTGTACTACCGCCTCAACGTGTTCGAGATAGCCATGCCCCCCTTGCGCCAACGCCCGGAAGACGTGGCCCTATTGGCCCAACGCTTCCTGGACCAGGCCGGCGTCCGCCTGGGCAAGCGGCTGGAGGGCATGGTCCAGGACGCCATGGCCGCCTTACAGGCCTACGACTGGCCAGGCAATGTCCGGGAGCTGGAAAACGTGGTGGAAAGCGCCCTGGTGCTGGCCGAGGGGCAACGGCTTCATCTGGCCGACCTGCCCGCCAAGCTGCGCGGGTCCCTGACCTCCGCCGGGGATCGACCGCGCTCGCTCAAGGATGCTGTGGCCGATTTTGAGCGGGCCTGCGTGAAACGGGCCATCGCCGCCAATGGCGGAGACAAGGAAAAGGCCGCCGCCGATTTGGACATCAACCTGGCCACCTTGTACCGCAAGCTCAAATAACCACACCGGCAAGCGGCAGTCAGCGGCCCGGACCGCCTTGCCGCCACAAGGGCAGGCAGCCGTCGGCCGCGCGTAATATCACCACGCCGCCGGGCAGGTAGAGCCTGGAGGCCATGTTGCGCTCCACCCCGTTGTAATCCACCGTGAAGCCATCCACGGTGACCCACTGACCCACGGCCGGGGGTGGGGATTGCTGGGTCTGCCAGAACCAGGCCGGGCCAATTCCGTAGACCTTCACCACCTTTTCGCCGGACCAGAGCAAGAAGCCTTGGCCCTCGCGGGGCCCTATGACATCCAAAACCGTACCTTGCAGGCTGAAGGGCCGGCCCGCGCAGACATTGTGCACAGGCAGGGGGTTGGCTCTTGAACCGGCCCCGCCGCCGCCGCCAGAGCCGCCACCGGCACCGGCCCCTCCCCCGGCACCGCCGCCACCACCAGCACCAGCGCTTCCACCGCCCCCGCCAGCACCAGCACCTCCTCCGGCA
This sequence comes from uncultured Desulfarculus sp., assembly GCA_963665125.2. Taxonomy (GTDB): domain Bacteria; phylum Desulfobacterota; class Desulfarculia; order Desulfarculales; family Desulfarculaceae; genus Desulfarculus. Next base: position 230,424 of record CAXXUK010000001.1, on the reverse strand, counting down.
CCGCCGCCACCACCACCGCCGCCGCCGCCTCCTCCGCCGCCGCCACTGGCGATGCAGGGACAGGGCGCGGCCAGCAAAACCAGGCCAAGAACCACGGCCATGACGGCAAGCCAACGTTTCATGGTCTCGACTCCCGGGGCTGTGCCTCCTTGAAGGGCAGATACAGGCCCCGGCCGTGCCACACGGGCAGGCCGTCTGCATCGCGGCGCAGGTTCAGGGTGTTGCCGCCAAAGGAAAGGCTGTCGGCCACGTAGAATATGCGGTCCTGGTAGCGCACCCGGCGGCCGGTGGCGATGACCGCCTGGCCCACCGCCGGTGAGGGCCACTGGTGGGAGTCCCAATACCACAGCGGGCCCAGGCCGTGCACCGCCACATTGCGGTCGGCCAGGGCCAGGACCAAACCTTGGCCGGGTACGCCCACCGAGATGACGTCTCCGGTGAAGGAAAAAGGATCCTCCAGTTGGGCGTCCCGGTACTGGGCCCAAGCCCAGGCGGAGGCCAGCAAAAGGCAAAGGGTGATGACAATAAGGCGCGGCACGGTTGCTCCCGTTTTGGTTCGCCGGTTATTTTAAGCAAAAATCGGGCCTGACAAAAGGTGATTCCAACCTATAATCAAAGGACAGTTGATTAAGCGGCCATATGGACGGGGCCGGCGACCCATCGGGCCAAACATTGGCACAGCCTTTCTCATGCGGTGTCTGCGCCTGCTCGTGCTTGGTTTTCCATGGAGCAGTTGCACGTTTACCCGGTTAAGCACAAAAACTGTAAGCCAAAGTCGGATACCGATACCGGCTGAAAGTAAGCATGTTGATTCCGAACCACTTCAGGGGAGTGACCAATGAATGAGTCCACGCCTGGGCAGGGACTGGATATTGCAAAAGACTACTGGATGAAATGGGGCCGTCCTTGGCTTGCGTCCCGGTATCCAGATCTGCTGGGCCGCATCGGCGTCGGCCTCTTCAGCGGTTCGGACGTGCTCGGTGCCGATGACGCCCTCTCCCGCGACCACGGTTGGGGTCCGCGTTTCGACGTGTTCCGCGTTGATGAAGACGGCGTATCCAACGAATCTCTCCAATCCGAAATGAGAGCCGCCGCACCTGGCCAGTGGGATGGCTTTAAAAACCGTTTCCAGTTCGCGCCTTCCATCCAAGTGCACAACGCATCTGAATACTTCGGCAAGACATTCCCCAGTCGCCGACTTCCAGATGCGCCAACCGACTGGGTCTGCTGCGGCCACGAATTACCGAATCTGGAATCGCATCTCCACTACGCCCGCCACGGCGTGGTGTTTCATGACCCGGCGGGCATCCTGGCCGACATTCAGGCAAGGCTGCGCACCTATCCCGACGACATCTGGCTTCTTCGCATGACCCTGCTCTGCTTTGAGGTGGCGCACTACGGCGAATACAACTTCTGCTGGCGATTGGCCAAGCGCAAAGACCCTGTCGCCGCGGAGATGGCCATAGGGAGTTTCCTAAATGCGGTGATGGCGCTGGCCATAGTCATGGACCGCGACTACGCCCCATACTGGAAGTGGCTCCACCACGTTTTCCGGTCTCGCGAAATCGCGGCCCGCCTTGATGCCCGTCTTATGGCTTTATCAACGACTCTTGATTACGAACGCCGGGCATCGCTGGTGGAATCCGTTTGCAAGGTGCTCATGGAAGAGCTTGTGGACCGCGATATCGTCTCGCGTGATCTTGACGACGGCTCCGGTCTTCCGCTTTTCTTTCAAGCGCGGGCCTACATCCTCGGCCGCATAACCGACCCAGCCATTCAGTCCTTGGCCCAGTAAAAAAAGGGTTTTCCGTTCCAGTAGCAGTGAGGCGGCGCCGTAACCGGCGGACCACCCACGGCATGTCACCCGCCTCTTTAGCCGTCCCACCACCTTAGGCCGCCGAATTCGCGGGTCCGGCGCTATTCCCAATCAGGGAGCAGATGGCCCTCGGCGTCCTCAAGGTAAGGCAGCCAAGCCAGGCAGAGCAGGTCCACTTTCATATCCTTTTCCTTGGCCTGGATTGAAATCTCCTTAAGATCTTCCAGAGCGGGGTCCAACCGGGCCTCCAAGTCGGCCACATCCTGATTGAACGCCCCCTCCAGCTCGGCCATCTCGGCCTGCACCTGGGCAAGCCTCTCCTTAGCCCGCTCCACATCGGCCTTTTCCTTGAAGACCTTGTTGGAGCGGCGCAGGGTGGTGCCGGCTCTGCCGATGTTGCCGGCGCTCATTGTCTTGCGCCCGAAAAGCGCCCCCAACAACGTAGCCCCGGCGGAGACGTACATATCAATCTTGCTGGCCGAGGCCTGGTCCTCCTCCCGGGCCACGGCCTGCTGGGCGGTCAAAAGGCGGCGCTCCAGGGTGTTGATCTTGGACTCGTAACGCAGCCGCAGTTTGGTAACCAGCATATCGCGCTTTTCGCGCATGGCCTGGCCCAGGCGCATCCGGAACTCGGCTTCGCTCTCGCCCGCCGTGCCGGTTAGCTTGTACCCTGGGGCCGAATAGAGCACCACCTGCCGGTTTTGGCCGACATAGCGCTTCAGATCATTTTGCCAAACCTTGAATTTCTTGGCGCTCACACCATCCGGCAAGTCGGCGAAGGAGGCTCCGGCAAGGGGCTTGTCCCGCAATAGGCCGGTGTCGATCTTCAGTTCCACGGCGTCATCCCAGTCGGGATCGCTGAATCCCTCTTCCAGGCAATAGGCTAAAACGCATGTTTCGGTGCGTCTCACGCCATGTCGGGCGCTTTGGTAATGGGCCTCGACCACGCCGAGAAGGTGCGGGAAATAGGTGAGCCCGGAGCCCGCCCCGGAGGCTGGAAGATAATAGTCATCCACGCCCAGGGGGCCCGGCGGAGGCGCGCCGCCCGCCTTGCCGCCTTGGGCCATTGCCGGAACAGGCGCGGCCTCCTTCTTGGCTGCCATGATCATCTTGATCTGCTCACGGGTCATGGGCCCGCGTAGATATGACAAGGCCCAACGCACCTGAAAGACCTCCGGCCGGGATTCATGCACGTTATGCAAAAGGAAGGTCCTCTTGCCCAGTCCGGCCAGCGTCTCTTCCATGGCCTGTTTATCAAACTCCGCCTTGCCTCCGGCAGCGGCCCCTTCCAAGCCGGCCAGGACCCTCTCCTTGTCCCGCTGGGTCTGCAAACGGCCCAGCCACCATGTGCCCGCGTTGCTGAGGGCCTTGTAATCCAGATCCACCGGATTCTGGGTGGAAAGCACGCAGCCCAGGCCAAAGGCGCGGCCCTGTTTCAACAGGGTCAGCAGTGGAGTCTTTGAGGGCGGGTTGCCGTTGGGGGGCAGGTAACCCATGATCTCGTCAAAGTAAAGCAGGGCCCGCAGGCTGGTGGTGCCGGACTGGCCCCGCATCCAGGAGATGAGCCGGTTGAGCAGCATGGAAACAAAAAACATGCGCTGGGCGTCGCCAAGGTGACTGATGCAGAAAATGGAAGCCCGTGGCTTGCCCGCAGCTGTGCGGAGCATGCGGGCGATATCCAGGGGTTCGCCCTGGAACCAGGCCTCGAATCCCGGCGAGGCCAGCAGGCTGTTGATACGCATGGACAGAGCAAAACGCTCTTTCTGGGGATAAAAGATGTCCAGTTCCATGACACCCACCCTGGTGAAGGGCGGCTCGGCGATATTGCGGATCAACCCGGCCAGGTCCAGGGGCCTGCCCTCTTTCCACACCGTCTCCAGGATGTTGGCCACCAGGATGTGTTCCTTGCTGGTGAGGGGATCGGCATCAATGCCAACCAGGGAGAGGATGCCCGAAGCCGTGGCCGTCACTTTCTCCCGCCAGAGATCGGCATCAGCTTGTTCGTCCTGGGTTGGCGGGTCGAAATTGCGTAAAAGGCTCACCGGCAACCCCGCGTTGGAGCCCGGTGTGTAGACCGCCATGTCGCAGGCATCTCTCAGCCTCGCGATGCGTTCCGGCCCCTGGCCCCAGGAAGCGAGCCCCTTTTTCCAAAGCGAGGCCTGGGCCGCGGCGAACTGGGCAGGGCTTTGGCCCTGGTTGGCGGCGTCGGAGACGTTAACCCAGGGTTCGAAGTCGCCGGGAGCCAGATCGGGAAAGTTGAGAAGCAGGTTGGGCAAGTCGCCCTTGGGGTCGATGGCGATCACAGGGATGTTATCGATCAACGCCTCTTCCAGCAGGCTGATGCCCAGGCCGGTCTTGCCCGAGCCGGTCATGCCGATGATCACCCCGTGGGTGGTGAGGTCCTTGGAGTCATAAAGGACCAGATCGTCCTTCAGCTTGGCTTTGCCCAGGTCATAGCTCTTGCCCAGATAAAAGGCGCCCAGCTTCTCATAGTTTTCCATAACGCACCGTTCCCGCTTTGGATGTGTAACCAATCTATTCAGTTTAGGTTAGGGCTCCGCCGCAGGCAAGCTGCTGGGTGTATGCCAGGCCAAAAATGTGGTTCCACAAGACAGCCGAAACCGCGGCCAAGCCAATGCTCCCAAGATGAAAAACCGCCGGGAATGATCAGGACAAAACGGCCAATTTCAGCGGTAGCAATGTCGGAGGCCTGAAACGTGTCCGGGGCACGGAACACGTTGACAGCTCGATCCTCTCGCCTGATCTGCGCCATGTGGCTTCAACTTGGATGCCGGCCAATGGAGCCGATCCGGTGCCGTTCCCTATCGGCATGGTGGCTACCCTCAAGCGCATCCTTGAGGATCAATTTGTCCGAAGTAACTTCGCTCACCGAATTCAACAAACGGAAAACTTTCCAAGGGGCTGGTCAATTTTCAGGAAAGGTTGGACCTCGGTCTTTTAGTGTTTTGCGACACCGGCCACGATAAGGGCTATGAGTTCATCCAAATCCTGATCATCTCCTTTGATGGACTGCGTCCGGGCAAAGGTTATACTCTGGAAAAGCTTGAATAAAAAATAAGCCACCGTGTGGGTGTTCATGTCCCGGAACTTGCCATCCCGTACCCCGCATTGCAGGATATCGTCGATAATCGACAGTACTCCCTCTTCGACCTGTAGCCGGTATTCGTCTTTCAGAAAAAAGTCGTAAAGGCCGTCCTTGTCCTGCAGCACCATCACCATAAAAGATTGATTCCATTGGCGATTTACGGCAAAGTTGAACAGCTTTTGGATTTTTTCCAGCGGATCGTCAAGGTCACGCATCTTTTCCAGGACCAAATCACGGTTTTTTTGGGCCTCGCGGATAAACGTTGATACGAACAGATCCTCTTTGCTGCGGAAATAATCATAAAGCGTGTTTTTGGATATTCCGACGTCCCTGCATATTTCATCGACAGTAGTCTTTTTGATTCCAAAACGCTCAAATCGTTGTTGGGCCGCATCCAGTATTTGAGTGGCTTTTTCGTCCATTTCCAGCCTTCGTGCTCGGGTGGAAAGATGTACCGTTGTGTTGCTCTCGTGTGGGTTGGTCATATGAAATACATTTTCCTGTAGTTTGGCAAGCCTTATGAACTTAATCCGGGAAGCCAGAGCGCCAGGGCCGGAAACACGATCACCAGGGCCAGAACCATCAGCATCATTACGAAAAACGGCACCGATCCCTTGAATATCTCCTCAACCGTAACGTCGTCGCCTACCGTGGCTTTCATGGTGTAGACCACCAGCCCGAACGGCGGAGTGATCAATCCGGTTTCAATGGCTATGATGGCCACGACACCGAACCATATGGGGTCGAAGCCCATGGCCGTCACCACCGGCAGCATGATCGGCAGGGTGATCAATATTATTGATGTGGAATCCAGTATGGCCCCAAGGACGATCAGCAAGACCACCAGCACGGCCATGACGGCCAGGGGGGGCAAAGGCAGTACGGCCAGCCACTCGCAAAGCGCCGCCGGCAGGTTGCTCAGGGTGATCATCCGGGCGTACATGTTTGCCGTGACCAGGATGAACAGGATCCCCACCGAGACATAGCCGGTGGAAAGCAGCACCTGCCAAAGATTTTTACCGCTCAGGCGGCCCTTGGCCAGAGCCAGGATCAATGCGCCGCAGGCCCCCACGCCGCCGGCCTCGGTGGGAGTGAATATCCCGCAATAGATGCCGCCCAACACCAAGGTTATCAACACGCCCACGGGGATGATCTTCAGCACCATTTTCAAGTCAAGCCTTTGATCGCCACTTTCGGCTGTTGACGTTTCGGAATTTTGGTCGGTTACCAGATCCGGCCGCAGGCGCACCATGAGCCATATGCCGCAGGCAAAGACAAGGGCCAACAATATGCCGGGCATGATTCCCGCGGTAAAAAGCGCGCCGATGGATTGCCGCGCCACCACGCCGTAAAGAATAAGCAAAACGCTGGGCGGTATGAGCATGCCCAGGATGGACGAACCCGCGATGGTGCCGAGGCTGAATGACTTTTTATAGCCGTGCCGCAGCATCGGCGGCAGAGAGACTTTGCTGAACATTGCCGCCGAGGCGACGCTGATGCCTGTCACCGCCGCGAAAACAGCGTTGGCTCCCACGGTTGCCGTGGCCAAACCGCCCCGGCGGCCCTTGAGCAGAGCCGCGGCGAAATCATAGGCATCCTCGGCCGCGCCGCTCAGGTTGGCCAGAAAGCCCATCAAGACGAACATCGGCACCACGGAGTAGGTGTAGTCGAATACGCCGTGAAAGGCCGCCGATCCAAGCATGCTCACCGGCACCATCATGTTGTCGGTGATGCACCATAGGCCGGCCATGCTGACAAGGGCCAGCGAGACGGCAATGGGAATGCCCAAAACGACCAGCGCGACGATCAGGCCGACGCTCAAAATTCCAACAGTTACCGGGTCCATCGCCTCACTAGTCCTTTCCAATGAATTTGTTTGCCGAATGCCAGGCGGATATAGCAAGCTGGATCAGGGCAAGGGCCGCGGAGACAACGATGAGGGCCCGAATGGGATAGGTCGGCACCCGCAAGGCCCCCGCCCCTTCAAACTCGCCGACTTCCCAGGCTTGAACCAAAAGGTCCCAACTCGAGTAGACCAGCAACACAAAGAGCAGAACGCCGCCAAGATGCGCCAACAGGTCCAAAGCGGGCAAAACGCGGCCGGAGACCTTGTTCAGCAGCAATGTTGCCCGGATCTGTTTGCCCGCGCGAAATGTCTCCGGCAGGCCCAAAAACAAGACCCCCACAACGCAGACCCGCACCAATTCGGGAGCGCCGGTGAGCGGATGGTTGAAAAAGGCTCTGCCCAGCACATCGAATACAATGACCAGCATCATCACCAGGATCAAACAGGACCCGGCGATATGCAGGCAGGTCAGGGACTTTCGAAAGGCGGCCCCGACCGGGCCGGAGCCGCCGTTAATGCTGGGTTGGGCCGCTTGGGGCCGGGATTGGGATGGTTCCATTGATTTTGGGCTCCTATTCCACGTTCCAGACACGGGGGAAGTGGTAGCCCATCTGCTGTTGCATCTGGATGTAACGCTTGATCAAGGCCGTTCCTGGCAGGCCGCGGGCGTCGGCTTCTTCGGCCTTCATTTTGGCGACCTCGGGCAGGGCGTCGGCCCACTTGACGCGTTCGGCCTCGGGAAGGCTACTGATCTTGGCCCCGCCGTTGGCGAGGGCTCTCCTGACTTTTTTATCAAATTCCGCCACGACCTTGGGACCGGCAACACCCAGGTTTTTGCCCGCTTCAATGATGATTTTTCTGATTTCCGGGGGGAGCTTGTCGAGGGTGCGCAGGTTGATGGTCAGGGCTGCGGCCGGGGGGGAGCCCAGGTCGATGATTGTCACGTAGGGGGCGACTTCGGGCCACTTGAGACCAGCCATGATCGACTCGAGGACGATCCAGCCCTCATAGACTCCCATTTTGAATGAAGTGTATCCCTCGCCGATGGACGACTGCACCGGAACGGCACCCAGGGGCTTGACGGCGATCAGGTTCGGCCCGCCGGCGGCTATCTTCTTGCCCTTTAGATCTTCGGCGCTTGTAACTGGGAAGGTGGTGATGAGTTGGTAACTGCTGGCGGTGAGGTTGCATAGCATCTTTTGGCCGTATTGCTTTTCAAAGATGTCGACCATGACGGGAAATTCCGTAAAAAGCTGCTCTGTCAGTTTGTTTACGCTCTCTTGGTCCGGGCTGGAGAAGGGTACGAAGTATCCAAAGTTGTGCAGGAAGAGCTTGGCCGGTTCGAAAAGGTAAATCACGTAGCCGATGTCAAGCAGGCCCATTTGCACCGCTTCCAGGACTTCGCCGTCCTTGGCCACCGTTCCGCCGTAGGCCTCGGTCCATTTGATTTCATAGTCGGTTTCCTCGGCAACCCGCCGCGACACCTCCGCCTGGAAAATCCTTTTGACAATGGCGAAGGCCATGCCTGCCTGGATGGGTTTGGCCATGCCGATTTTGAGGTTGATAGTCTTTGATCCGGCCCAGACGTTTCCTTGCCCGATGAAGCCGGCCGGGATCAATAGGAGAACCAATGCCGCGAACAGTGCTAATTGCTTGTAACTTTTCATCTTCAACCCTCTCGAGTTTGCGGGGACGCGTCTTTGGTGACGGGATAAAACCGCCGATACGCCCGCAATTGGTAGTCGGAGGCCGCGGTCATCCGGATTGTTTCCGGCGGATGCCCTATTGAAGATGATCGCTTTTGCCTGATGGAAAAACGGCCTCGAATACTGTTTGTGGTTCCTTTGATTGCCTTTGGTTTGGGTGGTCCACCTCCGCCTGTTGTTAACCGTGCCTGTTGCCCTTGTTATTGCCTGTTTGCCTCGTCAAAAGATGCCCGCGCCTTTTAGTCGCCGTTGGCTTGTTCCGTTGTAAATAATTATAAACTAGAACGGTATTATAGTTTCTTATGCGGACCCACCAAGTCAAGCCGTTTTTTCTAAACGGATAACATCTTGATTTTGTAGTTTAAAAACAACGTGGCTCGAAGCAATGAACGGAATCAATGTAGAAATATGGCTGTCCGGCATGGTCAGGAAGGCAAGTTTATCTCAAGGCTGGCAACAAAATGTTGACATGACCAAAGCATAATACTAATAAACTATATATGTTTATTTGTTTCTTGAAGTCTGCGGAACCCTTCCCTGTCGCCTGTTTCCAAGTTCTTGCAGAAACATCCCAATCAACAGTCAGCCAAGGAGAGTGGAGATGACCATGGTATTTAAAATATCTAGTTTGGCCGATGTGGAGAACATCGAAAAAGCACCCCATTCCAGTCGTGTGACCTTTCCTTCCACCTACCATCAGATCGCTGCCGCTGCCTTGGCCGATCCGGAACAGACAGCCATCAGCTTCATTTTTTCCGGGGATACATACACCGAGCCCGTGAAGGTGTCCTATGGCCAATTTTTGGGCCGCATAACCCAGACCGCCAACCTGTTGAACCAGTTGGGAGTTGGGCCCCAGGACACGGTTTCCTATCTGCTGCCCAACTCACCCCAAACCTTTTTCGCCCTCTGGGGTGCGGAGGCGGTTGGCATTGCCAATCCCATAAACCCCCTGCTGGAGGCCCCGGCAATTGCCGATATATGCAGGGCCGCCGGCACCAAGGTTTTGATAACCTTGGGCGATATGCCGGGCCTGGACATATGGCAAAAGGCCATGGAAGTCCGCAAATTATTGCCGGGACTAGAGGCCTTGCTGGTTGTCATGGGCCAGGCTGATCCTCAAAACGGCATCTATTCGTTTGATGAAGAGCTTGACAAGCAGCCCGCCGACAAACTCAACTTCCACCGCGATTTTTCTCCGGAGCAGACGGCCAGCATCTACCACACCGGCGGCACCACCGGACGGCCCAAGCTGGCCCGCCGAAGCCATATGAACGAGATGCTGATGGCTTCGGTTTTGGCCATGGCCATGGAGATACAGCGGGGCCAAACCATGATGCAGGGTTTGCCCCTCTTCCACTGCAACGGCACTATCGTAACCGGGCTAACGCCTTTTTCCGCGGGCGCGCACGTGGTGATGCTCTCCCCCTCCGGTTTTCGCGATCAGGCGGTCATGGCCAACTTCTTCAAAATCGTCGAGCATTACCGCCCGGCGTATTTTTCATGCGTGCCCACGGTGTTATCGGTTCTGCTCGAATTGCCTTTGGACGGCGCGGACATATCGTCCTTGAAATATGTACTCTGCGGAGCGGCGCCCTTAAGCGTGGAGTTGTTCAACCGCTTTGAGGAAAAAACCGGCATGAAAATCCTGGAGGGCTACGGCATGACCGAGGCGGCCGTGGCCTCGGCTGCCAATCCCAAAGACGGCGAGCGCAAGGTCGGCAGTGTCGGATTACGGTTGCCTTACCATGATGTGCGGACAGTGCTTTTGGATGACGAAGGCAAATTCGCCAGATACGCCGATACCAACGAAATCGGCGCGGTGGCTATTAGCGGGCCCTGCGTTTTCCAAGGTTATGTGGAAAACGAGCACAACCAGGGGGTATGGTTGGATGACGGTTGGTTCAACACCGGCGACCTTGGCCGCCTGGACCAGGACGGTTACCTGTGGCTCACGGGCAGGGAAAAGGACTTGATAATCAGGGGCGGCCACAATATTGATCCGGGCGTCATAGAGGAAGCCATGTTCCGCCATCCCCAGGTGACCACGGCGGCGGCTGTGGGACGGCCGGACAAACACTCAGGTGAAGTGCCCGTGGTTTATGTGCAGCTGGCCGAAGGGGCCGACATCACCCGGGATCAGCTTATGGCCCATGCCGCGCTGCATATAACCGAGCGGGCCGCAGTCCCCAAGGAAGTAATAGTGTGCGACGCCATTCCCCTTACCGCTGTGGGCAAGGTGTTCAAGCCGGACCTCAGGAAAGACAGTATCGCAAGAGTCTGCGCCGACGAGTTGAGCAAACTTGATATTTCACCCGATGATTGGAGCGTTGAAGTGGTTGACGATAAAAAATACGGCGCCAAGGCCATACTAAGGCTCAACGTAATCAAAGACAATAAGGGGCAAATGGTGGGTGAAAAGGTGGTGAATCTGCTGTCCCGTTATACTTTCCAATACGAAATCATCTCATGATGACGCGCGGCGGTTGAGCTCAATACTAGAGGGTGCCGGCAAAAACGGGTTGGACCGCATGGTCCAACCCGAACTGTTTGATGAGGCTTTATGGGCAGTATGCGCTTCACTGCCAAGCGGATCATCGGCAGGCGCCGGGAGACCTGAATGCCATGAACCAATGGCCACAGAGGCCCGCCAGCCTTAAAAACCAGGCTGCCGCTTTATCAAAGGTCTGTTTTTCATGGGTTGGATCAATATATCATTTCCGTATCGATGATTAGCCATACTGTCTTTTCCGCGCATTGGAAGGTCTTTTATGCCCGATTCATCGAGCAGGCGTCGGTCCCTGCCTCCTAGAGCAAGTGATGCCAGCCGTTTGCGCCGAAAAATCGCGGAGCTGGAGGCTCGTAATGATGAGTTGATCACGGAGGTAAACCGCCTTCATGACAGCGAGCAACATTACCGGACATTGGTGCGGCATTCACTTTCCGGCTTTTTTATCATTCAAGGTGGTTTGTTGCGTTACGTTACTCAGCGGCTGGCGGACATGTTGGGCTATGACGACAAGGACGAACTACTGAACAGCCATCTTTGGAAGTATGCCCACCCTGATGACCGGGCGAAGGTTTGGCATCTGACGGAAGGTTTGCAATGTTGCGGTGCAAATACCAGCCGGTATTGCTTTAGGGCGCATAGGAAGGACGGAAAAATAATCTGGCTGGAACTGGACGCGGTTGACGCGAAATATAAAGGTCAACCTGCGTACGTCGGCAATATGGTCGATATCAGCGGCCAAAAGAAAGCCGAACACCAGTTAAACCAGAACCGCTGGCATCTTGAAGAACACGTTGCCTCCCGGACCGACGAACTCCGGCAGGCCAACCAAAGACTGCACAAGGAAATCGCCGAGCGCAAGGAAATCGAAAATCGCCTGGTACGGGAAAAGCAGTTCTCCCATTACCTGATCGAAAGCCTGCCCGGCATATTTTATGTCCTCAATCAGGAAGGGCGCTTCCTCGAGTGGAACCGCAATCTCGAGCTTGTCGGCGGCTATACATCCGAAGAAGTCGGTAAAATGAAAGCCATGGATTTTTATACGGGCCAGGAAAAGGAGTTGATAGCCCAGCGCATTCGAGACGTGTTCCAGTTCGGCAAGGCCTTTGTCGAGGTCGATATTGTCGCGAAAGACGGCAACCGAACACCTTTCTTGCAGACGGGCGTGCGCATGGAGGTCGCCGAAGGAGCCTTGCTGGTTGGCATTGGCGTGGATATCGGCAAGAGAATAAGGGCGGAACAGGCGCTTCGGCAATCGGAAAAAGAACTCAAGGTGTTGTCGGCCCAGCTGTTGGATATCCAGGAAAAGGAGCGGGGGCGGCTGGCCAGGGAACTACATGACGGCATAGGCCAGACCATGACGGCCATCAAGTTCGGCCTGGAAAACGCCCATCAAAAGGTTTTTGAAGGCGATAGTAAGGATGTGGCCGGGATTTTGGAAGCCATGGTGCCCATGATCCAGGGCGCGGTGAATGAAATCAGGCGCATGTCCAAAGATCTGCGCCCATCGGTCTTGGACGATCTGGGCATTTTGGCGACTCTGAAGTGGTTTTGCCGTGAGTTCTGTTCAATCTATGGAAACATCAAGGTTCGGCGTCGAATAGGGGTGCAGGAAAGTGAAATTCCCCAGGATTTGAAGACAACCATTTACCGTTTCGTCCAGGAGGCCATGAATAACGCGGCCAAGCACAGCAAAGCACAAAATGTTAACTTGAGCCTTGCCCTGCACAACGGCAACTTGGAGTTGAAGGTACATGATGACGGCCAGGGATTTAACGTGTCTGCCGTATTGGCCTCATCAGCGGACATGAGAGGATTTGGCCTGGCCAGTTTGCGTGAACGCACCGAACTTTCCGGCGGGGTGTTCAACATTTACAGCGATGGGGAAACCGGCACTCTGATTACCGCCTGTTGGCCGGTGCATATATAGGCAGACAGGCTCATGCAGGTGTTGCAAACGCCGTCCCAGCCCGCCTTGGGTGATTTTTCAACAGATCGTCAGATGGAAACCAGGCCCTTATCAATGGCCATGGCCGTAAGGGCCGTGGCGTTGTGGATATTGAGTTTTTTCATCAAATTGGCGCGATGACGCTCCACCGTCTTGGGGCTTATGCACAAGAGATTGGCAATTTGCCGGTTGCGGTTGCCCTCCGCCACCAGTTTGAGAATCTCCTGCTCCCTAGGGGTCAGGCTCTCCCAGGCCGATGACGGTAGTTCCTGCCTGCGTCCTTCCACGAATCCGTCGATGATCAGATCCGAGATATCCGGGGTGACATAACGCTTGCCGGACAGTACGGTCTTGATGGCCATCTTCAGTTCGGCGTGGGTGGCGTCCTTGAGCACATAACCCTGGGCTCCGGCCTTGAAACTGGCCAGGATATATTCCTCGTCCTTGTGCACGGTCAGGACCAGGATGCGGCTGTGCTGGGAACGTTTACTAATCTCCCGCACTGCCTGCAGGCCGTGCATGCGCGGCATTGCCAAATCCATGAGGATCAGGTCCGGCTCCAGCTTTATGGCCAATTTCACCGCTTGGTGACCGTCTTCCGCCTCACCCGTAACTTCCAGGTCCGGGTCCATCTCAAGTAGCGCCTTCAGGCCCTCTCTGACGATGGTGTGATCTTCAACGATCAGGATTGTTTTTTTGCCGTCCATGGGTCGCTCCTTCAGGTGCGCGACTTTTTCTGGCCTATGTCCGAACAGTGTTTACTATAGCTTTTGCCGATTCCGTAAATCAATGAGTGAGAATATGTAGTTCATCTGATCTCGCAGCCCTGCACACCCAGTCAACCCATGGCGAACTATGCTCAAGGAAAAGGCTCTTACTGCCAAGATGTGAAAATTATTTATTATAAACCATTTGTTCCTTTTTCTTCGGCGCGTCCGCAACAGTCCCCATAAACACCATATGCAAACAATGAATTGCAGGTTTTTAAGAAAAAAACTACACGGTTCACCTGATTTACCCGGAATGGTGAACTTTGTTTTCATAGTGATCATGTGAAACCGGCGCCGAAGAGAAACCGGCGTCGATGGGGCCCAAGCCCCGCCAAGCACAACAACCTGTTGGTTGCCAGGGAGGAATTAGAATGCCGGGTATCGACGACTTCATTCGGCCCATTGAGTGGGTTTCCGATTTCATCACCGATGTTGGCAAGGTGCTGCGCCGCTGGGGCGATGAAAACTATGTGCCCATCCGCCAGCAGGTTGATGAGGACTGGCAAGAGCACAAGCTTGTTGAGCCTTTGCTCAAGGAGGTCCTGGTTGATCTCGGCATCAGCGCGGCCTTGTTCCCCCACGAAGTCGGCGGCACTGAAATGCCCGATCCGGCCAGCCTCTGCTGCGTACTGGCCGAGGAACTGTCCCGCATCGACTCCGGCTTTGCCACGGCGGCCCTGTGCTCCATTTGGGGGATGATGCCGATAATTCTCAAGCCCCACCGCAACATGGAGCTTTGTGAAGAGTTCGGCCCGAAGTTCTGCGGCGAAGAGCTTTATGTGGGCTGTCACGCCATGACCGAACCGGCCAGCGGCGCGGATGTGGAGAACATGGGCCGCATGAAGGGCAAGACCATAGCCACCACGGCCAAGCTCGACGGCGATGAATGGGTGATCAACGGGCACAAGCTGTGGCCCACCAACTCCGGTAAGGTGGCCGATCTTTTCGCCGTTGTCTGCACCACCAACAAGGGCTCCACCGATCCCAAGGATTTCGCCTTGATCTACGTGCCCGCCGACGCCGAAGGCGTTTCAGTCGGCGGGCCGTACCAGAAATGCGGCATGAGCGCCGACATGAACACCGACATCTGGTTCGAAAACGTGCGCGTGCCCAAACACTACCGGGCCCACCCGGCGGGCGAGGATTTCAATTACTGGAAATGCACCATTTCCATGGGCAACGTGGCGTCAGCGGGTATGTGCGTGGGGATCATGAAGGCCACCTACGAGATCATCAAAAGGTGGACCACCGAAAGGGTCATCGCGGGCAAGCCTCTCAAAGAACACAGCATCGTTGCGGACATGCTGTGCGAGGTGGCCGTGAACATCGAAACCACCTCGGCAATGATGTGGGCCTATGCCCGGCAAATGGACAATCCCGACATCTACGGTATTCAGCCCTGGGACGAAAGAATGGCCCTGAAAACCCGCGGCCTTGCCCTGTACGCCAGCAACGCCGTGGAGCGGACCTGCAGCCGGGCCATGGATTTCATGGGCTCATATGGCTATTCCCGGGAATTCGATCTGGAAAAACACTGGCGGGACCAAAAGGTCATTGGCCTGTGGATGGGCGGCAAGGGCCTGAAAACCATTGAGAACGCCCGCTATTGGTTTGATATCCAAACGCTTTAGCAGGCTGTTGAAAAAACAGCCTGCTAGGCGGGCCAAGGAGGGCCCGGCAGTTTGCGCAGTTTTGAAAAAACAAGCAAATTGAGTTACTTGGCAAAACCACGCTTTTGCCAAGTAACCGGTGAAAAAGGTCAGGACGACCTTTTCCACCAACCAGTTAGGAAACAAACGTCAAACATATACCCACAATCTAATGGGAGGTGAACCGTGGCTCTTTATCCCTCGCAAGAATGGTGTGACTTCTGGAAAAACGCCCTCAACGAAGACACCGCCGTGGAGCAGGCCGGTAAAAACTGGGGCGTTGATTTCAACGGCAACTTTGTCTTCGAACTCCAGCCCGGCGACGGCCTGGAACAAAAGACATACGTGTATCTGCAGGCAAAGGCCGGCAAGTGCACCGGCGCCGAGATCATCGCAGATCCGTCCCAGGCCGACTACGGCTTTCTGGTGGAGGGCGGTTACGGGGTGTTCAAGCCAGTGGTCAAGGGCGAGCTGGATTTCATCGAGGCAGTGGTGAAGGGCCAACTCAAGCTCAAAGGCGACATGTCCAAGATCATGCGCAACGCCAAGTTCATCCGCGCCGTGGCCAACTCGATCAGCTCCTTTGAAAACGAGTACCTGGGCGAATAAGGCGATGCGGGCGGCGGCTCCTGCGGACGCCGCCCGCATCGTCATGCCCTTTTGATCCAAGGGAGTTGCCATGGGCCATATGGTTGGAAAAGACGTTTACGGTGAGCTGGGTAACAAGCTAGACAACCTGCATGTGAAATCGCCCTACAACCAAACAATGCATCTCGTTCTCAAGGACCTGTTCAGCGAGGCGGAAGCCGACGTTTTCGTGAAGATGCCGTACCTGTTTTCAAACCTGGACAGGGTGGTGCGCATCACCAAAATCAGCGCCAAGGAGCTTGAGCCGCTGCTCAAGGGCATGTGCGAAAAAGGCCTGGTCATGGACATCTGGCTGGACGGCCAATACCGCTACATGCCCAGCCCCCTGTTCGTGGGCGTATTCGAGTTCACCATGATGCGCACCAGAGGCCAACTGAACGTCAAACAGTGGGCTGATCTGTTCCATGAATACATGCACGAGGGCTCTCCGTACCGCAGCAACTTTGCCGAAGGCACCCAGACTTCCATTGCCAGGGCCGTGCCCCACCCGGAGGCCCTGGGCGATCATGTGGAGATTCTGGATTACGAAAAGGTCGGCTATCTGGTGGACGAGGCCACGAAATACTCCGTTGGCCTTTGTTCCTGCCGCCACAAAAAAGAGCACTCCACCGGAGGCCGCTGCGATGTGCCCCTGGAGACCTGCACCACCTTGGGCCACGGCGCTGACTACATAATCCGCAACGGGTTGGGCCGGGAGATAGACAAGGCGGAGATGATCGACATCCTGCAAAGATCCCGGGACCTGGGCCTGGTTTTCAGCGCCGACAACGTGCAAAAGCGGCTCATGTTCATTTGCCATTGCTGCGGATGTTGCTGCGGCATAATGGACGGCATCAATGTGCACGGCCTGCCCAACGCCTTGGTCACGTCTTCATTCATCGCCCAGGTGGACAGCGAAACATGCAATGGCTGCGGCAAGTGCGTAAGCGCTTGTCCCATCAACGCCATAGAGCTTCAAGACGCCGGGGTGAAGGCCAACGGCAAACCGCAAAAGTTGGCCAAAGTGGACCACTCGATCTGCCTTGGCTGCGGCGTATGTTCGCTCAAATGCCCCTCGGGCGCACTCAAGCTGGACAACCGCTCCAAGCGGGTGATTCACCCGGAGACCACTTTCCAGCGGGTGATACTGCAGTGCCTCGAGCGGGACACCCTGCAAAATCAGCTTTTCGACGACCCACAGAGCCTGACCCACAAGATCATGCGGCCCCTGGTCGGCGGCTTCTTGAAGCTTAGCCCGGTGAAGAAGGCACTGATGAGCGACGCCCTGCGCTCGACCTTCCTCAAAAGCATGGGCGCCGGGGTCAGTATTTTGGGCAAGGGATATCTCCACGAACTGTAAAGGGGTGAGCTTTGTTTGAAGTAGCCGTACTCGACCAAGACCTGAACGGCTTGGGTTGGACCATCAAATCCCTGATGGACCAGAACCTTGCCCTGGAAGACGTCCGCAAGATCGCGGCCAAACTGCGCGGTTCATTGGTGGTTACCGAAAGCGAATCCGATGTTTCGGTGACGCTGGTGTACGGCCAGCGGGGCGTCAGCATCCAAAACGGGGCCCAACCAAGGCCGACGGCAACCCTTCGCGGCGATTTCGAGGGGCTTTCCCAAGTCATCAGCGGTCAGACCAAACCAATAAAGGCCGTTTTGACCGGCAAGGTTAAAGCCGGCGGCAACCTGTTCAAGCTGTTGACAATGGCCAAGACCCTGATCAGCCGCGAGACCAGTTGAAAGGATTAATCGGATGTCTGGATTCATGGGAAAAATCCTTAGGGTCAACCTCAGCGACGGCAGCTCTCGGCGTGAGGACACCCCCATGGACTTGGCCCGCCTGTACCTGGGCGGCAATGGCCTGGCCACCAAAATACTCATGGACGAGGTGCCTGTCGGGGCCGATCCCCTTGGGCCGCACAACAAGCTTATCTACATGACCGGTCCCCTCACCGGGACCCTGTCGCCCAGTTCCGGCCGCTTCAGCGCCGTGGCCAAATCGCCTTTGACCGGGTTGTGGGGCTCGGCCAACTCCGGAGGCCGGTTTGGCCTGGACCTCAAGAAGACGGGCCTTGACGGCGTAATCATTGAGGGCATGGCCAGCCAGCCGGTCTATCTGCTTATCGAGGATGACGAGGTGGCCTTGTTGCAGGCCGAAGACCTGTGGGGCATGGAGGTCGGCCAGACCACCAAGGTCCTCAAAAAACGCCATCCCAAGTTCAACGTGTCGTGCATCGGCCCGGCCGGCGAGAACCTGGTGCGCTACTCGGCGATCATGAACGACGTGCACCGGGCCCTTGGCCGTTGCGGGCTGGGCGCGGTGATGGGCAGCAAGAACCTCAAGGCCATCATCTGCAAGGGCAGCCGCAAGATACCGGTGGCCCAAAAGGAGGCCTTCAAGGAGGCGGCGAAACAGGCTTCGGATTTCGTGGCCGAGTCGCTGTTGAAGATGACCCTGGAGGTTTATGGAACCACCATGGTCATGGACATGGTCAACGTCAAGGGCG
This sequence comes from uncultured Desulfarculus sp., assembly GCA_963665125.2. Lineage (GTDB taxonomy): Bacteria > Desulfobacterota > Desulfarculia > Desulfarculales > Desulfarculaceae > Desulfarculus. The sequence continues at coordinate 211,934 of CAXXUK010000001.1, read as the reverse complement.
GGCTGCCGACCCGCAATTGGCAGTCCGGATCCTGCGGCTACACCGAGGAAATCAACGGACCGGCCATCAATGAAAAGATTCTCACCGGCCGCAAGGCCTGCTTTTCCTGCCCCATAGCCTGCGGGCGCCTGACGGAGGTCAAGGGCAAATACGCCTGCAAGGGCGAGGGGCCGGAATACGAGAGCGTCGGCGCCTTCGGCCCCATGTGCGATGTGGACAGCCTGGAGGCCATAACCAAGGCCCATATCCGTTGCAATGAGCTGGGTGTCGATACGGTCAGTTGCGGCAGCACCATCGCCTTTGCCATGGAGTGCTTTCAGCGCGGTTACATAGATGAACAGGCCAACAACGGCAAACGGCTGGAGTTCGGCGACGCCGACGGAATGTTGCAGATGGTAGAGGACATCGCCGTCCGCCGGGGATTGGGAGATCTGCTGGCCGAGGGGTCCCGCAGGGCCGCCCAGGCAATCGGCCAGGGCTCCGAGACCTTTGCCATGCAGGTCAAGGGCATGGAACTACCCGCCTACGATTGCCGGGCCACCAAGATCACCGGCCTGGGTTTCGCCACGGCCAACCGCGGCGGCGACCACATCACCGCCTATGTCCAGGGGCCCACGTTCATGGATATGCCGTTTTTGATTGTCGAGGAAAGTGTCATCGAAGATCCCCTTGTGGAGAACCCCAGGGAGGCAAAGGTCGTTAAGGACATGGAAGACGCCCTTACCGTGTTCGACTCCGTGGGAGCCTGCAAGTTCATGGGCATGGCCCTGATGGCCGAGGATGTCGTGCCCATCATAGCCTCCTGCACCGGTTGGGATGACTTTGATATCGATGAATTCCGCCAGGTCGGCGAGAGGGTGGTCAATTTGGCCCGCTGCTTCAACGTCCGGGAAGGGGCAACCCGCTCCGACGACAACCTGCCCCGGCGCCTGCTGGACGAGCCCCTGCCCGACGGCCCGGCCGCCGGTCTCACCGTGTCCCTGGAGCCGCTGTTGGACGCCTATTACGAATACCGGGGCTGGGACCAAAACGGCATTCCGACGCCCGGCAAATTGGCTGAACTGAAAATGGAAGGTGAACTGCATTTGCCGCCGGAGGTGCGATGATGAGCGACTATGGCCAAAAACCGTGGCTGGAGAGCTACAAGCTGGGGCCCTTCAAGGTGGCCCATACCATGGGGCCGTACCCCGATGTCCCCCTGTACCATTTTCTCGATGAAACCGTACGCAAGTACGGCTCACGCCCGGCAATGTCGTATCTGGGCGGCAAGATCACCTGGACCGACCTGGGCGGATTGATCGACCGCCTGGCAACCGCGTTGCAAAGCCTCGGCGTAAAAAAAGGCGACAGGGTGGCCTCGATACTGCCCACGTCTCCCCAGTATGTGATCGCTGATTTCGCCATCCAGAAATGCGGCGCGGCCCACGTGCCTTGCAGCCTGTTGCACGCTCAACGCGATCTGGTGTGGGAGATCGGCGAGTCCGGCGCACGCACGGTGATCTGCCTGGACAAGGCTTTGAATCTGGTTCACGAGGTCGGCAAGGAAACCTCCCTGGAAAACATAATAGCCACGTCCATCAAGGATTTTTCACCGGAGCAGCCTGGCTGCGGCCCCAACGGCGTGATGTGGCTTACCAGTTTGCTGGAGCAGGCCAAGGCGGGGCCACGGCCGGTGGACATAAATCCGGCCGACGACCTGGCCGTGTTGCTGTTCACCGGCGGGGCCACGGGCATGCCCAAAGGCGTGATGCTGACCCACCGCAACCTGGTGGCCAACACCATCCAGAGCCTGCCCTGGGTCATGGCCCCGTTGCAAAGCGGCATTGCCGGCAAGTCATCCCTGCTCATCGCCATTCCGCTTTTCCATTCCTATGGGCACTGGGCAGTGCGCACGGCGGTTTATTGGGGCCTGCAGATGCTGTTGATCCCCGATCCCCGGGACACCGCTTCCATTGCCGAAAACCTCAAGAAAAACCGCCCGTTTTTGGCTCCCTTGGTGCCGACCCAGTACATGAACCTGCTGGAAACGGACCTGGGCCGCAGCAATACATCTTTCGCCTCCGGTGCCGCGCCCCTGCCGCCGGAAGTCGCCCGCCAGTTTCGCAAGAAGACCGGCATGCCCATCACCGAGGCCTATGGCCTGACGGAGACCAGCCCGGTGACCCACTTCAACCTGTCGGCCTTTTCCAAGATCACCGGTTTCATGCCCTTTGAGAAGGCAGGTTCCATCGGGGTACCCGTGGCCGACACCGAGGTCAAGGTGGTGGCGCCGGACACCGGCGAGGAAATGCCCTTTGGCGAAGTCGGCGAGATGTATATCAAGGGCCCCCAGGTCATGAAGGGCTATTGGCCCGATGCCGGACAGGGCCTGCATGACGGCTGGCTGGCCACCGGCGACCTTTGCCGCATGGACCAGGACGGCTATTTCTTCCTGGTGGACCGCAACAAGGACATGATCAACGTCTCGGGCAACAAGGTCTACTCCACCACGGTGGACGAGGTGCTTTACGAGCATCCGGCCGTGGCCCAGGCCGTGACCATCGGCCTGCCCAACCCAGACAAACCGGGCAGCGAAATGGTCAAGGCCTTTGTGGTGCTCAATAAACAGGCCCAGGGCCAGGTGCTCGGCAGCGAGATCACCGAACATTGCCGCCAGCGCCTTGCCGCCTACGCGGTTCCCAAGCTGCTGGAGTTCAGGGACGAACTGCCCATGACCGTCACGGGCAAGCTTTTCAAAAAGAAACTGCGCGATGAGGAGATGGCCAAGCTGACCGGATAGTTCCCGTCAATCAAACCCATGAAGGGAGGACAAGATATGACTGCGTTGCAGGAACTGCTGATGCTGCCGGCTCGCACTGAAAATCAATACCTCAAACAATGGATCGGCGATGGGGGCAAGGTCGTCGGTTTCTCCTGCGTCTACGCTCCGGAAGAGATCATCCACGCCGCAGGCGTCATGCCCTACCGCATGGAGGCGCGGGGCATGGATCAGACCGACCTGGCCGACGTTTACTTGCACCGGTTCAACTGCACCTTTGCCCGGTGCATGCTCCAGGCCGGCCTTGGCGGAGAATACGATTTTCTGGACGGGTTCTGCTTTCTCAACGGCTGCGAGCAAATCCGCCGCCTCTATGAAATATGGGACAAGCACATCCCCGCCACCGACTATCAGTACATGGTGACCATACCCCATTCGATCTATGACGCCGGTTTCGAGTGGTATCTGGAGGAAACCGGTCTTTTCAAGGAAAAGCTGGCCACGGATTTTTCCAAGCGTTGCAGCGACACCCAGTTGGCCGCTTCCATAAAAACCTACAACAAAAGCCGTGAGCTGGTGGCCCGGCTCTATGAACTGCGCAAAAGGCCGGATGTGCCCGTGAGCGGCAAGGAGGCCATGGGCATCATGCTGGCCGCCGGAATCATGCCCCGGGAAAAATACAACGAACTCCTGGAGGAGGCCCTGGCCGAAATCGAGGCCAGACCCGGCAACAACGACTATTCCGCCAGACTGATGCTGGGCGGCTCGGCCGTGGACGACCCGAAGCTGCTTGAACTCATCGAAGGGTTGGGCGGCGTGGTGGTGACCGACAGCCTGTGTTACGGCTCGCGCTACTTCCTCAACCCGGTGGAGGAAAACGGCGACCCCCTCAAGGCCATTGCCAAGCGCTACTACTACAATAATCCCTGTCCGCGAATGATGAATCAGTTTGAAAACCGCCAGGCGGTGACCGAAAAGCTGGCCCGCGAGGCCGACGTGGACGGCGTGATTCTGCAAAAAATCGTCTTTTGCGACAACCACGCGGTTGACTGCACCATGCTGGCCGATGAACTGGAGCAAAAGGGCATTCCCACGATGGTCTTGGAACGGGAGCACATGTTTTCCGACGTGGGCCGCCTGAAGACCAGGATCGAAGCTTTCATGGAACGCATCGCCAGGAGGTAAGGGAAATGAGCGACAACAAAGACCGCACCGTTTTGAATGATTGGAGAACCACCGCCGATCTGGCCAAATTCATCCTGGACCAGGAAGGCCTCAGCAGCCTTGACGACTGGGGAGGACGGGAGGTTGTCCGTGAAATCCTGCCGGAAAATTACCAGGCCACTTTCGACAAGCTTCAACCAGACCTTATTGAGACGATACTGAAAGACAAAAACCGTACCAGCGCCTATGCCTTCATGGACAACCTCGGGCAATATGTGGACTGGCTAAATGACCGGATAGATAACGGCGCGCCCGTTTGTTACCAATACTTCCCCATCAGCATGGAGATCATCCTGGCCATGGGGTTGGCGCCCATGGTCTACGAGGTGTTTTGCGGCCTGGATGCGGCCATTTACATTGACGGCTGCGAAGAGGGAATCGACCGCATTGAAGCCGAAGGCTATCCGGACCATCTGTGCTCCACCCAAAAGGGCACGGCCGGCTACCTTCTCATGGGCACCGTGCCCAAGCCGGACCTGATCATCAACACATCCGCCCCCTGCGACGCCAGCAACATGCTCTATCAATGGACCGCGCATCATTTCAAGGCGCCCTTGGTGGCCCTGGAAACGCCCTATTATAAAAACGAGCGCGGGCTCAAATGGATGATTGACGAAACCAAGCGCATGATCGAGCAGATTGAGAAGATCACCGGACGCACCCTGGACGAGGCCAAGCTCAAGGAACACGCCGAATACGGCAACCAGCTGATGAGCTATTATCTGGCCATCCAGGAGCTGCGCAAGAAAAAGCCTTTCCCCGACACGGGCTGGCACCGCCCGGCAGATACGATTTTCCTGACCCAGATCGGCACGCCTTTCGGCGTTGAATATTTCAAGGCCCTCCATGACGAGATCAAGTACAGGGTCGACAACGGCATAGGGGTTATCCCCGTGGGCAAGACCGAGCGGCGGGTGGCCTACGGCTACACCTGGACTGTGTTCGACATGCCGCTGTACCACTGGCTTGAGGAAACCCACGGCGTGACCTATATCGCCGATACGCTCACCTACTTCAGCCCTGATGTGGGATTGGTGGACACCTCCAGCACCGAAAGCATCATCGAAGGCCTGGCCTGGCGCACCCTGCACATGCCCATGGGCCGCCAGGCAATGGGCTTTTCCGACATCTGGATCAATGACTTCGTGGACATTGTCCGGGCCTGGAACGCCGACGCCCTGATCCTGGGCGGACATATGTCGTGCAAACACTTCTGGGCGCTGAACAAGCTTTTAAGCGACAAGGTCAAGCAGGAGACCGGGGTGCCGACACTGCGCTTTGAAATGGACATGTTCGACAAGCGCTTTACTCCTCCGGCCGAACTCAGGCGAATCATGAACGAGTTCTGGAGCACCAAGTGATTCTTGTGCAATGAGGACTCTGTCAGCAAGGAGACTGCGATGAAGTGCATTGGTTGCGACTTGGGGGCCATGGCCACCAAAACGGCAATTGTCGAGGACGGCAAATTGATCGCCTTTGACCTGACGCCCAACCAGGGGCGGATTGCCGAATCGGCGAAGACGTCCATTGAAAAGGTGTTGGCCGGCGCGGCGTTGACAATGAAAGACATCGATGTGGTGGTGGGCACCGGTTGGGGCGCCAAGTACATACCCGTGGACAACGAGCCCAAGACCGTACTCAGCTGTTTGGCCATAGGGGGGGCGTGGCTTGCCAACGGCAGCGCCACGATAGTCGATATCGGCGGTCTGAGCACCACGCTGATCAATATCGACGGCCAGGGCAAGGTCAGCGAATACCGCACCAACGACCGCTGCGCCTCGGGAACGGGATTCTTCATGGAGCTTGCCGCCCAGGCCCTGGAACTGTCAGTAACGGAGATGGGCGATACCGCGAAAACATCGCGGAAGCCGGTATACATCAGCGGCCAGTGCGCGGTTTTCGGCGAGAGTGAAATCGTCAGCCATATCAACGATGGAGCCGCCGTGGCCGATATCGCCGCCGGTCTGGCCAATTCCGTGGCCAGCGGAGTGGTCACCATGGCCCGCAGACTGGGAGTTGAGAAGACCTTGGTTTTTTCCGGGGGGCTGGCCAAAAACAAGGCCATTGTTGAACAGGTCGAAACACGGCTGGAAGCAAAGGGGCTCTTCAGCAAATACGATCCGCAGATAGTCTGCGCCTTGGGGGCGGCCCTGAGCGGCAACGGCGGCGGACTCGCGGCGGAGGGATTGAAATGATTGTTGCGGGATGTGATGTCGGCTCCCTGTCCGGTGAGGCCGTGATTTTCTCCGATGACGCAATCCTGGCCTACCATATCATGCGCGTGCGGCCCAGGCCCGAGCAGACCGCCCAGGAGGCTATGGACAGGGCGTTGAGCCTGGCGGGTTTGGATTACGATGACATCGACTACTGCGTCAGCACGGGCTATGGGCGGGAAAAGATCCCCTTTGCCGACAGCAGTATCAGCGAGATCTCTTGTCACGGCCGCGGCGCCCACTGGGCGGACCCCGCCGTGCGCACGGTAATCGACATAGGCGGCCAGGACTGCAAGGTGATCAGGGTGGACAAGCTCGGCTACATGGAAGATTTCACCATGAACGACAAGTGCGCCGCGGGCACCGGGCGCTTCCTGGAAGGCATGGCCAAGGTCCTCGGCGTCGAGTTGGACGATCTGGGCCCCATGGCCTTTGACGCCCCAAAACCGGCTGGCGTAACCAAAACCTGCACCGTGCTGGCCCAGTTTGACGTGATGTGCATGCTGGCCGATGGCCTGGAAAGGCCTGATATAGCAGCGGGAATCAACCTGGCCATGGCCGAGCGCATCAGCAAAATGGCCAAAAAGGTAAAAGTCCGGCCAGAGGTGGCCATGACCGGCGGCGTGGCCAAGAACCCAGGCGTGGTCCAGGCCTTGGAAAAGGTCCTGGGCGTGCAAATCGTACCCCTGGAAAAGGTAGACCCGCAGATAGTCGGGGCCCTGGGGGCGGCCCTTTTCGCCAAGGAACGCTTTGAACGTCTGGGCGCCAGACCCAGGCAGAAAAAAGAGCAAACGGCATGAGTCACGCTTGCAACGCCAAACTGAAATCCGATGCGGCGCCGGACCCGCAACCGCGCACCGTCATCGCCGTGGCCGGCAAGGGCGGTACGGGCAAGACCACCATCAGCTCCATCATCGCCCGGCTGCTGACCGAAAAGGGCCAAAGCCTCCTGGCGGTGGACGCCGATCCGCCAATGGGTCTGACCTATGCGGTGGGAGCCGAACCCCAGAGCACGTTGGGTGATATGCGAAGGCGCATCATCGAAGACCCCGAGCAAAAAAGGCGGGTCAGCGGCGACACCCCGGTAAGGGACATCATCATCGAAGACGCCCTGATCCAAAGGGAAAGGTTGGACCTGTTGGTTGTGGGGCAGTCCGAGGGGCCTGGGTGCTACTGCGGGCTCAATGAACTGCTCAAGTTCGGCATTGAATCCCTGGCCAGCCGCTACCGGGTCACCCTCGTCGATTGCGAGGCGGGGATCGAACAGATCAACAGACGGGTCATCAGCAGCATAAGCCACCTGCTGATGGTCTCCGATCCCACGGTCAAGGGTCTTCGTACGGCTGAATACCTGTTAAAGATTTCAGACCAATACGGCGTGGAAGGCCAGTGCCGGGTTGGTCTGGTGGTCAACCGGGTTTCGGGCCGAATCGATGGTTTGGCGGAAAAAGCCGACCGGATGGGCCTGGGGCTTTGGGGTACGGTGCCGCTGGATGACAATGTCGCCAGATTCGATTTGAACGGCGCACCGACGTTTGATTTGCCCCGGGATTCGTCCAGCGTGCTGGCGGTGGAAAAGATTCTGCTGGACCTGGGGCTCATCTAGCTGATTGCTTTGCACCAGCCTGTTGGCGGGGACCTGTTTGGCGAAAATAACGATCAAACCATTTTTCACCGTCCGCCAGGCCTTGGGCGGCGTCAGGGAGTTGTCCGTCGTTGTGGAACAAACCACATTGGGCGAATTGCTGGCGTTGATCGTGGACCAATATGGCCGGGATTTCTGGCGGGAGCTAAACGAGCCTGTTTCCGGCAGATTGAAGCCGGAAATGCAGATACTGGTCAATGGGCGCCACTACCGTCATCATCCCCAAGGCATTGATCAGCCCTTGTCTGATGGTGACTTGGTGGCGCTTTTCCCCCTGGTGGCCGGAGGCTGATGCCGTAAAAAGGCCAGCCGGCCATTGAAGGCCAAAATCGTACGCCGCCGCAAGCAGAGAGGTAATAGTTCTATTGCATGCTCGGTGGATTTTGATCCAGTAACCAAGAGACTCCCGCACGCGGATTCTCTTGTTAACCCTGTAGCTACCAATTACGCGGCAGCTACAGGGCATCAGTAATTCTTACCTGATCTTTGGCTTACGAAGCAACTACGGCCTTAAGCCTGTCGCGGTCCCGCTGGTAGTAGCGCCAGGCCAGGAAAAACAGGGGGACGGCCAAGACCCCAATAAGCCCGGAGACAAACAGGACCCAGGTCAAAGGCTGGGCCACTCCGCGGGCGCGGAACAGATCGGACAACAGCCCGCTGAGCCCCACACCGGCCCCGATGCCGATGACATTGAAAAGCAGGAGCGAAAAGGCCACCACCGTGGAACGGATATTAACGGGAACCAATTCCTGGATGGTCGCAAAGACCGGACCATAGAACATCATGTAGTAGATGCCCAGCATGAACATGCCGCAGTAGAACAGCGTGGTTCCGGGGCTCACGAAGCGGTAGGCCAGGATGAACGGAGACAAGGCCAGCAGCATCCAGGCCAGGAACAGGACTCTTCCGCCAGGCCTGCGCTTGTTCCAGGCGTCTCCGCCTGCGCCGCCCAGGATGTTGCCCAGGATGCCGGAGATGATGAACAGGCCGCCGAAAAGGGTCGCCGCCTGGGACTGGGGCAATCCGCATTCGCGCACCAGCCAAAGCTGTTCAAAGGCCATGTTGCCTAGGGGCACATGGATGGCCGTGCAAGCCAGGATTATCAACACCAGGGCCGGCGAACTCTTCAGCACGTTTTTGAGCGATGAGAAGATTTCCTTTATCGAAGGCTTGGCTCCGTCATTTTGAACGGGCTTGACGCCTTTATCAAAAAAGCCGCGCTGGGGATCTTTCATGAACAACAACAGCAGGGACATGGCCACGCCGATTATGCCCAGCAGATAGAAGGTGTTGCGCCAGCCGATTTTGGCGCCCAAAATCCCCGCGACCACGAAACTGGCTCCGGCTCCGATCGGAATGCCCAGATAATACACCCCCGAGGCAACACCCCTTTTCTCCGGCCGGAACAAATCGGCCGTCATGGACATGCAGGCCGGGGTCAGGGTGGACTCACCGACGCCTATGAGCATGCGGGCCAGGCCCAGTTGGACAAAATTGCGGGCCGCGCCGGATGCCGCGGTAAGGGCGCTCCACAAAACGAGCCCCACGGCTATCAGGCGCGGCCGATGGTACCGGTCGGCCAGGGCTCCCATGGCCACGCCCATCACGGCGTAAAAAAGAACGAACACTATGCCGTTGAGCAGGCCGAACTGGGTGTCGCTGAGGCCCAGGTCCTTGACGATGGCCGGCGCGAAGCTGGCCAAAAGCTGTCTATCCACGAAATTCAAAATATTCAGCACGATCATGAACAGGAGGATGAAGACGGACTTCAGGCTCTTTGGTTTGTTTGGTTCCACCTGGTCCAACGGTGTCGCGTCGAAATCCCGGGTATGGGCGACAGATGTTTTCATGGTCACTCCTATTCATTTCCGGTTTGAGATCGGCTCAATGTGATGCCCGGGGTCGTGCATCACATTGAGCCTTGGCTGTTGGGCCACACTCGACCAGCCACAGGCCAAACAGCTCTTGTTCTTGTATCGTCAGCAGGGGCCTAGTCGGTGTATTGCTGGCGCAGTTCGTTTTTGAGCACCTTGCCCAGGGCGTTGCGGGGCAAGCCTTCATCCCGAAACACGACTTCACTGATACGCTGGTACTTGGCCAGGTGCTGGTTGGCCCAGGCCTTGAGTTCATCGCCGTTGATTTCGGCGCCCTTGGCCCGGACCACCACGGCCAGCGGCGTCTCGCCCCAGTCGGCGTGAGGCGCGCCGATGACCGCCGCCTCGCCCACACCGGCGTGGCCACAAAGCACCTGCTCGATGTCGCTGGGGTAGACATTGATGCCGCCTGAGACGATCATGTCTTTCTTGCGGTCCACCAGGTACAGGTAGCCGTCTTCGTCCAAACGGCCCACATCGCCGGTGCGCAGAAACGCCCTGCCCCTTTCGTCTCGCCAGATCGTGGCCAGGGAATCCTCGGGCCGATTGAGATAGCCCTTCATGATGCCGCCGCCGTGGCCGACGATCTCACCGGCCTGGCCGTTGGGCAACTCGGCGCCGTTGTCGTCGATGATCCTGATCTCTGTGCCGATGATGGGCGTGCCCACCGAACCGGTCTTAAGGGGCATGTCCTCCAGGTTCAGGGTGGTGCCTACGCCCTCGGTCAGGCCGTAGAGTTCCATGAACCGGCCGCCCAGTTTTTCCATGGCCTTCTGCTTGACCGCCAGGGACATTGAGCCGCCGCCGCTGACCATGACCTTCAGGCTGGACAGGTCATAGCTGTCGAAATCGGGCATGTCGAAGATTCGCTGGTACTGGGTCGGCACCAAAAAGCCGTGGGTGGCCTTTTGATCGGCAATGGTTTGCAGATACGCCTCGGGGCTGAAGCCCTGCATCATGATTCCGCAGGCCCCCACCAACACCACGGGCAGCAGCATGATCCAGGTGGCGTTGGTAAAAAGCGGCGTGGCGAATATGGGCCGGGATTCCGCGTTGATTCGGGTTTCCAGGGCCATGCTGAAGCCGAACAAAACCCTTACACGGTGGGAGTGGATAATGCCCTTGGGAATGCCGGTAGTGCCGGAAGAGTAGATAATATTCGCAAAATCATCTTCGCAAAAGACCACATCCGGCACGGCGTCGGAGGCGTTTCCGACAAAGGCGTCAAAGGAAGTCCAACCGTGGTCCTCAAAGCCGATGCCGATGCAGCTGGTCACCGAGGTTTCTCTCAGTTCGCCCCGTATCTTGTCCGCCACTGGTTTGAGGGCCTTGTCCACGAATAAATACCTGGAACCCGAGTCCTTGAGCAGGTTCAGCACCAACTCAGGCGTGAGCATCACCGATAGTGGCGCGATGACGCCTCCGGCCCGCATGGTTCCAAAAACAACCGAGACCGCGTCTAGGCTGTTCAGCGCCAACAGGCAGACCCTGTCTCCTTTTTTCAGCCCGGCCTTGATCAGGGCATTGGCCACCCGGTTTACCCGAGCATTAAATTCAGACCAGGTGGATACTTTGCCGTTGAAGACAAAGGCGGGCCGGGACCCGGCGTGCCTGGCGTGGCGGTCGATCATGTCGACCAGGTTGAAATCGATATTCGGCAGCATCTGACGGTCCTTTCGATAGGTTGGCGGGCAATTGAATAGCAGCCCGCCAATTTGCGCGGTTTTGCAAAAACAAGCAAATTGAGCCAGTTGGCGAAACCACGCTTTTGCCAACTGGCAGTTGAAAAAGGCCAGGACGGACTTTTTCAACAACCTGTTAGTGCGCGGCGGTGTCCAGACCGCTCAAAATGTCTTCCCAACCCTTTTCCACGGCGGCCATGTGGCTTTCATCGGCAAAGGTCTTGCGGAGCGCCTGTTTGGTGTAGTGGATTGATTTGGGGGGAAGCTTGGCGATGGCGCGGGCCATGGTCATTGCCGCATCCATAAGCTGGTCGTTGGGAACCACCTGGTTGACTAGGCCGATGCGGTAGCCCTCTTCGGCGGATACGCGCTTGCAGGTAAACAGCAATTCGTTGGCCCGCTGACGTCCGATGATGGCCGGGAGCACGGTAAAGGACCCGTAGCAGAGCCCGCCGACCTCGGGCCCGATAAAGGCCATGATCGCGTCATCGGCGGCAATGATGATGTCGCACAATATGGCCTGTTGCAGGCCGTCGCCCAGGGCATATCCCTGGACCGCGGCGATTATGGGCTTGCTCAGGTTGTAGAGCCTTCGCTCCTCTTGCATGCGCACAAACTTGGGCATGCAGCTCAGCGAGTCGTTGTTGTCGTGACCCGCTGAAAAAGCCCGCCCGGCCCCGGCCAGAATGGCCACCAGAATGTCGTCGTTGTTCTCGACCTCACCCAAGGCGTCGTCCAGTTCGTTTTTCATGTCCAAGCTGATGGCGTTGAGCGACTCGGGGCGGTTCATGGTTATCACCGCTATGTTGTCAGTCACCTCAAACAGGATGTGTTGGTAGTCCACTGGGGCATCTCCTCTGATACCTGGTTATGGAAATTCATGGCCGCCCGGCGGCGGACCACGTACATCGGCAAAGCCGTGAACAGCGTTTTGCATGCCCCATGCCATTTTATTTATCTTTTATTAACTGCGAGTTATAAGTGGAGTGCTTCGGCATTGCCTAATACGGCAATTTATTGTTATCTTATTTGGCACTTATTACCTTATTAAGCACTTTATGGCGGACTGTTGATCATGAACGAAAACCAGTTTTTCCGGGACATCACCCTCAAGATCTGCGGCAGCTTGGAAATTGAAAAGGCCCTGGGTGATTGTTTAGGACTGATTCGGGAGATGATTCCCCTGGAGTCCGCGGCACTGGCCACATATGACCCAGGCATGCGCATATCCAGCGTCCTGGCCGCCGCGACCGATCAAGTCAGCGAGCTTTCATCGGTCCAGGTCCGCCAGAGCCGCAACACTCATGGCAAAATCATTAGCTGGTATGGAAACCGGGAATTCGCGGCCACTGTGCGATGCGTAGAACGCATCCTCGAAGACGACGTTATTGCGCCGGTTGCCGACAAAATGGGAACACCGGACTCATCGGCCATGCAGATGTTTCTCAAGCTGCAAGGTAGGATGCTGGGCAGCCTCGTTTTGATCCGCGGAGAAATCGCCCCGTACGACAACGAACAGGCCCGCCTGCTGTCGCTATTGAACGAGCCCTTTGCCATCGCCCTGAGCAACTATTTACGCTTTCGAGAATTAAACCGGCTCAAGGAACTCCTGGAAGACGACAGCCGTTATTTTCAGGATGAATTGAAACGCAAAGCCGGGGCGGAGGTCGTCGGAGCGGATTTCGGCCTCAAGCCGGTAATCGATCAGGTCCGCCAGGTCGCTCCGCTAAACAGCCCGGTCTTACTGCTGGGAGAGACCGGCACGGGCAAAGAAGTCATCGCCAACCTGATCCACAACCTGTCCAACCGCCGCAACGGCCCGTTCATCCAGGTCAACTGCGGGGCCATCCCGGACACGTTGATAGACAGCGAATTGTTCGGCCACGTAAAAGGGGCCTTTACCGGGGCTTCCTTTCAAAGGCGGGGCCGCTTCGAGCGGGCCCATGGGGGTACCATTTTCCTTGACGAAATCGGTGAGTTGCCGCCGGAGGTGCAGGTCCGGTTGCTACGGGTGCTGCAAGAGAGGTATATCGAGCGTGTGGGCGGCGACGAGCCGGTTGACGTGGACATCAGAATCATCGCGGCCACCCACAAGGACCTGCCGTCCATGCTGAACAGCGGCCAATTCCGCGAAGACCTCTATTACCGCCTCCGGGTATTCCCCATCAATATCCCGCCCCTGCGGCAGCGGCGTTCAGACATACCGTCACTTGCCCACTATTTCATCCAAAAGAAATCCATGGACATGGGAATCGCCGATGCCCCCATCATCGACTCCAATTCATTGCAGTTGTTGATGAGCTATGATTGGCCGGGCAATGTCAGGGAACTTGAAAACTCCATTGAACGAGCCTTGATTCTACGAACGGGCGACATGCTCGACTTTAGCGAGCTGGGTGCCGGTTTGGGGGCCGCCGACAGCAAGGCAGGCCCGAAACGGCTCCTCGATTCAATAAATGCGGCAGGCAGCCTGGGGCTTGACGAGATGATCGCCGGCCATATCAGCCACGCGCTCGACATCACCGGAGGCAAAGTCCACGGACCGGACGGCGCGGCCGGTCTCTTGAAAATCAACCCTTCGACATTGCGCAATAAAATGAAAAAACTTGGTATTCCCTTTGGGCGAAAACGTTATTGACCTGCCCCCATGAACATATCCACTTGTTTTGTTGGAAATGGATCAAGGATTAAGGAGGCGGCAATGGGCAGCAAGCGTCTCATTCCGGCTCCAAGGCCAAAATAAGCACTGGTTCATTTAACCGGTTCGGATCAAAGGCGGCCCAAGCCCCAGCCCTCGCGAACCCCGAACCGGCGGGGCAAGACGGCGTCACCTCTCAGGCGAACAGGGGCATGAACCGCTCCATGATCCATTTCTTCATGCCCTGATCCTTGCCAAAGGCATCGTAGAACATGAACATGCGCAGGGAGCCGAAGAAGGCGGCCTCTTCCCTAACCTTCCGCCGGTCGGCCTGGTCATGCGCGCCGAAGTAGTATTCCTCGAAAAGCTCCCAGACCCGAAAGGCCATCTCGGGCGGCATGCCCACGGCCCTCTCGGAGATGCCGGTCTCGCGGCTGCTGTGGAAGATGTTGAAGACCTGGGCCACGTCGAACATGGGATGGCCGATGGAGAAGTCGCCCATGTCGATCAGCAGGGGCGACTCCCCCTGCATCAGGATGTTGCTGGTGTGCAGGTCACCATGCACGCAGGTGCCGGGGTCGGGAATCTCCTCCACCCGGGCCAGCAACGGCGCGCGCTGGGCGTCGTCGAGAAAGTCAACCGTCTTTATCGCCGCCAGGCATGTCTTTTTGATCCTGGGAAACACTGTCGGATCGCCCGTGGTGGCGTGGACCTCCTTGCAGGTGTCGGCGAAGAGCTTGACGTAGTGCTCCAGCCGCTCCGGGCGGGCCACCATGACCTGGGATAGGGTCTCGGCGTTGAGCATTTCATAAAGGATGCCCTTGCGCTTGCCGCAGGCCACCACGTCATAGGAGATGGCGGTGGGCACCCCGGCCATGAAGGCGGCCATGGCAAAGGCCTTTTCCCTGAGGGCCATGTCCGGGGATACATGCTCGAAATAGAGTTTGAGCAGGGTTTCGTCGTCCACCCGATAGCATTCGCCGGTGACGCCGCGGCCGATGAGGGGCAGCCCTTTGATGGAGATCTGCCTCAGGGCCGGGGTGATGTCGAACATATTCAGGAAACCGGTGACGCTGAAGATATCCATGACCTCCTTGGAGGCCTCGACAATGCGCATGCTGCCCCGTGCGGCCATGGCCTTGCCGGCCACCAGGATCTCCCGCAGACCGGCGCTGGAGAGGTAGGCCAGGTCGGCCAAATCCAATACCAGTTCCTTGACGCCGTCCAGGCCGCCGGCCAGGACCGCCTCCAGGGCCGGTGCGCTGTCGGCGTCGAGCCTGCCGCTGAGGGCTATGGTCAGCCGGTCCGCCTGCCGGCTCTTGCTCACTTCCATGCGCTGTCCTTTCCGTCCGCCGTCACTTGATTCGCATCAACCATCCGGCCACCCCCCCCACCAGGCACACCGGCACCATGCCGGCGGCGGCCATGGTCCAACTGGAGGTCATGTCGAGAATGCCGCCAAAGACCACCGGGCCCACGAACTCGCCCAGGTGGTGCCAGAACATCAGCAAGGACATGCCGAACCCCAGGAGCGCCGGCCGTTTCACCGCTTCGGACAGGGCGGTGATGATGGTGGTGATGATGGGGCCGCCCAAGAGGCCGAAGGCGGCCATCAGCCAAGGCATGGCCCCCACCGGCGCCCGGAAGACCACCATCCACCAAACGGCGATCAGGGCCAGACAAAAGGCGAAGATTCGTTTGCGCGAGCCGGTGCGGTCGGCCACCCAGCCGCCCAGGGGACAGGAGACCAGCATGACCATGTTGGCGATGCTGGAGTAGAAATCGGCCGTATTGATGGGCAGGCCGTGGATCTTGGCCAGGTAGGTGGGGGAAAAGGTATTCATGGCCAGCACCATGATATTAAAGCAGAACAGGGAGATGGATAACAGCCACACGTCGCGGTTGGCCAGGATCTCGGCGAACATCGAGCGCATCGACGGCGCATCGCCCGCTGTCGCGGCTTCTTTCAACGGCGGGTTTCGATGCAGCGCAGCGAAGGTCAACAGGGCGACCCCGGCCACGCCGGTGCCCAGCCACCAGGTCTGCACCCATTGTCCGGCTGGCGTTACCAGAGGCGAGGCGTTCATCATCACGATGACGCCGGTGCTCACCCAGGCCGACCATATACCCAGGGCCAGGCCGCGCCGCCGCGGCGGGAACCAGGTGGTGATAACCACCGGCGCGCTAACGCCCAGGATGGCCATGCCCGCGCCTTCCAGGGTCCGGCTCGTTAAAAGCACCCAGTCGGCAGCGGCAAAGGCCCCCCACAGCGAACCGGCCACGATGACCCCCAGAGCCAGCAGGCAGGTCTTTTTCTGCCCCAGAGTCGAAAGGATCATGCCCGCGGGAAAGGCCAGCAAAAGGCCTGCAAAGGAGAAGACCGACATCAGGAGGCCGGCCCTGGTCATGCTCAGATCAAACTGGGAGATCAGGGCCGGCATTACTGGCGGAACCTTGAACTGATTGATGGGCGCGGCGACGCTGGCCACGAAGATGGCGAACAGGATCACCCAGGCATAGGAGCAGGCCTTCTCGGCAACGACGGCCGGGGTGTGGTGCTGATCGGCCATGGCCCGTCTCATCATTTCCCGAGATCATGCGGCTGGCGCCGCGAAGTATTCTGGTTTGTGCTTACTGGTGCTGTCCGGCGCATGATGTTTGCTCCGGCATGGGCGTCCGGCGTTAAGATTTGTGATCGTTGGAGGCTTCTTCCACCGAAATCACGCCGGAAAGCCCTGTTTACCATTCTCGGGGCATAGTAATCCTTTCACTTATGCACGGTCAATCAATGCATATCCAATTGGTCAGTTCACGGCACCACAATGGAGTTATAAGCCAGGGGAAAGGGTGAGGCCTCACGGCAATCCAACCCTTGCCAAGAAGTGCGTAACCGGGTTGATTGGGGTGAGTGATCGACCCCGCGGTTGGTCGTCAAGGTTGGCTTGCCATGGTGTTAAGCGGCAATTACAGTGATTATCCAGCGGAGGTTGCAAGGACATACCAGCTTAATGAACTGGTGGCGGGCAAGGCCGTTTGGATGCGGAAGGCCAAACTGTCAACGCAATTAGTGACTAGGACACATAAAAACAAGCTGCGAATCCAGACAAAAAGGATTACGCCTTGCGACGTAACCCTTCGAAACCATTGGCTTGTGTTGTTTGGCTTGAACTAATGCCAAATATCCTCGGCTAATGGGCCGGCTTCCACTGCCTTTTTAGCCATGTTCCGCGAGGTATTCACTCTTTATCTGCGCCTTGGCCACCTTCCCGGTCGGAGTCAAGGGGAGATCATCGACAAAAACGAACTGCCGGGGAATTTTGTAATTTGCAATGTGCTGTTTGAGGTAATCGACCAGGGCGTTCTGATCGATGCCTGAGCCCTGGACGGGCACGACATACACTCTTCCGACCTCTCCCAGTTCCGCATGGGGAACGCCAATTCCCGCCGCCATGACCACCTGCGGATGATTGGTCAGGGCGTTTTCGATCTCCGCCGGATATATGTTGTAGCCGCCCTGAATATACATCTCCTTTTTTCTGCCTTTTAAAAAGACATAGCCTTTTTGATCGACATAACCCATGTCGCCGGTCATAAGGCCAAAGGGACAAAAAGTTTTTGCCGTCTCGTCGGCCATGTTGTAGTAGCCCGCGCCAACCGAACCGCCGGTCAAGACGATTTCTCCGATTTCTCCCGGCGGCAGGAAATTGCCTTCACCATCCACAATCTTTACCTCATGCCCAGGCAATGGTTTGCCGATCGAAGACAGAAGCAGTTCGCGATCATCATCCATAGTGCTCATGATCACCCCGCCGGAGCATTCAGACAGACCGTAAAGATTTACCATTTTGCATTGGGGCAAATTGGCTAACATTTGCTCCATAAGTTCCGGTTCGACGTTGCTGCCGCCCGTAAGAGCAAGGCGGGCGCCCTTTACGGCATCCCGTGTAAAGGTTTTGTCCTTGAAAACATAGGCAATCATGGTTGTCACGCCGCCAAAAAAGGTCGGCTGATGCTGTTTGAGCAATTCAATGTGTTGGAAGGGGACAAAAAACGGTTGCAGAATAACCTTGCCTCCGCTGAGCATAAGGGCCACCACGGCACAGGTTATTCCGGCTACGTGGTTTAACGGCTGGGCGACCACCATCGAATCGTTCGAATCGGCCTTCAAGTGCACCGCTTCCGCATAGGCGCATTCTATCTGGGACTTTTGCGTTATCACCGCGCCCTTGGGTTTACCGGTGGTGCCGGAGGTAAAAATTATCACCATGGGGTCGCCGCCGGTCACCTCACCCTTGGCCGCATTCAGGGTTTGCATGTCTTCCTTTGACGGCGCTTCAAGCAACTCCGTAAAGTCAATGGCACCCTGAAATCCGTGATCTCCAACGCCGCCAATGAAAAAGTATTGCGCAACATCCGGAAATTTTCCCCTGAGACCGCCCAGATACTCCACAAAGTCGAAATCTCCATATGGAGATTTCATCAAGCCGATGGAAATCATGGCCACGCAATCGGACTGATTAAGGGTGTATTGCAACTCCTGTTGGCGGAACCTGACATTGAGCGCCACCACGCAGGCTCCTATTTTGCTCAAAGCCAAATAGGTCATGAGCCATTCAGGTATATTCGGAGCGTTTAGCGCCACCTTGTCGCCACGCTTGATGCCACGTCTTAAAAGGTTTGCCGCCACCGTATCGGTGAGTTTGTCGTACTCGGCCCAGGTGTAGTTCATTTCCCCGCAGACAATGGCAACATCGTTGGGGTTGTTGGCGGCGTTATATGCCAATGCGTCCATCATGCGTTCCGGTTTTGCCATCATTTTTTAACCTTCCCATTCATGGCATGGATTCATGCCCATTACTTTCAAGCAATGGAAAAATGCTCCATCTGATACAGTTCCGGCTTTTTGCCGTAGCTTTTAAATTTTTTGTGGAAGTAGTAACTGACGACATCCAACGTGCCCATCACGCCGTTTGCGTTCATTGTCTCGACCAGCGATTCGAGATTTGCCGGACAACCGGGTATGGGCACGGCTTGGTTGATTCCCTCTTGTTGTCTGTTTGCGGCGATGATGCAATCGCCAAGCAGGAATGTCTTGTTTGCATGGCCGGAGGGTGTCACCGTCTTGCCCCCCAGCAACTCAAAATCATCGTATGGTTCGCCACCGGACATCACGGCCCCGGCGATGATCAACAGCACCGATACGGGGAACAACATCGAGCATCCGGTGCACAATGTTTGGCCGGGGTGAGGCAGGCGGAAGCCCTTGACTCCCGCTTTTTCAAAAAAGCCGGGAATGTCGCTCCCCTTGTGCCAGGGGTCGCTATGGTCTATGTGGTTGATCTTGTGGATATTTTCAGATAAACCCAATCCCCTTACTTCTATTTTGTCCATCTCCTGAGTGCGGCCGTTTTCCTCGGCAAACTCCCGCAGATGAGAGACATCGGAAGGCTCAAATCCCATCAAGGCGGACCCCACGGTGTCACAGTTCAACATGTCCCGGCTGGCTATGATCAGGTTTTCCCTATGCGCGGCACCCATATGCATGGGCCCGTATTCCAGAGAATAGATGCCGTCGATCAGCGTAAGGTGTGGATAGAGCCTCGCCCCCAGGCGCGAAACAAATGCATCCAAAGGCCGCTTTCGGTGATGGCAAATTGATTTTGACTTGGCATTGATACAGCCCTTGTTGTTTTTAAAACCCAGGGTTACTTTGGTCTGTTCATGTGTTTTCAGTACGGGTACGTTAATGAGGAAATCAGCTTCAAGAATCGGTTTGGAGAGCGAAAGGGAGAAGCCTCCCAGGGGGACCTTGACGAATTCCTCATCGTTGAGGTCCATGAGCTTCACACCGTATTTCCCTGCCAAGGCGGCATAATTCATTTTTTCAAAGGCGGTTTTGGTGCCGCAGCCGAACTCCTTATTCTCCAGCGCGGCTTCCGCTATGGTGATGTCCTTGGCGCCGGCATCCTTGAGATAGGCAATCAGCGCCTCCATCACCACGGCCGTGGTCACTATGCCGTAAGGGGAAAATTCGTATTTGGTAATCCATTCCACCAGGTTGGGCTTGATGATCACCCTCATGCCCGGATCGAAGCCATCCAGTGCTCCGCACAAATCCAAAGCCTCGGCAACGGCGTTGCCCTTGTCCCGCCACCGGGTGATCGCCACCGGTGCTGATCGATCCTGATTGTGGATGCCGACTCCCCTGCCCATTGATGCCTCCATGGTCTTAAAAGTGCACACCAGATGATTACTAAGTGGTTTGTTCCGCTATGATTTGTCGCGGACGTACCCCTTCATGACGACCTGTCCCCAGCCGTTGCGGCGTGGTCCGACATCACCGCAGCTGAAATGGTCGTAGACCATGTTGTTGATCTCCAATCCAGACACGAACCTGTCCTGGGCCAAGGTAGCCAACATCGGCACCGGCCCCATGGCGTGGGCGCACCAGTTCGGACAGCTCCTGCCCGTATCGAGGACCGCCAGGCCGTTAAAAATGAGTTGGTCACCGGGTTTGAGGCCGCAACTGCAGCCATGGGACTCAACAACCTCGATGACCAACTCTTTTTTCATAATGTCTTTGCTGAAAAGTCGTTTGGCGGCTTCCACCCTTTTTTCATCGCCTTGAAACGCCTTCAAATCTTCGTCGTCATAACGTAGGTGTCGTTGAAACGCTTCCCAATTGAACTTCTTGTCGCTCATGATTACTCCGCGCCTTTATTGTGTTGCTTGCCCTACTCGGCATCCATTGCCCCCACGACAACGGATTTCCCAACAATCGGTGCGGCATGATTTTGCAAGACTAATGCCGTATCCAATCAGGAGAAAATAACCATTGAAAACAGTGCGTTGAAAATAGTTAGGTTTGCAACTTGCGTAATATGTTGCGCATGGGCAACAATATATTGCGCAAATTAAGCGTAATGCTCCGCTTGGGAGGGCGGCTGATCTCGCCATGCGGGATGTCGTCGGAAAAGCGCTTTATTAACCAACCGTTACATCAATCAAAAAAGGCTTTGGCCTTTAACTCATAGGTCGCGGTTGGTTCGATTTGTGCATTTTGCTTAGTGTGGCCATTTACGGCAAAGGGCCTTACTAAAAAGCTGTTTTAACAACCGCCCCTTGCAACCAATGAATCCCTGATGGAGGCGTCCATGGTGAGCCCGATGGAACCAAAAGGCACGACCGTTGGGAAGAACTATGGTTCCTTGGAAGTAGCATCACTATTCCCCGAAGCGTTTTCCATAGACTGGTTGATGGAACTGACCCAAATGAAACCGTCGGCCATTTTATGTGAAATGGAATCGGCTATATCCTCTGGGACCCTGGTCGCCAAAGGTGCCGGAGAATACCGTTTCGCAAACCAGGAACACAGGGCGGCGCTTCAAAACACACTCGACATTACAGCCAAGGAAAGACTGCATAACGCCATAGCTGATTTAACGATCAGAGATTTGCCGGAAGGGCCTGAAAAATGCATGGCCCTTGCCCACCATTTGCTGCACACAACCAACAAGGAAGAGAATTGCCGTTGGCTGCTAAGGGCCGGCAACCTTTATCTCAAGGATTTTCGTCTGGAGCAGGCGCAACGATGCTATGCCAAAGTGCTTGAGGATATTGAATGCTCTGATGAAAAGCATGCGGACAGCCTTTTTATAGAAACCGCGATCAATTACTCAAAAGTTTCGACATCAATCATGGACAACGCCAACGTAAACCAGGCCTTGCTACAGGCCATGGGCAGGGCGCGCCGGCGAAATGATCGTAATGCCCAGGCTCTTATAAAAATGCATCTCGCAAAGCATCAATGGATGCATAGCAATTTCGAGCAGGCGCTGCAAACATTCAGCGACGGTTGGACAATGGCGGAGGACATAGGTGATCCCAAATTGATTCGTTCCGCCTCCACCTTCGGGTGCTTTTTCCAATACTGGCAAGGCAAATTCCGGGAGGCAGTACACCACTACGAAAAATCGGTCAGCGAGGTTGACCGCCATCCCAACACCAGCTTTCCCCTTTTAGCCGGTGTTACCGTGGCCCTTTGCTATGCCAACGTCGGCCAGGTATCCCAAGGCCTGGGCATGGGCGACAACATCAGAAAACGTTCTTTGGAAATAGGTGACATGTCTTGCGCGGCATATGCCGGTGGGACCATCGGCATCATAATGATGGAAATGAATCGCCTTGAAGACGCTTTATCATATTTCAAGCTGGCTCTGGAGGTGACAAAGACTGACCGCGATGACTGGTTGGAGGTTCTGGGAGACATCTGCTTGGCCCAGGCTTATTACCTAAATGGAGACGTTGATCGATCTCTGAAACACCTAAGAAGCTTCGTGCACAGCAGCAAACGCCGCAATGTCTATGTACGCCAGCATCCTTTTCTCCTAAACCTTGCTTGGGACATGGAACTGGGCAAATATCCGAGAGTGGAAGGCGTATCTTTTGAAAAAGAACTCAAACATATCCTTGGCGCCAACCATAGCTACATGAAGGGCATAGGCCATCGTTATGAGGCCTTGATGCTTAAAAGAGAACGCCAACCCAACGACAAAATATTGAACTCCCTGGAACAGTCGGTCCGATGGCTCGAAGACGCCGGACACCAAGTGGAGGCCGCCCGTTCCCGCCTGGAACTGGCCCGCCTGCATCTCATGCTTGGAGACGAAGCCAAGGGCAAACACATCACAATGCAGGCTTCAAACGTGCTGTCGTCGCTCAATGAAGCCATGGTGCCTCACGATCTTCGTGCACTTATCGACGTATCCCATTCCCGTGAAGACCAGTTGCGGGAAATCCTCAAGCTGGGCCAAGACATTGTAACTATTCGAGAGAACAAGGATTTGGTCCAAAAAATTATTTCCACGGTCAACCGTTTATCCGGCGCTGAACGCGGGGCTATATTTTTGTTGGACGAGCAAGATCAGCACCAAGAACCGGTTCTGCGGGCATCAAAAAACCTTACCAAGGAACAAACCCACGATCCCGAATTTGAGTCGTCACTGGTATTGATCAAAAAAGTCGCGGCTACGGGAAAACCGATAATATCGGGCAACAGCTCCGGGAACATAAACGAAAACGTCCCGAACGATAGTATTCGGTCCCGCATTTGCGTTCCCATGCTGCTGAGAAGCAAGGTTGTTGGCGTCCTGTACCACGACAACAGGCTGCTTAGCAGCGCTTTCCGGGAGTCGGATCTTGAGTTGCTGGACTATTTTGCATCACAAGCGGCCTTTGCCTTGGATAATGCCAAAGCGTATCAAGAGATCCGGCGTCTCAACGAAAAATTGACCGAGGAAAAACTCTATTACGAAGAGCAGCACCTCAAGAGCCTGCACTTTGAAAACATTGTCGGGGAAAGCCAGGCCATAAAAAAACTGCTCGCCCAGGTTGAGCAAGTGGCCACAACCGACGCCACCGTGCTGATATTGGGGGAAACAGGCGTTGGCAAGGAATTGGTGGCTTCGGCCATCCACAAGCTCAGCCCAAGACACGCAAAACCATTCATTCGGGCAAACTGCAGCGCCTTGACCGAAACCTTGATCACCAGCGAGCTGTTCGGCCACGAAAAAGGGGCCTTCACCGGCGCGGTAGGCCGGCGCATAGGCAGGTTCGAATTGGCTGACGGGGGCACCATATTCCTCGACGAAATCGGCGACTTGCCCCTGGATGTACAAGTCAGGCTTCTTAGGGTTTTGCAAAGCGGCGAGTTTGAACGCGTGGGCGGCCGTGAAACCCTGCGGCCCGATTTCCGCCTTGTTGCCGCCACCAACCTCAATTTGGAACAAGCGGTCGCAAACCAAAATTTCCGCGCGGACCTTTACTATCGCCTGAATGTCTTCCCGCTATATGTCCCCCCGTTACGGGAAAGGATGGAAGATGTTGCCATATTGGCCAATTATTTCCTGCGCATCTACAGCCAAAAAATAGGCCGGGACTTCAAGGGCATCACTGATTCGGAAATGGACAAATTGATGAATTACCACTGGCCGGGCAATGTCCGCGAATTGGAAAACATAATTGAGCGAGGCGCCATCCTTAGTATGTCGTCTCGTTTCAGGGTGCCTGAATTGGGCGGCAATTTCCCCGGCGAGGGGCACGGCCAGCAAAATACTACCCTGGCGGAAAGCGAAAAAAGAACCATTCTGGTGACCCTTCAAAAAACGAATTGGAAGGTCCGGGGGCCGGGGGGCGCGGCTGAATTACTGGATATCAACCCGTCCACGCTGGCCTTCAGAATGAAAAAGCTGGGCATACAGCGCCCTCCGAAATATTCCAGGGGATCTGGAGACTCCGTGCCAAACCGTCCTTAGGACGGATCCGTCAGGGCACATCAGAAAGCACGAACCGGCCTATAAAAGCAGCCAGGCGCTCCCGCCAAATTGAGGACGGCGACAACCGTCGTCATCGCCGTCCAATGCCAATTCATGCACTATTTATCGAGGCGGTCCCGCCATATGTTGAGCCGCACCAGGCCCTATCCAGATGGCATTTTGTTTATATTTTTTGCAGCAAACCAAACGACACCAATATCCCTTTTACAGTAGCGCTGTTTCGGTTGATTGCACCTGCCAGGCACTTATACCAGGACCATTTCCTCGACCAACTCGCTGACATCCTTGACGATCATTTCATCTTCGAGCCCTTCGGCTTTAAGGGCGTCATTGAGCATTCGCGCGCAATTGGGGCAGGCTACGGCTATCACTTCGGCCCCGATATCATGTGCTTCACGCACTCTAACGCGGGAAGGACTCAGCGGACTGCCGCCGAGCATATCGGTGAAAAAGTTGCCTCCCCCTCCCCCGCAGCAAAATGCGTTTTCCCGGTTGCGCTCCATTTCCACCAGCGTTACGTCGGGCAATGACATAAGCACCCTACGCGGCGCTTCATATTCGCCGTTGTGGCGGCCCAAGAAGCATGGATCGTGGAACGTTACTTTCACGGTTTTTTCACCGGGGTTCCTTAGCCTATCTTCGTGGGCCATCTTGCCTGCCACGTTTGCCGTCCAAGCCAGCTCCCAGGACACGGGCACTCCGGCATTGAGGCCCAGACGGGCCCCAGACATCAACTCATCCATGATCTGAGATGCATGCATCACCTCGAACTTACGCCCCAGACTGACATAATCGTTGTTAAACGCATTGTATGCGTGAGGTGAAATGGCGATGATTTTTTTGACCCCCAATTCCTCGAACTGCTTGATATTGGCCTGGGCCATCATTTCGAACAGGCCCCGCTCTCCCACTCGATTGACTTCATTGCCGTCACATTGTTCAAGGGCGCCCAGGATGCCGAAGCTCACGCCGGCGCTGTTCATGATATTGGCCACCGAGCGCGCGATGCGCTGGCCAACCTCGTCATACGAACCAACACAGCCGATGTAGAGCAGATATTCGTGGCCGTTGTATTGATCCAGCCCGAGCCCTTTGGCCCAGTCGCCCCGCTGTTCCGCCGGCTGCATGAATGGATTGCCCCGGACCATCATCCCTTTAAGGAAATCACGCACCCGCGGCGGCACCGCCCCATTTTCCACCGCCAAATACTTAATCTCCTCGATTACCTTCAAGGGCCCGACGCCAACAGCCGGATCGCATTGGACATCGCATGCGCCACAACTGGAGCAGGTATATATCCTCTCCATGAGGCTGCTGGTCATTTCCAGTCCGCCTTCCAGCAGGTTGCGGGCGATTTCCAACCGGCCTATGGCATAATGCGAATCAAAGCCAAACCGCACTCCGGACGGGCAAATCGGCTCATAAACCGGATAACCGGTTCGGCACGCACCACATTTCAGACAATGGTAAATTTCTTCTCGGTATCTTTGCGGCATATATAACTCTCAATAAAAATGATGAGCATTTCAGGAAAGCGAATACGGCCCACCGGGCATGAAGATATCATTGGGATCAACCAAGGCCTTGAGGCCCTTGAGCAATCCTACATAGCTGGGAAGCATCATCTTCATGAGGGTCTGGTTGGGAATCGTGTGCACGGCGCCTTGTTTGGTGACAATCTCCTTGTAGCTTTCGCGCAGACAGGCATTAACCTTTTCAACGGCCTCCGTATCCAACGGGTCATAGAGAAGCTCTTGTTCCACATACACTGTCGAGCCGCGGTCATACGGAAGGACTATCAACTCGGGAACAAGAGGCTCACCGGTGATCGCATCCCGGAGGCCGTGTTTGGCGGCGAGGCTGTTGACGCATTCGTGCACGGCATGGACGCGGTTCATGGGCACGCAGCCGATGATCGCCGCATAACCGCTCAGGGGCGCGTACATCCTAAGCACCTTCTGGCTGCAACCCTCGGCAAACTCGTCGCATGTCTTTTTCAATTCTTCGGACAGTTCCAGCCTACGCCCGTTGCAACTCTCCGCCGTTTCCTGAGTCATTTCTTCATACAACCGAATTTGTTTCGGTATTCCGCCGAGCCCCACCGTGATCACATAGGGCGAAAACACCTCATCGATCCTTTGTCGCAGGGCATTATCACCATGTTTTTTGGGTTCAATCGCTATTTGGGCCATTAGTTGCCGGTTGGCCAGAGAGCAATACCGGGTTATCTCCAAGCGCTCTATATCACGCACTGCTTTAAGGCCATCCGCCAGGGAATCGAAACCAAAGTAAAAGACCTGCTCAACCTCGGCCATGGGCCTGAGTCTCAGCACAAGTTTGGTAATGACGCCGTAATTCCCAAGGCTGCCCCGGAACAGGCCCGTTATATCGGGGCCGTATGCATACCTGAAATACGGATTCAATTCCGCCCCCATCAACGTGGCCTGGGAGCCGGTCCGGATGATCTCTCCGTTGGGCAGAACCGCCTCCAGCGTAACCGCCCGGTCGGCGCTATACTTGGTGGAATACGGCGTTATATTGGTCAGCAGAAAATTGCCCACCGGTCCGGTTTGATACGGTCCTCCGATTGGAATTATGTCCAAACCCTTTTTTTGCGCCTCCTTGCGCAGTTTGCCCCAATTGACGCCGGGCTCGATTGTGGCGGTCATGGTCTCGGGATTTATTTCATGGATTTTATTCATTCGCTTTAAATCCAGAACAATGCCGCCCTGGTACGGCAACGCCGTACCGGCGATGTTGACCCCGAAGCTCCTGGGATATAGGGGTATTTTGTGATCATTGGCCACTTGAACAACCTGCTGAACTTGGTCGGTAGTCTGGGGCATGGCCACGCAATCAGGCAAAGGCAATTGCCGTTTCATAAGGAGTGTGTATGAGTCCTTGGCATATGGCGCCAAGTCCGTACTATCCGCCGACACATTTTCAGATCCCACGATCTGCACCAGTTTGGAATACACCGATTGACTGTATGACATGCTCTCTCCCATATTCACCGTTTAGCTGCCGTTCGCACCAATCCCGGACTCCGGTTCAGATTGCCCTTTCCAGCAACTCCGTGATTTCCCTGACCTCGATTCGCTCTTCCAGTTGTTCCATTTTGGCTGCGTCTTCGAGCATGCGCGCACAGTTCGGACAGGCAACGGCCAACACGCTCGCTCCCGTCCCGGCGGCCTCGCGGATGCGTTGTCTTGCCGGGCTGGATTCATCACGCCCCAACATATCGGTATAGAAGTTGCCGCCGCCGCCGCCGCAACACAGGGCATTGCCTCTATTGCGGGGCATCTCCACCAACTCCATGCCGGGTATTGCCCCCAAGATCTCACGGGGCGCATCGTACACGCCGTTCTGGCGGCCCAGCAGGCAGGGGTCATGAAAGGCGACCTTGAGCTTTGTTTCCCGTTTAGGAGTCAACTTGCCGGATTTGATCAAATCGGCGAGGAGCACGCTGGAATGAACAACATCGAATTTCGCCCCGAATTGGGGGTAGTCGTTCTTAAATGCGTTGTATGCATGCGGACTGAACGACAATATTTTTTGCGGTTTCAATTCGTTATATTTTTCAATAACCGCTTGGGCCAGCATCTCGAACAGCCAGATTTCGCCCAATTTGTTGACATCGTTTCCAACGGCGGTTTCCTTTTCGGCCAACACACCGTAGGAAACCCCAGCGGCGTTGAGCACCGTGCTAAGCGATTTGGCAATGGCCCGGCCATGCTGGTCAAACGATCCCACATCGCCGACATACAACAGATATTCCTGGCCGTCATATCTGGGCGCATCGCATGAATCAGCCCATGCGCCGCGTTCCTCCGCGGGTTGCATATACGGGTTCCCGTGCACCTGCATGCCCTTGAAGTAGTCCCTCACCGGGGGCGGCACCATGCCCAGTTCCACCAGATCGGTGCGCATGGCCAGGGCCACCAGGCCCGGATCAAAAAGGGGCTTGTTGGTTTTCAGGTCCGTGGCCCCGCACAGATCACGGCAATTGCCGCACATGGTGCAGCGGAATACCGTTTCAGCCAGGCCTTCGGTGTACTCGAGCCGGCCTTCCAGGATTTCCCTGGCCATGGTTATGATGCCCCGCGGCGTTTGGGCTTCAAATCCGCCCTCGCTGCCCAAGTTCATGGGGCACCCTGAAACCGTCTCCTTATAAGCGCCCTTACAGATGCCAAATCCGGTGCAGCTATAGACGCTTTCCTTTATTTTCGCGAGATGGTGAGCATCCATTATTACAGCCTCCAAAGCCCCGGATTCATTATGTTGTTGGGGTCGAGAGCGGTCTTGATGGTTTTCATGAATTCCCGGTATGGCTCTGACCACGCTTCACCGCTAATCATGGCCAGCGAGCCCTGATTGCCCTCCATGAAGCCGCCTTGCCTTAGCACGTTCTTGGCCTCAGAATCTGATAAATTACGGACATTTACCATGTCTTTAGCCGTAAGCATGTTTTCGTTGAGGAAGTAGACTTGGCCCAGAATAAAGCTGTGACGTTCCTTTGGGATTAGATAGGTGATCTGATCGGTAATACAGTCGAGCAAGCCAAGCTTACTGAATTGTTCACGCACCGACTCACCCTGGTTCTTGAGGTAATCCTTGCCCTCTGACCGCCCGAAGACATATTCAAAGTAAAGAAATCTGCCCCGGGAGGCATACCACTTGCCCAGCTGGCGGCCGGAAAAACGCATCAGGGTTTCCAGGGCGATATCCGCCGGAGCGGGCACCGCGCCGCCATCCTCGCAGATCTGTTTGAAGATCTTTTCCTTGAAGGATATTTCCTCTTCACAACCGCGAATGCCGTAGAACAGCGACCATTTATCCTGCCCCTGTGCCGTCAGGGACACCACCCGTGTGTAGGGATATGGAACCGTGCGCATCAGCTTGACGAGAATATCGTGGACTTGATCTAGATCATCGCAGTGATAACCGCCGTAAACCATGTTGGTGGGTTTCGGTGTTATATAGAAATGCGCTTTTGTCTTGATGCCGAAGATGCCGCCGTCGGCAATGAAAATGCCGCTCATGAATGGCGAACCGGGATAGCGGTCAACCATGCGCGTGGCATGAATATTGGTGCCCGGTCCGGCTCCGGTGGTCACGATTTCGCCGTTTGGCAAAACCACTTCCATGCCCAACAAAAACTGGCCCATCTCACCAACGGTCGCCAAATCCGAAGGTTCGCCGCCGCCGTTGAAACCGCTGAGGGCGCCTCCCAGGGTATCGATGTATTGCGGCATGTCCACCGTATGCATGTGATAGCCCTTGTTGGCCAACTGAGTGGACAACTCGCTGAGGATTATTCCGCATTCCGCGCCAACAGTGAGATTTTGCTCATCGATATACAAAAGCTTGTTGAGCCTGGTTATATCAACAAGGATGCTCTGTTCGGCCCTTTCACTGAGCGGGAATCCGGCCACGCTGGCGCCTCCGCCGCGGGGGATTACCGGAACTTTTTCCTTGTTGGCCAGCTTTACTATCTCGGATATTTCCTGCGGATTTGCCGGTCTGACCACCACGGCCGGAGGCGTCCCGGTGATCCAGGAAGGTGTGCGCGTGTAGCTGTGGCGCACGAAATCCTCTTCGCTTACATAGTTGTCGCCAACTATTGCAGCCAGGGAACCGGCAAGTGACGATGCCTGCTCGCTCATTGCCCCCTCCCATTTGTGCTGAAAATCCGCTGGAACCTGGACAGTACTTGTTCCTCTCCATCGACGATTCGCCGGATCAATTCCGCGCAGGTGGGCACATCCTTGATCAGGCCCGTGACCTGGCCTGCGCTGACCGGGTTTTCCTGAACCTTTCCGCCGAGGAAGCAGTCCACCGTCCGGTTGCTGGTTGAGTTGGAATCAGAGTTTTGCATCAGCGCGAAGATGTCCTCAAACGACAACTCACCGCCCTTGGCGGCCAGCGCTTTGGCTATAAACTCGTTCAGCACCAGGCGCAACGATCCCCGCCGTTCCTCAACAAAGCCGCCCTTTGAGCCGCCTTCCTTGTTTGCCACAACCGGCGAACCATGCCGCACCGCGATGGTGCTGGTGTCGCCGCTTTGCAAAAGAACCTGCTTGACGTTTTCGTGGGCGGGGCATTCCTTTGTGGCTATAAACCTGGTTCCCATATAAACGCCCTCGGCCCCCAGGGCCAAAGCGGCGATCAGGCCCCGGCCATCGCCGATACCGCCGCCCGCCACCACGGGAATCTCAAGGGCGTCCACTGCCTGCGGCACCAGGCAAAGTGTCGATATCTGGTGGAAACCGCTGTGTCCTCCGCCCTCTGTCCCGGATACGATCACGGCATCCGCACCGTGTTCCTGGGCCTTTTGGGCGTGCCGCACCGATGAACAAACATGCAGGACCTTCATGCCGGCCTCTTTGAGTTTGCCGGTGTATACGGCCGGGCTGCCCTGGGAGACAACAGCCACGGGGACCTTTTCTTCGATGCCCACCTTCACGGATATATCGGAGTAGTCACGATCCCAACCCGGAGTTCCGACCACGAAATTAACCGCGAAGGGATTGCTGGTAATTTCGCGTACCTTCCGGATCTGGCCCCTAAGCCTTTCGCCCACCTCATCAACGTCTTTGGTGATTGTCCGGGCTCCGGCGTTGGGCCCTAATAGCCCCAACCCGCCAGCCGCGGAAACCGCTCCGGCGAGGCTGGCGTCTGAAATCCAAGCCATGGAGGCTTGTATAATCGGCTGTTCGATATCCAGCAGTCTTGTAAGCCTGGTTTGCATCCCAAAATCCTCCGTCAATTAGCCAACGTTTGAGATAACGATCTCACTGGCGTCTAAACACACTTGTCCTAATGGCAAAAAGCATGCCGAGCATCCATACGGATTTTTAGGAATAAATTAAGGTTGTTACGGCGGCATGAAATATTGCGCAAATTATGATGCGCAATATATTGCGCATAGGCCGCAACATACGGAGCATGAAGCGGGCTTGCTCGCGACGCAATTACAAGATTTCAAACAAAGGCGGAAATCAACCAAGGCAATCGTAATGAAACATGTCATCCGCTTCGGTTCTTCTTAAGCGAGTCGTTGACATCTTGGTCCCCACCCTGAATAACCTATAAACATTATGCCGGTGTGTCGGATGAGGCTCTGGCTTAATGACCGAAGCGAAATGGCCTTGGAGCGGCCGTGATTTAATAATACATATACCGGCTTCACCTGTATTATAGAGCCCTGTAAACACGTTTGAGGATTGCGCAGGATAGGAGACGGACCATGAGCGACCCGGTGCAACTTGACTTCGAGCAAAGCAGAACCCTATTGGAATCATATGGCATTACCATTTTGGGACGTATGGTGGAGGACAAGGACAAGCTGAGGAAAGCCGCGGCCGAGATCGGCTATCCCGTGGTGTTGAAGGCGCAGTCCGAGAGCATAGTGCACAAATCAGACCTCGGCGCCGTGCGCCTTGATCTCGCCGACGAAGCCAAGCTCTTGGCCGCCCGTGACGAAATGTCTGCCAACCTGCAAAAGGCGGGTCACGACAAAATCGACGGCTGGCTGGTTCAAAAGATGGTGGAGTCAGGTTACGAGGTATTGATTGGCGCCAAGCAGGATCCGGTTTTCGGTCCTCTGACCATGGTGGGCCAGGGCGGCAAGTATGTGGAACTCTTCAAGGACGTGGCTCCGGGCATCGGCATTCTGGATCGGGAAAACGTGGAAAAAATGCTGGAGCGTACCAAAGCCGGACGCATTTTGAACGGCTATCGCGGCGAAAAGCTCGATTGCAACGCGGTGATAGATTTGACGATAAAGATATCCCGGCTCATGGCGGACAACCCCCGGATCCACGAAATCGATCTCAACCCGGTGATCGCTTATGAAAAAGGCTTCGCCATTGTCGACGCCAGGGTAATCGCCGGAGAGCCCGTGGCGCGTCCGCATACCGGCAGCGTTGCCAAGTGGAAGACCGAGAGCCTGGAACACCTTTTCAACCCCCGATCGGTTGCCGTGGTGGGGGCTTCGCGCACCGGAACCATGGGTGGCGTAATCCTCAAAAACTGCAGCCGGCGGATTTCCAAGATTTTTCCGCTCAATCCCAAGCAGAAAACACTGCAAGGCTACAAATGTTACCCTGACTTCGCATCCCTGCCCGAGGCTCCGGATGTGGCGGTGTTTGCCGTGAACCCCGAAGCCACCGTGGCGGGGTTCGAGGAGTTCTGCAAAAAGGGCGGCAAGGGAGCAATCATTGTCTCCGACGGCTTTTCCGAGGCCGGCCGAAATGACCTGGAAAGCCGCTTGGCGGCCTTGAGCGAACAGTACCGGGTGGCCTATGTCGGTCCCAACTGCATGGGCGTGATAGACAACCATTCGGGCATCAACACCATGTTCATACCGGAGCACCGCACCGCCATCCCCGCCGAAGCGGGTGGAATCGGCATTATCTCCCAGAGCGGCGGAGTGGGGCTGGAGCTTTTGGAGATGTTCAAGGCAGGGGGGCTCAAGATCGGCAAATGGGTTTCCTGCGGCAACGCCAGCAGCGTGAGCGTTCCTGAATTGCTGTACAGCATGGCCCGTGATCCCAACATAACCATTATCGGCATTTATCTGGAAGGCGTGTCCGAGGGGCTCGAGCTGATGCAGATCGGCATGGAGGTTGCCAAAACCAAGCCCGTGGTGGTGATCAAGGGCGGCATGAGCGGCGGGGCCGAGGCCACGCTATCTCACACCGCCTCCATGGCCGGCAGCGCCGAGGCCTTCCGGGCCTGTTGCCGGCGGGCCGGATTCTACCTCATAGAGGACTTGACCGAGGACCCCAAGGTCCTGGTCAACGTGCTATCCATGCTCACCACCATGCCGAGAGCCAATGGCGACCAGGTGGCGGTGGTAAGCGTGGGCGGCGGCGCGGCCATATTGCTTGCTGACCAGGTCACGGATCAGGGCATGGAGCTGGCCGAATTCGCCCCGGAGACCAAGAGCAAGTTGAAGGAGCTGCTGAAGGACAATTTCCGGGTGACCCGCGAGGAAGACCGCCAGCAGATCGTGGCGGGAATCGGCAGGAATCCGCTGGACCTATACGGAAACTGCGATGATGAGCGTCTCATGGCGGCACTGAAGATAGTTGATGACGACCCCAACACCGACATCATCCTGACCGCCATCTATCTTCAACCACCTTATTTATCAGAATACTTAAACGAAAAACTGGCCGAACTGAACCGGGAGTTAAAAAAGCCCCTGGTTATAAGCCCCCGTGGATTTTCGCCTTATGTAAATCGCTGGCGGGAAGAGCTTTTCGCCAAGGGGATCACAACCTACACGGTTCCAATGATGAAGCCCATGAAGATCGCTCTGGACATCTGGGGGAGATACGAGACGAATCTGCGGAAATAGCGATTAACCGCATATCGTATATGCCATAAAAAAGGGTTGGGCGACAGCGCCTGACCCTTTCTTTGTGATGGCTAAAAAACAATTCCGTATCCTGCAAGGCGCTCAAGCACGGGCCATTGCTTGTAATACCGATTCATGGACTATCATGACAGGCATGGAGCTGGAAATAGGCCATGGAAGCCGGTCAAAACAGTTAGCGTGAGCCTGCTCCTTCTCTGTTGGTGGGGGCGCCGATGTCGACTTTTGGCT
Organism: uncultured Desulfarculus sp.; assembly: GCA_963665125.2. Classification (GTDB taxonomy): domain Bacteria; phylum Desulfobacterota; class Desulfarculia; order Desulfarculales; family Desulfarculaceae; genus Desulfarculus. The sequence goes on along the minus strand of CAXXUK010000001.1, from coordinate 177,950 downwards.
TGTACACAAAAGGTTCGCGTCTGCACGGTTTGTCACCGGTTGTGATATCAATTTTCTTTCCGCGGCAATATTTGAACACCTCGATTACTTTGCCGCCCCTACGGGGGAAAAACCAAACTTCAAATTCAACATCCTTCGGCGCACCATAGCCTTTTCCCCAGACACCCCAGTGACTCAACGGGTTGTAAACCCACACATCAACGCTCGTTGGTTCGCCCGCAGGCACCCAGCCGCCCGTTGCATTTGAGTTGGTTGGGTCAACATTCACTACGCCGGCCAGTTGCCACCTCCCTTTGCCGTCGGAGGAGGTCACCCATTGATCCCTGCCCAAATCATGGGTCCGAAATACACTGTCTATTGTAGACCGCTTTAATACAGCATAGGCACCTTTGCTTCTCATGAAAATACCAAGAAATCCGGGGCCAAGCACCTTAATATGTCCTTTGAGCTTCCATACGTCCTTGTCTACTTCATCTTGTGTGTGCCTAGCCGGTATTTGTTTGCCAGTGGCCGGATTTGACGTGGGCTCATCATTCTTCCAGTACTTGCCATTGCCGTGTCCATACCTGTGTGCCGCAATCCATTTATTACTGAAATGGCCATTGCCTGAGATTAGCATTTTGCCCCCAACGCCAAGCCACTGTCCGCCATTGTGGCTTGTACTTTGGGCGATGGCAATGTTGGCAATAAAAAGTAAAATGACAAGCGAAAAACCAAGAAAAAATATATTTGATGATGATAGAAAACCATGCCTGTATGGCATTATTTTTCTGTGCATTATATGCCCTTCCTATTAAGCTTGGCAATAAGCGGTACGTTTTATGAAAAACCATCTGCCCATCGCAGATATTCCCCTCTAAACCTTTAGCGCATACCTTTAATTTTAATATCATATCAGGCTTCAACAGCAGAACTTCGAGGCCTAGGAAACTTGTGCTGCGTTCCGTTTTGTTTGTAATAAATTGTTGATATGGTGGGCCCAGTATTTCGTAGAGCCAAGGCAGCTATGGGCCGATCTAAAGTTATATATATTAAATATCATAGCTGTTTTTTAATTAGCCGGTCAACCGCATTTTATTTTGTCGGCAAGCGCCCGTACGCCTTTATAAATTGAGACCGGTTTTAGAGTTTGCCCATGAACACATTACCGGTACTTATCGTATAGTTTTACCCGCCAGGTAACGCGTGGGGCCTCCAGAGCGGTGGCCTCCATTTGCCGGACAATATGGCCCATGTTCATGTGAGGAATGCCGCCGATGAAAAACGATAGCAGGGCCAAAACTGACACGGCAATTACAACGTACCGGAAACGGGTGGCCCAGTCGGCGCCAAGCCAAGCCAGGAGAAACAGCAGCGGCACCGTGATCAGCGCAACCAACTGCACCCGCCAGATCGGACCATCCGGCCAAAATGCGCCGACACCTCCCCAAGCCCCAAACGGTAGGAGAAATGGCAAGGTCTAACATCCATTTGCATTGCGAGCCGGCACCACCGGTATCGGACAAGCAACAGTGTGGGAACTTAGTATATTTATTAAAGCCTCACGAATGGTGGTGTGGTGAGCCTTGCAGATACCCCCTTATGATCACTTTAATGAAAATCCAACCACCAGAAGTATGCGAAAAACCGTGTTCGGGTATACCGAGGTGCATGACAACCGTAACGGGAGACACGGTACCAACCGCGATAACAGCCCGCTGGCATTTGAAAACAAAGCTGTCGCTTAACCAAATGTCCGTTGTTACTGGGTTAGATCACCCATTGACCATCCAGCACTTGACGCACTGTACTTAACATATCGGCCATCTGGAAAGGTTTGGCGATGTAAGCGGTGGCACCGGCAGTAAGAGTCTCCTTCAATTGGCCCTGGCTCGAATATCCGCTGGCGACAACAACCTTGGCCTCGGGGTTAATCTTAAGAATTTCCTGGAGACACTTATGCCCGCCCATGCCAGGCATGCTGATGTCAAGAATGACAAGATCAATGGCTGAGGTCTGCGAGCCGTAGATTTCCAGGGCCTCTTCTCCGTTCATGGCCGTTAGAACCTGGTAGCCCTTTCTCCCTAACACATGGGTGCCAATGTCCCTTAAAGCGTCATCATCATCAACCAGCAGTACGGTTTCAGTGCCGCCGGGGATGAGATCCACGTTCACCATCGCTGAATCGTTAGTGTGGGGAGCGGATTCCAGAGCGGGCAAATAAATCGCGAAAGTGGTGCCCCTGCCCAGTTCGCTGCGGCAGACGATTTCACCGCCGTGGCTCTTAATTATGCCATAGGCCGATGCCAAGCCCAGCCCAGTGCCTTTGCCCACCTCCTTGGTTGTAAAAAAGGGATCGAAAATGTGTTCCAAGGTTTTTTCGTCCATGCCTTGGCCATTGTCGGATACGGTAATCCGCACATAGTCTCCCGACGAAGGGTCTAGTTGGCCATTCGTGCTCCCCTGGTCCAAGGTCACATTTTCGGTCTTTATCGTCAGCTTGCCCCCTTCGGGCATGGCATCCCTGGCGTTTCCTGCCAGATTGAGCAGCACCTGCTCGATTTGATTGGAGTCGCCCGAGACCTGCCGCAGGTCCTGATCCAGATGGAGTTCTATTGATATCATCTTGGGAATGGTGCGTTCTATGAGCTGGACGGTGTCGAAAATTTCCCTATTGAGGTCCAGCGGCTTCATTTCAAACGCCGCCTTGCGGCTGAAGGCCAATATTTGCTGAACCAGTTTGCTGGCGCGTCCGGCCGCTTTTAATATGTTGTCCAGCAGTTGGGTATTGTCTCCGCCCTCTTTGCTCACACCCCAAGCCAGTTCCGTGTACCCGATGATGGCCGCCAGGATATTGTTGAAGTCATGGGCTATGCCTCCGGCAAGGGTGCCTACCGCCTCCATCTTATGGGCCTGTTGCAGTTGGATTTCCAGGCTTTTCTTCTCTCTTTGCGCCTTGATCCTTGATGTTACGTCCCTTCCTATGCCACTGATGTACGGCTCCCCGTTTTCAGGCCTGACCAATTCACTACGGTACTCCAAATATATTTCCGAGCCATCTTTGCAGTAGTATTTGGTAATGCCTTCATGCTTGCCCTGTTGCTTCAAACTTCCCAGGTAATCGCTGGCAAACAGCGCCCCCATTTCCGGGTCCATGTAGTTCGCCGCCTTGTCCCCCAAAAATTCATCTGCGGTGTAGCCGAAGAGCTTGTGCAAGGCCGGATTGGCGGAGAGAAACCTGCCCTCCATATCCTGGGTGTAAATCAGATCGCTTATTGAGTCGAAAAGCTCGCGGTAGCGCTCCTCTGAATTTTGAAGCGTAATTTCCGCCTGCTTGCGCTCGGTGATATCCAGGACCGTACCCGTGGAACGCAGGCGGGTACTGTCGCCCTCATCTTGGCCGACACTTTGCTCATAGACATAACGCTCTGATCCGTTGGGTAGAATAATCCGGTGTTCCAGGCTGTGAGATCCAGCCGTCTGCACTCGCGCGGAAAAAAAGTTACCCACACTGTCCCGGTCTTCGGGATGGACCAAGTTTAAAAAACTCTTTAGGTTTGGCGCGAAAACTCCTTTTTTCACGCCAAAGATGCGATAGGTTTCATCAGACCACCACAGTGTGCCTCTTTCGGCCTGCAACTCCCAGTTGCCCAGATGGGCGATGGCCTGGGCCTCGTCCAGGCTTTGTTTGGCCTGCTCCACTTCCTGTTGGTTTTTCATTATCTTGAATGTAATCAGCAAAACAACAACAGCCAACAGAGCAATGATGACATGCGCCAGCAATCCGAAGGGCGCCGCCTCCGTCCAGCCCCTTTTGGGTAGGGCCGCAATCCGCCAGGATCCCGAAGGAAAGCTAACCGGCATGATCACCGAATCCCGGCCCGGTTCGAAGAGTTTGGGATCGCCAAGAAAAACCGCTCCCTCCGCCCCTTTGCCGTCAACCCCTCTGATGGCAAGGTCAAGGTCGGACAATTTGTCCATGCCCACGGTTTGGTAAAGGTTGTCTATATTGATGACAGCGGACACCAAGCCCCAAAAATGATCTCCATCGGGGTCTTCCATATAAACAGGGACTCTGCCGATTAGCCCGGTGCCCCCTTGAACCAGCTTGAGAGGTCCGGCAACCACCATCTGTCCAGTCTCTTTTGCCCGGCGCGCCTGCTCCCACTGTCTGGGTAGTTTGCGGTAGTCCACCCCCAACACGGCTTGATTACCTTCCAGAGGATAGACATAAGACATTATGAAATCAGGCGCCGCGACCACGTTGCGCAACGAATTCTTGTTGCGCATTACCTGGCGAACGTATCGGTCAAACTCTTTTTGGGACAATTGGGGATTCATGGAAATGTAGTTGGCAGTGCCCTGGGCGAGCAGTAGGTTGCTGACGATTTCTTTTTCCAAATGGACCCGGAGGGTAGCCAGGCGCGAGGAAACACTGCGCACCTGATCGCTTTGATGACGGTCCTGTAGATACTGTTGTAATAAAAAATCCAACGCCGCGGCTGCCGCCACAATCAGGATAATCAGGATAACAAATCTGCGAATCATGTTATGCCGCTTCCTTGAAAAGTCTCAAATCGCCGTGTTGCCTCGCAGATATTTCAAATGTTCTCAGGTACTTTCCCCCCAACAATCAAACAAGTAGGTTTCAAACGCAAATCATAACTCATGTTAGTCCATCGTTTTTCGCGAGTCAAACAGCTAAGATGGCCTTAGGCCATACCAACCTGTCCCTCAATATCGGATCAACATGTCTAGGCAGTACGGAACCGGGGCCAGAGGGGTCGGTAATTGGCAGGGGGATCATGCACACAAACAACGGACAGTTTGTTGAGCGACTATTTGATCCTCAAAAGCCAACGGGCTGATGTAGCCGTTGGCACTGTGCCTCCTGATACGGTTGTAGTCAACCTCGATATACTCGAATACGGCCCGGCGCATGTCCTGGCGAGTGGCGAAGCGCTCACCATGGACCATTTCCACCTTGAGGGTATGAAAGAAGCTTTCGGCCACGGCGTTGTCGTAGCAATTACCTTTGCCGCTAATGCTGCAAACCAGCTCATGCTTGGTTAAAAGGGTCTAGTATTTCCGGGAGCAGTACTGGCTGCCACGATCCGAATGGACCATCACACCTTTGGGCATATGCCGCCGCCACAAGGCCATCTGCAAGGCGTCACAGACCAGGTCGGCTTTCATACGCTTATCCATGGCCCAGCCCACCACCATGCGCGAAAACAGGTCGAGCAACACTGCCAGATACAACCAGCCCTCGCCGGTCCAAAGGTAGGTGATATCGCAGACCCACCTCTGATTTGGAGCGGTTGCGCTAAAGTCCTGGGCCAATAGATTTGGAGCCACCGGCAGACTATGGCCCGAATCCGTGGTGGCCTTGAACTTTCTGGCCGCTTTAGCTACAAGGCCCTGCCTATTCATGCTTTTGGCCACTGTTTTGCGGTTGTATTTGCAGCCCTGCTCATCAATATCGAGAGTCAGCCCAACTGCTCCGCTACGGCCCTTGCGAACTTCAAAGGCTTCTTTCACCAGGTGATCGAGCCTCTCACGCTCCACCTGCCTTTGGCTGGGATTTTGCACCCTGCGCCGCCGGCCATAGGCAGGTGATATGGTGGCAGGTGATAATCCATGTGGGGAATAGTGTGGGGAACAGGGCATGCAACAAAAAAGGTTAGGGCCTCCAAAGAGACCCTAACCTATTGATATCATTGTGGTGGGCGGTGCGGGATTCGAACCAACGGCCTTTGGCTCCGGAGGCTATACCTCTGAGTTTCCTAACCTCCTCAATTCTTAGGAACTCTTTGATATCGCAAGACAATCACTTTTTCAGCCTTTTCCCATTTTTGCCGATTTTGGCAGCATTTTTACAAAAAGTCCCAGCCAAAGTCCCAGCCAAATTAGAAAGCCAACTTCTCGGTGAATGGGCATAACGGGACCAAAGCCATCGCCTGGCAGTTTCGCTACTCTTCATAAGATAGGATGAACGAGGCCGTCCCGCCAGCCGGACCCTGTTACCCCTTATCCCGAATCACGACCCAAGAGTTTGCCGACCTCCTCACTTTTCGTCAAATTAGCACAAGATGAAGCCGCATGAATTGCCGAGGACTGAACCTTGCAGATGTTCCCCTGTATCAAACCATAGCAGATCATCGGCGAAAGCTTTGCCAGCCGTCAGGACATGTGCCGGGCAGTGTTAGGGCATTTTTTTGATGCGCACTATAACCGCAACACGAAGCACCGTGCCCTTTGCTACATCAACTCTTTGGCCTTTGAAAACCAAATTGTCGTTTAACCAAATATCCGTTGTTCCTGGGTTAGATCACAACACCTAGTGATGTGGTGTGATCATTGGAGGTGGCAATGCCTAATCCCGTGAAATTGCTATGATAAAATATATTTATTTGAGTAGTATATAATTATTTTATCATTCTAACTTTTTGTTATCCATTTTTCACTTGTCATCCCCAATACATCTCGCCCACCGGTGCCCCATATCTGATACAGTAACCAGACAGCGCAAATAGACCGTATTGATGTCTAATTATTTGTTTTTAATCAATAATTACCATTTATAAAATATTTCCATGCAAAGGCAAAACGGTCCCTTCACCATGGGCCTCGACTAATTATTACTAACCATATATATAATTAATGATATTATTTCAGCATCTTATGCCATCATAGTACATTTACCTCTCGTTCTATACTGACCGCACGCCCCATATCAAACCATTTTCGCAATCTTTTTCAAACAGTTGAGCAACAAGCAGCATCAACCCTATTGGACCATATCAGGTTTATATTATTTTTTTATTGTTTTTTATTTTATTTAGATTTATCTAATTTCAACACTAAAGCCTTACACAAACTACCGCAATGGGGAGAATTCAACATGCGCCTTGCAGTATTGAAAACAACGCTAATGGTGCTTGCACTGACAGGCTTGGTGGCAGCGGAATGCGCTGCCGCAGTAGCCCCGGCATCGCCTAAAAAGGAAAAAATAGAGCCCATGGTCGTTTCAGCAACTCTGGATGAGCAAAAGCTCTCCCAGGCCCCGGTTTCAATCCAGGTCGTCAGCCAGGAACAGATCAGGGAGATGGGTGCTGATACGGTATCCGAAGCCTTGGAAGAAGCGGTCGGCCTGACTCTGGGCATGGCTTCCGGCAGGGTCATTGAGCCGTCTATCAGGGGCAGTGGCTCAATGCACACCCTGGTGCTGATCGACGGCAGGCGTCTGGCGCCCGGCTATCGCGGCATTAGCGATATCAACCAGATTCCGACTTTGATGATCGACCGGATCGAAATCGTCAGAGGCCCCACCTCGGCCCTGTTCGGCAGTGACGCCATAGGCGGCGTTGTCAACGTCATTACAAAAAAACCGCCTAAGGAAAAACCGGTGGCCGGAGCGGACCTCAAAGCCGGCACAAACACTCACAGCGGCGGTGATTTCGTTCAACCCCAAGCCTATGGCGGAACAGACATCGGCCCGTTCCGCTTTATCCTGGGAGGCCTCTACAAAAACCGTAATGGCTGGGATCATGACAACGAAGCTCCGGATGATGGAGACAACCTCAAGCAGCAATACGCATCCGGTCAAGCCGCCGTGGACCTTGGGGAAAACCACACCATCAGTTTTGGTGGGTATTACAGCAAATTTGAACGCGAAGGCAAGCGCGACATCCAGAACGTGCTGACGGACCGCGACGCTACTGATGATAATGCCGATGTCTTTGCGCGCTATGATGGCAAGTTCGCCCAGAACTACAGCGTTATGCTTCAGGCTTATCACTCTGAATATAAAACAGACGCAGACCTGGATCCGGAAACCACGGACCCCTTTTTCGTTACCGATGAAAAATACAAACGCACGCAATACGAAGGGCGGTTCAATGCCAAGATCAACAGCTTTGCCAGCGTGACCCTTGGCGGCGATTACCGGGACGACAACAGGGGCGCCGATGACATCTCACCGGAATATGACACCCACAACACGGCCGGATTCGGCCAGATCGACATGGTCTTCTTCGAAAGGCTCAATATTGTTGCCGGAGCGCGCTACGACGATCACAGCGAATTCGGCTCCGAGTGGAGCCCCCGTGTGACCGGCAGCTACCTGATTACCGATTTCCTGCGTTTGAAGGCGAGTTATGGCCATGGATTCCGGGCGCCAACCTCTTATGAGCTTTTTGTAACTTCATACAAAAGAAGAGGCAAAGACACCTATCTGGGCAATCCGGACCTGAATCCCGAGAAATCACGCTCCTTTGAAGTCGGCCTACAGAGCAATCTGGATATAGCACAGGGCCTGGACATGGAACTGACCTATTTTTATAATGACATCGACGACATGATCGAGGCGGTGCTCATCTCATCAAAAGGCAGCGGCAAATCCCTAAAAAGCACATACCGATATGAAAACCTGTCTGAAGCCCAAACCAGCGGTGTGGAATTCCTGGGCAATCTTCGCCTGCCTTGCGGCTGGAAACTTGGCGCGGGCCTGACCTATCTGAAAACAGAAAACAAGGACACCGGAGAGCAACTGGCGGATCAGCCCGAGTTCAAGGGCAATGTCAACCTCCAATGGCACCTGGCCAAGTTGGGCCTCAAGACCAGGGTGGCTTACACCTGGTACACCGGCATTGAAGACGGAATGGGCAACGCCCTGGATAACCATTCCACCCTGGACGCCTGGATCGGCAAGGATATATTCAAGGACTTCCAGGTTTACGCAGGCATGAAGAACATCCTTGACGAAGACACCGAGGACTACGAAGTTCAGCCTGCCTTTGTCTACGCCGGAATCAGGTGGGACTACTAAACCCAGAACAGCACTTTTGGAAAGATTACAAGGGCCATGACACCAATAGCACCGCTGGGCAAGAAAACAGCCGTCCAGTTCATGATCGCGTCTTTGCTGTTCTTTCTGTTGGGCACATTGGAAGGTTTGATGCACCCGACCAAGTTCATCTTCAAGGACTTCTACGCCATGCTCCTAGGTATCGAGCCTGAGCATATAAAGCCGTTTTTCGGCTATTTCGTCAGCAAGATTCACGCCCATGTTGCCCTGGTGGGTTGGGTAAGCACCGCCTTGATGGGGCTGTTTTATTATGCCGCCGAGGAGATCAAAGGCGGCAACCGCTACCGGTCCGCACTGTGCAGCATCAACCTGGTGTTGCAGGTGGCCGGATTGATCACCCTGGCCATTGGTTTCCACCTGGTGGGCATCAGGGCCATACCTTCCGGACACGCACCGGGCAGTCCGGAGTTCAGAGCAGTAGCCCAAGGCGCCAAGAATATTATTGCCGGGGGTGGACTCGCACTGCTGAGTTCATGCCTGCTGTTTGTCTACAACCAGGCAGGCACCCTGCTTTGCCTGCAGAACAAACTAACACAACGCATAAGATAACGAACCGTTAAGAACACCTATGCCGCCCCTTTCGCATACGGCGGCCCAGGAGCTAGAATGCATAATCACAGTTTATTCACTAAAGCCGCCTGTATGGTCGCCGTCTTAATCGCAATCGCCGCTCTGTCGATCGGCGCGGCTCAGGCCAAATCATGGGACAAAAAAGAAACGCGCAATATCGTCATCATTGGCGACAGGGTCGTGGACATCGCCTACAACTTGGGAGTGGTCCCGGCTGCAATGGGAGTCCGTTGTTCTCTGTGGCCCTTGTGCGACAAGATAAAGACCCAAGCCCAACCCCTTGGTTGCCCACGGTGCCTCTCTCATGGCAAGCGGGACAAGCTCTTCAACTTCATCAAAAAAAACAAGGTCAAGCAGGTAATTATCGAAAAGTCAGACCCGTATTGCATTCTCAATCCTGACGTGGACCCCCTGGACTCTGTTGAAGATCTGCAAAAAATGGGCATGGATATCAAATATGTTGATTTCACCAAGGGTGTCGTCCCGGCCATAGAACAGACAGCCGATTTGCTGGACAAGAAAAAGGCAGGCAAGGAACTTATCGAAAAATACAACAAGGCTGTCGCCAAGCTGACCCAAAAGACCAAGGGCGTAAATCTGGCGAAAAAGGTGGTGATCCTCAACGGCATCTATCAGCAAGGAACCGGCAAGGTCTTTATCGAGGTGGAGGTTCCCGGAGGGTATTCTGATCAATTCATCCTTGAGCCCCTTGGTTGTAAAAACGTGGGCGAAGCTCTGGTCGCCAAAGGAAAAAAGCCAACCAATGGTCATGTCACGATCCGCAAGTTGGATGGCCTAGCCAAGGCGAAACCCGATGTAATCGTAATAACCGGTGACTCAACCGCAGTGCAAAAGGCCTTGGCCAAAGCCAAAGCACAGAACTCCGAACTTTGCGCCATACCAGTCTATAGCTTGCCCAAATATATCGATTCCAGCGTCATAGAGCGGCCGCAGATAGTAAGCAAATGGTTCTGGGCCCTTAACTAAAAGCCACCTCCCTGTCCCTCGGGCGCTGGGCCTGCACCCGGGGGACACCCCGAAAGCATTGCGTTTATTCGCATGCAACTATGGTTTCAACTACTCAACCCCGGCTTGGGCGGGATATAAATTGCAGGTCTGGTTATCGCCTCATCAGCTGTTGCACCGATCAAGTTTCCTGGTTAGGATTAGGTGCCATCTTCCCCGGGAAGGACCAATCCTGCATGCGCTGGAAAAGCAACTGGATAATCAGGCTGATAACGCCGGTCCTCCTAATGCTGGTGCTTGCTCTACCAGCCCTGGCCCACCCCCATGCTTTTGCCGATACCAGTTTTTTAATATCTTTTGATGATAAGGGTCTGGCGTCCATAAGAGTGCACTGGGAGTTTGACGAGATGTTTTCAGCCATGCTGTTGGATGAGTTCGATCCCAACCACGATGGCAAGCTTTCCTCCAAGGAGGTTAAAACCCTTGAAGCCGAAGCCTTTGACTACCTAAAAAACTTTAGCTATTTCACCAACATCAAGGTTCAGGGCCGAAATTTTACTCTCAAATGGGTCAAGGATTTCCAGGCATGGATAACTAAAGGCAAATTGGTCTACCAATTTGTCATTCCCTGCCATGTGGCCGCCACGAAAGGGGTCAAAACGGTTGACATCTGCCCTTATGATGACACGTACTACACGTGTCTGACCGTGGTGCCCCATGATGCCGTGCAATTGGAAACAAGGCCCAACATCGAAGTCAAGGTGACCATGACTAAAACCCGGGTCGACAATGACATGCTGGGCCTGGTCCACACTACGGGCGTTCGCATACAGTTTTGGCGCCAGCAATGATCCGTCTGCTTTATATTGCTTTATTTTGCGCGTTGTTGTGCGTGACCCTGGCCTTGTCCGCTGAAGCCCAGAGCCCCTTCCGGACACCGCCATCGCCCCAGTCAATAACCGCCAATCAGCAAGCCTCCTGGTTTTCCGGGCTGCTCAATAAAATCAACCAGTGGCAACGCCTGCTGAACCGGAAAATGGCTGCGCTGGGCCGGGAGGTCAAAGAATCCGGCCACCTCGCCCCTCTGCTCAACCTGTTGGCCCTGGCCTTTGCCTACGGAGTCGTGCACGCCGTCGGGCCAGGCCACGGCAAGGCGGTAACCCTGGGCTATGTTCTAACCAGAGGCCGCCTGGGTCCCGGCCTGGTCATGGGCAACTTGGTGGCCATCATCCATGGGGTCAGTGGTGTCGCCCTGGTACTGATAGTGCGCCAGATCCTGGAGGCCAGTGTCCGCGACGCATTGAACCAGTTCACTTCAATCGTGCAAGTGGTCAGCTATGGACTTATCACCATTCTGGGGCTGGTGTTGTTGATTGGCGCCGTCCGCTCCTGGCTCCAAAGCAGAAACCGAGCACAAGCCATGCCGTCATCACCGGACGTCCCGCCCTGGCTTATGGCTTTGGCCGCTGGACTGGTGCCTTGCCCAGGGGTGGTGTTGATAATGCTGTTTTTCCTGTCATTGGACGCGGTTTGGCTGGGCGTATTATTGGCTGGAGCAATGAGTCTGGGCATGGGGGCAACCATCTCGGCCGTGGGTCTGCTGGCCCATGGAGGCAAGAATGCCTCACTGAAGCTGGCCTCCACACAGCCCGGGGTATTTGTATCGTTGCAAGGTATCTTTCAGGTATTGGCTGCTCTGGGCCTTACCATTCTGGGAGCCCTGTTCATGGCCTCGGCATTGTGGGGCCAGGGATAGCCGACCCGGCGCGACTCTAAGCTGCGCGCCCTAAGCCCCGGACCGAATTCACTCCGTCCGGGGCGTTGCACCCTGGCCCAGGGACGGGCCAAGGTGCAAGAAACCAGCAAACAGCAAGCTTTGACCTTATTACAAGTGAGGATGCCCCTCCTGCCGCCGGAAGCCCAAAGCCTGGACAGCATCGTAGCCCTTGGTTTTCCTGACGAAATGCCACCGGTGGTGGACTTGGAGCCCGGCCAGACCGGCCTGGAAGTGATCAAATATTGGCGCGACGGGCAGGAACGGCACTTCGTACCCAAGCGGGCGATGGATGATCTGGTGCATTGGGAGGGGTATTGGCAGGCTTCCCAATTAAGCCCACTGGCCCGCGGATCAAACCGCTCGGCAGGGCCATTTTTTGTTAAAAACTGTCACCAAAACCGTCACGCTGATGGGCGTTGAGTAAAAAACACAAAAAGAGCCAGGCATGACGCTTGACTCTTCATATTAAGAACGCCCTATTCCTCGCCATCTTCATTCAGGTCCGGGATCATGCTTGCCGCACGCTCCTGGGCGACCGAAACAACGTGACTGTAGACGTTAAACGTGGTGCTGAGTTTCTTGTGGCCGAGCTGGTGCTGCACGGCAACAGGGTCGGCTCCTGCCGCCAGCATTTCAGTGGCAGCCACATGATGCAGATCATAGATCCGGATAGGATGGTTCTTATACCCTGCTCTTTCCTTGTCATTGCGCCAAGCTGTTTTCAGGCTATCGATTTGTCGACCATTATAATGGACAAACCAGCGGATGTTGGCGGCCTTGTCTTGCTCGCACCTTTGCTTTGCCCTTTCCATAAAGGCCATGATAAAAACCTCTCTGGATTTGCCGGGGCGGTTCAGTCCGTCGTTAATGGGTTAGATCAACACTTAGTGGTCCGAGGAGCCGGGGCCACTTCTCCGATCAGTTGAGGGACATGCTTTTGTTTTTCTTCAGGATCAAAGCGAATGCAACAATAGCGGCAACGATCTCTCCAATGTCAGCATAAACCCCCATCCCGATAATTGGGTAAAGGCTCATCAATGCCCACAACATCGGGAAATACAACAGATATGATTTGACTCTGTTCTCTGAGAACAGGAATGCGCTGAATGTAAATATGACTGTCGGGCAAGGTGCAGAGCCGAATAGCGGCCCCCTCGGGAAAGGGTGTCCAAGCCATGAGCCTATCATCGGGTATATTACCAGGGCATAAACAATGAATGTTAAGCCGGCAATTGAATAAACGTCTTTCTTTATTTTAAGATTTATTTGTCTCTTGACCACCCCAATATAATATATCAAAAGTCCTTGGGCAATCCAGAACGCTCCCCATAAATAATATTGGTAATGGAAATTGCTGAAAAAAATTAATAGCGTTACAGATCCATTCCATACCCAAAGTACTGATAAAATGAGTATGTTTATAGTGTTTGAAGATCTGATCTTGTAGAACGATGTAAATATGAAGAAAACAGCTAATATGTAAAATATAACTTGTGCTGGCCATATGGCGGTGTTGTATTCGGCCATGAACTGAAAAAACCGTTCAGCGTGCATTGCTTTTCTCCAATATTCATTTAATCTCTGATACAGGGTTTTCCAGGATAAAAACGCATTCATGATCGTACGTTTCTGCGTTTATTATTCGCAGGAAACCGCGATCTTATCCTGCTCACCCGCCATTGTCAGAGATCAGTTTTGCATGCCACGCATGCACCAATGCAGCCCGAAAAAAAAGAATGGGGCTGCTGAATCCGCTGGAACTTATAAGTCTCTCAATCTCGTCGGGCGCTAAAACAGAAACATAGTCATCAAGGGAGGTCCGCATTTTCTCAACCTCCCTGATGGATACATCGGCATAGCGCATCATCTGCAGCCACAATGACAGCTGGTTGTCGAAAGCTGGGGCTGATCTATCACCTGAAAAATCCGCGCTGACCAGTATGCCATCGGGAACAAGCCGTGATGCTGTTTCCCTGAATAAGTTCCGCCTCTCTTCCTTGTCCTTAATAAAGTGAGACGCCAGTAGGCAAGTGGCCGCATCAAACTTATCCGCCGGGTTCAGTGAGCTTAAATAATCTGCGTGGAATGAACAGCGCGAAGCGATGCCCTGCTCCTGCGCTTTCTCCCGGCAAATCTCCATCATCGATGCGGAGGGGTCGACAGCGGTAAAGCGCCACTGTGGGTAATGGTGCGCCAGACCGAAAATATCATCCCCGGTACCTGCGCCGATGCATAGGATATGAGCATGCTCCGGCAATTCGGACAGCACGATGCGCGTAAATAGATGTAATACATCTTTCAAGGCAGATAATTTCACCCAGTGCCTGTCGTAGGCCGCCGCGTCGTGTTTATCGAAAACCCAATTTTTCTCAGAGGAGACCATTTTGACTCCCGTTTTAGAGATCAGTCCTTACCTGTGTTCTTCAATGCAGGAAGAATTGAAGCCTGGAGTTTGGCGCCGTTGATCATCGTCGCCATGATCTTCGCTTCATCCGTTGTTTCCGGTTGGTAGATTGCCGGCCACCACATTTGGACAGAAGGGTCCGTTATCAGAAAATCGAAGTTCTCATTGCCATACCTCAGGTGGGCATGTCGTAAGGAATCCTTGCTGTGCTGGTGAAAAGGGAAAAGGATGACGTACTTGAATCCCGCCCCGATCATTTCTTCCGAATCGGTTTTAAAGATTTGCCACGTTGTCCTGACATCCTTCCATTTTGTTGTGAGACTGCCGACGTAGCTGTATTTCCCGATGATCCTATCATCGATAACAATCGTGTCTTTGTCAGCAAAGTAAATGGATTTGAACTTCACGGCAAACTGGCTGCAGATGAATTCCTTCACCATTTCCACCGTATAGCCTTCGGGCGCATGTTTTGCGACTTCAGCGAAATAATTATCGGCGGATTCGCCTTGGTACAGATGGATGATCGATACGCTGTGTCCCAGCCATGGAGTGAGGTCGGAAATTTCCGGATTCGCACTATCGGCTGCAAACACCTGGTAGCCCCAGAGGAATGCAATCATAACAGCTTGAAGCATAAGAATCTTTTTCATTTCAAGTCTCCTTGATCAACATGTCCCCCCCGAGTGAATAAGGCGGGAGTCCTGGATGGAAATGCCCCATCTGACGAATGTATCTTAATGGTGCAATGTTTATTGCGAAATGGACCTGGGCAATACCAGTTGGTGAAAAAAATCTTATAGATGATGAAAAAATTCCTTGTCCCTTCCATACGTCATTGACATAAAGCAAAATTTCCGTTTTTTATTCATTTCAGAGTGCTGGTAAAGCTTGGAGCCCTACAATTCGGATCTGGATTGAAGGAAGCAAAATGTATGAGGGAAGATACACAGAGCCATCCGTAATGCTTGGGGAGACGGAAGGTAGCCTTGAACGTGTCCTGCCGGTTGGCCGATCAGGCGGCAATATGAGCTGGGACCTGCCGGCACGTGTTGGAACCGGGACTTTTGTAACTGAATACCTGCCATCGGGACTGACCTTAACCGTCAGTCGGTGCAAGCTTCGAAATGGACTCTACGCCCGGCTTCAGGGGACCACCGATGATATCATGCTGGTATTTGGTCTTAGCGGCCAGTCTGTAAATAAAAATACTTTTTTTAAACAGGGATTTAAAATCGAGGCGGGTAACAACTATTTTTATTGGTTTCCGGACTCGGAACTGATACGGGAAGCCCCAAAAGATGAACAACTGGATGCAGTTGTCCTGACCATTCCTATGGAGCGGTTCGTCAGCCCTGGGCAGACCGGAAACTGCACCGAGCGTTTTTGTCAGAAAGAACTACCTGGCCTTCACGGAAGAAAAGAAGAGTTTTATTTTCAGAAAAACATCAACTCTCTGTCCATGGGCAGGGTCTTGCAACAAATACTCCATTGCTCGTTTTTGGGGCAGGTACGTCACTTTTTCCTGGAAGCCAAAGCCCTTGAACTGATTGCCCTCAAGTTGGATATGATCTCTGGAACACCAGCCACGCCAGAGGGGATGAACGAAGAACGAATGCAAGGTGTTCTTGCTGCCAGGGATATGTTGCTTCAAGATATCAATAATCCACCTTCTATCCATGAACTGGCCAGGGTCGCCGGTATGTCGCACCCCAGGTTGGGCAAATATTTTAGATTTGTTTTTGGTTGCACTCCGTTTGAACTTCTGCGCCGGAAGCGCCTGCAATGGGCTCTTGAACTGATTGAAGCGAATGAATTGAGCCTGACGGAAATCGCCTATGCCGCTGGCTATTCCAATTCAAGCCATTTTTCCAAGGCATTTCGGGATTATTATGGAATACGGCCCGGACAGTACAGGAAGAGAAAGATTGGCAACCCGTTCTACTCTCTCCCGGAGCCTATTCCCTAACCTGTTCGTCCGGTCCGATTCGGGCTGAAATACCGGATATTGGGCGCACTTCTCCCTCACGCGCCCGTCGACCGGACAGTCTTCGTCAGGTTGACGCCATTGCCAGCAGCCGGCACCCGCCTTCACCCCCTCGATACCAAGACATGGCGCCCGTGCGTGAGCATCCCGAAGGCGCACAACCGCGCCATACGCCCGGAGCGGTCCCCGAACAGCGCGTTGATCGCTTTGCACGACCGACGTTGCGGCCAGATCGCGGAGTTGCCTTGGTTCTTTGCCTGCCCATGAAGTAGTTACACAAGCTATGAAGCTTATGAAATTAGATAATTCTATCTTTTTATTATAATATTACCAAAGAGGTAGAATTAAATAAAATTTATAAAATAATTTCCATATGTTTTTCTGACAAAGCGACTCTTTATTAATATTCATAAATAAAATATTGATTATCATATTTTCATTAATTACTAAAATATTTACACTAACTGGTATTGTCCAGGTCCTTTCCGCAATAGATTCCATCATATTCTGTTGAGCCCGCCATGAATACCGGGGCGTATTCAGTATGACGTACTGCATGCCTCCAACTTTTGCCAGTTGTCCGGGAGGAGGATGGAATGAAGATCCACGGTATCGCCACAGCCCTGCTGTTTAGCTTCCTGATGAGCGTTTCCGCCCATGCCGGCGATACACGGGTATCGGAAGGCAGCACCGGAAAAACCACCGTTACAAAAGAACAGGGTGCCTATACCCTTGATGCGGTAACCGTTACCGTCAGAAAGGCGAGAGAAAACATTCAAGAGGTCACCGCCAGCATGGACGCCTTCTCGGGAATGGAAATCGAGGAATCCGGAAGCTGGTCCTTTTCAGATTTGACGAGGTACATGCCCAACGTCTTTTCCAATCTCAACTATGGCATCAACAGGATCGTTTTTCGCGGGCTCAAGGGTCCCGACAGCCTCCTGTGGGCTCCTTCCGCCTTCTATGTCGACGGGGTAAATTATCTGCTCGCGGAGATGCGCAATCCCGATCTGTTGGACATAGAGAGCATTGAAGTGCTCAAGGGGCCGCAGGGCTCTCTTTACGGCGGCAACTCAGAAACCGGCGTCGTGAACATCACCACCTGCATGCCGGACAACGAGTTGTCGGCCGGCCTGATGGGAGAGTACAGTTCCTTCAACACCCACAGGGTCATGGGAAAGCTCAACGTACCGTTGATCAAAGACAGGCTGTTTTTCAACGCCGCCGCGTCAAGCTGGCGTTCAGACGGTTTCATGAAAAACGAATACACCGGGGATTACGCATCCGGCATCGAGCATTACGATTTTCGCGGCGCGGTTCGTTGGCTGGTGTCGGATGCCCTGTCAGCGGACCTGACGTTCAACTATTTCGATTACGATGACGAGGACGGCAGTTTCAGGATCGATCAGGGAACCGGAAAAACGGACCCGTACAAAATCGACTATGACGGTCCCAATTCCATCGACAGGGACGGCAACACCCAGGCCTTGCGCCTGGAGTATCAATGCGATGCGGGCGCCCTCACGTCCATAACGACACGGAACGGCTTCTCGTATGAATATTACGGTGATGGCGATTTGACTTCCGGAGCGGTGGGCGCGATGACCTATTTCATCGAAAGGGATTTTGAAGCCTACAGCCAGGAACTGCGCATTGCGTCTCCGGAGGACGACGGGCCATGGAAGTGGCTGGCCGGCCTTTACGGCATCTTCCAAGAGATGGACATGGATAAGAGTATCGCCATGACTCCGATGGCCGATTATCGGCAAACCGAGGTTTCGTCCCAGAATGCGGCTCTTTTCGGGCAGACAACGTATTCCTTTGTGGAAAAGTTTCATCTGACCGTGGGGCTTCGCCTGGACTATACCCAATTGCATGGAAAGCAGAACCACAAGGACTTCTTCGGAACCGCCTACTTTTTTGAGGACGATATCTACAACACCGAGTTGCTGCCCAAACTCACGCTGGCCTATGACTTGACGGAAGACGCCATGTTGTACGCCACGGCGAGCAAGGGGTTCCTTGCCGGAGGGTTCAATACTTCCTTTGGTTCCTCGCAGGGTCAGTTTACTTATGACGCCGAGCAGATGTGGAGCTATGAGGTCGGGGCCAAGACGTCCTGGCTGGACAATCGGCTTCAGGTGAACCTGGCGGGGTTTTGGCAGGAGATCAATGACAAGCAGATCGTGAATCAAGTCGGCACCAACATGTGGATAGACAACGCGGACAAGGCGCGGTCCACCGGTTTAGAACTGAGTGTCAAGGCTCGTCCCTTTCAGGGGCTGGATTTGTTTGCCGGGCTTGGATATGTGGACGCCACGTTTTCGGATTGGGACAATGGTGTCAATAATTATTCGGGCAAGGCCTTGCCGTTCGCCCCTGATTATACGTATCACGCGGGGGCGCAGTACCGGCACGAGTCCGGCGTTTTCGGTCGTCTCGATATGACCGGCGTAAGCGCCTATTATACGGATTCGGGAAACGAATACGAGTGCGAGGGGCATCAGGTCTACAACATGCGGCTCGGTTATGAGGCCGAAAGCTGGGATGTCGTGCTGTGGTGCAAAAATACCTTTGATCACGAGTACATCGTTGACAAGCGCGATTGGGGCGGTGGCACCGTGGCTGTCGTGGATGGCGCTCCACGAAGCATCGGCATCGATTTGTCCTTGCGGTTTTAACCTATAGGACATGGTAAACCCTCCCGTTTCCAGGAGGCCTGAAAAGTAGAACTTACGCCACCTACGGCAGCAGGCCATCTGCTTCATTGCGGCCTAGATAGACTGCACCGGCGAGACTCTTCGCAGCTGATTGTGTCAGGCAGAGCGAGGCCAAAGGATCCGGGCTGGCCTGACCACGTTGTAGCGCGAGCGCTTCAACTGGTTTAACAACCGGCGGCTGCTTGAGCCCATAGGAAACATTCCGCCTGTGTGTGCTGTGACGGTAACCACCTGACACATAGAGCCAAACGAAGAGGTGGCCATGTCGCCTCCTACCGGGTTAGAAGAAGTGTTGCTGAAGCACTCCGGGCCCAAGGAGGCAAAAGACATGACCACCGAAAAGAAAGTAGCACGCAGGAAGCTGAGTTTACTAGAGTTGGCGTCTGATTTGAAGAACGTCAGCCGGGCCTGCAAGATCATGGGCTATACCCGCCAGCAATTTTATGAGATCAGGCGCAACTACCAGACGTTTGGGGCCGAAGGCCTGGTGGATCGGCTTCCCGGCCCCAAAGGACCACACCCCAACCGCGTATCAGAGGAAATCGAAAAGGCCATTCTGGATAATTGCCTGGATTATCCCACCCATGGCTGTCTGCGCGTGGCCGACGAACTGGCCCTCAAAGGGATTCAGGTCAGCTCCGGCGGTGTGCGAGGAGTTTGGTCCCGGCACAATCTTCTGAGCCGCCATGAGCGCCTGCTGCGTTTGGAGCGCCACGTATCGGAAACCAAGATCGATTTGAGCGAGGACCAGGTCGCCCTCTTGGAGCGATTCAGCCCGGAGTTTCGAGAGCGCCACATTGAAACCAATGGTGTGGGCGATCTGGTGTCGGTGGATACCTTCTTTGTGGGCACCCTCAAAGGCGTGGGCAAGGTCTACCTGCAATCGGTGATCGATTGCTATAGCCGCCATGCCTGGGGAAGGCTCTATACTTCCAAGCTGCCGGTGACCGCTGTCCATGTGCTCAACACCGACGTACTGCCCTTCTTCGAGCAACATCACGCTACAATCACGACCATTCTCAGCGATAATGGCAGGGAATTTTGTGGCCGTGAGGACCGTCACCCTTACGAGCTCTTCCTGCAACTGGAGGGCATCGAACACCGCACAACCAAGGTGCGCCGTCCCCAGTCAAATGGCTTCGTGGAGCGGCTTCACCGCACCCTGCTGGACGAGCATTTCCGCATCATGGGCCGCAAGAAATGGTACGAGTCGGTCGACGAGATGCAGAATGATCTGGAAGGATACCTGGCCCTTTACAACACTAAAAGGCCTCACCAAGGTCGCAACATGAACGGGAGGACGCCGTATCAGGCTTTCAAAGATGGCCTGAAAGACTTGAATCCCGAACCGAAAAATAGTAAGAGCAAAAAGGCAGCCTAACAACCAGACCGGTAGTAGGCGACTGTCAGGCCAATACCATCACTGTACACATTATGGAGCAACTCAATTGTCCTAGTCACTAATTGCGTTGACAGTTTGGCCTTCCGGCAGATGGCTTAGGTTACTACGCTGCGTCCTCGATTTCTATCCCTTCATGGACATGCTTTTGATACTGTTCCAGGCCGTCGTTAAAGGTCTGAAAAGGGGTGCGCCCCTGGCAATAGCGGCCCTGATGGGTTCGTTCGGTGTTGTAGTAGTTCATGAAGGCGTCCAGGTCGGCCTGGATTTCATCCAGCGTGCGGTACAGCTTTTTCCGGAAGGCCACCTCATAGAATTCATTCTGGATGGTCTGGTGAAGCCGCTCCACCGCGCCATTGGTCTGGGGATGGCGCACCTTGGTTCTGGTGTGCTCGATGTCGTTTAGGTGCAGAAATAGCTCGTAGGGGTGGCTGTCCTGACGACCGCACAGCTCCGGGCCATTGTCGGTGAGCACCCGGTGCACCCTGATGCCGTGGTGGTCGTAAAAGGGCAGCACCCTGTCGTTGAGCAGGTCGGCGGCGGTCAGGGCCGTCTTTTCACGATAAACCTTGGCAAAACCATGGCTGCCGTGGGTGTCGATGGCCGTTTGCTGGTAGATGCGGCCTATGCCCTTGATAATGCCCACATAGCAGGTGTCCTGGGCCACCAGAAAGCCTGGATGCGGGCTTTCCACCTCACCGTGGGCCTCTTTTTCCTGCTTGGCATTCTCCAGGGCCTGGACCTGGGATTCGGTGAGCACCTCAGTGTTTTCCGCCGCCCATTTCTCCAGTCGCTTCAAGCGCTGTGCCTTGAGCGTCAGATCATGCCGTAGCCAGATGCTGCGAATGCCTCCGGCGCTGACCTGGATACCGATTTTCTTCAGTTCGTTGGCCACTCTGGTCTGGCCGTGAGTGGGAAACTGTAAAGAATAATCCAGCACTTTCTGCTCTATCTCGAGGGCCACACGGTTGCCGATCCTGGGCACGCGACGACTCTTCTCCAAGAGCCCTTCCAGACCTTCCTCATCAATAGCTTGCTTGATGTCGTAATAGTGCTGGCGGCTGATGCCAAGTTTGCGGCAGGCCTCGGAGATGTTTCCCAGAGTTTGGCCCAACTCCAGGATATTGAGCTTGCGGTTGATGATATACTGCGATTGAGTCATGGTCCTTCCTTTCAATTAAGATGCTTCTTTTGGTTTGAACCATCTTAACCGGAAGGCCATGGCTCCTTCAGCTAGGACCTTGACCTGTCAACGCTTTTCTCGACTAGGACAACTCAATAACGTCATCAGCATTTGACTTGGAAGGATGAAATTAACTTTTGGTTAAAATAGCCTACTAGCCGTCACCATCGAAATAATGCATCAATCTCCAGGTCGCGAACTCATCAGATTGATCAACCCCAAGATGATATATACCTCAACATCCTGAGTGGCCAGCGCATCTTAAAGCATTTCATATTTTTAGTTATTATTTGAGCGTGGTTACCATTTCAAATGTTGCCAGAATATGTCGATTTGCCTAATCATACCATTTAATTGTAACTGATAAAATCAGTTGTTATACATGTTATAAGTATTACAGCACCGTTTTTAATAGCGATTTTCCGCAACAGCTTTATCGGAAACACATGTTTCATGTGTTACATGTCATTGCAAACCAGATCAAGCCACTTATATTTGCCATAACAGCGCTTGACTATATTAATTTATTTGATTTTATCCACTATTTATATTTCTGCATTGTTAACAGGCAAAAATTGACTTAACCTGCAAAAAAACACCCGGTATAAATCTTTTTATTACTCACTTAATGCATAGTAATTTTACATACAATAAACATCAATTACTTTTATAAAGACATGACCCGTCAGCAAATCGCTTCAATTTCAACCATTTTTATTGTGCAACGACACCAATGTCGCTGTTCAACGATAAGGATTCACGGTCTATTTTGACGCACTCCAAAGCAGACCAAATGGCACTAAATTACTATAAAATTGGCAAACATCCTCCATAACTGACTACAAATTAATAACAAATCGGGCCAGAACACCATATCCTGGCCCGGGCATTACTAACCAAACATTTCTTCTAGACCATTATAAATGTCCTTTTTTATCAAATAAGGATGTTTTTTACTGTCACCACGGTTGGAAGAGGTATCGTCTTTTGCGTCCACCATTTTTTGTTGAATTTCTTTTGCGACAATTGTTTTAGCTGCCCATTTAATCAAGTCAGCCACACCAAGCGCTTCCGTCAAGTTTAGCTTTAACACTACTCTCTTATCTCCATCCCTGGGTTGCATTCCAACTATCATCTGGCCGGTATCTGCACTTTCAGCGCACTTAATAGTTAAGCTACTATCTGGCGAGTTGTACTTTTCAATTTTGTATTCACCACCAATAAATTCCGGTTTTTTAATCAGCTAGTTAATCCCATATGCAAATGTAATTGCCTTAAACGGGCAGAGCCTGAACACAATGCTGTTTTGAAACGTAGTATCATCCAGTACACTCGCAGTTAACATTATGTATCGCCCAATTTTCCCTGTGTCTAAATCAACGCTTTCTGCTGCCCATATTTGGCATTTTACAGTATCGCTGCACACATAATGTGACATCAGGATATTCAATATTCCATTATTATATTTTTTTGGCATTTAAATTTTCTCCTTAAATTAATTTGATTTTTGTTTTCTCAATGCAAAATTAATCAAACATCTTATCTTCGAATTGATACTAACTTCTTCATCTTCGCTCATCTTTAAGAGCTTTGCATAAACATCTTCCTCTAAATAAACCGAAATTGACTTGGTGTATTTTGCTTTTCTCAGAACCACTCCTCCTCTACCATTAGCCTGGTATTATTTATATGTTTGTCCTACATAAAATAATTCAAATCTAAATCACTTTGACTTTTCTTTGAAGATATCAAACTTGTTTTGCAGAGATCTCGGCTTATCGACGGGTCAGTATACTGGCAACTAATTCCACATTGCGGACGTTTTATTTCTTCCGGATAAGTGCGTTCATAGTGGTTGGCTTGATGCAATTACCATTGTTCAGGCGGCGGGAAATTCACATAGGTTAGTATGCCCTGAGGATGATTCTGATTTATAGCCGACCAGCTTAATTGCAATTGCTCGGCGATTTTCAAGTGAGTCTTTGCACGCGTTAACTTACAGGCCCCCAGCCAGTTCAAAGGGGCGAATTCCGCGATAATGATTAGCAGTATACCCATCTCCCCTGTCAGAGCTTTGGGACTAGTGCGAACCATTCAGGACCACATAAGCCCTGCCGGATGATTTGTCTTTGCAAAAGCAAAAAAAATATAGTAATCGTTAACACGCATTCAAAAAATCTGGATGTAACCAGCCTGCCTTCACGATGAATTGTTTAATAGGTTGCCAACGGCTACCACTGGGAATCCCCTGAATATTTAAGCATCGGACAATTCCTCCATGCGTGTATTCTTCGCTGTTGTCTTTGCGTTGTTCATCCTCGTGATAGGGGTAACCCCACCTGCCCTTACTCATGACGCTACTCCCCCGTGTGCCTCGGGGATGGTTGGTGTAGAGTCAGGCTCAGCCGGTTGCCTGGATTGCCATCAAAAATTCCACAAACTCTGGGCCAGCTCCTTCCATGGCTTGGCCATGCGCTCCTATTCCGATGACTTTGCCAAGGCCAGTCTGTCGCCGATGAAGCGGAAAATGTCTATCGGCAACGCCCTCTACCAAGCCATGACAGGCCCAGGTCAGGGGTGGGTCGATGAAATGGACGACGGCAAGCTACATCGCTATACCATCGCGTATGTACTTGGTGGTAAAGACGTATTTTACTTCCTTACCCCCATGGCCAGAGGGCGGTTGCAGACCCTGCCCTTGGCCTACGACGTGCGCAGGCGTGAGTGGTTCGACATGGCTGACAGCGGGGTGCGCCACTTTACCCACGAATCCAGCCGGGCGCTGGATTGGAAAGACCGGGCATACTCGTTCAACACCGGCTGCCGGGGCTGCCACGCCAGTCAATTTTCCTCCAGCTACGACCCGGACACGGACGCCTATCTAACGACCTGGACCGAACCGGGCATCAATTGTCAAACCTGCCATGGTCCGGGGCGGGAGCATGTGGCTGTCTGCCGGAATGCTCCCAAAGGCCAGATACCCAGTGACCTGAAGATCATCCGGGGCGGTCGGAAATTCACCCACGAGCAGCAAAACGCCCAGTGTGCCTCCTGCCACGCCAAGGCCGCCGCGTTGTCACCGGTCATGGAGCCCGGCCAGCGTTTTTCCGATCACTTTGACCTGGTGACCTATGAAAACTCCGACTATCACCCCGACGGGCGGGATCTGGGAGAAAATTACACCTACACGTCCTGGCTGCGCAGTCCATGCGTCAAGTCGGGAGAACTCGACTGCATGCATTGCCACACCTCCAGCGGGCGTTACAGATTCGCGGACCCGGCGCGAGCCAACCAGGCCTGTGCGGCCTGCCACGCCGAGCGGGTGGCCGAGGCCCCAGCCCACACCCGCCATCCGGCGGGCAGCCCCGGCAACAACTGCGTGTCCTGCCACATGCCGACCACCAGCTTTGCCCGCATCCGCCGTAGTGATCATTCTATGCTGCCGCCCACCCCGGCGACCACCATGGACCACAGTTCGCCGAACGCCTGCAACATTTGCCACCGCGACAAGGACGCCGCCTGGGCCGACCGCCAGGTGCGGGCTTGGCATCAGCACGATTACCAGGCCCCGGTGATCCAACAGGCCGCCTTGGTGCTGGCGGCGCGCCAAGGCGATTGGCGCCGTTTACCCCAATTGCTGGCATACCTGGACTCCGACACGGCCGACCCTATTGTTTCGGCCTCGATCCTGCGGCTATTGGCTAACTGTCCCCGCGCCGAAAAGGAATCGGCCATTGCCAAGGCCGCCAAATCCGCCTCGCCCCTGGTCAGGGCGGCGGCGGCCGACGCCATGGCGACCGGCGCATCCCCGGATGCCATCGGCATACTCACGGCGTTGACGTCCGACGAATACCGCCTGGTGCGCATCCGCGCCGCCGCCGCTTTGGCGCAGACGGCCATACCCGCAGTCGGCCCCTCATGGAGCGACAACGACAACGTCCGCGCGGCCACGGCGGAATACCTTGCCATCCTGAGAGCACGGCCCGATCTATGGAGTTCACAATACGGTCTGGGCAATTACTTCCTGGAGCGCGGCGATCCGGCCCAGGCCGTTGCCTGCTATGAAAAGGCCATGCGCCTGTCGCCGTCCAGCGTCCCGCCCCTGGTTAATATTTCCATTGCTTATGCCCGGTTGGGCGACCCTGAAAAAGCGCGGGACGCGCTCCGGGAAGCGTTGACATTGCAACCCGATAATGCCGCAGCCAACTGCAACCTGGGCCTTCTTGAAGCCCAAATCGGCGACCGGACCCAGGCGGAAAAGCATCTGCGGGCGGCGCTACGGGCCGATCCGAACATGGCCAGGGCTGCCTACAACTTGGGCGTGCTGATTATGGCCAGCCATCCACAGGAGGCCATCGAGCTATGTCGCCGGGCAGCGCGGCAGCGCCCGGACATCCCGGTTTACGCCTATAGCTTGGCCTATTGCCTGGCAGGCACCGGTGATCAAACCGGCGCGGTTGAGGTTCTGACTGATCTGCTGAGACGCCACCCCGGCCACCAGGATGCGTCTAGATTGCTGACAATGATAAAAAAGACCCGCCCATGAAAGAAATCCGTCAAGTGAGACCGGAGCATGGCTTAGTTGAAGCGGCCTCCAGGAGGGCCGTTACGCGTCCATTTACGGAGGCCGACCATTTTCGGGCAACGCGGTTTTGGAATTAAACAGCGGGTACGGCGCCGGCCAATTGCGAGGCGGCTATGCTCCGCCGGTCAGCGGCAAAATAAGAACGTCCGATATTAAGTACTGTGCGTTTCACTTTTAGGGATAAGCTTATGCAACGGCAACACATCGGGAAAACCATCCTCAGCTCCTTGTTGATAATCCTCGTAGCGGCGGCATTGAGTCTTCTAACCGCCGAACCTTCACGGGCCGTGGAGGGAGGCGTCAGCCATTACATACCCGGTACATACGGCGATTTTTACATCGGCTACATTCCGGAAGCCGGTTTTTCCATCCGCAACGATTTTCTGTATCAATCAATCCAAGTCAACGGCACGGCCATGGCCGGAAATGCCTACGGCCACATTGACGATGATCTTCTGTTGAACATAACCAAGCTGAATTGGCTGTTCGACGCACCGGCGATCAAGGGCTTTATCGGTTTCGGCATCGGCATACCCATTGCCTTTAACGAGCATATCACCGGCAGCCTGGCCATCAACGACAACGGCTCTGATATGCGGGAAGCCGGTGGGGGCAACCGGGGCGGCCTTTCGGACATTTATCTCGCGCCGCTCATCCTTGGCTGGAACATCGGCGATTACCATGTCCTCATATCACCGGTCGTTTATCTGCCCACCGGCTACTACGCTTCGGACACGATCACCAATCTCGGCCTCAACTATGTGTCGTTCGACATGAATGTCGGATTTACCTGGCTGAACCGGAACGGATACGAGATATCGTGCAACCTGGGCTATACGACCAGCACAAAAAACGAGGCCACTGATTATCAAAGCGGCGATGAATTCCACCTGGACTGGACCCTGGCCTATCACCCCAACGAACAGTTGTCCCTGGGCCTGGTGGGTTATGTGTATGCCCAAACAACTCCCGACAAGGGTGACGGCGCTGTTTTCGGCTCCTATATGTCTTCGGCCGAAGGCCTTGGTCCGGCTATCGGCTACACCCTACCCATTGCCGGCGAGGACGTGAGTCTGCTCCTGAAATGGATCCATGACACCGGGGCGAACCATCGTCTGTCCGGAGATCTGGTCTGTTTCTCATTCTCGTTTGAATTTTAACCTAGGCTCATGAAGGGAAGGCGTACCATGCAATCCACTCTTCACGAGACGGCGAGTTATATCCAGATAGTTCCTCGGAGGGGGAGTATGCGGCGGAAAAATATCTTTGCGATTTCTCTATGCCTCATTTCGTTATTAATTGCCGCTCCGGCTCCTGGCGCAGAGGCGACGGCCAAACCCAACATCGTGTTCATGTTGGTCGACAACCTCGGTTACGGCGAAGTCGGAGTTTATGGCGGAGGCATACTCCGGGGCGCGCCAACTCCGCGCATCGACACCCTGGCCGACCAGGGCGTGCGCCTGACCAACTTCAACGTCGAAGCCCAGTGCACGCCCACGCGTTCGGCGCTCATGACCGGGCGGTTCTCGATCCGTTCCGGCACCTACGCGGTGCCGATCGGCGGCGATAAGGACGGGTTGACCCGCTGGGAAGTCACCCTTGCCCAGCTCCTGTCGGCGCAGGGATATGCCACGGGCATGTGGGGCAAATGGCATCTGGGGAGCAGGGAAGACCGTCTGCCCACGGCCAGGGGCTTTGATGAGTGGTACGGCATTCCCAGGAGTTATGACGAAGCATTGTGGCCGTCGGAAGTGGAGGCCAAAGGGATATGGCCCTCCGAAGGAGGCCGTCAGGGCTGGCGGGCGGACGTGGTCCCGGCGGAAAAGATCTATGACGCGCGCAAGGGCGAAAAACCGAAGGTGGTCGCCACCCTGGACGTGGAGCGCTCCCGTAACATGGATACCGAAATAACCAAGCGCTGCCTTGAGTTCATGCGGCGGGAGGCCAAGGCCGGCAAGCCGTTTTTCGCCTACGTCTCGTTCCAAAAATTCCACTTGCCCACGCTGCCGTCGTCGGAGTTCACCGGGAAGACCGGCAACGGTGACTGGGCCGACTGTCTCGCCGAATTGGACGCCCATGTCGGACAAATACTGGATACGATCCAGAAATTGGGCATAGCGGACAATACGGTGGTGATCTTCGCCAGCGACAATGGCCCGGAAGCGACCATCCCGTGGCAGGGCTGGGCCGGACCCTGGCGCGGCACCTACTTCACGGCCATGGAAGGCTCCCTGCGGGTGCCGTTCATCATGAGGTGGCAGGGCAAGGTCCAGGCGGGCCGGGTCAGCAACGAAATCGTCCATATCGTGGACTGCTATGCGACACTGGCCCGGGTGGGAGGCGCCCAGGTCCCCAATGATCGCCCCATCGACGGCGTGGACCAGCTGGATTTTCTGGAGGGCAGGCAGGAAAACTCCAACCGTGAAGGCTTCCCCGTCTTTGTCCGCGACAAACTCTATGCCGCCAAATGGCGTAACTGGAAGACCCATTTCATCTGGCAAGTCGGCATGTTCGATACGCCGCAGGCGCTCCCAATGCCCAGGCTTTTCAACTTGCTGCGCGACCCGCAGGAACGCCACGATGTCGCTGTCTACAACTCCTGGGTCGGGTATCCGATCAACAAGATCGTCGGTGATTTTGAGAAAAGCCTGAAAAAGTACCCGCTTATCCCAATGGGCACCGAGGACCCCTACATGCCGAAAGAAGGCGGGGAGTAATCGCCGACCATATGTTTTATCGGCCCGCGACGCGTTAAGGCGCTCCCCGGCAGTGACATGTCCGGCCGGGGAGCCTGCCATGCGCGGACGCTCCCTGCATATTTGGTTTCTCTGATCATGGCCGTGACATCCTACCGAATTCTCGGGACATGCACGTGCGAGGATGAACCGGTGCTAGACATTGCGTCGTGGATGTCTTTGCCGTGTTCCCCGCGTGTGCGGGGATGACTTGGCTGACAGTAGCCCTTACCCGTCTGACGGGTAGTTTATTAAGCGATCATTTTGTTTTCAAAGGTCAGTGGGCTGATGTTGCCGTTGGCACTGAGCCGCCGGGTTCGGTTGAAGACGATTCTTATTTAGCTAACTGAACCTGTTAAACCTTTCGATAGATGGAACTCTTGCTATGGTTTGTCAATCAACGGGAGCATTGACAAGCATTAATACGCTTTGATTTTCGCCAGTTAAACCTGTGCTAAGTAACTATCAACCCTGGCCTTCCCCTCCCGTCAAACAACTGACTTAACTATATATATTAAATCCTGAAAGCTATTAACCCCTTAAATTTCAGGAGAAAGCCATGGAAAACCAAAACCCACAGGAAAATTCTGCCAGCATGACCCCAAAAGCCGTCAAAGGCCTCATTCGGGAAGGTGGCATTCAGATCGCCAAGGCCACGGTCAAATCCACGTTCCCCATCATCATTGAGACCACAGGTAAGACCATGAGAATGTTGGCGGCAATCGCCCTCAGATTGCTCCGTCGATAGCTCGCTGTCCTTCCGCTCCCAACTCCACAAAGTCCAAACCCGAGACAAAGCAAGGAGACTGTTATGCCTTTGTCCACCACCCTTGGTGCCTTGTCACACGAGGTACACGAGAAGCATCGTCATTACCGTCATGATCGTCATGTGCCGGTGAAGGACCTCAAATTTGAAAGTCTGAATGCCGTCCGCATCGGCGATCAGCCTCACCCTCTGGAGCAAATAGCCCAACGCTCCATATCCAACCGCCTTGGCATCCCGTTCAACTATCTCAGGCGATGCCCTGAGGATTTACAGGCCCAGCAGTTGGCCCACTGGCTTCAGGATGAGCCCCAGGATGAGTTGTTCTTCAGGTTTGACGGCAACAATGTCAGGGCCATCTTCACCCCGCGCTACAAGCCCATAGATAATCACCATGTCCTCGATGCGCTGATGCAGCTTGGCTACGGCGAAGACACAACGGTGCATGTCAGCCTGGACAGCCAATTCATGAGTCTGAGCATCCCGGATCCGAGAAGCGTCAAGATACTCGGCGATGAACTATCGCCGGGGATATCCATCTCTAACAGCGAAGTCGGCTTGGCATCTCTGAAGATCGAGGCGTTCTTCCTGCGCTTGGTCTGCACCAACGGCATGGTCACCCGGAGCCAAACCTCATCGTCATACCGCCACATCTCCCAGAAGGCTTTGGAATGCCTGCCTGAGACGATTTCATCGGTGCGTGGTGAGGCCAGCATCCAGAGCAGCCGCATCAGGATATCCATGGAAACCCCAGTCGAGGAGCCTGACAAAACCATGGAGTCAATCAACCGGCGATTCCTGCTGTCTGAAATGGAGCAGCAGGCCGTTGAATGGGGATGGGCCTTTGAACCGGGCAGCACCATATGGCAGATCGCCAATGCCTATACCAAGGCTGCCCAGTATCAGTCACTGCCCGCTGAGTCGGTTCACCGCTTGCAGACCATCGGCGGTGAAGTGTTGAGCTCACATGGATAACATGTTGACATAATGGGCGATATTACATATGTGAACCAATTCTGCTCCATGAGGACAAACTCCAAAAATGGAGATTGTTCAATGAAAAGAAACGACAACATTCAAAACCAAAAACCAGAGATTCCCCTTATCATCGACTTCCCACTATCCAAGGAACAGATCGCCGAAATTAGAGGGCACCTTGATGCCATCAAGTTCCACACAGATGCGATTGAGACAATCCTACCTTCCTCACAACCAAGAAAATCATCCGTAACCGGCGTTGACCTTGTCAAGCGTTGGTCTTAGGGCCAGGGTCGCAAAGGAAGGTCACAATGTCAGTACATCAACGAAAGGATGGCTATTGGGTCGTCAAATTCAAACAAAATGGTAAGTGGACAATGAAAAGCTTTGGCAAGGACGGTGAGGCAAAAGCCCTCGCATTTGATGATCAAATCAAACAAAACCTTGCAGCAGCCAACGCACATACCCCCACGCTGGCGGAATTGGCTAACAGCTATTTCGAAGCGAAGCAGAATTCCCTGGACCGCATAACCCAGAAAGCCATGGTTAATTACCTCACCAAGGCATGCGCCAGCTTCTTGGAAAAGCCCTGTGACAAGATCAACAAGCGTGATCTTGAAACCATGCGTCTTAGCATGGGCAATGTCAAGAATGCCACCAGGAACAAGGCCCAGGCCTATCTAATCGCCATGTTCAACTGGGGCATTTCCCAAGAGCTTTTGGTACGCAATCCATGGCATGGCGCACCAAAGCTCAAGGAAGAGGATCACGTAGTCACGGCAACCCTCGATGATTTCAAAACGATTATGGGCCATGCCGCTCCGCACCTGAAATGGGCTTTTGAGGTAAGCCTATGCCTGGCTCTGAGACCAGGAGAGGTAGAGTTGTTACGGTTGAAATGGTCCAGCTTCAAGTGGCAGAGCGGGTGTGTGGAGATCATACAGGGCAAAGGAGCCGGACGTAAAACCGTCTACCCGCCAGAGTCGTTCATGAAAAAAGCCAGGTCCAGATATGAGCAGGACAAGTCTGCCAACATCCCCTGGGTGGTCCACTTCAGAGGTAGACAGATTAAAAGCCTAAAAAGGGCCTGGGGCAGTGCAAAAGAGCGTGCAGGCTACGGTGACAGTTCCATTCGCATGTATGATTTGCGCCATGTGGCTGCAACAGAGATGCTGGCGAATGGAGCCGATCCAGCTGCCGTCCAGCACCAACTAGGCCATCGCCGCTTGAGCACCACCCTTGATGTCTACGGTGGCGTCATGAAAACTGCCCAGCAGAAAGCGGCCAAGCTCATGCCCACGCTGGACGACGAACCAGAAGACCAATGATTCACCCCAACTAAGAGACTTCTATCAGCGGAGTCTCTTTTCGGTCATTTTTTATTTTTCAGCCACCGAGTATAAAAAAGTATAAAAATCCAAGCAAAAAGGGTTACGCCTTGCGACGTAACCCTTTGATATCATTGGTGGGCGGTGCGGGATTCGAACCCACGGCCTTTGGCTCCGGAGCGCAATGCCCTATCAAGTTATTTCAAGCACTTACCCTACCCTTTGACACTCACCACGAGTATCAAAAATGCACCAATATTATGATCAGCAAGGCCCACCACCCTTCCTGTTTTAAGCCGACGAAGCACGTCAGGCATCAACAGACAGGGCCCGCTTGATCATGCGTTCAACGGCATCTGTCAGATTCACGTATTGCAAATCCACCTCCGGGTGGGACTTGGCAAAAACGCGGAACAACTCGTCGGCAAAGGCCTGCCCGATCTCGGCGACGTCTGTGAAGTCCAACACCACGCGCTTAAATCGTTCGAAACGTTGGTATAACCGTTTGGCCTGGGAGCGCGACACCAGCTTCTCGCCTTCGTATTGGGCCAAGTGCACGGGAACCACAGTTTCGGCAAAACTATACTCTTCGGGGGCAGCGAAGCGGTCAAACACCTCCTGCATAATCCTTTGGCTCTGGTTGGCCAACTGCAACCGCACCACGGTGCCTGATACATCATCACTGCCACCCTTCAATATATCGGCTTGGCCGTGATCATGTTGAAAATGCAACCCGCCCGACATAATGGCGAATTCATCAAAAAGCTTGGACGCGAAGAAAATACCCTCCCCTGAGTGTCGGGCTGGGTCGGTGGTGAATTTTCCCTTTGCCAGTTCAAGGATTGACTCGCGTGGATCGTACAGGCCCAGCGCCAACTGAATCTTGTGGAAAATGCCCACGCCGTCATCCTTGATTTGGGCGCAAGCGTGATGGGCATTACCCTGCACCAGTATTTTCAGTTGGCTGCCTTCAGAATGGTCAATGGCGTTGTTGACCATTTCCGTAACACCGTAATGCCAGATATCGCGCACGCTGAAGGGCAGATCGGCCAGCTTCGGCGCAAAACTCTCTCGCCAAACCAGATCCTCACTCAACCCCTCCAAGTGGTAGTCTCGTGTCTCCTCCCATAGGATGGCTAAGCTGTAAACCCGAGCGCGAGTGCTACCCGTGGCTGTTACAAGCTTCTTATCAACAAGCCGTCGCAGATGAGCGTTGACAGCTTGGCGGGAAATGCCTAATTCGACCGCCAAACGGGGGGCTACATTGCTACCATCCTGGGCGATCAGGGCCAAAGCCTGCTGTTCAACTGATTCTTTGTCAAGCATAGCCACCCCTATTGGAAAGTTTAGCTTGTGTTATTGTCAAGATGTTTGCGTTTATTGTCAAGTGGCATTTACCCAAAAGAATCGACCAGGCTTTGCGGAGCATTTGTGGTATTGAGGATGGTGCGCGTATTTACCTGGAGCTTGGCCAGTTTTTTCAGTAGTTAACTTCATGATTACCACTCATTCCGTACGGCAAACCCGCATCATTATTACAGAGATCAGCCTTTAATCTGACCATACTAGACTTGCCCCCTCCACAAAAAAGTCAAGCACCATAATGCCCTGTAAATCGCCCGATTAGATAGGATTCGGTAAGATTCGTCAACTTCGCCAGGGCACTAATGGCGTTTCGGGGTCGGAATCCTTGCCTGATGAGCCGATCATAATAGAAAAAGAGGCCAAATGTCCTGAAATCCCGCAATGTATAGCCAGTATATTTTGCTAGACGCTCTCCGAATCTCGAAGCATAGTATTTTTTCCCATTCTCATTAGGAAACAACGGCTCATCAGCGTTGTTCCCATAAAGGGCTACTAATTTTTCATAGTACTCTTGCCATGGCGCTATATGTTCGATTGATCTGCACCAACATGACAGTTTGTTATCTTTAGTAATGTCCAAGCAACCCCTTGAGTAGTCTTCGCGAAGTGGCCATTCCTCAACCCCGCTCAAGTAACAAATCATCTCAGCAGTATGTACGGTGCGTAGAAGAGGTGCGGTCTGGCTATAATCTGGTCCGGATGCAATCCCCCTGGTCAGTTCAAAAACCTGTTTCCTCCTTAGCAGGAGTAAAAATGTTAACCGAACAGCGTAGGACAATACTGTTGTAATCCGGCTACCTTTATCAGTTCTATATATTTTCGCTGCAATATCAGACATTTCTTCATAGCCCACTTTAGCTGACTTCATACGCCCAGGTGAAAAATTGACGAACGCTGCCATGGTTGCTCCAAACAAGGGGAAAGGTAAACGGTGTTAAAATTAAACAACCTTGAATGTTTGACATGTCAACTATTTTCTGTATTATGCTTTAATGTCAACATGATATACGTACAAATATTTCTATTGACTATCGGCACGCTAAATCATTCATGACAAACTATAAAAGAGACCTGATCTGGGTACCTAGATATTTAGACTGTCGGTCTATTCGCCTTATGGTTGGTCCCAGCCACGCATTTGTCCAACCGATCAAGACAAACCACGACAAATAGCTAATACACCCCAGCCCGTTCCATCCGCAGGGAGGATTGATGGGATGGCCATATATTGCCTTAACTTATTAATTTACATTACATTTTACAGTGTCGCGCCAATTGTGAACATACCGGTTACCGACACAAGGAGAACAAAAATGACTTTTGCTCAAAGTGACTTATCCCAATTCAAGATGATGGCCCAGCGCGGTTTCTCGTTGGTCCCCGCCAGCGGCAAGAAACCAACCGAAACGGGATGGACCCGTTGGTGTCGGGAGAAGCGGCCATTCGACCCAAAGGACTTTGTGGGACGCAATGCGGTGACCGCATGCGGTCCAGCAAGTGGAATTATCGTAATAGATATTGATGATGTGGCCCTCTTCAGACAAACCATGAAACAAAAACGCTGGAAGTTAGCCGCCACCTTTGCCGTGAAAACCGGCAAGGGTTACCACCTTTATTATAAATATCCCGATGGCGAGCGGGCATATGGCAGCAAGTCCTTCAAAAAACAGGGTTTTGACATCCGTGGTGATGGCGGATGTGCCGTATGCCCCGGCTCTGTTCATCCCGATACCAAAAAGCTCTATCGAATAGTGGCGGACCGGGAATTGTCAAAGATCGATTTGCCGTTCGTGTAGCGGTGACGGCACCACCGGTCAGCTTCAGATGGCTGATGTTGTCGACCCCGTGGATATCAATATCCGTCTAACAATTTAGATAATCTTTGTGTTCCCGGTCATGCAAGCTGGGCACCGGGCGGCACCGGCTTCCGGAACTAAACCTTCGGCAGCCGATGCCTCTCCCGGAAAGGAGGAACCGAGTACAAACCAGCTGCCAAAACAGCTGCAATCAGATGGCCCAGAGAGGCCACCAACCAGACGGTCGGCACGACGGACCATCCAAGATATCGAATAGCGGTGATCGCTCCAAAGACAAGCGCCTGTAGTAGCAGCAGGCCTTCCAACTCCGCCTGCCCCGTGCAGGCGGTCATAACAAAGCAAATTTGGAGCAGAAATTGAAAAAGAATAATGAAGCCGACGAATTTTCGACAACGCCTCCCCATATGGGACTCAATCACACCGACAAAACCTACATGGATGAAGAAGATAATGAGCCCCAAGACGTAGACATGGCGGAATCACCAGTAGTCAGCCAACCGGAGCGAGATGCTTTCGCACCTGCACCTGACTTCTTGAAGCAGATGTACGATGAAATAGGTGACGATCATGACGGTAATGACGATGTGACTTCCAATAACCCGGAGCCAGGTGATGGAATTGAGAGCGTTGATATTTCGCTGGAAGATCTTGATATCCCAAATAAATTCAAAAAACAAATTCTTTACGGAGTAGGCGAAAAGGGCGAGCGATCAGAACCCGCGTTTGAGATCATCAAGGCCCTCATACGTTCAGGCTCCTCCGACTCAGAGATTATTGGCATTTTCAAAAAGTACGCAGTTGGCGAACGATACCGGGAAAAGCCCGGAGACGTACAAGATCACATGATGAAGGAAATTGATCGTGCCAAGGCCAGCATCCAAGAAGAAGATAAACGGGCTGACGAGGCGAAGGTACCAAGAGATCAGCAAGTAGCCCAAGAAGCATTGGATGAAATGGTCATAGAGCACATTGCGCATCAAGGCCAGCTTTTCATCCGTATGCGCGTCAATGGAGATCTCGCCACTTACAACATCAGCTCCACCCAATTTGAAACCGCATTCGAAGGCTACTGCGTTAACAAGTACGGTACCCTAGCGCCACCCAGGGCCTTGGACAGCTTCAGGCGTTTGATCCGTATTAAGCAGCAGAGCGGCGCTATGAGCAACACAGGAGTCTTCCTAAGGGTGGCACGGCATGACGACGCAATCTACATCAACAAAGCTGACGGCAAATGGGGTGCCATCAGGATCGATGGAACCGGCTTTTCGAACGTCGCGGAGTCGCCGGTACCCATGCTCCATAAACCAAACATGTTGCCGCTTCCCGATCCCGTTCCGGGCGACCTTGGGCTGTTACGGGGCTTGATTAACTGCCAGGAGGATAAAACTGGTGAATTAATAGCAGGTTGGCTCATCAATTGTCTGCAGCCAGGGGGGCCTTATTACCATCTCGCTATCAATGGACCGGCTGGTTCCGGCAAATCGTCAATGGCCAAGTTCCTTCATATGTTAATCGACCCGTCGAAGAGTACTGCCAAACACATTCCGGACAAGACCGATGACCTTATGGTGTCAGCCCTCAATAACTACTTGTTAAATTTCGACAACATATCAAGCTTGAATTCGAATATGCCCGATACGCTCTGCATCTTGGCAACCGGAGGCGGGTATGCGACGCGCAAGTTCTACACCCACGATGAAGAATTCATTATAGAGTCAGCTAACCCTGTGATTTTGAACGGAATCAACAACTTCATAGTGAAAAATGATCTACTTGATCGGACAATTTTCATTGAGTTGGGTCGTGTGCCCGAAGACGCTAGAAAGCCCCTAAAGGAAATGGAGGCAGCCTTTTATGAAAAACGGCCTCAAATACTTGGAGGGCTATATTCAGCCATTACCACAGCTCTCAGGAACTATTCATCAGTGTCGCTTCCCTATTTGCCCCGTATGGCCGACGCTGCAAAATGGGTTTCAGCTGCCGAAGAAGCACTCGGGTGGTCAGGCACTCGTTTTCTAGAAGCCGTATCAGACAACCACAAAAACGCTGCATCGTTAGCGATCAAGAACGATCCCGTGTTGTCAGCCATTGCAAATTTCATGGAAACCCACACGTCATGGTCGGGATCTACGACAGAACTTCTCGGACTGCTTGAGAGGCATCGAGACCCCAATTTAAACACCCACAGTTGGCCCACGCAAGGTAACGCCCTGAGCCGGAAAATCAACACCGGCATCCCCGTTTTGGAAAGAAAGGGCATAAGGGTTGAATTGGGCAGGTCGTCAACTGCCAGAACGATTACGATTACTAAAGGTATCCCTTCGGACCAAAACGATTAATTACACAATCAGGCAATCTCAAGCGTTCGCATAGTTTTTTTCACACGGCGTGACTGCCGGTTCGAGCCCGGTGTCACGCCATTTTTTAAAAGGAGACTCACGTGAGCATCATTCAGATTTTCGCAGGCAGCGCATGTCGTAACAACCAACGCGAAAACGTCAAAGGTAGGTGAGTTGCCGGATTTTGGAAAACATCGGGTGGATTGCGCTTGCCCAAGGCCACGGAACCATCACGTACAATCCGGATCATTATCAGCCCGTGTGTCAACGGAAGCCCAGACATCTTGGATGGCCAGTACGGATGACGATGACGATGACGGTCTTCCTGGGGCGCTCTATAGCCTTGGCCGGGAAAAATTCCGGCCAAGGTTTTTGGGTGAATTATTTCCAGTTTTCTCCTTTTTGCCAAGCGGCATAATCGTCGTCATCTTCTAGGCCATTTCGCTCTCGGAATTTTCGGTCATCTTCTCTGACGTCTTCTTCATATTCTTCTTCAGGAGTCAATTCTTCACCCCACTCGTTGTATCTTTTTGCCATCATATTTCTCCGTTTTAGGTGGATTTGTTTATGAGCGCAGAACGCCGCGATATACTTCCAGATATTGGAAGTGGACTTGCTCCCAGGTAAAACGCTTCTCAACAACTTGCCGTGCGGCATCCCCAAGCGAGGTTGCCAGGCGTGGTTCGGTGACCACTCGTCTCAGTACTTCAGCCAGGGCATCAACATCACCATCTCCCACCACTAGGCCGTTATCTCCGTCGCCGATTACACCGGATATTTCCCTGTTGCCGGAGCAGCAGATCACAGGCAGTGAACAGGACATGGCCATCAGAGTGTTTTTCAGGCAGCAGCCCCTGTCTGGAACAGAAACAAAGTAATCAGCTGCGCTGAGCACGTTTTTGACTTCATCCGTTTCGCCCGCAAAGACGACGTACTTTTTCAGAACCAGTGCATCCACGAGCTTCTCAAGGTAGCTTCGAGCCGGGCCATCTCCCACCAGCACCAGTTTGAGGTTCTTGTGGTTAGCTGTTAGCGGGCTGATGGCCCTGATTAGGCTTTCAAGTAGGCCATCCGGGGAGTTAAACCCGCCGACCGCCATGATTACCAAGGCGTCATCTGGTACCCGTAGAGCAGCCTTGGCTTTATTTCGATGCTGACTGTCGTGAGAATGCCCACCTAGGACGACACCATCCGGGATTAGGACCGTTTTTTTAGCGGATGAGAAATCTTCTCCCACGGCTTGGGCAACAATCTGCGAGGTAGTGCACACAGAGCGTGCGCACATTTGCGAAACGGCCATTCGCATAATGCGGCGTAAAATGGATTCGGAAGGTTCTAAAGCATGGCGGGTCAGTACAGTCGGGATGGAATTCCGAATTCCCGCCATTGACGCATAAAATCCTGCCGTTATGTCGTGGGCGTGTATGACATCGACATTTTTCCGGCTGACAACGGTGCCAATGTCCCGTAAAAGCCTCCTAAACGAACCCGTGCATGGTTTATCCAGGGAAATACGTGCGAAGCCGCTGTCACCGGAAGAACTAACGCGGAGAGCACCGTGCCCCATCTCGGCCAGGGTAGGGCTCACCCCTTGATAATTGGCTTGATGCATTATCATCTGGCCAGTTGCTGACGCACTCGCGGAATTTTGAATATCGCTGGTAAGGTGGAGAATCCGCATGTCCTGCGATTGGCTCTCTAAGTCTGTAGGGCCTGACATGTTCCAACCACCTCTCGTATCGGAAGCCACGACTGTTACCGCTCAGTTGCTGTAGCTAAGCTAACGGGCAGAGAACTTCGGTTTTCTGGTGGCCAACCCAATATGCCACCTAATGTCCTCATTAATAGTGAGTATAGGCATGACAGGTTATCGGTGCAACATCTTAAGGACTTTTATGTCCTTAACTTAGGGGCCACATAACCTTATCCTCTCTTAAGGAGGATTTGTATGAAACCAGCTCAGCAAGCACTTGGCCTGAAAATACGGCGAATTAGGGAAGCCAGGAAGCTGACTCAGGAACAGGTAGCGGAGCGTGTTGATATTTCGCTGAAGCACATGGGTCATATCGAGCGGGGAACAGCCAATCCAACTTTCAAGACATTGTTGGCCTTAGCCGGTGCCTTGGACACGCCCCTGCCAGATCTTATTAACTACGGTGATTTTAGCCTAAGCGACCGTGAGTTACGCGAATGCGTTATTAGATTAATGGATGATATGGACACTGATAAATTACGGACTGTGATGATATTCTGCGAAGCACTGAGCTGAAGATGTTATCAAATGATGCCGCTAATAAATTATTAAATTTACCAGTTTAGCGTATCACATAGTCACGTATATTGTCGCAAATAATGAGGTTTATTACAATTTATAATTGGATTATTCAATAATCTAAAAACCATAACATATTCAATAGATAGAATTTTAGAACAAGAAATAGCTCGGCGATTTGGACCAACGGAAAGCTAGTTTTTGATATCATAATTTGAACCACAAATCATCTACTAATGCAACAATAAAGCCAAATCACACGAATTCAAGTTATTCAATAAGTTTATTCCATCGCAATATTTAGGTGTGTTTTGCAGCCACAAAATGTCCTTAGTATTGGGGTTAAGGATATTTTATAAAATTAATAGTGCACATGTCAAAATGAGACGAAATACTACCTTTTAATAATCAATTGCAAAATAGTTCTATTAATAATAAGTAATTTTGGAAGTAATAAATTAACCATCCCTTCTCTACACAAAAATTGGGGGTTGTGGATGTAATGATAAATTTTTAAATTCAAATGACGACATGACGATGATGACGATGTTTTCTAATTTCATAATTATGAAAAAAATTAAAACCACTAAGAAAATATACTATTGATATATATGATATCGTCACTATCGTCATTTTTTTAACATCAATTTTTTGTGAAAAGGGAGAGGGTGTCAGCTCTATCATGGTGAAACATACCGTGGCCACAAAATTTGCAGCAACCGTAATAATACACATTTATGCAATTAAAGGTATAGCCGACTGGTGAGACTGACCTCTCCACGGCCCCTAGATAAGGGAGGTGGCGTAATCGTCATTCATTGTTGCCATACATTGCCAGCCGGCTTAAAAGCGTTCAGCCGCTTTCGGGAGAAACGAGCCGTAGAGTGAACAACCTGGGATCGTGGATCTCTAGTAGCCCCCACTACCAAGGCAAACGGCAAATAATCACTGCGTTGAAATGTCAGGCCTTTGCCCGCTACGGCCATCCTTATCTCTAAGCTTCTCTTGATTGGTTATTGTCAGTATGCGGCCAATGATATCATGAGGCTTTCGGACGGACAGGGTAAAAACGTTGGCCACATAGGCGGCCTTACAGGAGGAAGCCAGTTTTTCGAAGCTGCTTCTGCCCGGGTCCGCCAATACAATTCGCCGCACCCCAGAGGCCAGAGCTCGATCAATCATTCTCAGCAAAGCCCCCGACAGCTCGTCCCAAAAGCAGATATCCGTTCCGATCAACAAATCTATCTGCTCGAACTCCATTGATGAAAGTTCTTCAAAGCGCTTGTGCATGGTAGTGACTTTGACTTGATTGAGTTCCGCATGCAACTGCAGATAGTGGAAGACTTCTGGATCGATGTCCACGCTTGTCACCTCCGCGTCCAGGTTCTGTGCGCAGAATATCCCTGCCAATCCCCAACCGCATCCCACCTCCATGACCTTGAGGCCGCGAGGCAGCCCCATGGCCTTGAGATAATCCATAAGCAACCAGCAGGACCCCCAAACCCTGTATCCATAGGTAGAGGGGGAGTGCTGGCGCTTAAGCGATCGGATGCGTGGGTGCCGGCTCCGGTAGAAGTTGATCCCGAGGCAGGAGCATTCCTGAGGCGATTTTTTTGACATGTGTAACCTTACCAGCATATCCGGTCCGTTTGGGATCGGAATCAGGCGGACTGACTGGGGGCGCGCCTTTGTGAATGCCTGTTCCGAGGCAGAGGACTAACCGCCGGATTCAAAGCAACAGAGCCGTATTCCGGCACGGATCGCCGCATCAGTCTTTCTATTCCGCGCAAGTGACCTCGTTCATGAGAGTTGCAGAAGGATATAGCCACACCAACAGCGCCGGCGCGGGCGGTTCGGCCGATTCGGTGCACATAGCATTCCGGCTCGTTAGGCAGGTCGTAGTTGATGACATGGGATACGCCCTCCACGTCGATTCCGCGCGAGGCTATATCCGTGGCCACCAGGACTCTGGTGCGGCCGTTGCGGAAGTTAGCCAAAGCGTTCTGCCGGGCGTTCTGGGACTTGTTGCCGTGAATGGCTTCTGCGCTTACGTGCGTCTTCAGCAACTGCTGCACCAGTTTGTCGGCACCGTGCTTGGTGCGGACAAACACCATAACGCGCACGGTGCCGGCCCCTCCAAGCAGATCACCTAAAAGAGTAAGCTTTTTGTTCTGCTCCACAAACAGAACTTGCTGCTCTATGCGCTCAACAGGAGTGGCCGAGGGAGCTATTTGCACTCGCACCGGGTTGTGCAGGATGCTGGTGGCTAGCTTTTCGATGGCTGGCGGCATGGTGGCCGAGAAGAACAATGTCTGAGTCCTGGCGGGGATCATGGCCAAGACTCGCCTGACATCTGGCAAAAAGCCCATGTCCAGCATGCGGTCGGCCTCATCCAGAACAAACACTTCCAAGGATGCCAGAGACAAATGGCCTTGAACAATTAGGTCAAGGAGCCGGCCCGGGGTGGCGACAAGGACGTCCAAGCCGTTGGCACAAGAACGCACCTGGGGGGACTGTTTCACGCCGCCGTAAATCACACCCAGTTTCAGTCGCAAGCCGCGCCCGTAATCCTT
Source organism: uncultured Desulfarculus sp. (assembly GCA_963665125.2). Taxonomy (GTDB): domain Bacteria; phylum Desulfobacterota; class Desulfarculia; order Desulfarculales; family Desulfarculaceae; genus Desulfarculus. The sequence goes on along the minus strand of CAXXUK010000001.1, from coordinate 135,344 downwards.
GAAACTGGCGGCTATTTGCATGGCCAACTCGCGAGTGGGGGTAAGCACAAGGGAACGGGCCTGATGCCGCGCCGGACGACGCCCGGTCCTGGAAAGTAACTGCAGCAGGGGCAAGGCGAAAGCGCCGGTTTTGCCTGTGCCGGTTTGGGAACATCCTAAAAGGTCGCGCCCCGACAGCACCGCCGTAATGGACGCGGACTGTACAGGGGTGGGGGTTTTATACCCTAGTGCGCTCAAGGCGCCTTTCAAGGGAGCGCTTAGCGCAAATTGGTCAAAGGACTCAACGGACATATGTCTTGTTGTCTCTCATTTTCGGGTGCCCGAAATGGCGTTTGGCGCCTTCCAGCCTTTTGAGAAGGCAAATGCCTACACCAGGCAAAATAGTCCGGTGTAGGCATCTGATTTTAAATATTGGTTAGTATGGTTACCACTGGCGCTGTGGACGGGCTTCGCGGGGCTTCGCCTCGTTAACTTTGATGGCGCGGCCGTCTACTTCGCGGCCGTCCAGGGCCTTGATGGCGTCTTTACCGCCGTCCGTGTCCATCTCCACAAAGCCGAATCCCCGCATACGGCCGGTTTCGCGATCCTCGATCAACTTGACCGCATGCACCGCGCCGTATTGTTCGAACAGAGTGCGAATACCCTGCTCCGTGGAATCATAGGACAAATTGCCGATATAGATGTTAGTTCCCATTGTTAATTTTCCTTTTCTGGGATCATATTGGTGCATACCACCTCGATGGTAGTTTGCTTTAACCGTAGAGCCGAAATTGTGGGCTAGTTATGAAGCACCTGGATAGGTATTATGCGTAGCGACTTATTGGGCTGTAAGGATATTTATAAACGTACAGTAAATTATGAGATTGTCAATATCTTCTATTTATTGGCACCCTTCTCCCGAGCGGCAGCAGAGGCTGCTGAATCAAAGTCATCCGATCTTTTTCGGGAAAATGCGCCCAATTTCACCAGGGCCGCTTGAATTTTTCGGGCATGATCCGCGCATTTGCCGAGGACCAAGGCCTTGGCCGTTGGAGACGGGCCGGCCTCGGTGAGGCTGATGGCCTCATCCCTGATGCTTTTCCACTGGCGAAACAAGTCCAGGGCCTTTTGGTATTGAGCATTGTCTTTGCTAAGGCCGCTACTCATTTCATTGAAATCATTGGATATGGCTGCCTCAAGCTGGTCGATGTCCGCGACATGGTTGGCCAATTCCGCCGGATACTTGGAAAATACCAGGTTTTCCATGATCACCTGGATCCTCAGGATATTGCTCTTTATCGTTGCCAAGTCATTGTTGATGGTCGCAGGCGGAAAAGGCCCTTGGCGGTCGGCGGCCAGCCATGGCCCCCAACGGCCGATTGTCAGCGATGCAACGATGAGCAACAATGAAATCATGGTAACCAAGGCCGCGTAAAACTTGTTCCGTTTGGAATTCATGGGCATCTTTTCATAGTCGCCAAAAGTCGTGTTTCTCTGATTGACATTATTTAAAATATTTATGATCCAATTTAAATTATAATAATTAGTCGTTTGATTATGGTGAAGTTAGCCCAACTAATTGGCAAAACAAGCAAATTAGATTAATATGTTTACCTGCCGGCCAAACGAGGTAAATATTACAATTTAAGTAATAATATGTGGGTCATGCCCTATCCAGCAATGCCCTGACTTTAGAGGTAAACTCCTGGCGGGTAAATGGTTTTTGAATGAATTTTTTGCTTTCTTTTATCCCGCCTATTTTATCAAACACATCGGAGGTGTATCCCGACATAAAAAGCGTTTTAATATTTGGATATATGATTCGTATTTTATCCGCCATATCTCTGCCGTTCATTTTTGGCATTACCACATCGGTGATTAGTAGGCTGATTTCGCCGGCATGTTTTTGGGCTAGGTACATAGCCTCATTTGGTGTGGCAGCGGCCAACACTTTGTATCCCATGTTTTCCAGCATGATCTGGCCCATTCTCATCAGCGACAGTTCGTCTTCCACTAGGAGCACCATCTCACCGTGGCTTGAAGACATTTCCGGAACGGTTGCCGGTCTTGTCTTTTTCCCCTCACCAATATGGCGCGGCAGATAAACGTTGAATGTCGAACCGTTGCCAGGTTCGCTGTTTACAATAATAAAACCCTTGTTTTGATTAACTATGCCGAAGACCATCGATAACCCCAAGCCGGTACCCTTGTCCATATCCTTTGTGGTGAAAAATGGTTCGAAAATTTTGTCCATTGTTTTTTTGTCCAAACCGCAACCATCATCCCTGACAACCAATTGGATAAAATCGCCGGGTATATATCCCATGTGACCATCACAATACTTCTCATCAAAAGTCGCATTGCGCGTCTCGATGGTGATATTGCCTACACCGGAGATGGCATCACGGGAGTTGACGCATAGATTGGCCAGAATCTGATCAAACTGGCCAGGATCCAAATTAACCGGCCACAGGCCCGATTCTGGCAGCCAATTCAGATCGATATTTTCGCCGATAAGACGCCGGAGCATCTTGAGCAAAGCCTCCACGGTCTTGTTTACGTCAACGACCTTGGGGCTGATGGCCTGCTTGCGGGAGAAGGCAAGTAATTGTTGGACGATGGCCGAGGAACGCTCGGTGGCTTTTAAAATCTCTTTGAGATCGGCATACAGAGAATCTGCAGGGTCTATCTTCTCCATTGCCAAGTCTGTGAATCCGTTAATGACGCAGAGCATATTGTTGATGTCGTGGGCTACTCCACCGGCCAGCCTGCCCACGGATTCCATCTTCTGCGCCTGGTGGTACTGGTTTTCCAGTTGCAATTTTTCTGTAATATCGCGTTGTACGGCCACATAGTTGACGAGTTTGCCTGAGTGGTCACAAATCGGAGAAATCGATATATCAGCAGTGAAAAGGGTGCCGTCTTTGTTTTTGTTGACCATGCGTCCAACAAAAACATTGCCACCGGATATGCTCTCCCACAAATTTCGATAATACTCAGGGCTCTGTTTGCCGCTATTCAACAGGCGTGCATTTTTCCCGACCGCCTCTTGGCTGGTGTAACCGGTCGCCTTCTCAAAAGCAGGGTTTACGTATTGGATAACCCCATCCGGGTTGGTGATCATGATCGTTTCGCCCACCTGCTCAATGGCAGTCAGCAGTCGGATGCGTTCGGCGTCGGCCTGCTTGCGCTCGGTGATGTCACGGATGTTGCATTGTATGACCTTTGCCTGGTCTACCAGGTAAACATTACTTATGAACTCAACCTCGACGACACACCCATCGGCTGTTTCCAACGGCAAATCATCATATCGAATGTATTCGTGCTGTTGCAGGTGGACAAATGCGTCCTTGGAAGCGGTAACGTCTTTGAACGCACCAATTTCCCAAATAAATTTCCCAGCTATATCGCCGTAAGAATAACCAAGCAACTCTAGGACAAATGGATTTACATCCACCACCTTGCCTGTATCGGCATCAAGGATCAAAATGCCATCACGGGCAGCTTCAAAAAGGCGCCTATAGCGTTTTTCAGAAGCAATCAATGCCGCTTCGCATATTTTCATTTTGACAGTCTCCCATGTCACATCCGAAAGATAAGATAATATTTTTACGTCACTTTCATTATAATCTTCAGGCTTATTGCCGACGCCCAGGATAGCGACGACCTTGTCTTTCCGTATGGCAGGGACCACTAATTCGCGAATGATCTTCGCGTGACCAACCGGCATTCCCTTTTTGTGTTTCAAAGAAGCGTAGTCGTTGTGAATAACCGCTTTTTTCTCTCTCGCACAATCCGCCCAAACACCGGCCTGTTCAATTGGATAATGCAGTCCCTTTCCTTCTGCTTGGCAGAAATCAGCCAGGGTGCGTGTTGACCACTGCTGCAGAGAAAGGTGTTTTTGATCAGGTTCGACAAAGTGGTAAAAACCAATGGTACTATCAACAATTACGCAAATTTCATCCAAAGCCTTGGTCAATAGTTCATCCAGCGTGTGCGTTGCGGCAAATTCGATCAGCCTTAATCGCAGGTGGACTATTTGGTCGTCCAACCTACTGTCGATATTGTCATTCACATCGTAGAAGAGTGTTTTCCTGAAATACTTTTTCATGCGAATCTCCTCAAAAAGCGGGAGTTACCTTACTCTTCAAAGGCTTTCCTCGAAAACCTTGCGGAAGTGAAAACCATAAATGGCATAGGTTATGGCCATGGGAAACAGCTTTGGCTTCCGGAACAAAGACCAGAAAAACAACTTCCAGTAATGAAAACGGGCCTCGTCCTTGATGCCCAGCACGAGCAGTGATTTAATAAAGGCCGAGGCATAACCCGAGTGCATTTGCAAATGTCCGAGATGGAGCCTCAACTTCTTTCTTTGCTGGGGGGTGTATGTCCGCAGGTATTCCCGTACCCGTGCGTAATACGGTTTCGGGGAATAAATGCCACTGATTACGCGGCGATAACCCTGGGATAAGGCCTCCAAGCCCATTTTGGGGTGCACATTTGTGGAAAAATCAGTGTTGTCGCCGGAAGTATCGCTGAGCAAACGTCCTTCATCGGCAATTCGCTTGTAGAGCCGACTGCCCTTGGGAGCATTCAATAGCCCCACCATGGCCGTAACGATCCGGCTGTTTTGAATCATCTCTATCTGCTGGTCAAAAACCAAAGGAGTATCATTGTCAAAGCCGACAATGAAGCCGCCGCGCACTTCAATGCCAAAGCTCTGAATTTTTTTCACGCAGGCGATCATATCGCGGTTCCGGTTTTGCATTTTATTGCACTCGGCCAAACTCTCCTCGTTGGGCGTCTCTATGCCCACGAACACTCCATTAAAGCCGGCCCGCGCCATCAGGGTCATCAACTCCGCATCATCGCTGAGGTCTATTGACGCTTCGGTTGACAGCGCAAACGGGTAGTTATGCGCACCCATCCACTCACATATGGCAGGCAGGATCTCTGTCTTGAGCTTGGTTTTGTTGCCTATGAAGTTGTCATCGACAATGAAAAGGGAGCCCCGCCAGCCTGTGGCGTAAACGTTTTCGAATTCGGCAAGCATTTGCGCGGCGCTTTTGGTGCGCACCTTGCGGCCGAAAAGCGCGGTTATGTCGCAGAACTCACAGTTAAAGGGGCAGCCTCTGGAATACTGCACGTTCATGGAGGCGTAGCGCTTGGGTTTAATCAAGCTCAGCATGGGCTTGGGGGTCTCCGACAAGCCGGGGAACTGGTCCGTGGTGTAGACCGCCTTTGCCTGGCCGGCCGCAAAGTCGCGCAGAAACGCGGGGAGGGTAATCTCGGCTTCGCCCAGGACAAAATGGTCTATGTCGCCGAATTCCTGATGACAGGCGGTGAATAACGGCCCTCCTGCGACCACGGTGACTCCCTTTTCCAGGCAGCGGGCCACAACTCGGTTCACCGATTCGCGCTGGATGTCCATGGCGCTGATGAAAACGCACTCGGCCCATTCCAGATGCTTGTCTTTCAGTGGCTCCACATTTTCGTCTATGAGTTTTTTGTCCCAGGCTTCAGGCAGCATGGCTGCAACGGTAAGCAGGCCCAACGGCGGATGCAGAGCCTTCTTGGAGATGAACTTGAGGGCGTGCTTGAAGCTCCAGAAAGTGTCCGGGCTCCGTGGGTAGATAAGAAGTGCTTTCATTTTGCATCCTCCTTTTTAATCTGGATGTACGTGAGCACCATCTCAGGCGCGGAATTAACCATTTCTTTGACATTGCACCCCTGCGCCTTCGGTGACGTTGGTGAACCATCCGCTGCGGCCCGGGACGGGGCGGCCTGTAATTCAAATCAGATCAAACGGCAAGAATCCACCTGCATAACCCTGTGGCGCCCGGCTTCGTCGGCCAACAGCCCGTGGATTTCCACCTTATCGCCCAGATAGCGGTCCAGGTTGTCGCCGGTCACCGGATAGCGGCAATAAGGCGTCTCGATGATCATGCCGCCCTCCCGGACGGCCAGAACCCCTTTGAACGTAGCGCTAATCAGCACTTCGCGTTGTCGCGAGTCCATGGCACACCTCATTGTTTGCGTAGGCATTACGCGCCAACCCAACTCGGTTGGCAGGCCTCTACGATTAAGCTTAAATAACGATCTCAAACCAGCGTAATTTGCTTCTACTTCCCCACAACCTTTTCGACTTCTCCGACCTTTTGCTGCAACTTACCGGCCCTCACTTCGTCCTTGCCTTTGCCTTCCAATTCCGAATTAAGGCTGAGCTTTCCTGTGAGTTCCTTGATTTTACCCATTGTCTTGTGAAACACGCCTTGCGCTTGATTCTTGGTGCTTAGTTTCATGATATTTCCTCCAAAATAGATTTTTTATTTGTTTTTCTGCGCAACTTAGTCTGGTTTATATCCTTTGTTGCTTTATTCCGTTGCCCTAAGTCTGCTGTTTTCAGGCCTTGCGATTTCGTGATCTACGACGAAATAACAGCATGCTTGATAGGCTTAAGATAAAAATTGCCAGGAATGCGTAGAACAAAATTTGAGCTATTCCTGGGACGGTTTCGACAATACCCGTAAACGCAAAGACGCCAGCCACAGAGGCCAGAATGAAGAATAGTATGGTTAGCTTGATCATATACATCTCCTTTTAATGTGCGTCCGGCACTTGATCAGATACGGCCCATTAATAAGAGCACGATCACGACCAAGAGGATCAAACCAAGGCCGGTGCTTGGATAGTATCCCCAGCTTCTGCTATGCGACCATGTGGGGAATGAACCAACGATAAAAACGATCAACAAAACAATCAGAATTGTTCCCAGCATTTACTTTTATCCTTTATGGCCAATCTAGGTGTTCTTGTTTCCAAACCCTAGACTGGCTTCAACCCAACCTGGTTTGAGTGGTTATTTCACTATCAAGTCATTTTTAACTGAAACGACTCCGTCAACACTGCGGGCGGCTTCTTCCGCCTTTTTGACGCTCTGCTCTGAATCGACAAACCCACTTAGTTGAACCTCACCCTTGAATGTTTCGACACTGATTTGCAGCGATTTGAGCGATTCATCGTTGAAAATCGCCGCCTTTACCTTGGCGGTGATGGCGGAATTGTCTACATACTGGCCGGTGCTTTCTGTGGTTTGAGTGGGCTTGCACCCCATGAATGCGCCCGTCAGGCCTAAGATCAATACAACGCTAACGATGCCAAAAAATTTTCTCGCCACGGTACATACTCCTTTTGAATGGTTGATCAGGTTCATTGCGCACGCGCCATTTTGGACACTTGCAACATCTTTCTATTAGTCTTTCATTACCCGGGCCGGCCCACAAATAGCCCCACTTCCGGGCCTAATTCGGCCAGCAATATTTCGCACTTTTCTTGCGCTGTGACCGAAACCGAAGACTCTAAAGATAGGCCTACGCCATCGCCTTCGGTCAAAATGATCTCTTTAAAAATCGCCCCGCCGTGTATGACTTGGACCCAAGCCACCCGCCCCGGCAACAACTCATGGACAAGGTGATGTCCTGGATCGAATATGCTCGAGTAGATCAATGCGTCCTGGAGGATCTTAAATGAGTTCTTGCGCCCGTCCGGAGACGCTATTACGCAAAGCCGGTTGTGGCGAATCGCCACCGGAAAGCGCATTTGCTCTCGAACTGAATCGAGGCCCATCACGGACGGTCTCAGAAAAATTCGGAAAAGATGCGTGCCGGTGGTGCGGGAGGGATTCTTCTCCTTGAGGCGCACCCCATTGCCGACAATCATGTACTGAAACTCCCCCGAATGAACGACTCCGGAGTTGCCGTCCGAATCCTCTTGCGCCAGCGCTCCCCTGTACACGTAGCTGAGTATTTCGGCTCCCGTACCCTTAACCTGTGCAGAAATTTCCCCGGCGGGCAGCACCGTCTCATCCAGAGACACCAGAGCCCCAAACCCATCAGGCGCGGGCGCTTTGCACTCCTTGGGATAGAACGTCATCCATGTGTCCTGTTTGCCATGTTGCACATGGTGTCGTTCATTTTTTCTGCGCAGAGTTATCATCATCCTGCCAATCTCACCAAAGCACCCAAAGGGGGCAGCTTGACCCGGGGGCTTCCGGTTCCGTAGCCTGGCCCTTCATCAGTTTCAGCAAACCAGCCATGCTGTAGCCGGGAAAGGCCATGAGGCCCATGCGTCCACCCGTCTTTTGGGATCCGCCATGCTCAAGCCAAGCCCCACCAATTTCTTGGAGGTGTTTCAGGAGATCGGTGGACAGGGGAGCTTCCCCAATGGCTTCCACCAGCAGCCCCAGGGCCTTTTTGAACTCCGGCGTCTCTTCCGGCAAAGGGAGCCTCAGCCTCAGCGCTTCCCGGGCCAGAGAGGAGCCTGCCGTTGACAAAGAGACTGGAGGCCAGAGGAGGCTTTGCACTCCGGCGGCCGAACGTATCGGCTTACCGCCCAGAAAGATGTTGGCCCGTTCCAAGAGCAGTACGGCCGCCCGAGGGCTCAAGGTCAGGGGCGTCAGGGTCTTGATTTTTTCAAAGGGGGCCAGGCTGACCCAGGCCTTTAGCCGGTATGAAGCCAGAGCTTCATCTTCCATTTCCAGTCCCATGGAACCGACAAGAGTGGGATGAACCATCTGAAACTCGGGCGGTTGTTCTCCGTCAGGGTTCTGGCCAAACAAGTGAGTGAGTTGTTCTTGTTTAGAATCAATGCTACCGGCAATTGAGCGCAAATCGGCCGCCTCATGATCCATGAAATGGGCCAGTTTCAGCAGCAGGGCCGGGGAGGCCGAAGGTGGCTCCTGCTGTTTGCCCTCTGCCTGCGCGCCGCCAACGATTCGATGCATGATCGCCCTGGTGGTCTCCTGGTCGGGCTGCTGCGGCCTGACGCCCGCCTTGATGGTTTCCAGATTGCCGGAGCCGCGCTGACTGGCGATAAACTCATCCCACCGATGCATCAAATCTTGCAACATGCCTGCTTGCAGGCCAAAATTTCCATCGTTGCCCGAAACTTCCAGGATCTTAAACATGTCAGGCAGCTTCCCCTCACCACTCATCGATTCCGGGGAGATGTCTGGGGGCCTGAGCACATGGACTTCTTCAAAACAATGGGACAACGTGACCGAGATGTCGCGGGCCAGATAGGTTTGGGGGATCAGAACGATTTTTGTCATTTTTTCACCTGCCACCCTATGATTATCGGGCGCGCAAATACGCAGATATGTATCGTTAGCTCGGTCGTGTCCAGACACTCCGGACACGACTGGTGGTCCGCATTATTCGAGGTGTGCACGCGCTATGGCCAGTTCGGCGTCCAGAAGCTCCTGCTGCGGGACCACGCTCTTGGCGATATTCTGAATTTGGCTTCGCGAATACCCAAACTCCGGGGCGTCCGGGTGCGCGGTCATAACGCCTTCGTAAAGGCCGAGTGCCTCTTTCAGGTTCTTGGCCTTGTATTGGACGGCATGCGCTACCGCGTATTCCTGGCCAGCCTTTGTGGGTGCTACTTCTTTTTTCATTCATTCTTCTCCGATACTTTGAGTCGATGGTGTTTATGGGAAAATAAAAGATTAAGGCTTCTTTCTGGAGACGACTCCCGTTGACCGCGCTCGAAGCGCCTTTATGAAATCCAGAGCCCCAACTCCTCTCAACCTACCGCTGTAATCGTCCTAAAGATCGTGGAACGGGTCTTTTAGGTCACACTTAGTAAAAGCAAATAATATGCCAAAATAAATTAACTAGTTTTAACAGACTGTTACGCATATCAGCTGCAATCATTGGGCTGTTAAAACCAATCAAAGTGATGTACACTTAGTTCAATATGATGGAGGTGCTCGATGCGAGCGGAAGACCTGCACCACAAGGAAATTCTGGAGTTGGACCCCGAGGGGGGGATGATTCGGTTTGCGGGCCAGCGTGCGCTCCTGCTTGATGCGGTGGCCATGGGAATTTTGCGTCAATATTTGGTTGCCAACTTTGGCCTGACCGCAGCCCGAGCTGTTCTGACCCAGTTTGGTTTTGCCCACGGATGGCGTATGGCTGAAGCCATGAAAAAGGAATTCGTGTGGACCAATGACGACGAATGGCGACGCGCGGGACCCCACATCCATACCTTGGGAGGGCTTTTTCGCGTCCAACCAGGAAGTGATGATCCGCTAACCAAGAAAGGCTCCATGGTGCTTGCCTCCTATGAGGCGGAGCAGCATCTATTGCACTTCGGACGATCCGATTCACCCGTGTGCTGGACAATTTGCGGATTGATGAGCGGATACATCAGCCGCACCACGGGCAAGGAGATTTACATTCTTGAGGACCGCTGCCTTGGCAATGGCCATGCAGCATGTCACTTTCTGGGACGTACACGCGAAGAGTGGGGAAAGGAACGAGCCGAGGACCTTGCGTTCTTCGACTCTGGGCGCCTCAAGGAGTGCCTCGACGTATCGCTGAGCAGAGTCACGGAAACTTTGAAAGCCGCTGAGCAAAAAATCCAGGCCCATAAAAAGGTGCTGGTGGGCTTGACACGCGATATTAATGAGCCCTTGGGGATCATCGCCAAGAGCCCCAAAATGCGGCGGGTTGTGGAACTGGCTCAAAGGGTGGCCAAGGTTGATGCCACAGTGCTCATTACCGGAGAGAGCGGAGTGGGCAAGGAACGGATCGCCCGCCTCATTCACGACGAATCGACGCGCGCAGCAGGGCCTTTCATTGCGGTAAACTGCGGCGCGATCACCGAGACGCTTTTTGAAAGTGAGCTTTTCGGACACAAACGCGGCGCATTCACCGACGCATCATCGGATCGGCAAGGCTTGTTCGAGTCTGCCAATCATGGGACTCTGCTGCTGGACGAAATCGGTGAAATATCGCCGGGGATGCAGGTCAAACTCCTGCGTGTACTCCAGGAACAGGAAATCCGCAGGGTGGGGGAAAGCATAAGTAGACCAGTTGATGTTCGGGTTCTCGCCGCGACAAACCGCGATTTGGCTCACGGTGTGGCGGACAACGCCTTTCGTCAGGACCTTTACTACCGGCTCAAGGTTGTCGAACTCGTGGTGCCGCCCCTCCGCGATCGAAGGGAGGACATTTTGCCGCTGGCGCGGGTGCTTTTGGCGGATGCCGCTGTGCGGATGGGGCGCAAAATAACGGCCCTTACGCCGCGCACCGCAGATCAACTCCTTCGCTACGAATGGCCAGGCAACGTGCGGGAACTGGAAAACGCAATGGAGCGAGCCGTGGCTCTTGCGCGCGGCAATCGCGTGGACTTCGAAGACCTGCCAGAAGAAATTCGCCAGGCGTTCCCCAAACCAGTGGTCGTTGACGGAATTAATGTCCAACCGCTCAGGGATGTGGAAAAGGAATACATCCTTGCGGTGATGGAACTGAACAGCGGGAACCAGACACGATCTGCAGAACAGCTCGGGATTGGTTCAGCAACGCTGTACCGTAAACTCAAGAAATACGGCTTGGCGGGGAAGTCTTAAGCTCGATGGAACCAATCCCAAACAGGAAAAAGTTTTAACGCGGCAATTTTATTTTTAAACGCCAGAGGGCTGATGTAGCCATTGGCACTGTGCCTCCTGGTTCGGTTGTAGTCAACTCCAATGTATTCGAATACGGATCGATGCATGTTGCTGGTGTTGGATGTTCATTGATAATAAGCCCTGGCTTAATATTCAGGGAGCATCTACATGGCGTAATCAACTGCCACCCATGCAACTAAAGGTTATGCTAAGCAACTTTCAGCCCAGCCATCCCATCCACCCAACCAATTAATTTAACTATATATATTAAATCCTGAAATCTATTTACCCCTTAAATTTCAGGAGAAAAACATGGAAAACCATCTGACCCTGAGTATGCCTATCAGGAAATCAAAGCGATCGTTCAAAGAGACCATCCGGGAAGGCCTCTTGCAGATCATCATATCCGCAATCAAATCTACCTTCCCAATTTTGATCGAAACCACCAGAACTGTCTTGGGTAAAACCATGCGAATTTTGGCGGCAATCGCCCTCAGATTGCTCCGTCGGTAATCTTCAGCCCTTCCTTCATCAATTCCCCAATATCCAAATTGAGATAAATCAAGGAGACAACTATGCCTTTGTCCACCACCCTCGGTGCCTTGTCACACGAGGTACATGAGAAGCATCGTCATCACCGTCATGACCGTCATGTGCCGGTGAATGACCTCAAATTTGAAAGTCTGGATGCCGTCCGCATCGGTGATCAGGTTCATCCTCTGGAACAAATCGCACAGCGTTCCATATCCAACCGTCTGGGCATCCCATTCAACTACCTCAGGCGCTGCCCGGAGGGTTTACAGGCCCAGCAGTTGGCCCACTGGCTTCAGGATGAGCCTCAGGATGAGTTGTTCTTTAGGTTTGACGGCAACAATGTAAGGGCCATCTTCACTCCGCGCTACAAGCCAATTGACAATCACCATGTCCTTGATGCGCTGATGCAGCTTGGCTATGGCGAAGCCACCATGGTGCATGTCAGCCTGGACAGCCAGTTCATGAGCCTGAACATCCCCGACCCGCGAAGCGTCAAGATACTCGGCGATGAACTATCGCCGGGAATATCCATTTCCAACAGCGAAGTCGGCTTGGCATCGCTGAAGATCGAGGCATTCTTCCTGCGTCTGGTATGCACCAACGGGATGGTCACCCGGAGCAAAACCTCATCGTCATACCGTCATATTTCCCAAAAGGCTTTGGAGTGCCTGCCCGAAACGATTTCATCGGTTCGTAGCGAAGCCAGCATTCAGAGCAGCCGCATCAGGATCTCCATGGAAACCCCCGTCTAGGAGCCAGGTAAGACCATGGAGTCAATCAACCGTCGATTCCTGCTGTCTGAAATGGAGCAGCAGGCAGTTGAATGGGGATGGGCTTTTGAACCGGGCAGCACCATATGGCAGATCGCCAATGCGTACACAAAGGCTGCTCAGTACAATGCCTTGCCTGCTGAGTCGGTCCACCGCTTGCAGACCATCGGCGGTGAAGTATTGGCTCTGCCAAGCTGATGGGGAGGGAACAACAGGCCACGGTCACAGATTTAAGCCGTTTCTCTCAAAGGAGGACAAACTCTCAAACAGGAGAGTGTCCAATGAAGAGAAACAGTAACATCCAGAGACAAAAGCCAAAAATCCCAATTACCTTCGAACCTCCCATATCAAAGGAACAGATCGCTGAAATTCGTGAGCACCTTGATGCCATCAAGTTCCACACCGATGCGATAGAGGCGATCCTACCCGCCTTGAAATCCAGAAAAGCCGCCGTAACCGGCGTTGACCTCAAACAGCGCTGGTCTTAGACCTGGGTTGTATTGGAAGTGTAAATCATGTCAGTACATCAAAGAAAGGACGGCTATTGGTTCGTCAAATACAAAAACAACGGTAAGTGGACAACGAAAAGCTTTGGCAAAGACGGTGAAGCACAGGCCAGAGACTTTGACAGCGAATTGAAGAAAGCCCTCGCCAGAGCAGAAAACCAAGTACCAACCTTAGCAGAATTGGCTGACCACTATTTTGAGTCAGTGGCAGACAGGCTTTCTCAACAAACAAGGAAAGATATGGTCAGATATTTGGCCAATGCCTGCAAAAGCTTCATTGAAAAACCCTGCGACAAAATTAGCCGTAGAGATCTCGAAGCGATGCGGTTGAGATTGAAGCACCTTAAAGCTTCTACTATCAATCGGGCGTTCACTTACATCAAGGCCATTCTGAATTGGGGTGTGGAGCAGGAACTGATCCTCAGAAATCCGTGGCAGGGAGCATCCAAGCTCAAGGAAGAGCCCTTTGTGGTTTCCACTACAGTTGATGACTTCAGGAAGATCATGGAACATGCCGCCCCTCATTTGAAATGGGCCATGGAGGTCAGCCTTAATTTGGCCCTCAGGCCAGGTAAGGTCGAACTGCTACAGTTGAAGTGGGATAGCTTCAAATGGCGCTCAGGTTATGTTGAAATCGTGCAGGGTAAGAACGCAGGTTTGAAGCGTGTGTCCCTTCAAAAGTCGTTCATGGAAAGAGCTAAACTCAGATATGAACAAGACAAAGCTGCAAACATACCGTGGGTAATCCATTATAATGGCCGGAATATCAATAGCCTGAAAACGGCCTGGACAACCGCAAAGGAAAAGGCAGGCTATAAGAGCCACCCAATACGATTATATTGTCCTAGTCACTAATTGCGTTGACAGTTTGGCCTTCAGGCATATGGTGTATTGAAGTTCCCCTGAAATTGTGGACACCTCGAAAAGCATGATATGAATTGCTTGGAGGTGTTGAATGGGCAACAGACGCAGGAGTTATAGCCGGGAGTTCAAGATCGAAGCCGTGGCCTTGGTCACCGAGGGAGGTTTGAGCATTTCCCAGGCGGCCAGGGACCTTGGCATCAGCCAGACCGTGCTGGGCCGCTGGAAGAAGCAGCTCGAAGCAGACCCTGAGCAGGCCTTCCCAGGCAAGGGCAATTTAAAGCCGCAAGATGAGGAGCTAGCCCATCTGAGACGCGAACTGGCCATTGTACGCCAGGAGCGTGACATATTAAAAAAAGCCATCGGCATCTTCTCGCGGATGCCAAAATGAAGTTTCAGTTCATCAGGGATCAGAGTGAAGGATTCCAGATCAGGCGTATGTGCCGGATTTTGGAGGTGTCAGCCAGCGGGTACTACGCTTGGCTGAACCGGCCGGAAAGCAGCCGGGCGCGAGAGAACCGGAGGCTCGTTGTCGAGATCAAGGCCATTCATAAAGAAAATCGTGGCGTGTACGGAAGCCCCCGGATACAGGCGGAACTCAAGGATCGTGAAATCCATGTGAGCGAGAACCGGGTGGCTCGATTAATGCGCGATAACGGCATCGCTGCCAAGCAGAAGAAAAAGTACAAGGCCACCACGGATTCCAATCACGGCCACCTGGCAGCCCCCAATATCCTGGGGCGGGACTTTGAAGCGGACGGCCCTGATCAAAAATGGCTGGCTGATATAACCTACATTCCTACTCGTGAAGGCTGGCTGTACCTGGCGGCCGTCCTGGATCTTTATTCCAAGCTGATCGTGGGCTGGTCCATGTCGAGCCGCATGACCAAAAAGCTGGTGCTCGATGCTCTGAACATGGCGGTGGACCGGCGGAGGCCGGGGCCGGGGCTGATCCATCATTCAGATCAAGGACGTCAATATGCCAGCAAGGCCTATCGCAAAAAGCTGAAGTCGCACCGCATGATATGCAGCATGAGCCGCAAGGGCGACTGCTGGGATAACGCGCCCATGGAAAGCTGGTTTCATTCCCTGAAAACCGAACTGGTGGCGCATAAAGATTATCTGAGCAGGACGCAGGCCAAGGCTGACATCTTTGAGTACATCGAAGTCTTCTACAACCGCAGCCGCAAACACTCAGCTCTGGGGTACATGAACCCGGCTCAATATGAGATGATCAACATGGCTGCTTAACTACGTGTCCACAAAAATGGGGGAAGATCACTTGCCATCAGAGATGGACTGGACCAGTGCCTCGCATAGGGCATCTTCTTCATTACCGTTGTTATTCACGCCTTTTTCCTTCATAAAACCCTTTATGATGAAGGGGTCAGCCTTGGCGGCACGTAGTAAACTCCAGGCGCTCAAGACTACTTGCCTGAAGCAAACCTCTTGGGTGGCGGTCTCAGGTTTGTACTCTCGCCTCAAGGCTTTTCTTAGCTCCTTGAAATGCATCTCATTTTCACCTGGCAGAAGTATCTCTCTGGCCGTAAGGCCATGCTTCAAGGCGTTCATTTTACTGTTCTCCTTACCCCTCTCAGTTTTGGCACCGGTGGATTTCTGGGCGTTCTTGCGATTTGCCGTTATCTGCTTCTTTGAGGTCATGATGGTTTCCTTATCCTTGGAGCGTGCTATAGCGCCATTGTTCTGGGATGCTGGATCATTTCCACTTTGTGACCATCCACCCAGATCTGGATGTCCCTGAGATCGTATAGAACCCGTCTGCCAAATTTGAGGTACGGCGGTCCTGTGCCCCGATACCTATGATTAGCCAGGGCGGCAGCTGAGGTTCTTAAGTACTGGGCGGCTTCTGCCGGGGTTAGAAATCTTGTGTCCATTGCGGCCTCCTTGCTCAACGTCTGGTTCCAGCTTACCGAGCCTGTAGGAGGATAAGAAGATGCGGTTGGACCAACAGGTACCCACTTGGACTAACAGGTGACCATTTTTTTCATCTCAACCTCGCCCGCCGAGCGTCCTTTTTCTTATTTTATGCGCTATATCAGTCATCTACCCAGGCCAATAGTTTATCAGGGTAGCTAAAGGCGTAACGTCCTTGGCTGATGCGCCGGGAGAAGCACTATGAAACATCGCGCTTGGGCATTAAAAGAGACTGGCAACACCAGGCGTTGTGGCACGAAGAGAACCCGTAGTCAGAAGGCAAAGGTATTGAGGCGAATGGCTACTTCGGCAGCAAATTTTCATTATTCATGTGGGGAATAGTGTGGGGAATGGGGTACAAAACAAAAGAAGTTAGGACCTCCGAAGAGGTCCTAACTTCTTGATATCATTATGGTGGGCGGTGCGGGATTCGAACCCACGGCCTTTGGCTCCGGAGGCCAACGCTCTATCCAACTGAGCTAACCGCCCAACCATTACGCAGCATTTATTATCACACCGGCCGACTATTGTCCACAGCCGCCCGTCATGACTGCGATTTATCTGCATCAATCAGGCCGTCGGCGTATAGCTCGATAACGTGCTTGACCGCGACTCCGCCACCGGAGCGGGAAAGGCCGTCGCTGATCTGGCTCATGCAGGCCGGGCATGAGGTGGCCACTATTGATGCTCCCGAACCACGGATATTGCCCAGTTTGCGCTCGCCAATAGCCGCCGAGAGATCATAGTGCTGCAGATTAAAGCTGCCGCCCATGCCGCAGCACCACTCCGGCTCGGCCATTTCCACCAGATCCACGCCCGGCGAATGCCGCAGCACCTCTCTGGGCTGCTGCCACACACCCAGGGATTTGCGCAAATGACAGGGATCATGATAGGTGACCCTTGCGGATTGGCCACCAGTTCCAGCCTGCGGCCCGGTCTGGCCCAGCAGGCCGCTGTCCACCAAAAGCTGGCTGATATCCCTGGTTTTATCCGCCAAAGCCGCCACTTGGTCCCGGAGGGTCTGGGGCAGTCCGCCGCTCATGGCGGGCCAGAGTTTTTTTATGGTCGAGGTGCAGGTGGCGCAAGAGGTGAGTAGGTAATCAAAGCGCCCGGGATCGAATAATTGCAGGTTGTGGCGCAGCATTTTTTCAAAGGCCCGGATATCACCGGCCGACAGGGCCGGGATGCCGCAACAAGCCTGATTTTCCGGGATTTGCAGGCCCACGCCGTGATGCGCCAGGGCCTTGGCCGTAGCCCGGCCCACCTGAGGATATAGCTTGTCAATCAGGCAGCCGGTAAAAAAGGCCACCGTCATGCCCGAGCCGCCTTCCGGCTTTTGCAACGCGGGCGCCTCAACTTGAAAAGGCTGCCCGGCCAGCCGCCGGAAATGCCTTTTCCCCAGGGGCCACTCCAGGCGTGCGCAGGAAGTGCCCAACAGGTCGTCGGCAGGTCTGCCGAAGATGACCTGAAACTTGGGGGCCAGGGCCATGAGCCGGTGGAACAGGGCCGGACGGGCCAACATGCCCCGGAACACGGCCTTTTTCACGGGTGACAGGCCCATGTAGCCGCTGAGGATGGCCCGGGCCTTCAGGAATATCTCCAGGGCGCTGACGCCGCTGGGGCAATTGGCCGCGCACGAACCGCAGAGCAGGCAACGCTCAACCCGATCCCTGGCCCCTTGGGGGTCTTCCAAAAGCTGCTTGGCCAGTCCGTCCAGCAGGGCCAGCTTGCCCCTGGCCACATCGGCCTCCCGGCCGGTCTGGGCATACAGCGGGCATACCGACTGGCACAGGCCGCAACGCATGCACTGGGTCAGTTGCTCCTCCAACTGCCCCATCATGGCCCCGAGATTAGCTATATCGCCCATGATCAACCGCCTATTATCTTGCCGGGGTTGAGGATGTTGTTGGGGTCAAGGGCCGCCTTCATCCGCTTTGACCAGGCGATGGTGGCCGCGCTGGTCTCCTGTTCCAGATAGCGCCTCTTGGCCAGGCCGATGCCGTGCTCTCCCGAAAGGGTGCCGCCCAGGGCCAGGGCCTTGTCAAACAGGGCGTCGATGGCCTGCTCCACCCGGTGCCACTGCTTTTGGTCGCGCTTGTCGCAGAGGATGGTGGGGTGCAGGTTGCCGTCCCCGGCATGGCCGAATGTGCCGATGGTCAGGCCGAATTCCGCGGCAATGCCGTCGATGGCCGCCAGCATGGCCGGAATCTTGGACCTGGGCACAGTGGCGTCTTCCAACACCAGGGTAGGTTTGCGCTGGGCCAGGGCCGAGAGCGCGGCCCGCCGGGCCTCCCAGACCTTGTCCCGCTGGGCCGCGTCGCTTGCCACCTGCACATCCGATGCGCCCTGATCCCGGCAGATCTTCTGCACCATGCGGGCCTCGTCCTCCACCTGGGCCGGATGGCCGTCGACCTCGAAGAGCAACAGCGCAGCCGCGTCAACGGGCAGCCCGGCCTTGGCATAGTCCTCCACCGCCCTGATGGTGAAATTGTCCATCAGCTCCAAGGTGGCGGGCACGATGCGGGCCGCGATGATCTCGGCCACGGTTCGCCCCGCCGCGTCGACGCTGGCGAATGTGGCCATCATGGCCCGGTTGGCCTGGGGCGGCGGCACCAGTTTCAGGGTTATCTCGCTGACCACGCCCAGGGTGCCCTCGCTGCCCACGAAAAGCCCGGCCAGGTTGTAGCCGGTGACGCATTTCACCGTGCGCGAGCCGCTTTTCACCAAGCCGCCCTGGCTGTCGCAGAACTGCAGGCCCATGACATAGTCCCGGGTGACGCCGTATTTGAGGCCGCGCAGGCCCCCGGCGTTTTCGGCCACATTGCCGCCCAGGGTGGACACGGCCTGACTGCCCGGATCGGGCGGATAGAACAGCCCGTGTTTTGCCGCCTCGGCGGCGAAACGGGCCGTGACAACGCCCGGCTCAACAATGGCGTACATATCCGCCGGGTTGATCTCGACGATCCGGTTCAACGCGCCGGTCAACAACACCACGCCCCCCGCGGCGGGTATGGTCCCCCCGGAGAGGTTGGTGCCCGATCCGCGCACGGTTATGGGCACTTTGTATTTATTGCACGTCTCCACGATGGGGCCCAACTGGCCGGTGCTGGTGGGTCGCACGGCCACGGCGGGCATCACCGGCTCAAGAACGGCGGCGTCATAGGAATAGGTCAGCATATCCGCCTGGTCCGACATCACGCAGTCTTCCCCAAGCAGGACTTTCAACCGTTTTACCAGTTCATCGGACATGGCCGCTCCCTTTGTAAACCGCTTATCCTTTACCGGCATGCCAAAACCGGGCTAGACTATCTGTAAACAGATTAATGCTTCCGTCCAATACTTGAAACCACTAACTTGCGACGTGCCATGTCCCAGGAATTATCAGCCTCCTTCCGGCAAAGGCTCGAAGCGGCCAGCGGGTTTTGCCAAACGGCCGACGACATATCCCAGGCCGCCGCCTACGCCTGCCGGGTTGCCGTCCAAAATGGTTGCAAGTCAATCGCCGCCTTTGGCTGGGACGATGCGGAACTGCGCCTAATCAATGAGGCCTGCGAAAAAGACGGGTTGGCACTGATCACCTCGAATATCCGAAACCATGCCGCCGAACCGTTCACGGCCCTGACTCCGGCCCAATGGGCGGCCGCCGAGACCGGAACCATCCTGGTGGATTCGGCCGACGAAGACCTGCGCCTGGCCACCATGCTGGGCGAAATCCACGTGGCCGTGCTGTACGAGGACAACATCGCCACTGACATGATGGCCCTGACCGGGCCCATGAAGGAACTGATGGCCTCGGGTCCGGGGTATCTGGCCTGCATCTCCGGGGCCAGCCGAACCGCCGACATCGAGCGTGTCCTGACCATCGGGGTGCACGGGCCGGTCCAGTTGCATATGGTGATCCTGCCCGGAGGCGCGTCATGATCAATACGCCGTCCAATATCAAGGACTACCACCGGCAGCTGCGCGCGGCCCTGGGTGATGAATTTCTTTCGGCCGCCCTGGACTCTTTTTTCCGCTCCTACCGCGAAAACCGGCCAAACGTCTTCGCGGGGATGGATTTCGCCGCCCTGGCTGCCGAGATCGGCCAAATCAAGGACAGCGGCCTGCCCCGTATCATGGAGTTGTTCGAGCAATTCAGACAGCAGGCCACGGCCAAGGGCGTGCACGTGCACCTGGCCGCCGACGCCGCCGGGGCCAACCGGATCATTGCCGAGATAGGCCGGGAGGCGGGCGCCCGCAAGGTGGTCAAGGCCAAGTCCATGACCGCCGAAGAGACGTTTTTGAACGACCACCTGGAGGCCCGGGGCTTCCAGGTCACCGAGACCGACCTGGGCGAGTGGATCATCCAGCTTCGCCACGAAGGCCCCAGCCACATGGTAATGCCGGCCATTCACCTCAGTCGGGCCCAGGTGGCCGAACTATTCACCAAAGTCACCGGCCAAGCGCAAGACCCCGACGACATCGAGGGCATGGTCAAGGTGGCCCGCAAGTGGCTGCGCCAGGCCTATCTGGAGGCCGACATGGGCGTCAGCGGGGCCAACTTCGCCATTGCCGAGACGGGCACCATCGGCCTGGTGACCAACGAGGGCAACGCCCGACTGACCACCACCCTGCCCCGCATCCACGTGGCCCTTGTGGGCCTGGACAAACTGCTGCCCGACCTGGAGTCGGCGTTGAAGATCCTGCGGGTGCTGCCCAAGAACGCCACCGGCCAGGTCATCAGCACATATGTCACATGGATCACCGGGGCCAACCAGTGCGCCGCCTCGGATGACGGGCGCAAGCAGATGCACATCGTGTTTCTGGACAACGGCCGCCTGGCCCTGGCCGCGGACCCCATCCTGGGCCAGGCCCTGCGCTGCGTGCGCTGCGGCGCCTGCGCCAATGTCTGCCCGGTGTACCGCCAGGTGGGCGGCCACAACTACGGCCATGTCTATATCGGGGCCATCGGCCTGATCCTGACCATGCTCTATCATGGCAAGGACAACGCCAGGGCCATCGTCAAGGCCTGCCTCAACTGCGGGGCCTGCAAGGAGATCTGCGCCGCGGGCATAGACCTGCCGCACCTGGTCAAAAAGACCATGGGCCGGGTATACCGGGCCGACAACGGACCGCCGGTCAAAAACCGCCTGCTGGCCCTGGCCATGGGCGACCGCAGGATTTTCCACGCCATGCTGCGCTCGGCGCGCCTGGCCCAGCAGCCATTGGCCGACGGCAGCTCAAGGCTGATCCGCCATTTGCCCATGTTCTTCCACGAAGACCACAGGTTCCGCAGCCTGCCGGTCATTGTCCGGGAGCCGCTCAGGGACCGCTGGGCGGCTATCGCGCCCAAGGTCCAAGCGCCCAAGATCAAGGCCGCCCTTTTCGCCGGATGCCTCAATGATTTTGTCTACCCCGAGCAGGCAGAGGCGTTCATCGGGCTGATACAAGGGCGGGAGGTGGCCCTGGATATGCCCTTGGGCCAGAGCTGCTGCGGTCTGCCCCTGGCCATGATGGCCGATGAGGTCATGGCCGCCAAGGTGGCCAAGGCCAACGTCGAGGCCTTCGCGGCCGGTGATTACGACTACATCGTGACCCTGTGCGCCAGTTGCGCCTCGCACCTGAGGCACGGCTACCCCAAGCTGGCCCGGCTCATGGGCGTGGACCCGGCGGCCCTGGATGGTTTCTGCGGCAGGATCATCGACGCCAGCTCGTTCTTGGCCGATGTGGTGGACTGGCAGCCCGAGGGCAAGCCAGCCCCAGCCAAGCTGGCCTATCATGCGCCCTGCCACCTGTGCCGAGGCCTGGGCGTGCATGACGCACCTCGAGAGCTATTGGCCCGCGCCGGCCTGAAATACCTGCCATACGCCGAGGAAGAGGTCTGCTGCGGCTTCGGCGGATCGTTCTCGGTGGACTTCCCCATGCTCTCGGCGCGCATTCTGGGCCAAAAGCTGGACAACATCGAATCCACAGGAGCGGAGGCCGTGGTCACCGACTGTCCCGGCTGCGTGCTGCAACTGCGCGGCGGACTCGACCAACGCGGCTCCGGAATCAGGGCCTGCCACATCATGGAGGCCCTGACCGGGCGCATCTCCGGCTGACCAGCGGCAGAGCACGCAAATGCTTGAAATATTTCCCCTGCTGACGTAAAACGTATCATTCACATTGTAAACCATGATCACTTTTGCAATAAAACCGGAGCCGCAATGATCAAAGTAACCTATAGCATTGAGGACAGCGTGGCCGTTATCGCCATGGACGACGGCAAAGCCAACGCCTTTGACTTTGAAATGTTCGCCGAGTTGAACGAGGCCATTGACCAGGCCCAGGCCGACGACGCCAAGCTTGTGGTGTTCAAGGGACGCCAGGGTCTGTTCTGTGGCGGCCTGAACCTGAAGATCATGCCCGGCCTGAGCATGGAGCAGCTTCTTGAGTTGGTGACCCAGTTCGGCCAGACCATGTGCCGCGTCTTTTTATTGGACATCCCCACCGTGGCGGCCATCGAGGGCCACGCCATTGCCGGCGGCATGCAACTTGCCCTGGCCTGTGACCGCCGCTTTGTCATGGACGTAGACATCCGCCTGCAAATGAACGAGATGCTCACCGGCATGATCCTGCCTTCGTGGATGTGCAACATCTGCAAAAAGGTGGTGCCCGCCGAATACGTGCACGAGCTTTGGCTGCATGCCCATGTCTACAGCCCGGCGGAGGCCCTGGAAAAGAAAATCATCAACGCCGTGGTTCCCCAGGGTCAGTCCATCCTTGAAGCGATCAAATTCGCCTGCCAGGATATGATGTCGGTCGACAAGGGCGCCTACGGCTATTCCAAGAAGCTGACACTGGCTACAGGCCTGGAAGAGGATCTGGCCAAACTGCCCGCGGAATTGGCAAGAAAATAACTTCAACAAGTTTCAGGTTTGCTATAATTTATGATTAAGGCAAAGGCGATGGCAAAAGTCATCGCCTTTTCCGATCAGTGTGCCGATAACGCTAAAAAGGGGGGGTCGCGGCCGGGAGGCGTGATGCACGAGAAATTACACCTGAGAAACCAGATCATGTCGGTCGTGCTGGCCATACTCATGGCCCTGGCCACGGCCTGCGGAGGCGGTGGAGGCGGAGGCGATTCATCTACTCCGGCAACGCCCACCCCAACCCCGACAACCGTTCCAACGGCCGACCCATCGGCCACTCCCACGACAGCCCCCACAGCGACGACTACAGCGACGACTACAGCGACGCCTACGGCAACGCCAACACCAACGCCAACGGCCACTGCTACGCCCACTCCGACACCAACGCCGACAACCAGCGGCACATGGTCGCTGACGGATTATCAATATCTGTATAATTACAATGCGGTATACCTGAGCGGCAGGACCATCCGCTATCCCAACATACCGGTCAGAGTAGGTTCAACCAGTGTTCCCACCAGCGTCCCGACTGCCTTCAATGTTTGGAACTCGGCCTCGGGCGGGCGCTTACGGTTTACTTTCGCCAGTGGTTCTGGCACGATAACGGTGACCATGGACAACACGATGAGTTCCAACATCTGTGGCCAGTGCGTGACCTGGTGGAATTCCGCCGGTGAAATAGTCCAAGCCGAGATTACGCTCAACCCGGATCAAAGCCGTTGCTCCGGCGGGCTGTCCAAAACCCTGACTCACGAAGCGGGTCACGCGACAGGTTTTCTGGGTCACGACAGTAGTTCGATAATGAACCCCACAGGCAGTGGAGGCGTAACCACCCAAAACAAGCGTTTCTACCAAATGCTTTATACCTTCAAGCCCGGTACGGATATCCGTGGCAACCTTAATAAAAAGTTCTCTTCCGGGGATGACAGGTACGATCCGGACGGCTCGCGCGTCTATTCAATAACGCTTAGGACCATGGCCGACCTGCCCGTAAACAATTAGTGAGGTATTATCATGGCCAACCAGGGTAAAAACATCATCGCGAAAATACTTATCTGCGCCTTTGCGCTGTTAGCCGCCGTTGGCTGCGGCGGCGGCGGCGGCGGCACCAGTTCGTCATCATCGTCCACGATCTACCAATACCTATACGATCACAATGCCTATGTACTTGGCGGCTATACCATTCGATGGCCCTACAATCCCGTTAGCGTCGGCAGCGAAATCGACGGAACGGCCAGCGCGTTCAGCACATGGGCCTCGGCCTCCAGCGGCGGCCTGAGCATGACTTATGGTACCGGCACCGGCGATATTACGGTATATTATGATTCCACCTTGTCGTCATCGGTCTGTGGTGAAACCACCACCTATTACAACGGGGCGGGGCATATCGTGCAGGCCATTATCAGGATGAACCCAAACCAAAGCCGTTGCGCCCAGGGCCTCAGCGGCACGCTGATTCACGAAGCCGCCCATGCCTTGGGTTTCTTTGGCCATGACAGTGACTCGATAATGAACACCACGGGCTCCGGGCCGATAACCACCCAGAACCAGCAGTTTTTCCAACTGCTGTACTCCATGGCGGCGGGAACAAATATTAACGGTTACTTGGGTGCTGTCGCAAACAAGCAGTCATCAAAGTACGACCCCGATAGCGGTGAAATTTTCTCCATTACCCAGAGGACGAGATGCATTCGTTGATAATCAAGATTTTTTGTGCGTCGGCCGTGCTATTAATGCTGGCCGCTTGTGCCTCCACCAACGCCGGAGAGGCCATGGATCCCATTGAATCCAAGCCCACCATTTTCGCGGCCGTTGCAGATACACCTTGTAACGAGGTGGGCCAAAGAATCAAGCGCAACATGAAAAACGACCCGGATCTGGGCCTGGCCTTGGAAGAGCCTATTGACAACGGCATGGCCTACGAACTGCCCATCATCCACAAGGGCGATCTGCGCTATTCCGGCACGGTCCGGGTTTTTTGCAAAGACCCCAAATTCAGCCAGGTCTCGGTGGGCCTTGAGGTGCATCGAAAAGACGCCGGCGGAGATTGGGTGAGGGTTGACGGCGTCAGCGGGCTTGAGCGCGAGATCCTGGACAAAGTCCTCAAGCCGTAGACGCATCTTTGATTAATTAAGCAGCCGCCCACGTCGTCGCGAGGGCGGCCGCTTTTTTTATCCCAGGATTAGGCAAAGCTCTGCATCACCTGGCGCAGGGCATCCTTGTCCACCGGCTGGTCGGCCAAGGGGCCTTGATCCAGAACCGGGAAATGCTCATCAAAGGCCTGGCGGTGGTTTTCATAAATCACGCCGATGGGGATATGCTCGCCGAACTCGAAGCACAGCTGCATTGCCGTCTGCCAGTCTGTGGGATCGTGATCATCGCCCAGCTTGTACACGCGGTCCCTGTACCACTTGAATGTATTGACCTTGTTGAAGGACACGCAGGGCTGCAACACGTCTATTAAAGCCAGGCCCCGGTGCTTCATGCCTTGTTGGATCAACCCGGCCAGGTGCTCGGTCTCGCCGGAAAAGCCCCGGGCCACGAATCCGGCATGCAGGCTAACGGCCACGGCCAACGGGTTGAAGGGATGGGCCCAGACTCCGTCTGGCTGGGCCTTGGTCTTGAAGCCCTCCATGCTGGTGGGGCTGGCCTGGCCCTTGGTCAGGCCGTAGACCTGGTTGTCGTGGACGATGACGGTGATATCCAGGTTGCGCCTGAGCGCCCCCAGAAAATGGTTGCCACCCTCGCCGTAATGGCAGCCGTCGCCGCTTTCGACGATCACCTTCAGGTTGGGGTTGGCCAGCCGGGCCCCGGTGGCCGTGGGCAGCGAGCGGCCGTGCAGGCCGTTGAAGGCGTTGCACTTGAGATAATGCGGTGTCTTGGCCGCCTGGCCAATGCCGCTGACCATCAATATGTCGCGTGGCTCGTATCCGCCGTCGGCTAGGGCCTTTTTCAGGGCCTTTAAAATCGCGTGGTTGCCGCAGCCGGGGCACCAGGCCGTCTCGAATGTGCCAAAGTCTTCCACTGTAGCCATTTTCATGCTCCTTTTCGCGGCATCAGGCGTCAAGTTCGCGCAGGATGTATTCCGGGGTCATGGGCAGGCCGTCGTAGCGGGGTACGATCCCGCTGACCTCGAAGCCCGTCTCCCGGCGGATCAGGCCAGCCAGTTGGCCGGTGAGATTGCCCTCGACCATCATCACCCTGCCCGCCTGCTCGAAGCGGTCCAGGAAATGTTCGCCCACCAGGGGCCAAACCTGGCGGAAGTGGCAGGTGGCCACGCTCAGGCCTTTTTCGCGCAGCTCCGAGGCGGCCTCGGCCACCGCGCCCTTGCTGCTACCCCAGCAGGCCAGGATCAACTCGGCGTCCTCGGGCCCGTCGAACAGCGGCGGCAGCACATCATCGATCAGGCCAGTGAGCTTTTGCATCCGCTTTTCGGCCATGGTCACTCGCACGTCCAGGTCCTCGGTGATATGTCCGTCGGGCGTATGCTCGTCGCTGTCGGCCACCACCAATTCGGCCCCCAGACCGGGTATGGCCCTGGGCGAGACGCCATCCGGCGTCACTTCATACCGCTGGTATTTCTGGCCCTGGTCCAGGCCGCGCAGGCCGGGAAGCACCTGTTCCACGGCGTCGACATCAAAAGGCTCCACCGCCCGCAGGGAGTCGGCCATGAATTGATCGCCCAGCACAAAGACCGGGCCCTGGTATTTCTCGGCCAGGATAAAGGCCTTGGCCGCCAAATCGAAGCATTCCTCCACACTGCCTGGCGTGAGCACGGCCCTGGGAAATTCGCCGTGACCCGCGTACAACACAAGCTCCAGGTCGCCCTGCTCGGTGCGGGTGGGCAGGCCAGTGGCCGGGCCGGGACGCTGGATCACCACGATGACCACCGGCGTCTCGGTCATGCCGGCCAGGCTGACGCCCTCGCCCATCAGGGCGAAACCGCCGCCGCTGGTGGTAACGATGGACGGAGCCCCGGCGTATGACGCGCCGATGACCATGTTGATGGCCGATATTTCATCCTCGGCCTGCTCAACCACCATGCCCATCTTCTTGGCATGGGCCACCAGGGTCAGGGCCACCGAGGTCGACGGGGTCATGGGGTAAAAGGCGCAGAACTTGGCCCCGGCGGCCATGGCCCCCAGGGCAATGGCCTCGTTGCCGCCCATGAGCAGGCGCTGGTCCCTGGCCTGAACCGGCGGCAGGGCCTCGAACCGGGCGTCCTGGCCGTCCGCCCATTCCCAGGCCTTGTCCAGGGCCTCCTTGTTGGCCTCAATCACGTCCTCTGGCTGTTTTTTCAGGGTGGCCGCCAAGACCACTTCCACATGGTCCTTTCCCAGGCCCATCAGATACGCGGCCACGCCCAGGGCCAGGGTGTTGACATAGCGTAGCGGGGCCAGTTCCTTGTAGGGGATGGAAAAACAGGGTGCCAGGCCGCAGGTCAGGCCGGTGTCGGCCAAAACCAGGGCGCCGGGCCGCAGTTCGTTTTCGTGCAGGGTCAAAGTCTCCTGGTTCAGGGCCACCAGCAGGTCCACGCCCTCGCGCTGGGCGGCGATGGGCGTGGCCGAGGCCCGGATGCTGAAGGTGTTGTGCCCGCCGCGGATGCGCGACATGTAGCTCTGGCCCACAACGATGTGGTATCCGGCCCGCACGAGGGCCTTGGAAAGGACTTGGCCGATGGTAACCAGACCCTGGCCAGCCTCGCCGCCGATCATAATCGTCAGTTCGTTTTTCGCCATGGTATCGCCTTTACCTGCCGGGGATGATTGGATGGTGCCGCAATATTGATCATTCAAGGTCGCATATAAAAAATGGTAACAAATCACCGGCTGTTATCCAAGGCAATCATCGGCCTGGGCGAACTTGACACATCCCGCCGTTGGATTCATTGTTATGCTAATCAAAAGGAAAAAACCTGTAGCAGGAGAAGGGCGCATGGAACTGCAAGGCAAAAAAGTGGCGATCCTGGCCGAGGAAATGTACAACGAATTCGAGTTGGTCTACCCGTACTACCGCCTGCTGGAAGCCGGAGCCGAGACCCTGATCATCGGCAGCGGCACCGCCGATACATATAACAGCAAGGTCGGCCTGCCGGTAAAAGTCGACGCGGCCGTGGCCAACGTCAAGGCGGCCGATTTCGACGGCGTGGTCATCCCCGGTGGTTTTGCCCCGGACTTCATGCGCCGCAGCCAGGGCATGGTCGACTTTGTTCGCGATATCCATGACAACGGCGGCGTGGTGGCGGCCATATGCCACGGCGGCTGGATGCTGGCCTCGGCCGAGATCTGCCAGGGCCACACCCTTACCTCGTTTTTCGCCATCAAGGCGGACATGGTACACGCCGGGGCCACCTGGGTGGACGAACAATGCGTTGTCGACGGCAAGCTCATCACCAGCCGCACTCCCGCCGATCTCCCGGCCTTTATGCGGGCCGTGGTGGCGGCGCTCAAGTAAACCCGGAGGCCCATCAAACGTCATGTCAACAAACAGCGCGCAATACATAGTTTTTTACGGCACCTTGATGCGCGGCTTTCCCACCGTGGCCCATCTGGGCATCGAGCACATGGTCAGCTACCAGGCCGACTGCCTGATGCGCGGGGAGCTATACGACCTGGGCCTGTATCCCGGAATGATCCAGGGCCAGGGCCGGGTCAGGGGCGAGCTGTATAGGATTGATGATCCCAAGGCATTGGCTATTCTTGACCATTTCGAAGACTACCACACCGAAGATCCGGACGGCTCGGAATACTTGCGGCTGGCGGTCGATCTGCTGGAGCCCCGGCAAACCGCCTGGGCCTACTTCCTCAACCGGCCGGCCGAGCCCCATGAAAAGCTGATACCCGGCGGTTGCTGGAAGACCCATTACCAACAGACCAAGGCCGAGGACGGCTACTGGCGGGAGTTTCTGGGCGGCAGGCCGGATGTGGATTAGCAGGCATTTAACCGGCACTGACAGCACGGGGTCAGTGCCGGTTTAGGCTCCGTGTTTCTCTGATTTTCCAGGCAAATCAGTTTTCCTCCCATGATGGCAATTCCCCACTTTTAATAGGTATAGCCCCTTTAATCGACCTGTATTGTAGCCTAGAGTAGTTTCATGGCTTAACGAATGGCTTTGTTCCCATTGTCATGCCGACCTGCGGTCAATGGGTCCACCAATACTCCCATCAAGGAGCAGGACAATGAAAGGCAGGACACGGCGAGAATTCCTCAAAAACAGCTTGGCGGTTACAGCCGGAGTCATGGCCGCAGGTGTGTTGGGCAACGCGGGAACGGCTTACAGCGCAAGTCCCACGGACGACGGCAAAACATCTTCACCCCTGAGCACCACAGCGAAAAAACGCCCCAACATCGTGTTGATCATCACGGACCAACAGCGGCAGGCCCAGCACTGGCCGGACGGGTGGATCGAGGCGCACATGCCCACCATGGCCCGCCTGCAAAACCACGGCGTGACCTTTACAAACAACTACGCTGCCGCAACCTCTTGCGCGCCCAGCCGGGCAACCTTTCTCACCGGTGTTTATCCCAGTGTGCACGGCGTTATTAATACTCCGCCGAATCCCGCCCTGAGGGATGACCTTACCAACATTTTCAAACTTGCCGAGCAGGCCGGGTACGAGATCGCCTACAAGGGAAAGATGCACCTATTCACGCCCCGGAGCAACCCGTCCACGGACAGCTTCACCAGTTATGACATCAAGTGGGCCTCGGACCACTACCGCGCGAACCGCTGGAACCCGCCCGACGACTCCATAGACGCGGGGGCCAGTGTCTGGATGGCCGGGGGCTGGCCCAACAACGATGCCCGCTATGTGAGCGGCGTGCCGGACACATACAACCGGATGACGCCCGCCGTGGGTAAAGGTGAGACGATTTCCGAAAACCTGGACAACCATGACCCGAAAACGGACAAACCTTTTCTTTTGGTGTGTTCCTTTGGCAACCCTCACGATATCTCTATCTGGCCCGATCAGTGCAAATGGGGCTACAACGAAGCGGATTACAAGAACCTTAATGAGATCGGACTGCCTCCCAACTATAAAGATGACCTTAAAGAAAAGCCCATCGGCCAGACCTGGATTAAGAAACTCTGCGACAAGGCGTTCCCCTGCTCCAGCGACCAGGATCGCATCGAATACTGCCGCTTCTACGCGCACCTTCATAGCGTAGTGGACAAGCAAATCGCTGCCGTGTTGGACAAGCTGGACGAAAAGGGGCTCACCGACGACACCATCATCTTCCGTTTCGCCGACCACGGCGAGCAGGGCTTCTCCCACCAAATGCAGCAAAAAAGCGTGAACAGCTACCAGGAGTCGATCAACGTCCCCATGATCATCTCCAACCCCAAGCTCTTCCCCCAAGGCAAGACCACGTCATCCTTTGCCAGCCTGATCGACTTGGTTCCCCCTGTCGCGGAAATAACCGGCGCCGCCTCACCCGCTGAACTTAAGAGCATGGGCATCTGCGGCAAGTCTCTGGTGCCCATCATGCAAGACCCGGATGTCAGCGTGCGCGACAATATCATGATGTTCACCGAGGACGTTCAGTACTTCTTTGGAAAATTCCTGGGCAAGAAAAACTTCTATGAAACCATGCCGGGCAGGATACGCAGCATCCGTTTCGAGGACTGGATGTACGCCGTGTACTTTACCGACAAGGGCACACAAATTCAGTATGAGATGTACAACATGACTGACGATCCAGGGCAGTTAAAGAACCTTGCATGGGGCTCGCGCAAGAGCGCCAATATCAAACATATGCAACAGATGCACGATCGCCTGACGGCCGAACTGGAGACCTACAAGGCTTTGCCAGATGAATTTCAGTGGCCGGCAAAGGCTGGAACGGAATCAGTTTAGAGGCGGCGGTTCCGAACAATTCGGCGGCTCGCTAAAAGGTGATTTGGGTTCCCAAGCATTGGGGTTGCAGCGGGGCCGAGGGATGATACAATCTCTGGCGCTATGAAAAAGCGTTACATCTCAATGCATAATTACGTGTGCTGGCGCGATACGCCCACGCCTCTGGACTGGCAGGCCATATTCGGCCGCAGCGCGCCCATTGAACTGGAGATCGGCTGCGGCAATGGCGAGGTCCTGGCCCGCCGGGCCACCGAATTGCCCCAGCATGATTTTATGGCCGTGGACCTGAACTGGCCCTCGGTGTCGCGGTCCATGCGCCGGGCAAACCAGATGGGCCTGCCCAACGTGCGCCTGACCAAAGGCGGGGCCGACATCGTCCTAGGGCGGATGTTCCGACCCATGGAGCTGAGCCACGTCTATTGCCTGTTCCCCTGCCCCTGGCCCAAGGAAAAACACGAGCACAAACGCCTGTTCGCCCTGCCCTTTTTGCGCCTGATGAACAGCCGCCTGATTGACGGGGGCACCTTCCGCCTGGTCACCGACTGGGGGCAGTTCGCCGACTGGGTCAGCGAACAAAGCGTTGGCAGCGGTTTCGAACTGAGCCGCCGGATGATCGGCGCCCAGCACAACACCAAGTATGAGCGCCGCTGGCAAGACGGCGGCCAGGAAGATTTTTTCGAGCTGACTCTAACCAAGGCCGAGCACGCCGACGTACCAGCCTACACGGAGTTGGAATTGCAAACGCCATTATTGGATGAATTTGACCCCGGCCTGCTTGCCGAGTTCGAGCACCCCCAGCAAACCATGGTGGTGTGTTGCCGGGAGTTTTACTATGACCCGGTCAAACAGACAGCCTTGCTGCGGATGATCGCCGCTGAAGACGGATTCAGCCAGAATTTCTACATCAGGGTGGCCCGCCGGGAAGACGACGGCAAATGGCAGGTGCGGGTGGCGCCGGGCAGCGGAATCCTGCCCAACGCATCCATTCAGCTGGCCCTGGATACCGTGGCCCAGCGCCTGCGCCGGGGCTGATTACTCGGCAAGGGAAACCTCGGCGTCGTTTTTCATGAACTCCCGCAGAATCACCGTAGCGTAGGAGCCCTTGGGCAAGGCGAAGTCGAACCACAGGCCGCCCTGGCCGCTGGTGATCTCCAATTCGTCGGGAACCAGCCGGGCCACCCGGCGCGACCCCTTGACCCCGGCCCGTTTGAAATCTTCCTCGCCCACGTCCGCGGCCTGGATGACGGCCATTTCGCGGCCAAGCGCGTCAGCCTCTGCCCAGCGCATCTTGGATCCGTAGATGGGCCCGGTGTAGGTGAGTTCGCCCCGGTCAAACCTGTCCTGGTCCACGGCCAGGTCCTCCACGGTGAACAGCCCGCCGGTGTCGGTCTTCTTGGCCACGTCGCCCGTGATCAGTTCACCAAACAAGCCATCGATTATTCGCGCGGTGAGCCAATCGTTGAACAATTGGGACTGATAGGCCGATATCAGCAGATTGCGCAGCCACTTCTGCTTGGGCGGCCTGGCTCCCTGGATGATCTGCCTGCCGCGCTCCACATTGTCTCCCTGGCGGCCAAAGCGCTGGGGCCCGTAATAGTTGGGCAGGCCTCTTTCCCGCAAGGCTTCGACGATCTCCCTGGCCGCGGCCAGGCTGTCCGCGCCCGGCCCCTCCACAAGGATTCGGAAGCGGTTGCCCAAAAGATGGCCCGTCTTGAGCTTGTTGAGGTGCCGTTTGGTCCAGTTGACTTTGGCGTCCATGGCCTCGGTTATGCGCCGGGCAGCCTCATCGGGCTCCATGGTCAGGTGATGCACGGAAAAGGTCTGGGTGGTCAGGGCATGCTTGTCCTTGAGCCCGGCCGTGCTGATATCTTGCCCGTCGACGCCCAAGGCTCTGGCCATCTGACCCGCCGCCTCCTTGGTGGTCATGCCCTCGCGGGTGATATTGAGGTAAATGTGCTCACCGCTGCCCTCGGGCAGATACAGCGGCAGTTCCTCCACCACGAAATGTGATGGCTCGCTCTTGATCGAGCCGCCAATACCGGGTAAATCAGACGTTATGTAAGGCAGTTGCAAACTAAATCCTCACCGTTTTTATATAAATTCAAGCCGCCGCCCGCCAAATGACGCCTTGCCGGCTGCGGAAATAATTTTCACAATTTCACTTTTTTCCCAATTGATCTTTAAGACAGCAATCGTTTTAGCCGATAATATTATTAACAGGCAAGGAGGTGAAGCATGAATTCCAACAATTGTTGCCGCAACGTCAATCACCCCGTTGGTCAGGGAAGCCGCCACGAACATGTTTGTTGCAACAACGGCCACCCTGTTGAGCAATGGCTTGTGTCCGAAGTCTGCATGCTTGCTCCTGTGAGCAGCCGGGCGACACGGGTCGAGGTCACCCGCACCGCCTGCGGCACCGGCAACGTGCAGGTGGAGGTCATTGGCCTGCATTAGGAATCACCAAGGATGATTGGTAGTTCGCGCCATAGACAAACACCTTCCGGGCTAACCTTGGCCTGGACGGCGACCATGCTAACACCGGCTTCGGCCGCTTTGCGAAGCGTCCGGGCATAGTCCGGGTCTATGCTCTCGGCGGGCCCGAACCAGTCGGCGTCTTGCCTCTGCACTACAAAAACAATAGCCGCACCAGCGCCCTGATTTTTCAGGCGCATCAATTCATGCAAATGCTTGGCCCCGCGCTCTGTCCTGGCGTCGGGGAATATGGCCCCGCCTCCCCCGGTGAGGGTGACGTTCTTCATTTCAACATATAACGGGCCGGAAACCGTCTCCACGGCCAGGTCCAGGCGGGTGTGTTCCGAGACCTTGACCTCGCTGCGCACCTCCACGGCGCCCTCGAACAGCGGCAGGGCCCGTTGGCGGGCCGCCTCGGCGATGAGCTTGTTTGGCAAAAGTGTATTGATGCCTATCCAACAGCTGCCCATTTGGACAAGTTCCCAGGTGTAGCGGGTGCGGCGTTTGGGATTATTTGACCGGCTAAGCATCACCGGCGCGCCGTCCTCCATGCAGCCTAGCATGGAGCCGGAGTTGGGGCAGTGCACCGTCTCGGAGGTCCCATCCTCGAAGCGCACGTCCGCCAGAAAACGCTTGTAGCGTTTGATCAGGCGGGCCGGGGTCAGGGGCTCGTCGTAGCGAAAACAGATATCCTGCAGGGCCGCCACTTAATTCAGGTAATCCAGCCAGCGCCAGGTCATCCCGCCGTCTTGCTCCGCGCCGACCAGGCTGCCGTTGGCAACGTTGTATTGCAGGGCGTCGAGAATCTCGCTCTGGTTGAACTTGAGGTGATCTTCCAGCTTGGCCGAGATGGCCTCCAGGCCGTTGCCGTTGTTGGTGCTCAAATCGGCGGCCTCAACCCGGCCGAAGCGTTCCATAAGATCGCCCATCATCAGGTCGTGGGTAACGCAGGTGCGGTCCAGGCCCAGGACCTGGGCGGCCTCGAACTCGCTGGCCGTGCCCGCCAGGTACTTGCGCTTCATCTTGCCCAATTCGGCGATGAATTCCTGGTCCCACTTTTCGATGATGCCGTTGAGGCGGCTCTGGGAGGCCTGGGATGTCTCCACGATGGCCCTGTTGGCGTGGTATTCGGCCCAGTCGTCGGTAAGCACCTTGATGTCGTATTGGTCGAGGTTTTCACAGATATCCGTGCCGGGGAACGGCGCCAGCAGGTGAAAACCGTAGCAGCAGCCAAGGGCCTCGATTTTTTGGGCAAAGGCCATGGTGTTGGCCAGGGTCTGCTCGTTTTCGCCTGGCAGGCCCAGGATAAAAGAGGCGTGGGGCGAAAGGCCGGCGTCCTTGGCCATTTTCACCGCTATCTCCACCTGCTCCAGGGTGATGCCCTTTTTGATGCGCTTCATCATCTCCGGGTCGCCGGTCTCCACGCCAAAGCTGATGTCAGTGCACCCGGCCTTGTGCATGGCCGCAAGCACCTCCGGGGCCACGGTGTCGACCCTGGAGAACGAGGTCCACTTGTGCTCAATGCCCCTGGCACGCATCTCGGCGCAGATACTCAGGCAGTGCTGCTTGTTGGCCGTGAACAGGTCATCGGCGATGTTTATCTGATGGAAGCCCCATTGGGCCAGTTCCTGAAACTCATCAACCACCCGGTTGGTGCTGTGGTAGCGCACCTTGGCCCCGACCATCTTGCGGCCCACGCAGAATATGCATTTGAAGGGGCAGCCCCGGCTGGTGGTCATGCTCACGGGCATGTGCAGGGCCCGATAACGGCCCAGGGCGATATGGCCCCGGCTGGGTTTGGGCAGGGCGTCGATGTCCTTGATAAGCGGGCGAACCGCCGTGCGGCGGGGACCGTCCGCGTCGCGGTAGACCATCCCGGCCACGCCTTCGAAGCTTTGACCAGCGCCGTGGGCCGCAACCAGCTCGATGAGAGTGTCTTCGCCCTCGCCCAGGACAATGACGTCCAGCTCGGGCAGTTCCAACAGGGTGTTTTCGGCCCGGAAAGTGACATGGGGACCGCCCATCATGGTAAGCAAGCCCGAATCGATATCCTTGGCGTCGCGGATCACTTCAGCTGCGGCCGGGAAACTCATGGTCACGGCCGTAACGCCGATGAGCGACGGCTGGAAGCGTTCCAGGGCCTTTTGGAGGATTTGCTTGGAGTATGGATAAACCACGTAGTCCAATAGCTGGACCTCGTGACCGGCGCGCTCCAGGGCTCCGGCCAAAAAGGCCATGCCCAGGGGCGGCGAAGGCGTTTCAGCGATGGGATAGTAAGGGTTGACCAGGGTAACGCGCATTTTCAATCCAATTCAGGGCCATGGGGCCCGTTTCAGCAACGCCGTGATGGCGGTTTTTATTCAGTTGCGGTCGCCGACGCATGGACAGGCGGCCCGCATAATGATAGCCTTGCCGCGGTAAATGGGCCAGCGTCCCCGATCCAGGAGAGCAAAATGAGCTTTGACCCGG
This sequence comes from uncultured Desulfarculus sp., assembly GCA_963665125.2. Taxonomy (GTDB): domain Bacteria; phylum Desulfobacterota; class Desulfarculia; order Desulfarculales; family Desulfarculaceae; genus Desulfarculus. The sequence goes on along the minus strand of CAXXUK010000001.1, from coordinate 99,617 downwards.
AAGTTATAGCCGATATCCGCGGCTTCATGGACGACGACGAAGCAAAACGCCTGCATGAACTGGCCCTGGAGGCCAGCAAGTTCGGCCCCTGCCTGGAAATCGGCAGCTATTGCGGCAAATCGGCCGTCTGCATCGGCCTGGCCTGCCGCCAAAACCACGGCGTGCTCTACAGCATCGACCATCACCGGGGCAACGAGGAGCAGCAGCCCGACCAGGAGTATTTCGACCCCGGCACCTTTGACCCGTCCCAGGGTCGTATCGACACCTTCCGGGAATTCAGAGCCAATGTCGAAGCGGCGGACCTGGAGTCCACCGTCGTGCCCATTGTCAGCACCTCGGCCGTGGCCGCCCGCTTTTGGGCCACCCCCCTGAGCCTCGTATTTATCGACGGAAGCCACACCCTGGACAACTGCTATCGCGACTACATCAGTTGGTCGCGCCATATAGTGCCCGGCGGCTACCTGCTTTTCCACGATATCTTCGAAGACCCCGCCGAGGGCGGCCAAGCCCCCTGGGAGGTCTACAAGATGGCCGTGGCTTCAAACCAATTCGTCGAACTGGAGCGCACCAAGTCCCTGCGTGTCCTCAGGCGTCCAGCCTGCGACACCCCTGCCCCTGTCGTTTAAACGCCGGGATGGGTGAACAAACGGCAGGCCGGTGACAATTCATAAAGCATGTCCGCGGCCAGGATCACCGCCGCGCCGGTCCAGGTGGTCTTCTCCATGCTGTATATCTGTTCGTCCGGCAGGGTCAGGCCCGTATAGTAGGCTCCGTCTTCGAACTTGTTGTCCTGAATCCAGCCCAGGATCATCTCGGCCTCGCTGAAGTTGCCCATGGCCGCCAGGCTCATGACAAACTCCGAAGTCTCGGCCATGGTCACCCACTCCTGGTCCGAAACACAGCGCACACCCCAGTCCTTGATCACATAGTTTTCCCAATATTCATTGACGCGTTTTTGGGCCTCGTCGCCGGTCATCACCCCGCAAAGGACCGGGTAGTACCAATCCATGGAAAAGCGGGTCTTGCTGGTGTCGAATATATGCGGTTTCTTGCGGATGGTCCGGCCCAGGGCGTCCAGGGCCTCACGCCACTTGGGACGGTCCAGGCCCAGCAGGGCGGCCAGGCGGATGGCCGCTTCAAGGCTCTTGTATATGGAGCTGCACCCGGTGAGCAGAACCGAAGTGTCAAGGCTGCCGTCCTGGCGTTTTGCCCAGTAAAAGGCGCCGTGAGGCTCGGCCATGCTCAGCACGAACTCCATGGCCTTTTCCACGGTGGGCCAAATCTGGCGCACGAAGGGCAGATCGCCGGTGCACAGGAACTGGTGCAATACGCCCACGGAGATGTAGGCCACCATGTTGGTGTCCTTGAAGGTGCCCTCGTCCATATTGCCGTCGCGGTACTGGGCCCACCAGGATCCGTCGGGCATTTGGGTCTCGGCCAGCCATTCATAGGCCTTCTGGGCCTCGGACACCCTTCCGGCAACGGCCAGTCCCATGGCGCTTTCCACGTGGTCCCAGGGGTCGGTGTGACCGCCGACGGACCAGGGGATCTCACCGCTGGGTTTCTGCACGGTCAGGATATAGTCAGCCGCCTGATCAATGTCGATTTCAGCGGGCTGGAATTTGGGTGCAGTAGCTAGCTTGATCATTGGTCTTTCACCGTATAAATCACCGTACTCTTGCCGATGACCGGATTGAACGCCTTATCCATTACGCGGGTAAGCTTCGGTTTTTTCATCATATCCCAGACCAGGAACCTATGATACAGCTTCACCAGACTGGAGTCTTCGTTATCCGGGCCGACAATGCACTTGAGCCACCAGTATGGCGCGTGCAGGCTGTGCGCCCTGCCGTCGGCCCATTTGCGCACACCAGCCCACGCCAGCATTTTTTCCAACTGGCGTTTTTCATATATCCGCACATGACCGCCCGCGCATTGATGATATTTCTTGGATAACGCCCAGCAAATGCGTTCCGGCAGCCAGGAAGGCACGCTGACCACCAGGTTTCCACCCGGCTTGAGCACCCTGACCAGTTCGGTCATCGCCGAATGGTGCTCCGGCACATGTTCCAGGACTTCCGAGCATATTACAAGATCGAAGGTCCCGTCTGCAAATGGGAGATTGGTGATGTCGGCCGATAACGTACCGTATCTGCCTTTTATGTATTGCTGGTTTTCCTTTAGGCGTTCGTCGGCCAGGGCCACGTCTTCCGGGCTGAGATCGGCGCCCACCGAAAAAACGTTTTCCAGCATCGCCGCCGAACAGGTGTGGCGGCCCGAGCCGCAGCCGATGTCGAGAACCTTATCGTCCGGATGGAGCTCGATCTTATTAAAGTCTACGGTGTTCACGTATTGTTTCCCTATATGCTTCCACGGTCTTAGCGGCCGCATGTTCCCAGGTCAACTGGCTGTGCACCCGGTCAAAGCCGCGCCTGCCCACTTCCCGAGCCATGGCCGGATTGTCCAGCAGGCCCGTTATGGCCGAGGCCAGGGCGCCGCTGTCGCCTTTGGGCACGATCACGCCGGCGTCTCCCACCACCTCGGGCAGGGCACCGCCGTTGGTGCTGATCACCGGCAAGCCGCAGGCCATGGCCTCGCCGGCGGGCAGACCAAACCCTTCGTACAGCGAAGGCACCACGGCTATCGAGGCCATGGCGTATTGCCGCAGGAATTCGTCGTCATCCACCCGGCCGGTGAAAGTGACCGTATCGCCCAGGTCCAGATCACGGACCAGGCGTTCAACAATGCCGCGTTTCTTGGGCTGGCCAATAACCGTCAGCTTGAGCTTCCGGGTCTTTTTGATGTCGGCCACCGCATGCAGTAGATAATAAAGGCCCTTGAGGGGTGTATCGGCGCTGTTGGTTACGATGAGCCGCTCGGGGTCGCGCTCTATGCCGGGCAGGGGCCTGAAATGTTCCACGTCAATACCGTTGGGCACAACCCGGAATTTGGCGCGGTCCACGGTGAACTCGCGGCTGATATCGTCGGCGGCGAATTCCGAGACCGTAATGATATTGTTGAACTTGCGGGAAACCCGCTTTTGCATCTCCACGAAAGAATACCAGCGCATGGTCTTTAACTTTTTCAATTTACTGCGCTGGGAATCGACGGCCAGGCGCCGGTCTACGGTTATGGGATGGTGGATGGTGATAGTGGTGGGCACATGGCGGTTCATGGACCAAATGCCGTGGGACAAGGTCTGGTTGTCGTGGATGATGTCGTAGTTGGCCGCGTTTTTTTTGATGAAGCGCAGAGCCCTGATGCCGAAGATGTAAGGCTCGGGAAAGCCCATGGTCGTGGTGCCGATCCATTCCATCAGGTTGATGGGATTGTATAGTTCCATAACCCCCGGCGTGCGGAATGGATTTTCGGCGTTGTACATGTCCAGGCAGGGAATATTGTGCACCGGGATGCCTTCGTCGATATGCGGTCCGGGCGGTCCGGCCACAACGTCGACCTGATGACCCAGGCCTTTCAGGGCACGGCTTAGGTGCTTGATGTAAACGCCTTGGCCACCGCTATGCGGATTGCTGCGATAACAAAGCAGACAGACGCGCAACGGCCTTCCATCCCCCTTATTCATCAGCGAAAATCTCCACGTTCCCCAGGATCAGAACGACATTGAACGATTGTTATGAATAGATAACTTGTATACCTTTGTCAAAACAATAGTCACGCTTTCCGATCGAAAAAACTAAAAGAACCAGGCCGACAAGGCCTGACCGGGCAACCGACAACGTGACATTTTACAAATGCTGATACCGGGTTATCAAGTAATAGGTCACGGAAGGCTCTATGATATATATACGGCCAGGCCCAAAAAAGCAACGGCCTGGACAGACCAGACCGTTGGTAATTAAATAAACTATTTTTTCAGCCGAGTTGCAGTGCGGACGCTACTTGCCGCGATACCCCAGCCTGCCGGCAATGCGGGCGTTTATTTCTTCCTGGTTCTCATTGAGATAGCGCATGGCCTTTTCGGCCTCGGCCACGATATCGGCCTTTTGTCCCTTGGCCACCGTGCGGGCCGGAAGCAGCAGCTTGCGCCTGGTCAAAATGGCAATGATCTCGTCTTCGGCATCCAGTTCAACATCGAACTTCTCGGCCAGCTCCAGCATTTTTTCGCCGAACTCCTGGGGATGCTCAAGCAATTCCAGGGGCACTTCCATCTCGGCGGCCATCTGCTGGGCCTTGCCTGAAGGCACGCAAGAGCCGCTGACAATGTCTTCCACATGGGCAAGTTCGTGCAACACGGTTGACTCGCCGGCGTTGGGGCTCAGCGCCAGATAAACAAACCCAGGGTCCAGTAGCCGGGTCTTAAGGGGGTTGATAACCACGCCACCACCGCTTTGGGCCCCGCCGCTTTGCCTGGCAAACGGCGTCAGATTCTGGTAAGCGGCCAGATCGACGAGCTTAACCCTGATCTCCTTGCCTGCCGGAGAGGTGATGATCATGTCCTTTGCCATCTCGGCGGCCCTGGGGTGATTGGCTGCGGGCAGTTTTATTATCTGCTGGGCCAGCTTGCTGGGGTCGGCGTTTAGTGTGTCGCCCAGCAGTTCGTGTTCCCGGCCCATGTGGCATTTCTTGAATTTTTTTCCACTGCCGCAGGGGCAGAGATCGTTGCGGGATATGTTACTTAAATCCATAGAATCACTCAGTAAAAAGCAGGGCGCACACACCCTGCTCCGCACGTGTCATGCATAATGTGGTCTAGTCGTCGATAACACCGTCTTTGCCTGCATCAGGCGAGTTTACCGGGAAAGGACCTTCCTGGCCAGTTTCCGGATCGTAACGATGGCGATAACTCGCCTTGATACCGATCTTTTTAAAGGTGTGATCCCAACCTCTTTGGTAATAGCCGCAGGAATCGTTGAAACAGATGTAAAGGTATTCGCCGCCCCATGTAGCGGTAACCGGCGATCCCCATTTTTTCATCTTTTCGCCGCAATGAGGGCAAATCGTCTTGTCTCTGTCTTGGTTCATGGCATCACTCCGCAATGGGCGTGAGAAAAAATCCGCGCCGGGACGCTAGCCCCAGCGCGGACAGTGCGTCTATGTATAAAGATAATCAGGCGCCGGCCACGCGCAACACACTTTCCGGTGCGACGATGTTTCTATCGATGGCCGCCTCTTTTTTAGCATCCAATCCAAGGGCCACAGCCATAAGCTGGGTGATGAACAGGACAGGCATGGTGATGTCCTTGGAAAGCATCTTGCCGATTCGTGGCTGATAGGCCTCCAAGTTCATCTGGCACATGGGGCATGCCGTACTTATCACCTCGGCGCCGTTTTCCTTGGCATTGCCCAGGATATCGTCCACCAGGGGGGCGCACAGGTCGATTTCGGTCAGGAAAATACCCGAACCACAGCACTTGACCTTTTTGTCGAAATTGACAACTTCCGCGCCGATGGCCCTCAGGATCTCGTCCTGGGTGGTGGGGTCTTCAACTGAGTCGTATTCGCCAAAAGGTCTGGTGGTCTGGCAACCATAGTAGGAAGCGACCTTGACACCGGACAGGGGCTTGCGCACCTGGCCCTTTATCTTTTCAACGCCGATGTCGTTGTACAAAACGTCCAGGACATGGCGCACTTTCAGACCGCCGGAATAGCTCAGCCCTCCCTCGGCCAGGATTTCGTTGACCTGGGCCAGCAAGGCGGGGTTTTCCTGCAATTCGCGGTTGTACTTATTCATCATGATGTAGCAGGAAGAGCAGGGGGCGACGATGTCCATACCGCCCTGTTTTTCGGCCAGAGCCAGGTTGCGGGCGTTGAGGACGATCTGCTGCATCTCGTTACCGCCCAGGTAGGCGATGGACGCGCCGCAGCAGTTCCAGTCCTCGATCTCGACCAGATTCATGTCCAGGACCTTGGCCACGGATTCAAAACTGATCATGAAGTGTGAGCCGCCGGACTCGAGCGAACAGCCGGAGTACAGGAAGTAGTCCATGCTATGCCTCCTCCGCGGCAGTCATCGTGGCGGCCTTATCCAGCATCTTCTGCAGGTCCTTGGCGCCCTTGATTGCCCTAATGGGTAACATTTTCATTCGTTTGTGAGTAATCATCGCCAGGCCCATGGGAGCCATTTCCAAACCGCGCTTGATGCCGGGCACAAGGCCATCGGCCAAGGCGTAGGCTTGGCCGACCATGGTTTCGTCCACGCGGCCTTTTTTATAAATCGATTTCCAAAAGACCTTGCCGAATTTGAGCGTCTCTTCCCTGGGCACGATGCCCTGGGAAATGGCGTAATTGGCCAGGCCGTGCATGACATCGATAACCCTGACGCCTCTGGGGCAGCGGACCTTGCAGGTATAGCATGATGTGCAAAGCATGATATCGGGGCTATTGAGCACCTCGTCACGCCTGCCGGCCTTTATCAGCGCCCACAATTGCCTGGGGCCATGAACCATATGCTCCCGCAACGGGCACGTAGCACCACAAACACCACACTGCATGCACTTTTTGATCTCTGAACCGCAGTCAACCTTGTCGTAGACTTCGTTGCTGAAAGCCGGTTCATAGGCCCGAGTGGCAGGTCCCTTCGGTTTTTTCGCCTGCTCAGCGGCTGCGATGTTCTCGGTGTTTGACTCCATCAAATACCTCGCGCTCTATGAACATAATTCATTTAAACAATAAACCAATGGGGGCCCACCACCCATGTGAGCCCCCATTGATAATAACCTAGAATCCCTTGTAGGGGTTCGGACCTACTTCGTCGATGGTTTCCATGAACTCTTCGAGTATGGCCGGAATCTTGGCCATGTCGGTGATGCCGACTTCCTCGACGCGCACGCGCTCGCTTTCGAGCACCAGGCGGTCCAGGGTCTCAGAGATCTTGGACATACGAACGTTTGCCAGTTCGGAACCCTTCACAAAGTGGCACTGATAGTCGTCGCCGCGGCGGCAGCCCATCAGCACGATGCCGTCAATACCGCTGGACAGCGCGTCGGCGATCCACACCAGGTTCATCGAACCCAGGCAGCGGACCGGGATAAAGCGCACGAAGGGGCTCCAGGTGACGCCGTTCTTAGCGGCCATGTCGATGGCCGGCAGAGCATCGTTTTCGCACGCAAGCACGATGACCCTGGGCTTTTCTTCGTCCTCGTCCGGAACTTCCATGCTCTTGATCATGGAGCCGATCATGTCCACGCTGTAGTTCTTGAACGAAATGATGCGTTCGGGACACGCGCCCATGCACACGCCGCAACGACGGCAGCGGGTGGGGTTGGGCAGCGGGTTGGCCTTTTCATCTTCGTTGATGGCGCCGAAGGGGCATTCCTCGGTGCAGCGCTTGCACTGGGTACAACGCTGCATTGCGAACTCGGGGAAGCTCATGTCGCCGGCGCGGGGATGCACGGCGCAACCGTCCGCGGCGCCCTTGATGGCCTGGATGGCCTTGAGGGCCGCGCCCACGCCGTCGTCCATGGCCTGGGTCAGGCGCATGGGGCGGCGAACCGTACCGGAAGCATAGATACCGGTGCGGCGGCTCTCATAGGGGAAGCAGATGAAGTGGCTGTCGGGCATGGCGTACTTCAGGGTCGGAAGGTTCGGGCCCTGGCGGTACTGCAGGTTCAGCACGCTCCAGTCGTCGCAGGCGGCCTTGGCCTCGGCAGCCTTCTTCTTGGCGGCTTCCTGGTCCTCGCCGAACGCCACCAGGGGAGCGTCAACAACGCGGGGGTTGTTGGGCTGCATACCGGTGGCCAGCACGACCATGTCCAGCTCTTCGATCTCTACTTCTTCGTCCAGCAGCACGTCCTTGACCGTGATGCTGATCTGATCGCCGTCAGCGCTGATGCTGGGGTATTCCTCATCCCTGCGGATGAAGATGACGCCCTTGCGCTGAGCTTCGCGGTAGACTTCCTCGCTCTGGCTGGGAGCGCGGAGGTCTTTGTAGATCACGTACACCGCCGCCTCGGGATTCTCTTCCTTAACCGCGATGGCCTGCTTCAACGAAACCAGGCAGCAGAAGGCCGAGCAGTACGGCAGGTGGTTTTCATCGCGGGAACCGGCGCACTGGATAAAGGCTATGGCGTTGACCGAAGGCACGCCGTCCTTGCAGGTTTCCTCGAATTGGACGTTGGTGACGATATTGTCTGAGGAACCATAGGCCAGATCGTCTTTGAGGTTCTCTGCGTCGTAGGGCACCCAACCGGTGGCCTGGACAATGGCGCCGGCCTGGATCTTTTCGCCATTGGAAAGCTCGACGTCAAAGGAGCCCGGAGCGCCTGCGGTCTTGGCCACGGTGCAACCGGTGAAAACCTTGATCTTGTCGTTTGCTTCAACCTCGGCTACCATATCCGCCACCGGGTTGTCTTCCAGTTCCTGGTAGGGAGTGGTCTGGGGAGCCAGCTTGTTGACCTTGTTGAGGAAACCACCAAGGGCGGCATCCTTTTCGACCAGGTATACCTGGGTGCCGGCCTTGGCTGCGGCCAGGGCGGCGCTGATGCCGGAGGGGCCGCCGCCGACGATCATAAGGTCGTTGTAAACCTCATGGTCAAGCTGGAAGGGCTCCAGGGGCTTGCACTTGCCGAGTTTGACGGCACCCATGCGCATGTAGTCCTCGGCCAACATCTGGCGATCTTCTTCGCCTTCGTCGGTGGACTCGATGTCGGTGCACATGACGACCTGCTCGCGCAGGCTGGCGCGCTCGACAATGCAGTTGGGGCCGAAATCGAATTCGTCGGTCTTGACGCGGGCGCTACAGGCACCGATCAATACGCCGTCAACGCCGCCGTCAACATCGGCCTGGATCATGGCGATGCCTTCGGGAGAGCACAGGCAGTCGTGCTCTTTTACTTCGCTGATGCCCTTCTCGTCGACGGCCTCTTCGATTGCTTCAAAGTCAAGGGCTTCACCAATACCGCAGCCCTTGCAGAGATAACAAATTTTGCTCATCGTAACTACCTCCCGGCCTTCTGAATGGCTCTGAGGGCCGCGCCGGTGCCGTCCTGCACGCAGGTGACAACTTCGCTGGGCCGCCGCACCGTGCCGGCTCCGTAGATGCCGTCGCCCTGCAGCAAGAAGCCGTATTCATCATATTCGACGTCTGCCGGAACCTGCTGGAGAGCGGTGTTGGGCTGCATACCCGTGGCCAGGACCACCAGGTCGTGCTGGGCCTTGAAACGCTCACCCGTGGCGGTGTTTTCGCCGTCCAGGATAAGACTGCCGTCGGCCTGGGGTTCGATCATGGCGATCTTGGACTTGACGAACTTGACGCCTTCGTCGGCCTTGACCTTGCTGTAGAAGTCTTCGTTGCGGTCCATTGCCCTGATGTCGATGAAGTAGATAGTTACTTCGGCCTCGGGCAGTTTTTCGCGAACATAGGTGGCCTGCTTGAGGCTGGCCAGGCAGCAGATGGTCGAGCACTGGGGCATGTGGTTCACGTCGCGGCTGCCCGCGCACTGAATAAAGGCCACGCTCTTGGGAGCTTCGCCGTCGCCGGGGCGTTTGAGTTCGCCGGCGGTGGGGCCGTTGACCGCAGCCAAGCGCTCCATCTGCACGTTGCTGATGATGTTGGGGCTCTTGTCGAAGTTGTAGTACTCGATCTTCGAGGCGTCGTACGGGGTCCAGCCGGCTGCCCACACCACCGAAGCAACCTCGAAGGTCAGTTCCTTCTCGGCGTCATCGAGATCTACCGCGTCGTAAGGACATGCGTCCTTGGCCTTCTGGGCGTCATCGGTGCCGATGATGCTCGGGTCGATGACATAGCGCTGCGGGAAGGCAAGATCATGAGGCAGGTAAGCGGCCTTGGTCTTGTCCAAACCGTAGTTGAAGGCGTTGTCGATCTCGGCCTCTACCGCCTCGGAGCATTTGCCGCAGCCCGTGCACTTGTCGTTGACATAGCGCGGAGACTGCTTGACCGTGACCTTGTAGTTGCCGGCTTCGCCTTCGATACCGGTTACTTCGGCCATGGTAATGATTTCGATGTTGCTGTTGCTCCGGATACGCCTGAAGTTGATCTCCAAACCGCAATAGGGCGGACAAAGCTTGGGGAAGTACTGATGCAGCTGAGCCACGCGGCCGCCAAGGTAGGGGTTTTTCTCAACCAAGACCACCTTGCAGCCGGTTTCAGCGGCCTCAAGAGCGGCGCTGAGCCCGGACATGCCAGCACCGACGACCATGATTGCTTGGCCCATCGTGCTCTCCTCTGTCATGTGGTTTAATGTCCTCCGGTGAATTTTCTTGTCGCAGCAGGCGGTTTTGCATGAAAAACGCGGTCCGGACTACCGAAGTCCGGCCTGCGCTGTTCTCGCCGCCAGCGGCGCTTATTCCCGATCCGTAAGGGCCAGAAATTGTATTAGTGAAAGAATATACAACTTCGCGATTCCCACGTCCAGCTTTTGTGAACGCAAGGGACGGCATATCTTCACTTTTTCGGCACCCCCCTGCATTTCCAGCAAATCTACAGGAGCAGTTTTTTGTCCATCGCCGGTGTTAATGCCCGGAAACAGGCAAAAAACTCCAGGCGCCACTAGTGGCGCCTGGAGTTGCTAAGCGATCAGAAGATCATTACACGTCCATGGGGACGACGGGGACCTTCTTGAACTCCCACTCACCGTCCTTGACGGAGCAGTTGACGAAGCACTTCCAGTTGGCCTCGTCCATCTTGGGAGTGTCGGCGCGGAAGTAGTAGCCCGGCCAACGAGTCTCTTCGCGGAACAGCATGGTGCGCACGTGGGCCTCAGCCTGACACATACGATGCACGTTCTCCCAGCAACGCTCCAACTCGTAGGTGTTGGCGGCGCCGAGTTTGTCGGCGTCTTCCTTCAGCATGTCCAGCAGCTCAATACCGCGCTCCAGAAGCTTCTGGGAGGTCTTGAATGCGGACACAACACCACCAGCGTACTCGTCCATGATCTTCTGCAGGCGGAACATGAACGAAGTCGGGCGCAGGTAGTTGGGGTTCAGGAGCGGGTCGGTGGACAGGCCCTTGAACTCATTGAAGCGATCCAACGGAGCCAGAGCCTTGGCCTTCAGGGCCTCGACGTCGCCCAGAGCGGGCAGAGTGTTGTTGTCAAGGATGAAGCGGACAGCTTCCTTGCCAGCGAAGCGGCCTTCGGCGTGGGAGCCGGAGGAGAACTTGTGGCTGGAGGCGCCGGAACCGTCACCAGCGGTGAACAGGCCCTTGACCGTGGTCATGTTGCCGTAGCCCCACTTGTACGGAGTGTCCAGGTCCTCGGGACCGGAAACCCACGCACCGGAACCGCCGGAGTGTGAACCGATGAAGTACGGCTCGCAAGCGGCGATTTCCGAGCGGCTTTCCTCAGGATAGATGTTGCTGGAGGCCCAAAGCAGAGCCTGCGAGCAGGTCATATCCAGGAAGTCTTCCCAGGCTTCGTTTTCCAGGCTCTTCATCTTCTTTTTGAAGGCCTTGGGATCGTCCTTGTAGGCGTCGGCCAGTTTTTGGATAGCCTCAGCGGTCTCCATGTACAGCGGGCCCAGGCCGGCGTCGTTGTCGAGCATGCCCAGGTAGTTGCGCAGGTTGGCCGGGATCGGCTTCACCAGGCCGTAAGGAGCCCAGTTTTCCAACTCGGCTTTGCGCTCGACCATGTACTCACCGCCGGTGGCGCTGGTGGCACGGCTCTTGAACAGCAGGAACCAGGCACCAACAGGACCATAAGCGTCCTTGAAGCGCACGGGGATGAAGCGGATTTCCTGGCAGGTCAGCTCGGCACCGGCCATCACCTCGAAGTAGGTGGTGGAACCGCTGTTGAACGGCGGATACCAGGAGCGGCCCAGACCTTCACCGACGCTGCGCGGACGGAACACGTGCACGGCGCCGCCCATCACGGCGATGGTGGCCTTGGCGTTGAATACGTAGAATTTGTTCTCACGGGTGCTGAAGCCGTAGGCGCCAGCAACACGGTCGCCGTCCATTACCGGACCAACGATGAAGACGCGCTCGAAAATCTCGTAGCCGGCGTCGTTCATGGCGTTTTTGGCGGCCTCAGCGACGATGACCTTGTAGGACTCGCCGTTGATCATGATCTGCCACCGGCCCTCACGGACGTACTTGCCGTTTTCGTCGGTCCAGATCGGCAGGCCCCATTTTTCAAACAGGTGCACCGAGCTGTCGACGTGGCGGGCGATGTTGTAGACCAGGTCGTCGCGGGCGATGCCCATGAGGTCCTGGCGGACGTACTTGACGTAGTCCTCGAGAGAGTTGTCACCGGCGGCGTAGCCGATGTACTCGTTGATGGCGCTCAGGCCCATGGCCACGGCACCACTGCGGTCGAAAGCGGCCTTGTCAACCAAGGTGACTTTCAGGCCGTTCTTTTTGGCCCAATAGGCGGCTTCAACGGAAGCGCCCGCAGCAGCCATGCCGCCGCCGCAGATCAGAAGGTCTGTAGTGACCTGTACGGTTTCGAAATCAGCCATTTCTCATTCTCCTCCAGAGACCTTACTAGCGGGTGGGAAGCACGTCCGCGCCAGTGGAAGCCGGCTCGGTCATCAGGGTGGCGGTGGTGATGTCGCCATCGCCCTCATCGAAGCCGCCCAGAGGCTCGGCGGAACCTTCAGCGGTGGTCCGGATGGGGAACTTGAAGCGTTTGACGTTGCCATCACGGAACTTGACGGTCCACATGATGCTGTCGGAACCACGCAGAGGCACAACGCTGCCGCCCAGGGGCATGAAGTCTGCGTAACCACGGATGTCGATCGCCTGCTGAGGGCAAATCTTGACGCAGTTGTAGCACTCCCAGCACATGGAGGCGTCACGGTTGAAGGCCTTCATTTCCCCATAACCCAGGGAGCCGTCTTTGTCCAACAGCATAAGGTCGTTGGGGCAGATGTACATGCAAGCGGTCTTATCCTGACCTTTGCAGCCATCGCACTTTTCGACGATTACATAGCTTGGCATTCAGTTTCCTCCGTTAGGTATTGGTTGTCCTATTACAACCTAACCAATGACCGTGCGGATCATCCGCTCGGTCCCCTTGTAACCAATCCTACACCGGACCCAAGGCCCTTCGTCCTACCCATTAGGACGCTTGCGGCCCGTGTCCGGTGAATCGAACTTGTGCCTATTGGAACAAAGTATAACTCTATGCTTCGGCCAAAGTAAACAAAAACTTTATCGCGCAACTCCGGGGTTTCGCCCGACGAGTTTCCGTCATTGGCCTTACATGGTCAAAATTCCAATGAGGTGATGACCTTCTATCGCAGGGTTAAGGGGGTTGTCAAGAAAAATGTGTCGAGAATCACAAGCCTAACCCAGTGAATGTCGGCTAGTTTGGATCCAGCATGAAAAGCCTATTATTATTAAACAGTTCCAAGACAAACTCACATTTTGAGCCATTGCCCATAACTAACGAAAACCGGCCCGATTTCCATCAAACCAAAACTGTTTTTTGTGCACAAAACCGGGCGGGGATTGCTTTTGCGCTTTAACTCACTCAAAGGTGTCGTCTTGTGTGACTATGGGGACGATCCCCTGTTGTTCATCCGGCCACTGATTAGGCATTTTACTCTTGCGGCGGGAGGCGCCACTGCGACGCTTGCGTTTTTTAGGGGCCTGATCTTCCCCGGCTCGGACTTGCTGATCGGCAGAGACCGGCTCTTCTTTGGACCCCTTGTCCTCTGGTTCGGCTTTTCCGTTAACCTGCTGATCTTGCGGGGAATCAGGTTCTTTTTTCTTGGTCCGGCGCCGACCGCCGCGCCTGCGCTTTTGCGGAGCGCTTTTTTTGGCCTGATCCGCCGCGGCCTGGCCGTTTTCGGCCGGGGCTTCGGCAGGTTCCTTCTTCTTGACCAGGGGCTCTTCAGCGGCCTGCTCACAAACCTTTTCCAGCGGTGGCGGCGGCGCCCATGATGCCTCGAAGCGCTCCAACTGGATTTCCTCGCCCGTCATGCCCGGCTCACCCACCAACTCCAGGACAATGCCGTAACGTTGCTCCAGGGCATACAGGTCCTGCCTGCGGGCGTTGAGCAGATAATGCGCCGCGCCCGGAGCCATGCGCACACGCATCCCGCCCTTTTCGCGGCCCGAAAGCCGCCTTTCAAGGCTGCGCAGCACATTGCGCCCGACGGCCTCGGGTGTTTTAACCACGCCCCTGCCGCCGCAGTGCGGGCATACCATGGTCGCGCCAAAGTCTATGGGCGGCCTGATCCGCTGGCGGCTGAGTTCCAACAAACCAAAACGGCTTATTGCCCCCACCGCCGTCTTGGCCTTGTCCTTTTTTAATTCATCGGCCAGCTTCTTGCGCACCGCCCGTTGGTTGGCCCGGTCGCGCATGTCAATAAAATCAACCACCACCAAGCCGCCCAGATCGCGCAGCATAAGCTGACGGGCCACTTCCACGGCGGCCTCCAGGTTGACGTTCAGGGCCGTGTCTTCGATCTGCCGCCCACCGTGGGCCCGGCCGCTGTTGACATCAATGGAAACCAGGGCCTCGGTGGGATGGATCACGATACTGCCGCCGCCGGGCAGATCAACGGTGGGCTGGTACACCGACATGATCTGCTGTTCCACCTGGTAGCGCCGGAAGATCGGCTCTTGGTCCTTGTACAGGCGCAATTGGTCCTTGCGCCGGGGGCTGACCACGCCCAGGTATTTTTTTATGCGCTCGTAGACGTCGCTGCTGTCCACCAGGATCTCCTTGACATCGCTGGTAAACAGATCGCGCACCGTGCGGACGGCAAGCTCTTCTTCCTTGTGGATCAACTGGGGAGCCCTGGCCTTGTCGCCGCGGCGTTGGATATCCCTCCATAGGCGGATCAATTTCTGGAAGTTGTTTTGGATCTCGCGTTTGGAGCGGCCCTCGGCGTCGGTGCGGGCGATGACCCCCAACCCGCCCGGCCTTTTCAGATCGGACAGGGCCTTGCGGATGCGTTCGCGTTCGGCTTCGCTGTTGATGTTGCGGGAAACGCCCTGGGCCTCGTGCCCCGGCGTCAAAACGAGGTATTGGCCGGGTATGGAGAAATAGGTGGTAAGGCTGGCGCCCTTGTTGCCGGTTTCCTCCTTGACCACCTGCACCAGAACCTCCTGCCCCAACCGCAGATAGTCCCGGATCTTTTTGGGCGACTTGGCGGCATCGCCGCCAGTGCTTTTCACAATGGCCGGGCAGATGTCGCTGAGTTGCAAAAAGCCGTTTCGGGCGGCGCCGTAGTTTATGAACGCCGCCTGAAGGCTGTTTTCAATATTGGTTACGACGCCCTTGTAGATATTGCCCCGGGTCTGTTCCCTGGCTGCGGTTTCAACGTAAAACCCTTCCAGCAAGCCGCCCTGGATAACGGCAACCCTCATTTCATCGGGCTCGGTCGCGTTTATGATCATTCTCTTGTTCATGGCCGTATCCTACCGCAAACTGACCCAAAAAACCATTGCGCCGCACAAACGACACCATGCATTTTAAAGCTCCCAGCCGCCGTACGTGTTATATTTTTTCATATATGATCGAAAAGGAGCGACGACATGCGTTTCACCGCATCGGTATTGGCCGGTCTATTGCTGTTTGGCGCCGCCTCCGCCGCCTGGGCTCTGACAGCGGACGAGGTCATCAAGCTGAAAAACGCCGGGGTCAGCGACGCCACCATCCAAAAAATGCTGGAACAGGAGCAGGTGCAATCCCAAAGCCCGGTCCGGCAACAGGGTGACGAGGTGGTTTATTCGGCCGGCGGAAACACGGCCAAGGACGCGGCCGAGAACGAGGCCCATGAACGCTGGAAGGAACGCAAGTCCATGGACGTATTGCAGGGCACGGTCATCGATCTGCGCAATCAGCAGCCCGGCACGGTCCCGGCTGATCAAAAGTAAAAAAACAGACGGGCAATGCCGTCGCACTGCCCGCCCCGGGTATGGGATCGGTCGCTAACGTCCCACTCTCACCGGCGCTAGGCCGGATTGTACTCGCCTCTATCGAATTTCATCAATTCCACGGCGGCCTGGGCCTGGACTTCTTCCAGGAGTCCGCTGAGTTCATCACCTTCGGGCAACGAGCCGGCGGCCTGCTGCAACTGACCTGCCTGCTCACGGATTTGATTAACCAGCCCCTGCATCTGCTTGAGCGTCGAGTTGCCGCCCAGCATTTGGGCGTATTGCTCCATGCTGGACAAGAGGTCCTCGGCCTGTTGCACGGCGGCTATCTGGGCCTGGCCCGCGATGGCGTTCATTTGGCCGACCTGCTGAACCGGAGCCGTCAGGCTGGATTCCTGGACCTGCTGTATGCCGTCCGGCGCGGCCTTTTCGGCGGCCTGGGCCTTGTCCAAAAAGCTCTGAAACGAAGGGCCTTCACCCTTGGCGGTCTTGGCCTTTTGTTGCTGGCCTTCTATCTGCCCCGGTAGGATCTGATCTATTTTGGTCATCGTCAGGATCTCCCTGTGATGTTGAGCCGAAACAAGTTTAGCAGATCGGCGGGCCGCGCCCAAGGGTTCCAATGCTGCCTGCATGAATCTTATCGGACCGGCCGGGCGATCACTTCAGCGAAAAAGCTCCCGGACGTCGAGATTAAAACATTATTTGCTCCAACAGGGTCCTTCCGCTGAAGAATTGAACCAAGGCCAGGCCCACCAGCCCGGCATTGCCAATGCCGTGCAGCAGGGGCAACACCGTGCGCCTTTCAGGCCTTCGGGCCATATACAGCCCGCTGGCCAGGCCCCAGGCCATTAGCGCGGTCATGATCATGCCCACCCAGGCGTGGCCGCCGGTTTTCAGCCAACCGTTCCAGTATTCATGGGCCTGAATCATCCCCCCGGCCACTCCGGCCAGCCAGGCGTATATCGCCGTTTGGCCCCATATTATGTGCCGCCTGCGTTTGAAGGACGCCGCCCGTCCCAGGTGCAGCGAACGCACCCTGGCCCAGCCCAGCCATAGCGCATACAACGCTATCAGCGAAGCGGCCATTTGCCACACGGGATGGAAATACATTTCATTCATGGGTGCCGGCCGAAGCGGTTCTAAAAATTGTGGACCATGACGTAGTCGCTGCCCCTGGCCCCGGCATGGCAGTCGATGCAACCGGCTATCTTGCCGGCCTTGACCACCGTGCCGTCGGGCTGGTACATGGCCCAGTACCAGTCGCCCGCCTCGGGGTTGAAGCCTTCGACCTTGTGCTGCACGGTTATGTTCTTGAGCTTCTTATCAGCTGTGTAGGTTTCTTTAACTTCTATGGTGCCGTAGTTGACCGGCGCGTTGTCGGAACTGATTCCCTTGTCGTTGACGTAGACCCGGTTCAGGGGGCCATGGGGGCCACGGGCCTTGCGCAGCCCCTGGTAGTCGGGCCAGCTGTCCCACTGTTTGTAATCATTTATATTGGTGATGTAGTTCCATAGCGTGAATGCATCCGGCTGGTGCGTCTGGGCCACGGTATAACCCGCGAATAGCACAAAGGCATGGAAAGACGCCGCTAAGGCCAACGCTATGATCAGTTTCATGACCAGCTCCTTTGGATGGGCGTCGCAAGAACCCGCCGGGCAAGTTTCCGCAATCCACGGGGCATACTCCTAGCATGAGCCAGGCTATTCTATATGGTCAATAGTAATCGGTGATTACCGCCCGACTCAAGGCGCGCCGGGGTTAAACCGAATTAACAATCACGATTGAGCTTATGACGTTTGACCGCCATCAGCCGCCGTGGCTATCTAATATTAGATTAGTAGTTTTTTAGTATTTTACCTTGCTTCGGGCCGAGGCGTTTTTATCATGAATATATGGAGTGCTCACAGAAACCAATAGACCCACGGGAGGATGGTATGTCCAAAAGGAAATATACGGTCAGGGCGGAATGCCCCCAGTGCGCCTGCGGCGATGTTACTTTCCTGGGCCCGGAGAAGCTGCGGGAAAAATTCATCGGCGATGAAAATGAAATTGAAATTCTTTGCCCAGCCTGCGGAACCAAGCACAAGGGCACGGTGGAAGTAACAGAGGAATAAACTCGCCGGTTGGCTTCACCCTGCAATACAGAGGGGGCTCTGAAATTGATCCCTTATTTCCAGGCACGGAGTAGTTTGCCATGTCCAACGCCCTAGCCGCTGAAAAAAGCCCCTATCTGTTGCAGCACGCCGACAATCCGGTGAATTGGCTGCCGTGGAGTCCCCAGGCCCTGCAAAAAGCCAGGGATGAGCAGAAGCCGATCTTCTTAAGCATAGGCTACGCCACCTGCCACTGGTGCCATGTCATGGCCCACGAGTCGTTCGAAGACCATCAGGTGGCCGCCCTGCTAAACGAGCATTACGTGCCCATCAAGGTTGACCGCGAGGAGCGGCCCGACCTGGACGCCATCTACATGACCGCCTGCCAGGTCTTAAGCGGCAGCGGCGGCTGGCCTCTTACGGCATTCCTGACGCCCGAAGGCAAGCCTTTCGTGGCCGGAACGTACTTTCCCAAGACCCCCCGCATGGGAAAGCCGGGTCTGATCCATCTTTTAGCGGAAATAACCAAGCGCTGGAACGGTCCGGAGCGGCAAAAGATGCTCCAGGCGGGCCAGGAAGTGGCCGAGGCCATCCAGCCCCGGCCGGGAGCAGGAGCGTCCATGGACCCGCGCAGCCCGGCCATGGCCTTTCGCCAGCTTCAACAGGCCTATGACCCGGACCACGGCGGTTTCGGCAATGCGCCCAAGTTTCCCACGCCCCACAACCTGAGCTTCCTGTTGCGCTGGCACGCCCGCAACCCCGGCGGCCCGGCCCTGGCCATGGTCGAAAACACCCTGGAGCGGATGTACGCCGGGGGCATCTTCGACCATCTCGGCCTGGGTTTTCACCGCTACAGCGTGGACGCCCGCTGGCTGGTGCCCCATTTCGAAAAGATGCTCTACGACCAGGCTCTGTTGGCCTATGCCTGTCTGGAGGCCTACCAGCTTGGCGGCAAGGAGGTCCTGGCCCGAGCCGCACGGGATATCTTCACCTATGTCCTGCGGGACATGACCGCGCCCCAAGGCGGTTTTTACAGCGCCGAGGACGCCGACACCCAGGGCGAGGAAGGCCTTTTCTATGTCTGGACGCCCGCCGAGGTCATCGAGATCTGCGGCGAGGCCGACGGCCGCGTGTTCAACCGCTACTATGGCATCGTTGACGGCGGCAACTTCGAGCACGGCCGCAGCATTCCCCATGTTACCCGGACATTGCAGGCCCTGGCCCAGTCCGAGGACATCGGCGTTGAGCAGGCGAATTCGGCTTTGGACAGGGCCAGGCAAAAGCTCTTCGCGGCCAGGCAGACGCGCCCCCGGCCGTTCAAGGACGACAAGGTGCTCACCGCCTGGAACGGTCTGATGATCGCGGCCCTGTCCAAGGGCGCGGCCGTGCTGGGCGACGAACAATACCTGGAGGCCGCCTCAAAGGCCGCTGATTTCGTGCTGGAGAGCATGACCACTCCGGATGGCGAACTATTGCGGCGATGGCGCGACGGCCACACCAGCGGGCCTGGTTTTTTAGAAGACTATGCCTTTTTCATCTGGGGGCTGTTGGAGTTGTACGAGGCCGGGTGGGATATCGACCGCCTGGAAGCCGCCCAAAGGCTCTTGGAAAAATGCAACGAATTGTTCTGGGACGATACTGGCGGGGCCTATTTCTTCACCCCGCGCGGCGGCGAGAAGCTGATCTTTCGGGACAAGGACTTTTATGACGGGGCCACGCCCTCGGGCAATTCGGTCATGGCCCTGAACCTTTTGAAGCTGGGCCGCATCACCGGGCGCACCCAATACGAGGAAACGGCCCAGCGGACCATTGACGTCAATTCGGCCACGGCCATGCGCCAGCCCATGGCCTTCACGATGATGATGATGGCCGTGGATTTCGCCCAGGGGCCGTCCAAGGAGATCGTCATCACCGGGCAGGACGGCGATCCGGCCATACGGGCCATGCTGGACAAGGCCCGCCGGACATTCATCCCGGCCAGGGTGATCCTGCTGCGTCCCGAAGGCCCCGAGGCCGAGCGCCTGGCCGGGCTGGCGCCGTACACGGCCGAGATGACGCCAAAGGGCGGCCTGGCCACGGCCTATGTCTGCCAGGGTTTCGCCTGCGCCGCCCCTGTGGATGACCTTGAGGCATTGGCAGCGGCTCTGGATTAGCGGGTCCGGGACGGGCAACTTCAACTGGCCCCCGGTGGGCTATCCGGGCCTGCTGGGATGTGGCAACAGGTTAGTGGGCCACGGACGGCCCGCCAATTTGAGCGGTTCAACCGCGCAAATTGCGCTGACCGGCAAAACCGCGCTTTTGCCGGTCAGAAATTGAAAAAGTCCAGGACGGACTTTTTCAACAGAAATCAGTTACCCACCAGGCAATCGACGATCTTGTCGAAGTCCTTGGCCTTGATCTGGCTGTATTTCTGCCAGAACAGTTTGTCGCTGATATAGAGCTTTCCGGCCTGGTAGCGTTTCTGAAAGCGCCAGAACTCCCTGGGGCCGCCGTTGTACATGGCGTAGACAATGCGGGCCAGCATGTCGTCGCTCATGGTCTGTCCCTTCTCGAGGCGGCCCAGGGCGTAGCGCCGCATATACAGTTCCAGGATTTCGCAGCCGGCCCAGGCATTGTAGGCGATGGACCATCGCAGCTTTTGCGGATCGTAGAGCCCGCGCCAGACGTCGGTGTGGATCTGCATCAGGCCCACCGATGTGCCATTGTATGACTTCAGGTAGGTGAGGCCGTCTTTTCCCTCGCGGATGAACTGCCGCCAGCAGCTTTCCTGCCAGGCCGTGGCCTCGATGATCATGGCCAACAAGCCGTGGTGCTGGCCGGGCAATTTGCTTTGGGCCTCGACCTTGCTGGACTCCTTTTCCATCATCGCCCGCAGCCGTTTCATATACGGGCCGGGGTCCTGGCCCAGTTCCGGCGGCGTCCAGGCCTTTACGGCATCCCAGTCTATCTCGGGCCCGGCGGCCATGGCCGGGCTCACCAGCCAATCCAGCCAGGAGCCGTCCGGCGTTTCATTCTTGGCCTCCGGCGGCGGAGCCATATCGAGAATTTGGCGCAGTTTGCGGCTGGTTTCCTCGTTAAAGCGTTCGTCGGCCCAGCGGGGGTCCTTGCTGACCAAGGCCGCCAGCCGGGCCAGGCCCTGGTCGCTGATCTCCAGGCCCACCGTGGGCCCGAGCGCATCCAGGGCCTTGAGCGCGTCCGAGGCGTTCATCAGGGCCAGGTAGTTGAATACGCCGATGCCGTTTTGCCAGGCGTGCCGCCGCAGGATCGGAGCCAGCACTGACCAGCTTTGGATGAATTGCTTGCGGACGATGTCTTTATCCAGGTCACCGTTTTGCAGGGCGTCGACAAAGGCGTACCGCATGTCCAGCAGTTCGGCCATAACGGCGTCGCGCTCGTCCCCGGTCAGGTCGCGCCCGGCCAGGCTGAGGATCTCGGCTATGACGTATGAGTCCCAGGCCTGCCAGTAACGGCGAAAGGCCTCGATCTCCGGCTGGGTGGGCGGTCTGAATTCGGTTGGCTCGGCCGTTGGTTCGCTGGGAGCGGGCGGCGCGTCCACGGTCATGGCGATCTTCACGGCCATGTCTTCATCGCCGGCCGTTACCGAATCCAGGCGCAGATTGTCCAGCCAGGCCTGAACCTTGGGCCACATCTCCGCCTTGAAAAACAAAGGCAGTTGCTGACGCAATTCACTGTGCGGGGCTGAGAGATCGACAGTGAACTGGTCCAAGTAGGCATGCACATGGGTCTCGACCAGGCTCAAAATCATATTGGCCACCGTGGCCGGTTTGCCCTGTTCGTCCAGTATTCGCGAACGCACGGTCTTAAAGCGCAGACGCCACTGTTCGCCGTCCAGGTAAGGCTCCTGCCAAAGCTCCACATAGCCCTTGTATTCAACAGGCCGCACGCAGTCGCCGAACATCTTGAGGCCGGCGTTTATGTCGAAGGTGGTCTTTGTTCTGACCAGACCGCCCTCGCCGCTCACCTGGGGATCGGCCAGACGAATGGTTATGCATTCGCCCTTGGCGGCCACGGCGCTTTTTTCCGGCCCGGTGAACATCCGCCGGGTCATCAGCTCCCGGACCAGGCTGTAATCCAGGTGCAGGTTCCAGGACACGTCTTTTTGAGCGGCCCGGGCCGGGATGACCAGCCACACGCACAAAAGGAAAACTACCGCCGAAAACTTGATCAACCGCATGGCAACCTCTCGCAAGTTTCCAGCAAAGGGTATCAGAGTATGGCGCAAACAAAAAGCGCCCCGGACCTGTTGAGGCCCGAGACGCTTCAATTCGAGGCTATTTGGGTACTACTTGCGTTGAATGTGGCTGCCGATGGTCATGATCTCGGCTTCCTTGGTGCCCTCGTACAACTCGAGAATCTTGGCATCGCGGTACCACTTCTGCACCGGGTATTCCTCGATGTAGCCGTAGCCGCCGTGGATCTCCACCGCCTTGTCGGCGCAGTACACGGCGCACTCGCCGCCGTAGTACTTGGCCATGGCCGCCAGGGTGAAGTCCGGCCGGCCCTCGTCGATGAGCCAGGCGCTCTTGTAGGCCAGGCCGCGCAGGGCCTCGATGCGGATGGCCATCTCGGTCAGCTTCATCTGGGTGAGCTGGTAGGCGCCCAGGGGCTGGCCGAAGACCTCGCGCTCACCGGCGTACTTGATGCTGGTTTCCAGGCAGGCCTGGCACAGGCCCAGGGCCTGACCGGCGATCATCGGCCTGGTGGTGTCGAAGAAATGCATCAGCTGATAGAAACCGCGGCCCGGCTCGCCAACCACGTTGGCCTTGGGCACGCGCACGTCCTCGAAGCTGATCTCGGCGGTGTCGCTGGAGCGGATGCCCATCTTGCCGTGGATCTTGGTGCGGCTGATGCCGGGGGTGTCGGCGGGCACGATGATCTGGCTGAAGCGGGCATGGCGCTTGTTTTCCGGGTGGGTGATGGCCTGGACGACCATGAAGTCGCACACCGTGCCGTTGGTGATGAACATCTTCTGGCCGTTGATCACGTAGTCGTCGCCGTCTTCCACGGCCCGGGTGCCGTAACCGGCCACGTCGGTGCCGGCGTTGGGCTCGGTCCAGGCGCCGGCGCTGATTTTCTCGCCTTCGATGACCGGGGTGACCCACTCGTGCTTTTGCTCCTCGGTGCCGTAGAGCATGATGGCCTCGCAGCCGAAGGTGGCGGCCACGATGTTGAGGCCCACGCCCATGTCCACCCGGGAAAGCTGCTCGGTGACCAGCAGGTTGCCCAGGATGCCCACGCCGGCTCCGCCGTATTCATCGCTGATCCAGGAACCGACCAGACCGTTCTCGGCGGCCTTTTTGACGATATCTCTGGTGTATTTTTCGTCCTTGTCGCATTCGGCTGATACAGGTCCGATCTCGTTTACGGCGAATTTGTACGCCATATCCGAGAGCATTCGTTGTTCTTCGTTAAGATCAAAGTCCATCTATTTTTCTCCCTTATTAAGCCTACGGTCGAATAGCTATTTTATAGCTTTTTTGTGTTCCTACTTTGGCTGCATTCTGATGGCGCCGTCAAGGCGAATCGTCTCGCCGTTGAGCATGGGATTTTCCACGATGTGCTTGCACAGCATGGCGTATTCCTCGGGCTTGCCCAACCGCTTGGGGAACGGAATCATCTCGGCCAGGGCATCCTGGACCTTCTGGGGCATGGCCAAAAGCATGGGCGTGCCGAAGATACCCGGAGCGATGGTCATCACCCGGATGCCGATCTCGGCGAATTCCCGGGCGATGGGCAGGGTCATGCCGGCCACGGCCGCCTTGGAGGCGCTGTAGGCCGACTGGCCGATCTGGCCGTCAAAGGCCGCCACGCTGGCGGTGTTGATCACCACGCCGCGCTCGCCGTCGGCGTTGGGCGTCATCTTGGCGATATGCTCCGAGGAGATGCGGATCACGTTCATGGTGCCGGTGAGGTTGATGCCGATGACCTTGTCCCAAAAATCGGCGGTCATGATGCCTTTTTTGCCCAGAACCTTGGCCGCGAAACCCACGCCCGCGCAGTTGACGATGTTGTTCAGGCCTCCGAAGGCCGCCACCGTGGCCTCCACGGCCGCCTTGACGTTGGCTTCGTCGGTCACGTCTACCTTCTGGAAGATGGCGTCGCCAAGCTCCTTGGCCAGGGCGTTGCCCTTTGCCTCGTCCAGGTCAAAGATGGCAACCTTGCCGCCCTGGGCCGCGAAGGCACGCACCGTGGCCTCGCCCAAACCGGAGGCGCCGCCGGTAATGATTGATACGCTGTTTTTCAAATCCATAACTAAACTCCACCCTCAATTAAGTTCTACAACGGCCGTGATCCCCCACTGCCGCATTAGGTCAGTTCAAAGGTCAGCACCCGGCACTTGTCCACGGCGTAGGCCATGTAATTGGCCTCCTGGCTGCCCAAACTGATCGGCCTACCGATCAATCCCATATCGGCGGCATCCACGTCAAGCCCTACCAGGTTGCCGATAACCACCGGCCCCTCTTCCAACTGGGCCATGGCCACTATGTAGGGAGGGGTCATGCCTTCGGGGGCCACCCGGCATACGGTAAAAGTGCTCAGTTTGCCCTTGCCGCTGAGTTGCACCGGGGTGACGCCGCGGCCGCCACATTCCGGGCAGGCCTTGGCCGGGGGAAACACCACCTCGCCGCAGCTATCGCAGCGAACGCCTTCAAACTTGCCTGCTTCCAGGTTGTCGATATATTGCTTCAGCATAATGCTCTCCCGCAATGCTTAGTTCTTCAGAATCAGGTTGCAAACCGTGCCCAGGTCGCCGCCCAGGGTGTCGACCATGCCGATCTTGGCCCCTTCCACCTGGCGGTTGCCGCATTCGCCGCGCAATTGCTTGACGATCTCGTAGACCTGGCCCGTGCCCGTGGCTCCGATGGGATGGCCCTTGGCCTTTAGCCCGCCCGAGGGGTTGACCACCACCTTGCCGCCGAAGGTCGTATCGCCCTTGGAGGCCGCGTCATAGGCCTGGCCAAAGCCGTAGAACCCGATGGCCTCCAAGGCCAAAATCTCGGCGATGGTGAAGCAGTCGTGCAATTCGATCATATCTATGTCAGCTGGCCCCACTCCGGCCTGTTTGAACGCGGCCTGACTAGCGGCTATACGGGCGCCCACCACGGTGATGTCCTTTTGGCTGTAGAGCGAACCCCTGCTGCCCTGCCCCATGCCGGCCACCCACACGGGTTTGCCGCCAAGTTCCCTGGCCTTGTCGGCCGAAACCACCACCGCGGCCGTGGCCCCGTCGGAGAAGGGGCAGCAGTCGAACAATTGCAACGGATCGGCGATCATCGGCCCGCCCAGGACCTTCTCGGGGCCTATCTCTTTTTGGAATTGGGCCAGGGGGTTCAAGGCCCCGTGGCGGTGCGCCTTTACGGCGACGTTGGCCATGTGTTTTTTTAGCTCGGCCAGTTCCAGGCCGTATTTGGCCGCATACAGATGGGTGGCCATGGCGAATACGCTGGGGAATGTTATGCCCGTGGGCCCTTCGTAATAGCTCTCCGAGGCCATGGCGAAGGTGCGGGTGGCCAAATCCGTGCCCATGCGCAGGCAGCGCTCCACGCCGCCCACCAGGGCCACGTCGTACACCCCGGCGGCCACCAGAAGCGCGGCATGGCGGAAAGCCACCGTGGCTGTGGCGCAGGCCGCCTCGAAACGGGCCGTGGGCGCGGTCACCGGCAGGCCAACGGCCGCCGCGGCGAATGAGGCCATATGCAACTGGCCCTCGGAAAAGTCACCCAGGCAATTGCCGAAAAACAGCGCCTCCATATCAGACGGTTGCAGGCCCGCATCGTCGATGGCCTCCCAAGCCGCCTCGGTGAACAATTCCACACTTGTTTCTTCATGGACGCCGAACTTGGTCATTCCGACGCCTACAACGGCAACTTCTCTCATTAATTATCTCCCGTGTCATCAGAGACGACCGGTTGCCCCAACGCAACCGGCCAGCCGCTCCATAGGGAGCGGCCGGCATTTTCCCCTATTCCACAACACCCCGTTTCGCGGGGATTTTTTATCTCAAAGGCCGGGGAGCGCCCGTGGGCGCGTCCCGCCGCCTTTATTACTCCCTAGCTTTTGGCCAGCCGTTGCTTCAGGTCTTCCCTGAGCCTGTTCTTGACCACCTTGCCCACCGGGTTGCGCGGGATCTGGTCCACCACGATCAAATTCTCCGGCAGCTTGTAAACGGCCGTGCCCTGGTCCTTCATGAAGTTGACCACCCCTTGCAGGTCAATGGTCTTGCCTTCGGCGGGCACGATATAGACGCAGGTGCGCTCGCCCAGGTCCTCGTCGGGCATGCCGATGGCCGCCACGTCGGCCACATCCGGATGGCCCATGATGGCGTTTTCCACCTCCTGGGCGCTGATGTTGTAGCCGCCCCGGATGATGATGTCCTTGCCCGGTCAAAGAACTTGAGGTACTTGCCGCCGGCGGTGAGCTGGAACAGGTCGCCCGTGCGGATATAGCCGTCCTTGTCGAAGGACTTTTCGTTGAGATCGGGCCGCTTGAAATAACCGGGGATCACGTTTGGTCCGCGGTAGAGCAGTTCGCCCACGTCGCCTTCACCGGTCAATTCGTTGTCCTGGCCGTCAACGATCTTCGTCTGGATGAATTTGGCCGTGTCGGCCGACCAGACCACGCCGGCCGCACCGTATCTCGGCAAGGAGTCGACCCTGACCTCCATGTCCGGCACGTCCTTGACGCCGGAAATAATGGCCGTGCCCTCGTTCTGGCCCCAGATGTTGCCGATGTCGATGTCCCAGCGCTTTTTGAACTCCTGTAGGGACCATAGCGACGGCGGGGCCGAGCCCACGGTGATGGTCTTGATGAAGCCCAGGTCGACCTTTTCCAGGGCCGGATGCTTGAGCATCATGTTGACCACCGCCGGCACCAGCAGGGTGTAGCGGATCTGCTCCTGGATCATCTGGGTCAGCAGGGTGGCCGGGTCAAAGGGATGATGCAGGACCATGGTGCCGCCCAGCAGCAGCCACGGCACGTAGACCGTGCCCACCGAGGCCATGTTCACCAGGGGACCCGCCGTGAGCTTGGTGTCGCCCTTTTCCGTGCCCGCCGCCTGCACCAGCCCCGACTGGCAGCGCCAGTTGTTGTGGCTCAGGGGGCAGCCCTTGGGCTGGGCCTCGGTGCCCGAAGTCCAGCAAATTGTAAAGATGTCGTTGCCGTCCACGTGGATGTCGGCCAGGGACGGGTCGGGCGCCGTCTTGGCCATCTCTCGCAGTTCGGGATAGGTTATGACTTTTTTCAGGCTGGGCTGTTCCTTGGCTATGGCCCGGAACATGTCGGCGTGACGGTGGCCGCTGAACTCCTCAACGGTGATGGCCAGTTTGGCGTCGGTGAGCCCGGCCACGTAGGACAACTCCTTGGAGCGCCACTGCATGGGCGACGGCGTTATGACGCCTCCGGCCTTACAAATGGCCAGGTACAACATGGCCAATTCCCAGCAGTTGGGCAATTGGACCATGATGATGTCGTCCTTGCCGATGCCCAGCGCCTTCAATGCCGCGGCCGTGCCTTCAACGGCCCTGTTGAGTTCGGCGAACGTGGGGCGTTCGGTCTCGACGCCCAGCAGGGCGGCCTTGTTGTAAGGATCGACTATGGCCACATGGTCCGGGGTTTCCCTGACATTCTGCTCGAAGTCATCCAACAAGGTCCGGCTGCCCCAACACCCGGCCTCGGAATACTCCTTGATCCGCTCTTTACTGGCAAGAATCATTTCCTCGTCCCTCCCTAGTTGATTGAAAATCTACAATCTCCCCATCAACACCGTTGCACGAGTCTTTGTGATAATTCCGTTGAGACGCATCAAAGCTGAGGCCGCGGCGCGGACAGCACCCCCTGCCGCCGGTCATGCACTTACCCCGCCCTGGATGAACAGTCTTATGGTCATCTCCAGGGTTGTTCTCAAATATTGTTTACGCGGATTGAAAAACCGCTTGGATTCCTCCCACAGCACCATCCCGGTGAATATGGCCCAGATACTGTCGGCCATGGCGTTGGGATGGTGGTCGTTCATTTCTCCGTTTTCAATAGCCGCCCTGAACACGGAGCTTATTCTGCTCATGGACAGGCCGGCGTGTTTGTTGAGTTCATCGATGGTTTCGTCTTCCAGCATCTTGATGCCCTGGCTGGCCTGCAATCTGAACAAGGCCACCAGCACCGTCGGATCATGGTCGTACATCTCGATCATCAAATCCGGAAGCAGAGCCAGTTTGCCCATGGGCCCGATGTCAGTACGTCCGGCCCATTGGCCAAACCGGTCGCTGATGTATTCCATCAGTTCCCTGGTCAGGCTGGCGTACAGCTCATGTTTGTTCTTGAAATACAGGTATAAGGTGGCGGGTTTGTAATCGGCGCGTTGGGCGATTTGCTCCATGGTGGCGCTGCCGAAGCCGTTGGCTGCGAACACCGCTTTCGCCGCTTCCATGATATGGCGGCGGCGCATCTGTTTTTCCCTTTCACGCCTCTGCTCACTGCCCAAACAAAACCTGCCTTACAATTACAAACACGGTTTAACGAATTTCATTCCGTAAACTGAATGACTATCATTTCGCATAAACGACGTTCACAAGTCAAGAAGGTAGTCGGAAAACTTGCCTTTGTTGCCTGTTTATTTGGGAAGACACCGCCGGCATAGCGGCATGGTCAGGCCGAAGACCAAGCTCGTCGCGCCGGTTGACGGAGTCAGTCAATAGATAGTAAAATGTCTAACATCTATTAATCTTGGACAATTCGGCGAATCAGCGGGGCTGGTTCACGAATTTCTCATCATGGTCGGCGCTGACGGATTCATGTCACTCCGTCGTTCCCATTGGCTCATCAATGCCGGGAGCCTCTGGGCAGATGGTTGCAAGGAAAGGCACGATTGACCACAAGAAAAAAAATAGCTAGTATGCCTAAAACTAGCAGGCAACTGATAGGCCATGGATGGCCCGCCAATTTGCGCATGCCTATAAAAGCATGCGAATTAAGCTACTTGACTAAATCAAGTTTCTACCAAGTAGCGGTTGAGAGATGCCAGGAAGGACTATTCCAACACACTGTTGGTTAATAATTAATTAATGATAATTATCACAATCGAAAGAGATTGAAAAATGCCAGAGGAAAAGGCGACTCAATTTGAAGGAGAGCAAATGCCGCTGGACTATGATCTTTGTTTGGATGACGTTGCCCTCGCCAAGTCGATTCTCGAAAGCGCGGACAAAAACGGCGGGAAAATCAGCGATGCCGGAATAGTATTCGCCTTGAGAAATATCCTCAAGATGAAATACTACCCCGTCGCGGTTAAATACTTTTTCGATGAGAAGGAACTCGAAGACTTCAAAAACAATGTCGATTACAAAGTTTCCCTTCATCCCGTGACCTTCTGTGCCTATGTAGCCGCAAGCCGCCAACGGGGGGACATCCTGCTCGGAACGGAAAGCAAGGTTGGTTGCGGCAATGCCAAGTTTGTCATGAAATGGAAGGAAATGGATGAACGCGAGATCGAGAGCCATCTCAAATACACCAAGGACCGGGAACAGGCCGAGCGGTTCGTAAAGACCAAAAAAAGACTACCCCAACAACCGCTTGCCTTTGCCACGGCTCCCCTGCACAAGGCGACATTCACGCCAGACCTGATCCACGGCATGTGCGACACACTTCAGTCGTACCATCTCGCCAACGACTGGGATGCAGTCTATGATAAGCATCCTTTCGAGATGGTCATGACCATGAATTCCTCAATCTGCCACGGCTGTGTCCAATGTTTCGTAACGGACAAATTTAATGTTACCCAAATGTGCAGCAGCAGCTATACGGCCGGCAAGACCGAGCAAGGCGAAATCAATTGGATCATGCCTTACGCCCAAATGGAGCCAACGGTTCACTGGATGCTCGAACGCACCATCCGTGATGGCGGTGTGTCCTTCCCACGAACCGGTGAAACCTATCCAGGCTTTGACATCTGCAAGCTCTGCCCGTTCCTGACCTTTAAAAAGCCCAAGGAGAATAAGTAGCAGGAAGCTTATGGCCTGAGCTCAAGCCGGTAAAATTATAGACCGGACAGGCCTTGCCCACACTGGTCAAAGGCCAGCCGGGGCTGATTTGCATAAAAAGGCCCGCCGCGGGCGCATTGCCGCGGCGGGACCGAAATTTCTATTTTATTGCGGGATTTAGAACGATGACAGGGACTGCATCTCCGAGGAGGTCAACACCTTGTCAATGGCCAGCAAGGTAATGACCTTATCGCCGAACTTGGCCATGCCCAGGATGAAGCTGGTGTCCAGGGCCACGCCGAAGCTGGGGGTGGGCTCGACGTTTTCGGCCCGTACATCGGCTACCTCGTTGACCATATCCACGACAATGCCCATCATGATGGCTTCGTTTTGGCTCATCACCTCCACAACGATGATGCAGGTGCGGTCGTCGGGCTCCTGATAGGACAGACCGAACTTCAGCCGCAGGTCCACCACCGGGATGACCTTGCCGCGCAGGTTGATCACGCCCAGCACGAAATCCGGGGTGCGGGGAATGGGGGTCACGTCCATCATGCCGATGATCTCGCGGACCCGGAGAATCTCCAGGCCGTATTCTTCGTCGGCCAAGCCGAAGGTGAGATACTTGCCGGCCAGTTCCAGACCGAGTTCCGTTACCTGAGCGTTCATTTCCTGGGCTGCCATATCAATCCTCCGTAAACGGGTTTAATCATTGCCTGCTATAAGAGCAAAACCCGGGCCATTCAGTCATACCGGTCGTTTTTATTGATATTATCCTTACATTACCGCCAGTTAAAATGAGACGCCCCTACCAGGGGCAGTGTTACATAAAGCGTAACATTACACATGTGTAACGTGACACTTGTGTCGCATTTGGTCTCTAATCCAGGGGAATGCCCAGCTCGTGCAACTTGCGGTAGAGGGTGTTGCGGCTGTAACCTAGCATGCGGGCGGCCTTGGCCTTGTTGCCTCCGGCCTTTTCCAGGGCGGCGATGATGCGCCCGCGCTCGTCCGATGAGCCTACATCGGACGGACCCTCGGCCGGAGCGGCCAATTCCGGCGGCAGGTGCTCGGGCCTGATCACCCCGCCGGTGCAGAAGACATGGGCGTGTTCCAGCACATGCCGCAGTTCCCGGACATTGCCCGGCCAGCGGTGGCGCAACAGGATATCCATGACCTCGGGCGAGAGACCGGCCTCGCCCTTGCCCAGGCGTCCGGCCATGTCGTCCAGGAAATGAGAGGCCAGCAGCGGCAGGTCCTCCAGGCGCGAACGCAGCGGCTCAAGCTCCAGGCGAACCACCCGGAGGCGGTAATACAGGTCCTGGCGGAAATCCCCCCGGCGCACCAACTCGGCAAGGTCCTGGTTGGTGGCGGCCACCACCCGCACGTCGACCTTGCGCGGTTTGGCCTCGCCAACCCGTTCAACGGTCTTGTCTTCCAGAACCCGCAGCAGCTTCACTTGTACCGCCGGGCTGATATCGCCGATCTCGTCCAGCATGATCGTACCGCCGTGGGCCAATAAAAATCGTCCGGCCTTGTCGGTTTGGGCTCCGGTAAAGGCCCCGCGCACATGGCCGAAAAGCTCACTTTCCAACAAATTTTCCGAAAGGGCCGAGCAGTTGACCTTGACCAGGGGTCCGCTGGAGCGCGGCCCCAGATAATGCAGGGCCTCGGCGGCAAGCTCCTTGCCCGTGCCGCTTTCGCCCTGGATGAGCACGGTGGTGTCGGTCTGGGCCAGGGTCTCCAGCATGGAATAAAGTTTTTGCATGGCCGGGCTGGAGCCGATCATGCGGTGCAGGCCCCGCCGCGCGCCCAGGGATTGCTCCAGCTGGGCCAGGCGGGTTTCGTCGCGCAGCAGCAGCAGCGCTCCCAGGGGCTCGCCGCCGCCGCCCAACAGCGGCCTGGCGGTCATCTCCACCATCCGGGACGCGCCGTTTCGGGGCACGATTTGGTGCTTGCGATTTTCCTGGGCCCCCTGCCCCGCCGCATTCAGGAGCATTTCCCGCCCCGGCCCCAGCATGTCCCAGACTTTTTCGCCGATAAACGAGCCCAGGGCCTCGTTCGGCTCGATGCCGCAGATGGCCCCGGCTGCCGTATTGACCTGACTGAGCCTGCCCTCGGTGTCAGTGGTGACGATGCCCTCGGCCATGCTGCCGAAGATGGCCTCCAGCAGGCCCTGGTAGCGTAGGCGCTGGGCGGCAGCTTCGTCGCGCTCCCGTTGCAGGCGGCTGTAGCCCACGGCCGAGCGGGCCGCCCGCAGGAGCATGTCCTTGTTCACCGGCTTGACCACGAAATCATGGGCGCCCAGGCGCAGAGCCGCCGAAGCCGTATCCACCGTGGGTTGGCCGGTGATCATTACCACGGGCAGGCCGGGCCGCATTTGCCGGACGCGCTCCAGCAGGTCGATGCCCGATTTGCCGCCCAGGACGATATCGGCGATGACCGCGTCAAACTCATCCTTTGCCAGGGCGGCCACCGCCTCGTCAAAGCCGGCCGCGCAACGGACCCAATACCCGGCGTCGCTGAGCAGGGCCTCGAAGGTCATGCGCAGGGTCTGCTCGTCGTCGACTATGAGGATGCGCCCCTGCATTTCACTCCCGCTCCGCCATGGGCAGCTCCACGCTCACCGTGGTTCCGTGGCCCGTACTTTCAAAGATTATCCGACCGCCGTGCTCCTGGATGATGCGGTGGCTGACGCTCAGGCCCAGGCCCGTGCCCCGGCCCGCGGCCTTGGTGGTAAAAAACGGCTCAAACACCCGACCTGCCATATCCGGGCTCAGACCCGGACCATTGTCAACAAAACACACCAAGACAATCCCGCGTTTGGCGTCCGCTTCGGCGGTGATCCGCAGCTTGCGGTCTTGGCCAATGTCCGGTTTGTCTTCCAGGGCGTGCATGGCGTTGGAGATCAGGTTCATGAACACCTGCTGGATCTGGCGGTCCCGGACCAGAACCAATGGAAGTCCCGGGGGGAATTCAACCTCAAGGATGATGCCTCGCTTGTGCAGCTGGCCGCCCATCAGCGCCAGGGCGTTTTCCAGGATACCGGCTGCGGGCGCGGGCTGGGGGTCCTGCTGGCCGGGCCGGGCAAAGCTGAGCAGATTGCGCACGATCTCGGAGATACGCTCGCCCTCTTGGATGATGCGGCGCGGGTAGTCGCCGGTGGCCTCGGGGCTGCCCGACCTGTCGATGATCAACTGGGCCAGGTTGATGATGCCGTTGATGGGGTTGTTTACCTCGTGGGCCACTCCGGCGGCCAACTCGCCGATGCTGGCCATATGGGCCGACATGGCCGCCTCGGCCTGGAGGGCCTTTTTCTCGGTGATGTCGTGGACGATCACATAGACCATGGCCCGGCCGCCCAGGCTCATGGCGCTGCAATGGACCTCCACGTCGCGCCGAACGCCGTGGGCCAGGAGGTGTTGGCTGAAATACTGCCCGCCGGTCTGGGCCATCTTGCGCAGATGGGAATCATCGGCGCTGGCCTCCAACTGGGCCGCGCCCATTGCCGTCAGTTCGCCCCAGGCCCGGCCATAGTAGCGGCAGGCCGCCGGGTTGGCGTCGCGGATGCGCCCACTG
Source organism: uncultured Desulfarculus sp. (assembly GCA_963665125.2). Taxonomy (GTDB): domain Bacteria; phylum Desulfobacterota; class Desulfarculia; order Desulfarculales; family Desulfarculaceae; genus Desulfarculus. The sequence continues at coordinate 66,204 of CAXXUK010000001.1, read as the reverse complement.
CCGCCGTCAACCAACAGCATCACCTGGTGCGAATCATGGAACAGACTGCGGAAGCGGGCCTCGCTCTCCACCAGGGCCTCCCTGGTCAGGCGGCCGCGCTCCACCTCCATCTCCAGGGCGGAGATCAGCCCGCGCTGGCGCTCCACCTCGCCCCGCAGTTCCGCCAAGGTCTCGGCGTTGATCTGACTGTGCTCTTGGCCTTCCGGGCCGCCCATCGCGCCGCTGTCCTCCACCGTTAGTCAAGCATCGGATTCACAGCTTTGGATTGTAGCACAACCGGGCGGCAGGAGAAGCCGTCACCAGTCCGACGTGTACTGCCCGACCCAGGTTTTGATGTCGGCCATGGACTCTTGGTAGCTGATCTCGCTGCGCCAGCCAAGCTCGGATCGCGCCTTGGAGGCGTCCACATCGTTGTCCCGGCCCATGACCCCGGCGGCCAGCCTGGTCATGGGGGCCCGGATGTTCAGCGGGGTCAATACCGCCTCCAGCACGGCCCCGGCGCCCCAGGCCAACCCGAAAGGCAGGCTCGGGCCCGGCCTCTTGCCGAGCATGGCCCCCAGGTCCGTGACGTAGCGCTGCCAGGTCACGTCCCAATCGTCGCGCAGGTGATAGGTCTGCCCGGCGGCCCGGGGCGTGGTCCCGGCCAGGTATATCCCCTTGGCCAGGTTGCCCACGTCCACCAGCGAGGCGCTGTATCTGCCGCCGTCCAATAGCGGCACGCGCATCAGCCGGTAGCGGTCCACCACGTCGCGGACCCAGACGCTGCCCGGCCCGATGACATTGGCCGGACGCACGATGACGCATTCCAGATCGCCCCGGCCGTGATAATCCCGGACCATGTCCTCGGCGTCGGCCTTGGCGTCGTTGTAGGGTACGCCCGAGCGGATGCAGGGTTCGTCCTCGCGCACGCCCTTCAAATGCCGCCCCAGGCCGCAGGCGGCTATGGAGCTGACCTGCACGAACCGCGACGCCCTGCCCTTGCAGGCCTCAAGCATATTCCGGGCCCCGTCGTATATGGCCGCGTAAAACAGGCCGCGCCTGCCCCAGTCGGTGACCCTGGCCGCCAGATGAAACACCACCGCGCCTTCGGGGCAAACGCCCCGAAGGCTTGCGGGCTCGGTGATATCCCCCCTGACGATATGGGCGCAATACGGCGCGACCCTGCCCACGTCCTCGCCGGGCAGGGCCAGGGCCGTCACCTCCGCGCCTTCAGCGGCCAGGATTTCGCACAGCCTGGCCCCGATAAAACCCGTTGCCCCCGTTACAAAAGCCTTCATTGCCTCCCCCCGCTAAGCAAACGACACCACGGCCTTCATCATCTTTTTGCCCTGCTTGTCCAGGTTGTCGTTGATCAGGGCCTGATAATCATCCAGGGCGTAGCGGTGAGTGACCATGGGGCTGATATCCACCTTGCCGCTGTGGACCAGGTCAATGCCGATGTCGAACATGTGGCGATTTTGTCCCCTGTATTGGGCATAGCCCGTGGCATAGACCCCCACGATGCTCTGGCGCTTGAGCCACAGGGGCGTCAGGTCCAGCTTGACGTCGCTGCCGATGCCCACCTGGCTAAGGGTGCCCCCGGCGGCCATGATCCGCATGGCCGTGTTCAGGGTGGCCTGGGAGCCCACGGTGTCGTAGATGCGGCTGAAACCACCCTGGGCGATGGGCGGACCGATCATGGGCTTGTAGGTCTTGGAACCGGTGATCTCGGCGGCATGGGCGAACAAATCACCGCCCAGCAGGACCCGGTCGGCCCCGGCTTGGCGGCAGAAATCGGCGGCAAACCCGGAACGCTCGGCCACGGTGATCTTGCAATCAATGTCCAGGGAGCGCAGGCCGTGGACCACCATGTTGCCGATGACCCCGCCGCCGATGACCAGAACCTCCTCGCCGGGGTTGGGCGGATTGGTATAGGCCGCCTGCAATCCCACGGAAAACGGCTCCATCAGGGCCCCGGCTTCCGGCGAAAAGCCCTCCGGCAGCTTGAAACACTGACTCTGGTGGGCCGTGAATTTGGGTGAAAACCCGCCGCCGGTGTCGGCGCAGATGCCGGTGAACATGCCGGGGGAGATATCGCCCTCGGCCGTGTTTTCGCAGGCCGCGAACCAACCCTTGGCGCAGGCAGGGCACGGCGGGTCTATGCCCCTGGCCGCGCAGGGCAGGGCCGGTACCACGGCCACGAAATCGCCGGGGGCCAGGCCTTCCACGCCGGGGCCGACTTCGGCGATCTCGCCGCAGACCTCGTGTCCCATGACACAGGGAAACGAGGTGAACGGGCTGGCCGTCGGCGAATCATGCAACATCAGCAGGTTAAGGTCGCTGGCGCAGAAGCCGCACATGATGGTGTTGATCTTGACCCAGCCCGCGCGGGGCGGGCCGGGTTCGGGCAGTTCAGCTAGCTTCACCGTGGCCAGCGGGCCGCTATAGAACAGTTTGCTGCTCAGCGGGCCCAGGGCCTTGAGGGCAAGCCACTGGGGCACGCTGACCGAAAAGGTCAGGCCCTTCACGGCTATTCCTCCATCTTGAGTCCTTCGACAAAGTTATAGGTGGCCAGGCTGGTCACGCAGGGGTCGGTCATAACGTTGACCACGGCGGGCTTGCCCGAGGCCATGGCCCGCTGCACGGCCGGAATCACCTCGGCGTCCTTTTCCACGAACTCGCCGTGGCCGCCCAGGGCCTGGGCCACCAGATCGTAGCGCACCACGCCCAGGGTCGAACCGATTATGCGCTGGTCGCCGTAGCACACCTCCTGGCCGTGTTTGATCATGCCCCAGGCCTGATCGTTGTTGACCACGCAGGTTATGGGCAGTTCATGGCGCACCGCCGTGTCGATCTCCATCAAGTTCAGGCCCGTGGAGCCGTCGCCGCTGATCACCACCACGTTCTTGTCCGGCTGGGCCGCCTTGGCAGCGATGCCCATGGGTATACCCGTGCCCAGGCAGCCGAACTGGCCGCCCGCCGCGCCGTACACGCCGCTGGGGCTGCTGGCCGTCAGGCCGACCATGCCGAAATAGCAGGTGTCGCCGCCGTCGATGATATAGATGCTGTCGTCTCCGGCGGCCTGGCGCACCAGTTCAACCATGCGTTGGGGGTGGATGGGGTCCGAGGCCTGGTCCCGGGCGGCGATCTCGCCGGCGATGGCCTCGGTGTATGCCGCGGTGATGGTCTCGCGCCAGGCGGTGTGGTCGCGGTTTTCAACGAGCTTGTTGAGTTGGCCCAAAGTCAGCTTCAGGTCGCCGGACATGCCCACGTCCACCTGGCGGTTGCGGTCCATCTCGGCGGCGTCGATATCCACCCGGATCAGCTTGGCCTGGGGGAAGCCCTGGCCGAACATCAACAGCCAGTTGAAGCGCACTCCCAGAGCGATGACCACGTCGGCCATGGCCGAGGCGGCCAAGACGCCGATCAGACCGCCGGGCCACAGGGACAGGCCGTCGTCCTCGGGCGCGTAGCCCCGGCCGCTGGCCAGGAGCATGTGGGGGATGCCGGTGGTCTTGATGAACTGCTGAAGTTCCGGGCCGCAGTCGCTCAGGGCCAGGCCGCTGCCGCCCAGGATCAACGGGCTCTTGGCGTTGTTGATGATCTCGGCGGCCTTTTTCACGGCCTCGGGGTCGGAGGCGCTGCGGTAGACGGCCGCGCCCTTGCCCGGCTTGACGGCCAGGTCTTCGTCCACCTTGACGTTCAAGACGTCCGGCGGCAGTTCCAGGAACACCGGGCCGGGCCTGCCGTTGACGGCGTGGCGGAAGGCAGAATGCAGGTATTCGCAGATACGCGTGGGGTCGTGACAGATGGCGTGCCACTTCACCGATTGCTTGACCATGTCGGCCTGGCCTATCTCCTGCAAAGCGCCCTTTTGCCAGTCGCGCACCGGGGCCGTGCCGCTGATCACCACCAGGGGCGCGTTCTCCATGGCCGCGTTGACGATGCCCGTCAGGGCGTTGGTGAAGCCCGGCCCGGCCGTGACCAGGCACACGCCGGGCTGGTCGGCGTACATACTCCAGGCGTGGGCCATCATGGCCGCGGCCTGTTCATGGCGCACATCGATGAGCCGCACGCCGTACTCCAGAAACCCGTCGTAGATGCGGTCGATATGGCCGCCGGACAGCGAAAAGACAGTATTGATGCCTTCGGTTTCCTTGAGGTATTTGGCCACCAGATGGCCGCCGTCGATCATTGCCATTACACAATCCTCCGTCAGTGGGAAAAAGGTCCGCCCAAGGGTGGATGATGCGCCGGCAATAGCTGATTATTCGGCCACCGTATTCGGCTTGTATTACGTTTCCCCGCCGGGCCGCCTCAGCGTGCGGCAGGGTTGATATACCTCTCCAGGGCAATTCCCAGGGTTTGCTCGATGACCCGTTCGTCCACGGTGAGCACCTCGTAGGTCACCCGGCTGTTGGTCAGCGAGACCATGCCGTGCAGCACGCTCCAGATGTGGAACAGATGCGATATGGTCTCGTCCGGATCAAAGCAGCCGTTTTCGTCGGCCAGGGCCCGCAGGTTGGCCTCGGCCAGGGCGGTCAAACGCATAGCCGTGTCGTTTTCCCGCCGGGCTATTTCTTCCAGGGGCGTGTCCAGGTAATCCATGTACTTGGGCACGTTGAGGTTGAACATCAGGTCATAGTAGTGGGGGTTTTCCAGGCCGAAGCGCAGGTAGGCCCGGCACAGGGCCCGGACCCTTTGCGCGGTGTCCCGGGCCTTTTCAATGGCCTCGGACGTTTCGTCCACCAGTTGCTCGAAGCCCCTGGTCAGGACCATGAAGTACAGCTCGTCCTTGTTGGCGAAGTAGTTGTAGATGGTCTTGGCGGCGATGCCCAGGCGGGCGGCCAGCTTGCGCATGCTGAAGAAGTCGTAGCCGTATTCGGCGATGATGTAGGACGCCTCGTCGATGATCTGGTTCTTGACGGTCTCCACTTCGCTGAGATCGCGGGCCGGTCTGGGCATGTAATAAACTCCCATGGCTTTACAGGCCAACAAAGTTACCGTAACACCGTTACCGTAATTAAACGCGGTTCGGAAAGTCAAGACGATTTTTCACTATTTATATGTGGTGATTAAAACGGTGGGATAAAAAAGGGGCCCGCTGGTAAAACATCCTGCCGGAGCACCCGCTGCAGTCGGGACCGCACAGGCCGTCAGCGGGCCCCACCGGCCGGGCGGGACAGCGACCTTCCGCATTATCGGTTCCGGGTCATTCAGAGATGACCGGGACCCCGCCACCGGCTGATTCCCTGGCGTCTCCGGCCGGCAAAAGGAATATAGCGGCAGGTGGTTATCAGGTCAACAGGCGTGCACCTATTCACAAAAACTCAGACAGCCCAAAAAGAAACCCGCCGGGTGATTCCGGCGGGCTCGTATTTCATATTCCGTTAGGCCTAAGGACGGCGGTTGGCGAACTCGGGTTTTAAGGTCAGGGTCTTGTCGCCGAACATGGAAAAGCGCAGCCACTCAAAGGCGAATTTCAACAGTTGCAGGTCGTTTTCTTCCATGGCCTCCAGCCGGGCCTGGGGCAGTTTCACCATATTGGTCAAGGAGCTCTGGGTCACGAACTTGCGGAACTGGTCCAGGTTGTAGCAGGCCATAAAGAACATCTGCATCTTCTTGGCCGCTATCTCCGGCGAGGGCGAGCTGGTCTGGCGGCTGATGATGGGCAGGAACAGGTCGTTGACGCTGTTGTAGGCCTCCAGGCCCTGGTCCTTGGTCCATGTCTCGGGGGTCCAGTCGCTGCCCTTGTCAAAGCCCCGGCAGTGGTCCTCGCGCACCAGGAACCACGATTCCTCGGTGGGTCCGCCGCCCTGGCCGCCCTTGGTGGCCCGGCCCAGGGGATAGGTCCGGCAGGCGCCGGGCCGGTCTTCATACACGCCGCAGCCGCCGCCGTCCTGCAAGAACGGGCAGGTCTTTTCCGGGGTGTCGGACATGGCCAGGCGGGGCATGGGCCAGCCGTTCTGGCCGTTTTCCACGATGGTGTGGCGGTCGATGAACTCGTCGGCGCTCAGGCCCAGGCGCTGCTTGAGCCGCAGCACGTCATAGGGCGTCAGCACCAGGTTGAGTCTGCGGCAGCACTGGCCGAAACAGGGCACGTCCGGGTTGCAGTCAAAGTGGAACCCGCCGCCGGTCAGTTCCTGAAACCGGCTGTCGTTTTCATCGGGCAGCATTACTCGCCAGCCTCTTCAGCCGCGGGCTGTTCCTTGTCCAGGCCGAATTTCTCGGCCACGTCGGATTTGAGCTTCAGCGACTTTTGGCCCAGCAGGCCGAAGCGTATCCAGGCATAGCCCAGGTCCAACAAAGCCACGTCGTCGAGCTTGCAAGCGTCGATGGTGTCCTGATCCAGGTCGAAACGTTCCAGGAACGAGCTGCTGAAGACAAACTCCCGGAAACGGTCCAGGTCGTAGATGGCCATGACGATCATCTGCTGAACCTTGGGGTTCTGGATGCCCGCGGCCTCTTTCATGAAGTGGTGCGAAACCAGCGACTCGTAACCGCCGTCCATTTCCTTGGACTGGGTGGCGCCCTGGTCCATCAGCCAGTCCCGGACCTTCCACTTGTCGCCCTTGGCCAAGCCGTGGCAGCGCTGGGGATTGGTGACGATCTGGAAACCGCCCTTGGAATATTCATCAAGGGGGAACATGCGGCAGGCCCAGGGACGGTGCTCATACACCGCGCAGCCGTGAGGGCGCACGAAGAAGCACTTCTTGTTGTCTTCATCGTTCATGCGGAATTGCACCAGGGGCACGACCTTGCCCGGCACCTGAACTATCTGGGTGTATTTTTCCAAAAACTCGGGCGAAGTCATGCCCAGGGCCTTGCGCAGGCGCAGCACATCGTTGGGCGTGAGCATGATCGTAACGTCGCGGCAGCACGAGGTGTAGCAGTCCAGGCCCTTGTGACAAGCGAAAGTATACTCGTCGTCCAGCGTTAGCTGGTTTTTGATCTCTTCGGTCATGGGGACGTCCTCGGATTAATCCGGCCAAGGCCGGTGAGTGGATCGTACAAGCTTGTGAAGGAAAACTCTTACCAGCGCCCCGGCCAATGGTCAATTACTTATTCACGACCAGCCGCCGCCCCGGGCCTGAAAAAAAGGCGGACCCACCCAGGGCGATGCAAGCCGTATTGTATTGCGTCTTGGCCCGTTTCAGGATATTTTTTCCAAATGTTGACGCAGCTAACAAAGCCGAAACCGTTCAATACGGGCGCCTGAACCGCCTCCAGTTCGAAAGAGTCACAATCATGACCCATCGCAAGCCCCTGCTGAAAATCGCTGCCCTGGTTATTTGCCTCGTCCTCTGCGGGGCCTGCCACAGCGGCGGCGGCAGCGGTTCGCCCCAAGATGCCTCGGCCGTGGACGCAGCCGACCCTTACGCCGGGACGTGGATCGGTCATTGGGATTATTCCACCGGCAATGCCGAAATGAGCCTGGAAATCAAATTGATCAGCCTGGGCCACAATCAATACTCCGGCACCGCCACCACCGTCAAAGACGGCAAGACCCAACACGGCCCCGTCACCGCAATTTTCACCAACGTAGTCAAACCGGTCATGAGCTTTACCATCAAATGGGAAGGCGCCTATGAGGAAACCGTGCTGGAGGGAGACGTCACCCAGGGCGCGGCAAAAACCATTATCAGCGGCAGCGTGGATCATTTCGTGGGGCCCAACCTCTACACGGGCACGTTCAGCATCAGCAAAAACGATTAGCGGAGAACTACCATGGCTTTTTCCGTAAAGCTCAAAATCATCATCGTGTCCCTGGCGGTCCTGATCGCGGCGGGCTGCCACAGCGGCGGCGGCAGCGGCGATTCCGGCAGCGCCGATATTAACGCCTCAGACCCCTACGCCGGGACCTGGACCGGCTACTGGCAGGTTCCCTCGGGCAGCGCCAAAAAGGACCTGACCATCACCCTGGTCAGCAAGGGGAACCAGCAATTCACCGGCACGGCCACCCTGGTCGATGGAACCAAGACCCGCACCGGCACGCTCACCGCCAGTTGGCAGGATATAACCACCCCCCTGCCCCACATCAGCATTACCATCAAATGGAGCGGCGGCTTCGGCCAGAGCATCCTTGACGGCGACATCCACGAGCAGGCGGCCAAGTATTATTCAACAGGTGATATCGAGCACTTTGGCTCATCGTTCGATACCGGCAGTTATGGTATCGACAAAAAAAAGTAGCCCCGTCACCGCTTGGGGCCAGAACAAGCGACAGAGGCAACAGACCACCGTCTTGGCCCTTTACGCATCAACAATACAAAAGGCGTATTTCAACCTGATCAAGGAAAAATAACGCCGCAATCACGGTTTATCCTCCTGGTCCGTTTTAATGGGCTTGACTCGTATTTGCCCGTTTCCGTATGGTATGACGTAACAATCTTACGCAATAAGCTTTAACATCGGCATGGCCCTGCCCCCCAAAGCCGAAAAAAGTCATCATCCGGATTCGGGAGGAGCCCCATGCCCAGCCAAGCCAAGCTGAAAATACTGTTGTGCGTCGTCGTCATGGCCTTGTTCGGCGCTGCCTGCGGCTCTAGCGGCGGCGGCAGCGGTTCGGGCGATCTGCCCATCCCCACGCCGACAACCCAATACAACTATGACGGCATCGTGGCCGGGACATGGAGCGGCACCTGGACCAGCATCCTGGGCATGGGTAGCGGCGAAATCACCCTGACCCTGCAACAAAACGAGGTGGGCGACTTCATCGGCGTGGCCACCATCACCAACAAGCAGGGCTTCACCAGAGGCGCGGTGGCGGGCATCGCCTCCTACGGCAACGCCCCCGGCGAGATATCGTTCGCCATTGTCTGGGACAGCGGCGACAGCACCCAGTTCCTGGGCACCATCTCCACCACCCAGGTCAAGGGCGGCTACACCGACACCCTGCTGGATTCGGGACGCCTGGTGGTCAACAAGCAATAGTATCGGCGGGTTTGAAGCACGGCGGCCGGGCGCGAACCCCGGCCGCTTCTTTTTGGATGTCTAGACGGGCAACTGCGGATGCAATAAGAAAAACGTCAACCGGGCGGGACAGCCAATCCCCGCATTGTTTGACCCTCAGATCTCGCCACAAGCTGATTCCCTGGCGTCTCCGGTTGACAACACCAGGATAAATCGCTGGCAGCGGGATAGCAAGCCCTCCGGCGCCCGGCGCAGCTACCAGGCAGACCGGTTATATGTCTTCCAGCCTGGGGTCTCCGCCGTCATCCTTGCGGTCGGCCAGCCATTTCTTGGCCAGGCGCGCGCCCTCGCTCAGGGCCTTTTTGTTCAGTTCCTCGGTGCCTTTGGGCACCCTGGCCAACAGGGCCCGCTCCAGGGCCCGGCGGGTTACGAAACCGCCGATCTCGCCGATGGCCCCCAGGGCCACCACGTTGGCCACCATCACCTTCTTCAGCTTTTCCTTGGCCACGGCCGTGAACGGCAGGCCCATGGCCAGGCTGGTGGGCGGGTGGGTCACCAGGTCGGAGTCCACCAAGACCCAGGCGCCGGGCCGCAGGTCCCAGCAATAGGCGTCGGCCGCCTCCTGGGTCAGGGCCAAAAGCAGGTCCACCCTGGTGCACTGGGGAAAATCGATAATCTTGTCGCTGATGATGACCTCGGCCTTGGAGGCCCCGCCTCTGGCCTCGGGGCCGTAGGACTGGGCCATGGAAACCTCCCGGCCGTCGTATAGGCCGGCGGCCTCGGCCAAGACCAGGCCGGCCAGGATCAAGCCCTGGCCGCCGGAACCGGCCAGGCGTACCTCAACACGCGGCGCGGAAAGCGGTGCTGCCTTGGGCATCAGCCTTCCTCCCCGGCCAGGCCCATGGCCTTTTGGCGCAACATCTCGTACTTTTCGATATAGGTCGGCTCCCGGCGCTCGGTGAGCACGCCTATGGGGTAATGGTCCTGTCTCTGCTCCGGGGTCATCTTTTGCCAACGCTCCATGCGCACGGCCTGTTTCTTGTATTGTTTCATCATGTCGATCTGGGAGCCCAGCTTGTTCTGGCGGCCGAAATTGGTATGACAGGGGCTCAGCACCTCCACCACGCCGAAGCCCGGATGATCAATGGCCCTGGTCAGCATGTCGTCCAATTGGGTCACGTGATAGACCGTGGACCGGGCCACGAAACTGGCCCCGGCCGTGACCGTCAGGGCGCTGATGTCAAAGGCCGGTTCGATATGGCCAAAGGGGGCCGTGGTGGCCCTTGCGCCCTGGGGCGTGGTGGGGCTGTATTGCCCGCCGGTCATGCCGTAGTTCTGGTTGTTGACGATGATGGCCGTGATGTCCAGGTTGCGCCGGGCGGCGTGGATCAGGTGATTGCCGCCGATGGCCGTGGCGTCGCCGTCGCCCATCACGGTGATGACCTTCAGTTCCGGCTTGGACAGCTTGATTCCCGTGGCAAAGGTAAGGGCTCGGCCGTGGGTGGTGTGCACGCTGCCCACATCCACGTAGACCGGCAACCGGCCCGAGCAGCCGATGCCCGCGACCAGCACCACGTCGTTTTTATCCAGGCCCATGGTGGCCATGGTCCGCACCAGCGAACCCAGCAGGATGCCCAGGCCGCAGCCCGGACACCAGACATGGGGAAATCTCTTGTCATGGCGCAGCCAATCGTAGACCACGCTGCGGTGTACAGGAGGCATCAGGCCAACTCCCTTACTTTGATCAGCAGTTCCTCGGGCGTTATCACCATGCCGTCCATGCGGCTGTGGCGCTGCACCTGGACCTGGCCGCGGCTTACGCGTTTGACCTCACGGCTGAGCTGGCCCATGTTCAGTTCGGGCACCAACACGGCCCTGGCGCTGTCGAGGACATCCTCCACGGCCCGGCGGGGGAAGGGCCACACGCTGGTCAGTTGCAACAGGCCGACTTTGAGGCCGCTTTCCCGGCCCATGCGAACCGCCGCCTGGGCGGCCCGGGCCGTGCAGCCATAGGCGATGATCACCACTTCGGCGTCATCGACCTCGATGCGCCTGGTCATTTCCAGGTCCCTGAAATGGCGGCTGATTTTGTTGAAAAGCCGGTTATAGAACGGCCCCACCTCGTCGGCCCGGCGGGTGGGGAACCCACGCTCGTCATGCACCAGACCTGTGACGTGATAGCGGTAGCCGTCGCCCAGGTCGGCCAGGCGGGGAATCAGGCTGCCGTCGGTCTTGTACGGCGTGTACCAATCCGGCGGCATGGACGGCTTGCGGCGCTCGATTATCTCCAGTTCCTGCTCGGCGGGCAATACGACCTTTTCGCGCATGTGGGCCACCACCTCGTCGGCCAACAGAATCACCGGCGTGCGGAACCGTTCGGACAGGTTGAAGGCCGTCACGGTGAGACTGAAGCATTCGGCCACGCTGGACGGACAAAGCACGATGGCCGGGTGATCGCCGTGGGTGCCCCAACGGGCCTGTTGCAGATCGCCCTGGGCCGGGTTGGTGGGCAGGCCTGTAGAGGGCCCGGCCCGCATAACGTTGACCAGCACCATGGGCGTTTCGGTTATCACGGCCCAGCCCAGGTTTTCCTGCATCAGCGAAAAGCCCGGTCCGCTGGTGGCGGTCATTGACTTGCCGCCGGCCAAGGCCGCGCCGATGCAGGCGCCCATGGAGGCTATCTCGTCCTCCATCTGAATGAACGAATGGCCCCTGGCCGGTAGTTCCCGGCTCATGATTTCGGTGATCTCGCTGGCCGGGGTGATGGGATAGCCCGCGAAAAAGTTGCAACCGGCGGCCAGGGCGCCCCTGGCCACGGCCTCGTTGCCTTGCAGCAGCATCGCCTTTTTAGCAGCCATGGGCTAGCCCTCCCGATCCACCGGCGCCAGGCGCTCGGGGCTTTGGTTGACGGGCCGGGCGGCCATGCCGCGTTCGGGCTCGCACACGGTCTGGGCCGTGGTATCGCTGACGCTGATGGCGAAATCGGGGCAAAGCATTTCGCAAAGGCCGCAACGGGTGCAACGTTCGGGCTTGGCCAGATGCGGGTGGCCCCACTGATCCATGGCCAAGGCTCCCCTGGGGCAAAAGGCCACGCAGTTGCCGCATCCCTTGCACCATGCCGGAAAAAAACTCACCTTGATCTGCGCGTCACCGCCGCCGTTGGGCCTGCCTTGCTGCGCATTCATTAAAAGCTCCTGTTATCTTTTATGATTTTCAATCGGCAAAACAATAATTAGCCTCCCGTTATGCACGGGAGGCTAATATTAATGATGCCTTACATCATTGAAATTTGGAATATCAATCAGCCCAATACGGTGCCGATGGTGCTCATCAACAAATCAGGCTCAATGGGCTTTTCCAAAAAAGCCTCGGGGCGCTGCCCAATGAATTGCCCCAGCACCTCCTCGGTGGGCTTCTGGTTTTCCATGCCGGAGTCCTCGTGGTAGCCGCGCAGTGAGGTCAACTGCTTGAGGAACTCGCCCTCTCCGGTGAGGATGATTATGGGGATATTTTTGTATTTCCAAACACTTTTCAGTTCATTAAACACTACGATACCCGTCTTTTTGGGCATGCGGACATCCAGAATAATAAGACCAGGCATCAATTGTTTGGCCTTTTTCAGGCCCTCTTCACCATCACCTGCCGAATGGATGTCGGTAAAACCATTTTCCTCGAGGATCGTCTGGAGGTAGCGGACATTCTCCGGTTCGTCGTCGACTATGAGCACTCTGGTATTGGTCATTGCCACCCTACTCCTGAAGCATATCTTGGGTAGACGGTCCGGCCTCACTGGAGTTCCGGCCTGTTTCTGTTCCCAGTGTAGCCCTTGGGGCAGGTTTGTTGCAAGTATTGATGGTCCATTCACCAGCCGTTGACGCGGTGGCTGCTGGTGTGCTAACCATTTTATTAGGCGAACGAAAATTAAACACCAAGGGGGTGCCCGTGGAAAAGAGCCTCGCTGAAGACTTTGCCCTGCTTTTCAAGAAGGTCGATTCGGATGGATCCCTGGATGAATTCTTCCACGATCCCAGCAACTTTGGCAAAGGCAGCAATGATTTTGCCGCCTGTATGCTGATGCTTCGCAAGCTCACCAATGAACTGCCATCGGCCTCGGCCCAGCGAGCCAAACAGGCCGAGCGACTGTGCAGCAAAGCCGTTGACGACGATGTAGAGCCACCGGCCAAGGACCGCCGGGAATGGGCTCTGATTAACCTGCTAATGGCTGCCTTGGCTGACTGTGCCGCCCATTACAGCCGGTGATCGGCGCATGTCAATAGCTTATCCCGTGTCCATGGTGGAAGTGGAAGAGTGCGTAAACATGAACGGCCACGGGGTTGAAGCCGGCTCACGCTGGGTCAGCGGCAACCTTATCTTCAGGGCCGAAGTCAACGGGCGCACCATCAGGGACTCGATAGACCAATGGGCCCTGGCCCGTGACCCCTGGGGCAAGCTGTTCGTGATTTGGGTGGCCCAGCGCATAGGCGGAGCCAGGCTGGTTATCCAAAGGGCCGACAGCCAGTATTGCTATGAAGTGGAGCGGTTGGAGGCCTAGGCGGTTTCAGCGCGGCATCCGGTGCTGCGCCCAACTCCGTTGATGGGTATTTTAATGATGAACTCGGAGCCCTTATCGGGCTCCGAGAAAGCCTCAATTGTCCCGCCGTGCTCGCTGATGATCTTATGGGTCACGGCCAGTCCCAGGCCGGTTCCCCGGGAGCCCTTTGTACTGAAAAATCTTTGGAACAGGTGGGCCTGCATGTCCGGGCTCATTCCCCTTCCATTGTCGGCCACCTTTATCACCAAATTGCCGTCGTCAAACCATGCCGCGACAGTGACCTGGGGCCAATCGTCCGAACCGTAGTCTTTTTCCTTGCAGGCGTCCACGGCATTGACCACCAGGTTCATTATTGCCCGGCTCATGGCCAACTGGTCCATCCGCACCTGGTCTGGAGCATTGATCTCCATCTGAATCCGCACGCCTTCCAGCTCAGCGGCCTTCATCACCATATCCACGGTATTTTCAAGCATGTCCGCAGGGTCGGTGTTTTGCAGTTCCGGGCTGCGCTCCCGGCTGTAACTGAGCATGTCCAGGCTTAGGTTCCCGATGCGGGTGATGGACTTCTGCACGGTGGTCCAGCCCTCGTTGACCAACTCGCTGTCATCGCGGCGCAGACCGGTATTGACCAGGTAAGATCCGCCCTTGAGGCCGTTGAGGATATTTTTGATGCAATGGGCCAGCCCGGCCACGGTCTGGCCTATGGCCGCCAGGCGCTCGGCCTCGATAAGTTGGGCCCGCAGGCGGTTTTCCTCGGTCACGTCCTTGCTGATGCCGACGGTGCCCAAAAGTCTGCCGAAATTGTCGCGCAACTGGGCCAGAGACAGGCTGATCTCCACGGGCCTGCCGTCTTTGGCCATCAAAGTCCCGTTAAAGTTGTTCACCGCGCCCTTGGCCTGGACCTGATCCATGAGCAGACGCCTCTCCTCGGGGTCGCGCCACAGTTCCTCGATGCTTTTTCCCACCAGTTCGCCCGGCGAATAGCCAAGCATGCGTTCGCCGGCAGGGCTGAAGGTGACGATGAGTCCGTCCAGGTCCGTGGTGATGATCATGTCCGAGGAGTTTTGCAGGATGTTTTCCATGTACTCCTTGTTGCGCCGCACCTGTTCCTGAAGAGCCCGCTCCTCGGTGACATCCCGGGCCATGACCGAAAGAGCGACTATCGTGCCGTTATCATTATAAATAGGGTAGCGCACCGTCTGGAAATGCCTGATCTCGCCCCGGACGCTCATCTTTTCATAAAAGCCGATTGGTGTGCCGCTGTTGACGATCTTCTGGTCGTGTTCGGCCATGGCCGCCGCCACTTTGGAAGGGAACAGGTCATAGTCGGTCTTGCCGATCATGTCCTCGGGCGACAGGTTGCCCAACTCGCTGGCGGCCGGGTTGACGTAAACATATCGTTGTTTCATGTCCTTGATGCAGACGATATCCTGGGCGGCCTCCAAAAACTGGCTTAATCTCTGCTCTGTTTCCCTGAGGTCGTGTTCAAGACGGATGCGTCGGGTCACATCACGGACACCCTCGATAACCTGAATGATCTTGCCGTTTGCATCAAATACAGGCGCCGCGCTGACTTCCTGATAGATCATCTCGCCATCGTCGGCCTCATACGAATAAACCATTGAACAGGCTTCGCCGGTATTCATGACCTCCGCAAAGGGGCATTCACCATCTTCCGAGGGGTCTTCCATGGCCGGACAGGGCTTGGTTTTATAGCATTTTCGATTGATGACCTCGTTTTCCTTAAGGCCCGAAACCTCCCTGAACGTCTTGTTTACACTGACAATATTGCGGTCAACATCCAACACCGCGATCTGGTCCGGCAGCGAATCCAACACTTTTTGGATCCAATCGCGCTCCCGGCGCACCACCTCCTCGGCTTCCCGCTCCAGGGCCAGCTTCTCGCTTTCCAACTGAAACATGTCCCAAAGCAGCCGCGCGCCCAGGGAATCGACGGTGCTGACTTCCGACGGTTTGGTGGCGGCGACTTTGTCGCGCACGGCGGGGACGCCGGTCAACTCAATGATAAGGTTGAGCCCGTTCAGTTCATAGAGGTCCATGAAATCGGTGGTGGTGAATATGCCGAGGTCATTGGCGTGTTGGATGCCCGGCGCTTCGGGGTTGGGATCGGCAACTCCCAGGATCTCGAGGTTCAAAGCACCCATACGGTCGTCGGCCAGGATGGTCAACAGGTCGTCACAGGCCTTGCCGCCGCCGATGATGCCGGCCTTGAGCGGCACATTGGCCTTGGAGCCCCTGCGAACGCTTGCCTCGATGGGCGGGTCAGGTAGAGTCAACTATGACGGCTCCTTAATAACAGTAATAGAGACCTGGGATACTGGTTTTTCATTAGCATAATACACCATGTCATTGCAATGCCGTGTCCATGCGGCATTGAGAGGCAAGATACAGATTTATGGTATATAGTGTAGAACAATGGAACCAAGGATTAAACAACCGCCCTCCACGGTCTTGACACTATGAGGGCTCCATGGTAATTAACCTTGGCCGTTTGGCGTGGGCCGTTAACTCAGCCGGTAGAGTATCTGCCTTTTAAGCAGAGAGTCGCGTGTTCGATCCACGCACGGCCCACCAACATATTGTTATAAACGTCCCCATCGTCTAGCCAGGTCCAGGACACCGGCCTTTCACGCCGGCGACACGGGTTCAAATCCCGTTGGGGACGCCAACGATATCAACGGGTTAGCTCTTCGCGGGCTGGCCCGTTTTTCTTTGACTACAGTTCTGACTACAGTTTGACTACAGCCAGGCTACAGCCGCTGCCTCTCCGGCAGCCGGATCACGTCCGCTTTTTGCCTGCCCAGGCTCTCCAGAGCGGGCCTGACCTCCTCCACCCCCAGGCTGTGCAAATAGCGGGTGGTGGTTGTGGCGTTCTTATGCCGCAGAATCAACTGGATTACCGCCACGGGGTAGCCCTTCTGATAAAGGATCGTCGCAGTCAGGTGGCGTATGCCATGGAAGCCGAAGGGGTAGACTTCAGCTTTTTCACAGAGCTTCTTCAGAAAAGTTCTTCTGACCTTGAAAGGCTCTCCCAGATACCCGGTGCCTGCCTGTCCTTCATCTTCCACTGCGAAAACATGGGGCGAGCGTTTGAAGGGGCGGTGTTCCCACCACCAGCGCAGGTAATCCCTAAGCTCTCCGGCCAGGGGCAGCCAGTCGAACTCAAGGCTGCCATCCCGGCGTTTCCTGGTGTAGAGCCGGATGCGGTTCTGACTGAAATCCACATCCGGCCAGGTGAGCCGGAAAATCTCACCCCTGCGGGCCGCCGTGTACAGCGCCACGGCCAGCATGACCTTGTCCTGGCCTTCCGCCAGGTCAAAGACCTTCCAGAAGTCCTCCTCGGGCGGCACATAGCGGGGTCTGCGTTGCTCCGGGAACCGCTCCACCACGGCCGCCGGGTTGAAATAGGGCAGGCCAAGATACTTGACGCCCCAGTTCCAGGCAGCCTGGATGTTTTTGCGGTCCTTGTTGAGCGAGCAGCCCGAGCGTTTGCCCGATTGTTTCATCAGGAAGCCCAGAACGGTTTTGGGGGTCATACTGACCACCGTCTTCTGCGGTCCCATTGTTTCGAGCAAACGTTTGAATAATGCCCGTTTCTCCTGATAGGTTTTGGGCGAAAACCTGAGTTGGGCATGGTCCAGGTACTTGCTGGCCCATTCATGCAGAGTCAAGGAGTCGATGGGGGTCTGACCCCAATCCTCCGTTCCTCTGAGATTGGCCTCCCACTCCAGAGCCTCGGCCCTGGAGCGGCACAGCTTCGTCTTGATCCTGCCGTCCTTCTGAACCCTCGCGTACCAGCGAGTCTTTCCTTTCTTCGTTATTTTGGTCGCCATCTAAGGCCCTCCTTACGGACTCGGCAATCAGGTTCTCGAAAAACCAGATGCGTCGTCCCCCTGGAGGGCGGATTCCACCGAATGCTTTATGATGCTTTCTGACGTAGTCGGCGTCAACCTCCAAGTATTCGGCCAACTGCTCCACCGTGACCGGTCGGCCAAGTTCGGCATATAAGACATCAAGCATCCGGCACTCATCCTTTCAAAGTTCGGCGGAAAAGATTGCGTTTCATCAGGCCAACTTCAGCAATTTAGGCTCGTGCTCCTCGGCCTTGATGGCAGCCGGGGGCATCTTCGAGCGTTTCTTGAGCTTGTTTTCCTGGAAATATGGCAGGACGTTTTCAAGCTGGATCGGCGGTTTGTTACCGTGGATGAGCACTGCCTGGTTTTGCTCGAGCATGCGGATTTCATCGGGGTACATCAGCGGCTCGCTGACGCTTCGGCCCGTGTTGTTGTCTTGCATCGTGGTCTGGCCCAGAGAGCGGCTCACCGCCTCGCACGTCTCCACGCCAAGGCCCGGCAGGACAAGCTTGCTGACCAGGCCGCCCGAAAGCATGGTCCGGGCGGCTGCCTGGCCGTACTTGTCGGTGAGCTGGCCAAAGTCCTGAAGGGCGATCATGATGCCGCATTTGCGTTTTCTGAGGGTTGTGCAAACGGCCGGAAATGTCGGTAGATATAGTTGGCCGAATTCGTCCAAGGCCAGAAGGGTGAAACGGAGCCCTTTGTAGGCGTCGGAGCCTTCCACGGGCCGGGCCATGAGCGCGTCGAATATAGCCTCGGCGATGAGACTGATGATCAGCGAGTAATAGGCCTGCTTGTTTTCCGGCACGCAGATGTAAAGCACGGCCTTGCCCAGGTCGAATTTGCTCAAATCAAGATCGTCGTGGCAGGTGATGCGGGCCGTGGCCGGATCATTGAACGGAGCCAGCGCGGCCGAGGCCGTGGCGGTCACTCCCGAACGCTGATTATCGCCATAGTTGCATATGGCCCGGTACTTGGCGAAAAGCTGGTCATCGTCCAGGTGTTCTGCGATGAAGTCATTCACCGGTTTGTGGCCCACGCCATTGCACAGGTATTCGGCGTTTGAGAAGTTGATGTGGTTTTTGGCAAGGACTTCTACCACCTCGCCTTCTTCGTTGTATTCTTCGAGCATGTAGTTGGCAAGGGCTCGGAAGACAATATTGATCAGGGCCTTGGCGTCCGAGGTCCAGAAGCTCTGCTCCTTGGGGTAGGCATGGTCCACGATGCTGGCGGCCATGCGTTGCAGGGCGTGATGATCGCCACGGTTGCGAAGCAGGGGATTGAAACCGTGCGAGTCCTGCGGATTCTCGAAGTCCAGTTTATAGACGGTGTAGCCTTGGGATTCCAGCCAACCGCTGGTCTTCATGAACAGCTCTCCGGCCAGGTCGGTGACCACAAAGTTGGCGTCCACCTCCAGCAGGTTGGGGATGATCTGGGTGCTGGATTTGCCCGATCCCACCGTGCCCACGATGACAGCGTTCTTGCAGGAGTTAGCTACATTCAGAAAACGGCCGGGGGCAAAGCGTATCCCATCCTCTATTTTGTTGAGGATTTGGGGGACATCCCATTTGCTCATGAATCTGGCGCGGGCCATGCTGCTCCTCTTGGCCGGGTCTTCGCGGCCTAGTAATTCGTGGAAAAATCGGCGGATCATTTGGCGGGTTAATGGCCCGCCAATTATAGCAAATCGTTACCATTTGCCGCCGAAGAGCCGCTTGACAGCCGCCCAGATCAACCACAAGGCGATGAGCGGTCCGGCCACGCTGACCAGGGCGGCCATGAGGCTGTCCAGCACGCTTATGGCTCCAGCGGCCACGGTGTTGGTCAGCCGGGCGAACCAACCGGTCTGCACGGCCAGCCAGATCAAAAGGCATACGCCCACGGGTACGGCAAGCTTTCGCCGCGCCAGCAGCCACAGGCCCACGCGGTAGAGTCCTCGGTACGTCTTGCTCAGAAAATCTTTCATCTTCATCGCTCCAGTTCCGGACCGTTGTTTCTGGCCAGTTCTTGTTTGGCCTCCCGCTCCTTGCGGTCTTGATCCAATTGGGCGGCGCGATTTCGAGCCTCCTCCTGGCGTTTTTTTCTTTCTTTGCGCGCCTGCTTGGCGTCACGCACCCTCAAGCTCAGCAGTTCGTTGCTCAGTTCCATCTGCTTGGCGCTGTGGTAATCCTTGAGCAGCTTGGTGGCCTGATCCTGAGTCAGACTCATGGCGGGCTTAATGCCCACCTTGCGCAGCTTTTCCCGTTGTTCCTCGGTGGCCTGCTTTACCGGCGCGACGCCGGTGACCATGCCGCGCATAAACTGTTTCATACTCATGTCCGCCTCCTTACAGCCTGGGGATGGCCACGAATTCAGCCGCACCGGCCTGCTCAAACCAGCGGGACCAAAGCTCCTTCAAGCGGCGGCTCTGGGCGGCGGTATTGAGGCCATAGCCGCAACCAATGGCCAAAACTCGGGTACCGGCCAAGAGCCCGGCGGGCGGCGCTGGCAACCCACCGGAGTTGTAAGCGGCCAGACGGTAGCAGTTGGCGTCCGGGCTGTATTCGAGCATGTCGCTGATGATGATCAGACGGGCCTCGCCGCCCCTGACCAGGCTTGAGAGGTCGTAAAGGGCGCGGATGATCTGGGTCCGGTCCTGAACCTTGAGCTTGCCGCTGGCGGCCAGCTTGGGCACGGCGGCCAGAACTTTGGCCAGCTTGGTAGCCACCTCTCGGGGTTTTTGCCCCCGCCGCTTGGTCAAGGTGTAGTCCAGAGCCAGGCCGTTGGCTGTAGCGTCGGCCTGGCCAAAGGTGCGCAGGCTGACCCGCGAGCCCAGGGGCAACCCGGCCACCTGGCGGGCCACGTATGCCCCAGCCTTGGCCGCGAACGAGCCGCTGGTGATGTGGGCCGTGCTGCCGCTGAGGTCCAGCAGCACGATCACGGTCTTGCCTCGGGCGGCCACAGGCTCGGCCAGGCACAGGGTCATCAGCAGGACAAGTATTGTTTTCTTAGTCATGGTCGGCCTCCGTGGGCTGGGGTTCGGGTTCGACGAGCTTCAGGGCCTTGAGCGCCTCCAGGCAGGCGGCCTCTTTCTTGTCCGCCGCCTCGATGTTCACAGCGCGCATCCAGCGCAGGCCGTAGACCTGCTTTTTGTTGAACTTGGCGCTGTCGGCGAGGTGATACATCTCGAATACATTGCGCCACCAGGGCACGTAGGACAGGCCGTCGAGATGGGCGCGGATGATCATGTCCTGGGCCGCCCGCATCAAGACCAAGCGGTTGCGCCCGATGGTCTCGGCGGCTAGAGCGGCTTCGGCGGCGGCCCGCTGCAACACGGCGATGCGCTCCAGGATTTGCAGGCGGCCGCGCACAAAGGCCAGCATCTTCAGGCTGGGCCACTGCTCCAGGATTTCCACCAGGCACACGGCGCTGCCCAGGCTTATCAGGATGTAGGCCATGGCCAGAAAGGCGGTGTGGCTGAGCAGATCGTTTTGCAGGTCGGCCGCAGTGGGTGTGTCGGCCAGGCTCTGAGCAGATTCGTTCGCCTGCGTCTCCAGGCCCAGAGCAGCCAACTCGGCGTCGACGGCTATCTCGCCGCTGCCGCCCAGCTCCAGATGGCGCAGATGCATCAAGTCGTTCCGGGCCAGGCCCACGCCCAGCAGCATGACCACGGTGAGAGCCCCGGCGGTCCAGAACAGCTTTTTGCGCGCATCGGCGCTCAGAGCCTGCAAGGCGTATTTGAGGATCACCACCGCGCTAAGCAGCATCAGCCCCTTTAGCGCCGCTATGGCCAGATCAAAACCGCCTATCTCGCCCAGGGCGTCCCTGCCGAACTCGGCGAAAAAGTCAAAGCCGAAGGCCCACTCCAGGGGAATGGTCACGGCCAGGATCATTCCCGCCACCATCACCCGCAGGCGGGCGGGCAGCAACCTGGCCTCGGCCAACTTCAGTTCACCGTGCAGCCCGCTTTGGGGGCCGGATTCAGTCGTGGTCTGCTTGCTCATCGGTCACCTCCTGCTTTGCGGCCGGTTTCAAGGGGCGTGGATTCCTCATAGCGCAGGTCATCGTCGGGCCTGACTGGTTTGGCCTGCTGGGCCAGTTGCTTCTTGGGCCTACCCCGGCGCTTGGCCGGAGCTTCAGGCAGGGTCTTGGCCGAAGCACCCTCGCTCAAGCGGGGCGAGGGCTCGGGCTTGGCCTCGCGTTCGACCCGCAGTGCCTCCATATGCTCCGGGCTCAGTTCCACCTGGGCCAGCAGGGCGGCCGCCTCGTGGTTCAAGCTCTGAGCCTGGGCCTGAAAGTCATGGGCCGCTTGCTCGATCAGGGCGCACATCATGGCTTTGGCGCTATCCACATTGGCCTGGCAAAGGGGCGCTGCCGCCTGACTGGAGATGTAGATTTCCCGCAGGGAGTCCTTGTGCGCCCGGCGGAAATGATTCAGGGAGTCGGTGAGCAGGCCCGAGGGCAGATCAGCCTGGCTCCACTGGGTCGCCTTGGGTTTGGGGTTGGAGTTGCCGCCTGCCAGGGGCAGGGCGCGGGGCTTTTTGCGGCTTAAAAACATGGCTTCCTCCGTTTCAGGCGGCGTGGGCGGCCAGGACATTGAAGACGGTAAGCACGGCGCGGCGGTCCAGGCTGACCACCACAGTGGTGCCGATCCAGCGGGCCAGGTCCGGCAGGCCCACGCGGACCACGTCTTTGTCCCGAAGCTGAAAATAATAGGCGTTACTTTTAATGGCGCGGGTGCCGTGATCGAATGCGGCACGGATGGCCTCAGGGGAAATGTCACGCTGCTTGGCGCGGCGGCGGGCGTGCAGGGAAAGGGGCGGCAGACGCCGGGGAGGATGAGCCAGACGGCAGGGACGCCTCCGGGCTTGCCCCTGGGCGGGCCGTGGGTTATCGTGTCGGGTCTCGTTTGGATTGAGCATCGTGTTTCACCTCCGCTTGGGTTGATCCAAGAGTAGAGCCGCGTGATTTTTCTCGCGCGGAGCCTTGGGGGAACCTGGGGGAGGTATGGGGGGAGCAATGAACGACGAAGGGAAGCTTTTCGCCGACAAACTCGGCGCATTGATAAGGAAAGAAGGTATAGGCCAAGTAACGGCCCATGAGCGGATGATGGCTTCAGCAAAGGAGCTAGCCAGGATTCACGACGACGCCAAGTATGCCAAATGCATGGGCATCGAGTTTGACACCTTCAAAAAACGGCTTCAGGGGAAGAACGTAAAACGCAGCGCCCGGACCATGGCCGAGATCGCCGCGTATTGTTTTGAACCTGACGGAATCTCAGCCGACCACCTAACCGATCCGTCCCTGCCCTTGGCCGATTTCCAGGCAAAGCTGGGACTGTATGTGGGCGAGCGCGGGGTGGGCGACGCCTCCACGGTTCGGCAGGTCTATAAAGTGGTGTTTTTCATCAAGGCGAGAGGAACGGACGGTACGCCGCTACTGTTGAACTATTTCAGCTCGGACTGGCAGATGCTGCTCTTCCCCAACGTGAACACGCCCCAGGGCGATGACGTGGAGGCAAAGCTGCGCATGCTCTTGGCCGAGCGCCTGGCCATCCCGGCCGCCAGTATCACCCTGGCCTATGATCCGGCCAACGATAGGCTAAAAAGCTCCACCATCAAGGAAACGGCGGATAAGGAAAAGATCGTCAAATATGGCAGGTTTGCCCGCTATCACTTCATCTATTGCCCTGTGAAGATCGACGTACCGCCCGAGCACCTATTGCAGCGGCGATTCACCGTGCGGGATGTAACCTGGCAGTGGTTTTCCCTGGCCGCACTCAAGGAAAACAATGAAATCCGCCATCACAACAACGATGTGCTGGAGCTGCTGAGCAGGGAGTTTGACGCGACTCTGGCGTTTTTAGATAATTCATTTGAGGAGTTTATCGGGGATTGATCGCCTCATACCCCGGCACCCGAAACCGCAATAACCACCGCTTCCATGCTACGCGCAGTCTGCCGAATTGCCGCCAGTGCAGGCGCGCGCTGTCTTGCCTGCTGGCCCACAGGCGCAGGGTGCGTACGGCCGCCCTGCTCGAGGGCTGGGCGGCGGCCAGCACACGGCTGGATTGCCGCAGCTCGAAGCGGCCGGTTGCGTCGACTTCATCCCAAAATCTGGACATGGTTTTAATTAATAATGAATACGTAGGGTCGCCGCCTCTTGGTAGGCGGTGGGCTTCTTGCAATATTTGCGCGTAGTGGCAATGCTGGCGTGGCCCAGGGCCTCTTGCACCAGCTCGATGGGCACCCCGGCGTCCAGGGCGTGGCTGGCGAATGTTGCCCGACAGGAGTGGGGCGTGGCCTTGGCGGGCAGTTCGGCCAGGCGGGCGTATTTGTCGAAGACTCGCTGGATTTGTAGCCGCCGCAGGTGTCGCCTCGGCCCGAACGGCTTCACCGGTAGAAACAGCGGGCTATCGTCCTCAAGGCCGTGCCCGGCCGCCTCCAGCCACTGCCGCAGCCAATACAGGAGTTGGCTACTCAGCGGATTGCGGATGCTCTTGCCGCCCTTAATACGGTAGCGCAGGACCCAGAAACCAGCGTCTTCGAACAAGTCACGCACCTTGAGCCCGGCTGCTTCGCTGATCCTGGCCCCGGTGTAGAGCAGCACGCCCAGGATGGCCAGGTCGCGTTTGCCCGCCAGGGTGCCGGGGTCGGGCGCTGCCAATAGACGCCTAGCCTGGGCCTTGGTCAGAAGAACGCTCTCCACCTGGCGGTCATTGACGCTGGGGCGCTTGAGGCCGTGGCAGGGGTTAAGGACGATGAGTTGAGCCTCGCACAGCTCCCCGAACAGCGAGCTAAGGGCGGCCAGCCGGGCGCGGATGGTGCGCGGCGCAAGGCTCTGGGCCTCCATGTGCCCGCGCCAGGCCAGCACCACACCGCGATCCACGCGCCGCAGGTCATCAGGCCCGGTCAAACCGGCGAACTGAACAAAGCTAAGCACGGCCTGCCGGTAGGCGGCCTTGGTGTTGGGGCTGATGAAGTTGTGCAGCCATAGATTTTCCGGCCGCGTTTGCCCGGACCGGACAAGGCCCGCGCACCGGCTTGACACGGCAATCAGATTGTTGTTTTGTAGCACGAATCAGGGATGAAATATGGGATGCATAACTAGCTTTATGTTTCGTAATATTAGGCATTTATATTGTAGCGGATGAGGGCTAAAGAGTCTAGGTTTGGTGAGGGCAACTTGTAGCCGACAAGTTTAACTGGAGACAAAATGCAACGTGCAATACAGCATTAATAAGTTTCAATCCACGCCCCTGCACGAGGGGCGACCCGACTGTTCCGGCCAGCAAGACGGCGGCAAAGGTTTCAATCCACGCCCCTGCACGAGGGGCGACTTTATACCGCATCCAGCCACATGGATACGCGCAGTTTCAACCCAAGCCCCCGCACGAGGGGCGACCAGACGAAGACGGCCATCACGCCGCCCGCGTGGAGTTTCAACCCACGCCCCCGCACGGAGGGCGACCCGTGAACAACGCCGCCGTTGGCCAGCCAGCCCTCGTTTCAATCCACGCCCTCGCACGAGGAGCGATGTAAGCCGGGTTGGCAGCTACCAGCGCCCGTTCTCGTTTCAACCCACGCCCCTGGACGAGCATCCCCCGCCCAGGGGCGATGCCTCTCTAGATCATTTCCTCCAGACTCACCCCGGCGGGCACGGCGTTGCGGTCTATCTTCTCTTTATAGTCCTCAAAGCTGCGGGGCGGCCCTTCCAATCCTTCTTTCTTCTTAAACGTGACTAACTCAAACAGCTTGTGGGCCGGGGCGTTACCCATGCGGCCATCGTGCTTGAACACGATGAGGCGGCGGGCGGCCATCTTGCCCCGTGCGGCGGAATGGTCATGGTCGAACATGTTGGCCAAGGCCTCCCAGAGCATTTCCACGTCTTCGTCATTAAAGCCGGTCTTTTCGGCCAGGGGCGCACTGATATAACCCTCGGCCCGGTACAGTCCGTAGGGCACGATGTGCTTGCGGGCCCATGGTGCGGTTGTCGCCGCCCTGGCTTTCAGCCTCTTTGGCCGTTTCCACGGCCATGCGGGTGATGGTGATCTCCTGGGGCACGATGGGGTCCACCGCTGTATCCGTTGGCACTGTGTCTCCTGTTTCGGTTGTAGTCAACCTCGATATACTCGAATACAGTCCGGCGCATATCCTGGCGGGTGGCGAAGTGCTCACCGTGGATCATTTCCACCTTGAGGGTATGGAAGAAGCTTTCGGCCACGGCGTTGTCGTAACAGTTGCCCGACACCCCACAAATCAAAGATTTGCGGGGACCCCGGTCCTTGCCGCTCATGCTGCAAACCAGTTCATGCCTGGTCAAAAGGGCTTGGTATTTCCTGGAGCAGTACTGGCTGCCACGATCCGAATGAACCAGCACATCCTTTGGTATATACCGTCGCCACAAGGCCATCTGCAAGGCGTCACAGACCAAATCGGCCTTCATGCGCTTATCCATGGCCCAGCCCACCACCATGCGCGAAAACAGGTCGAGCACCACCGCCAGATACAACCAGCCCTCGCCGGTCCAAAGGTAAGTGATATCACAGACCCACTTCTGATTTGGAGCGATTGCACTAAAGTCCTGGGCCAACAGACTTGGAGCCACCGGCATACCGTGATCCGAATCCGTGGTGGCTTTGAACTTCCTAGCCGCTTTAGCCACCAGGCCCTGTCTATTCATGCTCTTGGCCACTGTTTTGCGGTTGTATTTACGGCCTTGCTCATCAAGGTCGAGAGTCAGCCCAACTGCTCCGCTACGGCCCTTGCGAACTTCAAAGGCTTCTTTCACCAGGTGATCGAGCCTCTCACGCTCCATCTGCCTCTGACTGGGATTTTGCAGCCTGCGCCGCCAGCCATAATACCCGCCACGTGATACGCCAAAGGCCTCGGATTGCGCCGTGACGCTGTATGTGCCTGCGTTTTGCTGCATGAACGCGTACTTCACTTCAGGCTTTTCGCGAAGTACGCCGCGGCCTTTTTTAATATGGCCAACTCCTCTTCTTTCTTGGCCAACTGCCGCTTCAACTTGGCGTTTTCGATCTCCAATTCCTTTTCGGTCTCACTGCGGCTGGCCTCATAGCGGGCCTTCTTCCGCCAAGCGTAAACCTGGGACTCATGCAGACCTAACTGCTTGGCCGCACCAGCCACGCCCACCTGCTCAGCCAAGCCCAGGGCTTCGGTCTTAAACTCCGGCGAATAGTGCCGCCTGGTGGATTTCTTCTGGCTCTTCTGTGATGACATCGAACACCTCCGTTAAGCAATTTACTCGCTTCTCTGAGTGTGGTCCATTTGGTCAAGGAAGAAATCCAGTAATAGCCTTTTCCCTTTTTGGGTATAGGCACAAATAATGAGCAATCACGCCTTCAAGCTTCTCTTCGCGCTCAGCATTTCGTGGCGCATGGATGTAGATCGAGAATCGGCGTTCCTAATCTTAATCACGTAGTTACGGCTACAAGCGAGTAGCCAGGTTCAACGCCAATCCCCGAAAAGCGTGTTTGCATTATTTGCCGTTTAAAGTTGTTTATCTATATTCTCAAACTGAAGCAGGATATGCTGGGTTATAAACTTCACCGGTTTTCAAGAATTTGTACGCCAACACTAACAACCTTCTGGCCAGAGCTACCGCCGCCACCTTCCTGCCCCGTTTTACGATCAGCCTTTTGGCCCATTTGCGCAAAGACGGCGTGAGACTTTTACTTCGCAGTGCCGCCCAGGCCGCCTGGACCGAAAAGTGGCGCATCAAGCTGCGGCCCTGCCTGGTTATCCCACCCCGGCGCTGTACGGAACCGCTGTCACGGGAAGATGGGATCAAGCCCGCATAGCTGGCTAGTTGATTTGCACGCTTAAACCGGTTCACATCCCCTATTCCGCTCAGAATACCCATGGTGACAATGGGGCCGAAACCAGGCATTTCATATAGCAACTCTGCTTCCGGCCAATCACACAACTCCTGATTGATCATGGCATCAATGTCTTGCTTTTGCCTTTCAAGGTGCTCCCAGATGCTGCGATGGGTTGCCAAAAGCGGCTTCATCCACAAGGGAACTGCCGGATTGTCCAGTACTGTTTCCCAATGTTGCTCTTTAGGCCACTGACTCTTTTTTAGCTCAACACCGACCGAACGCGGCATTGCCTTCGCCATGTTTATGCTCATGTTACGTTGCTTTAAAACGTGCTGCCTGGTTTGCATCAAAGCCCTGGCACGGCGAGTCTTTTGGTCTGGAACGCTTACCGCAATCCGTTGCGCCAAACCACCACGCAGACCTTCGGCAAGCGCTCTGGCATCGTGGCGGTCACTCTTTTTCTTGCTGTCCGCGATCATCTTGAACTGGCGGGCATCAACCACAACGGGTTCAATTCCGGACTCACGAAGAACATCAACCGCCCACCAAGTCATACATCCGGTCTCAAGGGCTACTTCTACACCACCAGAAAGCCAATCTTGCACTGCTCCGAGCCAGCCTGCTTCATCGCTGGGAACCGTAGCACGGCGATTCACCTTGCCCTCTTCGTCGATGGCGCAATAGGTGGTGGTCTTCTTGTGTACGTCCATGCCAACATAAATCATGGTCTTCCCTCCGGTTAGTGGTCCTTTGTTTTCCAAGACCATTATCCCAAACTGGGGGGATGACCACACTCATCACATCTTTATAGTGTGTCCGTCAAAACTGGGCTGGATCACTGGTCGATCATAGTGATATATCCGTTTTGATGGGACCAAAGCACCGCTGCCCGCTGGTCGAATCCCTGGGGAAGGGTTGGGGCTGCGGGGCTGTGATCCTGCCGGTTTTTTCCATCCGATTCTTGGGGATAGAGCCTTTTTATGGTTTCTTCCAGCTCCCGACCCACGCGAGCCAGTAGGTTGTTGGCTAGTATGGATGCCGCGATATGGTGTATGAAAAAAATCAACACTGCCGAGCTGGTCAGGGCCAACCCTACCCCCATGGTTACCGAAAGATGAGGCGCATGCACATTTTTACTGGCGCCCTCAATGGTGTGCAGCACGATCAAGCAATATGAAAAGGTGGCCACAAAGGTTCCCAGCACCAACTGGTTGCCGGTGTCGTCCATGAAGTTGCGCACCAGGCGGGGGCCGAACTGGCTGGAAGTGAGGCTGAGCACCACCATGGTGAGGGAAAAAACAACACCGGCCACGGTTATCATGGAACCGGCGATAGTAGAAAGCAGAGCCCGGGCGCCTGCCGGGGTGCCGTTGTAGAGCCACCAGAAGTTGGGGATTTCATTCCGCGCTAGTATTTGGTCGACCTGCACGGCGCACAGGGCCAGGATGCAGGCCCCGGCGCTCAGCATCCCTGGAACGAACCAAAGGCTGTAGCGCACCGCCAACCACGTTTGGATAAGCTTGTTCTTCACTGGAAGATCACCTTTTTGAGGATCGCCAAACCTTCCTGTGCTCGCCGTAGGCAGCGCCTGCCCTCGAAATCAAAGGGTGTGGTTACCACGGCTATCGTAAAGGGACCGATCTCCTTGGCCGCTTCTGTTACCAGGGGCCGTGGTTTACTGGACTAATATGATGGTTGCTTCCCTACGAAATGAATATCCAGCCGATTCTCTCCGGAATCCAGGTCTGGTTTTGCCTCAAAACCCAGCTTTTTCCCCAACGCGAGCATGTTCCTATTCTCTTTTAATACGATGCCATGAACCGTTTTGAATCCCTGCTTTTCGGCAATTGAGAGGCACTTTTCAAGCAGATTGCCCCCGATGCCCTTGCCTTGCCAGGAATCGCCCACCAGAACGGCGAATTCACCCGTCTTGCCATCCGCATCGCCAATAATTCTGGCAACCCCCAGTATGTTGTCAGCCGGTGAGTCCTCATCGATGGCCACCAGGGCGATCTCCCGGTCGTAATCGATTTGGGTGAACCGCGCCAGCATTTCTGGGTTTAATTCCTTTAACCTGCCGAAAAAACGATAGTAAATAGTCGTGGGCGAAAGCGTATTAAACAACGCCGTCAAAAGGGGTGCGTCCTCGGGCTTAATGGGTCGTACAAAAAAGCGGTGCCCATCCATGCTGACCATATGGGATTCATCCTCATCCGGATAAGGGCCAATCACCAGATGCAGGGAGGACGGCACCGCAAGCGGCAAAACGAGGATGCGGGCATCGACAGCGACGGGTTTTCCGTCCTTGATCAGAACGGGATTCATGTCGAGTTCGGCAATTTCAGGGAAATCAATCAGGAGTTCCGATAGTCGGATTATCATTTCTTCGAGTCGCTCCATATCGGCGGCGGGGCGGTTGCGGAATCCTTGCAGCAGGGAGTAGACTTTGGTTTCCTCCATCAACCGCCGGGCCAGCAATCGGTTCATGGGAGGAAGTCCCAATGCCCTGTCTTTTAAGACTTCCGTGTTAATTCCGCCCATGCCGAAAAGAATCACAGGACCAAAATTCGGGTCCCGCTTAGCGCCCATCAATATTTCAAAATCCGGGTTTGAAAAATAGGGCTGAATCGTCACCCCCTCAATCCGGGCATCGGGTTTATGATGTCTTACGGATGCAGTGATCTGCTTGAAGGCTTCGCAAACATCTTCATCACAACGCAAATCCAGACGAATGCCGCCGGCATCAGTTTTGTGGGTGATGTCCCCAGAGTGCACCTTCATGACCAATGGGTATCCCATTTCACGGCCTATACGCGAGGCTTGCGCCGGGGTCTCGGCGATTTCCGTCCTGATCACGGGCAGGCCGTAGGCTGCGAGTATTTCCTTAGAATCCGTTTCCGGCAGAAATTCCTGAGCCGACGCAGCAGCGATCAACTTGCGGGCTTTTTCCTGATCGAAGACCATGTGACCTGTCATCTTCGGTGGGACTTCCAACAGCATTTCGAGGTTTCTGGCATATTCCACCATGTATAAAAATGCCCGGACCGCGCGTTCCGGCGTGTCGTAGGTCGGGATTCCCGCCGCATTCAACACGTCAACGGCTGTGGCGATGCGTTTACCGCCCATCCAGCAGGCAAATGCAGGGAAAAGGCGGTCCCGCATCGCAGCGGCCAGGGTTTCGGCCACAGCAAGGGGATCGGTAAGCGCCTGGGGTGCAAGGATGACCAGCACCCCGTCCAGATTCTTCGATTTGAGGCAGACCTCCAAGGCCTGGCCGAAGCGCTCGGCGGAAGCGTCACCCAAAATGTCGATGGGATTGCCCCGGCTCCAGAAGGACGGCAGGAATGCATCGAAGGCTTGCAGCATTTGATGGTCGAGGGGCGCGGGCTCCTGGCCATACCGGGCGAGCGTGTCGGTGGCCATCACCCCCGGCCCACCTCCATTGGTAAGGATCGCCAGCCGGGGGCCGCGAGGGAGCGGCTGCTTGGCCATCAGTTCTGCGCAGTCGAAAAGTTCTTCGATGGTGTCCACGCGCACGATGCCGGCGCGCTTGAAGGCAGCGTCATAGACCGCATCTTCTCCAGCCATGGCGCCGGTGTGGGAGGCCGCTGCCCTTGCCCCGGCGGGACTTCTGCCGGATTTGAGGACGATGATAGGTTTAATCCGGGAGACGGAACGCGCTGCGCTCATGAATTTGCGGAAATTCGTTAGGCTTTCGATATACAACAGGATGCTTTTGGCCGAGGAATCATTGCCGAGATAGTCGATCATGTCTCCAAAATCGACGTCCAGCATGGAGCCGATGCTGACAAAATGGCTAAAGCCGATACGTTCCTTGAAAGCCAGATCAAGAATTGCCGAACAAATGGCACCGCTTTGGGATACAAAGGCCAGATTACCGGTCGCGGGCATTTCGGTTGCAAAACTGGCGTTGAGGTTTACGCCGGGTCGGATGACGCCCATACAGTTCGGCCCCACGATGCGAAGCCCGCCGGCATGAGCTATCCGTTGAATCTTTTCTTCTATCTCTCTGCCCTGCTCACCGACTTCTTTCCCCCCCGCCGAAATAATAATGGCCCCACCGACCTTTTGCTCGACGCATTCACTCACGATGTCGGCAACACCAAGAATCGGCGTGGCTATAATCACAAGGTCCACGCTGGTCTCCAGGGCGGAAACCGATCCGAAGCACTCATGCCCGTGGATGTTTTTATATTTGGGATTCACCGGCAATAATGTTCCAGAGAATTTGCCGTCAATAAGATTTCTCATCAACGCATTGCCGATGGTCCCCGTTTTTTCGCTAGCGCCCACCACAGCAACATGTTGCGGTTTAAAGATGCATTCAAGATTGTATTGCCCCATTACGCTCCTCGTTTTTCAATTAGGATCCTACTGTCCATCTCCTCTATTCATAGCCAATGTCATTAACTTAAGAGCCCAATACCTTAACTCCCATCCTTAAGGATGCGAAATAACTATCAAGTTAATGGCCTTGGTCCGCAATTTATTATTGACATTTTTCTATTTCTACATTGGCGCCCAGCGGTTCTTTACCCTATTAAGACTTTTGCCTCTTTCCACCTCCGTCATTTTCGCAACACGGTGCCTGAACCGTTCGGGACTCTTTAAATCAGTTGTGCTTACAGCTCAAACTCGCCAGGGTCTGCAGCTAGGCCAATGCGCATCATTTTCTCTCTCCACTCAATGCTTCGAAGCCAGAGATGACATCGAACAGTTCTTCGTCGATACCACTCTGGCGCAAACGATGGAATGTCCTGTTGAGGTCCTCTAGCAATTCATCAATATTTTTGTCGGCGCGTTGCATCGCCGCCAGGCGACTCGCGTTCTCGCTCGCAAGAGATTCGGCGCACGCCCGGAATAGCGAGACGAAAAGATATTCGCGGATGAGCGCTCGCAGGGACGCGGTGCCGCCACCCATGACCTCGGGCAAGTTTCCAGTCGGCCAGGGGAGTTCGGCCAGTTTGCTTCGCCAGTTTTCGTCCAGCGGCAGCAGCCGCTGACTGACGGGCGTATAAACCGCTCCGGACTTAGGGCGGTTGTAGAAGAGGTGGAGTTCGCTGATTTCACCATGACTGCGGCGCATCTCGCTCTCCATGAGAACCTGCCCGACGAGCGGGGTAATGGCCTTGACGGAGTTCGGCACGGTAAAGAGCCCCAAAATCGGCAGGCCCGCGTCTGACAGGCGCGCATGAACGCGTTCACCGACGGCCCAGACCTCGGGTTTGGCCGGCAGAGCTGCCAGCGCCTTGACCGCATAATCGGCCACCACATCATTAAATTGACCTACCAGTCCCTGGTCTGAACCGAACACGACCGCGCCAATCGCAGCCGCAACTGTTTGTCTTTTCCGTTCTGCAATCAAGGGCGCCGACCCGCTTTTTCGCAAGCATGCTCCCAAACCCAGCTGCACCGTGCGATAGTAGTCGGCCAACGCGCGCACCGATTTTTCGTATTGCCCGATGCTCGCGGCGGCCACGGCCTTCATCGTGCGGACGACCGATTGGAGATCCCCGGCACCGCCAATCTTTCGGCGCAGACTCGCCGTGGTCTCGCTCATGACTTCTCCTCGGGCTCAGGATCGGGCTGGAAGCGAGCAATCGATTTGCCGGCAATTTGGATAATCGTTTGACGATCCTCGTCGGTCAATTTATCGGCGGTATCCAGCCGCCTGCGGACCTCCGCCGGGATATCCGCCGCCGCCTCGCGCAGAGTGTGCTCGGCGTCCGTCATCCGGTCAAGCGGCACATGGTCTAGGAGTCCGGCGGTCAACGCCAGCAGCACGGTGATTTGCGCAGGCACGGACACCGGGGAGAATTCTGGCTGTTTGAGGCAGGCGCGAATTCGCCGTCCGTGCGTGATGATTTTGCGGGTGTCTTCATCCAGGCGGGCGCCGAACCGGGAAAAGGTTTCGAGCTCCTCAAACTGTGCATATGCGAGTTTGAGGTCGCCGGCCACCGCGCGGTAGGCCGCCCGTTGCGCCTTGCCGCCTACACGCGAAACGGATTTGCCGACATCGACCGCAGGCAGTACCCCCAATTCGAACAGCGACGGCGAGAGGTAGATTTGCCCATCCGTGATAGATATCAGGTTGGTCGGGATATAGGCGGAGATGTTCTGCGCTTCGGTCTCGATGATGGGCAGGGCGGTAAGCGAACCGCCCCCGCGTTCCTCGCGCAAGTGCGTCGCACGTTCTAGCAGCCGCGAGTGGATATAAAAAATGTCGCCGGGAAACGCTTCTCGACCAGGCGGACGGCGCAGCAAGAGAGAGAGTTCGCGGTAGGCACGAGCGTGATGGGTGAGGTCGTCGTAAACGATCAGCACGTCTCGGCCCGTTTCCATGAAAGACTCCGCGATGCTGGTCGCAGCGTAAGGAGCGATGTAAGCGAGACCCGGCGGGTCATTACCCTCGGTCACGACGAGGACGGTGTAATCCATCGCTCCCTTTTCCCGCAAGGTTGCCACGGCCTTTGCGACGGCGGACGCGCGCTGACCGACGGCGCAATAAACGCACAGCACATGGTGGTCGCGCTGGTTGAGGATAGTGTCGATAGCTATGGCGGTCTTGCCCGTCTGGCGGTCGCCGAGTATCAACTCGCGCTGGCCACGCCCAACGGGAATGAGCGCATCGATGACTTTGATGCCGGTCTGGAGAGGCACCGTGACGGGCGCACGGTCCATGATAGGCGCGGCGGGTCGTTCGATGGGCAGGCGCTTGTCCGAGGCCACCGGTCCGGCGCCATCGAGTGGCCGGCCGAGGGGATCGATCACCCGACCCAACAATCCATCGCCCACGGCCACGTCCATGACCCGGCCTGTTCGTAGGACTTCATCTCCTGCGCTCAGATGCCAGTATTCGCCGAGCAGAACGACGCCAATTTCGTCCGCGTCCACGTTGAACGCAATACCGAGCACATCGCCGGGAAAGGTCACCAACTCATCAAAGCCCACGCCGGGAAGACCCGACACCTTGGCGATGCCGGTGGCGACACTGGTGATCGCGCCCACCTCCCGTGGCGTCAGTTGTGGCGTGAATGCTTCCCGCACTTGACGTATTCCAGCAAAAGCGCTGTCAAAAATATTCTTGAGGTTCTCGGGTTCCATATCTATTGGCTCTTGGTTTCTGGTTTAGACTCGGCTTGGGCCTCGGGATTAGGTTCAGCCATGGCTTCAGGTTTAGGCCCGGCGTTGGCCAAAGGTTCAGCAGTGGCTTTAACCTCAGGCTTAGGCGTCGCCTCGGCTTCACCTTTCCGAATCTCACGCTCAGCCTGATTCCAGTCCTGAATTGCCGAATCGCCCTTACGTCCTTGCTGCTCGTACAGCTCATAGGCGCGCTTGGTGATCTGCGGCGTCAAATCCAACGGTTGCATGTCTTTGACCTCGGCTTTATCCTTCTCTTTCAGAAGCTCATCGACTCCCTTTTCCAGCGACGCCAGATAATCCGCGATGCTCCACGCCACCTTTTGTCCATTCGTGGTGAGTTCAATGCCGCTGATCAAGTCTGGCGCGGTCTCGAACCGGATGTGGATTTCAGCCGAGCAGGTTTCGTTGAGCGCATTTTGTATCGCCGCGTGCTGCTCCGCAGACAGGTCAAACGCGCTGCGTACAAGCGCGGGGTCAGAAGCGGTCTTCAGGGCCTCGGCCAAGCCTGCTTTCGCCTGGCCGTCCATCTCTCGCAAGCGGCGGGTGAACACCTCGCCCAGGCATTCCTCCAAACTAATCGTGGCAAGATCCTTCAGCGCCTTTCGTGCGATGGCAAAAACTTCCTGCTGGGTGCGCCGGCTGATGGCCTGATTCAAACTCTGCGCGTCGTTTCTCAACGTTTCCATCCGTTTGGCACTCAAGGCGTCGGCGGCATTACGCGCTTCTTCGAGCAGCCGCTGACGTTCGGCCTGTGCCTCGTCAGTTACTTTGCTCAAGAGCACGGCGCATTGCTGGTCGAACGCCTCGTTTTTGTGCTTGAACTCGTCGCTCTCCTTTTGTGCTTCAGCCTTTTTCTCATCGGCGTCCGCGAGTTCCGCCCGAGCGTTGTATAGACGCCCACCAGCACGGTGAGAATGCCGACCGAAAGATAGAAATCCCATCCCAGCAGATGCTCGAACATCGTGCCGGCACTCACAAATATCGTCGCCAGCATGGCCACCATCGACGTACCCCAGATCAACGCAAACAGCGTCCGCACCGTCCGGTTGTACCGCCGCCCCAGATACTCGGGGATCGTGTAAACCCCCGCAAGCCAGAGATACGGCATGAACAGAAACGCGGCCACCAGCACCGGAAAGATGCAACCGATGAAATCGAAGTTCATCATCACCATACCGTACCGATACCCGTCGTCGGCCAGGCCAACCATGTCCTTGGCACCGATGTCCGAAACCACCAACGAAGCTCCCACCGCCCACCAAGGCAGCGACCGCCCTCCCAGAAACAGGTCCTTCCCTGTCTTCACTCCGCGGCTCAACCACAGCCCAAGAGCGGCAATGACCACGAAGTAGAGAACGACAAGGGTCGCGTCGATCGGATGAAGCGTCAGTGAGCCCAGAGGTGTCATAGAATTCCTGCTAAGCATCTTCCGGGTTGTCTTAGTGGAAATAGTCGGAGTAGCACGTCGTTACATTCCCCAGAAAGTCCGAACCACCGGGGATCGGACCGATCTTGGGAATCCAACCGTTCCAGCAGGTTTCGGCTCCAGGAGTCTCCCGGACAAACTCTTGTCTCTCAAACAGGATATGCAGACGGCGCATGGCAAATAGGATAACTCACCAGTCGATTAGAGAGAAGAGTTTGAGACTCACGTTCTCATTTGAACCAGGATATTCCGTCACTATTTGGTCTTGAGAGTCTGGTGTCTCGCGAAGCGATATTCGCAACCCTCCCAAAAACCGGTATAATGCATTACAGCAAAACACGACTCCCCGGAGTGGGAGAATGATCTGTCTTGTTCACAGATGCGAAGGAAACTGCCATGTCAATCGCAGAACAGGCGAAGAGCATCTATGAATCGCGGCTAAGAGTAGAATTGGAAGCTAACCACCGCGATCAATTCGTTGCGATCGAGCCAATTTCCCAATCCTACTATTTGGGGGATCGTTTCATTGATGCTGCGTTGGCAGCGAAGACAGCGTATCCGGAACGACAGTCATTCGTAATCCGCGTTGGCCACGATGCCGCCTTTCATCTCGGAGGCATCTCGGACAAGCAAGTCGCGATTAACTAGACCGTCACGCCCATCCTCCTCTCGCTCCCCGTCCTGGCGCCCCGCGGCACCGGGAATCACTCCGCCGCAAACTTCAAGTTGTCCACATAGTACGCCGCATCCGCCGCGATCGTGCTGCTGAAGCCTAGCCAGTGCAGCTCACGAAACTCCGAGCCGGACACGGGCAAGTCATTGAAGACCCGCGTTTCACCACTGGCGGGCGTCAGCTCGATCGTGAACGTCTTCGGCCGTGCCTCGCCCATGGCGGCTCGGATCTCGACATGCAGCCATGTCTCCGGCGCAAATTCAGCCAACGTCTTTCCGGCAACGCGAACCGTTCCGCTTCCGTCAAACTGCACACTCGGTCCGACGTTCTCTGGATACCCGCCCGAATCTCGCCATTCCGTGAAGAACTGGGCGCCCCGTCCGATCCAGACGTCGAAAGATTGTCGGACCGTGCCACTGAGGATGTGCGGCTCATAGTAGAAATGAGGCTGCCATGTCGGCGTCAACGTTTTGGAATCCGTGATCTTCAGACTATGCTGTCCGCCGAACGCCCGTTCATCACTGACTCGAATCGACGCCCCCTGCTCCTCGCCGCTCACATGAGCATGGGCCGGGTGTCGCCCAACAGTCGTCTTCTCAAAATCATCGTTCACCGTCAGCGGTTTCGGCGGAGGCGGTGGCGGCGGCAGCGGACGGCAAGGGCAATCGGCATGCCGAATCTGGCCCGCCCAATCGGGATCACCGTACAGGCCAACCTTGGAAACATCGAAAGGCTCGAAACCCAGCTCGACTGCGGGCGAACCCTCCTTGAGCCGAAAATCGTGCTTCGCCACGTCGGCAAACTGCGGGTCGGCAATCCGGGAGTGGCGATCCAGGCCAAGCTCCTGCCAGGCATCGAACGTGTAACGATAGAACCGAAGCTTGTCGGCACCTCCCGTGTGCCAGTACAGGTTCTCATCCCAATCGCCAACGGGCTCTTTCGCCGCGATCCGCTCGTTCAGCGAACGCTCGCCATGCGGAATCAGCAGCTTGCCCTGGGTCAGGTAAACGATATTTCGACGAAACGTGCTTGGTCGCTGCTCCGAATAGGGCCAGAGCGCATAGTCCGCCGACAACGCGAAGATGTTGTTCCGAATCGTGTGGGCATGCCCGCCGTTGTTGAACATCAGCCCACCGCTCAAGGTGTTGTAAACAAGATTGTTCTCGACCGTGTAGTTGCCGCAGCGTGCATCAAGATAGATGCCCCAACCCAGCGCCGGCTTCGAGTAAGGCCACATGTCGTGAAACACGTTGTTCCGAATCACACTGCCCGGCGACACCCCCAGGCAATAGATCAACCCCGCATCGCTCAACACGCCGTGCACCAGGTCGTGCACGTGGTTCCACTCGATCACGTTGTGGTGGGTTCGATTCTCCTCCACGCCCCAGTTCCAGCCAACGCTGATTCCGGAATACAGGAAGTCG
The DNA here is from genome assembly GCA_963665125.2 of uncultured Desulfarculus sp. Classification (GTDB taxonomy): domain Bacteria; phylum Desulfobacterota; class Desulfarculia; order Desulfarculales; family Desulfarculaceae; genus Desulfarculus. The sequence goes on along the minus strand of CAXXUK010000001.1, from coordinate 28,375 downwards.
TGAATGTCGTTGTGAGAGATTTGATTGTGGCTGCTCTGGGCCACCCAGATCCCAACGCCCGCCGCGTACACGTGGCCGCCGTCAAAGATATGGTTATTGTCGACAAGGATTCGGCTCGACTCGGCTGCGTCCGTTGTTGCCATGCTCGCCTCGCCCACACGCACACCCCCGGCCCCCAGGTCATGCACGAGATTCCGTTGAATCCTGCAATCCTTGCAGCCGCGTCGGAACCAGATCCCATAGGTGCCCGCATGGGCCACCTCGCAATCCTCGAGCACGCAGTGAATCGCCCCGTCGGCCGTTACGGCCCCCGGCACATTCACCGCCGCCTGGGTGCTGCTGTTTCCCGTTGGGCCGAGAATCCAATCGGCGTGCTGAAAACTCAACCCGCGAAGCGTCACGTGCTGCACGAATCGTCCCGAATCGGCGTCGCCGGCCAGTTGTACCAACTCGGACAGCACCGGCGCGATCACCTCGATCTCGTTCATCGATTCGCCCGGCATCGGCCAATAGCTCAGCACACCCGTCTCCCGGTCCAGGTACCATTCGCCGGGCTGATCCAGGAGTTCGAAGGCGTTCTCAATGTAGTAACGCTGTTCCGGCTCCCAGTAGCCGATGCTCCACCACTCCCGCATCGGTCCGGCGAACTCGACGATGTTCGCTTCCGGGTCCACCGACTTGATCGGATGAATCGACGTCTCCCACGAGTGCATCAGAATCACGTTCACGTCGCTCAACCGCTGCCAGCGGCGAATATCACCTGGAGCAAATACGAATCGGTCCCGGGCGATCGGCTTGGCTCGCGGGTCCGGCGGACCGGGAATCAACTCGGCGATTCGATGGTAACCTTCGTTGGGCGAACGGGCTCGCCCCCGCCGCTGGCCATTCACGAAAAGTTGCCGAAAATACCATTGACCCGCCTTGACCTCGGGCAGTTCCACCTGCCACAGTTCGCCCGGTCCGCGGTGCCATCCGCTGATCCGGCGTCCACCGCTGAACACCGGCTTCTCGCCCGGATAGGCCGCAAACAGAGCTGGCGACTCACTCGTCCCGGAGTCTTCTGGCTCCAAAACAAAGGGAGCATCCAGGAAGTACGTGCCGCCGCGAACAAGCACTGCGGCAGGCTCACCGCTGCCTCGTTGCTCGCGCACCACGTCACGGGCCCGCGAAAGTGACGCCAAAGGACCATCCGTCCCCGCCGCATTCGGCTCCGCCTGTCGCCCCGACCATTGATCGTTGCCGTTGGGGGCCACATGCAATTCACCCGCCGAGACAATCGAGCCTGCTGCCAAAGCAAACAGCACGGCCATCATGGATCGCTTCATCTCGCAGCTCCTCGGAAGACACCGCAATCAGGACTCAAGGCAGTTGGGGCAGCATCGCCCTGCCGCCCTCTTCCTTGTCGACAGGATAGAGGGCATTGTGACTCTTCATGCTCGCGATCAGTCCCGCCATCATCACGCGAAGCTGCTCGGGATTCGAGGCGGCAAGGTTGGTCGATTCGAAGGGATCCTCAGCCAGGTTGTAGAGCTGGTAATGGGAGTTCTCAGAGGCCTCCGACGGGAAGTAGTGATAGATGACCTTCCAATCGCCTTTCCGGTAGCAGGTGAAGTACACACTGCGATGTGGCGAGTGGGGGTAGTGCATGAGAAATTCTTCTTTCCGAGATGCGTCACGTTGGCCTGTCAGAAGCGTATCGAGACGCTTGCCGTCAACCACGTAGTCGGCCGGTATTTCCGTGTCCGTGAGCCCCAGCAGCGTCGGAAACAGGTCCATCACCGCCGCCTGCTGGCTCTGAATCGCCCCAACGGCAATGGGTAGACGCTTCTGATGCGGATTGTCGCCGTCTGCCTTCGCCCACGCAGCGATGAACGGCACACGCATGCCGCCCTCGTAATGGGCCCCCTTCTTCCCTCGAAGCGGGGCGGCACAGGCGACTGCGTGCTGGTGCCCGAGCGGAGCGTCCGAACCATTGTCGCCCAGGAAGAAGATAAGCGTGTTATCCGCAATCCCCAGATCATCGAGATGATCCAGCAGGTCACCCAGCGACTTGTCCATCCCTTCAATCAACGTGGCGAAAGCCTGGGCCGGAACCGGCTTGCCCGAATCCGTGTAATGGGCCGCAAACCGCGGATCCGAGTCGAACGGGGCATGAACGGCATAGTGCGCCATGTAGAGATAGAAAGGTTTCTCCGCTTCCACGGCCTCCGTTACCCGCGTCTTCGCCTCGAGCGTCAAGGCTTCCGTCAGGAACGTTTCGGTACCGTGATACTTCTCCAGGTGCGGCACCGCGCTCTTGGCTCGGCGTTTCTGGCCGTGGCCGTAGTTCTTCATGCCGTAGTAGGTTGCCGGGGCCCCGATCGAACAACCGGCCACGTTGACGTCAAAGCCGAGGTTCAGCGGCTCGGCACCTTCGAACTCGCGCGGACCGAAGTGGGCCTTCCCCACGTGGATCGTTCGATAACCGGCCCCACGCAACAGCCCCGGCAATGTCGTGTCGCCCTTCTTCAACCCCTTCCAATTCCACTGGGGAGGACCAAAGGGGCCGCGGTTGTCCTGGTCCGGATTGATCCAGTTCGTCGCGTGATGCCGCACCGCATTCTGACCGGTCATGATCGAAATCCGCGTGGGCGAGCAGACACTCATGGCATAGAAGTTGTTGAAACGAATTCCCCGCTCTGCCAGACGCTCCATATTCGGCGTCCGATAGTACTCGTTCAGCGGGTACCGCTTGGGAGCTCCGCTCTCTTCGGTCAGAAACGGCACCGACGTATCCATCACCCCCATATCGTCGACCAGGAAGACGATGATATTGGGTTGTGCGGGCTTCTCAGCCGCATCAAGGGCGGAGGAAGATCCCAGCAACAGACTGATGACACACGCAACGAAGGCTCCGCTCACGGTTCGATTCACTGGTTTGCTCCTTCGCATACAGGGAAGTCCCTGGGCGGCTCGAAACCTCGCGACCGGGCTCAAGTCCGCCCACCACAACACTCGACGTCAGTGCCGACTATTGTAGCAGCCCGGAAAGCGACTCTCAAAACAGTCGCCCCCAATCGCCGTCGATAATGACTGAAAAGCCCTCTTCCAAGAAACGCTAAAGGCCACCTTCCGCAACCGCGAAGGGTGGCCTGATGCAATGAACTTGCGAGTCTCCCCTGGACCGCACATCGTGGAGCCGCCCCCGTGGCTGCCGAGGATGGACACCACCACCGTCGTTAGGTGACTTCTCCCGTAATCCTTTTAGCAGGTACCGGCAGTCGTCTGCCGCGCGCGATTCTCAGCAAGCTGAGGCATCCACATCGCTTTGTCGACCAACTCGACCAGCACACCGGGATCGAAGGGCTTCCGTAGATAGTAAGTGCCGCCCACGGCATGGCTGCGACGAATGATGTCCGGAATCTGCGCCCCGGAAAGGAACATCACCGGCACGCTATTCAGGGCCGCGTCTTCCTTGATCCGCTCGCACATCTCCAGGCCGCTGTGGCCGCCAAGGTTGATGTCCGACACGATCATGTCCGGAGTGTGCATGGCGGCAAACTCGATCGCTGCCTGGGCTGTGTTGCAACACTGGCAGTCAAAACCGGCTTCGGTCAGCACGTTGGCCACACTCTCCAACACTTCTTTCTCGTCGTCAACGACCAGAATCAACGGGGGGTCTTGGCTTTTCATCTGCCTCTTATCTTTCCGTGCAGGAGTCGGGAACACATCTTCGACCGCAGCGATGAAACTGCAGTTCCGCCATCTCTAGTTTCGACCCCGCAAAGGTCGCTCAGTTAACCCGGCTCGCCCCGGTCGCCCAACCGAAACGATCGGACTGTCCAGAATAGGCGCGATCGGAACCAACCGAGTATTCGTGCCTCACAGCAGAACAAGCCCCCGCCAGATGAGGGAATGGCCCTACGTCAGGCCCTAATCAAGAAATTGCGTTAAAGATCATTACCATTGACTTTCGACTCAATTCCCAATAGACTGAGAGCATGGAGGTGAATCGATGCCCAAGACACCCGGAAAGAAAATTGACTGTCGGCGCGTTGAGCTCGACGGGGTCCGTTACGTAATTCTCCGTGAATCGATTTTCGAGGAGCTCTGCCAGCGGGCAAAGGTCTCGGCAGAACCCGAACCCAAGGGCGACGGGCCGCCGTCGGAGGAATTCGATGGGGCGACGCTTGCCGAGAAACTGATCCGTCGGCGTCGAGCCACGGGACTTAGCCAAGCCGAGTTGGCCCGTCGCGCGGGCATCCGACCGGAGACACTCAATCGGATCGAGCGTGGCCGAACCACCCCCGACTTCGCAACAATCCGTAAGCTTGTCCTTGCCATGGATGGGGCGGAACAGGCTGCTGCCCAGGCTACCCTGACTGACTAGAAACGGGAGTAATACAGATGAGCCACAAGAATTCGTATTCGACATGCAAACCAATCACGCGGGATGAAATTGAGGCTCGAGTGATTCCGATTCTCGCGGAACGCGCAGGCATGCCTCCTGAGCAGCTCCATGACGCGCAACGACTGATCGAGGACCTGGGCTACGACAGCCTGGAAATGATCGAAGCCAGCATGGAAATCGAGGAAGAGTTCGATATCGACGTACCGGATGACGCACTGGAGAGGATGAAGACCGTGGGGGACGTGCTGAAAGAAATGACCGAAGTACTGGGATAGTCGGGACAATGCCATAGCCCGACGGCTCGCAACGCGCTCTGCACAGACATGCGTCAGCAGCCAGGCTGTTGATCGTTCATGACTCCGCGGACAAATTCATTGACCTCTTCCGCATGAGTCATGGACAAGACATGGCCGCCGCCTTTTACAAGCCGATCGGGAGTCGTGAGTGTGTGAGGCAGAACGTGGTCCCGGTCACCATGGATTTGCCGAATGGGAACGACAAGGCTGTCGGGGTGAGGTCGCCATCGCAGAAGAGCCATGGAGGCCCAACGAAGAAAATGCCCATCAGCATCGGCCAGTTGACGCAGGAGGCTCCTGGGCACCGGACCAAGAAACCGCCCGGCGATCCCCAACGCCAATTTCGCCGCCAAGGGCGGTACTCCGCCGGCCCCGGGCGGAAGCAACATGGCAACAGGCTTCATGACCCTCGCGCGCCAAGGCAACTCACGCGGAGAGCGGACACTCGCAATGAGCACGCAGGCCCGGCACTCGAGGTGCCGAGCCATTTCCAGGGCTATCATTCCCCCCAACGAAACCCCACCGATGATACAGGGACCTCCGGGGTCGACATGCCGGGCCATCCGCCGGGCATATCGTGGAAGATCATCGCCCGGCTCGGGAGCAATCCAACCTGGCAGCTGAAGATTAGCGAACTCCTCTCGTTGAAAACGGAAGACCCGCTCGTCGGCCCCCATGCCTGACAACAGAATCAGTGGCAGCTCATCGCTCATCGGGGCACCCGCAAGGCCATCACCGAAGAGTCACGTGGGTTCAGCTCGCATACAAAAGGACTGCAACCGCGAGCGCTATTGATTCCAACACAACCAACGACCGGCCTTCCCCGCAACTCCCAGAAGGCCGAATTCGCCACTTGGAGACCGTGCGGGGCGCTCATTGGCTATGCAGACCTCTGCAAAGGCGGAAAGGAAACGCCGGCTTCGGCTCAGAGAGGCGTGATAATGGCCAGCACCGCCACACGACTGCCGGAAACCCCGACAGTCGCCCAGAAGACACCAAGAAACCGAGATCAACCTTTACGGTGGCGAATCTTGGACCGCATCCGACGCTTCTTGCGACCAATCTTCCGACGACCTTTACCTGACTTTTTCGTTCCCACGCAATCCTCCCTTTGTCTCTTGCGATCCCCCGGATCGACTGGATGTGATAGTTGATGTGTGCCAAAAAAAATGAGTCGCAAAAGCGTTCCAAGCGGAATTCCGCAGAGATCTGGACACGACGTGCCTGACCCACGACGAAATTGCGACTAGCGCAGCCAGTCAATATAGCAGATGCCCCCCCACGATGACAACCGGGTGGCACAGGCCACCCCATTCGGACGAAACAGGCCGCCCAAAACGATCTCTACTGTATCGGAAGAGGGACAATCGCGACATCAACAGAAGAAAGACAACATCGCCCCTCCAGCCTCTTGCAGCCCCGACTTTCAGGAGCCCCCTCAAAGCGGAAGGGCCTCGCAGAAATGGCTCGGACTGCACGCGGGACAGCATTCGAGGCGACGTTCCTGCCACACCTGGCCTTTCGATCACTCTACTGAGCCCTCGACCAGGCCACCGCTAGGCTCGAACCTCATGCATTCTTCTCCACCGGGGTGACGTTGAGAAGATCGTTCAGATGGATTCCCGCCAGTCGAGCACGAACCTCCTTGGTGATTCGTGCAAGTTCTGTGCGCACGCGTTGGTCGGTTTCGCCAGGGAAGTTGATCCTGGCAGGCAATCCGCTGGCAATGGGACCATCGATCGCCTCGACGATCTCAAGAAGAGAAATATCGCTCGCCGGACGTTCAAGCATAAACCCCCCACCACCGCCCCGCGTTGACTGCAGGATACGCTGCTTGGCCAAGTCGCGCAGGATCTGCAGCAGAAACCGCTCCGGCATATTTCCATCCGAAGCCAACTGGTTGCAGGAAACGGGCCGCTGCTCTGGCATCTCGGCCAGCCTCAGAGTGGCCTGCAGGGCATACGTAACGCTTTGTGATAGTTTCATCTCGGGGGCCTTACAAGTTCATTGCACGAGGAATGCGGAGCAAACAAAAAAAGCCCCCGAGAAATGCGCAGAGACGCATCGCGGGGGCTATCGTAGCCGCATTCCGCTACCAGCGATCACAGCGGAAACATCGGGGGCTTTCCAGACAAACGAGAAAGAGAGAGTAACCACCGATCCCATATCTGCAACTTACACCAGCAGCGAACACATCATAGCGAATGATCTCCTGACTGTTAAGGTGAGTCCGTGAAATCTGGCGCGAACACACGATTTTGTTGGCCGCCTAACCAAACCTCACAGTGGTGCCACTCATCGCAACCGGTAGCACCCACATATGGAGAGTCATGTAAGCCATGTCCGTACTGGCAGTTCCCCACCAAACGAGCCGAATATCGTGAAATCCCCCCAAGAAAAATCGTGAACTCCCCCCAAGAAAAGTGGCCTGCCTTCGTTGAGGTGCCCGCACGGTGGTTTGATTCACCGCCACAAAGGGGGGGGTAATTTCTGTGCAGGCCATTTCAAATACAATGACGGGAGATTACGATAGGAACTGGGATTACACATTTGGGGGCGGCTCGGAGGGTCGCACACGACCATCGCCGGTGGGCGAATGCAAATGGAAAGAATCAGCGCAGCCAAGCAGGGCGAATTGAAGGTTGCGTGAAAACCTCGACTTGATGAAGCGGTTCCCGGGTCGTGGTAGTGCTGGCAAAGGTCGACCCGGCTCAAGGAAGTTCTGAGTCGCTATCAGGACCACAGCGTGATTCGCTGATACCCGGAAGATCCATGTTCCTCCGGAGTCCCGGTTCCCTTTGGATCTTGATTCGCACCGCTGCCTTCGATGTCGCTGTGGCGATACCGATCTAACCGCGTGTTGGCGTGCGGCTCCGCTTCCAGGCGTATGAGTCATTGATGCTTGATGCTCTGAGAATCATTGTCGCAGAGGACGACTCCGACACACGGAGCCTTCTCTTGCGCCTCCTGTCACGCTTGGGACATGAGGTGGTCGCCGCCGTCGGAGATGGCGATACACTCGTGGAGCAGTGTCTTGCCCACCATCCGGACCTGGTCATCAGCGATATTCGCATGCCCGTTCGCGATGGCCTGAGTGCTGCCTCTCAGTTGTGTGAAACGGCTCCCGTTCCTGTCATCCTGCTGACGGCCCATATGGACCCGACACTCGTTCAACGCGCATGCGAAAGCAACATCATGGCCTACCTGGTCAAGCCCGTTAAGGAACCGGAGGTGCAGGCTGCCATCGCCCTCGCAACAACCCGCTTCAATGAGTTCACCAGGCTTCGGCAAGAAACGCAGGACCTCCGACAAGCCTTGGATGACCGCAAGGTGATTGAACGGGCAAAAGGAATCCTGATGAAACGTGCCGCACTGGACGAACCCTCAGCCTTCCGACGCCTCCAGAAACTGGCGAGCGCTCGCAACATGCGATTAGCCGACCTGGCACGCCGAATGTGCGAAGCAGAAAAAACAGTTGACTGGCCCGACTGAACCGAGCCGAGCCCAACTACGGCACCGCCTACTTCTGACGCCACAGCATGTCTTCCGCAATTCCCAACTCATGCTGCCGATCGGCGATATCCTCTCGGAAGCGTTTCGCATCCTGCGGGTAGCCTGCGGTGGGCCGAAGACCTTCAATCTGCCCGCCCCAGAATCGATTGAAGGCTCGCATGGAAAGCTCGCGAAGATACTTCGAAACCATCGAAGCAAGCCCGACGGCCAGAATGCTTTCCGCCCTGGTTCGAAAACAAGCGGCGATGCGGCGGTCTGCAGGACCGAAGGTGTAGGCACTCAAGTCGCGGCTCTCACCCCGAATCTCGATGAACGCGTCGGGAAAACGGTCCGCAAGCAGGTCCGCGTAGCGGTTTCTGCCGCCGTGCTTGTCGCACACGATCGAGATCGGGCCGGTCAGCGGCGCGGCCAGTTCCGCAGCCAGCCCGAGGGTCGCAAGAGACAACAACTCTCCCTTGCCATGACTCGCAAGCAGCCGATTGAACTCGACAGGGTAGATCACCCGGCTTCGCACCTCTTGAAGCCGCACTCCCTGACGCTGGCAGACATCGGCAAAACGCAAGAAGGGCGTCTCGAGATCGACTGCATCGATATCGAGCGGCACCGCCTCATCGTACTCCTTGTACCACGGAATGGTGTCGCGGATGGAACAGGAAGCCGAATCCAAAGCGTCGAACACGGCCCGCCACGTTCGCGGCTCCCTGGCCAGCGCAGCCAGCGCGATCAGAACCCCTCGTTCCAAATGAGCCCTTGTCCCTCTCGGTTTGTACAGCTGTTTGGAGTCGGCAACGGCAAAGCGTTCCTTGTCCGCTTCCACCACCGCAGAAACAACCGAATCCTGGAGCGCACCATAGAGGTCGCCGGGGGCCATTCCCTCCGGCAATTCCCAAACCGTGGCCGAAACTACCAACGGACCGAGATTGGGCCCCAGGCCGGCTTCGTCCGTGGCGATCAGGTAAGACATCCTCTCCTCCGGCTACTCCTGACCCTTCAACTGCTTCACCAGGCAAACTGCCCACGGTTCCAACAACAGCTCGACTCCGCTGGGAAGAGAAGCTTGCTCAGCCAACGTCTGCTCCCCATCGTGATCCAGACGCTTCAGGACGAACTCGTGCCCAACCATTCCGTTGGCCTCCGCAGTCAGCTGGATAGGGCGCGGTTCCGAACTGAGATTCGCAATGGCATACCCGACCGATCCATCCTCGGCACGCCATGTCGTCGCCTGTACCAAGGGCCACTCGATTGGCAGCGGCGGGTGCCCCTGCACTCCCTTCTCCTGCCGAGGAAACCCGCCGGCTCCGGAAACCTGCGGATCATCCAGCATGCGTCCAAGAAGCAGATACGCCTCGCACTTCTGCATAAGCCCAACAACACGGATAAGCATCGCCATCGGTTCTGACGGCTCCTCGCCCAACCGGAAATTACCGCTGCTGATTCGGACCCCCGGCTGCATCCCGAAAAGGAAGGCCCGTCCCAACCCGATCCGTTCGTCGCCCAACGGACTGAAGCCTCGATCGATCCAGCCCGCGTAGCCGATCTGGTACTCGTGGTAGAGATAAGCGTAGAGCGGAATCGAAACGCATCCAGGCCCCGTCGCTGGCCAGCGGGTATCCGTAAATGCTCGGCCATGATAGGCATCCAGCCAGGGGATATAGGCTTCACATGGCTCTTCGACACCCAGAAAGCGATCGGGATCCCCCGACTTGGCTTCGCGCCGAACAGAGCTGAGAAACCTGGCCATAGCCTCATGTTGCCAGAGCCCCGTGCCCGGTGGATGGCCGTGTTCCGTGCTGAAACAAACAGCTGTATCTCCACCAAGGTTCTGGTCCAGATCCACCCCCGTCACGCCCATCGCGAAAGCTTGCCGAAAACCGTCGGCAAGGACCTCCCGGGCTTTGTCGCTCCCGGCACAGAGCGTGTAGTTGTCTGCCCAGGGCGGCTCGTTGAATTCGTACTCTCCCTGCGCCGTGATTGCCGTCGCCTGCCGACCTTCCGCTTCCCAGAGCTTCGTGCCGTCGTAGTCCGTGTACCGCCTGGGTTGATCCCGTCGCTCACTGACCGGCTTGCGCACTCCCCACCGAAATCCAGACAGATACACCTGCAGATGATCGCCGTTTCGATCAAAGTCGGCCGCTAGAGCCTGGTAATACGCTTCGCCGCCGAAAGGTGGAAAATACTCCGGACCGATCCAGGAACCGTGCCGCTCCCAACCGAACGCCGTGGCAACCAAGGGAGCCCCAAGGAACTCGCGATACCGGGCAAACGTCTCTTTCGCGGCATCAGCCGGCGAAAAAACCCCCGGTGCCCGGACACTGAAATTCAGAAACACGTTCGTCTTCAGAAGCCACCGAGGTACGTCCCGATCCGCCAGCTTCTTGCGGCACCATGGTTGCCTCTCGGCCCAATTCCGGTAAATCGATGCCCCCGACTGCCACGAGCCGCCCCCGCTGGTCCAGACGACGTCGTATTCTGTCTGGCACTGCGCCGCGAGCTCCCGCGGAAAACGGTGCGCCACCGTCAGCTCAAGCGACTTGCCATGACGCGCAGCGACAAGATCTTTGCGATATCCATGGCTGTCTGCAGCTGACACGTAGAACCCGCCTTCAGGATCGAAGAAATAGAGAAACTGGGACGACGCCTTACCCGGATAGGTCGTGCGCTGCTCCTGCTGCTCGCGGAATCGCGAGGCCGGATCCGTCAACAGAACTCCTTCAAGGGATGGGTACACAATTGCGTCGTCCGTGCCGCGGTCCCCCAATTGCAGTGCCATCTGGACGCGAGGAAACTCGGCAGCGGTGACCGGAAATTTGGAATCGTTCTTCACAGCAATCCGCCATCCGATCTCGGACGAATCCTCGCCGGCCGTTGCACGGCAGAAAACCTCGAGGGGAGCCTCACCACCATGAACGAAATGAAGTTGCAGCCCCTCTTCCGTGCGCTGACATTTGCGGGCCGTAGCCTCGAGTGACGTGAGCTGTATGGTCTTCTGCTTCCCGCCACCCAAAGTCAGTCGGTAGAGGCCAAGCGGCGAGGCGGCACCCTCAGCATAGTCACGGCCGGTGGATCGGTCACGAATCGTCTGGAACCCATTCAGGCTCTCGTCGAGGACGACTTCGAGCCGCGAACTGCGCAACAACCGCCCTTCGTCGGCCGCCGCCAAGGAGAACGGCAAAGCAACGCATGCAACAAGAACGAACAGGAAGACACGAACCATGATCAAGCCTCTGGTAGGTTATTGACGCCCGCAAATCAATGCGAAACCGGCAAACACTCGCCTGATTCCGCAGACTTCACAATCAGTCAAAGGCAATCATTGTAGTCAACTGATCGCGTCAGAACACACCTGCGTGGCTCGGACGATCTCGTAGCAAAAAGCAGACCCTCGGTTGCCCTTCAACTCGGCGCCGTGGCCTTGAATCGCCGTATTCGTTGAACCGTCGCTTGTACATCCTCCTCGTCCCTGCATCACCTCGACGGTCTTCCGAAGGGGCAGAGGCAGGAAGGTTTCGAGCGGAGAGAAGCGTCTTCGCCCTGGAATCGCACGAGATCGTTTTCATATCCGGCGGAAAAGCAGAATGTCCCCCGGGCAGTCAGATTCGGACGTTTCACAAAGGCCCGGCTCTTCGCTCACCCCCTCTCTTGACGGAAGAGAAGAACAAACCCTCGGAAGAGGCAGGTCGGCCCGATCGTCCTGGAGGACATGACCACGAGACAACTCCACCCATTGGCCGCAGGCGCACTGGACGCTGCGCCCAAATTGGAAAAGCGTGACATCATACCCGGCACCACAATTTGGGCAATTGATGGCCATGGCGGCCTCGTAAGCAGACGACGAGCAAAGGGTAACCTTCCGCGTTCCAAGCCACGAGAGGCCCCTATGTATATAATGGCTCCGCTCCGACTCTGACAAGCTCCTCACCACATTGACAGAGTGGCCCGTGACGTACCCCGCCGATGCCAACCGGCCCCAAGAGGGGGAACTTCCTCGTCCGGCAGATGCAGGCTCGTTATCCACCCCGTAACCACCACCAAAACAACAAGTTACGACCTTCGGCCAAAACCTGGCGAAATGGGGAAAACGGCAGACTCGTGAGACCGAAGCACGACGCCTCCGAGATCTTGACAGGGACGAATTTGTCAAATATCCTGGATTAGTATTGTTAATTCTGAAGAAAAGTGACATTTGTGTCCGTAATGCATTAATAGAGCCGCCACCATTAGGGGCTCCGCAAGACAATCGGACATGGTCGCTGGTCGGCGAGCCCCACTAACAACCCGCGCTTTCGTCTTCGGACGCGATTGGATGAAACGACTGACCGCCCTTTGGGGCATCGTCTCCTCGCAGAACAGCAGGAACGATCGGGATCACGGAGTGCTGAAAGGGGTTCACTGGCTGACTTGAAGTTTGCGGATGAAACGACCACTCAGGCCGCTGCCCACGAAATCCAAGGGGAGCACAACCAGCCGCTCGTTCCTTCAATCATGCAGGCTTTGATTGGGAACGTATCCCTTGAGGATTCACCCAACGCGGTGTGGTTCCGCACAAACACCCAACTTTCGGTTTTGCAGGTCACACTGCGCCGCGGCACACCTCGGCAAACTGGCAACAAGAACGAGACAAGAGACAGGGTAAGACGGGATGACGACTCGACCGTTCACACGAATTCCTGACAAGTACGGCCTTTACGATCCGGCCTACGAAAAGGACAGTTGCGGTGTCGGTTTCGTGGCCCATTTGAAGGGTGAGCGAAGTCACCAGATCATTCGCGATGCCGAGATCGTCCTGCAGAACATGGACCATCGCGGTGGTTGCGGATGTGAACCCAACACGGGTGACGGCGCCGGAATGTTGACGGCGCTTCCCCACGAGTTCCTGGCAAAGGTCGCCAAGGCTGATCTGGGTGTCGATCTGCCCACGCCCGGGAAGTTCTCCGCCGGTATCGTCTTCCTCCCAACTGACGAAAACGAGCGTGCCAAGTGCAAGCAGACCGTCGAAGCCATCATCGCCGAACAAGGTCAGGAACTGGTCGGTTGGCGCAAGGTCCCCGTCGACGCGGATCGCGCCGACCTCGGTGAAACCGCCAGGGCCGGTGAGCCCTACGTCGAACAGCTGATCATCGCCGCCGGCGAGGGCCTGGAAGGAGACGCCTTCGAGCGACAACTCTATATCATTCGCAAACGATCCAGCACCGTGCTCCGTGGCGACGAGTCGATGGTGCAGGCGAAGATGTTCTACATCTGCTCCTTGTCGACGAAAGTGATCGTCTACAAGGGCATGCTCACCTCGCACCAGCTCTGCCAGTATTACTCGGATCTGCTCGATCCGGACTACACGACCCACCTGGCAATGGTCCATTCGCGGTTCAGCACGAATACGTTTCCCAGTTGGGACCGTGCTCAGCCCAATCGCTTCATGAGCCACAATGGCGAGATCAATACGCTTCGAGGCAACAAGAACTGGATGCGGGCACGCCAGGGCGTCGTTCGCAGCGAACTGTTCGGGGATGAACTCGAAAAGACTTTTCCCATCGCCGAACCCGACTGCTCCGACTCGGGCACCTTCGACAATGGGCTGGAATTCCTGCTCATGAACGGCCGCACGCTCCAGGAAGCCGTCATGATGATGATTCCCGAAGCATGGCAAAACCACGAAACCATGCCGGAATCGATGCGGGCCTTCTACGAGTACCATTCTTGCCTGATGGAGCCTTGGGATGGTCCGGCGTCGATCGCCTTCACCGACGGCCATTACATCGGGGCCGTGCTCGATCGCAACGGCCTGCGCCCAAGCCGATACTACGTGACAACCGACGACAAAGTCATCATGGCCAGTGAAGTCGGCGTGCTCCCCGTCGATCCGCTCACCGTCAAAGAAAAGGGGCGACTCCAGCCGGGCAAGATCTTCCTCGTCGACTTCGAACAGGGACGAATGATCCCCGACGCGGAACTCAAGCGGCAATGGGCCAAGCAACGTCCCTACAGTGATTGGCTCCAGAATCAGCGAATCGAGCTCAAAGAACTTGACCCGGGCGACAACGCACATGGCTTCTGCCCTGAAACCCTGACCCAACGCATGCAGGCGCACGGCTACTCCAACGAGACACTCCAGTTCATGCTCCTCCCCCTGGTCGAGCAGAAACGCGATCCGGTCGGCTCGATGGGCAACGATGCCGCACTCGCCTGCCTCTCCGACCAGCCACGCCTGGTCTACGACTACTTCAAGCAGCTCTTCGCCCAGGTCACCAATCCGGCCATCGACTCGATCCGCGAAGAGATCATTATGTCGCTGGAATGTTACATCGGCCCCGAACGAAACCTGCTCGAAACGACCGAAGAACACGCCAATCGCCTGTTGATTCCCCATCCCATCCTCACGAACGAAGAGATGGCGGCCATCAAGCGAATGGACCGCCCCGGCTGGAAGACCCGGGTGATCGACATGACCTTCCCCCGCAGCGAAGACGGCGAGGGACTCAGAGCCGCTCTCGATCGCATCTGCCGGGAGGCGGAAGAAGCCATTGACGAGGGGTACACCCTCGTGGTGCTTTCAGACCGTGCGATGGATGCAGAAAAAGTGCCGTTGCCCGCATTGCTGGCCTGCGGAGCCGTTCATCAACACCTCGTTCGCCAGATCAAGCGCACGCGGATCGGTATCGTCCTCGAAACGGGCGAAGCTCGCGAAGTCCACCATCACTGCCTCCTCGTGGGCTACGGAGCCGACGCCATCAATCCCTATCTGGCCTTCGAGGCCCTGTGGCAGGCTCGTCGCGACGGGCGACTCTCGACAGAGGAGTTCACCGACGACGACAAGATCGTGGCCACCTATCGCAAGGGCGTCGCCAAGGGCATCCTCAAGGTCATGGGCAAAATGGGCATCTCAACCTTGCACAGTTACAAGGGGGCCCAGATCTTCGAGGCCGTCGGACTTCGTGACGAAATCATCGAACGATGCTTCACCGGCACGCCGAGCCGCGTCCAGGGCGTCGACTTCAAGATCATTGCCGAAGAATCCCTTCGCCGACACGCAATTGGATTTCCGCCTCAAGGGGGCGATTCCGACCCCATGCTTCCGAGCCCCGGCGAGTTCCATTGGCGTCCCGACGGCGAACGCCATGTCTGGTCGCCCGACACCATTTCCACGATCCACAAGGCTGTTCGCGGCAATCGCTGGGAAGAATACAAGAAGTTCGCCGATTCCGTGAATCGCGACGCTCGAAACCGCTGTACGCTCCGCGGCTTGATGCGTTTCAAGGAAGGCGTCAACGGCGGTCCCTATCCCGCTCGAAGAAGTCGAGCCGGCCAAGGAGATCGTCAAACGCTTCTGCACCGGAGCCATGAGCTTCGGATCGATCTCGGAGGAAGCCCACACTTCGCTCGCCAAGGCCATGAACTCCTTCGGCGGAAAGAGCAACACCGGAGAAGGCGGCGAAGATCCGGCGCGTATTCGTCCGCTCGAAGACGGCAGCCAGAACCCGCAGCGTTCGGCCATCAAGCAGGTCGCCTCGGGCCGTTTCGGCGTGACAATCTACTACCTCACAAACGCCGACGAACTGCAAATCAAGGTCGCTCAAGGCGCCAAGCCCGGCGAGGGCGGTGAGCTCCCCGGCAAGAAGGTTGATAGGAACATCGCCCGAATCCGCCACTCGACGCCCGGCGTGGGACTGATCAGCCCCCCACCCCACCATGACATCTACTCCATCGAAGACCTCAAGCAGCTCATCCACGATCTGAAGAACGCCAACCCGAGCGCCCGGATCAGCGTCAAGCTGGTCTCCGAAATGGGCGTCGGCACCATCGCCGCCGGTGTGGCCAAGGCCTTCTCCGATCATATCCTGATCTCCGGACATGACGGCGGTACCGGCGCCTCGCCGCTCACCAGCATCAAGCACGCCGGCCTGCCCTGGGAACTCGGCATCTCCGAAACCCATCAGACGCTCGTCCTCAACGATCTCCGCAGCCGCGTCGTCCTACAAACAGACGGCGGGCTCCGAACCGGTCGCGACGCCGCCATCGCCGCACTCCTGGGGGCAGAGGAGTTCGGCTACTCGACCGCTCCCCTGATTGCCCTCGGATGCATGATGATGCGCAAGTGCCACCTGAACACCTGCCCCGTCGGTGTGGCAACGCAAGATCCCGAGCTCCGCAAGAAGTTTGTCGGCAAACCGGAACACGTGATCAACTACTTCTTCATGGTCGCCGAAGAGATGCGCCAGATCATGGCCCAGCTCGGCTTCCGCACCGTCCTGGAAATGGTCGGGCGAGTCGACGTCCTCGAAATGGACGACGCGATCCGGCATTGGAAGTCGGATGGAATCGACCTGACCCCGATCCTCACACCGGCCCGGAAGAAGAACGACCAGACGGAAGTCGTCTGCACACGCACGCAGGACCACGGTCTGCACCTGGCACTCGACAACGAACTGATCAGGCAAGCCCAGCCGGCTATCCAGGACGGGCAGAAGGTACGCATCGAGACGCCGATTATTAACACGAATCGCACCGTGGGCGCCATGCTCAGCCACGAGATTGCCAAGAAATGGGGCGAGTCGTTACTCCCCCACGATACGATCCACATCAAGTTGACGGGATCCGCAGGCCAGAGTTTTGGCGCCTTCCTTGCGAAGGGTGTTACCCTGGAACTGGAAGGCGATGGAAACGACTATGTGGGTAAGGGCCTGTCAGGCGGCAAGCTCATTGTCTACCCGCCCGCGGGAAGCCCCTTCGAGCCCTCCGAAAACATCCTCGTCGGCAACGTCGTTCTCTACGGCGCAACCGAAGGCCAGGCGTTCTTCCGCGGCCGGGCTGCCGAGCGGTTCTGCGTTCGAAACAGCGGCGCCCACGCCGTCGTCGAGGGCGTCGGCGATCACGGCTGTGAATACATGACCGGAGGTCGAGTCGTTATCCTCGGACCCACAGGCCGAAATTTCGCAGCCGGTATGAGCGGCGGCGTCGCCTACATCTGGGATCCCGAAGACGTGTTCCTCGGAAACTGCAACCTCGCCATGGTCGAACTCGAACGGCTCGAAACCGAGGAGGAAATCTCCGATGTCAAGAGCCTCATCGAGCAGCACCAGCAGCACACCGGCTCCACCGTTGCCGAACGAGTCCTTGCCGACTGGGACAATTGCGTGCCCCAGTTCGTCAAGGTTATGCCAACCGACTACAAACGCGTGCTGGAAGAGATGCGGCAGGCCGCGGAAGCCGGCAGCGAGGGTTGAAGTATCAGCGAGTGAGGTGGCAAGCGGAATACTGCATGGAAGAAAGGAACGGTGTGATTCGAAACCTGGCCAACGAACGCCAGGAACCGACGTACTGGTCCCACCCAGTATTCCACCGTTCCAGTAATCCAACATTCCCGCCGCCACCTCCAAAGACGATAGCAAAACAACGCATTGACGCCATTGGAAGAAGACGAGACGTGCCATGGGTAAGCCAACCGGATTCATGGAGTTTGAGCGAGCGACCATCCCCTATCGGGACCCGATGCTGCGGATCCTCGACTTCAACGAATTCAGCGAGAAACCGGCCGAAGCGCACCTTAAGACGCAAGGTGCTCGATGTATGGACTGCGGCATCCCCTTCTGCATGTCCGGAACCGGCTGCCCGGTCGATAACCTGATCCCCGAGTGGAACGATCTGGTCTACCGGGGCCGTTGGCGCGAGGCCCTCGATCGACTGCACAAGACAAACAACTTCCCCGAGTTCACCGGTCGCGTCTGCCCCGCGCCCTGCGAAGGGGCCTGTTGCCTGGGCTTCACCAACCCGGCCGTGACAATTAAGAACATCGAATGCACCATCGTCGATCGGGGATTCGCCGAGGGCTGGATCGTCCCCCAGCCGCCCAAGCATCGAACCGGCAAGTCGGTAGCCGTCATCGGCTCCGGCCCGGCGGGATTGGCGGCCGCCGCCCAACTCAACAAGGCAGGGCACAAGGTCACCGTCTATGAACGAGACGACCGTATCGGCGGCCTCCTCATGTACGGCATTCCCAACATGAAACTCGACAAGGCCGTCGTCCAGCGCCGGGTCGAGCTCCTCCGCGCCGAGGGCGTCGAGTTCGTCACAGGCGCGCACGTCGGCGTCAACGTCGATGCCAGAGAATTGCGAGAGAAAAACGACGCAATCATCCTCGCCGCCGGCGCCACGAAGCCTCGCGATCTACCGATCCCTGGACGCGAACTCAAGGGCGTCCACTTCGCCATGGAATTCCTCCTCCAGAACACCAAGAGCCTTCTCGACTCCAACCTGGAAGACGGCAACTACATCTCCGCCAAAGGCAAGGACGTCATCGTCATCGGCGGCGGCGATACCGGCACCGACTGCATCGGCACCTCCATCCGCCACGGCTGCAACAGCGTCGTCAACTTCGAACTCTTCCCCAAGCCGCCCGAAGTACGCGACGAGAACAATCCCTGGCCCGAATGGCCGCGGATCTTCCGCGTCGACTACGGCCACGAAGAAGCGGCCGCCAAGTTCGGCGAAGACCCCCGCGTCTACCAACTCATGAGCAAGGAGTTCCTCAGCGACGGTGCGGGCAACCTCGCCGGCGTCAAAACCGTCGAAGTCGACGTCGACTTCTCCAGCGGACGACCCGAGTTCAAAGAGATAGCCGGCAGCGAAAAGGAATGGAAGGCCGACCTCATCTTCCTCGCCATGGGCTTCCTCGGCCCCGAGGCAACCCTGGCCGAAAGCCTGAGCTTGGAAACCGACCCGCGGAGCAACTTCAAAGCCCAGTTCGGCCAGTACGCCACCAGCGTCGAAGGCATCTTCGCCGCCGGCGACTGCCGTCGCGGCCAGAGCCTCGTGGTCTGGGCCATCCGCGAAGGCCGCGAAGCCGCCCGCGAGTGCGATCGCTACCTCATGGGCGAGACGGCGCTGCCGTAGCAGCGAACATCTCTCACCGCCTTTGCTCAAGCCGCCCGTGTCCGCTGGGTGCGTTCCTACGCCGACACTGCGTGACGAGCGGATCCCTGCATGCCCAAAAAGCGGTCCCATCTGCCCGGCGTCGCCGCACGTCCCGTCCCAGACTCTCCTCTCCGTCTGTTCGACACGGCACTCCGTGATGGTACAATGGTGGGCCTGCCAACCTTGGGAAGCTTACCGAAACTCCATGCCCGCTGAGGTACCACACCGTGAAGTGCCATCTCCCCATTCTGCTGATCACCGGCCTGCTTCTTGGTCTCCTGAGCCCCGTGGCCATGGCCATCGAGACCCCGTCCTTCCAATCCGCTCAGCCTGCCTGGGCAAAAGGACGGGCGGAAGAGATGAACCTCTCCCTCGGATTCCGTGCCGTCGTTGAAGCCAAGGATTCCAAAGAAAAGGCCGTCCTGCGGGTGGCCGCCGCCACCATCTATCGCGCCTGGCTCAACGGCGAACTGGTCGCCCACGGCCCCGCACGAGGACCACGCGGCTATTACCGCGTCGACGTCATCGACGTGACCGAACAACTCAAGCCCGGCAAGAACCTCCTTGCCATCGAAGTGGCCGGCTACAACGCCAATAGTTACTACGTCCTCGACCAACCCTCCTTCCTCCAGGCAGAGTTAATCCAGGGATTCGACGTACTGGCATCCACCCTGGGCAAAGGGCAGCCCTTCGAAGCCGGCACGCTCGACTATCGCGTTCAGAAGGTCCAACGCTACAGCTTCCAGCGACCCTTCATCGAGGTCTACCGCTTGTCACCCGATTCGCACGATTGGATCAGTACGGCACAAGCTTCGATGGCGTCGCCCGTCGAATTGGCGGCCGAGCCCGCGAAGAACCTCCTGCCGCGCCGCGTACTCTTCCCGGAACTCAGGACGATTCCGCCCACACGCCATGTCAGCGCCGGCCGAATCAAACACCTCGACGATGTGGCCAAGCTGTGGAAGGATCGAAGCCTCACGAACATCAGCCCTGAACTCAAGGGCTATCCCGAAGAGGAACTGGAACTCGTCGTCTCCACCGATATGCAGAAGCTCGCCTCCATCGGCACCGATTCCCTCGACGCAACCTGGGAGGACAAGCCCGAGATCTCGTTGACTGCCGATCGTTACCAGGTGCTCGACGTAGGAGTCAATCGAACGGGCATGATCGGAGCCACCGTCTCCTGCAACAGCAAAACCGTCCTCCTCTTCGCCTTCGACGAAATCCTCACCGATACGCCCGAAGCCAAGGACGACGTCAACTTCCGCCGGCTCGGATGCGTCAACGTCGTTCGCTACGAATTGGAGCCGGGCAGCTACCAGCTCGAATCGATCGAACCCTACACCTTCCGCTACCTGAAGCTCATCTGCCTGGAAGGTGCATGCAAAGTCAGCGATGCCTACCTGCGAGAATTCGCCCATCCCCGCACGCCCCAGGCCCGCTTTGCCGCAAGCGACGCACGGCTCAACAAGCTCTATGCGGCCGGCGTAGAGACCTTCCGCCAGAACACCCTTGATATCTTCATGGACTGCCCCTCGCGTGAACGGGCCGGCTGGCTCTGCGATAGCCTCTTCACCGCCCGTGTCGCCCCCGACCTCACGGGAACCACGGTCGTCGAGAGAGCATTCATGGAGAACTTCCTTCTCCCCGACCGTTTCGAGCACCTGCCCGACGGCATGCTCCCCATGTGCTACCCGGCCGACCACTACAACGGCAACTTCATCCCCAACTGGTCCCTCTTCTTCGTCCTCGAATTGGAGGAATACCTGGCCCGGAGCGGCGACCAGGTCATGGTCGACGCCATGCGGAGCCGTGTCGCAAAACTGATGGACTACTTCCAACCCTTCGAAAACGAGGACGGGCTCCTCGAAAAACTCGAGGCCTGGGTCTTCGTCGAGTGGTCGGCCGCCAACAAGTTCGTCCAGGACGTCAGCTACCCCAGTAACATGCTCTATGCAGCTGCCCTGGCAGCCGCCGGACGGATGTACAATAACGCCGACTATGCAGCCAAGGCCGAGAAGATTCGGAAGGTCATCCGACAACAGTCCTTCGACGGTAAGTTCTTCGTCGATAATGCACGCCGTAAGGACGGCAAACTCCAGGTAACACGCAATCGAAGCGAGGTCTGCCAGTACTTCGCCTTCTTCTTCGACGTGGCGACCCCTGAAACCTATCCCGAGTTGTGGAAAACACTCCGCGACGACTTCGGGCCCCAACGCAAGGAAACCAAGGCCTATCCGGAAGTCCATCTCGCCAACTCCTTCATCGGCAACATGGTCCGCATGGAACTCCTTTCTCAACAGGACCGCGGCCAGCAGATTCTCGATGAGTCCGTCGCCTACCTGCTCTACATGGCCGACCGAACCGGCACCCTTTGGGAAAACGACGGCCCTTATGCCAGCTGCAACCACGGCTTCGCCTCGCACATCGTTCACACTCTCAACCGCGATATCCTGGGCGTGTACCAGATCGATCTGCCAAACCAGGTGATCCACTTGCGGTTCGGCGATGTGGACCTGGATTGGTGCGAAGGACGCATTCCCCTGGCGGACGGCGAAATCAACCTCCGCTGGGACCAGGACGAAAAGACCCGCCGCTATCGTCTGAGCGTGCCCGAAGGCTTTCGCGTCGAAATCGACAATCGTTCGGGCCGCGAACTGGTAAAACAACCTTAGAACCGCGAAGCCGTCAATTCGGCGAATCAAACGGAGGCTCTTGAGTCATTTCCAAGCCTGTTGTCTGCCGGGGAATTCGCCATGAAAGAACGAGTGACCAGAACGATCGGTTTCCTCAGAACGACGGCCATCGGCGGCCTGATCTTCCTCTTGCCCCTGGCAGTGATCGGCGGGCTACTCGGCTACGTCTACAACGTGGTCCTGGGTATCTACAACCCCATGAAAGCCTACTTGCCGGTTGACAGCGCAACCGGCACGGCTATCCTGTTCCTCATTGCGGTCGCTATTCTCGTAGCACTCTGCTTCCTCTGCGGTTTCCTGGCGAAGCGCGCTATCGCCCGCAAGTTCTCCGAGCTCGTCGAGAAGTACTTGGTGATGGCCTTCCCCAAGTACGCGATCTACAAAGACATCCTCGCTGGCAACGTCGGCGGCGCCGCGGCCGCTCCTTCCCTCACACCTATCACCGTTCGCCAGGACGATGCCATCCGCATCGGCTACGAAGCAGGCCGAACCGAGAAAGGCCTGGTAATCGTCTATCTGCCCGGCTCTCCCGATCCCTGGACCGGCTGGGTCGCACTGGTCGAGCCCGATCGGGTCCGCCCCCTCGATCTCGATTTCGGCGAAACCTCCGCAATCTGCGAACGCCTGGGCCGCAACTCCGCCCACCTCTTCAACAAAATCCAGTAGGTCTCGCTCGCCGAGCGGGACCTCACAGGAAGCTCCCCACAATCACTCGCTGGGTGGCACCGATGATTTTTCCGCAGATCGCCCACCACCATCACCGACAACTTCGGAAAATCGTCGGTGTTGCTTGCAGCAAGAGGATCAGACCATACCTCATTTCCTCTTTCCACTTCACCTCATCCCAGATATCCACTTCCATCAGCGGTCATCAGCGGTCCCATCTCTTCCATCAGGACACGACCAACAAGTAGAATCGACTAACCTCCCTCCTGCCTCCTACGGAACCACACCATGCCCACAAAACCAGCCTGGTTTGTCCTGGCCATCTGCTGCCATGCATTCGTCTCGAACAGCGACTGCTGCGCCCAGCTCTACGCCGTCAAACCACCCCGCACGGTGTGGGATTCATGGCTATTCCGCGACGGCGACGACTACCACCTCTTCTACCTCCAGGGCCCCCGTGACGATCGCCACATCGGCCGGGCCGTGTCGCAAGACCTCCTGCACTGGCAACGGCTGCCATGGATCGACAGTGTCGGCAAGGGCGACGCCTGGGATCGCAAGATCACGCACACGGGCTGGACGGTCAAGATCGGTGATCGTTACGCCTGCCTCTACGGCTCCTCGGGAACCGGTCGCCAACTCAACGGCATCATGTTCTCCGACGATCTCCTCCACTGGCAAAAGTCCCCCGGCAACCCGGTGCTCGTCAGCACGCCTCCACACTACGGCGGCACCGATTGGCGTGACCCGACAGCCTACTACGATCCCCGCGAGCAGATCTGGCACGGCTACATCTGCGCCCAAACGGCCGCATCCAAACCCGCCAATCCCAAACTGCCAACGATCACCGACAAGACATTGGTAGCGTGGGTGCTGCCCGGCACGCTGGATCAGGGTGGCGGCAGCGTCTTGACCCTCGACAAGGACAATATCGTTTTCGATGCAGTGGTCTACGGGGAAAAATGGCCGCGCCGTTGGATGGCCGGCAGCGACCATGCCCGGCGCGGCCAGAAAGACCAGTCGTCCTATCCGCCTGAGTCGGCCTCGATCGGCGAACTCTTGAAGATCGCCATCGTGTATCGCGGCAACGAAATCACAATCTATCGAAACGGCCAGCGCTACGCTGCCTACACCGCACCTGAACAGGCCAGCTTCGGAAACGGCACCGCCGTCCTCATGGGCCTTCGCCATGCGCCCGTAAAAGTGTGCAAAGCCAACTGCTTTGCCGGCTCGATCGAAGAAGCACGCCTGTACGACCACGCACTCTCCGACGACGTGATCCGTGACCTCCAGCTCGAAGCCGCAGAAAATCCGAAACCGCTCGCCCGCTGGACTTTCGAAGACGGCACGGCCCGCGACGTGACCGGGACCTTCCCCCTTGCCGAACTCCACGGTGGCGCAAAGATCGCCAACGGCCGCCTGCACCTCGATGGAATCGACGACTACCTGATTACCCCGCGCACGCTGCCGCGAAACACCCCGTGCATCGGCCACTTCATGTCCAAGGAATTGATCCACTGGGAATACCTGGCGCCGGTCTACGAAAATGCCGACTTCTCCGACCTTGAAGTACCTGACTATTTCACCCAGGGAGGCTGGCACTATTTTTTATTCTCCAGCGCAAGAACGCGACGCGACACACCCACCCGCCGGAAAGCATCGGGAACGTTCTACGTGATGAGCGAGCATCGCGACGGCCCATATCGCCTGCCTCCGGACCCGCTGATCCTCGGCTCCGGAAATGGGCGTTTGGACAACTACGTAGCACGTGCCTTGCCCTACGGAGACGGCCACCTCCTCTACCACCACACGGTCGGCGGCACGGTTGTCTGGGGAACCGTCAAAAAAATCAAGCAAAATGAAGACGGCACCCTGCGCCTCGAATACTGGCCAGGGCTCGACGGCCTCGAAACACACAAGTACTCTTCAACACCCAGAACGCAACCGAACTCAGTGGCAAGAAACTGGACGCCAACTGGCGCTGGGAGCAACGGGCATTGCAGGGACAAGCCGGGAACCTGCACGAAAAGACCGAACCGCCGAAACAAGCGGAACCTCAGAACTCGTTCGGCTCACCAACCCTGTTTCAGTTGCCCGTTGAAGTCAGCGACATGATATTCACCTGCCGGATCGACGCTACCCAGACCGCACAAGCTGGCCTGTTCTGCCGCTTTGACGGCCAGCAGGGAATCGGCGTCACGATCGACCGTGCCCAAGGCACCCTGCAGGTCGCCGAATTCCGTCGCCAGGGAGAGCAATACGTAGTGAAGCCCCTGGATACACGATACAAGGCACCACTGGCAGATCAAGCCGACGAACTCCGAATCCTGACTCGCGATCACCGCATCGAAGTCTACTTGAATGCCCAGTGGATGTTCGGAATCACCATGGCGGACACATTCCAAGGCAGCGGAGGCGGGCGCGATCATCGTCGCCGGCCAGGCCCGCTTCCCCCCACCTCCGCATCGCCCAGATCGAGCCCCTCATCCCAACCGATCCCTAGAGGGAAAAGGGGTAGGTCTCGCTCGCCGAGCGGGACCTCACAGAAGGCTCCCCACCACGACTCGTTCCTTCATCTCCTGACCGGCAACAATCACACCGGCCGCCACCAGACAGGCCCGACTGGCAAACACCCAAACCGCTCAACGCTTTGTCGCGGCCTGGGGCAAATGACCAGCATAAAGCCTTTTCTGAAAATAGGTTGCGTTTCGGGTGTCAACTACGAAAAGCCCCGACTTGCACGACATGCGGCGGGAGATTATTCTTGACCTGACAGCTAACTGGTCATATGAGTATATGAGCCCTGCTCGGAGGAGACCTCCTTGGCTACCGCCGAAATTCTGCCGATTTCACCCCGCGAAACCGTCGTCGACGCCATCGTTCGCGTCCTGGTCCAATACATCGCCGACAACCGCCTCCAGGCCGGCGACCGCCTGCCCTCGGAACGGACTTTGGTCGAAATGCTCGGAGCCAGCCGCTTGCCGATCCGAGAAGCTCTCTCCGTGCTCAAAGGCCTGGGGATCATCGAATCCCGGCATGGCCGTGGCTTCTTCGTAAAACAACTCGACCCGGCGGCCGTATTCGGCATGCTGTCGCCACTGCTCAAGATCCAGACCGCCATGACTCAGCAACATTTGCTGGAGGTGCGGCTGGCGTTGGAAATGGACATCGCGGCCCTGGCTGCTCAGCATCGAAGCGACGAAAATCTTGATCTCCTCGACACTGAGCTCGACGCCATGCGCGAATCGATTTGCGATCGTGCGGAATACGTCACCCACGACAAGGCGTTCCACCGCGAACTTGCCGGGGCGACAGGAAACCCCGTCTTCTCGGTCTTCATGGCATCCATTACCGACCTGCTGGCCGAGCTGCATGATCGGTTTCGCGATGACCTCGCCTTCCGTCAGGAAGCGATCTGCGAACACGAGAAGATCGTTCAGGCGGTTCGAGATTCGGATGCCGACGCAGCAAGGGCGGCAATGCAGAACCACTTGAGCAGTGCCTTCAAGCGACTGTGAATGATACAACGGACGGCAACTCACTTCGGGAGGATACGGACAATGACTCGAAGTCTCACTTTGAGGATAAGGCTGCACGCAAGACGGTTGATTTTATGTGTGCCTGCTGGTAGCCGCAAACCTGGCATCCGCGCGGGCCGAGAATCTCCCGCAGCGGCCGGTGGCCGACGAGTGCCAGGCGGCGTTTAGGCCGACTTTCCAAGCTGACCGTCACGCCACCCGAGGCCCTGGATTTTCGCGCCGAAACAAGCCCGGTTTCGTGCGTTTGGTGATTCACCAAACCAGCGGCAACTCGCAGCCGGGAATCGACGAACTGGAGATCTTCGGTCCCGACAGCAAGGAGAATCTGGCCCTGGCCGAACGTGGTGCCGTGGCCAGCGCATCGTCCCTGCTTCCCGGCTATCCCATTCACCAGATCAAGCACCTCAACGATGGACTCTACGGGAACGATCACAGTTGGATCGCAGCGTCCAGCGGCCAGGAGTGGGTCCAGATCGAATTGCCGCAACCGGCTGACGTAACCCGCGTGATGGTCACTCGCGACCGTACCGGCAAGTACCGCGATCGCATCCCGGAGGTGTTCGACGTGCTCGTCTCCCAGGATGGGGAGCAGTGGGAGACAGTTGCCAAACGCGAACGAACAGAAACCGGCCGGTCTCCCCGGTTGCCCTACTTCCAGGTCGACCGGCTCTCCAAGCCAACATGGGACGGATTCCTGCAGTACACCTTTCTGCGTGAGCGGGCGACCTGGAGCAGTCTGCCGGCGGATGATCACCTGTCGCCGACTGCAGGTCGACACAGGCCGGCAGTGCCAGGCGGCGCACCCTATTGGGGGCGCATCGCGCCGCTGGCACCGCTGGAGCGAGTGCTCGTGTTGTTCGAGGAGCTGATCGAGCGGATGGACCGGCAGGGGCTGGACGTGACTGCGGAACGCATCCAGGCAGCCGACTTTCGGCGTCAGGCCGCCGAACAGCCGGACTCGCAAGCCTTGTACTTGGCCGCCCGGTTGGCCAAGCGGCAACTCTTCTTCCGTGATCCCGCCCTGAGGCCCCGATTCAGCGGATTCTGTTCGCGAAGCGGCATCCATTCCTCGAATCGCACAACTACAGCGAACACCTGGACGGGATTCTCGAACCGGGCGGGGGCGTCTTCGTGCTGCACATCCCCCGCGACGAACACGGTCGATACCGTCCCGACTTGGCCCGCATCCAGACGTTGTTCGATGGCACCGAAGGCATTGTCCGCGAACCGGTGTCGGATTTCGATGCCAACACCGTCTACTTCGCGTACCGTCCCGACAAGACCGACGTGGAAGGCTGGGCGTCCTACTGGCACATGTACGCCATGGAAACCGACGGTTCCGGCCTACGCAAGCTGACCGACGGACCCTTTCACGATTTCGACGCCGTCTGCCTGCCCGATGGCGGCCTGGCTTTTCATACCACTCGGTGCGCCGTCCGCTTTCTTTGCTGGCGACCGCAGGCCTACGTGCTCTACCGCATGGACGCCGACGGCCGAAAATATGCGACGTCTTTCCCACGCGAACCTTAGCGAGTGGAAACCTTCCGTGATGCGGAGCGGCCGCATACTGTGGACCCGCTCGGAGTACCTGGACAAGGGCGCCGATTTCGGCCACACCCTCTGGTCCATCAGCCCCGACGGCACCCATCCGGAGCTGGTCTTCGGCAACAACACGCCCAACTGCTACAGCCAGGCGCACGAGGTGCCCGGCTCACAGGAAATAGTCTGCACGCTCATGTCCCACGGCGACCACAGCGGCCCCATCGCCCTCATCGATCGCAACAAGGGGCCATTCAACACCGAGGCGATCACAAACATCACGCCAGACACGCGGCCCCAGTACCAGATGGCCCGCTCCCACCACAACACCTTTCGCGATCCCTACCCGATCTCTGGCGACCATTTCCTCGTGGCCCACAACCCCGACAATCAGCAAAATTGGGGATTGTACGTCATCGACCGCTACGGCAATCGCGAGTGGCTCTACGACGATCCGGAAGTCAGCAGTTATCATCCGACTCCGCTGCAGTCGCGGCCGCGGCCACCCGTGCTACCCAGTTCGCTCGATGCCACCTTGGCCAAACATGAGCTGGGACAGTTCACCGTGCAAGATGTGTACCAGGGCCTGGGCTCGGCAGTCGCTCGTGGCCAGGCGAAATATCTGCAAGTGTCCGAAGAGCTTCCCGCGAATTTGGAACTCATGCCCAGCGGTGAATGCCGAGCGGACCATCCGCCGTTCACTGACTTCTACGCGACACCGGTCCACTTGGTGCACGGCCCGAAGCCCAGTTTCGTGACCCGAACGCCGAATGCACCGGCGACCGGTCTGCGAACCAATCACGACTGGACCAGCCTCGTGACAGAAGAAGG